>JAMLHW010000001.1 GCA_023954475.1 Anaerolineae bacterium
ATTTTCGCACTCTGCAATCACAGCACGACCCAAATCGACAGCACCGGCACCACCTTGCGCCCAATGGTTGGACATGACAGCGTCACTCGCTCCGGCTGCCAGCGCTTTCTCGCGCACGAGGGCGACTTCAGCCGGCGTATCGGTATGGAAGCGGTTGACAGCTACGACAACCGGCACACCAAAACGACGGGCATTGCGAATGTGCGCAGTCAAATTAGCGCAGCCGGCTTCGAGCAGTTCCAGATTTTCCTCAGTATACGCTGCGTGAAGCGGTGCTCCAGCGCTCACTTTAGGGCCGCCGCCGTGCATTTTGAGTGCCCGAATGGTGGCAACAAGAACGACACAATTGGGAACGAGACCACTGTAGCGACATTTGATGTTGAAGAATTTCTCCATACCGATGTCTGCGCCAAATCCGGCTTCGGTGACGACGTAACCGTCCTGGCCGACAAGCTTGAGGGCGATTTGATCAGCGACAATGCTGGAATTGCCGTGAGCAATATTGGCAAATGGTCCGGCGTGGACGAGGGCCGGTGTGCCTTCAAGTGTCTGCATCAACGTGGGCTTGATCGCGTCTTTCATCAGGATGGTCAACGCGCCGGTGACGCCTAAATCATCAGCGGTGACAGGATCGCCGGCATGGCTCGTGCCGATAACAATTCGGCCGAATCGCTCTCTCATGTCAGCCAGATCGGTTGCCAGCGCCAAAATCGCCATGATTTCGCTGGCGACGGTAATATCAAAACCGGTCTCGCGCGTGCGGCCTTTTTCTGCCGGCCCCTGGCCGACTGTGATACCGCGCAGCAGCCGGTCATTTGTATCAACGACGCGCCGCCAGGTGATCGTATCGGGATCGATGTCGAGGCGTGCAAATCGGCCGATTTCTTCTTCAGTCAGGTCATCCGGGTTCGTCTTGTCGATCCCCAATTTTTGCAGACGCTTTAACATGATTGGTGAAAATTCACTATTGCCGTCCTTATCTGACGGACACAGACGACGGAACAGCGCTGCGTCCGACTGCATCGACTCGTGGAACATGCGCGTATCGATGGCGGCGGCCAGCAAGTTGTTGGCGGCTGTAATCGCGTGCAGATCACCCGTCAGATGCAGGTTGAAATCCTCCATCGGAATGACCTGACTGTAACCGCCCCCGGCGGCACCGCCCTTAATACCAAACGTAGGCCCCTGGCTGGGCTGACGAATACAGGTGAACACTTTTTGATCGAGGTGAGCGCCAAGCGCCTGACAGAGACCGACCATCGTCGTCGATTTGCCTTCGCCGAGTGGCGTGGGGGTAATGGCTGTGACAACGATGTATTTTCCATTCGGCCGATCGGCCAATCGCTTGCGTACATCGAGTGAAACTTTGGCCTTCGTCGCGCCATAAGGCTCTAGTTCAGATAGCAAGATACCCGCTTCCTCGGCAATCTGTGTGATCGGTAATGGTTTAGCCGCCTGGGCGATTTCGATGTCAGATGGCACATCGGAGAGGATGTTTTCAAGTTTGTGAGGCATGGTTGCGGACTCCTGTTTGCAATAGATTTCGCGGTTGGTATGTTGTTGTAAGGATGCAGATGTCATCATAGCGTGAAATCGGCCGATAAGCACGGAAAAATGTCACCTATTTGATGTTACAACCGGGCAAATCGATTGGCTCAGATTAGGCAACATTGCATCGCGTGCAGTTTACCATACAATCTCAGGCCGTTATGAGTAAAATGACTCGTATGAAATGGTTTTGGCCGCTGGCGCTGCTGTTCCTGTCTGCTTGTACACAGCGCGAACCACACACTCTGACGGTTTTCGCCGCGTCGTCACTCACCGATGCATTCGGTGAAATCAGCGCTGAATTTGAAGCCGCACACCCTGAAACCCGGATTGTGCTCAATTTTGCCGGCTCGCAAGCACTGCGCAGCCAGATCGCTTTTGGCGCTGAGGCGGATGTGTTTGCTGCGGCCGATTTTAAGCAGATGGATGCACTGGTCGATGCCGGACTGGTTTCGGCCGAAGCGGTCACGCCATTCCTCACCAATCAACTTGTCCTGATCACGCCACCGGACAATCCGGCAAATATCACAGCACTCGGCGATTTGGCAGGGGAAGGCGTCACGATTGTCATGGCCGCGCCGGATGTGCCTGCAGGCGCATACACATTGGCTACATTGAATGCATTGGCGACAGACCCTAGTCAACCGCAAGCTGTGCTGGCAAATGTCGTTTCCGAAGAACTGAATGTGCGTCAGGTGTTGGCGAAAGTTGCGTTGGGTGAAGCCGACGCCGGATTTGTCTATGCGTCCGATGTGGTTGCGGCAGGTGCCGGTGCTGTCAACATTATTTCGTTGCCCGTGCCTAGTGAGCTGCGCCCTGCTTATCCGATTGCGGTCCTCGACAACGCCTCATCGGCCGAATCCGCGGCAGAATTCGTCGCGTTTGTTCTCTCAGAAGCAGGTCAGACAATCCTGCGCAAATGGGGGTTTGACGAGCCGCCCCGCGCTTCAGCTCCATGAAAACGCCTCCGACCATGCCGCAACACACCCGACGCAGCCGTTTTCGCTGGCTGTTTGCCATTGCCGGCGGTCTGCTAGCCGCATTTTTGATCGTACCGCTGGCCGCGGTCGTCTGGCAGGTGGTGATGGGCGGATCGTTCGCCGGGCTGGATTGGCATGCCGTACGCGACGCGCTGTGGTTGAGCCTGGTGACCAGCATCGTTGTCGTCATTATCTCTCTGCTACTGGGCACGCCACTGGCGTACAGTCTGGCGCGTTGGCAATTTCGTTTCAATGGGTGGCTGACAACGCTGACCAGTTTGCCGATTGTGTTACCGCCTTCTGTGGCCGGATTAGCGCTGTTGATCGCATTCGGCCGAAATGGTCTCTTAGGTCGTTCGCTCGACACAGTTTTCGGTCTCACCATCCCGTTCACCTTGCTGGCTGTCATTCTGGCGCAACTATTCGTATCTGCACCGTTTTACGTACGGGCCGCCCGTTCGACGTTTGTCGAGCAGGATTTGCCGCTCGAAGAAGCCGCCGTCCTCGCCGGAGCCAGTGAATGGCAGGTCTTTCGCTTCATTCTGATTCCGCTAGGTCGGCGCAGTCTGTTGGGCGGAATCATCCTCTGCTGGGCGCGGGCACTGGGGGAATTTGGCGCGACATTGATTTTCGCCGGGAATTTACCGGGTCGCACCCAAACAATGCCGCTGGCAATTTATGTCGGGCTTGAAAACAATATTGAGGGGGCACTGTTGTTGGCGCTGCTGCTCATCATGCTGGCGGCGATTTTGATCCATTTGCTCTGGCGGCTTGAGCAAAACGGCTCTGATGATTGAGAACCGGCAATTTCTGCTTTTCGGCCGAAGCGCTACACGCCCGGTTCGTCCACCAACACCTTGAGTCGATCATAGACAGTCTGGCAACCAATCGCCATGATCAATGTGGGTCCGCCAATTAGCAGAATGACCACAGTGCCAAAACTGATGATGATCAATACCACGGCGAGGAACAAATACAGCAAAGATGGTATCGGTGATTGGATCAACAGCACGAAGGCATTGCGCCACGCCAACGGCAACGACGGTTTTTCCTGTCGCAACAGTACCGGCGGGGTGTAAAGCTGCATAGTGATCCAGAAAATGAGGATGACGCCGATTAACAGGGCAAACCAGATTCCCCAGACCGTTCCGATATTGAGATAGAAGTTCAAACTGACAATTGCGACAAACAGTGCGACGAGATTGCTCAATGCCCACAGCCAACTGACGACAAATTGTTTCTTGTAGCTGCGCAACATGGCGCGAGGTGACGGCACTTCTCCTTCAGCGAGGCGATTATTCTGCTCGTAGAGTGCGAATGTTGCCGGTGGCCCCAATAGAATCGTCATGCAACTGACGAGCCAGACAAAATTCATGATGAACTGGCGTCCCCATTCTTTGGCCCATTCTTTTATGGCATTGACAAGTGAGATCGTGAATTGTTTCATGCAATCGGCTCGCAACAAATCACAGAAAATCCGCAAACACGTGGAAACAGGCTCACTGTGCGTGATGGCTGCTGTGTCAAATCAACGTATTCGAGACGATTATGCCTACGATTAGGCACGCCCTTTGCCGTCAAATAGGCGGCTCAGCAGTGATGGTTTCTCAATGCCCAATTGGCGACGGAGTTCGCGAAAGCCCGGCTCAGTGAGTTGTGTGCCATCCGGAAAAACCAGGGTCGGTACACTAGCGTAACCGTTGCTGAGTGCCATCAATTCGGCACGTGCTGTCGGGTTACCGTCAATGCTGATTTGGTCAACGGCGATTGCGTTGCGCCGCAAAAATCGGGTCACCGCCCATGAATGCGGGCAAGTGCTCGACGTGTATAGTTTGATCTTGTCGTTCTGTTGGTCTCCCATTAGTCAAATCCCCTTTTACCACCTCCGCTACTGTTATCACTGTCGTTTTCGGCCGAATCCTGTTCTTCTGCCGATGCCTCTTCCGCTGCCGCCCGTTCTGCCGCCGCCTTGGCCACCTTATCCTCAGCTTCCAGCCTGTCAAACTCGCCAAGCGTGAGATAGCGACCTTTTTCCAACTCATAAGTGGCCACATTGAACTTGCTGTCAAAGTGTACGACCGTCGGCATGCGGCGGAAGCAGCGATTGTTGTTGCACACCAGCGTTTTGTGCCAGGTATAGCCGGCCCCATCGTTCTCGAGATCGCGTTCTTTGTCGATACGCAGGCGCATTCGTCGTTTACATGTGCCACATTCCGGATGAATGAAAATACCCGTACCTTCAACATATGTCAGCATTTCGGCCGAATGCTGCTTCTGGGCGTCGTTTTGTCCACCGAAAAGTCTTCTTAAAAAACCCATGATCCAATTCTCCTCAAGCAACGCGACCACACAACAAACACCAAACCATTACCCTAGCACAGCCGCCATTGCAGCACCAACAATGCCCGCCTGATTACCCAATTCCGCATGCGCCAGGCGACACGGCACAGTCAGGTAAGGCATGTATTTGTGCGTTTTCTTGGCACCGCCACCACCGAGAATAATCAACTGCGGCGAAAAAATATGGTCGATATGGTTGAGGAATTTATCCAGATTCTTGGCCCAGGCCTGCCACGACAACTTCATTTCGAAGCGTGCACGTTCTGCCGCATACCGCTCCGCAACCATATCCCAACCTTTGAGCCAGAGATTGCCGAACTCCGTGTTGGGCAGCAACATGTTGTTCACAAACAACGCACTGCCTAAACCGGTACCTAATGTGAGCAGGATCACCGTGTCATTTTCTCCTTTACCGTGTCCAAATTGCATTTCGGCAATGCCGGCCGCGTCAGCGTCATTGAGCAGCGTCACTTGACAACCGGTCGCATCACTCAGCCGCGCCGCGACTGGAAAACCAACCCATTCCATGATGCGATGTGATGTGAAATGGGTTTTAGGCACGCCGTTGACGACGACGGCCGGAAACCCGATGCCGACCGGCCCTTGATACTCAAAGTAATTGATCACGTCCGCGACGACCGGTAGTACATCGCCCGGCAGGCGTGATTTCGGTGTGGCGAGCTTGTATCGTTCCGTAACCATGTCACCGGTTTCTGTATCGACAAGCGCGCCTTTGATACCTGTGCCACCAATATCAATCCCCAGTACGTGCATGATATTTACTCCGCAAATGATCCGGTGCTTACCGGTTGATTACCCGAGCAATCTCGACTTCGTGATCTTTAACTGCTTCACGGCCGACCAGGATACCTTCTTCGAGCCTGTGGAAGTCAAACAAGCCAATCGTACTCAAATTCGGCCGAATCAGAACATCCGGCGCAGTCAACGCCAATTTCGCCTCAACACTGTTTTGTACCGCAATGTCAACCGTATTGAGCATAATTTGCCAAATCGGCTGCCGTGCCACCCGCACCAACGTACGGACAAAAAGCCCGTGCCCTTCAGCACTGGGCAACTCGTCAACGTCACCGTATTGCACCCTGTTTGACGTAATGTCAATGGCAATGGTGATGTCCGCTCCCATGGCAACCGCGACATCAACCGGAACATTGTTGAGCACGCCACCGTCGATCAAGATGCGGTCATTGCGCTCAATCGGCGGCAGCGCCGGTGGAATAGCGCTCGTCGCCAAAACGGCCGAAATCACATCACCTTCACGCAAAACGACCTCTTCGCCTGTGCGCAAATCGGTGGCAATGACAGCCAGTGGAAGCGCCAGGTCGCTGAAATCCGGTCGGCCGATTGCAGTCTCGAGCATGCCCCGCAGCTTGTTGTTGGATACCAACGACGAGAAATTCTCCGGGCGCTCATAAACTTGCCCAAACGTGAAACCGGTAAAGAAGCGGTAAATGTCCTGCAACGGCAATCCCGCAGCTACCAGCGCACCGACAATACCGCCGATACTCGTGCCAGTGATCACATCGGGACGGATACCCATCCGTTCCAGTTCGAACAGCACACCAATGTGTGCCGCTCCACGTGCTCCACCACCGCCCAAAACCAACCCGAGTTTCATCAGCCGCTGCCTATTGCCTCACGCGCCGGTCGCTGTAGTTCAGAGGTGATGGCGACATATTCTCGCCTTTCGGCCGAATCCTGTGCCACATTGAATAAAGCCAGTAAATTCTTGATCATTGCCGCCTTGCGCTGCGCATCTGATCGTGACCAGGTACGCGCCTTCACTTCCATAAAATAGCCGGACATGGCCGGATCAGTCAACTGATCGAGATTGATCGCAAACTCCGTATCCTCAAACAAAATACGCCAGCGTCGCCGCTGCTTCGATACCACAATCTCCTCACGCGGTGCAAAATACTCGCGGTAAAAGCGCAAACTATGTGTCGCCGGAGCCAACCAACGAGACCGGTACAACATAACCGCGTTGTCGTATTCCTCATGTGCTGTCTGACCGAGCAGCGTCAGGCGTGAACGGGTCTCAAACGATTTACCCTTCTCATCCACAAATGCATCTTCTCTGTGACGCAGACGCGCTGCATCCTCATCCTCATCGCCGAAATTAAAGTAATGATCAAATTGACGATACCGCGTCGATTTTGTAATCTCAATAGCAGGGTGGTTCTCAATGATCTCAATAACGGCTGAAACATCATCCAGACGGACTTTTACCTGAACTTCATAGCTCTCCTGGCGCTGCACACCTTCCAGAACAACCAGTTTGTTGAACGGCGACGATTCGCGTTCAGTGACGAAGGCATCGATCTGTTGTGCAACGATGGCAGCTTCTGCCTGCGCCGCAGCCTCATCCACAGTGAGCAGCACGCGATCACGCAACAACCAGCGTCCATTGCACAAAACATGGCTGACATCCGTGCTTTTGGCAGCATAGACAAGGCGTGAATAGACGGCATCGGCGTTGCTCTGAAATGGCGGCCAATTATGCACGCCGCTCATGGCAACGATTGTGATGTCGGCGCGTTTTCCCGGTTCAAGACTGCCGGTGAGATCACCCATGTGCATTGCCCGTGCTCCGCCAATGGTTGCCAGTTCCAGCGTCTGTCGCGCAGGCAAATCGGTCGGATCGTTGCGTTTGATCTTGGCAAGCAGTGCGGCCAGCCGCATCTCCTCAAACATGTCCAAATCATTGTTACTCGCCGGTCCGTCAGTGCCAATACCGACATTGAGTCCAATTTCGAGCATTTCAGCAACCGGCGCAACACCACTGGACAATTTGAGGTTGCTGGTGGGATTGTGTGCGACACCGGCGTTGCTGTCTTTCAACATCGACATTTCGCCATGCGAGACGTGAACGCAATGTGCGGCGAGCAGTTTTGTGTTGAGAATGCCGTTTTTTTCATTCCAGGGCACGACTTCCATGTGATTTTGTTCCCGGCAATCGCGCACTTCTCGGGATGTTTCGCTGATGTGTGTGTGCAGCGGTACATCAAAGGCACGAGCCAGATCCGCACAGGTGCGTAACAAGTCAGGCGTGTTCGTATACCAGGCATGAGGCGCTACGGCCGGTTGTATCAGCGTGTGACCGTTCCATTTTTCGATAAAACGGCGACAATTGACCACTGCGTCTTCATAGCTCGCTGCGTCAGGTGCAGGAAACATGAGAATTGTCTGACCGAGCAGGGCGCGCATGCCGATACGAGCTGTTTCATCAGCAATGGCGTCTTCAAAGTAGTACATATCGGCGAAGGCGGTGATGCCGGAGCGGATCATTTCGGCACAAGCCAATCGCGTACCGAGCCGCACAAAATCAGGGGTAACGAATTTGCGTTCAACCGGCATGAGATAACCGAGCCAGACATCAAGGCGGAGGTCATCGTTGAGTCCGCGCAGGAGGGTCATGGGGACGTGTGTGTGGGCGTTGACGAGGCCAGGAATGATGACGTGATCGGGGCAGGTAACGGTTTCTTTTGCTGTGCAGGTAGCCAGGATCGTTTCGGCCGAATCCACTGCAACAATCGTATCCCCTTTAATCGCGACGGCACCAGGAGTATAAACGTCATAGGTAGCATTCATAGTGACGACGGTGTCACCCGTCACGATCAGATCGACCTCAATCATACGTGTTGCCTCATGGAAATGTAATATTGTTGGTGCTCTGCCCACCTAAAAGCGGATTATAACAGGAAACTGTTATAATGTGCGTGCGGGCAAATGGGCGGGACAAACTGTATTCATAACACGTGAACGGGCTGATAGCCGGCAAAACATCTTTCTTGGAATCATGTTTCAAGCAAATTGCCGGTTCCAGTATTAATACAACGGATGCTATTTCCGCGAGACCACTTTTTACAGACCACATGAGTACCGTAAGAGCTACAGGCAAGAATATGAACATCATCGACATTATTGCGCAGAAACGGGATGGAAACGCACTCTCTACTGAGCAAATAAACTGGTTTATCGAGCAGTACACGAACGGCAGCATCACTGATTATCAGGCGTCGGCGCTGCTCATGGCGATTTACATTCGCGGGATGTCACGCAACGAGATAATCGATTTGACGCAAGCGATGGCTGATTCCGGTGATCAACTCAGCCTTCATGACGTAGCTGACTATATAGTCGACAAACATTCTTCTGGTGGCGTAGGCGACAAGACATCGCTGGTCGTTTTGCCGCTGGTGGCAGCGTGTGGTGTGCCGGTGGGCAAAATGAGTGGACGCGGACTGGGATCGAGTGGCGGTACACTGGACAAAATGGAGTCGATCAGTGGCTGGTCCGGCGAACTGTCGTTGCAACAGTTTCGCACCCAATTGCGCGAGATCGGCATTGTGCTGGCAAGCCAATCGGCCGATTTTGCCCCCGCTGACGGAAAATTGTACGCCCTACGCGACGTCACAGCGACCGTCTCCAGCATCCCGCTGATCGCTGCTTCGATTATGTCCAAAAAACTGGCCGCAGGTGCCGATGGCATCGTCCTCGATGTCAAAGTCGGCAGCGGCGCTTTCATGAAAACGCTCGAAGAGGCCCGCGAACTCGCCGAGATCATGGTTACGCTAGGCAAAGACGCCGGGCGCGAAGCAATCGCCATCCTCTCCGACATGAATCAGCCGCTCGGCCACGCCGTCGGGAATGCACTAGAAGTGCGTGAAGCCATTGCAACCTTGCGCGATCATGAACCACCGGCCGATTTCTGGGAACATTGCCTGCTCATCGCCGCACACATGCTGTATCTAGCCGGCAAAGCCGATACACTTGACAAATGTCGCGACCTGGTCCGCTCAGCACGGGACAAAGGGAAAGCGTTCAGCAAATTCCGCGCCATGGTGGAAGCACAAGGTGGCGATATTGCTCAAGTCGATCATCCGGAACGCCTGCCGCAAGCAGTTATGGAAGAACCGGTTTACGCACCGCGCTCTGGTTATGTGGCAGCCATCGACACGGAAGCAATTGGCTGGGCCGGAGTGCATCTGGGAGCGGGGCGGCTGACCAAAAGCGACCGCATCGATCACGCTGTTGGGCTGGTAATGCCAGCCAAAATCGGCATGCAGTTTGCTGAAGGGGATGTCATCTGTACTATTTTTGCCAATGATACAGAGAAGCTGGACAAAGCACATGGTGCTGTGCTGGGTGCTGTGTCCTGGTCTGACACACCGGTTACCGCTTTGCCAAACAATTACGGAACGGTTCCCTGAGCGCTGATAGGCTGTACTGACTACGTCTCTCTGAAGCAACTTGTTCTTACATATCTCATACTAAAGACAGGTTGACATTTGTGACGCAGTGCGTTATTATCTTTTCAGATAACGCGTTGCGTCATAAAACTAATCGAGTTCGCGCCTACAATGGCGTTAGAAACGGAGAAATGTAAGATGTTGAACCAAGTTAAAGAAGTACCCAATACAGTTGGTCAAGGTGTTGGCGCGGTCGCCGGTACAGCGCACAAAGCGATGCAAGCCGGTCTCGGTGCTGCCGTATTGATTCAGGAAGACGTATCTACCCGTATTGGTGGCACGAAAGAAGAAGTTGAAATTGTTGTCGAAGAATCGGCCGAATCCACCAGCCGTCTGACTGATAAGCTGATCGCTCGTGGTGATGAAGTCCAAAAAGAATGGATGGACACCTTAAATGGTTGGGTTGAGCCGCGTCGCAAACAAGTAGAGGACACGGTCAAAGATCTGGCGAACAAAGCGGAAACACGCTTGCAAAAAGGCGTAGAAGGTTTCCTGGTTCGTGCCAATGTACCAACTGCCACCGACATTCAGGATTTAAACAAGAAAATCGGGGCGTTGGGCCGCAAGATCGATCGCTTGCGCCGCGCACAGGAAGATGCGCTAAAGAAAGAAGCGTAACACGCTACTTTTACCAGCGCCAAGCTTTAGCAACATAAAACGGCCCACCAGAATTTTCCGGTGGGCCGTTTCTTATTGACAATCAGGTAAGCGATCTAGCAATTTGTCGCTATCAACCCGCAACTTATCTGACAACCACTAGAATGGAATATCGTCTTCTTCGATTGCCGACGATCCGAAATCAGCGTCGCCATCACCCTGATCGTATCCGGAATCTTCGCCACGGCTGCTCAAGAAAGTGAAGTTCGATGCAGTCACCTCAAATGATGATCCCACCGTACCGTCTTGTCGGGTCCACAACTTGGGGCCACCGGTCTGAGGATCGCCTTGCATACGACCTTCCACAAGCACCTTGCTGCCTTTCGATAAATATTGATTAGCTGTCTCAGCCCGCTTACCCCAGATGGAAACGCGAAACCATAAGGTGCGTCTGTTATCGCCCCAGCCGTCGTTTACTGCGATACTAAAGCTGGTCACTGCCGTCCCATCCGGCATATAGCGCATTTCCGGGTCTCTACCCAAATTACCTGCGATAATTATTTTTTGATACATCGATTACTCCTTTTTTGTGTGGTCTGTCTATAGCCATTCAAATCTATAAACCGGGGTGCTAAGCACCAACTGTATTATATCACAAATAGCACTAATGTTCCAAATAATTTTGACCAATGTGGTTGTTTGCAACCCCTGTTTACTGATGGCGAGTCTATGATAAATGGAAATCAAATGGTCGTCAAAAAAACGCTGGTTTTTCTACAAAACACGGGCCATTTGGCATGAATCCCCCGAAAACTTTGAACGAGGGATTCGTACACATGGCCCAGCATGTTATGGCACATCAAGGCTCTGCATCGTCGTGCCTATGGTCGAATCAAACCAGTACCCATCTTTGACAATATCGGTCACCTCAATCGTATACGTACCTTGTGCCGCATTTGAGGTCTGGAATACGGCTCTGCCTGTAGCCGACGTGGCGGCAATCTGGTTTTCTGTACTGCCGTCAGGCTTGGTCCAGGTCACGTGCACATCAGCTCCGGAGACGCGTGCGCCCGTTTCGTCGCGCACTATGACCAGAGCCCGTGCGATCGTAGAGCCACCGCCGACCACGCGACCGCGCATGAGAATACCAGATGACGCCATGCGGATGTCTTCTGCACCGACTGTGAGTGTCAGGGGCACTTCGACCAGAGGCGTCGCGGGATCGTTGCTGTGGACGCGCAGGATTCCGGTGTAGGTTCCTTCAACCAGACCGGTAGAATCGAATGTGACATCAACGACGGAAGTGCCGGCTGCCGGTGTTGTACCGGTTTCGGCCGAAACTGAAACCCATGCAATTTGATCGGCCGCCGTATTTTCGACAATGTGGAAAATCTTGCCGTTTGAAATATTGGCGACATACAGTTCACCATCAGCTCCTTGCCCAAACGTAACAAGCCCGAACCCGTATGATCCCGGCAACTGCGTCGTCGTCCAGCCGCCCAGACTATTAGCGGTCATGCTCCAGAAATTGCCCGTGCAATAATCGGTGAAAAGATAATGCCCGATCATCGGCGGCTCTAAAGTGCCACGATACAGATGCCCACCGGTTACCGAACAGCCCAGTGCGTGCGAATATTCAAAAACCGGGAATTCATAATCACCTATCGGCCCACATCCGGAAGTATTGTAGGCGTGATTGCCTTCGTAACAGCGCCAGCCGTAATTCTCGCCGCCGAGGCTGCTCGCCAGCTGCACGTTAATCTCTTCCCAGGCAGACTGCCCCACATCGGCAATGATCATATCGCCGGTGACACTGTCAAAGGTGAAGCGCCATGGATTACGCACACCAATATTCCAGATTTCGTCACACGTATTGCCGGCACCATCGACAAACGGATTTGACGCCGGCACGGTATAGTTGCCACTACCGGAGCCAACACAATCAGGGGCAGAACCGCCGGACGAATCCACATCGATTCGCGCAATTTTGCCTAGCAAAAGCGTCTCATTTTGTGCGTTGTTTAGTGTATCGCCGCTGCCGCCGCCATCACCGAGTGGGATGTACAGGTATCCATCCAGCCCAAATGCAAGGTCGCCACCATTGTGATTGGTAGCAGTTTGATCAACAGTAAGCAACACAACCTCGCTGTTCGGGTCTGCAACGTTGGGATTCGCTGTCACGCTAAAGCGCGAGATGACTGTGTCACCACTATTGTCAGTATAGTTGACGAAAAAGTAGCCGTTGGACGCGTAATCGGGGTGGAATGCGAGTCCAAGCAGCCCTTGTTCACTGCCGGATGAGCCAACACGTGCATTGATGTCGAGAAACGGGGTAGGCAAAACAGCGCCGGCGTCGAGAATGGCAATCGTGCCGTCTTTCTCGACTATGAACAGGCGGCTGTCGCCTGCATTGGCCATATTGACCGGTTCGTCAAGGCCAGTCGCGACTTCGACCAGCGTGATGTCCAGCGCACTCGGTGATGTACTTTGCTCGGCAATGACCCACTCCAAATCGGCCGAACCGAGATTCTCAATTGTCAGCGAATGGACTGAAACTGTATCCGGCGCTTGTGTGACATCCAACGACGGCGGTGACACTTGAATTGTCGGCGTTTGCAATGCATCACCTGCTCCACGTGCAACACCTGCCATACCCGGACCCCCAGCCAGAAACAGCATGATAACGGCAAAAACAGTTCCCAACACAAATGTACGAGTTGACAGCAACTTCATGAATACACCTTCCTTGTAATAGTCTTTACAATGTTGATTTTACAGTGTGCGGCAGCTTGCCGCTTTATGGTTGAACGCGGTATACACACAGCACCCCCAATCCTGTTCGCTACAGGACTGAGGGTAACTGACGCATCGGCTGCGTGGCCCCGATTCAAGCCGGGATGCGCGCAAATGCCAGGAATTGGCTCCCTTTTCTGACCCCAATTTTGTTCTACGGGACAGGCAAACTCTTCGTCGTGACGCCAAACGTCGGTTCGAAGTAGTAACCATCGCGCACAATGTCCTGCACCGTGATGGTATACGTACCCTGTGCCGCGTTGGCTGCCTGGAAAGCAACGCCGCCGTTGGCTGCCGTCATCCCTGTTGCTGTCGTAGTGCTGCCATCCGGCAATATCCATTCCACCGTTACATCGGCGTCGGCGATCCGATTACCATCAGCGCCGCGAACGATAATAAATGCCTGTGCCCGTGTCGAATTGTTGGGTAGCACGCGACCACGCATTTGAATAGAGGAGGAACTCATGGCAATGGCGCCGTCGCCGTCAATCACATGGAACATTGGACCAGTAAAGCACGGGTAGGTTTCTGGATTGGGTTCGCCGGAAATGGTCCAGCAATAATAGTGGCCGGGATTGGCATCAGTCTCCATTTGCGAGACATACCAGAGCACAATGTTTTGATCGGCGGCAGCTTCTCCATTCACGTATTGATCCGGACCCTGACGATGGTCGTCGAAGCAACAATCACCAATGATGCCCAAATCGCTATCACCTTCGGCCACTTTGTGTTGCGTGAGATAAATATATGCATTATCACCACGTCCACCATCACCGAAAGTACCATTTTGTCCCGGTTCAATATAGAAGCCGGCGCCTGATTGATCCGTTACACGCCACAGATAGCCTTCGCCGGTATACGGGCCGGCTTGCAACCACCAATTCTCAGTTGATTGATCGACCCATTGCGCCCCGTCCCATGTGGCAAACGTATCGTTGTCATCTCCGTCTACGGCGATGTCAATGCGGACAATCGGCCGATAAATCGCATTCGAGCCACAACCTTTTCCATACGCGCCGCTCACAACCCGGAAACGCCCGTCGGTGTAAAACTGCAAATGCTGTTCGTAGCGATAATTGCACCAGTTGCCCCAACTGCCCATGCGGAAATCCTGAATCACCTCAAAACCAATGATTTGCAGGCTCATATTGCGAATATCTACGATCCGGGTGTCACCATACGGGCTGATCGGGAATCCGCCACCGCCGCCACCGCAACCGGTATAATCTTCATAACCGGAAGAACCGTAATCGGCATGCCATTCCAGCAATTTGATGCTGGTGGCGACATCTTGACCGTTGTAACGCACATTGGCGGCGCGCAAGCCATCTGTGCCTGTGACTTCATAGTCGAGTGTCCAGCCGTCGCGGTCGACGCTACCGGGTGTTGTACAACCGTCCGGCTCAAACAAAGTGGCGTCGTCAGGACCGTTGGGAGCCATATCGGTATAGTTGATACCGGCCAGCGTTTCATCAGTCAGGTCGACGATTGCCCACAAGACACGGTCGCCGAGTTCAAATGTCGGACCAACGCACAGATGGCCTTCAGCACACGCCGTGCCGAGCAAACTTGAGTCCACCGGTGCCATATCAGCACCTATCGGCCGAAAACCAAGCTCATCAATGACATCGGGGTGGTTGAGAGCGATATCCAATGCCAAATCGGACAACCGCTTGTTGATGCCTGGATGTACCCCAGGTTGGCGCAACACGTCGAGGACTTCTTGCGTATCGACGTTGACGATAGCCGAGACTGCCACATCTTCGTCAAAATTATAAATTTCCACCTGCCGACAATCGGCCGATGCACATGCCGCCGCACTTGCCGGAAAATGGTTGCCGACAGTGCGCACACCGAACACTTCCGAGCGGCGACCAACGGTATAATCCTGCACACGTACATCAGAAAGTGCCAAATCTTGCGCCAACTGTTGTTCGGTACTGAGTTGATCAGTCAATGGCGTAGCCGACGACTTGCCGCGCACGATGCCCGTCGGTTGGGAAAAACCGTAGACCAACAGGGCGATTGGAATCAACAAAACCAACGCCAGCCCAATTATTTTTACAGATAAACGTTGTCTCATCACGGATCATCTCCTTGCAAACATTACCATTCCCATCAATTCACATTTGCACTGCGCTCATGAACGCCAGGATAATAAGGTGTATGGATTCACAAGTCAATATTGAAACAATTTTCACAAGTCAGCTTGTCAAGCTGGCGATGATCTGACGGCTTACCGGAGTCGATTCGTTGGAACATTATAATTGATCGAGTGCGCAGTTCACGTCGATACACATTTAACGCTACAATACCATTAGTCTGTTGAGCCGAGCTGAATGCAGACGATTGAGCAAAATGTCTCTGGAATGTATCAGCACAGCGTGCGATTTCTCCAGCAACATAGGACCTCGCTGAAAGAACTGATGCGAGCAAAAACTGCACTCTTTTATGCTATATAACGTCCGTGCAGTCTGCTTGACTTGTAGCTTTTCAGCAGAGCAATCATATTCAACAACGTGACTATTATTATTTTTCAGACGGCACACAGGAAGCTGGTGGGGGCACGCGTTATTCGCACAGAAACGCCATGTGATTGCCGACTGTCTATCTGTGCGAGGAGCTATGCATGAGTTACGATGATATCCCGGAAGTATTTCGCCGGGCATTTGAAGAAGCGGAACGCCGCGCAGGTCGTGGACGTGGTGATGAGCCGCCAAATGACTCAACCCCTAAACGGCGCGCCGGGTCGGGGAAACCGTGGTGGCGCGATCGACGCGTGTGGATTATCGCCGCAGTGTTGCTCTTCATTCTCAGCATCAACGGCATCATTACGCTCTACACTGAATGGCTCTGGTTTGAAAATATCGGCTATGCATCTGTTTGGGCGACACGTTTCAGCGCACAAATCATCGCGTTTGTTCTGTTTTTTGCCATTGCCGCGACTGTCTTGTTGCTCAATGCCTGGATTGCCATGCGCGGTGCGCGAAGATCAAGCAATGCGTTTGGGTTTCAGCCAACCAGCTTTCGCGAGTTCAACGGTTTAGTCATTGTCGGATGTCTTTTTCTGGCGTTTCTATTTGCAGGCGCCGTGTCCAGCCAGTGGGAGTTGTTGCTGCGCTATGTGAATCGGGTTGAGTGGGATCTGGTGGATCCGGTTTTCGGCCGAACCATGTCCTTCTATCTGTTTGAACTACCGGTGCTGCGCTTTATTCAGGGCTGGTTTGTTCCACTGCTCCTGCTTACCATTCTTATCGTCATCGGCCTGTACGCCGCACATAATATCGAAGACATCCGCCTCGGCCGATGGAAACCCCAACAACTCGATCCCCTGCGTCGTCACGTCGCCATACTGGGTGCGCTTTTGGCGCTGACAATCGCCGCCGGCTACCTGCTTAGTCGCTTCGAATTGGTCTACTCGCCACGAGGCTTTGCCTATGGTGCCAGTGCTACCGATTTGCGCATTGTTGCTCCCATCCTGCTTGTGAACGCAACTTTGATGATCATTCTCGCGATTGCCTTCATCTACAACTATTTCCGATTCAATTGGCGCCCTATTGCTGTCGTCTTCGGCTTGTGGCTACTGTCAATCTTTGTGCTCAACGGCATTCTACCCGGCATCTACCAACGCTACGTCGTTTTACCGAACGAAGAAGAGTTGGAACGCCCGTTCATTCAATCCAATATCGAATTCACGCGTCTGGCTTATGGACTTGACAAGGTTCGCGTCGAGGATTTTGGTCAAGTCACCAATCTCGATCAAACTGACCTAGAAGACAATGCCGCTGCCCTCGAAAACATTCGTCTATGGGATTATCGCGTGTTGCCCGAAAACTACGAACAACTCCAGGCCCTGCGACCTTATTACACATTCTCCGACGTAGATATTGATCGCTACATGATCGACGGCGAAATGCGTCAGGTTATGCTGGCCGCACGTGAACTAGACATGCGCAACCTGCCCAACGACTCGTGGGTCAATCGCAGACTGGAATTCACACATGGGTACGGCATCGTCATGAATCCGGTGGATCGCTTTTCCAATGACGGACAGCCTGAGTTTTTTATCAGCGATTTGCCGCCTGTCAGCACTGTTGATTTGAATGTAACCCGGCCCGAAATATATTACGGCGAATTGATTTCCGAACCCGTTTATGTCAACAGCCGCCGTCCGGAATTCAACTATTCGAGCGGATCGCAAAATGTACGCACCAGCTACGACGGCAACGGCGGGGTCCAGCTCGATAGTTTCCTCAAGAAACTGGCTTTGTCGATTCGCTTCGGTGACATCAACTTGATGCTCAGCGATGACATCACGCCAGAAACGCGGGCGATTTTCCATCGCCAAATTGAAGAGCGTATTCGTCAGATCGCGCCGTTTCTGGAGCTGGATTACGACCCGTATCTGGTTCTCGATGAAGATACCGGTGAGCTTGTGTGGATGGTCGATGCCTACACGGTCAGCGACCGCTTTCCGTACAGCGAACCTTCCCGCATTGGCAGTGGAGATGTACCTGCAGGCATCAATTACATCCGCAACGTGGCCAAAATTACGGTCAATGCCTACGATGGGACAGTCAACTTTTACTTGGTTGATGACGAAGAGCCATTGGCACTGTCCTATGCAGCCATATTTCCGGATTTATTCCAACCGTTTGAAGCAATGCCGGAATCATTGCAGAAGCATGTGCGCTATCCGGAGTCGCTCTTCCTGATCCAGACGCGTCAATATCTGAAGTATCACATGACCAATTCGAGCGTGTTCTATAATCAGGAAGATTTGCGCGCTATTCCTCTGGAACAATTCGCAGACGGCGCACCGCAGTTAATGGAACCATATTACGTCATTTTCAGCCTGCCGGACGAGGAAAAGACCGAATACCTGTTGATTCAGCCTTACACTCCAGTGGAAAAAAACAATATGGTATCCTGGCTCGCGGCCCGCAATGAAGGGGATAGTTACGGTGAACTGGTGTCGTATGAATTACCCAAGCAGCAGCTCGTATTTGGGCCGATTCAGGTTGAGGGTCGAATCGACCAGGAACCTGATATTTCTCAGCAATTATCGCTGTGGGATCAGCGCGGATCGAGTGTGATTCGAGGCAATTTACTGGTTGTGCCGCTCAATAACAGTTTTTTGTATGTGGAACCGCTGTATCTGAAGTCTGATACGAGTGCTTTGCCGGAATTGCGTCGGGTGATTGTGGCGTCGGGCAGTACGGTAGCGATGCGTCCAACGCTGCAAGAGGCGCTGGTTGCGCTGCTCGACAAGGCTGTGGCGGATGCAATTGAGGTGGCGCCGACGATTGAAGCATTGCAGGATTTGGCTGATGCACAAGGGGAAAGCGCAGATTCGGCCGATTCCACGCCGGCCCTCGTTGGTGATGAAACTATCCAATCACTGGTCGAATCAGCCAGCGCCCATTACGATGCTGCCGAAATCGCCATTCAAAACGGCGACTGGACAACGTACGGCAACGAACTGGAAGCGCTGAAGCGTGATTTGGACCTGTTGTCGCAACTAATCGAGTAGTAATGGGGATGGATAGCGCGATGCGTAAACTTTTACTGCTTCCTCTCTTCTTGCTGCTGGTGCTGTTGGCACCGCGACCGGCTGCGGCGCAGGATGCGGTGCGTTTTGGCCCAACGACCATCGAAAATCGCTTTCCGGATTCGCTGGAATTCACTGTTTCGGCCGAACTACCTAACAGTGATTTAACAGCCGCCTTTTTAGTCATCCGTCCGCGAACTTACATCGGATTTGCCAATCCGATTACAGTACCGGCCACCGTATCCGGCTCAAATACAGAGTTGACACTTGCCTTCCGACTGGAAAGCAACGGCATCACAATTCCCAACCTGCCGCTGCGGGTCAGTTGGCGCATCCTCACGGCCGACGGCAACCAGTATGATTCGGAAGAAACGGTCGTCATTTACGAAGATACCCGCTTTGAGTGGCAAACGTTGACAAGTGATCTGGTGCTGGTGCAATGGCACGATCGCCCGGCACCATTCGGCCAGGCTGTGTTTGACCTCGCCAACACGGCGATTAAAGAGCAGCAGGAATTGTTCAGCGAAGCGCTGCAATTCCCCATCACCATCATCATTTATAACGATCTGGACGAGTTTGAGGCGTGGAATCCGCTGGCTGAAAGCGAGCGCATTGGCGGCCAGGCTTTCCCGGAGTATGGCATCACGGCTCAGATCGTGTCGCTTTTCGGCGATCCGCAACCGTGGCTGGTGGAAGTGATTCCCCACGAAATCTCACATCTCTATTTCTCGCAGGTGACGTATTCGACCTCGATCCCGCCACAGTGGCTTGATGAGGGCCTGGCCACTTACCACGAATACACGGACAACGGCGATTTGCTCGACTTCGCCCGGGATGCCGCCATAAACGGCAATCTGATTCAATTGGGACAACTCGATCGGCGTCTAGGCGATGTAGAGCGTACTGATTTGCTCTACGCGCAAGGTATGAGTGTGGTCACGTACCTGATTGAGACGTACGGTGCTGACGGATTTGCGACTTTACTGGCGGCGTTTGGCGATGGGCAGAACACAGAAACGGCGTTACAAACTGCTACTGGTAAGGGCTTGGGCGCGATTCAGGCGGATTGGCTGGCGTGGATGGGTGTTTCGGCCGAAAATTATGCCACACCGACCCCCTGGCCGTCACCGACCCCTTTCCCGTCACCGACCCCATTTGTCCCGCGCGACTTCGCTACCGACACGCCAACAGCTACGGCCACAGCGATGCCGACAGCCGTCTCCCACACGCCAACCGCTACGGCAATAGCCACAGCCACACCCTTACCGACCAACACACCCACACCCATCGCTGTAGCCGCCATCGACGATAATCCTGCTGCACCTTCCCCACCGGATATTTCCAATCCTAACCAGAGTGCAGAAGACGACTCCATCACCGAAAGCGTATTCCCCATTGGCCTTGCCCTTTACGTTATCATCATGCTGGCGTTTTTTCCTGCGATCGCTGCCGGGATCATGTTGTTTTTCAAGCGAGCAGCGGATCGCAGACGGCTCAGATAATACCGGACACCGGTTTGGCAAGGCTTTCCTAAATGAGTTTGCAATTGATTTCTGACTATGCTAATATCGTTTTACCCTGCAGTGTTCGTGATGCACGTTACGTGTTGAGCCAACGTTTTTGCCTTGGGGACGGCATACGGATGATGGAATGTAGTAACCTTTTCGGGTCAGACAAACCATTCCGGCAAAAGACCCCACCTGTCTAGGTGCAGGTTCAAACAATAGCGTTCACACGGCATAGCGGGGTTTCGTCGATAAAGTCAGGAGCCTCTGATGTAAGTCAGAGGCTTTATCTTTACTGTATAATTCAGTCGTTTACGGCCCCATTCGGCCGATGACACGAAAGGAACAGCATATGATTCGTGAGCGTATCGCCGATGACATCTACGTCTTCACCAGCAAGCGATATGCCCAGGTAACAGCTGGGGCGATTTTGACCAAGGACGGTATCGTTTTAATCGATACCTTGTTCTATCCTGACGAATCGAGAGCTATTCGCGATTTTTTGCAGGATAAACTGGGGCATCGCGTGCGCTATGTCATCAATACCCATTATCACGCCGATCATACGACCGGGACCTGCCTGTTTCCCCAGGCAACGGTGATCAGCCATGCACTGTGCCGCGATTATCTCGACGATATCGGCCGAAGCGGTCTCGAACAGATGAAACAGCAATACTCCGAATTTGCCGACATCGAAATCGTACTGCCCAATCTAATCATCTACGACGGCACACTCGACATCAATATCGGTGGCAAGACATTGCGCATGATGCAGTTGCCCGGCCATAGCGCCGACGTGATCGGCGTTTTTGTCGACAACAACAGCACCCTCTTCGCATCCGATACCATGATGCCTGTGCCAACCGTGTTCGACGGCAATTTCGACGACATGATAGCATCCATGAAAAAATTGCTGGACTACGAACCGGAAACCATTGTGCAGGGACACGGCGAAGTCATCTTGCGCGGAGAAATCGAACGTGCCATACAGGACAATATCGATTATCTCCATACCATCCGCTCCAAAGTAGCCAAGCTAGTCGCTGCCGGCAAGCCGGAATCGGCTCTGGACTCCATTACAGTTGAAAGCTGCGGCAAATCCCGTATCGCGCTCAACGGCCTTGTCACCGAACTCCACTATGCCAATCTGCTCGACATGTACCGGCAGATGACAGAACAAAAGGAACAAGGCGTAGCACTTGCTGCCTAACCTCTTTTCCCAGCCTGAAAAAGCAAAGCCACCTTCTCGCGGTGGCTTTTTTGTTTGATAACGCCTTCTATCCCGAGCGACGGTCGCTTGCCAACTTGCCCACGCTAACATCAACGGTGTGCAGGCGCGTTGTTCTTAAGGGATGAGGAGGGTCAGTTTTCCCGGCATAATCTCATAGCGCACGGCATGGGTTGAAGTGGTCAGAACCTCCCCATCGGCATGAATAGCAGTGCCCGGCTCACTGGTGAGCGTGAGGACACGCGTGCGATGGTAGGTCACCTGAGGAGCCAGCACATGCGTGCCGCCAAACAACTTCGGCAGCAGGCGCAACACCGTCATTTTGGATACATTCGGCAGCAAGACGAAGTCGAACAAGCCGTCGTCGACCTGTGCATCAGGAGCCATCATAAACTGTCCCCCGGTGCGCGGCCCGTTGCACACCGAGAGCAAGATTGTCGGCCCTTTGTAACCGCCATCGTCCCAGGTGATGTCCATATCCCACGCCTTGAGCTTGAGCAGGCCAATTGCCAATGCGGCCATGTAGCGTGCCTTGCCCTTTAACCGCTTGATCTTGACGTTCTCGATGGTGATCATCGGTTCCATTGCTACAGCGCAATTGTTGGCAAAGTAATGATCGTTGACTCGGCCGAGATCGAGTTGGCGGGTTTTGCGGTTAGACACCATGCGAGCAACGCCTGCCGGATCGGTTGGATTACCCAACATTTCGCTCAAATCGTTTCCCGTGCCGATGGGCAGCACGGCCAGCGGGACGGTAGGGCCGTCGCCCGCTGCCGGAACCAATCCGTTGACAATTTCATTGACTGTACCGTCTCCACCTGCGGCTACCACAGCATCAAATCCCTGCTCGACAGCAAGTCGCGCTTCTTCTGTTGCCTGACCTGGGGAGGAGGTGATGACAATGACATGTTCTACATCCACTTCGTCAAATGCTTTTTGGATGGCGGGAATGCGCTTCTGCGCCCGCCAACGATTGGCATAAGGATTGATGATGATTTTGACTCGCATAGTGTGATCAGGTAAGGCCCAATTCGGTACGCAGCGCTGCCGGCCGATTGGTGATTAAGGCGTTCACACCCAATGCTTGAAGTCGCTGCGCTTCGGCCGAATCGTCGACCGTCCACACATTGACACGTTGCCCTGTCGCGCGCGCCATATCCATCGATTTCTCAGTCACCAGTGTGAAGTGAGGGTGATCAAATTGACCTTTGAAAAACCGATGGGTGTAGGTGTACGAATTATCGCGCAACAAAGCCAGTCCGACGCCGGGCGGCATGACGCGCCGCGCACGACGCATGACGCGGAAATCGAACGAAGATACGACAACATGGTCAGCCAGATTGTGTTTGGCGATAACCGCAGCAACCGCTTTCTCACAACCTCTGTTAAACCAACCATATAACTTTATCTCGATATTGAGCAACCAGTTGCGCCCGAATGTGTCGAGAACCTGGTCAAGTGTAGGAATTGTCTCGCCGTCACCGGCGTCGAGCTGTTGCAATTGCGCGGCTGTCATGCTTTTGACCGGGCCGGTACCGTTCGTTGTACGGTCAAGCGTGTCATCGTGAATGACAATGGGAATCGCATCGGCCGATAACAAAACATCAAACTCGATCCCATCTGCACCCTGCTCACAGGCTAACTGAAACGCCCGCATGGTATTTTCCGGTGCATCGGCGCTGGCGCCCCGGTGTGCGATTATCAACAAGCGCTCACCGCACGCCCATTGGTTCATCCCAGCGCCTCGATATCCTGCGCACCTATCTCGTGGACCTTGGCAAAATTGGTCAGCCCGGTAACATTAAAAGGCACGCCCCCGGTAATCACAATTTTGTCACCAACCTCCAAACCATTTCTACAAACAGCAGCAATCGTTCCGGCAATCATATCATCTGTGCTGTGGAAGTTGGGGACAATGAGCGATTCGACACCCCACTGCAATGCCATGCGCCGTGCCGTCGTTTCCAGTGGTGTGACGGCGATTATGGGCGTTTCCGGCCGGTTGCGGGAAATAAAACGTGCTGTCCGCCCCGACATCGTCGTCGTCACGATTGCTTTCGCCTCGACACGCGCCGCAATAGCACACGTCGACGCGCTGATGGCGTTGGTGATGTCTGGTGTGTGCTTCACACGTTCGCGCCGCAGTTCAACCCATTGTTCCCACGGAAAATGGAGCCGCGTCACTTTAGCAATGCTGCGCATGGTCATGATGGCTTCAACCGGATATTTGCCGCTAGCCGTTTCACCGGAAAGCATGATGGCGTCAGAACCATCCAGAATTGCATTGGCGACGTCACTCGCTTCGGCCCGTGTCGGGCGCGGATGATCAACCATCGACTGGAGCATTTGCGTTGCTGTTATTACCGGCTTACCGACCTCATTGCAGGCTTCGATAATCTTTTTCTGAAGAAAAGGTACTTCCTGGGCAGGCAAATCGATACCCAAATCACCACGAGCAACCATCATACCGTCAGCCACTTCGCGGATTTCATGCAAACAGGCTACTGCTTCGCTTTTTTCGATCTTGGCAATAATCGGTATTTCATTGCCGAAGTGGCGCATCAAATAGCGCAATTCCAACACATCTTGTGCAGAGCGTACAAACGACATCGCCACAAAGTCAACGCCGAGTTTGCACACAAATTCGAGGTCTCGCCGATCTTTATCCGTAATGGAGGGAATAGGCAATGTGGTTCCCGGTAAATTGACACCTTTCCGCGACCCCAGAGCGCCAGATAAAGCAGCACTGCAAACCAGGCGAGTCGCGTCTTTGTCCATGACGCGCAGCTCCATTTCACCGTCACCGATAACCAGTCGCGCACCAGGCTTGATCACGCCCCATAATTCAGGATGTGGAAACGGGATGGCGTCACTGTTTTCCACATCGTGACTCAATTCGAGCAGTTGCCCAATTTCGAGTTGTAGTTCGCCGTCGGCGATGTCTCCGAGACGCAATTTGGGGCCTTGCAAATCGGCCAGAATGGCAACGGTCTTGCCAAGCTCTGCAGCTACAGCGCGAATCCGCTGGAAAACGGCAGCATGCGTTTCGTGTTCGCCATGTGAAAAGTTGAGGCGGGCAACATCCATTCCGGCCATCATCATGCGCCGCAACATTTCGGCCGAATCAGATGCCGGCCCAATAGTCGCCACTATTTTCGATCTAGGCATAAGTCACTGTATCGTTTTTGTTAAAAATGTATAACTCTTGCTTTATGAAACACCGTTAGGCGCAAAGAGTTGTACGCCTACACACAAAAAAGGGGAGCATGCAACACGCAGCAATCCCCAACGAAGTGATTCAAACCCAAGCAGTTACTCGACCGGTTCTAACGCAATATCGATCGTGTCATCCAAATGCTTGGTAGCAATCACATTGATCTTCTCGTCCGCTCCGAAGTGCTCACGTAACCATCTTTTACCCTTGGGGCCAAGCATCAGGCGAGCCTGATCATGTGGAGACAAACGCCATACGTTGCCTTCCGGGTCGGATTGATTCTCGAAGAAAACGGTGACAGGACGCGTGGTCGTACGCGCGTTGACGGCAAAGAACGGCCACTCATTAGGCGTCATGTTGATAAATCCTTTGCGCAAATGCAATGGCTTGAGCGTCGCAATGTAGGAAAAACGCTCTTTTTGATCGGCTGCCACTGTATCGGCCGATTCGGCTTCAACTACGGCTGCTGTCACAACACTCTTCTTTGGTTTCTTGGTCGGTTTCGGCATCACACGATCTGCCGGTTTGCTCAACGCAAACAACACCGTGCGCAACGAGTCCAGTTCTTTGACCATCTCACTGACAACCTGTACGCCCATAGACGCTACAAATTCAGACGGATAGCTGCGCGACATATAAAAAGGAGCCAACCAGCGATCTTTCTCACCATTCAGATACTCAGCCCGCATGACGACTTCATCCGTTTTTTCCTGAGTAAGTTCTCCGACCGGGCCTTTGAACACATCTTTGTAATGCGTAGCCGTCTGGTTCTCGGCATCATATTCCATTTGCTGGAATCGCACCGACCACTCCGGGTCGAGTCGAATGAGACCACGGTAAAACTGCGCTGTGTCCTGTGCCAGACGTTGAAAACCTGACAGCAATACAGCTCGGTCAGTTAAATTCACATCGATACGAAACGCCATTGGGCGTGTATGAAAGGTGACATACAAATCGCTTTCCACAGATTCGTTACGCGCCAAATAAGCGCACTGGCTCTCTTTATCGACGCCATAATGCGGAAAATAGCTTTGCATCTCTCGAGGAAAAGCCTGGTGTATTGCTTGAACAAACAGTTGCAAATTCGTATATGCGTACTTGATAGCGGCTTCTTCGCCTGCCCAGCCAAACGCTGTAAACACAGGCATTGTTAAGCCATTAAATGTTGACTCCATCCTCACAACCTCATCGATTCATTAAATCTGTAAGCGTCTCTATAGCCACAAATGGTAAGAAACGCAGTTAAATAAGTTACAAAAATGTTTTACGGAAGTAGAGCAGTTACTGTCGGTTACTGACAACCTGGTAACAGAATGCTGCTTGGTTTCGGCCGAAAACAGGTCTGTTCTGATCTATTACAACTCACTTTCTGCAATCGGACATCCGCACGACAAAGCAAACCATACACACCATTTTCATGGTTGATGACCGATGCATGGCAACCACTTTGACACACTCAAATATCATTGCCAACGGATCGGGCGCTCCCGGTCATCCAAAACCAGGCAAAGAGAGGGCATTCTCCGGTACAGTCAGAAAACCGGGGTGCACGTTACCGGGGTCGTACATCTCTTATGGTAGCGTTTCTGGAGTGAAATAGCAAGCATGAGGCGACTTTAGGCCACCTTCATTGTCAAAGACTTACCTGGTCTATTTGTGAAGAGAATAACTGCGTTTACCACTCTACTTATACGTGCCTTCTGACCAGCAACCGCTAGGTCGTCAACTCCACTGCCAGCGCGACGGCCTCACCACCACCCAGGCATAACGCGGCAATACCGCGCCGCAAACCACGCGCCTGTAATGCATAGAGTAGCGTCACCAAAATACGCGCACCGCTGGCACCAATCGGATGCCCCAGCGCAACAGCACCGCCGTTGACATTGACCTTGTCCCAACGCCATTCATAGCCTCGTCGTATGAGTTCGGTGCCGTTTGCCAATACTTGTGCGGCGAATGCCTCATTCAACTCGATCAAATCCACGTCATCCAGTGTCCAGCCGATCCGGTCGAGCAAACGCGGTATCGCGCGAGCCGGCGCGGCAAAAATCCATTGCGGATCGACTGCCGCATGGGTATAGCCGACAATCCGCGCCAACGGTGTCAGCCGCTGCGCTGCAGCCGCTGCGCGACTCATTACCACCAGCGCCGCTGCGCCGTCGTTGAGTCCGGGCGCATTACCTGCTGTGACCACGCCATCGCGCTCAAAAGCCGGAGGCAGCTTGGCCAGTAATTCCAGACTCGTACCCAGTGTGTAGTCGCCATTGTCGTAAGTTGCACGAATGGATTCGTCACGGTCGACGATGGTGACAGCGCCTTTGCGATCCGGCACTTCTATGGGAACGATCTCGGCCGAAAATCGACCTTCTGCCGTTGCCGCCGCCGCTTTTTCATGACTGGCAAGCGCAAATTCATCCAACTCACTGCGCGACAACTCAAACTGCTTCGCAATGAACTCGGCGGCATTACCCATGCCCCAATCCTGAAATGCGCACCAAAGTCCATCGTGAAGCAGCGCATCTTTGACTTGGCTATCGCCGTAGCGCAAACCACCGCGCACTTTGGGCAATAAATACGGTGCGTTGCTCATACTCTCCATACCGCCGGCTACATAGACATCAGCTTCGCCGGCCATGATGCCGTTAGCTGCCAGCATGACCGCTTTGAGGCCTGAGCCACATACTTTGTTGACGGCAGACGCACCAACAGAATGCGGCAATCCGCCACGGATCGCGGCCTGGCGGGCAGGTGCTTGACCGGCTCCAGCAGCGACAACATGGCCCATAATGACTTCATACACTGAATCCGGTGCAACGCCGGCTCGCTCAACGGCGGCACGGACAGCATGGGCACCCAGCATGGGGGCCTCGAGACTACTCAATCCGCCCATAAATCGGCCGACAGGCGTGCGGGCGGCGCTGACAATGACAACTTCCTGCGAATTGTGGTTTGTACTCATGGGGTTAAGTCCTGTTGTAGAAAATCGGGTTGTGTTTGGGGTGTCGTATCGTACGTTGACCGGTTTTCGTGTGTGCGTTTATCTACGAGATAACCGGTGATGTAGCCGTGGGCAAGAGCAAAGGCACGCAACAAGAGCAGCGGCGGCGCAATCACTGTTGCCGGGAAATCACGACCTATACTTTTGATCAGGAATGGGTAAGTACTGACCTCGAAGATGCCGAGCAAGGCAATGACAAACAAGCGAGCCGGACGCCAGAATAATGCCAGCGGCAGTATGGGTGTCAGCAGCAAAGCAAGGCCGAATTGTATTTTCAACGACAAGGGAGTCCGCGAATCGCTGTGGATACGCTCGGGATAACGGTGCAAAATGGTGACTTTGGATCGGCCGATACCGAATTTACGCCGGTAATATCCACGAAACGACGTCAAATGGTGATGGTAAACGAGCGCGTCGGGAACGAAAAGCAATTTATACCCCTGCGCAGCCAGCTTGAATGAAAAGTCCTGATCCTCAACAGGATCATGGCTCAATCGGCGATCAAAACCGCCATGCGCGTTAAACAGGTCACGCCGGTATGCTGCAGAATAGGTATCAATAAAAGCGATTTGCTGTTGTCGCCGCATCTCGTCGTATTTGTCTTCGAGTTCGAGTTGTGTAAATCGAGCAATTAGATTGGTCTGCCGCGAACGATAAGCACCTTTGACACCAACAACTTCCGGATCGCGCTGGAATGGGGCTGTCATATGGGCGATCCAATCGGGAAATGGTTCGCAATCAGCGTCGGTGAACAGCAAAATTTCGGCCGAACTCACTGCAGCGCCGGCGTTGCGCGCCACCGACCACCCTTGATTGACCGGCAAACGGACAACCCGCGCACCCATGCGCTGCGCAATTGTGTGGGTATCATCCGTAGAGCCGTCATCGACGACGATGATGTCATAGCTTTCGGCCGAAACTGTCTGATTGTGCAGCGCACACAAACAGGCAGGCAACGTTTCCGCCGCGTTGTATGCCGGAATGATTACGGAAGCGTATGGCGTCATCAAGTGTGGATGGTTGTTGGATGTCGTCATGGATCGATGCCGATTGCGGTGAAAACAGCCGACTTTGGGCAAGAAAACTACGCCTTCATTATATCATAGTGGACACTGCGCCGGGTTCATGTCTTGCACTGTCATTCGCGCAAACAGATGATGCAGCAAGGTGCTGACGAAGTGTAAAAACAGAACGGGCGCGGCCATTTGACCGCGCCCGCTTGCAAAGGAGGTGCCGTAATACGTCGTATTAGTCGGTCGATGGCGCCGACTCGGCATCCGGCGGCATCGTGTTCAACACATCTTGCATCTTGTCAGGATCGGGCTGCACCATACGTGGATAGGGTTTTCGGCCGAATTTCGTCAGCGTCACAGCCCCAAGCCCAATTGCACCGACAACAACCGTCATAATCCCGGCGATCCATTCACCCACGGCAAACGTATTCAACGCAGCCATCACAACTGTCAGTACCACCGTACCGAGTACAGTGCGCAGAACCAGCGATGTGTCAGGGCGTCTGAACAATTCCATCAATCTGTCACCAAGCAGTTTACCGACAGCGATCCAGCCGATCAAAATAGCAGCTACAAAGCCAATAGCCAGCAAAAGCAGCAGAGGAATTCCTAACAGCCCGATACAAACAATAATCAACAACGCCGATACGATAGCCAACAGCACCATCAATGCCGGAACAGCAATGACAGTCAAAATGCCAACTGTGCCACTGGCAACCGGCTTTTCGCGCGCTGCATCAGCAACACGTCGCAAATGGTCAGGTGCCAACACAGCCATCAACAAAGCCAGTACGCTAATGACCAAAACATTACCGAATGCAGTCAGGGCGCTGCCAATTGTCGACTGAGTCGATCTCTCACCCCTGCCAAGTTCAGGCACAGCAGGGATAACGGGAAAATCCGGTGTTGCAGGCTTATCAGGCACAGCGAGGGCCGGCAAACCACCTACCGAGACACAATTGACTCCGATATCGCCAACGCCCGATTGTTCACCGCTGAGCAACACACAATCACCGGTGATCGCTGCGCCGCTTTCCAATGTCAGATCGCCTCGGAACAGAACCAGATCGCCATTGATCGTTCCAGCAATTACAGCATCGCCGTTCAGCACAACGACATCGCCATTGACGGTCGCGCCGCGCTCTATTTCAAGATCGTCGTTGAAAACAGTTACGTCACCGTTGACAACCTCATTGGCCCCAACGGTACGCGTGTCGGCTGTACCGGCAAATGTCACGCCAACGGTCATGATCAGCAATAATAGTGCAAACAAAACGGCTGTAGTCTGTTTTCGTCTGGGTCTCATTGTTTTTGTCAAGTTGCTCCTCCTTGGTTAGCTGGTACGAGCCGGAACCGGCTGGGCAACTGCACGTGTCATGTAGCGATATACATTACGCCACATGGCGACAATGCCAATTAACAGGAACAGCCAACCCATGACAATCGGTTGCTTGCGGACGACATCGGCTGCAACAACACCTACTGCACCGACAACGGCGACACCGGATTGCAGGGCAACGCCTATAGTCTGGTTTAATGCCTGGAAAATGGCAGTTTGTTGCACCACGTCACCATAGGCCGTGAAAAACCACAAACCGGCCATGATCGGCAGCAAGCCGCCAATGAGCAGGGCAACATAAAACAGGCTGACAGCCCAGATATGTTGTCTCGACGGAGCCGGTAGCCGTTCCAGCGTACGCGCAGCAAAGCCCGGCGGCGGCGCAACCAGAGGTGTGCTACGGAATAATGTGTCGATTTGTTGCATCGACGCCCATTCGCGGGCCAAATCGGGGAAATCGACGAGACTCGCCTGCAATTCGGCCGAATCAGTTTCAGCCAATTCCTCCCCGTCAAGCGCACTCATCATGAGTGCGTATACACGTTCACGCTCCCGTTCCATAATCTTCTCCCATCACAAATCTTGACTTAAATTTATCAATCAAAATAATATGTACTTAATAACAATCAGCACAAACCAGTGGGTTATGCTTCCACGGCATTCTCTATCTCTGTGCTAATTCCCATATCAATGCCTGCTTGAGCCAACAGGCGACGTGCCCGAAATAATCTGGACTTAATCGCGCTGACCGACGTCTGCATCACTTCCGCAATTTCCTCATAACTCATTTCATACCAATAACGCAACACAACAGCCTGGCGGTAATCTTCCGGTAACTGCTGCAACAACGTCTGCACCATATCTGACAGTTCACCGTGTACAGTCTGTGCTTCCGGACTGTTCTCTCGATCCGACATCAGCGCAGGGTGCGCCGGCAACGGTTCGTCAATCGACAACAGAATTGCCCGCCTTTTGCGCAGTATATCAATGCAGTAATTAGAGGTAATCGACAACATCCACGTGCTGAACTTGTGCTGTGGATCATAGCTGTCAAGGCGCGTATAGGCGCGAATAAACGCTTCCTGCGCTGCTTCCTCTGCTTCACCTGCATGGTTTAACATGCGATATGCCAGGTTGTAAACAGGGCCCTGATATGCTTCAATCAGCATCCCAAAGGCTGCCTGATCTCCCTGTCTGGCCTGATCGAGCCAGACTTGTTCATGCTCGTACACTTTATTCTCCTGACTCTATCTGCATTACGCAGGTTGTACGGAAAAGTTGCGCAAGATTCGGTTCAGCAAAACAGCCAGGTCATCCGGCAAAAAAAGAAAACCAGGTTCCGCTGCCGAAACCTGGTTCAAAAAAGCACTGCTCAGCGCGCAACGTGTGTTACATATTGGCTATGATGGCGTCAGCAAACCCGGAACAACTGAGTTTGGTCGCGCCTTCCATCTGGCGGTGCAAGTCATAGGTCACTGTTTTTGCCTGGATTGTTTTTTCCATTGCATCCACGACCAATTGTGCTGCTTCGGTCCAGCCCATGTAATCGAGCATCATGACGCCGCTGAGAATCAGGCTGCTGGGATTAACTTTATCCTGTCCGGCGTATTTCGGAGCTGTGCCGTGGGTCGCCTCAAACAGGGCAATGCCGTCGCCGATGTTGCCACCGGGCGCCATACCGAGACCGCCAACCTGCGCTGCTGCTGCGTCGCTCATATAGTCGCCGTTCAGGTTGAGCGTGGCGATTACATCGTAATCGGCCGTCCGCGTGATCAGTTGCTGAAGCATGTTGTCGGCGATCCGGTCTTTGATGACGATTTTACCCTCGGGCACGATGCCGTCATACTCGTCCCACAACTCATCTTCGGAAATGGTTTCGGCCGAAAATTCGTCCCGCGCCAATTCATAACCCCAATCCTTGAAAGCACCTTCCGTAAACTTCATGATATTGCCCTTGTGAACAAGGGTGACGCTGCTGCGATTGTGGTCGATAGCATATTGGATCGCCTGACGAACCAACCGTTTTGTACCGAATTCGCTCACCGGTTTGATTCCAATAGCTGATCCAGGGCGAACGTTTTTACCCAATGTGTTGTTGATGAAGTCGATGATGGCGTTAGCACCTTCCGATCCGGCAACCCATTCGACGCCAGAGTAAACATCCTCCGTGTTTTCGCGGTAGAGGACAATATCCATCTGATCAGGTCGCAACATGGGGCTGGGCGTACCCTTGATCCAGCGTACCGGCCGGACGCAAGCGTACAGGTCAAGCACCTGGCGCAATGTGACATTCAAGCTGCGAAAACCACCGCCAATTGGCGTGGTGAGTGGGCCTTTGATACCGACAACAAATTCGCGCATGGCGTCGAATGTCTCTGTCGGCATATAGTCTCCGTCGTACAGGCTCGCCGCTTTTTCGCCGGAATAGATTTCCATCCATGCAATTTTGCGGGCGCCGCCGTATGCTTTTGCAACCGCTGCGTCCCAGACTTTGAGCGAGGCAGGTGTAATGTCAACGCCGATGCCGTCACCCTCAATGAACGCTACGATCGGATGATCGGGTACATGGAGTTTACCGTCAGTGAACGTGATTTTTTCGCCCTCGGGCACTTGAATTTTTGCGTAGGCCATCAGTTATTCATCTCCTAAATTATGGTCGATCTTGTCGTCGCTATCCGACTTTGCCGGATTCGCTGTGTGTTTTTACATGCAGATTGCTTGTTCATGGTCACATTGTGCTGCGACAATGCGCACAACAACACTTGATTATACCGCAAGCAGGGCGATGACCATAAGCATTCTATTAGTATTGCACTCGATTGACCGTTGACCGACGCAGGGTGATTAAACTTAAACTGTGCTGATAAGTTCGGCCGATTGCGGTGGAGCCATGTTATAATTATGCTGTCTGATGCGTGTATTTATCGGCCGAAACAAGCAATCATGATTGACCGTTCCGCCTATAGAGTTTGCGTTGGCAAGGCACAGCAGTTGCGTCGTGATAGCGATGCCATTCGCGCAGATAATTTAGTAGAAGAAATCGTCTTGAACCTTGTTGGCGTGTTTTGATCATCGATGACTAAGTGGCTCATTCGTCTGGGAACAATCGCCTTGCTCGCTGCAAGCGTATCAGCCTGCGTTCAATTATCATCCCCGCAACCTATATCTGTTACAACGCCTCCGCCACCGGCAACATCCGTCTTGCAGCCAACCGCAACACAGGTCGACAGCACAACTGAGACTGTAACTGAATCGATTTCAACCACAGTGCCGACTGATACGCCCATGCCAACGACAGTGGTAACCGAGGCGTTCACCGGCCCCGATCTATCCCTGGAAGATGGGCGTGTTTATCTTTACCCGACGCCACGCCTTGTTGCGGGCGATCAGGTCACATTTCAAGTGTACGCTCGCATACCGGAAACTATCCGGCCACAAGATGTGGAACTGCAACTCCTTATCGACGGCGAGTTGCTCATCGACGGCACACTTGGCTGGCGCAATCTGGCTGACGAAGCCATTGGTCTTTACGAATGGATATGGGATACCAGCGGTATGCCCGGACAACACGAGATACAAGTTGTCCTCGACCCGCGCGACGTCATTACCTATGGCGATGAGAATCCAAACAACAACGCAGTCGAATTGGTAGTTGATGTGGCATCGGCCGAAACGGTATCGGCCGAATGGGTCGTCTCCCGCAGTGATCTCGCTATTTTGCATGTCGTCTCCGGATCAGCAGCCGAACGCGATCTGCCCTACCTCGCAGACGCCGTCGACAATGCCATCCGCATGGCCGGTGATCGGCTCAACATGTTCCCGCCGGTCGATGTCGAAGTCTATTTCGCCGACCGCACTATCGGCAACGGCGGCTATGCCAACACAGCCATGGTGATTTCATACCCCGAGCGCAACTATGCCGGGGGAGAACTAGAGCAACTCCTCGTCCACGAAACAGTACATATCCTCGATAATGAGCATGAACCAGACCGCTCATTCCGCTTTCTCGTCGAAGGGCTGGCTGTTTGGGCAACCGGTGGGCATTATAAACTGGAAGACCTCGACCAACGCGCCGCCGCTTTGTATTTTGAGACGACCCACTACGTCCCGCTGACTGAACTGGTCGAGAACTTCTACCCGACACAACACGAAATCGGTTACCTCGAGGCAGGATCGTTCTTCAAATACCTCGTTGACACCTACGGTTGGCAGCGCGTACGCTTCTTCTATGGCGATTTGGAACCTGTTGATAATAGCACCATTGCCCAGACGATGAGCGCGTCGATGCAAACCCATTTCGGTAAAACGCTGCAACAACTGGAGAACGATTGGCTCATTCATCTGCGCAACCAGCCACGCGATCCCAACGCGTTGAACGACTTGCTGCTTACCATCCAGTATTACGATACGATGCGGCTTTATCAGCAAACGTATGATCCCACTGCCTATTTTCTGACGGCATGGCTGCCAACGCCTGAAGTGTTGACAGAACGCGACCAAACAGCGGAATTGGCACGTCATCCCACGACGGAGATGAATATTTGGCTGGAAACGATGTTGGTTGCAGCCAATACGGCACTGCAAGAAGGGCGGTATGATGACGCGACGGCCTTGTTGCAAAGTGTCGAACGTGTCACACGCTTCGGCGGTGTCACCGGCGATCCGCTGGCAACGACGTATCTCGAACTTGTGCGTGCCGCAATGGCGTTGGGATATGAAGTACGCGCTGTTGCAATCGATGGGACAAGGGCGACGGTTGAGGTTGTCAATTCGGCCGAAAATACCATCGACAGCCTGCAACTCTCACTGCGTGGACAAGAATGGATCGCACTCGATTGAGCCATGCTACAATTGCCGTTTTCCGATCATTCTGACACCCAAAATAGCATCTGGCAGTGTGAACCTTTTTCCGTTTTATGCTACAATGCTGCCATATCAGCGCAAGCGAGCAGTTTGTCAGTTCACCAGCACGAAACTGTTCGCAGCCCCATCACATTCGTCATTTCAGGGGCGCAATCAGGTGATTAAATCGCCTGAAAGGTAATGATCCATGATCGAAGTCGTAATTGACAGCATCCGCGTCAGCCTAATGTCACAGCAGCGCATTGTTATGCTGCGTGATATTGACGGTGAACGACAACTGCCCATCTGGATTGGGCCATGGGAAGCGGAATCCATCGCCATCGAGCTACAAGATACGGAGTTGGCGCGCCCGCTTACCCATGATTTGTTGCGCAACGTCATCGAAGAGCTAGGCGGTAAAGTAACCAACATTTTCATAAGCGAATTAAAAGACAATATTTTTTACGCGCAACTCAACGTGCAGCTTGGGAGCAGAAAACTCCAAATTGATTGTCGTCCATCGGATGCTATTTCATTAGCAGTACGCGTTAAAGTTCCAATTTATGTCGATGAAGCTGTCATGATCGAAGCCGGCATCCTGCCCGAAGCAGATATCAATGAGGAGACAGACCTGGAACAGGAACCCGGCGAAGCGGGTGAAGAAGAGGCTCTGGACGCGTTCAAAGACTTTCTGGACACACTCGATTTCGACGAATAGCAGCACGAGTCAACCAACTCGGACACCATTCAAACGTGAAACGCGCGTTGCCGATGTTTCACGTTTTGCGTTTCTGACAGCAAACTGTGTGACAAAGCGTCCAGCGACGCGGTTTTCACGACCATAACTGGCAGAAATTGCCAGCCACAATCAGATACAGCACTATGAGCACGACGATTGAGCGCTTGCCTCCCCACAATTTGGAAGCAGAAGAAGCCGTACTCGGTTCCCTGCTAATCGATCCTGATGCCATCTTTGAAGTCTCGTCTTTTCTAAAACCAGATGCATTTTACCGAGAGCAGAATCGCTGGATTTACGATGCCATTTTGGATTTGAATGACCGGCGCGAGCCGCTGGACTTCATCACGCTCACGGCCATCTTGCGCCAGCGCGATCAGTTGGAAGAGTTAGGCGGTGAAGGGTATCTCATCGACTTGATCAATGCAGTGCCAACGTCAGTCAATGCGCAATATTACGGGCGTATTGTCGAGAGCCATGCGTTGCGCCGTGCATTGCTACAATCTGCCAGCAAAATTGCCAACATGGCTTACGACGAAAAGGAAGATGTCAATGTCATAATCGACCGTGCTGAGCAGTCGTTGTTCAGCATTAGTGAGGAACGGACGACGCGTGACTTGACGTCGGTAAAACAGATCGCTCGTGATTACCTGGAGCGCATTGAGCGTTTGCGTGAACTAGGTGATGACGTAATTGGAGTGCCGACTGGATTTACCGATTTGGATCGTTTGTTGGGTGGATTGAACAAATCAGATTTGTTGATTGTGGCAGCGCGGCCCGGTATGGGCAAAACGGCATTTCAAATCCGCATGGCGCTCACGGCAGCCCGACGTTATGACAAACGGGTGGCTATGTTCAATCTGGAGATGTCCGGCGAACAGTTGTTGCAGCGCATGGTGGCGATGGAAACGCAAATCGACTCACAACGACTGCGCCGAGGTAAATTGCTCGAGAGCGAAATGCCGGTTTTTTATGAAACTATCGGCCGATTATCTGAATCCCATATCTTTATCGACGACACACCCGGCGTCACACCGCGCGATTTGCGCACCAAGTGTCGCCGCCTCTACGCCGAACACGGTATTGACCTGGTTATGGTCGACTATCTGCAACTGATGCAATCCGATCACAGCAACAACAATCGCGTGCAGGAAATCAGCGAAATTTCGCGTGGTCTCAAATTGTTGGCGCGTGAACTGGATGTACCGGTGGTGGCCGCCGCACAGCTCAGCCGCGCCGTCGAGTCGCGTCAGGACAAGCACCCCATGCTGTCTGACCTGCGCGACTCAGGATCAATCGAGCAAGACGCTGACATCGTCATGTTCATTTATCGCGACGAATACTATAATCCAGAAACAACCGAACGGCCCAATATCGCCGAAATCAGCATCGCCAAACATCGCAACGGCCCTACCGGTTCGATTGATTTGTACTGGCATAGTCAACTGGCAACGTTTAACAATTTGCAGCGCCAGTCCGTCGATCTTTAGCTGCCTCCGGCAGTCAACGGTGCACTATGAAAGGGTTTCCCGGTTTTCCCGACGGCAAACAACGGTTTACATCATTGCCTAACGCGTTTTTCAGCGAATTGTTGCCGATTGTGGACAATTTAGCTGAGATGAAGGTCACGCTCTATGCGTTTTGGGCGCTTTCGCAGCAAGATGGCGCCGTGCGCTATTTGCGTTTGGCCGATTTTGTCAGTGACACGATGTTCATGCAAGGGATGGGCGCTAATCCAACTGTTTCGGCCGAAAACATCGTTGACGGCATCGAACGCGCCGTCGCCCGCGGCACACTGCTACACGTCAATGTCGAAAGTAGCGACGGTCACCTCGACCTCTACTTCATGAACACCCAAAAAGGCCGCGCCGCCGTCGATGGTATCACCACCGGCGCATGGCGACCGTATCCGGAAGCGGACGAAACCGTTTCATTGCTGCTCGAACGACCGAATATATTCGTACTCTATGAACAAAACATCGGTCCATTGACTCCAATCATCGCCGACCAACTGCGCGATGCGGAACAAAGCTACCCAACGCGCTGGATCGAAGAAGCAATTCAACTCGCTGTCGCCAACAATGCTCGCAGTTGGCGCTACGTCACGGCCATTCTCAGCCGCTGGCAGCAAGAAGGGAGAGATAGTGGAACACATCGCCGACACAGTCAAGAACCTGTACGAGACACCGTCCCAGACCAATACAAAAACATCGTCAAGAAATGAAGGATCAGCGCCGGTGAGCAAAAGCGAATGCACAATTTGTGGCGGCATGGGATTTATCATTCCCGACGTACCGCCTATCGATCCTCGTTTCGGCCGAGCTGTGCCGTGTACATGCAAACAAGGCGAACTGGAGAACAAACGCCGTTCCACCCTCTTGCGCATGAGTCAGTTGGGAGCACTGCAAAATTGCACCTTCGCCAGCTTTGCACCCGAAGGCATCGGCTTGCCGCCGGCCAAAGCACGCAACCTGACCGACGCCTATAAACGCGCCAAAACATTCGCCCAGAAGCCGGAAGGCTGGCTGATTTTCAAAGGCAGTTACGGCTGCGGCAAAACACATTTGGCTGCCGCCATAGCCAACTATCAACTCGAACATGGGCGACAGGTGCTATTTGTTAACACCCCCGATCTCCTGGATCATTTACGGGCCACGTACAACCCATCCAGTCCGGTGACCTACGACGAGCAGTTCGAGCGCGTGCGCAACGCGCCACTGCTCATCCTTGACGACCTGGGGGCACAAAGCGCAACTGAGTGGGCACAAGAAAAACTTTACCAGATATTCAACTACCGTTACAACGCTCGTCTGCCCACTGTCATCACGACCAACATCCCGCTGGAGTCGATTGAAATTCGCATTCGCTCGCGCATGACCGATTTGAGCTTTGTGCAGATCGTCACCATTCTTGCACCAGATTTTCGGCGTGGTGGCATTTATCAGGAAGAATCAGACCTTTCATCACTCCATCTGCATAGTGACAAACAGCTTACCAATTTCAGTGTGCGCAGTGATGAGTTGACCCAAACGCTTAGCTCCAATCTGCGTCGGGCATTGGAAACGGCACAAGCATTTGCGGCACAACCTACTGGTTGGCTGGTCTATCAAAGTACGTCCTACGGCAACGGCAAAACACATCTGGCCGCCGCCATTGCCAACGAGATTACACGGCGCGGCGAATCGGCGCTGTTTATCGTCGTGCCGGATTTACTGGACCATTTACGGGCAACATTCAGCCCTGCCAGTGGAACACGTCTGGACAAACGTTTCGACGAAGTGCGCAATTCCAAGCTGCTGATACTGGACGATCTTGGTACAGAGAGTGCCACCAACTGGGCGCGTGAGAAACTTTACCAATTGTTCAACCATCGCTACAGTGCACAGTTGCCGACAGTCATCACAACGGCAACGCCTATCGATGAACTCGATCCGCGCCTGGCTGCCCGCATGTTGGACGGCAATCGCTGTGAGTTTTTTGTGCTGGAGGCACCCAGTTATCGAGGCGGCGGGCGGGATAGTGGGCGCCAGGGCGGTAATCGCAACGGTCGCCGCAGGCGGTAACAACTGGCTAGTTTCACGGGTTACGGATCACTGTAAAAGCAAAAGGCAGCTCATCACTGCCTCTTGTAATCCAATTTGACTGACCAGATTTTACAGCCGTTCGATATTGTCTGGTCGTTTGTTACCCCAGTCTGCAAGCAAAACCGGGTTTCTCGTGTCAATCTGTGATCAAACGGACACAACGGCATCCATGTCTAAATCGATCACTTCCCCTTCGACCATGTATACGATGCGTTCGCAGATGTTGATTACCCGATCGGCGGTGCGTTCCAGACTATAGGCGGCCATGATCAAATAGTTCATCTGATCCATGTGAATTGGGTCTTCCTGGACATATGCCATGGCGCGGCGAAAAATGCGATCATAAAGTGCGTCGATAGCGTCATCATCGGCCGGTATCGAACGTGCCATGTCCGAGTTGCGCTCATTGTATGCCTGGAGCGCTTGTCTGAGCATCGCGACACTAAGCTCCGCCATACGCGGGATATTGTTTAGTGGTTCTGCCAAAGGCTCATCACCCAGGCGTATGTTGAGTTTCGCGATTGTCTTGGCGTAATCGGCAATGCGTTCCAGTTCGGTGGTGATGTATAGCGCTGTGGCAATGTCGCGCAGATCGCCGGCCAGGGGCTGTTGGGTGGCAATAATGCGCATGCATTCGGCTTCCAGTTGGTGATGCAGCGCGTTAATTTGTTCGTCTGCAATGATGATCTGCTGGGAAGCGATCATGTCGCGTTGCCGTAATGCTTGAACTGAATCGATCAAGGCGGTCTCAACGCGGCTGCCGAGGTATTGAACGCCTTGTCGCATTTCGAGTAAATCATGCTCGTAACGTCGTCTGATTGACATTGCAGTGTCCTCCCACCATCCCAACTGGAAGAAGCAAATCCAATCGGCCGATGGTTTGTTAATAATGGTTAACAGAATGTTAACAAGTTGTTAATAACATGTCAATCGTTTCGGCCGAATTCTCATCTATCAGCGCACTCCCAGGCCGGCTCACCCAACCTGAGCGCAATCTTAAACTGATACGGTTCTTATACAATGCAAGTGAGATAACGCTATAATGCGTGTATAGATATCTGAGAGGAAAGCGATTATGGCAACAAACGCTCTTTTTTCTGTTTTGAATACCGCTTTATTGAGCGCAGCTGCGGCTGCAGCTGTATTTGTGCCCGTATTAGTTGTCCGCCATAAAGCCAAACAGGCGCGGCGGCAGCCGGTGCGCGCCAAACGATAACACGAATTTGACATCTAGTCGCTGGTGGGCAGCGTGAAATAAAACGTGCTGCCCTTCCCCAGCTTACTCTTGACCCCAATCACGCCACCGTGCGCCTGGACAATGTGTTTGGCAATCGCCAGACCAAGCCCAGTACCCTCTCCTGTACGTGTGCGTGCCCGATCAGCTTTGTAAAATCGCTCGAAAATTCGTGATAGGTCGTGGTCGGCGATACCTGTTCCCGTATCCTTGACTTGAAACAGAATAAAATCATCGAAATTGTCGTCATTGGTAACAGAAATTGTAATCGTGCCGTCCGGCGGTGTGAACTTCATGGCGTTGTGCAGCAGATTGGTCACGACCTGTTGAACGCGGCTGGCGTCAGCTAACACCGGCGGCAAGCCATCGGCAATATCAACCTCGACATGTAAGTTCTGCCGTTCTGCCTGTGCGGCCAGGCGCTGAACAGCCGGTGTGATGATATCAGATGCCGTGGTTGGGATGAGTCGCAGCGGCACTTTGCCCGATTCAATTCGAGACAACTCCAGCAATTCCCCAATCATTTGGGTTAGCGTGTCGATCTCGGCCTCTGCCCGGCTGAGAAAACGCATTGCAGTCGGCCGATCATCGAGTGCCCCTGTTTGCAGGGTTTCCATAACGGCACGCAGTGCAGCGAGAGGCGTTCGCAATTCGTGTGACAGATTTGTGATGAAGTCTTTGCGCATGGTTTGCAGGTGACGTACCTGGGTCAAATCCTGCAAAATGATCAGGTACCCATTTAATTCCACTTCGGCCGGTGGGGTGACAATCACCTGAAGAAAAACGCCGGAACCGCTCAATACGATTGAGTTTGACTGTTCGAGATGGGTGGCAGCACATTTTTGCCACAAGTCAATCAACTCGTGATGTCGCACAACTTCAGCGAATGATCGGCCGATGGCGGTTGCAGAGGATGCATCCAGTAGGCGTGCGGCTGCCGGATTGATTTGAACCACGTGGCCGTCCGTATCGGTAATGATGACACCATCGACCATGTTGAAAAAGACATTGCCCAGCCGGTCGCGTTCGAGAGCCAGTGACTGGATCGTTTTGCGGCGTTCGTCTGTCAAGCGATTGTAGGCACGGATTAATTCATCGACGCTGTTTTCGCCGACGGGCAGGAGTCGGGCATGTGAGTCGCCGTGTAACTCACGCTCTATCGTATTGTGTAATTGACGAATCGGCCGATACCATCGCTGATAAAGCCACCATCCGATAATCCAACTAGTACCGGTGAGCGCAACAGCTAACAAGGCCCACATCTGCATCGTTTGCATGACAAATGCCAGCAACAACAGGGCAAGATTCACGAAAAAGTAGATCAGTAGATAACGCCGCACCATGAGTTTCTATCTTTGCGCCATGCACATACCGGTTATCAACCGTCAAAACGGTATCCGATGCCACGGACTGTAACGATCCGCTGCGCATACTTGGGATCCGGTTCAATTTTCTCGCGCAGCCAGCGAATATGGACATCGACGGTGCGACTGCTCGTGCCGACACTTTCCCATCCCCAGACGCGATCCAGGATCAAATCGCGTGAAACAGCCACCCCTTTATTACGCGCCAGGAACAGTAACAGATCGAATTCACGCGGTTTCATTGTGATTGGAAGATCGTTCAGGCGAACTTCGCGACGATCAATATCGATGGCAAGATTGTCAAAGTGGAACGTCGTTTTCGATAACTCAACAACTTCGGCCGAATTTTGTTGTGCGAAGCTCTCACGCATCATGCGCGTGCGGCGCAACTGCACTTTGATGCGAGCAAGCAACTCACGCATGCTAAACGGTTTGATCAGGTAATCATCGGCTCCCATTTCCAACCCAACGATTTTGTCCACTTCGCCGCTACGCGCTGTCAACATGATGATCGGCATCATGTGTTTCTGGCGTACAATGCGGCAAATCTCGACTCCATCCAGGCCCGGCAGCATGACATCAAGCACGAGCAGATCGGGTTTTTCCTCCAGGGCCAGCGTCAATCCTGTGCGACCATGATCGGCCGAAAGCACGTTGTATCCCTGGTTTTCGAGATTGTAAACCAGGGTTTCCAATAATGTCGCGTCATCTTCAATGACCAGAATCGTGTTCGTTTCATCCATACGTGTTAATTGTGCCCGCTGTCATTGTTACATTACTATACAAAAGCGGCTACCGTCTACTGTGTCGCACCGCGAGTCAATTGTAACCCATAACACCCGGCTTGCTGCGTCATCTACTACGTCGAAAATGCCGGATGAGCATCAATATGAATATAAGCAGCGCCAACACGCCGACACCGAGCAGAATCACGTCATTGCCCGTCAAGGTTGGTGTTGCCTGAACGGGTGCAACACGTTCAGGCAAATCATCTGCTGCGACAGTTGCCGCCGGTGTCGGTGTCGCTACCGGCACGCTTTCCAGCACCCGCAACTTGAACGACGGTTCGGCCGATTGGTCAACTCGCTCGACCAGATACAGCGGTGGGCCACCAATAATGCACTCACCGGGACATCGGGCGGCATCCAGCGTGAGTTCGTAAACGCCATCGCGGGCTGTAATCGATTCGGCCGAACCCATGACATCATACACCATCGCCGTTTCTGTCAACGCCGGCACAGCTACCGTTACTTGCTCCGACACCGGTGACCACAACAACCGCGTCACCTGCTTCGGTTGGACAAATGTCGCCATGACCGCCTTTTTCTGTTCCGTAATTTCGACCGAGGTAAACCCACTCAGCCGTTCGATCAACTGATCATAGGCATAAAAAGCCGGACGCTTGCTCAGATCAGTGCGCATCAAACCAAACGGCTCAGCTCCCGGCGCATCGAGAATGTCGGTGAATTTGTACACACCAATCCGTTCCGCACCCGAGCCAAAACCCAGTGCAAACGCCTGCGGCAAATACCACGCCTGTTGATCCAGGTCAACCGGAAAGCGCGGGCGCTCAATGAACACAGCCGGATCCTGATCGGGTGCGGCGTTCGTCTCTGTAATCCAAATCGCCTTCTCCAGGTCATGCTCCGCCAAAATGTCGCGCATCGCCTCGACAATTTCGGGCACGGTGACGACGCGGAAATAGATGTGCAGTGATAGCACATCGAAAAAGTAGCCGTTGGCGGCCGCTTCCGGATCACGCGCTGCAACATCGAGCCAGCGTTTGAGATATTGTGGGCGCTTCGCTTCGATGTCATGCCAATAGGTCAAACCGGCCAGGTGAATGACCGCTTCGGGATCGACAGCTTTCATCACTTGTGAGGCGACTTTGACCATCTGATAGTAATCCTCAATACTACCGGAGAATTCGTGACCGAATGCGGACGCTTCGATATCGGGTTCGTTCCAGATGATCCAGTGATGGACGCCACGCGGCGCGTAGTATTCGGCAACTTTGCGCACGTAATTGGCCCACAGATTTTCGGGATCGTCAATCGGCCGATACAAGCCGCGCGGTGTGCCCGTGTCGATCTCGCCATCTGTCGCCCATGCCGGTGTCTGCTTGAGCAAGCCGACGACTTCGCGGCCATTGGCTTCGGCATCAGCCAGCCAGCGATCATCGACATGCAGTGTGTTCCAGTCATCGGGGCCTGTCGGTTGAATCTCTTTCCAGTAGAACAGAATGCGTTCCCATCCCAGGTTCATCGCCGCCGCTTCTTCGGGAACCCAGAATGTCTCAATAGCACCAAAACGCGGATCGGGATCAGATTGAGCATAGGCATTTCGGCCGAAAAGCAAACCCGCAAACGCAAGCAACACCAGGGCCGCCACAAATACACTACCTTTTTTGACTCCATCAGCTAAAATCATGCTGTTCATAAACCGATCTTATCAGATTTGATGTATTCTGCGCCTTTGCGCCTGCACTGCCCATTTCACGCTAACACACGCCAGGCCGACCCACTACAGGGCGCACGATCCTGAATATAAAATGGGGAGAATGCCAATGCGACGTCTATCAATATTTGCTCTAATCTTTGGAATCGCACTCATTACACTGGCCACACTTGACTGGAATACCGACAGTAGCGTCGCCCATGCTCAACTACCGGACGGTCATCCGTCCATCGCTGTGACACAGGTACCGACCACACCAAACGACTTCTTTTTGCCCGGTACGCAACCCGCAGAACTCGAAGACGACATTGCACCACCCTCGCAATGCATTGCATGTCACAAAAATTACAGCAGCGCAATCGACATGCCCGAAGAACACGAAACATGGCGGGCCTGGTCCGGCAGCATGATGGCTCAGGCTGGGCGTGATCCTGTATTCTGGGCCGCACTGGACATTGCCAACGCTGACGCCAGCTTTGCCGGTGATTTCTGCTTGCGTTGCCATCTGCCGACCGCATTTATGAACGGCGACGTGACTCAAAATTCCACGATTGACGATTTCACGCCCAATCAACTCGAAGGAGTCCAGTGCGAAGTTTGCCACCGCCTCGTCGATCCGGTCTACAAAGCAGGCATAAGCCCTGAACGCGACCAGGCAGTACTGGAAGACATCGATCCACCCGTATTGCTTTCCCAAAGCGGAAGCTACATCATAGATCCCGTCGACGAACGACGCGGCCCATTTGACTTGAGCCTGGATTACACAACAAGCCCCCATACCGGACAATGTAGTGAAAATGTCGAAGGGTACCCCGAATGCTGGCCTCTTCAATCACCTTACCACCAACAAGCGGCACTTTGCGGAACCTGTCACGACATCACCAATCCTGCATTCACCTGGGATGACAATGCCGGTGAATACGTACTCAACGATTTGGACACCCCCAGCGATCTCGTCGACGGTTTTCCCATCGAACGCACCTACTCCGAATGGTTATTGAGCGATTACAACACGCAGGCCGGCATCTTTGCGCCGCAGTTTGGCGGCAACAAGACATTCGTATCTACTTGTCAGGATTGTCACATGCGCGACACAACGGGCATGGCCGGATACATTGGCCTTGAAGTGATTCGCAACGATATGCCTCTGCACGACTTGACCGGAGCCAACACATGGGTTCCGACCACGCTGCCTCTCCATCCTAACCCGACGATCAGTGGTGCGTTTGACACTGCTACCGACCCGCTTGGAGCAGATCGGCTGGAAGCACTGCAACGCGGGATCGAACGCGCCCGCTACATGCTTGAAAACGCAGCAGAAGTCACGGCAACTGTCGGCGATGGTAATCAGCTCACTGTCAAAGTAGTCAACAACAGCGGGCATAAATTGCCGTCAGGCTACGCCGAAGGCCGGCGTATGTGGCTGCAAATCGAGGGCTATGATGCGGACGGCAATCTGATCTATTCATCAGGTGCGTACAATATCGCCACCGGCGACTTGACTTACGACAGCGACATCATGATATATGAAGCGAAACAGGGTATGACTGAAAGTCTGGCGGCGCAAGTAGGCTTGCCGCCTGGTGAATCGTTCCATTTTGTTCTCAACAATGTCATCGTCAAAGACAATCGCATCCCGCCGCGCGGCTATGAATTTGATGCCTTTGCCGCTGCCGGTGCTGCACCGATGACCAAAAGCAATCCAGACCCGACTCGCTACGCAGACGGACAATATTGGGATGAGGTAGTATATGAACTGCCGGATGAGGTTGTCACCGGCGTTGTCCGCTTGTTGTTCCAGGCATCGTCAAAAGAATACATCGAGTTTCTACGCGATAACAATCCCAACCCCGGCGATCCTGACAACAATGGGGCCATTTTGTTTGATCTGTGGGAGCAGACAGAACGCAGCAAGCCGGAAGTGATGGCGGAGATCAGCTTTGGCGGCTCTCAAGTTTATCTGCCGGCTGTTTTGAAGTAGGTGGTGAGTGAAGGCACAAGACGGAAGGCCGACAGATAAACTGTTGCGGTTGCGGCCGGCGCAGGAACGTGTGCTGGCTTATCAAGGTGGCCGCATGGCTGTCAGTGCAGTGCCGGGCAGCGGCAAGACGTTTACCTTGTCGCGGTTGGCGGCGCAGCTGATCGCGGATGGACGTATTGACCCACGCGCCGGACAGGAAATCCTGATCGTGACCTACCTGAACTCCAGTGTGGAGAACTTCAAGACGGCGGTGCGGAAGCAGTTGTTGGAGCAGGGTTTGGAACCGGTCGGCTATGATGTGCGCACGTTGCACAGTCTCTCGCTGGAAATCGTCAAATTGTCGTTGAGCGGAACGGCGGCAGCTATGCCTGCGGTAATCGATGACAGCCAGAGCGGTTACTTTTTAAGCCAGGCAATTGATCGCTGGATCGATGCATTTCCGTTTGCATGGGGAGAATGGATTGCCTCGCTGCCTGCGGACAGCCCACAAATGCGGGTACGCTGGCGTGAAGTGGTTGAGCGCAGTGCGAAGGCGTTTATCAAAACGGCGAAGAATGAACGGTTTCGGCCGAATACGATCCTCGAAGCACTGACACAACAACCTGACGCTGAAGCATGGCAATTTCTACTCATGCTCACCGGCATTTACGAACGCTACCAATCCATCCTCAATCGGCAAGGCGCAATCGATTACGACGACCAAATCTGGGAAGCGACCGACTTAATCGATACCCATCCCGCTCTGGCCGAACGTCTGCGCGAACGCTGGCCATATGTTCTCGAAGATGAAGCGCAAGACAGCGTTCCGCTTCAGGAAATCCTGCTCACCGCACTGACCGGCCCCAGCGGCAATTGGGTGCGCGTCGGCGACCCCAACCAGGCAATTACCAGCACCTTCACCGCCGCCGATCCGCGCTTTTTCAGCGCCTTTTTGCGACAAGACGACGTGCAGGCATTGCCGTTGCCTAATTCCGGTCGCTGCGCGCCGAAGATCATTGGGCTGGCAAACCGCCTGGTCGATTGGGTTTGTGACGATCATCCGGTGCCGGAAGTTCAGGAATCGACATTTTTTCGCCAACATATCGAGCCAACCCCGGCAGGTGACGCCCAACCCAATCCGCCCGACAGCGAAGCCAACATCGTCATCAAAGCTTACAAGCACCGTGAAGATGAGGAGATTCCGGCGGTAGCGCAACTAGCCTATCGCTACATAACCAAATTCAAGGATCGCACAGCGGCCATTCTCGTGCCGACTAACAATATCGGTTATCTCGTCACCGAAGCGCTAGACAATATCAAATTGCCGGAAGGTCGCACAGTGCCTTACGATAGCCTGCTGCGGGGTGGCGCCCATGAACGGCAGATCGTCGCTGCGCTTCAATCGATGCTGGCCTTGTTGGCTGACCCGCTTGACAGACGGGCTTTGCTCGACGCGTTTCACGCGCTGCGCGATCTCGAACATCCAGCAGTAATCGGGCCAATAGATGATGAAAAACGGTTTGATGCGATTCTGCAAAGTATCAATCGGCCGGAAGCGTTCTTGTTTCCCCGAGATGAAGATGAGTTTTACAGTGCATTGCCGACCGGTATCGCATCGGAGCAAGATGTGCGTCGCCTGGAAGGTTTCGGCCGATTTCTGCAAACGATCTTCAAATTGCGCCCGTTGCCCGTCGATGACCTGACCCTGTCGTTGGGAGATGAATTGTTTGCATTTAACGACGATGTCCGTGAAGGCGACCTCGCAATTGCGTATCAAATCGCCGGCATATTGCGTAGTTGGCGCGACACACGTCCCGAAATGCGCCTGCCCGATCTCGTGGCTGAACTGGCTGCGGTAGCCAGAGGGCGGCGTTCCATCAATTTGTCAGCCAAATCCGACGAGGGATTTGCGCCCAAACCGGGCCGAATCACGTTGGCAACCCAGCACGGAGCCAAAGGATTGGAATGGGATGCCGTTTTCCTCATTGGCAGCGACGGTTACTGGCTTCCCGGTTCACTCGACGCCTACTTTCTGGGAGTAGAAGAGTTTCTCGGAGGTGATCCGACGGCCGAAGCGGTTGCGCAACTGCATTTCTTAATGGATCGCGTCGGCCACACATTTCCGGGCCGTTCACCGACCGAAAGCGCCCATATCGGCATCATCAGCGAGCGCCTGCGCCTGCTCTACGTGGGCATCACGCGTGCCAGACGCTTTCTGCAAATCAGCCGTAGCCGCAAGACGGGTCACTTCAATCGCGAGCGCGATGCAGAACCAGCTACCGTGATGGCAGCTCTTTATCGCTACCTTCAGTCTCAATAAAGCCGGGAACCAGGGAACGGGGATGGACAATCCAGATTGTGCCGCTCTTTCCGCTTGCCTTCTCGTCTGCCGTTCGTTCTCATCTAAAGTGGCAAGACCGTACAAAAATAGTGTAAACTACGTGACATCTATTCATCGAGAGTGATCGGCCAATTTATGCCCAACACCGTGTGGCATCGTTAAAGAAGTCGGCCACGATAATATGCATTAACATTATAGGTAGTTGGCGGCATGAGTTTTGACAATCCTTTCTATCATCGTGGTGCGATTCGGCAGGAAGTCCATTTTCAGGGTCGCGCAGCGGAAACCAGTCAGATTTTGGGTTTGCTGCGTAATGGACAAAGCGTGTCTGTCATTGGTCCGCGCCGCATCGGTAAAAGCTCGCTGCTCATCCACTTGTGCCGAACGCACATCCGCGAAGCACACCGTCTTCAACCTCCGCAAGCGTTGTTTGTACTGATTGACTGTCAGGAATTGGGTGGTTCTTTGGCGGAAGAAGTGTACGATGCAATTCACACGGGTTTACTTGACGCCGCCACAACGGCCGGTATTGATCTGAGCGGCTTGCCGGAATCGGGGACATATCGGGCATTGGACCGTACACTCCATCACATCTTGCAAAACGATGCCGGCGTAGTGTTGTTGCTCGACGAGTTTGAGTTATTGGCTGCGAACGAACAGTTGACGCCCTATTTTTTCGCACGTCTGCGCGGTCTGACAACAAAATACGGGCTGGCGTATATCACGGCCAGCCAACGGCCATTGTACGCCATCACAGCTGATGAAGAGGTGTTGAGTTCGCCCTTTTTCAATATTTTTGTCACGATGCAGTTGGGGTTGTTTTCGGCCGAAGATGCCTATGCGCTCATGAAGGAAAGGTTGCGCAACGCACCAATCAAGTTTGATGATGAGTTGATTGATTGCCTGATCACGCTCGTCGGGCCCCATCCGTTTTTCCTGCATGTCGCCGGCTACCATGCATTTCAGGCTATCGCATCGGCCGAATCAGATACAGACATCTCTTTCACCGCCATTCAGGAAGCCATAGAAGTCGAAGCTGAATCCCATCTCAGCTACTTGTGGAACAATCTCAATTCTGAGGAACAATACACCCTGGCTACTGCCGACGGCCCCATTGACATCTTGCGCATGCTCGAACAACAATGCTTGCTGCAATCCGGCGAAGACGGTTACAACTATACGGGCAGTATTTTGCGCCGCTTCGTACGCCGTCAACAAGTAGCCGGCTTGATTCAGGCCGATCCGTTTGTCATCGATCCCCAACGCCATCAGGTCAAAGTAAAGGGACGCGAGATCAGCCTGACAACGTCCCAATTCCAGCTTTTGACCTGTTTAAGCGAGCGCGCCGGCCAGGTGGTACACGGTGATGATTTGGAACGCGCAGTGTGGGGTGATGTATTGCTTGATGATCCCGATCGGCTCAAGACATTGATCAAACGCCTACGCCGCGCCCTTGAGCCTTACGGCAACTGGATCGTCAGTGAGCGTGGGGTAGGATATGCGCTGCGACCTCCGGAGTAAGCCGCTTGCCCAAACCGGCAACGCTGCTCCTTGCGGCCTAGTGCGCCGTCTCCTGCTTTTGGCTCAACCTGTGCACCGTCCCGCTACGGCCCTCTTTTTCTGGCTGCTCATCCTCATCGTTATCGGATTGCCGACTGCGGCACGTGCCCAAACCGACGAACGTCCCCCGGCTTACTGGCAATTCGACGCGATTGGTCAAGTCGATAATATCGTTTCGGCCGATATTGACAAAGACGGCTTCATTGAGTTTCTCGTTTCTGCCAACAATCAGCTCGACCTTTTACGTGGTGATGGACAGTTGTTGTGGAGCTTCACGATGCCGTCGTCCGGCCTGCACATGGCTTCTATCGATAATTCGGCCGATGCTCCCCGCAACATAGCCGTCGCCGGCGAAACCGGCCTCACATTACTCGATCACGACGGCGACCCATTATGGTCGAACCCACGCGCTATTGATGCGCCTGCTGCTGCCATCGCCGGACTCGATTACAATAACGACAACAGACAAGAACTGCTGCTGCTCATGCAAAACGGCACCGTGCAATTATATGAGCAGGACACACGCCTACTCTGGGAATTCCCCGGCGTCGATGACACAACGCACAACGCAACGCCACAGCTGATAGTGGCTGATTTCAATCGCGATGGGCAGGATGAGGCAATCGTCGGTTACTTCGACCCGCAAGGTTTCAGTAAACTGGACATGATCAGCAGTGACGGTAAGCGAATCTGGGAACGCATTATCGAAGGTCGCATCAACGCCTTGACGCCCGTTGAATTTGATCCCGATGCGCCGTTGGAAATCGGCGTCGGAACAAGCCGTGGACGGCTCCATCTGTTTTCGATCACGGGCGAGGATCGCTGGCCGCGCACACTCAATGCTCCTATAACCAGTCTGGCATCGGCCGATTGGCCGGGAGATGAACGCGTGCTGGCGGCCGGCACAAATCAAGGTCGTGTCGTCTTGTTCAATGCTGCCGGGCAACGCGTCTGGGACAAATTTGTATGCAGTATTGAAGAGACACGGCTGGTCGATTCGGCCGAATACGAAACCTCTCGCTGTGCCGACGGGCCGGACAGCCGAATTGATGCGATCAGCGCAGCACCGCTCGATCTCAACCGTCGGCAGCCGGTCAACCTCGTCATCACCTACACCGACAGCAACGCCACCAGCAGCGATGTTGCCAACATCTTGCTCGTCAACAACAACGGCAACATTCTCGCCGAATTCATTTCCAATTCACCGCCCGGCCTGTCGCAATTGGTCGACCTCAATCACGACAATGTCAGCGAATTGCTCCTCACCAGCTTTGGCACCGTCGAACTGCTCAGCCCGGCGGCGACAACACGACAAAACGTCGAAAATCTGGAAGAATGGCCGTTTCGGCTACGTGCCCGCCCAACCGCTGCGATAGCCGCCGACATTGAAGGAGACGGGCAAAATGAATTATTTGTCGGGGCCAGCGATGGGCGTCTGCTGCGCTTACGCGCAAACGGCGTCGCTGACTGGGTGACATCTCTAAGCGGCGAAATAACCGATCTACAGTTGGTAACAGGTACAACAGACGGTAGCCAGCAAACCGATATTGTCGTCGGCTTCAATGGGAGAGCTGAGCGCGATGGTCAGTTGCAAGGCTATCTCGATCTATTCGGACTCGATACGCAGCGCCGCTGGGCCGAACCGTTTGAACTGGCAGGTGAGTTAACGACGTTAACCGTCGCGGATACGCTGTTACAATATCCTCTGATTGTGGCCGGCTCGACGACAGGCGAAATCGTAGCACTCGACCAGGCAGGCACGCTTGTCTGGCAACAACTGCTTGACCAGCCAATAGCGCACATTGCCGTGTTACGCACGTCTGACAGCAGCGGCAACGGATCTGCCGAATCAACTGTCAGTATCATTGCTGCGCATTCGACCGGTTTCATCGCTTATGATCGCAACGGAACGCAACTCATCAATTTCTCGCGTTACCCATCGTTTGATGAACTGCCCGGCACCGTGGCCGGCGGTGGCGAGGATGTGTGCAAGAGCGCAGCGGATTTGTTGCAATTGCTGGAGCAAGGTACGCTCAACAATGTTATCTGTTTGGGCAGACCACTGGCTACGTGGGAACGTCTGTTGGGGCGCAGCCTGGAACTGAACAGCATGCAAACTGATGACAATGTGTATGTGCCGATTGGTTTGCAGCAATGGCGGCAAAGCGAATTCATAGGCGGGGTGCTGGACCGCGCTTCGGCCGAATTCGACAACATCACCACCGTTTATCGCGGCGACCTAACCGGTGACGGACGCGACGACGTCGCGCTCGGCAGTCTCGACGGCAGCATTTTCCTCGATCTCAGTGACGGCAGCCAATCAACTGTCGAACTGACCAGCCCCGTGTTAAATCTGACCGGCATTTCCGGCCCTAGTGGGCCTCCCGGATTGCTCGTCACAACCGAGAACGGCCTGGTCAGCCTGTACCGTTTTCAGCTCAATCATCCACCGCTCGTCACGTCTTTGGGCATTGAAAATGATGAACGCAACAACCGCTACAACCTGGGCATGGCAATCATCGACGCCGAAGGAGACGAAGTCGGCGTCGATCTGGAATTGTACGATCCGGAACTGGATGCTTGGATATGGCAGGAACCGGCCCAATCGAGTGGCAACACTATTTTCTGGGCTATCGATCCGCCCCAACAAGCCGATGCGCAGTATCGCATCAATTATCGTGAAGGGGCACATCTGGGGACGATTGAGCCGGGTGTATCGCTGGCAGCCGTGCCGGTTGAATCCAGTTCAGCATTGCCAACCACGTGGCTATGGTTGTTGCTGCCGATCAGCTTGATCGTCGGTTATACGGCCTGGCGGCAGACACGCTCGCCGCAGGCACAGGTGAGACGTTTCTACCGACGCCTCGTTCAGACGCCGCATCGCAGTTTGCCGCTGATCGAAGCCGAATACAATCGCAGTGGCGGGTCGCCTGATTTCCTGCTGATGCTAGCCAGTACAGCCCGCAATCAGGGCAATCAAATTATTGCGGGGTTGGTGGATGGGCTTTATCTGCTGGCAGATCGGCCGAATGCCGCCGTTTCGATCATCGACACAACGCTGAGTACCATTGCGGGACGGTCAATGACTGACTGGGAACAGTTTGATTTGTGGCATGAACTTTATCGTACCAGCAGTAAAATGTTGTCGGCAACGTCGATCACCAATATCGTCTATTTGCGTCCCCGCCTGCTGCGTCTACTCGAATTGTTTGAAAACGAACAACGCAGCGAAAATGGTTTTACCGAATTGCAACCTATCATGAACAGTCTACGCGACAGCGAACGCGTTGAATTGGCTGAAGATCGACTCGTCTATCTCAACGAAGCGGCTGTGCTGCTGCGCCGTCTCAATATACGGTTGGGTGACCGCTTGCCGCATATGGAAAACCGTCTGGCAAGACCGATTGTGCAGCGTTGGATGGGATTGGTGACGGCTGAGATCGAATCGGTTCGTGGCCGCGCCCGTATCTGGATCACGCTCAAAACGACCAATATCGCGCCCGTCGGTGATACTGTTTTGGCGTTGGAAGTGAAAAATATCGGCCGAGCGCCCGCCGAAGAATTGACGGTGCGCCTGGAAGAACACAATTATTGCATCAACGGAAACGAACAGGGCGTGCCGTTTTTGGCTCCCGGCCGGTCAAAGGAAGTGAATTTTGCCGTGAAACCACCGCAGGAAGAGCAGTTCCGCGTCTCATTTCAGGTGGAGTACAGCGATCGCAACCAGCGCCATCAGGTGTTTGAGTATGCCAATGTCGTGAATGTGTTGCGCCCGGTGCGCAATTACGAACCGATTTTGAATCCCTATGCACCAGGCACACCGTTGCGCAAGAATAGTCGCTTGTTTTTCGGCCGAACCGATCTCTTTCAGTTCATCGCTGAAGAAGCCGGTCGTCTGGCCCAACAGAGCGTGTTGATCCTCGTCGGGCAGCGCCGCACGGGCAAAACATCAGCCCTTTTGCGTCTCGACACCTACTTGCCGGACAATCTGCTGCCTGTTTATATCGATTGTCAATCTCTCGGCATTGTCTCCGGCATGGCAGCCTTTTTTACCGACATCGCCTGGCTGATTGCCGATACACTGGAAGCGCGTGGTTTAGCGCTCACTGTACCTGAAATGGAGACAATCGCGCACAATCCCGCACATTGGTTCCAACGCGAGTTTATTCCCGAAGTGGTCGCGTTGTTGCCCGACAACATGACCATTGTGCTGGCGTTTGACGAGTTCGAAGCATTAGAAAGCCTGGTTAATGACGGTATTTTGCCGGCCACTTTCTTCACTTACCTGCGCCATCTTATGCAGCACGGCACCGGATTGAGCTTTATCTTTGCCGGTACGCACCGTCTGGAAGAAATGACCAGTGATTATTGGTCGGTTTTGTTTAACATCGCTCTCTACAAAGAAGTCCTGTATCTTTCGCGTGCGGCGGCTACTCAGTTGATTGCCGAACCAGTCGCGCCGCACATTGTTTATGACGATCTGGCTCTGGACAAACTGTGGCGCATGACGGCCGGTCATCCGTATTTTCTGCAACTCGTTTGCTACACGTTGGTCAAACGGGCTAATCAGGAGCGCACCGGTTATGTAACCATTTCAGATGTCAACACAGCGGTGGACGAGATGATTCAATTGGGCGAGGTTCATTTCGCGTATTTGTGGCAACAGTCGACCAAGCATGAAAGGCTGGTTTTGACAGCCACCGCGCATCTGATGGAACGCGACACGCCTGTACGTTCGGCCGAAATTGTGCAGGCTTTGGTTCCATACGGCATACACCTGGAGCCGGCTCAAGTCTCAACCGCTCTCAACCGCCTGGTACGACGCAGCATCATGCAAAACGTCACCGACGGCCCGACATTGATGTACGAAGCACGTATTGGGCTGGTTCTCAACTGGGTAGAGCAAACGAAAGGGCTGAATCAACTGTACGAAACGTAACGAGAAGCCACAACCGGGTTTCTGTGGGTTTCCCGGTTGCGAGTAGCGTCATATCTACTCGACTTCCCGGGGAAGCCATACGGCCAGCAATTTCGCCGGGGTATCTTCATCCAATTGGGCCCACGCATCAATCGACAATTGAAAATAAGCGATAGCAGCCGTCGGCATGCGTTCATAGTAGCCCGATAATGCTTCAACGAGATATTCGATGCCGGGATTGTGTCCCACGAGCATGAGTCGCTGCTGATCTCGGCCCAAGTCGCGGGCGATTTCGAGAAATGTGTTGGGGTCGGCGTGATACAACTCACGCGTGAGCAGGATGTCTCCTTCGTAACCGGCAGCGTCTGCCACCAATTCGGCCGAATGGCGTGCGCGTTTGGCAGTGGAACTGATGATCAAATCCGGAACAAGGTCTTCGCGCCGCAAAAAATCACCCATACGCGGCGCATCATCCTTGCCGCGTTTGTTCAACGGTCTGTCGTAGTCAGCCAGTACCGGCTCACTCCAACTCGATTTTGCATGCCGCAAAAGGAGCAATTCTTTCATATGGCATAGTTTAGCATAATTCCGGCTGTTCAGATCGTCTGCAGTGATCTGAAAAGAATTTCGCTTGCCCTCTTGACAAAAGTGTGCCAATGACACTATAATTTCGCAATACACATTTAGTGTAAAAACAACACTATTCATAGGGTGACACATGGAACTATCGATTGCAACCTTGATCACCACCATCGCCATCGCCTATATGTTGGGCATGATTACAGCTTTTTTGATAGCGATGAATGCATTAGCACGCTACAAGAAGTAATGCGTGCTGCTGTGGAGCAGTTTGAACAACACCGTTTGCCCAATATAAAAGCCACAGCTCCATCTGCTGAGATTCGAACTACGTTACTTACGCCTCTCGCAATCTTTGCATTCGGGTCTGCAACTTTGCCAAAGTGAACGCGTATAGAGGGTAGTTCAAAATGAGAGGAGCTTGTAATGGCAAACAGATTAGTACGTAGTGATTCAAATAAAATGATAGCCGGCGTTTGTGGCGGGTTGGGTGTTTACCTGGGGATCGACCCGACGATCGTGCGCATCGCTTTCATTGTCTTGACCCTGGCCTCGGGCATTGGGTTCGCTCTTTACATTGTCCTGGCGATTGTCATGCCCGGTGCGGCATCGGCCGAAACGCCATCCGGCAAAACCATTGAGCGCAATATCGAAGATTTGGGCGAGAACATCGTCAAGAGTGTCAACCAGTTGGAAGACAGCCGCGGTGGCCCGATCCTGGTTGCAGGCTTACTGATTGCGGCCGGTGTGTTTTTCTTGTTGGGCAATCTGGGAATCCACCTCAACCTGGGCTTGATCGTTTCAATTGGGTTGATCGGGGTTGGCGCCTGGCTGGTCTTTCGCAATCGTTCCAGGTAGCTTGTCCTGATTACAACGTATTTGATGCCGCATGGATCGCCGGTCCATGCGGCTTTTTTTCGGCCGAATCACATCTGCTGCACAGCTTGTTCGACAGACCCATCCTCCGCACCCACGCCAGGATAAACCGGCAATGTGACCGTAAACGTCGATCCCTGATCGACCTCACTGCGCACGACAATCGTTCCCTTATGCGCATCGACAATTGATTTGCATATCGACAGACCCAATCCTGAACCACCCTGCGCCCTTGTCCGCGCCTTGTCGACGCGATAAAACCGGTCGAATATATGCGGCAATGCATCAGGAGGAATACCGACACCGGTGTCACTGACAATGATCCGCGCCATACGGTTGGTCTTCGTCAGGTTCATGGTCACCGTGCCACCCGGTGGCGTGTACTTCGTTCCGTTTTCAACCAGGTTCAGGATAAGTTGTTTGAGCCGATCGGGGTCGCCGAGAACGCGCACTTGATCGACTTCCTTCACGATCAATTTTACCGGGCGGTTGAGGAGCAACACCTGATTATATACGTCGAGAAAAATGGTGTCGAGATCGACGAGTTCATGGCGGATGGGCAGACCGCCAACTTCGGCACGGGCCAGCGTGAGCAAATTGTTGACCAGACGCGTCATGCGTTCTGCTTCTTCGTCAATGGCATCGAGCGATTCTTTGTCGGCCATCCCGATGTAGCGCATCACGTCGACGTTGCCCCGAATCGAGGTCAGTGGTGTGCGCAATTCATGTGACACGTCGGCCAACAGGCGTTGCTGAGCGCGGAAAAGGTGTTCCAGCCGTGCCATCAACTGATTAAAGACTTGTGTTAATCGGCCGATTTCATCCTGTGCCCCATCATAGGGAATGCGCAAACTCAGATCATTGGCGCTCGTTATTTTGGCTGCGGCTTCAATGATCGTATCGAGTGGAGCCAACATCCGCGGCAAAATCGCATACAAAACCAGCAGCGACGCCGACAAAGCTGCCAGACCAATAAACACCGCCGCCGTCGTCAACTGTCGATAATATTGATAATCTGTTGTGACACGCCCCACCTGCAAATAGCCGACAATCTGCATCTCGCCGCCCACATCACGCGTAATCGGCAGCGTCAACACCTGTAATGTCTGATCCTCAAACTGTGAGGATTGCGCTACCCGGTTTGTTCCGAATCCGTTCGGATCAAGAACGCGCGAAACATTAGCCATATTGCGTGACTGACTGAGGATTTCGCCGTTCGCATCAGTCACCACCACAAATGTCGTCTCGGCCTCAATTGGATTTGACAACAACGGCTCACTGACATCCATTTGATTGATGTTGGTAGCCTGTGCGCGTATTTCATTAGCCACAGCTACCAGCTCTGTGTCGATTTCTTCGAGCACACCATTGGGCAGACGCGATACAAACAGCGCAAATGCGCCAAATGTCACGGCAAAAATTAACACAAAAAGGACAAGTAAACGATTTTGGATCGACACAGATGGTCAGAAAGGAGCTACTGGTTCGGTGAATAGGTGAAACTGAGTTATTCCGAAAAACTCGGTTTCCGGTATTTGAAAACAAAACTGGTAGCCGTTAGCAGGCTACCAGTCGTTAAATGCGTCAGTCCAGATCGGGTTCGCGCATCACATAACCGATACCGCGTACCGTGTGAATGATGCGAGATGCGCCTCCGGCTTCTGTTTTTTGCCGCAAGTAGCGCACGTACACTTCGATAATGTTGCTTTCACCACCAAAGTCATATCCCCAAACGCGATCATAGATGATGTCACGGGTCAGTACGCGGCGTGGGTTGCGCATGAACAATTCGAGTAATTCATACTCTTTGGCCGTCAGATCAAAGATGCGGTCATCCCGCTTGCCTTGCCGCGTACCTGTATCCAATTCCAAATCGCCGAAACGATATACTTCCGGCTGGGTAGGTTGTGCACGGCGTAGCAGGGCGCGAATGCGTGCCAACAATTCTTCAAATGAGAATGGTTTTACCAGATAATCGTCAGCGCCGGCATCGAGACCCATGACACGATCTTCAATTGCCTCTTTGGCGGTTAGCATCAAGACCGGCACGTCGCCACCTGCACGCAGACGCCGACAAACTTCGATGCCATCCATGCCCGGCAGCATCACATCGAGCAAGACCAGGTCGGGTGCATTTTCTCGCGCCAATTCCAGGCCAGTCGGCCCATCTTCGGCGACATCGACGCGGTAGCCTTCATAACTCAGACCGCGATGTAGAAATTGGCGGATGCGTTCTTCATCTTCAACAACTAAAATTCTGGCTGCCATAATGACACTCCGTTTACCGGCAATGCGGGCCGGAAACCGCTGAGGTATGCAGTGATTAAATATCGCTTTCAGCCAATGTAATGTAGCTGTTGCACACCGATAGTACTGTAGCAAGATTATAGTGTGACTGTCAATCAGTGCAACGGCGACCCGGTCTTGTCTACTGTTCGCTAACGTTTCGGCCGATTGTCGATAATTGAAATTCATAGTCATTTCAATGGTTTTCAGCCGGTTCAATTGTGCTTTTTTCGGCCGAAAGTACGCCATTTATAGAAACCATACAACAAATATTGTTGAATATTCAACAATATTTACATAGAATCGACACGCACTTTTATCTATACTATAAGTAGGTTTGTGCTAAGTGTGCGGCTCAAGGAAATAGTGGGATGTGTTAGAATAGGCGCTGTCCGAAAGGCAGCGCCTATTCGCATTTTCCGGGGGCAAGTCACGGACCACAATAAGAGGGTGAAAATGGGACAATTGAATACATACAGTGCTCGCATTACACAGCAGAAGTCGCAAGGCGCTTCGCAGGCTATGCTCTATGGCACAGGTCTGACTGAAGGCGACATGCAAAAAGCACAAGTTGGCATCACCAGCATGTGGTACGAAGGCAACACGTGCAATATGCACTTGAATGAGCTGGCAGCCAGGGTCAAAGAGGGTGTCGAAGCTGCCGGGCTGGTTAGCATGCGTTTTAATACCATCGGTGTCAGTGACGGTATTTCGATGGGCACGGACGGCATGAGCTTTTCGCTGCAATCGCGCGACCTCATTGCCGACTCTATCGAAACGGCGATGAGTGCCCATTGGTACGATGCCAACATCTCGATTCCCGGCTGCGATAAAAACATGCCCGGTTGTATCATTGCGATGGGTCGTCTCAATCGGCCGAGTCTCATGATTTATGGCGGAACTATTCGCGCCGGCTGCATTGGCGACAGCAAGCTGGACATTGTCTCGGCCTTTCAGAGTTACGGTGAATACCTCGCCAACAAAATCGACGACGAAACGCGTCGCGCTATTGTGCGCAACAGTTGTCCCGGCCCAGGCGCGTGCGGCGGCATGTACACGGCCAACACGATGGCGGTTGCGATTGAAGCGCTGGGCATGTCACTGCCTTACAGTTCATCGACACCGGCTGATTCGGCCGAAAAATCGGCCGAATGCGTTCGGGCCGGTGCCGCCATCCGCCTCCTGCTCGAACGAAATCTCAAACCGCGCGACATCATGACTCGCGCCGCCTTCAACAACGCCATCACAACCCTGATCGCCCTCGGTGGTTCGACCAATGCCGTTCTACACCTCATCGCGATGGCACGTGCCGTGGACGTGCCCTTGACCATCGACGACTTCCAGACTATCAGCAACCGCACCCCGTTTCTGGCTGACCTCAAACCGAGCGGCCAATTCGTCCAGGAAGATTTACACGCCGTCGGCGGCACACCGGCTGTCATGAAATACCTGCTTGCCCACAACATGCTCGATGGCTCCTGCATGACCGTAACCGGCAAAACCATCGCCGAAAACCTGGCAGATCTGCCCAACCTCAAGTCCGGCCAGACCATCGTCCATCCTATTGAAAACCCAATCAAAACCACCGGCCACATCCAGATTTTGCGCGGTAACCTCGCGCCTGACGGTGCCGTCGCCAAAATCACCGGCAAAGAAGGGGAACTCTTCACCGGCTCAGCCAAAGTATACGATTCAGAGGAAGCTATGCTGGCCGCGCTGGAACGCGACGAGATCGGCAAGGGCAACGTCATCGTCATCCGCTACGAAGGGCCCAAAGGCGGCCCCGGCATGCCCGAAATGCTGACGCCGACATCGGCAATCATGGGGGCAGGACTGGGCAAGGATGTTGCACTAATCACCGATGGGCGCTTTTCCGGTGGATCACACGGTTTTATTGTCGGCCATGTCACGCCCGAAGCACAGGAAGGTGGCCCCATCGCCTTCGTGCGAGATGGTGACACGATTACCATCGACGCCGTCAACAACGTACTTGACATGGCCGTGAGTGACACTGAATTGGCCCGTCGCCAGGCACAATGGGTAGCACCGCCATACAAAGTGACGCGTGGCACGCTATACAAATACATCAAAACCGTCAAGTCGGCCACAGAAGGTTGTGTGACCGATGAGTAATCATGTGATCATTGCCGCAAAATCACAATAATCATAGAATTTCGCTCACGACGTATCGTTATAAGGAGTATCTAAAATGTCCCACTACACTGCCCACATCAAGCGGCATTGGCTGATTACCATTGTCACAGTTACGCTATTTTGTATGGCAATCATCGCGGTTGATCTGGTGACGGCAACGACGACCACTGAGTGTACTGATGGCATGGCAGGAGAATACGCCTGTCACAACGTCCACTTGTTGGCAAACATGCCGTTGCAAACCTTGGGCGGCGACGCTGAAATCGGGGTTCTTGCCAATGACATCTGGGGTTGGACCAGTCCCACAACCGGCATTGAATACGCTTTGGTCGGCTTGCGCAACGCGACTGCATTTGTCGATATTAGCGATCCGGTCAACCCGGTCTATCTCGGTTCGTTACCCGCACATCAAGATGGCCTATCTGACTATCGGGACATCAAAGTGTATCAGGATTATGCATTTATCGTCGCTGATACGCCGTACGATGCCCATGGTATGCAAGTGTTTGATCTCACTGAACTCGATTCGGCCGATCGGAGTGCGACAACGACTTTTACCGAAGCGGCACATTATGATGGGATCGCCTACGGGCACAATCTGTGGATCAACGAAGCAACCGGCTTCGCCTACATTTACCGCTCCGATACCTGTGAAGCGGCTACCCACATGGTTGACATCAACGACCCACTCAACCCGGTAACAGCAGGCAGCGGCGACGGCTGCTATATCAGCAACACCAAAGATTCCGACGCCGAATGCATTGTCTATGATGGCCCGGACACCGACTACACCGGGCGCGAAATTTGTGTTACCGGCAGCGATGAATCGGTAACAATCGGCGATGTCACAGACAAAGATAATCCTGTCATCATCGACATCTTTACCTATCCTAATATCCAGCGCGCGCATCAGGGAGCGTTTACCATTGACCGCAACTATATTCTGATTAGCGACACAATGGACGAGATGATGCTCGGTTTTAACACGCGCACCCATCTGATCGACGCGCACGACCTCGACAATCCAGTTTATCTCGGCTTTTATCAGCACAGCTCTCCGGCGACCGACCACAATGTCTATATTCCGGCAGGCGGTGCTTATCTGGGCGAGTTTGCTATCGAGACGAACTGGCGCTCCGGATTGCGCATCTTGAATATCGCTTCAATTCCGGATACAGATTGGGAAGAGGTTGCCTACTTCGACACCTATCCGGAAAATGACAATGTGGGTGCAAAGAGCGGAACATGGAGCAGTTACCCATGGTTCGAGAGCGGCGTGATTGCTGTCAGCGATGTAGAACGCGGTTTGTTCCTGCTCTATCCGGTCCTGCGCGGCCCGACCGATGTCACTCTCGACGCTTTCCTCGGCGAGCAAACGACGCAATGGCCGCTCGTCATTGCGCTGCTCGGCACAACGACACTGGTCGGCGGCATTCTCGTATATCGGCGACGCTCGAACTAGATTGTTTGACAAGGAGACTGTTGCTTGTTTCGGTAACAGTCTCCTTTTCAGGACGTATGGCAACTGCTGTTCGTGCGTTTATCGCTGTTCATTTACCCAATGCTGTGACTGCTTATCTGGGTAAGCGACAGGCGGAGTGGATGCAAACACTGCCGCACGATGCTGTGCGCTGGGTCAAACCGGATGCAATGCATCTGACTTTGCGTTTTTTGGGTGATACGCCGTCGGCCAAGATTGAGCAGATTGCGGCAGCGCTGGATACTGCTGCTACCGTTAACAGCAACTTTGGTTTGTTTCTGGACGCGACCGGCTGTTTTCCCAATCCGCGACGGCCCCGTATTTTCTGGGTTGGGCTGCGGGGCGAACTGGCTTCGGCCGATTATCTCAAGCAAGCAGTTGACAATGCGTTGCAACCGTTGGGATGGGAACCGGAGCGCCGTTCGTTCAAACCGCATCTGACAATCGGCCGAATCAAAGATGCCCGCAAACTGAACAACACGCTGCTGCCGCTCAATGTACTACTGGAACCACTACGCATTGATGTGGACGCCATCCACCTCATACGCAGCGATCTGAAGCCGAGCGGCCCTGTCTACACCGTGCTGCACTCGAGTCACTTGTCCACGCCGGGTTAGCGACGCGTAAATTATCCCGTAAGGGGGCGCATTTGGACGGTTTCCGCACTATCATTCTTTTATGAGTCTCGCACAGCCGTTGAGCAAAGCCGAGTTTTCGGCCGAAACCAGGATCAGCACAGACCAGACAACGCCCGGTCGCTGGGTTTGGTCCCATCTCAACCACCATCGGTTGTTGTTTGCTATCCTGTTTATCGGCGCATTTGGCAATGCAGCGCTTGCGGCGCTTGTGCCGATCATGATCGGCACCGCCTTTAATGCGGCTCAAATTGGCGATATGACGACTATTGGCTGGATTGCGGTAGGAATCGTCGTCACACAAGCAGTGCGGGCGGTGCTGCAATTGGGACGCAATTTTTCGGCCGAATTGATCGGCCAACGCATCGAACGCGACGCCCGTGAAGAATTGTACGTCAGCTTGCTCGGCAAAAGCATGACCTTCCACGACTTGCAACCGGTAGGCGACACAATGGCGCGTGCGACGAACGATGTGCGCGAACTCAATCTGATGATCAGTCCCGGCATCAATCTCGTCGTCGGCTCGTCGATGTTTGTCATCATGCCCCTGATCCTGTCGGCGCGCTACGCGCCGGTACTCGTGCTGGCACCTTTATTTTTCGTCGTCTTTTACATCTTGTCGCTGTGGCGCTATCTACACGTTTTACGGCCGATCGCTGACCGTGTGCGCAACGCATTTGGCATCCTCAATAGCCGTTTGGCGGAAGCAATCGACGGCATCGAATTGGTAAAAGGTGCGGGTCAGGAAACGATGGAAATCGGCCGATTTGAGACCAACGCCCACACCTATCGCGATGCCGTCGTCGATCAGGGACGCGTCGAAGCGCGTTTTATTCCTCTGCTTCTACTAGGTCTCACACAAGCCATTGGCTTCACGATGGCTTTGATCTTATATGGTCAGGGTGAATTGCAGGTCGGTGATGTCATCGGCTACATGGGTTTGTTGACCCTTTTTGGCTTCCCGACTTTCATTTCGCTGGCCGCTTATTCACAGGTGGCACGTGGCATGGCCGGCTCACGGCGCATTCTGTCGCTGATGCAAACAGAAAATAATCTGGGAGAAAATGCAGACGGTGTTTCGGCCGAAATGGTCGGCGCAGTGCGCTTTGAAAATGTCACATTTGGCTATGTCGCTGATGTCGATGTGCTGCAAGGGATCAGCTTTGATGTCGAAGCGGGACAAACAATTGCCATCGTCGGGCAAACCGGTTCCGGTAAAAGCACCATAGCCAAGCTCGTCAACCGCACGTATGATGTCAATGCCGGACACGTCCTGGTCGACGGCATCGATGTCCGCGACTGGAATCTGGCCGCACTACGCCGCCAGATTTCCATTATCGAGCAGGACATATTCCTGTTTTCGCGCTCCATTGCCGACAATATCGCGTTTGGCAACCCCGAAGCCACACGTGACGTCATCGAAGCAGCGGCACGCGCAGCACAGGCGCACGAGTTTATCATGGGCTTTCCGGAAGGGTACGAAACTGTGATCGGTGAGCGCGGCGTGACGCTTTCGGGCGGTCAGCGCCAGCGGTTGGCGCTGGCACGCGCTTTCCTGACGCAACCACGTATCCTGATTCTCGACGACTCCACCAGCGCAGTCGACAGCGCCACGGAAGACCGCATCCAAAAAGCCATCACCGGCGCAGCGGCTAATCAGACTACGTTCCTGATCACACATCGTCTATCGCAGATTCGCTGGGCAGATAAAGTTGTTTTGTTACGAAAAGGGCGTGTCGTCGCAGTTGGCAATCACGACGAACTGATGCAGGATTTTCCGGCGTACCGGCGCATTTTTGAGCAATACGAAGGGTAGCCCAGGCTAATGCCGGGCCTTCGGCCGATCACGCAGCAACCAACAATCTGTGACTGAAAAACAGTCATCCCCCTAGATCAATTCGTGCCACGGAGAGAGCACTTCCGGCCCGTTGGTTGTGATTGCAATCGTGTGTTCAAATTGAGCTGAGAGTTGATTGTCGTTTGTAACCACGGTCCAGCCGTCTGCCGTCAAATGGCAATCGGCCGAACCCGCATTGATCATCGGCTCCACCGTAAAGACCATGCCCGGACGCAAACGCATGCCGTATTCAGCCGGGCCATTGTGCGGCACAGACGGCGACTCGTGCAAATCGCGTCCAATGCCATGTCCACCCCATTCTTTGACCACACTATAACCGTGTGCTTCCGCATGATCCTGAATCGCCTGGCCGATGTCGCCCAGCCGGTTGCCAATCTGCGACGCTTCAATACCCTGCCACATGCATTCTTTAGCGATGGTCAAGAGACGATCTGCTTCGGCCGAAACCGTTCCCACCGCAAACGTCACACACGCATCACCACAAAACTCTCCCAACCGCAGGCCAATGTCAATCCCGATAATATCCCCTTTGCGCAAACGGCGGTCATCGGGAATACCGTGGCAAATCTCCTCGTTAATCGACGCACAAATCGTGCCGGGAAACGGCGGGTGCGTCTCCTGACTGCCGCGATACCCTTTGTACAACGGCAACGCGCCGCGTGAACGAATGTAATCTTCAACCATGCCATCAAGCGCACTCAAACGCATGCCCGGCTCAATCGATTCCTGCAACAAGGCAAACGATTCTGCAACCAGTTGCCCGGCTTCTTTCATCGCAGCAATTTCACTTTGACTTTTTAGAATGACGCCACCAGTTTTCCTGCGCCTCAATTTCAAACGGCCTTTACTCATACAAACCTCGCCTCAATCAGCAACCGTCGATTGAGCCAATTACTAACAGCTTCAACACGCTCAATCACTGTAACTATACCGGTGGCTTCCAATCGGGGCGAGGTCATAAACAAGGCAATTACAATTTGCATATCCTGGCGCTGTGCAAGCATTTGTGCAAAAACGCCGCAGCCTGATTCCAATGTCTACGCAACGAGCGCTTCTTGCGCCCGCAGACGCCCTGCATCGGTCAACGACAACTCATTACCACGTCGTGAAATCAACCCGTTCTGCTGCGCCCGCTGTACCACATTTTCAGCAAAATCGTGTTCCCAATGGACATGCTCGCTCAAATGCTCAACGCGGCGTTCGTGTTCCCAACTCGGCTTGCCTTCGTGATTGGACAGATGTATGACCAATGCCGTTTGTGCGAATTCCCACTTTTGCCGCAAACGGCGTAGTGCCAACGACAGCATACCGCGATCCGGCGCGAACAAAAATACCAGCCCAAAGATAACCCCTGTCATCGTCGCAATCGACCCGGCGATATTAGCATCCAGCACCCGTGCCAGCCAATACCCGCTGATCGCACTCAAGGCGCCAATCGTCATAGCCAACACCAACATACGCTTCAATTTGTCAGTCAGTAGATACGCCGTCGCAGCCGGTGTCACAACCAAAGCGACGACCAAAATCGATCCAACGGCGTCAAACGCGCCGACAACTGTCACCGAAACGACAGCCATCAGACCATAGTGGATCAGCGCCGGTGAAAAACCGAGTGCAGCCGCCAGTCCGACATCGAATGTCGCCAGCTTTAACTCCTTGTAAAATAACGTGATCAGGATGATGTTGACGGCGAGAATCACGCCCATCGTAGCCAGTCCACGGGCCACGTCGATTCCCAGAACAGTGACGCGATCAAATGGCGCAAATGCCAGTTCACCGAGCAGGACAGCGTCAACATCGAGATGGACACCTCGCGCATAGCGAGAAATCAAGATCACGGCCAGACTAAACAGCGCTGGGAAGACGAGGCCGATGGCAGCATCCTGTTTGACCAGTTGGGTGCGGTTGAGCAATTCGACCAGGGCAACAGTAAAGACACCCATCGACGCCGCACCGAGAATTAACAGGGGCGAGTCGAGGCTTCCTATCAGCAAAAAGGCGATTACGATGCCGAGCAAGACTGTGTGGCTGATGGCGTCGCTCATCATCGCCATCTGACGCAGGACGAGAAAGACGCCCGGTAGTGCGCAGGCAATGGCAACGGCGATGGCGATGAGTTGAATTTCGGCTGCGGCACTCATGCTGTTGTCACCCCCAAATCGGCCGAAACAAAGCGCTCCGTCTCCAGAATACCCGCATCAGTCAGCGCCCACTCACCCGGCGTGACCTCAGTCACCCAGCCACGCCCTTGCGCCACCTTCAGGCTCGCCTCCACACCACCGCGACCCAAACTCATGGCACGCAGCACCTCAATCGAGTGCGCATGGTGCGGATCATCATGCTGCAGCGCCAGCGTGCGCAGGTCACCCAGCACAGCACCCACGCGTAGACGCCGTCGATTTCGCCCACGCCGCACCCAACGCCAGATCAATCCGCGATTAGGCGCAAACAAAATCGAAAACAACGCAATTGCACTGATACACAGCACAATCACCGGGCCGGTTGACAAACCATCCCCTAAACTGCTCAATGCAGCGCCGCCCATGCCGGCCAGTGCCCCAAAAAACGCTGCCAGCACAACCATCAGACTCAGGCGGTCGGTCCACTGCCGTGCCGATGCCGCCGGAGCGACAATCATGGCGCTCATTAAGACAACACCAACCGCTTGCAGGCCAATGACAATGGCAACTACCAGCAATGTTGTCAGCAAAATATCGAGCCATTGCATTGGAAAGCCCAAACTGGCTCCAAAATCACGATCAAAACTGAGGAGCTTAAACTCCTTCCAAAACAATCCCAAAATCAGGAGCGCCACACCGCCAAACAGCGCCATCGTGATCACATCACTGACCAGCAGCGTCGCCGCTTGTCCAAAGAGGTAGCTGTTCAGCCCAGCCTGCCGCGAATCGGGGTCGCGCTGCAAAAAGGTGAGCAGCATCAGGCCAAAGCCAAAAAATACCGACAGGATAATGCCTAACCCGCTGTCTTCTTTGATGCGGCTCTGGCGCACGATGGCGATGAACAAGAGCGTGCCGAGGATTCCGGCAATGCCTGCGCCGAGCATGAGCACAAGCGACGACTTGCTGCGCGTGAGCATAAACGCGATGACGATGCCGGGCAGCGCCGCATGCGACATGGCATCTCCGAGCAGGCTTTGACGGCGCAACACGGCAAATGAACCCAGCGCGCCACTGACAATACCGAGTACAGCGCACCCCAACGCAACAGTGCGCACGGTGTAGTCAAACACAAGTTGCTCGATCAGGAATTGAATAATCTCAAACAGATTCATCTCAATCGCTCACGATCGTAGTTTCGACATGACCGTTGGCGGCATGGCTGAGAAAGGCAACACGGCCACCATACGCCGAACGCAGATTTTCTTCCGTGAAGGTTTCTGCGACAGGACCACTGGCAATCCGGCGGACATTGAGCAGCATCACCCAGTCAAAATACTCTGGTACAGTTTGCAGATCGTGATGGACGGCGATTACCGTTTTGCCTGCGGAGCGCAGTTGTTGCAGCAAGGTGACAATGGCGCGTTCCGTTGTGGCATCGACTCCCTGAAACGGTTCGTCCATGAAGTAGACCTGGGCATCCTGCACAAGGGCGCGAGCGAGAAAGGTGCGTTGCTGCTGACCGCCCGATAGCTGACTGATTTGCCGATCGGCGTATTTTTCCATACCAACTTTCCTGAGTGCATCCATGGCAAGATCGTGGTCATGGCTCTTTTTGCGCCGGAACCAGCCAAGCCGTCCATAGCGGCCCATCATCACAACATCGAGCACATTGGTGGGGAAATCCCAGTCGACGCTGCCGCGTTGCGGTACATAGCTAACGAGATGGCGTTGTTCTTCGTATGGCTTGCCATAGATCGAAACGCGTCCGGCAGCCGGGCTAAGCAAACCGAGAATTGACTTGATCAACGTGGTTTTGCCGGCACCGTTGGGGCCGACAATGGCCATCAGAACGCCTTCGGGCACGACGAGGTCGATGTCCCAGAGAACCGGTTTTTCGTGATAGGCGAGTGTCAGGTCGTTGACTTCGACGGCATATGGTTTGGTCATAGTTGCTCCTCAGATGTTCGCAATTATTCTGCGAGCAATGCACCCACAATTGTATCGATATTGTGCCTGACCATGCCGACGTAAGTGCCTTCTTCAGTTCCCCAGTCGCCCATCGCGTCGCTAAACAGCTCGCCGCCTATCTCGACGGTGAAACCCTGGTTGGCAACGGCAGCCTGGACAGCTTCGGCGTTGCGCACCGGCACAGATGACTCGATGAAAATGGCCGGAATTTCATTGGCAACGATAAAATTGGTCAGGCGCTGCACGTCGGCCGTACTCGCCTCTGATGCCGTGCTGATGCCTTGTAAACCGAGGACCTGGAAGCCGTAGGTTCGGCCGAAATAGCTGAAGGCATCGTGTGCGGTGATCAATACCCGTTTTGACTCCGGTACGCGGTCGGCTTGCTCTTGCACATAAGCATGTAACGCCTCCAATTCAGCGAGATAACCGTCGGCATTGGCGCGATAATCATCGGCTTTGGCGGGATCGACTTCGATCAGCGTATCGCGCACCGTTTTGGCGGCTTCCATCCATAACGGCACTTCAAACCAGATGTGTGGATCATATTCATCATCGTAAAGTGGTGACGCCAGCAGATTGTCGCGCGCAATATCCCGCGACACAGGCACAGATGGTTTGCGCTCGCCGATTTGTTCGAGAATGTCTTCCATCTGCGCTTCGAGGAAAAGGCCATTGTAAAAAACAATATCGGCGTCCTGCAATCTGTTGACTTCGCTGGCGCTGGCCGTGTATTGGTGTGGGTCAGAGCCGGGGCCCATCAGCGCGGTGACGCTGACGTGTTCACCACCGATATTGTTGACGATGTCGGTGATCTGGCCGATGGTGGTGACAACATTGAGGGTGTTATCGGCCGATTCCACCCCGCTTTCTTCACCACACCCGACTAAAAAACTGGTAGCGAGCAGCAGCAGGGCAGCTATTGCTGTGATTTTCTTCATGCGTTTGTCTCCGAAAGGTCTGCTGATACGGCATATTTAGGCATGCCTAAATTTATTATACGCGAGTTGTCCGCCCGGTCAAGTAATTGATGTGTTTGTAATCACCGGTGTCATATCTATTCGTATGAGCTTTGTCATAAGGCCTGGTCGCGGATTGAGTCAGGTATCGAATCATGCTAAAATTTAACCAGGGTTAAGTTTTTAGTTAGCGCTTGTTAAAAGAGACGAGTATGGATCACAGTCACGACGAAGAACAACATTGCATTGATCTGGTGGAAGAATCCGTTTCGGCCGAATCCGGCATTGTCGGCGTTGAACTCAATCCCGAAACACAACAACTGACCATTGACTACGACCCTGCCCAAACAGAGCAGGCAGACATCGAACGCGTCGTGTCGGTTATCACGCCGACGCTCGAACAGCGCTGGGAAACATGCACGATGAGGCTGGGAAAAAAGCCGGGCCGGGCCTGCGAATCATGTGCGCTGGCTATCGAGCGTCAGCTTGCAGCACAGCAAGGCATTCAGCGCGCCACAGCCAGCTATCGCGGCGGCGTACTCAGCGTCACCTATGATACCGACCTGTTGACACCTGACCAAATTGCCGTGCGCGTCAGCGATATGGGCGTGCCGCTTGTCGCGGATCGCACCGCAGCGATAGTGCCAGAGCCAACAACGGCGACTGGTCGCGCGTGGCGCTGGATACGCACTCACATTGAAGCAATCTTCGTCGTCATCACCCTGTTTGGCATGATTGGGGGACTCATTTTTGCACGGCAAGAAGGGGCATCGACTGCATCGGCCGTCTTTTATGCCATCGCTTACGTAACGGGCGGCTACTTCGGTCTGCGTGCTGGAATCGCATCGTTGCGTCAGCGGACAGTCGACATCGACCTGCTGATGATCATGGCAGCCATTGGCGCTGTGCTCGTCGGCCAACCGTTCGAAGGCGTCATGCTGTTGTTCCTGTTCTCATTGTCCAACGTCTTGCAGGATTACGCCCTCGACCGCACACGCAGCGCCATTTCATCCCTGATGGAACTGCGCCCGGACGAAGCACTGGTGCAGCGCGGCGACCGGCTGGTGACATTGCCCATTGAACGCGTCAACATCAGCGACCGCATCATCGTCAAACCGGGCGAACGGCTGCCGATGGACGGCGTCATCGTCGAAGGCGAAGCGAGTATCGATCAGGCCTCGATCACCGGCGAGTCGATTCCTGTGCGCAAAGTCGAGGGCGACACGGTTTTTGCCGGTACGATCAACACGAACGGTCATTTAACCATCGGCGTGACCAAATTGGCTAAAGATTCGACGCTGGCGCGGCTGATCAAAATGGTCGAAGAAGCGCACAGCGAAAAAGCCAAAACACAGCGCTGGATCGACACGTTTGAGCAGTATTATGCCGTCGGTGTGATCGTGTTTACGGCGCTGGTTTTCTTCGTGCCGTGGTTGTTTTTGGGCGAAGCGGCCGGCGCGGCGTTTTATCGGGCGATGACGGTCATGGTCGCCGCCTCTCCCTGTGCGCTGGTGATCAGCACACCGGCAACGGTGCTGTCGGCGATTGGTAACGGCGCTCGACGCGGCGTCTTGTTCAAAGGCGGCGTCCATGTCGAGAACGCAGCCACGGTCAAAGTCGTAACGTTTGACAAGACGGGCACGTTGACGGAAGGTAAACCACACGTCACCGACGTACTGACGTTGAATGGACAGGACGAAGACGAATTACTGGCGCTGGCGGCAGCCGTCGAGCGCAAGTCACAACATCCGCTGGCGGAGGCAATCGTGCGTTCGGCCGAATCGCGCAACCTGACCATCCCAGCCACCGACGCTTTTCTGGCGACGACCGGGCAAGGTGTTGTCGGCACAGTCGGTGGACGTGAAATTGCTATCGGCAACGCCCGTTACTTTGCAGATTGGCATGTGGCCGGACTGGATTCGGCCGAAAAACGCATCGCCGACTTGCAAGACATGGGCAAAACAGCCGTCATCATCGCCGAACTGCACGACGGCACAGACGCGACCATCCTCGGCGTGATTGCCATTGCCGACGTACTGCGTCCTGATGTAGCTCGGATTGTCCAATCGATCAAAGATGCGGGCGTAGACCGCGTGGTCATGCTCACGGGCGACAACGCGCGCGTTGCCAAAGCCATTGCGGCGCAGGCAGGTGTGGATGATTACTACGCTGATCTGATGCCGGAGGACAAGGTGCGCATTGTCAACGAGGAAACAGAGCATTATGGTCCTGTGGCGATGGTCGGTGACGGCGTTAACGACGCCCCGGCGCTGGCGACGGCGAAGGTGGGCGTGGCGATGGGCGCCGCCGGAACGGATGTGGCGATGGAATCGGCCGATGTCGTGCTCATGAGCGACGACCTCTCCAAAATTCCCTACACCATTGCGCTGAGCCGCAAGACGCGCCGCGTGCTCATCGCCAACCTCAGCTTTGCGCTGGGCATGATCGTGATCATGATCGGGGCGATCTTCTTCTACGAATTGCCGCTGCCGCTGGCGGTGCTGGGGCATGAGGGCGGTACGGTGCTGGTGTCGTTGAACGGTCTAAGATTGTTGGGGTATCGCTATAAAGGGTAAATTTTCGGCAACCTGCGCCTTGAATGTCGATCTGATAGCTCGTATACTGTGTACAGATCTTGTTCACCGGATCGATGCTATGCCGACGTTGTTGCGGGTTGGATCATACTGATTCTTCATTTACTCCGCTGACTGTGGGGAACCGTCTCATATCCATGTGGAACGTGACAACAATGTCGCCAAATTTTGGCTCACACCGGTGCGCCTTCAAAGTAGTGGCGGTTTCAAACGTAGCGAGATTAACCGTATCTACCGTGTGATTGATGACCATATTGATGAGCTAATACGAGGATGGCATGACTGCTGTAACGATTGATTTGCAAGCCGTTGCTATTCAGGATGTAACTGTCTCTGAAGACACGTTGTCCGTTGATCTCGTCGATGGACGTACTATCAGCGTGCCTCTAGGTTGGTATCCTCGCCTGTGGCACGCTACAGACGCAGAGCGCAGCAATTGGCGTTTAATCGGCAATGGCGTCGGCGTTCACTGGCCTGATCTGGACGAAGATATCAGTGCGGAAGGACTGATTCTGGGCAAGTCGTCGCGAGAAAGCCAACGGTCGCTTAACCAATGGCTCGAAAGTCGATCCGCCGATGTCTCTTAAATCAGTAGGGATCGTGGATTCGCTTGAATCTCGTGATCGGCCGATATTGCCCTCATGATCGGGGCGATCTTCTTCTACGAGCTGCCGCTGGCGGTGTTGGGACATGAAGGCGGTACGGTGCTCGTGTCGCTGAATGGGCTGCGCTTACTGGGCTATCGGTATCGCGCTTGATTTTCGGACTTTTCAAAAGCCGGGTTTCTGACAGAAACCCGGCTTTTTTGATTGAGGAACCGCAAAGAACCGTGCTACAATAACCAGGAGTCGCCTCCCGTTGAGCGCGCCAACCAGGACAACACAATTATCTGGATCGGCCGATGGCATTGACGTTACACATTTCCACCCACGACGACCACATCCACGTCACGCGCGATGGTGCGGAGACGATCAAGAGCGCGCTGTCCGGTCTGCCTGACCGCGCCCAGGCGCTGGCCGCCCCGTACGAACATGGCCCGGCTCTCTTCAACGCTCTCGGCGGCGACGATTTGATGGACGCGCTGCGCCGCGAACGCGATAAAACCCTCTACCTGGCCATTCCGCAGGGCGACCCGGCCGACAGCCTCGCCTGGGAATGCGCTGTCAAACCACCGAAAACATTCCTGGTGCACCGCGTGCCGCTGCTGCGCCTGGTCGACGGCGAGGCGTGGCTCGACGACACGCCCGCGTCGGTGCGCCTGCTGGCTCTGGGCGCCGATGCACTGGTGGATAACCAGGGCCACGCGCGCAACACGCGGCGGCTCGACATCTTGCAGGAGATGCGTCAAATCGAGCGCACCTTGCACGACAGCGGCAAAGCGGTGACCGGCGAGCGCATTGCGCCGACGCCGACCGCTCTCGGCAACGCCCTGGGCGACGGGCGGCGCACGCTGCTGCACCTCTCCTGCCACGGTTCGCTGCTGCAAACCGACCACGGCCCCGTGCCCATCCTGCACCTGGAAGATGCCGACGGTGGCCCGACGACGCTGACCGGCGACGCCCTGGTCGACTTCACCACCCTGGCCGATGTGCGCCTGGTGCTGCTCAGCGCCTGCCGTACCGGGCAGGGATACGGAGGCCTGACGCGGGCACTGATCGGCGAAGGCGTGCCCGCCGCCATCGGCATGCAGGGCTTGTTCCCGGACGATTTGAGCGACGACTTTGCGGCAGCACTCTATCGTGGATTGCTGGCTGGGCAGCCGCTGGGCAAGGCATTGCAAGCCGCTCGCCAGGCATTACGCAATGTTGAGACGGCGGTCGGTCTGCCGGTGTGTTATGTGGCGCGAGGCGGCGATGTACCGCTGCCGCTGCAGGAGGGCCGGCCGCAGTTGCGCCGCCTCGACCTGGGGGCCAACGTCAGCCTGCCGCCGGCGGTGCAGGCGCCGGAGCCGCTGCTGGGCCGCAACGGAGAACTGCATGCGCTGGCCAAGCTGGCGCAGCAGCATACCGTGATCACCGTCATCGGTACGGGTGGCATGGGCAAGACGGCGCTGGCCGCAGCCTACGCCCGCCGCTTCGGGCTGCGCTACCGCGACGGCGTGCTCGGCTACAGCTTTGCCGCAGGCGAGGTGGACGACGGCGACTTTCGGCGCGCTTTGCTCGAACTTTGTCGTTGACAATCTTTCGGCACGCGTCCGGGAGTGGACGACGGCGACTTTCGGCGCGCTTTGCTCGAACGACTGGTGGGCGATGCCCTGGCCGACCAAAGCGCCGAGCAGCAGGCGCAGACGATTTTAGACGAACTGCGCCGCCGCGAGCTGCTGCTGCTGGTCGACAATTTCGAGAGCGTGCAACAGGCAGACGAGCGGGCCGACCATCCGCAGCACGCGGCGGCGAAGGCAATTTACGACCTGCTGGCCAAGATCGCCAACAACGGCGGACGCCTGCTGATTACCAGCCGCCGCCAGCCGACCGGATTGAAGCACGAGCGGGTGTTCCCCGGCAAGGACCGGCTGCTGCAGGGAGTGGACGAACGGGCTGCAGCCGCGCTCTTTTACCAGAACAGCCCGCGTGCAGCCGAGCAGCGCGCGCAAAAGGACGACCGCGAGCTGCGCCGTGCCGTGCAGCGCCTGGCGCAAAAAGTGCATGACGTGACGGCAGGCCACCCGCTGGCGGTGGCGCTGCTTGGCAGCGAGTACGATAAGGGAGACGCGCCGCCGGACACATTTCTGGACAATTGGGCGGACGAACTGGCGGCGGCCCGCAGCCGAGGGCTTGACCGCCACCACGCCACGTTTGCCGTGGCGTTTGACCGCAGCTACGCGGCGCTGAGCGCGACGGCGCAGTGGCAGTTGCGGGCGCTGAGCGTCATCCCGTTTCCGTTTTTCGCCACCGGCGCGGCGCTGCTGTGGCCGGGTGACGAGGACGACGACGGAATGGAGGCGACAAAGGCGGCGCTGCGGGCGCTGGTCGACCGCTCGCTGATTGAGATCGATTTGCTTTACAACGACAAGACGCCGGCGACCTACCGCTTCCAGCCGGCGGTGCAGCAGGAGGCGGCCCGCCGCCTGAGCGCCGAGGAAGACGAGACGCTGCAACCGCGCTTTGCCCGCTACGCGGCGTGGTTGTCACGCAAGGCGTATGATGAAGTTCACCAAGAAGGCGGCGGTGCGCTGGTGCGGCTGGTGCAGCCGACGCTCGACAGCCTGGCGAATGCCGCCGACCATCTGGCGGACAGCGACCGCTGGTGGCATTTGCGGCGCGTTGGGTGGCTGATGAACGCCTTCGGCCGCACCGGCGACGCCCATGCGCTGCTCAGCGCCACCCTCGCCGAACTCGATGCCGCTGCCGCCGGCGACGAGGCGCTCAAGGTGCGCAGCAGCATGGTGCACGAACTCGCCAACCTGGCGGTCACCCGCGGCGACCTCGACCGCGCCCTCGCCCTCTACCAGGAATCGTTGCAGTTCCTGGAGCAAATCGGCGACATCCAAGGCAAGGCCGCCTCGCTGCATCAGATGGCCCAGGTCTTTCTCACCCGCGGCGACCTCGACCGCGCCCTCGCCCTCTACCAGGAATCGTTGCAGTTAAAGGAGCAAATCGGCGACATCCAAGGCAAGGCCGCCTCGCTCGCTAATATGGCCCAGGTCTTTCTCACCCGCGGCGACCTCGACCGCGCCCTCGCCCTCTACCAGGAATCGTTGCAGGGCTATGAGCAAATCGGCGACATCCAAGGCAAGGCCGCCTCGCTCTCGATGATGTCCAATGTCTATTGGGAGCAAGGCGATCTGGAGCGTGCGAAAGAATTGGTTCAGCAAGCGGTTAAGCTCAACGAGACTCTTGGTGATTTGCATGGTTCAGCTATTAGGACAGTGAAGTTGGGGCAGATTTCTGAGCGGCTTGGACAAACGGCCGAAGCGCGATCGCATTATGAACGTGGTTTGACACTTCTAAGGCAAATGGGAGCTACCCGCGAGATAGCTCAGGTCGAAGGTTTGCTGGCCGCGCTCGACGGCAATCAGGCACAGCAGCCTGACGATGTAGAAGCAATGCTGGCCCAACTGCCGCCGGAACAGCGTGCGGAAATGGAAGCCCAACTGCGCCAACTGCAAGCGCAACTGGCCGCCATGTCACCGGAAGAGCGGGCGCGTATGGAGACACAGGCGCGGCTGGGCCAGGCGGTGCAACAGGCACGCGGCGCGGCCGAGCGCCAACTCTGGCCCGCGACCGTCACTTATCAGCAAGACGCCGTCGCTTTGGCCCGCCAACTGGTCGCCCAGGCACCTGAAGCTGAGCAGCGCGACGCCCAGATCGAGCTCAGTGTCCTGCTCTACAACCTGGCGGGCTACTACGGCAACGCCAACCGCCACGCCGACGCCGTCGCCTGCCTCGAAGAAGTGGTCGCCATCGACGCAGCAACCGGCCACGAAGATTTGGCAGACGACCGCCGCGCCCTCGAAGCAGCCCGGCAACGTGCCGCTGCAGCAGAAACACACGCCGCGCCGCCACCGGACATTGCTGCCCTGCTAGCCAGCGTGCCCGCCGCCCAGCGCGCCCAGGTCGAAGAGGCGCTGGCACAGTTCAGCGACGAGCTGGCACAGATGGGGCCGGAGGAGCGCGACCAACTGCTGCAAGGCATCGCTAACTTTGCCGCTCTGTCGCCGGAAGAACAGGCGGCGCTGGCAGAACAAAGCGCGTTCGCCCAAGTCGAAGCCCACCTGCTGGGCCAACTCGCCCCGCCAATCGCCGATCACGCTGCCGGTACGCTGACCGGGGAACAAGCCGCCGCCGTTGCCCAAAACATCGACGACGTGGCTGACCAGGTGGCGCAAGACGAGCGCCTGGGTAACCGGCGTCACGATCTCGTCGCCCTGCTGCGGCACACTGCTGCCGTCCTACGCGGCGACGACTCGGCACCGCCATTGCCCGCCGCCTACGCGGAGCAGTGGGCCGACTGGATGGGATAGCACCGTCCCGAAAAACCGGGTTTCTCAGAGAAACCCGGTTTTTGAACGGAGGAGCAATGGAAAAACCGAAGCACTTGCTGTTGAAATGCAAATTCTGTGGTTACCAGTGGCTCGAGCCGATCGAATCGATACTGGATGAAATCGAGATCATCTATCGGGCAGACGGCGAACCGGTCGTGGAAACCACCGAACGGCGCATTCCGTGCAAGAACCCTGGCGGCTGCCCGCACGCCGTCATGGTCACCGTACCCGTCGCCTGGACGCGTGACGACGAGGATGCGTCATGAGCGACATCTACGAACCGCCTCAACGTCCTGAACGTCCCGATGAGACGCAGTTGAACGCCTGGTGGACGACTCAGCGCACCCAATCGGTCGATAACCTGGAAGCGGCGGCACGCCAGATCATCACGCTCGGCAGCGCCCTGCTCACCGCCCTGCTCGGGATCATGGCGCTCAGCGGCGAGACGCTACCGGATTATATGCGCTGGTCGGGTATCCGCTGGCTCAGTGCACTGGCCGTGATTGGCTTGTTTGCCGCCCTGTCATGCGCCCTCGTCGTCGTCTATCCTTTTCCGCAAACAGTCGTGCGCAACGATCCGGCCGGCAACGCGGACGCTTTCGAGGCACTGCTGCGACGTAAGAATCGCTGGCTGCGTCTGGCTGCCATTGCGTTCGCCGTCGGGATGGCGGGCTTGCTACTGGTGATAGTCATCTCCCTGACCCTGATCGTTTAGCCGCAGTCAGAGCGGCGCATCGGCTTGTCGTCATGGGGCAGCGGACTCCGGACGTCATGATTGGGCCGATTCACCCTCATTGATCCGTGGTATGTGACTGGCTGAGATTTCGGCCGAATCCCACCACATTCACCTGACTTACCGTGTATAATTGCAGCAATGAAAGCCAAATTGCGAATCAACGGCGAAGAACGCGACATCGACATCATCCGCCAGGGCGATCAATTGCGCATCACAATAGACGGTGTAACCAGTGAATGCCGCCTTGTCCACAGCGACGGTGCCCTGTTTGTGCTCGAACACGACAATCGCCGCCTGCGCGCTGCCGGACTGGCGAACGGTGACAAACGCCATTTATGGCACAACGGCCACATCTTCAGCTATGAACGCGTGCAAGCCGCCGGAAGGGGCGCTGCTGATGACGCTCAAGGATCACTCTCCGCATCAATTCCCGCCGTTGTCACCCAGGTGCTCGTGCAAATCGGACAACGCGTTGCTGCTGGTGACAAGCTAATTTTGCTCGAGTCGATGAAGATGATGATCCCCATCGTTGCCCCTGATGACGGCGTCGTCACCGCCCTCAACTGTGCAGCCGGTGACGCCGTGCAGCCGGGTGTCCCACTCATCGAAGTCGCCCCGTTGATCGATTAATCTCATCTCCTGATCGCATTCAACAATTCTCACAAACCACGCCCTTGACCTGCTAAACAGCCTCACTTGCGGTACAACAGACTCTCAACGACCGTCTTGGACACCGGCACCAAGCTAACCTTGCCGGGTGTCAGACAGCAACTGCCATAGTGCGAGGAGTTCCATGCACACATCACGACTGGAGAAATTGCGTCACCATTTGCGCGACGCCGAATTGGGTGGCATCGTCATCATGCCGGGCAACAACATGGTTTATCTGTCCGGCATTCACAGCCACATCAGCGAACGGCCGATTTTGCTGTTTCTGTTTGCCGACCAGCCACCGGCGATCATTATTCCAACGCTGGAGGCGATGAAAGCAGAAGATGTGGGTGTAGCACCTGAGCGCATTTTCGGTTGGACCGATGTCGATGGGTATCGCGCAGCGTTTGCACGAGCCGCCGACGCGCTGCAACTCAATGGTCGCGTATTGGGCGTGGAAGCCGAGACGATGCGCGTGCTGGAATACAAAGCATTGCAGTCGGTTGCCCCGGAGCTGGTGCTGGAATACGCCGATGGCTTGTTGTCTGCTATGCGTCTGCGCAAAGATGCCGGTGAGATTGCCGCGCTGCGCAAGGCCGTCGCCGTAGCTGAAGACGCTATCGAAGCGCTGCTGCCACAGATCAAGATCGGCATGACAGAAAGAGAAGTCGCCGGCAAGCTGGTATTGGCGCTGGTCGATGCAGGGGCCGATGCGCCGGCATTTCGGCCGATTGTCTCTACTGGCCCCAACGCGGCATCACCCCACGCCGTACCGACCGATCGACCGCTTCAATCCGGCGACTTGCTCGTCATTGACTGGGGCGCCAAAGTCGACGATTACGCCTCCGACATCACCCGCACCTACGCTGTCGGCGACATCGACGAGAGAAGCCGTGCCTATTACGCCGCGGTGCAAGCTGCCAATGCAGCCGGTGTCGCCGCATCACAACCAGGAGCCAGCGGTCAGGATATTGACCGGGCAGCACGCCGTGCCATCGTCGCCGCCGGTTTTGGCGACTACTTCATCCACCGCACGGGACATGGCCTGGGCATGGGCGAACACGAACCGCCGTCGCTGATGGAAGGAAATACGACGCCGCTGCCGGTAGGCGCTGTGTTTACCGTTGAGCCGGGCGTGTATGTGCCGGGTGTGGCCGGTGTCCGTATTGAGGATGATGTGTGGCTTTCGGCCGAAGGCGGCGTTTGTCTCACAACACTCTCCCGCGAGTTGCGCCATGTCGGCTAGAGTTTTATGGTTGGTGCTGTTGTTAGCCGTGCTGGTAACTGCGTGCCAGGAAACGACGACGCAAGGTACAGATACGCAAGGTACAGATACGCCGCTGCCACTCCCACCAACTGTTATCGCCGACAGTTATCCGGTCGTCACAGCACCGGAGTCGCCGGACATGACCGTGACGCCGTCGAGCGCTGATGCAGCCACAGAGGAATTCGATACGTTTTTGCCGTCGGTCGGCACGGCGCAAGATGCTACGCCGACACCGACACCGAACGCTGATTCGGCCGAACCGCAGCCGACGCCGACCCCATCAGTCAGCCCGACCGTTGATTTTGCCGCTGCCCGCGCTGAATTGCTGGCACAGGGGCAAGAATTGGCCTTTAACAAAATCGGTTTTCATGTCGGTGTCGGCGGCAATGCTGTCGGCATCGGAGACTGGATGCGCCGCCTCGACGAAGCCGGCGTCCCCTTCACGCTCAAGAGCGTCGATAATTCCGGGCCGTTAGTCGAAGCGCAAGAAATTATGCGCAACAGCGACGTGCCGCACGTGCTCATCTTCCGCACCACCGGCAACGACGTACCCGACTACAATTTGTCGCCGATCCGGGCCGCAGCCGAACATTGGGCATGGCACCGTGACCGTTTTCCGCCGGAACTGGATCGCAATCTGGTATGGCTGGAAACGATGAACGAACTGGACAAAAATCGCTCGGAGTGGCTGGCGGAGTTTGCGCTGGAAACGGCGCGTCTGGCGCGAGCCGAAGGGTTCCGCTGGGCGGCGTTCGGCTGGGCAGCCGGAGAACCGGAACCGGAAGATTGGGAAGGACCAAAGATGTTGGAGTTCCTGCGGCTGGCGGGTGACAATCCCGACACCATCGGCATTGCCCTTCATGAAGGCAGTTTTTCGGTCGATCACATTGCCGAACGCTATCCGTACACAATCGGCCGATTTCTGAGTCTGTATGAAACGGCCGATCGCTACGGCATTCCGCGTCCCACCGTGTTCATCACCGAATGGGGCTGGGAAGCGTTTGCCGTCCCGGATCCGGGCAAAGCCATCGAGCATATCAAATGGGCGGCCTCTCTCTACGCGCCGTTCCCCGAAGTGAAAGGCGCGGCCATCTGGTATCTGGGTGGCGGTTTTGACCCGATTCACGAGCAAGCCCAACGCCTGATTGCGCCTGTCACCGAATACAGCTTGCGCAATTACTTTGCCGTCCCACAGCCGCCGGAATCGGCCGAAGCCGATCCTGACTTATATGCGCCGTAAGACACCAACGCAACACCATCAAAAATAGAAGCCTGCTGTATGAGCAGGCTTCTATCCAATGATAAAAGGTTATCGATTACAATTTCGACAAGAACATATTGGCAAATCCGCTTTTGCCACCCGACAATTTGAGCAGAACGTCGACAGTAATCGGCAAATTCATCAACCAGCGTTGCATCAAATAAGCCTTTTTCATGTTTGGCCACAACTCATCATCACAACGGGACTCAAACTGTTCCAAGAATGCTTCAGACAAATCACCTGCTTCCAGCGCTCTTTGCGTCACGTCAGCTGCAATGCGGGCCGAAATCATACTGTTGTGAATCCCACCACCCGTCAGCGGATTAATAAATGCGCCCGCATCGCCAATTAACAAAGCCCCATTATAAGCGCGTTTGATTTTCTTGATCGAGCCAAACTTGAGCGGCCAACGCTTCAAACCGGTCATCTTCCACCCCGGTTTAAGGCGCGGTTTGATGCTCGGCAGACCCAGGAATTCATCCATCATATCGTTCAAATCACTGTTTGTTTCTTTGAACTTGTCGGTGCGCATTCCCAATCCAACATTGGCTTCATCCGTCTTCGTGGGAAATATCCACGCATATCCCGGCAAAATCGAATTGTACAAATAAAATTCGACCTCGTGCGGCATAATTTCCAGGCCATGAATGTAGGCGCGAACAGCAACAGCACTATGTTCCAGCGGGTGTTTATCATCACGCAATGCACGCGCCATCACCGATGATACGCCGTCAGCGGCAATGACGACTTTTGAGCGCACTTCCTCTGTCGATCCGTTAAAACGCGCCTTTACGCCGACGGTACGGTCATTTTCAATGATCGGCCCCATGACCTGCGCCTGGCAAAACTCAACCCCACTTTCCACAGCGTGCTCTTTCAGCAAGGCATCGAAGTAAATGCGCGGCGTGATCATCGAACTATGGTCCGTTTCAGCAAACTCCGCGTGGACATCATAGCCGCGAGGTGATGCGAGGTACATTTTCTTTACGGGGTAAAATTCGCCACGTTCAATTGCCGCTTCGATCTTGTCACCGGCACCATAGTTGTACAGAAGCTCAATAGCGCCGGCAGGAACAGCGTCGCCGCAAATCTTGTCACGGGGAAACTGCTGGCGATCCAGCAACAGCACGTCACGGCCTTCGCGTGCCAGCACCATAGCTGCAGTTGAACCGGCCGGGCCGGCACCAACTACAATAATCTCACGTTCTTCCATTGTTTATATCTTCCTTGCGCAACACCCGGTTAAAGAAATGGATTTTTCAGGAAGTTACCTGCTTTCCAGGCAAAAATCGGTTTTCTCCAGGCAGCGTCGGGTGCTATTTCCATGTTCAAACAGCGCAAAATCAGTCTCTGAATTGACTTGCGCGGGGAAAAGTGTAACAAATTTCGCTTTGAAATGGTAATCGAAGGCGGTGAGTGGTTGCAATTCCGGACACGCTTCACTTGCGCGGAGGGAGATGGTATGTATCCAATACAAAGCTTAACAGCCCGCGACACCCATCAACGACCAGTGTATAAACGTTGTCAAATCCGCCGGAATAATATGGATCGGGCACTTCGCGCAGTGTCGTTTCTGTAGCAAAGTCGAGCAGGCGGTAAAGGTGCGGATGGTCGCCAAAGCGTTTCAGGTCGCGCAGGTTGCTATTATCCATAGCGACCACGATTGTATCGGGATCGCGCATATCGCTGCGACTCACCTGCTGTGCCCGGCCTTCATAGGCGATGCCGTGACGTGCCAGCACAGCACGCGTGCCGCTGTGTGCACGTTCACCGACATGCCACGCACCGGTACCGGCCGATTCGACGATGATCTGATCATCGCGCCCCGCATCGTTCACCATTTGCTGAAACACAGCTTCAGCCATCGGTGAGCGGCAAATATTGCCCAGGCACACAAAGAGAACACGTACCATCATGGTTTTGTTACAGTCAAATGCTCGTTGCGCTCTGGTGTTGAAGCACAAGCAACTTGACCGTTGAACTGGTGAACAAACAGCCCACGCTCGTATTTTGCAAATGAAAGTACCCAAGTCAACCTGTAAGCCGCATTCTGTTCCCCGGTTGGGGCGGTAATCATCTATCTGGGAGCGACTTTACAGTCGCCCTCGTGCGGTCTACCCAGGTGTCGAACGGTACGAGTAGCCCCGTGAGCGACGACCGCAGTCGCCGTCTTTCACCCTGCTTGACCTTGCTCCCGGCGGGGTTTGCCTGGCCGGTGACATTGCTGCCACCGCCGGTGGTCTCTTACACCACCGTTTCACGCTCACCGGCGATTCGGCCGAAGCCAATTCGCTTGGGCAATACACCTCTCTGTTGCACTTGCCGTCGGGTCGCCCCGCCCGGCTGTTAGCCGGCGCCGTACTCTATGGAGTGCGGACTTTCCTCGGCCGATGCATGACACCGACCGCGATTACCCGGCTGACTTGGGTAGCTTGATCGTAGCATCGGCACAAAATGGCGTCAAGTTCGGCCGACTCAATGTCGCAACATGCTATAATGTGTCAAGTCACAGTGAAGACATATGCGGAGGCAATGATGTGTTTGGGTATTCCAGGCAAAGTGGTTGAGATTTACGAAAAACACGGCACGCGCATGGGCAAAGTCGATTTTGGCGGCATCGTCAAAGAAACTTGCTTGTCTTTTGTGCCTGAAGTCGAGGTCGGTGACTACACCATCATCCACGTCGGCTTCGCTATCACACAACTGGACGAAGAAGCCGCGCTGGAGACGTTGGCAGAAATCAGGCAAATGGGCTTACTCGAGGAAGAGTTGTTGGCTGATGAGGACGAGCACGAGGACGTGCTATCGTGAAATACCTGGATGAGTTTCGCGATCCGGCGTTGGCGCGGGCGTTATTGGACGACATCGGCCGAATCACAACCCAGCCGTGGGCGATCATGGAAGTATGTGGCGGTCAGACCCATTCCATCATCCGCAACGGCATCGACCAACTGCTACCCCCTGAAATCGAACTGATTCACGGTCCTGGCTGCCCCGTTTGCGTCACGCCGCTGGAGACCATCGACAAGGCTCTGGCGATTGCTGCACTGCCCGGCGTCATCTTCTGCTCATTCGGCGACATGCTGCGCGTGCCTGGTAGCATTAAAAACCTGCTGCAAATCAAAAGTGAAGGCGGCGATGTGCGCATCGTCTACTCGCCACTCGACGCGTTACAGATCGCCCGCGACAATCCCGACAAACAGGTCGTTTTCTTTGGCATCGGTTTTGAAACGACCGCGCCGGCCAATGCGATGGCCGTTTTTCAGGCCAAACAGCAGGGGCTTAGCAATTTTAGCATGCTCGTTTCGCACGTTCTCGTGCCGCCGGCCATCGAGGCAATCATGCAATCGCCGACCAACCGCGTACAGGGCTTTCTGGCCGCCGGTCACGTGTGCAGTGTCATGGGCTATTGGCAATACGAACCGCTGGCAGCAGCGTACCATGTCCCGATTGTCGTCACCGGCTTTGAGCCGTTGGATGTGTTGCAGGGGATTCGGATGGTCGTGCAGCAACTCGAAGACGGTCGTGCTGCAGTGGAAAATGCATATCCACGCGCGACGCAACTGGATGGCAATAGTCCGGCGCAAAACCTGATCGCTGCTGTGTTTGAGGTCGGGGATCGCAACTGGCGCGGCATCGGCCGAATTCCCGCTAGCGGCTGGCATTTGCGCGCTGAGTACGCCGCTTACGACGCCGAACAACGCTTTGACGTTGCCGATATCCGCACCGTCGAATCGCCTTTGTGCCGCAGCGGCGAGGTGCTGCAAGGCATGATCAAACCCAATGAATGCGCCGCATTCGGCAAAGAATGCACGCCACGCAATCCACTGGGCGCAACGATGGTCTCCAGCGAAGGGGCGTGCGCAGCGTATTTCAATTACGGGCGTTTTGTAGAACTTGATACGGTTCAAGTGGCGGGAGGCACGTAACAAATCCGGCTTGCCCGTTTGCAATTTGCTCCCTGTAATCTGCTATGAGTGAAATAACCTTCGACGGCTGGACGTGCCCGCTCCCGCTCCGCGACTATCCGACCATTGTCATGGGTCATGGTGGTGGCGGAAAATTATCGGCCGAATTGATCCAGCACCTCTTTTTGCCTGCCTTCGCCAACGATGCACTGACCAACCTCGGTGACAGCGCCGTCATCCAGTTCGAAGGCGCACGACTCGCCGTTTCCACCGATTCGTTTGTCGTGCGGCCACTCTTCTTCCCCGGCGGTGACATTGGCAAACTCGCCGTTCACGGCACAGTGAACGATGTCGCCATGAGTGGCGCAAAGCCCGTCTACCTGACATGCGGCTTCATCATCGAAGAAGGGCTGCCACTGGACACATTGGGTCGTATCGTCGACAGCATGGCGACGGCGGCGCGGGAAGCCGGTGTCCAATTGATCGCCGGTGACACCAAAGTGGTCGACAAAGGACATGGCGACGGCGTCTACATCAACACGAGCGGCATCGGTGTCATTCCCCCCGGCGTCACCATTGCGCCAAATCGGGCGCAAGCGGGCGATGTCGTTTTGATAAGCGGCACGATCGGCGACCACGGCATGGCGGTGATGAGCGAGCGTGAAGGATTGCAATTCGAGAGCGACATCGTCAGCGACACGGCGGCGCTCAACGGGTTGGTCACCGACATCCTGGCCGCGACACATGATGTCCATGTGCTGCGCGACCCGACGCGCGGCGGTGTGGCTTCGGCGCTCAACGAGATTGCACGCGCATCACAGGTTGGCGTTGTGCTCGACGAACGCACCATTCCGGTCAATCCATCCGTACAGTCGGCATGTGACATGCTGGGGATGGATCCGTTGTTTGTCGCCAACGAGGGTAAATTGTTGGCTATTGTGCCGGAAACCGTCGCTGAAACGGTGCTGGCTGTCATGCGGAGGCACCGGCTGGGTAAAGATAGTGCAATTATCGGCCGAATCACCTCCGACCATCCCGGTATCCTCGTCGCTCGCACCGGTATCGGCGGCACACGCGTTATCCCGCTGCAAATCGGCGAACAATTGCCGCGTATCTGCTAGTTGGTTCACCAATGACTGAGTTATGGCAGTGGTATCAATCAACATCAAAACTTGATACCCCATTTCACTCGAAAAAACACATAACCGGAGATTCCCATGAGTGATCAAATCGTCACCATCCGCCCCGAAAAAACCATTATGACCAAGCAACTGCTGCCCAATTTCGTCGGCATCTCGCAGGAAAGCGCCGGATCGACAGGACTGGCAATGAATATTGTCATCATTCCGCCCGGAGCAGCAGCCGCGCCACACTATCACGACGGATTTGAGACAGCCATTTACATTCTCGAAGGATCGGTAAGGACACTGTACGGGCCTGGGTTGAAGCAGGAGACGATCAACCACGCCGGAGAGTTCATGTTTATTCCGGCCAATGTGCCCCACCAGCCGATCAACATGAGCGCGACTGAGCCGGCCAAAGCGCTCATCGCTCGCAACGATCCCAACGAGCAGGAAAGTGTGGTTCCTTACGATCCAGAACAATGACAATTACATTCAGCTGGCGAAGTAATATTGCCACACAGTAGCAGATTGCCGTACAATGGGAGCGTAAGCCCCAGTAGCTCAACGGATAGAGCAACGGACTTCTAATCCGTAGGTTGGGGGTTCGAGTCCCTCCTGGGGTACAGGAAAAGGCAGAAAGATGAATGATGAAGGTCAAGATGCCTTTGTAATTCATCTTTTTTGCGTTCAGGTGGTGTTTTGATGAAGGTTTTTACTGTTGCGGAGATGGTTTCGGCCGAAAAATCGGCCGATGCAGCCGGTCACAGCTATGATGAAATGATGGAACGCGCCGGGCAAAGCCTGGCCGAAGCCATCACAGAGCGCGTTGACGTGACCGGCAAAAACATCCTCGTTCTCGTCGGCCCGGGCAACAACGGCGGTGACGGTCTCGTTGCCGGACGTTACCTGGCACAAGCGGGCGCCGACGTCGCTTTCTATCTCTTCAAACCGCGCGACGCAGCGCAAGACGTCAACTTCGCCAAAATTCAGGAAATGGGTCTATTCGCCGTCGACGCAGACTTTGACCAGCGCCATCGCGTTCTGCGTACCCGTCTCAACATCAGCGACATCGTCATCGACGGCTTGCTCGGCACAGGTGTCGCCCGACCAATTGGCGGCGATCTCGCTCAACTGATGCGTCAGGCAGCTACCGGTATCGCCGAGCGCACCGACATCCTTCGCACGCAACACGACAACGCACGCGTCACGCTCACCGCGCCACATCTCACAAAGTCACCTTCTCCGCGACCGTTTATCGTCGCTGTCGATTGTCCCAGCGGTCTCAACTGCGATACGGGCGCACTCGATCCGCTGGCCTTACCGGCCGATTTGACGGTGACTTTCGCCGGACCCAAACGCGGTCATTTTGTCTTCCCTGGAGCGGCGGCGTGCGGCGAACTGATTGTCGCCGATATTGGCATTGATCCGGCGTTGACGGCCGATGTGCCTGTCACGGCAGCGACGCCGCAGCTGATGGGATCACTGTTACCTTTTCGGCCGAAAGACGGTCATAAAGGCACATTTGGCTTTGCACTGATCGCTGCCGGGTCGCGCCGCTATTGGGGTGCGCCTGCATTGGCCGGTTTAGGCGCCCTGCGTGCCGGGTGTGGTCTCGTTGCTCTGGCTGTGCCCGCGCAATTGCGTCCGTCGCTGGCTATGCAATTACCGGAAGCGACGTATCTCCTCATTCCGGATGCAGAGGATTTGGGCAGTGCTTCGGCCGAAACTCTGCTCAAACACATGCAACGATACGACGCGCTGCTGGTCGGGCCGGGATTAGGTCCGGATTCGGCCGAATTTCTCCACACCCTGTTTGCAGCGCCCGATCTGCCGCCCCTCGTCATTGATGCAGACGGACTCAACTACCTGGCGCAGCAGGCCGAATGGTGGAAGCATATTCCGCCTGGTTCAATTTTGACGCCACACCCGGGCGAGATGGCGCGTTTGGTAGGTGAGGGCATTGATGATGGAGATCGAATTGCGTTAGCGCTGGAAAAATCGGCCGAATGGAACCAGATTGTCGTCCTCAAAGGCGCTTACACGGTGATTGCCACGCCTGAGGGCGAAGCGACACTCATTCCTATCGCCACACCAGCCCTTGCCGTTGCCGGCAGCGGAGATGTGTTGGCCGGCGTCATCGTCAGCTTACTGGCACAAAAGGTATCACCCTACAATGCAGCCCGTCTTGGCGCATACTTGCACGCACGAGCTGGACTTCATGCCGCCCAGGTTATCGGCGCAGCCGGCGTACTCGCCCGTGAAATCGCTGACCATATCCCCTCTACCCGTACTGCCTTGCTACAAGGCAGGTGACATAGTGCGCGTCCTGTGAGAAATCACATAGGCTATTTGCACCCGATCCCAAATGCGTTTATAATTTTCGCCTGTTGCGGCGCCATAGCTCAGCGGCAGAGCGGGGGATTCATAAGCCCTAGGTCGGTGGTTCAAATCCACCTGGCGCCATCAATATGAGGGTCACCGATTGGTGACCTTTTTTGTTGGGCGAAGCTGTCACTCAACGCGTTCAACCGACAGCTTCTGTCGCAACAGCTTTGCCACTTCACGACTTTGTGTGAAGTTTTTCAACCTATCTTATGAATGCCTCTGACAATTCGGCAACGCTTTCAGAGCAAGCTCGCATAACCATGCGGCGCTGGTTTTGGCTGCCGCTGCTCCTCGGCGCTGTGCTGATGCTTGTCTGGGCACAGGTGACACAGTGGCCACCGGCCATTGTCGCTATCGATATCAACCAGCATCGCGCCGATACCCCGGCCACCATCCCCAACAACGATGACATCCTCAAGCAAACCTTTGTCGCCCGTCGGGACGGCTTGCAAGAAATTGAGCTGTTGCTCGTCAAATACGACCGTTCCGATCTGCCGAACAGCCAATTGATCATCGAATTGCGCGATGACATCGGCAATCTCATCGTGCAGGAATTTCTTTCAACCAGCTCGCTGACACACAATGACCGTTACACAATTCGCTTTGATCCGCAGCCGCATTCGGCCGATCGCACGTACACCTTCACATTGCGCGGACAAAACAACGAAACCGTGTCCGTTTGGGCTTACGCACACGATGTCTATGCCGATGGTGCTTTAATGCAAACCGAGCCGGGTGCGGCTCGTGATTTGCGCTTCATCACCCGCTATCGACTCACTGTTCCCGGTGCATTCAATCTGTTGCAAAACACAGTCCGCAGCGATGCCTTCCTGCTCGTGACGGCACTGTTCGTTTTGCCTTTGCCCGGTCTGCTTCTGCTGCAAGGGCATGAAACTATCGCTGTTTTACGTGCGCGGCGCACCAATACGGTCGTGTCGCCGGGTATTTTGGGGTCGGAGCCAAATTTCATCGCTATGTTGGCATTGGGTTTTGCACTGGGTATTGGCGTGTGGGCCATTATCTGGCAATGGATGACGGTGCTTGATCGTCACTGGTGGCCGCAAGCGCTGTGGGCTGTAACCATATTCGGCTGGGTAATGGTGATCACGGGTCGCCTGGTTGTCGTGCGCCGGGGAAAAGAGGTTGTTCGGCCGAAAATGACCTTCCATTGGCAAGATGCACTGCTCATCGCACTCCTCACCCTTGCTCTGTCCGTGCGCTTACTGGCCGTGCGCGATCTGGCCTTTTCCGCCTGGGTCGATTCCAGCCGACACGCCTTGATCACGCGCAGCATGGCACTCAACGGCAACATGCTTGCCAACTATCACCCGCTGTTACCGGTCGATTCGGCACCATATCATTACGGTTTCCATGCCATCGCCGCGACACTATCGCAGATGCTCGGCGGCGATCTGGCGCATCTATTGCTCATTTTTGGGCAACTGCTGAATGCACTGCTCGTTCTCGCCGTCTATGGCGGCGGTGTCCTGATGACACGTCGTCGCAGCGCAGCATTGATCGCAGCTTTTCTCGTCGCACTGCCGCTTTATTTTCCCGCCTACTATGTCAGTTGGGGCCGTTACACCCAGTTGACCGGCATGTTGCTCTTCAGCGTGCTGGTCGGGCTGTCATGGCGTGTCTGCACCCAATCAACCTGGCGCAAGATTGACTGGTGGGCCGCAACCGTGATTGGACTATTGGCAGGCGGATTATTTCTCATCCATGTGCGCGTCTTTTTACTGTATTTGCCATTACTCATCGTTTTTTGGGGGTTTAATCGGGCACGGGGCAGCGCAACAATGCTCGCCGGCGGGATTATCGGCGTGCTGGTCGCTTTGCCACGATTGCTGGTCGTAGCGCCTTCTGCTACGCCAGATCGCGTATTCTCGCCTATTCCCGGCTACAACAGCTTTCCAGTGAGTTACATCACGCCCGGTTGGGAGCGTCAATTTTACGCGCTGGCCGTGCTGGCTTTGCTGGCTGCCGTAATCGCCGCCGGACGCGATTTGTATCGGCATGATGCAGCGCAAAAAACGCGCTGGTACAAACCGGTTCTCGCACTGGGTGTCTGGGTCGGTGTCTTGTTTCTGTTACTCGCCGGTGAGCGTGTCGGCCTGCCGGAATCGTGGTTGTTCAACCTCAATGCAATGGTAATCACTTTGTTTTTGCCGGTTGCGCTGGTAATCGGCATTGGCGCGGATCGCTTGTGGTTATGGCTGCGCGGTGCTCACTGGCTGGTGCAGCTAGTCGGGTATGCGGTGACAGGCGCATTATTGGTAGCGACATTGTTGTTTGGTGTACAACGGCAAATCACCATTGTCAATGAGCAGACGGTCCTGGCCGATTCGGCCGATAAGACAGCTTTGGCCTGGGCATTCAACAATTTGCCCGCTGACAGCAACATTGCCGTCAACAGTTGGCTCTGGTCAGGTCAAACCTGGGCAGGACACGATGGCGGCGCATGGTTCCTGCCGGTAACAGGCAGAAAAACGACGACGCCACCAATCGATTACATCTACAATGCAGACCTCAGAGCGTCGGTCACGGCATTCAATCAGGCTGCGACGGCAATTGACGATTGGTCGACAGTGGATTCGGCCGAATTTCTGCGCCAAAACGGCATCACTCATGTCTACATCGGCTCACGCGGCGGCTTTTTCAACGAGCGTCAATTGCTCGACAATCCCGCACTGAAGTTGCTCTACAGCCGCGACGGTACGTTTATTTTTGCCCTGGCGCAACGATAACGCACACAAATTATAACGCCGTTGAGCGAAAAGTTGACGCTCTTTGTGCCACGTAACCTACCCCTTGCCCCTCTTTATAACGCACTGCGTCGTGTTGTCATCTGTTGTCCAAAAAGCTATAATCGTGTGTTGTCAACTTGACGAAATACAATGCATCGCGCATTGATGATTTTTGAAAGACAAAGCGGTCAGCATTTGCCGGTCGCACCCTATTTCTGGAGGTTCCATACATGAAAGTTGTCGTTTGTACCAAACAAACGCCCAGCACCACCGCCACATTCACTGTCAACAACGGTGTTGTAAGTTGGGATGATCCGGGCGGCAAGCCCAACGTTGTCAATCCGTGGGACGAATACGCTATCGAAGAAGCGATCCGCCTCAAGGAAAATCATGGCGCAGAAGCGGCCATCGCCCTTACCGCCGGTGGTGAATCGGCCGATGACGTACTCAAAACCGCATTGGCGATGGGTTGCACCGAAGCGATCCGCGTCGAAGATGCCGGATTTGCCGGCTCCGGCAGCCGCGGCACAGCCAACATTCTCGCCGCTGCCATCAAGAAGACCGGTGCCGATATCGCTTTCTTCGGCAAACAGGCCATCGACGGCGACACGGGACTGACACCAGTCATGGCGGCACGCGCTTTAGGCTGGACGCCATTGACCTATGTGTCCGCAATCAAGAGCGTTAGCGATGACAGCATTACCGTCGAGCGCCAGATCGAAACGGGCACACAAACAGTCACCGCACCACTGCCGGTCGTTATCAGCGTTGTCAAAGAGATCAACGAGCCGCGTTATCCCTCTTTCATGGGTATCCGCAAAGCCAGCCGCGCCACAATCCCGGTCTGGTCTGCCGCTGATCTGGATATTGAAGGCGCGTACGGCCCCGGATCAGCCAAAGTCGATTGGTCGGAAATTACGCAGCCGCCGTCACGCGACACAGTCGTTGAGTTTATCAGCGGTGATTCGGCCGAAGAAATCGCAGCAGCGCTGGCTACCAAGCTGTTTGAGGAGAAGGTGATCTAATGAAAACGTTCGTTTTTATTGAACATTACAACGAAGAAATTACGCCGATCAGCCGCGAAGCGCTGGGTGCCGCTCGCACTATCCTCGATGGCGAGGTCATCGCCCTCGTGTTTGGCAGCGATGCTGAAGAAGTAGCTGAAAAGGCGTTTGCATACGGTGCAGACCAGGTATTGGCCTGTGATGACGACTCGCTTGACGATTTTCGCGTGGAAGCAGTCGGTCCGCTGGTCGCTGAATTGGCAAATGAGTACGAGCCGGACGTGATTTTGATGGGCGCTTCCGTCACCGGTCGCGATCTGTCGGCCTGGATAGGCTACGATCTGGACGCCGGTGTCATTCCGGATGTAGTTGATTTCACCTTGGACGGCGACACGATCAAAGCATTACACCCGGTTTATGCGAGCAAATTGATGTCCACGGCTTTTGTCACGGGCGGCACGCAAATCATCACATTGCGTAGCCGGGCATTTCAGGCTATTGAGCCGGACGAAGATGCCGATGGTGATATCGAATGGGTGGACGCGGTTGCTGATGACGACGCTGTGAAAGCAGAAATCGAAGGGTTGGCCGTTAGCGAAGGCGGCGTCAGCCTCACCGACGCGAGCATTATTGTCAGTGGTGGTCGTGGTGTCGGTGGCCCGGAAGGATTCGAGCCCGTACGCAAACTGGCTAACGTGTTGGGCGGTGCTTTAGGTGCTTCCCGCGCCGCTGTTGATGCCGGCTGGATTCCGTACGAGCATCAGGTTGGTCAAACCGGCAAGACGGTTAGCCCGGACCTGTACATCGCTTGCGGCATCAGCGGTGCGATTCAGCATCAGGCCGGCATGCGCACATCCAAAGTGATCGTGGCCATCAACAAGGATGCAGAAGCGCCGATATTCAAGTTGGCGAATTACGGTGTAGTTGCCGACCTGTTCAAGATCGTGCCGGCATTATCGGCCGAATTCAGTAAACGCCTCAGCTAGCATCATCACTCACCCACGAAAGGGGCCGCCAAACAAGGTGGCCCCTTTTGGTTTGGATTGACGTGCAGGCTTTACCCTACTTCTTTTTCAATTTCTTCGAGGCTGTCTTAACCTTTTTTGCTGCGCCTTTCGCCCCGTCGGTTGCTGTCGCAGCGGCACTACCGGCCATTTTTTGTGCTTTGCTCGCCGCATCGGCCGATGCTTTGGCGGCTTCAGATTGCTTGGCTGTGTTAGCTGCATCCTCTGTCGCTTTCTTGACGGCGCCGGCCAATGTCGCAACCTGCACCTCAACTGTGTGTGCGGTTACTTCGAGGAGTGTTTTGAGTTGTGCGACCGTATTGCGCAATTCCTCAACCAACGAATCAAACTCTGAACGTCCGTTCTCTTCGATGTTCACACTCTCTGTAACGGGTTCAGTCTCGAGAGATTCGGCCGATTCAATCACCAAATCCGGTGTCGGCGGTGTCCCTTCCGTTGCGGCAAGCGATTCTGCAGCAACAACCGGTTTATACCCTTTCGGCATCGGAATAGAAGCCGTCACATCGCCTGGGCCATCGGTTTCCAACCGTTCAATCAGTGTCGCTTTGACACCACTGACCGGCAAATCGCGTTCACGCAACAGGTCTTTTAGTTCGGCAACTGTCATGTCTTCGTAATTTTTGCTTTCATCGGCATTCATCAGGTTCTCCCACGATAAGGATCGTTACTTTTTTCTATTTGAAGTTGAAGATATTACAATTCGTCGCACAGCGTTTGCCAGTAAGCAGCCATCCGTGCGCTAAATTGGTGGGGCATTTCCGCGTAGAGGCGTGCGCCTAGTGGTCGCGCCTCCATCTGCAATTCGCGACGGCGACGGTCGATCAATGCAAGCAAGTGGTCACGTTCAACCGCATCATCACAAAGAAAGAATTTGCGTTGCAACAGTTGGCTCAACTCATATAAGTCGTGTTCATCACCAAGTGTATCTGACAACAGCTCCAATTGGCTGGCAAGGACATCGATAATTGCCGGCCACAAATTGCTGAGTATACCCATCTGGTAGCGCAAATATTTGACGCGTTTGCGCCAATCGTGAAAAGTATGCGGCGTTTCATCTTGTAAGGCACGTGCCATCGCACGCCGCCCACGCCTATAAACGCGCGTGACACCTTGTTGCACGGTTGTGAATGTTTCGTCGGTCACAGGCAAGGCGACGAGGCGCGGACGGGCAGAGGCAATCAATGCCGCTGTCTGATCGAGCAGCGTACCTTCATCGATGATGGTGCGCACGGCCATAGTGTGCATCTCCATGATGCGATCGTACGTGACAGCAAATGCATCGTCCGGCAATTCGTCGGCATAATGTGCGACTAGCTTGGCCAGTGTCAAAGCCATCACGGCGCTGTCGCGCATACCTGACAGTCGGCGACTGGCATCACGATAGACAATATTCTCGCGGCGGTAAACTGCGCTGCCGGTTTCATCACGAACGAGACGCAGCGCGGCACGAACACGTTTGAACGCTTTGCGTGCGTCGTGAACGGCCAGATCAGAATGCCAGGTGGATTCGGTGAGTTGCCAGTATCCGAGATCGGCCTGCTCGAGTGTAATGCGGCGAATACCGTCGGGGATGGCTTCGTGCGGCATGAGCAGGTAATTGACTGGTGGTCTGTCATCAACAATCGCGGATTCAGGCAGCGCGTTGAGTTGTGCCTCGAGGTCGCGAATGCGCGTTTCGGCCGAATCTAGTGCCTGTTCCAATCGCCGTCGCTCTTGTTCCCAATTGGCGCGATCCGAATCGGATTCGATACCCTTGCCATAGCCGTTTATTGTTTGATCCTGCATAGTATCCTTATCAGATGCGATTGCACCAATCAATCAGCTTCTCGCCACTCACGATTGATCTTACTCCTCTATCTTAAACAATCCAAAAGCAGATATCAATTGTTTCGCATGTATATTCACACTTGAAGCGTTTGAGTGCGTTATAATCACCAATATGATGCCACGTTTTCGTTTTGCACCCAGCCCTACCGGAAGTCCGCACGTCGGCACATTGCACACGGCTCTCTTCAGTTGGGGATTGGCGCGAGCACTGGGCGGTGACGTGATTCTGCGCATTGATGACACTGATGCCAGCCGCAATCGTGCAGAGGATGTGCAAGCGATGATCGATGCACTGCATTGGCTGGGGCTGGATTGGGACGAAGGGCCGGACATCGGCGGTGACTGTGGGCCATATGTTCAATCACACCGACGGGAGCGACACGCTGCGGTTGCTGCATTGTTGCTGGAACGAGGCGCGGCGTATGTTGATGATTCGGCCGAAACTCGACAGAAACCCATTCGCCTGCGCATGCCCTCCGAAGGTGTCACCATTTTCGACGACGCCTTGCGTGGTTCGATTACCTTTGACAACGCCAATTTACCTGACCCGATCATTGTGCGCGGTGACGGCAGCCCACTCTACCATCTCGCTAACGCCGCAGACGATCACGACATGGGCATCACACACGTGGTACGCGGCGACGATTGGATCAGCTCGACGCCAATTCAAATCGCCATATTCCGCGCACTGGACTGGCCGTTACCCGTTTGGGTGCACTTGCCCTTGATCCTCAACAAAGAGCGCAGAAAACTGTCCAAACGCGATCCGGAAGGCGGTTATCTGGTCGATGATTTCCGCAACGCCGGCTACTTGCCGCAAGCGCTGTTCAACTACTTGCTGCTGCTGGGCTGGTCGCCGGATGGTGAGCAGGAAATCGTGAGCAAGTGGGATGTATATAAGCAGTTCACGATTGACCGGCTTTCGGCATCGGCACCGATCTTTGACTGGGGCAAGCTGAACTGGCTCAATCGGCATTATCTCAGGCAATATAGCGACGAAGATTTGGCCGGTCTGATTCGGCCGATTTTAGAAGAAGCGTACGGTGCCATGCCGGTTTCGGCCGAATGGCTTGTGCAGTTGACCCGAACAATTCGCGATGAATTGGTGACATTGCAGGATGCGGTCGATTCGGCCGAATGGGCGTTTGACCCACCGCCGTTACCCAATGATGCCGGCCAACTAGAACTTGCCGCGCCGCACGCACCTGCTATCCTCATGCAACTCATCGCGGAATTGGCAGCTGTCGTCATATTGGATGCAGCCACGGCAAGCAGCATCCTCAACGGTTTGCGCCGTCAATTCCGTCAGCAGCACGATCTCAACGCCCGCGCCGTCTTGATCCCCATCCGCGTAGCCCTGACCGGCAAACTGGAAGGCCCGCCTTTGCACGAGATTATGGGACTGTTGGGCAAGCAGCGCTGTCTGGATCGGCTCGCCGCCTCGCTCCGGCACCGGTAACGGTGTCTTTTACGTCCTAAACTTGCCAATTTCGGCCGAAACCTATCAACTTTCCGAGTTGTTTTAGCGCGTGTGTTACAATCTTTCACTGATTGAAACCTGCGCTAACAAACATGTTTGAGGCGTCCCTAAGCAAGGAGTCCCTTATGACAGAAATTGACGCCGACCTTATCAACGAACTAGACGGACAGCGATCCGCAACACCGCCCGGCTTACTCAGCAAACAAGAAAAAGATGTGCTCATTGAACGCGCCTTCGTTGGGCTGTACCGCTGGTATGTCTCCCGCTCGCAAACGACGCGCAATTGGAATCCCAACACCGACTTCGACTGGCGCAGTCTGCGTACCGATCATTCTACAGAACTAAATCACATCATCGAAGGGTTTTTTGCCGTCGAACAATATGTGCCCGACTACGTGCTCAAGCTGCTGCAAATCATTCGCCGCAGCTATGGCCGTTCCCACTTCCACATCCGCTGGGGATCGGAAGAGGAAAAGCACTCGGATTTGTGGGAAAACGCGCTGCTTTTCTCCCGCTATCGCTCGCCGGAATGGATCGCCGATTACAAAGTGATGCTGCGCGAGAACGAGTACGATTTGCCCTGGGACGATCCGATGTCAATGATTTTCTACACGGTGATTCAGGAACGGGCGACGCAGGTCAACTACCTCAATACCGGCCTGATTGCCGCAGGGAAAAATGACGATCCCACGTATGCAGACGATGTCGATCCCGTCCTGGCGCAAGTGGCCAAGGTCATCGCAATTGATGAAGCGGCGCACTACAATTTTTTCCTGGAAGGGGCGCGTCTCTTTTTGTACTACTATCCGGCTGAAGCGCTGGAAGCATTGCATAATGTCATCAAGTTTTTCGCCATGCCGGCGGGCAATTTGATTCCCAACTACGATCGCTTTTCGGAAACAGTGGCGCGTGCCTGTATTTATGGCCCGCGTGAACATCTGCGCGATGTGGTCGATGTAGCGCTAAAGAATTTGAGCATTGAGAATTATCGTGCCTTGCGCAAAGGCATCAACCGCATTCGGCAGGTTCCACAAACGGATGGGACGATGCGCGACACGGGAATTTTTGATGTACTCGATTACGATGGGGTGGAGAAGAAGGTACAGAAGTTATTCGGCCGAATCGAAGCCTACGAACAAAAAGTCGGGTTTGACGAAGTCGATCCTACCCATTTCATCGCCAGCGGCATCACTCGCCCCTGATCGATCCAAAAAGGCGCAGATTGATCAAATCTGCGCCTTTTAGCATTGCAATCCGGACTGCTATTCCACAGCTATCTGCGCGTACGTCTGCGTCGGATTTCCGTCCAAATCTTCTACGATAAAGCCAACCACATAGTTGCCGACCGGTGCGTCCAGTTCAACCCACGTCCACGGCTCCTCGCCAAAAGTCAGCGTGCCGCCTTCCTGGGCTGCGACATTTGCTACGCGACCTTGTGCGTCGAGATCGTACCATTTTTCCAGCACGGTAAACGAATCACCCACTTTCGGCACAATCTCCCGTGGCGCACCAGATCCGTTTTCGCCGGTAAAACCAAAAACCTGTTGCAGTTCGCCATCGCGGAAGTACAGTCGTGCATACCGTTCTTCGCCATCGCCGTAGTGGTAAATACCATCTACCGTATACATCGCATCCTCAAAGCCGGCTCCGTACGTTTCCGGCGTAAAGAGGGCCACAACCGAATTGGTCCCATCGTCAATCGCTTGCAAGAACGGCTCCCATTCAAACTCCATCGTGAATTCGCCCTCGCCCCAAACTGGATAGTACACTCCGTTGACTTCGACTGTGTTAGGACTTTCCAGATAATCACTGTCGGCAACCCAGATTGAATTGGCTTGCTCATCATAAAGTCCAACGAACAAGTAAACATAGCCGATGTTGTCACCACTGATGTCGGTAGTGAGCAATACAGGTTGGTCAGGCGCGGCAACACTCGAGGCTGCTTTGACTGGTGTCACGGTAACGCCGCCGGCAGCGGGCGCACGCACTGATGCAATATCGGGTATCGTAGCAGGTGCCGTCGCGGCTGCCGCGTTGAACGAACGACCGGTATAGTGATATGCAAGGAAATCATCCCACAACGTCGTATCTACAAAACGCTCAGCAACGGCATTGTACGATTGCGGGCCTGTCTGCGGATTGCCGTAGAGCTGCGAGTTGGGGAAATAAACCGAGACACCTGTTGCTCCGGGTTTTCCCGCACCGTGTTTCTCAGCAATCACCGCCTGGTTGAGAGCAGCGATCACACCATCAGCCGCTGCCGTAATATCGCTGTCGCGTGTTTGTTGCTTCAGCAAAGCGGCAAAGTGACCGAGATCAATGTAGGATGGCGGCACGCTTTTGCCAAAAATACTGGTGAATGATTGTGAGTATTGCCGGGCCTGTGACACAGCGCGTTGGTTCGCATCCTGCAATTCGTAGGATAGATTGTTTACACTATCAACTAATTGTGGTATTTGCTGCAAATCGATGGCGGTCAGCGTGCTGTTTTGGCCAAGCTGTGCTGCCACCTGCTGCGCGGAGGGTGCGCCGAACAGACCACCACGCGCAAACTCTGCCCGCGCCTGATCGTCGACGATGCGCTGATCTTCTGAAATGTAGCTGTCGACAATGTAACGACCCAGATCAGCACCGGTCACGCTTGGGTTATTGAGTAAATCGCGCAGGAATCCGGTGTAGGCCCAGCCCAAAGCCGGTTCTGTTTCCTGTGAGGCAACAGCGTAGCGAGCGTGTGGCTCAAGTGCGCTGAACACTTCCAGGTGGCCCATCAAACAAGCATCCATACCAATCAGTTCAAATTTGTCAATGCCGGTTTCGGCACGAATCTGGGTGAGTGCTTCATCCAGTTCCATCAGATACAGTTCATCACCGAGTACCTGGGTCAGCGGAATGCTGCGATCGACGGTGCTGCGCTGACCTCCGGTGTCAGGGTCGGTCCAGCCGCCTGGCCAACCCATGCCATGATCAGACATGATCAACACGTGTTTATCGGCCGGGAATGTTTCAACCGCCCAGGTGACAAAATCGACCAGCGTCTGACCGTCGGACATGTTGACTTCGCCAATGTCCATGACTTCTTCAGAGGTGATTCGGCCGAGATCGCGATCCTGCCCAATGTAAAAGCGTTTTGTGCCGGTCCAGTTGCCGTCACCGCTGTAACCTCCGCGATACCGATCGACTTGGGCGACAATGTGAACGTTGTCGCTGGAGCCAATGCGCTCAGCTTCGTTGAGGTCGAGGTAGATATCCTGCTCAAGCACTTTATCATCGGCGTCCTGATACATCATGATGAGCCAGGTGTCGCCTTCACCGTCGAACACGGGTGCGACGAATTCTTCGTTAGTGGTTACGGCATTGTTTTCGCCGGCAGTGAAGCCGTCAAGTGATGATGACTGCGATTCGGCCGAACCAACCTCTGCCGATCCCGAACTAACCGGCTCAAACACCTGACCGCTACTGCTGTTATCATCGCCTCCGAACAAAGTCATCACAATAAACGCGCAGACGAATAGCAGCACAATACCGATCAAAACAACCGGTGGCAAGCGCATGCCACCGCCACTACCTGAAGCTGACGGCGGTCGCGATGGCGGGCGTGTTGTGCCGCCACCGGATGGCGGTTTGCTCGATGAGGTCGGCTTACTCTGGCTACTGGGGCGATCGCGTCGTGAGGCTTCAGCTCTTTCGCGGTTACCTTCAGAACTACTGCGTCGTCTGCGGCGTACACGGACTTTGCGTTTGCCGTCATTGCTGGAGGTTAAGAGTGGTTGTGTGCCCCATTCGGCCGAATTCGGCCCCGCTATTTGTATGCCTGGTACGGTCACCCACCGGGAATTCTTGCTGGTAAAATTCATGAGTCCCTCTATCGATCAGATGCTTGTCCCATTATAAGCTTTTCACTATAAAGTTTGTCGTACGAAACGTGAAGATCGTCACAATTCGATCACCGACTGCCTCGCAAACCGTGTTGACGCAGTTCAGTGGAGGACAAATCGACACGAAAATCGGGAATCGGCCGAAACAATTCCTCAAATCCCGTTGGCACGTCAAGTTCATTTGCCGCACCAAAACTACCGTCTTTTTGTAGGCGTCCGGCAACGAGAAACCGACATCCGGCAGTCTGCAATTCTGCAAGCGCCTGCTGAATACCGAGTTCAGCACCGCCATAGAAACGACGCTGCAGCACACGTACAGCCGTATCGTAGCCGACGACAAAAGTTGCTCCAGGGAAAATACGGGCTTTCTCGACAAACGTCGCAGCACTACTGATATAAACCGGCCAGCGTCCGGCAAATTGCGCCAATCTTCCCAAAATCATATCGATGGGCAGTGCAGGCTTATCTGCATTGAAAGCAGGTATCTCCATGGCGACAGGTAACCCCGTCATTGCCATGGCAGCTTGTGCCAGGGCCAAATGTCCGGCGTGGAGGGGGTTAAATGAGCCGGATAGCAGCAATTGCGGTTGCACGCCAGCAACGCGTACGCGACCATCTGCATGAACACCAACGAAAATCCGTTCACCGCGCAACAACTGTTCAATGGGCTTGCGCAGATCGGTAATTGTCGTTTCCAACACATCGCCGTTGTACATTTCCAGCTGCAACTGATCGTTCAGGCCATAAACTGACGCGATGGCGTTGAGAATCACGCGACTGACGAGTGCTTCTTCCCCGTCGCGATCACGCGCACCTTTGTCTAGCTTCAAATAGATACTGACCACACGTTCAGGTGTCCAAACAGCAATATGGGCACGATGATCACCGCGTTTCGGCCGATCGGTAGCAATGGTAGCGGTACAGGCAGCGCCAATTGGTGGCGTGCCATCCTGTATCAGCCACTGCGCTCGACTGAGTGCGCGCCCGGCGAGCTGGCGTCCGGTTTCGGCCGAAACATATTGCTCCGGTGTCTGCTCGAGAAAATCATCAAATGCAGCGCTGTTATACGGGATCAACGCCTCAAGCAGTGTGCGGCTGGCACCGGCAACACCCAACAACCACGCTATCGCCTGTGCCCCTGCGCCTGCACTGACCAACACCAACTTACCGTTAGCATTGTGAATCGATTCAACCAGACGGCGTATGTCATTTTTCATGGCATGATTGTAACACAGCCGGAATTTAGCAATTACCCCGGCGCAACATGATGCAGTCAAATTGCTTTATGTCGTTAAAATTATTTTGTTCAATCATTCGTTCAAGTCGGATAAAACCGATAAATTTGAATTATTCAATCAAACGGTTTGACCAGACTCGCTAGAGTACGGGATAATACCATTATGGATGCAGATATAAATCAGCAAGATCACGACAAAGCCATGGCAATCGCTTATGCGCTGATAGGCGGGGGATTGTTGGTGCTTTTGAGCCAATTTGTCATGCATGAACGACCACATGAAGAGCGCTGGCAAGTTACGGTGCTTACTGTGATTGGAGCAGGTTTTTTTGCTGTTGGCCTCTGGCAATCCCAAACGACGCACCGGTTAGCGGGAAAGCGTTTATTGCAGGTAGCCGACTTTTTCGGCGTGCACGTTGGACAAGTTGTGCTACTTGTTCTTGCAGCTTGTTTTGCTGTGTTGACACGGTTAGCGGCCGGCAGCGGTCTAATGGCATGGCATGCGTGGGCAGCGTTGCTGTCATGGGCACTGGCGTGGACTTGTGTGATTGCAGGTAGCAACCGCAATGGGCGAGGGCGCATCGGCCGATTGGCGACATGGGAAATTGGTCTATTGGCAGCGCTGTTTATCGCTGCATTGGCGCTGCGCAGCTACAACATTGCCGGCATTCCCACAACGTTGGCTGGCGATGAAGCGTCGGCCGGCCTATCGGCCATTACCTGGCTGAATGGAGAAGCGAATAATCTATTCAGCATGGGCTGGTTCTCGTTTCCATCGCTGTTTTACGCCTTACAAAGTGTGAGCATTGGCCTTATCGGCCGAAATATCGAAGCGCTGCGCCTCTTATCAGCATTTGCCGGAGCGTTCACTGTAGTCGGACTTTATCTGCTTGCCCGTTCTCTTTTTGGGCAGTTGACGGCGTTTTTGGCAGCGGCATGTCTGGTAGCCAACCATTTTCACGTCCACTTCAGCCGGATCGGCTTACAAAATATTTGGGACGGCTTATTTCTCGTCATCGCCTTTGGCGGGCTATGGCACGGCTGGAAAAAAGGATGGCGCGGCGGATTCATCATTTGTGGCATTGCTCTCGGACTAGGGCAATATTTTTACGTCGGTTTTCGCATAGTACCGCTTTTGGTAATAATATGGTCGATAAGTGCTGCCATTGTACAGTTTGACACGTTCAAAAAGAGATTACCCGACCTCATTTTGTCAGTCTATACGGCACTGATCATCTATTTGCCCCTGGCCTTATTCTATATCGAGAATCCGGTTGACTTCAACGCCCCATTGGAGCGTGTAACCATATTTAACGGCTGGCTGGATCAGATGGTACACGCCACAGGAAGCGCTGAATGGTCGATTATCCTCCAGCAAGCATGGCAAGCGGCGCAAGGTATCACCCATTTGCCGTTGCAACACTGGTATCCTGCCGGAGAACCGTTGCTCCTGGCCGGTGCAGCCGGCTTGTTTTTATTGGGTTTGCTGATTGCTGTGCTGCGTTTTGACTTGCGCTATTGGCTGGTATTATTGCCGCTGTTGGGCGTGATCGCGATCAGCGCGTTGAGTATGGATGTACCCGCTGCGCAACGCTACGTGCTGGCAGCGCCGTCGGTGGCCATATTGGTAGCATTGCCTCTTGCAGAGACAGCAAAATGGGTAGCCCGGGCCTGGCCTCAATTTCGGCCGATTGCGATCACTACTGCCATTATCATCATCGCAATGTTGATGGTATTTGATATCGATTTCTACTTTAACGAATCGGCCGATAACTATTATCTGGGTGGAGGCAATGCATACACAGCTATGTATATCGTCGATTATCTGGAGCAGCAGCAGAATCCGCATCCAATCGTCTACTTTTTCGGCTGGCCCCGCATGGGCTATTTGAGCATTTCTTCAATCCCTTATCTGGCCCCTTATGCAGAGGGCATTGACGTCAACGAACCGCTTAACCAACCACCAGATTGGGAGCTGACCGGCGAAACAGCATTTCTGTTTTTGCCGGAACGTGTCTCAGACCTCACTTGGGTAGAGAAAGCATACCCTGGCGGTATCATGACTAGTTGGCTGGATGAGAAAGAGGATCTGCAATTCATCGTTTACACGGTGTCTACAACGCAAGCAGGCTCTTAGCCGTCAATGCAGAAAACGGGTTTTACGGGCTTGTTACAGCTATAGTCTGGCTAAAACCAGTTTCTCTACTATGGAGAGATAAGTTATGACAACTAAACCCAAACGCATCATCGTCGGCATGTCTGGCGCGAGCGGTGCCGTTTATGGCATTCGTTTGCTGGAAGTGCTGCGTGATGTGCCGCATGTGGAAACACATCTGGTTGTCAGTAGCGCCGCTGCACAGACAATCAGCCTTGAAACTGATTTTACGCCGTCACAGGTTGAGGCAATAGCCGATGTGGTTTACCGGTTTCGTGACATCGCAGCGGCAATTTCATCAGGTTCTTTCAAAACAGCCGGAATGGTAGTCGTGCCCTGTTCGATGAAGACCTTGTCGGGCATCGCCTACTCATTTAGCGATAATTTGTTGCTGCGAGCGGCTGATGTTGTCCTCAAAGATCGGCGGCGCCTGATATTGGTTTCACGTGAAACACCTTTGCACCTGGGGCATCTGCGTGCCATGACACAGGCAGTTGAAATGGGTGCCATTCTCGCGCCACCCATGCCCGCATTCTACCATCGGCCGAAAACTATCGATGACATCATAAACCAATCAGTCAATCGCATTCTCGATCTGCTCGAAATCGAACTGCCTCGAGATTTGTTCACTCGCTGGCAGGGGGCAGGACAAAGCGCACACAATGAGTAGTCCCCGCGAACGTGCCCTGGCATATGTGCGGACACACAACGTCGTCACACTGGCAACAAGCGGCCCGGAAGGCATCTGGGCTGCAGCCGTTTTCTACGCTGAAGACAGTTTTAAGCTGATCTTCTTATCGGCCGAACATACCCGTCATGCCCGTAATATAGCCAGTCAGTCACATGTTGCCGCTACAATTCAAGAAGATTATGCTGATTGGCCCGGTATTCAAGGTATTCAACTCGAAGGCACCGCACGAAAATTGTCGGGAGCAGAACGCGAAAAAGCCGTCAACCGCTACAAAGTCAAATACCCATTCGTCGACCGGCCGATTACCAGCCTAGCAACGGCACTGAGCAAAGTCAGTTGGTACGTCATCGAACCGCAGCGCCTCTACTTTGTCGACAACACGCGCGGTTTCGGCCATCGCGACGAAATCGATCTCAACATAGGATGACAATTAACTCACAATTCTGCAGCGTCCGGTGCCTGTGACGAAACTCCCTCAAACAACTCGTCTACAAGCGACGCCAGCTCAGCAAAAATAGGATAGCGATCTGACTCGGGGTTATTCTCTAGCAGGCTGGAGACTACCGCCCGGTAATACCATGCCTGCTGTTGCTCGTCTCGACTGAATCCTTTCCACATTGTCTGTCCGTTTTTTTGCTTACTCCGCTGCAAATGGTAGAGATTGTGGTACTTGTCGGCTGCACCGACCAACTTCACTCGCAATGGGGCTTCCCGATATTGCGCGATGGCCGTTTGTTTACGGATTTCCCATTTCTTACCCTGAGGCTCCGTACAAGCCGCGACAATAGCAGCGATTTCCTCACCGAATTCTGCTTGAATCTCTTCCATGGAAACAGAGGTGTCCTCTATCGTGTCGTGCAGCAGCGCGGCAGCAATCGTATTCTCATCGCAATCCATCCCAAGCAATATCATCGCAACGCCAAATGGATGTGCTATAACCGGCATATTGCCACGCTTGCGCCGTTGACCTGCATGCGCCCGTGCAGCAAAGCCAATAGCTTTATCAACTTGCTCAGAGATCATGTCTTGTCACTACCGGCGCAGAATTGATCAAAGATCAGGCGGATATAGGGCGTATAACTCGTTGAATCGTAAAGAGCAATGGCAGCCTGATCCATATCAAACGGCAGATCGGCAAAATTCTTGATTTCACACAAGTATGCTGCATCACAACGCATTACTGCCTGCTTGAACAGGTTTTCGCCTTCAATCGCCAATGTGACGGCGAGTGCAGACAATGGTTTGTTGCCGTTTGATTCTACAGCAATAACTTTGGCGCGTCGGGCGACGCGCAAAACATCATTTATGTGACTTTTCGATACTTGTTCACCCTTGTCCGCGTAAAACTTCGATAGGAATTCGACTACTTTTTGCCAATGTGTCTCATCTGCATGTTGCAAATAAGCGATGACATCTTTGATGACATGCAAACGCGTACTGAGCGGTACGACACGCAAACCATGGCGCTTCAATGCGCTGCGATATGATCGCGGCAAGTCGTCAATGGTGGCCTGTGGCCTTTTTACATAAAGCGTCGATCCCTCGTGCTCCAACGCTATCAGGTCTGGATATTGTTCCAAGAGCTTGCTAAAACTCATCTTGGATTGCTCTGAGGAAGCAAACTCTCCTGCACTAATCTCATCCAAATGCTGGCGCATCACGCTTGCGCGAACGCGCGACCTTTTCTGCAGCAGTTCATCAACAGCCTGAACTAACCACTCACGCATTTCGTTCCTGGTCAATTGGCGGCGTACATCAGCCAAATCATCATAAAATACATACTCATCACACAAATTCGCCAGACTGGTGCTCGTTGCGTGGCGTACGCCAACACCGACAACGTGTTTGCCGCGTTTGCGTAGGGTCTGGACAAGCGGCATAAAGTCACGATCTCCAGTAACGAGTACGTAAGTTTCAAACGAATAACCGTCGATCAATGTTTCTACTGCATCGACAACTAGCTGCATATCAGCGAGATTTTTGCTCATGTTGTTGAGACGCACCGCCGATTGCAGTTCAAACCCGGCCGACGCAACCTGGCGCATTAAATCAGGATTCTGTCGCCAATCGCCATAGCCACGGCGCAGCACGATGCGTCCGCCGGTAGAAGTCTTGATGTAATCGAGCACGATATTGACATCAAAGACCAACCGCGCTTCGCCGGCAGCGATGATGACGTTATCAAGGTCGAGAAATATTGCGACGTCGTTACGGATAATCGGTGACTGCATGGGCAATTAATGTATAGAGTACGCTCACAAGGAAAGCACTTCAAAATGACATGAAAATTTGATGCCATTCTACTATAAGAACAGCTTCCTTGCTATGCACTTATCTGAACATCGGACGGGTGAACCATTTTATGTCCTTGTGGCTTTCGCAGACAGACGATTGTCCAAAGGTTGCGCTGGTCGAAGCCTGTTCTGATGAACCTTATCTGATTGCATTCCGCTTGTATTTTACTGCCTTTTTCATTCTGCGCGTCGCCATTGAGCCGATGTTTCACGTGAAACATGGCATTTGCCTATCGACAAAGCCATGCTACTATTCTCGCATGGATACAACACCGCCCGTTTGCGATTATGAAGGATCTGATTATCGCACGCGTTTCTGGGAAAACCAGGGACGCGATTATGAAGATCAGGCTGAACGCAGTGCCCTGCGCCGGCTTATGCCGGCAAAGGGTACGACGTTGCTCGATGTGGGTGCCGGATTCGGCCGATTAGCGGACGAATACGCCGGTTATGAGAAAATCGTACTGCTCGATTACTCCTCCTCACTACTACGCGAAGCCAAGGCGCGGCTTGACCCTGATCCCCGCTTTGTCTACGTCGCTGCCAATTGGTACAAAATGCCGTTTGTGGGTGGTCTGTTCGAGACCCTGGTGCAGGTTCGCACCCTGCATCACGCCGCCAATGTACCCGGTTTAATGTCACAATTGGCTCGCATTGTACGGCCCGACGGTCATTACATCCTTGAATTTGCCAACAAACACAACCTGAAAGCGATTGCCCGCTATGGTTTGCGGCGTCAAACCTGGTCGCCGTTTGATCGCGAGCCGGTTGAATTCGCTGCACTTAACTTCGATTTTCATCCGAAATGGATACGTGAACAGTTGCTTTCGGCCGAATTCACACCTCAAACCACACTCACCGTATCCCATTTCCGTATTCCACTACTTAAAAAAGTCATTCCGACCGACCTGCTCACTGCCGTTGACAAAGCCATCCAACCCACCGGCCGCTGGTGGCAGCTTTCTCCCAGTGTGTTTATTGCCAGTCGGGCTTCGGCCGAAGGCACGCAAGCCCAACCTGATCAATTCTTTGCCTGTCCCGAATGCAGCGCCCCCCTGCGAGATGCCATCGATGACCGCCTCACGTGCAATACCTGCGGTGCAATGTGGGCCGTCGAAAGCGGCATCTATAACTTCAAGTCGCCACTTCCGGCTTAAACAAGCTCTCAGGCGTATCTGACCCAGTTGCATCAATTTCCAGATGTGAAAAATTGATCCTTGACACAATAGAACAAGCGTGCTATTCTTCTTTTCAGAACACACGTTCTACCACCCTCTTCCCAAGGGCTGGTGACCTCGCCCTTCACCAGCCCGCTTTTTCTTAAAGGTCGTAGCAAATGGGCAAAGGAAGGCAACTATGCGATCAGACATGATGTTTTCAAAACCCGGCGCGCCGTCGGGCTTTTCGCTGCCTCGGATTCCGCGTCAGCTTATCATTGGCTTTATTTTCATCGTGGCTCTGTGTGCGTTCGAGATTTTCAATTTCGATACAACCGAGTTCGCGTTGCAAAGTTTACTGGGTGAAGCCAGTTTTCTTGGGCTGCAATGGGCTACAATTTTGGCAATTGCGTTCTGCGCCATCGATTTTGCCGGCCTTGCCCGCATTTTCACACCTGAACAGGGGCGCAACGAGCCAAAAGAAGTCTGGTACCTGACTGGTGCCTGGTTGTTGGGTGCAACGATGAATGCGGTGATGACATGGTGGGCAGTGTCGTTGATGCTGCTGAGCCATGATTTCGGCAATGAGGTGCTCAGTCGCGATCAACTGCTGCGGTTTGTGCCGATTTTCATTGCCGTACTCGTGTGGTTGACGCGCATTATGTTTATCGGATCGATGGCAGTTGCCGGTGATCAGCTCTTTGATTTCGGCCGAACCGCCAAAGCGACGACCGGCCAGCCACAGCAACGCCAATCAAAAACGCCACCATCAACACGCCCAGCATTGCAGCAGCCGGCAGCGCAGACATATTCCTCCCCCAAAACCGGCCCAACGCAACAGCGACCACCAGCACAAACACCGGTTCGTCGGCCGGCTCCATTGCGCACACAGGGGTCAAACAGCCGGTCGCGCCACCTCAATTACTAGCGACCTATAATGTGCAATGTTGTTCATAGCAAGCGTGTTGCATAACTGATAAAAGCCATTTGCAATAACATTTCAATGGCCGACTCCTGAGTCGGCCATTTTTTATGTCAACTCAATCAATCAGACTTTCGGTGATAGTGTCTGATTTTCAACCGATCGCGTTCTTCAGCGGCACAAAACCGCGCAGACTTCATTGCCATACGCTCCTTCGTGAGCACCTCCTCGCCAATTTGTCCACCATTTGCCAATCAATAATCGCTGTGCTAGTATCAGCCGCTGCTCCTGGTTAACATTAAAGCCCTTTTTGATGGCAGTGAATAGAAGCTGCACAAGGCATTTAAGAACACCGTCTTTCAATTTGACATCGCAAGACAACTTCCCACGGACTTTGTCCCTGACATCACACAAAACCACTAAGTCAAACCTGAGAAATTGATATGCGTGCATCAACCGGATTATTGTTTCGCTTTGTGGGAGCTTTCGTAGGCGCAGCTGTATTTGCCTTCGCTGGACTGCTCCTGAACATCGTCATTGGCAATCCATCTCAAGAGCGCGCGTTTGCCCTCGTCGCCGGCTTGATTGGTGCAGTGATCGGCCTGCTACTGACGCCGTATACGGTCAGACAAGCCCGTGCATCGATGGAATCGCTAACATCACGGCAGTTGGGTGGGTTCATGATCGGCATTCTCACGGGATTAAGTGCTGCGGCGTTATTCACATATCCCCTTTCTCAACTTCCCGGTGCGCTGGGTCAATTTTTACCGCTGCTGGTAGCCGTTGCCGGCGCATATCTGGGCGGTATTACAGGTGCAAGGCGGGCCGAAGACTTCATTACTTTTGTGAAAGATTTACGGCCATATAGCATCAAGAGCAGTTCGGCCGAAACACTTGCCATGAAAACAGAGCGTGCCGTCTTGCTCGATACAAGCGTAATCATCGATGGCCGCATCGCCGATGTCAGCAAAACTGGCTTCCTCAACGCAACCATGATCGTACCCAGTTTCGTGCTGCACGAACTGCAAAACATCGCCGATAGCCCGGACCCGATACGCCGCAAGCGCGGCCGACGTGGCTTAGAAATCCTCAATGTATTGCGCACAGAATGCCCGCTGCCTTTTGAAATAACTGATTTGGATGTCAGTGAAGTGCGCGATGTAGACACGAAACTGGTAGCGTTGGCCCGACATCTAAACCACGCAATCATGACTAACGACTACAATCTCAACCGCGTTGCCGGGCTACAGGGCGTCAATGTCCTCAACATCAACGATCTGGCCAACGCGATTAAAGCCACATTCCTGCCCGGAGAAGAGCTTGAAGTAAAGGTCATACAGGAAGGACGGGAATATGGGCAGGGCGTCGGGTATTTGGATGACGGCACAATGGTTGTCATTGAAGACGGCAATTCGCACATGAATGAACTGCTGGATGTACACGTCACGAAGGTGTTACAGACAAGTGCCGGGCGCATGATTTTTGCCCGGCTCACTGATGATGACAATCACAACTGAGTTCAGGCCTGGTGGATAAGAGGGGTCAACTTATAGTAAGCTGTAACTACTATGCGTGACCAGCCCGAAACACTCACTGCACTGCGTCAGATTGCCCGTTCCCTAAGCGCAGCATGGGATCTCGACACAACGCTCGACCTGATTGCCCGCAAAACGACTGAAGTGATGCGTGTCAATTCCTGCACGATCTATTTACTCGATCCGGATGGCAAGACGTTGCGGATGAGGGCATCAACCGGGTTGGCACCCAATGCGCTGGGACGTGGCACGCTGCGCGTCGGTGAAGGGCTGACCGGACAGGCCGTCGCGACCAATGCCCCGGTTTATGCCGCCCAGGCGCAAGCTGACCCGCGTTTCAAATGGGTTGCACGCACACGTGAAGATGAGTATCAGTCATTGCTGGCCGTACCTCTGGTGACAGCAGAAAACCTGAATACGGACAATCGGCCGATTGGGGCGCTCAATGTGCAAACGTTCGATGCGCATGACTACACATCGGCCGAAATCGACATGCTGTCCCTCATTGCCGATATCGCCGCCGGTGCATTAGCCAAAGCCCAACTTTACGACAATCAACACAGCCAACTTGCCGAACTACAGGCACTGGCGAAAATCAGTGAAGCTGTCATCTCGCCGCAGTATCTGGATGATATTCTCGACGTCGTCACCCAAATGGCTGCCAAGGCGATGAGTGCCGCCGTCTGCTCACTGTTTTTACTCGACGAAAATGGTGAACAACTGGCGTTACATGCTGCAGCACGCATATCGAGTCCTTACCATCATCGTGAGCCGCAACCATACGATGAAGGCGTTTTGGGCGCAGTCGTCACATCCGGAACACTGCAATATGTGCCCGATGTCGCTGCAGAACCATTGTTCACGCACCCCGAACGCGCCAAGGCAGAGGGATTGGCGTCGATGCTGGCCGTGCCGTTGAGTGTACGTGACCATGTCATTGGTGTACTTGTGTGCTATTCGGCCGAAATCGCGGGGTTCACCGACGATCAGATCATTCTGTTCTCAACATTGGCCAATCAAACTGCACTCGCCATTGAAAACGCGCGCCTCATCACAAACGCCGCCGTCATTCGCGAAATGCATCATCGCATTAAGAACAATCTGCAAACCGTTGCCATGCTGATGCAGATTCAACTGCCTGAAGCCGATCAACTGGACACGGCCGAGGTGTTAGTGACCAACATTCATCGCATCCAGAGCATCGCTACCGTGCACGAAGTGCTCTCCGAAAAAGGATTCCGTCTTGTCGATTTGCGCGACGTGCTGCTGCGCATTGCCCGCGCCACAGAGCAAGCCGTTGTACGGGACGAGGGCAGCATTAAGATCGATGTAGTCGGCGAACGCATTCAATTACCGAGCAAAGCAGCGACTGCACTGGCTTTAATCGTCAATGAATTGGTACAAAACGCACTCGAACACGGCTTTGACAGCTTTTCATCGGGCACTATTACCATTTCACTCGGGCGATCCCCGTCTGAAATCATCATTCTGGTACGTGATAATGGCGCAGGACTGCCTGAACCGTTCGCCCGTGGCATGGGGCTCGAAATTGCAGAAACGCTCGTGTCCGGCGATTTACGCGGCACGCTTAAGTTCAATCGCCTGGCGCAGGGCACCGAAGCCAGCATCCGCTTACCGCGTTCCGTTGAGCTCGATCCAGAACGATGAAGATCTTAATTGCCGACGATGAGGCCATCATCCGCATGGGTCTCAAATCGATGTTGGCTGAGCTGGGACACACTGTGTTTGAGGCGACAAACGGACGTGAAGCGCTGCAGATTGTACAACACCAGCATCCGGAATTGGCACTGCTCGACATTCAAATGCCTTACACTGATGGACTGCATGTTGCCCGCGCAATAGAGCGTGTTCGGCCGATTCCAGTTGTCATTCTCACTGCATTTGGACAGAAAGAATTGGTCGATAAGGCGTCTGAATATCCGATTCACGGTTATTTGATCAAACCCGTACAATCGGCCGAATTAAACGCTGCCCTTGCCGTGGCAACCCGTCGTTTCGCAGAAACACGCGCACTGCTGGCCGAAAAAGCACGCCTGGAACAAGCTCTGGCAACACGCAAGCTCATCGATCGCGCCAAGGGACGTTTGATGGAATCCGGCTTGACCGAAGAAGAAGCTTATCAGGCTGTACAACGCCACGCGCGTGAAAGACGGATTTCGATGGCGGATGCGGCACGAGAAATCCTTGAGTGGCAGTAAGCCTTGCCGGTGTGCTTGCCACCCTCATTTTCTGCTTCAACTGGTTATCACTCGCATCGACAGGTGACCGTCGTCTCTACAAGAAAATATCCACAGTAGGAAGCATAACAAATGTATATTTTAGTTGTATGTAGTAGGCCATGTGGATATGTGGAAAAGCCGTCTGCACCCCTATATGTAGTCTGTAATCGCAGCAAGCTGCCGTATGTGACGATATTTGGGGGTATACGTGTTTCCGGAAATGTGGATAACTGTGTAGAGAAATAAAAACCTCTTTTATCGTTGAATTCGGCCGAAAACAATGCCCGAAACGATAAAACCCCATATATGGGGCCTGCGTCCGTTAATACTAAACATATTCTGGAACATATTTTCGAAAAATGAAAATTGTTTTCCCCCATTACCCGGCCTTTTCCACAGATATGCCCATAGTTATCCACAGAAATGCAATGCAATTCAGTCTAAATAATGCTACAATCGCGCCGCGATGACAGCAAAACAATCTGCCTTCCCCCCACATATACGGACGCTGCTCGCGCTTGTTTGGCCCCTTATCGCCGGTTTCCTGCTGCAGTTCCTTCTGCCCGGCAGCAGAGACCAAGCACTGTCGATGGCTCCCTTGTTTGCCGCTATCGGCGTGGTGAGCTGGCTGATCGGGGTGCGCTGGTATGGCGTGGCCGATATGGGGTTGCGCCGCGGTCGTCCACTGATGGCCGGCATCGGATTTTCCTTTCTGGGCTGGTTAGCAATTTTGTTGGCCCGCTATCTTTTTGTGGACTTCGACGCCATTGCGTCCGGCGGTCTCATTCGCAGTTTCATCTATTTACTGGTCTTTGAAGCATTTTGCACACAGTTGTGGTTATTCGGTGTGCTGTTTCGTGGCATTGCTGAATGGCGTGGCGGGCTAGTAGCCGCCGTTGGCAGTGGGCTGTTATTTGGCGTGGTCGGATACCTCTTGTTTATTGAAGCGCAATTGTCCTATGATGCTACCTGGCTGGCAGTTCCATTTTTCCTCGTGTGGGGTGTGTTTTACGGTGTTATTCGGCTGCGCACCGGCAGTTTTCTGGGCACAACCATAGTGCAGGCGTTGCAGGCTTTGACGGCGTGGTACATTATCATTCCTGTTGATAGTCCCCCTGCCAGTGAATTGAACCTGTTTTACGGTTTGTCGATCATCTTACTGGCAATTTTGACGTGGCGCTTGTGGCCGCATGGTGAAGATGATTACCGCATCTGAAACGGTGAAAGGTCTGACAAAAGGAGTTTTACATGAGTTATGAGTTGATACGGACGCGCGTCGAAAGCGGTGTCGGCATTGTGCAATTCAATCGGCCGAAAGCCCTGAATGCGCTCAATCGCGAAATGATGGCCGAAGTGATCGATGCTCTGGAACAGTATGATGTCGATGACGCAGTCGGCTGCCTGCTCGTCACCGGCGACCAACGCGCCTTTGCCGCCGGCGCAGACATCAAGCAAATGGCGAACGCCACACCGGTGGACATGCTCGCCAATCCGTTTATCGACTACTGGGATCGCTTGCGCCGCATCAGTAAGCCGCTTGTGGCGGCGACATCCGGCTTTGTGCTGGGCGGTGGCTGCGAATTTGCGATGGCATGTGACATGATTATCGCCAGCGAATCCTCGCGCTTCGGCCAGCCGGAGATCAATCTCGGTATCATCCCCGGCGCGGGCGGCACGCAGCGCATAACCTATGCAGTGGGCAAAGCGTTGGCGATGGAGATTGTATTGAACGGCCGCTTCTTGTCGGCCGAAGAAGCGTTACATTACGGCTTGATCAACCGCATCGTTCCTGTCGAAACGTATCTCGACGAAGCAATCAAATTCTGCGCCGAAATTGCGGCACGTGCTCCGGTTGCTGTGCGTATGGGCAAAGAAGCAGTCAATGCGGTGTTTGAAACGTCGCTACAGGCCGGATTGGCACACGAACGCCGCCTGTTTTACATGCTTTTTTCCACGGAAGACCAGAAAGAAGGCATGGACGCATTTATCAACAAGCGTCAGGCACGGTGGCAAGGGAAATAAACGGTGAAGGGTGAATGGGTCGTCGCTACTCGAGCGTGACGGGCCATGTTACGGCATCATCGCCGTCGCGACGGGGGACGCGCACGAGTGTTGCCGGATCGTAGAGGCCGACGGCAATGGTGTAGGGTCCGGGCTGCAATTCGGCCGATAACATCAATTCATGCCTATCGCCAATCCACTCACCTGTTTGCCACATAGTGGTCGGATAAAAGCCACCGACCGGTGGCCCGTCACCACTCGCAACCAGGTTCCCGGTTTCATCGATCAACTGTACAAATACGGTGTAATTGGTATCCGGTGTCGCTTCAGCTTGCCATGTTAGCGTCACCGGCACTGTTGCGCCGGGTGATAATGTGTTCGGTATGGTGTAGCCGCGCAGTGTGATCCCTTGTTCGAACGGGATGTCGAGAATGGTCGTCGGCTCGACGGGATTTTCGGCCGATGTCAATCGCCCTTCACCCACCAGAACAAATTCCAGTGGCGTACCATCAGCTGCCATCGCCGGCAAGTCGGAATCCGTGGCGACATCGTACAAGCCCACATCGAGGCGCAGCACAGATGGTGCAGCCGCGTCGGCATTGACACGTACGCCGTACTCATCGCGCCAAATTTCTCCTGTGTGCCAGCGACTGGTCGGAACCATGCCCCAACCCGGATAGCGCGAAACATTGCCGACTGAGTCGAAATCGCGCCCCAGCAGATGAACTGTGCTGACGTAATTGTTTGCTACCGGCTCGCTTGCCTGCCAGTAGAGGGTGACGCGGATGAACGCATCGCTGCCCGGTGTTGTTGTCTGCTCAGGAGCGAGGTCGACGCCGACAAGTTGAATTGCGCCGTCAGGTGCCATGTAGGTGATTGGCCCAAATTCGGCCGAAGCCGGCACAGTCAACAGCGCTTGTGGCCATGCATACGCCGGACGAATTGTTATCCACGGAATCACCACAGCTATTACCAGAAAATAGCCGGTTATCCACAATTCTATCCACACTTTATGCCCAAAACGCCGTCTGAGCGCGCGTTCCCATGCTACCCAGCCCGCCGCCCAAAGCACGTTGACAGCGCCTAACGCCGGAAAAAGTAGCCGACCCTGAAAGGCCGGCGAGATGATATTCCAGCGAACGAGCAGCAGGAATAAAAGCACAGCCCACGCAGCGAGCAGCCACGTGCCGCTCGGGAAGTGCCCGCGCTCACGCCGGTATACGATCAGTCCGACCATACCACCTACCAACAACAGATTGCAGACAACGTAAATCCATTGCGGCGCGGCGACGTTGACGCCACCGAATAAGCCCCAATACGTGCGATAGAATGTGCCGAATTCGGCCAACCAACCGCTTAGCTGCAATGGTGCGTCACGCGTTCCCTGCACCGCGATGAACGGGATGAGGCCGGTCAAATCACCGTGAAGTACCATATTGCGCACAAACCACCAGCCCGAAATGATCAGGATTTCTGTGATGATGATGCTGCCGCCAATCAATACGGGTCGCCAATTGCGTCGTTGCCAACTCTGCCACGCCAGCGCACTGCCCGTCAGCCCTAGCAGCCCGCCGACGCTGAGTTTGGTCAGGATACCCAGGCCCAAAACGATGCCGAGAACGATAAATTGAACAATCGTTCTCGACTCTGTTCCAATGACTTCTCCCGCCTCAAACTGTCGCCAGAGACGGACGAGGAGCCATATGCCCAGAGAGCCGAGAAAAATGGCGAGCGAATCGTTGTTGACCGCTGCGTGGACGAAGAGAAACATCGGATTGAACGCTGTCAATGCTGCGGCCAGCAATCCAACCCGTGCCGAAAACAACAATCGGCCGAGGTGTGCCGTCACAACAATCGTCCCTGCGCCCAATAGCAGTGATGCCAAGCGAATCACATTGACTGCCAGAATGGAGCCGCTGCCGGGGAATGCCTGCCGATCCGGATTGTGGATGATCAGGTTCTTGTTGTGAATCTGGTTAGGGTCGCCGACAAAAGCATGCGGATTGCGCTGGTGAACAACAGGCAAATCAGATGTGTCGATGTCTGCCGTCAGCGCGGCCATCATGAGGTAGTAGAGTGGGGGTTGTGCGCCTTCCTGCAGCCAGCGCCCCGGATTGTCCGCATCGAGAATGACCAGTTCGCCTGTGGTTTGGATGTGCTGGACGACCGGATAATGCTTGTATTCATCGGAAGCTTCCAACGGCGGCGTAGCCCAGGCATAGACGACGCCCAACGCGAGAAAAGCGAACACAACTATGGCGAGAAGCGCCTGCCAATGGCGTTGACTGACGGGTAGAAGGGGCGAGAGTTCGGCCGAATTGATCACGGTTTTCTCTGGTAGCTGTGACTGAAAAACATGCTACACGCAAAAAGTTATGCACATCAGAGATCGGTTATCCACAGTTATGCGCTACTTCTCCACAGCCACTGTTCCGATTTGGAACACGTCGCTGCCGGTCATTTGACCGTCAACAGAGACGGGTAAGCGATTGAAATCCGCATCGTATAGACCTATCCACAGGGGATAAAAACCTGTGGATAACTCATCCGGAATGTGGATAAAATAGTTGTCCTCAAATACTTCTCCGGCTTGCCATAGATGTGTAGGGTAGTCGCCGGACAACGGAACGGCATCACCTTGCGCTAACGGCGGCACATCTGATCGCCCGACATGCAGCAGCGTTGTCAGGTCACGGCCTGGCGGATCGATTACCGCCCATGTGACCGAAACGGCTACATTTGACCCCGGCTGCACCACATCTGGGTCAATTTCGGCCGAAACAAGCCCGATCTTTGTGTCGTCATCCCCCAGATATGCTATAGGGTTATCCACATTTGTCCACATATTCGGCCGAATTGTCAACAGCCCCACGTCTGTGTCCGCGCCGTCGACCAACGCCACGTTTACGCGTGCCTGTGTCGGAGCAACGGCAGCCTCATCGAGCCGGATACCTACACGGCTGTGGATAACTTGCCCACTTTTCCACAGGTTTGCCGGAAATAATCCACCGCCGTGATAGCTCTGCAATTTGCCGATCAACGTGTTTTCGCGGCCAAAAATGGTGATGACGACTTCCGGAACGGTTTGCGGCGGCTGTTGTGTTGTCCAATATAAGTCGAGCCAAACGATGTCACCAGGCTGCGTCGACTCGGTTTTCAGCTCAGCGGCGACCAGTTCGACGCCAAAACCCAGATTTTTATGCACAGGCGCGGCTGTCGGGGGAATTTCGGCCGAAATTTCGGGTAGTGCATAAATCGGCCGAATGACAAACAGCGCGCAGTAGAATGTTGTCACCAGTAGTATCCCGGCAAACGCCATGGCGACACGTCGCTGAACCGGCTGATGCAGCCGATCCAGCCATTGCGACAGGCCATATCCCAGCCCCAGCGCCACCTGCAGCAGCGCCGGAAACAGCAAACGCCCTTGCGCTGCCTTTGTTTGCAGCAAGAAGAGTACCATACCGGCGTACACCAGCACGACCCATCCGGCCAGCAACAGCGGCAGGCCCCAACGCTGCGGCCCGGATTCATCCGTATGTGTCCGCGTCGCCCGGCGCTGCAAAAACGCGCCGACAATGCTCAAAACAATAAGTGTCGTCCACAGCCATAGCACCCAGGAGGGTGGCGTGACATTGAACCAGCCAAAAACGCCGATCAGCGAGCGCCAGATGGCCGGCCATTCCGACAGGACTTGAGCCAAGGTGAAACCACGGTTGCCGCCGGCTTCGAGCACAAATTGGTTCGCCGCTGTCGGATCACCGTAGAGCTGCCAATTGCGCACCAGCAGCCATCCGCCTATGAGCAGCGCCAAACTGCCGACAACGGCCCATGCACCCACGAGCCGTCTCCAGCTCCAGCGATGCGCCCATGCCAGCACGAGTAAAAAGCCGACTGCGTAGACGAGCAGTAACAATCCGGCCGTTTTGCTCAGCAGCGCCAATCCAATTGTCAAGCCTAGCAGTCCCAATCGGCTCCACGAAACTGCTAGTCCTCCAACGCGAGAGTTTTGCCACATCCAAATCAACTGCCAAAGCGCAGCTGACGCCAGAAAGATGATGAGTACATCGTTGTTGACGTAGCTATGGAGGAAATTGAACTGTGGCAGAAAAGCGACAAGCGTCGTTGCTAGCAAGGCACGGTATGGTTTGTCGGGCCACAGGGTGCTGCCTGCGCCAAAGATGAAAAACAAGGTGCCGAGGCCGAGCGCGACTGAAAAGAAGCGCAGCATGTGAACGCCGAGCGCCCAATCCTGCCACGGCCACATTTCGGCCGATGTGTGTACCAAGAAGTTGCGATTGGTGGGAGACCCAGCATCGCCGAGTTGTACAAACGGATTTATCCACACATTCTCCACAGGATATTCGACGGCAATCGGCCGAAGTAACACACTCGCCAACCCGTAATACAAGGGCGGTTGGGCCGCTTCTTGCCCCAGCCACGCATCGGCTGCGCCGTCAATTACCGGAAGTTGACCTGTTTCTGCCAGAAAATGGGCAACGGCGAAATGGTGGTGTTCGTCAGGCGCTTCAAAGAGCGGATTGACCACACTATACGTGACCGTGACTGCCAGATAGCCAATCAGGAGCAGAATCAGCCAGCGGTTTGCGTCGTGTTTGGTCATCGGACTATTGGCTGGTTAAGCCGGTTTCCGTGCTTGTAATGAGAACAGAAACGGAATGATGCCGTGTTGATGAGCGGGCAAACGCCACCAGCCGTCTTCCCCTTGCACCATAAACGGGAATTTTGCGCGTGCTGCGTAGGGAAATTCGTGAAGAAACTCAATGTGCAGGCCGGCCGCGATGAGTGCATTGATCACGTCGCCCAGACTGTAATCCCATACATAGGAGACGCTGCTTTCCCCTTCGTTGTCAGTGGCATAGGACCCGGTTGCTTCGATGCGCTGTGGTGTGTCTGAATGGAAGTAGGATCGTTCGGCTTTGAATTCGTCGTGGGGTTTCGGCCGAAAAACGCGAAACATAGGATGATCTTCCACAATGTAGAAGATGCCACCGGGTTTGAGGTAGTGCGCGATTAGTTTGCCCCACGACGGCAAATCAGGCAATCCGTGTAATACACCATACGACGTAAAAACGATGTCGAACGCACCTACCAGCACCTCGGTCAGTTTGTAGATGTCACTGCAATAGAATTGCGCCGGGATGCTGAGGTCATCGCTGAGTGATTGTGCCAGCGCAATAGCCTTTGGTGAAAAATCGACGCCGGTAACAACTGCGCCCCGTCGCGCCCAGGCAAGTGTGTCCATGCCGAAGTGACACTGCAGATGCAACAGCGTTTTCCCTTGAACATTACCAACTTCCGTCAACTCGATAGAACGCAGCCGGTCTTTACCGGCCTTGAACCCAGCGAGATCGTAAAAAGACGATGCTTGATGTTCATCAGTCAATTGATCCCAACGTTTCCGGTTGGCCTGGAGATAATCGTTCATTAAATCAATCTCTTTTTCGGAATCATGGCACAGTGATCGTCGTCAGTAAGAGGACATCATTTGGCATTGGTATGCCATTTTGCGACACGGGCACACGGACAAGCGTTTCCGGATCGTAGAAGCCGACGAAAATATCGTAATCCCCAGGTGGCAACGGGCTTATCCCCAGGTTGTGGATATCTTCGAGAATTTCACCGGGTCGCCAGCCATCAGTTGGGCGCAGCCAATCGACCGGAATGCGGTCTGATTGCGTCACTGCTTCGATGCCACCAGAGGGGACAACGTGGACAAATACGGTGTAGCTCTGTGGCGCGTCGCCGGTCGCTTCCCAATACAGGGTGAGGCTGTCGCCGTTTTGCACATAAGCACGCACCTTACCCACATTGATAAATAGGTTATCCCCAACAGTTACAAGGTTATCCACAGGTTTCAGTTCAGTTATCAATGGCCATGCTTCAACGGTCACTTCGCCAAACAGGTTGGCATCGCTGCGCCACGGCAATCGGCCGAAACGGCTGGGCACTGGTTCATCACCGTCAAATACAGTCCAACGCAGCGAAAATTGCCCCGGCGCAGTCTCTGGCGGGAAGTAGATACCAATCGGCTGTGCGATGCGAGTATCTGTCGGGAAATGGCTGCCGGATAGCCAGGATGGTCCGACTACGCCACCATCGACGCGCAAAACATCCCCATTGTGATCGATGACTTCGAGCTGATAACGCAGGCTGTCGGCAAACGTGGTTTGCCATACCAGGGTGACGGGCAGTGGATGACCTGGTTTGACCGCTTCAGTGCTGATGACATCGACAAGATGCAAGCCGTTGGCAAAATGCAATCCCGTATTGGGATCGCTTTCGGCCGAACTGCCTGCAATCTCTACTTCCAATAGCGGTTCCCATTCGCCTGAACCTGTTTCATCCGCATAATCCCAGGAACCGACAAGTAACTCATACGTGCCCGGCGGCAAGCTGTCCGGTAATTCCAACTGGTAATTGGTGCGCTGCAATGTTGTATCAGGCAACGGCGGCGCAGCGTCCATATAAAATGGTGCCACGTTTTTGGCCAACAATTCGCCGTCCGGGGCACGCAAAGCCAATTGCACACCGTGCTCCGCTGAGGGGGCAGCGGCATCCCAGAATAGATCGACCCACAGGTTATCCACAGCTTTCTCAGGCATTATCCCCAACCGTGCGCCTCGTAGAACCGGCAATCCGTCTCCCTGCCACGTCTGTGCCACAGCATCCGACGGTAATGTCTCCACGCCAAATGGAACACTCTGATATGCTGTGATTTTCATCTCTGTGTTGACGCCGTGGAACCAGCGTTCATCAATGGGCAACAGTTTGCCTTCGATTTGCGCCCCGACAACGTTTTCCGGGTCGCGATTGTCTGGAGGCGGTTCAGCCATGTACCAGACGCGGTCATAGTCGGCAAACAGTTGTAGTAAATCGTCGATCGTGCCGGGATGTGCACCGTGCGGGTAGGTGGGCAGGGCGGTGACGGCGATGTCGTCACGCGTGCGGTAATGTTCGTGCAGCGGCATGAGTAGCGCGTTGTGATAGAGCACGACATCGTTAGCGCCGGCATGTGATTCGATGTAGGCGACCATGCCGCGATAATCTTCTTTGGTGAATCGGATGTCGTGGTACAGATTATCGAGAGCAATGTGTGATGCCCAGAGTACGATGGTGATGCCCAGAATGGCGACCGCACTGTGCAACATGCCCCACTTTTTGTGCCGCTCTGCAGGCTGCGGCCAGAAAAGCGACGCCCCGCGAGCCAACAAAATAAACAGGGCCGGCGAACCGACCATGATGTGGCGCACGCCGAGATACATTGGTTTGAAAAGAGCCGAGCCGACTATTAAACCGAGCGGTGTGGCGAACAGGTAGATGAGGAGAAACAGGCGTGACAACCAGGCGTTTTCGGCTTTGCGGCGGTAAACGATGCCGGCGAGGAGCAGTAGCCACAAGCCGATGGTGAACACCTGAATGAGCAGCGCGTTGTGATCGACTGTTCGGCCGAAAACAAAGCCGCGTACCACATCCTCAACAATTACCCACGGCGGGACTGTCGTGTAGCCGGTTTCCGGTGCATCGGACAGCAAGCGGCTCGTGACCAATGGCAGCAAGGGTAAAGTCAGCAGGAAAGCCAGCACGGCGCCGCCGACCAGCCATTTCTTCAATCCCGCGTGCCACAACAACCATGCCCAGAGTATACCCTGGCCTAAAATCAGGAATGCGGCTGTGTAATGTGTCCAGAAAGCCAATCCGGCCAGAATGACATAGGACAGCAGCCACCCGACCAGCCTTTTTTTGTTCTGACTATCGGCTAGGGCACGCCACAGCGCATAGGACGCCAATGCCATCAGCAGGACGGCCAGCGTATACATGCGTGCTTCTTGCGCATACCAGACTTGCAACGGATTGACGGCGGCAAACAGTGCTGCGATGAGGCCGATAGTGTCACTGTGTATTTTTCGGCCGATTTGAAACACGACCGGCACGAGTAAAACACCGAATAACAGTGGCAAATAGCGCCAGGCAAAGTCTGTGCCGCCGAGCAGGCGTTCACCGACGTGGGCGACGAGGTAATAGAGCGGTGGATGGGTATCGCGTGTTGCCCAGCCCTGAATGTCGATCTCGTTCCTGAGGATTTTAGCGAAGTCATAGCCGGCGCGTACCGGCGTCAGGCCCTCGTCGTGCCAAAAGCTCATCGCATCCAGATTGTGTATCCGTATAGCGAAGGCGAGCAGGATTAACACGCCCAACAATGTCAGGCGTTGATTGCGCGTCAGGTTCATAGCGGCATGATTTTACCCGATGCCGTGTGAATAGTCCGATGGAGTTGAATGTGTGGTTAGAGCGTGGGCCAGTCGTCACGCTTGCGGATTAGAGAAGTTGTCTCCACAGCGTCATTCGGCCGAAATCAAGCCTGATCCAACGGTACGACGCGGTCAGGCGAAGGGGTTACGGCAAAGCGCACGGCAGAAATGGACGGCAGATTGAAAACGTAAGCCTTCAAGATGCGGTGCATACCGTCCATCACGTTGCCTTCGGCGCTGATGATGATCGGATAGCTCAAATCGGCGGCCAGAATTTGCTTTGACTGGTCGCCGATGTCGCGCCAATAGAGGGTGTCGGTCGGTAGATTGAACTGGAAGTTGTCGTTAGTCCAGTCGAACTTATCCAGGGAGATGTGAATGACAGGTTCCGATGCTGCGAGTTGCCACAGCCGTTTGGCGCTCCAGAAATAGAGGCTGTCGTCGTCTTCTTCAACGTAGCCGTGTTCGCCCCAGCTCATACATCACCCAGATAAGCCTTCTTCATCTGCGGATTGGTGCGCAGCGCTTCGGCCGAACCGCTCAACACGATCTCGCCAGTTTGCAGCACGTACCCCTTGTCAGCAATCGACAACGCCATATTTGCGTTCTGCTCGACCATAAAAATCGTCGTCCCCTCATTGCTGATCGTCTGAATGATGTCGAAAACCGTCTGCACAAAGATCGGCGCCAACCCCATCGACGGCTCATCCATCAGCAGCAGCTTGGGACGTGCCATCAACGCCCGCGACATCGCTACCATTTGCTGTTCGCCGCCGGACAGCGTACCCGCCGTCTGGTGCAGACGCTCCTTGACGCGTGGAAACAGTGTAAACAGATGCTCCATATCAGCTTCGATCTCATCGTCGTTGCGGAGAAATGCACCCATTTTCAGATTTTCGAGGACGGACATTCGGCCGAAAAGTCGTCGATTCTCAGGCACCAGGGAAACTCCCAATCCGACGATTTCCTTCGTCTGCATTTTTTCAGTGCGCGTGCCGAGAAATTCAATCGTACCCTCCCGAGGAGGGGCATAACCTAAAATCGTCTTCAGTGTCGTCGATTTACCGCTGGCATTTCCGCCCAGTAAACAGACCATTTCGCCTTTGCGAATCTCGATATTGATCTTGTTCAATGCCCGAATTGCGCCGTAATAGGTACACACATCGGTCATGCGCAGCACAATTTCGCGTTCGACTTTGTTTTTACCGTTGTCACTCATGCTTTCAGCCATTTGCTTTAGCCATTAGCGCCTGGCGTTCAGCCTTAGCATGAAGCTAAGCGCTGATCGCTGATGGCTAACAGCTATTTACTCGTAAAACTGCCGCCCTGCGTGCCCAAATACGCCTCGATTACTTTCGGATCGTCGGTCACTTCCTTGTAACTGCCTTCGGCGATCTTTTTGCCGTAATCCATTGCAATCACCCGATCTGAAATGCCGCCGACTACCTTCATGTCGTGTTCAATCGCCAAAATGGTGAAACCGCGTTCGTCGCGCAAACGGCGTATATTATCTGCCATTTCCAGGGTTTCCTTGGGATTCATACCCGCTGCCGGTTCGTCGAGCAATAGTAGTTTGGGTTCAGTTGCCATCGCGCGCGCGATTTCCAGACGACGACGATTGGCATAGGAGAGTACATTGGCGGGTTGATTCTGACGATAACCAGCGAGGCGTGTCCCAAAAAACGACAATTGCTTTAGCGCTGTTGCGCGCGCTTTTTCCTGCTCGCGCTTATAACCCGGCGTGCGCAAAATGACGCTAAAAACTCCGCCTTTGGTACGCGAATGTTGGCCGACCAGTACATTCTCCATAATTGACATGTTGAAAAAAAGGCGCACGTTTTGAAAGGTGCGAGCGATGCCTTTCTGCGTAATCAGGTGGGACGGCAGCCCGGTAATGTCGTCGCCGTCCAGCGTGATTTGACCGTAATCAGGTCGGTAGAAGCCGCTGATCAGGTTAAAAACAGTCGTTTTGCCCGCGCCGTTTGGCCCGATGATGCTGACAATTTCATGTTGATCGACGTGAAAGGTCAGGTTATCGACGGCTTGCAGGCCGCCGAAAGCTTTGCTCAATTCAATACACTCGAATAGTGGCATATGCCTACCCTCAAACAGCCGGCTATCAATCTGTTCCGGTTGCGCCTGTTTCGGCCGAATCTTGATCGTCTTCTTCCGCATCAAAAATCTGCAGCCAGGCATCTTGTCGCCGGTCTGACACATCGATATCTTCTTCGTGTTCCAGAGGCGGCAACAGACCCTGCGGTCGCAATATCATCATCGCTACCAGCAATGCGCCGAAAGCGACAATGCGGTAATTCTCTGCCTCACGCAAAATCTCCGGTAAACCGGCAAACGCTACCGCACCAAGCACGACACCTTCAATACTGCCCAAACCGCCGATGATGACCAGGGATAAAATGTCGATGGATTGCTTCAGGGCGAAGTTGTCGGGGAAGATGTTGACCTGTCGTGTTGCGTAGAGTACGCCGGCAACGGCCGCGAACGCGGCCCCAATCGCAAAAGCGACCAATTTGGTCGTGGACAAGTTGATGCCCATCGTCGCCGCCACGTCTTCATCTTCTTTCATCGCGCGCCACGATCGGCCGATGCGTGAATCATTGAGGCGCAAAGTCATGAACGCCACGACGGCGAGCATGATCATTGCCAGGTAAAGAATCGATTCGGCCGAACCCAAATCCACACCAAACAACGTCGGGGGCGGAATGTCGAGTACGCCGCCCGGCCCACCCGTAAACTCACGCAAGTTCAGCAGCAGCAAAAACGTGATCTGCCCGAACCCCAGCGTCACAATCGCCAGATAATCGCCGCGCGTACGCAAAATCGGCACACCAAAGATAATGCCCATCAACGCGCCAACAATCGCGGCCACAAGCAGACCTTGCCAGAATGTGATGCCGTCGCCGCCCATAAAGTTGATCACAAAATACGAATCAGGCGATGCGAGCAGGCCATAAGCGTATGCACCGACGGCAAAAAACGCGATGTATCCCAAATGAAGCATACCGGCGTAGCCGAGGACGATGTTCAGACCAATGCCGACGACGCTGAAGATGGCGATCTTGTTGAGTACCGTATTCTGAAATTGATCGCCAATTTGCGGCAGGAGAATCAGCATAACGACAAACGCGATGCCGAACACGAGTCGCCGCCGTTTGTCGCGTACACGGCGCAGCGCAACCAGCACGGCAGTAACGAAGAGACAGGCCAGTACCAGCCCGGAAATGCTCGTGTTCGTCGCGCCGAGAATACCGCGCGCCAGCGCAAAATACCACACATAAAACACAAACGGCATGGCAATAACCAGCCAATACATAAACGGACTATTGATCCAGTCGTGCCAGCGTTCGCGCGAACTGTGTGTGAGACCGCGACTCACGATAGCACCGAGAAAACCGGCCGATGTCATCAGCAAGGCAAAGCGCAGCAAGGCGGTTGTTGCGGACACACCTGCCTGTACTTCCTGCTTTGTTTGGCCGGTAAATGTGCCGACCCATTCCGGCAAAACCTGTGCAAAAACAGTGTTGACCTGCACGCCATCCGCTATCAGACGCCCAAACAGGCCGACAACAAGCGCCATACCAAATCCGGCAATCGCGCTAATCAATAAACCGCCAGTGACCGCTTCGATGGTTGTATAGCGTCGTTGATCGGTCTCACGCATAGTGACCAGACTGATGAGGACGAGTACAGCCCAAAATAAACCCAGCGCCAGTGTGCCAAAACCGCCCAATGTACGCGGCAGAGGCAGGCCCAGAATGCTCAAATAAAACAGGATACCAAAACTGATTATTCCGTAACGAATACCCGGTTTGATGCTCATGGTTATGCACGCTCCCGGCTAAGTCTTTCACCGAGGATACCCGTCGGCCGAAAAATCAACACAAAAATCAGCACTGAAAACGCAATCACATCCTTGTATTCATTGGGCAGACCCAGCAAGCTCGGCCCTAGTGCTTCCAGCTCGCCGAGAATAATCGCACCGATCATGGCGCCCGGCACATTGCCGATACCGCCCAGCACCGCCGCCGTAAACGCCTTCAAACCGGGAATAAAGCCGGTATTGAAGCGCATCACCGTGTTTTGATAACCAAGCATGACACCACCCGCGCCGGCCAGCAAACCACCAATCACAAATGTGAAAACGATGATGCGATTGACATCGACGCCCATCAACGATGCCATTTCCTGATCCTCAGCTACGGCACGCATAGCTCGCCCTATCTTCGTTTTCTGCACGAGAATATAGAGGATCAGCATCAGGACAATGGAGGCAAGAATGATAAACAAGCCGGTTTTGGAGATGAAAACGCCGCTGTCTCCCAGTGACACGGCTCCGGTCAAAACGGCCGGTTTTTGATAATTGTGGGGGGTCACGCCAAAAATGAGCAGCGCTGAATATTGCAAAAAGAACGATGCGCCGATAGCGCTAATCAATGGAATAAGTCGTTGTGCGCCGCGCAGGGGCCGGTAGGCGATGCGTTCCAGCGCCATGGCGACGAGTAATGAAGCGATCATACCCACGGCAATCGGAAACAAGACGGCCAGCCACGATTGAAAAAAGGGTGCGTCTGCGGCAACCCATCCCCAGCGTATGCACAATTGCAGGGCAAAGTATCCGGCAAAGCCGCCGAGCATGACAACTTCACCGTGCGCAAAGTTGATCATAAACAGGATGCCGTATACCAGTGTATAACCCAGTGCAATCAAGGCGTAGACACTACCCAATACAAGGCCGTTGATCGACTGGATTGCCCAGAATTGTATCGGGTATTGTTCGACGCTGACTACGTTGTAGATGCGCCAACCGAGCAAAACGAGGATGAGGATGCCAAACCCGTAAAGTGCGATTTGTGAGGGACGCATTTTCGGCCGATAGTCACTCGTCGCCCGTTTCTCAATCGTTGTCATAATCGCTCACTTAAAGAAAAGGCCGGACCAGATCAAAGACCCGGCCCAGCCCACTTTTCAAACTACTTGCAGCAGGTTACAGGTCTACTCCATACCGAAGCCGGAAACCTGAACCCAAACACCATCCTGTACCTGGAAGATTTGGATACCGCCGGCACCACAGTTGCCGATGGCGTCGCACGTCAACAAGCCTGTCAACCCTTGCAGACCTTCGGTCGCGCGGATAGCTTCAATCAGTTCCTCGCGGCTGATCAGCAGATACCCTTCACCGTCGGCATCTTCCTTTGCCACACGCGCAATGGCGTCGGCAATCAGAAGGACGGTGTCATAGGATTGACCGTGGAATGGTCCAAGATCATCGGGAACAACACCGTATTTTTCTTCATATGCAGCATCAAAGGCTGCGTTGGCGTCTTCGATTTCGTCACCAGCAACAAAACTGGCGTATGCGCCTTCGGCCGAAGACCCGGCCGCATCGAGGAACTGCTGCGTGTACGCGCCGTCATCGCTAAAGAAAACGGCATTGTCCAATCCGGTTTCCTTCATCTGCTGCTGAATCAGGCCCGCTTCCGTAGAGTAGCCGCCAAAGAACAGCAGTTCCGGCTGGTCAACGGCGATCAGAGTCAGCACGGCGCGAAAATCGGTATCGCCAACTTGAACGCCTTCAAACGCCACAACTTCTCCACCAAGAGCTTCGAATTCTGTGCGGAAGATTTCAGCTAATCCCAGACCGTAGTCCGAGCTGTCATGCATGATTGCGGCTGTCGTTACACCTAGATCGTTGAAAGCGTAGGCTGCATCAACTTGGCCTTGCAGCGCGTCACTCAGAGCAACGCGGTTGCAGGTGTCACAGTCGGGTCCGGTAATGTCCGGATTGGTTGCGCTCGGTGATACAAACGGAATACGCGCCTCTTGCAAGATGGGCGACAAACCAAACGTTTCGCCGGAGCAGGTGCCGCCGGAAACGGCGACAATGGTCGGATCAGATGCGAATTTGTTGGCAACGGTTGTGCCGGCATCGCCGTCACACGCGCCGTCTTGTAGATCGAGTTCGTACAGGTGACCCAGCAAGCCGCCGGCAGCGTTGAGATCATCAATGCTGATTTCAGCGCCGTTGGCAATGTCACGACCTGGATCCGGAATAGGACCGGTCAAGGCGACAGATGCTCCGATGCGAATCGGCTCACCGGGCGCGACGACGACGTAGCCGGCTTCCATCAATTCTTCGGCCGACATGCCGTCCAACAATCCGGCCATTGCGGCTTCTTCGCTCGTATCATCCATCGCTTCGTCCATTTCACCCAGCCCAAAGCCGGAAACCTGGACAAACTCACCATTCTGAACCTGGTAAATCTGGATGCCGCCGGCACCACAGTTGCCGATTGCATCACAGGTCAGAATGCCTGTCAGACCTTGCAAATCAGATGTCGCACGTACAGCAGCAACCAACTCATCGCGATTGATGATCAGGTACCCTTCGCCGGCATCATCGGCCTTGCCGACTTGCGTAATGGCATTGGCGATTAGTTGCACGCTGTCATATGACTGTGCATGGAACGGGCCGAGATCGTCGGGTGCAACGCCGTATTTTTCGGTATAAGCGGCGTCAAACACCGCGTTAGCTTCTGAAACTTCGTCACCGGCGACAAAACTGGCATAAGATCCTTCGGCCGAACTGCCGGCTGCATTCAGATATTGTTCTGTAAACGCACCGTCGTCACTGAAGAAGATAGCATCTTCCAAGCCGACCTCTTCCATTTGTTGCGCGATTAGCGCCGCTTCAGTGGCGTAACCGCCAAAGAAAAGCAACTCAGGTGAATCGGTTGCAATAGTCGTCAACACAGCGCGGAAGTCGGTGTCACCAACCTGAACACCTTCAAGCGTAACTACTGTGCCACCAAGTGCTTCAAATTCCGAGGCGAAGATTTCGGCCAGGCCCAGACCGTAATCTGAACTGTCATGCATGACGGCAGCCGTTTGAATGCCGAGATCATTGTATACATAAGATGCATCAACCTGACCTTGCAGCGCATCACTCAACGCGACACGGTTACAGGTATCACAATCTTCGCTTGTGATATCCGGGTTTGTGGCGCTGGGGGAGACGAACGGCAAGCGTGCCTCTTGCAGAATCGGTGACAAACCAAACGTCTCGCCGGAGCAGGTGCCGCCGGAAACGGCGACGATGGCGGGGTCAGATGCAAATTTATTAGCGACAGTTGTGCCGGCATCACCGTCACATGCGCCGTCCTGAACGTCAATGGCGTATTCGTGACCCATGAAACCGCCGGCCGCATTGAGATCGTCAATGGCGACTTCAGCGCCGTTGGCAATGTCACGTCCCGGATCGGGAATCGGGCCGGTCAGTGCCACTGATGCGCCGATCATAATCGGATCGCCGGGGGCGATGACGACGTAACCGGCTTCTACCAGTTCTTCGGCACTCATGCCGTCCATCAGGCCGGCCATCGTTTCTTCGCCGGTGTCAGTGGCGTCAGTTTCGGTATCGGCCGAACTGGTATCGTCGGTCTCTGTTGTCGTTGTGTCATCAGTCGGCTCTTCGTCCGCACTGGATGAACAGGCGACAAAAAGCAACATGCTGAGTAACAATAGCAACGTTAGCAGAAGCTTTCTATTCATGATCTTCTTTCTCCTTTTTGTAATGTCTAAGCAAAATGGGGTAATACAGAGGAACTACTCGGTGAGAAAACAGAATCAACTGACGCCATTACTAGGGTCAGAATCGGTTGGTGACTGCGATAGTCCAGCTTGGTGGCGTGCAATGATTTACAGTTTTTCACCAGCGGCAAGTATGGCAGTTTTCAAGATAAATGTCAAACAAACGATAAATAATAGTGGGGCATCAAACGATTACGGTGAACGTGGCCCGACGACGATGCGGCCATATGAATCGGTAGCAAGGTAGTCTTGCTGGATAAGTACCTGTGTCTGATGCAATATTTCTTTGCGTGTGTAATGTGATAATCGGCCGAAATCAGGATGCTCACGCCATTCTGCCATGCGCGTCGATTGTGTTCCGGCAAGCAGCTTGGCCAGGGCGCTGGGCTGCAACTCGCCCGGCGTGGTAGCGGCGCAGTTTACAATGGTCGTTTGCATTGGAGTAAGAGAAAATGTCATCGCCAAACTGTAAGGGTTTGATACGATGTCTCAAACCCCTACGATAATCCGGACAAGCTATTGATCGGTACGTTCAATGATCACAGATTGATCAGAGCCGTTTTCAACCGTGGCAGTAACGTCTGCCTTTTCCTCTGCCTTGACACCATCTACAGTCTTCACACCCGGCAAAGAACTAATGGTTCCCATCAAATCAATGCCGGTCAACGCTTCAATTGTCGCCGGCATTTCAGCCATCATGTTGGTCACGTCCTTCGTGATCTTGGATGCGCCGGCACCAGAGCCATTATCGCTGCCCGTGCTGACCACCACGATCCGTTCAGTTTGTGCCAACGGTTTTGCGATGGCGTCTGCCACGGCCGGTAAGACGTCGATCAATTGTTGGATCACTGCTGCTTGTGTGTATTCTTTCCAGGCATCTGCTTTTTGTAGCGTCGCTTGCGCCTCCGCTATCCCTTGCTCGCGAATGACATCGGCTTGCGCGACACCCAGTGCTCTGGCAGCGTCAGCTTCTGCCGCACCACGCATACGGATCACATCGGCTTCGGCCTGACCGCGCTTGAGAATGGCCGCTGCTTCAGCTTCAGCTTCGGCCTGGACTCTGTATTTGTTGGCCTCGGCCAAAGTTTCCAACCGATGGCGTTCAGCTTCGGCCGGTTTGCGCACGGTCGCATCCAATTCACGCTCTTTGCGCTTGGTTTCCTGTTCCTGAACTTCGATCTGCTTCTGCTTCTCGATGATCTGAACCTGAACCTGTTCTGCCGTGATCGCCTGATTGGTAATATTTTCCTGCAACGTGTACGCTAACTCAGACTCGGCGCGTTTGCGGTTGATCTCCTGCTGATAGACTGCTTTTTCAACCTCGAATTTTTTCTGACTTTCGGCGATCTTGGTTTCGGCATCGTATTTGGCCGCTTCACCGCGCTCGCGTGCTTCGGCGCTGCGAATAGTCGCATCACGCTCGGCTTCGGCTTCGCCAATTTGAGCGTCGCGCTTAACCTGAGCTATTCGCGGTCGGCCGAGTGCATCGAGATATCCTTCGGCGTCACTGATGTCCTTGATGACGAAGGAAATGATCTCCACGCCCATACTCGCCATGTCGTCACCGGATACTTCCTGTACTGTTTGAGCGAAGGTTTCGCGGTCGCGATACAGTTGTTCGACGGTTAACGTACCTTGAATGGCACGCAAATGGCCGGCCAGTGTTTCGTGTGCAACGTGCTCAATTTCGCTCTTTGATTTGGAGAGGAATTGAATAGCGGCTGTGCGAATGGCGTTTTCGTCGCTGCCGATTTTGATTTGAGCGACGCCGTCAACGGTGACGGGTACGCCTTGTACGGTGGGTACATCGGGCGTGGTCAGCTCAATAGTCATTAGCTCCAAAGAGAGCATATCGACGCGCTCGAGTACAGGCCAGACGAAAGCGCGGCCACCGGTGATAATACGGAAACCGTTGACGCCTTTGCCTCGACCAGAGATGACCAGGACTTCATTGGGGCCAACTTTCTTGACGCGACTTGCGTACACAAGGAACGCTGCAACTACAACGAATGCAACAATGGCGACAGCAATTACAACGGTACCCATGGTTAACTCCTTAACTCAATTTGACTGATAACTGACATTTTGCACACATGATGTATGCTGGTTGATTTGTTTGAGATGGGTTTTCGGCCGAAAACAATGCTAATCGACCCACTTTTCATCGGGTTGTTTTTCTGGAGGCAGCTTCTCCGTTAAAAGACGCTCTTCCGATTCACCCAACTCTAATGGCCGCACAAAAGCTACACGGCCGACGATCTTCTCAACGCGAACGACACTGCCTTTTGCTATTTGCTTGCCGGTGGTGGAACGCGCACCAAGCGTGACGCGTCCACTTATATTGTCGAAGGCAATCGTGCCGACGCCTTCGTAGGGAATCGAAATAATCACGTCTGCGCTGCGTCCGACTTCATCGCGTGCCAGCGAGTAATGACTGGATTTACTGACAGACAAGACGTAAACGTAGAGTAACTGGGTCAAACCGCCGAAGATGAAACCGATGACAAGGGCCAGTAGAATGCTCGGTATGGCTGATAAACCCAGCCACATGCTGGTGACCAGACCTGTCAGGCCGAAGAAAGCGCCAAAAACAGCCAGCGCCATCGGACTGATCGAAGCGAAGCCGATACCGTCTGCATCGACGTCAACATCGACATCGGTGTCGATGTCGAAGACATCTCCTAGTCCCAATCCTGCCAGGCTGATGAGCGCAAAAATAAAACTCAGTCCGAGGACACAGGCAAAGGTAACGTTAAGTGCGCCGGAAGAAAAGAGTTCATCGAGCATCGTTACTCCAGAATAGATCACAGGGTGTTGCTGTTAGCCGTTAATGTAGTATACCGAAACCGACAAAATTCGGAAGCTAGAGCAGCAGACGGCCTACAAGCACAACACAATTCGAGCAATGCCCACACTACCCAAAATGGGAGGGGATTACTAACCATTACGTGAAAAGTGTCATTTTGGTTGCGGGAAAGGGACGATTATCGGCCGAAAACTATGTTATAATGACAGCAATTCACTGGAAAAGGATTGTAATCGATGGCAAAAACAACACGCAAAAGCAAGAAGCGTAGACGGACGACATCTGAGAAACTATGGATTGCGCTGGCAATTATCCTGGCACTCAGCATGGTCATCTCCTCCATCGCCGCACTCTTCACGCACTGATTGGTTGATGTAAAATCGTCACTTGGAGAAACCGGGTTTTGGTTGACTTTGTCTGTTATTTACCAGGAAAAACCCGGTTTCTAGCTCGGTAGTTACCGTTTCCGCGACATCAGTTTTCTCCCCACGACACCCGTGTGGTGGTTTCCCCTACCAGTTTCCATTGTTCTGATTTTGATCATCAGCATCGATGTGCGCCGCCGACGCATCCCCCATGTGCTGACAATCGGTGGCACGGTTGTGGCATTGGCAGTGCGTGGCACGATCTCGGCCGAAGCTGTGTTCCTCGGCTGTCTCGGCGTCATTGTGAGTGCGGCACTGTTTGGCGCGATCTATTTCTTTGCCCGATGGCGGTACGGCGCACGCGCATTGGGATTCGGCGATGTCATGTTGGCGGCGTTGATCGGCGCATTGTTTGGCCCAATCGGTGCATTGTGGGTGCTGGCTGTCGGCATGCTGCTCGCCGGCGGGTATGCGCTGTGGCTGCGCCAAGGTCATCCAGATCGCAGCAACCTGACGATGCCGTTGGCTCCTTTTCTCGCGTTACCCGCTCTCGTCGCCCTCTGGCTGCCCGCCTGGCGCATCGGCTGAGTTGCGCTGAAAGATTTGGCCGAAACGCGTACTCAATGATTGTTTGGGTGGCGGTTCCGGCTCCGGATCGGGAAATGGCTCCAGGTCAAACAACTTGCGCCACCCATATGAACCCAACAACTTGATCGTCGCCAACGTCGGCGCGGCCAATATGGCGCCCAGCACACCGGCGACCGATGTTCCCGCTAAAACGCCGACAATGACAACCAGCGGATGCAGGTCGAGTGCTCCACCGACAATGCGCGGCACGAGCAAGTTGTTTTCTATTTGTTGGATGACAATCATAACAGCCAGCACAATCATTGCATATGTGAACGGGGTAACGTTGAATGGAATATCTGTTTGCAGTAGTGCAGCAAGAATGGCGATAACAGCGGCAATTATCGGGCCCATAACCGGCAGGAATTCCAGTAGACCGGCTATGATTCCCAGAGCAATTGCGTTCCTCAACCCCAACAGTGTCAGCGACACGCCCACCATCGTGCCGATGACCAGTGCCAAAATGACCTGCCCGCGCAAGTAAGCGCGCCAGATACGTGAAAATTGATTTGTCAGGCGTTCTGCGTCACCACGATAACCGGGCTGGGCTGCCATATCGGCGATCAATCCGCCAAAGCGTGGCATGTCGATAGCAATATAGATCGACATGATGAAGATGAACAGGATGACCGTAACTGTTGCCACGGTTCCAGTCGCCAGGTTGGCAATAATTTCGCTGCTGGGGCCCAGCAATCCGCGCACTACATCAACAACCTGATCGCGTACAGTCGTCAAATCCATTGTTAGCAGATCGATTTCAAATGGTCCAATAACGATTGGCTGGCGGGCAAGGACGACCATTCTGTTTGTCAGATCGGCGACAATACCCGGCAAATCCTCGATTAGCCTGTTTGCCTGATTGACCGCTTCAATGCCGAGTGCGATAAGCACCGTGACAACAGCAACGACCAGCAACAGGTAAACGATTAAAACAGAGTGACTGCGTTTGAGTGGTGTGTGGCGTTCGATGTAGTTAAATACCGGGGTCAGCACATATGCCAATATGGCCGCAATAACTATTTGGCGTATAAGCCCGCGAAACAGATAAAAAGCCAGCGCACACAAGAGTAATGCCACGACAATGACGATGATCTTGGTTGTGCGTGCCCACGGCGGTGAGTTTCTCGCAGCTGGTGATTTTGTGTCAGGAGAAGTCATAAGCACTCCAGAGCAGATTCTGTTGACCGACTAAATCATAAGTGAATTACCCACAGTTTGGCAAGTGACTGGTACAATAATGATGACGACTAAGCTGGGAATTGTTTTTGGGGAACTACAAATTTCATGGATTGAAACCAGCTTTCTTATGGCGGTGGAGATAAAACAATGTTTAAAGGCAAAAAATTGGCTGTAATCGGAACCGGTGTCATGGGTGAGGCGATGATTCGCGGGTTGATTGCACAGGGCTCGGTGGAGCCGCACCAAATTACCGGCACGAATGCGCTGCTGGATCGCAATGAGGAAATGCAGATCAAGCATCACATCCATGTTACGGATGACAATGCGGCTGCAGTGGAATCGGCCGATATCGTCATCATCTCCGTCAAGCCCCAGGTGCTGCCACGGATCGTACCGGTAATCAATGGGAAAATTCGTTACGACGCGCTCGTATTATCCATCATTGCCGGTGTCCCCATCTCAGCATTGACCAGCAGTCTCGATCACACAGAAGTGGCACGCGCAATGCCCAATACACCTGCACAGATTGGCGAAGGTATGACAGTGTGGACCGCCACACCGACGACCAGTGCTGAACAATTGTTGCAGGCGCATGAAATTTTCGGCGCGCTGGGTCATGAAATTTATGTTGATGAAGAATCATATCTCGACATGGCGACGGCGCTCAGCGGCAGCGGCCCAGCATATGTGTTTATGATGATGGAAGCGATGATCGACGCCGGCGTCCATATGGGTTTTTCGCGGCGAGTGGCACGAGAATTGGTGTTCCAGACGATGCTCGGATCAGTCAAATACGCGCAGCAGTCAGGAAAACATGTCGCTGAATTGCGCAATCAGGTTACGTCGCCGGGCGGCACGACGGCCGAAGCACTGTACCACCTGGATAAAGGTGGTTTTCGCACGGTGGTATCGCGTGGTATTTGGGCGGCATTCCAACGGTCGCGGTCACTTGGTCAAGGACAGCAGATCAAAGGACCAAATACAGTGGGGTAAGTCGCCAGACCGAACGGGAACGTGCAATGCATTATGCAGGCGCGTTTTGTTCGACGTATTGTTTGAATCGAGTGAAGAAGTTGGTTATAGCGTGGCTTATGATACCGCGCATGAGAGCCGGCGGTAGATTGAGGGCGTTGGGTAGGGTGGTCGTTTCGGCCGAAAAGACGATCTCCGTCTCCAATTCTTCTCGTAGCTCAAACAAACCGTGAACGGCGACGCTGCGCCCCTTGATGTCTGCCTGCGCTTCCCAGACGAGGATATGTGGTGGCGTGATATTTGTCCAGATGATGTCTGTGGGGAAGCTGAACGCTTGTCCGGCAATCTCGGTGGCAATCTGAATGCGAAACGCGCGTTGGGGTTGAATGATTTGTGCTGAGGCGACGCCCGGCGTGATTTGCGCCAGCACATCCGGCGAGGTTAGTTGTGACCACACAAAATGGCGCGTAGCTGCGATGGCTACCAGCCCTTCAAAACGCAGTTCCGGTGTCACGTGTGCAGTTGTCAATTAATTTCGGCCGATGCCGATTCTTCCTGCTCCATCAAATCCAGTTTTGAGGCCAGATCGTCCAACTGATCGAGCAGGCTTTGAATTTCAGATCGGCTGGGTATATCGCGTTCTTCAAGCATACGTCGTACAGCTACCTCCGTGCTATCCAGAGGTGCTTCTTCAACGCCATTGTTTTCTGTCGTTCGCCCCAGAGGCCCGTAAGACAGCAGTTTTTCCAACATGCGCAGCCCTTCTTCGCGTGCCACCTCGCCTTGCGTGATCATCTCTTTCATGCGACGCTCGATCTCATCATCAACCTGACGCAACAAGTCTAGCGGCATGCCCAACGTGCGCCGCAGCGAGCCAATACGCTCGCCGCCTCCCTGAATAAGGCCGGTTAATACTGATTTGGGCAGAAAGCCACCGCGTTTTTTCTCTTGCTCGAAGATGATTTGCGTCAAAGTCAACGTTGTCAAATCTTCACCGGTCGTGTGATCCAATACTTGCACTTCGTTGCTTTGTTTGATCAATGTGGAAATACCGTCAAGCGTAATATAGCGCTTGGTTTCCGTATTATATAGCTTGCGATTTGGGTACCGTTTAATAATTGTGGGCATACTGATCTCTTTTTATAACGTGTTGCGTCATGATAGCTGCATTATAGGCAGCAGTGAATAGCACGTCAAATCCAGTGATATTTTGTGAATCCGATCAAGGTGGGTTGCAACGATGTGGTGCCACAGGCTGCACACTGATCAAAAAAAGGGAGATGTGTTGCATCTCCCTTTTCGGTAAGTTTTGGCGTCGCGATAATCAGGCAGCGACGCTGTCAGCCGCTTCCTGAGAACCATTAGCTACTTCGGCTGTAACTTTTTTTGCCGCTTTTGCCGTCTTCGGAGTGACTGCTTCTTCAGTAGACAAGGCTTGTTCCTGAACTTTTTTCAGGTTATCGACTTTGTGGCTCAATTGGCCGATCTTTTTGCTCAATTCATCGACATCGCTTTTGGTAGGAATATTGAGACGAGCTAAGACGTCTTCTACCCGTTTGTCCAGACCGCTTTGCGCTTTTTCGGCCGAATCTTTGACGACACTGCGCCGCTTTTCCATCATGTCAGCAACCAATTGCTTGTCGTCACTTTCAGCAATTGCACCTTTATCGACAAGCTTGTTGATAAACGCTTCAGTTTCCTCAACGATTTTGTTCAGATACCCTTCTGAGTCGCCCACAAAACCGGCAACCTCTTCTTGAGCCATCTTGGCGGCACCAATACCAGCCAAAATCACTTTGCGCACAGCGTCAACGAGCATGTTTGGTTTACTCTCAACCGTCTCATCAGTGACCGGTACATTTTCGCTCATCTTATATCTCCTGCAATAGCCTTATACAAAGTAGCTGTTTGGTTAGTAAAGCGGGCGCGCCATTATAACGCACCGCGTTAAAATGAATATAACACAGTGCGTCATCAACGTCAACTTTTGTAGCGCCTATCGCCGCCAGCCGGAGGTTTTCTCATGCATCGTCTACACAATGGGTGTAAGCTGCTTCACTGTTTTTTATGAGGCAAGATGGTAACGTATTGCAATGCAGGCAGACATTGTCTACATTTCAGAGTAACTGTACGGTTGCGCTGTTCAAGCAAAAAGAATCTGTTCTCTTTCGCTTTTTTGAAACAATGCAAAATGGAGTACCTTATGATGTTATTGCAATCGGTCCTTTGGCGTAAATTGATTGGCACAGGTCTTTTCATCGTACTCGTTTTGGCGGCTTGTGCGCCTTCTGAGTCAGGTGATACGCTTGCTAGTGCCGACAATACGACTGTTTCGGCCGATACCGGTACCGATTCAGAGACTGTTGACCCCACTTCCATTGCGACATTCCCTATTGCGGAAGACATCACTATCCTGACAGAAGACGATCGCCCACAACGCTTGCTCAGTGCGACCCGCAGTTGGAACACCAATTGGAACAAACACACTATTGACTACAATGAATTGCTATCTGGCGGCCCACCGCGCGACGGCATTCCTTCCATCGATGCGCCGACATTTGTCTCGTATGCTGAAGCCGGTGTGTGGCTGGCCGATAACGAGCCGGTCATCGCGCTCGAACTCAACGGTGATGCGCGGGCCTACCCGCTGCAAATCCTCATGTGGCACGAAATCGTCAACGACACCGTCGGCGAAATACCTGTGATCGCGACATTTTGCCCGCTGTGCAATTCGGCGCTGGTTTTTGATCGGCGCGTCAATGGTGACACGGTTGAGTTTGGCACGTCCGGTTTGCTGCGCAACTCTGACCTGGTCATGTATGATCGTACGACGGAAACGTTGTGGCAGCAGTTCACCGGCGAAGCGATTGTCGGCGATTTGACCGGCATGCAATTGACATTTTTACCATCGCAAATTGTCAGTTTTGCCGATTTTCGCAATGCGTTTCCGGATGGCGTTGTCCTCTCCCGCGACACAGGCTTCAATCGCAATTACGGTGAGAATCCCTATGTTGGTTATGATGATATCACGCAGAGTCCCTTTTTGTATGATGGGATTCCTGATGACCGGCTTCGGCCGATGGAACGCGTCGTCACCGTCGATCTGGGCGATAGTAATGTGGCCTACCCACTATCTATATTGTTTGAGCAGGGTGTGATCAACGACACGCGCGGCGGACGTGACCTCGTCGTCTTTCACGTCGGCGGCACGGCCAGCGTACTCGATGCCCGGTCGATTGCCGATAGCGATGACGTGGGCGCGACCGGTGTATTTGACCCGAACCTCGACGGGCGTAAGCTGACGTTCCGCAAAGACGGCGAGCAAATCTTCGATAACGAAACGGGCAGCGAATGGAATGTGTTGGGGCAGGCGATTGCGGGTGAATTGGCCGGGACACGGCTCGATCCCATCATCCACGCCGACCATTTCTGGTTTTCGTGGGCTGCGTTCAAGCCGGAAACCGAGATTTATCAAGGTTGATTGGGAGATTGGAGGCGTGAGGATTGAGCGTGATTTTGCCGTTTCCTACCCTCCAATTTCCCGACCGTTCAAACACTAGCGCCGACGCTTTTTCTTCCGGCGCCCGCGGCTGCCCCAGCCTTTGTCGCCCATCGGCTTGCCGAGTGAGCGCCCGCCGTCGTCAGCCATACGCACGATTTTCGGCCGAAATTCAGCCCACACTTCAACCAGGTCCGCTTGCGCTGCAATGACCTGCCGTGAATCCTTGTACGCGTCCGGCGCCTCATCCAACCCGCCACCGAGCAATGTCACGCCTTTCTTTTCCAGAGAGTTGCGCACCTGTTTTGAGTCCAGTGAGCGAATCGCTTGTTTGCGGCCCAGTTGGCGGCCACTGCCGTGCGCGGCACTGTTCAGCGACGGATGTTCCAGTATGTGATCGTCATCATAGCATCGGCCGATTACAAAAAAGCCCGGCGCAGCCATCGAACCCGGAATGATGCCCAAAGCCCCTTGCGTCGCCGGCGTTGATCCCTTGCGGTGAATGAAGATGGGTGTACCGTCTTCACGCATCACGCGCCATGCGTAGTTGTGGTGGTTTTGCAGCGTCGCCGCCACCACGTCGCGCCCGAGGGCCGTGCTGATACGCTCGTGGATCACCTCATGGTTAGCGCGGGCGAAATCACCGGCCAATGTCATCGCCACCTCATACTCCTGACCCTCACCGCGCTTGTAGTCGAGATAGCCGAGTTTGCGCATCTGTTTGGGCAGGAAGAAGGCCATATTTTCTGCCATGCTACTGTAATGGTTGGCGAGTTTGAAACCCACGCCACGCGACCCGCTGTGAGACACCAGCGCGATGTATTCGCCCGGTTCCAGATCCATCGGATTGTTGTCCAGCACCGTCAGCTCGGCCCATTCCACAAAGTGATTGCCGCCACCCGAGGTACCCAGTTGCTCTTCACCCAAATCTTTGAGGTTGTTGAACTGGCGCGGCAACATCTCCCAACGCGGATCATCCAGAATGGGGTGTTGATTGCGCTCGCTGCGCGGCGGTGCCTTGTGCCCGAAAAAGGTGTGCTCCATCAACAACTGTTCATACAGAGCCGGTTTCTGTTTGAGGTGAATCGGGTTGCGCTTGAAGATGGTGGCATGCATGCGGCAGCCGATGTCAACGCCGACCATGTACGGCGCAATCGCGCCTTCCAACGCTGCGATACCGCCGATCGGCAGCCCGTAACCGATGTGGGCGTCGGGCATGAGTGCCACGCGCAGCGTTACCGGCAAACGGGCCGCGTCGTTGATCTGCTTAAATGAATCCTCATCGATCAATTCGCGGCCCCAAACGCGCAGCGGCGCCGGCTCAGAACGCAGTTGCGGTTGGATAGCACGCGCTTGCTGTTTGAGTAATATGCCGGCCACATCGCCCCAAACAGCATCGTCCTCGTATGCTTTGGGATCAGATTGAATAGCGTTGATCTGACGCTTGATCGTGTCACTGTCAACACCTTGATCGCTCATTTCGGCCGAAATGCGCACAGTCTCGCCAATCGCCGGCCCTGGTTTCCAACCCATCTCAATCAGGTCACGACCTTTAATTTTTTCGTCGTTCATTTCCTATCTCCTGCAAACATTGTAGCATACGATTTCGGCCGAAAACCATCCAACTAGCCAACCGACTCACTTCCTGCTACCCTACCGTCATGACAACCGATCTCACCCGCCAACAAAAAGCAGACGCAATTGCCGCCATCCTCGATGAACTGTATCCTGAGACGCCGATACCGTTGCGGCACAGCGATCCGTACACCTTGTTGATTGCCGTGCTGCTCTCGGCGCAATCGACCGACGCACGCGTCAATACCATTACGCCTGTTCTGTTTGAACGCGCATCGACACCCGAAGAGATGGTGCAACTGAGCGTTGACGAAATCCGTGACATCATTCGGCCGGTCGGCCTCGCACCGCGCAAATCGCAAGCGATCTACGATTTATCGCATATCCTGCTTCAAAAGCACGGTGGTCAGGTGCCGCAATCGTTCGCCGAACTTGAAGCGTTGCCCGGCGTCGGCCACAAGACGGCCTCCGTCGTCATGTCGCAGGCTTTCGGCGTGCCCGCCGTGCCGGTTGACACGCACATTCACCGCCTGATGTATCGCTGGGGTTTGTCCAACGGCAAAAACGTCAAGCAAACTGAAAAGGATATCAAGGCGCTGTTTCCGCGTGAAAGCTGGAACAAGTTGCACCTGCAGATCATCTTTTTCGGCCGATCCTATTGCCCCGCGCGCGGTCACGATCCGCGAGAATGCCCGATTTGCTCCAAATACGGCATTCCGGAACTGTTTGAGTGAGCTTGAGATTGGAGACAGAGAGACCAGATCATCCAATCTCCCAATCTCCCAATCTCATACTCTCCCATCCCTCACATCAAGAGCTCAGGTAGACCTTCCACGCTTCCGGAATTTCACCGTCGAGTACCCACGTATTTACGCGTGGTATCTTCGGTTCCCAGAGCAGTTTCATACCCGCTTCGTTGGGCATGCGGTTCCCTTTGCGCTGGTTACATACCGGGCAGGCACACGCCGTGTTACCCCAGGTATTCTTGCCGCCGCGCGATTTCGGCCGAATGTGATCCAGCGTGAAATCGCCGCGCTGCAATACCGACCCGTGTTGCCGTGCCCCGGCTTGAATCCCGCAATAGATACACGTGAACTGGTCGCGCTGCAGAACAGCCTGCCGGCTCCAACGTGCACCCCTGCTCGGTACGTTCACGTACTTGCGCAGCCGGATCACCTGCGGAATTTCAAATACGGTTGAGCCCCCGCGCACCGGACGCATCATGTCGGTAGCCGCATCCACCCGGTCGCGCAAAAGCAACGATATGGCGCGCTGTAACGACACCACAGTAACGGGTTCGTAGCTTGCATTGAGCAACAGAATGTTCATGATGCCACCTCTTTCCAGACCAACTTCAACCGACGCTTGTGATCGATTGGATCAAAAACTGACTTACAATTGCTTCGTGATGTCGTGTGAGGTACGCCAACTCAATGACGCACCTCACACGACACCTAATCGCGGATGAAGTCAGCCATCAGCGCCGGTGCCGACGCGTCGAAACCAACCACATCCAACATACCTGCATCGTTCGGGTCGGCGATGCTGAAGCCGCTGCTGGTCATACCGACGACGATCAGCTTGGCCGGAATACCCATCTTACGACGGTATGCCCGCAACGCCTGTACCGGATGTACCTTGCCGTACCATGTTTCGCTGTCCGTGTAGATTACGAACGTGTCGGCCTTCACCTTGTTTTCCAGTGCCCACAACATCGGCAATGCAGCGTCCGTTCGGCCGAAAGGAATCCCACTGATGTTCTCAACCACTTGATCCAGACGCATACGCGCACTGATCTTCAGCCGCACAAGCTCGCCCGCAAAGCCCGTAAATGCGACCTTGCGTTCCGTAGCCGCTGTCACCAACGCCATCGCAGCCGAAGCATTGCGCGGTGTCAGACCCGGCACACCGGCCACACTACCCGACATCATCGAGCCTGAAACATCCAGCGCCAACACCAGACGCTTGCCCGTCGGTTCGACATTGTCAAACGTCAGGTAAAACGCCTTGTCCAGTGCATCAATGATCGGCGCGATCGGATCCCACGTTAGCTTGCCTCGCACACCACGACCATTTGCATACGTCGTCAATGCTGCCAGAACTGCGATCGGGTGTACACGCGCCTTGCGCAGACGGTTCTTGTCCGCCAGACGATCCACAACCAGATCAACTTGTTCGCTCAGCGGCTTCAACGCACCGTTTGCCGTCATACGCGCCAGGTTACGCATCATTGCCGTCATCGGCATCGTCGGCAGCAACGCTTGCCACACATCCGGTTGCTTCAACCATTGTGTCGGAATCGCTTCCCAGGGCAAACGGTAATCCACTGCCAGATCAATGACGTCCGCGACGTTGTCCGCACGCTTCGCGCGTTCAAACGCCCAGATCAACTGCAACGCTTCGTCCGGATGCGGCTGTTCACCGATACCGTCCCAACCTTGCGTGATCCAGTTGAAAATCGCGTCGTGCTGCGGCGTTGCAGCGACCGGGTGGGCCAGACGCAGCGCGTCACGGTGACTCCAGCCGTCACGTTGCTGGTACTTGACTGCCTGGTAAGCCAGTCGGCCAGTCGGCATGACGTTGTACCAATTACCGATACCACGACGCAGACCACGGCCCCAGCCACGAAAGCCTTCGACGAAATCCAGGAAGTGGAACAGGTGCGTACCAATACGTGCCACTTGCGGCAAAGCGTCAAGCGCAGCACGGCGCGTTACGTCGTCACCGACTGCGGCAGCCAGTGCCAGCGCAAACAATGCCGGATCGTTCTTCGGCGCACGACCGCTCGTGCTGATTTCCACGATGCGTTCAACGACGCGGAAGCCGTCTGCTTCGATGCAACGCATGATGGCCTTGGCGTTGTCTACTGTCAGCTTTTGCGGCGTGACGTAGAACGTGCCGCCTTCTGAGCCGAGTACGAGGAAGCGGTCCAGGCGAGCCCAGTCGTCAACGGCCCAGGCGAAACCACCTGCGTTGTTAGCGACTTGACCACTGTTCGGAATCGGCCGATTTTGCGGCGTTTCCTTTAGCGAGAAAAGTTGGCGCAATTTCGTCATCACGCACCTCCTTTAAGATTTGCGACGGGCAAAAATGAGATTGGGCGGCACAATATTTCAGAGCGGTTCCCAGACCGCCCGGCCTGAATAGCGGGGTAACCCAACCTCTCCGGCCCGTCAGGATTAACAAAAATACGGAACGCAGGCAGCATGCCTGCACATTACAGAGTTAGCGGAGTGATCAGGGTTTGAACCCGAAGCTTTGCAGCTCTCACCAACCAGATAACCATCGACCTACGGCCCGCGTTGAACGGACAAGGATCGGCAAACGGAATGTGAGTCACTCCATAAAAAGTGGGCAAAAAACGGCATGGAATCGGGCCAAGGCCCAAAATGTGTCCAAAACATTGTTAATCCATGCACTCCGGCCCACAATGCCACCAGCGGGATTCGAACCTGCACTGAACTGCATTTGAAACAGTTGCCTCTGCCAGTTGGGCTACGGTGGCGGGTGAATTGCGAGCGTCGTCTCAATTCACAAAGCGGGCGAGTAAGCAGCGTAGCGGTGATCGATCCAGACGATAAGCTACACTATCCGGCCCGCAGTACCATCGGCAGGATTCGAACCTGCAAACCGCTGCTCCTAACACAGCTGCCTCTGCCAGTTGGGCTACGATGGCAAGCAAAAAAAGAAAGATGAACGGTAAACCATGAGTTGTGAACGGCGACAACCACTCACTATTCTCAATTCACCATTCTTCAAGAGTGACCGGCGGGAATCGAACCCACAACCTCCTGAGCCACAATCAGACGCTCTTCCGGTTGAGCTACGGCCACAAACAAAACCTGTAGCGCTGGTTTTAGACCTGCAAGCTGGGAGAGAAGGAATCGAACCCTCATCGACTGATTCAAAGTCAGGCGTCTTACCATTAGACGACCTCCCAATAGTGTTGAGGCGCGGAATCGAACCGCGTACCTTCTGTGCTTCAAACAGACGCTCTACCAAGTGAGCTACCTCAACTAGATACCCGTCGCATGGATACTGTTCTATCCTTTTCTGCCTTGTGCCGTCGGAAGGAATCGAACCTTCACCCTGCGGTTTAAAAGACCGCTGCTCTTCCGGCTGAGCTACGACGGCGGGTATGACCCTGAAGAGAATCGAACTCTCGTTTCGAGATTGAAAGCCTCGCGTCCTAACCACTAGACGACAGGGTCCAAACGACATGGTTCAAATGGCGGAGTCGTAGCCCTCGATAGGATTCGAACCTATAACCTTCCGGGTAGAAACCAGATGCTCTTTCCGTTGAGCTACGAAGGCGTATATCTCTGGTAGGAATCGAACCTACAACCTTCTGATTCGTAATCAGATGCTCTTTCCGTTGAGCTACAGAGATTTGATCTAAAAGGATGAAGGAAAAAGACGGAAGGCGAAGTATTTCTACCTTCATCCTTTCGCCTTCCTCCTTACTATGTGCGGAGGCGGAGGGAGTCGAACCCTCAAACGATGGGTTTGCCATCGTCTCTCGTTTTCGAGACGAGCGCGGCTACCGATTTCGCCACACCTCCAGAAATCTTCAAGTAACGAGAACGGGATTTGAACCTGCATCACTGGCATATGAGACCAGGGCTCTACCATTGAGCTATCTCGTTATTGGCGGAAGGAACAGGATTCGAACCTGCAGGAGACATTTACGCCTCTACTCGCTTAGCAAACGAGCGCCTTACCGTTCGGCCACCCTTCCAAAGCGTAGGACGGATTGGCAATCCGTCTTACAAAAGAGCAGGTGACGGGATTTGAACCCATACGATCTGCATGGCACGCAGACATCCTACCGTTGGATCACACCTGCAAAATTGGACCAGTAGGCCGGGTGGGACTCGAACCCACAACCCCTTCTTTGTAAGAGAAGTGCTCTCTCCATTTGAGCTACCCGCCTAATCTGAGCCGGTCATGGGGTCGAACCCATACCCTTCTGTTTACGAAACAGCTGCTCCGCCTGTTGAGCTTCACCGGCGTGTCGGGAGATATTGCCAAGTCAGGATGGGAGGATTCGAACCTCCGACCTCTGCCGTCCGAAGACAGTGTGCTAGCCACTGCACCACATCCTGTTGAGCGGGAGAGGAAGGAGTCGAACCTCCATCTTGCAGTTTTGGAGACTGCTGCTTTCCCGTTTAAGCTACTCGCCCATATTGTGGACCGTACAGGAGTTGAACCTGTATTTGCGGGTTGCAAACCCACTGTCGTCCCGTTAGACCAACGGCCCGTTGGCGGACGTGGTGGGACTCGAACCCACAACCATCAATTAACAGTTGATAACCAATTCCTGCCGGCCCGTCCTTCAGGCAAAATTGTGGAATCGACAATTGCTCTGCCTGTTGAGCTACACCTCCGTTGTGAATGGCGCGTTCACCAAGCTGCGAGGGTGGGAATCGAACCCACGACCGTCTCATTAACAGTGAGCCGCGCTACCGCTGCGCCACCTCGCAATAAACAACCAGGTCACCATGCGGCAGCCTGGTTGTCAACGACTGGAACAACCTGCTATCCCCATAACAGATTGAGCGGCCCCGACCGGGTTCGAACCGGCGATCTCCGACGTGACAAGCCGGTGAGGACTCCAGACTCCTCCACGAGGCCATGGCGGTTGACAACAAAATGGCTGCCAACCGATTTTTTGCTTTTGTTTTCCGGGTTATGCGATTGGTAATGTGCTTTTCGGCCGAAATCAACTCCGGCCTTGAAATGATGTCGAGAAACAAAAAACGCGGACCGTTGTGGCGGTCCGCGTCGTCAAAAAAGGGTGGGGTTGGCTTTGAGAAAGCTATTCCTCCCTGGGATGAAGACGAGACCACCGTGCGCCTGGCATCAGCCATTCGGCCGAATTCGGCCGATTCGCAACTATAGAAACCGCGACAACACATGTGTCACTTGTCTGCTCACTATGAAATTGACGGAACTCAGAAAATCTCGTTATCATCATGTCACTCTTTTCCAAAAACAAAAAACGCGGGCTTTTTGGCCCGCGTCACATCAGTAAAATACAGGAAACAATATCCCTATCTTCGTGGTACGGGCAAACGGCAAGCAATCGCTGGCTCAGATAGCCATGCACTGCAAACGACTATGTTATGCGATTCGTGATTTTGCCGTAATACCTGTTTCATTTTGATTTTCACTTGTGGTTGCACCGAAAAGTTACGACCGCATAACAGCCTATCATACTCTGACAGGGTTTGTCAAGGATCAAAATCAATGAGTTTGGTGGGAGAATGCAGCGTTTCATCGATCTGCCGTGTGAAAAGTTGACGTTTCGGCCGAAAAAGAATAAAACCCACACCACAATCAAACACCAACAGGAGTCGCCATGTCTGACCTGCAAACCCAATTTGAACAAGCCGTCGCCACCAGCAAAACGCTGACCAAAAAGCCGAGCAATGACGTGTTGCTGCAGCTCTATTCGCTCTACAAACAAGCCACTTCAGGCGATGTCTCCGGCAAGCGCCCCGGCATGCTCGATCCGGTCGGTCGCGCCAAGTACGATGCGTGGAGCAAACTCAAAGGCAATTCGGCCGAAGACGCCATGCAGCAATATGTCAACGTCATCGACGACTTGAAAGCAAAGGAATAATGGACATTGGCGGATAAAAACCGCTATTTGGTCGATGGACTCTGTGCTGTCGCAGCGCTGGTCGGTAGCAACTTGTAAACGACACCGTTGACAAAGGCGCCGGCATACGGTTCTCCGACGTAGTCATAGCCCAGTGTCGTGGTCAACCAGGGAATTGTTCCACGCCATCTCACTTGCCACTGGCCGCCGCTGCGCTGGACAGTGAACAAGTCGCCTGTGCAGAAATCGGCGAAAAGGTAGGCGCCAAACCAGGCCGGGAATGATTGCCCGTGATAGACATAGCCGCCGGTAATTGCACAGCGTCCGTCTGCATGACCATACGCGTAAATTGGTGCAGTCAGTTCCGCATCCGGTGCGCAAGCCGTTGCGTCGTGAGGCTCGTACCCTTCATAACAGGGCCAACCGTAGTTGGCACCTCCCGCTGCCGTGCCGGGTTGGAAGTTGAGTTCTTCCGATGTCAAATCACCGACATCGGCAATGTACAAATCGCCGTTCGCCGGGTTGAAATCAATTCCCCACGGATTGCGCACGCCCAATGCCCAGATTTCGTCCAGCACATCGGGGTCGTCGACGAACGGGTTGTCCGGTGGAATGGTATACGGTTCGGCCGAATCCACATCAATGCGCAGCAGTTTGCCGGTTAAAACAGACCCCTGTTGTGCTGTCTCTGGTTGATTATCATCACCAACCGAGATATACAAATAGCCGTCCAACGGGCCAAATGCCAGCGACCCGCTCTGATGACGATTGTTTCGCTGGGGGATTGTGAGCAGAATCATTTCCGAAGCGGCATCACCGGTGTCCGGATTGGATGCGGAGCGGGTAAAACGGGAGATGCGCATCGTTTTCTGTGACGTGACCGCATTTGTATGCGCATATGCGACGTATAAAAAACCATTTTGTGCGTAATTTGGGTGAAAAGCCAGCTCATACAGGCCGCGTTCGGCCGAATCATATGCCACCCGATCGGTTATGTCCAAAAACGGAGTAGCTGCAATCGTCCCGTCCGCAGCCGCGATTTGAATGATGCCCGACTGTCGTACCAGAATCAGTCGCGTTTCATCCAATGGCTGAATATCTGTGAAGGCATGCTCATCTTCCCCAACCCCGGTAAACACAACGCTCTCAAACTCGGCGCGTCGGGTTGCAACAGCTACCAGCGGCAAGAATTGTGTTGTCGTACTGTCTAGCGATTCAATGGCCGATACACCGGCCGTGATAGCCAGCGCAAACACACACAGAGCCACGAAACTGTGGCTGCGCAACAATAGTTTCATATCCCCCACCTTGTTATAATCACTTCGCGAATCAACCTGATTGTACAAGTCTGCCCGAACAAAGTCGAAACGACTCATCGGCGGCAGACCATGTCATTAGTAGTCATTTATGTCAGCAAAAGCTCAGCCAACCAAATCGCGTCGCCAATATCTCGACACCAAGGCACAATATCCCGATGCCATTCTCTTCTTTCGACTCGGCGACTTCTACGAGATGTTTGATGAGGACGCCAAAATTGCGGCCAAAGAACTCGATCTGGTCCTGACGGCACGCAAACAACGCGGCAGCAAAATCCCGATGGCCGGTGTGCCGTATCATGCAGCCGAAAACTATATCGCGCGCCTGATCGCCAAAGGCTACAAAGTCGCCGTTTGTGAGCAAATTGGCTCACAACTCGTCAATGGCATTATGCCGCGCGAAGTTGTGCGCGTGTTTACGGCTGGAACTGTGATCGAACCGGGTATGCTCGATGCCGGTCGGCCGAATTATCTCGGTGCCGTCGTCCGTGACGGCGATCGCGCCGGTTTAGCCTATGCCGACATTACGACCGGTGAATTTGCCACCACCCAACTCGATACACGCCGCCAATTGATCGAAGAACTCGCTCGTCTCGATCTGGCTGAGCTGCTCGTACCCGACAACGAATTGACGCTCGGCAATGAAGCACAGGTCGTGCAGCATTATCCAACCCTGCGCTTTGAAGAAAGTTATGCGCGACAAACGCTGCTGCGCCATTTTGGCGTGAGCACGCTCGACGGATTTGGCTGCGAAGGCAAGCCGTTGGCTGTACGCGCTGCGGGTGCTGTGCTGGCGTATCTGCTCGATACGCAAAAAGGGGCGCTCGACCAGATTCAGCGATTGGCAACTTACCACACCGGGCGCTACATGGCGCTGGGGCGTAGCGCCCGCCGCAGTCTGGAGTTGACTGAATCACTGGCCGGCGAGAAGGCGTATTCGCTGCTCGGTGTGCTTGACGCGACTGTTACGTCCATGGGCGCTCGCCTGCTGCGCGAGCGCATTACGCGACCTCTCCTGGATGTGGGCGAACTGGAAACGCGGCTCGATCAAGTCGATGCGTTTTTTGGCGATGGCCTGTTGCGTGCCGATGTGCGCAAATTGTTGCGCACGGTGCCTGATTTGGAGCGGCTGACCAACCGCATTGTCGGCGGCAAAGCTTCGCCGCGCGATGTGGAAAATGTAGCGCTGGTGTTGGAAACCGTACCGGAACTGAAGGGGGTGCTACGCTTGAACAGCGCTGTAACCGGTGGCAGCGATTCGGCCGATGCGTTACCCGTTCTGGCCGATGCACTGGACGCTGTGACGGAAGCGCAGACACTGATCCGGGCGGCACTGCAAGACGACGCGCCGCCAAACATGATGAAAATAGGCGTGATCGAGAAGGGGTTTTCGGCCGAATTGGACGGCATCATGAACTCAAGCAAACACGCCCGCGAATGGATCAGCCAACTTGAACCGCGCGAACGTGAGCGCACCGGCATCGACAAGCTTAAAGTCGGCTACAACAAAGTATTCGGCTATTACATCGAAGTTACGCGCGCCAATGCCAACCGCGTACCCGAAGACTATATCCGCAAGCAAACGCTGGTCAACGCCGAACGCTACATAACGCCCGAACTCAAAGAGTACGAAACGCTGGTACTCAATGCCGAAGATCGCATTCTGGAGATCGAACGCCGCATTTTCGGCGAGGTCATTGTGCAGGTGGCCGGTTACGGCAAGCGGTTATTGCAAACGGCGCACGCGCTGGCACAGATCGATGTCGCCGCTGCACTGGCCGAGGTTGCTGCCAATCAAGGGTATGTTCGGCCGAAATTGACCACTCACATCGAACTAGACATGCGGCAAGGACGCCATCCCGTCGTCGAAAACACGCTGGAATTGGAACGGTTTGTCGCCAATGACACATTGATCGGCTTCGATGATCGCATCCACCTCATCACCGGCCCCAACATGTCCGGCAAATCGACCTACTTGCGGCAAGTCGCTTTGATTACGTTAATGGCGCAGATCGGTTCGTTTGTTTCGGCCGAAGCGGCGACAATCGGTCTGGTGGACCGCATCTTCACGCGCATTGGCGCACACGACGAACTTCATGCCGGACGCAGCACGTTTATGGTAGAAATGGTGGAAACGGCCGAGATCATGCACCATGCCACACCGCGCTCGCTACTCATCCTGGACGAAATTGGACGCGGCACAAGCACATACGATGGGTTGAGTATTGCCTGGGCGCTGGTCGAATACCTGCACAACCATCCGCAGCTCAAGCCACGCACCCTGTTCGCCACCCACTACCACGAATTGACCGGTTTGGCCGATATGTTGCCGCTGGTCGAAAATTACAACGTCGCCGTGGCCGGAGAAGGGGATGAAGTCGTCTTTTTGCACCAGATCGTGCCTGGTGGTGCCGATCAAAGCTACGGCATTCACGTCGCGCAACTCGCCGGATTGCCGCGAGACGTGATCAATCGCGCCAACGAGATTCTGGTCGATCTGGAAAAACACGCACCGACAGCAACGGTCGAACCGAGCCGCCTCAACCAGGTGGCGCAGGCGGCCCTTTTTCCCGAAAGCAGCCCGATCCTCGACGAACTCGACAAGCTGGATGTGATGGCAATGACGCCGCTGGAAGCGATCAATAAACTGTACGAATGGAAACGCCGGTACGGTAATTCTCAATGACAGGGTTTAGTGCCCGTGTAGACCTTTGCATTTTTCAGTCAATGACAGCAGGAGCAATCTGATGGCAGGGCGTAAACAATCCCGAGGAGTTTGTGTTTTTTGCAGCAAGGAAATGACCAAAGGCGGCCTTTCGCGCCATCTCAAATCATGTACAGCACGACAGGCAGCGAATGCAGCCGCAGATGCAGCCGGGCCGGGTAAACCGGAAACAATTTTCCATTTGCAAATACAAGACAGGTACACGTCCGACTTCTGGTTGCATCTGGAAATGCGCGGATCGGCACCGCTGCGTACATTGGACCGCTATTTACGGACGATCTGGCTTGAATGTTGCGGGCATCTGAGTCGATTCTCGTTTGGCGGTTGGGACGGTGACGAGATTGCAATGAGCCGCCAATTGGGGCAGGCGGTGGAAGTAGGTGACGAATTGACGCATATTTACGATTTTGGCACATCATCCGAAACACTGGTCAAAGCTGTAGCAACACGCACTGGCAAACCGCTGACCAAACACCCGATTACGCTGATGGCCCGCAATCAAATACCGGAAGTAACCTGTCAGGAGTGCGGTAAACCGGCTGCATGGTTGTGTATAGAATGTATTTATGAATACGATAAGCCGGGTTGGCTGTGCCAAAAACACGGCAAAAGACATCCGCATGACGACTACGGCGAATTGATGCCGGTCGTCAATTCGCCGCGTCTGGGTATGTGTGGCTATGTAGGGCCGGCCGATCCGCCTTATTGAGCCTGGTTGTGGGTGGCACGCAACGGCAGTTCCGTCACAGGTTGGACTTCCATGACTGCATCATCTGCTGCGCTAATTTGCTCCATGCGTCGTCCGTACCATTTAGCGCCCGGCACAGCGGTCATGCCGTGGGCAAAAATGCTGAGTAACACGGTGAGAACGGCGACATCAAAGATGATGCTATCGTTGGCGATACCACTGTAATCGAAAAGCAGCAGGGCATAAATAACCGATGCGATGCCACGCGGACCGAACCAACCGAGAAACAGGGTGGTTTCGCGTTGTAGCTGTGAACCGAGTAGCGATAGGGCAACGGGAATCATGCGAATCATGGTCAAGCTGAGCAGGGCGTAGACGAGATAAATCGGCCGAAAATTAGCCAGCGCCGGCATAACCATTACCGTTCCAAAGATCACAAACGTGATCAGCGTCAAAAACTGCCCTTCCGCCTCTGCATTCTCGTAGATCCGCTGGAAAATCTCGCGTGCCGTGTTGCCCAATGTCAACCCTGCGGCAAATGCGGCAATAAAGCCGTTACCACCCAACAAATCGGCCACTGCATAGGCGATAAACGCAATCGCCACAGCGCTCAACTGTTCAGACACACCACTGACCCAACCACGTTTGCGTGCCAGGCGAATCAACCGCCCGCCAAAATAGCCGACAGCGACCCCGATCAATGGGCCTAGCGTTAACTGCAACAGCGTAAAACGCACCCAAATAGCTGCACTGTCAACATTCTGCGTCACATCAGCGGCAGTCAGAAACAGCAGCAGGAACGGCAGCGCAATGCCGTCGTTAAGCCCGCTTTCAATGTTGAGTGCTTGCCGGATGCGGGCTGGAACCCGTTTATTGGTCACAACGGCTTGGCCTAGAGCCGCATCAGTGGGGGCCAGAATTGCCGCCAGTACAGCCGCTTCCCAGAAATTGAACGCATCGATCAGCCAGGTGCCGATCAACGCGCCCAGCACGATGGTCAGCGGCAAACCGACACTCAGCAGGCGCAGGGGAATCGTGTGTTCCTTACGCAAACTGCCCAGCGTGATCCGCGATGCATCTGAAAAGAGGACGAGTACCAACGTCAATTCAGCGATCAGACTAATCGCCTCATTATTGACCGTTACTGCGAGCGTATCCGCTGTGTAACGGCTTGCCAGTATGCCAAATGTGACATAGATCATCGGCGCGGAAATGATCGTGGTCGTGATGCGACGTGAAATCAGCCCATAACCGTAGATAAACAGGGCTAATGCGGCGATGATGATGGTGGCATTTTCCATTGTTATCTGTCCTTTGCGTGTTATCCCGGCAATGTGCCGGCAGAAGCCAAAACAGCTTCGATGTCAGCCAAAGCAGGCCCGGTCAGAGGTGTTTGCGGCGGAACCGGATCACCGACGTCGAACCCTTGCAGATTGAGTCCCGCTTTGACACATGCCGCCAGACCGTAACGGGCAAACACCTCATTGACGCGCCACAGTTGGCGCTGGAGTGTGACTGCCTCCGGCCATTTGCCGGCCCGGGCTAGTTGGTACAAGGTGACGCTTTGGCGCGGGATCAGGCAAGCCGGCCCGGCCATCCAGCCGACACCGCCGATGAGCATCACGGCAAGCGGGATGTGGGCCGATGCCGCAAAAATTTGGAGCCGGTCGCCGACGCGGTTCATGACGGTGAGCAGGTGCCCCGTATTGGTCGAAGCGTCTTTGAGATAACGGATGTTAGGCACGTCGGCCAACCGTTCGAGGACATCGAGAGACAGATCAGCGCGTTGGAAGCGTGGATTTGTGTAGAGCACGATGGGTAGATTGACGGCGTCGGCAATGGCGGTGAAGTAGTTGATGGTCGCTTCGGCCGAAAGCGGAAAATACGTCTCCAGCACAGCCAGAATGCCGTCCACACCCATCCTTGCCAACGTTTGTGCCTGACTCACAGCATCGCTGGTCGTCGTTGCCGCCACACCGGCCACCACCGGCACGCGCCCGGCAGTGGCTTCCAGCACGACGGCGACGATGCGTTCGCGCTGCGTCTGGCTGAGGTAGGCAAATTCGCCCGTGCTGCCCAATGGCGTCAAGCCGTGAACGCCGGCGGCGATCAAATGCTCAACCAGGCGGCCCAACGCGTCGTCGCGTATGCTGCCGTCTGCATGAACCGGGGAAACGAGATAGGGAAAAACGCCGTGGAATTGTTTTGTCATGATGGCGGGTCTGCTCGTCAGAATTCTTATTGGCAGTGTTATACTGTGTTACAATGGATTCAACCAATTATTACCCGGTTGTGTCAAAACGTACTGCGGGAGGCTATGTTATGCGTTTCGGCCGAATTCTCCTCTTTTTAACTTTTCTATGCCTGATGGTGGTCGCGTGTGTGGCTGCACCGCCGGCCGAAGTCGATTTACGCGCTTCAGTCGCGCTGGAAAATGCCGACGGCGCTTACGATTCGTATCGCGCTATCGGCCGATTGAACGGCGATGTCACCTGTACGACCGTTTTTGTTGCACCCGGTGACAATCCTGCCGCGCCTGCTACGGTCTTGACCAGTGGACGCTGCGCCGGCGCATTTGGCGCCAACGAAACGTTCACAGACCGCGAAGTGGACGGCTGGATAGTGCAGTTCAACAATTTTGCCGACATGCCGGACGCACAGGTCGAACTGCCGGTACAGCGCATTGTCTACGCGACGATGCGCGGCATGGATGTGGCCGTGCTGGAACTCGATGCGACGGTTCAGGAAATGGCCGATGCCGGCATTACACCGCTGGCGTTGACCACGACCGAAGCGGAGCCGGGAACGCGTGTGATCGCGGTCAGCTCGGCGTCGGATGAAGAATCGGCCGAAGTCACGTTCCTCCGCGCCGCTACCTGCACCCTTGCCGATCAGGCCGATCTGCTCGAATTTGTCTGGCAGTGGCACGCGGCATGGCGCAACGATTGTGCTGACATCACGAGCGCGAGCGCCGGATCGCCGCTGCTCGATGTTGAGGACAACCGCATTGTCGCGTTGAGCAGTACAACGACGGCAGGGAGTGACCAGGGTAACTGCTATCTCGACAGGCCGTGCGAGATTGGGAACGATGGCGTTACCGTGCGCGAAGCGGCGAATTATGCCGTGTCAGTTGCCGGTTTGAACGCCTGTTTTTCGGCCGATGGGGTACTTGACGTGACGCTAGACGCCTGTCCGTTACCTGGAGCGGAATTGATCGGCGTCAGCGGCGCACCGATGGCGACGCAGGCCGTCACAACGGACAGCGACGGCAACGAGTCACCCGTAACGTGGAATGCCACCGTATCGTCCGGCGCGTTCAGCCATTACCGCACCAAAATCGGCCCGGTTACATCCACCGACTGTCGTGATGGGGCAGACTATTCAGAACCGTTGTCGCTGGCTGACGGCGGTCTGATTGACGATCCGCTGCCACTGGAAGATGGATTCTATGTACTCTGTGTGATTGGTGGCAACAGCGGGGTGGTCGATGAAACGTGGCAAGATTCGGCCGATGCTATTTCCATCCGTGTGGAGATCGACGCAACGCCGCCGACTATCGAGCCATTGATTGCCATTCGAGAACTGGACGATGTGTGGCGCATTGGCTACCGTTATACACCGCCCGAAATTTCAGCCTACTTGTTCAAGATTGGGCCACTCGCCGCGACCGATTGCACTGAACTGCTAGATTATTTTGATCCGGGGCAAGGGGAGATCGACCTGGCACAAGCCGACGGGCCGTACACGCTTTGTGTAATCGCCATCGATCAGGCCGGTAATGCCGCGTCGCCGCTGGTGCTGACTATCGAGTAAAGCCCTGCGAAATGGTGCATGACGCATGGTGCATGAAAGAAACCCTGTCCGGGGTACGCTCATTTACCATGCGCCGTTTAGAATGTGCCGTTTCCAGTTTGGAAATGGCACTACTGCCCAAATGCGGATCGCGTGCCCGGTAATATCGCCAGAAGCAGCGCAAATCCGCTAATAACGACGGCGGGCGATACGTCCTGAAAACTGTTGTCCCCCAGTAGCGCGACAAAGGCGAACACCAGATAGAGAATGGCAATGGTGATGACGAATAGCCAGCCACGCGGATCGAGATTCCACAGTTGACGGGCGACAGAAAACCAGATCAGGGCCACAGCGCCGGAAAGAATTGCGCCGAAGACGTTGACGCCGAAGAATTCCAATCGGCCGATTGGCGAGAAGGGTGTGAAACCGAAATAGCGAAACATATCGAGGACGGCGACAAGCCCGGCAAGCACACTGACAATGGCTAAAAGGGTTACAGCAAAGGGACGTTTCATAAAAAATTCTCCTGATGGTTGATTGTGAATTGTTCAACTGTAATAACACGCTACATTGCGTTTGGTCGCGTATCGGCCGAAACGATACACACATCGCGATTTAAGTCAACTGCGACTTCGCGCAGCAAGGCTTGTGCCAGGATCGATGTCGGATCCACCACAGGCAACTGCTCAAATGTCGGCGTGGTAATCGCCAGCGGCAGTTCAGTACACCCCAGAATAAGCGCCTCAGCGCCTGCACGGCGCAACTGTCGGCTCACAGCCGTCAAAACTGCCAGCGTGCGTGCATTGCCGCTGCCGCAGGCTTTGATGCCGTCCTGCGGATTGTAAATGGCGTCGTGAATTGCAGCTTGCTGTTGTTGTGACGGGGTGATGACGGTCAATTCGGCCGAATGTAATACCGTTTCATAGACACTCGACTGATACGTGCCCATTGTCGCCAGCAAACCGACGCGCTCTACGGTGGGCATTTCTGTCCGCAGGTGATGCGCCAATTCCTCCAGCATATGCAACAACTTTATGGGCGTACCGGCCGTCGCCAACTCGCTGCGAATGATGTCAAAAATAGCCGGCGCGTGTGCCGTATTGCATGGGATGCCGACCACGGTCGCTCCCATGCGCGTCAGCTCCAACACCTGGGCCGCCAGTGCGTAACCCGGATTGCAGGCGTTCTCACCGAGTAAAAACGCGGTCCGATCTGCGATTTTGCTCGGTTGGGATATGCTGACAATCGTTGGGTACGCTTGATCGCAGGCTGCCGGCCACTGTTGCAACAGTTTGCGCATTAAATCGAGACCGGCCCACGGTCCAACACCGGCGACGACGCCGATCTTGTGTTCTTGCATGGGATCACTATACTCTTTTCAGCAGAGATCGACAATGACAATGGAAGGCAATCGGCCGATAGCCAATGAGGCGTGTTTTATGACAGACGATAGCCTGCGTGGACTGGCGTTGAGCCGCGCTTTCTACGACGAAGCGGTGCGTCCTGTGATTGATTCCCGTTTTCCCGATTTACAGTACGCCGCTGCGTTGCTGGGCCCCGGTTCCGAAGTGCTTGGTTTTGACGATGCAATGTCCACCGACCACCACTGGGGGCCACGGCTGCACCTGTTTTTGAGCGCAGATGATCACGCACAATCGGCCGAACTGCTGCATACGACTCTGGCTGAAGCGCTGCCACATACATTTCGCGGCTATTCGACACACTGGACACCGCCTGATCCGGAGGATAGCGGCACGCAGCATCCCGTTTTCATTGAAGGCGGACCGGTCAATCACCGTGTCGAAATCGACACCTGGCGCAGCTTCGTACGCAACTATCTTGGTTTTGATGTTGCGCATGCGCTTGCTGCGGCTGATTGGCTGACATTTCCCGAACAACGTCTGCGCACGCTCACCGGCGGCGCAGTTTATCGCGACGACATTGGCTTACAGACACTGCGCGACCGGTTCAGCTACTATCCACACGATGTCTGGCTCTACCAGATGGCATCTGTCTGGGCGCGTATCGGCCAGGAAGAACATTTGATGGGGCGTGCGGGATTGGTTGGCGACGAAATCGGATCAGCGCTGCTCGGCGCGCGGCTGGTGCGCGATGTGATGCGGCTCTGTTTTCTGATGGAAAAGACATACGCGCCGTATCCCAAATGGTTCGGCACGGCGTTCAGATTGCTCACTTGTGCAGCTGCGCTTGTGGAACCGCTGCAGGAGGCTCTGGCGGCACGCACATGGCAGGAACGGGAAAGCCATTTGGTCGTCGCCTGGGAGGTTATCGGCCGAAAACACAACGCGCTGACTATCACCGATGCCTTGCCGACCACGCCGACCCTGTTTCACGGGCGACCCTTCCGCGTCATTGCGCAACACGGCTATGCTGAGGCAATCGCGCAGCAAATCGATGATCCGGAAGTCAGGTGCATTGCCGACCGTATGGTGATTGGCGGTATCGATGTGTTCAGTGACAACACCGATTTGCTGGAGAATATGGCAATTCGGCCGAAACTGCGGACGATCTTCACGTAAGCAATGCTGGTAGATTGCTGGCGAGATCAAACATATCATGTCATGATAAAAAGGAGACGGTAATCTGCTGATTGTGGAGTCCACTATGAAAAAATGGGGTGCGCTTACATCTTTGTCTTTGGCGATGTTCATCATTGTCATCGACACGACTATCATGAACGTGTCGATTTCGGCACTGGTCGAAGACCTGAACACAACGGTTTCCGGTGTACAGGCAGCGATCTCGATTTACGCCCTTGTTATGGCTGCGTTCATGCTCATCGGCGGAAAGCTGGCCGACATTCTTGGCAAGAAACGCATCTTTCTCATTGGTCTTCTGATTTACTGCACAGGCACGACCATCGCTTCTTTCAGTACGAGCTTGACCATGCTGATTATCGGTTGGTCGATCCTGGAAGGTCTGGGTGCGGCGTTGATGATTCCTAATATTCAGACGCTGTTGCGCGGCGAATACGAAGGCGGTGATCTGGCATTTTCCTACGGTATTATCAGTGCTGTCGGTGCAGTGGGCGCAGCCTTGGGGCCAATTGTCGGCGGCTTTTTCACCACGTATGTCAGTTGGCGTTGGGCATTTCGCACTGAATTGGTGATTGCCGTTATTGTGTTGGTGATGACGCGTTATCTGGCACAAGATGTGTTGGAGGGAAATCGGCCGAAATTTGATTTTGTCGGCGCTTTACTTTCCATCTTTGGTTGGTCGAGCATCGTTCTCGGCATTTTGCTGGCGCAATCATATGGCTTCTTCATAGCCAAACAACCGTTCACAATCGGCTCGTTCGAAATCGCCCCATTTGGATTGTCGATCACGCCAATTCTTGTTGGACTTGGCTTCTTGCTTGTCTTGCTCTTGTTTAGCTGGGAAACCCATCTGGAAGCGACCAGTGGCAGTGGCTTGTTCAAACCATCGATTCTGAATGCAGTCGGGCTGAAATCGGGTATCGCCACGCGCTTTATCCAAATGGCAATTACGGCAGCCTTTCTTTACCTCGTTCCGTTAATGTTACAACTCAGTTTTGAGTTCACTGCCATGCAGACGGGCATTGCTCTCATGCCCTTCTCGATCATGCTGTTGATTTTTGCGATTTTGGGAGCGCGTCTGTCATCTCGCTACTACGCCAAGCGCATCATTCAGGTCGGTTTTGTTATCGCAGCTATTGGTCTCGGCATGATAGCGATCTCCATTACACCGGATGCGACACCAACCGAACTGGCATTGGGTGGTCTGTTCGGCGCCGGTATTGGGTTGATTGCGTCGCAGTTACTCAACTTGATCTTGTCATCTGTGCCGCAACAAGATACGGCCGAAACAGCCGGTCTCAACAGTACATTTGAACAACTCGGCAATGCAATTGGTGTTGCTGTGATCGGTACAGTCATGTTGGCGGTGCTCAGCCTGACCTTGCAGGAAAACATTATGTCCATGGAAAGTATTCCTGAAGAAGCGAAGGTTTCTCTGGTTGCGGTGGCCGAACAAGGTGTGCAGTTGATGTCTGACACGCAGCTTACTGCCGGTTTGGAAGCAGCTGGACTGAATGCTGTGCAATCGGCCGAAGTTGAGACGATCTACGGCATCTCTCGCACACAGGCATTTAAAGCAGGTGTCGCCGTATTGCTTTATACTGCCTTGCTCGGTCTGGTATTTACACTCTGGTTGCCACTGCGAAAATTGGTTAGCGAAGATGTGCCCGATCCGGCGGTGACAGCATGATCTCGCTTGTCATTCAAGCCGGTGGGCGCTCCAGTCGCATGGGGCGTGACAAAGGGTTGGTCGAATTGGCCGGAAAGCCGTTGATCGAATGGGTAATCGGCCGAATCCACGATCTCGGCGACGAGACGATCATCACCACCAACGCGCCCGCCGATTATGCTTACCTCGGCTTGCGCATGGCGACCGACGCTGAACCGGGTGCCGGTGCGCTGCCCGGTTTGCTGACAGCTTTACAGGCTGCCCGGGGTGAATTTGCACTCGTTGTCGCGTGCGACATGCCATTCCTGAATCATGAGTTGCTGGCACACCAGATCGCCATTGCCCCGAATGCCGATGTCGTCGTACCGCAGTGGGATGATCGCTACCAGACCATGCACACCGTTTATCGGCGTGACGCCTGTCTTGCGGCTGTCAGCGCGGCTTTAGAGCGCGGCGAGAAACGCATGATCAGTTTTTACGGCGATCTGCGTGTCCACGCCGTACCGGCGACGACCGTTGCCCGGTTTGATCCGGAAGGACATACGTTTTTTAATGTCAATACGCCTGAGGATTTGGCATTGGCGGCGTTGATGGTTGGGGAGTGGGAGAGTGGAGTAGATAGTGTTTGACTAACTAACCAACCATCAAACCAACCAACAATCTCAGAATTGGAGTTCAAACTATGATCGCTGTGATGAATCGCATTCCTGTCAATCCTGAATACGCTGAAGCATTTGAAGCCCGCTTTGCTGACCGGTCTTCTCTGGTCGATCAGATGCCCGGTTTTGTTTCGTATCGCCTGCTGCGTCCGACCAATCCGGATGACCCTTACATTGTGATGACGTTCTGGGAATCGCAAGCCCATTTTCAAGCGTGGACCGATTCGGCCGAATTCCAGCAAGGCCACGCCCGCGCCGGTCAATTGCCACGAGAGGCGTTTAGGAATCGGCCGAAACTCGAAGTTCACGAACTGATTCAGCAAGCGCTTGCCGGGGAAATTCTGGCTGATTGATCAAAAAAAACCGGGTTTCCGGCAGAAACCCGGTTTGATGCAATACCCGATCAAGCTATTCTGCAACAGTCAACGACACATCGATCGGAGCCGAACGGGAAAGCGTCGTGTAGATCGGGCAGCGTTGCTCGAACTGCTCGACCATCATATTCGCTTGTTCCTGGCTGATGCCGTTGACAGTTATGTTGACGCGCAGAGTCTGAATGCGTGGATTCACGTCAGCACCGGCGACACCGCTCGGATCGAAATCGGCCTCGACTTCTGTCACAATATCAGTCAACGACAACGTTTGCTCTTCAGCGACACGCTCAAAGATGAAGCTGCCGCACGTTGCCAGCGATCCGAGTATCAGATCGAGTGGATTGCGCTCTTCATTCGGCCCTTCAAGTGGCGGCACCGAGTCGATGATGAAGTGGTTGCCGCGTGCTGAGACGATGGCGCGTCCAGGCTGGTTAGAAAGTTGGGCACTCGCTGTTGCAGTCGTCAGCCCGTCAATTGGTGCTGATTGTTCTGCGTCGCCGACGGTGATTTCAACATCGGCCGAACGTGAGAGCGTCGTGTAGATTGGGCAGCGTGCCTTGAACTCGTCGACCATCAAAGCAGATTGTTCCGCATCCAGACCATCGAGATCCATACGAACCCGGAATATTTGAATGCGCGGATCGGTACCGGAACCGGCAACACCAGTGGGATCCAAATCACCTTGAACAGTCGCTGTTGCGTCTGCAAGTGGGAACCCTTGTTCTTGCGCCGCTTTCTCCGCCACGAAAATGCCACATGTTGCCAATGAACCGAGCAGCATGTCCAGCGGATTGAGTTCTTCGTTTGGCCCTTCCAATGGTGGTACCGAATCGACGATGAAATGGTTCCCACGCGCACTGACGATAGCCCGCCCGCGTTGATTGGACAGTTGTGCACTGGCTTTTGCCGTGGCCAATTCTTGCGCCGCAGTCTGCGCCGTATTCGTCCCATCATCGCCATTATCCGCTGCTTCTTCACCTTCGTCTGAAGCAGAGTCATCCGGCTCTGCAGCAGCTTCCTCGATCACTGCCTCCGCATCTGCTGCTTCTGCCACGTCAGCAACCGGCTCTGCCACTTCTTCTGCAACTGTTTCGGCAATGTCAGCCGTTGGTGCTGCTACATCTGCCTCTGCTGTGTCGCCACCGCAGGCAACGACGACCAGCGACAAGACGAGCAGACATATCAACCATACAGATTTGTTCAAGTTCTTCATAATAGTCTCCTATTTTGTTTTTGTGTTAGTGGTCAGCAAGAGAAACTTCTTCGTAATGTTCTGGTCGATTTATTGCATACGCCTCTCCTCTATGCCTGGTACCGGTTGTATTGTCTATTTCGGCCGATATTCGTCACTCGTCTTCGCGAACAACTGACTTTACCTTGAGAACGACATCATCTGTGACTTCTTGGAGACCATGCGCCTCTGCTGCATGAGCGGCAACCAGTTGCAGTAGCTCCTGCTCGCTGTCAGCTTTGACAACACCGTCACAATCAAACCCTACATCTCGACAATGAACGACTAAAGCCATGATAATCTCCTGTGCGTTTACTTAATACGTCCCAAACGGACGCTGTTTTATACCGGAAACGAATGCTTGTTCCGGCGTGCTTGATCAACAGTTTAGCTGTTCACCAGGCATGACTCTTTAACCAAAACGGATTAAAGTGGATTAATTTTCAATCACCTCGCTTTTCGGCCGAATGTTGCCGGCGCGTAACCGGATTCAACAACGCGGTGATTACCAACAAACAACATCTTCATCCCACAATTGGAACGGTTTCAGAGTTGAGTCCGAGTAACAATGAGCCGAAAGTGCTGTTTGCAACGACGAACACGAACAACGTGATTCGATAATACGGTGAGTGTAAACGGAACATACTGATTTCTTCTTTGGTATGGTGGCTCGGCTACGGTAGCCATTGCGGACCAATGATTGCCGTGACTTCAGAAATGGTGTGGATCGGCAAGCCGCTGTGCCGGGCGTGTGCTCGCAGGGCAAGTTCATCATCCGCCACGTAGAGACAAACCATCTTGTCGTTAGTGAACGTGCTTTGAATCCACTGAACCTGACCCGCTAAATTCTTTTGCACAAGCAACCCTTGTTCGGCGATTGCTTTCAAATCGGCCGAAGTCAGCTCATTGGCATGCGGAACAAAACGTTCAATCAGATACCTGGGCATAGCCACACCTCTTAAAAATTTGTTGCGGTAAGTTCGTTTTGTGAGAGCAACGAATTCAATAACAGCATACGCAATCGACTAGCCATCCGTCACCCTACTCGCATGAGGGAAAAAGGAGGGTATCCCCATTTAATTATGTATAATGCGTGCTATGTCCAGTTGGGAAGCACCCGAAACCCTCCAAAATCAGTCGCTGACCACGCGCGAGCTGGAAGTTCTGACTTGTCTTGCCCAAAACATGAGCAATCGCCAGATTGCTGAACATCTGATCATTGCCGAAAGCACAGTCAAGTGGTACGTGCGTCAGCTATTCAACAAGCTTGACGTCAACAAGCGTCGTGATGCCGTCACTCGCGCCAAGACGCTCGGTTTGCTGCAAACCGACGGGCAAGTGACCCCGTTCAGACATAATCTGCCCTATGCCATGACACCTTTTTGGGGTCGGGAAGCTGAATTGAGCGCACTAGACCAACTCGTCGTTGCGCCAGATGTGCGCATCATTACCGTCGTCGCCCAGGGAGGAATGGGTAAGACACGGCTGGCAATGGAGGTCGCCCGTCGGCAGATAGAGCAACGAACGCCATTTCCCGACGGCGTATTCTTCGTTGCGCTAGCACCTCTTGAAGCGCCGGAAGATATTGCCGGCGCGATCGTTGCAGCGCTGGATATTCCCTTGCACGAAGCCGCGCACAAATTCGATAACGAAACGCAGCAGTTGATTGACTATCTTTCCGACAAACGCATGCTGTTGGTTCTGGACAACTTTGAGCACCTTCTCGATGGACGAACATTGCTGACGCAGATTGTTACCAGAGCAGGTAATGTGAAATTGCTCGTCACCTCGCGCCAACGCCTGTTGCTGAGCGGCGAGCAGCTTTTCTTTCTGCACGGTCTGGAAATGCCCGACACTACCGAAATATCGGTCACTAAATACGCCGCTGCGCAGTTGTTTGTAAGTGCTTCAAAGCGATTGCTGCCCGATTTCAAACTCCATGACGGCGATGCAGAACAGTTGCTGCGGATTTGCCGTCTTGTCGATGGCATGCCTCTGGGAATTGAGTTGGCTGCGGCATGGGCTGGGATGATGTCGCTGGCGAATATCGCCGAAGAGATCGAACGGAATCTGCACATCCTGAATGCTGAGTATCACGACATGCCCGAACGGCATCGCAGCATGCAGGCAACGCTTGAAATCTCGTGGAATCGGCTCAATGCTGAACAACAAGTCGGTTTTCAGAACCTGACCGTTTTCCGCGATGGCATGACGCGTGCAGCAGCGTCTGAAGTGGCTGGTGTCACCTTGCCGCTGCTCGTTACGCTGGTTCACAAATCGTGGCTTTCCTATGATCGGGAACGAGATCGGTACACGGTGCATGAATTACAGCGTCAATTCGGTGCCGTGAAACTACAAGCTGAAATCGGCCGAGAAAAAATGGTGCGTCAGCAACACAGTATCTATTTTTGTAACTATCTCAATAAACGCGAAAAGAATTGGTTTGGTGAAAATCAGAAAGAAGCCGCGTTTGATATTCGGCGAGAAATTGAGAACATTCGTCAGGCGTGGCGCTGGGCTGCGGCAGAAGGTGACAGTGACTTACTCGCACAGGGGTTGAACAGTCTCTGCTACTTCTACCAGCGAGAAAGCCGCAACACCGACGGTCAGAATGCGTGTCAAATTGCGCGTGCTGTCTTGGAAAAAAACGAGAAGGATGGGCGCGAACCGTCCCCACAAGAGTTGGTTTTATTGTCACGCATATTGTCTTGGCAGTCCGGTTTCACAGACAATGTGAAACGCAAAGAAATGCTTCTTGCTCAAAGCCAGGCCACATTGGATCGTGTTTCTGCTAGCACGACTGATACCCGTCCTGAGCAGGCAGTGATCTATCGCGAACAAGCCCAGACGGCATACCTGAATGATTATGAAGAGGGTGTACGCCTGGCGCAGCATACCCTCAAGCTTTACAGAAATCTGGGTGATCGTTGGGGCGAGTCTGAAACGCTTAAATTGATCGGCAGTAGTTACAATTATCTGGGGCAATACGTGCAATCGGCCGAATTTCTGCGTCAGGCGCTAAAGCTCAAACGACAATTGAACGATACAAACGGCAGTGCGAAAGTCTTACATAACCTGGCAAATGTCGTGAGACATCAAGGTGCGTTTGAAGAAGCTGAAGCCTTGCACCGTGAAAGCCTCGAACTATTTGGGAAATTGGATAATCGCCGACAACAACGGAGGTGTCTCGCTTCATATTCGTACACACTGTTGTTTTCCGGCAAGTTTTCTGAGGCAATGGAAATTGCGAAACAGGGAATCGAATTGGATCGGCAGCTGGGTTTATACCCGGACCCCTGGATGCTAAATCCTTTCTCGTTGATAGCAATACACCTTGGACACTATGATGAGGCCAAGCGTACGGCAAATGAATGTCTACAATTGTCGAGGTCTCGCGGCGAACTGATGAATCACAGTTGGGCACTGTGGTACTTGGGTAGCGTTGCATTGGTAGAAGGCGATCTTATCGGTGCACGGCGTTTCCTATTGCAAAGTGTTGCTGTTCTGGCAGAATTGAAGCACGTCTATCACTCAATCCTCAAGGCGGTGCTGAGCTACATAACACGGGTACAAGGTGACATGCGCTTGTCGCGGCACTATCTAGCGGCTGCACTGCATGCTGCGATTGAGGCGGGATCGGTTTCGCCAGTCATGTACTGCCTTCCAGCAGCTGCTTTGCATGCTGTCGATATGGGCGATGTCGAACGGGCTATAGAACTCTACAGCATGGCGCAACGCTTCGGCCTTGTCGCAAATTCGCGCTGGTTTAGCGATGTTGCGTGTGATGAACTAAGTGGTCTAATGGCATCGTTGCCCACAGAAACAATCAACGCACCACGAGCCCGCGGACGGGAACTGGAGTTATGGTCTACGGCCGAGCAATTACTGCTTGAAATGGGTGATACTCAAGGCGCTTTGCAAGCTTGATCGGGACAACTGCGTGCTTGCCACGCTGTGTCGCACAAGACTGACTGCGCAATTGCCGCGTTTAGTGAGTTCAAATACCCTCGACGTACTGCAGGCCACAGCCTCGAAACCTGCTGCTACGACCGGTCGCCAGCCAGTTGGCCGACCTTCTGTTTACTCGTTTCATTTATAGCCACGCCGCGTCTGCGGGCAGCCTGCAAAATCGGATTGATCTCTTTACGCGGCAACCCTTTTTGCACCCACAAGCGGTAGACTTCTCGGCGATCACTGCGTAATGCTTCAAGGTCGGCATTCCTTCTAAATAGAACTTCCGTGCATCAACTATGCCTCGATCTCGATGAATGTGTTTGAGAAGCACCCTGTAGGTCGCTATAATGTCATTAATACTATCCATCCCATTTTGGAGGCCGTTATGGACCGCACACCTGTAAGCCTCGATCTGCTGCAACCATACCTCGACCGTGTCGCTCATCGTGGGCGGACGATGCTCCTGCCCACGTTACACTACGCTCAATCGCTGTACGGTTGGCTGCCGCCCGAGGTTCAGGAAGCGACGAGCCGCGCTTTGCGCGTGCCGCTGGCCGATATTCACGGCGTCATCGAGTTTTACACCATGTTTTACAGCAAGCCGACGGCCAAACGGGTGATTCGCGTCTGCGAAGACCCGGTGTGTACGCTGGCAGGCAACCAGACGGTAATGGCGTCACTTGAGAATCGACTCGGCTTGCAGCACGGCGAGACGAGCGGCGACGGCCACATCACGTACGAGCATGTGCCGTGTTTGGGGATGTGTGAGTTTGCGCCGGTGGCGCTGGACGGTGAAAAACCGGTCGGTGGGTTAACTCCTGACGGTGTCGTAACGTTGCTGGCAGGCAATTCGGCCGAACCAACTGTCCGCGCGTACGGTGATCCGGCGCTCAAATTAACACGTGTCGGCAAAGTCGATCCCGGCAGCCTGGCAGATTACCTGCGGCACGGTGGGTTTGAGGCATTGGCCGATGCAGTTACTTTTTCGCCGGACAGCCTGATTGCCATCATTGACGATGCCGGGATTTTGGGCAGGGGCGGGGCGATGTTCCCACTCGGCCGAAAATGGCTCTTCACACGCGGCGCACCCGGCACACCCGAGCAAAAACACATCGTCGTCAACGCCGACGAGAGCGAGCCGGGCACCTTCAAAGATCGCGTCATCATGGAAAACGACCCGTTCGCTGTCATTGAGTCGATGCTCATTGCCGGCTATGCGGTCGGCGCGGCCAACGGCTGGATTTTTGTGCGCGGCGAATACCCGCGTAGCGCCGAACGGCTGCAAGTGGCCGTCGCTGCGGCGCGTGAAGCCGGTTATCTCGGTGAAGATATTCTCGGTATAGATGGGTTTAACTTCGATGTTGAAATACGCATTGGCGCAGGCGCGTATATTTGCGGCGAAGAAACGGCATTGTTCGAGGCGATTGAAGGCAAACGCGGCTTTCCCCGGATCAAGCCACCGTATCCACCAACCCACGGCCTGTTTGGGCAGCCGACAGTAGTCAACAATGTCGAAACACTGGTGGCGATGCTGGCGGCGTACAAAGTCGGTAAAGACGGCTGGCTGCGGCTGGGCACGGAACAATCGCCGGGCACAAAATTGTTTTGCCTGAGTGGACACGTGGCCAAACCCGGCGTTTATGAGGTGCCGTTTGGCCTGACGATTCGCGAGCTGATCGACAAGGCGGGTGGCGTGCCGGGCAATCGGCCGATTCAAGCCGTGCTCATGGGCGGCGCTGCAGGAAAATTCATTGGCCCGGACAAACTCGATGTACGGCTGACTTACGAAGATACACGCGCCCACGACGTGCCGCTTGGTTCGGGCGTGATTATGATTTTTGACGATTCGGCCGATTTGCGCCACACGTTGTACGAACTCAGCCGCTTCTTTGCCCACGAAAGCTGCGGCAAATGTTTCCCCTGCCAATTGGGTACGCAGCGTCAGATGGAAATTCTGGATCGGATTGCGCACAGTGGCGGCGTACAATCGGCCGATGCCATCGCCTTGCAGGACATTGGCTTCACGATGACAACAACGTCACTCTGTGGTCTGGGGCAAACGGCGGCGTCTGCCGTACTCAGCGCCCTCGAACTGTGGCCGGAACTCGCCCAATGAACGCCGCAAACAATCCGGAACACGCCCCGTTTCGTATCTGACAGTCGGTGTCGGCGAGCCGCGCCCTGTTGACGGCGCAGTTGTTGAAGAAGCGCTGGTCTGCATCTCGGTCAATGGCTTTGAGCTGGCGAATTTCATGTGTACGCCGGCCGATTTGGACAAGCTGGCGCTCGGTTTTCTGTACAATGAGGGTATGATCGGCCGACTTGCTGACGTGCGCCATGCCGCGCGGCAAAGACTAAAACCTGCGTTGAAATCTGGCTCAACCACGATTTTGAGCCGCCGGAACGATTGATTGTGACAGCCGGTTGCGGCGGCGGGGTGACGTTTGACGATTTTTCGGGCAAACATGAGCCGTTATCGGCCGAAACTGTGCGCGCAACGCCCGTGCAGTTGGCCGAATTGATGCGCCAGATGCATCAGGGTGCGACGCTCTATCAGCAGGCGCGTGGCATTCACACGGCTGTATTGGCCGACGCGACCGCCGTTTTGTTGCAAGTTGAGGATATCGGCCGACACAACTGTCTCGACAAGCTGCGCGGCGCGGCGCTGCAATCGGGGCTGGAAACGGGCGGCAAAATCCTGCTCAGTAGTGGGCGCATCAGCAGTGAAATGATCAACAAAGCGCGCCGACTAGAAACACCGATCGTTTGTTCGCGTACGTCGCCGACGAGCCTGTCTGTGGCGCTTGCCGAAGCGTGGAACATTACACTCGTCGCCTATTTGCGCCAGGATCGCATGCGCGTATATACGCATTCTGAACGGATTAAGTTCACCTAAAACTATGCCCACAATCTCGCGTTTTTACGGTATTGTCATTTACATGAACTATAACGATCATACGCACCGCATTTTCATGCGCGTTACGGAGATCAAGAAGTAACAATCGAGATTTAAACTGATCTGGTAACTGGAACAATGTCGCGTCGCGCGTTGCGCATGCTTTTTGAATGGCTCGATGAACATCGTGATGAGTTGCTTGAGAATTGGGACAGAGCTGTACAACATGAGCCGCTCCTGCCCATTTCTCCACTTTCGTAGGAGATAATCATGTTCTTGCATATCAATGAAGTGCAGCTTCTTGGCGATTTTCGCCTACGTCTCACGTTTAATGATGGCGTCGTTAAGGATGTTGATTTGAGTGAGGAATTATTTGGTTCGGTGTTTGAACCTTTGCAGGAAGCGGCTTATTTCCGTCAAGTCACAATAAATCCAGAGACGAAAACGATAGAATGGCCAAATGGGGCTGATTTTGCACCAGAATTTTTGTACGAATTGGGTCGTGAACCCATCATCCAGGAAAAGCTATGAGTGATACCGTTACACTGACAATTGATGGGCAGGAAATCACGGTTTCGGCCGAAGCGACGATCCTCGAAGCCGCTGCCCAACTCGGAATCGATATCCCGGTCATTTGTTACCATCCCCATCTGACGGCCAATGGGCTGTGTCGTGTTTGCTCAGTAGATGCCGGCGGTCGCTTGCAAGCTGCGGCATGTGTTACGCAATGTCGCCAGGGGATGCAGGTCGAGACAAATAGCGACGCTGTCCGGCGTGGACGGCGCACGATCTTAGAACTGCTCGCTTCAACAGTTGATTTGGAGGAAGCGCCGGAGATTTTGGCGTTGGTTGCGGCATATTCGGCCGAAATTAATCGCTTCAGCGGCGCAAAACGCGAATCCCCCGTCTACGACGACAACCCGTTCTACCTGCGCGACTACAATCAATGCGTCAACTGCTGGCGCTGCGTGCAAGTCTGTGCTGAAGACGCCCAATACGCCTTTGCGCTCAATTTCGACGGTCGCGGCTTCCACACCACCATCGGCACCTATCAAAACAACGGCATGATGGACACCACCTGTGTGTTTTGCGGTCAATGCGTCGGTGTCTGCCCCACCGGCGCACTCAAACCGAAGCGTCAGGCTATGCTCGAAGAGGGTGTCAGCCCCGACGAAGTTGCATCGAACCAGAACAAGGGAAAGCGAAAAGGGGAAAAGCGCTCGTGGCGAAAGTTCAGCGATTCGAAGATTTGATTGCGTGGCAGAAGGCGCGTGAATTGACAAAAGTGATTTACTGTGTTTCTGAGCAGAGAAGATTCGCAAAGGATTTTGGCTTGAAAGGTCAAATGCAGCGAGCAGCCGTTTCAATCATGTCAAATATCGCCGAAGGACAGGAGCGTGGCAGTTCGGCCGAATTCCATCGTTTCTTGCTCATAGCCAAAGGGTCTTGTTCCGAACTGCGTTCACAACTCTACATTGCATCTGATATAGGCTACATCTCTCCCGACCAGTTACAACAACTTATGGATTTAACTCAAGAAACTGGAAAAATACTCAGCGGCCTCATTGCCGCAATCGCAAAGAGAAGATGATCTTTTCCCTTATCCCATATCCCTTTTCCCTAAACGGAGAAACGCCATGATCACACCCGACAAAACCGTGCGCACGACCTGTCCCTACTGCGGCGTCGGTTGCCAACTCGATTTGAATGTCAAAGACGGCTACATCTACCGTGTGTTGTTGATCTTCTGCCAACACGACATCGCTCCCGTTGAAGAACACTTCCAGACAACTACGTCAAACATCACGCGGGTCAAGACGTTGATCCGCATGAATCGCGACGGAGTCAATCGACCGAACGGCGCAAGCGACGTGGACAGCGCTCGGTCTGGTATGAATCAACTGTGAGCATCGTAAAAGCACACGGTGGCGACTTCATATGCTAAATGCCGCTCAACGACCAACGAACACTTATGTCTTCAAGTTCATTCGCGCCTGCTCGGAACAAACAATATCGATCATTGCGCCCACCTGTCACGCGGTTCGGCAGGACTCTGACTTCGCCATCGGCTCAGCGCCATGTCCAACTCCATTGCCGAGATGGGAAACGCAAACGTTCATCGTCACCGGCTCCAACACCACAGAGACCCACCCGGTGATCAGTAACTTTCTCAAAAAAGGCAGTGCGGCAAAACGGTGCCAGGCTCATCGTCGTCGATCCGCGTCAGATCGAGCATGATGACTTTGCCGCTCTGGCACATATCGACAGTGTAACCGTTTTCAGGCGATGGCGCATATGTCGTCAGGAAGGTTTGCAAAAATCGATTTCATCAACAGCAACTGAAGCTTTCAGCGGAATGCGGTGTTGGTGACTTCACGCCGGAATGGGCGGAAGAAATCAGCGGTGTACCGGCAGACAGTATTCGTGAGGCCGCCCGCATCTACGCCAAAGCGAACCGCGCCGCAATCTATTGGGGTATGGGCATCAGCCAAAGTACGCACGGCACCGACAACACACTGTCATTGGTCAATCTGGCACTGCTTTGCGGTCACGTCGGCCAGCCGGGTACGGGTCTTAACCCGTTACGTGGCCAAAACAACGTTCAAGGCTGTTCCGACAGCGGTGGTTTGCCCAACGTCTACACAGCATACCAGGCCGTGAACGATCCGGCGGTGCAGACAAAATTCCAGGAATACTGGGGCAATGCACTCAGCCCAACACCCGGTTTGACAGCAACGGAAATGGTCAACGGTGCAGTAGAAAAAGCGATTCGCGGCATGTTTGTCGTCGGCGAAAACCCGATGATCAGCGAACCGAATCAAAACCATACGCGTCACGCGCTGGAACAACTCGATTTTCTCGTCTGCCAGGACATCTTCATCAACGAGACGGGTACAATGGCGGACGTAATCCTGCCTGCGACCAGCTTCGCTGAAAAAGACGGCACATTCACCAACACCGACCGACGCGTGCAGCGCTGCCGCCAGGCCGTTGCGCCGGTCGGCCAGTCGCGCCCGGACTGGGAGATCATCAGTGATTTGGCGCGGCGTGTTGAACAGCGATTAGGGGTTAAGCTATCGGCAGGATTTGATTACAGCCATCCATCCGAAATCTGGGAAGAAATGCGCCGGCTCACACCGGCTTTCTGGGGCATCGACTACGACCGCATCGAACGTGAGGGCGGCGTCCATTGGCCGTGCCCCAGCTTTGACCATCCCGGCACGCCTTACTTGTTTGAGGATGAATTCCCACGCGGGCGCGGCAAGTTCTGGGAGATCGAATACGGAACCGAATCAGAACAGCCGGATGCAGGGTATCCGTTTAATCTGACGACAGGGCGCGTCTTGTACCACTGGCACGGCAGTACGATGTCTGGCAATTCCCGGCTCGAAGATGTGTTCCCAGAGGCTGTATGCGAGATGCATCCGAATGACGCAGCCCGGTTGGGTATTGCGACGAGTGATTGGGTGCGGGTGAGTTCACGGCGGGGCGCTATCAAGCTGCGTGTCCTTGTCACAGAGCGTTCGCCACGCAATACGATTTTCATTCCATTCCACTTTGCGGAGGCAGCAGCCAATCTGCTGACGCTGGATCGCGTAGACAACCGCGCCAAGATTCCAGATTACAAGAACACAGCAGTCAAAATCGAAAAGGCATCAGCGCCGGAAGGATGGGGCGAAGATTATGAGAAACCGCTGACGGATCGTGGGGCGATTAAGGATCCTGTACAAGTCCATTGATTTAGATTTCGTTGCGGGCGGGAGTTTGGGGGCAAGTGGTGCGGTGCAATGAGAATGTGGTAGATTCGGCCGAATGATCCTACTATTGTGCCATCGTACTGTAGATTGATTTCGTATTGATTGTTCTGGAAGTAGAAAAGTGTGTAACCTGTGCGCTTTGTGTGTTACAGGTTCTTAACGGCTTGCAAACGGGGTAAACCCGACAAGAAGTGAAAATAGTTGACATGGTGGCTTATCTCGCGCCAATTTCATTGCGGCAACAACTCCCAATTCCTTCAGCCAATGTCTTGATAGCGTTGTTGTTTTGTGCCGCCGTGATTGCCGGCGGATTGGCATTCTTTTTTTACTGGATGTCGACGCGACGGAAGCAGGTGGCGGCAGTGGATTCGGCCGAACCCGTCCAGCAGGGCAATCCGGTTGAACACGCAACACCAGCGCAGCCGGCATTGTGGGACACATTGGTGCAAGTCAGCGGCGATGTAGCCAATGCATCCAGTTTGGGAGCAGCCATTCCCCATATTTTGCAGGGCATCTTGCATGTGACCGACGTGGACAGCGTGCGCACCGTCATCTTTAACCCTAGGGGTGGGCCACCGCTAATTCAGGTTGCCGGGGATGCATCTAGCGACATAGCTGCGCTCGATCGCCCGGTATTGTTGCTGACGCGCCACGAGAATGAATCGCAGTTGAATTCGGCCGATGTAGTCAGAGAACGTCTCAAGATTGCCGCCGAGACGGCAGTGCCCGTGTCGTTTGTGGCGACCTTTGCGCTGAAATCTGCCGGCCGACTACTCGGCGTCATCTGGTTGGGGGGGCGCAATGCGCAGGAGTTGAGCGCTGAACAACTGGCTGTCACCCGCTCGCTCACGAATCAGGCTGCCGTTTTGGTCGCCAATGCTCGACTCTATGCCGAGGCAGAACAGAGTGTACGCCGTCTGCATGCCGTGTTAGCCAGCACGGCCGAACCGGTCGCTGTCATCGATCAGACAAATCGTTTCTATCTGGTCAATCCGGCGATGGCGGCTGCGTTTGGGATCGACGCGGCTGCTGTGAAAAGTCGACAAGTGGGCGATGTCATCGACGATCCGGCACTGCGCAGAATTTTGACTGATGCGATTGATAAGGTGAACGGCTGCGAAATTTCGGCCGAAAAAGAGCAGATATTCACGGCCGGCGTCTCACCCATCGCAACTGCTGACGGCCTCGTCGGACGCATCGTCGTTTTTCATGACATCACGCGCATCAAGCTAATCGACGCTCTTAAATCTGATTTTGTGTCCAACGTCTCCCACGATTTGCGCAACCCACTCGTCTATATGCGCGCTTATGTCAATATGCTCGACAAAGCCGGCCCGCTCAATGAAAAACAGACCGAATTTGCCGATTTCATCGACAAAGGCATCGATCGGATGCACGGTTTGATCACAGCACTGCTCGATCTCAGCCGCATTGAGTCGGGCATTGATATCGAACGCAGTGATGTCGATATCGTCGATTTGCTGGCTGAAACGGCCGAAACACACGCTGTCACAGCCGAACTGGCCGGCAATTCGCTTGCCGTGTCTGTGTCGCAACCGGACATACACGTTGTCGGCGACATCTGGCAACTGCGCATGGCGCTCGATAATCTGGTCAACAACGCGCTGAAATTCGCCGCCGGCAGTGGACAAATCACGTTGAGCGCCACCACATCGGCCGATGAAGTTATTATCGGCGTGACCGATCAGGGGCAGGGAATTGCACCTGAGGACATTGATCATCTGTTTGACAAATTTTATCGGGCGGCACGACCGACAACGCCGGTAGCATCCGGTTCCGGACTGGGATTGGCTATCGTCAAATCGGTGGCCGAACGCCACGGCGGTCGTGTGTGGTGCAAGAGTGAGCCGGAGAGAGGTAGCACATTTTACGTTGCATTACCCAAAACCCGGCATGTGGCCGCAAGCACGCCCAACACACGTGGTCAACTGGCAGTCAACTGATCAATAATTGCCTGTAAATCAGCGGGAAGCTCGGCCTCGAGCCGCAAAGGCTGGTCATCAGAAGGGCGGCGCATCGTCAACACAGCCGCGTGCAGGAATTGACGCCGTAACTGCAATGATGGTTTGCGCCGTCCGTACACCGTGTCGCCGACGATGGGGAAACCAATATAGGCCAGATGGACACGGATTTGATGGGTGCGGCCCGTGTGCAGGTCGCAGCGCACCAATGTGTGATCTTCAAAAAATGTCTCCGCAACATAGCTGGTTTGCGCCGGTCGGGAAGAGGCAGAACTGCCGGGGGGAATGACGGTCATCTTTTTGCGCTGGCGGGGATCGCGGCCAATCGGCGCGTCGATCAGCGCCTGGGACGGATGAATCAGGCCGTCTACCAATGCCAGATACTCTTTCTCAACAGTGCGCTCTTTGAACTGGTTTTGCAGATAGCGTAAGGCGTTATCGTTTTTGGCGATGACGATCAGGCCGGATGTGTCTTTGTCCAGACGATGGACGATGCCGGGTCGCCGTTCGCCGCCGATGCCGGGCAGATCGGGGCAGTGATGCAGCACGGCATTGACCAGTGTGCCGCTGTCATGCCCGGCGGCGGGATGAACCACCAAATCGGCCGATTTGTTCACTACGAGCATATCGTCATCTTCATAGCGAATGTCGAGGGGAATTGCCTCGGCCACCAGACCTGTGTCGGCTACTGGAGGCAATGCTGCCACTATCTGCTCGCCGCCTTCCAGCCGCATACTCGGCTTGGCCGGTGCGCCGTTGACAGTCACAAAGCCTTCTTTGATGTAGCGTTGCCACTGTACCCGTGACCAGTCGGGCATGGTCTGTGCCAGCGCCTGATCCAGTCGTTTGCCGGGTAAATCGAGCGAGAACGCCAGCGTCGTGTCAGTCATCGGCCGATTGCGGTACTGTTTCAAGGCTGGCCGGGTCTTTGATCATGACAATCGCCAGCAAAATGACACCGGCGACAATCGCCATATCCGCCACATTGAACACGGCCCAATCAGCCAACGGCACATTGATGACCGAACTGAGATCGAAGTCGAGAAAATCCGTCACGTGTCCTTGCCGCAGGCGGTCGATCAAATTGCCCACTGCACCCCCAAACAACAAACCCAGGGCGATGCGCACCAGTTTGCTCTGCGTCTGCAGCGAAAAGTTGTACCAGACGATGACAGCGGCAACGACCACTGCCAAAATGGTGAAGATGAGGGAGCCGCTGGAGAATAAACCAAATGCAGCACCTCTGTTGGCGACGTGCGCCAGTTGGAAATACGGGTACAGGCCGGGAAACGGCGCAACGGCAGTATTGAGCGGCATGGTGGCTTCCACCCGCCATTTGCTAATCTGATCGATCAGCAGCACCAGTAACGCCACCAAAACGGCGAGGCGTTGGCTGTGCTTGACGGCTGCGCTGTGCGACGGATTGCGTGTGGAACGCTTGTTGTCTTGTAAGTTGGTGTTATCGGTTGTCATAAAAGTTGTGACTCTTTTGCTGAGCAAACGGTTCAGTACACTGTAACGAGAGCTTTCAGAAGCCTGGCTTTTGCTATGAGTAGCGTTTGCACCAGACGAAAAAGCCAGGCTTCTTTTATTACAGAGTGTTCAGTTTGCATTATGGTGATTCTACACCGATTTTTCGTGCGACCACAACGGTGACGGTGCTGCGCGGCAGTGTAATCATGTGTTGTTCAGATGAAAAACCAGCGGTGAGCAGGTGACTTTGCCAGAATGCATCCACGTTGTCACTATTTTCGGCCGATTTTCGTTGTCCGGTCAGTATATAGAGCCAATCGATGAACACGGCTAGTACACCGCCTGTCACGCTGCCGTCAGGCACAATGACCAGAACGCCGCCCGGTCGCAAACAGCGGCGAGCGGCAGCCAGTGTTTCTGACTGGATGATAAACGGGGTGGGAAACGTGCTGAGGATGCTGTCAAAGGTTTCGGCCGCAAACGGCAGCGCCTGCACCCGACTCTGCACTACCGGCGTCTGCGCGTGGCGCACGCGACGACGCGCCATGCGCACCATCGTCGGCGATAAATCGATACCTGTTACGTCATAGCCGGCGCGAGCCAGCGCAACGAGCATATGCCCCGGACCGTGGGCGATCTCCAACACCCGCTTGCCCTCAATAAACGGTAGCGCGGCCAGTTGCCACTGTCGCCATTGCCCCAGCGAGACAGTCCAACTGACGAAATCGTACGTCCACGCCAGTTGATTGTAGAGCAGGTGGAATCCCCAGCGTATGAGCCGCTGCCACAGGGTTGTCACAATCGATTGAGCCATTTTACCAACCGATTGTATACTACAGCGTGATGATGAGTACAGAATTCAAGCAAATCGTCCGCGAGCGCATCCTGGACAGCGACCAGTTTATCGAAGCGACGTTCAAAGGGCAGCAGCGCGGCCATACTGTCCCCTGGCAGCGCGTGACGCTGCGTCCGGTCCTGGTCAAGGGCACGCGCCACCTGCAAATTTCCTGGTTTGATGGGCAACAAGATAGGACCGGAAATTTTCTGGAAGACGCTGCTGCGGAGGTGGACCGCCTATTGACGCTGCCGTTTAACAGCATTGTGGTCAAGACGCGTGAAGGCACTGTCTCGGTGCAATTCACAAAAAAAGGCAAGGCACTGGTGCATCAGCATCGGCAGACGAGCGCATCGGCCGATTTGTCTCATGATCGCCGCAAAGACCATCCGCTGCCCGATGACCGCCCCGATCCGTTTCTGCAAGCAGTTGGCATCATGTCGGCCGAAGGCAAGATTCGCCCGCGCTACGCCGGCAAATACAAGCAGATCAACGAGTTTATCCGCCTGCTAGCCGCGACCGGCGAACTGGATGCACTGGGCGATGAGTCCATTCACGTCGTCGATCTCGGCTGCGGCAGCGCCTACCTGACGTTCGCGCTTTACCACTACCTGACGGCGACGCGTGGTTTGACGGTGTCGTTGACGGGTGTCGATCTCAAGGCAGATCTGATGGCACGACACGCCGTAAAATTGCGTGATCTGGGATGGCCGGCCATGCAATTTGTCGAGTCGCGCATTATTGACTACGTGCCGGAGACACCGCCGGACATTGTCGTGGCACTGCACGCGTGCGATACGGCGACGGATGAGGCGATTGCACAGGGTATTCGCCACCAAAGCCGCATGATTTTCTGTGCGCCATGCTGCCACCATCACGTGCAGGCGCAGTTAGCACAACAGGCAGTTCCCGATCCTTTTCGGCCGATCATGCGTCATGGCATTTTGCGCGAGGAAATGGGCACATTGCTCACCGACGCACTGCGAGCGCTGATCCTGCGCATCATGGGGTACCGGACAGATGTCATCGAGTTTGTTTCGGCCGAACATACGCCCAAAAATAATTTGATCCGCGCCGTCCGCCGCACCGCACCGGGCGACCCGCAGTTTGTGCAAGAATACGAGGCGCTCAAGCAATTTTGGGGCGTTACACCGTATTTGGAGACGTTGCTGGGCGACCGCTTCCCGAAAGCGTGAGGGCACTCATCGGCCGAGTTGGGCAATGGCGTCGTCGAGCGGATTTTCGGCCGAACTATTCTGTGCAATCATCCAGTCCAGCGTCGGTTGCCGCCAGTCAATGGCGGTGTTGTAGCCGTCGGGATCGGCCTCTGCCAGCAGCGTGAAATCATCACCGCCCGCGTACATGAAATCGCTGACCAGAACTGAGTAGATTTCATCGTCTACCAATAGCTCCCCCGTCCGCGTCAATTCCCAGTCACCGTTTGCCTTGCGTATCAGTCCGCCGACGGCAACGCGATCAGCGGTCGTAATCGTGCGTATCAGGTCAGCCCCGCTCAACTGCACATCAACCAGCACATTGTTAAACGGCGACACACTGATGAAGTCAGCGTAGGTGATCGGCCCGGCACGCAAATCGTCGCGCATGCCCCCCAGATTGGTCAGAGCCACATCAGCGGTCGGGATCATTTCCAGCCATGTTTCTGTGATCAATTTCTGCATCGTGGGGCTTTGGCGCTTAATCGTCTCGCCCAGATAGCCTATGGTGACATCGAGTTCGGCGTCAGTCGCCGCCTGCCAGCGGTCGATGATTGCCTGCACGGCGGGATCGGCTGCACCGCCGCTATTTTCTGCTGTTCCAGAGGTAATGACGCTAACTGAACCGTCGTTCAGATCAATGCTCAGGTCAGCCCAGGCGTAGCTGCGCAAATGGCCGCCGCCGATAAGCGTGACAAAAGATTCGGCCGAATCCGCCACCAGCTCATTGCAATGCCCGCCGCCCAACAAATGCACGCCCAACTCGACCGCTGACGGCACCAGTTGAACCAATTCGCGCTCGCACAGGTGAGCCGGCACGACGATCAGATCGATATCTTCTGCCTGTATCTGCGGTACGATTTCGCGTAGTGCTGTTTCGTAATCGATAAAATCGAAAGGTTCGACATTGTAAGGCGCGGTGGTTTGCGGCGTTGTCGTCGTCGTCAAACCGATGATGCCGATGCGCACGCCGTTGCGTTCGACCACGGTGTACGGCTGCACGCCTAGATCGATGGGTACGGCTCCAGTATCTTTGTAGCGCATGTTGGCGCTGACAAACGGAAAATTCGACTGTGCTGCTCGTGCTTCAAGCCCGGCGATGCCAAAGTCAAACTCGTGATTGCCGATGGCAGCAGCGGCGTATCCCATTGCATTGAGCGCTTCGGCCATGCTTTCGCCCTCAAACCAGGTCGAAATGGCCGGGCCTGTCCACATGTCGCCGCCGCTGAGAATCAGACAACTGTCGTCAGCAAAGCAAGTGTGATTGGCGTGCCACAAGCCGAGCAAGTTGGCTGCGCTGCTACCTTCCTGGTTGCCTGCCATCCAGCCGTGTTCGTCATTTGTGTACAGCACCGTCACTGTGCGCACGCTGTCTGCAATCGAGTCGGTCGCGACTGGTTCCGGCGTTGCGGTGGCAGGTGGCTCAGTGGCAGGAAGCTCGGTAGCGGTTGGTTCGCCACTATTTGTCGCTGTCGGCTGGGCACTGGCAGGCAGCGCTGGTTCATCGGCCGAAAACTGACGGCAGGCAGCCAACAGCAACAAAATCGCACTTAACAAAATCAATCGCTTCATTAGCGCATCACCATCCCGCCATCTACCGTAATCGTACTGCCGGTGAGATAGCTACTGGCATCACTGGCCAGGAAAAGGACTGTTTGAGCAATTTCTTCGGCCGAACCGAGGCGCCCCAGCGGCACCAGTTTTTCCCATTCCGCCCGTTTCTCGGGATCATCCGCGCCCATCCGCTGTGTCATCGGTGTGTCTACAATACCCGGCAGCACTGTGTTAACACGAATGCCGTATGCGGCAAACTCCCGCGCACATTCCCGCGCAAAACCGACCACGCCCGCTTTGGAAGCGCAATACGCGGCGCGGTTCGCCAGCGGTTTTTCCACGCCTGCCGTCGAGGCGATGTTGACGATGACGCCTCCGCCTGCATCCTTCATCACCCGCCCGCACAGTTGACTCATGAAAAAGACGCCTTTCAAATTGACATCGATGCAGCGCTGCCAATCCCATTCGTCAAACGTGAGAATCGACCCGGCCGGCTCGACGGCAGCGTTGTTGACGAGTATGTCGAGCCGATCCCATTCAGCACGGGTCGTTTCGATGAGATGGACACATTGGAACTTGTTAGCAATATCGGCCGAAATACTCACCGCGTTCCCACCGTCATCCCGAATCGCCTGCGCGACCCGTTCTGCCTTATCCGGATTGATGTCATTGACCGCTACCCGCGCCCCGGCGGCAGACAGCGTATGTGCAATCGCCGCACCGATACCCTGTCCGGCTCCGGTGACGATAGCGACGCGTTCGTTAAGTGGGAATGTCATTGAATTGAATCTGCTCCTGATCATTTGTGTGAATGATAGACGGAAAGGAAAGGTGCGGCAACAGTGGGTATAATTGCCACACGCTTATGGATACCTTCTTTGCTGTGACCAACAATACGTTGCGCCGCTTCGTCGGCTGGAGCGAGCGTCGTTCGCCGTGGCTGTGGCGTGGCCTGGCGGTCGCCGTCCTCATCCTCATTACCGCGTTCAACATTTCGCAGACGACGCAGCTCGTCAACGGCGAACGCTACTTCTGGCTCGATGACGACCAGATGATCGCCATGCGCTATGCGCGGCACCTGGCGGAAGGTTCCGGGCCGGTCTGGAACCCCGGCGAACGTGTTGAAGGGTATACCAATCCGTTATGGGTTGTCGTCATGGCCGGCGTTCACTTGCTGCCGATCAGCACAGCGATCACGTCTTTGGTCATCAAATTGATCGCACTGGCATTGGCAGTTACCGTGCTGTTGCTCAGTGAACGCCTACTGCGAACGTTGGCTCCGCAAGCACGCTTGGCTGTTCCGTTTTTGCTGATCGGTTTGGCGCTGTGTGTGGATGTGTTTTACTGGTCGACGAACGGTTTTGAGACGACATTGCTGACGGCGTTGTTTTTGTGGGTCGTGGTGCGGATGGTGCGCGAATCGGCCGAATCCACTCCCAAAGTCACCACCTACCTCCTGCTCGGCCTGATCCCGCTCGTCCGCTCCGACGCATATTACGTCTGGGCATCAGCCGCTATACTGGCCTTGCTCATCACACCCAACCGGCGCCGCACCGTGAGCTATCTGGCGCTGTCGCTGCTGCTGCCGCTGACCCATGTGCTGTGGCGACGAGTCTACTATGGCGCGTGGCTGCCCAATACCTATTTGCTCAAGGTGAGCGGCCTCGACGGAACATTGCGGCGTGGTTTTTCACAATGGCTGATATTTGTCCGCGCTTATGCTGTGATGCTGGCGGTAGCGACAATTGGCGTTGTCATGCTGCGTGACCGTCGCATCGTTGGTCTTTACGCTGGGTTTGTCATCGGTTCGCTGTATATCTTCATGGTTGGCGACGATATTTTCAAGTTCAATCGCTTTATGGCGTTTATCGTCCCGGCGCTTTTTGTCGCTGCTTTGATGACGGCGTATCAATTCGGCCGAAACCACACACGAGCACGTTACCTGTTGTACGTAGTGCTGGCTGTTGCTGTCATCTTTGCCGGTGGGTTGCCCCACCCGCGTGAACTCGTGTCGGTTAACGGTGGGCCGGAACGCGCCATTGCTCCGGCGCTGCTCGTGCGCGACTTCAGCGCCCCAGACAGTTCGATTGCCGTCTGGGCAGCGGGAACTGCACCCTATTTCAGTGAACGGTACACATTCGATTTGTTGGGCAAATCAGATGCCGTCATCGCGCAACTGCCGCCGCGACCAGGCGTTTCGGTAGCGCATAACAAATTTGACATGGATTACAGTCTCAGTTTGCAGCCGGACTTCGTGTTTACATTTTTCCCGTCAGCCTATGTCGATGAGGTTGTTGCACAGCCGCAGAGTGTTTTGCTCGATCAATGGCGCAATTCCTACTCGTTTTCGCTGATACTCTCACCCGAATTTGCCGCGCATTATTACCCGAATCCAGTGGAATTGGCGTATCTGCAGCGCAATAATGCGTTGTATATTCATGGAGATTCGGCCGAATTGCTCACCCTAGACAAATGGCAAAATCCGGAAGTTGAATGAAAGTTAAGGCAAAATGATTGCACAGAGGCTGAATACCCATTACAGTATCGAGCTTGGAATCAGTTTGATGACTGACCTAACCCTGTCTACAAAATCAACCAATGGCTTTTGTTGATTCAATAACCACTTAACCAGGAGATCGTGTTATGAACAAACGCATGTTAATGATTTCAATTGGTTTGCTGGCCCTCGCTGTGGCGGCCATCGCGTTCGCGCAGAGCCGGTCAGCCGGTGCGTCTACAGCCTTTCCGGGCGGCAGTGCCGCCGTCGTTCTGGCTCAGGATGACGATTCGGCCGAAGACGAAGACGCAACCACAGATGACGGTACTGAGGCAGACGCAGCCACTGACGACAGTGCCGACGCTGATGCTGCTACTACCGGCGCAGATGGCGATGCAGACGCCACGTTCACGCCGCCGGTGAAGGCATTTGCCAACGTCGATCTAAACGCCGGTTTTCTGCTAGACCCTTATTTGCTGCGCGTGCTGGGCGGCGGCTTGCAATCCGCAGCTGATCTCGACGCGGCATGTTCTGGCTACGTGCCGGCATCGCCCAATGCGACGCTCAACTGGACAGGCACATCCGAAGCGTTGAGTGTCTATATCTACAGCGATGCAGACCCTGTACTGGTGATTGAGACTCCCGACGGCGAATTCCTGTGCAATGATGACGCCGGAGCGCTGGTGCTCGATCCATTGGTCACGATAGAAGCGCCGACAGAAGGTACTTACAACATTTATGTCGGTTCGGCCGATTTGGGCGACTTTTACGCCGGTTTTCTCGTGATGACAGAATTGACTGCCGATCTTGGCTCACTCGATTTGATGCCTTTGCTCGACCGACGCGATGCGCCCATCATCGACACCGAAGCCGTTGCCGCTGCATTGCAATTCGATATTGAGCCGATCTTCGGCACTGTTGCAATTAGCCCCGGTTTTGACCCCGTCGAAGCGATTGTCGCGGGTGGTGGCGCGATTCCAATCCACAATTTGTCGTTTGTCGACGAAACGTGCGCCGGTTTTGCCAGCATCGTGCCGTCCTACGCCTTCACCTGGTCGGGTAACGGCAGCGGTTTGACCGTTTTCCTTGAAGCGCAAGCCGATGCAGCCCTGGTCATCCGCACACCGAATGGTGAAATCGTGTGCAGTGACAATGTTTCGGCCGATAATTTCAATCCGTCAGTCGATATTCCCAATCCGGCAGAAGGTGAATACGACATCTACATTGCTGCGCCGACGTTCAACGACGTCATTCCCGGCGTGCTGACCATTACCGCTGAACCGAACGCCGCGCCATCCGCACCGGCCTCGGATTCCGACTAACACAGGAGGACGTTAATCATGAAAAAAGCATTGATTGTATTCGCAGCGCTGTTCGTCGCCATGATGCTGCTTGTGGGCAGCACACCCAATTCGGCCGAAGCGCAAACCGCCACCACCACAGGTGGCAGCAATGTCGTTTACCAGAATTATGTCGTGCAGTCAGGTGATTCACTGGCCAAAATTGCACGCGATTTCTGCACAACTTGGCAGGAAATCTACTATCTCAACAGCAACGTGATCGGCAGCGATCCCAATGTCCTCGAACCGGGAACCGTCTTGCTCGTACCCAATCGCTGCGCCAGTTGTTACTACGATCAGGGCGCAACCATGGGTGCCAATGGCCCTGTCAGCGGCAATGTCTACACCGTTGTTCAGGGTGACACACTCTATTCAATTGCAACGCGCTTTGGTATGAGTGTTGAGACGTTGTCGGCAGCTAATGGCATTACCGACCCGACAAAACTCACTGTTGGTCAGAAGTTGATCATCCCCAGCATGTGCAACACGACACCGCCGACCACGCCGCCGACGAGCGATGTGGCGGCAACGCGTTCGTTTGCACCGGGCCAATGTCTGCTCATTCCGAAGAGCGGTGCACCCGGTTACAACTATCCCAACGGCGTGCAAACGACCACATTTGGTTCCGGCGGCAGTTATTACGCCATCCAGGGCGTGCGCCTGAACAGTGGGCAATCTTGGTACATGATCGAAACTGATCCGGGATCGGGCAATGCGCCGGTCTGGGTCAAGGACAGCGATGTAGCCAAGTCGGGTGACTGTAACGTTTAGCGTAAAAGGGGTGGCCATCTGGTCGCCCCTGAGACGACGGTCAAACGGTGTTGGGTTCGCTGCGTTTGCACTGCCTTGGACTGCTTGTGATGCTGCTGCTCGTTACGGCAGCATGTCAGTCGGAGCAGGAGTTGCTGCAAGGCCCTTCGGCCGAACCCGTGACAGCGATTGCGCTTGAACCCATCGCTACCGGATTAAAACGACCGGTTGCCGCCGCACATGTGGGCGGTGACCGGTTTTTTGTTGCCGAGAAAGACGGTCTCGTGCGCATTGTCGCCGGCGGCGTGGTTTTACCGGAACCGCTGCTCGATTTGCGTGACCGCATCGCTACCGACGGTAGTGAGCGTGGCTTGCTCGGTTTGGCGGCACACCCCGATTTTGCGTCCAATGGTCGGCTCTATGTCGTTTTTACCAATCTGGACGGCGATACGGAGATTGTGAGATTTGTGGTTTCGGCCGAAAATCCTGACTACGCCGATCCGGACAGCGCCCGACTGATTCTCTTTGTCGAGCAGCCGTTTGGCAATCACAACGGCGGCCAACTGCTGTTTGGTCCGGACGGCTATCTCTACATCGGCCTCGGTGACGGTGGCGCAGTAGGCGACCCGTTCCACAATGCGCAAGACCCAGGCACGCTGCTCGGCGCGATTCTGCGCCTCGATGTAGACGAACAGGAACCTTACACCATTCCGCCGGACAATCCTTTTGTCGCTGAGCGCCGTGCGCGTGGGGAAGTGTGGGCCATTGGATTGCGCAATCCGTGGTCGTTTGGTTTTGACCGGGTGACCGGTGACTTGTACATCGGCGATGTCGGTCAGGAAGGGCCGGAAGAGATCAACGCGCAATCGGCCGAACAGAGCGGTGTCAACTACGGCTGGCCGATTCTGGAAGGGTCGCGTTGCTACGAGGCTGAGCGGTGTCGTTCACGCGGTCTGCAGCCGCCCATTTTCGAATACCCGCACAGCGACGGGTGCGCCGTTGTCGGTGGGCGCGTCTATCGCGGCACACAATTCCCCGCGCTGACCGGCAACTATTTCTTTGCCGACTACTGCCTGGGAAGAATCTGGACACTGCGCACCGATCCTGTTACGATGAAGTGGCAGCGTACACTGGTCTACGAACTGACGTCGCCGTTGTCGAATTTCGTCGAGAGCGCCGACGGTGAACTGTTTGTTCTCGACTATGGCGACGGTATACTCTACCAAATTCAGGCGGCGCAACCGTAAAACGGGTTGCGTTAACCCGTTCTGCAGACAAGCTGTCTGCGCTACCAAACTATGAGTGATTCAGATCGGCCGATTTTTCGCGAAGTACAGTATATCCGCAGCGTCTGGTGGATTATGTTGCTCGTCTATGCCATTGCTGCGTTGATGTGGTGGGGGTTTATCGAACAAATCATTCTCGGCCAGCCGTGGGGTAGTAATCCCGGTCCGGACTGGATGATATGGTTGTTCTGGATTTTTATCGGCATTGGTTTTCCGGTGATCTTCAACCTGATTCGCTTAACGGTTGCTGTGTGGCCGGATAGAGTCGTAGCACAATATCGGCCGATACATACACGCGTCATTCCCTATACCGAAATTGAATCGATCACCGCCCACAATTATAAACCGGTACGCGATTATGGCGGCTGGGGCATAAAAGGCTGGTCGGGCAAGCGCATTGCCTACAATGTGAAAGGCAAGAGCGGCGTCGAGCTGATGCTGACCGATGACCGATCGGTCATGTTGGGATCGCAGGATGCAAACCGGCTGGCGTTTGCGATCGAGGAACAGTGGCACCACTCACGCGCCGGAGGTTGAGTCTACCGAAGCTCCTTCGCGGCGGCTGTGTCGTTAAAGTTGTTGCTTTTCGGCCGAATTGAAAGCAAAGACGCATGACCGGATTCATCATCTTCTTCGTCCTCATTGGCTTGCTACTGGTAGCGGTTGCCATTCCCCTGATACGCGGCAAGATCAAGCCCAACAGTTGGTACGGTTTCCGCGTCCGCGCCACACTCGATAACCCGGATGTATGGTATCCGGTCAACGCCTATGCCGGTAAACGATTGTTGGCGCTGGGCGTTGTGAGTATCGTCTTCTCCGTACTGATTCCCCTTATCTGGCCGTCGATCACGCTCGATGCCTACGCCGTTGCCGTAACGGTCATCTGGATTGGCGGCATGTTGCTCATTCTGATCGTCGGCATGCGCTATGCCAATGCCCTGTCTGCGAAAACAGATAAGCGGTAACATTTTAGACTCTGATTGGTAGTTTCACAGTTCCAACTGCCTCCCCGTCACGTCAATGCTATACTAGCGGTCAAATTCGGCCGAAATGTCTGACCGGGTTAAGCTAGACATCAAGTTCAGACATATGACGACACTATCAATAAAACAAACTCAACCAATTGCAAAAGAATGCTTATGTGCAAACGCACGCTTACCTACATCCTCTTGTTTATCTCAATCATCATGCTTGCGGCATGTGCTTCACCTGAGGCTGCGTCAACCCCGACCCTGCCGCCACCGCCGACCATCGTCGTCGCAGGCGAAGCGGCCCTTGCCCCGCCCCCGACACCGGAAACAGCCCCCGTAGCGACGCCGACAATTGACTACAACACACTCGCCGGTCGCTATCCATTGCCGCTCAAAGTCGAATACGCTGACGAACAGACCTATCTCGTCCTCGAACCGGACGGCACCGGGCGCATTGAAGACGAATCCTTCGACATCGACCAAACTGCCGTTGCGGCGCAAGGCACGTGGATTCCCGAGGGGGATGGCGTTGCGTTCACCATCACCGAACTGCTTGGCCAACCGGCAACACCTGACACCATCAAATTTGAACTAGTCGAAGGCGAAGTGCGCGTGACCGAATACGCGGCCGAAGGCTCGCTATACAATGTCGAAATGGCACAGGTCAGTATCGGCGCCGGTCAACGCCATCCGCTTGTCAACGAACTGCACGCACGACTTGCAGCCATTGACTATCTCAATTTCACCGATCCCGGCGACGACCTGTACACTGAAGCGACGCGCCAGGCTGTTGTTGAATTCCAGCGCTCTATGGGAATTGAACCGGACGGCGTAGTCGATGCCACCACATGGGTGTTGCTCGGCAATCCGCCGGAACCGTTGCCAACCCCCGAACCACCCGTTGTCGTCGCACCGCCCGAAACTGCTGGCGGCATTCCCGATTTGAGTGCCTTGCCGACACATACAGCAGACGGCAATCCCATTCTGTACTTTACGTTTGATGATGGGCCGTCTTTGCCGTATACCGGCCAGGTCGTCGAGTTGATGGATCGCTACAACGGCAACGCAACCTTTTTTGCACTCGGTCAAAACGTGTCGGCGCTGCCGGACTCGGTGCGTACCGCGACGCAAAGCGGTCATTACATTGCCAACCACACATGGGATCACGCCTCACTGGAAGAGATGACGCCGGAACAGTTTATGGATGAAGTGCAGCGCACGGAAGATGCCATTATCAATGCAGCAGGTGATTTGTTCGCGCTGGATAAAGACGTCCGCTATTTGCGCCCACCTTACGGCGCGACTGATGCGAATACGCGTAACTACGCCGCTTCTCTGGGCTATGCGGTTGTCCTCTGGACAATTGATACGCAGGATTGGCGCTTGCCCGGCACGGATATCATTGCCCAGCACATTCTCAATAGCGTTTATCCCGGCGCGATCATTCTGATGCACGACGGCGGAGGTGATCGCAGCCAATCAGTAGCAGCTTTGGAGACGGTGTTACCGCAATTAAGTGCACAGGGATATGTCTTTCGTAATATTTTTGGCTCGTAAGGATTGCTCTGTAACAAAAGAAGCCTAGCTTTTTCGTCTGGTGCAAACGCTAGGCTTCTGAAACCTTCCGTTACAGTGTACTGATTAGCCGTATAGTGAAGTTCAATGCGACGAAACCCAGCCCGCATTCGCGCCATGAACGCCCGTCTGGGGCGTGCCATGGAAATCTGGATCGGAACGGTCCGTGCCGACGGTCGTCCGCACATGACGCCGGTGTGGTTTATCTGGCTGGACGAAGAAATGCGCCTGTTCATCGCCATCAGCTCGTTTTCTGTCAAGTGGGTCAATTTGATTGGCAATCAAAATGTCGTCGCTGCGCTGCCGGATCCGACCAATGTGCTCATCATCGAGGGTGAAGGACACGTCTCCAATCGCGCCACACAAGACATATTGGGCGACTATTTTTATCACAAATACGAATGGGATTTTCGTTATGACACGGATGACGATTACCGCCTGATCGAAATTACGCCGCACAAGATTCTGGCGTGGGGTGACGGGTTTGACAGTGACGGTAATCGCATACTATGAAACTCCAGAAGGCGGGTTTCTCGGAGAGACCTGGCTTCTCAAGCTCAGTGAGGTCACAATGCGTCGCCGCAACAACAAAATCGTCTATTCAACAGAGTCTGGTCGCATCAAGCAGCAGCCACCGCCGCGCAAGAAAAGCTTGCCGTCGGAAAAGCAGATGGCGGAACTGATGCGTGAGCGCAAAGGGCGTGGCGGCAAAACGGTGACCGTAATTGCCGGCTTACAGTTGAGTGATGATGATTTGAAAGCACTGGCGAAACAACTCAAACAACAATGTGGCTCCGGTGGCGCGGTCAAAGAGGGCAACATTGAGATTCAGGGTGATCATCGCGAAAAAATTGCTGCCGAATTACAGAAGATGGGTATGAAGACCAAATTCGTTGGGGGATAATCAATGCGTACCTGTAAGCATTTCATTTTGATGCTCACATTCATCGTTCTAGTTCTCGCCGCGTGTGACGATGGGAGTGTTGCGCCCGATGCAATAGCAACATCCTCAGCAGCGACCGCAGCGGTGACGCAGCCGACGGCAGAAGCGACTGCAACGCTCGCATCCGGCGGCAACGTTTCGGCCGATTCCATTCTCATCAGCGAACTCCTCGTCGGTATGCCCCGCGACAACAACGCCGAGTTTATCGAACTGTACAACCCCGGCGAACAGCCGGTTACATTGCAGGATTACGAATTAGTATACAAACTAAAGGAAGACGGCGACGAAGAAATCGTTTACTTCTGGTGGGATTCGGCCGATATTCCTGCACAAGGCCACTTGCTGCTCGTGCGCAGCGGTGCCGACTTGGGTCTGCCCGGTGATGGCACATTTAACACGCCCTTGTTCGACAAAGGTGGCCTGATTCTCTACGATGCTGACGGCAAAGTCATCGACACCGTGGGTTGGGGCGATGCGCCATCCGGTTTTGTGCAGGGAGCACCGGCAGCCAAACCGGCACAAGGCGACAGTCTGGAGCGGCTGCCCGGCGGCGCAGACGGCCACACGACGACCGGTGACAACAGCGCCGATTTCGTCGCCATCAATCCGCCCAATCCGCAAAACAGCGGCAGTGCACCGACACCGGCCATTGCCAATGGCCTGATCTTCACCTTTGCTGCAGCGGAAACGGTCGAACCGGGCGACACATTCACGTACCAATTGACGATTGCCAACGACAGCGGAGCAGACGTGACCGGCGTGACGGTGGTTGCGCCGGTTGATGAGCGTTTTGCCGTCGTTTCTGTGCCGGATGGCGCTGCAGTTGTCGATGGCGTGCTGACATGGCCCATTGGCGATTTGGCTGCCGCAGTCAATATTGACGGCATCGTCGAGCTGCAAGCACCGTATGATTATGTCGATGTGCTTGTACGTGGTCATTATGCGGAATCGGCCGAAACGGGACGCACCTACGGTGTCGTGCAGCCCATCAGCGTCAGCGGTGGTGCCTTGCCCATCGGCGTCGTGCGCACCCTGCCTGTGCCCAATGTGGTCACTATCGAAGGCGTCGCCACGATGTACACGGATGGCTTTTTTGCTGGCACAACGGGCACCAAATTCTACATTGAGGACGAAACCGGCGGCGTGCAGGTGTATGTGCCCGGCGGTAAAGGCGGCGTCAACGTTGCAATCGGCGACCGGGTGCGTGTCACCGGCGCAACCGAAATCTATCGCGATTCGCTCGAAGTTGTCCCGGCTGATTTCAGCACCGACATCGAAATCCTTGAAAGCGCCGGCGAAATCGTGCCAGTCATTATTTCTGCCGCCGCCGCCGATGATGCGCTAGTAGGCCGTTTGGCGCAGGTTGAAGGCGTCGCCACGCGTATTGAGGAGTTTACTTTTTCGTATGAGATCGATTTGACCGACGACGAAGGGCATACAACATTGGTTTACATTGAAAAGGATACGGGCGTCACGGCCGAAACGCTGGAACTGGGCGAGCGGTATCGCGTTATCGGTATCAGCGAACTGTACGATGGCGCGCACCAACTCAAGCCGCGTATTCAAAGCGACTTGCGTCAGGTGTTCCCGCCTATGTTGCGCGTAACTCCTGATGCCCCGTCCAGCATTCCCGGCGAGCCATTCACTGTGACGGTGACGGCGCACAATCACACCAGAGACCCGATGACCAATATGATTGTGACGGCGGCATTGCCGCAAGGTGGTCTCGTGACCCGTATTGGCGATGGGGGTACGCTTTCGGCCGATAATAGTGCCATCGTCTGGGCCATCGAGCAACTTCCCGGCAACGACGGCAGTGCTACCGTCGCGTTCACCGTGTCGCCTATCCCGACCAGCGAGACAGTTTCTGTTTCGGCGATTGCGGCGACGGCTGATCAATGGCCAGATCCGGCGCTGTCCGATCGGGTGGTGACCTTCATCGGTGATGGCGTACCGGTGTGGGCGCTGCAGGGCGCGGGCGACCGGTCGCCTTATGTGGCACGCTCAGTGACAACAGAAGGTGTTGTGACCGGCGTTTTCCCGGAGTTGGGCGGATTCTGGATTCAGGAAGTGGCATCGGACGACGATCCGGCCACGTCGTCAGGCATGTACGTGCTGACGGAGGATGAGGAAGCACCGGTCAAGCCGGGTGATCTCGTGCGGTTGAATGGTCTGGTGCGCGAAATATCGGGGCAAACGACGTTGGCTATCGCTGCGCCGGTTGATTCGGCCGAAAACATCGCCGTTCTCAGCAGTGACAACCCGCTACCCGATCCTGTTCCCTATGATCCGCCGTTGGAGACCGACGCCGCCAACGCGTACAAAGAGGCGTTGGAAGGGATGCTGGTCGTTGCTGAAGGGCCGCTCGTTACCGTCGCGCCGACGACCCAATACGGCGAAACGGCGCTCGTCGCCAGCCGTTGGGGCGTTGATTCGGTGCGGCGCGGTGCGGAAAGCGGCTTGCTGATCTTTGTCGATGACGGCAGTTCGGCCGAACATGCCGACCAGGCTTCGCAGCCGTTTGTACTGGCAAAAGGGGATGTCGCTGCGGATTTTGTCGGGCCGCTGGCCTACACTTTTGACAATTACAAAATTGAACCGATCAAACTGCCCTCGATTATCGAATCCTACACGACGCAGTCGGCGCTGCCGGCCATTGCCCCTTTAGGCGTCGATCAGTTCAGTATTGCGACGTTTAACGTGGAGAATTTGTTCGATACAGTCGATCCCCATCCTGACGATCCGCCGCAACCGACATCGGCCGAATACGAAGCCCGTCTGCGCAAAGTCGCCGATACACTGGTCGCGCTTGCCGCGCCGACCGTCATCGGGTTGCAGGAAGTCGAGAATATCGGCGTTCTCGAAGCCATCGCCGCCCAGCCGCAGTTGGCCGAGTTTGGCTATGAAGCCGTGTTGATTGAAGGTGATGACTCGCGTGGCATTGATGTCGGCTATCTGGTGCGCGGCGATCAGGCGACAATCGAAAGCGTCGAATCGTTTCCCGCAACTGAAGGGCTGACGACACGTCATCCGTTGTTGTTGCAAGTGCGTCTCACCGTTGATGATACAGCTCAAACCGTATACATTATAAACAATCATTTTCTCTCTTTGTCCGCCGGTGAAGAAGCGACGGAGCCACGGCGTGCCGCGCAGGCAGCCTGGAATGTTGCGATCATGAACCGCGTGCTTGAACGCGATCCCGACGCCAACTTCGTCGTGCTGGGCGACCTGAATTCATTTGTGGACACACTGCCGTTGCAAACGCTGACCGACGCCGGATTGGTGCATGTTTACGATTTCTTTGCCGACCCGGACGATATTCCTTACACGTACATTTTCGAGGGTATGACGCAGACATTGGATCACATTCTGGTGTCGCCTGGGATGTTTGCGCAGTTGACAGCGGTTGAAACGTTGCCGATCAATGCCGATTATCCGCTGCCGCTGCCGGATGATGCGACACCGCGCCGCTCGTCAGATCACGATCCGTTGATCGCGATCTTTACGGTGAAATAACGCTGTGCAGGAGCGACTCAGGAGCCGCCAACCAATAATGACGACAAAATACGATGCACGCACGCATCACCGCCGGTCGATCCGATTGAAAGGGTGGAACTATGCGTCAGAAGGCGCGTATTTCGTGACCGTTTGTGCTTATCGTGGACAATCCGTCTTTGGAATGATTAATGATGATAAGTTATCGCTTTCGCTAATCGGACATTTTGTCGATTTGTGTTGGCAGACGATTCCAAGCCATTTTCCACATGTACAATTGGATATGTTCATCGTGATGCCCAATCACTTCCACGGCATTTTGTGGATTGTGGATGACCGTTTTGCTGCTATGCAAGAACCCGACGTAGGGGCGACCCATGGGTCGCCCCTGCCGGATGAACAACTACCAACCGGCCCTCAACGGGGATCTTTGGGTTCAATAATCGGGCATTTCAAATCATCGGTGACGCGACGCCTCAAGAAACTGCCGCCACCGTTCGAAATGCCGGGGCACCCGATTTGGCAACGCGATTTCTACGATCAAATTATCCGCAACGAACGTCATCTCAATGCCGTGCGCGAATATATAGACAATAATCCATTGAAATGGGCAGAGGATAAAATGCATCCGGATGCCACTCTCAATCAGTTCAACCGTGCGTGGCGATCACAGGAATGATCAATCGTAGGGGCGACCCATGGGTCGCCCCTACACCAGTATGAAGCTATGGGACGAGCCAAAATTGGATTGATTGTAGTCGCGCTGTGGCTGCTGGTGGCGTGTGCGCAGGAAAGTGGGTTGGATTCGGCCGAATCCACACCCACACCTACATCCATACCAACAGAACCACTGGCCGCGCCCATTATCGTCACCGAGCCGGCACCGGCCACAGCAACCCCAGTCATTGTCTTACCCACAAACACGCCTGCGCTACCGACACCGACGCCGACACCGAGCCTGTTTGAGACGGTGGAAATCGGCCGAACCATAGGCGGCGCACCGATTGAGGCCGAGCGGATTGGGCACGGATCGTTTCGCGTCGTCATTGCCGCGACTGATCAACCTCCCGTTCAGGCACTCCTCGACCACTTTCGCACGATGCCCGGCGCTGTGCCGGAAAACGTTACACTCTGGATTGTGCATAACAGCGATCCCAACGGCATTGGAGGCGTGTTCACCAATGCCGACAGTAATTTCGACGGCTGCTTTGACAACAGCGGCGGCGAACGCTTCCCATTCAATACGGTGGAAGCGCGCGCGCTGCGCGACGTGACGCAGTCGGCGAGTGCGGTCATCCTGCTGGATTCGGCCGAAAACAACCGCATCCTGCTCGACACATGCCGCCAATCAGCGCCGGCGCAGCAACTGGGCACGCTGGCGAGCGGTATACTCAATCGTCCGTTGCAGCCGCTGCGCAACACGCCCGGCCACTTTGTCGACTATCTCAGCAGCGAAGGTGTTGCGGCAATTGCGATTGAGGGCGGTGTGGACGCTGCCTCGCTGCCGGCGCTGGCCGAACAGGTGATGGCGGCTGCGGACGAGATTGTAGCGGCCGACACGCTGCAGCTCGGTGCTGCGACAACCTGGCTGAACGACGGCAACACGGGCAATTGGCGCTTTGCAGACGGCAATTTCATCCATCCGCTGGCGCTGCAAGTCGTCGGCGATACGGCATATTTGCTCGACGCCGGGCGCATCCTGCAAATCGATCTGCTTGCGCCTGCGGCGCCGACTGTTTTGATCGAAACGGGCGCGGCGATAGACGGTTGGCAGGTGCAGGAGTTGATCGATCTGGCAGCGGATGAAACGGCGCTCTACGCATTGGATCGCGCCGGTGATGTGTATCGGTATGATTTTTCGGCCGAAACGTGGACACTCGACCGCTTCGACCGGGATGTGCGCGACATTTCCGCCCATTACTACGTCGCCCTCGATGCCGGAGACGACGGACGCACATTGGCTGAAACCAGCTACAAATTCGCACTCAACTACGGCGGCGCAGAAGAACGGTTGTGGTCGCTGCCGGACGGGCGCGAGATCGATATTGCGGCCGATCAAGGCGCGACGTATGCCTTGCTCGCAGCCATGGACACGCCGGTTGGCGATTTGCGCAAATACCGCGATACGGCCACGGTCACACAATTCAACCCCAATTTCGCGCCGGTCAATCCGCGCCAACTCGTCGCGGCAGGCAACTCAGTGACCGTGCTCGACCAAGCGGGGAGACGCTTGCTGCAATACGACGCCACAACCGGCCGACTCAAACAGCGCATCCAGTTTGCTGACCGCACGCCGATTTCTGCGTTCTGGACCGACGGCACGCGCCTGATTCTGGCGGGACGCGACATGCTCTACTTTGTCGATGAACCGCAGCGCGCTGCCGAGATTTCCGGTGGGGATGTGTTGATCGGGCCGCAGCCGCACGATTTGGCGACCTGGCTCGACCGGCAGCCGAAAATTCTGCCGCTGGGTATCAATCTGGCGGAGCGCGATTTCCAGATGCCGGGTGCGCCGCGCCATTATCGCCTCGGCATTCACGCCGGGTTTGACCTCTACTTTGCTGCCGGAACCCAGATTCAGGCGGCGGCCGACGGCGTCGTGATTCGCGCCGATCACGATTATGTGGCACCCGATCCAACGGCGTTTGATGCGTGGCGCGGGCAGTCGTTTGACCTCGGTTACACATCGGCCGAAGCGGAAGATTTTTATCGCGGTCGGCAGGTATGGGTGCAGCACGACGACGGCACCATTGGCCGCTACGTCCATCTGAGCAGCATCGATCCGTTTGTCTACGAAGGCGAACGCGTCACGCAGGGGCAAATCATCGCCCGCGTCGGCAATTCCGGTTCACCGGCCAGCCGCAACAGCGAAACGGAAGACGCGCACCTGCATTTCGAATTGTGGTCGGGCGATCACTATCTGGGACAATGGATTCGGCCGATTGAGACACGGGCGTGGGGACAACAGGTTTTGCGCTAAAATCTAAGAAACCGGGTTTTTGTCAAAAACCCGGTTTCTGCGACATACAAGGAGAAACAGATGACAACTCTATTTGCCAAAATCGTACGCGGGGAAATTCCGTCCGACACTGTCTATCAGGACGAGCAGGTGACGGCGTTTCGCGACATCAACCCGGCGGCACCGACGCACATTTTGATCGTGCCCAATCGCGTCATTCCGACCGTCAACGATCTCACAACGGACGATGAGCAGTTGGTCGGGCACATGGTGTTGGTGGCCAAGCTGTTGGCCGAGCAGGAAGAAATCGCCGAAGACGGTTTTCGCCTGATCATCAACTGCAACAAGAACGGGGGGCAGGTAGTCTATCATCTGCATCTGCATCTGCTTGGCGGGCGGCCGCTGGGGCCGATGGTGGTTCGGCCGAAAGCATAAAGCCCAAACAGGTTAATACCGCTTGACAATAATACCGCGTCACGGTAACATGAGAACATGATCAAATCCTTTAAGTCCAATGAGACTGAAAAGGTATTCAGGCGCACTTTTTCGCGAAAGTTGCCAAATACTATCCAGAAAACTGCGTATCGCCGCCTTGCGTATCTGCATTCGGCAACTGAGCTAAAAGACTTGCTCATCCCGCCGGCCAACCGCCTTGAGAAATTGCACGGAGACCGGCAGGGTCAATACAGCATTCGCATCAATGATCAATGGCGAATTTGCTTTGTCTGGCAAGACGGCGACGCATATGATGTCGAGATAGTCGACTATCATTGAGAATAAACAACATGAGCAATAATAAAATCCCTCCGGTTCATCCCGGCGAAGTGTTGCTGGAAGAGTTCTTGAACCCACTCGGCATCAGCCAGTATCGTCTTGCAAAAGAGATGAATGTATATCCGCGCAAGATCAACGAAATCGTACACGGTAAACGGGCCGTTACGGCCGATACCGCACTGCGTTTAAGTCGCTATTTCGGTACAACGGCTGAATTGTGGATGAATTTGCAGGCATTGTATGATCTGGAAACGACACGCGATGAGATTGAGGAGACGGTCGCGCGAGAAATTGTTCCTCTGGTCAGGGAGCCAGGCGCGATAACGCTGGCGTAACCTCGAATTACACCGCACCTTGCCCGGTATGCGTTGGACTTTGTCCCGTCTGCTGATTACAATAACAAACATGGTGTGAGACGCAGCACCAGCGGAGGGTATCATGTCCATCACAGTCGCTTTTGCCCCGGAAACCGGCATCACTGCCGAGCAATTCATCGCTTCCTGGAACGCATCGTCCAACAGTGAGTCGATTGGTTCGGCCGAAATTGCCGCTACACAGCGCGAAACATACCTCGATCCCGCGAGCACCATGCTGATCGCATCGGTGCTGACATCGATTGGCGCGACCGTTTTCAGTGCGGCGCTCTACGATTTCCTGAAAGAAAAGTTTGGCCAGCCGGAGCAGCCGCCAGCGGTCAATGTCAATATCGTCGCGCCGGAAGACATGGTCATCCACCAGATTCCGCAAGCCGACGGCAGCGTGACATTTGTCGTCACCGCCAAAGAGGATTAGTCGCCAGATCAGCAGAAACCGAGTTTTTTCAAAAAACTCGGTTTCTCGGTCAGCGCAGTTTCTCGGCCAAGCACCGGAGCACACCATGCACATCTTGATTCGCCAGACAGACGAAGCCACCGCATCACCTTTTCAGGCAGAAATCAGCTTTAACCACGGCACGCGCCATCCGATCACGATCACTGACCCGTTCAATGCTGAACAGGAAGCGGAACTGGAATGGTATTTTGAGACCTGGCTGGAATTGCCGTTTATCAATACGGTACGCGCCCGTAAAGCAGCCGAATCGATCACCACGTACGGGACGGCATTGTTCGAGCAGGTTTTTGACCACAAAAAGGTGTACGCACAATACGATCGCGCCAAAGCAAAAGGCGTCAGCCAGTTTGAGGTAGAGATTGCGGGAACGCCGGCCTTTCATGCGCTGCATTGGGAAGCGCTGCAAGACCCTGACAGACCACCGCTGGCCGTCGATGCAACCATATTGCGCAAATTGATCGACCCGGCGACCGAAGAGATTCAGCCGCAAGAGCAGGTGACGCTCAACATCTTGATGGTTGTGGCACGACCGGGCGGACGGCGCGATGTCGGCTACCGCACGATCGCGCGACCTTTGGTGGAAGCGCTGCGGGACGGGAAAATCAGAGCGCAGATTGACATTGTTCGGCCCGGTACATACGAGGCATTGACGCGCCATCTCGAAGCAACACGACAAGAACATGGCGATGGCTTCTACCAGATCGTGCATTTAGATTTGCACGGTTCATTGTTGACTCATGAGCAATACGTGGCCTATCAGGCGAGCAAAGCGGCGGCGGGCAGCGGCGCATTTGACGAAATGCTCAGTCCCATGCGCTACGGAGAGCGCAGCGAGTTTGTGCCAGATGTCGAGGCGTTTGAGGGACAGCGTGGCTTTCTATCGTTTGTCGGTGCCAAAGAAGGCTGGTCCGATCTGGTGATAGACACGGAGATTGCGGCGTTGTTGCAGCGCTACCAGATACCGATTGCGGTGCTCAATGCGTGTCAATCGGGCAAGCAGGTGGGCGCAGCCGAAACGAGTCTGGGGGCGCGGCTGGTTGCAGCCGGTGTGCAGCAAGTGGTGGCGATGGGCTACTCGGTGACGGTGACAGCCGCCGAGCGCTTGATGACAACCGTTTATCAACAGTTGCTGGGTGGGCAACCATTGCCTCGTGCGCTGCAGCAGGGGCGGTGGGAGTTACACAAGCGCAAAAAGCGCCGCGCGTATTTCAACGAGGAAATTCCGCTGGAAGATTGGATGTTGCCGGTCGTATATCAGAATCAGTCAGTTTCTTTGACATTGCGCGATTTCCGCTCGCTGGATGAGGAAAATGCGTTTTATTTAGGCCGCAGGGCACAATACCGCGCACCGCGACCGGAGTTCGGTTTTGTCGGGCGCGATGTCGATATTCTGGAGATCGAACGGCGGCTGTTGCGCGACGCACGCAGCAATCTGCTGCTGCTGCGCGGTATGGGCGGCGTGGGCAAGACGACGCTGCTGCGCCACCTGATGGAATGGTGGCAGACAACCGGCTTTGTCACCCGCGTCGTCTATTTTGGCTATGATGAGAAGGCGTGGACGACGGAGCAGATCATTGACGGCATTGGGCGCGTGCTGCTGGGCGACGCGCACTACAACCGCGAGCTGCAGCCGTTAATGCCGGACGCGCGGCAGCAGAAGCTGGTCGACAAGCTGCGTGCCGAGCGCCATTTGCTGGTGCTGGACAATCTGGAGTCGATTACGGGGACCAATCTGGCGGTGCTCAATACGCTGGACGCGCAAGAGCAGGCGCGGCTGCGCGACTTTGTGCAGGCGCTGGTCGGCGGCAGGACGCTGGTGCTGCTGGGGTCGCGTGGTGGCGAGGCATGGTTGTTGGGTAGTCAGGTTGACAACCTGACCTACAGGCTGCCGGGGCTGGATGCGGAGGCGGCGTCGACGCTGGCGGAGCGCATTTTGGAGCGCTACGACAAGACGGCGTACCACAGCGACGACGCCTTCCGCGAGTTGCTGAAGCTGCTCGACGGCTATCCGCTGGCGCTGGAGGTGGTGCTGGCCAATTTGCAGCGGCAGACGCCGGCGGATGTGTTGGCGGCTTTGCAGAAAGCGGACGTCGCCATTGATCCCAACGCGGAGGGGGGTGACAAGACGACGAGTATTGTGCAGTGCATCGAGTATTCGCACAGCAATTTGTCGCCGGCGGCGCAGGAATTACTGCTCTGTTTGGCGCCGTTTACGGGCGTCGTGAATACGAGTTTATTGGGCAGCTACGTCGCAGCGTTGCAGCAACAGCCGGAACTGGCCCATCTCGACCACAGCTTGTGGCAGGAGGTGCTGCAGGAGGCGGTCAATTGGGGGCTGATGACGCCGCACGAGATTGGCGGTGGCTATTTGCGCTTGCAGCCGGTGTTTCCGTACTTCTTGAAAACGCGGTTGGGGGGCGAAGGCGGAGGGCGGAAGGATGAAGGCGGAAGGCAGGTGGCAATTGAGGCGGCGTTTCGGGCGCACTACGATGGCATTGGTGGTGCGCTGGCGCAGATGATCAAGTCGAAGGAAGCGCAGGAGCGACAAGTAGGGCAGGCGCTAATCGATGTGGAGTACGAGAATTTGTTGACGGCTGTTCGCATTGCTTTGATATCATCAAGCGAATTCTACCAAGCTTTTTCTGCATTGTACGAGTATCTATTGCTTAATCAAGATCGAACACGTCTAGACTTATGTGAAATGGTGATGTCAGCACAGAGTAACTATTCAAATGAGCAGATTGAAGGTGAAATCGGTCAAGATTTCTATCTAGTGCTTGCCCGTCAGTCGCGATCCTATCTGGAACTAAAGCGCTATGATGACTCTAAAAATGGGTACGAGGCAGCATTAGCGTTGGTAAAACAATTTAAGCAGATGCAGCCAGAGCTTCAGGCTAACTGGGAAGCAATTATGTACCACCAGTTGGGGAGCGTGGCCCAGGAGCAGCGGCAGTGGGATGCGGCCGAAGCGTATTACCAACAAGCGCTGACGATTGATCGCGAGTTCAACAACCGTCACGGTATGGCACAGACCTTGCACCAGTTGGGGATTGTGGCCGAGGCGCAGCGGCAGTGGGATTCGGCCGAAGCGTATTACCAACAAGCGCTGACGATTAAGCGCGAGTTCAACGACCGCTACAGCATGGGCAGCACATTGAACCAACTCGGTATGGTTCACGAATTACAGGAACATTGGGAACAATCGGCCGACTACTATTTGCAAGCCATTGCCATTGCTGTCGAATTTAATGATGATTACCGCATCAAAACACGCACGGAGAATCTGGCTAACGTGTGGCAAGCGGTGCAAGCGCAGTCTAGTCCGGCTGCCGATAGTATCGTGCAGCGCCTGGCGGCGCTATTAAACGAATCATCGGAACAGGTCGTGCAACGGCTGCGCGAAGCGTCAAGCTGAAAAAACGCCAGAAACCGGGTTTTTTGGAAAAACCCGGTTTCTCAAAAACCCGGTTTCTCAATAGCTTAATCTCACACCAAAAGCGTCGCCAAAAAACGGGCCGCCTGCCGCTCCGCCCAAAACACGCCGCGCCACGGCGCGCTCCCCGCAACAAAGCCGAGGTGCCCGCCCCGCGTCGTAAAGCCGGGCACCAGCCAGGGCTGGTCGTGAACCAGTTGAAACGGCACATCGAGCGCCATCAACGGGTCGTCCAACGCCCGCAGCAGCAGCGTCGGCACGCGAATAGCGGGCAAATAGCGGATGCAGGACGACCGGTCATAATAATCGCGTGCATCCTCGAATCCCCACAAAGGCGCCGTGCAGGCATCGTCAAACGCCGTCACCGTCTGCGCCGCTGCGACTTGCTCCAAATCGACCACCGCGCCGATTAAGTCGGCTTTGGCCAGCGCCTTCGCCCGCAGTTCCTTGAGAAAGCGCTGCGCGTAGCGGCGTCCCGATCCGTTGCTGAAGACGTCGATGCCAGCTGCGATGTCAAACGGATTGGAAACGGCGACGGCGGCGGCGATGCGTCCGCTCGCCCGTTCTCCCTGTTCCCCCAGATATTTGAGCAGTACGTTGCCGCCCAGCGAAAAGCCGACGACGCCGAACGCGACGGCCGGATACCGCGCGTGCAACCGGTCGAGCACCAGCGTCACATCGTCTGTAAACCCGATGTGATACGATCGGCCGAGCCGGTTCATCTCGCCTCCGCACGAACGAAAATTCAGCCCGACGGAGCGGATGCCATACTGTGCCAGGTGTTTGACCGTTTCGCAGATGTAGCCGCGCCGGGCGTGGCCTTCCAGCCCGTGCAGCAACAGCACAATGGGTGCGGCTGTGCCCAGGTCGCGCCACGTTTTACCCGGCACGTCGGCATAGTCGAGCAGGACGAAATCGCCGTCCGGCGTTTCCATGCGCTCGCGCCGAAAGGCGACGCCTTTTTCGGAGCGCAGATAGTAGGCGGCGATGGTCTGTGCGTGGGGGTTGCTGAGGCCCCGCATCGGCCGAAAGGGTTCTGTTGCGAATGTGTGCTTAACCATGGTGTTGCGCTTGACCGGTTTATCGTAACAAAAGTTGGCGGCGGATGCATCCGGCTTTCATCACATCTCTATGTCGACTTCACACAGCCTTCACAATTGGGGCCTAAACTGGAGACAACTTGAACGATTGATCACGCAATGATCTTTAACAGGAAATGTAACCAGACTGTCGGATTAACAATCCGACTTACAGAAGGCACCACACCGTAGGGCGGATAGGTTATCCGCCTGTCGGATTAACAATCCGACGTACAGGAAACGCCATAGCGTAGGGCGGATAGATTATCCGCCTGTCGGATTAACAATCCGACGTACAGGAAACGCCATAGCGTAGGGCGGATAGGTTATCCGCCTGTCGGATTAACAATCCGACGTACAGGAGGCACCACACCGTAGGGCGGATAGGTTATCCGCCTGTCGGATTAACAATCCGACTACAGAAGGCACCACACCGTAGGGCGGATAGGTTATCCGCCTGTCGGATTGACAATCCGACGTACAGGAGACGCCATAGCGTAGAGCGGATAGGTTATTCGCCTATCAGAATTAACAATCCAATTTACAGGAGTTTGACATGAAAAAACGACTATTTCTTATCACTTCACTTGTGCTGCTGACCATTGCCGTCAGCGGGTTTGCCTTTGCCCAGAACGGAACCGGTTTCGTCGATGCCGATCAGGACGGGGTCTGTGATTTGCAGGGCACCGGTGAATGCGACGGCAGCGGTCTGGCACTTCAGGCCGGACGCAACGCACTCATGCGGCGCAACGCTTACCAGAGCGGCACGACCGATGACTTTGTGCCGGGAGCGCAACTGCGACAAAACCAATACGCCAGCGGATTGGGTTACGGCTATCAATTCGGCGACCTTGATGGGGATGGTGTGTGCGACAATTTTATCGACGAAGATGGTGACGGTGTCTGTGACCATGCCGGGACAGGCATGGGAGCCATGAACGGCACAGGGCAGGGTTTCGGACGCGGCAACGGACAGGGCATGGGAGCCTGTGACGAATTTGTCGATGCCGACGGCGACGGCGTGTGTGACAATGCCGGCATGGGTCTGGGTCTGGGTGCGGGCGGCAACGGCCAAAACCAGGGGCAAGGGGCAGGTCGGCGCGGCTTCCAGAGCCAGCAGAACAGCGGCATGGGCAATGGCCGGTAAAACCAGCCCGCCCATCGAGACGCGCACACCGCTGGAAGAAAAAGGTGTTCGGCCGAAAGGTCGAGCACCTTTGCGCGTCTGCGTGGTATTATTTGGTCATTGAGCTTGCAGATTGACACGGAATAGCGGGAAAGAAGGGATTTATGAGTCAACTAATTCTCGTAGCGGACGATGAACGCAAATTGCTCTCGGTAGTGCAGGGGTATCTGGAGCAGGCCGGTTTTCGCGTGGCGACGGCGGCAACCGGACGCGAGGCGCTGATGGTGGCGCGTGAACAGCAGCCCGATTTGATCGTCCTCGATCTGATGATGCCGGAGATGGACGGCTATGAATTCATGCGCCAGTATCGCCGCTTCGGCACCGCGCCCATCATCGTCTTGACCGCTCTGGACGACGATATGGACAAAGTGGTCGGCCTGGAAATGGGCGCCGACGATTACATGACCAAGCCGTTTAGTCCGCGCGAAATGGTGGCGCGGGTGCGGGCGGTGCTGCGGCGTTCCGGGCCGCAGCCGGTGGAAACCGACATTTTGCGCCTGGGCGATCTGGTGCTGGACCGGAATGCGCACGAGATTATCGGCCGAAATGAGCGCATCGAACTCACCCCGATGGAATTTGGCCTGCTGGACACATTAATGAGCAATCCCGGTCGCGCCTTTACGCGTTACGAACTGCTCGAACGCGCCCAGGGCTTTGCCTACGACGGCTACGAGCGCACGGTCGATGTGCATATCAAAAACCTGCGCAAGAAAATTGAACCGGATGCCGCGCACCCGACGTATATTTTGACGGTGTACAGCGTCGGCTACCGCTTTAATCCCGACCTGAAATGAAATCGCTCTCACTGGCCGCCAAACTGGCTATCGCTTTTGTCGCCGTTGCGCTGGTGAGCGTGGCCCTGGTCGCCGTGCTGGCCAATCGGGTGACGGCGCAAGGCTTTGCGCGCTATCTTTCGGCCGAACAACAGGCCGAATACACGGCGCTGCGTGCCGACTTGGAGCAATTTTATGCCCGTCGCGGCAGTTGGGACGGCGTTGCGGCGGTGTTCGGCACGGCTGCGCCGGGTCGCGGACAGGGGCAAGGACAGGGACAGGGTGCCGGCGGCCGATTTTTGACCTTGTTTGATGCCGCAGGCAGCACACAATACACAACGATTGGTCAGGGACAACATCAAACAGCATGGGAGCCGGACATCATCATACCCCTTGAGGTGGCCGGCCGGCGGGTGGGGACGCTGGAAGTGGCGTTTGCCGGGCCGGGCAGTCAGGCCGGACAACAGTTTTTGGATACGGTCAACGCGGCGATTCGCTGGGCGGGTGTCCTGGCTGTTGCGGTCGCGTTGGTGCTGGCGATTGTGTTGGCGCGTTATTTGACGCGTCCGCTGCGCCAATTGAGCGAGGCCGCGCAGCAGCTTGCGGCAGGGGATCTGGCGCAGCAGGTGCCGGTCAGGTCAGCCGATGAACTGGGTGAGCTGGCAGCCAATTTCAATCAGATGGCCCGTGCGTTGGATTCGGCCGAAAAACAACGCCGGCAACTGCTCGCCGACACGGCTCATGATTTGCGTACACCGATCAGCGTCATTCAAAGCCATCTGGAAGCGATGCTCGACGGCGTTTTTCCGGCCACGCCGGAGAATCTGGGCGTGATTCACGAAGAAACGGTCTTGCTCAGTCGGCTCGTCAACGATGTGCGCACGTTGTCGCTGGCGGAAGCGGGCCAACTGCCGCTTGACTTGCAACCGCTTGATCTGGGAGCGGCGGCGGAACAGGCTGTGGCAGCGTTTCAGCCGCTGGCGGAAGCGGACGGGATTGTGTTGACGTTGCAGCGGGAGCCGGTCGGCTTGGTTTCGGCCGATGCAGCGCGCATGCAGCAGGTGTTTGCCAATTTGCTCGCCAACGGGCTGCGCCATGCGCCGCAAGGTACAAGCGAGATGCCTGCTGTTGCCGTACATGTGTGGCAGCAACATGATGCTGTTCATGTTGCAATCAGTGATAATGGGCCGGGATTATCGGCCGAACAACAACAACATGTCTTTGACCGGTTCTGGCGCTCTGACCATGCCCGCAATCGCAGTAACGGCGGTTCCGGTCTGGGGCTGGCTATCGTTCACGGCGTCATCATCGCCCACGGCGGCGACATCACGGTTGCCAGTGAGTTGGGACACGGCGCGCGCTTTTCGTTTTTCCTCCCCGTCGCATAAGCGTACGCCGCTTGATCCTCGTCAAACTGCACAATTTGCGACGTTTACACTTTGTTTATATTTCCCCGCGCCATTTTTATGCGCGCAACGGCTCTCCTTTGTTACTATGGCGTTAATGTGGACACAGGGTCGCCATTGCAGCGCACATTCTCGCTATCGGCCCTGTTTGTCCATCTCATGATCCCAACTTATTTCAGACAAAGGAGAAGCAGAATGTCAAACCAGCGTTTATGGAAAGTCTTTTTACTATTGGTCGTTGCAGCCTTGTTCCTGGCAGGGTGCGGCAGTAGTGATACAGAAGAAACAGCGACCGACACGGATACCGCCGCTGAAACGACGACGGATGAAGGTTCGGCCGAAGTTGCTGATGCACCTGCCGCAGAAAGTGATGACACAATGATGGAAGAAGCCTGTACCGATGTCATCACCCTCGGTGCCGCCGTCAGCGAGACGGGCAAATACGCCCGCGAAGGTAAAGACACCCGTCAGGGGTACAACACCTGGCTCAACTGGGTGAACAACGAGTATGGTGGCATCAAAGTCGGCGACAACTGCTACAAAGTCGAAATCGTCTACTACGATGACGAAGGCGATCCCGACACCGCTGCCAGCCTGGTCGAGCGTCTCATAACCGAAGACGAAGTCGATTATCTGCTTGGCCCTTACTCCAGCGGCCTGACCATGTCCACCAGCGCCATCGCGGAGAAATACGGCGTCATCATGATTGAGGGCAACGGTGCGTCGGAAGATATTTTCTCGCGTGGCTTCCAAAATATCTTTGCTGTCTTGACGCCAGCCGGAAACTATACCGAATCTGCACTCAAGGCATTGGCCGATCAAGGTGCCAAAACAGTTGTCATCGCATATGAAGATACGGCATTTCCCACCTCGGTGGGCGCGGGAGCTGAGAAATGGGCAAAAGAATACGGCATGGATGTGCTGGCCGTAGAAACCTATCCGATTGATGTGGCCGATGTCACGGCGATCATGACCAAATTCCGCGATTTGAATCCCGATGTCTTCGTTGGTGGGGGCCACTACAACGATGCGCTGCTCTTCGTGCGTGCCTCGCAGGAACTTGGCTTTAACCCTGGCGCCATGGTTATCACCGTTGGCCCCAGCAATCCTGAATTCCCGACGGAAGTCGGCGATGCCGCCAATTACATTATTGGTCCCACGCAATGGGAGCGCACGATGTCCTGGGAAGATGAGTACTTTGGCACACCGGAAGAATATGCGGTGCGCTACGAGGGCGAATGGGGTGAACCGCCGAGCTATCAAGCGGCCGAATCGACTGCAACAGCCCTTGCCCTGCAATTGGCTATCGAAGCCGCCGGTACGACTGATATGGATGCTGTGAGACAAGCGTTGTTCGACCTCGATGTCATGACTTTCTACGGTCCGATCAACTTTGACGAGACCGGTAAGAACGCCGGTAAGCCCATGGGTGCGATTCAGATTCAGGACGGTGTCATCAATGTGGTTGCACCGACGGAAGCAGCAGTCACCGATCTCCAATATCCCATGCCTGCCTGGGAAGAGCGTTAATCGCTATTGAAAGATTTATTTCCGCGACCTGTTTGAAAAGTGATTGAAACAGGGCCGGAGCGTGGTTATCACGTTTCACTTGCCACCCTCCGGCTCTGCCTTCTCTACCATCTGCACCCAACAAACCACAGGTTTTCTCGTCAACGGCCTATCTGTGTCGATTCTATACGGTTTGCTAGGGCAGTAGCAGGACAGAGAGCCGACATCATCAAGAAGTAGGTACTTCCAGAATAACCCGATTGATAATGTCTCGAATGCGTAACGCCTGATCAATTCAACGTAGTTTCCGCCTTTTGCACTGGAGCACAACATGGAACAATTAACACAAGCAACTATCAACGGCGTGATGCTTGGTGGCTATTATGCCGTTATGGTACTCGGATTCTCGATTATCTGGGGTGTCATGGGGGTAATCAATCTGGCTCACGGCGAATTCATCATGATTGGAGCCTACTTAACCTGGATCATGAACAAGCAGTTTGGATGGGAGCCTCTGACTGCCATCATCGTGGTTGTTCCAGTCATGTTTGTGTTGGGCTACATTTTGCAACGGATTCTGATCAACCGCATCATCGACCGGCCTTACTTGATTTCATTGTTGGTCACTTTTTCGCTGGCAATCATCATTGCCAATGCGACCAAGTTGATCTTCACAGCGACACCGCGCACGGTAAACACAGTGTATAGTGGCTTTTGGCGTATCGGTGAGACCAGCATTACGGTTCCCAAGACCAGGGCGATCGTCCTGATTGCAGCCTTGATCATCATGGGGCTTCTCTGGCTGTTTTTGCAGCGCACGCGATTGGGTAAGAGCATTCGCGCGGCAGCACAGAATCGGGAAGCGGCACGTATAGTTGGTATTGAGATCGCTGCCGTGTATGCGCTGACATTTGCTATTTGTATCGCATTGACCGGCGCAGCTGGTGTTTTGATTAGTCCAACAACACCGATCTATCCGTTCATGGGTGGTCCTTTAACACTGAAAGCATTCGCTATTACGGCGATGTCCGGTTTGGGCAGCATTCCCGGTGCGTTGGCGGGTGGCGTTGTTCTGGGGCTGGTTGAGACGTTGATCGCCACTTTTGTGCCTGGTGTCGGCACGAATCTGGGGATTGTCTCCTCGTTTGTCATTCTGGTCGTCGTATTGGTTGTCCGTCCGCAAGGATTGTTTGGCGGGCTAAAAGCAGCGGAGGCACACTAATTATGTTGGCTACATGGAGACGATATAAACTGACGCGCTGGCTGGCGCTAGTGCTGTTGATCGTGCTGATTTTGTTGCCGCTGCCGCAATTTCTTGCGCCGGAACGCAAGCTTGTGACGAATTCGCTTTTGTTTTCGTTTACCCAATTGTTTATGCTAATCTGGATGGCGAGCAACTGGAACGCATTTAGCGGTTTTACCGGTTATGTCGATTTTGGTCATGCAGTGTTTTTTGGTCTGGGCGCTTATGGAACCGGTGTGTTAATGGTCAAGTTGGGTGTGCCGTTTCCAATAGCTGTCCTGGGAGGTGCTATTGTTGCGGCCATCTTTGCCTTTTTGATCGGCTCGGCAACATTGCGTCTGAAAGGCCCGTATTTTTCGATTGCTATGTTGGGCACGTTTGTCGCGATGCGTGAAATTGTGCGCATTATCAAGCCTATTACTGGCGGCGGATCGGGTTTGACGCTGCCGCCGTACTTGAATCGGCCGTTATTCTATTATGTGACGTTGATCGGCATGGCAATCGTCGTTTTGCTGATTTGGCTAATGCGGCGCACACAGTTTGGCGCATCGTTGATTGCCATTCGTGAAGATGAAGTCGGTGCCGAGATGCGCGGTATCAATACGACACGGCACAAGATCACGATTTTTTGTCTGGCGTGTTTTTCTACCGGTATTGTCGGTGGGCTATGGGCATATCAAAATACGTTCATTGACCCGGACATAGTATTTTTCGAGTCACGGACGATTGAATTGGTAATGATGACGATTCTAGGCGGGTTGGGTACGGTGGCCGGCCCGGTAGTCGGTGCGACAGTATTGTACTGGCTGCGCGACATAATCTGGGCAAATTTCCTCGATTACCACCTGATCGTGCAAGGTATCATGCTGATATTGATTGTACTCTTCGTGCCGGAAGGTATTATGGGCATTATCGGCGATCCGGATTCGACGAGTCTCGGCCGATTGTGGAAGAAGCATTTTGGTCAGGGAGAGGAAACGGAACAACCCACTACGACGACGGAGGTGCAATCATGACAGTAGCATTGCATTCGGCCGAATCTCCTTCTCCCGCACGTACCGATCAACCGCTGCTCGAAGGGCGCGGCGTCAGCAAATTCTTTGGTGGCCTGGCAGCCCTGACCGATGTCGACTTTCAGGTGTATCGCGGCGAAGTGATGGGTTTGATCGGCCCCAACGGCAGCGGCAAGACGACGTTGTTTGACTGTCTGAGCTGTGTACAGCGGGTCAGCCAGGGCGAAATCCATTTCAAAGGAACCGACATCACAAAATTCAAGCCGTATCAGGTGGCGCACCTGGGTCTGGCTCGCACCTTTCAGGTCATCCGCGTCTATCGCAAGCTGACGGTACTGGAAAACATGTTGCTGAGTCTGCAATGGGGCAATCTGACGATGCGCAACAAGTTTCGGCCGAATTCGGCCGAAACCGAAGCCCGTGCGCGGCAACTGATCGACTTCCTGCTCCTCAAACGCGTAACCGACGAAAAAGCGGGCAACCTCTCCGGCGGCCAACAACGTCTGCTCGAAATCGGCATGGCTCTCATGCCCGATCCCGATTTGCTTCTGCTTGATGAAGCTACATCCGGCGTCAACCCGACTCTGATAGAAGAGATCAAGAGCCGTATTCGCATTCTCAACGAAGAGCAAGGCAAGACATTTCTACTGATCGAGCATAATGTTCAATTCATCAGCGATTTGTGCAGCCGTGTCTTTGTACTCAACTATGGCGAAAAACTGGCCGAAGGCACACCGGATGAAATCATGAACAATCAGGAAGTCATTGAAGCTTACTTTGGTGCAGAGGCAGGTGATGACGATGGATTCTAATAACGGACGCCCTCTTCTGGAAATACAAGATGTCTATTCCGGCTACCGCACCGATTTCGACATTCTCAAAGGGGTCAACATTCACGTCAAGCCCGGCGAAATTGTCTGCGTCATTGGTCCCAACGGCGCCGGTAAATCGACCGTATTCAAGGCGCTCTACGGTTTTATTACAGTGCGTCAGGGTCGCGTGCTGTTTGACGACCGCGACATTACCAATATTCGGCCACAAGATGCACTCAAATCGGGCATCACCATTGTCCCACAATTGCGCAGTGTCTTTCCGCAAATGACTGTGAAAGAGAACCTCGAAATGGGCATGTATCTCGAACGAGATAAAAAACGGATTAATCGTCAAATCGACTACATTTTCGACTTATTCCCGCGTTTAGCAGAGCGCGCCAAACAGAAAGTGGGTACAATGAGTGGCGGTGAACAACGCATGCTCGAAATCGGCCGAGCGTTAATGTGGGAACCCAAACTGGTATTGATGGATGAACCATCCGCCGGTTTGGCCCCGCTTATCACCAAGTCGATTTTCCGGGGCATCAAACAGCTCAACCAGCAAATCGGTTTGACCGTGTTGATGATTGAGCAAAACGCCCGGCAGGGTCTGGAGATCAGCGACCGCGGTTATGTGCTTGAACTCGGCCGAAACAGCTACGAAGGCACCGGCCAGGAACTGCTCCACAACAGCGAAGTGCGGCGCGCGTTTTTAGGAGGCCACTGAGCAACAACTGGTAGCTCATAGCTAACAGCTAAACAGAGGGACACAATGAAGCATTTACTCGTCAAAGATTGGATGGAAACAGACGTTATTTCCGCTTCTCCCAAATTGGGGATGCTGAAAGCGCACAAACTCATGCGCGAACATAAAATTCGCCGTCTACCGGTGATAAAATCGGATGGCACGTTGATCGGCATTGTCACACGCAGCGATATCCGTCGCGCTGAACCATCTGAAGCGACCACGCTCAATGTATGGGAAATGAACTACTTGCTCGCTGAACTGAAGCTCAGTGACATCATGACCAAAAACCCGATCACGATTCATGCGGAGGACACGATCAAAACGGCTGCCATTCGTCTGCATGAGAACAAGATTGGCGCTTTGCCCGTGGTCGATGGCGACAATCACCTCGTCGGCATTATTACAGAGTCTGACATCTTCCGCGTTTTGATCAATTGGTTTAACCAGGAAACCGGCGAAACCGATACCGAATAGAATAGTTCAACTTGCAATTTCACTTGATCAGGTTATTAGTTATTGCGTAACCGGTAACTGATAACCATCTCCTTTATGCGACACCCGCGCATATTCTACGGCTGGGTCATTGTCGCAGTCAGTGCCCTCACTCTTTTCGTCGCCTTTGGCGTCCGCCTCACGTTTCCCGTCTTTTTTGTTGCGCTCATTGATGAGTTTGGTTGGTCACGCGCCGATACGTCGCTGATCTTCTCGACCAGCATGATCGTGTTTGCGTTGTTTTCAACGTTGGCCGGTCTGGCGCTGGATCGCTGGGGACCGCGCATTGCGTTTGGCGTGGGCATGGCCATTCTGGCGATTGGCCTGGTGCTGTGTAGTCTGATCGAGACGCTGCCGCAACTGGCCGTAGCCTATGGTGTGGTGGCAGGTGGTGGCCTGACAATTCTGGGGCTGGGCACGCAGGCGGGCTTGATTGCGCGTTGGTTCCGGCGGCGGTTGGGCATCGCCATCGGCATTGCGTTTGCGGGAACGGGGATTGGGGGCCTGATCATGGCACCGACGGTTGAAGCCATTATCGGCCGAACAGATTGGCGCGATGCCTACCTCGTCCTGGCTGCGCTCGCGGCGGTCATGATCATTCCCATCATCGTCTTTCTACGTCTTTCTCCCGCACAAAAAGGGCTGTTTCCTGACGGTGATGCAGAACCGCCTCAAGTCGGGGGAACCGGCAAGTCCCGTTGGGACGGTGACGCCTGGCCGTTGCGTCGCGTGCTGCGTACGGCATCGTTCTGGCTGGTCATTGTGTCGGCGTTAGGTGCAATTGGGCCGGTGCGCCTGCTGACGGTGCATCAACTGGCGATCATGGATGACGCCGGTGTGCCGACTGCGACGGGCGCTTTGATCATCGGCCTGGGTGGTTTGACGGTGGCGATGGCGTTTGTACTGTCGGGTTGGTTGAGTGACAAAATCGGCCGAATTGCTGTTTTCACGGCCGGCGGCATTTGCTTGCTTGGTGCGTATGTGCTGATGGGAACGTTATCGGCCGAAAGTGCAACGATTCAGTTGATCGCCTACGCCATTTTGCTTGGCTTGGCCGAAGGGTCGCGCTCGTCGCTGGTCACATCGGTCGCCGCCGATCTATTTCCCGGCAACACAATCGGCGCGATCAACGGCATGGTCGGCTCCGGCTTTGCGATTGGGGCGGCGTTTTTACCGTGGTACGGTGGCGTTGTTTACGATAATTCGGGATCGTATCGCACGGCGTTCATCATTGCCTGTGGCATTGTCGTGATATCGATAACTGGATTATGGCTGGCGCGGCGACTGGCACCAGAGCCGTAACACCGGCCGTCTGCGAACAAAAAGCGGCCAGTCCTCAACAAAGGACTGACCGCAGTAAGCTAATCGCTGATAGCTAAAAGCTACTTAATGTACAGCATCTCCTGGTAATTGGGCAGCGGCCACATATCGTCAGCGACCAGCGCTTCCAGTGAGTCGGTAGCCCGACGCACCGCGCCCATCAGTGGACGCAATGTGCCGCAGGCGTATTGTGCTTCAGCGAGCAGGTCAGCATCGCCGTGATCGTGCTCAAGTGCAGCAGATAATGCTTCGATGGCGGCGCGCAAATCCGTGGCCAGACCGAGTACCATTTCCAATTCGGCCGAATCGCCATCCATACCGGCCGCTTTCACAGCCGCCACGGCATTTGCCAATTCGGTGACATAGCGCATGGCGGTCGGATAGATCATCGTTCGGCCGATTTTCACCATCAACCGCGCTTCTACATCAATCGCCATCACGTATTGTTCCAGCTTGACATCGCGGCGGCTCAATGTTTCACGCTCTGACAACACACCGTATTTGCTGAACAGATCGATAACTTCCGGCGTGCCAAATACGGGCAGTGCGTCAGCAGCCGTGCGCAGATTGGGCAGGCCGCGCTCGAATTCAGCTTCCCTGTGCCAGGCTTCAGAATAGCCGTCTCCGTTGAAGATGATACGACCATGCTCGTTGATGATTTCGCGCAGCAGCGTTTTAACGGCTGTGCTGAAATCGGTATCGGCCGATTCCAGCGCGGTGGCAATATAGTCCAGCGACTCGGCCAGGATCGTGTTCCAGACCATCAGCGGCCCGGCAATCGACTGCCCCGAACCGACGGCACGAAACTCAAACTTGTTGCCGGTGAACGCTACCGGGCTGGTGCGATTGCGGTCTCCCGAATGCATCGGCAGCGGTGGCAGTACATCAACGCCCAGATTCAGGATACCCCTGTCTTTCGATGTTTTAGCATCCCCCAATGTCCGGATCTGCTCAAAGACATCGGTTAACTGTTCGCCGAGGAATATCGACATGATTGCCGGTGGTGCTTCGTTTGCTCCCAGACGATGGTCGTTGCTCGCCGACGCGACCGCAGCGCGCAGCAATGGCGCGTATAAATCCACTGCCCGAATCACAGCCGCGCAGAAGACGAGAAAACGGACATTATCGTGTGGATTGTCACCCGGGTCGAGCAGGTTACCGACACCGGGCCCACCCAACGAGAAGTTCAAATGCTTACCGGATCCATTGACACCGGCGAACGGTTTTTCGTGCAAAATAACCGTCATGCCGTACTTTTCGGCAACGCGCTTGAGCGTGACCATCATCAATTGCTGATGGTCGGTGGCGACGTTGCCGTTCTCGTAAATCGGCGCGATTTCGTACTGACCCGGCGCGACCTCATTGTGGCGCGTTTTGACCGGCACGCCCAGCTTAAACAGTTCACGCTCTGCTTCGAGCATAAAGCCGAGCACGCGTTCGGGGATTGCACCAAAATAATGGTCATCAAACTGTTGTCCCTTGGCCGGAGGTGCGCCAAACAAAGTGCGTCCGGCAGTCATCAGATCTGGACGAGCGTAAAAAAAGTTCTGATCAACGAGGAAGTATTCCTGCTCGGCTCCGGCTGTGGAGCTAATCACATCGACTTCTTCGCCAAACAGTTTCAGGACACGCTTGGCGTGTTTGTTCAATGCCTGTTGTGAACGCAGCAGCGGTGTTTTCTTGTCCAGCGCTTCGCCTGTCCACGACACAAATGCGGTCGGAATGCAGAGCGTCGTGCCGTTCGGGTTTTCCATGATGTAGGCCGGGCTGGTGACATCCCATGCGGTATAGCCGCGTGCCTCAAAAGTCGGCCGAATGCCACCTGTCGGGAAACTGGACCCGTCTGGCTCACCCTGAATCAACTGTTCGCCGGTAAATTCTGCCAGCGCTTTGCCGTCACCGTTGGGGCTGAGAAAGCTGTCGTGCTTTTCAGCGGTGAGGCCGGTCAGCGGGAAGAAAACGTGGGCGTAATGGGTAGCTCCCTTTTCAATCGCCCAATCTTTCATGGCGACGGCGACCACATCGGCGACGCCCGAATCGAGTTGTTCACCTTTCTGGATGGTGCGCATCAGCGATTTGTAGACGCTTTTGGGCAGGCGCTTTTTCATCGTCGCAGCGTCAAAGACGTTGGCGTTGAAAAGCTCTGCCGTCGGCGTCTCGAAAAAGCTCATCTGCGGGGCTAACGGTTTGTAATTGACGACGGCGGCGGTTGCCTTTAGTCGTGCTTCATTTCCACTCATTGGTCGTTTCTCCTTAATTCAACTTGGGGTATCATAGAGTTCGGCTGCGGATTGTCGGCTGCGCCTGGGAAACGTGTGGCCGGTAATCTGCGGTCTCTTTTTGTGGGAGACAGGAAGATTTGGTCATTGGGAGTTGCCGGCGAACTGCATAATTTCGCTCGTTTCATCAATCTTCGTGTCTTCCGATCTCTTTGCTAGATTCCCCTTCGCACAAAGTTCCTGGTGATTGATGTCTTGACGTTCTCCAGTGTGGTACCGAGGTAAAGGTTATAGCGATTTTCGTCGACGCGTTTTTCGGCAGCAATGTAGAGGCCGTCCGGTGCTGTGTAGACAGGCAGTGTGATGCTGCTGATAGTGATCTCGGCCGATTCTGATCCCAAATACGCCTGTAACTCAGCCCATGTCTCCGCAAAGATGCGGTCGATACGCAAATCGTAGGACGCGTTAAGCCGTTTGTCGTCGATCAGCGCTGCGGCAACGATGTCGCGCAATGCCAGAATGCCGAGCGCAGCATCGTAAGGTGCTGCGCGGCGGGCGCTGGCAGCATAAGTGTAGACAGTGGCCTGATTGGTTTTAGTTTCGGCCGAAAAGAAAACCGGTGCCCAGAAATCCGTCTGCCCCTCAATCCGTTTCTTCAAATAGAAAAGCGGGCGAATCATCTCCAGCGTTGTCGTATCAACACCACGTACGTGCAACTTGTCATCCTGACTGCCGTTACCGAGAATACCAATTGTGTTCAGATAATCAGTCAGATATTCACGCACCTTAGCCAATTCAACGTGGCGGAACTGCGGCCCGCCCGGAGTCGTTGCAAACACTTCGTGGCCGATAGTGTAAACCGGAAAATGATAACCGGCACTGCGGGCGACAAAAACGTAGCTCGGAAAACGTGCCGTACTGATCAAACTGGGAAGCAAATGTCCCAGCTTGGCGGCAACCAGTTCCGGTTTGTCCCCTTCCACACGGAATCCGCATGGCTCAGCATAGTACAATTTGCTCTGTCCTAGAAATTCGACATGCATCGGCACCTTAAAAGTCGTTCCGGCATCAATCGTCGCCGTCACAATTTCAGTCAAAGCCGTGTAAGGTACTGTTGTTGCGCCGTCGCCTGTATTTTTCTCAAGTGTGATCTTCATGTTGATCCCTGTTTGCGTTGACAAGTGTAGGGGCTTGACGCATCAAGCCCCACCCATGTCGTTAATCACCAACTTGCGGTATGATGTCGCTTGCTGCCGGGCCGAATTCGGGATAGCTGGTCGTGAAATGCTCGGAAATATCCAGTCCTTCCAGCTCTTCTTTTGGCGACACGCGAATGCCGATTGTGCGTTTCATGATGTAAAACAAAATACCCATAGTGACAAACGCCCACGCTGCCACAGAGATAGTGCCGACTGCCTGGACGCCAAATTGTGCCAACCCGCCGCCGTAAAACAGGCCATTGATTGAACCCATGTCGGTAAATTCACCGACCGCAGCAGATGCAAATAAACCGACGGCCAGTGTGCCCCATACACCATTGAGGCCGTGGACGGCAACCGCGCCGACCGGATCGTCAACTTTAAAGACACGTTCGACCAGGCTGATGCCGAAAATCAGGACCGGCCCGGCGATCAAACCGATGGCGATAGCCCCAACCGGGGTCACGCTCGCTGTGCCGGCTGTGATGGCGACCAGACCGGCAAGAGCGCCATTGAGTGCCATTTCTGTTGACGGATGGCCTTCCTTAACCCAGTAGACGATCAAAGCTGAAACTGTGCCGGCTGCGGCAGACAAGGTTGTTGTAACAGCAATGTAAGCGATGCCGGGGTTCATGCCCGAGAGCGTGCTGCCGGAGTTAAACCCGAACCAGCCCATCCACAGAATAAACACACCCAGAGCGGCCAACGTCAAGCTATGGCCGGGAATGGCATTGCTGGAGCCGTCTTTGTTGAATTTGCCGATACGCGGACCCAGAATCCACGCTGCGGCGAGGGCTGCGAATCCACCAACTGCATGAACAATGGTCGATCCGGCGAAATCGATAAAGCCTAGTTCGGACAACCAGCCGCCACCCCACATCCAGTGACCTGAAATCGGGTAAATGAATGCGGTCATGATCACGCTGTAAACGAGATAGGATTTGAATTTAAGTCGTTCTGCAACAGCGCCGGAGACGATTGTGGCAGCTGCGGCGGCAAACATGAGCTGGAACAGAAAATCTACCCAATCGTACGCGGCATCCGGCGTAATGGCGATGTCCGACAGGAAGAAGTTGCTTGTACCGATGAAACCACCGGCCGAATCGCCATACATCAGGCCAAATCCGATGGCGAAAAAGACGATTGTGCCGACGGCGAAGTCGAGCAGGTTTTTCATGAGCAGATTAGCAGCGTTTTTGGAACGGCTGAAGCCACTTTCGACCATGGCAAATCCAGCCTGCATCCAGAAAACGAGAAATGCGCCGATAAACAACCAAATTACATCCAGTTGAATGACAATTTCGCCAGTGGAGGGGCCATCCTCCTGCGCGAAGGCTTTACCGCCCGTGATGGCTAACAATATGAGGAAACCGGCGACGACGACGGACAGTCTTTTGACCAGTGTGAAAGATAAACGCTTCATTCTAACTCCTTTCGCTTTCTCTTTGATACGCCAAACAAAAAGGACGCTTACGCTGACGGAAATCGTCGGCGTAAGCGTCCTGGCTTCTGCGGAGCACGTTTGCTCCCGGTTTATTTGACTGTCGTCATTGTAAGACGGGCACAATCATACCACAATACTTGATACTGCAACAAACTGATCGGTCATATGTTGTGCAAAGTAGCTATAGAGAAACCGTTTGTGAATTGTTACACTAATGATGCGGCCCTGCCAGCGTTGGTTCGCGCCGCTGTCAGAACTGATGATTGTATTATCTTCCTGGTCACGCTTTACGCATGCATTGCTTCGGCCGAATCTGTTGAACCCGCGTTTCGGCCGAATTCCCCTGTCTCATCGAACTGATAGCATCAATACCCTTGGGTAATCCGTCGGTGTGAGGCGTCACTATGTCGCGCACCACATCAGCCCAGAGAGGAGAAGGTTGTGAACACATCCAACTCGAAAAACACGCACCTGCCGGAGCCATTACTCAACCACAGGCGCTCACCAGAGGCGCAAGGCATGTACGATCCGCGCTACGAACACGACGCGTGCGGCCTCGGCTTTGTCGTCAATATAAAAGGAAACCCGGCACATCAAATAATTGCCGATGGCCTGACCATTCTGGAAAACCTCGTCCATCGCGGTGCAGAAGGGGCCGAACCTAACACCGGTGACGGCGCCGGGGTGTTGATGCAGTTGCCGGATGCTTTCCTGCGCGAGGCGTGTGCCGAACTGGGATTCAAGCTGCCGCCACTGGGCCGCTATGGCGTCGGCGTCATCTTTTTGCCGCAGGAAAATGAACAACGCGCCGCCTGTGAGCGCCGACTTGAGCAAATTGTCCACGAAGAAGGGCAGCAGGTGCTCGGTTGGCGCACCGTTCCGGTCGATAATGTCGCATTAGGCTCGATTGCCGTAGCGTCCGAACCGATCATACGCCAGTTCTTTGTCACATTTGACGCACCATCCATCGTCTTTCGCCAGCGCGACGAGGGCCGGTTGGCGCTGGAACGCATTTTGTATGTTATCCGCAAACGGGCTGAGAACGAAATTCGGCCGAATTGCCCCGATTTCTACATCGCATCGTTCAGCAGCCGCACCCTCGTCTACAAAGGGATGTTGCTCGCCGAACAAGTGCGCGGCTATTTTCCTGACCTTTCCGACGTGCGCATGCAGTCGGCACTGTGTATGGTTCACTCCCGCTTTTCGACCAACACCTTCCCGAGCTGGCCACGCGCACACCCCAATCGCTACATCATGCACAACGGCGAGATCAACACCATTCGCGGCAACGTCAACTGGATGAACGCGCGCCAGATGTTGATCGAGACCGACAAATTTGGCCGCGACTTCAAGCGCATACTGCCCATTATCGACGAAGACGGCAGCGACTCGTCGATGTTCGACAACGCGCTCGAATTTATGGTGCTCAGCGGCTACTCACTGGCGCATGCCATGATGATGATGGTGCCGGAACCGTGGTCGAAGCACCGCCACATGAGCGAGACGAAGCAGGCGTTTTACGAATATCACAGTTGTATCATGGAGCCGTGGGACGGCCCGGCAGCGATTGGTTTCACCGATGGCGAACAGATCGGCGCAACCCTCGACCGCAACGGCTTGCGTCCCGCACGCTACTACGTCACCAAAGACGACCGCGTGATCATGGCGTCCGAAGTCGGCGTGCTCGACGTGCCGCCGGAGATGGTGCTTGAAAAAGGGCGTTTGCAGCCGGGTCGCATGTTGCTGGTCGACACGGACCAGGGTCGCATCATTGGCGACGACGAACTGAAAGAAACGATTGCACAAGAGCAGCCTTACGGCGCATGGCTCGCCGCCAACCTGAAGACGCTCGACACGATTCAGACCAAACCGGCAACGGCGGTTCAGGGTCAGGACGCCGATCAACCTTTCGCCCTCGACGCCGATCTCAACAAGCTGCAACACGCTTTCGGCTACACGTTTGAAGAGCTGCGCGTCGTTCTCGCGCCGATGGCGGCAAACGGTAAAGAAGCGATCGGATCGATGGGCAACGACACGCCGCCGGCTGTGTTATCGAATCGGCCGAAATTGCTCTACGAATACTTCAAGCAACTGTTTGCCCAGGTTACCAACCCGCCGATCGACGCCATTCGCGAAGAATTGATCACCGCCACTGAGACATTTCTCGGCACAGACGGCGATTTGCTGCACCCGCAGGCAAACAACGCCCACCGCGTCAAGCTCAAGCACCCGATTTTGAGCAATAGCGATTTGACTAAACTGCGCCATATCGACGAGCCGGGCTTCAAAAGCGCGACATTGCCATTGCTCTTCGACGCGGGTGGCGACGGCGCGGCGTTGACCGCAGCGCTCGAGACTCTGTTCGCGCAGGCCGACGCGGCTATTGCGGACGCCGCTAACATTCTGATTTTGTCTGATCGCGGGGTCAGTCGCAGCCAGGCGCCGATTCCTGTATTGCTGGCCGTGGCCGGTTTGCACCATCATCTGATTCGCAACGGTTCGCGGGTCAAAGTCAGTCTTGTCGTCGAATCGGCCGAACCGCGTGAAGTCCACCACATAGCCGTGCTGCTCGGCTACGGTGTCGAAGCGATCAATCCATACCTCGCATTTGCCTGCATTGGCGACCTTCTCAACAAGCAGTTGCTGACCGACATCGCCTACGACAAAGCGGTCGCCAACTACACCAAAGCGTTGGTTACTGGCGTGGTCAAAGTGTGCTCGAAGATGGGCATCTCGACCATTCAGAGCTACACCGGCGCGCAGATTTTTGAGGCGCTCGGTTTGCATAAAAGCGTCGTCGCTCCGTATTTTACCGGCACGGCGACACGCATCGGTGGCTCCGACATCGATGTGTTGGCGAGGGAAGTGCACCAACGCCACACGCAGGCATTCCCGGCACGCCCGGCGAATGGTCACGTGCTGCCGGTTGGCGGCAATTACCAGTGGCGGCAGGAAGGCGAAAAGCACGGCTACAATCCTATGACTGTCCATGCGCTGCAACGGGCAGTGCGCAGCGAAGATTACGACGCATTCAAGCGCTATTCGGCCGATGTCAATGACGACGAGAAACAGCGCTTTACGCTACGTGGCTTGCTGAAACTGCAGAAATCGGCCGAACCGATCCCGCTCTCTGAAGTCGAGTCCGTCGACTCGATTGTGCGCCGCTTCAAGACCGGCGCCATGTCCTACGGCTCGATCAGCCAGGAAGCGCACGAAGCACTGGCGCTGGGCATGAACCGGCTCGGTGCCAAGTCGAACACCGGCGAGGGTGGCGAAGACCCCGGTCGTTTCATCGTCCACTTCAACGGCGACTCACGGCGCAGTGCGATCAAGCAGGTCGCTTCGGGTCGTTTCGGCGTGACAAGCGAATACCTCGTCAACGCCGACGAAATCCAGATCAAAATGGCGCAGGGTGCCAAGCCGGGCGAAGGCGGTCAGCTACCGGGCAAAAAAGTTTATCCCTGGATCGCCAAGGTGCGCCATTCGACTCCCGGCGTCGGCCTGATTTCCCCGCCACCCCACCACGATATTTACTCCATCGAAGACCTCAAACAGCTTATTTTTGACCTGAAAAACGCCAATCCGACGGCGCGGATCAACGTCAAGCTCGTCTCCGAAGTCGGCGTCGGCACGATTGCGGCCGGTGTCACCAAAGCGCACGCCGACGTGATCCTGATTAGCGGCTACAGTGGCGGCACGGGCGCATCGCCGCTGACCAGCCTCAAACACGCCGGTCTGCCGTGGGAACTCGGTCTGGCTGAGACGCACCAGACGCTGCTGCTCAACAATCTGCGCACGCGCGTGCGGCTGGAAACGGATGGCCAGCTCAAGACGGGGCGCGATGTGGTCATCGCCGCGCTGCTCGGCGCAGAGGAATATGGCTTTTCAACTGCGCCGCTAATCACGCTCGGCTGTATCATGATGCGCGTTTGCCACATGAATACGTGTCCGGTCGGCGTTGCCACGCAAGACCCGAGGCTGCGTGCCAAGTTCACCGGCAAGCCGGAGCACGTGATCACGTTCATGCGCTTCATTGCCGAGGAAATGCGCGAGATCATGGCTAAATTGGGCGTGCGCACGGTGAATGAGCTGATCGGCCGAACCGATCTACTCGAACCCACGCAAGCTGTTGATCATTGGAAAGCATCCGGTATCGACCTGAGCAACCTGCTCTATCAGCCCGACTTGCCCGCTGGCGCACGCCGTTATCAGTACATTTCGCAGGATCACGGCTTGCAGGACACGCTCGATTATGAACAACTGATCGACATCTGTGAACCCGCGCTCAATCTGGAACAGCCGGTCAGCGTCAGCTTGCCGATCAGCAACCGCAACCGCACCGTCGGCACGATGCTCGGCAGCGTCATCAGCCGCGAATACGGCAGCGCGGGGCTGCCTGAAAACAGCATTCGCCTGACGTTCAAAGGATCGGCGGGACAGAGTTTTGGCGCATTTTTGCCACACGGCGTGATGATGACGCTCGAAGGCGACGCGAACGACTATTTTGGCAAGGGGTTGTCGGGTGGCAAGCTGGCCGTCTACCCGCCGGAAGGCTCGACCTTTGTGCCGGAAGACAATATCATCATCGGCAATGTGGCGCTCTACGGTGCGACAGGCGGCAAAGCGTACATTCGCGGCATGGCGGGCGAGCGTTTTTGTGTGCGCAACAGCGGCGTCGAAGCGGTCGTTGAAGCCGTGGGCGACCACGGTTGTGAATACATGACCGGCGGGCGCGTGGTCGTGTTGGGCAAGACCGGGCGCAATTTTGCGGCGGGTATGTCGGGCGGTGTCGCCTATGTGCTCGACGAGGATGGCGAATTTTACACGCGCTGCAACACGGCGATGGTTGATCTCGAGACGGTGACTGAGCCGAGTGAAATTGAAGCGCTTAAAGCGATGATCACGCGCCATTACACGTATACGAACAGCGAGAGGGCGTGGCGGGTGTTGGCACGGTGGGAGAAGTTTCGGCCGAAATTCGTCAAGGTCATGCCCACCGACTACAAACGCATGCTCGACGAAATCGAAAACGCCCACGAGGCCGGTCACAGCGGCGACGAAGCGCTGCTGATCGCGTTTGAGAATAAATTGAGCCAGCCAGCCTGACCGAGAAACCGAGTTTTTTCAAAAAACTCGGTTTCTATGGAGACGGGGGAAGAAAATGCAAAGCAAAGCCACGGGATTTATGCACTACGGACGGGAAGCACCAGCCGCGCGTCCCGCATTGGAACGGATAAACGATTGGGATGAACTGTACATCCCGCTGACCGAAACGAAGCTGCGCGAGCAGGGTGCGCGCTGCATGGATTGCGGCATTCCGTTCTGTCACACCGGCCAGATTCTCAACCGCATGACGACCGGCTGCCCGATCAACAACTTGATTCCGGAGTGGAACGACCTCGTCTATCGCGGCCTGTGGCGCGAAGCGTACGAGCGACTGAGCAAGACCAATAACTTCCCCGAATTCACCGGTCGCGCCTGCCCGGCGCCGTGCGAAGGATCGTGCGTGCTCGGCATCAACGAGTCGCCGGTGACGATCAAGAGCATCGAAAACGCCATCATCGAAAAAGCATTCGCCGAAGGGTGGGTGACGCCTAATTTCCCCGATTCGCGCACAGGTAAGAAAGTCGCCATTATCGGCTCCGGTCCGGCGGGATTGGCGTGTGCCGACCAGCTCAACCGCGTCGGCCATTCCGTCACCGTCTATGAACGCGCGGACCGCATCGGCGGCTTACTGATTTATGGCATTCCCAACATGAAGCTCGACAAACAGGTGGTGCAGCGCCGTCTCGACGTGCTCGCAGCGGCGGGTATCACGTTTGTCACCAACTGTACCGTCGGCATGGACATAACGGCACAGGCATTGCGCGAGCAGTACGACGCCGTCGTGCTGGCGACCGGCGCGACGAAGCCGCGCGATCTGCCGATTCCGGGCCGTGAACTGAACGGTATCCATTTTGCGATGGAATTTCTGCAAGCGAACACGAAAAGCCTGCTCGATTCGGGATTGACGGACGGCAAGTACATCAGCGCGCAGGACAAGCACGTCATCGTCATCGGTGGTGGCGATACGGGGACAGACTGCGTTGGCACCTCCTTGCGCCACGGCGCGACGTCGATCACGCAGTTCGAGATCATGCCGCAGCCGCCGCTGGCGCGTGCCGCCGACAATCCGTGGCCGGAATGGCCGCGCGTCTATCTGCTGGATTACGGTCAGAAGGAAGTCAAGGAGAAATTCGGCCGAGATCCGCGCCGTTACTGCACGATGACGAAGCATTTCACAGGGGATGCCAACGGCCATGTGACCAGTCTGACGACGGTCGATGTGGAGTGGGTGCCGGCCAATGGCCGCGGGCCGCAGTTGCGTGAGGTGCCGGGGTCGGAGCGGGAGTTTTCGGCCGAACTCGTCCTGCTGGCGATGGGTTTTCTTGGACCGGAGCAGCCGCTGATCGAGCAATTGGCGCTGGCAACCGATGCGCGCTCAAATATCAAAGCCGCACCGGGCGAGTATGCGACCAGCGTCGAAGGCGTATTTGCGGCTGGCGATGCGCGCCGGGGACAGAGCCTGGTTGTGTGGGCGATTCACGAAGGGCGTGGGGCTGCTCGATCGGCCGATGCCTGGCTCATGGGCGAAACCGATTTGCCGTAGAGTGCAGATTCTTCTTTATGCGATCAAAAATGCTCGGCGACCAAAATCTAGCTAGATTCTCTAACTGCACCTGCAGTGTCTGGATCGAAACTATTGGGCCACGTGGTCGTATCGTCGTACAATGCACCTTGAAGATTAGATTTGCCCAAGTCAGCAGATGCCATGCGAGAACCATACTCTTCCGGGTAAAAGGACGTAAGAAAGCGAAGAACTCCAGCAAATATCGCTCCCCGCAGGTCTGCTTCTCCAAAATCTGTCTGAGCTAAATTTGCATCTCTAAAATCGACTTTCTGCAAATCTGCGCCTTTTAGATTTGCCCCTTGCAGTTGAGCGTTAAACAAGTTCGCACCCCTCAAAATTGCATGGCTCAGGTCCGTATCTCGCAGATCGGCATTGTCTAGGGCAGCTTTTGCAAGGTTACTATTGCTTAGGTTGGCATTGCGCATATCGGCATTCGAAAATCCTTTGTCAGATAGATCTCGACCAGATAAGTCACAATCTCGCAAACTTGGACGACCATTTTTCGACCAATCCAATGCCAACCTATATTGTTCATCCCGCGAATTCTCAAATGCAACCTTGAGTTGCTGTTCATGTTGCAATTGCTGTTGAGTCAATTGTTGTTGATGTTGTTCTTTTTGTTGGCGCAATTGGACATATGCGATCAATGAGGTTACCAAAATGCCTAGTATTACACCCAACAAACCATAAATTACTTCTACGGACATATTCGAAACCCTGTGAAACTATCTGACAAAAGTATAGAAGCAGATGGAAAAATAGCTTTTGCTCTGGCTGATACAAATCCCACCGCAGCTGCAAATTCATGCGGCAGATTTCGCTCAGAAGTGTTGTGATACTATTTCGGCCGAAATCCCTTACTCAGCCGCACGTCGAATCTTCTCTCGCACCCGTGCGATCACATCAGGTGTCAAGTCCGCTTCCGGTTCGGCCGATTCCCGCTCGTCCAAAAACGCTGCGGCAGCCTGTGGCAAGGGTTTTCCCAAGCGACTGAGTAACGCATCATACCGCGCACGTTGTTCGCGCATACTATCGGCCGAATCACCCACCCTCAACCACTGGCTGAACGACATCCCAAACCGCGTCTGGATGTTTGGCGGCAACTTGTAAAAGCACGCTGGCCGGGCCACGCGGACTGCGCCGTCCCTGCTCCCAGTTTTGCACTGTTTTGATGCTAATGCCAAGCATGGCGGCGAATTCCGATTGTGACAACGCATATTGTTCACGGATGCGTTTGACATCGGGTGGTTCGATGACTGCTGTACGGGAAGCCTCTTTCTCGCCGCGCAGAATTGCGCCGCCCTCACGCACGCTTTCCAGCAGTTCAGCGAACATCTTATCATTCATGTATTCTTCGCTCATCGGTATTCTTCCTCAATAACCTGCCTCAACACTTTCAACTGAGCGTGTGACAAGTTGCTCTGCACATTCTTGGGATACATCGCCAGCATCAATATCTGATCCTGCGCAACTGCCCAGTAGTAAATCACTCTGACACCACCGCGTTTTCCTTGCTTACGGAAGCCCCAGCGCACTTTGCGCAGACCACCTCCTCCAGGAATAAGCGACCCCATTTCAGGCCGGATACTCAACATTGCCTGTAACTGTCGATATTCTTCATCGGTGAATAGTCGTGCGACTTGCCGAGTAAACAACGATGTTTCCAGAAAGATCATTTCCCCTCCCAAATCAATTGTACGCCATTGGCGTATGTTATGTCAACATGCAAGGCATGTGCTCACATTTCGACCGAAATGCCTCACTCAGTCGCATCCCATATCTTCTCCTGTACTTGCTTGATCACAGCAGGTGTCAAGTCCGCTTCCGGTTCGGCCGATTCCCGCTCGGCCAGAAACGCTTCCGCAGCCTCCGGCGCGGGTTCTCCCAGTCGACTTAGTAACGCATCATACCGCGCACGTTGTTCGCGCACACTTTCAATTAGATCTGCAATCAATTCATCATCCATCTTGAACCACCTCAAGAATAGCGACGCCCCTCGGCAATGAATTCGACGATCTCATCCGTCGTGATGCCAAGATCGATTCCTTCAATAGCGAGCGGCGAATCGGCCGATGATTCGACTTCTACCGTGTCCATACCTGTTTACTCCACACTTCAATCGGCCGAAAAAACATATTCATCAATCGTCGCCAACGCCTCCGCTTCAGACCGCTGCGCCTGATACAAATCCCAGCGCAACTGCAAATTCATCCAAAATCCGGCTGACATGCCGAAGAACTTCGCCAAACGCAGCGCTGTTGCGGGCGTTACACCACGACGCCGGTTGACGATCTCATTGACGCGCTGATACGGCACGTGGATAGCGTTCGCCAATTCGCGCTGGGTTAAGTCCATCGGCTTCAGGAATTCCTCCAGAAGCATTTCGCCCGGATGGGTTGGTTCGCGATGTGTTGGCACTCTAACCATTTTGCACCTCTTGGTGAGTAAACCTACTCAATGATAATCGGTGATTTCGACCTCGTCTGGACCAGATGACGTCCAAATAAAGCAAATACGATATTGTTGATTGATTCGGATGCTATGCTGGCCGGGTCGATTTCCAGTCAGCGCCTCCAATCGATTGCCAGGCGGAATTCGCATGTCATCCAGAAATTCGGCCGAATCAAGCTGTTCCAGTTTACGTGTTGCAACAGCCCAAATCTGTTGCGGACATGTTCGGCGGGCTTCGCGTGAATTGACACCATTGAAAACATCTTCGGTGCCTTGATCAGCAAACGACTGGATCATAATAACATGATAGCACGGAACTCATGCTATTTCAAACACAAGAGTGTGTTTGAAACGCGTCTTTCGGCCGAAAAAACATACTCATCAATCGTCGCCAACGCCTCCGCTTCCGACCGCTGCGCAATAAGGCTAACCCGGTTAATCGGTACGATTCCCCACCACCCGATCGGCCGTTGCCACAATCGCATCACAGGTTGCCTGCAGACTGGCGTCAAAATCCACCTGCCGTGCCAACGCCCGACAGCGCTCGCGCACATCGGCCGAATCCAGAAGGTGTGCCAGCTTACCGGCAATGAGATCGACTTTGAACTTTTGCGGCGGCAGAGACGCACCAATTCCCAGACGTTCCAATCTATGCGCATTATCCGGCTGGTCGTGGCCCAATGGCATCACCAGATGCGGAATCCCGGCTGCAACCGCTTGCGCCAACGTGCCTATGCCGCCGTGATAGATCAGCGCAGCCGCGTGGGGAAGCAACTGGCTGAACGGCACATAGCGCACTGCCAGCATGTCCTGCGGCAAATCAGGCGGCAACTGCTCCGGATATTGGGTGACGAGAACTGCACGCCGGCCAAGCCGTTGGGTTGCGCCAATTGCGGCCTCGAAAAACGCCGAGCCATGCTGCATCGAACTTCCCGGCGTGAAAACGAGCGGGGGCTCGCCGGCGGCAAGGAATGTGGTCAATTCGGCCGATAATGCACCGCCCTCACCGCGATCATAGCGAACAAAGCCGGTTAATGTAAATTGTGGTGGCCAATCGGGTTGCGGTGGTGCAAACCAGCCAGGAAACAGACCGATGCTTTGCAGCGGCGCGTGGACACTGTTACTCATGAATCCTTTTTGCGGTGGCAAGCCGATAGCTGTGCGGCGTGGATTGACATAGGGTGCCACCGTGCGGTCGATGACGGCCACGTCGAGAAAGCGAAAGTACGCCTTGACAAGAGGCGGTGGCATCCAGCCCGGCAGTTTGATGCCGCCGAGCACCGGCGGATCATAGGCCGACCGCAACAACGACGGCTGCAAATGCACCGTGATCCAGGGCGTCCCCAGCTTTTCGTAAGCCATCCGCGCCCCGAGTAGCAGGCCGGACGACGCGACTAACGTACCGTCTGGATCGTAGCCGGCAATGATGTCGTACAGAGGTTGAATGAAACCGCCAATTGCAAATTCAGCGACGACCTGAAAGCTTTTGGTCGGATGCCAGAGATCGGGATTGGCGGTGACTTGCTCATACAATTCGGCCGAACCGAGTGGAATGAAATCGAGGCCATGCCCTTCAACCAACTGCTGAAAATGACCGTTTGTGATGACTGTGACGCGTTCTCCGCGATCTTGCAGTGCGAGAGCAATGGCAAGCACCGGGTGGACGTCTCCGGCACTGCCGATGGTGGGGAGCAGAATGTGGCGTTTCATTTTTTGATCATAGCAATTTTGGTGACAATTGACACTTGCCAATGATCGGTTTCGGCCGAACAATAGAATTGAATCAAGCGCGAAACATACGCGGCAACGCAATATGTCGGTAGAGGCGTACACAGCCACCGCATCCTGTTTAAATTATGACGACTTATGACACACTCAGCCGCTGGTACGATTGGTTAGCCGCCAGTGAACGACAACACACGGATGCCGGACTCTCCATGCTTGCCGTTCAATTAGGTGAGCGCGTGCTGGAAATCGGCTGCGGCACAGGCCGTGCGGCAGCGCAGATGGCCGCAATGGGTGGGCAGGTAACGGCGATTGATTTGTCTTGGGGCATGTTGCAAGTAGCCGGAAAAAGGGCTGCCGAGGCCGGCTTAACGGTTGGGGATGGGTACCGGTTGCCTTTCCGCAGTGAGCAATTTGACGCCGTTTTTATGAGCTTTACCCTGGAGTTATTCGCATCGCCGGCAGCCGTGTTGGCAGAATGCCGACGTGTGCTGCGTGTCGCCGGCAGATTGGGTGTTGTCAGTTTGCAGCGGCGCGACAAGTGGCCGGTGCGCGTCTACGATTGGGTGCATCACCGTTGGCCGGTATGGATTGATTGTCGGCCGATTCAAGTGTGTGCGGTGGTGGAGCAGGCGGGATTTCGTGTGATGGATTCGGCCGAAACAACCATGTGGGGCCTGCCGGTCACCCAATTGGTCGCCACGTAAGTCGGATTGTCAATCCGACTTGCCAATCACCATTTTGCAATCGTGACAAACTCAGCAATGTCCGTTTCCAGATCGAGGATGCACATCGACCGATCTTGATAACGCGTGCCGCCCAGCGCGCCCGGGTTGATAATGCGCGTGCGCTTGACCAACTCGTCACGCCGTCGGTGCGTATGGCCGGTAAATACATAGCGATACTGCTTCGATCGTGCCAACTCTTCAACCTTACCGCGCAAATGGCCGTGTGTTGCCGCCACGCTGACGCCGCCAATGTTGCCAGTGTAGACCAAATCCGCACTGTTACGAACATTCTGCATGGCGAGTGCCAGTTCGATTTCGCCGTGACTATCATCGACATTGCCGTACACATAGCTCACGTCGAAACCGGCAAAATGGCGCACCATATTTACTGCAGCCAGATCGCCGCAGTGAATAATCCGTTTGATGCCGTTTTCGCGGCACAGATCAAGCGCACGTTTCAAGTTACCGGCGTGGCCGTGACTGTCAGACAAAATACCGATGCGCATATTCGTTCACAATATGAATAAATGCATTGTTGCAAATTAACTATACTGTAACGGAAGTTTTCAGAAGCCTAGCTTTTGCTATAAGCAGAGTTTGCGCCAGACGAAAAAGCTAGGCTTCTTTTGTTGCATAGTAACTACTGTTGCTGCGACAGGTTTTCAACTTGAATTCCTGTGTTCATCAGACGGCGTAACAGCGGTTCGCGAAAGGCGAGTACGGGTGTCAAAACACCGACTTGATCGGGCAATTGATCGCGGTCGTGGATGAGGCATAATGCTGCTTCAGACAGCATTTTAGCAGTTTCATCGTAACCGGGATCGCCACCGCTAATGACGATTTTACTCGTAGCCGATCGGCTTCGGCCGAAAAATGTGACTTTGAATCGGCTTTTTGCCCGCTTAGACTCGTCTGGCCCTTCACCTGCGGGTCGAATTTTCAGCAGCAAATCACGCGTTGGTTTGGTCTGCGCCATCAGCACTGCCGCCCCAATGCCAACACCACCAGCGACAAGCGTGGGCAGCCGTTTGACGCGCAGGTAATGTCCATACTGGAAGTTGGGGCCATATTCCGGCAGGATGCGTGCCGTTCGCTTGACGATATGCGGATCAATAGTCGGCAATGGCACGGCCCAACCGTTGATGCGCTTGCTGCGATGCAATCTGGTTTTGACTGATCGCACTTTGCGACCAGGGTCTACCGGTTTGTTTTGGCGCTTCAATTTGACTCTTGCAGCATTAAAAGCCATTGCTTCAATGGCTGTCTGGAGCGTTCCACCGGAGAAAGTGCCGCTGCCGCTTAGAAACCCTTCGACAACAATGGGTTCATCATCCGACAATGCACGTGCTGCCAGCCACGCGCCATAGTCATGGGGAATGCTATCAAAGCCACAACAATTCACAATGCGAACGTTTTTCTGTCGTGCCGCTTCATCATATTGGTTGACTATGTCGTTGACGAAATTGGGTTCGCCGGTGCTGTCGACATAATCAGTTCCGGCCGCGACACAGGCTTTGACGAGCGGTTCGCCGTAGCGGTTAAACGGGCCGACAGTTGTCAACACAACGCGGGTTTGTTGCGCCATGGATAGCAGCGAGTCGTAGTCATCCGTATCGGCCGAAATCAGTTCCATTTCTGCCAGTGCCGGATCAATTGCGGCCAGCCGCTCGCGCACCGCTTCCAATTTCGGCCGATTGCGTCCCGCCAGCGCCCATGTAAACGGCTCAGTAGCCTGTTTGCGTGCCAGATATTCAGCCGTCAATCCGCCCGTAAAACCGGTCGCGCCAAACAAAACAATATCGAAACGCCGATCATCCATCACTTGCACCCTCTACCGGCTCCTTCAAATACCGGTCAAACCAGTGCAGCATATGCTCCAGACGCGCAACGCGCCGGTCAGTGCGTCCGGTGCGCGACAATTCGTGGGTTTCACTGGGGAACAAAAGCAATTCGGTAGGAACGCCACGCGATCTCAGGGCGACATACACTTGCTCCGATTGCTCCGGACGTGTGCGGTAATCGTCCTCACTGTGCATGATCAATGTCGGCGTGTTGATATTGCCGACGCCGCTCATCGGTGAATCATGCCAGTGCTTCTCGAAATCCTCCCACGGATTGCCGTTGCCGATGAGGTGGTTCCAGTACCAGTTCATGTCGGAACCGCCATACATGCTCAAGCTGTTGCTGACCATGCGTTGTGCGATAGCGGCTTTGAAGCGATCGGTTCGGCCGATGACGGTCACGGTCATATACCCGCCATAGCTGCCGCCCATCACGCCCATGCGGTCGGCGGCGACATAGGGCAAGGCTGCGACTGTGTCAAACCATGCGGTCAAATCATCGTAATCGACGGTGCTCCACCGCCCGAAAATTGCCCCGGCAAATGCTTCACCGTAACCCTGACTGCCACGCGGATTGCAGTAGGCGATGACATAGCCGTGTGCTGCCAGATAGTTGTACTGGTGCATAAACCAGTTACCGAGCTGCGTCTGCGGGCCACCGTGAATGTCGATAATGGTGGGATAGGAATGCGCCGGATCGAAGTCAGGCGGCGTCATGATCCAGCCTTGAATGGCCGTGCCGTCGGCCGATTTGATCCACTGTTCTGTCACAGTTCCGAGCGGCGCGTCAGCCAGCCAGTTGTTGAGACGGGTCAACTGGATATTGGCACCGCTGTCGAGATGTTGCACCCAGATGTTGCCGGGATCATAGGTTTGGCCGCAGAAATAGGCGAGGCGGGTGTGAGCGGCATCGAAATTGAATCGGCCGACAATGCATTCGCCTACCACAGTCGAGAATGTTTCCGAAGCGACATTCAGGGCCATCAGCGGTTGGTCACCGAACCGGGAAATCTGAAAATAGATCGTACTGCTGTCCGGCGACCAGACCGGCGTTGTAAGAGGTGTCGCACCGGCCACATCACCACCTGTGCGATTGGCAATATCCAGATCGGCAGCGACTGTCACATTGCGGGCGATACCGCCGCCGGCCGGAACGAGATACAAACTGCTGTTTTGCCACGGCGACAAACGATGACGCCGTCCCACATAACTGATCCAGTTGCCGTCCGGCGAAAAATCGTGCAGGAATTTTGTTCCGACATGGTTGGTGGGCAGCAGTGTCATCTCGCCGCCGTCTGCCGGAACCGTGTACAGTTCGACGGCGTCCGGATTCATATCGGGATCATCGCTGCGATTTGAGATGAAAAGGATGGTCGTGCCGTCCGGCGACCAGACCGGGTCTTGTTCATCATAATCGCCGTCCGTGAGTTGCATCGTCTCGCCGCTAGCCACATTGATGCGCCAGATATGATTCTTTTCCTGCGGCAAATAGCCAACGCCGTTGGCTTTGTAGAAGCCGCGTTTGATATGGCGGACGACGACGCCCAGTTCTTGTTTTTGCTTGTCTTCCTGGCGTTCCAGGACATCGGCATCGGCTTTGCGGAATCCGTACACCAGGCTGCCGCCGTCGGGCGACCAGGCAAATGAGCTGATATTGCCTTTCAATTCGGCCAGCAAACGGGCTTCGCCACCGTGAAAGGGCAACAAATACAGTTGCGGCTGTTTGCCGTCTTTGCGGTTGCTGAGAAAGGCGATTGTATGGCCGTCGGGCGACCAGCGCGGTGCGGTGTCAACCCAATCGCCATACGTGAAACGGCGCGGCGCGCTCTCGCCATCGGCCGAAACGACCCACAAATCCTGATATTTCTTTTCGGTTTTGCGTTCGATGCGTTCGACGCTGTAGATGACGTGTTTGCCGTCAGGGGAAAGCTGGTTATCAGTAATGCGTTCGAATTGGTACAGGGTTTCGGCCGAAAACCCATTCTGTTCTGTAGTCATGACATGCTCCAGGTGTTAAGTCAAGCGATCTTAACCCGTTCACACGGCACATACCACTAGAGCTTCATTTGTATGTTCAACAACCGGCTTTTTCCAGAATTTACCGGCTAAAATGGCCGTTGTGGTCGCTATTCGTCGCTTTCCAGCAAAAAAAACGGTGCATGGATGATGTCGTTGCGACGCTGGAGTTCAAAATCGAGGCCGTCCGGCCATTCAAATTCGCCTTCTGCGCCGCCGTCCACATGCAGGACGACGAACAGGGTGTCGGTGAGGGCGTCTGGATCAACTTCGATGACGACATCGTGGTGCAGACCCGGTTCAACGCGAGCCATGCCGAGTACATCGGTACCGGGTCGCCCGTCATCATCAGGGCGAATCGTCACCCACATCGGCACTTCGCCGACGGCGGTATCGACTGTGACGGTGTTTTCGGCCGATAACGCCTGATTGTACACAATCACATAATTGCCCGGATTTGTCCCGAACTGGAAAAATGCAACCTGATCGCGGTAGCGTACCGGCAGGTCAAAAGCCGGATAGTTGAACTCACCGATTTCGTCCGAATCCGTGTGCACCTGCGCAAACATCGTGCGCCCATCATCAAACCCCTCGACAATCTCGACAGGCACATGTTCATTGAGACCGTCTTCCAGATGCGCATAGCCGATAATGTTGCCGATTTCGCCATCGTCATCTGTCGCCAGAATCGACACCCAGCCCGGACCGTTACTGATGACGCGGTCAACCAGCACCGTGTTGTCAGCGGTGATCGGTTGATCGAGAATCACGACATCGAGTGGCAGGATAACCTTGAACGCCGTCGTAACCGGTTCACCGGCTACACTGTAATGCGGATCAGTGTCGTCCCCGTCAAAACGGCCCCGTCGATCCGCGTCGCGATGCAGTACGGCTACCAGATTGGGCAGCGCTTCGCGCCAGCGTAACGGCACCGTGACGCCGGTCGTTCCCTTTGCCACCCAGGCTTCGCCGACCGGCGCATCCCAGTCGATTGCGCCGTCCTCGCTGTTGTAAACGACGATCCAGGCGTCATCGGGTGTGGTGACGCTGTCAATGGTGATGATGCCGTCCTGCAGGACGATTTGGTCGTCGGAGATACTGATTTCCGGCACGGACACGTTCATCGTGACCTCGAATTCGGCCGAAACCGACTCTCCGTCCAGTTCAACCGGCACAACCGCATCCAATGCGAACACATCCTTGTCACCAGTGAACAGCGCTGCAGTCAACACATTGGCGGCTGCCAACGGATCGATCTCCACAACGACCTGTTCGTTATCGCCTGCTGCCACGGCTGTTGCACCTAACACAACATCATCGCGTAGGACAGCCACCCAGCCGGACGACGGCATGTAGAGTTGATCGACGCGCACGACACCATCATCGCCAATGACCTGCCCGGAAATAGAAATAGCGGGCTGTGGTTCCGGTGGTGGCGTTGGGGCTGCCGTTGCTTCAGGCGTCGGCGTTAGCACGGCAGTTGCTGTGGCGGTAGGCGTTTCAATTGTGGGGGTTTCTACAGCTTCTTCGGGGGCGCTGTTGCACGCAACCAGTAAAACCAACACCACAATGAGCAGAAGCAAATATCGTATTCGCAACAAAATTACCTCGCGCTACGGCTACGTTCTCACCGTAAATCGAGTGTCATTGTAAACGGTTGCCGTGGAACGGCAAAGCGTGTCGCAGCAACACTGTTCGGATTTTCACGAAAGAGCGAACAGGGGTAAAAGCCACATTTTAGCGGGGACGTGACTGTCACTTGTCAATTCTGTCTCATTTATCCGGCGATTTTGACCAACGCCTGCAGCGCTTGCCAATGAATGCGTGCCAACCAATCCGGCCAGTTTGAACCTGGCAAGACGACAGGGAAACCGGGCTCGGCTGCCGGTTCATCAAAGCGGTTGCCCCAGCCGGAGCCGTCCCAAACGATGTCACCAACCGGAATGCCCATATCGGCAACCGACGGATCGGGATCGTAGCCGTTATTCTCGTATGTGTTGTTGAAAATGTGATTGTTTTCGGGATTGGGGCCGACATCGATTTCGTTTTGATCGTAGGCGGTAGCCAGGCTGAACACGGCAACGCCTGCCGTCTTGTTGTTGCGAATGGTGTTGCCGGTCACCGTGGCACCGTCGCTGCCAAGCAGCAAAACGCCGACACCGGGCGGCACAAGTGCAGCCGCCATACCTTCATCGGCGTAGTTTTCGCCGTTGTTGTTCTCGATCAAATTGTCGCGAATCAGCGAATTGCGGGACACTTTGGACGTCAACTGCGGCAGCACGACGACAAAGACACCCAGGCTATTGTCGTGTGAGTAATTGTTGTATGCTTCGCCATTGATGGTGTTTTCCAGTTCGATGCCGATAACGCTGCCAAATGTTTCGCTGTCGCGAATGACGACATTTTCGCATTGCCCGGCGTATATGGCGGCGTCGTTGACATTGCTGGCTGTGATGCGCTCGATGAGTACATCGGTGCTTTTCACCGGGTAAACGCCGTATGTGCCCGTATTTTCCGTAATCAAATCGTAAAAATGGACGCCGGTTGCGCCCTCGACCAAGACGCCGTTGTCGGTGTAGTTGCGGACGTGGAGCTTGCCGATACTGAAATTGTTGCCGGACGCTGTGACCGCTTCGGTTAGTTGATCCTGACCATCAAAAATTGGGTAGTTGCCGGCGTCGTTGGGGAGACCTTCGAATGTTATGTTGCTGACGTCGATGAAGACGTGTTCGTTGTAAATGCCGTATGGGATCAGAATGGTGTCACCGGGTCGGGCCTGGTCGACGACGGATTGCACCGTTTCGCCTGCCTGTACGGTCAGGGTTTGGGGTGTGTGTTCGGCCGAATTTACACCCGTTCCCACCGCGCTGTTGAACTGCGCCGCTACGTCCCGCTGTGCATTGTTGAGCCGTGCCACCACCGGCAAGCCCGACAGCGCCGTTTCCGGCACGTCAGGCATGCTGCTTTCATCCGTCAACGCATAGAGAAAGGCGAGCATGTCCGCTTTTTCCTGCTCTGACATCTCAAACCCGGCTACGAACGCATCGACATTTTCCGCACTGTGCACGCGTCCACCGCCGTCAGCATAAAATTCCAGCACCTCTTCCAGTGTTGCCATCGAGCCGTTGTGCATGTAGGGGCCGGTCAGCGCAATGTTGCGCAGTGTGGGTACGTTGAACGCGCCGAATGCGCCATCGTCTGCCACGCCGGCACGACCGGGATCGTCGCTGTCTACGCCGATGATACGGAATGTATCGAGGGCAAAAGTGGGATTGGAATGGCATTCAAAGCAGCGGGTCGCACCGGAGCGGAAAAGACCCAGGCCACGCCGCTGCTGCTGTGTCAGGGCGTCAAATTCACCGGCAGCATAGCGATCGAATGGACTGTCGTTGCTGACGAGGCTGCGTTGAAAGGCGGCCAGCGCCCGCTCGACATTGTCGACTGTAACGGCGTCATCGCCAAACGCAGCCGTAAACAAGTCGACGTAGGCCGGAATTGCCATCAACTCGTCGGCGAGTGTGTCGAGATCGGTAGCCATTTCGTCGGGATGGGTGAGCGGTACGAGTGCCTGCGCTTCGAGCGATGTCTCGCGTCCGTCCCAGAATAGCACCTGGTTGTAGCCGACATTCCACAAAGTGGGCACGTTGCGACTCTCGCCAAGGCGCGGGTTGCTTACCGGTTCGCCGTTGCTGAAGCCGAGGTCAGGATGGTGGCAAGTTGCGCAGGATGTGTCGTTTTCGGCCGAAAGAACCGGATCAAAAAATAACTGTCGTCCCAATTCCACCTTTTCCGGCGTCGTCGGGTTGTCTGCCGGCTCATTCAGTGACGGAAATTCGCGCTGCAGCCCACTGTAGGATGGCAGTACAGAGCGCGCTCCGGCGCCCGCTTCCGCATCCGGCACGGCAGGGTCGGCTGCGACCGGCATGACAGCCGCTACCACGGCGCTGACCAGCAGTAAACTGAGAATAATGATGACGATGATGCCGGCTGTTTTAATGATCTTGCGCATGGGATTCCTCACTCATCAACCGACCACGACGACAATACAGGCGATTTGTCGGCGGTGATAAAACTTGGCAATTGGCCTGTTTTACTCTTCCAGCGTCAGCAGATAGGCGACGACGGCGTCGAGTTCTTCGCCGGTCAGCTTTTTGCCGAAATCGTTGAGCATAATGTCCTCGAATCCGTCAACGACATAGTCACCGGGATTGAGGATGGAGTTGTAGATGTAGCTGCGGGCATCGGTGTTGGGGACGCGTGTGGCAGCACGCTCCGGGACGCCGCGTAGTGAGGGGCCGCGTATGGTGTCATTGGGAGTCGTGGCATGACAGATGGTACATTCGGCCGAAAATACCTCTTGTCCGAGTGCCGCAACGGGTTCCAGTGTGGGGGTCGCCGGAGGGGCAGAATCAGCCGCAGTGCCACCGCATGCTACCAACAACGCGGCAAGCATCAGGGCAAGGATTATGTTGGCTGGTCTCATGCAGGAATATAGGCGGGATTCGGCCGAATTACGGGCCAAATCGATCCAGAACCGGAGCGTAAAATGCTGTACAACCGCCGGGACGCGAGCATCCTTCCAATGGCAACGCCAACTCGTTGTCCAGGCGAGGATCGTCGAGCGCGTAGGCGCCTTCCGCTGCCTTACAGCGCGGACACGCATCGGCCGGGATCAAAATGCGTACTTTTGTCGCCAGTCCGTTGCGAATCTTCTCCAAACTTGCTTGATGTTCTGCCTGTGAAACCACGTGTGCCATTCTCCCATGTGCGCCATTGTGTCATCATTTTTGATGTCCGAATTCTACGTCTGTGAGGTAAAGAATGCAACACGGTTGATTGCGCCGTTTGCCTGTGACTGGCTATACTCCGTTCCATGACACGACTTATTCTGGCTTCGGCTTCGCCACGTCGGCGACAGTTGATTCAATTGTTTGGTTTACCGATTGAGATAGTTGTTGCTGCTGTGGATGAAAACGCTGTCGCAGTACCGGATTCGGCCGAAAATGCCCGTCAAACCGCGCTGCTCAAAGCCCGTGCCGTCGCTGCTGACGTAGACGGAGATGGCGTCATCATCGGCTCTGATACCAATGTGGCAGTCGACGGCGCCATTCTCGGCAAGCCACGTGATGATGACGAGGCACGCGCCATGTTGCGGCAGTTGCGTGGACGCGTACATCAGGTTCATACCGGCATTGCGCTTATCAATACCGCTACCGGCACGATACTGACTGATGTCGCCACCGTCGACGTACCCATGCGACCTTACGCCGATGCTGAGATTGAAGCATACATTGCCACCGGCGATCCGCGCGACAAAGCCGGTGCGTACGCCATTCAGCACCCTGAGTTTCAACCTGTGGTAGCGTTAAGCGGTTGTTATGCCGGTGTGATGGGGTTGCCGTTGTGCCATTTGGCGCGGGCGCTGCGGCAACTGGGCGTGACCTGGCCGACGGACATCGCCACAGCGTGTCAGGTTGCCAACGACTTCGATTGTTCTGTCTACGACGCAATTTTGAGCGGTGAATGAACGCTTCGAATCACAGACAGGATTGCTGCAACCCCACCTTTATAATGGCGTATGGTATGCAGAGTGCGCGGGCTAACGCTCAATTCAGCCACTCTGTCGGGTAAGCACGATGCAGTTGACTGACTATTTATTTTCCTTGCCGTTTCGTATCGTCGGCAGCTTGCTGTTAGCTGCCGTGTTGTTGACCACCGGTGTCCAGGCGCTTCACGCTCAGGGAGAGGTTACTTTTGGCGAAACCACGTTTGTCAATAACTTCCCGGACAGCCTGATGTTCAGCAGTACGGCCACCAGTACGGACGGTGATATTGTTAAGGCTGAGTTGGTGTACGGCGTGCGCCGAAATCTCGGTTCTGAAAGCCGCACGCGTGTTGCCGTTCCGGTTGAACCGGGCGCGACGGTTGATCTGACGTATTTTCTGGATACAGACGGCACGACAAGCGCACCCAGTACACCGTATTTTTTTCACTGGCGTGTCATGACTGAAGACGGTGTTGTTCACGAATCGGCCGAACAGCTTGTCCGCTATGACGATTCTCGCTTTGATTGGGATGTTTTTGCCGGTGACAAGGTGGAAGTGTGGACGCATGACCGCAACCTGTCGCTGGGCGAAGATGCGCTGGCAATCGCCGAAGAAGCGCTGCGCCGCCAGCAACCGTTGTTTGGCGAGGAATTGGCTTTCCCGATTCGCATCATCGTGTATAACGATAAGGATGAGTTTGCCGCATGGCATGCTGTGCGCGATGATGCTGTCGGTGGGCAGGCGTTTAGCGACATGGGTATTACCACCCAAATCGTCGACGGCTTTGGCTCACATCGCAGTTGGCTCGAAGATGTCGTGCCGCACGAAATATCGCACCTCTATTATTATCAGGTATCTGAAAATCCAAGCTCACCGACGCCGCATTGGCTCAACGAGGGCGTCGCACAATACAATGAGTTCCACGAACATGACGGATCTGTGCGCGCGGTGCGTCGTGCAGCGGAAGACGGTGATTTATTGTTGTTGACTGCACTGGAAGATGGTTTTGGGGGCGACGAGCAGCGTTTCCGCTTTTCCTACGATGTGGCCGTCAGTGCTATCGTCTATCTGGTGGAAACGTATGGTGAAACGGGCATGGCGGCACTGTTGCGAGCGTACCAGAGCGGCTTTGTGACTGATGACGCGTTTGCACAAGCGTTGGGATTACCGTTTGATCAATTCCAGCGCGATTGGATCAGTTGGTTGGGCGTTTCGCCGGAGCAATACCCGACGCCGACGCCGTGGCCGTTCCCGACGCCGTTCCCGTCACCGACGCCAATGGTGTTTGCAACGGCGACACCGAATAGCGATGGGGATATGGATTCGGCCGAAATCACGCCAACCAACACACCCGTCGCCATTGCTGAAGCCGCTACTGCGACACCGACACCATCACCGATGCCGTTAGCAACACCGTCACCGACGCGACAATCCTCAGGGCAGGAAGCGGTGGGAATCGATTTGTGTGGTTCGCTGGGCTTAATTGCGCCGTTGCTGATCGTGGGTGCGATTCCCGTCTGGCGGCGCAAACGCAAAAACATGACTGCTTGAGGCTACAAGGCGTTGAGATTGCCTTGGGATGCGTAACTCGACAGTGTCCGCAATCCATCCAAGACCGCTTTTCAGAACAGCGCGGTTACACCAGATCGTCGGCAAACCATTCCCGTTCCAATTCATCCACCAGTCGATTGTAGCCTTCAAATCGCTCTTGCGCTGCGCGACGTGCCGACTCCGTATGCATGCTGGCAACGGTTTTCTCACGCCATTCCATACTGCGCCAGCGTGCAATTAATTCCAGTGTATCGCGTTGTTTGCTTGAGGTCAGATCGTTGCCCATCCAGTGAATAGCTGCCGTCAGACCGATTTTCGTCAGCTTGTCTGCATCCCACAACACTTGTGATTCCAGATTTTCCAGTGGCCCATTCTCGCGCCACAAACCCATGTGATCTTCGATGGCACGGGCAACTGCTTCGATTTTATCTTGTGGAAAATTCGTTTGTGGCAGGAAGTCGCGGGCAAACTTGGCCCCTTCAATAGGGTGCTCTTCCTTGGCATCTTTGGCAATGTCGTGCAACCAGGCTGCCGCTTCAACAATCTCAGCGTCGGCGCCGGTCAGCGCAGCCAGTTTGAGTGACGCATTGACGACGGCAGTGATGTGTTCCCAGCGGTAGTTGAATGGTGGCGATTTTGATTTGGTGCGCGCCCTGGCCTCAGCGTAAGCAGCAGCATACATCGCTTCGCGCACTGCTTTGCGCCATGATTTCTTTTTGGTTGCCATTTAATGCCTCTCCGAATCAATTGAATCGACGATGTTTTCCAGCACAAGATTGAAGGAGATGATAATAGATAAGTCGGTTTTCTTGCCTGGCAATTTCTATCTTTCCCACGGAAACGGCGTCACGTCCATGCCGTAGAAAAGCTCGTAAATTCGACGTGTCACCGGCGCTGCCACAGCCGAGCCGTCGCCGGCATTCTCAATCAACACCGTCACGGCAATCTCCGGGCCGGATACAGTGCGTCCGTCTGGTGTTGTCGTCGCTTCAGTCGGTGCGTAGCTGGTAAACCACGCGTGCGGTGCGCCGTCCGGGTCTGGAACCTGTGCCGTGCCGGTCTTGCCTGCTGTGGGGACGCTAAATCCACGAAACGCTTCCTGTGCTGTACCGAAAGCGCCGTCGGTCACGTCGTTCATGCCGGTTTGGACAGCGGCGAGATGTTCGGCCGATAATGGCAGCGTTCCCTTGACAACCGGTTGGATGACTTCTTCCGGCACACCACCGGTACCGTCAATGCGGTCGATTAAAGTTGGTTGGTAAATTGTACCGCCGTTTGCCACTGCCGCCGTCACCATTGCCATTTGCAGCGGTGTTGCCAGGACAAATCCCTGCCCAATTGCCATGTTAACGGCATCACCCGGCGACCAGCCTTCGCCCAAATTGTTCAGCTTCCATTCCGGATCGGGTATGAGGCCGGGCTCTTCCGGAATGCCTTGCACGCCGGTTGGTTGACCGAGGCCAAACGCCTTGGCGGTCGAGGGCAGCCAGTCGGGATCGACTTCGTCGAGATGAAAACCGACATCGTAGAAGAACGGATTGCAAGAACGTGTCAATGCCTGGGTCAAGGTGATGTTGCCGTGCCCGCTGAGCAGCCAATCGTACTTGATCAGGTCGGGACCGAGGCCCGTCCATGAGCCGCTGCATGTGTAGCGTGTGTCCGGCGTGTACAATCCGTGGAGTAGGCCACTCGACATGGTGATGATTTTGAATGACGAGCCGGGCGGATAAGCACCTTGCGCCGCACGGTTGAGTAAGGGACGTGTCGGATCGTTGAGCACTGTGGTGAGTTCGTCGGAATTCGGCCGAATTTCGTTGAACAATGTTGGATCATAGGTGGGATAGGTTGCCATCGCCCGTACAGCACCCGTATTAACATCCATCACGACAATTGCGCCCCGTTCAGCGAGAGGGTGGGTCGCCAAAGCCTGTTCCAATGCCTCTTGCACCGCCAGTTGAAACTCAGTCTCAAACGAGGCGTGGACATTGCGTGCGGGTCGTGCTTCTACTTCCTGAATTACGCCCAGATTGGTACCGGCAGGTGAGAGGACGCGCAAAATACCGCCGGACGTTCCGTGCAGATAATCTTCCGCCCATGCTTCAATACCGGTCAGACCAATGCGGTCGTCGAGTTGGTAGCCTTGCAGCATATACGCATCGATGGCATCACTCGGAATCGGGCCGGTGTAGCCGACGATGTGCGGGGCAACGCCTACCGTCTTTTCGACGGCAGGTTGATCCGATTCGGCCGATTCTTCTACAATCGTTTCTGGCAAATAAGTGCGTCCATTGCCGCCCGGCACTTCCAGCCCGAAGCCGAAGTAAGGAGATAATGTCTGAAAGTTCGTCTCGATCACTGACTTGGGAACGACACCAAGTGTGGTGCGCCAATTGGGCGGATTATCGATGTAGCGCGCGCGGATAGCCGCCTCGCTCTGGCCTAAAATCGGACTGAGAGCGGCCAGGAAGCCGGCTTCGTCGTCCAGTTGTTCCGGGATCACTTCGATCCGAATCGCTTCCTGTTGTGTTGCCAGCAAACGGTCATTTTTGTCGTAAATGCCGGCACGCTGCACAGGGTAGATTTCTAAAGAGAGGCGGTTACCGCCACTCAATTCCGGCAGGATCAATCCTTCGTTCCAGTTGATGCCCCAACGACCGTTTTCATACCCCAGTTCCATGGCGTTGTTGCGGTTGATCGTGCCAACGACGCTCGATTCGAGCAGGGTGCGGAATGCAATTTCGGCCGAATTACCCGATTGCTCGGCTGCTAATGGTTGTGCACGCATTGAAACGATCCGCGCTTCTTCCAGTGCATCGGTGTAGGTGGCGACAAAAGTGTCGAAATCGACCAGCGCCCGGCTGCGCTGTGACAACTGGTCATACATCATGGCGTAGTCGCCTTGTTCCCACGCACGCAAAAAGGTGACGCCGACCGTCTCTGATCCGGGCGGTGCGGGCAACTGCGTGGACGTCGGCGCGACAATTGGCGTTTGTGACAGGGCTTCGGCCGAATCCTGCGCGTCTGGCCCACTACACGCGATCAATAGAAAGACAATACTCAAAAGGGGAAACAGGCGTCGGTACATCATTGACGCGATTATAGCGATTTTGCCGAAGCAAGCGCAACGCCCTGGAATCCGGCGGTGGTATTTGCTCAGAAAAACCTGTGTCGGTGATGGGCGGGATAGATTTCTGTCTGCCAGATGCCGGGCATCGCCGTGCTATCCCGCCTCTGCATGTCTAGACAGTTACCTGCTGTGGGTTGGAGCGCGACCATCTTGGTCGCTTCATCACCGGCGAGCAGGATGCATGCACTCCTGACACCCTCAAAATCATAAAACCAGGATATTGGAGATAGGTTGCCTCGTACCCTCTACGCTTTCAATGGTTTGTGTCTCCGCAAAACAGTTTTTAACAAACGCTTGCAGCCTTAGAGCGGCCAGTCGCGCAAGATGCGGGCCGTTTCGTCAGAGTGACCCATTTCGTCGCGCACCATATCTTCAAGCTGTACTGCCAGCCCTTTATCACCAAAGGCATCGGCTTGTTGGGCGCGCAGCGTATAGTTTTTACCCGCCTGAATCTCCGCTGCCAACACCTTCTCCAGCATTTCGTGGTTGGTCTTAGCCGCGGGAACAGGATGTGCCACTGTGACGGGTTCGCCGCCGAGCGCAACTATTTTATTGGCGAGGAATTGGGCATGTGCCTGCTCGTCAACGACTTCAGCAAGGAAAAATTGTACCAATTGTGGACGATACGGGCCTGTAGCTTTAGCCGCATAGGTGATGTACTGAATGATCGCGCTGAGTTCACCGGCAAGATCGTCGTTCAAATTGTCGATTAACGTTTGTTTGTCCATTTCTGGCTCCCTTTGTCAGTTTTCTCATTTATTGGAAATGAGGTATTGTGTTATTTGCAGTATACGGCTGTAGGCAACGGCACACAATGACAAATATCATTGTTTGCGTATACATTCTATCATGGTCTCGGTTGCATTTGCTACCGTACTGCTTTGAAAACCGGTACAATCGCCGTAACACATCCTATCGTTCAGAGAGTGAGCCATGACCCGACTGAGCAGCCAAATCAATGTCAATTCGGCCGAATTCAAGGCCAACTACGACTATAATAAACAACTCGCCGATCGCTTACATGAGCGCCAACAACACGCCGCTTCCGAACGTCCGCAGCGCACCATCGACCGGCAGCGACAACGCGACAAATTGCTCGTCCGTGAACGCATCGGCATGATTCTGGACGACGAAAGCCCCTTTCTAGAACTGTCGCCGTTAGCTGCGTGGGAGATGTACGACGGCGAAGCGCCCAGTGCCGGTATCGTGACGGGCATCGGCCGAATCCAGGGTTTGGAATGCATGATCATCGCCAACGACCCCACGGTCAAAGGCGGCACGTACTTCCCTGAAACCGTCAAGAAACACGTTCGCGCCCAGACCATCGCTGAAGAAAACCATCTGCCCTGCATCTATCTGGTCGATTCCGGCGGTGCTTTTCTGCATCTGCAAGCGGATGTGTTTCCGGACCGGGAGCATTTCGGCCGAATCTTTTACAACATGGCGCGCATGAGCGGCAAAGGCATTACGCAAATTGCGGCGGTGCTCGGCTCGTGTACAGCCGGTGGCGCTTACATTCCGGCAATGGCTGACGAAACGATCATTGTCAAAGGGAATGGCACGATCTTTCTGGCGGGCCCGCCGCTGGTTGAAGCTGCGACGGGTGCTGTGGTTTCGGCCGAAGAATTAGGCGGTGCCGACGTGCATACGCGCCTCAGCGGCGTCGCCGACCATTTTGCCGTCGATGAGCCAGCCGCACTGGAGCACGTGCGCGAAATTGCCGGCCATCTCAACCGCCGCAAACACAACCCGCTGGTCATGCAACAACCGGAAGATCCCGCCTACGATCCCGACGAATTGTATGGCGTCATTCCGGCCGATGCGCGTCACAGTTACGATGTCCGCGAAATCATCGCCCGTCTTGTCGACGGCTCGCGTTTCAGCGAATTCAAGGCGCGTTATGGGACAACTATCGTCTGTGGTTTTGCCCATCTGATGGGGATGCCGGTTGGTATCGTCGCCAACAATGGTTTGTTGTTCAGCGAATCGTCCGTCAAGGCGACCCACTTTATCCAGTTGTGCGGTCAGCGAGGCACGCCACTGCTCTTCATGCAGAACATTGCCGGTTTTATGGTCGGCAAGGATTACGAGAACGGCGGTATCGCTAAAGACGGCGCCAAGATGGTGATGGCGGTGAGCAATGTCAATGTGCCGCGCATCACCTTGCTGCACGGCGTCAGCCACGGTGCGGGTAATTACGGCATGAGTGGCCGCGCCTACGATCCGCGTTTCTTGTTTTCGTGGCCGAATAGCCGCATCAGTGTGATGAGCGGCGAGGCGGCGGCGGGAACGCTGTGGACAGTGGGACAAAAGCGTGTACTGGCAAAATTGGGCGACGATGCGACGCCGGGGCAAATTGCTTCGGCCGAAGCGCAGTTCAAGCAGCCGGTGCTCGACAAATATGCCCACGAATCCGATCCGTATTATGCGACGGCACGGTTGTGGGATGATGGCATTCTCGATCCAGTGCAGACGCGGGTGGCGCTGGCGCTGGCGTTTGCGACGACGCTCAATGCGCCGTTCCCCACCGACCGCTTCGGCACTTTCCGCATGTAGTCTGGTGAACTTTCGGCCGAAGGCGCATAGCCAGGGTTGTATTGGCAGCACCTGAATAACCTTTCAGCCATACTAAAATTATTGTACAATCAATTTATGCTACGTGATTCTGCAGTCAACGAACCGGTATGGGAAATTGCCACGCTGTTTCCGCCACAAAATCAGTGGTCAATTGACGACTACCTGGAACTGGATGCACGCACCAACCATTTGATCGAATATTCGTGCGGCAATATTGAAATACTCCCATTGCCATCAATACGCCATCAATGGATAACCGGACTTCTCTATCGTCTGTTGTTTAGTTTTGTTGCGCAACGACGATTAGGCGTCGTTTTTATTGCTCCGACCAAGGTTGCTTTGTGGGAAAGTAAGGTGCGTGAACCGGACGTGTTCTTTGTCTCCAATGACAATGTGCAGTTCAGTACCGAACAGTGGTTTGAGAAAATCGACCTGGCCATAGAAGTTGTCAGTCCGGATGATCCGGCCCGTGACCTGGAGAAGAAACGACGCGAGTATGCGCAGGCAGGCATCCCCGAATATTGGATCGTCGATCCGCGCAGTGACGAGATTCTAGTCTTGACGCTCGGTGAGAAATGGTATGATGTCCACGGCGTGTTCGGTGCAGGTGAGACGGCGACCTCTGTATTGTTGGATGGATTTGCTGTGGCGGTAGACGATGTGTTTGCCGAGCCGCCACACATTTCGGCCGAAACCGATCAATAATTTCCCCACACAACCATTAACCGCCGTCGGGCATAAGCGCCACCGCTTCAATCTCTACCAACGCCCCCAGCGGCAGCGCCGTCACAGCCACAGCCGACCGTGCCGGTGGATTGATTGTGAAATAACGACCGTACACAGCATTCACCGTTGCATAATCGTCCATTGTTGTCAGAAAAACAGTCGTTTTGATTACGTGATCCAGGCCACTGCCGGCCGCATCCAAAATAGCACTGAGATTTTTCAATACGCGCTCAGCTTGTGCGGCGACATCACCGTCGATCATCTTGCCGATGGTTGGATCGATGGCAATTTGACCGGCGGTGTAGAGCAGGTTGCCAACCCGCACGGCTTGTGAATAGGGGCCGACAGCGGCGGGTGCGTTGGTAGTGGCAATGATTTGTTTTTGCATGGAAGTTACCTCGGTAAATAGATGGATGGTTGGTTGATCGTCGATTCAACTAACCAACCTAATCATACAAGAAGCGCAGCGCGTCTCCAATTTGAGCCTGCCAGAATCCCCAACTGTGACCTGCTGGAAGCTCGGCGTACTCAAAATCGTACCCTTTTTCGCGGAGGAAAGCGGCCAGACGGCGATTGAGTTCAAGGAGATCGTTTTCGGCCGAATTCCCTCCCACCGCCGTTTCATAGCGTCCCACCGCCAAATGCAGCTTCAGCGGCAGCGCCTCCGCCAAAGATAACTCAGTGATGATTGCGCCGTTATTCAAGCCAAACATGCCCGACTGCGTCGCCACGAGACCAAACAAATCGGGCCGACTTGTCGCCAGATGCAGCGCCGCCAATCCGCCTTCGGCCGAACCAAGCGTGCCCGTGCGTGCCGGGTCGGGATCGGTGTCGAAGCGATTGCGCACCGCCGGCAGCAATTCTTCGGCGATAAAATTGGTGTATGCGTCGTCGCGGTCATATTCATTCGGCCGATCGATAGGCGGCACAAAGACGACCAGCAGAGGCGGTATGTCGCGTTCCGCAATCAGCCGGTCGAGAATGGCGGGCATATCGACGATGTTCATGTAATCGGTGCCATCGTGCACATAGAGCGACGGCAGTTTGGCACCTACCAGTTGTCCCGCCGGTTCATAAACAAAATAGGTGCGTGTTCGGCCGAGATACGCACTGTCGATAATGAAATCGCTGATTGTACCGGCCGGATAAACGGCATCAGTGGGAGCGAGTTCGGGCGGCGCGGCGTAATCGGGCATCTTCAACTCAGAGTGCAAGCCGTCACTGCCCAGAATCGTATGGGGATTTAGCGGATCGAGTTGCGCCACGCCATCGACAATGAGGCGATAATCGAGGCGGGCGTCAGACTCGTATTCGGCCGCCAGCCACCACAAACTGCTGCCGACCAACCGGGTAAAGTCGTCCGTTTCGCCCGGCGACCAATTATTCATGTCGCCGGTGAGCTGCACCCGGTTGGCGTCGCCGCGATAGAGAAACACAGCTTGTTTGCCGGCTGTCAGCGGCGCTTCCGGCAGCGTCGTCACGTAGTTGTTGACCAGAAACGGACGATCGGCGATGCGAGCTGCTTCGGCCGATTGCAAAAAGGTAGTAAACGCTGCCAACGCATTGTTCGTATCCACAGTACCGGTACCGGCAATGGCTGCTTCTGTCACAAGTGGCGTCACACCCAGATCGATGTCGTCAACCGGTTGGCAGGCAGACACAAGGCATACGGTAAGCACCAGCAGCACCAACATCGCCCAAATGCGAACCAGTCTTGTCTTTCTGTTCAACATGCCCCGCATTGTACTGAAACCATGCGCCGTCTCCAATTGTGCTACAATCGGTTCTCATGAAGGTGTATTTGGACAGCATTGGCTGTCGCCTCAACCAGAGCGAAATCGAAACGATGGCCCGGCAATTGTTGGCGGCCGGCCATGAGATCGTGGCGGATGCGGATTCGGCCGATACCGTGATCCTCAACACCTGTGCCGTCACCCGCGAAGCGACACGCGACACACGCAACAAGACGCGCCGTTTTCACCGTGCCAATCCCAACGCCGCAATCATTCTCACCGGCTGTCACGCCACACTCGCACCTGACAACCTGATCGCCCTAGACGGCGTCAAAGCGATTGTACCCAACAACGAGAAGCAGCAGCTTGTCCAACGCATCGATCCGCGTGCCGTGCTCTCGCTGCCCGTCTACGACCGCGAACCGATCATCCGTGAATTTATGGCAGGGGGTATGGGCAACACCCGCGCCTTCATCAAAGTACAGGACGGCTGCAAAAACAAATGCACATTTTGTGTCACGACCATCGCACGCGGCGACGGCGTCAGCCGCCATTTGGCTGATATTGTCACCGAAATTCAGGCATTGGCGCAGGCCGGTTATCAGGAAGTGGTGCTGACCGGCGTTCATCTGGGCAGCTACGGCCACGATTTTGGCAATCATGCCGGATTGTATGACCTCGTCCGTCTCATTTTGGAACACACTGACATCCCTCGCCTGCGGCTTTCCTCGCTTGAACCGTGGGACATCGCGCCTGATTTCTTTGCACTGTGGGACAATCCGCGCCTGTTGCCGCATTTGCACATGCCGCTGCAAGCCGGCTGTGACCGTACATTGCGCCGCATGGCCCGCCGCACATCACAAGCTGCGTTTCGTGAGTTAGCCGACGCCGCCCGCACTGCCATTCCCGATCTAAATTTGACTACGGACATCATCTGCGGCTTCCCGGGCGAAACGGATGCCGATTTTGAGGAAAGCCTGGCCTATGTTGCCGACATCGGCTTTTCGCGGCTACACGTATTCGGTTACAGCGCCCGGCCCGGCACTGCCGCAGCAGCGATGCCCGACCACATCGCCAAAACGGTCAAAAAGGCGCGAGTGCAACGGATGCTTTCGCTCGGCCGGGACATGGGAAAAGCGTTTCATCAACGCTATGAAGGCCAAACGGTCAACGTATTGTGGGAGCAGGTTGCCGGAGCAGACGAACACGGTTTGCGCTGGCAGGGTTACACCGATAATTATATCCGCGTGCTGGGGCACGGCGGCACTGATTTGGTCAATCGCGTGACGGCAACAAGGCTATTTGACGCTCACGAAGACGGTGTTGAAGGTGTCGTACTGGAATTGGCAATCGTGTAGCGAAAATGGTTCATCGCGTTACCCCCACCTCTGAAAACGTGTTATAGTCCCGCCAATGGCACACCTTGACCGCGTCCATGCATCACAACTGACTGATGTGGGGCGAGTTCGCTCGCACAATGAAGATTTTATGGGCTGTTTGGTCCCGTCTTCGGCCGAAGAGCGATTGGAACACGGTTGGCTGTATATTGTCGCCGATGGCGTCGGTGGCGCTGAAGCAGGCGAAGTCGCCAGCCAACTTGCCACCGAGCGCGTTATCTACCACTTCCAGCATAATGATGGAAAAAGTGACGAAGAACGGTTGTGGCGGGCCATTCGCGCAGCCAACGATGACGTACGGGCATTGGCAGCGGAACGCGGCGGCGGCTATATGGCGACGACCTTGGTCGCGGCCCACTTCCGCGACAGTTCCTTGCTCATTGCCAATGTCGGTGACAGCCGTTGTTATCACTGGCGCGACGGCGAACTGCGCCAGATAACCAGAGATCAGAGCCTGGTCGCCAAGTTACTGGATGAGGGTGCTATTACCGAAGAAGAAGCGCTCGTACATCCACGTCGCAATGTGATTTTGTCTAGTCTGGGATCGTCACGCGAGCCGCAAATCGACTTTTATACTGAGCAGTTTGAAGCGGACGACAAAGTTTTGCTCTGTTCAGACGGCTTGATTCGGTATGTGACCGACAGTGAAATTGCCGCATTGCTGGATGAATTGGCTGTTGACGAAGCGACGCAGATGTTGGTCGATTTGGCTAATGAACGGGGCGGTAGCGACAATATTACGGTTACGTTGTTGGAGTGGGCGACGGAAGCTGAGACGGCACCACAATTGGTCGTATCGGCCGATGCTGTCGCACCGGAACAAATGCCCAGTTACGGGTTATGGGTCTACACGTTTTTTCTGGCACTGGTACAGTGTATCTTGATTTTGCTCATTTGGTGGGCATTGCGTGTATGATCGTTGCTAGGAACACACCGGGTAAATGATTTTTTGCCCGTTTTGTAACAATCCGATATGAGCCGATGCACATCAGACTGTGCTTCAGTTGATTGTGCCACCATACCGGAAACAGAAATGAATTATTGCATCCGGCGCAGTCGGGTATTGCTGCCTGCCGCCTGATGCTATCTACACGAGGTGATTTTATGAGTTCTAAGCTCCGCATTCTGCCGTTGGGAGGTTGTGGCGAAATCGGTAAAAATATGACCGTGATCGAATATGAGAACGAAATTCTCATTGTCGATGCCGGCATCATGTTCCCTGAAAATGACATGCTTGGGGTCGATGCCATTATCCCCGACTACAGTTACTTAAACGATAAAATGGACAAGGTGAAAGGCGTGCTGATTACGCACGGTCACGAGGATCATGTTGGTGCATTGCCGCATTTGATGCGCGATGTCAAAGCACCGCTTTACGCGACGCCGCTGACATTGGGCTTGATCGAGGTCAAGCTACAGCGGGCCGGATTGCGCCAAAATGTGCAACTGCGGGAGATTCAGGCGGGTGATGCATTTGCTGTCGGCCGATTTATGATCGAGCCGTTTCACGTCACCCACAGCATCCCCGATTGTGTCGGCTTCGGCATCACGACGCCGGTCGGTTTAATCGTGCACACCGGCGACTACAAATTCGACCACACACCAGAGGATGATTGGCCGCCTGACTTCGCCAAACTGGCCGAATTCTCGGCTCGCAACGTGCTGTGCCTACTTGGTGACAGTACCAACGCCGAACGCCCCGGCTGGACGCCGTCCGAACGCGTCATTGTTGAGGCGTTTGACGAACTGTTTAGCCAGGCTGAAGGCCGCATTATCGTCGCCAGCTTTGCATCGTTGATCTCACGCGTCAAACAGGTCGCGGAAGCAGCTGAGCGCCATGGCCGTCGTCTGGCAATTGCCGGACGCTCCATGCGCGACAATATCAAAATGGCGCAGCGTCTCGGCTATCTGGACTTGCCAGAAGGTCTGTTGATTGACATCGATCAGGCTAACAATTTGCCGGCACACAAAGTGGCGATCATGGCGACCGGCTCTCAAGGCGAGCCGACTTCGGTGCTGGGGCGCATGGCACGTGGTCGCCACAATCAGCTGCGTGTCCGTGAAGGGGACACGATTGTCATTTCGGCGCACACGATTCCCGGCAACGAGGAAATGACGCACCGGATCATCAACCGCATGTTTCAGCAGGGCGCCTCTGTGCTCTATGAAGGCAACGCCCATGTGCATGTTTCCGGGCATGGAGCGCGTGAAGAAATGAAACTGATGATCAACTTGATTCGGCCGAAATACTTCATTCCTGTCCACGGTGAATTGCGCCATCTGACCGCCCACCGCAAAATGGCAATAGAATTGGGTATACCGGATGAGCATATCGCTGTGGTGGAAAATGGTCATGTGGTCGAATTCACGCCCAACAGCATGAAGGTTCTCGACCGCTTACCCGGTGGCTACGTCTTCGTGCAGGGCAGTGCAGTGGGCGATATAGGTTTTCCCATCGTACGCGAGCGCGACGAACTGGCACAAGCCGGTTTCTACACCGCCGTCGTGCGCCTGAACGATAACGCCGACCTGCTCACCGCCCCCAAGATCGTTTCCGAAGGATTCATGAGCAAGAGCAACGTGGAAGAACTGTATGAAGGCGCTTGTGAAATCATTGCCAATACCGCCAGTCAGTATGGGATGAAGAGCAGGCATCTGGATTCACAAATTCAGGGCGCATTGAAACGCTATCTCTACGCAGAAACCGGTTTGCGTCCACGCGTGTTTGTCGTCATCAATTAAAGGATGAAGGCGAAAGGCGGAAGCACTTCATCCTTCATCCCTCCGCCTTCATCCTTTTATATTACAGGGGTTCACATGGTTTCCGCAGTAGTTTTACTCAACATACGGCGCGGCAGCATCAACGAAGTCGCTGACCAATTGACCGATCTGAAAGGTGTCACCGAAGTCTATTCAGTCGCCGGTCGCTATGACCTGGTGGCGATTGTACGCGTGCCGCAGAATGATGATTTGGCGATGCTGGTAACGGAACAGTTGCTCAAAATCGATGATATTGTCGAATCGGAGACATTGATCGCATTTCGCGTTTACTCGCGCCACGATTTGGAGTCGATGTTTTCAATTGGCGTTGACGAGTGAACCAAGTAAACCGCTGGAGGAACTGTGCCTGCCTGGTGGATTACGCAAAACAGTCGGCGATTGCTGCTGCGTAGCGTTGCGGCTGCTCGCTGTGGACATTGTGACCGGTGCCGGGAATGACGATGCGTTGTGAATGCGGGTTGAGTTTGTGCATTTCGGCCGAAATGCCCACATATTTCGCATCCAGTTCACCCACAATCAGCGTACTCGGCATCGTCAGTTGCGCCCATTCAGTCCACAAGGACGGCTGCGATCCGGTGCCCATTTGCCGCAGTGATAGCACTAGCTGCGCCGGATCATTCTCCAGCCGTTTTTGCAGCATCGTTGCAAACTCAGCCGTGCCGTGTAGCGAGGTGAACAGCGGCATGGCGTACCATTGTTCGAGAAACGCCGGCAACGGCATGGTCTCCAACTTGTGTGCCATTGCCTCATCCCAACTGCGGCGGGTTGTCCGTTCGGCCGCTGTGCGCAGACCCGGCGACGATGATTCCAGCACCAGATGCGAAAATCGCGCCGGAAAATGAACCGCTAAATACAGAGCCAACCGGCCTCCCATCGAATAACCCACCAATCCGCCCGCGCCAATCGCCAGATAATCCAGCAGTTCAATCACCGCAGCGGCCGCCGTAGGCATGGCAAACTGCAACGGGTCGTCACAGCGACTCTGTCCATGCCCCGGCAGATCAACGGCAATGCAGTGAAAATGGTCCTGTAGTCGGCCGATAATCGGCTTCCAGTCGCGGCAACTCCCTATAAAACCGTGCAGGAAAAGAAGGGATGGCTTTTCGGCCGAACCGGTCAATTCATAGTGCAACATACATCCATTCCCAAACTGCTACAGTGCCATTCTCCCGGCGATTATACATCCAATTTACCGAACATTTATTCGATGAATTGACTTTCGTGCTTTATAATCGCGCCATGTCCATTGCCGAAGCGATCCACACCCTGCGCATGAACCGCGATTTTATGTCGCAGGTTGTGGCATGGGAACGTCTGCCGGCCCGTTCGGCCGAATTGGCACCCTGGCCCGATCTCGATCCCCGGCTGTGCGACACATTGCAGCGGCAGGGAATCGACAATCTGTACACGCACCAGTCAGCCGCCGTTGCTGCGGCGCTGCGCGGTGACAACGTCGTCGTCGCTACGGCGACCGCGTCCGGCAAATCGCTGTGCTACACGCTGCCCGTTTTGCAGCGGCTGCTCGACAAACCGAAGGCACGGGCGCTGTATTTGTTTCCGACCAAGGCGCTGGCGCAAGATCAGTTCGCCGCGACGCAGGCGTTGATTCACGACGGTGGCTTGCCGCTCGAAGTGGGCGTCTACGACGGCGATACGGCGCGTCATCTGCGCACAGCGGTGCGCAAAAACAGCCACATTGTCATCTCAAATCCAGACATGCTGCACGCGGGCATGTTGCCGTATCATCCGCAGTGGCGTGACCTTTTCGGCCGAATCGAATACGTCGTCATCGACGAAATTCACACCTATCGCGGCGTCTTTGGCAGCCACGTCGCCAACGTGTTGCGCCGTCTGCAACGCATCTGTGCTTTCCACGGCAGCCGTCCACAGTTCATCTGCTGTTCCGCCACCATTGCCAATCCTCTGGAACACGCCGAACGGTTGGTTGAACGACCGTTCACCCTCATTGATGAGCGGCAAAACGGTGCGCCACACGGTGAAAAACAGTTTATCTTGTACAATCCGCCGATTTTTGATCAGGAACTGGGCTTGCGTCAAAGCGCCCTCATCACCGCCATGGAAGCGGGGACTCATTTCCTCAAACACGACGTGCAGACAGTGCTGTTTGCCCGCACCCGCCAGTCGGTTGAATTGCTCCTGACCTATTTGCGCGACCAGCTCGACTACGCCAATCTCAATCCTGACAGCGTCACCGGCTATCGCGGCGGTTATTTGCCCAACGAGCGCCGCGCTATCGAGGCAGGGCTGCGTGACGGTAGTTTGCAAGGCGTGGTGGCGACCAACGCACTCGAATTGGGCGTAGACATTGGTCAACTCGATGCGGCGGTACTGACCGGTTATCCCGGTTCGATTGCCTCGGTCTGGCAGCAGGCAGGGCGAGCCGGACGGCGCGTGGAACAATCGGCAGTCATGATGATTGCCGGCAACAGCCCTCTCGATCAATACATTTGCCGCCATCCGCGCTACCTTTTCGGCCGAACCCCTGAACACGCGCTGATCAATCCCGACAACCTGCGCATCATGGTCAGCCATATCCAGTGCGCGGCATTTGAAATGCCGTTCGATGAAGGTGAACCGTGGGGCGATTTTGGCCCGGTTGATGCGTTGCTAGACGCATTGCGTGAAAGCGGCGTGCTGCATCAGACGCGTGGTCGCTCGCACTGGATCGGCGAGTGTACGCCGTCGAGCACGTTCTCGCTGCGCACGTCCAGCACTGACACGGTTGTTATCCAGGCGATCGACGGCGACGCCGGTACGGCCACGGTAATCGGTGAAGTTGATCTCGACAGCGCCCCGTTGATGGTTTACGAAGGGGCGATTTATTCGCACCGCGCCGAGACGTATCTTGTCGACGAATTCGACTGGGATGGTCGTATCGCTTACGTGCGTCCGCGTGAGGTCGATTATTATACGCGGGCGACGGTGAGCAGTGATGTGCGCGAGATGGAAGCGGTCGCTTCGGCCGAAGCGGACGACGTGCTGCGGGCACATGGCGAAGTGCTGGTGGTCAGCAAGGCGACCGGCTACCGCAAGATCAAGCGTTATTCGCATGAAACGCTTGGTTACGGCAACATTGATCTGCCGGAGTTGACGCTGGACACGACCGGCTACTGGCTGGTGTTTGGCGACAAGTTGACGGAGCAACTTTACGATTTGGGCGTGCTGTTTCGGCCGAATCAATACGGTCCCAACTGGCAAACGCAGCGCCGGCAGGCGTTGAACCGGGACAGCCATCGCTGCAGGACATGCGGCGCAGCAGCGAAAGACGGACGAACGCTGCATGTGCATCATATTCGGCCGATACGCGACTACGGTTACATTCCCGGCGCAAACGACGCCTACTTGCAAGCCAACCAGCTTGACAACCTCATTACACTGTGTCCGAGCTGCCACCGGCAGGCAGAAGCCAGTGTGCAGGCACGGTCAGCGCTCGGTGGCCTGGCGTACGTGCTGCGCAATCTGGCACCGCTTTTCCTGATGTGCGACCCGACCGATTTGCAGGTCGTAGCCGAGAGTCGCAGCCCGCTCACCGACGCACCGACCATCGTGGTCTATGAACAAATTGCGGCGGGCGTCGGCCTCAGCGAACGGCTGTTTGAACTGCATCACGAGGTGCTGGCGGCCGCACTGGAACTGGTCAGTGATTGCGACTGCAGCGGCGGCTGTCCGGCTTGCGTCGGGCCTCCCGGCGAAATCGGCCCGGATACCAAAGCAGTTACAAAACGACTCCTGCGAATTTTGTGTGGTGGGAAATAAAAGTATGCAACCAGTTAATCTGGCCGGTAAACTGACGCAATTCGACGATTACTGGAGTCCCAGGATCGTCGGCGAACTGAATGGGCAACATGTTAAACTCGCCAAGCTCAAGGGGGAGTTTGTCTGGCATCATCATGAAGCTGAAGACGAACTGTTCTACGTCATCAAAGGCACACTGGTGATCGAGTTCCGCGACAAATCTGTCACGATCAATGCGGGCGAGTTCATCATCGTGCCGCGCGGGGTCGAACATCGGCCGATTGCAGCCGAAGAAGTCCATGTCATGCTCTTTGAGCCAGTAACGACCCTGAACACGGGCAATGTGCGCGGCGACTTGACCGTCGATCACCCGGAGGCGTTGTGATGCACCAGCACCGTCTGTTTCGTTTGTTCGGAATGCAGGTGTGGGTCACACCGCCGACCTTACTCGGTTTCCTGCTCATTTGGACAGGTGTAGGCATTGCCGCATGGTATTATCTCGGCGCAACGCCGATCGAGATGATTGTCGGCGGTTTTCTGGCGGCTGTGCTGCATCAGATCGTCGGACTGGTACACCATTTGGGTCATTTTGTCGCGGCCAGGCAAACCGGTTACCCGATGGAAGGCGTCGTTTTCGGCCGATGGCTGTTTTTCGGCACATCGATTTACCCGAGCGACGAACCGGCGCTTTCCGGCGACATTCACAGCCGCCGCGCCTGGGGTGGGCCGATTGCCAGCGCCTTGTTCGGCATTCTGGCGTCCATCGTGGCGGCGATGCTGCGCGAGTCTGGCGGCATGGCTTACTGGCTGGCTGTATTTACGATGTTCGACAGCCTGTTTCTCTTTTTCATTGGCCCGTTGATTCCGCTGCGCGTTACGGATGGTGCGACCATTCTGTATTATCGGGCAGTCAAAAAAGCCGGAAAACAGCGCGATATGTTCGGTCGATAATGTGAACCACTGGCGTAAACAATATGAACAAAGCAACCCAATGGCGATTTGAATTAGCACAGCGCATTGCGTCGGCGTACGCAGCCATTCCCGCAGCCGAAGTTGTCATGATTGCCGGCTCGACCGGGCGCGGTACGGCCGATCGTTACTCCGACATCGAAATTGATGTCTATTATGCCGCGTGGCCGACGTTGGCCGAACGTCAGGCAGCGGTTGCGGCGTGTGGTGGTGAATCGGCCGAATTCTCAACCTTCGCCGAAAGCGAGATCGAATTAGCGGAAAGCATGTTTTTCAACGGCTTTTACGTCCACACGAGCACATTTCTCTCGCAGCAAATGGAGCAATGGGTACAACGTGTCACCATCGACGGCGATCCCGATGTTGAAGGGCAGATGCGCATGAATTCCGTGCGCAACGCCGTCGCCGTCACCGGCCACGAGCAGGCGCGGCGCTGGCAGCAGGCTGCCCAAGCCTATCCCGACGCGCTGGTTGAGCGGATGTTGACTGACAATCTCGATTTTGAGCAATTTTACTATCTCGCCGATATGGTCGTGTATCGTGATGATACGCTGCTGCTCAACAAGACATTGCTACAGTGTGCGACCCAGATTTTGCAGGCGCTGCACGGTCTCAATCGCGTTTACTTGCCGACGCCCGATGCGCTGAAATGGATGGATGAAACGATTGGTGTGTTGGCGATTAAGCCGGAGCAGTTAGGCTGCCGGTTGCGTCAGATGTTTCGCGTCGATTCGGCCGAAGCGGTCGCCATCATGCGCAGCCTCATCGGCGAAACACAGACGTTGATCGCACAACACCTGCCCCAGTTTGATTTGTCGCGTTTTGCTGCCAGCAATGCACAAATACGCCAACCCTTTGACAAGATGCCCTAAACCAGTCACGCACTGACTATGGTTTGAATAGACGCTTTACATAAACCAGTGACGCCGGTTGTTCGACAAAACCCAGTCGCAAATTGATCTGCAGCATCGGATTCGTCTCGTGATTCTGCGTTTCCACCAATGGTGGTTGCCCGTTCGCTGCCACGCGTTTCTTGCCATTCGTCAACGACAGGACCTTCAGCGCCGTAGCAACGCCGTGACCCCGATAAGCACGGCGCACACCGGTAAAACCTGTGTACAGCTTCTTATCCGTCGCTTCCGACCCCCACAATTCGCTCAGCCCAACGCATTGCCCGTCAGCAACGGCAACCACGTAACAGTCAGGCAAAAAATCGGGGTTATCCTCAAATTGCCTGGCAAAGAAAGCGAATGATACGCCTCCGCCTGCCTCATACCAGGGCACATCGCGTTCGGCTTCGTGATGTGCATCGTAGATTTGTCGCACGTAATCCGGTTCGCGAGCCATATAAGCGCCCAACGTCAGGATTTCGACACCAGATGCAGCCGCGCGTTGTTGCATCCCCGCGTAGAGTGACGGGTCGAATGTGCCCAGATCGAGATACGACACAATTTGACGTGCGCCGAGTTCAAAGCCGCGCTTTTCCAGGAAACGGATACCGTCCGGTTCGTTTTCACGTGTAGATGACTCAAAAGCAATGGGATCGTGCGGTGCAATTTGGGCTGACATGCGCTCATAGAGGGCTGTGCCAATGCCCTGCCGTCGATAATCGGGGTGAACGATGAGTTCAAACCAGAATTTCTGTGGGTGATCCTGCTCAAAATTGTGACCGAAATGGATTGCACCAACCGGTTTGTCGGCAGCAAAGGCCAGCAGGCGCTCGTTGAGAAAGCGCGGTTCGGCCGAATCATCAAAGCGCCGCATAAATCCTGCCGAGGCCTTGCTGTTGGGCCAAACCGCATTATGTACAGCGACATATGCTTCATAGTCATGGTCATCTTGCTTATCAAACGGCTTAAACTGAATCATCATCATGCTTCCTGAATGTTTTTGACAAACGTTGCAAAGGCGGATTTTCTCAGCTTCGGAAAACTTTGTTTCTTAGTCCGTTAAGCGTTTCTCGTAATCCAGCCACGCCGGCTGCGACACAAAACCCAATGCCATGTTCAGATCATACATCGGGTTATTTTCCTCGTTCTGTGTCTCGATGATGCGCGCGCCGTACTGCCGGGCAAACTCAATGCCATGCAACTTTAATGCCGTGGCAATGCCCTGGCGACGCCGTTCACGTGTCACCCCCGTGATCGATGTGATCACCTTTTCATCATCGCCCATCACCTGCCACGTACTGGTCATGCCCACATAATCGCCCGTTACCTCATCCACAGCGACAAACCAACCGTCTAGCATCACGCCTGGGCGTTCGATCCAGCCACTGACATACGTTTCGAACGTTGTCTTGGTCGGCGGCGTGCTAAACGGCACATCGCGAATGATCAGCCAGTTCAATTCGTACAATCGCTGTTGCCAGTCGTCGTCTTGCTCTTTCAAATCAGCCACCGTGCGGATAGAAATACCGTGGGCAGCCGCTTTTGCCTGCGCGCCTGCAAAAGGCTCCGGATCGAAGTCGGCGACTGTCAAGTGCGAATTGGGATACCGTTTTGTGTTCTCAAAACCGAGTTGTTCCAGGAGGCGAATGGATTGCGTTTGTGATTCATCCGTGCCGGAAACGTAGATTTTGGGACTGTGCGGTGACAGATCGTGACATGCTTTGTTATAGAACGCCGTGCCGATACCCCGCCGCCTGTAATCGGGATCGACGCTAGCGAAGATGAAGTATTTGTCGGGATCGAAAGCCCACTCAGACTGCCCGTAGCCGGCGGTCGCCACAATTCGGCCGTCAATCTCGACGACGAATCTCTCATCCATGAAGTCAGGGTTGCGCTTCTCATCGTGGTAACGCCACTCTTCAACCGTGGTCGCCTCACGCGGCCAGACGCGGCGATGGATAGCAACAGCAGCTTCATAGTCGGCATCGGTTCTTTCAAATGGTCGGATTTTCATAGTTTAACTCCAATTTGTAATCTAAATCGGCCGGTAATGGCTTAAAGCCGAGTTGCATGTTGAGTTGGTACATCGGATTGTTCTCCTCGTTATCGGTTTCGACTTTAGTAGCGCCCGTTTGTTGCGCCCATGCAAGGGACAGTGCTTTGAGGGCCGTCGCAATACCGCGACGCCGATACGCACGGCGTACACCGGTTAAGCCCGTGTAGATTTTGTCAGGATTACCCAAACTAAGCCACAGATTGGACACACCGACGTAATGTTCAGTCGCGTTATCGACAGCAATATGCCAGCTTTCCGGCGCACAGTTTTCATATTCAAACATTTTGGCGAATTGTTCGAGCGGTGTACGCACCTTTTCGTCGTGATAGGGGACGTCTTGCTCGATTTCCCAGCTCATATCTTCGAGTCGGATGAGCCAGTCTTCATGACGCTTTTGTAATTCAGGTAGCGTGACTATGCTGATGTTGCCGGCACGCACTTGCTGAACGACATTGTCGTATTGGCCCGGATCGAAAGTTGTCAGATCGAGTTGTGACCGCGGGTAGCGCATAACGACGGTGAAGCCGACCGATTCCAGCATGGTGCGATATTCGGTGAAGTTTTCGCGTGTGCTGCTGATCAGTTTTTTTAGCTCGATTTCGGCCGAAACCGCAGCAACCATCCACTCGTACAAGTCGCGATACATACCATTCCCGGCACAGTCGGGATGGACTCGCAAATCGAACTGGAACTTGCCCGCTTCGGGAGACCACCACGGTTCATGCACAGTGATTTGCCCGACAGCGTGCCCGTTTCCATTTTCAGCCAGCCAGCGACGGTAGTAGATGCCCTTCGGGCGCAGCTCATCACTCTTTTTCCACTCTGATGCCAGACTGGGATCATCGGGCCAGACGGCAAGATCGAGTGCCGCTACTTGCTCGTAATCGGCATCGCTTACAAAATCAAACGGTCGTATGGTGTACATGATTTCACTCTTCCCGTTCATCTACCTCAGTATCGTCGGCCGATTGGAGCGTCTTGATATAGCTCAACTCATCCGGCATCTTCTCAAAACCGAGTTTGACATTGATCTGGAACATCGGATTGTTGACTTCGTTTTCCGTCACGACAAACGGAATGTCGCCTTCCGCCGTACGGAAGTTGGCTTTGGCGAAAGCAAGGGCGTGGACTTTAAGCGCCGTGGCGATGCCGCGCCGACGGTATGTGCGACACACGCCGGTCAAATCGGTGAACAGTGTCTTGTCTGTCGCCCGGCTACGCTCCAACATAGTTACGCCAACATAGTGGTCTCCGTCCAGTGCCACCAGAAACGCCTCGTCAATGCGGTTGGGGTCGTCTGCAAAGCGCTTGAGCCAGATGTCGTAAGGCGTAGGCGTGATCGGATCATGAGACGGAAGGTCCTGGACAATCTCGAAGATCATTTCATACAGTTTGCGCAGGTGTTCGGGATCGTCGCGGCGCAATTGGGTCAGATTTTTGACGACGATGCCGGATTGATCGACGCGATGCACAGTGTCTGCCCACAAATCCGGGTCAAAGTCGGCCAGTTCGAGGCGCGAACAATGGTCGCGCATCTTGACGGCAAAGCCGCGATCTTCGAGAAAGCGCCGGGCACGCGGCTTGTCGGCGTACGTGCTGCTCTCCAACGAGATTGGCCTATGTGGAGCCAATGCGTCCATTGCGTATGTGTACATTGTTCGGCCGATACCCAACCCTTGCAAATCGGGGTCAACATAGATGCCGAAGTAGAATTTGCGCGGATGGAACGCCCACGACCGGTGCATGTAAAAGCCGTAGCCGACGATTTTGTCGTCAGCAGTACGGCACGCCACAAAGCGTCTAAACAGATGTTCCGGGATACGATTGCGATCCCACCGTTGCCAATCAGCCGCAACACTGGGGTAAAGTGGCGCACAGCGATTGTAAATCTGCACCACAGCATCGTAGTCGACTTGACGGTAGCCAAACGGCTCGACGGTAATCGCCTCGGGTAGTGTTGGTGTTGTGGTCATGATGAACTCTCCTCACCTTGGATGGTTGGGTAGTTGGATAGTTGGATGGTCGGGTAAGTGTCCCAACTAACAAACCACCCAACTAACCTTACTCCTCATCGATTTTTTCAATCGTTTTCACGTACATTAGCCAATCGGGTGCTTTCTCAAAACCCAGCCTGACGTTGATCTGGTACATTGGATTATTGATTTCGTTTTCGGTGGTCACGACGGGGATGTCACCATCGGCCGAACGGATATTGGCCTTGGCATAGCCAAGCGAACTGACCTTGAGCGCTGTGGCAATCCCGCGCCGCCGGTGCGTGCGCTTGACCGCTGTCAGACCGGTGTACAATTTGGTGTCAATCGCCTCACTGCGAAACAACATGGTGATGCCGACATAGTCGTCGCCGTCGAGCGCCAGTAAGTAACAATCGTCAATGCGGTTAGGCGAGTCTTCAAACCGTTTTAGCCACAAATCGTATGCGGGCGGCGTAAATGTGCCGTGATACGGGATGTCCTGCTCTGTTTCGCACATTAGATCGTAGATTTTGCGTGCGTGCTCAGGGTCGTCGCGCTTCAATTCGGTCAGACTCTTGATTTCAATGTTCGAATCAGCGACGTAATTGAGCGTAGCGGCCCATTTTTCCGGATCGAAGGCGGCCAGATCGAGATTGGACGTATGTTCGCGGGTCTTGAGTTCAAAGCCGCGTTGTTCGAGGAAGTGCACGCTGTGTTCTTTATCCTCGCGTGTTTCGGCATCGATGGAAATCGGCCGATGTGGGGCCAGTTGTGCCATCACATGGGCGTACATCATCTTGCCGATACCCTTGCGTTGATAGGCAGGATGCACATAGCCGTCGATATAGAAGCGGCGTGGATGGTGTGCCCAAGAACGATGCATATAAATGCCTGTAGCGACCATTTCGCCATTATCCGGTCGCCGCACGACATAGCGTTCAAACATGTGCTCCGGATTGCGTTTTTCGTCCCACCGTTTCCAGTCGGCGACGACATCGGGATACTGGGGCCAACAAGTGTTGTAAATGGCGACAGCACGCTCATACGCAGCGTCACTGTAGTCAAATGGTTCAATTTTGAGTGTGAGTTGTTGTGCAAATGTAGTAGCCATTTTCGTTTTTCCTTGCAGAGGTTTGACGAGTCAAACCCGGACAGATTGCATCGTGTCCCTAGTTTGTGTTGTCAACTGTTTTGACAAGCATCAGCCAGTCCGGGCGTCTCGTGAATCCCAGCTTGACATTGATTTGGTACATCGGGTTGTTTACCTCATTGCCGGTCAACACAGTGGGGGCTTGCCCCTCAACGGTGCTGAAATTGGCTTTGGCATAGCCGAGTGAACGGACTTTGAGCGCTGTTGCGATACCGCGCCGTCTGTGCGTGCGCTTGACGGCTGTGAACCCCGTGTACAGATATTTGTCAGATGCGCGACTGAAATACAGCATTGTGATGCCCACATAGTCATCGCCGTCGAGGGCCAACAAATACGCTTCTTCAATACGCGTCGGGTGTTTTTCAAACCGTTTGCGCCACAACTCAAACGGATCGGGCGTAAATGTGGCGTGATACGGAATGTCTCGCTCTGTTTCACAGATGAGATCGTAGATTTTACGGAGATAGTCCGGATCAGCGCGGCGCAGTTCGACCAGGTTTTTGATGGCGATACCTGAATCTGCGACGTGATTGACTGTTCCAGCCCACTGCTCCGGCTCGAATTGGGCCAGATCAAGGCCGGATTCGTGCTCGCGTGTTTTGACCTCGAAACCGCGTTCTGTGAGAAAACGCAGTGCGCGTTCTTTGTCGGAACTGGTTTCGGTATCGAATGAAATCGGCCGAAACGGAGCCAATCGCTGCATCGAATGGGCATACATGGCTTTGCCGACACCCAAACCACGATAGTCGGGATGCAGCCAGCCGTCGATGTAAAAGCGGCGCGGTTCGTGTGCCCAGGACCGATGCATTGTGACCCCGACGGCAATCATCTTGCCGTCACTGGCGCGCCGCACGACGTAGCGCTCAAAGAAGTACTCCGGATTGCGGTTTTTGTCGCTGCGCTTCCAATCTGCGGGTACATTGGGGTAATTCGGCCAGCATGTATTGTAAATGGCAACGGCCTGCTCGTATGTCTCATCTGTGTAATCAAAAGGCTCAATTTTCACGGCCAGTTCTTGTCGTAACGTTGTTGTTGTCATCATTTTCTCCAAATCAAAATAGAGGCACGGATTCACCGAGTTACCCCGTGACCGCATCACCTCATTGTCCCATCCGCCAGCCACCGCCGACGTAGAGCAATTGTCCGGTCAGCCAGCGCGCCTGTTCCGACGCGACAAAGACGATGGCGTCGGCCACGTCTTCTGGCTTGCCAAGACGTCCCAGCGGTATGCCCGGCACGATGTCGGCTTCTGCTTCGGGCGGAATGTAGCCCGTTTGAATCGGTCCTGGTGCAATGACGTTGACTGTGATGCCATACTTTCCGAGTTCGCGTGCCGCCGAGCGACTGTACGACTCGATGGCGTGTTTGCTGGCAGCGTAGCTGACGTTGCCGACGTGTTCGTGAGCGGCGTCGGTGCTGATGTTGATGATGCGACCCCAGGTTGCATCGCGTGCCAGATAGCGCTCGACGTATTCGCGCATGAGCAGCGCGAAGCCGCGCGCGTTGATGGCGAAATGTTTGTCGATTTGTTCGGCCGAAACCAGACTCGTCGCAAACCCGCCGTGTGTCACCCGTGCCGGATCAAATGTCTCCAACACGCAGTGGGTGTGGTTGTTGACGAGAATGTCGACCGGGCCAAGCTGTGCTTCGCACAAGTCAAACAGCAGCGAGATAGCGGCGGCGTCTTCCAGATCGACTTCGTAAGCGACCGCTGTGCCGCCGAAAGCTGCGATTTGTTCCACAACGGTTTCGGCCGATGCAGCCTGTCGCGCCCGATACAACGCCGGGCCGCCAACACCACTTGCTAACGCGTCAGCCATTTCCGCAGCGTCGTACTCCGGATTCGGCCGAAAATAAGTAATGAACACCTTTGCACCTTGTGTTGCCAGAGCCTTTGCCGTCGCCGCGCCGATGCCGTGATTGGCACCGGTTATCAAAACGACTTTATCTGCAAGTTGTGGATTTATCATGTCGTCCTCGTTGGTTGGTCGGTGTGCCGGATGATTGGCTGGTCGATCCAGGGTTTTCACCGTGTTACTCTGTGTATCATCCACACGTTTGGCTCGACATAGCGTGCCCAATCTTGCTCGCGATTGACTTCAATCGGATTGAGCGCACCGGGAACAATGTAACTACCGCTCTCAGGAAACTGCATCCCTGTCCAGCTTTCCCAATTGGCTATAGGATGGTCGATGACCATGGAGCGCGGTGCAACTTTGACAATCTCTGCACCAACCCGGCAATGGACGCGCAGCCACGGATCGAATGGTGTGCCGTCGGCGCGTTGCCACCGGATGTACTTTTCCATCGGTGTCAGCGGGTAATCTGATTTGCGATTCGGCCGAACGGGTGCAACCAGCACGTCCCAGCCGTTAGCCCGCACTTTCGCCCGCATCGCCTTGACGATCTCGTAGCTGACCCCGTTGCCGTGCCGGGATGGATGGATTGCGGCTTCGATAGCTGAGAGCGTGTTCGGCGTGATGCCTTGTTCATACTGCTGCACAGCCAGAGCAAACACGCCATCCCAGCCTGACGGCAGTCCATCGGTCGTGCCGTCCCAACGGAACGGAACGCTATGCCCCACGCCAATAAAGTGATCCTGCTCATCGGTCAGAAACAACTGGTAGTCGGGAAAATAGTCAAACAGACAGTGCCAGATCGGATCCGACACGTTGTCATGCAGCATGAACTCCGGCCAGACTGTGTATTTCCATTCCAGTTTATTTCTAAAATCAGGTCGTTCTCGATACGTGTGTATGGTGTAGTTGTTCATTGTTTCATCCTTTATCTTTCTGCCGTCATCCTTTTCACCAGCGTGATCCACGGCGGCTGGCGCTTAAAGCCAACGAGTTCATTGATACGCAGCATACCGACATTTTGCCTGGCATTAAACGTCTTGATCTGCGTCTTGCCATTGCGTTTGGCAAACTCGACTGCACACACCTTGAGCGCCAGCGCAATACCGCGACGACGGTAATGGCGCAGTACGCCCGTCAACCCCTGGTAATATTCCCACGGATTGCCCAAGCCTTCGGTAATTTGTGTGAACCCGACGTAGTCATCACCGTGGACAGCCACAAAGTAACCGTCCGGCAAGAACGTCGGATTGTTGAACAATCGGTCGCGCCACGCTGTAAACGGCCGTCCGGTCGGCTCGCCAACTGTCGGTACATCGGCCGCAACCTGTTCAAAAAGCGCATACAATTTGCAATCACGCTGCGGATCTGTGTGCAATTCACGCAGCGTACGCACGACGATGCCACGCGCTGCCAGCTTCGTTTCCAGATCCGCAAAAGGTGTGGCATCAAACAGTTGTGGGTTGAGTCGTTGCTCATAATCCCACTGTTCCGGTGCGAAGCTACGGTCAAGCACAAAGCGCATGGCACGCGTGATGTCCTGCCGTGTCCGCGTGATCAATTGGCGCGGTGCGTATGCCTGTAAATCGTCCATAATGTGCTCGTAGAGCGCTTTGCCATAACCGCATCCCTGAAAATCGGGCAATATTTCCGCTCCCAGAACAAAGTGATGTGCATCGTAGCTCCGTATAGATTGGTCGTAGCCGCCTGTCCCAATCGGCCGACCGTCGTGTTCAACCATATACCAGCGAAAGATGATCTGGTCTGGATGGTCGTGGTACATATGCTGCCAGCGGGGCACGCTATCACGCATGAACGGATACACGGTATTTTTGATGGCGAGCATCGCTTCAAAGTCGGCATCGCTGCCGGTGAATTCACGGATTGTGATCATGATGATTTGTTGGTTAGTTTGATAGTTGGATGGTTGGTTGGTGATTGCTATCCAACTAGCCCACATTCAACCCATCAAACGCTCGAAAAACAAAACAGGGCCGTGGAGTTTGCCCCACGACCCTGTTTCGTCTGCGGTTACGGCGTGCGCCGCCAAAGTACAGACAATAAAAAAGGCCGTGGGTGCGAAGTTGCGCCCACGGCCCTCGTCGTCAAATTAAGTTTGACTTAACGGCAAGTAGACACACTTCTCCCATGGAAGTCAGAAACTCCGTTGGGACCTGTACGAAAAGTGTTGCTGTACTTGCTCATTAACTCAAAACCTCGCATAAAAATTGCGCTTCAGTACGCCTTTCCATCGTAACAAATGCGGGCATGACTGTCAACTAATTCGGCCGATCAACTTTCAAACTGGTCAGAATGCAGAATAAACAGGCCATAATCCTGTTGACCTGGTCGATTACCGATGGCGACAATGATGTCGCCTTCGGCCGAAAACAACACCGGCGTCACCCAATACGGCGATGCGTCATATCGGCCGAATATCTCCAGATCGTCGCCAAATGACTGCCACACCACCTTATCTTCGTCATGCGTCCAAAAAAACTGGTCGTCGTCTGCGGCAAACAGCGTTGCATCGACATTGTCTGCGAGCAACTCCCATGTGCCGTCAACATCGTCAATGCGCCGCCGCCATAATTGATACTGCTCGTTGCCGTCGACGATGGGGCGTGCATCGGCGATCAACCACTCGCCGACGACCGGCGTCCACCACATATGTGTGTAGGGCAGCGTTTCCACTGTATTGGTCGCGGCGTGATAGAGTTGCGTCGGCGGGAAGTTGCCTTCGTTGCCGACGCCGTAGGTGATCAGCCGATATGCATCTGTTGTGTCGCCGGGAATCGGCCGAACTGCCAGATTGTAACCTTCCTCGTTCAAAAGCGACGGAATTTCGTCCACACCCATGCCCAGCAAATCGACCAACACCGATATGACACCTGCATCCGCATCAAGCAGCAGCGGCCCTTGCGTCAACGTCTCGTAGATCACAAATTGTGTCGGGCTGACCCATTCGCCGCCCAGCCAGGCGCTGTAATCGCCGAGCCGTTCGTCAATGAGCCACGCCGTCTCGGCCAGAACGGCGTCAGTGGCGGTGTCGACAAGGCGTGTTTCGTATTGGCGAATGCCGTCTTCAGCCACGATAAAGTCAGTTTCCACGCGATAAGCGCCATCGGCCGAAAGTGTTGGATCGGGCGGATCGGCACTGGGAGGCAATTCGGCCGATTCGTGTGGTTCGTTCGCGCAAGGCGTCACAGCAACCGTCTCATCGCCAATCGTGACGAGCAATGTATCGTCCGTTGTCCAGAGCAGTGCCGCTTCGCCGCCAAATGTCGTATGCAAATCGGGTTCTGCGCAGACCGCTTCCGTCTCCACGTCGAGTAGTGTCAGCGTACCACCGGGCGCTGTGGCCGGAAGCAAATTGGCGACATCTTCTGTTGACGATGCCCAATATGCCAGCCAGGTGCCATCCGGCGAAAATGCCATCTGTTGCGGAATGTAGGCGGCTGTGACGACCGGTGTGACCGGTGCGAACACGGTTTCCGGTTGCGGCGTGGGTGTGGGTGTAGCGGTGGGCGCTCCGCCGGGACGCTGCCATGCCGCAATGACGCCGAGCAGTGTGCCGCGTTCGGCAAAGATAGTGAGATCATCGTTATCGGCCGAAACGCGCCAGATCGGACCGTTTTCAAAGATACTGCCGCCACTGAAAAACAAGTAGTTGCCGTCCAGTGACCAAGCTACGTGTAAAGCGCTTGTCGACTCGACCAGGCGCTCCCACAGATTCTCGCCAGTCGCCGTATCTGTGACGATCAGGCGCGATTGCTGCCATACGCCGTCGTCGTCCAGGATGGCTTCCCAATGAGCGCGGCGTCCGTCGGCGGTTGTATCGCTGAAGTGAGCAAAGTTAAACGGATCAACACAGCGATCACTTTCGGCCGAATCACTTTCCGCAACCAGTTGGCCGCTTTCTGTCCAGCAAATCGCCGATGCGCCACTGCCGACTGTCAACTGCGCATCCCCCACGCGCTCACGTTGGCCTGTAGCCACATCGACCACAATGGCCGAGCCGTCGCTGATCCCTTCATACGGGTCGCGTTCTGTGAAACAGCAGGTGAATGCCAACTGCGATCCGTCCGGCGACCACAGCAGGTTGTACACACGACTCAAATTGCCTTCCCGTGACTGGGTCAGCAATCTTTCCTCAGCGGTGACCGCGTCAACCAGATAAACAGCATTGGGTTCATCGAGCGGCACATAGGCCAAGGTGCGGTTGTCGGGTGACCAGGCGACTTCCCACACACCCAGCGGCAGTTCTGTCTGCTGCCGTGTACCGATGTCGAACAATAGGGTGGTGTTTTCATCGTGCAGTTGGGCAATCCAGCGGCCATCGGCCGAAAGCTGCGGGAACGTGTTGCGAAAATCCGGCTCGTCCTGGTTGCGATTCCAGCCGAGGAAATTGGGGCCGGTCAGTGCATCCAGCGTCAAACCGGCCGGATCACTGCGGAACAGCGCATCATCCTGCGCAAACCACACGGTTTGTCCCGTTGTCAACGGCACAGCTACCGTCGGCATGAGCGCCAGGGTTGGCGTCAGCGTAGCGGCAGCTGTGGCACGGGGCGTCTCTGTCGGTGTGAGCGTCGGCAACAAGGTTGCCGTGGGTGCCGGTGTCGGCGACGGCACTACTGCTGCGATCTCTGTCGCAGTTGGGGGCGGCGTGGCTGTAGTTGCTGACTGAAGCGGCGCAGGTAACGCGTCGGCCGTCGTTTCCGGTGTGGTCAGAGCGATTGGTTCTGAAGTGGGCTGGCTGCGGCGATTGATATACGTTGCGACAGCGGCGAGACCTATCACGCCAACAAGTACAAGACCCAGAATGAGCAAGATAGTCAATCGATGGCGATTCATAATGTTCCTCATGTACAGCAAAACAGGTGCCGTGTGCTGTCTCTATTATAAGCTATATTGAGAAACGTTTTGCCTGAGGAGTTAGTTCCCGCAGAACTTCGCGCCGCCACTGAGTTTCCACCGCAGAAATGGGCGCAGCGCAACCGGTCATTGACATTGTGCTACACTTGCGGCGACTAACATTTCAGATCAACAGGATGATGGGCGAATGGACAAGATTTTTATCACCGATTTGCAGGTAGAGGGTATTCTGGGTGTCAATCCTGAGGAAAGGATACAGACACAACCGATTGTGGTCAATGTGGTGTTGTTTGTCGATACGCGCTTATCGGCCGAAACGCAAAAGATCAACGACACAGTCAGCTATTCAGCCGTTGCCAAACGCATCCGGCGTCATATCGTTGCCAGTTCTGATTTCCTCATTGAGAAGCTCATCAACGATCTGGCGCAGGTTATCCTCACTGAATTTGCCGTGGAGCGCGTCATCCTGCGTGTCGAAAAGCCGCAAGCTGTGGCCGCTGCCCGTACTGTCGGCGTCGAGATCGACCGCACTGCACCCGCTCCATAGTCAGAATCTCCCGGAACTGTTCGCGCACTGTCCAATTATACTGAGCACGGTCATAAACTGACATTTCGAGACATCCGATTTCTCAGAGAAATCGGATGTCTGGCGCTCGCATATTGACCTATGTGAGTATAGCAACAAAAAAGACCGCCCATTACTGAGCGGCCTCCACAACGCTGTTGCTATATTAGCACAGTCGTTCGACTCTTGTCCAATGGACAGATCAGCCGTTTACCACGCCGAGCTAAGGCCGAATGCGGTTAAGAACCCAAGAATCACCCAATTTACAAAGACCCACACAAACGGGAAAGACACGAGTACTCCGAAAGCTACACACCCTGTGTGCTCACCTAATCCTCCACCGCCTAACTCGCGAAGAAACCAACGATAAGCTAGTAGCAACCCTACTGTAACAGCGGCAACTACCAACAGGTCTAGGACATTCATGTCACTCAAGACTCAACAGGACATCGCGATATTGTAGAGCCAACTCCTCGGGCATGTCGATACTGGTTTGCATCAGTAGATTTTCGTGTGCGTAGACCCAACTGGCTAGAGCACCCCCAAATGACTCATAATAGCCTTTCATGACTTCTAAATCTTGCGGCGACGCGAAGCTGAAGATGCGGACGCCATGATTGTCGCCGACGGACGGCACAATAAATCGTTGTCCTTCAATGAATACATCGGGTCGTGGCCCCTCATCGGCCGATTCAGGTGCAGCTTCCACAACTTCAAGTCCAGCGGACGCAAAGGCATCAAGCACATCCTGACTTGTAAATGATGTGATCTCGGGCGTATCTGTCGGCACTGGTGTCACCTCGACGATCCGTGTCACTTCGGTTTCAATGAGTTGAGTAACTTCAACCTCGACTATTCGCGTGACCTCTGTTTCGACGAGTCGTGTGACTTCGGTTTCGATCTCTACCGTAATCGGTACTTCGGTAATCACGATTTCTGGTTCGGCCGAACCACAACCAACCAATGCCAACATTGCAAATATGATCAGACTTGCTTTGAGGAATGACGGCATTATATTTACCCCTCATTCTGGAATTGATTTGCCTAATCAGTTACACTAACCTCATGACTTGGCTCTGCAGCGTCCTCAACTGAAAATCGTCATTTCGGTTTTGGTTTTGGAATAGTAGCGCCTTCGCCTCCCTCACGGATTTCGACCACTTGTGGTGGTGGCAAAGGGGGCGCAGGAGAACGGGGCGGTGTTGGAGGAGTTGATCCTCCACTATCGCCTGAACTCTTTCCATCTTGATCAGACATATGATTTCTCCTAAAATTGATTTATGTCTCTCTCAACTCAACAACAGTTAGCTCTTGACCAACAAAAGGCACTTTATCTATCGGTACGTGAAGCCAATCAACGGCTTGAAGACAAAGCATCAACGCTTTTGCAGGCGAATGGGTTTGTCGTGGGGCTTGCTATCGCTGCACAAATCAGCTTCGGTTCATCTGTCACTGACTCGCAGAAGTATCTTGCGGTAGCTGTATTGGTTCTTTTTGTGATTATGATTGTGTTGTCTCTGTTTGTCTGGCTGCCCATCTCAAAAAAGGCGTTGCCTGGTACTTTGGATTGGGACGACATCTACTACGATATTGTCAAGGCTGATGAAACAGGTGCTTATCGCCTGGTGATCGCCAACCTGCTAAACGCGACTATACGCGAAAGGAAACGCAATAAGCACCGGTGGATGCTAGTAGTATTCGCTGGCATATGCTTTGGCTTGCAGATAATCATCTTGTTTATAGCTCTGTTAATTGTCTGACTCTCGGCATTCAGCACACCGTTTTCGGCCGGAACATTCGCTTCATAAATGCCTTAAACTAACATCATGTCGGTCTTGGTGGTACTGGCCGCTACTGTTCTAATGTCAATTCACATGCGGTTTCAAGAGCAAAGTCAGATTCATTGACTTGCACGTAAAACACTCCCTCGCCATTGTCATTTGCTATCAGTTCACCGAATTCACCTGAAAGTCCACTAACTCTTTCCCAATAACACGCATCCAAGATGCCAGTTCCCGCCTCACCCTTGTAAAGACCTGGTGCGATGTCGATGCCGACAAGATATGTTCCTGGTTGAATGGTTGCCGGGAACTCAATTACAGATTCGGGCAGCTGATCGAGTAATGTCAATTCACATGCGGTTGAGAAAGCAAAATCACCATCTCCGACTTCAATGTAGAATTGGCCGACTTCATTATCATTTGCGACTAAGCCGTCAAAACTTCCTGAAACATTTTCCAAGCGTTCCCAATAACACGAGTCAAGAAAATCGATTCCTGCAACTCCTTTGTAAAGTCCCGGCTGAATGTCTCGATTGACAAGATACATGCCGGGAAGTAAGTTGACTGGAAATTTTTCAGTGGCAGCCGGTAAAGTTTCCAACAATACCATGTCACAATCGGTCTTGAATGCGAAATCGCTATCTTGTACCTCAACGTAGAATTGTCCAATACTGTTGTCATTTGCAATTAGGCTCCCAAATTCACCAGATAGATCACTAACGCGCTCCCAATAGCATGAGCTGAAGAAGTCCAATCCCGCTTGACCTAAGTAGATTCCGGCTTGTATGTCTTCTCCGACAAGATGAGTGCCAGTGCGAATGAGATTTGGGTCTGGCGTGGCAGTCGGAGTGGGAGAGTTTGTTGGTTCCGGTGTAGTAGTGGGGATAGGGGTATCCGTTGGTTCCGGCGTAACAGTTGGTGCAAGTGTACTAATATCTGTGGGAAGAGGTGTGTTTGTTGGCACAGCTGTGTCAGCGGAAGTGGCTGCGTCAGCGAGAGCCGGTGTCGTAGCCATCACCTCAACTCTTTCCGGTTCGGGCGTAGGGTCCGGGATAATTCCTAGTGCATCCAACATTACACCAAGCATCGTCATACCACAGCAACCGAACACGAATAATGCTGCACAACCCACAATCAACTGACGACCACGCGACCAGCTCCTTAAACGATTCCACATGATCCCCTCCATGTATGTTTTTCGGCCGAATCGTCACTTACTTCACCGAATTTCGGCCGAATTGCTATTGACACGGCCTCATAAACTTCATACACTAGTATATACTGGAGGCCTAAATGAGCACAGAGAAAACTCATTACACTGTGACAGAGGCGGCCAAAGAACTCGACGTACCAAAACCGACACTGCATACGTGGATTCAGCAGGGGAAAGTAGTGACTGATGGGCGATTTGGTATCAGCAAACAATCTCCATACAGAATTCATCGTGACGAGATTGATCGAATACGCCGTGCAATGGCAACCGCTTCGTGACACAAAAGATAACGCGGGGATAAGGCTTCCTATCCCAACCCCGCGCTAATCTACGGCGCTCCGAAAGCACCTTACCAACCGCATAAAACAGTTAGTATTTTTGTTCAGATTGCAGTCTGAACAAGTGCCGAAGGTGGGAATCGAACCCACACTCCCGAAGGAACACGAGTTTGAGTCGTGCGCGTCTGCCTGTTCCGCCACTTCGGCCGAAATCTGACGACCAAAACGAAGTATAAATCAACCCCGATTTTCTGTCAAAATTGCCACTTTTCCGTCACCATCCGATGTGTCTGTTGCCAATGACAAACCCATCCGGTATAGTGTGACAGAGCGCAAACACAGGTTGACAATACCTGCGTAGGGGAAGGATATGCAAGAAATCCTGTGGAAACTCTGGGAAATGCTGGCGGGGGTAATCCAAACCATCCTCCAGACGATTATCGACGCCACTGCTGCGTTTGCCTACTGGGTGCTGGATATGATCAATGCCAACACCTCGTCCGAAAAGATGCGCGGTGTGGTCTGTGCGCTGCTCGGCATGTTCCTGATCGCATTGGTCCTCAACCGGTGGCGCTACCTGACAAAAACGAGGAAAGGATATTTCAAGCCTGTGCCACAATCATTTCATCCGACCGACAGCGGACTCGTTCGCGGCCTCAGGTTTTTATGGGGATTTTTTACGTTCCTCGCCATATCCTTTTTTGTCTTTGTCTTTGCCTATGCATGGTATACCTACGCGACGACAGTTTGGTAGCCTGACCGGACAACCAATCACACTATGACACAATCTACCATTCGGCTGTTGCTTGTCGATGACCAGTCGCTGTTTCGCGAAGGGTTGCGCACGTTGTTGTCTGTCTGGCCTGATCTGGCTGTGGTCGGCGAGGCGAGTAATGGTGAAGAAGCGATAGAACAGGCGCAACTATTGCGCCCCGATGTGGTGCTGATGGATTTGCGCATGCCGGTGCTGGATGGTGTGGCGGCGACACAGCGTATCCGGCAAACAGTTCCAACCAGTCAGGTGATCATACTGACCACATTTGACGATGACGAGTACGTTTTTGAAGGATTGCGTGCCGGCGCGGTTGGCTATTTGCTCAAGGATGTGTCGTCTACAAAGCTGGTCGAAGCGATTCGGTCGGCCGCTCGGGGCGAGACGTTTTTGCAGCCGTCGGTCGCAGCCAAAGTAGTGGCTGAGTTTACGCGTCTGAGCCAATCGGCCGAAACCCGTCCCCAACCGCTCGTCGAACCCCTTTCCAACCGCGAGATGGAAATCCTGGAAATACTCGCTACCGGAGCCAGCAACAAAGAAATCGCTGCCCAACTGTTTATCGCCGAAGGTACCGTCAAGAACCACGTCACCAACATTCTCGGCAAACTCGGCGTCCGCGACCGCACACAGGCGGCATTGAAAGCCAAAGAGCTGGGATTGATCTGATTTCGGGACGAGACATGCCGAAATCCCAAATCCGAAATCGCCCTTTGGTGTTTTCGGCCGAATCGTGATACAACCGCCGCATGCGCATCAGCATGATTGGCCCCTTCGGCTTTAACCCCAAAAAGACCATGCGCGCCCGCGCTTTCCCGTTGGCACGCGAGCTGGTGCAGCGTGGGCACGATGTCGCCCTGTTCATGCCGCCATGGCATACACCCGATCAAGCTGATCGCGCCTGGAATGAAGACGGTGTCATCATCCGCACTGTCGCCCTCGCCGGCGGTGCACCGGCTGTCACCTGGAACCTGGTGCGCGAATCCCTGGCATGGCAGCCGCATGTGGTTCACTGTTTCAAGCCAAAAGCGTACAGCGGCGCGGCGGCGAGTTGGCTCTGGTTTCGGCAGCGCAAACGCGTTCGCGTCGTCATGGATATGGATGATTGGGAAGGTTGGGGCGGCTGGAACGATTTGGAAGCGTATCCGACCGTTGCCAAACATGTTTTCGCCCGGCAAGAGCAATGGGGCATGCACCACTGCCATGCGCTGACCGTCGCCAGCCGTGCTCTGGAAACGTTGGCGTTGGGCCATGGCGTTTCGGCCGAAAAGATCATCTACCTTCCCAACGGTCCCGGCATCCGCGTTCCACCATCCGACCAACCAGCCGGCCAACAATCTGATCAACCAACCGTCCTCCTCTACACCCGCTTTTTCGAGTTTGACGTGGCGCGGTTGGTGGCCGTGTTGCAACGCGTGCAGACACAGATTCCGGATGTGCGCATCCTCGTTGTCGGCGCGAGTTTGCAGGAGGCTGACGGCGAGCAGTTCCAACGGATGATGACTGAGGCTGGTTTATGGGGTGCGGTTGAGGAGACAGGCTGGTTGCCGGAAGATGCGCTGCCGGACGTGTTGCATTCGGCCGATGTGGGTCTCTACCTCATGGACGACACCCTGCTCAACCGCACCAAATGCCCCGTCAAACTGGCCGATATGGCCGCGCTGGGGCTGCCTGTCGTAGGCGAAGCGGTCGGACAAGTGCCGGAATACGTCATCCACGAGCAAACAGGATTGTTGCAGCCCAGCGGCGCCGTTGACAGCCTAGCCACCGCTGTCGTGCGCCTGCTGCGAGACCCGGAAGAACGGGCACGGTTCGGCATGGCGGCGCGTACCCACGCCGCAACCCATTTTGCGTGGAGCCGTCTGGTAGAATCGGCCGAAACAGCATACAAAGCATAGTTGACCGTCTCGACGGGTAAACGCTATTCGCACCCAGCCCGGTGCAATGGGTATGGCATTGCCACTTTAAGGGTAAGGTGACGGTGTTACAGAGACAATGATATCAGGTGTCGGCGTCGGCACTTCCGGCGTCGGTGACTCAGCCGGTGCCGGTGGCGTTGCAGTTGGCGTCGGTGTGCCGAGCGGTGGCACAGTGGGCGTCGCGCCAATCGTCGGAATCGGTGTCGGTGTTGGAGCGGCTGTCGGCGCTGGTGGCAGCGCGACATTGACCGGCACACGGTATTCGGCCGAAACCTCGTCAAACTCCGGCGTATACGGATTGTCCGGCCCATAGATGATCAGACGAATCGTCATCGGACCGCCCGGCGTACCGAACGTATCCCACAAGCCCAGCAAGCCGCCCGGCTCCGCTTCAAGGCGGCGCGGTTGAATCAGCGCCCACCCTTGCGGATCGTGTGTCAAGCCGAATTCCAGCATGTAGCCACGGAAATTAGGCCCATCGGCCGAACCCCCGATTTGCACCAGCGCCGTCGCCAGCGACTGATTCGCCACCGGTTGATTGATGATCGCCAGTGGACGCGGCGTGTCCGGCTGGCATGTCGCCGTCGGTGGTTGTTGCAACGGGAAGGTCATGCCGTAGCGGGCGCCCCATCCCGTTTGCTCAATCCAGCGCACCACCTCTGTCTGATAGCGGGAAACGGCATCCGGTCGGGCGTTAATCGGAAGGTTGAAGAATCTGGCATCATAAACGGCACCCGGTTCATCGCAGTACGCGTTGGCAACCAGTTGCGTCCACAAATCTATCGGCACCGTGGTGACGAAATGTTCATCCGCAGGCAGTGGCAACTGGCCGTTCTTGAACAATTCCAGCGTGCGATCCGTGCAATTGGGCGTGGGACTCGTGCCGGAGTCGGCGCAAATCTCCAATGCGACAATGCCCGCCGGCCGCTCAAAATCACGTGCCGGCTGGTTTGCCAGGTATTGACTCATGAAGCTGTTCCACAGTGGAGCCGCCATGCCGTAACCCGATTTGTCCGGTGCGACCGGCTTGTTGTCGGTGTTGCCGACCCACACCGCTGTGACGACATCGGGCGTATAGCCAATCGTCCAGCCGTCGCGCACATCGTTGGCGTTGGTGCCTGATGTGCCGGTTTTGGCGGCGACGCGCTGATTGGGGATGGTGAGCAAGTTGTTTCGGCCGAATGCCGGCTGCCGCGCGTCGTCATCAGACAAAATATTGTTGATCAAATAGGCGTGTTCCGGCGTGACGATCTGCACCGGTTCCGGTGGTTCATATTCAAACAAGACCTCACCGCGACTGTTTTCGACGCGGCTGATAGCGTAAGGCGGAATATACCGACCTCCGTTCGCCAGCATCGCGTACGCGCTCGCCATGTCGAGCGGGCTGATTTCGCCGCCGCCAAGCGCCAGCGCCGGGCCGACATCGCGTGGCTGGCCGACGGTCGCGCAGCCTTCATCTTCCAACCCCAACCCGAACTGCGCCGCGCGGTTGACAAAATTGCAGACACCGACGTAGTCGAGCGCCTTAACCGCCGGGATGTTATACGAATTGCCCAGCGCATTGCGCAGCAGCAACGGGCCGTGAAAACGGTCGTCGTAGTTTTTGGGCGTGTAATCGGCGTTGGGCGGATTGGGGAACGATGTCGGCACATCCCAAAGCAGCGTCGCCGGGGTCCAGCCTTGTTCCAGCGCCGTCAAATAGACAAAAGGCTTGATGGTCGAACCGGGTTGGCGCGGTTGTTCGGCCATGTTGACCTGCCCGCTGATGGCTTCGTCGTTGAAATCAGCACTGCCGACCATCGCCTGAATTGCGCCGGTGTCGGGATCGAGGACGACCATTGCGGCGTTGTTGGCACCGTCAGCAGCGAGCAGCGGACGGGCGCGGTTGACTGTCTCTTCCGCCAATGCCTGTGTTGCCGGATCGATGGTTGTATAAATGCGCAAGCCGCCCCGATAAATCGCTTGCGGATCGTTGGCAGCTTCGAGTTGCTGCAAAATGGATAAGGTGAAGTGCGGATAGGTGATGTTGACGGCGGGCGGTGTGAGATTGGCGATTAAATCGGCCGATTCCGCAAGTGTAGCGTCGGCGGTTTCGGCCGAAATATACCCCGCCTGCACCATCAACCCCAACACCTCCGACTGACGACCCAACGCCAATTCCGGCTCCGTAAACGGATCCCAGGCCGCCGGCGCTTGCGGCAAACCGGCCAGTAGCGACGCTTCTGCCAGCGTCAAATCTGACGACGATTTGCCGAAATACGTCTGTGCCGCCGCTTCAATGCCGTAGGCGCGATTGCCGTAAAAAATCTCGTTGAGATACAGTTCGAGGACATCGTTTTTGGTATATGCCGGGTCGCGTCCCAATTCGGCCGCCAGGATAATTTCGCGAACTTTGCGGCTGATCGATTCGTCGTTGGCCGCCCCTTCACCGAGCAACAGCGCGCGCACCAACTGCTGCGTGATCGTGCTGGCACCGCCGCCTGCGTACACATCGCCGCCGCTCACCGCTGCCCAAACGGCGCGGGCGATGGCGATGGGATCAAAGCCGGGATTGACGTAAAAACGGGCGTCTTCAGTGGCGATGGTGGCGTTGATCAAATCCTGATCGATGTCAGCGAGGAGTTTATAGGTTCGGTTGCCGGTGTTGGGGTCGGCAAAGGCATACAGTTCGTTGCCGGCGCTGTCGTAGATGCGTGCCGTTTCAAAAGTGCTGGCGCGGCCACGCAGTTCGCTGACCGGCGGCAGTTCGGCGGCAATGGTCATGTAGCCGACGGCGGTAGCGACGAAGGCGATAATCACGCCGAACAGAAGCAGAAACGTGGAGAAGATCAGAAATCGGCCGATACATCCCATCCCGCTGCGCTGTGTCTTACCGGTCGACGGCACGACTTTGGGCGGCACGGGCGGCGCGGCAGCAGATGTATACTGCGCTTGCCGCACTTTGGGCACATCGCGCACCGGACGGCGCACGGTTTGGGCCGGTTGTACTTGTGTGTTGCCGGGGAACGCCGTCGCCGGATTGACCGTCGTTGCCTGATCGTCGCGCACGGGTTGCCGCGGCGGGGCGCTGAATTGACCTGGTTGCAGGGGTTGTGGTGGCGGGGCGGCTTGCGTTACCGGTTTCGGCCGAAAGGTCGGTGTGGCCTGATCGTCGTCTGGGGTTTCGTCGCTGAGATCGAGTCGGACGGAAACGGTCGCCTCGTCGCTACTGGATGTGATGATGGGGGGCGGCAGGGTGACGGTCTCGTCAGATTCGGCCGCAAACAATGAATCGGCCGAATGCGATTCTGCCGGCTCACCTTGTTTTCCCGATTCATCCTTCATCCTGACGCCTTCATCCTTATTCTACGCCGCGCTCTTGACCAACATCACCCATTCACCGCGCTGCACAACTTTGCCGTCCTGATTTAAGACGTTGACCTTCAAGTGAATGTTCCCTCCACCCAGTCGCGGTAACGCTTTCTTCTCAGTCACCTCTAATCTGACGTGGATGGTGTCGCCGATAAACACGGGCAGGCTGAATTTAGCCGACAATTCGCGAAACGCCAGCACCGTGCCTTCGATGACGCCGGTTTGCACAGCGAGGCCGGTCGCAATGGAGTGCACCAACATGCCGTGCGCCACCCGTCGGCCGAATGTGTCCTGGGCCGCGTGCACGGCATTGGTGTGAATGGCGTTGAAGTCACCGGACAGACCGGCAAAGTTGACAATGTCGGCCTCCGTAATCGTGCGCCCGGCAGTCAGCACTTCAGCGCCAACTTCAAATTGTTCAAAAGTCAGACCGCGTGGTTGGTAAGTTGGTTCACTCATGGAATTTTCTCTACGATTGTTTTATTGTAGACGTTGCAACAGGTCGTCAAAACGTGCCGATATGCCGGGACGCACCGCCCATCCGATGTTTTGTCCATCGCCTCGGTGTCTGGGAATGACGTGAAAATGCAAATGAAACACGTCTTGTTGTGCTGCCACGCCGGAGCTATTGATGATCTGGATATTCTCTATACCAGCTTTGGCATGCAACAAATCTGTGACGTGTTTAACCGCTGCCATCACGTGTGCCAATTCTGCAACCGGCACGTCAAAGAGATTGGTGAAATGGCGCCTGGGAATCACCAATGTGTGATATTCGTTTACCGGATTGATGTCGAAAAAGGCGTAAGCGTGTTCTGATTCGTATACCGGCCATGATTTGACGCTACCGACAACTATTTGGCAGAATATGCAATCGGTTTGGTTTGACATGGTAGTTTCAGCCGATTACTGTTCCAATGCCGCCATCTTCGCCGCTTCATCGGCCACAGTCAGCGCATCGACAAACTGATCGAGATCTCCGTCCATCACGGCGCTTAAATTGTAGCTGGAAAGGCCGATGCGATGGTCGGTAACGCGGCTTTGCGGGTAGTTGTAAGTGCGAATCTTCTCGCTGCGGTCGCCGGAGCCGACTTGCGCCTTGCGGTCGGCGGCAATGGCAGCATGTTGCTTTGCCTCTTCCATCTCCTGAATACGCGCCTGGATAATCGCTTTGCCGACCTGTTTGTTTTGCGTCAAGCTGCGCTCGCTCTGGATTTTGACCATGATGCCGGTTGGTTTGTGGATGATGCGGGCAGCGGTAGCGTTTTTTTGCATGTGTTGTCCGCCAGGCCCGGCCGAAAATTCGGCTTTGATCTCCAGATCGTTGTCGTCGAGTGTGATGTCAACCTCATCCAGTTCGGGAATAACGGCGACGGTGGCGGCGCTGGTGTGAATGCGGCCTTGCGATTCGGTGACAGGGACGCGCTGCACGCGATGGACACCGCTCTCAAATTTGAGCTTGGAGTATGCGCCGTTGCCGCGAATGTTGGCGATGACTTCTTTGTAGCCGCCCGCACCAATCCAGTTTTCGTCGACGATGGCGACTTGATAGCCGTGGCGTTCGGCAAAGCGCGTGTACATGCGCATCAGGTCGGCGGCGAAAATGGCGGCTTCGTCGCCGCCGGTTCCGGCGCGGATTTCGAGGTAGACGTTGCGTTTGTCGCGTGGGTCTTTGGGGACGAGCAGGCGGCGCATTTGTTGTTGTAGGGAGTCGAGTTCAGCCGATAAGCGATCGATCTCCTCATTTGCCAATGCACGCATTTCTGCACCTTCCTCCAGTTCCAGCATTTCCTCCGTCTCTTCCAACTCCTGTGCCAGCGTCTGGTAGCGACGGTACGCCGTGACAATCGGTTCCATTTCGGCGCGTTCCTGCGCCAGTTCAGTCAGTTTGGTGTAGTCGGCAGTGACGGCCGGATCGGCCATTTGACTCTCCAGCGCATCGTAGCGCCGGGCAATGTTGTCTATTTGGTCTAGCATACTGTTACCGATCACCGAATGAGCATGGTTTTGACGTGTGCCGGGATTCAAGCCTGTCGTGAATCAACTGCTCAGGCATTTGTTTCTCACCAGTGAAAGCGATTGGATTATAACGTGATGCCAGGTGACAGTCACTTCGAGGTGGCTGATGTTTGTGAATTCATTATGTTGTCATCAGGTGATGGTCACTTTCCGGGCAGGCTGTTATGTTGTAAGTAGCGTTCGAATTGCTGGAGGGCATCGGGGAATGCTTCTCGGCCGAATCCCATGCGCATTTGTTGATCGGTGCCGCCCAACATCGTCGCCGGCTGAATCAGCACACCCGCTTCCGCTGCCAAACGCTGCGACAGTGCCGTCACCGACGGCACAGCGACGCCGACCAATGCCACCGATCCGGCCAGTGGCCGCCGCCAGGTAAACAAATCCGGCCAACGCGCGAAAAATGCTGTGGCGATCTGCAAATTCTGCTCAATTCGGCCGATATTACGGTCGAGCAACTGGTCGCGTACCTGCCACGCGGCCAGCGCCAAAAACTCCGACGGCGCCGGCGGGCAAATGCTCGTGTAAAATTTCCAGTTCATGATGTCGTCGTGCAGCGCCCGATCCTGCACGACCAGCCAGCCTGCACGCAAACCGGGCAGACCGACCGTTTTCGACAGCCCGGAGAGGACAACGGCGCGATTGGTCATTTCGGCGGCAGACGAAATGGGCGGCGTGCCGGAATGGACAAGGCCGTAGTACATTTCATCGTAAAAAAGCCAGAGGTTGTGCTGCTCAACGATCCGCACTAATTCAGCCAGTTGGTCCGGTGTCGGCAGGTAGCCGGTTGGGTTGTGGGGAAAGTTGACGACGACTAGTCTGGTTTTGGGTGTAAGCAGGCTGCGCAGGTCATCGAGATCGAGTTGCCAACCGGTCGCCGTCGGCCGAAAAGCCCATTTTTTGACGTTTTCCGCGCTGACAATGTGTTCAAACAGGTTGATCAACGCATCGTAGGCGGGCGTGAGCACGATGACATCGTCACCCGGCTCGAGCAGGGCGCGGGCTGTGAGGTAAATACCTTCGACCGGTGTGCCGAGCATGATGATCTGTTCGGCCGAAATGCCGGCATACGCTGCTGCAATTGCTTCGCGCAGCACCGGATTGCCCTGCGACTCGGTGTAGCCCAATGTCAGGCGGCCCAATTCGTCCAGCGTCGTTCCCGACAGCGCCAGCAATTCAGCCACAGTGACTGTCTCGCAGTCGGAATTGCACAGTTGATAAGGCGTGGTGAACTCATATTCGGCGAAGAAATGTTCGGTGGCGAATGGGGCAATTTTCATATAAGGACTCCTTCAATAAGTGCATTGCAGATGCTTCCATCTTGAGATAATTTACGTTATAATGCAGTGCGTCAAAACATGCCACTCGAGGTACATTATGCGCTTATGCAAAGACCTGATCAACAAGCCCATTTATACGATTAGTGATGGTCGCAATATTGGCGACGCCAAAGATTTATATTTATCGGCCGATTTAGAGACGATGGCCGGTATTCATCTGGGCCGTGAGGGTCTGGTGCGGCGCAAATCGATTCTCATTCCCATCGATGCTGTCGTCGTTTTCGGCATCGACGCCATTCTCGTAAAAAGCGATGATGTTGTCACAGACAACAAGGCCTTGTCTGATTCGGCCTCCTGGGTGCGTCTCGACGATGTAATCGGACGCGGTGTCGATACACCCGGCGGCACGAAAGTCGGCGTCATCGGCGATGTCGTGCTCGACGAGGACGGCAGTGTGGCCGGATTTGTCCTGTCAAAAGTATACGTCGAAGGGCCGATCAGTGAAAAACGGTTGATCAGCCACGATGCTATTATCGACAACGGCAATGTGGACGGTGTGATGACAGTCGAAATCGCCCGCGCTGAAGCGCCGGAACTGGCCGTTGCACCAGCCGAGAAAGCACCGCCGGAAAAGATGCCGGATGAAATTGAGCCGCCCAAAGCGGCCGATGCCTTACCGGAGAGCGACCCCGTTATCGAAGCAGAAGTGGAAGTGGAAGCTGAAGTTGAATCGGCCGAAATGGACACCTCTGTCATTGAACAGGATTTACCGCCGACTGCAGACGCCTAGCGCATTGCCAATCACACATCACTCACAAGGAGCCACCTATGTTTAAGGAAGCACAAGCCATTCCCGGTGTCGGGTTTGGACTCACCGATGAGCAAAAAATGATCCAGCAACTCGCCCGCGACTTCGCCCACAACGAAATCGCGCCGGTTGCTGAACATTACGACAAAACACACGAATATCCCTGGCCCGTCGTGCGCAAGGCGCAGGAACTCGGCCTGACCGTCATGGCCGTGCCGGAAGAATACGGCGGCCTCGGCTTGAGCATGTTTGAAGAAGTGCTCGTCGCGGAACAACTCGGTTGGGGCTGCACCGGCATCTCCACCACGATGTCGGCCAACGGCCTCGGCTATTTGCCGATCAAAGTCGCCGGTAGCGAAGACCAGAAAGCGACCTATGGCGAACGCCTCGCCGACGGCGAACTGTGCGCCTACTGCGTCACCGAACCGGAAGCCGGTTCCAATGTCGCCGGCATCCGCACGACAGCCCGCAAGCAAGGCGACTACTACGTCCTCAACGGCAGCAAGACGTTCATCACCAACGCCACCAACGCCAACTTCTACACCGTGTTTGCCTACACCGATCAGGCTGCCAAGCACAAAGGCATCTCCTGTTTCATCGTCGAACGCGACTGGGAAGGGGTTAGCGTCGGGCAGCCGTTTGACAAGATGGGCCAGCACGCCTCCGACACGGCCGAGGTGATTTTCGACAATGTCAAAGTGCCGGAAAGCTATCTGGTCGGCGCAGAAGGGCAGGGTTTTCTGATTGCCATGAAAGTGTTTGACAACAGTCGGCCGACTGTGGCTGCGGCTGCGGTTGGACTCGGCCAACGCGCCGTTGACGAAGCGGTGCGCTATGCCAAAGAGCGCTCGACTTTCGGCAAACAGTTGTGGCAGCACCAGGTGATCGGCCACATGATCGCCGACATGGGCATGGAAGTGGAAGCGGCGCGTCTGCTGACTTGGAAATCGGCGTGGGCGCTGGATTCAACCGGCGCGAATACGATGGAAGCGGCGTATGCCAAGGCGTATGCGGCGGACACGGCAATGAAAGTTGCCACGCAAGCCGTCCAGGTGTTCGGCGGTTACGGCTACATGAGCGAGTATCCGGTCGAAAAGTTGATGCGCGACGCCAAGATTTTCCAGATTTATGAAGGCACGAGCCAGATTCAGCGCGAGATCATGGTGCGGGAGATTTTCCGCAAGCGGAAGTAGGGATGGATAGTTTGCAAGCAAAAGGCTCTCTGGACAACCGGAGAGCCTTTTTTATTGATCGGGGATCGGCCGAAGCGGCTGCCTCCAATTCCTGGAGAATACGACTACTTTTCTACACTTCTGGAGTCTGGCGAAAATCGAGACCCTTAGGGTTTCCTCTCGAGTAATCAATCCAATTTACGGACAAAACCCTAAGGGTCTTACCTCGAGTAAATTTCAAAAACGCCAGTGTCCAGTACACTTAAAGCCACGTTGCGTTTACAGTCGCGTTTAGTCCACTTATGAGCCGGCCGATTTCACCCCTTCACCTCACCCTTAGCGGTGAAGACAACCCGCCACCGTACATGTAGACTGAAGACATCATGCGCATTAACTATCCCAAATTCCCCCGCCTGTTACTTCTAATCCTATTCTTGAACCTCCTGATGGCACAATTGCTGCACGAAGCCGGCCATTGGGCGGTGCTGCAAGCGTTCGGCCGCCAGCCTGTGTGGGGATTCACCAGTCTGGTACAAATTTGGGACAGAACGCCAACTTCTCCTGCAGAGTGGGTGCAAACGACCAGTATTGATGGCGATCAAGGCTGGCTCTATCTCGATTCTGTCCCTGACAGTGACCTTGAATGGCTGTTATTCATTGTCGCCGGCCCGATTATCCAGTTGATTGCAATCGTGATTGGCTTTGCTGTTGCCAGGTACGGACGTTCTGCTGTGGTCAGAACTATCGCCTTTCTCGTCGCGCTGATCAATGCGTTTGCGGGTTTTTTCTATCAGATTGTCAACTGGCTGCAAGGCATCGGCGGAGATGAGGCTCTGATTGCGCACTACATGAATGTGTCGCCGCAAATTGTCTCGGCCGTGTTTATTGCTGCTTTTGGGATCGCGCTTGTGATCGCTTTTCGCGCTATCAAAGGTTGGAAGATGCGTGTGAAATGGCTCGCTGCGCTTTTACTCGGAACCTTGTCAGTGGGGCCGCTGCTCATGCTGGCTAACCGCACCGTTATCGAACAAGTGAACGCCGGCAATCCATTTTTCGGCTCAGTGATCGGGTTCTCTTTTCCAGTTTTCCTGACGGGGCTTGTCTGTCTGGTGCTCGTTGGACTGATCGCATATCAGTGGGAAAAATCACTGACGCCAACGGTTCCAACATGATGGAAGCAGTGTATTTGGCTGACACGGTGATGAAAGTCGCTACGCAGGCGGTGTAGGTGTTCAGCGGCCACGGCTACATGGCCGAATATCAAGTCGAATAGCTGTTGCGCAACGCCAAGATTTTCCGGATTTACGAAGGCAAGAGACGGATAGTTTGCAAGCAAAAGGCTCTCTGGATAACGGGAGAGCCTTTTTTATTGATCGGGTATCGGCCGAAGCAACTGTTTTCAATTCCAGAATGACACCGCCACTCTTCTATACTAGCGCCAGTGTTACCTGCACGGAATGTTAGGCAAGCAAACAGCTAAACTTTGCCTACCAATCCTATGAATTAAGCCATTTTCTTCTCGATGACTTGTTAACTGACACAACCCATCCTAACCGATTTACCAAAGACATTTCGGCATCCAGTAAATCGTCAATGCGTTGATCATACCTCTCAGCAATATAGTCCAGCGCATAAAGAGTACCATCATTGAATCCCCAACGAGCTTTTAGCCCTCGAAACAGCTTGGCTTTCATTTCTTCTGGGCGTTTACCAGCAAAGAATTCCACAAAATCAGAAATTACAACGGCTCCCTGTTCTTCAGGTTCACCTTTTTCACCACCATTCATCAAGTTAGCAATGTCATCGGCGTTAGGGTAGTGATTGTGTTGAGAGCGGAAATCGTGAGCAAACTGGGCCAGAAGCTTCAAATAGTCTAGAATTTTATGATCGACCGGTGTTTTCGTATGGTCAAAGAAACCATCCACCAAATGGTCCTTTTCAAAATTGGCGCTTTTTCTAAGATTGCAGTTACTACAAAGTAATTGGATATTGTTTTCATTAGAAGAGCCACCCTTTGACCACGGAATAATATGGTCAAAGTGGATGTCATCATCTGCAACAGGCTGACCGCATTTACGGCATATTTGATTTTCCCGTTTTAGGACTCGAAATTGAGTTGGGCGTGAAATAGACCGACTGATATTACGAAGCTCTTTTGTTTCGGTCAGTGGTTCAGCAACAAAAAACACAGGACATAGATGACCAAAAACTCGACAGCGACGGGGGTCATTATCGTCCACAGAAAAAGGAAATTGCTCAATTAAGGATCCATATGGGCAGTACTTAATTTCCCAACACGGTTTGCAAACGGATTTAGCACGCTGTTTGGCATTTATTGTGTCAAACCATTCTGCAAAAACATTGGTTTGCCGTTCATCCTGGTGCATTATGTCACATCCCCTTACCTGACAAATGACTTGCTACCTAACCTTTCTTTATCTTCAAAAAAATCAAAGTATTCTACCATAATCGCGTGGTATTCTCGTGATTCAGGGTTTGACGGTGAGTGAGGAATGGCTTTTCGGCCGAAACAAACCCACAAAATGCGCACACCTACGGCATCGAGTATTGTCCCGTTGCTGCGCACACGCTGTATTAGGCCTTTGGGTCGAATTGGAAGACGCGCAGTTCCTGGTCGCAGCGGCACGCCTTCGCAATGCGTGCTGCCCAGGCAACGGCCTGTTCTCGCGAAGGCAGTTCGAGTACGGTAAAGCCGCCGTCAAGCGGGGGCGCCCACGGGTAGCCGCCTTGGGCGACCGACCCGTCGGCCGAGACGAGTACAGGTGGTACATCTTCGTCGATGCCGCCGCCGAAAACGTAGACACCGGCAGCTTTCGCCTCGTCGATGACGGCATGTGCGTCGCGGCCCACCGCCTCCCACTCACTGTCCGGTACGACCATGGCCGCGCTGGGGAAGGAGATTAAGTACTTGGTCATACGGTTCTTCCTCTTGGTGGTTGATTTCGGTTGTGAAGCATATGTTATTCTGCCACAATCGCGCGGTAATGTCGCAAGTCAGAATTTGCCGGTGGCGAAAATGGTTTTTCGGCCGAAACAAACTCACAATCTGTTTATGCTTACGACATCGAATTGCTGTGCCGGCAATCAAGAGAGATCGTGCATCAGTTGAGATTCATGAAGCCGAGACTGGGTTGCTGACGCAATTAGTCCATCCAATAGAATTCTCTTGTGGTTCAATATTCGTTGGTTACTGCCACCTCAACAATCCGTGAGCGAGGATTCATCATGATTGTACCTTCGACCTGTCCCCACACGACGCGCATTGCAGCGAGCAAAGCCTCAGCTTGGTGGATGGTATCAAATTCCAGGTCAATCATGACGAAGTTGGGATCGTCGACCGGACGTAGAATCTGGTAACGGCGTACACCTGATTTCTCTCTGCCAACCGGGTCACTATCAAAGGCTTGTTTCCAGCCGTCATAGTTTGGTACAGGGTGTTCAATGCGAAGTACGTACATCTTCTCTCCTTAACTGAGACAAAAAAAGTGGATAAAAAGTCGATTTTGACCGCTCATAATTTTACTGCTACCTGAGCACAAAGTCCTTAAGAGATGATAATAAAAAGGACAATTGAACAGTAAGTAATCATCGTTACCGAGCGTTCGGATGCACATCAATCTGTTGATCGATCTGGATTGCCGTTGCCTGTCGAAGCGGCTGATAACTCATTTCTGATTGTGCCGGCCCATGTTCGGACTCGTTCGGCTGCTCCTTCAGGATGATCCGGTAGATAGACATCAGCGATAGTCATCTTCCAGTAATGAAGGATGAATTGGTGTATGGGATCCTTCCGACGCACTTCTCGTGATCCATCAAAGCTGGATGCTATTCGATCTCTCAACTGCTCAACTGGTGTTCCGTTGTCCAAATGCTCGATGAAAATGTTGCGCAGACTTGTTACTGCTTCAACTGTGAATTGCGCAGGGTGCTGGAGATTGTATGAGGCAACTGTCAAAAAGTGCACTGAGAGTAAATCCGGGTCATTCCATTCCCAGGCGAGAACGCCTCCAAGCTGTTCCCAGCAGGACAATCCCATTGTCTGGGCTGCTCCGCATTCAGGGCAAGAACTTGAGATTGGCATGGCTTTTCGGCCGAAACGCTCGCTATTCCGATATTCCTGTAAGCAGGTTTTTACTCAAGTAGTCTCTTTTATGATTGCAAAACCTTTTCTACCATTTCCCATCTGGCAGTTGTTTCAAGCTTCTTGTTGAGATGATAAGTTAGAGCCAAGGCGATACATCTTCTTAAATCTTCCTCAGGGACGTCGTCATCAAGGTGAAAATCAATGCTCCTGTTCCCACCAAATCGAAACCTGCTGGGATACCTTTCTTTAAAAACGGGAACCAGATTTGCTGTACATTTGAAGAAGATCGAATATTGTTCGCTTTGGGCTTCTTTCCAGGCAATCCTGATCGTGCTACCGGTTTTTGTTCGTGGGGTCAAATAGCTTGGTTCGCCCCACTTCAGAGTTTCCTCAATCTCACCAACATCCTCAATGGATGCCGCCGTATCCAATATTAACTGCCGAAGAAACAATAGCTTCGCTTTGAATTCTATGGGGTAAGTATCAAAAACAGCCGCGACCGTTGAATTCATTTTCGCCCCCGAAACAGTTGACATGCTATCGCTTACAATTTGCAGGTAGCTAAACGTTTACTTCGCGGTGACCTAACTGCGCACGCCTACCCGATCGACAACTCGTAAGCCACCGAATATTGACCCAGAGCCGTACGGACATCCTGTTCGAGCGCGACTTTGTCTGTGCCGGGCTGGGCGGTAACGTTGACGTACGCAATGGTGCCGCGCACTTTGTCCGCTTCGGCCGAAACCACCACTTTTTCTACACCATCCACTTGCGCCACTTCCTCCTGGTAGACATCGACCACCTGCGCCCGTGACAACGCCGGTTTGAAAATCTTGCCAACGGCTGTCAACGGAATTTCGTTCACAATGTAAATTCGTTTCGGCACAGCGGCGCGTTCACCGACATGCTCGCAGGCAAATTCGAGAATCTCCTCTTCAGTCGCCGTTTGGCCCGGCTTCAACTCCACGTATACCACCGGTAATTCACCGACACGTGCATCTGGTCGGCCGACAGCAGCCGCCACCGCCACCGCCGGATGTTCGTGAATTGGTTCCTCGATCAGCTTGGGATCGATATTATGGCCGCCGCGAATGATCAACTCCTTTTTGCGCCCTGTCAGCCAGAAATAACCGTCCGCATCCTGCCGCCCCATATCGCCAGTGTTGAGCCATTTAGCACCGCCGTCGCCACTGTCTACAAAAACGTTGACATTGTGAACGGCCTCTTTGTAGCCGGGAAATACGTTGGGGCCGCGCAGAATGACCACGCCGACCTCGTCTGTTTCGGCAAAACGCTCAAATTGACCGTCTTCAATGATCGCGATGCGCATTTCCTGATACGGCAGACGAAACCCGATTGATCCGACGCGTTGTTCGCCGTAGCGTGGATTGACCGAGTTGACCGATGTCGCTTCGGTGAGTCCGTACCCTTCGAGGATACCGACACCGGTGCGCTCGCGGAACTGTTTGAACCATTCAACCGGCAGCGGTGCCGCGCCACAGATGGCGCTGGCGAGAGAACTGATGTCGGCGTCGCCAACCGGCAGATCGAGCAGCGATTTGATCAGCGTTGGCACGGTGTTAAACGATGTGCAGCGATAATGCTCGACGATTTTCCAGAAGTTGGGAACCACGCCTTCGCCCCGATACCCTTGCGGTGAGGCGAGTACGACCGTGCTGCCGACTGACCACAAACCCAGACCAGCAGCAATAGCGCCAAAGTTGTGGAAGAGGGGCAAGCCGCACAGCGTAATTTCGGTCTCGTCAGCGCCGGCGGCGGTGGCGGCCATCCAGGAATCGAAGACTTCGTTGCGGTGGGTGTGGATGGCGAGTTTGGGAATGCCGGTTGTGCCGCCGGTGTGGAAGTAGGAGGCGACGTCGTCGGGCTTGATGGCGCGGTTGAAAGTCAGTTTTTCGGCCGAATATCCCTTCAGTGTCTTGTTGAAATTGAGCACCCTGGCCTTAACCGGCGGGTTTGCTTCGCGGCGTTGCATCAATTTGACCACCAGTTTCGTGAGACCGCTCAGATGATCGGCCAGATCGACTTGCAAAATCGTGTGGATCGACGGAACTTTGGCGACAATTTCGGCCGATTTCTGCCACAAATCGATATTGGGAAACGGCCCCACGGTGACCAAAACCTTTGTCTCTGCGGCCTTCATGATTTCGGCCAACGTGTCCGGCTCCAACAGCGGATTGAGCGGATTGCTGATCCCGACTGCTTCAGCACCATACAGCGTGATAAATGTTTCGGGTAAATTGGGCAGAATGTAGCTGACGACATCGTTGGGGCCAACGCCGAGATCGTGGAACATGTTGGCCGCCTGCGTCATTCGGCCGAACCAATCGCGATACGAATACGAAACCGATTTTTCGTATTTTGTGCCTTGCAAAAAGAATGTCAGCGCCGTCTTGTCCGGACGTTTTTGGGCTCCGCGTGCGAACACCTCATACGTGCTGTCGGGCAAATTGCGTTCTACCAATGGTGTGGATTCAAAGGCTACAATATCGGCAATTGTCCTGATTTCGAGCATTGTCTTCTCCTGACGGTGTGAAATTGGTTGTGATAGCGGGAAAATGGCCTGTTTCGGCCGAATCAAACAGCTTCAACGAGATGATAGCGCAACCGGCGTCCATCAGGCAACGAATTGTGAGCCGGGAATTTGAGGATAATGGGTTTGAAAAACAGGGTGATGATAAGTATTTTGTCACAAAAGAAGCCTAGCTTTTTCGCCTGGTGCAAACGCTACTCATAGCAAAAGCTAGGCTGCTGAACTCGCGCCAATCACCGTTTCGTGGCAACGGCGAACAGTTCACGCTCGAAAAACCAGCGGAACGGTGGCAGATCAAAGGCAATTTTGCGCAACAGCGCCATGATGACGTTCTCATTGCGATTTTGCGGCGGCGAATCGAGCCATGTGCGACTCTTGAAACCGGCTTTGCGCAAATTACGGCCCATGCTAAACGGGTCTTGCTCGTTGATGTGGACATGCTGGTTGGCCGGTGTAATGGCACGCGGGTCTTTGGGATAGGCGGCACCCTGGCCCATCACCGTGCGGACACGTCGCACCCACGGATAGGCGTAGAGATCGTACCAACGGTTGGGTGCTGTGTGGACGACGAGCTTGCCGTCCGGCTTGAGGACGCGACGGATTTCGAGATACGCTTCGTGCAGTTCCCACGGGTGCAGGTGTTCGACGACATCGAACAGCAGCACGCGGTCAAAATAGCCGTCGGGGAAGGGTAGTTTTTTGGCGTCGGAGCGCAGCACACCGGCTTGGGCAGCGGTCGTATGGTTGGCGATTTCGGCCGAGATCACATCACGCGTCATTCGTGCCGCCACTTCAGCATAATCAATGCCATACGCTTCAATGCCGTTGCGCATGCAGTGCAGCACAATTTCGCCGCGGCCACAGCCCACATCGAGCACGCGCATGCCGGCGCGCACATCGGCCAGCGCAAAGGCGTCGTGCAGCCGACGCGAGAGATGCTGCCCTTCCGACTCAATAAACTCTTCGTACCCTTCGCACGAAGTCAGGAAATATTCTTCCGTGTACAGTGTTGATGGAAGCGGCGCTTCCCGTTTCGATTCGGCCATCGGCGCGATTATAGCAGAAGCCTATTTGCTGTGCAGACCACTTGTGCGTGGAACGAACTATGAGCAATGGTTGACACATGTCCATTCGTATGTCATAATGCTCACACGGTCGGCACAGAAGTTGCGACCCCTTAACAAGCCATCCTAAACCAAAAGGAGGTGGTGCTTATGTCTAGTAACTTAGCCAATAGTACCGCGGCAGCACTACCTCCTTATTGGAATTCGTAGTGCTGCCGCGGTCGGCGAAAGAGCCTGTTCACAATTGTGGACAGGCTCTTTTTCCTTTTGGACAAAGTTGTCCGTGCCTGCCCCAGAGCTATAATTCTCACCATGAACAAACAAATTCCTGTAATCATCTTCGGTGCCGGCGGTGTGGGCCGTGCGCTTTTGCAACAAATCGTAGAAGGTCGCGAGACGGTAGCGACGCGCAACCAACTCTATTTCAACGTCGTCGCTGTGGCCGACAGCCGCCGCTGGCTGTGGCAGCCCGCAGGCATGGCTGACGAACAACTGCTCGCCGTTATTCAGGCGAAAAAGACCCGGCAAAACCTCGGTGTCGAACGTCCAGACGGCGTGACAATTATCGAGCAAGCGGCGCAAGCCGGTCTCGAAAACGGCATTGTCGTCGATGTGACAGCGTTAGAAGGCATGGAACCGGTGCTGGACAAAGCGCTGGCAATCGGTTGGGGCGTGGTGCTGGCGAACAAGAAGGCGTTGGCCGGTCCGTGGGCGACGGCGCAGCGCTATTTCAACAATCCGCGCGTACGCCATGAATCGACGGTCGGCGGTGGTCAGCCTGTCATTGCCACGCTGCGCTATTTGCTGGACACGAGCGACCCGATATTGCGTATCGAGGGCCAGATGAGCGGTACGCTGGGTTACATTTGCCAACGACTCGACACAGGGCTACCGTTTTCGCAAGCGATTGCGGAGGCAAAGGCGTTTGGCTACACGGAGCCGGATCCGCGTGAAGACCTGGGTGGATTGGACGTGATGCGCAAAATTTTGATCCTGGGGAGAATGGCGGGGTGGGGGTTGGATTCGGCCGATATTGCCGTCGAATCTCTCTATCATCCATCGCTGGCGCATCTGTCTGTGCCGGAATTCATGACGGCATCGCGGGCGCTCGATCCGTCGATGGCTGACCGCGTCAAGGTTGCCCATGCCAATAACACCGTTCTGCGCTATGTGGCTGAATTATCGGCCGAAGGCGGCTCAGTCGGTCTCAAGGCGCTGCCGGCGACGAGCGGCCTGGCCAATCTGAAGTACATCAGCTTCCAAACGGGGCGCTACGAGGATGAGCCGCTGTTGATCGGGGGTAAGGGTGCAGGCGTGAGCATGACGGCGGCGGGTGTGCACGGGGATATGATCGATTTCGGCCGAGAGATCACAAACTGAAGATTGTCCGCAGGTCTGTCAGAAAATAACGAAGCGGCTCAAGATTGACTTGATGCCGCTTTATTGTTTTCTGATGAAAACGGAGTTTTCTCTAGTACTCCATCCACCACACTTCCTAAATGACTCTCTAACGCCTGGAACGCTTAACTGGAAACGCCGGCGTGTGGACATAGGCTGTATTAAACCTATCCTCCGCCGATCAAACCGGCGATTGTTGCAATAATGTCGCCACGTGTCAACATGGTGACTAACCTCCACCACCAATCATACCTTGATTATGATGGTCTCTTTCCACTGTCATGTAACACTCCTTGGTTGCCATTTTATCATATATGTCAATCCCATAACAGGATACATGATACTAAGAGACAATTCAATCCTTCCGTCTCTTGTCTTTTCATACGTAGGTTCGGGGATATAAAGGAGTTCAGCGTGTTGGATTGGAGGTGACTTGAATCCTGACGTAGTTGAGCGACGCACCTCTTTGCGAAAGATGATGGGTTCCTCGATCAAAGGAAATATCACTTTGAGTTGTAACTGTCTTGTAGGGCGAGATATGGCCCATCCGAAATACTCGTAGTTTATCGGTCTTTCATTCTGTTTCTGCGTATGTCCCAATTCAAAAACCGGGATCGTCGATTTCTCTATAAGAAGATATCGAACATAGTCACCAAACCTCAAGGTAGTCGTAAAATCGATTTCTATCAAAAGCCCCTGAGATTCTGGGCGAATACTTTTGGTTTTAATCAATGGTGTATCTCCTTCCTCAGGTTCAATAATCCTCCAATCTTTGTCAAGTGTACTCAGCTGAACAAAATCCAAGGATGAATCTTCCCGATCTTCATTACCTTCTGGAAACATCAGGAAGCTATCTAAAGTTTCGATTTCTGAGAAGGCTTCAACTTCTAGTCTACGCGAAACAATAGAATGGCCTTTGTCGTCAATCTCACATGTGAATGATGCGGAATTGTGACCGACTCCGAAACGTCTTGCCAGATACTGATATACTGGTTCAGGAGCTTCTTGAAGACGATTCAATATACCAAAAACATCTCTACTTTTTTTAGTCTCAGATACTAAGTACTCTGTAACAGAAAAGATATGAAAATCTCTTGAATCCTTAAAAAAAGCAGATAAGCTAACGGGTACTATGAAAAAACAACATGTCACCCTAAGCGATAATGATCGCACTTATCTGGAAGACTTAATCAGCAAAGGCAGTTTATCTGCCAAAATGTATAAACGAGCTGTAGCTCTCCTCGAACTAGATCGAGGAAGCACCTTTACAAAGGTGGCTCAAATCGTCGGTGTGACGATACAAACCGCATCGACCTGGGCCCAAAAATACGGAGAAAATGGGCTGGAATTCTTAACCGATAAACCCCGTCCCGGTCGTCCCAAAGAGATTGATGGGATTACCCGTGCCCAAATCACAGCCCTGGCTTGCAGCGACGCTCCAGAAGGATATAGCCAGTGGAGCCTGCGTCTTTTGGCCGAAAAAGTGGTTGAACTGGAGTATATTGACACCATTTCCCACACTGAAATTGGACGCATTCTCAAAAAAACGAACTCAAGCCCCACTTGAAGCGACAGTGGGTAATCGGCAAAATGACGCATGCTTTTCTCGCAGCAATGGAACGTATCCTCTGGTTGTATGCCCAACCTTACAATCCGAAGCGTCCCGTCGTCTGCTTTGATGAACGTCCTTGTTTTCTGATCGGTGACGCTGTCGAACCAATAGCCATGCAAACCGGTCAAATCCGCAAAGAGCATTATGCCTATGAAAAGAATGGTTCCTGTGCTCTTCTGGCAGCGATTGAACCCTTGACGGCCAAACGAGTAGCTGAGATATATCCTCAGCGCACAGGCAAAGAGTTCACTCATTTTTGTCAACGCTTGTCGCGACAGGCTTATCCCGAGGCTGACAAGATTTTGCCTGGTTCTCGATAACCTCAACACACATACGATTGCCTCTTTTTACAAGTATTTGCCGGCTGATGAAGCCTTTGCTTTAGGGCAACGATTTGAATTCTGGTATACGCCCAAGTCGGCCAGTTGGCTCAATATGATTGAAATTGAGTTCTCGGCTTTGACTCGACTCTGTCTTAATCGGCGTATCCCCATGATCGAGGAATTGTCAACCGAACTGTTAGCCTTGATTGCTGAGCGGATGCGCAAAGGTATCAAAATCAATTGGCAATTCTCCATAGCCGTATGTCGCCAAAAGCTAAATTCTCGATATACAGTTGTTAATGATGCGAATTCCAAGTTTGCTTATTCACCAACTTCGGAAACCGTGAATGTTTAGGTCATTTATGTTACTGAGTATTAAACCATCTTTAATAGATACAATCTCCCCTTGCAAGTCTCGAATCGCTTCGAAATCGCATGTGTCCTTTCATTCACGGACTCAAGAATCTCTTCTTGTGTCTTCTCGATCTTTGTTGGGAATTTAAGCTGAGCAATAAACTTCTGGAGTTCATCCCAATATGACGTATCGAAGCGATGAGCTACGACTTGTTCCTTACGGGCTCTATCCCCTATTGCAATATTCAGATCCATAACTAGTTTTCGAACTTCGACTTTATCGGTTGCCGTTGCTGCTTGAAACATGCCTAATGGATTTGGGACTTCTGATTTTCAACACCGACGAGGAATAATGCCAATGTACCTTCTTGTGCTTTTGTATTGAACCTGCCTCAAAATGAATCCAAGGTGCATGAAGGTTCTCTGGCGTCAGACATACTATACCGTAATTCGTTGTTGCAAGACTCTTTCTTATCTCACTGAACCAGGGTAGACCTGTCGCTATATCCGAATCAGACATCCATGGCTCAATACCATCAAGTATGTATTCAAGCCATTCGTTCCTAAGGAACTTGGCTACCTGTTTGCCTATTTCACCTGACCAACTGATGAATACTTTCATCTTGTCGTTCCTCTGCATATTCCTGCGGCTTTAGGGCATGATCAAATCGGCCACTGCCCAAAGCTTCTCAATTGATGAACTATAGTATTGGAAAAGAGTCGGGGCAGCACTATCTACGAGAAAGCCACGACGATCACCTGTTGCTCCACCGTATGAATAGTGTGAAATCCAGATTGTATCTGATTTTGTGCTACCTCGATTAGATATCTTGATGCATGAGAAAAACGGAACACCCGCGTAGGTTTTACTTGAACCAAACTTATGCTACTGTCGGGCACACTGTGCCGTAATTGTCCGATGCGTGACAATCCGGATTTGATGTTTTGCTTAATGGTTGCTTTACCATGATGATTTGGCATTCCATGATCTATAGCATCCAAATACGTAACATCGGGATCGATTACAAGTAATCGAAGCCCACAACCATTTTCCACTAAATCGAGTAATACATTGTATTGACTATCAACAAAATTGTGCAATGAGATTCCACAGACTAAAATGTCTTTTGCACTACTCGATTGTCGTTCAAAATCGAAAAGTTGAGATCGTGGGACAAGTAAATTATCAAGGCTAGGGCCAAGACTTTCGCACTAATATAACTGATGGAGCTTTCAAGATTTTCCAAATAGCCAACATTGAGCACGATTGATTCTAAGGCAATGAAGCTAAGCAGACCGATAATCAACTGTGTTAGTAAAACCGAGTTGCTGCGGCAACCCAAAATTCCCAATAGACCGATAGCTACTGCAATAAGTGATAAGATATTTCGTCGGTTTACCAAACGATGAGTTACATCCATCTCAAATAATTTCCATTTTCGTATTGATGTACTAAATGCAGAAGCGATGCAGAAGCGGACAGTTTTTTGATCTTTATAGGAAACGCATAAATGTTAAAACTACACGTGGCGTCCACTCGTATAGTGCATTAATGGAGAATCAAGTGAAAGATCAACTTTCATAATATGATACACTTCAAAAAGCTAACGTCAAGCAATGATTATGGGTCGTTTCAATGGCGTACGATCGCACAAATTCGCACAAAAATCGCGAGAAATTACAATATACTCACTAATGTCAACTTGAAATTCTCTCAAGAGAGTTCGAATGTCAGGCGAACTGATTCTTTCACACCATTTTCATTAGCAGCAGTTCTCAGTTTGGAATCAGTGCAGCAATTTCAGAGGGAACATCGTCCTCATCAAGGGACTCAATCATGAAGAGCCAGAGAGCTTCCCAGTTGGGGAAATCATGGTAACGGCACAGGGCTCTCATATCATTGAAGAAGGTGACCCGCCTGTGTAATGCGCGACGCAGGAAGCGATACAAGTCATCGACAAGCTCCAGAGCGGTGTGCAACAGAAAGGCGAGGAGATTGAGAACCAGAAACACCTGAGACAGGTACTGTTTGCCGTGACCGAAGTTGTGCTCGACATGATACCCCTTGGTCTTGAGCACATTGATCCCTTCGTTCTCAATCTTCCACCGAGTGCGCCCAAAGGTGCAGACAGCGGCCACATTGCGGTCGCTCAACGCATGATTGGTGGCCCAACTGTTGTGGTAGAGAACATCGCCACTGTCCTGATGGGTAATGGTCAACTCACACCAGTTGACCCACAGGGCGTCATCTCCGCCGCGCAGAGGGACATCATTGACCCAGCGCCAGCGCCAAATCGTCCCATGTTGGCCATTCCAGCGTCGCTGAGTCCGTTCATGTGGCGTCAGCGCTGCGAGCCAGCGATACAGCTCAACGTGTGAGTCCGGCTTGCACACAAAGAGGAAGTACTGGTTGTTGGCGATGACCTGCTCACAGAACGGCTGATTGCAGAACAGGTCATCTCCCAGGTAGGTGATGGAGTCTGGCGTGAACAGATGAGACCACTTGTCCAGCCAGCGCTTGCCGGCATTGCGCTCACAATCCTGCTTGTCACTCCCGTCCTGAGGAGTGATCATCTCGGGAAAGCAGGCCAGGACATGGCTCACATCCGGGTGCACCATCAGGGGTAACACCGTTGCATGGTAGTAATGGATGGTCCCCTTGTGGTCCCGTCGTGTCGAGCAGCGGTCGCATGCGATCGTGCTTGACGAGTGGTATGTCATCCCGTCCAGTGCGATCAATCGTGTTCCCAAACTGGTCTGATACGGCTGCAAACCGCCCATGCGTGCCAATTGCTGCCAGACCCATTCGTACTGAGGTGCGAATTCTGCTGGTTCCAGTGGGTCGAGCAACGTCCGAATCTGATTGTCTGTCGGCACATTCTCGACTTCAAACAGCGTGTGCAGGTTCTTCTTCCCTTTTCTCCTCTTGCGCAGCTCCTGATGATGCGCCAGGAACGACTGCGACTGTGTGAAGAAGACGCTCATGGCGCTGTTGACCGCATCGGACACGTCGTACTTTGTGTTAGGGCTGGGTTGACGGTAGTCTGGCAATACTGACCACGCTTGCTGACTTTGCCTGAAGAACTGCTGTAGTGGGAATCGTCTAACCATGCCCCGTATTTGTTCCCCGTTCTACTCCATTTGTCAACCCCAGGTTCAAACTGAGAATTGCTGTTTCATTAGAATCATATTTGACGATTTTGAATATAGAAGTTACAATCGAGCATTATCCTCCCAAATAAAGAGGATAGAGTGTTTACCTTTGCTTTCCGTAGAGAGATAGTTGTGTCAGGTTTCAAGCCCGCAAAAACATGGTTCTCTATTTTGGATATGTGTAGTTTGATAGTGTATGCTCTCGCTCAGAAATCTGATGGAGGACGTTTAACTCTGGTTAGGTGTGGGGTTAACAGATTTTGTCGACCATGGCCCATCTGGTAAAAACTAGATGGGCCTACTCAATCATGAAATTAAATTCAGTCCATCATAGAACAACCACAAATTACGAAAGAGGGTCTTAGGAGGTAATGATGAAGTATTTGCAGAATTTTGAACAGCCAAAATGTAAGACAGGCCTGATAGGCGGGGGGTAATCAGGTATGTTAAAGCAGATAGCGTTACGCAGTATAATTGGTATCAGCATATTCCTTCTTGTTGCGCCAATAATACCTTCGGTGACAGGACTTATTGGCGGGGGTGGTTAAAACCATCTTTTCCACTATAAGTAAATCGACTGAGTGCTTGATTGCTTTACATTCGAATGCATCCTTTTTTTCATTAGTTGAATATTCTTTTCGAAGCGTTCATAATAACGTTTTAGTGTTCGTTTTGTGAAAATCACTGGATAATCGATTGGAAGCTAGTGGCAACTCAACAAATTCAAGCGACATCTATAAACTAGATGTCGCTTTTTTATTCAACTCACTACGTGTGTACAATACAAAAGGGGCGGCAAACTGCCACCCCTTGGAAGTATCATTCTTTTCGGCCGAAACCCTTCTAACCTACGAATCGGCCGAAACATACTCCGCAATCGGATAACCGGCGTCAACCCAGCCGGTGAAGCCACCCTTCAAACTGCTGACATCGCTATAGCCATACGACCACAGAATCGTCATCGCAATCGTCGAGCGATGACCGCTGCCGCAGTAGATGGCAATCGGCGCATCCAGGTCAGCCGGCCATTCATCCATACGCGCGACAAACTCTTCCAACGGGATGTGAATCCAGTTCTCCGCCTCGATCACGCCTTTTTCTTCTACTTCGGCCGTTGTGCGGACATCGATCACGATCAGGTCTGGATTCTCAATGATGGCTGCGTTGAGATCATCGGCCGAAATGCCACCATACCCTTCCGGCATGATTTCCAGTGCTGCTGCAAAAATCTCAACACCGGCCGGATCAGGTTCAACGGCAGCCAGAATGACTTCATCGGGCACGCCTTCCGCCACAGGATAACCGGCTTCCACCCAACCGCCAAAGCTGCCGCCCTTGAGACCCTTCACATCTTCCCAACCCAACGCTTCGAGCATCGTCAGGGCGATGGTGCAGCGCCAGCCGCTGCCGCAGTAGCTGACGATGGGCGTATCATAGCTCGGCAGTTCGTCCAGTTCGTTCATCAACTCGCGTAATGGCACAAGTACAGCGCCTTCGATGTAGCCGTTCTCTTCCAGTTCGCTTTCATTGCGCACGTCGAGAATGAAGATGTCTTCGCCTTCAGCCAGTGCCAGATTGACTTCATCCAGGCCAACCGTATTGTACGCTTCCATGTCGTCGAGGAAAATCTGATAGGCAGCTTCCAAATCGAAAGCGGCTTCTTCCGTCATCGTGCCGCCGACAGTCGGATAGCCTGCTGTTGCCCAGTCGCCAAAACCGCCTTTCAGGCTGCGCACATCGGTGTAGCCATATGACCACAAGATGGCCATGGCGATGGTGGAGCGATGTCCGCTGCCACAGTAGATGACGATAGGCGCATCCAAATCGGCCGGCCATTCATCCATGCGTGCGATGAGCTCTTCCAACGGGATGAAAATCACGTTCTCAGCGTCAATACTGCCTTTTTCTTCGACTTCAGCGGCAGTGCGCACGTCGATCAGGATCAGGTCGGGATTTTCAGCGAGTTCGGTGTTGAGTTGTTCGGCCGAAATGCCGCCGAATCCTTCCGGCATACGGGCCAGCGCTTCGTCAAACAGCGCGACCATGGCAGGGTTTGGATCAGCCGCGTTGAGCGGTTCCATCTCCGGAACGCCTTGCGCAACCGGGTAACCCGCTTCAATCCAGCCGCCAATGCTGCCACCCTTGAGGCCCTTCACATCCTGCCAGCCCAATGCTTCGAGCATGGCCAGCGCAATGGTACAACGCCATCCGCTGCCGCAGTAGCTGACAATGGGTTCGTCGAAGGCCGGCAGATATTCCAGATTATCCATCAGGTCGACGAGTGGGATGTTGACGGCACCTTCGATGTAGCCATTCTCTTCCAGCTCGCTCGGATTGCGCACATCGAGCAGGAACAGGTCGGGATTTTCGGCCAGTGCTTCGCTCAATGCTTCAATACCAATCGTGTTGTATGCTTCCATGTCACCGAGGAAGGTAGCGAAGGCTGCCTCGAGATCGACTTCTTCCATCTCTTCTTCGCAACCAGCTGTTTCCGGATTGGCTGCACAGTATTCTTCAACTGACACGCCCTCAGCACAGGCCAGACAGTCTGCAGTCAGTGCCATGCAGCATGCTACCGCGTCTTCAGCTTCTTCGGCCGAATCGCTCTCAGTCGTCGTTTCTTCAGCAGCCGGCTCGGCTTCTTCCATTTCTTCGGTTGCAGCGGCTGGTTCTGGCTCGACAACCGGCTCAGCTTCCTCGCCACCGCATGCGCTAATTGCAAGCGCCAAAATCAGTAACAGTGCCAGTAAAAGTTTTTTCGTATCCATTTCTAGGCTCCTCAAATCTCCATCAAGTTGGTAATCTGCTAGACTCTAAGGGTTTCCTCTAAAGAAATTTGACTGGTATGGACAAAAACCCTTAGGGTTTCTAAGGCGATTCCACAGTGGGTGAGATTGTTTCCGTCGTGGTAATCGCCACAGGTGACTGTATTGCTGCAATTGGCGGCGGAATCACGTCGATGATCAAGTCGTGATTTGCCTCCAACTCTTCTGCTACGATCTTGTCGGCCGTCAGGAACAAATCAGCATTGCCGTGGCACGAATCGCAGCTTGCCGCTTGCGGTGTTTCAAGCTGAATGTTGTGCGGTGTGGCGTAAGCCCAGGTTGCCCGTTCGTGGAAGTTGGGCAACAGGTCGTCGCCGTAGAAGCTGTAGCTGTCGTCGGCTATCGGGATGTGGCGTACCGTGACAAAATCGTACGGGCGGTCGAAACTCTTGAGCGGATTTCGGCCGATCAGAAATGTCAAATACGCCCCATCCGTGCTGAATTTGGGATTGCCGGTCTCTACACTCAACTCCACATGGCAATTGTCACAACTGGTGTACGCCACCGAGTGACACACCTGGCAAGAGAGATCCGCGCCGTGAACCGCATGCATCTCGACATCGTCCTGCCCTGTCGCCACCGTCTGGTGACATGTCTCGCAGCGCGGTGATTGTACGCCGTCGTAGCGGTGTTCCGGTGGCGCAACGGCCATCGCTTCCGGCCCGTCGTGGCAATTCTGGCAATCGTCGGTCTGGCCGTGCATTTCATGGCTCGTGTGACAATCGACACAGGTCATGCGTCCTTGCCGGAAGTGGACATCAGGGCGCAATTCGAGGTCTTCGGCCGAATTTTTGCCCAGATATTCGTTGCCCACACGGCTGCCGTGACACGCCGTGCAGTTGCGCGTCATCGACGGCGTGGCGTTGAAATTGTGGCCTTCGATAAAACCGCTGCCGACCGAGTCCGGCTGACTGACGTGGCAATCGCCGCACGTTGCATGGCAACTGGCGCAATGATTGCCGAACATTTCGCTGAGTGCTTCGTGGTTCTCCGGCACGCTACGTTGGTCGAGCGCGTTCCAATAACCGTTGAGTGTGCTGTGCAAACTGGTAGCGCTGACCGCCGTCACATCGGGATGGCATTCGCCACAGCCCACTTCGGGGTCGGCACTGGGGTCGCGAATCATATCGGCGTGGGCGTCGTTTTTATTTTCGGCCGAATCGTCACCACCATGACAATCGACGCACGCAATCTGGCCGTGGACTGTTTCCGGGTACGTTTCGCCGTCGACGAGTACCTTCTCCCATGGCTCCAACGGAGCCACAGAGCCACCTCAACCCGCCCCTTCGTTTTCGCTGACCAACTCCTCCACCGGATCGGCGACAGCGATCAACTGCTCTTTATCGATGTGACACGATGTACATGTATCAATAACAGGTTCTGCTGTAGCTTCATCCAATAAAAACTCAGTTGCCGTTGCCGTCGGCAAAATTGCCTGGGGTTCGTCGGCAACCTGTTGGGCGACTTCCGCGACGGCAACTTCTGCGACCGTCGTCGTCCCCAACTGCTGACAGCCAATCACCAACAGCGTCACACCGAAGAGGCAAAACAGCACACCAATCACCGTCACTAGAGATATTGTCTGAAACTGCCGCAGTAAACGTTTCAAGCCGGGCTCCCAAAATTTCGTTCGTGAAACTTTTCACATATTCTATAACGGATTACTTTTATAAATCAATGCCAAACACCCGTTTTGCTTATAGGTTTTTCTTTTAGGTTACAATAAACGAAAGCTATCATAGGGAGGTGTTTCCCTATTGAAGTACTAATTCTATTTGTTACAATATTCACAAAGGGGGTGGCTGGTTGGTTAGTTTTAAGGTAGTTGGTTGGCTAGCTCAATCCGGCGAACAACCTGTCAGACTGCCAAACTATCCAACTTTCGAACGATCCAACCACGCCCCAGGAGTCTGTTATGCTTGATGCCCATCAACTCAACGTTTTTGTAATTGCAGCGGAGACACTCAACTTTACGCAGGCGGCACGCCTGTTGCACATGAGCCAGCCCAGCGTCAGCCAGCACATTCAAGCGCTGGAACAGCATTTTGAGCAGGAGTTGTTCCGGCGTAACGGACGGCATATTGAGTTAACCGATGCCGGCCGCGCTTTGCTACCGTTGGCGCGAGACATGGTTTCACGGTCGGACAATATTGAAACTATGATGAAATCGCTCCAGGGTGAGGTGTATGGGCATCTATTAGTCGGTTGTAGCACCACGCCGGGCAAATACATCCTGCCACATCTGCTGGCCCATTTTCATCGCCGTTATCCCAAGGTGACGATGGCGTGTGAGGTCTCGCCGCAGCGCGATTCGTTGCAAAAGCTGGCAGAGGGTGACATTCATTTTGCGCTGGCGAGTGCGCCACTTCGGCCGATCAATGATGTCGAATTCTGTGATTTTATGACAGACAGGATTCAGCTCATTGCGCCGGTCGACCACCCGTGGAGTCATCGCGAGTATATCGATCCGGAAGAATTACTCGACGCTGACTTTATCCTGCGCGAACAGGCATCCGGCACACAAATTACCGTTCGCAAAGGACTTAAAGGATTGGGTGTCTCGGAAAGCCGACTCGATACATTGCTCATTTTAGGCAATTCGGAGGCGATCGCGCTGGCTGTACAAGAAGGGCTGGGCGTCGGCTTTGTGTCGAGCATGGTCGTTTCCAAATTGGTGCTCGATGGGGTCCGGATCATCAACGTGCGCGGACTGTCGCTGGAGCGTTCCATAAAATTCGCACGCAACACACGCCGACCACCGACCAAAGCGCAATCTGTTTTCTGGGAGTTTGCCACGCGCGATGCATTGCCGCTCGTCAATGATCTGCAAACGGTCAATTTGACCGCGGCGGCATAAGGCATACGGTGTTGTGGGGGAGTGAGTCATGAATTTGCAACTCAATCGGACACAGCGGGTGACCATTGGTGTCGCATTGTTTGGGCTGTTGACGATGCTGTTGTCGGTGCAATGGGCGTTAGCTGCGCCACCACGGCAATCAGATGACGGCGCAGACGACCCGATCGAAGCGCTTCCTGAAGATCACCCTGCGCAAGGATGTCAGGAATGCCATCTCGACATCACCAACAGGTGGACAGACAGTCCACATGCGCACGCGTTCGATGACAAATATTTTCAGGAACAATGGGCGGGATTGGGTGAGCCGACCGAATGCCTGACTTGCCATACGACGGAATTTGATGCTACAACGGGTGAGTTTGCCGTAGAAGGTGTTGCGTGTGTCGGCTGTCACGGTGAAACACCGGCAGACCATCCGCCAACTGCGCTGGAAATTCGCGCCGACACGGATTATTGCGGCACGTGCCACACGACGACGCACAGCGAGTGGCGGTTGACTGGGCATTTTTCGGCCGAAATTGGCTGCACAGATTGCCACGATCCGCACAATCAGCAACCGTTATTCGAGGAACCGGATGACCTGTGTCTCAACTGTCACGAAGACGACATGGGAGCATATCTGGAAGATATGCACATTGAGAAGGGCATTGGCTGTGTAGATTGCCACGCGCTGGTCATCCCGCCCGATGAGATTCCGGAAGACGGTATCGTGCCGACGGGCCACGCATTTACCATTTCAGCAGCGACATGCGTTGCTTGCCACACCGATTCGCTCCATGCCGGTTTTTCACTGCCCGGCTACGAGAATGGTGCACAATCGGTTTCATTGCCGGCGGACGATACAGCGATTGCTGCTGCAGATTCGGCCGAATTGGAATCTGAACAAGCCAATGTCTCGCCTGAACAACAAATCGAAACGCTTGAAGCTGCCCTCGCCAGCCAAAATACCACCTTGATCTTCCAGGGAGCCATCGTAGGATTGGTATTGGGCGGCACAACGGCTTGGTATGTCGCTCGCAACACGCGCGGCAGTTCGGCCGATGACGACGAAACGGAGCAATTAGATGGCGGACAAGAATCCGACTGACCAGCCTGACAAAAAAGTGATCATCACCCGGCGGCAGGCGCTCAAGGTCATGGGTGCAACCGGCTGCGCGGTGATCGCCACGCAGTTGTTCAACTCAGGCCCGTTCTCCGTAGACGCCATAGAAGGACTGGAACGGGTTACCGAAGCCGACAGCCGCTATGAATGGCACATGGTCATCGACCTCAACAAATGTGTCGGCTGTCAATACTGCATCTGGGCCTGTCAGGCTACCAACAACGTGCCCGAAGACGATATGCGCTGGAACATCGGTTTCCCCGAAAAGACCGAGAACGGCACCGATTTCTATATGACCCGTCCTTGTCTGCACTGTGAAGATGCACCGTGCGTTAAAGTGTGTCCAGTCGGCGCGACATGGGTGCGCGAAGACGGTATCGTGACGATGGATTATGACCGCTGTATCGGTTGTCGCTATTGCGAAGTCGCCTGCCCCTACGACGTGCGCCGTTTCAACTGGAAAACACCGACCGGCAAAAACGAGTATGTCCCGACATGGGGCGTGCCGGAAGTTGAACGCCGTTCGCGTGGCGTTGTTGAGAAATGCACGTTTTGCGTGCAGCGCATCGACCGTGGTCTCTCGCAGGGCTTGATGCCCGGCGTCGATCCACAGGCGACACCGGCTTGTGTCAACATCTGTCCGGTCGGTGCTCGCCAATTCGGCAATGTCAACGACCCGACAAGCCCAGTCGCGATTTATCTCGACGAACACGACACATTCCGCCTGCGTGAAGACCTCGGCACCGAGCCGAAAGTCCATTACGTGCGCCCGGATGTCAACGGACAGGAGGCGTAAGATGGCAACCACACAACTCGCTGCGCCAACCCGTCGCCGCTTTCTCAATTTTCGTACATGGGTATTGTCACTGCTGATCGTCGTTGGCATTGGCGTGGCTGCTGCCGTTTATACGATGATCAACGGTCTTTCTGTCACCAATTTGAGCGATCGTGTGCCGTGGGGTTTGTGGATTACCCATGATCTGTCTGCCATCGGTCTCGGTGCGGGGGCGTTTACCTTTTCAGCCATCGTATACCTGTTCCGCATTAAGCGGTTTGAGCCGATTGCACGCGCGGCTGTCTTCATCGGTTTTCTCGGTTACACGTCGGCGATGTTGGTGCTGGCAATGGATATCGGCCGACCCGATCGATTTTGGCATCCGCTGATTTACTGGAATGTTCATTCGGTACTCTGGGAAATCACCTGGTGCGTAATCCTGTATGCCACCGTCTTGACCGTCGAATTTCTGCCTATCTTGTTTGAGGCGAAATACTTTGATCGTTGGCCTTTCCTGCGTACATTCGGCCACATGTTGCACAAGTTGACACCGGTCATGGCATTTTTCGGATTGGCGCTGTCGCTGCTGCACCAGAGTTCTTTAGGTGCGAGCTATGGCGTGTTATCGGGTCGTGAAATCTGGTTCAAGCCGTCGCTGCCGGTGATGTTCATCATGTCTGCCGTGGCTGGCGGCATGGCGTTGACCTTGTTGGCGACGATGGTGGCGGGTCGTGTGACGCATCAGCGGCTGATACCCGGCACGCTGAAGCGCGAAATTGCACGACTCGTTGGCTTTGCATTGCTGGCATATCTCTATCTGAAGTTGTGGGACTGGGCGGCGACCAACTATTACAGTCATGCGCCGGGTACGGCCAGTGCGGTTGAGCGCTTGCAACTGACGACGCCGTACAGCCAGACGTTCTGGTTGCTGGAAATCTTGCTCGGCCTTGTCATTCCGGCAATCATCATGCTCTATCCGACGCTGCGGCGCAATGATCGCGCATTGCTGATTGGGTTGACGCTGATCGTGCTAGGGTTGGTGGTCAATCGCTGGAATGTGACGTTATCGGGGTTGGTTGCGCCACCGCAATGGTCACCGGGCGTGCTGGGCAACACGATTGCCGCGGCGTACACGCCGTCGTTGGTGGAGATTGCGCTGTCGGCAGGTGTGCTGGCGTATGCGCTGCTGGGGTTTACACTGGGGATGCGTTATTTGCCTGTTTATCCGGATGCAAAACCGGAGTGATTTGGATCACACTTTTATTTTATTGGGCAACTTAAGGATGCGGGGAGAATACTGCATCCTTTTTCCTTACCATTGAGCCAACGCGACGTTATTGAGCATGGTTTGATCTTTTGTAAGTAGAAGATTGCCGTTTAGTTCTGCGTGAGCAGCAATGATGCGATCAAATGGATCTCGCGTCCATGTCAGTTGTGTGGCATGGGATATGATCGCGGGAAAGGGTTTACTGCATTCGGCAAGTCCAATACGTCGCGACAAATCGGCCGAAATCGCATCACTTGTCGCCGTAATTCGGCCGATTTCATACAAATATTGCAATTCCAACCGCACAATGGGCGACATCAAAAGCTCATTTGCACTGATTAATGTTTTTGCATTTTCGCTGAGTTTGTCGATTAAACCGGCATAGAGCCAAACAATCACATGGGTATCAAGGTAAATCAAGCTTGACCTCCCATTCCATGTGAATCAAATCATCGGGATCACCGGCGATCACATCTGAGCGTTTTACCAAATTCCCTAGCTTGTCAACTTTTTCGGTAGGCACGATCTGCAGTTTTTTGCCACCTCTGCTGATCTCGAGTGGGATGCCGGTTTCTAACACTTCATCAAGCAGGTTATAGATATTACTGCGCAACTCAGTTGCTGTAATTGTTTTCATTATAATAATCCGAACGTACGTGATGAATGCAACGAACGTACGTGTAGTATAAACTATGAACTGACTGATGTCAATACTCTTAACATAACAAAAGAAGCCTAGCTTTTTCGTCCGGTGCAAACGCTACTTATAGCAAAAGCTAGGCTTCTGAAAACTTCCGTTACAGTGTAATTGGCGCTGCATTCGGCCGAAAATCATCTATACTTGCGCTTATGAACGTGCAAGATGCTTACAATCAATGGTCGGTCATTTACGACACGAATGACAATCCCACCCGCGATCTCGACGCTGACATCACCCGCAAAGCGCTCAAGGACCTGCGCTGCAACACCATCGTTGAAGCCGGCTGTGGTACGGGCAAGAATACGGCTTTTCTGGCGGAACGCGCCCATACCGTCTATGCGCTTGATTTTTCGCCGGAGATGCTTGCCAAAGCCGCTGCGCGAATTTCGGCCGAAAATGTGCGCTTTGTCGAGACAGATTTAACGCAACCGTGGCCGGTCGAGAGCGAATCGGCCGAATTTGTAACCTGCAACCTTGTTTTAGAACACATCGCCGATCTCAACGACGTTTTCTCAGAAGCGGCACGTGTCCTGAGTCGCAGCGGTCATTTCTACATCAGTGAACTGCATCCGTTTAAGCAGTATCAGGGCACGGTAGCCAATTTTCAGCAGCATGGCGTGACGACCCAAATTGATGCCTTCGTCCATCACATTTCCGACTTTCTGGCGGCTGCGACAGCTAACGGATTGCACTTGCTGGAATTGGGTGAATGGTGGCACGCTGACGATGTGCAAAAGCCACCGCGATTGATCACGTTCCTGTTTGAAAAAACGTGATCCCATCGTCATGTGTGGATACCCTGTCAGGAAATGGCAGTAATCTGCACGCTAACAAGACAAACGCGATTTCACCACAAGGAGATTCTCATGCCACAAGGTCCACCTGAGCAAATTGTCCTGCAATCCCTCAACGATTATCTCGAGATCATGAGCAAGTCTGTCTTCCAGTCAGGCATGTCGTGGAAGGTTGTCGAAAGCAAATGGCCAGGAACCCGTGAAGCATTTCACAACTTCGATGTACACACGGTTGCCAACTTCAACGAACGCGATATCGAGACATTGTCGCAAGACACCCGCGTCATCCGCAACTTTCGCAAACTCAACGCCATCGTCTACAACGCACAGCAGATCATCGCCCTGGACAAAGCGCATGGCTCATTTCAGCATTATCTACGCGCCCACGGCGATTTTGACAGCACCATGAAAGCCATCCGCAAAGATTTCAAATTCATGGGTCCGTCAGGAATCTATGTTTTTCTCTACATCGTTGGCGAACAGGTGATTCCGCACGAGGAATTTGAGCAGCGCTATCGCAAAAAGTGACAGCCTGAATGGGAACGCGTGCTGCTGCGCTGTGTTTATGCAGCCGGTTCAGGCATGTCGTCGTCTAAATCGACTATTTCGGCCGAAACCATATAAATGATGCGCTCACACATATTGATTACGCGGTCCGCTGTTCGTTCCAGGCTGTATGCCATCATAATCACGTAGTTGATTTGATCGACATGGGCAATATTGTCACGCACATGGGCCATTGCGGCGCGAAAGACAACGTCATACAGTTTGTCGATTTCATCATCGTCGGCGGGAATGCGACGCGCCAGTTCTATATCTTCAGCGGCAAAAGCTTGCAGCGCCCGGTCAAGCATACCCATCGCTAATTCGGACATGCGCTTGATATTTGCCAGCGGCTCGACCAACGGCTCATCACCGATACGCACGGTTAACTTGGCAATCGTTTTGGCATAATCGCCGATGCGCTCCAATTCGGTAGCGATGTACAAGACGGTAGCAATGCGACGCAAATCGCCTGCCATCGGTTGTTGTGTAGCAATCACGGTGAGACAATTATTTTCCAGGTTATGGCGCTGTTCGTTGATTTTTTTGTCGGCGTCGATGAGCTTCCACGATGCAGCGATGTCCTGGGTGGTTAGCGCGGCAACCGACATCAGCAATGCGTTGCGGGCATCGGCTCCCAGTTGCAGCAGATCGGTTCCCAATTGCTGTAATTCGTTGTCGAACAGTTTACGTGTCATATCATCCCCTCCAATGTTGCCTTGTTGAAAAGATAGTCTGGTTTCGGCCGAATCCTCACTTTGATACGTGTTATCTCAACCGCGCCGCCCGGTGATATACGCTTCGGTCAGTTCCTTCTTCGGCTGTGTGAACAGACTAAACGTTTCGCCAAACTCGATCAACTCACCCAACCAGAAAAAACCGGTGAAGTCAGAAGCACGGGCTGCCTGCTGCATACTGTGCGTCACAATCACAATGGTGTACTCATCTGCCAGTCTGCGCATCAATTCCTCCACCTGTAATGTTGCCATCGGATCGAGCTTCGAGCATGGCTCATCCATCAAGATCACTTCCGGCTTGACTGCGACCGTGCGGGCAATACAAAGGCGTTGCTGTTGACCTGGCGTCAGCTCCATAGCCGATTTTTTCAAGTCGTCCTTGACCTCGTCCCACATCACAACCGACTGCAGGGCTTCTTCGACAATTTCGTCGAGATTGCGCTCGCGGTTCAGCCCCATTACCCGTGGCCCAAACGCCACATTGTCATAAATGCTTTGTGGAAATGGGTTAGGTTTTTGAAATACCATTCCGACGCGACGACGCAAATCGACCACATTGACACCCGGTGCATAGATGTTTTTGCCGTCGAGCAATATTTCGCCATCAGCCCTGGCTACAGAAATTGTGTCATTCATGCGGTTTAAAGAACGCAAGAAGGTCGATTTGCCGCAGCCTGATGGCCCAATCAACGCTGTAATCTGATTAGTGCGAATCGGCAGATTTAATCCAATCAGCGCCTTGAAATCACCGTAATAAAAGTCGAAATCGTTGACGAGAATTTTGTTCTCTTGGTTTGTATTACCTTCTGTTGCACTCATGGGTTATCCGAACCGTCCGGTCACGTAATCTTCGGTGCGCTGATCAGCCGGGTTGATGAAAAGGTCTTTGTCGCCAATTTCGACAAGTTCACCATTGAGCATAAAAGCAGCGCTGTCGGCGATGCGAGCGGCTTGTTGTACACTGTGTGGCACGATAATTACCGTGTATTTTTGCTTGAGAATGACGAGTGATTCTTCGACCATCGCTGTTGAAAGTGGGTCAAGGCCGGATGTGGGGTTGTCGAGCAGGATAACTTCCGGCTGCATTGCCAGACTTCGTGCCAGACAAAGGCGTTGTTTTTGGCCACCGGAGAGGGCGAAAGCGGAGTCGTCGAGCCGATCTTTTACTTCATCCCACAACGCAGCTTGCTGCAGGGCTGTGACGGTGCGGTCGTCCAGCACGGAGCGGTCACGGATGCCGGCCATGCGCAGGCTGTAGGTCATGTTATCGCGGATTGTGCCGGGCAGTGGTGTCGGTACGGCAAATACCATGCTGATTTTGCGGCGTAAGGTGATCACGTCGGTACCTTCGGCAAAGATGTTGCGTCCGTTGAAGGTGATGGTGCCGCTGATTTGACTGCCTTCGGTGAGGTCGGATAGTCTGTTGAGCAGCCGCAGCAGTGTTGTTTTGCCGCTCCGTGCCGGACCAAACAGCACGAATACCTGATTCGGCCGAATCTGTAAATTAATCTCACGCAGCGCTCGCGTGCCGTCAGCAAACGTGTAGGAAAGTGAATCAATGACAATCTTCGGTTCCATGAATTGCAATGCCCTCTACACTACCATTCACGCCGACGACGCATTATCGTACGTACAATCGTGGCAAACGTCGTCAACAACAAAACAACCAGCAGCAACACCAGTGCCGTGGCGTACTGAATCTCTGTCGGCATGCCCGGTACCTGCGTTGAAATCACATACAGGTGATACGGCAGCGCCATCGTCTGATCCATGATCGATTTTGGCAATTCCGGCAAATAAAACGCCGCAACAGTAAACAGAATCGGCGCTGTTTCACCCGCAGCCCGGCTCAAGCCCAGAATCACGCCCGTGATAATGCCCGGCGTCGCGTGGGGCAGTACGTGATTGCGAATCGTTTGCCATTTCGTTGCACCCAGACTCAAGCTCACGGTGCGAAACTCCGGCGGCACAGACAGAATTGCTTCCTCGGCCGTACTGATGACAACCGGCAGTGTCATCAAGCCCAACGTCAACGAACCTGCCAGAATCGACGTGCCCGTACCGAGGAACAAGACAAACATGCCGAGACCAAACAATCCGTAAACAATCGACGGAATACCGGCCAGATTGACGATAGCCAGCCGCACTTGTCGCGTTACCCAATTGTTCGGCGCGTATTCAGCCAGATAAATGGCCGCGCCGATGGCTAACGGCATGGCGACAATGGCGGTTCCCAGCGTCAGTAGAATCGTACCCAACAGCGCCGGGCCAATCCCACCCTCACGCATACCATTTGTCGGTGCGCTAGTAATGAACTCCCAACTAATCATGCCCATGCCTTGAATGATGACAAATGCAATCACGAAGACAATCGGGATGACGACGACGGCAGCGACTAGCGTAATCAGTATTGTTGCGATGTTGTTACGGCGTTCTGCGGTCATAGAGAACTCCCTCGTGAGCGTGACTGTTTACCTACAATCCGTGCTGCGATTGAATTGACGGCAAACGTTATCAGGAACAGCACGATGCCAATTGCGAACAGCACACTGTAATGGGTGCTGCCCTGCGCAACTTCACCCATTTCGGCCGCAATCGTCGCCGTCATGGTGCGCACCGGTTGCAGGAAAATATTGGCTTGAAAGTTGTTGATATTCGCCGCATTGCCGGTCACCATCATTACAGCCATCGTCTCGCCGATAGCTCGGCCGATTCCCAGCATAATCGCCGTCACTGTCCCGGTTTTAGCCGCCGGCATGACAACGCGCCAGATGGTCTGCCAACGTGTTGCACCAATTGCCAAAGCTCCGTCGCGATATTCTTTTGGTACCGCGTACAACGCGTCCTCAGCGATACTGATGATAGTCGGCAATGCCATGTAGCCTAAAATCAGCGAGCCGGTCAACGCAGTTAATCCGGTTGGTGCACCGGCTTTCTGGATAAGCGGTGCCAATACAAGCCAGCCCAGAAACCCGAGTACAATTGACGGGATACCGGCCAGAATCTCAATCAATGGCTTGAGAATATCGCGCAGCCAGGTCGGTGCGATTTCGCCGAGATAGATAGCTGTGACCAGCCCCAATGGCACGGCAATGATGACTGCGCCTGCCGTCACGAGTAGGGTACCGAAAAGCAACGGTGTGAAGCCGTATTTGCCTTCAATTGGATACCAGCGTGCGTCGGCAAAGTCACTAATCGCCACCTGTGTCAACGCGGGTAAGCCCTCTCGCAATAGAAACAAGAAGATCAAGGCGATGATGAAAATCGCTGAGACACCGCATAGTTTGATGATAAATTCGATCACGCGCTCTTTGCGATTTGTCGAATGTTTTTCTTCATCCGGTATCTGGTGCGGCTGCCGATGCTCTTCCAATACCCGTTGTCGTGGCGTTACGACGCTCATAAAAACTCCTGTGTGGACTTGATTGTCAGTCCGGCAAAGGGACAAAACCCAGTTCAGCGACAATCGCCTGTCCCTCAGGCCCCAGAATCCAGTTCAGATATTCGGCAATCACGCCGGTTGGCTCACCTGCCGTATACATGTACAAGTCGCGGGCAATCGGATAGGTTCCATTGGAGGCTGACTCGACGCTGGGTTTGACATACGTCGAATCAGCAGTGGCGGCAATGTGTATCACTTTTTCGTGCGCTTCATCGACGTATCCAAGTCCGTCGTAACCGATGGCATTTGGATTGCGCCGTACTTCGCTGGTGATACCGACTGATGACGGCATGAACAGGGTTTGTGGCGCAAAAATATCTTCGTTGTCACTATCACCCAGACGAACGACTTCTTCGAGAAAATAGACATGGGTGCCGGAGTTGGATTCACGCGATAACAGGACGATGGTTTCATCTTGTCCGCCGACTTCTGACCAGTTGGTGATGCGACCGGTGTAGATGTCGCCCAGTTGTGCTAATGTCAATTCGGTTACGGGATTGTCGAGATGGACGATGATCGCCAGTGCGTCGATGGCGACGACATACTCGACCGGCGTGACGCCATTGGCGATTGCTTCGTCGATTTCATTTTGCTTCATGGCGCGGCTGGCATTGGCGATGTCGACTGTGCCGTTAATCAAGGCGGCGATGCCGGTGCCGGATCCGCCGCCGGTAACTGCAATGGATGTGCTCGGATCGACCTCGCGGTACGCTTCGGCCCAGGCGAGGGCGATGTTGACGAGGGTGTCAGAGCCTTTGTTTTGGATGGAGCGTGCGGGGCCGGAATCGGCCGAAACAACACTTCCACCTCCATTTTCCTGACGACCACTGCACGCTGCTACCAGAAGCAGCACAAAGACAGTAGCCCCGGACAAAAAAAACTGCCTTAGTTTGCCTGTTATGTCCCTATTCATGTATGTTGTTCTGTCGATGTGATCGACGCTTTTCAGCTCCTATGATTGATGTCATGTCGATGAACACGCATACTGTACCTCGATTACTACAAAAGTGATTTAACAGGAGTTTAACATTTTGTTAACGTGGTTTTAACAATACTGGATTTCGGCCGAAATGCGCCGGATTATCATATTTTGAAACGATCAGGTAGCATTCGACTTGACTGACGACGATGGATGAGAATGTCAGGCTTTACAAAAATACCCCTTCCAATTTGCGCCTTTACCCATTACAATGCACTTGGCGCAGCAAATTTCTTGTCCCGACAGTAACGCGCAATCAGTTTGCACCGGGACCCTTTTTGAAATTTAACGAAGCGATTTATTGCAAATGCGGGATTCCGATTACACCACCAGACGCTTGCAGACATGCGATACCAACGCGTGGGAGACGTTCCTTTCTCACCGTTTGGACATTGCCGATCTCATCGTTGAACAGGTCACAGCGGAACAGGTTGAGACCAGACGACTGCGTTTCATAATCAAGTTGGCGGGTCACTCAGACCCGATCACCATGATTGGCAAGCAGACGACGACTCTGGAAGCCCGTTTTTATCGCCATTTGAGTGCTCAGCTTCAGACAGTTGCTCCGCGCTGCTGGTTCAGTTCGGCCGATACGCAGTCCGGCTGGATCATTATCGACGATGTGCCCCATGATCGCGTGCCGACAACCTGGCTCGGTGGCGACACAGAAGATGTCATACGCCAGCTAGCCCGGTTGCATACTACGTTTTGGGATCAAGGGGCGCATTTTAGTCAACACGACTGGCTGCCCAACATGATTGGTGTAGAAGAGACTTGGTTGCAGACGCGACGGCGACAATGGCTCCAGGAACAAGCGCATTTTTACGACCGCCAATCATTGGCTTCGGCGCATGCAATTGAAACAGCCGGTGTCCTGGCTCCGACGTTGGTGCAAGCTGTGGCCGGATTGCACACGATGCAGGCTATGGACGGCTGGGCTGATGTACTCGATATGCGTCACATGCAGGCTGCGGCTGATTTGCTCGACGATCCGGTACCCATTTTTGAGCCGTTGCGCCGGCTGCCGGTCACGCTGTTGCACGGTTATCCAGGCATTTACAATTGGCGCGTCAGTTTGTTTGACGAATGTCATCTGGTCGATTGGCAAGATGTCGTCGTTGGCCCGGCCGTGGTTGATTTGATTGTCTTTCTGGAGACGTTTGCCGCGCTCAGCCATTTTCAGGTTGACCGCACATTGACACCGGCGGAAGAGACATTGATCGACAGCTACATATTGCAGCTTTCGGCCGAAATGGGATCAAACGACGAAATTGAATTTGACGCACGTGCTGTGAGACGGGCCATTCCCGCAGCCCGCTGTCTGTACATTCTCTTTCACTGGTTCCCGCGCTTTGAAAAATGGTTCCATTGGTCGCCGGAGCACGTTTTTGCCGGGCGTCACCTCGACCCGTTTGAGCAGGAAGACATCCTCAAATCGGCTTCTGATCCCATCACCCATCTACAACCGTATCTTGCCAACACGTTTGACCGCTTCCTCAACGCGTATCACCAACTCTAACGCGGCTCCAACACAGTTGCCGCAACCTACGTCGCCCGCAACCGTATTGTATTATGATTGTTGTGCGCACATTGTGACGCCCTGTGCGCAATTAACGACAAACCGTTAGAGTAACCAGATGCAGGTATTATTACAATCACTCGGTTTTGGCATTGCTGTCGCGTTTATCGTACTCGGTTTGATCGGCACAATTGTGCCGGCTATTCCCGGCCCGTTTTTGATCTGGTTCACGATGCTGATCTATGCGTGGCTGGATGGATTTGAAGCCATTACGCCGGCAACGATGATCGTGCTGACCGTGATCTTTCTGGTGATTGCATCGGCCGATATTTGGATGGCGATGCTCGGTGCCAAAGTCGTCGGCACATCACGTCGCGCCATGGTTTACGGCATCATCGGCGGCATCATCGGCTTCTTTTCACCGCTCAACCTTATCGGTGCCATCCTCGGCTATGCACTCGGCGTCTTGCTGGGACAATACCAGATTCATCGCGATTGGCGCGTTGCGATCAAAGCCAGCCTCGGCGGATTAGCCGGAATCGGCGTTTCGGCCATGGTACAACTCGGCGGCGGCATCATGATGTTGATCATTTTTGCCTGGCAAGTCCTCACCAGTTGACGCTTCTATATGGATATCGAAACAATACGCACTGTTGGCATTGGGTTGTTAGTTTGCGTTGCCGTTGCCGGCATTCTGGGTATCGCATTACTCGTCATCATGGCTGCCAAAGTGCGCCGTATGAATATTCCGGCCGATGCCAACTTCTTTGAAACGCTGCGCTTTACACCGCTTTCTGTTGCCATTGGCATTGACTTGCTCGATCTGGGCTTTGATTTTCTGGCAGCGCCCGTTTCGTGGCTGATTCTCGACTGGATGGGATTAAAGGCGTTGCGCGGTTTTGCTGCGTTTGAAGCGCTGATTCCGTTCACCGGTTTCATCCCTGTGATGACAATTGCCTGGGTTTTGGCGCGTCTGCAAGCGCCGTCGGCGAAAACGCTCTGAGCGCAATGTAGCCGACAGAAATGGTTAACGTATTGGTGACAACTGCGCTCCGCTGTTGAGCATAGTTTTTGTCTTACGGCTCAAGAGGAATTGTGACAAAATCGCCTGCATCGGCCGACAGGCGTGTTCCGTCTTGTGGATCGTAGAGACCAATGCGCAGAGCAAACGGTTTTGCTGACGCATCGGCCGATAATGGTAGCAGATGCGGATCGAAGATGTATTCGCCGGGCATCCATCCGGTCATCGGCCGATTCCAGTTCGCCGGTTCCCCATCACTTTGCGCCAAAATGGTGCCGTTTTCATCGATGAGATGGACAAATACGCGATAACTCGTGGCAACTTCAGCGTCAGCACGCCACACTAACTGCACGACGCACGCTGTCAGTTCGGCCGAATGACATTCCCCCACATCGCCACCGACAAGCGTGGCCGCCGGGCTGCCGTCCGGCAGGAAAAACGGCGTATCCTGAAGTGCGCCGACTCCCGGCTGCTCAAAAATCCGCTCCGGTGCCGTGATGCTGATTTCGCTCAACGCAACGTCATCCAGCGCCAAGCGATACGTGCCACTGTCCAGGCTACCGGGTAAACGCAGCAATTGCTGGTCGCGCCACCGCATTCCCGCCGGCAAAGATGTTGCCGGCAGCTCCCAAACGTGTGCCGTTTCTCCGGCTTCATCGGTTAAGCGCAGCGAAATGGTCGTGTCGTCGGCGTCCAGTTGCTCCCAAAAAAGCGTCAGCAGCACCTGATCGCCCGGCGAGGCTTCGTTCCGATCCTGATTGATGCCGAGTAATTGGCGACTGCCGATCAGCGCATCGAGTGGGAATTGGGGACTGAATTCGGCCGAATCACTGCCCTCAGTTACCTCAATCTGATCAATCACAACCGTCGGACCCAGCACCGTGCCCGTCGCACCATCCATCAGGGTCAACGGCTGCAAGGTGTCAAAGTCAAAATACGTGAGTACGAGGTCATACGTACCCGGTGGCGTGCCGGAAAGCACAGCAACTTCGCGACTATCCCAGCCCCATTGGCCCGGCTGCCACGTTTGCGTCAACGGCGCGTCTTCGTAAACGCGCGGGCGCTGCGTGTCTGTATTACTCCAGACGAGGCCGTCGGCGTCGGCTAGCCACACGTTGGATTGGTAGCGGGCTGTGGGTGGTGTGACAGCCGTCCACGCCATATCGATGTCGAACGTTGCGCCGCCGGGCACGTCATCCCGGCTGAGATTGTGGCCCTCAAACCGCATCTCGTTGGCGTGAATGTTGGCCGGCTGGTCGAGCTGCGGAGTTCCGCTTCGGCCGAAAACCGTTTCCGTCCGATCCACCACCAGCAGCTTAAACCCCAACAAACCCAGCGCCACCAACACCAGCACCAGATACTCGCGATGCCAAACACGCTCCTGCCTTTCCTCCTCACCCCTTCTCCCATTCCCCATGCTCCTTGCCGCCCACACTGCCACGACCACAACCCCTGCCAGCGCCGTCACACTCAACACCGTCAGAATCGTGCGCGTCGGCGTCGTCTGCCAGCGCACGGCGATGGTGTGCTCACCCGCAGGCACCTCGAATGCGATCAAGCCTTCGGGCACAGTCGATGTAATGGAGACGGGTACGCCGTCAACGGTGGCCGTCCAGCCAGGAAAATCAAACGTCAAATAGCGCAGGGTAAACGCTTGCGGCGTCGTCAGATTGATTTCGCCCCAATTGTTGCCGTAACTGACGCCGTTTACTGTCGTTTCCGGCGGGAAAGCTGTCGCGTCAAAGCGTTGCGGTGTTCGGCCAGCCTGATAATCAGCGAGTAATGGCGACGAGTCTGGCCGCTGCTGCACGGTGCGTGGAAAGTAGCTGCCTTCCGGATCGACGCCAACCAGACCGGTTTGAGCTTCGTACGCGTGAACGTCGTTGATGGTCGGGAACGGCTTTTCAACGCACATGGACGGGTACAACAGCGGTAACGCTTCGAGCACCAGCAACACCAGCGCACCGTAATACATTGCGCGTATCAATGCTGTTTTTCCAATTGCCGGGACAAATAGAATGCCGCTCAACATGGCGATGGGAAGGGCCATTCGGCCGATAAAGCGCCAGGGAAACTGCACAAAATCGATCAACGGCACAGTTTCCCAAAACAGCAGCGATACCGGCAACGCCAACAACAGATAAACAGCGGCGGCGACAAGCATCATCACAATATGGCCGCTTTGCTCCACTGTGTACGGGTGTGCGGCCCCTGCTGTGCGCCGCGCCTTCACACTGCGCATCAGCCAGATCACAACCCCGATGAGTACCAGGCCGACAGGAACCCAGCCCAGCCGAAACAACAACGGCGGATTGACTAGATTGGGATCGTCCGGTGTTACCGGCGCGAAAATTTCGCCCAGTGCAGCAAAGTTGTAGTGGAAATCGTTGTTGCGGCTGTTGGTCGATTGCTCCAATGTAACCTGACTGAGTTCCAGCAAAGCGCCGCCGGTGTAAAAAATCGTCATGCCGAGACCGAGGAGGAAAAGCAAGCCAATGCGTGCTCCGGCTGATCGCAGGCGCAGCTTGTGAATCAGGGCGATGGCGCTCAGATAGACAAGCAACGTTGGCGCAAAGATGAAGATGGAGATGTTGTGGCTGAGTGAGAGGAGGGCAAGGCTGAAGACGGAAAGGAGAAAATAGGGGATGAAGGCTGAACGATGAAGGCTGAATTGTGATTTGTCGGCGATCAGATAGCGGCGGGATGACCAGAGGATCAGCGGCAGCAGCGGCAGGGCCAGGGACTCAGGTGAGTTGCCGCGAATGAGGGTGTCGATCAGCAGGTAGGGTGCGGTCATGTAGGCCACGGCGGAGACGATGGCGGCGTGTCGGCCGAAAATATCTCTGACCCACAAATACATGAACCAACCCGCCAGCAATAACCACAGCGCATAGGCCATGTTTTCCGCACCGGGCAGCGGCACGCCGAGCAGGTGAAAAACATACGGGATCAGTAGCGGTGGTGCTTCCCGGTAGATGAAAAACGGGTAACCGTAACCAAATGCAAGATCGGGCAGCCAGCGCGTGAAGAGCAGCCCGTTTTCCCAGGCGTGATTGAGCGCGGCAATGCGGTGGTAATGGAGATGGCCGTCATGGGTGCAGGGCACCGTTGTTGCACTCCACAACGGCGTGGTCATGATCAAACCAAACAGGGTCACGACCAGCAAATCTTTGGTCGTGGATGAGAGCAGTAGGCGTTTCATCTTATTGCGCATCCATGCCGCCTATCGTCACCGTTCCCAACACGACCGCATCGCTGCCATCGGCCGATGTCAGGCGCGTCAATTCCGGCCAGAGATACATCCCCACCTGGAGTGTGTAAACGCCGGGTGGCATATCGGCTGCTAGCGGCACGGCATAGCTGTCGCGCACCGCTTCACCCGGCTGCCAACCGGAAGTCGGACGTGTACCGCCGCCGGGCTGGCCGTCCGTCTGCGCGACCGGCTGCCCGTTCTCATCGGTGAGATGGACGAAAACGGTGTAATCGCGTTCTATCGGCCGAATCCCTTCCCAAAACAGCGTCAACAACAACGGCTGCCCCGCCTGCACCTGATCTGATTCCAGACTGAAACCGGTCAAGCGGACGCCGTCGCCCAGCGCCATATCCAACGTCGTAGCGGGTGTTTGCGGTGCATCCAGCACATACAGCGACAGTTGCGAGCCGGGAAAACTCTGAAAGGCAGCAAAGCTGCCATTCGCGGCCAACCACGCCGCTGCCTTGCGTTCGGGATCATATTCGGCCGAATTACCGTGTTCGACCAACCACACCCGGCGGAAACCATCCGTTGCCTCGGCGAAGTACGCACCGGCATCGGCCGAATTGATAAGCTGGTCGCGTGGAATGATCGCAGCCGCCACATCGTCAGGACCATAATAACTGTAGAGCGACTCCTGCAACGGATTATTGAGCAAAATCAGGTCGCCCGGCTGTTTTTGGGACTCGATTTGCGCCATCAGGTCGCCGTAACCTCCTTTAGCATATTGCGGGTCGAAGAAGTAGTTCTGCAATGAGATGCCGCTCGCAATGAGGATGACAGCAAATGGGATCAAGGAGAAGACGGGTCGTTTTCGGCCGAAACCAGCCACGCCCGCGCCCACCAACAAAACAAACGCCGGTATGATGACCAGCAAGTACCGTTCGTAGAAAAACGGCATGAAAGGGTTGATCAGCCAGCCGAAAGACAAGCCGACACCGAGCACGACGACGAGCAACAGTGCCACCCAACGCCGGTCACGCCACAGATAAAGTGCGCCCAGCACAGCAATGAGTACGATGAGCCACGCATACCGGGATTCGGCCGAATCAACCGTCGTCCCCACAGCAAACGCTGCCACTGTGCGCTCTCCAATCTCGGCCAGGCGGTTCAAGGTCCATTCCGCAAAGCGTGCGCTTACCTTGCCGCCCAGAAAGCGGCTGTGAATCCACAGCCACGGCAAAAACAGGAGTGCCATCCCACACCAGGCCAGTACCCACGGTCGCAGCCGCTGCCACACGCCTTTTCCCGCTGCCAATGCCCAACCCGTTACAAAAAAAGCTTGTGCCAACAACATGGCAAATGCGTGGTAATGGCTCAACACACCGATCAATGAAAACAACCCATAGAGCAGCCAATGTGTTACCAAAGGCTTTTCCCCGCGCTGCGTTTGCGCAAAAAGAACGGTGAAGAAGAACAGTGATCCGCTCGCGCCGACCAGTGCCGGACCGTACATACGCGCTTCCTGGCTGTAGAAAATGAGCATGGGCGACACAACAGCGACAGCCAGCGCCCAAATGCCCACCCAGCGACCACCCACATCACGAGCGGTGCGCCAAAGAATTGCGGTGACAAATACGCCGCAAATGACAGACAAATAGCGCAAAGCAAACGGCGTGACGCCAATCGCGTGGCGCATGGCAAACAACAGGATGTGGTAGAGAGGCGGGTTGGTCTCAGCATCGCTGGCGATCACTTGTGATAACGGCCATCCGGACACGGTGTAGCTCCACGCTTCGTCACCCCAAATGTCGTGCCCATCGAGCAGGAAAATGCGCAAACCATAGGCGATCAGCAGCAGCGCAATGACGATGCCGATGTCGCGCCACGGTGTCTTGTAGCCAATTGGGCCTTGCCTTGTCTGTCCGACTCTGCTCATATGCTGAGAAATTTGATTTCGGCCGAAACCCCACTTGAATACATACCCAAAACAGGTATAGTCAGGGTGCGGCAGCAGTGACGTAACACCGTCACGGTGCGTGCAAGCTGAAATTATAGCACGCCGTCTGCCATGACTTTGCACACCATTGCCTACGATCAATTTGACAACAGGAGCTTTATTCCATGCCTGACCGTATTCGCTTGCGCCCAATTTTACTGGTGCCGACCGCATTATTATTGCTTGCTCTCATTCTCATCACCTGGTTGACACCTGTGATCGGCCAATCGGCCGAAGGCGATACCCCGTCACCTGTGTTCACTGCCTACCAGCAACGCCTGCTTGCCGACCGCGAACCGAACCACGATTTGCAGCCGCTGGCGCTCACACCTTGTGAGAATGGATTTGCCGGCATATACCCGTGCGAAAACGTCGATTTGCTGGCCTTCATGCCGCTTAGCACCATCGGCGGCGGCAGCGGCAACGACATCTGGGGCTGGACCGACCCGCTCACCGGCAAGGAATACGCCTTGATGGGACGCTCGTCCGGTACATCCTTCGTCGACATCAGCGATCCCGTCAATCCCGTCTACATCGGCAATCTGCCCACGCACACATCTAATTCCTCCTGGCGCGACATCAAGGTTTACGCCAACTACGCTTTCGTCGTCAGCGAAGCGAGCGGACATGGCATGCAAGTATTCGATTTGACGCGCCTGCGCAGCGTTGTCTCACCCCCCGTTACGTTTACCGAAGACGCGCACTACAGCGCTTTTAGTCGTGCACATAACATCGTTATCAATGAGGATACCGGTTTCGCTTACGCGGTTGGCTCCAACACGTGTAGCGGTGGGTTGCACATGATCGATATCAGTAACCCGCTTGTACCAGGCAATGCCGGATGCTTCAGTGCTGACGGCTACACACATGACGCCCAATGCGTCGTTTACAATGGTCCGGATGCCGCGCATCAAGGCGACGAAATCTGTTTTAACGCCAATGAAGATACGCTGACCATCGTCGATGTCACCAACAAAGCTGCACCGGTTCAATTGTCGCGCACCGGCTATGGAAACAGCGCTTACACACACCAGGTGTGGATCACGGAAGATCAAACGTACCTTCTGCTGGGTGACGAACTGGACGAACTCAACAACGGTTTTAACACGCGCACCTACATCTGGGACATTGCCGATCTGGATGCACCGTCCTTGATCGGTCATTACAATGGCACAACAACGGCGATTGACCATAATTTATACATCAAGGATGATCGCGCCTACGAATCAAATTACCGCGCCGGTTTGCAAATTCTTGACATTGCCGACATCGCCAACGCCAATTTGTCTCAAGTGGCCTTTTTCGATGTCTACCCATCGAGTAACAGTGCCAGTTTCAACGGAACGTGGAGCAATTATCCATACTTCGACAGCGGTGTCGTCATCGTGAGCGGCATCGAACAAGGTCTGTTTGTTTTGCAGCCGAAATTCGGCGACTTCACGCTGACCGTTGACGATCCGGCATTGAGTGTTTGCAGCAACGGCGGCTTTGATAGTGCCATTGTCTCTTTGGATGGGGTTGACGGTTATAGTGGTGATGTCGATCTCAGCACGACAGGGCTGCCGTTTGGCACTGTTGCTGCGTTTGATCCGGAAACGGTGAGCGTGCCGGGTGACAGTACCTTAACTGTATCCTGGATGGGAACACCGCAAGGCAATTATCTCTTCTCTATCGTAGGGGATGACGGTTCACGTAACCACTCCGTCGGAGCTTCATTAAGTGTGCTGGACGGCAACCTGACTGGTGCAGCGTTAGTGTTACCGGTCGATGGTGCGACAGATCAACCACTGCGACCCTTGTTCGAATGGGAACCTGTTGCCAACGCTGACACATATGAGATTCAGGTTGCAATTGATGCCGGTTTTGGCACGATTGTGGCGCAGGCGTCCGGTTTGTCCGGTACGACGTTCACGCCGGGAAGCGATCTGGCCGAAGGGACAGAACATTTCTGGCGAGTGCGCGGCCACAACGATTGCGGCGACGGTGCATGGTCGAGCACGTTTGCATTCACGACGGAAAGCGCCGGTATGGCCGGGGTCTCGATCAATCCGACAGCCTCCACCAAATCTGACTTGCCCGACACGATTGTGACGCACACCTTTGTCGTCACCAATGACGGCACTGAGACAGACAATTTCACATTGGCCATCAGCGGCTCGGATTGGGAAACGTCCGCACAAGGAACGACTGGTGATCTGAATAGTGGTGCGTCGGTGTCGATTGATGTTACAGTCACCATTCCGCCTTTGACGCGACAGGAAGGCGATCCGGTTATTCTGGACACCGATATGTTTACATTGACGGCAACGTCGATGACTGATTCGGGTGTTTCGGCCGAAGCGACCGGCACGACCAATGCAATCAGTTATCCGGGCGTCTCACTTTCGGCCGATACCACTACCCAATCTGCCCTCACCGGCGGAACCGTTACCTATCAACTAACCGTCACCAACGCAGGTGATTTCACCGATACCTTCGCCATTTCCATTGGCGAATCAGACTGGACGACGACAGCCAGCACACCCAACGTCGGCCCGTTAGCTGCCGGCGCGACCGGCACGGTCGACATCATGGTCACCGTTGGCGCAGGCGTCAGCGACAGCGTTGTCGTGACGGCTACATCGAGCCTGGACATGTTGATCAGCGACAGCGTCGTACTCATGACGGAGGCCATTCTGCCGGACGTGACCGTCACATCACCACAGGATACACAAAGTGCGACCAGCGGCGAGACGCTCACATTCACCATTGACATCGAGAACACCGGCAATGTGACAGATACCTTTGATCTCGCTTTCAGCGGCAATAGCTGGCCGACGTCGTTGAGCGACGCGACTGTGGGGCCGCTCACTCCGGGTGAATCGGCGTCAATTGAAGTGTATGTCATTGTTGGATTGGATGTTTCTGACAGTGTGACCGTTTCGGCCGAATCACAATTGTCTGCTGCTGTCAGCGACAGCGTCGTTTTGTATTCACTTTCCATCACGCCGGGCGTCTCACTTTCGGCCGACGCAACGGAGCAGGCCGGTTTGGCGGGTGCTGTCATCGACTACCCACTTACCGTAACCAACAGCGGTGACACAACTGACATATTTGCTCTGTCGTTTGACGGTGCGCTGTGGGATACTGTTTTGAGCGCCGACACGGTTGGCCCGTTGGATCCCGGCCAAAGCGCCGTCGTCACCGCTACCGTCGTCGTGCCCGCAACAGGCAGTAGCGACAGCGTGACAGTGCAAGCCACTTCATCATACGTCAGCACGATCAATGACAGTGTGACATTGACGACGACGGCCTGGCGGCCCGACGTCACGGTCACCGCCCCGGTGAGCAGCCAATCGGGTGTTATAGGCGGCATGGTGACGTACACAGTCACCATCGAAAACAGCAGTAATGTGACCGACACGTATGCGTTGGCGGTGAGCGACAACGTCTGGGCCACTGCGCTTAGTGTGTCGAGCAGCGGCTCGCTTGCACCGGACGAGTCGGTTGATGTGTTTGTCACCGTGATGATCGGTGGTGGTTCCAGCGATACAGCCGTGATTACAGCAACGTCCAGCTATGATGAGACAGTTCAAGCATCTGTGTCGCTGACAACCAGTACCCATATCATCGTGATGCCGTTTGTCGCAAGACCGTAGCGTGGGACGAAGGGGGTAAAATAGCACATCGGCCGATACGTATTCACGGTAGGCTGTGTTATACTGCTGCGTTATCTAGTGCGTAACGGTGACATTTGCACCGTTACGCGCCGGTCTGTCTTTGTGCCAGGATCGTCGCCCGGCATTACAGATCAACAACGAGTGCAGCACTGACGCACGCGTGAGCAAGAGCATTCCGAGCAATGGAACAGATTCAGGTTCAAATCGCTTATTATCTGGAGCGCATCAATGAATTAGGCGTATGGCTCACCGTCATCGACATTTTGGCGGTGACACTGCTGATCTTCGTTGCGTTGGTTCTCGTGCGTGGTACACGGGCTGTCCCCGTGTTGCGCGGTCTGATTGTTCTGACATTGTTGTTCATTGTCTTCGATACATTTGTGCAACTGCCCGCGCTGAAATGGCTGCTGCGCACCATTTATCCCGCTCTGCTCGTCGCCATTCCCGTCATTTTCCAGCCCGAATTGCGGCGGGCACTGGAACAATTGGGTCGTGCCGGCGGTTTCTTTCGCTGGTTTCGGCGTGAGGATGACAACCTGCCGTTGATCAAGGCCATCAGTGATGCGTCGCGGCGGCTTTCCAATTTGCGTCACGGTGCCTTGATTGTCATTGAGCGGGAAACGGGCATTCAAGAATACATTGACACGGGTGTCACAATTGACGCAACCCCATCGGCCGATTTGCTCATCACTATCTTTAACAAAGAAACTGTTCTTCACGATGGCGCTGTCATTGTCAAAGATGGACGCATTGCCGCAGCAGGATGCATTATGCCACTCTCCACAAGCCTGCTATCCGACCGCAAAATGGGGCTGCGACACCGTGCGGCATTGGGCACCAGCGAGGTGAGCGACGCCGTTTGCGTCCTTGTATCTGAGGAGTCGGGTCAAATCGCCATCGCGCACAATGGACGCATTTTGCGACGCCAGGATCCGTCACGATTGGAATCTATTCTCGGCACTTTCTTGCAGGTCGAATCGCGACCTGCCGTTCCGAAGCAGGCGGTTAGCGATGCGTAGCGCACGACTCTTGGTTACCTATCTGCCCACCTTGTTGTTGGCACTGGTACTCGGTACCATCATTTGGGCGACGGCAGTACGCGAGCCGGACCCCGTGCAAAACGTTCTGATTCAAGTGCCGCTTGTGCCTGATATGACGCCGGAACAAATTTTGCTCAACAATTTGCCCGAAACAGTTCAAGTGCAGATTCGCGCCAAGCAATCAATTCTGGATCAGTTGTCGGCAGGCAACTATTCGGCCGTTGTCGATCTGGCTAGTGCACCATACGGGCAAACGACCCAACTAGTCACATTGCAGCCGCCAATCGAGGGAGCCGAAGAAATTGTCTTGTTTCCGGAAGGCGTCGACGTGCGACTCGACCGGCAAATTACGCGTGACATTCCCATTATCGTCACGCCGCAGGGCAATGTTGCGCCCGGTTACGTGCGCAATGAACTCAGCCTCGACCCGCCAATGCTAAAAGTCATCGGGCCGGAATCGATTGTCACTCGTCTCGTTGAAGCACGTACAAACGTATTTCTCGACAATGCCAAGGAGACGTTTAGCGTCACGCGTCGGCCGATTTTGTATGATGATCAAGGTAATATTGTCGGTACCGGCACGACCAACTTATCCGTTGACCCGGAGACCGTCTCCATTACGATTCCTATCGAAGAACAGGAAGGCGTGCGTGAAAAAGCGATTACGCCGCGTTGGGTCGGTGATCCGGCCAATGGCTATCGTTTGCTCAGCGTCACCGTCGATCCGATTACCGCCCTCGTATCCGGTTCGCCGGCTGTTCTGGACAATCTCATTTCTGTGCCTACGGTGGAAGTCGATGTAGATGGCTTGAAACAAACAACTGTTTCTGCCACGACGCTTGATTTGCCGGCGGGCGTTACGTGGGAAGATCCGAAACCAATTACCGTCACGGTTGAAATCGAGCCGATCAAGACCAGCGCTGTTGTCACGAAACCACCTGAAATCCTGGCATTGGGCACAGGATTGACGGCCACGTTGGGTACAGATGAAGTCCGTGTTTTCCTGTTTGGGCCGCTGGAGATTCTCGACAGTGTTATAGATGATGTCAACGTCGTTGTTGATTTGTTTGGTCTGGGTACAGGTACATTTGTCGTTGAGCCGTCAATCATCGTGCCGGTCGAGAGCATCGAGGTGCGCTCTTTCCAACCATCGCAAATAACGGTTAGAATCAGCGAGATCATGACAGACACAGTGACTTCGACGCTCGGTACGTTGCCGTTGCCGCTGCCGGTCACATTTTCGGCCGAAACGCCTTCACTGAGCCGTCTGGCAACCCCGTGGACACAACCCCTTATCCCGCCTTACGCCATCCTTCCGGAGCATTGGTAAACCATGAACCCTTTAGTAGCCCTTGTCGGCCGACCCAATGTCGGCAAATCTACCCTGTTTAATCGTATCGTCGGCAAACGGTTGGCCGTTGTCTCCGACGTTGCCGGCACAACACGCGACCGACTCTATGCCGACAGCGACTGGAACGGTGTGACCTTCACCCTGGTCGATACGGGCGGCATCGAATTGCTGGAAGGGTGGCACACAGAACCGCTCTCTGAGGATTCAGAGCGGTTTCTACCGTTGATCCGGCGTCAGGCGCAGGTCGCCATCGACAATGCCGACGCGATCATCCTTGTCGCAGACGGATTTGTCGGTTTGACCGCTGCTGATCGTGAAGTGGCGTCGATTCTGCTGCAAACCCGCAAACCGGTTTTTGTCGCGGCCAACAAACTGGAATCCTCCAAGCTGCGCGACAATATCTACGAGTTCTACGAAGTGGGATTGGGGGAGGTCTTCGCTGTGTCAGCGCTGCACGGTGACGGCGTGGCTGATTTGCTGGATGCGCTGGTGGAGGTGCTGCCGGAGGTCGAGGCGGAAGAGGAAGAGGATGACTCGATCAAGGTGGCGATTCTGGGTCGGCCGAATGCCGGCAAATCGACCTTGCTCAATAAACTGCTCGGTGAAGAGCGTGCTATTGTCAGTCCCATCGCCGGAACGACGCGTGATGCCATCGACACCAAATTGGTCTGGCAAGGCCAGGAATTCACGTTGATCGATACGGCCGGTATCCGGCGACGCGGCAAGATCGGAACCGGCGTGGAGAAGTACAGCGTTTTGCGTGCGATGCGGTCACTGAAACGGGCCGATGTGGTGCTCATGCTGCTTGATGCGGAACGCGGTGTTGCCGCGCAAGACACGCACATTGCGGGCATGATTGCGGAGGAGTTACCGGGCGTCGTGGTGCTGGTCAACAAATGGGATGCGATTGAGAAGGACACTTACACGATGAATGTGGTTGAGGCTGAGATACGTGACCGGCTCAATTTCATGCCGTATGTGCCGATTCTGTTCATTTCGGCCGAAACCGGGCAGCGCGTCAACAAAATCCTGCCGGAAGTCGTTGCGGTCAATGAGGCGCGCTACCGTCGCATTGCAACCGGCGAACTCAATCGGCTCGTTCGTGACGCCGTCATGACCCACACACCGCCGCGAAAAGGTAAAAAACGCCTCAAATTTCTCTATACGACCCAGGTCAGCGTTGCGCCACCGACGATCGTTTTCTTTGTCAACGACACAGAACTGGTGCATTTCAGCTACGAACGCTATCTCGAAAACCAGATTCGCTCTGCGTTCCCGTTTCCCGGCACGCCGCTGCGCCTGATCTTCCGCAACCGCAGTGAAGACGAGTGATGGATCCGGCCTGGATGTTGCCGATTTCAGGTAGTAAACGCACGGTTCTCAACATCGTTTTCCAAGCGCCGATCTCCCGTAGGGTATCGTGCCGCATTTCTCGCTACAATGATCTTTGGTCACTGAAAACGTCTCGCACAAAGCCCAAAGTCGCAAGCTGAACAGATTAGCTTTGTGTAATCCGTGTTATTCAGTAGCGCAGGATCACCATGAAAAGAATAATTTTGCTGCTTATCATGATGTTGGGATTGGCAGCGTGTGGTCAGGAAACGGCAATCCCGCCTACCACTACGTCCAGCGCACTGCCGACGGTGGCACCAGCCACTGAGCCGCCGGCTACTGCGGCACTTCCACTACCGCCGACGGTTACGATGGCTGAGCCACCAACGCCGACAGCAGTCCCAACGGTCACGCCCACACCGACACCGGAAGCGACGGCGACACCTGAACCGATTGTGTTGTACACGGCAGAGGATTTTGCTGAAAGTGGTCGCAGCCCATTTACTGGTGAACTGCTCGATCCGCTGGTGGTGGACCGTCGGCCGATTGCCTGCAAAATATCGAACGCACCAGCGCAGTGGGTACGGCCTCAGTCGGGCTTGAATTCGGCCGATATTATCTACGAACATCTCGCCGAAGGTGTCTATACACGTTTTACGGCGCTGTTTTACGGCACAGCGCCGGAAAAAATCGGGCCGATTCGCAGCGCCCGCCTCATCGACGTCGAAATTCCCGCCATGTACGATTCCGCTCTGTGCTTTTCGGGAGCCAGCATCGGCGTCAGCGCCAAGCTCTACGGCTCTGACTTGCGCCCGCGCCTGCTGCGCTCATGGTATCCCGGCTACTATCGCACCGGCGAGGACAAGCCGTGGGAACACACGTTTTATGCCGATCCAACCGGATTCTGGGAAAAGCTGGATGAGCTGGAAGAAAACCACGCCCCGGAACTGAGCACCTTCATGGCGTTTGACAGCATGACGCCGGAAGGAGGGGAATCGGCCGAATACATTTCCATTGCTTATGACAAAACCGGCACATTTGTCGAATGGCGCTGGGATTCAGAGCGTGAACGTTACTTGCGCTGGGCTGACGGCGAACAGATCATCGATGCCAACGACGGCGAGCAGGTAGCCGCTGCCAACGTCGTCACCCTCTTTGCCCCCCACGTCTACGATATGAGCATCTGCGAGCTACAGGTCGAGGACCAATGCCTTTCGCCGTCGCGGCAAATCCAAATCTGGAGTCAGGGCTTCGTTGCCGTCTACCGTGACGGGCAGCGCTTCATCGGTGAGTGGCGACGCGCCAACCGCGAAGATATGCTTACCTTCTACGACACCGAAGGCAATCCGCTCCCGCTTGCCATTGGGCAGACGTGGATTCAGGTGTTGCCCTATCACTACGACAATCCAGTCACCTACGAATAAGCGGCACAACCCCCGCAAATCGAACACAAGGCACGCAGACGAAATCCGTCGCAGTCACAACTGGCAGGTTGAGATGACGGGTTTCAGTCCTGCGTGTTGTTTCAGAGCAGGTTGACGACCGTCAGTCCCCAATCAGATATCCTGTGCCCTCTTGACGTGCCACGCGATATTCGTGTATACTCCCAAGCAACTGGTATGACCTCTTACCACTTAATCACGATTTGGTTTGATGATTTGATAGTCGGTCACTTTGTTACCCAACTATCAAACTAACCAGTCGTCCAACTAACCTGAAATGACTACCTGGCTTCAACCCCCCAGAACTGCTGAACTCGTTGAAAATCGGTTGATCACCGCCTTTCTTGACGGTACATTTCCCATCGACAGTACTTTGCCTGCCGAGCGCGAGTTGGCGGTTAAACTGGGTGTGACACGGCCCACGCTGCGCGAAACGTTGCAACGCCTCGCTCGCGACGGCTGGATCGAAATCAGACACGGCAAGGCGACCCGTGTGCGCAATTATTGGGAAGAGGGCAACCTGGCTGTGTTGGCCGCCGTCGCGCAGGCGCCTGAATTCATGCCGCCCGATTTTGTGCCGAATTTGCTGCTGGTGCGGCGCTTGTTGGCACCGACTTATACGCGGCTGGCCTTTGAACGATCGCCGCAAATGGTGCTGGCATTGCTGGCTGATCTGGCTGATCTGGTCGATGAGCCGGAAGCCTACGCCGCTGCCGATTTTCAATTGCATCACACATTGACCATTGCGTCGGGCAATCCTGTTTTTACGCTGATTTTCAACGGATTTGCCGGTTCCTACGAGACATTGGCTGTGCTGTACTTCAGTTTACCGGAGACGCGATCGCGGTCGCGCGCGTTTTACGATGCGTTGCGGGCGGCAGATTCGGCCGAAACTGCGCAGGCGATCATGGAACAGGTAATGGTCGAGAGCATCGTTTTCTGGGATCAAGTGGCAGGCAATAGGGCCGGAGACAAAACATGAAGCGCTGGAATGGTTGGGGAGATAGCAATCGCGACTATCATTTGCCCACATCGGCCGAATCGTACCTCAAAGCCCTGATTGGCCCCGGCAAACCGCGACCCGATGCCCATCTCAAGGACGTCGTCGCCAGCGTACCCGATTCGCGCTTGCCGCAGCATCCATTGATCTCGGCCGATCCGCTGGTACGTCTGGCCCACGCACGCGGGCAAAGCTTGCCCGACTGGGTCGCCCTGCGCTCCGGCCAAATCGATGTGTTTCCCGACGCCGTCGCTTTTCCGACGACGGATGAGCAGGTACGCCAACTGCTGGCATTTTGTCGCGAAACCGGCGCTAAACTGATCCCATATGGCGGCGGTACCAGTGTCGTCGGTCACATCAACCCGCTGCCCGGTGCGCGACCCGTGCTGACCGTTGACATGAGTCGTATGAATCGGCTGATCGACCTCGACGAAACCAGTCACCTGGCTGCATTTGAAGCCGGTGTGTCCGGTCCGGAACTGGAAATCCAGCTCAAGGCGCACGGCTACACGCTCGGCCATTTTCCGCAATCGTTTGAATATTCAACGCTGGGCGGTTGGATTGCGACGCGCTCCAGCGGGCAGCAGAGCTTTCATTTCGGCCGAATTGAGGATCATTTTGCCGGTGGACACGTTGAAACACCACTCGGCCCGCTCGATTTGCCGCCGTTTCCCGCCAGCGCTGCCGGGCCTGATTTGCGCCAGATGGTTTTGGGCAGCGAAGGGCGGCTCGGTTTGATCACGCGTGCGACGGTGCGCATTCGGCCGATTGCTGCTGAAGAATCATTCCATGCCGTTGTATTCCGCGATTGGCAGAGCGGCATCAATGCTGTCCGTGCCGTCGTGCAGGCGGGCGTAGCCGTTTCCATGCTGCGTCTCAGCGACCCGGTCGAAACCGACACCAATTTGCGACTCTCTGGCAAAGACCGGCTGGTGGGGTTGGCGACGCGGGCACTGAGCGCGTTTGGCTATCGCGACAGCCGTTCCATGCTGATTCTGGGTGTCACCGGCGACAAACACAGCAACGAATTGGCACGCAAACAAGTGAACTCGTTGATCAAAGCGCACGGTGGCTTGTTGATCGGCAAAACGATTGGCGATTTGTGGCGCAAAAATCGCTTCACGACGCCCTATTTACGCAATACGCTGTGGGAGATGGGATATGCTATCGACACATTTGAGACCGCGTTGTCGTGGAACAAGGTGCCTGACGCGGCAGCGGCGATGACGGCGGCGGCACGCGATGGTTTGCAAGACGACGGCGAGCGCATCCATGCATTCACCCATCTCTCCCATGTCTATCGCGACGGTGCCAGCGTTTACACGACCTATGTTTTCCGACGCGGCGCGTCACCGGACGAAACGCTGACACGCTGGCACAAGTTAAAACGCGCAACGAGTGGTGTCGTTGTGGCTCACGGGGGCACGATTAGCCATCAACACGGTGTCGGCGTTGATCACGCGCCGTATTTATCGGCCGAAAAAGGCGAACTCGGTATTGCCATGCTCAAAAACAGTTTCAACTATTTTGATCCGGACAACATGCTCAATCCGGGCAAGCTCACTCTGTAGAACGGGTTGTTAACCCGTCGCTACTTATGCGGATTAACAATCCGCTCTACGAAGTTATGTGGACAACAGGTTGGCGCGACACAATTTGGAGCGATCTCGACCAAAACTGGGACATCATCGTCATCGGCGGTGGCATTACCGGCGCGGGTATCCTGCGCGAGGCGGTGCGGCTTGGACTGCGCGTTTTGCTGCTCGAAAAACACGACTTTGCGTCCGGCACATCGAGCCGCTCGTCAAAGCTGGTTCACGGTGGTTTGCGCTACCTGCGCAATGCCCAGGTGCGTCTGACTTACGAATCGGTGCGCGAGCGCGAGCGGCTGCTCAATGAAGGCTATGGCCTCGTTGCACCGCTCAAATGGCTGATGGCCGACTACGAAGATGATGCGATGCCGGGCTGGATGTTCAGCGCCGGTTTGCTGGCGTATGACTTGATGGCGCTGCGCTGGGATCACAGTCATTTTTCGGCCGAAACCCTGCACCAACGAATCCCATCCTTGCGCCGCCAAAAATTAGAAGGCGGTTTCCTCTACAGCGATGCTCAAACAGACGATGCCCGCCTGACCCTGCGCGTCATTGGCGAAGGGGTTCGTGCCGGTGGCACGGCGCTCAACTATGCCAATGTCGTCGACCTGCTGCGTGACGCAGACGGCCAAATATGTGGTGTTGCGGTTCAAGATCAAGCTCCTGACGGCAACGGACGTACAGCAGAAGTGCAAGCCGGCGTTGTCATCAGCGCGACCGGGGCGTGGGCCGATGATTTGCGCGTCAAACTCAATCGCGAGCGCAAAATTCGGCCGTTGCAGGGTAGCCATCTCACCTTTTCGGCCGAACGCATCGCTGTTCCCCATGCCATCAGTTTCATGCACCCGGTCGATAAACGCCCCGTTTTCGCACTGCCGTGGGAAGGTGTGACCATTTTTGGCACGACCGACATCGACAGCGGCACAGACGGCGCGATTCCGGACCATCCAGCGATTACGAGTGGCGAAGCCGACTATTTGCTCGAAGGTATTCGCTGGGCTTTTCCCGATCTCGATTTGAGCGAACAGGATGTAATCGGCACGTTTGCCGGTGTGCGTCCCGTCGTTGCTACCGGTCAATCTGATCCGTCAAAGGAAAGCCGCGAACACGTGTTGTGGCAGGAAGATGGTTTGCTGACCGTAACGGGCGGCAAGCTGACGACATTCCGCGTGATGGCGCAGGCAGCGTTAAAGCAAGTGCGCAAACGGCTGCCGGTCGCGGTGAGCGTACCGAAGCAAGCGCGGTTATTTGACATGGTTTCGGCCGAATTTGTTGATCAACTGCCGCCACAAACGTGGGCACGGCTACTCGGTCGCTATGGAGCAGATACAAATGCAATGTTGTGCAGTGCTGACGTTGGCGAATGTGAATCGATAGCCGATTTGCCGTCAGTCTGGTGCGAATTGCGTTGGGCGGCGCGGGCAGAAGGCGTCGTGCGGCTGGAGGATTTGTTGTTGCGGCGCGTGCGGCTGGGTTTCACGTTGCGCAACGGGGGGCTGGATCAAATCGGCCGAATTCGCACCATCGTTCAGCCGGAACTGGGTTGGTCAGATGCCAAATGGCAAGCTGAACTCGCCGCCTATGCGCAGACCTGGCAGCGTGCTTATGCTTATGGCGCGGTTTCAACAAAAATCGGTGTTGAACCGACAGTCAGCGGCAAGACGTAGTCATTCTCGTCGGCCAATGTTGTGACCGTGATCGTCTCAGGCGTGATTCGGCCGATTTCCGTCGGCGTCAGCATCACCGTCGCCGTTTCGCCATCGATTGGCAGCAACACGTCGATGGTCGGCGGCGTCTCGCCGGGAAAATAGAGCACGCCATCGTCGGCCCACAACACCCACACCGACCCCGTCGCCGCCTCAAAGCGATACGCCCACACATGCTCGCCCAAATCGATCCGCTCGGCAGTCGTATGAGTGCCGATTTTGGCGTTGACCAGTTGCAGCGCGTAGAATGCCGGGCGCGGTGAACCGGGCCGGTTGATGCGGCTGAACTCGTGAGAAGTGAACGGCAAGGCCGAACCGGCGTATTGCCGCGTTTTGCTCGTGTCCATCAGCCCCATGAACAGCGATGTGCCCGTGCCGACCACGCCAAACGCATCCAGACCGCCGATACGCGTGCGCCAATCCTCGAAGTTGCCGATATTAATGCCGCGCAGCCCGGCCCCGGCGCTGACGACGATTTTGCGCACGAGATTGCGTGCCATCTCGGCTCGCAGCCATGCTTTTGCTTGCAGATGATCGGCCGAATTGGGATCGGCCATCGCTTGCAGCCAATGGACGACCTGTTCACGATTTTCAGGTGTAGCCGGGTGAAAATTGCTGAAGACGTAACCGAGCAACGCCGACATGCTAAACGCATCGCCGACGAGAATGGGATGATCGCCGCAACCGTTGGCATTGAGCTGTGTGCGTATCCATTCGGCCGAAAGCGGAATTTCCGTGTAGTCGCCCAAACTGTGAAAATCAACGACATCGTACACTTTGCATGCAGACAAAATCTGCTCAATATCCGCCTTGCTTTTGCGCCCGGCAAATTGCTCGCCCAACCGTTGATCGGCCTCTTCGACCGTCTGCGCACCACTGAACGCATCTGCCATCAGCAATCCCACCAACGCGACTTCAGCATCCTGGTTGGCGTGATGGATGGCCGGAAATACGACGCGTAATAACTGCACGTATTCTTCGGCGCTGCCACCCCAGAAGCCGCTAAATTCCGCTTCGACGGCAAAGCGATTGATTGGGAAGCGCAAGCCTTCCATGTCCTGAACGCCGTCCATATCGTATCGTTCGGCTACCTGTCGCACAAACTGACCGTAGCGCTGCAAATGTTCAAACTTGGGCATCGGGTTTCTCGGTTCGAGCGGGTGCTCCGGATCAGTCGGAGCTTCTGATGCCCACGGCGAATCGGCCATGAGCACGATCTGTATCTCGCTGAAGCCCGCGCCTTGATATTCGCGCACCAGGCTGTCGAGCGTGCCCCAGTAAATCGACCCCTGCACGTTTTCCAGATTGCCCCATTTGCCGAATTCAGGGCGCAGTTTGACGCTGGTTACGCCGCTGGCGGCATACGCTTCGGCCAGGCCGGGAATGCCGTATTCGACCGCAACGGTGAATGGCGCGGCTGGTCGTGGCCCTATGGTTGGTGGTGTCGGTGTTGGATTGGGGGGAACGGTGCCTTGTCCGCACGCGAGTGTCAGGAGAAGAAACAGGAGCAAGATGAAACTGCGATGGCGCATGGTTTCATTGTACGCGATGAGGGCTGCGCAATTCAAGGCGATATGTCAGGTGATCGGCGGTGTCTGTGTCAAAGGATGTGTCTCGGCCGATATTGCAGCGCTTCAGCCAGATGTGCAGGTTGGATGTCATCCTCACCCGCCAAATCGGCAATCGTCCGGGACAGCTTGAGAATACGGTGGAATGCCCGCGCACTCAGATTCATCTGCGCCATCGCGCTTTTCATCAGCCGATTCCCCGTTTCTCCCAATTGGCAAAATTGGCGCACTTCGCTCGGCCCCATGTCGGCATTGGCGTATAAATTGCGCTCGTTGAATCGTACTGTTTGCCGCTCGCGTGCGGCTTCGACCCGCGCCCGAATCACTGTCGATGGTTCGTTGCGGTGTTTGGCCGTCAATTTCTCAAAATCGATGCGCGGCACATCGACGTGAATGTCGATGCGGTCTGACATCGGGCCGGAAATGCGTTTCTGGTAGCGGGTGATCATGCTGTTGGAGCAGGAACATTCATGGGTTGGGTCACCGTAGTAGCCACACGGGCACGGATTTTGTGCGGCGATGAGCATAAATCCGGCTGGAAATGTAACGGTTCCGGTAGCGCGTGAGATCGACACTTCGCGCGGGATACCTTCCAGTGGTTGACGCAGCACTTCGATCAGGCGTTGGCCGAATTCAGGCAGTTCATCGAGAAAGAGGACGCCGCGATGGGCCAGGCTGATTTCGCCTGGTCGTGGAAAAGCGCCGCCGCCGACGAGTCCGGCGTAGCTGATGGTGTGGTGTGGTGCGCGGAATGGACGGTGGCGTATGAGGGGCGTATCGGCCGATAACAAGCCCGCCACACTGTAAATCTTGGTCACTTCCAACGCTTCGTCAATTGACATGCGCGGCAAAATGCCCGGCATCGATTTGGCGATCAGTGTCTTGCCCGTTCCTGGGGGCCCGGTCAGCAGCGCGTTGTGTCCACCGGCAGCGGCAATCTCCATCGCTCGTTTGACGTGTTCTTGCCCCATAATGTCGGCGAAATCGGCCGAATAGACCATCTTGCCGTCATCGACCGGGGTCTGTTGCTCATAAGCGGGAATCGGCCGCAGGCCGGTCAGATGGCCGACCAACTGCGCTAAGCTCTCTACCGGAATCACTTCGATTCCCGGCATCAACGCCGCTTCGCCCGCATTCTCAGCCGGTACAAAAACGCGTTCGTATTCCAGCGCCCGTGCCAGATGCGCCAGCAGCAACACCCCTTTCGTCGGGCGCAGCGTACCGTCCAGCGACAATTCGCCGATAAACAGGCCACCCTTGAGTTTTTCAAACCAGATCTGCTGTGACGCCGCCAGAATTCCGACGGCAATCGGCATGTCATAGGCCGGGCCTTCCTTGCGTAAATCAGCGGGTGCCAGATTGACCGTAATGCGGTTATTGCCAGGAAACGAGAGTCCGCTGTTTTTGATGGCGGCATGGACGCGGTCACGGCTTTCGCGCACAGCGGCGTCGGGCAGACCGACGGTGAGAAACGACGACATGCCACGGCGCACATCGACCTCAACTTCGACCAGTTCGGCGTCAAGGCCGACGATGGCGCAACTCATCACTTTAGCTAACATGCAGAAAAAGTCCTCACCTGTGATCCAACACTTGACGGGTGTTGATTATACGGAGGATGGTCTGCATCGCCAATGTTGTAAGCACAGCAGTTATGAATATGGTACTATCAGATGCAATGAATGCAGACAGCTTGGAAATTCTGTTGAAATGTGATTTTTTATACGGTCTTTCGCACGATGCGCGACTGGCATTTCTGGCTGCCGGTCGCAAAAGGCACATTGAACCGGGTGTATTTTTGTTTAATCAGGATGAACCGGCAACTGTCTTTTATTTGTTGCTGTCTGGTATTGTGCGATTGGCGCAGGTGACGCCTGAAGGACATCAGGTGATTGTCCATCACGTCACGCCTGGGGAAGGGATTGGCATTATCGTTGTGCTCAGTAATATGCCTTATCCGGTTTCGGCCGAAACGCTCGAAGCGTGCGTACTGCTCAGCTACGACGCTGAAACGACGCGGCAGCTCATGCTTCAATACCCTCAATTGGCGATCAATGGAATGGAATTGGTTGCTCAGCATTTTGTACAGGTTTCCGCTCGCTTTCGCGAACTGGCTACTCAGCGTGTCGAAAGGCGCATCGCCCATGCCATTTTGCGGCTCGTGCGGCAGGTTGGCGTCAGGACCGACGCAGGTATCTTGCTCGATGTCCCTCTTTCACGCCAGGATTTAGCCGAGATGACCGGCACAACCCTCTACACGACCAGTCGTGTTTTGTCGCAATGGGAAAAACTAGGCTGGATCAAAACTGGTCGCGAACAAGTGACACTGTTACAACCGCATGAACTCGTTGCCATCGCCGAGGATTTGCCCACCAACAATCCGGTAGCCAAGTCAACGCTCCCGGGCTAAAGTGCTCCCCTTTCAGTTTGTTCGAAAATTCACAAGGTTGCGCTAGCGCAAAGAAGTAACGCCGCATCTCCGGTACACTGTTGCTATTGGGAAGTGTATCCGCAGCATGATCGTGAGTCATCCTGCACCAAGTAACAACGCACAAGGAGATGCGACAGTGAAACTATACAAATTTCTTAGCCGCCCGTCCACAATCCTGTTATTGGTTGTGACGGTCATTGCTGTCTTCAGCTTTGTCAGCTGTAGTGACGGCGCAGACGAAGGAGCACTGGAATCAGCCGGATTATCGGCCGATGCCAGTGCCATTGCCGAAGCCCGTGGTCTCACCCCAGACGACGTGGCAGCGGCCCTCAAGACCTACACCCCTTCCGGCGTCCATGACGAATACATCATGTTCGCCTCCGGCGGACACGGCGGTCAGGTTTACGTCATCGGCATGCCGTCGATGCGCATTATCAAACAAATCGCCGTGTTCACGCCTGAACCCTGGCAAGGCTACGGTTACGGTGCAGAAGGCACGATGGCAGTACTCGAACAGGGCGATGTCGAAGGTACCGACATTCGCTGGGGCGACACACATCACCCGGCTCTCAGCGAAACCGCTGGCGATTACGACGGTCAGTTCCTCTTTATCAACGACAAAGCCAACGGCCGCGTTGCCGTAATTGATCTCAAAGACTTTGAAACCAAGCAACTTGTCAAGAACCCCATCGCACTCGGTGATCACGGCGGCACTTTTGCCACCCCCGACACCGATTGGGTGATCGAAGGCGGGCAATACGGCGCACCTCTCGGCTGGGAATACGCCTCGATCAACGATTACCAGCAAGATTATCGCGGCATGATCACGTTCTGGAAGTTTGACCGCGACGCAGGACGCATTGACGTCGATTCATCCTTCGCCATCGAACTGCCGCCCTATTGGCAAGACCTGTGCGATGCCGGCAAGCTGGCCAGTGACGGCTGGATTTTCTGCAACTCGTTCAATACTGAAATGGCAACCGGCGGTGTCGAAGACGGTAACCCGCCGTTCGAAGCCGGTGCATCACAGAACGACATGGACTATCTGCACATTTTCGACAAGAACAAGGCAATCGAAGTGGCTGCAGCAGGCAAAACTATCGACGTACAAGGCTTCCCGGTGATCCCGTTGGATACAGCCGTAGCGGAAGGCATCCTCTACTTTGCGCCGGAACCCAAAAGTCCGCACGGTGTGGACGTTACGCCTGACGGCAACTTCCTGACCGTTTCCGGTAAACTCGACCCCCACGTGAGCATCTACAGTTTCGAGAAAATTCAGGAAGCCATCGCTGCCGGCAACTTCACCTATGACAATTACGGTGTACCGATTCTGGCATTTGACGATGTCGTAGAAGCACAGATCGAGGTCGGTCTTGGCCCACTGCACACGCAATACGACGACAAGGGCTATGCCTACACCAGCCTCTTCCTCGAACCGGCCGTCGCACGCTGGACACTCGGTGGCGACTTCTCTGATCTGCACGAAGAAGAAGATTGGACACTGGTTACGAAGACTCCGGTTCAGTACAACGTCGGTCACATCGCCGCCGCCGAAGGTGACACAGTCAGCCCGGACGGACGCTATCTGGTCTCGATGAACAAGTGGGCTATTGACCGCTTTGCCAACGTTGGCCCGTTGCTGCCGCAAAACTTCCAATTGCTGGACATCAACGACCCCGGCACAAACATGCCGGTGATCTACGACTTGCCCATTCCGGATGGCGAGCCACACTATGCCCAAATCATCAAGGCCGACAAGCTCAGCCCGTGGGAAGTCTATCCGGAAATCGGTTGGAACCCTCACACCAATTCGGTTGATCCCAATGCGGTTCAACTGGGTGAGGAGCGCGTTGAGCGCAACGGCAATGAGGTCGAAGTCTGGATGACGGCAGTGCGCAGCCACTTCACGCCGGAACACGTCAACATCAAGAAGGGCGATCATGTTGTCTGGCACATTACCAACGTGGAACGGGCGTATGATGCGACGCACGGCTTCTCAATTCCGTACTACAACATCAACCTGAGCATTGAGCCGGGTGAAGCGGTGACGTTTGAGTTTGACGCGACTGAAGACGGTGTTTTCTCGTACTACTGCACTGAGTTCTGCTCGGCGCTGCATCTCGAGATGACCGGGTATATGTTGATCGAGCCGTAGACAGAACTACAGCTTACAGATGACAGTCATTTCCAAAATGACTGTCATCTGGCTGTAATTATCAGGTGGGTGGAGCCACTGATTCTTATTGCAAGAGGAAGTGTGAATCAATTTGAAGCACGGTTCCAAAAGCACAATTTTTGAGATGACTACCATGAGTGTTTTTAAGAGATTTGTCGGACCGCGTATTCCTGAAGGCTTATCTACTACAGATCGCAGACGATTTGTTATTCCGATTGCCCTGTTTGTGGTTGCGGCGGGATTGTTGATCGTGTCTATTTTTTTACCGTACTGGGAAATGACACTGCTGGCACCGCAATATCCGAAAGGCTTGCACCTGACGGCCTATGCCAATCGGCTGACCGGCGACATATTTGAAATCGATGGTCTGAATCATTACATTGGTATGCGGCCTCTGGATGAAGCGGCGCAATTTGAGAAGTCGGTAAGCGTGATTGGCATTGTGGCGCTGGTGATGTTGCTGTTGGCAGCGGTGTATGTCCACACAAAATGGGTTGTGCTGCTTGTCTTACCGGCCATTCTGATGCCACTTGTATTTCTGGTCGATTTGCAGTGGTGGTTGTGGAAGTTTGGCACAGACCTGGACCCTGCCGCGCCACTCAGTTCGGCTATTAAGCCATTTGTGCCTTCGGTTTTGGGACGCGGTGTTATTGCACAGTTTGAGACAGTGGCTACGCCTGGTATCGGCTTGTGGCTGGCAATTCTGGCTTCGATCTTGATCATTGTGGGGCTGTATTACCACCGCAAAGCGTATAAGCCGCTGGCGGATATGGCAGCTTGAGTATCGGTAAAAGGACAAGCTGAAAGTGGTGAAAACTGTGTTAGGTAAATTGTTGTTGGGTCTTCTGTTGGTTGTGTTGGTGTTTGTGGGGTTTAGCACGGCCCTGGCGCAAGATGAAGGCAGTGCGGTGACCGTTTCGGCCGAAAATCTGCCCCAGGCCATCGCCGACGCCAAACCCGGTGATGCCATCGAAGTGACCGGCGGTATCTTTACCGGCCATCTCGACATTGATAAACCCGTGACCCTGATCGGCATCGACTGGCCCGTCATCGACGGTGAAAACAATGGCACCGTAGTCAATTTGACGGCCCCCGGAATAACCATGCGCGGCTTCATCATCCGCAACAGTGGTCAGGTACTCGATCAGGAGAACTCCGGCATCGCCATACAAGCTGCGGACATCACCATTGAAAACAATCGCTTTGAAAACACCTTGTTTGGTGTCTATGCCAAAAATGGGCATAACGCCGTCATCCGCAACAATGTCATTACGAGCAAAGACCTCGATCTACCCCGCCGCGGCGACCCGATTCGCATCTGGTACAGCCAGGACGTGCTGATCGAAGGCAACGAAATCACAAAAGGACGCGATGTCGTCCTGTGGTATTCCGAACGCGTCACGGTGCGCGACAACGAAGTCAGTGACGGTCGCTACGGGCTGCACTTCATGTATTGTGACGATGCGACGATTGAATACAACACGCTGCTGGACAATTCTGTGGGCGCATTTTTCATGTACAGTCGCCGTGTCACTGTCCAGCACAACACGATTGCGGGCAATCGCGGCCCCAGCGGCTATGGCGTGGGCATGAAGGATATGGATGACGCCATCATCCGCGAGAACATCTTTTTGGACAATCGCGTTGGCGTACACCTGGATACATCACCGCGTGAGGTGGATAGTTTCGGCCGATACGACGGCAACGTCTTCGCCTACAATGACATTGGCGTGGGCATGATGCCGTCCGTACGCCGCAACGAGTTTTCCAACAACAGCTTTGTCGACAACGAAGAACAGGTCGCCGTTGGCGGCGGCGGACAGCTCAAAGGCAATATCTGGTCAGTCAATGGGCAGGGCAACTACTGGAGCGACTACGCCGGCTACGACGCCGACGATGACGGTACTGGCGATCTCGTCTATAAGTCGGACCGCCTTTTTGAAAACCTGATGCAGCGCGAACCGAGTTTGCGCCTGTTTCTCTACAGCCCGGCGACCAACGCCATCGACTTCTCGGCCAAAGCGTTTCCGATTGTGCGGCCTCAACCCAAAGTGGAGGATGAATTCCCACTCATGACGCCGCAGATTCCGACAGAAGCACCGCAAATGCCGCAGGCAACCGGCGAGACGTGGTTTATCTTTGCCGTCGTTTTCACCGCTATGGCGCTGGCACTGGTCTTGTTGCCGCGTCTAACGCGCAAGCGATACATCTTTCCCCAACCTGAGACTCAAGCATGATTGAAGTAGCCCATTTAACCAAGCGTTTCGGCCGATTACGAGCCGTCGATGATCTGTCATTCAACGTCGAAGAGGGCCAGGCTGTTGCCTTTTGGGGCGCCAACGGCGCAGGCAAGACTACCGTCATTCGCTGCCTGCTCAACCTGATACCTTACGAAGGCGACATCACCGTCAGCGGCATCGACGTGCGGCGCAACGGCAAACAAGTACGCCAAACTGTCGGGTTTGTGCCTCAAGAGCTCAATTTTCACGACGACCTGACCATCGCCGAGACGATGACATTTTATGCCCGGCTCAAGAAAATTGAAACCGAGCACGACTTCACGCCGCTGCTCGACCGTCTCGACCTGAGCCAACACGTCGCAAAACCGATCAGCGACCTCTCCGGTGGCATGAAACAGCGCCTTGCGCTGGCGCTGGCGCTGCAGGCCGACCCGCCGCTGCTCGTGCTGGATGAACCGACGGTCAATCTCGATATCCGCTCGCGTGACACCTTTATTCAACTGCTGTTGGAACTGAAACACGCCGGCAAGACGATGGTTTTCTCGTCGCACCGGCTGGAAGAAGTGACGGCACTGGCGGACCGGATTTTGCTGCTCGAGGCGGGCAAACTGGTCGTGGATTCACCTCCTGATCAGCTTGAACAGCAGCTTGGCTGGGAATCAACGCTGCATCTCTATCTGGCTCGCACAGCCATCCAACCGGCGCTGGACGCGTTGCAACAGCACGGCTTGCCGGTTGCCATGAACGGACGCGGTGTCCGCGTCCAGGTAGCACCGGGCAAGAAGGGCCAGGTGCTGCAGATGTTGTGTGAGGCCGGTGTCCAGGTCGACGATTTTACGGTGGAATAATATGTTAGATTTTGAAAACATTCTGGTTTTGACGCAGAAAGAGTTGTACGACGCACGGCGTAACCGCTGGTTTATGCTCTATGCGGTGGCGTTTACGGGTTTGGCGCTGGGTTTGGCGTACATGGCGCTTTCGGGTGCGGGCAATTATGGGCTGGCGGGATTCGGCCGAACCAGTGCCAGCCTCATCAACCTCGTCCTGCTCATCGTGCCGCTGATGGGGCTGACGCTCGGTGCGCTCAGTCTGGCCGGTGAGCGGGAAAAAGGGACATTGATGTATCTCATGGCACAGCCAATCAGTCAGGCAGAGCTGTTGTTGGGTAAATTTGTCGGCTTGTCGCTGGCATTGATCGCTGCGCTGGGGATCGGCTTTGGCTTGACGGCGTTTGCAATTGCACTCAATGGGGGTTCGGCCGAAATTGATACCTACCTCATCTTGATGGGTTTTGCCGTTGTGCTCGCCGTTGCCAGCCTCAGCCTCGGTTTTCTCATCTCCGCCGCCGTGCAGCGTGGCTCGACCGCCATCGGTCTGGCACTGTTTCTCTGGCTGCTACTCGTCTTCTTTGGCGATCTCGGTCTGATGGGCACGGCGCTGGTGCTGCAACTCGACGTACAACAACTGTTTCTGGCTGCACTGGTCAATCCGCTGCAACTGTTCAAGATCGCCGCCATTTCCGGCATTCGCAGCAACCTGGAAGTGCTGGGGCCGGCCGGCGTCTACGCCTTTCGCACATACGGCAGCGCCCTGCTGCCATTATTGCTCGGTTTACTGCTGCTCTGGGTCATCATCCCGCTGCTGCTGGCAACCTATCTTTTCAAAAAACGGGGAGTCTTGTAATGAAAGAACGACAATTGCCGACGGGTAGAATCATCATCTTCTGGCTGGTAATCCTGGCACTGGCTATCGGCCTGGCTGCGTGCAAGCAAGCCATCGATACGTCGGTAGCGCCAGAGATTATCGCCGGACAAGATGTGTGCGACCGTTGCGGCATGTTGATCAGCGAAGAGAAATTCGCAGCCGCTTATTGGACGACAGATGGTGAACCACGCCGTTTTGACGACATCGGCGGCATGTTCGCCCACTACCACGAGGTTGGGGAGGATGTCGATACGTTTTGGGTGCACGATTATCTGACCGGTGAGTGGATTCGCGCTGAAGACGCGTCATATGTCCTCGATCCCAGCTTGACTACGCCGATGGGGTTTGGCGTTGCCGCTTGTGCTGAGGAAGCGCAAGCCCAGGCGCTCGCTGCGGGACAGGAAGGTGCCGTTGTCGTCTCGTTTGCCGACATGATCGCCATTGCTGATGCAGGCGAGATGGAGGCGGGGTCGATGCGCCAGCACAATCCGGATCACGACCATGCTGCCGACATGGCAGACGAAGATCACATGTCCGGGATGGAAATGGATCACGCAATGGAATCTGATAAGTAAATGAGCTAAAAGCCAAAGGCTGACAGCTAACAGCTCACGGCAAAAACAATCGAGGAGACATGTTTATGAAAAGTTCAATAATTTGGTTAGGGACTCTACTTTTGGTGCTGATAATGGCGCTGGCTGCTTGCGGTGGCGATTCGGGTGGCGATAGCGCACCTGCGTCTGATGCGGGTAGCGCTGAGACATCGGCTTCGGCCGATACCAATTTGCCGACGGGTGATGTTGCTGCCGGCGAAGCCAAGTTTAACGAAGTGTGCATTGCCTGCCACGGTCCGGGAGGTGAAGGCGTCGAAGGACTCGGTAAACCGTTTACGACAAGTGATTTCGTCACCAGTCAAAGCGATGCTGAACTGCTGGCGTTTGTCAAAGTAGGCCGTCCTGTAGGTGATCCTGCTAACACGACCGGCATCGACATGCCTCCCAAAGGCGGTAATCCGGCGCTGACCGATCAACAACTCATGGATATCATCGCCTACATTCGGACATTGCACGAGTAAATGACAGAACAGATGGTGTGGGGAGCGTGCGCCATGTTGGATGAGATCATTTTGGCTGATTTGAATGTGGTAGACGTGATGAAACGCTGGCCGGCGACAATCGCCGTCTTCCAACAACATAAGATGGCTTGCGTCGGCTGCGCCGTGGCCCCGTTCTTCTCAGTGGCGAGAGCTGCCTCGATCTACAGTATTCCGGTTGAACAATTTGTGCAGGAGTTGGGGGAGGTGATTGCGTCGGCTGGGGTCGACACGATTTCGGCCGATTCCAACTCCGCCTCCTGACCGTTTTTCCCTGATGGAAAACGACAATTTACGCTATCCGGGACGGCTGATTATGCCGCTGGTGGTCGTAGCACTGCTGGCGGCATTGTGGGCCGGACTGCTGCGCCTGGGCTGGCGTTTGCCGCCGCTGCAGCCGCAATTGGCCGGAGCGCACGGACCGTTGATGGTCGTCGGTTTTCTCGGCACACTGATCGCCCTGGAGCGGGCCGTTGCGCTGCGCAAAACGTGGTGTCTGGCGGCACCGGTACTGATCGGCGTTGGTGCGCTCTTGCTGATCGTCGGCTGGGTGACGGCGGGTGCGGCATTGATGGTGTTGGGAAGTGGGGCGCTGGTGCTGGTTTCGGCCGATATGGTGCGGCAACATCCCGCCCTGCATACGTGGACGATGGCGTCGGGTGCTGTTGCGCTGCTGGTGGGGACGTTGTTGTGGGCATTGGGTCGGCCGATTTTTGAAGCGAGCACCTGGTGGGCCGGTTTTCTCATCCTCGTCATCGCCGGTGAACGGCTCGAATTGAGTCGGGTACTGCGCCTGACGCCGCGTCAACGCGCACTGTTTCTGATCGCCGTCGGTTTATTCGGCTTCGGTTTGATCGGTTCGCTGTTTGACTACGGCAGCGGCACGCGGCTGGCGAGTGTGGGCGTCATTGCCGTGGCGCTGTGGCTAATCGCGTTTGATTTGGCACGACGCAATATACGCAAGAAAGGGCTGACGCGCTACATTGCAGTCAATTTACTTGTCGGCTATGTTTGGCTGGTGGTTAGCGGGGTGATTGGCGTCATTTACACTCCGTTGATCGTCGGGCCGCTGTACGATGCGTGGCTGCACGCGTTGTTTCTGGGTTTTGTTTTTGGCATGATTTTTGCCCATGCGCCGATTATTTTGCCGGGGGTGACGGGGTTTGTGGTGGAGTATCGGCCGATTTTCTACCTGCCGCCCATTCTGCTCAACCTGTCGCTACTGTTGCGACTTGCCGGTGATTTTGCACCCAACCAAACGCTGCGTCAATGGGGCGGCCTGCTCAACGAAGTCGCCATTCTCGTTTTTGCAATGTTCATCGTGATTGCCATTTTGCGCGAGCGTAGCGTACGATAGCGTTAGAACTGCATGGGCTGTATTGAATTTCGGCCGAAAATCCAATCTACCCCGTTACCGACTGTTCATATGTTGCAACTGCTTCACGCGTCGTGTACCAATTGCGCCCGCGCTTCAGCGCTTCCAACCGCCCGGTGCGTGCCAGCAAGCTTAAATACGCCTGACTGTAATTCGAGAATTCGGCCGCTTCACGCAACAATATCCAGCGCTGTTCCTCTGCTGGCGGTTCTGATCGCGGCGTACACGCTTCCAGATAGCGCGTCAGACTCTGTTCGACAGCACGACCGACAAAGTTGACTAACGGTTTCTCCCGTCCCCGATCCGCCTGCGCCAACACGCGATAATATTGGCGTCGATATGCCTTCGCAATGACAGAGGGCGGGTAGCCCTCGCGCATCAGCAGCAAATTCATCACCGACCGGGCAGTGCGCCCATTGCCGTCGATAAACGGGTGAATGGCGACCAGTTTATGATGTGCCATTGCTGCACGCGCAACGACGTGTAGCGACTGCGCTTCTCCGTGCAGCCATTGCTCCCAGTCAGCCATGCGACCGGGGACATCCCATGGTTCAGGCAGCATGTGCGTTGATCCTGTGATTCGCACCGTTAATTGGCGGTAGTTTCCGGCACCTTTATCGTCAATTTGGGTGAGCACGAGTTGATGGATTTGCCGAACGTGGAACGGCGTAACGGGCGTCTCGCTTCGGACAAGTGATTCGACGAAGTCAATCGCTTTTTGATGATTGACGACTTCGAAATGCTCGCGCAGGCTCTTGCCGCCAATCGTCATGCCGGTTTCGAGAATCAGTCGCGTTTCTTGTAAGGTTAGCGTGCTGCCTTCAATGGCGTTTGAATTGTAAATCCATTCGGTATTGATTTGCTCCTGCAGCCGCCTGACCGCGGCTGTGGGCAGGGGGCGCAGTGCATCTAATGCCTGTTTCTTGACGCGTATGCGCTCAAAGAGTCGGGAATCGAGCATCGTGCAGCTCCTTGTTGTATCGGATAGCAAAATTAAGTTTACATCCGATACTGATTTTTGACAATGACCGCTGTTGAGCCTGGCACTGCATGGCCGACAATATTTGAATATCTGCGTGGCAAGCCGACGAATGAGAACCGAGCGGGCTGTATTGAATTTCGGCCGAACTTCCTGTACCATCCGACCCCGCTATGAAACACGAGTCGGATGCACAGCGCAACTATATTGGTCTCCTGATCGGCATTCTTCTCGTCGCCTTCTTCCTGCGCGTCCACACCCTAGACACCACGCCGCCCGGCATGCACTACGACGAAGGGTTCAACAGCCTCGACGCCCTCGACCTGCTGCGTAACGGCAATTTCCAGGTTTTCTACGCCAAAAACAACGGACGTGAACCGCTGCACATCCTCGTCAACGCCCTGTTTATCGCCCTGACCGGCACAGCGCCGTGGGTGCTGCGCTACGCGACGGCACTCGTCGGCGTGCTGGCTGTGCCCATCGTCTACCGTACGGCGCACGCTGTCGTGCCGCGTCGCGCGTGGCGCACGCCGGTCGCATTGCTGGCGGCGGCTGTGCTGGCGACGACGATTTGGCATGTCGAATTCAGCCGCTTCATTTTGCGTGCCGTCTACCTCGTGCCGCTGTCGGCGCTGGCCGTATGGCGTTTCTGGGTGCATTGGCAGCGGGGATCGCCGCCGCGCCGCTTTGTCTGGAGCGGCCTCTTTCTCGGCCTGAGCCTGTATACGTATATTCCGGCGCGACTATTGCCGGTCGTCTTTGTCATCCCGGCAGCTCTGGCACTATTGCAACGCGATACAGGGCGACGGAAAGCGTTGGCCGGCGGCTTGATCGTAACATTGGCGACGGCCTTCCTCGTTTTCCTGCCGTTGGGTATCTATTTCGTCAATAATCCGGAGGCGTTTGCCGAGCGCATGTCGCAAACGGTGGCGATTGAGGCGACGGATGTGGGCAGTTCGGCCGAATCGCTCACAACCAACATCATCGGCACAGCCCGCATGTTTTTCGACGCCGGCGATCGGGATTTCTGGCACAATTTGCCCGGACGCCCCGTTTTCGATCCGCTCGTCGCGATTGGGTTTGCAGTCGGCGTAATGGTCGCGTTGTGGAACTGGCGCAAGGCGTGGGCGCAGCTGTTGCTCGTCTGGCTCACCGTCATGCTGCTGCCGATGACGCTCAGCGACGATGTACCCAAGTCGATCCGGGCGATTGGGGCAGTACCGCCTGCCTTAATTCTGGCGGGAACCGGATTATGGTGGATTTGGCACAGGCTGACGCGCCGCCGACAGCTAGCGGTGGCGTGGCCGGTGTTGCTCGTCTTGTTCGTCAGCGGCAGCTTGACGGCACGCGATTATTTTCAGCGTTGGGCGGCGGTGGCTGAGGTGCGGGAAGGGTATGGTATCGAATACAATTTCGGCCGAAACATGATCGCCCTCAGTGCCGACCGTGATGTTGTCGTGCCGGGCGAGATTTTCGCCCACCCGACCATTCAATATCTGCTCACAACCCGGTTTGAGCCGTTTACGGAGGACCAGACGCTGGCGCCGACGCGCCCAACAACATTCCTGTACCCGGACGGCGTCTGCCGCCTCAACCGCAGCATGGTGCTGCTGCATGCCGACGTGGACGGATCGGGCGTCATTCGCATCATTCACCCGCAGGATGTGCCGTTCACGCTGTGGCTGCGTGCAGCGGATGGTGAGGCGCGCTTCCTCGATGCGCAAGGCTACAATCGCGTTTACGAAATCGATGAACGAACAGATGCGGCTGTGGACGACAATGCGCAGGCGACGGGCGCGACATTTGACAAGCAGATTTGTCTGACCGGCATGACGACCGATGAGCGCGGTTTTCGGCCGAATGAGACCGCTGCCGTCACATTGCATTGGGAAAAACTGGACCCGGACGCACCACCGGTCGTTGCCGTTGCCCATCTGATCGCGCCGGACGGCAGTGTCGCTGGCGACCCGGCGACCCAACCGCTGCCTGATGAATGGGAGCCGGGTACGACGGCGACGACGCAGCATGAATTCACATTGCCGCCCGATGCACCCAGCGGCATTTACCATATTGATGTGGAAGTGGTGGATTCGGCCGAAAAGCGCAATCTCGAACACGTCAGCGATCAGGGCGTGCCGTTTGGCCCAACCGCTCGCAGCGGCAACATCGCTGTGTTTGCACCGGCCGTTGCCCTGCAACCGCTTGCACTGACATGGGACGCACCGACGTCTATCGCGCTGACCGGCTACCAGTTACCGTCGGGCCGCACCGGTGAGCCGATTGTCATCACGCTGGCATGGGAATCGATGGCCCCAATCGCGCAAGATGCCACGGTGTTTATCCACATTGAAAATGCTGACGGCAACAGCGTGGCACAACGCGATGCGCAGCCGTTGGACGGGCATGCACCGACATCGCAGTGGCATCCGGGGGATGTCTGGTTTGACACGCACAGCATTTCGGCCGAAACCCCTTTGCCGCCCGGAACCTATCGCGTGGCGTTCGGATTATACGATTGGATGACAGGTGATCGCTTGCCGCTCTTTGATGCTGATGGGCAGCGCGTACAAGATGACCACGTCTACATTCCGGAACCATTGATCATCCGTGAATGATTGCAGTCGGCCGTCTAGTGCGGGGGAATCGGGTATTGTTGCCGGCACAATGCGCGTCACAATCATTTTCTCATGATTGTTAGGTGCAACCGACACTCGACTTCCCACTGAAGATTCCCGTTTCGCGAACTTTTCACCGGAAAAAAGTGTTAGAAATTGATTTTGCGATTGACATCTGCTTCCCGACACGACTATACTAGAGACATGAGCATTTTTGAAAACATCCCCACAGTTATGCTCTCATTTTTTGAAGCACGCTTGCCGCGTGCTTTTTTGTTTTCTATTTCCAAAACTCAGGCTTAGAAGGAGATTCAAATGGACTACGCGTTAATTGGAAAGATTGAAAAAGCCAAGATTTATGCTGAAGAACCGCAACGAATCCACTTTGCAGGATTTACGGTGCGTATTGACGGTGATCACAGTTATCACACGGTGAACTTCGCTAATGAGGGTGAACGATCGTGGCAATGCGATTGCGGCTTTTTCCAAACGCGCGGTTATTGTAGTCACACGATGGCCATGGAGCGTGTCCTGGGTGATATGCTCGACTGAGTCATTGTGGCCGAAGACAGGTCGCACACACAAACCAATTGACAGGGCTGCCTTTTAAGGCGGCCTTGTTTGTTTTAGGGGCAACGTCTACATTGCGGATTATGTCTGTGGTCGCAAGACGGCTTCGACCATGTATTCGCGGACGCCCAAATCGACAAAGCCGACTGATTGTGCTGCTTCGGCCGAAAAATCATCCCCTTCTTTCACCGTGAGCAGTGGAATACGCCCTTGATCGACAATGTGCCCGCTCAACGCCGCAACGATGCTCTCTGCCCATGCGGTGCGGCGTGATTTGTTATCAAAGGTCAGCGCCATGTCGGCAAAGTGGTTGATTTGCCAATTGATCGATGCGACGGCGGCGCGCTGGTTCTGATGACGGATGACGTAGCTCGGTAGGCCGTTGCTGGCGGTTTCGTGGGTGACGAGCACGTTGAGTATCGGCCGATAACGTCCCTGATCCAAAACCAGCACCTTGTATTCCTCTTCCGCAAATATGTCGAATATGCCCATCACCAGTGGCATGTACGCTTCCGGAATATTGAGAATCAGCGGCGATCCGGGAATGAGGCTATGGTACAGAATGGCGGCGCTCTCGTCGAGATGGTGGATCGGTAACCGCATCGTTACCAGCGGTCGAAATAAATCGTATCCCGTCCGCGATTGGCACACATACCCGATGGCGCGCGGCGCATTCGGCCGATACGTCGTGATTTGTGTGCGTGCGTCGTCGTATTGCAGCGCGTAATAAACCGCCCGCGCATCGGCCGGATCACGTTCGTCGAGCAAATGCCGCATCGCGCGGCGGCTGTCAGTCAGATTCACGGGAATGGTTCACGGGATTGAGGTAGAGAAACCGAGTTTCTTGGAAAAACTCGGTTTCTGAGGGTATCTACAGTTGAAACGCGCCCGGCTCCGGCTTGTTATCCAGCACCGCTTCGATCTGCGCCATCACATCATCGTCAAGCTGTTCAACGATAGCCATTGCCTTCATGTTTTCTTCGACCTGCGACACGCGTGACGCGCCGGTGATCACCGTGCTCACATTCGGATTCTTGAGACACCAGGCAATCGCCAGTTGCGCCATCGAAACGCCCAATTCATCAGCAATTGGCGTCAGTTCACGCACCTTCTGGATGCGCGCCTGGCCCTCTTCGCTGAACACCATCTCTTTCAGCCATTCGTAGCCCGGCAGATTGACCCGTGAATCGTCCGGCACTTCGTCATTGTACTTGCCGGTGAGTACACCGGATGCCAGCGGCGACCAAATTGTCGTACCCAAACCGACCTCGCGGTAGACGCGAGCGTATTCAACTTCAACCCGTTCGCGATGGAACATGTGGTATTGTGGTTGTTCCATCGTTGGCGGAAGCAAATTGTATTGCCGGGCGATCATGTGTGCTTCCATGATCTGCTGCGCTGACCATTCCGATGTGCCCCAATAGAGCACTTTGCCCTGGCGAATCAGGTCATTCATCGCCCATACCGTTTCTTCAATGGGCGTGTTCGGGTCTGGGCGGTGGCAGAAATAGAGGTCGAGATAATCGACTTGCAAGCGGTTCATCGCCGCGTGACATGCGTCATAAATGTGCTTGCGGCTCAGACCACGTTGGGTCGGTTTGCTACCGCCCCAATAGACTTTGCTGGAGACGATAAATGAGTCGCGTGCCCAACCCTGGCGTTGCAAGATTTCGCCCATGATTGTTTCTGACTTGCCGGCGGCATATGCTTCGGCATTGTCAAAAAAGTTGACACCGGCGTCATAGGCGGCGACCATACACGCTTCGCCGCGTTCAACATCCAGTTGATTGCCAAAAGAGACCCACGATCCGAAAGAAAGGGCGCTGACTTGTAGACCTGATCGTCCAAGTCGACGATATTCCATATCCATGAATAAACTCCTTGTTGAAATGCCAATTGTCAATAGTGAACGGTGATGGAGGGATGCCTTTCACTATGTGTTTTGTTGTTAACCGTGTTCTGTGAGGCAAAAAAAAGCTCCGCATGACGGAGATTATCTGTATTGTAACACAAAATGAGTACGAAAAAATCGGCCGAAAGTCCAGTTGATCCCCATTTGCTCTGCGTTTATCCTGATAGTTCGTCGTCATTTCCAACACAATTCCTACCCGGGAAAGGTAAAATACAAGATTCTCGTCAACTAAACGTCCGGCAAAGGAGGTGCCGACCAGTTACGCTGATCTGAAGAAGGTGTCCTCGATTTCGGACTGCTAGACACTGTATTTCGGAACAACAAACGCCGAAATCCCACATCCGAAATCCAATATGCAGGAGAGATGATTTTGGGCAAACTCGCCGTTTACAAGCGCTTACTCAGCTATCTCAGGCCCCATTGGAAACAAGCCATCGTCGCCTACAGTGCGTTATTGGTGGCTACGCTGCTCAATCTGTTTGTGCCGCAGGTGATTCGGGTCGCCATCGACCAGGGATTGGCCGGTGACAGCATGCAAGCACTGTTACTCAGTGCAGCTATGATTTTGGGTGTTGCCGTGGTCAGTTCGCTGACCGGATTTGCCAACCTGTACTTTGCAGAATGGCTTTCGCACCGCGTATCTTTTGATTTGCGCAATCAATTTTACAATGTCGTCCAGAATTTACCGTTTTCGTTCCACGATCAGGCGCACACAGGCGACCTGATGAGCCGCGGTATCAGCGATGTGCAAGAAGCGCAACGCTTTATCGGCATCGGTTTTGCCGATTTGGTTGCGACGCTGCTGTTGATCGCGGGTGCCATTGGGGCGATGGTGATCATGGATTGGCAATTGGCGTTGATCGCATTGGCGCCGATTCCGATTTTGACCGTGCTGGTGATCCGTTTCGGCCGAAATGTGCGCGGTCAATTCAAGGCAGTACAGGAACAACTCGGCGTTGTCAGCCAGACAATGCAGGAAAGTCTCACCGGCATCCGCGTCGTCAAGGCATTTGCTCGCGAACCGCATGAATTGCAGAAATTCGATGCCGAAAACAATGGCTGGTTTGATACACGCTTTACGCTGATTAAAATCTGGGCCAACAACTGGCCGTTGTTCACCTTTCTCGTTGCCTTGAGCGTCTTTCTGCTCTTGTTCTTCGGTGGTCCGCAAGCGATCGACGGCGTCATTACCGCCGGCACGTTGTTTGCCATGATTTCCTACGTTCTGCTCATGGGGCAACCCGTGCAGCGGCTCGGTTTTCTCGTCAATCTGGCGGCCAGTGCCGGTGGTACCGGTCAACGCATCTTTGAAATCATGGACATGCCCAATCCGATTGCTGAACGCAGTGGTTCGGCCGAAATGGAACACGTTCACGGCGCAGTTACCTTTCGCAACGTCAGCTTTGGTTACCGCGATCAGCAGAACACGCTTTCAGAGATTACCTTCCACACCGAACCGGACAAAGTCGTTGCCTTGATCGGGCCGACCGGCTCAGGCAAGTCGACATTGACCAGCCTGTTGCCGCGCTTTTATGATCCGCAAGAAGGCGAGATTTTGATCGACGGCATCAACATCCAATCTGTGACACTGCCGTCACTGCGGCAACACATCGGCATCGTGCTGCAAAATCCGTTCCTCTTCAGTGACACGATTGCGGCCAACATCGCGTATGGTCGTCCGGACGCGACACTTGCAGAAATCGAGGCCGCCGCCCGTGCAGCCCGCGCCCACGAATTTGTGCAGCGTTTCCCCGATGGCTACAACACACGCGTCGGCGAACGCGGTGTGACGCTCTCCGGCGGACAAAAACAGCGCGTTGCCATCGCCCGCGCCCTGTTGGCCGACCCGCGCATCTTGATTCTGGATGACGCGACGAGCAGTGTCGATACCGAAACGGAGCATTTGATCCAGCTTGCACTGGCGGAACTGATGCGGGGAAGGACGACTTTCGTCATTGCGCAGCGGTTGCTGACGCTCAAAAGCGCCGACATGATCCTCGTGCTGGACCACGGCCAAATTGTCGAGCGTGGCCGGCACGATGAATTGCTGGCTCAAAATGGCCTGTACAAGCAAATTTATGATTTGCAGCTCAAAGATCAGGAAGAATTTATGGCATTGCAGGAGGCACAGCAATGAGCAATCTCAACGGCAATGCAACGCAAGCGAAACAAGATAAATTGAGCAAAGCAGAACGCGAGAGGCGGCGTCAGGAACGCGAGGCACGGATCGCCGACTTGCTGCCCGATCAGGATGACAAGCTGGGCCGCGTCTACGATGATCGCATTATGCGCCGCCTGTTTGTCTATCTCGTGCCGTACAAACGGCAGTTGATCATTTCGCTGATCATGATGTCGTTTACGGCCTTGCTCAGTGTAGTTCAGCCGTGGATTATTGGTCAGGCGATAGATGAAGGTGTGGCGAACGACGATTTTGCCGCGATGCGCCTGTTTACGATTCTGTTCCTACTGGCGGCGATTTTTGAGTTTGTTACCAACCGCATCCGCTTTGAATTGATGGCGTTTGCAGGAACGAAGGTGGTCGCCGATGTGCGCAGTGCGCTGTTCCACCATTTGCAAAAACTGTCGCTCAACTTTCACAATAATTACAGCATCGGCCGATTGATGTCCCGTCTGATCAGCGATGTCGATGTGCTTCAGGAGTTCATCACGTGGTCGCTGACCGGCGTCACCCGTGCGTTCTTTTCGCTGACCGGCATCATCATCGCGATGCTCATTCTCGACTGGCAACTGGCGCTGATCACCTTCACCGTCTTGCCTATCATGGCGCTGATGGCCGAGGTGTATCGCAAACGTGTGCGCGTCGCCTACCGTTCTACCCGCACGCGCCTGTCACTGATCAACGGCTATCTCAACGAGTCGATTACCGGCATCCGCATTACCAAGAGCTTCAGCCGCGAGAAACGCAACGCCGCCTACTTCGAAACGCTCAACGAATCGTATTTTGAAGCCAACGTCAATGCGACCCGATTGACGGCCATTTTCTTCCCCGGCGTCGATTTCGTCGGGTCACTGGCCGTGGCTTTGGTCGTCGCTGTCGGTGGCTGGATGGTGCTCAACGGTTACACGACGGCGGGCGTGATTGTGGCGTTTGTCCTCTACGTCAATCGCTTTTTTGACCCGATTCGCGAGTTGGCGCGGCGCTTTAACACCTTCCAGGCGACGATGGCGGCCAGTGAGCGCATTTTCAATTTGTTGGATACGGATCCGGATTTGGTGGATTCGGCCGATGCTGTGCCGTTGCCCGACATTGCCGGTCGCGTTGTCTTTGACGATGTCGAATTCCACTACAAGGAAGGCGAACCGGTGCTGCAAGGCATTGACCTGACCGCTGAACCCGGACAACGCATTGCCCTGGTCGGCGAAACCGGCGCAGGTAAGAGCACTATCATCCGTTTGCTGGCCCGTTTCTTCGATGTGACCGGCGGCGCAATTACCATCGACGGCTACGATTTGCGCGGCATCACACAAGCCAGCTTGCGGCAGCAACTCGGCATCGTCTTGCAGGATACATTCCTGTTTTCCGGCAGTATCATGGAAAATATACGTTACGGGCGGTTGGATGCGACGGATGAAGCGGTGATGGCTGCGGCAACGGCGGTCGGTGCGGATGTGTTTATCGGCCGAATGCCGGACGGCTATCAAACAGATGTCGGTGAAGACGGCGTCAATCTCAGCGTCGGACAGCGGCAAATCGTCTCGTTTGCGCGGGCATTGCTGGCTGATCCGCGTATCCTCATTCTGGACGAAGCGACGAGCAGCGTCGACACGGCGACGGAGAAGCAAATCGAACGGGCGCTGGACCGGCTAATGGTCGGGCGTACGAGCTTTGTCATCGCCCATCGCCTGAGCACCATTGTCGGCTCGGACAAAATCGTCGTGCTCGATCAAGGCCAAATCGTGGAGGAAGGGACGCACCAGGAACTATTGGCGCAGCGCGGTCGCTATTTCAATCTTTACACCATGCAGTGGGCGGCGCAAAGCGCGGCACAGAATAATGGTCAGGTCACCGGGTTGATCAACTTGAACTAATATCATCAGGACTTTCTTTCCCGCAAAGAAAGTCCTTCTCTTGCACAGTCTCTCAAACTTCACTGTATGATAGCAGCAGCTTTTCAGCGCAGCGCCTTGCGGAAATTGCCCAGCTTATTTTCGATTTCCTGCCACTCCTGCTCGGGTACCGAGCCGGGGACAATCCCCGCACCGGAAAAGAGCGACAGTGTGTTGCCGTTGATCAGTCCCGACCGGATGCCGACTGAGAATTCGGCCGAATCCACACCAATCCATCCCACCGGAGCCGCGTACCAGCCGCGATCAAATGGCTCCAACGCCGCAATCGTGCGCAGCGCCACATCGCGCGGCAAGCCGCCGACCGCCGGCGTCGGGTGCAGCGTGGCGATAATGTCGGCATCGGTAACACCGTCTTTCAGCACACCGATGATGTGACAATGCAGGTGTTGTACCTGTTCCAATTGCAATACACGCGTGCCGCCACTCGTATCTGTTGCCAGACACATCGCTTCTACCTGTTGCAGCACCGTGTCAATTACAAATTGATGCTCGCTGCGTTCTTTGCGGCTCGTCAAAAGCTCATGACGAAACTGCTCGTCCTCGGCCAACGTGCGTCCCCGCCGTCGCGTACCGGCCAATGCCTCACTGTGAAAACCGCGTCCCTGCCGACGATATAGTCGTTCCGGCGATGCGCCAATGAAACCGCGATGCGCGTCGAGTTGAATGCAAAAGTGAAACGCCTGCGGTGTCGCTGTGCGCAATTTACTGAGCAAGCGCAACGGTATCAACTGGTCGTCGAACGGCACAACCGCCTTGCGTGCCAACACGATTTTCTGCATGTCACCATCGACAAAATGATTGAGTGCCGTGTTGACGTTGTGTGTCCAGCCATCGTGATCGGGAATGTTGATGCGCTCTCCCATGTGCGGCATAGGTAAAGTCGGGCCGGATGTGTCAAATTGCAACGAGTCGAGCAATGCTAACGTTTCTGCAATGGCCGGTGCCGTCGGTTCACCGGGTGGCACGTACAAATTGCACGCAAATGTCGTGCGGTATTCGTGCCGACGTAACTCAAGTCGTGGCAGGATGAAGCGGTACGCGCCGTATGGCTGCCATTCCGCTGCCGTTGGCGTGTGTGGATCAAAGCGCAATCCGCCCACATAACGCAGTTCCGATGGCGCGTTGACCAGCAAGCGCTGCAGCACTTCAATGGCTTCACGCGTCGAACCGTTTTCAGAATCGACCGCGTGCGCGATGCCGACACCGGCCAGAATGTCGCTGTGCTCGCGGTTGGACCAGTAGACTTTGGTCGCTATTGGCTGCTCGATTAGCCAGGCAAGCATGTCGCGACGCGGAACCACAACTTCGACGCGCAGCAAAGGGGTGGTCGCCACCGGATGCTCAGCGGCAAGGGCGTGTAATTGTTGGCGCATGGCGTCGTGAACGGGCATAGTTGGCGTTGGCGTGGTCTGGATGGAGCTGATCATTGCTGCGTTGCCATCCTGTCGGCAGCGACTGCGAACGCCGTCTGACGATCGACTTTACCGCTGCGCGTTTCCGGAAAATGGGGTAAGAAGATGATCTGGCGTGGCAGTTCGTAACGGTGTAGTTGGCCGGATTGCAGCAGAGCGGTGTGGAGATCGATTTCGGCCGAATCCTCACCCTCAATTACCGCCACAACCTGTTCTCCGAACGTTGCATCCGGCATACCGCCGACCACCACGCGCCGATTTTCGCCCAAAACGGTGTGCAACGCCGCTTCTACCCGCTCCGCCTGCACCTTGTAGCCGCCGCTGTTGATGACATTGTCGATGCGTCCCAGCCAGCGGAACCGACCATCCGACAGCAACTCGACGCGGTCATTGGTGACAATCGTTTTGCCGCCGGACAAAATCGACGTGATGGTCAGGCATTGCCGTTCGTCCAGCCCCAATTTGACTTCGGCAAACGGGACGAAATAAGCGTCGGGATGTGGTCCATTGAGACGGCGCAGCGCAATGTGACTGACAGTTTCAGTCATGCCATAGCTGTTGTAGACGGCGGCATTGAGGGATTGCAGGTCGTGTTCCAGCGACGGCGTGACCGCTGCTCCGCCGATGATGATCGCCTGCATATGATCGGCGATAATGCGTTGCGGTGAGTTGAGGATTGCTTGCATTTGCATGGGAACGACGGCGGTAAAATCGAAGCGGGTTTCGGCCGAAAACGCTGCCAACGGGTTGCGGCGTGGTGGGACAACGGTCACCGCCAGATCCAGTTCCATGCCGCGCACGAGCATCATCACACCGGCGATGTAGTCCGTGCTGAGACAGACCAGCGCCCGGTCACCGACTTGCAAGCCGAGCGCCGCACCGGTGAAATGGGCGCTGGCACGCATTTGCTCGCGTGACACTGTGATGGGCCTGGGCTTGCCGGTGGAGCCGGAGGTGTGCAAGGCAAAAGCCGTTTGTCCGGACAGCCAGGTTCGACAAAATGCGACGGCTGGATGCGATTCGGCCGAAGCCACTCCACCTGCCAACTCGTCAGCACGATAGGTGCGTTTGTTTATCGTCAACGAAAACATGATCTTAAATGAAGAAGGCGGAGAGATGGATGAAGGGTGAAAGCAAGCATTTCCGCCTTTGTTCTGAATGTTTAGTAAATTTTGAACGTTGTTAACGCTCGTTTGTGATTATAGTCGCCTCAACGGGTTTTGCAATCAGGTATATGGTATCTAACCCGCCATTTATGCGGTGAACTCGCATCGGTGACCGCTTCAATCCACCACCTTTTCATGCTACAATGAGCATAGTTAGGAGCCTGGCTCAATCATACCAATCACCAGCGCAGCATAGCACGCAATGAAGTTAAAACCCAATCACTTTCAAGCCATCGTGGATGTATTCATTGATGCTTTCAACCTGAATATGCTGGAAGCATTGATGCGCGGCAAACTCAATGAAGATTTGGACGCCCTTGTCAACACAAGGAGTAGTCTCACAGAGATCATCGCCGAGTTGTTGCAGTGGGCTGAGCGCGAAAACCGCGTGCAGGAACTCCTTGAAAAAGCTGGTGAGGAAAACGCAACGAATCGACGGCTGGCGGAAATCATCGGTGACTTTGACGCGTCTTACTTTATGTCGGCCGAAGAGGAAAGCGCAGACGCATTCCCCTGGCTTGAAATCGAACCGGAACTGGTCAAAGTAGAAGCCGGCCCATTTTGGATGGGCAGCGATGCCGCCGATGATGTTTCGCTGTTTGAAATGCCACGTCATGAAGTCATTCTGCCGACCTATCACATTGGGCGTTATCCGGTGACAAACGCGCAATACGCGCATTTCATCGCTGCCAGCGGCCATGCTGCACCGCAACGGGTCGGCTGGTTTGGTATCGAGCCGCCACCTGATAGATTGCAGCATCCTGTCAGCGGCATCAATTGGTACGATGCAACTGCGTATTGTGATTGGTTATCTGCACAAACGGAAAATCACAGGTGCTATGGCTTGCCGTCTGAAGCGGAGTGGGAAAAAGCAGCCCGTGGGCAAGATGGTCGTATCTTTCCATGGGGTGACGTATGGGATGCGACACGATGTAACAACGGAAGTGACATGACAACACCAGTGACGCAGTACGAAACGGGCATATCTCCCTACGGCTGTTTTGATATGTGCGGTAACATCGCCGAATGGACGCGGACGTTGTGGGGTACCGATTGGCGCAATCCGACTTTTGCTTATCCGTATAGTCTGGAAGATGGTCGCGAGACATTGGCGGCCGATGCACTGACGTATCGTGTTTATCGTGGCGGGAATTACACGGCAGACGTGGCGCAGTTGCGTTGCAGTGCTCGGAGTTGGTATATGCCCGATCATCATGATAAGCAGCGCGGTTTTCGCGTGGTAGTAACTCTGGATTCGGCCGATGGCAATTGAAACAGCAACTAACGGTAACAATAGTATTTCGTGGCCGCTGCTGCTACGGGCGCTGCGCGGCGGCAAAGCCATCCCACTCATCGGCAACATGGTCAGCATGGAGCACATGTTTGGGCAACTGGACATCGGTGAGGCCTGGGCAGCGGCTGTTAAATTCCCATTCCGCGACCGTGAACCGGAACGGATTGCACAATATTTGAGTGTGCTTTCCGGCTATGAAGTCGAAGCCAAAGACCAATACCTCGACTTTCTCAAAACGCTGTTGTTCCGGCAAGCGCAGGCTGAACAACCGAATGGCACGCCGAATCCATTTTTGGACACCCTCAAAGACGAACTGCCGCGATTGACCGTGTCCAAATCGGCCGAACGCCTCGGTTTCGCCGTGTTCAAAAACGAGCCTGACAATCCTTTCTCTATTTTGGCAAAATTGCCCTTTCCGATCTATTTGACCACCAGTTACCATACATTGCTCGAAGACGCGTTGCGCGCTGTAGGCAAGACACCGCGCCAGGGTATCTACAGTTGGTCTGACGATCTGGAAGGGTACGCGCAGCAATTGCCTTTTGACCCGATGCAGAGTCGCGAAGAACTGCTGGAACAGCGCATACAGAACCCGCTTGTCTTTCACCTGCACGGCATCGACTCTGATAGCGCGTCTTTGGTGTTGGCGGAAGATAATTTTTTTGAGTTTTTCGAACACATTTCGCACGATTTGGAGCGTGCGCAGGGCTTGCCGCCGGAAGTACAGCAAGCAATGGCGTTATCTTCCCTGATCATGATCGGCTACGACGTGCATAGCTGGCCGTTCCGCGTTGTCTTTCGCGGGCCGGTGCGTGCCATCCTAAACCAGAAGCAGCCGCCCGGCCTGTCAATTCAGATGAAACCACAGCCGGAAGCCGGTATTGAAGATGTCGAAGCGGTAAAACGTTATTTCGACGTCTATTTTTCCAACAACCGCTTTAATATTTACTGGGGTGATGTGCAATCGTTCACGCGTGAATTGTGGACACAATGGGAGCAATAATGGAGTCGGCAACAGCGACTAACCCTTATGTTGGGCCACGGGCGTATCGTCGTGATGAAGCCCATCTCTTTTTCGGCCGAGAACAAGAGGCGGCTGAATTGCTCTCGCTGGTGGTGTCACAACATGTCGTCGTCTTCAATGCGCAGTCAGGTGCGGGTAAAAGCTCGCTGCTCAATGCGCGTCTTGTGCCGCAATTGGAGCAGGAAGGATTCTCGGTTCTGCCGATTGGCCGCATCAGCGGCGCGTTGCCGGAAGGCGTAGCTGACGACGATGTCACCAACATATTTGTCTACAATCTGCTGCTCAGCCTGCAAGGTGAGGAACAAGTCGCAACCGAATTGGCGCAGACGTCTTTGCGCAGTTATTTAGAGAAAACACAATCGGCCGAAACGAGCGCCCGTGTCCTGATTATCGACCAGTTTGAGGAGATCTTTACCGCACATCTGGACCGCTGGCAAGATCGCAAGGTCTTCTTCCGGCAATTAGGCGCGGCTGTCAGACACGATCCGCTACTCTGGGTTGTATTGACCATGCGCGAGGATTTTGTCTCCGGACTGGATCCGTTCGCTGAGTCGATTCCCGGCAATTTGCGCGTGCGTTACTACATGCAGCGCTTACGTGCGCTGGCCGCCGACGGCCTGGCAGTTGCGCAATCTGCGCTCGATGTGGTCGAAGCCCCGGCGCGTATCGGTGGCCGTCCATTCGATGAGGGCGTTGCTGCCATCTTGATCCGGAATTTGAGCCGCGTAACCGGACGTGATCCCACAGAGACACAGGCAGGCGAATATCTGGAACCGTTGCAGCTACAGGTCGTCTGTCAACAATTGTGGGAAATGGTCGGCAATGATCCTGATTGCGCTGATCCTGATTGCACTATTTCGGCCGAACACGTCAACAGCCTCGATGTCAACACCGCACTCGGCCGATTCTACGACGATACAATTGCCGCCGTCATTGCCAATCCTGCCGTCGATGCTTCGGAAAGCGTCATTCGCAACTGGTTTGAAAACGAGTTGATTACCGAAGGTGGCACGCGCGGCACAGTCTACCAAAACGAAGAAACGGGCAAAACCGGCACGCTGGACAATGCCGTTGTCGCTGCACTGGCCGGCAACTATTTGCTGCGTCTTCAGGAACGGTCGCGGGGCATTTGGGTCGAAATTGTGCATGATCGCTTTGTTCGGCCGATACGCAACTCCAACGCTGCTTGGCGACAGCAACAGACGCCTCTCTATCAGGATGCCCTGGCCTGGGATCGGGCGGAAGACGAGGCTAAAGCCGCCCTGCTCTATACCGGCAGTAAGCTCGAAGGCACGCTGGCAGGCGTCAACCCGGACCGGCTGGAAGATGTGGAACGCAATTTTCTCGACGCCGGTCGACGTGAGGATGCTATCTTGCGCACGCGCCGCCGTAACCGCAACTTGCTACTGTTGATTGGTGGCATTGCGTTGGCAAGCGCGATTGTCATTGGTGTCATCAGCTTCGCGTTGGTGCAAACGCGTACCGAACGCCGTCGGGCTGTGCAACAGTCGGTAGCGGCTCGGGCGCTGCGCATTGCCGACCGCACGCAGGACAATACACTCGGTGCGCTGCTGGCAATTGAAGCATTCTTGCTGGAAAAAGAAACGGGCGATTCGGTGCGGGATCAGGTTGACCTTACGCTGCGAACGTTGCTGGGCGAACAAGGTTTGCTGGACGTCTTGCGCGACCACGATGGCGTGGTGCGCGAGTTGCGTTTCAGTGCAGATGGGCGCTGGCTGGCGTCTGTAGGGGATGATGACACGATTTTGGTCCGCGATATGTGGGCGGAGACAGATAATGATCCGCTGCGCCTGACGGAGCATTCGGCCGATGTGCGTTCCGTCGATTTCAGCCCGGATGGACAGTGGATGGTTTCGGCCGACCACGAAGGCGGTGTCATTTTGTGGCAACTGAGCTTGAGTGAACCGGAATCGGCCGATGATAGTGTAGTCGTCATACCAACCGCCACCTTTTTCCTGGACCGGGGTGCTGTGCAGTCGAGAAGCGATAGTCGTCTGGAAGCCACGCCCATCCCGCTGCCGCCCTCCCACACGACCAGCGTGCGCTCCGTCACCTTCAGCCCGGACAATCGCCATTTTGCCACTGCCGGTGACGATGATGCCATCCGTTTGTGGGATGTGGAAAACTCGGACGCCGCGCCGCTGCTGTTGCCGGCGCCGGACACGAGCGAAAAACGCTGGCGCCACATCGCATTCAACCCGGACGGGACAATGTTGGGTGGCGCCAATGTCAACGGCAATGTTTATTTGTACGATTCGGCCGATTGGTCAGCGCCACCGCGTGAATTGGTGGGCCATAATTCCACCGTCTATGGTGTCGCATTCAGTCCGGACAGCCAGCTAATGGCGACCATCGGTTTTGCTGACGACACCGTACGCTTGTGGGATATTCGTTCATTGCAGGAAGCTCGGCTCATCAAAACGTTGCGTGGCCATACTGATAGCGTGACCGGTATTGCCTTTGCCCCCGATGGCCGCACACTGGCATCGAGCAGCTACGACCAGACCATCATTCTCTGGGATGTCGGTGATCCGGAAAACGCCGTGCCCGTGCGCCAAATCAAAGCCGCTGACGATTCGCTCGAACGGATCACATTTAATCCGATCACAGGCGTGTTGGTTTCCGGTGGACACGACAATATGGTGCGCATTTGGGACACTGAGCAGCTGATCACGACCGAGGCAGAGCCGCGTATTCTGATCGATAATGATGCCTGGATCAATGAGTTTGCCGCCGATGCCGAACGCCAATTGATAGCGACGGCCGATACGGATGGCGTCGTTCGGTTGTGGGATGTCGGCGCTTTGCCAAAGGAACTGGCGGCATTGACGGGACTGGAACCGACTGGAGTGGGGGAAAGTGTTTGGTCGCTGGCGTTGAGTCCGGACGGGCAAACCCTGGCCCTTGGTACGCACGATGGATCGCTGCAACTGCGGAATGCAGCGGATTCGGCCGAGATCGCCACAGCAAGGCACGCTCATGACAGCGAGATCCGCGATGTCGCTTTTGATCCCGCTGGTACATTGCTGGCGTCAGCAGGCACGGATGGCACAGTCCAATTGAGGGCCAGCGACGATCTGTCTGCTCCGTTGTGGTCGTCATCCGCGATTTCACCGACTGTCGTAACGGATGTCATCAACGCGGTGGCATTTCATCCGGATCGACCCATCATGGCTACCGGCAGCGATGACGGGCGCGTGGTGTTGTGGGATGTTGCTGATTCGGCGATGACTGTGCCGTTTGCCGTCATTCCGCTGGCGCTCGTAGATGGTGAAGTAAATGGTGTGACGGATGTGGCGTTTAGCCCGACGCAGCCGCTGCTGGCTGCTGCTGAGCGTGATGGACGCTTTACCTTGTGGGACATCAGCCGTCTCAGTCGCCCGCGCATTGTGTCACAGTGGCATGGGCCGGACGGAATTTTGCTCGAATTCAGCCCGGATGGCGCGTTGTTGGCGACGAGTGGGAGCGATAATGATGTCACATTGTGGGACGTTTCCGATCCGGCTGCGCCGAAGTTGGTGCAGACGCTGCCGGGACACACATCGCGCTCATGGTATGTGGCGTTTAGCAACGATGGCTTGCAATTGGCGTCTGCTTCGGCCGATGCCACGGTGCAGATTTGGGATCTGAGTGGCGCGGCCAAACCACAGTTGATCGACAGGCTGGTGGGGCATGATAAGTGGGTGCGAGGCGTTGCGTTTTCGGCCGACGGCAACACGCTTTACACAGCAGGAGATGATCAAACACTGCGTACCTGGTCGTTGCGCGACGACAGACCCGGCCCAACAGCCTATGTCTGGACGGTCGACATCGCCACCGAGCGTTCCTTGCTCGCTGCGGCCGGTTTCGATGGCCACCTGTACCTCTGGGACATTGGCGACCCCGCCGCTCCACAACCGGTCGCTGTGCGCTGGGGGCAGGGAACCGGCATTCACGATCTGGAATTCAGCCCGGACGAGCGCTTCATCGCCGCCGGAACCGACGATGGAAAAGTGGTCGTGTGGAATATTTCTGATCCCACCAATCCGATGTTGACAGCGCTCAATACGACAGAACACACCGATGCCGTGCAGGGGGTCGTATTTCGGCCGGACGGTCGTTGGTTGGCGACTGCCGGCGACGACGAAACCATTGTCCTGTGGGAAGTGGACGCATCCGGCGTGATTTCGCCCGTCAATTCGTTGACAGGCCATTCGGAATGGATCAGCGGACTGGCGTTCAATGGCGACGGCACGTTGCTGGCTTCTTCGGCCGATGACAAAACGGTACGTGTATGGGATGTCACTGATCCGAACACTGCATCCGAGAAGTTTGTGTTACAGGGACACAAACGCGGCGTGCGCGATGTCGCTTTTGCGCCGACTGCTGACGGCAATGATCTGGTCTCAGGTGGTGTCGACAACATAGTGCTGTTGTGGGACCTTGATCTACCTGACCCCAATTTCTATCCATTCACTCTCAGTGGACATAGTGATTGGGTTTGGTATGTAGCCTTCAGCGATGATGGACGCTACGCGTTGACGGCGGGACGCGATGGAACGGTGCGGCGCTGGACTGCGCAGATCGAGGATTTGATTGATCTCGTGTGCGGGCAAGTGACGCAGTCTGGTTTAACCGAGCAGGAGCAGAGAGATTATTTGCCTGGTGAGGGGCGTGAGCAGACCTGTCCGGTAGATTGGGAAGCTTTTCGGGAACGCTAGGCATCGTTTGCGTCCACCGTAACGTCACCTGGTTAAACCCGAAATCAGCACAGTGCAGCGCGCGTCATTAAAATCGGGCTTATCGGCCAAACCACCATCACCCCCCACCGTTTCGCACAAACTCCGGCAAATGCCCCGCCGCGATAAAGTCGAGCAGCGCATCGAGATCAGGCAACACCTTGCGCGCCGTGAAGCGGATCGCCCAGTGATGATGCAGCGGCGACACCGCAATGATCGGCACGCCGTTCTGATACGCTTGCCACATTTCCATCGCTGTGCCCATGCTCGCCGTCGGCAAATACGCGATTAACGCGTCAGTTTTACCCGCCTGCTGCAAGTGGGTGTGAAACGTGCGGAACGCCGTTTCAGCGTCAAAATCGACGCTACCTGGACTGAGCGCCCACGGGTCGTAGACGCGAGCATCCGGCACATGTTCGGTAATCGCTCGCGTGATGCGTACGCGGTACGATTGATCGTCGATCAAATGGTCGCGGCGCACCCCTTGCATGACGCCGGCGATAAAAATCTGCATTATTAACTCGCTTAACGCCGCAACAGAACAGCGCCGCCCAATCCGACCAACAGTAGCAAACCGGCTCCCATCAGAATCAATCCGACAGGCGCTGAATCATCGCTTTCGGCCGAATTAGTCTCTCCCGTAATCGTCGGTGTAGATGTCGGTTGTACCTCGGCGACAGCAGCCGCAGTGGCTGTTGGCTCAACGGCGGTAGTCGGCGGCATGTCAGTCGGCGGCAGTGGCGTAGCGGTTGGCGGTAGCGGTGTTGCTGTCGGCAAAGGTGTCGCCGTCGGTTCCGGCGTATCCGTTGCTGGTGCAGGCGTTGGCGTGTCTGTTGCCGGAACGGGCGTATCCGTCGGTGGCGTATCGGGTGTATTTGTAGGAACCGGTGTATCCGTTGCAGGACCCGGCGTATTCGTCGGCAGCGGCGTCGCTGTCGGCGGCGGGCCAACCAACGTCACACTGGCCGCATCGAAATAGAGATCGTTATGTGTGTTGGCAAAGTCAGGCGATGATCGCGTGTAGACCGTAATCACATCGTTTTGCGCCGTCACATCGATGCTGACCGGGCACCAATTGTCGATGACACAGGTCATCGATACCTCGCCTGACCAGACAACGGTTGGCGGTGCACTGCCGACTGCACCGGGCCACGCTGCACCGGTCGGGTCAATGCCGATGTGCAGACGCGGGTTAGCCGGGCCTACTGACGTATCGCCGGTCGGCTCGGTTGAAGACCAGACTTGTGTCCAGATGGAAAAGCGGTAAGTTTGTCCCGGTGTGACGCCGAAAACTTGCTGGTACATTCCGGCGTAATGCGATTTGTAGAATGTGAAATATTGTTGTGCCCGTTCCCCGTCGACAACGCGCGTAGGGAAAAATTGGCGTTCGGCCGGTTTGTATTCCGGTTGTGCCCAAATAGGCTCGTGATTGCCGTCCTCGACCCACCACGGCGTCCAGTTGGCCGCCATTTGCGCCGTGCCGTATTGGGGTAACCAGGCGGAGTAGTTGCCCTCAAAACTGGGATTTTGCAGCAGATTTGTCTGTGCATGGGCCGGACGCACTGGGTAGCTCACGGCAATGAAAGCCAAAGCGATCAACAAGATAAGCAGTCGCAAGTAACGTTGCATAAGTGTCTTGAACAGGCGTAAATGAGTACGCAAGCTCCTGTTTTATTGTGTTTCGGCCGAATCATCGTCCTGATCGGCAGTTTTGTGAGATTCGGCCGAATCAGTCAATGCAATTTTAGCCGGGTCAATTGTACCAACACCGAGCGGGTTCCATTTCTGCGCTAACTCACCGCTTCGCAGACGATGTTCTGCGCCACCCCGCGCACGCGTCTCATCAAACCCTTCCGGCGCGATAAACATCTGTTGTCCTTCCAGCAAGCGCAACACACCGGCCTGACCCGGCTCCGGACGCCGTTCGATCTGAGCATCTTGAGCGTCGATCTCGTGTGGATCGTAGTCCAGCGGTTCCTGGTAAGTCGTGATAAACCCTTCAAAGTTGCGCAGCACCGTTTTACCCGGCGCCTGTGATAGCACATAGTTGGGCTGCACGGGAATCTTGCCGCCGCCGCCCGGTGCATCGACGACGTAGGTCGGCACGGCGTAGCCGGACGTGTGGCCGCGCAATCCTTCAATGATTTCAATGCCCCTTGACACCGTCGTGCGCATGTGGCCGGAACCTTCCACCAGGTCACATTGGTAGAGATAGTAGGGACGCACACGAATTTTGACGAGTTCGTGGACGAGTTTGCGCTGGATGTGAACCGAATCATTGACCCCGGCCAGTAGCACGCTTTGGTTGCCCAGCGGCACACCGGCACGTGAAAGACGTGCGGTAGCTGCGGCTAACTCCGGCGTGATTTCCTTGGGATGGTTGACGTGTATGTTGATCCACAACGGGTGGTATTTCTCAACCGTGGCGCAAAATTCTTCGGTGACGCGCATAGGCAGGAAAACAGGGACACGTGAGCCGATGCGCACGATTTCGATGTGCGGAATGGCGTGCAGGCGTTCCAGAATCATCTCGAAGATTTTGGGAGACAACACCATCGGGTCGCCGCCGGAAAGCAGGACATCGCGTACCTGTGGCGTTTTTTCCAGATAGTCAATCTGCGCCTCAAACTCGGCGCGGCTGAATGTCTGTGTCGGATCGCCGACGATGCGGCTGCGTGTGCAGTAACGGCAATAGCTGGCACATTGCGTGGTGACGAGCATGAGTACGCGGTCCGGGTAGCGATGAACGAGGCCGGGTACGGGTGAATGTTTGTCTTCGGCGAGTGAATCTTCCATCATTGACTGGAACGGCACCATTTCGGCCGAAGTCGGGATCACTTGCTTGCGTACGGGACAGGTTGGGTCGTTGGGATCGATCAGGCTGGCAAAGTAAGGTGTGATGTCGACGCGAAACAATCCACTGGCGCTCAGTGCCGTACGCTCAGAGTCGGTCAGGTTGATCACTTTGCCCAATTCATCAACGCTATTGAGACGATTCGCCATTTGCCAACGCCAATCCATCCATACCTCATCCGGCACTTCACTCCAGTATGGCGCGCGCGTGTAGACACGGTCAGTCAACGGTTGATCCGGATCGCGGGGCGGGCGATATGGCTTGGCAGGTTGGTATTTGGCAGAATTCATGGCAGTGTGCTCCAGAAGTGAATAAGGATGAAGGCTGAAGGTGGAAAATCTTAAGTGATCAATCCATGTGACAACAGTGTGATGTGTCCTGAACAATTATCAATCTAGTGGCGTTCATCCAGTGTGATGTGTGGCCGAATTGTACGCAGGATTGTGGCTTTGAGCAATGATGCACACGCCTGTCTCACCACCGGCACAGGAGCGAAACGCTGTGCGCAAATTGCTTTTACTGCTACTATCCTGCAACCCAAAGACGCGCGAGGAGTTATGCTCACGGAACACGAATTGAAACAACGTCTACAACCGGTCGCCGAAAATGATTACACCATTGCCGACAACGAGACGGCATTTGCGCTGGCGCTGGATATGATGCCCCATGTCGGTTCGGCCGATGCGGAATTGCGCGACGAGTTGATCTACGTGACGCTGGCGTGGTGGCTGGAACGGGGCGTCCTCACCGACGCGCAACAGCGTGAGCTGCTGACCATCTTGCGCGACGATGCCCACTTGTTTTACCGTTTGGGAGAACAAGAAACCGATACCGTTTTAACGCGCTCGTTCTCGGTGCTGCTCATTGCCGGATTGATATACCGGCAACGCCACGCACCGTACTTGACTACAAACACATTGTTGGCAGTGAAAAATGATGTGTTGCATTATCTGGCGGCGGAAGAGGATTTGCGCGGCTACGATGTGACAAAGGGATGGATGCACGCGGTGGCCCATTCGGCCGATGCACTCAGTCAGTTGGCCCGGTGCACAGAGTTAGGAGCGACGACATTGCGTGAGATTCTGGACGCTATACGGCAGGCAGTTGGTCGCAGTCAGGTCGTCTACGCCTACGAAGAGGATGAGCGTCTGGCGACAGCGGCTGAGCATGTGATCGACCGCAAACTATTGACCGCAGCAGACATTGAGGCGTGGCTGACCGGTTTCACGCAGTTGCATGATGAAAACGCGCCGCTCGCCGCCCGCTTGCACACCTATGTCAACGCCAAACATTTTCTGCGTTCGCTCTATTTCCGTCTGTATGATGACGATAAGGCAGTGGCGTTGCTGCCCACCATCCGTGATACGCTTGCCAGTCTCCAGCGCTAAATGGTAGTGGAATTATGAAACGCGAATTTGTGATCCTTCGGCCGATTTTGATACGTCAATACGCACAGGAAAAGCGTCACGCAGCTCGTCAATGTGGGTGATTACCAGCACGCGCTTGAACTCTGATTGAATGGCGTTGATCGCCTCCACTAACCGCTGTCTTCCGTTCGGGTCCTGGGACCCAAACCCTTCATCGATCACCAGTGTCTGCAACTGTGCCCCGGCGCGCTTGGCCAAAATCTGTGACAGCGCCAGCCTGATGGCGAAATTGATGCGGAATTGCTCGCCGCCGCTGTAATTTTCGTAGGGACGCTCACCCGCTTCGTCGACAATGTGGATGTCGAGCGTTTCAGCCAGCTCGTCGCGACTCTTGAGTTGTCGTTGTGTTTCAAATGTGATGCGCATGCGTCCACTGGTCAACCGATCAAGGATGGCGTTGGCACTGTCTTCGATTTCAGGCAGGGCGCGTTCGATAAGCAGTGCCTGTACGCCGTTGCGCCCGCACGCTTCTTCGAGTCGTTTGAGGCGTTGAATGAGTTGCGTGGTGTCATGGCGTTCGGCCGATAAGCGTTCTCGTTGTGCTCGCCTGTCATCGAGTACCGCGACCCGTTGTTGCGCCACGCCGACTTTGCGCGATGCGGCGATATGTTCCTCACGCAAATGAAACGCTGTATCTTCAACTGCGTGCAACCCGGCTGCATCCGCTTGTAAGGCCGTTAATTGCGCTTGCGCCACCGTCACTTGTGCTTCGCGTTCGGCAATGCTCTTTGTCACGTCCTCGATCTGCGCCGTCAGATCGGCAATCATCTCCTGTAGCGGTTTGATCGTCGCCTGGGCTTCCTGTAATTTTTCAAGTCGGGCGGGTACATGGGCCAGTGCATCCAGCGCAGATTGTGCAGCGGCGTGGGCTGCGGCATCATAGTCCAACGCCTCGATTGCGGCAGCCAGTTCAGCATAGGCGGCGCGTGCTTCCGGCTCGAAATCATCTTTTTCTAGTGTGGCTGTTACGCGAGCCAATGCCGGTGCCCCTTCGTCAGTCCATTCCTGAGCAATTCGGCCGATTTCGGTTAAGCGGGCCTCACTCTGGGAAATGGTGCGTTGTGTCTCCTGGAATTCTTTTTCCAATGCTGCTTTTTGTTTGACGGCGGCTTGCAACGCGTCTGCCTGCGCCATTAGCTGTTTGAGAACACTGTCATCAGCAAGTTGTGTTTGCAACGCCGCGATGCGGTCACTCGTTCCGGCTGATTCCCACTCCGCTTGTGCGCGGTCCAGTTCGTCAAGGCGGGCTTGAGTGGCAGCGAGTCGTTGCTGCTGTATGCCCAGATCGCGTTCGACCCGTGCCGCGAGTTTAAGATCGCTATTGAGGTTTGCCATTTCAGCAGTAAGCGCGGCACGCGTGCGCTTGTTAGCGCGGTAGGTGTCGCCGAGTCGTGTGCCTTCTTCCTCTAACTCGGCCAGCACAGCGCTGCGATGCGCGGGTGTCAACTCTTGCCCACACAACGGACAAACGCCACCGCTATCGGCCGATAGGCGATCTATCCGTTCCCGTAACTGTTCCATCTGTTCACGCAGCGGCGGAAGACTGTTTGCCAATGTCGTTTGTTCGGCTGTGGCAGCGGCCAGGCGTTCGCGTTGTCCTTGCACGACGGCAGCCTGGCTTTGCAGTCGCTCCAGCGCAGCGGTCGCTTCGGCGAGATTGGCGGTAGCTGCCTGGCGTTCTGCGGCTTGTTGCGCGATGTGACGTTGTTGCTTCTGCAGTTGGTCCAATTCCTGTTGCAGCAGCGCCCGTCTGCTTTTCAGATCGGCGAGTTCAGCTTGTGCCGTCTGACGTTCCGTTTCCTGTTCCGCCGTGGTGCGCAGTTGATCGCGCAATTTGTCGCCACGTTGTTGCATTGCAGTAAGGCGAACTGTCAGCGCGTCGCGTTCGGCCGATAATTGTGTCACGCGTTCAGCCTGACGCTGCAATGTTTTCTGCTGTTCGGCAAGGCGGCTGCGTGTACGGGCAATGGTCAGTTCGTGCGGGCGCTGCTGCTGCAACAATGCGTTGTGGGCGTCGGCTTTGCTTTGCCATGTTTTGAGATCGGTTTCGGCCGAACGCAACTGTGTTACCTCGGCAGTAATGGCGTCAGCTTGTGCAATCCAGGTCTGCAACTGGGCGCGTTCCTGTTCGCGTTGTGTTAGCCGTCCTTGCAGCGTTTTCAGTTTAGCGCGTTCCTTTTCCAGCCCTGTCTCCAGTTCCTGCAATGCCTGTTGTTGTTGTTGGGCACGTTCTGCGGTCTGACGCAACTGGGTTAGCAGCGTTTCCTGTGCATCGAGTTGCGCTTTAATGCGTTCCGCGTCGGCTTGAGCGCCAAAAAGCAGCGCCTCGCGTTCGTCTTGTTCTGTCAACTCATCTTCGATTTCTTGCAACCGTCCGTCGAGCAGGTGCAGCGTATTTTCGACCTGCTTGCGCCGTTCGGCAACGGCGTCGCGATACACGTCCCACTGGCTGACGCCGAGCAAGTCAGCCAGTATTTCCTTGCGGCGCCCGGCGGTCTTGGTCGTGAATTCGTCGGCCTGGTCTTGCAGGAAGAAGCTGGCGTTGATGAACGTGTCGTAGTTCATCTTGAGCGTGCTTTCGATGGCGGCTTGGGTTTCGCGCAAGCGTCCTTCGCTCAATGTCTTCCAGCCGCTGTCGGGCAGGGCGATTTGAAAGTCAAGCGTCGCACGTCCGCCCGCTTTTTTGGTGCGGATGATGCGGTAATCGATGTCGTCAAGGGTAAAGACTAAACGAATTTCGGCCGATTCCCCCAATGACGCTGCCAATCGATTGACGACATCATCGTCGCTGCGGCTGCGGCTTTTGCCGAACAGCGCCCAGGTCATCGCTTCGAGCAGACTGGATTTACCGGCGCCGTTGGCTCCGGAAATGCACGCTAGATGGATACCGGCAAAATTCAATTCGGCCGATTGCCGATAGGACATGAAATTGGTGATGGCGAGTGTTTGCGGAATCATATCGTCAGATTCGTGCCAATGATGTCTCGTGCCAATGTCTGTAAAATGGCCGCTTCTTCAGGTGCAACGCCTTTGTTGTCCCAGTAAAGAGCCAGCAATTCTTCCGGCGTCAATGTTTCCACGGCCAGCGTGTCGCCCAGGCGCGACCGTTGTTCAGAACGGCGGTGTTTGGCGATGTGAAAGCTGAGGGCGTCGTTGAAGTGGTGGGCAATGGCGACTTCGTCGAGTTGCGGCTCTAATTCGCGTGGATAATACAGGTTGAGACGACAAACGGCGTCGTTGATGCGTTCGGGATCAGGCAGTTGGGCCAGGATGTCGGGCATAAAATTTTCGGCCGAATCCACCTCAATCGTCAAATCAATGAAGCGACGGGTTTCCAACGGCACAAATCGCCAATGAGCTTGCCCTTTCGTGATGTCAGCCAGCACAAATCCTTTCTTTTCCTTCACCTCACCAAAATCAATGCGCTCAATCGAACCCGGATAAACGACAGGAGGTTGTCCGCCCCGACTCAAATCCTGATGCTTGTGAATATGGCCGAGCGCCACATAATCGAGCCGCCGATCGCCGACGACAGAACCACTCAGCACCAGTTCCTGTCCCAACATGACCTGCCGCTCACTGCCGTATAGTGCACCCTGTACACTGGCATGCGCCGCCAGAAGTAATGGCACATCGGGATCAGCCTCAGCAATCAATCGATCAATACCATCCGCCACACGCTCAGCAATTGCATCATATACGGCTTGCGGATCTTTACCGACCGTTTCCTCACGCGTCATCAGCGCATGGCGCGACACCCACGGCACAGTGATGATTTGCACAGGTACACCCAACTGCGCCGGATCAATGCGCTCCAGTCGATCGGCGACATGGATGTGCGGCACAGCTAATGTGCGAAACTCTTGCAATGTGTGCGCTCTTCCACTTGCCGGAGAAACGTCGTGATTGCCTACCAGCAAAACAGTTGGAATCCCGGCTTGCGACAGCCGCATAATGCGCCTTCCCCATTCGCGCTGAAAGGTTGGCTGCGGATTGCGATCCTTGTATGCGTCACCGGCAAACAGCACCAGGTCAACCCGTTCGGTGATAGCGTTATCGATTATCTGATCGAGCGCATTGAGGAAATCGACGACACGCACCGGCAAACCACTCTCCGGATCGTGGCGTCCATGATTGACCATGTCGACGTGAGCGTCGGCAAAGTGCAGAATTTTGATTGTAGAGCTCACTTTTGATCCTCAGGATTTGCGCCAGATTGCCTTGTAGAGAGCGATTTCAGCTTGCTTTTTGGCGAGTACGAAAACCATTTCACCCGCCTTATGTCGCACCATGTCCGGTCAATACGCATTGATGTCGAGCCAATACCATGACGGCACATTCGGTATCGTATTAGCCTCAGCAACGATCATCAAATAATACGTCCCGGGTTGCAATACAATCGTGATGCTTTCATCGGCCGTATTTGGATTTTGACTGCTCGCCAAAAGGGTACGGCCCACAGTGTACAAAAACAGGTTGAAATTGTCCCCTTCAGGTATCTGTTGCAAATCGATCTCTATTCTTTGCGACTGCTGCAAACTAAACGAGTAGACATCAAAGCGGTCGGCCTGATCATAAAAATTGGAGTCAAATGATGCGTTGAGTGACAATGGCCACGCTGTCTCGAAGGTGTCGTTGGGTTCTTCAGGTCCGACATCAATGGGAATAGAAACGACAGGAAGAAACACAGTACTTGGCGCGGTCTGCGTTTTATACAGCGGGATATTTGTTTGGAGGACTTCCGCTGTAACCAAACTGCCGCCTGTTCCGCTCAGATCCAGCGGCTGGGTTTCGCCACCGATCACCGTCAAGGTACTACCGACAACCCCGCCTTGCGTCCAGGCACGACCCGGATCGTTGATATTGAACGGATAGTCGAGGACAAGCCAGCGGTTGTTAAGCGCATCGTATGCTTCAATCTCCTCAACGGCCATGAAACTTTCATCAATGCCACCAAAAACGTACCAGGTGCCGTCAAAGCCGACAGCACTGCCGGCCAAATAGCGTGGAAAATTCAGAGAAGCGATAGGACGCCAGCTCTTGATGGCCGTATTGAAGCATTCGCCGCCCGGCAGCAAAGCCGCGGGCGAGATCAGCGTCGAGCCCGGTTCAAGACCGCCGACAACGCACAATTCGCTGTCACCGGTTGGGCCGGGTATCAACGCGCCTGTCTGAGCATAGCGGGCAGTATTGGCTGGTGGAAGCTGCCCGGCAGCGGAGGAGAGCCAAAAATCGAAGTCTGCGGCATAGAGGAAGATGTCTTTCGACGCCGTTGTTACCGTATCAATTCCGAAAAATGGACCGGTAATGCCATTGACGACATAGTACAAATCACCTGCAGGATCGGCGATGACACTACTGTATCCAAGGGCTTTGTCACTGCCACCGGGCCAGGGCGCATCAGCAGCATTGACCGACCAATGATTGGTGGCAATGTCGTAGACACAGTGTTGACCCAGATAAATATCATTATTACCGACGAATCCGCTGGGTATGTAAAGCTTGCCGCTGATATAGGCCATGCCTGTATTGGAATAGCCGCCGCCTCCGTCGTTTGAAAGCGGTGCGCATTCGGGCGGCATGGGAGCCAGTTCGACCCATGTCTGGGTTGGCACATGGAAACGACTCAAACGGGCGGTGCGCAGGAACGGTCTTACGCCACCCGGTGGGATGTAATTATCGACGGCTTCCTGGCCGCCGGCAACGTAGATGTAATCGCCGACTGTGGCGGTCATGTGGCGGCTGCGCTGTGCGGCGGTTGTATTCCAGGCTGAATCGGTGCGCCAATTGGTGCGCGTTTCAATCCACACTTCCAGATTGAGAATTTTCGCGTCGCTAGCAGCCAGATCGCGGTCAACTATTTCGAAATAATACTTTTCGCCTTCCTGCACCTGGAGCGAGATGCGTGAGAGAAAGCCGTTGTAGTTATCATTGCACGTCAATAGATTGGATTGCAGGTTGCCGCATACGCCTTCGGAGTACGCGGCGATAACGGTGTCGTAGTCATTGCTAAAACTGGCGTTGGGAACGGCTTGCATGACCAACATACCGGTGATCGGGGCGGTTAACTCGTACCAGGCGCTGCGATAACCGCTCGATGACCCGGTAATCGGCCCCCACATGCAGCCGCTGAGGTTGGGTGCCGCATCGCTGATTGAGAAGTTGGTTACATCGGTTGGCCCGGCTGCGATTTGACCAATAGCCAGCCCGATGATGTCAGCACCCGGGCAAAAGTTATCGGCCGGTGCCAACAATATTTCGGGAACGCGCTGCAGTGCTTCCGGCCCTAGCGGTACGTAGAGTCCATTAACAGTTTGACCATCTCCGGACGGCCAGGGCGGCAAGGGAATGCGCTCTATGCCGTCATCGCCGATGTAAGCAACACCGATGGGGTGCAGCGGATCGGCGGTCGGCGGCGTTGCATCAACGTTGTGCGCTGAAAGCAATATGATACATCCTACCAGGCTTGCTGCCAGTAGGAGCAAGTTACGACGCATATGAAAGCTCCTGTTAAAAAAAGGCGGAAGGATGAAGGCAGAAGGCGAAAGGATGAAATTTGTATTCATCCTTCTGCCTTCATCCTTTGCTCTAGCGGTGTTTATGACGGCGCTGCTGGGCAAGTCGCACGTCTTTAGCACCAACGGATGCGATTGTACCCCAATCGAGGTTTGATCTGAAACGGCTCAATCGGCCGACCACATTACGGGCAAGAAAATGAAGCCGCGCGTATCAAATGTACTCGTTGTGCTCGGCACACTGCTGTCGCAGCCATTGAGACTGCGCACACGCCAATACAGCGTAGACAGAGCGGGCAATGGTTCGGCCGATCGGTATTCAGTTTCACGCACAACGGCACTGTCCACAATATGGGTGAAAGTTGCGTCAGTCGCAATCGTCACTTCGTATTGCGCCGCTTGCGCCGTCGCTTCCCATACCAGCAGCGGTTGCAAGGTGTCGACAAGCGTACCGATAGTCGGCGTGAGTAGCGTGGTTACGCCAGGCGTCGTGTCGGCGACGTTGAGCGCCAGGTGCAACTGATCGGTATGTGTCGCGCCGGTTCCGGTCATGACGACGGTATATGCCGCCGGCGTCACAAGCGCCGTGTCGCTGATGGTGAGTGTGACGGTTTGCGGCACCGTGAGCACGCTACTGTCTGAAAGCAGCGCTGTGCTGCCGTCGGGATAGCCGTTGACTGACAAATCTACAGCCGAATCGTAGGATGCGCCGACGGTAACTGTGTACGTTGCCGTATCTCCGACGCAAATATCCTGGGTTGGTTCGGCCGAATACAGATACTCGCATTCCACAGGTATATCAAACGCCTCTACTTCGAAACCGACATCTTTGCCATGGGAATCGGCCGAAACACCCAACCCCCGTTTGGCAAAAGCACGCCAGATAGTGCAGCGATTCGCGCCGTCGCTGTTGACTTCATCAGCTAACAAAATTGCATCGCGTCCATCGGTAAACGTCGGATTGCATTCCTGCAATTTGAGGCCATCGAGCACCAACTGCAATGCCAGATTGTTGCCGCCACTGCCGTTGACCAAATCGGCATCATACCCATACTCGTTGATCAGCAGCCAGTACATATCCCAGAGCATGGCGCCCCACACCGAGCCGAGGCCGTGCGGGATTTGCAGCTCACCGATGTCGCCAAACGTGAGCGGGTTGACGGTCAGATCGGTGGAATAGGGATTCGGCCGAATGCCTTTATCTTCCGGTGTCTGGAACATGACGTAATTACCAATACCCCGTGGTTGCTCCGGCGTATCAGTTGGCTTGGCTGTAAGCCACAATCCAAAGAAATCGCTCCAACCCTCACCCATTTGCTCTGAGTTAAAGAGACAACTCGAATTAGCCGGGCCACCTGCCAGTCGATTGGAAATGCCGTGCCCGTACTCATGGGCGATGATCAAGTTGTCAAAATCGCTGTCCCGATTGGGTTCTGTCGAACCGCTCAGAGCAACGGTTACCGCTTGGGTGGGTAATGTCGCCTTGATGCTGTCGCCCAGATTTTGCGTGATCATCAACGACGGGATGGAGATGTCCGGATTGGAACCGCCCATGCTCTGTACCACGTCTCCGCCCTGATTGTTGGCGATGAGAACGGCAACCGCACCCGCTTCCTGCCCGTGGAGAACTTTGGTTGTGAAATAGCAGTTGCCCCGGTCGAGGACGACAATATTGCCGGCAATATCTGCCGCGTTGAGCAAAGGTTGGCAACCGTCTGTCACGGACCCCTCGTCTTCTGTCACCGGCTCGTCGCTGCCGTCATTGCCCAGCACGAGCGTACCGGAGATGGGCGGCAGATCGTTGAGCGACAGCCCGAATCCGGCACTGGCGGCATCGTACTGTCCGGCCAGTTCCGGCGGCGCGGTGACAGAAAAGCCGGGCGGCGCGGTCCAGACAAACATCTGCATACGCGACGGTAATCCGTCGGGCGGTGTGGCAAAATTGGCATTGTTTGTCCCTGATCCGTCCTGTGCGTCGGCCTGAACGGGATCGCCGGCCAATCCTTCGTGGCCGTAGTTGTTGTGTTGGAAGTTGCCCGCCGCTTCGTCAAAGCCGTAGCCGTAAAATACGTCGTGCAACACATTGTTCCAGTAAAACAGGTTGACGATGGCTGCAGCCTGATTGGTGTTTTCATCCGGTTCGATTGCGGGGTCGAAGAGGTAATCGAAAATCAGGTCGTCGCCGCCATTCGGCCGAAAACCACCGACATTATTCCTGTCCACGTCTTCCTGTGCAAATACGTTATTGCCACGGGTATCGGTGAATTCTGCGCCCGGCGCGCCGTCAGTGTCGTGCCAGCCGTAGGGTGAGGCGGTCACATCGGCCGAATCGGTGACGAGCGTTTGATTGAAACCGCCGTCTTGTGCATCGATCAGCGGCATGGGAAAAACGAGATAGGCCGGGCCGGTGGTTGGTAGGGTTGGCGTGTGCTGCACTGAAGGATTGTGATCGGATGCCGGTTGTTGTGGATACTCCCACGCTTCACTTACGACCCAATCAACTTGCCCCAGCATCTCACCGGTGACCGCATCGACCTGTGTTTCCCACCAATGTGCGCCGCTGTTTTCGTTGATGATCAGGTTCCACGCGAGGCGCAGCGCATTATCATGTGGGACGTAGACCAATTCGGCCGAGATCGGTTCCTGCGCCATACCGCCATCGCTGAGTAATTGCGCCTGCGACGGTCCGCGTGCAGCCTGTAAAGCGACGACTGGCGTCGTCACTACGAGGTCGAGTTGTGCTGCCGCCGCATACGTGGCGTCAATAGCAGAAATGTGGGGAAGGCGTGTAGCGGCACGCGATCCGGCATGGGGAATAAATTGGTTGGACTCGTTGATGACGCTGCCGTCCGCAGCGATATGGATGTTCCCGTTGGCGCCGATAACTTGCAGCCCGTTAACCTGTTGGCGCACATAAATGTGTGTGACGCCGTTGTGTTGGCTGGTGTAGTGATCGGTGATGAGCAAATTGGCAATGTCGGCCGAATCCACTCCCCATTCTGCCGCTGTTTGTGCCAGGTAAGTCAGCGCAATCTCCAACGGGTCGCCTGATGTCGGGCCGGTCAGGAATGCGCTACGAATGGGCGGCGGCAATGGCCCAGTGGCCGATGCTGCAGCCGCTGACTGATATGTCCATAGAGCTATTGAACTGAGAATGACAGCAAAGAACAGGACGAACGCAAGTGTAAGTTTGACTGGTTTCACGCAGATTACAGCCTCGTGTCGATGGGTTTGGGAACAGCCATGAGGGTAACACACGAGGCACAAATGCCGAACAATTGCGCACGCCGCTAATCACGTTCTCAAATTGCAGGTTAGCGAGGGCGTATGTTGGATGGTTTCGGGGATGTTATGCTTGTTCCAGCCAAAACACTTGATACGGAGCCATGTAGAGATAGCGCCAACCCTGAATCGGTTGCGCAGTCAAGCGGTCGAACAGGTTGCCGTGGAAGCCGAGCGCGTTCAAGCGGGCGCGTTCGATAAATTGCATGCGTTCAGAAAAATTGGCGAGAATCAATAAGCGTCCGCGCGGACTGTGGCGCAACAAGCCAAAAACCTGATCATTGTGTGTCCATACTGGCGTTGCCGTCGCCTGCGCGTGTAGCGCAGCACAACCCCGTCTTGCAGCAATGATTTGTTGCAAGCTGCAAAAAATGCGGCCTGCGAAATGGTGCGGTTCATTGCGCAGTGCAGCCAAGTTCCAATCCATTTTCGGCCGATGCAACCAGCGGTTATCGTCGGCATGCTCGGGATCGTTTTGAAACGTGTAATCGTTGAGCATGCCCAGTTCATCACCCATGTAGATGAGGGGAATGCCGCCGTAGGCACAAATCAGGTTGTGGATGAGCAAAATTCGGCCGATAGCCAACTCAGCTTCATAGCGGCTATGCTTCTCGATTGCCAGTTCCAGCCCAGCCAACGAGGCGCACGCGCCACTGATACGCCGATCCTGATTTTCCGGGTTGTATTGAAAAACTGCGCCGCGCGCAAAACTACCGTCAAATTGCCCGCTGTAAAAATCGCTGAGAAATGAGCGGTGCCAGAAACCGTTTAATCCCAATGCACCGGCATTCTCATCCGTGATCGCCCAGCCGATGTCGTCGTGGCAGCGCACATAAGTTATCCAGGCTGTGTTATCCGGCATCTCCGGCAATTGTTGCAGCGAATGCGTCAACAAGCGCACATTGCGTTCAGCCAGCGCACTCCACAACAGCACCATCAAACTGTTGTGATACGCCAGTTCGCATTCTTTGCCGGCCGCTGCGCCGACGCCGAAGTATGGTACGACATCTTTGGGCGATAAAATGGCCTCAGCCAGCAGCAGTAAACCAGGTGCAACCAATTTGGTCAATGCACGAAATGCTTGCAACAGGGCATGGGCTTGCGGCAAGCTTTCGCATGACGTGCCCATTTCTTTCCACATGAAGGCGACGGCATCCATGCGCAGGATTTCGACACCTTTGTTGGCCAGATACAACATGGCGTCGAGCATTTCGATGAAGACCTGGGGATTGTGATAGTTTAAATCCCATTGATAAGGGTAAAATGTCGACCACACCCATTTCTGGCTGCTTTCATCAAAAATAAAGTTGCCCTGCTTTGATTCCGGAAAAATAATGCGCAGTGTTTGTTCGTATTGGTCGGGCAGTGTCCGTTCGGAGAACATGAAGTAGTAGTCTTGATACGCTTTTTCTCCGGCGCGGGCACGCTGCGCCCACTCGTGATCGTCGGCAGTGTGATTACAGACGAAATCGATCATCAGACTGATGTCGTTGGCGCGCAATTGCTCGGTCAGATGCTCGAAATCAGCCATTGTCCCCAGATGCGGATCGATGGCGCGATAATCGGCAACGGCATAGCCGCCGTCGTTAGCGCCGTCACGGGGTTTGAGCAGGGGCATGAGGTGCAGTAAGTTGATATCGAGTTCGTTGAGATACGGAATTTTGTCAACGACACCATTGAGGTCTCCGGCAAAGCGGTCGGTGTAAGCAATATAGCCGGTGCGATCAGGCCGGGAAATCCAGTCGGGTTGTAAGATGCGTCGTTGATCCAGATCTTGGAGTGCTTTCGGCCGAATGGCAAATGCATCGGCTGCAATCATCACAAAGCGAGTCACACAATCGGCAAAATCGTCCCGCTCACCATACAGCAGGGACAAAGGACGTACGATGTCGTCCCAGCCGATTTCCAATCGGTTTTTGAATGCTTGTTGTTGGTAGCGGTAAAGGCGTTTGAAGCGCGATTCGGCCGAAACACGCTCCCAAACTACGTCTGCACTGATGTTGTGCGAATCGGTGCCGTCACGAGAGATAAGCATGGGCATCACACCTTCGCCCGACGCAGGTTTGACGACGGACGAAGGTGTATGTGGCATCATTGATCAGTAAACTTCTTCGATAAATGTCTGTTCGTCCATCGGTGGCCGAATATACGGAATCTTCTCACGGTCGGGCAATTCCACCGGCGGACGGATCATATCTTCATACTCTATTTGACTCAAAATATGATGCATGCAGTTCAGACGCGCTTTTTTCTTGTCGTCAGCCGGCACGACATACCAGGGTGCCTGTTTAATGTCCGTATATTCAAACGTCATGTCTTTTGCCTGCGAAAAGCTATCGTACAGACGGTGCTCGGCAACATCAATCTCGCTGAGCTTCCACCGTTTGAGCGGCTCCATATTGCGGCTGGTGAACCGTTTGCGTTGTTCTTCGTAGCTCACAGAGAACCAATATTTGAGCAGGATCATACCGGAGCGCACAAGCATGCGTTCAAATTGGGGACAGGAGCGCAGGAATTCTTCGACCTGCTCTTCTGTAGCGAACCCCATGACGTGTTCGACGTTGCTACGATTGTACCAACTGCGGTCAAACAGCACGATTTCGCCTGCTGCAGGCAAATGGGAAACGTAGCGCTGGAAATACCATTGGGTGCGTTCGCGGTCGCTGGGTTTGGGCAGAGCCACGGTCCGTACGACACGAGGATTGGTGCGTTCGGCAATGCGCTTGATGACGCCACCCTTGCCGGCAGAGCCGCGACCTTCAAAGACGATGCACACCTTCAAGCCGTTTTGTGTAACCCAGCGTTGCAGTTTGACGAATTCTTCCTGCAAACGACGCATTTCTTTGTTGTAGAAATGGGTGCGGAGTTTGCCGCTTTTCTTGTAGCGTTTGTCTTTGGGAATCGTAGGGGGTGTGGAAATATCGGATTCGGCCGAATGGCTGATTGCTTCGACTTCCACGGCCTGCCTGCCATTCATTTCCACTTCATCATCGATTGGGGTCATCATCTCATCGTCCATCGCATCTTCTCCCTTACTGTGACCGCCACTTATTCCAGAGAACTAAGCTGCGCATTGCGGCTATAAAGTGAACGTCACCTGTAACAATGGCATCAGTACGCCGTTTGTATCATCTCACCTGTGCAAACGCAAGATACCGATCACATTGTCACCAGATATGCCGCCAACACAAGGTTGTTCGATAATGCCAAACGACATCTCCAATCGCCGAGATTTACAAAACCTCGGCGATTGGAAGGTTGTACACACAAAACAACTTATCCCTTCACAGAACCAGCCGTCAGACCGCGCACGAAGTAGCGCTGCAATGCAAAGAAAACAAGCAAAGGCAGAAGCATTGAGATGAAAGCGCCGGCCGTTAGCAGATGCCAGTCATTACCACGCGAACCGACAATCCCCGCCAGCCGCATCGTAATCACTTCTTTATCCTGCGTGCCGCCGAGAAAGATCAATGCCACCAGGTAATCGTTCCACACCCACAGGAACTGGAAAATGGCGAACGACGCCAACGCAGGCACCGATAGCGGCAGGACGAGACGACGGAACACAGTAAAATGCGATGCGCCGTCGATGAATGCCGATTCCAGCATTTCACGTGGCAGCGTCACGACGTAGTTAAACAGCAGATAGACGGCCAGCGCCAGCCCAAAACCGGTGTGCGCCAGCCAAACCGACATGAACTCGCCATTGATGCCCAACGCCCTGAAGTCCTGCAAGATCGGCACCAACGCCAATTGCAGCGGCACAACGAGCAACGCAACGACGAAAATGAACAACAATTTCCGTCCGGGAAAACTCATCCAGGCAAAGGCATAGGCGGCAAAGGCAGCGATCAATATCGGGATAACAGTGGCAGGAATAGCGACCGCCAGACTGTTGAGAAACGAGTCAGTCATATTCTCGCCGGGAATCGTCGTGGTAGTACCGTCTGGCTGGGTGAATGTAAATTCTTTCCCCGTCAACACTTCCTGATAGTTTTCTGTCGTAAAATCCCAATTCACCGTCCAGACAAGCTCTTGCACTTCGATGCGGCCATTGCGTTTGTTGCCGATCCAGGTCACCTGCGTTTTGCCGTCATCTGCAACGACACCGTCACGCAGTTCTTCAAACGTACCGGTTGCTCCTTCGATCTCCATCACCGTGTCCGGATCAAGCCCAGCCTCACCCGGATCGAGAACCAATACAGTTTCCCAGGCACGGTGCGGGAAAACTGTCCACCAGCCGGATGTCTGAATATCCAGACGTGAGCGCCACGATGAAACGAACAAACCCAGTGTTGGAATTGTCCACGCCAGTACCAGGATAAGCAGGGCGAGGTTGATACCAAATCTTCCCCAACGGCGTTGTGATTTTGCACTACCCATGATTAAAATGCCTCCTGTTCGCGGAATTGACGCAGGTTATAGATCATGACTGGAATAACGGCGACGAGCAAAATGATGGCAATCGCTGAGCCATAGCCGGGATTGCGTGCCACAAACGATTGTCTGTAGAATTGTGTTGCAATCACCTCCGTGCCGAATTGTCCGCCAGTCATCACCCAAACCACGTCAAATATCTTCAGCGTGAAAATCACGATTGTCGTCCACACCGTAATAATTGTGCCGCGAATGTAAGGTATCATGATGCGAAAGAATATCTGGGACTCCTTGGCGCCGTCAATGCGCCCCGCTTCCATTAATTCTTCCGGAATACCTTTCAAGGCTGCTGAAAACAGCACCATCGAAAAGCCGACCTGCAGCCAGATAACAATTACGATCAGAAACAGGTTATTCCAGGGACTGATTGCCGTGTAAGCCGGCCAGGAGTGGGCCTCACCGCCTAACGCAACGACAATCGCATTGACCAGACCGATTTGTGGAATGTTGGGCGGGCGTACTTCATACATGAAGTTCCAGATAACGCCGGCACCGACAAAAGAAATTGCCATGGGGAGGAAGACTAGGGATTTGGCAACCCGTTCCCAGCGTGATCGGTCGGCCAGCACAGCTACAATCAAGCCAAAAATGACGGAAAATGTGCTGCCGAAAACAATCCACAAAATGTTGTTGCGGAACGCTTCACGCATGAGTCGTTCAGTAAAGATGGCTTTGTAATTGGCCAGTCCGACAAAGCTCGCCGGCATGCCATCAGTGAAAATACTAAAGAAACTATCCGGTGGGCCTGCGCGGTCGAATAAACTGATCCAAAACGAGCGGATCGTCGGCAACGCCAGGAACCAGGTCAAGATGAAAAGTGCCGGGCCGACAAACACAAACGGCTGCAGGATTGCGATCCAGTTGTCCGGCAATTGCTCGACGAGCCAGTTGAACACCCAATACAACAACGCCACACCGCCAACACCCCAGATGACGGCGACGATGACAACGAGCCATTTGGGCGCCTCGCTGTCACGTAAGAACAAAAATCCGGCGTACAATACGCCAAATGCGAGCAGTGGGATAGCGATGGCGACGGCGATCCGCACGACAGCCGCAACAATCTTTGCCCCTGTACTCAACTCCTGTGGGGTCGTGTCGATATTTTGCATGCATCCTCTCCTTTAGAAACCGGAGCACGGAAAACTTGTCCGTTTCTTGCGATTTTACAAACCGCACTCCTTGATTGATGTCGCCTGAAAGTTGATGTGTGAAGGTTGACAGGTCTTTGCCAACCACGCTGCACAGAGCCTGCGCACGCTACTATGATTTTGAATCTAGCACCGTAAATTTCTAGATCTGTGGGTTGGAGCGTGACCATCCTGGTCGTTTCACCACTGACAAGCAGGATGCTCGCGTTCCTGGAACCCCTCAAAATCATAAGACCAGGGTACTAGGGCAGGTGGTTGGTAAAAAAAGAGGATGAGGGCGACATGTGCCGCCCACATCCAATAACGTGTGTTTGTTAGTTGCTTGGCCAGGACGCGTCGATCTCTTCGAGTACTGTATCGAGGTCCTGCGCACCGGAGACGTAGTCGGTCATGCCTGTCCAGAAGGAACCGGCGCCGACTTCGCCCGGCATCAAGTCAGATGCATCAAAGCGGAAGCTGGTGGCTTCATTTACAGCGGCAGCAATGTCGCGGGCAACGTCGCTGCCGTACATGTCAGGCGTAGCTTGTAGATGGGGTGACAGGGCTCCACCGGTTTGCATCCAGCCGGCAACCGAATCCGGCAGTGTGAAGTATTCCATTACAGCGCGGACTTCGTCACGATCAGCAAACTGACCCATGATGTCACCGGCAACGAGGAATGGTTTGCCGTATGCTTCGTCAACAGGCGGCATATAAAAGAAGCCGTAATCTGTGCCGTATTCAGCGCCTTCGGGGAAGAAGCTGGTGATGAAGTTGCCTTGCTTGTGCAGCCAGCATTGTGGCGGATCTTCAAACATCGGTCCAGGTGCGTCGCCGAAGAAGGTGCCGACGATAGAGTCAGTGCCGCCGAAGACATAGTCATCGTTGAGCCAGATTTCGCTCCATGTTTCGACAGCATTCTTTACTTCGGGCGATGCAAACGGCAGGTCGCCGGTTACCCAGGCGTCGTAGTTTTCCAGCGACGTGGTACGCAGCATCATTTCCTCAGTCCAGTCGGTGGCTGCCCAACCAGTAGCAACACCAGACTCGATACCGATACACCAGGCTGGGTCGCCGTCGTCGGCAATTGTTTGGGTCAACGCCATCAGTTCGTCCCAGGTGGTCGGTACTTCATAACCGGCGGCTTCAAATGCTGCTTTCGGGTAGAAGACAAGGCTCTTGCCATTAAAACGCTGCCAGACACCGGCCATGATTTCGCCGTCGGCACCGTCCATTGTGGCCATGTCAAGCCAGCTCGGATTGTAGCTCTCGAGCAGTGCGTCTTCGGACATGTATGTTGAAACGTCAACGATCTTGCCTTCGCGGGCAAAGTTAGCGAGCAAACCGGGCTGCGGGAAGTCGGCAATGTCAGGGGCATCGCCACCGTCGACGCGGACGGAGATGGCGGCCTCGAATTCTTTGGTGCCAACGTATTGGATATCAATGCCGGTCGCTTCTTCGAATGGCGCGATGGCTTGGTTAAAGAGTACTTCGTCTTCATCGGTGAATGGGCCGAACATGGTTACAGTTGTGCCGGCGAACTCACCTGCCATGGCACGTTGGAGGTATTCGCCACCGCCATGAGCATCCATCATTTCATCGTCCATGGCTGCATCGTCCATGGATTCATCAGTCGTGGCTTCCTCGTCCATAGTTTCGTCAGTGGTATCGGCCGTTTCTGACGTTTCGGCCGAAGTCGTATCGTCTGTGGTCGGCTCTTCATCGCTGCTCCCGCATGCTGCCAATGCAAACACAAAGATAAGCATGAAGGTGAGCCATATAGCTAATCTGTTCTTTTTCATCGGTAAATCTTCTCCATCTATTTAGGTTGATAATTGTGCAAAGGGTCTGAAAATCAGTTTGAATCTTGTGTCAGATACATTACCTCCTGGTTTGTCAATGTGATCTCAGATAATCGAGTTCAGTGACGCTGCTATTGTGTGCGCGTACCGGTGCTGTTGTCTGTCGAATGACCAATTCAATTGGGAGCAAAGTCTGGTAGGTGGTCTTTTCAACGTCATCAATCAGATTCAACAAGAGTTTTACACCCTCCAGGCCGGTGTCAAATAGTGGTTGTCGAATGGTGGTCAAGTTCAAATAGTCGGCGATTTCAATATCATCGTACCCGATAACGGAAAGTTCATCGGGAACATGGAATCCCATCTCTTCGGCCGCTGAGATAACGGCAATGGCTTTAAGATCGTTGGCAGCAAAAATGGCTGTTGGGGGATCTTGCAGTGAGAGCAATTGGCGTGTCAATGCTTTGGCAGATTGCGCACCGAGTTGGCCGTGAGCCAAGTAGGGTACATCAATCGCCATTCCGGCATCTGTCAGTGCGATTTGATAGCCTGCCAGTCGGTCACGATTGGACGAATTGAATGCGTCAGGATCATCAATGAAGTCACTGACAAAAGCGATTTTTGTGTGGCCCAGGTAGAGCAGGTGTTGTGCTGCCAATTCACCGCCGGCAACATCATCAACGGTAACATAGTTGAAGTGCGGGTGAAAGGCATCGATCAGCACCACAGGTACGCCTATGTTCAATAACTTGTGTGCCTCTGGTTCAGTTGGTGTCAGTGAAATGAGGATCAGACCGTCGATACGCTCGGAGCCGGGTAAATTCTGAAAGATACGCCGCCGTTGTGTCTGGTTTTCGACGTTGAATAACACCAAATCGTATTCAGTATTCTCAAGGAGCGATTGTATGCCGCGTAGACGATGAATGTAGGAATCAGCAATGAAAAAGGGGGCGATAACACCAATGGTGTGTGTGCGTCCACGTGAGAGGCGTTGTGCTGAGGGATTCGGCCGATAGTCAAGTTCTTCAATGGCAACCAAAACACGTTGGCGCGTCTCTGGACTTACGGCTGAGCTGGCATTGATCACCCGTGAGACAGTGCCAACGCCGACACCCGCTTGCTTGGCTACGTCTCGGATAGTTGCTTTCGCCACGTTATACTGCATTCCCTGGGTACAAAGTGTTGTTTCTTCTAAATGGAAGCGGTTCCATTGATACATACTATACAAGTTGAACAAGTACTTGTCAATAGATATTCATTAGAAGCGCCAGGGTTAACGCCCATGAATCCATATATTTGGTATCGTTATTTGTGGTGCATGGTTTGAATAAAGAAGAATAAATTGATAAAAATTGACATCGGTTCGCTTTGTTGCTAGAATGTTGACACATTTGAAGTGTGAACCGATAGAAGGACATACCAATGAGCATTGTTGAAGAAACCACAACTGTTTTAGTTACCGAAGAAGCGGCCAAAGTTGTTGCGGACCTGCTTGTCGCCAAGAACGTACCTGATTACGGGCTACGTGTTTTTGTGTCTGGCGGTGGCTGTTCCGGCATGCAATACGGCATGGCCCTTGAGTCTGAAGCACGCCCTTATGATTACGTCATCGAAGCACATGGCATTAAAGTGTTTGTCGACCCGACCAGCATGATGTATGTCAATGGTGCGACTATCGACTACGAAGATAGTTTAATGGGTGGCGGTTTCAAGATCGACAACCCCAACGCGGTTTCGAGCTGCGGCTGTGGTCATTCGTTCAAGACGCAAGGCAGCGCAGGCGCACAGTCAGACGCATCTTGCGGTAGTGGGTGTGGTTGCTAAAAACGGTTCAACCTAGTTGATATGTAATCGCTGCGAGGCGCTCCATGCGGGCGGCTCGCTTTTTGTGTATGGGGCCAATGCAGTATTTTACGGTTGAAGAAGCCAACGCGTTATTGCCGGAGATTCGGCCGATTATGGCTGACTTACTCGAACGACGGGCACGCGTCGCCGTGGCACGGGACCAACTTAAACCGGTCATCGGTGACCGCTGGAGCAACACAGGTGGCTCCGAAGCGTCCGCCATTGTCAGTGAATTTGTCGCCATTGAACGGTTGATCGACCAGTTGCAAGCATTTGGCTGCGAGATCAAAGACATTAACGGCGGCTTGCTCGACTTCCCGGCGCGGATCAATGATCGCGAAGTGTATCTTTGTTGGCGCTACAACGAGCCGTCCATTCAGTATTATCACGATTTGCACAGTGGTTTCGCAGGGCGAAAACCGCTTTAGGGTACAGGTTTGTTAGTTGGATGGTTGGATGGGCGATATGTCCCTATCAAACTAACAAACTTCTTCTTGGATTATGAAACGATTCTGGATTAAAGCAGACGACAATCGGCCGAAACGCCTGTTCCTCGACCTGGGCGATCTGGGTGACCTGGTCAACCCCGCCGGGCCGCACGAACAATGGCAGGATCACGGCCTCGGTTTACTGCGCACTATTCTGCACAACAACGGCTTGATGACCGACATCGCCTCCACCCGCGCCTGTCGTACCTGGGACGAAGTGCGCAAAGCGGTGCGTGGCTATGACATGGTGCTGATGAACGTGCGCAGTTACACCTATCCGGTAGGGCTGCGTGCTGCGCGCATCTTCAAGGAAGAGAACCCCAACGGCATCGTCCTCACCGGCGGCATGCACGCCACCGTATCGCTCGATGAAATGCTCGAAATCGAAGCGTTTGACAAAATTTGTCAGGGACCGGGCGAAAACGTCATCGTCGATCTGGTGCGCGATCCCGATGCCTTTCCGCGTGTCATTCTCGGTACAGGCGCCAAATCCATGGCCGAATGGCCGGTCATGGATCGCGAATTGTGGCCCAAACCGGCCAGCCGCAAGCTGAAAAAGAACTTCCATTGGCCGCTCGAACCCGAATGCGGGTGGGGACCGCCGCCGGTCGCCACGATCATCACCAGCCGTGTTTGCCCCTGGCAATGTGTTTTCTGTAACGAGAACTCATACATTCCCAACATGGGTCGCCGTCCGGTCGAAATGGTGATCGACGAACTGAATTACCTCGACCGCAAATACGGCGTCGGTTCAGTCGTCATCCACGATTCGATGTTTTTCCAGAATCCGAGCTGGCTGGAAGAGTGGATCGAGAAATATCCACGTAAAGCGCGCAAAGTGTGGCCGTATTGGGCGGCAGGGCGTGCCGACACGGTGCGGCAATGGCCCGATTTGTTTGAAGCACTGCTCAAAGAAACCAACTGGCGCACGATTTCGATTGGATTTGAATCCGGCAGTGACCGTGTCCTGCAACTCTTGAACAAAGAATGTACGGAAGAGGATAACTACTTCGCCATTGATTTGCTGAATAAAATCGGCGATGAAATGGAAGCGGAGGGCAAGGTCGCGCCGACGTTCTGGTCGAACATCATGCTCGGCATTCCGGGCGAAACGCCGGAAGATGCCTTCAAGTCGATGCGCATGGTCAAATACATGAAGCGCGTGTTCCCGTCGATTGCGTTTTACGCGCCGTATCCCGGCTCGGCGCTCGGCTATCAACTGATCGCCGAAGGCAAGAGCTTGATGACCAAGGACAATTACCACCGCTTCCCTGATGATGAAAAGGTGAAGGGGGTCGATTACCAATTTTATCGCGACTTGCTGGCCGGAAAGTATGAGCACGAGGTCAACAAAGGGCTGAGTGAGTTGCAGCGGCAGCGCAAAGTCGCATTTGCCGAAGCGCTGACTAAGGCTTGAGATTTGTCCGTTCACCATTTACTAGCAGTATGAGCAGTTTTAGCAATCCCCATTACATGTATTTGTTTCGTCTCAAGAACGGCAAGCAGAAGCTGACGTACGGCAAATCGCCGGAAGATGCGCTGGTGATTTTGGGTTATCGGCTTTCGGCCGAAGAGATGGACGAAATTATCCGCGACGACTACATCAAGATTTCACAGCGCCGCTTGCACGAATTCGTCGACAACCTCGGCTGAAAACGACTGACGCGATTGAGTCTGATGAAACACATGCTACGTCGTCTCTTTGCGCGGCCTGAATTATCGGCCGAACAGCACGCCATTCTAGCTGCGTTGGCGGGTGGCCAGACCCTGAAATCCCACCGCACTATTGAAGGTGACAAGACGTATACGCTGCACGCGCTCGACGGCACTACGCACTCCGTCTCGATGGATGCCGTTCTCGATTTACGGGCACGACGCCTGATCGAGACCAATCACAAATTTCCGGCGGCTACTTTTTTATTGACAACGACCGGAACTGCCCAGGTACACAATCTGACTACTACTGGTGACACGACAGCGCTCCGCGCCCGTCATTTTGTCTCCAGTGCCGACAAGTAGTCGATTCCACCTTCTCTTTTTCCCATTGCATAAAAAGCATGTATGTTTGCGTAAGAAATCGGCCGATGCGATTGTCTAAAGTTGTAGCGCCGCAATCGGCTGCTGTGCTGATTTGCACGGGTTTTGTACGAATTTTCGCTAATATTACGCATCTCTAATACAGTAATGCTATGATTGAACAGAATTTGTCACAGTATTGCACAATATATGTCAACTCATAATATCGATACCCTGTCGGCACAATCGGCCGAAGCGGAGAACCTCATGAAGGAAAACGGAATTTATACAAATGGTAACGGCGTAGCTCTTAGCGGATATGCCAACGGAAAATACACCAATGGACACAGTAACGGCGCAGTTGCGACAAAAACACCTGGTCACGTGCCGTACGACACCAATTTCGTCGTCACGCCGGAATACAAAGCGTCACTCCCTGACCTGCAAAATGGTCCCGAATCGCTGATTAAAGGCAGCCGCGTCGCCATCCAACAAGTCGGCATCCACAATTTCCGCCTGCCGATCAATTATTTGACTAAAGACGGCGGCTCACGGATGCTCGAAACATCAGTTAGCGGCACAGTTTCGCTGGAAGCACACAAGAAAGGCATCAATATGTCGCGCATCATGCGCACCTTTTACGAGCATCAGAACGAGACGTTTTCGCTCGACATGCTCGAAGATGTGTTGCAGGATTACCGCGACAATCTGGAAAGCCTCGACGCACGCCTGATGCTGCGCTTCAGCTATCCGATCATGAATCAGTCGCTGCGTTCCGGCTTGCTCGGTTACCAATATTACGAAGTGGCTTTTGAGGCCCGCATGGATCGCGCCGGCAACGTGCAGAAATTCATCCACTTTGATTTTGTCTATTCGTCTACCTGTCCGTGCAGCTATGAATTGTCGCAACATGCGATCAATACGCGCGGCGTGCCTGCCGTTCCGCACAGCCAACGCTCGGTGGCCCGTGTCAGTGTGGAACTCAACGATTTCCTCTGGATTGAGGATTTGCGTGATCTTTGTCTCGATGCGTTGAAGACAGAAACGCAGGTGATGGTGAAGCGTGAAGATGAGCAGGCATTCGCGGAGATGAATGCGGCTTATCTCAAATTTGTCGAAGACGCGGTGCGGTTGGTTTACGAGCAACTGGATGACGATCCGCGTATTCGCGACTTCAAAGTGATTGCTTCCCACCAGGAATCGCTGCACAGTCACGATGCGGTTTCGGTGATTGTCAAGGGCATTGAGGGTGGTTTTTCGGCCGAAATCGAGCCAAGTACATTGACCTCGTTGATTCACAAAATCTAAACGTCAATCTCTGTTCCTCCCTGACGGGTGCGTTTCGGCCGAAGCGCCCCCTTTTTTTTGATCCTACGCACAAACTGTGGTGAGAGGTGTTTTTTGCAAAGGGAACAAAGCAACGCCCGCACCGGAAACCACTATTGCAGTAGTATTTCTTTGCTACTCTGCACAAGAGACTAGTATTTCTTTGCTACTCTGCACAAGAGACTTAATACTTGCGCCAGCGTGAAGATTCGGCCGATGCACACCGCCGCTACGCGGCAAACCATGAAGTACACACTGACCCCACAGGGGGTAGGTGACGTGTACTTTAGGCCGGCTAGTGCAACAAAACGTTCTGTGCATAGCAGCGCCGTCCACTTAACAAGGTCAGGGCCGGGGGTTGATGTCGCCGACAACCAAAATCAAATCACTTTCTGTTATAATGAAATCTATCAGTTATTTGTTAATCAACGACTTCTATCATTAGGAGACGATCATGCGTGTCAAAGAGCTTCAAATAGAAATAGAGCAACTTCCAGCAGAGGAGTTTGCACAATTGCGTCGGTGGTTTATTGAAAAAGATTGGGATCAGTGGGATCAGCAACTGGAAGCAGATGTTGCTAGTGGGAGACTCGATATTCTACTTGAGGAAGCCAAACAAGCAAAAGAGCAAAACTCTCTCGAAAATCTGTAAATGCACCGTACCACCGCTCAATTTTGGGATCGTTTTTACCAGTTGCCTGATGATGCCCAAAGGTTGGCTCGCAAAAACTTTGCCTTGATGCAAGAAAACCCAAGACACCCATCGCTACATTTCAAGAAAGTCGGACGATTTTGGTCGGCTCGGGCCGGGTTAAGCTACCGTGCTTTGGCAGTGGAAGATGAAGGTAACTTCATCTGGGTATGGATTGGCAATCATGATGACTATGATCGGTTAATTGGGTGATCACAAGTCTTCTGCTGGCTTTGGGTTTATGGTGCACAGTACACACCTTACCCACCAACGTGTCATTTGTTTGTCTAGCGAGTCTACATCCGATAGGAGGAGCGGCTGAAGCGAGCGTTAGGCGGCAAGATCGGATTGATAGCGAGTTCACTTCGGCCGAATTCCGCTCCCCACCAACCACTAAGAGCGCTTGTTTGAAGCTGGCGTTAGCCGCTTCGCAAGAATACGACCTAGAGATTTTTTTATGAGTAGATTTGGTTCTGATCCACTCGCTTTTTTTAACTCTGTATATCAAGATACTGTACCTTGGGATATTGGCGCACCTCAACCCGCAATGGCTGCGCTTATTGAAAACTATCCACCTGCAAATCCAGTTTTGGATCTTGGTTGCGGCTCTGGTGATCTCGCAATTTACTTGGCTCAACTCGGTTATCAAGTTGTCGGAATTGACTTTGTTGAATCCGCAATTATGAACGCTCGAAACAAGCTTGGCTCTCTTCCCCATGAAACAGCACAATTGCTGAGTTTCCAAGTAGCAGACGCTCTGAAACCTTCCCGGCTCCAACTAATGTTTGGGGCGGTTGTGGATTCCGGTTTTTATCATCTGTTTGATCCTGACCAATGTGAGCAACTAGTTGATGAGATTGCATCAATACTACTCCCCAATGGTCGCTTTTATTTGCACGAGTTTGCAATCGAATTTCCAGTGCCAAATGTGCCTCGTAAGATTACTGTAGGTGAAATACAAGCACGTTTTACAGTTGATAAAGGATGGCGTATTAGAGAACTTCAAACAGTAGAATTCCTGAGTCGAGTCGCTGCTCCAGTGCCGGCAACATGTGCTTGCATCGAGCGCCTTTCATCATAAAACGCGACCAACACGATGTGCACGCGGACGGCTGGATTCTCACCGCGAAATTGGCGTTTTTCGTGGCTTTAGGTCTTGTCCGTTTCGTGAGCGAGTCTCGTCCCGTCAGCCACCGGTAACGCGGGCCGTTAGGCGGCAAGATTGGATTGGTAGCGAGTTCGCTTCGGCCGAATCCCACTCCCCATCAACCGCTAAGAACGCTTGTTTGAGGCTGTCAGTTTCGGCCGAAATATGCTACCCTGATGGCATGAACCGCGACCACAATGCCATCCGACGTGCTCTCATCGTCAGCCTGTTCGTCAATTTGCTGGCGATGGTGATCAAACTCGGCGTCGGCTTTGCTACGGGCGCGCTGAGCCTGATCGCCGACGGCCTCGACACACTCTTTGACGCTGCCGCCAACATCGTCGGCCTCTACGCCGTGCGCATCGGTGCGTTACCTCCCGACGACGACCATCCCTACGGCCATCGCAAATTTGAAACCGTTGCCGCGCTGTTGATCGCCGCGTTCCTTTTCATTGCCGCGTGGGAAGTGGCGACAGGCGCGATACAACGCCTGCTCAATCCGGCCGACGTCGTCGTCAACGGCTGGGTGATCGTTGCCGTGGTCGTGTCAGGTGGCATGCAGGGCATCGTCGGTGTATGGGAAATTCGGCGCGGACGCGCACTGCAGAGCGAGATCCTCGTCGCCGACGGGCGGCACGCGTTCACGAGCTTGTTTGTTAGCGCCGGGGTGTTGGTGGGTCTGCTGGCCGTTGCTGCCGGTTTGTGGTGGGCCGATTCGATTGTCGCCCTTGCTATCGCCGGCTTGATCGCCAAAATCGGCGTCGACACAATCCGCGAAAACATTCCCGCATTAGTCGATGAAGCACCGCTGGACAGTGTGGCCATCGGCCGAATTGTCGGCGACGTTCACGGCGTCGAGAGCTATCACCGCATCCGCAGCCGCGGCACTGCTGACCACATCGCCATTGACCTGCACGTACGCGTCGCGCCCAACCTAGCGATGCCTGCCGCTAACGCGATTGGCGACGAAGTGCGCCGCCGCCTGCTCGCGCTGCCGCACGTCGATGATGTCACCGTTCACATCGAAGCGGAGCGCGGCCCCGAAAGCGCGACGGACACCTACGAAGCGGTCAAACTGTGTGCAGCAGAAGTCGGGGTCACAATTCACGAATTCTGGGTGCAGTCGGTTGATGACGACCGGTCGCTGCATTTGCATGTCGGCGTCGCACCCGACTTGACGTTGAGCGAAGCGCACGCGCTGGTCGACGACCTGGAACAGCGCATTATGGAGCGCCGTCCGCGCATTTCGGCCGTTCACACCCATATCGAGCTGGCCACGGTTGACGTGTTGCCCAGTGCCGGAGTCAGTTCCCATTTGCAAAAACGAATAGAACGGGGGATCATGGAAGCGATTCGGCCGATACCAGGCATTTACGAGCCGCACGATATTGTCGTCCGACAAGTCGAGGGACAATTGTTCATCAATCTGGAAGCGTTTGTCGATGGCAACCTCTACGTCGCCGACGCACACGAGCGCAGCACCACCTTTGAGAAAGCGATTCGCGAAGCAGTCCCCAATGTCGGCGAAGTGATCATCCATCTTGAACCGGGTGCAGAAGAACCGGTCGATCAGGAACTGAGATAGACATGCCGCAAATCAGATCACTACCCGACGGTTCCTCCCCGCAGCGCCACGGCTTGAACCATCAAGCTGTCGAAGATTATCTCAAGACGATCTACAAACTGGCGCGGACGGAAAGTCCGGTGAGCACATCGCGGTTGGCTGAGGCGCGCGATGTCAAACCGGCGTCTGCCACGGGCATGATCAAGCGCCTCTCCAATCTCGGTCTGGCCGACTACGAAAAACATCGCGGTGTGACGCTGACGCCTGAAGGTGAACAAATCGCACTCGAAGTGATTCGCCACCATCGCCTGATCGAACTGTATCTGATCGAGGCGCTCGGCTTTACCTGGGATGAAGTACACGACGAAGCCGATCTGCTCGAACACGTCATCAGCGAAAAGCTGGAAGAGCGCATCGCGGCCGTACTCGGCAACCCCCAGTTTGACCCGCACGGCGACCCGATTCCGTCGAAAGAAGGCACAATTGAGATCATTGCCGCCCGGTCGCTGACCTTGGTCGAAGCGGGTCAGACGGTGCGTGTCATCCGCGTGCGGGATGATCACAAGGGGGATTTGCTGCGCTATCTGGCGCAACGAGGCTTGCAGCCGGGCGTCGAGGTGATGGTCACCAGCGTTGAGCCATTTGACGGCCCGCTGACGATTATGGTCGCGGGAAATGAGTACATTATCGGCCGAAAAGCAGCCGGAGCCGTCCTCGTTGACACAGGGTGAAGCATGGGGAAGGGGCGACCGATCGGTTGCCCGGAAACAGGGAACCAAACAAACACAACGGAAAGCGCCTATGCTGAAAAAAACGCCATTCCACCCGCGTGTTGAACTGCTTAATGTTGCCTGGTCGTGGCGACGCTGGGCCGGGCATACCGTCGCCAGCCAATACGAGATGACCCACGAGCGCGAATACTACGCCATCCGCAGCGGCGCTGGCTTGATCGACGTGTCGCCACTCTACAAATACGCGATTGAAGGTAAAGATGCTGAGCGATTTTTGAGCTATCTGCTCGTGCGCGACGCGCGCCAATGCCAGGTGGGACAGGTGCATTACACGGCGTGGTGTAACGAAGACGGCCATGTGCTTGAAGACGGTGTGTTGTTCCGCATGGCGTCTGATAAGTACCGGCTCACTGCGGCTGAACCCAATCTCGATTGGTTTACCGAGGTTGCTTATGGTCTCGACGTGGCAATTGAGGACATTTCGGCCGATTTTGGTAGTCTCGCTGTTCAGGGGCCGAACGCACGCGCGATAGTGCAGGCGGCGTCCGGCGACGGCGATCTGGCGTCGCTCAAATACTTCTGGCATCGTCCCGGTGAGATTGCAGGGGTTCCCGTTATGATTTCACGCACGGGTTACACGGGCGATCTGGGGTATGAAATCTGGATGGATTCGGCCGAATCACTGCCGGTCTGGGATCACCTGATCGCGGTTGGCACGGACTACGGTCTGCGCCCTGCCGGGATGCTGGCTCTCGACGTGGCGCGTATCGAAGCCGGCTTGTTGCTGCTCGACGTCGATTACACCTCGGCCCGGTTTGCCCTGATTCCCGACCAGAAATCGACGCCGTCTGAACTCGGTTTTGGCTGGATGTTGCGTGGCCTGAAAAAGGATGGTGGACGGCGCCTTATCGGCCGAAATGCCATCGAGCGTGAACTGGAATACGGCCCACAATGGGCGTTTGTCGGCCTCGAATTCGACTGGCGTTCCTACCAGATACCGTTTGATACTATCGGTTTGCCGCCTGTTTACAATACGATTGCCCAGCGCAGCAGTGTGCCGATCTACCACCATGGCGCTTACGTCGGGTACGCCACCAGCCATACTTACTCGCCGTTGCTTAAAAAACACATCGCGCTGGCATCCGTCTACGCCGGTTCGGCACAACCCGGCACACAGTTGGCGATTGAAATTACAGTCGAGCACCGCCGCCATACGGCGCTTGCCACCGTCGTCAACTTGCCGTTCTTCGATCCACCGCGCAAACGTGCCTGACGACGGGTCATGTGGTTAGGCTCTCATTATCATGGGGGGAAGTATTGTCCAATCAAATTTCAGAATTGTCGCACTCGATGTCGTTAATAGCCTTATTGCTGCTACTCATTGCGTCAGGTGTTTTGCTGATACAAATCTCATCTGCACGTGCAGATGAGAACGAAACCATGTATTTGCCGCTCGTGCTCAAACCGCTTGTATTTGAGTTGGAGGCGTTTCCAGATGAGGATACATTGTTCCATGACGTGACCGACATTGCCAATGCCGGCGATGAGCGCCTGTTTGTGGCGACGCGTGGCGGCATTGTCTGGCTCATCAAGCCGAATACTGCGCCGACACCATTCCTCGATATTGCCGATCGACTCGTCCCTGAAGATGTGCGCGATTGGGAACAGGGGCTGCTCAGTCTTATATTCCATCCCGAATACACAGACAACGGTTATTTTTACGTCACGTATACGGAAAACGGCCTACATCAGTCGATGGACGATCTCGTTGTGGCACGTTTCTCAATTTCGGCCGATCCCGATGTCGTAGACAGGGAAAGCGAATTCGTCATTTTGAACGTCGCCAAAGACCACCACCGGCATAACGGCGGCGACCTCGCTTTTGGCCCCAATGACGGGTATTTGTACATCAGCGTCGGCAATGATGAAGATCCCGGCAACGGCAAAAACCTGAACTCACTAAAAGGCGCCATCTTGCGGCTCGATGTTGACAGTGCAGAACCATACGCCATTCCGCCGGACAATCCGTTTGTTGCCAATCCGCAGGCACGCGATGAGATTTGGGCGTACGGGCTGCGCAATCCATGGCGGATCGGTTTCGACACGGTCACCGGAGACTTGTTTATCGCTGACGTAGGCGGTGCAACTCGAGAGGAAATCAATTTCCAATCGGCCGAAAGTCCCGGTGGTGAAGATTATGGCCATCCGTGCTTTGAGGGAAGCTATGAAACCGGCTACGGCGAAAGCGAATGTAAGCCACCGGCACCCTCTGTCATGCCGATCTACGAATACTCGCACGAAGTTGGCTGTGCCGTCATCGGCGGGCAAGTATATCAGGGCATAGCAGCACCACAGTGGCAGGGAAGCTATATTTTCGGCGATCTGTGTTCGGGTGCATTCACGACATTGAACCACGACGCCGACGGCGTCTGGTTCGCCCACCTGCTGGGTGCTAAGTCTGGTTTCAAAACAGCGACGTTCGGCGTCGATCACAACGATGAAATGTACAGTGGCGCATACGGCGGCCCAATGCCCATCTACCATCTTATCTTGCCCGAACTGCCGCCCGTCATCGAGGAAACACCATGAGTCAATGGAGATATGATGTAATCGTCATCGGCGGCGGCCACAATGGCCTGATCAATGCCGCATACCTCGCCAAAGCGGGTTTGAAAACGCTGGTGTTGGAAAAACGCCACACGGTTGGCGGTGCTACTTACTCCGAGGAAGTGCTGCCCGGCATCAAATTTTCGATGTTTTCCTACCTGACCAGTTTGCTGCGTCCCGACATCATTCACGATTTGCAGTTGGCGCAGCACGGATTGGTAATATTGCCATTTGCAACGACGTTTACGCCCATGCCCAATGGCGACTATCTGCTGCGCGGCCCGGATCACGACGCGACGTATCGCGGCATCACACGCCACTCCAAACGGGATGCGGCTGCGTATTTTGAGTTCGGCCACCGTCTCAGTCAGGTTAGCCATATCGTCAAGCCGTTGCTGGATGCCATTCCACCCAGTCTGGACGATCCGTCACCGCAAAATCAGGCGCGATGGGATTGGCTCAGTGCCTATCTCGGCAGCCTGGACAAGGAGATGCTTTATTTCCTGCACAAGCTGATGACGATGAGTTCGGCCGATTTGCTCGACGAATGGTTCGAAAGCGATGTACTCAAAGGCACGATGGCCGCCTCCGGCATCATCGGCACGCTTGTCGGGCCGCGAACGCCGGGCAGTGCGTATGTATTGCTGCACCACTACTTTGGTGAAATCGACGGCGTCTACCGCGAATGGGGTTTTGCCAAAGGCGGCACCGGGGCGATCAGCCAGGCAATTGCAGCGGCTGCGCGGTCATTTGGTGCCGATATCCGCACGAAAGCGCCTGTAAGTAAAGTCATTCTACGCGGTGGCAAAGCGGTCGGCGTCGCGCTGGAAAATGGCGATGAATTTTACGCGACGACCGTTGTCTCAGCGCTTGACCCGCGTCGCACCTTTCTGCAACTGGTCGATACCTATCATCTGCCACCTGAACTGGTCACAGACATCGAACAATACCGTTTCCAGGGATCGTCGGGCAAAGTCAATATGGCACTCGACGGTTTGCCGACGTTTACCGCCTTGCCCAAAGGCAGCGATCACCTCAGCGGCGCTATTTCGATCAGCCCCGATGTCGATTATCTGGAACGCGCCTACGATGATGCTAAATATGGCCGCTTTTCGCGTCGCCCGTACATCGATTGCGGCATTCCCTCGCTGGTCGATCCTGATATGACGCCGCCGGGCAAACATATCATGACCTGCTTCGTGCAGTACGCGCCGTATCACCTCGCAGATGGGAGCTGGGAGGAGCAGGAAGCGGCCTTTGGTGAAACGGTTATCGACACGCTGGCTGAGTATGCGCCCGACATTCGTGAACACATTATTTATCATCAGGTGGTCACGCCGCCGTTCATTGAGCGCACGACGGGTCTCAGTGAAGGCAATATTTTCGCCGGTGAATTGGCGCTGTCGCAATTGTTCCTGTTTCGGCCGACACCACGCTGGAATCAATACCGCACACCGATCCGCAACTATTATCAATGCGGTTCTGGCACGCACCCCGGTGGCGCGATAATGGGCGCACCCGGTAAGTTAGGAGCGCAACAGATTCTCCAAGATCGCACAATGCGGTAAGGCTTTCGGTAAGCTAGCCGTGCTATACTGAGGCTGTCGTCAATCAAAATGACGGAAGAGGTTTGGTAGGATCATGCGCATACGTTTTTGGGGGGTGCGGGGAACTATCCCCAGCCCCGGTTATGAAACCGCCGGTATCGGCGGCAATACGGCTTGTGTCGACTTGCTGACTAATGATCGGCAATTGATCATTCTGGATGCCGGCACCGGCATTCGCAAGTTGGGGCAGGTATTGCTCCGGGAATATCCGCAACGCATCACGGGCACCCTGTTGATCAGCCACACCCACTGGGATCATATTCAAGGGTTTCCGTTTTTCACGCCCGCATTCACACGCGGTAACCGCTTTGTCATTGTCGGGCAAAAACGCATTGGTCAGCAGTTGGAGAATGTGCTGGCGGGTCAGGTTGTGGAACCGTATTTGCCGTTTCCGTATGAAGATTTGAAGGCTGATTTGCTTGTCAAGGAGATGCATGACGGGGAAATGATGGTTATTGGGGATGCGACGGTGCTGCAATCGGCCGAATTGGATCATCCCGGCGGTTGTCTCGGCTTCCGCATTAGCAACAGCGGTACAGTCGTCACCTATTGCACCGATACGACCCACCGGGAAGGGCAACTCAATCCTGCCGTGCTGGAACTGGCACGCAACGCTGACTTACTCATCCACGATGCACAACATACACCGGAGCATAAATCAGCCATGCCCGATTACGGCCACAGCAGTTGGCTCGATGCCGTTCAAGTGGCAATTGAAGCCAATGTCAAACGCCTGGCACTTTTCCACCACGCACCGGATGCTTCGGACGCTTCACTCGAAGGGATTCTTCAGGAAGCTCGCAATTATTTTCCTAACACTATATTGGCGAGAGAGGGTTTGACGCTAAACATCGACAGCGGCAACGGAAATCTGAGTCGCTGAGTTATCAGCCGGAGTGATAGATCGCCGATTGTGAAAACGATCACGAACTTTTCGCAAATCGGCCGAAGATAGGTATAATTCAGGCAGAAAATTGACCGTTTTCGGAGGCTAAAACCATGTCATTGACCATTAAACGCATTATCCTGGCTATCATCTCGCTGGTTGTTGGATTTGTCGCAACTTATTTGATAGTCATCTTCATTCTGGACACCGTTTTGTCTGATTATGGTACGGTCTACGTCGTTCTCACAGTCTTGTCAATCGCCAGCGCTGTCGGGATTTGGCTGGACAAATTCATGAAAACGGAATTGCTGCCGAATTAAACTGTCATTCCATACCATGTCATTATAGCCTCCGGGATCATGCGATTTCGGGGGCTTTTTATCTTACGCCGACATCACCACAAGAGAGAGTATCATGAGTGCAAACATTATTGACGGCAAAGCTATTGCCCAAAAGATTCGAGACCAGGTTGCAACGGACGTGGCCGCTATGCAATTAGAACACGGCATTACACCGGGATTGGCAACTGTTTTGGTTGGGGAAGATACGGCTTCAGCAACCTATGTGCGCATGAAGCGCAAGGCATGTGAAGAAACGGGGATTCGTTCCATTGCACACGAACCTTCGGCCGATATTACACAAGCTGAACTGGAAACATTGGTACGTTCATTGAACGATGATCCTGCTGTTAATGGTATCCTTGTGCAGTTGCCGCTGCCGGATCACATCAACACCAATCGCATCATCGATCTGATTGCGCCTGAAAAAGACGTCGATGGTTTTGGCGTGACCAACATGGGCTTGCTTTCGATGAAGGGGCGCGATCCCAATTTCGTCGCTTGTACACCGTCTGGTGTCATGGTGCTGCTGGAAGAAATCGGTGCCCAGGTCAGCGGCGCAGATGCCGTTGTATTGGGTCGCTCCAATATTGTCGGTATTCCCGTGGCGATGCTATTGCAACGCGCCAACGCCACCGTGACCATCGCCCACAGTCGTACTAAAGATTTGGCTTCGCACCTGAAAAAGGCAGACATCGTCGTCGCCGCTGTCGGGCGCGCCGAAATGGTGACGGGTGAGATGCTCAAACCGGGTGCCGTCGTGATCGATGTGGGCATTAACCGCAAGGATGATCCGACACGCAAACGAGGCTATCGTCTGGTTGGCGATGTCGAATACGATTCGGCGGCTGAGGTCGCAGGTTGGATTACGCCGGTTCCGGGCGGCGTCGGCCCGATGACGATTGCGATGTTGATGCGGAATACGCTGCACGCAGCACAGATGATGTTACGGGATTAGTCGTTCAGAAACCGAGTTTTCCAAAAACTCGGTTTCTCAGTGCGCTAAACCCTGGCGATTGAAAACCTGATTGGCGGAGAAATCGTTTTCGTGTTGCTTTGAGTCATCTCCGACTCAGAATACTACGTCCAGTTCTCAATAATTGATTGCAACGTGCTGACAAAATTATCGGCCGAAGCACCGTCCAATATGCGGTGATCAAACGTGAAGCTGATATAAGCTTTCGGCCGAATGGCGATCATATCATCCACCACACAGACGCGTTTCTCGATCTTGCCGACGCCTAAAATACCGCATTGCGGCTGATTGATGATCGGCGATGCAAACAAACTGCCCGACACACCGTGATTGGTGATCGAAAACGTGCCCCCCTGCACTTCATCCGGTTTGAGCCGCTTTGTGCGCGCACGCTCTGCCAAATCGGCAACGACCCGTGCCAGACCGAGCAGATTGAGTCCATCAGCCCCTCTGATCACCGGCACAATCAGGCCGTCTTCAATAGCCGTAGCCATGCCAATGTTGATCTGGCGTTTTAATACCAGACCGTCGTCACGCCAACTGCTGTTGACCCGTGGATGTACCTTCAACGCTTCAGCCGTCGCCATGACCAGGTACGGCGTAAATGTCAGCCGCGCACCATCTCGGGCAAACTGATCTTTATGCGCTTTGCGATGCGCCCATACGGCCGAAAAGTCGAACTCAAACACGGTCGTCACGTGCGGACTGGTGTGTTTGCTCTCTACCATGTGTCTGGCGATAGCGCGACGCATGGTGCTGTGCGGCAGCAATTCTTCGCTTTCGCTGAGTTGTTGCGTGGGTACGGTGATCGGCGTGACGGCAGGTTGTACAGAAGGTGGCGGCGCCGCTTCTTGCGCCGCTTCTTGCGCCGCTTCCGGCGCCGTTTCCTGGCGTTGTTCCACGTAGGCGAGAACGTCTTGTTTGGTAATACGACCGTTTTTGCCTGTGCCCGAAACCTGTGTGAGGTCGATATCGTGTTCGGCCGAAATACGTGCCACGACAGGACTGACTCGGCCGACCGGCGTTTTGCGGCTGGCAAACTCTGTTTTTACCGGCGGCGTGACGATTTCCGGTGCGGACACTGTTGGCGATGAGGTGGCTGCGTTTGTTGGCACACCACCATTGGTCGCACCTGTTGACTCGCCTGGTGTGCCGATAACGGCCAGGACTGTATCGACCGCAACTGTTTCACCGGCGGGAACACGGATTTCCAGCAAGGTGCCGGCGGCTTCCGCTGTAATTTCGGTTGTCACCTTGTCGGTTTCAACCTCGACAATTGGTTCGTATAGTTTAACCGGCTCGCCCTCTGCTTTTAGCCAGCGGGCGACGGTGCCTTCGGTAACGCCTTCGCCCATTTCGGGTAAGATCAATTCTGTTGCCATTGGTCGATATTCCGTTTGTGGAGTCAGAGTTTTCAAAACCCTTGTGACTTACCTGCTAACGATAAAAAATAGGATAGGTTTGTGGATCGGCGTCATGCATCAGTTCGTAGACTGTGTCGAACAGCTCTTCAGCGCTCGGTTTGGAAAAATAGCCGCCGTCTGTGCCGTATGAGGGGCGATGCGCGCGCGCTGATAATGTGCGTGGTTCGGCGTCGAGCCAATGGTAGCCGCCCTGTTTTTCCAGCACTTCCTGCAGCATGAATGCCGTCGTGCCGCCGGGTACATCTTCGTCCATAAAGACGATGCGGCTCGTTTTCTTGAGCGATTCGACGATGGTGTGATAGCGGTCGAATGGCAGCAGGGATTGGACGTCGATCAATTCAACATCGATGCCGACGCGTGCCAGTATTTCGGCCGATTGCAGCGCAATAGCACAGCACGCCCCGTAAGTCACCACAGTCACATCGCGACCGGCACGCAGAATTTCCGGTACACCTACCGGAACACGTAATTCAGCGATGTTGTCCGGTAGTCGTTCTTTGAGTCGATATCCGCTCAATACTTCGACGACCATACCCGGCTCGTCTGAATCGAGCAGTGTGTTGTAGAAGCCAACGGCTTGCGTCATGTCGCGCGGCACGAGGACATGCATACCGCGCACGAGGTTGATAATGCCTGCCATCGGCGATCCGGCGTGCCAGATTCCTTCCAGTCGGTGGCCACGTGTGCGCACGATGACCGGCGCTTTTTGGCCGCCTGCGCTGCGCCACAAGACCGTCGCCAAATCGTCGGACAGGATTTGCAGCGCATAGAGCATATAGTCGAGGTACTGAATTTCGGCGATGGGCCGCAAACCGCGCATCGCCAGCCCGACGGCCTGCCCGATGATCGTCGACTCGCGTATGCCGACATCGGAGACGCGCAGTGCGCCGTATTTAGCTTGTAAACCGGCGAATCCCTGGTTGACGCCGCCGAGCTTGCCCAAATCTTCGCCAAAAGCGACGATACGCGGGTCGCGGGCCAGCATGGCGTCAAAGCCGTGGTTGAGGATCTCAAAGGCACTCAGGCTGGGAGTATCGGTGGCGTACCGGGGTGGAACGGCCGTTACATTGAGGGCGCTTTCGGCCGATTCGCTGTATAAAAAACGTTCATACGTTTGCCGATAGTGTGGCTCATGTTGGTTGCGCCAGGCGACCAGTTGTTGCAGCGCCGGAATGGATTCGCCACGGGTTAGCAGCAGCACATCATAGATTGTCTCCATGATACGGCGTCGTTGCGGCAGTCGTGTACGCAACATTTTGCGTTTGATCGCTTTCAAATCGGCTGCGTGAGTCGATTGCGCGGCAATGGCGTCGATCAATTGCCCGACAGCCTGCATTTCAGCCAAGATCGGCTCGGTAAATGCTTGCCAGGCAGCATCTTTGACGGTATAGACGTGAGCCGTTGCCTCTTCTTCCAGCGCGTCGAGTTGTTCTGCTGTGGCGATGCCTTTTGCGATCATCAAGGCACGCATTTGGGCAACACAATCGGCCGATTCTTCCCAAGCCAGGCGTTCGGCCGATTTGTAGCGTTCATGTGAACCACTGGTGCTGTGCCCCTGTGGCTGCGTCAATTCAACTACGTGGACAATCGACGGCGTGTGCGTTTCACGAGCAATGGCGGCAGCACGATGGAATGTCTCCACCAGCAACGGATAATCCCAACCCGGAACCGTATAAATGTCATAGCCGGTTTCGTCGTCTGCTTCACGTCGAAAACCTGACAACATATCAGATAAACTGGCTTTGGTGTGTTGATGCTCGTTGTGTACCGAGATGCCGTACTCGTCGTCCCAAATCGCTATCACGACAGGTGAACGCAACACGCCGATGGCGTTGATCGCTTCCCAGAACATGCCTTCAGCACAACTGGCGTTGCCGATTGTGCCAAACGCCACTTCGTTACCATTGTTGGAGAACTGTGTCAATGCTTGTAATGCATCAACTTCGCGATAGAGGCGTGATGCAAAGGCCAGCCCAACGAGGCGCGGCATCTGGCTACCGGTACACGACACATCGGCCGAACTGTTGTATTGCTGCGTCAGGTTTTTCCAGGAGCCATCCGGATTGAGGCTGCGTGTGGCAAAATGGGCGTTCATCTGCCTGCCGGCTGAAAATGGGTCGGCATCGGCATCAGCATGGGCGTACAGTTGGGCGAAGAATTGTTGTATCGTCGCTATCCCCAACGCAAACATGAATGTCTGGTCGCGATAGTAGCCGCTGCGGAAATCACCGGGCTGAAAAGCATGTGCCAATGCTAGATTGGCAATTTCCTTACCATCGCCAAATATGCCGAATTTGGCGCGCCCGCTGAGTACTTCACGTCGGCCGATCAGGCTTGCTTGTCGACTTTCAACTGCAATTCGATAGTCGCGCAGAATTACTTCCGGGCGCAAAAGGTCGGAGACGTCTACCGGTTCTTCGGTTATTCCGAGCATGGTTGTGCTACGGTCCTCCTCATGGACAATGTGTGACGTGCGTTGGAAAATGGGATGTGTTGTGTCAAATACGCGCAACTATGTCGGGCTGTCGTGTGAGCGGCGGTTTGATGGTTGGCAAGGAAGTGGTTTTATTCACTCGACAGCCGGTTGACGCGAAAGGGCGCGTACAGCATTCTAATCTTACCACATTTTTCGGCCGATTTTCGCACGTTTCACGACATTTCAATTATTGATAGGTGTATGGTATCGGCCGAAATCAATTCGCTATTCCAATGGCTGGACACTGAAATTATCAAATGCAACTTTGACATTGGGAAAGCCCAGTGTCTCCACCAACAGACCGATGTCGCCCCTGCGCAGCGCATCGTCAGTGACACGTCCCACCTGAGTGCCGTTGATGGAAAAAATCATGTTGCCAGATTCCGCATTGACCCGCAACACATTTGTCTCGCCCAATCCCTGTTTGATCAACGGCGTCTCAAACCACCATTCATTGACCAGCGCAACCTGGTCGGCATCGGTATTGCAACCATTGTCGCAGCGTCCGATCCACGCATACCCGTCGCTGCTAATTTCAAATAGATAAAATGAATCGCTGCCATCATTGCTGTTGAGGCGGAAAACCATGCCGTAACCGGCGTCGAGATTGCCTTCAACTTGTGTTGCCTCAACCTGATAGATACCATCGGCAAATGATTCGCCGGCTGTTGTATAGAACTGTCCGCTTGGTTGCTTGACCAACAACTCATAGCGTCCGTTGGTCACTGATCCTTCGACATCCGTGTCGGAATCAACGGCCCAACCGCCTACTTCGTCGAAGGCGGTGGTGTAACTTGTGTCTTGTCTACAGGCTGCTGCCGTCACCATGAGCAGGGCCACGAGAAGCAGGAATGTGATATGTTTTGCTGTCACGGACTTTCGTTGTGCTCCAGTATTGATTCGACGTGTTCACGTCTCATGGGCATGAATGCGCCCACCGGCTATTTTAGCATAGTTTCGGCCGATAATCGGTGATGTTGGCAATTGGATCAGAAAGCATTGGCTTGCTTTCAGGTAACAGAAGTAGCGGCAATCGTTTCGGCCGAGATTGAGATACCGTTGCGGGCCAGCATATCAGAGAGGCGTTCGGCGTAATAAGTATTCAACTGGGTCAGGTGATGCGGTTCAGCCAGAGGCAGCGCATGCAGACGCGTCAAAATAGTCTGATTGCGCACAATGATGTTGTATAGCGCGTAACTGACAGCCCCGGAGCGTACCAAAATCTGTTGTGCAGCATCCAGACACGCCGGGTCATTGATGCAGGTGCGCAACTGCCTGAACTGGGCGCGCTCCGCGTGGTCTGCTGTGGAAGCGTACATAATCAGCAGATTATTGCGTTCCTCGTTCCAGTCGCTGTTGGCTGGCGTTTTGAGCGCATCGGTTAGATCATCTTCGATTTGGATCAACTCGCCCAGAATCACGCCGATTTCATAAAGCGTTGCCGCCAATTTCACATCCGCCCCACCCAATAATGCGCCTGTTTCGTAAGCGCAACCGTAGAAGGGTGTGCTTTTCGTTGCGGTAACACGCCAGTAATTGTCTTCGCCGGTGAGGTTTTGTACGTCGAGATGTTGTCCGTAAGCTGTGCGCAAGTTCATCTGCGCTATGCTCTGCATGATGGATGCCTTGCGTTCAGCGGGAATCTCGGCTTTGTCTATGACGCGTAATGCCAGAGCAAGCAGCGCCAATGCGGCATTTGATGCTACTCCGGCACCAGCCTGAGCATGGTAGCCGTCGGGTTCGTTGTCGAGCATGTCGTCGACGACGATGATCGACATTTGGCTAGCGGCGATGGCTATGCAACCGGGGATAGCTTGTTCGGCCGATCCTCCCACAGCCAGACAAGCCCGCAGCGGCAACCGCCAATCGTGATCGGTCATGGCAAACGCGGTATTGAGCCGGTCGGCAATGTCGGGCCACTCAGTTATTTCGGGGATGTCTGCAATATAGGCACGGAGCAATTCGGCCGATAGCATCGGAAATACCAAAAGGGCGTGCAACATTCTGTTACACACCCGCTACTGTTTAGAAAGTTTTATGTTTTAGATCAAATACAATCTATCGAATCGGTGACTGGATCAAGCATTTGCCCCCAATTCATCAAAATACGAGGCGGTTATGTCCAACCTACCCAGGTGCCACCAAGCGGCATTGGATTTTTGGCATCAACGCTGTAATCCACGTCGAACTTATCACGGTTTAACAGTTGACGTAATTCAGCTATGATAGACTCGCCATTGTTCGAATCATTCATTTCTGCGTTGAAATCTTCAACCTTAATCAAATCTTTTTTCATTTTGTACCCCCTGCATTACTATGCAATGTCAATCAATACAGTTCTTTCAGCGAATAGATGAAAACCACCGGAAAGTGATTCTTTCCTATAATAATGATGCTAGTCTATAAGATTACTTATGTCAAGAAACTGTGGACAAAAACATCGAAAAGAACGGCTCATATATGGTACTGTTTACATGATTGATACACGCAACGCAGTTGGAATGAGGAGTTGTCTTTGAAAATCCTCCCAATAGTTGCATGGCCTATTCACTTTTGGAATCCGTCAGCAGAAAAGTATTGTGAATAATCTTCGGTATGAGTGAATGAGCGTGACAACTGGTTCAAAAAGTGCGATGCTTATAAGGACTTCAATTGAATTGATTGGTGACCACAATGGCCGGGGTTTTCACTATAGAACTTACGCGGATTGGCGATCATGAGAAAACGTGTACTTAATACCATCTACAGGATTTGGTTTCAATTAACTGATCCGGCCGAATCGATCAAACAACTGGATGAACGGCGTCAGGCGCAGTTTATTTCGTCGCTTCTGGTCGGTTTGGTTTTGATCGGTGCCATCTCTGCTGCGGCTCTGGTCTTCAGTGAGGATGTGAACGCCAGTCTGATATCCGGTACACTGACCGCCTTTGGATTGATGGTCATACTTTACATTCTGAGTCGCACGCGTTTCTATCGCTTTGCGGCTGGTTTGACTGCTTTCATCTTCATCATTTTGATTATTTCAACTGCCTATAACGCAGCGACGACAACTATTGTGCCATTTGATGTCGATGTATTGGTGTATATGATCGTGCCCATTCTATTGGCAAGCACGTTGGCATCTGTGCGCGCGACGATTATTCTGACAGTTTTTTGCTTGATCTTGCTTGTTTCGATGGCCATATGGCTACCGCTTTCAGTTGTGGAAATACTCATTGGCCCCGTGACGTTTTTGTTGGTGATCGCAACACTGCTGACATTCATGGCACGCCAACGAGATTTGTTGGAAGAAGACCGGCGGTTGGAATTGGCAGAAAGTGAAGCGCACTATCGGACATTGCTAGAGGCAACTTATGAAGGCGTGGCGATTGTGCAGAATGACAGTATCGCCGAAAGCAATCCGAACTTTGCAGCGCTGTTTGATTTTACCCTTCATGAGGTTATCGGAACGCCGTTACATCGCTACTTGTTTTATCGGCCGAATCCGGGAATCGATTCGACTGAAAGTCTGCCGTTGGATGTGGTGCGCGAGGGTATCGGTGTTAAACGTGATGGCAGTCATATTGACGTTGAATTTATTGCCAGTGAGCAACAATATCAACGAGATGCTGCCCTGGTTGTGGCTGTGCGCGATATTACCGAACGCAAGCGCACGGAACAGGCATTGCAGCAGGCACAACGGTTGGATAGTATCGGGTTACTCGCCGGCGGTATCGCACATGATTTCAATAATCTGTTGACAGGTGTCATAGCTCAATCGTCTATGGCGATATCCACGTTAGAGCCGAACGATCCGGCACGAGGCTATGTTGAGAAATCATTATTATCGGCCGAACAGGCGGCCCAATTAACACGACAACTACTGGCATATGCCGGTAAAGGCGTTACGTCAAACGAAGTATTCGACATCAACCGTTTGATTACCAGCAATTTGGCTATTCTGAAGACGTCGGTGCCGGCACATGTTGAACTGTTGCTCAGGTTGTCCAATGAGCCAATTGCGGTTGAGGCGGATCGCCATCAGATTCAACAAGTGCTGTTCAATCTTGTGCTGAATGCTGGTCAGGCGATTCCATCGGGGCGAGGTTTTATACATATCACAACAGACAGGGTTGAATGGCACCAGGTGCAATACGCTCAAACCTTCATTGGTTATCAGCAACTTATTCCCGGGCCACACGTCCTCATCAGCGTCAAGGACAATGGTGTCGGTATGGATGCGGCAGTTCGCACCCGGATATTTGAACCATTTTTTTCGACAAAATCGCAACGTGACGGGATTGAGGGGCATGGACTGGGATTATCCACATCGCTGGGCATTGTGATATCGCATCACGGCGCTATTGCAGTAAACAGTGCACCAAACGACGGTACGGAATTTATCGTCTTGTTGCCGGCTGCGCCGTTGACTGCGCCCTTGCCGGAAGTTAGCGATGATAGACCGCAAAATGTCGCCTTTGATTTTAAGGGTCTTACAGCTTTAGTTGTGGATGATGAAGAAACCGTGCGCGATGCGATTGAAGATATTTTGCGTTTGAGTGCGTTTTCGGTGCTGACAGCGGTGAATGGTTTAGAAGGCGTCGAACAATTCGTCGCACACGTCAGCGAAATCGATTTGGTAATTCTGGACATCAAGATGCCGGGTATGGACGGGATGGAAGTGCTTAAAACAATTCGAGAAATGGCTCCGGATGTGCGCGTGATTATTACATCCGGATACAGTGAAGAGGAGAAAATGGCGCGTTTTCTGGCCGATGATCGTATTTATTATTTGGCCAAACCATTTGACATCGATGGCTTGATGGTAGCCGTCAACGCTATTCTTGGCGTGGTTTCATAGCTGCACCAGTCTCGCTCTGACCGCCGCCACTTTTGACTTATCCACTTCGGCCGATAAATAGATCAGTCCCGGCAGCGCATTTGTCAGATAGTCGCGCCAATAGTGCGCAATCTCTGTACTGTCGGCAACAGGTGAACTTTGCCATAAATCGTCAAAACGCAGGACTGAGTCGAGCCACAGATTGCACGCATAATCCAGAGCGCCCGTGCGCCGCACTGCTTCCCAATCGACTTCTGACTCTTGAGCGAACGCGTATTGGATGACCAGATTTTGCTTGCTCTCCCAGTCAGCTTCCTCAAACAAATCCTGTAAATCGTCGTGAATAATCGAAATATGGCTAAACGCTTCGCCTAACTTATTCAACTCAGCCATTAGATCATTTCGGCCGACCACGACTGCGCCCATCATAAACGGGAACGCGTAATATGGTCGGATACGCGCCTGGGCCTCAGCCCAATAAGCTGCGCCTTCGACAGACACGCCTTGTAGTTGTTGGGCTTGCGAGCGCACTGCTTCCGCCAGAAATTCAGTTGTCAATCGCATCAGCTCCGGATTAAACGCCACGAGAGTCAACGCAGCGGCGGCAGCAACCGCCGCGCCTACCGCGTATGCTCTTGTGTCATCGGGAGTGAGGTCGTCGTCGACGAGATCGTCCAGCACCAACACTGATAATTCGGCAGCCGCAAAACTTGCAGCGGTTGCAAGAACCTGGGCCTGATCGGCGTGCGAGTCGAGGGCGTGTGCAATGAATGCAATCCAGACGTATTCGGGTACGGCACGCCGATCCAGCAATCGGTCGAGTAGGTCACGTTCGGCGTCGGTTGTGCAGGCTGATAGAATTTTCGGCCGAATGTCGGCCAATGACAGACGCATTGCGATCAATCACCTGCCAGAGGTAACTCGGACAGTTCGCGTTTTTCCAATCTTTCCGCTACTAATTGCGCTACATCCTTGACTTGAACCACATTGCCGCGTTCGCTGTTAGCGTCACGCATCATCACCGCACAGAATGGGCAGCCAACCGCCAGCGTTTCGGCGCCGGTGCGCACCGCTTCATCAAAGCGATTCACGCTCACCGCTTCACTGCCGTGTTCCTCTTCCTTCCACATCTGTGCGCCACCAGCACCACAACAGAATGAGTCGCGTTTGTTGCGATCCATCTCCAGCAATGTCAAGCCTGCTTGCGCCAACGCCTCACGCGGATCGTCATAAATACTATTGTGACGACCCAAATAACACGGATCGTGGAATGTCACATGCTGCAACTGATTATCCAAATCCATCGTGAGCTTGCCCCGTCCAATCAAGTCGGAGATCATCTGCGTGTGGTGGAAAACGGTGAAATCGCCGCCCAACGCCTTGTACTCTGTGCCGATTGCTGTCAGGCAATGTGGACAACTCGTCACCACTTTGCGTTCATTGACCTTGTACGCGTTCATCGTCTCGATGTTAGCTGAAGCCATTTCGAAGAAAAGGTATTCGTTGCCTGCGCGACGTGCTGAATCACCGGTACACGTTTCCTGGTCGCCCAAGACGGCAAAACTGATGCCTGCTTCGTGCAAAATCGTTGCCACCGACTGCGCCACTTTTTGCGCATCGGGATCAAAAGCGCCGGCGCAGCCAACCCAGAAAAGATATTCAAAATCGGGATTTTCATCGACGGTCGGTACGGCAAAGTGCAGCGGTCGTGCCCATTCCATGCGGCTATCAGTCGCCCCCCATGGATTACCGCGCCGCTCCATGCCCTGGAACGCCGTTGCCAGTTCATGCGGATAACTGTCATCCATCAACACTTTGCTGCGCCTGATGTCGAGAATGTCCATCATCGGCTCGTTACCGACCGGGCATACTGCGCTGCACGCACCGCAACTGGTGCAGGCCCACAGCGCACTTTCGCTCAGTGCGTAGTCAAGCATGGGGATGCCGAGAACTTCCGTGTCGCCGTCAGCGAGCGCGGCGAAATTGTGCTTGATGTGATAGCGTTTGTTAATCTCAATGGCTGCCGGAGATAATTCTTTGCCGGTGTTGTATGCTGGACATGCTTCTTGACACCGGTTGCACATGATGCAGGCGAAGGCGTCCAGAATTTGTGTCTGGCTCAGGTCATTCAAGCTGACGACGCCAAATTTTTCATTGGTTTCGTCGTCAAAATTGAGCGGATTCATTGCGCCTAACGCACCCCGATTCGGCCGAGTCATGAAATTGAGCGGCCCAATGAAGAGGTGGGCGTGTTTGGTGTACGGGAAGTAAGGCAGGAAAAGCAAAATCGAACCGAGTGCCAGCCACCAGAATACATGCCACATCGTCGTCAATGTTTCTGTGCTCAGGCCGGAAAAAACCGAAGCCAAACCTGTAGCAAACGGCTGCCACGTATCGGGTTCTGTGAGTGCAACGGCTGTGGCTGCGCCGAGATAGCGGCTGCCGATGTGGACGATGATAAAGATGCCGACAATGAGCGAATCGCGGGCGATGCCGCCATTGCGCGCTCTTGCATCAAACAGGACATTGTCACGAACGGTCAGGACGCGGTCTTTGGCGAGGAAGCGGCGCACGAGAAAGTAAACCATGCCGACGAGTACGGAGATCGTCAGGAGATCCGCCAGAAGACGATATAAATTGCCCCACCAATAGTTGTACTCAGCACTCCAATAATGATAGTCAGACGGCAAATACCCTTCGAGTACGTCGACGCCGTTAACGATCACGTAGAAGATGAAGCCGAAGGCAATGCCGTAGTGGAAGAGGGAGGAAAATGTGCGGTTGCGTAAAATGTGGCCTTGCGAAAACAGTGCAGCGATGCCGGCCCAAATACGGCGTGGTAACTGGTTCCATAACATGCGATCGGGTCCTTGACCACGAGCGACAATTCGATACATTCGGCCGAATCCACGTATCGCCAGCGCAATCATCGCGACCGCAAATATCGGAAACAGAAGCATTTCAATCGTCGTTAGCATGTTGTCTTCTCCGTTCTGGCATCACTGTACCAGGCTCCCAAAACCATCTGCAAAGCATTAGAATCAAGTCGTCAAAAGTGTAACACAAGCCGAAATGCATGACAATGTGGCGCACTGCGTCATGAAAACCAGGGCGGAAGGCGGAAAGATTATTTCATCCTTCAATAAATGAACGTTTTGCCGATGAAAGGTGGCACTGCCTGAATCAAGGCAAGCAAGGCGGTATAATCGCCGTCGTGTGGCGCAAAGTTATTCTCCTCGTTTCATTTGTGGGTATGGTCGTTGCCGTGTGGCCATCGGCCGAATCCCTGCGCGATCTTACCGGTGAAGAAAAGTGGCCCGGCCAACTACTCGGCATCATGCATTGGGTCAACACCGCCATTCGTCCGCAGCCCGACCTCGCACCGGAAGCGGTCACCCAATACGCTGACGTACCCGTCTTTGGCGTCAACGTCTTTCTTGAACAGGAACCGGCAACCGAAGTGCGCGAGCAATCACTGCGCCTGATCGGTGCTGCCGGATTTGGCTACGTGCGCCAACAATTCAGTTGGGAAGATATTGAAATCCACGGCAAAGGAGATTTCATCGACCGGCGCAATGAGGATGCGGTCGGTGCAGTCGACGCGTGGGCCAAATATGATCACATCGTCGAACAAGCCGTTGCCAACAATGTAGAAATTATCGCCCGTATCGATAACCCACCGGACTGGAGCCGCGCTATCGGCAACGGTCCGGACGGCCTGGACGCCCACGCACCGCCGGACAATTTTGATGATTACGGTGATTTCGTTGCGACCACTGTCGAACGCTACAAAGACCGCATCACCTATTTCCAACTGTGGAACGAGCCCAACATCTACCCCGAATGGGGCAACGAACCGCCTGATCCTGAGGCGTTTGTCGAACTTGCCTGCATTGGATACGAACGGGCCAAACAGGCCAATCCCGACGCTGTCATCCTCGCCGCCGCATTAGCCCCAACCATTGACCTACAAAACAACAACATGAACGATCTCGTTTTCTTGCAACGCGCTTATGATGCAGGGTATGGAGATTGCTTCGACATCTTCTCAGCGCAGGGGTACGGATTTTGGTCCGGGCCGGCCGATCAACGCTTGCGACCGACCGTGATCAACTATCCGCACCATTTATTGCTGCGCGATGTGATGGTCAACAATGGCGATGCGCACAAGCCAATCTGGATCAGCGAGGTCGGTTGGAACAGCACGCCGGACGGTATGCAACCGGTTTTTGGGCAGGTTACCGAAACAGACCGGGCACGCTATGCCGTTGAACTGTACGAGCGGGCGCAAACGGAATGGCCCTGGATCGGCGCGGTCAACTATTGGTTTTTCAAGCGGGCGACAGATAGTGAGCAAGATCAACCGTTTTACTATTTTCGTCTGATGGAACCGGATTTTACACCGTATCCGGCATGGGATGCGCTGGCCGGTTACGCCAACGGACCACAGCCGGAGCAGGGCGTTAAAGTAGCGTGGGGTTTTCGGCCGAATCTTTTCCTCATTTCGCTCGCCGTCTTCACCTTCACCCTGATCCTCACCCTCGCCCCGCAGCCGGAGCGCCATGAAAAGCCGTGACACGACGTTGCGCTGGTTTTTGCTAGCCGTTGCCATCATTTTGGTGGCGTCGTGGCTGCGCTTCCACTGGTTGGCAGCGCAATCATTCTGGAACGACGAAGGCAACAGCGCCCGTCTCAGCGAGCGTTCGCTGCGCCTCATTCTCGAAGGAACAGCGAGCGACGTCCATCCGCCACTGTATTATTTGCTGTTGCGCGGCTGGCGCGAATTGGTCGGTGAGAGTGAATTCGGATTGCGGTCGCTGTCGGCGTTTGCCGGTGTTGTCACCGTAGCCGGCGCATGGGCACTGGTACGGCTTGGTGGCTGGCAGCGTGGCTGGACGGAACGCCGTGTCGTTGCCGTGGCAGCATTGCTGGTAGCTGTCAGCCCCGCTCTCGTCTACTACAGTCAGGAAGCGCGTATGTATGCGTTACTGGCTTGCCTGGCAGCGCTAGCGACGGTTGCGTTGCTGGTCTGGTTGCGCAGTGGCGATTGGCGTGCGGCGGGCGGTTATGTCGTGTTGCTGACGGCTGGTCTGTACACTCATTACTTCTTTCCAATCGTGATTGTGCTCAATGCGCTGATCGTGGCGTGGTGGTTGTGGGCACATTGGCGTGGGCATGTTGCTGTGGCCGAACCGTATGCCGGGGTTGCAGTGTGGACGCCGCTACGTTCGACGCGGGCTTTTTTGCTGGTCTGGCTGGGCATGGTGGCGTTGGCGCTGTTGCTCTATTCGCCGTGGCTGCCAATCGCATGGCGTCAGACCGGAGGCGGAGAGCAGGGTGCGGCGTTTGGGGAGTTTGTGGTGGATTTCGGCCGATTCCTCATCGTTGGCGCCACATTAGTTGAACCCTTAATCGTCAGTGCCGCCTTACTCTCGATATTGCTCGGTGCATTGGCGGGCAAACGGGCGATCAGCCGCTTTCTGGGATACGGGTTAATCGGCGTCGTCGTTCCGCTGGCAGCGATGGCTTTGTCCGGTGCGACTTTGCCGCAGTTCTACAAATTTGGCTTGCTGATCATCGTTCCACTGACTGCTCTGATCGCCTACGGGTGGCGTGCAGCATGGGTGTGGCCGCATAGCGGACGGCTGTTGTTGCGTTTACTGACAGTTTTGCTCGTAATTGCCGTTGGTTGGGGCGCGGCGAGATCATTGGACAATATGTACAACGATGCGACATACGCACGGGCGGATTATCGCGGTCTGGCCGGGCGGATTGCCGCCGAAAACTATCCCAATGCCGGTATTGTTCTCAACGCGCCCAATCAATGGGAAGTGTTTACCTATTACCATCGCGATGGTGCACCTGTCTACCCATTGCCGCGTGGCAATCCCAATCCGGTCACAATCGAGCAGGAACTGCGCGGCATTGTCACGATGCATGATCGACTGTACGTGCTTTATTGGGGCGAGCACCAGCGTGACCCGGATGGCCTGGTAGAAAAGTGGCTCAATGCCAACACGTTTCCGGTCAGCAGTGAATGGGTCGGCGATGTGCGTTTTGTCGTGTATGCTGTGCCCAATTCGGCCGAAACGACGCTGGAAACGCGGCTCGACCTGCCGTTTGGCGATGCCATTATGTTGAACGGGTATACATTGCTTTCGGCCGATACGTTGCATCCCGGTGACATCGTCGAATTGACTTTGTACTGGAGCGCTGTTGACGCCGTGGATGAACGGTATAAAGTATTTGTCCATTTGCAGGAAATAGGGGGGCGTCCGGTCGCGCAGCGCGATCAGGAGCCGCTAGCGGGCGTTGCGCCAACTGATTCATGGCACGCAGGTGATGTGATCATCGATAATTATGGCGTACCGGTTCCGCTTGATTTAGAGCCGGGTGCATACCGGTTAGTTGTCGGCATGTATGACATTGCCGACCCGACACGCCGCGTGCCGATTGCGGGGCCGGATGGCACAGTCGGCGCGTGGGAATTGGCGACTATTGTCGTTGAAGAAAGTGACTGAGATTGGTGAGAGCAGGTGATTGAAGCGCAGTGTCTCATCCGGTTGCTCCGTAAAATTCCAACACAAGTTCAAATGGAAAGGATAAAGTGATGCGTTTACGTTTGTGGTTGAGTGCTGTAGTCGGAATGGGAATGTTAGTTGTCGTATTGTTGCTGGGCATGGCATTTTCGGCCGAAACGGCACCGTCCAACCACTCGCGTTTGCTCTTTGTCGAAAATGTGGGCCAATTTGCGGACAGTGTGCGTTTTCAACTGCGCCACAATGGGCAAACATGGTGGCTGACGGACGACGCCATCTGGATCGACGTGGCTGAAAACGGCCAAATGCGTCGCATGCAGCTCACTTTTCCCGATGCGGCGGCGCACTTTGTGCTGGAGCCGTTCGCAGCGCAAGACACGACGATCAGCTATTTTCAGGGCACAATTTATGCTGCCGTTCCTGTGTGGGGCGGTGTGCGCTACGTCGATCTGTATCCCGGTGTCGATTTGATCGTGCAGGGTGACGGCACTCAGTTGCAAATGCGCTACAGCAACGGTGCAGAACGCCGTGTTCTGTTGGCCGGCGCGACTGCTGCCGATCTCGATGTATTGCAACTGCCATTGCCCGGCACGCAAGTTGACTTACTTGATGATGATGGCATGATTTCGGCCGAAAATATCGGGTCTTTTTCAGCAACCCAACATCTTGCAGTGGAAGATGATCTCGTCTTTAGCACCTTCATCGGCTCGGATGGCGGTGACTTTGGCGAAGCGATTGCCATTGACGATGTGGGTGCAGTTTATATCGGCGGCACGACGACATCAACCTATTTCACACCGACTGTGGGCCTCATGCCAACTTTACATGGTGTCGATGTCTTTTCACTCAAACTCAGCCCTGACGGTAGCGCCCTCGACTATGTGATCTGGATCAATCCCAATCCCGACCAGCAAGATGACGAAGATCACGGTTTGGGCGTTGGTGTAGACGCTGCGGGTAATGCCTATGTGGCCGGCTGGACACTCAGCCCTGATTTATGCACAGCAGCCGGATCACCGCCCGGATATGACCCGACACACAACGGCAATAACGATGCGTTTGTTTTTCGTGTCAATGCGCTGGGTACCGCGGTAACGTATTGCACGTATCTGGGCGGGAGCGACGGTGATTCGGCGTTTGATTTGCATGTCGCACCGGACGGCACAACTTATTTGACGGGCGATACGGTTTCGGCCGATTTTCCCACCACAGACGGCACATCACCCAACGGCGGTTCTCGTGATCTGTTTGTAGCCAGTTTTGCCCCCAACGGGACAACATTGCAAACGTCCACGGTCGCAGGTGGCAGCGCGACAGATGGTGGTCGAGCCATTGCCGTCGATGCCGGCAACCGCGCTTATGTCACCGGGTTCACCTATTCGACCAACTTTCCGGTAACCGCCAATGCGTATGATCAAACCGCTAACGGAGATGCCGACGCGTTTGTCGTCCGTTTTGCCAGCGATGGCGAAACGGTGGATTATGCATCGTATCTGGGCGGCTCAATGGCCGATCGCGGCTGGGGTATCGATGTTGACAATAGCGGACGGGCATACGTAACCGGTTCGACTGAGTCGTCCAATTTCCCGACGACAGCCAGCGGCTACGATCAGCAGTTCAACGACGGTATTCCTGTGTCGTTTGTCACAGACGGGTTTATGGTGCGACTGTCAAGCGCGGGCAGCAATCTCAATTACGGCTCGTTTCTGGGAGCTGAAGGATTTGAGGAAGGGCGTGCAATTCGCGTCGGCCTGGACGGATCGGTGTATGTCGGTGGGTACACGGATTCGGCCGATTTTCCGACCCATTTGGCTTTTCAGGATACGCTGGCCGGATTGAAAGATGGTTTTCTGACACGACTGCTGTTTGGCGGCAGCGGCTTGCTCTACAGCACGTATTTTGGCGGTAGCCAGGAAGATGCAGTCAATGACATCGCTGTCAACAGTTACCAGCAGGCTTACCTGACAGGAGAGACGCAATCGGCCGATTTTCCCACCACGGCCGGCGCATACGACACGATACAGAACGGTGATTTCGACATATTCGGCAGTTTGCTCAATCCTGGCTCCGTCTCGGTGCCGACACCGACACCCACAGCGACGAATACGCCGGTCACGCCGACCAATACACCCACCAACACACCCATTCCGACTGCGACGCCGACCGGCACCTTGACCGTAACGCCGACGCCAACCAATACGCCCGTGCCGCCAACGCCGACGAGTACGCTGACAAGCACGCCGGTAATACCGACGCCAACGCCGACGAACACGCCGACCGCGCCGTTGTTTGAGGTGTATGTACCGCTGGTATTGGTGCCGTAGGGATTATGCAAGCAGGTGGCTGCCGTAAGCGAAGAGTGCCGGCGAGCCGCCCGTATGCCAGAATAGGACGCGTTGGCCGCGTGTAAAAGCGCCCCAACGGATCAAATCGATCAAACCACCCATCGCGCGGCCGGTGTAAACGGGGTCGAGCAAAACACCTTCTTTCTGTGCCACCAGGGTAATTGCTTCCCGTTCCGTCTCACTCAAAATGCCATACCCGTCGCCGAGATAATCATCGTTGACTTCAAAGCGATCGTGGAGTGAGAGCAAGCCGAGACCGAGATGGGTCGATGTGGCGGTAGCCAGCGCCGCCGCCTGGCTTTTCAGATCGCCTGCGGGTCGGTCGACGCTGATGCCGAGCAGCTTGCCGCGAAAATCGTAAACGTGTGCGCCGAGAACCAAACCGGCTTGTGTGCCGCCGCTGCTGCTGGCGAAGATGATGAAGTCGATATTGAGATTTTCGGCCGATAATTGCCGCATCAATTCGCCCATCGCCGCCACGTAACTCGTCGCGCCGAGGACATTGGAACCACCGTAGGGAACGAGATACGGTTTGCGTCCCATCGCCTCCAGTTCACGCATGACACGCGGCGCAAACTGCGGCGGCGTCTCATCTCCGCTCCAATACAAATGAGCGCCCAGAAGTCGATCGAGCAGCAGGTTGCCACTCATCTCAGTTTGTTCCGAACCGCGCAGCACAAGGCTGCATCCCAGGCCGAAGTGAGCGGCTGCTGCTGCCGTTTGGCGACAATGGTTGCTCTGAGGCGCACCCATGGTTACGAGGTGGTCGTGGCCGTTGCGCAGCGCGTCGGCGACGAGAAATTCCAGCTTGCGCGTCTTGTTGCCGCCAAGCGCCAATCCCGTTTGATCATCGCGTTTGATCCACAATTCAGGCCCGCCCAGATATTTGCTCAGGCGTGGCAGAGCTTCCAGCGGTGACGGCAGGTGGGCGATGGAGACGCGTTCCGGATAGTTGGGATTCATCGGCATAGGCGTTTGGTCTGATTTGTTCGCGTGTAGTTTATCATGTTTTGTGCGGCGTGCATGAGTGGTTTACGTTAAGGTGATTCTATTGCAACTCAACGGGAACGACTGCGTAGAGAGTGGTAGTGAATAAGATATGATTCGGCCGAAATGCCGCACTGAGGAAAATATGACAACTGCAACAATTACAAAACAACCTGTCAGAGAAATACCGTTCCTGCTGCGCGTAATCTGGTTTTTCGTGCTCGGTTGGGAAATAGCTGCCGTCTGGATTTTAGTCGCCTGGCTGTTCAATATCACCATCATCGGTCTGCCGCTTGGTTTGTGGATGATCAATCGCGTGCCGCAGGTGCTGACCCTCAAGAGTCCGGGAGGCGATTACTACGTCAACGGCAAGACCGGTGAACGCCACTTCAAGAGTGCCGAGCAGGTCAACTTCTTGCTGCGTGCTCTCTACTTTGTATTCGTTGGCTGGTGGGCGAGTTTGCTCTGGGCAGCGGTCGGTTGGCTGTTCTGCCTGACCATCATCGGGCTGCCTTTAGGCGTGTTAATGCTCAACTGGCTACCTTTTGTGACAACCCTGCGCGTGCGGTAACAGTTTCCTGACTTACTACTTACTACAATTTTAACGGCGCTCATCGTCACATGATGGTGGGCGCTTTTTTGTTTGCCTGCTAAAGTCAAGGGCATGAATCGTCGTGTTGCATTGTGGTCGATGGTGGGTGTGTTGCTGGCGGGTGCGTGGTTGCGTTGGACCGCGTTTCGGCCGATGCAAACCCTGCTGATGTACGATGAAGCATTTAACGCCCTCGATGCCATCGATCTTCTCCATAACCCACGCTTGACACCATTTCTTCTCGCCAACGGGGGCCGCGAGAGTGGTTGGCATTATGTGTTGACACCGTTTATTGCTGCGTTTGGCATGCAGCCGTTTGCTTTGCGTTTTGCGGCGACATTGATCGGTGTGCTGACCCTGGCAGCCGTTTACCGACTGGGTACTGAATTAGTCAACCGACAAACCGGGCTGTGGTCTGCGGCAGCATTGGCCGTGCTGTACTGGCATGTCCATTTGAGCCATATTGCTTTACGCGCCATTACCATGCCGTTGCTCGGCGCTTTGGCATTTACCGCGATCCTCAATGCCTATCGCACTAACCAACGTTCTGCCTGGTGGCTCGGCGGATTGTGGCTCGGTCTGTTGGCCTACACGTATTTTGCGGCGCGTGTCTGGCTTGTTTACGGATTTGTGCTGTTGCTGATTTGGTTATGGCCGCGTCGGTTGCGGCGCGGTGCATTGCAGGCGCTGTTGGTCGCCGTTGTCGTCACATTGCCGCAGGCTGTGTTTATACTGAGCCGACCGGATGCGGCTTTCGGCCGAATAGGAGCCGTCGCCGTTTTTGACAGGACGGCCCTATGGCAGCAAACGGTCGCGTGGCTGAACGCCTGGATCGGACAAGGGGATGCCACTGCCACACTCAATTTGCCCGGTCGGCCGATTCTCGATGGCGCATTATTGATTCTGGTAGTTGTCGGAATAATCGCATTCACGTTTGTGGCACGACGCCGCTGGTATGCGCTGTGGCTCCTCGGATTGGCTGTCACCGCCGTCATGCCCTCTCTATTCAGCGATTTCGCACCCCATTTCCTGCGTGCCGTGGGGCTTGTCGTGCCGCTTGCCATCGTTGCTGGAACGGGAGCGGCGGTGCTCGTCATGGTGTTGCGACCGACGCGAATGGGACAGTTTGCCTCAATCGTGCCGCTCCTGTTGCTCATCATCACCGGCGCAGGCACGTATCGCGACTTCAATCAGAACTGGTTGAATCTGGCAGAACTGGATAGTGCAATGGAGCGACAGGTCAATGCCGGTGTGGCTGCGGCTCTTACTGCGGCCGATGTCGATACACAACTGTTCCTTTCCCCGTTTGCCACAGACCATCCGCTAGTGCGCTTTCACGATGCAGCCCAACCGCAGCGCATTACAGGCCTCGATAGTCGTCACTGTATGGTCGCGCCTGCGACGGGGGCACTCATGGTGCAGTTGCCGCAATACGATGGTGATGTTGCTGCGAGATGGGGCGATTCGGCCGAATTGAAATGGGTAACATCATCGGCTCAGCCTGCCTATGCTATCTGGCAAATTGCGCCGCCAGTGCCGTCCGTTGCGCCAGTCACTGCGACATTTGGCGATGTAATTGAATTGAGAGCCGTTGCAATACCCGACCAGGCACAGCCCGGTGCACCGGTTGCATTGCGATTGCAGTTCACACCATTGCAACCGGTGCAGCATGACTATTCGTTATTTGTTCATCTACAGGGTGAGCCGTCACCGTACGAAGGCGGGGTTTTGTGGGGACAGGGTGATACGCTGCTTTGCCCGCCGTATCCGACGACGCAGTGGGCTGTTGGAGACGAAATCTTTCAGGATGTGACGCTGCCGATTTCGGCCGAAACACCAGCGGGTACATATGAGATTGCCGTCGGTCTTTACGATGTTGCAACTGGAAACCGTTTGCCCATTACGGGAACCGTTGCCAATCCATGGCACTACGTAACACTGGGCGAAATGGAGATTGCACCATAATGCAAATGCAGACTGCCACAAGCATCGACGAACTTTCGGAATCGCTGCGTAATCCGGGTTATGCCGGACAAGGGCGACCGCAATGACCAACCATTTCCAGCCCGGTTGCTGCAAAAAAGCTAAAGCAACGCTGCCCAGACATCCAGTTTAGCACGAACACGGCGGATAACTTCATCAGTGAACTCCGTTGTTTGCGCTGAACCACCCAAATCCGATGTGCGAATGCCGTCGTAGACCGCTTCCAATGTCGCCTCGTAGATGGCACGACTGACGCGTTTAGCCAAATCTTCTTTCATGAAGCTCAACAAGCCGGCAGCCGCCATGATCATCGCCATTGGATTGGCGATATTGCGACCTTCCAACGTCGGCGCGGTGCCGTGTGGCGCTTCCGCCATCACGCAATCGACTTCGCCGTCATCGTTCACCGAAATGACCATCGATTCTGCGCCGGCGATGGAGCCAAACATTTGCAACACCATGTCGGAAAGCAGGTCGCCGTCGCGATTGAGGCTGGGGATAACCAATGCCTCACCGGTTGTCGCCAGCAGTAAGGCAAAGGTAGCATCGATCAATTGTGGATCGTAGCGTACGCTGGGATAGCGCAGCGCGGCCTTGTCCATTTCTTCCTTGAGCATGCCTTCGTAAACCGGACTGACGGTAAATTTGGGGCCACCGAATACTTTGGCGCCGTTTTTGAGTGCCTGTTGAAAGGCGAACAGCGCCACATCGCGGCATAGTTGGCGGTTGATGACTTCGGTGCGGTACGCGGTTTCGCTGAGGCTGCCGGGTTCGCCTTCGCGCCACTCTTCCGCGCCATATGCGTCACCGCGTGCCATGCGCACGACGCTGATCGGCGCAAACACGCCCCCAATCGGCCGAATGCCCGGTATGCGTCGGCCGGTGCGCAAAATCACCTCAGCATCGATTTCCTCACGCAAAATCGCGTTGGGGCTGCCGACACCATTTTGATCAGGGGGCGTAATCGTGGCTGCTTTCAGACCCACATGAAATTCGCGTATAGCGCGTCCTGCCTCGTGGACGACAGCATTGTTGGTGCGGAGACGATTTTCCAGACTCAGATCATAGCGCAAATAGTTGACCTCAAATCCGGTCACGGACGGATGGATGACGCGCAGCGCCTCTTCGAGCAATTCCTGCCCGGTTTGGTCGCCTTCCAGGATGACGATAGTTCTACTCATCAGGTTTTCCTCACTGTTGTTAGCTGTCAGCCGTCAGCTCGTGTTGCGGCTGCGCAGAAAGTCCAGGTAGCGCGGGACGGTTTCATTGTACAGGCGATACATTATCGGCCGAACCGGGAAATCCCACGCACCGATATGCCGATGCACGACGGGTTCAAATCCGCTTTTGAAACGCCAGACACCCCACATGCGGTCGCTTTCCTCAAACTCATCCGGCGCTCCCCAAAAATCGTATGTTGTACAGCCGTTGGCTTTGGCCCAACGAATTGCTTCCCATTGTAGCAGATGATTTGGCATGCGCTGCCGTTCTTGCTCGGTAGAAGCGCCGTACATGTAGAGCGCGAGTTTGCCGTAAGTAACGATGATGACGGCTGAAACGGGGATGCCTTCGAATTCGGCGATCAGTGGGCAGGCCATGCCGTCGTCAAACAACGCTTGCCATAGGTCGAGGTAGTAGGCCGGAGGTCGAACGGCAAAGTCGTTGCGGCCTGCCGTTTCTGTATACATCTGCGCAATGATCGGAAAATCGGCCGAATCACCGCGACGTATGATGATGCCCTTACGTGCTGCCAGGCGAATATTGTAACGCGTTTTAGACTTGAACGCTGCGAGCAGCACATCTTCGTCCGCAGATAAATCGAGTGTGCAGGTATTGCGAAACTGCACCTGCTGCTGACTGTAGCGCCAACCCCGTTGCATCAGGTCAGCGACGAATGCACCACCGGTCGCATCCGGCTGCGGCGTGACGCCCCATGCCTGCACCACATCGGGATCGATGGTGACGGCAAGGGCGCGGTGTGTTTGTGCCAACGCTTCCAGTTGTGTGAGAATGGCGCTGCGCAAATCGGCGTCGGCATAATCAAAATTAGGGCCTTTGGGAATGTAGAGTAGGCTGTACGGCGTGCGCGGCAGGTTGCGCTTCAGCACCAGAGCGGCGGCGAGCATGTTGCCGTCATATTCCCAAGCGGTCGGATGCATTGTCCAGCCCCAACGTGCCTTGAATGCACCCCAAGTCCAGCTCTGTAACGGATGGGGATGCGGAAGTCGGGTTTGGATGGCGTGCCATTTTTCGGCCGAACTGACCGTTTTACGAACCAATTGCATGTCTTGAACCAACCTCTGAGATTTCAGCTTTGCCGCGCCCGACGCCATTTGTACAGTCGATAGGTACGGTTGTTATAGATGCGGTCGGCGCAGCCGATGGTACGCTTGACGTCACCGCCGTAGCCGCGTTTGGCACGGTAAACACTCCATAGCCCGTCGCTGCGCTCCTGAAATTGCGCTTCCAGCGTGTCCGGTTCTTCATCTGGTACACCCCACATGTCGTAGAATGTACAGTCGCGAGCACGCGCCCACTGCATCGCCGCCCATTGCAAGGCATAGGTCGGCATTCGTTGACGTTCAACGTTGCTTGATGCACCGTAGAGATAGCTGGCCTGTTCCCCGTGTGCAAACACCATGATAGCGGCCAGCGGTTGCGCATTGTATTCGGCGATTAACAGCGCGGCCGATTCGGGTGCAAATAGCTCGTAGGCGGCACTGTAGTATTCAGGCGCATGAATGCCAAATTCACCCCGTTCGCCTGTTTCCAGCATCAGGTTGTAGAAGATGGGAAGGTCTTCGAGCGTGCCTTCCCGTACCGTTACCTCTTTGCGGGCTGCCAGACGGATGTTGTAACGCGTTTTCGATTTCATTCGGGCCAGTATATCGTCTTCGCTGCCCTGCAGATCGATGACGACGGTGCGCGGTGGTTGTATGGTGTCTGTATCTGTCACCAGTTCATGTGTGGCGCTGATGGAATCCCAGCGACCGGGCGGTAGCGTATCCTGCCATACGTAAGGCTCAATTTTGACCAAACCGGCGCGATGTTCGTAAGCGGCGAAGTCGATCTGGTTGAACAGGACATCTATTTGTTCGTCGTTGTGCCAATCGACGAGTGGGCCATGGGGAATGTAGCCAATGCGAATGAGCCGCATGGCAGCCGAACGGAACAACATTTGTGCCCCGGCGACGAATTGGCCGTCTTGTTTGAGCCAGACACGGTAAGCTGTCCACCCGAAGCGTGCTTTGAGTCGCGCCCATTGACTGGTTTGCAAAATGCTACCGTGCGGGTGAGCGGCGACAAATGCATCCCACTCGGCATCTTCGGCCGAATAGGGTTTTTCTTCTATCTGAAACAAGTTGCTGAACATACGGTTGGGAATTATACCCATTACACCTTGTCTCGACAGTTTCGACTGTTAAAATGACCATTCACTTACCTGTTTCGTCGATTTGATGCGGCAATCGGTTGGTTGCCCTGCCGATTTCGTCTACAATACATTTCCGCCACAACATCAGGTGTTTTTATGAGTCAACTGGATTTACTCCAGCGTTTGCAGGAAGTTGATACGGAAATACGCGAAAAGAAGCAGCGTTTGATGGTTGTGCTCAAGTCACAGCGAGAAACGGAAGCGTTGCTGGCCGCACGATCGCGTGCCAAACAGGCCGAGGCAACTGTTTCGGACCTCAAGATGCAACAACAGGATTTGAATTTGCAGATCGGCACACTAACGTCGCGTGTGCAGCAGGGCGAGCGCAAGCTCTATTCAGGCAAGGTGCAAAGCCCCAAAGAATTGGAAGATTTACAGGAAAGTATCGAAGCCCTCAAACGGCAGCGCAGTGGATTGGAAGATGATGCGTTGGAAGTGATGGTGCTGCTGGAAGATGCGACTGCGGAACTGGAATCGGCCGAAACAGATTTGGTTGCTGTAGAAACCGCATGGGAACAGGATCAAGCCGGGTTCCGTGAGGAGCAAAATAAGCTGGCATTGGAATTACAGCACCTTTTGGCGCTGCGTACAGAACGGGCGGCTTTAATTCGACCAGAGTTGGTGAGTGAATACGAAGCCATTGCCAAGCGCAGCCGAGGTGTCGGAATAGCCACTATTTCTTACGGCAAATGCCTGGCATGTCACGTGACGATACCGGTCAACAAGGTTCGCACTGCACAGCAAGGGCAAATTATCCATTGCTCAAATTGTGGCCGGATATTGGCACCTGCTTGACACGATACGCGCAAGCGATAATAATTTCTGGGAAATGCTTCTTTTGTGAATTACTGGTGGAAGCGAGTGGGTGTTGGGGATTACGCTCATTTGATGCTTCCATAGAGGTTGGGAAAAAGCTTCTTGTGTTCATGGGTTGATAAAACGCACTTGATCAGGGCTTTGGTCAAGGTGCAAATCGGGGTACTGAATGGATATACAGCATAAGGATATCGATCGCGTTGAGGCTCGGCCAATTCGTGTTGCTGAATCCAGAAAAAAGAAACGCAAACGTCGTTCCTGGTCTCAAAACGACGCAATTGGTATTGCTGCTGCAATATGCGCGTTGTTGGCCACTGTCTTTTTCATCTTGTATTTTTTCAGTGAAGTTGGTAATGTCGCAATCGTTCCCGGTGCTTTATTTCTGACAGCGTCATTGATTCTGGGTGCGTTGTATACGCGCAATCGCTACCGCAACAATATGTCTCGTTGGGAGAGTGCGGGATGTCCGCAATGTGGCAACTTGATGATCAAACGGATGCGCCGCAAACGCCGTCATCGGGTGGTTGGCGTGGTGACCAACACACCAATCCGTCGCTATATCTGTCCCGAATGTTCCTGGAGGGGCACCCGAATTGACGAATCGCGTCTACATTGATTTCCGTCAGCAACCTATTTTTCTGAATGTTGGCTTTGCTTACACTTTTCGGCCGATAAGACGCGAACTCAAATGAGGTTTGTGTCGAATATCTTCCCACTGCTTGACCACACTCAACGCCATCTGACCGAGTGCCACAAATACAAATAACAGCGGTGCATCGCGCCAGAACAAAATGCCGACCAAACAGGCAACTGCCAGGAGTGTTGCCCAGCCGTTGTTATCCAGCACCAGCATCCAAAAGATGAGCATCAGAATGACCGGAACCGAATAAGTTGCCAGTGACAGGCCAATCCAGACACCAAACATGGTTGCCAACGCTTTGCCGCCGCGAAATTTCAGGAGTGGAGAAAACGCGTGCCCGATGGGTGGTGCCATCGCTACGAGAAACATGGGCCAGCCGCGCCATCCCCACTGTTGGTAAGCCAACCCAACGGGCAATGCCCCTTTAGCAATATCCAGCAACATTGCCACGACAAACAAGCCGCGGCTACCGGCGCGCATGACGTTGGTTGCGCCGGGATTGTTGTCACCGTAATCGCGAATATCTGTTTTCAGGCCAATACGACCGATCCACACACTGAAAGGCAGTGCGCCGAGCAGAAATGCAAAGGCGATCCAGAGTAGTTGTTGCGTGAGTGTCGGCATGCACTGGTCACCGTTCAAATTTCACTGTTTACAATGCCATCAGGTTTGTGTTTGGAAGATTTTCGGCCGAAACGCGTTTTCAGGTAAGTCAACCGAGGCTGGCTGTCTTTGGCCAATGCCAGTGTCATGCCGAAAACAACCAGTATATTGGTCAGCATAAAGAATATCAATTCTTCTATGGGTAAAATGCCGCCGATTAACCATTCCAGCGATTGCTCAGGGTTGATAGTCCATGTACCTGAACCGATGGCAATCGCATCGGCCGATGCCAGAAAAAGCGTTGGAATCAGAATCGCAGGCAACACAATGCGCCGATAGCGCCACAAAATGTCAGCCCCGAACCACAACTGCAACATGATTGGGATGAGCGCCCAACTTAACTCCAGGGAAAGGTACGTGCCTGGCCCCCACCGACTGAGCAACAGCACGACTGATCCCAACCAGACCACACCTGTTACGCCCACTACCCAACTGCGCAGTCGTGGGTTTGGATTACCGTCACCGTCATGTTGGCGTAACCAGCTCGACCGCTGCATCAACAACAGCAGGAACAAACCGGTCATGATCGGTTGCAGAACGAAAAAAGTGTATTCCTCAATTGGTACCCATCCAATCGTGATTCCGGTTACCAGAGCGGGGTCATACCACCAGACGCGTGTCGCGACGAGATAGTTGTCCCACGGGGTGGTGTAGATGAGTGCTAAAACGACGTGCAACGCGATAATCACCAACGGCGAATAGGTCTGCACGGCGGACGGCAGTTTATCGCGCCGCCACACTTGCAGCGCGAGTAAGATCACAATGGGAATAATCAAAAAAATGGCGAGAAATCCAAAATAGCTCACATTAATTTCCTCTGTTGGGCGGATTACCGACTCACCTTAGCTTACGATCGTTTGTGGACCCGTATCTTAACGCCGGGACGTGGTTCGAGCGTCGCGCCCATATGTGGATGCACTTTATTTTGCAATGGTTCGAGTTCAAATTGTTGCAATACCCGTGCCATGATCACTTTCGCCTCAATTTGCGAGAACGCAGCACCGATACAATTTCGTGGCCCACCGCCGAACGGCACATAGGCGAGCGCAGGTCGTTTCTCGCGGATGTGTGGGCAAAACCGCTCCGGCTCGAACTTGTCCGGATTTTCCCACTGTTCCGGATCGCGATGCGTTGTGTAGATGGAGTACATCACGCGCGACTGCTCTGGAATCTGGTACGCATCGATGGGAATATCGGTATTGGCGCGGCGGTTGCCGATGTGAATGGGTGGGTACATGCGCAGGGTTTCTTTGATTACCTGGTCGCAGTAACTGAGTGGGTGCATGTGCTCTTCGGCCGGTTGATCTGTGCCAATGACTGTGTCGATTTCAGTTTGAACCTGCATCAGCGTGTCGGGGTGCGTGCCCAGCATGACCCAAATCCATGCCATGAGCGCTGTACTTGTGTCATGACCGGCGATCATCATTGTCAGCAACTGGTCACGGATCAAATCGTCTGTCATGGCGGGATGGGCGATCAGACGGCCCAGTAGATCATCGGCCGAACCCATTTGTGAATTGTTCCGCCGCTCACGAATAATCCGATAGAGATAGTCATCGACTGTTTTGATCGCCCGCCGGTATTGCGGACGCGGCATAGTCGGCCACACAATCCACAAACCGGGCGATATGTATTTGAGCAATTTGAGGATTGGCTTCCACAAACGCTCCATATCTGGCATGAAATCGACGCCGTACAATGTGCGCATCAGAATTAGTAGCGCCACTTTGCGCATTTCGACGAGCATGTCTACCGTTTGGCCATCCCGCCATTGTGTGATGACGCGATCTGTTTCGGCCGACATCGCCGGAACATGTTGTGGGACTGCACGGCGCACGAGCGCCGGATTCATCAAATCGCGATACAGATCGTGTTCGTCGCCGTCGACTACAAGCACACCCCGCCGCAACAGCCCGGTAACCGCGTCGCTTTCTGTACGCCAGTCAAACTGATCGCGTTGTGATACGAGCATCTTGCGATTGTTTTCCGGCCCGACAAGGACAATAGGCTGGAAACCGGGCAAAGTGACCTTGAACAGTGCTCCCACATTGGTGTGCATGCTGCGCAGCGCAGCCAAAAACGAGCGCGCACGCAGCATGTCTTTAAGAACGTCGAGACCGGTTTCACTGCCCGCAGTTGGGATGGGTTTGTAATCTGTTGTCACGGAAAACTCCGCTGATGTACCTCGATCAGGCTGGAACGCGGATAAAATCACTGATTGGTTCGAGCTTGCGCGGGATGGGTTTTTCGGCCGAAGCCGCTATGATCAAATCCTGCGCAATAATAGACGACGACAGTACACCAGGCAAACCCGCGCCCGGATGTGTGCCCGCGCCGACAAAATACAGATTATCGATATTTTCGTGACGGTTGTGGGGACGGAACCAGGCTGATTGTGCCAAAATCGGTTCAATCGAAAACGCAGCGCCCATCGTACTGTTTAAGGTGTCCCGGAAATGGAGCGGGTCGATGACATGTTCCGCGATGATATTCTCCTGCAAATCAGGCAGGTAATTGTCTTCCAGAAACTGCATAATCGCATCGCGATAACGCGGGGCTTCGACCGTCCAATCGACATCGGCGCCGAGATGCGGCACGGGAGACAACACGTAAAAACTCTCACATCCCTCTGGTGCCATCGACGGATCGGTTATCGACGGCATGTGCAGATAAAGAGAGAAATCTTCGGCAAGCACTTTATTTTTGAAGATGTCGGTGAGATGGCTTTTATACCGTTCACCCAGAATAATATTGTGGTGGGCAAGTTTCGTACCGACATTGTACCGTTTCTTTGTGCCAAAATAGATGACGAACAAAGACATACTGTAGCGTGTCAGCTTGTTGAAACGAAAATCAGAGTTGCGCACGCCACGATGCTTCTTGTCGATCAAATTGAGATTGGTCCAAGCGACATCGGCGTTGGAGATGACGTGGTCGGCGTAGAAAACGCGGCCATCTTCGAGACGGATGCCTTTTGCTCTGCCCTTCTCGACAATAATTTCGGCAACGGCACTGTTCAGATGGAATTGTCCACCCAGTTCTTCGGTGAAACGGGCCAGCCCGTCGACGAGCGCGCCTGTGCCGCCCATGACGTAATCGACACCCCATTCGCGCTCCAGATAGTGGATCATGGCATAAATCGAAGTCGTGGTAAATGGATTGCCGCCGATAAACAAGGGGTGGAACGTGAAGCAGAAGCGCAGGAAGTCGTCTTCAATAAATTGGCTAACGTAATTGTAGACTGTTTTGTACGATTGCAGCTTGATCAAGTCGGGTGCAACGCGCAGCATGTCGCCGATTTTGAGGAACGGTTTGTCAGCGAGTTCGACGAAACCCTTCTCGAAAATTGCCCTGGTCGTAGCCATGAATCGCTTATAACCTTCTACATCAGCCGGATTGCGCTTGCGAATCTCCTCATAAATGAAATCGGGATCATCGTTGTAGTCAAACGAGACACCTTTGTTGTCGAAGATGCGGTAAAAAGGATTCAACGACTTGAACTCGACATAATCTTCCCGTTTGCGACCGCCCAGTTCGAAGATGTCGTCGAACATGAACGGTGCTGTGATTACCGTCGGGCCCCCGTCGAATTTGAAGCCGTTTTGTTCGTAGACATAGGCGCGTCCACCGAGTTTGTCGCGTTTTTCAAACACGTCGACATCGTAGCCGAGTGCAGACAGACGTGCAGCCGCGCCTAAGCCACCAAAACCACTACCGATAATGATTATTTTTTGAGACATGACTTCCTTTCCCCCGTAATTTGTCGAACAAGATGTCCGGACGATCTATTAGTATCCTCTGCGACGCGCACGCCAGTAGATGCCTGGAAGGCGGCGCAATTTTTGTTGTTTGTCAAGATGTGCGCGGTAGGTGAAATTGTTGTAGTCGTTGGCTTCGATGTCGATCAGGATGGCGCGATAGAGTTCCGCCGCTGCAGCAACGGCGAAGCGTCCCTTTTTGCCGAGCAGGGCAATTCCGGGCAATGATTCGGCGTAAAGCTGGCGGGTGCGTTCAATCTGGAACGCCATGAAGTTGCGCCAGCGGTTGTCGACAACGCCGGCGGCAATGTCGTCTTCGGTGAGCTGGAAGGTGTGCAGGTCTTCGAGGGGCAGATAAATTCGGCCGATACGCCAGTCATCCCCTACGTCGCGCAAGATATTGGTGAGCTGCAGTGCAACGCCGAGCTTAATAGCATACGGAATTGCTTCGCGTCCCTCATAGCCGGTAATGTGCATTGCCATCAGACCCACAGTTGACGCAACACCGTAACAGTATTCGGCTAGCTCGGAGAACGTTTCATACCGTTTTTGCGACACGTCACGCGTAACGCCGTCCAGCAACTGTTCGCCATACCGGATAGGAATATTGTACCGTGAACGCGCATCGGCCCACGCAGTCGCCACCAACTCATCGGAAGCCGGACGTTGCGAAAATGCCTGGCGTCGCCATGCTTGCAATGCCGGGCGCGGATCGTCCGTAGCATTGTCGACGATGTCGTCAGAGACGCGACAAAATGCGTACAAAGCACGCATGGCACGTCGCTCGTCACCGGGTAGCAGGGCTGATGCCGTATAAAAGGTACGACTGTGTTCATGGGTCAATTTTTCGCAATGCGCATAGGCCGTGTCCATGTGTGACGGTTCTGCCCATGCCAAATCGAAGGGCTGATGTGATGCTAGCGCCTCAAATGCCCGGTCCAGTAATTGATTTTCCCATGTAACTTGTACAGTCATAGTCGGAATGCTCCTTTGTTTATCGCTGTAGCTGGTAACCCTTTCTGCAAAACAAGTTAGCCGCTGTGACAGTGGTTTTTGGTCGTTACGAGTTTAATCATAACCGCCAAAGATAAATCTGTCAATAAAATATCCATATTTTGTCTATATGTATTGTGTTATATTAGCTTCTGCGGCCGAGATCACCGTTTTTTTACAGTATACGCGTATGATGCTGTTATTCAGCGAAGTTGTATCATATTTGGTTTAAGTGCAAATGTCCATCGCTACCGATTATTTGTTTTTGGGCCAGGCCAGGCTGATACGATTGCGTTGTGTGTCAACTGACTTGATGACAACGTCGATGATGTCACCTACATTCAGTGTCACTTTTCGTGGAATCTGGCTGCGGTGTAACAGCCCGTCGCGTTTGACACCGATGTCGATAAACACGCCGAAATCGACTATATTGCGTACAGTACCTTGCACTTGCAATCCGGCGCTGAGTTGCTCTATATCGACAACGTCATCGCGCAGTAATGGCGTGGGCAAGTCTTCACGTGGATCGCGGCCCGGACGCACGAGTTGTTCGCAAATATCGGTTAGCGTAGGTTCACCGGTTTCCAATTCGGCCGATAATTGTTTCAATGACGTTTTTTGCAATAGTGTGTCGATTCGTGCCTGTTTTTCGGCCGAATCCATCCCTACCAAATCAATCGCTGCCATTTCGAGCAGCGCCTGCGCTGTCTTATAGCTCTCCGGATGAATGGCACTCGCATCGAGTGGATTGTCGCCGTCGCGTATACGCAAAAAGCCGGCAGCCTGTTCAAACGTTTTTGGTCCGAGACCGGACACCTTGTGCAAACGACTGCGGTTGGCAAATGGGCCTTCTTCATCGCGATATGCGACGATTTTCTGCGACAAACTGGGGCCGATTCCAGCCACATACTGCAACAAAGCCGGCGATGCGGTGTTGACGTCGACCCCGACGCGATTGACAACCAGCGTGACGACATCGGCCAGCGCTTCACTGAGCCGCATTTGATTGACATCGTGTTGATACAGACCAACGCCGATGGATTGCGGATCGATTTTGACCAGTTCAGCCAACGGATCGAGTACGCGTCGGGCAATTGATACCGCCCCACGTAATGTCACATCCAGCTCAGGCAGTTCACTGCGTGCGAGATCGCTGGCGCTGTAGACGCTGGCACCGGCTTCGTTGACCGTCAGATAATGCAGCGTGTCAAATGTGCGCGTCAATTCGGCGACCAATTGCTCTGTTTCACGCGAAGCGGTGCCATTGCCTATGGCGATAACCGTAACGTCGTGACGGCGGACGAGCAGGGCGAGGCGTTTGAGCGCATCGTCTCTGTTCTTCTGCGGCTGATGGGGGTAAATGGTCGCTGTGTCGAGTAGCTTGCCGGTAGGATCGACGACGGCGACTTTGCAGCCGGTGCGGAATCCGGGATCAATGCCAAGGACGACATGGCCGATGAGGGGTGGTTGGCTCAACAGGCCTTGCAGATTTTGGGCGAAGATGGCGATGGCGTGATTTTCGGCCGAATCAGTGAGTTCGCGGCGGACAGCACGCTCAATCGCTGGTTGCAAGAGTCGTTTACGAGCATCTTCGGTCGCTTTACGCAACTCATCTACCAGCGGTGAAAGGCGGTTTGGTCGTGCTGCAATGCGTAAGGCCAACAGCCAATCGTGTTCGCTGATTGATACAGAAACGGAAAGGATGCCTTCGTTTTCGCCGCGATTGATCGCCAATGTCTGATGGGGTCGGATGCTGCTAACCGGCTGCTCAAAGTCGTAATACAGTTTGTAGACAGCCTTGGGATCATCGCTCCCTTCCCTGCGGGTACAGGTCAACACACCTGATTGCATGGCGTGACGCCTTAAAGATTGGCGCGTTAGTGTATTGTCGGCAATCATTTGGGCTACAATATCGCGCGCACCGCTGAAAACATGCGCCGCTGTCGGGGCTTGTGGATTCAGATAATCAAAGCTCAGTTCGGCTGCCGTCGCATCGGTGACGGGTTGCTCCAGGATCAAGTCGGCAAATGGCTGCAAACCAGCCTCGCGGGCAACATCGGCACGGGTTTGACGCCTGCGTTTGAACGGCGCGTAGATTTCCTCGAGATCGGTGAGGGTTTCGGCCGAATCGACTTGTGATTGAAGTTGTGGCGTTAACACTTCCTGTTCGGCTAAGGCGTTCAAGACAGTCTGGCGGCGCTCAGCCAGCGCACGCTCGTGCTTTAACCTCGCTGCCAGCAGTTGTACCTGTTCGTCGTCCAGTCCCCCCGTCACTTCTTTGCGGTAGCGGGCAATGAACGGCACAGTATTGCCTTCGTCGAGCAGCGCGACGGTTGCTGTCACCTGCGATTTTTTGAGCCTCAAAGCTGATGCAATTCTGGTAATTTCGTCCATAGTTTGTTTTCTGCGATGTTTCAGACCAATCAACACGATTCGGCCGAATCCGAACGTCGCTTTCTCTACGTGGTGTAGCGGCAGTTGTTGCAGCCAATTGTAAAGGATATGGTCATATAAGGCACGGTTGATGTCAAGGAGTAAGGCACAAAAGACGTGAGCAGTTCATGCACTGCCTTTTCGGGTAAGAAGCGTAGTAGAAAGACAATTTCGTGTCTTGTGGTAACGATTGCCTTCTGTTACTATTCTCAAGCCCTCGCCTCTAAGGTGAGGGCTTTGCATGTAAGCGACTGTCCGCAAATGAATTTGGGAATTGTACGGATGGTTTCTAGGACGCGGCTTTGACCGCGTCGGGACACAGAAAATGAACGAGACCATGACCTTGATCGAGCGCAGCGATCTGCGCAATATTGCGATTATTGCCCATGTCGACCACGGCAAAACGACCCTTGTCGACCAATTACTACGCCAATCACACACGTTTCGCGAAAATCAACGCGTTGCCGAACGCGTGATGGATTCCAACGATTTGGAGCGGGAGCGGGGCATTACCATACTTTCTAAAAACACGGCAATTGCTATCGAAGACCCGGAAACCGGACAGACAGTCAAGATCAACATCGTCGATACACCCGGTCACGCTGATTTCGGCGGCGAAGTGGAACGCGTACTCAACATGGTTGACGGTGTGTTGTTGCTGGTTGATGCGGCAGAAGGCCCGATGCCGCAAACGCGTTTTGTGCTGCGCAAAGCGCTGGAAATGGGTCATCGCGCTATCGTGGTCATCAACAAAGTCGACCGCAAAGACGCCGATCCCGATCGCGTGTTGGATGAGACATTTGATTTGTTCATCGAATTAGGGGCAACGGAGGCACAGGCTGATTTTCCGGTCGTCTATTCTGTTGCCACTTACGGTGAAGCCGGCCTGACGCCGGAGCTCGGTCCTGACTTGCAGCCGATGTTTGAAACGATCTTGCGCGAAGTGCCGTGTCCGAAAGTAGCGATCGACGCGCCATTGCAAATGCTGGTGACGACGCTTGACTATGACCGTTATCGTGGGTTGACGGCTATCGGCCGAATTTTCGCCGGTAAAATGAAGGTGGGACAACGTGTCGCACGCCTGACACTCGGCAACGACATTTTTTCCGAACAGGTGCGTTATCTCTACGTTCACCACGGCTTGCAACGTGTCGAAGTTGAATCAGCCATTGCCGGCGACATCGTTGCCATTTCAGGATTGGACGCCATTGCTATCGGTGAAACATTAGCTGACTGGGATCATCCCATTCCATTGCCGGCTATCCATGTCGAAGAACCGACAGTGCGCATGAGCTTCAGCGTCAACAATTCGCCCTTTGCCGGACGTGAAGGCAAGTACGTCACATCACGCCAGATACGTGAACGGTTGCTCGACGAATTGAAACAAAATGTGTCTCTGCGGGTAGATGAAACAGATGCCGCCGACACATTTATGGTTTCGGGTCGTGGCGAATTGCATCTGGCGATTTTGATCGAAACGATGCGCCGTGAAGGGTACGAATTCCAGGTGTCACGTCCTGAAGTGATTTTGCACACCAACGAGGACGGGCAAAAAGAGGAACCGTATGAAGAGGTCCATATCGAGACGTCACCTGATACAGTTGGCGTTGTCGTCGAAATGTTGGGTAAACGGCGCGGTGAAATGACCAATATGCGTGAGAGCAAAGGCGGTACGGTGGGACTGACCTACATCGTACCGACACGTGGATTGCTCGGATTCCGCTACCAGTTCCTGACGGCAACACGTGGTATGGGCACGATTCACACTATTTTCCATGGCTACGGCTTGATGGCCGGTGCAATCGAATCGCGGACACGCGGCTCGCTAGTTGCATCTGATTCGGGTACATCCAATTCGTACGGTTTGAAGAACGCTGAAGTACGCGGAGAATTGTTTATCGGTCCTGGTGTAGATGTCTACGAAGGCATGGTTGTCGGCGAGCATCAGCGTCCCGATGACCTCGGCGTCAATATCTGCAAGCTTAAACATTTGACCAATATGCGTGCTGCCAACAAAGATCAGACGACACGTCTGACGCCGCCTCGGCTGATGAGTCTGGACGAGAGTATCGAGTATCTGGCAGATGATGAGTTGTTGGAAGTGACGCCGGAAAGTATGCGTATTCGCAAGCGTATTCTCAATACGAGTTTACGCGAACGGGCGGCGAAACGGGCCAAGCAGGAAGTCGCCTGATTTCGGCCGAATAAAAATCCTTTTCCACCGATTGCCGGTCTGATCTGCCATGCGGATGGATCGGTTGGTTTGGCGTGATGATCCGCTTGCGCTTAAACCAGGCGGTGGAAAACTTGATTGCTGAGGAACCAGCCACGTTCTGTCAGCAGCAGGTTGCCACCGCTTTCTGTTAGTAAGCCCCAATCGATTAGTTGCGCTAATGTTGGCCCGTAAACATCGTATGGTGTTCGGCCGAATCGCGTTTCAAAATCAGTCAACGATACGCCTTCCTGCAACAACCGCAACTGCGTGATCATCGTGTCGCCAATTTGATCTTCGGCCGAAAGTTGAATTTTGTCCGCCAACGCCCCAGACCAGGGGTAGTGCCCTTGCCGTTCAGCGATGCGCCGAATATAGACACGTGGCTGTTTGACAACCCAATAGCGATAGCCGGCAGCATGTCCGTGTGCTCCGGCACCCAGCCCCAAATATTCATTATTGCGCCAATACGATAAATTGTGTTTGCATTCGCGTCCCGGCAACGCCCAGTTGGAGATTTCGTAGTGCACCAGACCGGCATCGGCCATGGCGATACACGCCATTTCATACTGTTCGGCAGCGAGATCAGGATCGGGCGGTTCAATTTGGCCGCTGTTGAGCCAGCGCTGCATCGGCGTGCCCGGTTCAATGGTCAGGCAGTAGAGGCTGACGTGTGGTGGATTGAGAGCGAGGACAGCTTCAAGGCTTTGTTGCCATGTTGCCAAAGTTTGTCCCGGCACGCCGTAAATCAGATCGACGTTGAAGTTGTCAAACCCGGCAGCGCGCGCCATAGTGATGGCGTTGACGACGGTTTGGAAGTCGTGTCGGCGTTCGAGGAGCATCAATTCGGCCGAAATGACACTCTGCACACCAAAACTGAGCCGGTTGACGCCAAGCGCACGCACCGCTGCCAGATACTCCGCATCCACTGTGCCGGGGTTGGCTTCCATACTGATTTCAGCGTCAGGTGCGAGATCGAAACAGTCGGCAACCGCATCTAGGATTTGGCCCAGCGATTCGGCCGACATCAGGGATGGTGTGCCGCCGCCAAAGAAGATGGTATGCGCGGCGCGACGTTCATCACCGGCGACCTGGCGGATTTCGTCGGCCAATGCGCGAGCATACGGCTCTTTGAGATCGTCAAGGCTGGTGTACGTGTTGAAATCGCAGTAGGAGCAGCGATGAGCGCAAAACGGAATGTGTAGGTAAAGACTGAGCGAAGGCGTAGGCATGGCTAGTCGCGCTTTGCGGGAAACGACTTTATCTTCAGGTGGCGTCGGATAACCCACAAATGAGCAACATGGTCACTCAATCTGCTCACCTTTGCCGTTGGCGATGCGCCAGATCAGGAAAAGCAGCAGCCCGAACGGCCCCGTCATCAGCGTAAAAAATAGCGCTGGAATGCGTACCCACGCCGGCGCACCGTCTTTTTGTGCCTGTCGGTAAATCCATGCGCCGGCAAACAAGTCCAGTGCCAGAAAGTGTGCCCAGCCTGCCAATGCGCCTTCACGCGTGCCTAGACCCCGTCGGATGCCGTCCAGCGACGTGAAATCCATACCACCACCTGCCGGATCGCTGGTTTCGCTTGAACTGCCGCCGTGAATTGCTGCGATCAGCGCCGTGACATAGGTCAATCCCATGATGCCAAAGATGGCGCTGGAGCGGCTGGCGCGTCGCGTAAGCTTGTGGTTAGGTGCAAACATCATGGCCAACCAGACGGGCATGGGGAGCAAATTGATGAGTTGGAAGAATTTATCTTGCATGTGAGGATGGTTGTTAGTTGGTGTTGAATGCCAGTTGCCAGCGGCCGAGAAATTCGCTGAGCATCATTGCCGTTGCGCCCCACACTTTGTGCCCTTGTACATCGTAAAACGGCACGTCCATGGTGTAGGTGCCGAAATGCCACGGTTCTTTGTGGCGTGTGGTTGGCTGCAACAGATAATCGACGGACACTTCGAGTAGTTCAGCGACTTCTGCCGTGTTGGGTGTGAAATTCGGCCGATGAGGAATCCAACCGACGAATGGATGGACTTCAAAATCAGTCGGCGGGATGTAGAGCGGCGTTAGTTCGCCCAGAACTTCAACCTGCGACGGTGGAATGCCTAACTCCTCCCACGTTTCGCGCAGAGCCGCCGTGGTTGGCGATTCATTCGGCTCAACTTTGCCGCCGGGAAACGAGACTTGTCCTGAATGATCTTTCAAATTGTCGGGACGTCGTGTCAGGGCCAGGTGAGTTGTCTCATGATAAGGGTATAGTAAAACCAGGACAGCTCCGACACGAGGTGAGCCGCTGCGTTCATCTGGGCGGCGTATTGCGCGTGGCAAAGGGGCCATTTTCAGTTGCGCTTGGCGACCATCATAGCCGTTGACGCGCCACAATCGTTTTAAGTTAGTCATCATTGTCTGCATCGATCTACTCCACCCACAAATTATATCGGACGATCTGGTGATGCGGGTGGCGTTTGTGCGACTTCTAACGGAATGGATGCGCTAAACAAGTCAACATAGCCATACACATTGACCGGAGGCTGTGGATAAATCGCTCCTGTGCCGGCCTGTGGCGGGTGCAATCTGTCAGCGATTGGCTTCGAGGTTTTGCAGCAGTTCGGCGGTAGGGAACCAACGTTCGCGTGCCGCACCAACGAGATAAATTGAGCCGGTAACGACGATGATATCGTTTGGCTGCGCATTTTGCAGCGCTAAATCGAGCGCCGCTTGCACACCTGGCGCAGTGGCAACGGTGCTTTCTGGTGCAACAGTACGAATGCGCTCAGCCAGGAACTCATGTGGCTGCCCCGGTTTGCCGAAGACGTGGGGCTGGGTGGCGATGAAGCGATCGGTTATCGGCCGAATCGCCTCAATCATCCCGTCCGCTTCTTTACGTGCAATCATGCCCACAATCGTCGTGATGCGCCGATCCGGATAGCGCGCACGCAAGCTTTCGGCCAATGCTCGCATTTTGTGGGGGTTGTGGGCACCGTCGATGATTACCGTGGGTGACGCTTGCATTGTTTCCAGACGCCCCGGTACGACACAGCCGCTCAAAGCGTGCTCAATCGTGGCATTGTCCAGCGTGAAGTCAAAATCGTGTGCCAGCACATCGACGGCGGCGACAGCCAATGCCGCATTGACTACTTGGAAGCCCTCCGACAAATCGAGCGCAAGGTTGCTATATAGATTGTACGGCGCGTCAATGGTCAGCGTTCCGTCTGAATTTGTGTTGAAATTGAGTTCAAACAATGGCGCGTTTTTCTGTTCGGCTTCGCGACGGATGACGGTAAGTACGTCGGGATGGGTTGCGGCGGTGATGACAGGTGTATTCGGCCGAATGATACCCGCTTTGTGCCAAGCAATGTCCGTTAACTCCGGCCCCAACGTCGTCACATGGTCAAAATCGACATTGGTGATAACGGCCAATTCGATGGGCATGACAATCGTCGGATCAAAGCGCCCGCCCCGTCCCGTCTCCATCACTGCCCAATCGGGATTTTTATGGACGAACCAAAGCAGCGTCAAAGCGACCCACGCCTCGCCATAATGTAAGTCGCCGCCTGCTTTACCCCATGCGCCGTACAGGCGGCGAAACTCGCGCACGAGATCGGCAAACTCCGATGGCGCGATCATTTGGCCGTCGAGACGCAGTTTTTCGTTGCAAACCTGCAAATATGGACTGATATGATCGGCAGTGCGCTGTCCGCAGGCTGTCAGCAGGGTGGCAATCATCGTCGTGACGGAGCCTTTGCCGCTGGTGCCGGCAACCTGCACCGCCCGCAAATGGCGCTGCGGATTGCCGATAAATGCCATAAAAGCAGCCATACGCTCAATGCGTTCGTAGTCGCGCTGCCGGTATTCGGCGGCGCTACGCGGTGCGTTGAAGCGCAACCCTTCTGGATCGCGAATCAATGAAAGTAACCATTGTTCTTGTGCGCGGAAATCGGCGAGGGTGGAGGCGAAGGACGACATGATTTAACGATTTTGTAGGGAATAGCTTTCAGCAGGTTGACATCGCTGTATTGCACTGCTTCATTCAGACAATTGTAAGGCTGCAGCCAGATTGTCGAGAGCCCGTTGAACTGTATCTCGTGGACATGCTATTGTCATTCGTGCAAAGCCTGCGCCTTCACGCCCAAACCAATAGCCTGGGGCAATGGCAATTTGTGCTTCCTGAGCTAGAAATCGCTCAAGTGCTTTTGCGTCCAGACCTAACTCTCGAAAATCCAGCCACACCAAAAACGTCCCTTGCGGTTCAATCAATGTAACGTTGAGTGCATTGACCTGTAAAAACTCTTTGATGAAAGCGATATTTCCTTGTAGATAAGTCAGCAGTGCATCCAACCAGGCAGCGCCATCACGATAAGCAATTTCTGTGGCAATTGAAGCGAATACGTTGACCTTGTTGATCTGATAGCGATGCGCAAATTCATGAAATCGCTGTCGATGGTCTGCGTTTGGAATAATCGTGATGGCGTCGACCATGCCGGCGATATTGAAAGTTTTCGCAGGTGAAATACAGGTTGCAGAGTCTTGCGCAGAGATTGTCTGATATGGTGTATAGTGATGAGGTGGAAAGACAAAATCCCCATGAATTTCATCTGCAATTACAAATATATTGTACCGCTCGCAAATGGCTGCTACTCGCTCTAACTCCGGCGTTGTCCAAACCCTGCTGACGGGATTGTGTGGGTTACACAGTATCAATATTTTATTGCGCGGATCGGCTGCCTTGGCTTCCAAATCGTCAAAATCAATCTGGTATTGTCCCTCAACCAGTTTGAGTGGGTTTTTGATGATAGCCCTGCCGTTGCTCTTGATGACCATGCGAAACTCAAAGAACACAGGTGGCTGCAGAATAACCCCATCTCCCGCATTGGAGTGTTGATTGATCAGAATGGCGATAGCATTCAAGATAGATGGACAAGGTTCAATGTGTTGCCGTTCTATTTTCCATCCATGCTTGTTACGATACCATGACTCAAGCGCAGCAAAATAGGTCTCTGGTTTATATTCATAGCCGTAGATTCCATGCTCTACGCGCTTATGCAAATGCGCAATTACAGAAGGAGGCGCTTTCAGATCCATGTCGGCAACCGACATAGGGATTGCTTCTGCATTGCCAAAATGGTCGAGCAGGAAATCGCCACTCCATTTCATTGTCGGATAGTGGCTGCGGTCAATAGGCTCGTCAAAATCCATTTCTTTTTATTCCTTTGACCTCAAGATTTGAGCATCAGTTCTGACGGATACCAATATTCGCGCACATCGCCGATCAGGTAGAGCGATCCTGTTATCCAAACCAGATCATCTGGTTCGGCAACGCTCAGGGCGAGATCGACAGCGTGCAACGGGTCTGGTTCTGTCCAAACGGTCAGTGTGTGATCTTGGGCGATGATGGCTTGTGTGAGTTCTGTGGCAGGGACCGGATACCACAAGCCTTTGACAGCAAATTCGGTCGTGATGATGTGATTGGTCAACGGCAGCAGGTGCAGCAGGACATTGGCAATATCTTTGCCGCGTTTCATCGCCAGAATGACGATGCGGCGACGGGCGGGCTTAATTCGGCCGATTGCCCCCACCGCTGCCCGCATTTTGTCAGGATTGTGTGCGCCGTCGAGTACGACAATTGGATTTTCCTGCACAATTTCCATCCGACCCGGAATGTTGACTTGCGCCAGACCATGAGCTACCTGAAAGTCGTCGATTGTGGGCATGAATGCTTGCGCAGCAGCCATAGCACAAGCGGCATTGATGCGTTGAAAATCATTGTCCAGATGCAGTGGAAGTTCGCCGTCGTAGGCAGCTTCGATCAGATTGAATTGCGCTCCAACAGATTGACACCGTTCTCGAATAATAGCACGCGCATCTGCTTGAACAGCAGCAGTGAATACAGATTGCCCTGCTTTGATAATGCCGGCTTTGTCTGCGGCTATCTCGGCAATCGTGTCACCCAGAATCTCTGTGTGATCAAGCCCAATGCTCGTGATCACAGCCACTTGCGCCGGAATGACATTAGTCGCGTCCAATCGTCCGCCCAACCCGACTTCGATTACGGCCACGTCGACGTGTTCGCCTGCAAACCAGAGACAGGACAGCGCGAACTGCGCTTCAAAATAGCTCGGTTTGCCAAATGGCAGACGGCGCTCAACTTCTGTAAACAGCGGTTCCATTTCTGTGAACAAGGCCAGTAGAGTGTCTGTTGGGGCGAGTTTACCGTTGATCTGGTGGCGTTCGTTGAGAATTTGCAGATGCGGTGAAGTGTGCAGCCCTGTTATTAATCCGGCGCTTTGCAAGATAGCGGCTGTCATCGTCGCCGTTGACCCTTTGCCTGACGTGCCACCGATATGAATGGATGGAAACTGCAGATGCGGATTACCTAGCAGCTCGACCAATAATGCAATGCGTTCCAGTTTGAGATTGATCTCGGCGCTGAACTTGACCGGGCCGATCAGGGCAGAGAGATTGGATTCGAGTTGTCGGTATTGAGGGGTCATCGAAAGGATGAAGGCGGAAGAACGAAGGCGGAGACTCATCCTCCCGCCCTCATCCCTCATCCTTTCTCACATAACTTCTGGTGCGGACATGCCCATCAGGTTGAGGACGCGGGCGAGGACCGTTTTGGCGGCGCGGTAGAAGCGCAGGCGTGCCAGTGCCAGGTCGTGTGGCACGTCGCTGTGCAACACGCGACATTCTTCGTAGGCAGTATGGAACGTAGTAGCCAGTTCGTAGGCAAAGAAGGCGATGTGATGTGGCTCAAAGGTTGTGATACATTGTTCGATGACGGCGCTCAATTCGGCCGATTTGCGTAAAAATGCCAACTCGCGTTCATGCGTCAACAGCGATAAGTCAGCCCCGTCATCTGCATCTGCATCAAAACCGGCCTCTGCCCACTTGCGGAAAATACCCGCACAGCGCACATGCGCATTTTGAATGTAGTAAACCGGATTTTTGTCTGAATGCTCGATGGCCAGTGTGAGATCAAACAGCACACCACTGTTGGCCGAACGCGCCAGCATGAAGTAGCGTACCGGATCGGAGTCGACTTCATCGACGAGTTCATCGAGCGTAACATAATCACCGCGCCGTGTGCTCATGCGCAGTTGGATGCCGTCGCGTTCCAGATTGACGATTTGATGTACCAGCGTATGCACGAAATCGGTATCAAAACCGAGCATTTGTACGCCCATCAATACTTGCGGCGCGACCGCGTGGTGATCGGGGCCAAAGACATCGATGACGACATCGAAACCACGTTGCGCTTTATGCCAGTGGTAGGCGATGTCGGGCAGGCGATAAGTCGGCAAGCCGTCACCTGAACGAATGATCACGCGATCTTTGTCATCGCCAAACGCAGTTGTGCGCAACCACTTTGCGCCGTCGTCAGTTTCGTAGACGTAGCCGTTTTCCTGCAAAACGTCCAGCGCTTCTTGTAACCGACCGCTGCTGTACAGATCGTTTTCGTTATAGTAAACATCGTGATGGATGTTGATGCGATCCAGGCTGGCTTTCTGCTGTTTTGAAATGCGTGCTTTGGCGTAGTCACTGAAGTAATCGGCCGATTCGTCCAGTAACGCATCACCATGCTCGGCAACCAGGGACTGCGCGATGTCGACGATGTATTGCCCCTGATAATGGTCGTCAGTAAGGTCAACTTCTTTGCCGAGAAGTTGTTGGTAGCGGATTTGCACCGATTCACCGAGCATCTGAATCTGGCGACCTGCGTCGTTGTAGTAATATTCGCGGGTTACGTCATAACCGCCGGCTTCCATCAGCCGGGCCAATGTGTCACCGATGACGCCGCCACGGGTTCGGCCGATTGTGATCGGCCCAGTCGGATTGGCACTGACAAACTCGATTTGCGCTTTTTTGTTATTGCCGATATTGATTCGGCCGAAATCGACGCCGTCGTGCAAAATCTCATCGACAATGCCTTGAACATATTTCGTTGCCAGCCGGAAATTGATAAAACCAGGAGGCGCCACATCAATATCTGATATGTAATCCGGCACAACAAAATTATCCGCGATCAGGTGTGCGATTTTGATTGGCGCCATGCGTGCCAATCGCGCCATTTGCAAAGCACTGGCTGTCGCATAATCACCATGTGTCAAGTCACGTGGACGCTCTATTCTGATTTCAGGAATGTCGAATACCGGCAAATCGCCCGCACTCTGAGCCTTTTCAATTGCTGTCCGCACGCCGTATTCAATGTCACGATGTAACAACATCTTATGTATGATCCTTAATTGAAGATTGTCGGCAGATTGTAGCATGGCGAAAACCGAGACACAACCGGTGCTGCATCGGAAAATAATCCGTATGAGCGTGTGCCTTAATCTGCGCAACAAGAAACGGCGTTGTCTTCCCATTTGAATTAGAAGACAACGCCGCTAAAGAATTCGGTTGCTGGTCGACGGCACTTTGTCGCCGATAAATGCGCTATTGGTGATTACATTCAGCCGCCCATACTCGCAGTGTGTGTCAACTGTTTACTGCGCTCACGGTACTTGTTCCGTGTAACCACACCAATAGTTACGAGAGCTAATACCACAGTCATTGCAGCTATTAGTGATACAGACGCATAAGATCCGCCAGGCGTTGATGCTGTGCTCAATGTGATAGCCGTAGGATCGCTGCGGTCAGACAATTGCAACGCCGGATCGCCTTGCAATGTGAATGCATAGACTTCTGATATATCACCACCTGACTCGTTGATGTAATGGGTTTTGGAATAGATGATCGCATCACCAATGTGTAAAAGGCCGGCGGTTAGATAACCTTCATAGAATCCTTCGTGCAATACCGTGTGCTCAAGGCTATATCCCAATCCGCTGGATGACCAATGTGCGGCTGTACCGACGTCTTCATAGCCGAGGAAAGTCTCGCTCAACGCGGGTTGATCAACATACACGCCACCAACGTACTGGAAGAATGTGAAATTACCGTCCAGACAATCGGCACTGACAATGATTGTCGGTTTGCCTGTATTTTCCCAGTAGGTATTGATGTAAGGCTGTCGTATATCGAGAAGATCCTGCGCCCAGTTAAACACGGCCCCATGCCCACGATAATTTAGAATGGCAACGCCATCGTCCAAATGGATTTTCATATCTGCCCGCATTGCCGCAGACGCATCGGCCGGTGATGGCGGTGGAGTCGGAGGGGGAGGATTCAGATACGTGTCCAGGCACAACTGTGTGTCGATGAAGTTGTCTTGCACGTAATCCGTGTCGACTTTGGCATTTTCCAAACAAAAATTACCACCTGTGTCGAAGTTGTCGGCCGCATAAAGGATGTAATTCATCCAGTCGCTCTCGTTGGCTGCTGCACTTTCGTACTGAAACGTTTTCTGGATCATATTGTCCAGTTCAGCAAGTGTTTGTACAGCGAAACGCCCAACGGCAATATCGGGTATATCGTCTAGCCCATCAGGAGTTGCATAAGGGTGATCGGTCGGTATTTGTCCCTGAAAACGGTCGATAAACAACAGATTGGTCGGCACAAGATCAAGACAGTCTGTACAGCTTAAAGTTTGACGTGGATTAGCTGATGCATCACCGACCAATACGAGGTAACTGGGTGGTATTGACCAGGTCAGGGCGTGGTGCATATAGTCACGGATTGCTTTAGGCACTGGTAGGCCGTAGCCATATTGGTTAAATACATCGGCTACATCGGCTACAAATGTCGTGTGACCACCACCGGCTGGGGTTGCCCGATAATCCGCCAAATCCTGTGTTGTTGAAAAAGATTGTGTCGTTGTAATAAAGTCGCCGTAGGAAATTGCCACCCAGTCAGCCCCGCTGCTCGGATCGATGTCCTTCACAAAATACGACTCGATCTGTGGCTGTTTTACGCCCGACTCATTGGCGATGATAAAGCGAGACTCTGCTGCATGTGTGCTACCAATCTGATAGGTGTACGGGTTGCTGCCACTGATCGCGCCGGCTAATACATCGATGCGCTCTGGCTGGTTCAGATTGGTTACATCCCAGGCAATCACCTGGGCTGCATCGCCGACGGTGTAGCCGCTAATGTCAAATTGGCGCGCGCCGCCAATCGTATCTTTGAAAGCCAGGTAGTCATTATCAGCTATTAATAAGCGGTCATAGGTGATGTCGATACGTTGCAGTTTTAGCTCGCGCGTGGTGATCGGATCGATCGTCAGTGTATTGGCGCCGTTGCTAAGCGTACTTGCCGGCACATTACCCGTAATGTTCACGTCATTATAGCCAGACCAAGCGCGGCTGAAGGCAGGTGCGCCTGGAAGTGTCACGGAAACGGAGTGTGTGCCCGTATCGACGCTGTTGATTTCTACCAGAATCTCAGCATTTGTTCCGGTTGGGTCAACATGGGTTGCGAATGCATCGGCCGTTCGTGCTGCCCCGCCACTCAATGTGAACCAGTAATAACCGTCCGGCTCATTGTCAAACGTATGCCACTGATTGGTGAACGTCGGATGACCACCGACATCGACTTCGGTTGTCTGTGTGACCCGCAGCGTGCTCACCGCCGGATTGCCGACTTCATTCGGCCGATTCGTCACCAGCGTCGGCGTCCCCCCTGCCCACAGCCAAAACACATTCGTCTGATCCTTGACATGCTGCCGCTCAATCCGGTTCGGATACTGCTCGACACCGGTGTTGTACAGCGGGTCTGTGTAGTCGACCTCATACTGCCAGCCGTAGAACCGCACCGCCTCGCCACTCTCAAACTGGCTGTCGCCGTCGCCGATGAACTCATACGCCACCGGTTCGCCACGGTACAACATCTCAAACGTGTTGGGATCGACCGTACTCACCGGCATCCCGGCGGCCGCCAGATCGGCATAGCTCAACTCGTAGATGCCGTCTTCGGTGACAGAGATCTTGTACGCCGTCTGACCGACCGGCAGGGCTGTCGCCGCCGCATTTTGTGTCGCTCGCGGCAGACTGCGCCAATCGCCTGCTTCTGCCTGGGCATAGTTGAGCACCAGGTCGCGCAGCCCGGTCGTGTAGGCGGTGTCGCGGCTGGGGGCCGGTTGGCGGTTTGTCAGGTCGCCGCCCTCAAAGCGCACTGCGACGTGCAGCTCGGTGGCGTGGTGCAGAGTTCCGGCAACGGGATTGTACTGCACCGGATAGAGTGTCAGTTGCACGACGCGCAGGTCGCGGATGTACTGGGGGTCTGACAGCGTGTACAGCGCGGCGGGATAGGCAGTATCACCAGCGTAAATGACCGGGTCTTCGTCATAGGCCAGGCCAAATGCTTCCAGCGAGAGCGCGCTGCCCTCAACCAGAGCAGTTTGCAGGCTGTCGCTGTCGGCGACGGTGGGCACGGGTTGCAGGCGTGTGACGGCTTGTGCGACGCGGTCACCGGCTGTGACGGTGATGGCGGCGGTCGCTTCCGGCGGCAGGGCGATGAGGGTGCTGTAGATGGGCAGGGCCGGTACGCCGGGCAGATTGAGGCGTTCTTCCAGACCGGCGATGGTGACGATGCCGTCTATATCAACATCCGGTGCGTCAGTTTGCAGGGTAAAGTTTAAGCCTTCGGCCGAACTCAGCGTGACAGTTATGGACTGCTGAAGTTTGGGAGCAGCAGTTACTGTAAGAGTAATGGCTAACAAACAGATGAGTGCGATAAGTGCAGATAAAAATGTGGTTGACTTCCATTGCATGAAGCGCATAGGTCGTTCTCCGGAAAATATGTGCGGCATCGGCCGAAAAGATTGCGTATTTGAACTTGTGTCCAGATCGATAATTTGACGAAAAATCATCTGTTTCACGGTAGTGGACAGAGCGCTTTTTCGCGTTCCATGCATAGTACTAAACGCCTAGCATGGTATGAAAAGTCTAGCGCATCAATCTTACGAATATTCTTTCGGAATCAGTTTTCGGAGGGGAGGTAAGATGTGGGCGAAGTAAACTTATCCCTTGCTAATCCGTCTAGGAGACGCTGTATGTTTTCGGCCGAAAGCGGTGCAGACGATCAGGGCAGAGATTAGCTGCTACCTGGTTTGCAGGATTGCGTCATAGACCAGCAGCGTTTCATGTGCCGTCGTTTCCCAGGAAAATGTTTGGGCTTGGGCCAGTCCTTTGCGTCGCATATCGGCTGCCAGGTTGTCTTGTACCAGCGTAGCAATAATGGCACCTGCCATATCCCGTTCGTCATCCGGGTCTACGGTAAACGCCGCATCACCGACAATTTCCGGGAGTGAGCCGGCGTCGGTGGTGACGACCGGTGTACCGCAAGCCATCGCTTCCAGTGGCGGAAAGCCAAATCCTTCGGCGCGGCTGGGGAAAACAAACGTGTTGGCATGGCGATACAGGGCTGCTTTATCAGCTTCGTCGACATATCCGATCCAGCGCACTTGATCTGTCAGGCCAATCCGTGCGATGTAGTCGTCATAATCGGGAAACAGCGATGATACTTTATCCGGTTTTTTCCCTGCCAGCAGCAGCGGAAAATCGTTGCCGACAGCTTGCACGACATAGCTGTACGCTGCCAACAGGGTGATGACGTTTTTGTGTAATTCATAACCGCCGAGATATAGCACAAAATCTTCGGGGAGATCGTATTTTTGAGCCAGCGCCATATCGAGAAGGAAATTGGATTCGGCCGAAAATTCACTACCAACACTCAGATAAATCGCCGTCACATCATCCTCATCGATTCCCAATACATCCATCACATCCAGTTTACTGGAGAAGGAATCGGTGATGATATGCGCTGCACCGCGTGCCGCTGCACTGACCAGGGCATTGTACAGGCGTACCTGGGGCGAGCGGCGGTAGTCGCGGATCATTTCTGTCGTCATGTCATGGATGGTCACGACCACAGGCACCGCGCAGCGCAATGGGCCACCCCAATACGGTACGTGCGCCAAATCTGCACCCGCAGCAGCGACAGCGCGTGGAAAGCCGACTTGTTCAAACAATACCTTGCCGACATGTCCGGCACGCGCCGGGGCACGGACGACCCGAACAGATGGGGGAACATCGTTGATTTCGTCGTGGTGAGGATAAATCAGTGTGATGGTCAGATCGGAGACAAGGCGGTTCAAATAGTGTACGAGCCGGCGCGTGTACTGGCCACTACCGGTATTCGGCCGATTCCAAAACCATCCGTTAAATGCTACATGCACAGTTCAATTTGCCTCTGGTCATCGCGTCATTATCGTGCAACATTATAAGAGAGCAGTAAATCAGATACCACAAGAAGCGCATTATCGCACTGGGTGTACAAGTCGAAAAGGTCACGTTTGCGACGCATTTTTCGATATGCTAGAATTGTGAAAAGTTGCACGAATGGTTTGATAGCAGACAGGTCAACATGGCGACTGAAATCCCGGATATTGTAATCGGCCGATTGCCCCTATATTTACGTGCCCTGACTCACCTTGCCGAAAAAGGACAAACTACCACGTCGTCTCACGAACTAGGACAGCGATTAGGCATCAGTTCCGCGCAAATTCGCAAAGATCTGTCCCATTTTGGTGAATTTGGCAAGCAAGGCACCGGGTATCACATCAATTTCCTGATCGACCAATTGCGGCACATCCTTCATCTCAATCTCGTTTGGTCAATTGCCATTGTCGGCGCAGGCTACCTGGGGCATGCATTGGCTCATTATCAGGGATTTGAACAGCGGGGATTTCGCGTTGCCTGGGTGTTTGACAACGATCCCCAACGCGTCGGTGAAACGGTAAACGGCGTAGAAGTGAGGCACATTAACGACATGATCGCTTGTTTACGTGAAGAGCATGTGCAGATGGCGCTGCTCGCTGTGCCGACTGAAGCAGCCCAAGAAACGGCCGATATGCTCATTGAAGCGGGCATCACTGCCATTCTTAGTTATGCGCCTATCAATTTGAAGGTTCCGGTGGGCGTGCAGGTACAATACAGCGATCCGGTCGTGCAGATGCAGCGGATGACTTATTATCTCAACGCAACGGCGCAATATCCCGAAACGTAAGCAAACCGACAAGCTGTCGGCAGCACGACACGGCATTTAACGTAAAAAGCTCCCCCAATCGGGAGCTTTTTTTGCTTGATCACACCTTTGCGCGAGACTGAAGCTGGTCTTATAGATTGGGAATACTGCGCTGCAATATCGGCAATTCACTCAGCGCCCTGCCTGCGCCCAGCGCCGTACATTGCAATGGATTGTCTGCCATGTACGCCGGAACTCCGACTTGCCGTGTCAACAGCACGTCAATATCGCGCAGCAACGCGACACCACCGGTCAACGCAACACCGCGATCAATGATGTCTGATGCCAGTTCGGGTGGTGTTTTGGCCAACACTGCACGCACGACATTGATCATGGCGCTCAATGGTTCTGAGATCGCTTCCACCACTTCGGCCGAATTGACTGAAATCGTCTTCGGCAGCCCGGCAATCTGATCGCGACCTTGAATTTGAATTTCCTGAATTTCCTCCGGCTCCATCGCCGTACCAATCTTGATCTTGATCTCTTCTGCCGTCGGCTGACCGATGACCAGATTGTACTTTTTACGCACGTAGCTGACGATAGCTTCGTCCAGATGGACACCGCCAACCCGCACCGATTCCGCACAGACAATGCCGTTGACAGACACGACTGCCGCTTCAGTGGAGCCGCCACCCAAATCGACAACCATATTGCCGATGGGCGTCCCGATCGGCAGTCCGGCGCCAATTGCGGCCGCCAGCGGTTCGGGAATCAGGTGAACTTCGCGTGCACCGGCAGCCAAACCGGCTTCGCGAATGGCGCGGCGCTCGACACTGGTGACGCCGTATGGATGGGTGATCATCACCACCGGGCGGCGACGCAGCGGAAAACGGCTGCCGACTTTTTCGATGAAATAGCGCAGCATGGCTTCCGTGACAAAATAGTCGGCAATGACACCTTCACGCAATGGACGCATCACCTCGATCATCTCCGGTGTGCGGCCATACATATCGCGTGCGGCGCGACCAACCTCCACAATCGTCGTTTTCGTGCCGTCATCCTGAATGGCGACGACGGACGGCTCCTCGATCACCACGCCGCGACCATCGACGTAGACGAGGACGTTGACGGTTCCCAGGTCGATGGCAATTTGCGAAGTGAAGAAAGGCACGCGTTATTTGTCTCCGGTCTACTCGTCGTTGTCGTCGCCGAATTGCGGCACACCGGAGCGGCGGCGTTTGCGGCCGACATCAATGCGGATTTGCGCACGACGCAGCGACGCTTCGATTTGTGCATAGCGGGCGGGGTCTTCCGGGACACCTTCCCGCACGATTTGTTCGGCACGGTCGCGGGCTGCCTGAGCACGTTCGAGATTGATTTCTTCGGCACGTTCGGCCGAATCCGCCAAGACGATCACCTTGTCCGGCTGAATTTCGGCAAAACCGCCGCCAACGGCGAAAAATTGCTCGACGCCGTCTTTGCGCACGTACACTTCGCCAAAGTCCAGCACCGTCAACAGCGCCGAGTGATTGGGCAAAATTCCCATGCGCCCTTCGATACCCGGCAAATTAACCGAGTCGACATCACCGCTAAATACAGTCCGTTCCTGTGTCACAATTTCACAACGAATTGGCATAATGTCACCTGATGGTGTTGGTTGGTCAATTTACTCGCTTTCCAACCACCTCAAAAAAGAAAGTGATGGCAGTAGCCTAACTCATAATCGAGTTATTGGCTTCCACCATCACTTTGTCGTTAACAACGTCTCATTACGCTTCAGCGCGTATCCGCTCCGCTTTTTCGACCGCCTGGTCAATCGTGCCAACCATGTAGAAAGCGGCTTCCGGCAAGTCGTCGTGCTTGCCATCGAGGATTTCACGGAAACCGCGTACCGTTTCGCGTACGGGGACATATTGACCGTCCAGGCCGTGGAATTTCTCAGCCACAAACATCGGCTGGCCCAGGAAACGCTCGATTTTACGGGCGCGGGCAACCAGCAATTTGTCGTCTTCGCTCAACTCGTCGATACCGAGAATGGCGATAATGTCCTGCAAATCTTTGTAGCGTTGCAGAATCTGCTTCACGTCGCGAGCGGTGCGGTAATGTTCTTCGCCGACGATGTCGGGCTGCAACGCGCGGCTGGAGGAGGACAACGGATCCACAGCCGGGAAGAGACCTTTGGAGAAGACGCCGCGATCCAGCGTCAACACCGCGTCGAGATGGGCAAAGGTCGCTACCGGAGCCGGGTCGGAGTAGTCGTCGGCGGGAACGTAAATCGCCTGCATCGACGTAATCGAACCGGTTTGTGTCGAGGTGATCCGTTCCTGGAGGGCACCCATTTCGGCCGAAAGGGTGGGCTGATAACCGACAGCACTGGGCATTCGGCCGAGCAACGCCGACATTTCTGACCCTGCCAGCACGTAGCGGAAAATGTTGTCGATGAAAATCAATACGTCACGCCCTTCGTCGCGGAAATATTCAGCCATCGCCAGACCGGTCAACGCCACACGTAGACGCACACCCGGCGGCTCATTCATCTGGCCGAACACCATCGCGACTGAATCCTGCACGCCGTAATCTTCCATTTCGTAATACAGGTCAGTGCCTTCACGGGTGCGCTCGCCGACACCGGCGAAAATCGACACACCGGAATGCTCACGGGCTACCGAACGAATCAGTTCGGCGATAGTGACTGTTTTACCGACACCGGCGCCGCCGTAGATGCCGGTCTTGCCGCCGCGCAAAAACGGAGCGATCAAGTCGATGACCTTCATCCCGGTTTCAAACGTCTCACTCGTCGTTGCCTGATCTTTGAAGCCAGGGGCAGGGCGGTGAATCGGGTAATATGTATCAGCTTCCGGTGTTTCGCGACCATCAACTGCTTCACCGATGACGTTGAAGATACGGCCCAGCGTCGGTGGGCCGACCGGCACCATAATCGGTGCACCCGTCGATTCGACCGACAACCCGCGCGACAAGCCTTCCGTCGCCGACATCGCCACTGTCCGCACCATGCCGCCGCCCAAATGCTGCTGCACTTCCAGTACAAGACGATTGCCGTCGGGGCCGGGCAATTCCAGCGCTTCATAAATCTCAGGCAGAGCGCCCAAGGGAAATTCTACGTCAATCACAACGCCGCGAATGGCTCTAATGATACCCGTAGCCATAAAAAATCCTCCGGAGTGTTCAGTGTTCTGTTACTCTCAGAAACCGAGTTTTTGTCAAAAACCCGGTTTCTACGTTCGATTGCTTCTATCAAGCGGCAAGTGCTTCTGCACCGCCGACAATGTCCAAAATTTCGTTCGTAATATTTGTCTGGCGCACTTTGTTGCGCTCCAATGTCAACGCTTCGACCAAAGCCATCGCGTTGTCAGTAGCGTTTTGCATTGCCATAAACCGCGCACTTTCTTCACTGGCGATGGATTCGAGCAGTGATTGATAAAGCTGTAGTTCGGTAAAGCGCGGGACAATGGTGTTGAGCAATTGCTGCGGTTCCGGTTCGTAGGTGTAGCTCTGGCTCATTGCCGTTTTTACATCAGCCATCGCGACGTATTCGGCGGCAGCCATACCTTCCATTTCGAGTTGTTTCAACGGCAACAATTGTTTAACAACCGGCACTTGTTTGGCCAGATTGACGTAATCGGTGTAAGCGACAAACACTTCGTCAACTTTGCCGCTCAGGTAGTCGTCTGTAACGACTTTGGCGACGGGCGTAATGTCGTAAATAGTTGGCGTGGTGGGCATGCCGGTGAAGGAGGCGACGACGTTGTAGCCACGCCGTACCATCAGGTCACGCCCTTTTCGGCCGATTGAGACAATCTGCACCGGAACACCAAGCGCGTGGGCGAACTGCTCTGTCAAGCGGATGATATTCGTGTTGTACGCGCCTGCCAGACCGCGGTCTCCTGTAATCAGCACAATCGACGCGGCCTTGATTTCGTCGCGTGTTGTCAACAACGGGTGATCGAGACCACCTGCCTGCGCCGCCAGATTGTTCAAAATCTCGAACGCCTTGCCGGCATAATCGCGTGTTGCCCGCACCTGTCGCTCAGCACGACGCGCTTTTGAGGCCGATACGGCACTCAGCGCGTTCGTCACTTTGGAGATGTTCTTGACGCTGCGAATGCGTTTTCTCAGTTCAAGTTCGGTAGCCATAAAAACTCAGAAACCTGATAACGCAATAACCAATAACTGATTTGAGCTTCGTTATGGGTTACTGGTTCATAGTTATTGGATGTCAGTCACTCCACGTCGCATTGAAGTCCGTAATCGCTTCACCGATAGCATCCAGATCCGGTTTTTTGCCGGTCTGTCGCATTTCTCGGCCGATTTCCGGGAATGCCGTGTCCATATAGCGCAAGAACGCTTTACTCCATTGATCGATTTTGTTCTTGTCGATTTTGTCCAGATAACCCCGTGTACTGGCGTAAATCAAATACACTTCGTGATCGAGCGGATAGGGGGAGTATTGCGGTTGCTTCAAGATTTCCATCAGCCGTTCGCCGCGTGCGAGCTGACGCTGAGTCGCAGCGTCCAGGTCCGAGCCAAACTGGGCAAACGCAGCCAGCTCAGCGAACTGAGCCAGGTCTGACTTCAAACCACCGGCGACAGCTTTCATCGCCTTTGTCTGAGCAGCACTACCGACGCGACTTACCGACACACCAGCGTTGATAGCGGGGCGCTGACCGGCGTTGAACAGGTCAGTTTCCAGGAAAATCTGGCCGTCGGTAATCGAGATGACGTTGGTGGGGATATATGCCGACACGTCACCGAGCAACGTTTCAATAATGGGCAGCGCGGTTAGAGAACCACCTGTGCCGGGAACTTTTTTAACTTCATAACCGGCGCCGAGTTCTTTCAAATCGGCTTCAAAATGATCTTCGGCCAGATTGCCGAAATAGACTTTGCCGTTGACCCCGGTTTCAGTCTCTTTTGTAACCTCAGTGCCTTCTTCCACGATGACAAATTCATCGCGCAAGCGCACGGAGCGTTCCAGCAAACGGCTGTGCAGCGAGAAAATATCGCCGGGATACGCTTCGCGACCCGGTGGACGGCGCAATATCAAAGACATCTCGCGGTATGCCCATGCATGCTTGGAGAGGTCATCATAGACAACCAGCACGTCGCGGCCTTGATCCATGAAAAATTCGCCCATGGCGCAGCCGGCATAGGGAGCCAGGTATTGCAACGGGGCAGGGCTGGATGCGCTGGCAACGACGATGATGGTGTTATCCATTGCGCCGTATTCCTGCAATGTGGCATAAACCTGGGCCACTTGCCCGGCACGCTGACCGATAGCGACATAAATGCAAATCATGTCACCATCTTTTTGATTGATGATGGTGTCGAGACAAATGGCGGTCTTGCCGGTTTGCCGGTCGCCGATGACGAGTTCGCGTTGGCCGCGACCAATTGGTGTCAATGCGTCGATGGCGACGATGCCGGTTTGCACGGGCGTGTCGACTTCTTTGCGTTCGATGACTCCCGGTGCAATGCGCTCAATAGGCATAATGGCCTCGACGGCGATAGGACCTTTGCCGTCGATCGGTTGTCCAAGCGGGTCAACAACTCGGCCGATTAACCCTTCACCCGCCGGAACGGAGGAAATGCGTCCGGTTGTACGCACTTCATCACCGACCTCGATAGTCGTATAGTCGCCCATCACGACGACGCCGACCGATGCCTCTTCGAGATTGAGAGCGATGCCGAGTACGCCGGAGCTAAACTCGACCAATTCGCTGGCTTTTACATCGGCGAGGCCGTCAACGAGGGCAATACCGTCACCGACAGAGATCACCTTTCCGATGCTGCGCGCGGCGGATTTGTATTCAAACGATTCAATTTGCTTAAGAAAGGACTCAGCAATGCTAGAAAAATCTTGCGTGAGGGGCGCCATTCACCTGTCTCCTTGAAGTATAACTGCGATAATCCGGCAATGTAATTTGGACCACTTTCAGAGGTTTTTCAATGTGTATTGCCATTATTTTAAGGCGTTAGGCATGCAAAAAGATCACTTTTGCAAGCTCGTTGATCCTACCTGATCGCCGGGTATTTGTCCAGAAATTCACAAGCGTCGCTGAATGTGGGGTAGCACAACATTTGTTGGTGTATGAGTGATGTTAGTAAGATGGATGGGTTGACGCTTTTTCGGCCGAAAACCAGCCCCTAATGTTATAATCACCCGACTTTTCAACAAGGAGCAACCTATGTTCAAACGCAATCAAAAATCCCCGCCACCGATCACAATCGACACGGACAAAGTGTACATCGTGAAGATGGAAACTGAAAAAGGGCCGATAGAGCTGGAGCTTTATCCCCAGTACGCGCCCGTTACTGTCAATAACTTCGTTACGCTGGCTCAGGATGGCTATTACGACGGTATCGTTTTTCACCGCGTCATCGCCAACTTCATGATTCAGGGCGGCGATCCGACCGGAACCGGGCGCGGCGGTCCGGGCTACAATTTTCAGGACGAGTTTGACGGCAACCCGCTGCGGCACGAAGCCAAAGTCATTTCGATGGCAAACGCAGGCCCGAATACCAATGGCAGTCAATTCTTCATCACCCATTCGCCGCAGCCCCATCTCGACGGGATGCATACAGTGTTCGGCAAAGTAACGAGCGGCGCTGAGGTTGTTGATGCTATCCGCCAGGGTGATGCAATGACGAAGGTGACGGCAGAAGCGAAGCAATAGCTGCCAGCTTTCAGCCGTCAGTTATCAGCTTTTTTATTTAAAGGAGGGACGCGACGCACTTGTGCCAGCGTTTCTCCCCATCACCGCGTCTCCCTAGCCTCTACGCTTCACGTCCCCTTATCATGCCAACAAAATCACACCACGGGCCAGTGTTCCCGCGAGCATGTCGGTGTAGGCGTCGTTGATCTGATCGAGTGTGTAGGTGCGCGTGATCAGGCGGTCGAGGTCGAGCTTGCCCTCTCGATACCATTGGGCATAGCGTGGAAAGTCGCGTGAGGTATCGGCCGAACCGTAGTACGAGCCGACGATGGTTTTTTCCTGACGGGCGATGATAGCGCTGGGGAAGTTGGTAGCGGTGCCCATTGGCGACAGGCCGACGAGCACGAGTGTGCCGCCCGGGCGCACAGCCGCCAGACATTGTTCCTGCACACTGGGAATGCCAATCGCTTCGTAGACGATATCCGCACCGCGACCTGCTGTGAGAGCCTGAATGCGGGCGATCACGTCTTCATCAGCCGTAATCGTGTCGGTTGCGCCGAAAGACCGGGCCATTGCGCTTTTTTCGGCCGAAACATCCACCGCAATGATCCGCTCTGCACCTGCCAACTTTGCCCCCATAATCGTACTCAGCCCCACACCGCCGGCACCAAAAACCGCGACCGTGTCACCCGGCTGCACCGGCGTTGTGTTCAGCGCCGCACCAACACCGGTCGTAACCGCACATCCGAGTACAGCCGTCACCGCCGCCGGAACCTCGTGCGGAATCGGCACACAACTTTCCTGCGGCACAACGGCATAGTCGGCAAAGCACGCCAGACCGCTGAAATGGTAGACGGGTTGGCCGTTGCGCGAAAGGCGCGTCGTGCCGTCCATCATTGTGCCGGCCCAAATCGGCGCGACATAGGTGGCGCACAGGCTGGGGCGACCATGCCGGCAATAGAAACAGTCGCCGCAGTTGGGTGCCCAGTTGAGAGCAACCTGCTCGCCGATTTGGACTCGCGTTACACCATCGCCGACTGCTTGCACGATGCCCGCACCTTCGTGTCCAGCAACGACAGGCAGCGGATGGTCGGTTGCGCCGGTGACAAGGTGCCAATCGCTGTGGCAAACGCCGGCGGCGCTGATTTTGACGAGTACTTCGCCGTGTTGCGGCGGCGCGAGATCGATTGTTTCAATCTGGAATGGGGTATTGGGAGTGTACAGAACGGCGGCGCGTGTTTTCATGCTCGGTTTCCTGTTTTAAGTTGTTAGTGATCGTTGATGGACAGTCAGCGATCATAGCACAGGATGAAAAAAGCGTGATTAGGCGTGCGTGACACGGGTGCGGAGTATTATTTCGGCCGAAAAAAATGTACACTACACTTCTGACTCAGCCATAACTGCCTGGATTTCCGATTTCTTGCCGCCCGGCAGCAGCCATCCGCTAGCGACAAAATCGGATGCCTGGTCGCGAGGCTTTGTCGTTATGCACAATCCAAATCAAAAAAGGGGTACCCAGATGCTACGCAAACAACTGCTCATTCTCTGTCTGCTTGTCCTCGGAATAACGTTGGCAGCTTGTGAAGGTGTGACCATCACCTTTGACGATACGGCGGACGGTGCGCCCGAAACCGCCGTGCAACAGGCTGTTGGATTGGCAGCGGCACCCGCTGTGCCTGTCACATTTACCAACTTCGTCTGGCAATGGTCGGAACTGGCCGAGAGCAATCCCGCAAGCCAGTCGGTTGTACCTGATCCTGCTAACTACACTCTTACGTTTCAGGATGACGGGTCACTTGTCGTAAAGGCAGATTGTAATAACGGAACCGGCAGCTATACACGCGCTGTCGATAGCGATAGCCTCAGCATTGAACTGGGCGCCATGACAGCCGCGTTTTGTGGTGAAGCGTCGCTCGACAATCAATTTATGCAACTGTTGAGTACTGTGAATGCGTATACATTGAGTAACGGGCGGCTTTCCCTGTTTACTTCGGCCGATGCTGAGATGCGTTTTACTTCCGGTGGACCATCGCCATTGGCACAGGAAGTCGGTCTGATGCCCAGCCAAATCAGCCTGGACACACAAGGATTGCCCTACTCCTGGCAGGCCAGCCTTGTTCCCGGCACGCCATATGACGCCAGCCTGCCGCCCGGACCAACGGGCATTCCCGGCCACATGGTCATCAGCTTCGGTGTTGTCAATCCCAACGATGCGCAACCCAACGATCCGGTTATGCTGATCATTCCGGCAGCGGCGTATGAACAGCAATGGCTCGACAATGATAATGAGACCGTTTCGCGGACGATGGAAGCGATTTTCGGCTATACCGTCGCGCTGCCCGCGCCTGCGCCGACGAGCAGTATGCCTGTGCTGCCGGTTGAAGCGACGACCGGTGTCAACGATGTTGCCACGCAGGTTGCCCGCGCCGGAGCGACAGCGTTTAGCGCTACCAAAAACGGCTATCGTTTTGTCGGCCGATTTGCACAAGACGCCAATCCGATTACTAGTGACGGACTGCCGTTGCGCTATATCTATCAGGGTTTCACCAACGACGCCGATTACCTCGTCGCCTTTTTCTATCCGGTTACCACGGATGCGTTGCCGACCAACGCCGACGTTGATGCCGACTGGAACGAGGCACTGAGTCAAGATGGTGGGGCGCAGGCGTTCCTCGACCAGCAAATTGCGGACTTGAATGCGTTGTCGCCCAGCGATTGGCAGCCCGATCTCGACACATTGGATGCCGTGGTGCAATCGCTGCAGATAAGCGGTATGCCGTCAAATGCCGTTATCGGTCAGTCGTGGCAGCTATCGGCCGATACAGGTACAGATGCCGCCATCGTCAACAGCGACCAATACACCATAAGCTATCGCGAAAACGGCACATTCAACTACACAACAGACTGCAACAACGGCAGCGGTGTTTACATCGTCAATGGTTTGGCCGGTGTGACCGGACCAATTGCGATGAATGCACAGGCGAGCACGCTGATGGCTTGTCCTCCGGATTCTGCGCATGATTTGTTTGTCGGCACATTGGCTGCGGCGCAAGATTTCAAGGTGCGTCCCGGTGTCGACAAAGCACTCGAATTAGTGCGTCCGGCAGGTGGTGGCTCATTGGTCTTCACTCCGGCCGGGCCGGTTGAAGAGATCGTGCCGCCGCCTGATACAGCGACGGCTACGCCTCTGCCGGAACTGCCTACGGCAACGCCGGCACCACCGACAGCTACACCGGCACCTTCAGAGCCATATGGCATTATCACCGCACCGCGTGGCGTCAATATTCGCAGTGGGCCGGGGACAGTTTATCCGGTGGTCGATTCGGCCGAATTTGGTGATGTGATCGCCATTGTAGGCCGTAGTGCCGATAGGTTGTGGTGGGCCTCGCCGTCGCGCATATCCCCAACCGGACTGGGCTGGGTTTCGGCCGATTATGTCAATGCGTTTAACGTTAGCAATGTACCTGTACTGCCTGCACCGCCCGTGCCGCCTACGGCAACGCCGGTGCCGACTGCGACACCGCAGCCGACCGCCGTGCCGACGGCAACATCTGTACCGAGCATCAGCTTCACCGCCGACAGCACGGTGATCACGCAAGGAAGCTGTACGACGTTGCGCTGGTCAGTTGAAAATGTCCAGGCCGTCTGGGTCTATCCCGCAGGCCAGCCTTACAACCAATACCCGGTGCCGGGCAACGGTACACAGCAAGTCTGCCCACAAACGACGACGACATACGAGATGCGCGTCCAGCTTACCGATGGCAGCGTCCAGTTCCGTCAGGTGACGGTCCAGGTTAATCCGCAGAATCCGTTGGCAAACAGCAATTGGAGCGTGGCACGCTTTGGTGGTTTTGGTGTTCCGCTGCCCGGTACATCGCTGACGGCGTCGTTTGGCGGCACGGGAACATTCAACGCCAATGGCGGCTGCAACTCGTATGGCGGGACGTACACGATCAACGGCAACAACATCCAAATTGGCCCGCTGGCCGGCACGCAAATAGCGTGTGGTGACGACATCGATCAGCAGGAGGCCCTCTATGTGACTTCACTGCAGGCGGCGTCGCGCTATGAATTGCGGGATGGCGGGACGTTCCTGGTGTTGTTCGACGCAGGCGGTGTTGAATTGCTGAGTTTTAATCGCCAGCCGTAGCTGGATTGATACAGCGCTCAGTGTTTGACTGACATGTGAGAGTTCAGAAGTTTTGATATCGGTGTCTCCGATGACTCCGGTTGACGAACTTCTGAACTCTTTTTGATCGCTCAGTTCGATTGCTTAATCGGCCGAAACAGCCGTCTCCATGACATCCTGGTTGCGTAACGTCGGTTTGCGCCGGTAACGGACAACTGTCGGTGATGGGTGATTGGCACCCAGGCCGCGCACGATGGTTGTATCTTGTGTTACCAGTTCGAGATCAAATTCACGCAGCAGCAGCGCTGTGATGATCGTCATTTCGTTGTTGGCAAAATTCATGCCGGTACATTTGTGGACACCACCACCGAATCCGAACAGGGCGAACCGGTCCTGCTTGTCTTCGGCGCGGTCCGGAGCAAAGCGCAGCGGGTCAAATTCCTGCGGCTCTGCAAATAGTTCAGGCAAATTGTGACCAATTTCCTGCGCAACCTGCACCAGCCACCCTTGGGGAACGACGTAATCGCCAAATTCTGTATCTTCGTTGACTGTGCGCATCAACAAATCGGCCGAAGGGCGTAGCCGTTCAACTTCGTGAATCGTATAGGTGATCTGGTCGAATTGCAGCATGCGTTTGGGATCGATATACACCGGATAGGGTGCAACGGTTTCAATTTCCGCTTGCACACGCTCCAATACATCGGGATGTTGCAGCAAGAGGATAATCGTCCAGGCTGCCTGACCTGCCGTTGTCTCGTGCCCGGCAAACATGAAGCCGACCAGCATGTTGAGCACCAGCTCTTCGTCCAGCTTATTCCCGTATTTGTCATCCTTCATGATGATGTCTTGCAGGAAGTCGTCGTACTGCTCCGGGTTGGCGCGTCGTTTGGCGATAATTGGCTGCAATATTTCGATCATGCGGGCTTTGGCGCGGTCGCGTTTCCTGAACTTGGGCAGCGGCCAGTCAGGTGGCAGCAGCGGGTCGAGCGACGCACTCAGATCGGCGTACAAATCCCAGAATTCTCGGCCGATTTCTTTGTGGGCATCGGGTCCCAGGAAACAGTTGCCCGCAACTTCCTGCACCAGCCATCCCAACTCCTTGACCAACTCCATTTCGCCCTCATCTTCGAGCGTATCGAGCCAATCCTGTACCACTTCCTGCATCACATCGACATAATGCAGCATCTTGTCGCGTTTGAACAACTCCTGTACGAACGGTCGTTGCCGCATGTATTCATCGTGCGGCGCGAGAAAGAGAATATCGCCAAATATGGCGCGTAGAAATTGATACGGCTCCTGGATATTGAGTCGTTTGTCGGTTTCCATGAAGAATGTCTTCTGATTTTCCGTACCGATGACGACGGCAACGTTCTGATTGGCAAGCTTGATGGCAAAGACATTGCCATGTTCCGCAAAGCCGCGTTCAATCAACTGCGGGCGATTACTGCGGAACTCAAGCGCATGGCCGACGATTGGCTTGGCACCGGATGTTAAAGGTGGGGTTGGCTTACTCATGATAGGTCTCCATTACTCGATTGCGTCCTGCTCAGCTTCCTGTTGTACGATGGTCACCCAGGCTAGAGATGGACTTCTTTGACGCTCGTTGGTAGATCGTTTGCTCTGTGAATTTTGTCACAGACCTCCAATCAGACTTTACCAGAAAGGAATATGGCGCGTAAAGATGTGGGCTGCACTTACAGCAGATTCTTAACAATACCGATTATCCTGTTCCAATTTGGAGCGTGTGCCTGGAATTGCATTCGGCCGAAAATCGGATAGCATAAGCTTGCTCGAGGATCATCGAATTTCACCGCTCAAATACCGTCTGTACAAGGATTCATCATGATAGATTCGGCCGAAAACACACCGCAGTCCGACTCATCCAACCAATTGACGCTGCACCAACTGGTGGCATCATTGGATCGTTTTTCCGAGATGGAAACAGAAACCCAGCTTGAATTGGTCGAACTCAAGGCCGGTGAGGTGTTATTCGAGCAGGACGATGAATCGGACGGTATGTACATTGTCATTGCCGGTGTTTTGGGTGTGCGTGTGCGTCATGATGATGGGACAGAGTCTGAGATCAATCGTCATGCGCCGGGTGCGATTGTCGGCGAAATGGCGCTGGTGAGCGGTCAAAAACGCACCGCAACAGTGTACGCGATCAATGACGCCGGCCTATTCCGTTTGAGTCAGGCCGACTATAAAAAACTGGTCGCGGAAGACGCACAGGTTGAGACACTCATCAGTGAGTCGTTCGATTCACGCTGGCAAGTTATTCAGTTGTCCGAAGTGCTGCGCGATCTTATCGGCGATGTCGATGCGTTGACGGTGCAGACATGGCACGAAGCGATGGAATGGCTGCGCCTGTCTAATGGCGATATCGTTTTTCGTCAGGGTGAGGCGCCGGATGGAATGTATATCGTTATCAATGGCAGGTTACGCGTCGTTGCGACGACACGAGACGGCAAAGAACAGGTGATTGCCGAAATCACGCCCGGCGAGACGGTCGGTGAATTTGCGGTTCTGACCGGTGAACCGCGTTCGGCTACGGTTTATGCTGTGCGCGAAAGCACTGTTGTCAAAATAGCAACCGAGACATTTCATCGGCTGGCTCGCGTCAATCCGCATTTTATGACGGAGATCACCAAGATTATCGTGGCACGACAGCAGCGGTTGCTCGATCAGGGTAAGCCACCTGCGCCTGCGGCGTTGTCTGTCGCGTTAGTATCGGCTGGGCATTCGGCCGATTTGGATGCGTTTGCGCAACAATTAACACAAGCCATGCAGCCCTACGGCAAGTGCAAAACGATCAATGCGCAGGAGTTCGACGCGTTATTTGGCAAAGCAGGTGCGGCGCAATCGACAAAAGAAGACGCACTGGACGGACTGGTTGCCGACCGACTCGATGAACTGGAAGCAAACAACGCGTTTGTGATCTACGCGGCAGAGGCGACACCGACGGCGTGGACGCACCGTTGTCTGGGACGGGCTGATCGGGTTGTCATTGTCGCTGATCCGACTGCTGATCCGGTTCCCGGCGCCGTAGAACAGTTAGCGACGCAATTTGAGATTCCCGTACGCACCGAACTGGTGATGTGGCATTCGGCCGATACGCAACAACCGACAGGAACGACCCGCTGGCTGGCAGAGCGCGATGTTCATGCCCACCATCACGTGCGCCAGGGTGATGGGCGGCACATGGCGCGATTGGCGCGACGCCTGACCGGCCACGCCATTGCACTCGTATTCAGTGGTGGCGGCGCGTTGGGCTTCACCGAAATGGGCGTCTACAAAGCATTATTGGAACTGGATATTCCATTCGATTATGTCGGCGGGACAAGCATGGGCGCGATTATGACGGGTGCAATCGCCTGCGGTTTTTCATACAACACGTTTGAAGAGAAAGCGCAACTGATGGCAGACAAGGGCGTGATGGATATTACGCTGCCGTTGGCCTCGTTGACGGCGTCCAAAAACGTCACCGAGTTGCTCCAGCAAATGTTCGGCAGCTTTGCCATCGAGGATTTGTGGATTCCGTATTTTTGTGTTTCCTGTAACTATTCGCTGGCAGAGCCTGTGGTGCATCGTCGCGGGTCGCTGTGGCGGGCGATTCGGGCGTCGATGTCAGTTCCCGGCGTCTTTCTGCCTGTCGTTGAGGACGGCAACGTGCTCGTCGACGGTGGCATTATGGACAATTTCCCGGTAGAAACGATGGTGAAGTTGTGCGAACCACACAGCGTTATCGGCGTCGTCATCAATCCGTTTAAGGAACGCAAGCGGGAATACGATTACGATACGAGCTTGTCGGGGTGGAAGATTTTGTGGAGCCGTCTCAATCCGTTCAGCAAACCGCTGCGCACACCGTCGATGCTGCGTACGTTGACGCGGGCGTCGGAGATCAATGGCATTCGCACGAGCCGACAGCAGGAAGCGCTGGTCGATCTGATGATTACACCCAATGTAAAGGGGTTTAGCTTCACCGATTACGAGAAGTGGCGTGAGCTGGCACAGGTTGGTTATGATGCGGCGCTTGAACCGCTCCGTGAATGGCGGGCGGGTCAAGCGGATTTGTAAAATGAGGATTGATTACTTTCCAATAGTTGCCAACGCTTCTTAAATCGACCAACCATAAGCACCGCCGTTGAGGAAAACGGTCATGATGACGCTGGTGCTGTCATAATCCTCGTCGGTGGGCAGGCCGAGTTTGTGAATCAGACGCTGCATCGGCCGATTATTGCGATTCACAACGGCTTCCAAGCGGGCTAATCCGTCATTCTGAGCAGCATTGACCAGTTGCTTGACCAAAATCGTTCCCAACCCCAACCCCTGAAATTCATCGGCGATGCTCAGTGCGATTTCGGCCGAATCATCGTCCGTATACACAAAACGGGCTTTGCCCATCGGCGTTTCGCTGCCGTCGGCTTCTTTGCGGACGACGATGAACCCTTTGCCCTGCCTGGACGTGATTGAGTTCACGGTTTGACGAGCCAATTGGTGCAGAAAGCTGTCAGCGATGTTGCTCAGTGAGGTGTTGAAGCGCATGTAACGGCTGTCGGCGCTCAATCCATCGAGAATCTGGACGATCAGGTCGGTGTCATCGGCTGTAATCGGCCGAATGTGTGCCGTCGAGCCGTCTTTTAACTGCACGTCCAGCGTATCGTTGCGCGAACGAACCCAACTCAAAACGAACTGTGCGAAGCCCTGTTCCCGATTTGTCCATTGTGTGCGTAATGCGGTTAGCTTGTTCATCGTTTCCCTGTCCTGTTGAACTATCGTTTGACTTGATAGCAAAACAATATCAGGGAGACGTACCGAAAACGTACCGAGAAGAGGATTTATCAAATAGGAGAGGCGACCGATCGGTTGCCCGCACGAAAGGAAAACGCTCGGAGTTTATTCAGGCAAAATCAATGCCAAACTGGACGGTGTCACCTTCGTAGCCGGTGAGTTGGTACGTTTTTTCGTAGTGCAGACCAATTTTGCGCAACAGATTAGCTGACGCGACATTGTCCGGCGCTGTGATGGCGATGATGCGTTTGAGTCCGATTACATCGCGTCCGTACGCCAGCACCGCTGCGGCTGCTTCGACGGCAAATCCGTTGCCCCAACAGCGTTCGAGAAAAGCGTAGCCGATATCGACATCGCCCAGTGTTTTGCGTTTGATCAGGCCGCACACGCCGATCAATTCGGCCGAATCGCGCAATGCAACACCAAACAGACCAAACCCGTAGCGTTCGTAGCTGGCAGTCAGCCGCTCCGCGATGTACGTTCGCGCATCGTCAACCGATCGGACACCTTGATCCGCGATGTTTGCGATGTACGCCGGTTCGTTGACCAGTTCAACGATAAACGCAGCATCAGCAGTTACCACATGCCTGATCGTCAATCGCTCTGTTTCCAGGACAATCATGATGCGGTGCGTCGCGCAATTTCGGCACGAACGACCGGCGCAACTTTCGTGCCCAGCAGTTCAATTGCGTGCATCACCTGCTCATGCGGCATCGTGCCGACGCTCAATTGCAGCAAAAAGCGATTGTGCTTGAACAAATCGTGCTGAAAGAGGATTTTTTCGATTACATCGTCCGGGTTGCCGATGAAGTTGGCTCCGCGCAATGTCGTGGAGCGATCAAATTGCTGTCGCGACATCGGTGACCAGCCTCGTTCTCGGCCGATTTTGTCCATCACCATTTTGAACGGCGGGAACGCTTCATCGATTGCCTGCCGGCTGTCGTCGGCAATGTGACCGTGCGAATTGATGCTGACATGCAGTTGCGACCGGTCGTGTCCGGCAGCATCCACTGCACGCCAGTACAAATCGACCAGCGGTGCGAATTGCTCCGGGTAGCCGCCAATAATGGCAATTGCCAGCGATAATCCCAGCGTAGCAGCACGGACGACTGACTCCGGCGTGCCGCCGACGGCAACCCAGATCGGCAACGGGTCTTGCAATGGGCGTGGATAGACGCCTTGTCCTTGTAGCGGTGGACGGTGTGTGCCAGACCACGTAACGTATTCTGAATCGCGAATTTTGAGCAAAAGTTCCAGTTTTTCCGAGAAAAGCGTGTTGTAATCGCGCAAATCGTAGCCAAACAGCGGGAACGATTCGATGAACGAGCCACGTCCGGCCATGATTTCGGCACGCCCATTGGAGAGCAGGTCGAGCGTGGCGAAGCGCTGAAAGACGCGCACCGGATCGTCAGAACTGAGTACCGTGACGGCGCTGCTCAGGCGAATGCGCTGCGTCCGTGCTGCTGCGGCTGCCAGAATGACGTCGGGTGCGGACGAGACAAAGTCCGGCCGATGGTGTTCGCCGAGCGCAAAAACGTCGAGACCGACCTGATCGGCCAGTTCGACGCGTTCGAGCAGATTGCGCAGCCTTTCGGCCGAACTGATCAGTTTGCCGGTTTTGGGGTCAGGCGTCCGTTCAGCGAATGTGTAGAGACCGATTTCAAAGGGGCGTGAAGGTGTTTCTGCAGGCATAAGCATTTCGGTTGTCACTGTGCAAACCATTCGCTTTCCGGTAGTACGAGCAAGCGTTGCACGTCGTTGACATGGTGCATATTGTGGTAGAGGGTAAAGAACAGGATTTCGCGCACGGTCATGTCACCGAGCAGCGGGTGGGGCAAAACGTATTGGTCGAGATGCTTTTCTGACCATTTGGGGATGACGGCGACGAGCTCGGAACTTTTGGCGTGCCATTTGGCGAGGATGTTGGTGCGGTTTTCGGCCGAAAAGTCATCAACCTCCGGCACATATCCGCCCGTCGCCACGGCGCCGCCGGCTAGAGCCACATCAGTATACTCTGCCCGCACCTCCGCTAATGTGCGTGATGCCGCTTTCGCCTTGCCAAAGCGCAGGCGCAGTGCTAGTTTGGGTAGCTTCAGCGCCATCACGACGGGTGCGGATGATTTGATCAGATGGACGAGATTGTCGGCAGGTGACCAGATGCCTGCCGGTGCGGTGAAGAAAAGATCGGGATCGATGTCGGCGAAAAAGGAGTGGACGGCGTCGGTTTCGGCCGAAAGTGCGGCTATGATCTCGTCGCTGGAATACGGTTCACCCAATTGTATCATCTGCTTGCCTCGCTGTGCTTGCTGTTGTCATAGGAAGTATAGGGGCTTTTCGGCCGATTGGAAACGGAATGGAATGACACCATGCGGTAACGATGTTATCATGATTGCGAGTCGACTGTGTTTCGGCCGAAAACAGCTTAACGAGGTGGTCCTATGGTTCTGTTACAAGCCGCAGAAGGTGATTTCATTGCCAATCCTGGCTTGCTGGGCATCCTTATCATTGCAGGGGCGATCCTCGCCTTTTATTGGTATCGCACGCACTGCCCCAATTGCAAACGCATTTTTACACGCGAGACAATCAAGAAAGAGAAAGCCGGCCTGTTGCCGACAGCGATCAGCGGGAAGGAGCGCCGCCATTATCGTTGCAAACATTGTGGCAACGAGTGGGAAGCCACGCATTACGTCGAGTGATGTTGTTGCGACACCGTTTCCGCTTATGGTGCTCTGATTGCGTTCAGACCCTCGTTTCCAACTGTTGAATGAGTTCTACCGCCTGTGCGACACCATTTTCTGCTCGTATTCTCATGCCAAGTTGAGCTGCACGGTCACGCATAGCTGAATCTGTCACTGCTATGTGGATGGCATTTGCTAGTTTTTCGGCCGATAGTTTTTTTCGTGGAATTGGCTTCGGCCCAACTCCCAATTGAGCGACGCGTTGTCCCCAAAAAGGTTGATCGGCAAAAAAAGGTATCAGTATCGAAGGAACGCCGGCTCTGAGCCCGGCTGCTGTGGTACCGGCGCCGCCGTGATGGATAACGGCAGCAACTTGTGGGAACAACCACGCATGCGGGATTGAATCGATCATAAAAATCGATTCAGGCAACGTGGACTTCTGTATGCCACTCCAACCGGAAAGCAGGATCGCCCGTTGCTTACTCTGAAGCACTGCTTCGACAATCAGTTTAGATGTCTCCTCAGGTTTGCGACTGCTCATGCTGCCAAAACCAATGTACACTAGTGGTGGCCCGGCGTTTAGAAAATCAACCAGGTCAGCAGGTGGCGTCCAATTGTCCTCCGAATCCAAAAACCAATAGCCGGTAACATGCATGTCTGTATCCCAATCGGCCGGTTTCGGAATGACGGAAGGACTGTACCCATACAGAATTGGCTGACCTTGCACGCAGGCGCTGTGATACGGACCCCAAAAGGGTGCTTTGGGCAAATCAAGCTTCTCTTTTCGAATCAGTTGATCGGCCGAACGAGACGCCTGCCACATCACTTGTCGCGTTATGTGATGGGTCAACCGATTAAACGAACCGCCCATTTCCGGTACAGATCCCGGCAACAGGGCACCCGGAAACGCTTTCGTCGGCGTGAAGGGCACATAGTAGGCTTGTAGTAGGGGGCACTTCAGTTTTTCTGCTAAAGAGATACCGAGAAAAACGCCGCCAATGCCAGCGATTATCAAATCCACACCGTCACAGGCTATGAGACCATCTTCTGCCCACTCAACAGCCGCTTTTTTAGCTGCTTTGGCTGTGTATGCTGAGATGGTGAGGAAGTTGCCTTTTTCCAGAAGCTCACGCATTTCAGGACTTTGAGCCACTTCCTGTGCATCGCCGCGCATGACCCAAAATGCCAGGCCATGGGCAGTGACGAGTTTTTCGTAGTTCTGGTGGGTCAACAGGCGCACATCGTGCCCTGCTTCTTGTAAGCCTTTGCCCAACGCAACGTAAGGTTGAACATCTCCCCGGCTGCCCAAAGCAATGATGGCGATTCGCATCAAAAACACATCCTTTTATACATTCTCAGGCAAGTCATTGACGATAATTTTGGACTCATTCCAGTCATTACTTGATAGGGTTTCGCAGTTCAAATTCGGCCGAAACGTTTCCAAGCGAAACCCTATTTTCACGCGATTCAATCTGCTGCGATCAATTCTGCTCAACATCTCGTTCCTTTTCAACCATTTCCCGCTGTTTTCGTTTTGCCTGCGCGGCCATGAAACCATGTTGGATTTTTTCGTAGCCTGCCAGACTGAATGGGCAAACGGCAATGCAAACGCCACAACCATGGTTTGCTGCCATAAACGGCCCACAAATCGTGTTGTCAATCGCAGAAATGCGACCATCCAAATCGGGTTCAGGGTCCTGCCTAATCGCCTGCGGCGGACATTTGCGAATGCATTTGTGGCACATACCGCAAAAATCGAGTACCCAATCATGCTCATTGCTTGTTGGATACGGCAAGTTTTCAATATTGGTATAAACGACGTTGATGCGCACGCGTGCGCCGTGTTCCGGGCTGATCAACGAGCCGTGATAACCGATTTTCCCCAAACCTGCTTTCTCCGCCAGCCGCGTATGATCTACCGATCCGCCGATAGAAACACCTGAATAGGCGCTAAACCCATGCTTGCGTAGATAACTGCTCAATTGATTGGCGATTTGCGTTGTGTCGGCATACAGCTTGGCCACTTCGACCATCGATTCGACGCTCGGCGCTGTGATGAAAGGCTCTTTGCGCATCTCTGAGATCAAGACGATCGCATTCTGATGCGGAATCACGAAATCTTTGAATATGAGGTCGGGCGTGATGCGAGCATATCCAATCGCCGTCGCCCCATTTTCGCGGGCGAATTGTTCAAGCTCGGCGATAAACGCCACAGAAGCTTCCGATTTACTGGCCTTTGCCGGAAACTTATAGCGCGTGTAACTGCCCAATACGCCCTTAAAGATACGTGCGATTTGGGGAAACAGTTTCGGCAAGTCCGCGTAGTTGCGCTTCGCATCGTAATCTTCAGGCAGCGGCATTCGCTGCCGTGAATGCTCTCGCCCGTAGACGGCGGTATCGACTGCTGCAGCTTGCCCTTCGACATGTTTGACAAAATTGGTCATCACTGTTCCAATGTTCTTGTTTGATCTTTTGGCTTCTTGTGTCATGAATACGTTGTTGGGTTCAATTGATGAAAAGTTGGTGTCGTTTTGTTGCCAGTGCCTACTGCTTCAACTCAAACTGTGTCTTTAGGTGGTCATACTCCGAGTAGCTAAATGGGCAAAATTTGATGCACAGCGTACAGCCATTGTCATTGGAGAATGGCACGGCACATTTGGTGTAATCGATGAAAATGGGGCCGTCATCGTCGTGCGTAATAGTTTGCAAGTGAATGGCATCTGCCGGGCAATGGCGGACACAATTGTTGCAGCTTTCGCAGTAGTCGCGCACCCAGTGGAACGGGTTGTCTTCTGCAATTGGTAGGTTTTCGATGTCGGTAACGACGGCAGCTAACCGTACACGTGGCCCATTGGCTTTGGTGATCAGTAGACCGTTTTTGCCAGAGTAACCAAGCCCAGCGTCGATGGCGACGGGGATCATATTGATATCGCCGCCGATGGCAGGTTGTGCCGAGGCGTTGAAACCCCGTTCGCGCAGAAAATCAGCGACCTTGTTGACGATCACCCCCAGTTCGTAATAGGTGCGAAATATCTCGATAAACGAAGGAATTGCAGGGGCTTGTTTGATTTTCTCTTTTTCCATGGCCATTGTAAAGACGATGGCGTTAGGGTAGAGGATTTTGAAGCGTTTGAAAATGTAACGCGTATTGATTTGTGTGTAGCCAATGTCGGTAATGCCCAGACTGTATGCATACGTTTCAAGTTCGTGCAATGTGTCGGCGTCAATGGTTGTGTTGCCCGTGTATGGATTGGCGCGCACACTCTTGGCACTGATGCGCATCTCTTTGATCGCGCCGGCCAGTTGTCGGCCGATGTAGCGTATCTGTTTTAGACGGGCCAACGTGTTCCCATAATCGGCAATGACCAGCGGCACGATGCGGTTGTCACGTGCTTCCGGATGGCTGGAAATGGGGTTGTCTTCCGGTCTCAAATAGCTTTCGTAGCTCAGAAACCAGGGAGGTCGTTTGAATCGTTCTGACAAGACAATTTTCGGCATCGTTTGCTCCCACTGTGTACAAGGTTAGTCTTTTCGATTCCGGGGCCAGAGCAGATTGACACCGCACTGGCGATGGGCATAGGTGCTTCATGAGCAAATTCAACTTACAAATTGATTGCAAGTGTTGACTTGCATTATAGATCGAAATGCAATGCAAGTCAACACTTGCATCGGGCGCTTCTTATCTCTTATAATGGACGCATGGCAAAGCAAATTGACGACGAACAAGTCTATGCAGCGACGATTGAACTGCTGCTGGCAAAAGGGTATGCAGGGGCAACGACCAAGATGATAGCCAGGAAAGCGCATGTCAACGAAGTCACCTTGTTTCGCAAATACGGCAGCAAAGCACAGTTGGTCGCGGCGGCGTTGGCGCACGAACGGGATCAGATGGCAGTCGATTCGGTTGATTACACGGGGGATGTTTCGGCCGATTTAATGCACATGGTGGAACTGTATCACAGCGCAACGCCGCGACAGAGCCAGATGATGCTGCTGATCGTGTCGGATATGGCGCGTTATCCCGAATTGCGTGAGACGATACAGATTCCGTTTGAGATGGTTGCGACGTTCAGCCAGATTATCATGCGCTATCAAGCAGAGGAGCAATTACGCGAAGGCGACCCGTTTTTGTGCGTCCAGGCATTGTTGGGGCCGGTTATAGTAAATACGATGCTGCGATCGGCCGATGCGGCGATGCGTGTCCCCATGATCGATTTACAGGAACATGTAGCTCGTTTTCTTTCCGGCTACGGCAATTGATTGGCAACTTTCAGTGTTCAGTTTCCGGTGATTGATCGTCTTGGCTCGTCTCTGTTGCAACAAGCACCTTGTCAACGCGCAAACCGTCAATGTCTACTACCTCAAACCGATACCCTGCCCACAGGCACGACGCGCCGACCATCGGCATCTGTCCGATCATCGTCACGATGAATCCGCCCAACGTGTTATAAGTCGTCTCGGCCGGAAACGTCTCAATCCCCAGAAAAGGCTTCAGATCGTTGATTAAGACCATACCGTCAACTAGATAGGATCCGTCATCGCGTTGTACGATAGGTGGTTCTGCCATTTCTTCACTTGTCGGGATGTCACCGACGAGTGTTTCGAGAATATTGATCAGCGTAACGACGCCTTCGATCCCGCCAAATTCATCCACGAGCAGCCCCAAATGAGTACCGGTGGCCTTAAAGCGTTCCAACGCACGCAAGGCGGGCATTGTTTCCGGCAAATAGAGAGGCTGCTGTAGCGAAGCACGCAAATCAAAGGGTTGGCCTGACCAGGTGCGGGCCAGCAAATCTTTGGCGCGCACGATGCCCAGCACTTTATCGAGTTCGCCGTCGCATACGGGAAAACGGGTGTGAGCAGAATGTTCGACAATAGAACGAATCTCTGTTTCGCTCGCGTTGGCGTCTAGCCAGATGATGTCGGTGCGCGGCGTCATCAAACGGCCCACTTGCAAATCGCCAAAGCGAAAAACGCTTTCGACCATTTCGCGCTCCTCAGGCTCGATGATGCCGGCGGCGGCGCTTTCTTGCACCATAATGCGTATCTCATCCTCGGAAACTGCCTCGACCACATTGTCTTTCACGCCGATTAGCCGGATGATGCCGTCGGTTGTCAGCGCGAGTAGCTGGACAACAGGAGCGACCACACGCGAGAGAAAATACATCGGCCGAGCGACCAACACGGCGATGCGTTCGGGATCTTGCAGACCAAGCCGTTTTGGTACGAGTTCGCCAATGACGACTGAGAAAAACGTGATGCTGCCGACGACGAGGACAAAGCTGACCGTCGCTGCATATCGGCCGATAATTGGGAGATTCTCGAGCAGAGATGCAAGCTCACGGGCTAACGTCGCCCCACCAAATGCCCCGGCAACAATACCGATCAGTGTAATGCCAATTTGGACGGTAGATAAAAACTGAGTCGGATTGAGGACGAGTTCCAGCGCTGTTTTAGCGCCTTTGTTGCCATCGGCGACCATGCTCTGCAATCGCACTCGCCGCGACGAGACAATGGCGATTTCCGACAGGGCAAAGACACCGTTGAGCAAGATCAACAGGAGCAGAATGGAGAGTTCAAAGAAGATAGTACTCATCAGATTGTTCAACTCTCTATCAGATCATACCACGGGCCTGTCTTTGACATGAGCTGATTATCCTGGCTGACAGCCATGGGCCGGCGATTGTCCCGACATGTCAAGCGCAGTGGTTGGCACACCGGCAAAATGTGAGATCATGCGGCCAGCTACGCGAAGCAAAAGTTGTCTTGGCTAACGCGGGCGTCCGGCTGCGTTTCGGCCGATCCGGAAAACGATCTCGATCTGCGTGACGCCCATTCGCAGCGTTAGACAACATCCAGATTGGGCGGCGCGTAACGCCATTCAGGCCTCTGAAAGCGAAAGACGCTGCGCAACCAATCGACATCCAGTTCAGGTATCGCGTTTTCGATTAAGTCGTAAGTTTCTTCAACCAATTCTGTTAGCAGCACGGCACCTTGCGCCGGTGGCATTGTGTACAGTTGTGCCAGTCGTGAAACGAACTCTTCTGGCTTAATGATCAGGTGTGTATCGACTACATCGAGCCATTTGAAGCCGAAATAGTAGACGCCGTTGAGCGCCAACAGGATGTAACAGTTTCTTTTGTACCTGCGCGAACGCATCGTAGAGCATCATCAGGTTGTTGCCAGCGCTCCAGCCACATTTGCCAGCGCCAGAAATGATCGATTTGTGCATACCGCCGCAAAACGGCCAGCTTGAGGCCATCGGGATAGGTTGCTGCACGCGCCTGCCATACGTCGATTAAGTCGGCGTTGTGCAGTGGTTTGCCGTTGAGGACGCCGGCAACCAGGTTTTGCTTGAGCAGGTCGGGATCGTAGCCGAGCAGTACAGCATCGAGGGTTTGCTGTATGAAGTCGGTCGTGTAGTGGATGATTTCGAGATGGACGCCGCTTTTCGGCCGATTCTCTCCATCCCTACCCACGATAAACGCATCGCTCCACACCTGTTCCGCTTCGTCAAACGGATACAAATAGCGCCAGTCGCTGTTGATCCGATCCGCAGCAGCTTGACGTTCCGCATCCGTCGGGGGCTGATGCCAGAAAACGCCCAACTCGATATCCGAATAACGATCCGCATGGCCGCGTGCAGTTGAGCCGCCAACGATGACTGCAGCGACATGCGGATTAGCGGCGTAAAGAGGCGCGATCTGCGCCGCCAGAGCGTGACGCCATTGGCTTGCCGCATTCACGATGGCACTCCTTCCGGCCACATCTGCCACCGCAAGTCGAGCATATAGCGGATAAACTCAAGTGTAAGCGCCAACTCGGCCGGATCCGCCGGCACGTGGACGTTTTCATATTGATTCGGCCGTTTCGCCAGCGCACGATCGATCAATCCGATCCACCGTGGATCGAGATTGTTTTTCGCCCACCGGGCACTGACCGGTTTTGATTCGACGCGCGCTGTCTGAACTGTGTGCAACATGCGGCAATAACTCAGCACGGCAAACATCTGATACCAGACATTGTTCATCTCATTCGGGTCGTTGAACAGGAGGTCGGCCCAAGATGCCATCACATCGGCAACTTCACGACGCAGTGCATCGGGTTTAATCGGATCGATCAGCGTCTTGATGTCCGGTCCGGCCAGCGTGATGCCGCGTTCGCGCAGTGACCAGCGCACGACCAATGTGTCGTCATGCTTGTGTTGAATCAATTGTCGGCTGCCGTTGTCCAGATACCAGAGCGGCTCATCATCCGGATCAAAACGGCGCACGCTTTCTCGTGTGAAATACGATCCTTCGAGGTGTTTTGCCCAGCGCAGTTCCTGATCGAAAATGCGTGCGTGCATCGCTTGTAATGCCGCCAGTTCCGCTTCATTTAGCGGCTGCCGGATGATCATATTGAAATCGCAATCGCTGTGTTCGTCAAAATCGCCGACGGCAAAAGAGCCTTGCAGGTATGCGCCGATGAAGTTGCTGCCGAGGATGGCCTGTGCGCTGGTGACGAGGTCATGTAGTACGGCGTTGAGTTCAGAGTAAGGTGTCGGTTGTTTCGCAGTCATCGTTTTCAGAAGCGCAGCGACAGGCAGGTCAAACCGCCATCCATTTTGCGCATTTCGGAAGTGTCGAGCGTGATTATCGGCCGATTCAAGACGTCCAATTGGTTCCGAACTGCGGCAAAACCGGCCGGCATGATCAATGTTCCGTTGATGAATAATGTGTTGGCAGCATACGCGTCTTCGTCAGCGACAACAATGCGATCATACGCAGTCAGCGCCGGGTGGTCGGCAAATGCGGTTGTTACCAGCAGCGTGCGACCGCCGACGTGATTGACGCTCGATTTGAAATGTAGCCCGTCGCCGACGGGAATGGGTGTGGTCGTGTAACCAAATGGGGACAGAGCGAGCTCTAGTTGGCGTGCGCCTTCCGCATTGGTGCGGTCGGAAAGGCCGACCATGATGTGTTTGTCCACCACAAGCACATCACCGCCGTCCAGTGTGCCGGGTGTGACAATGGAGACGAGCGAACGATATCGGCCGATAACATTCACCATGTGCAGCACCTCGCCACGCCGTTCCACTGCACCCGGTCGCGTCAAAACCGCCACTTCCGGCAGCACAACGGCGACATCTTCGACAAAATACGCGTCGGGATAGCCGGGCAGCGCCTCCAGCTCAATGACATTCAGGCCCAACGATTTGAGTGCGGCAACATAAGCCGCATGTTGTTCCAGCAATAATTCGTAGCCCGGTATGCCCAAATCGGCCGAAGTCAAACCGTGCAAGGCATCGGGGCCTGGTTGACGCACAATGGCATACTGAAATAGCGGTTCGGCAATGTTCATATTTTCTAAAGACCGTTTCCTGTCAACTCAAAATTGCCAACGTGTTGCCGTGCCGGGGAAATCGGTTTCCAGCCATGCCATGGCCACGGCAGGTTGCAGTGCTAACATGGAATCGCCGCTACCGTCTTCCGGATAAACCGTCAGCTTATATTTGTTGTTATAGCGCACTGCGAGGCGGCTCAGCAAGCCGCGATCGGATACGGTGTGCACGACGCCTTCCAGAATGACCACTTCGTCGCCGCTTTCCAGATGCACGACGATGTTCGGGTTCACCGCCAGATTGCGTCCTTTGCGCGATTCGGGACCGACGCCGAAATAGAATGTGTCTTCATACCAAACGCCCCAGACCGGCGTGGCATGAGGCCGTCCGTCCGGGCGCGTCGTACAAATCCAGTAATTGCGCGATTGTGCCATGCGGTCGCTGACCCAGGCCCAATCGAACAAACCATCGCCCTCATTTTCCGGTTTGACGCCATAGCCCGGCATGTGCGGACGTGTCACAATGGGATGTTGTTTGCTGGAATCATTCATAGTTTGTTTTCCCTGGTTTTCAAACTACAGCGTTTGAGTGCTGTCGCTTCAGATAGTGTTACGGAATAAGAAGTGTAGCACGGTTGTGGATGCGACAGCAGGTCACAATCGGGTAAAATGAGCGTGTGAGCAAAGACCAGATTAGCGGCTCGGTAGAGCGCATCACTTATTACAACGAAGAAAACGGCTACACTGTTTTGCGGCTGAATCCTGATGCCAAAGGGATGTTGCCGTTCAAATACGCCAGTGGGCGCGACGCGTTGATCACGGTGGTCGGCACTTTGCCTGAACTCAATCCCGGTGAGTGGCTCAAATTGACCGGTCAATGGGCGACGCACGCCAAACACGGTCGCCAATTTCAGGCTGAATTGTGCGAACAGTCCCAACCGGCGACGGTGGAAGGGATCAAACGGTATCTCGGTTCGGGTTTGGTGCGCGGCGTGGGTAAGGTGATGGCAGAGCGCATTGTCGATCGCTTTGGTCTGGAGACGCTAGACGTGATCGACAATGAGCCGGAACGATTGCAAACTGTGTTGGGCATCGGCCGAAAACGGGCCGCACTCATCGAAAAAGCATGGGATGAGCAGCGTGCCATCAAAGATGTCATGCTTTTCCTGCAATCGCACAACGTTTCCACAAACCTCGCTGTCAAAATTTACAAACAATACGGCGATGAAGCACTGGCTGTCGTGCAAAATACACCGTACAAATTGGTGCAGGATGTGCGCGGTATCGGCTTCAAAACGGCCGATAAAATCGCGCGGGACATTGGGCTGGCACACGACGATCCGGCTCGCATCGAAGCGGGCATCGCTTACACCCTCAATCGCATGGCGCAAGACGGCCACGTCTATGTGCCGCAGGAACTATTGGAGCCGGAAGCGTCGGAAATCCTCGGCGTGCAGGAAGAACAGATCACGTATGTCATCGACCGGTTGGAAGACGACAATCTGATCAAGCGGGAAACATTGCAGTATGAAGCTGTGAGTCAACAGCCGTCAGCTATTAGCTATCAGCAGGAACATTCCGAAATCCGAAATCCCACATCCGAAATCAAAGAGGAGCGTGCCGTTTACCTGACGCCGTTTTACTATTCTGAGGTCGGAGTGACTAACCGCATTCGCCGTTTGGTCGACCAGCCGACGAGTCGAATCAAGTCGGGTTTCGGCAGCGATCGCGTGCTGACGCAGTTGCTGGCAGAGGTGGAGCGGAAATCGGGCATGGCTTTAGCGCCGCAGCAGAGACAGGGGATTATTGCCGCTGTCAGCAACAAAGTGGCGATTTTGACTGGTGGTCCCGGCACAGGCAAGACGACGACACTGCGCACGCTGCTCGATTTGCTCGACCGTACCGGTCGGCAAGTGGCGCTGGCATCGCCGACGGGACGCGCCGCCAAGCGGCTTGCGGAAGCGACGGATCGTCCTGCGAAGACGATTCATCGTTTACTGGAATTTCAGCCGGGGGTTGGTTTCGGCCGAAACGAGGAAAATCCGATTCAAGCCGACATGATCATCATTGATGAAGCGTCTATGCTCGATCTCGTGTTGGCGAACAACCTGCTCAAAGCTGTGCCGCTCAACAGCCACCTGTTGCTCGTCGGCGATATCGATCAATTGCCGTCGGTCGGTGCCGGTGACGTGCTCGGCGACTTGATCGATTCCGGTGTCCCGGCGGTTGTGCGTTTGGAAACGATTTTCCGCCAATCGGCCGATTCCCTGATCATTCAGAACGCCCATCGCATCAATCATGGCCAGACGCCGATCACCGACCCCAACGCGCGCGATTTCTTCCTTTTTGTCAAGAATGATCTCGATACACTGCCCGATTTGCTCGTGGAAGTAGTGCAACAGCGCGTTCCGCACAAATTTGGTCTCGATCCGTTTGACGATATTCAGGTGCTGGCGCCCATGTATCACGGGCAGGCCGGTGTGCTGAATCTCAACACGCGTTTGCAATTGGCTTTGAATCCGCCCGGCAGACGCAAGATGGAACGCCGACTCGGCGGTCGTGTCTTTCGCGTCGGTGACAAGGTGATGCAGACCGTCAATAATTATGACAAGCATGTGTACAATGGCGATATCGGCCGAATCACTGCCATCGATCCCGTGATGCAGACAATGACGCTCAACGTGGACGGCGCGCCGATTGCCTACGACTTTCTCGAAGCCGATGAACTGGTTCACGCCTATGCGATCAGCGTTCACAAAGCGCAAGGAGCCGAATATCCATGCATTGTCATGCCGGTCGTCACCCAACATTACATGATGCTCCAGCGCAATTTGCTCTATACGGCGATCACCCGCGCCAGGAAACTCGTTATTTTGATTGGCACGCGCAAAGCCATCGCCATCGCCGTGCGCAACAACAAGACGACCGAGCGGCACACCGCACTGGACTGGCGACTCACGCACAAAACGTGACCCACTTGTCTCTCTACGATACAATCAACCAGCTATATAACGATCCAACCGACTAAATTACGGTTCTCCCATGGAAGTCATTTTTGGAGTCGCAAAAATTCGCAAATACGCCGTCAGCCTAAGCGGTGACACATTGGAAATGGTCGAACGGCCTCACGGTGGCTTGTCGATTGTGCTGGTGGACGGCCAGCGCAGCGGCCGCTCGGCCAAAAAGATCAGCAATGTCGTTGCTCGCAAAGCCGTACAGTTGCTGGCTGAGGGTGTTCGCGACGGCGTCGTTGCCCGGGCTGCACACGATTACTTGTTTAATTATCGTGACGGCAAAGTCAGCGCGACACTCAATATTGTTTCGGTTGATGCCCGTTCACAAACTGTCGTTGTTTCGCGCAATAATGATTCACCGGTCATCGTGCACACGCCGCAGCGTGGCGTCTATCTACTCAATGAGCCGAGCCAGTCAATCGGAACGCACCGCAATGTCAAACCGTGCGTTGTCGAGATTCCAATGGAACTGGGCCCGCTGGTCATTGCCTACACAGATGGATTGCGTCACGCCGGCAGCCGTTACGGCGGAGCCGGATTTGATCCGGTGGCGGCGACGAAGCGCTTGCTGGCACAGGGCATCTCCGATCCACAGACAATTGCGGACTCGTTGTTGGCATTGGCGATGGAAGCGGACGATGGTCGGCCGATAGATGACATTAGTGTAGTTGTGCTGGAAGTGCGTGAAGAGCGTGACGACAGCGATGGCGTTCGTCGGGTGAGTGGGCGGCTGATCCTGTAAAAGGGTGGGAGCCAAATGCCGGAATCTGACAGTGAACCTGCGTTACGATTAGCGTTGGTCGGGCCGTGTGCATCCGGCAAGAGTACGCTTGCCACCTATTTGAAAGCGGCAGGTTATATCGTGCGCCAACCGACACAGGAGCATTCCTTTGTGCCGGATATGTGGCAGAAGATGAGCAAACCGGACATCCTGATTTACCTCGATGTCAGCTATGAAGCGTATTTGCAGCGGCGCCCGCATCAGGATCACGGCGCACAGTATCATGAGGAGCAGAAGCAGCGACTGGCTCATGCCCGCACGCATTGTGACTTGTATGTCGATACGAGTGGATTATCGGCCGAAGAGGTACGCGCTCAGGTCGAGCGCTTTCTGGAAGGCGTCAGGTAACGTCTCTACAACACGTTGTGAACACCGACCATTGAATTCGGATACAGCCATTCGGCCGAATCCAGACCCATGATTGAGCGCAAATATCCATGACAACCGTACACAGTTTCCACAAGGAGATCGCACAAAATGAACACAAATCCACAAACACTTACCTGGGTTGACAATTCCATTCGAGAGCTAAAAGACCAGGGCCTTTTCACGACCATTCGCACCCTCAGTTCCCCGCAAGGAGCGTGGCTCGTCGTCGATGGGCGCGATGTGCTCAACTTCTGTTCTAACAACTATCTCGGCCTCGCCAACGACAAGCGCATCGTCAAGGCAGCCAGGAAGGCGATGAAGCACTACGGCGTCGGGCCGGCCGCCGTGCGCACCATAGCCGGCACGATGGATCTACACATTGAACTGGAATCGCGCCTCGCTGCGTTCAAAGAAGCGGAAGCGGCCATCCTGTTTCAAAGTGGCTTCACGGCCAACATCGCCACGATTCCGGCACTGGTCGGACGCGATGACGCCATTTTTTCCGACGCACTCAACCATGCCAGCATCATTGACGGCTGCCGTTTGAGCCGCGCCAAAATCATCGCCTATGCGCACAATGATCCCGATAACTTGCGCGAACAACTCGTAGCCCATCGCGATACTTTCGACAAGGCATTGATCGTCACCGATGGCGTCTTCAGCATGGACGGTGACATTGCGCCCTTGCCTGCGTTACAGGCGTTGGCCGAGGAATTCGGTTGCATGTTCATGGTCGATGATGCGCACGGCGAAGGTGTGATGGGTCAGGGCGGACGTGGCATTGTCCACCACTACGGTTTACAGGGCAAGGTGGACGTGGAAATCGGCACGATGTCCAAAGCGTTTGGTGTTGTCGGTGGATATGTGGCGGGCAATGCGGCCATCGTCGCCTGGTTGCGGCAGCGTGGTCGCCCGTTCCTCTTTTCGTCAGCGATGACGGTGCCTGATACGGCGGCATGTCTGGAGGCGGTCAACATTCTGGAAGAGAGCACCGAACTTGTCGACAGGCTGTGGGACAATGCTCGCTATTTCAAGGCAGAAATGCAACGTTTAGGCTTTGATACGGGTCAAAGTGTGACGCCGATTACGCCTGTAATGCTCGGTGATGAGAAGTTGACACAGATGTTTAGCCGCCGCTTGTTCGAGGAAGGCGTGTTTGGCACGGCGATTGCGTTCCCCACAGTAGCGTTGGGCAAGGCGCGTATCCGCGTGATGATTTCGGCCGCTCACAGCCGCAGCGATCTCGATAGAGGATTGGAGATTTTCGGCAACGTTGGACGTGAGTTGGGTGTGCTTGCCTGAAGCCGTGGGTAAGTGGCCGCGTGGGTTAGCCCATGTAGGTCCACCACGCGGCACCGCCCAATGTGATCACCAGCAATAACAGCCAATACCAGGCCACCAGTGGCCGCACCGTGACTGAGCCGGGCACACGCAACTCTTTTCCGGTTTCCAGATCCATGCGTACTTCAAATGGTGTGGCGCGGGCAAGGCCCAGCAGATGACGGCGCGTCACGACTATTTCTTCCTGAATTGCTTCCTGGGCTCCTGCTTGCAGTATCAGGTGCTGTTTTTCACCGGAAAATGCTACAGCATTGCGCTTGCTGTCAATGTCGAGTTGATAGACGATGGTTGTGTTGCCGGTGTTGTGCAGGTAGACGGTGAGGGAATCGCCGGCTTCGAGACTCTTGGGCATGATCGATAAGTTGATAGCTTCGTGTTTGCCGATAATGTATTCATTTTCGGCCGAAGTTGTTATCTCCGTGCCGGAAGCTGAACTAGCCTTGAAATGATAGCGATACAAGCCCGGTTTGGCAGCAGAAATCTGCGGCGGTCGCACGATAACTTTGACCGTTTCAGATTGTCCCGGACGCAATGCAAGGGGCGCCGGCGAATTGCGAATCCACTCTTTGGGCAAGCCGTTACACTCGATGTTAAACAGGTCGACCGTAGAAGTGTCATTAGTGATAGAAACGGTCAGTTCTACCGACTGATAGGGGGCAACTTGCACCGTTGTGGGCGTCACTTCGACAAAAACTTTCTCCGTAGCCCCGGGAACAGTAGCAACCGGGCTGGAGGATACCGGGTCAGCCATTTGCCCCATGACGGGCGCTTCCATGATCATGGTGATGTCGCGATCAGGCGTGATGACCTGAGTACGCATGTCATCTTTCCACGCCAGGGTGCTGTTACCGATACGAACGGTCTGGCTTGGTTCCCATCTGACAGGCACATTGGGATTGATAGGTGCACCATTCAGATAGGTACCGTTGGTGCTGCCGAGATCGCAGATATACCAGCCGCCGGCCCGATGCTCCAGGCGTGCATGTCTTCGTGATACATTGGGATCGTTGAGCACGATTTCGCGATCAGTTGCCCGCCCGATGTAAAGCACACCCGCATCAGGCTCATAGGTGATGCGCTCGCCTTCATCCGGGGTAATGAGGATCTCGCCCTTGATTGGTAAGCGACGGGCGATTCCATTTTCACTTTTTGTGGATTCTGCAATTCCTTTCATGATGATAGCCATTTACTTACTGGTAAATCTCGGAGAATCGACTCACCGTTTGATTGCTTTACAACACCTATTCAAAATTGTACTGCTAATTGTCCTGCTCAGAGCGGGGCTAAACTACGTACTGTGACAGTTACTTTATGGAGTATATTGCGAAGTAAGGTGGAATCTAGTGAAATTTGCATGAAAATCTAGTAGGGATCGGGATCTTTCACGTAAAGATTACGCACGGTTCATATCCTGAGTTGGTTCAAAACAGGGTGCAACGGGTGTCGATTATGTAATGGTGAATGGATTCGGCCGATTGGCGTAAATCTGATCTAGAATCACATGTTCACGTCCACAAACGATGTCCAAAAACGGACGTGCATCCTTCATCTGCTTGAATGCGACAAACCCCCGCTCCAGAAAATCCTGCAACTCACCCCAGCCGGCGCGGTATGCCGGGCCGTGCGCCAGTCGTAAAACCTGTTCGGCAAAGGGGCGACGCGCCAATTTGTTGACGCCCAGACCGACTTCCATGAGCATGTCGATCTGTTGCTTGCGCAAACCGTAGTTGTCACAGAGGCGGTAGGCTTCGGCGTATAATTCGGCCGATAACTGATCCGTCATGCCCAACTGATCGACCAACACGGTGAGTAAGTCGTCGTCCAGGCTGCGTGTCAGCCGGTTCAGCTCCAGCGCCAATCCAACTGTCTGCAACATCCGATCCGGCAAAAACGTGCGCATGATCTCATAGACGTGCTCGCCGTCCTGATCGCGCTGGCTGAAATCGCGCGGCGCATAGAGATCGCTGAGGAAAAAAGCACACGCCGGGCCGAATCGTTCGCTGTGCAGCAAGTCGTTGTGCGTTGCCGTCAAGCGTTCCAATTGCCACTGACGCAGCAACGTCATTTCTGGACTGAGTTGGCGTAGTTCAGCTTTGTGCCTGTCTCCGGCACGGCTGGGGTGCAGGTTGCGGAATCGGCCGAAACCGCTCGATCGATCACTCATGCCTAAAGTCTACTTGATTCGTCAAAAAGCGCACGAGGATGGTGTTGGGAGGTTGGAAGATAACAGTCGATCTCCAATCTCCGATCTCTAAACTCACTCCCTCAATAACACACAACACCCGGCTCAACCCGTCCTGTTTTCGGCACGACAACATAGCGGGTCTGATGGGTTGCCAGCAAATTGCACTGCTCCTGCACACCACACGACGCACACACGCCGCCATCTGCACCGACCACGATGACGCGCCCGCGTTGCACCAGCATCTGCAACATCCCCTCCACCGCACTTGGCTCTGCATTGAGTGCGTCACTTAACTCACTCAATCCCAGCCCACCGCGATGTGTTTCCAACAAACGCAACAATTCAGAAAGCACAGTAATTTCCTGCCATGTAAGGAAGATTTGGCTCACGCAAAGGCGCAAAGCCGCCAAGGTCTACTCCATTTCTTTGCGCCTTCACAGCTGTGCGTGCTATTTCTTGATACAAATTCGTTATCTTATCCATAACCAAGCAACAATCCACCCTGATAAACCAACAACGCACAAACCCAGGCCAATGCCGTCTGGTAGACAGCCGCCGTCACCGCCCAGCGTTTGCCGAATTCCTGTTTAACCGCCGCAATCGTCGCCACACAGGGCACGTAAAGCAAGACAAAGACGAGGAACGAGACCGCCGACAACGGTGTAAAACTGTCGCGTAGCGCCGAACTGAGGGCAACATCTTCCGGTTCCGTGTTGTTGCCGGTCAGATCAATGCCCGGAATGATGCTGATCAACGTTCGCGCGGCATCGACCGCCGCTTCCCAGAAGCCGACCATAATTTCAAGCACATCCTGCGCAAACGAGGTCGTCGTCTCAATGTCCAGGTCGTCCTGTGCGCCGATGTAGATTTGCGACAGCGTGCTGACGACCAACTCTTTGGCGATGAAGCCGGTGATCAGCGATCCGGTCGCTTCCCACGTGCCGAAACCGAGCGGTTCAAACACCGGCGCGACGGTCGCACTGACTTGCCCGAAGAGTGAATCCTCCTGCTCGGCGACGCCTAGCGGCAGATTGAGCAGCAGCCACAAGACGACTGACACTGCCAAAATCAATGTGCCCGCCTTGTGGACGAATTCTTTTGTGTTGCCCCAGGTGTGCAGCAGCAAACTGCGTCCTGTGGGCATGCGGTAAGGAGGCAGTTCGAGGACAAACGCGGCGTTTTCGTCGGGCTGCAAGATGGTGCGCGTAAAAATGAGACCGGCCAGGACGGCGATGACGATGCCGACGAGATACATGATCCAGATGACGGTGCCGGCGTATCGGCCGAAAAACGCCAGTCCAAACACCACATACACCGGCAGCCGCGCCGAACACGACATCAATGGAATCAGCAGCGCCGTCAGAATGCGGTCGCGTCGATTGCTCATCGTGCGCGTGGCGTAGACAGCAGGCACCGCACAGCCAAAGCCTAAAATCAGCGGAATCATCGCTTTGCCGTGCAGACCGACGACGGTCATCAAGCGGTCCATGACAAACGCCGCCCGCGCCAGATAGCCGGAATCTTCGAGAAAGGCGAGAAACAGATACAAGACGATCAGACCCGGCACGAAGACGAGCACGCCGCCAACACCGGCGATGATGCCCTCGATGACCAGCGATTGCAGCCAGGCGGGTGCCGAAATTGCCGTCAGGATGGTCGCCGTCCACGATGCGATTGGCCCGGTAATGACCGCATCAACCCAGTTGAGGAACGGCGCGGCTACATCGATCACCAGCCGGAATACGAGCAGCATGACGAGCATGAATAGCGGCAGGCCGAGATAGCGATGGGTGACGATGTCGTCGATTCGGTCGGTCAGGGCGACGCGGTCAACCGGTTTTTGCTGAACCTGGCGCACGAGGCCGTTGATGAAGCCGTAGCGGTGATCGGCGGAAACAATGGGTAGATCGTCGTTGAATAATGTCTCCAATCGGCCGATTTGTGCTCCAACCTCAGCCAAAATTGCCTGTCCGTTGTCAAACTCACGCACCGTTTCGATGACAGTCTGGTCGCTTTCGAGCAGCATCAGCGCCATCCAGCGGGCAAACGAGTCGACAAAAATCTCGTCGGCTAACCGGGTTTGAATGGTGGCGATGGCGGCTTCGATTGCTGTGCCGTAGTCGATGGCAAAGGTGGGTGGCGTGGGGTTTTCGGCCGAATGGACCACCGCATCCAGTAATTCATCGATGCCATGCCCGCGATTGGCTGCCGTCGCCACCACCGGAATGCCGCCCAGCAACTGGCCGAGCCATTTTGTGTCGATGCGGATTCCCTGTGCGCGGGCGCTGTCTGCCATGTTGAGCGCCAGCACCAGCGGCACGCCGATTTCGCGGATTTGCACCGCCAGATAGAGATTGCGTTCCAAATTGGTCGCGTCAGCGACACAGACGACGACATCCGGTTCGCCGCTGATGATATGGTCGCGGGCGATACGTTCGTCGAGCGAAAAGGCAGTCAAACTGTACGTACCGGGCAGGTCGACCACGCTGATCGTGTGGCCGTTGCGGCGGCAGATGCCGGTCTTCTTTTCGACCGTTTTGCCCGGAAAGTTGCCGACACCCTGATTGAGACCGGTCAGCGCGTTGAACAGGGACGTTTTGCCCGCGTTGGGATTACCGGCGAGGGCGATGGTGAGCGTGGGTGTTTTGACGGAAGCGGCCATGCCAGCGGGGCTACGATGCGGTTGTGATTTGGACATTACGGGCATCTTTGCGGCGCAGGGAGAGGCGGTACCCTTTGATCCGATATTCGATGGGATCGCCGAGCGGGGCGACGCGTTCAGTTTTTATTTCAGCGCCAACGGTAAGTCCCATTTCGAGGTAGCGTTGGCGCAATGCGCCGTTGCCGCCGACGTGCCGGATGGTGCCGGTGTGACCGGGTCGCAGGCGGTCGAGCGTGGTTTCGATGGGTGCGGCCGGTTCGCTTTCGGCCGAAAACGGCACGACCAACACCAACTGCGCCACGTTCTGACCGAGCATGAACGTGTCGGATTCATCGACGAGCAAGGTCAATGGTCCGTCGAGTGGGGCGATGCCGGTGATTTTGACAGTGGTGCCGGGTAGCAGGCCACGTTCTTGCAGGTAGACGTAGATGTGCGTTTCGGTTGGGGTGATGGCACTGATGCGGGCGATTCGGCCGATGCCCAGTTTCGCCAACGGTATGCCATCTGCGTCTTCCAGTTTGCCGCTCATCTCTGGAATCGGCAAACCGTGCGGACACGTCTCCGGATGATCGAGATAATTCGCCAACGCTTCGGCCAGCACATTCGACGTGGCGTGCTCCAGTCGACAGCTCAACTCGTAGACGCTGGCCCAATTCAGTCCGAGATGATCGGCCAGAAAGCACTCCCACAGTCGCTGGCGGCGCGTCACGCTGCGCGCAATGGCGCGACCGTCGTCAGTCAATTCGATGCCTTTGTAGCGCTGGCGTGCGACCAGCCCTTGCGCATCGAGGCGCTGCATCATTTCGTTGGCCGAGACAGTTGAGACTTCAAGCCGTTCGGCAATTTGTGCGACAGCAACCGGTGCCTCGCACGCGCCGAGTTCGGCGAGCGTTTTGAGGTACATTTCGGTGCTTTCGTTGGTGGTGGTCTGGGTGCGCATGGTCGCCCTCGATTACAAAGATAAGGTTGACCTTATAATACAATCTGGGGCAGCCTTGCCTACTGAAGAATGTCATTCCTTTGTGTGACTTTAGTCATGCTCAGGTTGGCACACCAAGCCACAAAGGGGGCTTTCATCTTGGTGACTTTGCGGCTTTGCGTGAGAAATTAGTCGCTTTCTATCGGCCGAATCGCCTCCAAAACCTCCGGCTCGCGCTGTAGCAACAACCTTTCCGCAATGGCAACGCCGACCCAGAGCAGCAGCGCCGCGTACGGAATCGCCAGCAGCGCCGCCGGCACGACGATCCAGTCGTATTGCGGCAAAATGACATTGACCGCATTGACAGCCAGCAACGGCAAATTGACTAGGCCGATCAGCAGCGGCGTGACGATAATCGAGCCGATCACCTGCAAACAGCCACCGCTCGACCGTGCATTTTTGCCCCGTTTGAATTCCAGCCGCACCGGTAACGGAAACAACACCGAGGTGGCCGCCAGCACCGCCAGCGCGTTTAAGCCCATCAACAACCCCAAAAAGGTCCACACGCCGTCGATGAGCGTACCATTTCTGATGACGAAAAATGCGCCAAAAAGAATGTAAGGAAAGCCGGCCAGCGCAGCCAAAACCAGAATCTTGCCGCGAAAGATGTGGCGACGGCGTACCGGCGTCAGCAGCAGCATTGCCAACCCTTTGTGCTCCCAGCCGAGCATGTTTTGTCCGATGATCCAGAAGGTGAGCAGGATGTATAGCGGGAAAAAGTTGATCACGATGGTGCTGTAATCCGATCGCTCTGGATTGCTGTTAAACAGCGAAAAGCCGAGAATGATAAACGGCAGCAAAATACCCTGCAACGTGCCGATACGCCGCTGCGGAATGCGCCAAGCTGATTGGTATTCTTTGCGGGCGACGGCGAGCGTTTCGGCCGAAAAGAACCATCCCAACACCGGCAATGTCCGTTCCGGTTTGCGCTCTTTCGTCTGCTTTGCCTGCCCGAAATTGAGCCAGAATCCCTGCCCGGTCAACAATCGGCCGACCAGACGCGTCCACGCCACCGCGATCAGCACCAAAATCAATGCCACATACGCCAACCAGAACAGCGACGCCGGCCAGTCACCGTAACTCGCCCGTTCAATCGCCCGTGCTGCGGCACCCGGCGGCAGCCATTGCAAAAAGTTCAGCGGTCGCCATGTCCCTACCATTTCCAGCGTGTCCTGATTGACAAGGTCATCCGTAAAGCGAAAGACACTCTGCATTGCCTGACTCAAGCCCCAGCACGCAAAACCGGACAGCGACATGACCACAATCGCCACATCGCGAAAGCGGCGACTCTGCAGAACGCCGCCCAACGCCGTCAACATCAACTGGCTGGTCAACACCATATTGCCGTAAACGAGTAACAGCGCCACCACGACGACCAGCAAAACCGGCCAGCCGGCAAATGCGATGACGATTGCAATAAAAAGCGGCCATGTCAAATAGGTGGTGTAGTCGAACAGGGTGCCGAGCAGCGAACTCACCGCCAAATCGCGCGGCTTGAGCGGATAAATGAGCAGCCGTTCGAGGTCAATACCTTCGTTGAGTGGTGCAAACAGGATGGGGAACACGATCCAGATCAGCCACATTACGGTCAGGATGCCGGCCAGCAGTTGAAACGGCCACGGATCCGGCAAATGGATATAGCCGATCCACGATGCAAAGGCCAGCCCAATTGTCAGCGGCAGGAAGATCAAGATTGCAATGATTGCCCAGACGATGCGCCCTTTTTGTGCCGTGTAACGCCGCCATGTCAGACGCGCCCGCAAGCCAAACAGCGCCTGTTGCGGAGACGATGCCCGGTGCGAAGCCGTTGGCTGTTGCGGTGGTTGCATCATCCCAGCCATGCGAGCGAATCTCCGCTTTCTATGCCGTTTTGAGCGCCAACTGCACGCAGAAACAGGTCTTCCAGTGTCGTTTCGTCACCTGCTTGCGCCCGCTCGCGCAGTTCGGGGATGGTGCCCTCGGCGACCAATTTGCCCGCGTCGATGACGGCGACACTGGTACACAGGCGTTCGGCGACTTCGAGGATATGGGATGAGAAGAAGATGGTCGTGCCGGTTCTGCGCAGCCGCTGCAACACGTCGAGAATGGCGCGTTTGGAGATGACATCGACGCCTTCGAACGGTTCATCGAGAAAGAGGACGCGCGGCGCGTGGATTAGGGCGGCAGCGAGTGCCGTTTTCTTGCGCATGCCCTGTGAATAGTCGATGATCAGTTTGTCGGCGTCATCGGCCAAATCCATCAATTCAAGCAGTTCATCGGTGCGCTTTTTCGTTTCGGCCGAATCCAATCCGTACATCGTGCCCGCAAAACGGATAAACTCACGCGCATTGAGCCGGTCGTACAGATTCAAACCCTCCGGCAACACACCCAACTGCCGCTTTGCCTCCAGCGGATTCTCCCACATATCGATACCGCTGATCCGCGCCGTGCCGCGCGTCGGGCGCAGCAAGCCGACCAGCATCTTGATCGTCGTCGATTTGCCTGCGCCGTTCGGCCCCAAAAAACCGAAGAACTCGCCCGGCGGCACCGCCAGCTGCAGATTATCGACGGCAATTTTCTTGTCAAACTCACGTCTCAGTCCGATAGCCTCGACTGCAAAAGTCGTCATAGTTTGCTCCAGTCCATAACGGAGCACGGGCATCTTGCCCGTTCTTTGCGGTTTGGAAGACCGCGCTCCTTGCCACCGAAGGATAACAAATTTCGTCATCCCGGTCACCTGTATGTCGATTGATACGTCGGCATTTTGTCGTCTGCGCGATGGGTCTAATCTTTGTGTGACTTCGATACAAGGTGTGGTAGACTTCAAACAGTGTAAGCCCAACCAATCGCACACGTTTTGGACATGGCACAAGTCGATCAAGCAACGGTTGAACGCATCATTGAAGAGATTACCCATCAGGTGCTCGTGCGCCTGAATAGTCTGGAATCTCAGGCAGATGATTGCTGTGCCGATGGCAGTTGCATCCGCTGCAACGAGAAGACCAATCAGGCTGTCAGAGCTGGTGCCGACCGCATTGCCTCGACGTTGGGCCGTCAACTTCCGGCCGATGCAGTCGGCCGAATGATCGACCATACCTTACTCAAGCCGGACGCCTCACGCGACCAAATCGCGCAATTATGCTACGAAGCACGCAAATTTCATTTTGCTTCGGTTTGCGTCAATCCAACCAATGTCAAGCTGGCAGCGCAACTGCTCGACGGCAGCGATGTGGCCGTATGTACTGTGGTCGGTTTTCCACTCGGCGCGACACCGGCGACGGTGAAGGCGTTTGAAACGCAGCAGGCGATGCGCGACGGTGCGACTGAAATTGACATGGTGATCAATATCGGTGCACTCAAATCGGCCGATTATCAAGTTGTTTACAACGACATTGCGACCGTCGCCAGTACCGCCCATGCCGGCAATGCCATGCTCAAAGTGATCATCGAAACGGCGCTTCTCACCGATGAGGAAAAAGTAGCCGCCTGTCAATTGGCGAAGTCGGCGGGTGCTGATTTCGTCAAAACTTCGACCGGATTTAGCGGCGGCGGTGCAACCGTTGCTGATGTGGCACTGATGCGGCATGTGGTCGGCAGTGGTCTGGGCGTCAAGGCATCGGGCGGCGTACGCAATTACGCCGACGCGCAGGCGATGATCGCCGCCGGTGCAACGCGAATCGGGGCCAGCGCCGGCGTTCGCATCGTACAAGAGGCACAATGAGCATCAGTAAACCGTGTCCAAAATGTAGTTTCGGCCGAATTCGGCCGACAACCGCACCCTACATTCTCGATTACTTTGGGCATCCGCTCATCTTTCCCGAAGCGCCTGCCCATGGTTGTGACGTGTGTCGCTACCTGATTTACGATACGACTTTCCTGTTTGAACTAGACCATCTCATGGATCAGTTTGAGACTGCGCAACAGCCCAACCGCGCTGTTCCGCCCGTCATTGTCTGACTATCGCGACGCTTAACAGGCCCAGGAGTTACCCGTGACCGTTGATTTACGCAGCTACGTATTCCTCGACAGCCTCCAACCCCAGCACGCCGCTTTTCTCGGCACAGTTGCCAGCGGCTTCCTGCCGTTGCCGGGCGATGCTTCGTTGTGGATTGAAATTTCGCCAGGCATCGAAATCAATCGCATCACCGACATTGCGCTCAAAGCGGTGGGTGTGAGACCTGGTATGCAAGTTGTCGAGCGCCTCTACGGCTTGCTCGAAGTCCATTCAAGCAGTCAGGCCGATGTACGCGCGGCAGGCGCCGCTATTCTCGACGCGCTCGAATTGAAGGAAGGAGATCGCCATAAACCGCAAGTCGTCTCCAGCCAGATTATTCGCAATATCGATCCCCATCAGGTACAACTCATCAATCGCATGCGCCACGGGCACATGATTTTGGCCGGTCAGACGTTGTATGTGATGGAAGTACAGCCCGCAGCGTATGCGGCATTGGCGGCGAATGAGGCGGAAAAGGCGGCTGAACTCAATATCCTGGAAGTACGCGCATTTGGTAGTTTCGGCCGAGTTTATCTCGGTGGTGACGAACGTGACATCATGGCCGGTTATCAGGCAGCCATCGACGCCATCCAAAGCGTCAGTGGACAAGACAAAAGCTGATAGCTGTCAGCTCTTAGCTCAAAGCTTAAAGGAGAAACAACATGGCAGAAGCACTCGGAATGATTGAATGCCGCAGCTTTGCAGCGGTGGTGGAAGCATCCGACGCAATGGTCAAAGCGGCACGCGTCGAACTCGTAGCGTACGAGAAAACAGGCGGTGGTTACGTCACTGCCGTTGTACGCGGTGATGTGGCAGCGGTCAAAGCGGCCGTTGAAGCCGGTACACGCGGCGCTGAAAAGGTCGGCGAAGTCGTCTCGGTTCATGTCATCCCGCGTCCGCATGCGAATGTCGATTTGGTCATGCCGTTGGGGCGTCAGGAAAGCAGTGATTAGTTATCAGTGGACAGTGATCAGTTCTGTTCGTTCACTACTGATCACTGACAACTGACCACTTTCAGTCATGTTCCTCGGCAAAGTAATCGGAACCGTGGTGGCTTCACAAAAGGAGGCCACCCTCGACGGCCTCAAATTTCTCGTGGTGCGTCGCCTCACAATTGATGGCGATGACACAAACGGCTACGTCGTTGCGGCTGACGCGGTCGGCGCCGGAATCGATGAAGTCGTCATGGTGGCGACCGGCAGTTCGGCACGTCAGACGCGGTTGACCGACAAGCGTCCGTGCGATGCGGTCATTATGGCGATTGTCAACACGTTGGAAGTTGACGGCGAAGAGAAATACAGGAAAGAATAAGCTGATAGTTAATAGCTGACAGCTTACAGCTACCTATGGACGAACGGCAAATACAGTCAGTCATTGACAAGGTGAATCGGGAAATCGGCCGAATCACCACGCCCCCTGCCACCTCGCTGCAACAGTCGGGTGGGGGGTATGGATCGATTTCGGCCGAACCGGTAGCCGGTGATCTCGGTGTATTTGCCACACTCGATGAAGCTGTAGCCGCCGCCCAAACCGCCTTCAATCGGCTCAACACCCTACCGCTCGACATCCGGCAAAAAATGGTCAGCCACATGCGGCAAGCTGGACGAGAAAACGCGACTGTACTCGCCGAAATGGCGCACAGCGAAACCGGCATGGGGCGCGTCGCTGACAAAGTACTCAAAAATCTGCTCAACGCCGACAAAGCACCGGGAACAGAAGCGCTCGATACCGGCGCTTGGAGCGGTGACGGCGGTCTGACCATCGTCGAATACGCACCGTACGGCGTCATCGGCGCGTTGACGCCGAGTACCAATCCGACCAGCACCGTGCTGTGCAACGCGATCAGCATGGTGGCTGCCGGCAATGCCGTCGTATTCAACGCCCATCCCGGCGCAAAAGGCGCTACCAACCACACGGTTCAGGTACTTAATCGGGCGATTCAAAAAGCAGGTGGCCCGGCCAATTTATTGACCTGCGTCGCCCACCCGACGATTGAGTCGGCGACGGCATTGATGAGTCACAAAGGGATTCGTTTGCTGGTTGTGACGGGTGGAGCTGCCGTTGTGCGTGCGGCGATGCGCAGCGGCAAACGGGCTGTATGTGCCGGACCGGGTAATCCGCCGGTGGTCGTCGATGAATCGGCCGATATTGAGCAAGCCGGACGCGACATCGTCATTGGCGGCTCATTTGACAACAATATTGTCTGCACGACAGAGAAAGAGACGTTTGCCGTTGACAGCATTTGCGACGATGTGATCGCTACGATGTGCCGCCACGGTGCGGTTAAACTCAACAGTTGGCAATTCAACCGTCTGTGGAAAGCGATGACCACCAAAGATCGCGGTCCCGGCATGTACGCCGACATGAACAAGGCGTTCATCGGCAAGAATGCCAGCGTTTTGCTGGCTGAGATTGGTATTTCAGCCGGGCCGGAAGTGCGCCAAATCGTCTGTGAAGTCGACAAATTGCATCCGGCAGTCTGGTCTGAGCAAATGATGCCGATCATGCCGGTCGTTCGGGTTGCTTCGGCCGATGAAGGGATCGATCTCGCGGTTTCGGCCGAACACGGATTCCGACATACAGCCGTCATGCATTCCAAAAATCTCGACAACCTCAGCCGTATGGCCCGCGAGATGGATTGCAGCATCTTTGTCAAAAATGGCCCGTGTCTGGCTGGGCTCGGTTATGGTGGCGAAGGGTTCTGTTCCTTTACGATTGCCAGCCCAACTGGCGAAGGTCTGACCAATCCACGGAGCTTCAGCCGTATCCGTCGTTGTACATTGGTCGATTCTTTTCGCATTGTCTGATACTATTTGTTCATCATTTCTTTACGTTATCGTTTTTCTTAGGAGTATCTTTTGGCGACTATTCTAATCATCGACGACGATGATGAACTCTTGCTCATGTTGGGGATGATTTTTCGCCGCGCGGGCTACGAGACCATTGTCTCCAATGATTCTACAAGCGCACTCGATGACATCAGGGAAAAACGCCCTGATTTGATTGTCCTCGACCTCATGATGCCATATCTCAATGGGTTTGAAGTATGTCGCTGTGTGCGTGAGATGGAACATGGTGCCGACACGCCGATCATGATCTTGTCGGCGCGAATGCAACCCGAAGATCGCGACAAAGCATTTGCAGCCGGTGCAAACGACTACGTGATGAAGCCTGTTACATCGCGTGAACTTATTGAGCGAGCCAGGCGATTGCTCGAACCCACGGATTGACGCATGGAATTTCCTGCTCTCGCATTGCTTCAGTTTACCGGAATTGCACCTGGTATTGAGGCGGGCGATGCGATGGTCAAGCATGCGCCGGTCGCCCAAATCATCAGTGGTACGGTACAGCCGGGCAACTACATTGTGCTGGCTGTCGGCGAAGTTGCCCCGGTCGAGGAAGCATTCAAGGTGGGCTGCGAGATGGGGGCGAGGGCGCTGCGCGATTGTTTGTTTTTGCCCAATGTGCATCCGGGCGTTGCGGCAGCATTGTCCGGCGATCGCTTGCCGGCAAGCGGAGATGCATTGGGAATCATTGAAACGGAATTGATTCCGACGGCGGTGCGTGCTGCTGATGCTGGTTTGAAAGGTGCGGACGTTACTTTGGTCAAATTGCGACTCGGTGATGGATTGGGCGGCAAGGGATTGGCGCTTTTCACCGGGTTGGTATCTGATGTGGAAGCGGCAGTGGCAATCAGTTCGGCCGAATCCGGATCCCATCTTTTGTACCAACGGGTCATTGCCCAGCTTCACGACGAAATGCGAGCCAATATCGAACAAAGTGGTCGTTTCGGCGATCATTTCAACTGGAGACCAGCCTGAGATGCAACTCGCTCGAGTCATCGGCACAGTCGTCGCTTCACGACAGTATGAAGGTCTGACTGGTGTCAAATTTCTCGTCGTGCAGCCGCTGACCAAACAGCAGCAACCGGTAGGCGACCCGGTCATTGCCGCCGATGCTACGACGCAAGCCGGCCCCGGCGAACTGGTTTTTATCGTCGGCAGCCGCGAAGCAGCGCAGGCGATGCCGGTTTTGTTTGTGCCGGTCGATAGTGCCATTGTCGGCATTGTCGACGACGCTTTTGTCCAGGAGTAGCGGCATGTTTATCGGCCGAGTCAGCGGCTCCGTCACCGCAACCATCAAGCACGAAGCTTTTCACAGTTACAAATTATTGATTGTCGATCACCTTGATTTACACGGCAAAGCGACCGGCGCATATGACATCTGTGTCGATGTCGTGCAAGCCGGTGTTGGCGATACGGTGCTTGTGTTGGATGAAGGCAACGGCGCACGTCAAATCCTCAATCGCTCGGTTGCTCCCGTGCGGGCAGTCGTCGTCGGTGTTGTGGACAGCGTTGATTTGATTTAGTGCGTAGGAGCACATTGTATCCCGCCGGGTGCTTGCTTTTCCTCCTTTGAGCGTAAATTCGAATCATAATTCACAGCTACATAATCGCGCTGTGACGCATTGCGTCAATGTCGTTCTCATAATCTGCAATTGATTTGTGCCAAAAGTCACAAATCAGGCGTTAACCTCTTGACTTTGGCTGTTGAAATATGCTATCCTGCACCCGCGATACATAATAATCCACTATTAATGTGGTGATTAATCCCACTGTCGGGAAACGGCAGAATTTATTATTTTGGAAGAGGTCAATGACGATATGGGCGATATAGTAGCAGCAGCGGAAGAGTTCGATGTGGTAAGTCTTTTGTTAGCTGAGGCTGCGTTGCGTGGTTATGTAACGTACGACAAATTACTTGAAGCTGTGCCGGAAATAGAAACCAATCTTCTATTGTTGGACAGTATTCTTGAAGAACTGCAAAGTAACGAAATTCCAGTATTTGAAAATGAAGAAGAAGCACTTGCAGGTGGTTATTCAGAGTCCGATAGCGACGATGAGTTGGATGATGAGCTGCTTGCTGAGTTGAATGGGGCACTGGCGCGTCCGTCGTACGGAACACATCGTGCGCCGATTTTTGACCTCAGTACTGTGCCGATTGATGATTCGGTTGGCTTGTATTTCCGCGAAATGGGGCAGCAGGGGCTGCTTTCGGCCGAAGAAGAAGTCGATTTGGCAAAAGAGATCGAAGCGGGACGGCAAGTCGAAGAATTACTGGCAACCAATCCCGAATTGTCCCTTGAGGAACGCGACGAACTCGATCTGATTCTGGAAGCCGGTAACGCGGCACGTGCCCATCTGATTCGCGCCAATACCCGTCTGGTCGTCAGCATTGCCAAGAAATACCGCGGTCGTGGCCTTCAATTCCTCGACCTGATTCAGGAAGGCAATGTTGGTTTGATGAAAGCGGTTGAGAAGTACGATTACACGCGAGGCAACCGCTTCAGCACGTATGCAACCTGGTGGATTCGCCAGGCGGTGACCCGTGCACTAGCCAATCACGGACGTACGATTCGTATTCCGGCTCATCTGGGCGGTCGCATCAGCAAATTGTATCAGGTAGCTCAGGAACTTGAGCAGGAACTGGGTCGCCAGCCCAATCCGGAAGAGATCGCTGAGCACATGGAACTACCCGCCGAGCGCGTGCGCTGGATGCTGCGCACCAGTCGTCAGCCGGTCCATTTAGAGCGCCCGGTCGGTGATGAGTCTGATGCTGAGCTGGGTGATTTTATCGAAGATGTCGATGCACCGGCTCCAGCCGAAGCAGTTGCGCAGAACATGCTCACCGAAGAGATCGGCGAGATTCTGGATCAACTGACGCCCCGTGAAGCGCGTATTCTGCGGCTACGCTATGGGTTGCAGGATGGCGAATCGCGTACCTTGAAGGAAGTAGGCGAGATGTTTGGTTTGTCACGCGAGCGCATTCGCCAATTGGAAAAAGAGGCGCTGCGTAAGCTGCGTCACCCCAATTTTGCTGGTCATTTGCGGCAATATCTCAATTAATCTCAAGTCTAAACGCAGCCCCTCAACTGAGGGGCTTTTTTATTTGCGCCGGATTCGGCCCATAATCCATTCACGCAACGTCATCGGCATCATACCCGGCAGCGACCGATCTGATATCCACGGCGCATACGGCGCCATCGTGAACGCAGCCAGTGCCAGTAGAACCCGGTCATAATTGACCCGCCAGCCGGCGAAATCACGCCACGCCTGATCGAGATTGTTGCGCAACGGCAAGCCCAGCGCGGCCAGATTGCGGCACGCGTCGTCGTATTCCTCGCGTGTGATGCTGATCGGATCAGTCGGGGCGGGATTCGGATCGTAGCGGATGTTGAAGATGCCTGCGATGCGGCGCAAAGCGATAAATCCGGCACGCAGGCACAGGGCAGCTTCAGTTGTGTTGTCACTTTGCAGCGTTGATGCGTACAACGCGGCCGAATCGAGGACGGTGCCTGCCGCTGTGATCCATGATTGCTGTGGCTGTGGTGATCGAAAGAAAACCAATGCGGAGAGTGATGTGTGGGATTCTTCTACCATCGCAAACCAGTTTTCCCATTCCCGATATAAGTTGGACAGTTGCAGATCAAATTCATCGGCCGATGAGATACGGTTAAAACGCCCCAACATCTCAACTGCTGACGGTGGCGATCCGGCACGGACTTCGAGCAAAGCGACATTGCGCTCCCGCGCGGAAAAGGCGCTGTAAATAGAAGGCAAATACGTAATCAACAAGGCTACCAAACCGAGACCAATTGTCGCCTGCATAAATATCAGCACCATGATTGCCAGATTTTCATCCCGCGCAAAGCCTAGTGTGAGCAAGGATGAGCCGCTGAGAATGAACGCTTCGCGCACCGGTTGTACACCTGCTCCCCAATAGACAAAGGTGAATCCGATCAGCATGAGTGCCATCCACATGACCGGTGTCAGCAAAAGACCGATCGGGGCGAAGATAGCCATGACGCGATCACGCGTTTCGTAGTCTGTCGTGCGCTTGAGGCGAATGCGGAAGAAGACCAGCAGTGTGCGAAAGAGAAATGCGTTGAGGAAAACTTGTTCACCGCGGGGCAGCACGATAGCCCGCACTGCGGAGTAAAGCGTCCAAATGATGATGGCGATGCCGAGAATGACTGAAAGGGTTTGCAGGAAGAGCATGTTAGCTGGGTGGTTGCTTTGTTGGATAGTTGGCTTGCTGGTGAAGTCTGCCAACTTGTCCAACCATCAAACCCTATTTTCCTTTCCACTGCGGCGGACGGCGTTCCATGGTGCTTTGGATACCTTCCATGAAGTCTTTGCTGCTAAATAGCTGGCTCTGTGCCCACGCTTCCAGTTGCAAGCTGCGATCAATATCGGCCGAACCGTCAATCACGCGTTTTGCCATACCGACAGCCAGTGGTGCAGCCTGGGTAATTGCAGCAACCAGATCATCTACTTTTGCCTGCAATTGCTCTTCGGCAACGACATAGTTGATGATGCCCCAGTCTGCCATCTGTGCGGCGTCGTATTGACCACCGGTGAAGATGATTTCCTTTGCGCGGGCAGGGCCGGCGATGCGTGTCAGACGTGTTGTGCCGCCGACATCGGGAATCATGCCGAGGCGTGTTTCGGGCAAGCCCCAACGTGTGTTTTCGGCCGAAATGCGTAAATCACATGCCAGCGCCAACTCCATCGCCAATCCCAGGCAGTAACCATGGGTCATGGCGATGGTTGGTATCTCTAGCCGTTCCAATCGATTGAAAACACCCTGAAAATCATCTGTAATACGGCGCATCCGTTGCTGCCAGTTCGCTCCGTATTGCTGTGCCAGCAGCATGAACGTTGTGACGTCGATGCCGGATGAGAAGGCTGTGCCGGCACCGCGAATGATCACGGCACGCACGCCTTCCATTGTGTTGATGTCGGTAATGGCATTGTCGAATGCCTGCAACATCTCAAGCGAGATGGCATTGCGTTTATTCGGCCGATTCAACATAATTTCGACCAAAGCTTCACGCCGTTCAACCTGTATCAAATTGCTCATAGTCTGCTCCATCAATTGCTGAAATCCACTGTCATTGTACCCTACTCAGAGCAAAAAGCGTTTGCCGGAGCATCTCAATCGATGCGCAAATAAAAGAAAAGAGCCATCTTGTCGGATGACTCTTTTCAGATGACAGATTGAAACGCGCACACCTACTTCAGCAGACAAGTCAGATGTCCGGGATCTAAACCCCCTGCATTCACGGACATCTGTAAGAGGACAATATTAGAGGCCATATGATGCGTCATGTTTTCACTATCAAATTCGTTGCGATCTTTAATGCCTCAAACCGCACTTTCATCTCATCAAACCGTCCGAATTCGTGATAAATAGAGTAGTCACGTTCTTCGAAAATCTGTATCCAATCAACAAGCCCAACAGCAGCCTGTATTTCAAGTGTATCACGTGCTGCGTCAAGCTGTTGTCGCCATTAGTATGCCACACGTCAAAACAGACGAATAGTGACATTTGTCACAATCGACTCCAGATTGGTGCGTTTTGGCTAAACGTATGGGGTTCTTGATGGGAAAATCACGTTTCTGATGCGATCCTAATGCCATTTGCGGTACAATCAGGCTGTTATATCTAATGCAAATCTATTTTCGATTCGAGATAACCACAGGAGGTTAGCTAGTATGAGACGTAGAGGAATGGGTCCGGGAAGAATGGCAGCCAGAAGGGCTACCGTGCGCATGGCGTCGCGTCGTCGCCGCCGTCGCCGCAGACGGCGTGTCATTCTGGTCGGTGGTCTGGTTGCTTTGGGAGCGTACAAACTCAGCAAGCATGATGTCGAACGTGTGGAACAACATACAGGAAAATCGGCCGAAGAACTGTCTGACGAAGAATTGGAACAGGCCATGTCCGACTTGAATATCTCCGCAGACGAAATGACAGATGAAGAATATGCTCAGGTCGAACAAGCTGACGAGCAAGACTATATTGAGGAATTGCAGCGGCTGGCCGAACTGCATGACCAGGGCATCCTGACCGACGAGGAGTTTGCAGCAAAGAAAGCCCAACTACTTGATTTGGAGTAAACGGCAAACACACCGTAAGTAACAATCCGGGTGGTAGATGGTTCAGTCACCTGACTTGTTGTATCAAGGCGCAAAGATCGTACTTCTTTGCGCCTTCTTTTTAGATCAGAATGACCTCGTCACCGTTTATCGAAAATTGGCTCACTGCCTAGAGGCAACGGCTGCGTGATTTGCAGCCGGATCGGCATTACAGAGCACGGGATGCCAGGCACACATGTACAGTCTTGTTGAATACGGCAACATGATCGCCGACAAAGTGCGCTCTGATGCTTACGCACGCGCATTGAAGAGCGTCGTTAAACCCGATTCAATTGTGCTTGACATCGGCGCCGGAACTGGCATTCACACCTTGTTGGCGTGTAAATTTGGTGCGGCGCGCGTTTATGCTGTCGAATCCAACCCGGCAATTCACCTTGCCCAAGAAGTTGCTTTAGCCAATGGATATGCGGGTCGCACCATATTCATACAAGATCTTTCAACCAACATCACGTTGCCGGAACGTGTCAATATTGTGGTTTCTGATTTGCGCGGCATTTTGCCGTTTTTTACCAATCACATCGCTTCACTAGTTGACGCACGGAGGCGACATCTCGTACCTGGCGGCCAGATGATTCCTCACCGCGACACGTTGTATATTGCGTTGATAGAAGCACCAAAACTATATCAAAATATTGTTGCTCCCTGGAATGAGCCGTATGGATTGAACATGGCTGCAGCGCGCACGGTTGCTCTAAATCGGTGGAGCGATGCCGGCACAGAATCATTACAGGGACACAATTTGCTGACGGAGCCATACCAATGGGCTGTTCTCGATTATGCGACGATTGCCGATTCCGGGATGCGTATGGCCGAATACGAACAACCTGTCCTGCGTGATGGCACAGCGCATGGGTTACTGGTGTGGTTTGATTCGGAATTGGTTGCAGGCATTGGTTATTCCAATAGTCCGGACTCGAAGAATACGACTGAGGTCTATGGCCGTGCTTTCTTCCCCATTTTGGAGCCGATACCGGTCGTAGCCGGCGATCGATTTGCCTTTAGCTTGCAGGCAGAATTTAGCAACGGTGACTATGTTTGGCATTGGCACACGCGGATTGTGGCGCAATCTGATTTTACAACAGTAAAAGCTGATTTTGTGCAATCGACGGCGTTTACCGGGGCTGTCGACGATGAGCGTAATGCGGCGTTGATGGCGGATTATCGGCCGAAATTATCTCTGGAAGGTCAGGTTGACCGTTTCATCCTGGGTTTGATGACTGGTGCGCATACGCTAACAACCATTGCTAATCAGACCTATACACAGTTTCCTTCCCGATTTACCGATGAGGATGCTGCACTGAGTTACGTTTACGAATTAGCCCAGCACTACAATCAGTGAAGCCGTGCCTGAACAAGCCATTTGGACTCAGAGAGTGTCGCACGTCGCATGATAGGAAATCCAGCGCACCGCTGAAGCAGCAGTTGGTAGTGACAACTTCCTGCTGCAATTGATCTCGGGTTGCATTGAAGTGTCGCTGATCGTTATAATTCCCGTTGCAACCAAGAAGGAATCAATTCTTTTTGGCGTTGGAGGGATGTATGCTTCGGCGGTTCAGCATCAATTACGCGGTACTTTCCTGTCTCACAGATCTTGTGTTGACTTTTTTTGCATTTGTGCTGGCGGTTACTGTGCGACCCAACCTGCCAGAAATCCCGTTTCTTGTCACTGTCAATGAGGTTGAACTGCCGCTGTGGATATTTGTTGTCATACCGGTTTCCTGGGTGCTAGTTTTCCTAGTTGCCTCTGTTTATGATCCGCGCCGCAATTACAAATTTGTAGACGAAATACAATTGGTCACTGTGGCGATCATTCTGGCTGCACTACTTTCAGCCGGGCTGTTCTTTCTGACCTTCCGCGAGTTTTCACGCTATCTATTCATTACATTTATCCTGTTTAACTCAGTTGTACTGCTTGGTTGGCGTGTCATAGCCAGGATTATTTTCCGTATGGTGCACATGCCGGCGGCGGAGAAGCGTGTCTTGATTGTCGGTGCTGGCGAGGTTGGTCGGCGTGTAGGCGATATGATCCACGAGTATTCGTGGACGGGTCTTTCATTAGTCGGGTATCTGGATGACACATTGAAGACGACGGACGAAGTGACTGTAATCGGCCGAATTGAGGATGCTCCAACTGTCGTCAATCACGAAGCGATAAATGATGTCGTTATCGCGCTACCGCAAGAAGCGTATGGGCGTGTCAATGAACTGGTTGTTGCTCTGCGTGATGCGCCGGTCAATATGCGCGTTGTCCCAGATTACTTCAGCCTGGCCCTTTTCCAGGCCACCGTCGATGATTTTGGCGGTGTTCCCATGATTAGCCTGCGCGATCCCGCGCTCAACGATGTGCAGCGGTTTGTCAAACGGTTGTTTGACCTCGTCATTGCCGGCGTTTCGCTGCTGTTGATGCTACCTGTTATGGGCATCATTGCCCTGGCAATACGGCTTGATTCACCTGGTCCGATTATTTATCGGCAGAAACGCGTCGGTGAGAATGGGCGCTTGTTCGATATGTACAAATTCCGATCGATGGTGGTTGATGCTGACAAATTACAGCACAAAGTGTCACGTATTGATGAAAAAGGTCGATTAACTTTCAAGCGCCGTAACGATCCCCGAATTACGCGAATCGGCCGAATTCTTCGCCGCACCAGCCTCGATGAAATATTACAACTGTTCAATGTGTTTCGAGGTGATATGAGCCTTGTCGGACCGCGCCCTGAATTACCCTGGTTGGTTAGTCAATACGAACCGTGGCAGCATAAGCGGTTCGCTGTACCGCAGGGTATCACCGGCTGGTGGCAAGTCAATGGCCGCTCCGACAAGCCGCTGCACCTGCACACTGAAGATGACTTGTATTACATTCAAAACTACTCGTTGTGGATGGATTTTTACATTTTGATCAAGACACCCATTGTCGTTGTGCGGGGTCGAGGTGCTTTTTAGCGCACTATTCGTTCTTATCCAGTCGGGTTTTTTGTACAAAAAGTGAAGAAGACGTGAAAATTCGGCCGAATCATTGCACTGAATCATCTCTTGCAATGCTAACTTGCGCCACCTCGTGTCTTGTCCAAACGCTAGATAACCCGTTATCTCAACCTACTCTAAAACCTGTTCCAAATTATCCAAAGCATGACAACGATATAGATTGATGCGCTTTGTTTCAGGCATAGCAGTAGATCAAGACGTCATGATGTACGCGTTTTGAGTCTGGTGTTACCTGCTTTTCCAGACAGGGGAGTCGTAATCTGCCTGTTTTTCCGGCTTTGAGATTGACAGATGTCTGTGTCACAAAGTGGACAGATTTCTTTCGTGCAGGTTGCTCGCATCTGCATTTTCAATCCTAATTTACACTGAAGTTGACGGCACTTAATGTTCAATAAAATCGCTTAAAGAGTGCTTTAGCATCACACACCGCATTGTGATCGGCTTGTAACTTGTCCCCCATCGGGTACAATCCATAGTTGGTCAGCAGTGCCTGGAGCACACAAGAACGTTGAAAGACCTCAGACGCTTTGATCCAGATCACGTCACTCTGTTTATTATCCGTACCGTGGCAATGTGTCGAGGTTGATTTATCAAGAACATTATGGCTGTTGAGAGTTGGAGTCATCTCGGTAATTATGACATAGGCGATGTGATCTGCTTGGGAGATGCAGGATCATGCTATCGCGTCCACAATGTCGAGTTGGACAGAAATGCCGCCGCCACAATTCTTTACACGCACAACGGGGCTGGTACTAATTTAATACAGCAGAAGCTTGAAAACGCCATAGAACTGTCGCATCCGGCTATTGTCACGCCAACACGCATTGACACCTTGTCAGACGGCAACTTATATGTCATATACGAGCATTTTGCTGATGCGCTGCTTGCCCAAAGAAGCAAGGATGAGCGCTTCCGCAAACCTAATTTTGCGCTGAACTTCATTCGTCAGATAGCAGAGGCGCTAGAACACGCCGCGCGGCAGCAGGTAATCCATCACAATGTGTCACCAGATCATATTTGGCTGAAGACGCAACCGGATGGCAGTTTTGCGCCGGCGATAGTTGATTGGGGTGTGCCGTTTTTGGGTGATAATCAATTAAAGCCAACATACGTTTACGCACCTCCCGAAATTGAAGCGGGCAAAGATGATTCGACGCCGGCAATGATCTACTCTCTCGGTATTATTGCCTATGAGTTGTTAGTTGGTGGCCATCCCAGTGAATTTGGTTGGCAGGCATCGGGAACGACAGGTTTAAGGCCAATGCCAGTTTATCTCGGTGAACTGCGCGCTGATTTGGCGGAAGAAACTTGCGAGTTTGTGCAAACGTGCGTAAGAACGCAGACGTGGGCTAGATATAGTTCGTTTCTGGAATTTTACGCTGCGTTGGATGCAGCGCTTGCTGCAGAACAGCAGAAGGGGGCGCTGGCATTTCTTCCTGGAGGTCGCCATAGTGACAGCAAACGACGCAGTGGTGTCATGTTGGGCGGTTTGGCTCTGGTTGCTTTGCTGGCGTTGGTGTTATGGCTTTTGTTTGCATGGTTACCGGGTCGAGATTCTACAGCGACGGCGCAGCAATCTTCTCCTGTCGCTACCGAGGTGAAGACGGAGCCTCCAACGCCGACATTCGGCCGAATATCGTTATCGGCCGATGCGATTCCAGCCGAGCAACCATTATCTGTAGCCTGGCAGTGGCAGGAACCCATTGACGGTGCCCAGTTTGCCGTTTACCTTGAAAATGCTCGTGGTAGCACATTGGTGGAAACGATTACCGATCCCATTGGCGACGGACAATACAGCTTGGATGCCCCACTATTGGGGATCGAGTCCGGTGACTATGAGTTGATTGTGCGCCTGGAAGCAGTGCCTTCAGGCGAAGTTCTCGCTGAATCCGAGGCAGAAGCTATACGCATTATGGTCGCCGCGACCGTGACAGTGACGGCGACGATGCCTGTAACGCCAACCGCGTCGTTAGCGCCGGTCGTCGTTTTGCCGACTGCGGTTGATACACCGACTGCAACAGCCACTTCGACACCTATGGCAACGCCTACGGAAGCCACCACGCCGGAATCAACGCCAACTCCTGAACCAACTGAACCGCGTTTGCCGGCAGTTCGTGTGACGGCAGCCTCTGCTAACATCCGTTGGGGACCCAGCGTTGCGTTTAGTATATTGGGTGGACTGCGCCGTGGCACAGAAGTACAGGTACTCGCTACGGATGAATTTGGTTATTGGTATTTGATTGAATTGGCTGATGGCCGTACCGGGTGGATTGCAGCCAGCGTATCCGAGCCAGCTTTTGAAGGTGCTTTGGATAGCGTAGGAGTGGCTGACTTTATTCCGGTATTGCCGACCAATACACCAACTTCCTTACCGCCGACGTTGCCGCCAATTCGCACAACCCCCACGCCGAATCCTGTGTCAACCCCCACGCCTCAGCCGACTCCTGTGCCAGATACGCCGACGCCGACACCGATTCGGCCGACATAGATTACATTTATAGATTCATTACGGTTATCAGGTGCTTACATTATGAAGAGCCGGTTTTTATTTCTCACTGCTATTATGGCAGGTTCAATGTTCGTTGCATTGTTCCTGACACAAACGATTTTTGCCACGCCACGTACGTCCGAGTCGATCCTCAGTACGCCGGATCTGCAAATCACCAAGAGTGGCCCGTCAACTGCCTTTTCCGGTGATCGCATCACGTACACATTGACGATTCTCAACAATGGGACGATTTCCGCTACCGGTTTGCTGGTGACGGATACGCTGCCTCTCGGTTCGACTTATATCACCGGTGGGATGCCTGTCGGAAACGAGGTGCATTGGACAATTCCTTCTCTGGCAGAGGGCGGTGCGATGACGACGACGATGTTTGTCGTTACGGCAACCCACACGATTACCAATGACGATTACGCCGTCACTGCATCCGGCGGGTATTCGGCGACCGGTACGCTACCCGTTGTCACGTTGGTCGGTGATCCAGTATTGAGTATCGACAAAAGCGGCCCGCTCACAGCGTTCGTCGGTGAAACGATTACTTATACGCTGACGGCAGTCAATAACGGTGTCATGACCGCAACCAATGTCACCATCACCGACACATTGCCGGCTGGAGCAACCTATGTCAGCGGTGGCACGCTGAATGGCGACGAGGTGCAATGGGCCGGGTTAGAGTTGGCTCCTGATGGGGGTAGTGTCGTTGTAGAGTTTGCTGTGACTGGTGTGAGTACATTGACGAACGCGGATTATCGCGTTTCGGCCGATGGGAGATTCGATGCCACAGGTACGACGACCGTTGTGACGCTGGTTGGCGATCCCCAATTGGCAATCACGAAACAAGGCCCGGATGCAGCCTTGCCCGGTGACCCCATTCAGTACACACTCTCTGTTGTCAACACCGGCGTACTGACAGCTACCGGCGTGATGATCACTGATACGCTGCCCACGGGCGCAACGTGGCAAAGTGGCGGCATGTTCGACGGCACGGTCGTCAATTGGACGCTTGCCGAACTGCCTCCGGATGGCGTACCGGTCGACGTCCAGTTTACTGTCACGAGCAACACGACGCTGGTCAACGACGACTATTTCGTTCAGGACGAAAATGGTTTTGGCGCAACAGGAACCACACCCGTCGTCACTGCCGTGGGGTTTCCCGATCTTGCTATCACTAAGACTGGGCCAGCTTGGGTGCTGCCAGGCGAGCTGATTACGTATACGTTGACGGTCGTCAACAGCGGCGTTTATACAGCAACCAATCTAGACATATTGGACGTTGTACCCAGCGGCGCTACATATGTAGCCGGTGGAACGTTGGTTGGAGGAATTGTCAATTGGGACGTGGCTGAGTTGGCTCCAGGTGATGCAGTTGACGTGCAGTTCAGTGTGACGGCAATGTCAACGATCGTCAATGATAGTTATGGCGTATCGGCCGATTTGGGAATCATTGCCAATGGCACTGTCGTGGTCACCACGATTGTCGGGACAGTTGATTTGTCGCTGTCCAAAAGCGGTCCGGTAACAGCTTTTGTCGGTGAAGACATCACATACGACATCACTGTTGTCAACGGCGGACTGATTACGGCCACCTCGTTGCTCGTGACCGATACATTGCCGACTGGTTCGACTTATGTCAGCGGCGGTACGCAAGTCGGTGACGAAGTGCATTGGAATATTGCCGCGCTCGATCCCATGTCCCAAACGACGGTGCAGTTTGTCGTGACGGCGGCGGATACGATTGTGAATGCAGAGTATGCTGTTTCGGCCGATAACGGTGCCAGTGCAGTCGGGAGTAACAGCGTCACGACCATTGTCGGCGATCCGGCACTCGCCATTGCAAAAACCGGTCCCGAAACCGCCTACATCAACGAAAATATCACCTACGAACTGACGGTGAGCAACAGCGGCAACATGACCGCAACTAATTTGATCGTTACGGATGCGCTTCCTGCCGGTGCGGTCTATGTCGGCAGTACAACCGGTGGCATCCTCGATGGTGGCAACGTACGCTGGACTGTGTCATCGCTGCCGCCAGGCGAGCAGATCATCCTTGATTTCACAGTTCGGCGTGCTACATCGGGTGTGGTGGTCAACGATACCTATGCAGTAACAGCATTTGGTGGCTTTGGCGCCACCGGCAGCGTCGTTGTCACAACTGTCGTCGGCGATCCGGCCCTTACTGTGTCCAAGACCGGCCCGGCTTTGGTTTTGGCCGGTGATCTGATTGAATATTCGCTCACGATTGAGAATAACGGCACATTGACGGCGACCAATGTCCTGGTCTCAGATACTGTTCCGGCCGGCGCCACGTATGTCAGCGGTGGTTCTGAAGATGGCGGCGTTGTCACATGGATGCTGTCGAGCTTGCCACCGGCGAGCCAGGTTGTGCGCCAATTTGTCGTCACACGGGCAACGCCCGGCACGGTGATCAATGATGATTACGGCGCATCGGCCGATGGGGGATTTGGTGCGTCCGGTTCTCCCTCTGTCATCACGCAGGTCGGCGCACCTACCTTGCAGATCGTCAAAAGCGGTCCCGGTAGTGCCTTGCCGGGTCAGCACATCGAATACACATTGCACATCAGCAACACCGGCAGTTTCACTAGCACAGCATTGCTAATTACCGACACCGTGCCGGTTGGTGCAACCTATGTCAGCGGCGGTACGTTGTTTGGCGATGAAGTGCGCTGGAACGTCGCTACGCTCGCGCCGGACGAATCTGTAACGGTGAATTTTACTGTCACCGCGCTTAATACAATCGTCAATCGTTTCTATGGCGTGCGTGACGACAATGGCTATGCTGCCGTCGGTCTCGTTTCGGTTGTCACAGCTATCGGAGAGCCAAACTTGTCGGTTTCCAAAACCGGCCCTGCATCGGCATACAGTGGCGACGACATTGTTTACACGTTGACGGCGCAAAATACAGGTGCGTTGACGGCGACTAATGTCATTATCACCGATGTGCTGCCGGTTGGGGCAACCTGGGTGAGTGGTGGTTCCTACAATAACGGACTGGTGACGTGGACGGTGCCGGAACTGGCTGTGGACGAAGTGATCCAACGGCAACTGAAAGTGCAGGCAAATAGTACGATAGTCAATGCTGACTACGGTATTTCGGCCGATGGCGGATTCTTTTCAGCCGGATTTCCCCCTGTGACCACCGTTGTTGGTGAACCTGATTTGAGCATCACCAAAAGCGGCCCGGCGACAGCATTTGTCGGTGAGCATTTCAGCTACGATTTGACTGTCACAAACAACGGCACACTGACCGCGACTACACTCATCATGACAGACAGTATCCCGGTTGGCGCGACTTATGTCAGTGGCGGTTCACGGGACGGTTCAATTGTGACCTGGACGCGGAGCGAATTGGGTCCGGATAGTGACACAACCGTATCCTACGTCGTCATGGTCGAAAACCCAGGAACCATTGTCAATGATAACTATGGTGTGGTTGCCGACCGTGGCTTTAGCGGTCGTGGCAGCGATTCTGTCACGACGCATGTTGGCAATCCGACTTTGAGTATTACCAAGAGCGGCCCGGCAACGGTATTTATCAACGAACTATTTACTTACGAGTTGACCGTGATGAACAGTGGCACGCTGACTGCGACCGGTCTGGTGATCACAGATATTATTCCGGCCGGTGCAACCTATGTCAGCGGTGGCATGCGGGATGGGGCAGTCATCACCTGGGAGATATCGGAATTGGTTCCCGGTGATGACGCATCCGTGTTCTTTACGGTCCGGGTTGAAAATCCCGGCATCATCAGCAACGGTGAGTACGGTGTTGCTGCTGATGGGGGTTTCGGCAGCAGTGGCAGCAATGTGGTCGTGACAGTCGTTGGGGATCCGGCTTTGGAAATCCATAAACGCGGCCCGGCGACGGCCTTTGTCGGCGATCCCATTTTGTATACGTTGACACTAACCAATACCGGGACATTGACGGCAACTGGTTTAGTTGTTACGGACTTGTTGCCAGTCGGCACACAATATGTCAGTGGCGGCAGCTTTAATGGCACGACAGTGAGTTGGATGATAAACGAACTGGGCATCAATGCGGTCAAAACACGGCAATTTACTGTGCGGGCGACGGCTGCCGGGACGGTTGTCAATGATAATTATGGTGTTGTCGCCGACGGTGGTTTTAATGCTGACGGCGTTGTGGCAGTGACAACCGAGGTCGGAGATCCGCTGCTACAGATTAGCAAAGGCGGCCCGGTCACGGCGTTTATTGATGATCCCATTGTGTATACGCTATGGGTGACCAATACAGGCACGTTGGCGGCAACAGGTCTGGTGATCACTGATGTCGTTCCATCCGGCGCAACGTATGTGAGCGGCGGGACATTTGAGGCTGGCATTGTCAGTTGGAGTGTGCCAAACTTGGAACCCGAACAGTCAATATCGCGGCAGTTCACCGTGGTTTCGGATGCAGCGCGTACGTTGGTCAATGACACATATGGTGTTTCGGCCGATGGCGATCTGAGTACATCCGGCGTGCGCATTGTCAGAACACTGGTCGGCGATCCTGTGTTGAGCATCAGCAAAAGCGGCCCGGCGACCGCATTGTCCGGTGAACCGATTGTCTACGATCTGACGATTGCCAATACCGGCACAATGACGGCGACCCAGTTGCTGGTGCGCGATCAATTGCCTGCCGGTGCTGTCTATGTCAGTGGTGGCACTCTGGTCGGTAGTGAAGTGCAGTGGACAATCGCCGCGTTAGGGCCTGGGGCTACGGTCATGCGGCAATTTACGGTGACGGCTACGGATGATATTGTCAACGATACTTACAATGTTCTGGATGAAAATGGGTTCGGGGCGGACGGTACGGTCAGTGTAACGACTCTGGTAGGGCTGCCGTCGTTGACCATTGTCAAATCCGGGCCGGCTTCGGCCGATCCGGGCGATCCGATCACTTATGGCATTACTGTTGCGAATACGAGTTCGCTTTTTGAGGCCACCAATCTCATTGTGCGCGATGCCTTGCCGGCTGGTGCGACGTATGTCAGTGGCGGCGACGAGTTTGATGGTAACGACGTTATTTGGAATGTTTCTGCGCTTGCGCCGGGAACGGAAGTTGTGTTGTATTTTACGGTAATGGCTAGCTCGGACATTGTCAACGATGATTATGAAGTTTCGGCCGATAATGGTGTCCAGGCCGTGGGAACGGTTGCTGTGGTGACCGAAATTGGCGCTTATTTGATCTTTTTGCCCAATGTACTCAACGTACCTGCCATTGATGAACCAAACGACACATGCAGCACGGCGTATCCCATACAGACTGACAGGACGTACGAATTCTTGCCTGATGACCAGTTTGATTGGTACGTTTTTGATCTTAACCAATCCGGTTCCATCGATTTGGAGATCCGGCTGTCCGATTTTGTGCCGGAAAAAGGGCAAATGGTCGTTTATAAGGGATCAACTTGCCAAAACGCTGAATTCAAAGCGCAAAATACTGAAACGTCTACAGTGAAGATAATTGCGTTAAGCAATCAAACTGCAGGACGTTACTATATTGGCATCGCCAATGACGGTAATTTTAGCGACCAGGATTATTATAAACTGCGGGTATCGGTCCAATAACGGGGCGATCTTGTCGAAAAGCTGGTGTCAGATGAGTTGACAGTGTTTCTGTCATTGTCAACTCTATCGCGAAATGGTTTTTGGAATCAACAGTCGTGGGGAGTCACGTCGCGATTCAACAAGGGTTCTTTCGTAAATATTTAGTAAAGGATTGTTCCAAAATTGATGCATGGTTACGGCTGGTCGTGATAGAGTCTTGTCACGGCATTGTATTTTTTAGGACAGATAAGCGATTCGGCCGATGAAGGTGTGTTCATTCAATTTATTATGTCATCGGCCGATGAGCCAGTATTTTATTGCAACAGAGAAACCCAACAGCTTTCACCTGTTAAGTCAAGCGAATCTTGGATATCGTAGTTGCCGCTGGTTTTCATCCCATGTGTGTGTCTGTTCAGGCACAGATGGTAGCGCCGTCGCTTGTACTGCTTCAAATTTACTGACGTGTAATGGTTCTACTGTCGCTCCATCACGCTGCCGGGAGTTGCATCTAATCCGGACGTGATGAGAAGGGCGGAGCATGCCGGTTGAAGATGCGGCACGCTAACCGCTTTGTCGGTAAGATTAGGTTATATGCTCGCTTCACTTGCACTATATCTCAATCGTCAGGCGTCGAGTTTCGGCCGATATTGGCTCGAACAGCTCGTGTTTTTCCTTTTTGGCTGGATACCAACCTTGATCGGTATCGGTGTGCGTGGCGTCGTCTACCGTGCACTGCTGCAAATGGACGGCGCAGCAGCCATCGAACGGAATGTGCGACTGCGCTTCGCTGACCACATTCAGCTAGGCAAAGGCGTCTATCTGGACGAAGGCGTTTATCTGCATGCCACGCCCAACGGCATCACCATTGGAGACGAAACTATCGTGATGCATGGCGCGGTGCTGCATGTTTATAACTTTCGCGATTTGCCGCAAGCCGGCATTTCTATCGGCCGAAATTGTCTTATCGGTGAGTACAGTGTCATTCGTGGACAGGGCGGTGTTACGATCGGCAACCGCGTGTTCACATCACCCTTCACACAAATCATTGCCGTCAATCATGTTTTTGATGATCCTACCCGGTCGTTTGTTGACCAGGGCATTTCGGCCGAAGGCATTGTCGTTGAAGACGACGTTTGGCTTGGCGCCAGCGTCGTCGTTACTGATGGTGTGCGCATCGGCAAAGGCGCCGTCGTCGCGGCCGGCGCCGTCGTCACCAAAGATGTGCCGCCACATACAGTCGTTGCCGGTGTGCCTGCCCGTGTCGTCCGCGAAATCGACGGCACTGTGACAACCCGCGAGCGCGCCATTTATCATGCTGCCCACCACGGCTAGCATATCCATTCACATTCATACCCCCAGCAAAGGTAATTCAAGATTATGACTACACTAACCGTTGTGATTCCTGCCTACAATGAGGAAGATGGCATCACCGAAATCGTGCAGCGTGTGCTGGCAACACGCGACGCCCTCAAAAAAGCCCAGATTGACGAGCTTGAACTGCTCGTCGTCGACGACGGATCCAAAGATGCAACACGCGACATTGTCCATGCCATTGAGCAGCAAGAACAGGGCGTGCGACTTATTTGCCACAAACAAAACAGAGGATACGGTGCAGCACTCAAAACCGGCTTTGGTCTCGCCAGAGGTGAGTTGATCGGCTTCCTTGACGCTGACGGCACTTATCCGCCGGAGTATTTTCCGCAACTGTGTACCCAGGCGCTCAATGGATCAGATATCGTCGTCGGCTCGCGCATGGCAGGGGCCGAAACGCAAATGCCGCTTACGCGCAAGGTTGGCAATCTCTTTTTCGCCACATTGCTTTCGATAATTGGCCCACAGCGCGTAACCGACAGCGCCAGCGGTATGCGGGTCTTTAAGAGTGCCATTCTGGAACGCATTTACCCGTTACCAGATGGTCTCAACCTAACACCCGTCATGAGTACACGTGCCGTGCATGAAGGGATCACTATCTCTGAAATTCCGATTCCGTACAGCGAGCGTTTGGGACGCAGCAAACTAAGCGTTGTTCATGACGGCTCATTGTTCCTGCGGTCGATGCTTTGGACTGCGCTTACCTATAATCCTGTGCGCATATTGGGCATTGTCGGGATGCTTGGCGTTGCTGTTGCGCTTGCGTGTGCATTGTGGCTGGTCGGTATACGTGCCTCAGGTGTGACGGAGCTGTCCAGTTGGTCGGCAGCTGTGTTGTTTTTTGGCAGTGTGTCTGGTTTTGTCGGCGTCAGCCTGTTCGCTCTTGGTGTCACATTCAATTATCTGGTTTCCTTATTCCACAAGGAACCAGTACGCCAGGGTTTGTTCGGTAAACCGCTTTTCAAGCAGCCACTCGAATACCATTTTGGATGGATGGGGTTGATCGGCGTGCTCATTGGGTTGGGTATTGCTGCTGTCGTATTCATGCTGGGAGGGAATCAATGGGCTATCGGCCGAATCATGTTGTACCTCTTGGGCAGCGCCATGTTGGTCATGATCGGCGCACAGTTGGTTATCTATTGGGTCATCATTCGCGTGCTGGATGAATTAAGTCAACGTGAAGCCCAGTCCCAAGCTGATATGCAGACTGACGAAAAGTAGATAAAATAGAAAAAATTGATAAAAACGATCAGGTGCTCGATTAAATCAGACCTGTTTTCGCCACGAACCAATAATCAAGTCAACTCGACTCGGACGCAAAGGAGCTAGTAAATGAGCAAAGCCAATGGATCGGCAAATGATGTGACAGACAAATCCCTGAAATACAATCTGGGAACGCGTCGTGTGCCGAAACTACGCATGGCGAATTTTCCCAATGCAGACGATATTGTTCTGCAGGGTTTGGAAGCAACGCCGCGCTCGGAAAATGCAGTAGATATTGTTCTGGTCAATCCGCCGACACCTGATGGGGGCTTGTGGATACGCACACAGCACCGTGTTGGCCGCAGAACGCGTGAAAACATGGTGTGGCCGCAGGTGTCGCTGGCGCAAATGGCCGCCATGCTCCATCCTCAGTACAAAGTCGCCGTCATCGATGCCAACGCCGAGCGCATGAACTGGCCGGACTTCACCAAGAAACTCGAAGAGCTGGAACCTAAGTATTACCTGACTCAGGTCACAGCCCCGACGCTGGAAAACGACATGTACGGCGTTTTCCTGGCAAAGGCACGGGGCATCACGACAATGGCATTCGGCACACACGTCACACCGATTCCACGCGAGACGATGAAGCCGTATCCGTCACTCGACTACATTCTGCTTGGTGAACCGGATTTGACCCTGCGGGACTTGCTCGACCATCTGGAAGGCAAAATCGACCAGCGTCCCCCCAATATTGAGAAAATCTTCGCCGATCACGATCCTGATTACCGGGTGGCTATTCAGGAAGACGGTGGCATTGATATGGGTGCGATCAAGGGCATTGTCTGGCGCTACAAAGGAGACATCATTGTCAATTTTACGCGGCCATTCATCAAAAATCTGAGTGACATGCCACTGCCGATGCACCATTTGTTGCCGCTGGACAAATACCGCATGCCACTCATCAAAGGACCGTTCACGTTTATCGTCACCAGTCGCGGTTGTCCTGCCGGCTGCACCTACTGCATCAAGCATGTCAGTTACCAATACACGACGCGCCTGCGCACACCTGAAGACATCATGGAAGAGTTATGGCTGCTGAAGAAGCTGGGCATGAACAATATTCACATGTATGCTGACTTGTTCACCGTGAATCGCGATCAGGTGATGGGGTTGTGCGAGTTGATGATCAAAGAAAACATCAACATTCGCTGGACCTGCAATAGTCGTGTCGATTACGTCGATGAAGAGCTGTTGCAGATGATGGCGAAAGCAGGCAATTGGCTGATTTCATGGGGTATTGAAAGCGGCAACGAGCAGGTGCTGCGCCACGCACGCAAGGGTGCTTACCCGGATAAGGCGCTACGGGCGTTGACCTGGGCGCGTGAGGCGGGGATCAAGAATTGGGGTTACTTCATTATCGGGCTGCCGACGGAGACAGAAGAGACGATTAAAGAAACGATTGCGTTTTCCAAGACGTTGCCGCTGGATATTGCCTTGTTCCATGTAGCAGCACCGTACCCAGGTACGCCGTTCTTCTTTGAGGTTGTTGAGAACGGGTGGTTCCGCTCTGGCACACGTTGGGAGCAAGTCGATATGGATCAGGGGACTGTGCTCGATTATCCCGGCTTATCGGCCGAAAGATTGCTCTACTGGCAAAAGCGGGCTTTCCGCGAGTGGGCGATGCGACCTGAGCCGATGAAGACGTATATGAAGATGCTCATTTCTGATCCATCCACATTGCGTTCGGCGCTGAACGTGGGTTGGCAGCATTTGAGTTGGGTTTCGACTGACACGGGAGCACCTGTATCATCATAGCGTCGGTGCCTCAGCGCGTTTCCACATCGCTTGCCCGGCTGCTGACGATAGCTGAATGGGGGATGGTGGCGGCGGCAATCGGTCTGGTCGTACTTTCGGCCGATTTCCAGCCTTGGATGTTGCTGAGCGTGGGGGCATTGCTGGGGTCGGTGGGCGCACGCTGGCTGCGTATCGGCCGATTGGCACTGCCATCACCGCTTGATATTCCTCTTTTTCTATTTTCGATTTCCGTTGGCATTGCCTGGTGGGTGGCGCCGGATCGCGACGCTGCAACCCTGCGCTTACTGTGGTATTTGGTGGCCGTTGCCCTGTTTTACAGCCTCAACAGCAGTGACGGGACCACGCGCTACTGGTTGGGCCGCCTGTTTGCAGTGGCGGCGGCTATAGGCGGGTTTGCCGTTGTCAGCCAGCGTGATTGGAGTGAGTGGACGCGGTTTGCCGTTATCGGCCGAATCGGGCAATCACTCAACCAAATTGTCCCAGATGTCGGCTGGCAACCGACATTCTGGAACGTCACGCGCAATCAGTTGGCGGCTGTTCTGGCGTTGGCCGTCCCGTTTGTTGTCATGTGGCTGGTCTATGTCGTGCAACAACGAAGCGGGCGTTCGCCGTGGCGGACAGTGGTTGAAATCGGTTTGGCTTTGTTGACGCTCAGTCTGTTGGCATTTGACATTCTTATGACGGAGTCGCGCACGCCCTGGCTGTTGTTGCCCATCATGTTACTTGTAGTGGGGTGGTGGTTGATTGTGATGCGATTCGGCCGAATTACCCATCCGCTGCGTGCATTTTGGCTGGGAATGGCAGCCTTTGCCGTCATCGGTGTGCTCGCTGTCATTGTCCTGACACCGCTCATACCACAGCTACCCGGCCCTGACACCTTTACGGCGCGACAAGCTATTTACACCCAATCCCTGTACTTGGCTCAAGATGCGCCTTTTACCGGAGCCGGATTGGACGCTTTTCCGCGTTACTATTCTGAATATATACGTGTTGTGCCGGTCAATGCCGTTTATTCCGAGGATACCGGCAATAATGCGTTGCAAATTGTGTGGGTCGAGCAGGGATGGCTGGGCGCCATCACTTATATTCTGTTATTTGGCGTTGCCGCAGCCGCGACGACGCGCTATTTACGCCAATTGACGCGGCCACATCCGTTTATCATCGCTGGTAGTATCGCGTTGGCTTATGTCATTGTGTATGCTGCCATCCATGCAATGTTGGTGGATACGCGGGCGGCGCCGTTTTTGTTGCTGCCTGCCGGATTTGCTTTGGCTGGGTATCCTGTTGCAGAGATGCGTATCTGGCGGCGGCGAATTTCGGCCGAAAGACGTTATCGTTTTGCGTTAGTTGCCGTAATAGCTGTCATACTGGTTATAGCATTGACCCAGTGGAACAACTGGCGGACGGGTTGGACAGTGAATATGGGCGTGTTAGCCATGGCGCGGCAGCAATTTGCCGACTGGCCGACCGGCGAATGGGATGACGGCAGCACAGCAGCGCGATTGGGTGCTGCAGAACAGCGCTTTGAGCAAGCCTTGACAAGCGATCCGGACAACGCCACGGCGCACCATCGCTTGGGCTTAATTGCCATGATGCGCCGCGATTATGCCGCCGCCGCAGCCCATCTCCAGGCAGCATACGACCAAAATCCGGGCCATGATGGCATACGCAAGAATCTTGGATTGAGCTATGCTTGGCTTGGTGACTATGAGGTTGCTCAGCCTTTGCTGGCTGCAACACGTGATGCACGGCAGGAGTTGGACATCTATCGTTGGTGGTGGCTGACGCAAGGTGAAGCGATGCTGTCAGACCGTGCCACACAGATGGCGGCGCGTCTCAACGTGAACGAACCGTGATGCCATTTATGCCTGCCTGCACAATGGGCTATACTTAGTGGCTGACTTTATTGTGTCTTGAGCGTTTTCAAGAGTTAGCGCTCGCCACGCAGATGATTGTTTTGCTAGTAGAGGCGGACACGCACGTTCGCCCGGAGTGGTCAGACTGATAGATCTGCCCCTGCCGCTGTTGAAATGATACGGACGACGTATGCGAAGTCGATTGAATAATAAATCAAGCTTGTTCCTGATACTATGTCTTGCCGCGCTTGTTGGTGTGGTGTTGGTTCATGGTGGTCGTGCTGCTGCCCAAACGGATGAAGCATGGGTTACACCAGTCAATATTTCGCGCTCCGGTGCCGCAACGATGCCGTTGCCGGTTGTCACTGCCGATGGTACTGTGCATGTGTTCTGGCTCGAGAATGAACGCGACTACGCCTATGCACGTACCGTTGATGATGGTTGGAGTGATTCTCGCGTGATCGAGCCGCCGTTTGCCACACGTCTCTATTCGCCGGACTTGAGCAGCAACGCACCGAAGCCGATTTTTACACCAGTGCTGGTTGCCGATAATACAGGTCGTATTGCTGCTTTTTGGATCAATGACGACGATGAGTTGGTATTCAGCGATGTCGAAGCGGCGGCACTTGAAAGTGGCACAGTGTTTGATTGGCGCGAGCCGACTGTGCTAGCAGGTTCCGCATTAGCGGCCGTGTCGGCGATTGACGATGATAATCGCATGCATGTTGTGTATTTCCGTTCGGCCGAATCGGATAACCTTCCAGCCGGGTTGTACCATATAGCCTCTGAGGATGGTGGCTCAACCTGGTCAGAAGCGGCTTTGTTGTACCCGTCGCGCTATTTCCGCTCGTTGATCGCAGCAGATACCCATGCGGCAATCATTTCGGCCGAAAACAGTATCTACGTCGTTTGGGACAGTCGGCCAGAAGAAAAAGTATACTTCATCCGCTCTGATGATGGTGGCGCCACGTGGGGCGAGCCACAAGAAATCGACCGGCGTGAGGCAGCTGACGGACGGTTGGCTGCTGGCCCCTCCAACATCATTGCTGCAGCCGATGGCGACAATGTCTTGTTGGTGTGGCGAGCCAATCATGACAACGCACCCGTGTGCAACCTTTACTATCAAACGTCTGCTGATCGCGGTGACACCTGGTCAGAACGGCAAACACTTACCAGTCTGGCGGTATGCCCGGATGCGATACAAATCGTTACCGGGGATGAAGGCAACACGATTTTGATGGCTTCCGGCTCGGAGCTGTCCAATCTGCTTGGTTGGGATTGGAACCGCAGTTTGTGGAGTAATCCGCAGCGCGAGAGCAGCATTAGTCAATTTACCAACAGCGACACATTTCGCACTGTTGAACTGGCATGCCAGCAAGCTGCACTGCGAGATGATGCGTTTTTCGTTTTTGGATGCGACGTGGCAGAAGGGGCCGATGTGTGGGCTTTAACGCGTACGCTCGCCGATTTTGGTGGGTGGTTCCCATCGCCGACCGATTGGCGCGATCCGATTGTGGTGCAGGATGGTTTGCCTGACATTGTTTCGACGGCAATTGCTACCGATAATGATGGGCAGGTACATCTAATCTGGACTGACACATTGGGTGAAAGCATCCAGTATACTCGCTATGAAAATGGCCGCTGGGTAGCGCCCATTGAAGCGCTCAGTTCGACTGACGGGCGGGTTGCTGATCCGGCCCTGGCTTTGGATTCGTCTGGCCGACTGTTTGTTATCTGGACCAATCCTGAAACGGGTGAATTGCTGTTTAGTCAGGTCGATACGACGCGTGCCGTGGCACAGGCCGAATGGGCGACGCCGCAAATCATTGCAACATCGGACAATGTGGTCAGTTCGCCTCAGTTGGCTGTCACAAAAGATGATCGCCTTGTAGCGGTTTACGCCGCCCCGCTCAATGAAGGGCGCGGTGTCTACATGGTGATGTCTGGTGATAATGGAGCAACCTGGTCCGAACCGCGGCTTTTGTTTGATGCGGCTGCTGCGGGTTGGGTCATGGTGGATGATCCCGGTTTGCACATTGCAGAAGATGGCCGGTGGCATTTGCTGTGGACGCAGCACACTGTGCCTGGTGCCGGTGGGCCAATAGCGCTTTACACAGCGTATTCAGATGATGAGGGCATGACATTGAGTTCGGCCGAATTGGTCAGCGATACCCCTGTCTTGTGGAGCCGCGTGACAACGACCGGCGATATGACAGTGCATCGTATTTGGCAGTCAGCTGTCGGCGATTTAGTGACCTTATGGCATCAACAATCTGATGACAACGGGTTCACCTGGCAAAATCCGATCCGCGTCTCCAGCTTTGGTGACGCAGCCGGCCCGGCGGCGTTGGTCCGCGACAAAGTCGGACGTTTGCACCTCATGCAATTGCAGGCATCCGGATTGCACTATTGGATGTGGGACGGGAATACATGGACGGGTGATCGCGATATCAGTATTGTGCCGCAGACCATCAACGCTGATCAACTCCAGGCCGGACTGGATGCAGACGGCAGTTTGGTTGTTGTATATGGTGGGGCTAACGCCAACCAGTTTGACGACCAGAACGGCGACATATTCTTTTTCAGCGGACGGTCACTAGACTATCCGGATGGTTTGCCGACACCCGAACCGACCAGCACACCCGAAATGGTCGCAACACCGACCCCAACACAGGAAGCAGTGGCCGAGACCCAACCGCAACTGACTTTTCCGCTCGATCCCCCTACGACGACGGCACTTGGTTCGGCGAGTCGGATTGAAGGATTGGCGTTGGGCGCAGTTGCCGCTACCTTGTTTGTCATTCTGGCATTGGTCATTGGATTGCGCCTGACACGCTTTCGCCGCAAGACCTAGAAGGTTGCCGGAAAATGAAGCAGGCTGTTCGAATGCGATGCTTTCGTTGAGACAAGCCGCAACAGGGAATCGGCATTGCTCGGCAAGCTGGCCTGCGCTTTTTTTGAGATGATCACCTTTCAGCAAATTCAACTATGGCAGTCAAAGAAGACATGAAACTTCAAGCGAATACGTCGCCCGAAGCGTCGCCGCACTATAAAGAAACTGTGATCAAGCGGACCAGAGGGCTAGCTGCGTTGCAATTGGGTGAGCTGTGGGCGTTCCGCGAACTGCTTTACTTCATGGCCTGGCGCGAGATCAAAGTGCGCTATAAGCAGACGCTGCTTGGCATCACCTGGATAATGTTGCGTCCTATCGTCAGCATGATTGTTTTCACATTTGTATTTGATACGATGTTGGGTGCCGGCCCGGAAGGTGTTCCTTACGAAGTATATGCCTTTGCCGGTTTATTGCCGTGGAATTACTTTGCAACCGCTTTGTCACGTTCTTCGTCGAGTATGGTGACGAGTAGCCAACTCATTACAAAGGTTTATTTTCCACGATTGATTGTGCCGACATCCGAGATTGTTTCCGGCCTCATTGATTTCGCAGTTTCGCTCATTGTGCTGGCGGCATTGTTGATGTATTTCAAGATTCAACTGACATGGACTGTTTTGGTTATGCCTGCGTTCCTGCTACTGGCTATGGTCACGGCGTTGGGTTTTGGCCTTTGGTTGGGTGCGCTCAATGTCCGTTACCGCGATGTCACATACATCGTGCCGTTTCTGGTACAGATGTGGTTTTTTTTGACGCCGGTCGCGTATGCTACCAGCCGCATTCCGGAGAGTTATCGCTTTCTGTTGAGTTTGAATCCGATGGTTGCTGTGGTTGAAGGGTTTCGCTGGGGATTGTTGAGCAACTATATTACTGAGCCGCCGACGGGGTCTTTGGTGGCGATTGCCGTGATTATTTCATCTGTTGTTCTGATTACGGGTGCTTATTTTTTCCGCGTCACGGAACGTACATTTGCGGATGTGGTGTAGTGTTTTCGGCCGAATGAGGTATGTGTGAACGAGATAGCCATCAACGTTGAGCATTTGACAAAAGAATATCGCATCGGCCAGACACACCAGCACGGTGAAACGATGCGTGAAGCGCTGTTGTCTCGATTGAGACGTGGACAGACTGCTAACGGGCGTGAGGCGACACCAGCCATGCACGTAGCGCTACGCGATGTGTCGTTTGCCGTGAAGCGGAGCGAGGTAATTGGCGTTATCGGCCGCAATGGGGCTGGTAAGAGCACCTTGCTCAAAATACTCTCACGCATCACCGAACCGACAAGCGGACAGGCTACGATATACGGGCGTGTCGGCTCCTTGCTCGAAGTCGGCACCGGCTTTCACCCCGAACTGACAGGTCGCGAAAATGTCTTCATGAACGGCGCTACACTGGGAATGCGGCGCACCGAGATTGCGCGCAAATTTGACGAAATCGTCGCTTTTTCCGAAGTTGAGAAATTCATCGACACACCTATCAAACGTTATTCCAGCGGGATGCGGGTACGCCTGGCATTTGCCGTTGCCGCCCATTTAGAGCCGGAAATTCTACTCGTGGATGAGGTCTTAGCCGTTGGTGACGCTGCGTTTCAAGAAAAGTGTCTGGGTAAAATGAGTGACGTCGTCGATCATGGCCGCACTATCCTGTTCGTCAGCCACAATATGGCGTCGATCAAGCATCTTTGTTCGCGCTCTATTTTGCTGGAAGAAGGCGAGATTGCGTTTGATGGACCGTCCGATGAAGCGGTACAGCGCTACATGGTCGGCAATGAGGCGTTGTCGACGCAGGCTGACAACCGTATTTTTATCTCGGTCACACCGAATCCTGCACTTAAGCATCAGGTGTTGTCGGTTGAGGCATTCGGCCGATATGGTGAGCCGCTCAGCTATGTCGCCACAGATGACTACGTTCGCTTTCGCATTACATGGCAGTCGACAGAAGCGGTGCGACGGGGCGGCGTCATGTTTGGGCTACACACGCTTGAAGGTGTTCCCCTGATCCACTATTCGACACAACCCATCTCCAAGGTTGAAGTTGAAATTCAAGTGGGACTGAACCAGATCGACATCGAATTTGAGCGGCTTCCTCTGGCTGCCGGACAATACTACGTCGCCGTCGTTTTGATGCGCCCACGTGTTGAAAGATTGTATACGAATAACAGCTTCGGAATTTTGCGCATCACCGAAAACGACGTATTCGACAGCGGATACCCGGTGCGATCAGACGTATCGTTATTGACAACACCGCATCGATGGCTGCCCGTGGAGGACGAATGACCCTATGCGCATTGGTGTAATCGGCTGGTATGGACATGACAACGCCGGCGATGAGCGCATTTTGGCCTCATTGCGGCGTTACTTCGACGGACATGAGTTAATCGTCACCCGTAGTTTTGACGACGGTCATGCCCGTCTCGTCGAATTGAACGAGTGCGATTACGTCTTAATCGGTGGCGGCGGGTTGATATTGCGCGGTTCAGGTCGCCACAGCGCATTTGTCGAACAAATCGAACCACCGTTGAGTTGTGTCGGCATTAGCGTCGAAGCAGTTCATGAAGATAATCAGGCGCTGATCGATGTCTTGTTGCACAAAGCAGATGTGATTTATGTACGTGATGCTCGCAGCCGCAAGCTGTTGAATAACCATCCCAAAGTTGTCGTTGGGCCGGATCTGACGTTTCTCTATCCGTTTGCGCCTGCAGACGTGGTTGAGGATGATGTATGCGGCGTCAATCTCCGTCAGTGGGCCTACTGGCCGTTTGAGTTCAGAGGCCGTGCTGACACAATCATGCGCAAATTGGATCAGCGAATCCCTAGATTCAAGCGGATTTATCCGTTTGCCAAATGGCAACCGCAGCGAGCAATTGATGTGTTGCGGAACGAATTTGATGAGTTAATTCCGCTGTCATTGTACAGTGAGCCGGGACACGTTACGGACACGCGTGTCTTAAGCAACTTCTTTGCGCAGGTAAAGGATGCATTTGATGTGCACCAATTGCAACAGTGTCGTTATCTGGTTGCCATGCGTCTTCATGCGCTGATCTTTGCATGTCAGATGGGTATCCCTTTCATCTCATTATCCTACCAGCCCAAAAATGAGGAAATATGCCGTCAATTGGATATGGCGCGTTTCTCGGTGCCGTTGACTGATTTGAGCCAATTGACGAGTGCTGTGGCTGCTTTGAAAACTGAATGGTCGCAGTTGCGAGAGCAGATGCTCGATTTCACGGCTGCGCAGCACAGTAAAGGCCATGCCATCATGCGCGAAATCCCGTTGTCCCTGACTTTGGGGGTGAAGTAGCAATGAATGGGTTGTGGTTTCGGCCGAAAATCACGGCGTACCGCGCTGTTGTCAGTGTGCTGGGAGCGATTATCCTGTTCTCGGCATTGGTGGTGCCGGCCAACTCGCAAGGCTCTGATCAGGCTAACTGGTCGCCGGTCGACCAGGTGTATAGCAGCGCCCGTTCATTGTACCCACGCCTGATATCTGATTCGACTGGTACGATGCATCTCATTTGGGGCGGCCTGGCTTTTGGGCAGGAAAAGGGCGAACCCCATGCCCTGATGTACGCACGCTGGGATGGCTCTCGCTGGACGGAACCGGTAGATGTCATCGTCACTGGCAATGTCGCCGATATTCGTGAACCCGATGGTGTTGTTGACGACGAGGGGATATTACATGTCATTTTTGGTGGCCCGCTGTTGCAATATGCATCGGCGCCTGCTGAATCGGCCGATGATGCCCGCAACTGGACCGAACCACAGTTAATTGGCGACGGCGAGTTCATCATCTCACGCTCTGACATCGTTATCGATGACAACGGCGTGCTACATGTCGTCGCTGCTGACTCGCAGAAAAACGAAGTGTATTATATGAATTCGGCCGATCGCGGTGTTACCTGGACCATACCTGTCGAAGTATCGTCATCACCTGATAAAATTGTCACGACATCATCCCGGTTGGCCATTGACAGCAACGGGGTTTTGCATGTCGTTTGGGTGCGCAATCCACTTCCCGAATCGTACCCGCCACAGGGTATCTACTACGCGCGCTCTGAAGACGGCGGCCAGACATGGAGCCGCGAACAACAGTTGGCTGGCGTTGATTACGGCGATGCCGAGATTGTCATTGGCGAATCTGACCAAATACATGTCGTTTACAATGGGGCGGCGACCATCTCCGGTGGGAAATACCATCGCTGGTCATCCGATTTGGGAAACAGTTGGACAGAGCCATTTGAGGTCGCGCCCAAAGGTGGTGGTCTTAACGGCACCCCTTCTCTCGCCGTGGATGCCACCGGTGCGCTGCATTTCCTGGGCGGTGACGGCAATAACCTGTGGTATAGTATTTGGCAGAACAATGTTTGGTCACCGCCAGTTGACTTACATGCACTCGACCCCAATGAAATCGAATATACGGAGACGGTAGGTGCGACTATTTTGTTAGGTAATCAGTTACACGTGGTATTTGATGATCGGCAAACGGAGATGTGGCACACGTCGCGTACATTGGATGCGCCTCCGCTTGAACCGGTTCCGTTTGTCGATGTCGACGCTGTACCTCAGGGTGCGACTGAATCGCAGGAGGTGCTAACACCAACAGCTGACGAGGGTGTTTTTCGGCCGATTTTGTCTGATAGTGACAAACTCCCTGATACGGACTCAGATCTGAATCCTTCAAGTACGATTCTTGCCGGAGTTGCAGTAGCGTTACTGTTTTTACTTCTGGTACTGATCATTTTTAGGGTGCGCCATCGGCTCAACGTGCGGCGGTGATCGCGACCTGGTGTGTCAGGTCACCTTTTGATCTCAACTATTTTCTCAAAGGAATCGATTATGTTGAAGGTGTTGACAGTGATGGGTACAAGACCGGAAGCGGTCAAAATGGCGCCCATCGTGTCCCGGCTAGCGCAAACGCCGGGGATTGAGTCCCGTTTACTGGTAACGGCGCAGCACAGGGAAATGCTCGATCAGGTGCTGGATGTGTTCGAACTGACGCCTGACTACGATTTGGATGTGATGCGGGCTAATCAGACGCTTGGTGATGTCATGGCACACATTTTGGTGCGTATTCAGCCCGTCTTGCGCGAATTTCGGCCGAATTGGGTACTTGTTCAGGGCGACACCACAACCGTCCTCGCAGCAGCTACTGCAGCCGCATTTGAGAACATCCGCGTCGGCCACGTCGAAGCCGGTTTGCGCACCTACGATCGCCAGAACCCATTTCCTGAAGAAATGAACCGTGTTCTCGTCGATCACATCAGCGATCTCTGCTTTGCGCCGACAGAAACTGCCGCAGCAGCATTGCGGCGCGAAGGTATTGCCGAAGAGAAAATCCACATAACCGGCAATCCTGTCATCGATGCCATTCGCCGGATTTCAGCCCGTTCTGATCACCCGTTACCGGTGACTATACCAGAGGGCAAACGTTTGATCGTCGTTACAGCGCATCGACGCGAAAACCACGGACGCCCTTTACGCCAGATTATTGAGGCGTTGCGTCAACTGGCCTTGCGGCCCGATGTTCACATCGTCTATCCGGTTCACTACAATCCCAATGTGTTGCAACCTGTTACGGAAGCGTTGGGCAATACGCCGGGCATTTCTCTGACCGAACCGCTCGATTACCTCACTTTTGTACACTTGATGAAACGGGCCGACATTATCTTGACCGACAGCGGCGGATTGCAGGAAGAAGCACCCAGCCTGGGCGTGCCGATATTGGTGATGCGCGAACTGACCGAACGTCCGGAAGCAATTGAGGCAGGTGTGGCCCGACTGGTCGGCACCGACACAGCCACAATTGTTGCTGAGGCAGCGCGATTGCTAGATGATGAAACAGCTTACAATGCAATGGCGCACGCAGTTAATCCGTTTGGCGACGGTAGCGCAGCATTGCAAATAGTCGACCTGTTGCTGCGGCACACACTTGTTCCGGCTTTCTGAACAGGTTTTGTGTGTGCAGATGATTTGTTTTGACTGTTGGTTACTTCCCCGGCGTTGTCAACTTTGAAACTATGAAAAAAGTCAACATAATTTTGCCGACGCATAACGGCATGCGCTATCTGGAGTCAGCTTTGAAAAGCTGTCTCGACCAGACATACCCCAATATAGAGATTATCATCGTCAATGACGGGTCGCGTGACGGAACGGCCGATTATCTCGACAGTTTGGACAATCCGTCAGTGCGCGTGATCCATCATCCGACCAACTATGGTCTGCCGCAAGCGCTCAATACCGGCTTTGCTGCCGCTGACGGCGACTACCTTACATGGACATCGGATGATAATCTGTTGGAACCGACAGCGATAGCGCAATTGGTAACTTGCCTGGAAGACAATCCGGATGTCGATTTTGTTTACGCAGATTTTTGGCGCATTGATGAAAACGGGGCCGTCATCGAACGCGTTCACGTGGGGCCGCCTGAAGATTTGGCATGGCACAATCCGGTTGGCGCCTGCTTTTTGTATCGCTATCGTGTGTATGCAACGCTGGGCGATTTCAACCCTGATGCCCGTTTGGCAGAGGATACGGAATACTGGATACGCACCTATGTGGCTTTTAAGATGATGCGCTATTCAGTACCGCTTTATCGCTATCGGCTTCATGGGCGCTCGTTGACGGGGACAGACTTCAACGCGTTTGCGGCGATGCGGGTTTCGGCGCGGTCGCGGCGACGCATCATGGGTTTGAGTTGGCCGGCTTATGCACGCCAAATGGCAAAAGCATATATTGAGGAGACGTTTGCGCGTTACCGGACGGGCGATAACGTTGGGGCGCGGCGTTGTGTATGGAAAGCATTGGCTTACAATCCGGCATGGCTGCAAAACCGTGGTGTATTATCGATAGCAATGAAAACGACATTCGGCCGAATTCGACTCGCATGATCACAATGGCACACTTTCCGGCATGAAAACAGTATCTGTCGTCATTCCCGCCTACAATCGTCAGGCGTATATCGCGGGCACAATTGACAGCGTCCTCGCTCAGACCGTGCCTGACGTCGAATTGATCGTCGTCGATGACGGCTCTACCGATGCCACACCGGCCATTGTGAGCCGCTACGGTGACACAGTGCGCCTTATTCGTCAGGAAAATATGGGCGCGGCGGCGGCACGCAACTGTGGGGCACTTGCCGCTACCGGCCAATTCGTCGCCTTTCTGGACAGCGACGATCAATGGGATGCGAATTTCCTGTCCGAAATGTTGGCAGCCGCTGCGCGTTGGCCCCAAGCAGCCGCATTGTACAGTTTTGCCCAAATGATCGATGCGGACGGCAAGCCGCTTTTGCAGAAAACACACAACGTAGTCTACGATCCGGATGAACTGTACGCCGTTTTGCTGCGAGCCAACTTTCTGCTGCCCAGCACGATGTTGTGCCGACGCGCAGCGCTGCTGGAAGTTGGATTGTTTGATGTGTCGTTGCGCCGATTGCAGGATTGGGATTTGTGGCTGCGCATGTTGCGGGCTGACATGATGTTTGTCGGTGTGCAGCATTGCCTGGTGCGGTATCGTGCTCATCCACACAGCCTTTCGGCCGATACCGTGACAGGCAATCTGGCCGCCCTGGCGATTGCCGAGAAGCATTTTGGCCCCGACGACGGCTACCCTGAGCAATGGCCAGCACACAAGCGGCTGGCATACGGTGGCGTTTATCGTTTTCAGGCCATCGATGCCTTGTTGCGCCATCAGGATTGGTCTCTGCTGCAATCCGCGCTTATTCACGCCTTGCGCGTTGACTCGACCCTGGCGACAGATGAGTCGTTGTTTTACGAATTGGCATTGGGAACCCAACCCGTCGGCCGACGCACACCGGCAGCCGTCCGCAAACATTTGAGTGGGTTTGTACGCCAGATCGAGATAGTGTTGACAGCTTTAGAGACGAGCGGTTTGCCGTTGAAGATATGTCGCGAGGCGTCCGGAACAGCCTATTATGCATTGAGTCTGGTCGCTTACAATGCCGGTGAGCCGGCCCTGAGCAGGCAATGCGCGACGAAAGCGGTGCGGTTGCGTCCCGATCTTGTGCGTGAACGCTTGCTGCTGACCAATCTGGGCAAGTCGATGCTCGGCCCAAAATTACTTGACCGTCTGCGTCGCACCCGCTACGCAGTGTGAGAAACGCAATCATGCGCTTACTTTTGATCTCTCACTTTTTTCCGCCGGAATCACGGGCAGGTACAGAAAATTACACCTTTGGCATCGCGAAAGCGTTGCAAGCACGTGGTCACGACGTGTTGGTTTTGTGTGCGTCTGATTGGATACGAGGTGATGCGTACTGGAATGGTGTTTCGGCCGATGTGGTTGATGGCGTTTCCGTGCGTCGTGCCCAGATCAACTGGCAGAAAGCTCAGAATCCCAATCGTGCGCTGTACATCAGCCCGCAGGCAACGGCCTGGGTGACCGATATTTTGGCCGAATACCAGCCTGACATGGTTCACATTACGTCGGCCTACGCATTGGGAGTCGGCATTCTGGATGCCGTCTATCAGGCCGGGATTCCACTAGCCGTCACCCTGACTGACTTTTGGTTCCTGTGTCCGCGCACGATTTTGCTGCGCGGTGACGGCACACTGTGTGATGGGCGCACGACGCCTTGGGAATGTCAGCAATGTTTGCTGGCCGATTCCGGCGTTTACAAGCAAACAGAGCGCTTCCTCCCGGATACAGTGCGGCGCAAACTGTGGCAGACGATTGGGGCGTATCCGTTTTGGGCACGGCAGCCTGGCGCACGGGGATTGGCGCTGGATATGGACGAGCGCAAGACGCTGGCTGCCAGGGCTATGCTTTTACCCGATCGTATTCTTTCTCCATCGCGCTTCGTTCAGCAGATGGTAGCCCAGGCCGGCTTGTCAGATCGCGTTGCCCATCTACCGCACGGCCACGAACTGAGCTGGTTGCAAGAATATAAGGGCAAGACACCGTCAAAGGTGATTCGTTTCGGCTTTATGGGTCAGGTGCAGCAGCAAAAAGGCGTGCATGTTCTGGTTGAGGCTTTTTGTGAAGCTGATTTGCGTGATCAGGCGCATCTCGATATCTGGGGTGACCTGGAACAAAGCCCCGCGTATGTACGCCGGGTGCGCCGTTTGTCGGCCGGTAATGAGTTTGTGCAGCTACGTGGCCGCTTTCCACGAGCCGACATCGCACAGGTTTTGGCTGACATCGATGTGCTGGTGGTGCCGTCTGTGTGGTATGAGAATGCACCACTGGTGATTCATGAAGCATTCGCCACACAAACACCGATCATTGCCACCAATCTCGGCGGTATGGCCGAACTGGTGCAACATGAGCGCAACGGCTTGTTATTCGAACTGAACGACAGCACTGATCTTGCGCATCAACTGCGACGCATGGTGGATGAGCCGGCGCTGCGCCGTAGATTGAGCGAAAATGCGCCGACGGTCAAAACAACCGATGAGGAAGTCGATGAGTTGGAATCGATATACGGTGCGATTCTGTGCGAACGCAATGCGGTCAGGTTGTAGTTGTGGCTGTATGAAGTACGTGTACATGAACACTCCGCTTTCTGCAGCCTTGATGTCGATAAGATACGCTGAGAACGCGTAGTTGACGTGATCTATATGAATGGTTTGTATTCGGAACAATGCTCATGATAGCGCAGCCGCGTCCGGCAAAGGATGAAACGATGACGCACAACCAGACGGCTCCGCTCGTCGGCGTTGTCGTAGTCAACTGGAACCGCAGTGACGATACGCTGCGCTGTCTTGCGTCATTGCGCCAATCAGATTATGGTGCGGTAGAGATTGTCGTGATCGACAATGCCTCTACAGATGATTCGGTGGCTGTGATCCATTCGGCCGAACCGGATATTGCGCTCATCGAAACGGGACAAAATCTCGGGTACACTGGTGGTCACAACGCAGGCATACGCTATTTTTTGGAGCGCGATGCGTCTTATGTTTTGCTGCTCAACAATGATGCCGTGGTCGCACCGGATACAATTACCGAAATGGTAAAGGCGGCGCAACAATGGGCAGGGCTATGTTTTGTCGGTGCAGAAATCTGCATTTTGGAAAAGCCGGATACAGTCTTGTCTGCCGGTGGTGTGTTGCATGACGGATGGCGCGTTCAGCACGACGGAACGGGTGAGTTGAGTGCATTTCGGCCGAATCAACCCTATGAGACCGAGTTTTTATCCGGCTGTGCCATTCTAGCCTCGCGTGACGCACTGGCGCGAACCGGATTGCTGGACGAGGAATTTTTCCTGTACTATGAGGATGTTGAGTGGTCGTATCGCGCCCGACAGCGCGGCGTGACTTTGCTTGTCGCGCCGCAGGCTCTGGTGTGGCATCCGGACACACGGCGCCGCGATGTCAGTTCGCAGCGTGTTTCGTACTACGGTACGCGCAACGCTTTGCTTTTTGCCCGCAAACATGGGTTGGGCTTGCGGACGCGGCTGGCGCTGTGGTTTTATCATGTTCGCATGATGGTGAGTTGGACTGTGCGACCACGCTGGCGGCATAAACGACCACAACGAGATGCGCTATGGTTGGCTTTGCGGGATTATTTGGGTGGCCGTTTCGGCCGCAGTGATCGTTACTAATCACCTGCTGACCGGCCCGGCAACGCTGGTCTCGACGCAATGACAACACCTCGCGTTTCCCTGATAATACCCACCTATAATCGGCCGGATGTGTTGGCACGGACATTGGTAGCAGCCGGAAAGCAGACACTTGCCGCAGATCAATACGAGATCATCGTCGTCGATGACGGTTCGGCCGAATCGATATGCACCGTCGTTACGACTAGTGGTTTACCCAATGCGCGTTGCATGCGACAAGTCAACCAGGGCGCTACTGTGGCCCGTAACACGGGTGCGCAAGCCGCGCTTGGCGAATTGTTGGTCTTTCTCGACGATGATATTTGTCTGCAACCCCAGACGCTGGCTGAGTTAGCCGCTAGTATCGCGCAGTGGCCTGATTGTCTTATCATGGGCCGCCTGATTTGGCCGCCGACGATGGAACGCTCCATTTATGCGCAGGCTTTGCGCCAGACAAAATCGGCCGAACCGCTGGAGCGTAGCGATTTGCCGTATGTGTATTGTCAGACTGGTTTGCTAGCAGTACGGCGTGAAGCGTTTATGACTTTAGGCATGTTTCAAGACCCGACGGGTGGTTGGCCCAATTGGGATGATGTAGACTTCGGGTATCGGGCACAGCAAATGGGGCTAGCGTTGCGGCGCAATCCCCGTGCGGTCGGCGAACATTGGGATTATTCGCTACAGGATATAGACGCTTCGAGTCACCGTTGGTATCGGGCGAGTTATGCGGCAGCAACGTTGTTTGAACGGTATCCGCAAATGCAGACTGATCTGCCGATGTTCCGGGACATGACACCGATTGTCTGGGGTGAAGATACGCTGGGTTTGATTGTACGCAAAGTGGCGCGGCGTCTGCTGTCGATTCGGCCGATGGTGTGGAGTATGGAGAAGATAACCGCCCTGCTGGAAAAGCATTTTCCCACTTCCAGATTGTTGCGTCCACTGTACCGTTGGATCAACGGCAGCGCTATTTACAACGGGTATCGTGCCGGATTGCGCGATAAAAGACTGGCTATTTCATGACCGATTTACGCATTGACATCCATCGGCTGGCCTCACATCGCTGGCTGCGCGCGTTGATCATCACAATCACGCTGGCTTTGAGTGCTTTCGTCGCTTTTCGCGGCGATGACCTCGTCAACGTCCTCGTTGTGGCTGTGCCGGTGATGCTGGTTGTTTATTGGCTATTGGTCAAATTTCCCACCCTTGGCCCATTGTTGCTGGTTATTTCCGGCATGTTGATCCCGTTTGAGATCGCACTTACGCAGTTCAGCTCCGTTAATGCATCCATGCTGTTGCTCGGCGTGATTGGTGGTGTGTGGATTTTGGATATGATCATTGTCCGGAAAGAAATCACGTTTCATTCGGATCGCGTCTTTGTGCCGTTGCTTCTGCTCATCTTGGTAACGACACTCTCGCTGCTGACCGGTCAACTCAATTGGTTTTCGATTGAAGGTGCGCCGTTGAGTGGGCAGCTTGCCGGTTACGGATTGTATTTGATGGTTGCGGTGGCATTTGTGCTGAGCACGCACCTGGTTAGAAGTGAGCGTGGGTTGCAATGGATGGTGTGGGTTTTTCTGGCTGTCGCGTCGGTCTATTTAGTTGGCCGCGTGATACCGTCGTTGACGATTCACGCGTTTAATCTATTTCCGCGCAATGCATTTGGCAGTGTTTTTTGGATTTGGGTGTTTGCTTTGTCGGGCAGCCAGGCATTGTTCAACAGAGCCTTGTCGTTACCGGCACGCGTTGCATTGGGCATCATCTTCGGGGCATCACTTTATATCTCTTTTGGGCCTGGTCTTTCGTGGGCGTCGGGCTGGGTGCCTGCCATTGTCGTTGTCGCAATTCTGGTTGGACTGAAGTCGCCGCGCTTGCTCATTCCAGTAGGGTTGGTTGTGTCATTGATTGTCATGATGAATTTGCAGACGCTGCTCAATGAATTTTGGCTGGGATTAAGCCATGAGCATTACAGTGCCAGTACGCGGGTAGCCGCCTGGCAGATTGTGCTGCAAATAGCGGGCAAAAACCCGGTTTGGGGTCTGGGACCGGCGAATTACTATTACTATACGCCTCTGTATAATTTGCTGGGTTATCGCGTGCAATTTAATTCGCATAGCCAGTATGTCGATATGATCGCGCAAATTGGCATCGTTGGGTTGGTGCTGTTTGTCTGGTTCATGGCGGAAATCGGCCGAATAGGTATCCGCTTGACCCATTCCAAACGCAGTGAGTTTGAGCGTGCCTACGTTTACGGTGCACTTGCAGCACTTGTTGCCATGTTTGTCTCCGGCTTCCTCGGCGACTGGCTCATTCCCTTTGTGTATAACATCACATTGGGCGGGTTTCGCGCCAGCGTCATTGGCTGGGTTTTCCTCGGAGCCTTGGTAGCGATCAAATACAACTACGGTCGCGACTAAGCGCATCATATCCAAATCTTCCAGTATCGATCGGTTACGATGACCACAGTTTCAAATCAAATGTGCGATCTCTCAATTGTTATTGTTAACTGGAACACACCAGAATACCTGGATGCCTGTTTGCGCACAGTTGCCGATGAGATTGCGCTCTTGGGAAGCGTTCGCGTCGAGACATTTGTCGTGGACAATGCATCGGCCGACCACAGTGTTGCCATGCTAAAAGAACGCTATGGCTGGGTCACACTCATTGAAAACAGTGAAAATGTCGGCTTTGCGTGCGCCAACAATCAGGCCGTTCGCCTGGCACAGGGCCGCTACATTTTGCTGCTCAATTCAGACACGGAGATCGAGCCGGGTGCGCTGGCAATTCTGATCGCATTTCTAAACCAACACCCGGAAGCCGGTGCGGTAGGTGCGCGACTACTCAACAGTGACGGATCTTTGCAGATTTCAGCGCATCCCGCGCCGACACTCGCCCGCGAGTTGTGGTATCTGCTGCATCTGGACCGGCTTCATCCCTGGGCCATCTATCCGATGCCTGCCTGGCCGGTTGATCAACCGCAGCGTGTCGAGATTCTCAAAGGCGCTTGTATTTTGCTGCGACACACGGTGCTTGACGAAATCGGTTTACTCGACGAAGATTTTTTCATGTATTCGGAAGAGGTTGATTTGTGTAAACGCGTAGAACAGGCAGGGTGGGAGTTGTATTGGGAGCCGCGTGCCGTTATCATCCATCATGGGGGTCGCAGTACGCAGCAGGTGCCGCTGGCGATGTTTATGCATTTGTATCGCAGTAAGGTACTGTACTTTCGCAAGCGGCACGGATTACCGGCGGCGCTTGTATACAAAATTATCCTGGCATTTGCTGCTTTGGGGCGGGTAGCTGTCGCAGCGTTGGCGTGGCTGGAACGTCCACCGCGACGCGAGCAACATCGGGAACTGGGCCGACGTTATTATCAACTGTTGAAAGCATTGCCGTCTATGTGATTCGATTGGGGTAAGGCCGACAGACATTCAATGCAGGGCAGTGAACAAGCAAATAATTAGCTTTGCTGCACTTTGCGTCGTGATCCTCTTGCTTCTTGACCCGGCCAACAAACAATCTTTTCCAACTGATAAGCAGCAAGGTCGTATGCGCATTCTCTATTTGGCACAATTGGTTCCTTTTCCGGCTGATGCGGGGCCGAAGGTGCGTATGTATCACGTGTTGCAGTATCTGGCGCACGCGGGACATGACGTGACGCTGGTCGCTTTCCATCGGCCGAATGATGCTCCGGAAGCGATCGCCCATTTGCGCCAATACTGCACAGCGATTCACACCGTACTCATGCCACGGTCACGCTATCGTGATGCGACCTTTTTTGTCAGCAGTCTCTTCAAGCGCACACCGTTTTTGATCGAACGTGATCGCGTCGCCGCGATGGATGATCTCGTGCGTGACGTTGTGTCATCAACTCCATTTGATGCCATTCATGCCGATCAATTATGGATGGCTCAGTATGCGTTGACTGCATACTATGCCGCGCCAGCGCCGAAACCACGTCTGGTACTGGACAAGCACAATGCTGTTTTCCTGATTCCCGAACGTCTGGCATCGGCCGATGCCAGTGCTGCTAAAAAAGCAGTTTTCCGGCTGGAAGCACGTAAAATGGCTCGTTATGAGCTGGAGACATGTGCGCAATTTGACGAATTGGTGTGGGTGACAGACGAGGATCGGGCAGCGTTGGCACGGATCGATATGGATGGCAAGCTGCCGCCGGGACGTACCATTCCGATTTGTGTCAATTCGGCCGAAAAACCATTGATTACGCTGCAACCGGACGCACATCGCGTCATGTTTCTCGGCGGGCTGCATTGGCCGCCCAATGCACAAGGTATCCTCTGGTTCGTCGAAACAGTATGGCCGCTCGTACGCGCAAAGGTTCCAGACGCCGTCCTGACCATCATCGGACGCGATCCACCGGCCGAACTTCAACACGCCAATCTCACTAATATTGAGATACCGGGTTATGTCACTGACCTGCAACCCTATCTGAGCGAGAGCGCAGTTTTTACTGTTCCTTTACACGCGGGCGGTGGCATGCGTGTTAAAATCATTGATGCATGGTCATGGGGAGTGCCCATTGTATCGACTAGTATTGGTGCAGAAGGAATACAAATTGAAACCGGCGTGAATGTACTTATTGCTGATGAGCCGGTTGCATTTGCCCAAGCAGTCATCCGGCTGCTGGAATCGCGAGCATTACGAGAAGCCCTGCGACATGCAGGTCGACAAACGTTGGAGAGTCAGTACGATTGGCGACAAATTTATCATGAATGGGACCATATCTATCCGCGACCGAGTACATAGTGACCAGCTTGCAACGCGCAAGATTTTGGTCGCCATTGTCGCGTTTTCTGTGGTCGCCCGGGTTTTGGCAGCGTTATACATGGGCAATACCGTAGAATGGTTGCCGGGCATTGCCGACCAGGAATCGTATCATGAACTGGCGCTGCGGGTTCTCGGAGGGCATGGCTTCTCATTTGGTGAGACATGGTGGCCGATTACAGCGGCCGATGCACCGACCGCCCACTGGAGTTTTCTGTACACGCTTTATTTGACAGTTGTGTACGCTATTTTTGGGCCAAATCCGCTGGCGGCTCGCCTGCTTCAGGCGGTTGCGGTCGGTATTTTACAACCGGTGTTGTTGTATTTGATTGGTCGTACGGTGTTCAACCGGCTGGTGGGTCTCGTCGCGGCCTTGTTGGGTGCCGTCTACATCTATCTGATTTATTACAGTGCCGCGTTGATGACCGAAGCATTTTACATCACGGCGATTCTGGCGTGTTTCTATCTGCTCTTCCGCCTGGCACAGTCGCAGGATAGCCATCCATGGCGTCTCGCTGTGATGCTGGGTGTTGCCATTGGCATGGCCGTCCTATCTCGTCAGCTTTTCCTCTTGATCGTACCGTTGCTTTTTCTATGGGTGTGGTGGGCGCGTTACCGTGGCGGCGCGAAGCTCCCGTTTTGGCAAACGGTTGTGGTCGGTGGCATTGTAGTGCTGATGATTTTGCCGTTTACGATCTATAATGCCAATCGTTTCGGCCGATTCGTGTTGCTCAATACCAATTCCGGCTACGCATTCTTCTGGGGCAATCATCCGATTTACGGTACGCAGTTTGTCCCTATTCTGACCACGACCGGTACGAGTTATCAGGAATTGATACCCGATGAACTGCTCGGATTGGACGAGGCGGCGCTGGAAAGCGAGTTGATGCAGCGCGGCATCCAATTTGTCGTTGATGATCCGGGCCGTATTGCTCTGCTTTCGTTGAGTCGCATTACACCCTACTTTGAATTCTGGCCATCGGCCGATACGGGTCTGATAGGCAATATCTCGCGTGTATTCAGCTTTGGCATCATGCTGCCGTTCATGATTGCGGGTATAATCATCAGCTTACGACACCGCAAACGGGGTAGCTTCTCTACACAGCCTGTCTTCGCCTTACTATTATTTGCGGTTGTCTACACAATCATCCATCTCTTGACCTGGACGCTGATCCGTTACCGGTTGCCTATTGACGCGGTTCTGCTTCCCTTTGCTGCGCTGGCCCTCGTTGCATTGTGGTTCAGATTAACCGACACACAAATCGATCCTGTGACCGGTGACACAATTTAGTGTCCAAATACGTGGAGTCTGACAGGTAGCATCGTGCGTATTCTCTTTATCGTTCCGTATCCACCGAATTTGATCCGTGTGCGGCCATACAATCTGGTGCGTCATTTGCGGCGCTTGGGCCATGATGTAACCATCGCTACGGTATGGACGACTGATACCGAACGGGCCGATGTAGAAGCGCTGCGCGATGACGGTTTTGACGTAATTGCTACTCATCTGCCACGAACGCGATCATTGTGGAATGTGTGGCCGGCTATGTGGCGTCGATTGCCGCTGCAAGCGGTTTATAGCTGGCATCCTGCTTTGGCGGAGCGATTGCGCGATGAATTGAATCGGCCGAACGGCAAACCGCCTTACGATATTGTCCATGTGGAACATCTGCGCGGCGCTCAATACGGATTGTATGTGCAGGAACACGCCACGACGCCCGTTGTATGGGACAGCGTCGATTGCATTTCGCTTTTGTTTGAGCAGGCGCAAGAACACAGCGCCAGTCGCTTTGGGCGCATGATGACACGCTTTGAATTACAGCGCACGCGCCATTATGAAAGCCGGTTGTTGACCCAGTTCGATCCGGTCTTGGTCACTTCACCGATTGATCGGCAGGCGCTGCTGGATTTGATGCCGGCAGACAGCCAACCGCCAACGATCTGTGCCTTTCACGGCGTTGATACAGACTACTTTTGCCCCGATGCATCCGTCGAGCGTGACGGCGCCACAATCATTGTGACGGGCAAGATGAGTTATCATGCCAATATTACAATGGTGTTGCATCTGGCGAATGACATTATGCCGCTTGTGTGGCAGCGCCGACCAGATGCGCAGTTATTGATCGTCGGTAGTGCCCCTTCGGCCGAAATTATGGCTTTGGCTACGCACCCAGCCGTCACGGTAACCGGCAGGGTAGACGATATGCGGCCTTATTTACATCGCGCCACCGTTGCCGCAGCACCCATTGCCTATGGTGCAGGCGTGCAAAACAAAGTGCTCGAGGCGATGGCGTGTGCCACCCCGGTGGTGACGACGCCGCAAGGGTGCGCCGCGCTCGAAGTCGCACCGGGCAGCGACTTGCTTGTCGCCTCCGCGCCGGATGCATTTGCCGAGGCAGTCACAGAGTTACTCGATAACCCGGCTTTATGCGCCAGAATCGGCGCAGCCGGTCACGAAACCGTTAACCAGAACTATAATTGGAGTCGCAACACATTAAAGTTGCAAGAGACTTATCATGAATATATCCAGCAAGCCCGATAGACGCGATTATTCGGGTGTCCGTTACTTCAATCATTATATGCCGCAGGCGATGGCGAGAATTTCACCGGCATGGCAATGGCGTGTTTACATTGGCGCACTAGTAGTAACGGATGTGCTGATGATTTTGATGGCGTTCCGGGTAGCCTATACGATTCGATTTAATTTGGAATTTTCGTTTTTTTATGCCGACAGTCTTGTGGGGCAACAATTTTATCAAACCCTGACGCTTGTTCTGGTTCCGCTCTGGATCGTCCTTTTCTCGTTCAGTGGGTTATACCGGCGGCAAAATCTGTTGGGTGGGGTACGTGAATACGCCACTGTCTTCCGTGCAGTGACGTTTGGTTTCCTGCTGGTTGTCATTGCCGGTTTTTTGGCACCTGAGTTTATACTGGCGCGCGGCTGGATGTTGCTGTCATGGGGTTTATTGTTTGTTTTGATCAGTTTCGGCCGATTTTGTTTGCGGCGCGTCGTTTATTTGTTGCGTTATCGTGGTTACTTTTTGTCGCCTGCCCTCATCGTCGGTGCCAATGAAGAAGGGCGCAGTTTAGCTGCTCAGCTAGCCGTGTGGCAAACATCCGGCTTGCAAGTGTTCGGCTTTGTCGACGACCACGCACCTATCGGTGAAAAAGTGCTCGGTTCCTTGCCGACGCTAGGACGCATTGATCAGCTTGAACAGTTGATTGACGAATTTTCTATCGGCGAAGTCGTCATAGCGACCAGCGCCGTCAACAGAGACCAGATGGTCGCCGTTTTCAAACAATTTGGACTCATTCGCGGACTAAACCTGCGGCTCTCTTCCGGTTTGTTTGAGTTGGTTACGACCGGATTGCAGGTTAAAGAACTGGCTTACGTGCCTCTGGTCCAGGTCAACACGGTGCGGCTGACCGGTGTCAATCGCACGCTCAAACTCCTGATAGATTATGGGTTTGCGCTGGCGGCGATGCTTGTTGCTGCACCGGTTATGCTGGTTCTGGCGCTATTGGTTCGCCTGGATTCTCCGGGACCGATAGTCTATCGTCGTCGGGTTATGGGGTTGAATGGACGTCAGTTTGATGCGTTCAAATTCCGCACAATGGTCACAAACGGGGACGAATTGTTGGAGCAGTACCCTGAGCTACAGCAGGAATTGGCTGAGACGCATAAGTTGAAAGACGATCCGCGCGTAACACGTATCGGCCGATTCATACGCAAATATAGCCTGGATGAACTGCCGCAGCTCATCAATGTTTTCAAACGGGATATGTCACTCGTTGGCCCACGCATGATCTCGCCACCGGAAATGGAAATGTATGGGCAGTGGGGCATGAATTTGCTGACTGTGCGACCCGGCATTACAGGACTGTGGCAGGTCAGCGGGCGCTCTGATCTGTCCTACGACGAACGAGTGCGTTTAGATATGCACTACATCCGCAACTGGAGTTTCTGGCTCGATCTGCAAATCCTGTTCCAGACATTACCCGCTGTTATCCGTAGCCGAGGCGCTTACTAACCTGCTGTTCATATACAATACGCGTTGTCTTTCTCATTCTGATGCAGGGCGCAGGGATGAGCCAGTTTCGGCCGAACCAGCACTTTACGTTAGAAAACATCACGGCGGTAATGAGTCTTCATGCGGTTCGTGTATACTGAAAGCGTTGCACTACCACGAGATCACCACATGATTATCATTCAATCCCCTTTGCGCGTCAGTCTATTTGGCGGTGGCACTGATTTCCCGGCTTATTTTGAACATGCCGGAGGCTGCGCATTAACCACAACCATTGACAAATACATTTTCGTCACCATTAAACCGCGATTTGACGACAAACTGCGTGTAGGCTGGACGCGTACTGAAATGGTTGATTCAGTTGATGAGATTCAACACGAATTGATTCGCGAGGCATTTCGATTGACCGGTATTGACAAAGGTGTTGAGATCACGACGATGGGAGATATTCCCACAGAAGGATCAGGGCTAGGCTCTTCCAGCACGGTGACGGTCGGCGCACTGCATGCCATGTACCGCTTGATGGGAGAGACGATAACGGCCGAAAGATTGGCCTGTGAAGCGTGCTATATCGAAAGAGACATCCTGAAGAAACCGATTGGTATTCAGGATCAATACATTGCCGCATATGGCGGATTGCGCTTCTTCGAGTTTTCGCGATCCGGCACTGTCTCGCGGCGTATCACACTCGATAGGGACACGGAGCGCCGTCTCAATGCCAATCTGATGCTGTTTTACACAGGTGTTACGCGTAAAGCGGACACGATTCTACAGGAGCAGAAGGCAAATGTGCAGGCGCGAATGCAGGTGCTGGGTGAGTTGAAATCGATTGCTTACACAGCGTGTGAAGAGCTGGAGAAAGGTAATATCGATGCGATGGGTCATCTATTGCATGCCAGTTGGCTGCTGAAGCGCCAGTTGGCGAGCAAAATCAGCAACCCTGAAATCGATGAAATGTATGCCGCTGCACGCCGCGCAGGTGCGATTGGAGGCAAGATCAGCGGTGCCGGCGGTGGTGGCTTCATGTTGCTGTATTGTCCTGTTGAACGGCAGGAGCATGTGCGCCGGGCGTTGTCGGCGTCGCAGGAATTGGTATTTAAGATGGAGCCTGACGGCAGTAAAGTGATCTTCAATTACAGACGTTGAAGTGTGCAAGGAGAATGGGCAATGGATGTGACTAGCGCGACGGCATCTGTGACAATGACAACGAATCCACTTATCGGCCGATATATCAGCGATTTGAAGGCCACACTGGATTTATTGTCGACTGCTGAAATAGACACCGTAATCGATCTGTTGCACGCAGCAAGAATGTCAAAGCACACAATTTTCATCGTCGGTAACGGCGGTAGTGCCTCGACAGCGTCGCACTTTATGTGTGATCTCGCCAAAAACACACAACGGCCCGACATGCCGCACTTCCGCGTGGTGGCATTGACTGATAACATGGCGAGTTTTTCGGCGTACGCCAATGATGAAGGATACGATCAGGTTTTTGCACGTCAGTTGGAAGTCTTGATTCGGCCGAATGACATCGTCATCGCCATCTCAGCCAGCGGGAACTCCCCCAACGTCCTGAACGCTATCGAACTGGCAAACCAGTCCGAAGCCAGAACAATAGGGTTTACCGGATTCGACGGAGGCAAACTGCGTCAGATTGCCCAAAACAGCATACACGTACCCAGCAATTGCATTGAGCAGGTTGAAGATATTCACTTAATGTTAGAGCATCTCATTTGCACAGCGCTCAAGCAGCCCGCATAATGGTACAAGTGGCCTATTTGGTGCTATAGTTTAGAATAGGCGCTGGATGCTAAAGCGATTTTGCCGGTGACAGGAACCGTAGCAATCAAATTGTCGCCAGAAACCAGCCAAAATGCACTTATGTTAGAATTAGAAGCGCAGGGAAAGAACAACCATGGACATTAGGGCGTATATTGCACCATTGATCAAATGGTGGTGGTTGATTCTGGCTTCAACGCTGATTGCCGGAGGCGCAAGCTATGTTGCCACCAGCCAGCAGCAGGCTACCTATCGAGCAGTATCAACGGTTGTGGCAGGTCAGATCATCAACGATCCCAACCCCAACGGAAATGAATTATATTTAGGCCAGCAATTGGCACGAAGCTATGCTGACACAGCCAAACGGGCATCAGTGCGTCAGGCAACGATGGATGCCATTGGCTTGACCTGGCTGCCGCCTTACGAAGTGGTCGTATTGCCCGACTCGCTCCTGATTGAAATCCACGTCACCGATGCGAATCCCAACCGGGCGATTGTCGTTGCCAATGAGTTGGCCAACCAACTAATCTTGCGCAGCCCGTCCAATTTGCAGCAGGAAGAGCAGGAACGTCAACTGTTTATCAACCAGCAGTTGGACGATTTGCAGGTTGATATTAGCGAAACGAAAGCCGAAATTGAAGCCAAGCAGAATGAGTTGGGCGAATTGTTTAGCGCCCGTCAAATCGCCGAAACACAGAATCTGATCGGCGTTCTGGAAGCGAAGCTCACATCCTTGCAGGCGAATTTCGCGGCACTGCTCGATAACACGCAGCAAGGTGCGACCAATACGCTCAGTTTGTACGAATCGGCCGAAAGCGCATTCGAAATTACATCCAATCAACTCATTACGGTGCTGGCATCAGCAGCAATTGGTTTTGTGCTGGGTGCATCAGCCGCTTACTTGCTCGAGTTCCTTGACGACACCGTCAAGACACCGACCGACATTGAGCAGCTAACCAATTTGCCGACGCTGGCGACAATTGGCCGCAGCAAAGTAACCTACAACAGTGATACGATTGAGGCCATCAAACACCCACGCTCCCCCGTATCAGAATCATTCCGCGTATTGCGCACCAGCATCCAATTTTCCGGCATTGATTCTGACAACAAAACCATCTTGATTACAAGCCCGAATCCGGGCGAGGGCAAAAGTACGACGGCGGGCAATTTAGGCGTCGTGATGGCTCAGGCGCGGTTTAATGTTCTCATAGTAGATGCAGATTTGCGGCGGGCGACACAGCACAAACGCTTTGGGCTAAGTAGCGCCCGTGGCCTGACCAATCTGCTGTTGGAACTGGATAGTGATAACTCGGCGCAAGATGTCGATGCATTGCTGGCTGAGTCAATTCAGCCGACGACTGAAGATAAATTGTACCTGCTGACAAGTGGCCCAATTCCGCCCAACCCATCAGAGTTATTGGGTTCGGCACGCATGAAAACTTTGCTGGAATTATTGGCCGATCGCTATGATTACGTGGTGATTGATAGTTCTCCGGTGCTGGCAGTGACCGACGCCGTTGTACTCGGCGCGCAAGTCGATAGTGTGGTGATTGTGGCGGCTGCCAATAAAACGCGTCGCGCTCATTTGAAGCGCACGGTCAACAAGCTTCAGGAAGTCAATGCCAATATCATTGGCTTGTCGCTGAATTTGATTGCTGCAGCTGATGCCGGATCGTACTCTTACTATAGTTACGGACGTGTTTATGGTGCGGATAGTCTGCCCAGCTCCGGGACGCGTAGTGAGGAATCGGCCGAAACTGGTGGCCGTCGCTGGTTTGGTCGCAAGCCGAAACCGGCCGGTGATTAACACAGAACCGTAATTGTTTCTACAAAGGGACCGCCCGACATTGCTTTACCGCGATCATCGGGCGGTTTTGCGTATATGCACCCTGCTATTTTTCTCGATCGCGATGGCGTACTCATTGAAAATCGGCCGAATTATGTGCGCAGTTGGGACGATGTCGATATTTACGCGCAAGCAATGGACGCACTCGCCGCCATCCACGCCATCCCCTACAAAGTGATCATCGTCACCAATCAGTCCGGCATTGGGCGCGGGTTGATTCCCGCGTCTATGGTTGAGTCGATCAACTGTCGCCTGGTCGCCGCCATCGAAGCGGCTGGTGGCCGAATAGATGCCGTCTACGTCTGCCCACACGCCCCACAAGCAGGTTGTGACTGTCGCAAACCGCGTTCCGGCCTGTTGCTGCGTGCGGCAGCCGACCACGCTATCGATTTGAAACGCTCGATCATGATCGGTGATGCGCTGACCGATGTGGCTGCGGGACGCGCCGCAGAAGTCAGTCAGTCCATTCTTTTGCGCAGCGGTCGCGGCAGGGAACAATTGCAATTGCCGGACGCGATTGCCTTGCAGCCGTTTCCCGTCTATGATGACCTGGCTAGCGCGTTGCACGCCCTGTTTGACGGCGTTTGGATTGGCGGTAGCAGTTTTGATCAGATTGGCAACAATGAGTGACGAGCGACTATCCATCCCTTTCATGCAGGTCGGCGAGCATGGCGATGTCGTGCATTTTGCCCATGCCAACGGCTATCCGCCTGGCACGTACCGACAATTTTTAGCGGCGTTGGGCCGGAATTACCGTGTGTTGGCCATGCACTATCGGCCGATTTGGTCTGCTATGAACCCGCAGGAAATGACCGATTGGCGTTTGGTGACAGAGGATTTGATCGCGTTTCTCGATGCGCAGGGTTTAAGCGGTATCGTCGGAATCGGTCATTCGCTGGGCGGCGTGACGACGATGTACGCGGCTCTGCAACGCCCCGATCTCTTTCGCGCATTAGTGTTCATCGATCCGGTCTTTTTACCGGAAGCGGTATTGGCTGCACTGCGAGCCAATACGGAACGCAACCCGTTTGAAGAAAGGCTTGTAATGCGTGCGTTGCGACGCCGCAATCAATGGCCCGACAGACAGACGGCATTTGACCATTATCGGCCGAAAAGCGTTTTTCGCGCCCTGTCCGATGCCGCGCTTTGGGACTACGTCAACTACGGTCTTGTGGACAACGAATCCGGTGTCACGTTAGCTTATCCGCGTGAGTGGGAAGCCCGTTTTTACGCGTTGCCACCGACTGATGTGTGGCAATGTGTGCCCCGGTTGACGCATCCGACCCTGGCGCTGCGCGCAGCGAATTCGGATACACTCTATCCGCAAGCGTGGGCACTCTGGCAGACTCTGCAACCCGCTGCCACGTTTGTTGAGCTGCCCGATGTTAGCCATTTACTGACAATGGAGCAGCCCGCAGCCGTTGCCGAACCCATACATCGTTTCATAGAGAGCCTGCCCAACGCAGCCTGAACGTCGGAAATAGATTAAATTCGGCCGAAAACCAGTGCGATCTTTTAGAAAATACCGCCGATACCTTTGACACGATAGCGTCTGGAGACTATAATCCTCACTTGCTGTGCCGGGCGGCCGTCCTGCCTTGCATTGCAAAAAATCAATTCATGGAGGCCCATGTGTACGCTATAGTTGAATGTGGCGGCCGGCAATACCGCGCCGAGGCGGGTCATAGCTTCTCAGTTGAGAAGTTGCCCAACGAAGTCGGTGAGCAAATTGAACTGGACAATGTCTTGTTGTTGAGCAACGGCGGTTCCGTTGCTGTCGGCAAACCGACTGTTGCCGGTGCTGTTGTTAAAGCCACCGTCGTCGAACAATATCGTGGAAAGAAGATTCTGGTTTGGAAATATCGCCCCAAGAAGCGGTACCGTCGTCGTCAAGGCCATCGCCAATATTACACGCGACTGCGTGTTGACGAGATTGTTACTGCATAGGAGATACAGTTATGGCACATAAAAAAGGTGGCGGTTCGAGTAACAACGGACGCGACAGCAATTCAAAACGACTGGGAATCAAAAAATACGGTGGCGAATTCGTCATTCCCGGAAATATTATTCTGCGCCAGCGCGGAACGCGTTACAAACCGGGCAACAATGTTGGCCTTGGCAAGGATTACACGATTTTTTCCAAAATCGAAGGCCATGTTGTCTTTGAAACGCGTCATGGTCGCAAGATCGTAAACGTCAATCCGGCCGAGTAAAGGGAGAATCGCTCATGAAGAAAGATATTCACCCTACCTGGTATCCGGACGCCGAAGTCATCGTTGAAGGCGAGACCGTCATGACTGTGGGGTCAACAAAACCCCAGCTAAAAGTCGAAATCTGGTCGGGATCACACCCGTTCTATACGGGTCAACAACGTCTCATCGACACCGAAGGGCAGGTAGATCGCTTCTTGCGCCGTTTACAACGTCGTGAAGAGATTCAAGCTGCTTTGGAAGAAGAGGTGGAAGAGCGGACACCTGAGAATTTTTCAGTGGAAGAAATGTCGCTTAGCCCACGTGCTACCAATGCTTTAATTGAGGCGGGTCACACGACGGTAGGCGATGTGTTGGCTCTATTCAATGAAAGCGAAGATCTGCTGCTGGCTATCCAGGGTGTCGGTCAACGCGCTTTGATTGACATCAAACGCTATTTACGTGCAGAGGGCTTGATCGAGTAATCTTTCAAGCCGAGTTCTATTGTGTTTTTTAGGCAGGCGTCATTGGCGTCTGCCTTTTTTGTTTTGGCGAGAACTGCTGTACCTGAAAGATTCTGTTCAAGTTATAATTGGGCAGTCGGTCAGAGCGTTAGATAGAGGCATTATTGCGTATGACATTACATCATTCCGGGCGAATTGAGATGATTTGCGGCAGTATGTTCAGTGGAAAAACTGAAGAACTGATCCGTCGGACACGCCGCGCTGTCATTGCCCGACAGAAAGTGCAGGTGTTCAAGCCGGCTATCGATATTCGCTTTGCTGAACAAAAGGTTGTGTCCCACAATGGTGCGGATTACGGCGCTATTCCGGTCAATTCGGCCGAATCGATTTTTACCCTGCTCGATCCCGATACAACCGTCGTTGCCATTGATGAGGTACAGTTTTTCGATCCGGCCGTCGTCGCTGTCTGTGAGCGGCTCGCCGACGACGGCAAACGCGTCATTTGCGCCGGTCTGGACCTTGATTTTCGCGGGCTGCCGTTTGGGCCTATGCCTGAACTGCTTGCACGCGCTGAAACCGTTGACAAACTGCACGCAATTTGCGTGATTTGTGCCGAACCGGCTACCCGCACCCAGCGTCTGATTGACGGACAGCCAGCGGCTTATGACGATCCGGTTGTGCTCATTGGAGCCGCCGAAGTTTATGAAGCCCGCTGCCGTGATTGCCATACTGTACGCTCACGCGAATCACAGCGTGAATTGCCGCTGTGAGCAGCAGGTAGCAGTCACAGGTTTGGCGGCGTTGTCTGCAAATACTTTGGTAAAATAGCCCAGGCAAGGAACCTGGTTTCTCCAGCAAAGGGAGCAAGCTCTGAGGAGAGCATCATGCGAGACTTATATGACGACATTGCGTCCGTTCTCATCGATGAAGACCGACTACAAGCACGGATTCAGGAGTTGGCGCAAGAAATCGAGGATGATTATCAGGACGTTGATAATTTGTTGCTTTTGTGTGTCTTGAAAGGCGCTATCATGTTTCTCGGCAATTTGAGTTTGCTGATCAAGCGGCCGCATGTACTCGATTTCATGGCTGTTTCCAGTTACGGTTCCGGTACAAGCAGCAGCGGTGCTGTGAAAATCGTTCTCGATCTCAAGACGGACATCAGCGATAAACACGTCCTGATCGTCGAGGATATCATTGACAGTGGTCACACGCTTGACTATTTGCGGCGCACGTTGCTGGCTCGTAAGCCGGAGACGCTGCGCATCTGTACGCTGCTCAACAAACCGTCGCGACGGGAAATTGATGTACAAGTCGACTACATTGGGTTTGATATTCCCGATAAATTTGTGGTTGGCTATGGTCTCGATTTTGATGAGCAATATCGCAACTTGCCGTTTATCGGTGTCCTGAAGGACGCTGTTTTTATGAATTGATGTCCGTTTCTGTTGATTGGGTAGCGTGACTGCAAAAAAACACGACCTCGATCTTGTACCGTACAGTGGTCACTGGGTGGCGATTTCGCACCGCACGCAAACCATTGCCGGGGTGGGGGATTCGGCCGATAAAGCTGTTCAACTTGCGCAGCACAATCGGCCGAAAGAGCGTTTTGCCACCTTCTACATAGACCCAAACTTCCTGATCTCACCCTTATTGATCCAGATTGCCTTGCTGCTGGCCGACGAAAACCAGTCGGTTTATCTCGTCGGTGGTGCTGTGCGCGACGCGTTGCTCGGCCAATCGAGTAACGATCTCGATTTCGTCGTTGCTCAAGACGCGATCCGGCTGGCATATCGCGTAGCCGATGCGCTGGGTGTTCCTGCGTATGTGCTCGATCGCGAGCGCGACGCGGGGCGGGTCATGCTGGACGATCCCGACACCATGCTCGATTTTACGCGACTACGTGGCTCTATTGTTGGTGGCGACTTGTTATCGGCCGATTTGGGTGACCGCGATTTCACGATCAATGCCATGGCCGTTGCTTTGCACGATTTGCATCGCACCCGCATCATCGACCCATTTGATGGACGCGCCGATTTGCAGGCAAAGACCATGCGCATTGTCAAGCCCGACGCCATCGAGCGGGATGCCGTGCGGGCGCTGCGCGGTGTACGCCAGGCGCTGCAATTCGGTTTCACCATTGAGCCACATACTAGGGACGCGATTAAACGCGGTGCGCGTCATCTGAACTCTGTTTCGGCCGAACGCATCCGTGACGAACTGGTCAAGACAATTACCGGGCCTCAACCCGGCCAGGCCGTTGCCTTGTGGCAGGAATTGATGCTGTTGCCTGCTGTGTTGCCGGAAATTGCCGCGTTGCATGGTGTTGCACAATCGACGCCACACCACGAGCCTGTTCTGGCTCATACAGCGTCCGTACTGCGTTGGCTGGTGCGCATCGAGGCGATATTGCGGGACGATGCGCCGCGTGACGGGGTTATCGATGGCATTGACCGCGAACTTGGCCCATGGCGCGAGCCAATTCGCCGCCACTTGGCGCGACCGATAGACGGCGGGCTGTTTGGACACGCTGTACTGCGTCTGAGTGCGTTATTTCATGATGTGGGTAAAAGCGTGACGCAGGAAACAGATGAGGATGGGCGCATCCGTTTTTGGGGTCACGATACGGTGGGGGCGACCCTTGCCGGGCGACGACTGCAGGCACTTAAGTTCAGCAATCAGTTGCAAGATCATGTAAAATGCGTTGTCGCCTTGCATATGCGCCCCATGCTGCTGGCACAAGAGCCATCGGTTTCTGCACGTGCTGTGTTTCGCTTATGCCGGGCGGCGAACGACGCCGTTGTCGATTTGGCTTTACTGGCTTTAGCCGATTATCTGGCAACGTATGATGGGCCTCATGGTGATTGGATGGCGTTTGTCGCGTTGATCGGGCGCATTGTAGCGTTTCACTTCACGAATATGGATGCAAACAACCGTCCATCACTACTTGTAGATGGGCGCATGTTGATTGCAGAGTTGGGGCTGGCGCCGGGACCTGAAATCGGCCGAATTTTGCGCCTTGTTGAAGAAGCTCAGGTCGTCGGTGACATTGCGACAGTCGAGGAAGCGCTACTTTTCGCGCGGCGCGTGTCAATGGCGGGTTAAAAATCGCCTCAGATGCTAATCATCGGCACTAAAATCATCGGGTGAAATAGCGGTAAATACACCCGTCGTCATGAAAATGACCCGTTCGGCAATGTTGACTGTGCGGTCGCCAATCCGTTCCAGATTATGCGCGATCCACAACAGATAAGTACCGCGTTTAACCGATACATCCTCTTCCATACCTGCCAGCATTTTGCGCACCGACTTCTGGTAGTTCTTGTCGAGTTTAGCATCGCGGCGCACCATATTTTCAGCCGCATCTGCATTCTCAACGATATAGGCATCAATGCACTGCCGCACCATTTTGCGCGCCCGCCGCGCCATTTTGGGTAAGTCGTAAAATGACTCTTCGGGCGGTGAGATTGTCTCTCTTTCCAGACGCGTCGCCAGGCGGGCGATACCGGCAGCATGATCGCCGATGCGTTCCAACTCGATGGCGATATGAATTGAAGCGATCACGCGGCGCAAATCGCTTGCTGCCGGGAATTGTGTTGCCAAAATGCGCAAACCGGCTTCTTCGACGGCATAGCGCAGCGCATTGACGTCGGCGTCCGCCGCTTCAACTTGCAACGCCAGTTCGATATCGCGATCGTTGAGCGCCTGCATCGCGTTTTCAATCGCTTCTTCAACCATGCTGGTCATCGCCAGAATGTTGTTGCGGACATTGCTGACTTCTTTATCGAGTAAGGAGCGCTGTGGTAACGTCATGTGGAATCCCGGCTTGATTTTGGGCGGTGCTTGTGTCGATGACTGGAATGCTGATTACGCATCACGCAAGCTATTAAAAAAGGCCATGATATCTGTGTCAGTATGCGTTTGCAGTGGCTCTCCGTGTCCACAAGCAAAAATAGCCGGGGAAAGCGGCAGCAATTTCAGTGCCGTGCGGCGTCCTTCTTCGTAATCGGCCGAAAGAAATTTCCCGCTGCTTGCCAGACCGTTGCGCGTAAACAAGGCGTCACCGGCGAACAGAATGCCACGCGCCTTGCAAAAGAATACGATTTGGTCAGCCGTGTGGCCCGGTGCGGCAATCACCTGCACGCCGTCGAGAATGGGCAGCCGCTCACCATCGCCGATCACGTGAATGTGTTCCGGCGCGACCGATTCAAAACGCATGAAATGATCGATGATCCATTTCATCAACCGATTGCCGTGCGATGGCGACTCACCACGAATCAGCAATTCGGCCGAAGCCGGACTGGCATATACCGTTGCACCGGATTGTCGTTGGATGGCAGCGAGATTACCGACGTGATCGATGTCAGCGTGTGTGACCAGAATATGGGTGATCGCGGTAGGTGGGTGCCCCAATTGAGCCAGATAACTGGCGATGTCGATGCGACCCGGCATACCCGTATCGACCAAGATGAAACCGTCGTCATCTTGTGCCAGATACGCGTTTCCGCCACCGCTTAACCAATGCAATCGGGGATAAATTTCCATAACCGAATTGTAACACGGATCACCTGTCCGCGATTACATTACAGTGGCGCAAACACGATTTCTGCAAAGCTGGATTTTTCAACTGAACCTTTTAGCGTTACAAAGCACCAGAGAGCCACTCGTTGCCCGTGGTTACATGGAAAATCTGGCAAGGGCGATTGATCAGCTAATCATCATCTTCACCGTCAGCCAGCGGTCCGGCTTTGGCGTCAAAAGCAGCGCGAATTGAGTCGTATTGTGCTTTGGGCATCGGTGCGCCACGATGTTTTTTTAGGTAAGAGCGCAGCGCTTTGTGGTGCATGGCCGGAATCGACGAATTGCGCACGTCGAGTTTGTCCGGCTCAATGCGCGTAAACACGATGATGACGCCAATCGGGATTTCTTCTTCACTCAGTTCTGGCGCATTTTTGCGCAAGAAATTGGCGATGGCGCCGACCTGTGCGTCGGCTTCTTTCGTGGGATTGCCCACGCCTTCCTGTCCCAGATATTTGCGCAGGCCAACGCCTGTTTGTTTCCACGTTTCACCTTCGGCCGAAATGGTGCCGCCCTGAAACTTGGGAACCAATACGACCGGCCCGGCCAAAGTCAACAGCACATGAGGGGCGGGCAGGATGTAATGATAGAAACGGTTCTTTGGTGTGTTACCCACCGCCTGATCCAGCAGAATATCGGTGCGCGGATTACGTCCGTAGCGGTTGCTGAGGTAAATCGAAATTTGCGACAGGACAAATCCCACCGCCAATGCCAGGAGTTGGTAGATGATTAGATTCGGGTCGCGGATGACAAAAGCCATTACGAGACCGCCCAGTAAAATGATCATACCGACTGCGGCCAGTACATTGCCGGCCGTTTTCAGCCGTCTGATTCGGGTTTCATTGCGGATTATTTTCATGCGTTGTGGTTGCCGTTGCTGTGTCCATTGCCGTATTTACCCAGGACGATGCACGCATTTTGCCCGCCGAGGCCAAACGAATTGGACATGGCAACGCGCAAATCGGCCGAACGTGGCCCATTGGTGACATAATCGAGATCACAATCCGGGTCCGGTGTCTCAAAGTTCCATGTCGGCGGCAAAATACCTTTTTCCAACCCATATGTGCAGAAAATCGCTTCGATAGTGCCGGTACCGCCCATCGCGTGCCCCATAATCGACTTGGTGCTACTGACAGCCAAATTGTACGCTTGTTCGCCGAACAATTTCTTGATCGCATACGTTTCCAGCGCATCGTTTATCGGCGTCGAAGAGCCGTGCGCATTGATGTAATCGATCTCGTCGTAGGCAACACCGGCATCCTCAATCGCCCAGCGCATGGCGCGGATGGCACCGGCAGCTTCAGGGTCGGGAATGGCCATGTGGTGGGCGTCGGATGCGGTCGATTGCCCCAACACCTCAGCGTAGATATAGGCCCCACGTGCCAATGCGTGGTCAAGACGCTCCAGAACTACGAGACCGGCTCCTTCGCTGAGAATGAAACCTTCGCGGTGGAGGTCAAAGGGGCGGCTGGCGCGTCCCGGATCGTCGTTGTAGTTGACCGGCATGGCACGCATGGCGCAAAAACCGGCCATGGCCGCTTCCACGACCAGCCCTTCGACGCCACCGGCCAACACCATATCGGCCGCGCCGCGACGAATCAATTCGGCCCCTTCACCAATCGACTGGGTGCCGGATGCGCAGGCAGCGACAGTCGTGTTGATCGGTCCCAATGTCTGTAATTCCAAGCTGATGTGATGGGAGGGCATGTTGCACAGCGAACTGGTCAGCGCAAACGGATTGGCGCGGGCGAATCCTTTTTCCTTATACACTTCATACCCTTCATTGCCTTTTTCCCAGCCGCCCATCGCTGTACCCATGACGACGCCGACGCGTTCCGGATCGCGAAAACCGCCAGCAAGCCCGGCATCTTCAACCGCTTGTTTGGCAACGGCGACACCCAATTGAGAGGCGCGTGACATGCGCCGTGCATCTTTGTGGTTCATATAGGCGCGTGGATCGAATCCTTTTATTTCGCCGGCGATTTGTGTGGGTAGGTCGGAAGGATCGAATTGGGTAATTCGGCCGATGCCGGAATTGCCTGCCAACAGATTTTCCCAACTTTCAACGGGGGTGTTGCCGACAGGGGTGATGGCACCAATGCCGGTAATAACGATGCGGGGGCGACCGCGCTGATCAACTGTGCTGTTCATAAATACTCTCCAAAAAGTGACTGCGAAAAAACCGAGTTTCTGCCAGAAACCCGGTGTTTAGCGATATGGCATAAGCCGGTAACCGGTCAGGTGACAATACCGGCTTGAATCGCACTGACGACATCCTCGGCAACGCACAAGCGAGCCTGGCGCACCGCTTGTTTGATCGCGTAGGCGTTGGAGCGTCCATGTCCAATAATTACAACCCCGTTGACGCCCAGGAGTGGCGCACCACCTATTTCATCCGGATCCAAAGCCATGCGTGCCGCGTCAAAAGCCGGTTTGGCGAGCAAACCGCCCAGCTTAGTGCGTGTACTCCCCATTATTTCGGCACGCAGGAGTTTGAGCAGTTCGCTGGCAGTTGCTTCGGCCGTTTTGATGAGGACGTTGCCGGTAAACCCGTCGGTCACGGTCAAATCGGCCGCGCCGCGCATGAACTCTTTGGGTTCGATGTTGCCGATATAGTTTAGGCCACTAGCCTCCAGCAAAGGAATTGTCTCTTTGACGAGCTGGTTGCCTTTACCTTCTTCCTCACCGTTGGACAAAATGGCGATGCGTGGATTGCTGATGCTGCGCACCCGTTCCAGGTAAATGCTGCCCATGACGGCAAATTGCAGCAGGTATTCCGGCTTGCAATCGGCATTGGCACCGTTGTCGATCACCATTGGTTTGGAGGGCATGGGGAAAACGACGCCGAGGGCCGGACGCTTGACGCCGCGAATGCGCCGTAAAGTGTGCAACATGGCGACGGCGAGAATGCCGCCGGTGTTGCCGGCGCTGACAAAGGCGTCGGCTTCCCCGTTCTTGACCAGGTTCATGCCGACATGCATGGAGGAATCAGGCTTGCTGCGCGACGCCTCGGATGGTTTGTCGGTCATCGTGATGACCTGGGAGGCATGGCGGATGTGGAGCTTGAGGCCGACGGTGTCGTGTTGGGCTAATTCGGCGGCAATGCGCTGTTCATCACCGACGAGGATGATGTCGTCGCCAAACTCGCGTGCAGCGAGAATGGCACCGGCTACGTCTGGTGTGGGATGCGTGTCACTGCCCATGGCGTCGACGACGATTTTCATAGAAGCGGATTCTAACGGCGGGCTGGGGGAATGTCAATATGCGGCGCGGGGTTCTGGTGAACTGTTGAGGTTGGGCGTCTGAGGAGGTGTGATCGGCCGAAAATGTCCAAAGCGCAATATTGGATTCGTGCTGGAAATTACCTGTTGATTGCACCTGGATGCGATAGGTCACCTGTAGGTCGGGTTGGCAACCCGACCGGGGCGGAATGCCATTCCACCCTACGCTCGATTAGCGCAAATGCGCGTCGAGCCAGTCGATGATCAACGCATCGAGATCGTCATGCACCGCGAACATACGCGTACCGTGCGTACCGTCCTCATACAATTGCAACACGGCGCTCTCACCGGCCAATTCAGCTAACGTGCGCGAAGAATCGGCGGCATAGCTGTCGCCATTAGCCGCGACGATCAACAGCGGTCGATCACCATACGCCGCCAGCGCATCCTCCGTCGTTACGCCCCGATAATCGAGTCCCGGTGACAGCAAAACAACAGTCGCTATCTCCGGTTCGCCGGCGCCAGTGATCAATGCCATATTGGCGCCAATGCTGGCCCCGACCACCGCTGTCTGTGCCGCAGCGACGCTTTCTTGATCTGCGAGGAATTGCCGGGCACGCAGTAAATCATCGCGTGCAGTGGCCCAATCTTGTCTACCGCCCGTCTCGCCATGACCGCGCATATCGAGCGTCAATGCCGTATAGCCGTTTGCTGCCAGCAGCGTGGCGAATTGGTCCCAATCACTGCGCTGTCCGCCAAGCATGTGCAGCAACAGGACGCCGGGTGCAGGGCTTGCTGTCTGTGCCGGATAGAGCGTACCGACCAGTTCCAGACCATCGACTGCAGCGAAAGTGACGATTTGTGGTTCGGCCGAAACCACACGCTCTTCTTCAGGTTCTGGTGTCACTATTGGCTCTGCCGTCGCAACCAGTTCAGACGTCGCCGTAGGCGGAGCGAGGGTCGGCATTACTTCCGCCGTAGCGGCAATTGTCGCCACTTCCGTCGGGTTTGGCAGTGTCGTCGGTTGCACCGTTTCATCGGCGCACGCAGCGAGGAACAGGCCGGCGACAATGACCAGAACGGTTAGCCAGGCGATGGGATTAGTAAGCGTTTGTTGCATTGTCGATTTCCTGCCACGGCGTGTGTGTACTCCAATAGGTGCGGTGGGTGGCGGCTGCTTCTTCTTCCAGCACGGGGCCGATAACGGTGACGCGGCGCACCGCCCGCGCATACAGCTCACGCGACGGCACGACAAACTTGCTGCCGGTGAACGCTCCCAATGTTTCGGCCGAACAGCCATACACCACCGTGCCAATGCCGCCCCATAAAATTGCACCTGCACACATCGCACACGGCTCCGTACTCGTATACAACACGCTGGTGGCCAACGTCTTCAGGTCAAACTGTCGGGTTGCCGCACTGACGAGATTCATTTCGGCGTGGCGTGTGGCATCGTGCTCCGTATGCACAGTGTTTTCCGCTGTCAGCAACACCGCGCCGTCTTTCACCAACAACGCGCCAAACGGATGGTTGCCGTGCGCGACGGCCTGTTCAGCCAGTGCAATGGCCTGGCGCATGAATAGCTCCGTGTCGCCCAGCGCCAGCGCTGCGGCTTGCTCATAGATCGCGACACCGGCGCTCAGACCCAGACGCGTCGCACCGGCGCGAATCATCGCCACGGCTGCTTCGTAGTCGCGGATGCCGCCGGATGCCTTGACGCCCATCGTCGGGCCGACGGTGTGGCGCATCAGGGCGACATCGCCGACTTTAGCACCTGCGGTGCTGAAGCCGGTCGAGGTCTTGACAAAATCAGCGGCGGCTTTTTGGGCAGCCAGACAGACACGGACGATCTCTTCGGCCGATAAGTACGATGTCTCGATGATCACCTTGCACAACGCGCCTCCGGCATGTGCGGCGGCGACGACGGCCGCGATTTGTTCGGAGACAAAGGCGTACTCGCCATCCTTGAGCGCCCCGATATTGATCACCATGTCGATTTCCGTCGCGCCGTGTTCGATGGCTGTCTTTGTTTCGCGGATTTTGTCGTCAGTCGTCGTCGCACCCAGTGGAAAGCCGACGACGGTACACACTCTAACGTCGGAACCGGCCACCATCTGGGCACACAACGGCACATGCGTCGGATTGACACACACGGATGCGAAGCCGTAGCGTACCGCCTCGCGGCACAGTTGCCGGATCATCCGTTCCGTCGCGTCCGGCTTGAGTAAGGTATGGTCGATTAGTCGCGCGATTTGTCGTGGATCGTCATCCAGAAATGTCAGTAAGTTTTCGACCGAAGCCACATCCAGGTCACTCAAAAACATGCATCACCTTTGCGGACAGGGATGTCCGCGCTCCAAGTAACAATAACCATTAAACTGCCTCAAAATTCAGATTGCAGCGCCGCAATACAGCGGTCAATGTCGTCTTGTGTATTATACCCTTGCACCGAAACGCGCATGTAAGCGCGACCACGCCACTCTGTGACCGGGATTTCGACGCGGTGTCGCTCGTAAAAACGGCGCTTGAACGCCTGCGCGTCGTCCAGCGGTGGTAGCGGCGCCAGCGCCATTTGTTGATAAAAACCGGCGTCGTCCGGATAAGGCGGCACCGAACCGGTCAACTCGCAAACACGGTGCAGCCATTGTTGCGCCAATGTGTGGCAACGTATCCGCACCGACGGCCAGTCGTGCGCGTCGAGGAAATCAAGCGCCGCTGGTACAGTCAGGTAAGCTGACGGATCGGCTGTGCCGCTCCATTGCAAAACATCGAGGTAGGGTGATCCGCTGGGATTCTGCGGGTTGGGTCCCCAGCCCCAACTGACGACCAACGGCTCGATTAAAGACTGCAACCTGCGGCGCGTGTAGAGAAAGGCGGCCCCTTTGGGTGCGCAGACCCATTTATGCAGGTTGCCGGTATAAAAATCGGCATCCACGGCGGCGAGGTCGAGCGCAAGCTGGCCGGGTGCGTGTGCGCCGTCGACGACGGTCAAAATACCGGCCTCGCGTGCGCGGGCGCAAATTGCCGCGACGGGCAGGGTCAGTGCCGTGACCGATGTGATATGGCTGATGAAAATCAGTTTGGTGCGTGGTGTGACACCGGCCCAAAATTGCTCAACGATGGCATCGGCCGAACTGACAGGGAGATCGATCGGCCGAACCACCAGTTTCGCTCCCGTTTTCTGGCATACTGCTTGCCAGGCGTTGACACACGCGCCGTATTCGTGGTCAGTGGTCAGAATTTCGTCGCCCGGGTGCAGCGCCAGCGACCGCGCCACGATATTGACGCCGGTCGTCGCATTGGTCACAAACGCCAGATCGTCGGGATCGGCGTTGAGAAACGCACCGAGCCGGGCGCGTGCCGCTGCCAGCAACGGATAAATATCGGTTCCCAGAAACTGCACCGGCTGCCTTTCTAAATGACGCTGCCAGGATTGATACGCCTCAAAAACAGGGCGTGGCGTTGCGCCAAACGAACCGTGATTGAGAAAGGTCACATCGGGATCGAGCAAAAACTGCTCGCGCAAGGAAATGGTCATTGAAACTCCACCGTGAAATGATGCTGAATGATAATCGCATTTGCACCATCAAACCAATCACGGGGCAGGATGAGGTTCGGCAGTGTTGGAAGGTGATGAACAGCACGTTTCGGAATAACGAGATAGGATTATAATTGGCGCTAATTGAGTATTTGCACAACCATGAGCAACACATCCCAGGAGCAACTGATGTCTAACGCTTATTTCTACGTTCCCAGACCCGTTAACGAACCGATCTTGTCCTATGCGCCCGGTTCGGCCGAAAAGAAAGCACTGCAAGCCGAATTAACCCGCCTGCAAGCAGAACCGGTCGACGTGCCACTGGTCATCGGCGGCAAAGATGTGGTGACCGGCAATTCGGCCGAAATGCGCGCCCCACACAATCACAGTATTTATCTCGGCAGTTACCAGAAGGCGGGTAAAGTTGAGGTCGAGGCGGCCATCGACGCGGCGCTGGCTGCACGGCAAGCGTGGGCTGATCTGTCGTGGGAGCATCGCATCAGCATCTTCCTGCGCGCCGCCGAACTGCTGGCCGGGCCATGGCGGGCGACGATCAACGCGGCGACGATGCTGGGGCAATCGAAGACCGCTCATCAGGCGGAAATTGATTCCGCGTGCGAATTGGTCGATTTCTTGCGCTTCAACGCGTACTACATGTCGCAAATTATGGCGGATCAACCGATTTCGGCCGATGGTGCCTGGAATCGCGTCGAATACCGGGCGTTGGAAGGGTTCATCTTTGCCGTGACACCGTTTAACTTTACGTCCATTGCGGGTAACTTGCCTACCGCCCCAGCGATGGTCGGCAATGTTGTCCTCTGGAAGCCGGCTTCAAGCGCCGTGCTGTCGGCGTATTATTTGATGCGCATGTATCAGGAAGCCGGTGTGCCGGACGGCGTCATCAACTTCGTGCCTGGCTCAGGACGACAGGTCGGCGATCCGGTGCTCGCCAGCCCTGATCTGGCCGGTATCCATTTCACCGGCTCAACCGGCGTTTTTCAGGGCATGTGGCGCACCGTCGGCGACACGATTCACGAGAAGAAATATTACCCTCGTATTGTCGGCGAGACGGGCGGCAAGGATTTTATCTTTGCGCACAATTCGGCCGATGTCGACGAGTTGGTCGTGGCAGCACTGCGCGGTGCGTTTGAATATCAGGGACAAAAATGTTCGGCAGCGTCGCGCATGTACGTACCGCGCTCTATCTGGTCGGCGTTCAAAGCCAAATATACGGCCGAAGTCGCCCAAATCAAGATGGGTGAGCCGACTGATTTCAGCAATTTCTTCTGCGCCGTTATCGACCGAGGTGCATATAATGACATCAAGGGATACATCGACGGTGCCAAAGCCGATCCCGATGTTGAAGTGCTGACCGGCGGCAACTGCGACGATACGCACGGCTTTTTCATCGAGCCGACGACGCTGGTGAGCAAAAATCCGGCTTCGACGACGATGTGCGAGGAAATTTTTGGCCCGGTATTGACGATCTACGTCTACGATGATGAGAAGCTCGATGATGCGTTGGCGTTGTGTGATACGACATCGCCGTATGCGCTGACGGGCGCAATTTTCGGCCGAGATCGCTACGTGCTATCCTACATGGCCGACAAATTGCGCGATGCGGCGGGTAATTTCTACATCAACGACAAGCCGACCGGCGCTGTCGTCGGCCAGCAGCCGTTTGGCGGTGGCCGCGCTTCCGGTACCAATGACAAAGCGGGCAGTGCGCTCAACATGATGCGCTGGATGACGGTGCGCACTATCAAGGAAAACTTGAACCCGCCCAAGACATGGCGTTATCCGTTCATGAACGACGACGCAGCATAAGCATTCAAAAACCGGGTTTTTCGGAAAAACTCGGTTTTTTAGCTTACCCATACCATGACCCACATCCGAAAATTACGCGTATTGCCGCAAACGACACCGTTGCACGGCACGATCACTGTGCCCGGCGATAAATCGATCAGCCATCGTGCGGTGATGTTCGCGGCATTGGCTGAGGGCACGAGTCACATCAGGCGCTGGCTGCCTGCGGGCGATACATTGGCGACTCTGGCGGCGATGCGTGCATTGGGCGTCGTCGTCACGGTGGATGAGGCTGAATCGGCTGCGTGGAATTTGACGGTGGCAGGGCGTGGGTTGGATGGATTGCAGCCACCGGATCAGCCGCTTGATTGTCGCAATGCCGGTACCTGTATGCGTCTGCTGGCGGGAATCATGGCGGGGCAGGCATTTGCATCGGTGTTGGATGGCACGCCTCAGTTGCGCAATCGGCCGATGCGCCGTATCATCCAGCCACTGCAACAAATGGGCGCGGATATTACCAGCAGTGACGACAAAGCACCTCTGACCATCAGACCCGCCCAACTCGAAGGGATAGCCTATCGTTTGCCCGTTGCCAGCGCCCAGGTCAAGAGTGCCGTCTTGCTGGCCGGACTCTACGCCAAAGGCGCTACCCACGTCATCGAACCCGGCCCGGCTCGCGATCACACAGAACGCATGTTAGCGGCGATGAATGCCGACATTATCCGTCGCGACGACACGATCATACTCGCGCCGCACCGGTCGCTGTGGCCGCTCCATGTGACAATTCCGGCCGATATTTCCAGTGCCGCGTTTCCGCTGGTGGCTGCGGCGATTGTGCCGCATTCGGAGATAGTCGTGACGGGAATCGGCCGAAATCCGACGCGGACAGGCATTCTCGATATTCTCGCCATGATGGGAGCCGAATTCAGCGTCACCAACGAAATCGAAACGGGCGGCGAACCGGCGGCTGACGTGGCCTGCCGTTTCAGCGAGTTGCACAGCGCTGCCATCAGCGGCGACGTTGTCGTGCGTGCCATCGATGAGTTTCCCATTCTGACCGTTGCCGCTACCCAGGCAGCCGGCGTGACCACTGTCCGTGATGCGGCTGAATTGCGCGTCAAGGAAGTTGACCGCATCAGTATCTTGGCCGGGGAATTGCGCAAAATGGGTGTAACGATGGTAGAACACGCCGACGGCTACACGGTGCAAGGTCCGATTCGGTTGCGTGGCGCAGAAGTCGATAGCCACGACGATCACCGACTCGGCATGGCTTTGGCCGTCGCAGCACTCATCGCCGATCGGCCGACGACCATCTTGCAAGCCAACTGCATTGCCGACAGTTTTCCCGGCTTTGTCGAGACAATGCAGACGCTTGGCGCTACAATGCAATGGGAAGAATAGGCTGATTTTGGATTTGCGATTTTGGATTTCGGAAAGGCGCTATTCCTGCCGAAATCCGACATCCAAAATCCCAAATGCGACACATCAACTTTATGAATGAAACAGCTTTTACCGGTCTCGTCATCAAATCAATCAGTGGCTTTTTCACTGTGCGCACGGACGCAGGTGATTTCGTCTGCCAGATTCCCAAGCGGCTAAAATACGAAATTCAGCAGCGTCAGAAAACGGAAGATGAGAAGTACACCGACATTGTCGCCGTCGGTGATCAGGTCACCATTGAGCCAATTGATGACGAAACCGGTCAAATTATCGCTGTGGCCGAACGTCATCACGTTCTCTCGCGCACGCGACCGGCACCGGCCGCACGCAAAGCCCTTCTCGACCGTGAACAAGTCCTCGTCGCCAATCCCGATCAGGCCGTCTTCGTTTTTTCTATCAAAGACCCTGAACCCAGTCTACGCAAGCTGGATCGCCTGCTCGTCATCACCGAACGGCAGGATATTCCCACTGTTGTCTGTGTCAACAAAATCGATCTCGCTGCACCGGGCGAAGCGCAAGCCGCGTTTCGCATCTACGAGGAAATCGACTATTCAGTGATTTATACCAGTGTCAAAACGGGTGAAGGTATTGATGCGCTGCGTGATCAGTTGCGCGGCAAGTTATCGGTATTGGCCGGGTCATCTGGTGTAGGTAAATCGAGTCTGCTCAACGCGGTGCAACCAGGATTGGGCCTGGCGGTGAGCGCAGTGAGCGAGGCGACGACGAAGGGCAGGCACACGACGCGCCACACGGAGTTGATTCCACTCGATGTCGGCGGCTACGTAGCTGACACACCGGGCATCCGCGGGATTGCATTGTTTGACCTGGAGCCGGGCGAGTTGGACGGTTATTTTCGCGAAATTGCGCCGCTGGTTGCTGAATGTCAGTTCAGTGATTGTACACATGTCCATGAGGAGAATTGTGCTGTGTTGGCTGCTCTGACCTCCGGGAATATTTCGGCCGAACGTTACGACAGTTATCTCCGTTTGCGCGAAGAACATCAAGACCTCCACGACACAGCATATTAAAGCCTCCAGTCGCTCGTTTTGTCGTTCTCAAATATTCCTGTTTTGGCAGGGTGACCGTGTTACAATAGGTGCGTATGGAGCGTTTGTGGCGGATTCCACGGCAATGGTTGATAGTGGTGGTATTAGGGGCTTTGCTGGTAGCGGTCGGCGCGATTGTGTTGTCTGCCCGTGAGCCGTACAATCCACCGGATATGCCTGTTGCTGGTGTTGCACCTTCATCGAGCACCGGCGACGGTCAGTTCGCGCCGCAATCGAGTTACGCCGGTACGCCAACGCCTAATCCGACACCTGTCGGATGGTCTCTTGATGATCAGTCGGTGCAAACGCGGCACACGGTCGCTGCGGGGGAAACTTTGGGCTATATTGGTCAATTGTATGGTGTTTCGGCCGAAGAGATTGCCGCTGCCAGTAGTTTGGCCAATCTCGATTCCCTGGAAATCGGCCAATCGTTGATTATCCCCATTCAAAACGACATCATTGTCGGTCCTGATAACAAGATCATTCCCGATAGTGAGCTGGTTTACGGTCCCGCTGCCCGCGATTTTGACGTACGGGCGTTTGTGCAACCGTTTAACAGTTATTTGTTGCGCTATCAGGAGACGGTGGAAGGTCAGCCGCTCAACGGCACGGACATTGTACAGCTCGCCGCTGACCGGCTGATGGTCAATCCGCGCCTGTTACTGGCAGCACTCGAATACCAGTCAGGTTGGGTGACACAGCCGACTCCGAATGATGACGGGTTTCCTTTGGGCTATTACGATCCCAATATTGCCGGGCTGTATGAGCAATTGATCTGGGCCGGCGACCGGCTCAACGGTGGGTTTTATGGACGCGCAGAGGGTGGACTAACGACGACGACGTTGCTGGATGGTACGCGGGTTCTCTACGCACCGGAAATCAACGACGGAACAGCAGGTGTGCAAAACTGGCTCGCTGTGCGGTCAGGTACGACGTATGCGACGTGGTTGGATGCGGTTGGGCCGGATGGCTTTTATGCCACGTATGAGACGCTTTTCGGCCGATCGCCATTTGCTTATACTGTTGAACCACTGCTGCCCGCAAATTTACAGCAACCTACTTTCACGCTGCCGTGGACAGACGGCGATATGTGGTTTTTCTCGGGTGGGCCGCACGGCGGTTGGGCATCCGGCTCCGCATGGGCAGCGCTCGACTTTGCGCCCGATGACGGTGCGGCACGTGGTTGTTATGACACGGATAAATGGGTGACGGCAATTGCGCCCGGCACGGTGACGCGCAGCGACTTTGGCGCCGTTGTTGTCGATTTGGACGGTGATGAATACGCTGGAACCGGGTGGGCTGTTTTGTACCAGCATATCGCTACCTCTGAACGTGTCCCGGTCGGCACGCGGGTGCAGGTGGGTGATAATCTCGGCCATCCGTCTTGTGAAGGTGGTTTTTCGAGTGCAACCCATTTGCATCTGGCACGGACGTACAATGGGCGCTGGATTTCGGCCGATGGTGCTATTCCCTTTAACCTCAACGGCTGGCTGATCACCGGTTCTGGTAGTGAATACAATGGCGTCTTGGAGAAAAACGGTGTTGTAAAAGAAGCGTGTGCCGGTTGCCGCGATGAGGTCAATTCACTGGTTGGCGGGCAATGACAAGCTCGCTCACTGTAAATACCCGACCTACAAAAAAAGCCCCGACTCAGCAGAGTCTGGGGCTTTTTTGTGTGCAGTGTAAATTAAAAAATTAGGCTGCTTTTTTCAAGACCGGCAGTCCGTTCTTGGTTTCGGCGACGATGCGCCCTGCCGGTACTGCGTCCAACGGTGTCGCGTCATTCTTCACTTCTTTGGCAAAGAAATAGATGGTTTGTTGACGGCCATTTTTCAGAACCGTATCTTTGCTGTGGAGGTAATAGGTGTTGCCACTTTTATTTGTGTATGCAAATGTCATTGTAATCCTTCCTTTTCGTCATTTCAACGTTTGTTGGTTGCCCCGCTAAACTGAAGCGTATGCGCGGGCGCAGCATGGTAAGCCATCTGAAAAAGAGAGGCAAGCTTTTCGGCCGAAATTGGCATCAGAATGGATGTTCCTCTGAAAATTCTCATCTTTTCCAGAGTAAATCGCGTGATTTAGCGCAATGCATCCACGATTGCAACGGCTACGATATTGAGATAAACAGCGCCGAGTAGCACAGTGAGGAAGATATTGGAGCTGATAAAAAAGCCGCGTGCATTGACGGGTGACGGATCCCGGATCAATCTGACATTGCGGCGAAGGAGATCGGCCGAAACCAACAGCGTCGGCACAAAATAGAGCCAGCCGAGCGATGGTGTCAATACCAACAGCAACGAACCGATTACCGTAGGCAACGCATGTGACAGCACCCACCATGCGGCCTGGTGCGGCGTCACCTTAGTCGGCAGCATCGGCACATCTGCACGGGTGTAATCATCGCGATAGAGCAATGCCAGGCTCCAGAAGTGACACGGCGACCAGACAAACAAAACAAGCGCCAACACAATGACGGCTGGTTCCTGCCAGTTGAAGACAGCGGCCCCACCACTCATCACTGCCGCACTGCCTGCTGCGCCGCCAATCACGACATTGAGCAAAGTGCGTGGCTTGAGCCAAATCGTGTAGATAACGACATAGATAAATGCCCCAAACAGCAGCCAGAACGTCAGCCACGGGTTGTATGGCAGCACCGCCAGAGAAGGTACAAAAATCAGCGCCAATGCGACGACAGGAACCCAGCGCTGCTCAATCATGCCGGTCGGCAACGGACGATGCCGGGTTCGTGCCATTTTCTTGTCTTTTTCACGTTCCCAATATTGATTAAGCGCCGATGACCCCGCTGCCGCTGCCCCACCGGTGAGCAACAGGATAGCCAGATCAGTCATGCCCGGCCAACCCTGTGCACCGAGAAATGCGCCGCCGACAGCCGCCATGAGCAGCAAGGAGACGACGCGCAGTTTGAACAGCACCGTAATGATGTTCAAATAGCTGCGCAGCGTGTGCGGTTTGGCTATGGTCGTATTGCCGACTGACATGGCGTTACTAATTCCGTGAAGAAGCTCCCGTTATATTTGCAAAGCGCATTGTAACAAAGTTCACAAGGCGTAACAATGGGAACGATTCAAATGTGAGCAGTGACATCTCGGATCACCCATAGAGCGCGTCATTGGTGTCATCAAGAAAATCCTTTGTACTGTGTTTTGCCCGTGCTTGTGGCGTGTCTTTGCCGCGCATGTCGGCGTAAAAATCGTCATCGTAGCGGCGTGAGCGCACCGGAATGGGCATTTTGACGCCCCAGCCGAGCAGCAGAACCTCTTCTTTTTCCTGCAAACGCGCTAACATGCCGCGCAACTGGTCGCGTCCTGCCAGCCCGCTGAGTACGGCGCGGATGTCGTCTTCGTCGCCCAGCCAGCCAGTGATGCGTGTGCCGAGCTGTGACATGATCTCATCGTCAATGCCGGATGGCCGCTGATCGATGACGAGCAGGGTGACGTAATATTTGCGCAGTTCGCGGGCGATGATACCGAACGATGTATGTCTGGCAAGCTGCGGGTTGAGCAGTTTGTGTGCTTCCTCGATGGCGATCATCAACGGTTTTGGTGCAGGGGCGCCGTCGCTCTTGTGTTTGTTGGTCAGTTCGACCCAATGGGCGCGGATGCGGCGCGTCAGGATGTTGCTGACCAGCAAATAGTCGAGATCGCTTTCAAACTCGCCGAAGCTGAGTACGACGTGTTTGCCGTTCTGCAATTGGTCGACCATCATCGAAACGGGGTTGATTTCTTTGTTAGTGACGTATGGTTTGCGGAAAATCGGGACGAGTTTGCGGTGCAGGGCTGTGGCTGATTTTTCATGGATGTTGTTGCTGCGCGCCCACGCTTCGACGGAATCGGGTGCAGGGTATTTCTTGACCTTGCCGTTTTCGTCAACGACTTCTTCTGTTTTACCGGGCACGAGGGCCATGAATTCGCGGAACCAGTTATTGCTGAAGCTGTTTTCGAGCGCGTCGAGGACGATGGTGGCTGATTCGTTGAGGCCGATGGCGTCGGAGAGCAGCAGCATGTCGCTTGCCAGGAAGTCGGACGTGGGCAGTTCGAGCGTGAAGTCGGGCGTTTTGCCGCGAATGGTCGCGCCTGCGCCGAGTGCGGCGAGTTGGACCCGGGTTCGGCCGAATAAATCTCTCAGACCTTCCACTCGCACACCCCGGTCCGAATCGGTGTCGCCGACGCCGTATTCGTTGTGCATGTCAAACACCAGGGCCGATGCGACATCTCCCTTCATTACCCCGGCCAGCACCATGCGCGTGAGGAAACTCTTGCCGGTTCCTGTCGCCCCAAAAATGCCGCTGGAACGCTTGACCAGCTTGCCTAAATCGAGCTTGACGGGATGATGCGGTTCCTCAATCGTCGTCCCGATTACAAAATCACCCCTGAAAATCAGTTCCACGTCAAAAGCATCGGCCAAACGTACTGGCGAATGGTGGGCGGGTACGGTTTTGACCGGGCGCGGACTGATCTCGCCCTGGTCGGCGCGTTCCTGCCATTCCCAGTACCCATCCTTGTCTACTTCGATGTCAGGCTGATTTTCCACCATCAGGGTAGGGAACATCGTCAATGTGGTGAACAAGGTCTTGCCCAGAATCTGGGCGCGGATGGCCGGTTGCAGCCGGTCGCCTTGCTCGTCGGCAAAGCGCGGATCGGTGGCGCCGAGCTGGAGATCGGTGATCAGGCCAAAGTAGCGCCACGGCCCGCTGTCGCAGACGACGAAGCTGCCTTCCTGCACCTGGTCGGCGGGGATAGTGAGGCGGATGTTGAGACCTTCCTTGAGGCCGCCGCCGACGACATAGCCAATTGTTTCATTCATATCTTGTTCTCTTTGAGAAGAAATGGCTGCGCGGATGATACAGATTAGACGGATATTCGCGGATAAGATTTCAATAAATCCGCGTTAATCTGCGCTATCAGCAAAATCCGTGCCTCTATTCAATCATTTCGGCCGAAACCGGCAACTCCGGCAGCGCATCATTCAGCGCTTCCAGCGTCGGCATCAAGGTCTCGTAATTGGCACGCAATAGCTCGATCACCTCTTCGATGACGCGCAACGCCCACGCTGCGTCGTCCCCGCGCAGACGGTAAACGTCGCGAATATGGGCGACCAACAGTTGATCGACCGGCACGTTTTCGTTGGCGGCGCGCAAAATCAGGCGTAAATAGCTCAATTTATCGGTGAAGCGCGCGATTTCGTCTTGATCGAGCACCATCACGACCGGGTCGAGGTTGAGCGGCGGACGCGGTGGAAATCCCTGCCGAATGATGCCGTCGCGTTCGTAGCCGATGGCGATGACGCTCATTTCTATCGGCAAAATGCGATTCTGGCGCTGGTCTTCGATGACGGCAGGCTTGGGACTTTCGGCGAGCACCAGGCGCTGCACGAGCGGATCGTCGTCGACGTTGATGTTGTAGATCAGACCGTAAATCGTTTCCTGGCCGTTGAGCGGTGTGACCTTGACCAGGGCACCGAACGCCGGCAAGTCGAGTTGCGTGGCCCGGCACCCAACGGCAAATCCCTGTGTGGCGGCGCGTAGAATTCGGCCGATTTCGATATTTTGCATTTAGTTCTCCAGTGGTCAGTAGTCAGTGATCAGTGGTTGGTAGCGCGATCACATGCTGAACCGTTTTTTGCCACTGCGCGTCAGGTTTTTGCCGATCTGTTTGCCTGTGTCTTGCACTGTCAGGCCACGCCGCTGCAATTCTGATTGCACGAGCCGGTCCAGATAATCGCGATCATCACCACGCACGACAGCGACCTCATCAGCGCGGGTCAAAATGTATGGATAACTGCCGAGTTGTGAGCATTGATCGTCGAGCAGCGCGTGAATCTGCGCGATCACTTCCGGTTGTTGCGCGGCCCATTTGGGTACATCGACGCGGGCAATGTCGCCCAAACCCGGCGGACAATAGTAAAAAAAACAGATTTCCTGGTTCTTTTCCTGAAATTTGCTGTAATTGGTCGAGTTGTTGACGATTTCGAAGACACAACTGCGTTCGCCAGGTTGCAAAACACGCCTGAAAATCGCAGCATCACTCATCTGAGGCCGCTCTATTAACCGTTCCGGTTTGAAATCTTGGGTGCCCATGTCGAGCGTATACAACAAGGTGATGATCGCGCCGGTTTCCGGGCGTTCAATGTAACCCGCCAACCATGCGCCACATTGTTGCATTATCGCCATCGCTTCTACCCAGCGCTTGACTGCGTCTTGCTGGGCAACAGAATCCTGGACGCCAATCGGCCAATATTGCAGGCGTTGATCGAGGATGGCGAGCAACGGCGTGGTTGCCGTGCGATTTTCCCAGACCGTGCGCGCCAATAGCTCGATTTCGCCCATGTCGCGGAGTACGGTGACGGCGACGGCGGTAAAATCTTTGTCGTCCGTCTCCTCATCATCCCCGTGAAAATAGAGTTGCGGGTCACTGAAAATCTCGGGTGCCTGATCGGTTCCGCGTTCGTAAATGATGCCGCCGATGTTGATGAGGAAGTAGGGGTAAGACTGATGGCGTGAGGGCATCGTTTGTGAGCCGTCGACGCTGATGAAGGTTGCCTGGGGTGGCGGCGGTGCGGGCGCGATGCCTGCGTTGAGCGGTTCGGTTTGCGTCAAGGGGCGGGCGGCGCGATATTTTTGTTGATCGACGATACTGACCGCTTTTTCCAGGCTCAAATCGATATGTGACCATGCTGTGGCGTAGCGATTGAGCTTGTCGAGCAGGTCGTCGAGTTGGTGTGCGGAGGCGTCGCGCCGTTTTTCGGCCGAATCGCCCAAGGCTCGCACCTGATCAATCACACGTTCAAATTCAACAGACATGGTTATTCCAGCAGCGTTTTCCAGCGATGTGCCACTTCAAGAGGCGACAACTCCGATTGTAGCAAAGCTCCCAATGCCGTGCCGCAACTCTCACAAAATGCGCGGCTGTCGCTTTTGTCGATAGTGTCGGGCGTGGCCCAGATGCGACGCTGGTTTTCGGCCGATGCCAGCACGAGAATGACATCATGCAGCAGTGCATTCTGATTAGCGATGTGAATTGACGTGAGGTTTTCCGCATGCACCACGTAGCGATTGACAAGCGAGAAACCAGATTGCATCAGCGCCACGGTAAGTGCCGCCCACGCCTGTGGTTTCCAATGGTGAAATGTGAAGATCAAGCGGCCATCCGGACGCAGCACACGCCGACATTCACCGAAAATTGCACCGAGAACGGCGTCATACTGACCGTTGCCGTTTGCGTGTTGATCGACGGCGGCGGCGTTCAAATCGTAATGCCAGGTTGCGTCGTCGGGCAGCATCTGACATAGCCAAACACGAAAATAGGCGGCCAAATCGCCGTATTGCACGCTGTCGAAGTAGGGCGGATCGGTGACAACAAAATCGACGGTTGCATCAGGCAAGGGCAATTCGGCCGAACTGCCCTGAAGCAGCATGAAACGCTGTTTGCCCTCGCACAAGTGATTGTAGCTGGTTACTTCGCGGCCGATCGATCTGGATGGGTACGGTGGCCCCAAATCGCCGTCGATGCGGCGTTCGACCGGTTGGGCTGCCCAGCGTTTGCCCTGTGCCAATCGGCCGAAAAAGAGTGCGCAGCGTGCCGGATGTGCGCCGCTCGTACAGCGGATTGACTTCCAGCGCCGTCGCCGGAATCGTGTAGGCGTGTCGGGTGAACGTGTGACGAACGGCGCCCGGTCTACTCTTCAACGCGCCTTTGTAGCCGCACAACAGCGAGTTGAATTCCAGTGACGTGGAGAGCAAGAGGGCAAAATTGAGCCGTACCGCAGGTTCAAATGTGCTGATGATGTCGCAGGCATGGCGCAGAAACAGCAATTGGCGGCTGCTAAAGACGTCGAGGTAGCTGGCGGCACCGTGTTGACGTAAATTGTCTGATTTGGGGCCGGGCGCGAGCGGAAATTCGGCCGAATCAAAGCCCAATGTATCCCGCATTTCGTCGAGAACGGCGCTGCGCTCCCGGTCGCTGTGACGTGCGGGCAAATAGCGCAGCCCCGTGTGTGGGCAGTGGGTGACGACGGCGAATGGCTCGTAGCGGCGGAAAAAGGGTTGTGAGCTGTCAGCGCGATAGACGACATGGCAGCGTGGACACCGTTTGTCTTTCTTGGCGACAAACGGCAGCGGATTGAGTTGGTCGCCGGCGGCAATGATCTGTCCGTCGTGCATCACAGCGCCATTCTCTGGGTCGATATGGACAATGGAATCGTCGCTATTGTGGCGCAGCACAAATGAATCGACGAGGCGTACGTTGCGGCAGTCACATGCGGCACACAGGCTGTAGAGTGTGAATTGTACTGCGTGTGTGTCTCCACAGTCGGGGCAGTGGGTCGCGTAGTGGTGCCCCATTGCGCTTTGCAGTTTGTCGAGCAATGTGTGGAATGCATGCTCCAATCGGCCGATGTCGATCTCGGTCAATGCCGCACGCGCCTGCAAAATCGGGATGGGATCGATATCTGCACCGATGACGTTGGCGTTGAGTCGCACGGCTTCATGCACGGTCGTGCCGCCGCCCATCATCGGATCGAGGATGATTTTGCCCTCCAGGCCGCCGGACGCGTAAAAGGCACATTGCTCACCGTCGGTGACGAGGTGCTTCAAAATGGCGCGAAATGTCGTGCCGCAGCGTCGCGCCCACCATTTGTGCAGGTAGCTGTTCGGCCGATAATGATGCTTGTTGTACGTTTCTTGCTGTGCGAGCGCGTCGACAAAGTCTACATCGAACGCGTCGTCAATGGGGAAGCTTTCAGGCACAACCGCCCTGGGAGACTTATGTGGTTGTGCTGCACTCATATGTGAACATCCTCTTTGCACTATCTGTCATTGCAAAGTGTAGCAGGAAGCAGACAGGCAGCCAACGACCAGGCATGGCGTAGAGCGTTTTCAATTTTCGTCTATGCGTTGAAGATGACACATCATTCGGCCGAAAACAGGAAACCTCATAGCGATTCAATCCGTCACTTTACCGGAGACGACTAAACCGTCTATAATGCAGGCTAACACAACAGAATTCACACATTCCGGGAGGAAACGATGACAACATATGATCTCGTATTTGAAGGCGGAGGCGCTAAGGGCATGGTATTTGCCGGCGCATTGCAGGCGTTTGAAGAAGCAGAATACGAACAAGGCCGACTCATGGGCACATCGGCCGGTTCGATTACCGCCGTTTTGCTCGCTGCCGGTTACATGGTTGACGACATTCTGCCGTCATTGAGCGAAAAACTGGAAGACGGCACGCCCCGGTTTGCCACATTCATGGGCGTCCCCGAATCATTCTCGGACGATGTGCTCAATGCCAGTTTGATCAAGAAAGTGTTGACCAGTATTGATTTGCCGCTCATTCCCGAATCATGGGAAGGTGAAGCGGACAAAGCAATTATTCGTGGCTTGCTCAAATCGCGCATCTATCGCCACATTTTCTCGTTTGAAGAGGCCGGTGGACTGTATTCGGCCGATGCATTTGTCGAATGGCTGATAGAAAAACTCGACGCTGACGGACGCAATCTCAGCGACAAGTCATTGGCGCAGTTCCACGAAGCCACTGGACGTCACTTGACCGTCATCGCAGCCGACATCACCGAAGGTCAGATGTTGGTTCTCAACCACAACACCGCGCCCGATTTACCCGTCGTCATGGCAGTGCGCATGTCAATGAGCGTGCCACTGCTCTGGCAAGAAGTGATCTGGCAGGCGAGCTGGGGTACATACCGCGGCGACGACATCGCTGGACACGCTATCGTCGACGGTGGCCTCGTTTCCAACTTTCCCATCGAACTGTTCCTCTCAACCTCGCCGCATGTCGTGGCCTTGATGGGTGAACCAAGCGAAGACGTGTTGGGTTTTCTCATCGACGAGAAGAAAGAGGTGCCCGATGCGCCCGATAAACCTGGTGTCGTTGACGATAAATCCGGCATTGATCTGGGCCAGGTAGCATCTGTGCGTCGTATTGCCGGTTTGGCTAATACAATGAGCCAGGCACATGATAAATTTGTCATGCGCGACTACAAAAGTAAAGTGGTCCGACTGCCTGCCAAAGGGTACGGGACAACCGAGTTTGACATGACGGATGAACGACGGGAAGCGTTGATTAGGGCGGGTTATGATGTGACCAAAACCCATTTCGAAACGCCGACATTTGAGACCGGTCTCTTCGATCAGGAAGCTATTGACGATGTGGCGGAAAGTATGTTGATGCCGTAAACGGAGCGAGGGCGTAGGCAACGGCAATGGCGAATGCGGCGTCGCGCGGCACCAGTCCGCCTGTAAGCGCACCGATGGCGCCGCCGCGATGATTGGATTTGGTTTCGCCGAGGATGTCATCCATCACCGGGCCGAGTTCTTCTCCGGCCAGGATGCGATTGGCGATCAAAGGTGGCAGTGGCAGGCGCGGCGTGGAGGCCAGTCCTTCACGCCCATCAGCGTGTGTGATGACGACCCAGCCGAGCAGCATCAAGCCATCCGGTTCGGGATTTACACCACCTTCGAGTCCGATGCCCAGTTCGGCATTGAGTGCCAGGCGTGCAGCCTGGGCGCGATTGCGTGCGCCGGCAATGCACGCGGCGTCGCTCATGGGCATAGCTGCTACGCTGCTGGGTACGGCTATGCCTTGAATGTCGGCGTCGGGCCATACGCGCACGATAGTCTGACGTACAGCGCTGAGTTTAGCCGGATTGGTGGAGCCGACGGCGATTAGCATTTACAAATTTCAATGTAGGTGACAGTCACTTTTCCAGAGTTGATAGTTGCCGTCAACTGTCCTATAAGTGACTGTCACCCGGCAATTATCTGATTTCGATGGTTGTGACGGCGTCGAAGTCGAGGGTGGCATCCGAGCCGACAACGGTTTCGAGCGCGATTTGGGCTACGTTGAAGAAGGCTTGCAAGTCGTCGATGCGTTGCAGATAGAATTGTGCCAGTTCGCGCTCTTCGGCCGAAAGTGTCGTTTCGGCCGATTGGAGTTGCTCAACACTTTCCCCCAGTACACTCAGTGCGATTTGAACTTCACGCCGTTCACGTCCGCCCAGGACGTTGCGGATCACCTGCCAGATGTCCGGTTCCGCCTCGTAATATTTCTTACGCTCACCGCGCATCCAATATTCTTTGGCCATGCCCCAGCGCTCCAGCGCCCGCATATTCATGCTCACGGACCCTTTGCTGATTTTGAGTTGGCTTGCCAATTCGTCCAGAGAGAGTGGTTCGGGGCTCATTAACAATGTCCCGTACAGGCGACCCATGACATCGTTAAAGCCAAAAAATCGCGCCAGCCGCCCCAGCCCGGCAACCGTACTCTCGTTTACATTCACCAGCGTCTGATCCATTCGTACCTCTTAAACATTCAAAACGTTTTGAAAGAAGGGTAACAAAGTTTGCGCTTATGGGCAAGGAGCAGCACACGCGAAAACCAACATCTAACGTTGCCGAAAGACTGAATTTCTGCCGGAAACTCGGTTTATGATTTCTTATGGGGCTACACTGTGCCATAGGGGGCCATGGCCGGCACCGAGCTGCCAATCGGCAGCAGCCCGGATGGCAGCCTGTGTGAAAGCGCGGGCGCGGTTAATGGCCGTTGTCAGGTCATCGCCTTGTGCCAGGTAGGTAGCGATGGCGGCCGAAAGGGTGTCGCCGCTCCCGTGGGTGTTGCGTGTGGGAATTGTTTCGGCCGAAAAGCGCACTACCTCACCGCTCACTGCCAACAGATCAAGTATGTTGCCTGCTTCCGGTACGCCGGTGAGCAACACGGCGGTGGCGGCCGCGAGCGATAGTTGACGTACTGCGCGTTCTGCGTCCTCGACTGTCTGCAGCGGTTTTCCGGTCAATAGAGCAGCTTCATGCCGGTTGGGGGTGATCAGGTGAGCGAGCGGAAACAAATGCGTGCGATAAGCAATGGCAATTTCGGCCGAAAACATGGCTTCACCGCGATGGTTCACCAGAATGGGATCGACGATGATGGGACAGGTGACGTGCTGTAGCGCCTGGGCGATGGCATGGATGAGGTCGATTCGGCCAATAAACCCCGTTTTGATGCCGTCTGCACCGTAATCGTCGAGCACCGTGCGGATTTGCAATGCCAGGAAATCCGGCGCTGCAAACTGGACACCGGCAACAGTCAGGCTGTTTTGTGCTGTCACGGCAGTCAGCGCCGACATGCCGTAGACGCCAAGCACCGTCCACGTTTTCAAGTCGGCTTGAATACCGGCCGCCCCGCCGCTATCGGAACCGCCGACAGACAGGAGTTTTGTTGGTTGTGGTGTTGAGTTTTTAGTGTTTAGCATTTCGATCGGTTTATTCAGAAAGATCGGCAGCGAACATGTGTTCATGTTCTATATTCTGATAAAATCGTACCATGACAAAGCAAATCTACAAATGGCAACGTTTCTGGCAGAAAAGAGGCTCCCAATCGAACAGACAAGACTCACTTGGATTCTTGTACAGAGTAAGCGATTTCGTTGACTCTACCTATGCTGGAGATAACGACGCTAAATTACTCGAAGAATTGCTGGACATACCATGTCTGATACTGTTGGGTGAACCAGGTATGGGAAAGAGCTTCATACTGTCTCAAGTTTACGACAAACTCACACAAGATACCGAGTATGGTAAATGCGAATGGTTGAACTTACGTGATTATTCAGGCGTCAAAGATATCATTGATTCGCTATTCATAGATAATCCGGTGTTTGATGAGTGGGTAAGAGGGAATTTCACGCTTCATTTGTTCTTTGATAGCTTGGATGAATCTCCGATCTCATCCGATACGTTGGGCAGGCAGTTACATCGCATAATTGAACGATATTCTGACAAGCTTTCAGATATTCGATTGTGGATCGCTTGCCGGATAGTCGATTGGCCTATTGAGATGGAAACACATCTCCAAGCGATATGGGGCAAGGACAATGTGCAAGCTTACGAGCTAGCTCCTCTTCGTAGACAGGATATCGAACTAGCATTGCAAGCGAATGACATCAATTCTGATGTATTCTGGCGAGAGGTTAGCAACGCCGATGTCGATTCCTTTGTTGCGCGTCCGATTACGCTGGATTTCTTGCTTAACGAGTTTCAACGCGAAGGTGCCAGACAACTGCCGACATCGAAGTATTCTCTCTACAAGTCTGGTTGTTTGAAGCTTTGCCGGGAGGCTCCCGATGACCAGCATCGTCGAAGAGAGCTAGAACCAGAACAGAGATTTGAGATTGCAGCCCGCATCGCCGCTTATACGATATTTTGCTTCAGAAGTGGTGTTAATCTAGCTGGGCCTCCAATTCACGACAACACCTTCCTGGAATTGCGTTCTGTTGTGGGAGAGACCGAAACTATATTCGATTTCTATTTTCCAGTGTATGAGGCCGACGTTCGAGAAACCTTGGAAATGCCACTCTTTTCTGGTGGTGATGTTCGATCATGGACTCATCAAACCTATGCTGAGTTTTTGGCTGCACATTATGTGGTCAATCGTCTTGAAACGAAGCAGATCATAGATTTGCTTTATCATCCGTCAGGTAAGTTGGTCCCACAATTGCGCGGAGTAGCCGCCTGGATCTCGTCACTGAATCACGAAATACTTGGTTCGATTCTCGATTCCGATCCCGAAGTGCTGCTTATGGGGGATACTGCGCCTGAATCAGAACTGCGACAGCGTATTCTGCAATCACTTCTGCAAGAAATAAATCTCAACATCTACCGGCGCTTGCAGGACAAACATTTCCGCAGGTTGAAATACCCGACAATGAATGTTGATCTGGATCATGTTCTTGCTGACAAGACCTGTTCTTACATTGCAAGAGTAGTAGCGGTACAGATCGCGATTGAGTGTGAGGTCACCGAATTAGTTGAGCGGCTAACGATTATCGCCCTTGATGATTCTGAGGAGGTTGTAACGAGAAGCCGAGCATCTCATGGTGTCATGAAACTTGGCACAAGAGATGAAAAGTCAAAGCTAAAACCTCTTGCCTTCCTGTCGCTTGCTAAGAACAGAGATTTGGGTGAGTTGAAAATTGATGGCATACGAGCGACATGGCCACACGCACTCACCTTGACCGAACTATTTGAATGTCTGGAAGCGATCCCGAGAGGTTCTTTAATTGATACCTACTCGACCAAAGATTGGACTTCCCTAATCCTTCCGCATCTAACATCTGAGAATATTCACATAGCGTTTCATTGGTTGCAGCAGCAGAATTGGACAAATGGCGACTTACTAATCGAAATGGGGCGGTTGGTGGACGGCATTCTTGAGCAAGGATGGAATCTGCTTGATCAACCTGGTGTGTTGCCTCATTTCGCAGACCTCGTGCTAGCAATGTGGGATCAAGGTGCTGATGTGTTGATCGAGCGGTCTGGGAAACGATATTTTACAAGCTACGGAAACCGCCACCAAACTGGAGTGACAAGGGAAATGGCGCTTGCGGACTCTGCAAGACGGTATCTGCTCTTCGAAGGTATTTTGGCGAAGATCGGTCTTGAACCTGAAACTGTTTATAAATACGCCTATCGCTTTGTTCATGATTTACCTTTGATGTCACGAAATGATTTGGACTTTCTGATTTCGAACTATGACTTAGCGGAATTAGCTGAAACGAAAGCCCTAATCGCCAACATAATTCAGCGATTACTAAATGTTAATGATCCAGAGCTGTTTCAAATAGCATGGAAAATCAAGGAAACAAATGAGGATCTTTGGAAAGCACTTGGGATTGTTCTGTTTGTAGAATTATCATCTGAGTCCGCTCATAAGCAACGCGAACTTTACAAGCAACAGCAAGAATGGGAAAAAGACATACTGCCTTCAGAAGAGATTGTAAAAGATCATCGGCCATCACCGTATAAATATGTGTCTACAGTGCTGCAACAGCAGAATCTCAATGCAAATTCATGGTGGATGATTAGCAGAGCACTCAAATGTGCTGAGGATTGGCACTACGATCTAGTAGATACTTTTGAGTCCGATGTAAGCAGGTTGCCCGTCTGGCAACAACTTAATGAGTCGCAGCAGTCATATTTCTTGGAATACGCAGGATACTATTTGCATGAATACAAGCTGAATCACCAAACTTGCCACTCGGACAGTTGGTGGCATAAGTACAATTGTATCTATTGGCCTATTGTGGCTGGTTGCCAAGCATTTTCCCATTTATGGCATCACAACACATTACAGACTGTCCCAGTTCACGTGATTAAAGACTGGGCTGCGGCCCTTTGCTATTATTTTTACCGAGCAAGTGATGTTACAAACGACGAAAGGAAGAATTGGCATATCGAGCATTTGATCCAGCTAAAACTGATCGCTCCTGAAGAATTCCACGAGACGATCCTCTGGATAGCTGATATTGAATGCAAGAGAGGTGCCTTTGCTGAGTTGCCAAGCACGCTTAAGAACTTTTGCGATGATTTGTTAGCTGAAGAGTTGCTGGTTCGTGTCGAGAATGGCTTGTTCCCTCAAGAACAGGTTGCGAGGTATTTGGATGTATTGTTACAATGTGCCCCAATACGAACACGAGAAAAGATTCGAAAATGGTTTGTTATTATTGAACATGCGGTTGTTACTAATCAGGATTTTTTGAGGAGTGTCGGTTTTGCCCTTTTACAAAGCGAAGAGATTGAAGACGTAGAACTTGCCGTTGATCTCATGCTCCAGTTCCCTGAGGTCGGCAAGTCGCTCATTAACATACACAATTTGTGGAGAGATACTGTTTGGACACGAATCGAAGAATTGAAGTTGGCGAATCTCTATCTTTGGGTAAGAAACGAGCACCCTCCTGAAGATGATCCACCAGACGAATCACGTCCGGGTCGCATGACCAGGGTTACACCGGAACTAGCAGTTGCCAGATTTCGTGACAGTTTATTACGACATTTGGCTAATCGCGGAACAGATGAGGCGATCATTCAGATTCAGCGCATTAGTGAAGTTCTGGCCATTAATCTCGATGAATATATGAATGATGCCCGAGAAACAATGTTGAATAAGACTTGGCAACCAATAGATCCTTCTCAACTAAAAGCGTTGTTGCAGAGTAATCAGATACGCTGGATCCGGACTGAGTCACAGCTTCTCGGTGTGATAGTGGATAAGCTAGAGCAATTGCAGTCTGAGTTACAGGGAAAGGAAAGGGCAACTTCCAGTTCGATTGATCTATGGAACGAGTCTCGGAAAACGATTGACAACAATGGGTGCAATAGGCGCACTACCTTAAGAACGCCAAAAGATGAAAACCGACTGTCTGACTACATCGAACGATTTCTGACAAGAGAATTGAAGCAAAAAAAGGTGTTAGTTGATCGTGAGGTTCAGGTCGAGCGAGGAAACTTTACTGATATATTGATAGAGACATTCCCTGAAGGTTTGGAGCGGGATTCTAGCGCGTCCATAGCTGTAATCATCGAAGTCAAAGGTGATTGGCATACTGATGTTTACAAGGCAATGAGAGAGCAATTGGCGGATCGTTATCTTGCTCCAAAAGGAATGCATCATGGAGTGTACTTGGTAGGGAAATTCTTTTGCTCACAATGGGATAATGAAGATGATCTCAGCCGCTGGGAAGCAAGCCAACGTCACAATTCACGTGATCTTGTTGGAGTCTTGTCTTCCCAAGCAGAAGATTTGAGTCGTCAGCACTTCAACATCGCTTTGATTGTTCTGGATTGTACATTACCTGAATCGTAGGATGTTTGCATTCACTCACGACTTTTAGTTTGGGAGAACAAGAGGAGTAGAAGCAAAATTACTACACAGGTTAGTAGCGAAACGAGTATCGCAATTTTCCAGACAGGTGGACGGAACTGCATGGCGACGGTGTGTTGGCCTGCTTCGAGGTAAATAGCCCGGAAAGCGGTGTTGGCTTTCAGGATTTCGGCCGATTCCCCGTTCACCGTCGCCTGCCAATGCGGATAGTACATGTCGCTGAGCAAGAGATAACCCGGCGCATCTGTCTGCACATCAATTCTGACCTCATTGAGCCAGTACCCGACAACCTCAATCCGGTGCGCCGCCGGTTCCTGCTCCAGCGCAGCGCCGTCTGTCAAGTAAATGACCTGGTCCGGTGCGAAATCCGGCGCGTGAATGGCATCAAACACCGCCTGATCGTCGGCCAGCACTGTGGCGCGATACACCATCATCACGCGTGGCAGGGCGCGGGTGTTGAGGTAAATGTCTACATTGGGATCATCGGCAAAGACGGGCACGAGAAAAGCTGTATCACCGGGCGGCTCTGTTTTGTCGGCAACGATGTATTTGACGCCGAGTAGATTGTACGGCGGCGATCCGCGATAACCGAGCGACTGCATGTAGACGTCGTAGTCGGAAAGTGCCAGCGGATTGAAAACGCCGCCGATGGCGTAGAGGCCGTGCAATTGTGCCGCGCTCGGCTGCCAAGCACCGGTCGCCGCGTCGATGCGGTTTAGTCCGGCGTTGGCCTGCAAAAATGTGGTTGCACTCTCGTTTTGGTAGCCGGTTGTAGGATCGTTGCGATCGATTTCGACCGATTGGCCGTTGGCGATCAATTCGGCCGAAACCAGACCCAACGCCAACCAACCAAACAATAGCGCCGGCAACCAGCCGATCAGCCGCAGCCAGACAAGCCCCCAACCCAGCGTCGCCGCCACCGCAAAACCTACCACTGCCTGCTGCATTTGCTTTGCCGGGCCATCAACCTGTCCCATCAACCATACCAGACCCAGTACCATCCCAACTAGCATCCCACCCACAAGCACCCAATCCCATCGTCTGCTTCTCTGCATGACCGCTGTGGTCAACCCATTTGCCGCAATTGCCGCTAGCAGCGCCACACAGAAATTGACCAACACGATAAACCGTGCCGGAACCTGAAACGGCAGTGCCAACGGCTCAAAAATCAGCCGGTGTGTCGCCGTGTTACTGCCCAACGCCAGCAGCAGAAAAAAGAGAGCGGCGACGACAAAAAACAGATTGTGTCGTGTGCGGTAGCGCAGCACAGCGATCAGCGCTAGTAGCCATGGCATCACGCCGAGATAACCGACTTCGACGCGCGACCAATCACCCCAGAAACTGAGTGCACCTCGGCCGAAAAAATTCGGTGCGGCAATGCCGGTCAATCCCAGCCACGGCAGCGAATAGTTGACTGATTGGGCATAGCTGAATGTGCCGCGCACTGTCTCGCTACGCAAAACGACAGCGGGCAGCACATTGACGGCAGCCAATCCGACGCCAATCAATCCGGCGACGGCCAACCAAGCCAGCGGATGCCATGTCCGGCCGATCAGAATGCAATATACGGCATAGATACCGAGGAAAAAGGCGATAAAAAACGTCATCTGACCGTGCCCGGCAAGGGTGCTGATGCCGATGAGGACGCCGCAAGCCAGTGACCACGCCAGGGATGCGGCAACGCGGTGGTGGAAGGATGGCGTGACGGCGCGATGGAATGACAGAAAGATCAGGGGCAACCAGGCGATGACGGCGATCAGGTTATAGTTGCCAACATGGGTGACGAACAGGTCGGAGAGCATGAAGGCGACAGCGGCGATCAGGGCGGGTATCGGCCGAATTCGATCCCGATCGCGCCAGCCACGTGCGCACGCATACATGCCCACGCCGGCTAGAAAGATGTGCCCGACAACCAATCCTTCCAATGCCGCATAGCTAAACGTCGGCCAAAGCACAAACAACAGCCAATTGATCGGATAAAACATTCCGTTCTGATTGTCGGCAATCAGCGGAAAACCGGCGTATTGGTGTGGATTCCACAGAGGGATTTCGCCATTGCTGATGCCGGCAGCGATAAAGCGATACATTGGGTAGAGGAATGAGACATTATCGCCGCCGCCGTGTGGCAGCCATGCACCGCCAAACAATACCGGGCGAAAAAAAAGTGCAGTGATCAAGGCAATGAGCAGGATTGCTCCGCCGTCGCGCCAATATCGGCCGAAACGCAACGCGTCAGCCCGCGAAGTTACCGTTTGCATGGGGCGATTATAGCGGATTGGCAACTGTTTGGCGTGGGTCAACCGTCCTGGCGCACCAGACAATTGACTGAGGTTTACGCATCGAATAGGTGTGATTTGATGTTTCCGTTGTCTTGCAGTCGATCAGTTTCGCGTGATATTCGTCCTGTCAGGTACAATTCGGCATGTACTATTTGAATTGAAACGGCAAGCAGCCAATCATTTGAGCATGCGCACTACAAACAACATGGAAACGACATGATGCAGTTCGATGGCACAGAACACCCACACCGACGGTTTAATCCCTTGACTGGCGAACATGTTCTCGTGTCGCCGCATCGCGCCAAACGTCCGTGGCAGGGTCAGCGCGAGAAAGCGGTTGACGAGACCAGACCACGCTACGATCCGCTGTGTTATTTGTGCGCCGGCAATCAGCGCACCAGTGGTGAAATCAATCCGCAGTACGCCTTCACCCATGTCTTTACCAATGATTTTCCGGCCCTGCTGCCTGACACACCACCTGTCGATCAAGCGGTGTCCAGCTTACTGCAAATCGAACCGGTTCGGGGCACGTGTCGTGTGCTTTGTTTTTCGCCACGCCATGATTTGTCTCTGCCGCAAATGACGACGCATGAAATTCGCCATGTCGTCGATGCCTGGGCACAGGAATCGGCCGAATTGGGCAAAACATTTCGCTGGGTGCAGTTGTTTGAAAATAAAGGCGCGACAATGGGTTGCTCAATGCCCCATCCGCACGGCCAAATTTGGGCGCTCGACGCCCTACCGAATGAGGCGTTCAAAGAAGATAATCGGCAGCGCGACTACCTGAAACAAAACGGGCGCCCGTTGCTCCTCGACTATCTTGCAGTCGAAGTGGCGGCACGTGAACGGATCATCGTTGAAAATGCGTCGTGGGTCGCCGTTGTGCCGTTTTGGGCGATATGGCCATTTGAATTATTGCTCCTGCCGCGCAGCCACGTATTGCGCGTGAATGATTTAGCCGATTCTGAGCGCGACGATCTCGCTGACATTCTCAAGCGAATGTTGACGCGTTACGATAATTTGTTTGAAACGTCGTTCCCGTATTCGATGGGTTGGCACGGTGCACCGTTTGACGACGGCGAGAATTCACATTGGCAATTGCACGCTCACTTTTATCCGCCGCTGCTGCGGTCGGCAACCGTCAGGAAATTTATGGTTGGCTTTGAGATGTTGGGCGAGGCACAGCGGGATTTATCGGCCGAACAGGCAGCCCAACGATTGCGCGATCTGTCTGAAGTGCATTACACGGAACGCCTATAGCACCCCCAAAGCCGCGAAACTGCCAGTAACTCAAAAACCATTTGCAACCCCTCCAAAAACATGAGCATTCAAGACACTATTATTCAAGCTTTTGTCGATCAATTCGATACAGAACCCACTTTCGTAATACGTGCACCCGGTCGCGTCAATCTGATAGGTGAGCATACCGACTATAACGATGGTTTCGTGCTGCCTATGGCAATTGACCGCGCCGTGTGGCTGGCAGTTCGCCCACGTGCCGCTGACCGTGTCTTTTTGCGTTCGCTGGAACAAGTGGAACCGACTGACTTTGCGCTCAATGCCATTCATCATACCAACGCAGGTTGGTCTGAATATGTCAAAGGCATGGCGTTCATGCTGCAACGGGCAGGCTATGATCTGCGTGGCTGGGAAGGGGTGATGAGCAGTGATGTGCCAATTGGATCGGGTTTGTCGTCTTCTGCTGCGCTGGAAATGGGCGTTGGCTGTGCGTTTGCTGCGGTGTCCGGATTTCCGTTCGATGGCGTAGAAATGGCCCAATTGGGTCAGAAAAACGAAAATGAATGGGTTGGTGCGAACACGGGCATTATGGATCAGATGATTTCTGCCAACGGTCGCGAAGGGTATGCCTTGCTGATCGATTGCCGCGATCTTTCCATGCGAGCTACGCCTCTGCCGTCTGACACGCTGGTCGTGATCATGGATACCAAAACGCGTCACAGCCATACTGAATCCGGTTACAACGAGCGGCGTATGAGCTGTGAACGTGCCGCAGCTTTTTTCGGTGTCAGCCATTTGCGCGATGTCACCGTGGCGCAGGTTCAGCATGCCAAGTTGGAACTCGATGATGTAACATTGCGGCGTGCGCGGCATGTCGTGACCGAGAATCAGCGGGTTTTGGATGCGATAGCGGCGATGCGTATGGATGATCCGGTGACGCTGGGAAGGCTGATGAATGCCAGTCACGCCAGTTTGCGTGATGATTTTGAGGTGACGAATGACGCACTGGATGTGATGGCGATGTTGGCGCAGGCGACGCCGGGCTGTTATGGAGCACGGATGACAGGGGGCGGGTTTGGGGGATGCGCAGTGGCGTTGGTGCGGCGCGATTCGGCCGAAACCATCTCCACAACCGTTGCCCAACAATACGAAGCCGCTACCGGCCTGCAACCTGACATGTTTGTCACCACAGCCACAGCCGGCACGGCAATCATCCAGTTATGATCCGCGATTGACTGGCTATTCAGCGCATTCGGAGAGGGTAAGTCAGCGTTCGGGGGCGGTATCGAATTCGTGCTATTGACCAATTGCCTTTCTGGCCATTGCGAGCATGTCGTCAATGCCATCCGGAGGCTGTGGTGCCGATTGCAGTAACTCATAGTCGGTGGTGGTGAGCACATCAGCCGGCCCACGACTGTCGAGAGCGTCAACCAGAGCAGCCATTGCTTCGTCTTTGCGTTCCAAGAGCAATAATGCCAGCGCCCTGTTCTCAAATAAACCAGATCGTGATTGGATACCCTTCTGTTGCACAGTGTCCCAGATTTCCAATGCCTGTTCGCAATAAGTGCGGCTTTGTATTGTGTCGCCGTCGTGCCGTGAAAGAATACCCAGCATTACCAATGCATTGAGCGCAGTTTGCGGTTCAAGCCGAATACGCTCCTCGTAATGCTGCATCGCTTTTTTATTTTCCCCTTTCTCGACAAATGCATCAGCTAAATTATTGTGTAAGTAAGCGTAGTCAGGATCGAGGTCGAGTGCTGTTTGGTAGGCGGCGATGGCGTCGTCCGTGCGGCCGAGGGCGCTGTACACATTACCCAGGCTGTTCCACGGATGAGCGAAGTCGGGGTCGCGCTCGATGGCTGTTTGGTAGGCGGCGATGGCGTCGTCCGTGCGGCCGAGGGCGCTGTACACAATGCCCAGACCGTTCCACGGAGAAGCGAAGTCGGGGTCGCGCTCGATGGCTGTTTGGTAGGCGGCGATGGCGTCGTCCGTGCGGCCGAGGGCGCGGTACACATTGCCCAGACCGTGCCACGGATAAGCGTAGTCGGGGTCGCGCTCGATGGCTGTTTGGTAAGCGGCGATGGCAGCATTATGTTCACCCCCAAGATACATTGCGACCCCTAATCGATACCATGCACTCGACTTTTCTGGTAACCATGTAACCACTTTGGGCATTATGCGCATTGCCTCAGACGAGTAGGCAGCATTACTTGTCCCGGCAGGCCAAAGAAACTCGCCAGCGAGCGTGTACAATGATTCCCCCAATTTCTTCTGCAAAGCTTCGCCATCTTCGGGCAATCCGGTTTCACATTGTAGATACGCTTGCAATGCTTCTTCATAGCGTTCTTGCTTGAAGAGCCATTGACCTCGCTGCCAGGCAAGAATGGCGTTGCGCTCCGCTTCCCCTGCGCCGACCAGCCAGTGGCGCTGCTTGCGCAATTCCTCCAGCATCTCTTCGTTTGGGGTAGAATCAAATAATTGAAACGATCCAGACCGTCCACTTTCTAATTTTTTCAGGCGAAGCTGACCACGACGACTAAATGTGTCCTGCCAGTCACGCGCCTTGTTGAGCAAGCCTGCACGCAAATCACGACTATAGGCCAGACTTTCCACAAAACGCGGCAACAACCATTGCCATCCCTCCCGTTCATCGAGACCAAACAGGTAGCCGGCCAGATCAATCGCCACCTGACTCCATTCCTCGTCTTCACAGCGCTCCTCGATCAGCGGTATTTCCTCTTCCAGTTCGGCGATCTGCTGACGCAATGCTGCTACAGCTCGTTGATACAGTTGTCTTACCTGCGGGCGCTCCCGTTGTTCTGCTCGCCGCAAAAGCGCACGGAGATAGAGAGCCGGTTCGTCGTGCAGTCGCATTTCCTCCAGATGAACCGAAGCGTACGCTCGCTGCAACATCTCGACCCGTGCCAGCCAATCAAACGCTGGCGCGTCGTCTGGCGTCAACATTGCCCTTAAAATACGCTGGTTGCCTTGCGCCAGCGCCAGGGCATAGAGTGCCTGCCGATCATCTTCTTTGACGACATGCAGGAGATAGCGTCCCGTCATCTCACCGACAATGTCACGAGCGGGCAGGCGACGGCTCGTATCGCCAACAATGTCGGCTGCGTCCGTACCCTTCGCCCACATTTCGGCGGCTACCCGCAATGCCAGTGGAATACCGCGTGTGGCCTGGTTGACCATCTGTGCCTCCTCATCGCTCAGAGGACGATCAGGCACCATAGCTGCAAAATACGCTTGCAAATCAGCCAGAGCCAATTCGGGCAAATCATATGCCAGCAAGCGCGGTGCAAATTGGGCTTCATATCCCAGGAAGTAGTCTGTACCATAACTGCGACTCTTGGCTAGGTTGTCGCGACCGCTGATCAGCCAGACGATGCGCGACCCTGCGTCCGCGATGACCTTGCGCAGCCAGTGATCGGCATAATCGACGATTTCGTACGTGTCCAAAACCAGCAATAAACGTCTGCGTTGCGCAATCTTTCCCAACCCATCTGCCAAAGCGGAAGCCAATTGTGCTTGCGGCTGCAAATAAATGTTGAACTGTTCCGGTTTGAGACGGCTCTTGAGGCGTGTTTGTAGCACTTCAGACAGCTTCCGGGCTTGCTCAGTCGTCAGTTTGAGGCCGACATCGGCGGCGGCAGCCACCCATTTCTCGCCCGTGTCACCGATTGGGACTTGTGAAAAATTGCGCACCAATTTGCCTACGGCGTCAGCGCTGAGTGAACGCAGCGCAGATGTTTCTCCAGCCCAATCTCCCGCCAGTGCCTGAGCAGCGGCATGCTCGGCTTCAGCCCGCTGATCGACGATACGTTGATACGCTTTGAAATGCCTGCCCCATTTCTGGCGTATGGCAGCGGTATGGATCGTGTCAAATACGGTTTCAGGCGTGATATTTTCGCGACCGCCTTGCAAATGCGGATTGAGTCGGCGTTCTTCTTCCCAATCGATCCAGAGCAGTTCAAACTCACCCTCAAATGGCGCTTCCCAGCGCACAATGTCGCGCAAGCGCTTGCTGAGTGTGGTCTTGCCCATGCCGCCATCCCCGTAGAGCAGGATGACATAGGGATTGTCGTTGTCATTGTACGGATCGAGCACTTCGCGCATGGCGGCGCGGAATGCGTTCTGCTGCTGCACACGTCCGAGAAAGAGCGCTTTGTCGACGTAAATTGGCTGATCCATACGACACTCCCAACTGGCTTTTCATCCATTGTAATCGGTCGGACGTATGGTTTCAACTACGAATCACAAGAAATCGGGTTTCTGGCGAAAACTCGGTTTTTGAGGTTTCACTCAACCCGTTCAGAGAGGGCGAGCCAGCGTTCGAGGGCTGTGTCGAGTTCGGCCGAAATCAGATCAAATTCGGCCGATAATTCGCCCAAAAGCACATAATCACCGCCCGCATTATTCATCGCCTTCGTCAATTCCGCCTTGCGCGATTCCAGTTCAGCCATCTGTGTTTCCAGCGCTTCCAGTTCGCGCTTTTCTTTCCAGGAGAGTTTGTCGGAAGGCTGAGCAGTCTGCTGCATCACTGGTTTGCCGGTCGGTTTAGTAGTCGGCTCCGGCGTCTCGAGGCGAGCGCGTTCTGCCTGTCGCGCCTGCTGGAATGCGCTGAACGGCGCAGGATAACGCGTGCCGACGTGTCCGTCTTCAAATGACATGATGAAATCGACATTGCGATCCAGAAAATAGCGGTCATGGGTGACGACTACCAACGCACCGCTGAAATTGTCGAGAAATTCTTCCAGCACCTGCAGGGTTTCAATATCGAGATCATTGGTTGGCTCGTCGAGGAAAACGACATTCGGCCGATGCATCAACACATAGAGCATGTAGAGCCGCCGGCGCTCACCGCCGCTCAGACTCACAATCCGCGCGCGCTGCTCCGGTCGCGTAAACAAAAACCATTCCAACATCCGCGCCGCGTCCACCCGTTCCCCTTCATCCGTGCGAATTAGCGCTGCATCACGGGCGATGAAATCGAAGACGCGCATTTGCTCGTTCGCCTTGAGCACAGCCATGTGCTGGTCAAAATAGCCCAGATGTACCGTCGATCCCCAGATGACATCACCCGTATCAGGCTTTGTTTTCTCCGCCAGAATGTCGAGCAGCGTCGTCTTGCCGACACCGTTTGGGCCGACGATACCGATGCGGTCGCCTTGCTCCAGTTGTAAATTGAGGCCGGCAAACAGCGTGTGTTCCCCGTATGTTTTACTCAAGTTGCGGGCGATGAGGACTTTTTTGCCGAGTCGCCGTCCGGCCAATGCCATTGCAACGCGCCGGTCGTCGCGATCATATGCGATTTGCTGCAGCTCAGCGACGCGTTGTTTGCGTGCTTTTTGTTTAGTCGAGCGTGCTTGCGCCCCGCGTTGCAACCAGGCCAGTTCTCGTCTGAGCAAAATCTGGCGTTTTTCTTCCTGCGCAGCCAGTTTTTGTTCGCGTTGCTCGCGCAGAGCTAGATAATCGGAGTAGTTGCCGGGATAGGCGATTAATTCCTGACGATTGAGTTCGACAATGCGGTTGGTGACGCGGTCAAGGAAGTAGCGATCGTGGGTCACCATTAGCAGGGCGTTGGGCACGGTGAGTAAGTACCGTTCCAGCCAGTCAATCGTTTCGGCGTCGATGTGATTGGTCGGTTCATCGAGGATCAGCAAATCGGCCGAATCGATCAACGCCTGTGCTAACGCAACGCGTTTGCGTTGGCCGCCGCTCAGTAGACCGACCGGTGAGTCATAATCGGTGATGCCCAGCTTTGTGAGAATTGTTTTGGCATTGGCTTCGGCCGACCAGCCGTCAGTGCGATCCATTTCGGCCGAAAGCTGTGTCAGACGCTGTTGCAAATGTGCATCGGTCGGCGTTTGCTGCAACTGTCGGCTGACCTGCTCGTAATCGCGCAGCAGCCGCATTTGCGGTGATGACGCCGCAAAAACTGTGTCGAGTACGGTCAGCGCCGGATCGAGATGCAACCCTTGCGACAGAAAACGGATACGCACGCCGCCCCAAACTGTAATTGTGCCGTCGTCCGGTGCTTCTTCCCCGGCGATCAGGCGCAGCAGCGTTGTTTTGCCGCTGCCGTTGCGCCCAATCAGTCCCACCCGGTCGCCGCTGTTGATCAGCAGGTTAACGCGGTTGAGCAAGACGCGCTCGCTGAACTGTTTGGATACGTCGGTAATGGTGACGAGATTCATTGCAGCCAAATCTATCAGAACGGATGACGGAATGCCATAATTGGCTGTCCATGACGCTACCTCTCGATGTAGCCCTGCACGACCAACAATTCTGCATTGAGTACCGATCCACTGGCTGCGCCGCGCAATGTGTTGTGTGTCAACGCCATAAATTTCAGGTCGAGGACGCCGCAGTTGGCTACTTTGCCGACTGTCCACGCCAATCCGTCACCCCAGTTGCGGTCGAGGCGCGGCTGCGGGCGATCCGGCTCATCCCGCACGACGAGCAGTTGGTCCGGGCAACTGGGCAGTTGTCGAATCTGTTCCGGAATTTGCCATGCCTTGAATGCTGCGATACCTTCTTCAACTGTCGCGGGCTGCTTGAGTTTAACGGAAATGCTGGATAGATGGCCGTCGAAAACGGGAACGCGGTTGGCCTGAGCGCTAACTCTGAAATCGGCCGAATGCACCACACCGTCTGCATAGGAGCCGAGAATCTTGAGCGGCTCACTTTCCAGCTTGCCATCTTCACCACCGATATACGGCACGACATTACCGAGAATGTCCATTGACGCCACTCCTGGATACCCTGCACCGGAAATCGCCTGCAGCGTCACCATGTGCACGGCTTCCAACCCAAAGGCGTTCTGCCAGATTTTGAGTGGCAGCATCGCCGTCGTCGTTGAACAATTGGCGTTGGCTATGATAAATCCGTCCCAGCCGCGATTGCGACGCTGCACGTCGATCAGGGCTGAATGGTCGGGATTGACTTCGGGAATGAGCAGCGGCACGTCGCGCATCATGCGGTAGGGCGATGCGTTGGTGCAGACATAGTAGCCGGCGGTAGCGAATTGTGGTTCCAATTCTCGTGCTTCGGCCGACGGCAGACCGGAAAAGACGACTTGTGCGTCGAGATTGGGTTCTGTTGCCTGTACGGTCAACTCGGCAACAGCAGCCGGTACGTCACCGTCGAGACGCCATTCAACGCCTTCACCGTATTTTCGGCCGATGGTACGTGGCGAACCGGTCACGGCCGTGATTTCGAACCAGGGATGGTTAGCCAGTAATTGAACAAAGCGCTGCCCGACAGTTCCGGTAGCGCCGAGAACACCAACTTTGATTTTGCTCATTAGTATCTCCTTGTAAGTGCACAGTCGAAAGGTTTTACACCTTTTTGTGCGGCCAGATGTATTCGTCCGGCCACATAAGTGATCGAACCTTTGTACAACGACGACGTTTCTCAACTATCGCTGTGTTCAACACAACAAAAACGCCGCCGCCCACTGTTTGGGGCGACGGCGCACAATGACACGCATCACGGTTCCACCCAACTTCAGCGCTCGGCTTCAAACATTTGCTTGAGCCGTCACTCTTGCTGTGATCGGTAACGGGATCAGCCGGGCATACTTACTGGCAACCGGTGCAGTTGCGTTCCATCTGCCACTCATGGGTGGTGTTGTCAGCCGTCTTTGCGATGCAGGCTCTCAGCCAGTGACCCGCAATTGCTGGCGCAGGCTCGTCAAACAACGTGTCCCAATCGACGTGTTGCTGTTTTGATTATTGCGATCATTATCCACACGCACGCAGGTCTGTCAAGCATCGTGCGGGGAAAGACAGTCGTTTTCCCGGAGAAAGCGGCTGATTGCATCAGCTGTACCACGCTGCAATAGTGTGAATGTGATACGTTTGCGGTTGCATGTCGATGGGCTGCACGTCTTTAAGGCGGTAGCCGGCTTTATGCAACAGACGGGCATCGCGGGCAAATGCGCCAAGATTGGCACTACTGTAAATGATGCGCGCCGGGCCGTAGTCGATGATGGCACGTAGTGCTTCGGCCGAAATCCCTTCAGACGGCGCATCGATGACCAACACATCCGCTTCAGGCAGTTGGGGCAATGTTTTCTCTACCGAATCGAGAATCAGTGATACATTGTCGGTGTTTTCCAAGTTGACCGCAGCATCGTTGATCGCGTCTTCGTTGATGTCAATGCCGACCACGGCATCGGCCGAATCAGCCAGAAACGCCGTCAACACGCCCACACCGCTGTAGGCGTCGACTACCAAATCACTTTCCGACAGCCTGGCGGCACGCAGCACTGCATCGACCCATGCGCCGGCCAATGCTGGACTGGGTACAAATTCACAACCGGACGACACGCGAAATTCACGCCCTTTGACCCCGTAGTAGAGAAACGGCTCGCCGATCAGGGTGGCCGCAGTCTTGTCAGGAAAGAGAATGGTGACCGAAACGGGAATATCTGCTGCCAATTCCGGCGGTTCGACGTTGTTGATTTCCAGCGCTATGAGAACAGCGTCGTCATCGTCAATCCGCAGGGTCAATTTGCGCATATCGCTCAGGTCGAGATCGATGTCGTGAAACAGTTCGCGCAGTTGGGGAAGGATGATATGACAGTCGTCGATGGGAATAACCCGGCGCTCGCCGGGCGACCATAAGCCCAGTCGACCGTCATTGGTTGGACTGAAGGTGAGATCGGCGCGGTAATGGTATGGCTGGGGATGGGGAATAATCGGCCGAATCGATACTTTCTTCAGCTTGCCCACGCGTTCCAACTGATCGGCGACCATCTGCATTTTGAAACGCAATTGAGCGCCGTATTCAATGTGCTGCAACTGGCAACCGCCACACACGCCGAAATGTGCGCAGCGTGATGGTACGCGTTCCCTGGCTACCTGTTCGATGGTCAGGATCTGTCCTTCACGTCGTTTGCCTTGTTGTGTAATGGCGACGCGGACGCGCTCACCGGGGATGCCGCCGGGTACAAATACGATTTGTCCTTTGCTGTCGCGCCCCAGTGCCAGGCCACCATGTGCCATGGATTGTAATTTGATCGTTTCAGTTTGCATTCAATCACCGCTTTGAGAAAACAAAAAGGGGCGGGTCATTGGACCTGCCCCTGAAAAACTCATCGGAAAGGATACTAGAAGTCGAGCAAATCGGCCGAATCCGCTTCCGAGCTACCATCGGCAGCCTGTGGCATATCCCCTTTGACCCATGCCGATAAATCTATTGTCAGACGGTCGAAGACACCATTCAGCGGCATGGCATCTTCATTGTAAAGTAATTCGGCGATCTCGGCATTAATGATCAGAGAAGCCGTTTCCAGCGGAATCGTGCGCCCCAACTCCGCCATGATGAGTTCACCGCGTGTTGCCAATTTGGCACGTATACCGTCATCATTATAGGCGCCGTCACTCATCAAAACTTTGGTGACTGTTTGCGTATCGTTCTTGTCAAACAGCCAGATTTCAAATGCGGTCACGTTACGTGTGTCACCTGCATTACTGGCTTCTGATATGCTGATACCGCATTCGCCGAGGAAATCACCATTGTCATTTTCAATGATGTACGACTTGTCAAACATATCGTCACCGCGACGATAGGCCGGTCTGAAGCTGGCGAGCAATTCGGGTTCAGGTTCGCTGCTCACACTCTGGGAAACAGCACCTGGCGGTTGTGTGCTGCCTGTCGGCCCCGCCGTATCAGTTGGCCATGCTTCCTGTTGGCGCTGTCGCCTGCTCAGGAAATAGTACAATGCACCCAGCAGAAGTAGCAGCAACACGGCAAAACCGACAATGCGCAGCAGATTGCTGGAGAAAAGACCACCCGTACTGCCGGTTTCCGTGCCTGGAACGGCGTCCTGACCTGCCACGCGTGCTCTAAAGGCGGTGCAATCTTCCTGAGCCAGAATAGCAAGTATGGTCATATAGCTGTCTGCATTTTGCGGGTCGCTCTGTACAAGCGCCTGCAGTTGGGCAGTGACTTCCTGCGTGGCGGTGTCGGGATCTTCGTCCCACCAGCACAGAGCATAGCGCACGCGATCTGCATTGCCGTCAACAGCATAGGCGTCTGCCAATGCGCCTAAATAAATCTTGAGGTCGCGTTCGGAGAGATGTTGTGGGCCGCCGTCGACAAATGTAGGGGGTGTCAGTCCCCAGCCAAAAATGACCAAGCCGACGAAAAACCCCACGAGCGCTGAAATCAGTAGCCAGAGCAGCGGGCGCTTTTGCACTTGTTGGTTGATTGATTCCATTGCCGTTTACCTCGGATCTGCGTACTTTGCTATTACTATAGGAAAATTAGAACGTATTGCCCAAATAGTACCATAGGACAAATCGGGACACAAGCAGGTTTTGTTTTGTAGCGGTGTGGCGTGGGGCGTACAGAAAATGAAAAGCGGCCTGTATTTCAGGCCGCTTCAGTTTGTTTGGACAAGGCACCTGCGCTCAATTTGCAGGCACTGTGTTGCAATTACGATTGTGATGTGAAGAGGATGCTGTTTTCTTCGCCAAATTCATTCGGCCGATATGCGTCAGCCTCTTCATCATTAACCCAAACCGTATCGTTCAACAGATAACGGAACTCAACTTCACCATTTGTGGGGAAGCGCATTTTGGTGACATAAGCGCCATCTTTCTTACGCTTGCTCATTTCCACCGGCTGCCATTCATTGGCATCACATAACAGCAATGCACTTTCGGCATCTTCGCGCTCGACCACAAAGGTCACTTCGACTTCGTCTTTGGTTTTGAAAAAACGTTTGTTCAACATAGTTGCCTCACTGGTATACACAAATTGTATAGTTTTCTAGTTTGTGTTCTGGCATTAGGATTGCCAAAACGGGGCCGATTATACATAACCACGCCCATGAACACTATCATCCGCACTCCTGACTGTCATCTGCTCATGTGGTGATCATGTGGTGATAAGGAAGGCAACGAACGGCGATGCCGCTATCCGGTAGATTTTTTGTTGAAGTTTACAGTGATAGGCCGTTTCAATCTGTTTGAGGCATGACGGCAAGATCAAGGATGAAATTACTCTGGATGATAAAAGGGTGTAGTCAGCATGCCTGGCACTTCGTCATCATCTTCAGGTAAACAAGACACCATGCGTACATTGACCAGCGCCTGAATGCGATGCAGGATGCGCACCAGCAGACGGGCGTTGGGCACTTCCAGGCCGATATAAACGTGTAATCCGGTTCGATCGCGCTCTGTGCGTATGGAGGCGATGTTGACCATCTCCGGTCGCAACAAGTCGGTGATTTCATAGAGCAGATGAGGGCGATCATGAACTTGAATGTCAATTTCGACAAGCCGTACGTTGCGCCCTTCTTCGCCCCATGCCAATCGGATCAGCCGATAGGTGAAGGGATCGGGAGGTAAGGTGTGACACGCTTCCTTGTGTACGGTAATGTTCCCGTCCTTGCGGAAGAAGCCGACGATATTATCACCCGGGCGCGGATTGCAACTGTGACACATGCGCAAGGTGCTATTGCCGGCGTTGTTGATAATAAAGCGCTCCCCATCGGCCGATTCAACAATTTGACCGATACGTCGAATATGCCCTCTATTCCACGTATCCGTCAACACCTTTGTTGCCACCGTGGTCACAAGTACATCCGCACGCCCCAACGCGTGGTAAAGCTGTTTCGGTTTCGCCAGACCCACCCATTGCGCTACCTGCTTGTGCGAATATGTCGGATGCCCTATCCGATGCAACTCCTCTTGCAATAACTCGTAACCCTCACGAATTGCGACATCGGTATCCAGACGACGGAAATGTCGCCGCACTTGCATCCGCGCGCGACCTGTTTGTAAAAACCCCAAATCTTCGTCGAGCCAGATACGTTGCGGATTCGGGTGACGGAATTTGACAATCTCAACGATTTCACCGTCGTGAAGAGGCTCATTTAGTGCCCTCAGCCGCCCATTGACATAAGCCTTGCGGCAACTGTCGCCAACATCAGTGTGCACAGTGTAGGCAAAATCAATTGCCGTGGCGCCTTCAGGCAAGCTCTTGGCCGCGCCGTGAGGTGTATAAACAGTAATCCGCGCCTGCAGAATATCTTCCACTACATTCTGTACGCCGTCTGTCAAGTCATGTGCTTCTGACGCGATATCCTCATCGACCGTGCGCAGAAAATCGGTGACCTGATCAGATACCTCGTCATCCAATTCACTGGACCATGAATGGTCGCCGTACGCCCAGTTTGCTAACACGCCAATATCCGAAGCTATATTCATCACCTCAGTACGGAACCGCAACTTAATCAACTCTCCTTTTTGCCCCGGCTTGGTCTGATACATAACCGTTGTATGCAGGGCGCGATAGAGATTTTTGCGTGGATGAGCGATGTAATCGTCAAAGGTGCCGGGTACTGGTCTCCACATTGCATGCACTGCGCCGAGGGCCGCATAACAATCCAGACGAGCAGGCACAACGACGACAAGCCGGATAACGGTGTCGAGTTGCGGCTTGGTATGACCGTTTTGACGTGACCGTTCGTACACTGTATAGATATTGCGTGGAGATGGGAGAACGTCGATATAGGGAATATCCTGAGCTTCTAGCTGTGCCTTGATGCGACGCCGGATATCGGTGAGTTTAGGTTCAAGCTTATCGTAGAGATCGGCAAGCTGATCACGAATCTGATAAAATGTTTCGGGGTCAGTAATCAGGAGAGAGAGCGACTGAAGTGCGTTTTTCAGTTCCCACATACCCAGTCGATTGGCGAGCGGCGCATAAACATATAACGTCTCTTCGACCTTTTGCACGCGCTTTTCCTGAGGCATCGCGCCCATCGTTTGCATGTTGTGCAGCCGGTCAAACAGTTTGATAATGACGACGCGTTTGTCGCGGATCATGAACTGGAACAGCTTGTGCAACGTTGCATCGCGGATCTGTTTTTTGGTGAGCGCGCCCATTTGGTCGATGGATTCGGCCGTCTGTTCAAATTTGGTGACGCCATCGACGATTTGAGCCACATCATCGCCAAAACGCGCGGCAATACCAGCTACCGACTCTTCTGTATCTTCTGCGACATCGTGCAGCAGGGCGGCACTGAGGGCGGCGCTATCCAGCTTGTAACGGGCGAGATAAATGGCGACTGTTACCGGGTGGGTAAAAAAAAGCTCGCCAGATTGACGGCGTTGGTCACCGTGCATCTGGCGAGCGTACTCGAAGGCTGCCTGTACGCGCTCAAATTCTTGAGGCTCAAGGTAACCGATCAGATCGGCCAGGGTTTGCCACGTAGCCGAAAACTCTTGCGTAATCGTTGCCGTAACCATTGACGGTGAGACATACCCCAAAAAACAGGAAAAGAAACGGAATTGAGAAACCGAGTTTTTAGAAAAACTCGGCTTCTGGCAGATACTTAAGTGACTATGTTGTTTCGGCCGAACTTGCTTTGCGATAATCCATGAAACGATAACCAACGCCACGTTCCGTCAGGATATATTTCGGATTGGCCGGATCCGGTTCGATCTTCTTGCGTAAATAATTGATGTACAGGCGCAGATAATGCGTCTCATCACGGTATTCGTATCCCCACACCTTCGCCAACAGCGTGTCGTGTGGCACGACCCAGCCTGCATTCTGGATCAGATGATTGAGCAAACGGTACTCAGTCGGACGCAAGTCAATGCGCTCATCATTGACAATGACCTGGTGCCGGTTAAAGTCGACCTGAAGTCGATCATCAATACGCAACACAGTGCGTGGCGGCAATGTAGGCCAGTTGGCGCGTCGCAATACGGCCTTCACACGACTGATTAACTCGCGTGGACTGAACGGCTTGGTGATATAGTCATCGGCGCCCAGTTCCAGACCATGAATACGATCTTCCTCATCGGACTTGACTGTGAGCAAGATGACCGGGACGGTGGAAATCTCACGCAGCAGGCGCAATGTTTCAAAGCCGTCCATTTCCGGCATCATCACATCCATGACGACAAGGTCGGGTACGTGCTGGCGCACGTTTTCCAGCGCCTGAATGCCGTTGCCGGCTTCGATAACTTGATAGCCTTCGAGTTCGAGGTTCATGCGGATAAAACGGATCATCCGCGACTCGTCATCGACAACCAGAATGAGTTGGGATGGGGTGGAATCGAGATTGTCGGGCACTTTTTCTAACATCAGCTTAACTCCTTGATGGAACTATTGTAGCGACGCACGGAGGAAATTCAAGAGTATGCCGCATGCCTATGCCGAACCGGGTGCAGGTACTCATATTATTGCCTTAGTCGTCGGCTCAAGCACTATGCCAATAGCGTTCGCCGCCGGTCGCAGCAATGAAATGGATTAGCTGATTGTACAATTGCTCTGTTGAGCCGAAAAGTGTGGCGATTTGTGAGGTGTAGGCGCAGATGGCATCAAAACGGGCTTGAATGGCGGCGGCGGAAAGCGCTACGGTTTGGGGGTGTAATCCAGACCGGCTTAGAATAGCGACGCGCTCATCAGGTCGGGCAGCATAGGGATAATCTTCGTAGTAAACAAGCTGAGTTGGTGGGTTATTGGTCGCGAAAACGTATTCGGCCGAAATGCGGGTCAATTGATGATCGACGTGATTGCCGATTGCCAATGGAACGAATAGGGTGCCACATGTGGGCATTGTGGTGATGCTGGCAACCAGATGCGCCATCATACCAATATCGGCCGAAGCTACCTTGCCGAAAATAGCATCATCGCCAATGTAAAACGGCTCACCGGTGACCGGATCGTGGCGATAAATGCAATCTACTAGACTCCAGTGCAGCCAATCCGCTCCTACTATGCGGCACGCCGCTGCATCCTCTGCCCGCCGCGCAGCAATGGGACTGACATCCAATGCCCATTGCTGATGTTGTTGCTGTGCAAAAGATGAAACGGCGCGCGGCGCATCGCCGGCAGTTACCGTGACAATCAGCACTGAGCGACTATTTTGTGTCGTTTGAAAGATATGCCCACCGCATGAAAGCACGGCGTCGTCGAGGTGCGGCGAGAGATAAATGGCGTCGTAGTAGGGCAAGGGCGACCACATGGCGCATAAGTGTAGCCCGGTTGCAGTGCGCCGTCTACTTGCCGTCACCGCCGCGCCTACTATAATCCGTTTATGTCGAAACAGTTAACTCATGTAGATGAACACGGTCGGGTGACGATGGTCGATGTCGGTGTCAAAGATGTGACACGACGTGAAGCCACGGCGCGTGGCGCTGTGCAGATGCAGCCGGAGACATTGGCGCTCATTATGGCTGGTCAGATGAAAAAGGGGGATGTGCTTGTAACGGCGCAGTTGGCGGGCGTGATGGCAGCGAAACGCACGAGCGAGTTGATTCCACTATGCCATCCGCTGCCGTTAACGTATATCGATGTGCTGTGCGAACCGAATTCGGCCGAATCACGCATCGACATCACCGCCACCGTGCGTTGCGACGGCAAAACCGGCGTCGAAATGGAAGCATTGACTGCCGCCACGGTTGCCGCTCTCACAATTTACGACATGGCTAAAGCGGTCGATCGTTGCATGACACTGACCGGCATCCGTGTCGTTGCCAAAACGGGCGGCAAAAGCAGCGATTTTTACCAGGAATAGGCAGGCTTTTGATCTGCGACCCAAAAAACATGAACCTCACGATCCAGTTATTTGCGACGTTGAAAGATCGAGCCGGAGAACGGCACATTGATGTGACGGTGGCCGAACCGGCGACAGTTGCCGATGTGCTGAATACAATTTCGGCCGAATATCCGGCTCTGGCTCCCGCTCTGCCGTCATCACTCGTTGCCGTCAACCGCCAGTTTGCCGAACCGACCACACGCGTCGACGTCGGTGATGAAGTGGCCCTGTTCCCACCGGTAAGCGGTGGCTGATAGCCAAAAGCGACGGCTGAACGCCGAAAAACATTTATGTCCCATCCAACCTATTTTGCCGTTACGACTGACACACCCGATCTCAATGCCGTCACGGCGCTCCTGAAACAACCGGATGTCGGCGCGATCATCACGTTTACCGGCTCAGTGCGCGGCGCAACGCGACGTGATGGGTTGCCGGCGCAAACGCTGCATTTGGAATATGAAGCGTATGCACGCATGGCAGAGGAGAAAATGGCGCAAATTGCGGAGGAAATCTGGGAACGTTGGCCTTTGGTCAAAGGCATTGCGATTGTGCAGCGGGTCGGCACACTGCAAGTCGGTGAAATGACGACATTGGTGGCTTGTGCTGCCGGACATCGCGATCAAGGGGCATTTGAAGCTGCCCGCTACGGGATCGACCGGCTCAAACAAATCGTGCCGGTATGGAAAAAAGAAGTGGGCGCGGATCACAGTGTTTGGATAGAAGGGGATTATCGGCCGACATCGGCCGATAACAACTGAACAACCGCCATCCTTCCCCAGTCAAAAGCCATACTGTAAGCGCGCAATCAACGGCGGTGGCAGCTCGTGCGCGATCATGCGCCGTTGTGTTTCTGCCACATCATACGCCACACGAAAATGCGTCAATGTCACCGCGTCCGTATCCAGAACAGCATAGGCAGCACGCGCATCTGTATCACGCGGTTGGCCCACACTACCCGGATTGATGATAAAACGATCTGTTCCCGCCAGTGACAGCGGTTCGCCATAGACAGGTGCATACGCCGTTACAGCTTGCAGCGCATCCAGCACGAAGATGACCGGTACATGTGTATGGCCCACAAAGCAGACGTTGGTTTCAAAATGGGCGAAATTGGAAGCGGCTGTTTCGAGATCGGATACATACTCCCAAACAGGATCGCGCGGACTAGCGTGCGCATAGGTGAATTGACTATCCATTGTCAGTGGTGGCAATTCAGCCAGATAGTCGTAACTGGCGGTTGATAAGGTTGCCTGTGTCCAATGCATTGCCTGGCGTGCATTGGCGTTGAATGATTCAATGTCGATGCGCCCCAATGCCGCCCAGTCGTGATTGCCTGAAAGCGCCACGTGCGGCAGTTGTCGCATGAGCGCTACACATTCATTCGGCTCAGGGCCGTAACCAACGAGGTCACCAAGAAACATGACCTGATCCCATTGGTTGACGGAAGCTTCCAGAACAGCCTCAAATGCGACCAGGTTCGCATGAATATCGGAGATGAGCAATATTCGCATACAAGACCTTCCAACGGATACACGAAATATGATACCATGAATGTCTGTGATGAGTATAATAGGTTAAATGCGCGGCTGTAATTAATATGTGCAGCGTATTGTCGCATAGTAAGAGATTGGATTGGCTATGGCAATTCTCAGCAACAAAGCAATTGATTTTACGAGCAACAGTGTCGAGCAGACGGAGCGCTTAGGCATCCGGCTGGGTGAGTTGCTGGCGTTGCAGGACATTGTCTGTCTTTCAGGTGATTTGGGTGCGGGTAAGACGGTTTTGGCGCGTGGCATTGGCCGCGGCTGGGGAACGACGATGCGCGTGACCAGCCCGACCTTTACTTTGATCAACGAATACCCGCGTGCGCGTGACGGCGGCATTTTGTATCACGTCGATTGCTATCGCCTGCACAATTCGGCCGATATTATCACGACCGGCATTGAAGACATTCTCGATGCGCCGGGCGCCATGATGATCGAGTGGCCTGAAATACTGGAACCGTTTTTGCCGGTGGATTACTTGCTGATCGGTTTGCGATATGTCAGCGAAACGCGGCGCGGTTTACGCATTACGGCCGGCGGTGAGCGTTCCCTGCAATTGCTGACCGAATTTCGTCGTAGCGCATTCGGCCGATAAGACAACGTTACCCGCGTCGGTGACAAGCATATTGAGACTCACTATGATTTTAGCTATCGATACCGCTACCCGCTGGACCGGCGTTGCTCTTCATGACGGTGATGCCGTCGTTGCTGAGTATGGGCGGCAAGTTTTTAATACACAAACAGTTGAGCTAGCCCCGACGGTGGCTGAAATGCTCACCAATGCCGCCGTGTCTGCTGCGGATTTGAAGGCGATTGCCGTTGCTATCGGTCCCGGCTCGTACACTGGTTTGCGGGTTGGTTTGGGATTTGCCAAAGGCATCGCGCTGGCCCATGGTGTGGCGCTGATTGGTGTGTCCACGCTCGATATCGTGGCGGCAGCGTTTGGGCGTGGCGAAGGCGTGCTCGTGCCGATTGCTGAGGCGGGACGCAAACGCGTTTGTGCGGCACCGTACGAGTGGAGCAATCGGTATGGATGGCGTGCTACGGAAAGTGCCGATATTTACAGTTGGGATGACTTGTTGCAAAGGCTAGACGGATCGGTGACGTTTGCGGGTGAGGTTTCGGCCGATGCGCGCAAGTTGATTCGCAATAGTGACCAGGATTTTCGCGTCGTCGGCGTTGCGGCCGGTGTGCGGCGTGCTGGTTATCTGGCTGAAATTGGCTGGCGTCGGCTGCGGCGCAATCACACTGACGATGCTGCTGCGTTGACACCTGTTTACTTGCGCGATCCTGCCGGAAACAAAGTCAGTGAGCCATGACAACGCTACCGGCTCACGTACCGCCTGCTGAATTGGCGGTATTGCCTCATGGGTTAGCCATTCGGCCGATGCTTGTGTCGGATCTCGACGCAGTCATGGTCATAGAACAACAGTCATTGTCCGCACCGTGGGCGGCGGCAGGCTACGCACATGAGCTACGCAACAACACCCTGGCGACCTATCAGGTGTTACAGCGCAGCATTTCGGCCGAAACGCATCTCCTGGGCTATGTGGGGCACTGGATCATCGCCGACGAATGCCACATCAGCATCATCGCCGTAGCCCCCCAGTGGCGCCGCCGTCGCCTGGGCGAGTTGCTGCTGCTCGGCACGCTCTTTGTCGCCTTGTCACAGCAAGCGACTTTAGTCACACTGGAAGTACGCCGCAGCAACACCATTGCCCAATCGCTTTACAGCAAATATCGTTTTGAGAAAGCCGGTGTGCGCAAGGGGTACTATCGTGACACCGGCGAAGATGGCTTGATCATGACCGTGCAGCCACTGGATGGGGAATATCAGCGCTTTTTACACACACAATGTGATGAGTTGATTAGCTATTTGACTACCCGGTTAGATACAGAATGAGAAAACCGGAGAGTAGCGTCGGGTTCACCGCAGTATCGCTTGCCCAAAGGTATAGACAGTACAGATGGCTTGATCAGGAGTGTGACACATGAATCCGATACGCCAGTTTGCCATTACAATGATTATGGAACGCCCGGCACGCAAACTCGATTTGGCAGGACACGCCAGTCAGTTGCAGCAATCGGGCGAGGTATTGTCGAAGCGACTGGGATCAATGATGGATAGTGACCGCAACCGGCAAGTACTCAGTCACATTATTGGTATTGAGCGCTGGTCACAAAGTCGGCTACGCGTACCGTTGGGTAGTGAGTTTGTCAATGACGAGTATGATCGGTATCGGCCGAAGCGCGACACATCGTGGTCTGACCTCAAAACGCAGTTCCACACGACACGCGCCGCGTCTGTCGACCTTGTCGGTGCGTTGCAGGCCGCTGACGTTGACCCGGCTACGATTATCAAGCACAACAATTATGGCCCGCTGACGATACGCGGTTGGTTGCATTACATCAATATGCATGCCAATTTGGAAAGTAAGCGGTTGAAGTAATCAAGACGACCTGTCGGGCACCCAGAGCCGGAAGTAATATAGGCAATGGCTGAAAGTACTGTCAATTTCACTTATCTCGCGTCATGCGCGTGTGTTGGAGTGATTGCCGTGCTGCTGATTACCATATTCGGTGGAGCTGCTGTTGACGCCCTGATGCCTTTGTTCATGGCAATGTTGGTGGGTGGCTGCATCGGCGCCGTGGCATTTGTGTTTATCGGGGCATTTCTGGAATATTATCGCATCCTCACACAAGTCACTTTATTCAACCAATTGCATGTCACCTCAATGTGGCATATTGCATTGGCCGGTGCCGTGTTGGGCATGTTGATCGGTTTGGCGTTTGGCATCTATTTCGCGATTGACGATCGGCCGATGAACTAACAGGTTGGTAGACAGGTGTTGCCGAGCTTGTGAAAATTGCCCTTCCCCAAAAAACCATTGACTGGCCCGTGAAAACAAAAACGCCGTACCCGGTTAAAAGTACAGCGTTTGTTGTCAGTGTGTGTTGTGTGGTGAGTTTATGCAAGCGCCTGCTTGGCGACATCGACAATCGCAGCGAAAGCTTGATCGTCGCGAACGGCGATATCGGCCAATGCTTTGCGGTCGAGGTTGACGTTCGCCAGCTTGAGGCCATGCATCAAACGGCTGTAGCTCAATCCGTGCATCCGGGCTGCCGCGTTGATGCGGGTGATCCAGAGGCGTCGGAAGTCACGACGACGTTGCCGACGGTCGCGGTATGCGTACCAGTACGACTTCATCATCGCTTCGTTGGCGCGACGGTACAGGCGGTGTTTTGTGCCGCGCTGCCCGCTAACCATGTTTAAGATTTTCTTGTGTCGTTGCCGACGAGTTGTTCCTGTCTTAACGCGCATGTTTGATTCCTCGCATTTAGGGAGCTCTGGCGCTCAAATCCGATTGACATCGTATCGAGGCCAGGCAGCGAGTGAATCGGCCGAATTTTCGGCCGATTACTCAATTACTATCTAGGCGGATTTGCCTTGTACTTTTTCAAGTAGGGCGCCATACGCTGAATGCGTTTGCGATCACCTGAGCAAGTCACCACCAACATTTTGTCGAACTTTTGCTTGGTTCGTTGTGATTTGCGACGGCGCAAGTGACTCTTGCCACCCTTTGTACGCACAATCTTGCCTGTGCCGGTCACGCGAAAGCGTTTTGCGGCTGCCTTATAGGTCTTGATCTTGTATTTTTTCGTCTTTTTCTTAGCCATTGTTACACCTTATTACGTTCGGAAGTCAACGTCATCATCAACTGTTTACCCGATACCTTTCTGCCGATCCGTGCACATCGGGCCGAACGAATAACACACACTGAAACGGATCGTTGCTTGCAGATAATCAGCTTTTTTCGTTTGCCGGAGCCAACATCATGACCATGGTGCGGCGGTCCATCTGTGGAGCTTGTTCCATCACGGCGATGTCTTTCAACTCCTCCCAAATGGTGTCCATCATGGCCCGACCCAACTCTGGCATTGTGATTTCACGCGCGTAAAAGCGAATCTCTGCTTTGACCTTTTTGCCTTCTTCCAACCAACCACGCGCTTTCTTGATCTGAATATCGCGGTGAAAATCAGATGTTTTCACCTTGAGTCGAATGGTTTTGATCTCAACTGTCTTCTGATTTTTGCGTGCCTCACGTTCCTTACGATGTTTTTCGTAGATGAACTTGCTGTAGTCAATAATGCGGGCTACAGGCGGGTCCGCAGCAGGTGCAACCTCAACCAAATCCAGGTCAGCATCAATTGCCATCTGGAGTGCGTCTCTTGTATCAACGACCCCATGATTCTTTCCATTATGGTCGATTAGACGAACTTGGGGAACTCGAATCTGGCGGTTGCGGCGAAAGCTGATGTCGGAAGTTTTCGAATATTTCTTGCGGCGTGCTCTTCTAATTTCTTCTACCTCTCTTCTTAGATTAGTTGCCTTGCGGCAAACAACAATGAGCCGATTTTTTCAGGTCGGCACCTGGAAGATGATAACATAAGCAAATTGTGCCGTCAACACATGTTCGGTTAATGATTAGTAAGTTGTTACCTCTGGAAATCGGCCGATTTTGACGCTATCTTGGTCTTATGCCGATCGTCTGATGTGTGGTAAAAACACGCTCTTTGACATGACAATATATCAGAGCGGATGTTCTGCTCATCGTGGTTTCGGCCGATTATCATGACTTCGTTACGCGATCTTTGTGACGGTTGTCATGCCGTAAGTTGCGAGAACGCGCTATAATCCGGCTGAGCTATGACAGTTTGGATAGTGCATCGAAGATGATACAGATCAAAGGCTTAACCAAACAATACGGTTTGACAACCGTGCTGCGCGGTGTAAATCTGCATGTGCGCGAAGGCGAATTTGTCACCCTGGTTGGCTCTAACGGCGCGGGCAAGTCGACATTGTTGCGCATTGTCGCCACGTTGCTCAAACCGAGCGGTGGTGAAGTCACGATTGGCGGCTGGCCGCTGCCCTCGCATGCGCACAACGTGCGCCGCCATATCGGCCTGGTTTCGCATCACGCGCTGCTGTACGGCGATATGACGGCGGCCGAAAATCTGATGTTCTTTGCGCGGCTTTACGGGATCGATAATCGCGAAGAAGTCGTCAGCACGGCATTAAAGCGTGTTGGCCTGACGGCACGGCGCCGCGATGCAGTACGCACGTTTTCGCGGGGAATGGTGCAGCGGTTGACGATTGCGCGGGCGACGTTGCATGAGCCGGATGTGTTGCTGCTGGATGAGCCGTTCACAGGTTTGGATCAGGACGCGTCGGCGTTGCTCAACCGTCTCTTGTTGCGGGAGCATGAAATCGGCCGAACCATTCTCCTCATCACCCATGATCTGATACGTGGCATCAGTTTGTCAGACAGGGTCGCCATTCTCAACCGGGGCAAAATTGTCCATACCGTAACCCGTGACGATATTTCAGCGACTGAATTTGTGACTCTGTATCAGCAAGTGGTTCATGGTGACCACGTCGCGGAGCTGCCCGGATGAACCGATCGGGACTTTTTTGGACTCAACTGCGGGCGCTGGTATGGAAAGATTTGCAGATCGAGCGCCACACGAAGCAGAGCATTGGTATTATGCTCATGTTCGCCATCGTGGCGGTGGTGACATTCAACTTTGCGCTGGAAAACAATCTGGGTGCGGTACGCGAGGTGGCCGGCGGTCTGCTATGGGTGACGATTTTGTTGGCGGGTACACTGGGGCTTAACCGGTCGTTTGCTTCGGAACTGGAAAATCGGCCGATTGACGCCATGTTGATTGCGCCGATGGATCGCAGTACCATGTTCATGGGCAAAGTGATCAGCGTTTCCCTGTTCACATTGGCGATGGAATTGATTTTGATTCCGGTTTTTATCGCCATATCCAATAAGCCGTTTTATCGACCCGAAGTCCTGCTGCTAATTACGCTGGGGACAATCGGGTATGTCGCGGCTGGTGTGCTTGTTTCATCCATGGCTGTACAGACCCGTGCCAACTATGTGCTGGTGCCGGTGTTGTTGTTGCCGCTGAGTTTGCCGGTTGTGTTGGCTGCGGCGACTGGCGTGGCCCAATACATGGGTTTGAACAAGCCGCCCTTTGCAGATGTGAGCGCTACATTTGCGTTGGTCATTGCATACGACCTGCTCATGTTAGCTGCGGGTCTTTTTACCTATAATTATGTAGTGGAAGAGTAGAATGAAGCCTTCCGAACTATCAAGAGCTTCTGAAGGCAAGATTGTTAGGAGATTGTATGACAAAGCTGAATCGTTGGAGCAACATTTTTAATTGGCTGGCTGTGATTGCGTTGGCCATCAACTTGCTCATGGTATTCTTCTATGCGCCGGTTGAGCTGACCATGGGTAATGTCCAGCGCATCTTCTATTTTCATGTCGGATCGGCATGGGTCGGTGCGGTCACGTTGGGCATCGCCTTAATTTGTGGTGTGCTTTACTTATATCGGCCGAAACCCCTGTACGATATTCTCGGTATGGCTTCCGTTGAAATCGGCGTCGTTTTTGTCACCATGACCATTGTTGCCGGTTCCGTGTGGGGACGCCCTGCCTGGAACACCTGGTGGACATGGAGTCCTCGGTTGACCAGTATCACAGTGATGTGGCTCGTTTACGTCGCTTATTTTATGCTGCGTGGCGCGGTTGAAGACGAACAAAAACGGGCGCGATTTGCCGCTGTTTATGTCATTGCCGCGTTTATCACTGTCATCATGACCTATGTCAGCATTCGCTTGCTGCGCGACATTCACCCTGTCGTCTTTGGCGATGCGGTTGAAGGTGTGCAGGCAGGCGCTGAAGGCTTGCAGGAATTTAGTGGCGTCGATTCAATCCGCATGGTGTTGACTTTGAACGTTTCAGTTGTCGCATTTTCGCTGCTTTACGTGGCGTGGCTGCTCAATCGTTATCGACTGCAATTACTGATCAACCGTGCCAATATGCTTAAAGCGCGTGTCGCTGCCCGTATGCAAGGTGATTCCCTGTCAGTTGCTGATGCGGAAGAGATGCGACCGGCGACAACTGACTGATCTGTGTTACGCATTATCGAAAGCTCCGAGTTTTTCGGCAGTTGGCACTGATGTCGATTACTCTGGAAAACTCGATTGTTGCTGAATAGAGGTGAACTGTGACAACCTTAATGGCTTTTTTTCAAATGAGTGAACCCAATAATTTTAACGGCTATCTGGTGCTGGGTTATTTTGTGATGTGGGTAGTCGGCATGCTGTATATTTTTAGTCTGGTTATGCGCCAGCGCAATGTGCGCCAGGATTTGCAACTTCTGCGCCAGTTATTACAGGAAGATGACGATTCGGCCGAAATGTAAACCAACATACGGATCGTCAAGCAGCGACAGGTGATAATCGCTGTCGTTGCTTAAGCAGAAAATCAACGTGCATCCGGTCGTGGATGCAGGATCGAGTAGCATGATTCAGGATCAAAAACAACGTCGTTCGACATACCAGATGATGGTGATCGGTATTGCCATCCTCCTCGTAGGATTTCTTGTCATCGGTACGATTACGACATCGGGCGGTGAGCCAACCGGGTTCGGCATTGCCCGCCAGCCGTTCATTATTTTGGCTATGCTGTCATTGGTGGCCGGCTTTTTAAGCTTTTTGTCGCCCTGTACAATGCCTATATTGACCGCTTATTTTGCGTTTGCTTTTCAGAGTGGCCGGCGTCAAATCGCCGCCAACACCTTCATGTTTATGGTAGGTCTGGCGACGATGTTCAGCTTGCTCGGTGCCGGTGCTTCCGCTTTGGGAGCTGTGTTGCAACAGAACCAGCAATTGTTGATTGTTCTGGGCGGATCGCTAGTGCTGATTTTCGGCGTGATGAACTTGCTGGGTAAAGGATTCGGCGGTTTGCAAACGCAATCTGAAGCAGGTGAACCACCGAAGGCGACGATGACAGGTTCGTTTGTGTTTGGTGTCACGTTTGCTGCCGGTTGGTCGGGTTGTATTGGCCCGATTTTAGGTGCTGTCCTGGGGCTAGCCGCGACAAATGGCTCGGTTTTGGAAGGCACGATGCTGCTGTTCATCTATGCGATGGGTCTTGGGCTGCCGTTGATTTTGATCGCGACTCTTTTCGGCCGATTGCCGCGCGATCATGCCATCTGGCGTTTCCTACGCGGTCGCGGCTGGACCGTTGATATTTACACCGTTTTTATCGGTCTGATCTGGACGCTGGCGATTTGGCGAATTTTAGTTGCGGCCATGCAGTACACATTCCTCTTTATCATGTCCCCACCACAGCCTCTGTTGCCCTGGCAAGAGTGGGGTTTGTTGCTGGTTGCCGCCGTCGGTGTTGCACTGTGGATGTATACGAGTCCATTGGGTAAAAGCCGCCGCACTGCGCTTAATTTGCATTCGACCCAGTTGATCAGCGGTGCGCTGTTCATTATTTTGGGCTTGCTCATGCTCAATGGCACGTTGGCAACGCTCAATTCTGTACTCACAGAGATTGAATGGATCGATAATTTGCGCTATGCGCTGGTCGAACGCTTTAGCCAATGAACTGTGTTTAGGTGACTGTCGCACAGAGACTGTTACCTTGAACTGCAACTACCATGAGTGAACAAATTCCTGAAACGACTAATGAACGGCGCAATCCGCTGGTCTTGCTGGTTGGCTTCATCGTGCTCGGCATCGCTATCGGTGTTGTTTTGTTTGGGCGGGATTGGTTTGACGGCAGCAGTGATGCGGCGATTGAATCCGCTCCGGGACTCGATACGACGCAGCAAACGGTGGCAGAGATTCCCGGCAGTTTACCCGGGCTTCAGGTCGGCGAAACGGCGCCCGACTTCACCTTGTCTGATCTCGATGGCAACGCATATTCTCTCTCAGACTTTCGCGGCAAACCGGTCATGATCAATTTCTGGGCGACGTGGTGCGGCCCGTGTCGCGTTGAAATGCCGGAGATGCAAAAAGCGTTTGAGCAATACGGTCCTGAAGGCTTTACAATCCTGGCGCTTAATCAGGACGAATCGGCCGAAACTGTGCAGGATTTCTTCTACGACCAACTCAATCTTACTTTCACACCCCTTCTCGACAACAACAGCATCGTAGCCGCCGACTATGGGGCATTTGGTATTTATCCCACCTCATTTTTCATCGATTCGGACGGTGTTGTGGCGGCTGTTCATCGAGGCCCGGCTACGCTGGAGCAGATTGAGGCGTATTTGTCTTTGGCAGACTTGCAAGGATAATGCGCTTTTTGGCATTGCGCTCGAAAATACAAGCACTGTTCGTATAGTATTGTTTATAGGCGTCATTGACTGCTTTTAGTCTGGTTTCCGTTGCTGCGAAACGATATTGACCCCAAATTGACTCTCAATAATGCCATAAATCGATTGAATTTCGGCCGATTTGTGGCATTTTTTCAAAAAACAAGCTAAATTTCGTGTATTACTGAATTCGTACTTTACCTGTAGCACGAATCATGCTATAGTTTTTGCAATGATGTCCACCTAAAAGGAGGTTGTTATGCCATCTAACGCTCGTACTCGCAAACAATTTATACCATTATTGGGTCTGTTATTGGTCCTGCTCTTGGCTATTGCTGCTTGTGATCAAATTCCGACCGAACAGATTCAAGAGCAAATTAATGAAGCGGTTGCTGCTCAAACTGAAAGCGATGCCGCTGATACCTTGCAAAGTGGCGAAGGCGATGCTGCCGCTGCTCAAGGCGAGGGTTATCCTGCCGCAGGTGAAGAGTCCGCTGCCACAGACGACGCTGCCGCAGCTGCTGAAGGCGAAAGCGCAGATGCCGCCGAAAGTGGTGACGCTGCCGTTGCTGAAGGCGAGGACGCCGCTGCCACTGAAGGCGAAGACGCCGCTCCTGCCGAAGGTGACGCTGCTGCTGCCGAAGGTGATGCCGCTGCTTCTACTGAATCCGGTGAACAAACGCACGTTGTAGCAACTGGCGAAACGCTATTTGGTATTGCACAACAATATGGCGTGGACTGGACAGAACTGGCCGCCTATAACGACATCAGCAACCCCAACAACATCAAGGCTGGACAGGAACTGAAGATACCGCCCGCTGTCGCCGAGAGCGAAGACGCCGCTGCCGCCGAAGGCGAAGATGCCGCTGCTGCTGAGGGCGAAGACGCCGCTGCTGCTGAAGGTGAAGATGCCGCTGCCGCTGAAGGTGAAGATGCCGCTGCTGCTGAAGGTGAAGATGCCGCTGCCGCCGAAGGTGAAGACGCTGCTGCTGCTGAGGGCGAAGATGCCACTGCCGCTGAGGGCGAAGACGCTGCTGCTGCTGAGGGCGAAGACGCTGCTGCTGCTGAGGGCGAAGACGCCGCTGCCGCTGAAGTTGAAGATGCCGCTGCCGCTGAGGGCGAAGACGCCGCTGCTGTGGTGAAGACGCCGCTGCTGCTGAAGGTGAAGACTGCCGCTGCCGCTGAGGTCGAAGACGCCGCTGCTGCCGAAGGTGAAGACGCCGCTGCCGCTGAAGGCGAAGACGCCGCTGCTGCTGAAGGTGAAGACGCCGCTGCCGCTGAAGGTGAAGATGCCGCTGCTGCTGAAGGTGAAGATGCCGCTGCTGCTGAAGGTGAAGACGCCGCTGCCGCCGAAGGTGAAGACGCCGCTGCTGCCGAAGGCGAAGACGCCGCCGCTGCTGAGAGTGGAGATGGTGGTGAAGCGGCTGCTCAAGAAAGTGGTATGACAATCGCCACTATTGTTACCGGCGATGTCAACTTCGAAACGTTAGCTGCCGCTGTCACAGCCGCAAATCTTGCCGAAACATTATCAGGCGAAGGGCCGTTCACGGTATTTGCACCGACCGATGCCGCGTTCGATGCGTTGCCCGAAGGTGCGTTGGATGCGCTGCTTGCCGATAACACGGCGTTGTCGAATGTCTTGCTTGGCCATGTTATCGCGGGTGTGATCAATAGTGCTGATTTGATTGCCAGCGAAACGATCAATGCCGCAAATGGCGAGCCCATTAGCGTTACCGTGACTGATGATGGGATTTATCTCAATGACACCGCACGGGTACTGCTCGCCGATGTCGAGACTGACAATGGCGTTATCCATGTAATTGATTCCGTGCTGTTTGTACCGGAAGATATGGGAATGGGTGGCGTTGAAGACGAAGCCGCCGCTGATACAGGTGACGAAGCCGCCGCTGATACAGGTGACGAAGCTGCCGCTGATACAGGTGACGAAGCTGCCGCTGATACAGGTGACGAAGCTGCCGCTGATACGGGTGACGAAGCTGCTGCCGAAGCAGGTGATGAAGCCGCCGCTGATGCGGGTGATGAAGCTGCCGCTGATACGGGTGACGAAGCCACCGCTGATGCGGGTGACGAAGCCGCCGCTGATGCGGGTGACGAAGCTGCCGCTGATACGGGTGACGAAGCTGCTGCTGACACGGGTGACGAAGCCGCTGCTGAAGCAGGTGATGAAGCCGCCGCTGATACGGGTGACGAAGCTGCCGCAGATACGGGTGACGAAGCCGCTGCTGAAGCAGGTGATGAAGCCGCCGCAGATACGGGTGACGAAGCTGCTGCCGAAGCAGGCGAAGAAGCCGCTGCTGCGACAGCTTCCAATGAACCTGTCACGCATGTCGTCCAGCGCGGTGAGACATTGTCTGGAATTGCTGATGATTATGGTGTGAGTTGGCAAGCAATCGCTCAGGCTAATCACATCAAGAATCCGAACAAGATTTATGCAGGGCAGACATTGATCATCCCGGTTGGTCAACCGGACATTCAGGCTAAGCATATGGTGCGCAGGGGTGAAACATTGTTCCGCATTTCGCTGCAATACCATGGCGTGACATGGCAGGATATCGCTGATGCCAACAACATTGAAAACCCGGATCTGATTTATGCGGGTCAGGTGTTGATTATTCCGGCACCAGATTACGATTATTAGCTGGTGATAGTGCGTTAGTGCACCATCCTTCTGACAAAAGAGGCAATCGGCCGAATCGATTGCCTCTTTTTTATTTATGCAGACAGTTGCCCTGAACTCAGCCGGGGGTGTACGGTCGGCGATTTGTTGCACCAGCGAGACGGATCAGAAACCCGTTCTCCAGAGTCGAATTTTTGGCTACAGTCGCGAAGAATCAGATACTAAAATCTGTTTGACAAAGCATATTGTCTTTCTCAATGCAGATACGCACTAATTGAGAGCTCTATAATTTAGCGGGGAATCTACTTATTATTGGGAGTAACGACGCTGACTACGCGTCTGTTTGTAGAAATTCCAGTTGAATCCAGCCCGTAACCCCATCGACAGTCATGATTTGCTGCCAAATGACGCCATCGCGATTGGCACTGCCACCACGCACGATAACGATGTCACCATCGCGCACAAGCGCAATATTAGCGCCGCCAGGTGTACCTCTGACCCACAATGTGCTGCCGCCTGTCGCAATGGTGCCGGTCGGATCTTCGATTGGTGTAGGTGTTAATGTCGGTTTGGGCGTTGGCGTGGGAGAAGGGGTCACAGTTGGGGTTGCCGTGGCTGTAGGTTCGGGAGTAGGTTCAGCAGGTGTGTCTGCAACGGCGGAATCGGGCGTTGCGGCAGCCAACTCGGCCGATTCTACGTCTGGTGCTTGTGGTTCAGTTGTGGCACTGGTAGAGATTTCAAAGTTTGAAGATGATGTCGGTGTTGCTGCTGTTTGTGGCGGTGGGCCGTTGAATGCCCCACTGGCAGAAGACCTGTCGCTGCTATCGGCCGAATCCAGTTCATCGTCGATAGCGTCATCTGCCTCTGCGACACCCGATGTCGTTGTCGTAACACCGGTCACATCGGCAACCGGTTCATCGACCGGCACACCGGCCAGAAAGAAGCCCATCATCAACAACAAGGCCGCAAAAGCAAAAGCGGTCAGTCGCCGGATGCGCGCTTCCAACTTGTAAGGCTCGATGCTTGTGCGGGCACGAATGCGCGGTGATTGCGAATACAGCGAAAAGCCCAGCAACACCACGGCGGTGAACCCGGCTCCTGCCATACCCCAAAGCGTCCACTCAGGAAAGTCCATGACGAGCGATTATAACTGGTTTGATAGAGTAGGATAGATTTCGGCCGAAATTGCTTAATCTCTCCTCACCGGCATGCAGCGCAGTGCCCCGGTACATCGTGCGTCTCTATTCGCTTGCATGTATAATGAGCTTACTCAGCATATCTGCGAATTCGGCAACTGCCAAGACAGAGATGCTGCTTCCTGCTAATGAGTCATTCATCCCTGGCGGATGAGAAAACGCGACGGAGATTCCTATGTCTGAACAATATGATGTCGTTGTCATTGGGGCCGGCCCCGGTGGTTATGTAGCTGCAATTCGTGCCGCCCAATTGGGACTGAAGAGTGCCATCATCGAAAAGCAATATATGGGCGGTGTTTGTCTCAATATCGGTTGTATTCCGTCTAAAGCGTTGCTCCACAATGCGTCCGTTGTCCACACGCTCAAACATCGGGGCAAAGAATTTGGATTCAGCTATGACAATCTGTCGATTGACTATGGTGTGGCATTCAAACGCAGCCGACAAATTGCCGACCGCTTATCAAAAGGAATCGGCTTTCTGATGAAGAAGAACGGCATCGACGTGTATGATGGCGTGGGTACGATCATGACGCCGACGTCGATCAATGTGACGCTCAACGCGGGTGGTTCGGCCGAAATCAGCACGAAAAACATCATCATCGCAACCGGCGCAACGCCCAATCAAATCCCGGGCATTGAACCGGACGGCAAACAGATCATTACGTACATTGAAGCAATCACGTCTGATACATTGCCGGAAAGCATCGTCATCATCGGCGGCGGGGCAATTGGCGTCGAATTCGCCTACATCATGTCCAACTATGGTGTTGACGTGACCATCGTTGAGATGCTGCCGCACTTGCTGCCCCTGGAAGAGCCGGAAGTCAGTACCGTTCTGGAAAAGGCGTTCAAGCGCCTGGACGTTACCTTTCACACCAACGCCACGGTTGATTCAGTTGCCCGTCAAAATGATCGGTTGGCTGTTACGCTGAAAGACGGCAATGTACTTTCGGCCGAACAGGTTCTGGTTGCCATCGGATTCAAGCCCAATTCATCCAATTTGGGTCTGGAAAATGTGGGCGTGCAGCTTGGCCGTCGCGGCGAGATTGAAATTGATGCCGCCATGCGCACAAACGTACCCAATATCTACGCCATTGGCGATGTGACCGGCAAGCTGATGTTGGCGCATGTGGCGTCGGCAATGGGCTTGATTGCGGCCGAAGTGATCGGTGATCATCCGACTATCGAACTCGACTACGCCATGATGCCGCGTGCAACCTATGCCGAGCCGCAGGTCGCCAGCTTTGGTTACACCGAAGCGCAGGCACGCGAAAAAGGATACGAGATCAATGTGGGTCAGTTTCCGTTCCAGCCGAACGGCAAAGCATTGGGGCTGGGTGAGCGCGAAGGGTTCATCAAGATCATCGCTGACAAACGGTATGGTGAAATATTAGGTGCGCACATGGTCGGTCCCAATGTGACCGAACTGCTGCCGGAAGTGACGCTGGCACAAATGAATGAATTGACAGCGGAGGAAATTGCGCGCAACGTCCATGCTCACCCGACGTTGAGTGAAGCGTTGATGGAGGCCGCACACGGCGTCGAAGGACAACCGATTCATATATAAGGCGATTTTCATATCGGCCGATTGTGCGACGGTAAGTGTGTGGCACCGTTGCTTCTCAAGTTAACACCTCCCAATTTCCGGAAGGTAGCTAAAAAGCTTTGGTTGCCTTCCGGTCAGGTAAACTCCCTGTGAAACGACAAGTGCGCTCAGCGAGGCGTGTGACCATTGCCGATATCGGCCGAATCCAGTTGATCGGCCTGGTTGTGCTGGCCGGTATCGTCGCCTACTTGTTGTATACCTTTATCGTCGCCACACGCGGCTATGCTGACGCACCATCGACAACCAGATTAGCCATTTTGGCCGTTGCACTGGTTGCCGGCGTGCTACTTGCAGCGCTTGTGCGCTGGTCTCCATTGTTCCTCGCCATCCTTGTATTCCCGTTAATTGGTGGATTATTGCGCAACAGCACAGGCACTTATTTGGGCATTGTCGGCGCGCTGTTCTGGTTGTTTGGTGCAGTATTTGCTGCATTGCTGGGCCTGGCCTATTATGCTCGTTTCATCTTGCCGTTGCGTGGCAGCCAGGGTAATTCCCAGGCGATGGATTTGCTTTCCAGGTATGCATTGCGAGACTTTATGCCGCTGCCCAAATACAAAGTGACAGTCAGTGGCGTTCCGTCTAGTTTCGAGCAATTTGGTGTCGGTCTGGTGGAGAGCCATGAAGTTGTGGCGCTGACGCGTGGCGTTGAATTTCGCCGGGGCGTTGGGCCTGGTTTTGTGCGTTTGGCGTCGGACGAAACGGTGACAGACAAGGTTGATTTGCGTTTGCACCGTCGTACGGCGTCCGTCAGCGCGGTCACAAGGGACGGCATCCCGGTGACGACGGAGGTCACTGTTTGGTTTCGCGTGCGCCCACCGGCATGGGAACGTGAACCGCGCCTACCGTACCCCTACGATGAACGCTCGATTTTTGACGTATTTTACGCGCGGACTTTGACCAATGAAGAACGCGAATTGGCCTGGGATGATCGCGTGCTGCCACAGGCGGTCAGTATGACTGTAGCCGAGTTGGCGCGGGTTCAGTTAGACGGATTGTATCGCGTCAACAATCTCGACGTTGATCCGTTACTCGATCTGGCCGAGAATGTGCAGCACAATCTCTTTGATGAGTTTGAGCGACAGGGCGTGAGCATCGTCGATGTGGCGCTGGCTGCAATTGCTGTGCCTGAAGGCGTGATGGCGCAGCGGTTGGCGCAATGGCAGGCAGGATGGCAAGCACGTATTCGTGAGCGACGCGAGGCGTATTTGGGACGTGAAATCGGCCGAATTGATCGCGAAACGGCACAGATTCAGATGGAAGTGGTCTCTGAACTGGTCGATAACATCGAACTGCTGCGTCGCAGCAGCGATCATCCGATCAATCAGTCGATTGCTTCCCGTCTGATGCGTCTGCTCGAAGATGCTGCTGCTGAAGGCGTGATGCGCACGCTGATTCCACCACCGGAGGGCGACGCCTGATTATGGACGATGAAAGCAGGCGAACGCTAGGCCCGCCGGTTTCGGCCGAAACACGTGATGCCAGTCGGGTCTGGCCGCTGTTGATTTTTGCGTTGCTGCTCGCATTGTACTGGTTCATGGCGTGGCTTATCGTTGACATGCGCAGCAGTTTGAGCGTACCTGCATTTTGGCAAAACATCACTAATTTATTCCCTTTGATGGGTGGATTGACCCAACCGATAACGTATGCCGCCAGTTTCTTTTCACCGCTGGTGCTGCGCAATTTTATTCCAGTCATTGGCGGTGCGTTATTTGCCTATCTGACGACGACCACGTTACTCAAAGCGCTTTACGAATTGACTGATATGGCCGAAGCGCGTGCGTTTCTCGGCCGATTGCAGACTGGTTCCGGCAAAACTGTAACCGTCAACCGCGAGACATTGTCGGTAAAGCGCGTTGCCGAGCCACTACTGCGCATTGGTGGGCCGGGCACGATTCGCATCTCTGACAACGAAGTCCTCGTCACCGAACTCAACGGACGCTTCAATCGGGTACTGGGGCCAGGTGTCCATCGGTTAGCCCGGTTTGAATATATGCGCATCGCCCTCGATTTGCGTGAACAGGAACGGTCTCGAGATCATGTACACTTGACGACCAGGGAAGGCATCCAGATCACGACCGACGTACACGTCACATTTCGCTTGCGACGCGGTAATCGCACACCGACGCGATCCAATCCGTTTCCGTTTGACCCCGACTCAGTGCGACTGGCAGCATATCACGAAACTGTGCTGGCTGACGGTACAATTGCCAATTGGGAGCAGCTACCGTTGGAGACTGCCATTCGCTGCTTGCAAGACAAAGTGCAGCAATTACGTCTCGATCAACTCGTCGACCCGCATCATCGTCAAGTCGATCCGCAGCCCACGATACAAACAGGCATGCAACGTGAAACGCGTCACGCCTTACTCGCACTGGGAATTGAATTGATAGGTGCGCGCTTGGGCGCCTTGCATTTGCCCCCGGATGTCAACGAGACATTGTTGGCATATTGGAACACCTTTTCTGAACGACCGCAGCCGGTTGAAAAACCGACCCAGGCTGAACTGGATGCTCGTCATGCGGTAGCCAGAGCACGCATACGCGAGCGCATGATTCAGTCGATTGCGCAGGGATTGGCGCAGGTGCAACAGCGGTCGAGTCAAACTGCTTTGTCGCGAGAAGTTGTCATGGCTTATCGTCTCGTCGATACAATCGACAGGTTAATCCAGTTGCCGGAAGGGCGTGATGGCATGCCAAGGGAATTGGTGCAGATTCTTCAGCAAGCACGCAATACATTGCTCGAAGATAGTCGTGTCGATCGGCCGCATCAACTTGATAGCGGCATCACGCCCGATGCTCAGGATCAACATGATGACATGGTACAATAGATTGTGTTCCCGTTGTCTGACTGAACGTGGCTAGCTACACGAGTACAGCCTGGCAACCTGCCCAAAGGAGCCGTTATGGATGAGCATGTGTTGGTGATTGGCGGAACGTTGTGGGATGCAAAAGGGAAACCTACTGCTGGTTTGGAGCAACATACGTCGAATCCCGGACTGATTCACATGTCGCGGGGTGGTGGTGGTCGCAATGTGGCCGAAAATCTGGGTCGGCTGGGTGCTGATGTGGTCTTTATTTCGGCCGTCGGTGATGATGAAATCGGACACCGGTTAATTGAGCAAACCCAATCGGCCGATGTCAATACAGAGTACATGCGCGTTCTTCCCAATGCGCATACCGGCTGCTATATGGCCTTTCTGAATGCAGACGGATCACTGGCTGTCGCAATTGACGATACCAGTGTTATGGAACACATTACACCCGATTATGTCTACCGCCACCGTCGTTTGGTGCGTGATGCCGACATGGTGTATGTGGACGGCAGTTTGTCTGAAAGCACACTGAAAACGGTGATGACTCTGGCAGCCAAATACAAAGTGCCTGTCTGCGCTGATCCGTCATCAACGCGCGTCGCCTATAAATTTCGACCTTACACAACGCAAATCAAACTGGCTGTTCCCAATGCAGGTGAAGCAGCTGCACTCAGCGGCGATGATTACTCCGGATTTGATCCTGATGATAGTCTCAGTGTGGCACGCCATTTGCGTCATCTGGGGGTTGAAATTGCTGTTATTACGTTGTCAGATTTTGGGTTAGTTTACGACACGGGCTATGAAAGCGGGTATTTACCGGGACATGACAGCAAAATGGTCGATAGTACCGGTACGGGCGACGCCATTGCAGCCGCCATCATGTTTGGTTTGCTCAACGACTTGCCGCCGGTGCAGTGCATGCGTCTCGGCGTCGCAGCGGCTGCTCTGACAGTGCAAACTACTGACACGGTTGTACCCGACTTGAGCCTGGATATGTTGTTTGACCATCTGCTCGTTTGAGAAGCCGTATGCCAATCTGGATGGGCCTGCTCGTTTTGGTCGCGTACGTGTTTGCTATTATCGGTTTGGCAGAGTTTTTGCGGCGTTGGCGTGGATGGGGAAACGAGTTTACACGGAAGGTTGTCCACATCGGCGTGGGCATGTTCAGTTGGTTTATCCCCTTTGTTTTTGATTCGCCGTGGCCGTTTGTGTTAGCGTGTCTGGCATTTTCTGTACTCACTTATCTCGACGCGCGTCATCTGCATTTGTTTGATGCGATGGCGAGTAAGGATGATGAATCGAATCTGGGAACGGTTTTTTTTCCGCTGGCAGCGGCGGCGGTTGTGTTGATTTTTTGGAATTATCCGCCGGTGATGGTGGCTGCGCTGATGCCGTTGACATGGGGTGACGGCATGGCGGAGGTAGTCGGGCGTAAATTCGGCCGAAACAAATACACCATCTGGGGCCACACGCGCAGTGTCGAGGGATCGCTCGCATTCATCGGTTTTGGCGCATTCTTCAGTTGGCTGGCATTAGTCATCATTCCCGGGCCACCGTCTCTCACACCACTGGAAGCCATTGTGCCTGCGCTCGTCATGGTAACGGCGGCAGCCGTTGTCGAAGCGGTTTCGATTGCCGGTCTCGACAATCTGACTGTCACCGGTACAGCTATTTTTGTGTTTGGTATATGGTTGGTTTGATTCCAGTCTGTCTTACATCAGGGAAATGGGGAATTTCGGCCGAATTACAACACATATCATTACTTCCTGCTATCATTCCACGCTAATCTGCAACTGAGGAAAACATATATGGGCCCATCAGTAAGTGCCCCACTACCAGCGCGCCCAGTGTGGCAACGCAAAGCACTCGCATGGAGTGTACATCTTCTCACAGCAAGTGGTGCCTTAATTGGGTTGTTGGCACTGTTTGCCACGGTCGAACTGCGCTGGACAGCAGCATTCGCCTGGCTCGGGCTAGCTGCGTTGATCGACGGGCTTGACGGGACACTGGCCCGCCGTTTTGATACCAAACAATATGCGTCCGGCATCGATGGGGCACTGCTCGACAACATCGTCGACTATTTCACCTATGTGATCGTGCCGGCATTCATTGTGTATCAGGCGCAACTCGTGCCTGCCACTTGGACTGTGGCTGCCGTGGCTATTATCAGTATTACTTCAGCCTACCAGTTCAGTCAGACTGACGCCAAGACTGATGACCACTTCTTCAAAGGATTTCCGTCGTACTGGAACGTACTGGTCTTTTATCTGTTCATGCTCAAGGCCACACCGATAGTCGGATTCGGTATCATTGCCTTGTTGGGACTACTCGTTTTCGTGCCGATCCACTATCTCTATCCGTCACGGATGACCGCATTCCAAAAAATAACGTTGATTTTGACCGGATTGTGGTTGGGTTCACTGGGGCTGATCTGGTGGCAATATGCGTACAGTACAGTGCAGCCGTGGCTGGGCTGGTTGTCGCTCAGCTACGTTGTCTATTATGTGTGCATGAGCATCTATCTGACACTACGCAGCAGGTAAACACAATGGCCCGCCAGATGTACGAAATCTGACAGGCCATTGGATAATCTATGCGATTTGTATCGCGAAATCTGCTCTATGAACTTTTGACGCGTTCCAACGCCTTGCCGGCCAGCGCAATGTGCAAATCATCGAGCTGACGTTGCACGACGGCCGATGGGGCATCGGCCATCACATCTGTCGCGTTTTGATTCTTGGGAAACGCCATAACCTCGCGGATATTGGGTTCACCCGCCATCAGGGCCATCAAGCGATCAATACCGAGTGCAATACCGCCATGCGGTGGCGCGCCATATTCAAATGCTTCCAGCATGTGTCCGAACTGTGTTTCCGCCTCTGCAAGCGAAAAGCCAATCAATTCCATGATTTGGCGTTGCAACTGGCGGTTGTGGATACGGATGCTGCCACCACCGACTTCGTAGCCGTTACATATCAAATCGTACTGGGCCGCCTTGACCGCATGTGGATCGGTTTTCAGTAGCGGAATATCACCCGGCATAGGCGATGTGAACATGTGATGGCTGGGTGCATAGTGGTCGCCTTCCTTTTCTTCTTCAAAGAGCGGAAAGTCGATTACCCAGGCAAACGCCAGCGTATTTGTATCTTTGTAGCCCAAACGAGTCGCCATTTCGTCGCGCAATGCGCCCAGAACGGCACGCACCACCAGTCTGGTATCGCTGGAGAACAGAATCAAGTCACCCGGCCCGGCGTTGAGCCGTTCTGTCAGGGCAATGAGTTGTTGGACGGTGAAGAATTTGGCGATGAACCCTTTGATTTGCTCATTTTCAGGATCGATTGCCAGCCAAGCCAACCCTTTTGCACCGTTAACTTTGGCTAGTTCTTCCAGTTCGCTGATTTGTTTGCGACTGTAATCCCCACACCCCGGCACGACCAATGCTTTGACCGGATTTCCGGCGGCCACGTTGTTGGCAAACACGCCAAACGCGCTTTGTCCGGCAATGTCTGATACATCGACAAGCGGCAAATCGTAGCGCAGATCAGGTCGGTCGGAGCCGTATTTTTCAACTGCTTCGGTGTAGCTGATGCGCGGAAATTGTTCGTAAGCCAGCGGCACCGTACTGGTAGCATTGACCATGCCACGAACGAGGTCTTCGATCAGGTCGAGGATGTCGTCACGCTCCACAAAGCTCATTTCGACGTCGAGTTGTGTGAATTCCGGTTGCCGATCGGCACGCTGGTCTTCGTCGCGGAAGCAGCGGGCGATTTGGAAGTAGCGATCATAGCCACCGACCATGAGTAATTGTTTGAGCTGCTGCGGACTTTGCGGCAATGCGTAAAATTTACCGGGATGGACGCGGCTGGGTACGAGATAGTCGCGTGCGCCTTCCGGTGTGCTTTTGAACAGAATCGGCGTTTCGACTTCGAGAAATTCGTTGTTATCGAGATAGTCGCGGATGTATTTAATCGCTTTATGACGAATACGCAGGTTGCGCTGCATGCGTTCTTTGCGCAGATCGAGATAGCGATATTTGAGCCGCAGTGTTTCGTCTTCGCCACCGTCACGGTCGATGAGCATGGGCGGTGTCTTGGAGGCGTTGAGTATGGTGAGGTCATTGACTTTGAGCTCAATGTCACCGGTATCCATGTTGGGGTTTTCCTGGCCCGGCAGGCGGGCGGAGACAGTTCCGGTCACCTGGACAACGTATTCAGGACGAATTTGTTCGGCGATGGCGGCTGATTCGGCCGATTCGCCGGTATCGACAACGATCTGGGTTTTGCCGTAGCGGTCGCGTAAGTCGATGAAAATGACGCCACCCATGTCGCGCCGCCGGTTGACCCAGCCGCTGAGGGTGACGTGTTGTCCGATATGCTCAGTGCGCAATTCACCGCACGTGTGTGTTCTAAGCATGGTTTTTATTCCTCGTTGCAATGATAACTGCGTGATTTTAACAGAAAGGGTGCGGTTGGGGTAAAAGTGCTTTGTAGATTGCGTCGTTGGCCGTCGAAAGTAGCGTAGAAATATTATCGGCCGATGCAGCTGTCAAGTTTCTCCGCATACTATTTTGAGTCATGGCGATGCCAACATCGAAAATGCGATAGAACGGACGTTGCGATATTGTTGCTGTTAGTGTCGGTCAGCTACAATGCAATCATGACCGCACAAACCATGCTTCTCAGGAGTTACACCATGCTCAATGTTGGCGATATTGCCCCCGATTTCGAATTGCTTTCTGACGAAAACAAGCCGGTAAGAATGTCTGATTATCGCGGCAAGCGCGTGATTCTGTTCTTTTACCCGAAAGCCGATACATCGGGATGCACCACTCAAGCATGTGGCCTGCGCGACAATTTACCGCAGTTTGAAGACGCAAACGCCACAGTTATTGGCATCAGCCCTGATCAAGTTTCCGCGCTCACCAAATGGCAGGCCAAGGAACATTTCGGTTATCGTCTGCTGTCTGACCCCGACCACGTTGTACGGTGTCTGGGGCGAGAAAAAGATGTATGGTCGGGCTTATATGGGCATCATCCGCAGCCATTTCGTCATTGGCGAAGACGGACGTATTGAAGACGCGCAATACAAGGTCAGCCCCAAAACCAGTGTCGAACGCGCTGTCAAATTCATCGGTTAACCTCCTGAAACATAGCTCGTTCCTATGAATGCCAACTTTTACGAGCAGGTGTACGCGGTCGTACGCCGTATTCCGCCAGGTAAAGTAACCAGTTATGGCCGAATTGCGCGTATGCTCGGCCGAAATCGGGCGGCGCGGGCTGTTGGTTATGCACTCAACGGGCTGAAAGATCGCCACGACGATCCCGCTTACGACGACATTCCCTGGCAGCGTGTTGTCAACAGTAAAGGTCATATCAGCATCGTCAACCGCGAATTCAGTGCCAATTTGCAAGCCGATTTGTTGCTCAGCGAAGGCATTCCCGTCACCGATGAACTGCGCATCCTCAATTTCAACCAATATTTGTGGGAAGGGTTGCCACTCGGCGAACTGGAAGCGATTATTGAAGGTAGAGAAGTTGGATAGCTGGCTGGTTGGATAGTTGGATAAGGTGCAACCAACCCGCAATCCGTCCAAACTGCTTATAACTCTCTTCACTCCTTAAGAACCTCGCCAGACAACTTGCCCTGCTCCGGAGCGACGCGCTACAATCGCACCGTGAAGCTCATCATCCAGATCCCCTGTCTCAATGAAGCAGATACATTGCCCGTCGTGCTGGCTGATTTGCCGCGCCACATCGATGGCATTGACGTGATCGAGACATTGGTCATCGATGACGGTAGCGTTGATGAGACGGTGGCGGTGGCGCATGCGTTAGGCGTCGATCACATCGCCAGCCATCCCCGCAATTTGGGGTTAGCCCGGGCGTTTGAATCGGGAATTGAAACGGCTTTGCGCCATGGTGCAGATATCATTGTCAACACAGATGCAGACAACCAGTATCCGGGTCGCTTCGTCGTCGATCTGGTGACACCAATTCTGGCCGGCGAGGCGGAAATGGTGATTGGTGACCGGCAAATAGGGTCGATTGACCATTTTTCATGGTCAAAGAAGCTGCTGCAACGGCTGGGAAGCTGGATGGTGCGCAATGTCAGCGGTACCGATGTGCCGGATACAGTCAGTGGATTTCGCGCGTATTCGCGTAACACGGCGCTGCGCCTCAATGTCTTGACCCAGTTCAGCTATACCATTGATACGTTAATTCAAGCAGGTAAAAAGGGGCTGACCATTGTTTCTGTTCCGATTGAGACAAATGACCCGACCCGACCTTCCCGTTTGCAGCGTGGCAAATGGCATTTTGTGCGCCAGCAGGCGGCAACCATTGTCCGGCTTTATGCATTTTACGAACCGCTCCGTACATTTCTCTATATTTCCCTCCCGTTTTTGCTGACAGGATTGTTTTTGTTGCTGCGCTTTGGGTACTTTTTTGTGACTGAAAACGGAGGAGGGCACGTGCAATCAGTGACGATTGGCAGTGGTTTGTTTATTGTCGGTATGTTTATTGCGCTTTTTGGCGTGCAGGCTGACATTTCGAGTAAGCATCGTCTTTTAACGGATGAGACGTTGTATCGCCTCAAGAAACTGGATCTGGAACAGGAAAGCGCTCGTCTTGCTTCGGCCGAAAATCAATCATCCCATTCATCACAACAACCGGAAAATGTGACATGAGTGCACTGAAGCCACTTGCGTTGGCGCGCTTGCATGCAGAGCGCGCCCATTTGTTGTGGGAACTGATCGGTTTGAGTGCAGCGCAGCTTGACGACGAATCATTTTCGGCCGAAAATCATCGCGTTCGGGATTTGTTGCCTCACATTGCCAAATGGGACGCATTTGAAGCCAATCGACTGGCGATGATCCGCGACGGACGGTTGGCTGAGATTGAAAGCGTTGCAGTTGACGATACAAATGCAGCCTGGTTCGATCAATATCGTACCTTGTCGCTCGATCAGGCTGTGGCAATGTTGCAAAAAGAGCGCAATGGCTTTGTCAATGTGGTCAAAGAGATCGCCGATGCCGATTTTGACCGTGAAGTGATGCTGCCATTCGGCCGAATTGTTTCCGTTAACGCTGAACTTGCCATGCAAGCGCAGCACGACGCCGATCACAGGCACGATATCGTAGCCTGGAAAACAGAACACGGCATTCAACGCAGCCCAACCGGGCCCCGGGCGCTACTGCTTGCCGGTTTTCGCGCTTCACGGCGTGCCTTACGCGCTCTCATTGCCTTGCTGCCGCCGGACGAATACACAACGCGCCCCGTTCACGGCAGTTGGACGCTCAAGGAATTGCTCGCCCATCTTGTCGGCTGGGAACAATACGCCGTCGCCTGCTTGCAGGTCGATGGGCGCGAAATACCGTTTCCTGCCGGTGTGACTACCGTTCAACGGTTTAACGAGCACAGCATCGCCATCCGCGCCGATCGATCCTGGGCAGAAATATGGTCAGAATTCCAGACGACACGGCGCAATTTGCTGGCTTTGCTCGACGCACTGAGCCAGGCACGTTTGGATGGTCCCTATTACACCGAACGGCACCCGCGCACGCTATACCAATGGTGCGTCGACTGGCTGCATCATGAACTCGAGCACGGAGCTGAATTGCGCGTCGCCCTGGCAATACCTGATACGCCGATGTACTTGACACGTGTCAGTCAGTGACAAAAGATAAACAGAACGCAAAATATCGGCCGATTTATTTGACGCACCATCGTGCCCTGCGTTATACTTGCCAACTGCGCACAAATATTGTGCTGTGTTGCTACGTCAAGCCGATGTAGCTCAACTGGCAGAGCATCCGCCTTGTAAGCGGAAGGTTATGGGTTCGAGTCCCATCATCGGCTCAGTCACCTTTATAATTCGAAGTGATGACTTATGGGTCAGTGTCCCGAGCGGCAAAGGGGGCGGGCTGTAAACCCGCTGGCGGAAGCCTTCGCAGGTTCGAGTCCTGCCTGGCCCACACTTTCGATACATGCTCCGTTACGAAGCAGGACGTGGCGAAAGCCGCGCCCTCGTAGCTCAGGGGTAGAGCGCATTCTTGGTAAGAATGAGGTCATGGGTTCAAATCCCATCGAGGGCTTCGTACCCCGCCAATAGGGCGGGGTACTCTTTTACAAACTATTATCGATCGCACGGAAACTACTCTGAACGGAGTTCCGACGCGTTTAGACAAGAGTTCAGCAATCAATAGAGGGTATTGAAACATGGCAAAAGAGAAATTCATACGCGAAAAGCCCCATGTAAACATCGGCACGATTGGGCATGTCGATCACGGCAAGACCACCTTGACAGCCGCAATCACGAAAGCACTGTCACTGAAAGGCTTTGCCGACTTTTCGGCATTCGACCAAATCGACAACGCGCCGGAAGAAAAAGCACGCGGCATCACAATCGCGATTTCGCACGTTGAATACGAGACCGAAAACCGGCATTACGCCCACGTCGACTGCCCGGGACACCGTGACTACATCAAAAACATGATCACCGGTGCCGCGCAGATGGACGGAGCGATCCTGGTTGTGTCAGCACCGGACGGGCCAATGCCGCAGACACGCGAGCACGTGCTGCTGGCGCGGCAGGTCGAAGTGCCGTCGATGGTCGTGTTCCTGAACAAAGTGGACATGATGGACGACGAAGAACTGTTGGAACTGGTCGAGCTGGAACTGCGTGAGCTGCTGGACAGCTACGAATTCCCAGGAGACGAGACACCGATTGTTCGCGGCAGCGCACTGCAAGCGCTGGAGTGCGAGAGCAACGACACGAGCGACGAAGCGTACGCACCGATCTACGAGTTGATGCGGGTGGTGGACGAATATATACCACAGCCGGAGCGTGAGACAGACAAGCCGTTCCTGATGCCGGTAGAAGATGTGTTTACGATACAGGGTCGTGGCACAGTGGTGACGGGACGCGTCGAGCGCGGGACATTGCTGCCGGGCAAAGAAGTGGAAATCGTGGGATTGCGCGACGACATCCGCAAGGTAGTGGTGACATCGATGGAGATGTTCCACAAAGTGCTGGACAAAGTCGAAGCAGGCGACAATGCGGGATTGCTGCTGCGCGGCATCAAGCGCGACGAAATCGAGCGTGGGCAAGTTATGGCTGCGCCGAAAAGCATCACACCGCACACGACCTTTGAAGGTGAAGTGTACGTGCTGCGCAAGGATGAAGGTGGACGGCACAAGCCATTCTTCCCTGGCTATCGGCCACAGTTCTACATCCGCACGCTGGACGTGACGGGTGAGATCACACTGCCGGAAGGGGTGGAGATGGTGATGCCGGGCGACAACGTAAACATGAAAGTGGAGTTGATCACACCGGTAGCGCTGGAAGAAGGTGGACGATTCGCCATCCGTGAAGGTGGACTGACGGTCGGTGCTGGTGTTATCACCAAGATTTTGAAGTAGTTTGGACGTTAGCGGGTGCAGATGTACAATCTGTGCCCGCTTTTAAACGCCATATTATTCTGTCAAAGGGGGTTAGCTCAATTGGCAGAGCGACGGTCTCCAAAACCGTAGGCTGCGGGTTCGATTCCTGCACCCCCTGTTCGTTAGTGGTGGTTGTGATGCAAATTGCGGCTGGCCGCTAACTTTTTTTGTACGGCGCTTGGCACAGTTGTGTTACATGCGCCACTGTAATTAAGGTACGGTATAAAGTGACTGAGACGAAGGAACCAAAAGAAAAGCCTTCAAAACCGGGCATTGGAGTGCGCACAACGCGCTATTTCAGAGAGGTTCGGGGTGAAGTACGCAAAGTTACATGGCCGACGCGCAGTGAAGCGACGCGCCTGACCGGCATCGTGTTACTGGCTACAGCTGTGATGACGGTGATTCTGTATTCGTTTGATTGGCTATTTGCATCCATCCTTCAATGGTCGTTGGATGTCGTGCCCAATCTTTTCTAGAGTAGGAACGGGAAGCCGTAATGGTCGCTGCAGCGCCATATGGTTTTGTATGGATAAAGTAACATGAGTGATGAGTTTGAAGGTAGTATCCTAGGCGCATTCGATGATTTGGACGCCGATGGTCGTGCATGGTACGTCGTGCATTGTTATGCCGGATATGAGAATAAGGTGCGGCATGGCATTGAACAACGTATTGAATCGATGAGCATGCAGGATAAGATCTTCGATGTGATTGTTCCTACAGAGGAAGAAATCGAGATAAAGGACGGAAAACGCCGCACAGTTGAACGGCGGGTTTTTCCGGGTTATATCCTGGTTCAATTGATCATGTCGGAAGAGTCGTGGAGTGTTGTACGCAATACGCCGGGAGTGACTGGTTTTGTCGGTATTGGCAATGAACCTACCCCGTTGCGACCCGATGAAGTGTCGAAGATTTTGAATCGAATGGAAGAAGGTGCTCCGAAGGTCAAGTTCGACTTCCGAATTGGTGAAAAAGTACGTATTCGCACGGGCCCATTTGCAGATATTGTGGGGAGCGTGCAATCAATTGATGGTGATCGAGCAAAAGTGCGGGTTATGGTGTCGTTTTTCGGCCGAGAAACACCTGTTGAACTCGATTTTTTGAGCATAGAGAAAGTTTAAGTTATTCAGAAGGTTAGGAGGAGCCTGGCGGCAATGATAATGCCGAGGCGTTTGGACTCCCCGGAGGAAACATGGCAAAGAAAATTAAAGCAGTTGTTAAAATACAAATTCAAGGCGGGCGTGCCAACCCGGCGCCCCCAGTCGGTACCGCATTAGGTCCGCATGGCATCAACTTGATGCAATTTTGCAAAGAGTATAATGCCAAGACGAGCAGTCAGGTTGGCCAGGTTGTGCCGGTTGAGGTTACAGTCTTTGTAGATGGTAGCTTTAAGTTCATTTTGAAGACACCACCGGCGACTGACTTGTTGAAGAAGGCCGCCAACATCAAGAGTGGTTCTGCTGTGCCCAACCGGGACAAGGTTGGTACGATAACATCAGATGATTTGCGCGAAATCGCAGAGATCAAGATGAAAGACCTCAACGCCAACGATGTTGATGCGGCGATGAAGATCATTGCCGGTACAGCGCGTAGCATGGGTCTGGTTGTGAAGGGTTAAGCTATTATTACTTCTCCGGTAGACAATGCGTATTAAGAGTTGTCGTTCTGAAAACGCTGTCTAAAAATCTGAGAAGATATGCAATAAACAGGTTAATGGTGTGGGAGGATGCGCGATGCGTCCGTTAAGACCACAAGGAGATTTTAATGCCTAAAAGAGGCCGAAAGTACAAGGAAGCTGCGGCAAAGATCGACAGCAATAAAGCCTATTCGCCGTCGGAAGCGGTTGCTTTGCTCAAAGAAACTGCAACAACCAAGTTTGATCCGACTGTTGAAGTTCATGCACGGCTCGGTGTTGATCCACGCCACGCTGACCAGCAGGTGCGCGATGTAGTTGTCTTGCCGCACGGGTTGGGCAAAACGGTGCGCGTGCTTGTCTTTGCTGAAGGTGAAGATGCGCGTCTTGCTGAAGAGGCCGGCGCTGATTTCATCGCTGATGATGAGCTAATCAAGAAAATCCAGGGCGGCTGGGTTGGTTTTGATGTTGCTATTGCAACCCCACAGATGATGGGAACAGTCGGCCGATTGGGTCGTATTCTTGGGCCGCGTGGTTTGATGCCCAACCCTAGAGCAGGCACAGTTGCTCCGGGGCCGGATATATCACGCATTATTGATGAAGCCAAAGCTGGTCGTGTCGAGTTTCGCGTTGACAAGACCGGAAATGTGCATGCTCCCTTTGGTAAAGCTGGTTTTGATGAGAAGATGTTGTTAGAGAATCTCAATGCGTTTCTGCGTGCATTGATGCGGGCACGCCCGGCAGCGACTAAAGGTGCCTATATTCGCAAGTTGACTGTTGCCAATACAATGGGGCCTGGAATTAAGCTGGATGTCACTGACACAACGGTGTTGTAGACAAGGCTGCACTTTCTGATACAATAGAACACGTTCGATCACGCTACTGAAGACAGTCGGTGCCCTGAGGGCTTAAAGTTGGCCGGCCGAGGTGGAGTTGATTTGAAACGATGAGATCGGTTACGATACCGGTCACTCACATGCGTTTTGAATCCTCATGCCTCAAGGTGTGAGGATTTTTTTGTCAAACGATACAGAAGTACATTTTCAAGCGGTCGGCATGAAAAAAGGTGAGTTTTGACAGTGCGTACGCGAATTGCGCATGGTCACAAAAGCCTGATTTACTCATCGATCATTTGAGATATGGCGTACAAAACTTGAAAGGAGGTATAAACCTTTGGCTATTAGTAAAGCGCGGAAAGAAGAGCTTGTTGCCCAGTACAAAGACCTGCTCGGCAAGAGCGAAGCGGTCTTTCTGACTGAGTATACCGGTTTGACGGTGCAGAAAATGGAAGCGTTGCGCGAAGAAATTCGCAAAGCGGATGGTGCGTTTCATGTCACGAAGAATACGCTGTTGGCATTGGCGTTGACAGAAATGGATCAACCGGTTCCAGAAGAACTGCTCAAGGGTCAGGTAGCAAGCGGTTTTGCTCTGGGTAGTGCGCCGACGCTGGCAAAAGCGTTGGTAGACTACGCAAAAGATGAAGACGATCTCGTTTTACGAGGTGGTATCATGGACGCACGCATTTTGACCTACGATGAGGTTGATGCATTGGCGAAATTGCCGACGCTCGATCAATTGCGTGGTCAACTTATCGGCTTGATCAGTGCGCCGGCGCAGAATATTGCGCAGGTGGTTGCCGGTGGCGTTCGCCAGATTGTCAATGTATTGGATGCATATGCTAAAAAGGATGAATCGGCCGAAGTCGAGCCTGCATGAATTCAAGCATAGCATCTCTCGTTTAAGTAGAAGCATACAAACAATTAGTTGAGGAATAAGAAAATGGCTGATTTGGAAAAGATTGTTGAAAAGTTGAGCGAGCTGACGTTGTTGGAAGCCGCACAATTGACCAAAATGTTGGAAGAGAAATGGGGCGTAACGGCCGCTGCGCCGATGGCAATGGCTGCTATGCCCGGCATGGGCGGTGCCGAGGTTGAGGAAGAGGAAGAACAAACAGAGTTTAACGTGATCCTCAAAGAAATCGGTCCGAAGAAGATTAATGTCATCAAGGAAGTTCGCGCATTGACCAATTTGGGTCTGCGTGAAGCGAAAGAAGTTGTTGATGGTGCTCCCAGCACATTGTTGGAAGGCGTGACCAAAGAAGCAGCTGCTGATGCCAAGAGTAAACTAGAAGCTGCCGGCGCAGTTGTCGAAGTTAAATAGCCTTGTTTGGCAGCAATTTGAAATTGAAAAAGCCGGTTCATGTGAACCGGCTTTTTTGATCCGACGATGTAGCGGGAAGTAGACAAATCGGCACAGTAGTCTACAATGAATGGCATGTTTGTGCATTTTGGAACAAAGTGGAGTTACTCGTCATGGCGCAACGTGTAGCCGGTTCTGCCCACGATTTTTACGGGCATCAACGCAAACCGCTGGATGTGATATTTCGGCCGAAAACCGTCGCTCTCATTGGCGCAACGGAGCGGCGTGGCAGTGTTGGGCGCACCATCTTGTGGAATCTAATTACCAATTCATTTGGCGGCACTGTTTATCCTGTCACACCCCACCATGCCAGCGTGTTGGGCATTCGCGCTTATCCGTCCATCGACGCCGTACCCGAAACTGTTGATTTGGCTATTATCGCTGTCAAAGCCGAAATCGTGCCTGACGTTGTTCGTGAGTGCGTTGCTGCCGGTGTGCGCGGCGCTATTATCATTTCAGCCGGTTTCAGGGAAGTTGGTGCGGACGGTGCAGCACTGGAACAGGAAATTTCGGCAATCGCTCAGCAAGGTGGTCTCCGCATTGTTGGCCCCAATTGCTTGGGCATTATAAATCCGATTTCAGGCTTGAATGCCACGTTTGCACGCAAAATGGCGCACAAGGGAACGGTGGGTTTCATCAGTCAAAGTGGTGCATTGTGTAGTGCCGTGCTCGATTGGAGCTTGAACGAGAATGTGGGATTCAGCTCATTCATCTCCATTGGATCGATGCTCGATGTGGATTGGGGGGATTTGATCACCTATTTGGGCAGCGATCAAAACACGAAAAGCATCGTCATTTACATGGAATCGATTGGCAATGCACGCTCATTTTTGTCGGCAGCACGGGAAGTGGCATTGACTAAGCCGATCATTGTCATCAAGCCGGGGCAAACAGCAGAAGCGGCACGCGCAGCGGCGACGCACTCCGGTGCGATGATCGGAAGTGATGCCGTGCTGGACGCAGCGTTTCGGCGTTGTGGCGTGTTGCGCGTAAGGCGTTTGTCGCAATTGTTTGATATGGCCGAGGCATTGGCAAAGCAGCCGCGCCCGAAAGGACCTAATCTGACGATTTTGACCAATGCCGGCGGGCCGGGCGCCCTGGCGACGGATATGTTGTTGAGTACGGGTGGGACGTTGACGACGCTTTCGGCCGAAACACATGCTGCACTTGACGACATCTTGCCGGGCTATTGGAGTCACGGTAACCCGGTCGATATGCTCGGTAATGCCGGCCCTGAACAATATGCACAATGCCTGGATGTGCTGGCTAATGATCCGGGCACAGACGGTTTGCTCGTCATTTTGTCACCACAGGCACAGACAGAACCGACGCAGACGGCGACGGCCTTGCGTCAAATCGATCGCAGCACTCTGCGCGGCAAGCCGTTGCTGGCAAGTTGGATGGGCGGGGCTGATGTCGCTGCTGGAGAAGCGATCCTCAATCAGGCAGAGATTCCGACTTACGCTTATCCCGATACGGCAGCGCGTATCTTCAGCTACATGTGGCAGTACACCAAAAATTTGCGCAGTTTGTATGAAACGCCCTACTTGCCGCCGGACGTTACGCCGGATCGCCGTCGTGTCAGCACCATCATCGAAGCGATTCGCGCTGCTGGCCGCACGACGTTGTCCGAATTGGAGTCGAAGCAATTGCTGGATGCATACGGCATTCCGACCGTGACGACGTATCTGGCGCAGAGCGCTGCTGAAGCGGTGCAGATGGCGGATGAAATCGGATATCCGGTTGTGGTCAAAGTGAATTCGACCACGATTGTTCATAAAAGCGATGTCGGTGGTGTCTATTTGAATCTGCACGATGCCGGTGCTGTGCAAGAGGCGTATACGGCGATTGCAGATAGAGTTGGGCACGATGGATTCGCGGGTGTAACTGTGCAGCCAATGATTGCGCAAGCTGAAGCGGTTGAATTGATCGTGGGTGCGTTTCCGGACCCTGAATTTGGGCCGGTTGTGTTATTTGGTGGTGGCGGGACGTTGGTGGAGGTGTTCAAGGATCGGGCGCTGGGATTGCCGCCGCTCAATTCGACACTGGCGCAACGGATGATGCGCCGTACGCGGATTTACAATGCGTTGCAAGGCGTCAGGGGTCGTGAGCCGGTTGATTTGTCTGCGTTGGAGTCGCTGCTTGTGCAGTTCAGTTACTTGATTGTGGAGCAGCGCTGGATCAAGGAAATTGAGATCAATCCGTTGCTGGTTTCGGCCGATAGGATGATCGCGCTCGATGCCCGGATTATTCTCTATGCCTCCGATGTCAGCGAAGAAGCATTGCCGTATCTCGCCATCCGCCCATATCCCGTTCAGTACGAGCAGCCGTGGACGACGAAGCAGGGGCTGCCGGTGTTGATTCGGCCGATACGACCCGAAGATGAACCGCTTATGCGCGATTTTCAGACCACCCTCTCTGAGCAAAGCATCTACATGCGCTACTTCCATGCTATTAACCTGAGCCAGCGCATGGCTCACGAATATCTCGTCCGTGTCTGCCACATCGATTACGATCGCGAGATGGCTCTGGTTGTCGTCTATGATGATCCGGAAACGGGGCAACAGAAAATCATTGCGGGCGGCAGACTAAGCAAATCGGCCGAAAGCAATGAAGCCGAATTCGCGATGTTGATCAGCGACAATTACCAGAGACAGGGTCTGGGTACCGAACTGCTCAAACGCCTGGTACAGATCGGGTGCGATGAAGGTGTTGATCACATCGTTGCCTATATGTTGCCGACCAATACAGGCATGAAGCGCATCTCCGAACGCCTGGGATTCTCTTTTTCCATTGAAGACGATACACTCAAAGCGACCCTTGATCTGAGCGGATGCTCAAAAACCGTTTTGGACTGAGGTCGACAACATCATCAGCCGTTTACCATAGAGCAAACTTCAGCACCGACTGCTAGCAGCCCCACTGCCGTCCTGTGCTGAACGAACAGATTCGGTATAATTCTCACTGATCGCTTACAGCGCCTCAAGAGCGCACGTTGGTTCGCCGCGCCCACAACATTTTACGGAGTCAACTTCATGGCCTCAGAAATTGAACAACAATCCAAAGCCTGGCACTTAATGGATGTGGATGCTGTTTTGGAGACATTACAGGTTGATCCAAATCAAGGGCTGAGTGATGTTGAAGTCAGCCGTCGGCTGACGCAATATGGACGCAACGAGTTGCAGGAGCAGCAACGTCGCAGTTCTTGGGCCATGTTTTTTGACCAATTCAAAGAAATCATGGTTCTGGTTTTGATAGCCGCTGCGGTTGTTTCGGGGTTGTTAGGCGAATATATCGATGCCGTAATAATCATGGCGATTGTCGTCATCAATGCGGTTATTGGTTTTGTACAGGAGCGTCGCGCAGAAGAGGCGATGGCAGCGCTCAAGAAAATGTCCGTACCGCATGTCAAAGTTCGTCGTGGCGGACAAATCAAGGTGGTCGATTCCGGCGAATTGGTGCCGGGTGATATTGTTTTGGTGGATGCCGGTGATGCGATTTCGGCCGATTGTCGTTTGATTGAATCAGTTAACTTGCGCGTACAAGAAGCTGCATTGACAGGGGAATCTGAGTCAGTCGGTAAATTCACCGATGCCATACGTGGGGAGAATATTCCCATCGGTGATCGCCCCAATATGATCTACATGGGCACGGCAGCGTCTGGTGGGCGTGGAACTGCTGTCGTTGCCGACACGGGAATGGAAACGGAAATCGGCCGAATTGCCGAACTAATCCATGCCGTTGGCGAAGACCAGACCCCGCTACAACGACGCATGGCACAGCTCGGCAAAATCCTTGCCGTAGTCGTCATGGTTATCATCCTCATCGTATTCGTGCTGGGCTTGCTGCGAGGCGAAGACCCCACCGAACTGTTTATAACCGGCGTTGCGATGGCTGTTGCAGCCATTCCCGAAGGTTTGCCGGCCGTCGTCACCATCACGTTGGCACTCGGCGCACAACGCCTGCTCAAACGCGATACGCTGATTCGCAAATTGCCGGCTGTCGAAACACTCGGCTCGGTCACCACCATTTGCAGCGACAAAACCGGTACACTGACGCAAAACAAGATGACCGTCCAAATCCTCGACATGGCTGGGTTCCGCGCCGAACTCAAGGAAACGAAGCGGTACGGGTTGCCCGTATTCGAGTTGACAGAAGGCCATCCGCCGCTCGATTCAGCAGCGCAATCGTTGCTGTTGGTCGGTAGCGCCTTGTGCAATGATGCTTATCTCGTGCCAACGGAAGACGGTCAGGGTTACAACACGATTGGAGACCCGACGGAAAGTGCGCTGGTAGTGGCCGCCGCATCCTATGATTTATGGAAAGAAAAGCTCGACAGCATGTTTCCGCGGATTGCCGAGATACCGTTTTCCAGCACGACCAAGCGCATGACGACGATACACAAAATGTCGGCCGAAGGTATCGAAGCGGTTGAACCTAATGCCGTTTCTCTCTATACAAATTCACCGGTTGAATACATGGCGTTCACCAAAGGCGCATTGGATGTTCTCATCGATCGGTCGAGCCAGTTGTGGGTACATCGCGATGTCGTCGATCTGGATCAACAGTGGCGCAAAAAAATCTTTACAGCACATGATGAAATGGCCGCACAAGGATTTCGCATCCTGGGGATGGGCGTACGTTTCTATGAAGAACCGCCGACGGAAGACGAACTGGAAAAATCGGCCGAAAATTTGATCTTCGTCGGTATTGTCGGCATGGTCGATCCGCCACGCCCAGAGGCAAAAGAGGCGGTCGAAACATGTCGCCACGCCGGGATGCGCACCATCATGATCACCGGCGACCATCCGCTGACTGCACACTATATCGCTCAGGAACTGGGCATTGCGAAGCTTGAAGATCGAGTCATTACCGGCCCTGAACTGGAAACGATGACTCAGGAACAGCTGGAAGCTGTCGTTGAACGGGTACCAGTCTTTGCTCGCGTGTCACCCGAACACAAGCTCAACATAGTTGACGCACTGCAAAACAAAGGACACATCACGGCGATGACAGGTGATGGCGTCAATGATGCACCGGCGTTGCGCAAGAGCGATATTGGCGTCGCGATGGGAATCACAGGAACCGACGTTGCTAAGGAAGCGTCGGATATGGTCATTCTCGATGACAATTTTGCAACCATTGTCCGTGCCGTCAAGGAAGGGCGCACGATTTATGACAATGTGCGTAAATTCCTGCAATATATTTTGACGAGCAATGCGGGTGAAGTTTACGTCATGCTCTTTGCGCCATTTCTGGGGATGCCGCTGCCGCTTAATCCGTTGCAAATCCTGTGGATTAATCTGGTAACGGATGGGTTGCCCGGGCTGGCATTGTCTGTTGAGCCGGCGGAAGGAGATGCAATGGATCGGCCTCCGTTTGCACCGGACGAAAGCATCTTTAGCCGCGGGATTGGTACGCGGATATTGTGGGCCGGGGCCTTGATGGCCGTTGTATCGTTATTGGCTGGTTACATTGATTTTGTCCTGTCAGGTGCAGCGACCTATGAGGAAGACCTGCTCAACTTCCGGACGATGGTGTTTTTTACATTGACTTTGTCGCAAATGGGTAACGCGTTGGCGGTGCGTTCGAATCGCGATTCGCTCTTCAAAATTGGCCTGCGCTCGAATCGCATGATGATTTATGCCGTCTTGTTGACCTTCTTCCTTCAACTTGCTGTCACATATATTCCTTTTCTCCAGCAGATTTTTGGTACAGCCGCGCTCTCCTGGCAGGAATTGTTGATCGCGTTGGTGTTGAGTACAGTAGTTTTCTTCGGCATCGAAATCGAAAAATGGCTTAAGCGAATGCGTCGCGCACGACAGGCGGCAGCTCCAGCTTAGGTATCCACTATCTACTCCCACATTGTCGGCAAGATGCCTTTGCGGAGGTGATTTGCTGACAAATATGCCTTCATATGACTTACTGGTTTTAACCTGTTGGTTGCCATTAGAGAATGAGCACAGACAATTGGTTGGTCCTGGGTATTTTGCTGGTTGCGCTGGCGCTGTTCATCAGCGAAGTGTTGCGGCCTGATGTTGTTGCTTTACTGGTGCTTGTGGCAACGGTGGTATTGGGATTGGTCACGGTAGAGCAAGCGTTTTCCGGGTTTGCCAGCCCGGCAGTGGTTACGGTGTGGGCTGTCTTCATCGTAAGCGGGGGATTATTCAAGACAGGTGTGGCGGATATTATCGGCCGATCCATGCTGTCAATCGCCGGTACCAGTTACACGCGACTGCTGGCGATGATCATGATTACGGCCGGAGCAATGTCTGCATTTATGAACAATATTGGTGCCGTTGCAATTTTGCTCCCCGCCGTCATGAGTATCAGTCGCGAAACAGATATCCCGCCGTCCAAATTACTGATACCGCTCGCCGTCGCCTCGCTACTGGGTGGCAACATCACACTCATTGGCACACCGCCCAATTTGCTGGCGGCCAATATCATGTTCGCGAACGGGATTGAGCCGTTCAGTTTCTTCGATTTTGCGCCGACTGGCATCGCTGTGTTGACTGCGGGCATTTTGTATATGCTCGTCATCGGGCGCCACTTGCTGCCAGGGCGCACCGGTGGCGCGGAGATTGCTGAAGGGTACGCAGCGATTCGTGATTATTTGACTGAAGTGCTTGTGACGGCCGCCTCCCCGTTTGCCGGTAAAAATGTCAACGCGGTGCGTTTCGGCCGAAAATACGACATCGCCATTGTCCATGTGCGGCGCGACAATGAGATACTGCTGCAATCATCCGATCGCTTAATCAAACCCGGTGACATATTGTTACTGGAAGGGCATCCGGACGACATCGTTGTTGTCAGTCGCTCGAAAGGGCTGCAACTGATGCCCGATTTGGCGAGTGATCAATTGGATGAGGAACTACTTGGAGGTGAAGGGGATTCGGCCGAATTGGTCGAAGTAGTATTGCCGCCGCGCTCCAATTTCCAGGGCCAGACATTGCGCGAACTGAACTTCCGGCGACGCTATGGCGTCACAGTGCTGGCAATTCGCCACAACGGGCAGCCAGTGGTCACCCATGTTGTCGATGTGCCGTTGGCATTCGGTGATGTGCTGTTAATTCAGGGTGAAACGGGAAAATTCAAAACGTTGCGTCAAAATCCCAATTTGATGATATTGGAGCGCCGCCCGTTGCAGCAATATCGGTTAAGCCGCGCACCCCTGGCCGTTGCGATTGTTATCGTGACGTTGCTGGCGATTATCGTAGGTGCGAATGTGTCAATTGCTTTACTCGGCGGTGCGTTGGCGATGGTCGTCGGCCGATGTTTGACGATGGAAGAAGCCTATCAGTCTGTCGATTGGCAATCTGTTTTTCTCATCGCCGGCATGCTACCGTTAGGCATCGCTATGGAAACGACAGGCACGGCCGCATTGCTGGCAAACCAACTGATCGCGCTGGTTGGCGATACCGGGCCATTGGCTATACTGATTGCCTTGTTCATTCTAACCACACTGCTCACCAGTGTCATATCCAATGCCGCTGCCGCTGTACTCATCATACCAATCGCCATTGGCGCAGCCACGGCAATCGATGTCACGCCACAAGCCTTTGTCATGACTTCCGTCATTGCTGCCTCCACGGCGTTTCTCTTTCCCATTGGCCATCAAGCCAACATCATTGTTTTTGGGCCGGGTAACTACAAATTCTTTGACTTCACACGTGTAGGTATCTGGCTCAATTTGCTCTTGCTTGTCGTTGTTGTCATCACAGTACCGCTCATCTGGCCTTTCAATTAAACGCAAACTTAATGCTCCTGCGCTACGATTCAATAGTGAACTATTTCACAACTAAAACGTGCAGATGACAATCATCTATAAAAGATTGTCGTTTTTGGAGAAAGTATGAATCAAGCGCGTCCGCGTATTGTCATTGTTGGAGCGGGTTTTGGTGGTTTGTGGGCAGCACAACATCTTGCCGACGCTGAAGCCGATGTGTTTCTAATCGACCGCAACAACTATCACAGTTTTTTGCCGCTGCTTTACCAGGTAGCGGCGGCCGAAATTGAGCCGGGGCAAATTGCTTATCCGGTGCGTGCCATTTTGCGCAAGCTGCGCAATGTCGAATTTGTCATGGCTGAAGTAACCGGTGTCGATGTGCAGCGCCAAATTGTGACACTGTCGGACGGCGAATTGGCATATGATTATCTGATTCTGGCGCTGGGTAGCCGGACGCACTATTTTGGTGTGGCGGGTGCAGCTGAATATGCGTTTCCGCTAAAGACCATGGCACATGCGATTATCTTGCGCAATCATATTTTGCGCTGTTTTGAACTGGCTATCCACGAGCAAGATGCCGAAAAGCGGCGACAATTACTGACATTTGCAATTGTCGGTGGCGGCCCAACAGGTGTCGAATATGCCGGTGCGCTCAGCGAATTGATCAAGCGTCCGTTGGCACGCGATTATCCGGGTATTGAACTGGATGAGGTGTCGGTGTTGTTGATCGAGGGCACGGATCGCCTTTTGGGCGCTTTGCCCGACAAACTCGGTGATTATACGCTGGAACGGTTGCAGAAAATGGGCGTCGAGGTGCTTTTGAATACGTTTGTGAGTGGTGTTTCGGCCGAAACAGTCCAGTTTAGTGACGGGACAACGTTGGCCACCAACACAGTGGTATGGACAGCCGGCGTACAAGGTGAGACATTTGCTGAAAAGTGGGAACTGCCAATGGGTCCCGGCGGACGCGTACTGGTACAGTCGACATGTCAAGTTGATGGTCTGGAGCGCGTCTATGCTATCGGCGATATGATGTACCTGGAGCAGGACGACGAGCCATTGCCGATGCTGGCCCCGGTCGCCACGCAACAGGGCACGTTTGTGGCCCAAAACATCATGCGCCAATTGCGCGGCGAAGCGGTGATGTCGTTCAGATACAAGGATCGGGGCGCGATGGCAACTATCGGCCGAAATGCTGCCGTCGCTAACATCAGCTCAAGAGCGTTTACAGGATACTTTGCCTGGCTGGTCTGGTTGGCGATCCATCTGATGAACCTGATTGGTTTCCGCAACCGTTTGATCGTGCTCATCAACTGGGCGTGGAATTATCTCTTTTACGAGCGGGTGGCGCGTTTCATCTTCGATGCCACAATAGACTCTGATAAAACGCTGGGATAACAGCCGGATCACTCGATGTTCACACGCCAAATGGTTCCTGCCCAAACCTGGTCGAGGATTTGGTCCGGTTTGTCGAGCAGTGTCACTTCCATTTGTGGAAAGGTGATCAGGAAAGACGTCTGATCCTGTAGCAGACTGTCATCCAACGGCCAACCGCTACCGTCTGGTGTTTCCATCCAGTAAATCGGCCGACCCGCATCATGCCAACGTCGTAGTTGTGACATGAAGGCAGTGCGGTTGACAGCCGCCGGATTGCGCAAGGTAAAAACATCGTGATCAAACAGAAAGCGCAGCGGCGTGCCGATGAAATCACCGTAACCGACTGGTTGCGCGTCATCGACGAGCAGCACAGCGCGGGGTTCCAGTTGGGCATTGACCGCCTCGATCTGCGCTGTCACGCCGGCGAAATCGCGCTGTGTGACGAAGCCGCGTGCTGACCATGCCAGCGCACCCAGCCAAACGACCGCAATGACAATCCCCAACACCCAGCGTAATCGCTCCCGTTGCGCCAGAAACCAGCCGGGAATGGTCGCCGCAGCGATCATCGCAAACGGTAAAACGGCCGGTACGAGGCGGCGCATGGCATAGATTTGGCGCGGATTATTGCGTAGCGACCACAGGTAGAGCAGGGCAAAAAACAGGCCGATGGCGATAGTGAAGAAGGTGCGTTGGTTGATGTGCCATATCAGATAACACGCGCCGGCGACACTGAGCGCAATGCCGATGGGCGACAGATACCAGCCGAGGCGTACCAGGTTTTCCTGCTCAAGTGAAAAACGCGGTGTGTCGATGAACAGATTCGGCCGAATAAACCAGCCATACAGCGCCAATAACACCACAACACCGATAACGCCGAGTAAAAATGGGCGACGCCACTGCGCCAATTGGTCGATCCGCTGCCGGAAGCGCAACAGCACAAAAAGGGTGACCGCCAGGATGAGCAGTGCTGCCAGCGGCAAATACCAGGATCGACCAGCCACACGCAGCATGAAGCCGTATACGCTGTTGAAATAAGGCCGGCTTTGCATGACGCCATGCAGCCCGGCGTGCAGTGCAAACAGAGAAAGCGGCAAGGCAAACCACCAAAACGCAGCGGCTGTCCATGAATGGCGACGCAGCCACAGCCAGACAGCGATTGACACCGGTACAGCCAGGATGAAAAGCATGTCAATACGAGCCAACATTGTCTGGCCGAGCATGATACCGGCCAGTAATGCCCAAACACGACGGGAGTCTTCGGCCGAATCGCCATCCAGTCCACCTAACCAGTTGCCCAACGCCCAAATGCCCGTCCACAGCAAAAATTGGGTTAACGGCTCAGTGGTCGGATAACGGGCAAACCAGATTTGCAGTGCGTTAACTGTCAAACCGGCCAATGCCAGCAGCGCGATGCGCCAATCAAGCTGATCGCGGGCTGTCAGATAGACAATGAAGCTGCTCAGAAGCGCCCACATCCCTGTCATCAGCAGCGCCGCGTCGAGGCCGCCGAGTGTGTAGGCGACCGCCTGCCACGCCGGGTGCAGCGGATAAAATTGTGGTGTGATTTCACCCTGTGCCAGGTCGGTAGCAAAAAAACCGGCCTGATAGGTGTGATTGGCACCGGTGGGTTGTGGCAGTCGGTAGAGCAGCGCATCGTGCAGCGCCGGGTCAAGTTCGGCGACAGCCTGATCGTAAAACACGATGCTGCCTGTTTTGTCAATGTTGGCAGCGAGATTGACGTAAACACCGGCATCGCCGCTACCGATGACGAATTCGTGGGGACGCAGGAAGAGCCATGCAGCGAATGGCAGCCAGAGTAAAAGCAGAGCGGCAGACGGATGCAGTTGTGGCGCTGGGGTCGGTTTTACGATGTCGCGGACGAGAAGCCGCACACTCATGATACTGATCGGCAGCAGCCAGAGCAGGGCTAGTGTAACGGGTGAGTAGAATCCGAATTCGGCCGAAATGACCACCAGCCACCCGTTGATGCCCACGCCGAACGCAATCGCTGCCGGCAGACGGGCGAGTCGGTCAACGGTAAAGGCAGGAAACTGGCGTAGCAAGAGCGCACCGGTCAGCCAGTTGGCAGTGATGAGGATGGGAATGGCGAGCCAGACACTCATAGGAGTTTACCGTGCCGGTTCACACCACCATGACTGATGGTGACCGATCTGCATTCCCATTATAACCGGTGTAGTCTGTAGTTGTTATCAGGATAGATCAGTGGTAAATCGGCCGATGGTGAAGCGATATTACCCCGAGATGCACGGCGGAATTGTGCGTTAAATCTGTTCGTAACAAATTGTATTAAGCGCTGCCCGTGATTGTGACAACTGCGACAGCAACGGCGGCGGCCAGTTCCTGCGCGTGCGCAACGTCCGTTTCGTCAAATGTGCCGTCGCTTTTATTCAGCAATTGCAGCACACCGGTAATTGTATCTTGAAACAGAAGGGGTACGCACAACATGGAGCGCGTGACAATACTGTTTGTCTCTTCAGCAACAACAGGCGCAGTTTCTTCGGACGCTTCGTTGCGGTATGCCCACTGGCCGCTGCCGGCAACCTGGGTGATCATACCGTCATCGGCCGAAACAGCTTCACCCTCACGCGATTCGGCCGAAACACCCACATCAGCTACACAGGTCATCATACCAGTTTGCGCGTCAGGCAGCCATAAGCGACATGCCTCCACCGGATTGCTTCGATAAACGGCGGCAACGACATCCGTCAGCAACTGTGCCGCTGGAGCCTGCCGGCTGGCCGCATGAACGATCCGTACCAGCGCTTCGTGCTGTTGCTGGCGATGTCGCCGGGCCAGGCCAATTTCCTCTGCGTTGTGCAAGGCAATGCCAGTGAACAAGCCCAGTACCGACATGAAAATCTCGTCTTGCTCACTGAACGTCCGCGGCGCTTGATAATGGTGGACACACAATACGCCTAAAACATCATCCTTGTACTTGACTGGAGCGTAAAGCAGTGAACGGATCTTGCTGTTGCCGGAAAGATCAACTCCTTGAATAAAGTCGTGATGCCGGAAAACCTGCCCATCATCCAATACATTCTGGACATAAGGGTTGTGCTGCGCACTCTTCCGCACTCTGGGCTGCATCTCGTCGCTGCGCAAGATAATTTGCACAATATCAGTCTTGTCTGACCGCAGAAACAATTGTGCATCGCCTGCCCCACACTGCGCCACCGCATTGCGCAGTGCTTCCACAATAATTGTGTCGCGATCAGTCAGTGCTGTCAGCGTCGTGCTGATTTGCAGAAGTTGTTTGATCCGCGTGTGTAGCTGACGGATGTTGTTGTGTGCGACGAAAAGGCGCTCAGTAAGTGCGGCTTCATTGTTCTGAGTTGTGCTTAAACCGAGTGCGCGTTCGATTGTGTTGATAACTTCTTCAACTGTAAACGGCTTGACAATATAATCCTTTACACCCAGCCGGAAAGCTTCGACCGCACTTTTTTCGGAGCCGTCACCAGTGATCAAAACTACCGGCGTCGTAATGTTTTCCTGGGCCAATGCCTCCAGTACGTCAAGTCCGGTCATTTGAGGCAAGTTGAGATCGAGAATGATGAGATCAGGCTTTTCGTGGCGAATTTTGTCTAGCGCAGTCCGCCCATCTAAAGCATAGGATGAGCGAAACCCGTAATTGGGCAGCAACGTGTTTGCCAGCAAGCGTACCATGTCGTAACTGTCATCTACGACCAATATCCGACCTTTGCTGGCTGTTGTTTCTGTCATCTGGTTTTTCGCTTGAATCGATCCATTCTCAGCGAGTTGATCTGTCACTTAGAATTCCAAGTTTCACACTGCTTCGATTCTTTCAGTATCGAATCGAGCGGCTTGTCCCGTAGCATTGCGGATTACCGAAAATCAGGTTCCTGTTGTTATTTTCCCATTGTGTTGCGCATGCATTAAGAGTTAGTTTAGACTTGCACAATTACGATCTATCTTACATTTGCCTTACTATAGTATAAATCAACGCGACTTTTACGATCAATATCAATACTCTCAATGTAACATCTGTGTACGGTTCTGGATTTTAGCAACTATTCAGGATTAAGCAGGTGCAAAAGCAGTGATTTCTTCAATGGCATTTGCCCTAGAAATACAGAGGTTGTTGGCTAAGCAGCCGTAGTTGGCAGAAACGCGGTACTATCGTTGTAGCTCGCGCATTGAAGACAACATGTGAGCTGGGAGTAGATCCACTGGAGGAATGAAGATGCCTGGACATCGTATTTTTGTGACACCTTTTTCAAGTGTATATCCGTTATATGTTCAAAAAGCGGAACGTAAGAATCGTTTGAAAGAAGAAGTTGACCGAATCATCTGCTGGTTGACTGGCTACGACCAGGCAGGCTTAGAGCAGCAAATTGAGCAGGAAAACGATTTTGAAACCTTTTTTGCTCAAGCACCGGCTATTCATCCAAACAGCGCGCTGATTACAGGCGTAGTGTGTGGTGTTCGCGTGGAGGAGGTCGAAGATCCGCTCATGCAAAAGATACGCTATTTGGACAAATTGATCGATGAGCTTGCAAAAGGCAAGGCGATGGAGAAGATTTTGCGGTAGTGAGCCGTTCGGCTAAATGACATGATCGCGATTGAATGAGACGGGAATGATGCAATGCTGACTTACAAAGCAAGCTCTTCCTGAACTTTGACGGCTTTCTGCTTCTTCCTAGCCGCAGATAACACCGATGGACACTATGACAACTTTCACATGAAATGGGTAGCAGGTTTGTAGGGGATTCGCAGAAATTCGGTATAATCAACTTAAGTATTCGGGAGCTGTACCGTGCTGTATGTCAATAATAGGATGACATATCCCGGTTTGTTTATGATTGTTGCAACTACCCCGAAACAGGTTCTATGACGCGTTTGCAGTTCGCTTGCTCATAGTTGCTTTCAGCATCATGACAGTAACACAAGAAATTAAAGACCGCCTCGACATTGTCGATATTATCGGTGAATCGATGTCACTGCGTAAAGCAGGCAATAGTTACACTGGCTTCTGCCCATTCCACCATAATACACGCACGCCTGCCTTTGTCGTTTTCCCCGAGACACAGACATGGCGCTGTTTTGGTGCCTGTGCGGATGGCGGAGATGTCTTTAACTATGTCATGCGTAAGAATGGACTCGATTTTCCCGAGGCGTTGAAGATGTTGGCGTTGCGGGCAGGTGTGGAGCTGAAACCGCAGACAGCGGCGCGCCGGATGCAGCAAGGGGCTGAAGATCGTCTGTCTAATTTATTGATGGTGATTGCTGACTATTATCATCACTTGTTGTTGCACGCGCCGCAAGCGGAACAAGCGCGGCGCTATCTGGCGGGGCGTGCGTTATCGGCCGAAACCATCGCCACATTCAAAATCGGGTATGCACTCGACAGTTGGGACGCCGTCAAGACACATTTCGCTTCACTCGGCTACGATCAGCAAGATTTACTTGCGGTTGGCGTACTTACCAAAAACGAAGACAAGAACACAATTTATGATCGTTTTCGCAACCGTATCATGTTTCCCATTCGCAATGCCGGCGGAAGCGTCGTCGGGTTTGGTGCGCGAACACTTGACAAAGACGGCATACCCAAATATCTTAATTCGCCGCAAACGATCCTGTTTGACAAGAGCCATCTGCTCTACAATCTCGATTTGGCCAAACGTCATATTCGAGAAGCGCACTGCGCTGTCGTTGTCGAAGGATACATGGATGTTCTCCAGGCATGGCAGCACGGCTTCCACAATGTGGTTGCCCAAATGGGCACTGCATTGACCGAACAGCAACTGCGTTTGCTCAAGCGCCAGACCAAAAAATTCGTCATTGCCCTTGACGCCGACGCCGCTGGTGCCAAAGCAACGCTGCGCAGTCTGGAGGTTGCCCGCGAGACGCTCGATCGTGATATTGATTTTGGTTTTGATGCCCGTGGATTGGTGCGTTTTGAAGGCCGTCTCCAGACCACCATAGAAGTGGCAACGCTGCCACCCGGACTGGACCCTGACGATATTATTCGCAAAGACCCAGCGCAATGGGAAGCGATTATCCAGTCAGCACAACCAACTGTGGACTATGTCATTGACGTGTTGACGCGCGATCTCGATTTGACGGATGCCAAGGCTAAGTCTGCCGTTGGCCGACGTATTACACCGTTGATTATGGACATTCCCGACGCGATTATACGCGACCATTATTGGCAGATATTGGCGCGAAAGATCGAAACTGATGTCATGCATCTGCGCCAGGCAGCCTTGTCGGTACCACAGATAAAAAGTGCCATCCCACAGCAACACAAGCCGCTGCAATACAGCAAAAGTCGTGTTGGTATGGCGCAGCGTCAGGCAGATTTTTTGGGACACTGTTTGCGTTTTCCGCGTTTAGTCATCCTGGTGGATGAAAAGCTGCGCCAAAGTGATCTACCTGCCGTATCTGAGCGCGATTTTCTGACGATTGAAGACAAGCTGTTGTGGGGTTATGTGTACGAGGAAGCTTTTGACGGTGCGGTTGTGCTGGGAGATTGGGAGACGCATTTTGATGAAAGTGTTGCTGAGCGTGCTATTGAGTTGACGGAGTTGCCGTTGACCGATCCGGCCGAGTCAGATCGGTTGCCGGATGTTTTGACATTGTCGGTGTTGAGTTGGCGACTGGAATGGGCTAAACGCCAGCGCCTGCAGTTGAAACAACTGATCGATGAGGCTAAACGTGTGAATGACGATGAGGCGTTGGTATCATTGACTGAGCAGGTTGTTGATTTGTCGTTGCAGACAAATAGCATCAATCGAGCACGCCATGGCTTGTCGGCTATGAGCAAGCGCCAGGGCGGCGCTACGCCGTGAGTAGTTGAAAATGAGCGGACAACTGGAAGCTGACATAACCGCTTTGCTGCAGCAGGCACGTCAAGAACGCACAATAGATGAAGCTGAAATTCAAGCATTGTTGTTTTCGGCCGATGAAGCGGTAATAGATGCCCTGTATGATCTGTTTCGCCGGGAAGGCATTGCCATTACAACGGAGATCGATATCATGCCGGACGATTCAGAATTAGGTGACACCAGTGCATTGGCTTCCTTGGTCGGTGAAGATCAAGATCAGGATAGCAACAACCAGCCATCGACGCGCACAGAGAACATCTTCAGCGAAGATGACCCCGTACAAACCTATTTACGTGAAGTTGGCCGCGTGCCGCTGCTGAAAGCGGAACAAGAGGTGTGGCTGTCCACACAACTTGGCGCAGCAACGCGCCTGGAAGATTTGGCGACACAAGCCCAGGAAGCCGGTATCACCGAAGACGTACAACGTCATGTCATGATAGCCAACTACGATGCACTCATCGAGAGTTGGGCAAATGCGTTTACTGCGGCGGAAGAATTGGGCACCGAACCACCGGAAATGGAGCGGTTGGTACACGAAGCCCAGGAATTGCGTCAGAGTTGGCACGCCGATACGCCATCTTACCTGCGCTTGTTTCTGAACAATGGCGAATGGGGACAAGATGAAACGTGGACTCGGCTGGCTGAGATTATGTTTAAGGTGTTGACGGCGATTTACTTGTTGCCGAACCGTTTGTCGCGCCATATGTTGTTGCATTACGAGCAAACAGGGGAATTGGCTTCGGCCGAAACCTTTGCTGAATGGCTCGATGAAGCCGATGTTGACCTCGACTATAACGAGTACATGATCCTCAACCTGGCTGAAGAAGCCAAAATCAGTCTGACCACCGCCAATCTGCGTCTCGTCGTCAGCGTCGCCAAACGATACATGAATCGAGGCATCCACCTGCTCGATCTCATTCAGGAAGGCAACGTCGGCTTGTTGCGTGCCGTTGAGAAATTTGATCCAACCAAAGGGTATAAATTCAGCACCTATGCTACCTGGTGGATTCGCCAGGCAGTTAGCCGCGCCATTGCAGACCAGGCACGCACCATCCGCATTCCCGTCCATATGGTAGAGACAATCAACAAAATCATGCGTGCACAGCGCGACATGGTACAGAAGCTGGAACGCGATCCGACAACTGAGGAACTGGTATTGGAACTCGACTTTCTGGAACCGGCCGAAGTTGCCGCCATCAGAACTGCTCAGGAAAACGGCATGCCTGTCGATCCGGTATTGCAACGCAAATTAAACCAGGCGGTAGCGAAAGTCCGCAATATCCTCAAAATTTCACAAGACCCGATGTCGCTGTCCACGCCGGTCGGTGACGGCGACTCCACGACATACGGCGACTTCATCCCCGATGACACGATTGCCGAGCCAATTGACGTTGCGTCGCGCGAACTGCTACGTGAGCAAATTCGCTCCGCCCTCGATTTTCTCACAGAGCGAGAACGGCAAGTGCTGGAACTGCGCTTTGGTTTGGTCGATGGCAAAGACCATACATTGGAAGAAGTTGGCAAGCAATTCGGTGTCACCCGCGAGCGCATTCGCCAGATCGAAGCCAAAGCACTGCGTAAATTACGCCATCCCAGCCGTAGCCGCGCCCTGCGTGATTATCTGAGCTAACCTGCCCTTTGGACTGATTCGGTTGAAATCTGTGAACGATAGCCAAAACCCTGTCGCTTTTGGATATCGGTCTGGCTCTCCATTCCCGTTGCTGGGCAATTTTGCTTGTGATAAAATGCACGAAGCCCAAGTGGGAGCGCAATTTGCGTTGAACCAAAGCGGCATTCAATAGTGCGCAATGTGACTGAACTGGTATCATAGTGTGACGCGCACCCTTCTCCATTGATTGCGCGGGTGACTTTGGCGATATGAACCGGGATTAAACTCCTACAACGAAGACAAGACGCTTATGGAAAACACAATTGCAGCGCTCTATTTACCGATTGCCGTTCTCTTCGGTATCGCCGTATTTTTCGCGCTTTTGCTTCCCATTTTATCCGTCAGCCTGGGACCGCGCCGTCCGACGGCCCGCAAATTGACAGCATACGAATCCGGAATGGCCCCCATCGGCCGAGCGCAGCGCCGTTTTCCCGTCAAGTTTTATCGTATCGCCGTTCTTTTTATCCTCTTTGACATCGACATTATTTTCCTCTTCCCTTATGCCGTTGCCATGCGTAAGCTGGGGTTGTTCGGACTATGGTCCATGCTCATCTTCGTCGCCATCTTTATTTTAGGCGACATCTGGGTCTGGAAAAAAGGAGTCCTTGAATGGGAATAGAACAAAAAGCAGGCAATTTGGGTATTGTCACCCATCGCCTGGAAGATCTCGTTAACTGGGGTCGGACCAACGCCATGTGGCCAATTCTGTTCGGTTTGGCATGTTGCGCCATCGAAATGATGGGGTCACAGGCAGCACACTACGACGCGTCGCGCTTTGGCATGGAGCTGAATCGGCCGTCACCACGTCAGTCAGACCTTATGATCGTTGCCGGACGCGTCTCGCGCAAGATGGCCCCGGTTGTGCGGCGTTTGTATGATCAAATGCCTGCACCGAAATGGGTAATCGCTATGGGCGACTGCGCATCGTGCGGCGGGATTTTCAACAACTATGCTATCGTGCAGGGCGTCGATGAGATCGTACCGGTTGACGTATACGTGGCCGGCTGTCCACCGCGCCCCGAAGCATTGCTCGACGGCATCATGACCTTGCACGAGCGTATTCGCAACGACAAACTGACGGATTGGGCCTAATGAATGCATTTCACGATTTGACGCTCGACAAAGTGCGGGCAACTTTCCCTGACGCCATTGCGGATGTCGTCGATTTCCGTGGCGAACGTACCGTGATCATTGAGACGGACAGTTTAATCCCTGTCATCACGTTGCTGCGTGACGACGCGGAGTTGCGCTACAATTTTCTCGAAGACATCGTCGCCGACGATTATTATGAGGCGTTTCCGCGTTTTGCCGTCAATTACCATTTGTATTCGCTGGACAATAAGGTGCGTATTCGCGTGCGCGTTTTGGTCGATGATCCGGACGAAGGGCCGCAGTCGTTGCATCCAATGTGGAAAATTGCGTCGTGGTTGGAATTGGAAGTATGGGATTTGATGGGTATTCGTTTTCAGAATCATCCGGGTTTGCGTCGCTTGTTTCTGCCCGAAGATTGGCAAGGACATCCGTTGCGCAAAGATTATCCGCTTGGTTATGAAGAAGTGCAGTTCTCGTTTAATTACGAGGAAATCGACGCGAGGAAGCCGTATGCTCAAGATTGATGTAGTCGTAAGTCGGATCGCTATTCCGATCTGCGCGGAGGCGTCACTGTGACAGTTATGACACCCGGAAACGACGCTGTTCAGGAATGGACAGTTGAAGAACTGCGTGCCAAATATGGCTCAGGCATGGAGATTGCCAGTGAAGAAAATCTGCTGCTGAGCATGGGGCCGCAACATCCGAGTACGCACGGTGTGCTGCGTTTGCTCGTCGAATTGGAAGGCGAGACGATCGTCAACGCCGCGCCCGACATCGGTTTTCTCCATACCGGCATCGAAAAGAATATGGAGTCGAAGACGTTCACCAAGGCATTGGTGATGACGGATCGCATGGACTATCTGTCGCCGATGTCGAACAATCTCGGCTATGTGTTGGCGGTTGAGAAGTTGTTGGGTGTTGAAGCGACACCGCGAGCGCAGACAATTCGCGTTATTTTGACTGAATTGGCGCGGATCAGCAGTCATTTGGTGTGGTTGGGTACGCACGCGCTCGATTTGGCGGCGATGTCGGTGTTCCTCTACTGTTTCCGCGAACGCGAATATTTGCTCGATGTGTTTGAAATGGTGGCCGGGCAACGGATGATGGTCAGCTATTTCCGACCGGGTGGCTTGTGGCGCGATGTGCCGGAAGAGTTTGAGCCGGCGGTGCGCCAGTTTCTTGATTTTTTCCCGGCGAAAATTGCGGATTACGAAGCGTTGCTGAAGAATAATCCGATCTGGCTGCAGCGAACGAAAGATGTCGGTGTGGTTTCGGCCGAAGATGCCATCTCCCTCGGTATGACCGGCGCCAGCTTGCGCGGTTCCGGCGTCGATTGGGACATTCGCAAAGCGACACCGTACTGCGGCTACGAAAATTATGATTTTGACGTGCCGTTGCGCACAGAAGGCGATGTCTACGCGCGTTATCGCTGTCGGATGGAAGAGTTCCATCAGAGTTTGCGCATTATCGAGCAGGCGCTAGATAAATTGCCGGGTGGCCCGGTCAATATCGACGACCGCAAAATTGTGCCGCCGCCACGTTCCGAACTCGGCCGCAGCATGGAAGCCGTGATCCATCATTTCAAATTGTGGACAGAGGGGTTCAATGCACCGGAAGGCTACGTCTATCAGGCCATCGAATCGCCGCGTGGCGAATTTGCCTGCTATTTGCGTGGTGACGGCGGCCCCAAACCGGCACGCGTCCATTTCCGGACACCGAGTTATGTCAACCTGGCCAGCATTGTCCCGTTGTCGCAGGGTTCCTTTGTCGCCGACCTCGTCGCCGTGATCGGCTCTGTCGACATTGTTTTGGGAGAAATCGACCGTTAATTTGTAGAACAGGCAGTTTGCTTGCAAGAGCAGACAAGCAGTCTGCGCTACAAGACCGAGAAAAGCCTTGATTAAAAAGAGTTACGCCACCGAAATCGAAGACATTTTGTCACGTTACCCGACGAAGCGTTCGGCCGTATTGCCGTTGATGCATCTGGCACAGCAGGAATACGGTTACATGAGCGATGAGGCCAAACGCGAAGTCGCCGAGATATTGGATCTCGATCCGACACATATCCTCTCGATTGCCGGCTTCTATACGTTGTACTATGAAGAACCGGTTGGCAGATACGTGCTGGAAGTGTGCAACGATCTGGCCTGTGCCTTGCGCGGTGCCGATGATTTTCTCGATATGGTGCTGGGCAAACTCGATGTCGATTTGCATGGCACGACAGACGACGGATTGTTTACGGTCAAAAACGTGATGTGTATAGGCGCATGTGATCGCGCCCCGGTCTTGCAGTGCAACTTGAAGTTTCACGAGCATTTGGATGAAGCGAAGTTTGATGCGTTGGTCGATCAGTGGCGAAGTGATTCGGCCGAACAGACATCCATCGTCGACCAGATCATTGCAGGACGTACGGAGTAAGCTATGAAACACGTTTTACTGCGCCATCGCGACGTCCCCGACATTCACAAGCTCGAAGTGTACCGCAAAAACGGTGGTTACGAAGCATGGCAACAAGTGTTGAAAATGCAACCGGCCGACGTGATCGACGTCGTCAAGGCATCCGGCCTGCGTGGTCGGGGCGGAGCCGGCTTTCCGACCGGAATCAAATGGTCGTTTATTCCCAAAGGGGCCGAAGAAGTTTACGTCGTCATCAATACGGATGAATCAGAAACCGGCACATTCAAAGACCGCGAGTTGTTAGAGCGCAATCCGCATCAAGTGATCGAAGGTGCATTAATTGCAGCGTACGCCGTCGGAGCCAAAGCGATTTACAACTACTGGCGCGGCGAATACATGGACGCGGCGCACGAATGTCAGGCTGCTGTTAAAGAAGCCTACGAAGCTGGTCTGATTGGCGAAAACATCCTCGAAAGCGGCTTTAGCTGTGATTTCTACAATCATTTTGGCGCAGGGGCGTATATTTGCGGTGAAGAGACAGCTTTACTCAATTCGTTGATGGGCTATCTCGGTCAGCCGTGGTCAAAACCACCATTCCCTGCTATCGAAGGACTGTACGCCAAACCCACGGTGGTCAACAATACGGAGACCATGGCGAATATCCCGCCGATCATTGTCAACGGCGCGGATTGGTATCGACAAATCGGTACAGAACGCAGCCCTGGTCCCAAAATCGCCTGTCTCAGTGGACACGTCAACAAACCGGGCAACTATGAAGTGCCGCTCGGCATTACCTATCGCGAACTGATTTTTGGCGAAGCATATGGCGGCGGTATTCCCGGTGGCAAGGCGTTCAAGGCGTTATTGCCGTCTGGTGGTTCCGGTCCGATCATGATCGATGAGCATCTGGATGTGCCCATGACGTTTGAAGGGCCGGAAACGGTCGGTTCGGTGATGGGATCGGCGTCATTGATTGTCATGGATGAAACAGTAAATATGGTGTGGGCGACGACAAAGGCGATTCATTTCTTCCATCACGAGTCATGCGGCAAATGTACGCCATGCCGTGAAGGAACGTACTGGATGGAGCAGTTGCTGCACCGCATTATGGAAGGGCACGGAACGGAACGGGACGTGCGTGTACTGGAAAACGTGGCTGAGAATATTGGCGGCAAAACGTTGTGTGCGCTCGGCGAATTTGCACGCAATCCGGTTTTGTCGTCGATCAAGCATTTTCCTGAAGATTATCGGGCGTTGGTACAACCTTCGGCCGAAATTCCGTTGGCGGTTGCGGCTGACTAATTTGTAACAGAGTAGCTTATGAGTGATCTCGTTTCCATTAACGTTGACGGCGTCGATATCGAAGTTCCGGCTGGAACAACGGTAGTCGATGCGGCCATGCGAGCTGATATACAGATTCCCGTATTTTGCCACCATCCCAAGCTGGAACCAGTGGGGATGTGTCGCATGTGTCTGGTGCGAATCGGTATGCCGGTACGTGATCGTGCCACCGGTGAACTGTTGAAAGAGCCGGATGGATCGGTCCAATATAATTGGGGCCGCACGTTGCAGACAGGCTGTACCGTGCGGGTAGCGCCGGGTATGCATGTGGTCACCAATTCGGCCGAAGCGAAAGACGCTCGCGACGACATCATCGAATTCCTGCTCACCAGCCATCCACTCGACTGCCCTATCTGCGACAAAGGTGGCGAATGTCCCCTGCAAAATTTGACCATGGCACATGGAGGCGGTACGAGCCGCTTCAACTTCAACGACAAGCTCACAAACGATAAAAGTGTTCCGCTTGGCGAGTTGATCTACCTCGACCGCGAACGCTGCATTCAGTGCGCTCGCTGCACGCGCTTCCAATCTGAAATCGCTGATGATCCGGTGATTGCATTCCACAATCGTGGTCGTCACCTCGAGATTGTCACGATGTCTGACCCCGGATTCGATAGTTACTGGAGTGGCAACACGACAGACATTTGTCCGGTGGGCGCGCTGACGACGGCCGATTTTCGTTTTGGCGCCCGTCCGTGGGAGTTGACGCCTGCCGCTACACTCAGTCCACACGATGCCGCCGGAGAAAATATCACGGTCAGTACCCGCCGCGAAGCCAAATCCGGTGGACGTGTTGTCGTAAAGCGCATCATGCCGCGCCAGAATGAATGGGTCAACGAAATCTGGATTTCTGACCGCACGCGATTTGTCCATCATTTTGCCGAAGCTGCTGACCGGCTCAAAATGCCGTTGGTGCGTAAAAACGGTCAGTTGACCCCAACGACATGGGATGAAGCGTTGACTCTGGTCGCTGAGAAGTTGGCAGCCACCGGCGAACAGGCTGCCGGACTTGCCGGAGATCGGTTGAGCAATGAAGATTTGTTCATGTTCCAGAAGTTGTTTCGCAAGGCGTTGAACAAAAACAACAACATCGATCTCGCCAATAAACGTTTGGCGGGCGGTGATGTAACGGCCGATGTCGGCATTGCATCAGGCAGCAATCTAGGCGATTTGGGTAAGGGCGATACGATTGTCGTCATTGCTACTGATTTACACGAAGAAGTGCCGATTTGGTGGCTGCGCGTCAAGCAAGCCAGTGAGCGCGGCGCAAGACTGATCGTTCTCAATGTGCGCGAGACGCGGTTGGATAAGCATGCCAGCTTTGTCATGCATTACGCGCCGGGTCAGGCGATTGCCGTCGCCGGAAATCTGCTGGAACATGACGAAGAAGTGGCCACCGCTGTGCGCGATGCCGACAATCTCGTCATTTTCTACGGTTATGAAGGGTTAAGCTACGATGAGACGGATGCACTGGCGCGGACATTGGGCAATTTGCTGCTGGAAACGGAGCATGTTGGTCGGCCGAATAATGGGTTGATCGCCGTCTGGCCCCGCAACAACACGCAAGGCGTTTGGGACATGGCGGTTCATCCTGGGTTGACACCTGGTTATCGCGCTGACCGTAACCCTGGACTGGACGCGAATGCGATTTACGCCGGCGCAGAGTCGGGAGACATCACAGCATTGTACATTGTTGGTGCTGATCCGGTTGGCGACGGTTTGATGCCTGGTCGCGGAGCGCTTGATTTCATGGTTGTGCAGGAGTTGTTCCTGACGGAAACGGCACAGCTTGCCGATGTTGTCTTGCCGGCGCAAAGTTGGTTGGAACGCGACGGCACGTTTACCAATGGTGAGCGGCGCGTGCAGCGTTACAATCCGGCCATACAGAAAGTTGGTGACAGTCGTCCGGATTGGCAGATTCTGGCACAGGTGATTGAAAAGATCACAGAAGGTTCAGAGAAGACACCCTTTGCGGCCAGTTTGGTTTTCTCAAAAGAAATCGCCAAAAGTGTTCGCGCGTACAAAGACATGGATTATCGTACGCTCGGTCAGGTCGTCGAACAATTCCCGAAGGTGGGCGGCGATGATCTCTATTATGGTGGCACCAGTTATGCGAATGAAGCGGGTATCGGACAACAATGGTCAGCTTCGGCCGAATCGAAAAAACCCAAAAAGCCGTTCGATGTACCGGAATTGGACGTGACGCGACCGGCGGGACTTGTGCTGCTGCGTGTCGCCGCGCTTTATACGCCTGGCACACTCAATCAATATTCAGAATTGCTGCACGCACGTATGGCAAAGCCGACGGTGATGCTGCATTACGCTGACGCCGACCAACTCGGCATTGCCGACGGGATGTCGCTGGTGTTGCGCGTCAACGGCACTGAGCTGCCCGCAACGGCGTCGATTCAGGATGGTGTTCCGTCAGGCGTCGCGCTGCTGCGTGGATTTGCATGGCGTAAAGGATTGGAATCGGCCGAAATTGTCAAAGTTCAAACGCCAATAACGGCATAAGTACAAGGAACTGGTCAAGCGTATGACACTGGGACAAATCGCACTCCGCGCTCTGATTGCCGGCTTTATCATGAGCCTCGTCGTGATTACCGGCTTTGCCTACACGACCTTGCTGGAACGTCGTCTGCTGGCGCGACTGCAAGCACGCATTGGCCCCAATCGAGCCGGTTACATTCCGCTGCCGCGCAAGGGCAAGCGCGAACGTCGTCTTTTGGGCGGCATCATGCAGCCGGCGGCCGATGCCGTCAAGCTCTTCTTTAAGGAAGACGCAACCCCGGCTATGGTTGATCGCGTCGTTTACAATCTGGCTCCTATGCTGACCGTCATCCCGGCGATTCTTATTCTAGCCGTCATCCCGTGGGCCGGGCCTATTCTTGGTTACGAAGAATATTTTGCCATTGCGCCCGGCATTGATGTCGGCATCTTGTTCATCCTCGCCATCACATCCATCGGCGTTTACGGCGTTGTATTGGCCGGATGGGGTTCCAACAGCAAATATGCCATTCTCGGTGGTATCCGTGCTTCAGCGCAGATGATCAGCTATGAATTGTCGTTGGCGCTCGTCATTTTGGCTCCCGTCATGCTGGCCGGCTCAATGAATCTCAACGATATTGTTGTTGCACAAGAAGGTGGGTGGTACGTTTTGTTCCTGCCGGTTGCTGCGATTGTGTTTATCATTGGCGTTTTTGCAGAACTGCAACGCGCCCCGTTTGACCTGCTTGAAGCGGAACAGGAATTGTCATCCGGTTACAACGTTGAATACGGCGGTATGCGCTTTGGCATGTTCTTCATGGCTGAATACATGAAGATGATTTCGTTCAGTGCTATAGCTGCCGTACTATTCTTTGGTGGCTATCGTGGCCCCTTTGTCGATCAATTCCCGGCATTGGGCCTGCTGTACATGTTTATTAAAATCGTGATTGGTTTGATCATTATGATTTGGGTACGCGCATCGTTACCGCGTCTACGCTACGATCAATTGATGGGTTTTGGCTGGAAGGTTTTGTTGCCCATCGCTGTTTTGAACTTTTTAATTACAGCCGTCATCATTGTATTGGCATCTGAAGGAATAATTGCATTCCCGATATAGGCTGAGGTTATGCCGAAGAACCGGGTTATTGGATAACGAATGTTTGTGTTTTGCTGAGGAACCCGGTTCCCGTACAGATAATTGTAGGTTTTACAGAAAATTGCTTCTTTGTCTGGAGCACGCTTTATGATTCTTGAAATTTTGAAAGGATTGGGCACGACAGCCAAGCATTTGGTGCGCCCGCCGGTAACCATTCAATATCCCGAAGTCAAGCGCCCAGTACGTTATCGCTTCAAAGGGCGTCATGAACTGAAACGGTATGATAATGGGTTGGAGAAATGTATCGGCTGCGCCCTGTGTGCTGCTGCGTGCCCGGCAGATGCGATTTTTGTCGAAGCGTCCGAAAATACCGATGCGCAGCGCTATTCTCCTGGCGAACGCTATGCGTCGACCTATGAAATTAATATGTTGCGCTGTATTTTTTGCGGTTATTGCGAAGATGCGTGCCCCACTGAGGCTATTGTGCTGGAGCATGATTACGAGTTGAGTTTTGTCGATCGCGCCAGTGCAATATACACAAAAGAAATGCTCATTGTACCTGTTCCAGATAGCGGCACTTCGACGCCGCAGCAAGTTGAAGCGGGTTCATTTGATCGGGCGATCCCGGATATGGAAGACCCCAAATAGAGGGAGGCCGCTGACTGGTCATTGCTGAAATGAGCGGTTGGTCGGAAGAGGTTTATGGGACAACCAGTTGTATTTATTGCTTTGGCGCTTGTGGCAATACTGTCTGCTTTTGGCATGTTGTTGAGTCATAATGCTGTTCACGCGGCTTTGTTTCTTGTGCTTAATTTCATCACGATAGGTGTGTTTTACATTGTGCTCGCGGCACCATTCATTGCCATGGTGCAAATCACCGTTTATGCCGGCGCGATCATGGTTCTATTCCTGTTTGTCATCATGTTGTTGGGCGCAGAGCGGCTGGAAGGTGCGCAAAACGTGCCTAACACGGCATGGCAAAGACCATTGGCTGTCTTTTTGGCTGCGGTGCTTGTGTTAGCATTTGGTTATCTCATTATTCAGGAGGCGGTTTCGGCCACCGGTACGGCATTGCCGCCTCTGGATAGTAGTCCACAAGCAATCGGGGAATTGTTGTTTGGCAGTTACATCTTTCCATTTGAAGTGACAGCGGTGCTGCTATTGGTTTCGATGATTTCTCTTGTGGTGTGGAAAGCACAAGACAAGCGAGGGTAATGCGATGGTTGTGACAGTGGGTTGGTATGTTGCCCTCAGTGTAGCTTTATTCACAGTTGGTGCACTTGGTGTGCTGTTGCGTCGCAATGCGCTGATTATTTTTATGTCGATTGAGTTGATGCTCAACTCAGCGAATTTGTTGCTGGTAGCGTTTGCGCGTGAATATGGCGACTTAAATGGTCAGATCCTTGTATTTTTTGTGTTGACTGTGGCGGCAGCAGAAGTTGCTGTGGGGCTGGCGCTGGTCGTAGTAATTTTCCGCCGGCGCAAGAGTATCAACATTGACGACATGCGTCTGATGAAAGGGTAAGGGATCGATGGAACAACTGATACAGTTGGCACCGCTTTTGCTGGTTTTTCCCGGTATTGGGGTGCTTTTCAATGGACTCGTCGGCCGAAAATTCATTGAGAACAATCGCACTACCGGTGAGAAATGGACCGGTTGGTTCGGAACGGCGATGGCCGTCGCTGCATTCTTTGTCGCTGTCGGTTTGTTCATTGCCCTTCAGGCAGAGCCTGAAGAACACATCGTCTATTTGTTCGACTGGTTTGATTTGCCTGGGGTCGGCGAAAATGGCTTCCGCGTACCCTGGGCGATGCAGATCGACACCTTATCGGTTACGATGATGCTGGTTGTGACCGGTGTCGGTTCCTTGATTCATATGTACGCTGTCGGCTACATGCACGGTGACGAGGATTTCTCGCGCTTCTTCGCTTATCTCAATCTGTTTCTGTTTTTCATGCTGATTCTGGTCAGCGGCAGCAGTTACCTTGTACTGTTTGTCGGCTGGGAAGGCGTTGGTCTGTGTTCATTCCTCCTGATTGGATTTTGGTGGTCAAAGCGTGAACAAGGGGCAGAAGGAAAGCCTGTCGGCGTATTGAATTCCAATGCGGCGCGCAAAGCTTTTATCACCAACCGTGTCGGCGATTTCTTCATGGTCCTCGCGATTATTCTCACATTTTGGGCATTTGGATCAGTTGAATTCATCCCAGTCTTTGACCATGCGATTGAGATTTTTGAGCACAGCGAAGAGATCATGCTATTTGGCAATACCTACAGCATCGGCGCGGTGTTGACTGTGATCACGTTACTGTTTTTGGGTGGTGCAGCCGGTAAATCGGCGCAGATTCCATTGTATATCTGGTTGCCGGACGCAATGGCCGGCCCTACACCGGTTTCGGCCCTGATTCACGCGGCAACGATGGTAACATCCGGTATTTACCTGATTGTACGCAGCAATGTGCTTTTTGAAATTGCGCGTGCTTCGGGAACGACCGTGCTGGGTGGACTGACATCCAATGATATTGTGGCGCTGACGGGTACAACGACCGCTTTGATTGCCGGATTGATCGCGTTTACGCAGTTTGACATCAAGAAAGTGTTGGCCTATTCGACGGTCAGCCAACTCGGATTCATGATTGCAGCAGTTGGTATGGGTGCCTACGTCGCTGCGATGTTCCATCTGGTCACACATGCGTTTTTCAAAGCGCTGCTGTTCCTGTCCGCCGGTTCAGTGATTCATGGTGTCGAACATGGCCATCATCATGTTCACGAACACGGGCACCACGATCAAGACCACGTCGGAGACAGTCACGCTGAATTTAACCCCCAAGATATGCGCAACATGGGTGGCTTGCGCAAGATGATGCCTGTAACGTTTTGGGTCTACATGATTGGCACGTTTGCTCTGGCAGGATTCTTCCCGTTTGCTGGATTCTGGTCCAAAGATGAGATTCTGGCACATGCGAACAACAATCCGGGCTGGGTGTACACCGTCGTCTATTACGGTTTGGTATTGGCGGCATTTTGCACGGCGTTCTATATGGGACGGCAGATCAAAATGGTCTTTTTCGGTAAGCCACGCAGCGATTCGGCCGAACATGCTGTAGAAAGTTCCCCAACGATGACACGTCCGCTGGTGGTGTTGGCTTTCCTGACAATTATCGCCGGTTTGTTGAACCTGGCGCACTTTACTCAAACCAGTTACGAGAATGCGAAAGCCATTGAAAACGAGATTCAATTGCGCCTGGAACATTGGCTCGAGCACTCTGTCGAAGCATATCATCTGGCAGAAGAAGGTATCATCAATTTGCCCAAAACACCGACCGTGCTGCAGCTAGATGTTGCCCTCATATCGACATTGCTGGCATTGGCGGCGATATTCCTGGCGGCGTTTGTCGTGTATCGCAATAAACCGGAAAAGGCTACCGATCCCGATCCGTTGGAACGAACGCCTATCTGGTGGATGGCTGTCCTGCCGATCAATACGATTGCGATGAAAGGGATTGTGCCGGCTTACAATTGGCTGGCCTATCAAGCAGCATACACACTTGATTGGCGCTTCTGGCACGATTGGTTCCACGACCGCGTCATACGTGACGGGTTTGTGGCGTTTGCCAATTGGCTCGGCCGAACATTTGATTTGAAGGCTATTGACGGTGGTTTGGTACACGGCACAGCACGTCTCGTGCGCGGTACGGCCAATATGTTTGGTCAAATCCAATCCGGCTATGTGCGCAACTATGCCCTGGCGGTGTTTTTAGGTGTCGTTGCTATTTTGACCTATTTCATCTTCGCTTACTTCAATTAGGTTAGCGACTTACAGAAGGCCCAATTTGGGAGAGAGCATGAGCGAGTTTAATGGAATTTTAACCGTATTGACGTTTTTCCCGGCAGTGGGAATCGTGCTGCTGCTATTGTTTAATCGTGGTGGCGGCGAATCGGCCGAAAGGAACATTCGCTGGATTGCACTGGTTACGACCATTTTCACATTTGTCATCTCGTTGATCGTCATGATCACATTTGACAAGAATCGTGCCGGTTTGCAGATGATCGACCGTGCTCAATGGATACCACAATTGGGCATCAGCTATTTCCTCGGCATAGACGGTATTAGCATCTGGATGATCTTCCTGACCACCTTCATCATGATGCTCGCCGTCGGCGCCTCTTTTCCGCTGATCGAGCAACAGACAAAGCAATACTATGTCTTCATGCTGCTGCTTGAAATCGGCATGCTGGGCGTCTTTCTGGCACAGGATCTGTTCCTGTTCTACGTTTTTTGGGAGGTTACACTCGTACCGATGTACTTCCTGATCGGTATTTGGGGCAGTAAACGACGGGTTTATGCAGCGCTCAAATTCTTCCTGTACACAATGGCCGGTTCCTTGCTCATGCTTATCGCCATTCTGTATCTGGGCGTTTCCAATGAAACCTTCGCTTTACCCGCATTGATCGCCGGACGTGATACGTTTGCCGGTGCGCAAAATATCCTGTTTCTGGCGTTTGCGATTGCATTTGCCATCAAAGTGCCGATTTTCCCGTTCCATTCCTGGTTGCCTGACGCGCACACCGAAGCACCGACAGCCGGTTCGATTATTCTGGCCGGTGTATTGCTGAAGATGGGCACGTACGGGTTCATGCGCTTCAATTTGCCGCTGTTCCCCGATGCGTCAGCTTACTTCGCGCCGGCCATTGCGATATTGGCCATCATTGGCATCATCTACGGTGCAGCGGTCGCCTTCGCGCAAACTGACGTGAAACGGCTTGTCGCGTATTCCAGTGTCAGCCATCTCGGTTTCGTCATGCTCGGCATTTTTGCTCTCAACGAAGCCGGCCTGGAAGGCGCAATTCTGCAAGGCGTCAATCACGGTCTCAGTTCAGGTGCGTTGTTCTTCATCGTTGGCGTCATCTACGCGCAACGGCATACACGCGATATTGCGGCGTACGGCGGTGTGTGGAAAGTCATGCCGGTTTTCTCGGTGCTGACGCTGATCATTACGCTTTCCAGTATGGGCTTGCCCGGTTTGAACGGCTTTGTCGGCGAGTTTACGATATTGCTGGGATCGATGGATGGTGCTGCCTACGGACCGACACCGTGGATTTATACGGCGTTTGCAACGGTTGGCGTTATTTTGGCGGCTGTTTACCTGTTGTGGATGTTCCAGCGCGTCTTCATGGGGCCGGTAGATAATCCGGAGAACAAGAAGCTGCGCGACATCAACAAGGGTGAGTTGGCGATCATGTTGTCTTTCCTGCTGTTCATCGTCTGGATCGGCATCGCGCCGTCTGGTTATTTTGATTTCATGACGGCCAGTGTCAGTCAGTTGGTTGAATCGGTTTCGGCCGGTGCTATGGTGGCTTTGCCGTAATTCGGTAGGAAGTGGCTGTAGTTGCATCGGCCGATGCAATTGATGATAATTGAAAGCCCTCAGGTTGACTGGGGGCTTTTTTTGTGAATACAGTTTGATGGTGTGTTAGTTTGTCGGTTGGATACAATAACCAACTACCAAACCAACCAACTATCCGACTTTCTAACGAGGGTATGCATGGCTAAAGCAGATAAACTTCCGAAACAGAATCAAGATTTCAATGCGTGGTACAACACGGTTGTATTGCAGGCCGATATGGCTGACTATGGGCCGGTACGCGGCACAATGATCGTCAAGCCGTACGGCTGGGCGCTGTGGGAAAATATTCAGGCCGCACTCGATAGCCGCTTTAAGGCGACCGGTGTGGAGAATGCCGGTTTTCCCATGTTTATTCCGATGGAATTTCTGCGGCGCGAAGCGAAACACGTCGAAGGATTTGCACCTGAATTGGCTGTCGTCACACATGGCGGCGGCAAGGAACTGGAAGAACCTGTTGTCGTTCGGCCGACTTCGGAAACATTGATCGGTCATGCTTATTCAAACTGGATTCAAAGCTACCGCGATTTGCCTGTGCTGCTCAACTTGTGGAACAGTGTCGTGCGCTGGGAATTGCGCACCAAGATTTTCCTGCGCACGCTGGAATTTTATTGGCAGGAAGGGCATACGGCACACGCTTCGGCCGAAGAAGCGCAAGAACGCACGATGATGATGCTTGACGCTTACACCGATTTCGCCGTCAACGAAGCTGCCGTTCCCGTCATACCGGGCGAAAAATCAGAATTGGAACGCTTCGCCGGTGCTGACCGTACGTTCACAATTGAAGCGATGATGGGCGACGGTAAGGCGTTGCAGTCAGGCACATCGCACAATCTGGGTCAGAATTTCTCCAAAGCGTTTGACATTACCTACCTGGATGAGAACAACGAGCGCCCATATTGCTGGACAACATCGTGGGGCTTGAGCTCGCGTTTCATTGGCGCGATCATCATGACGCACGGCGACGACAAGGGGCTTAAACTGCCGCCGCGCCTCGCACCCATCCAGACTGTCATCGTGCCGATTTATCGCAATGACGACGAAGCAACGGCGGTGATGGCAGCGGTGGCACGCATTGAGAACGAGTTGAAAACGGCCGGTGTGCGTGTCAAAGTTGATAATCGCGACAACCTGTCGCCCGGTTTTAAGTTCAATGACTGGGAAATGCGCGGTGTGCCGACACGCATTGAAATTGGGCCGCGCGACCTGGAGAATAACTCGGTCGCGCTGGCGCGACGCGATGTGCCCGGTCGTGACGGCAAGCAGTTTGTGGCACGGGATGGCCTGGCGGAAAAGGTCGTGGCACTGTTGGATGACGTGCAAGTTGCCATGTTGGCTGCTGCCACAGCGTTTCGCGACGCCAATACAGAGGATGTCGATAACTACAACGATTTCCGCCGCGCTACCGCGAAGGGATTTGCGCGGGTGTGGTGGGCCGGCACGAATGAGGACGAAAATCGCATCAAGGAAGAGACGAAAGCGACGATTCGTTGTATTCCCATGGAACAGCCGACAGGAACGGGAACCTGTTTCTTTACGGGCAAATCGGCCGATAAAGTTGCCATTTTTGCGCGTTCTTATTGAGTTGGAACCACCATGGCAGAGTTCACCATATCCTATCTGGGACATGCAACCGTTCTGATAGAGATGGATGGTGTACGCTTGCTCACCGATCCATTGCTGCGCAGTCGCGTCGCGCATTTGCGCCGACGTCCGGCGCGTATTGATCCCGAGTTGCTGGAAAATCTCGACGCGGTGCTCATTTCCCACGTGCACAACGATCACCTCGATCGCAGATCACTAAGGCGGCTTGGCAATCACACTCGCTACATCGTTCCTCGCGGCGCTGCGCCCGTGTTGCACAAACTGGGCATTGAAACTGTCGACGAAATCAGCGAAGGTGAATCACTTCAGGTCGGTGCAGTGGCAGTCAACGCCATGCCCGCCGATCATGGCACATGGCGCGACCGTTTTGGGCCGCCCGCCGAATTCCTCAGCTATATGTTCCAGGGTTCCAGTAAGCTGTACTTTGCCGGTGATACCGATCTGTTTGCAGGTATGGCCGACTTTAGCGCCGATCTCGATGTCGCGTTGCTGCCGGTGTGGGGATGGGGACCGACACTGGGGCCAGGCCACATGGACCCGCAGCGTGCGGCTGAGGCGCTCAAGCTATTGCAACCGCGTATTGCCATTCCAATTCATTGGGGAACGTTTCATCCCTGGGGCTTTGACCTGCTCATGCCCGGTTTCTTGACGGATCCGCCGCTGCATTTTGCCCAGTTTGCCCACGTTTTGGCGCCCGAAGTCGATGTCCGCATTATCCAGCCAGGCGAATCGCTGACGGCTGACAGCAAATGAGCTTTCGCTTGCATCATTTATGACCGTTTACTTTGTGCACATTAGCGATACGCATATTGGCCCGACCGAGGATTACAGACGTCACGGCTATGCGCCGCTGCGTTGTGTCGAAAAATTGGTTGATATTATCAATGAGTTGCCGCAACGACCTGATTTTGTGATCCATACCGGTGATGTGGTGAGCGATCCGAGTGATGCGGCGTATGCACTGGCATCGGCCGTTTTTGCGCGGCTGGAAGTGCCAATCTATTATGTAACGGGCAATCACGATAATTCGGCCGATATTCACCATTTCCTGCCGATGGGTCCTAAAAACAATGTGACCGCCGACCGCGACACATTATCTTACGTGTTTGAAGTACGTGGCGAGCGCTTTCTCGTGCTCGATGCGCGTGGGCCGGATGAGATCGATCCGCAAGGCATCTTATCGGCCGAACAGATCGCCCTTGTGCACAGCGAAGCAAACCCGACCGGGCCACCGTTGACGGTATTTTGCCATTTCCCCGCCCTGCCAATGAATTCGCCGTGGTTCGATGCCAATATGCTGATTCAGAACGGAATGGGCCTGCACCAGGCATTGCTACCGGCTCGCGATCGGCTGCGCGGCGTTTTTCATGGTCACGTACATCAGCCCATGCAAACCATGCGTGACGGTATCGTCTACACCTGTGCGCCGAGCGCTTTTGCTGCTTTCAATGCCTGGCCGAATTCAATTGAAGACGCTGTGATGGATCCCGATTTTCTCCCCGGCTACAGTTTCGTCCATCTGCTGCCGGGGCAGACGATTGTCCACCACCATACATTTCCGCGACCGAAATAGGAATGACTGATCAGTTGCCACATAATGAGGTGTTATGACCACGACAAAAATCTACGGTGCCTGTCCCCACGATTGCCCCGATACATGTGGCGTGATCACCGAGGTTGAACAAGGCAGAGCAGTCAAGTTTTATGCCAGCTCCGATCATCCAATTACAGCAGGTTGGTTGTGTGCTAAAGTGCGACCTTATCTCGACCATGTCTACCATCCCGACCGGCTGCTGCATCCACTGCGGCGAAGCGGTGCGAAAGGTGGTGGTGAATGGCAGCGCATCAGTTGGGCGGAAGCACTGGGTGAAATTGGCGAGCGCTGGCGTGCTGTCATCGACCAACACGGTGCGGAAGCGATTTTGCCGTACAGCTACAGTGGTACGCTGGGCGCAGTGCAAATGGGCATTACCAGCGGGCGCTTCTGGAATCGACTCGGCGCAAGCCAACTGGAACGGTCGATTTGTGGTGCCGCTGCAGAAATGGCGGTCAATCACACGCTCGGCGTGCGTCAAAGTCAATCGTATCACGATGTGGTGCAGAGTAAGCTGGTCATTATCTGGGGCCACAATCCGGTCAGTACGGCGCCCCATTTCATGCCGCACTTGCGCAAAGCACAGAAAGACGGCTGCAAATTGGTCGTCATTGATCCACGACGGACACGGACGGCGCAATCGGCCGATATTCATATTGCACCCAAACCGGCTACGGACGGCGCATTAGCGCTCGGCATCGCCCATATCATCGTCAACGCCGACTTGCACAATGAGGCTTGGCTGGCAGCCAATACAGTCGGCTGGCCTGAATTGCGCGCACGATTGGCTGAGTATGCGCCGGAGCGTGTCGCCGCGATAACAGGCATTTCGGCCGAAACCCTTAGCGAACTCGCCCATCTCTATGCCACAACCCAACCGGCGCTGATCAAAATTGCCGACGGCTTGCAGCGCCATCCGAACGGCGGTCAAACGGTGCGCTGCATCCTGACACTGCCTGCGCTGACAGGACAATACGGCGTACGCGGCGGTGGGTTAGCCTACAGCACCAGCGGTTACGTGCAGTGGGATGATGATGCCGTCAATAAATGGGCTGAGTGTCCACCGCCAGGCCGCCGGGTCAACATGAACCGCCTGGGTGCGGCGTTGACGGGCGAAGTGACCGATCCACCGATTCAATCGCTGTACATTTTTGGCGCTAATCCGGCAGCGGTTAGCCCCAACGCAGGCTTGATTCGTCAGGGAATGCTGCGCGATGATCTGTTTACGGTGGTGCATGAACTGTTTATGACCGATTCGGCCGAATTGGCTGACATCGTTCTGCCGGCGACGAGTCAACTGGAACACACTGACCTGCACAAGTCGTATGGTCATACTGTGTTGACTTACAACCAGCAAGCGATTGCGCCGTTGGGTGAAAGCCGCAGTAATTGGGATGTGATGAGAATGTTGGCGGCGGAGATGGGTTTTGAAGAACCGTGGCTGCGGGATTCGGCCGAAACCGTTATCGGCGAACTCCTGACTGCCACAGCGCAATCGATCCCTGCACTACAGGGCATGACGCGCGACCGGCTCGAACGCGAAGGTTCAGTCCAATTGCTGTTTACGCCGGATGTGCCGTTCGCTGACGGCTGTTTCCCCACGCCGAGCGGCAAGGTAGAATTGTTCTGCAATCGGTTGGCGGCGCACGGCATCGATCCGCTGCCGACCTATGTTTCGGCCGATGATGATGGCGGCGTCAACGGGCAGTCGCAGTGGCGTAAGCGCGATAGCCTCAATCTGATCAGCGGCGCTGCCCATCATTTCACGACGAGTACATTTGCCAATCAGGACGCGCTTGTGGCGCGGGAAGGCGAGCCGTTTGTCGAAATTCATCCTGACGATGCGGCTGACCGGCGCATTCGACACGGTGATACGGTAGTCGTAGAAAATGGTCGCGGTTCGGCCGAATTGATTGCCAGAGTTACCGATGCCGTATGTCCTGGCGTTGTTGCGTCGCCCAAAGGCCGCTGGGCCAGGCAGCATGATGGGCGCAACATCAACTGGACCACGCCAGATGCGCTGGGCGATCTGGCCGGCCAAAGCACATTTCATACGAATCGGGTGTGGATACGTAAAAGAGAGTCATGAACAAAAGCAGGAACAAGACAAACTGGTTCGTTGGCGTACTTGCTGCAACCATCATCGTACTATTGTTGGGGCCGGGCGCAATCAGAACCGTAGCACAAGAAGATGAAATCAGTCAGAATAATCGACCCGTAAAAGTCGCGATCAAGCTGATTGCACCGTTTGTCATGCAGGAAGGAGATCGCTTTGTCGGTTACAGCATCGATTTGTGGGAAGAATTGGCTTTGCGCAACAACCTGCAGTTTGAATATGTTCTCAAGGACGATGTCGATGGCTTGATCGAGGCGGTTGAGACGGGTGAAGCAGACCTCGGTATTGCCGCTGTCACCATTACAGCGGAGCGCGAAGAGGTGATCGATTTTTCACACGCCTATTTTCCATCCGGTCTGCAAATTATGACAAAGCTGGAATCGCGCGGTTTGTTTGCAAACATGATTCTCGCTTTTCTTTCACCCGAATTCTTGCGGGTCATGGCTGGTTTTATCCTGCTCATCATTGTTGCCGCGCACGCCTTGTGGTGGTTTGAGCGTCGCCACAATCCGGATTTTCCGCAAGGCTATTGGGAAGGCATCGTCGAAGCGCTTTGGTGGTCGGTTGTGACGGCGACGACGGTTGGCTACGGTGACAAAGTGCCTGTGAGGCGATCCGGGCGATTGATGGCGATTATCTGGATGTTTGCCGGTGTTTTTCTAATCGCTTATGTGACGGCTGTTTTTTCCTCGACCATCACTCTCAATCAACTTAATTCGGCCATCAACGGGCCGGATGATTTGCATGGTAAGTCGGTGGCGACAGTCGCCGGTACAACAGCGGCAGATTTCCTCACGCGCAACGCCATCCCACACAAGCGCGTCAATGCAATTGAAGATGCGTATGCTATGCTGGAAGAGGGTGCAATCGACGCAGTTGTGTATGACATACCGACATTGGCATATTACGTTGCTACCGAAGGCGAAGGCAACGTTAAGCTTGTTGGTTCACCCTTTCAACGTGAGGATTACGGCATTGTGATGAAACAGGATACGCCGCACCGGGAGGCGGTTAATCTGGCTTTACTGGAAATGCGGGACGAGGGCATTTATGATGAGTTGATGGGGCGCTGGTTCTCGTTTTATTTTGAGTAATGTTTTACGCCACTCACGTCATGTGCACAGCAGTTTATAATTGCGCCATAATGTCTGCGACTGACCAGTGTTGGTTGCCGTTCAGGACGATGGCTTTGGGATTGTGTAGCAGCCATTCATCGTGGAGCGTTTCGAGTTCCTGTAGATAGCTCAGTGGAATTCCGGCTTCTTCATTGCGTCCACGGGCTGCGATGCGTTCGAGACAGATTTCAGCCGAAGTGCGCAAGTAGATAATCTTGTCTGGTTCATCGACAAAATTGCGAACCATAAACTCCCACATATCGGTATACAGTTGATGTTCGCTGGCTGTAAACAGGCCGGTTCGCACGCAGTTTTCGGCAAACACATAGCGGTCGCAGTAAATCGAGCGTTCGAGCAAAACGTGTTGGTGGTCGGTGTGCTGCTCGATTTCGTGCCACGTTTTGGCGCGCGTGGAGAAAGCAACCATCTGGAAGGTGAACGCCCAGCGTTTGGTGTCGCTGTAAAATAGGTCGAGCATGTTGCTGGCGTACCCTTCACGCCACAAATCAGTCGGCTCTGGAATAAAGGTATAGTCACTCTCAGCAGCGAGCCGGCGACCTAATGTGGTTTTTCCAGCGCCGATGTTGCCTTCAATCAAGACCATTTTGCGATTGTCAGAATTCATGTGCGTCATTGCCTCTAAACTGTGTGCAGTTTGAAAACAGGGGTTTTGCGAAACCCATCCACACTGGACAGCGAACTTCTTTCAACGTAAAAACTCCGGGTTTCATCTTGATTTCAGTTTAGTTGTCGTTTGGGTTATCGGTGGCGTGTGCTGCAATCAATCACCAATAATTGAATATCGACTGTTCGTTTCATTTCGGCCGAAAACCCGGCAGCCAAGTATAACCAATTTACTCCCGTATCCACATAGCCAGTATGATTGCCGCCACAACCGTAATGCCGCCGGCTACCAATCCGGTCGCGGTCATCCCACCTAGGCTGGCGACGATAGGCGCGAAAAAAGCGCCCAGTGCCCGGCCAAGCGCAGCGCTGACGCCCATGACGGATAGCGCGACTGAGCGCGTTTCCGGCATCAGTTCCGTTACGATCGGTACGAAGGCGACGATGGCGATTTCAAAGCACAGAAACAAGGCGAACATGCCGACAAGCGCAAATGTGAGATTGTTTTGTGTCAGCGACAGCAGGGCGTACAGAATGGCAGCTAACAACGCGCTGATCAATACCAGGCGTCGCTTGCCGAAGCGATCTGAGATGGCACCGACTGTGATTTCACCACTCAATTCGGCCGAACCGATTACAACAGCCGTCAAACCCAACGCACTGATGCTCAAGCCGAACGCCGTTTCCATCCACGTGCCATAAACGACCAGCAAGACATCATTGGCAGTCGTTAACAGCAACATATAAAGAGCCACTGCCCACAGCGACGGATGTGTTACCAACGCGTGTAGCAACATGCGCAACCCGACGCGCCGCCCAACTGTCCCTTTTTTATTGGGCAGGAACAGCGCTGTCAAGGCTATTGAGGCGAGAATGCCGATTGCCAGCCACAGCAGCGGGCTTTGCCAACCGTAGCGGGCAATCAGCAGACCGGAAATGGGTGCGCCGATGAGCAGGGCTGTTGACCACGACATCTCGGTAAAGGCGATGGCGCGACCTCGACGCGCATACGGCACGATGTCGCCAACGTGCGCCTGCATGACCGGATCGTAAATTACTTTGGTCAAGCTGAGCAAGGCCAGAGTCGCACCAAATATCCAGTAGTCGGGCAACGCGACGGTGAGCAAACAACCGACTGCGAAGAAGAAGAGCGAGCCGAGTAACATGGGTTTTCGGCCGAAACGTTCACTTAATGGCGCAAAAACAGGTCCGATCAAGGCTGCCAGCGAGCGAATCACCAGCAATTGCGACATTGCCGTCAATGAGACACCCAATCCACGCGCAAAAACGGGCAGAAACGGATAGACAATGCGGTTACCGGTGGTGAGAAAAAATCGGCCGATCGTCAATGTGGTCAATTGGAGGCCGGTCGAAGCCGGTTGGCGGTTGCGCATGGCGCAGAAGTGTAACGTCCATCTTTGTAACAATCAACCATGGCTGAGGTATAATCGCGCCATGATGGGGAACCGCTTTACAAGTGCATTGGCATTGCTCTGTATCGCTCTGATTGTAATTGTCGCGGCATGTCAATCAGATTCTGATTCGGCCGAACCGCAACTCGACCCTGCCGCAGCCGCCACGCAAACACGCCAATCCGAAGTTATCGCTGTACTCACCTTTCAAGCGATGACGCCGCGCCCCACACGTGGTCCGCGCAACTTCTCGTTTACGCTGCCGTCCAACCTGACTGACACGCCGACTCCACCAGCAGCATCAACCGGCACACCAACACCCACTGCGACGCCGGAGCCACGCGCTGTGCTGCTTGACATCCCGTATTCGGCCGAACCGGTAACGCCGCAAGCCACAATCATCTCGCCTGCAGGCGAACCGGTCACCGTTGCGCTGCACCACGACGAAGCCACCCTGTACATCGTCTTTTCGGGGCTGGAAGTCGGCAATGTGGCGCTTTTTCCGGAGCTACTCATCGATCCGCGAAATGACAGCGATCAGGAAGTTGGGGATGATGACCGTTGGTTTCACCAATCGACGACGAGCTGCACAGGACAAGGCGCAGATTTCCTGTGGCAGACGTGTGGCGAAGCACAAGATTGGATCGTTAGTGCCGATCTGACGGATACGGGTGTCGCGGAAATGGCGATTCCTTTTGCCATGTTGGGTATTGACCCGAAACAGGATCATGTGATTGGGGTGTTGCCCATCCTGTTTTACCTTGATGAGCATGGTGTCGAACAGCGCCTAACGTGGCCCGATTCGGCCGAAATAGAACAGCCGATCACATGGGCCGGCGCGACAATTGGGAACTGATCGAGCATGGGACGCCTGATAGCACAACGCCTGCTCTTCATCCTCATTACCGCACTGGCGATCATCTACTTCGGTTTTCTCGGCATGACCCTGATCGCCAACAACGCTCTCGAAGAGCCGGAACTGACCTTCACCGAGGCGGCCACCGTCGCGTTTGACGAGAGCGTGACTTACATTTCCGGTCTGGTTCGCGGCGACTTCGGGATTGTCGATACCGTTTCCGGCCCGCGCGCAGTCAGCGACATTCTCTGGTTTTCTGTCGCCAACAGCATGGTCTTGCTCAGTCTGGCATTGGCGCTGGCCGTTGCCGTCGGCGTTCCGATTGGCGTGCTGTCAGCCCTGAGTCACAAACAGTGGCGCGTCGATGCCGTTTTGACCCTATCGGTACTCGGCGTTTCGACGCCGGCGTTTGTCATCGCCGCTGTGTTGCAGCAGGGCGGCATCAAGTACCTTGCGACATTCGGCACCCGTCTTGTCAGCATGGGCGGCTATGGTCTCGACTATCAGCACCTGGTGATGCCGGTGCTGGTTCTCGCGGCACGCCCGTTTGCTTACCTGGTAAGGGCCACCTATGTCAACCTGACCGGCGTCATGCGCGAAGATTTTATCCGCACTGCACGCGCTAAAGGGCTGCGTCAAAATGCCGTCGTTGGGGTCCACGCCATGCGCAATATGATCGTGCCGTTGTTGACCGCCATCGGCTTGTCAGTGAGATTTTCGCTGAGCATTTTGCCGTTGGTCGAGTTCATTTTTGCATGGCCGGGAATGGGTTTGCGTATTCTGGAAGCGATTCAGGATGGTCAGGCTGTATTGGTTGTCTCAATCGCCTTGGTGATTGGCCTGTTAATTCAACTGATTGGTTTGCTACTCGACATCAGCTACCGGTTTGTCGATCCGCGTGTGAGGGAAGCGCATGGATAGGTTGCGACGCGTCCTGGAGACGCTGCTGAATCCGCGCACGCGTGTGGAAGATATGCCGCCTGCATTTTCGGCCGAAGCGGCAACCGTTGGCACTGTTTCGGCCGATGAAAAAGTTGAACAGGCGATGGCGCGTACCCGTCGTCGTCGTCGGATTTGGCGCAATCGGCCGTTGATTCTGGGGATGATCATTGTTATTGGGCTGCTGCTGGTTATCTTGATCGGGCCGTTAATTGCGCCACACAATCCCCATTTGACCGTGCAGGCCACCCTGCCGTATTTTGATGCTGAACTGGGTGACATCGTGCGGCCTCCGTTCCCACCTTCGGCCGATTATCTGCTCGGCACGGATGTTTGGGGTAACGATCTGATGAGCCTGCTCATGCACGGCGCGCGCATTACGCTGATAGCCGCTGCCTATATCACGCTGGCGCGGTTGGCTATTGGCGCCATTCTGGGCAGCATCGCCGGTTGGCGACCGGAGCGATTTGGTGATCGCATCATCACCGGCGTTGCGGGCGTCATCTCGTCCGTGCCGATGTTGATCAGCAGCATGATCCTGATTTTGGCAATCGGCATTGAGAAAGGGTTGTGGGTGTTTATTGTCGCGCTCTCTATTGTCGGCTGGACAGAAATTGCCCAGTATGTGCGCGGCGAAACATTGGTGATCCGCAACATGCCGTACATCGAAGGCGCTGAGTCAATCGGCATGAAAGGCTATCAGAAAATTGTGCGCCACGTCTGGCCCAATCTGGCGCCGCAATTGGTGACGATTACCTTTCTCGAAATCAGCACCGTTTTGCTGTTGATGGCTGAGCTGGGTTTCCTTTCCATCTTTATCGGTGGTGCCAGCTTCTTCTCACTCGATCCGGTGTTCGGTGGACAACCGCGGGTATTGGTTGAAGTGCCGGAATGGGGTGCGCTGATCGCGCAAGGTGCGGCCAATATCCGCGCCAATACGTGGATATTGTTCAGTCCGGCAGCCGCATTCCTGATCGCCATTATCGGTTTCAACGCGTTGGGCGAAGGATTGCGCCGGTTGATCGCGGAAGGAGGTGTCAATACGGCAGTTTTCCTGCAAAAACGGATGGCGCTTGTCTTGCTCGGCTTTTTCGTAATCAGTTGGTTGATCATCGAAGCAACCGGCCCGGAATTGTCGTATGCAGCGGCTGCGGAAGCATTTAGCGGTGAAGCTGCGGCTGCGACTGTAGCGACATTGGCAGATATGGATGGACGCGGTGCGGGTCAGGCGGGGAGTGCGGCTGCCGCCGACTACATTGCCGACAAGTTCCGTGAGTATGAATTGGGTCGTGCCATGCGCATCGGTGCCAATACAACGTATGTTCATGAGATCGAAACGCGCCTGGTGCAGCCGGTGACGCAGCCGGTGATGAGCTTGTTATCGGCCGATGGCACTGAACGCAGCTCATTGCAACATCAGATAGAGTTTGGCTTTGTCATCGATGGTCATGGCGGTAGTGGCGACGCGACAGCGCAACTGACATTGGTGCGTTTTGACGACGCTGCGCCCGACTTCTCCAATCTTGATCTGCGCAATCGCATCGTCGTGCTGGAGGAAGATAATGCGCCACCCGATTTCGTCACCGAAGCGCTGCGCCGTCGTGCGCAGGGCGTGATTTGGCTGACTGATGAAGCTGTTGTGCGTTCGCAGAAGCAGTTGGCCGACCCGGATGGTGCGTATTTGCTCAATCCAACGCTGCCGGTCGTCCGTCTGAAAAAGGATTCGGCCGACAGCATCCGCACACAGATCAACGGCGCACCGGCGACGCAATCCGGACCCGGCTGGACAGCGCACGATCTCGATTTGCAGGCAGTGCTGTCGGTGCATCTCACGCCACCCGAAGCTGTGAGTGTGCCGAGCGTTGTCGGCTATCTGGCCGGCTATGAATTCCAGACGACGACCGAAGTGATCGTGCTATTTGCCAGTTATGATGGCCTGGGCATCGATCCGGACGGAACCGTTTTCCCGGCAGCCAACCACAATGCGTCAGGCGTGGCAACCCTGCTCGAACTGGTGCGGCAATTTCAGTCACAAAACATCGATCCTCGGCGTACGCTGCTGTTTGTGGCATGGGGCGGCTCACAACTCGACGAATACGGTGCCGCACAGGCGTTTCTGGACAATCCTGAAACCTATGCGAGTATCGCCGTTCCCAGTCGCGGTACGGCCGAACCCATTGCAGTCATTCAGCTCGATTACGCCGGTGCAGGAGATGCCCCTCTGCAAATCGATCCGGCATCGGATGAATGGTTGATTGACCTGTTTGACGAGGCTGCGGACATCCCGATTGCAGTGGATGAAGCGGCAGTGGGGAATGTATTATCGGCCGAAATTCCCTCCATTCACATCCAATGGGCCGACGGCGATTTTCCGATCTTGGAAGACACAAGCGACAACATCAGTCCGGAACGTCTGCGCGAACTGGGCGAAGCATTGTCGCTGATGCTGGTGCGTTTGACACGCCAGGTTGTGATTGAATAATGCGTAGGCGATGAACGTCACGCGGATTTATCGATTTAATCGGCCGAATAACCGCTCCGACTGCCGTCCAGTTTGCGAATCCGCTCCCATTCCGGCACACTCCTGCCACTGGCTTCCTTGAGCAACATGATTTCGCGCAGTTCCTTGATTTGATCGCGCAGCGCTGCCGCTTTCTCAAACTCCAATGCCTGAGCCGCCGCTTTCATCTGCTTCTCCAACTCCTTGATCATGTTGTTCATCTCGTTCTTGGGCAAATCACGCACACTGTATTTGGGTCGCGACTCAGCCAGTACCAGATCGCCTTCCTCTTCATGTTGATAGTCGTCGACGAGAGCGTCTGTGATCGAGTAGATTTCCTTGATGATGGTCTGTGGCTCTATGCCGTGCTCCTGATTGTATGCCATTTGCCTTGTGCGCCGTTCGGTGGTCGTGTCGATAGCACGCTGCATCGATTCCGTAATGCGGTCGGCGTACATGATCACCGTACCCTCGATGTGTCGCGCAGCTCGGCCGATTGTCTGTGTCAATGCCGTTTCTGAACGCAGGAACCCCTCTTTATCCGCGTCGAGAATGGCGACCAGCGAAACTTCCGGCAGGTCGAGACCTTCGCGCAGCAGATTGATACCGACGACCACATCGAAAATACCGAGTCGCAGGTCACGCAGAATTTCTGTGCGTTCCAGCGTATCGACTTCTGAGTGCAGGTAATGGACCTTGATGCCCATTTCGAGCAGATAATCGCTCAAATCTTCGGACATGCGTTTAGTCAGTGTCGTCACCAGCACGCGCTGACCTTTGTTGGTGCGTTTGCGTATTTCAGCGAGCAGGTCATCGACTTGTCCTTTTACCGGTCGCACGATGATTTCCGGGTCGAGAATGCCTGTCGGCCGAATAACCTGGTGAACTGTCGCTTCCGAAACCTCCTGCTCAAACGGTGCCGGCGTCGCGCTGGTGAAGATGACCTGATGGATACGCTCCTCAAACTCTTCCCACATCAGCGGGCGGTTGTCGATGGCACTCGGCAGGCGAAAACCATAGTCGACCAATGTTTGCTTGCGACTGCGATCACCTTTGTACATTCCCTTGATCTGCGGCACGGTCATATGACTCTCATCAATGACCAGCAGAAAATCGCGCGGGAAGTAGTCGAGCAGCGTCCACGGCGGCTCGCCGGCTGCGCGACCATCCATATGGCGACTATAGTTTTCAATGCCGCTACAGTGGCCGACTTCACGCAACATTTCCAGATCGTATGTAGCCCGCTGCTCAATGCGCTGCGCTTCGAGGAACATGTCGCGTTCCTTGAAATATGCGATGCGCTCAGTCAGTTCCGTTTCGATAGCGTTGATTGCCTCAGCCAGCTTGTCTTCATCGGTGATAAATTGCTTGGCAGGGAATATCTCGATTTCGGCGTGTTCGGCCAGCAGTTCACCGGTCAATGCATCTACTTCCGTGATGCGTTCGACTTCATCGCCCCAGAATTCGATTGTATATGCCGTCTCAGCATAAGCGGGCACGATTTGCAGCGTGTCACCACGCACGCGGAAGCTGCCGCGCTGCAAATCCATGTCGTTGCGGTCGTATTGAATGCGTACCAGACTGCGCAAGACGTTTTCGCGCCGGTACAGGTCGCCGCGTGTCAACTTGACAGTCACTTTGCCCCAGTTGACCGGATCGCCGAGACCGTAAATGCACGACACTGACGCGACGATGATCGTGTCAGAACGACTGAGTAGATTGGTTGTCGCTGCCAGTCGCAGCCGGTCGATTTCTTCGTTGATCTGTGTCTCTTTTTCGATGAACAGATCGTGTCGGGGAACATACGCTTCAGGTTGATAGTAGTCGTAGTAGCTGACGAAATAGTTGACGGCGTTGTTGGGAAAGAATTCCTTGAACTCTGAGTAGAGTTGGGCGGCCAATGTTTTGTTGTGTGCGATGATCAGGGTCGGGCGCTGCACCTTTTCGATGACGTTGGCGACGGTAAAGGTTTTCCCGGTACCGGTTGCGCCGAGCAGGGTCTGGTATTTATGGCCGTCGTGGAGGCTGTCGATAAGGCCTTGTATAGCTTCGGGTTGATCACCTGTCGGCCGATAATCGGACACAATTTCAAATGGTCGGGACATGCTCTCTCCTTGCGACGTATAATGCAGAACGAAAGTTCTGTATTATAGCATGTCAATTCCTGAAATTCTAGCAATTGCCTGACTGACGCTCACGAAATGTCGCGTTGATAGACCCCACACCAAATCGATTCTTCATTCTGGAATATAGTTGACGGCGCTAAGGAACCATGCTAATATGATCTGTAGTTTTGACACCATAGCCGCAATCAATCCCCCCTTGCGCTTGTATTTTGCATTAACATTGAATGGATTTTATGGTTTTTCTGCATTTTATCATGTCTTTGCGTGCGGAGGTGCTGGCTATTGAGTAGAAAGTAAACAAACTAAACGGATTTTATGTCAGGTCAACTTAGTCATCGATCAGACACGTTTAACCAGCAGGAGGTTAATATGTATCGAAAAAGAATATCCCACATCATCGGTTTGTCGGGCGCGCTACTTGCGCTCATCTTTGTTGTGAGTTTAACGTACTCAGTTGCGGCCGATTCATCGGTCAACAACAGCAATATACCGACACATGCGCCAACTACCGGCGGTGCGTTCATTGACAATGGAACCGTTCAGCTAGGTATCCATGATGAAGGGCATCTCAACGTAGGTGGTGGTCCACCTTCTTCAGGTACCGGCACCACTTTTGTCGGTTTGCGCTACCTTCCTACAGGGGCTGAGGCTACGGCTCCGGGATGTTTGTGCGAAGGATGGGGTGCGGCTGACGCTATTTCAGGTGTGACTGGTTATGCCAATGAGGCCATAGATGGTGTAGTGAATATCGGGATCGTCAGCGCCGTGTTTACGCCATCGACAGCTTTCATCGTCAGTAACATCGGCGGGGTACTGGAAGTAACACATGACTACCACCCATCACCGGCAACGCCATTCTTGTACGAAGTGACGGTTACCATTGAGAATACCAGCGCTGCCACAGTTGATCCGCGTTATCGACGCGTCATGGATTGGGATATTGAGCCGACGGCATTCAATGAGTTTGTGACACTCGACACGGGAACGGCAGCAAATATTATCTATGCCAGTGACAATGGCTTTGAGACAGCCAATCCCCTCGGGTCTCAATCCGCCCTGTTGTTTGGCGGCGTACCGCCAGTTGTTGAATATGACAATGGCCCAGCCGATCATGGTGCGCTATGGGATTTTGACTTCGATGATCTCGCACCAGGCGAGTCGGTGACGTTCAATACGTACTATGGCGCAGCAGGAACCGAGACAGATGCGTTGGGAGCGTTAGCGGCTGTTAGCGCAGAAGCGTTCTCGTTGGGGCAGTGCTATTCCAGTTTGAACTCGACATGCAGCCGGTTTACCGGTACGCCGAATACCTTCATCTTTGCTTTCAGCGGTGTCGGCGGTGACCCGATTTTGCCGGCCTGTACGCTGGACCCCGTTATGGATACGAATCCACCAGGCACAGATCATACTGTGACGGCGACTGTCACGGACGGCGGCAATCCTGCTCCAGGTGTGATGGTTGACTTCAATGTCGTTTCCGGCCCTAATACGGGTGACAACGGCAGCGATGTGACTGACGGTGCCGGTGAAGCAGATTTCACTTATACGGGTGATGGTGGCCTGGGTACAGATACCATTGTTGCCAGTGGTGCCATTAGCGGCATTCCATTTGAGTGTACGGCGACCAAAACGTGGGAAGAAGTGACAGCCGTGGTTGTTGACGATTTTAGTGCCACGGTCGCCGCTGATGGCAGTGTTATGTTGAGTTGGCTCACAAGTGGCGAAATCAATCACGCTGGTTTTAACGTCTATCGTAGCACGAGCGCTGTTTGGGACGCTGCCACAGCGACCAAAATCAATGCTGATTTGATTGCGGCGCAAGGTGGTGCGAGCGGCGGTTCTTACAGCTTTAGCGATATGCCTGCAGTCGGCGTCTACACCTACTTCCTGGAAAGTGTGGCTACGGACGGTACGACTGTGATTGAGGCTTCGGCCGAAGCCGTAACACAGGCTCCGACATCGGCCGGCTTGACCGGTCTTGCTGGTAATGGCAACAATATGGCATTACCGCTGCTGGTGGTTGGTTTGTTGGCGCTGGGTTTGATTGCATTTGCTGCCACAAATCGCCGCCACGCGGAGTAATCATTGGCGTAACGAGTTCGGGAATCCTGCGACACGCACAGGGTTCCCACTTTAATCACATATAGGAGAAAATGATAATGGAAATGCAGATATACGAGACGCCGGTTGTGACGACGTTTTCTGACGAAGAGATACGCGAAGAGTTAGGCGTTGCCCAAGCGTGCTCAACCTGTCCGTAGGATAATAGTTGAAGTTCATGACAGGCTCGGTGAGCATTTGCTTGCCGAGCCTTTTTTCGGCCGAAACACCTATTTGATCCGATAGCCGCCCTCTTCTGTGTTGAAAATCCAGCCGACAATAGAACCGGGACGGATATTGTCATACAGATAGCCACTGCGCGTAATTGCCGCCGAGCCTTTCATGCGCATCCGTTTGCGGAACGCCTCCATTCTGCGGAAGCGTTCCTGCCAGACAGCGATATTCTCTGGGCGCAAATCGACCCATCCCTTTTTGGCCCACGCATCGACGTCGCCTTCAGCGATAGGGACGGTGCAAATGTCGGTTTCGGGGACTTCCGGAATGCGAATGAACGGGCCACGAATCAACTGTTGTCCGTCGGGGCAGAGAATGGGTACGCCGACGGAGGTGATGGTGCGGCGCAGGTTGGCATCATTCTCGATGCGGGCGTAAAGGTGAGCGGCAATCGATTCGGCCGAATCGGACACCACCGCCTTCAATGTGCCGTAAGCCAGCCGTAATAACTCGGCTTCCCACAACAGTTTCGACAGTTGCGGTGGGCCCAGTTGTCCCCAGGCAATACTGTGTGTCCCCGTTTCGCGCTCCAAATTGATCAACTCATCAATTGCCTGCTGGCGCAAATAGCCGGCGCGATAAGTCGGATCGAGTACCGAGCTGTCGATGGCGGCGATGACATCGGCACCGGTATTGCCGCCGCGAATCTCCAGCACCGTCTCGCGGGCGATCTCTTCGGGCGTGATGAACTCCATTTGGCGCAGCGACGTAATGGCTTCAAACTCGCCACGTGTAAACAAACCGTTTTCGCCCGTATCGACAACCGGTAATTCCAACGGGCCAAATGCCTCAAACCCGTTGCGTTCGCTGCGGATTTCCAGTATGTCCTGAAGGTAATCGGTGCGGCTTGAATAGCGATTGACAGGTTGACCATGCTCGTTGATAGTACGACTGGCGATGTCAGCATAACCGATCATCGCGCCCGGTTTGATCTCTTTGACGATAGGCCCATCTACCGTGCGCGCCATCAAAAAGAGCAAACCGGTGTGGGCAAATGCGACCGCTGTTTTTGACATCAAGGTAGCGCTGGGCTTGTCCTCGCCGTGTGTGTACGGAATATTGAGGCCCATACCGCCGGTGCCTGTCGTGCCGATTTTGAGGTACAGGCGCGTCCCGACGGCGCACATGGCCTGATGCAGCATCGTCACATGGCGGACGAGTTGGGGAATCGCCTGCGAGATCAGCACTGTTTCCAATGCCAGTTCTGCTTCAGCGCTTGCTGTTGCACTGGGCGCGTCATCATCCAGCGTGGTGAGCAGGCGGTCGAAGTGGCGTTTTGCGTTGCGCGAAGCGGTGTATGTGTCTTGATAGCTGATGGCGGTGGCGGTGTTGATGGCGTCGATAATCACGTCGGGACGGTATTGATGCACGAGTTGAACCAGTCGGGATTGCTCGTAAGCTGTGGCTGATCGGCCGAATAAGTCGTCATAGAGTGCCTGTCGATTGTCATCCTCTGCCAGCAGTTCGCGCCTTGATGCGTGTGTCAATGCCGAGCGCACGAAGATATTGCCCCAGGCAGACTCGAAGCGCACTTCACTATCGGTGAACATTGACTGCAAATTGGAAACGGCTTCGTGGGCTTCTTGTTCGGTAAGTGCAGCAATAACAATCAGATCGGGGTCAAGTGTGTAAGCGATACGGCGGGCGATTTGCAGACCTACCAGTCCGCCACCGCCTAAAATCAGAAATGATTTGTCGGCCATGCCAGGAATCCTCCAGGATATGTGCAGAAAGTGGAATGTGTTTGTGTATTGTACCGGAGTTTTCAGGAACACGCGCACACTGTGAAGGATGAGAGAGATTATTTTCTGCCTTCAGTCCTCCGCCTTTTTCGTGTGGTCCAAAGAAAAAGGCACTCCTGGTGGAGTGCCCTTGAGGTGGAGATGGCGGGAATCGAACCCGCGTCCGAAAAATTCAGTCTCTAAACGTCTACAAGCTTAGTCAACCTATTTGTTTTTTACCGTGAGAGCCCCGGCTGACAGGGTCACGTCACAGCAATCCGATAACTCCCGAAAGAGCCCTTACCCACCGCTATCGGCGTCGTGGTGGCGCACGCTGACGATCATGTCGCCCGCTCTCTCCCGGTCAGCGAACGGTTGAGGCAGACGCGATTCTTGTTAAAGAATCTACGCACTTAACTGACTAAGCAGCCAGAGGAAGTGCGCTGTATGCAACGTTTCTATCGTTGGCATGTAAAAGTGTTGGCCCAGTTTTACGAGTTATGCCAGCTCGGCTTGCAGTTCAGGACCAGCCTTCCCCGTCGAAGCCAGTCATCCCCATGCACCCAATAGTATACTCGATGTCGATCAGAGTTGCATTAACGCGCGATTAGGTATATGGCTTAACTGTTTCTAATGCGTGCGTTAGCTATCTAAAGTGACCGAGTTTTCGGCCGAATCGATCTCAATCATACTCCATACGACAATCGAAAAACATGGTGATTACAGATCGAAGCGTTGCCCCAGTTCCGGCACATTGACATCGGCGAGACCGTGTTGGCGCAGCGTGTCCGCAAATGCCAGCGATACGTCTTCATCTCCGTGTACAACGTATGTGTGTTGCGGTTTGCGTCGGAAATGACCGACCCATTCAAGAAGTTCGTGGCGGTCGGCGTGACCGCTGAATCCATTGATCGTCTTGACTTCGGCACGCAGTGTGTACTCTTCGCCTAAAATGCGCAATTTACGCTGTTTTTCCACGATGCGGCGGCCCAGTGTATAGGGCGCTTGCCAGCCGACGATGAGAATGGTGTTGCGCGGGTCTTCGACATTGTGAGCCAGATGATGCAATATGCGTCCGGCTTCCGCCATGCCGCTGGCGCTGATGATCACCGCCGGATCTTCCAGTTCATTGAGCGCTTTGGATTGTTCGACAGCACGTGTGTAAATCATGCGATCAAAGCCGAACGGATCGCCGTGGCGGTCTTCCAGCATGAATTCAGCGATTTCTTCGTCGTAGGCCTCAGGGTGCAGACGATGGACGGCAGTGGCGCTGATGGCGAGCGGGCTATCGACGTAGATCGGCAAATTCACGGAGATTTCGCCTTTATCGACGAGCCGGTGGATACGGTAGACGAGTTCCTGGGTTCGGCCGACAGCGAATGCAGGAATGATTGTTTTGCCACCTCGCTTGCAGGTGCGGTTGATGATGTCGCGCAATACGTTGTCGCTGACTTCATCTTCGTCATGGTCGCGTGTGCCGTAGGTGCTTTCGATGATCAGGATATCGGCTTCATCGAGTAAAGTGGGGTCGCGCAATATCGGCCGATTTGGTCTCCCCAGATCGCCGGTGAACACCAACCGTACATCCTTTTTCGTTTCCCGATCTTCAATATCCAGCGTCACGATAGCCGAACCGAGCATATGACCCGCATCGTGAAATGTCAGCCAGACGCCGGGAAAAATCTCGCGTGTGCGTTCGTAACCGTACCCGAGAAAAAATTTCATGCTTTCCAGTGTGTCATGCAGCGAGTAAATTGGCTCAATTGGCGGCAATCCCTGTTTGGCCCGTTTGCGGTTGAGATATTGCACGTCGTATTGCTGGATTTTGGCACTGTCGCGCAGCATAATGGCGCACAAGTCGCGTGTCGCATACGTACAAACAATATCGCCGCGAAATCCGTTTTTGACCAGATTGGGTATGTTGCCACTGTGGTCGATATGCGCGTGGGACAAAATCAGCATGTCGATTGACGCTGCATCGTAGGGTAAATTCTGGTTGCGCATGAAGCTTTCCTGCCTTCGACCCTGATACAGGCCGCAGTCGAGCAGGATGCGGTGGCCGTTGATCGTCAACAAATGCTGTGAGCCGGTAACGGTGCGAACTGCACCGTGGAATTCTATGTGCATTATGACTCCTGATAAAACACGGATGAAAAGGGGAGGATGAATACGGAAGGTTGAAAGGAATGTGTTGTCACGTTACTTTCCGTCACGGCAGTTCATGGCTGTGATTTGGAATGATTGTTGTGCAGGACCGCCAGAATTTCGGGGCCGTAGGTGGCACGCTGCCAGTTGCCCAGGCTTTCAATATGGCTTAATTCGGCCGAATTTTGCGGGTTGATAGCGGCTAAATCCCACATTGCATCGCGTGAAATGATGACATCAGATGCCACTTTGCGGGCATCGGCACGATCTTTGCGCCACTGACGCAGCCGGTCGTAACGGGCGAGAACAGCGTCGGGTTTGCGGCGTTTGCGCTTGCGCCTGGGTGGCGGTTGATTGGCACCTAATTCGACCAGTCGCAGCAATTGGCGACCGTATCGGTTCACCTGCCATTTTCCGAGATGGTCGATAGCTTGCAACGCGGTAAAAGTGCGCGGCTCGTTTTGGGCGATGCCGATCAAGGCGCGGTTGGAAAACACTTTGAACGGAGGTCGGTTGCGCTTGCGTGCTTCTTCGTCGCGGTAGATATTGAGTGCGCGGAGAATGCCTTTTTGATGGGGTTTCAGGTCATCAATACCGTTGATCGACCAGAAACTCTCCGCATCGAAATCGGTATCGGGCAGACGCACACGCGTTTGGGCATCAAAAATATCGGCCGATTCCTCCAGATGACCACCTGCTGCTAGCTGTGCTCCCAATATATCCCGCAATTGCAGCAAGTAATGGGTATCCATCTGAGCGTAAATCAGTTGCTCTTTCTTAAGCGGACGCTGCGACCAATTGGCACGTTGGTACTTTTTGTTCAGTTTAACCCCGAAATGCGCTTCAAGGACATTAGCCAGACCAATGCGTTCGACTCCGAGGATGCGCGATGCCCACATGGTGTCAAATAAATTGTGCATCTCCCAATTGTAATCGCGTTTCATCAAGATCAGGTCGTATTCAGCCGCGTGCAGCACTTTTTCAACGGTCGGATCAGCAATAATAGCGCCCAGTGGACTTAACTCAAGTCCGACCAACGGATCGACGATGTAATCCTGTTCACGGGTTGAGAGCTGAATCAGACAAACCTGCTCACGATACGCGTACATGCCGTTGGCTTCGAGGTCGATGGCCAATTGTGGTGCCTTTGTGATCTCGCGCAGGCATGCTTCCCATTCTGCTTGGCGTTGGATATGGCGGACTGGTGGTAGTTGCGGTGGCATGACAGGAATCAGGTGGCCGTAGCAGACAGCACATTATCGCGATACCACTCCCAGAAAGCGGTCACGCCGTCGAGTACGGATACCTGGGGATCATAACCGAGCAGGCGACGTGCTTTGTCTGTGTTGGAATAGGTGTAGTAGGCGTCGGCAGCCAATTTCGGCCGATGGACGAAATTGCCGGTCCCACCTGCCAACTCTTCCAGAATCTCGATAAATTCCTTGAGCGGTGTCGGTTCGCCGCGCCCCAAATTGAAGATTTCATAGCCCAGCGGTTTATCCAGTGCCAATGTCACACCGTCGGTGATGTCCTCGACATATGTCCAGTCGCGGTACATCTGATCTACATCGTAAAGCGGCGTTTCCGTACCTTTGGTAATGCTTTCCAGCACCAGATAAGCCATCATGTCCGGGCGACCGTTAGGACCATACACAGTGAAGAAGCGCGTCACAGTGAAATTCAGGCCGAACAAATGGTAATATGTGTAGCCTAGCATTTCGATGGCGCGTTTCGTCGCCGCATACGGCTGCAATGGCCGATCGCAGCGATCCGTTTCGATGAACGGAATGACATCGGTGTCGCCGTAGACCGACGAGGTAGAGGCAAAAACAAAATTGCCGACGCCGTGAAGCCGTGCGCCATCCATCAGATTGAGCGAGCCGTTGACGTTGACCTCGACATACATTTCCGGGTACTTGACGGCGTTGCGCACACCGGCCATGGCAGCCAGATGCGCCACAGCGTCGAACTGCTCGTCGGCAAACAGCGCGAGTACCAGATCGCGGTCACGAATATCTGCTTCGACCATGCGGAAGTTGTCGTATTGGGCCAGCCGTCGTTCATTGGCCCGTTTTTTGGCAGGATCGTAGTAATCGTTGAAGTTGTCGATGCCGACGACGGTGTCACCGCGTCGGGCCAGTTTTTCAGCTAGATTGCTGCCGATGAAGCCGGCAGCACCGGTAACGAGAATTTTCATGGATTTCCTGATGATTGCTGTTTTGTCGGTGACTCGGTTATTCTGATCCGACAAGTGTTATTTGTCCAGGCTGTGAAATGGTCAATTGATGTTAGGTTCTTGCCCGAATGGTTTGAACGGAAACGGCTTTGTGTTTGCCTGCTTCCATGCCTTCGGTAATTTGGAACTCGATGACGACATTGCGATTGGTCAGGTTGGCTGTATCAAATTCGGGCGGGTATTCCGAGTCGTGACAGAAAATAGTGTTGTATGGTGACATATCGTCGCGTGAATCGGTACGCCATAGCTCGCCGTCAACGCGGGTCAGATAACGCAACCAGCCAAATCCTTTGGCATTGTCATGTGCATAGCAGACGCCGCGCACAAATGATCCGACGCCATTCCATTGGGCCGCACTCTTGGCGCGGGAAATGGGCAGCAGGTGTGGAATCAGATAACCGGACATAAACATATCGGCTTCGCGGCGCAATTCGGCCGAAACATTGTCAAACGCCACCACTTCCACCCGACATCCTTTATTTTGCAGCGCATGGACGACACGTACAAAATCGCCGTCACCTGTCGCTAGCAGCACGCGATCCAGATTCTCGGACTGCAACAGCGCATCGACGGCCAGATCGAGATCGACATTAGCTTTGCCGAAGCGGTTGCCGTCATCATCGGTATACCATTGTGTGTCCTTGATGATGACTTTATAGCCGAGGTCGCGCAGCGCGGCGTGAAAGCGATATTGCTTGATGCGGTAATCGTAATCTGTTTCGGCGCGAGCCGGATCAAAGCTGACATAGGCGTTGAGGCGCATTGGTACTGCGCCGTCACGGCATGCAAACTGGCGCAGCACTTCGTAGCGCATACCGAAACCGCCGTTCATGACGAGGTTGGAGACGTCAATGTAGACGCCGACTTTGAGTAAGGATTGTGGTAAGTTCACAAACGCACCTCGTCATTGGAAAGCAGTTCGGAGTTGAGCCTGGCTGGTGCTTCGGCCGAACGCATATCTTGCACCATCAATTGCAGTGTCCGCCGTCCACGCCATTCGTTGACGCCGATTGTGTAGACGATGTCGAGCAGTCGCGGCATCGCTTCAGCCCATGCCCCCTGACGAAACGCAATGCATTTGAATCCTTTATAACTGTCGGCGACTTCCAGTTGCAGATGGTCGCCGTTTTGTCCGACGGTGCGATGGTTGATAACCTGCACGTTGTGCGAGACGAAAACAGGCGTCGGGTTGGCATAACCGGTCGGTTCCAATTGTTGCAACGTCTCGTAAAGTGCCCAATCCACATCACCGAGGCGCAATTCGGCGTCGATGGTCAGGGTGGGAAGCAATTCTTTGCCGGCGAGCGCATCACTTGCCAATGACCGCATGCGGTCGGCAAAGGCATCGAGATTGGCATTGTCGATGGTGAAGCCGGCAGCTTGCGCGTGGCCGCCATGCCGTATGAGCAGGTCGGCGACCTCATCGAGGGCGTCGGTAATATGGAATTCGGGAATAGAACGGCAGGAACCACGACTTTCGCTTTCACCCTGTTCGATGACGATACTCGGCCGATAATATTTGTCGCTGAGGCGACTGGCGACGAGACCGACCACGCCGGGTTCAAATGTCGTGTCAGAGGCGATGAGGATGAAATCGTCAGGATCGATCAGGGTCTCGGCGTGCTCACTTAGTTTTTCCGTCAACTGTTGTCGCTGACGATTGAGTTGGTCGAGTTCCTGCGCGTAGTTGGTCGCGGAGCGCAAATCGGGTGCAGCGAGCAGGCGGGCGGCGGTGTATGCCTTGGCCAGTCGTCCGGCGGCGTTGATGCGTGGGCCGAGACCAAAGCCGATGGTTTCGGCCGAAATTTGTGCCGGTTCTGTGCGTGCTACCTGCGCCAACGCAGCGACGCCGGGACGCCGTCCTTCACGCAAGATGTCCAGGCCGGCGACGACCAGTTTGCGATTTTCGCCGAGCAGCGGCGCCAGGTCGGCTACTGTGCCGATGGCGACGAGATCGAGCAGATCAGTGGGGTCAAACGCCACGTATTCGGGTAACGCGATGACCAATGCCTGTACCAGTTTGTAAGCGATGCCGACACCGGCCAGCATCTCTTCCGGATAAGTCGATTCGGGCCGTTTGGGGTTGATGACAGCGAGCGCGGGGGGGAGTTTTCGGCCGATGCTGTGATGATCGGTCACGATTACATCCAGGCCGATGGCGTTGGCGTGTTCCACTTCGGCAATCGAGCGGATACCACAATCGACGGTGATGACCAGCGCTGCGTCAAATTCCTCGCGAATCGTCGTTAGGGCGTCGTTGTTGAGGCCATATCCTTCATCGACCCGATCCGGAATGTAGGGTCGTGCCTGACTGCGGCGCATACCCAGGCCGCGCAACGCCTGCGTTAACAGCACTGTCGATGTGACACCGTCGGCGTCAAAATCGCCATAGACAACAACCGTTTCGTCATCGTCGATGGCTTGACGAATACGCATCACAGCTTTATCCATATCGGGCAATTGAAACGGGTCATCTTCCAGCAGGTAGCGGCGCTCCAAAAAGCTCTGAATCGCACCGGCTTGTGTAATGCCGCGATTGTAAAGGATTTGCAGCAAAATGGGCGGAATATGGCTGAATTTCTGTTGATACTGCGCAGGAACCGGTGGGGCAACTTGCCATTGTCGGGCGCGTAAGGTCGTGGGTCGAGTCATAATGAATTGAAAGCAGCTAATAAATCATTCTGCAAGCTGACTAACGGGGATGTCAGCCGCCGGATAAGAGCCGAGTAATTTTAGAAACGAAGCGCGTTTCAGGATTTCCATTAACGCTTCACGCACGGCGCGATCAGTTTCGTGGCCGTGAAAATCGACGTAGAACATGTAATGCCACGGCCGATTGCGTCGGGGGCGCGACTCAATTTTGGACAGATTGATGTTGCGTTGTGCCAGCGCACCGAGTACCGAGTACAAAGCGCCCGGTTCATGGCGGGTTGAAAAGATGATCGATGTCTTGCTGGGGTCACGGCGCGGTGCATCGCCGTTTCCCAGTACAAAAAAGCGCGTGTAATTATCCGGTAAATCCTGCAAGTCGCGGACGAGAATGGTGAGGCCGTAATGTTCGGCAGCAAGTGCACTGGCGATGGCGGCGGTGTGTGGCTCAGGATTGGCAGACAAATCGCGGGCGGCTCCGGCTGTATCGTAGTAGCTGACCGGTTCGATGCCCATCTGCTGCAATTTGTCGGCGCATTGCGCCAATGCCTGTGGATGCGATCTGGCTGATTTGATGTCGGTTACCGATGTTCCCGGCGCAGCCAGCAGGCAATGTTTGACGTGTACGATTTCCTCGCCCTGAATGCGTAAGTCGTGGTCGATGAGTTGATCGTAGGCGTTGATGACGGTACCGGCCAGGGAGTTTTCAACTGGTAGCATGATGTGGGTCGCCTGATTGTGACGAACGGCTTGAAATGTGGCGGCAAAGCTGTGGCACGGAAACGTTTGCACGTCCGGGCCAAAGAATTGGCGCACCGCTTGTTCAGAATAGGCGCCCGGTTCTCCCTGAAAGGCGACAATTGTGGTCATGTTGGTGACGACTCCTTACAAAATTCAACCGCGTTGAGTATACCGCAAGGGCTGGTTGTTGACGATGGAAGAGTAGATTGGTAAGAGGTAAGGCAGACCTGGTTCTGGTGTAACGTTTATGGATTTCTGGTATTGTTGATAGGGGGTTGCATGGTTGGTTAGTTGGATGGAATGCTGACCGTTATCAACCAACCAACAATCAAACTATCAAACTACAATCATCCATGAGTTCACAACTAGACGATCTATTTAAGGAATTTCCCGAACCGGTGCGCGAACCGGCGCAATCGGCGTGGCGCGCGTTGTCGCCGGAAACGCGCAATAATGTTGAGCAATTATTGCCGATGATTCCGACCGGGAAAGGTGGTGTGCAGCAGTTGATGGCGATGGCGCAGTCGCATGTGACGATGGCTTTCGGCCGAAAACAGAAAGTCGCCATTGTTGGCCCGACCAATGTCGGCAAATCGACGTTGTACAACCAACTGGTACGCCAGAAAGTGGATCGCGCTGCCGTCAGCCCCATTCCCGGCACGACGAAAGTCGCGCAATCGGCCGATACCGGTTTATTCGACATCATTGACACACCTGGCGCAGATGCGGTCGGTATGTCCGGATTGCGCGAACATGAGATTGCGTTGGAGGCAGCGCGTTCGGCCGATTTTCTCCTGATCATGTTCGACGCCGTGCAGGGCATCAAGCGCGGCGAACTCGATTTGTTCCTCGAATTGAAAGCGTTGGGCAAGCCATTCATCGTCGTCCTCAACAAGATGGACATCGTGCGCAAAAATGAAGGCGCGGTATTGGCGCAGGCGGCGCGTAATCTGGGATTGATGCCGGAACAATTGATTCCCATTTCGGCCGAAAATGGTGAAAATCTGACCGCCGTTGTCCTTGCCATCGCCAAAGTCGAACCGGAACTACTGGTCGCATTGGGGCGTGCCTTGCCCGAGTATCGTTCGCGCATGACATGGCAGTTAATCAGCGGCGCAGCAACGATGTCGGCTGTGGTAGCGCTGACGCCGATTCCGATCATGGATTTCGTGCCTTTGCTGGGCGTGCAGGCATCGATGGTGTTGGGGCTGGCTCGCATCTACAATGAGCCGATGAATCTGAAACGTGCCCGCGAGTTGATCGGCGTGTTTGGCTTGGGCTTGTTGGGGCGCACGTTGTTTTATCAACTGATCAAACTGGGCGGTCCGCCGACGTGGTTGATCGGTTCAGCCGTCGCTGCTTCCACGACGGTCGTGCTGGGTTACTCGGCGGTACTCTGGTTTGAGCAGGGTGAAACGCTGGATGAGGCAACGCGCAAGCGGTTGTTGGCAACGGTCAGCGGCTATTTGACGGAATCGCTCAAGGGATTAGGTAGAAACAAACCGTCGCGGGATGCGTTGTCGGAGCAGATTCGGCAGGCGCTGGCGCAAGAAGATGTAGTGGAAGAGATGGTTTCGGCCGAAACAAAACCGGCCACACCGGCGGATGGACACGGCGAGTTGATCGTGATCGAAGAAACGGATTTGCCGCCGGTCGAGAACGCACAAAAGAAGCGGCGCTGGCGACTGCGAAAACAATGATACGCCAAAAACAAAAGCACTCAACCAACGCTGGCGAGTGCTTTTTTTGTGCCCCCGCCAGGACTCGAACCTGGGCTTCCGGCTTCGGAGGCCGACGCTCTATCCTCTGAGCTACGGGGGCCGGGCTGTCAGACAGCGCCAAAATTGTCCCATAGCGTGGATCATTCGTCAAGCGGGGCCAATCTGCTGACCAATCAAGCGTGAGTCCAGCCCGGTATCATCGTCTTTAGCTTTCGGATTTCGCATCGACGCTTTTTGAGCAATTGATCTTGTGAGCTTTAACTACACGGCATCGTGCCGAGAAGCATACAAACGCCGCTTGCGTTCCATCGTTGCATACAGAACGCCCATACCGATGACGCTCAGCAGGACGAGAACCGTATACCAGTTGATGACGCCGGCAGGAAAATCGGCCGAATTGATCACCGCCGCGATCAACACCAACATGTGCCACAGTGCAATACTGGTTAATCCGACACGCCAGGCACTCCAGCGCCGCTCTCGGCCGATGGTCAACCCACCGACAGCCAGCAGCGCAAACCAACCTGCCATAATCCGCGCCGTCAACGGCGTCAATTGCCACACCCAAAGCTCGATCAAAACAGTCGGTGCGAACAAACCGATGCTTGCAAACACAGCAAAGCCGATGCCGGCGACAAACAACGCCCAACCTGCTGCAGCGGGTACGGCTACATCCCCTGCGACCATACTGCCGTCATCCTTGTATCGGTTGCGCAGCCACAAAATCGGAATCAGGATCGGCGTTACCACGTACAAAAACAGCCACAACTGAAACGGAAAGTGATGGAGATCGAAACGCTCCCAGTGCAGGACGGTTGCGATCAACATCATGACTGTAAACGCCGTCACGGGTGGAAAACCGTGTTTGACACAACGCCACGGGTCGCCCAGCGCGACGCGCAAAAAGAGAAAGGCACCACCCAAATAGCCCGCGCCCATAAACGCCGCTGTCATATTGGGCGCAATTGCCCATGCAAAGCGCCTTTCTGTCTGGTCTGGTGTGAAGAACAGAATCACAAACGCCAATAACAAGATGGGCACAATTGCTGCCGCAACTGTGCGCGTTATGTTGTCAGCGCGGTCTGTGGGTTTAGCCGGGTTGTCGTTCATTGAGAGGCAAACAAGGGAGCGATTGCGTTCACCGGCGCAGCGGTTACCACGTCATGCCAATGACGGCCAATACCATCAGCACGGCTGTTATACGGCTGCCGTTGCGCAGCGTTGCCTGCAATTGCTGCATCTGTGCCAGTTGCTCCGGTTTGGGTGGTACGCCTTGTGCAGCCATCTCTTTGCCCAACGCCTGCATCTTGCCGGACGCCCGCCCGTTGACCAGAAAACCGACGAGGGCGGAAGCGATACCCGCGATGGCGCCCAGCGTCAGTGGCAGGCGTGCTCCCAGCATGATGTCCATTGTCCAGCCTGTAACCGGGCCGAACAGACCGAGGCCGGCGATGATGGTCAGAAGCCCGGCGATGGTCATGGACAGGCTGAAACGCGTGTTGCCGGTGAGTCGCTGCATAAACTTGCCGCCGTCGGGACCGAGCGCCCGTACAGTTGGCTCCAGGAACATGACCATAAACAAGGTGGTGCCGACCCAGTAGATGGCACCGAAGATGTGGATAAAACGCAATACATTTGTCATTGGTCTGCTCCTGCTTTGGTGTTTGTTTTACTGTTGGTAACAGTTTACAAGTCACGATACGTCTTGTAAACAGGGCAAATTCGGCCGAATTACCTTGTCGCTCTCCGGCATACTTCTACTTTGCTAACCTGTCCAAATCAGACCGATGGCCATAATAAGCAACCAGACGTAACTGATGAACGGCGGCCAATCATGCCAGACAAAAGCCGCGATTAACGCGCTGGCTACCGCTATACCTGCAACAATCCAGCCTAACGTTGGCAACACGCCACCCAGCGCCAATGCCGCTCCCATCAGTGCGATGGCGGCAAGCACGCAATAAGTGTGCGCCCAAAAGGTAGAAACCGCCATCAGGTCAGGTGGTGCCGCCGGATCGTAGTTCTCGATCAACTCGGACGCATCAGATGCCAACCGCAAGCGATCGATGCTGATAGGCAACCACAGCAGAAAACCGACGGCAAACAGCAGCGTTGCGCCAATCGCCAGCCAACGCGGCCACGTCAGAGATAATTGAGCCGCCATCCAGCCAAAGACAATCGTCGTTCCTGCGTATACGACGGGAAAAATGATCGCTTGGGCTGACCAGCCGACACGGTCTTTGGCGATGAGCTTTAGCTTTTCCAACGGATCGGTTGGCAACGGGAAGTGGCGAAAGTAGGCTGCCGATGAAGCACCGATCATGAAGAGAATGACGAGGACAAGCAACGCAATGCCCATCGGCCGAAAATCTGCTACATAGGCGATGCTTGACACTGTCATTGGGTTACCTCACTTTCTAGCTGCTACGCTTCTTGAAGAATGCATTGATCTCAGCCGCAACGGCATGTGGTCGTGTCATTATAGGCACATGCCCTGCGCCAGGCAAGATCACCAGTCTGGCATCGGGAAGCGCTGCGGCCAACGAACGCGCAGTAGCAGTTGACACAAGCGGATCAGCATCGCCATGCAGAATTAACGTTGGAACAGTGATTTGACTCAATATGGCGCGCTGGTCGATTTCGGCTCCAATTTCGTAAAGGTGCAATGCTGCTTCGGGTGCGGCACGATCCAGTATTTGCCGTCCCCAATGCTTGATAACGTCGCTTTCCGGTTCCGGAACGCATGCATTGACAAAGTGATCCAATGCCTGCGAATATGACTTCTGTAGGCCGGCATAGAAAGGGTCTTCTGTCAACGGCGTCTCGCGAAAGTAAACGCCGTTGACAATTATCAGACCGGAAAACCGTTCTATTTGCCGTTGTATGGCTGCCAGTGCCACTGCCGTACCCATAGACATTGCGGCCAAAACACAGCGCTCAATGCCATAGGCATCCAGCACGGCAAACACATCATCCACCAGCTTGTCGAAGGTGATCGAAGCGACGGGCGCAATTGTCGCGCCGCTACCCCGATGGTCGTAGCCAATCAAGCGCCAGTCACCCTCGCTGAGCACGGAAAAGGTGTCAACCCAATCTTCCCACGTCCCGATCCAGCCGCTCAGAGCGAGCAGGGGAGGTGCGTCTATTCGGCCGAAAGCCGTCGTAAAAAGCGTAATGCCATCATGGTCAATAAACATATTTTGCCCGACAGCGACCCGTCGTGAGGCGCGCTGTTACGGTGTAGCGATCAAATAGGTGTAGAGCGCTGCCAGGTCATTGTCGGTGAGACCCGCGGCGATTTCCCAGGGCATCGTCTCCGGGAACGCCTGGCCGTCTGGTTTGATGCCGCTGCGCATCATAGTGAAGAATTCGTCCTGGCTCAATTCGCTGACGAGCGGGCGCGGGTTGGGGGTACCTGCCGGATCGGCAGTGGAAGGCGCGACGCCGGTGACGTCGGGACCGTGGCAACCACGGCAATCGGCGAAGGTGGCGACGTACTTGCCGTATTCGGCCGAAACTCCCTCCGGCGGCGCTGTAATCGAAGCCGGTCCCGGACTTGCATCGCCGAACATGCCGAGTGCAAACATCACACCCCCGATATACGACAGCCTGTCACCCGTTTCGGCCGACTGCGTCACCGGATCCAACGTGCGCAGATAAGCGATGATCGCTTCTGTATCAGCATCGCTTAATTCGCGATATGGCATCAGTGCCATAAAAGCCGCCAAATCGCCTTCTTGGTTAATGCCGGTGCGTAGCAGGCGGAATATTTCACCGTCGCTATAGTTGGCAAGTTTGCCGCCGGGTGTCAAGTTTTCAGCAACCATATCGCCGACAAAGCCGAAACCTTCAGCCTGCGCGATGTTCCAGCCGCCACTCAGCGGGTGTTCCCCGGTCGGATTACCGTCAGCGCCGACGGCGCTGTGGCAGCCGATGCAGGACAGGTTGACAATGTACTCGCCGCGCGCGATTTGCTCAGGCGTACCGGTGACGGTGATGTCGGGCGCGGGATCTGCCCCAGGGAAATAAGCGGCACGCACGCCCATGCCACCGGTGATGGTCAGGGTAGCAAAGATCAAAGTGAACAGGCCGCCGACGATGCCGCCGACAATCTTGACCCATGTTTTCCTGGCTTTGATTGCTTTCCAGGTGAGCCATGCGGCGACTGCGGTGAGCGCAATAAACAGAAGCGAAGTGAATAAGTTGGTTGTCATCTCAAGGGTCTCCTCAATGTTTGTAGTTGAAGCAGTTTAGAGCACGATCATTTGGAGATCGTTTGGACACTATACTGTGGGAAGTTACTGTTAACGCGCCGCCACAGTGTCCGACTTTTTGACTTCCAGTGTGCCGATCATGCCGGCCTTTTTGTGGCCGATCGAACTGCAATAGAATTCGTATTGCTGTGCTTGTTCCGGTGTGAATGTTACCGTCGCCGTCGTGTTGGCGGGTAGTGGCACGTGGATATTGAACGCATCAAGGTCAAATGAGTGGGCGAAGCCGTCTTCATTGACCAGTTCGATCGTCACCGGCTGCCCGACTTGTAGCGTGGCTGTGTCGGGCGTAAAGCGCATGTCGCTGGAAACGATCCGCAGTGTACCTGGTTTGCCTGAACAGCCGGCGAGAAACAGAATGCACGGCAAGGCGAATATGAACCAGCTAAACAGTCGTTGTCTATTCATCAACATATCCTCGTGCCGATGGCAGCAATTTTTTGTTTTGCCCTCAACCTGGAAATTGATTTATCGGCCGAAAGCCACCGTTTTCCCAGCCCCAGCCATCCAGCGCCGACCCATCCAAATGAGCCAGATGACAAATGGAATACTGAGCAGCAGGTTGAGCAAGCCAAACAAATCTATCGAACCACCGGCAAGCAGAGCGATTCCCATTACCAAAGAGAGTGCGCCGACGGCGAATGCCAGGTAGCTGAGTGTATTTGCATAATCAGCACTGCGGTATTGCAGCCATCCGTACAGCAAGAAGCCGGCACCGTAGATCAACGAGAGTGGACCGTAGATGTCATTGGGTTGGGTTGGGTCCAGGAACAAACTCCAGACGGTCGTCCCGCCGAGCAGGATCAGAGCCAGGATCGCCAGGGGCTTCGAGATGCGCTGTAGTGACATGGTCAATACAATCAGCGCGACGAGAAGTAGGATAGAACTGAGCCAGTATACGGGTGTGCCAAGCGAGGTAGAACCGGCGATGTTGAGACCGAGTGAGATGATATAGAGGACAGCACTGGCGATGGCGGCGATGCCACCGTAACGGAACAGATTGTTGTTGGACATGGTTTTCTCCTTATTTTGTTGTTGCTAGTCGGTTGTCGCGGGACGATAGGAGGGTTCGGTTTCGGCCGAAGCCTCACGCGCAAATAGGAACCCGGTCGCGAAAATTAGCAGATGGACGATGCCAAATGCCACGTAACCCGCCGGTTCGTAGCCACGCAGCAGCGAATACAGGACATACGCGCCAAATCCCATCAATTCGAGCCAGGCGACATAGCGTGCCACGTTGATATAAGCACCTGCATCACGTGATGCCCACAGTAGGAACAGCGCACTGCCGAGCAGGATGAACACAGACACAGACCAGTAATCTGTAGCTACCTGAACGGTAAGCGCCTCGACAGGGAATGGCGATCCGGCCAAAATCGATGCGCCGTCCGTCAAAAACATCGCATACAGGTTTGATATGCTCAGCAGCAAATAGAAAGCGCCGACCATGCGAAACCACCAGGTTAATTTCTTCACATTTCAATCTCCTATAGTTTTGGGGTTTTCATGTCTGCTCGCTGAAGGATTGTCCATCCAGCGAACGAGATAACTGATTAACTCGTTGGCATTCTTGAAACCAACCCGTTCGGCCGAATGTGGATCTTCCAGACTCATGCGCCAGACAACGTCCTCATCGGGCTTGTGATTGCCTTCATGCCAGATATGCAGCACAAAACTGCGATACAAGATAGGTTTTGGATGTTGCGCGGCGGACATATTTCTAGATTTTCCGTTCCGATCATGTTATGCTGATACCAGCATACAGGGCGATCATTTGGAGATCGTTTGGAAGGACGCGTCGATTCGGCCGAATTGCACATTCGTTTGTTTGGCGGTATTCAAATCAACCGTGACAATGCCCCTTTGTCCGGCTTTCTCTCCACCAAGGTTCCTGCTCTGATCGCCTACCTCGCTGTCACCAATCGCACCCTCCAGCGTGATACCCTCGCCACCTTGCTCTGGGGCGAACTGCCCGATGCCGACGCCAAAAACAACCTGCGCCAAACCCTTTCTAACGTCCGCAAACTGATCGATCCCTACGTGCTCATCACGCGCGACAGCGTTGGTCTCAATCCCGACGCCGCCATCACCCTCGACGTAGCCCAATTTGAAGCGCACCTGCAAGCAAGCCGTAATCGCCCATCCGACGAACGAGCCGGACATCTCCAGGCTGCCGTTTCGCTGTATCTCGGTGATTTCTTGCAGGGTTTCCATGTGCGCGACGCGCCCGATTTTGAAGAATGGGCATTGGCACAGCGCACGCGGCTGCACGAATTGGCTTTGCACGCTCTGCACATGCTTACCGATTTCAACTTGAGCAAAGGACAATATGGCCGTGCCATCGACCATGCAACACGGTTGCTGGCTCTCGATGCGTGGCGCGAAGAAGCGCATCGGCAGCTAATGCTCGCACTGGCACGCAGTGGTCAACGGTCGGCGGCGTTGGCGCAATACAAGACGTGTCGGCGCATTCTGGATGAGGAACTGGGTGTCACACCATCGGCCGAAACGACAGCACTTTTTCAACGCATTCGTGCCGCCGGTGATTCGCCGCGTCACAATCTGCCACCACAAGCCACCCCGTTCGTTGGTCGCCGCGAAGAAGTCGCCCAAATTGAAACACGCTTGCTGTTGCGTGAAAGCCGCCTGATTACGCTTATCGGTGTGGGCGGCACCGGCAAAACGCGACTGGCACTGCAGGCAGCACGCCGTGCCGTCGATCTCGGCCTGTTTCTCAACGGAGTCTATTTCGTGTCGCTGGCCGCTATCGCCGATGCTGCGCTGGTTCCCGCGGCAATCGCTGAGGCGCTAGGCTTTTCGATTGACGGCCAAGCTGATCCGGGTAAGCGCGTGATTGCACAGGTAGCTGAGCAGGAATTGTTGTTTGTGCTCGATAATTGTGAGCATCTGCTCGACATGGCGAGTTGGCTTTCCCGGCTGCTGCAACAGGCGCCTGGCGTCAAACTGTTGCTGACGTCGCGCGAACGGCTCAATGTGCAGTGGGAATGGTGCGTACCGGTAGATGGCCTCGATTATCCGGCCGAAGATGACCCTGATCCGCAAGCCAGCAGCGCGTATCAACTGTTTGTGGCGCGCGCACGCGCTGTCCAACCAGGCATGGTGTTCAACGACAGCGCAGTGCAATGCGTTGCCCGCATCTGCCGCATGGTGGCTGGGATACCGCTAGGCATCGAATTAGCGGCAGCCAGTTTGCAACAGCATACGTGTGAGGCAATTGCTGCCGGTATTGCGCACAACATCGATTTTCTGGCGACGCGTTACCGCGATATTGCGCCGCGTCATCGCAGTTTGCGTGCGGCGTTTGACCAGTCGTGGCGGCTGCTTGCGCCGGTGGAGCAGACGGCTTTCGGCCGATTGAGCGTCTTTGTCGGTGATTTTGACAGCGCCGCCGCCCATGCCATTGGCGTGTCGGCCCATGTATTGGCGTCGTTGACTGATAAATCATTGGTGCGCCGCAGCCTGGATGGTCGTTATGCATTACACGACCTGTTGCGTCAATTCGCAGGCGAGCTGCTGGCGGCGCTGCCGCAAGATGCAGCCAATGTTGTCCAACAACACGCCGCTTACTACCTGCATTGGCTCAATACGCAGACACCCCTGCTGCGTGGCCGGGAACAGAAGGAAGCACTACAGGCGATTTCGGCCGATTACGATAATGTGTTGGCCGCATGGCATACAGCAATTGAACAGCAGAATGGTGCTATGCTGGAACAGGCAGCCGAACCATTTTACTATTTCTATTTACTGCGCAGTCGGTTGACTGAAGGCGTGGCAGCATTTGAGGCGGCACGTGCTGCGGTGATCGAGCGCGACTTGCAATCGCTCCGCTTGGCTGTACATCTCGACAACGTCATCGCCAAACTGCTAATCACTCTGTCGCGTGTCATCGAGGCGCGTCCATATTTGGAACGCAATCTGGCAATTGAAGCACAAACATCGATGCCTGAGTTGGAAGCGGCAACGCGACGCTACTACGGTGCGCTGCTTGTCTCACTCGGTGAACTGGATTCGGCCGATTATCAATTCGAGCGCAGCCGTGATCTGGCGCACGAACTGGGAGACAATTGGGCTGAAGCCAATACCTTGATTGATTGGGCGCGCCTGGCCTTTGTGCGCAAAAAGCTCGACGTGTGTGAAGAAAGGTGTCGCAGCGGGCTGGCGCTGGCTGAAAAATCGGGCGAACTGTTGTTGATCGCCAACTTCCTCACCGGACTGAGCATTGCCAACCGCGAAATGGGGCGACTTGACGTGGCGCAACAATATGTCGAACGCAGCCTCATTGTCTATGCCGAACTGGATGATACATATGGCTTGATACAGGGTCATTTGGCATTGGGCGCGTTGCTGCTACTACAGAAGCGCTTCGCCGAGGCGCGCTCGCTATTTCAAATGGCATTGGAAGGCAGCCACAGAATTGGTTTTCGCTGGGGGGAGGCGGATGCTTATTGGCGGCTCGGTCAGGCGGCACAGGGAGTCGGCGACGAAGCGGAAGTAGTCGCCGCATGGCGCGAGGCGCTGGAAATTGCGCTGGCAATCCAGGAAGCAGAACTGATCCGTGACATTATCGTTGACTTGAAGGCCGCCCATGCAGACCGAAATCCTTTTGCACTGGATCTGTTGGAATGGGCACGCCATCAAAACGGCACGGCTGACTATTTGCAAAGTTCTGAGATAAATTGACCCCATGACTATTGTGCAAACGCATTAGATTTATGTGCAAAATCATTACAATATATTTACAAAATCGCTATTGTCGTGTAAAATCTGTGCAGATTAGTTTTGGATGGAGTATCACAGATGAAAGAAACACGATTGTCGGTTGGTGCGAATGCCCCCGATGGCACTGCACTAAACATCAATGGCGAAGCAGTCGAGATCGCCACGCTTTGGCGCGATGGCCCGGTTTTGCTGACGTTTTTACGTCACTTCGGCTGAATACATTGCCGCGAATGGTTGGCTCAGTTGGAGTCACAACATATGGAAATTACAGAAGCGGGTCTGCAAGTGGTCGCTATCGGCTTGGGTCAGCCTAAGCATGCCGAGCGCTATTGTGGCAAGCTCGCTCCGAGCCTTACTTGCTTGACAAATGAAGAACCGGAACTAAACCATGCCTATGGACTGACGAGAGCCGGCATTTTTCAGTTGATCAGTCCTAGTGGTATGCGCAACGGAGTGCGTGCTTCGCGTGCCGGATTTAAGCAAGGCAAAGCAACTGGTGATGTGCGCATGTTGCCGGGTACGTTTGTCGTCGATACGAATGGTGTCGTGCTTTACGCTTACTACAGCGACAATGCCGGGGATCATCCTGACATTGCTGACTTGTTGGCTGAGATGCAGGTGCAACTGGCATAGTTTTCGGCCGAAAATAACCAGCTATCGTCACGCCGTCACAACTTACGCCAGGCACAAGGCGACCTAAAATCGGTCGCTCTGTGCCTGATCCTTTTTATACAGTCAGCGATTGCCGCTGACTACCGCGCCACACAACCACACCGGCCACGATTCCAACGAGTAACAACAGCAGCGTTGAAACCAGTTCCCAATCGGTAGTAAGCAGCACCGGAAAAACAAGTTCAAACCCTTCCTCCCAGTTTTGCGTGGCGTGGAATAACAAGCCAGGAATCAACGAGCCACCACTGCCATTGAACAGCAGCGTAAAAATAAAACTGAGTCCGAACGAGAGCAGCAAAAACGCGACAATCGAAACGGGGTCGCGACCCAGCAGCACCGGCAGATGCCACATGCCCCACAACGCGCCGATGATCACGCTGGCACGGAAAGGCGTCATGGTCAACTGCATACGTGGCAGGGCAAAGCCGCGCAGCCCGAGTTCTTCACCAAATGCGCCGCGCAGAAACAGGGATACGAATAGGCCAGCTTCGGCGCTGAACAGCATTTTGCGCAAAGTGGCGGCGGACATTTCGGCCGAAACGCCACTCTCACTGCTGGACACTGCCACAATTGTCGCGATGGAATACAAACCGAGCGGCAATACCGCCAGCGCATACCATTTCCAGTTGAAGCGCCAGCGGATCAAGCGGCTGCCTAACTCGCGTATCCCGCTGCGACCGGCCGTATAAGCGATCATGATCAAACCGGCAATCGAAAACGCCCAATCCTGCAAGCGCGTCAGCAAGTAGACCAGCCATCCGGGCACTGTCAAATTCAGCCCGGTGAATTGCAGACTCTCTGCCTGTCGCAAAAATGAAGTGGTGTCGGGTGCGCCAGACTGTTCAGCGATCCGGCCCAGCAGTAAAAAAATGCCCCATGCGATGGCGTAGGCGATGGCGAAAAAAGTGATTAACGGCCAATCGAGACGACGTTTTTCGGCCGAAGCCTGATTCGGTGATGTTTTCATGCAGTGCTCCTGATGTCGATATAACGTAGCATACCATGCGCGACAAGCACCACCATCAACCAGATGGTTTATTACCGGCTGGTTTGCGGTTGATTTGCGCCAATATACGGGTTCAAACTACCTTGTTGAATAGGGCACTCGCCCCATGACAACGGGACAGCGAAAAGGGAAAGCGCCAATGCTGCCGTGTCTTCAGACACGAAATACGAGGAACTGCAGATGAAAGCATTCGACAAATCACGTGCGGGTGCTTACTTGAACATCTGGCAACTAACGACAAACACGTGCCATTGTCGATTTTAGTTCCCGAGATTATTGACATATTCCGATATAGGAATATAATAATGATATGGCACGCCAACCAACGACCGCCGATGTATTCAACGCCATTGCCGAGCCACAGCGGCGGGCGATTCTGAATCTGCTTCGCGACGGTGAGCTGTCGGTCGGCGACATCGCCGACGCCCTCGATCTCAAGCAGCCGCAAACGTCCAAGCATTTGCGCGTCTTGAGCGAGGTTGGCGTAGTCAGCGTGCGCAAGGACGGCAGGCAGCGTTTCTACCGCCTCCACGGCGCAGCGCTCAAACCGATCTTTGACTGGGTGATGCCGTTTGAGCGCCTCTGGCAGGAGCGTTTCGACCGGCTCGACGACTATCTCAAATCTCTACAGCGTGAGGAACTTACTGATGACCAACAAACGACAGACGATGGCAATCCACGGTGACCGCGAACTCGTTATGACCCGCCGTTTTGCTGCGCCGCGCCATTTGGTGTGGCAGGCGTACACCGACTGTGCCCATCTCTCCCAGTGGTGGGGGCCGACAGGCTGGACGGTGCCGCATTGTGAACTTGACTTGCGTCCGGGCGGCAAGTGGCATTACTGCATGAAAGGGGAAATGCCGGACGGCAGCGTGATGGAGAGTTGGGGACTGGCGGTCTATCGCGAAATAGTGCCGCCGGAGCGCCTCGTCTATGTCGATGCGTTTTCCGACAGCGACGGCACTATTTCGGCCGATTTGCCGCAAATGCTCATCACGGTGACGTTTGAAGAAATAGACGGGCAAACGCTGCTGACGACGGTTACGATGTTTGATTCGGCCGAAGCGTTGCAAACCGTGATCGACATGGGCATGGAGCAGGGCATCACCCAGACGTGGGATCGGCTCGATGCGCACCTGCCGACGATGCGCGACGACCTCGTGCGGCTTGAAGGGGATGAGACGATTGTGATCACAAGGGTTTTCAATGCACCGCCTCAAGTCGTCTTTGACGCGATGACCCAGCCGCAGCACGTCCGTATCTGGTATGGTCCACGCTCACGCAGTACGCAAGTGACCATCTGTGAAATCGACTTGCGTGTCGGGGGGCACTGGCGTTTTGTCATCCAGACGCAGAGCGGAGACGAGGTCGATTTCTACGGCGAATACCTGACCATCGACCGCCCCCGCCATCTCGTCTTTACCGAAATCTTCGCTCCGTTTCCCGAAACCGTCTCGACCATCGACACCGTCTACCACGATTTGAGCGGACGCACGCGCCTGGTCGCGACCTGCACTTATCCGTCCCAGGCGGCGCGGGACGGCGTTATCGCCTCCGGCATGGAAGGCGGCCTGCGCGAAACTTACGACCAGCTCGACGTATTGGTGACGCGGTTGACAGCCGCAGCAACCACTCCAAATTCATGAATTTGCTAGTCGGAACATGGGCAGTCTCTTTGCCATATACTGATGGGCAAGCTGTCTGCGATCCCAATACATTCACAGTCGGACAACCGACGACAAGTCGGTATTGTCACCCAAAGACGGGTGAGAATGCCCGCCGTATTGGGACAGCCGCCTCATGACAACGGGACATTAACCGCTATATGCTATCTCCAAAATTCACATTGACTTTTGGAGGATAAAATGAACGAAAAACAAACGCATTTGGATTGGGGATTTGGCTTGAAGTGGGTGCTGGCTTGTGCTGTGGGAACGGTCGTTTTGGGGATAGCTGCCTATGGTTCGATGTGGTGGGCAGGAGAAGCCGTCACAGAAATCAGTAGCGACATGCTGGGAACGGTGGTGGCAGGATTCTTGTTTGGGGCACTATTTGCGCTGGGCGGGACACTGGGGCCGGGTTTGTTGTTACGCAGTCGAGGAATTTCGGCCGAGCGCTGGATTGGGTACAGCGTGCTTGTCACAGCCTTGACCATGAGTGTCGGCGTCGTGCTGATGTCTGCTTTGTTTGAGTTGGTTCCAAACATTGTTTCCGCCTTGTTTCTGGGGGTGGTATTTGGACTACCAATGGGTTTGGTGCAGGCGTTTCTACTAAGACAGCAAAGCATTCCTGCCGCACTTTGGCCGTTGATTACGGTGACTGGTTATGTGCTTTCTTTCGCAATCATGATTTTCTTTGGCGGCGAAGGGGGCGAATGGATAATTGGCGTAATGGGATTGGTGGTGGGTGTTGTAACGGGTCTGGGAATGATGTGGCTGACACGACAGGAAACAGCCGCTGTCAACAGTACCCCCGCCTCACTATAATTATTGCTTTTACTACTGAAAACTTGTGACGATGATTGATTGGCTGTAGAAGGCTATCGACCGGGCGCTCTTCAACGCCCGGTCTTGTTTCATCTGTTGACAGTTGCGGCAACTTCGCCTACGATGCAGCAATCAGGATCAAGGAGAGTGTGTCTTGCACATTGCGTTTGTCGTCGTACCTTCTTCCGGCCACGTCTACCCGACGCTGGCTGTTTCGGCCGATTTGCCGCAAATGCTCATCACGGTGACGTTTGCGGAAGTGAACGGGAAGACGTTGCTGACGACGACGACTGCGTAACACATTGTGCACAATGGCTATACCTCCTGTGGAGGCGACGCCTGGCGGGTTGTCTGGTCAGCCGGGGATGTATCGGCCGATAACCGATTGATACCATTGTGATTTAGCAATTTGGGGTGAGGCACACGCACTTTGAAACATAGCTTGTGCCTCTTCATATCGTCCATCTTGTGCCAGAAAAGCCGACCGAACTGCCTTCACTAGCCCAACATAAGATATGGGATAGTTACGCTTGACAAGCAACTGCTCTGCACGTTGGAGCATTGTCTCAGCTTGACGCATCTCGCCGCAATGGAAGGTTGCCAATGCACGGAATGCCAAAGCATGTGCCAATCGTGACCAAACCATTCTCTGCTCAAAAAAAGGGATTACGCGATCAAAATTGCTCACCGCTGATTGCCATTCCTTATGCAATAGGTCGATGTGACCAGCCAACACGTGACCGTGTAGACTAAGCTCGCTAGGCGGTACTCGTTTGGCAGAAACCAGATATGCCTGAGTTGTCTCCTTTGCGGCTTGTTCATCACCTAAACCGAGTTGCGCCATTCCCAAACTATAACGGCTGGCAAATGATGCCCGATCCAGTCCAACCTCCCGCCACAGGTCGATTGCTTCCTGAAACAGTGGAATTGCTGACTCCCAATCGCCTTGGTTGTAGAAAGCGCCACCACGTACATGTAGTGCATTTGCCAACCCATTACGCCACTTCAATTTGCGGCTGTGGGTAATGGCATCCTCAGCGTGCTCAGCGGCCGATTGGAAATCCCCCGCCTGAATCGCAATCCACGCCATCAGTTGCGCTGACCAACTGAGCCCCATCAAATCACCAATGTCACTGCGAATCTCATGGCTTTGTCGAGCTAGCAACATCAATTCCGCAGTCGTATCACCGCGCAGACCACGGGCATTCGCCAAAGCATCGAGTAAGCTGGCCTGCGCTAGAGGAATTGCGCCCCGTTGCGCTACCTCCAGACCTCGTTCATAGAACAAAATCGCATCTTCTCCATCGGAGACATCGCCGAGACATTCGTAAACATGCGCCAAATCGGCATCCGTTGTCAACCCTTGCAGGTCACTCGACTGCAATAATTCCAAACTGCGGTGCAGGTTTGTCGTGATCGGTTGAGGCAGACCCAGCAAGTGGGCAAAATCTGCTTGCCAAGCGAGGACAACCGCGAGCAGGTAGCGACTTTCACGATCATTTGGTTGCCCATGCAACCATTGCTCCAAAGTGGAAACGGCGTTTGCAAAAATCGATTCCCCTTCACGAAAACGAGCCAGACGCATGTGAATGTTGCCAAACAGATGCACTATCGGAGCCATTTGTTGACTGAATTTCAGGTCGAGGGCGATGCGCCATGCTCGTTGAATGTTGACCAGTTCGGTGGCAATGGGTGTTTCTGCCAGCGGTCGACGGACAATCGTGATCTCATCCGACTGCGCCAGCAACCATGAAGTGAAGTAGGCACTGTGGTTATGCCGCGTGTCTGTCCACTGCTGGGGTGATGCGCGAAGTTGGTCAGCGGCGAATTGGCGGAGCAATTCGTGCATTGAATAGCGATTGGCGCGGACATTGAACGTGAGCAAGCTATGACGCACCAGCCGCGCCAGCAGACGGGGCGTCGCCCCGCATATGGCCTCTGCTGCCGCGCGGGTGAAGCCGCCGCGAAAACAGGAACACGCCGCCAGTAGTGATTGCTCGGGGGCAGACAGCTGCCGCCAGGTGGTCTCGAAAACGCCGCGCATGCTGCGCTGCCGTGATGGAAGATCGGCCGAATCGGTATGCAAAATATCCAGGTCTTCGCGGATCGCAGCCTCTATCGCTGGTAGTGACAACGTATCAACCCAACCGGCTGCCAGCTCGAGCGCCAGCGGCGTCCCCTCAACGAGGCCGCAGATGCGATTGAGTTCGGCCGAATCAGGCGCAAAGTCGGGGCGCACACGCTGAGCGGTCTCCATGAAAAGAGCCGCCGCCGGTGTCGTGGTGCTGTTCGATGGAATAAATGGCAGGCCGCGCATCTCCAGTACGTGTTCTGACCGCAACTGCAACCGCACGCGGGAGGTTAGCAGGAAAGTGGTTTGCGGCATGTCACGCAACAGCCGTGGCAGCAGGTCTGGCAACCCCGCGATCTGCTCCACGTTGTCGAGCACAAGACAGACGGCTTTGCGGCGCAGGGCAGTGATGAGTTGCTCTGCGGGGTCGATTTCGGCCGAAAGCTCCAATCCAATCGCGTCTGCAATCGTGGTCACCACCTGCGTGGACTGTTCGATAGCCGCCAGTGGCACGAAGTAGACGCCGTCTGCAAAGCGACCCGCCTTGACGAAGCGCCGCGCCGCTGCACGGGCCAGCCGTGTCTTGCCCATACCGCCCGCACCAATGATGGTGATCAGGCGCGCCGTGGGCTGTTCGAGCAGGCGCTCGACGGTTTCCAGCTCATCGTTTCGGCCGAAAAACGGCGTCAACTCCGGCGGCAGATTGTGGCGCGGTTCAACTGATGCCGCGTGCACAATCGTCGTTTGCCCCGCGCGGATGGCGTCGGCCAGGGCGATCGTTTCGGCCGATGGGGCCACGCCCAACTCTTCCGCCAGCAGCGCCCGACAACGCTCATACTGCGTCAGCGCTCCCGCCGTCTGTCCGTTGGCGACCAGCAGTTGCATTAGTTGATAGTGTGCCGTTTCGTCGAGGGAATCGAATTGCACGTGGCGCTGGGCGGCAGCAATGCCGTCGCTCAATTGGCCGCGTTCGAGATAATGGGCAGCCAGCCGCCGGTGGCCGCCGAGCGCCAACTGGTGTAAACGCTCCCGTTCGGCCGAAGCCCACGCCTCAAAGCCACGCGCTTCGCTGAGGTGAAACCCGGCCAGAAAATCCCCGTGATACAATTCAAGCGCACCTGCCAAGGCATCAGGCGCAAACGCATCGGCGCTCAGCATCCTGGTCAGGTGCCCGCTGTCGAGCCAGACATCACTTTCCACCTTGAGATCAACGGCGTGACGCGTAATCGTGATCCAGTCGCCCACGTGCTTGCGCAGGTCGGACAGGGCGACGCGGAGATTGCTGCGTGCGACGGACGTGGAACGATCATCCCACAGCAGGTCAGCCAGTAGTTCGCGCGGCTGTGGCTTGCCGGTGGCAGCAATGTAGACAAACAGCGCCGCTACTTTGCGCGTCTTAAAACTGTCCCACGGCACGCCGTGGCGTTCGAAGCGCAGCCCACCCAGGCAGAAGATTCGCAGAGGTTTGGTTTTACTTTCGTCGTGCCGCATTTATTGATTATAGCGATAGTTTTACGTTTTTTAAGCATTTCTTTTGCGTTTGGTGTTTATGCTGTACCCAATGCGACGAATGAAGCGGGTTAATGATGGTCTTGCTCTGTTGTATCGAACGTCCGAACCACCGGGTTTGCCTGCCGGTTACGCAAGGGGTCGGTGGCCCGGCGCTGGTCATCGAAGCGACTGCGCCGGAACAGTGGTTGGCGATCACCATTCTGGCTGCCTTTGTCGAGTTGGCGAGTCAACTATCAAGCGCAACCCGGCAAATGTTGGTAGACGTCGCCCGACAGCAGATAGACCAGCTCGCTTTACCTGATGGTATCGAACTGCGCATTCTGGAGTTCACCGTAGACTCGACCCCAATATAGCGATGGGATGGTCAAACGATATGGGTTGAGGCACCAGATCAGACAAATGGCAGTCAGCGATTCGTGTAAACAGCGTCGCAGGAACAAACACCAAACGCCCTAGAGAGGGGCATTGACCAATGGAGATAACCAATGAATTCTTATCAACAACTGTCTACCAAAGCCCTGGGCGTCGCGTTTATCGCCGCGCCGCTGCTGTTGATTACCGGCATGGCGACCTATATGCTTGGTATTGGCGGTGATTCTTTCGGCGTTTCAGGCTGGATGGAAGGCGTCTTTTTGTCATATGCTTTCCTTCTCTTCGTCCCTGTTTTTCTCGGTCTTGCGCGCCTCCTGGGGACGAATGCTCCCAGGTTGGGTCTCCTAACCGCCGTGACAGGATTAGGAATCGGCTTTGGCATTCTGCCGTCCATTGCGCGCATTATTCAAGCCGGTTTGGCGAATGCAGGGTACGACATTGCTATATTCAGTCTAGACGCGCCGGGAATGCCCATCCTCCTTCTCTATCTGGCGTTGGGACTCCTCACGCCGATCGTGTTGGGCATCGGCTTCTTGCGCTATGGGGGAATCCCGAGCTGGAATGCTGTTCTGCTCATCATAGCGCCCATTGTCTTTGTAATGGGTCAGGGTGGCGATGAGTCGATTGCCACCTGGCAGGTTCGGGTTATGTACCCTCTGGCGACGGTGATCTGGTTCCTGGCGTTTGCGCCAATCGGCATGCGCCTGCTGGGCAACACAATCGTGACAGATCAGGTGCACATGCAAACGGCGCGTTGATATGTTCCATAGACGGCGCGCAATAGGAGTTGCTGACATGTTTCGTACGACATTGAACCGCTTTAACCTTCTGACTCTCAGCTTCGTTGCGGCTTTGTTTCTCATGGTAGCGTGTCGTCAGGCGTCCGGCGACAGCAGACCCGCTGCGACCAGCACACCGGAGGCGATGTCGCTGGTCACATCTGTTGAAGAAATGGTCGGCGTTTACTGGGGCAAAGGAAGTGCTTTCCAGAGCTTCGATGCTGACGGCAATCTGCGTGTGGCGTCAACGCGCGAAAAGCTGGTCGATGAGACGGTTGCCATCGGTAAATATTGGTTTGAAAACGGGCACATGCATTTGCAGCAGACAGAGGGGACAACATGCGCAGGCTCCGTAATCGGCGAGTACGAGATTTGGCGGCTTTCCAACGGTAATTTGCGCTTCGATGCTGTCGCTGACGCGTGCATCAATCGCGTTCGGTCGATCGAGGGCGAGCGGACCGGCGCGATGCCGACGACGGTCGAATGGGCTTTTGTTTCGGCCGATGTGCCTCAACCGTAAGCCTGGCAGACGGTACTGTCCCAAACGATGACCAACCACCTCGTCAGGATATTTCTGTCGGCGCACTGAGGCACAATGACGGAAAGGAGAATCACAATGAAACGCGTTTTGAAATGGATCGGTATCATCGTGGGAAGCTTGCTCGGTATTGTCGTGCTGGTTTACGCGGTTGTGGCGGTCATCAGCGCAGGCCGCATCAATCGTACCTACGAGGTTTCGGCCGATTTCGCGCTCAGTGTCCCCGATGACCCGGAACGCATCGCTGAAGGGCAACGCCTATACACAATCATGTGCCAGTCGTGCCACGGTGAAAATCTGGCCGGACAGACATTCGCTGATCTGATGGCCGGTCGCATTGTCATCGCCAATTTGACATCGGGAGAAGGCGGCATCGGCAGCAACCGTAGCGACGAAGCGATTGCACAGGCTGTCTGGTATGGCGTCAAACCGGACGGTTCTTCGACTATTTTGATGCCGCCGGAGTTCAATCAGGCGGTCAACTTGACCGACATGGAAAATCTGATCGCTTATATCCGCAGCGTGCCACCTGTGGAAACCACTGCTGCCAAGACGCGCCTTGGCCCGATGATGCGCGTCATGCACGTTACCAACCAGTTTCCGGTGGTAACGGCCGAACATGTGGCGCTGGACAGCCCGCCGCTGTCCGCGCATGCGTCTCAGGATGGGTCGGGCCTTGGTAAGCAGCGGGCGGCGTTCTGCACCGCCTGCCACGGCACCGACTTGACGGGCGATCCCATCGGCGGCCCAAACATCACGCCCCACGAGACCGCACTCGGCACGTGGTCACAGGACGACTTCGTGCGCGCCTTGCGCGAGGGCCTGCGGCCCGACGGATCTGCCATCAGTACCGAAATGCCGTGGGAAACGCTGCATTTCTATACCGACGAGGAATTGCATGCGATGTGGGCGTATTTACAAACTATTGATCCGGTGGCAAGGGATGTGGAATAATGAGGTGAGATCACGCACGTCCAGGAGCCAAGAGACCGCGTGGAACATCTTGTGTGAGGATATGTGATGCATATAGCGTTTGTCGTCGTACCTTCTTCCGGCCACGTCTACCCGACGCTAGCTGTTTCGGCCGAACTTATCCGGCGCGGCCACCGCGTCACCTACTTCCTCAACGAGGCGTACCGCGACAAAGTTGCCGCGACCGGAGCCGACTATCGCGACACACCAAATCTGTTCGCCACCGAAATGGAGCCGCCCGGCGGCAAATTCAACCCACCTCTGTTAGCCAAAACGCTACTCGACATGAGTGAACGCATCCTGCCCGATCTGGTCGCGGCACTGGCCGCCGATCCCCCCGACGTCGTCGTTTATGACAGCATGTGCCCGTGGGGGCGGCTGGCAGCCCATATGATCAGCGTACCCGCGGTGGCGTCGATGGCGTTGATCAACTTTCCCGGCGCGATGCTGTTTCGCAGCGGTGAAGCGCTACGCATTGTCGGCGTGCTGGCGCGTGGCTTGCCCGATGTGATCGGATTCATGCGTACGGCGCGGCGCTTGCAGCGCACAGTGGGGCTGAAATTGCCGCCGTTGACCGATATTCTCAACTGGCCGGGCGATTTCAATATCAGCTACACGTCTGCACGCTTCCAACCCGATGCGACCAAACTCGGCTCAACCTATCGCTTTGTCGGTCCGACCATCATGCAGCGCCCTCACGATCCCGACTTTCCGTGGGATAAGCTCGACCCCGATCGCCCGCTCATCTACGTGTCGTTGGGTACCGTCTTCAACGACAACACGCCGTTCTATCACCTCTGTCTGGAGGCGCTGCGCGATGGCGCGTATCAGGTTGTGCTCTCTTTTGGCAAACGCACCGATCCCGAGGCGCTTGGCTTGATACCGCCACACGTCATTGTGCGCCCCCACGTCCCCCAGTTGGCGTTGCTCGAACGGGCCGACCTGTTCATTACCCATGCAGGCATGAACAGCATTAACGAAGGGTTGTACTTTAACGTCCCGCTGCTGCTCGTGCCGCAGCAGTTGGAGCAGGCGTTGGTGGCACAGCGGGTGGTGGAACTGGGGGCTGGCAGGCTGGTGCGCGATGGGCGCGTTTCGGCCGAATCCCTACGCCAGACTATCGACCAGATGCTGCAGGACGCGACGCTTACGGCGAATGTGCAGCGCGTCGGTACATCGCTGCGTGCGGCTGGCGGTGCACGCGCTGCCGTCGATGCTATCGAGACGCTGGTCGGAATTAATTGACGGATGAAGGCGATTCAGATGGTAGCCGGAAATGAGCATTGTTCAACCCGAAGCAGGGCACAGACCAGGCTGCACAACGGTGGGGCTAATGCGTCGACCACTCAGACACACTCCGCAACACGGAGGTAGGCACATGCGCTCACAATTCCTCTTCTTGGCCGTTCTACTTGTGTTGCTGCTGTCGGCGACTACGCCGGCGGCAGGCCAGAACACAGAATTTGGTGCTATTGACCGCTTCATTGAGGAGCGGATGGCTGCACTGGATATTCCCGGCGCAGCGCTGGCCATTGTGCAAGGTGGGGAAATTGTCTATCTTGAAGGGTATGATGTGGCCAATCCATCCGGCGATCCGGTGACGCCACAGTCACCCTTTCTGCTGGCCTCGTTGAGCAAGTCGATGACGGCCGTCGCGGTCCTGCAACGCGTCGAGGCGGGGCAGGTCGAACTGGATGCGCCTATCCAACGCTATTTGCCGTGGTTCATGCCGGAGACGCCGATCACGGTACGTCAGTTGCTCAACCAGACGAGTGGGCTTGATGAAAAGCAAGGGTATGAGCGTAATCTTGACCCTGACGGTGTAGATGCGTTGGAGAATAGCGTGCGGGGGTTGGCATCGGCCGAACTGAACCATGTACCAAGCACGGCGTATGAATATTCCAACAGCAATTACGACGTGCTCGGACACCTCATCGAGGCAGTCACCGGCCAGTCGTACGGCGACTATCTTGAGAACCATCTCTTCCAGCCACTGGAAATGACCCACAGCTTCACCGATTTGGCAGCCGCACGCGCGGCGGGGATGAGCAGCAACTACTACCCTTTTTTCGGCCGACAAACCGCGTTCGATTCCCTGTTACCCTACTCGCGGGCAACACAGCCGTCGGCAGGCGTCATCGGTAGCGCCGAGGACATGGCGCACTACCTACTTTTTCATCTCAACGACGGCACGTTTCGCGGCACACAACTCCTTTCTCCCAGCAGCATGGAGATTCTGCACGCACCCGCCGTGTTCACCGACCCGACTGGGGAGGGGGCGGTCCAATACGCTATGGGTTGGGCGGTCTGGCCGTTCACTGATATGGCCGACGCACCCGTGGCACTTTCGCATGGGGGCGGTTGGTTAGGTGTCAACCACAATATGCTGATCATTCCCGAGAAAGGGTTCGGCATGGTATTGCTGCTGAACAGCAGTGATCCCACGCACGCCTCCGACTACGCCAACATCGCGTTCGATGTAGCTCTGCTGGCGCTGGATCAGGCGCCACAACATTTTGCCACGCAGGAAGATTGGCTGACACGCAACCTGCGAACGGTGGGTGTGGGTCTCACTGTTTTCCTGCTGGTTTCTGCTGGGATTGCCGTGCGGCGGTTGCGGCAAACCGGATGGCGGCGTCGCGACAGCCTGCTCTTCATTGCCCTGGCACTGATCGATTTGGCACTCATTATCTACTTGTTGGCTTTCCGGCTGCCCCAAAATACGACGAATGTGTCGCTGGTGGTGCGCTTCGAACCCGATCTCGGTTTGCTATTGGTGCTTCAACTGTTGTTGACGATTGGTTGGGGCAGTGGGCGTTCGTTTTGGGCCATCCGCCGGTGGCAATCGGCCGGGAGGTGAGCGAGGGTGCGGTGCTCGCCGCACTGCTCCATTTTCTCCAGACGACCCTAACAGCGACCGCTACTCCCGAACGCCCCGGCCCAACTTCCCAATCCAAACCAGATTGAGACGACTACTGACGACTGCACTTTGCTGTGCATCATCCCCCGCATCCTCCCGCCACAGCGGGACACCTGCCCCATGACAACGGGACAGCGGGCAGCCTATCATAAATGTCAATTGACGCTGACTAATAAAAACCAACGGAGGTTGACATGAATAACAAGAGTTTCTTTGTGCAATGGGTCATTGCCGTCACCATCACGATGATGGTGGCGACGATGGGGGCTTTTCTCGCTATGTGGACGATCAGCGAAGCCGTCACACAGTTAGCCGGGGAAGCGGTCGGAACGCTCGTGGCTGGTGCGCTTTTTGGCGGCTTGCTGGGATTGGGTGCCGGCGTGGGGCAGGCATTTGTGCTGCGCTCCCAGGGTATTGCTTTCGGCCGATGGGTCATACGCACTGCATTGGCCGGTGCCATCAGCATGGGGCTTGGTTTTGCGTTGATGTTTGCTCTGTTTGATACAGAGACTATGCCGGAAGTCGTCACAGCTGTGCTGATCGCCCTGTTTTTGGCATTGCCTATCGGCATCGTGCAGATGCAGATGCTCAAACCGCATGTGGCGCAACCGGCGTTGTGGGTTGTCGTTTGTTTGCTCGCCTTCTTAGTGGCGCTGGGGATTGGCTTTTCTCTGGATGGTGAGGGACGCGAGTGGCTGTTGATCGGTGTGGTGGGCGTCTTGTTTGCCGTCATCAGCGGCGCGGGTATGGTGTGGTTGGCACAACGCGCCGACCCCGCAATCGCTGCCTGATATTGAAAACGCACTGGAACCATCGCTCTCGTGCAGGGGCAGACACTGAGGTCTGCCTCTACCAAATCGTGTAAAATGAGGCCAATGACAACAGCGATGCTTGTACTCCCCAACACGCGGCTAATCGGCCGAAAACTCTGGATTGCACGTACTCTATGGGCGGCAATCATGATCGTCACCATTGCCATGTTTATTGTCAACGGACGCGATCAACGTTTTTACGTCTACACGGATTACGGCGTACGCAATGCAGCGCCTTTTTTTGCCACAGTAAGCGGCGTGCGGGCGTTTGTCCAGTATCTGATCGTGTTGCAATGGATTGCAATTGCGGTGTTTTTTGCTGTGGCGTGGTTGATTGCATGGCGCAAATCGGCCGATTGGCAAGCTCTTTTCGTTTCCGCTGCACTGCCACTGATGGCATTCATGCTCGTATTCATCCGCGAGGAACGACTCTATCCCGACTGGTTGACGACCGCCATTCCGTTCATCGAAATCCTCTTTCCGCTGCTTGCCATTGCCGCTTGGGCGTTGCTCTTTCACCTGTTCCCATACGGTCGTCCGCTGCCGCGCTGGTTGATTGTCATCCCGATAACGGCTATTGTCACAGCGACGGTATTTCAGTTTGCCGCAGCATATGCTGCAACGTGGTGGCGTTTTGATGGATGGCGCGGATGGCTCTATCAACTGTACCGTGCGGACTGGGGCTGGTATCTGTTCATCGTGCCGCTGTTGGCCGCCGTGTTGTCGGGATTAGGCAGTCAAATCGTCCAATACCGTCGCACAGCGTCGCCGGTGCAGCGCCAGCAGACGCGCTGGATTTTATTTGGCATGGCGGCCAGCCTGATCCCCGTCGTTTGGAGAACGTTTTTCTCCGGTGATGCGGTGCCGTTTTTTGCCGTTATCGAGCTGCATTTGACGATTGTGGCGATGACGATGATCCCGATTACCATCGGTATTGCGATTTTGCGCTACCATTTGTGGGACATTGAAATCGTCGTCAACCGCACTCTGGTCTATGGTGGGCTGACATTGGCGCTCGTGATCGTTTACGGCTTGATTGTCGGTGGCATGGCGACCTTTTTGCAGCCACAGGCGAGCTTGACGGTAGCCTTGGTCGCGGCGGTCGTGCTGGCAGTCGTCGCCCATCCGTTGCGCGTGCGTTTGCAACGGGTCATCGACCGCTTCATGTATGGCGACCGGGATGATCCGCTGCGTGTGCTGACGGTGATCGGTGAGCGGCTGGAATCGGCCGAATCGCCTGCACTCCTGCTCCCGATCCTTACTGAGACTATTGCCACCAGCCTCAAATTGCCCTACGTCGCCATTTTTTCCGGAAAACACGACGATATTTTCGCCGCTGCCACAGGTGAACCGCAGGAAACGCCTGCACCGTTCGCCCTGACACACCTCAACCAGCATATCGGCCGAATGGTTGTCTCACCGCGCGCGCCCGGCGAACAGTTGACCGCCCACGAACGCCGGTTGCTGACGCAAATCGCCCAGCAAGTCGCCTCCGTCGTCTATGCGGCGCAGATCAATGCCGATTTGCAACAATCTCGTGAGCATCTGGTGTTGGCGCGTGAAGAGGAGCGCCGCCGTCTGCGCCGCGACCTGCACGATGGGCTTGGTCCGCAACTAGCGACGCTGACACTGCAAATTGATGCGGCACGCAATGTGATCGCCCAGCACCCCGATTCGGCCGAAACGCTGTTACGCGATCTCAAAACCGGCACACAGAATGCCATCGCCGAGGTGCGTCGTGTCGTCCACGATTTGCGTCCACCTGCACTGGACCAACTCGGCCTCGTCGAAGCCGTTCGCCAATACGCAACTCGGTTACAGTCCGGCAATCTGACCATCACCGTCGCTGCGCCCAAACAACTGCCGCCGCTGCCGGCTGCTGTCGAAGTCGCCGCCTATCGCATTGCTGTCGAGGCGCTGACTAATGTCGTGCGCCATGCCCAAGCGATGCACAGTCTGGTGCGTATCGCATTGGTCGCTGAGGGGTTATTGTTGACAATCAGCGACGATGGACGTGGACTGGTCGCTGATGCGCAGCCAGGTGTCGGTCTGGCAACCATGCGGGAGCGTGCGGCAGAACTGGGTGGAACGCTGACCGTGTCCCATGACAATGGTGTTACGGTTGCTGTGTCGCTACCATTTCCGGAGGCAATACACGATGAGTGAGTATCTATTAGCTGGCGACGACGAGTTGACGCGCCTGCAACTACAAGCACGTGTGTGGGCAGAATCGGCCGAAACCCTTTTTGACCACATCGGCATCCTACCCGGCTGGTCGGCGGTCGATCTCGGCTGTGGCGCGATGGGCGTACTCGGTCCGCTACTGCAGCGCGTCGGGACGGACGGGTACGTCGTTGGCGTCGACGGCGACGCCTACCTGTTGCAGGCGGCCGCCGCCTACCTGCTCCGGGAAGGGTTGGAGGCCGTCGACCTGCGCCACGGCGACGCCACGCAGACCATGTTGGATGCAGCCAGTTTTGACGTGGTACACGCCCGTTTTCTCTTTCCCCACATCCCGCAACCGCAAACATTGCTCGATGAAATGATGCGATTGGCGCGTCCGGGCGGCATCATCATCGCGCAGGAGCCGGACCACAGTTCATGGCACTTCTACCCACGCTGCCCGGAATGGCCGGAGCTGCTCGATATTCTGGAGCGGGCGCTGGCGCTGCGGGGAGATATCAATATCGGCCGACGCATCTACGGCATTTTCCGCGACGCCGGCCTGAACGATTTGCGCGTGCGCGCTGCGGTTGTCGCGTTACAGAACGGCCATCCGTACATGCGCATGCCGGTGATGGCGGCGCAGGCGATGCGCGAACGCATAGTGGCCGCCGGGTTGGTGACGGCGGCGCGACTGGATGCGTTGGTCGCCGCCGTCGAGCGGGCGGCGCTGGCTGATGACACACTGCAAATCACGTTTACGACGGTGCAGGTGTGGGGCCGCACCGCTGGAGGTGGGGCCGGAGATGACGCCCGATAGCTGGGACGCCGGCGTGGCGTATGAACAGTTCATGGGGCGCTGGAGTCGGCCGATTGCAGCTGCATTTCTCGACTGGTTGGCTGCCCCAACGGGGCTGCGCTGGCTGGACGTTGGCTGTGGCACCGGGGCGCTCAGTCGGCTGATCGCTGATTCGGCCGAACCCGCACACGTCGTCGCCATCGACTTCGCCTCTGGCTTCATCACCCACGCCCAACGGCTGCACGCCGCCACAGCCATCGACTTCGGCGTTGCCAGTGCCAACGACCTACCCTTTACCGACGCGCAATTTGACCACATCGTCTCTGGTTTGGCGCTCAACTTTTTCCCCGACCCCGCGGCGGCAGTGCGCGAAATGCGCCGCGTGGCGGCGGACAACGCTATCATCGCCGTCTACGTGTGGGATTATGCGGGCGAAATGCAGATGCTTCGCCGCTTTTGGGATGCCGTCGTCGCCCTCAACCCGACAGCAACACAACATGATGAAGGGGTGCGCTTCCCGCTTTGCCAGCCCGAGCTACTTAATGATTTGTTCACTGCTGCAGGGTTGTCTGCGGTGACGATTGTCGCCCTCGACGTGCCGGCACGCTTTGCCGATTGGGATGATTTTTGGCAGCCATTCTTGGGGCAGACGGGGCCAGCGCCGAGCTATGTAGCGTCGCTTTCGGCCGAAAAGCAAGCCGTTCTCGCTGCCACACTGCGCACAGCCTTGCCCATTGCACCCGATGGCACTATCACCTTGCCTATGCGCGCCTGGGCGGTGCGGGGAGGCGTGCCGTGACCGAACCGATCCGCATTCTCATCGCCGACGACCATACACTCTTCCGCAGCGGTCTGCGCGCCTTGTTTGCATCGTTGCACGACTATACCGTGGTCGGCGAGGCGACCAGTGGCACAGAAGCGGTAACGCAAGCCGAAGCACTGCAACCCGATGTCGTGCTGATGGATATCCAGATGCCCGATCTCAACGGTATTGAGGCGACGCGGCGCATCGTACAGACGTCACCACACATCGGCGTGATCATGTTGACGATGTTTGAAGACAACGACTCCGTTTTTGCGGCGATGCGGGCGGGAGCCAGAGGCTACGTACTCAAAGGAGCTGATCAGGAGGAAATGGTGCGCACCATTGACGCAGTGGCACGCGGCGAAGCCCATTTTGGCGCGGCTATCGCGCAGCGTCTGATGGTGTTTTTTGCCCAGCCGCACAACTTGCCGCCTGACGCTTTTCCCGGTATGACGGATCGTGAGCGTGAAGTGCTCGACTTAATCGCGCAAGGGCTGAACAATGAGGCGATTGCGCGTCGTCTGACCATCAGTCCAAAGACAGTGCGCAATCACGTCAGCAATATTTTGTCAAAATTGCAGGTGGTGGATCGGTCGGCGGCGATTGTCAAGGCGCGGGAAGCAGGTTTCGGCCGATAAACAACTACCGCTCACATTGCATTGGCTGGAGTGCTTTTGTCTTCAGACAAGGAACCTGCTTTCGAGCAGTTAATGCTGCAATGCCAGGAAACTGAGAGGCAAAGCTTACTTCCACTGTGTCAAAATGCGTTCGCGCTGGAAAAGTTGCACAGCAAAATAGAGCAAAATGGCATCGGCAACGGCGGTTATGACGGCGACGAGGAACAGGAAACGCGCCTCGATCAGAATAATGCCGAGCGATTGGCCGACAATGATCAGGATGATCGGCAAGATCACGATGCCCGACATTTGCTCGGCGACGCGCGGATCGGTGACGCGAGATGAAACGATGATTGCCAGACAGACCGAGAATAGTGACAGCAACGGTGCGACGACGATGATGGCAAACCACCAAATCGGGCCAAGGGCAGCATTATAGATAGTCTCGTTGACCATGAAACGCAATCCAATGCTGTAGATCACGAATGACAGGAAAGTAGCAACGACAGCCGGTAGCACGGCGGCAACCGCTTTCGCCGTCAATAATTCACTGGTAGTGATAGGCGTAGCGAGCAATGGTTCCAGCGTACGCGATGTTTTTTCTCCGACTATGCTGTAGGCGGCAATCGTTACCGGGATCATGACGGGCAGAATCATGAGCATGATGGTGAACAGGTTCAGCATGTAGACGAGGGCGCAGTCGGCTTCACTCATGCCGCCACACATCGTGCCCAGCAGCGCTTCGGGAATATCATCGACTGTCGCTTCTTCAAGTGGCACGTTGTTCATGATGATGACCATGATAAACGGCAGCGCCAACAGTACAAGCGGCAAGAAGGCCACGCTGAACAAGACGAGTTTATTGCGAAACACTTCGGCCCATTCTTTGAGTACGACAACTTTGATTTTGTTCATAGCGGTTTGTCGGGTGGTTTGATAGTTGGATGGTTGACATACTGTCCAGCTTCCAAACTATCAAACTATTTATCGTTAACCAGTTCGAGATAGATGTCTTCCAGCGAGTGTGTTTGTTCGGAGACAAACTGGATGGGCGCATTGGCCGAAACCAGCACCCTGATCAACTCCGGATTGTTTGCTGCCGGGTCATCCATTTGCAACAGCAGGCGGTTGCCGTCGGCGACGCATTCTTTAACAAAGGGTAGAGAGGTGAGGTTTGAGGTGTAGAATTCGGCCGAAGCCGCCAACTGCACCACCACCTGATTGCCGAACAAACTGTGCCGTAGCGACGTCGGCGTGTCGACCACGCGCAATTTACCGTTAAACACGGCAATGCGATCACACAACCGATCGGCCTCGTCCAGATTATGTGTACACAGAAATATTGTGCGCCCGGCCTCCTTGAGATCTTCAATAAAATCGCGTACCAGCTTTGCCGCTTCCGGGTCGAGTCCAGATGTCGGTTCATCGAGGAAGAGCGTCTTTGGTTCGTGCAGCATTGAACGGGCAATCGCCAATTTCTGTCGCATACCCTTGCTGAACGTACCGACCGGATCGTCACGCCGTTCCCACAAGCCGAGCATTTTCAAATATTTCTCGACCTGCCGCTCAACCTGTTCAACTTCATACAGTTCAGCATAAATCGAGAGGTTGCGATGCGCGCTGAGGCGGTCGTACATGCCGGGCGTTTCAGTGAGAATGCCGACATTGCGTCTGATATTCTGGTCATCTTCGCCCAGTTTGAAACCGCCGACCACAGCCGTGCCGCTGGTCGGCGCAATCAAACTGGTCAACATGCGCACTGTCGTCGTTTTGCCCGCTCCATTGGGGCCGAGAAAGCCGAACAGTTCACCGTCGGCAATGTCAAGATCGAGGCTGTCGACGGCGATGTGTTCGTCAAATTGTTTGGTGAGTGCGTTTGTCTTGATCATAGTTGTTCGCTGCTTGAGGCTGTCAGTTGCCCGGAAGCGCTCGTCTGATCCGGTGGTTTGAAATAACGGATGATGAAGAAACTGAGAATAGCAAATCCGGCAATTGCTGCTTCAATGATGAGTGGCTCCCACTCCTGAAACAGGCCGAAAGCAACGACCATGTCTACGAGGGTGTGCCAGCCAATGGCAGCGAACAGCCAGATAATACGGTTGCGCACAAACGCCTGCAAAACGAGAATGGACAGCGCGATTTGCACGACAAGGGTCAACATGCGTTCCAGTGCACCCATCAGAAACAGCCACGGCGGTGAATTGACCAGTTCCTCGACCTGGCGTACGCCGTCAGCGATGGCGTCGGCATTGTTGGCCAGTTGGTCTGCGGGCACCAGCGAGTCGATCAGGCCACTTTGGTAGATGTAGACGTTGACGATGGTCGTTGCTGCCAGCAAACCCAGTATGATGGACTCGACGCCACCCCAGCCTGCACCGAACATCACCCCTTCTTCCCAATCACGCGCGTTTTTCATGAATCGGTAGAAGATGTAGCGGGTGACTTCTTCGAAAATACCGGCGGAAAGGCCGAAGAGAAGGGCGATGAAAACAGTTCGGCCGAAAGTCTTGCTTACATCCAACGTGTCAGCAGCAAATGGATTGAGGATGAGTTGGTTGAATGTAATGTGGCCTACCTGCGAAACGACAAAGCCCAGGGTGCCGAGGAAAAACAGCGACCAGCCCACTTTATAGCGACGCGCCAGCCAAATGCCGAGCAAAATCGGCATGACGATCATGAGCAGGGAATTGAGCGTGAGGAGTACGTAGACCATCGTGTTTATATCGGATTTTGGATGCGGGATTTCGGAAACTCACGCTCCGAAATCCAATATCCGGAGTCCGAAATCAATCCATTTTCAATGCCGTGACGACTGTGTTCAAATCCTTGTCACCGCGCCCGCTGAGATTGACCAGAATAACCTGATCCGGGCGCATCGTTTGGGCGCGCTTGATCGCTTCGGCTACGGCATGACTCGATTCCAGTGCGGGAATGATGCCTTCGGTGCGTGACAGCACCTGAAATGCTGCCAGCGCTTCTTCGTCGGTGGCGTAGGTATAACCGGCGCGTTCCTGGTCGCGCAGCAGGGCATGTTCCGGCCCGACGCTGGGGTAGTCGAGTCCGGCGCTGATGCTGTGGGTTTCCATGATCTGGCCGTCCGGCGTCTGCATGACGTAGCTCTTTGTTCCGTGCAGGACGCCGATGCGGGCGATGTTGAGATCGGCGAAACGGGCGGCGTGTTTGCCGGATGCGATGCCTTCGCCACCGGCTTCGACGCCGATGAGTTCGACCGTGTCGTCGTTGCGAAAGGCATGGAAAATGCCCATTGCGTTGCTGCCACCGCCGACACAAGCGATGATCACGTCCGGTAATCGGCCGATTGCCTCCACTATCTGTCCCCGCGCCTCCGTGCCAATCACACTTTGGAAGTCGCGCACCATCATCGGATACGGATGCGGTCCCAGCACAGAACCGAGCAAATAGTGCGTGTCGTGGACATTGCTCACCCAGTCGCGGATCGCCTCGTTGATTGCATCTTTCAATGTGCGACTGCCACTGCTGACCGAACGCACTTCTGCGCCGAGCAGTTTCATGCGCAGCACATTCGGCTTTTGCCGTGCAATATCGACCTCGCCCATGTAGACGATGCACTCCAGACCAAGCAGAGCGCACGCAGTGGCTGTGCCGACACCATGTTGGCCGGCGCCAGTTTCGGCCACGATACGCGTTTTGCCCATGCGCTGCGCCAGCAAAGCCTGGCCGAGCGCGTTGTTGATTTTGTGTGCGCCGGTGTGGTTGAGGTCTTCACGCTTGAGATAGATTTGTGCACCACCGAGTGACTGGCTCAGGCGTCTGGCATAAGTCAGTGGCGAAGGTCGGCCGACATAGCTGGTCAATAAATGCTCGAATTCGGCGATAAATGCCGGATCGGTACGCGCTTCGTCGTAGGCGGCGATCAGTTGTTCGAGCGCTGGCATCAATGTTTCGGGCACGAATTGCCCGCCGTAGGGACCGAATTTGCCGCGTTTGTCCGGGAGTTCGCTGTCGGGTAAGTGCAACATGGGTCAGTCAGGTTCCTTGACTTGTCAGATTGCCGGGATTATACCAGATGAAAAGGAGACTGGGAGTCAGGGAGATGGGATGATGCGGGGATTGTTACCGGTTCAGAATGTCGTGCAGCGCTGATTCGGCACGGAGCAAGGCCAGAGCAGATTGGGCATCGGTGATGCGACCGTCGCGAGCCATGTCGAGGACTGCGGGTATCGGCCGAATCACGATCTCCATCACTTCACTCGCCTCCCGCTCCACCTCACCCAATTCCACGCCCGTAGCGAGAAAAACGACCGCTTCCATATTGCAGATACCGCAGAGCGCGTAATATCGGCCGATTTCCACCATTTCCCGCGCTACACCGCCGATCTCTTCCTTCAATTCAGCCGCTGCCGTTTCCACATGCGTTTTGCCCGGCTGCAAACTGCCTGCCGGAATCTCCAGAAGCCAATCGTCAACGGTGTAACGATAATGGCGAATCAGGGCAATCTGCTTATCTGCTGTCACCGGAATGATATAAGCTGCACCGGGATGTTCGATGACATTGTAAACGCCGTGCTGGCCGTTAGGAAAAACGATGTCATCCTGTCGCACGCGATACCAGCGGCTTGACCAGGCAATACGAGAAGCGATTGTTGTGTAGGGCATAGTATTGGGAATGGCGAAGTTAGCCAACAAACTATCCAACCTTCTTCGCCTGAGCAATGAAACGGCGCACCTTGTCGTGGTCTTTTTTGCCGGGCGATGCTTCCGTTCCGCTGGCGACATCGACAGCGAACGGGTTGACCTGGGCGATGGCGACGGCGACGTTGTCGGGTGTGAGGCCACCGGCGAGCATCAATTTGGGATGTTTGCGTTTTAATCTGGCCGCAATCTCCCAATCGCCCGTTTCTCCGGTGCCGCCGTACTCAGTGGGATGGTAGCTATCGACCAAGATGGACGGCAGGCGTTGGTTTTCGGCCGAAAAAGCGCGAAACCAGTCACCGTCTGCTTCGGCTTCGAGGTAGGAATTCGGCCGAATGGCCTTGTAGCAGCGCCCGTAAAGCGGTGAATCGGGATCGCCGATCAGTTTGGGCAGTTCGTCACCGCTCAATTGAGCGAGATCGAGAGCGCAGGTGTCGAGGATGTGCGCGATGGTTTCGGCCGAATCATTGACAAACACGCCGACCAACTGCGGGCAATCCGGCTGTTTGCGCAGTTTGATCGCGATCTCGCGCACTGTCGAGACAGCGACAAATCGTTTGCTGCGCTCATAAAAAATGAAACCGAGATAATCCGCACCTGCTGCGACAGCCTGAGCCGCATCGTCCCAGTTTGTAATTCCACAAATTTTGACGTAGGCCATAGCCGTTTCCTCGTAGAGGATTATAACCGAGTGATGCGCTTTAAGCGCCTGCTCGACTTGAACTGTGTGCCAATCAGGGTTCTTCAGAATTTGGTGGGTCAAAACCCACTTGGTGGACGGATTGTCAATCCGCTCTACAAAAGGAATTTCCTGAAACCCGTCGTCAGCTTGAGAAAGCAGAAAGCCCCACCGTAAAAGGCAGGGCTTTCGTCAAAAGGAGGTGTAAATGAATTTACTTTTTAGCCAATAAGTCGCGGATTTCAGTGAGCAACGTCTCTTCGGCCGAAGGACCCGGATCCGGTGCGGCTTCCTCTTCCTCTTCCTTTTTCATGCTGTTGGCTGCTTTCACGACGAGGAAGATGGCAAACGCAATTATCAGGAAGTTGACAACGGTTTGGATAAAGCTGCCGTAGGCTAACACGGCTGCACCTGCTTCTTGTGCATCGGCCAGCGTAGCATACGTATTGCCGTCAATCGCATAGAACAGGTCGGCGAATGCGACGCCACCGGTCAAAACACTGACAATGGGCATGATCAAGTCGTTGACGAACGACGTGATAATGGCACCAAATGCGGCACCGATGACGACAGCAACGGCCAGGTCGAGGACGTTGCCTCTCATAATAAACGCTTTAAACTCTTTGATCATTTTCTTGTTGCCTCCAGGCTGTATGATGATTGAAATGATTTCTACGTACTTAGATACTAATTTTCTACTAAGGTCACATAATCGGCAAAGAATTCGGCCGAATCAATCCAATATTGTTCGCATGGCATTGAACTGACGTTCAAACCCTTCCAGTAACTGTTCCGGATCGGGAATAATCGCTGCGTCGGCAAATACGCCCAGATTGACGCCACCGTTGTAACTGACGATGGTTACGCCTGCGCCCATGCGTCCACCCATCGGTCCCCACGCCATGATGCCGCGCACCGGTCGGCCGAGACAGTACAATTGTTCGCGTGGCCCCGGTACATTGGTCACGATCATCGATGCATTGGTTTGAAACCACTCAATCGTACGGCTGGCAATCCGCGACGGCGTCATGCCGACAACAGACGACGCCGTAAACGTGATCAATGCCTCGGGCGACTGCTTCAAATAATCCATACGTTGCTTGAGAAGGCGCAATTGTTCCCACGGATCGGCTTCGGCGATGGGTAACTCCAGCGTGACGGTTGCGAATTTATTGCCGAGTTGCGTCGCTTCATCCAGAGGCCGCAGCGCCACCGGCACGACGACGCGAATGGTCAGTTCAGCGACCGGCTCGCCGCGTGAGATCAGATAATCTCGCAGAGAACCGGTGAACATGGTCAGCAAGACATCGTTGATCGTAGCGCCGTGTGCTTTTCCAATCGCCTTGACGGTTGCCAGCGGCAGCGGCTCTGACCAGGCAAGGTGTTTGACGACGCCCAGATCCCCTTTCAAAAACGTGGTTGAATCGGCACCTTTGGTCAACATGCGGCCAATTGTGACGACACTTTTCGCTCCGAGCTGCGCCAGTTGGGTCATCTTGTCGGCATCAGTCAATGCATTGGCGCTTTGTGCAGTGATATGGCGGGCCTGGCGCACGAAGCGGTTGGCGGGCGAGGAAATTCGGCCGAATAATCCAGGATCGTCGCGTTGTGGAGCGCTATACGGCGTCAAATCCGGCATGCCCGGCGTTTTGTCCAGCAACGACAGCATCAAGTAGATCAGCGCAATGCCGTCAGCGATGCAATGGTGGATGCGTACCAGCACGCCTGTGCCGCCTTCATAGCCGTCAAGCAGTTGAATGTGCCACAATGGTTTCATCGGATCGAGTGGTGTGCTGAGGATATCGCCCAACATTTCTTGCAACACAGTCTGGTCGCCCGGCTGCGGTAAGGCAAAGCGGTGTACGTGGGCATTGATGTCGAAATGCGGATCCGTTTCCCACTGGAAGCCGCTGGGAGAGAGGCGACTGCGCACGACCCGTTGCTGGAAGCGGTCGAAGCGCAATAATCGCGCCGTAACCAGCTTCACGACCAGTTGTCTCGACAATGGCGTATCGAACAGGAGGATGCCTGCGGAATACATCAAGTTTGTGGGATGCTCCATGTGCATCCAGATTGCATCGGTGGCCGCCATGAATTCGGTTTTCGCCATCGCTTGTCCCTCGCTAAGATTCGCGTCGCAATAAGCACGATGTAAAGTGAACGGAAAGTACGCGAGATGATCTATTTCTACTATAATAGCATGTTTAATAGGTGTACAGTTCGGCCGAATGTGACGCCTTTGCAACGCTCCTTACCCGGCCACCATCACAACTATGTACCAGCGAATTGTTGTTAAATTAGGCACTAGCGTCCTCACTGGCGGCACGCCTCATCTCAATCGGCCGCATATGGTCGAACTTGCCCGGCAATGCAAGGTTCTCTACGAAGGCGGGCATGACATCATCATTTGCTCATCGGGTGCGATTGCGGCCGGTCGGGAACGGCTCGGCTTTCCCGATGTCACCGCATCGGTGACGACCAAACAAATGCTGGCTGCGGTTGGTCAGAGCCGGTTGATGTTGATGTGGGAGCAGTTTTTTGAGATTTACGGCATCGATGTCGGGCAAATTTTGCTCACCCGCGCCGATGTAGAGAGTCGAGGACGTTATCTCAACGCCCGCGAAACGTTTCGGGCGCTGTTGGCGCGGCGCATCGTGCCGATTGTCAACGAAAACGACGCCGTAGCGACTGACGAAATCAAGGTCGGCGACAACGACAATTTGTCCGCGCTGGTCGCCATTCTGGTCGAGGCGGATTTGCTGCTGTTGCTGACAGACCAGCCGGGCCTGTTTACCGCCGATCCGCGCAGCAATCCCGATGCGGAGCTGATTCCCGAAGTGCGGCACATCGACGCGACGCTCAAGGCGCTGGCAGGTGGTAGCGGCACGACATTGGGTGTGGGTGGTATGGCAACGAAACTGGCTTCGGCCGATATTGCGCGTCGCGCCGGTATCGATGTCGTCATCGCATCAGGGCGTGCGCCCAATATCATCAACCGGCTGGCAAGCGGTGAAGCGATGGGTACCAAGTTTCCGGCGCTGGAGACGCCGTTGGAAAGTCGTAAACAATGGATTTTGGCCGGGCCGAAGCCGACCGGCACACTCTATCTCGATGCCGGTGCGGTACACGCTTTGGCCGGCAATGGACGCAGTTTGTTGCCGGCGGGCATTGTACGCGTCTCCGGTGAATTTCAGCGGGGCGATACCGTGGCGCTGGTGGCGGATTCGGCCGATTTACGGCAGGAGATCGCACGCGGTATTGTGCGTTATTCGCATGATGAACTCGCCCAACTGACCGGCTGTCAATCGGCCGAGATCGAAGCGCGACTCGGCTATACATACGGTTCCGTTGCCGTCCACCGCAACGATTTGATTCTTTTGTAGACAGTGAACAGTTATCAGTGGACAGTGAATAGTGATTTATTATGATTAACCAACTTTCTCTCCGTTATGGGTGTAATCCACACCAGAAACCGGCCGGCGTTTCTATTGCAGACGGCCCGTTGCCTATCACCGTGCTCAACGGGACGCCGGGCTACATCAATTTACTCGATGCGCTCAACGCATGGCAGCTTGTGCGCGAACTGAAACAGGTGCTGGGTCTGCCTGCCGCTGCATCGTTCAAGCACGTCAGCCCGGCCGGAGCCGCCGTTGCTACATCGCTGAATGAGACGCTCAAGCGCATTTATTTCACCGGTAAAGTCGAGTTATCGCCGTTGGCAACGGCATATGCGCGGGCGCGTGGGGCCGATCGCGTCTCGTCGTTTGGGGATTGGGTGGCGCTGAGCGATGTCGTCGATGTGCCGACGGCGCAATTAATACGCCGCGAAGTGTCGGACGGCGTCATTGCGCCCGGTTTTGAGCCGGAAGCGTTGGCGATTTTGCGCAAGAAACAAAAAGGCAGCTATCGTCTCGTGCAGATCGATCCCGATTACGAAGCGCCGCCAACCGAAAAGCGGGAGGTTTTTGGGGTTACGTTTGAACAGGTGCGCAATGCGCTGGTGCCGACGATGGCCGATCTCGAAAACATCGTGACGGACAACGGCGCTCTGCCGGAATCGGCGCGACGTGATATGATTGTGGCGTTGATCGCCTTGAAGTACACACAATCCAATTCGGTATGCTATGTTTACGATGGGCAGTTGATCGGCGTCGGTGCGGGCCAGCAGTCGCGCATCCACTGCACGCGGTTGGCCGGGAGCAAGGCGGATGCATGGTTTTTGCGCCAACATCCGCGTGTGCTTGACTTGCCGTTTCGCGACAAAATCGGCCGACCGGAACGCGACAATGCCATTGATCAATATTTACTCGACAGCTTGTCATCGGCCGAAGAAGCGATCTGGCAGCAAAGCTTCACGACAACACCCAAGCGGCTGACTGAAGCGGAAAAACGCGACTGGCTGGCGCAGCAACACGGCGTTGTCCTCGGTTCTGATGCATTCTTTCCATTCCGCGACAGCATCGACCGGGCACAGCAAAGCGGCGTCTCTTACGTCGTCCAGCCCGGCGGTTCAGTGCGTGATGACATTGTAATCGCAGCTTGCAACGAATATGATATGGTAATGGTATTTACGGGAACCCGATTATTCCATCATTAATCGCAGACGCGACGGCAATTCACCAGCAGGAAATGTGTGATGTCCTTCTACCCCAGGCACAATATACCTGATTCAGTCACATTGTATGCCGGCTGTACGAGCAACGATCCGGCACAACAAAGTGAGGCGTACGAGCAGTTATACGCATATCTCTACCGGGTTGCGCTGCGTGTCGTGCGTGCACAGCCTGATCCGGAAGCATTGGCGCAGGATTGCGCACAGAAAGCGGTGATTCGCGTTTACAAAAAGATCGAGACGTGCAACGGTCCGGAATCATTCAAGGGTTGGTCGCGCACGATAGCGTTTAACGAAGGTATCGATGTGTTGCGCAAGCGCGAGCGGCTGTATGACTTGACGGACGAAGAGGGTAACGTGCGCCCGGAAGCTGAAGAAAAAGCACAAACCGTTTTGCCGGAGCAAGTGGTACAAGCGTCTTCGCGTGATGAGATGCTGCGCACCTTGCTGCTGCAAGCGCCGATCAGCGATCGTTCAAAACGGGTTGTCATCGGCCGAATTGTGGACGATCACGACGACACGTATTTGGCCGCCGTCGAAAGCGATCTGGTCGGTTCTCTCGTAAAAACGAGCCACATTCAGGTGACGCGCTCCAAAAACCTGAAGAAACTGAGCGAATATCGGCCGATTCTCGATTTTCTTGAAGAGTGAGTTGAGCCGGCACGATTTCATCACGACCATAGGATATATGTCATATTTACGGTTTCGTGGGAAAGAAAATCAATTGATCTGCCGTCTATTGGGCAGAAGCAGAAACTGCTTCATCATAATCTGAAATCTTTTGTTATCGAATGAAATCATCATGGACTTATTGGTCAAATGGACAACCAGGCGAGGAGATCAAGTTCCGCACCTGGCAAATAGACTACTATGTAACAGGGGCCTACAATGAACGAAAATCAAGCATCGAAGCAATTTGAAGGCCGTCTGTCGATCCTACGTGCTGCGCTTGCTGCACATAACTCCGGTGCACTGCAACTGCCCGACACCGAGGCGTTGGCCCAGTTTGTCACGGCGCAAATGAACGGCGAGGATGTTTTGCAGCGCTACCCGGAAATCGCGGCGCAGCTCGACGGATCTGTGGAAGCGTCTCACATCTATGCCCGGCTATATGATTTGATGGAAGCTGAAGCAGAAGAAGCACTGCCTGAACCGGCGGCAATGCCTCGACCCGACTTATCGTTTTTGCCGCAGGCACCGACGCTCCTGGAAAAAATGCAGCAAGCGGTTGAATGGGCGGGCGACAAGCTGCGCATCCGGTTTTCGGCCGAATTGCTATCCTTTTTGCAACCGCCGCCTGCATTGGCACCTGTGCGGGGATCGGCCGATGGCGCGCAACAAGGCACGGCTTTGTTCACGCTTACGCCGCAGCAAATGCCTGACATGCCGCCCATTACCGTCACCGCGTTTGAAGACACGGACAAACCCGAGTTTTGCCTGCTTGAAGTTGTCGTCGAACCGACTGATCGCGAATGGCCGTTTGACGGCATTGCCGTCTCTGCGCTGAGTGCTGATGCTGCGATGATTGAATTGACCGATGTCTGGGGAACCGCCACATTTACCGATGTGGCGGTTGCGCATTTGGGTGAGTTGACGCTGGAAATTGACCTGACAAAAGGTGTCGAGGCGTAGTTTCTACCCGATCAGGATGAACGCTGCCCAATAGCGTGGATGTGCATAAGGCGCTGCCGCGCCATTGTCTGGCAGCATGGCATGTTCGCTGTTGCCAACATCTTTCAGCACTGTTTGCAGCTCCGCATGTGTGGCGTGGCGCAGCCATGTTTGCGCTAGCCTCAGTGCGGTGGCAAACGGCAGCGAATCATTTTGCAGCAGATAAAAACGACGCATCAGCAGGAAGGTTGCCAGGTCATCGACTTCCCACTGCGTGACCAGAACGGCGCGCGCTCCCACTGCCAAAAAAGCCCGCACCAGACCCATCGGCTCATCGCCGCGCAATATCTTGCTCGTACCGCTCAGACAAGCTGACAAGGTGACCAATTCGGCCGAAAGTCGCCACGTTTCCAGTATTTCCCGTGCACTCAGCCGTTCGTCTGCCCCGATCTCCAGATAGGATGCCAGCGGATCGGCCGCCTCAAACGCGCCATGACAGGCGAAATGGATCCAACGTGCCTGCTGCACACGGGTAGCTAGCGACGCTTTTTTTGCGCCTGGCCCGATTAAGGCATCGCCGCCGGTTGTAGCGGCAATGATGCTCGCTTCGACTTCGGTGTAGTGGAGCTTTCCATTCGGCCGATTGCCTGCATACCCGACAGTCAGACAGCCCCCGCTACCCTGATGGACAACATCAGCGAGGTGATGGTGTAGCAGCAGCGTAGCACTTGGGGCGAATATGAGGTCGGAATTCTCGACCAATGCCGCGAGCGGCAAGGTGTGCAAAGGGCCGTGCGGCACGATGTACAGTTGTTTGCCGTGCGCTTCTTTGATCGGACCTAGCAAGACGCGACGGAGACCGTGCAAATTGCGTGGCTCGAGCATGCGCCCGACCGGATTGTCTCCAGTCAGCATATTGGGATTGATGGGGCAAGTGTGCGCGGTAATTGTGTTGCGGGTTATGACGAACAAAATCGTTTTTGGCGGTGTGAGCAAGTGCCGGCGCAGCGGATTGTCTTGCGGAATGTGGTGCAGCAAAGGTATGTCTCTGGTCAGGACGCCGGTGGTGAAGTAACAGAGGAGCGTGGCATCGGCCGATAGGGCTGCCTGTAGCTCGTTGAGCGCGACTAGTGGCTCTAGGGTCATTTCCGGCTCGCCGTCGTGCATGATTGCTTCGGCAAAAGCGCGAGCGCGGGCGCGTTCTGCCCACTGAAAAGATTCTGTCAGCGCGTGGCGTTCCAGACAGAGCAACACGAGCACTTCATATACTTGTTGCCACCGTCCCATAAAACTGATGCGCAGTTCTTCACTTGACATGGGATGTCTTGTGCTCTCAATTTGCTGTATCGCATCGAGATTGTATTGTTCGGCGCGATTGAGCTGACCGCGGTACATGGCTAAGTGGCCCAGTCGATAGGAGATGAGCGGCAGAATATCCATTCGGCCGATAGTTGTGGCGCTATCCCAGGCCCGCATAAAAGCGTTCTGCGCCTCAGGCAACCGATCCAGGCTTTGATAAATCAGCCCTATGTTGAGCCAGACATCACTATGATAGACACGTGTACTCATTTTCTCCAAGCTGAGTTGCAGATGATGCAATGCACGCTCAAATTCGCCGGTGAACATGTACAATTCACCGATATTGCTATGCACTTGTCCGACAGCGTCTTCTGCTTGCTCGGCTGCACGCCGCTGACGGACTTCCTCGAAAAGCGTCAGGGCCTGGACCCATTCTCCGCGATTGCGATAAAATAGCGCCAGCTCGTGTTGTGCCGCTGCTAGCCATTGTAACGATCCGACCGTGCGGAAATTGTCAATCGCCCGGCGTAAGTTGGCTTCGCCTTGCGCATATGATTGCAACTCATAGTAGAGAGAGCCCAGATTCATTTGGGCAATGCCGGTGCGCAGTCTGTTGTCTTCTGTTTGCCACCAGCGAATGCTTTCTTCATAACCGTCAACCGCTTCATCTAGACGTGACAGGCGTTCGAGTGTCGCGGCGCGCGAATTGATGCAACGACCACGCAATGTCGTGCTCAATCTGGCATCGGCTAAGAGGTCGTCAAAAAGCTGTAATGCGTCTTCGAATCTTTCCAGTTTGCGTAACCAGACCGCACGAAAGAAGTTGACCGTGTCACTCGTCGCTTTGTGTTGCAACAGCGCCATATCGATTGACTCGATTAGAGCGGAGAATCTATCGAAGTCGAGCAGGAGGAAATTTGCCAGACGCTCGAACACGGGATGTAATTGTGCTTCAACCTGCGCATTACCGTCGCGCAGTGTCGCGTAGAGATGATCGAATACGAGTTGATGCGCTTGTCGATACCGTCCTGGTTCGTCGCGTAGTAAGATTGTCAGGTGTGTGTTGCACGTGTCCTTTGCCATGGTGAGGTGTGCGCCGGCGTGAGTGACACCTGGTTGTCGTTGGAGATAGGTGATGAATTCGGCCGATTTTTCTGTCCCACTCAGCGCACCCAACGTATCGGCCGATGCCGAGCCAATAACGGCCAGAATGTCCACTGCGGTGACGAAAGTGTTCGTATCTATGGAATCAGTCATATTGGTGCGTCAGATGCGTATCATTCGAAGGAAAGTTGCAGATACCCTGCTCCGTCTCAAAGTATAGGCTTGACATTGGCATTGTGGCAAGTAGA
>JAMLHW010000010.1 GCA_023954475.1 Anaerolineae bacterium
TATGTCGCCTCTACCCCGCTGACATCCTGCGCATCGGCCGTAAAAATGTAGTACGATTGATCGACGGATTCGATTGGTCCGACAACTGTCACAAAATCACCTAACTCCATCCGTGTGTCGGCATTCGGTACCAATAATTCGCCGTCACGACGCACCGCCATCACAAAAACACCGGAAGGCAGACGCAGTTCGCGCAAGCGCTTGCCGGTAATCGACGGATTACGCACGACAACTTCGTGTACTTCTTTGGCGTCATCAGTACGCGTCATCAATTCGTAGGCACCCGGACTGCGCGTCAGCAGCACCAGCAATGCGGCATAATCGACAGCCGGGTTGGTCGGGGTAACGCCTAACTGCTGGAATCGGCCGAATTCACGCGGATCAGTCACATGCGCCACAATATGCCTGGCACCGTATGTCGTCTTGATAAACCGACAAATCTGATAATTGACATCACTCTCACCGGGAGTCACCACCATACGCGTAGCGCGTTCCAGAATTGCTTTTGTGTGCACATCCGGGCGATCGGCATAACCGGCCACAATCGCCAGCCCCAACTCCTGCGCCTGCGCAATATGCTCCGGATTGGGATCGATCAACAGCACCGGCTCGTGATGACGCTGCAACTGCTGCGCCACTTCCAGCCCCATTTTGTTCGCACCAATGACCAGAATCGGCGGCTCTTCGGCCATTTCCGGTTTGGGCATCATATAGTTAAACACCAACGGCCCGACCGTCGCCATGATCATCGCCAGCAAAATAATGTCGGCATTGACCGGCTCGGTCAAAATACCCAATTCAACACCGATGGCAGCTTCCGCCACGATCAGTGACAAACGCGCCGTCAACAACATGCCGCCGGCAAACGTATCGTGCCATGAAAACTTGAGGCGCAACAACAAACCGGGAATGATCTTCACCGCCAGCGACCCCAGAATCAGCGCCGGAACCAGTAGCAGGGCATCGGGCGAATCGATCAACGCCTGCAAGTCAAAACGCACACCGATCATGATAAAAAAGATCGGAATGAAGAAACCGAAGCCAATCGATTCGATCTGATGGATGGTCGCCTTATCTTCCGTACCGGCAACAAGCGAGACCAATACGCCTGCCAGAAACGTACCGAGTACAATTTCTGCGCCCAGAAATTCAGACAGCACCACAAAAATGAGGAAGATAAACAGGGCAAATCGCAATTTGACCTGCGACGATGTCGTGTTGATACGCGTCACCAGTTGGCGTACCCATTCCTGGCCATAAATGCGCCGCACAATCCAATAAACGACGGCAAAACCGACCAGAATCAAGCCCACCAGACCAACTTCAAAGCCAAATCCACCGAGATCGATGACGGCGACGACAACGGTCAAAATGAGTAATGTGCCAAAGTCAGCGACTGTCGCAGCGACGAGAAGGGTTTGCCCCAATTGCGTGCTGCCGTAACCGCTTTCTTTCAACACGGCCACGATCAAGCCCAGTGAAGAGGGCGCAAAGATCAGGACGAGGAACAGCCAGCTATTGCCTTGGAGCAGGGTGGTCTGGGCCAAGCCAAAGGAAATGGCCACGCCGATCAACAGGGTCAAACCGAACATTACAATTCCCATTGGCACGGGGCTGGCAAGATATTCACTCCAGTTGGCTGTTTTTTGGGGACGGGAACTGCGCAAATTGGAAAAATCGATCTCGGTTCCCGCGAGGAAAAAGAGGATGCCAAATCCGAATTCGGACAAAATGATCAGGATGCGGTCATCACGCAGTTCAGGATAGAATTGGCCCAACACGATGCCGAGCAGGATTTCGCCGACTACAACCGGGATAGCAATCCAGCGATTGATGCGTGCCACGATAAACGGCACGATGAACGCCAGACCGATCACGATGAGCAGGGGGACGAACGATTCCCCTTCTTCAGCCACGGGGGCGAGTAGCAATATGTGTTCCATCCAGTGCGTACCTCCTCAAGGTCCGATTTTCACAGCAGCATCTATTTGCCCACATCGTTGCTGCCGTTTAGCTGTGTAAATCAGGCAGATTGATGTGCAAATGGGCAAAATGTCATAAGGCAATGTGGATACAATGAGCAGGAATTATACGCTGAACGCGATCGGTTTTGAAAATGGGGTCAGATCGGTGGGGGAATTCGGCCGAATTTCTCCCCTGCTGCAGGCAAAATGGAAGAGGCACGGCACTGCGTTGAGCAACTTGTAATCAGGGCATTTCATGCATCGCGGCTCTTGGTCGACACCTAACACAGACGGCGTAGTGCGCCTGACATGACGCAGAAAGTGGCGCTGCGCCAGCAAGGGCAAAGAAAAAGCCCCCCACTTCCGCGAGAGACTTTCGGAGAGCAGAAAGCCGGGGCGTCTGCTCTGTGTACAGGCGTAAGTCAGCTAGGCCGGCTCAAAAGCCATCATCCCGGCCATTATCTGGTCAAACGCAAACATCGCATCGATTAGCGGGATTGCCTCATATGTTTGCACCTGGCTCAATGGGTAAGCGTGGAGCTTTGTCCAAATCTCTTCATGCGACTCGACATCCACAATCGCGACGCTGCCGGTCGCGTTGGCGAAATTGTAGACGCATTCCAGCCATCCGTCTTCCAGACCTTCCTCGAGAAATGCTCTGGATTTCACCACCGTGTCTTCCCAATTCTCCAGCGGCGGTGCGCCGACCTTCTCTTTAACCAAAATCAAGAACTTCATTTTCTGTGTACCTCCATGTGGTGAGTGCTGACGACCCTCTATGATCGTCAGATGGTTGCGGCGCCGCGTTAGCGTCGCAGAGACGCCGGGATAAATGCCGCCGCATGCAACGTATGGACCGGGCATCGGCCGATTTATAGGCTGAAATCCTGTGGGTGCGGTGGTGCTGTGACGGGGAATCCTACTGGTTACCAGCGGCCAACCCGCAGCCTACCTGATAGCATAGCACCTGAGACACGTGGTTGTCACGTGTCATTTGTCATACAAAAGACAATGGGAAGCGCGCAAGTGGCTTGTTCATCTACAAGCGTTGCCCAAATCGGCCGAAATGAGCAATTCGTCAGCTTCAACGCTTTTAGATTAAAGCACCTGGAATCTGCTTGCCCCTACACCGTAATTTGACGGCTATTCTTCCGTCACAACCACAATCCGTCCTGACATACCATCCACGCGCACACGTTGGCCGGTTTGCAAGCGCTGTGTCGCTTGATCGACACCGACCACTGCCGGAATGCCGTATTCCCGCGCCACGACGGAGCCGTGCGTCATCAGGCCGCCGACTTCAGTAATCAGACCAGCGGCGGTGAGAAAGAGCGGCGTCCACGCCGGATCGGTGCCGGGGCAGACGAGAATATCACCCGGCTGGAGGTGTGCGTCGGTTGGATCGAACACGACGCGTACCGTGCCTTCAACGACGCCGGGCGAAACAGGTGTACCGATGATCTGTTCAGGATCGTTGGGGCCGGTTTCGGCCGAAATACGCACCCCTTCATAAAACGCCTGCCCATCGCTCAACAGAATCCGTGGAATCTGCTTGCGCTGCGCTTCACGCGCAAGCAACTGCCGCCGTGCGGCGACAATGGCCTGCCAATCAGTCGTGCTTTTGCCACCGGCGAGCGTCTTTAATTCGGCCATCGTCAGGAAAAAGATGTCTTCGGCCGAATCGAGTACGCCGTCGGCCGTTAACTGCGCACCACTGACCAGCAATGAATGCCGCACCAAGCCCAGCAGATTGACAATGGTGAATTTAGGACTTTCGCGCAAACCGGTTAGCGCACGAATACGGCGCACAGCAAAGCGGATCGCGCGGGCTTTGATGAAGCCGCCCGGTGATCGCCGCACCATTTTCTCCAGCTTGCCGGCAGCATCCTCGGCGGCTTGTTCACCGCGTGCAAAAACGGCGTCCGGTGCTTGCGCGGGATCGGCAATGTTCAAATAGCTTTGCACAGTGCGGATCACCTGGGTCGGCTCTTCACGCCAGCGACGTCGGCCGAGATCGATTTCTGCCAGCCCGCGCATACCATAGCGGGCCATGAACGCAGTGAGCGCTGTCTGAGCCGTGGGCGGCAGTGAACCGGCACGGTATTCGGCCGAAATTTGCGTCGCATCCAACTCAGCAAACAACATCCGTGCCGCGTCATCTTCACGAATCGCCTGTGCCGTGCGCCACAAGACCAGATCCATTTCTGTTGTCACATTATGCGGCAACCCACGCGTCAACAACAGCACCGTTTCACGCCCATCCGGCAAGTCATGCACGAGTCGGGTGAGCAAATTGAGCATCGCCATACCCGCGCCGACCGCCGGAACAAAACGCGGCAGCAATGCGGGAAATGCATTTTGAAAAACTGATTCGGCAAGCCGGACGCGGTCAGCCAGCGTGTCGGCATGGCGGAACCAGAGTGTGTAATGTGCGACAAGATCGTCAAAGCGGAGTTGCAACTGTTCGCGAGTGGCGTCGGGATGACGCAGGGCATGTTGCAGGCGCACAATCATGGGCAGCAAGCCGAAGAGCAGGTGACGGATGGTGCGCAATCGCGGCAGGTTGCGCTGCACGGGAAAACGATTGCCGTCGTACAGTGTGCGCAACGCTTCGGCCGATGCCGGTTCGATCAGGGCCAGTGCGTTGGTGATGATTTTTCGGCCGATTTGAGTCAGCAGCGGCGGCGTCAGATCGATCCACAGCCGTTCGCCGGCGTGCCACACCAGGCGTTGCTTTTCCGGCGCAACCCGATAGTCAAAAATAGCTGCCATACCGGCGAAAATACCGCGAATCGCTTCGCGCCCCAGCGGTGTCACCGGGTCGAGCATTCCCTGCACCGCGCCAAACGAGAAAAAGATGCGCAGCTTGTCATCGCGCACACTGGCATTTTCAGGACAGGGGAACAGTGATGTGATCGGTCTGGATTGCAGCAGCGCCAAGCCGCTTTCCGGCGTCCAACCCCATTCGATATCCTGTGGAAAATCGAACAGCGCTGCAACTTGCCTCCCCAAAACAACCAAATCATCAACGACTTCGTCGGATACAGCCGGGTTTTCAGCTATCGGCCGATTGGTGGTTATGATGCCGCCGCCATCTTTGCCGTGAATGACAGTCGCTTTGGCGCCCAGACTGCGCTGCACAATGGCCCCGGTTGCGCTGTCCACGACGTAATGATCTGGTTCGACCTGGCCGGAGACGAGCGCTTCACCGAGGCCCAGAGTGGCATCGATGACCATCTGGTCGCGGCGTCCATTGAGCGGATTGGCGGTGAACAAGACACCGCTGGCAGCACTGGGAACCATATTCTGCACCACCACAGCGAGTGCCACGACGCTGTGGTCAATGCCATTGCGAGCGCGGTAACCAATGGCGCGTGCCGTCCACAGGCTGCTCCAGCAGTTGACGACCGCTGCGAGCAATGCCTGTTCGCCGATGACGTTGAGGAAGGTGTCCTGCTGTCCGGCAAAGGACATGTCGGGCAAATCTTCGGCGGTGGCGGAGGAGCGCACGGCGACCGGCTGCAACGGATCGGGATACGCTTCGAGAATGGCGTCGATCAGGGTGGGGGGAATGGTTTCGGCCGAAAACAGCCCGCGTATCTGCTGCGAAACTTGCTGCAATGCTGCCGGATTGCGTGTGTCAGCGGCAGCGACCCGGTCCATAATCTCGTCAGCCAGATCAGTTGCAGCGATATAGAGTTGATAGGCGTAAGTGGTCAGCAGAAAACCGGCGGGAACGGGCAAGCCGGCCCGTACCAGTCGGGCAAGATTGGCTCCTTTACCCCCGACGAGGTTGAGTGTCGCATCCGATGCGTTGAGCGGCAGAACAAACATGACACAATCATACCATGCCTGTCCGCCACAACGAGTGCAAAATCACGATTTTAGGGCAGTCGCATTTGCTGCAAGCTCGCTGTCGAAATAGCACTCAGGTGCGGATCGCGGTGAACCAGTATCAAATCATGCTCAGCAGCAGTCGCTGCAATCAAAGCATCTACAGTAGGAAGACGTTGCAGCGTTGCAGCGCGCAATTGGATAGCGCGGTGGGCAATAGGCGCATCGGCCGCCAGCACTTTGGAGAATAGGGCAGAATAATTCTCCCATACGCCGGTCCAGTGAATCTGTTGCCCCAACGCACTCAAACGGCCATATACCTCAGGAATAGACAGCGCGGAAATGCTCACCTTCACATTGGGATCGTTGAAGAGACGAGTAACATCATCGACACCTGGTTCCCCAAACAAATGCGCCAGCCATGCTGAAGAATCCAGTAAATGGGTCATTGTAGCCCTTCGTCTTCGTCATCCTGAATGCGTTCGGCAATCAAATCGGCAATGGGATCATCACCTTCGTCCAGCCAGGCGCGACCCATTCCGGCTAATTGCTGTGCCAGGTCACCGCGCTTGGGTAGTGGTCGTGCAATTAGAATTCCGTCCTCGCCAATTTGCCAATCAATTTGTTGACCAGCTTCAATGTTCAGTTCCCGCGCGAGAGCCGCAGGAATCGTGATTTGATTTTTTCCAGTGACTGTTGTAATCATGACTTAAGTTTAATCAAGGAAGATAACATGTCAAGGAAAAGGTTTGTGCGGAACCGAAGAACAAGTTGTCAGGCAAATCAGAAATTGATCACGCAAAGCCGCCGAATCGATAGGATTGACAGACACCGGTGGCCTGATTATTCCGCTGCAAACGCTGCGGCCGCAGCCAACCGATTGGCAATATGATCGACTAACTGCTGCACGGCTGTATCGAAGCCAACAGCCTGTTCCGCTGCAACTGATGGCCGGATCATCTCTGCCAGCGCCCGGATTCCCGTTTCCAATTCGGCCGAATCGACCGTCGCTGCAAACTGATCGACATAGCCGACATACAAATCATAGTAGACCTCGTCCGCCATCAGATAGCTGATCAGCGGCCATGCGTCGCTGACATTGCTCAGGTCCAGGGCGACCATACCCATGCGACCGTCGCTGGACAGCGACTCGTTGTTGTCCCACGGAATCCACGTAATTAGGCCAGTCGTCGGGTCGGTGTAGAGATAGTAATTGTGATAAGCGACGCCGTAGGTGTCCCAGTTCTGGATAACGGTGTTGACAGCCAGCCAGCGGGCAAACGCATCGACATCGAAGACGGTTTCGAGTTCGCTGCGCCATGCGGCAGCGTCGGAGGTGCGCAAATCGGCGTGCAGAATAGTATACAATGCCTGTACGTCGCTGAAATCAGCCTCATCCTGATTGGTTTCCTTGTCCAGTGTTGTTGCGTCAAACGATTCGGCCGCAAAGGCAGCACTCAAGCCGTCCGGTTTGTACACGTTGCCACTGTCATCATCGAAATTCGTCTCGATCACCGTGTCATCGACGATTTCGACCATCGTGTACAGTCCGACATAGACCGGGCCTTCGCCGTAATCGAGATAGAGTTCGTAGAATGCGGTCTCGGCCGAAACGACGCCCATCTCCTCGAACAGGTCATACGCGACTGTCTCCCGCAAATACGATTCATCACCAAAATTGCTCGACAACGACAGTTGTTTGAAGCCGTAGAAGCGCTGGTTATCGATTTCCGGATAGGCGTCTTCGAACTCGTCAAAATCGAGCTTGAACGGCATTTTGAGATCACCGCTGCTCCATGTACTGCGCAGGCTGGAATTGCCTTTGAAGCGTATACCGACGTTGGTCCAGACATCGCCTTCAAATTCGACGGTGGCTTCGACCCAGATGGGATTCTCGGTGCTTTCCTCCAGTCCGGGGCCAAACCCGCCGCCAAAGCCACCCGGTTGGCCACCTTGTGGCCGTGCGCCGTCACCGGGCAATGCGCCGTCGGGCGACGTACCGTCGGGCGACGTACCGCCGGGCGACGTACCGTCGGGCGGCGTACCACCAGGCGGTAGTCTGTCAGGTGGCCCACCTTCCGGCAGACCGCCTGCCGGACGTCCGCCACCCAAACCGCCAAAGCCGCCGCTGCTGCCCTGTTCGCCGTAGAGGGCGGTCATGTCGTCCAGCATCAACTGCCAGTTTTCGGCCGAAATGGTGATGTCGATGCGATTGACTTCATCATCGGGAAAGACGACATCGTAATTCGGTTCGGCCGAATTGCTGTGCGTCGCATCGTTCCAGCCTTCCGGTCGCGCCACGTCATCCGTATCGGCATCGACTGCCGTCACTGTGCTGTCGGCGCTCACTGCACTGACTGCAGCAGAAGCTTGATCATCGGCCGAGACGGCACCACAGGCCACCAACACGCCCACCGTCACCAAAGCGAGTAATACAAAAGCGATTCGTCTCATGATCATGATCCCTCTCCACATTTATAGCTGTCTACGGGTACGCGAAAACGACCCTGACCAGAGCATAACAGCCGGTTGTTAAGAAACTATGCAGATGTTATTCAGAACTGATTGGATCGAGTGGATAGCGCTCTCTGTCAGCAGGAGAATATCAGTTGCTGCTGCGAGAAGGAAAATTTCTGCGAATCAAGTGATGAGGGCCTGAAAGCGTGGATCATCGCGGATGAACGCGAAATCAGGATCGAGCGCTGCCCATGCCTTCTGCGTCGGATCGTCGTGCAGGACTTTTGCCAATAAATCCAGAGCGCGCTCACTATCGCCGGCTATCGCTGCGTAACACGCCTGATCGTACGCATTTTGTTCCGGCAGCAGCGGACGAGCCAGCGCCAGGCAGTATTCTACCTGCTCCACGTCCCCCAATTGACGATAACGCCCGGCTATTGTCACATAGGTCCACATATCCCCGTCCAACGCCACCGCTGCTTCAAACGACCTCGCTGCTGCTGCATAATTCCAAACTATCGCATAGGCGTTGCCGCGATTGTAGAAGGCGTCCGCATCCTCGGGATTGAGGCGGATCGCCTCGTCGTAGTCGGCAATGGCGCGATCGTGCTCTTGCTTCTTATGGTAGGCAAGGCCGCGATTGTAGAAGGCACTCGCATACTCGGGGTTGATGCGGATTGCCTCATCGTAGTCGGCAATAGCGCGGTCGCAATCCTTTTTTCTAAGGTAGGCGTTGCCGCGATTTAAAAATGCATCCGCAAACTCGGGGTTGAGACGGATCGCCTGGTCGTAGTCGGCGATGGCGCGATCATACTTCTGCGTGTCAAAATAGGTGTTGCCGCGATTGAAGTAGGCAGCAATGTAGTTGGGATCGAGACGAATCGCCTCGGTGTAGTCCGCGATAGCACGCTCAAAATCTCCGGTGTCTTTGAAAGCATTCCCTCGATTATTAAACGCGAAAGAGTAGCCCGGATTGAGGCGAATCGCCTCATCATAGTCGGCAAAGGCAAGGACATACTCCTGCTTGTGATTATGAGCAACGCCGCGACTGTTGAAAGCTTCTACATACTTGTGGTCAAGTCGAATCGCTTCACTGTAATCGGAGAGCGCAAGATCGTATTCATCTTTATTGGCGCGAGCGATACCTCGATTGTGATACGCTTCTGCATATTCTGGATTGAGACGGATCGCTTCGTCAAAATCTGCGATAGCAAGATCAAACAGGCCTAAATCGTCATGCACATTACCGCGATTGAAAAACGGGCTATAGTTTGTCGGATCCAACCGAATGGCTTCATTGAAATCTGCAATAGCGAGATCGAACTGGCCCTGATAGCGTTGAGCGTTGCCACGCATTTCGACTGCATCAGCATCACCTGGATCGAGGCGAATAGCTTCATCAAAGTCGGAAATCGCTCGACTGAACTCTTTTTTCTGTTGGTAGACAAGACCGCGTGTTTTAAATGCTCTCGATAGTTCCGGCTCAATACGTAAAGCATTATCCAGGTCTAAGATGACTTTCTCATATTCTTCTATATAGAAAAAAGCAATTGCCCGATAGACTAACAGTACTGCTTTTTCGGGTTGGAGCTGAACCGCATTGTTGTAATCGGCAATTGCGAGGTCGTAAGCTTCAACTTCACAATATGTGTCACCGCGCATAAAGTACGCAAGTGCATTTTCGGAATTGAGCAGGATTGATCTATCGAAATCACTAATAGCCGCTGTATAAGAGCCATTAAATCTGTTTGCGATACCACGTTGCAGAAAGGCGTTTGCATCTTCAGGACTTAGATTTATTGCTCTGTCAAAGTCAGAAATGGCGCGGTCGTACTCTTTCAGTCTAGTGTAAGTTTTGCCGCGACCGATAAAGTGTTTTGATTCATCAGGATCAAGACGGATCGCTTCGTCGAAATCTGCAATCGCGCGGATCATCTCCTTATTCTTGCTATATGCTATACCGCGATAAAAGTATGCTTCAGCGTCCTCTGGCTTTAACCGGATCGCTTCGTTGAAATCGACGACTGCTTGATCGTATTGACCTTTTTTAGCATGGGCATAACCCCGTTCCACGAACATGCCCGCGTCTTCAGGCTCCAGTTGCAAAGCTTCATCCAGATCGCCAACAGCTAGCTCATATTGACCTATCATAAGATATGCCTGACCTCGACTCGCTAACGCATCAACATCGTTGGGTTCAAGCCGAATTGACATACTGTAGTTTTCTATAGCTTGCTCGTATGCACCCATTTCGTGGTTGGCATATCCTCGATCGTAGAAGGCGGACGCATATTCGGGGTTGAGGCGAATAACCTCATCGAAGTCAGATATAGCCTTGTCAAATTGCCCTAAGCTTACATATACATTGCCACGTCTGAAATAGGGTTGCCATTTCTCAGGAGCGAGAAGAATTGCCTGATCAAGATCAACAAGTGCATGATCGTAGTCGCGCTTTTCGTAATATGCGTTGCCACGATCTGTTAAAGCTCGAGCATATCCTGGAGCGAGATGGATTGCTTTGCTGAACGCCTCAATGGCAAGATCGTACTCACCAGACTCTAAATGGACGCTTCCCTGATGATTGTATTTGACTGCTTCTTCGGAATGTGTTGACATTAACTATCTCTTTTGCATCAGAACCTGACTGGCAGCAGAAAGAGTAAAAACGTTTCTTACTATGCTGCTTGAGAATGACTTGGACAAACTGCATTATGAGCGAAAATGACTATGATGTCAATTTCTTGTGCTGGAGATGCGTTCAGTCTGTGACGAAGATACGTTACTTTCAATTCATCAACAAAGAAAGGGAGGAAACGCTGTCATGATTCTACTGGAAACGTTCTGCATTCAGGTTGATAGGTCATTGTAACCAAATCGATCCAAAACCAACTTTATCTCATCTGCCGTTGGCATATTGTGCCCGGTTCCCGATTCCTGCACTTTGGGTGCACTAGTAGCGTTGGCCACTGGCGTTCTTGCGCCAGGGGTGACAGTAATATAGGAGGTATGAAACCCTTCTTCAGCAAGGCTTTGGAGGACAACACAGCCCAAGAGATCATCGCCTATTTAGCCAAGAACATCACGATTCGGTGGCCTTGAAAGCAATACATGGCGGACATCGGCCGAAACCACCACATAATCATTACCCTGAGTTGCTGTCATTGACGGCGATCAAACATCATCCACGGATGCTGCAAACGCGGCAAATGCCCGATTTGGCTCTGCGCCACGAAACTTGAACTGCTCGATGACTTGCGCCCCATTGTTGACCAGTGCTCTGGACATCTGGCGCAAGGTTGATCCAATCGCCGACTTGTACGTGCAAAACACCAACGTCTTCTTGTCGTCCATCTTGCCCAGGCGCTTGATGAAACGCATCGCGCCATCGGACGGGTGTTGCCGAATGATGAAGAGTCCCTTCACCCAGCCACCGACGCAAATCAGGTCGGCTGCCTTTACAGTCGCCGGGTCAGCCGTTGAGACGGATTCTACAGTACACTGGTGACCGTGCTGCTCCAGCATAACGCCCATCGTCTGCGCGGCTTGAGCCGTCGTTCCCGTGCTGCTATCGTAAACTATCGCAATGTTCACTAGAAAATCTCCTTTGCGTGTTCAAGTCGCAATCTCATCTATACATTTCACATCATCAAGTAGCAGGCGCAACCGTGTTCAGTTTGCGTGCAGTGGTGGCGCTAAGAGCCACATTGCGCACGGCCGACTGGGCCGCCATACTCCGTTCTTGAGTAACCTGCCAGCCCAAAGCGCCGACTGCGCCGCGTTGCTCAGGCAGCCTCAATGTAACGAATACCAGCAGCGCCGTGAACAGAATCAAGGCTGCGGAAATAAAGAATACACTCTGCGCCGGCACAAACCGAACGATGATCAGCACCAATGCCGGCGCCAACAGACTACCCAATGATCCGATAGCTCCTTTGATCCCCATCGCCCGTGAGCGGTGTTTCTCGGGCGTGATGTCGAGATAGGAGGCGTTCAAAGCAGGGTTGACCAATGATTCGCCCAGCCCGGCAATGACGAACGCGCCCACGATCAGCACGTAGCTATTCGAGACCATCAAGCCGACATATTGGGAGGCGTGCAGGATTAGGCCCACCACGAGTACCGGTTTTCGGCCGAAACGGTCACTCGACTGACTCAGCACCAGACTCCCAACCAGCGCTGCCCAGCCGTACAAGCTGATCGCCGAGCCGAATTGCGCCGTCGACCACTCCAATTCGTCGAAAACATAGAACGGTAGTTGGGGATCGATGAAGAACCAGGCAAAGATCATGCTCAAGTTGACGGCGAGCAGCACACCGAAGGCGATCAGGGGCCGCGGCAACGTTGATCTAAATGACACAACAGCCGATTGACTGGTAGCCAGCAGCGCGAGTCGTTTCTGGCGCAGACTCTCCCGGTGTCTCGCCTGCCACGTGTGTGTTTCGGGAGGGCGAAAAATGCGATCAGGCACGTGAGCAACCCCAACACAATGGAGACCAGGAAAGGCGGCCCGTAGCCCAGCGGTCGTAGAGCAGACCGCCCAAGACTGGGCCGATGATGAACCCGGCCGCCGTACCTGCGCCAATCACACCGATCCAGCGTGCACGCTCATCGTTCGGCGCGACATCGGCAACAACCCCCATCGTGGCCGGCCCTAACCCCGCAGTCAGTGCACCGGCAAAACCGCGAATGAGGATAAAAGTCAACGCCGTGGCTGCCAGATAGTAGCCTGCAAAGGCCGCCGTGAACACGGCAAACGAAAGCAGTATCAACGGTCGCCTGCCAAAGCGATCGGCAAGTGAACCCATCACCGGGGCTGCGATCATGCTCGCCATTGAATAGGCCATGACGCTCGTCGCCAGCACTGCCACACCGGCACCAAAATCGCCGATCTTTCTGGCAAAGGGAAGATCATGCCGAAACTGATCATCTGAACGGCAGTACACAGCGCAACCAGTACGATCACGATGCGGGCGCGACGTGGCTCCATACCACCAGCCACGACCTTTGTCGCTCGGCTGACCCGGCCCATGTGCACGTTCTGCCCGTTCATAAGCCGACGCCCAGTTCGACGATCAATCGCCGGAGTCCATGTAGATGGTTTCGCGTTGAACGAGACCATCCTGCACGTCATAAAGGGTCACGCCCGGAACTGAATGGTTTTACCTGTGGGTTCGAGTCGCTGCTCAAAAACGGGCGGTCCAAGTGGTCCCGTGTGTGTGCCAGTGAAGACCCACTCGGTCACGACGACATCGTCTGCGGCGATAGTGCGCGTGACTTCGTAGTCGGAATCATCGAAACCCGCGAACCAGATAGGAAAAAACGCGGCGCTCTCTTCGGCCGAACTCGGTGGCGTCTCAAAGGCATCGCCGTACACCCAATCGATGATGAACCCCTCGGCGTGTAAGGCCTTCAACGTCTTTGTGTCTTGGGCCGACATAGCTGCCACCACTTGGGACACGACCTCAAATGCTGAGGGGTTGTCCTGACGAGGTTTGCGGTTCATGAGCTTCATCGCGTTCGATATCCCTGGTCAATAATCGGGGCCAAGCAATATTTTGCCGCCCGTCATCTGGCCCACATAATCCTTGACGGCCAGCTGCGCTTCCTCAAACGGATAGCGAGCGCGAATCTCGCTGCTTAGCTCACTTGCCATGAGCCGCTGTGCACGCCGCCACAGCATCTGGATTTGAACCAGATTCTTATTCTTCATCCACGGTCCCAACCAAAACCCGTCAACCGACTTGCCCTGAAAGATCAGGTGGTCGTGGCTCACTTCAGGCGCCGCTTTGGACAGGCAGCTAAACAGCACCACTTTGCTGTTGTCGGGCATTGCATCGAGAAGTTGACGGGTCATTGGACCGGCCACCGCATCAAACGCCAGGTGAGCGTCAGCTCGATGGCATGCCTCGTGGAGCCGTTGGTTAAAATCAGGCTCGCTGCTATTCAACACCACGCGTGCACCTTGCGCCTTGAGCAGGTCTACTTGCGCCTCGCGACGCACCACATTGATGATCTCAACTTCCTCAGTGCGACCCAACCGATTGACCATTTGCCCGAGCGAACTGGCCGCTGCCGTGAGCACAACCGCTTTGTGTCCACCTTTTTTGGCAATGTCCAGGAACGCGCTCGCGGTCAGTGGATTGATGATGGACACCGCGCCCTGCTCCAGGCCAACTGACTCATGTAGGGGCAGCGCACCGCCTTTGGCCGAAGTCACGACATACTCGGCCCACATGCCGCGCCCTTCTCCCTGACTCAAGCAGGCCACCCGCTTTCCGAGAAAGTAACGTCCGGCCATGCCGGACCCTACGGCCACAACCGTACCCGACGCTTCGCCACCGGGAATAACCGGGGGTGAATTGTCAAAGCCATAGTTGCCGTCCAGGTAGGCCAAATCGGAAGGGTTAATGGGTGACGCGGCGACTTTTACCAGTATCTCATCACTGCCCGGCTCGGGAACCGGACGCTGTTCGACCCGGAGCGCTTCGGGGCCTGAATATGAATCCAGGACAACAGCCGTCATCTGGTCAGGAATATGTTTCTGTGTCATCATATTCTTCCATAATCTCTCTAATCTTCTTCTCCTCCCAATCTGAACCAAACCGGGAGCCTGAGCCGAAAACAGAAACTGCATGGAAACCAAGAGCAATACCCCACCCCAGGAGCGGCCAATAGAACCAAAGGTTGTCTGGTGATGTAAAGATATTGAGTAAAAACAGAAACAGGTTTACGATTACGTACACAGCAAGGTGCACGTAAAAACCTTTCAATGCTTCAACTCTTTCCTTTGCTCGCTGGTATCTGATTTCTTTCGTAGTCATTTTTGTCTCTCCTGATAATAGTCACGAATTAACTGAGTTGGTTTGTCACGTTCTTGTCTTCATCCTCATTGGTTGAAGGAGGATTTCGTTCATCTGATTACAGCGTACTCGACAGGTGGTGTTACTGTCATACCCCGAAGGTGTTATTCGGCACTGGACACTGGCGTAGGCGTTTCAGGTTTCTCCTTGTTTTACGTGATACCGAGTGCAGCCGTGATCAGGAAAATCATATTGAATAAGAAATTACCAACCCAATGGAATACCATTGCTAACGGCAAACTGCCTAACGGCCCTGCCGCGAAGGCAAAACTCAGACCGCCAATCAGGATACCGGGGTAAAGCCAGCGTTGATAAACGTGCTTCAGGGTAAACAGCACGCCGTTGGCAACCCAGTCCCATCTGCCAAACACACCCCGCATACGGGGCAATAAAAACCCACGGTAATATAATTCCTCACCGAAGATATTGAACAGTAACCCCACAACGAAATACAGGAAGACGAACAGGAAATTGCCTTCCAGGGAAATATCTGGAAACACATCTGAGGCACTGTTGACCGGGATAGTGGGATTGCTGGCAGCCGGCCACCATTCAGGTGGAACAAACCCCGGCGCAGACGCCACTGCCCGATTGACTGGCCCCATCATCATGCTCAGACTCATCCCCAAAACAAAAACAACGCCTGTCAAAATCCAGGCATTCCGACCCTTAGGCCAACGCCAGCGGATGCGGTCGCGGAGGGCGTTGATGGTCAGCCGATACCCTTCACGACGCAGTAACACCAACCCGGCCACCAATTCCGCGCCACTCCCCAAGACAGCGATCGTTAGTAAAAGCCATGTTGGTACCGTTCCACCCGTGGGGATGAATTGTCGCCCGACGACGTAAATCAAAAAGGTATACCAAAGTGCGGGCCAGATGAACATCAGAATTATTGTTCCCAACTTATACTGTGGGATAGTTGTCGGACTTCTTTCTTTCATTTCCATTTCTCTTATTTGGCTCAAAGCGATTTAACTCCGCCGGCCCAACAGCAGCTCGGCGGCGCCCAGCACAAAATACAAAATCTGTGGCCAGTGCAGCGAGTTGATTTCTTGGCTAAGGCCATCGCTCGCTTCTTTTTCTAAACAATCATCACGTGCCTGCCTGCACAGCCATCAATCGCCCGGTAGCGAAGCGATGAAATTAGCAACCAGCTTGAAATTTGCTTTTTCATGTCTCCAGAATTGCGACCCATACTCTTCATAGAATGGATCCGCCGTAACCACCACAACCATGTCTAGTTCATCGACCAGAACAATCAACTGTCCTCCATGTCCCCAGGCGAAGTTAACCGCATAATCACCTACATTGGCGGACCACCATTGGTAGCCATAGCCGATCTCTCTGAATCCACTTATATTCTGGTAGGCATCTTCTGAATAAGTCTGCAGAGAATCATGCACCCAATCTGCAGAAACAATCTGCTTTCCTTCAAATTCACCATCATGTAGATATAATCGGCCGAACTTCGCCGCATCACGCGCTGTTAAATGCACCTCTCCGGCGCCCCAGTTATAGCCATCAAGGTCCTTTCTCCAGCTGCCCAACTCTGCGCCCAGCGGATTAAACAGATTCTCTTGCCCAAAAGATTCGAGGTCGGTGTTACACGCCCGGGCAGCAATCATTCCCAGCCAGTGGGCGGTCAGATTGCTGTACTGGAACGTCGTTCCCGGATCGTTCGTGAGGGGAAAATCAATAACGAGATGGTCGTAATTGCCGGACCATACCGCTTCCCAAAGGGTTTGATCGCTTTCCTCTGGTGGGAAACCTGCACGCATCTGCAGCATATCCCGGATGGTAATTTCATTCTTGCGTGGATCCGTTATTTGGCTGGAATATTCGGGGAAGAAAGCGAACATTTTCTGTTCTGTGCTGGACAGGCAACCTTGATCAAGGGCAATCCCCAGCAGGGCTGAAGTAATACTCTTGGTCACTGATTGCACTAACGCCTTCTGCTCTATTGACCCTTCATTGAAGTAGTCTTCAGCAATCAATTTATCGTTCTTCACCACCAGTAGTCCATAAAGCGTCTCTAATTCGGCCGCTTCAAAATACAGCTCGGCCACGAGGTCTGGATCCACGCCCTCTGCTACCGGTGTCGATGTTTGCCAATCTTCCCGCACCTGCGGCGTATAGTCCACCGCTTCCAACTGCGCTGCTGAAGGGCCACAACCTGCGTTGACGAAACACAGCAGCAAGCACATGGCGATGATTAAGACCCGCAAATCGGCCGAAAGTGATAGGTTCTGTATGCTATTGAACATTTTCATCTCCGTATACCCGGCAGTCATGGCTGTTTCACACAGCGAAACCCCAGGTACGCCGGCCCGAACGTCTTTAAACGCGGCCACACCTGCCCATCGTAGGCGATGATGTAGGCGTGGTTTGCATCAATCTCCGTCGCCGTCCACCAATATATGACCTGAGAGTGGACGTCCCAGAGTGGCGATTCTTTGTCGGGCTTGATTTGATAGCTTGCCTCGGCGCTGTTCATGTTCCAGATGCCGCCGCTGTTTTCGCCGTGACGTGCCATCGAGCGCACTGCTTCATCGGCCGACGGCAACCGCCAGAGGTTTTGTGACTCGTCGGTAACGGTTAACCCATCCTCAGTAAGGCGGCTGCATACGTTTTGGGCTTCCTGCCACGACATGCCTGATTGCGGCCAACCATGCCCATCTGGCGCCCAGGTGAGTGTCACACCGTTGCCCTGCACGTCGCGTGCGCCCAAATTGCCGTCAAAGACTCGAGTGGAAACACGATAGATCGGTTCGACGCTACAGACAATGAGGGTCAGGAATGGCAGGCCGACTGCAAGGCAGGTAGCAATGCGCCTGGATTGAATTCGGCCGAACCAATACAACATCGCCAGTCCAACCAACGGCATAATGATGAAGAATACCGCCGTGTCGTCAAATCCGTTGAAGAACCAGAGCGCAATGAGTGCTATGGCGATGTACAGTCCGGCACCTAACCGCGGCCATAGAATTGAGATCAATGTCAGCCCCATGAAAATCAACATCGGGCTGAGATATTGAATAAACATCAAGCCGGTGTTAGCCAACCACGATTCGTAATACCATCCCTCGTGGAAGTTCTCGATGATGCCCCAGCCGGCCCAAAAGCAGGTGATCAACGTCGTTAAGCTCACCGCTAGCCAGCCCGCAAGCTGTCGTCGATTGCGGGATTCACTTGGACCGATGCTGTCATGTTCTGATAAAGAATCGGTAGGCACATTCATTTGTACGTAATATCCGACTAGTATGGTTGCGCCTCACGCCTAAACTTCAATTCGGCCGAACGCTGCGTGTTGACAGTGGCTTACGTGTAACTGTCACATGGCGACTTCAGCACTGTACGTTTCATCATGCCGGTTGAACCGGCACACGTGCACGCGCCTTTTCATGGTCGCGCATCTGTATCATTGGAATCCCGATGCCATAAGTCAGAAAATCCTTCTCGGGTGTGACTTCGATCAGGCAGGTCGTGGCCATCAGGCGATCGTTGTGATCGACGTAGTTGAAGACCTTTTTGCTGACCACCGGCGGCAATTCGTCCTTCTCATACACTTTCGCCAGGCCGGAAAATGTAATCGTCGCCGCTGGAATCTTGACCCAGGGCACAAACGGTATCCGCTTGACAATCGGAATCGTGATCGAGACGTGCGGATTCGCCTGGACGTGTCGGGTCTTCCATGCGTCTCGGTTGGTGCCAATGTAGATCTTGTGGTCGTGTGCCGCGTAGATAATACCGACGGTGCGGCACTCGTTGCGAGCCGTCACCATGCCGAGTACGGCAAACCGCTCTTTGGTAACGGCGTCCCAAACTTCACGTGAGTTCAGTTGGTTTGTCATGGCCGGGGTCTCCTCCTCACCAGGTGATGATTTTACTTGTCTGACTACAGCGTAATTGATCGGTGGTGTTACTGTCATACCCCGAAGGTGTTATTCGATTTCAATAGGACAGGGATAATGCCGAATGGTCAGACGGCAGGCAGCAAGCCCAATTCGTTGGCGACCGCTACTGCCTGAGTGCGGCTGTGGACACCCAGCTTGCCGTAGATGTTGCGGGTGTGAACCTTGACTGTATTGAGTGTGAGGTAGAGTCGCTCCCCGATCTCGCGGTTGGTCAGCCCAACAGCAATTAGCTGAAGCACCTCCAGCTCGCGCTCACTCAGAGGCTCGATCAGGTCCGGCTTCGGCCGATCGTTGCCCGTCTGCGGTGTGGTCGAAGGTAGTGCGCCTTGTTCAGCGCCCGAAAACGCCGCCAGAAGCCGGCTCGAATAAGCCGACGTGATACCGCGCGACTGCGCCAGTCGCAGCAGATCTGCCACCAGCGACCCCTCGTCGACAAACATGCAGACAAAACCGCACGGCTCTGCAACCGTCAAAGCACGCTCCAACGCCGCCAACGCCTGCTCGCGCCCGCCCGCTGCGTGGTGAGTCAGCGACTGGAGCAACGCGATTTCGACGCTGCTGGCAATTCGGCCGGATGATTTCGCCTCCTGCCACAGCCACTCCAACAAGGTTGAAGCGCTCGACGTGTCTCTCTGCGCCAATAGAATACGCGCCAGCATGATGTGATCCCGCAGCCGGAAAAAGGTCAATTGTGGGGGCGGATTGTTGCTGTCGCCCGGGTGCAGGCTCAATTCCGCCGCCCACGCCGCAGCCTCATCTACCTTCCCCTCATCGAGCCACAGCCGCGCTTGCCACATCTCCATCGCGCCGACAATCCAGGGGGGCATGTCTGTTGTCAGCGCTTGGTGGATGGTCTTGCGGATCGTGGCGGCTGCGTCGGTCAGACGTCCGGCGGAGTAGAGGACGCGCACCTGACACAGCCGGCTCCAGCCGATCATAGCCAGGTCTAATCCACGCTCGGTCAACTCGATGGCGTGTTCCACCTGTTCCAGGGCGCGTTCCAGTTCGTTGCGCTCGGCCAATACTTCGGCCCAAATCGCCAGGCACCAACCCGCCGCCGGCATCCGGCTCAACCCGCGCGATTGCGTGAACCGCAATTGCCGTCTGCATATCTCGATGGTCTCTTCCAAGCGGCCCTGCGCCCGCAGCGTTATTGCCAGTTTCAGGTTAGCAATCAAAATGAAATAGGTGTCGTCAGCCGCCGCACACGCTTTGGCGGCGGCCAGTCGGGCGTCGTAGGCCGCCTGCATATCCCCGATGAAGCCGTGGGCGTCGCCCAGGGTGATCGCCGCGCTGCTGCGCCACGTCAGGTCATCTTCCGGCAGTAGTGCCAGTGCATCGGTGGCGTGCCGGATAATGGCAGGTACATCACCGCGAAAGGACGCCATGAACGCACGCACGGTAGCAACTCGACCCAGCAGCATTTGTTGCGTGTGTGAATTGGATGGTTCGGCGTCGGGATCGTCTGCTCCGACAAGCGCGGATTCAACGGCTTGCAATGCTGCTTCGGCCGAATCCTGCTGGCCTGAAGCAAACAAATACCAGGCGTGAAACAGACCAATGTGCGGTCTGGCAAACACCATCTCAGGCGGCAGCGCGTTCATCCAACGGCGTAAGTGGCCGTGTTCGCCGCGCTGCCACAGGGAATCGGCCGATTGTACGAGTAGATCAGCCGCCCACTCGAGTGCATCCGCCCGCAGCGCGTGTTCGATCGCCTCGTTGACGTAGCCATTTGCGGTAAACCAGTCGCTGGCTCGGCCATGCAAGACGGGAATCACCTCGCGGCGGCTTTGACGCAACCGTCGGCGCAACAGATCGGCAAAGAGGTGATGGTATCGATACCAACGCCGTTCTTCATCAAGCGGCACGATGAACAGATTGTCGTGGTCAAACTGTTCTAGAATCTGCTGTCCATTGATGAATCGTGCGTTTTCACTCCCAGACTGTTCCGACCTCACTGCATCGCACAAGGAGCCATTGAACCGTTCCAGGATTGATGTTTGCAGCAGAAACTCGTGATTTTCTGGCGTCTGTTGGTCGAGGACTTCTTCGACAAGATAATCCAACACGAAGCGATTGCTTCCGGTAAACGATGTGATGAAATCGTCGGCTTTCTCTCTGCGTTGCAGCGATATGGCCGCCAATTGCAGTCCGGCAATCCACCCTTCGGTGCGGGCTTCGAGGGCAGCGATATTTTCGGCCGATAAATCCAATCCCATGACCTGATTGAGAAATTCAGCCGCCTCAACGTTCGAAAAACGCAGGTCTGCCGCGCGCAGGTCAGTCAACTCGCCACGCACGCGTAGGCGTGCCAGAGGTAGTGTTGGATCATGTCGCGTCGCAATCGCCAGGTGCATTTGCGGTGGCTGGTGTTCTAAGAGAAAGTCAATAGCTTCGTCGATGGCAGGTGTTTCAATCACATGATAGTCATCCAGCACAAGGCAGAACGTTGTCTGCTGGTCGACCATGTCGTTGAGCAGCAACGTCAAAATGGTATCGCTCGCCACATTTTCGGTCGATTGCAAGGCCGCTAGGGCGCCACGCCCAGTCTCAGGTGAAACTGTCTGCACAGCGGCGACCAGATAGGTCAGGAACCGCATCAAGTCATTGTCATCAGCATCGAGCGAAAGCCACGCCAGGGCATGGGGACATTGTTCTGCCCACGCTCGAACCAGTGTCGTCTTGCCAAAGCCAGCCGGGGCGCAGACGAGGGCTAACTTGTGACCCGATGCGAGGCTTTGATTGAGGTTTTGGATGAGGTGGGGACGTGCAACGCGATTCGGCCGAACCGGCGGAGCGAACAGCTTTGTGCGCAGGAGTGTCTCTGCCATCCACCCATTATATGTGAAAATGGCAGCCAATGGAACCGAATTTTGAGCAAGGGCGTAGTAAAAACCCGTTAGGGAAAAGGTGGGCAAGAAGAGCCTCTTGTGATTTTGTTACAGGTATCAAGTCCAAACGAAATCACAAGGAGTCTCCCATGGAGTTTAGCACAGAGCGTCTCAAAGAAGGTGTTGAGCAAATTGCGTCAGTAGAGCCACCACAATACGTGCGGCAGTGGCTCAAGCGTTTCAATCCAATTTATTACGGCAGTTCCTGTTGAAAAACCCACTCCATAACCACATCCCGGCCGGCGGCGTAGTCAGCATAAGTCGGTTCGATTATGTGGTTGGGAGCCAAACTGCCGGCCGCAACACCATGCTTCACTACCGGTGTAAAGCAATAAGGATGTTCTGAGCAACCATTGGCCCAGTCGTGATAACCTGTTGTGTAAACAACTTGAAAATCTGAATTGGGAAGACGAAAGTCCACACCCCATTCAGACCAATATTGTGCGCGGTCTCCCATTGGTGTGCCAATGATGATTGTCTTCTCGCCGCCATAATATTTCAGCAGTGCCGTACTGCTGATAGCCGCCGAGAACGTTTGAGGCCCCACAACAACATACAAATGACCGCCATCAACCACTTTGTCCGGCAACCATTTAGCTGTTTCCACGAACAGTGTAAAATCGCCCCCGCCATTTGCACGCAGGTCTACCACTAAGTAGCGTAAGGAACCGTCTGGCAAAGGCTTGATAGTTTCTTCAAAAAAAGCAGGGATAGATTGCGCTTCAGTGTTTTGAATACTTTGCAAGCGCACATATCCGCCGCCATCCTGTACAGGGGTCCACATGTACCGTTGCCCGATATTCTGTAAGTAGAGGGGCACCTCTTCCTCAGTTACAGACTGCAGGCCGTGCACCCACGCATCTCCTTCAGCAGGCCAGGTCGCCGCATCTAATGTGTTCCACGCCTTCGTCTCAGGAGCAGGACTGTCTGCTGGCGGCAATTGGGCAGTCAACGGAACCTCAATGCGGGTGCCGGCTTGATCGGCCACGGTTAGCGTGTAGCCAGAGGGTGACGCCGCCAGACCAGCAGCATGCATGATTTCGGCGGATTCCAGCAACTTGACGGCATGTAATTGTCGCCACGCTTCTGTGCCGCCAGTGTAGGTGTGCAGTGCGGTTAAGACAGCGTCAATGGGCTGCCCGTCTATTTCGATCACGCGTCCACCGAGCAGCTGCTCATGCTCGGCTAAAGCGCGCACCACAAACAAGCCATCCTGGAACTGAAAATAACGCACACCCACGGAATTGAATTGAGTTCGTACCGGCCAACCACTCATGCCTGTATGCCCATTATCGGCGAGGGCAGTGGCTTTTGCGCCGAGCAGATACAGGTCGACCAGGCTCATGGTGCCTGCATTTTGCTTGCTGCTGGCAATAAGTTTTTCAAATTCGATTCTGGCGGCTTCATCAAAGCTGCGGTCGTAATCTAATACCTTTGCCAGATATTCAATATCCTGCAATCGTGCCTCGGCTTCGTTTTCAGGTTTTGGGCCACTCCGAGGCATGAAAATGGGGCTAAAGGAGGCGATCTGATTAACGAGTGACCAGTTTGCTGCCACCAAAACAACAAGGCCAATCCCAAATAAGAGTGCGATACGAGCAATCCATTTCTTCATAATGATTCAAACTCCTTATGTGTTTGTTTGCCTGCGGCGGGGCGCAGGCGAGCGACGAGCAGAATCGGGAGTCCCAGATCCCGGATGCGTGCCAACAGGCCGTGTAGGGCTGCCTGATCAGCCACGTCACCGACGAGGATTGTGTTCCCAGACTCTGTGTAGACTCGCTGAAGGTTGTTCAGCCAGGTTGACCAGTCGCTGTCAATATGACTTTGTACCTCAATCCTGTACCGTTCTGTCACCATGCACCTCGTTGTGAGCAAGATTGATTTGTTATTGACAGGATAACAGGAGCTGAGGCGTGCTCACATCGTCTGAAATGTGTATCAAGGGGTGTAAAAACGGTGTGTAGGGGTAAAACGGGGCTTGCTATTCGAGGTTTACGAGGCCCAATTCATAGGCGCGGGCGGTGGCTTCGGCACGGTTGTTGATGTTTAGCTTGTTGTAGATGTTCATGACGTGGCGCTTGGCAGTGCTGGGGGCAATTACTAATTTGTCGGCAATCTGCTGGTTGGTGAGTCCGCCAGCAACAAGTTGCAGAACCTCTTGTTCGCGCGGACTAAGGAGGTCGTTTGCAGAAGGTGGGGGTGGGGGAAAGTGTGCAAGGAGTGCAGCCGTATAGTTTGGGGCTTTTTCTAGCTGGGCTAATTCTGCCAACAAGCGCTGCATCGGTTCGCCTTCGTCTAGAAAGAGACGAATATAGCCAGATGATTCGGCCGATTGTACTGCTCGTTTAAGCCAGGAGAGAGCAAGGGCTTTTTCTCCGATAACCCGATAAGTCACACTTAACAAAATAGCCGCAGGCAACCAATCACCGTAACGTCCAGTCATCTCGGTTTGTGCCGCCAGCTTCTCCAACAGAGGAACAGCTTCGTGCGGCCGGCCTAACGTGATCAATGCCCGTGCTTGTGTAACGGGATCGAGGGCAACAGTCGTTAACGTTGAATATGACTGCTCGATAATTGCCCGCAATTCAGGGGTGGGTCCCCGACTAAACAATGTGCAACTGACCGTCGCCAGGGCGATGGCTAACTGGCGGCGTATATAAGGGGGATTCGCCATGCGCTCCATTTCCTGTAACTGCGCCAAAACAGGTAGAATGGTCTCAGCCTGGTTCTGAGCCAAACGCAGTTCAGCTAACGCCACAAGCCCTAAGCAGCGATCAGCCAGGTCACTGATCGCTATCAGCTTGCCTGCATCTACTAATTGGGCTTCAGCCTTGGCCAGGCGGTTCCATTGATAGTAGATTTGGCCCAGCCTGATATGCAGCGGTGCGGCCGACACAAGCTTCTGATCGGGTTTGCCTAAAATACGGGCTAACTGCTGTTCGGTCTGCAGGCCATCGAGGAAAACAATCTGAGCTTCGTGCAACCGCGCTTGCCCAACCAACAAGAAACCCAAGCCCAGTGTGGCTTTGATAGTGGCAAATAAGCTACCACTATCTCGATTAAGGGTAATTCCTACCTGATAATTTTGCTCGGCCCTCAAGTCTTTACACTGAATATGGCAACTATACGCCAGGCCGTTGACAGCCAGGCCGAGTGAAGCTTGATTTGCTGCATTTGGTTCAAGCTTCTTTAGCTGCGCTTCAGCCTGCTCCAGCAGGTAGTCAGCCTGTGCAATTTGTCCCAGTTCAATAGCCAAAGTACCTCTTAAAACGAGCATATCGAGTGATGTCTCGGTGAACGATGTTGGCAGATTGGCCAGAATGGCCTTCACGTCTTGAGCACGGCCGTTTAGGAGCAGGGCCCAGGCGTAATTCAGGGTGAGCTGCAGATTTTGCTGCCACCGTTCTACTGGTAGCCGCCCAGTCCACAATAGAATCTTGCCAATTTCTCCAAGTTTCAGCCAATCTTCACTGTATCGTGTTACCAGGCTTGCGGCGCGTTCGCTGTCTGCTGCACTCAAAGCGTGCTGCACGGCTTCCTCAGGGTAGTCGGCTTGCTCAAACCAGCGACTGGCACGTTGATGAATCAAATTTTCCAGCCCTGGTTTTTCCCGTCGCATTTGCTGCTGTAGCAGGTCGGCAAAGAGATGATGGTAACGATACCAACGTCGCTCGTCATCCAGTGGAATGAGAAAGAGGTTGGCGCTTTCCAGTTGATCCAGAATTTGTTGTGAAGATGAGTCAGCCGTTTCGGCTATGCCCAGAACGGCGTCACACAAAGAGGCACAAAATCGATCCAGAACGGCTGTTTGCAACAAAAACGCTCTTGTGCCCGTTGGTCGCTGGGCCAACACCTCCTCGGCCAGGTAATCAAAAATATAGCGATGAGAGGCGGTAAAGCCGCGAATAAAGGCATCCACATCCGACCGCCCATGCAGGGATAACGACCCTTGCAGGGCAAGGGCTGCCATTTGCAGTCCGGCCACCCAACCTTCGGTGCGTTTTTCCAACGCAGTAACGGCCGTCTCCGGCAAATCCAGAGCCATTAGCTGGTTTAGGAATGCCGATGCCTCGGTGGGAGAAAAGCGTAAATCATTCTGTCGTATTTCGGTTATTTGGTGACGCGCTCGCAGGCGGACTAACGAAAAGGGTGGATCGGCACGGCTGATGAGCAGCAAATGAAAATGGGCAGGCGCATTTTCGAGGAGAAAGTTGATACCGTCATGAATAGCAGGGTTGGTGATAAGGTGATAATCATCCAATGCTAGAATGACAGCCTGTGTGGATTGAGCTAGGGTATTGACCAGATCGGTTAAAACAACCTGAATGTTGTTGGCTTGCGGAGAGTGTAACATGTCCAATGCAGCCTGGCCTATACGGTCATCAATCTTCTGCAGCGCAGTGATGACGTAGACGAAGAAGCGACTCAACTCATTGTCGTTTTCATCGAGTGAGAACCAGGTCAACTGCCGCGCTTCTGGCAATTGGCGACGCCAATCCACAACCAACGTAGTCTTGCCAAATCCGGCTGGGGCAGCTACCAGCGTGAGACGGCCATCGAGTCCCGCATTCAGCTTGACCAACAAGCGGGTTCGGGGCACAAGACTGCGACGCGTGACAGGTATATGCAATTTCGTTTGCAGTAATGTCTCGGTCACGGAGGTATTATAGCATTACATAGAGATGGCATTAACAAAAAACCACATGCAAGGATGAGGTGATTTCAACCTCTGATGAATAGAATGTAGCCGTATTTAGTAATGAAGTGCCACTTTTGTCCAAAGCGTCACTCAAAATGCGGCGAGAATGTTCGAAAACTACTGTTTAGGTGCTGAGGTTTGTCTGTACAGAAAAGCTCTGTTGCCATATATGACTAAAGATACTGTTTGAAAATCTGTGCTGGCTTCGCGATCGTGCCAATATCGGCCGAAATTTCTACAAAAGTGACATTCGACACTACCGCACGACGCACCTGAAACATTATACTGAATCAGGCGTGCTTCACGATACATAGCAGCCCGACGCCTTGATTACAATTGTCTGGTACGACCAGACATATAGACAGGAGTCGTGTTGCCATGTCAGAAACCGCTGTTTTAGAGGTTGTCACTAGAGCACGCAATGACGAAGCTTTCCGCAAGCTGTTGCTCACCAATCCGAAGGCCGCATTTGCCGGCTACGACTTGACAGATGCGGAGAAAGAGAAACTCCGCAATCTCAACGAGATTATGATAACTGAAGGATCGCAAGTACCAGAGAGCCCCTTCACCTTAACTTGAGCCGTAGCCGTTCGGCCGATGCTGACACGCTGTTAAAATCGGCCGAAAACCGCTCTACGTGAACCGAATAGTTCATCGTTCATGCGCCTCAATACTGATTGGCTCGGGGGTAACACTTTTTATCAGCAGGAGAATATCAGTTGCTGCTGCGCAATGGCGAATACTGCTGCGAGAAGGGAAATTTCTGCGAATCAAGTGATGAGGGCCTGAAAGCGTGGATCATCGCGGATGAACGCGAAATCAGGATCGAGCGCCGCCCATGCCTTCTGCGTCGGATCGTCGTGCAGGGCCTGTGCCAACAACTCCAGGGCGCGCGCGATTTGGAGCCGGCTTTTCCGGTTCTGGCATCTTTCCCTTCAATTTGTTGGGGCCGATCTCCCTCTAAACACGAGTGTATTCTAAAAACCGGGTTCCTGACAGAAACCCGGCTTTTTTGGTAAAGCTTTCGATCAATAGAGGAACATCGGCTTGCCGAGGACGTGGCGCACGCGTGGGCGATACTGTTTCACATCGTACAACTCATCGACATCGACGCGCTTGAGGCCGCTGGTGACATGGCTCATCGGAATATGCGTATACGTGCCGTCGCGCAGTGCCACCATGCGCCCGCTCACGCCCATCGACACCAATTCGACTGCCAACGACGCGTAGTTGAACGCCACCATCAAGTCAAGGGCGTCGGGTGCGCCGGAACGCATCAAATAACCGAGGCGCTGGTTGATAATGCCCTGACCAGTGATCTTCTTCAGCGCTTCACCGGTGATTTCACCAATGCCGCCCAATTTCCGGTGGCCATAGGCGTCAGCTTCGCCGTATTCGACAATTTTGCCGCCCTTCATGTGGGCGCCCTCACTAATCGTAACCAACACATAGTTGCTGGGATTGGTTTTCTTGTCGATCATGACCAGTTCTGCGAGCTTTTCGGGATCGAACGGCACTTCGGAGATCAGGGCGCGGTCGACGCCGGCGAGATAGGAGCTGATCAAGCTGGTTTCGCCGGAATTTCGGCCGAAAAGCTCAACGACGGCAATGCGTTCATGCGACCCCGTACTCGTCCGCAACTGGTGCAGAAACTGGACACTGCGCGTGACGGCGGTGCTGAAACCGATGCAGTAATCCGTGCCGTAAACGTCATTGTCCATCGTCTTTGGAATCGCCACCACCGGGAACCCTTCGCTGTGCAGCCGCTCGCCATAACTCAATGTATCGTCACCACCGATGGGAATCAGCGTATCAATGCCGAGGTACTCCAGATTCTTGAGCACATGCGGCGTGAAGTCACGGATGCTTTTGTCCTTGGCCTCTGCTTCAGGATGTTCGGGATCGCGCAGGAAATCGGGTACAGCGGACGGTTTGACTTTGCTTGGATTGGTCCGGCTCGTGTGTAAAAATGTGCCACCGGTGCGATCCACTTTGCGCACGATCATTTTGTCCAACGGCAAAACATGCTGTAGCAGTGAATCGGGATCATCGCGGTTGAATTCCAGCAGCCCTCCCCAACCACGTTTGAACCCGACGACTTCGTGGCCGCGGTCGACAGCCTGATTGACAACCTGTTTGATGCACGGATTAAGTCCGGGAACGTCACCGCCGCCGGTAAGAATACCAATTTTCATCTGGTTTATCTCCTTCACTCACTGTTATTAGTTGATTGTGTTTGTGGGGCCGGTTTGGCCAGCACGCGAGCTATCGGCCGAATATCCAGCCACCACTGACGTTTCGGCCGATGTACGTCCATATCCATCAGACGCGCAATATCCTCCATTTCAGTAAAAAGAAGCTCGCCCTGAACCTGACCGACACATGCGCTGCGCGGCTCCGGCTGCCCGATCTGTTTTTCCAGATAGTCAACACACTGCGACGCCAGGCGCGTCGCCAAAATACGATCAAATGGGCTGGGATCGCCACCTTGCTGCAAATGGCCCAAAATCGATTCGCGGACATCAAATAAATCGCCGCCCTCTTCTTCAAACAGGGCACGCATGAAACCTGTCGTATAGACGGGATTGGCATACTCGTTGCGGATCATCAAACCCAACCGCTTGCCTTTGCTAAAGCCATCGACCAATTGGCGCACATCCGCTTCCAAATCGGCCAGCGTCACGCCTTCTTCATGCAAATACACGCGTTCCGCGCCCGTCGCCAGGGCGCTCATCAACGCCAGATAGCCGCAATAATTGCCCATCACTTCGACGACAAACGCCCGGCGCGAGGCCACAGCCGACCGCTTGATCTTGTCCACGGCGCTGACAATGCTGTTGAGCGCCGTATCCGCACCCACACTGAGTTCAGCGCCGGGCAAATTGTTGTTGATACTGACCGGCAAGCAGACGATGGGGATGTCAAACGCCGGAAAAGTGTGTCGCTGGCGGTGTAACTCTAATCCGCCCCGATACCCTGTCCAGCCACCGATCATCAGGATACCGTCGATGGCGTATTTTTCCAGATTGCGGGCCATGGCATAATAATCAGAGCCGTGAGGCAAATAGCGATTTGTCCCCAACTCAGAACCGCCACGCGTTGCCCAGCCGCTGACGCTCATCCAATCCATTTCGCTGATGTCATCCTCGATTAAGCCGTGGAAGCCGTTGCGGATACCCAGCACGATGTGACCTTTGTCAACGGCAAGCCGCACGGCTGCACGCACAGCCGTATTCATGCCGGGAGCGGGGCCACCGGCATTGAGAACAGCAATGCGCATGCGCCGTTGTCCCGGTGTCGGTGGGTGGGGCAGGGCGCGCACCAATGTGCGCACGGTGCGGAATGATTCCTGAAAACTCTTGCCGCGCAGGCGGAGCGCTTCGTCGTAGTTCTGGGCGACGATGGCAGTGGTGACGGCATTTGTGACACGCAACGCTTCGGCGAGTGGCGTGCGGGTCAATTTGTTGCCGCGCATGCCCATGACAAAAGGTGGGGTTCCCGTTTCGGCCGAAATCAACTCCACCACAGCCGCTGAACCGAGCAGCGTGCTCAAATTGCGGTCAAATGCACTTGGCGCACCGCCGCGCTGCACGTGCCCCAACACGGTGATGCGCGTATCTTCACCCAACCGCTCTTCCAGGATGCGTTTGATCTGTTCACTGGTAATTGGGTTGCCGTGGCGATCTTGTGCCCCCTCCGCAATGACAACCAGCGTATCGCGCCGCCCGGTTTCGCGTCCCTTGCGCAACAAGCGGCACATGGTCTCTGCCCAATCGTCCACATCGGGTGGGCTTTCAGGAATCAACACCCAATCAGCGCCGGCGGCCAGAGCGCCCATCAAAGCCAGATAACCGCAATGGCGGCCCATTACTTCAACGACAAAACTGCGCTGGTGACTGGCTGCCGTGCTGGTAATGGCGTCAGTTGCCTCGACAATGCGGTGCAGTGCCGTGTCAGCGCCAGTTGTGACGTCTGAGCCAAACATATCGTTGTCGATAGAACCGATAATGCCGGCAACAGCCAATGACGGGAACTGTGCGGCGGTCGTTGCGCCAATGCGCCCGTCGGCGACGAGTTCGGCGACCAGTTCGGGCCACTCTTCGTACAGAATGTTGGCACCGGTCAAACTGCCGTCGCCGCCGATGACGACGATCCCTTCAATTTTGTGCAGGAGTAAATTGCGCACAGCTTTGAGGCGACCACTGCGTTCGCGAAATTCGGCCGAACGGGCTGAACCGATGATCGTACCGCCTTTGTGCAAAATGCCGCCGACATCATTCCAGCGAATCGGCCGAATGGCATCGCCGCCATCCACCATTCCCTGATACCCTTCGTAAATCGCAAATACATCCAGGCCATGATCGAGCGCCGTGCGCACGACGGCACGTACAGCCGCATTCATGCCTTGTGCATCACCGCCACTGGTTAAAACCGCAATTCGCTTCATCTCTGTTTCCCAAAAAACGTGTGTCTGGTCGTGTAGCTTATTCGACGCCAAACAGTCATAATATTACCGCGTCCTGCGAGCAACGTCTACTGCTGACATGTCAGTGGGAGCGTCTAACCGATACAATCGGGAAATCAAGATCGTAAAGGAGAGTATCGATGGGACAAAAATTACGCCAGGGCGATCCATGGATGCCCGGTTTCCGCTACGGAGCGTTACTGCCGCCATTATCACTAAACCTGATGGTTACGGATGTAGCGCGTTCCGTTGCCTTTTATCAGGCCGTCTTTGCTGCTGAAGTGCATTACTACGATATCGACTTCGGCGCGGCGCGAGTCGGTTCGGCCGAAGTGATGCTGCATGCCGACCACACCCACGACGAACATCCCTGGCACGCCGATCTGGTGGCCGGCCAACAACGCGGCCTGGGCTTGCAACTGCGCCTGTTGGGCATCGACCCGGACGAAACAGAGCGACGCGCACGTGCATATGGCGCAACCGTTGTTTCCGGCACCAAAGACAAAGGGCACGGCTGGCGTGAAACGCTGGTGCGCGATCCGGATGGGTACGAATGGGCAGTCGGCGTACTGATTCCGCCGGCGAAAGGGCCGCTGCGACCTACGTAATGCGTGCATTGCGGCATTATCAAACGGCACACGTTGTAAACAGTAAACAAAGAAAGGATAAGAAAAGGTAAACATGGCAGAAGTCGTATTATTCCACCACGCATTGGGACTGACTCCGGGCGTCACTGCGTTTGCTGACACGCTGCGTCAGGCCGGACACACTGTCCACACGCCCGATCTTTTTGATGGGCATACATTCGATGATCTGGAGCAAGGGATGGCATTCGTCGAGGAGATGGGATTTGAGGAAGTGATTGTGCGCGGAGAGCGTGCAGTGCGTGGACTGCCTGCCGATCTGATCTATGCCGGATTTTCTCTCGGCGTACTTCCGGCGCAGAAGTTGGCCCAAACCCGGGCCGGCGCACGCGGGGCGCTGCTTTTTTACTCCTGCGTGCCGGTTTCAGCATTTGCTGCAGCCTGGCCCGAGAGGGTGCCGGTGCAGGTGCATGGCATGGACGCCGATCCGATCTTTGTCGGTGACGGCGATATAGACGCTGCGCGGGAACTCGTCGCAGAAACTGAGGAAGCAGAACTGTTCCTCTATCCGGGCGACCAGCACTACTTTGCCGACAGTTCGCTGCCTTCATATGACGCCAGCGCCACCGCTCTCCTGACACAGCGGGTGCTGAGTTTCCTCGCTGCCGTGTAACAGGACAAACTGGTCGGCGTCTGCTATGCACGTGCGCAACAGCGCTGCACATGGGCGATCAACGCCGGCGTGTGGGCGGCAGCGACCTTTCCCACATCGAAACTCGCCGCAAATTGTGCACCGGGAGCCAGCGTGCGGATGTTGCCTTTGGCTTTTTCGGCCGAAAATCCCTCTGGCTCGCACGTGCCAACCTCAGCCAACGCAATGGCATCTTGATCCGGCGTGCGGCTGATCCAGCGCGTGGCACAGGGCAACTGTGCAGGTCGGTGGCGAATGTAATCGGCCGAACCGTCGGGATGCACCTGAAGCGTGTGCGCCCAGCCCGTATCATCGGCAACGTAATCGAGGAAAAGCACCAATTCCGGATCGGCTGCCAGATCAGGCGTGATGTGCTCATGTAAAAACGGATCGGCTGCCAGTTGGCCAAGAAAGGCGCTGTATGCCGGTGATGGCGTGATATGCGCCGGAATCGTCGTGCGCACGCGCACATGCATCGGGTCGCGTGGGACTGAATAGACGAGGCGAGCATGGTTTTTCGGCCGAAAATTGACATGCGCCAAATAACCATAGTCTAAAGGCGCTCTACTCAGATTAGTGATCGTCAGCGACACATTGATCATCGTTTCTGCAGCGTACAATTTTACCAACGGCTCCACTGTGTAATGAGCGCCAAACGCGATGATATGTTCATAGCGCCCACCAATGCCCAGATAATCGCCGCGTTGATCGCTGCCGACGACGAGGTAAGCCGCTTGATAAGGAGCGTTGTGCAATTCGCCGTGAATTGGATGCACATCGCCCAGCCCCGGGCCACCGACACCGCTCAAGCCACAATGCTGCAGAAAACCGCCGAAGTTGGCGAGAAAATCGCGCGTCGGCTGTGGTTCGCTGAATTGCGAACGCATCGTCAGTTCGCGCCCAAATTCGGCCGACCAGATTTGTTGTCCCTGGAACGGCAAAACGACAATAGATCCGTGTGCATTGCGCAGTTGCAGCAGGCAAACCCCCGTATCAGTGCGCGAAGTGGTCGCAGTCAAAGATTCGGCCGAAACGAGCGTGTCGGCGCGTTCTCCAAACTGGGTCGGCTTCAAATAAATAGTGGCTGCTGACATAGGTGTACTCCTGTCGCTCATCTCTTGGCAGCAGCGAGTATACTTGAGAATGATGGAGAGCGCGTGCCTCGCTGCAAAAACTGCCTCTTGACTCTCCAGTCGCTGGAGGGTGTATCCTATTGACAGGTAACCACACCAAACGTTTGGAACCGGAACCATGTTCAAGATCGGAGAATTTTCAAAACTCAGTCAGATTCCTGTCAAGACCTTGCGCTATTACCATGAAATCGGTCTGCTCACGCCCGCACACATCGATACATTCACGGGTTATCGCTACTATTCGGCTGCCCAACTGCCCCGTCTCAATCGCATTCTTGCATTGAAGGAATTGGGATTCACGCTGGATCAAATTCGGCCGATAGTCGATGAAACCGTGTCATCTGAACAGATACGCGGCATGTTGATGCTGCAACAAGCGGAAGTGGAACAGTCAATTTCGGCCGAAAACGCCCGGCTGCGACGCATCGAATCCCGGCTGAAACAAATAGAACTGGAGGACAAAATGCCAGAATATGAAGTCGTAATCAAACAAGTTGAACCGCTGACTGTCGCCACAATGCGCGACATCATGCCCAGCTACAAGGAAGTAGGCCCACTGTACCAGGAATTGTTCGAGACAATCGGCCGAAACGGTATCGCGCCCACCGGCCCCTCAATGGGCATCTACTACGACGACGATTACAAGGAAAGCGATGTCGATGTCGCGGCGGCTGTGCCGGTTGCCGGCGGTTCGCTAGACAGTGAGCGCGTTGTGATCGAGGAACTGCCCGCCATCACAGCCGCCTCAGTCGTGCGGCGTGGTCCGTGGGACGATTTTTCGCCGGCGTATCAGGCACTGATGCAATGGATACAGGCCAACGACTACCGCGTGGTCGGCTACAACCGCGAAATCTACCTGCAAGGCCCCGAGTCTGGTGTTTCACCAGAAGAATACATCGTCGAAATCCAGTTCCCCATCGCCCACAATTAGTCCATTGCGAAGGATGGAAGGCTGAAGGATGAATCTTTCCGCCTTCCGCCTTCCGCCTCTCGCCTTTCGCCTTTCGGGCAAAAACCTCCTCTCATGCTACAATCGCATTCACCTAAATGAATGCGCTGCTCAATTTGCACTACTGGCTTTTCATTGTTGCCGTCAGTCTATTGGGAACATTGCCTAATCTCGTCGCCTATTATCTCGGCCGAGAAGGCTCAGCTGCCGTCTTCAAACGGTATCCACATCTGCAAACATCCCCCCTATGGGATCGCGTCAACAGATGGTTTCAGCGCTGGGGATCGCGCACTTTGTTACTGGCCTTCATTCCCGCACTAGCGACGGCTCTGTCAGCTACCGCAGGCATCTTTGGCATCAACAGAAGCATCTTTCTGACCTATGTCATTACAGCCAAGGTGATGCGCAATTGGGTGCTGTTATTACTGATTCTCAATATTGCGCGCTCTTTTGAAGTTCTTTAACCGACGACAATCAATCGCAACAAACACAAGCTTTTTATGCCCACTCCAAAAAACCCCTTTACGCTGTTTGCAATCCGCATGCAAGCCGCAGGCCTACCCGCTATCGTCATAGATAATTTTCGTCATTATTATGAACAACTCGCTTCCGGTGAGACCGGTCTGATTCCTGAAAGCACTATCGTACCGGTCAGTGCATTACCTGACGCCGAACTATTCGCTGACGATGCGGATTTGATCGCAGCCGGCGAAGCTGCGCTCCCTCACACCGTCATTTTCAAGCTCAATGGCGGTCTCGGCACAAGCATGGGCCTGACCAAAGCAAAATCGCTGCTCACCGTACGCAACGAATTGACCTTTCTCGACATCATCGCGCGGCAAGCAATTCGCAGTGGCAATCCACTGGTGTTGATGAACAGTTTCAATACACGCGACGACTCATTGGCGGCACTGATGCGTTACGATGCGCTACAGAGCACAATACCGCTCGATTTCTTGCAGCATAAGGTACCCAAAATTGTCCGTTCCGATCTGTCGCCTGCCAGCTATCCCGATGACGATGAATTGGCATGGAATCCGCCGGGTCACGGTGACATCTACATCGCACTCGTTACGAGCGGGATGCTCGATACGCTGCTCGCTGCCGACTATCGCTATGCGTTTGTATCCAACTCGGACAATCTTGGTGCGGTGATGGAAACGGCGATTTTGGGGTATTTTGTAGCCAATCAACTGCCCTTCATGATGGAAGCCGCTGACCGGACGGAATCGGACAAGAAAGGCGGTCATCTGGCTCAACGCGCTGACGGCCGCTTGATATTGCGCGAGTCGGCACAATGTCCCGATGAAGATGGGGCGGCCTTTCAGAATGTGACGCGTCACAGATATTTCAACACCAATAATCTGTGGATCAGGCTGCCGGCTTTGAAAGCGCTGCTCGATGAGAAGAACAACGTCCTCGGCTTGCCGATGATCCGCAACGCCAAGACGATCGATCCGCGTGATCCGGGGTCGACTCCAGTTTATCAAATTGAAACGGCAATGGGATCGGCCATCGGCGTGTTTGCCGGTGCCGGAGCGGTCCGTGTGCCGCGCAGCCGTTTTGCGCCGGTGAAGACAACCGATGATTTATTGGCGGTGCGTTCTGATGCGTACGTGTTGACGGCGGACGATCGCATTGCGCTCAATCCGCAGCGGACAGCGCCACCGATGATCGAACTGGACAGTGACTATTACAGATTGATCGATGCGCTGGAAGCGCGGTTTCCGTTCGGTCCGCCGTCGCTAGTACACTGTGACAGTTTGCGTGTGGATGGGGATGTGCGTTTCGGCCGAAATGTCACGCTCACCGGCTCTGTCCACCTCAAAGCAGAAGATGAACCACTTTACATTGCAGACAACACGACAATTTAGCGAGTATACTATGCCCTTTCCTCCCAGTTGCGACCGGAATGGGGAAAACGACAGATGCACAACTGGGCGGCCCTGGCGGTCATGTCACTGGATGCCGTGCCTGGATTCAGCAGCGCAAACAGGAAGAGGGCGTGATCTGATAATGTGCGGCGCAAACTGATACAAAACGACTCTAGCGATGTTCTTACACCTAATACAAACTTAGCAGATCGATAGTTGAGTACTCTGTAACGTAAGTTTTCAGAAGCCTAGCTTTTGCTATGAGTAGCGTCTGCACCAGACGAAAAAGCTAGGCTTCTTTTGTTACAGAGTATTGAGATGTCAGATCAGAAGTAGCAAAGCTATCAATCAATTCAGAATGCCCGTGACAAACCTCACCGGATCACCATCCTGCCCCATGACGTGAATCTGCGTAGCCGGACTGACTGAAACAATGTACTCGAACGTCTTCAGCTTACATGCCGGATCGAGGTCACTCCCAAGAAAAACGAAGTCAAGCGCGCCCTGCGCGCAAATACGCACCATCTCCTCGAAACTGATCGCAACATGGATTCTGACTTGATCTGATGTAAGCGTTCGCACCAAAAGCCCCAAATCTTTGGTGCGAACGCCAACCAGCAGCCCGGTTTTCATCTTTGCAGGCACCTTCGTTAAACCTTGCAGGCTTTTTCAGTTCAAGTTGAGAACGCCTGCAGGATACCACCGACAAATAGATAAGGATCAATGCCCTGCCCTTTGATGTGGATTGAAGTCGTTGGGCTTACTGACCAGATGTATTCCATAATCTCCACATGAAAACCGGCTGCCCCTCCTGAAAAGACGATGTCGATTGACTCCGCTTCGAATATCTCCTTCACCTCATTGAGGCTATCCGCAAAGAGCAACTTGACATCACCTAAATCTACCTCGTTCAAAAGCGTGGTATGAAACCAGTCTCGATATTGCGGCGTAGCCACCAATAAACCCGTCTTGATCATCGCAACTCTCCTTCCTCAATTGAATTACGTCTGTGCAGTTGTCTAACCCAATTATGCACGAAGCAGGTAATTGCCTGAGAACAAATGCTGATCGGCTTTGTAAATTGGGTGATAGCGTGCACCCTGCACATCGCGCAGCAGTTTCTCCAGCGGGTGCCGGCGATAGAATGCCTGGCCACCCACAATGTCCATCGCCTGATTGACGACCTCGATGACGGCATCGGCAATGATGCTCTTGCGGGTCAGAATCAGGTGACCACACGCATCAGTCGGCGTGAAGTCGAAATTGTTGTTGATGCGCAGCATGTCGTTCAATGCCATTTCGGCAATCGACAGTTCATTGTTGAGTGCGCCAACGGCCGAAATCTGGTGTGGCTTGGGGGCTGGAAATTGCCTGACGTGATCTGTCGCGATCTGCGCCGCCTTCTGCGCGATGCCGACGTAGACCGACATGATTAGCGGCATCGCCACAGTGAGAACGACGTTCCAGACACCGTGATATGTTCCGCGCGGCCGGCTGAGGGCAATGGCGGCATCGGGTACAAAGACGTCTTCGAACTTGATCGCGTGTGAGCCGGTGCCGCGCATGCCCAGGGCTTCCCAGTTTTCGATCAAGGAGACGCCATCGCTGGCCAATGGCACCGGGAAGTGCAAGACGTGCCAATCACCCTGTTCATCTTCATAGGGCGCGCTGGTGACGGCAATGCCGCCTTCGGCCGATTGACTGCCAAACTGCTTAACCGCGCTAAACAAATAGCCACCCTCGGTACGCGTCATCGTGCCGTTGGATTCCAGCCAGTCGCGCGCTCCCGTGCTGATCAAAACCGGTTGTTGGTCAGCGACCTTTTGCAGGAAACCGCGCACGTCCTGGCCTTTCTTGTGCTTAAACACATTGGCGGCAACCAGATGCTGGTGCATGGAGTGCGCCAATGCAGTCGATGGACTGTAATGCGCCATGACGCGCAAGATGTCGCTCATGTCGCCGTAGTCTACACCACTACCACCAAACTCTGCCGGCACCAGCGCCGCAAAGAAGCGATGCTCTCTCAGCAAAGCGTAGTTGGCGCTGACAAACGCATCGGTCTCGTCAGATTGCTGTTCGCATGCGCTCAGTTGGTCACCCATTTGAGCAATCAATTCAAGCCACAAGTTGGGGCGGCCATTTTGATGCTGATCGTATTTTCTCTCCTTCGTTACGTTCATTTATTTTCTCCAATTTATAGGTATTATTCGGCTAATTGAGCCATTATTGTCTGGTAGCGGTCAGCATATCCAGGCGCGTCCGCAGTATGGGGCGTCTCCGCATATCATTTGGCACACACGTCTGTTCACAGTTCGATGGGCATCGGCCGAAAACCCGGATCACAGACAGCCTCGGCAACATCAAACACGGCCATTGGACTTTGCGCGACCGGCCGGCACAACTGGAGCAACATCCTGGAGCAACTCGCTTTCCTCCCGCGCCTGCTGAATAATCGCCAGGAAACGGTCGAGATGGGATGCCGTATGACTCGCCATCACTTGCAGCCGGAAACGCGAGTTCCTTCTCGACACCGCCGGATACTCAACCAAATTGATCAGTCCGCCATTACGCAACGTTTGACGCGCAATCAACCTCGACTTTCTCATGCCACCGAGCAGTACGGGTATAATTGCCGAAGGCGCACCCATCACCTCAAATTCACGCTCGGTCAATCCTTGTCGTAGATAAATGGCATTGTCCAACATCTTGCGGCGCAAATCAGCGCCTTCTTCAGACATGATCACGTCCATCGCCGCCAACACAACGGCCGCCTGAACCGGAGAGATGGCGTTCGAGAAGGTCAGCGGCCCACTTCCGTACCGCAAAGCGAGCTTCAAGGCCGGATGATTGGCTGCTACAAAGCCTCCATTGGAGGCAAACGTTTTTGAGAAGCTACCCATCACGACATCGACTTTGCCCAACATGTTTTGCTCTTCTAAATGACCGCGCCCCGTGCGACCCATGCAACCCAAATCATGGGCAACGTCGACGAGCAGGGTGGCGCCGTATTGGTTTGCCAGCGCCTGATGCGCAGCGATGTCGGGTGTGTCTGAGTCCATTGAAAAGAGCGACTCCGTGACGACCAGGATGCCCGCAGTTGGATTACCGTGACGGATCTTTTTCAGTTTGCGCTCCAAAGCCTGTGTCGACAGGTGCGGAAACACGTGAACATTTCTGGTCGCGTTACGCGCACCCTCAGCCAGGCACGCATGAGCGAGTTGATCGATAACTACGAAGTCATTCTGCTTGACCAGTCCAGTGACCGCTCCGTAACCAGCCGCCCAGCCTGTGGGAAACACGGTGCAGCTTTCCATCTTCACAAAGGAAGCCAATTCTCTCTCCAGTTGAACGGACAAGATAGTATTGCCCATGAGTGCCGGTGAACCGGCAGAGTGAACCCCAAATTGCTCAATGGCCTGCCTGGCAGCCTGCTTGATGCGGGGATGACTCGAAAGAGCCAGGTAATCCTGGCTGGCAAGATTGACTCCTCTGCCGTAGGACTTTCCATTCCTGTCCATAGCTTCCGCTTCGGGCAGAATTGCTCCGATCGTCGCTTTTGAATAGGGATCTACACCCTGCTCGTAACGTGCGTCAAGCCAATTCGTATGTGGCTGGAGACGTTCAAGTAGATTCCCATCAAGCTTAACGAGATAATCCGCTGTCGTTCCTGTCCAAACCGAGTGTTCCGCAATCATAATCATTCTCCTGTGGTTCGCTGAATCGATATGGTGTGCATTAGCACTGCTACATTGTGTAAAAAGCGGTACTCTGGTTCCATATCCAAAACGGATTAAACAGGATTAAACTGCGATCTGGCGCGCTGACATGTGCAACTCGTGCGTCACGTCACACGGTCGCCGTGCCACGCACAGGCAGCATGACGCCTTTCAGCGCTTCAACCATCCCCAAATGGCGGCTGGCATGGCCGGAATGGAAATCCAAATCATCAAAGAGTGAGCCTACGTTTGGGCCAGTCGTCGTGAGCGTCCAACTCTCCGCATCGAATTCCAAACCTGGAATGATGCGGTTCCGTTCTTGCGTCAAATCGCCATCGTGGAGCTGCTTTAACGCGTCGTCGGTCGCCTGAAACACCTTTTCCGCATACGCTGTCAACCTTGCGCGACCAACCGATGCGACGACGACGGCATCTTCAACCTTCATACCGGGGCCCGTTTCGAGCCATCCGAGCGTATTCGGATCGACACCCCACGCCTGCGCTACGTTTTCAACCAGCCAGATTTGGTCAGGCAATTCTGACGGGTGGCTGTCGGCCGGCAGCCGGTTGGGTAGACTGGCTTGCAAGCGGTCGGCCCAGCGGGCGATATGAAAAATGTGCCAGCCCATCGGCGGTGCGGTTTCACCCGGTTGTTTGGCAAGCGTCTCGTCGCTCATATCTTGCACAAGCTGCAGCATCGCCTGCTGTGTCCAGGCAATTCCGTCGACTATCGAGCCGGCTATTTGATTGGTCATGTTTGTCCTCCAAAATGATTTGTAGAGACGCGGTTGTTTAGGCGCGATGATTAGAGGATAGCGTTCGAGCGTCACCACAACGTCACCACTTTCCCCTAACTGTTGCGAAATATGCGGTGGTTTTCCATAATTCGGCTATGCCAGCGCTCGTTTTGTCATTTCTCGGTGGGTTTCAGGTGCTGCTCAACCGGCAGCCGATCACCCGCTTTCGGTCGGCCAACAATCAGGGATTGCTGGTCTATCTGGCGTGCAACCGTGACAAACCGATTTCACGCGAAACGCTGGCCACGCTCTTCTGGCCTGAAGCGCCAGAAAAGGAAGCGCGACATAATTTGCGCCAGGCGCTGTACCGCCTGCGCAAACTGCTGGACGGCGGCGCGGAACCGTACCTGCTCGTCACGCGGCAAACGGTGCAGTTCAACGCAGTAGCCGACTATGAACTGGATGTCGAACAATTTACGTGTGCCATCGATGCCAACGCATTGGGGCAAGCGGTAGACCATTACGCCGGTGATTTGCTGCCGGGCTTCTCGTGCAGCAGCGATCAATTCGAGGTGTGGCTGCGCAACCAGCGCGAATATCTTCATCAACTGGCGCTGGAGGCGCTGCTGCAACTTGCCGAAGACAGCTTGGCCTCAGGCGATTTCGGCACAGCGGTGACACTGGCACAGCGTCAGTTGCGACTCGAACCGTGGCGGGAACAGGCGCATCGTCAATTGATGTACGCTTACGCCCGGATGGGTGATCGCAGCAATGCGCTAGCCCAGTTTGAGCGTTGTCGCGAGCAACTGTGGGACGAAATCGGCATCGAACCGGCACCGGAAACGGCTGAACTTTACGATGATATCAAGTCCGGTCGCTTTGGTGCGGCTTCGGCCGAAAATCCGATCACACCGCCCGCCAAACCGAAACACAATTTACCGGCCGACACGACGCTGTTTATCGGCCGAAAACGGGAATCGGCTGAGATCAAGGCTCTATTTACACAAGAGCAGCAGCGGCTGGTGACCATCGTCGCGCCCGGCGGCATGGGCAAGACCCGCCTGGGCATTGAGGTCGGGAGGCGTTTGCTGCCCGCGTTCCAGGACGGCGTTACCTTTGTCGATCTTGCCGCCGTCACGGACCCGGCCGAGATCACCGGCGTGATTGCGGCCGCGATTCACTATCAGGCACCGGACAAAACCCAACCGCTGCTGCCGCAACTCCTAAACACGCTGGCGCAGCGCAACATGCTGCTCATTCTCGATAATTTCGAGCAGTTGCTGGCCGGTGTCGCGCTCATCGACCAGATTTTGAAGGCGTGTCCCGAACTGTCACTGCTGGTGACATCGCGCCAACCGCTCAATCTCGTCAGCGAGAGCCGCTACCGGCTGCAAGGACTCGACTTTCCCGATTTATTGACGGTCGATGATGCGCTGGCGTGGTCCGCCGTGGCGCTATTTGTCGACAGCGGTCGGCGTTCGCGTCCGGGATACGCCTTGTCCGACGACAATCTCGTCTACGTACTCCAGATTTGCCGACTGGTGCAGGGGATGCCATTGGCGTTGATTCTGGCGGCGGCGTGGTTTGAGTTGTTGGGTTCGGCCGAAATTGCCATAGAAATTGAAAAGAGCCTCGCCTTCTTATCATCCGATCTGGCCGACCTGCCCCATCGTCAACGCAGCATGCACGCCGTTTTCGACCGTTCATGGCACCATCTACAACCAGACGAGCAAATAGTGCTGGCCAAATTGAGCGTTTTTCGCGGTGGTTTTACCCGCGACGCCGCCGAACACGTGGCCGGTGCCAACCTGCGGATTCTGCTCTCGCTGGTCAACAAATCCTTTCTACAGCGGCGATCAGACGGTGGTCGCTACGTGATGCACGAGCTACTGCGCCAATATGCGGCTGAGCAGCGCCGGCATCTAGGCGTCAGTGAAGACGCGCAATACGCACATTGCCGCTATTTTGCTCAAATCGTGCCCCGGGAAATGCAGCGCGTTTTATATTTCCTTCCCCTGCTCTTACCCCGCGACTACGCAGCCGATCGCGACAACTTTCAGCACGCCTGGGAATATGCCCTGCACAACAAATTGCCCAACAATCTGGCAGATTTGGCTACCGGCATGATCAAATTTATGGACAGCCAGGGCATCCAGCCCACCGCGACGATTGATGCAGCCGTGGCACTCGTGCCACAAATCGGGACACCCTCAACCGACCCGGCAGCACTTAATTTGAAAGCCGCACAACTACGCGCGCGGCAAATGGTTACAGCCGCGCCTGAAGTCAACAGGCAGTACATCTCGTTGATTGAAGAATCGAGTCAGGGTGAACAGTATGAGTTGTGCTACTGGCTGTGCATTCAATTGGCGATGCAGTGGCGCATGGTCAATGACCCGAGCTTGATCGACTGGCTCGACGTCGCGCAGACGATGGCTGAAAAGCTGGCCGACGAAACGCTTGTCAAGATGGTCATCGGCATACGGGTGTGGGGGTATCTTGCAGCCGGCCGACCTGTGGCGGCCGCAGAGGCGCAGCTCGTCGCCCTTCTACCTTATTTTGAATCCCGTTATCCGGACAGCTTTATTCTTTACGGCGTTCTAAGCTCATTGAGCATGGTATGTGATGACGAGGGGCGCTTGGCAGAAGCCGTTAAGTACGGAAAACGGGCCATCAATCTCGCCGTTCGCTGGGGAGATTTATTTTGGATCAGCAGTGCCAACGAGAAGCTCGTACTGTTGTACAAACGCGTCGGGCAATTCGATCTTGCTCGGTCGCATCTGTCGGATATTGTGAATTGGCACGTCGCACTGGGTCAGAATTGGCAGATGCTCGGTTGCCTAGGCGGAGCAGCGTGTATGCATCCGCAATTGCTTGGCGGTGACACAGCAGCCGTAGCCATCCTGTCCATGCTCACCCACCATCCGGAGTTTACGGAAAACAACCATCATATCATCCAAAATCATCTGGCCAACGTGCGCAAGATGATGGCGCCGGAGGCGTTCAGCACGGGCTGGGAAACGGGAAAACAGTTGGAAATCGACGCTGTGGTCGAACAACTTTCACCATTGACATAAAATACACTGTAACGGAGTTTTCAGAAGCCTAGCTTTTGCTGTGAGTAGCGTTTGCACCAGACGAAAAAGCTAGGCTTCTTTTGTTACAGAGTATTATATGCTGCACACGACGGTAACCAGTATGATTATGAAAGGTTCCGGGAACGCGAGCATCCTGCTCGCCGATGATGACACGACCAGGATGGTCGCGCTCCAATCCGTAAATTTGGAGATTTGCGATACTATCCGATCAATCTGTCAGCAGAATCGTCGTGTCGCCTTCGATCTCCAGGCCGGCGTTGGCGCTTTGGCTTGCAAATATCAGTTCGCCGCTGCGCCGCGAAAACTGAATGGCAACCGTGGCATTGAGCGATTCGTTGACACGTGGCACCATGCCGCGATCGGGCGTTGGCGCAGGCAGTAAACCGGTTGCGCCACGCTGTGCCGTGATCGCCAGCCGGTGCGTGCGGTTGCACACGACAATTTCAGCCTGATCACCGTTCAGTGCAACCCGCTCCAACTGTGAGCGGTTGTACGTCGTGAAGCGGTGCAGCACACCATCGTGCCATAAACCGATGATGAAGCCAGGGAAATCGTAGCCGATCCACGGGATGCGGGCGACGGAGGCGGTCAGCGAGGTGCCAGCCTGATCAAAATGGTTGGCCTGTGTCCAAATCCACGTCTGCGGAAAGCTGCGCCCCCAATCTTTTTCGGTGTAGCCGCGCCCACCGGTCATGTCGACGGTGTCACTTTCGGCCGATAACACTCCCTCGATCCCGTGATCCAGACTGACCAGTCCGTGATAGCACTCCATGAACGGCATCCAGGCGTACCAGCCCATGATGCCCGGCGAGCGCAGTGTCACCGGCCACGATGTGACGTTGTGGAAGCGCAGGTGGCCGGATAGGGTGGGGAGGTTGAGAGAGACGGATTCGGCCGAAAACAGATTGCCGCCCACTTGAATCAGGAAGGCATCAGTCGCTGCCCGAAACGCACTTACCGGAAAGCGATGTGTCGTCACCGCGTGCGTGCGTCCGTCGAGCACCATCACAAATGCTTGTGAATGCGCCGGATCAACGCCCTTGTAGATGCCGGGAATGACCGCCCAACTGTATTGTGCCGTTGCATCGACCAGTTTGAAGTACCAGCCTTCAAAAAACGGCGGGCTTTGCTTGTGACCATGATAGGCCGTTGGCTGCAGAGTCGTTCGGATAAAGGTGTACAAAGTCTTATTCTGTTTCAGTCACTTTCAACAAGCCACGCGGGGCATCCACATTGAAATCGCGTGTGTGGGCCAGATGCATCGCCAGCATTTGCCCCGGCACAATTGTCGTCAACGGCGACAAACCCTCCGGCACGGATTGCGGCAATTGCAATGGAATGCGGGCTTCGGCCAGAGCTGCAGCATCATCACTGATGGCGATAACTTCTGCACCACGGTCGCGCATCTGACGCATGAATTCCAGCATCTTGGGCAGCATCATGCCTGACGGCGCGATCACGATTACCGGAAAGCCCTGTTCAATAACGGCCATCGGTCCGTGCAGGAAGTCGGCGCTACTGTATGGTTCGACCACGGTATAGGTCAACTCTTTCATTTTCAGCGCCAGCTCAAAGGCGGTGGCGTAATTATAACCGCGCCCAATGACGACGCAGCGCTGCATGTAGCGGTAACGAGGAGCAATTCGGCCGATTTCATCGTCCATTACCAATGTTTGTGCAACGGCAGCGGGAACCTGCTGCACATCGGCCCACAGCGACGGCTCGTCAGCCAACGCCGCACTGAGCATGGCAATCGCCATCAATTCGGATGTGTATGTCTTGGTTGCGGCCACTGCTTTTTCCACACCGGCATTCAGATTAATCACAAAATCACTGTGCTGCGCCAGGTCTGAGTTGGGGAAATTGGTCAGCGCGGCGGTGAGCTTGCCCTGCCGTCTGGCTTCGGCGACGACACTGACGATGTCAGGGCTTTTGCCGCTCTGGCTGATGCCGAGAACAAGGGCGTTGCCGAATGTTATCGGCCGATTATAGATCGAAAATAAACTCGGCGTCGCCAACGCAACTTGCAATCCGTTTAGCGATCCGAGCAAATATTGTGCGTAGCGACCGGCATTATCACTTGTGCCGCGCGCCGAAATGATGACGTGGTCGATATGGCGTTCTTTGATAGCGGCAGCCAGCGCTGCAACCGTCTCGCTTTCATTCTCAAGTACTCGGCGCAACACAGCAGGTTGTTCGTGGATTTCGCGGTAGAGGTGGGTGTGGGACAACATGGTTATTGGTCAATTAGTTGGTTAGTTCGGTGTTCGCGTGCTTCATGACAGATTTTGCCACCGATAATGGTGTGTTTCACATGCAGATCAGGAGTAAGCAGGACGAAATCGGCGTCGTGACCGGGCACGATGCGGCCTTTGTGGGTGAGGCCGAGCAAGTCGGCGGGAATGGTTGTCACAGTGCGGACCGCATCGGCCGAACAGCAACCCGTGTAGGCCACTAGATTGCGCACAGCCGCATCCATCGTCACAATGCTGCCAGCCAGTGTGCCGTCCGCCAACGTCGCCCGTTGTTCGTCAACAGTCACGCTAAATGTGCCCAGTTCGTAAACGCCCGGCGGCATCGCCATGGCACCCATCGCATCGGTGACGAGATTGAGTCGGTCGCCGGCCGCTTCCCAGACAACGCGAATCAGGCCGGGATGAACATGGACGCCATCGGGAATCAGGCCAATTGTCACGCGCTCGTCGGCCAGCAAAGCACCCGCCAATCCCGGTTCGCGGTGATGCAGCGGCGGCATGGCGTTGAACAAATGCGTGCCGTAACGAATTCCGGCAGCGAATCCGGCCGTCGCTTCGCTGAAGGTCGCCAGCGAATGTCCGGCACTGACCAGCACGCCGTTGGCCGCCAACTGTTCGATCATGCTGTGTGCGCCGGGCAGTTCGGGAGCCAGTGTGACGAGCAGGATGCCGCTGTCCGCTGTCCAGCCGTGAATTTCGGCCGAATTGGGTTCGCGGATCAATGCCGGATTGTGTGCCCCCTTCTTTTGCGGATTGAGATACGGGCCTTCGACATGCAAACCGAGTGGGTGTGCGCCGGCGTGATTTTTCGGCCGATTTTGCACCACCCGTTGCGCATGGGCGACCATCGCCAGGGGTGACGTAATAATCGTCGGCAGAAAACTGGTCACGCCAAAGCGCGGCAACTGCTCCGCCACATCCCAAATCGTGTCCGGCTCGTGGGTAAAATCGTGACCAAAGCCGCCGTTGAACTGCAGATCGATGTAACCCGGTGCAAGCGTCAAGCCCGCCGCATCGATCTGCTGCGCAGCTACAGGACAGGGTAGGTCAGCAGCCGGCGCAACCGCCTCGATACGGTCGTCAACGACAAGCACAGCCATCCCGCTGCGTTCACCTGCGGGCGTGATAATGGTTTCCGGTTTAATGTACAGCATACAGTCGCCCCGTCTCAATAGCTCAGGCCGTGACCAAAAGCATATGAATCAGGTATCGACACCGGCAATTGGCCCTCAAACTGCGCCTGGCCCCACAATGCCGCAGCCAGCGCCCGCATTGATGGCGGCAAAATACTATACGTGGCGACATGTGTCTGCGCCTGTGGATAAACCCCGATGTCATAAGGAGTCCGCAGCGCAACCGTCACCGTCGGCACCCCCGTGTTGAGCAACGCCTGCGCCAACGCGGTTTGTGCCGGGTTCATACTGGCACCAATCGTGCCCACAATGAGCAAATCGTAATGCGCCGCTTTTTCGCGCAGCGCGGCAATCTCTGCGTCCGTCGGTTTGTGTGCGGTGACAAATTCGTCTACAGACGGATGATAGCTGCGCATGGCTTCTGCCAGCGTATGCCTAATGTACGAACTCGTATCGGCCGGCGTCAGGTCCTGCGGCTGCGGCACGATCACGGCAAGGCGGGCGTCTTGAGCGGGTTGCAGCGGCAACAAACCGGCATCGTTGCGCACCAGAGTCAGGGAGCGCCGCGCCAATTCAGCGGCCAGCAATTGATGGTCAGCACAACCAACCACATCGATTTCCGGCCGGGTTTGAGCGGCGATCCAGTGCTTGAGCGCCAAAATCCGCTGCACAGAGTCAGTCACATGGGCATCGCTAAACAAGGCGCGCCTGTGTGCCAGTCGCAGGCTTTGATAAATGCGTTCCTGCACTTCCGGCTGATTGGTCGTAAGCAACAGATCGACTTCGGCGCGAACGGCGGCGATTACATCGATGATTTGACCGGCACCCTGTGTCAGCGCGGCCATGTCGAGCGCATCAGAGATAACCACGCCCTTGAAGCCCATCGTGCCGCGAACAAAGTCGTGCACAACAGCACGTGACAGCGTCGCCGGTGTTTCCACTGTGCCTGCCAGCACCGGAATGGCAAAATGGCCGGTCATGACGAGCCGCGCACCGGCATCAATAGCAGCCTGAAACGGTGGTAGTTCAACGGTGTTGAGCCGCGTCAAACTGTGGTCGATTAGCGGCATGGCGAAATGCGAATCTTGTTGTGAATCGCCGCTGCCGGGGAAATGCTTGATGGTGGCAGCAACGCCAGCGCTTTGGATACCTGTGACGTAAGCATGTGCCATTGCCGTAACCAGCGGCGACTGATCCCCAAATGAGCGGATGCCGCATGATGAATTGTCGGGGTTGGTATTGATGTCGAGGTTGGGAGCGTAGTTGACGTTGATGCCCATTGCGGCCATTTCGCGCCCGGTGGCGGCAGCGACGCGTTGCGCCAAATCGGTGTCACGGGTTGCACCGAGCGCCATGTTGCCGGCAAACTGAGTCGTGGCAGCGCCCAGTGCGTTGAGCTGGCCGCCTTCCTGATCGGTGGCGATGATGAGTGGGGGATGTCCGGCAGCGGCGGTGATAGCCTGCAATTCGGCCGATAAGTGTCTCACCTGCTGCGGCGTCCGTACATTGTAAGGCAGAAAATACGTCACGCCTCCTGTCGGGCGTTCTGCAAGCCATAGCCTGATACGTTCGGGGACAGTCATGCCCTCAAACGCCAACATCATTTTATAACCGAGCTGATCGCGGACTGCCGTCATGTGTTTCCTCAAACGTGTAGCTGGGTTGCCTGGCGGGCTAAATGCAATGCGCCCCACGTTCCTGCGTTGAATCCCGCCGGTAAAAGCATAATTTTTGAATCAGGCAACATCATTTGTGTCAGCGGAGAATGGACACGCAGGTGGGCAAAATGGCTCAAAATCGGTTGTAGAAATGCGTCACCGGAATTGGCAACGCCACCACCAATGACAACTTTTTCGACATCGTAAGCCATCACCAGCCACTGAATTGTACGAGCAAGCAACGTGCTGACATGCCGCACAATCTCCGCAGCAGCGGCACTACCGCGCACAGCAGCCTCGTATACTTCAGAAGCAGTGACCGGCTGGGCAAAGTAGTTGGCAGCGTGTCGGGCGATGGCCGGGCCGGCCACAATGGTCTCAAGGCAACCGCGCTGGCCGCAACTGCACAGGATGCCATCGGGGTCAACGACAACGTGGCCAATTTCGCCTGCCATGCCGTTGGTACCGCGATACAGTTGACCATTGAGGACCATGCCTGCGGAAATCCCTGTGCCAACGCTGAGGTAAGCGAGATGGCGCAGCGGTTCGGTTTGGTTGAGATGATGGTAGATGCCGACTGTGGCGGCACGAACGTCATTTTCGATCAACACGGGGGTATGGAATTCGGCCGAAAGAGTAGCGCCCAGTGGATAATGTTCCAGGTTGAGATTAGCCGCCATGCGAACGATACCGGCATCGCGCTCTACCAGACCGGGCACACCGGCGCCAATAGCAGCCACATCGCTCACAGTGCCCCCAGCTCCATTGAGCACAATGGCAACTGCATGACAAACACTGTATACCACTTGCTCAGGCGACTGGCTCAGCGTCGGCACGACCGTTTCGCTCAAAACCTGTCCGTCACGCGTGGTGAGCAGAACCGCTGTCTTTGTGCCGCCAATGTCTACACCAACCAGCAACTCACGCATATTGCCCATTAACTGTCAGACTATGCCCAATTCGTGCTTTAGGACCAGCGCCGAACTGCCGAGCAAAACGATGTCCTGTCCCAGCGTCGAATAATCGATGTTTGTTTCGTAGACCATCCCGGGCAGGGTACGCCGTCGGGCTTCATCGCGAACAGCTTCGAGAAAGATTCGGCCGAAATGTTCCACACGCCCCGAAATGACAATGTGGTGAATATTGAATGCAGCTATCAAATTGGCAACCGCAACACCCAGGCGCTCGCCCGCACGGGTGACAACCATCGTCACAGCAGAATCACCAGCATGCAGCGCCGCAACCATTTCCGGCCACGTCAAAGCCGCATTACCCGTGCGCGCTGCCGCATCCGCCAACAATGAACGCGTACCGACAAACGTTTCCAGGCAACCGTGATTGCCGCAGGTACAGAGAGCGCCGTCCTCTGCCACAACCACATGCCCAATTTCGCCTGCTCCGAAACCATCACCATACAAAGGTTGACCGTCAAGGACAATGCCCGCACCGATGCCCTGGCCGATTTTGATCACGATCAAGTTAGTGCTGGGACGCACTTCGCCAAACGTGTACTCAGCCAAACCGGCGATATGGCTGTCATTGATAATGTGAACAGGTATTTCAAACCGATTTTCCAACTGGTGCTTCAACGGCAAATTGTACCAACCCAAATTTACAGCTTGCCGCACGACGCCATTTTGCGGATTGATCAAGCCGGGCGTACCAATGCCAATGCCCAGCAGCGGCTGCGTTGCAGCGGCGATCAGTCTGTCTACCAGCGTGTAGACAAGCTGCAGAGCATCTGTTCCCATGCGCCCTGCAACCGGCAGTTCCAACCGGTTGCTGAATTCGCCGCGCAAATTGGTCAACACGCCGCGAAAATTGTGGCTGCTCAAATCGACACAGACCGATTGCCATGCGTCCGCGTTAAATTCCAGCATGGTCGGCGGCTTCCCCCCGGCCGATGGCCCAAGACCCACTTCAAAAACCAATTGTTCATCGAGCAAATCACGCACGATGCTCGATACAGTCGGCCGAGTCAGGTGTGTGGCGCGCGCAATGTCGGCACGACTGATGTGACCATAATCGTAGATGGTTCTGAGTACCAGTTGGGTATTGTGGTTTTTTGTGTGGTGACGTGTTGCTTTGCGCATGACGGTAGCTTACTTAGTTATCTTAACTTACTAAGATCGTACAGGGTTCCCTGCATCCTGTCAATGAAATGCAAGAGAAACTAAAGCGGAGAGGCACAAATCGCGGAAAAACGACAAAGCGGCTTCGATATAACTCGAAACCGCTTTGCTATCTAAGTCCGCAGGACGGGATTCGAACCCTTTCACAATAACGATTAAGGAACACTCACGGTTCTGATGCTAACAACACTGTGGTTGGAAAGACTAACTCTTACTTCGAAAGCTTAAACCTGCTTCGCATCAACGAACTGTACCAACAGAAGTGTCCTGCGTAACAACATCATAAAACGTTTTCTGACCAATGTCAAGCATAATTTTCCGATTGGCGTACACGCGCACGCTGATCGGCAATGGGGATATTGGTGTTGTCGTTGGTAATGGACACTGAAGCGACATTGTCCGCTATCAGCCACTGGGGGCGTCGCGGATCACCTAGTGGATTGAGCGGATTGAAGCGCACGCCAGTATTGAAATCTGCGATATGATTGTGGCGCACGATCATGCGTTTACCCATGTAACCAAAGACGCGTATCCCTTCTATATGCAGCTCGCTGGTACTGCCGGTGCGCTGTAACGTTATTTTGTTGTCGTCGATGAGCACACTGTCGCCATTGCCGACAAAGATGCCATGCCGCTCGCCGGTTGCCGTGGAGGGCAGTGTGCAGTTGACTGTGTTGCCGCGCACCAGAATGGTAACTGCCCTGTCGGGCGTGCCGCGCTGGTTTTCTCTGTGGCTGAGACCGACGTGGATGCCTTGAATCACATCTTGGATCGTGTTATCGAAGATGCGCACATCGGTCGCATTGCTGCCACCGATGACGATGCCCTGACCGGCAACACTGCCTTGATCGGTGCGTGCGGCAGCGAGCCAACGGCGTACAGCCGGGATTGACGTTGCGCCGCTTGTGTTCAGGAGAATGCTGTCGGCGGCGCGATACAGCGCCTGCTGGGCTGTGTCGCCACGGCGAATCGTGTCAGAAACAAGTGTTTGCCACAGATCGGCATTTGCCAGGGCAGGGTGGGTGGTGAAAAAGATTGATTCTCGGCCGATTGTGATACCGACGACATTGCCCCGCGTTCGGGAAGCGCCGAGGCGTGCCGGCGCAGCGTTCGTGATACGCGCATTGGCAACGAGCAAGTTGCGCAGCTTGCCGCGTGCAACTTTGTCAGTTACCAGCGTGTCAATTGTCGCCGTGCGCGGTGACTGGACGACGCGCATGACGTTGTCACTGACATGCGAACGCCACACATTGGTCAGCAGGATACCCGTTTGCAGGTTGCCGACATGCAAATCACAGTGGCGAATGCGAACGGTGCTTTGGACGACCGGATCGACGGCATTGTTGACGCGAATACAAGTCGCGGCGCGAGAAGTGCCAGGCGCACCGATGACCTGCACATCATCGACAGTGACATCACCGCAATCGCTGAAGGTGAGAACTCCGTTGAGGGTGTTGCCGATGACGAGTTTGCCGATGCGGCTTTCGGCCGAAAGGTGTTCAATCGTCACACTGGCACACTTCTCAAAGCGAATCGCCGCCTCCTGCTCGGCAGCAACCAGTTTTGTACCCCACCCGCTACCCGACAACACCAGATGTCCTTTCGCGACGGCCTGCACGGTTTCGGCCGATTCATACTCTCCGACCGCAAAGCAGATCAGCGCGTCACCACCATCCGGAATGGCGTCAAACACAGCCTGCAAGTCGGCGCCGGGCGCAACATGGAATGTACACCGACCGCCGCCATTGGTGCGACACAAAATATCCAGCGCTTCCTGCACCGTCGTTGCACCTGCCAGTTCCGGCTGACAGTTGGCATTTTCATAACTGATATCTTCAGCCTTCAGATCGGACAACGGCGGGAACAGACAGCGGCAATCACCGTCGTCGACGAGCTGCCACCCTGCTGCGGTGCGATCGACCAATGCTAACGGACAATAATAATGTTCGATGCCCATGCGCGGCTGCGCCAGCGGACCAACGGCGTCACGCGGCCACAACACATCTCCCAGATTGGTCCGCGCCGGAATCAGCCAGTAATCACCTGTCTGGAAATGGGCACCTGCTGCCGGGCCAAACAAAATTTCGACGCCGTCTTCGAGGCGCAAATACCCCTGATTATCGGCGGCAATTTCGACCGTCTGTGGGCCGTCGCTGTCCCAGCGGCGCACCTTGCGCGTCTCTGCAAAGTTGTTGATGTCAATGACTGCGCCATTGGGATCGATTGTCAATGTTTTATCGTTGACATCAATGAGTTTGACGACAACTCCCGGCTCACCGCGCAGCTCACGGTCGTCGTCAGTTAACTCAACCCAATCGTCAATACGGAAGCTGAGATTATCATCGCGTCCTTGATTGGCAATGATGATGTTATCACCGTCCTGATCAACCCACTCAGCAACGACACTGCCGTTTTCGCGGCTGTAGAGGAATGTCGCCGTACCCAATCCGCCGGCATCGAGAATTTGTACGCGGTAGAGCTGGTTCTCCAATCGGCGATACCCGGCCGAAGCGGGTACGATGCATGGCTCTGTTGAACCGGTTTCCGGTTGGGCGCGGGCAGTCAGATTGCCGGTTGAGGCTAGGGGCAAATTCGGCCGAAAACCGGCAGCAAAATCAGCACAGGTCGCGCCGTCATTAACCTGCTGCAACCTGACCTGCGTCACGACCTGTACACGCGTTGCCGTGTCCGGGCCGCCAAGTGCCGGTTCCCGAATGTCGCCGTCTTCCAGCGCTGTAATGTGCCGTTCCCATACATCGAGATAGGCGAGATAGCGTCCGGACGCACCGGGCAATATCGCACCGGGAAAATCAGGCTGACCAGTGAACAAATGACTGACGTCGTTTTCGCACAGAATGCCGGCGACATAATATCGGCCGATGCCAATGCGCAGATTGGCGCCGTCAATCGTGATAGCATAGCCGGCGTCGTTTTCCGGCGCACAGCAACCACCGATCACGTCATACCGCGTTACGCGGTCGCGATACGTCGCAATCTCAAATGCCTCGTTCCAATCGGCATCGAGCTGAACGCGGCCCTGCTGCTGTAAAACCCGACTGTAATGCTTGTTTTTATCAAATGTGTTGCGGGTGAAATCGCCTTGCATGCGACTACTCCATTGATTGTAAGTTGGTTGAATGGTTGGCTCGTCAGCGTTGAATCGGCCAACCAACTAACAAACCATCAAACAGCCTATTCCAGTTAAGTGACATAAAAGAGTCCGGCTTGCAGACCGAACGGCAAATATTCATCCAATGCCACGCGCAAATTAGCCTCGCGCTGTGGCTGCTGCAAAAAGCTGAAAACGCCCATTTCACTACCATCTGCTGCACCAGTACGCAGTTCAACCGCCGCTGTCGCCGCCAATTGCATGTAACCAGGATCGCCATAGCGCACGCTTGTGAATTGTGGACGCAGACGCACAGCGGCGGCCTGCTGTTGGGCATCTGCAATCCCTTCCAGTGCCGCATCCGGCTGACAACGGTAGCGGCGCGGCGTGCGCGATCCGAGCGGAACATGACAAAAGCGGGCACAACCCACCTGCCGTCGTGCGACGATCAGCCGGCCGGTAAAGAGCGACTCTGACGCATGCAGAATGTGCAGTGCCGGATCGACTGCCGGATCGTCGTCTGCGCCAATGACAGTGCTGCGTCGAATGGTCGTTTCCGCACCACGGGCAATGATGTCCGCGTTCGTACCCGCATCAACGACGCTTTCCTCAATCGTGAGAAACGGCACGTTGGAGCCGAGAGCGATACCCCCGCAAATCGAGCGCAACAGCGTCACGTGCAGACGGTTGTTGGTCGACGATGGGGCCGTCAACGTCGCCGCACCGGGGACAATCGTGCCGTGCCGAACGATCAGCCGACCCAGATTGCCTGACAACGCCTGCACAGCGCCTTCAATGAGCAATCCGTCAACGCACAGCGTACCGGGATTTTCGTCGCCGGATGCGGCGCTGCCCTGCACGGAAAGATTGCCACGCAGATGGGGTCGGGAGGCGGTTGCGTCGAGCTGTGTGTCAGCACCGGACAGGAATGGACGCGTTCCGGCAATGAGCAGTTCGCTGTGTGACGGGATTTGGATGGCGTTGGCACCGGTCAGGTTTTCGCTGTAAGTGTGATTGTCGACGATGGCGATGACGCCGCGCGTACCTTGCGGCTGGGTGTTCCAGTCGGCCACAGCGGCAGCCAATGTCGTAAAATCGGCCGAACCGTCTTGCGCCACCTGCACGACCCAATCCCACGCGAGCAAATCTCCGTCCAGCGTTTCATTGCGATTGTAAGGCCCACCGCCCACGTCAGCGCTGAAGCCGTAAGTATGGCTCACTTCCAGTGTCACCGGTTCAGGTTCGAGCAGGGCAAATCGGCCGAAAACCGGATCCACCACCGCACGTACACCGGCAATCACCGGCGGCGTCCAGCCCACGGCATCCCACTCACCGAGGTGACAGACAGCCATCTCATCATCCGTCAACGCCACCCCGTCAAACCAGATTTGCAGCACCGGCTCCGCGCCACCCAGATACGCTTTGCGATTTTCATACAGCTCGCGGCGGCGCACAGGCGTCGGCACATTGCGCTCCGTAGCAATGTGATTGATGCCCGGCTCCGCTTGTGGCCGGTTAAAAACCGGTGCATCGAGACCCAGCGCATCAAATGTGTAGCGCCCGTCAGCCGGTTCAACCACGGCACGCGGCGTCGATCGTTGCAGCGGATACGCCTGCAACCGCCACAGAAACAGGCCAATATTGGGGATGTTGTAACGCCCCTGCCGCGTGGCTGTGCGCCGCACTTCACCGGTATGCGCAATGCGATCAAACGGGGAATCGAGCAGTTCGAGCCGGTTTGTCTCGCGCAAATCAGGTGTGCGTTCATTGTGCAGACGCACGTGATTCAGATGTTGCGTCGTGCCCAGCAATTGGAAAAACTCGACGACGCGCGCTTCCCAGTTGGTGATGTCGTTGGCGAGTTGTTCGAGTACCGCCGCTGTGCCTTTGCGCTGGCGGTAGGTCAACGTGTTGGCGATGTAGGCACGCAAACTGTACACATCGGTTCCCTGAACCGTGTGCAAATTGGTTACGCCGAGCAAATCGCCGATGTAGGGCAGCAGCCATTCGGCCGCTGTTTCGACAAACCAATTGTCATACAATCCTTCCAAATCGGCTTCGACGCGGTTGATTTCTTCCTGAATGATAGTGAGCAAGGCACGCAGCGGCTGACCTTGTTCGTGGTCGCGTTGCCGGTAAACGGCGGGCAGTAGGTCGTAAAGACGGTCGTCGTTCATGGCGTCATCTCCAAAAGGGTGATGCCTGTGGGATTGATCAGCAGCAATTGGGCCGGGGCGATGCGCCCACACACAGCAGTTGCCGCTACGGTCGGGTCATAGGTAGCGCGTCGCGCAGCAAGGACGCTGTTCAGTGAGCCGGTGGGCTGTAGATCGGTGTGCAGCGCCTCGAGATCGACGGCTATCACGCCGGGAATCGTGTGGATGAGGGCCAGAATTTCGGCCGAAGTGACCACTTGCCCAAACGCCCGTTTCTCAAACGAAAATGCCTGTAACAACAGCGCTGTAATCGCCGCCTCCACATCATTGCGCAGATACGCCTCGTCGATCAACACCTTGGCAGTAACCCTAAACGAACGCGCTTCGTGGGAGCCGTAGCACACCGTGCGCAATGGATCGCGCGCTTCAGCTACCGCCGTCTTCAGGTCATCGAGCGTACCCGCCGGTACAGGTTGTCCTGTCGGGTCAGACAATGTGATGTGGACGAGTTCGCGCATGCCGTCCCACAGGGCGACCGCCTGTGCCTTGCCGATACCGGCAAAGCCGCGTGCAAAATCCTCATAGTCGCGCAGCGAGACGATGCGATCCAATGTGCGTACGGTCAAAGGCGCATTGTCGCGTGCGCCATCCAACGTTTCCGGGTCTTCTGCACCATCGGCCGAAACGGGATTGGTCACATCACGCACGCCAAACGGGCGTTTCTTGAGCAATGTCAGCGTACCCGCGCCCACTTCACCGTCCAGTCCAATGCCGCTGCGGTAAGTGGCACGTACATTTTCGGTTCCGGACGGCAAACGTGCGCCCATTTTGCCGTCGCCAAAGATGACGGTCGCGTTGGCGTCGTCGTCAATACGCACACTGTACACTTTGTCGGTAGGCGCGTGGGCATACAACGACGGGCGCTGCTCCCACGCCACGCCATTGACGCGCACGGTCAACTCACTGCGACTGCCAGCGGGTGTTGCTGCGGACACATGGGTTAGCGGTCGTTTCTTGAGCGTAAAGCGCTGGTGTGGCTGTGCGCCGTTGCCTGCTCCGAGGACTTCATCGGCGACCGTTTCGCCGTGCGTGGCATGGACCACATTGCCGTAAATCGTCGTCGTGCTGCGCTGATAGCTGTGGCCCAATGCGTTGACCAGAGTCAGGCGCGTGCGTGCGCCAAGCTGCTGCGCTTCCTTGAGTTCGGCCACTTCGCTTACGGCAGTAGTTGCGCCGACCGGGATGCCGCTGACGATGAGATGACTGCCGGTCGGCAGCGGCTCAACGACCGTTTCGAGGTCGATCACGGGGCCGATGATCGCTGTGGTCAGGTCTTGCGCGGCAAGAGTCAGCTTTTCCGGGGCACCGTATACTTTCGTCTGGCGCACCAGTGTGCTGAAATCGTCGCGATCAGGCCCATCGAGCGATAAACGGGTCACTTCGGCCGAAATCAGGAACTGCGACCGCGATGTCTCTTCCACGTTGGTCACCCAATACAATTCGCTGAGCGCACCCGCCTGAAAATATATCCAGCTATTGGGTGCGATCTTGTCGTAGCGGCTGTCGAGATCGACTTTGCAGCCTGCTGAACCGACTGCTTTTGCTTTGGCGGCGGGTGTGGTGCCGGGTTTGTTGATGATCTGGACATCGATGGCTTTGTCTTTGATTGCGAGCGCTTCAAATGCAATTTGATCGATACCCTTAATCGGCTCGATGTTTAATTTCACTTTTCCGAAGCTTCCGGTAGGCACACAAATTTCAAAATTGGGCCATTCCGTCAACGAACTGTTGCCGCCGGGATAATTGTTTTGAATATCGGCCGATAAGCCGTTCCAGTCCGCCGCATTATGACCGAAAATACCGGCCCGCTGCCGCAGCGCATACACGTTGGGCGTCGTCGACAGCGTATCCTTACTGCCTACCGTCACCGTGACCAGCGTGCGGTTTTTTGTCGGTTCAGCAGTCGTGCTGAGAACACGGCGAACGTCCCATTTATCGCCGCTCTTGCCGCCTTCCTTGCTCGGATCAACGAGCAGCAACCGGTCGCCGGTGCGCAGATTGGCATCAACGCCGACGACGATGATCGTCGTTGTGCCGACGGTGATGAGCTGCGGCAGTGTTACCTGCGGCTGCAACTTGTTCCAGGCAACGTGCGCTGTGAAATCGGCCGTCGTCTCAAATGTCTGTGGCAGTTCATCCTGTTTCTGCGGCAGGCTTTGCACCTGCGTGGCGGCGGGAATGGGTGCAGAGGAGGGCGTGGAGCCGCTGTCGTCCAGTGTGAAGGCGAGGTAAGTTTCGGCCGAAACGCCCGGCTTCAACTCGTACCCAATCGCCCGCGCCAATGTCAACACGGACAGCCGCTCCGTCGCTGTGCGCAAAAAGCCTTCGTTGGCGATGCGCTCCTGATAAAACGTCAACACATCACCGACAACGGCCCATGCGTCGAGCACGCCCATGGCAAAATCGTCGGCGGCTCGCGTCGTCAGGTCGCGCAGCGGGCGACGACCGTCCACTTCAACGCGACCGAGTTGTGCTGTCATGCGCCGCATAAAGCCATCATATGTGCTGATGCGGTAGTCGAGCGCCGTTTGACCCGGTGGATTCGATAATTGTGGTGCGGCAGGCGCATCGGCGCAGCAGTCACACGGTTTGGTTTCGGCCGAATTGCTCATATGCCACCTTCCATGAAAAAGGTAACTTTGCCGTTTTCCGGCAAGCTCGGATCATTATCGAGGCGTGCTATTTCCAGTCTGCCCATCTTGATTTTGCCGTCGGCCACCTCGTTATTAGGCGGTTGTCCCCAACGCTGAAAGCGATGCTGCCGGTCGAGCGGCTGGGCGGGATTGGGCAAGATATCGACCCACTGCACGCCGGTGACGTTCATCGCCGTTGCGATCACATCGCTGAGATAGACCGGCTGTCCAAACGTCCAGTTGTCCGGGTGGAAAAAGCCGCGTTGTCCGTCGGATAAAGTGCGGCTGCTGAACACGCGCAGCAACGCCTGCTGCACATTGCCGGGGAAATAACCGGGCTGCACACACACGGTCATGCGTATATCCAGGGCGACAAAGCGCGGCGCATCGACTTCGACATCGTGCCCGGCCAGACGGAATGGCTCGATGTGATCGCGGCAATCCGCTTCGAAGACAGCATCGACCGGCAGACCGGATTGGCGATCTACAGTGACAAACATCGTGTGCCAGCTTCCAGTCCAGCGACGGGTTGCCGCAGCGCGTTGTACGGCCGGATGGCGTTCTGTGACAGCGGCGTAATCGGCCGAAGTGACAGCCCGCTCCTGGCGGCGAAAAGCCTGCGGCGCATACAGTTTGACCTCATCGAGCGATTCCGGCGCCGCACCACCGCGAGCAGGCAACGGATTGCGCACGGCGCTGATACCCGCCACATCGGTGATGATGTGATGCAGCGTATCTGCGCCAATGTTGCCGGCGGTGCCGTTGCCAATGCGGTAGAGTGCACCCGGATCGCTTACACTGGTATCGTCATCGGTAAACGCATTGGACGACGGCTCCACGCCAAAAACGCCGTCGCCGAAACGCAAATACGCATAGCCGTCGTTCTCCAGTTCGGCAACGAAATGGGGTGCGAAACGGTCGCTTTCGAGTAAATCACGGCGCGGCGTCCACGTCTGGCTGTCGCCTTCCAATTCGACGACCGGCAGCGCGGCTTGGGGCGTCTGTTGCAGCAGGCGTGCAGCGGGAAGCGTGGCGTCGATGTAATTCTCCGGCTCCGGATCACCGGGAAGCGGTTCGGTGAGAATGGTCGCCTGGGGCCGGTCGGGATCGAGCGGCGCGGCGCGGGTAACGCCGGTGCGGGACAATTTCGGCCGAAAAACGCGATGAGCCAGCCCGTGACGCAATGGTTCGCGCACCAGCGTGCGCCCGTGGTCGGCTAACGCCACATTACCGCGCACAACGGTCATCTGCTCGATCAAGGTGTCGTTTTGATCACGCTTACTGACACAGAGCGAGAACGGCAGCGCATCTTCATCACGCCAGGTGACGGTGACGACAGGAACGCCGACGACGGGATCATCGACTGGTTCGACAGCGGTGAGGCGTACCGCATGGCGATGTGCGGGATCGGCATCGGCAGCAGCGCCCGTTTCCGGGCTAATTACTTCTTCGAAGATGATTACATCTCCTTCTGACAGGGCGAGGACGAGCGCCGCATCGGTACTGCTGAGCAATGTCGCGCTGGTCGCGCCGGCGGGGAGGCAGCACGCTTCATCGCCCCATGTGTGCAGATGGATGGTGTTGTGGGCCGGGCGCATGGTGGCTGATGTGCGCAATTCAAACACAATCGGCCGAAATGTCGCCAGCGCATCATCGAGATCACTTTCAGCCAAAACAGTCGGCACACCGGGCATCCGCGTCAACAGCCGCACCGGCGCTGTGGTCAACGCCGTCGGCGCAGGCAAGTCCACCAACGCGTCCACATCAAACGCAACCCAGGTGCGTGCATTGCAACCGTCGTGCAGCGGATAAGCCAGCAAGCGGGCGTGACGACGCACAGAACTGCGCCGCCGTGCCGTCTCCAGATACGCTTCGGTGGCGACGCCATCCTGCCAGTAGCTGAGATAGTCACCGACATATGCCAGCAAATCGACCAGCGCAATGTTGACATCGGGCAAGTGGCGTTCCTGCCAATCCGGATTGGTGATCGCCATCCGGTCGAGGATCAACTGGCGGAACGAGTTGAAATCTTTGGCGAGATAGTCGATTGCCGGCGTTTCTTCCGGTTCGGGTGGGCAATCATCTGTCGGTGCACAATCAAAGTCATCCGGGCATTCGACCTTGAACGAGAAGTCGATGCGGTTGAGAATGGGGTCGAAGCCGGGGAATGGGCTGGCGTCGGTCGGTGAGGCGACGATGCGCAGGGTGTAGGTGTCAAAATCGCCGCTGCTGTCGGTGCGGACGAGCAGGACGTGATCGGGGTCGGTCAGACTGGCAAAAAAGGCGGCTTCATCGGCCGAAATAGTTCCCGGCGGCAAACTTCCCGTCGCATCAGCGGCAACAACCCAATCGACACCGACCGGTGTAATACGTACTCCGCCGTCAATGTGGATGTTATCGGCGGTCAATCCGGCCGGAACAGGCCGCAACAGCCGCACGAGCAGCGTGCGCTGCCGCATGTCGTCATTGGGCGGGATGCCATCCGGCGCTTCACTGTCGAGCACCTCCAGAAAATCAATCCCGTTGACGACGATTGCCGCGTTGTTTCGAATAATTTGGGCGCGGCGCTGATTGTCGCAAACATAGCGGTTTGCCATGATCATACCTCGCGTGAGAATTGCGCCACTTGCCGCTGCTGGCTGCGCTGCACGATGTATTGCACGCTGATCGACAGCGTGGCATCGTGGCTTTCGACACGCACTGCTTCCGGCTTGATGATGTCGCCGAGGTGTTGTTGCAACGCGCTTTGAATCATGAATTCGGTCGCCGTCGCCAGTTCGGGACTGTTGGGCGCGAAGATAAGCTGCATGACGCCGGTGCCGAAAGTGGGCCGATTGACGCGTTCGCCGGGCGCGGTAAACAGTAATTGTTCAATCATCTGATGAATGTGCGGATCGGATTCGGCCGAAGCGACCCGTCCACTGCCGTCGATGTGAAAAGGATAGGCGATGTTTGTCATAATTGCTTTGCTGCCAAAGGTGGCAGTCACTTGGGAAAGTGACTGTCACCTCACCAATCAAGTCGCGTTCACACGCGGTTGCGTCACCAGAATTATCAGCGGCGTGCCGTTGGGAGTACAAACGGATGAACTGCTCTGCACGACCACGGGTTGGCCGCCGGCAAAAACCCGTGTCGCACCGACTAGCCATTGCCCGGTCACACAGGGAAGCGGATTGACGCCGCTGAAAAATGGACAGCCAGCGACAACATACGGTGCCGCAATCGTCACGACCGGCTGCCCACTGACCATCACACGCGGGTTGGGCGCGGTCGGTTGCGCCTGCCCGCCATGGCTGCAGATGACACTGGCTCCTAAATGGACGATAAATCCGGGCATGTTCTTTCCTAGACAAGCTGACAGCTTTTAGCTGATAGCTGTCAGCTATTATGTAATCGTCAACGCACCGGCGTTGATGTCAGTGACCGGGCCGGTCATCGAGATGATTGCGCCCTGACCGTTACTGATAATGATGCCGGTTTCGTTGATCGTAATCGTCGCGCCGGACGCGCTCTTGAGCAAAATGCCGCCGACGCCGGGCATATCGCTGATGGCGATGGCGTTTTGACCGTTGGTTTGCAGGACGATGCTAGGCGAAGGAGGTAAACCGGCCAGCGCCAATGCGGGCGTCTCGCCCGGCCCCCAAAACCCACCGGCATAAATCGGATAATCGGGATCACCTGCTTCAAATTCAACCCAGACATGGCTGCCAATGGTCGGCACAGCGTAGATGCCCGTCTGGATGCCGGCGAGCGGCACGCACGGCATCGCCCAACTAAGGCGACCGTCACCGAGAACTGCGGGCACACTGACCTGAATTCGGCCGATTTGCATGGGATCGATATTATTGACCACCGAGCCGCGATATTTGCCGAAAAATTGTTTCATGGAATCACCACCGGACTGATTGAACCGACACCTTCCCGCTCCAACGAGAATTGCTGCTGATAACTACCGCGCTCCAGCGTATGGGTTACTTGCTGCACGTAATAAAAACCGTCGTAACTGTAGCCAACGCCGCGCACACCTACGAGACCACGTGGCTGCAAAATCGACTCGTAGCGCAGTGCGTCGAGTTGGCCGCTAGCCCTGATCACCGTGTCCTGAGCGCGGTCGGTCTCTGCCTGGGCCTGCGCGTATGCCTGCGCTGTGTTGAGACCGGAGTAACGCACCGCTTTTGTGCGCGTATGCGATTGGGTCAACCACGCCGGCTGGGTGACGAGCGGAATGCGGGTGCTGGCAAATGTGCGCACGGGAATGGCGACATTCAGGTTGCGATCCTGCACCGTACCGCTGACAAATTGCGATTGCATGCCGTCGTATTGAAAGCTTATGTTGTTCAGATTGCTATCAGACCCCATACCGGAAGTCAATGCCCGCTGCGGCACACCGACGCGAATCGGTGGCCCCCAATACGCTTTGTTGACGAGCGGCACCGGCCCCGGTTCGACGTAAAACGTGTAGGCGTAACGCGCAGCCATCTCGTTGAGATAAGCCAGATCGGTGCCTTGCTGCACCGGTGTGCGCTCGATGGGCAGGGGAATATCGATGGACGGCGGCGGAATGACGGTCGGAATCAAGCCGTATTGAGCATAGGTCGCAATCAGCTTGAGCGCAATGACAACTTCGGGTTGGGCAGGATGTTCGGCCGATTTTTCCTCCAAATCCATCATGACGCTGACATCTTCGCCGGTGACAGTCAACCGGGTACCGCCCGGCTGCTCACTGGGCTGCAACTGCTGGTTGGTGATGACGCCGTCAAACAGGACGCGAGGCAGGGCGTTGAAGGTAACGACCATGATGACACGGCTGAACGGGCGCAGCAACGGCGTCGCCAACTCGCGATAATCGAGAATATCGGTCTGGTCACGCCCGGCGCGAAACACCATCTGGAAACCGGAACGACCCCGGTCGCTGTGGCGCACTTCGACGCGTTCCAGCGCATCGAGCAGGAACGACGGCGCGGGCAGCGGCGCTGTCGGGCCGATAAGCAGTGAAAAAACAGTTCCGAAAAGGCTCATGGTTGCGGTATGGGAATGCGTAGAATTCGGCCGATTTCAAGCAAATCAAACGGGCTGAGCGCATTATTGGCATCAGCGACACGCCAGAATTGCAGCGGATCGCCCAAAGTGCGATTGGTGATCAAATCGAGCCGATCACCCTCGGCAACGGTCTGCTCGACTAGGAGCGGCAGTCGCTCGGCCGGCGGACAAAAGCGGCGCTTCACGTAGCGCACTTCACTGCCGTCAGCACGGGCATGTGTCGCTTCCTCAAGCCGCGCATACCGACTGGTTGGGTCAAACATAATTACTCCATTTGTAGCGCAGATTTCCAATCTGCAGACCTGCCCTACAAGATACTGATATTGCCACCGGCGACGGCGCTGAGATTGTTCACACTGCCGATCGTTGCCATCGTCTCTTTCACCACCTGATGTGTCAGGAAGGTGTAATAACCGGGATGGGTGATCGAAAAATCATTGTAACTGAGCACATTGAGCGTCAGCGATAACTTGGCCGCAATCGGATTGAGATTGGGATCAAAGCGCTCTTCTGTTATGGAAAAACCACTGAGTCGCACCGGCAAAACACGCTTGATACCCCAAATAAACAGGGTTAACGGGGCGGCCGGCTGAATCACTTCGATGGAACCGGCGGCCATGAGTACAGTATTGGCAATGACAACGGCACTTTTAGGATAGAGCAGCATCTCTAGCGCCGACAACTGCGGATAGACGCCCATGCTGGTAGCGATGCCGTCGGTCTGCTCCAGTTGGTCGGTGGCGTCGAGGATCACTTCGTTGAGCGTAATCGTCTCTTTGGGTGCGCCGGCCAGCCGCAACGCTTCGGTGGGCGAGCCGCCTTGTTCGGCCGTACGTGCCTCCAGTTGCCGCGACACCTGGGTCGGGTTGTATTGGAAGATGATGACGCTGGCGAGCGGGTTAAAGATGTCAAAGCCGACAATCGCGCCTTTGGTCAATTTGGGTGAACCGGGAAATGTCGTCATAAAACGCACCTACTTTTCGACAATATTGCCGCTTTTGATTTCGACATCAGGCAAATCACACGCTTTGATCGCTCTGTCGTTGGTCGCTTCGTTGTGTTGACCGCAGCGGTGCATGAATTCGTGAATCATGACGCCGGCGATAAACCATCGGCCGATACGGAAGGTCAGGTCAGTGTAAGCGACATTGTCGCCGGCCACGCCGGAGCCAAACAGAGTGGGGTCAGCTTCCGTATCGAGCCAGACCGTGGCATTGTCAAACTTGCTCTTTAGCGATCCCGGCGTGCCGGGAACACAATTGTCTTCAAAGAATTTGTGGCACTTGGGAAAATCCTTGGGATTATTCACAATGCGCGTCAGGATATTTTCGGCAGCCTTGACCGTGTCCTGATGATCGGCAGGAACGACTTTGTAATCTTTGTGCGGTGGCGTCCCTGTTCCCAATGTCCAGCGCTGAATCGCTGTCGGCTGCGACCGCTGTTGAATGGTGTGGGTCAATTCATGCGCCAGCAAATGTTTGCCGGAAGCGGATGCGGGCTGAAATTCATTTCGGCCGAAAACGATGTGATTGCCCTGTGTATAAGCACGCGCATTGAGTGCACGTGCTGATTGTGCCGCTGCCCCATCCGCGTGAATGCGCACCTGGCTGAAATCGTGACCCAGTCGCGGCTCAAAAAAGGCGCGGTCGGCTTGCGCAAGCGGCTGACCGGCACCGAGCTGCGCGGCGTTGTCTATGGCTGTAATTTCGGCCGAACCGATTTCAGCCTGTCGCTGTAAGCCCGACACAGGCAAAGGCGAAATCCCATGCGCAACACGGACAGGCTGTGTCACTTGCATCACCGAATCGGCAACGCGATCCGCTTCGCGCTCGTACCGATCGCCCGGCACATTGATTTGCAATTTGGTCTGCATGATCTGTCGCTTGCGCTTGCACTCGGCACAAGTACCCGTTGGCCCGGCCGATTTGCCACAAGCGCATTTGCGCTGCAACACATTTGTGCGTAGCGGCAAATGTGAACGCGGACTGCGGTCTGAAGTGCGTGTTTCCATAATCATGTTCCCGGAATATAGAACTTCAACGACGGACCGATAAATGTGCCCGGTTGCTTGCTACGCTCAAGCGGGTCTGTCGCCCGTTCGCCGTAAAATGTCTCGCCCTTAAACCCGAATTCGAGAACCGGTACCTGCTTGCATGCTTCCTCGGCCTTCTGAATTGCACTGTATAAATCACCGATACCCGATGCGATGTCAGTCAACTTTTCGGTGCGTTCCATGCCTTTTAGTTCACCACTTTTAGTTTGCAACTCTGTCACGGCTTTTTCGATCTTCTTGCCGGCAGTTTCCATCTCGGTCTTGACGCTCTCTTTCGGTGTTGCGCGACAGACAGTGCGCTTGGTCGTGACGATGAGACCTGCCGACGCCGTCTCCTTTTTCACATCGACACCGGCAGTCAATGACAAGCTGAAATGCGGCTTGTTGTCGAGTTTGACGCTCAAAGAAAATGCGCCGCTGACTTTGCCCGATGTAGCGATCTCCAGCGCATACGCTGAACTAATCGGAATCGGCAGACTGATGTTCAACGATTTGGGCAGATCGACATTGAAATTGACCGGCCCGGCACTGAATTTGAACTTGAGCATGTCCGTCAGGCTGCCGGTTGACGGTGCAGGTGCAGGTCCCGGTTTGGCACCCGGTTGGACGCCGGGCGATTGTTTGGGCGGCGTCACTGCGCCCTGCGGCAACGGATCGATGGCGTATTGCGGCAATAAACAGGGATTCAGACCAAAGTAGTTGGGCATACAACTCTTGGTAGCACGTTCGAGCCGTTCTTGTGTCATCACTTCTGGCTTGTTGCGGCGCAATGAACACAACTTGCCGATGTTACACGCCATTTCCGCCATCATGGCGTCCGAATCGTCTTTGCTGGGCGGCTTGAGGTATTCTTCATCATCGGCCGATTGGCGTTGAATGGTCGATGATGTGCCGGACGCGCCTTGTTGCACGACATGGGTCAATTCGTGCGCCAGCAGGCGTTGACCTACCGCTGTGTGCGGTGCAAATTGGCCGCGTCCAAATGCAATGTGATTGCCGACGGTGAAAGCAGCCGCGTCGATTTGTCGGCTGGATGCAGCGGCGTGGTCATCTGCATGAATGCGCACGCTGCTGAAATCGCGGTCAAAGCGATCCTCGAAGAAGCGGCGCGTCGTGTCGGGCAAGGGTTGGCCGCCGCTGTTGTGGATGTGGCCGATTGTCGTCGCGGTTTCGGCCGAAACGGCTTCGCGCTGCACACCGGGCGACGACAACGGTGAAATAGCGGGGACACTACTGGCCGAAGCAGGCATTTGCAACACCGCAGCGGCGACGCGGTCGGCTTCCTGTTCGTAGCGGTCACCGGGCGTGTTGATGCGTAACTTCGTCTGTATGCCGAGTCGCTTGCGTTTGCACTCGGCGCATTCACCGTCCGGCCCCATCGGCTTGCCGCAGGCGCAGGTTTTGCGCATGATGAGCGTCGGCGCTGACTGTTGCTGGTGTGGTAACGAGGAAATCGTCTTCATGCTCGTTTGCTCATTTACTTGGGCGGTTTGCCAGTTTCACTCAACTTTGTGAACCAATCGTACACTGTGACATGATTGACGCGCAGCCATTCCGGGTCGGTCTGGAAGATGAAGAACGCTTCCGGGAAAAACTCGGTATCCGGCTTGCTGCCGGCGTAGTCGGTAAACGGCGCGATACCTTTGGCTGCCACGAATTTGTTGAACGCTTTCTCGATTTTCAACGAACTCTTTGCTGAAATGGCGTGCCCGAATTCGTGGAGTATCGTCGTCGTTTGGCGCAGATGGACACCTTCACTGCCGCCGATGAAAATGTCTTTGTCTCTCTTGAACAAATCGTACATAATGATCGTGCGCGTCGAGCCGATAAAATACGTTTTACCGTAGACATTCGCTGCAGGCTCGTAAACGCCGTCTCCGTCTTCATCCTTGAGCAAAGCGGTTTGTCGACCCATGTGCAGATATTTGAGTGCGGTGAGCATCTTGGGGCTGAGGGTTTGCAACGCCTGCTCGATGAAGATCAGTTCGTCTGGAGCGTAATCTTTCAAGCCCACCAGTTGCGCCGTCACGACTTGCTTCTTGTGCGATGATTTCAGGCGCTTGCGTGCTGCGGCAGCGTCGAGGACGTAGATCGTGTAGTTACTCTTGAACCATTGCGGCGTGTTGGCATTGGCTTGCAACTCGCGGTTGGCGTTTTCCTGCACTTCAGCCACTGTATCGCCGGTGGGCGTGATGGCGGGATACCGTGCGGCGAGCCACTTCTTGAGTGTGGCGACATCGGCCATATTGTCGGCAAAGCCGTGAACACGGGCAATGTCGAGGCGGTCGGGGTCGAGCTGAGCGTTTTCGTCTTCTTCGCCAACGCGTTCGACATCGACATCGTTATTCGGCCGAAAACGCAACGAGTAGAACAACCGCTTGCCAGAGCCGACAGCCGGTATGATGGCGTCCACCTCCGCATTGCGCACTTCATTCTGGAAGTAGGCGACGATGACGTATTTGACCGCCGGGCGTTCGGCGTCGGGAATGTCGTCCAGCCACACTTCGCCCAGCCGGTCGCCCAATTTGGGGTCTGGTTCGCTTTGGGCTTTTTCGAGCAGGACATCGACGCCGGTCAAGTCGCGGTAATTGGATGGCGGCGATTCAGATTTGATTTTGTCGAGACCGATAAATTCCACGTCGAGATAAGTGAGGCGATTGCGTTTGTTTTTCTCGCCTTTGACGCGGAACGTCGTCCGGCGCACACCGCTGTCCGTTTCTGTGCGTGTGACAACAAATTGGTCAAACTTGGCTCCTTGCTGGTCGATCCAATAGTAGAGCTGGCGTTTTTCTTCCTTGTGGCGTCGCCAGTAAGCTTCCATACCGCGCTCAAAACCAACTTCGACGATGTTGGTCTCGTCCGTCTTGCGCAGACGGCCTTTCTTGTAGCTGGCGGGCGGTTTTTCGGCAAAACGAACGGCCGATTTCCCCTGCTCACGTTCAAAGTTGATGGTCACGGACGGCTTGGTTTTGGCGCCGGTTTTCGGTTGCAGGTCAAAGCGATACAGGAGTGCACCACGACCAGCGGCCGGCGGCAAGTTGATGTATTGCGATGTCGCCTCTTCGACTACAGCCGGGCGCGCACGCCAAAACGCCGACAAGACGGCGTCTCGTTCCTCAGCACGCTTGCCGAAGCGCTGCTGTGCCTCGTATTGCAGCGCGATGGCGTACACCTGATCCAACTGGTGTTGCCAATAGCTCGCCTCCGCCCAACTGGTCAGATTGGCCGCGGTAATGGCGACGCTCATACGGGACACTTGCGCCACCGGTTTTGGAGCCAGCATGGCGTCGATGTGCGCTTTGACAGTCTGGTCGGTCACGCGTGCGCGGTAGAGGCGCAATTGTGCCTTGGACAACGCTTCCAACCGAGCGATGATCTCCGGATCATTCAAATCGTCAGCGGTGATGCGGTAGGTGTCAAAGCGATGATTTGTCTGATCGAGTTCTTCCGGCGATGGTTCGCGTTGTACGATGTTGTACGATGGCGCGGCGCGTTGCTGGACGACATGGACGAGTTCGTGCGCCAGCAAGCGGTTGCCGGCCGGTTTGTATTCACCGGTGTCAAAGACGATGGCAGTGCCACGCGTGAAGGCACGGGCGTGGAGTGTACGGGCACTGCGTGCAGCTGGGGCGTCGGCGTGGACACGTATCTGGCTGAAATCGTGGCCGAGTTGTGTCTCAAAGCGCTGGCGAGTGGCCGGATGCAATGGCTGGCCGTTGCTGGTGGGCATTCGGCCGATTGTCGGACTATCTGCGGCCGATGTGGGTGACCAGCGTGAAATCGGGGCGGATTTTGCGGTCGATGGTGAGCGCATAACCGCGTCAGCGATCCGGTCTGCTTCCTGTTCGTAGCGGTCATTCGGCCGATTGACGCGCAATTTCGTCTGAACGCCGAGCCGTTTGCGCCGACATTCGGCGCACTCGCCGGTCGGCCCTGGCATGTTGCCACATGCACATTTGCGCTGTACCGTCGCAGTTACAGCCGCATTCCGTGTAGCGTTGCTGATCATTCCGTCTTTCACTTTGAAACCACCCTGTAATCGCACCCTGTGGCTGCTTTGAGCGCATTGGCAAACGGATGGTAGTCGCCTTTCGTCACCGTGTTGCCAAAGCACATGATTCCTTGTTCGGGATAACCCGCAGCACATTTCTTGCCCGGCTTGTATTTGTCATCGATCCCGATCAAATGCCCAAACTCGTGGGCGGCGGGAGTCATTTTCTCCACGCTGCTTTTCTTGCGCGTCGGCGTCAAATCGAGACTATCGAGATGGGCGACGCCGTAGCCTGCCCGGCTCGTGATGGCTGAGTCGGTGTGAGTGACATCGACCTTGACGTGCGGCGAGGAGTGGGGCGCGTACACTTTGACGTAGGGCATGATTTTTTTGCAGCCAAACCGGCAGTCACCGGTCGGGGTCAGTGCAAACTTGTTGCTCCACGCCTCTTGCACCGTGCGCACAAAACGCTTGCGCCAATCTACTTTGTCACTTTCTTTGGCCCAGTCGCCTTTAAATTCAAAATCCATGCGGAATTGCACCAGCATGTTGCAATCTTTGAAGAGCATCGCGTCAAAACGGCCCAATCCGCCGTTTTCACGATGGTCGAGCTTCATTGCCAGCACTTCGTCTGCCTGCCGCACGCGATCCTGAGGCGGTGGTTTCTTCTTTTTCTCTTTGCGAGCGAGGCGTTGACCGGAACCCGATTGCAGTGTAATGGCGACCGGTCCCTTTTCGGCCGATTGTGCGGCACGTTCTTGGGCAGAGTTCGGTGCATCGATGGAAAGTGACAAAGCCGACGCAGCATGGCCCTGTTGGATGGTATGCGCCAGTTCGTGCGCCAGCAGTTTGCGTCCACCGGTCGTGTGCGGCGCAAACTGACCGGCGGCAAAGGCGATGTGATGGCCAACCGTATAAGCGTGGGCATCGACTGCATCGGCCGATTGCGCCGCCAATCGATCCGCATGAATGCGCACCTGACTGAAATCATGACCAAAGTGTGTTTCCATCGCCTGCCGCGTTTCGCCGTCCAGCGGTCGACCGGGCGCACGCAATGTCTCGTGTACCGTGTCGGGAATGGCATTGTTCCGCTGGCTCCAGGCGCGAGATTGGCGCATGAGGAGTGGGGATGGTGTGCGAGTTTGCTGGTTTATTAGGTTATTAGTTGGGTGGTAGGTTTTCATCGGCCGAATCCCTCCACAACCGCACCTGCCACCTGCTCACCGACGGCTGCACCTTGATTGACCGTGATCGCACCCGCGTTGATCGCACTGATTTCGGCCGAACGATTCCATGCCGCCGGTATGCCGCGCTCAGTCAGCAATCGGCCGATTTCGGCCGAGAGCGACGCCCGCAGCGTCGCCTCATCCACGCCAGGCACGCCATCAACAATCAACTCGGCAATGTGCAACTCAACCTTCATCCTTTATCCTTCACTTTCCAGCCAGCCACGCACTTCGGCGCTCGACAGCGTTTTGTCCAGTTTGGCGTATTCCGCCCGCGCCGCTTCCAACACATGCGCCATATTTACCAGTTCACCAGCCGCTGCTGCATTAAAAGCCGCGCCCAATGCGATGTTGCGAATGTTGCCACCCGCCACATTGAGCTGCGCCAGTTTGACCGCTTCCAGCCCGTGCGTCGGCGTTTGCGCCGGGAAAATATGCTGCCAAATCAAGGCGCGTTGTTCGGCATCCGGGAAGCGGAAGTTGACGATGAAGCGCAACCGGCGCAAAAAAGCGGTATCGAGTGCCTGCTTCATGTTGGTCGTCAGAATCGCCAGTCCGCGATACGCTTCCATGCGCTGCAGCAGGTAGCTGACTTCGATATTGGCGTAGCGATCGTGGCTGTCCTTGACTTCGCCGCGCTTGCCAAACAACGCATCGGCTTCGTCAAAGAGCAGGATCGCGCCACCGGCTTCGGCCGAATCGAATACCCGCGCCAGATTTTTCTCCGTTTCACCGATATATTTGCTCACGACCTGACTCAAGTCGATCTTGTATAAATCCAACTTGAGCTCGTTTGCCAGCACTTCAGCGGCCAGCGTCTTACCTGTGCCCGATGGCCCGGCAAACAGAGCGCTCAAACCGAGGCCGCGCCCTGATTTCCGGGCAAAACCCCATGTCTCGTAGACGGTGCGGCGCTGCCGCAACTGTGCAGCAATCGTGCGCAATGTCGCCATTTCCCGTTCCGGCAGCACCAAATCATCCCAGCCGACCTGCGACTCGATGCGCTGCGCCAAATCGTCGAGGCGCGGGCGGGCCTGTGTGCGGCACGCCTGCCACAAAGCGGCTGCGGTGTCATCGCTGCCATTGAGCTGCCATGCCGCTGCCCTGACAGACAGCGGATTGAGCTGAAATTGAGAGACGAGTTGATCGACCGCGCCGTTGAGTGTCGCTGCCATCGGGCCAAGCGTATCTACCCATAAAGCGTGTTGTTCGGCCGAATTGGGCAGGGCAACGTCATAGGTCAATGTTGTACGTTCCCAGTCGAGCCTGCGTTCAGATGCCATGATGATCAAGGGCGTCTTAAGCGACTCAGCAAAGTGGCGCAGCGCCCAGTTGCGCTGTGCATCCGTGGCATCGAGAGCGTGCGCATCCACAACCAGTGCCAATCCGCTCAAAGCCGCTTCCCGTTCCCACAACCGCTGCAATATATCGAGTTCGTGCGGCGTCGTCGGCAGCAAATGCACATCGAGCCGGTACAAGGTCAGCGCCGTCAATTGACTGACAGTTGACGCGACCGCGAGTTGACCGAAATGCTCACTGCCACACAATTGCACGAGCGGAGCGCGGTCATCGGATTGCTGCGCCCATGCAGCGACAATCTGTTCGGCGGTCGCGTATTGACTCGCGACGATGGTCAAATCGGCCGAAACCCGGCTGACAAAGCCCAGTAACTGCTCATCCATATGCTGCACGCCGGCCAAAAAGTGCAATATGCGTTCGTCGATGCGCAGTTCGCTGTCCGTCAGACCGGGACCAGGCCGGATGTCGAGCAGTCGCCAGTAGCGCAGCGGCGCAGTCGGTGTCAGGGCGCTCCAGTGCGCGTCGGGCAGCGCAGCCAACGCCAGGCCAAAAGTCGGGTAGGGGCGGTTGGCATCGTCGTGGCTGCGTGCACACAATAAACGAACGGTGCTGTCCAACTGCACACCGGCACAAAGCAGGAGCAAATCGCTTTCAAACGGTGACAAGCCGAATGTGTTGCGCACGGCGTCCAGCGTGGGCGGGGTCGATTCGGCCGAAACCACGGCCACATCCTCGCCCAACTGCGCAGACAGATACCCTTTCACCCGCGCCAGCGACGCCACCAGTTGTGCTTGATTTGCTTCCATCGTCATCAAATTACTCATTACATCTTTGCGCATGTACATGCATTGCGTCATCCATACCGTCGCGCAAAATACCGCTCCATCTGAGTCTGCTCATCGGCTGTCAAGGCGCGATCAAAGACGACCAATTCCGCCAGATCGCCGGCGAAAAACGCACCGGCCGGCACGCCGTCAAACACACTGGCCGTCGTCGCTGCGCCTACCAAACCAAAACGCAGCGCACCGCCAATAGTGCCGGCATGCACATCAACTGTTCCAACAGCAATACCATCAACTGACAATTGCTTGTCGCTTGGCGCGGCTGCATCAAATTGTGCTGCGATGACATGCCATTGCGCATCGTTAAAGGCACGGTTGGCACTCAAATCGTTGCCATCCGTCTGCCAGACGATGCGGGGGGACGGTGCGCCGTCGCTGAGCTGCAGCGCCCAATATTCGCCACCGTCAAAGCTCGCAATTGTCTGCGCCGTACCGGCAGATGTGCGGGCAACTGCCCAGACTGACACGCCGTCAAGCGGCGCGTTGAGGCTCCAATTGAGTGCCAGCCGGTCATCGCTACCGTCAAAGCGCAGCACCGGCAAGTTGCCCAGGCCGTGGGCGACAAAGTGCGGGCGTTGTCCGACATCGTCTTGCGCCGCATGACGGTCATTACCGCTCTGATCATCCCAATTGGAGACGCCGTCGCTATCAAATGTCACCCCGAGATCGCTGCGCAGCCACAGCGCCAAATCAGCTATGTCATCTGGTGTGATCGCGGCAACTGCTTCGGCCGATGGCAGTGCAGTCACCACCCGCGTCGAGACAGGCAAGGCACGGCTGGTCGGGTCTTGCGCTTCCACAAAAACAACCGATGCGACGTACGCCATCGACAACTGGTAGGTCGTCTGGAAAAAAACCGACCATAATTTTGACAATTCCTCGAGTGAAAACGGTTGGGGCGTCAATTTGACGCGCTCAATCTCATTGCCCAGATCAGACGCAGCCAGGAACGGATAATCGGGATGCGCACGGACAAAGTCGATCCAGTCGCGGGTAATCACCGGTTGACCGTGCAGAATATGCGCAGCACTGCCGAGCAGTCGCTGCGCTTGCAGTTCGCTCTCTGTGCCGGTAAAGGTCAGCAAATAGTGTAAATCGAGGGCGGCGCGTGGGCGCTGCAACAGGTCACCGCGTGTGTTGCGGGTCGGCAGGTCGGCATTGCGCCATTGCACGTTGGGCATCACCTGGTAGAGGTAAACATTGACACCAGCGCTGTTGTCGGCGGCCTCATCCGGTCGCCCGGTGGTGACAGTGAAGGCAAAATCGGTCACATCCTCGGCGATGCGCTCTTCGAGCAGCAACGCGAGCGCCGCTGTGACGGTGGCGGGTGCAAGAAAGTTGCTCATCGGCCGTCTCCGTTGCGCTGCTTGAGGTAATCATCGAGTGTCAACGCCGGCTGGAAGCGGGGCTGCGGTGGTGTCGGTTGTGGCTGCGGCGTGTTGGCGCGAATCTCGATGCGGCCAATCGTGACGTGAATGGTCGATTCGGTCGATTGGCTTTGTTGCGGCACAGCAATCGGTTCGAGCGTTATCGCAGGCTGGATCGGAGCGTTTTCGGCCGAAGCCTGACCGCGATGTGGGCGTGTGGGCTTTGGCACTGGCTCAACTGGCCGATCGGCCGCGACTGTTTGGCGCACGGCAGCAACCGGCACAGTCGGCGCAGCATTAGGCAACTCCGGCGATTCGGCAGACATCTGCGGCAATTCGGCAGGCTGGGATGAAGCGACATCCTCTGTTGCAGGGGACGCAACCGCTGTGTGAAGTGGAGTAGCAGATGCCTGCGCTACTGGTCGCACGACAGGCACCTCACGCCGAACTTCGCGTCGTATTTCTGTGCGAATCGTAGCAAACGGTTGCAAGACAGGCGGCGTGCCGGGCACATGTTGTTCCGAACGCTCGGCTGGCACCTGTGTGCGCGACGCAGGTGGAGCGGGGGAATGTGACGGCAATTGCGGCTGCATGGCTTCAGGTTGTGGTGGTGATACTGTTTCGGCCGAATGCTGTTCGGCCGATTCTCGTACACTCTCTCGCGGCAGCGTTTGTTGCGACAATGCCTGCGCAGTCACTGGTGCAGCAGGCGGCGCATCTGATTCCGGCAGCGTTTCCATCTGCTCAAAACGGCTCGACAGGCGTGGCTGGACACCATCATTGCGACCCGCTGCGGCGAGGACAGTCCAGAAAGCACTCATGCGTCCACCAGTTCCAGGTAATAGGCACGCCGCCATGCACTCATCGCCAGAATATCGCGCTCGCTCCAACCGTACGCAGAGGCCAGGCGGTGAACGGTGTGCAACAGGCGCTGCGCCCAGTGATCGACTTCACGACCGACAAAGGCGGCGACATCGAGCGGCGTTTCCCATTCATGACCACATGCCGGACAACTGATGCGGAACACGATGCTGATCAATGGATCGAGTGCCTGCAACTGATCGGCTGCTATTGTTTGTACGGCGGGGGAGGCATGGGTCGCAGAGCCGGCTGTCACAATTCGGCCGAAAAGCTGATCTGCATCGCCACCCGCTGCCAACACATCGCCGACCGTCGGCAGGCGCAGCGTCAACGCGTCGTCTTCAAGGTGAATGACAGCCGGCAACGCAGCGTCGTCGTGTATGCCCAAATCGGCAACGTTTACCGTGAACTCGATTTGTTCGGCGCATTGTGGACAGCTAACTGTGCTTTCCAGCGCCGCACCAAATAGTTGTTCATGCAAACGCAATAGACGGGCATTGAATCGGCCGAAAGGCAATGAAGCCGCCTCAATTTCAGGAAAGGCAAGGGTCAACAGCAGAACGCCGCACGCCAACGGTGTTCTGCCACGCCCTGTTTCCCAGACGTCCAACAACTGTGCTGCCGTAAATGGTTGCATTGTTTTTCGTTCGTAATCGAATACGCGATTTGGAGATCGCGGTTGCGCTTACTATGCAGGCGGTATCGTGAAGCTCGGTTCTGACGGCTCGACGGCGCTCTCGTCCCGTTCCCAGCCTTCATTTTCCAGCTTGATCATCTCAATGGCGACCGCGTTGGCACTGGCATCCAATTCCGGCAAAGCCTGGAACTCCGACACCCAACAGCGGTACACATTGTACGCCGTCACCAGTTGCCCGGCTTCGTTGTACATCTCAATGATGACCGGCTTGCGAAAGTCAGCCAGCGACACCTCGGAACCCAGACCGGCCCCGAAATTCCACACCTTGTTCGCCCAGCGCTCAAACTCACGATCATGCGTCACACCGCGCTCCAACGTGATCGCGTCGTACTTCGTTTGACCGGGCATACGGCGCACCGTACTGGGATCGCCACCTTCGCGATGCTCAATCACCTCAGTGGTGCGTTTGAGCGCGCCGATTTTGCTCACACCGGCTACATAGCGCCCATCCCATTTGATACGGAACTTGAAATTTTTGTACGGGTCAAAACGGTTGGCATTTACACTAAACTGTGCCATGAATCACACTCCCTTGATAGGTGATTGGTTGGCTTGTTGGATGGAACGAACCAACCAACTATCAAACCATCCAACCAACGCCTTGCTACGCGCCGGATTGACCGGCAAGCTGTTGAATCTGAATGATGACGAATTCGGCCGGTTTCAGCGGCGCAAATCCGACCAAAACGGTGACAATGCCCTGATCGATCTGGTTTTGCGGATTGGTTTCCGCATCGCATTTGACCAAATAAGCGTCGCGCGGCGAATTGCCCTGGAATGCGCCTTTGCGGAACAAATCCTGCATGAAGTTGCCCGCATTGAGTCGGATTTGTGACCACAAGGATTCGTCATTGGGCTCAAAAACAGCCCAATGCAAGCCCCGGAACAGGCTCTCTTCAATGTAGAGTGCCGTGCGCCGAATCGGCAGATATTTCCACTCCGACGCCATGATGTCAGCACCGTCCAATGTACGGGCACCCCAGACGATGTTGCCGTACACCGGGAAAGAGCGCAGGCAGTTGAGGCCGAGCGGGTTCAGGATACCGTTTTCACCGTCAGTGAGTTTGTAGGTAAATCCCTGCACGCCCGAAAAAGAAGCGTCGAGGCCGGCAGGCGCTTTCCAGATGCCGCGTTCGGTATCGGTACGGGCAATGATGCCGGCCACAGATGCACCGGGCGGAAAGGTCGACAATTGATTCTCCCGCAGCGGATTGGGCATGCGCAGTCTAGGGAAGTAAGCGGCGGCGTGATCGCGAGATGCGCCGATGTTTGTGCGCAAACTATTGAGCGCTGTCTCTGCGGCAGCGACCGTGGTTACATCGGGCAAATCGAGAATCAGTACGGCGCGTTTTTCCTTGCAATAGACGCCTGCACGTGCCAATGAACTATCGCCAACATCGGTTTCCGCTGCAAAAGGCGGGATGTAGAGCATGTTGAACAGGTCAACTGCTTCGAGAGCATAGAGGCCACGCCGATTCGTTTCAAAATTGGGATCGGCCGCGTCATAGATTTCGTCATCTGTAATCGGGCTGCCGTCGTCGCCGCCGGCCAACACGACAAAATTGGCGGCATCGTTGGGATCGGCTGCATTGGTTATCGTGGAGGTGATGTCAGCATTGGGTACTGTAAAGCCGAGTTCGACGCGCACGAGCTGCGACTGCTGTTCCAGCACAGTTTGAATATGGCGTGGGCTGTCGGGGTTGTTGGAAACGTTCAGAAATGTCTCCGTGGCGACTATCGTCGATGAACCGGGAGCAGCCAGTTCCTGCACGGTGAGGATGTAGTGCCCTGCGGGGATCAGCGGGTTGTCGCCGTTGTCGGCAGCCGACATGCGCAGGCGATTGCCCCATGTTCCGGGGCTGCGGGCGTCAATGGTCAGTGGGCCGCCGGCGGTTGTGAGATTGGCCGTTGCCGTCTCGGCAGCCACGTCACCATTGTGGACACGTACAATAATGGCGTCCTGACCGCCGTGGCGAAAATATTGTTCGACGGCAAAACTCATGGGGCAGTCGAGCGAGAGGCCACCATAAAGACGGCTGAAAGCACCAAAGCTTTGTACGCGTTCCGCCTGATCGACGGGGCCACGCAAGGCTCGGCCGATAAAGGCTGTGATCGATGTGGCGACACCGGTAATGGTGCGTACGCCGCTGGGCAATTCTTCGACGTAAACGCCGGGGTAGGTTGGGTTAACAGGCATGGAAAACCTCCTCTGGATAACTGGTTCGGCCGATTGAAAGGCATTGACTGCCGCTCTCCACAACCATTGGCAACGGTGCGGCTGTACCGGCATAGGCGCTACTCGCTGCAGAAGCGCTTAGATAGACAACAAGAACATTCATCGTATACTCCTGAAGGTAAATGGTCGTCCGCAAATCAACTATCGACACCGTGCAGACGATTATTGAGTAAACAACCATCCGATCAGTTGGATTCGTAATGGCTGCGTACCGAATCAATAGCGTGCGGCGCAGACAAATGTGTCAGTCAGAAATCGTCGCACACATAATGAACTGCTGTTGTGCATTCATCACACGACACCAACCCGAACCACAGGCTACATTCTGCGTAAAGACCCGTCAGAATGGGTTTTATCCGGGATCAGACAGGAGCAAACATTTTGAAGGCCATTTGCGCCAGGTCGTGTGTGAAGTGCATAAGGTTGCAACTACGATGATGCAGTCGCTATGATGACGAACTTTCGAGGGTGATTGTTTCCTGCGCTAAATTATTGGGATGCCGAGTCAGCTACAAAAACGCGACCCGGGTGCAAAACCATACACCGAACACGGTTTATATCCACAGGTGGGACGGAGACGAAAAGTATAATGCCAATGAACAGTATAATGCGCCGGCGGTTCTGACGTCAATATTGTGAAACTTGGCACAAAGTATACGGCCGCACAGATTTACGGCAGATCCGTCACCAGCCAGGGATGGTGCGCAGCATTGACAAACGAAGTTATCAGATCATGTGCCGGGTTAATTACGCTCTTGGCTCGACCGCTTTGGCAATCTACCGGCCTCGAGTTTGGAGTGGCCTCAACTTTGTGCGATGATTGGCATCCGGGATCATTTAGTGACATTTCGCAACACGACAGATCATGTGCAAGAAAGCCATCCATCTATGGTTGAACAACACAAATAGTGGCAGTTTACGTGAAACTACGTATCGCGTTGCGGGCTATGACATTCACAGCGATGTACCCCTGCCGGCGCTAACACCTTTCCTGCTGGATTCACATGAGCAATTTCAGGCCCCTGCGCCTGCTGCGATGCCCAGACTGCACCAACACGGCGGTGCCACCATCTATGACGATATGGCTTTTCTGGGTCGTGAGCAGCGACACGTGCATGTGCGTCGCGACGATGTCGGCTTCTGGATTGACGTTGCGTCAGTTGGTCTTTTTTTCGTGGAAGAGTCGGGGAAACAGGTTGTGTGCTGCCGCCGCTACGCAAAAGCGGATGATGCTACCTGGCCTCTGGCACTATTGGGGCCGGTACTTACCCTGGCATTGGCTCTCAGCGGGGTCTGGTGTCTGCATGGCAGTGCCGTCCGCTACAAGGGGAAAGCAATTGTGTTTGCAGGTGAGTCGGGTAGGGGCAAGTCGACGCTGGCCGCGTTTCTGAATGCGTCGTGGCCGCGCCTGGCAGACGATTTCGCACCCATTTCGGCCGAAAGCAATCTCCTGCCCCATTTTCCACAACTGAAGCTGACATCGGCCGAACAAATCACGGCGCAAACGCTGGCCTCACTGCCGGTAGCTGCCATTTACGTGCTGCGCTCCGGTAACGAAGTTGCACTGCAACCAGTGCCATTGGCAGAAGCGGCGTTGACACTGGCGCGACACACGGTCGCTGCGCGGCTGTTTGACCAGTCCTTGCTGCGGCAGCATCTGGCGTGGTGCAGCGCAATGGCTCATGCGATACCTGTGGTTGCCCTGACATACCCGCATCGCAGGGACGCATTGCCATGCGTGCAAGCGGCGCTGGCAGTCGCTGCCGGGCAGGTAACATGACCATAAAAAGAAAACGCACCCGGTAAAGAGTGCGTTTTTTGTTCAATCGGTGGTTTCTGCGTGCTGCGGCTTTCGCTTGTGCTTTCGGCCGAAAATCCGTGTCACGCCATTACCTTGGTCCGGTCCCTTACCATTAGACTGCGAATTCTCCGCAGCGTAATAGTCAGAGCGGTAATAATAATACGATGAATAGTAGCGGTAGCCGCTGTAATAGCCAACCCCCGGCTTCGGAATGCGGTTGATCACTACGCCCAGCACATGGGCATTGGCCCGCTGCAACTGCTCCATGGCGGCACGCGCGTTAGCAGCCTGCGTCTTGCCTGGCCGCACCGCAAGCAGCACCCCGTCTACGCGTGAACCTAGCACAAAAGGATCTGTAACCACAAACGGCGAACTATCGAGAATAACCAGATCGGCCCGCTGCATGCACTCGTTCAGAATTTCAGCCATGCGCTCTGAAGCCAATAACTCCGTTGGGTTAGGTGGCAAATTGCCGGTCGTCACAATTTCCAGATTGGGAATGGAGCTGGGTTGCACAACCTCATTCAAAGTGCCGTTGCCGCGAAACAAATCACTCAACCCCATCGCGTTGCTGATGCCAAATTCCTTGTGAATGCGGGGGCGGCGCAAATCAGCATCGAGCACAAGGACACGCTTGCCTGACTGGGCGACAGTCGCCGCCAGACCGGAAGCAAGTGTCGTCTTGCCTTCTGCGGGGCTCGGGCTGGTAATCAACAGCGTATGCAGAGGTTTATCGACCTGCGCATACTCCAGATTGGTGCGCAGACCGCGAAATGCCTCAGCGACAAGCGAACGTGGTTGGGCAGCAATGAAGTTACCGGCACCGCTTTCGCCAAGCTCGACGGTGTCAGATATATAGCCGATGACCGGCGCATTAAGAACCCGACTGATTTCATCCGGCGATTTCAATGTGTCGTCTAAATATTCAATGACGAAGGCGATGCCCGCAGCGACCAGGAGACCGACGACAGCACCGAGCAAGGTCAGCGGCTGCTGCACCAACGGCCGACCCAGTTGCGGTTCTTCGACCTGGACGACATTGGGCGTGTTTTGCAGGCGAGCCAGACGCACCGATTCAAAGCTATTGAGCAGATTGGAGTAAATTTGCTGATAAAGCGTCAACTGGGTCTGTAGCTGGTTGGCGCGCAGTTGTTCTGTACGACTTAAATCATCGCTGATGCCGAGTGAACTATCGATCAGGGCCTGCAGATAGAGTTCGCGTGATGTGCGCAACTTTTCGAGTTCGGATTCTGTGTCAATGCGCAGAGCCGCGTTTTCAGAGTCATCGGGAGGGGTGCTGAGTTGCAAAATTTCCGTGCGCAGATCGACAATTTCGCCTTCAAGACGGGTCAATTCCTGTTCGGCCGATATCTGCTCTTCCTCACTGCCATTGCTGAGCGCATTCAGATACTCTGTCTGATAGGCATTGTAGACCGTTTCCAGTCGGCCCAACTCCAATTGTTTTTCGATCAACTCGACATCTGTTTCCAATGTCGATTCCGGAACGGAGAGCTGCGCCAAATTCTGCTGTAACAGGCGAATTTGCTCGTCAACAGATGTTAGCGTGGCGTTGATCTCTTCCTGGCGCGATTCCTGATTGCTTTCAGACAATAGATTGATTTCAGCTTCGGCATCGCTGATTTGTTGTTCGATTTGTGCCAGTTGCGCCGACAATGTTTCTTCAGAAGTAGCAAATCGGCCGACTTGTAAATCTTCATTGTAGGCAATAAAGACATCGACCAATGTATCGGCAATCTCAGCGGTGCGTTGCCGGTCACCATCCCGGACGACAATGCTGACAATCTGCGAATTTTGTGGCTGGTCGACACGAATCTGATTGGCGCTGACTGCATAGCCAAGCTTTTCGCCGGTCGCATCCAGCACGGGTCGCGTGAGCAGGAGTTCGGCGTAGGTCTTGGCTAACTGTTGATCGCCGAGATAGGAGAGATAGGTGTCACTGGAATAGCTTTCCGGCGCGCGGATGACCATGATGCGCGTCGAAGATTCGTACTCTGTCTCCTGGGTACGCGTAAATGCATACCCGACAATGGCACCTATGACAGTGCCCAGCACGAGCAGCCACGCCCAACGGCGGGCAAGAGCGAGTAATAAACGGATTTCCATAAGATTTAGAACATGCCGGACAGTTCGTATGCCAAGCGCAACACGCTACGCTGCAAGTGCAGTATGTACCGCTGTAATAATATCGTCAACCTGTGCGAAACTTAACCCCGGATACAGTGGCAACGTGACTTCCCGTGCTGCAATGTCATCGGTCATTGGCAAATTAGGACTTTTGAATGCCGTTGCCTGCCTATAATACCAGAATTGGTGGATGGGCGGGTAATGGATGCTGGTCTGAATGCCTTGCGTTTTGAGCGCTGTCATAAATCGCGAGCGGTCAACGGCGGGCGGCAGGAGTATCGGCCGAATATGGTAAGCGGCTTCACCGCGACATCTCTTGTAGGGGACCGTGACCTGCGGCACCAGTTCAGTCAGTCCGTCGACATAACGTTGATTGAGTTCTGCACGACGGGCATTATTGGCAGGAAGCTTGCGGAGTTGGATTCGGCCGATAGCCGCCCGGATCTCATCAATGCGAAAATTGTATCCGGAGTCCACGACATCATAGGTGAACGCATGCCCTTGATGACGATCCCATGTCAACGTGGTCATGCCGTGAGAGCGTAAGTAACGCAATTTTTCAGCCAGTTCATCATCCTCTGTTATCAGCATCCCGCCTTCACCGGTTGTCATATTCTTGTTGGAGAAAAAGCTAAAACAACCAATTGCGCCCCATGTGCCCAAAGCGCGATCAGCAAGAGATGCACCGGGAGCATGGGCGACATCTTCGATGATCTGTAAACCGTGTCGCTCTGCAATGGCGATAATAGCAGGCATATCACAAGCATAGCCCGCATAGTGAACGACAATGATCGCCTTGGTCTGCGGTGTGATCTTCGTCACAATATCATCCGGATCAAGGCTGAAATCAGTTTCACCGACGATGTCAGCAAATACAGGCGTCGCACCAACATAGCGAACGGCATTGGCCGTTGCAACAAACGTCAAAGACGGAACGATCACCTCATCTCCCGGCCCTATCCCCAGCGCAATACACGCCAAATGCAGAGCCGCTGTACAGTTGGTCACAGCTAATGCGTGCTTCGCACCGACAAAAGCGGCGAACTCTGCTTCAAAAGCTTGCGTTTCACTGCCCATTGTCAACCAGCGACGGCGCAAGACGGCGAGGGCGGCTGCCTCTTCTTCTGATCCCAGGTCTAAGTCAGCAAGCGGGATTTTCCAACTCATGATCGGCTCTCTCAATGCGGTGTTGTACCGGACATTTTTCGCGAAAATCCTGGCAAGAATTGATCGCGCATCGCTTCAAAATCTTGCAGCGCTTCTTCGTAATCATCGATACGCCCTAAATCTTGCCAGTAGCCGTCAAACGGATAGCCGATGACTTTCTGTTGGTCGGCGATAAGCGTCTGTACCAGATCGGGAAAATCGAGATAGCGATTGTGCGGGATATAGCGCAGAACAGACGGATCGAACACATAAATACCCATACTGACCATGAAGTCGTAGGTTGGCTTTTCGATATAGCCGTTAACTTCGTGGCTTCCGTTTAATTGCAAAACCCCGAGATCGATCTTGACCTGTCGGTGATGCATGGCAATTGTTGCGACTGCCTTTTCAGTCTTGTGAAACGCAATGAGATCGGCAATATCGAGCGTCGTCAACACGTCGCCATTGCTGACCAGAAAAGTGTCGTCGAGACCGGGGACAAGCGACAGCGGCCCCGCCGTTCCCAATGGTTTGTCTTCGTAACTGTACGTGATGCGCATGCCGACGCGCTGCCCGTTCTGGAAAAACATGCGCAAATATTCAGCCAGATGACCAACAGTGAGAATCGTGTGATCGATGCCGGCACGGCACATCTGATGCAGGAGAATTTCGAGAATCGGCATGTCTCCGATCGGCATCAGCGGCTTGGGAAGGATTTTTGTGTAAGGCGCAAGACGCGTTCCCTTGCCTCCCGCCAGAATGATCGCTTTCATGTGCCCCTCAGTTTATCGCCCGGTCTATTGAGCGCGTAGCAACAAGGCTAAATCTCGTAGACGCCGACGCGATATAAATCAATGTGTTCATCGATCCACAATACTGTTTCAGACAATCCCGCGTACAGTGTGTATTCCGGCTGCCAGCCTAAAAGCTGCTGCGCGCGTTGATTGTCTGAAATCAAACGCATCACCTCCGATTTCTCAGGTCGTATGCGTTGCGGATCGAGTTCGACAGGTATTTTGCGACCTGTTACGGTGCGAATTGTTTCGACAAGATCGCCGATTGATACGTCGTGACCAGTCCCCAGATTAATTTCCTGACCCAAAGCCGCTGCATTGTCACACATACCCGCCAGCAGGAAGCCGCGCACCGTATCGGTGACATAGGTGAAGTCGCGTCGCGGTTCCAAACTACCGAGGCGAATCACGTCGCGTGTCAATGCTTGCGTGATGATGGTGGGAATCACGGCCCGTGCTGATTGACGTGGGCCAAAGGTGTTGAATGGACGCACCGTGATAACGGGCAGATCGTAAGTCCGGTAAAAGCTCTCGGCTAATTTGTCGGCACCAATTTTACTGGCTGAATACGGAGACTGCCCCTGTAATGGGTGGGTCTCGTCGATTGGAACGCGCTGCGCCGTGCCGTACACTTCACTGGTCGATGTATGAATCAGGCGCCGCACGCCGGCAGCCCGGCAAGCCAGCAAGACGTTGAGCGTGCCCATAAAGTTGGTCGCTGCTGTTTCAACGGGATGTACATATGAGTAGGGAATTGAAATAATAGCGCCCAGGTGAAATACGGTGTCACAGCCGTCAACTGCCTGATGGAGCGCATTCGCATCGCGCAAATCTCCGGCAATGATGTCAATTTGCTCGCGTATTGTGTTGGGGAGTAGTCCAAGAAAGCCGAAGTCAATACGTGAATTGTAACGCACAAAGGCGCGTACGTTGGCGCCACTCTCGACTATTGTTTCGACGAGATGACTGCCGATAAAACCGCCCGCTCCGGTTACCAGGACTGAACGGCCAGACCAAAATTGTGTCATCGTGGTCATATTGTGTCTTCTTGTAATGCGATGTCAAACACGGCCAATTCGGCCGATAACAGGCTCACCGTTTCTCTGGCTTGTTGCCAATGACCGGCAGCCAATTGCTGCTCAATCCGCTCAATTTCATGTTTGACCCGTAGCAATGTGCTGCGTTGCAGCGTTGCCGGAACCGCATCGGGAGCGATCTGCGCATGCAATGTCGCCACAACATCAGGCAACTGCACAACCCGTACACCGGTTTGACGACAGGTTTGTAAAATGCGCTGATGCTGGCTGGGTTCGAGTTCGGTAATGGCAAAAACCAGTAAACCAACATCGTGTTCAGCGACGAGGTTTTGAATTGTCGATGTGGTTCCCAACACTTCACACCCATTGTAAAAAGCGCCCTGCTTGCGCGGATCATCATCGACAAGGCCAACGATATGGTATGTGGGAATCAACTCCCCTTTGCTGAAAAGGGAGACGGCAAAATTGCCAACTTCCCCCGCGCCAACAATGAGGACGCGTTCACCCAACGTGTTGGCCACGTGCCGGGCATTGAGCCAACGCGTAGCCAGACCTGTAACGAGACGCAGTCGATAACGTGCGGTCAAAAAGCCAATATAGGCAAAGAAACCAATTAGGAGAAGCAGACCGGATGCCAACGCATTGTCGAATGCAACGTAATTGATGAAGAGCAACACGCCTGTCGCAATGGCGGTTGACACCAGTATACCCAGCGCATAACCGGCATCCGCTTTAGACCAGGCGACGCGATTGAGTCCCAGCACCATGTTGATGGCGCTGAAGAAAACAGCAATACCAAGGGCCAATGCAAGCGCAGGTAACCAGCCGAGATGTAATGGTTCCTGGGAACGCCATAAAAGTAAAGCAATTGCAATCGTGATCGAAGCAACCAATAGATCGACTACAAACCAGGAGAAGTGCCGGTTGACAAAGCGCGCTACAGGCCCCCAGTAGAGCGCATGTCGCGGTATTTCGTATTTCTGGCCACGGACAATGAGGGTGATCACGGTCCAAAACAAAACGTCGAGATCGGTGAGGAATGTCGCGTTGCGAACGTACAATTCATCGACATGCAGCTTATCGGGGAGAATATTCCGGAGGTATTCTGTTTCGACCGAGCCTGAAGAGAGCAACTTTTCCTCGTTACTGTAAATGATGGAGGCGGGACTCGTAATGCCGGGTCTGACTGAGAGCAGGGTCTCCCGGGTCGCTTCCGGCCAGTGTTTTACGAATTCGGGGTCTTCAGGACGTGGCCCAACCAGGCCCATGTCGCCGACGAGGACATTCCACAATTGCGGCAGCTCGTTGAGCTTGGTGTTGCGCAGCCATCGGCCGATTGGCGTGATGCGTGGATCGCCATCACCGGTGATCTTTTCGCCCGCATAACTCTCGGGGCGCTCATACATGGTACGGAATTTGAGAATGCGGAATGGTCTGCCGTATCGGCCGATACGCGATCCCCAGTAAAAAACCGGCCCCTTAGAGTCGCGCTTTATCCATACGGCTATGAGAACAAAAAAGGGGGAAAGTAACAATAAACCAATAAGTGCGATTATAAAGTCACGGACACGACAGGCAGGGGCTAAAAGACGCTGCTCACCGCGCTTGACGCGTTGTTTTGGTATGAAAAATGGCGATTCGTTGACACGCATCCGACTACCCTCCTATGGTAGTGAATGACACATTGACGATACGGCGCAAGAAAACAGAATTGAAGTCAAACGAAGTAACGGTGATTTACCCGTAAGCACGAAACAAATGTCTCGTCGGCCGATCTGGAATGCAAGTGTACGGCTCAGGAATTATTTGGATGATTCGGCCGAATCACAGCCAGATAATGAGAATTGAACAATGCGAACTTTTCCAGCAGAGTCGCGGCCAGCCACGATACAGGCACTATCCGGCGGGCCATTGGCGGTGCCAGCGTAGTCCGGTAGAAAGCGAGCGTGCTGTCGGGAAACAAACCACGCAATCTCCGCTTTGTCATGCCAACCGTCTGCTTATTGGTCGGGTTCAACCAAAAATCATACGACAAGATGACACCGCCCGGCTTTAACACCCGCAACATCTCATTTGCCAACGCCTGTTGCACGTCCCGGTCGAGAATCGATGACAAGACGGTAAACTGCAAAACGATGTCGAATGCACTATCCCGATAAGCCGTGTGTCGGCCGTCACCCTGAATCAGCGGCAAGTGAGACAACAGCCGCTGGGCCTGGGCGATCCGCTGCGGCAGCAACTCAACGCCGTACAGGCAATCAGGACGTACGCCATACTGAAGCCACTCGATCAACACGCCGCCGGTGCCACAGCCAATTTCCAGGACACACTTGTCTGCAAGGGGTGTCAGGCCATGCCGTTTGAGGAGTGCAATGACATCGCGGCGCCGCTGCTGCATGGTGAACAGATTGGCCGCGTCGAACAGCGAATATTTGTCCGAATGCGCGAGTCGACTTGCGCGGCCAGCGTATTCAGCACGCAGCCTGTCGATGTCGTCCATAACTCAAACCTGATGCACATCAGCGGGCAGGGGCTGTTTGTCGTGCACCAATTGCCTTTGCGCCTGCATGGTCGGAATCTGCCCACGCTTGTCGCGCCAACGTCCTGCAAAACGAATTAAGCCGGCCAGAAATCCCAACCCATAGGCAACATGCATGGTAGGATGGGCAACCAACAGGGCCGGTAAATACTTCCAGCCATGTTGCCGCGCCAGGGCGAACGATGCGGTGCTGTCGGCAATCAAATAGAGCATCAGGATCAAGGTCGCGAGCGGCCAAAATGGCGGCAGAAGTAACGTGACAAGCAAACTGAGCACAAAAGCGAACGGCACAAACTGGCGCAGCCGCATCTGGCGCGGATGTTTTTGCAACACGCGCACCTTCCAGACACCGTATTGGTAAAATTGCCGCCACAATTTGCGCAATGATGCCCGACTGTAGTAACGGGAGCGAATCTGAGGGCAAAGTAAAATCTTGCCGCCTTGTTTAAGCAGACGGTAATTGTATTCGTCGTCCTGATTGCGCACGAACTCCTCGTCAAACAAGCCGATGCGCTCGATCGTTTTACGCGGATAAGCAGGGAAAGCAACGGTTTCTACCCACATTTCGCGATCGCGTACCGTGCGGAATGCCGAGCCGCCCATGCCGAACCAACTGGTCATAGCCAGGGCGATTGCTTCGGCCGATGGTGTTTCGCCAATTGTTTCAATAGGCCCACCGACAGCATCCGCACCTGTTTCCTGCAGTTTGGCAACGCAGGATGAAACGTAATCCGGCGCAATTTCGCAGTGACCATCGACACGGATAAGAATGTCGCCTCTGGCCTGAACGATGGCGATGTTGAGCGCATACGGCACGATACAATCCTGATTATCGATGAGATGAACGTGCATCAGCAGCGGCAAGAGCCGCGATATACTCCCGCGTGCCGTCTGTAGACATGCCGTCCACGACCAGTATTTCCAACTGTTCGAGCAGGATAATCCTGTGCGAGCACTGCATCGAGGCTGCGCTTGATATACGCGCCTTCGTTGCGGACCGGCATGACAATGGTGACAAACGGCAGTGACAGATCAGTCATGTCGGCATAATCTCCCGTAAAAAGCAATGAGCTTTGCAATTATTAGCGCTTCGTCCAACTCGGCAACAGCGCGACGGCCGTCGGTTCTCTGATTGCGTTCCAATGTCTGTGCAATGGCGGTAGCGAAGTGCGCCGGCGTATCGGGCGTGACGATGACGTTGCCGTCAATGTGTTTGATGCGTTGTCACACGTCGCCCACATCGGCCGAAACAATTGGTAAATTGCAAGCCAAAGCCTCCTTAACTACCGTTGGCGACCCCTCGTGACGCGACGTAAGCAATTGTGCACGCTTGAAGCGCACATTATAGCTTCGTGGTTGCGCTCGACAGTCGAAGTAGGCGTTTCCAGTAATTCCTGAGGACATTAAACACGTAGAGTCCCCCCGCAAGCCGAGCCTTTCGCGATAAACGTAAAAAAAAATCGGCCAGACTGCGTAATATAATCAGCGGCAAAAACACAAGTACAAGACGAGGCTGCTTCTGTCGTTCGTATCGAAATAAGCGCATTTCTGGTTTGAGCAGTAGTTGAGCAACCATTACATCTGCTGGCGGAAGCGAACTGCGCCAACGGCCAATAGAATCTGTTGTAATACCTGCTTGATGACCTGTTTTGTCAAGATCGGCAGAGATACGATACGTGTCTGCAATCATCGCAACGTGGTAACTGAGGTCCAAGAAGCTGCATATTGACCTGACCTCTGTCGCTGGCGACTTGACCAGGTCTTCATACCGGACGATGTGGCACTGAGAACGTAGTGGTTGCGTGAAGACTGGTGAATTGTAAGCAGCTTTCCACGCAAGTGCGTCCCAAACAGGATCATATGCCATCTCAAGGTGCTTTCGCACTCGCTTTTCATCCGCATACCGGTTCGAGTGCCAAACGTCTTGACGCCTCTTGCGTTTGGAAGCCAAAACATCACGGGGGTCGCGCACAATGACAATGATACGTGCATCGGGAATGAGTCTGATGATGTTTTCTATGTGGTAAACATGAGCCGGCGTTTTCTCAACCCAACCATCGTGGCCCGAATCTACTGTCAAGTCGTCAAAGACTAGCCGGAATATTGTGCCGAGATCTCGATTAACTGTCGCACTATTCCAAATTCGCTTCCTGGTTGCCACTGCTTGCATCGAGGGCTCATTAGAGAATTGCTTACCCGCAACATTTACGATTACCTGATGACCAACGATCACATCCGCCACCAGTTCAATCAACTCACGTAAAAGCTCGTCATCTCTCAAGTCACCAAACCGCATGTACAGCAGTGGGAATGAGTCAAAGAATTTTGTCTCTCCATGGCTCTCAAATAGGCTTGGATGTTTACCAAGGATTTGAAGCAGTAAGCTTGTACCGGAATAGCCATAGCCCACTACAAATACTCGTTTCATCATAGAAACACGGTGAACAAATGAGCTTCGCTCGATGCCGGTCTCCCGATCATCGATTGAACGCCAGCAAAAGGCAATCGCTCACAGGCCGATTCAAAGATCGATCACACTTTCAGGCTTAATGAGCTCGTTGTCTTTGGTTAACACCTGCCCATGAGGTATGCCTAAATATACAATCACTGCCGCAAGGCCAAACATGAATCCGGGCGCGGCGACGCGCATCCCCGCATGCACCATATGTAGCAATGCCCAAACGGTCATCGCCAAAACAACAGCTTTGCCTGCTCGCGACGGATAAGAACGCAATCCTCTAAAGCTAGCTGTCCCAAGAAGAATCAAAAGCGATCCGAGACCAAACAATCCATGTTCGGCGAGGAGTCGAGTGTACTCCGTGTGCGCATTTGACGCCCTGAAAGTTAGACTGTGCCATTGTTCCGACTGACCGGGGCCAACCCCAAACAGCAAGTTCTGCCGAAAAGCGAATAGATCTGCCTGTATGATCAAGTCTCGTCCAGTGAGATCCGCATCTTGAAATCGGGTGATAAGAAACCCTTGCGTTAGTGAATCCAAGAATGGCACCGCCACGAAGTAAGCGATGATACTGGTCACAAGAATTCCAGCAAACAAAAGGGTGCGCGTGCGTCGATCCCGCGCCCAGTATAGCGTCCCAACTGCAAGCGCCCCTGCTCCCGCCCATATTCCTCCCCTGGAGAACGTGAGCGCAGCCTGAACGGCGAGCCAAATCGCAAGCATAAAGAACAACACGCGCAAGAAACTGGATTTTGTTTCCAAAAGGGCAACTACAAATGCAATGAACATGCCCAAGCCCAATATAGATGAAGCTTGATTGGGCCCGAAACCCGCTGATGTTACACGGCCAGAAACAGACTGCGATCCGAAAGTAAGGACATCTGCCGATATCGTCAAAAACATCGCCAATGCAGCAAAGCTGATAATAGGCAAGATCAACGCCAAAAGCAGACGCCGCAGTTGACGCTCGCTTAATACTTGATTGCCGAAGTACATTACTGCGACCGCTAGTAGCAGCGGACCGCTTAAGTTAAACGATATTGCATCACGATCAAAACCTGGCAGAAGCGCAATAGACGGGAGGAGGAGTACAAAATAAATAATAGGCGCTTTGCTGGTTCGCAGTAATCTTGTTTCCTTCAATAGGCTGAGCAACAGAAGAAGCGTGGCTGCATATTTGCTGAACTCCCAAAAGACAGCACTGCCTGTCGAGCGCCAGAGAAGTTCAGCGCCAACGATGTAAGCAACAACGTAAATGACGCGCGAGGAATTCTCGTCTCTTACCAACCACAGCAAACCTAAACCGAAAACAAGTAGTGTGTGGCCGGTAGCAATGATCTCGCTTTGACCAAGGATGATTCCCAACATTACACTAAGTAGCACAGCCATTCCAATTCGTATGGTTCGCGATTTTGCCAGCAAGCGCGCAGGATTCTCAGTACCAGACTCTTGAAGTGAATATGCCGAATACTGTTCAGCGTTCATTGATACTTGCCTATGACAGCACTATATACTTCTACGATACGTGCGGCTGTACTGTCGAGGCCAAGGTTCTTTACAGCATGGCGCAACTCAAGCGGGCCTTGGTATGACAACACCCTTTGCAGCGCTCCTGCAATCGCTTGTGGCGTATCCTCGGAACACACAGCACATGCATCAAGCTCCTTCAATCGTTCACGAACGTCACCAACGTCTACCGATACGATTGGCAAGTTGCAGGCCAGCGCCTCCTTTACTATCGTGGGCGAGCCCTCACGAATCGAAGTCAACAGAAGGGCGTCCGATGCATTTAGGTATAGAGGCATCCGATCGGGCTGGACTCCGTTAGCTATCAGCAAGCGAACATCCATGCCTTGCTTGCCAAGTAGCTCAACACTCTCCCGAGCCAAGCCAACCCGCTTGATCGGGTTTCGAACACCACCGGTAAACAAAACTATTTGGCCATTCTCAGATAAATCAAGCTGCCTACGCGCATCGCGTTTTTTCATTGGCCGAAAGACACTTAGATCCACGCCGCAGGGTATAACGTGATACGGACGGTCTCCTGGTAGATAACGCGCTAATGTGCGAGAAACAAGAATGATTGCATCAGCCCTCAGGGCAACAAACTGACTTACTTTGCGCAATATCCAACCACCTAGCTTCAGATTGCCCTTGCTGTTGTAGTACCCATTTAAGTCACTTCCGTGAAAAGTCACCACAACTGGACAGGACAATGACTTGGGAACAATCAGACCACTCTGCCCAAACTGAGCGTGGACCAAATCATAGTTCTCAATCTGCTTCTCTCGGCTCAGGCGCCGCCAAGCATCATAATACTGGCGCGGTTGACCGTTTCCACGAAACGAAAACACGTCTACGGATATACCTAGTTGGCGCAGGGATTCCACCTGATTGACCAGAAACGGCACGCCGGATGGGTTCTCAACAGTAGGCCACTCGCTCGTAACCATCAACACACGTAAGCTCATTTGTCAAAGGAACTGTCAAGTAAGCGTTCGTAAATCGATACGAGATTTGGAAATAGAGCCTGATGGCTAAAGCGTGTTTCGACCGTCCTACGTGCCCGACGGCCTAGAAGTTTTCGCAGGTCGGAATCCTCCGCAAGCCGCCGGATGCTGGCTAACATCCCATCGACATCACCTACATCGACGAGCAATCCATTATGCTCGTGAGTAATGATATCGGGCAAGTCACCGACACGTGTTGCAATGACGGGCAATCCAGCTGCCATAGCTTCCAAGACAACATTGGGCGTACCTTCGTGAAGTGAACTGAGGACAAATACGTCGGCCCGCTCATAATAACTAGCTACGTCACTTGTTTCCCCGCAGAATCTCACTGTATCCGGCATCAAGCCTAATGAATCCGCCAGTTTGATCAAATTTGCGCGTCTAGGCCCATCACCCACGATAAAAAGGCATGGTGTCAAACTAGATGCTTTCCGAAACTGATCGACGGCGCGCAGCAACATATCAAACCCTTTTAGTTGAACCAGACGTCCAACAGCCAGGATCCGAATGTGCGACTCAACTGTAAGGACATTAGTGGAGGGTTGGAACTGTTCCACGTCGACGACGTTTGGCAGCAACAACGCTTTCCGCGAGTTGATTAGACGAGAATTGTACAAGTAATCGATTGCTGCCTGGGAGTTTGCCACAAGCAAACGCGGCAGCCAAAGACCTAGCCGTGCACCTACAAAACCGGCTGACTCAAAGTCGTATGCTCCGTTGCCTCGAATAGCTCCCAGCGCAAATGCCCCTGAGGCGAGTGCGCCCATGGCCGCATACCCGTTCACAAAAAAGTGTTGGCTTTGTACAATGTGTGGCCTGAAATGCTTGACCGCAATAATTAGATTCCTTACGCGAGCCAAACGCGGTCGAAACGGGTGGACAAAAACAACTTCGGCTCCCAAATTCCTAAGTGGTTGCGCCCAGTATCCACCATCCGTCAAAGATACGATCTGTATCGCCTCTACATGGTTAATCAAAGCTCGCACCATGTAGTATAGCTGGCGTTCCGCACCTCCTTGACCTAAAGTTCCGGCCACAAAACTAATCCGCAGGGCAGAGCAATCAATCATGCACACCTACAAAACATTTCTCGCCTGCCACCCACGTAGAAGGCTCGCGATTGCGCAGATTATCATTCTGGGCTCTCAGTAATTGGTTGTTGCCATTCTGCCTGCAGACGAGTCGCAATGACATCGCGCCACCGCTCAAGTGAGTAACCCCCGGCGATCTCCGTTGCGCCTCGCGACAGTTCACCATAGTGACCGGCATCACTCAAAACAGAGTTAGCGGCACGAACAAGTTCGGTCGTGGAAATAGTTTCCAAAACAACGCCACCTTTTGTGCCAATCAAAAAGGGTAGTACAGAGACCTTTGTGGTGATGACTGGCAAACCACTCGCCAATGCTTCCAGCACTACTTTTGGAAATCCCTCAGAGGCCGAGGTTGGATAGCAGAAAAGATCGGCTTGCTGCAATAAGCGAAGAACCTGCTCATGCGCTATTTGACCGTGAAAGCAAATCGCATCGCGCACCTGAAGGTCATCGCTTAGCGACTTAAACGCATCGAGCGCAGAACCATCGCCGACAACGTGCAAGACAGCATTGGGTCGTTGTTGTAATAGTTCTGGCAATGCGCGAATGACGATGTCCGTTCCCTTATCCCACTCTTGGCGGCTAACCGTAATTAGTTGAGGTGCATCCTGCGGTGCGGAACGCACACGATGAAGCGCGGTCAATTTGGATTGCGGTAAGCTCGTTGCAAATATCCAACTAAGTTTCGGATTATTGCTAGGTGGCTGCACATCCCCGCCCGTTGCCATCATCACGTTGCGTCCACCCGCAATCATCTGCATCAACCATTTCCAAAACCTTTCGATGGGCGTGCGCGGCTCGTGCCAGTTGCCGCAGTGGCGGACAAACAGCGGTTTACGCAAAAGCAGTGCGGCAAAAATTCCCACCGTGCCGATGTCGCCGGGAATAGGCGCGTGAATCGCGTCTGCTTTGCGACTCTCTCGCAAAATCGTGACGACATTACGCAGCAACCAAAACGGAAACAGGAGTTTGCGTTTGAGACCTTTTCCTCTTAACTCAGTGAGCGGTTGAACGGTCAGATTGTGGCCTTGTAGGGGGAGGTCGGATTCGGCCGATTTCCTATAAATCTGCGGCAACACCAACGTTGTTGCATCAAACAACTCCGATAGTGCCTGCATCTGAAACGGAAATCCCCCGTGTGTAACAAACCCACCATTTTCCGATTGCCAACACGGCTTATGTGAGAGTACAGCGAGCTTCACTTAGGGCTTCTCCGATTGAGGCAACCAATCATGTAATTGAGTTGCTAAACGCACATACGTATCTTCAAAACTATAGCGCTGCTCAACCTGACGACGTGCCACTTGACTCTGAGAGTGGCAAAATGGTTTGTCATCTAGCAATCTCAAAGCGTACTTTGCCATTGTCGTATCATCGTCCGCGAAGAAAATGCCTTTCCCATGTACAAAATCCATTCCATAGGCTGCATCGGCACTTGCCACAATGGGAACACCGGTAGCCATAACTTCAATTAACCGACTGCGAAAACCATAACGTCCTTGCCACGGGCAAATCACGAGCGCCAATGTGCGCAAAACGGCTGCGACGTCTTCGACAAAGCCTGTCACCTGGACGCGCGGGTCTTGCCGACCCAGCTCCAGAATATGCTCTGGGGGATTGCTGCCGACGAGCCACAGTTCGGCGTCGGGAAACTGCACCCACACTTGCGGCATGATCTGTTCATAGACCAGCAACGCGTCGCGCTGGTTGTGGGAGCTGCCCAGCCCGCCATAATAGCCGATTCGCGGTGGATCGGCCGGTTGCCAGCTATAGGGCCAGAGTGTCAGGTCGACGCCCATCGGCGCGTAGTACAAAGGTGTTCGGGGCAGACGTTGCGCTACATAATCGTGTTCGGCCGAATTGATCGTGATCAACCCGTCAAAATAGGTCCACGCCTTCTCTTCCTGCCGGCGATAACGCGCTACCATGCGTCGGCGCAGGAAGGTAGGCAAGGGACGGGCCTGCAACTGGCGATCATAGGACTGCCATAAAATGTCGTGCATGTCCAGGATACAGCGCGCGCCTGTCGCCTGCCAAAACGGCGCCGCTTGATGGGCATGCCAATATTCAAACACCACCACGTCAAACGGCTCATGCCCGGCCACCGCCGTCTGCAAATTCTCAGGCGTGAAGGCAATCTGGGATAACCAGTAATTGGAACGTTTGGCGCCGGTGCGGGCCACATAGGCCAATTCCGGCAGCACGTAGCGCCACCGTACCTGCCATTTGTCCAGCGCCGGCCACTGGAGCAGAATCACATCATCCACGCAACCCGTAAGCTGTGCACGCACTTGCTCAACTTGATCCGAAGCCGCAATCGTGATGAAAGTGACGTGGAACTGCTCGCGGAAAGCGCGCAATTTGTTGGCAACGCGCTGTTGTTGTCCGGAACGGCCGGGGAACGGCAAAACACCCGACAGCACAGCCAGACGTGGTTTTGTATTCATCCTATGTATAGTCCAATAGATTGCGGCTCGCTGCGGTCAGTTGTAGCACGCGGTCGCGCTCGGCCGCATCGAGCTGCGCTACCTGATGACGGTTGATGTTCGGGTCGAGCAATTGGTAGACATCGGCCGGAGCAAACCAATAATGGCTGCCGACGGCGTAGTCGCTCCCGTGCGTGCCGTTGGCGCTCATGTGCGCCTTGGCTTTGAAGCGCAATTTCTCGATCTTGCCCCAATCCAGCCCCGCCAGATCGTATACGCGTTGCGCGACAATGATGGGGTCGGCCAACAGGTCTTCGAAGCGCACGAGATGATAGCTTGCGATACGGTCGCGATCTGCGACCATGCGGTTGATCAATGTGTTGTAGAACTGTGCGAACGCTTCGGCCGATTGGGCGATTCCCCGTCGTTTGTGGCTCTCATACAACGCAACCGGATGGCGCGTTAGGGCAAAAAACGTCGCGTCCGGATACATATCCAGCCAGATTTCCGTCAAAAAAGCCAAGCCATTGTTGTTTTTCGTCACCAATCGCGCCTGCTGCACATCCTCAGCCTGGTATTTTTCCGCTTCGCGCTTGAAAACCATCTCCGGATCAGACAACGTATCAAGCTTGTGGCGCCTCAACGTCTCGTCAATCAACTGTTGGGCTTGTCGCCCGATCGGGCGGCGCGGTTGCAGGTTCCATTGGTTGAAAATCTGCCACTGACGACTGAGCGCAGCCGCCTGAACGCCCGCCCAGCGCACGCCTTTGCGATCCAGTCTGAAAATTTCCAGCGTCTCCTCTATCGGTGAGCAGGCGTCCGGATGGCTGAGGAAGATGTTCCAAAATATGGTGCTGCCGCCGCGTGAAAAGCAGTTGAGGAAGATCGGCCGAAGGTTTAGCATTTGGGCGTAGCAGTCAGCTAGGCGGGGCGTTTAGCACGTAGCACCAGCATGATTCCACTCTCTCCAGGACTAAATCGATCAGTGTATAGCAATCGGCATACCGTTAAAATGCGCCTGGCAATCCCATAGCGATACTTGTCGCGGATTCTCTTTTCGAATTCCTTCGCAGCAAACGAACCCGTCATAATAGGCTGCACTTCCATAACTTCAAAGCCACTTGTCTCAAATGCCTGCTTGATAGATTCAGTTGTGAAATACTGAAACACACCATGATCTTGACGATGCTTTGCAATTAGGATTCTATCCGAAACGCTCTCAAGAGAATCAACGGTAACGTGCATTTCACCGCCAGGCTTGAGAATATCGTACGCAGTGGACAAGACCATCTCAAGGTTGTTTATGTGTTCTAGTACGCAAAAGCTGTAAATACGATCAAACGAGCTCACCGCCAGATCCGCCTGCTCGAGAACTGTCACATGAAACTCAACATTACCTCGCCTGCTTCTCTCTGAGAAGCGCCGTGCACTGTTTACAGCCCCGACAGAAGGTTCTATACCAACCACACTTGCGCATTTTTCCGCAATAAGCCAAGTACTGTAGCCATGGCCAGAACCTAAATCCAACACCCTGTGCTCCGCCTGAAGCCCTGATGGCAAGACCAACTTGTAGAATTCATAAACTTTGAACGGGTTGGGACGCATCCAAGCGCGTGGCGGGATAGCCAAACGTCGCATAATATTCCAAAGGGATATTTCTGGCATATACACACTACCTTCGTGAGCCCAATTGCAGGAGAGTGGTTGTCACGCATTCTCCAGAACACCCGGCTAGAGTGAAGCCAAAAGTTCCAGCTAGATAGTCCGCTTGAGCCTGACGCCTGATCGCGGGTTGTTCCAGACCCGCTCGGATCATGCGTTTCATGTCGTCTTGTGACCACGCTACCATGACCCCGCCGCTGTCAGCAACCGGCCGATAATGGTCGAAGTCGATGTGTCGTGACCAACGATAGGCGCGCGGCAGATCGCTCCCCGGCGGGTCAAAGCCGATATTCATCACCGGCTTGTCGAACATCATCAGTTCCAGCGAAACGGTGGACGCCGGATTGATGCCCATGGCGCAATGTTTGAGGCAGCTCGTATACTCGCTCAAATCTTCGTAGGCCGGGATCAACCACTGTTCATCCCATTTAACCTCAGGGAAGACGACATCGGGCAAACCGCTGCGCGCCAGCGCTTTCATTTCGTCGCTCGTCCCCTTGGCGTAAGTGCGCACCAGCAGTTGCGGTGGCGGGTCGATGTCGAGCGTTTGCAGGGTGTCGGCGATGAAGCGCACGTGGCGGTGTTCTTCCGGGAAATGTTTGTCCATCCCGGTCGTGTAGAAAATGAACGGCCGGCTGGGGTCCAGACCCATGCGGGCGCAGAGTTCTGCGCGACTCAGATGAAATTCCGGCTTGAAATGATAGTCAAACTGCGGCGTGCCGGTCACGTGGACTTGTTCCGGTTTCAGATGCGGGTAGATTGTCAGCAACTGCCGCTGCATCGGCTCATGCCACACCAGGTAATGGTCGTATGGCTCAAAAATGCGGCTGCGCGAGGTCAAATTGTCCCACGAGAAGATAAAGCCCACGGTTGGAATGCCCAGGCGATGCGCCACGCGCGTCGGCAGACTGCCCGCCGCGCCGTGGATGTGAGAAGTGTTGAATACCAGGTCAGGCTGTAGGCGTTGGAACAGGTCAACAAAGTAGTCATTCGGCCGAAATCGCCACGTCAGTTCGTTTTCCAGGCGCGTGAGTTGTTCCAGAATCGGCCGAAATGCCAACGCCCGCGTACTTGCCCGCGTGACCGCCCAGCGCAGTTTGCGCAGCAGCGTGTCCGCCTTATGCGTCCGCAATTCCCAGACATTCTGCGCCACCTTGCTCCACAGCCAGCGGAAATGCGACTCGTGAATCAGGTGACGCAATTCGGTCACCACCCGCTTCTCAGCAAAAGTCGGAAGCTGAACGATATCCGCGTACTGCTCAAACGAGGTCATAAAGCGAGCATCGTCGACGAAGGAGAGAATTGTGACACGCGCCTGCTGCGCCAGTAGCGGCAATGTATCCGAATAAAGAAAGTTGCGTACCGCTTCGCCACGTGGAATGATTAGCACGATGTGGGGAAACTGCTTTCTTCGCGCTGGGGTCATTGTTTACGTTTAGTCAATCTTGCTCGCCACATGTCTTTCATGCACTGTGCGCAGCGTATCGGCCAACACTTTGCCGGCGCTCTCCCAATTCAACTCGCGCTCGTAGCGCAGGCGAGTCGTGCGGCACAGCGTGTAGTACCTCTCGGGATTGCCGACAAGCTCTTGTATGGCCGCAACATAAGCTGACACCGGGCTGCCCTTTGGCAAGACGATCCCCGATTCGCCGTGTTTCACCGAAGTTCCCAAACCTCCAACGTCGTTGGTTATAGTGGGCGTGCCAAACGCAGCTGCTTCACTGGTCACGATCGGTGAAGCATCAAAAATCGCGGGGTGCAGCAGAAGATGTGCACTCGAATAGAGATCTGTGTACTTCTTCAGTTGCGTGGGATCTGACTTGTCGTATTGGCCCGCAAACTCTACGTTGCCGGTACTATTACCACTTAAGCCGCAAACCGTCAACCTACTTGGCACACCGGCGCTATTTAGCATCCGAGTTATCTCAATAGCCTTGTCAATCCCTTTGCGCCTATAATCCCGCCCCACCAAAAGCAATCTTATCGGATACTCGATACGCTTGGCACCAGGAACCGCAACGCTTGGTGGCACAGTTTGCGGTGGCAGCGCAGCCGGATTCGCGAATACGACAATTCTTTCCAGATCCAGTCCATAATCGTCGACCAAGATACTACGAGACCACGTACTGTGCGTGATAACAATTGCACAGCGATCGAACACTTGCCGTTCTAGCCAAACACAATACTTGAGCGAAAGGGAATCATACAAGGGCCAATCCCGTTCCTGACCAATAAACGTTGTGTCTGTGCGGAAAATTACCGGCGCCGCACTTCTCAAAAAAACCAGAGGCGGAGGATAGAGCGAAAATATGACGTCCGGCTTGCTTTCTATGACAATTCGATTTAGTGCACGAGACGCCGCAAGAACTCTCGAGATTGGATACTTGGCATAACGGAAACTTGAAAATCGCCGATGGAGTTGTCTGACTCCCGTCTCAAGAAAATGGAGCTTACCAATGCTCGGCTCGGAGATTTCAACGTCAATTCCATTATTAGTGAGTGCCCTGAAAAAATAATGGTCGGCTCCGCTCCCCGCCATCGGATCACGGGGGTCGTGTTTGTAAGCCACATATAAAGCTCTCATAGCTGTGACAGTTTCTCTACAAGTGCAATAACAACCGATGACCACGAGCCTTGCGATGCAAAATGATGTCTGCTAGCTTGCACAAAGTATACATACGTTTCTGCCTTGTCGAGCCATTGGCAAATAACATCCGCAAATGCAGTTGCCGGGCTATCGAGGGGTAGAAGAATTCCACTCTCCCCATCATTGACTGCACTAGTTACGCCCATCGTACTATATCCAATTGACGGCATTCCAAATGCAGCTGCCTCGAGAAACGCAATCCCCAACCCTTCAGCTACGCTTGGCATAATGAATACGTCGCAATCTCTGTAAAACTGCACAAGCTTCTCAAGCTGTCCAGGATCGTTTTTGTCCAGGAAGCCGTAGTGTTGAACGTATGGAACTTGCGCACTCTCCGGCAATGCGCGCGGCCCAACCACATGTAGTTGCGCTTGAATACCGCGATTCCGCAATTCCTGCACAACCGCCACGGCAATGTCGCCACCCTTTCGATTCCAATCCTTGCCGACAAACAACAGATCGATCTTTCCACTGGTAAGCACACGCGGCCCGGCGCTCATATCCATTTTCTGAATCAGTTTCGCGTTCAAATTGGCACCGAAGGGAATAAATGACAATTTCCCATCATCGATGACGCCATACTTGCGCACTTCCTCACATCCCCACGCCGAAGCCAAGATACATTTGTCTGCCCGGGTCAACCCCCGTCGTGTAATGTGCTGACAGAAAGCAGCGCTAACAAGAGAAAGGTTGGCCAACCTCGGATGTTCGTTTTCCTTGTAATTCGCCGGGAAAATCGCGTCGGTATAGAGTACCAGTGGTTTGCTCAGCCTTGTGTAGGCTGCAATGGCGTAGTCGTTAGTCAATACAACATCGCAATCGCTATGTGCGATCCGCTTCGATACCAACGCTCCAATTCGACGCCCCACAAAGACATCTTGGTAAGTGCGGTACCGCTTGCCCAACTTAACGCTGGCTTTGCGCAGAATACGTGTAATCAAGGGGATTGGCACTGAAATTGGGCCGATGAAATACACATCGTGCCCCTGTCGCTTCAATTCCTGTGTAAGGTAGCAGGGCCATCCAGAGCCACGATTAACATCTCGTGCATCGTAGATGGTAGCGTATGCAATCTTCATTGAGAGCCGGTCAATCGTATAGGAGAGAATACGTGGCAGAGTTAATTCGTTTGAGCAAGCGGCGCACCCTCGTGCTTCTGAGCAAGCGGTTGCGCTTCGTGCGTCCGCCTTCCGGCTTTGCCGGTTCTTGCAGTGTAACACGATCTGCAATTGACAAATCATCACTGCGCCAGGGCAATTCAGCTGCCAGATTTGGCAGTTTGTTGCCCATGTGATGCGCTAGATAATCGGTTGTCGACAACCGCCAGTACCCGGCGCGATCCAGGTTGGCTTCGAAGACCGGACTGTACAGTGGATCGTAGAAATTTTCCGGCTGCAAGTCAAAGGGCAGGGCAGCTCGAATCGCTTGCCGAGTGGTCGTAAATTGGAAGTCCTGAGCGGAGGCAAATGCGCGCACGGACCCCCGTTGAACAAGTGTGTCTTCACGTTCTGCAAGCCGCGTGTCGTACTTTTCGCGTGTCATACCAAGGCTAACTGCATGTGCCGTGATGAAATGGTCTGGGATCAAGTTGCCGTGCTGCACGGTGAGCGTAGGGTCGTCGGCAATTCCCGCGTAGGTGCTGGCGCAATATTGTTGCGCGCGATCCGCCGTAGGTAACGTCGTCACCTGCCCCACTTCGGGAAAGGTTTCGAGTATCCGCAGAGATTCATCCAACCAGCCGGGCAGAAAATAGACATCACTGTCGGTAAAAGAGACGATCTCGCCTGGGGCACATGCCAGAAGGAACTCGAGCGCACCGATCTTGCGCAAATTGTATGCCGATAGAATCAGATATTGGATTTTGCCGGCTTCTTTGGCATCTGCGAGGTATGTCTGTACGGCATCGCAACTGCCATTGTCAAAGACCATGAGGTCGAATGGCTTTTGTGTATTGGCATGCAGACTATCCACACAACGCTGCAGCACTTGCAGGCTTTCAGACCAGTAGCCGTCCAGAACTGGTATGTGCACGATGGTCGTTATCGTGATGCGTTGTGGGTTATTCGATTGCTCTATCCACTTCAATGGATTCTGGCCCACTCTAGGCATGGCTTGCAACCAATTGGTAAGAGGCTAACACTTTGGGCCGAATCACTGATTCATCAACTAACCGCAGCATGAGATCGTAGTTTACTTGAGCAGCGTCATCTACTAGAGCATCATTCTCGACAGCTTCGATTAGTGCTTCAGCAATAGCTTCCGGATCATCGTGTGGCACCAAAATACCATTGACATTGTCATCAACCAATTCCGCTGTCACACCGCCCGGATTCGTTTGGATTGGAAACGCTCCTACGATCATAGATTCCAGCATCGTATTGGGAATACCATCCGACATACTAACTCCCAGCGAGATGCGGCTCTTGGCAAATAACTCCACAAGCTTGAGTTGCTTCGTCCGCGGAAATACGCGGATAGGTAGTGTCAACCTTTCAGACAGACGCTCGACTGTCTCGTCCACAATGGATTGAGATGAATGAACGACTATCTCGTAGCCTGATAGATGAGAAGCGCATAGCTCAATGGCCTTAAGGGCCGTTAGGGCACGACCTGCAGGGTGTTGATAACCTTTTATCGCGATGATTTTGCGATGCGAAGGCACTTCCGTAACAAGTTTCCGCAACATCGACACAGGGAAACCTCCTCCTCCCGGAACGACTCCTAAATGTTGCCCCGTATGGCCTAGACGCTGGGAAAGCACGATATCGCGCTTGCATTCCGTAAATAGGTAATCAGATTCCTTCAAGACTCGCTGTATTTTTGTGCGATGTGTATCTTCAAAGCCATGTCGGTATAGGTCGCTACCCCAAACTGAACATATCCAAGGAATGTCAAGCGAACCATACCGATCGATGCTTTCCAGTACCGGATATGCTGCAAATGGAAGGGACAGGGAATGGACAAGATCTGGGCGAACACTGTCAAGAACCTGTTTAATTCGTTTTGGACCATCCGGAACAATTTGCCCCCAAATACGTGGAAAATGTCGCTGCATTAAGTGCCTGCCTCGTAGAAAGGGCCACCGATAGCGCACGTTGACCCCCGACGGCACATACGCCTTACGCCAGCCAGTGTACAATTTGCCGTTACACATCTCCGAGTTGATACGGCTGTTTCCAGGATCTACGATATGTACGTCCCAGTGAGTGCAAGCTAGCTGCGCTATCCAACGAACGACGTGAATACTAGCCACACCTGCCACAAACAGGATTTTCATAGCTTAAGCATTTGGCATCGCTAGGACAATGCATTGATATAGTGTCTGGTTCACAAGGATTCGTTCGTAAAACTGAGTGAGGCGCAACAGTCTCATTGCCGACTGGAATTTGCGATTTTGCAGCCATCTTGATCGGCCGAAACGAATCTTATGCAAGGGAATTCCATAATGATCAAGACATACGAAGCCTAGGTGCGCGGCCATTGCTCGCAAACTAGAAGGAGACAACCAATTCTCAATTGGTTGAAGATGAGCAGTCCGTTGACTACTCGCGATGAAGTCAGACCACAGCAACTGATTTGGCGTTGTCAGAATACACAGTCCGTGTGATGACAACAGCTTCTGTATTTGTTTGAGGAGATCTAGTGCTTCCTCAACATGTTCAATCACTTCACTGCAAATCACAACATCGAACTGCCTGTCACCCAAGCCATAATTCGACAAGTTGGGATCAGCTAAAACAAAGTCAGCAAACTGTCCAAAATTTCTTCGGCCATATTCGAGTCCATCAGGTGAGAAGTCAGTAGCCACAACATCACCGTACTTTGCTAGATAGGGCGCGAGCCAGCCACGCCCACAACCAAGGTCCAAGATTAGAGCATGATCTAGCGCTAGAAACCGGTCCAGTCCACGCTGTATTGCAGTCAATCGGGCGTTCTCTTGCTCTCCAGAAGGTTGCGGCGGATGGGCTTGCCAGTATGAATCGTAGAATCTACTAGTCTGCACTGCAGTGTTTCTATTGAGATCCGTCATCAGTTACTTACCTGAGAAACGTCTTCTTCTTCCCAGTTAACCAACATATACGTCGCACCCCAAGATGGTCGAGGAGGGTACGCCAGTCCGTAATCGTTATTCCAAAATACATCAAAACTAGACGCCTGATCAACGACATCTATATCGTAAGCACCATTGCTGAGAAAAAGACTGAGTCCGTATCGTCCAGGTGCCAACATGAGCCTGTCAATGACCGCTCTAATCCTACATGTGTCGGTGGGCAAGGCTTTCTTGTCATATTGATCCATATTTGCGGCAAATATGGTTCGCCCAAGCCCATCATGAATTGCAAAACCCAACGAAAGCTGTGTCACATAGTCTACAGTTGGCCGGCACTCAACCTCTATTTTCCAAGATTCTCCCGTGGCAAAACTGGTTGTAACAGAATCACCTTTCATGAATGCGACGGAACTCATGATGGGAACTGAACTGGATCGCCGGTTCTTGTGATCGGTCAAACTGATAAAGCCTTGAACAGTCGAATCTCCCAAATATTGTTCAATAACATCCTTTGAGTGGCCTTGCTTGGCTATGCTACCGTCCCTGAGCCACACAGATCGAGGACACAAATCCAGCACGGCGACCAAATTGTGTGACACAAACATCACTGTGCGTCCCCCGGCCGCCACATCATTCATCTTACCCAAACACTTTCTCTGAAACTCAGAATCACCAACCGCTAGAACCTCGTCAACCAAGAGTATTTCCGGCTCCAAGTGCGCTGCCACTGAAAAAGCGAGGCGGACACGCATGCCGCTGGAGTAGCGCTTGACGGGTGTGTCGATAAACTTCTCTACACCGGAGAAATCGACGATTTCGTCAAATTTGCGGTCGATCTCGACTTTACGCATCCCCAGAATGGTGCCGTTGAGGTAGACGTTTTCGCGTCCGGTCAATTCGGGGTGGAAGCCGGTGCCGACTTCGAGCAGGCTGGAAACGCGCCCGTGCAGCTCCACGCGACCGCTGGTCGGGTGCGTGATGCGACTCAGAATCTTGAGCAGGGTGCTTTTGCCGGCGCCGTTGCGGCCGATCACCCCCACCACCTCACCGCGCTTTACCTCAAACGACACATTCTTCAGCGCCCAGATCGTGTTCGGGTCTTCTTCTGAACCGTTGCGGAAGCGCGTCAATTGGCGTAACCGCTGGAAATTGCGTGCCGGATTGCGGATCGCGTCCAGCGTCGCCCCGACAAGCGTGTCGTGCTGCTCGTCAGCCACACCGATGCGGTAGCGCTTACTCAAATTCTCAACTTTAATGGCGATATCAGTCACAAGCGAATTGGGACAATATAGTGTGGACTGTGAAGCTGTACTCAGGTGACTCCATAAATCGGCACCGACTCAATCCTTGGGGTTGTACTCCAGTCCACACCAGCGATTGGATTCTATCGACGGCAATCTCCAAAAGAGATAAGTTTGCCAATACTCATCGCCTGCGGATGCGAATTCTTCTGCTGAGGGCAATTACAATCGCACCCGACGTCAGATCCAAGTGATGGTGTTTTAACACATCCCGCAACAAAGCTAATCGCTCAGCACGAGGCAGGTTCTCTATGCGCAGTATGCCAAAATGGGCTTTGCCCTCTTGCCAGATCATTTGTTCAAAATCCTGATCGGTTGTGACAATGATGCGCTGCTCGGCAATCGCCCAATTGAGAATGTCCTCATCGCCCATCCTTGGATTTCTATCGGAAACCCGAACGACATCATGACCTTGAGCGACCAGCCATTGAGCCAGGGTACCACTGGCATTGACATCCACAAGAAACTTCATCTATGCAGACACACGATCCACAATCGTTTCACCCGCAACCAGATAGTGTGCATAGAGCAAGGCAGCTCGCAGATCGTCCGTCTCTAATTCCGGATAATCTTCCAATATCTCTTGCTCGGTCGCCCCTTTTGTCAGCAATTCCAGAATCATTTCTACTGATATGCGTAAACCCCGGATCACCGGCTTGCCTACGAGCACATGCGGGTCAAATGTGATGCGCTGCATTAAGTTTTCCATCGTGTTGTTCCACCTTCTTTTGCTGTCCATCTTTCTTCGCGTGATCTCAATAGATGGATTAGATTATACTGCATCAGCAGAGATGTTTTCCATTTTGTTCGTCGGATTGCGGATCGCCGCCAGCAGCGAGAAGTCAACCGGCTCTACAGACCAATTATGAACTCTCGTGCGATTTTACATATTCCGAGAGCACCTCATTGATTCGAGTTTGCCAACCCTTTCCCTGAGATCTGAAGTACGTCACATCTCAGGACTGAGCCGTATTGCGACCGGCACTTTGACAGGTGCCTTTTGAGGGCCACGAACACGTGCCGGCATATCAGGATGCGTAGTGCGTACAGGTTTCATACGCGCTAACATATCGTCCGACAATGCAGATGAAGCAACTTCATCCCAATCTTCTTGCGCGATATTGTCAGGTTTGTGTTGCATGAAATGGCAATATCATTTATGAAATGGGTAAATTGTTGGTACTTGGGAGCGGAGCGTTGCTATGCCTCGGCTACTGCGTCAGCATATCTAAAAACGTTGCGAATGCTTTCAATTCTATCTGCAACTGTGACCATCCTTTTTCGACTCGAGTCACAACACGATCCAAATCATCAAGCTCCCCACGAATGCAAGACGCTAACTCTTCATAGATTGTGATCACAAATCGATTCCTTGACGGTCGATTGCCGCTTGAAAGCCGGTTGGTGCAGTCTCGAGTTCAACAAAATCAACTGGATAACCATCCAGTGTTTCTTCAAAGAGCTTCCACGCCGCAAAATAATCGGCCGAATCAAGTCTCGCTACAGCCAAATCGACATCCGAACCAGCCACAAACCAGGCGTCATGTGCCAAGGAGCCAAAGAGCACGACTCGTTCTACAGCAAACTGCTGCTTCAACAATTCCGCCGCATGTCTGACACGAGCCAGCAGAATCATTCTGCGTTGTCTATCAGTGTCCAATTTTGGTGGATCAATGAGTTGCGACAATGCTTCAATGTAAGGCTGCCATTCTTCACTTGTCAGTTGTGCTACGGTTGTCATCCTTGCTTCTCCTGTACATCAAGGGTTTGTTCGATGGTGACAAATCCATTGCGTCTGTTTCAATGCATTATACAACATCGGTAAAGCTTGACGGCAACACATCAGGCGACATCGGCAAACGTCTTCTCCATGCTGCGAAAATAGATCGCACCGGTGACAAACAACACCAACGCACTCACTGAGCCGACCGCAATCATATTCCACGGCATCGGCACTGTGCCGAGCAGGGCAGAGCGAAATCCTTCGATGACACCGGCCATCGGAAACAAGCTGTACAACAAGAGAAATTGCTGCGGCACCGCACTGACCGGATAGACGACCGGTGCAGCGTACATCAACAGGGTGACGCTGAATGCCATCGCGTACTGCACGTCGCGGTATTTGATCGAAAGCGCCGTCAGCCACATGCCCATGCCTGCCGCCGTCGCCATCATGACGATGATCAAATAGGGCAGCATCAGGATACCGGCATTCGGCCGAATCCGGAACCACAACAACATCGCCAGCAATAGCACAAACGCAATCCCAAAATCGACCAGTTTGGCAAACACCGGCGCAACCGGAATGATCAAGCGCGGAAAATAGACCTTGGTCAGCAAATTACTCGACGCAATCAGGCTGCTGCTCGAACTGTTCAGCGAATTGGAAAAAAAGGTCCACGGCACCAGCGCCGCAAAGCTGAACACCGCATACGGTGCGCCATCTGAATCGACCTTAGCCAGACCGCCAAACACAATCGTAAACACGACCATGCTAAACAGCGGCTGAATCACCGCCCAGCCAATGCCCAGCACCGACTGCGCGTAACGCGTCTTGACATCGCGCCAGACGAGAAAAAACAGCAGGTCGCGATAACGGTGCAATTCGCGCCAATCAACCAATTTGTGGCGACCTTCGCCTTCAATGATGGTTATCTCTGACTCATTCATTGCTTATGGCTTCTCAATTGAGAACTCCTGCAGCGCATTTTGCGCCGCCTGATTACCTTCAACAGCCAACGTTTGCAAGATTGGAATCGCCTCTGATATATGCCCGGAAGCCAGGAGTGACTGGGCCAGACCCAAGCGTGCAGGCGCATAATCGGGCAACTGTTTCAGGCTGTCTTTGTAACGTGCAATGGCCTGCTCATAGTGGGCAGCCTGAAAGTACAAACCGGCAGCACGCATGCAGCCGTTTTTACCCCGATCCCAGCGCACACACGCTTCATTATAGGCGTGCAGCGCAGCGGATACATTGTCGGCCGAATGGTACAAATCACCAAGTTTGCGCCAGATCAATCCGTCTGTCGGATTGAGTTCCAGCCCACGAGCATACGCTTGCATAGCCAGTTCGTTATCACCTGCTGCCGTCGCGCTGTCGCCGAGCCAAAATTGTGCGATAGCGTCGTTTGGTTGAACGCCGGCGGCATATGCAGCTAAAGCGATATCATTCGGCCGAAACGCTTGCACAACTCCCATCCGTTCGGCCGAATTGCCGATGTACGCCTGCCACGCCATCGTCGCATCATCACCGCGACATTGCAGCACGACAGCTTGTAAAAACAGGTCCGTGCCCGCAGGAGATGGCTTCGACTCATCCAGGCATGACAACAGTACCCGTCGTCCCGGCAGCATGGTCAAGCGCGTCAGGTGCGGCAGCAATGCCAGGCCGCACAGAAGCAGCAGCGCTATGACACCGATCTGATTGGCCGGGATTCGGCCGAAACGCCGTTCAACAAGCATGCTCCGCCCTTTCGACAATCAAGTCTAAATTAAAAAATGAGTATGACAGACCCGTGGGCAACCGGCGCGTGCTGCTATCGGCACAATCACGCCGCCGCTATCTTCACACCATTGCACGCACAGGTATTTTGAGAGAGTAACGAACCATCTGACGCTCTGCCTGAGCCGAACAGCCGACGCTATGCGCAGGACAGTTGCGGTCTACTCAGACACATCGGCCGATAGGTAACCCCAAATAAATGCTGTTACAGCAGAATTGAACCAATTTACGATTTAAACCCAGCCCCCTGACCGCTTTCGAAAGTGCCGGGTGACGGGCTTAACGTCAAATCGCGCACATCGCCGTATTGTGTCAGTATCGGTCTGGTATACTGGCGCTTTTCAGTAGAATCGTTCTGCGCCGGACTGGTCTGCAAATGCTGTCCATCTTGCTTCTTGTTTGAACCCATCTATTCCTCCCATCCCAGAAAATAACATATCAATAATTGCATTGCGTGTCATTTGCACACATATTGTAATTCACGATTGATTCTGCAACCATAGCTCCATTGTCACGCAGAGCCACAACAGATAGCCTTGCATCTGCCAATTCTTCCCTGCCGCCGCTTCCTGCCGCTGCCAATCACCGCGCACATAGTTATGCTCGACGATGCATGGGCGATCCAGGAGCGCATGCACGGTATCACGCTCCAGGCGCAGCAAAGCGTCTTCAAACTGAGCCAGCAATGACGTTTTGTCGCGCCGCCAGCAGACGTGTTGCGGCAGTTGGGCGTCCATCCCCTGGCGCAGCAACCATTTCGTGTGTGACGGCCGCTCCAATTGATGCGAGGGCAACGCCAGGCAAAACGCAATCAATCGTCTGTCGCGAAACGGATCGACGATCTCGACACCGTGTGCATTACTCAGCACACGGTGGGCCGAGGTGCCTTGTTCCTCGATGCTCAAGAAAGAGTGATTGTAGCGCGTCAACGCCTGCGTCGTGCTGAAGGCCGGTCTATCGGCGTACAAGTCGAGCACGTCTTCCAACCCGGTGCGCCGGATCAAATCCGTAGACACGTGTTGGTAAGCCACCTGACGCAGCGGTGAATAACGCCCGCGCCAGCGACGCTGCCAGGAAGGCGGGAACAACTGGCGCACACCTTTTTGCCACACGTCTTCGCGCAGCATTGCCGCTGATGGCCCACGCCGGATGTGGCCCACCAAATTGGCCCATTGGCGCGGATCAGACAACATGCCGGCTGCCCAATAGCGTCCTCCGACGAGCAGCAAGTCCGCATAATGTCCGTTGAGCAATAAATGGATGCCCGAAGCTTGTGCCGCTTGCATGATGGCTTGCGGCAAGCGCACGTAGGGGTCTTGCGTAGGAAAATCGCTGTAAACCGGCCACGTCTTGCTGTTTGAAAGCGGCCACAAATCGTCACCGGGCAAAAATGTAGCATCGAGATCGTATTGGTCGACGACTGGCTGAATGTACGCGCGTTCGTCGCACGATGGATAGCGATCGAAGACGTAGCTGAATGTCTTCAGGCGGTTGCGTGGCAGTTGTTGTGCTGCCAGAACGGCCAGCGTGACAGAGTCGATGCCGCCACTCAGCGATACGCCGACCGGCCCTCTGACACGCAGGCGATCGGCCAGGCTTTGGCGCAGCAACGTCAGGAAATGGTCAGCGTATTCTCTGTCGTCACGGTAGCGGATTTTGTATTCAGGATCGATATCCCAATAACGCCAGATGCGGTGTGTTTCGGCCGAAACCAGCATCGCGTGCGCCGGCGGCAAATAGTACACATCTTCAAAACAAGTCTGGACGTGATCATGCCACCAACTGACTAGCACCATGGCAATTTTCAAGTCGTTGATTCGGCGCGGCACGTGCGGATGTGCCACGACTTGTTTCACCTCTGAAGCAACGACACAGATTTCGCTGTCGAGATAATAGGCGACATCGCGCGTTCCCAATGGATCACGCGCGACAAACAACTGCCGCGTCGTGGCATCCCACAGCGCAAAGGCAAAGTCACCGAGCAGGTAATCGACACAGGCGACGCCCCACTTTTGGTACGCGGCGACGATCAGTTCCGTATCGCTCGGTTGGGTAGGGGAAGGCGACTGCCGGTTGAGGCGGCGCTGCAATTCCTCGCGATTATCGAGCCGGGCGTCACAGGTGATCACAATGTGGCCACCCGCATACTGCTGCGGCTGTACTTCACCGTGACCTTCAGGCGTCAAATCGAAGTGTTGATGGCCCAGTGCGATACAGTGATCCGCCCAGATATCATAACCATCCACAGAACGATGCGGAGCAGCCTCGATGATCGGCCGAATAGAGTCACGGGTAACCACTTGCGATCGGCGCGGCAAAATTGCGATGATTGCACTCATACTTTGTAACAGTCCGGCCAGTTTTTGGCCGGATTGTAGCAATTATGTTACTAGGGAGCCGGTGATTCAACCACCAGCGCCGGATCACCTAACAGCGTCCAGCCCAGCAGGACATCGGCCAGATCCGCGTACGTCAGCGCCAAGTCATCTTTGGCTGCCTGGATTCCGGTACCCAGCGGCTGTCCTGGCATCGTGATCTGTGGCAGGATACGCATCCCCAGTAGGGAGTCGGAAGAGGCCTGCGTCAGCGTCGCTGCCCCCAGCACCGCCGCCGCACCGCCACCCTCATTGAGCATGAACGTGTGCGCCAGCGTGTTGTACGCCGGGTCCACGTGATACGTGTTCCAGCAGCCCCACTGCGTCACCACCGTCGGCGTCGTGTTCGTCAGATTGGCCGCATCGGTCGCGTTGAACAAGCCGTCAAACGTCCACGTCGTCGGCCCGCTGTGCCCGAGGAAACTGGTCAGCCGCACCCCGCCGTTGAGCGTGTCGAGCACCGTCTGTCGCGCGGCAGCTACATCGCCGTCATCCAGATACGCCGTCGTCACGTCCCAGCCTGACGGTACCAGCGCTTCAAAGCTCGCGCTCGCCGCACTGAAACCGTCGTCAGCCGCCAGCAGGATCGACTGGTCGCTCTGTCCGGCATACGCCAGCGTCTTGGCGATCACGTTGTCCAGTTCGGCCGACGTGCGCACCGGGAAGCGGCCGATCGGCGCATCGGGCACCCCGTCCCCATCGACATCGACATACAGCGGATCGAGCGGCGCAAACGTCACATACGGCTCAGTCGGCCCGTACAATGACGGCACGAAGCTGATGCTGCCCAGACCGAGGTTGTCGAAGTAGTCGTAGGTGTCGCCCCCGACGAGCAGGACATACTGCACGCCCATATGGGTGATGGCGTGGGCGATGTAATCCCGGATCGCCTGCGGCTCGAAGTGGCCGTAGCCGAACTGAGCGTAGATGTCGGCTGTGTCCACCACTTTGACGCTCAAGCCGTTGTCCTGGTGGAACTGCACCAATGGTGCCAGACTATCGACGAAGCTGCCATGGCTGACCATCAGGTAGTCGGCGCTGCCCGATGTGATGTCGTGGTACGGCTGTCCGGCTTGCAACACGGCGGTCGGCACGGCGTCGCCCGCGGCTATGTAGTAGGTGGCAGCTTCAGCATGGCCGCGGAATCGGGCGGTGTAGCCCCCCGCACCGTCGGCGCTCACATTCAGGCGCCGCAGGCGCGTCACGCTGCCGTCCACACTCTCGCGGTAGACGACGACGGCGTCGCTGCTCAGCCCGCTCACTGCGAACACGTCGCCGGCGGCCGTGAAAGTCAGCAGGTCGTTGGTGGCAATGAAGGCGCGCGGATAGCTGACCTCGATCGCGTTGAGGTATTGCATATCCCACTGGATCGCCGGGTCGCTCGGCTGCGGCACGGTCAAGGTGACGATGTTATCTCCTTCGACGAGCACGCCGTCGGGCAGCACGATGGTGAGCGGATGGTCGGTGAGACCGTCGTAGCTCTCGTCGGCCACGGTCACGCCGTTGACGGCGACTTGCAGCCGGTGGTCATCGGCGACCGGCCAGTCGGTCAGACCCCAGATGTCAACGGTGAGGGTGACATCACCGGCTCCGGCCAGATAATTGCTGACGGTGATGGTTTTGTCCTGGCTGAACGAGTTGCCGTAAGCCATCATCAGGGTGTCTGCCCACGGGTCGCCGTTAGGGGCGAGGAAGAGGTATTCGTTGTCTTCCTCGACGCGGACGATCTCCAGGTAACCGGCTACCGGTGTGCCGTTGGGCACAGGGCGGTTGTCGATGTCGACGCGTGCAGCGGCGCTGCGGTCGAGTGTGAGTGCGTAAATGTTGGTATCGCTGTACAGGCCGGCGCGAGCATAGCCGATAAATTCGATCACGGTATCGGGCCCGATGGTCGGCCCGCCGCTGATTGCCAACGGTACCGGCTCGCCGTTATAGGTCACGGCCAGTTTGTTGGCACGCAGGCCCAGCGGGTTGATACCGAAGTTGACGAGGTCCTGATAGGTAATGCGCTGGATGCCGTCGCGATTGACGCGGATTTCGATGGTGCCGTTGGCGGTGGCGCGCAGGTTGGTCTCGGCGCTGGGCGTCGTCGAGGCGAAGGTAGCCCGGGCGGCACTGTGGGAGGCGGCTTGCTGTTGTGCTTCGTGTGCCGCTTGTTCTGCCCGGATGGTGTCCCAGTTGATGGGGGCAGCTGTCAGCAACCGACCTACCGGTTGTCCGACCTGGAAGGGGCCGTGTCGGCCGATTTCGCCGCGAGCCCCGATGTCTTCAATGATGTAGCTGTCGCCTGACCAAGCCGGGACAGTCAGATTGTAGTTTTGCGGTTGGACGGTGGCAATGCCGGTTGCCGGAATCAGACCGTCATTGAGTTGGACGAGGCTGCCGTCGGTGGCGATGCCGTAGAGGTTGTAGCCGACGGTGCCGGCTTCGGTCGCGGTCTGCCAGGCGAAAGTCGTGGATTTACCGCTGCGTTCTGCGCTGGCGTAGGCCAATGTGACCGGTGTCGTCGTGACAGGAAGCGACTCGGTGCAGGTATCACCGCCGCCGAGATTTGTGCTGGCACCAGCAGCAGTGATGCCGTCATTGGTGTTCACATCAACTGTATAGTCCACTGTGCCGGTTCCTTCAGCAGCAAGGGCATCGGAGAGGATAAAGCGCAGATCGGTGACCGTGGTCTGGTCGACCGGTGGCGTTGAGGAGTAGTTCGTGCCGTCCACTGAATAGAGGATGGTGCAGCTTGCGGAGCAGGTCGCCGAATTGGGCTGGTAGGTTGTCCCGGTCGGAATCGCGTCGTCGATGAAGATAGGTGCTGTCGGCGGATAACCAACGGCGTTGTCCGTGAGCAGATTCTCGTAATCAAGGGTGTAGGTAAGCTCGTCACCAATCTGCACGTCGCTTTTATCGGCCGATTTCACCAGACTGAGACTGCACGAGTTGGTTACCCCAACACTGATTGTATCATTCCCGTAATCGCCATTGAACTTCTGTTGGCTACCGCTGGACGCTTGCTGATAGGGATTGAGAACGCTGTCGCCGCTGCCAATGGCAACAAACGTGTAGCAGTACTGTCCCGAAACAGTCTGCGAGTTTCGCGAACATTCCACCACACCGTCGTTGTCCCAGTCGCCGGGCGGCGTTCCGCCTTCGATCTGCCCGAAAGTAGGTGATGTCGGTGAAAACGTAAGGATCGTTCGTGCATTTGTCCGTGTACAGCGTTACTTCTGTACTGACCAATGTCAAGGAATCCGGGTTAAACGCCGTGTCGCCAACCGGCTGGAACCAGAAATCATTGGCGCCACTCTCTCCGGCTCCGATAACACCAAAATTGACGTTGGTGTAGCATATCTCGAGCTGTTCACCGATGTCATATGGCCCAGCCGGCGTAACCGTACGATTCAAGGGATTGATCTTGTTGGCAGACGCCGAGATCGTGCTGCGCGTGATGATTGAGTCGGTTTCGCTGTCCGTGACAGTTGTACCATCAGCGTCAGCCTCACCCCAAATGGTAAAACCAAAGGATTGGCCATTCACCGCCGCCACATTGGGGTAATCCACTTGCCAGAAAACGCCAACGCAGTCACCCGGTGCCAGTGAATTGCTGAAGTACCGCGTACCGTCGCTGACATCGCCGTTAACCACCTCGTCGAGCAACATGAGCTCATAGACTGTTCCACCAACAGTCGTGTCGGGAAATTCGCCGACCGTGGTTCCATCACCGATGTAGAGCAATACGTCTGTCAACGGCGCATCGCCTGTATTGCAGACCTGGGCTTCGGCCGTGAACACACCGGGACTCTGATCAGCAGGTTTGTTGGAATCGAAGACGGCAAAGGGGCCTGTGTTGCTGGTGATGGTCAACACTCCGGCACCGGCAACGGGCAGTGTTGCGGCAAAATATAGCGCGACGAGCAGTGCCGACGCCATGATGAGCAGCAACGCTATCTGGCGAACACCTCGCGCCCGCATGTGGGCTAAGCTGAATGAATTGCGAGAAATTGTGGACATTGAACATACTCCTTGCTCGGCGCGGCTCTAAAAGGCACCACTTTCGGCCGATGCAACCCCAAATGACAACAAACTGCCACCACACAACACTATGTGCCGCGGCAGGCGAATGGATAACTTGACGGAATCAGGGCAAATCGTGACGAGGCTTCGTCTGATCATTTGTAGTTCGCGTACTGAGAGATGAAAAGCAGTGGCAGCACTACCCGGAGAAAGCAGGTAGCCAGAAGTAGCGTGTTTCGATGCTATGAGCACCATTTCCCCCAGGCACATAATAAACACATGCCAATCGTCAATTCGGCCAGTCAACCGCCAATTGACAAATCTATGCGGCATCAATATGACTAACAGCAGCCACATTCATGCCAACAAGTGTGTAGCGCAATCTGCTTATGACAAACGTGGTCGACTCACCTGACACATTGGTAAGTATCGGCACAATGCAAGGCCACGTGACGACCAAAACGGTGACATAAGTCGATCAGATCGCAACAACGGCAAACTCCGTTCGGGAACAACAACGCTGTAGACTGGAATGTGTTGAATAATTGCTTACTCGAATGTCCGAAATGAAAAGATGAATGTGATAGTCTCAGCGATTACTATGTTCCGAACGATAACAGTACTATTCTAACACAAATAGTACCAATTTCCTATTGTACTTGTCAAAAAAAGTTTTGTGCAGCAAATGTCCAGGGTGACTATGGAAGAGAAGAGATGGGTTGGGGGTAAACAAATCGGCCGAATCCGTGATGGATTCGGCCGATTGCATGCACACGTCAAAACGAGATCGATCTACGGCGAGGTGATCACCAGCGCCGGGTCACCGAGGAGCGTCCAGCCCAGAATCACATCCTCCAGACCGGTGTACGCAATAGCCCCCTTCGCCTGCTGCACCGCATCCCCCAACGCCAGCCCCGGCACAACCGCCCGACTCAACACCTCAGGTCCCAACACCTGATCCGAACTCGCCAGCGTCAGCGTCGCCGCTCCCAGCACCGCTGCCGCACCGCCACCCTCATTGAGCATGAACGTGTGCGCCAGCGTATTGTACGCCGGGTCCACGTGATACGTGTTCCAGCAGCCCCACTGCGTCACCACCGTCGGCGTCGTGTTCGTCAGATTGGCCGCATCGGTCGCGTTGAACAAGCCGTCAAACGTCCACGTCGTCGGCCCGCTGTGCCCGAGGAAACTGGTCAGCCGCACCGTGCCGTTGAGCGTGTCGAGCACCGTCTGTCGCGCGGCAGCTACATCGCCGTCATCCAGATACGCCGTCGTCACGTCCCAGCCTGACGGTACCAGCGCTTCAAAGCTCGCGCTCGCCGCACTGAAACCGTCGTCAGCCGCCAGCAGGATCGACTGGTCGCTCTGTCCGGCATACGCCAGCGTCTTGGCGATCACGTTGTCCAGTTCGGCCGACGTGCGCACCGGGAAGCGGCCGATGGGCGCATCGGGCACCCCGTCCCCATCGACGTCGACATACAGCGGATCGAGCGGCGCAAACGTCACATACGGCTCGGTCGGCCCGTACAGTGACGGCACAAAGCTGATGCTGCCCAGACCGAGGTTGTCGAAGTAGTCGTAGGTGTCGCCGCCGACGAGTAGGACGTACTGCACGCCCATGTTATTGATGGCATGGGCGATGTAATCGCGGATCGCCTGCGGCTCGAAGTGGCCGTAGCCGAACTGGGCGTAGATGTCGGCTGTGTCCACCACTTTCACCGTCAGGCCGTTGTTCTGGTGGAACTGCACCAGCGGTGCCAGACTGTCGACGAAGCTGCCATGGCTGACCATCAGGTAGTCGGCGCTGCCGCTCGTGATGTCGACCAGCGGTCGTCCGGCTTCCAGGACAGGCGGTGCAAGCGCAGCCACGGTGCTGATGGTGTAGGTCGCCGGCTCTGCCGTGCCGCGGAAACGGGCGCTGAACGTGCCGTCACCGGCAGCGCTCATCTGCACGCGGCGCACGCGGGTCGGTGTGCCGTCGGCGGCGACGCGGTAGACGACGACATCGTCATTGCTGAAGCCGCTCACGGCGAACAGGTCACCGGCGGCGGTGAAGGTCAGGGCATCGTCCTGCGCGACAAAGGCGCGCGGATAGGTGACGGAGAAGCGGTTCAGATACTGGATGTCCCACAACACCTCGGGGTCGCTCGGCTGCGGGATGGTCAGGGTGACGATGTTATCTCCTTCAACGAGCACGCCGTCGGGCAGCACGATGGTCAGCGGATGGTCGGTGAGGCCGTCGTAGCTCTCGTCGGCCACGGTCACGCCGTTGACGGCGACTTGCAGCCGGTGGTCGGCAGCGACGGGCCAGTCGGTCAATCCCCAGACGCCGACGGTCAAGGTCGCGTCGCCGCTGTCGGCCACGTACTCGTCGATCACTATCGGGAAATCCTGGCTGAAGGCGCTGCCGTACGCCATCATGAATGTGTCCGCCCACGGGTCGCCGTTGGGGGCGAGGAAGCTGTATTCGTTGTCTTCCTCGACGGTGACGGTTGCCTGGTAGGTCACTGCCGGGTCGCCGTTGGGAATGGCGGCATTGTCGACGGCCATGCGTGCGGCCGCATCGCGGCGCAGTGTCAGGTTGTAGATGTTGGCGTCGCTGTAAAGGGTGTCGCGGGCGCTGCCGATGAATTCGATGACGGTATGGGGGCCGACGCGTGCGCCGCCGGTGATGAGCAGGGGCACCGGTTCGCCCTCGTGGGTGACGGCGATGCGGTTGATGCGCTGGCCGGCCAGGTCGATGCCGAAGTCGAGCAAATCCTGGTAGGTGATGTGCTGGATGCCGTCGCGGGTGACGACGATGTCGATGCCGGGATGGGCGGGCGGTTGCAGTGTGCCATCCTGTTCGGCCGCTGCCATGACTGCGGCAAAGCTGCTTTGCAGAGCGGTGCGGGCTGTCGCTGTCTGGGCTGCGGCGTAGGTGTCTTGTTCGGCCTGGATGGCCGGCCAGTCGATGGGGCTGACGCTGACGGGACGGCCGGCCGGTTCGCCGATGGTGAAGGGGCCGTGGCGGTCGTGTTCGCCGCGGATGCCGATGTCTTCGATGTAGTATTGGTCGCCGTCGAAGGTGGGCACGGTCAGGCTGTAGGCTTGCGGCTGGACGGTGGCGATGCCGGTGGCGACGACGAGGCGGTCGTTGAGTGGCACGAGGCTGCCGTCGCCGGCGATGCCGTAGAGGTTGTAGCCGACGGTGCCGGCTTCGGTCGCGGTCTGCCAGGCGATGCTGATGCTGTCGTCGGTCTGTTCGGCCGATGTGTAGGCCAGTGTGACGGGTAGACTGCTGTTAGCGGAATCTTTGCTGCCCAATGTGAAGTTACTGCCCAGGCAGGTAATATCCACATTGGTGAAGATGATGCGATCGCCAGCGATAAATGTGCCGCCGCCGACACAACTGGCCGTGATGTCCTCATATTGGCCAGTAGGCCCGGCACGCCGCAGCAGACCGTAGTTCGATGTAGGCGCGTCCGGTGTGTCGGAAGTGAATCCGGCTTCACCGTAGTCGAAAGCGATGTCGACCAGCCCTGTTCCGGTGGTTGCGCCCACGTCGGTCACATCGAAGTACCAGGAACAGCCCCAGTGCGCCGGGTTGGGGGCTGTCGCCCAGTCACCGGTGGTGGGAACATCGGCGTTTGTTTCGGTACAATCGGTTGTCTGTCGGCCGAACAGCATGTAATCGCCGTTGTCGTTCAGGAACGACACATCGCGTACGATGATGCCGCTGCCATGTGAGAGGGAATGGGTGCCGTCTGCCTCTCGGCCGATGCCAGCCACATTAAAATCGAAGTCGCCGTTGCCGTTCGTGTCACCATCGTACTTGTCATTGCTGATGGCGATAGCGTATTTGGCACTCAGATAGTTGTCTAGGATGATGCGTTCGGCATCACTCAAGGATGCGCCGTAGACGATGAGTTCAGCCTGGTCACCATTGTAAAAGTGGCTAAACTGACTCAAATCCCAGCGAGCGCCGACTGCATAGCGATCCCAGGCAAACGCTCCGCTGCTGCTAGCAGATGAGGCAGCGCTGCCATTTAAGTAGGCAGTGTTGTTGGTTGCGTCGAACTTGGTGCCGTAGATGTACGACACATTGTCGCCAGGATGCGGGAAAATCGTGCTGAGACCCCCGACACGGCGTGCCTGGAGCAGATTACCAATGTTTTCATACGCGATGGCAACCGACCCGGTATTATCATTATCTGCTGTTGCGCCATCGACCCAGAGTGTGGCAGACGATGTGACATGGATGGCAGCTGTTCGTCGGACAACGGTGTAGGCTGTCAGTGTGGTGCCTGTGTAGGCTGGTGGTGTGCCGACGAGCCTATCGTCGCTGCCGTCAAAGCGAACCATCGGGTTGCCATTTAGTTCGTTTTCCTGATAGGTTGGCTGATTGGCAGCCGTTGCCTGCACTGCATCGTAGCTGTTACCGGATTGATCTGCCCAGTTACTAACCGAAGCACCATCGGTGGTTGTGCCGGTGCCTGCATCGGCTTTGAGCCAGATTCGCAGTGCACTTGTACCGTCATTTTCGCCAATACCGCCCGGACCGGTGCCGCCATCCAATGTCGTCGCATCAAAGCAATCGTAGTTGAATGCGCCGGGTGTGCCCTTGTCGCCGTCACCATACGCTACCGTCGATGTACGCCAATTGCTGCCTACATTGTTGTCTACATAGGGGCTGGTCAAGCACATTGATGCACCAGTGGGGTCGGGGAAGTTAGGCCCACCGTCGTAGTTGACGCGATCGACTTCCCCACCGCCCGGTGCGACTAGCACAATTTCATCATCACCGTTTGCAATTGTGAAGGTACTTGATGTGCCCCAATCATAATCACACGTCACACCACCATTCGTATTGCTGTCGTCGTTGACGCAAAAAACGAGGTGGTCGCCTGGGGCAATCGTCAGTGTGCTACCGATGGTAAAGGAGTTCGACCCGTCATCTTTTATGGTCCAGCCGTTGAGATCAACTGTGGTCGAGCCAGCGTTGAATATTTCAAACCATTCGCCATTGGCATCGGTGACTTGAGCCGGATCTTGAATGATTTCGTTGATGACGAGCGTCGGCTCGTAGGACATGAAGCGATTGTAGTCACCGGCAACGAGAGTGGTGCTGCTATAGCCGGGATTGCCACCGGCTAGCGCAGCTACGCCGTGGAACTCGTCCGATCGACTAGCATCGCAACCGTCGCCACATGAATCCTGGACGTTGAGGTAAGTGGCAATGTAATCGAAGCTATCGCCAGGGGTTAGCCCGAAATCGGACAGCGAAAAGTTATCGATTTCCCATTGTCCGGCGGTAGCGGGTCCAACTGGGGTAATGGAGAGTGTCCTGATGAATCCATGTGACCAGTCGCCACCACTGTTGAGGTCGAATAAGGCTGCGTCGTCATGGGTGAGGTAGATACCGTAATCAGCCTCAAAGCCAGGGGCAAATGTAAGATTCGGCCGATTGCCTAGATCATTTGCAAGTCCCATAGAAGACAATGCGGAGCGAGCACGGTCCCCGTTGTCGCCAAACGATGAAGTTGCATTGAATCCACCCGATATTGAATCGATATAGATGACAACCTCGTTATAAAGTGCTCCTCCTCCAGACTTCAGTCCCATGATCAAGTTGCCAGAACTGTCTGAATCGATGTGTAGCTCTGACGTGGCCCCAATCACATCACCAAAACCTGAGTTGATGCCATTGCTGAAACCCGCATATTCAGTTGCGCCGATAGTACCATCCCTTGTTGCAATGGCTGTGGAATAATCTGTGATGATATCGACAAAGGCTGACTGGTTGCCGAGGGCAAAGGGAGAGTAGTTGTCGATGCCGGTGGCGGTGACGTAGCTAGCTTCGGCCGATCCCGTATCCCTTGCACTAAACAGTTCGCCTTCCCAGGAATCGGCCGAACCGAGATAGTGGAAGGCATAGGGTGTGCCGTTGCCGTTCGCTTCGGCCGAACGGTAATAAAACGTTACGTTTGCTGTTTGCGGTGTCGTCGGCGCAATGTCGTAACAGCGCTGAATCGAATCACTGACCTGTGTCCCGGCTGCCAGTCCGACATCACCACAATCCTGCCCACCGTAGACGGTGACGGAGGTGCTGCCCATGTCGCCCGTTGTCGGCGTGATGCTGACGCCCCAATATTTGTCGGTCGTTCCTGCCGTATCTTTGATATTGAGGAACTGCGTGGTATTGCTGTTGGTCGGCGAGGCGGTTTGGCGGATGGCACCCCCGTTAGTGATTGTACCGTCTACCGCGATGTCATAGGTCGCCAGATCGAGTACGCGATCTGCGGCAATGGTCAGATCGTTCTTGACTTTGACATCACCGTCCAGCAGCGAAGTGCTGCCTGTGCTGCCTACCTCCAAATCGTAGAAGGTCAGGTTCTTGAGATCGGTGAGTACGATGTTGTCAACGATACCTGATTCACTAGTTCCGCTCTGTTGCACCCGAATACCCAGATAGTAGGTTCCGCCTGTGGCAACAGTGAAGGTGTCACTTTTCGTCGCATAGCTCGTACTGTTCGAGGTTGTTGTGCTGACCAGTTGTGTCATACTGGCAGAGTTTTGGGCAGAGCCAATATGAAAACTGATTGTCACAGTCTCACTGCCATAACGAACACGATTGTCGTGCGAAATGGTGTAAGTGACATCAGGCTCAAGTGTTATCGCCGAGGTGAACAACCACCCATCTGATGAGTCGTACCAAAGCCTGGCAACCCCACCGTGTCCGTCAAAGAGATCTCCGGTTGCCCAACCAAAACCGGATGCATTCTCACGGAGCCAGCCACTTGGCACGGCAGATGACCAGCCGGCACCATCCCGGAAGCTGAAATCTTCACTCAACAGCGTGGTCACCGTTGTCGGTTTGGAAACAGCCTGTGTCACGCCATCCAGGACGACAAAGCTACTTTCGGCCGAAAAACCACCACCGTCATTCCAGTTACCGGCAACTTCGATCGTATTACTTCCCGGCATCGTCGTTGCACCGGCCGCGAACGTCACGTCACTGTCGATATCGACATCACTCATGAGGGTAACGCTTTTTGTGCTGCCGTCGCCAAATGTGGTTTCCGGGAATTGAGAATCGGCCGAAGTCGTCACCTCTGTATCCAGACCACCGGCAAAAACAACCTCACCGCCTGTCGCAATCAACTTGCCTGTACCCTGCTCAGTCCAGTTGCCGTAGACATTCAACGTGCCGCCACTCAAAGTAAGCTGCGCGCCGGTCTCAATAATCACGTCCCGTACATTAGCTGCGCCACTGGAAATGGTGGGCCAGTTCCCTCCCACCGGTGCGGACGGAATCACGACATCGTCCATTGTGCGGGGAACACGATTCACCGTCGTCGTCGAACCGGGAACGCCCTCTTGCGTTGTCCAGTTCGTGGCGGTATTCCAATCGGTACTGTTGCCGACCCACGTATATTGACTCGTGCGGAACTGATCGGTGGTGGCGGCTGTGTTATTGAGCGCCAGATGAACGTCTGCATCACATTCCGAGCCCGGCGGATAAGACGTATATAGCATACAATCGGATTTGGTTCCTGCCGGGACGCCGATTGGGTCACCGCCCCAGGACTCTGCCGGATTTGAAAAATACGGGATTTTGGGACAAAAGATACTATTATCAGTGCATTCATTGGTGTAGGCCATGATAGTGCGCCAATTGTCGGCCAGATTGACATAACCGTGAATATAGGTCCACGGCGTCGTGTCAGTCGTGACATACCAGTCGTGATGGGCGCTCATGTTATGGCCCAGCTCATGCGCGAAGGACAAGTTGGCTGCGGCGCAGCTACGGCTTGTGACACTAAAAGCATCAGACTCGAAGAAAGTGTTGACTACCGCCATTCGATAGGCTAGACCACATAAAGCGGCGTCTTCAATGATCAAACCGACGTTATCGGCATGGTATGTGTCGCGCAGAGTGTGGACAATATCCATGATTCCATCTGTCTTGCTGCGTATGGCGTCCAGATCCGTGCCGAAGTCGTTTACAGCACCGGTTATCTCTTCCATGTGGACCAGGTTAATGCGCTGATCGATGTTGCTGTTTGCATAAGCTGTATTGGTTTCCGATACAGCCAGGATAATTGTGTTTTCGATGGCTGTCGTGCTGCCGGCGGCAATGCGTGCCTCCGGAGAATAGACAACCAGCACATCGATGACCGCGCCGTCATCGAAGGTCGAGAGCAGCGCCGGATCGGTAGGCTCAGCTTCAGGATAAACCACGTCGATGGGCGGCAATTCTTCACCAAAAGCGGCGGGATTGAGCTGCACAATCTTGTGAACGTCATCGCTGACATAGCGAATCTCGTAGAGGCCTTCCAGCCAGACAACTTTGCCGATCATGACGCCCTTGTTGACGACCAGTGTCACCAGGCTAAATTCTTTGTCGTCCGGCAAATGCCCGACCCACGTGAAGCCGCCGTCCGGATTTTGTTCCAGCCGATCCATTGACGCCACAAGAGAGATGTCTTCAAACAGGTTCAGGAGTAGATGCTCGCTCATGCTGGAATCCGAACCAGTTGTGAATACATCGTAGTTGATGGTCACCGCCCGGGAGCGGATGACAGTTGCATCGGTTTCGTCCGGCAGGCGGGCGTCACTTGCCGTGAACAAGCCACTATCGCTTATTTGCGCGGCGGGTTCAGCAGTCGGCGTTGGTTCCTGTGCGTGTGTTGTAGGCGGAATCGCCAGAATCGTTATGCCAATGACTAAAAGCAGTGCAATGCGCAATGTGAACAGAATAGACGATAGAAACGAGACTGATTTATTCATGAATAATGCCCTCCAATCAATGATCACGTAGCCTATGTAGGTTAACCCGGAATTTCAATCTGGTAAGCCACTGAGTTTCGTACCGAAAGTATTATTCGTACTATAAGCACATATGCAAATACTGACCACTCTAGTTGACCCCTCGGCACCGGAGATCATACCAGAATTGCGTTCGTATTTCGACTGGCGAGACAGTAAATTTGTACCAATCAGCGGTCAGTGGTGAATTAGGCTCTGGCCGATACTTCCCCACCGTTGCACATACGCCCACCATAGCGATTGGCCCGACTGATAGCGCCAATGCGCTGCCATGTATGGGGCAGGCGGAACGACCAGATGCGCAATATAGCGCAACGCCAGGCGCAGTGGCAGATTGCGCAGCAGGCAGAGATTGCGCATCACATCGCTACGGCGACAACGGATGCTAGTGTGTTCCATTCGGCCGATTGGCAATTGTGTCAGTTGTAGCAGCACATTTTGCGGAATTGGTACGTGCCAGTCGGCGGCCAGGCGCGGTAGCAGCGCTTGCAGGGCGGCGACAAAGTGGTGGGTTTCGGCCGAATGCAGCACCCGTGCCCAGGAAATGTCATCGCGATGTTGTGTCAACAACTGCACCAGATCAACTTCCGCCAGCGGCCAGTTACCGTCGTGGTGATGAAACGCGTGAACACAGAGATGCAGCAATTGATCATCACACGCAAGCACACGCCAATGGGGGCGGTCGGGTAGGGCGGGGGCACGTTGCCAAAGCTGGTCGAACGGCGGGTGGGCGTCGTAGCGCGGCGACTGCAACCAGCGGCTGTGAATCTCCAGATTGAGCGGAATGCTCTCGTGTTTACACCACCACACGGCGTGCGTCACGAGACCGGTTGCATCGTCCAGCAGCAGCGGTTCAGCCAGTTCCCAGCCTAACCCATGCAACACAGACGGAATGCGCGGCCAATCGGCGCGGCTAACCTGTATATCGACATCACGCATGGGTCGCTGGGCCACATCGGTGTAAACGGTCTGCGCCAACGCCGCGCCCTTGAGAACAATGGCGCGTATACCGGCATGGTGCAGCGCTTGCAGCACGTTGTCCAATGCCTGCAGTAGCAGCGTGTTGCGCAAACCGGTCGCGGCATATGCCTGCCGCAATTGGCGTCGTACGGCGTCGGGTACGGCGTCTGTGTCGGGCAAACGGCTATATAGTAAGGAAGAGAGGAGGGTTTGTTGTGCAGCGGCAGCGGCCGTTTCCCATTCGGCCGAATCGAGCGTCTCGCCTTGCAGCGCCGTGCGCAATTGGGTCGGGATCATACCCATTCCAAACCGGCTTCCAAATCGGCAAACGGTTGAAATTGCGCTACAAATTCGGCCGAATCCCCTATCGGAACCCCATCCAGCGTAACCCACGCATGCGCAGCTAGACAAGCTGCCTGTTTCCGGACGCCAATGTGCAGCACTGCATCATAGCCGTTTTGCCGCAACATACGCGCTAAAGTCAGGGCACGGGGCAGGCAGGAGAATGATACCAGACGATTATTGGCGGCACGCACTACCGCTTGCCCGATTGCATCAGGCGATTCGGCTTTGCGTGGATGCCGTGCCCTGCCATGCTGTGCATAATGATAAACGCGGCTAATGCTGACCCAGCGCAACGTCAGGCGAACCAGGATCAGGTTGAGCAAGGCGTACCTTATCAAGCGTCGCTCACCTCTGGATAAGGCCCACCATTTATGCCACATCGGCTGCATCTGTAATCTGTACCAGACCCGTCGATGACAACTCGGCTAATAATTCATCCAGGTCACTCGTCAATTCTGCAGGCGCAACATCAAACTCGCACAACAGCCTATCATATACAGCGCGTGTCGATTGATGTTCTGCAAGCAGTTGCCAGATGCGTGTGCCCACACTATCCAAACCGAAATAGCGCTCTGTACGCAAATCGAGCAGTACCATTTCATCGCCAACCGGCTGAGCGATTACAGTTGAGTTGAGAAGGACGCGTCGATCAGTGAGTTCCATACTTTCCTCAATGACGGCAGTATTTCATGAATCTTGTACTCTTTCGCCTTCATGATACGCTTTATGAAACGCGGTGACAAAATTTCGTCGGATGGATCACGCGTTACCGGCTTAATTCATTTCGGTTTACAATGGTTTTCGGTGCAAATCCGAATTATGTGGATGTGCCTGATATGGTCGGCTAGATTTTAGGCTGGCTTTGCTAAACTGCGCGTTGACGACTTTTGACGTGCTTACCTGTCGCTTATTGTCGTCAGAAATTAGTGCACAGGCTATCAAAAATGCGCAACTACACCATATCTGTAAGGCGTAGTTGCGCATTTTGCAGCATTGGGGATCAAAAAGAATTTATTTGTCTATCCGGTACGTTTGATACGTTGTGGTTTCAGGATTCGTACCAAACCGTGCGTCGACGAGATAGAGAGAATTGCCGAAGATGTCAGCCGTTGTTGGCGTCTCTGCGCCTTCCACAGGAATGATGGCCTGTACAACACCGGTTGTCACTTTACTATTGAGTGCAATCTTACTGACCTGCTGAAAAGCATTTTGCACGACATAAAGGGTGCGTCCGCTCAAAACGATGCCGTCACCAGAGAGAACAGTTTCTCCACCTAGATCGATCTCAGTGGCGTCTCCTGTCGTTGGATCGACATTGTAAAGAAGGCCGGTTGAACTATTGACAACGATGAGCGTCTTGCCATTTTCCGTTGCGGCAATCCCATTGGCATTGAAGTCGTCACCGCTTACGAACCCATTCATGGGCAATACGGTTATGTCAGCTAAATCTGGTTCGCCCTTATCCAGGCCAACACGATAGAGAACGGGTACAAATGAATCGGTGAAGTAAACGGCATTGCGTGCAATGATGGCATCGTTGACGAAGGCTGCACCAGGAAATGATATGGTGTAGAGTAACTCGAGCGTCCCGCCGTCATAGACATAGGCTGCCCCAGCAGGGCCGCCGGCTGCGTAGACGTAATTTGTGCGCGCATCGTGCGTTAAGCCCACTGTTTGTTGACCTGGAGCACTAAGAACCAACTCTCCAGTGCGCAGATCGCCGCGTAACAATCCTTGGAACGACAAAGAGCCGACATAAAATTCAGAGCCGTTGCCAACTACGATTCCTTCCGGGAAAAAACCATCCGGCAACTGGATGTTTTCCGGGAAAGCATTGTCGCTTCCCGGTGCGGCGAACGCAACGCCACCGGCTAAAGTCAGCATGAGAAGTAGAAGAACAGAATAGATCGAAAAGCGTTTCATTGATACTCCTTTAGTTTAGTCATTGGTTTGAATTTATCAATACTCAATGGAGAGTACAATGCGGCAAGAGCATCGGGCATAAATTACCCCATGCTCTTGCACAATTCTTGTGGTTTGAATTCTTTCGCATTTTCGAATCGTGCAGAAGACGCGATCACATACGATCGCATAGTAGAGGCTTATTTACAGATTGGTCAGCGTGGTGTAGAAAATGGGGGATTCAGGTTGATTTGCGTGCGCGCAATGGGTAATAACAACTCAGTTACAGCATCGTTAGCCACGGCACCGTCCTCGTGCGCCGGGCCGGATAGATGGATTTCACGCAGCGGGCCGGCTGGTACATGCTGATTAGTGGCGACCCAGCGCAGTAATTCCAGCACAGCAGGCGTGATGTCGCGGTGTGCGCCTTCGTAGATCAGCGTAGCCGCCATTTGGTGCTCGGGTAATTCGCGAAAATCGACGGATGGGTTCAGTGTAGTGTGTGTGGCGTATTTGGGGTGAACGGCCACAGCGGCTTCGACATCGATATTCGTTTCTGTGTACTCTGTTGCGTGGTAGGGGATCAGTACGGGTTGGAGCAGCACGCGCTATCTCGAACGGGGAACGCCGTTCACCTTCTTGCAAGTGTGGATTGAGCGGTAGACGTTCTGTAGGATATACGAATTGGGGATGGGCTTTGACGAGTTGAATTGGTTGCCGTAACCATACGAATATGTGTGGTTACGGTTTACCGAATCACACAAATTGCGGAAGTTCCGCGACATAAAACAGTACAAATATAGATTCTGAACCTTCAGGCTGCGTTCGTGTCAGTCTGTTTGCATATCTTGACGATGCCCCTCAAACTTTCTAGCTCATCACCTTAGTCGCCTCAGCCAGGTTCATACGATTGATGCGGCGCATCGAGGGAATTTGAGAAAGTAAAGCCATGCCGAAGATGAGTATTGTGACGAGTAAATAACTCAAGGGTGCAATGTAAAATGGCATAAAGAAATCGGCCGAAGCACTGAACAAACCAAAGAGAAAGTACGTGACGACCGTGCCAATCACCAAACCCGGGATCAGAGCCATTAACCCGATCAGCATATTTTCCTGAGTGACAATCCCCCATAGGCGGCCCCGATTCTGTCCCAAAGCCCGCATGGTGGCGATCTCGCGCTGTCGCTCCAGTACGTTGATAGTCATGGTGTTGTAAATGACAGCGGCCGAGATCAACAAGGCAAAAAACAAAAAAGAGCCCAACATGGCAACGAAAAAGGTTGTGAGTTCGGTCCAGCCGGCGATACTGTCTGCTTTGTAAATGACATTAGCCGCGCCAAACTCATCATACAATCGCTTGCGTACCGCTTGCTGTTCGTCTTCATCGACCGTGAGTAGCAATCCATTGAATAGCTCAAGTCCCCCAGCCAATTCGTCTTGCAACCAGGTCAAATCTGTATAGATACCGACACTCATCATTTCTCTATTGCTCGTATCGACACGCACCTTTCGGGAACCAAGAGGCGTCTCTATCGTGGCTGTGTCACCGGTGTCTAATCCCAGTTTGTCACCTAATGCCGGTGGCAAAAGCGCTTGTGCGGGGAGCAACACGTCCGGCGCTGTTTTGCCTCGAGGCAACTGGAAACCATGCAGCTTTGTGTCCGGCGCAATAGCTGTCAGGAGCAAATCTTTACTGGTAGTTTCCGATACAAGGGTAGACGGCAATAGGATCACCGGCTCGACAATCTTGACGCCAGGCCATGCGGTAACCTCATCCAGCACACCAGTTGACTGCGGCTGCGTGAATTGTGCCTGCAAGTCCCAACGATCTGTTTGTTTGAACTGAACGTTGAGCATATTGGCCATGCCGTCAAACAAAGCCCAACATGCCAGAAGAATAACGAATGCGAAGATGAAGCCTGCCGCAGTAGTCAATGTGCGGCTGCGGTTGCGAACGAGGTTGCGCAAAGCAATCTTCGTGCCGGTATGCAAATGGAAAACGCGACCAGCCATTCGTTCCAGCCAGGGAATCGATCCCTTGATCAGGGAAACTGAGGGATCAAAGCGCATGGCTTGGGCCGGGGAGATGCGCGTAGAAGCACGCGCCGGCACATAACTTGCCAGCAGGCACACCATGAGGTTGATGGCAATCGCTGTGAGGGCCGCGTCGAGGTGAAATTCGGCCGAAACTGACGGCAACCCCAATTCAAGAGCATACCCCTGACTGAGAGCGTAACCAGCCGGGTAACTGAGGAGAAAGCCCAACACTGAGCCGACAATAGCTATAATCGCGCCGTAAGCCAGATAATAGCGCATCGCTGCCCAACGACTGTAACCCAACGCCCGCATAACACCGATTTCGGGACGCTGCGCTTTGACCATGCGACTGAGGACGACATAAAGGGACATGGCAGCAATGAGCAGAAACATGAATGGGACAATGTTCATCATCTGTTTGCCGCCGTCCAAATCCAATTTTAGCAAGCGATAAGCCGGGTTATCCTCACGCTTGACCACTGACAAAATCGTTGCATCCTCCAAAAGCGTGCTGACCTCAACGATTGCCTGCTCGACCTGTTCTTTCCCGTCATTGTTCAGACGAATATTCAATTCATTGATGGTATCTTCAGCTCCAGCCAATCGCTGCAATTCATCCTGATCCATAAACAGCACGGCAAAGCTATTGGGTGAGGGAACGATATTCTCTGATGATGCCACAGGCATCAAGTATTCCGGGCTGGTGGCCACACCGACGACTGTGACCGAAATGCGTTGCCCATTGATGATGGGCTGTAATATGGTCCCTGGACCAAACGCTTTGTAATCGGCAAAATTGTGATCCAGAACGGCCGACAAAACATCGCCGCGTTGGAGATAGCTCCCCTCGTCAATTTTGATCTGATTTACCGTTGGCTGATCATCGGCCGGCATACCAATTAAACGCGCGTGAATCTCGACATCTTCATCGAGGCGCAGTCCGGTATTCAGCAATAGTCGGCCCGTCACGGCAGCCACATTGTCGATTGCTGCGACCTCCTCAACGATGCTTTCCGGCACCGTGCCTTCAAGGGTGATAACAAAGTCCTGAAAGCGCAGGTCGTCCAACGTTTTTTCGACCGATGCTTCGACATCACCGATCATACCGGTCATGCCGCCGTAACTCATTTCACCCAGTAGAATGATGAGCACCAGCGACCAGAACTGCCACTTATGTTTGCGGATGTCACGCACTAGTTTCAAGTTGATTTTCTTCATGACACTACCACTCAATCGCTTCAGCTTCAAGCGGTTTTTCGTTGACATCGATGTGGGCGATGTTGCCATCGCGCAAGTGGATGACGCGATCACCTATCTGTCCGATAGCTGTATTGTGCGTTACCAGAACAACAGTCCGGCCATCCTGACGATTGAGGTCTTGCATGACTCGCAGGACCTTGCGCCCCACGCGAAAATCCAGATTGCCTGTCGGCTCGTCTGCCAGGAGAATCAGCGGGTTCTTGGCCAGGGCACGCGCGATTGCTGTGCGTTGTTGTTCCCCACCAGAAAGTTGGCTTGGGAAGTGGTCGGCACGTTCGGCCAACCCCACCTTTTCCAGCAAATTCAGCGCACGATCTTGTACTTGTGTACCATTACTCTCAACCAATTCCAGCGCAAACTCGACATTTTCTCGAGCAGTCAGTGTCGGCAGCAGGTTGAAAAATTGGAAGATGAAACCGATTTTGTCGCGACGATACGTGGTCAGTGCTTTCTCGTCGTAATGGGCAACGTCTGTTCCGCTTATGATGAGCTCACCGCTTGTGGGTGAATCCAGCCCACCAAGTAAGTTCAATGTCGTGGTCTTCCCCGATCCTGATGGGCCGACGATGACGATAAACTCTCCGTCTGTGATTTCGACATTCATATTCTGCAGGGCATGAACCTGCACTTCGCCCATCTGATAAGTCTTTGTAATTTGCTTGAATTGAATGAGGGTTTGGGCTGACATCCTATTCTCCCATAGTCTCGGACGATGCATTCCTTGTATGTAGACAAGGTAAATACAGAGGTGCGCATGAAGCATTTGAGATCAGATCGCCTCATTATTGTTCACGCGCGACCTATCTCCTGAACCACAGTATGATACTGAATAGGAAAAGCGGGTAGTGAGGAAGCTCGGATCATACGTTGATGAATGTCATCTTCAGGTTAAATCCGATTGTTGGAGGTTTTCCCCTTCTATATATTCAGGTGTTTCCAGAACACGGCAATCTACTTGCCCTGTTGCGTTCTAAAGCCAGATTCAGCAGATGTAAATTCACAGTTTCTCTCGAATTTGTAACTAGCCGTTTGATGTCCGCTATTGTTTCGGCAAAGAGGCGACAAAATCAGCCACCAGATTCAGGCTCGCCTTCTCCAACTTCCATGGCCCATCGCCGTGTTGCAAGTGCAACGGATCGACGGTGACCACCATCATCATGTCCATATCATCCAGCAGCACGATCTGTTGCCCGCCGTGACCCCAGGCCAGATTGTAACGATGGTCGCCCGCACGGATGGACCACCACTGGTAGCCATAGGCATTGTCATCCCAATTTCGGCCGACACGGACCGTCCACACACCTTCTGAATAGGTTTGCAGAGAATCATGTGCCCACTCTGCCGGGACAATCTGCTCGCCGTTATACTGCCCATCGTTCATGTACACCAGCCCAAACTTCGCCAGGTCATACGCCGTTAGTTCAATATCAGAGTAACCCAGATAGTCTCCGTCCCAGTCAACTTGCCAGAAGCCCTCTTCGATGCCCAGCGGCCCGAAAAGGTGCTCATCAGCAAACGTCTTCAAATCGGTATTGCAAGCACGGGCTACAATCAACCCCAGCAGATGGGCGGTCAAATTGCTATAGGCACCGCCGCTGCCCGGATCACGAGCCAGGGGTACATTGATGAGATCGGCTGTATGAAAGCCGGAGAAGAGCAGGTCGGTTCCCTCGGCCGTGGCCTCTTCCCAGGGATACCCGGCCCGCATTTGGAGCATCTGCCGGATAGTGATGTCGCGTTTTCGTGGATCGCGGATGCGATTGTCAAACTCCGGGAAGAAATCCATCATCTTTTGATCGAGACTGGTCAAACAACCTTCTTCCAGAGCCAGCCCTACCAGCGCCGAGTTGATGCTCTTGGTGACAGAGTGGATGTTGACTTGCTGCGTCGGGCTGCCGCCATTAAAGTAATCTTCAGCTACCAGATGCCCGTTTTTGAATACTAGCAGGCTGTAAATGTTCTCCATTTCCCCTGCGTTGGCATACAGTTCGGCCACCAATTCCGGGTCCAGCCCCTGTTCGGCCGGTGTGGAAATCGGCCATTCGCTGTCGGTGCGTGGCGTGTAATCCACTGCGGCCAGTTCTTCGGCCGAAGGGCCGCCACAGCCGAATAGCAGCAACAGAAAGCCAAGTATAAGCAGGTAAGCAACCGTCTTTTTGTTCATTATTATTCCCTCAATTTGATCTTGCAGCGCGAACAACCAACAACGTCAGCCCCAGCTCGTATAATCGGCGTCGTAGCTCCTGTAGCGTGGCCTGGCTCATACTTCCGCTTGGTAGTACTGTCACCGGTTGGCTATTGTAGTCGATGGCGGTGTGAGTTAATCTACTGATTCAATCGGGCCAATCGTTGTGCGATGCGCCAGATAACGCAGTTTGCTACATTGCTGGAGGATGCAGAGTAAGCTTTAGATTACGCCTGGTCATGATCCGTTACCTCTTCCAATATGAATACAATGTCAATCTGTAAGACCAGCATAAACGTTGCAGGGATTTTCGTCATCCCACGAAAGTATTATTTGGAGATTATTCCTTAAGGAAATGATGGCGGAGCGTGGTCGCAAGGTCACTCACACGACAACCTGTCGCTCAGTGCAAGCGTATGCACCTGAATTGGGTAAACGCTGTCGACCGCATCTACAACAACCCAACGATTCGTAGCGGCAAACGAAATCTACATCGGGTTCTCTCGAGTGTATCAGTATTAGCCTAAAACTGTGTTAGTTTAATCATGCTATTAGAGGTTTATTTTAGGGAGAGCTTTCGACCTAATCGCCCATCACCTAGCCAGAGGTGACAAGATTCCGAGCTGAGTAGGTTTTGACCATGCTCCCCCATTTTTCAAAGAACGCTTTATTGTCGGGAGCGCCCACATTGGCTCGCCACGCATTGAGTCCTGCTATATCATCGAAGTCTATGTCGAAGACGACTACGTTATGTTCGCCTTCCTCAGGGTTTATGATTGTGCAGATTCGGGAAATCTGGAAAAGAGCGCGTGCTTCTGTTTTCATAAGCTCGACCAGCTCCTCGGTTTGGTCTTCATGAGCGACGGCTGTGACGCGATGGATGATCATGATACACTTCTTGTGTTGGTGAAATAGCTTAGCACTTGTTAATTAGCTTAATAATAGTTTGCTCGAGAGGAGTTCGATAGTCCCCCTCTTGGGTGTTGCTGGGTAAAATAGCCTACCCAACACCGAACAAGAGAGGGGCCAATGAATCAATTAGCCAATGTTGGCGATTTTTGTCCAAATGAAGCTTGTTCCGATTACGGTAAGCTTCAGAAAAAACAGTCAAAACAGAACATTAAAAAGCATGGTTTCACAGCCAGCGGAATACAGCGTTTTCAATGCCGAACTTGCAGGCAAACATTTACGGCTACGAAAGGCACGCTCTTCTATCGACGCCGGACAAAGGCCGCAGAGATAATAGAAACGCTGGCCTTTCTGGCTGAAGGCGTCCGTATCAGCACGCTGGCTCGCGTGAAAGGTCATAAAGAAGACACCATTCTGGAGTGGTTGAAAGATGCAGCGGCTCATGTCGCAGAAATCGAAGCCGTTTTGTTGGCTAACTACCAACTGGAACGGGGTCAATTGGATGCGATGTGGAGTTACGTGGCGCATAAAGGTGAAAAAAAGGGTATCCCGAAACAGAAGAACAAGGGCAATTCTGGCGAGCGACCATGATTGACAGCGCTACCCGACTCCGCGTAACCAGTGGCATTGCCAAGACCGAAACAGAAGCATCACAGATTGTCTTCACCACACTCAAGCAGCGAGGTCATCCTGATAAACCCCCACCGACCATTTCCGATGGCTGGGGCGGCATCCGTGAAGCGATGGTTGAAGTCTATGGTCGAGTACCATCTTATTCTGGACGGGGTCGGCCACCAACATTGAAGCAACCAGGTTAAGACTAGCAATATCTCCAAAGGGTCAAGCAACGAGAACACGGCCGGGTCATCGGGACTGAGTTACGGGTCATTTATGGTAATGAAGCGGCAGTGCTGACCTTGTTAGGCAAGAGCACCAGTTATATTGAGCGCTCCAGCTTAACCGGCCGTCATTTCAATAGTCGATTGACTCGAAAAACATTGGCCTTTTCCAAAACCATTACCATGCATCAGGCGGCCGCAAAGCTTGAAGATGCCTACTACAATCTGGTCCGGCCGCACAAAACGCTGCGTCAGGAGATTGTTGCCTCGGATCGACGTTGGTTACCGCGAACACCAGCTATGACATCTGCTTTGACTGATCATATTTGGACTGTTAAAGAACTATTTTCAAAAATACCTGTCCCCATCGTTAACAACACTTAACGGGGAGACTATCATCGGATTTACCGACATCTATTTATTCGGACTTGGCCGTTAACGTGCTGCCAAATCCACCTTAGTACTCTGTAACAGAAAAGATATGAAAATCTCTTGAATCCTTAAAAAAAGCAGATAAGCTAACGGGTACTATGAAAAAACAACATGTCACCCTAAGCGATAATGATCGCACTTATCTGGAAGACTTAATCAGCAAAGGCAGTTTATCTGCCAAAATGTATAAACGAGCTGTAGCTCTCCTCGAACTAGATCGAGGAAGCACCTTTACAAAGGTGGCTCAAATCGTCGGTGTGACGATACAAACCGCATCGACCTGGGCCCAAAAATACGGAGAAAATGGGCTGGAATTCTTAACCGATAAACCCCGTCCCGGTCGTCCCAAAGAGATTGATGGGATTACCGTGCCCAAATCACAGCCCTGGCTTGCAGCGACGCTCAAGGATATAGCCAGTGGAGCGCGTCTTTTTTGGCCGAAAAAGTGGTTGAACTGGAATATATTGACACCATTTCCCACACTGAAATTGGACGCATTCTCAAAAAAACGAACTCAAGCCCCACTTGAAGCGACAGTGGGTAATCGGCAAAATGACGCATGCTTTTCTCGCAGCAAAGGGAACGTATCCTCTGATTCAATATGCCCAACCTTACAATCCGGCGTCGTCGTCTGCTTTGATGAACGTCCTTTGTTTTCTGATCGGTGACGCTGTCGAACGGTAGTAGTACAGTAAAGCGTGAAAATGAGAGAGTTTGACGAAGTAGGTTCAAGATATAGAGCGATCGGTCAGCAAAACTGATCAGGTCATTATCATGAACCTACAGACCCTATTTTGTCCCAATTATGCGTGTCCGGCTAGAGGTCAAGTCAATCAAGGCAATATTCATGCGCACAGCGTGCCAGAAAAACGGTGTCGGTGTGATGTGTGCGGGAAAACATTCAGCGTGACCAAAGGAACGCTCTTCTATCGTTACGCAGCCCACGGCAGTCGTGATGTTGGTGTCGCTGTTGGCATATAAACACCCTGTGCAAGCCATTGTGGCAGGAATTTGGCTTCGACCGACGCACGGTCAAGCAGTGGTGGCAACGCGCAGGTAGGCACTGTGAAGCATTCCATCAGCAATTTGTGGCCCACGGCACAACTCGATTTGCAACACGCACAAGCGGACGAGATCAAGGTCAAAATGTGGGGTCGGTCACTCTGGATGGGGATTGAGCATGATGGTCTCGACAAGATTGTGGTTGGGCGGTGTCGTCAGCCTCAACCGAGACAAAACCATGATTGACAAGTTGGTTGCAACCATGCGTCAGGTAGCTCTCTGTCGCCCCTTGCTGATTGCAGTCGATGGTCTGCCACACTATCGCAAGACGATTCTCGATGATGCCGTTTCGCTCTCCCTTGCCACAGTGTGCCAACGGTCGACCACGCCTGATTGCCTGGTCGGATATCCTGATTGGTCGTGTCATCAAACGCAAGCGGAACGGTGTATTGACCGTCGAACGCCACCTACTGGGGAACAGGCCGCCAACCTGTTACCGCACTGATTCAGCAATCACGAAGTACCGGTGTTATCAACACGGCTTACATTGAACGGCTCAACGCCACGTTCCGACCAGCATTTGGCATATTAGTTTGTCACGCCGCAGTCGCGTGTTGGCGCAGCAGACGACGACATTGAACGCCGGCATGTACATTGTTGGTTGCTGCTACAATTTCTGTGATGCTCACAAATCGTTACGCATCCGACTGGCGTATGGTTCTTTTGACCACCGCTGGATTCAACGCACACCGGCTCTGGCAGCTGGATTGACTGACCATATCTGGTCGACTCAGGAACTATTGATGTATCGCATGCCACCGCCCGATGGCAGCCACCGCTAAAGTGCGGTCGGCGTTCCAGAGAGCTCCAGGCTCTCATTGAGCGGTGGTGTTAATGTTCACGATTAAATGTACCACTACCCTGTCGAACCAATAGCCATGCAAACCGGTCAAATCCGCAAAGAGCATTATGCCTATGAAAAGAATGGTTCCTGTGCTCTTCTGGCAGCGATTGAACCCTTGACGGCCAAACGAGTAGCTGAGATATATCCTCAGCGCACAGGCAAAGAGTTCACCCATTTTTGTCAACGCTTGTCTGAGCTTATCCTGAGGCTGACAAGATTTGCCTGGTCCTCGATAACCTCAACACACATACGATTGCCTCTTTTTACAAGCATTTGCCGGCTGATGAAGCCTTTGCTTTAGGGCAACGATTTGAATTCTGGTATACGCCCGATCAGCCAGTTGGCTCAATATGATTGAAAATTGAGTTCTCGGCTTTGACTCGACTCTGCCTGAATCGGCGTATTATCCCCACGATCGAGGAATTGTCAACCGAACTGTTAGCCTTGATTGCTGAGCGGATGCGCAAAGGTATCAAAATCAATTGGCAATTCTCCATAGCCGTATGTCGCCAAAAGCTAAATTCTCGATATACAGTTGTTAATGATGCGAATTCCAAGTTTGCTTATTCACCAACTTCGGAAACCGTGAATGTTTAGGTCATTTATGTTACAGAGTAATTAGTACACTGTAACGGAAGTTTTTAGAAGCCTAGCTTTTGCTATGAGTAGAGTTTGCACCAGACGAAAAAGCTAGGCTTCTTTTGTTACAGAGTACTTAGTCATCAATTTATTATCGAAAGGTCAGTTCATAATCTCTTTGGTGCAATTAATTGGGGGTGCGTCCCACGCATCCATAATGGTGTAGAAATCGGCCGAACTGTCAGCTATCACCGTCTCAAACATCGTTTTGATCGCTTGCTGACTGTGGTATTCGCGCATGGCCGGTGTTTTCAGAAATGCTTGAAAGTCAGCCTTCGGTTGCCAGATGGAGACAAAGACAAACGGCTTGTCTGGCTTGGGAGGTTCCAGACAAAGTACCTGCAACAAACCCGGCGTGTCCTGCGTCAAAGCAAACGACTCGCGGGCAATCGCCTTCATCTCTTTGTATTTGTCGGGTTGTGCCAGAAAGGTGGCGTGGAGAGTAAATTGACCTGTTTCAATCATTGTTGTGTTTCCTCTTGAGTTTCTCGATTAATTCGTGCAAAAAGGATTGTTCTAATTCCAACCTGTCGAATGAGAAAATCCAGCCCGGGATGGGATGCGCGGATGTCGTCTGAGAAACCTTCGAGGTCTGCACAACGATCGGCGAGGCGCGAGGCGCACTGCTCCAACAAGGGAATAGCGACTTCTGGTTCGAGAGTGTGGACAAAGTTGAGCGAGATGCCATCAGGGTATTCAATCGGCCGAAATTCAGCCAACCGCTCCTGCAACAAACGGGTGAATTCAGCCTGCCCTACCTGCGTAATCGTGTAGACGGTGCGCGGGGCGTTTCGCGACTCGCTCTTCATGCCCTACTACCAATCCATCGCGTTCGAGCTTGGCCAGTAGCTGATAGGCATTCGCTTTGCCGATGCGAATCGGGGTGGTTGGGGATTTGAGCAGTTCGTTTAGCTCATAGCCGTGCAAGCTATGCTCGCTCAAAATTCCCAACAGCAACAGGCGTTTGTCCTTGATCGAACTCATTGGTAACCATTATAATAGTCACAAATAACTATGTCAAGCATGATTATGTTTGGAATGCAACGTACGAAAGTATACGATTGCTAAAGCCATACAAATCATTGCCCAGTAACCCTGCGTCCATGTCGATCCGATCCTGGCACAACATCTGGATTAGCTCTTTTTGATAGGTCATCTTTTAGACGAATGAATAGTTGTCTGTATACTTGGACTGAATGCACAATATGATCCAATTGAAGTAACCTCTCAAACCGTATTGGCGGCACTAGGGCGGGGCGCTACCCAATCAGCACAGGTCAAAGCCTTCACCCGCTATCAACGCGGCAAATCCCCAACACCTGAAAACACAATATCGCGTGCTGCAACTGTGAGCTCAATTCCTGAATAGTTCGGCCGAAAAGCAGGGTCATGCTGCAACGTTTTCGGCCGAAACGTTTTCTTCGAACCGGCAGATGTTAACATAGCTCCACCCTTGACACAGGCTGCGGCTGCCGCTCAGCGATGTTTAGCACAGTCATGAAGCAAAACAATGGAGAAACGCGAATCTCCCTTTGTGCCATGCGCAGCCGTGACTGGCTCACTTGACAATGCCTCTTACAAAAACTTGGTGTCAAAAATCGCACACAGGTCTCCATTCGCGCACAAGATTTAGGGTTGTTCTAACTCTGATCCTGGGTTGGTAGAGCGACTCCACAGCTTTCACAAACAGACTGTAGGCCATTTTTTTGACCTACAGTCTGCGGACAACCTGGCGGGGAATATGTGCGCACCAAATCTTCACGAAGTAGCTGTGGCGGTTGTGGGGCGGTGTCCTTTTGACGCTTCCCCTGAATGAGGGCGTAGGCACCGAGAACCACCAAACCGACAACAGACAGGAAGCCAACTACGTCGCCGATTACCGGGTAGAGAGTCGTTGGGCTGCTGGTGGGCACGTCGACCCGGAGGTAATTGCCGTCTTCGGCCAGACCCTCGCCAGTGGCCAGCGTACGTCCGTAGCCGTCAACCACGATTGACTGACCCTCATCGGCCTGACGAATCACCGACACGCCATTCTCGATGGCGCGGAATGCGGCCATTTCAGCGTGCATCGGGTTGATACCTTCCCATTCCTTCGCCGGCGAGAGCAAGATATTGGTGTCCTGTGCGCCAACCTGACGCACGATGTCGGGATAGTTGGTGTCCCAGCAAATGATGCCGGAGAGATTACCGTGTTCTGTCTCGATAGTGGCGATTTCACCGTCGCCCTTCAGCGTCCCTTCCAATAGGTTGCCGCCATACTTGACATGTTTGATGACGATGTCGCCTGTCGGGCCGGCCACATACAATACATTCTCGTCTCGCTGATCGCTGTCGGGGAAGAAGATGAACGTTGGCATGCTCACGTAAACGCCGCTTTCCTGGGCCAACGCCTGCCCACGGGCGATGACTGCCTGCACATCTTCTGCAACGCCCGCGATGGCAAGCTCCGGCCAGAGGATGATCTCTGCACCGTCATCGATAGCCGTCTCCGTCATCGTCAGATATTGCTCGTGAACGCTTTGTGTTTCTTGCCGGAAAGCATCGATCCCTTCCTCTTCCAGCAGTTGATTCAATTCACCTATATGGATTTCGGTCAAAGTGAAGGACGCAACCGGCACACTGTCCTGTGAACCAATTTCCGGTGCAGTTGCCAACCGGATAACGCCGTATCCGATGACAACCGCCAGGACACCGATGAAAGCGATGACGCCGGCGCGAACACGTCGCCATTCAAACCCATTTTCCCAGACCCAGTTGACGACAGCGGGGAACCAGGCAACGAGGAAAGCGAGGCCCGACATGCCGGTGACGGCTGTGATTTGGGTGAGGACCGGCATACCGTATTGAGAGTATCCTACTGCGCCGAAATTGCCGATAGGATTGCTGCTGTTGCCCAGGAACTCCAGCGCCGTTGCAGCCAAGGGGAAAATGAAGGTGGCGATAAACGGGAGACGGCCATTCTGACGCAGTTTCGGAGCCAGCCAACTGTCCAAAGCGAACGGGATGAAGCCAATCAACGAGGTGATCGCCATAAAAATGAAGTGCGCCGGGCCGAAAATCGGCGTTGCTCCATACCAGGCGATGGACAGCGTCAGCCAAAACACAAGATAGAAGTACAAATACTTGCGTCGCTTGGGATAGATGTGCAAGTAGCGCAACCCAAATATGGACGCGAGCCAGGCCGCCACTGCTATTGTCCAACGGCCAGAAGCAAACAGATTTAAGAGCGCAAAGAGAACTAACCACAATGTTGTCAGTGAAAAGATTTTCTTAGTCATAGTGAACGCCTTCCTTGAGATTGATCGAAACTAATGTCATGTCCAAGTCCGCAACTTCGTCAATATGCCGTACAATGCCGCCTGATCGGCAATTGAGCCTGTGGCTGCGATTGTTCCTGCCCAAGATGAGTGATTTGCAAACCACCTAACCATCCGGACCAATGAAAATCGATCTGTCCTTTGATGATGATTTCTACGTCTTGCATCACGCTTACCTCTTGCAGCCATTTATGGTTCCCATGATACCGGCTCAGTCTGACCTGTACCCACCCAAAGCAGGTGATTAGCGGGTGGTTCAACAGGCACGCAGCATGGAATCTCCATCAAGCTGGGCTGATTGTGACCCGTAATGGGGCGATTTGTCTTGTTATTTGTGGGGGGCTAACAAGTGTAATGCACGTGCGCGAGCGACGGCTTCGCGGCGATTGTGTACGCCTAGCTTACCGTAGATACTCTTCAAATGGCTCTTGACGGTGTTGACCGAAACAAACATCGATTGGGCAATCTCCTGGTAAGTTAGGCCATCGGCCAGTAGCACCAGCACGTCGATTTCCCGTTCGCTGATTGTCTCGATTAGTGGGTTTTCGGCCGAATCAAGAGCGACAGGCGGGAGACGGCAAGGCAGTTTTTCTGAAAAATTCGGCCAGCAGACTGCGGCAGTAATCGGAATGCAATTGTCTGCCGGTGGCCATGCAAAGAGGGTATCAGGTGCTCACCTTGTCGATGAACGTGCGCACAAAACCTTCAGGTTGGGCCATAGTCAACGCGTCGGCGAGATAGTGCAAGGCATCATCGACGCTACTTGCCGCTAGAGCTTGTAGCGAGCGGATTTCGATCTGCCCATAACGCCAGCCTGCTCCGGAAGCTTTCTCATATTCGACAGCCAAATGTTTGCCGGCCGCCGGTTTATTCCCCTGTGCCAGGTGCAAGCGCGCCGGAATCAGGAAAAGCGGCACATAAAATAGTGACGCAGATGCTGTGGTCTGCATCTGATCCGCCCACCGCCGGGCTGTTTCCAGATCATTTTGCGCCAGGGCAATGACAACTGCGGCAGCCTGGTTGCGGGCGCGTGTGATCTGGGGTGCATCATCACCGGCGGCACGCTTTGCCAGAGCTAACGCTATCGAAACAATAAATTGATGGCCTGTGGCCTGTGCAAGCAACGCCAACTTGCGGTAAGCGCTACTTTCAAGCTCTCTATTGCCACTACGCTGGGCAAGCGTGATTGCTTTTTGCAGGCTGGCGTCTGCTTCATCTAGTTGATTCCATTCGTAGAGCAAAGCTCCCTGTACAGATGAGGAAAGCGCACTTTGCCGGGAATCCGGCAGCCCCGCTAGCGCTGTGTGCAGCAGATCTGTGCATCATGGAGCCGCCCTGGCTAGCCTGGATTATATGTGAATCCGATTGACAGCAGTCTGATGTGATGGTTTTGTGACGCCTGGGACATTTCCCGAGCTTCTGAAAATGCGTCTTGCGCGGCGATTAATTGTCCGCTTTGCCAATAAGCCATGCCCAAATTAAGGGAAAGGGCAGAGCGCGGTTCGTATGCAGTAGCCGGGATTAGGGAGAGCGCGCGGCGGGATAGCGCGATAGTCTGAGGCAAATCCTGGCGGATTCGGGCTATGTGAATCTTGGCTGACAACACGAGACTATATTGCGCCGGGTTATCATGAAACGCTTTCTCAGCTACCTGCAGAAAGCCGTCCGCAGCATCTGGCTGCCCGCTAAGCGCCAATGCCCAGGCATAGTCAAGGCACAAGGCTGGATGACTTTGAATCACTGAATCGGGCAACGCTTGCATCCAGTTCAAAAAGGTCGTGTTTTCACCCCGTTTCTGTAGGCCAGTGCTTTGCGCATGGATCAGGGTCGCGGCCTGTTCCCAGGCAGCGGCGGCGAGATAGTGGTTCACGGCTCTACGCAGGAAGCCGTTGGCTTGATGCCATTCACCCGCTCGTTGCTGCAGAGTGGACGTGTCTCCCTTTCGGAGCCGCAGTTGCTGGCGTAGGAGATCGGCAAAGAGTTGATGATAGCGGAACCATTGCCGTGACTCGTCCAACGGAACAATGAAAAGGTTTGCTTGTTCAAGCCGCTCCAGCATCGCCTGGGCGTCTCGAACAGACATGTCGTCGGCGACAACGGCGGCACACAATGGCGCAGTGAGTTGCTCCAGAATGGCTGTTTGCAGCAAGAACGCTCTCACATCAGGAGGCTGCTGCCGGAACACTTCTTCGATCAGGTAATCGAGAATGAAGCGGTTACTACCGGCAAAAGAATCCAGGAAATGATCTGTATCCTCTTGACCGTGTAGAGACAGCGCGGCCAACTGCAAGCCTGAAATCCAACCTTCCGTTTTGCTGCCCAGTATCTCGATTTGTTGCGGCGTCAAATCCAGGTGCAACTGGTCATTGAGGCGCTGCGATTTCATCGAGCGTGAACCGCAAATCACTTTCACGAATTTCAGTCAGTTCTCTGCGAGCACGCCACCGGGGAAGAGGTATCGGCGGATCTTCGCGGGTGATTATCACCAGGTGCAGTTGCACTGGTTGGTGTTCCAGCAAATAGGCGAGTGCATTGTGGATGGCATCATTCTTGATCAGATGATAATCGTCGAGAACGAGAATGATCTGATGCGACATGCTGCCAATTTCGTTGATCAAGGCAGAAATGACCGCTTTCAGCGGTGGCGGCGGCTCAGATTGCGAAGCGTGTAATGCGGTCTTCCCTAGCTCGGCATGGAGTTTCTGTAACCCGGCTGTCAAGTACAGCAAAAACCGTGCCGGATCACTGTCCTCGCTATCCAAAGAGAGCCAACTGGCAGGTAATTGATATTCCGCGAGCCAATTGCTGACCAGCGTCGTTTTACCGAAGCCGGCTGGAGCGGAGAGTAAGGTCAGTTTGTGGGCCAGACCCTGGTTAAGTATTTCGATGAGGCGGGGGCGAGCGACTAGCGACGGTCGTACGCGAGGCGTAAACAATTTGGTTTGCAGCAAGTCGTCAACCATAGGTTCATTATAAGCGTGGCTCAGGCAAAGACAAAGCTCCGATCGTTAAGGGATGTGCTCCCAGTCTCATAATCGCTTCTGCCGCGGAGTATCGATCTTTTCGGCCGAAAAACAGGGGTACTTCGCTGCATTTTCGGCCGAAACCTTTTTCTCCGAACCGGCAGGGTGGGGGAGATGGCGCGGCATGGTCGGCCGATGACAGAACTCCGCGATTGGTTTGGCTGGACTCAGGAAAGCACGATGCCAATGCGTTACATTGCCGCAGCGGAAGTGATCACGCGTGGCGACCTGGAAGTTGCATAGCAAGCTGTGTCGATTTTGTACGAGATGTGACGCTTGCTAATCCGCCCTACCGAGAACTCCAAAAACAGGCTCAGTAGGGCGGAAATCGGCTATTTCTCTCGAGTGAACTAGTATTAAGCTAAGAATAATTAGCTTAGGTATAGACTCATCTTCAAATCTTCTGTCGCCTTCTTCTGCGGTGAACCCATTGGCAGTACTGTGGTTTTGCCTACGCAACAGACTGTGAATGTAGCCAGCGCTGCATGTCGGTTTCGATGTCAGACAATGTGATCAATCTCGTGGCGGCTAAAGACCGCGGGTCGCGATTCGGAAATCTTTGCAACAGAGCCTTCTGGTGATTCTATTTGATTTGATAGCTTCCAGGCAACGAAAAAGCATAACGATAGCCTGGGTTCTGATACCAATGTAAGTGAATGCGATTACAGGCCTGCAACTGTTGTCCAATGAGTACTGCTAGAGCGCTGGGAATTCGGCCGAAAACATAGACATCAGTAACGCCCGACTCATTCAATCTGCGAATGAGTCGACCTACTTGATCTGCATAAGCGAGCGCAAGAGCCTCGCTGACGGGGTATACCGTTTGACCATTGACTTGCAGTGGTAGCTGCACATGCGCTACTGGTTGAATCCCTTGTGAATTGAGATACTCTTCAACAGCCGTTGCAATTGAGACGTAGGTTGTTAACTCAACTACCGCAACTGTCCCACTGATTTTCGGCCGAATCACCCATTCTGGCTCAAAATGAATATCCGCGGCCTGATTCTGAGAAAACCAGAATTGTCGATTCAATCCGCTAACCTCATCTCGACGTCTACTCCAAACGCCTACATCCGCCACTCGGATATTGAAGCAGTGCCCGAGCGCAAAGGCGACCGGTATGGGGAGGTGGCAGTCGAATTGAATCCGTAAACGCTCGCTTTGTTCAAGCAAAGTTCGGCGGACGACATTCAGAGCTGGAGTAAACCACTTATGCCATTCTACGCTGGAGGGATGGCGATCGATCCCCAAATAGTAGCGCCAATCGAGGTCGAGCAAAACTTCACTTGGACGATTGTCTCTTGTGCGCACACTCAAGTTTACGGTCGATGTTTGTCCCCGCCGTTGATACCCGAAGGCGAAGAAAGCCTCGAATAGTTCGTTGGCCAAGCCCGATCGAGTCGAGGAATAGAGATGGTAGCGATGCCCGTCTATTCCAAGGCTGCGTAACGCCTCAAAAAATGAAGAGCGAAGCGAGTCTGGTAGCACGATGAATGCTGGGCAAGTAGCTTCAGGAGCCAGCATCCGTTCATATGCCGCGACCCTCGCCATCAATGATTGGTTATCAGCACCTACTAGAGATAACACGACACCATCAACTCCAACGTCATCGATTGTGTTTGGTTTCCTGTTAGTGACACGAACACCGCGCATCCTGAGTTCGGTGGTCAAAGTGTCAGCGTAAGCCTTATGGCCAGAATGCACCAGAATAATTTGGATCGGTGTATCAAGGAGGTGTTCAATCCCCGTGTACGTGGTGACTTGGCGGAAGAGGTCTGGATAATAGCGTACGAGAAGCTTCGGATAAGCCGCCAATCGTTCACAGATGCTGTCCCAGAACCAAACAACTACCCGAAATCGGCCGTTTGCAATCTCACGCTCGCTTATTCCATCGACAAGTATCTGCGTTTTTATGTCGCGGGGAGCATCGGTAACAAGATACAAGACATCTAGATCATACGGAAAACCGTGAGCCTCGCAGACTTCATGCTCGATTTCCGCTTCACTGAGTTGCTTACCAGTTGTCCGTAGCTTGCATTGTGCAGCCCGATACACGCCATTGCCATCAACCGGTTGACCATATACATCGACACCGTGCTGCTTTTGACCTTTTCGGCCGAATTTCTCCGTATTCGGATCCCCCCACTCTCGCGCCATCACATCGCGCACTAGCGATTCAAATTCATCTTCATTCGTTAATCTAGGATAGTTGATCGTTCCGAGTGTTGGCATTTAGCACACCTATTTCGTCATGAGAGGATGGCCCCAACCATTTACCTGTATCAAGCCAAAGCTCATAGTAAAAGAGCCACAAAGCCGCCCACGGCAAAATTGTATCAGCAATCAAGTGACTTGGATCCCAACGCCACTCTTTCGGCCAATATAAGCAAAGTGTGCCATCACCATAACAATGTGGCGGGTTATCAGTTAGATCAGGTGAGACAACGCGAACCTTTGGAAACTCTCTGTATTTGTAGCGAATTTCAACGCTGTACACAGGCGATGTGATTCGTGGCTGTAGCTCTCCCATCCATAAGGCGGATTGTCTTCTCAGAGTCGCCTGGAATGAAGGGAATCTTGATCGAATGTGACCGTCTTGTACGGCAATGCTAACCCATTTTGCTTTGGGTGGCCTCGGTTTACGTCTCGCCATGAAATTTTGTCGGTTTGATCCTGGTTGCTTTTGGAGCGGACGCAGTTGCAGGCACAATTAGACCTGTCGGGGTCGTTTTGCTCACGCCTGGCCAGGCATTGTGGGCCATATTTTGTGCAGCTTCTTCGATCTCGATTGGAAAAGCTTCCCCAAAGATCGATTGCCAATGCTCGATTGCCTCGCTTCTATCTTGTGCAGCCAAAGCCTTTTCGGAGCATTGCCGCGCTTCATCGAGTCGTCGCATAAAGGTTTCAAAGTGAGAGCGTGACCAATTCCAGGAGATGTTGTGACCTAACATCGGGTCTTCAAGGTTGGGGGTTGCGGTGTCGCTCGTCCAGAGCAAATGATCATATTGGACATGAATGGCATCAACGAGATCGTGGAATAGCTCACCGAGTGATTTTGTTGTATCCAACCCGTCGTCGCGCCGAATATGGTAGATAACGAGCGCGCCAAGCCAGTAGCTTTTCGGCCGACGATAGATCATTTGCTCGTTGCGGAACTGCTTGATCAGTTTCATCAACGGCCTTACCTTCTTATGATACTCGCGATCGAGGTCTGTGATTAACTGAACGTAACCGATCGGCTGCGATTTGATCCATTTGTTCCAATTGCGGTCGGGTACATAGACCACGTTCTCAATGCCATCAGGAGCGATGCAAGGCACAGCATCGACATGGAAATCCTCGTCTTTGAAGTAGACATGCACTGAGCGGCGATTGCGCTCGACGACAGTTTCTCCTTCGTCGTACCCTAATGCTTGGGGCAAGTCGTCAAGCGCCTTCTTCAAATCCTGCACGACCTGCTTGGCTTCTGGCTCGTTGTTTTCTGGATCGCCGTCGACGGTGACGAGGAAATCGACATCTTTGACATCGCCAACGCAAGTGCGCTGGGCATAGGAGCCAGCCAGGCGTGAATGGGGTATCACTGTGGCAAATAATTCGTGATCTCTCAGATAATCTCGGACTTTGGGCGGCAGATCGCGGGCCGTATCCAGACGATCTTGTGGGGGCTGAATGTTTTCGAGTAGTTGGCCGAAATGGTTTGTTAGTTTGTGCATTGTTCTGCCTCTTTCATAAAAAGAAAATCAGCCGTTTAATTTCGGCCGACTCTCTAACTCACCTTGATATACTTTGTCTTTTGGCCCTTTCCGCATTTGCCACATGGGGGGAGACGGTCATCGTGGTCGTCGAGGGTCACCCGCCACCCGCATTTGGTGCAAACGTAGGTTCCTTTTCCGGGTTTTTCGCCAATATCGTACATTTTGTACTCCTTTTCGATGTTTGCGTGTACACTCGGTTGGACACTGTTTCATAGATCGTACACCACAGATGCAAGATTGTCAAATTGTCGAAACAGTGTTTTATAAATCGAACGACTTCGGAGGAAATATGGATACTCGCCTAAGAACAGACAAACTGGCAGCGATGGCTCGTGCAAAACGTGGGGCAGATGGATTGCGTGCCACTGCCCGCGAGATCGATATCAGTGCCTCTACGCTATCTCGTATTGAGCAGGGTAAAGTTCCGGACATAGAAACTTTTATCCAGTTATGCGATTGGTTGGAAGTATCCCCGAGTGAATTCTTTGAAACTGACGAAGAAGAAGGTACAGTTATGCCAACGTTTTCGCCAGATATGTCGACGCCAGAACGTATTGAATTTCATCTCCGTGCGGATAAAGAACTCAATCAAGAAACTGCAGAGGCATTGGCGAATATGGTTAAGGCTGCTTACGTCGCAGTAATGGCTGGGAAATTGGGGTACAGACCAGAAGAGTAAAATGGCACTTTCTCCTGACTTCAAACTATGGTGTGAATTACAAGCCTGTATCTACCGGAAGGCTTTGGCAAAGGAACCATTTGAAGCGCTGTGCGCTTTTGATCTCGCAAAATATTTGCGTATTCAAGTGATGCCACCAGGCTTTGTACCTAAGTTGAGATGGAATGATCGACAAGTTCTACAAATAGATGACCCAGAGGGGTGGTCAGCCGTTACAGTGATTGGAGGGGATGTACCGGTAATCATCAATAACACTCGTCACCAATACCCAAGACAGCAAGCAGATGTTATGCATGAGCTTGCTCACATTATTCGCGGTCATAGACCAATGACGTTAGAACGATTTCCTGGCAATGGTATGTTCATTCGCCAATTCAATCGTCAGGATGAAGCTGAGGCTGCGTACTTGGGAGGTTGTCTCCAAGTGCCTGAAGTTGGGTTGAAGCAACAATTTGAAAAAGGTGTGCAAGATGTGCAGAGAATTGCCGCATACTTCAATGCAAGCAAAAAGATGGCTCAATACCGGATCAATGTGACAGGCGTCCGCAAACGATACGAGATGAAATAGTTCGCAACAAGATACTCTAATGACAAAGCAAGCCAAAATTCAATCTAATGGCAATCCCGACAAATCCCTCGAAACGTGGATTTGGGACGCCGCCTGCTCCATTCGCGGAGCACAAGAAGCCCCCAAATACAAGAACTACATCCTGCCCCTGATCTTCGTCAAGCGACTGTGCGACGTCTTTGATGACGAAATCCAGCGCATCGCCGCCAAAGTCGGCTCGCGCAAAAAGGCGTTCCAACTGGTTGCGCTTGACCACAACCTGGTGCGCTTCTACCTGCCGTTGCAGCCCGACGACCCCGACCAGCCTGTCTGGAGTGTAATCCGCACGCTGACAGGCTCGATTGGCGAGGATTTGACCACCTACCTGCGTGCCATCGCCAAAGAAAACCCGCAGCTCAACGGCATCATCGACCGCGTCGACTTCAACGCCACCACGCACGGTGTGCGCGACATCGATGACGACCGCCTGAGCAACCTGATCGAGGAGATCAGCAAGAAGCGGCTGGGGTTGAAGGATGTCGAGCCAGATATTATTGGCCGATCCTACGAATACCTGATCCGCAAATTTGCCGAGGGTAGTGGCCAGAGCGCAGGCGAGTTCTACACGCCCAAAGAGGTCGGCATCCTGATGGCGAACATCATGGATCCACAGCCAGGCATGACCGTTTACGACCCGACGTGTGGATCAGGCGGTTTGCTGATCAAGTGCCAGTTGCGCATGGAAGAACAACACCCTGACGCCACGCCGCTCAAGCTGTACGGGCAGGAGTATGTACCCGACACGTGGGCGATGGCGAACATGAACACCATCATCCATGACATGGACGCCGCCATCGAGATCGGCGACTCATTCAAGAATCCCAAATTCCGCAGCGCGGGCGGCTTGCAGACGTTCGATATTGTAGTGGCCAATCCGATGTGGAATCAGGACTGGTTTACCGAAACCGATTACGACAAGGATGAACTGGGGCGCTTTGACGACGCGGGCTATCCAGGGCGCAAGGCGGATTGGGGGTGGATGCAGCACATTTTGGCCAGCCTCAAGTCGACGGGGCGGGCTGCCGTCGTCCTCGATACGGGCGCGGCGTCGCGCGGGTCGGGCAACGCGCACACCAACAAGGAGAAGACGGTGCGCCAATGGTTTGTCGAGCAGGACGTGGTCGAAGGGGTGATCTACCTGCCCGAAAATCTCTTTTACAACACCAGCGCGCCGGGCATCATCATCTTGCTCAACAAGGCGAAGCCGGCCGAGCGGCGCGGCAAGTTCGTGCTGGTCAATGCCAGCCGCGAGTTCAAGAAGGGCGACCCCAAGAATTATCTACCTGATGACAGCATCGAGCGCATTGCGGAGGCGGTACAAGGGTGGGAAGACGTGGAGAAGTTCGCCACAGTGGTGGAGACAGCCGCGCTGGTCAAGAACGATTACAACATCTCACCTAGCCGCTATGTGCATGTGGCGGATGAGGAGGAGTATCGGCCGATTTCCGAGATCGTGGACGAGCTTAACACAATAGCAGAAGAAGCGAGTGAAGTTGAGGAAATCCTTCAACTGATATTGGCTCAACTTGGGGCATAAAACTATGCGGCTCGTGGATGTTGCAACTCTAATAATGGGACAATCGCCCCCTTCATCAACCTACAATGAACATGGAGAAGGGCTTCCGTTTTATCAAGGTAAAACAGATTTTGGCTTCATGTATCCTTCTCCACGGAAATACTGCGCCGCGCCGAAGAAGATCGCTGAGGTGGGCGACATTCTGATCTCTGTTCGTGCCCCTGTCGGGCCAGTGAATAAGTGTCGAGAAAGATCGTGTATTGGTCGCGGGGTATCAGCGATACGAGCAAAGGATATTGATCGCGATTTCCTTTACTACAACCTGATCTACTTGGAAGATTACATCGCAAGTCAAGGCACTGGGAGTACGTTCAAGGCCATAAACAAGAGCCGACTTCAGAGTATAGAAGTGAACACAAGTGAGTTCGAGTTGTCGGAACAGCGCAAGATCGCGTATGTGCTGGGAACCGTCCAACTGGCGATTGAGCAGCAGACCCAGCTGATCGAGCGCACGCAGGAGCTTAAACGCGCCCTGATGCACAAGCTGTTCACGGAAGGCACACGCGGCGAGGCGCAGAAGGAGACGGAAATCGGCCGAGTTCCTCAAGACTGGGATATTGTTCCCGCGGGCGATGTGATAGTGTCATCTCGTTACGGCCTGTCCAAGAAAGGTGGCGATAATGGTCAATATCCGATTCTGCGCATGACCAATCAAGTGAACGGGTTCATTTCGGCCGATAATCTTCAATACGTCGATCTGAGCGACGATGAATTCGAGAAAACAAAAGTTGAACAGGACGACATTTTGTTCAATCGAACCAATAGCTTTGAGCTTGTTGGTCGCACGGCGATTTTTACCCTTGAAGGCGATTACACATTTGCATCGTACCTAATCCGAATTAGGGTTGATACTGGTCGAATCGATCCTTACTTCCTCAACAACTATCTTGGGTCAGATGTCGCTCAAGTACGTCTGAAATCAATTGCAACTCGCGGTGTAAGCCAGAGCAATATCAGTGCAACTCGTCTAAAGGGATTTCTAATCCCACTACCATGGTTCGATGAGCAATGTGCGATCAATGAAAAGATTCGTGTCGTGAATAAGAAAGTGGCGATTCATCAGCAGAAGAAGCGAGTTCTTGATGAGTTATTCAGGACGCTATTGCATAAACTCATGACAGCACAGGTTCGTGTTCACCATTTGGCGTTGCCTGATGAAGAGTAGAGTGTGATGATGACATCCCCCCTGACCCAAGCCGAAAAGCACTACTGTGATCAGGTAGCACGCAAATACAGTCGCCTAAAGCTGTCAGGGTTGCCGGAGCGCGATCCCAATTTGCATTCTGTCCCACTTGAGCGGATTTTCGTCAAATTGCAGACAGAAGTTGAGCGGGTTTTGCCCGTTGAGCGTGAGGCAGAAGACGAGTCTAAATCCACACTCATTGATAGGGGCGGTGATCTGCCTCCTCAGCCTGTTACCGAAAGCAATGAGCTAGGCAATGTCACGTCTACCCAGAAGGATCCGAGAAGGCAAGAATCCAGAATCATCAGAGCAACCAAGTCAGTAGATGAAGCGCTGCATCAATACCGCCACCTGTCAATTGTCGGTGGCTCTGGCTCAGGCAAAACAACATTGATGCTTTGGTTGACGCTCATCTTCGCACGCGAAGAGCAAGCTCGGGCAGTGAATTTGGGAGAGAAATTCGCGCAAGCCCGGCTGCCAATTTTGCTTGAACTACGCTACTTTGCAGATACTTTTGCAGATGAACGAAAGAATGCACACGTGCCAGACTTGGTGCAAATAATCGTAGACTATATTGACCAAGATGTATCCTATAAAGGTGTCGCATCGCGCACAATTCAGGAAGCTTTGGCTGAAGGTCGTTGCATTTTGTTGGTAGATGGCGTCGATGAAATCGTCGATTTGAAAGCGCGGCGGGAGTTTGCCCGCGCATTGGATGGATTGTTCACGCGTAGCGATGGTGACTATGCAAGCAATTTGTGCCTGATTACCTCACGTCAACATGGTCTGCGCGATCTCGCTCTTCGTCCGCATTTTCAAACTTGTTACGTCAAACCGTTCTCCGCGGATGATGTGGAACAGTTCCTAAAACAATGGTACGAAGCGGCGTATGGCAATGAAGCCAGTGATGTGGTGGCGACACTATTCACTCAATTGGAGCAAAACAAGCGTGTGATGGCATTGGCAACTAATCCGCTACTCTGCACAATTATCGCCATTGTTTATCGCAACAACCGTGTCTTACCGCACCGTCGTGCAGAACTCTACTTGAAGTGTTGTGAAACCTTACTTGACAGGTGGGAGCGTGATAAGGGAATTGAGGTGTCTGACTGGTGGGATCAGCACGATTGGCAAACAAAGCTCGAACTGCTTGCCGCGCTAGCTTATTGGCTACATGGAGAAGAGAATCGGATAGCTGCTACTGAAGAAAATTGCACTGAACAACTCGCTCAGATTTTTCTTGATAAAGGGCGACTGTCTGATCTCACATATGCCCGCCAGGAAGCTCGTCATTTCCTGCAGGCGGTGCGTAATCGTAGCGGTCTTATAAGTGAACGCGGTGACAGCACATTTGAGTTTGTGCATCTCACTTTTCAAGAGTACCTGGCTGCGCGGCATATTGCAGCGCAGGATTATCCAGAATACCTTGACGCTTTCATGCAGCATTACCTCGATCCATGGTGGCGTGAGGCACATCTTCTTGCAATAGGTCATTTGGGTTCTACGGGGGATACGGCTGAAAAGGCGTCTCAAATAATCCTTGCGATGCTCCATTTCCACCGACAGCCGATGCGCCTATTGCGTCCGACTTTCTCACCATCCACCCAGCGCGTGCTTGGTTTGGTTGACGAACATAGTACCAATCGCATCACAGAGTGGATTATTGGTGTACCGTTACTTTTGCCACTTCTTTTGCAGCACCGCATTGCTGGTTCGTTGGCCAGGCTACAGTGGCAGCGACGCATCGCTTGGTTGGCGGGACGCAATTTCGTAGCAGCTTCCACCGCTTTCGCCGAGTGCTCCCCTTTGGGTGTGTGTCCAGAAGTTGAAAAGGTCTTGCGTGAACAAGCATCATATTGGTTGGTTCAGATACTCAACGATCCCGGGTTGCACATCGGTATCCGCAACATGTCGCAAGATAGAGATGAGTTCACGCTGTTTGGTAAATCGGAAACGCCACAAGAGATGGTGTCAGATAGCGAGTTGTATGAAAGATGCCTGTCATTTTTGATCGGTGACACTACCTTAGTTGCTCCAATTGTTGCAGCCATAAACAATCCTGATCCGGAGATTCAGCAAGTCGCCATTATGACGGCTCGATCGTTAGAGCTGCGCCACCATAGAATCGTAACTGCTATTGAGACCTTACTCGACAACCCTGATGTGTCTCCTGATGTGCAGGAAACGATCTTTTCCCATATCGCATTCCTGACAGAAAAAGCCTCGCGAACAATCCCAATTCTCGAGCGCGGGGTGGCTATCAAGCGATCCTATGCTGGGTATCGTGCCATTACCGCACTGGGAGAGCTAGAGGGTCTTGCATCTGAGGATGTGGCGTTACTGCATCCACTGTTGAAGACGACTGAGAACAGCTCAGTTCGCAATGCGATTGCAAAATGCATGGCTCAGGCGGACTCATTGACATCAGATTCGGCCAAGATTCTTATGGAAAAACTGATTGAGCACAGTGAAGACCATCCGTTCATTACTTATGGAATCAAGGCATTGAGCAAGCATAGTCAGTCGCTTCCAATTTGTCGTGCTCACTTGAAACATATTCTTGAGAGCGATGCTGACAAATGGTTGCGTCGCCGAGCGGCTGAGCAACTGGGCAATTTGCCCGATGCAGACGCCGAGATCATCGAGTCGCTCGTCAATTCTATGAGAGACGAGGATGAAGTTGAGGAAGCTGCGGCAAAAGCACTGGCGAGAATTGGAGCCAGCAATCAAATAGCTGTCAATCGATTGATTGATATCGCGGTAGCAGCAGACCTACCTGAAGGAGCACGATATGTGGCTCTGAATGCCTTGTCAGAAATGCCCAACGTGCCGACCAATCGATTACTAGGTATTCTGGAGTCTATAACGTCATTGTCCGATTATTATCTCTACAATCGAGCCACAATAGGCAAATCTTTTCTAGAAAACTCGGCACATCTCATACCCGTTGCTTGTCAGTTGGCAGCGGATGGCATAAATGATACCGTAGTTCGGTATTTGATTTTAGTTTTTGGTGAGTTGCGGTATTCTTCTCCCTGCATAATGGATACTTTAGTCTACTTCATTGAAACGAATGACCAAGATTTAGCCGCCTTATCTGCACAGCAATTAGCTAGAATTGCAGAGCGTCCAACCGCTGCCAGAAGTCGCCTTATTGCGCTTCTGGAGTCAGACAGCGACGTACGAGTACCGGTCGTTGTTGCGTACGGTCTTCACAAGCGACAAATTCCCAACGACATCCAGCAAGCCCTGAGTCGCTTGTTGAAGAGCCACCATGATCAAATCCGTTTGGCAGCCGCAGCCGCATTGCTTGAATCACGGGGCTACGTGTCTGAAGCAGTAGACTCGTTGCTCAATGTCTTGCTTCATGGCTCTGTTCTTAACCGTTCGTTGGCTGCACACCATCTAGCGTCAGCCGAGTTTGCCCGGCCACTAGATTTGATTGTTCATGCTCTGGCATATTCTCTTGGCGATCCTGCTACTGCTGTACGTACAAAGGCTGCTGAAAGCCTTGACTCACTGTGGAAAAAAACTGATCAGTATGTACATCAATTTGGAATGTCAGTTGAGCTAGACCTTGACCAATCAACCGTCCCCCAGATCGAGCAAGTATCTCTGGTCTGCATGAGCGCTCTGACTAATCTTCAATCTGAGGTGCCTGTGCAAGTCGCCGCTGCAACGTGGTTTGAGAAGTATCCCGTTGCACAGGGAGACGTAGCGGATGCGCTCGTGCAAGCGGCTCGCGATCCATCGGAGCGGGTGCAACAAGTAGCTATGAGAAGTCTAGGCAGAAGTGGTGTCACAACATCAGAGGTGATTTCGGTATTGCTTGAAGCATTGGCAGCGAGTGATGATTTACAGGATATGGCGGCCGAAAGCTTAAAGCTCCTCGGTGTGGTGAATGCCTCTATTCTGCATGCTTTGCTCACGTCAAGACCTGATAGACCTGTTACGAAATGGCAGTGCCTTCAATCGACGATTAAGTCGCTAATGCTACAACAGCCTCAACACCTTCCCAAGCTGACTGGCTACTTATCGTATGAACACGACGCTAGACATCGGCGACGTGCAGCAAAGGCGCTGGGGGAGTTGTTAGTTGTTGAGGGTGCAACAATAGCTTTGTTAAGTGTGGCTCACGACGATGATGTAGAACTTCGGAGAATCGTTTCCGAGAGTTTCGGTAGGTATGATGCCAATGTACCGTTAGAGGCAGTTGATGTACTCATCAAGTTGTTGGGAGATAATGATCCAGGCGTTCAGTCTGGGGCAGTCAGGGCGCTTATCATGATAAGGCATAGGGATGCCTTGATTGAGGCCCACTTGCGTGAGGCCCTCCGCAGTAGTTCAAGTGACCAGCTCAAACGGACAGTTGCATACAATCTGATACACGCCGGAAAGCTAACGCTCCAAACAATGAACGTATTGGTTACGTTTGTTGTGCAGAGCAATGATTCGCGTCTTCAACGGGACATGCTACGGGCATTGCACGACAAGCCATGGAGTCAGCACCATGAACGCTTGCTACCAGCCGCTATCAGTCTCACACGCGATCCCGACCTCGAATACAATGATCGACGGCATTTAAACTGGGATCTCGATGATATGATCCGCCCAGAACCTGAGCCAGTTGATGCGCTTGCCTCAATCCTTTCCGCTCAAGATGAAAATGCTGACACTTTGCAATGGGTTGCCCACCGCCTCGGGAAACTGAATCCAACCACACAAAAAGCGATTTCCGTCTTGTTAGATGTAGCAGTATCTGATGATGATCTGAACCTGAAACGTGCCGCCGATAAGAGTTTGCAAGCATTGACGGAATCGTCTAATCAAGCTGTAGAATGGGTTTGCAAACAATACGATCAGCGATCATCAGAGGATAAAATTCGCATCGTCCACAGACTGGCAACGCTAAAGCAGCCAAATCGAGAAGCAATTCAAATCCTGCAAGATGTGATTGTGGTACCTGATCACCCTGCAAAGCGTCAAGCCGCAGAGGGGCTGGCAGCAATGCAGGCGGTTGATGAAGTTGTAGTGGAAATACTAATTGAGAATATGGATGAGCCATTATTTGCAGGTGAATCGACTGCTCTGAGAATCCTGAGTACTATCAAAATCACAGACGACGAGTTTCTCAAGGACGTGTTGATTCGACTGCTTAAGAATTTACACGCGAATATCTTTGCGCGGAGTGATTTGCGGCGAGGATTGATGATGGCCATTGATCGACAAGCACGCGATCGACCGTTGCTCAACGATAAGTGGGAGCAGATTGAACTCCGTCAGGAGCGGCTTCGACGATGGAAGTCTCGAACAATTGGCTTTATCATTGCTTTTCTGATTCTTGTAGTGTTGCTCTTCATCGGTGGGCGGTTGGCACATATGGACCAGGATGATCCTTGGGTCCGATTGACCGAAATATTGTCATGGCTTCTTGCTATTGGTGGTGGAATTAGTTGGCTCATGTCGGAATCAATTAAGCGTATAGAGCAGTCTAGGGGAGTCTGAGGTCAACGAAAGTGCCCAAGCCGACCGAACACAAAACGGTGCAGGCTCGTATCCTGCACTATGCCGAGCAAATCGGCTGGACGGTGCTCACGCGCAGTGAGGCGGAGGCACTGCGCGGCTTTGGCAGTAGCGGCACGATCAGCGCCCGCGCCCGCGCCGGCTCCCGCTACTTCCCCGATATCCTCGCCGAGCGCGTAGCCGCCTTCAACCCTTTCTATAGTGGCGGCATCGGTGACCTACTGCGCCGCTTCGACCTGTTGCGTGCCGACATCTTCGGCAACCGCGACTCCCTGCGTTTTCTGCGCAACGAGCAAACCTACTTCGTCCCCGCCGAAAACCGCGAACGCAATCTGATCCTCATCAACTACGGCGACCCCAGCCAAAACGTCTACCACGTCACCGAAGAGTATTATTACCACAACGGTCACTACGGCAATCGAGAGGATGTTGTCTTCCTGATCAACGGCCTGCCCGTGCTCGTTATCGAGTGCAAAAACGCCACCAAGACGGAAGCAATCGCCATCGGCATCGACCAACTGCGCCGCTACCATCGCGAAACGCCCGAAATGATGACGCCGCAACAGCTCTTCACCGCCACCGAAGCGATTGGCTTCAGCTACGGGGTGACATGGAACACGGTGCGGCGCAACATTTTCCGCTGGAAAAGCGAGCAGGTCGGCAACCTAGAAGCGAAAATCAAGAGCTTCTGTGCCATCGACCGCCTGCTGGCTACCCTGCGCGACCACATCATCTTCGCCGAAAAAGATGAAGAGTTAAACAAATACATCTTGCGTCAGCACCAGACGGCGGCGGTGCAGCGCGTGGTGCAGCGGGCGCTCGATCCCGACAAACGGCGCGGCCTCGTCTGGCACACGCAGGGATCGGGCAAGACATTCACCATGATCAAGGCGGCACAGTTGCTCTTCCAGGCGGCGGCCGCCAACAAGCCGACCATCCTGCTGATGATCGATCGCAACGAACTGGAAGACCAGATGCTCAAAAATCTGGCTGCGCTCGGGCTAGAAAACGTGCAGCATGCCGACCGCATCGCCACCCTGGAGCGGCTGCTGCGCGAGGATTATCGTGGCATCGTCGTCACCATGATTCACAAATTTCGCGGCATGGCGGCCGACATCAACCAGCGCGACAATATCTACGTTCTGATCGATGAAGCTCACCGCACCACAGGCGGCGATTTGGGCAACTTCCTGATGGCGGCGACCCCCAATGCGTCCTTCATCGGCTTCACGGGTACGCCCATCGACAAGACCGCCCACGGCAGAGGCACCTTCAAGACGTTCGGCATCGACGACGGCGTAGGCTATCTGCACAAATACTCGATTGCCGACTCGATTGAAGACGGCACGACGCTGCCACTGTTCTACGCTATCGCGCCCAACGAATTGCTCGTGCCGACAGAAGATCTGGAGCGTGAATTTCTCAGGTTGGCCGACGCTGAGGGCGTAGCCGACATCGACGAACTGAACAAAATCCTCGAACGCGCCGTCAACACGCGCAACTTCCTCAAGGGGCAGCGGCGGATGGCGAAAGTGGCCCAGTACGTCGCTGACCATTATCGTGACAATGTCGAACCACTGGGATACAAAGCGTTTTTGGTGGCCGTCGACCGCGAGGCGTGTGCACGCTACAAAGTGGCGCTCGATGCCATTTTGCTGCCAGAGTATTCGGCCGTTGTCTACACGGGCAATAACAACGACGGCGACTTGCTCAAGCAGTTCCATCTCGACGAAAAAGCTGAAAAGGAGACGCGCAAGCGGTTCCGCAAACACGATAATCTGCCCAAAATTCTGATCGTCACTGACAAGCTGCTGACAGGCTTCGACGCGCCCCTGCTCTATGCGATGTACCTCGACAAGCCGATGCGCGATCACACGCTGCTACAGGCGATTGCCCGCGTCAATCGCCCTTACGAGGATGAAGAGCGCGGCATGGTCAAGCCTCACGGCTTTGTGCTGGACTTTGTCGGTATCTTCGACAAGCTGGAGCAGGCGCTACTCTTCGACAGCGACGAAGTCAGCGCCGTCGTGCGCGATATCGCCCTGCTAAAAACGCTGTTTGAGACGAAGATGGTGACAGCACGGGAAACGTATCTCGGCCTGTTGCAGCACAATTTCGACGACCGCGATGTGGATATTCTGATCGATCACTTCCGCGAGGAAGAGCGGCGCAAGAAGTTCTTCAAGCTTTACAAAGAGCTTGAGATGCTCTATGAAATCATCTCGCCTGATGCGTTTATGCGGCCGTTTATCGCCGACTACACCACACTCTCCAACATGTATCGTGTGGTTAGTCAGGCGTTCAGCAAGCGCGTCTACGTCGACAGGGACTTCCAGCGCAAGACAAACCAACTGGTGCAGTCGCAGGTGGGCGTTGGTGAGATCGCGCCCGTGACCGATTTCTACGAAATCAACGAGCGCGGTATCGAATTGATTCAGCAGAAGAATGTCGGCGACAATACGAAGGTAATCAACTTGGTCAAGAGTATTGAGCGGGCAGCCATTGAAGGTGCTGACGATCCATTCCTGATCTCGCTGGCGGAACGGGCGGCAGCGGTGCAGGAGCGGTATGCCGAGCGCCAACTCAGCACCCAGGACGCGCTGGAAGAACTGTATGCCTATGTCCGCAGCGAAGATGAACGCAAGCAGCAGCAGGCGGAGAAGGGATTCGATGGCCTGACATTTTTCGTCTATCGTACGCTGCTTGATTACGATGTGCCTAATGCGGAGCAGGTGGCGGGGAAAGTCAAGCAGGCGTTTGTCGAACACGCGGATTGGCTGTCACATGAGTCCATCTATCGAGATTTGCGTCGAGAAGTCACGTTCGCTCTTGTTGCCGAGATGGATGACTATTCGCAGGTAACATACATCGTCGAGCAGCTGTTCACGTTATTGCGGAAGGCCTATGACGGCGACTAACCATGGGTTGGAGGGATGGCGTGATAAGGCAGAGTTCCGGGCGCAGATAGATGTGTGGGCGCAGAAACTGGATGTGGAGCTGACGCGGGTGACTTTTCGAGAAATGCGTACGAAGTGGGCTTCGTATTCGACCAAAGGGACGTTGACGCTCAATACTGAACTACTCGATCTCGACCGGGAAATCGGTAACTACGTCATCGTCCATGAATTGCTGCACGATAGCGTACCGAACCACGGTCGCCTTTGGAAGAGTTTGATGACGGCGTATCTAGGTGATTATCAGCAGATCGAAGTGCGATTGAGCCGGCTTACGGTGCGATGAACAAACTCGAGACTGCCCAACGGCGACATGCCGAATACTATCTTGAGCTTTTGCAAGAGACCCAGACACGCTATTTGAAAGGTGGGACGGCGAATATGGTTCCTGCATTGACTTGTCTTGGGCAGGAATGGAGTCAGTTGGAGCATAGTCAGCAGTGGAGTTACGTCCACATGCGGACAGATGAGCGGGCAGCCTTGCTGTGCAATTTGTTCCCCGATGTGGGGGCTTATTTGTTACTCTACCATCGGCCGACAGCAGATCAGATTCGTTGGTGGGAGGCTGCTCTGGAATCGGCCGAATACCAACAACATCAACGCGCCATCGCCATGCACAGCCTCAATTTGGGAACCGCATTCTTTCTTCAAGGGAGTTACGAACGTGCTGAATCTCTGTATCGTCAGTCGCTTGAATTCAACCAGCGCACGGGTGAGCGCTTCAGCGAAGGGATGGCTCTGGGTAATCTGGGCAACATCTATGACCGGCGAGGCCAGATAAGCGAGGCGATCGATTGCTATCAACAACAGCTTGCTATCGCTACGGAACTCGACCACCGGAATGGCATGGCGAACGCTTTGGGCAACATCGGAAATGCGTTTTGCAGTATTGATGACTACGTTCAGGCTGAACAATACTGTCGTCAGGCGATTGAGATTTTTCGAGAGACGGGGGATCTGGCTGATGAGGCAATCGCTTTGAATAATATGGGCATTGCTATGCGCCATTTGCAGCGTTACACAGAAGCACAGACAGCGCACGAGGCTGCGTTAGCTATTGCCCACCAGTTGCATGACATGCGGGTGGAAGCGATGGCGTTGGGCAATCTGGGTCAACTGGCAACTACGCTTGATGACAATGAACTGGCGCTACGTTATTATGAAGAGGATCTGGCCTTGTGTCGAGCAATAAGTGACCAACACAGTCAGGCGGTGGCATTAGGTAATCTCGGCAAGTTATTCCTAAAGATGGGGCAACACTATCAGGCACGAGCGTTTCAGCAATAAGCGTATCAAGCTTTTTTGCATGTGGGCGATCATGATGGGGCGGCTCGGGCAGCGTGGAATATCAGCTTAGTGTGGCAAAATGATTCGGCCGATGCACAAACAGAAGAGCAAGCTGTCAAGTGGGCAAAGGTTGCGCTTGAATTGGGCGAGAACATAGAGAAGTTCGGGCATGGGCCTGTGGTTGACTTTCTGAGGAGTCGGTAGCTATGGACGCACAAGCAATCTACGACATTTGGACAGGGGCGTTTGGTGATGGGATCGGTGGCCTGGCCAGCACCATGATCACCGCCGCCACTGTTGCCATCCGTAAGCGATTTGAGCGGGATCCGGTTGAAAAGGCATTGTATACTGCTCTGGAAGAAGCTTTGCTAGAAGCAGCCGAGAAGGCATTGCGCTCTGATCAAGCCGGTGTCACCGATTATTACATTCAATGTGTGGCAACGTATTTACGTCGACCCGCTGTGCAAGCGCAGCTGGCCATCTTGCTAGAGCCGCACTCTCTGGCCCTTGATGAGGCGGCTGCTATCGTCGATACACAACGCGCTCATTTTACCCAGGTGGCAAACGGCTATTTGCCTGAGCAGATACCTGACCTCGACTTCGAGCATTATCTGACGACGCTATTTGGTGCATTTTATCGAGCAGCTGAACGGCAACCGACACTCCAACCAATAATTGAATTGCGTCTGTTGAGTCGTATGTGTACCGAGTTGAATAGTGTTTTGCTTGCCAGTACACGAATTGCCCACGACACAAAGCGCGGGGCTGATTCGGCCGAACTTATTGCCGGTTACACCGAACCGCTTGCCGACAAGCTCGACGCACTACATCAGGAATTACGTTGGATGCGTCAGGAAGGATCCACGAACCGTATTTTGGCAGACGAAGCGAAGCAAGCACAATGGTCAGAATTCGTTGAGGCGATCAACGCTTTGTTGAAAGACAGGGAAAAGGAATCACGTCAGTTCGAACCTGAAAAAACTGGCAATTTGCCGGCCAGACCCGGTTTGTTAATTGGGCGTGAAGAAGCAATAAATGATCTGAAACAACGCTTTGGGTTAGCCGCTGGTACCGAAGCGCCATCCCTTCAGATTCTGACGACGGTGCGTGGGTGGCCTGGGGTGGGCAAAACAACAGTGGCCTCGGCTCTGGCTCATGACCCTGATGTGCAAGCTGCATTTCCTGACGGTATTTTGTGGGTGTCATTAGGCGAATCCCCTAACGTATTGAGTGAACTGGCGACGTGGGGCCGATTGCTGGGTATTGATGAGGTCATGCGCGCCAACGATCCTGCACGCGCCGCTGAAATACTACGCATGACATTACATAATCAGCGGCGGTTGATCATTGTCGATGACATCTGGGATGAGCAGATTGCCACCTTTTTCAAGATCGGTGGCCCCCAATGTGCGACATTGTTTACAACCCGTTTGCCACTTGTGGCAAACGCCATTGCTGAAGCGCCGGATGACGTGTATGTTCTTGCTGTATTAACAGACGAAAAAGCTTTCTTATTACTGCGTCGCCTCGCGCCACATGTTGTGACAGAGTACCCCGACGAATCACTAAAATTGGTGCAAGAGCTTGAAGGATTGCCCCTTGCCATTCAGGTTGCCGGAAGATTGCTGCATGAGGAGCAATCTCTAGGCTTCAGTGTGCAAAAATTAATGGCAGATCTCAGGGAAGGCGCAGCTTTGATCGAAGCACAGGCGCCAGCCGACCGGGTCGATGTTGCAACCCAAACAATACCCACAGTGGCCGTATTGCTTCAAAAAAGCACGGCCATGCTCGATGAACAAACGCTGGAATGTTTTGCGTTTTTGGGCGCATTTGCGCCAAAGCCAGCCACTTTCGATTTGGATGCAATGAAATTTGTCTGGCAGGTGGATGATCCCAAGCCGTTTGTCCGAACGCTAGTGGCACGTGGTTTGCTGGAGCCGGTGGTTGAAATCGGCCGATTTCAAATGCATGCACTTCTGGTAACTCATGCCAAAGCACTGCTGGATGCAGGGTAGTTACCGTTAAGAGTGCAAAACAAACTATGTCTCATCTACATACTCAATTTTGCTTCAAGTACATTGTGCATTTCTTATTTTCCCACTGCCTGGGTTACTGTTGACATACTTGCCATCTCGTCCAAAAGTTGCTGTATTGTGCGTGCTTGGGGTGAATTTGAATCTTCGAATTGATCATATGCTTGTTGTAAATAATGCTGGGCTTCCCGCCTTTGCCCCAAACCGCGATGTAACAATCCAAGGCTACCTAACGAATTGATTTCTACCTCTTGATTGCCGCTAATTTGTGCAGCAGTCAGGGCTTGTACATAGTAAGAGATCGCTTGTTCGGATTTCCCCATCTTACTGTGGGCCAATGCAACGTGTCTGAGTTGCGTAGCTTGTCGATAAGTGTCCGCTAATGCGTGACTTGCCGTTGCGGCTCGTTGATAGTAAGTGACAGCTAGCTCCCATTGTTGATCCTCATAATACGCACGACCCAAATTGTTAAGCCAAGCTATCTCGTTTTGATGATCTCCAGCACGGTGATTCGCCTCAAGCGCTTGTTGATAATACGTGATGGCCTGATTGATCTGTTCCTGCGCAAAATGGATATTTCCCAACCTGTTCAAGATAACACCTTCGTTGTGTGCATCATCCATCTTCCTTGCCAGTGAAAGAGCTTTGTTATAAGCTGCAATTGCGTTGTCAGTCTGATCCCAAGCACTATAAACATTACCGATATTCGCCAGGTTACCCATTTGTCTTTGCTGATAATCTATCTCTTGGGCTATCGCAAGAGATTGTTGGTAATGTGTCATCGCCATACTGAGATCGTCCATATCGTAGTAGACGTCTCCCAAGTGGCCCAATGTAATGGCTTCCCCCTGTTTTTCGGACAACTCACGCCAAACAGTGATGGCCTCTCGATAATAATCGATGGCTGTATTGTTGTGCGCTAGCGTATGATGGGCGGTTCCCAAGTTGTATAAATTGTCCCCCTCATCGCGTTTATGTTCCATTAGTCTGGCAATCACCAAAGCACGTTCAAAGAAACTGACGGCCAGATCGCAACGTCCCAATTCGGTATAGGTCAGTCCCAAGTTTTCTGATACCTTCCCTTCCATTGGCAAATCGCCAAACTGATGAGCGTAAACCAGTGTTTCTTGATAGAAAGAAACAGCGGTCTCTGGTTGCCCCAATCCACGATAGCTTGATCCGATGTTGGCTAAAGCCAATCCCAGCATGCGTTGATTATCTGTTTCACGGGCAATGATCACTGTTTTTTGACTGTATTCAATTGCTTTGTTTAATTCGCCTGTGTCGTAATAGAGCAAGCCAAGATTACCTAGTGCATTCCCTTCGACTGCCTTTCTTCCGGTTTTCTGAGCCAGGGTCAAAGCCCGCTGAAAATAGTCAATAGCCGAATCAGTTTGCCCCAAATCATGAGAAACCAACCCCAGATGATTCAGATTTGTACTCTCAAGCCAGGGGTTGCCCTGCGACATTTGTAAGGCTTCTTGCAAGTGTTCACGAGCTGTCTGGGGTTGACCAATCTCACGGTAAGCAGTCCCGAGATTACTTAAATGCACGGTTCGGTTGGTGCCTTTACAAACAGCTACAGCCTCCTTTGACCACCATATTAGTTCCTGAAACATAGCTCGAGCATGCCAGTAAGCTGATAATTTGCCGACGAGTACCGTAAAATGAAAGTGTCGATATTCCAGTAAAGCCCTAATTTGTGGCCAATCAGAGTCGAGGGCATGGTATTGTTTGTTGTCAACTGTTTGGGTGACCACATTCAAGTAATAATCTGCTACCCGTGTTCTTGCCGCATTCAATGTTCTCATCTTTGATTTTCCATTATTGTGTTGACTTCCAACTTGCTCTTTGGGGGATGTGTACTGTTTTATTACATCGTGGGTCTTCCCAGATTTATGTGAAGGTGAGCCGCCCATGCCACAGTACGCATTTGCGCAGTAGTTGAAATCCTGCTCGATCGTACATCATCCGCTTAATTATTTTCAGACGATTTATCTGACCTTCAACTTGTCCATTGCTAAATTCAGAAGTGAAAGCAGCTTGAACCGCCGCGAGGTCAAGTTCAATTCCTTTGGCGAAACCAGATAGATACGATGCTGTAGACCGTTTTGTCGTAGCCAACCAGTCGTTGAGAAAATCGTCTTTGCGTTGGCGCAATGCGTCGATAAATTGAGCGGCGATGTCGGTGGCAGCTGCAATGGTGGGTTCTCGTTGAACAAGTGAATCTAACCACTGCTTGTGTTCAGTCGACCGATTGTGAGCGGGCATCATCACAATGGTGGCAAGCCGACGTGGGGTTAGATGTGACATCTTGCGTGAGGGCTCCCGCCTGATTTGCGCAGGCGTTGTAAGGCCAAGTTCATGGCGAAGTTGACAAACCCAACCATAAAGGGTTGACCGGCTGTGTTGGTATCCCTTTTCCTGCAACTCGGCTAGCAATTGATTAATGGAAGGCGGTGATGGGTCTTGCAAGCGACCTATCATGTAGACACGATACGGATTCGCAATCCGCCACCCGCTCGGTTTAGGGGATGTTCTTCGAGGGAGTGTCTCAAGTCGCATGTACTTTTGCACCGTCCCCTTGGCAAGGCGCGTAGTGCGAATAATCTCTGCTGCGGAATACCCATTTGCTTGTAATTGCTTGACCTCAGCAAAGCGCGCCTCCCACTTTTTCCGCCTTTCTTGGCATACGATCTCGGTGGGTGAAAGCGTGCGTTTTTTGGCTGATTGTTGTTTTTCATCAGCAATTGGTTGCGTTTCTTTTGCATACTCACTCGATTGTTCGACGGGCTGTCGCTCTTGTTTAGGTACAGCATAGGTACAGCATATTCTCGCAAAAGTGGTGCGTGTGCCTCATACGTCTTTGCCAATGCGTCCCACAAATTGTGGAGCAGGTGCCAGCGGTCGGCCACCTGCTGAGCATCTGGGACACCTTGCCTTGCACCTTCTGCGTATGCGCCCGCTCTGTCCCGACTCACCACTTCAATCGTCGGATGTGTTTTGAGCCATTTCTCAACAGTGTCCGCCTGACTATCGGCTAACAAGTCGATCACTTGTCGTTTCTCCAAGTCGACGACAATTGTGCCGTACCTGCGCCGCCGGCATTGTGCCCAATCATCAATGCCAACGACTCGTATTGCTTCATCTGCTTCTACATCGGGTAACGCTCTCAACCGATTATTGACCGCTGCATCGCTGATCCCGATTCTCATATGCGACAGCACAACTTCGGCCGCACGCGCTGCCATTGCCAGCCCTATCGCCTGTTGAGATTGTTCCACTTGCTTTGTCTGTCTTGCGTAAGGCCCTACTAATTCTGGAAATCGTTCCGCAAATGTCTGTTTCTGACACATTTGGTTCTTGCATCTGTAACGTTGCACCTGCATCTGCAGCATCACCTGCCACTTTGCCCATGCCAATGATTGCACCACCCGCTCATACCAACTGTGTTTCGTTGCACTCGGCTCGCCGCACGCTGGGCATGTTGCCACGTCACTGTTGGCTGCTACCTTCATCAACAACACGTTGCCCACCTGGATTACATCGGTTACTGTAAACGGCGGCAAGTCCAAAATCCTTGTCCATACACTTTCCCAGTTCATACTTTGTTACAACTTACACCGCCTCATTTCGTTTCACATAAATCTGGGAAGACCCACGATGTAATAAAACAGTACAGCTTGGCGTACGATTCGCGGCATTGAAGCGAACCACATGATTCGAAAAGGACAGATTGAAGGCGTTAGCAAATCAGATATCGTCGGGCAGAAACAGTTCATCCACAGGCTGTTTGGTCTGACGCAGTAAGAACGGTGCTCGCCCAGCCGCAATGGGTCTGGTGATCGCGACTCGGAAATCTTTGCAACACAACCCCCGTTAGTGCTCTGTAGCCTGCGAAAATATCCTCCAACGCGCCACTTCATCCCGCACCACAACAACAAACGGATGCTGCATCGCGGCGTATAGGCTGGCTGACTCGTTTGCAAACTCAAACGCCCGCTCATACTGCTCGACTTCAGCGAGGATTCGGCCGAGATTAAACAGTGCATTCGCCATCCCAACCTTATCATCTACCTCCTCCGCGATGTCCAATCGCTCACCGTACAACTGTGCCGCTCGCTCCAAATCCCCTGCATAGTAGTACGCATTGCCCAGATCACCCAAATCAGCCCCGATGTCTTGTAAATCCCCTAGCTCGCGGTCAATCGCCAACGCTTGCTCAAACAGCGGGATCGCCTGTTCCCAATTGTGCGTCAACAGATACGCATTGCCCAATCCACTGTAAGCTGACCCCTGGCTGCTGCGGTCGCCAATCTGTTGGGCGAACTGTATTGTTTGCTGGAAGTGGGGAACGGCCGACGCTGCCTCTTCCAAATCTAAATAACAACTCCCCAACTGATAGTGCGTCGTGGCTTGCCAGCGTATATCGCCAGCGTCTGCAAGAATGTGCAGCGACGCTTGCAAGAGGCCAATCGCCCGCTGCGTCTCTCCCAAATGACGATACGCCGCGCCCAAGTTGCCCAAATCCAACGCTTCGGAACGACGATCTCCGCTCTGACGACTGAGTTCAAGTGCCTCCTCAAAGCAGGCAATCGCCCGTTCAATTGCGCCACTTTGCAGATAGACGTCGCCCAAATTGCCGAGTGCGTTGCTCTGCGCCGTTGCGTCGGCCGTCTCTCTCGCAATTGTCAAATACGCCTGCTGATGTTCCAATGCCTGATCCCACTGATAGAGTTGGCGATAGGCAAGACCAAGATTGCCGTGATGCGCTCCTTCTGCAATACGATGTTGCAACTGCCGCGCCGCCTGTAAGCCTGTCCGCAACCATTCAAGCCGCACCGCTGGTGGCTGTCGCAATGTCAGGCAATATGCTCCGCCGCTGGCAAGTCGATTGGCAATGCGAACCGCCGCTTGATTATGCGCCAACTGTGCCGCCGCCCAAGCCTGACCGAGCGCGATGTGCGGCCACTCCAAGTCAAACAGTGCCAAACCCGCCACCATCTGCTCTCCACCTGCACGATACATCTCTTCCGCACGCAACAAAAGCATGCAGTAATGCTCGGCGTGACGCTTGCGTGCCTCGTTGAGCGTCACCTTCGTCATGTAGCACCCCACTCAGCTAGCTTCTCACTAACTCGTCGCGCCAATGGGCTTTCGATTGCCCTGTACAGTTGCCGCGCGTGTTCAGCATGTCTGATTGCCGCATCGACATCTCCCATTCCATGCAAGACATAGCTCAAGTTAAAGTTGGCATCCGCTTCCCCTTTGCGATGTTGCACCTCCCGCGCAATCACAATCGCCTGTTCACATGCGCCTTTGGCGTTGGTCAAATCGCCAAGTAGCAGATACTCGGCCGCCAAGTTAGACAAGACAATTCCCTCTCCGCGCCGATTCCCGCCAGCACGATAAGCAGCACTGGCTTGCTCATAGTAGTTGATCGCTTCCGCTCTCTCATCCAGCGCAGCATACGCATTGCCTAAATTGTTCAGGCAGTCAGCTTGCCCATCGAGATCGCCTAGCTCACGGTCAATTGCCAACGATTGCGAATGGTGCGTGATAGCTGCTTGTTGCTGGTCTAATCCACTGTACACGTTGCCGATGTTGCCCAGTACGACACTTTCACCGCGTCGATCATTGAGTCGTCGATAGATGTTGGCCGCTTCGCTGTAGTAGGCGAGAGCGGTCTGGAACTGCTCACGCTTTTCGTGCAGAATGCCGATGTTGACCAGCGTGCCAGCTTCGCGCCGACTGTCCCCAATTTGCCGATCAATTGCCAGCGACTGTTCGAGATAGCGCAACGCCTGCGTCATCTGCCCTGTTGTGCGATAGGCGTTGCCCATGTTGGAGAGTGCATCCGCCTTACTACGCTGATCGCCGACGCTCTCGGCAATTGTCAACGCTTGGTCATAGCGCGTCAGTGCATCGTGCGTTTCCCCCAAGCTAAAATGGGCGAGACCGAGATTGTTCAGGGCGCGGCTCATCTGCTGGCGGTCGCCAATTTCGAGGAAGAGTGCGAGGGCGGATTGGTGAAATTCGGCCGATTGTCGAAACTCACCCTGATATCGATACGCATTCCCCATATTCATCAAGGCGTTCGCCTCCCCATACGGATTGCCCAGCTCGCTCGCCAATTCCCGATGCCGTTCAAAATACCCTAAAGCCTTTTGAGTATCGCCCAAGTGCATATAGATAATGCCCAAATTGCTCGATGCGGCTCCTTCATCCAGCTTATTGCCGTGAATCGCCTTGCTGTCCAGCACCTTTTGATAGCACTCAATTGCTTCGTCAAAGCGGCTAAGCGCATAGTAAGCCAATCCCAAATTGACCCACAACATCGGTTTCGCCTGCCAGTCCTGATCCGCTTCCGCAATCGCCAACGCACTACGCAGCCAGCAGATGCGCTCATGCGGCAAGAGGCGCAGCTCGATTAGGCGCGTTGCCACCAGCGAAAACCGCTTGCACAACTCAGCCGCCCGCGAATCGTTGAGCCGATTGCGCTCTGCCCACGACTGCGCTTGGTCTATCTGATCGAATTCTTCGTCAAATCGCGCAAGGGCATCTGTTACTGCCTCATCCCCCTGCAAGTACCGCTCATGTAGCTGCTTGAGGTTTTTCAGGTAATAGGTGGCGTGTCTTTGGAATGCAAAGTTACGACGTAACATGTTGTCCTATGATGTCAGAATTGAGTCTGTTTGAGCGACCACCTCTTTCTGCGAAGCTTTCCAATTAGCCAACTGCTGTTCTACTTCCTTCCGGGTGGGGTCGTTAATCGAAGAGTGTATTTGACAAAGGGGCTCTCCCAACTTAAACGTGATCATGGCGGCTGATAAAGCACGCGCAGGCGGAGAAGATCAAAGTCGGCGCGACCGTACATCTGGCGCTTAATCAGTTTGAGGCGATTGACCTGACCCTCCACCTGACCTTGACTCCACGATAGCGAAAGTCCATTCGAGACAGCCGCATAATCATTTCTCAAACCGTTGGCGAACCCGATTAGCGGTCCGAAGTTGGCGTTGTCGACATCGTTAAGCCATGGGTCAAGTAGGGACGCTGTGCGTTGCTTTGTCATCTGAAGAAAGCGCTTGACAAGTGAGTCAAGAGTAACGAGCTTTGGGTCGGCCGTCAACAAACGATCACGCATCGCGATCTAATCCGTTTGTAGATTAACTGGCTCTGTTGCAAAGATTTCCGAATCGCGACCACTAGTACCTCAAATTTCTAAATTTGAGGGGTAATGGTTCGCAAACACCTTGCGAGCGTCATCAACCGTAAATGACCAATGAATCTTACGACAAGCGCGATTAGCTTGAAGCTCCCACGCCATCAACTCAGTGCCCAATGTCCATTCGTCGGGGATGCGACGGCGCAGACATTGATGACGCATGATACCGATTTCAATTTCGGCCATGTTGAGCCAGGAGCCATGTGGCGGTGTGTAGTGGAAGCAAATACGCTGCATGATTCTAGCAGCCTCCCGCTTGCCAAAGATTTCAACCAGAACCGAATAACGATGGGTATTGAGGTTGTCCAGAACAAGCTCAATGCACTCAACGTGGGGATAAAGCACATCAACCAGATAACGTATCGCGTAGGCAAATTGCTCCTTTTTGCGCCGACAAGTGACCAACACAGCCCGTTGACCAGCCAGTGGCTCAACGAAAACAAACAGATTGCGCGTCCCACGGCGTTGATACTCATAATCCTGCTTGCCGAGTTGACCGACATTGGCGGCTTGTGGTTGACGCACATGAGCCAACAACTGGTGCGATGCTTCATCAAAGCAAACGACAGGTCGTTGCGGATTGTAAGCACGTCGATACAGCTTAAGGATCGCTTCCATCCGCTTGATGAACAAGGGTGTCAAGGTGGCGATGCACCAGCATTTGAGACGCCATGGCTTCAGTTTGTTTTTTTTAAGGTCATTTGCACTTTGGAAGGACTGATGGTGTCGATTTTACCATCAGCTACCATCCGTTCGGCCAACAGCTCGATCGTCCAGCGGGCATATCCTTCTGGTGCGTCACTACAAGCCAGGGCAATTAGATACGCCTCTTGCTCGTCATTCAGTTTCGGTTCACGTGGTGTATATGGGTTGCCGTTCAGCGCATGGTCCAATCCCTGTTTCCAATATCGTTGGCGAACGCGTCTGACTGTTTCAATCCCCACATATTGCAATGCTGCGATTTCCTCATCTGTTTTGTCCTCATCTGCTTTGAGGAGAATGTGGGCATTGGTAATCACCTGTGCCTTTGTGCGTCCGTATCGCACCAGCTTCTTCAAATCTTTTCGTTGTTTGGAGGTAAGGTCTACATGATAGATTTTTGGCATCCATCTAGCATACCCTACCCGTCAATTTTAGAAAATCACGACACTAGGCCCATTGCGATTGGGTGGACACTGTTGCTGACTACCTCAGACCAAACAGTCCATGGATGAACTGCTTCTGTCCGATGATATCTGATTTGCCGACGCCGTTGATTTGTCCTTTTCGAATTTGATGGTCCGCTTCAATCCCGCGAATCGTTCGCCAAGCGGTGGGATAAGATCCATACCCCATCGCGGCTCTGACCTGCCTCTTCACGCAGCGATGGTCTTGCTCGACGATGTTGTTCAGGTACTTGGTCGGCCTGCGCTGACACTCAGGGGGTAACTGGCCGTCATCCTTCAGGTCATCAACTGCCCCGATGTAAGCTGGATTCTTGTCCACATTGATCACCCGTGGTGGCGTGACATGCGAATTACCCAGCATGTTGCGGAAGAAACGCTTGGCTGCTCTGGTGCTGCGGGTTTCATTCAGCAGAAAATCGAGTGTGTTGCCTTCAGAATCCACCGCTCGATACAGATACAGCCACTGGCCGCGCACCTTGATGTACGTTTCGTCGACTCGCCAGGAGTCAGTCGTTCGTTTGTTTCAAATACGGCCGGCAGCGTTTATCCAACTCAGGCGCGTACGCTTGCACCCACCGGTAGATCGTGGTGTGATCGACTGACAATCCGCGCTCCATCATCTCCTCCAAGTCACGATAGCTCAGCTGATAGCGAAGGTACCACCTTACGTTGAGAAGAATGCGGTCGCTCCGGAAATGACGCCATTTGAACGGATTATCTATCTCTTTGCTCATTCACCAATCATCGCACGACTGCTACTGGATTGGCAAGCCTTTGACCCACCCGATTATTTGCAACACTACCTCGACAAACAATAGCCCAAGTCGACAGTTTTTTTACAGATTAATTGGATGCTACTTTTTACTTGTTAGGAGTGGCTTTCCTTGGCAAGAGGCCGAGCCTATCGGCTCGGAATCGCTTGTGAATGGCGTCTTGCGAGACACGCCAACCCCACTGACAAGCGAGGATACCTCATGAACCAGCCTGCCTTACTAATAGAAGACAACCACTCTGCCCCCACTGCCGACCCTATCTCTATCACCGTCCGCGATCTCACCGTCCATCCCGGCCACGACCGCACGCGCTTCAATCTGGCCAAGCTGGCCGGTTTGTGCCTGCAGATCATCGCCCGTGGCGGCATCGACCCCACCCGCCCCGTCGTTGCGGCCGAAAATGCAGACGGTGACGGAACCTGGCAGATCATCAGCGGCTACCGGCGTTATGTGGCTCAGGTGCTGGCTTACGGCGTGCGCGAATGGGTCGACCGCGAGCCGGAACGCATTGCAACTGAAGGTGGTCTGACGTTGGGATTTGTCGAAGAACTGGTTCTGAAGATGATTACCACTTTCGGCCGAAAACCAGCCCCCAATGGTCACAACGGGTCAATCGCCAATGGCAGTCAACCGCTTCTATCTATAACAACCGACGTGCCTGCCGCCCAAATCCGCGCTACCGTCGCCGCCTTGCTGCAAGTGTACGGCGAGCGCGACATCCAGATCGTACCGTTCACCGGCAACATCAAGCAGCAATTGCTCACCCTGCAAAGCGACAACGCCGGAGCCGAAACCCCGGACAAGCTGGGCCAGGCGCATTCCTTCAAAGCGGCCTACGAAGCAGGCGCAACGCCGCAGGAGATCGCCCGCCACAGCGGCATGAAGCTCTCCGATGTGCTCAACCTGCTGGCGTTGACCCAGGTGCCGCCCGCCATTGCCGAGGCATGTGCTGCCGGCAGCATCGGCTTTGGCGTCGTCACGGCATTGGCTGCACTCAAGTCGCCACGCAAGGACGGCGTCGCCGACTTTGTCCTCAGCGCCTTTGACCGGCAGGATATCGCCCTCACCGTCGAACGCGTCAAGAAGGTGTGTCGCGAGATCGGCGGCTGGCAGGGCATCACGCCGCCGTTGACCTATGCCAAACAGGCGCAGCGCAATGTCGCCCGCTGCCTGACGCGGCTGTGGACGCGAACGGTCACTGACAACCCCGGCATGGCCTGGACAGCGGCCGCCGAGATGGCATATTGCTACACGCTTGACGCACCGTGGGTAGATCCCGACCTGACCCGCAGCTGGCTGCGTCTGCTCGACACAGACCACCGCTACATCACGGCCCAAGGCGAGATTCAGTGGCAACACGTTATTGCCGACCTGTTGACGGAAGTCACCTGTGCAACCTGCCCGGTCAATCAATTGCCCCAACGACAACTGACCACCGACATCGGCGAGGGACGCGGCGGCGCGACCGGCATTCCGTGCCGGACAGCAACACGCGCAGAACACGGCAACTGCCTGCATGGCTTTGCACCGGGCGATGCGGTCAGTCTGCCCGTTCCCTTCTCCTGGGCAGAGCACCCCGGCGTGACCGGCAGCGGCGGCATCTACACCGTCACATCGGCCGAAACCCTGCAGCAGGCGTGGCAAGCCCAGGCTGCTCTGGAATGGCAGGAAAGCAGCGTCGTGTTTCCCGCCGCTGCCATTCTGTTTCCGGTCGTCGTCGCCGGTGATCATGTACCCGAGCCGTGGACGCTGTATCGCACCACGGCCGACATCGAAGGCGAACCCCTCAGCGGCTACTATGCCGAACGATCGCTAGCCGGTGCCGACAGTGCGCGTCCGGATTCGGCCGAACGTGTGCAGAGCGATGTCGCAGCAAACACCGCCCTCTCGCTGGAACAAGTCGAGCGCACACCGACCCTGCGCACCATTCAGGATGTGCAGGACGCCATCCAATACGCAGACACAGCCCCTGCCCGGCCAACCATCATTCGGCCGAAAGTGGTCGTTCACAGTTTCCTGGCCACCGACGCCGTTCAACCCGCACCAGATCGCCCGGTGCAACCGGGTGAGATTCCCGGCTCTAAAGCGTTCTATGAAAAAGCCACAGGCTGGCAGTTAATCATCTCCATGCGTCACAACGGCATCTACCTCTACGGGGAACACAAATCGGCCGACATCCCGACGCGTACACGCGGGCACGACAGCGTCGATGGGGTGTTGGAGGAGATAGCAGGAAAGGATGAAGGCGGGAGGATGAAGGATGAAACGGGAGAAGAAAAGAGGAAGGATGAAGGTGGAGGGCGGAAGGCGGAAGAAGAAAGGCAGAGAGCGGAAGGCGAAAGGCGGAAGGCGGAAAGGGAAGACACAGACTCCCAATCCCTGGCCCCAGATGCCCCATCTCCGCCATCACTCACGTCTACCCAGCGGCAGATCGCAGATTACATGCAAACGCATACCAGCGGCAGCACGACACATCCGTTTGCCACGCCGTGTGCGCGCTGCCGGCACAAGCTGACGCAGAGTCCGGTCAAGGGCAACAAACACGCCCCACCCTGCGCGTGGGCCAAAGGACGGCGCAATCTACGTTTCACCACGCTGAAGCCGGCCGATGGGTACAGCTTCGGCAAAGAAGGCTTGCAACCGATCCCTATCTGCCACCAATATGCACCCGTTGACACAGCGTGGAAACAACTCATTCCGGCGTATGCAGGCAAGGATGCCCCACCCCGCGCTTGGTTAATCGCCCAAATCCAGCGCCTGAGCGCCCTGCTCCAGCGCGACGCCTACACCGACCCGCGCAGCAACGTCACCCAGCGCGGCTTTGAGTTTCTCACCGGTCGGCCGATGGGCAGCAATGAGAGTCATAGTGACTGGTTTGAGCAACGGTTCGCTGAAAGTGTCGGCGATCTGAGTGATGCCCAGCTGATGACGCTCTTCATCTGGTGTCACAGCGAGCATGAGCGCTTGCAACAGCATAGCGCTGGTTTTCTATTACCGGTCAGCAGCGGCGCTCAGCAGTTCGTCAGAGTTAGAGAAGAGGGATAAGAGACAAGGCTACAAGGGTGGTTGCGGAACATCGTCCTTTACGGAGATTCCTGTGCAAGACGTTCCATGACCCACATGCGAATGAGCGTCTGGTATCCAATGCCTTTTGTTCCGGCAACCTGTTTAAGCTGGTTGATGGTGGTTGGATCCAAGCGCAGGGATATCTGTTTCTTGGTCGGCCTGGCATCGACAAACGCAATGTCCACTTCTTCGCTCGCGTCCAGTAGGGCTGTGGAATCGTGTTCATCCCAGAATGCGGCTTCCGCCTGTTCATCTACAAAATCCGGCAGGGTTTTCTGTTTAGCGTTTGCCATAGTAGCGTTTCTCACTTTGTGTCATGTCGCGTGCCGAGATGACCTTGACGTGGCTGGACTGCCACACAAAAACAACAAATAGATAACGTCCATCCAGAGAGCGGCCGTAGAGCAAGTATTTATCAGATTCAGTGCGCCGCACCTTGTAGGGCGGGTTGAAAAATGTTTCCTCGACCTCATCAAAAGCGACACCATGCTTGGCGTCCAGTTTGTCGATGACCCAGTCGAGCCAAATGAATCCTTCAATCCGGTGCTGCATAGATGTCACTTAACGCATATTGTTCGTATATACATAGTATGTCAATTACGTATGTATGTCAATGACACGGTCAGGCCCTCCCCTACAGAGTTTGTTGTCTGCTTGTCTAAAAACTGCCGTAACAAGCACCCCACACCAATACCCAAAACATCAGGAGAAGAAATCGATATGTCAACAAAGACCCGCTTTGAACAATGGATGGCGGCCGTCGACGCCGCTATCTCCAGACGCACCTTTCTCACCAGCGACGATCTCGCCGACCAGCCGTACCGCGCCTGGTTTGACGACGGCATGAGTCCGGAAGAGGCAGCCGACGAGACATTGAGTAACGAAGGTTGGTTTGACAACGGCCTCTTCGATTAGCCCGTTCCCTTCCTGCCGCGCTGACGCGCGAGTCGCGCTTGAGTACTGACCATTTGTCAGCACTATCTTTTCACCAATCCCCACCCCACATCGCCCCGGAGACCATCTATGCCTTCTACAACGTATACGCCACAACTCACCTTTCTGTCCGATCCGGGTCACGGGTGGCTCGTCGTGCCGCTGGCCGACATCGCCCGCAGCGACTGCGCCAACCAGATCAGCCGCTACTCGTTCATCGATACGCGCGACGGTGTTGCCTACCTCGAAGAAGATTGCGATGTCGCACGGTACCTCGAAGCGCTGGAAGCTGCCGGTATCAGCCGTCCGCAGATCGTCAGTGCGTACACCGAGCAGTTCGATCGGGGCCGTTTCCTCCGCTTTGGTGATGCCCGTTTCGACGCGGCATTCTGGTCGAGCTACGCGACAGCGGTTGGAGATTGATGAGATGGCCCACTGCACGCCTATGCCAACGCCTACTGCATTACTCATATGTTTCACCGGGAGACCCTGATGTCAACGATAACCGTCTACCACAATCCCAATTTCCTGAATTACAGGGGCGACCACGGCGATATTCCGCCACCGCTCAATCCGGTCGCATCGGTTACTGTGCCTGACACGCCGGCCGGTACAGGACAAGCGCTCGAATATGCCTACAGCCGGACACAACACATCGATTCGCCGTGGTTTACCAATCGCGATGTGCGGCCCCATCTGCGCAGCACCAGCGTCGGTGACCTCATCGCCGATGAAGACGGCGTGTTGTTTGTCGTCGAGTCAATGGGTTTTGAGCCGTTTCGGCCGCAAGCGATCTCCCCTCGCCATAAGTTGGCTGAGGCGCAGCGTCTGCTGGAAACGATCAATCGCACCAACGATGCACGCCGGCTTCTGCCAACCGTCGCCGCCGTGCTGGCCACGGTCAACGCGACGCTTGCCGCCGACGGTTGGCCGCAGTGTGACACACCGCTCCTGTGGCCGGATGCGCAACCGGGGGGCCTCATTGGCAATGGCGGCGGGCAGACGCAATACCGGCTCATCGCCCACAAGCTGCGTCCCAAGTAGCGTGCCCAACGGATTGTCGAGGCGATTCCCGACGCTGAAGTGTGGATCGACGGCCCACAGACATGGGCGGTACTCGTTGCAGTGGCAGAGCAGGCAACGGGCACCACCAATGAATGAAAATGGGACACAGATTTGTGAGATGAACACAGATGCTGCCCGGTTTTATCTGCGTCATCCGCGTCTATCTGCGTCCTGTTGCCTGTAAAGCGAAATGAAAATGGGACACGGATTTGTGAGATGAACACAGATGCTACCCGGTTTTATCTGCGTCATCTGCGTTTATCTGCGTCCTGTTATCAGTAGAAGCGAAATGAAAACGGGACGCGGATTTGCGGGATGAACACAGATGCTGCACCGTCTTATCTGCGTCATCTGCGTTTATCTGCGGCCTATTATCAGTAGAAGCGAAATGAAAACGGGACACGGATTTGTGAGATGAACACAGATGCTGCCCGGTTTTATCTGCGTCATCTGCGTTTATCTGCGTCCTGTTGCCAGTAGAAGCGAAATGAAAACGGGACACGGATTTGTGAGATGAACACAGATGCTGCCCGGTTTTATCTGCGTCTATCTGCGTCCTATCACCTATAAAGCGAAACGAAAACGGGACACGGATTTGCATGATCAACACAGATGCTGCCTGGTCTTATCTGTGACATCCGCGTCTATCTGTGTCCCCATTACCAGGAGAGGCGAACCGAGCATGAAATACCTCATCACCCCCACCCCACCAACACCGGAATTGCTGCAACGCATCTTCAACGAAGACGATCTGACCATCGCTGAACTCTCGGCCGACTGGCCCGACACGCTGTCATTTGCCGCAGCAGCCAGAACCAATACCGTCTGTGATCGGGTGTGCATTCGTCGTCTGGGCAGCGACCAAACACTGGTCGTCACCGGTGCGGAAGCGACTGTATTGTGGGGCGAACTGGCACGCAGCGCCCTGCCCCTCAACTTCACCGATGCCCCGCCACGCTGGCAGACCCTGCTGCCGCACACTGCCGATTCCGACAACAGGCACGACGCGATGGTTCGCAACGGTTCGCTTGTCTGAACCAAAGTAGTCTAATGTCGGCCGATTTTAAGGCATTGGCAGCAACCTTGCCTGTCTCGAACACCGTCAAGTCGACGGAGAACGCCATACCCAACCATCGTCACTCAGAAGGAAACCAAACCATGTCCCAGGATAGTCCCTACCGCCGTCTGCGCGATCTGGCGGTAGAAGAACAGCCATTGTCCCGTCTCAATCAGGTCGGTGCCGCCGCATTGGCCACCTCTGAACTGCTGGCCCTGCTGCTGGGCTGTGCGCCCGACCTCGGCTCCGATTTGCTGTGCCACTTCGGTTCGCTGCATCGTCTGGCACGTGCCCCGCGCAGCCGCCTGATGCAGCGTCACGGTATCGGCCGATCCCAGGCCGCCCGCCTGCATGCCGTTGCCGAGCTGGCACGCCGTCTGCAAGCACCCCCTCAGGATGAACGCCAACGCATCAACAGTCCGGCCGATGCCGCCAATCTGCTCATGCCGTCCATGCGCCATCTGCAGCAGGAGCATCTCTGCACGATTCTGCTCGACACGCGCAACGGGGTACTCGGTATTGAGACGATCTACGTCGGTAGCCTGAACAGCAGCGTGGTGCGTATTGGCGAGATCTTCCGTCCCGCCATTGAGGCACCGGCCGCTGCCATTATCCTCGCGCATTCGCACCCGTCGGGCAATCCATCGCCGTCACCTGAAGATGTCCGCGTCACGCGTGAAGTCTGCAAGGCGGGCAAGCTGCTCAGTATAGAGTTATTGGATCACCTTATTATTGGTGATGGCAGCTGGGTTAGTTTGAAAGATCGCAATCTTGGTTTTGACTGACCGGCAATAGAGTAACTGAACCACCTGCGATCTTGAACGCACATAATCGACAAGCCAGCCAAGGAGACACCATGAACCTCGCCGACCTATTCCAATCCCAACTCGAAGACACACCTGCACAAGTCACAGCGCCGGAGGGCGTGCCCGATTCGGCCGAAACCCCCTTGACACAACCGGCTGATTCGCTGGCCGACAAGCCGGTTGAGATCGTGTTGACCCTGCTGCCCGGTGCGCCCTTCAGTACCCGTCGCATCAAGGGCGCCGTCTCGGTTGACGGCAACTTACCCCTGTTCCTGACAACAGACGCCGTGGCAACGGCCATGCTGACCGTAATCGAAGAAGCATATGGGCAACTACGGCAGCAAGCTGAGGCGAAAAATTCGGCCGAACCTGTGCTGAGCGCAGCCGCAGTACCTATGCTGAGCCCAGCCGCAGTACGTGTGCAGAGCGATGCCAGAGCAAATGTAGCCAACGCCGTCATGGCCACTGGTAACGGTGTAGCAATCGACGAACGCGTAGAGAAGGCACAAGGCGCACTCAGCATTTTCTAGCAGAGCGGACCTCACCAACTGGTACTCTCGAGTAGACTGTGTGGAAAGCAGTTCCCCCGGTTGTCACTGCAATACATTGTCGTATGCTATAATGACCAAAAGTCGGCAGCAAGAGGAAATTGACATGCAGACACGATTTGAAGCCGTAACTGTACCGCTTGAATACAATGACCAGGGCGTCATTCGCATCAGCGGGACCCGCGTCTCACTGGATTCGGTTATGTACGCCTATAACGAAGGGGCGACACCGGAAGAAATCGTCTACCGTTTCCCCAGTCTGAGACTGGATGACGTGTATGCAGTCATCTCCTATGCACTCAAGCACCCTGACCTCATTGCCGCGTATCTTCAGGAGCAGCAGGACGCACGAATTGAACTGGAAAGGTACGGCACAGTTGACAATTTGCGAGTTCGTTTGCTGGCGCGGCGCACTGTAGGTAAGTGATAGATCAGGGTGTCCCCCATGCGTTTTCTGGCAGATGAAGATTTCGACAATCGCATAGTAAGAGGCGTTTTGCGTCGCTTGCCGCACGTCGACATGGTTCGGGTGCAAGATACGCGGCTAGCAGGTGCGACCGATACGATGGTATTGGCCTGGGCTGCTGCCGAGGAGCGGATTCTGTTGACACATGACGTGCGTACAATGACTGTTCATGCGGCGCAGCGCATACAAGCGGGATTGCCAATGCCGGGCGTCTTGTTCGTGAGGCAATCACTCTCGGTGCGTGAGGTGATCGACGATCTGGTCCTGATCGCCGAATATGGCATTGAAGACGAATTGCGCAATCAGATGCGTTTTCTACCGCTCACATAGCCTTCAGCGAACCGGTACGTTCGCGGTTTTCCGACTACCTTTCACTCTATTTCTTCCACAACAGCACGGACGTCAAACTTCCAGTCTTGGCCGCGCAGGCACTGTCAATCCTGCCCATCAGACTGTTTTGGATCTGCATTGCTAATCTGCAGTGAAGTGTAGCCTCATCGATCCACAACACGTCGTATTCACCCCCTCTCAAACTTGAAAAGGAAATCATCATGAGTGCAACATCCACGACTCCCAAACCCCGCCGCTTCATCTACGGCGATCTGGTCATCGATCAGGACCCGGGCAGCCATTACAGCAATGAAGACGTGCGCCGCTATCTGGCCGCATACAGCTATCCCGAAGTCGCCAACTGCGACATCGTCGTCAGCGACAAGGACGACCACACCGAAGTGCGCTTTATTAAGAAAGCGACGACCAAAGGTCGGACAACCAAAGGTCGGACAACCAAAGGTCGGACAACCAGGGGGATCGGTGAACAGCCTGGATGACTTCGCCATCCATGACGTCATCCTGACCGCCATTCGCGATCTGCCTCCTGACGCCATGCAGCCCATTGCCGATATTGAAGCTCAGATCACCACCCTGCTCACCCGGGCTGCCGCATTGGAAGCCGGCGACGAGACGGCATGGGATGACATCGAAGCCGTGACCGCTGTCCTGGTCGAATACATTACAGGAGCAGATGCATGGACGGGCAGCCGCTATTCTCTCCAGCGCCATCTCCGGCAGGTGCGACCGTCCCCGGCAGTGTTTATCCCCACGGGTTTCTAGACCGACCGCTGCTGACACCGCGCTACCTGCCGGGAACCACCTACTACGGCCATTGCGACGAGACGATCCGGTGGTCACTCGCTGTCTATGCCCGTATCGTGACGCTCATCCGTAGGCTGTTCCCCGACGAACTCCCCCTCTACCCGCAGTTCAATCCGCTGGACAGCAACGACATGGAAGCGGCAATTGGCAAGCTGCACCGGCTCGTCAATGACAGGCTGTTTCCCGTATACGATCTGGCAGCTGAAGCCGGGTACTTTTATGAAGACGACGACGGCGACGGGCATCTGCCCGACAACCTCATCTGGCTGACGCCGGCTGTGCTGGGTGTCACCTATGACAGCGACTACGCCGCTCCCTACGGCAACCATGCCGAGAGCGGCGCCTTTGGCACGCGCGGCGTGGTCGATTTCATGATGGCGCTCGCCGCTGAGGAAATCGGTGCCGTCAATCCGTACGACGCAGACCGCATTCCCAACACGCCCTTCGGCATCGCCCGCTATCACTACGGCACAGCACCGTCCGCCAGCTTCTCGCTGCAGAACGCGCTGCACGGCATCGGCTGCATCACCCTGCCCCAGCCGTACGACGCGCTGCCGCTGCTGCTGCGCATTGTCCTCAAGCAGACCGGCAACCCCTTCCTCGACATGGGTGCAGACGAACAGTGGGAGGCCACCATCGAATGGGACGACGGCGAGGCTATCGGCAGACTGACACAAGCATACCGACAGGTACAGCCATGGCTGGAAACAATGCGACAGTTCGACCTGTTCTACAAGCGAGAGCAGACCAGTACGCGGCGCACCATCCTGGGCTACCTGGTGTCAGCGTGGCAGATTGGCAGTGGTCAGCTGGCCCTGTTCCCCACGCTCGTCTGATGAACCCGCTGACTGACGCAGGCTTTCTGGATAGGAAGGCGGCAATACAGGTACAGCCTGAAATCAAAGAAGCGCTGCGCCATGCCACCTGGGCAGCCTACAACAGTGTTGCCCTGCGCCAACTGGAGCAGCTGCTGACCGGTACGCCCGGTTCGCTCGCACCTGTGACACAGCCCACTGACGCCGAACACGTCGCCAATGCGATCGGGCAGTTTCAGGAAGCGGTCAACGAGCACCTGTTCCCGATCACCACCGACTGGTACGTCGAAATCGGCGCAGATTTCCCTGCCGCGCCGCTCATCTGGCTGGTTCCCGATGTCCACGGCGTCGAGTACGATGCCACATTCACTGCCGATGAGAACGGTGCGTTTGCTGAACCCGGCATCATCGACTGCCTGATGGCGCTGGCTGCTGCTGAGATGGGGTATGTCGTCAGCAACGAACTGCCCGACGGCATAATCCATGACAGCACCATGCCATTTTCGCTCCTATGCGCCTTCTACCCCGACATCTCCCAACCGCCAACTGGCTTCACGCTCTCGGCCATACTCAAGACACTGCAACAGATACCTCTTGAGCCACCCTACAATTGCCTACCACAAGCCGTGCAGATGGTGCTGAAAGCAACCGACAACGCCTACCTCGACTGGAGCCATAGCGACATCATCATGAACAATGTCGAAGTCACCTGGGCTGATGAGGGCGTGTTTCTGGCCGAGGAATGGCAGGCTGCCCAAAGTTGGCTCGCTGCGAGTGCCACGCTGGTGCAAGCCCAGGGCACGACTGACCGCGACAGACGGGCATTCTGCCGTCGCTGTGCCGGCGTCCTCTACCGCGCCTGGTACATCAGCCAGGGTCAGTTGGCGATGGCGCTCTAGCAGTCTGTCGGAGAAGTCAAAACAGGACGCAGATGAACGCAGATAAACACTGATCTGAAGCGATTTTTGACCAAAAAATGCCCCAATACCTGCGGTAATCTTGAAAATCTGCGTCCCATAGTTCTTTTTCCGACAAGCTGCTAGCAGGCTGAATGGAAAAAACGGATTCAGAAAAATACGTCTCTCCGTGAAAATCCGTCCCATCCGTAATAAAAACACCGCTAACAGCTCGCCTGCCTGTCAACCAGGCACCATAGACCGACCTCTTAAAGACAACCATGACTCACCTCAACCTCGAACCCGTCCAGCCACTGGTGCAAATCAACCTGTACGCCCACTGTACGACGCTGACCCGCACAGAGGGCGATGCTGTACAGACATACCTCGTCGATGACAAGACAATTGCCAACCTGTTCGCGCCGGCACGCAGCATTGCTACCGGCTTTCTGCCGCCGCATATCCTTGCCTGGGGGATGGACGCACAAGAGTCCGAATGGGTCGTCGCCTATTTCAAGCCGGCTGTGCGTGACGTCGTCTTGCGCGACGGCGGCAAAACGGAGCGCCTCACCCTGCCCTTCCCCGGCTGTGTGCTGCGCGGACACGGTCGCTCATACGCCATTTGGGCCGTCAAGCGCCGACCGCAAAACGCCAACGCCTTGCTCTATCGTTTCCCGGCACCCAACGTGCATGGCAACGGGGCTATCTGTAACGGCAGCGCCACCTTTCCCCAGGCATCGCTCGCCACCATCGACACGGCTTTGGACACCTTTTTCACCTCAGCCTTCAATGACCATCTGGCAGGCGAAGCCATTCACGACGGCAAGCTGCTCGATTTGTGGAGGGCGCTGCATATGCAGCGGGCGCTTGATGACAAGCGGTCGCTTGACGACAAGCAGGCGCTCGCCAACGAACAAACCAGTCAGGCATTAGCACAACTGCCAGAAAGCAAGCACCAGCACAGCAAGCATAGCAAACCGAAAGCCCAGCGCTTTCCAACCGACCGCCTGATCCGCGCCGGTCGTCTCCAGGAGATTCTCTGATGTTCACCAACCTGATCGGATACCAGTTCGCTACCACGACGGAGTGGCCGCTTAAAACAGTTGTCGGCTACCAATACATCGTCGGCCGCAACGGTGTCTTTATCCACGACGCCAATCCGTTCTTTGAGGTGGTAGCTCCCGTGGCGACGTTCACCCTGCACGGTGATTTGCCTCCCATCACACCGGGCATCCGGCTCAAGCAGCCCAAACTGCCCGGTACGGTACTGGAGCAAATCATTGCCGATGCCCGTCAGGCAAAACGGCACGGCCTGCTCATCGAAGCGTTCTACGCCGTCTTTCGCTTTGGTACCAGGATATCGGTCGTCAAACCGCGCCAGGACGCCAGCCTGAGCCACGTCACGGCACCGGGCGGCAACGAGTCCAACCTGTTCATGCGTCCACACCCACGGCAGCGGCAGCGCCTATTTCAGCAATACCGACGACAAAGACGAACAAGGCCTCAACCTCTACTGTGTCCTCGGCAACCTCAACCAACCAATCCCCAGCAGCGTCCTCCGCGCCGGTGTCCACGGCCATTTCCTGCTATTGAAGATCACTGACGTGTTCACAGCAACACCGCTGCTGAAAGCGATGAGTGACGAGTGACGAGTGATCAGTGGACAGTGATCAGTGGACAGCGGGCAGTGAATAGTGATCAGTATCCTGTCTTCCTCTAGCTCTATCTCAAAACTCTACACTTCCCCCCATGAACCTCACCGACATCGCCATCCCCTACCGCGTCATCACGCGCAAAGAGAAACGCATCGCCGTCTTCCTCATCGGCTGTGGTGGTACCGGCAGTCAGCTGGCACCCCATTTGGCACGCACCCTGCTCGCAGCCCGTGAGCACGCCATTGAAGCCCACGCCGTTTTTGTCGATTCCGACAGCGTTGAAGAGAAAAACGTGCTGGCGCGCCAGAATTTCTGCGCGGCCGAAATCGGGCGCAACAAGGCAGTGGCGCTGGCATGGCGCTACAATGCAGCGTATGGGCTGAACATCGCGGCCATTCCCGAAGCATTGACGGTCACCAGGGCACGCAGTTGGCTGCGACAGGTGGCGTCGGGCATGCCGGTGCTGTTCATCGGTTGTGTCGACAACACCGCCGCCCGCGCGGCCATGGCAACGATCATTGAAGGGCTGGACGGACGCGGCTGGTGGTTGGACAGCGGCAATGCGTACGGCAACGGTCACATCCTGTTGGGCAACAGCGCCCGTCCGCGCAAGCCGAAACTCGACATGGGCCTGCTCTCTGCACTACCTGCTCCGCACATCCAGGATCCGGCCATTATCGCTGCTGAGTCACAATCCAAAGCAATGAGTTGTGCCGAATTGACGCTGGCGGCCGCACAAGGGCCGGTCGTCAACACCATCGCGGCGGCATTGGCGGCCCAGTACGTGCATAACAGCATCGTTGAAGGCAGCGTCACAGCGTTCGCGACGCGGTTCAACAGCGACCCGCCTGTCGTGCGCAGCCGCCTGACGACGGCGACTGAGTTGGCACCGTATTGGGATCGTGCGCTGTGAGTCGCAGCCAATCACCCCCTCTCCGAGCCTACTATCTCCCCCACACAGCAAAAGACCGCCTGCACCTGGTGTGCAAGCGGTCTCTTTGTATTGGCCGGTTGACCAGCCAATGGATCCGGTCGCTGAATCTACCGCTATGGTAGTGCCAGTTGAGGGGAGGGAAGCTGACCGGATACACCATCAGTAAACACTATTTTGACCCCAATTGCAAGGAGCAACATCATCATGACAACAAGTCAAGCGACGACCCACCCTACTGACCGGACACCGGTGCTGTCCGTGCCGCTGGTCGTGACCGACATCGAGCGCGTCGAGATCATCGGCGAGCCGTGGCATGCCGTGCCCGACGACTGGCTGCTGTTCAACGCCCCGCGTCCCATCCGGGGCAGTGTCCACGACGGCGAGCCGCTGGTATTCACCGACCAGTTTATCAACGGCACCTGTTATGCCGCCGTCAACCCGACCGACCCGCAAGCCCAGCACCTCATCGACCACAATCGCGCGCTGGGCGCGTGTCTGCTGCAGGCCATCTCACTGACCGAGCACACTCGCCGGCTGCGGCGCTGGGTAGAAGGGGAGTACATCCCGTATGCCCGCGCCGTGTTCGGCATGGCATTCACCTTCGACCAGTTCCCCGTCGCGAGTTGGGATACCCAATACCGCAACGACGCCGAACAGCGCATTATCGGTCCACTGTTGACCGATGATGAAGTGAGCCTGTCTGCATAGCGTGTGTCCTTTGTGGATCATGCCTTCATTTATGGACACGGATGGCACGGAAAACGCGGATGAAAGCCACCTGGCATTACCGTCCGTGTTCATCCTCTCATCCGTGTCCCCATCAGCCATTTGTGGATCATGCCTTCAGTTATGGACACGGATGGCACGGAAAACGCGGATGAAAGCCCCCTGGCGTTACCGTCCGTGTTCACCCTCCTATCCGTGTCCTTATCAGCCCCCGGCATACGACGCTGGTTCTTCTGTGGATCATGCCTTCAGTTATGGACACGGATGCCACGGAAAACACGGATTAGCGCCGATAATAGTCAGTATCCGTGTTCATCCTCTCATCCGTGTCCCCATCAAGCACCAGACGCCGCCTATTGGCGTCGACCGCCGCCTATTGGCGTCGACCGCCGCCTATCGGCGTCGGACGCAGATGAGTGGGGCGGGTGACAGAACGACGGCATTGCCCGCTGCATGTCTCCACCAATCCCGGACACCCATCTCCAGACCAGGAAACCATCATGGACAAAGCAGAAGTGAAACAACGTGTACAAGATGCCTTCGCCGATATGGTAGCCACAGCGCTCGAACTGGATGGAGAGACATATCTGTCCCAGGCGCTCCTGCAGACGGCCGTCGCCAACGCTGTCTTTCCCGACGGCGTCAACGACGAAGCAGCATACGCCCAGGTCGTCAACTGGGCCGAGCAGGTCGCCGCCCATCATGGCTTTGTCGAGTCTGTCACCCTCACCCCACCCCGCGTGCCGTTTGGCCGGGCCGGGCGCTACTGGCGCCGGCTGCCTGAGCTGACCCAGGAGCTCGTCACGACCCTCCTCGCCGACCTGACGCCCTGGTCATCACGCACTGCACCAGAGCAGACGCTCGTCCGCCGCGACATCATCGCCGCTGTCACAACGGCTGTACACGGTGCCGCTGCCCCATCGGCAAGCCACAGTGACCTGGCCGACGTTGTCGATGCCCATATGACCGCACTCGGCTGGACGCCGGATGGAGACGTCTACCGTCAGGCGTTGACAGGTGATGGCGTTGCGGCTGAAACCGCCGTTGTCACGTTCCTGCAAACCCAGTCTTGTGCGGTCACCTTCCACCAATTGCTGGCTGAAGCGGCCCAGGCGGCATACGGCAAGCCCTATCGCACCTATGGCCGTGAGCAGGAACCGTGGCTGGCAGCACTCAAACCAGTTGTGCTCAAAGCGGTGCAAACGGCCAACTACCATGAAGAGAGCGACCATGTCTTCGCGCCGCGCCCGTTGCCGATGCCGGATGACCTGCCACAACAGATAGAACTGGCCGTGGATAACGCCACGCCCACCACCTATGTATGGCGCGGTAGCAGCAGGCGCATGCTGTTGGCAGCCGACATCGAACGGGTTGTCAAGCGCTGCCTGCCCGAACCCGTTTCCGACTATCACTGGCAGCAGCAGTTGCAGCCGCTCATCGCACACGCCCTGGCCGCACGCGGCTTCAAAACGCGGAAGCAGCAAATCCGCAGCGAGAAACTGACACCGCAACCGGCTACTGCCGCGCACTGGCTGCCCGTCTATGAGCACACCGTCTCGGAACGCGTGCCTGACGACCACACTGTCTGCCTCGGCGACCGCACGACCATGCCCGCTGTGTGGGCGCCCATCGCCGTCATCGACGAGCGTGTACGCGAGCTGATTTGCCTGCGGCTCGTCGGCCCGTTGCAGGCGGTGAAGGCAAACTGGACGAAAGTAGTTGGGGGCAGCAGCAGCGGTTACCGGCTGCTCGACACCTACCTGCGCGGACGCAAGGCGGTGGATTACACAGTGGTCAAAGCGACCCTGCCCATCGGCTGGGCGGACTGGATCATCCTGCACAAGCAAGCCGGTATGGCCACAGCCCAGCCGGAGCAGCCGGTCTATGTGCTGGTCGATGAAAAGGACGGCGTCGTCCCCCGGCGTTTCTTCCCCCTGCTCAACTGCACATTGGGCACCCCGCTGCAGCCGCACTGGGCGACCTATCTGTGGCGCATGGGTGTGACCGCTGACCTGATTCAACCTGCCGCCGAGCACGCGGTCGGTTGGCAGGCGTGGCGTGTCGCTGTCAGCGCTGACGCTGCCTGGGACGAGATTCTCAGCGCTGGCCTGCGCAGCGGTCATATCTCTATGCGGGATGAAGCGGGCAACGCGATTGTGCAGCCGGACAATGACCTCATCAGTCGCTACACAGTCGATGACGCTCTTGACGACGGGACACTGCTGCCGACCTGGTCACCGGACAGCCCACTCAACGGTATCGGCTCAACCAATTCCAGTTTTCCGCTCGGTACGGTCGTGATGAAGCCCGGCGCGGCCGAGATGGGTGAGACCATCGATCTGCTGACCTACCTCAAGCGGCATGCCGCCTGTGACTGGGGTGACGTCGATGCGGCCGATGCCCGTACCAACGACCAGGCACTGCGCGATGGCTTGCGGCTCTTGTCCGCCTATGAGACGCCGGCCGGCAAGCTGTGGATCATTTCCGAAGCCGACCGCAGCGTGACGGCATTGTTAAAACCGGCCGAATATTAGGTGGGTAGCTCGGTTCTTCCAAAGCGTGTAACAATGTCTTATAATGAACGAGTAGCGATTAGCATTTGGAGTATGATCATGACTCAACAGACGATGACAATTACATTGCCGGAAGATGTTTTCCAGCGTCTGCAAGCACGTTCCGAGCGTAGCAAACGACCGATTAACGAGGAAACGGTCATATTACTCACCTCTTCGCTGGATGCTGATGTCGTGGAGCCAGGCATAGACGAGTTACTCGCTCAGCTAGCGCACTTAACTGATGCTGAACTCTGGCAAGCTGCGGCGGTGAAGGCAACAGCGAAAGAAGAAACACACATGCAGCAATTGCTCGACAAACAGCAGCGCCAGGGCTTAACAGCGGAAGAAGTGCATGAACAACAGCAGCTGGCGATCTACTTCGAGCGCATCATGCTGACGCGGGCAGAAGCAGCTGCTCTGCTCAAGCAGCGTGGGCATGATGTAACACCCCTCCTCAACTGAAACGCCAATCCATGAGTAAGTCGCCGATATCTGCCCAGCTGCGTGAGCAGGTACGTCGTCGTGCCGAACTTCCGCTGCGTTGTAGTTACTGCCAGAGTCAGGAGCTAGTGACCGGCGTCCAATTGACCATCGATCACATTTTGCCTGAGTCACTTGGTGGGGTGTCCACACTGGATAACTTGTGTCTCGCCTGCTGGGAGTGCAATTTACGCAAGGGCAGCCGCGTATCTGGTTTTGATGATCAGACCCAGAGTGAGCTGCGGCTTTTTAACCCTGTAGTAGACGAGTGGAATGCTCATTTCGCGTGGTCACCAGATGGCATCGTGATTCAAGGATTGACAGCAATAGGAAGAGCAACAATTGCGACATTGCAACTCAACCGCAGTTCCTTGACGCGTTCGCGCAAATTGTGGCGCGTGGCCGGTTGGCATCCACCAAGCGCATAATCATTCCATAAAACACTCAAACCGTAATCGGGTACGTATTCGTACCTCATTACAATCTTCTAACGACCTGTGTCGACTAATTCATTAGCTGGCGCAGGCCGTTTCGATCCCCTACCAGCATAAACTGAATCATTTCTCGAGGAGGCCTCGCATGAGTCGTCTATCTAGCGCTGCCCGCGCGCATTTCTACCCCATCCAGCCTGCTGTGGTTGCGCAGATCGCCGCTCACATCGCTGCCCCTCACGGCGGCCGTGTCTGGGATCCGTGTGCCGGTGAAGGCGCTGCCCTCGCCCAGCTGGCTACCCTGCTCGGTCTGGAGCCGTTCGGCAACGAACTGCATCAGGGTCGGGCTGCCGCCGCTGCGACTGCGGTGGACACTGTCGTCAACAGCAACCGCCCTCTGGCCCACCGCGACAGGCAGGTGACGCGCGTCTTTGCGGCCGCGGTCAACGACATGCACGTCGCCCACAACGCCTTCACCCTGCTCTACCTCAACCCACCGTTCGACACCGACGCCGAGGAGAAGCGGCTGGAACTGGTGTTTCTGAAAGCAACCTGCCAGGCGCTGGCTGTGGGCGGTCTGCTCGTCTGGATCATCCCCCAGCGCGTGCTGCGTGTGGAGAAAGCGGCGACCTATCTGGCCAGCTGGTTCGACGATGTGCGCGTCCTGCGCTTTCCCGATGCCTGCCGCCAGTACAAGCAAGTCGTCGTCTTCGGCGTCCATCGCGGCAATGGGCGCAGCCGGCAGCCGGATGCAGAGACAGTCGCCTGGCTGCGGCAGTGTGGCCGTCTGGGTGATGAGCTGCCTGCTCTTACTGCCGCCGAACGTGAGCTGAGCCCAGTCGAAGCTATGCTGAGCCCTGCCGAAGCTGTGCCGAGTACAGCGGAACTTGCGCTGAGCGCGGTCGAACGTGTGACGAGTACGGTCGAACGTGAGCTGAGCGCTGCCGAACTTGTGCTGAGCCCAGTCGAAGCAGCGTTCCACTACACCCTGCCGCCGGTCGTCATCCCATCGGCCAGACTGCGCTTTGAACCGCAACGCGTCGACCGTCAACTGCTGCAACGTGAGATGGCTGCCCACGGCGTGCTGACGCTGCCGGCGTGGCGCGAGCAGACCCATCCAGCCCAAGACGGGCAGAAAGCATTCCGACCGCTGACGCCGATGCGCCAGGGGCACATCCTCAACCTCATCGCCGCCGGCTACCTCGACAACATGAGTCTTGCACGCGAACAAATTGTCCTGATGCTCAAGGGGCAGGCGTACAAGCAGACGATACAGCAGGAATCGGCCGAAACGGACGAAGAGGGCAACACGACTCTGACCACGACCTACACCGAGCAATTCCAGGTGCGCATCAAGACGCTGGAACCGGATGGCCGCATCAACACGCTGGAAGGCGAAGCAGCTGCACGGCTTCATGGCCGATTGGCTGACCCCGATCACCGACCGGCTCGTCGCGCAGTACGCCCCCGTCTACAGCTTCGACCTCAACGGCTACCAGGCGGTGCTCGACACGCTCAACCAGGGTCGCACCATTCCCAACACCGACATGCGCGGTCTGGCACCGGCCCAGCAACACGCTGTCGCCGCTGCCGCAACGCGGCTCGACAAACGTTATCAGGACGCGCAGGATGCGATCATTGTCGGCGAGATGGGCATAGGCAAGACGGTTTGTGGCCCAGCGACTGCCATTTGCATCCAGGCTGCCCGCACTCTCGTCCTCTGTCCGCCCCATCTGGTCAAGAAATGGATGCGCGAAATCCGGCACGTCGTCCCGTGGGCACGGGTGCTGGTGCTCAAGACCATCGCCGACGTCGATACCTTCTTCACCCAGCCCGCCTCAGCCGCCGAACCGGTCTTTGGCGTGCTGAAAGAGACGACCGCCCGCAGCGCCTCGGGCTGGGAACACGCCTACGACTGGTGTGGCCCGGTGCGGCAGCAACCGGCCAAGCAGGGGTCGCCGGCACAAGCCACGGCTGCCTCAGCGCTGGTCAATGCGTTCTGGGAACACGCCGCCGCCTTCCGCAAGCTGCCGGACGAGGCGCAGCAGACGTTTACTGTGCCCATCCGGCGTGGCGACCAGACCCGTCACATCCGCTACATCGCCCTGTGGCGCTACCTGACCACCCGCCGGCGTATTTGTGACCCGACCACAGGACTGGCTGTCACGATGGGCGACCGGCCAATCACGCCAGCCGACTTCAGGCGCAAGCAGTTATTGCAGCAGGGCAACCCGCTCTACAGTGCTACCCGCCGCCGCTCAGCCAAACAGGAAGCAGAACGCATCACCCTCCCAGATGCCCTGCAGCGCCAAACCATTGTGCAAGCCCGACTCCGCGCCGGCCTGGAACCCTATGGAAACGGGCCACGGATTGGCACAGATGCACACGGATTAGAACCGGTTCCCCTTTCCGCCTCCCTCCCTCCGCCTTGCGCCTTCGCTTCCGGCTCTGCCAAATGGCCGCTGGCGACGTACATCAAACAGCGCTACGCCGGTCGGCTGGATTTGCTCATCGCCGACGAGGCCCACGAGTACAAGGGGCACGACAGCGACCGGGGGTATGCCTTCGCCCGCCTGGTGCGTGCGGCCAGGAAGGTACTGTTACTGACCGGCACGGTGTACGGCGGCAAGGCGAGTACGCTGTTTTCTCTGCTCTACCGCAGCACGACCGACCTCAGACAGACCTACGACCATCGCGCCGTCGCCGCCTGGGTGCGTCAGTACGGGGTGTTGCAGGAAGTGGTCAAGACCCGGCTCGACGCCAACGGCAAGCAGACCGGCAACAAGCGCAACCGGAGTACGGTGCGCGAACTGCCCGGCGCCAGTCCGGCTCTGGTCAGGTGGCTGCTCGACCGGTCGGTGTTCGTCGGTCTTGAAGACCTCGGCTTCGCCCTGCCCGACTATGACGAACGGCCGCAGCTGGTCGCCATGACGCCGGCGATGGCGGAGCGCTACGGCAGCCTGCTCGGACAGCTCAAGGCTGCGATTGCCGAAGCGTTGCTGCGCGGTGACCACTCGCTGTTGGGCGGCTACCTCTCCGCCCTGATCACCTGGCCGGATGCACCGTGGCGGGGCAAGACGGTCGTCCATCCGCGCACTGGCGAAGTCGTGGCTTCGGTGCCACCGCTCGACATGCTGCCGGGTGGAAGCAAGGAAGCAGACGTTGTGGCCCGAATCCAGCGCGAACTGGCTGCCGGCCGGCGCGTGCTGCTGCTCTGCCAGCAGACCGAAACGCTGGACATCACGCCGCAGTGGGTTGACCTCCTCGACCGGCACGGCATCAGGAGTGCGGTGCTGCGCTGCGACCCGGCGCGACGGGAGGCGTGGATTGCCAGACAGGAGGCGGCGGGCACAGAGGTCATCATCACCCATCCGCGCCGGGTGCAGACGGGACTCGACATCCTCGGCTATCCGGCTGTGATGTGGCTGGGGACGGAATACAGTGTCTACACCATCCGCCAGACCAACCGGCGTCCGTACCGCATCGGCCAGACAGCCGACGTCACCGTCGATTTCTGGGCGTATGCCGACACGTTGCAGGAACACGCCCTGCGCCTGATTGCAGCCAAGATGGCGGCCAGTTACCAGATTGACGGGGAACTGGTCACCGACAATGCAATGACCGACCTCGGCTATGCCGGTGACGATCTGGTGCAGATGCTGGCACGCATTGTAGTCGGCGGTGACCAACCGGCAGCGACCGCATCGCTCAGTGACGCCTTCGCCCAGGCCAACCGCGCCACCGCGTCGTACCGCCGTTTCATCGGTCACGAGCAGCCGGAATTGGCAGCGGGCAATGGTAGCGGGCACGGCGGAGCAGACAGCACTCTCACCAGCGATAGTGTGATTCGGCCGAAAACCAGCATCGAGACCGCACCTGCACCCCTCCTTCAGCAAGATACACGCTTTCGGCTGAAAACGGAACCTACCAACGGCAACGCCGCTGCTCAAAATGGCGGACAAGATGGTCTCAGTCACAGTGGCGTTCGGCCGAAAACCAGGTTTTCCAATGGCGCTCAAGCTGCAGCTGTGGATGCCCTGATTCGGCCGAAAGACGGCAACGGCATCGGCAACGGTGTCGCCGCTCACGCCAACGGGCACGAAAGCAACGACGCTGACATTCGGCCGAACTTGTGCAGAGCAGCGCCGAAGCACTTGTGCAGAGCAACGTCGAAGCAAACCGAGTCATCAAAACCACAGCCCCCGCCAACCACCCTGTTCGATCTATTCCGGCAATACGAACAGGGTGCGATAGCTGCTCACGACGGCTAACCCCCTGTTTGCAGAAGCAATTTCCACGAAGGGCGTGCGGATACGCGCAACACGAAAGGACACGAAGGATTTGATTCCTTTTTCGTGTGCCCCCCGTTCGGCAGGCACACGACAAGTTCGTGCATCTTCGTGGATCACGCCCCGCCAACATCCAACACCCGGGAGAACCCCATGCAAGACCTCATCTCCATTCTCGCCAAACTGGAAACCATCACCACCCTGCTCAGGCAACTGCTGCGCCAGAATGCGCCCTACGCGCCCAACTACCGCTACCCGCTCGCCGCCTACTGGACCTTTGACTGGACGACTATCGGCGCTGAAATTATCCGGCGCGACGATAAAGGGGCGACGCAGGTGCTGTGGGGCGGCTATCTGTGGACGCGGCGCAACGACGCCGGTCGCCAATACGGTAAGGCAATCTGGTTCAGCCGCATCGACAGTGGCAGCGACCGTGACGACCTGACATACATCAGGCTGATCACCTTCAAGAATTCGGCCGAACCCGACCCCATGCGCATCGAGCACCGTTCCCGACCTGCCACCGGGGATGTCGCCAAATCGGCCGAACTTGTGCAGAGCGATGCCGAAGCACTTGTGCAGAGCAGCGCCGAAGCAACTTCATCCAATCCATCCGCACAATGGCTCGATGCTGCCCGGCAAGCGGCCACGCTGTCTGAACTGGACACCTGTCTCTACAACGCCGACCCAACCTGGTGGAAAGAGCCAATCAACGTCACCAAAATACGGAACCGCATCGCCGCGCCGATTGGAACCCCCCTGCCGGTTGTCGTCGCGGCGTTGCTGGCACTCAGGCAGCAATACCCCATTGCCCTGGCAGCCGGCGATGCCACACCGCAAAGCGCCATGGCCCAGGCCATCGCCGTGGCCCGTCGCACCGTGTCAACCGCGACAGGAGTCGATAGTCATGCATGAACTACCTCCCGGCCTCTTGCAGACGCTGCAGCGGGACTTCCAGGGTCGCATCGTCAAAGGCGAATTGACCATCGACTTTCAGCTCGACGCGGCGACGGGCGAGTTGCTCATCATCGTCCATTTTTCCG
>JAMLHW010000011.1 GCA_023954475.1 Anaerolineae bacterium
CCGACACACCCGACATGATCAGCGGGTCCGAAAGTACCATCCACCAGCAGAAAGTATGACAGGCTTGATATAATCCAGTGCAAATGCTCTGCGAGGTCTCTACAATAAATCCGGGAGCGAAAAGGCTGATATCGCGATGAACAGGCGCTACGAACTGTTGGGCACGCTGGGAATCGAAGACGATGGTCACGTGTCGGCGGTGATGAAGTACGGCAAGGGGTGTGCCCTACTCGCCTATTTGATTGTCGACGGGCAGGCACACAGCCGCGAGACTGTCGCCGATCTGCTCTGGGAAGCCACCTCAACACAACAATCGCTGCGCAATTTGCGCGCCCTGCTGCACAAACTGCGACCGCTAGCGCCGGAGCTCAGCGTCTCCCGCAAGCAGCTCTCATTCCAGCGAACCGATGCTGTTTCGGCCGATTTTTATACCCTACAAGCGGCGTTGGATAGTGACGATATCGGCCGATTGTACAGCGCCAGGGCGCTGTACAAAGGGACGTTACTCGACGGGTTCTATCTGGACGATGCCCCTATGTTTTGGGAATGGCAATTGCTGGCTAGAGAGCGCCTGCACCAGCGGGTTTGGGACGGCTATTACCGCGTCTGCACCACGTATGAGGCAGATCGCAACTGGGGGCTGGGCGTCGACGCGGCGCGGCGCTGGCTGTGGCTGGATCCGCTGGACGAAACGGTGCACCAATGGTTGATGCGCTTCCTCGCCGCCAACGGCCAGAAAGCGGCTGCCATCGCCCAGTACGAAAAATGCCGCCGGCTGCTTGCCGGGGAGTTGGGCGTTGAACCGGGCACCACGACGCAAGCGCTTGTTGAGCAAATTCGGCAACTGCCGGATGAAGGCAGCAGCACACTCGTACAGCCGGTCACCGTCACTGAGTTGCCGCAGCCGGGCGAATCGGCCGAACCGGGCGCGCTCCCGCCGCACTCGTACCTGCCGTATCACCGCAACGCAATCTTCACCGGTCGCAACAGCGATTTGCGGCGATTATCAGAAATGCTGTTGCCCACCACCACGAGCAGCGCCGGACGCTTGACCAGCGCGGTGGTGCTGACCGGCATGGGTGGGCTGGGCAAATCCCAGCTCGCCGTCGAATACGCCTACCGCTACGGGCGCTATTATCCCGGCGGCGTCTTTTGGCTCAATTTTGACGACGCGGAGCATGTCGCTGAACTGGCGGCCGAATTTGGCAGCGAACGCGGCATGAACCTGTATGCTGCCGACGACCGCCTCGACCTGCACAGAAAGACCGAGTTGGTGAAACGCGCCTGGCAGGAGCAAACCCCACGCCTGCTGATCTTTGACAATTGCGAAGATGAAAACCTGGCGGCGGCGTGGCTGCCCGTATCTGGTGGCTGTAGCGTCTTGATCACCAGCCGTCATACCACTTGGTCGAAGGCGTTGCCGCTTACCGTGCATCCTCTTGACACCTTGCTCCGCGCCGAGAGCGTCGATTTGCTCAGACGGCTGGCCGAATGGCTCGCGGAGCCCGAGGCCGACTTGATCGCTGCGGAGGTGGGGGATTGGCCGCTGGCGCTCCATCTGGCAGGCAGTTTCCTGGGTGCCAATCGCGACTTACGGTCCCAGGCTTATATCCGACAACTACGCGAGCAGCGCCTGTTGCAGCACAGCTCGCTGCGAGGCCGACACGTGCGCTATTCGCCGACGGGTCACGAACCGGATTTGGCGCACACGTTTGCTGTCAGCTACGAGCAGCTCGATTTCGCCAATCCGATTGGTTGGGTGGCCGGGCAACATCTGGCCCGCATCGTCTGTCTGGCTCCCAATGAGCCGATTCCGTTGACGCTGCTCTTCGATTCATACAGAGATGTGGATAAGGGGGATATCGGCCGATTGCAAGCCGGCGTCAACCGCCTCATCGCGCTGGGTTTCCTCAATGCCGTCGATGGCGACACCGTGGTCATACACCCGCTACTCGCGGCGTTTACGATTGACCGCCTGGCCCGCGAACCGCTCGGCGACGCCGCGCCAACGGCCATCGAAAGCACCCTCATTCGGCAACTGGGCCAGCACAAACAAGCGGGCAAATCGCTGGCAACGCTACCCTTTCCGGCGGCGCATCTGCGCTACGTCGCCCATCGCAGCCTGGATGCGGGCGGCGAGCAGGCTGTGCGCTTTGCCAGCTTACTTGGTGAATACCTGACCGAGATCGCCGACTATGCGGAAGCCCGCGTCACGCTACAAACCGCGTTGGACCTCACGGAAAAGCAATTCGGCACCGACAGTCTGGCCATGGCCGAGGTCGCAAACCTCATGGGCAGCCTGTTAGAAGAAGTTGGACGTTACAAGGATGCCGAGACGTATTATGCGCAGGCTCTGGCGATTCGCCTGGAGCAACTGGGCGAGAATCACCTGGATACGGCGGCCAGCCTGAACAACATGGGCACGTGTTGCATTCGGATCGGGCCGTACATTTCGGCCGAACCATACTTCGCGCGTGCCCTGGCCATTCGGGAACGACTGCTGGGACCCGACCACCCGCTGACGCTCGGTGTGATGAACAACCTGGGAGTCATGCACAATTACATGGGCAACCGCGACGAAGCGCGCGCCTACTTTGCCGGCGTGCTGGCTGCGCGCGAAAGGACGCTTGAACCGGACCACCTGTTGCTGGCGTCATCGTTGAACAACTTGGGCGATTTGTTGAGTCGCACCGGCGAACCGGGCGCAGGGCGTCCGTATTTGGAGCGGTCGCTAGCTATTCGGTCACGCAAATTGGGTGCGGATCATCCGTTGACGTTGGAGTGTCAGACGAATTTGGGATTTTCATTAATTCAAATCGGCGACTTCGTGGAAGCGCAAGTGCAACTGGAGCAAGCATTGGCGGGGGCTTTGTCCAAGCTGGGGGAAATGCATACGCTGACGGCGCGTATTTACAATACGCTGGGTACTCTGTTTATGGGAATCGGCCGATACGATGCCGCACGCACCCATTTTGAACAGGCCCTAAAAATCCGCGAGGAGGTCAGAGGCTCTGACGCCCCCGATACGGCTTACAGCTTGCTCTGCTTAGGCGAACTCCTTATCGCCCTGCACGATGAAAACCGCGCCCGTTCGCTCCTTGAACGCGCGTTGGCGATTTTGGAGCAGCGCGTAGAGCCGCCCGCCTCGGAACGCGAACGCGTTCAGCGCTTGTTGGCCGAAATGAGTGAAGCAGTTGCCGGCAAGAGTTGATGAACTCTAGCCACGAATCTGATCGAGCAATACAGCATTGTCACATTGCCCGGTCTCTTCAAATTGCTTCAGATTGTCGAGGGTCGTTTCCGCTATGTTTTGCAGCGCCTGCTGTGTCAAAAACGCCTGATGTCCTGTCACCAGCACATTGGGGAACGTGAGAAGACGCGCAAAGACATCGTCTGTCACGATTTCATTGGACAAATCCTGAAAGAACAGATCGCCTTCAATTTCATATACATCGATCGCCAGATAACCGATTTTGCCTGATTTCAGTCCTTCGATGACAGCCAGCGTATCCAGCAACGCGCCGCGACTGGTATTGACGATAAACACGCCGTCTTTCAAGTGCTTGATCGTGTCCTCGTTGATGATGTGATGGGTATTAGGTGTCAACGGTAGATGCAGTGTGATGATATCACATTGACGCGCCATCTCGACCGGATCGTCGATGTAGGTTGCCAACGCTTCAGCTTCAGGGTTGCGGTAGATGTCGTAAGCCAGTAATCGCGCACCAAAACCAGAGAGGTTGCGCAAAACAGACACACCAATGCGTCCCGTGCCGAACACACCGATTGTCTTTTTATGGAGTTCAATCCCCTGCAGACCGTCCAACTCAAAATTGTTGTCGCGTACCCGATTGTAAGCACGATGAATTTGTCGGCCGAGTGTCAAGATCAGACCGACAGTGAATTCCGAAACGGCGTTCGGTGAGTAAGCCGGAACACGGACGACGGCCAGCCCCATTTCTTCGGCCGATTCCAGATCGATTTGATTGTAACCGGCACTACGTGTGGCAATGATCTTAGTGCCGCCCGCCGCGAGTTTCATAATGGTATCGCGATTGACCCGGTCATTGACAAAGACACAGACAGCTTCGAAACCGGCAGCCAGCGGGGCTGTGTTTGGTGTCAATTTCGGCTCAAAAAAGGTCAGGTCATGGCCAAACGCGACATTCGATTCTTCAAATGATTTGCGGTCGTACCCTTTGGTTGCAAAAATCGCGACTTTCATTTCGCTTTCTATCTCCTCACTGAAGCTCTGTTTGTTTATTCCGTATAACAGGTGAGTGCCAATGGCTCCTCACTGTAATACGTGCGCACAGTTTAACTGCGATAAAACCAGCTTACCAGTGATCTTCAACATAGCGTCCCGCATATTGTATCAGCCCCTTTCTTGAGCGATCTTGCGCACTTTGCGTTTATACACTACTCGTTCGTGGATATACATGCAAATTACTGTCAGGTTACTGACAGAGTGCATTACGCATTGGCAACGTGTAGCTTGCGCTTCACTGTTTTGCGCCTGGTAGTCATGACAACCCGCTTACTGATTCAACAATGCTGCCCGGCTCGCCTCCATTGCCACTATAAAGCGCCACAGGGCTAACTGCTCGAATAGCGTCCACGCCTCCCGCCATAACTTCTCACCAGTTGCTGTGTCACCGTGTGCCAATTCATATAGCGCCCAGTGCCAGAACAGTTCAGCGCGTTTGAGTTCCGAGTTCAACGTGTCATAGTGGTGCTGTGCCTTGACAAAGCAGGCGTGTGCATCGTAGGCGCTGACCAGCGCCGCGTGTTGGGGATTGGCCTGTGCCGCAGCGACGACACGTGCAACAGTATGCCAGGCATGGCCCAGCGCACGCGATGATGGTCGAGATTGGGCGGCTGCCAGTGCAGACTCGGCTGCCGTCAGCGCATCGGCAATTTTATCCTGTTTCAGGCAGGCGATGGCTAGCGTTCGATAGACACCGACCAGTGCGTGCCAATCTTCCGGCATGCGTGTCAACAATGACCGGGCGCCGACTTCCGCCTCACGAAAATGGCCTGCCTCCACTTGCGCGTGGTGCAAATTGCTGAGGTCAAGCAATTCCTGCGACCGCACCCCGGTATGGCGTGACAAATCACGCGACTGGATGAACCATGCGATTGCTTGCTCGAAATCCCCCTGCGCCTTGGCTGTCTCGCCCAAGTTGCCGATGATGGGAGCACGGCTCTCCTCCACGCCATATTGATCAACCAGGATTAGTGCAGCCCGCAGCCGCTCTTCGGCACGCTCGAAGCGGTTGAGCAAGAGAATATCGAGCAAAGCCTGCAGGTTGAGTACCGCAATTGTCACCGCCGGATCGTTGGCTTGGGCAGCCAGTTCGGCCGATTCTTGAGCGGCAGCGAGTGCGGCCTCCGTTTGATAGCGGTTGCCCAGGATCCAGCCTTTTTGTTTGAGAATGATCGCCATCATGACCGGGTGGTCGCCGGCGGTCGGACGCAAACGGTGCTCAGCCTCCTCCATCAGCATCAGCGATTGCAACTCATTCCCACGTAGCCCGGCGATAATGCCCTGCAAGTAGCATGCGGCTCCCTGCCCATAGGCATCGTCCGGCGCAGCCGCAGTCAATGCCAGTTCGGCGTAAGTCGTAGCCGCATCGTATTCGGCAATTGCTTGCAGGTGCTGTCCCATGGCAATAGCCAGCCGGTTGGCCGACGGATGGTCCTGTGCCAGTGCCGCATCGGTGGCATGGCGCAGGTGTGCAACCGCATACGGCAGTGCTAACTGAATCGGGGCCCGCCCCAGGCGTGTTGTCAGCGGCTCCAACAGCGCACGCGCCACATCCGCAAGCGCCGCTGCATGTTCGTCGGCGTCCATCCGTAATGCAAACCCGGCGACGAGTCGGTGCATGATGACGTGTTCGTCGCCTTCATATTCCAGTAACCCCAGCGAGATTAACCGAATCAGCCCATCTTCGGCCGATAATTGTGTCTCCATATCGGCGTCAGCAGGCAAAACAGTGGCCAGCAGTAAACTCCAGGACAGCGGTTCGCCTGGTGCGAAGCAAGCAGCACGTGTGAACAAGCGGCGGGCGATGATGTCGGATTCGGCCGAATCGTTGAGTTGCGCCACGCTGAGCGCTACCGTATGCGCTACATCCATCACGTGACCAGTCGGGGAGAGTTGGGTGCCACGCCCGTGCAGCGACGGATGGCTCAAACCACCCATTGCCCGCAGTTCTTGCAAATAGCGGACAGGCGTGATCTGCCGGTAACGCCGTAGAAAACCACCCGCCAAATGCAGCGCCAGCGGTAATCGGCCGACCTCTTCAGCAATGGCTTCAGCTTCCTGGGGTGTGAGATGGGGAGCAAGCGTCTGCAGCAAGCCGGCGCTTTGTGCGAGGGTAAGCAACGGCAGCGACAAAGTGACGATACCTAGATCGGCCGACCAGTATCCGCGTCGGCTGGTGACTAGCACCGAGCAACCGCCGGTAACCGGCAGCCATTCCATCAGCAGCGACTCATCCTCGCAACTGTCAAAAATCAGTAGGCGTGGCACCGGTTCCTGCCACACTTGCTGTACGCGGCCAACTTGCTCGGCTAATGTCAACTTGTCCATAGAGTGGAAAAGACGCAGGCCACGCTGGTCGCCGGTCGCCGCCACCTCTCCCAGCACATCCTTTACCACGCCGAAGTTGAGCCAATACACGCCCCCACTGTAGTAACGTCCATAGCGAAAGCAATACTCAACTGCCAATTGTGTCTTACCGATCCCGCCTATACCCTTAACGACAGCTGCACGAACAGCCGGCTTGTCGTCACTGTCGGGCAACAGCCAGGACGCCAGTTGCAGCAGCTCATTTATACGCCCCGCAAATGTATTGTTTCGCCGATACATGACTCTGGATTGCGGCGGCAGCGGACCAGGCTCCGCTAAATCACCGCCAGGCAACGCTGGCAGCGATGTTGATACCGCGAGAGAAGGCAAAGCGGGAGACGTTGCAACTACCGCTTGCTGCAACTGCTTCAACAGCGCCCTCGTCTCGTCTTCCGGTTCGACGCCTAATTCCTGCCACAGCCGTAGGCGGCACTGCTCGTACATCTGGGTCGCCCCCCGAAAATCGCCAACGGCAGCCAGCATCGTTATCAGATGCCGATATGCCGCTTCGTTGAGGTCATCTAGCGCCAGCCAACGGCGGCTGAAATCAACAGCGCGCTGCCAGTTGGCGTGGGCGGCATGGTCAGCGATGACGCGCTGGAAGATCGCCTCCATACGCATGCGCAACTGTTCACGTGTGATGAGCAGCCATTCGGTAAAGCGCGGCGCATCGGTGACAGTGAAATTGGCAAGCATTTCACCGCGGTAGACAATGAGCGCCTCCTCCAGAGCATCCATCGTGCCACGACTGAGCGCATCGCGCAGCACGTAGTAATCGACAACGGTATCAGAGTGTGGCTGAAAAGCGAGCGTCTTGCGCGTGACAACCAGTTCAGGCACCCATGGTCGGATGCGTGACACTAATTGACGCAGATGTTTGAGAGCTTGTTGGCTGGAGGTCGATTCCCAGAGTAGATCGGCCAGAAATTCGCGTGGTTGTGCCTCCCCAGTGACGATCAGGTAACATACAAGAGCCGAACCCCGATCGCTCTGCACTACTCTGGACGGCAAACCGTCGTCGTCGATTTCTAGTGTGCCGAATAACTTGAAGCGCCGCATCAGTGACTAAGCATAGCCTGGGCACAATCGTCGTGTTATCTCGCTTTTGAAAACTGTTTTTGTGCTGCTTGATATTATCTACCCGGCGACGGTGAGATGCAATCGACTTGATAGTTTTTTCCTGACTCCCTGCGAATGGGTTTAGCTTTCACACATGCCCCACGAACTACTCATGGGTCGTGCCGTTTGCCTGTGACGATCATACGCTGTCGTGCGACGATCATTCGACGTTTGATATGTATACTGTGGCGCGCATGGAAGATAATTATCGAGCCTATCTAATCCGTTTAACTCGCCACGACAGCCGCTCACCGTGGCGCGGTATGTTGCAGGATGCCCGCGACAATACCGTACGCCACTTCGCCACCGAGCGTGAACTATACCTGTTTTTGATGGAGCAACTGATGTATACGCCGCCTGCCACTGCTATAGGCAACGGCGACGGGCAAGATTGAGTATTGGAAGCAATAGCTTGCGTAACAATAAAGGACGCTATCATATGAAAAAGAATCACCCCATCCTATTTGTTGGATTATTGCTTACATTGGCTTTGTTGAGTGCTGCACTGCGGTCGGTGGCGAGCGCTGCCCAGGATGACACGCCGGTGACTGATCGCGCTGTCGTCGAGCGTGCCTGGGCGTTGACTCATCAGTCGAACAGCTTTGCATACACGTCGCGCATTACGCAGACGGTCCACCCGGCAGCAACGCTGGGCAATATCGGCCGAACCCCCCAAACCGACCAAATCGGCCTGCAGGGGCGGCTCGACCGTGCTGCCGAATCCGTCGATCTCACACTTTGGCCCGACGCCGCCTTTGATCCCGACTCCGGCATCGCGCTCCAGTTGCGCGGCAACCGTGTCTACCAACGCGCCGAAGACGGCGCCTGGCGCGAGGTCGAGAACATGACGGGACTGGCCGCGCCCGGCGGCGATCCATTGGCCTTTCTCAGCGGCGTCACGAACGTCGCCGTGGCGGGCGCCGAGAACCGCGTACTGCCGGGAACAGATACTACCGTCCACTATACGCGCTACACGTTCGATTTCAACGGAGCGGCCTTCGCCGAGCACGTACGCGTCGCGACGCAGCGCCAGATGCAGACGACCGGCGACTTGCTGCCGCAGATGGAATTGGAGCGTTCGGCAGTGCTGACGCAGACGACCGGCAGCGGTGAGATGTGGATCGACGACTACGGCCTGCCTGTGCGCCTGAGTCTATCGCTCGATCTGGGTGAGCAGGCGAATGGGGAACGGGGTTCGGCCGAAATCACGACCGATCTTTCCGACTTCGACCTCACCGGCATTAGCGCTGCCGCCACCCCGTTCCACCGTGATCCGGCGCTGTGGCTGCGTACGCGCCTGCTAACGTCCGCCGTCGCCGATACAGCCGCATCAACGGCGTTGGTGCTTGTTGTCCTTGCCGCCGTTGTTCTATCCATCCCATACTGGCAGCATCGCCGCTTCTACACCGGCATGGCCATCGCCCTCGTTTTCTCCATGGTCGTTCCACCGCTGCTGGACACCTACCAGGTACATGCCTTCTCAACCAATCAAGCAGCCCGTCAAGCCCAATTTGAAGCCGACCGTACCGAAGCCGACTCTTTCCGCGCCGCCCAGGAGCAGTTGACCGCCACCACCTGGCAACCTCTGCGCAATCCGCTGCTTGCCGGCCGCGACCAGGCGGCGATCGACGGCGCACCGGCGGCTTTTGCGATCCAGTCCACCGGCGTCATCACCGCCACCGACACCGACGGCGACGGGCTGAGCGATGCCGACGAAGCCTACTACGGATCGTGTGCCGACCCGCTGCTCTGTCCCGACCTGGACGCGACCGACAGCGACGGCGACGGCCTGGGCGACGGGCTGGAGGTTCACGCGCTGGGCACGTTCCCCGATCAATGGGACACGGATGACGACCTGATCACTGACACGCTGGAGATTAGCGGCTTCAGCTACAACGGCCTGACCTGGTACCTCGACCCGACCGAAGCCGACAGCAACCGCGACGGCCTGTCTGACATGGTTGAATGTGAGGTGTGGTCAAGCCTTTCGCCTCTCTTTGATCCGCTCGCCGCCTGCCCCGATACGGACGGCGACGGCACGCCCGACGTCTTCGACAGCGACAACGACAACGACGGCGTACACGACAGCGTCGATTTGTCGCCGTTTGATGTGTCGGCCGTCACTTTTGGCGATGCCGCACCGTTTGAGTTGACGGTGAGCAACGCGGCGGTCGGCCAGCCGTTGCTGGTGGATTTGCAGATTCGGCCGAATAACCCCGACCACCTCACCTACTACAACTCCGTCCTCGACTGGCCGTCCGGCGACACGCTCGGTCAGGTCGTGCGCACCGCCTCGACCACCTGGGCCGATACCCTCAACGCTGACCTCCAGAGCACCGATGCCAACGCCGCCAACGGCGACATCCGCCTCGTGCCGCTTCTGGAAATCACCATCCCATACACCACCGGCCATTACGCCAACCTGCCCGTGCTCGACAGCGCGCCCATCACGCGCACCCGCACCATGACCGTCGGCCAATGGCTCGACACGACCGAGCTGGCAGCGCACGGCATCAGCGTCTCCGACGCTCCCGACGGCTCCGGCGACCTTTTTCTCTACGCCCCGCTCGTCCTGCAGAAGAACGAAACGGAGGGCGGCCCCGCCGCCTTTTACGCCCGCCTGTTTTATTGGCCGGAGCAGGGCAGCGGCGGCTTTGTCGATTGGGGCAGCCGCCAGCAGGCGCGGCTGGCATGGTCGGTGCAGATGCTGGTCAACGACTGCACCACACCCGGCGACCCCACCACCTGCACCACCACCGACCACCTCTCCGTCGTCCACCGCTACGTCGATGACTGGACGCTCACCGGCATGACCGTTGCCGAACAGCACGGCTACGATGTCGCGCTGCTTTACGAAGACCCCGCCAGCGATCCCGACCTGACTGCCGACGATCAGCTCTGGGCGTTGAGCTGGCAGTTGGGCAACACCTTCCTGCGTGGCCGCGACTGCGAACCGTTCGTCGCCGAGGTCTGCCAGCCGGACGGCCAGCGCGACGTACGCATCGACAACGTGGTGCTGCAGATGAACGGCTGGTTCACCGACACCATCTACACCGTCGTGGGGGCCAACTCCTACCCCCACATCGGCTACCAGGGTTATGTCGCCACCGTGGACGTGCCGAACGTTCTCAACACCGACTTCGCCGCCCACACCGGGATCCAGCCCACCATCCTCTTCATGCAGGAAACCACCCAGCGCAGCACGGCGCTGGGTGACGGCATCGTGCTCAACGGCGCGCTGGTTACGGCCGATCTCGACCCCGCCACCCATTCGTTGGACGTCGTCACCGGCCTCAACTGGGCTCCCTACCAGTATCTGGACGGAAGCTGGCAAAGTATGCCCCTCTCGACCTACCTCAGCGGTCTGGTCGCGACCTACCAAACCGTTCCCTTCTTCCAGCCGCTCGATACGTCCGTTCCCCTGTCGGTCGAGGAAGCGGACGGCAAGCTGATCTGGCTGCAGATCTACTACGCCACGCTCGTAGAAGGCGTGACCCAACTTGTCCAGACAGACGGCACACTGTTGTGGGCGCCTTTCCCGACACCAGAACTGCCTGAATTCAATATCACCAGCAGTTCACTGCCGTCGCGCAGTGGTACAGGTGTTACCTGGGTTGCCTACGAATGGAAGGGAAATCTGGACGTCATCACCAATGTACCCAAGTCATACAAATATGGTAGTTGGAATTACTTCTTTTACCGTTTCCGCGCTAATGCCGAGGCAAACAAGCTCACAGTGGGGCTAAAAAAGAATTGGGGCAACAGTGAGAGAATCGGCATGTACAACCTGGCGATGCAAGGCGCGATGTTAGCCACGGCCGCTGCCGTTGTCGCCCTGACTGCCGGCGGCTTGCTGTCGGGAAACAGCGTGGTGCAAGACGTCGGCAAGTACGTCGGTCTCGTTCTGAGCATCGTCGTGCTGACGATTGCGTTCGGAAACTGGGTTCAGGCTGCGCGGCTGGCGCTCGACGGCGGGCGCTGGTTCAGTAGCCTGAGCAAGCTGAAGGCGGCTTCCAAGAGCTTTCGCTCCGGCCCGGCGAGCATTGCGCTGGGTATCGTTGTCAGCTTCGCGATGCTGGCACTGCTGGTCATGACCGGCAAACTGACGCCGGGCACTATCGAGTTCAACTTTGCGCTGGCGGCCACGCTCGCCAGCGTCATCATCACGCTGGCAATCGTGTTGATCGAACTGATTCTCTATGCGCTCGGATTGTCACCGCTTCTCCTGCTGTTCTATCTGGTCGACGCACTGGTGGAGTTGTTTGGCGTCAAGGGGCTCACGGCGCGCCTGACTGAGTGGCTGGCGCAGTGGCTCTATGTCGTCGAAACCTCCGTTACCAATCTGTCCGATCAGGCCCGGCTCGACTTCGCGCTCGCCGGCATGGCGCTGACCGACGCCGGCGCAGGGTTCCGCGTGGGCAATTCGTTTGCCCTCTCCATGACGGTCACCAACACGCTGCGCTACAACGACCGCCTGACGGAGGAACTGGCGCGGCGTAACACTTTCCGTTACTTCATCGATACCGGCCCGATCGAGCGGGAGGATCAACTGGCGCTGTCGCAGATGGAAAATGAGTGGCAGGTGCCGGGCGACAAGCAGTTGCGCGTGCGCGAGACGGTGCGCTCAACCACGCCGATCACCTTTACGGCCAGCGGCGTCAACGCCGTCCCCAACGCTTACCTGACTGAGTCGTTTGTCAGCTTCTACGAGCAGTGCTGGTTGGGCTTCGGCACGTTCTTCGAAGAGCTGCGCTGCGACCTGACCGAGTTCCGCGACTCGATGCCGCTGCCGGTCGGGGATTCGCTCGTCTTCGACATCTTCCCGCCGACGCTGTCCGCTTTTCACGACATGGCGTGGAGCTTCCCCGACCGCATCACGCAAACGCTGACGCTGCCGCTGCAAACCGACCACGACGGCGACGGGCTGCTCAGCGTGGCGCAGGGCGGCACCGATCCCGACGACACGCAGTATGATGTGGACGGCGACACGCTCTCCGACTACTTCGAGCAGTCCATCGGCACCAATCCACTGCTGGCGGATACAGACGGCGACGGGCTGAGCGACGCCGAGGAGCAGTGGCTGCGCACCAATCCGCTGCTGGCGGACACAGACGGCGACGGGCTGAATGATTACACCGAGGTGCACGGCTGGCTCTACGCCTACCAGACGACACCGACAGTGCGCACGATGCGCGTGTGGTCCGATCCGTTTTCGGCCGATTTCGACGCCGACAACCTCTCCGACCTCGACGAATTCATCTTCGCCCAGCACCCGCGCGTGCCCACCGATGCCTCCATCCTGCGCACGCAAGTCACCTTCGACAACCTCTACGTCAGCGAGAGCAACGCCCCCCGGTTGCTGCTGCCGTTCGACGAGAGCGTCGGCGCGACCGCCTTCGCCAACGTCTCCGGCGCGGTGCGCTACGCCACGTGCAGCGCTGCCTGCCCCCAGGCCGGCGGCGCGGGCGTCTTCGGCGCGGCGCTGACCCTCAACGGCGTGGATGAAGCCGTGCAGATCAGCGACGCCGACGCCTACAACTTTGACACCGACGACGATTTCACGGTGGCCGTTTGGGTGCGGCCGGACAGCTTGCAGAGCGATCTGCTCAGCCCCAACAACGTCATCGTCGAGAAGTGGCCGGTCCAGGGGGGCGAGAGCGCCTGGCCGTTCACCATCCGCTACTACAATCAAAACGTAGGCAATCACGGCCGGCTTTACGTCAGTCGCAGCGACGGCCTCGGCCTTCCGGCGGCCATTGTGTCGACGCAGGCGATCAACGACGGCGCGTTCCATCACATCGCCTTCGTCAAGCAGGGGGAGACGCTGTCTCTCTACCTGGACGGTGCTCTGGAGGGCACGGCCACCGACACGACGAGCGGGGCGACGACCAACAGTTCGGCGTTGTTTATCGGCCGAACCGGCGTCCCTCCCATTGAAGGCGCTAACTTCTTCGGCGGTGACATCGACGATCTGGTGATCTTCGACCGCGCGTTATCGGCCGAATCCATCACCACCCTCGTTAGCGGGCGCTACGACCTCGACGACCACATCGTCGCCCCCGGCGCGCCGCTCACCTACGGCGCGACCGTCACCAACACCAACGCCCTGCTCGCCGCCAACGGCAATCTGGTCGCCACCAGCCGCTATCTCGACCCGCTCATCGACGAGCCGGAAATGGTGCTCAACTTTGCCGCCGAAGATTTCGTCACCTTCATCCCCAACGACAAGGGCGAAAGCAGCCAGGTCAGTTGCATCAACACTGCCTGTCCGACGGCTGACGCGCTCGCGTTGGCATTCGACGGCGCAGAGGACGTGCTGACCATTCCGCCGTTCATCTACGAAGACACCAGTCTGACGCTGGCGTTCCGCATCAAGGCCGATGCACTGCCCGCCGCCGGTACCGTGCGCCACATCGTCGACACCGTCCACCAGCGCCGACGGCACGCCCGTCACCGGCGACCTCGACATCTGGCTCGACTCAACCGGCTACCTCTGGTTCGACGTGGCCGGCGACACGCCGACGACGCTCCTGACCGGCTGCTCCTCCACCAGCGGCGACAGTTGCACCACCAGCAACCCGTGGACCCAGCCCCAGCGCAGTGACACCGCCCTGACCCCCGGCGTCTGGCGCCATGTCCTGTGGGCCGCCACGCCATTGCAAACGCGGCTGTACGTTGACGGCGACCTGGATAGCTGGTATCTGGCATCAGCGACGCCGCCCGTCGTGGTCGGCCCCGGCACACTGGGCGGCGCGCGCAACAGCACCAATCTGTTCGACGGCAGCCTCGATGAACTCGTCGTCTACGACAAAGAGCACTGGCGCATCGGCGGCATCGTGCCCGATCCCGTTCTGGAAATTGTCGCCGGTCGCTACACCTTCAAGGACGGCGGCAGCAACAACCGCGTCTACGTGCCGACCGCACTCTACACGTTCAACGGCTACGTGGCGCCGGGCGATTCCCCCGCCAGCGTCTTTGCCAACCTGGCCGGCCCGCCCGTCGTCTGCGCCAGCGCCGCGACGTGCCCGGCCACTGTCGCCAACGGCTACGTCGGTCCGGCGGTCGACTTCGACGGCATCGACGATTACCTGCCGCTGGCGCAGCGCGCCACCGGTCAGGAAGTCAGCGTTTCTTTCAAGCTCAAGGTCGAAGCGCTGCCTGCCGCCGGGCAGACCGTCTACATTCTCGACTCACTCAGCACCGACCCGACCGCCTACACCATCGTGCCGGCCGTCATCGCGCTCGGCTCGGACGGTCTCCTGACCTACCCGGTCAGCGGCGTCTTTGGCTATCTCAGCCTGTTCAACTTCGGCACGGCGCTCGGCCAATGGGTAGACATCACGTTTAACACAGCGGCCGGCAGTTGCGACGGCAATCCGTGCGTACGAATCACCACGACGGTGAACGGCACGTCCAAGGACCATGACGTGCCGACCGTCAACTTCATGACCCCCACCGAAGTCGGTGACGGCCGCCTGGGCAGCCGCCGCAACGGCACCGGTTTCTTCAACGGTCAGATCGACGAATTCAAGGCGTCCGCCACAACCTTCCCGGACACAACCGACCTCTACGACGTGCCGTTTACGCCGGCGCCCGCGCCGCAGGTCGGCTGGCGCGACGGCGTCAGCAACGGGCGCACCGCCTTCTGTGACACGCTCGACAGTTGCCCGCTGCCGGCCCCCGGCGGCCTGTTTGGTGACTTGCTGGCGCTGGACGGCAGTGACGACTTCCTGCGCGCCACGCCCATCGACCTCGCCGGTCGGTCGTTCACCGTCGCCTTCTGGTATGACCGGGAGACGCTGGGCACGGACGACGTGATCATCTCCCAAGGGCAGCAGTTGCCCGGTCAGGGATTCCACATCGGTTTCCGCGCCAACAACAACTTCACCTGCGCTTTCTACGGCGATCCGCTCGATACGGCGCCGTTCACCGACCTGAATGCGCACCATTGGGCGTGTACCTTCGACGCGGCCACCGGCCTGCGTACCCTCTACCGCGACGGCGTGCAGGTGGCCCAGAATACGCCGACCGCGCCGTATACCGGCAGCGGCGACGTTCTGATCGGCACGTCGTACGGCGTCACCTTTGCCGAAGGGCTGGTTGACGAACTGGTCATCATTCCGGCGGCGGTCGATGCGGCTGGCATCAACGTGCTGATGAACAAACCGTATCCGCCCATCACTGTCGATCAGCCGTTTGTGCCGTTCACGGTTGCGCCGCTGAGTTCGGCCGATATCCAAAGCACCGCCCGGGTCGCCACCAGCGTGCCGGAAAGCGTGCACCTCTTTGCTGAAGAGGTCGAGGCGGCGCTGCAACTGTCGCAGCCGATTCCTTACCCCATCATCGACACCTACAGCAGCGACCTGCTCTTCTACCTGCCGCTGGACGACGTGCCGGGCAGCACGCTGTTCGACAACCTGATCGGCAACGACATCGCCTGCGCCGGCGGCAACGCCGCCCGCTGCCCGGACGCCGGGCTGCGCGGGCCGGTCGATCGCGCCGTCTTCTTCGACGGCGTCGATCTGCTCTATTGGGACACCGACGTCGATGTGACGGCCGGCGCGACCATCGCCGGCTGGGTCAAGGCCGACCGCGGCACGGTCGCCAGCGCCGGGCCGCTGGAGCTGGATGTCAACCGCATTCAGGTCCGCAGCTTCTGCGACATCGACGCCAGCGTCAACTACGAAGCCGGCATGGTGCTGGAATCCACCACCTTCTCCATGCCCGAAAACGAGTGGGTCCACCTGGCCGCCACCGTCAGCCGCAGCAGCGGCGTCGCCACCGTCTACGTCAACGGCGCCGTCGCCGCCACGCTGGACACCTGCGTCAACGACCACCCGTCCAACACCTTCGACAACACCTATTACGAAGCCCTGGCGATTGGCGGCAACATCCCGCAGCTCGGCTACGATCCGCTGCACGGCTATCTGGACGACCTGCGCATCTACGATGTCGCGCTGCCGCAGAGCGCCGTACAAACTCTGGTCGACAAATCCGCGCCGCTGCTGCGCTTTGAATTCGACGAAGCGGCCGACAGCGTGACGTTTGCCGACACCACCGGTGAGATCGTGGGCACGCCGACGCTGCGCGCGTGCGCCGACCTCACCCTGGGCAGCGCCACCGTCACCGCCGCCGCCGCCAACACGACGCACATCGACATCGCCCTGGGCGGGCAGCCGGTCACGCAGCGTCCGCTGGACGCCTTTGCGCCCACCGCCGCCCTCAGCATCACGCTCGCCGTCTGCGACCAGCAGGCCATTGACCGTCAGCGCCGTCCGCGACGGCGCGGCGGTGGTGCTGGGCAGCGTGACGGTTGATGGGGCCAATCCTTCGGCCGATTCCCAAACCTTTACCAGCGGCGGCGACGCGGTCACGCTGAACTGGACGATGGGCGCGACCGAGCTGGCCCCCAATCCCAAACCGGGCACGCGCGGACAAATCGGCAACACTGCCTTCTTCGACGGCGCCGGCCGCATCACACTGCCGGTCACTGCGCCGGTTAACGCGCTCACCAGCGATTTCACGCTGCTGGCGTGGATTCGGCCGGAAACAGTGATCGGCCAGCACACCATCGCCGCCTCCGGCCAGACCGCTTCGGCCAACGGCATCAGCCTGAGTGTGAACGACGGTCATTTGGCCCTGTCTAAACACGACGCGACCCTGTTGGCCGCTACGTCCAGCATCAAGCCGGACCAGTGGCAGCACGTCGCCGTCGTCTTCGACAGCGCCTTCGACGCCCACTTCTACGTCAACGGCGTCTTCGTCGAAACGGAGACCAGCGCCACCGCCGCCCAGGCCAACAGCGACGACCCGTTCTTCATCGGCGCGACTGAGCTGGCGGGCGTTCTCGCCAATCCGTGGCTGGGCGAAATCGACGAATTCGCCGTTTACCAGCGGTCACTGACGGCCGATGAAATTCGCGGCACCTACCTGCGCGAATTGCGCTGGTACCGCGACACGTACCGCGCCGCCATCATTATCGACACGACGCCGCCGACCGTCAGCCTGCTCTCGCAGCCGGGCTACCGTCCGCTCGCCCCGACGCTGCTCGGCGTCACGGCGACCGACAACAACGGCGTCGCTCTGGTCGAGATCGGCGTGCAGGCTCCCGGCGAGACGGTATTCACCTGGCGCTACGCCCCGCCGTGTCAGGCCGAAGTCGGCCGCCTCAATCCGCTCAACAGCGGTGCGGCGTGGTGCCCGACGTTTGCGCCGGCGATCGCCGGGCAGCACGCGGTGCAGGTGCGGGCCTACGACCGGGTCGGCAACGTGGCGTATGGCCCGGTCATCACGCTCACCGTGGACGACCAGCCTCCGACGGCTGCGTCGGGTTACAGCAACACGCGGCTGTCGGCAACGCCTCTGCCCAACCGCACGCTGGCCTGGGCGGTCACGCTGAGCGGCACGATCAGCGATCCGCCGGTCGGCGCTGTCGCCGGCAGCGGCGTCGCCACTGACACGGTGACGGTTGAGCTGATCCACATCAAGAGCGGCGAACTGCTGGGCAGCACCGCGCAGACGGCCGTGGTGAGCGGCGGGACCTGGTCGATTGATTACGTGACGAGCGGCAAGCGGCCGTCCGGCGCGTACTCGGTGAGAGTCGCGGTGGCGGATGCCGTCGGCAACGCGCTGGCGCCGACCGTGGTCGGCACCGTGCGGCTCGATGCACGCCCGCCGAGCAGCGATCTCTACGTCCGGCCGCGCGGCGACGGGAATAACGGGGTGGGAGGATTCGGCCGAACCAACGCCGCCACCTACCCCGACACCTGGCTCAGCGGCTACCTCACCCAAAGCGTGACCCTCTACGGCACCACCAGCGAATTCCCCGTGTGGGGCGGCGCCCTGGCCCGCTTCAGCTTTGAGGAGAGCAGCCCGCCATTCTACAACGGCAGCGCGCTGACCGATGGGCAACATCTGACGTGCGCCACCTGCCCGTCGTCCGTCAACGGCGCCTTCGGCAAGCGGTTGTACTTGCCGTCCGGCGATGTCCTGACCGTGATCACCGATACGGCCGAGATCGACGCGCTGCAAACGCTGTCCATCGCCTTCTGGTGGATGCAGGACAGCCCGCTGCCGTTCGGCACGGCGACGCTCGTGGCGCTCGACGGCAAGGGTGTGGTGCAACTGGCACCTGACCGGGCGCAGTTCAGCCTGACCATCGACGGCGTGCCGCAGACCATAACCGTGCCCAACCCCGTGCCCGAGGGCCAGTGGACGCATATCGCCGCCACTTACGACGGCGTCACCATGCGGCTCTACGAGAACGGGGTGGAAGTCGCCGCGCTGGCGGTCAGCGGCGCTGTCGCCGCCGGCACCGGGCTGCAAGTCGGTGATTTGGCCTACGGCGCGGACGGTTTCTTCGACGAGTTGGTCATCCATGACCGGGCGCTGACGGCGCAGGAGGTCGAAGCGCTGGCTGATCCGACGCCGGTCGGCATCGGCGCGGTCGAGCTGTGGCTGGAAAAAGCACCGCTCGGCGGCCTGCCTGATCCGGAAGCATGGACCAGCGCCACGGTGACCACCGGCGGCGGCGTGGCGATGTGGGAGTACACGCTGCCGACCGACCTGGAAGGATATTACTTCATCCACGTGCGCAGCAGCGACCTGAACGGCAATGTGGGCAACCCCGTCACGCCGTGGCACGACGTCATCGACATGGTGGCGCCGCGCATCCAGTTCGAGGCGGTGTCGATCGGCCTGGGCGCGGCGACGCAGACGCAATACACCTTCACCATCGACGACTTCGTGCTCGACCCGGCCACCGTCACCCACCCGTGCCATCCGACCGAACTCGTCTACGACGTGTACGATCTGCCCGGCCAGGCGCTGGACGGCGCCGTCTACCGCATCACCGGCACCTGCCGCATCTACGACCCCAGCCAGGGGCTGAACCCGCCGCCCGGCACGGTCGCGGCGTGCGATGCGGTCGGCCATTGCGGTAGCGACACGCAAGATCCCATCTTCGGTGAGTCAGCCAATGTCGCCATCGCCACGCCGATGCGCTTTGAAACGCTCCCACTGACAACGACGATTCCCATCACGGGCGGTGTTTTCGGCTATCTAGAGCCGGTGAACACATTGACGGTGACGGCCAACGCGGCGCTCATCGCGGTGCTGGACATAGGCGGCGTTTACTTGGATACTTGGTCGGCCGACTGGTCACCGACCGCGACTGGACCATACACGCTCGCAGCTGTCGCCCAACTGGCAGGCGGCACGCTGTTGACCGACACGATACAGGTAACGCTGACACCCTTGCCGGAATGCGCGGATGTGGCTGTGGTAGCCGGATGGAATATGGTGTCGCTGCCGGTACTGCCGGTGGATGCCACTGTCGCAACCTTGTTCCCCAATGCGACGTCCCCGGCGTACGCTTATCAGAACGGCTATGTCGAAGTGTCGGTGCTGGAATTAGGGCAGAGCTACTGGCTCAAGTTCGATGCAGATGAGACGGTTTCTGTCTGCGGCCAAAGTGCGCCGGTCAGCAACAGTATCGCTGTCAGCGCCGGCTGGAACATGATCGGCATCTACGATAGCAGCGTCGCCGTGGGCGACATCACTGCCTCGGCAGGCATCACGATTGAGTCGCCGTTCTACGGCTACACCGGCGGGTATGTGGTCGCAACCGATCTGGAACCGGGACAGGGGTATTGGGTCAAGGTTTCGGCCGATGGTACCCTATCATGGCCCGCTGCCCTGGCCGCACCGGTCAGTCGCAGCGGCGGCATGGCGCCGGAGCAAGGCGGCGTGTGTACGCCTGACTGGTCGGCCGAGATCACCGTTACCGATACCGGCGGTGGGTTGCAGCGCCTGCAAATCGGCGTCGCCCCCGGCACCACACCGGCTTACGATCCCGGCTGTGACACGTTGGCACCGCCGCCACCGCCCGGCGGTGCATTCGATGCCCGGCTCCAGACAACCACCGAAGATGTGCTGGCTGACTACCAGGGCACACCCGGTACGTGGATCGTTGCGTTTGATGCCGGTACCGGCGCTGATCCGATTAGCCTGGCCTGGGACCCGTCTGCATTGCCCAACAACGCAGACGGTTATTACATCCAGGATCGGTTGGGAGGCATATTGCTGCGTGTCAATATGGCGGAGGCCAACAGTGTGACGGTGACGCTGCCGTTGAGCGACCTGGAGATCGTCTACGAAGGCCCGACCGCTGTCACGCTGGCTTCGGTGCAAGCCGCCGGCTTTGACGCACCTGATGCGGCTTTGGTCTGGCAGGTGACGGCGTTGGCTGCGCTGCTGGGTGTCACATTGCTCTTGATGTGGCGGCGGCGCGAATGGCTTGTGCGGTAACGAAACTAGATTGAGCATCGGCCGAATCAGTGCGCATGTTTGTGCTGATTCGGCCGGTTTCTAGACTAAGCTGACCCTCAATCTCGGCTTCGCATAGCCACCATACCACCCGACTCTAAATCAACCCCTTATAATGGTTGCAAACAATTTCCAACCTCATCGACAAAAAAATGCTCCTACAATACTTCATGCCACACTACATAGTCTTGCGCAGCTTCTTCAGGGCGTTTCCAGAATAGACGCCGCTTCAGTATATTGGTTCGCGTAAGAGCCTGTGCTGCTGCCTGTCCGTCACGATAGTACAATCGCGCAAAATCCGTCTCCGGTCGTTCCCCCGCGCCCCTTGTCACGAGGTCTGCCAGTCTGGTGTTTATTTTGCGCTGCCTGCCGCGTGCGCAGGTTTGCAGTTTCGTTGTGTAGCTATTGGGTAATTGCCGTGCAGCGTAATGCTGGCCACATTTGCCGTGCCTGCCGCGATGGTCGACAAAGTGAAAGACGGCGTTACCGTGCGCATAGGCGTCATTTTCGGCCGAATCACTCCCCCACCCTGCTCCAATCGTGAAGTTACGCTTGCGGCCGATGCCCGCCTGTTGTTCGTAGTGGGCTTGCGTTCGAGCTGGCACACCTGTCACTTGCTCAATTGCAGCACGGGAGACTGGCTGACCTGCTGGGCGTCCGGCGTGGAATGCAGCGTAAAACAACGCCCGTGCTTGTCCGATTGAGCCTGTCAGGCCTGCCAGCGGTAACATCACAGCCCGATTTTGTAACCGCGCAATGCCGAGATTGGCAGCAACGCGTGCTGCGCCAAAGATCCACAATCGCCCCTGGTCATCCCGATCCCAGAAAACGCTTTTTCCCTGGCCCAAGATCTGTCGCAACCGTCTTCGGCCGAAGAGTGCTACAGACAGTGGATCAGATTGCCCCTTAACTCTTCCTTTATGGTGAGCTTCTTTCTTGACAAATGCTCGCTGTATCGCATCCATGGCAATCCAGCCGCGTCCATCACGATCCAGGTACCGACACAAAAGCCACACGCGGCCCACAGCAACCTGTTCATTCTTGAGTATGGCATTGAGCAATGTCGGATATGCTTTTATAGTGGTAGGTGGTGGAAAAGATTGTTTTATTACTATGCGAAGTTTTTTTGATTCAGAACGTATCGCACCCTGTAAATTACCACCAGAAGACCTGCGCAAGATAGCCGTCATCCGCGCGCTGTCCCAGCCCAAATGCGCCGGTAACTTGCTGTCTTTTGCCCTGGACAGAGGTGTATCGAGGTGCCGGCCTACAGCACTCTGCCGGTGCCGCACTTGAGCCCGCAGACTAAGCAAACGCTCGTTGGCAGCCAGTAACGAGGCGCTCGGATCGGCTACCGGCAAACTATCGCGCTGAATTGCGTCAGCCTGTGGCGTGTTGACACCTTTGGCTGGCTGTGCTATGCTTTTCATGGTTATACTAGCCTGTTGGAGACACAAAATCCCCTCCCCATACGGGGCCGTCTGCGCCAGTGCTCGCAACACTGGCCAGGCGCGAACAGGCTCTAAAGTTTTGTCGCAATTTGGGCCGGATGTGTACAGACATCCGGCCTTTTGCGTTTCAGGCAGTTGACAAGACACCTGTATGCCAGGCGCTTCGCTGCAAATCGCACACAACTACCCTCATCTGGACAGGAATTGAAGATTCACGTCCAGATGACGATGTTTGGTCACTATTGATTACGGCGCACAATTCTGCTATGCTTAGTCAAACGCGGCTCAGGGGTGCAAACAAAACCCCTCCCTCAACAGGGATGCTACAGTTGATGTAAGCGCACTGACTGTAGCGCGACGGTATGCGTTTAGAACACAGCAGCAAAGGCTAGATGTTTGGCGACAGGCTAGCCTTTTTGCTTTTCAGGGCACTGACTGTTACTGCAACTACTCAGCAACCTGATTTCATCGGCCGATTTCCCAGGGTACAACCCATAGCGACAGACGAAAGCGGATTTCCGAGCTGATGCATTGACATCGCGATCTACCTATGTTATCCTTTGCTTGAACGCAATTGGCGTGAGGCAAAAAAACACCCCTCCCTAAAATCGGGGACAATCGGTATTAGTGTTCCCGCACCTGTACCGATGACGCAAATTGAGTTTAGATATCCGAAGCGATTAAAGCTGGTGTTCCCGCACCGGCTTTTTTGCTTAATGGTGTCTGTCCCTGTGGACTACAAACACCGAATGCTGCCTTCCAGTTGTCTGAACTGCAGCGGTCGATCTTTCTCTCCACATCCCCAGCACAGCAAGCGACAGCGATCAAACCGACCAAGTAGCCAAATCGTCGTCAACCTGTTTTAGATCGAGTAGCCGGATACCAAGAGACTGCCAGCGCCGTGAACGACTGGCCCGGTTCTCTAGAATCCGATGAGCCTGCTTCTCTGCATCGGCTGACCAGCCCTGCGCAGAAAACAGAACAAAATAGACATTCCACGGTTCGTCGTCTTTTGGTAACAGCGTCGCCGTTTTCTGTACCAGTTCCTCTATGGCGGTAGGCCCCTGCGCATCTTCCCAGTAGCAGTCACCAAGTACGAGCGTGTTGTCCACATCGTTTATTCCCACAACGTCGATCGTCGTGCTTCGCGTCCATTCACTGCCGACTTCATCAATACGGAGTCCGAGATCTCCAGTGGCGCTACTCATCAATAACCAGTCGCGACACAGTTCTTGCCATGTGTTGGCGGCAATGAAACTGGGAAGCTCGCGCTCAATGAGTTCCAGCACCGACTGCACCTGCCCTAGAGCCAGCTTCGACTGATATGCCGATAAGAAACGATAAAAGAAGCGCAAGTACGGATCGGTCAAGAAGTAGCGACCACGTCGGGAATCTGTTCCGCGCTGCGAAATGGGAACGCGTCTTTCCACAAATCCCGTATCGCGCAATACGCTGAGATAAAAAGATGCCTTGCTGCTGGACATACCGGCGCGCTTGGCAATGTCGCCCAGTGCTTGATGCCCGTCAGCGACAGCACGCATCAGGCCAACATAGTTGTGCAAATCAGTGATGAAATCTTGCAGCAGGATACGTGACTCGTCAATCATCCAGGCGTAGGCCGGCAAAATATTCTGACGCAAATTGTCCATGACGCCGCGTTGCAGGTTGACACGCTCCCAATATGCGGGCACACCGCCCCACATGGCGTACATCGAAACACGCTCAGCCGGACTATAACCCGGAAAGTAATCTTTTGTGGCGCCATATGGCAGCGGCGGTAGCATCATTTGAGCGGTGGCACGTCCATAGAGCGGTGCTTCATAGTCAATCAGATGGCGATAGATTTGTCCCATCTGCGAGCCGGAGAGCGCCAACATCAAATTAGAGTTGCTCAGCCAGCGATCCCATGCTTTTTGCAAAATACCGACAAGATCAGGATTGACATCGATGAGGTAGGTCACCTCATCGATGAAGAGAGCAATCCGGCGCTCTTGCGCATGAAAAGCCAACTGCCGAAAAGCTTGCTCCCACGTCGTGTAAGTGAAATCTGGAGGAATCTCGGCTTCAGGATCAACATAAGCCATTAAGGCGTGTGTGAATGAGCGCAGTTGGGTTAGTGCCGAAGCAGGCTCGGCAACCCAATACAAACCACTATGCGGCTGCTGTTGCAGCCAATGGGTAAGCAAACGGGTCTTGCCGACACGACGCCGACCGTATAGAATAAGTAATGTCGCTCTTGATGAATCCCAAAGATTGTCTAGAACTTCTAGCTCTCGACTGCGACCGACAAAGTTCGCTCGGTACATGCCATCACCTCAGATCATAGCTGCGCATAGCCTAGTTACAACTATAATAATCGAACCCTCGGCGTTTGTCAATAGTATTGTTGTGTTGCCCCGCTCTCAATTCAAGCAATGGCAGACCGGGCTACGCTGACCCCATTGCTGAATTGTTTCAGTATGGAAGCACAAATTCGTATGACAGCCACTATAAGCACAATTTACTGCAAGTTGGGGGTTCGTAAATTGTATGGCCGATGGGCAGAGAGTGATGGTGGAGGATGCTATCTTGGGGTAGACAAAACAGCAGGTAGATGGTTTTGGCTACAGCCGCTACACTATTTCTATTTGAGCTGTTCTAACTTTTAGCTGTGCACATGAAGCAACGCGCCGGACAGGACGCAGAATAGCTTATTCAGGTGCCCATAACAGCCATTGGCATACTCCCCGGCGCGAGGAATATGCCAATACATGCCCTTTCTATTTGTTAAATGATTGAGAACTAGCGGAAGATGCTACTCGCGAAACCTCAACCACAGTGGCCATGACAGAGCTTCAAGCCTCACTTATCTCAACCGCGGCCTGCGGATGTCGCGCTACAGCAGGAACTCCTTCTTCCTCAGGCATCAGAACGTCCGTGATCCCTGCCCCTTTGTGGAACATCGTCCGGCGGTTCAGCACGACTACGATGACGGCAACGGCCATCCAAATGATGTTATCATAGGGTTGGGCGTCGGGGAACATAGGATTCATCAACTGGAAGTGGTACAGATAGGCGATGAGCAGACTGCCCCGGGAAACGTTGAAGAATAGCGTCAGGATGACGTAGACTGCGACAACTCCGCCGAAATAAGGGATAAAGGACCAGTTGCTCATAGGCGATCCGCTCAGCAAGAACGCGGGGATGTGCCAAGCGGCAATGGTGATGCCAATAATCAGGCCGGCCCAAATCGGGGCGAATCGGCGTTGCAGGAGCGGCAAGGCAACTCCGCGCCAGCCAAACTCTTCGATAGGGCCGAGGAACAAAGCGAGCGCCAGCGCCGGCAACAGCGCACTCCAGGTTGTAAAGGAAAACGGGTCACCGATGGTGCCCTTGATAGCGGCACCAGTGTAGACAACCGCGGGAATGCCCAGGATCAAGAACAGCCACCATTTCACCGGGGCGCGCCACAGCGTCAAACGCTTGAAGAAACTGCCCAGACCCTCGAGTCCATAGTGACGCCAGACCAGGAACACGCCGGCGATGCCGGGCGCATACACGGCCAGGATGTAAAGCGGGTTGCTCATGCTGATCTCGCCAAAGATGGCGACCACCTGATCGTAGAAGAAAATCAGGATTGCAGCGATTCCCCAGGTCAAGCCGAATGACAACAGCAGAAACGGGAAAAGGGTTTTCATTTTCATCGGATTTTCTCCTATATGATTCTGATTGTGAGACTCTCGAACGTCACCTGGACCTGCTTCTTGTGAAGATCCCGGCTTTCCCTGTAGAAGATGATGTACTTTGTTCATGATTCACTCCTTGCAATTTCTGGTCATGTGGTGATGTCACCATGATAGGGGAAACCGGCATCCGCCACATCGTCCGGGTGAACATTGTCCGCTTGCCCTTTTGGGCACTGCCCGAGTGGGCAATGGCAGCGATGAGTGGGAGCGATACAATAATGAGATGATGACCCGCTTACGCGCTCGCTTGCGCCGCTTACAATGGAAACTCACCTGGAGTTACACCTGGGTAGCCGCCTTATCGTTTTTGATTGTCGAAACGATGCTGTTGGTTTTGCTGATGAGTGTGCTTGGATTCAATCCGCTGCGGCGAGACATCGAGGTATATAATGAAATCGTCGCACCAATTCTCACTGACGACATTCGGCCGATAATACTGGCTCATCTGCGCAGCCAGCCAGTGAATGCAATAGCTCTGCAAGCTGATTTAGAGCAAATACTGGGCCTTGAGCCTTTTGAGACCTCTCGTTCTCCGTTCGAGATCGAGCAGTTTGCTTCTGTTTTTGTGCTGGACGCTCAACAAAACCTGTTGGCTTCAACTCCCCAATATGCAACAGTGCCGCCGGATGGCCGATACTTTGACCCCGCCGTCCTGACTGGCGATGATAGCCTAACACCATTGATCACGGCTGTTTTGGCCGGAGATTCCCGCTTTGAGCAACCCTACGTGCACGACACACCTGATGCGCGTTACCTGGTCTTCGTCGAAGCGCTGGCGGCTGAGGAAGGGCAATTATTAGGTGTTGAAGTGGCCATTATTCGCACGCCGACTCCGGCAACCGTGCTGCTGTTAGTGGCGGTTGTAATCGTGGGTGGCTTAACTATTTTTTCCCTGGCAGCGGCGATGCTAGGGACATTGTTTGGCTGGCGTACGGCGCGCAAGTTCAGTGGACGGCTGGCACATTTGTCAGCAGTTTCGGCTGCCTGGAGCCAGGGCGATTTTGAACGTCAGATTGAAGATGATGAGGCAGATGAAATTGGGGAATTGGGAGAAAACCTCAATCAGGTGGCCGTCGATTTACAGACTTTGCTGGCTGACAAGGAGCAGATTGCCGTGCTGGAAGAACGGAACCGCATGGCACGAGAACTCCATGATACACTGGCACAAGGCGTGGCCGGTTTGGTATTGCAGTTGGAGGCCGTCAAACATTACCTGAATGAAGGCGAGATCGCTGAATCGCAACTGATTGTGGCTGAGGCCAGCACGCAAGCACGGGACGCATTGCGCAAAGCGCGCGAAGCGATTGACAATTTACGAGCCGAGGCGTTGTTTGCTGCTGATTTTATAGCGGCCGTTACCCAACAGGCGCAAAAATTCGGCTCCAGCAATAACATTTCGGTTGAATTGGATGCCCAACTGCCTGATTCGCTGCTCTTACCACCCGCCACTTCCCAGCATGCACGGCGAGCCCTGGCCGAAATGCTGACTAATGTGGCCCGACATGCGGAAGCGACGCAGATTTGGGTGAAACTGCGCTTGGTAGATGATGACAGTTTGTTGATTGAGGTTGTAGATAATGGGGTGGGTTTTGATGTAGACACAGCCGCCCGTCCCGGACATTATGGACTTATCGGCCTGAAAGAACGGGCGCGGCTCACCGGTGGCCGTTTTTCCATCAAAAGTTCGCCGGAATATGGCACGACGGCCCTTCTACGCCTGCCATTGGAGAATATAGGATGACTGATTCCATTCGCGTCTTGATTACTGATGATCATTTTATCGTACGACAGGGCTTACGGCTTATCTTGAACACGGCCAAGGACATTGATTTGGTGGGCGAAGCAACCAATGGTGAGGAAGCGTTACAGTTATCGGCCGAATACAAACCCCATGTCGTCCTTATGGATTTGCGGATGCCCGTGATGGATGGCTTAACCGCCATTGAACAATTAGCACAACTGCATCCGCAAGTGGCAGTTATTATCCTCACTACTTACAACGAAGATGAGATGATGCTGCGTGGCTTAAAGCTAGGGGCGCGCGGCTATTTGTTGAAGGATACGGATCGAGAGACCCTATTGAATACGATACGGGCAGCAGCGCGGGGCGAATCTCTCTTTAAACCGGACGTTGTGCAGCGCGCTTTGGCAGTGCAGGCAGCGTCCCCTGCCACCAAAGCAAGCCCGACCCAAGACTCAATCAACCTGACGCCACGCGAATTGGAAGTATTGCAGGCAGCCGCGACCGGGGAACGCAACAAAGAGATAGCTGTCCGTTTCGGTATTTCACCGCGCACGGTGAAGGCACATTTGACCAGCGTATACAATAAGCTCGGTGTGGATTCACGGGCGGCAGCCATTGCCATTGCCGCGCAGAAAGGATGGCTATAGCATCGAGATGCCGCTACATTGACCGCCCCGCACGCTTCGTGCAATTGGGGCGAGCGCGTGGCGAAGCGCAATCATAGATCAGTATGATACCTGGTTCTATATCTGCAGAGCTTGAGTACTTTCGCGAAATGATCGCCGCGTCAGGTTCTGATGCAAGTAAATCAAAAAGGTATACTTTTGCTGCCGGTTATTTCCTCAAACCAATCCGCCAGCCATGTCATTGCAGTCTGAAACTTTGCTGCTGGCAACAACTTGTATGACGTAATGCCAAATTTACGATACATCTCACCATATACTGCGCCAAATTCATTCTTCCTCGTCTGCTTGCCCAGTGCAATAGCAATTGCTTTCACTGCCTGGGAAATCTGGCTGGCCTGGTCAGGTGTAACATGGCGCCCCGGATCGCCCAATGTAGATTCAACTTGTTCCAAACGTATCTCATGATCAGCCAACTGACTGGCATGTGTTTCCAGCTGCGCTTCGAGAAGTATCTGGTTGCGGGCCAGTTTAACTAATGCTTGCAGCATTTTGTAAGCCTGGACTGCTTCAGAATCAGTGCGCAGCAATTCGTCAAAAGTAGGATCGGCCGTTAGTCGCCCTTCCTGAAATGCCTCCCACAATACCTTAGCCGATTCCTTCTGATATTGAACCAGCTTATCTTTAATGTCTTCCTTCACCCGGCGCACATCTACGCCAGATAACCACATGGGAACAAGGTCAACGCGCAACATTCCCGCCTGCTGCGGATGTCCGGCATTGGGTATTTCTACCTCGGCATTTTTGTATCCTTCTGACAAAACAACGTGTCGGCGAATTCGCTGCATTTGACCCTGTCGATTTAGCCCAAGTGCCTGACAGAGGTGGCGCAGGGAAACATAGACTTGCTTGTCATCAGCGCGTACGGCGATGAGTTCATCATTCAAGAAGAAAACGCTTTTTTGCTCAAGTACCACGATTTCTGGGCTATTGGTCATAGTTTACTCGTTTGTTGAGGGGGGAGTTGTATCATACAACCCCCCCATTTATACATGCAACAGACGGGGTTGTATCACGCAACCCCCGGCCCCAAAATAATATCTATTGACGGGTGGATACGTCGAATTAACATCGGGCACATCGGGCCAGTGCAGGACAGCCCGATTCGGCAATAATTGGTGGATTGAGGCAGCTAAACATCTGTACACTACATACCCTACTGCGTTGCGGCAATGTTGGTGATGGTCATGGCGATTTTGTATGCTTGCACTGAAGGAAAATCGGCCGATATGATTTCCGTCGTGTTGAATACATCAGCCACCAGTGAAGCACCCGATTCAAGAGCTATTCGATTTCCGGCATGGACAACACACGTTTACTCGTCACGCTGCGGTCACGCTCCAACCGAATGCGCCCTGCCTTGTGCTCCCGAACAAACCACGTCATCGCATAAATGCGCAAACTGTGAACACTGTAGCCATGTTCCACAGCAAGTTCTTCGAAATATTGATATACATTCAGCGGTATGCGCGTCGATGTATGATGTTTTGGCTGCTCCTCGCGCATAGGCCAGGTCTGCCTTTCGATTTGATTTTGTGCCGGTTCCACGGGAACGGTTGGCTGAAATAGATTCGTGCTTATCGTAGATTTCTTCGCCATTGGTTGATCTCCTCTGCAACTGCGACATACGCAGCTGAAGCCGGGTGGCTCGGCTGATACGTGACAATACTCTCCCCAACCCCAAGTGCTTCCGCGACCTTGACCGTGCGCGGGATAACTGCGTCAAGGAGCGGCAATTCAGCCTGCTCCATGATGACCAGCGCTTCGCGATGATGGTTGACGCGTTTCATGTACTGGGTGACAAGTACACCGATCACTTCGAGTATCGGATTGAGAAACTCTTGAACCTGTACAATTGTCGTCAGTAGAAACTCACGTAGACCGTAAAGATCGGCAGCCTGGGGCTGCGTCGGCACGACGACACCGCGCGATGCTACCAACGCATTTACCGTTAGCAAGCCCAAAGACGGGGGTGTGTCAATAATGGCGACGTCAAATTCGCTGGCAAGAGGGGCCAGAATGCGGCTCAGGAGACGCTCACGACCGATGCGCCCACTAATAGCGATCTCCGCTTCCGCCATTTCAATCTGCGACGGCATGATTGCCAGGCTTTCCGATAACAGAGCAACTGCAGATTGCGGTCTGGCCGTTCCCATCAGCACATCGTATAACGTATGCGGATGGGAAACACCAATCGCTTTTGTCAACGTCGCCTGAGGATCGATATCGACCAAGAGCACTCGTTCATGCTCAGCAAACACAGACGCGACTGCATGCGCAGATGTCGTCTTCCCTACGCCACCCTTCATGGTCGCCATACTGATAATGTTCAATTGTCGCCTCCATAATCTGGTTTGTTCTACTTGTAACAAGTTTAGCACAAGTAACTAATGTATCAAAGTATATACAAGTATTATTTGTATTACAAATATTACCAATAACACGATGCATTTAACAGCCGATGCACACCAGATTCCAGCAATCGGACAATGGTGATAGCAAAACACAACAAACACGATGAACTAAGCAATAAAAACCACCAAATTTGCGCCACAACGAATTTTGGTGCCACTCATAGACTCCGTTGAACTGAATGATCTTCAGCGCAGCGCAACGCAATTTTGACGATTGCAGTGAAACGTCTTGAAAAGGGCCTCGGCGCGGCCACAAATGTCACATTATGTATTACATTATTTACTTGTATAAATTGTATTATTATTATTACTAATAATACTTGTATTACATATAATACAAAAGGTAACGTCCATACAGTCACGCTGATCACTAGACGGCAATGGACAAGGAGTGCACACAACAAACGACGACAGTATCGACACAGTTCCGACTTATTGCTTATAATGGGCACATGCCTGAGCCTATGCTACAGACCAAGTTTTTTGTCCCTTCAAAACGGCAGCCCCTTGTTCTACGCCCCCGACTGGTGCAACAGCTCAATGCCGGACTCCAGATGGGTCACCAACTCACCCTCGTCTCCGCTCCTGCAGGCTTCGGCAAAACAACGCTCGTCGGTGAATGGATCGCCGATTTGCAGTTGAACGAGTGGGGCAGGGCCAATCGCCAAGCAACCGGCAGCAAGCGGCTTGCCTGGCTTTCTCTGGATGCAGGTGACAACGATTTGAAGCGTTTCATGCGCTATCTGGTGACGGCCATTCGCCAGGCGTATGACGACAACACCACAATCGGCCGAACTGCGCTGGCTATGCTGCAATCCCCACAACTTCCGCCTGTCCCCACAATCCTCACCTCCCTCCTCAACGAGCTGGCCGCTGCGCCGGACACACTCATTCTTGTGCTCGACGACTATCATCTGATCGATGCACAACCGGTTCACGATGCACTGGAATTCTTCATTGAGAACAGTCCACCAACGGTACACGTCGCGGTCGCCACACGCGAGGATCCGGGGCTACCGTTGGCCCGTTTTCGCGCCCGGGCGCAGTTAACCGAACTACGAGCAGCGGATTTGCGCTTTACGCTAGCGGAAGCGGCTGAGTTTCTCAACCGCGTGATGGGGCTGGATCTCGCCGCTGCTGACGTGGCCGCGCTAGAAAGGCGTACCGAAGGGTGGATCACCGGCTTACAACTGGCTGCAATCTCAATGCAAGGGAGCCATGATAGCGCCGACTTCATCCGATCATTTACAGGCAGCCACCGGTTTGTGCTTGACTATCTGATCGAAGAGGTTCTCGAGCAGCAATCTGATAATGTGCAGGCATTTTTGCTACAAACGGCCATACTGAAACAATTATCAGGCCCTCTCTGTGATGCTGTTACAAACCAAACCAACGGACAGGAAACCCTGGCAATGCTGGAGCGTGCCAACCTGTTCATCATTCCGCTCGATGGTGAACGGGGTTGGTACCGTTATCATCATCTCTTTGCCGACTTGTTGAAGCAAATCCTCCACCGGACGTCGCCGGGCATGATGCCAGACCTCCATATGCGTGCAAGTAAATGGTATGAGCAAAATAATCATCTACCCGATGCCATTCGCCACGCGCTCGATGCGCACGAATTTGAGCGCGCTGCAGATCTTGCTGAAGTGGCGTGGGAGCCAATGAATCTAAAGTATCAAGCCGTTGCCTGGCTGCGCTGGGTGAAGGCCATACCAGTCGAATTGGTCCGCTCCAGGCCTGTACTCAGTGTGGGATGCGGATGGGCATCACTGGATGCCGGTGATCTAGAGGGGGCCGAGACACATTTACGCGATGCTGAAAGATGGCTGGCAGCATCCCAAAATTCCATTGATCCAACTGAAAGTTCAAGCGGCAAACGGGCGCAGGCGCAAGGTAGTGAAACGGAATCGTCGATTGACGGGGATATCCGCGCGCTATCAGCCTCGGTTGCGAATGCCCGAGCTTATCTTGCCCAGGCACTCGGTGATGTGAACGGGACAATATGGTACACGCAGAAGGCACTCGGTTTTTTGCGCAGGCAGGATCATTTTGAGCACGGACTCGCTGAAGTGTTAACGGGGTTCGCTTATTGGTCAAGCGGAAACCTGAACGCGGCCCAAAAAGCTATCGCGAATGCAGTGATCAGTATGCAACAAGAAGGCAGACTGCTGTTCGTTATTAGCTTTACGTCCTACCTGGCAGACATCATGGTGGCACAGGGTCGTCTCAACGAGGCAAGAAGCACCTATATGCAGCTACTCGAGATCGCAACCGAGGCGGACAAACCAGGCATACCGGAACGGGCCGTCCTGCATTTTGGTCTGTGTGAACTATATCTGCAACAGGGGCAATCGGAAACCGCCGCGCTACACTTACAAAAGGGAGAAGCATTGGGCCAACAGTATTGGTTTGCGCCCTGGTATCGACACTGGATCGGCGCTCGTTCAAGCGCGTTGCTTGCACGGGGTGACCTCGATGGTGTGATCGACATTCTGGTGAGCGCGGAACGCTTCTTCTATCGTCACCCGATTCCAGATATTCGTTCACTGGATTCCATGCTCGCGCGGGCCTGGTTGGCCCATGGCAAGCTAGGCGAAGCGTTGCGCTGTGTGCGCAGACAGGGCGTAACGGTCGATGATGAACTTAGCTATCTGCGAGAGTTCGAACATATAACCCTGGCCAGAGTGCTTGTCGCCCGCTATCAACATGGTCACGACTCCATCAACGAGGCGGCTGAATTGCTGGCGCGTCTTTTGGGAGCGGCGGAAGCCGGAAGCAGAAAAGGCAGCGTCATTGAGATTCTGGTGCTACAGGCGCTTGTGTTCGAGGTGCAGGACGAAATCCATCAAGCACTCGCAGCCGTGGAACGTGCCATCGTTTTGGCTGAACCGGAGGGATACGTTCGCATCTTCGCCGCCGAGGGCCGCCCAATGGCGCGGTTGCTTTCCAAAGCATTACAAAGTGGGATCGCACCCAACTATGTACGCCACTTGTTGGCCACTTGTACGACGGACAGCTCGTTTTCGGCCGAAAAGCCATCATTGCAATCAGCGAATGTCGCATTGATCGAGCCGCTTAGCGAACGTGAACTGGAAGTACTACAACTCATCGCCGACGGTTTAACCAACAGACAGATCGCGGTACAGCTCTTTCTCACCCTCAATACGGTCAAGGTACACACCCGCAACATCTACGGCAAGCTCGATGTGCACAGCCGCACACAAGCAGTTGCCGCCGCCAGAGAATTGGGTCTGCTACCAGCCGGCTGATGCCGTGCAACCCATAGTTGCGGCACTCACTACTGGACAGGCGGCGACGGTCCACAGACAACATTACCACGCGGAAATACGAACATTGTGACAGCGGTCAAGGTAGATACGACAGCGCTCATACGCCAAACGCGTGCGGCTGCGCCTCATACGCTCGACGCAACGCCTGGATACGGGCGCTGGTTTCGTTGTCCATAGATGCACCCCGGATCAGGTCTGCCATACGACCTTCACGCTCCGCCCACCGGATCAGATCATCGACAATGTCGCTGAAATTATCGCCGATGGTTGCAACGACATCCAGCCGGACGCCCAACTGCGCTCGCAGCATGTGCGCCAAGCTACCGGAGTCATAAGCATTGATCAGCGCAGCATGAACCTGCCGGTAGCTTTCGGCCGATAGCAAGCTGGCTGTAGAATTCACAACCAGGGTGCCGGATGGGATCTGTTGGGCAGCAGCCAAAGCGCGGAGTTCTGTCGCCAGTGTATGAGCCTGCCGGTTGAATTGCTCCGGGACAACCGGTGTGCAGGTGAAACTGTGCCAACCGATGATCGGTTGCGGTGCGACCGAATCCAGTTGCATGAAACCGCTTAGCCAGCCGACGATAAACCGATCGCGAAACCGCCATCCGTACTGTGGCAATGGATCGATGGATGCCAGATCAGGCAGAAAATGCTGTGGCAAGACGATGTGGATGACTGCCTCGTGCTCGCTGTGCATGCCAGGATTGTGGGCGCGAAACTGGTGCCGATAGCGGAGCACCTGGCATCCGCCATCAACTTCTTCGGCCGATACGTCGAAATCATCCCTGTACTGCACGAGATGTAATGCGTCTTCCGGGCTTTTCTCGATGCGCAGCGTTCCGTCGGCGATATCGATCTCATTGGCCGTCGGCGGACGACTTTGTGGGCTGCAATACTTGCAGAAGACGAGATAACCGCCAAGAAAGCGTCGTTCTTCATACACCGTGACACAGGCATCACCTGTGCAGTCAATTACGCCTGTGATGACAAGAGGGGTCATACCCATGGTTTTACTCCTTGAATCGGCCGAAACATACCATACGGCACTCCGGACACAGAAGTCTATCCGACAAGCCAGGATTCTCTGTGTTGCACAATCACTATACAGGCTCGTTAACATCATCACAAGTGCTACATGTCATATCTTTTCTTGCAAGACCAATGCCGCAAAAAGCTGTTGCAACGCAATGGCATCCGGCGTGAACGAAAGCGTTTTTCGACGGATACAAACTCAAAACCGGAGTTGACGCCCAAGGCAGCGAGGTGCCTGACATTGCAGCATAGTGTGCTGCAAACGATACGAACATCGACCTACGACCGCCAAGCAAGCTACGGGTGATGTTAAAGGACACGATGTTGTCACCAGTGAGACTTGCCGAATAGACTCAATGTGATTACCCTCGGCTGAATATGGTCTATGTACCGCACAGCTTGCCGTTGCCTAGTCGCAGGCATCTCGTCGCGCACTCTACCAGGTGGCAAGTTGGTTCCGTAACAAATTCGAGCATGGAGTGCAACAACATGTCACGAGTAAATGATCACATACAGCAATGGCGTCTAGTAACACTGGTGCTTCTGCTTGTAGCTTTGCTGGGACCCTGGCTCTTTGATCGCGTGAATGTGCCCGCAGAATATCCTTGTTCTGCTCCTTATATCCGATTGGAAGGTGATTTTTGCGGCATGCCGCACTCAGGTATGTGGCTTGTGGCAACGTTTGTCAGCGGATTCGGCCGAGGCGCAATTGCTGGTGAGTTTTCATTGGTTGAAACAGGTCGCGCTCTACTTTCTAGCCTGATTCCCTTCATACTGGTCATGCCGGTTCTTAGTGCACTAATCCTCATTTGGCGCGGAAATAATAACATACTGCTGCGCGTGATGAACGTGGTCATATGGGGCTTGGCTGCCACTCTGAGCTGGTTTATGATCTTGATGCAAACACCTTCAGGCATACCTCCGCTTCAATTTTGGGGTCTTTGGCTCTATGGTGGCGTGACAACTGCAAATTTCGTCTTCGAGGCTATAGCGCTGTTCGGTAGAGGGAGGCGTGAACAATGACACATCAGGCACAATCTGCACAAGCCGGTAATGCACAGGAAAAACCATCCGGATTCAGGCGACATAGAAATTGGGTTGTCGTAGGGGTTCTGGGTGGGATTATGGGCTTGATTATACTGACGCCTTTGCTGCTGAGCGCCTGGATCGTGACTCTGGACAATCAGGGTACATTTCACAACACGACCGATTCGGCCGATTTCGACGGCGACGGCGACCTCGATGTCCTCCTGCACAATGTCCGCACTGAATCGGAGTTCACCGCATTTGGTGGACCGACTCTGTGGTGGAATCAGGGAAATGGTCAATTCTCGGCCAGCCAATTACAACAACCGGCAGGCGAGGCCGGCGGCTGGGCTTCAGCTGCCGGTGATTTTGATCTGGATGGCGATTTCGACTTGGCCGTCTTTATGGGGCATCATCTGCGCCTACAGATGAACCAGGGCGGAGCCCAAGAAGGACAAATGGGCGTTTTTAACAGAGGTGTTGCTCTCAGTGGGCCAGAGGAAAATGGACAGTACGGCACTTTCATAGTGGGCGATCTCGACAGCGACGGGTGGGTAGATGGCGTCGTTGTCGGTTGCTGCGGGCGCATCTTTACACTGAAAAATGATGATGATACGCCTAACGTCTCAGGGGTATGGCTCAACAAATGGGGTGAGGGAAATGGGCCAGGCCAAATGTTCGGATTATCTGCGCTCGACGGGCTGGCAGTACGGGCGGCACAATTGGGCGATCTCGACGGTGACGGGGATCTCGATCTGTTTGCGGCTGTCATGGCACCCAATACAGGACGCCATACAGATTCGGCCGATCGCATTATTCTCAACGATGGAGCAGGCAACTTTACCGATTCCGGCCAGCGCCTGGGTACAAGCGACAGCACAGCTGTAGCATTGGGCGATCTGGATGGCGATGGTGACCTGGACGCGATAGTCGGTAGCGTACAAGGAGCACATGTGTGGCTCAATCAAGGTCGGGCCCAAGGCGGGCAGGAAGGCCAATTTGCGATGGTCGCGCAGTCGTTAGGCAGCGAACACGTGGCACATCTATTCCTGAATGACTTCGATCAGGATGGCGATCTGGATGTCCTGCTTGGCAGTGCTACACGAGCACACATCTGGTGGAACGATGGGCAAGCGGTACTATCGCAAGCGGACCAACGCTTGCGTTACTCCAAACGGGACGGTTTAGCAGTCGGTGATTTCGACGGCAACGGGCTGGCTGACATCTTCACCGCTGCCTATGACGACAGCTATCGAGTCTGGTTCAACAGGGGAAACGGAATATTTAGGCCCTAAAACCGCACGCCTCTTTTAAGCACAGAGCCACACAAAGAAATGATTTTGCTGCGACTCTGTACTTACTGAACCTGTTAGAGGTTTAGTATTATTCAGCGAGTGGCAACGATTTATGCCGCTGTTCCGCCAGCCATTTAATCTCTTCGGCGGCAGCAACGCGGCGCATGCTCAGACCAATGCGTTGTTGCTCAGGCTGGATAGAGACGATGCGAGTGAGCACGCGCTCGTTCAGTTGCAAAAGATCGCCGGGTTTCCCAGACACATATAGGGGCATTTCGCTTACGTGAATCAAGCCCTCAACCCCTGCATCAAAGCGTACAAATGCACCGAAATCGGTTATCGATGTCACGACACCGTCAATCAGATCGCCGACCGTGTACTCTGCTGCAAACTGTTCCCACGGATCTGGCAGAAGCTGCTTACGGCTGAGACTGACGCGTTTGCGCTCAACATCAATATCTATCACCATAACTTCGATCTCGTCGTCGACTGTCAATTTGGCAGAAGGATGATCAATATGGTGCCAGGTTATTTCAGAAATGTGCAGCAGCCCTGTCAGTACGCCGAAGTTGATGAACGCGCCGTATTTGACCAGATTGACAATCTGTCCTGATATGACCTGCCCAATTGCGAGTGTTTCCAACTGTTTTTTCTGCTGCTCTTCGTATGCTTTGGCCGCCGACATGATGATTCGTTGGCGATTGCGATCCAGTTCGATTATCTGGACCGGTAGTACAGAACCGACGAGTTTGGCTTTTTTGTGGGTGTATTCACGACGATCATGTGTGTTTTTGAGCATCGGAATGTGCGAATTGGGTACAAATCCTTCTAATCGGCCGAATTGCACCAGAATGCCGCCTTTATTGTGTCCGACAACTTCCAACTCCATCAAAGATTGGTCATTGAAGCATTCCTCAGCACGTTGCCAGTCCTGTTCTCTTTGTCCTTTTTCCAACGAGACCAACAATTCCTGATTATTGACAGGTGTGTGCGTAACATAAACCGGAACGACATCACCAGTCTCCAATTCATCGAGAAAGTGATCATCCACTTCTGCCAACTCCTGTGGCGGAACAATGGCATCCCTTTTGGCACCTACATCGAGAATAACCAGATTATCGTCCAGCACGAGGATTGTGCCTTCCACAATCTCGCCACGACGCAACAATTCGGGCTCATGTGCATTGAGGAGCGTTTCGAAGCGCTCATCACTGGGCAGGGTAGGGGAGGTTGGTTGATTGGTCGTTTTTACTTGTTGAACTAACATAAACTCCTTTTCTTGGTTGATGATTGATATGGTCGGATTCCGACCTTGTCTTTGGCAGTTTGCCGCACTGCTGGTTTCAGCATAACAAATGATGGCTAATATCGCAACGTTTCCTGAGAGTAAGAGCGATTAATTTTCGTGTGTGGCTTGTGGGATTACGTCGAGCCGCAACCATAATTATTGCCGGTATTTGACCTATTGAGCGTAGCGTGCTTTGGTAGCCTGCTCAAAGATTTCACTATCGCCGGTAACAGTGCGAGCAGCAATCTATTGGCTTTTGCCTGTCAGTTTCTCGTGTTGCACACACGACGTTCCTTCCACATGCATCGGATTTGAGCGAAGTTCGATGACTGATTACTCTGTAACAAAAGAAGCCTAGCTTTTTCGTCTGGTGCAAACTCTACTCATAGCAAAAGCTAGGCTTCTAAAAACTTCCGTTACAGTGTACTGATTCTGACGTTTTCACTGGCTTAAAACTGCATGTTATTTACGCAATTCGTGGACAAAGATCGTTCCCAATACGGTCTTTCTGCTGAGATTGTTTCCACTCCCCACTGATTACAGTCAAACCTGACTCATATATGCTATTGATAAAGCATAAGCCGCCCGCCGCAGTGGAGCGGATACTGCCCCGGAAGCGTGTTTTGTCACGCTCGCTCGCTGCCACTGGCGCACAGCCTGAACGCCTTCGTGAGTTTTCAGAGTATCGTCATGCAGCTTCTAACTGACTCTCCGTACATCGACATCATCGTTGTCGTCATCGCCAACGTGATCAACCTGGGAATGGTTGCGATTTTCTTGGTGCGTACGCAAGGCAAACCGCAGTTGGAGCGACGTATCGGCCGACTGCAAATCATGCTGGCCTTACCCTTATTCACAGCCGTAGTCTACAACACCATCAAGCAACGGCCGTGGTGGACATTGGTTCTGCCTGCCTTGTTGGTTGCCTTTTTGGTGATCGAACTGGTGCTGGATTACATCCTTAACACCAACTTCCGCCGGATGCGGCTGCTCGGACCCTATCTGTTGCTCTACTACGTGGCCCTGACAGGTATGATCGGCTACGCCTTTCTAACGCATGAACTGCTCGGCTTCGTCACGTTGGTAACCTATTATGCCCAATTGGGTGCTACCGCTTATTCGTACCGCAAAGTCGGGCACGGTATAGGATCGCCAAACAGTCCCGCATTCAATCAAGGCCATACCTGATGGCAACAATAATGAGACCTTACCGATCAGAAAACGATTTTTGGCAGATGCGGATCTTCTTGCGCGATCTATTCTTGCGTAATGGCCGCTGCGAGCGGAGTTGGCAGACGTATCGGCTCGACTACTGGCGTTGGCATGGCGCCGCCAATCTGGAACATGGGCCATTGGCGGAAAAAGTGTTTCTGTGGGAATCGGCCGAATTCGGCCTCGTCGCCATCCTCAACAGTGAAGCGCCCGGCTACGCCTACCTGCAACTGCCTGCCGAACACCGGAGCACAGCTTTGTTGCATGAGATGGTGTCCGTTGCACTGCAGCACTTGAGCGTGCCGCAACCATCAGGCACCTGCCGATTGTTGCTCAGCTGTTTTGACGACGACAGGGAGCTACAAACCATTTTGAGCGCACGCGACTTCCGTAAAACACCCTACCACGAAAATGGCCATGCGCGCTCCCTTTTGGAGCCCCTTCCCACTGTTGATCTGCCCGCTGGCTACAGTATCCGCGCCCTGCGTGATGAGACTGAGCTACCGGCACGCAGCTGGCTCTCGTGGCGGGCATTCCATCCTGACGAGCCGGACAGCGCCTTCGAGGGCTGGGATTGGTATCGGAACATTCAACGTGCCCCGCTGTACCACCGCGAGCTTGACCTTGTTGTCGAAGCGCCAGAGGACATGTTAGTTGCGTTTACCACCATCTGGTTTGATGATGTGACGCGTACCGGCGCTTTCGAACCGGTCGGCACCCATCCCGACTATCAACGCCGTGGTTTGGGTCGGGCCCTGCTGACTGAAGGTATGCGGCGGCTGCGCGAACGTGGAGCCACATTGGCAACTGTCGGCTCCGGGACACCGGCGGCCCGTGCTTTTTATGAATCGCTCGGTATGGTCGTTGCCGACCGAGCCGAGTTTTGGGAATACAACAACCCCTGCGTCACACTGACGCACAACTGACTGGAGGTAGTGAGATGAAATATCGTGTACACCGTTTTGAAATAAAAATGACTCGTGATCAGCACAGACTGGAAGAGTTCCTCAATCAACTGGAAGGCGAATTGGTGACGATCATTCCTAATGTCACGCCCGTGCCGGCGACCTTTGTCGACTTTGTCCTGATTGTTGAGCGTCTGTACACTGAAAAATCGCCGTAGTAGCCTGTGTCGCTGAAGACGACCGGGTCTAAAAAGGAGCGGCAGAATGAGAACCAAAGGTTTATTCGTCTTCATGGCACTGCTAGTGGGAATTGCGGTCAGTGCATCACCCGCATCGGCTCAATCACAGGCGGTGGACGAGGCAACGCTAGCGGCGTTTTCGGCCGAATTGGAGACCATCCGTCAAGCGCTGCACATCCCCGGCTGGTCGGTCGCCATCGTGTCCGGGCAGGAGTTAGTGTGGGCAGAAGGGTTTGGCTATGCGGACATCGAAGAGGGTATTCCGGCTTCGGCCGAAACACCTTACCACCTCGCCTCCGTCACCAAACCTATTGCCGCCACGTTGTTGATGCAACTCGTAGAAGAAGGCGTCGTCAACTTGAACGATCCGGTCGCGCAATACGGCGTCCGGCGCGATAATCCGGATATCACTGTGTGGCATTTGCTCACGCACACATCGGAAGGCGTTCCGGGTACCACGCATCAGTACAGCGGCAACTACTACGCCGACTTGGGTCAGGTCATCCAGGCAGCAACCGGGCAACCGTTTGCCACGCTACTGGCAGAGCGCATGCTGGTTCCGCTGAACATGGAACGCACGGCCCCAAATCCAGACTGGTATCCCGGCAGTCCCGCTGCCTTCCCGACTGTTATGGGTTGGACATCTGATCTGCGCCAAACTCCGTCTGTCTACCACGATCTGGCGCGCCCATACCAATTTGACGCTGACTATGACAATGTGTCTGGCTCCTACCCTATGCACTTCAGCCCTGCGGCCGGTCTGCTGTCCACCGTCGTCGATATTGCCAAATTTGACATTGCGCTCGATCAAGGCGTGCTCGTCACACCGGCGACGCGTGAGCAAATGTTCACGCCGGCGCGCTCAAATGATGGTGATGAATTGATCTACAGCTTGGGCTGGTACACACAAACCTACCGCGATGACCGGCTCGTATATCACAGCGGCGGCTGGGATCCGTCCGTCTCTGCGCTGCTGTTGAAGGTGCCCGATCAGCAGTTGACCTTTATTCTGTTGGCCAACAACTACAATCTGACGCGTCCGTTTCCGCTGGGAGAGGGCGATGTTCTCTATTCAACACCCGCGTTGGCGTTCTACAAACATTTCGTCTTGCCACGCCACGCAGATAGTGCCGTGCCAACGATCAATTGGGAAGCACCCGCTACAAGCATCGTGCAGCAACTACGCCAGGTGCCAGATCCGGCGGTTCGCGACCTACTGGAGCACGAATTGTGGTCGTATCGTAAGCTGTTTGCCAGCGTCGGCCGATTTGACCGCGCCGAGATGCTGTATACCGTTCATCAACAGGCGTTTCCTGAATATGCAGCGTCACGCATCGATCCGGTCGCATACGGTGGCAATGGGCCGGTGGCTGATCCACAGCCCGTCTCACTACGGCCTGATCACGTGTTGACTATCGGCCGATTCTTTACAGCCTGGCTGCTGCTGACGCTACTGGCGTTTGTCGTTTTGCTGATTGACTTGCGACGTTCACTGGGGGTTGCGCTGCCGATCAAGCTGGCATGGCTATTCGCCACACTGCTGTTTGGCATTTTGAGCTGGATAGCGTATCGGGTTTCCGACTATCGCTATCAGCGCAAAAACGGCGAACCAATGCCAGCCTGGCTGCGAGCGTTTGGCCCCACATTGTATAGCGTTACCGGACAGGTGGCTGCACTGCTTGTGGTCTTGGCCATTGTGGTAGTCTACTTCCCGGATAGCGATGGGGCAGCTCTGTTTGCCATACCGGCTATGTTCCTGACGGGATGGCTGCTGCTCAGAGGTCCGCTGGCGGCCTGGGCACGACAGAAGACGTATTGGCAAGCGTTACGCCACACGTTCTTCATCGAGTTGGCATCCACGTTGCCTGTTGTCATCGGTGTGCTGACCGTTCTGGTTTTGGTGACTGATCGATACTTGCGCAGCCTGGGACCAATGAGTCCGTTTTATTGGGCGACTTTGCCGTTGGCAGGCGTGGCCGGTGCGCTGCTACTCTATCCGGTCAACTGCTGGCTGGTGCAGCGCGGGCGATGTGACTGGCCTGCCATGTATCAGGGCAGTGACAGTGATTTGGTTTTATCGCATGAAACGCTAGCCAAAGTGTACTGACGGGTCATTCTCACTCCTATACGGGTATCAGAGTGCAGGGAGAACTGTGCCTGTTGTGATCTTTATCTGGTTTATGTCTGACGAACGTCACTTCCAAACGCAAGGCGGATTGTCAATGATTGGGGCAAGCGCACCTGTTCAGTGCGTTCAGTGAACGCTGCTATGGGAGCACAGCGTATTTCGGCCGAATTGCATATTGCCCCCTGGCGTCTTCGGCATCTTGCATTACTATGTCTGGCCGTTGTGACGTTGTGTACATGTGCGCCACACCGCAGTGAACCCACCGTAACGCCAACGTCTACCCCTTCAAGTGCGATCGCTTTGCCGTCGCGACCGATTAATTTGTCATTCGAACGCCTGAATCTGGAAGCAGGACTCTCGCAGAGCGGTGTCTACGACATCGTGCAAGACACCCGGGGATTTCTCTGGATTGCCACGGAAGACGGACTCAATCGCTATGACGGGTATGCGTTTGAGGTGTTTCGGCCGATACCGGGCGATCCGAACAGCATTGCCGACGGCTTTGTCCAGGCACTCCTAGTCGACAGTGACGGCCAGTTGTGGATCGGCACGAACGCCGGCCTCGATCGCTACGATGCACAGACCAATACTTTCATCCACATAGGTGCTGATGGTGCGCTACACAACGCCGATGTGCTGGCATTATTCGAAGATCGGTCTGGTAGCTTGTGGGTCGGCATGCACGGCGGCGGGTATGCACGCCTGGACAGGGCAACCGGTCTGGTTGAGCGCGTCCTGCTACCCGAGAACGGGGGAACATTGGACGTGCAGGCTATCGCCCAGGACGTTCACGGCACGATATGGATCGGTGCGGAACAGGGACTATACAGAGACGGCTCCCCGGAACGCGCATTGCCGGGCAACATCCATGCCCTGTATGTGGATCAGGAGGGTCACTTGTGGATTGGTTCGGCCGAAAATGTGACCGTCGCTACCCCCAGTTCAACCTCACTGGCAATCATCGACCAATTTGAGCACGATCCCGACAATCCAAACACCTTGACAGCCGGTGAAATCCGCGTCATCAAATCAGATCAGTCAGGCACCATCTGGATTGGCACGACCACCGGGCTCAATCGCTTCGATCCGGACACGGGACATTTTACACGGTATGAATACGATCCCGACGACGACACGTCTATCGGCACGCCCTACGTGCGCTCACTGTTTGAAGATCGGGAAGGCATTTTGTGGGTGGGAACGTACGGCGGCGGTCTCGCCAAAGCGTCGCCCTTTGCGCAACAATTCCGGCTGCTGCTCGACGGCCCCGGCGTCACCGGCATGGTTGAAAACCCACCGGGCACGCTGTGGGCGGGAACGCTGGACGACGGTTTGTTCCGCATCGACCTGAATACGGGCGAGACCACTCAATACACGCACGATCCTGACGATCCGGCCTCGCTTGTCAGCGATCACGTCTGGGATGTCTACCTCGACAGCCAGAAGGCGGTGTGGATTGGCACGGTTGAAGGGTTGAGCCGCTTCGATCCGGCAAACGGTGTGTTTACCCGTTTTGTCCACGATCCAACCGACGCAAACTCGTTGGGCCACAATCACGTTTGGGCGATTTTGGAGGACAGCGACGGCATCTTCTGGTTCGGGACAGAGGCCGGTCTCGATCGCTTTGATCCTGATAGCAGGCAGTTCACCCATTTCATGCCCGACGCATCCGATCCAACCAGCTTGAGCAGCCACACAGTGATTGAGCTGTATGAGGATTCGGCCGAAAATCTGTGGGTCGGCACCTTTAACAGCGGCCTGGATAAACTCGACCGCGCCACCGGCCGATTCACCCATTACGCACCTGAGAACGACAACCCTGATGCGCTAAGTCATCAAGCCGTCATTTACATCGAAGAAGCTGAAGACGGAAGTTTGTGGATCGGCACCTACGGCGGCGGCTTGAACCATTTTGATGTCGCTACAGAGACATTTACCCATTTCAGTTCGGCCGATGGCTTACCGAACGACGTCGTCTACGCCATGCTCGAAGATGGGACCGGCGGCTACTGGATCAGCACCAATCGCGGATTGTCCCACTTTGATCCGGCGACAAACAGTTTCGAAAACTATGACGCCGGTGACGGCTTGCAGAGCAACGAGTTCAACTTGCACGCTGCGCTACAGGCAAACAATGGCGATCTCCTCTTCGGCGGCATTGACGGACTGACCGCATTTGATCCACGACAGGTTACAGGTAACCCCACGCCGCCGCCTGTCGTCTTGACCCACGTGACCCAGGGCGGGGATGTGGCTGCCTTGACAGCGCCCGCACAACTAACCCTGACGTGGCCGCAGAACTTCTTCGAGTTTGAATTCGCCGCACTCAGCTACGTCCAGCCGGATGCCAACCAATACGCATACATGCTGGAAGGATTTGACGATCAGTGGAATGAAAATGGGACGCGTCGTTTCGGCCGATACACCAACCTCCCCGGCGGCACGTACACCTTGTACATCAAAGGCAGCAACGGCGACGGCGTGTGGAGTGAAAACGATGCCGCGTTGACCGTCACTGTCGTGCCACCGTTGTGGGAACGCACGTGGGCACAAGTATTGTTCTTGTTAACCATCGCCGCTACCGCTGTCACGGTCTACGGCCTGCGTGTACGCACCATCGAACAGCGTAGCCGCCAACTGGAAACTGAGGTAGCGGAACGCACGAGCGATTTAGCCGGATTGAACGCCATCGCGGCTGTTGTCAGCCAATCACTCGACTTGCAGGAAACGCTCGACTCGGCACTGGCCAAAACGGTCGAAGTGATGCGCTGTGACGGGGGTGGCATCTACCTGCTGCACAACAAAGGGTCGGTTCAAGATCCGTCGCGCCTGTCGCTGAAAGCCCATCACGGATTGGCAATGCCGCTGGTGACAGAGATTGATGACCTGCTGGTCGGTGAGGGATTTTCCGGTCGCGCCGTTCAATCGGGGCAGCCGCTCGTGGTCACCGATTTGACGCAAGACCAGCGGCTGACGCGTCACTATGTCGTTGAAAGCGGTTTTCAAGCGCTGGCGGTGGCACCGTTGCTGGCGCGCAACACGCCGATTGGCGCATTGTTTGTCATGACCCGGCAACAACGTGAATTCGACGAACGCGATCGCAGCCTGCTGTCAGCCATTGGTGGGCAGGTGGGTGTAGCGGTTGAGCAGGCGACGCTGTTTTCGGCCGAACAGCGCCGCGCCGAACAATTCCGCGTCATTACCGAAGTAGGACAGCACATCACATCGATCCTCGACATCGATGACCTACTCGTGCAAATTGTGCGCCTGGTGCAACAATCATTTGGCTTCTATCACGTCGGCATTGGACTGATTGACGGTGATGAGTTCGTTTACAAGGTAGGCGCCGGCCCGTTGTGGGATGATCCTGATTTTGAGTTCAGCCCGGCACGATTCAAGCTCGGTGCAGAAGGGATCGGCAGCTATGTCGCCGATAGCGGCCAGCCGCTGCTGATTCCGGATGTGTTGCGCGAATCGCGCTACGTCGCCATGCAAGGTTCATCCACCCGCTCGGAGTTGACCGTGCCGATCAAGGCCAAAGGCGCGGTGCTCGGTGTGCTCGATGCGCAAAGCGACCGGCTCAACGCATTTGATAAATCAGATGTCACCGTCTTGCAAACATTGGCGTTGCAAGCCGGCATCGCCATTGAAAACGCCCGCCTGTATGAGCAGGCACAGGCGGGTGCGATTCTGGAAGAGCGGCAACGCATCGCCCGCGAACTGCACGACTCGGTGACGCAGGCATTGTATGGCGTCACCCTTTATTCACAGGCAGCGTCCGGCCAATTGGCGCAGGGGCACCCGGATCGTGCCGCCGACCACCTCGAAGAATTGCAGGATACGGCGCAGGAAGCACTCGCTGAAATGCGGCTGCTGATTCACGAATTGCGCCCGCCACTATTAGCGGAAGAGGGGCTCGCTGCGGCGTTACAAGCGCGTTTGCAATCGGTTGAAGGGCGTGCCGGTTTGCAGACGACGTTCAAGGTGGTTGCTTCGGCCGATTTTCCCGTTGAACAGCGCCTGCCCAAACCGATTGAGCAGGGTTTGTATCGCATTGGCCAGGAAGCGCTCAATAACACACTCAAACACGCGCGCGCCGCCCATATCGACGTTCTCTTGCGACTCGATCCGCGCCGCGTCGTGCTGGAAATTCGCGATGATGGTATCGGCTTTGATCCAGCACTCGCTGCAGAGGGCGGTGGCGCTGGGTTAATCGGCATGGCGCAGCGCGCAGTAGAGATGGGCGGTCAATTCACAATCGATTCCAGTGTGCAGCAAGGCACTCATATTTGCGTAGAGGTACCATTATGACCCAAGTGATCCGTGTTTTTGTAGCCGATGATCACGCCATCATCCGCACCGGCATGCGTGCCATGCTTGAACTGGAACCCGACATGGACGTGATCGGTGAAGCTGAGAATGGCCGGGAAGCGGTCGACCGGGTACTGTTATTGCAGCCGGATGTCGTGTTGATGGATCTCGTCATGCCGGAACTGGACGGCATTGAGGCCATCACACAGATCAAAGCCCAACGACCTGAAACGCGCATCCTCGTCCTGACAACGTTTGCCGGCGAGGACAAGATTTTCCCGGCAATCAAAGCCGGTGCACTGGGCTACCAGCTCAAGGATTCCAAACCGGACGAATTGGTCAACGCCATCCGGCAGGTGCATCGCGGCGAGTCGGCACTGCATCCGGTCATTGCGCGCAAAGTGTTGCAGGAACTATCGCGCCCTGCAGCTGAGCCGCCGACGCCTGACCCGTTGACGCCGCGCGAGTTGGACGTGCTGCGTCTCGTCGCGCAGGGGTTGACCAACGATGAAATTGCGGCGCAACTGGTGATCAGTGAAGCGACCGTGCGCACGCATGTCAGTCACATCATGGGCAAACTGCATCTCGCCAGCCGCACGCAGGTAGCACTGTATGCGCTGCGTGAAGGATTTGCCTCTTTGGACGAGTAAATGACCTAACTGACCAACTGATGTTTGGAGGCGCTGTGAAAACACGAGCCAGGTTAATGACTTTGCTATTGATGCTGTTGGTAGCAGGGTGTGCCAGAGCGCAAACCCCGGAGTCTGTCGCGCCTGAGAGCTTGTCACCATCAAATTGGACCGATGAGGATCAGGCAAAATACGCGGAACTTAACTACTTCACCTTTGGTGAGACAGTCAGTGCGTCTGGTTCAGACGGTATGGTGATTGGAATGAGCGGTGCACCTGCTGTGCGTGCCGGACTCGACGCATTACAGCAAGGGGGCAGTGCGGCCGATGCGGCCATGACGACGGCTCTGGCGCAGGTTGCACTGCAACCAGGTAATTTCGTTACCTATGCCGGCATCATGACCATGGTCTATTACGAGGAAGAGACCAACCGCGTTTATAGCATGAATGCTGCCTACAACGTGCCGCAGGGAGAGCATGATCCGTACTCGATTCCTTCGATTGGGGATGGCATACCCGATGGACGCACGGTTTTGGTTCCGGGTTTCATGGCAGGTGTAGAAGCGGCACACGAACGTTTCGGCCGATTGCCGTTTGATGTACTTTTTGAACCGGCCATATTTTTTGCCGAGGAAGGTTTTGAACTCGATCCTTACCATGCCGATCTGATGCGACAATATGAGCCTATCCTGCGACGCTTACCAGAAACTGAAAGTCTGTTTACGGACGAGAATGGCGATCTGTTTGCAGCTGGAGATTTGTTCCATCAGCCAGAGCTTGCAGCCACTTTACGCGCCGTTGCAGCTAATGGCAGCACATATATGTATACAGGCCCATGGGCGGAGAAATTAGTCAGGGCCGTGCAAGAACACGGTGGCACGCTGACGATGCAAGATATGCAAGATTATGCCGTCATCTGGTCTGAACCAGTAGCAGCAGAGTATGGAGATTACACGATTTATGCACCCGGTTTGCCCGCGTTTGGCGGTGTCAACATGGTTGAGGGGATTAATCTGTGGCAAGAAGCTGGTTTAATGCCAGCAGATCCTTATACGGATTCGGCCGAATCCCTTTTCTGGTTGAAACAGATCGTCCGTTCATCTTATCTCAGCACATTCACGCCTGAGCAACTGGACGCCATGTTTCCGGACGCCGATCTTTCTTTTGACTCCCGTGCGAGTCGGGACACAGCTCGATTCCTTTGGCAGCAAATCCGGCAGGATCACTTCCCGTTCACTACAGCGCCCTCTGCTGACACACACAGTTCTGCCATTGTCGCCGTTGATCGCGAAGGCAACATCGCATCTGTCGTGCATTCTATTAACGCATTGTTCTGGGGCGAAACAGGGATTGCCATCGACGGCGTTGTGATACCTGATTCAGCTGCGCATCAACAAGAAATGATGGCAGTTGCCGGTGCCGGAAATCGCTTGCCTGATCCGACAAATCCCGTGATTATTTTGCGTGACGGTGTTCCTTCACATGCTGCTGCAACAATTGGACAGGTGCACCTGGAGGGTCTTCCACGCCTGTTGACCATGCTCGATGCTGACCTGCTACCGGCAGAGGTGATTGGTTTGCCTGCGTTTCTATCGCCTGACGTGTCGGTTGATGGCTCGGGGTTTGCATTTATAGATCGCGTCATTACCGGAGAGTTTGACGCGGAAATAATCAATGAGGTACGCCGCAAAGGCCAGCCAGTGACGCTGTTACCCGAAGAGACCTCTTTCGAAGAATTGGTCATGCTGCGAGGCTGGTGGATAGGAATTGCCGTTGACCCGAACACGGGTGATACCCATGGGGTCGCTCCACGCGATTTCGGCGGCTACGCTTTGGGTTACTGATTTTTTCGACTACACATATGTTGTAGTACTCCCCACAAATCATTGACAAAGACCGCCTTGAAAACGGTCTGTCTGCACAATCTAGTTCCACATATTCCTGACGACAAATTGTGCTCATTTTTGTAAGCTGTAGTCAACTGGAAAAGATGATTCACCGGCTGTCATTGTTGACAGCGCTGGGTTGTCACAAGAGGTGTATGATGTTTACTTACAAAGATGTCTATGTCAAGCAGGAATACCACAATGAGAATCTGCGGGCTGTAGAGCATCGTCGCCTGATTCGCGAAGTTACTTCGGCCGAAAAAACGATTCTCCACTACTTGTACCTAAACGCCACAAATAGTCTGAAGCGCGTTTTTGCAGGGATACGTTCTCGACCAGTTGTCGAGGAACAGATGGCAGGCACCGCTCCAATAACGCCGGTTCACCGGCAGCGCTGATTGTGGGGTTGATCATGGGCCGTGTCTTGCGTGTACTTATTGCCGATGACCGATCCCGTTCACGCAGTGGGCTGCGGGCAATTCTGGCGATGTGCCCTGATTTGGAAGTAGTTGGTGAGGCAACCGACGGTCAGGAATCGGTTGCTCTCGCTGCTACTATCCATCCTGATGTCGTTTTGATGGATATGCGCATGCCCGTGATGGACGGCGAGACGGCGATACGCGAGATCAACCGATTGTTTCCACGCATTCGGGTGATTGCACTGTCCTTGTATAGAGAGTACGAAGAGCGTGCGCTGGCAGCAGGTGCAGAGGCGTTTTTGCTGAAAGGATGTTCGGCCGAAACGCTCTTTGCCGCCATGCATGGAGGTGCGATGTGACAACACACAACCTGGTAGTCAAATCACAATCGACACGCATATGGGTCATCGGTTTGTTTATGCTTGGTGGTGGTGCGCTGTTTCTCCTGGGCAACAACTGGAACAAGCTGTTTCCCACCAATACGAGCACAGTCTATAAGACTGGCTTGGCACTCGTTTTCCTCGTTACAGCGCTGGCGCTGCGACGCCATGCCACATTGAAGTTGTACTGGCCGTTGGCTTATGCGCTGTTTGTAGGCGCTGCGGCAAATCTGGTCAACTGGCTCTTGGGAAACTGGTTGTTGCCGTTGATTTCGGCCGAAATGACAGTTGCACAGGATCTTGCAGTCGACAAACTTGCCCAGTGTATTCCGGTAGTGGCTACAATCATCATCCTCACGCTGTTGGCAGGTGATGATCTCGGTTCAATCTTTCTGCGGCGAGGGCGGGTCAAAGCCTGGCTGACATTTGGCTTGATCAGTTTCGCTGTTTGCGCACTGCTCTTTGCGGTGATCGCGGTTTTGCAGGCAGATAATCCCGGAACAAGCGGGTTAACGGCAGGTGGCGTGCCACTGGCTACGATTGGCGCAGCGCTACCGTTCATTCTGATCTTCGTCTTTGCCAATGCGATCATGGAGGAACTCTGGTTTAGAGGCATCTTTCTCAACAAACTTGCACCACTCACCAGTGCGTTTGCCGCCATAACGGCTACGAGCCTTATCTTTGGTGTTGCCCACATTGGGGCAACCTACATTTCCCCCGTCGAGATGTTCGTTTTCCCGCTGATCGTTTTTGGTGTCGGCGTGTTAAACGCGTTTGTAATGCTTAAAACAGACAGCATTTGGGGATCGGTGTTGTTCCACGCAGGTTATGATTTACTGATCATCATTCCTGTCATTCTGGTAGGTTGATGGATATGGAGTGTATGCAATGAACGCAAAACAAGAAATGGAATCCAGGTATATGGGGTTGGGCACGGCTTTGGGCATGGCAGGAGGCGGCTTGATTGGTTTTGCCGTCTGGATGGCGACCGGTCTGTTTATCTTCCTGCCGGTGTTCATTGGGGCTGGTTTGCCGGTTGGTTACGCAATTGGGCAGAAGTTGACTGAAAAACATTCGGCCGAATATAGCGACAAAGAACAATAGATCGGTAGAAGACATTTGCAAACGTTAGCGTGGTTATACCTGGCGCGTCAACACGTGCAACTGGCGGTTTCACTACTGGAAGAAGCCACGATGTTTTCAACCCTTGACCAAATCCTCCACCTACACGGTCTTCAAATATTGATGCACCATGCTGACCACGTTAGCGCCCTGACCGACGGCTGATGCCACGCGCCTCACTGCCATATGGCGCACGTCTCCAGCAGCAAAAACACCCGGCACGTTTGTTTCCAGCAAAAATGGATCTCGTTTGAGCGGCCAACTTGCAGGGTACTTGCCGTCTTGCTTGAGATCAGGCCCGGTCAGGATAAAGCCGGCACGGTTGCGCTCAACAACATCGCCGACCATTTCCGTATACGGGATAGCGCCAATGAAGATGAAACACGCTGCTGCAGGGAGAGTGCGCGCCTCGTCCGTCTTGCTAGTCTGCAGCGTGATGGCTTCCAATCGCTCGTCACCGTGCAGCTCAGCAACAACTGTACCCGCCAATACCTCGATATTATCCGTATCCTCAATCTGGTCAATCAGGTATTGAGACATGCCCTTCTGCAGAGAACTGCTCCGAACCAGCATCGTGACGTTGCTGGCATAACGCGAAAAGAACATCGCACCTTGCCCAGCGGAATTCGCACCGCCAACGACGAAAACGGGCTGGTTGCGATAGTGGGATGCCTCTGTTAAGGCGGCACCATAGTAAACACCCGCACCGCTGAGCCTGTCCGCACCCGGGACGTTCAGGCGTTTCACACTGACGCCCATCGCCAGGATCACCGCGCGACAGCGCAGTTCGGCCCCATCACCCAGGACGACGATTTTGTACGATCCATCAAGACGCAGCGCCACAGCTTCCTGAGGCGTTAATATCTCAGCACCCAATCGCTTTGCCTGTGCGGTTGCCCTGCGCGCCAGATCGGCGCCACTCAAACCCTTGGGGAAGCCCAGATAATTCTCGATACGTGAACTCGTGCCGGCCTGACCGCCCGTCGCCTCGCGGTCGATCAGCAGCGTGCGCAATCCTTCCGATGCGCCGTAGACTGCTGCGCCCAGACCGGCAGGCCCCGCACCAATGATGATCAAATCATAAAAATCCTCGGTAGCCTGTGTCTGCAATCCAACCTTTTCCGCCAAATGACGGTGATCCGGCTGCAACATGACCGTGCCGTCAGGAAAGAAAACGACAGGCAGTTTGTGTGTGTCGCCGCTGACCGACTCGACCAATGCCAGGGCATTGCTATCTTGTTCTATGTCGAGCCATTGGTAAGGAATATGGTTGCGAGCCAGAAAATCCTTGGTGTCGTGCGAGCTAGCCGACCAAAGGGTACCGGCAACGCGGATACCGTCAAATGGCAACTCAACATTCGCCCACCAGTCGCCGAGCAAATCATCGAGGATGGGATAGAGATTCTGCTCCGGTGGATTCCAGGGTTTCATTAAGTAGTAGTCAAGACCGATTTGATTGATGCTGGCGATGGCGGCTTCGGTATCGGCATAGGCGGTCAGTAATACCTTGCGGGTATCGGGAAAGAGTGTGGCTGCCTGGGCAAGGAATTGTGTGCCTTCCATATTAGGCATGCGCTGGTCAATCAGAAAAAGTGCAATCGGTGTATTGCGCCGCTTTAGTTCGCCGACGATTTCAAGCGCTTCCGCGCCGCTACCTGCTTTCACAATTCGATAGCGTTCACCGTAATAAGGGCGCAAATCGCGGTAAATGGCATTTAGTACCTGCGGTTCGTCGTCCACTGTCATGATGACTGGTTTCACCATGTTGTTTTTACTCCTGTACATGCTTTTTTAGGTGTCGATACGTGAATTGGTGAATCGCTTGCTGCTTTATGATTGCCAACGCTTTGCGATTACCAAATCGTGAAACGCGGCGTGAACTGCTACCCAGATTGATTGTCACTCTTCGGTTCGACTGTTCGCAAGCGGAAGCTTTATTTGGAAGCAGGTGGAGTCGGGTTGGGAATCGACGGTAATCGATCCACCGTGCTTTTGTACAATTATGTTGTGACTGATATTCAGGCCAAGGCCGGTGCCTTCACCCGGTGCCTTTGTTGTGTAGAATGGGTCAAACAGTCGGCCCTGAATCGATTCAGGGATGCCTGGGCCGTTATCTTCAATTTCAACAACCACCCATGGGGCCTCCCAACGCGTGCGCAGATACAGTTCGCCGTGACCGTTCATGGCGTCGACGGCGTTGTCGATGATGTTAGTCCACACTTGATTGAGTTCGGTGCCACGCGCTTCGATGAGGGGCAAATCGGCCGAATACGCTCGATGAACACTCACCCCCTGTTTCAGCTTGTTGCGCAACATGATGAGCGTGTTGTCTAGTCCCTCGTGAATATCGACATTTTGAATCGGGGCCTGATCGAGATAGGTAAACGTCTTGAGCGCTCTGACGATTTCCGCGACACGCCCTGATCCTTCGGCAATTTCGCGCAGCACACTCGCCAACGTGTAGCGCCCAATTGCCCAGTTGAGAACGAATTCTAACTGGTTGCCGTCGAAGCACTCGGCCAACATGTTGAGACGATCTGTGTCAAAAGACATATTGACCAGACTGGGGGCCAGATCCCACCCGTTGTCAATTGCTGCCTGCTCCAACCACGCTTCAATTTCACTTTCCTTATCGAGTCTAATCAGCGCATTGAGTTCGCCCGGCTTCGTCGCCTCATCGCGTATTTCCCGGTCTAGAGATTCGAGCAGCGCGATTTGGTGTTCACTGAGACCCGCCCGATCCAGCTTGAAGTGTGCCGCTAGCTGACGCTCGCTTGCCTCAGACAAATGCTGCGCACCGCGCAGAACAGCTGCTACTGGATTGTTCAGCTCATGTGCCATCCCTGCACTGAGCTTACCCAATGTCGCCAGCTTCTCGCTTTGACGCAGCATGATCTCCTGCTGCAAATACGACCGTTCCAGGTCGCGCAATTTCTTGCGCTGCAGACTGGTCTGCACACGAGCATTGAGAACTGTGGGATTGTACGGTTTGGGCAGGTAGTCGACCGCACCCATCTCAATACAGCGCACCACACTATCGATATCGTCAACGGCCGAGATGACGATCACCGGAATGTCGCGCAAGCCAGAATTGGCGTTCATTTGCTCGAGCACCTGGTAGCCGTCCATTTCCGGCATGACAATGTCCAACAGCACGACGTCGAAAGCCGTCGTACGCATCAATGCCAGCGCTTCGATACCGTTGCCGGCTATTGTAGTTGTGTGCCCTTGCTGTTCCAAAATGCGTGCCAGCTTCAGACGGTTCAGAGCGTAGTCATCGACAACAAGGATATGACCCACGCTCGTATTGTTTGCATCACTATTCATGTCCATGGGTATTTCAATTCACTTTGAAGCCGTGAGCGGCTACGTTAGCACGCAGTTGCTGCACAGCTTCTGCGACCGCTGGATACAATTGCTGCAGGTGACTAACGGATGACGACGCGGCTGTTAGGTGATCGTTTTTCGCCAACGCCTCCAGTTCGGCGCAGATGTGTGAGAAGGCGGTAGCACCCACATCGGCGCTGCCTGATTTGAGCGTGTGGGCAGCGAGCCGGATTTCGGCCGAATCTCCTGATTCAACCCCATGTGCCAGCCGCTCCATGAGCTCCACGCTCGTCGAAAGGAAGCTGTCGAGTAATTGCACCATAAAATCGTCATCCTGGCCTGTTACATCATACAGATTCGCCAACACCGCAGCGTCGAGCAAGGCCTCTTCGTGCGCCGCTGTCTGTACCGGATCGTGATGCCGGGCATGGTCGGCATCGTCTGGAATCACAACGCGTTGCAGCGCGTTCACCAGCGCATCGATGCGAACCGGTTTACTGACATAATCATTCATTCCTGCTGCGAAACACGCCTCGCGATCTCCCTGCATCGCATTGGCCGTCATGGCAATGATGTGAATGTCTGCCTGGGCATGTTGATCCTTTTGCGCCCTGATGTACCGGGTCGCTTCAAGCCCATCCATTTCCGGCATCTGCATATCCATCAAGATAACATCGTAATGCTGACGCGCTAATGCCTCGAGCACTTCAACCCCATTGGCGGCAACATCTGCCCGATAGCCTAATCGCTCCAAAATGCGCAGGGCCAGCATTTGATTCGTCGGATGATCTTCAGCCAAAAGGATATGCAGTGGCCACTGTGCGCCGATCGATGTGTCAAACTGCGATGCATCCTGCTGTGGCGTCAGAGCATCTCTGGCGTCGGATCTGTGTGCGACTTGCCGGCCCGTGAGTACGTCAACAAATACGTTGAAAAGCTGAGACGATTTAATTGGTTTCATCACTGAGGCCTTCAACCCAAGCCTCTTCATCGTACTGTCAGCCACCGGATTCCCCATGGAAGTCAACAGAATGAGCGGCAAGTCATCCTCGGAGTATGTCTGTCGGATGCCTTCGGCCAGCATAAGCCCATCCATATCCGGCATCTGCATGTCGAGTACGCCCAGATCAAAGGTGCGTCCCTGAGCCATCCACGCCAGTGCCTCTTCCGGTTTTTCGGTTGCCGCGGGCTGCATACCCCAAGACTCTGCCTGCAGGGACAGGATGCGCCGATTGGTCGCATTGTCATCGACGATCAAAATCGTTTTGTCCAACAACATCGATTGTGCTTCTTCGCGCTCGGGCTGGGGCAAGGCGGGCGTGGCAGCAGCCTGAATGGTGAAATGAAAGGTTGAGCCCTGCCCTGGAATGCCGGCGCTCTCGACCCACATCGTTCCACCCATCATTTCGGCCAGGCGCTTGCTGATGGCAAGGCCCAATCCGGTGCCCCCATACCGGCGTGTCGTTGACGCATCCAGTTGGCTAAATGATTGGAAGAGACGATCAATTTTATCGGCCGAAATCCCAATACCCGTATCGCGCACAGCAAAATGCAACTCGTGGCGCTGCCTGACAGATCGATTCTCTGCATCCTCCCCGTCAGCCAGCGGATGACTGTACACCGACAACACCACTTCGCCGCGATCGGTAAACTTGATCGCATTACCGAGCAAATTGACCAGGATTTGACGCAGACGCGTAACGTCGCCAATCAACATTTCAGGCGTACCGGGTACAATCTCGTAGGCCAAATCCAGCCCTTTTTCACCAGCCTTGGCGGCCATTAAATCGAGGCTGCTCTCCAGGCAATCGCGCAATTCAAATGCCCGCTCTTCTAATTCGAGCTTATCAGCCTCGATTTTAGAGAAGTCGAGGATGTCGTTAATGATCGCCAGGAGTGTATCGCTGCTGGAACGGATGATCTCCGTAAACTCTTGCTGCTCCTTGTTCAGATCGGTATCCAGTAGCAGGCTCGTCATGCCGATAACCGCATTCATCGGCGTGCGGATTTCATGACTCATGTTGGCGAGAAATGTGCTTTTGGCCTCATTGGCGGTCTCAGCCGCGCGTTGCGCCTGCTCTGAAATTTTGCGCTCCTGTCGCAACAGATGGATCGCCTGGCTGCGCTGCCGCACAAAAGTTTGCAGCAGAATGTAAGCAACGGCGGAAACCGTGCCGATATTCACGACAAACAGCGCCGTGACCACCGGAGTGGAAAGCGTAACGGGGGGTGAAAGGCGTGGTTGCACCAGCGCGCTGATGACGAGAAGCACGAGATAACCAACAAACCAGAAGATTGCGGCTCTCGGAGCCATTATCAGCAATGCGCCCAGTGGCGTCATCAATGCCCAGAGAATGACTGCGCTGCCGGTGATGTAGCCACCGAGGGACAGCATGAGGACAAAGGGAACCAACAGAAGCAGCACGAGTTGGTTAAAGCGAAATATCTTGTAGCGTTTCAGGACAAAGCGAAACAACAAGCCGTTGACAAGGGTCAAAATGGAATAGGACAATGGCGCGAGGATAGCAGCTTGCGGACCGTTGAGAACCCAATACATACCGCCCCAGATGAGGCCGGCGATACTTGTAATTGCAGCGATTCCAGCCGTGATCCGCTTCTGCAGACGCTCATCCTCCGTGTCGCCAGTTTCGTCGATCAACTGACTGAGGAGTGTTTGCAGATGACCGGATCGCCTGGGAAGTGTTTCTTGTTCGCTTTGTGACGCCATCTCATTTATTCCTTGTGCGCCCAACTCCTGGCCCCTCTGTGTCCTAGTTACATCGATGCCCGGACGCCCTAACTTGAGAACCGATGCCGTCATCCCTTTCCAAATCTTATCTCACAAACTATGGAGCGCAACCATACACTAATCGCGTTATCAAACTCTTTGGTGCAGGTGTCATTGTCTGACCCCGGCTTGAGTACATCCCGTGACTGGCTGTCAGTCATGTGGTTCCTGCCAAATGCGGAGGCTTTCGGCTCCGGGCGCGGTCATCTCGTGCGTGTCCCGGAGGCGAAATAGGGTGAACAGATGCGCGCTGTTCCACACGAAGAAATGCAGGTCAGGGGACGCGTGGCAATCTTGAGCGATATGTCGATTATATGAATGGTAACATGGCGGACAATCGGCCGACCGGCTACTGGGTTACAAACCCGAAGATGAGCCGGTCCATACAATCGGCGTCTGGTGCGGTGTCCGGTGTATCGACAAATGCTTTCGCCATCTCAGCGCCGCAGCGCGTTGAAATGGTAACACCATGTCCAATACCTTCAAAAATGAAGGTATAGGCGTTTTCCAATGTCTCTGCTGCTGCTTGTGCATAGGCCGGCGGGGTAACAGGATCATAGTCACCGGCTAAAATCAGTGTATGTACGTCACTTACGACAGGCTCGTCTTCGATGGATTCGGCCGAATCGACATCCCAAACAGCGCAACTGGCTAATTCAAGCGTCATTGCTTTTTCTGCAACAATGACAAGCTGCACGGGCAAGTTTTCATTTACTGCGTCCAAATCAACCTGCTTCAAGAAAGGAATTTCTTCTACACATGTCACAGATGTCGCCATTCCCTCACTCACGGATGCGTTTACGACAGTGGAATCCGCGAGAAAGTTGACCAGAATTGAACTATATCCCTGCTCGATTTGAGTCAGCATCTTAGGAATATTGATGATCAAGCTGTGACTGTACATCATACCCATGACAGCTGAGATCAGATCATCGCCAGTGAACGGCGCACGATACGATTTTAGATTGATGCGATTGGCGATTGGAACAGTCATCGGTTCCTCATTGAGATCATCGACAAGTTTGTAGAAACGGGTCTCCAAATCCGGATACGCCGCGTTGCACGACTCGTTGTTTTCACATCGCTCAAACAGCAGATCAAACGCAGAATCGATACCAACAATTCCATCGCTGATGCCATTTATCTGGGGCGGGAAGACCGAGTCGAGGATGACGCTGCGTATCGTGCCGGTTTCGCCAAAATCCCGCATGGCAGTCAATGCCAGCCGTGTACCGTAAGAAATGCCTAGCAGATTCCACACATCATAGCCAAGCGCTCGTCGCAGATCGTCCAAATCGGCCGCACTGGCAGCGCTATTGTAAGCTGACAGGTCGATACCTTCAGCGATCAATCGGTTATGACATACCTGACGGGCGTCGCTATCAATCCGCAGCCATTCATCATCATTGAGATTGCTTTCAAGATTAGCCAACGACGCTTCGACTATCTCCGGGCAATCAAGTGAGGGTTCGGAGTAACCGACGCCACGTTGATCAAAGAGAATCAGATCGCGATTTTCGAGAAGACCGCTAAACGTGCGGATTAGCCATTCGAAATTGGCTAGCGCGCTTCCACCCGGCCCACCTTCAAGATAGACGACCGGATCAGGTTCGGCATCACTGCTCTGACTGGACAAAATCGCAACATGCAAACGAATCATTCGCTCTGGATTGCTGCGATCTTCAGGAACAATAAGGTAGCCACATTCAACTTCGCTGTCTGATGGTGTGGAAAACTGGCATTCGGCCGATTCAAAAACCGGCGTGTACATAGGGGTCGCTGTTGGCGCAGTAGTCGGTATTGGCATTGGCTCTGGCACAGATGCAGGTGTTGGCTCACCGGACATTGTCGAGCAAGCGGCACCCAACAAAATCAGTGAGAATGCGATGCAAACAAGATGTGCGCGAATCATGTCAATTCTCTCCGAGAAAAAAGTGACATCATGATAATATGAACTGCTAAAAACGGCTACCGTTGTAAGTTCAAGCGCAACTTTTTCGCGATCCTCAATCGGCCGATGTAACCTCATCTGTCGACGGATGAGATTGCATTACGCGACAGCGATACGCCCACGTGCTTTTTCGGGAGAACGCATCTGCATCATCGGCATACCGACACCATAGGTGATGAAATCGCCGACCGGCGTCACTTCGATGACGCAGGAATCGGTCATTAGTTCATCGTCCATTTTGATACCGCGGTACAGAGCTTTCAATATGTCTGACGCGACGTCAGCGCTATCCAAAATGCGTGCCTCACCGGAAAACGTGATGGTCGCCGCCGGTATCTTCACCCAGGGAATGAACGGGATGCGTTTCACAATCGGAATGGTCAACGAAACATGCGGATTGTGGGCAATATGGCGTGTTTTCCACGCATTCTTTTCTGTTGCGATGTAGAGCTTACCGCTGCGCACGGCGTAGACGATGCCGACGGTGCGCGCCTCGTCCTGTGACGTTACCATGCCGAGCACAGCAAACAAATTATCTCGGATTTCCTGCCAAACGCGTTCATTGGTGAGTGTTGTGGCCATTGTTACCTCCTGGACTGTGATTTATTTCACAAACCTGCTTACTATACGGCTCAATCAGGCATAAGTTGTAAAACTTTCGCTCGTGCCCACTGCTCCAAGATGACACAAGCGCTTGCCGCGAGTTGACAAGCCGGTATGGGAGTTTTGCTGCAACACCAGCCTGGCAAAATCCTTATCAGTCGGGTTGGGCCAGCACGTTTGGATTGCTAGGCAAGCATTAATCAGGTTTACCGTGCAAAAGAACAAACGGCCTACCAGGAAGTGGCAGGCCGTTTGCTCTTCTAATGATGGCATTCATGTCAAACTGCAAACGCCATATACATCCAACGCCTAACCTGCCAGCAGCTCGGCAACCTGGCGGCGGCGCAGAAAGAACTTGACTACTTCATCGATTAACAGCAGCGCAAATGCTAAGACGATACAAATCAACCATTGGTTTCCAGTCAGCGAAATCGTACCCAGGATACGTTGCAGGAATCCCAACTCCGTACCAAGCAACGCCAGCAGCAAGGCCAGTCCATACAAACCAAGCTGACGCCGGTCAGCCACTGTATCGCGGATGAAAACAGTGTCAAATTCGGAACGGGCGCTGAGGCCAAGAGCAATATTAAACAGGGAAAAGACCACAAACCCCATAGTAGCAGCCAGCGCAGTATTGGTTGACTCGTAGGTAGTTTCAATTGCCAGCGTGCCAAGGGCTATCAGCACACCGGTCAAAATAAGACGTGTCCATTGAGAACGAGATAAAACAGGCTGGCTCAACGGCCGAGGCTTGCGATCCATCAATCCCGGTGACGGTTTATCAAAGCCCAGTGCAATGGCGATGGGAACCTGAATGAGGAAGTTGATATACAACACCACCAATGTGGCAAAAGGCACGCCACCCAGTATAAAAAAGAGCGCCGCGCCCAGGTAGCTGATGATGAAGGCAGAGAGCATCCCCATCTGAAAGCGAATGTATTTGGAGAGGTTGTCGTAAATAGCACGACCGTACTCCACTGCCTTAACAATCGTCGCGAAATTATCATCTGTTAGAATCATCACCGCCGCCTCTTTAGAGACCTCTGTGCCGGTAATGCCCATCGCTACGCCAATATCAGCTTTCTTCAGGGCGGGGGCATCATTCACTCCATCGCCAGTCATGGCCACGATATTTTGCTTGCGCTGCAGCAAATCCACCAGCCGAATCTTGTCCTCCGGAGCCACGCGAGCAATCACACCAATGTCGGGTAGATTTTGCAGCAGTTCGTCATCGCTCATGGCGGAAAACTCTGCACCTGTAAGCGCTTTACCTTCAATACCTAATTGATGCCCAATGGCCGCGGCCGTAACCGCATGGTCGCCTGTAATCATCCGCACCTGAATACCGGCGCTGTGGCACTTGGCAATGGCATCTTTTGCCTCAGAACGCGGCGGATCCACAATACCGACCATCCCCATCAAGGTCAGATCATTGATCTGTTCAATCAGATTGCCCTTGGCATCAAACGTCTGCGGATCGAAGTCTTTCCGCGCTATCACCATCACGCGCTCACCGCCGGCGGCCATGCGCTCATTTTCCTTGAGCGCCAGATCGCGATTTTCGTCCGTGACGGCTACATCGGCTTCTTCCGGCATCCAGAAGTAGCTACCGCGTGTAATCAACACATCCGGTGCACCCTTGACAAAAGCGCGCACCACCGGCGCTCCTTGCTCATCTTTCATGTTGTGGAAGGTAGCCATAAACTTGTAGTCGGAGTCGAAGGGCACTTCAGCCACACGCGGGTACATTTCACGGGCCGAGTCCACGTGAATGCCACCCTTTTCGGCCAGCACAATCAAGGCGCCTTCAGTGGGGTCGCCGATGAGCGATTCCCCATCCAAACGGGCATCGGCACAGAGCGCCATACCCAACATCATCTGTTCTAAATCTATTTTTGTCCCGCCTGCGCTCTTGATCTGCCCTTCGGTACTGTAGGCGGTTGTTCCCTTTTGCCAGGGCTGGCCGGCCGGAACGCCGCGATACAATTGCAGTTCACCTGCTGTGCCGTAGCCTTCACCGGTGACGCTGTAACGGTTCTGTCCTGGGATAGAAAACTCTACGGCCGTCATTTTGTTCAGCGTCAGTGTACCGGTCTTGTCGGAGCAAATAGCGGAAACGGAACCCAGCGTTTCGACGGATGGCAGTCGTTTGACGATGGCGTTTTGCTCAGCCAGGATGCGCGTTCCCATCGAGTACATTGTCGTCACTACCGCAGGCATACCGGTGGGAATGGCCGAGATAGCCAGCGCGATTCCCGCCAGGAAAATGGCGTCGAATTCCTGTCCCTGAGATAGCCCTAAAATCACCATCAACACGAAGGTGATACCGGCCATACCGGCAATGATCACCACCAGCCGGTCCAGTTGTTTTTGCAGGGGTGTTTTGTCCGCTTCGGTCTTGTTGAGCAGGTCAGCGATGTGGCCCATCTCCGTGCCCATGCCTGTGGTGGTCACCAGCATTTCGCCACGCCCCCGGGTAACGGCCGTGTTCATGTAGGCCATGCAGTGTCGGTCACCCAGCGGCACTTCGTCTTTGGTAATCGCCTCTGTATCTTTGGGTGATGCTACACTTTCACCAGTGAGTGCTGCCTCTTCAATTTCCAGCGTGGCGGTGACAAAGAGACGGCCGTCCGCCGGTACGCGATTACCCGCCTCCATCAATACAATATCACCCGGCACCAGTTCTTCGGCGTCGATCTCAATCGCTTGCCCATCGCGGCGCACCCGGGCAATATTTTTCATCATCTTTTCCAGTGCTGCCAGGCTGGCCTCTGCTTTCGACTCCTGGTTTAAGCCCAGAATGGCATTAAAGACTGTCAAACCAAGCAACACGATGGTTGTGCTCCATTGCCCGGTGAAAATCTGATTGACGACAGCCGCACCCAACAACAAGATTTGCATGAAGTCCTGATACTGGCGCAAGAACGCCTGCCAACCCGGCTCTTTAGCCTTTCCCTCCAGTTTGTTAGGCCCATACTGCTGCAATCGTTGCTGTGCCTCAGCCGCGCTAAGCCCCTTAGCCGGGTCGACCTGAAGTTGCTGTGCGGCTGCTTCGGCCGACAGGCTATACCACGTTGTTTGCGTCTCATTTGTTGCTGCCATTGTTTCTTCCTTGTATCGTCAAAACTTATAGGGACACGACCAATCCACACTGTTCAGATGAGTGATGCAATTCAGACACGCCCATACCCCGCCGATAATGGCCCATAGGATGATAAACAGAATATTTTTTATTCGTCATGACAACGGTGCCGATTCCATAGTCAAGCAGACCGAAGACATAGGCGTTTGCCGGCGCCCGACTACACACAGGATGTCATTATAAACTACTTCGGCCGATGTGCTCAACGATTATCCAAATTGAGATTGCGAAATACCGTGTTCAGGTGATTGGAGGCGAGAGCCAGAGAAGCTGTTTTCTGCAAGCCCTCACTCTAACCTCAGACCCTCGGTTTCACAATCTTTCAACCTTTGGCTGCACGCGATTAGACCAGTAGCAGACTGTTCCACCTTCTCGCCGGTACCATTACCGGTCAAGGTTATCTGCCCAATATCCAGGTATTGTTCATATCCCATTTACTGCTAAAATGTACTGATACGACCGCTATTTGATGCGTGCTGCTGATTGTCCTCGATACGCCGTATCAGTGCAGGGTAAAAACGCATCATCCCACTTCACGTATAAGTAAGGATAAAACAACCCATGCGCACTATTAAACGACTCATAGTTGCCATGCTGGCGTTAGTCGCGCTCGCTGTGCTTGCATTTCTGGTTAGCCGTGCCGGTGCCCAGAGTTCAGCATTGGAACAAATCAAAAAAAGTGTCGAGGAGCAGGGGACATATCGCTTCACTGCCGATATTGAACAGACCTTGATTCCACGTTCTGTGCCGGAAAATATCGGCCGAACCGATGAGCAAATCGATCTGCGGCTGGATGGTCAAGTCAGTATGCCTGATCAGGCTGAACTGCAACTGCGCTTCGAAGGCGGTGGACTGAACGACGATCCGCTCAACCTGCGTCAGGACGGTACTACGACTTATCTACTGCAAGAAGACGAGTGGGTTGCCGTCGAGAACCCCGCCGCACTCGCCGCACCCGGCAACGACTACTTCATCTACCTGTCTGCCGCACACGAGCTGCGCCAGCTCGAAGACAGCTTGAGCGGCTTTACGCGCTATGCATTTGACATTGACGGGCCGTCGTTAGCAGCGTACATACGCACTCAGGCACAACGCACTCAACCGGCCAATACGACGATTCAGACTTCGCCACTTGTTGAAAAAATGTCCGGGCACGGTGAGTTGTGGGTCGATGCCGCCGGTTTGCCACGGCGTCAAATTGTCGATCTTGATGTGCCGGAAGCGTCGGAAGCATACCATTCCCGGATGCACATGGTAATGGACTTCCAGTTTGATGGTGTGGCCATCACTTCGGCCGAACTCTCTTCACAGCTCGCATCTGCTTCAACTACCACGGCCAATCCGACAACAATACTTCCTGCTAATGGTCAATTAGTAGAGACAGGTATGGATCTATTACTGGTAGCCGGAGTTGCGCTGCTCGTCTGTGTCCTCATCTTCCGACGACGCACACAGCGCCAGTATAAAGTCATTGCCCTGTCGCTCAGCTTCATATTTCTCGCGTCACCGCTGCTGCAAATTGTGGGCGCATCAACAACTTTGACCCGCCGTGCCGAAGCGGCCGCTGTGCCGTCGGTTGCGGAAGCGTTGGGCGTTGTGAGTGCAGACTCGGCCGAAAACCAAACCCGCTCCGCCCCTACGCCAAATCGTGTCCCTAGCGCCAATCCGACCGCGCAATGCGGCGATGGCACCATCGGCGTCGATAGCGACGGTGACACGATTGACGACACCATCGAAAACTGTCTGGGTACAGACGCTTTTTCTGTTGACAGCGACTACGACCTCATTTCTGACACGCTTGAAATCAGCGCAATTTACACCAGCACAAGCGGCACCGTTTTTTACGGTGATCCCACACAGGCCGATGCTAACTACGACGGCTTGCACGACCTCGCTGAATGGCCTGTTCCATACGGCTCCGCGCCGTCGTGGGACCCTGACGGCGACGACATTCCCAACTTATGGGATCGTGATAACGACGGTGACGGCGTCGACGACAAAGATGACCTCTCGCCCTATTCTGTCTCCTCATTCGCGAGTAACCGCGCATTCACCTTCGAACAAGACGATATCGATCCGTCCACACTCTACATCGATTTCCAGATTCAACCGGCGGACAGCAATCACCTGCGCTATTCAGTTTCCTCGCTCGACTGGCCGGAAGACGAAGAAGGTCAGATGCGCGACCTCGACATGTCCGACGAAGATATCAACATGGTTCCGTTCATCAAAATTGTGACCGACCAAATTCCAAGCGACGAATTTCTGGAATTTTATCAGGTCTCACGCTTCAATCTCGATGGCAAACCGACGTTGTACGTGCCGGCCTATCCGATTTCGGATGGTGGGCGCATCACCGCATTTCAGGCTAAAGTGGCCTATGAATCCGGCTTTGCGGAGGATATCGACTGGTCTGACATCAGTCTCGTCTGGGTCGCGTATGCCTATGTCGATACAGATTTGGGCTTCCGCATCGATCGCGAACCGACCAGTGCGGCGCAGTATGCTGAGGATCACCGCTTAACCGGCTGGACAGTGACGCGCAGCCGCAATCCCGACTACGTTTTGCTGGGCACGCCAACGACGCCAAACGATGACCGCAATTTGTTCCAGGCGTTGTTTGGCATCAGCAAAACATTCCTGCATACCGATTCAGTCGACACCGATGAGATTTTTGCGCGTTTTGACGGCACCAATACGGATCCGATTGAGGTTTGGGGCACGAATTCGGCCGATTTTGAAACCTACCGCCCACTCACCACAGAAATCACACACGCCGATGACACCGCACAACATATGGGCGTTCAAATCGCCAACTTCCTCAACCAGCACAGCTATCCGACTGACGGCACGATGGCTTCTATCATCATCGCCAACGAAGAAGAAGCCGGGCTGGTCAACATGGATACCATCACCGACACGACACAGACGACGACCAGCGTCAATCTGCGCACCATCCCCTTCCAAAAAGTACGCGGTCTAAAACTCGGGACATACAGCTACGTCGACAGCAATTGGAAATCGCTGGATCTCGATGCCGTACTCGATGAAGTGCTCGACGAACGCTACGATGTGGTCGGCGCACTGAGTGCTGCCCAGGCAACCTATCCCGATTTGACCGAAGTCAATGTCGCGCAAGGCTTGTCGCTGTTCTATTTGCAGTGGCTCGTCGGGCAAAACATCATCTTCTCTCTCGACGGTGTCGATGTCATCACTGACAGCATTTCTGACTTTGAAGTTTACGAAGAGATCGACTCGCCGACCGTCGATCTCGCCGTTTATTTGCTCGAAGTTGCCGGATTGGTGCAAGCAGGTGCAGGCATCCAGATCGACAACACGGCAGGCTTGTACGCATGGAGCCGCAACAGCGACAGCACCTATGTCGGCCAGACCTTCTCGCGTTTCTGGGAACGCATGGAAGCTCTCTGGGGCACGACTGATCGCACCCAGATTATTTTGTCATGGCTCTGGCTCTCGTACGGCATTATGGGGCTGTTTACAGTCGTCACGACTGTTGTCGCTATCTACAATTCGGCCGTTGCGTGGTATCGACTCGGAGCCAGCGTCGGTGCCAGTGTTCTCGGTGGGTTGTCGAGTACGGTGGCGTTTTCCAATGGCTGGGCGCGTTTGTCAGCGGCAAAAGGCTATATTATTTCGATTGCCCTCTATGTCGTGCTGTTTTTCCTGACAACCGATTTCTCCGATCCGCGCAGTGTCGGCAACAAAGTTGCTTATTACACAGTCGCCATTGTCTTTATGCTCGTCTTGCTGGCGTTGACATTGCTCGTACCGGGCGCAGGTCTGGTAATCGGTCTATTCTACTTGATCGACATGATTCTTTTCTTTGCGACAGACGGCGAGTTTACGCTGTGGGATTTCTTTGTTGAAGGCGTCGCAGGACTGTTTTTCTTCGAGCAGACTTTGACCCAACTGGAAGGTATGAATTTCAGAGGGATGCGATCGACAGTGAGTGATACGAGCAACGGGTTGCTGGAAGGTGCGCGATTTGAATTTTCGGATCAGTTTACAGGGAAGGTCAGCAAGGCGGATGACGATGCCAGCAACTCGGATCTGTGGAACAGCTATATTTATGGCTATTGGGAAGTCACGTCATCCGATACGGTGACGATGACCGTTGACAACGAAATCACATCAGCCACTGCGACCAATACCGACGATTATTGCGAGATCGTCGATGAGATTCTGGTTTGCCGCAATGATGTAGCGGCTTCGGCCGAATTGGATGCAGGCATCAACCAGTTCATGAACTTGATGTTCCGCGTCAACGCCCGCTTCCGCGATGAAGCGTGCGGCCTCTTTTCTTCCGCCAAATCGCTCAGTTGCAAATACGAAAATGTCAATAAAACGTATCCGGACGATCTTGATGAAGACAATCAATGGGGACCGGTCAATATTTTTGTCGATGTGTTTCCCGATTCGCTCGATGCATTCTGGGCGTGGAACGAGATCGAAAATCTGGACTATGACGGCGATGGTCTGACTGCCAGCGAAGAAACTGAAATCGGCACATCGGCTACTGATTGGGATAGCGACGATGACGGCTTGAGCGACGGCTACGAATTTGACAACCGCGATGCCCTGGGCACCGACCCGCTCGATGCAGACAGCGATGATGACGGTTTGTCCGATGGATTTGAACAACAGCATTTGACGTCCATTGGTTCGGCCGATACTGACAATGACGGCATCCTCGACAGTGAAGAGATTTTCCATCAGGATACGCTCGACTTCGACAACGACAATGATACCGACGAATGGATCGGTGGCTGGTCTATTGTCGTACCCGGTACGGCGGAGACGTTTGTCGTCTACAGCTCAGGCGTCGATGCCGATGCCGACCTGGACGGCCTCAACGATGCCAGCGAACGCCTCAATCAGACCAGTCCACACGCGTTTAACCCTGCGCCGACGTTGACACTGGCATACGCACCGCAGCAAACCAGTCCGTCCGGCAATACGGCCAGCTATGTCCAGCCCGGCGACACCGTCACCATTGATCTGGCTCTGTTCAACAGCAGTCCCCAGAGCATTACGGAAACGCTGTCTCTCTGCTTGCCTGACGTGCTGACCTACGCCACGGGCGGCAACTTGAGCGGAGCAGTTTCAATAGTACCTGTGCCGAACGGCAATTGCTTCGAATATGATTTCTCCGGCGGCAGCACTTTGCACCTGTTTGAAACGGTGACGACGACGTTGACGGCAACCGCCAGTGCAAGTGCGATTACCGGCACAGTTTCCGCAGCGTTGCCGTATTCCCTGCTTGATCCGGCAGGTTCCGTGGTCGATGCGTTCACCGTCTGGGTTGACGATGACAATCCACAATTGACGATTACATCGCCTGCGCCAAACGAATTGATCGGCGGTGGCGTCTCTCAGTATGTCTTTGGTGGCGCATCGGCCGATGCCACATCATGGATTGAGACGGTTGAAGCGTTGGACGGCGACCTGAGTAGCTCCGAAACGACCAGCCCGTGGGCCATTTCCATGCCGCTGCCGGGTGACGGAACCCACACATGGAGTTTCCGTGCCACCGATGTCGTCGGTCACACCGCGACCGATTCTGTCACGTTCACCGTAGACAATACGCCACCGACCAATTCGATCAATCTGAGCGAAGGCCAGGTGATCAGCGTCACCGCCAAAGCACGGGTCAACATTCCACTCAACGGCACCGCTTCCGACAATCTCTCCGGTCTGACACGCATCCAGGTCAGCCTCGACGACAGCGCGTGGTCAACCATCTGGAATGATCCGGGTTATCCCTTGTCGGCCAACTGGTCCGATCAATGGCAGTTAACCGGCGGCGAATCGATTCAGGGCGAACATGTCGTCCGCATCCGTTCTTATGACCGCGCGGGCAACATCAGCACAGAATTGGAACGCAACTTTGTCATTGACGTCCTGTCGCCGACCGACGAGTTGACCAACCGCACCTTCCTCAACGATCCGCCGCACTTCAATTCGGCCGATACGATCACACTCAACGGCGTCGCCAATGATGCCGGAAATTTGCCGCAAGCGCCCAATCCCGTCGATCTCAACGGCACACTGCACGCAATCAGCGACGCGACCATCTGGCTGCAACCACACGATATTTACGAAAACGACCTCGGCGTCAATGCGACCTGGATCGGTGACTTCAACGGCGACCGGTTGGCCGATCTCGCTGTTGGCTTGCCGTCGGCCGAAAACGGCAACGGCAAAGTCGCCATTCAATACGGTCGCGCGGGCGATTGGCCGGTTCCTGATTCGGCCGAAGCGCTCAGCGACAGCCAGTCAAGCGTCATCGGTGAGTCGAATACATCCTATCTCGGAGCGGTACTGGCTCCCGCCGGCGACTTTAACGGTGACAATCTCGACGATTTCCTCGTCGGTGATCCTGACAACGGTCGCGCCTTTCTCGTCTACGGCAGCAATACAAATCTGGGCACCGATCGGCCGATGGACGGGCCGCGCAACAACAGGTGGAGCAAAATCACGGCTCCCGACGACATCGGCACAAATATCTGGGCTGCCGGAGATGTCAACGATGACGGTCTCGACGATTTGCTGATCAGCATGACAGGCGTGACAACCGGAACCGTCTACCTGCTGCTCGGCGACGTCAGTCCGTATTTGCCCGAACTCAGGCTCGATGTACTGGCAGCCGCCACCATCGCAACCCCTGCGTCCGGCGCATCTGTCGCCGGCGTTGGCAACCTCAACGGCGACTTCTACGACGACTTTGCCATCGCATTCGACAATACCGTCTACATCTACTATGGCAACTCAGGCTTTGGTCAAAGTGATCTGCGTTCTCTCACAGCGGGTGATGCGGACGCCACGTTTGCCGGCAGCGACGCTGCACCGCAAATTCTCGGCCTGGGCGATGTCAATGGAGACATATTTGACGATTTCGTATTTGCTAATGGTACAGCACCAACCCTCGTCTACGGCAATGGCCTGACGACGCAAGCATTGAGTTTCGTGCCCGTGGCTGACGGCTTTTTGGCTGCGCCGGGTGATGTCGACGACGATGGGCGCAATGACATCGTTGTCGGTAATGCCGATGGCAACGCCTATTTGCTGCTCGGCTCGGATGTCACGGTTGCAGCCGCGACGCTTACCGGTGTCGATGGCGCGGCTTCGACCTTGATTGCTTCCGGAGCAGACATTAACAGTGACGGCTCGTCGGACCTCGCCCTGATTCCATCTCCTTCTGCGGCATCCAGTGTCGGCATGAACGGTGGCGTGACAGCGAATTTGCCCTCGCAAAGCGCACTGCCACATGCGGGACATTCGGCCGAATCCACACCGATCAACCGCACACTCCTCAACCCGTTGGCAACGACGCTTTTTGTCGACGATGACGGCACATGCGGCGGTCAGTCACCGTGCTATGTGACCCTGCAAGGCGCGGTCGACATGGCTGCGGCAGGTGACACGATCAGCGTCCTGCCCGGCAATTACACCACAGTTACGATCACGACCGATGATCTGACCCTTGCTGCAACGACGATTGCTGACGCGACGGTGATCGACGCAGCCGGCGGCACGTTTGCGGTCAAAATCAGCAATGCAAAAGGCGTCACACTACAAGATTTTACCATTCAAGATGCCAATTATGGTGTGTGGTTGGAAACGGCGGGACAAAACGGCTACGAAACACCTGCCGAGAAGATCACGCTCGACGGTCTGCTGATTCACGATTTCACCACGCACGGTGTCTACTTGAATCGCACGAGTTCGGCCGATATTACACAATCAACCATCGTCGGCAGCGCCGATCACATCGGTGTGTACGGCAGCCCGGATTCCAGCGCAACCGGCGCATGGGACACCGGTCAAAGCGACAGTCGTTTTGCCGTCGATACCGGCGGCGGCATGTTCCTCAGCGGCAACGAACTGCACTTTATCCACGGCGACACATCGGCCGATAGCGACAAACTCAATCTGGATACCGATGCCTGGACTGATCTGGCTGATGCGCCGTTCGGCATCTACGACGAGGAAGCGACCGCCGTCGACGACAATGGCAACGCCTATCTCATGCATACGAGTGATGCGTTCAGCCGCCTCAACGGCGAAGTGCTGGCTATTGAGTTTGTCAACAGCAGCAAAATCTACGTCGGCGGCAATTTCACTTCGGCCGATGGTGTATCCGTCAATTACGTCGCCAAATGGAACGGCACGAGTTGGTCAGCACTCAATTACAACGCATCCAATGTACCCAATGACACCGTCTACGATCTGGACTTCAACAGCGGCAAATTGTACGTCGCCGGAGAATTTGGACTCAAACGCTACACCGAAAGCAGCAATAGTTGGGAACATATCGCCACCCCTGACGTAACCAATTCCTCATTGGCTGGGTGTAACGACCCTGCCATTCACGCAGTCGAAGTCGACACATTTGATGGCGGTGTCTACTTCGGCGGTTGTTTCGACAAAATCAACCAGGCACCACTGAACAAACGCAACAAGACAGCTAATGTAGCGCATTGGGATGAAGGCACATGGAGCCTTCTCGATCAATACAACAGTTGTGAAGCAGGTATGGACGGGCCAGTTTATGCCATTGCTCTCGATGGCGACAATGTCTACCTGGGTGGCCGGTTCAGTGGTTCATGGGAATACAATTCAGCGTTTAGTTTCTGCTGGAGCGAGCGACCAACGGGTTACAACATCACACGCTACGACAAGGCTGGTGACAATTTCCACCCGATGAACTTCTCCAGTACCGATATTGGCTGCATTACCAATTTCGGCACGGGTTTGCAGGGCGACGGTGATACTGTTAAAACACTCGCACTCAACAGTGGACGGTTAATTGCCGGTGGCGATTTCAGCACAGTGTTCTCTAACGGTAATTGCGCCGGCGTTTCCGACTACAGCGAGACGACAAACAATCTTTACATGTACAATGTCTCTGGTGTCACCGGCAACGACACAGTCAACGAACGCTCGCGCTGGGACATCAACAACGTCGTCGATTCGGTCTTTATTAATTCCAGCAATCAGGTTTATATCGGCGGCAGCTTCACACAGGGCAAGAAGTGGGGTGGTACGACTGTCAACGCCAGCCGCGTTGCCACGATCAACTCCAGCGATGTATTCAGTGCCCTTGGCGACGGCATCAGCACAGCGATTACCGCCATCGCTGAGAATGGCAGCACAGTCTACGCCGGTGGCAACACCGCGACGCTTGGCGGCGTTTCCAGTGCCGCGTTTGCTCGTTGGAACGGCACTTCCTGGGCCGGGCAGACCTACTTCTTCAAGCGCAATGGTGCGACCTGGTCGAGTCAGGCCAACGTCAACGCGCAATTGTTTACTGATCCGGTTGTGCTATCGTTCGATGGCGGAGGCTCAATCTACATGATGCGGCGCGGCGGCACAACCGACTTCTATCGCTATACGATCAGCAGCAACTCGTGGACAAGCCGGGCCAACCTGCCATCTGCACCGGGCAACGGCGCAGCGATGACGCCTGGCATTGGCGGAATGTACGCCTTGCGTGGTGGGGGATCGGCGTTTTGTTTCTATAACGTTACTGCAAATAGCTGGAACTGTGGTCTAGCTGCCTTACCTGCAAATGCCGGTACCGGTGCATCATTGGCATGGGACGGCAACGACATCATCTATGCCACAGCAGGGGGTAACGGCAAGCAATTCTTTGCCTACAGTATCGCCGGCAATAGCTGGACCATCCTTGGCGACGGCAGTTCTGCGACGCCGAACGATGCCGATTTGCCCAACGGTGCCAACGACGGCAGCGGTATTGCTGTCTACAACAACGCCCTCTACTACTCGCCGGGTAACAGCGTCGGCACCTTGTACACATTTGGCCCGTTAACTGTTTATCAACCGCGACTCAATGTCAACAATTCGGTCGTGGTCGTACCCGAGGCCACGGCCAACGCGACGTGGATCAACGGCACATTGTCCGACGCCTTCGCGCTGACCGGAGCAGGCAGCGACTTCGTCGGCGGTGGCGGCACAGTCTGGTCTCCTGCCATTGCTACGCAGGGCACAGCACGCACGTATGCTGAGGCCGCTTTCCTCGACGCTGACAACGATGTCTATCGCCTGACGGCCGGTTCGGTGATCACGACCGGTTATCACACCTACCGCAGCGATGCCTATGTCAGCACAAGCGGTGAAGAATTTAACGCGATTCAAGACGCAATCTACAGCGGAGCCAATCGCGTTCTCGTGCGCAGTGGCATTTACGAAGGTGCCATCGACCTGATCAACGGCGTGTCACTCTACGGGGCAGGGGCAGCGCGTACGGTGCTGGAGCCAACCACGAGTGTTACAGACACATTGGTCAGTGCCGTCAATGTCAACGGCGCAAGTTTGACCGGTTTTACATTGGCCGGCAATGGCGTAGTCAATGGCTTGCTCGTCGACGGCGGATCAAACAACGTCACATTCAAGCGCAATATCGTGCGCGATACGGCAACGGGCGTAGTTGTCAACGGCAGCGGCAACGATCTGGAAGCGAGCAACAACACGATTGTCGGTAACGGAACCGGCATGGATTTTGCCGGTTGTGCCGATGTCGATGTGCGCAACACGATCTTCGCCTTCAACTCGGCAACCGGACTCGATTTCGACGGTTGCGCTGCGACGAAAGTTCACACCTACAATAACTATTGGGCCAACGGAGTCGATATGGCTCCGCTCGAACCAAATGGGAGTGAGCAATTCCTCGATCCGTTATTCGCAGACCTTGCCAGCCAGACATATGAGACGCTGGACTTCTCGCCGATCATCGATGCGGGTGATCCGGCCGATCCCTCGCCACCGGGCGGCGGCGGTCGTGCCGACATCGGCTACCTGGAGCAGACTGGTTCCAGCTTCTACGCAGATGACGATTATTGTGAGACGTGCGAAAACGATGGCCTGACGTGGCAAATCGACGCGTTTGACACCATTTCAGATGCGCTGCATGCAGCCGAAACAGAAATCGCGCTGCTGGAAACCAGTGATGTACTTTACACGGTTGGTGTTGGCATCGGCTCGTATGCCGAGAATGTTTTCATTCCGAGTTATGTGTATTTGACGGCATCCGACCTGTTTGAAGTTGAATTGACACCTGCGTCCGGTACGGCAGCCGTGACGTTTGACAGCGTGACTAATGCGGGTATCAGCGGCTTCCACATCAACGGCAGCGGCGCGACCGGCATCGAAATCATGGGCGCATCGAACAATGTTGCCGTCTATCGCAATCTGTTTACCAATCTGGATGATGGCATTGTGTTGAGCGGGAAGGCCACTGCTGTTGTTGAATTCAATACCTTCGATGGTATGAGTGTGGCGGGTGTTTCGGCCGAATCCTCCGGCACATGGGCACGTGTGCGCAACAACATCATCCAAAACGCGGCGACAGCCCTGTCCGTCAGCAACAGCAGCCAACTGCGCAGCAACTACAACCTCTTCTACAATAACAGCGCCGACTTCGCCGGTGTCACAGCGGGAGACAACGACATCATCGGTCAAGACCCGTTGCTCAACACGACAGGCTACGTGCTGAACCAGAATTCGCCGGCCATTGACATGGCTCATCCGCTCGTCGTGCCGCCATCGGGCGGTGGCGACCGCGCCGATATGGGGTGGCGCGAAGCGCGTGTCGCGCCGGTCGCGTTGTTTCTCGGCAAGCTGAATGAATCGACAGCAACAGCTTATTCAGGTGTTGCTGCTGCTCAAATCGGTGTAGTCCCCGTTGCCGATGCGTCGCTGCCGATCACGGCGACGACACCTGCCTCGTGGTCGCCGCTGACCCTGACTACGCCGGGCGCAGCGCGTTCATATTGGTCACATGTTGTGACAACGGACGGTGAAGGACTGTATCGCGTTTATACCCGGGCAGCTGATGCGGTCAATAACCGCGAGACAGAAGCTGATGATTGGTACGCCGGTGCGTTCTTCGTCGATGACACCGCGCCGGTCGTCACGTGGCTTGCGCCAACTGACGGCGGTACACCGGCTACGCCACTGGAATTGCGTGCGCAGGTTTCCGACTTCATCAATGGCGCGTTTAGCGTCGAGTCGATTCAGTTTGTGATCAACGGCACAGTGGTTTCGGCCGAATGGGCGGCCGAGCCGTGGAGCGACGACGGCAGCACGCCACGCATTTTCCGCGCATGGGTCGATGTCACCCCCGGCGCACACACCATAATCGCCTCCGCCGCAGACAAAGCGGGTAACATCGGCAGCAGCACCATCAACATCACCGCAACATCCAGTGCGACGAGCGACATAACCGGGCCGGTATTGACTGTCACAGAACCGGCAATTGACGGCTATGTGACACAGGAAGCGACCTTCGCCGGCACCGTTACAGACGGCGAAAGCGGTGTCGCTTCAGTCGAAGTCAGCATTGACGGCGGTGTCGTCTGGACGCCGACCGCTGTGAGTGGCTCAAACTGGACACTCCTGCTGCCGATGCCGAGTGATTCCGAGTTCGTCAGCTACCCGGGTGTGGTGCGTGCCAAAGACAAGGCAGGCAACGAAACGCTCGTCAATCGGGTTGTCACTGTCGACAATTTGCCGCCGACCGGCTTGCAGCCCGTGACATTCAGTCATCCGGAAGGGTCTCACTTCGACAGTGCGCCGACGCTCGATATCGCCTGGGCGACGCCGATCGATAACAGCGGCATTGTCACGATTACGCTGGACGTGAATAACACGCCGGTCATGACGCCGACAACGACCGCAGTGGGCAATGCGACCTCTGTCGTGCTCGAACAAGATCAGACATGGTATGTTCACATTGCTGCCGCAGATTTGGCAGGCAATATCACGACATATAATTACGGACCGTGGTATGTCGGTTCGGCCGATGATGCGGGAACGCCCCTGGCCGACCGCACGCAGACAATCATTGTGGATGGGTCGATGGACTTTGATCTCGATGAATGGCTCGCCAGCGAAAAGGCGAGCGATGATGAACGGGGCCTCGATGCGCAAACAGCCAAAACACAGGATTTATACGTCACGTGGTCAGGCGATGCGATCTATCTCGGCTGGGATGGCGCAGCGTGGGAACTCGACGGCACGTTGTGGGCCTATCTGGGCACAGGTGGCGGAGGTTCGACGACAGCGGTAGACGGGACTGTGTTGCCGTTTTCGGCCGATTTAGCTGTTCAAATCGACGCGGCGGACAACGGATTGCTGTGGAGCTACGGCGGTAGCTGGAGTTCGGGGACACTGGAATTTGCTCAGGGCGATCACCTGCAAACTGAAATACGCATTCCATTTGCTGTTGACACAATCGCAACGTTGCGCGTCCTCACCTACGCAACCGATGACGACAGTGCAGTTTGGGCAGCGCTGCCGACGACCAATGATCTCGATTCCGCGTGGCCGGACAACTTTGAATGGTCAGACCTCGCCAACGTCACCTCATCCAGCGACGGCCAACCCGAAAAACTGTCCGTCGTCACCGATCTGAATCACGAACCGGATACATTTGTTTCTTCTTCCGAAGACGGCACGGGATCGTTTGACTGGCAGATCGAAAATCTCGAAGTTGATGCAATTGCAGCGCTTGACATGGTGTTTGAGAGTGACGGCAACTGGACGATTGACGGTGTCATAACCGGCAACTGCGTTGCCAATTGCGCTGATCCGCACACGCGCACGTTCCGCGAAGCGGCTCCGGCACTAGGCACAACCGCTGTGACCGATCTGTTCGGCCACTTTGCCGGCGATTTGAGTGGCATCAATTCGGTCGTGGTGTCGTTGACGGTGATCGCCGACACGCAGGTTCTCGACACGATTGTCACTGAGTTTGTAGTCGATGTCGATGCGCCTACCGTAGCAATAGATACGGCAGCCGATGTGGTGATCGGTGCCGGCTCACAAGAAATTGTCGGTTCGGCCGATGATGGTGGTGGCGGCGGCGTCGCCACCGTTGAGTTCCGCGAAAACGGTGGCGCATGGCAACTGGCCAATGGTACGGAAGCCTGGTCGGCCGATGTCACTGTGCCGGGAGCCGGCAGCACGTACCAATTTGAAGTGCGTGCGACCGACGTTCACGGGCAGGTGAGTGCCATTGTCGATGAAACATTCACCGTTGATTCGACACCGCCGACAGCTACCGTTACGCTGCCGCCACTTGTCAACGGCAACTTTACGGTGCTGCGCGGTTCGGCCGAAGACCCCGCGCCCGCAGGCGGCTCGGTCAGCACATTGGCGCTTCAGTTCGACAACGCGGCCAACCCATTCCATTTTGCCAACGTGCAGGGCAAAAAACCGGATGGCACTCAGGATTGGAACTATACATGGAACTTGCCTGCAGAAGATGGTGTTTCACATTCACTGCGCCTTTCTGTCACTGACCGGGTTGGCAACAACGCCATCACTGGCTGGGAAACGGTCATCGTCGATACCGTCGCGCCTGTCCTGACGGTGTCAACCATTGCCTATCACGTGGAACTGAATCAGGTGTCGACATTGCTCGCCGGACTGGTCAGCGACGGGCACAGCGTCGCTCAAGTCAATGTGCGCATCAACGCACCGAATGGGACGACGACAGTCAATCCGGCCACAGTTAATGCCGGATCATGGTCATACGATGCCAGTATTGCCACCAATGGTATCTACCGCCTGTTTGTCGAAGCGTTTGACGAAGTCGGCAATGTCAAGGTGAAAGGCCCGTTCGTATTACAGGCTGGTTCGCCGTACACGGCCAACAAACAGGTCTCGGTCGACGGTGGGGCGACATGGTTCAATGCGGACACACCCACCGGGCCGACCTTGCTTATCGGCAATGATCCGCAGTACCGGGTCATTGCCAGCCACGTCGGCAATGTCGCCATCACACTCGATGTTACTGATCCAACCGTACCGGCACTCGATGTTTCGGGTGTTACGCTGCCGGTCGGCACAATCGATATGGTCGTCGCCGGGCCCGTTTCCGGCTCGTGGGGATCAGGCCAGATTACGAATACGGCTAGCATCGAAGGCGTCTATACTGACTTCGGCGGCACGGTTTGGAACGACAACAAGACAGACGACGCCTATTACTATGGCATCGATCCGACGCATACAATTCAAAAGCAGGTGTCAGTCGACGGCGGTGCGACGTGGCATGATGCCGATGCACCAACCGGTCCAACGTTGCTGACCGGCTACGATCCGCAGTTCCGCGTTATCGCCAGCCATACCGGTAATGTCGATATTCTCCTCGATGTGACCGACCCGACATTGCCGACGCTCAATGTGACGGATGTCGACCTGGCTCCAGGCGATACAGACAAGGTGATTGCCGGGCCGATCACGGCGTCGTGGGCAGAAGGGCAGCAGACCAACACCGTTACTGTTGATGCGCGTTACGCGCCGAGCGGATCGGTGCTGTGGAGTGACAGTCAAACGGATGTTGCCAGTTATTACGGTGCAAATCCTTCGTATTCGGCCGAAAAGCAAGTCTCTATCGATGATGGCGCTACCTGGCACGACGCCGACACCGTAACCGGGCCGGAATTGCTCATCGGCAACGATCCACAATATCGCGTGATCGCCACGCATACGGGCAATATCGACATCACACTCGATGTGACCGACCCGACATTGCCGGCGCTTGACGTGACCGATGTGCCGTTGAGTGTAGGTGATACAGATGTCGTCATCGCCGGGCCGGTCAATGTGGCGTGGGGTGCGGGACAACAAACCAATTCGGCCGAAATAGACGGCGCTTTCACCGATGACGGCAATCACGAATGGCTCGACAACCAGCCCGATGACGCCAATTATTACGGTGCAGACCCATCAATAGCCATCGTCAAGACGTTTGCAACCGACTCGATTGTGGCGGGTGGTGACAGCAGCGAATTCACGCTGGAGATCACCAACGACGGCAACGTACCGCTCGACAACGTCATCGTGACCGACACGGTTGACAGTCGCCTTCAGGTGCTGGGTGTTGTCAGCACAGTGGGTACAGATAACGACAGCGACGGCGATGCACAGACGATCGAATGGTTGATCGCCAGCCTCGATGTGAGCCAGACGGCAACCATGACGGCGACTTACGCCGTTTCATCAACCGTTGAAATCGCCATTGTGGACAATACGGCCGATGTGTCGGGTGATTACCAGGACGATGTCGGCAACGACGACACCGTAACCAGTACGAGCACAGACAGCATCGAAATTCGCACTAAAGCCGATCTGAACATCAGCAAAGATGACGGCGAAACGCAAGTGACGGCGGGCGACGGCATCGTCCACACGTATGTCATTACGGTTGTCAACAACGGCCCGTCGATTGCCGACAATGTCACTGTAACCGAAGACAGTTTCCCGGTCGGCTTTGCCATGGGGACCGTTTCATCGACGCAAGGCGGCTGCACTGGATTCCCGTGCAATCTCGGTGGTCTCGATCCGAGTGGTTTGGCGACGATTGCAGTTGAGTATACGGTTCCGGCCGACACGCAAGCCGGGTTTGAGACGAACACGGTTTCGGTCAGTAGCGATGTGCCCGATCCGGAATTAAGCGACAATAGTGCTGCTGATACGAATGAGGTGTTGACTTCGGCCGATTTGAGCATCAGCAAAGATGACGGCGTCGATCAAATATGGGCCGGCGACGGCGTGATCTACGAATACACCATCACGGTCAACAACGACGGCCCATCGATTGCCGACAATGTCACCGTAACCGAAGACAGTTTCCCGGCCGGTTTTGTCATGGGAACTGTTTCGTCGTCACAAGGTGGCTGCACAACCTTCCCGTGCAATCTCGGCACAATTGCCGTCGGCGGTTCAGCAACCGTTTCCGTTCAGTACACAGTGCCGTCCGACACACCGGCCGGCTTTGAGACGAATACAGTGTCAGTGACGAGTGACGAACCAGATCCGGATACGGAAAACAACAGTGCCGACGACACAACTGAAGTATTGACCGATATAGAATTGTCGGTCGTCAAGATATTCTCACCTGATTCAGTTCCACAGGGAACACGGCAAAGCTTCACCATCGAAGTGAGCAATGCCGGGCCGTCCGATGCAGTCGATGTAGCCGTGACAGACTCTGTGAATTCGTCAATCGCAGTTGATGCCGTCAGTGTAACGTCAGGCAGTGGCGATTGTTCTGCGAGTATTGATCAGATGGTCGATTGTACGGTTCAGATTCCGGCAGGAACGTCTGTTACTGTGACAATCGACTATATAACGGCCCCATTCCTCGAAGGCGATTCGCCACAGGGCACTGCAAACGGAGCCGACTTCCGCTTTGTGTTTGTCAATGGCGGCATTCTCGAAGGTAGTTCAAGGGGCGTTGTAACGTTCATATCGGCCGATGGCACTGTCATGACCTATACCAGCAATAGCAAAAACAACATTGTTTTCGATCCGCCGGGTCCTGACCAAGCGTTCAGGCTTGACGTGTCATGCTCCGATCATTATGAAGGAGGCTGGGGTGAAAAGGAAGGCCCGGATGATGAGGACAATCCAAATTGGCAAGTAGCATTCTATTCAATCGCCAGATACAAGAACAACGGAAGTTTCCAAAAGAATTGTGGCAATGTTGTCAGCGATTACAGTGTATTGAATCGCGCGGAAGCAAATGGATATGATTCATCCGGAATCGAGTCGGCGTATGATGAAGATTTGTTGATCATCGAACCCGGTATTACGATTGTGAATATCAAGACGAGCGGCAAACGCGTCACAATCAATATCGAAAACAATACTGGAGACGATAAGGAAATCAGTTCCATCTTCATTCTGTGGCCGGAAAACAACGGGACGCTGAAAAGCATCAGAGTTGATGCTGACACAATCTGGTATGGCAGTATGCTGCCTACCTATGCCCTGCTCGATTCCTCAGTACTGGGTTGGGATGGTGGCGAACTGGCGAACGATGCCAGGAGAATCCGCATTGACTTTGCTCTTCATGTTGAAAACACTGGCTATGAGATTCGGCTGACCTTCACTGACGGCACTTTTCTGGACATCGACAGATAGTGCATTCACTGAAAACTTGAGTTTGGGGGTTCGGTACAGGCAAAATAAGAACCCTTGTGCTGCGTAATTGGTCGAGCATGGCGTTTTATAGATGCCGCTGACAGATTGGAATTCGGCCGAAAAACACCGGGCAGAAGCAAACGATTCAAAAATTGTTTGCTTCTGTCCTATCCATTGCCTGCATTGTTTCGATAGAATCCACAGTTCAAAGTCTGACGAGTTCAATGTCAAACAGCTTGCCAACCATCTCAATGTCAGCCAGATGATGCCCCGACATCAGCATATAATGATGTGAAGACAGCGTATCCAGCATATGGCGGCCATCCGGCACACGAATCACCGCACCATTCAGGCAGTCCGAATCTGCGTATTGCGCGTACCCTGTGATGTCACCCTCGGTTATGGTCAATTTGCCCAACGTGGGATCGAGTTTTGCCAGCGTCATGCCACCTTCCGGAAGCCGGGCATCAATCGCTGTCGCATTTTCATCGACAATCGCCAACACCTTGGAACGCAACGTCCATTCCGTCGCAAACGCAGGCGGCAAAACACCGAGATAGCCGCAATGCGCAGCGAGAATATAATTGTCGGGAGCCCCTTCAACTTCGGGAAAGTGTGGAATGCGCTCATGTTTTAACGCCGCCTGGCCCATTAGGAATGGGTACAGATTGGTCATCATGATCGGCATACCGAGCGATTTGTGCAGCACGTACTTCGTGAGCATCGACATTGTGTCCGCTTCACAACCCCAGATCAGCCCCATTTCCTGATACAACATGCTCCATGCCAGACACGGTGTCGTGTCAGAGAAGTGCGATTCGTTTAGACAATTGATACCAACACCGCGAATTGCCGGATCGGCCTCTAGCTCACGCTTGACGACGATGTAGATTTTGACTGCGCTCAACAATTGGCGGTTGCTAATGTCAGTCGGCCAGTTCCATTTCTGCCACACTGCTTCTGCTTCCACATCGGGAACCGCTCGCGCAACTGCCCCCATTTCTTTGAAGCTTTTTTTCACAATCGTAACGCCAAATTTCTCCATCATGCGCTGTTTACACTCGTCTTCCCACCAGTAAAAACGCTTGAAGATGCTGGCCTGAAACCCGTCGCCCGGATTGTCTTGATAGACGAGAAACTTTGTGCTTTTCAACTCGCGTTTGACACGCAACGCCCGGCATGCTTTCTTCGTTTGCGCAAGGCTGTATGGCGCGATGACATTGAGACCCTCAGCACGCAGGTAGCTGGCGATCTCCCAATCCCACATTAACACCGTGCCAAATTCTGAAGTGACTGCCAATATGGGCAGGTCAAGCTGCCGGAAGTCATCCATGCGTCGATACGCTTCGCCCAACAACTGTGGAAAGATAATGCCCTCAGCGTCGGGCAATTCTGTTCCGAGCGGCTGTTCGGGCAAAATCTCGGCATCATCGGCCAATTGTTCTTTCAGGATCGCGAGTTGTTCGTCAAATTCATTGTCACGACCTTCGAAATAGAGAGGGATTAGTCTGGCTTTCATTGTGATTTCCCACTGTAGGTCGGATTGTCAATCCAACCTACGATTTAGTCTTGTTGATGATTATGATCGGGTTGTGGCCGCAGCTTTGTCGAGTTGATCGAACAATTCCGGCGTGATTTCGATGTCGAGTACCTGGCCGACAACTTGTGACCAGCCATGAACGAAGTAAACCCAGCCGTCCTCGACACGCACATTACGCGAATCGGTTTGACGCAACGCCTGGTGCATAAAATCGAGTTCACCGCGATAGTTAAACTCCCACGCGATGCTGTTGCGCGGGAACAAACCGTTGTCCGTGATCGGTGAACCGGGTGTGTCTTTGCCCATGCCGGTGGCATTGATAATGATGCTGTATTCGGGCATACGCGCCATCACTTTGTCATTGCAGGCTGGATCATTACTCTGAATGTATTCGACTTCGATATCAGTTTCGTATTTGGCAACCATGTTGCGCATGTGTTCCAGGCGGTCTGCCGAGCGATTGATAGCGACAAATTTATCGGGACGATCTGCTTTGTTGGGCTTGTTGATCAAATGGAGCAGTGTGGCGAGAGCGGAACCGCCTGCGCCTAAGCTGAGTATGTGACCATCCGTTCGGCCGAAATAACCCTCCCCAATAATATGATCCAGACTCAATCCTGCCGTAATCGGATCCTTCGCATGACCTTCCAGACGGCCATCCCGCTTCGAAATGCTCGACAACTCACGCGTCACCTGCGCGTACGGATCAAAATAGTCGAACATATCTTCGGCCGCAGCAAACAGATCGAGCTTGTGTGTTGTGACCAATGCCCCGAGCGAATTGGGATCGTATTTCATTTGGGCGACCGTCGCGCGATACGCTTCCGGGTCGTCGTGGATTGGGTGGTCAATACCTTTCAGCACCACCTCTGATCGACCCAAAACGTCCATCCACAGCGGGAAGACTTTGTTGATCGAAGATTTACCCGTGGTAACGCCGACAAAATAAAACGTCGGCACTGCTTTTGTAACGATGTTGTAATCAGTCATGATACATTCCTGTTGGTTTGATTCGAAACTACGCGATAACGTGGTTCACTGCCGGATAGGACGGCTAGACATTCAGCCAGTGACATGTGCCCCATTGCAGTGGTCGCACCATCGCTGTGCGCGCCCATGTGCGGTGTTGGAATAACCTGCGGCAAGGCTAGTAACGGGTTGTCTGAACCAGGTGGTTCGTGTTGAAAAGCGTCAAGCGCCGCACCAGACAAATGGCCGTCAACCAATGCGCTGACCAATGCGGGTTCGTCGATCAGTTCGCCGCGCGATGTATTGATCAGAAATGCGCCGGATTTCATTTGTGACAGAAAATCGGCGTTGACCATTTGCTCGGTGGACGGCAAAACCGGCACATGGAGCGACACGATGTCAGACCGGGTCAGCAATTCGGCCGAATCGACCAACGCGACACCATGCGCTTGCGCAAACACCCCATCGGCAACCACATCGTGCGCGAGCACTGTGCAATCAAACCCAACCAGACGACGCGCTACCTCACGACCAATTGCGCCCAATCCGATCAGACCAACCGTTTTGCCGACCAATGACATCCCTTTCAGACGCGGCCAGTCACCGTGACGGGTTTGTTCGGCGGCGGCGTGAATCGGCCGAATCAAGTTCAACAGCAGCGCAATCGTCAATTCGGCCACCGACGCCGCATTGGCACCCGGTGTATTCGTCACAACAATACCCAATTTTTCCGCTGCAGCCAGATCGACATTATCGATGCCGACTCCGTAGCGCGCGACGACTTTCAAGTTTGGGGCAGCTTGTAGCGCGGCCGCATCGATCTCATCCAATCCGGCAATGTAGCCATCGACATCGGCCAGCAGCTTTTGAAGCTGTGCTGACGAATACGGTTTGCCGGTTGTGTTATAGGTGACGCGACCGACAGCCGCTTCCAACTGCGTTTTCTGTGCAGAATCGAATCGGCCGAAAGAAGTCGGCGTCACCAGCACATGACATTGATCAAGCGGTTTCATGCTGTCTCCGATACACCCCAGCGCGGATTGTCGACAATAGCCGGTTCACCGTCTTTATCGATGATCAACTTGCGAAAACCTTGTTGCTCAATCGTCCCGTAATCGTGTCCCGCGTCACCCGGATAGACGAAAAAGGTGATCAAATCCTCTTGCAGGCTGATATTGACCGAGCGGTGCGCCCAGCGCGGCAGCACGTACAACACACGCCCGGGATAGAGCACTTCGACTGCCCATTCGCCCTCCGGCGTTTCCATCACCATGTAGCCATGCCCTTTGAGGCAATAGTAAATTTCGCCGGTATCCAGCACTTCATGAAAATGCCCTTTGGTCATGTTGAATTCGTTGCCGACCTTACCCGGATGTACAATCGAAATGCCGTGGAGCAGCTCACCTTCAACGGTGGGGCGCTGCAATTCATACACTTCGTAGAGCAGCGGATCGTCATTCATCATCGCATCGAATGCTTGCTGGTCGAGATATTGCCCTTTCATCGCACTCAAATGGCGCTTGATGTGGTTGTCATAAGTCGAAGGAATAAAATCAGGCTGGTTCAAATCGAAAGAATAAGGGATTTGTTTCACGAATACGCCTCCTTGCGTACTGGCTTTGCCAATCGCATTGCGATGTTGTGTCCCATAAGGTGGTTGATCGTCGTCTGTGGCACGTTCATGGCTGCGAGACGGGCGTGTATAACGGCTGGAAAAGCAGCCGGTCCGGGATTGCGCCACATGCTCGCTTCCGCCATATCGGTTGCCAGCGCGATTTGCGAAGCCAATCCGACGGTGATCATTTTGTCGAGTAACGGCCAGACATTGTGCTCCGGGTCGTATTTCGGCCGAAAAAACGTATCATATTCCAGCACGGCACCTGACTGCGCCATCTCGCTGTGAAAGCCGAAATCAGCCCGCTTGTCTACATGACAAAAGACAAGGCGCTGCGGATCGACATTGTGGTCGATAAAGAATTGTAAAAACGCTTCGACCGCCGCCCCTTTCTCCGTATGCATCAAAATCGCGCACGCCGTTGCGCGACACGCTATGGCTGCCGCTTCGAGCAAATGCAGCGGTGTAGCAGCCAGTGTCGCTTCACCGGCAATCTTGATGAACCCAGCCCGAACCGGTTGCATGCTATCAAGCGTTTCCGTTAAGCCGACGGTCAACTCACGCATGAATAAATCGGCAGTGGATTCTGCGCTCATTTCCCACAGGGGTGGGGCAGGGACGTAATAGCGTTGACGATGAAAACCGGTGCAGGCTATCAGGTGCACACCGCTCGCCTGTGCCAGACGCCGTAATACATTGCCGTCGCGCCCCACGGTAGCCGGCTGACAATCGACAAGTGCACTGCCGCCACTCTCGCGATATACCACCAACCCGGCCATAATCATGGCATCATCATTGAGAACAGGCGCGTCATCTGCGCCGCCGATGACCGGCTCGATCCAGACATGAGTGTGCGCATCGATTACACCAAGCTCCGATGGCGCGACTGGCCCAAGAACGGTTGTGATCAATTTGTCCACGTCACGGCTCCAGTGATACGCGCATGTTTGTGCCGTCAGTAGCAGCTGCGAATGCGGCGACAGCTTCGACTAACGGGAATCGGGCAGTGACCAGTGGTACCAGATCGAGTCGGCCGGAATTGACAATATCGGCCGAAAGCAAACAATCATACGTACTGCATGCCGTCGTGCCCGTCACGATCAATTCCTTGTAATGCACCGTGTTTGAGTTCAGTTTGATATACGGATCGTGTTTGGGCAGACCGCCGAAAAAGTTGATGCGCCCGCCAATGGCCGCAATGTCCAGCGCCGATTCCTGCGCCACTTTGGATGGCGCGGCGACGATGATCACATCGGCACCGCGACCATCACTTTCTGCCATGACGACGGCGTATAAATTATCGCTGACCGGATCGACGACCCGATCTGCGCCCAATGCCAGCGCTTGTTCCCGCCGTCCTGCCGCCGGTTCGCTGACGATTACGCGCAGCGCGCCGCGCAGATTTGCCAACTTGACGTGCAACATGCCGATTGGCCCCGCACCCATCACGACGACGATGTCGCCACTGCGCACATTCAACGCATTCTGACCGCGCAGCACACACGCCAACGGCTCGATCAATGCTGCCACGGCAGGATCGACATTTAACTCGATTGGCATCAAATTACCTTGTTGAATCGCCAATGCTGGCACGCGCATATATTCGGCAAACGCGCCGTCGAGATTGATACCGATTGCCTGGAAGTCGGGATCCATGTTGTTGTTGCCGGAAATGGTGGCCCGATTTCGGCCGAAGCCCATATTCGGCGCGACAAACACCTTCTGCCCAACCGAGTAACCGACTACCTGGCTGCCCAGTTCAGCGATCTCGCCCACGACTTCGTGGCCGGGAATGCGCACCGTACCAGGCGGGTAATGCCGATGCCCACCTTTGTAAATACGCAAATCAGTCCCGCAAATATTGGCATTTAGTACCTTTAACAGGACTTCGTCAGCGCCAATCTCTGGAACCGGCACTTCTTCTACCCGCAGATCTTCAGGCCCGTGATAAACAGCAGCTAACATATCGCTCGTTCTCCCATAACCGCCGGTAACTTCATGCCCCGGATTGCCACGGCACCGGCCTGTTCGGATCCATGACTTCGTCGAGTCGTACGGGGCGTTCTTCGAGCATCGATGTCGTTCCGGCCAACACCGAAGCGACTGCCCAACGCCCATCCTCACCACCGACGCGTGGTTTCTCGCCCGTCCGGACACAAGCAACGAAATGCTGAATCTCGTTGATATACGCCCATGCAAACCGCTCCGGCCACCGCTTGTAAATCGGCGTGATCAGTCCCTGATCGCGATTGGTGCACACGATTACATCCATGCCCTGCATCGAACCGATCTGCATGATGCCTTTTTTGCCGATAATCTCCACCCGGGCATCATAGCCATAATCGCATGGGCACACGCCGGATACATTGCCCAGCGCGCCCGACTCGAATTTGATCGTGGCAAACATGTTGTCGTAAAAATGTTCCGCATGTGCACCGCGCTCTGCACCCTTGAAATTGGCCGTTTCGACATAAATGCGTTCGGGATTGGAACCCATGAGCCAGCGCACGCAATCCATGTCGTGACTGTTGACCTCGGCAATCATGCCGTTTGACGTGCGAATATCGTTGGCCCATGCAGGCGGCAATCCCGGCCCGTGTGTCAGCGATTTGATCAACGTCGGTTCGCCGATTTCACCGGCAAATATCCGTTCGGCCGCTGCCATAAATTCCGGATCAAACCGCCGCATGAAACCGAGTTGCAACGTCAAACCACGACCTTCAACTGCTTCGATAATGGCATCACATTCTTTCAGATTCATCGCCATCGGTTTTTCGAGAAAGACGTGTTTGCCGCGCTCGGCTGCCATCGTAGCCAGTTCAAGATGGGTGAACGTCGGTGTCGTGATAATCACGGCATCAAAATCGGCTTTGTCGAGCGCTTCTTCCAGACTGGTATAGCGATTGTCAATGCCGAACTGTGTGCCGGTTTCGTGCAAAACCTGCTCAAACGGATCAACTAACGCTACCACATCGCCATCAGGTACATATTGCTTTAGCGTACCGGAATGCAATTTACCCACACGTCCGGCACCGATCATGCAAATGCGAATATTTTTTTTCATACAATTGTCTCCCGTTTCTTCTTACTATTGCAGCGTATGGGCGAACGTTTCGCGCAATGTTTCCTGCAAAGCAATGTGCTTTTCGACCAACGGTTGATATTGAGCGTGGTGATCGGGATTCGGCCGAAGCGGCGTTCCGGCAGGCTGCGCATGGGCAACTGCTTCTTCAGCAAGATTGTCAAAAATGCCGACCGCTTTGCCTGCGATCAACGCGCTGCCCCAACAGCCAAATTCCGTGCGCTGCAAGCGCAAATATGGCACGCCGAGAACGTCCGCCTTCATCTGATTCCAGACGCCGCTGCGCGCACCACCACCAATCGCCCGCGTCTCAGTTAACTCTAAATCAGGCAACGAGTCGCGTAAAATGCGCAGATAATACGCATATTCGTAAGCGATGCTCTCCAGTATAGAGCGGGCAAAATGAGCTTGCGTATGTCCCCAGGAAATACCGATCCACGCGCCACGCATTTCAGGCGTTGAAGGGCAAATGCGTCCACCAAGATGCGGCGAAAAGAATAGTCCATCTGCGCCCACCGGTGCTTGTGCTGCCACATCAACCATTAATGCATACAATGTGTCCGTCAGCGGCTGCATTTCGCCGTGCAGCGTGTTGAAAAAGTGGTCTCGATACCAGCGCAAAACCTGTCCCCCGCCGCCAATATAGGCTAACGGATTCCACAAACCGGGGATGACCGAGCGCATCGTCAATAAAGCGCGGTGCTTGACATCAGTGACGTAGGTGTCGGTCGAGGCTGCTAAAACAGAAGCAGTTCCCGCAACATCAAAGACCATGCCGGGCTGGACAATGCCTGCGCCAAGCGCGTTGGCGGCTGTATCGCCGCAGCCGGCCGCAATCGGTGTGCCCGGCGCTAAACCGAATAGTTCTGCTGCCTCGTCGGTCACTGCGCCGATGATCTCCCACGGTTCGACAATACGCGGCAATTTCGTCTGTTCGACGCCAAATGCCCTGCACAATTCGTCGGACCACGTGCCGTTGAGCGCGTCGCTCAAAGCTGAGAAATGTAAGAATGTGGGGTCAATGAATGCATTTTCGGCCGATAACCCCGCCATCCGTCCCGCCACATATCCGGACGGCATGACAAACTTTGCCACCTGCGCATATGCGTCCGGTTCTTCCTCTTTCCACCACAAAATTTTGGGGCCGTGATCACAAGTCGGCGGACACCCGGTCAGCCGCGTCACCAAATCACCGTAATTCGCGTCGATCCAGGCGATATACGGTTGGCAGCGCATGTCGAGCCATGAGTCAAAGCGCGTTGCGGGTTTGAAATCGTCGTCAATCGAGCCGACACCGGCCATCTGGCTGTCAAACGCCAGTCCGGCAATCTGGCGTGGATCGATGCCACTTTCCCGAACACAGGTTTTGATCGTCTTGGCGGCAGTGCGGTAGAAGTCGTCGTTTTTTTGTTCGACGACACCGGGCTTGGGGTAGTAGAGTGGCACTTCGGCCGAATCCTGTGCCACCAGCGTGCCATCCGGTTTATAGAGAGCGGCTTTGGTACTGCTGGTTCCCAAATCAATACCGAGCAGATATTGTTTCTTATTCAAGCCCATCTCCTTTTAACCTGTAATCCTGTCATTACAAGTTAGTTCAAAAAAAGAGTGCTCGTAGAAACCGAGTTTCTGCCAGAAACTCAGTTTCTCGTAGCAAGCATTCACCCCGCTACAACAGTTTGGACAAATGCTCGAAGCTGCGAATCGCTTCAGGAACCGTACCGCATTCGACACTGAACACGATGTCTTTGTCTACGGCAACGGGTTTCACAATATCGATTACGCGCTGCCAATCGACAACACCTTCGCCACACGCACAACCTACCGGGGTGCCCGTCACCTTACCGCGCTCCGCTTCGCCCTGCTGCAAGCTGATATCCTTTGCATGCAAATGAACGAGGCGATCAGCGACGCGTTCCAACCATTCATATGGATCAGAGCCTCCGGCGAGATAGCTGTTGCCCGTGTCGTAATTGATACCAATAGCCGGTGAATCGACTAAATAGTAAATACTATCGAGTCCGTCTGGTGTTTTACTGTATTGTTGGTGCGGTTCAACGCCGATCTTGATGCCATGACGCTCAGCGACCATCGACGCTTCTTTGAGCGTGTAGGTCATCAACGCGTAATCCATTTCTTTCGTCGTCCAAAACGGCTTGGGACCTTCATCGGTATTGACGACCGGCGCACCGGCATCGGCCGCAAAACGGATTGCCATTTTGAGGTACTCAACACTGATTTCTGGTTTACACAATGGTGTGTGCGACGACAGACCGGACAGCTTGATGTTGTGTTGGTCACACAACTCACGTACCCACAGCGGATCGTCGTACATCGAAACAGAGTGGAAATAACCGGCTTCACTGAGCAATTCTCGGCCGATGTGCACCATCGGTTCAATGTATTCGTAGCCGATTTCGGCCGCTTTTGCGACACCCCAAGCAAACGGTTTATCGTGGTGGCGTACAAATTCCATATTGACGCCGATTTTGATTGCCATTATTGTGACTCCTTACAACCGTCGCACAGACAGCTTGTCCGTGTCATAGTTAAAAGCTAGCGCGTGCCCGTTCAGGCATCCATCCGCCGATTGGCATCGTCGACAAGCTCGCGTACCCACGCCAAACTCTTTTCGATCATCGGGCCGCCTTGTCCTTCACACTCAATGCTGACAACGCCATCGTAGTTAATGTCCACCAAAATATCGAAGCACGCCTTGATGTTGTCCACATTGACCCCATCACCAATCGCAGTATTGCTGACAGCGATGCCTGTCAATTCGCCACGCAGTGATGCCGCCAATGTTTCGCTGACGTCCTTGACATGCACGTGACTGATTCTATCTTTGAAGCGGTTGCAGAAAGCAACCGGGTCTTGTCCGGCAATAAAGGTATTGCCTGTATCCATATTCATGCGCAGCAGCGGCGTGTCAAAGAAGTCCAGCATTTGCGCCATGAAATCGGGCTTTGTCGTGTAATAACCGTGCGGCTCAATGTTGATGATCATGTCATAATGCACCGCAACGTCCAGGACTTCACCATAAACGCGCTTCATCATTTCGAGCGCTTCTTCATGGGTTTGGCCTTCCGGCTTGTACATGTGATCGGTGGTGTCGATGTGAGTACAGCCAGCCAGATAGCCCCAGCGAATCGTATTAATGATGTACTGCGTGCCCAATGAAGGGGCATCGGGTAGGGAAATGGGATAGGCGGCATCTAGTTGTGAGAACTTGACACCATAGCCATCCATTTTTTTGCGCAGTGCAATCGGGTCTTCGTGTAAAGCGACATGTGGCTGATAGCCCAGTCCGTGCAGCCAACTCACACCGTCAATTGTGCCACACTCAATGTAATGAACATCGTTCGCTTGCGCCCATTGCAGGCATTTCTCAAAGTTCCAATATGAACTGTTAAATGCATCGGTGTGAAAACCAATTTCTATCATATCAATCCCCCCATCTCAGGACGGTAACCACAAACCCAAACTTCGAAATTAGAGAGGTGCGAACCTGCACCGAGACCAATGTGAGTTTCTTGCAGGTTCGCACTATTTAGCTTGGCGTAGCAATTACGCCGGTAATAGCTTACTGTCCACCCCAGTTTTCTGGGAACCCAGGCATATCTTCACAGCCACACATTGCGTAATGCAACGGCGGCATGTTCGGCTGAACGTATGTGTCCAGATTTTCGTTGGTGATTGTCGGTTGTGGCAGACGCCAAACAGCAGGAACCTCTTCACCATTCATGACGTGCAAACCAGCAATGATCGGTGTGCGCCATTGGAACGTGGGGAAGGTCGGAGAGATCCCGGAAAGTCCGTTCTCTTGCCATTTCACCAGGAAATCCTGCTGGTCTTCACCGACGATTATCGGATAATCTGCACCCGCATCTTCAAATGCTTCCAATGCGGCCACAGCGGTCGCGCCTGCATCCATCCAGACAGCATCAATGTGGCCGAAACGATCGAGGTAATCGGTCACGATTGACTTGACTTTAGCGTTGTCGCCGTCACCAAATTCGACGCCGACGACGTTGATATTATCTGCACCTTCAAAAGCGATTTTTGCGGCTGCCCAACGTTCTTCAAGTACATCAACACCCGGCAAAATGCGCAGCGCGAGCACGTTGCAGTCGCCTTCACAGTTATCAATGATGTATTGTGCACCAGCCTGACCAAAAGCGTAACCGCCGATAGGCTGGATGAAGCTGACAGGGCACTCTGTAAAGACGCCGCGATCGAAGACCAATACCGGCAATTCTTCACATGCCTGCTCAACAGCGGGGGTCAAAGCAGCAGTTGTATTCGGGGAAACGATCAGGACGTCGCAGTTGCCACCGGCAACGAGGTCAGCAATGTCAGAAATCTGTTTTTCGTCACTCCCTTCAGCGTCGACATGGATGAATTCTTCGATTTCAGGATGCAGATCGACTTCTGCCAGCATGGTCGTGTAGCCGACAACGCGCCATGGGTTGTTTACGCCGGCATTTGAGAAACAGAATGTGTAGGGGCCTTCTTTGGCATATTCGCTTGTATCGATCATTTCCGGCTCCAGCATCTGGATCCATGGTTGGTCTGCTGGGCCTTCTGCTTCCATGGTCATTTGACGCATGGAGCGATCGTATTGTTCCTGACTGAAGAATTCATCAGCGACCATTGCCGCTTCAGAATCCATTGCAGAACCACTTGACTCTTCTTCCATCGCTGCGTCGTCAGATTGGTCTTCAGCCATTGTCTCATCGTCAGTCGTTTCTTCAGCAACGGTCTCATCAGCTGTTGTTTCGTCGGACGTATCACTGCTGCTACAAGCGACGAGGGTCAACAACAATGCCAAAATAGCGATCAGAGTCAGTAACCATTTCTTATTCAACATGAGAAATTCTCCTCCGTAAAGTGTTTGTTTGTAGCCAAATGTGTTTTGAATGCAAAATAGATTGTTTTTTCGATACGTAACCTCCTTTTCAGTCATTTCTATTTCGATCTTCGAGTTCCGAGTGCTGCATAGGCGACAGCACTGATGATAATTAAGCCCTGCACCGCATCGCGTAGCGGTTTGGGCAGACCTAATAAATTGAGCAAAGCAAACAGCAGTTCCAGCGCCAATGCGCCGGCCATGGCTGCTGGTACCGAACCGCTACCGCCAAGCAGGACTGCACCGCCGAGTACTGCAGCAGAGATAGCCTGTAATTCGAGGCCGGTTCCCGCTTCGATGTTGACGCCACTAAAACCACCGAGCAAGATGCCGGCAATCACTGCCGAAACGGCCGAAATGACAAAGGCCAGAATGCGGACGCGATTTGTGCGGACGCCTGACAACTTTGCCGCACGGGGATTGTCGCCAAGTGCCAGCAGTTGGCGTCCGTAGACCATGCGATGGAAGAGATACGTCGCTAATATGCCGACGATGGCAAGCACAATGACCGCGTAGGGGAATTTGTCGACTAGCGGCAGATTTTCGATGTTGCCTCGGCCGAAAATGCGGAAGTTGTCCGTCAAATAGCCACGTGGCGCACCGCCAGACCAATACAAACCGGCACCGCGTAAAACGAGAAGCATGCCCAATGTCGCGATCAGCGATGGTACCTTCAAATAGGCTACGATGAACCCATTCACCAGGCCAACAACGACGCCGCCGGCAAGCAAAACCAGGATGACCCACCATGTATTTGCGGGATCGTTGTCGATCATCAGTGCGCCACCAATGACGACTAATGTCACAATCGAGCCAACTGATAGATCAAAACCGCCCGAAACGAGCACGTAAAGCTGCCCGGCTGTTAGAATCATGATCGGTGCGGCGCGGCGCAAGAATGCCAAGAAGCCATTTACTTCGAGAAAACGTGGATTCAAATAGCCAACACCGAGCAGCAGCAGAATCATGATCACGTAAATCGGGTTGACGGAACGTGCGCGTGCCGCAAAACGCTGCCAGGTCGAGGGGCCGTTGTTGGTCGTTGTCAATTCGCTCATAACGATTCACCTATGCGACTTCGCCCTTGTAGCGGTATGTGTAACTCGCCACGGCCAAAATGATGATGGCGCCGCGCAAGAATTGCTTGAGGAATGCGTCCATGCCGATCTGGTTAAACATTGTGTCGAGAATGGCAAAAATGAGGACACCGGCAATCGTACCCGCCACGCCGCCTTTGCCGCCTGATAAAGCTGTGCCGCCAACCACGACAGCCGCAATCGACTCCAAATCGTAGAGGCCATCAGGGCCGACCCACGGCGCACCGGAGCGCAAGCGACTGACGATGAACAAGCCGGAAATCACTGCTGTAATCGCACAAATGATGTGGGCCATAATTAGCACCCGATCGGTGCGGAGACCAGACAGGCGGGCGACTTCTTCACTGCCGCCGACGCCGTAGAGATGGGCACCGTAGCGGGTTCGCTGCAAGATAAAGCCGCCGATAAGTGCTACGCCGAGTAACATTAAAATTGAAACCGGTATTGGGCCAATCTCACCATAACCAAGCGTCTGGAAGCTGGCTGGAACAGCACCGACGAAGTTGGTAAAGCTCGCGTTGAGGAAGCCCTTTAGTAACAGCCCAACGCCTAACGTTGCGATAAACGGATTGACTTTCAGTTTGGTGATAATGAGTCCATTGACCAATCCGATCAAGATGCCGACGAGAAAAACGATGACCACTGCTATCAAAACCTTGTTCGGATCGCCTTGCATGACAAATGAGGCCAGGACAGCCGTGACGCTAATCATAAATGCCACTGATAGGTCGATTGACGCGCCGATCATGACGTAGGTCTGGCCAACGGCAACGATGCCCAGTGCAACTGAGCGCACGACCATATTGGTTAGAATTGGTCCGCTCAGCATCTGACCTCGGCCGAAAATGGCATCGATGATGATCGCCCCAACAAACACAACCACGAGAATGGCATATACAGGTGGTATTTGGCTCGCCCGAATGCGCTGCTGCATGTTGCTCAGAGATACAGTTGTCATTCGCTATTACTCCCGTTTGCATTGCCATTGCTGTGTCCGGTTGCCAGCTTCATGATTTCCGATTCCGTTGCGCCAGATGGTAGTTCACCGTATATCGTACCGTCCCACATGACAATAATGCGGTCACTCATGCCGATAATTTCCGGCAGTTCAGACGAAATCATGAGTATAGCAGCACCCCGTCGCGCCAATTCGCGAATCATTTCGTGGATCGCCGCTTTCGCTTCGACATCGATACCACGTGTTGGTTCGTCAAAAATGAATATTTCGGCCGTCGAAGCCAACCACTTTGCCAGGACAACTTTTTGTTGGTTACCACCGCTCAGGTACTGTACTTCTTGATCTGAACTAGAGGCGCGTACATCGACTTGATGCGACAGATCGGAAACCAGATTTGGCTGACCGGTCACGCCGTCGCGGCTGATGCGTTTGACCAGCGCTTGCAGAGTGCGCACGGTGAGCAGGATGTTGTCGCGTATCGGTTGATTGGGGAAAATGCCTTCAGCCTTGCGATCTTCTGTTACAAAACCCATTTTGTTGCGAATGGCAATGGTGGGTGAGTTAACCTGCAACGCCTTACCGTTGATTGCGACAGTGCCTTCGTGAAAGGGTTCGACACCAAACAATGCTTGCGCCAACTCGGTGCGCCCTGACCCTTGTAAACCAGAGACGCCGACAATTTCACCAGCACATAGATCGAGATTGATGTTTTTCAGGAAATCGTTTGAACCATTTCTGACGCTGACTTTGACAGCACCGATTTCTTCCGGTGTTGCCAGACCTGGAAAATAAGAATCGAGCGGACGCCCGACCATCATTTCGATCACCTCGTTGGCGTCGGTTTCGGCCGTTTTTAATGTGCCAATGTATTGACCGTCTTTCAAGACTGAGATTTTTTGCGACAGGTCAAATACCTCGCGGAAGCGATGTGAGATAAAAACGATTGCCAGATTGCGTTCGAGCAACTTGTCGATCAAATCGGTCAATAACTGGACTTCCGTCATGCTGAGCGCAGCAGTTGGCTCGTCCATGATCAACACTTTGGAATCAAACGCAATTGCCTTGGCAATTTCGACAATCTGCTGCTCGGCAACCGACAACGTGTGGAGTGGGGCGGTGGGCTGAAACATATTTTCTGCCCCGAGTTCGCGCAACACCTCGACTGTTTTCTGATTTAGTTCACGCTGATTGACAAGGCCATAGCGCGACGGCTCGCGTCCAAAAAAGACGTTTTGGGCAACGGTGCGATCCGGCAGCAGGTTGAATTCCTGATAGATGATGCTGATGCCAGCTTCTTGCGCTTCTTTGGGATGTGCAAAGGCGACTTTTTCGCCCCGGAAGATGATTTCACCGCCGTCTGGCCGATAAGCGCCAACCATGACTTTCATCAAAGTCGATTTGCCGGCGCCGTTTTCGCCGACGACGGCATGGACTTCGCCAGGCATGAATTGAGCCGACACATTATTCAGCGCAACCACGCCCGGAAAGCGTTTGGTGATGCCACGCACTTCCAAAATAGGCTGTTCGGCAGTGGTCATGATGTGGCTTGCTCCTGAAATAGTCGTTGCAAAAACTGAAGGCCATTGACGGCGATGCTGTCCTGATCCGGTGCAATCTCACGCCAGATGCAGACTGCTCTGGCGATTGATTTAACCTGCGGCGTAAAGGATTCGATGACGACTGCACCCTGGTAGTCGATGTCGGTAAGGGCCTGTGCCACGCCGTGCCAGTCAACTTGACCGGTTCCGGGAATGCCACGGTCGTTTTCGCAGGCGTGAACGTGGAAGATGTGATTTCCGGCACGGCGAATTGCTTCGGCCGAATTTTTCTCTTCCAGATGCATATGGAACGTATCGAGGTGCAAGCCAACGGCAGAACTGCCGACATCGGCAATCAAATTTAGACCTTGATCGACAACATTGATCATGTCAGTTTCAAAGCGATTGAGTGGTTCAAACGCCAGCTTGACGCCGTGTCGGGCCGCATAATCGCCCCATTTGCGCAGACCGGCGACGGCGCGTTCCCATTCCTGCTCGCGCAATTCGGCCGAATCAAGGCGCGGTTTGCCGACGGCCGAATACATGGGGCCGCCAAAGACAGGCGATTCCAGTTCAGCCGCCGCTTCAATACACCATTGCAAATATGTCTCTGCATGTTGGCGAACCGCGTCATCTGCACTGCTTAGATTACGCTCCGGACCAAATGCGCCACACGTGATAATGCCGAGGCCGGTTTCCCGCGCAGCCCGCTTCAACGTCGGCAAATCGATTAGAGTAGGGTCTTCAATCGCCAACTCGATCAGGTCAAAGCCCATTTGCTGCAGCTTCTCAAAAAGGCACAGATGGTCTTTGGTGGAAAATGGAGATTCCCAGATAAAAGTGTTTGCGCCAAATCTCACGTTGTTTTCCAGTTTGTGTGTAAAAAGGTTCGGCCGATCTGGTCTGGAGAATCATGTTCGCAGGAATGCGACCAGACCAGCCGAACGAGACGATGGTGCTTCAAGCAATGTCGCTGATGTTGATGCGCTGACCTGTTTCGGCCGAAAGTGCACCCGCGTGCAACACTTCGATTTCCTTCAAACCATCGTAAAAATTCGGGGCGATGTCGCCACCGGTTTCAATCGTGGCCATGAAATCGACAACAGCATGGTGGAATTCATGCTCATACCCGATGATGTGCCCCGGCGGCCACCAGTTGGCGATGTAATCGTGTTCGCCGCCTTCGGTGACCAGGATGGTGCGAAAACCTTGTGCGTAAGCGGGATCGTCGCGCAGGAACAACTGCAGCTCATTCATGCGTTCCAGATTGAAGATGATGCTGCCCTTGCTGCCGTAGATTTCGAAGTAATTGTAGTTTTTGCGACCGGGTGCAAAGCGAGAGACTTCAATCGATCCGAGTGCGCCGTTTTCGAATTCAGCAATCATAAAGGATGCATCATCGACGGTCACTGTGCCCATTTCAGTGGATTCACCGCTGCCGGCGCTGAATGTCGCCGCGCCTTCGCCGGGGAGCGGACGTTCTTTGATAAACGTCGTCATCATCGCGGATACAGATTTGAAGTCGCCGACGAGAAAACGCGCCATGTCGATGCTGTGCGTGCCCAAATCACCATGTGCGCCGAAGCCGGAGGTCTCTTCGCGCAAATGCCAGGTCAACGGGAAATCGGGATCGACGATCCAATCTTGCAGATAGGTGCCACGCCAATGAAAAATTCGGCCGATAGTGCCGTCATCGATCATCCGTTTTGCCAATCTAACAGCCGGGCAGCGCCGGTAATTGTGGTTGACGTAATGGACGACACCAGCCTTCTCGGCTGCTGCGTACATTTCCTGCGCCTCTTGCAACGTCATGGCAAACGGTTTTTCACAGAAAATGTGCTTACCCGCTTCGGCTGCTGCCACCGCAATATCGCGATGCAGATGCGTCGGCACCGAAATATCGACAATGTCGATGTCATCGCGTGCCACGACTTTGCGCCAATCAGTTTCGATCTCTTCCCAACCCCACGTATCGGCAAACGCCTGTGTCTCAGCTTCATTGCGCCCACAAGCCACTTTCAAAACAGGTTTGATGCCCATATCAAAGAAGCGGGGCGTGTTTAACCACGCATTGCTATGCGCCTTGCCCATAAATTTAGTGCCAATAATGGCGACATTCATCGTTTTCACAACAGACTCCTTCTGCAATCCTGATCTATTTGACGGCGGCCGCAATCTTCTTCAGATTGGCAACACTTTGTTCAACTGCCCAATGCTCGCGATTCTCGTAATCAGGGTGCAGCGAGTCGGTCTCAACAGCGAGGAAGCCCTGATAATCGGCGTCATACAAAATCTGTGCCAATTTTTGATTGTCGACCAACCCGTCGCCGACCGGTGTCGATGAGAAGAAATACCATTCACGTGCATCCAATCCCTTCACCGGCTTCAAGTCTTTGATGTGGGTCGCCAGGGTTCTGTTAGCCAGTTTTTTGGCACCCTCGACTGGGTCATCGAGCAAGCGCAAAAAATTACCGGTATCGAGATTCAGACCAAGATAAGGTGAATCGACGCGATTCAGCAGTTCCACGCACTCATCCGACGTGTAGTCGATGTGATTCTCAACTGCCAGCTTCACACCGTACTCTTCCGCCACTTTAACCGCATCCTTGAACCAACCAACGAGAATGTCGATTTGTGGGCCATGTGGCTCATGGCGGAACATCAAACTGCTGGCGACCACGCGCATCACATCAGCACCGATCAAAGCCGCATTTGGAATCTGCGCGATCATGTCGTCATAAGCGTCGCGGTTTTTGCCTGCTTCCAGACCATCCGGATGACCCCACGCATAGACCCTGTCAAATCCGTACTCATCGAGTTGGGCCTTCAAATCGACAAACCACGCTTTGTCAAAGGTTGGAAAGAAGCACGACTCCAGTGAAACGCCGTCGACATCCAGCTTTTTGGCGAATGTCAGGAAATCCTCCATCGTCATCATATCGCTTGCGGGCGGGGCAGTTTGATGATCGTACACCTCACCAAAATAACGGTGGAAACAGTAGCTATCTATACCAACTTTCATTGCCATCTTTTAATCTCCTTGTCTCAGCCTTTGGAACCTAATTGATCTATAACTTTGTCAACATGCTTACCGGCGGATTGATGTGTTTGCGGACGCAAAAGTTCGACCTCAAAGCGCGAGCGGTCGCCCCGGTGAAGGGCGGTGTAATATTCGAGCGGGGTGCCGTCTTGTAGAAAACTGATGCTTTCCAATGCAATGAGGGGTGCCCCCTCATTGATTTCCAGAAGACGCGCTTCGTATTCACCGGCCACAATTGCTTCCAGCACACGATGTCCACGCTCGATCTGCAATCCGTAGGTATCTTCGAGCCAAGCATAAAGCGAACGATTAGTCAAATCCGCTTCGACCAGCGCAGGACACAGGGCATGGGGCAGGTACGTCGTGACAAAAACGATTGGCTCGTCATTGACATAGCGTACCCGGTCGATGCGAATAACGGGTGTTTCCGGCTCAATCTGAAGGAATGCGGCTACTTTTTGACTGGCTGGAATGATTGCCTGCTTCAAAACTTGCGACGTTGGCTCATGACCTCGTCGGCTCATGTCCTGATAAAATCCTGTCAATTCCTGAAACAGACTCTCTCCAATTTTGGGTTCTGCAATAAATGTGCCGCGGCCTTTGCGCTTGACGATCAGCCCTTCACCTTCCAGCCCACGCAGGGCTTGGCGAATAACGGTGCGGCTGACGTTAAACAGCCGACACAGATCTGGTTCGCTGGGCAGTTGATCGCCAGGGCTTGAGGCATCGCCATCAATGTATTCTTTGAGGGAGTCACGAACTTGAATGTAAAGTGGAATGTATGAGGATCGGTCAATGCCTGTGTCAATAATCACGGTCGCCAACCTTTGTAATCCTGTCATCCTGTAATTACAAGTTAATGAATAGTTTATACAATGTAACCGAAATGTCAAGCGTTTTTCTAGTGCAAATTGAAAAATTCCCACTTGAGGTATTGGGTTTGGTCGAAAATTGCTTGACATACGCCATAAATCTCTTTAAGATATGGTCATTAGGTTGTACGGACAACCTAATGAGTCGATTTAGGTAGGTGTCGAACACATGACCAGCATGGCTCTTCGCGATCAAGTCAGTCATCAAAGCAAATCACCGCTGTACCAACAGTTGTATCAGTTGCTGCGCAGCAAAATCTTTGCCGGGGAATGGCATCCGGATGAGATGCTGCCATCGGAATCAGAATTGGTTGCGCAATATCAAGTTAGTCGGGCGACAGTACGCCAGGCATTGGATGAACTGGCCAGTGACGGCCTGATTTACCGCATGCAAGGTCGCGGCACGTTTGTAGCACCGCCGACTGTGGAACAGGGACTTGTGCGCATCGTCAGCTTTACGGAAGATATGCAGCAGCGTGGTTTTGCGGCGAGCACGAAGCTGATCTCGGCCGAATTGACACACGCGACAGAATCGTTGGCACGTGAATTGCAAATTGGGGTCGGTGAGCCACTCGCCCGTATTGAGCGGTTGCGGCTAGCCGACAACGAGCCGATGAGCGTCGAGGTGTCGTTCTTGGTACAAAGCTACTGTCCCGGCATTCTGACACAGGATTACACGACACACTCGTTGCGGCGCATGTTAGAAGACAAGTACGGCATCCGCATTACCAGTGCAAGCCAGACGATTCAGGCGATTACTGCCACGCCTGAGTTAGCCGATCTGCTATCGATCAGTCATAACGCCGCACTGCTCGCTATCGAGCGCATTTCCTACTCTGAATTTGGTGTGCCAGTCGAATATTTGCGTCTCTACCATCGCGGCGACCGTTATTCGCTGCATGCCGAGCTGCGCGGGTAAAGGCCTGGCGCACAGGTTCAAAAGGGACAGATTTCTCAAGGGTGAAAAATTGCAATGCACCTGGTGACACTGGGCGAAATTCTGATCGACATGTTCCCGTCCGAGATCGGTCTACCGCTGGCTGAGGTGACGGCATTCCGTCCCAAACCGGGTGGGGCGCCAGCTAACGTCGCGGTTGCGGCACATCGTCTCGGAGCCAACACGGCGTTTATCGGCAAAGTCGGCGATGATATTTTCGGCCGAAAATTGATCAATGTCCTGGCAACTGAAGGCGTCGAGACACGCGGTATGCGGTTCGACAACGAGGCGCGGACGACGATGGCAATCATCGCCATGCCCGACGAGCATACCGCCGAATTCGTCTTCTACCGCAATCCGGGAGCCGATCTGCGGCTGCGCATGGATGAATTGGACGTCGATCTGCTGCAAAACACACGCGCTGTGCACATCGGTTCGCTCAGTTTGGTCGATGAACCGAGTCGCAGTGCGACATTTTCAGCGGTCAAAACTGCCAAAGAGGCAGGCGCGTTGGTGTCGTTTGATGTCAATTATCGGCCGAGTCTGTGGCGTAGTCCGGATGACGCCCTGACGCAAATCCGCGCCATGATGCCATACGTCGATTTGGTCAAGGTCAACGAAGTCGAGCTGGCATTGTTGCAGGGTGGGGTGACCAACAATCACGACGCTTTCGATGCCATTCTGGCACGGGGACCGACACTTGTCGTGTTGACGCTGGGTAAAGATGGCAGTATGGCGCAATCGGCCGAATTCAGTGTTACAGTGCCCGCATTTCCTGTACAAACCGTTGATTCAACCGGCTGCGGCGATGCGTTTATCGGTGCGCTGCTGGTTCAGTTGACCGATTCGGCCGAATGGCAAATCCATCTGACACCTGAGCGCATACAAAAAGCGCTTACCTTTGCCAATGCTGTCGGCGCGCTCACCGCTCTCACACAAGGCGCCATTCCAGCGATGCCGGCGCTGGCTCAGGTTGAACATTTTCTTTCACAACAAACCCGTTACCAGGAGACTACATGAACAGTCCCACCACAATAACAGTTGACGTCGATGAGTTGCAAGCAATTGCCAATGACATGCGCCTCGACATTCTCAACATGACGACAAGAGCCGGGTCTGGTCATCCGTCCAGTTCCTGGTCCGCCACCGACATCGTTACGGCACTCTACTTCGGCGGCGTGCTGCGTTACCGCCCAGGCGAGCCAGATTGGCCGGAGCGCGACCGCTTCATCATGAGCAAGGGCCATGCTGCACCGCTGCTCTACGCCATCCTCGCTCGCGCCGGTTACTTCAACCGTGACATGATCTGGAGGTTGCGCCAGGTCAATAGCCCGGTTCAAGGCCATCCGATTCAAGGCCTGTTGCCCGGTGTCGAAGCCACAACCGGTTCGCTGGGGCAGGGGCTGTCGCTCGGCGTCGGCCATGTACTCGGCGGACGGCTCAACAATTTCGACTACCGCGTCTATGTCCTCCTGGGTGACGGTGAATGCGAAGCCGGACAGATTTGGGAAGCGGCGATGTCTGCTGCCCATTTTGAAGCTGACAATCTGGTTGCCATTCTCGACTACAACAAATATCAGGAGACGGGCCCGATCAGCCGCGAAATGGCGCTCGAACCACTGGTCGAAAAGTGGGAGAGCTTTGGCTGGAACGTCGTCGAAGCAGATGGTCATGACATAGCCGACTTGCTCGAAAAATTCGACGCCGTCGCCAATGTCAAGGGCAAACCGTCGATCATCATCGCCCACACGGTCAAGGGCAAAGGCGTTTCCTTTGTCGAAGCAGATTTCACATTCCACGGTCGGGCGCTGACGCCAGAACAAGCAGCATTGGCACGGGAGGAACTCAATGGAACTCGGTAAACAGGCGGGACTCAAGCCGTATCCGTTGCCACTGCGCAACGTGTTTGGCGATGCGCTGCTCAACGTAGCGCGTGAAAATGAAAAAGTAGTCGTCCTCGACGGCGACCTCGGCAATTCGACCAAAGCAGAGTATGTGCGTCAGGAATTTCCCGAGCGTTTCTTCAACATCGGCATCGCCGAAAGCAACCTGGTCGGTGTCGGTGCGGGATTGGCGGGGTGCGGCTTTGTGCCGTGGATTACGAGCTTTTCTTCCTTCTTGCTGTGCAACGCTTACGATCAGATTCGACTGGCGGTCGCGATGTCGAACATCAACGCAAAGGTGTTGGGCAGCCATGGCGGAATCACGCTCGGCAAGGATGGCCCAACGCAAATGGGTATCGAGGATTTGGCACTGATGGGTGGGCTGCCGACCTTCACCATTCTCGTACCGAGCGATCCGGCATCGATGCACGCCGCGGTCAAAGCGGCAACTGATTTTGAAGGTCCGGTTTTCCTGCGTTCGAGTCGCGTCGCGCTGCCAGAAATTTATCCGATGGACGATTGTCCGTTTGAAATTGGCAAGGCGAACACGGTGCGCGAGGGCAGCGACCTGGCGATTATTGCCTGTGGCATCATGGTGGCTGCCGCACTTGACGCAGCGGCTGTGCTGGCTGAAAGTGGCATCGAAGCACGCGTGCTTGATATGCACACCATTCGGCCGATGGACATAAATGCCATCACCAAAGCGGCCAGAGAAACCGGTGCCATTGTCACCGCTGAAGAGCATTTGCTGCAAGGCGGCGTCGGCAGCAACATCGCCCGCATCGTCGGCGAGCGCCATCCTGTGCCGATGCGTTTCGTCGGACTGGCAGATGTCTACGTCGAATCGGGCGAGCCGGATGACCTGCTCAAAAAGTACAAGTTGACTTCGGCCGATATCGTCACGGCAGCACGCGAGGCTGTCGCGGCCAAGGCTTAATGAGATGCTCTACGAAGCACTAAAACAACGCGCAAATCCAATCCGGGTTGCTGCTAGCGGCACCGGCTGGATGGGTAGCGGCTTTGCAGCGCAGATGGCGCATGTGCCGGGTATGGAGCTGTCCGTCATCATCGATCCTGACCTGGACAAGGCGCATGCTGCGTTTCTGGCAACTGGTCTGGCGGCAAGCGATGTGGTCGCATCGGCCGATGTCGGCACGGCGATGGATGCGATCCGACAAGGCAAGCACGTCATCACAACCGATGCCGCCATGGCTGCCCAGTTAGACGCGATTGATGTGATGACCGACGTGACACCGTCACCGGCTTCTGGTGCGGAGACGGCATATCAGGCGATCCAGCATGGCAAAGATGTCGTCTTGATCAACATCGAAGCGGACGTCACCGTCGGCCGAATCCTAAAAAAACTGGCGGCCGATGCGGGTGTACTCTACTCCGTCTCGTCTGGTGACGAACCGGGCTGTCTGATGGAATTGGTCGAATACGTCAAGCTGCTTGGCTTCGAGCCGATCGTGATCGGCAAGGGCAAAAACAACCCACTCAATCCGGCTGCCACGCCCGACACCGTCGCTGAAGCGGCTGGGCGAGCCAACAAGGACGCCTACCAAACCGCATCGTACGTCGATGGCTCGAAGACGATGTTCGAGATGACCTGCGCTGCCAACGCGACCGGCTGCGTGCCGATGCAGCGCGGTATGGTCGGCCCCGAAGCGACGCAGGCGACCATCACCGAGATATTCTCGCTAAAAGAAGACGGCGGCCTCGCGCCGCATCCGGGCGTCGTCGATTTCGTGCAGGGCACGTCGATGGCAGGTGGCGTCTTCGTCACCGTGCGCGTGACAGACGACCGCATTGCTAACGATTTGAAGTATCTGAAAGTAGGCAACGGGCGTTACTCGACGTTTTTCCGCCCGTATCACCTGTGGTTTATCGAGGCACCGATCTCGATTGCGGAAGCGGTCTTGTTTCGCAAGAAAACGCTGGTTCCGCTTGATAAACCGGTTGCCGATGTGTTAACCATCGCCAAACGGGATTTGCAACCCGGCGACAAGTTGGACGACTTTGGTGGCTATACGTTCCGTGGGTTGATGGATACGGCGGCGGCATTTTCGGCCGAAAACAGCCTGCCGGCCGGTCTCGCTCCCGGTGCTGAGATCATTCGCCCAGTTACGAAAGGCAGCACCATCACCTGGGATGACGTCTGCCTCGACGAGTCGAGCACGGTTGTCAAGTTGCGCCGTCAACAAGATAAGCTGACCTGAGAAACCGAGTTCATCCAAAAAACTCGGTTTCTATGGACTCACTATGGAAACGAAACTGAAAGAAAGCGGATTAGACAGTGCGACCTTGCTCGAAGCATTGCGCAAAATGCATCTGATCCGCCTCTTTGAAGAAAAAGCAGAATCGCTCTACGCGCTGGGCAAGATTCACGGCACGATGCACCTGTCGATTGGACAGGAAGCGTCGGCCGTCGGATCGTGTCTGGCGCTGCAACCGGACGATTACATCCTCAGCACCCATCGCGGACACGGTCACTGCATCGGCAAAGGCGCAGAGCCAAAGCTGATGATGGCCGAATTCTTCGGCAAAGAAGTCGGCTACTGTCGCGGACGCGGCGGGTCGATGCACATCGCCGATGTCGCGGGCGGCAACCTGGGCGCGAACGGCATCGTCGCGGGCGGCATTCCGCTGTCAACCGGCGTTGGATTGAGCATCCAGATGCAGCAGCAAGACAAAGTGTGCCTGACCTTTTTCGGCGACGGCGCGGCCAACGAAGGTGCATTCCATGAGTCGCTCAATCTGGCGGCAATCTGGGATTTGCCCGTCGTCTATATCTGTGAAAACAACCAGTACGGCATGTCGATGTCAGTCGAGCGCGCTTGTGCCGTTCAGCGCATCGCGCAACGCGCAGCGGCATATGACATTCCCGGGATGACCGTCGATGGCAACGATTTGTTCGCCGTTTACGGAGCTGTCAAAGCGGCTGTCGACCGGGCGCGAACTGGTGATGGGCCAATGCTGATCGAGTCGGTGACGTACCGCTGGCGCGGCCACTCGAAGAGCGACCGGCAACGCTACCGCTCGCGAGACGAGGTCAAGGAGTGGATGGAAAAAGACCCGATTGCACGGTTGGAGAAGGCGCTGCTTTCGGCCGAAATAGTCTCCGAAGCGGACTTGGAACAAGTCGCGAACGCTGCTCGTAAGACCATCGAAGACAGTGTCGCCTTCGCTGAAGCAGCGGCTGATCCCGATCCAGCGTCGATTTTGGAAGGTGTCTATGCTTAAGCAACGAGAAACAGCGGGTGCAAGGGAGGATTCGGCCGAGACACGCGAATTGACCTACGCCCAGGCGATCCGCGAAGCATTGCAACTCGCCATGAACCGCGACGAGCGCGTCTTCATGCTCGGCGAAGATATCGGCGTTTACGGTGGTGCATTTGGTGTTTCTGACGGCTTGATCGATCAGTTTGGGGCTGAACGTATCCGCGACACACCAATTTCCGAGGCCGCAATCGCCGGTGCAGCGATCGGTTCCGCGATGACCGGGATGCGGCCCATCGCCGAGATTCAGTTCATGGACTTCATCACGCTGTCGATGGAGCAATTGGTGCTGCAAGGCGCCAAAATCCGTTTCATGTTTGGCGGCAAAGCAACCGTGCCGCTGGTGCTGCGCACGCCTGCTGGCTCCGGTACAGGCGCAGCCGCGCAACATTCAGAGAGCCTCGAAGCGTGGTTCGTCCACGTCCCCGGCTTGAAAGTCGTGATGCCGTCCACGCCGTATGACGCAAAAGGGCTGTTGTTGGCAGCGATTGAAGACGACAATCCGGTCATCTTCGTCGAGCACAAATTGCTTTATCGCACCAAAGGCCATGTGCCGGAGGGCTACTACACCGTCCCGCTGAGCCAGAGCGACATCAAGCGTGAGGGCACTGATTTGAGCGTGATCGCGACGTCGATCATGGTGCCGCGTGCCATCGAAGCGGCCGAGATTTTGGCCAAAAAAGGTATCGAACTGGAAGTCGTCGATCCGCGTACCCTCAAGCCGTACGACGCCACCATTGCTACCCAATCAGTACGCAAGACGGGCAAGGCGCTCGTCGTACACGAAGCACCAAAAACGGGCGGCTTTGGTGCCGAAGTAGTGGCTGAACTGGTCGCCGGCGATGCGTTTGACTATCTCGATGCGCCGGTGCGCCGACTAGCCGGATTGGACGTGCCGATTCCGTACAACCGCGAATTGGAACGCGCCGCCGTGCCGCAGGTCGAAGACATCGTGCGCGAGGCGCGTGCGCTGGTCGAGGGAGTGTATTGACGTGGCAATTCCAATCATCATGCCCAAGTTCAGCATGACGCAAGAAGCAGCTACCGTCGTGCAGTGGCTGGTGGCTGAGGGCGATTCAGTCGAGAAAGGCGACCTGCTGATGGAAGTCGAGACCGACAAGATCACGATGGACGTCGAGGCGATGGACGCAGGCGTCCTGCGCGGCCTCACCGTTAAAGCGGGTGATGTCGTTCCGGTAACTGAGGTGATCGGTTACATCGTGCCGGACGGCGAGACGTGGGAAGAATCGGCCGAAGCGTTGAAAGCAGAGTCAGTCGCAAGAGCGAAAGCGACGCCAGTGGCGCAGCGCATGGCAAAGGCAAATATGGTTGACATTGGCTCTGTACCTTCGAGTAATGGGCAGAGAATTACGCGTCGTGATGTAGAGGCGTTTTTGCAAACGCCGGTCAATGGCAACGACGTTGCGGCCGAAAGTGATAAGCTGCGTGCTACGCCCGCCGCTCGCCGCATTGCTCGTGAACGAGAGGTGGATCTAGCGCAGATCAGCGGCAGCGGCCCGAAAGGGCGGATTCAGGCGAATGATGTGGCCGCGTTTGTGTTGCCAACGGTGCAAGTTGAGGCAGAGCCAGCGGTAAACGTTGTGCCATTCGGCCGAATGCGACACACCATTGCCGAGCGCATGACGCAGAATTATCAAGAGATTCCGCATATCACGTTTACCATTTCGGCCGATATGACAGCCACACTCGAACTGCGCCAGCGCATCAATGCACACGCCGAACGGGATGGCTCAGCCCGGATTTCGGTCACAGCTGTGCTGGCGAAAGTATGTGGGTGGGCGTTGCAGCGTCATCCTTTGGTCAACGCGTCGTGGCATGAAAACGGCATCGAAATGCATGACACGGCCAATATCGGCGTCGCGGTGGCATTGGAAGATGGGTTGATCGTGCCGGTTGTTCATGATGCTGGCCGCAAAGGATTGAGCGCAATTGCGGCACAGGTCAATGAGTTGACGGAGAAGGCGCGTTTCGGCCGATTGCAACCGGCCGAGGTGCAGGGTGGCACGTTTACAATCAGCAACTTGGGCATGTTCGGTATCGACCAGTTCACGGCGATCATCAATGCACCACAGAGCGCCATTCTGGCGGTCGGACGCACGAAAAAGGAAGCGGTGGTGATCGATGATGCAGTGGAAATTCGGCCGATGATGACCATGACCCTATCGGCCGATCACCGTATAATCGACGGTGCGGTTGCTGCTCGTTTCTTGCACGACATCGTGCAAGCCATTGAGCAGCCGGACATAATGCTCTGGTAATTTCTGTAGAACAGGCAGTTTGCCTGCTCAAAATATGCAGGCAAACTGCCTGCACTACGAGGAGAAGCTCAATGCAAATTGGTGTATTTACAGTACTGTTTAAGAATTTGCCGTTTGAAGAAGCGTTGGACAAAGCGGTTGCTGCTGGCGTGACTGCTGTTGAGATAGGAGCAGGGGGCTATCCCGGCAGCCAGCATTGCCCAGTCGATCAACTGCTAGACAGTGAAGCGAAACGCGACGATTATCTTGATGCCATTACATCGCGAGGGTTAATATTGAGTGCGCTCAGCGTACACAACAATCCGATTCATCCCGATCCGGCCGTGGCGCAAGAGGCGGATTCCGTCATCCGCAAAGCGGCAAAGCTTGCCCGCTTGCTCAATGTACCGGTTGTCAACGGTTTTTCAGGATTGCCGGGCGGCGCAACCGGTGACGCGATGCCCAACTGGGTGACATGCCCGTGGCCCCCGCATTTTCTCGACATTCTCGACTATCAGTGGAACGAGGTCGCGATTCCTTACTGGCAGGAAGCCGGAAAGTACATCGCTGATCAGGGCGTCAAATTCGCCTTTGAGATGCACCCCGGCATGTTAGTCTACAACGTCGAGACAATGTTGAAGCTGCGCGATGCGGTCGGGCCGGTGCTGGGCTGCAACTTTGACCCCAGCCATCTGTTTTGGAATGGCGTCGATGCGGTCGCGGCGATTCGCAAGCTGGGCAACGCAATTTATCACGTGCACGGTAAGGATTGCTACGTCGACAACATCAACATCAGCGTCAACGGCTGCAATGACAACAAACCATATGATCAGATTCTGGATCGGGCGTGGACGTTCCGCAGCATTGGCTACGGTCACGGCGCTCAGGTGTGGAAGGACATCATCAGTGCATTGCGATTGGTCGGCTACGATTATGTCGTGTCGATCGAGCACGAGGATGCGCTGATGTCGACCGATGAGGGTCTGGCGAAGGGCGTGGCGATGCTCAAGCAGACCAATATTTTTGAGCAGCCGGGCGAGATGTTCTGGGCGTAGGATGCGGATCGAACTGAATTCGGCCGAATGGATATCCGGCCCGGGTTATCGCAAAAACCGATTAGCTGATGAAGTTGCACTGGCTTGCCCAGGCACGTTAGTGCAACTTGTCGAGATCGCACCGTTCGACAAGATTCCCGATCACGCCCATCATACGTCGACTGAGTTTTATTACGTTGTTGCCGGCCAGTGTCGGTTAGTTGTCAACGAAGTGAGCCATATATTGGCTGTCGGTGACAGCTTTTTGATCAGGCCGCGAGATGTCCACCGACTGTACAATGATTCGGCCGAAACATTTCAATTACTCGTCTTCAAGACGAATGCTGCTGATGCTGATACGCGCTGGCTCAACGATTAGTCATATACACCGAATTCAGACCAGATGTTGTGGTCTGCCTGACCGGTACTGACTTACACACCTCATTGGACACAATCGCTAATTCAATAAGAACAGATCATTATCCCCTGTCTGAGCCGGACTCTGCAGTGCGTCAGGAACAATTGTCAGCCCATCGATGTCGGCGCTCAGCCCAAACGCCTCACCTTGCCAGAAAAGGCCGGATGTAGCAGCATTACATTGCTGAGAACCACCACCAGTCAACCGACACCTGTAGATGTCAGCCGGAGTCAGCGATTGACCGTTGAGGTCATAAGGGCCGGCGGTGGTGAAGTAGAGGGCATTTATCGGCCGATCATGCCACACACCGACCAGATCACCATTGTCATCATTGCCCAATCCGCTGCTCGAGCCGTCAAAATAGTGTAACCATGTGCCACTCGTATTGCTGCCTAGTGATGCATTGGTCAACACGATGAGATCTTCATCGTCTCCGGAAAGGCCGGAAACCGCGAACGGCCCGCTCGTACTGACCGCGAGACGCCCGTTGATAATCGTTACGGCGTCGATATTCTCATCGGCCGATGTCAGGTCAACGTCGGAGCCGTCCAGAATTAATCTGAAGCGCTGTTGCTGTGGTCTGTACAAAACGAGGTCGCTGGGTTCGACGACCCCTGCACCGGGCAGTGACACGGTTGTGTCAAAACTCATGATCAATTTGTTGTTGAAAATCAGGAATGCATCGACATTGCTCCCGTCAATAGGGGCAGTTGCGCTGTCGAAGTAGCTGAACCAACTGTTTGTGCCGGTATAGAAACCGAGAATGTCACCGGCTTCGGCCGAAACACCGCCAACCACATCATTGTCCGCCAAACTCACATAAATCAAATCGCCCGGCGGCACAATCGACGCGACAGCCGCGCCGACATCGGTCAGGCCGGCACCCAGCAAGCCCGCATAGCCCGGATTTTGTGCATCAATCGAAATCGCCGTATTCTCGATCACAGTGCGTACCTGAGCCGGTGTCAACCCCGGATTAGTCGCCCGCAAAACAGCGGCTTCACCGGCAACAAACGGCGTCGCCATCGATGTGCCGCTCCACCAGGCATACCCACCGGGGAAACTGCTAAAGATACCCACACCTGGCGCTGCCATGTCTACCCACGTGCCGTAATTGGCAAACGGCGCACGCACCAGATTTTCGTCGACAGCAGTCACAGCGATAGCATCAGTGTAGCCTGCAGGATATTGCAAAACATTCGTATCGAGATTGCCGGCAGCCGCCACGACAACGACATCATTAACTACCGCCTGCTGCGCCAGATCGAGCAACATTTCCGAATCGTAATCTGTTCCCAGGCTGAAATTGGCCACATCCGCGCCATTGTCGATGGCGAAAAATAGCGCCTCGCCGATCAACCACAAATTGCTGCGTCCGTCAGTGTCAACAGCGCGAATCGGCATGATCCGGGCCAGCGGCGCAACTTGATGGACGATACCGGCAACGTGCGTGCCGTGTCCAAACGCTTCATCAATTTGTCCGTCGCCATCGTCGTCTAACCCGTTCATCTCATCGGTCGGATCGCCGTCGTCGTCAAAAAAGTCGTACCGTTCCAGCGTCCAGACATCGACGAGAAATGGATGGTCGAGTTCAAAACCAGTGTCGACGACGGCTACCGTCACGCCGTAGCCTTGCTGGCCTAAATTGTGCGCATCCCAGAGATTGATCAACTGTGGTGCGTACTGCGTGCCGGTCGGTGATGGATCTGTACCACCCCATGCCCAATCTGCTTGTGGGTTGGCTTCCGGCAAATCGCTCAAATAGTTGGCTTCGGCGTATTCGATGCGCGGATCACCGCCACTGCCGCTGGGATCCATCATTTCGGCGACGATGACGGCGTCATCGCCCGGAGCGACTTCGAGTAGATAGATGTCTGCCTGCGCGGGAATGGTAGCGAGTGTCGTCGTGCCGTAATCGGCGTTGACGTCGTCAATTGTTTGCGTGGTGTCGTTTTCAAGCCGCACAATAAGTTGGGTTTCGACATAGTCGCCGCCATCATCGGCCGATACTGTGCCAGGTAGCAGCCCGACAGCAAGAACCAGCAGCAGAACAAAGGACAAAACGCGCGAAAGCGGTCGTATGGTCATCGGTGACCTCCTGTCACCGCTTGCCAATCAGGCAAAACGGTGACCAATAAAATGGATGGGGATAAGCGTCACGAATGGCTAACTGTGCCTGTTGCAAAGCGACGGCACGGTCCGGATAAGTGACGAGTGCATTGTATAAATAGGGCATCATTTCAGCCGCGACCGCGTCTTCAACCAGCCACAGGCTGACGATCAGGGACGAAGCCCCGGCGCTCAGAAAAGCACGCGTCAGCCCCAAGATTTCGTCGCCACGGTTGACATGACTGACACCTGATTCGCACGCGCTCAATGTGACAAGCGCATCCGGCAAACGCAGGCCGGCAATATCGCGCGCAGTCAACCAACTGTCATGCAATTTGAGGGCAGAGTAGGCAGGGTTGTCGGGCCGAAAAATGCCGTGGCAAGCGACGTGAATCCAATCGCTTTCGGGTGCGACGGCATGAAACCGGCTTGTATCGGCACGGTGGTTGCGAAAAACACGTGCGTGCGGCAAGCGGCGTGCCAGGGCGTCAATTTCGGCCGAAACACCACTCAATTGCGCATCACCGACGCCAAAAATCGCCACGCGGTCAGCAGCACGACGCATACGTTGCTCGCAGAGCGCAAACGCTGACACGCTGGGCGCGTACGACAGCACGAAATCATCGACTACATAGCGGCTGCCGTCGAAAAACGCGTGGAATGGTAGCCGGTGCAACATACCGTGCGGCACGATCACCACATTTTCGTGGTGCAGTTCATGGCGTAAGGGAGCGAACAACGCATCATGCAAACCGCGCAGCACGCGCTGGGCTGACAGTTCCAACTGCGCCAGATGGCGTTCGGTAAACTGGCGACCGGCATGCAGGCGATGCAGTTGAACGCGCAGTTGTTCAGTCAGGCGGTGAATTGTTTCGGCCGAAGCAAGTCCTGTTTTCACCGTCACGTGTCCGTCTTGTAAGACAAACGCCATGACCTCGTCGTGCAACAAATGGTAGGCGATCAAGGCTGTATGTGCCGGCAACTGGGCGCGAATGGCATCTGTTGTCAACGCAAAGGTTACCGATTGTGCGGTAGCGGCCCGTAACTCGTGGCGATGCTGCAACCGGGTCAGGCTGCGTTCGATCTGCACCGCCCGGGCATTGATGAGGCGAAAAGCGCGTTGTCCGCGTTGATCGCCGCCGTGATCGGACAAAAGCTGCGTGTACAATGCGTTCAAATCAGCACGCAACTGTTCCCATTCAGCGACAGTTTCAGGTGGCAGCGACACGGCGAGCCGGGCATCGACCACGCCGGTCATCAGTTCAGTCAGGGTGCGCGACTTGGCTCGTTCTGCGAGGGCAAATGCTGCTTCGTTGTCGCCGTCATCCAGATAGAGCGCAATCAGGTCGGCATAGACATCGATTTTGTCGTCAAAATAGGCCGTGCGCAGGGAAGGTTGTTCCAGCAAACCGCGCAGCCGCTCGATTTCGGTAATGCTGTCCTGGAAGGCGTCGAACGCAGCCGTCTTGTTACCGCGTGCCAATTCAATCCGCCCACGCATATGGGCTAAACGAAAACGCAAGGGCGGCATGTCGAGCATTTGAATCACCGCTGTCGCAGCGGCGAGCTGCTGTGAGGCGGCATCAAGACGGTTTTGCGTGAGCGACAACTCGGCCAGGAGCAGCAGCGCACTGAATTGTGCAAGCGGTGCATCGTTGTCGTTGGCCAGGGCTAATGCGGCTTCGGCCGAATTTTGCGCCGCAATAATGTCACCCTGTTGTTGATCGAGCGCCGTCAATGCCAGCAACGTCTGTGCCAGCCACGGCCCGTGCCCAATTTGAGTAAACAAGGCGACCGCTTCGTTCAAACGCGAACGAGCCTCGTCAGAATCGCCCTGACCTGCGGCTGTAATCCCCCAGCCATAGAGACAGCGCCCCAGATAATACGGTGTGTCTGCTTCTGACAATACAGTGTGGGCTTGAGCATACTGCGTGTCGGCTTCGGTATGCAGGTTGAGTGTGCGGTAGACATCGCCACTATCCACCAGCTTTTGGTGGGCGTAGACGGTCAAGCCCGCCGCTTGTTGCAGGTCGTATGCTTGCTGCAACAAAGTCAGACTTTGCGAAAATGTACCGAGCAGCCAATACGCATAGCCGCTGTTGCTGAGAAAGCCGCCCTGTCGTACCGGATCGTCGCCCGTACCCCACAATGCCGCAGCGCTTTGGAATGCTTGCAACGCTTCGGTCGCTTGTCCCAAAGCCAGGAACAGGACGCCTTGATTGTTGAGGATAGCTGCCTGTCGTTGTGGCCGGTTGAGCGGTGCAATGGTGTTTGCGGCAGTGGCGAAATCGGTGAGTGCCAAATCGTATGCGCCGATTTGTTCGTGACAAATGCCGCGATTTTGCAGAAGCATCGCCTGAATTTCGGCCGAATCATCCTCTAATGCTGCCAATGCGCCTAACGCCGTCGTCGCGGCGTCGATGGCCGTCACATAGTCGCCGGTTTCGCCGAGCACCATCATCAAACCAACCGTGGTCCGCCATGCTTCCAGTTCGTTGCCAATCGCGAGATAACCGGCGCGTGCCTGGTCGATGAGCGGCTGTGCGTCGGCAAATTGGCCGCGCATGGCGTGTGTTTGCGCTTCGAGGTAAGTTGCCGGCGGCGCGACGGCCGGCCAATCGGACAGGGCGGCTACATCGCTGAGTAAAGCAGCAAGCAGGGCGATGGTCGCCGGATCTCGCGGCGCATTTTCTTGTCCATAGGCCAATAATGCTGACAAGCCCGACTCGTCGTAGAGTCCGGCAGTTTGCAAAAACGCAATCTGGGCGTCCTGATCAGGAAGCGCCAGCAGTTGGGCGATCAATTCGGCCGAGATCATACTGCTAGATTGATTGTCGGTAGTTCGACCTCAAATTGTGCGTGGGTGATGATGAGTTGAACGACGGCAGCGGATACGATGTCAATAACAAACTCGCCGAAATCATCGCTGCGCCCCAATGCGATTTCAGTGTCGTCGGCCAACACACGGATGGCGCAGCGTGTGTCATCGGTGTTTGAGTTGAACAGCAATTGACCGCTCAGCCGCCAGCCGTTGCTGTGAGGTGCGATGTCGAGGGAGATGTCGACCGGCTCTGTTGTGAAGACGAGTTGACGCAAATCGGTTTGGGTGGCACGCATGGCAGCGGCAAAACGCGGTTCATGGCTGTCAAACGTCAGCGCAGCAACCAGACGCTGCCAGAGAGCGGGTTGTGCCGCCTGTGGTTTGCGCCGTGCTTCAAACTGGTTGACGAGCGTTTCCCGCGTTTCGTCGCGTAGGGTGGGCAGTTGCACTGTTTGCCTCAATGCTTGGAATGCTTGCAGCCAGCGCACATCGGCCGAATCGGGGTTCGTCGCCAGCCATTGTTCTACTGCATGTGCTTTTTCGGCCGAAAGCACTCCATCGAAATAATCCAATAACGTTTCAAAATCGAAAGGGTTCATTTTCCTCGTCCCTGGAGCCGTTGCTAAAAGCGTCTCACATTCTAATGGTGCGGATTGCGTGAGAAAAAGTACAGCTTCGGCCGGAATCAGTCAGATTCGGCCGAAAGCAGCGTGCGCAGGCGGCTGAGACAACGGGCACGAATCGGGCCGACGCTGTTCCGCGCCATGTCAAAGCGCTCCGCGATAGCATCATACGAAAGCTTCTGCGGATCAAAATAGAGCGCGATCAGCAGGCGGCGACAGCGCGTATCCAATGCTTGCAAGCCATCGTGTAATTTTTCCAATACATGCCAATCGGCCGATTCGTCGGTCGTGGCTATGCCCAGCGCCAACGCACTGTCACTTAAATCGCTGCCCCCATAGACTTGTTCGTGATCGTAGCGCTCCATAACGCGCCAACTGTTGCGGCGGGCTACTGTAATTAACCATGATTTGAGATTGCTCTCAGCGTGGAAAGTTCCCAGGCTTTCCAAGACATTGGTGAAGGTCAACTGTGCCACGTCCTCGGCGTCATCGCGTGTCAGGCCGTAGCGCAGGGGGATAGATAAAACAAGACGCTCATAGCGGCCGATGAGCGTCTGCCATGCGCGTGTATCGTCACGACGACATGCGCGAATGAGTTCCCAATCTGTAATATCAATCACTAACACATTTTCGTGTGTGGTTGCCGGAAGCGCAAACAAAACCGATTGACTCTAATCTGCTGCCGGGATAGATTGCCGTTGCGGGACGGATACGCTCTGTTGTAATACGAGGATCATGCAAGTCATCGCGCTCAGGAGAGACAGAATGAAGAGCAGCATGGCCGGATCATCGACGCTGTGTGGGCCGAAGTCGCGAATAAACGGGATCATGACGACAGCCAACACCGTGGCAGCTAGTGCAGCGATCAAGAAGACGCGCCGTTCGGCCGAATGCATCTGGTAAGGAGGTGGTTGAGCTGTAACAAACATGGTCCTGACGTTTTGCGACAGGAAAGCATCGGCACCGATAACGGCTCCGACGTTGCCGACAAACAGGACGCCCTGCATGACGACGTAAAACGCAGACGGATTGACCTGGCCGATGAGAATGAAGTTCAGGTTCATGAACAGCCCGCCCAGCAGTGCCAGATTCGTGAAGAACCCCGATACGATAGCTATCCCTGCCAGCAACTGACCGATCATGATCACCCATGCCAACGCTTGCGCGTTTGGCTGAAACAAGTCGGTTATCAGCGTTTGATAGAACGGGAAGTGCACAGCACCGGTTGCGAGTTGTTCGTTGAGAAAGGCAGTCAGAGCAGAGCCATCATGCCAGCCAGGCTCTACGAGTTTTTCTACGCTTGCCCGCAACCATCCCAGGCCGATGAAAAATCGCATCGGTAGCAAGAGTGCTTCTCGCGACTGCAAGTTGACAAGCAAGTAGTGCCGTAGTTCGTTCAATAAAGTTGTGTTCATTGTTTTTCTCCAATGGTATTGGTTTGCATTGGAAGTCGCCGTGTCCGGCAGTGTTGCCGCACAGGTACATAGTGTGAAATTGGGCGATTTTCGTACACTCGCAAATGACGTGTACTTTTTTCGGCCGAAATCACACTATTGACGTGCAAGGAGAAAAACATGCAGTTAACGAGCCATATTGATACACGTAAATCAGTTATGCAGCGCATTGATGTGGCTGCAGTTCTGGCATTCAGTCTACCGTTTATGTTGTATGTCGTGACGCTGGCCCCGACGATCTACAATCTCGATTCGGCCGAATTGACCACAGCTGCAGCGACTGGCGGCATTATCCGCGCCACCGGCTACCCCTTGTACAGCATCCTCGGCTGGCTGATGGCGCAATTGCCCGTCGGTGATGTCGGTTATCGGCTCAATTTGTTTTCTGCCCTGTGCGGTGCAACGACCATTCTATTAGCTGAATACATTCTGCGGCGCTTGCAAATCGGCCGATGGGCGCGAGTTGGAGCGCTTGGTTTGTTGGCCACGGCACCGTACTTCTGGGCAATGTCCCTCATCGCCGAAGTGTACACGCTGCACACCATGCTGATGGCTGCCGTCATTCTGGCACTGCTGCGCTGGGCCGAACAGCCGTCTCCGCCACGGTTCGCGCTGCCGATTGCGTTGATGACCCTCAGCATGGGCAACCACGTTGCCACCGTTCTTCTGGTTCCGGCGTGTATTTGGTATGTCGTCGCCGTCGCACCACGAGAACTGCTGCGCTGGCGCAACTGGATAGCAGCCGCTATCGGGCTTGCCGTCGGCGGTGCCGTCTTCTTCTATTTACCGCTGCGGTATGGCGCTAATCCGGCATTTAACTACGCCGGTGAATACGACGCGACCGGCGTGTTTCATCAGGTTGATTTGCAGACGCTCGACGGATTTCTGTGGCTGGTGACCGGCCGCACGTTTTCGGGCGTGATGTTTGGCTATGCATTAGCGGATGTGCCGGGTCAGATTGCGCACTATATGCAGGAATTGTGGCAAGCGTTTTTCATTTTTGGCATAGGACCGGGCATTTACGGGGCATGGCTGTTGTTGAAGCGCGATTGGCGTTTTGGCATCGCGTTGCTGCTGATGTTTGTGTCCAATGCCGTCTTTTACATCAACTACAACGTCGTGGACAAAGCGACGATGTTTTTGCCGACCTATCTGGTATGGGCGCTGTGGCTGGGCATCGGCTATCAGGCATTGTTGACATGGGTAAGCGACCAACACACGGCACGAAATGAGCGCCGTTCTGCCCGCCGCAATCGCACCCAGCCTGTATGGCAATCGCGTGTTTTGATCGGATTGATGTTGTTTACCGTCGTTCTGGCGTTTGCGTGGAATCTACCGCGTGTCAGCCGGGTCGGCGACACAAGCGTGCGTGAACTCGGTGAGTTGATTTTACGCCACGCAGAACCCAATGCAGTCATTTTTGGATGGTGGGATTCGATTCCCGTCGTTGAATATCTGCAATTAGTTGAAGGTGAACGCCCTGATGTGACCGCTATCAATCGCTTTTTGATGCCGGGTGACGACATGGTGACGTTTATCTTGCAGGAGGTAGAAAATCGGCCGATATACATAGACAATCCACCCCTTTCACTTGTTCAACAACTGGATGTGACGCGTGACGGTCCTCTGTACCGTTTGTCGCCGCTTCCTTCCCCATCTACACGTTAAATTCTAAAGGAGATTCAGTATGAAAGCACTGCGTTCAAAACGCATGACGACGCTGCTGTTGGCAGCCGTCATTTTGTTGTCCGGCCTGGCGTTTTTCCCATTCGCGTCGTTATCGGCCGATTCAGTCAGTTGGAAGCAGTTTGCCAACGCTTACCTGCCCACACTAAACATCGACGAAGACAAAGGGTTGCCAGGCAGCGGTTTCATCTTCGAAGCCAGCGGCTATCCACCCAATACAACCGCATCCGTCTACGCCGAAGGCGTCCTACGCGGCACAGTGATGACAGATAGCAACGGCAACGCCACTTTCGGCATTCAGACAGCCAGCAACGACCCGCTCGGGCGTTATGACATCACCATGTCCACAGATGCCAACAACTCGGCGACCAACGACTTGCGGCTCGAGTCAGACCGACCGCTGCTCGTCATTCCACCCGGGTTCCCGCATCCGATCTTTGACTTGTTCGGGTCGCCACCCGGTGACACGGTAATCTCACGCAAGATCAGATCGATCTACAACCATCCGAGTCAGCCGGGCAGGTACCTGGCCAAAGTACAGGCAGTCAATCCGGCTACAATGTCGCCAGTTGCAGGCGCTACTGTCAATGTCACACTGACGTTGCCTGATGGCACGACGATGCCCAGTTCAATCACGAATGGCGGCGGATGGGCCAAATTCCAGCAAGTATCGGCCGGTGGCGGTAATTGTACGCTGACCGTCAACAACATCACGGCTCCGGGCTATACGTTTGATCCTTTGCAGGGCGTGACGACGCAAACGGTACCTTGTACGGCGCTTGAATTCCAGACGGATTGGATTGAGACGCCGTAACTTCTCACTGAGATCCTGACTCTTGCTTCTCCGGGAGGTTCGTAAAGGGACCTTCCGGAGAAGTGACGGAGCGTGACAAATGGCAACAATACCACTGAATTCGGCCGAAAAACAATCACTGCAAACCACAATGGCCTCAATTCGTCAAGCGCATTGGCTGTGGCACCCGACTGCTGCGTTCATCGCTACGCGCGTCGGCATTGCGCTGATTGCGTACTTTGCCGTCATGCTCTTGCCTGCCAACACAAATCCGGCTCCTTACCATCTGCGTGGCACAGAAAATATCTTGATCGATGTGTTCGGTAGCCGCTGGGATACCGGATTCTACGTCAGCATCGCAGAAGAAGGATACCAATACGCAGCCGATCCGTTCCCGTCAGTACCCTTTTTCCCGTTACTGCCCATTCTGATGCGTGCCGGGGGACTGCTGACCGGTGATGTTGTGACGGCTGGTATCCTGATCGTCAATATGGCTTTGTGGGCGGCATCTATCTTGTTTTATCGCCTCGTACAAATGCAATGGGATGATGATGTCGCTAACCGTGCCGTCTGGTATTTGCTCATATTTCCAACTGCGTTTTTTGGCTCGGCGATTTATACAGAATCGCTGTTTCTGTTGACGGCTATTGGCGCATTGTATGCGGCACGGCGCGGTCACTGGTGGCTGGCGGGTGTACTGGGAATTTTGACGGCATCGACACGGCTTGTGGGCATTATTGTCGCACCCATGTTGTTTGTGGAATGGTGGCAACAGCGCCAAATGCAGGTTTTGTCACTGAAGACGCTGGCAGCGACGTTTATGCCGCCGCTCGGTACACTAGCTTACATTGTTTATCTGTGGCGAGCATTTGGCGACCCGCTCGGTTTCATGACGGCATCGGCAGCCTGGGGACGGGTAGCGCAATCTCCGGCAGTAACCATTGGCCGCATGGTGCAAAATCCCGACCAATTACCGCTCAACGATTGGATCGACTTTGCATTTATCCTGTTTTTCTTCATTTGTGGATTTATTTTGATTGCCCAACGACAGTGGAGTGAAGGTGTTTTTGTCTGGCTCGGTGTCCTGATCCCGTTCAGTTCCGGTTTATTGATGAGTCAGCGCCGGTACATGTGGGTATTGTTCCCGGTTTTTATCTTGCTGGCGCGCTGGGGTAGAAATGACTGGGTTGACCGCCTGATCACATCGGTTTTTCTGGTGTTGCTGGCGCTGTTTGTCGTCTTTTTTGCCAATATGTACTGGATTGCGTGATCAGATCGCTCGAGGATTAACCATGAACCGTAGATATTTCCAGGTAGTAATCGGGTTTGCAGTTAGCATTGTCTGCATCATCGCGTTGTTTACGCTGGTGGATGTGGCTGCCATCGGCCGAATTCTGCGCAGCGCACGTCCGGGTTTTCTACTGTTGGGAGTTGTGTACATCGTCATGTTTCTGGTGCTGCGTGCCGTGCGCTGGCGCTATCTGCTCACGAACAGCGTGCCGGGCAAGAGCGTGTTTCACATCCAGAATGTCGGTTACATGCTGTCGCAATTCCTGCCGTTGCGTCTCGGCGACGTGGCGCGTGCCGTCTTGATTGGCAATCAGCCGCCGGTGACAGTGCCGCAAGGTGTCTCTACGATGGCCGTCGAGCGCGTTCTCGATATGGTGATTATCGTTTTGCTGTTGCCGTTGACGTTGACCGGTGTTGCTGCGTTGCCCGGCTGGCTGCGGCAAGGAGCGCTGCTCTCGACCGTATTGGCTGTTGTCGGTTTGGTGGGGCTGACCGTTCTGGCGAATTTTCGGCCGAAACGCCTGTTTTTCGGCCGATTACCGCGACTGGAGCTGATGTTTAGTGAGGGATTACACGGCTTACAGACCTTGACCCACTGGCGCAGTGCAATCACGTTGCTTGCCTTGAGCATTGCTGTCTGGGTGCCGATTATTTTTGCCTACCATGCCGTGTTGCAGGCTGTCAATCTCTCGCCCACGCTGGCATTGGCCGGTTTTGCAGCATGTGCCGGGGCATTGAGTATGGCCGCTCCGGCTTCGCCCGGTCAGGTCGGCGTCTTTCACGCCGGCGTTGCAGCCGCATTGCTGCTCTACGGCCATGCGGCAGGCGATGCGGCCGCAGTAGCTGTCATTTATCATGCATTGAATTTCGGCGTGATGGTCTTACTTGGCGTCGTGGGTATGTGGATGACGGATTTGTCATTCGGCCGATTGGTGGCCGCTACGCAAACACAGGGAAACTGATGAGCGCACTACAAACTTCTTCAACAACTTTTCTTTGGACGATAGTCAGAGACAACACAATCGGCCTGATCAAAACCATGCGCCCACAGCAATGGGTCAAAAACGGTTTTGTATTTGCTGCATTGCTTTTTGACGGGCAACTGCGGTTTGGTGAATGGGATGTGATCGGCCGAACCCTCATCGCGTTCGCTTTATTTTGCGCGATTTCCAGTTCGGTTTATATCATGAACGACCTGAGCGACATCGAAAGTGATCGCCGCCATCCGACCAAACGGCTGCGTCCATTACCGTCAGGCCAGGTTCGGCCGAATGTGGCACGTTTAGCATTCTTTGCTCTTTCATTGGGAACACTTGCCCTGGCATTTACGCTCGACCAGATGTGGCATACTACACTTGGCTTGGTCGTCCTTGCCTACTTCGTACTTCAGATTGCTTACACTTTCCGCTTGAAACATGTCGTATTGCTCGATGTATGCGCGATTGCTGCCGGTTTCGTGCTGCGCGTAGCGGCAGGTGTGGCAGTCATCGAAGTGGCACGCTTTTCACCGTGGCTCTATGTCTGCACCGCCTCGTTAGCTCTCTTTCTCGCGCTGGGCAAGCGCCGCCACGAACTGATCCTACTCGGAGATAATGCCGGGACTCACCGTGCCATTCTGCAGGAATACACAGTTGAGTTGGTCGACAAACTGATTACACTGGTCATGACAGGGGCGCTGGTTAGCTATAGTCTGTATACATTTCTGGCAGAAGGCTTGCCGGCCGGCAATCGCATGATGCTGACGATTCCGTTTGTTTTATACGGCATTTTGCGTTGGTCATATTTAATGTACGGACGTGGGGAAGGGGGAGCGCCAGATGAAATGGTGCTGCGTGACCGTCCTCTGCAACTGGCGTTGGCCGGTTGGCTGGTGACAGTCATCTTTGTCTTGTACGGCGTATAGGTCAGATGAAAATCCGTCAGAAACTGCAAGAAAGCAAAGTATTTTGTGTCGACGGAATCACCACATATACCCAATCACCCAGCGACATATTCCTCGAGGCGCTGCTGTGCTGCCGCCAACGCTTTGTTTGTCGCATTCTGAAAACGGGCTGCCATGATCAGCGCGGTTAACTTCTCGTGTTCCTCGGACCAATCCAGCAATTCCTCTACATCGACTACGAGGTTCTTGCCGCGCGAGATGTGCTCCAGCTTTTGACTGAGTCCAATGCGAACGACCGTCTGTAGCGCTGCATAATCCAGCGCATCGAGCAGGGCATCCCGCAAAGCCAGCCAGAGATCGCGCGGTAACCGGCTGCGCCACTGCCGCACTTGCAAGCGTGCGGCGCTGTCGAGTATGTCAGATGTATCATCCAGTATTCGGCCGAAGGCCACACTGTCTACCTGCTCACGCCGCACGAGGTAGTCATGCATTGCCGTCTCACCTGCTGCTATCAGGCTATCACGCCGTGCCGGCGACATGTCGGTTTCTTCCATGTCGTATCCTTTAGCAGGCAGACGAACGACGAGCGCTTCTACCGCTTCCAGCAGCATACTCGTTCGAGCTTGTGATGAGGCTCCCAGCATCTGTGCAATCAGCCGCGCTACCGGCAACTGATTCAATAGACTCTCTTTTTTCACTGGTGGTGGCGCGCCGGGCACGGGAATCGTTTCGTCGATCAGCAGCCCCATGACCTGTTGCCCATGGTTCTCACCCATCAAGCGGGTGACTTGCGGCGCATCAGAAAGCATCAATTCGATAGGGAAATTGGAAAGGATCGCGCCGTCCACAAGAACGTGTCCAGAGATGTCGCGACCCAGGTACGTGCCCCATGCATCCTGCCATTCAATTGTCGGAAACATGATCGGTATACTTGTCGCCATTTGCAGTGCAGCCAGCACGGGGCAGTCGGGTGCGGTGTTCTGGTTGAGCACCATCATCTGCATAGCGCTGATATTGGCCACCACGAGGCTCAACTCACAACGGGTGGCCGCATAGAAAGAGCGCAGCGTCATCGTGCTAAACCGGCGGGGTTGCTCGTTGTACATACCGTTATCCAAACGCGTTTCCAACCAATTGATCAGAGTGTCGGCACTGTGAAAGCTGCCACGCTCCAGCAATGACGCCAACGTTGTCAAGCGCGGATTCGTCAGAATGGCGTGATTTACCCAGTTGTCGAATTGTGTTTCGATGCGGTCAGGCATCCAGGTAACATCCTGTTTGCGTAGCAGTTCTCGCAAGGTGCTGTTTTCAATTTCGCTCTCATCGAGGGGTTTCGGTGGTGCGAAGAATCCTGCAATCGCCGGTCGGCCTTGCTCTTCGTCATAGAGAGCACCGAGTAATTCTTCAGTTTCGTAACCGGCGGCCAGTAATGTGGCTGTGATCGCGCCAACTGATGTGCCCAGCAATCGGCCGAAAGTATGCCCCTGCCGCTTAAATTCACGCAACGCCCCGACAAAGACCAGCCCTTTCGCCCCTCCCCCCTCCAATACCAAATCATATTTCGCCATCGTTCGATCCTCTTGCAAAGTATATGCCTATATTAGAGCCAAATCGCCGGCGAATCAACGTGAGTAACACGAGCTTGCGCTACTATCCTTGTCAGGCGTGCTTTCTCTGGTCTTGTGGACTTGTTACGCCCTTGTAAGCTCGGTTTAAGATTTTCTTAACACCATTATGGCATAATAAAAACGTGGTTTGAGGCAGTTTACAAACGTTTGATCAATTATACGGCTCGCAATGTTTCCAGAATCATTGTCTGCACTGTGACTAAACTATATGAGATACCCCAACCAAAACTAAATGCCACAGCCAGCATAGCATTTTCCCCATTGCTCCCACCACCGATCTGTTTTGAAATCGACCTGATAAGGTCACTGTAATTTTCCACACACGGAGGCACAAAATGAAACAGAGATTATTTGTAGCAGGTGTTGTCATTATCACCCTGCTATCCATTGCATTGAGCCGTCAGTTTGATGTCGGCACTGTTCGTGCGCAAGAGGGCGGGGGTTCTGTTACTGCGATTTTCGATGAGGCTTCTTTACCGTCGGACCTTGCGCTAACCTTATTGCCTTACAATCCCCCCATCGTCATTCCAGCATCTGGAGGCACATTTCAATACGCGATAGCGATTGAAAACCTCAAGGTGAATTCGGTCAAGTTTGATACATGGACTTCGATCACAAAGCCTGATGGGTCTACGGTCGATCCGGCGGGTGGCCCGTTTCGTGCCTATGTGCCTGGTGGTTGGTCTGTTAGCCGTGACGATTTGACTCAGGAAATTTTAGCTGGTGATCCGCCTGGTATCTACACTTACAATGCACATGTCGGCCGATTCCCTGATCGCATTCTGGCCACTGAAAGCTTTACCTTTGAAAAACTGGCTAGCACCGGTTGGTACGCACAATCATCAGGAACGAGCGACTGGTTCTTCGACATTCATTTTGCCGATGCCAACAACGGCTGGGCAGTCGGACAGACAAACGAGATAGTTCATACCAGCAACGGGGGTGATACCTGGACTGCTCAAAGTACACCTATCTTTGTCAATCTTTGGGCCGTATTTGCCGTCGATGCACAACATGCCTGGGCCGCCGGCAGTGGCGGAGGGGCCGTTCTCCTGCACACGAATGACGGTGGCGATACCTGGGTTCAACAGGATGCAGGCGGAACTTCTACCTGGGAGGGCATCTTCTTCCTGGATGAGAATAACGGCTGGATAGTGGGCGGCAAACCGTTTGATTTTACTGCGGCCAGGCGTGTGATTAAACATACGACTGACGGTGGTGCAACCTGGGAGACACAATACTCGGTATCGAATGAAGCCCCTCTCAATGCGGTCTATTTTGTAGATGCTAACCACGGTTGGGCAGTGGGTGATGGCAGTGGCATCCTGCACACCAGTGATGGCGGCGCGACCTGGATTGAGCAGACATCCGGAACCATTGATTACTTTGAGGGCGTGTTCTTCACAGATACCTTGAATGGGTGGGCTGTTGGCCGCGACGGGGTGTTGGTACACACCACAGATGGTGGTGCCACATGGGACATTCAGAATCTGGGCAGCGACAATAGCCTGACCGGCGTCTATTTTGCCGATGAAAACACCGGCTGGGTTTCTGGCAGTAATCAAGACATTTCGCAGGCCATTATCTTGCGTACAGATGACGGTGGCGCGACCTGGCACAACCAAGACCCGGGTCCGGTCTCTGTTTTGTACAATGTCGTTTTCGTGGATGCGAATAACGGCTGGGCAGCAGGGAGCAACGGCGTGATTGTTCACACTGACACCGGTGGCGAATAGCGCGGAGTTTGTAAGCTAAATTGTAGACAGGTTTGACTCGTACCAGTCAAATCTGTCTACTGCGTGGTCGCCGCCATCGTCAAGAGTCAGAATCGATTGTCGGCCGAAACCACCCTGATGTACTTACCGGATTAAGCGAATATTCGATCTACTACGCAATCGCGCCAAGCGTACTCATGCAGTCACAGAAGCATGAATTGGTAAGATTTTAGGTAACTATACAGGTATCCAACCTGTGATATAAATAACGGTCATGGACAGCCAGCAAGAAAACGAGCAACTTAAACAAAGGATTCAAGAGCTCGAAGCCGCCTTGCAAGCTGCTCAGCGACAAATCGCGGAACTTACCGCGCGATTAAAGCAAAGCAGTCACAATTCCCACTGGCCGTCCAGTCGGGACAAAAGTCGGCAGAAAAAGAAACGACCCAAAAGCCTGCGTCGCCAAAGCACCAAAAAGGCGGGCGGACAAAAAGGGCATCCCGGTCACACGCTCGAGATGAGTGCGACACCGGATAGTGTCAGAATCCATCGACCAGAAAATTGTCAGCATTGCCAGCAACCATTTACCGCTGAACAATGCGCAGTGGCTATTGACAAGCGCCAGGTGCATGATTTGCCGCCGCTACGGATTGTGGCAACAGAACATCAGGTAGAAACGCTCTGCTGTCCCCATTGCCAGCATCTGAGTTCGGGCTTGTTTCCACAGGATGTGACTGCTCCGGTACAATACGGGTCACGCATCCAGCAGCTAGCTGTGTATCTCAAAGCTGAACAATTCATTCCCTACGAGCGTAGCCGCCGCTTTTTTGCCGACTTGTTTGACCTCAATCTCTCACCGGGCACGCTGCAGAATGTGATACAGCGCAGCGCAAAGCGGTTGCGACCGCTCATCGAGCAAGTTAAGGCGACATTGGCCGCAGGACACATCGTGCATTGTGATGAGAGCGGTTTCTACATCAATGGAGACCGTCATTGGTTGCATGTGGCGGCCACAGATCAGTTGACTTGTTACTATCCACACCGCAATCGAGGCAGCAAAGCGATCACGGAGATGGGGATTCTGCCCAATTTTCAGGGCAGAGCCATTCATGATTTCTGGTCAGCTTACTACCAGTATCCAACCTGTCAACATGGATTGTGCAATGTCCATCATCTACGTGACCTGACCGCCATTGCTGAACAGAATGACCAAGCATGGGCCAAGCGCTTCCAATGGTTTTTGCTCAGCACCAAGCAGGTCGTTGACCAAGCGCGATTGGCTGGGGCGACCGCCTTGCAACCATCGCAGGTTGCTCAGATTGAACGGCTCTATGACCGATTGGTCGTGACCGCCTTGCAAGCCAACCCACCGCCAGCGGGCGGATGGCCTCAGGGCAAACGGGGGCGACCCAAAAAGTCGAAGCCGCGTAACTTTGCCGAACGCTTGGACAAGCATCGCCATGAAGTGTTGGCCTTTGTGTACGATTTTAAAGTGCCATTTGATAATAATTTGGCTGAACGAGACATTCGTATGCTCAAGGTTCAACAGAAAATATCGGGTTGCTTCCGTAGTGTGCATGGTGCTCAGGATTTTTGCACCATTCGCAGCTATCTTTCGACCATGCGTAAACAGGGTGTTCGGGTCTGGTCGGCTTTAGGGTCTTTGTTTTCCGGTGATATTCTCATGCCACAACTCACACCTGTATAGTTACGATTTTAGTAAGATTTTGGCAACGGTCGAGTAATAAGGTCTTGGTAGCATGGTATTGACTCGTGTTGCCTCATAGGCAGATGACAGGTTGCGCATGGCCGTGAGGGAAGACATAAATCCATCAACAAGCACATTTTGTGCAAGGAGTAGCTCATGTTTGTGTATAAAAGTTCGGACCGAAAACGCCTGAGTGCAATTGTTGGATCCTTACTTTTGGTGTTAGTGCTTGCTCTGGCAGTAGGCCACCAGCCGGCAGCCGCTCAATCGGAAGTCGTTTCAGTATCTATCGATATTGACGGCTTGGAAGATCTCGGTCCGGGATGGGCTTATGAAGGCTGGTTGATTGAGAATGGGTCACCTGTCAGTGCCGGCCGATTTACGGTTGACGGTGCCGGTAATCCCAGTGAAACGATGTTCACGGTTGCAGTGGGAAATTCGGCCGATGTAAGTACGTATGTGTTAACCATTGAGCCGGAACCAGACCCCGATCCGTTGCCAAGCGCAACTCACTTGCTGGCCGGTGATTTCACCGGTGATCAGGCTGACATAACAGTGGGCCATCCAGCAGCGCTCGGTGATGACTTCACATCGTCTAGCGGCAGTTTCATCCTGGCCGCTCCCAGTTCAAGTGGCAGCGACGGTGCAACGTACAAAAACGGCATCTGGTGGCTCGATCCGGCAGGCCCATCGGCTGCACTGAACTTGCCCACGTTGCCCACCGGCTGGAGTTATGAAGGGTGGGTAGTTGGTATGAGTGGCCCGGTTTCAACAGGTACATTTATCGATGTGGCAGCAGCCGATAGCGACGGCGGTGGCCCAGCAGCCGGTCCCAATCCGACACCACCATTCCCCGGTCAAGATTTCATCAATCCAATGACTGATTTGACCACTGGTTATGCTGCTGTTATTTCAATAGAGCCTGATCCTGACAACAGCCCGGGCCCCTTTACCCTGAAGCCATTGGTGGACAGCCTGATTGAGGACGATGGCGGTGGTGTTTTGCAAATGATGGCAAATAATGCAGCGGCTTCGTCTCCAACCGGCACGGTTATGATTGCGCCGGCCGAACCACCAACTGCCGTCGAGATGGCTAGCTTAAACGTAACAGTTGATGCTGATGGTTCTGTCCATGTCATTTGGTCAACGGCAGCAGAAGTTGGCAATACTGGCTTCAATATCTACCGTTCCGTAAGTGTCGATGAGATCGGTGTTACAATAAATAGTAATTTGGTCGCCAGTACAGCAACCGCAGGTTCAGGCGCCAACTACGAATACATTGATGCACCGGGTTCTGGCATGTTCTATTACTACGTCGAAGCAGTCGATTTTGACGGATCAACCAGTTTGTATGGTCCGGTTGAAGCAATTGTACAAGCGCCGACATCTGCCAGCCTGACGCAGTTTGGTGGCAGTAATAGCGCTGTGTTACCTTTGCTAGTGACGGTCCTCGCGCTTGCCGTGTTAGTCACAGGCGCACTGATTTATCGACGCGCTGCATAGTTACATTTTGATTTGTAGACATCGACTGTCTTTAAATCGAATTTAGTGTTTATTGTCGGCCACCGGCTTTCTGAGTGGTGGCCGACAATTGTCTTATCCCCCGAGGTGCAATATGAAACGCAGTTTAGGATGGGGTCTATTGATTGGGCTGTTGCTAACAGTACCGCTGATAGCCCTTATGTATCTGGCTGACCAACTGGTTAATTTGCCTTTTGTTCCGTTTAATCTCTTTGATTGGACGACACGTATGTTGCCGGGCGATTTAATAACGTTCGGCATTGACACGATGATCAGTGGATTGCTGCTGCTCGGAGGCACATCGGCCGTAGGGAATGCCAAAGCGGCTGAGCAGATGTCAGCGGTTTTAGCATTCTTGACGGCGGGTACACTGGCCATTGTGGTCTATTTTCTCGTCTTGAGCTGGCGCCGTCTTCGTCCCAGCCTACTCTCTGGTGTCATACTCGGTGCATTGGTCGGCTTGCCGCTAATCATGATAAGTACGACCGTAACAGACCTTTCCCCATTGATCACGTTTGTCTGGCTGCTCCTGCTATTTCTTGGCTGGGGCGTGGCAGCAAGCTGGGCAGCGGCTCATGTCCTCGAATCAGAAGATGTATCCGAGGTGCGCTCCGTGCAGCAGGTGAGCCGTCGTCAATTCCTGATACGTCTCGGGTCTGGAGCTGCGGCTATTACCGTTGTGAGTACCGGCGTTGGTGTTATGCTATCACGACGAGCGGCTGAAGAAGCCACTGCTGCAGTAACGGCAAACAGCCACGCTGCTCCTGAATCGGATTCTGTCAGTTTCCCCAACAGCAACGATCCAGTGGTACCGGCACCCGGTACACGACCCGAATACACGCCCCTGAAAGATCATTACAAGGTCTTTTTGCGTACCGAACCGAGCTTGATCGATGAAAGTGCGTGGATGCTACCGATTACCGGTATGGTCGATAAGCCCAAAATGCTCAAGCTGGCGGAAATTCGCGAACAGTATCCGTCGCGCGATCAGTATGTGACACTGTCGTGTATTTCCGGTCGCATCGGTACCAGCCTGATCAGCACGACACAATGGTCCGGAGTCAGTGCTCAAGACTTGTTGGCCGATCTCGGTATTCAGGAAGGTGCTCGCTATCTGGATATTACATGTGATGATGGGTTCCATGAATCAGTAGCGCTGGATCTAATCGACCAGGATGAGCGTATCATGTTCTGCTACGATTGGGATGGCCAGCCGTTGCCTAAAGATCACGGCTTTCCGCTACGCATCTGGATACCGGATGTCTATGGCATGAAACAGCCAAAGTGGATTACGGGAATTAACGTAACTGATGAATACCGTGAAGGTTACTGGGTAGAGCGCAATTGGAGTGAGACTGCGCAGGTCAAGGTTACCTCAGTCATTGATACGGTCGCCCTAGATGCCATCTATGAAAACAATGGACAGCAGATGGTTCCAGTAGGTGGTATCGCCTGGGCCGGGGATCGCCAGATCAGCAAAGTAGAGCTACGCGTTGACGACGGTGCGTGGCAGGAGGCGCAGTTGCGGCAACCGTTATCAGAGACTACGTGGGTTATCTGGCGTTATGAGTGGCCGTTTGTTGCCGGGAATCATACTTTCGAAGTGCGCTGCTATGACGGCAACGGGGAATTGCAGATCGTCGAGTCCAGTGATCAACGTCCGGACGGCGCGACCGGTATCCACTCATACGACATCTAGTGCGTCAAGCAGGGTATCCAGCATCTGAGCTGTCTAGCCAAACCGTGCCATTCACTGGCACGGTTTCATATTGAATCCGCCGACAAAATCATTTTCGCGCTAGCGAATGAAGTTCACATGGCAATGGAAGGGCCTGTTACCCAACTAAAAATTACCAGGTAATTATCATCGGCCGAATCTTCTCGTTGTGCAACCAACGCGAAAATCACCTTTCCTTGAGTGTAAAAAATGAAGCAAAAATCGCAGACTGTTGCTTTCGTTCACGTCAATGTCATTCCCATGGATGAAGAGCGGGTTCTAAAAAACTACAGCGTGCTCGTGGAGGAGAAACGGATATCGGCCGTCGGCCCTGCAGATGAACTAGAAGTGCCCGGCGGTGCCAAAATTATCGAGGGTAATGGTGCTTACCTCATGCCCGGTCTGGCCGATATGCACATGCATCTTACTTTTGATCCCGATCCAAGATCGTTACAGTTTTATTTGGCTCATGGCGTCACGACTATTCGCAATTTCAACGCCACCCACGAACATTTTGAATGGCGGGATCAGGTGGCCAACGGCGTCCTGCCTGGCCCGACTATCCTGACCAGTGGCAACGGACTCTATGGCGTGCCTACGTTCTTAAAAAGATCGGTATTCATGTTCCGCGGATTGGTCATTTTTGGCCCGGTGCTGCTTGGAGTGCTAATGTGGCTGATTATCTGGTTGCTGGCAAACTTCACCGATTTAATTCCCGATTTCAGTCAGCTTGATCCCTATTTGTTGCCGTCCCTGGCTGGGCTATTGGTACTGGGGATACTAGTGGCTTGGCTCAGAGTGATTCCATTGACTGCATATATCCAGTTGCGGTATCCGTTTGCATCTGTGCCTGAGACACCTGCAGAAGCCCGTCAGATGGTACGCGATCAGTATGCAGCAGGTGCCGACTTCATTAAACCTTATGATTGGCTGAGCCGCGAAATCTATTTTGCCATTATGGATGAAGCTGAAAAACTGGGTATTTATACGTGTGGCCACGCCGTTGATGCGCCTGAATTTGTCACGCTGGAAGAAATCGTGGCTGCCGGACAGAACGAGATCGCCCATGCCGACGAGTTAATGTCTTATCTTTTTGTAGATTTTGATCCCACACATGACGGCTGGGTGGAATACGAGATTGACGTGAGCCGGATTGACGACATTGCGGCGTTGATGGCAGCAAACGACGTGGCTTTGACTCCGACCCTAATCACCAATGAAACTGTTCTGTTAGGGTTAGAGGATATCCGTTTCTTGCAAAGCCCGGAATACGACATCATACGACCTGAGTTGTTGGAAGCGTGGCAAAGTAGTGGGCGTCTGGTTGACTGGCAAGGACAACAAGCATATCGCCGCAGTGGCTGGCGTCCGGCGCTTATGCAGCTTACTAAAACCATGCAAGATCAAGGCGCGCTCCTCACACTTGGTACGGATGTCAGTGTCGAGGGCATCATTCCCGGATACTCAGCCCACCAGGAGCTAGCGTTGCTGGTCGAGGCTGGACTGACGCCTTTCGCAGCGCTGGCAACAGGCACCCGGAACGCCGCTCAGGTTGCGGCACGGATGGGTGCCGACAACAAGTGGGGCACAATTGTCGTCGACAACCGGGCTGACTTGATTTTGATGCCGCACAATCCACTGGAAAATGTAACCCATACCCAGAACAGAATCGGTATCATGGTGCGCGGCCAGTGGTTTTCCCAGACAGATCTGGACAACATAGTTAACGCATATGTGAATACCTATGTCGCCGGTAAACCGTAAGCAAAAAAAGAGGCAGGATAGCTGCACCTATGTACCTTCTGGAAATAGAAAGTCGTTTGTGGTGCGTTATCCTGCCTCCCGTCACGCATGATGGTGGTTCTTTGACACAGGCTTGTTACGGTTTCACTACCGTTATAACTGTACCGTCACTGTCGCCATCCGGATCATGATTGGCAGTCTGATCATACGTGTATGAGGCGTGGATCACATTATCGACGGTAAACGTTATACTGTTGACGGTCGTCGGTACCTTGCGAATGCTGACAACACAGGTCCCACTACCGTTGGTAGTGCAACTACGCAGGAATGGTCCAGCGCCGGTATCGGTCGTCAATGAGAAGGCGATGGTTGCGTCAATGATTGGATTTTCGGCCGAATCTTCCACTTTTACCTGCACACCGGCTCGCCACCGGTTGCCCGAAGGTCTACTGAGCGCATCGAGATCACCTACATGCAGCGTCATGGTTGTGCCCTGGTTTCGGAAAGCTGATAACCCAGCATTTCCAACAGTAGCGTAGATGGTCGCGTCAACGACAGTCAGCCTGGTTGCATCTAGTGGCAGGTCAATTTGTTCGATGAACTGTGGGTTCGCCGGGTTGGCAATATCGAAGAGATGTAGTTCATCCTGGCGGCTGACGTATGCCAAGTTACCTGCTACCGCCACATGGTAGGGATGAAACCAGCCACCCGGATTATACTGGCCGACCAACGTCGGGTTGGACGGGTTGGACACATCGAGTACCAGGAATCCGCCATCCCAATCGGCCGATGCCACATACGCATAATCGCCTTGGAGTACAACGTCCCAGACACTTAACGCCGGGTATTGTCCCACTTGTATCGGCTGCGTCGGATCGGATATATCAATGATCCGCAGGCCGCTATCATTGTTCGCCACGTACGCATAATCTCCGCCTACAACAACACGCCATGCAAGCGTGCCGATCTGCACCGCTCCCACCTCGATCGGAGCAGCAGGGCTGGACACGTCGATTACCCGTAGCCAATACGGTTGGTTGACGACCGAATCAATGACATAAGCATAGTCACCGTCCACGGCCACGCGAAAAGCATCCAAGCCTGCATAGGATCCTGTTCCGACAGGGTGGATGGGATCTGAGATGTCGACAATGTGCAAGCCGTCGGACAAGTCCGCCACATAGGCATAGTTTCCTTGTACAGCCACATCATACACGGCATTGGTAGCGTTGTACTGACTGACGAGTGCCGCATTTTCGAGATCGGATACATCGACAATTTGCATGCCATCTACGCCGCCAGCCAAGTAAGCATAATCACCTTGAATGGCAACCGATTGCGACCAACCCGGTGTGTCGTATGCCCCGACTTCAGCAATAGTCGCCGGATCGGCAACATCGACAACACGCACTCCGCCGGCGCCATCGGCCAGATAAATGTAATCGTTTATTCGCACCAAATCATTTGCAGAGCCGGGTGAATCATACACGCTAATTTCCTGTGGCACACTGGGATTCGCAATATCTACCGCATGCAACCCTGAGGAACCGGAGGCAACATAAGCGACATTATCCGAAATCACGGTTCCACCCGCATCAAGCGGCAGTGTACCCACAGTACCCAAAAACGGATCGGTCAGATCGAGGATATACCAGCTTCCACAACCCACATAGGCGTAATTACCGCTAATAGCAGCTGAAGAACAGATTCCGAAATCGCGCCCACCGCCATAACTAAGTGCGCCATTCGGCTGGATCGAGTAAACAGAGAAGTCGCCTTCGAAAAAGGCGCCCGTGTCATTGCCCACAGCATAGACGTGGTCAGATGTGGCTACGACATCGGTTGGGCGCACTGCCTGTCCGTTGAAGCCAACCTGCACGGGTATGGCCGGGTTTGACACGTCGATCCAGTGCAGAAAGCCCCAATCGCCAGCCACATAAGCCATATCGCCGACGACTACAATACCTTCCACAGGAATGTCAGCACCGAAGTAGATGATTTCAGTAGCGCTCAGCCGCTGAGGGGCAGATGCCGTTTGTAGATCCCAGATTTCCATGCCGCCTTGTCCGGCAGCTACGTACAGTCGCTGTGTAACTGGATCATAAAAGAGGTCTTCTACGAAGCCATGTGTCTTTATTTGGTCACTCAAAAGTACAGGTGTGAGGGGGTTGCTTACATCGAGAACAAGAGCGGCGCCACCTGAGCCAAGGAAAATCAGATTACGACCTGTGTCAGCGGCAATCGCTTCGGCCGAACCATATGGCCAACCACCGGCTGGTTCAATAAAAGTGGTTTCCTGAAGCGCTGCACTACGGTCTGCAACAGGTGTGCTGGAGGTCGTGGTGGAATCTTCTTGTGCAAAAGTCAGAACAGGGAATGCGGACAGTAACAAAACTACTAACAAAAAGAGGGTGACAAATCGCTTGTTCATGATAGACCTCTTGGCAATGGGTATTCTTCAATCCAAAGTGGGTGCAGTGTCCGCTGTTTGCGGGGGGCGTTCGTGTGTATGTATACTGTAACATACAGATATTACAGGACCCTTACTGTGCGATTACATGTCGTAATTAAGTACGCCAGAGAGGATTTCAAATACGATGCATTGTGCAACGCCGCAAGGCTATGCTCAACAACGCGAGAAAAGCCCACTTTTGAACAATGAACTACCCCGCAGCAAGCAGACGGGGTAGCTCTTTGGTTTTATCCTGTTGTAGCCGGACAACCGGGATCAATACGAATATCCAACAGGTCACCGAAGTAAAAATTGGTGCCATCCGAACCCAGCGTGATCGTTGTCGGTGTTGATACGCCGGTAATGGGCGATTCAGCAATCGTTTGTTGATTGATCATCACGCCATCGACGCGATGATTGGCGCGGCACATGGTGTTGTTACACGGATTAATGCGACTGGCAAATGCTTGTGACGCACCTGGTTGCGCCAGCGCAAATGAGGCGCTTTGCGTCGTCATTGCACCGACGCTGAGTTCTGTGTTGGCGTTGCCACCGCCGGCATCCAATAATTGCATTGTGTAATTAAAGTCAGGGTGATTGACAAATGGCAGAGATGGGCCACCTGATGAAAAATCCGGATCACGCACGGTCGCTTGAATCCAGAAATCAATGCGACGCCCAGAAGCCTGGCAGGTGTCGAGCAACACGACACGCCCTTGTGTTTCTTCAAATGTCCGTTGTTTGAAGCTGGGTAAATTGCAACTGATGGTGCCGCCAGAAAACGTCGCCGCGTCGGTTCCCAGCGTTACACCACCCGGCGTATTAATGACACATTCGGCCGAAACATCATCCACCCATTGCCGCACCAGTTGATTGCCATTGAATACCTGGCCTGTCCAATCTGCGGCAATGCCATTATTCTCAAAGCGAATATCGAGCACCCACTTGGCCCAAATCGGGGCAGCCGGTTGACCAGCTCCTGTGGCTGCCGCCGCCGTCGTGACCAATAACGCCGGAATCGCCAGCAAGCCGGTTAGAAGGGCTGACCCAGGGATTCTTTTAATGACTTGGTGTACACGTTTCATCTTTGCAGTCTCCTGTCGATAGTTCGGGGCAATCTTTGAAGCCACAGGGATTCTAGCATAAAATAGGCTAGCGAAAGCGTTGCTTCGAACCGCAACGGACAAAGTCGGCGCACTGTTTGCAGCCCAACTATGATCCAACGACAAGCCCAAAAAGCGTTCGACAAACAACTCAAGCTGACCCTCAAACATCTGCACCAGCCGGAGTGGTTAGCAGCGAATTCTCCATTGGCATCGTCCTATTTCCTGACACGCCAAACCGCAAACGGCAGGACTGCCGATTTAGGTGTTGCTTTGCAGCAGGCGATTTACGAAACGGCTCGCTCACTGTGGGGTACGGATGGGCCTTCCGGACGCGCTGAAATCGAACGGGATATGGCAGCGGTTCTGCTCGAAGCCGGTCAGCCACGGTATCATTATCTCGTTCTGGAACTACGTTACCTACAACAATATTTTCGGCCGAGACGCATGGCACAAATCTGGGATGAGTTTCTGGGCGAATCACGTGCTGAATTTTATCGTGATTTGGATGAAGCGATACGTGTGTTGGGAGAAGCGTTATTGCGTCGTCTGCACCCAACGTTTCGGCCAGAGACACCGGTAACAACTGGACCGTTATTCGGCCGAAAAGAACTCATCGCACAGTGCCTGACCAATCTCCAAACCGGCACAAGCGTGACACTCAGCGGGGCAGGGGGCATTGGCAAGACCAGCCTGGGCAGCGAGATTGCGTCACAATGGGGTGGCCCTGTTTTCTGGTTCACGATTCGGCCGACACTCAACGACACACTCAACAGTCTCCTCTACTCGCTGGGCTACTACTTGCATAAACTGGGAGCAAACGGGTTATGGCAGGCACTGTTGGCCGACAATGGCAGTAATGAGGATACCAACCTGGCATTGGGCCTTGCGCGCTACGATCTCAACGCCGTTGCAGGGCAATCCCCCTTACTCTGTTTTGACGAGTTTGATCGGTTGCGTGCAGCAGAAATGGACAATCCCGTTCCTCACCACCAGCAACTGCTCGAATTTGTGGAAGGTCTGGCCGCATCCGCGCCGCTCCTGTTGATCGGGCAGCATCCGGTTCTCGACACACCTGTTCATCACGCTTTGTCTGGTCTGACGGTCGAACAGATCGCGGCGCTGCTGCAAAAGGAGCGCATATCCTATCTGCCATACGAAGTGGCAGAGTTACATGCGTACACCGGCGGCAATCCGCGCTTGATTCAATTGGTAGTCGCGTTGCGCCAACAAGATGAATCGCTGGCACAATTGTTGCGGCAATTGCCGGAAACGTCAGCGTTACAGCCGTTACTCGATCGCCTTTTTATGCGGTCAACGCCGGGTGAGCGGCAGCTTCTCTATACGCTATCTGTTTTTCGCAGCCCGGCACCGGCCGATGCCCTGGCAGCATCGACGCGTGATCTGAACAGACTGTTAGCGCGACAATTAGTGCAGCGCGACAGTTTCGGCGGTTGTACCATGTGGCCTGCGTTGCGCGATGTGATTTCAGGATCGCTTTCGGCCGAAAATCGCGAACAATACCATCTGCAAGCCGCAGCCATTCGCGCTGCCAGAGGTGAATACACAGCGACCAGTTACCATTACTGGCAGGCAGGATTTGACAAAGAAGCGGTGCAATTTTGGTTTCCGCACAGGCATCAGGAAATCGAACGCGGGCAGGCCGGCTCAGCACTGGCCATATTCGAAAACATCTCTCTCAATCGACTGCCGAAAAAAAGCGCGGAAGCTTTATCCCTCATGCGTGCTGAATTGAAGCAGCTCGCAGGCGATTTGGCAGGCGGCCTGTCTGATCTGCAAGCAATCACATGGCCTGATCAAGCAGAAATCACATTGCGTGCCGGCGAATTGCGTGGTCAATTCCTCAATGCACGCGGTTATCCTGACAGAGCATTGACAACCTATCAGGATGGCCTCGAAACAGCAGCTCGGATCAGTAACCAAATGGTGCGTTTCCGCAATCGCAGCAGTCGCGTTCACGTTCGTCAGGGCAGTCTTGAGCCAGCCCGGCGAGAAGCACAATTGGCCCAATTTGAGGCGCTCAATCTGCAGGGCGTCATTCAGGGTAAGCAAGGGCACTATGCTCAGGCGTACAAAACGCATGAGCAGGCGCTGGCGCTGGCAGAGCAACTCACTTACACGCGTGGCATGGCACAAGCGCACCACGACATGGCGACATTGCTCGTCTATTTGGGTGATATCGACAGGGTTATCGAGCATACGCGTCTGGCAACTGACTACTACACGCGTATCGGCGACCGACATTTTGCGGAAATGGCGCGGATAAACCTGGCTGCGACGTTGATTCAGGCACAGCGATTTGCTGAAGCAGCCGATGCAGCACAGGCCGCTCTTACCTTTTTTGAACGTGTAGATGACCCCTACGGGCGTGCCACGGCGGCCGCCAATCTGGCGGAAGCGTATTGTGAGCTGGGCGAACTGGATAAGGCGCACCATTTTGCCGGTTATGTGCTGCAGTTGGAGGAGCCGCATACGATTCCATTCGCGCTGTACACTTTGGGATCTGTGGCGCGGCAGCGCGATGATTCGGCCGAAGCACAACGCTATTTCACGGCTTCGGCCGATTATGGCGAACAAAACGGCGAGAAATTCATCCAGGCGTATGCTTTGCGTGCACTAGGCCGGGTTTTGCTGGATAACGGGGAAACGGAAATCGGCCGAAGCCATCTCGACCATGCTCGCAAACTCTTTATCGAACTCGAATTGACCGACGAAGTCGCCGCTACCCAACAAATCTGAGACAAATCCCGCTTTTTCTGAGATTTTTGCAACATCACTCCGTGTTATCTTGGTAACCAGACAACGGGCACACGCCCTAAAACCAATTTAACCGGAGGTTTTTCATGTATTTCAATTCCCATTCACCTATTCGTCGTGTCGTTCCCCTTTTCCTGGTCGTGATCCTGGCAGGTGTGATGGTCACCCTGACGATCACCACAGTTTCGGCCGAAACGGAGGTGCTTCCGCCCTGCAACATGGCTCAAGCCATCACCGCACACGGCTGGCGCACCATGCCTGCCGGCGATGCAACTGCTGTCTGGGACGATATCAACGCTCATCTCAACATCGCCAATATCGGCTCCAGTGGCCAGGACGGCGTTTGCACCCAGACGCCACCTTCGCGCGGTCTGCGCCATACATTCACCGCGCCAATACCGATCATCGGGGCAGGTTCCTATGATGTCAACGCGGAAGCCCAATCTTGCTCCACGGCCGCTAGAGCTAGCATCGATCTGGTGCGCACGAGTGCTACGTCTGCCAATATCTTCGCCGACGGCTTTGAATCCGGCGATACCAGTTACGTCGGTATCGTCTACGACGGCGATGTCGTCAAGGGCAGTTTTGCGGCATCCGGGTCAGGAAACAATGTGCTGATTGCCTCACTCACCGGTCAGGATGGGCTGATCATGCTTTCAGAGATTCACACGGGTAATTACCTGAAAGACACGTTCGAAAAAGAAGAGTGGTTGCTGGTTTTTGACGGCCCGATCACCGTTGCGGGTGGTTCAGAAACCGTTGTCGGAGATCAAATTCTCATCTACCCGGAACAAAATCAACTTCGCGAAATCTGCGGTGGCCGTCTAACCTTCGACGATCACGATGGCATTGCCGACAACATCACCATCGACTCCAGTGCTATTCAACGCGGCGAATTGTGGCATGGCACACCTAACAACACACCAGTTACCGGCGCAAGTGTCGATGGTTTCTTTGATATTATTCCAGGCATTGCCGCGCTCGGTGTCATGAACACGGATGTGTTGGGTTGGACCGGTTGTCTGACATGCACCTTTAGCGCGATGGATGCAGAATTCGTGCATACATTTGACGCACCTTTGCGGCTGCTAAGCAGCAGTGACGAGATCGTGTTTAGCAGCATCATGTTTGAGACGTTGCTCTCCCATTTGGATATTACGCGCGCTGCCAACGGAAAACCGCAACTGTGTCCATTGTTTCCAACACAATCTGCTGACGTTGACATTCAGATTTTACGCGACGGCGAAATCATCCTCTTCAGAACGCTGGCGCCGGGTGATTGTCTGAGATTGCCCAAACAGATCAGCGTCATCTCGCTTACGTCAAAAGCGCTGTGTAACAATGAAGTTATTCAAGGTGTCTTCCGGATACAGGGATCGCCGACACCACTTGAATTCAAGATGGGTCCACAAAGCTGTGATAGCTCTACTTTTGCACCTACGGATGTGCAGGTTGGGTATTCCCGTGCATTCTCGGTCGAAATCAGCGGTGTCAATGCAGGTGCGCGCTAGAGCAGTTATCAACAATTCGTCGTGTAACAGGCGCACCTAAACGGCCTGTTACGCGAATGCATTAAGTTCAGAAGTGCAAGAAGCCGGGTTTCCGATCGAGACCCGGCTTTTATCTTTGCTTGACAGTTCCCTGGTGCATTGCGGAATAATACCTTCGTGGTATGACAGTAACACCACACTTCCACTATTGTATAAATGTAAAAACTGAACGTGTCACACTGGCAAAACCCCATCGGGAAGCCTGTCTGATCCCTCTATCTGGAAGAATCCGGCAATTGAAGCAGGAGGTTAACAAGATGACTCAAATTGGAATGCAATCGGCCGAAAGAACAACTGCAATCGCTGCGAAAAAAGAGCGGGCTGGCCGTCTCTTCTACATCGACAACATACGCTCGGCACTGATTATTCTCGTCGTGTTGCATCATGTGGCACTTGTCTACGGTGCGAGCATTGAAGGTTACTACTACGTCGAACCCCCGTTTACCGATCCGTTGGCGTTCCAGGCATTGCTGATATTTGCGTTAGTCAACCAAGCGTGGTTCATGGGTGCATTTTTCCTGTTCGCCGGTTACTTCACACCGGGATCATTTGATCGCAAAGGGGTTGGGCCATTCCTCAGGGATCGGCTGATTCGATTGGGTATTCCGATGCTCGTCTTCTACTTCATACTCAGCCCGATCTCATTTCTCGGCTATTTTCTCATGCCTGCCCAACTGACCGGCATCACCGAGCCGCTGACCTGGCAGATGTTCTGGCAGGCATATCCTGATCTCGTCGGTCTTGGTCCGCTGTGGTTTGTCGCCATGCTGCTCATTTTCGACTTTGGGTATGCTGCGTGGCGCGCAGTGACAGCGAACCGAACATCATCCCCAGCAGCCAAATCATCTGTGCCGGGGTATCTGTCACTTGCTATTTTTGTTCTGCTGCTGGCCGGTATCAGCTATGTGATGCGGATAGTGGTGCCATTGGGCACAACGGTGCTCGAGTTTCCGACGCTGGCTTATTTGCCGCAATACCTGACTTTCTTCATCGTCGGTATTGTTGCAGCACGCCGCGATTGGTTGCGCACGCTGCCCAATGCAATGGGTGTTGTCGGTTTCGCCATGGCGATTGTCGCGATCGTCGTTCTCTTCCCGTTGGCGTTTAGCGGCGAGATCTTCTCGCTGGAGGTTACACCGGCATTGGACAATGCAATGGGTAATGGGCATTGGCAGTCTGCTGCTTATGCGCTGTGGGACTCGATCTTTGCCATAGGCATGATCATGGGGCTAATCGTGTTCTTCAGGCGGTTTATCGCTGGTGCTGGCAGTTTCGGCCGATTCCTGTCACAACAGAGCTACACCGTCTACATCATCCACATCCCCATCATCGTGTTTGTTGTCTACGCGCTGCGGGATGTGGCACTGGGCGGCTTGCTCAAATTCGGACTGGCATCGATTATCGTGCTGCCGCTTTGCTTCGCGGCTGCTTATCTCATCCGCAAACTTCCTTATGCGACGAGGGTGCTATAGAAACACAAGTGCAGGCTTTCCGCCGGCGGTCTTGAACATTTAGTCAGAACAAGAGAGCACGATGGGAGCATTGTCGTTTCGGCCGAATCTGTGCCTCACGACCGAGTGCATGAACAGCAGTGTGTGTGATTGAGAGATTAATGCGATGCAGGAACTCAACCCGAAACTCACGCTCGATCGCCCGGTGACTTACGAAATCAAAGTGCCGGGGCATCTCGATGAACGCTGGACAGAATGGGATGGCGAGATGAGTGTGACGATTGAAAGCGCGGAAGATGGTCAGCCGATTACCATCTTGAGAGGGATCGTCGATCAAGCTGCCCTGCAAGGACTATTGCGCCGACTTTACGCCCTCGGTCTGCCACTGATTTCTGTCAGTTGCGTCAAATGCTTTGAGAAAAACAGCGACAGCGAACCGCCCGCTACTATGTCGTAAGGTGACAAACCTCATGAAGTCGATGATCTACACACAATACGGATCACCTGATGTGCTTCAGTACAAAGAAGTCGACAAACCGGTGCCTGCGGATGATGAACTGTTGATCCAGGTTCATGCGGCATCCGTCAACTACGGCGACATGATCTTGGTCAGTGGCAAGCCATATATTGCCAGGCTCATGGGATATGGGCTGCTCAAACCGAAAGTGCCGATTTTGGGGACAGACATTGCGGGATTGGTCGAAGCCGTCGGCAAAAACGTCACGCAATTTCAACCTGGCGATGCGGTTTTTGGCGATATAAGCGCGTGTGGCTTTGGTGCGTTTGCTGAATATGCAACGGCTACTGAACAGGCAGTCGTGCTGAAGCCGGCGAATGTGCGCTTTGAGCAAGCAGCAGCTGTGCCGCAGGCGGCTGTCGTGGCCCTGCAAGGACTCCGCACCAAAGGCCACATTCAGCCGGGACAGAAGGTATTGGTCATTGGCGCATCTGGTGGCGTCGGCACATTTGCCATACAGATTGCCAAGTCGTTTGGAACTGAAGTGACCGGTGTTTGCAGCACGAGCAATGTAGACGCGGTGTACGCGATCGGAGCCGATGATGTCATCGATCATACGCAGGAGGATTTCGCGACAAACGGACGACAATACGATCTGATTTTTGACATTGTGGCGAATCGGCCGATTGCAGATTATTTGCACGCCTTGACACCTACAGGAAGCTACGTTGCCTGCGCGTTTAACCCGATTGCGTTGCTTTTCGGCCGATTCATTACTATGAAAACCGATCAGCGCGTCACTGCATTGAGCCACAAACCAAATCAGGCCGATTTGATGTTCGTGCAACGTCTGTTGGAAGAGGGCAAGGTCTTCCCGGTCATCGATCGCTGCTACCCGCTGGATGAGCTGGCTGCAGCCATGCGCTATCTCAAACAGGGCAGACATCGCGGCAAGATTGTCATCACGGTTGTTTCGGCTTGAGAAAACGGGGCAATTCGGCCGAAAAGATACACATTATTGCATGCAAAAGGAAGTGATCATGGAAGACGTACAAATCAAACTGTCCGCGCTGTGGGTTATGCTCATGCTCACGTATCTGCTCGGTGATGTCATGCGTATCTTCGCCGGTGATTTTGAACCAGGCAAAATCAGCGGAATGGATGCATCGCAAGCGATGTGGGTGTTGATCGCAGCTATCATGTTGGTGCCGATCATGATGGTTGGTTTGACATTGATATTGCCTTTTCCTGCTGTTCGATGGGTATGCATCGTCGTATCAATCCTCGTCGCATTGTTTAACCTGGTTGGATTGCCGTACAACGGCGTGTACGACAATTTCTTGATTGTCGTCAGCCTGATATTGAATGCGCTTATTGTCTGGTATGCGTGGACATGGGCAACATAGCCGGCAGACACGTCACCAACCCAATGCTTTGAACGTAACCGATTAATCGAACCAACGAGATGAAACAGGAGCAAAAAAGATGACTATGCAAGACAGACCAGATACAAGAAAAGTAGCCGTATTGGTGGGTGCATTATTTTTAATTGCGATGGCGGCGTCACTCCTCGGAGCCGGCCTCATTGACGGTGTCACGACTGCACCGGAGTTTCTCAGCAGAATTTCGGCCGAAAAATCGCAAGTGATCATGGGCGTGTTTCTCGAATTGATCAACGGCATTGCCGTGATCGGCATTGCTGTTTTGATGTTTCCCATCTTCAGGAAACAAAACGAAGCGCTCGGTTTGGGCTACGTCGCGTTCAGGATCGTCGAGGGAATGATCATCGTGGCGGCGATCATAACGCCATTGGGCTTGCTTACGTTAAGTCAGGATTATGCATCATTGAGCGCAGTTGAAGCAGCGACCATGACGTCGATCGGCAATTTGCTGCTGGTGGTGCGAACACATCTATACAGCCAGATGCTGGGCATCTTTTTCAGTCTCGCGGCTTTGATTTTCTACTATTTACTGTACCGGATGTGGCTCGTGCCGCGTTTCATAGCGATCTGGGGTTTGCTGGCGGTCGTGCTAGTGTTTTCCTGGAATTTGCTTGAGCTAGCCGATATTCACGTCAGTTTTGGCATGTTCATGGCGCTGCCGATCATCTTAAATGAGATCTTTTTGGGTATCTGGCTGATCGTCAAAGGATTCAATCAAACAGAATTGATGCTGGATTCGGCCGATACGATTATGCGTCCGGCTTAGTACTACAACGAGATTTCACTTGAGCCGCCGGAGATAAATCTCTGGGCTACATAAAGGCACCCGATGAATCGGGTTTGCAAGCCCGTTTGAACGGGCGTGGTTTTGTAGCACGGTGGATTCATCCCCGTGCGGGCATAGAGAATAACAAAGTCTCGTTTTAGTATTAGCAAACCTGTCACTGCGTGGCCTCCGCCGCAGACACAAGCGGCGGCGCCACGTGGTGCCGATCCCCGTTCAATTTGCCCGTAGCTTCCTGAGTCAGCCGGCTTGCTTAACAACATCCTAACAAGCTCGCAACAATCCCCTAACCAACTTACCACATTCCCTGAACATCATTCGAGTATCCTTACCGCAGTTGCAAGCAAGGAAACGCAACGGCGGGAAGGTCATGATGTTAAGCACGATACCGACAGATACAAATTTCTTGAACTGGATGACAGCGCCGACAGCCGTGGAACACGCCGTGGCTGGGTTTGCGCCAATTTCTTTGGCGGAAATCGGCAAAGCTGCGCTGCTCGACCGGGTTGAGACAAAATATGTCGTATCGGCCGAAACATTGCCCACCTTTCTCGAAGCCATGCGCTTCGACTACCGCATCCTGTCCATCAAAGGGAAACGGCTCAACCGCTACCAAACGCTGTATTTCGATTCGGCCGATTTTGATCTCTACCGGCGTCACCATGCCGGCGCATCCAATCGCTACAAAGTGCGGTCGCGCCAATACATCGAAACAGGCAAAACCTTCCTCGAAATCAAGCACAAAGACAACAAGCGCCAGACACGCAAACAGCGCTACGCAACCAACGAATTCCTGCACGTCATTGACCCGCAGAGTGGCGACTTTTTGCGCCAACGCTACCCGCACAACGTCGATCTGCTGTATGGGCGGTTGCTGACCAACTACACGCGTATCACGCTGGTCAGCCGGAGCGACGCCGAGCGCGTCACCATCGACCTCGACCTGAGTTTTGAGTGGGAAGGCCGCATCGTCGCCCTGCCACACATCGCTATTATCGAGGTTAAACGGGTACCACATTCGGCCGAATCACCCGCCGCTGCGCAACTACGGCGGCAGCATGTGCGCCCCCAGCGCTTCAGTAAATATTGCATTGGGGTCAGCCTCATCTACCCCCACATCAAGCACAATAACTTCAAACCCACACTGCGGCTGCTCAGCAAATTGTCGCAAGGAGTACCCCATGCTTACCGACAGTAATCTCTTCACGGGCTTTGCGCTGAATGTCATCGTTGCCCTGATCATCGTGCGCGGCATTTACTACCCGAGCAAGCCAGACAAGAATTATGTCATCACTTTCATGGCGTTCAATACGTTGATATTTTTCGTGATGAGCTTGCTCAGTTCGATTGAAGTCAGCATTGGCGCGGGGTTTGGCCTCTTCGCTATCTTTTCGATTCTACGCTATCGCACCGATCCGATGCCGCCACGCGAAATAACCTATCTGTTTATTTTGATTGGCTTGCCGATTATCAATGCGACGCTCAACAGCGGCATTGCGTGGCCGACATTGTTGCTCGTCAACGTCGCCGTAATTGCGGTGTTGTATGTTTTGGAGCGGGGCTGGGGCTTTCAATATGAAGAGTCCAAGCGTATCGTCTACGATCGCATCGAGCTAATTCGCGCGGAAGATCGCGATCTGTTGCTGGCCGATCTACGTCAGCGCACCGGTCTGCCCATCACGCGGATCGAGGTCGGCAAGCTGGATTTTCTCAGGGATTCGGCCGAGATCAAACTTTTTTATCCACCGACCGGTGACGGTTGGTCAAATGACACGACAACCAATGATTACGAATACAACTACGACATGACAACCAATAAATTGTCATAAATGAGGAACCACATGAATATCCAAAAACACACCAGATTCATCGCACTTAGCTTCCTGATGCTGAGCCTGATTCTCAGCGCCTGCAGCACAACGGCAGCACAACCCATCAGCGAAACCACCTTTACACAGCTAACAGATTCTGTCTCCGTTGCCGCGACGCAGGGAGAAACGACGACAGCAGCCATATCGGCCGAAACCGATACAATGTCTGCATCGTCACAGGCAACGGCTAGTCAAATCACGGCCATCAGCGCCGATGTCGCTGCACTGACAGAAAGCGATCAAACCGAACTGCGCAATGACGGCAGCGCAACCCATATCACGCTTAACGGCGCAAACGTCGCCGTTGTCGGGAACGGTGTCAGTGTCAACGACAGCGTTGTGACCATCACCAATGGCGGCACCTATGTGTTGCAAGGCACGTTCAGTGAAGGCCAGATCGTGGTTGCAAGTGAGGACGATACGCCTGTTTACCTCGTGTTCGACGGCGTGAATTTGAGTAACAGCACCACCGCGCCGCTGTTTATCAGCCAGGCAGAAGAAGTGATTATTGAGCTCAATGCCGGCAGCGAAAACGTCGTGACCGACGGCGCAAACTACGTTTTCCCGGACGCAGAGACCGACGAACCGAACGCTGCCGTCTTCAGCAAGGATGATTTGACGATTACAGGCTCTGGTTCACTGACCGTGTACGGCAATTACAACGACGGCATCGCCAGCAAGGATGGCCTCTTCATCGCCGGTGGCACCATCACGGTCAACGCGATTGACGATGGCATTCGCGGCAAAGATTTCGTGGTTATCAGCGGCGGCGACGTGACCGTGAACGCACAGGGAACCGGCATCAAAGCGGACAACGAAGACGATGTCAGCCTCGGTTATGTCTACATTGAAGACGGCACGCTTGTGCTGACGACCGGCGGTAAAGGTGTGAACGGCGCAAACCTGGTGACAGTTGATGGCGGCACGATTGTAGCCAATTCGGCCGATGACACGATCCACTCGAATGGCAACATCGTTATCAACGGCGGCAGCCTGACACTCGCCACCAACGACGACGGCATCCATGCCGACAGCAGCATCACCATCAACGGTGGCACCATTGACATCGTTCAATCCTATGAGGGTATCGAGAGCGCCTTGATTACACTCAACGGCGGCATCGTGTCGGTCGTTTCCAGCGATGACGCGACCAATGTGACAGACGGCAGCGGCTCGGGGGGCGGCCCCGGCGGTGGTCCCGGAGGGGGTCGCCCCGGTGAACAGCAGACGACAGCCTACACCGGCAACCTTTTCCTGATTATCAACGGCGGCACGTTGATCGTCAATGCGGGCGGCGACGGTCTCGACAGCAACGGCGCAATTGAAATGAACGGTGGATTGGTCATCGTCAATGGGCCGACGGAGCAGATGAACGGCGCGCTCGACTACAATGGCACCTTTGCGATGAACGGCGGCTACCTAGTTGCGGTCGGCAGCTCCGGCATGGCGGAAGCACCTTCAACGATTTCGACGCAGAATGCGCTGCTCGTCAACTTCGACCAGACGTTGCCGGCCGGTACGCTGGTGCATATCGAATCGGCCGATGGCAGTGACTTGCTCACCTTCGCGTCGAGCAAAGCGTTCCAATCGGTTGTATTCTCATCACCCGACCTGGCGCAGGGCGCAACGTACACAATTTCCTATGGAGGCACGGCGAACGGCGATGCGCTGACTGGACTCTATCAACCGACTGACTATCAGGGCGGCACACAATTTGTCCAGCTCACGCTGTCAGACAGCATTACGACTTACGGCGCACGTGGCGGACGACGTCCCTAGACGCAGATCGGGCTTTAATTCTTTCTCCTTTTGCCTTTATCATCGGTATGAACACCCATTTTACGGGGGTTGCAGTTCATGAATGGCTGGGTGCCGCATTAGGCGTCGCCCTGAGTTGTCACATGATGCTGCACTGGAAATGGATCACGTCGGTTACCAAGCGGCTTTTCAAGATGTTGCTCACCGTCCAGCGTGTCCACTATTTCATTGATCTGGCCCTGTTTATCAACAGTGATAACAGATTCCTAACAAGTCGATCATATTATCGCAACATGTTGGCGCTACCATGGGTAGCAGTTGAAACAATCCAGAGAGTAAATCTGTTTTGAATACGAGAAGTATCTTCTCAAAAACCTGGGGCAAGGCGTAGGTCGGATTGTCAATCCGACTGTGCGGAATACCATTCCGCCCTACGATTACCCGAAAATTCGGGAAGATACCGAGAAGCTATCAAAACACAAGTGAGGAATACATTATTATGGACAATGACGACAGAACAATCGGCCGAATTCTCACACGCCGTGATGCATTGAAGTTGTTAGGGGCAGCGGGTCTGGCTGCGTTGGTTAGCTGCACCCCCGATATGACCGAAGTCACGGCAACATTACCGCCAGAGGGTGCAACCGCCATCAATCCAACCGTGCAAGCTAATCTGGCCAACGAGGTAGCGACTGCTGAAGCCGTGAATACAGTTGTTGCTAATATTCCGAACTGTGTGGTGCAGCCCGAGGTGACGGAAGGCCCGTACTATGTCGATATAAACATGCTGCGGCAGGACATAACTGAAGGCAAGGAAGGAATTCCTCTGATGTTGACTTTCAACGTGACGGAGGTCAGCGCAGATGGCTGCGTACCGATGCAAAATGCACTTGTCGAAATTTGGCATTGCGACAAGGACGGCGTGTACTCTGGCGTCAATGACCCCGGCTTCGATACGACAGGCCAGACTTGGCTACGCGGTGCACAGACAACGGACGCTAACGGCAATGTGACATTCAAGACCATCTTTCCTGGCTGGTATTCGAGCCGCTGCATACACATCCATTTTAAAGTACACCCAACGGGAGAGCTTGAATTTACATCGCAATTATTCTTCCCGGATGCTTTCAACAACCAGATTGTGACACAGGCTCCCTACGCAAAAGGCGTTCCCGATACGACGAACGCCAGAGACAATATCTATCAGGATTCGCTCTTGGCCAGTGCGACAGAGTCGGATGATGGCGTTACAGCTAACTTTGCCCTCGGCATCGATCTCTCGACGGTTGGCACTGGTAGCTTTGATCAAGGTCCCCGACCTCCAGCCAAAAGAGGTTGAGACCAAAAGCGGAGCCATACGATCGTATTACTCTGTAACAAAAGAAGCCTGGCTTTTTCGTTTGGTGCAAACGCTACTCATAGCAAAAGCCAGGCTTCTGAAAACTTCTGTTACAGTGTAGTATTTTGAAACAGGAAAATATCGAAACAAAAGTGAGGATAACAATATGAAACGAGTGACTATTTTACTTATTCTGGCAATGACCATTTTGCTGGCGGGCTGTATTGCTTCGCAAGCGGCTGAAGAATCGACTGGCACGGTTGCGCCGACGCTGGAGGTATCTACCGAGACGACAGCGCAAGCGGCAACACCGACGACGGCTGCGGACAACTCAAGCGAAGAAAGTGCCACGGTTGATCAGCCGGCAGCAGCCGTTGCAGAGCCGGCCCAGACCAGTGAAACGACTGACGCTGGCGCAGCTTCCGTTTCGGTGGTTGAGGCGGTCGCCAACAGCAAGCTCAATTTGAACAATGTATCGGCCGATGAGTTGCTGGCGACCATTCCCGGCTTCAGCAGTCGCATGACACGCGAATTTGCCGAGTACGCACCTTACGTCAGCATTCAGCAGTTCCGTCGCGAAATTGGCAAATATGTCGATGACGCAACGGTGGCAGGATATGAACAATATGTCTATGTGCCGATTGACATCAATGAATCGGACGCGGCGACGATGGCACAGATTCCGGGTCTTGATGCGGCAACGGCTGAGGCGCTGATGGCAGCGCGGCCATTCGATTCGGCCGAAACCTTCCTCGCTGAACTGGCAGCCCTTGCGCCGGCGGTCGATGTCAATGTTGCAGCCGGCTATCTCAAATAAGAAGCAATCAGCGAGAGCGGCTAACTTTGAAACGGTTGGCCGCTCATCCGGTGAAATGAAATGAGTGAGATCGAACAAACTTATCGACGCTTTTTGCTCGTCGTTGCGGGCGGGTTGTTTGTCGGCACAGTCATCGAGCTGATTTTGGCTGAACATTATCAGGATGCCGTGCAGTGGATCCCATTTGGACTATCAGCTATGGGTGTGCTGTTGGTGGTTTGGGCGTGGCTGCGTCCACAGGCGCAATCGCTCAAGGCGCTGCGCTACGGCATGATCGTCACTGCGGCGGGCAGTCTGTTTGGTGTGTATGAGCATCTCGTACACAATTTTGGCTTTGAGCTGGAAATTCGGCCGAATGCGACCGCCTCCCAGGTACTATTCGATGCACTCGCCGGTGCCAACCCGCTACTTGCACCGGGCACCCTTTTCCTGGCCGCACTGCTCGCCTACGCCGCTACCTACAAACATCCACTGCTGACATCGCGATCGACCAACTGACCCGAGTCACGCTCTTTCAGCAACCAATGTGCTGCCACAGTTGCAATGGCGATCAATTTAGATACAGTAGGCACAGATACGAAAACGGCACCGCTGGCAGGCAATGTTATGAGTACAACAATTTTGATCGTTGATGATGACAAGAAAATGCGCGACATGCTGCGCTTCTATCTGGAAGAGGACGATTATCGCATCCTGGAAGCGGCCAACGGGCGCGAGGCGCTCTATGTTGCCCGGTACGAAAAGCCCGACTTGATTTTGCTCGACCTGATGATGCCGGAGATGGACGGTACCGAATTTATGCGCATCTATCGGCGCGAGGCCAACACGCCCGTCATTATGCTGACAGCCAAAGTGGACGACGCGGACGAGGTGCTGGGGCTGGAAATGGGAGCTGACGATTACATCACCAAACCGTTTTCGGTGCGCTCAGTACGGGCGCGCGTCCGCTCAGTGCTGCGGCGGGCAGGCGGGGATAGTATCGAGTCGGATGTTTTACGAGCGGGTGATCTTGCGCTCGACCGCAACGGACGCATTCTCAAGGTTCGCGGCGAACTGGTCGATCTGACTCCGTCAGAATACAGTCTGCTCGAACTGATGATGGCCAATGCAGGCCGTGCCTTCTCGCGCATCGACTTGCTCGAACACATTGCGGCTGACGCACTCGAAACGCAGGTACGCACCATCGATGTCCATATCCGCCATCTACGGGCCAAGATTGAGCCTGACGCAGGCGAACCGCGTTACATCCAAACGGTATACGGCATGGGATACCGCTTTATGGGCAAAGACACATGATTCAATCTCTGGCAACCAGGCTGACGCTGGCTTTTTTGACGATCGGGGTGTTGGGTGCGCTGCTGGTTGCCGTTGTTTCCAATATTCAGGTGCGCAGCCGCTTTAACAAGTTTATCTTTGAACAGGATTCGAATAGTCTGGCTAACCAGCTTGCTGACTATTACATTGTAGAAGGGGATTGGGACGAAGTGGCTCAATTCTTTGCCGGATTGCCTGAGCGTTCGTTGCCGGGACCGTGGGTTGTGCTGGTTGATTCGGCCGAAAATGAAATTATACGCTGGCCTCCCAACAGCGTTTTTATGCCCGACCAACCGACTGACCGCAGTCTGGTTGTCGTTGACGGCGTCACTGTGGCGACATTGATCCACGAGCCGCCCCCCGATCGTAACTTACCGGACGGCTTGCCACGAGAAGAAACCAACTTTCTGCGCGATGTGACCATCGCCAGTTTTATCAGTGCGGGGGTCGCCATTGTCTTTGCTCTGGTGGTCGGTGTATGGTTGGCGCGACGCATGATGCGGCCAATCAACGCATTGACGGACGCGACGCAGGCAATGGCAGCAGGAAAATTGGGCACACAGGTGCCGGTAGAATCACGGGATGAAATCGGCCGATTGGCACGTTCATTCAACAAAATGAGCCGCGATCTCGCTGCAGCCAACCATCTGCGCACACAGATGACGGCTGATATCGCCCACGATTTGCGCACGCCGCTGACGGTACTTCAAGGTTACCTCGAAGGATTAAAAGACGGCGAACTGGCGGGCAGTCCGCGACTGTATGCGGTGCTGTACGAAGAAGCGCAGCAGTTGAGTCACCTCGTGCATGAACTGCGCACGCTGTCGCTGGCTGATGCCGGTGAGCTACCGTTGCATAAACAACCGATCGACCCCAAAGCCCTGCTGGAGCGCAGTGGCCTGGCCTACGTCATGCAGGCAGAACAACAGGGAGTCGTACTGCACATTGAGGCGGCTGATGATCTACCTGCAATCATGGTCGATCTCGAACGCATGACGCAGGTACTCAACAATCTCGTCTCCAACGCGCTGCGGCACACCCCAACCGGTGAGATTACGCTGGCGGCCCATGTCGCAGGCGAAAAGATGGTATTGCAGGTGCGCGATACCGGCGTCGGAATTGATTCGGCCGATTTGCCGTATATTTTCGACCGCTTTTACCGTGCTGATAAATCGCGTTCGCGTCAGGAGTATGAGGCCGGATCGTCGGGGCTGGGGCTGGCGATTGCCAGGGCGATTGTGTTGGCGCACGGGGGAGAAATTTCGGCCGAAGCACAGCCGGGCAACGGCACAACCATTAACATTGCGCTTCCACTTAGATAAAGCGTTCGCCTCTGCGGATAGAGCGTATAGATGCATGGTCGTTTGGTCGAGGGGAGAGGCGGAGAGCATAGAGCGTTCACCATTTATCTATCAGCCTGGTGAGCGAGACATGACTCGTTGCGGTAATGGCTCTGATTTCTCAAACAAGAATTGACATATTCCGTCACGCCCGTAAAATTTGATAATTGCAGAGTAACAAAATCGACTGGTGCGCTTGACAAGTTTGGTTTCCAGTGCAAAGGGGCAAGTTTTCGCTGGATGATTCCGATGAAAAGCAAGGCGTACCAGCCACGATTTTTAGCAAGGTTGGAAGTGGTTTTTCTCACTGTCGAGGGTGTCTAGCCGGCTGTTGCGCTAGCGCAAGCGCTTTTCACTTCCATCGTCTGCTAGCATAAACTGTGCTTGTTCGATCAGGTGACGCCTGGTCATGGATGAACAAGCACAGTTTTTTACTACTTTGCGTTGTTATTAAGGTTCGCAGTCCAATTCGCTTGGGTTTCGTGACCACCACAAATCGTATTAATAGACCTTTTTAGGTTGACTTGTAACGGAGTTATTTCATGACGCATAAACAGACAGTATCTACCCGCAAGGCCATCGCCATACTCCTCGTGTTGGCCGGACTGCTGTTGATTGGAACATTGGCGACCGATGTCGACGCACAAAGCGCTGGGATTCAATCCACTTTAGACAAGGTGTATGAGGCGGCTGTTTCGGCCGATTTCTACAGCTTTCGCACACACGTCGTTCAGACCACCAACCCCGCGCCAAAGCTCGCCAATGTCGGGCGTCATGCACGAACCGATCAGCTTCACTTGAATGGCTCCGTCGATCAGGTCGCAGAAGAGATCACCATGAGCCTTTGGTCGGGGCGCGAGGGGGATCCCACCCTCGATATTCGCACCGAAGAAGGCATTGTCTACGGACGCACATCAGATGACGACACCTGGCAACGTTCTGAGCTGGCGACCGATCTCTTTGCGCCCGGTGGCGATATTGCCGGCTTTCTCAACACTGCCATCAATGTTGAACAGGTAGACACCTTTGCCGAAGGGTTGTCATCCGGCCAATTCCCCTTTGAGTTGTTTCCCGATAGCAAGACCGATTCCTTTACACGCTACCGCTTTGACATCGACAGCGTTCGCTACGCAACGCAAATTCGCGAACAGATGGAAGCGCAATTGCGCAGTGAGGGCAAGCTGCCGTTAGGCGTCGAACTGGAACTGGTGCGCGAATATGTCGAGATGCGTGGTCAGGGCGAAGTGTGGGTCGATGCCGATAACCAGCCCGTTTTCCAGGTCGTTCATCTGAAGTTTCCACCGGATGAGACCGACATGAGCTGGATCGAAGCAGATATTACGACCACCTATTCCGACATGGCGCAGGCGTCGCTGCCGTCAGTCGCCATGCTGCTGCAACAGCCCGATCGTTTCGGCCGAGAAATTCTGATGGACGCGCAGCAGTTCATAACGACACCAGATGTGCGCGATGCGTTGATCGGCATCTCAATGATAATGCTGCTTGCTGCCGGCGGGTTGATGGTGATGCGGGCGCGCCAGACGCGCTTTGTCTACGGGGCGCTGGCGTTCACGATGGTGTTTAACCCGGTAGCCGCACCGCTGCTGCAAGCGAGTGAGTTGAGTGCCTTTACGGATCACGTAGCTGCCCAGCAATCACAACGTGATGCCGCTGAGGAAGAACAGACCGTGCAGCAAGAGTTGCAGGGTCTCATGATCGATGCCAAGTTTGATCCGCTGACCGATCCCCTGACAGCGGCGGGTCCCGACAATTCGCCTTTTATAGACTCGTCTGCAACGCCTGTTCCCAACGATTCCGCATTTGTTTTGAATGAAGAGGGCGCGGCGGTCATCGCTGATGAGTCCGCCTATCGCGCCACAGATCCGCCGCTGCTGTTCGGATTTGAGACCGGCGTCGACACAGACGGCGATGGCTTAACTGACGATATTGAACTGCTGCAATTGGGTACCGATGCCAATCAGGTGGACAGCGATGCCGACGGCATCAGTGACTACGCAGAAGTGATCGGCTTTGAGATCAATGGCGTCACCTGGTATACCAACCCACTGCAGAGTGATAGTAACGGCGACGGGTTGGCGGATTCGGCCGAATGCAATGTCCGTGCCGATATTGCGCCGGATCGCACCCTGCCGTCCAGCTTCACTTACGTTGCCTGCGAAGACACCGACGGCGACCTGACGCCCGACGTGTGGGACTACGACAACGACGGCGACGGCGTGCCCGACAACGTCGACAGCTCGCCGATCTATGTCGGCGATCTGGCGTCAACGCCGCGCGGCAAGATCGACATCAACCTCAGCGGTTACCAGACTGACAAGGCGCTGTTCGTCGACTTCCAGATTCGGCCGACTGACGTCGATCATCTCTTCTTGACCAACAACGTTTACGATTGGCCCGGCTTCGATACGCAAGGCAACATTCAACGCGTACTGACCGATACGCTGGCGACGTACCAATCTGAACTGCTCGATCCGTCGGTATCCAACACAGATAACGGCGACTTCATGTTGTCACCGATGCTCGAACTCACGCTGCCGTGGAACGCCAGCAATCCGTCAGCCGGCTTGCCCATTTCGCCTACGTATACCGGTGCCATCACCATTGGCACACCGATTACGACGTTTGTCAATATTGACGCGATGGACGCGCAGAGCATTCAGTTGAGCAAGGACACGTCAACCGGCGAAGTGGTGGCGTACCTGCCGCTCTCTGTGGTTCAGGACAATGTCGGCGCGACACCCGTCGCCTGGGCTGCCCGTATGCTCTATCAGCCGACCGACGCCACGTGGCCCGAGAATCACGAAGCGCGTCTGCTCTGGCTGGTGATGGGGTTGAGCGATGAGTGCGATACGTCGGGTATCGGCAGTACGCCTTATGAGCAATACTGTTCGGCCGATAATCCGCAAAACTGGCGCAGTCAGGGCACCGTCATCTACCATCGCTACTATGCCGACTTCACCTTGACCGGCCTCAATGTGCGCGAAGACCTCGGCAATACGTTTGCCGTCGTGGCCCAAAATCAGGCAACGGTGACAACCAACGGCTACGAGCCGTATTTGTGGCATCTGGCCGATGCGCTCGATGCAACGTACATGCAGGCGTTGCTGACTAGCGGGACGCGCTTCGATACGGCCGAAATTGCGACACGCTTTGACGACAACGGATCGCTGCCGGATGGCGACCCGCAGCGCTGGGGCATCCCCAAAAACGCGCTTTCCGTGCAAACAGGTAGCTACGCCGATCAGACGGCCGGCTTTGCCGCGTTGCGGGAGACGCTTTTGCCGACTGTATTGACTGAAACAGTCACGTCACCCATATCCGGCACGATTGCCACGGTTCTGTTCGCCCGTGAAGAGACGTATCGCGGTGCATTGCTCGGCGGTAGCAATATGAGTGTGTCGGGCGACACCGTGACGGTCGCCTTGGCCGGGCTGGAAAGCGAGACGGCTGTCGGCTTGAACTGGGCACCACACAAATACGTCAGCGGCAGTGGATGGGAGAACATGGAGGTGTTCGACTATCTGACGCAACTGGAGACGATTGTGCCGGCTGAGGTTAATTCGGCCGATATCACAGCCCTGCTCGGTGGCCCACCGGAAGATCAAACAGTAGCCCTGTCGGGAATAACCCGCCTCGCCAAAGCCACCTACGCCACCTACTTCAGCGGTTACAGCAACGTCATCGCATTTAACGGCTCACCGGTACAGACGGAGTCCATCGTCGAAGCTGATTTCCTGCTGGTGCCGGGCGAAAAACCGCTCGTCAATTTATCTCAGGATGCACTGGCTGATCTGCAAATCCTCTTCCTCGACCTGGCTACCACTTCGCTCGACGGCGAGACAATCGCCAACGCCGATGTATCGGCGCTAACGGACGCATCATCCATTCTGCACGCACTCGGCGTCATGGAGCAAGAATTACTCTACCCCACGGCCAAAGGTGTGGCAGCGGTAAGTAAGGGCACAATTGGTGCTTTTATCTGGGTCTACAAGAAGATGTACAGTCTGAGCGGCATCTCACCCGGCGGCTTCTCAGGCAACACCTTCTACTACGGCTCAAAATTCCTGACAGTGATCTACGTCTCGCTTCTGGCTGCCACCTATCTGTTTGGTGATCTCAACAAACAAGGGTGGCGCATTGTGATGAATGTAGCTTCCGTCATTGCCGCTGTCATGACCACTATTTATGCGGTAATGACCTATGCGGCCTACGGTGGCTACTCCATCGCCGCCGCTATGGGTAACGCCAAGGCGATCTCTAGAATCAACACCGTTTTGCGCTTCCAGAAGGTCGGGGCACTCTACTCGGCATTGCTCGTCGTCGTGGTAGCTATCGGCTCGCTCATCTTCACCGTTCTGTACAACAAGATTCAATACGGGTCGATTACCTACAATCAATTAGTGGCCCAGACACTAGCCACTATTGTCATTGCCGTGGTACTTGCCGTGGTCGCCGTGTCTTTTGTCGGCACCATTCTGATCGCATTCCTGTCACTCCTCGATGCCATTCTGCGTGTAATCTGCTCGATTCGCAATGACAGCCTCGATAGTTTCCTGTGTACCGGCATTACACAGACGGTCACTGAAGCATTGGCAAAGGTGATCTACCAAACCGATCCGGCCATTGATTTTGATCGCAGCGATCGCCTGCAAATCGGCACCGATGGATTTGTGTTGGCCGATCAGTCGCAGGGCTTCGTGGTTGGGAACAATGTTCTCATCACGCAAACCATTACCAACACCCTGTTCATGGACGATCACATTCTGCAGTTCAATCGCCTCCTGCTCAGGAGCGATGTGCGCAATGCGATTCGAGATAGCGCATTCGATTACTCGATTCAGCAAGGCACAACCAATCTGCACGACAGCTTGAGCTTAGGCAGTATGTCGTGGGCCGATCCGGCTGGAGATGCTGTTGCGCAACGCACGTTTGTCGTAACCGGAACACTAAACTATCTGGCCGGTGTAAATGCAACGGCGACCAACCTCAATTTGAGTGAAGGGTTTCAGTCAAAACGGGCGGATTGCTGGTGGACCTGGATATCCTCAGCTTACATTTGCAACCTCATCCCCTATGGCGACACCTTAAACTACAACATCGGCCAGAGCTTCGCACTCGATATTTTCCCGGCGACGTTTGATGAGTTTGTTGCGTTTCAGCAGGAATCGAGCGGTGCGTACTTGCACAACATGCCTGGCCTGCCTGTACAAGTTGACGCCGACGGCGACCGTCTGCGTAGCATAGCAGCCGGTGGCGTCGATCCCGACGACACGACCTGGGACACCGACGGCGATGGTCTCAGCGATTTCTGGGAACTGACCAATGATTTTGACCCGGAAAATGCAGACACCGACGGCGACTCACTGTCTGACTACTGGGAAGCGTTTCACAACACCAATCCACGCCTGACCGACAGCGATTACGACGGGTTAAGCGACGCCGAAGAGGTGTTCCATCCGGATGCCTTGAACGCGTATGACAACACGACCGGCGTCATTTGGAACGGCGGCTGGGAAATCGTGTACGATTACGATTCAGGCACGGCACTGACCACCCGGGTTGAATCTGACCCACTAGACGCCAACGGGGACGGGGACGAGTTGCTCGACAGATTTGAACGTGTTTATGGCAATAACCCCAATCTGGCCGAGACGTTCAATGCGTTCAACATGCTGAACCGCGAGTTTGGCGTCGTCGGACGCGATTTCGACTTTGCACGACCCGGCGACTGGGTGACGTATACGGTTGATATCGAAAATGCGCTGGACACAAACAGGCGTATCCTCGGTTTGGGCGAGGCAGAGCTGCCCCCTGATGTCCTGCAAGACACACAACTCTATGACGTGATTGGGCAGCAATCGGTCAATTTGAGCGGCCAGGCGCAGGTACCACCGAGTATCACGGCAACCAGCGAAGTGAGTTTGACACTACGGGCGGGGGGTATTGTCGAAGATGTCGGCACGGGTCGCCGTCTCTGGCTGCATTTGAATGAACTGAGCGGATCAACTTTCTATGACGACTCCGGCACAGCGACGGCGCATGATGCCACTTGCCTCAACAACTGTCCGACCATTCGCAACGGTTATCTCGATTTCAGGGGAAGTGACGCGCTGCAGGTAGCGGATCATCCTGACTTTGATCTGACGACGTTTAGTGTCGGCATGTGGATCTTGCCGCTTGGACAAACTGGCTATCGCACGTTGATCACGAAGGGGGGTGATTTCCAGTCACCTTTCCAGCTGCGGATCAACGGTAACAACCAGTTGGAAGGATTGGTGCTGGCTGCCAACTGCACCACGCTGCGTTCGGCCGTTGCGACAACCTCACTGGCGATTAATCAGTGGCAGCAGGTCACGATGACGTTTGATGGCTTTAACATTCGACTGTACCAGAACGGCAACCCAATTGGTAGCGGAACGGCCGATGGTGTCTGCACAACGACGAATGAGCGCATCGAAATCGGCCGAAGGCCCAACGGTGGCTACTTCAGCGGTTTCATGGACGAAATCGAAATCACCGCACGGGCACTCGAAGCGGGTGAATTGGCGGCACAGTTCGGTGACAAAGCCGTCTACATGACGTTCGACGAAGGATCGGTCGGAGAGTTTCTGCCGATTACCGATGCTTCCGGCAACAATCATGCTCTCCACCTCGGCACGCAAAACATAAACGGTTCGTTGACTGTCATTCCAGCACAGACAACGCGCTATCAGGGGGCTGTTGGCGAGGCGATCAGACTGGGAACCTGGGAGCCACCATCAATCGAACACATTATCGTGCATGGCGCATTGGGACTGGAAGCAAATGACGACGCATTTACTTTTTCAGCATGGTTAAAAGACTCTGGTATTGATCCCGCTGATGAAGTCCCATTCACATACGGCGAGCGCCTTTTTTCGATCAATCCGAAATATTACAGTCCGAGTCAACCAGATTTTGCCGTTACGTTCAGAAATAACGGCAACTTGGTCGTCGAATCGGGATGGTGTGACGATCTCACCTTGCTGACTGTCCCGTTCTTTGACAATACGACCGACTGGTTCCACTTCGCCCTATCGGTCGAGCCAACGACCAATACGTACAATCTCTACAAAAACGGTTCCCTGCTAAGCAGCAAGACCTGGAACTGCGCTATTGACCTCGCCCCCGACGGCAATGGCTTTGATTTCCAACTCGGCCACTGGTGGATCAACCACGTTTTCTCCTGGTGTGATCCGGAGTGGGAGGGCTGCCCGTACACGTTACCTATATCCTGGGAAGGGTATGTGGATGAAGTCGTTATCGAGCGTCGCGCGCTGACTGCGGCGGAAGTGGCGACTCAATTTGAGGAATCATTCCGTCGTCTGGAACTGCTTTTGGACGAGCCGCCGGGTCAATTCCGCGTCGTCGACAACACGTTCAACGCGTATGAGGCCACCTGTTCCGGTACGGGCGCGTGTCCGGACACGGGCCTGCCCAGCGTGGGCAACCAGGGGCTGCGCTTCAACGGCGATGAGTACATGACGCTGATCCCGACGACTAATGACCTCGGTCTTGTCGAAGATAGCTTCACCGTTGCGGCGTGGATCAACGGCACTGATTTCAGCGGCAACAACACCATATTGGGCACCGACGCGACGGTCAATCGCCGAGGCCTGGAGCTGTCCATCCGCAATGGGCAGCCATTCATGGGATTTTACGGCAGTGATACGACGAGCGGCACGACATTGACAACCGGTGAATGGGTACATATTGCCTTTGTTTACTGCGCCAACTGCACGAACGGCACGCAGACGATCTACATCAACGGCGTCGCTGCGGGTAGCGGGACTAACAAGCCTTCCTTCCTGGGTACCGATCCGTTACGCATCGGCCGATCCGCCAGCGGCAACTATTTCGACGGCATGATCGACCACCTTGTCGTAGAAGAACGCGCCATGACAGCCGCGCAAGTCCAGGCATTGATGCTGGAAATGCCGGTGCTCAATTTGCATCTGGACGAAGAGTATGAGACTGTGGCCGCATCGAATGCGTTTGCGGACACAACCCGTTTCAGTAATGATGCGACGTGCAGTGGCGCTATCTGCGCCAAAGCCGGCTTTAATGGTCAGATGCGTGAGACACCGAAATTCGACGGCGTTGACGATGTGTTAACCGTCGCCGCTGCCTCACAGCTGAATCTCGACAGCTATTCCATCTCCCTGTGGCTACGCCCATCCAAATCAGGCGTTGCACAGACCGTGCTGGACAAATCGAATGCGGGGAGCAGCATCAACTATCGCTTGCGGCTGAACAGCAGTGGGCAACTCGTTTTCGACACACACGACTCCGCTTGCAGCGGAACACTGAGAAGCGTACAAACGCCGGTGCCACTGCTACTCAATCAATGGTCGCACGTTGCGGCGACGTTTGACGGCTTTGATACCGTCCGATTGTATGTCAATGGCGCGCTGGCCGCTGAGCAGACGGTGGCGGGTGCTGACGGCGCTTGCACCGCGAGCCACGCACTCAAAATTGGCGGTAATTTTGCCGGCAACCTCGATGAACTGGCCATCTTTGGCCAACTGCTCACAGAAGATGAAGTCGCCGACCTCTATACCTATCAGGCAGCATGGGTCGATACACGTGTTTATCAATTGATTGGGGTCGATGTCGATGATCCGCTTGTCACTGCGCCGGTGGAGCAATACATTTCGGCCGAATCCGACCAGCAATTTGCGATACTGGCTTCCGATCCGTCCGGCATTGCCAACGTGTCCGCTACAGTCAGTGCCGGCAGCGCCGTCGTCAACCAGGACGGCTCGGTGTGGATCCTGTCCTATTCACCACCGGCCAATCCGCAGGCCAGCGATACACCAGTATCCATTACGGTGACGGCCACGGACGGCGTCGGCCGAACGGCGAGTGACCAGACGCAGTTATTTATCGATGACGTTGCGCCGACACTGTTCATCGGCACACGAACGGTCCTGTCTGATACGCTGATCTTCACTGGCGAGATTCGCGATTTGGGCACAGAGACATTTGACGCCAGTGGACTCAATCGCGACTCCGTGCGTTTCAACCTCTACGATGCGTTTGGCGTCACGGTCGCCGGTTATTATTCAGCAACGGTCGGTGACCCGGACGTCGGTGGTTTCCACACCTACACGGTCACCTATCCACTGCCGGCAAATGCACTGGGACGCTATACATTCCGCCTGATCGCCGAAGACAATGTCGGCAACCGGGCTGAGACGACTTTCCCAGCATTCGACCAACTGATTCAGAATTTCCCGCCGCATGGTGATCGCGTCTTTGCCAGCCAGGTGATCACGCGCGTCAATACAACGCTGGCAGGAACAGCATCCGGCGTCCCCTATCCGTTTACCAGCCAGAGCGCCCTTTTCCATTTTGAGGAAACGCCTGGTTCGATCTTCTACATGCCCGAAGAAGGTGAGATGCAGCAGATCGAATGTGTTCTCTGTCTCGATACGATTCAAGTGGAAGAACTGCGCGGCACAGTGTCACTGCTGTCATCGGCCGATAGCTATCTCGACAGCTCCGGCAACGACTACACAGCAACCTGCACCGACTGCCCGACGAATGGATCGTCAGGCCGTCTCGGACGCGCACTGACTTTTGACGGTGTCGGCAACGTGCTGGACCTGGCCGTCACACCAACCATTTCGACTGTCACCCAACTCGGCCTCGACGACAGCTTCACGCTGATGGCCTGGGTGAAACCAACCGGGGTCACGGGCATCCAGCCTGTGCTGGCAAGTCCATCCGGCACGCTCATGCTGGGTCTTGACGGCAGCCACATCGTCTTTAATGATGGTGTGACAACGACGATTGGTACGACAGCGATCGGCGCAGGCGGATGGGTGCATCTGGCATGGCGCTACGACGCCCTGAATGGTGAGCAAACAGTATTCGTCAATGGACTTTTAGACGGCACAACCGCTGACGTTCCACCATTCGCCGGGAGCGGTTCGTTGCTGATCGGCGGCAACAGCGTCGATTATTTCGGCGGTGTGATCGACGAATTTGCGCTGTACGATCGCGCTCTTTCGGCCGATGAGATTTACGATGTCGCCGTGTACTTCAACGATCCGGTGACAATCCAATCGGCCGAATTGCGTTTGCGCCGGGCCAGCGACGGTGTGCTAACTCAGGAAGAAGGCACATGGTTCAATCTGGCAACCACGACCAATAACCGACAAACGATTTGGGAATATCCTATCTTCGGTGCCATTGAAGGGCCTTATCAGGCCGATCTGCGCGTCACAGACAGTGTTGGCAACGTGCGCTTCATCAGCAATATCTGGTCCGGCAACATCGACACCAAAGCACCGGAAGTCAACATGGTCTACAACGACCTCGGCGGGGGTAACGCCGAAATCAGTTGCCAGGCCAGCGATTGGAGCCTCGACACAGCCGGCTGGGTGTGTCCGGTTGGGCCGCGCAATGATGTCTACGAAGATGCGTTGTGGTTCACTGAAATCTACAGCGGTGTGCAACAACTGAGTCAGTTCACGACAACGCTGCAAATCGCGCCGAGCGATGACAGCTTCATGCAAGCATGCGATGTGTACGGGCGTTGTACCGGCTTCAATGGCAATAGTGGCCCGGGCGGCGTCACGTCAGACCTGGCGCTCTGGCTGCGCAGTGATCGCGGCACGAGTACGCAACTGGACAATGCGCCGATTGCGACGTGGGTTGATCAGTCGCCCAGTGCCAACGATGCCGCACAAACCACAGTGGCGTCTCAGCCAACCTATCAGGCTGATCTGGAATCGACATTGCGTGGCTACCCGACGATCCTGTTCGATGGCGTTGACGATTCCATGTCGCTTGACCCGACATTGTTGGCCAATGGCACCAGCGGGCGTACGACGTTTGCGGTGGTTCGGCCGATTAGCGGTCAGCGCATGCCCATTCTTTCCTATGGTGCCGATGCATCGGGCCAACGCAGCGATCTCAACTACTCAATAGAGTTTCAGTCGGTTACGGTTGGCGATCACGAGTTCGGCCGATTTGCTTATCCTGTAGATTGGATAGAAGATTGGCGTATTGTCAGCTTTGAACTGCCGGATGCTGCCCAATCTGATGAATGGCAAATCCGCGTCGATGGCAATCCGTTGCCCGTGACGACTCTGGACGGCACGCCGCAAACAGTCAACACCGGCACGGCTGGCGCCACCATCGGCAACACATTTGCCGGTGGCGACTTGCGAGAGTTCTGGGGTAGCATGGCGGAGATTGTCCACTACGATCGTCCACTCGGTGACAGTGAGCGCAACCAGATTGAGAGCTATCTCGCATTCAAATACGGATTAACCCTTGATGCAGGCGTAGATTATGTCGATTCGAGCGGCGCAGTTGTCTGGGATGCAACCGCCAATGCCCAATACCACCATGCCGTACGCGGCCTTGTGCGCGACGATCTCACAAATCTCAATCTGCTGCAAGCCTATCCATCAGTGGAAAGCACGACGCTGATGACGATCACGCACGGCAATGACCCCAGCAATCCAGCGCCATTTGCAAACGACGGCACGTACATGGTAGTCGGGCACAATGGCGTATCCAGCGGAAGCCATCTTGAACTGATTTCCGGCATTACGACCATCTGGTATTCAGAGCGGCAGTGGAAGGTTCAGGAAACCGGCACGATTACCGACACCTCTGTGACGTTTGATATGCTGGCAATTGAAGGGTCCACAAGCCCGAATGGCACATTCTTCAGCATCTACACTGCGTTTGGTTCAGAACAGACGGCCCTGTTCATTGATGCCGATGGAGATGGCGATTTCTCCAATGCCACGATCTACGATCAAAATCGCACCATTGACGGCGACACTGTCACATGGACGGGGGTTGATTTCCCGGACGGCGCTGTCTTCGCCCTGATCTTCATCCGTGACAACGAGAATCCAAACATAATCATTTCCACCAACAAAAGTTCCGCTGCCCGGGACGAGATTGTTGAGTTTACTGTGGCGTTGGAGTCGGGTGACGAAGTGCCACTGCCAAACTTGACATACTATCATTACTTGCCGCCGGAGCTCGAATATATCACAGATACTCTGACGATAGATGTTGAAGTATGTTGTGGCGATCCGCCGCCCACTGTCATCACCGGGACGTTGGTTGGTGACCCGCCGTTGATGGCGACCGGGATTGAGATCCCACCGGTAGCTACTGTGATCTTCACATTCCAGACACGGGTGGTTTCGAGTGAAATGGTCACTGTCTCGACGCGTGTTGAAATCGATGATCCGCTTGCTTTCTTCCCATCGATCGAGACAAATTTACTTGGTCTGGTCGGTGAGCCGTCGTGCATTGTCGAAAGCAGCGGCGACGGTTTGACCGACTTTGCCAGCGCCAGTGGGGCGGCTGTTCAGGAGGCGATTGATGCGGCCAGCGCAGGTGCTACACTCAAGATTGCTGGCGATTGTGTCGGTGTGCGACAAACTGCGGGCATCAGCCAAACCGCGTTCATCAGCAAGAGCCTGACGCTCGTCGGCGGCTACCCCATCTCACCGACCAACTGGCTCGCCGCGTCTAATCCGCTGACCTACGACACCCTACTCGATGCCAATGGCTTGGGACGCACCGTCGTTGTCACGGGTACTGCCGACGTCACTGTACAGAACATGATCCTGCAAAACGGTTCGGCCGATTTTGGTGGCGCTGTTTACCAAAGCGGCGGTGCGCTGACGTTGGATCACGTCGCAGTGCGCGACAGTACAGCATCGGCCGATGGTGCCGGCATCTATGCCACGGCTGCACTGACATTGACACACAGTCTGGTGCGCGACAATGACGCCGGGTCGAGCGATGGCGGCGGTGTTGCTCTGAATGGCGGCACGCTCAATGTCATCAACAGCACCATTGCGCAAAACGATGCGAACAATGGCGGCGGCGTGTTTGTTGCGGGTGGTTCGGCCGAATTTGTCAACACAACTATCGCTGAAAACAGTGCATCGGGTACTGGCGGTGGCGTGAACAACAGTGGCGGCTCCGTCGATCTGGGGCACTCGATCCTGGCCGACAACACGGCTGGAACAGGCCCCGATTGCGGTGGCGGCAGCGACGTATTTGCCAACGGTTACACTGTGGTCGGTTCGAGTACTGGCTGCACGCTGGCATCTTCGTCAGAAGATTTGATCAATACCGATCCGTTGCTGGCATCGCTGGCGGATTACGGTGGTACAACGGCGTCGTATGCGCTGCTGCCGGGCAGCCCGGCAATCGACATCGGCGGTTCGTGTGAAGTGACCGATCAGCGTGACATTGCCAGACCACAGATTGCGGCTTGTGATGCAGGTGCGTTTGAGTCGCACGGTTTCACGCTGGCGCAGGGTAGTGGCGACGGTCAGGCGACGTTTATCGATTCACCGTTTAGCGTACCGCTGGTGGTGACGGTGACGGCTGTCAATTCGGCCGAACCAATCGCTAGCGGCATTGTCACCTACGATAGTCCCAATAGCGGTGCCGGCCTGGATGCTGACCCGATCTTGGTAACAGTGGGCGCATCGGGCCGTGCGGTCCTCAACGCAACGGCCAATGGCAGCGCGGGCAGCTATGTGGTGAGCGCCACTGCCCAGGGCGCAAGCGGCACCGGCAGTTTCAACCTGACCAACAACGACTGTACATACATCGTGACCAACGACAACGACAATGGTTTTGGTTCGCTGCGCGACGCAGTGGACCGCATCTGCATTGGTGGCACGATTACGTTTGCCGATGATTTCACCATTCTGCTGCAAAGCCCGATCACGGTCACGAACAGCGCGCTCACCATCGACGGCACGGGCCGTGACATCATCGTCAGTGGTGACAGCGACGGCAACGCCAGCGGCGATGTGCGCGTCTTCCATGTGGCGAGCAGCGCATCTGTGACCATGACCGCCATGACGGTCGAAAACGGTTCGGCCGATAGCGGAGCAGGCATTGACATCGACGGTGGCACGGCACTACTCAACGATATAATTGTCCAACTCAGCACTGCTGGTAGCGGCTCAGGCGGCGGTGTTCGCGTCCACAATGGCGGCTCTTTGACCATGATCGGCGGCGCATTGATCGACAATTCCGCTTCCGGCCTGGGTGGCGGCTTGAGCGTGATCAACGCGTCGGCCAATCTCACAGCTGTCACCGTAGCGAACAACACGGCGAATGGCGGTGGCGGCATCAACAACCAGACCGGCACGGTTCATATTGAGCAAAGTGCCATCTACAACAACACGGCTAACTTGTTTGGTGGCGGGCTGCTCGGTTTCAATACGGCAACCTACACGCTGACCAACAGCACACTAAGCGGCAATGCGGCCAATGGTGCAGCAGGCTCGCACGGTGGCGGTGCCATGAACCAGTACAATGGTGGTGCGACAACCTTGATCAACACCACGGTCGCCTACAATCAAAGCCCCAACCAGCCGGGCAAGGACGGTCTCTGGATTGAATCCGGCACGTTGACACTGGAGCAGTCGGTGCTCGCCGGCAACAACGATGCGAGTTGTAATCTGGCCGCCGCTGCGATCAGCGCTGGATACAATGTCGTCGATGACGTATCGTGCGCGCTCGGCGGGACAAACGATCAGAACAACACCAATCCACTTCTGATGGCCCTCGGCGACTGGGGCGGAGAGACATGGACGCATGCGCTGCTTTCCGGTAGTCCGGCGCTAAACACGACACCGGCTGGAGCCTGCGCTACCACGGTCGATCAACGTGGCACTGTCCGTCCGCAAGGGTCGGGTTGCGACAGCGGCAGCTTCGAGTTCGTCAACGTCGCCCCTGTTGCGACCAATGACGCATACGGTGTCAGTCAAAATGTGACGAAAGCAGTCATCGCTAACGACGGCGTGCTGGCTAATGACAGCGACGCGAACGGTGACACCCTGACAGCCGTTTTGGTGACCCCACCAGCCAGCGGCACACTCGCGCTGGCAGCGGACGGTTCGTTCGGCTACACACCGACAAACAACTTCCTCGGCACGGTGACCTTCACCTACCGCGCCGATGACAGCGCAGTGCAGAGCAATCTCGCCACGGTAACGCTAAACGTTTTGGCGCCTACATGCTTTGTCGAAATCGATGGTGACAACATCACCGATTTTGCCTCTCATGATTCGTCTGCCGTCTATGCAGCCTTACTCGACCCAACAGCTACTTTCATCAAGATTGCCGGTACGTGTGCCGGTGTGAATCTGACGCCTCTCGATACGCAGCTCGGTCTCATTGATCGCTCGGTTACGCTGGCGGGTGGGTATGATTCGGCCGATTGGTTGGCTGATCCCGATCCGCGCGCCTATCCGACCGTGTTAGACGCTCAAGGCGGTGGCCGGGTGTTCCAGATCGACTTTGGCACAACGGTCACGCTAACCGGCATGACGTTACAGGGCGGTTCGGCCGATTATGGCGGCGCCATCTACATGTCCGGCAATGAGTTGACGCTATCCGAGGTTACGATCAGGGACAACGCAGCGACTGGCATCGGTGGCGGCATCTATGTCTCACCCAGTAGCGGCAATCTCACCATTAACCGCAGCGTATTGCATGACAATTCGGCCGATGAGGGTGGGGCGCTCCACATCGGCGGTGGTCTGGTCGCGATCACAAACAGCACCATCAGCGGCAACTACGCCGAAACAGGCGGCGGCGCCCTGTTGCAGTCAGGTGGTGCAACCATAGTGCGTAGCGCTACCATTGCCAACAACAGCTCACTTTCCCTTACCGACGGCCTGTATGTTACGGGTGGTACAGTAGACATGGCGCGCACCATCGTGGCCGACCACGCCGGTGGTGATAACTGTACATTTACATTGGGTACTCTAGCTGATAGCGGCGATAATCTGTCAGATGACAGTACGTGTAGTGTCGGTTTTACAATCGCAGATGCGCGCTTGGTCGCGCTGAACGACAACGGTGGCAGCACGCTGACACATGCACTGCAAGTTGCCAGCCCGGCCGCTGACGCGTTAGCCAGTTGTATCGAAACGGTTGACCAGATCGGCACACCACGGCCACAAAATAGCAGTTGTGATATTGGCGCTTTTGAACGGCCGAATGCGGCACCGGTAGCAGTAGATGACTACTATCTCGGTGCGCAAAACGAGACTGTGATCATTCCCGCCTTGACCGGCTCCTTATTCAATGATACGGATGCGGAGAATGATCCGATCACAGCGCAACTCGTCACCCCGCCGCTGCAGGGAACACTGGTCTTCTCGCCGGATGGCGCCATCGTCTATACGCCAACCGTTGACTTCGAAGGCGTTATCACATTCACATATGCTGTGACGGATACGTATAATCCCGTACCGGTCAACGCACCCGCCACGGTTGAGCTAACGATTCAGCCCGATATCTGTTTCGTCGACATCGATCAGGATGACGTGACTGATTTCGCCGGCCCCACCGCAACAACCCTCCAAAGCGCCGTTGATGCAGCTGCTTCCAGCGCTACCGTACGCATTGCTGGTATCTGCAGAGGTGGCAATACAGTTGCCGGTGAAACCCAAACCGTCTATATCAATAAGCCGCTGACGCTTGAGGGTGGTTATTCGCTGTCAGATTGGAGCTTGGGTTCAGATCCAACACTCTACGAATCCATTTTGGATGGACGAGGGCAAAATCGGACAGTGTATATTATGCCCACAGCCGGTAACGTGACGCTGCGCAATGTGACGCTGCGCAACGGCTGGGGTGAAAATGGCGGTGGTGTCGCGATCAATGGCGCATCTGTGCTGATAACGGGCACGACCATGACCAACAACACAGCTGTGTTCGACGGCGGAGCGGTCTGGCTGGACGGTGGAGCAGTCACAATTGACCATTCGACCATGCGTGACAATCATGCAGACGCTGCCGGCGGTGCGATTGCAGGGCTGGCCGATGCCATTACCATCACACACAGTACACTGAGCAACAACAGCGCATTTGCAGCGGGTGGCGCGATCGCCCTGTTGGACACGGCTGGTATGCGCACGACAACGGTCAACATCGACCAATCGACAATCAGCGGCAATGCAACCCAGACGGGAGCTACCAATCAAACTGGTGGCGGTGCCATGATTGTCTACGACAGTGATGCGGCCATTACCTTGCAACACACGACAATTGTGAGCAATACGTCACCAGGGCTGAGCGGACGCGGCGGCATTTGGATTGGTGCCGGATCTGTCCAGTTGCAGCACAGCATTATTGCCTACCATGACAGTAATTGCGGCAATGGTGGCGTGACGTCGCTGGATTACAACATCGACGATGACGGATCGTGTGGGTTGCTCGGTGCAAATGACCAAAGTGGGGTCGATCCGCTTCTGAATGATCTGGCTGATAATGGCGGCAGAACGCAAACGCATGGCCTGCAAGTTAGCAGCCCGGCGATCGATGCGATTCCAGCAGGTAGCTGTCTGTTTTCAACTGATCAGCGTGGCATGCCGCGGCCAAACGGCGACGGTTGTGATATTGGTGCGGTGGAAGCGCAACCCATGTGTAGCACCATTGATATCCAAACAGGCTGGAATATGGTGTCACTGCCGGTACTGCCGGTGGATGCCACTGTCGCGACCTTGTTCCCCAATGCGACATCACCGGCATACGCTTATCAGAACGGGTATGTTGAGGTGTCTGTGTTGGAGTTGGGACAGAGCTACTGGCTCAAGTTCGATGCGGCCGAGACGGTTTCTGTCTGCGGCCAAAGTGCGCCGGTCAGCAACAGTATCGCTGTCAGCGCCGGCTGGAACATGATCGGCATCTACGATAGCAGCGTCGCTGTGGGCGACATCAGCAGCGCGCCGGGTACGATTGACTCGCCGTTCTATGGGTATGACAACGGCTACGATGTGGCGACTGCACTGGAACCGGGACAGGGATATTGGGTCAAGGTTTCGGCCGAAGGTACCCTGTCATGGCCCGCTGCCCTGGTCGCACCAGTCAGTCGCAGCGGCGGCATGGCACCGGAGCAAGGCGGCGTGTGCACGCCTGACTGGTCGGCCGAGATCGCCGTTACCGATACCGGCGGCGGGTTGCAGCGCCTGCAAATCGGCGTCGCACCCGGCACCACACCGGCTTACGATCCCGGCTGTGACACGCTGGCGCCACCGCCGCCGCCCGGCGGTGCGTTCGATGCCCGGCTGAAGACGACCACCGAGGATGTGCTGGCTGACTACCAGGGCACGCCCGGTACGTGGATCGTGGCGTTTGACGCCGGTACCGGTGCAGACCCGATTAGTCTGGCCTGGAATCCGGCGGCATTGCCCAACAACGCCGACGGCTACTACATCCAGGATCGGTTGACGGGCACGCTGCTGCGCGTGAGCATGGCGGCAGTCAACAGTGTGACGGTGACGCTCCCGTTGAGCGACCTGGAGATCGTCTACGAGGGCCCCACCGCCGTCACGCTGACTTCCCTGCATGCCGCCGGCTTTGTTGCACCTGGTGCGGCGCTGGTCTGGCAGGTGACGGCGTTGGCCGCGCTGCTGGGCATCACGTTGCTCTTGACGCGGCGGCGCGAATGGCTTGTGCGTTGACGAAACAAGATGGGGAATCGGCCGAATCAGTGCGCATGTTTGTGCAGAATTGATTCGGCCGATTTCTGGCCTAAACTGATCCTATACATCGTGTAGGACTCCTCTGCCGGCATTGTGCTGAGCACACCCACAGTAGAGACCAATTTGTTGTGGAGAAATTCCGTGGATCAGCCAACTCTAAATCGACGATCCGCGATTTTCGGCCGAAAATCAATACACGATGGTATGGTTTATTCCGGGGCAATCATTATGAAAGCCTTGACAAAAGCAGTAAAAATCGAGTAATATGTCGCTAGACGACATGTCGCCAAACGACTTACAAAAACACAGGGTCATCTGCATGAATGTTCAGGAAAAACTGCCCCTGCGCGAAGCAACTTTTTTTATTCTGCTGAGTCTGGCCACGACGCCCAAGCATGGCTACGCGATCTTGAAAGATACGACACAGCTGAGCGACGGTCGCGTCAAGCTGGGCACGGGTACACTGTACGGAGCGATTAAGCGATTGCTGGAAACGGGCTGGATCAGGCGCGTAGACGATGATGGGGAAAAAGAAAACGGCAGCCCGAAGAAGGAATATACGCTTACCGAACAGGGCCGGCGTATCTTTGAAGCTGAAATCGCACGTCTGGAGTCGATTATAGTCGTGGCCCAAAAATCAAAGGCTGGAGCCGAGGTATGAGGTCTTCATGCGTGGGTATGCATTTGGCTGGCACCAATAAGGCAGCTATCAGATCAGGGAAGATACTTCGTGAAGCCAGAGATTAGTTCTCTAATCGTCCAGATTTATCACTATTTGCTGCGCCTTTATCCGGCAGCGTTTCGGGCTGAGTTTGGTGATGAAATGGAGACCGTCTCTGCAGCGACTGCTAGGGAGGCTGCTGAAGAAGGAGCAGGGACTGTACTGGCTGTTCTCCTGAAAGAAGTGGTTGATTTTCCGGCCAGCCTGGCCGATGCCTACAGGCAGGAGCCAATCTATGTGGGGGTGACGGTCATGAAAAGAGAAGCAAGTTGGAATGTTTGGCCGTTGTGGGTGGTCTTGAATCTATTGGCCATTCCCCTGGCCGTCTTGGCGATTATGCTCTTGGTTGTGCTTGTCAGGCCCCTAATACATCTCAATGGGCTGGCATCTCTGGACGTATTACCAGCAATCTTGTACGGTCTGGTTGTGGGGATCAAGCCTCTGCTGCAGCTCTCGCAAGCCATCTTGTATGGTTCCATGTTGATCCTGGTCACAACAGTGCTCCAGTGGCTTTTTCTGCGTCGCTATTTAGAAAATGCTGCAGTCTGGATACCGCTGACAATCGTTGGCTGGTTGGCCGGCATTCTTCTGATTTATCTGATTCGGCCGATTGCAGAAATCACCGCAAACGAATGGCTGCCGGCCCTCATTCCGCCACTGCTCGGCGCACTGGTCGGCCTGGCGCAGTGGCTATACTTGCGTCGAGTGGCTCAGCGCGCCGGGTATTGGGTGCTGGCCAGCACAATTGGCTACGGCCTCTTGGCGCGGGGCGTGTTTGGCTCCTTCACTTCTATCCCGGAATTCGTTTTATTCATCCTGGCGCCCTTCGCCATTACCGGCTTGGCGCTTGTATTGCTGCTGCGGCAGGGTGAGATTGCAGAAAGCAAAAAACAGAATGCGGAAAACAAAAAGAGGGTTGGTTTCCTGGCTTGGGGTATGCTGCTGCTGATTCCATTGTTCTTTGCCGGGAGCTGGGTGTATGCTACGGGACAATTGACGCTGGCTAAGGCAAACGGCATCTATGCCACACCTGAGGAGGGGATGGAACAGGAAATCATAAAGGGGGCGGAGAAATCCCCGGTGGAGCGGGTGGAAATAATAACTGCCGGAGTCAATGCCAACGACGGCAGCCAGCCACATGTTTGGTTTGTTAGGGCCTGGATCTTCGCTGATCAGCGACCGGACGGAAGACCCACTGAGCGGGGTTATGGTGGAGGATCTTACTTCCTGCGCGTGAAAGAGGGGTGGGTACACGTTCCCGAAGGCGCCTTTCCTGAATTCATTGGCTGGGTGATGACGCTTTATGGGCTGGAGGGTGCGTAAATGACCGTATGGTTTTATTGGAAGTGAACAGAACGTGTTGTTCCGGCATTCGGCGTGTGTGGTCTCGCCACTATCTCTACCAACTGAACCGCGTTACCCGAATCCGAATTGCTGCATCAAAAAAGCTTGGCACAATCAAATAGCATCAAACCGGGTAGTATTGATCTATATTGTCGCGTGTCACAAAAACATGGTCGACATACAGTGCCGGTGGTACTGATTTGCCTTGCAAGATGGCCGTTGCAATCTCCAATAACTTTGCACCGTAACGTTCAGGCATGTAGGCGGTTGAGCCAATCAAACGCGAATCAGGACGGCGAATCTCTGAACGTATTAAGCGGTCGCAACCCTGCCCTACGATGACTACGTCAGTTTCACGATCGAGTGAACGTGCGCCATGCAGTGCCCCGGCGGCTGCTTCATCGTTAAAACTGATGACAGAAACGCGCTGTGCATCTGGAATAGATTGTAGTGCTGAGATCATATTGGCCTGACTGATCGCCCTTGTGTTGCCGCTGTCGAGCGTGATAATTTTTTCGGCCGAAACCTTCCCCACAATCGCCTCAAACGCATCCTGTTGACCGTGAATCCTGGCTTTCGGCGAGTCACCTGCACGTTGTTCCTCCAGAATTATGAGCGCATCGATTTCGCCCTGCCAATGCGTCATAACCCATTGACCCAATGCTTCACCCGCCATGTAACCCGCGCGATAATTGTCGACGCCGAAAAACGTCGCGCCGACCATCGGAATATCGACGGCGATCACGGGGATATTGGCGCGCTGGAACTTGTCGATGATCTGGTTGCCGCTGCGGTAATCAATTTGATATTCAATGGCGATGTCAACCTTGCGGTTGATCAAATGGTCAGCGACGCGCAACGCTTCCTCACCACTCAATTTGTTATCGGCGATAACGAGATCGATGTCGCGGCGTGTCGCGGCGGCTTTTTCCAGTCCGTGGCGCACGTCCTGTGCAAAGGATAAGGACTCACTCTGATTGGCAAAGCCAATCGTATATTTTTCGCTGCCGTTGGTGACGGTATGGGACCGGATCGTGTTTTCCCCACAGATGGTGACGTTGACCCGATTGTGGCGCAACTGCATGAGCATTTCGGCCGATAAATCTTCATCCGTTATCAAATGCGAAATCTGTTCCAGTGTCGCCACAGGAGCAAAGCCGCGCTTGCCAAATTTGCTGGCATCGACGAGCGCGACGACATTTTCGGCCGAATTCAGCACACGTGATTTAAGCTGCGCATCCTCATATTCCATCACCGTCAACCCGGCCTCAAGCGTAAAACCCACGCCTGAAATAAATGCCGTGCGGATATTGACCATATCCAGCAACTGCTCGTTACCCGTGCCAATCGTATACAAGCCATCGGTACCGATACGACCACCGACCAGAATAACCGTGTGCGCACCTTGTAAATGTGTGCTCTGTTCTGCCAGTTGCAACGCTACGCGCAACCCGTTGGTGACAATTGTCAGACGCTGTCGCTGAGCCAGGAATGGCACGAGCACACGCACTGTCGTTCCCGCATCGAGCCAAATCGCGTCGCCGTCATTGACCATTTCAGCGGCACGCCGCGCAATGCGTTGTTTGCCAGTCGCATTTTCGACCGGGGGTGGGGTCGCTTGCTGGGTCTGTTCGATGAGAACGGCACCACCACGCACACGCCGCACCTGATTCGAATCTTGCAATGCTGTCAAATCGTTGCGGATTGTACCTTCAGAGACATTCAGTAACTCAGCAAGTTCGGTTACTTTGATGCCCGGTTGTTCTTTGAGATAGCGCATGAGCGCCTGGCGTCTTTCAAATGTCGTCATACTGAACCTTGGCGATATTTGGCAATTTTTGCAAAAAGCTTGACATATTCTAACGTAAATGATATGCTTTCGTCAAATAACGGTAAAATTCGACAAAAAACAACAATATTCTGCAAAGTGAGTTGGTAACAGATTATTTTCCCGGAAATACGATGAACACAGCGACCCCAATTGCCACAACCCCCGTTGTCCAACTCAAAGATATTACCAAGTCATTTGGCGGTGTTCACGCGCTAAAGGGGGTTCACCTCAATCTATATGCCGGTGAAGTCCACGCCATTTTGGGTGAAAATGGCGCAGGCAAGTCGACGCTGATCAAAGTGATCACCGGTGTTCACCAGCCCAGTTCGGGTGAAATTTACCTCAACAATGAGCTGGTTGAGTTTGCCAATCCGCGCGATGCGCAGCAGCTCGGTATCGCTGCCATTTATCAAGAGCCGAGCTTGTTCCCGGATTTGAGCATTGCCGAGAACATCTTGGTCGGACGCCAACCGACGACACGTGGTCGCATCAGTTGGCAGGCGATGAACAAATCGGCAAAGGATCTGCTCAAACGACTGGGTGTTGACCTCGATCCGCGCACAAAAGCCCGCAACCTGACCGTCGCACAGCAGCAAATGGTCGAGATTGCACGTGCGCTCTCAGTTAACGCCAAAGTGTTGATCATGGACGAACCGACTTCATCACTGACGAGTGGCGAAGTAGAGGAATTGTTCCGCATCACGCGCAATCTGCGCGAAGAGGGAACGGCGATTGCGTTTATCTCACATCGCTTGGAAGAATTATTTGCCATTGCCGACCGCGTCACCACGCTGCGAGACGGCACGTACATCGGTACGCGTGAAATGGCCTCGGTCACAACGGCCGAATTGATCAACATGATGGTCGGTCGTGACCTCGATGATTTGTTCCCCAAACTCGATATTACGCCGGGCGAAGTTGTCCTTGAAGTAGAAAACCTGACTGTGCCAAACAAATTTGCAGACATTTCGTTTGAGCTGCGTGCGGGAGAAATTTTGGGCATGTCCGGTCTCGTTGGGGCAGGGCGTACGGAAGTGGCGCAAACGATTTTTGGCGTCGACACACCGCAAAGCGGCACGATTAAAATCGATGGCGCGGCTGTGTCGATTCCCAATCCACGTACCGCCATGCAGCTCGGTATTGGCTACGTGCCTGAAGATCGCAAACAGCACGGACTCGTGCTGGAAATGCCGATTACTGACAATATCACATTGCCCAGTCTGGATGAATATACGACGTTTGGCTGGTTGAATGAGAAGGAAGCACGAGAATCGGCCGAAAAATCAGCCGTTCAATTCGAGATCAAAGCCAGCAGCGTCAACCAATTGACCGGTCAACTATCAGGTGGCAATCAACAGAAAGTCGTCCTGGCCAAATGGCTGGCACGCCAACCACACATCCTCATCCTGGATGAGCCGACTCGTGGGATCGATGTCGGGACTAAGGCCACCGTTCACCACCTGATGGGCAGCCTCGCCGCGCAGGGGATGGCCATTTTGATGATTTCATCAGAGTTGCCGGAAATTCTGGGCATGAGTGACCGCATTCTCGTCATGCGTGAAGGGCAGCTGATCCGTGAGTTTAGTCGTGCCGAAGCGACGCAAGAAAAATTGATGATGGCAGCGACGGGAACGGCCGAATCTTCGGCCGAAGATTCGGCCGAATAATCCTGATCCACTGCAAGCTGCAGCACAAGGAGTCTGATCTGTGACTACCAGTATCACGGCCAAAAATGAAAAATCGGCTAACACTCTTTTTATGACGTTTGTCCGGTTTCGCGAATTGAGCATCATCATCATTATTGTCCTGCTGATGATCCTCGTTTCCATTCGCACACCTGCCTTCCTGACCATCGATAACTTCCGCGACATCTTGCTCAACATCTCCATTCTGGTGATCGTGGCCCTGGCACAGACAATGGTCATTGTCACGCGCGGCATCGACTTATCTGTAGGTTCCACGATTGGCCTTGTCGCGATGATGGTAGCGTTTGTCGTCGTCTCATTTCCCGGCATGTCGCCACTGGTGGCTGTAGCGCTGGGTATGGCGCTGGGTGCCTTGCTCGGCAGTTTCAATGGCTTTCTCATCACCACCGGTGGCGTGCCGCCCATCATCGCCACATTGGGGACATTGAGCATCTATCGCGGTCTGATTTTTGTCTACAGTCAGGGGCAATGGGTCAATTCCTATGAAATGCCCGAGAGTTTTCGCGCGCTGGCAAAAGGCACACCGCTCGGCATACCCAACATCATCCTGATCGCCGCTTTAGTCGCCGTGATCATCTACATTTTTCTCAACTACACACGACCCGGACGCGACATTTATACCATCGGCAGCAATCCCGATGCAGCCCGTGTCGCAGGCATCAATGTGACCCGGACGACGTTTATGGTCTACGTCGTTTCTGGTTTGCTCTGCGGTCTGGCGGCCGTGCTGTGGGCATCGCGCTTTGAATCAGCCCAAACCAACACAGCTTTGGGATTTGAACTGCAGTCAGTTGCGGCATCGGTCGTTGGCGGTGTCAGCATTATGGGCGGCAGCGGCACAGTGCTCGGCGTGATTCTTGGTGCCTTCCTGCTCGGAACCATTGAAAATTCGCTGACGTTGGTTCGCATTTCACCTTTCTGGCAGCTCGCGGCACAGGGTCTGCTAATTTTGGTCGCCGTTATCATCGATTCCGCCATCATGCGCCGCTTGCAGCGCGTCGGGAGTAAATCATGACCCCATCAACCAATTCATCTTCAAACGGTGTGATGACTACCAGAGAATCGGTTACCGATTTCTTCAAACGCTGGGAGTGGTTGCTGGTGGCGCTGATCGTCATCGTTGCCCTGGTCAATGTGCGTCTGACGCCTTATTTTCTCGACACGCGCAATTTGATGCGTGCCACGTCAGATTTCATGGAACTGGGGCTGATGATGTTGCCCATGGTGTTCATCATCGTCACGGGTAACATTGATTTGTCTGTCGCTTCGACGATGGCGATGTGTGCTTCATTGCTCGGTTTGCTGCACATGAACGGCACCAACATCTGGGTCGCAGTCGTTGCTGCGCTTGTGTTGGGACTCCTCGCTGGTTTACTCAATGGGTATCTGGTGGCCAAAGTCAAATTGCCCTCACTGGTTGTGACGTTGGGTACCTTTGCTTTTTATCGCGGTATGGCGTTTGCCTTTCTCGGCGATCAGGCGGCACGTGGCTATCCTGAGGCGTTTACCTATTTGGGGCAGGGCACGCTGGGCAGTATCCGCTTTCCGTTTTCGGCCGTTTTATTTATCTTCTTCGCCATCATATTCACGCTGATTCTACACAAGATGAAATTCGGCCGAACCCTGTACGTCATTGGCAACAACGAAGACGCCGGTTACTTTGCCGGCGTCAACGTCGACCGCACAAAAATCGTCATCTTCATGATGTCCGGTTTCATGTCGGCACTGGCCGGTATCGTGCTGGCCGCCCGCTTCGGCAGCACACGGCCTGATATCGGCACAGGACTGGAACTGGCCGTCATTACCGCCGTCGTTCTCGGTGGCGTCAGCATCATGGGTGGCAGCGGCACGATGATCGGTGCCATTCTGGCACTTGTCTTAATCGGCGAAATGCGCTTTGGCATGGGTCTGATCAACATACCGGGTCAGGGACAAAACATCGTGATCGGCTTCATGCTCATTTTGTCCATCATGCTGCCTTACATTGCACGACAGCTTACAGGCGGTGCATTCAAAAGCGATCGCAATACATGGGGCAAAGTTGCGCTCGGACTCATCGCCTCTGCCTTATTCGCATTATTCTTTTTCTGGTCCCGTAATCTGTTATTGGGCGCAGCCTGATGCATTTGTAAACTGAGGAGGTTACCCCATTCCCCATTTGAGACATAGCACTGACAAACTGACGCTTCACAACCTTTTTTCAAGACCAAACCATAAAAAACGAGGAGATTTAACATGTTGAAGAAATTGTTGACCGTATCCCTGCTGATCTTAATGCTTGCACTGTTGGCTGCCTGTGGTGGCGATACAGAAGAAGCTGCCCCGGCAGCAGAAGAAACGACTGCTGAAGAAGCTGCGCCGGCAGAGACTGACGGGACAATGACGTATGTATTTGTTCCCAAAGGATTGGGCATTCCCTATTTCGATACAGCCAATAACGGTGCTCAAGAAGCAGCAGCCGAACTCGGCGTTGAAGTGACCTACACCGGTCCGGCAACGGCCGATGCTACCGAGCAGATTCAAGTACTCAACTCCCTGATCGCACAAGGTGTTGATGGGCTGGCTATTTCAGCCAATGACGCCGATGCGCTGGTTCCGACGGGCAGAGACGCGTTGGAATCTGGCATTCCGGTTGTCAGTTGGGACTCTGCCATTGCAGAAGGTGGCCGCAATGCGCACATGAATCAGGCTGACTCAGAAGGTATCGGCCGAGTTCAGATCGAAATGATCTCCGATCTCATTGGTGGTTCTGGTGAAATCGCTATCTTGAGTGCAACATCGACCGCTCCCAATCAGAATGAATGGATCGAGTTCATGAAAGCGGAACTGGAAAAACCGGAATTCGCCGACCTCGACCTGGTTACCATTGTCTATGGCGATGACGAAGACGAAAAGAGCTACAACGAAGCGGTCGGTTTGATGCGCACCTATCCTGATCTGAAAGGCATCATCTCTCCGACCACGGTTGGTATCGCCGCCGCCGCACGCGCCGTGCAGGATCAGGATCGCATTGGTGAAGTATTTGTCACCGGATTGGGCACGCCGAACCAGATGCGCGAATACGTCGAAAGCGGCGCAGCCCCGGCATTTGCTCTGTGGAATCCGGCAGACCTCGGCTACCTTGCCATCTACGCTCTCAACGCCATTGCAACCGGCGAAATCCAGGGCAATCCCGGCGACACATTTGACGCAGGCAAGTTGGGCACCTATACCATCGCCGAAGACGGCTCCGTTCTGCTCGGTGCACCGACCGTCTTCAACATCGACAATATCAACGATTTTGACTTCTAATCATTGATCAGATGACGCAATAAGGTGTAGATTGATTGCAAAAATCTGCACCTTATTTCAAACAGTGTTTTATCGAACGCCTTACAAAAGATAATTATGAATCGCGTCGGATTTATTTTACAAGTCAAAGCAGACAGATTGGAAGAATACAAAGCCCATCACAAGCAGGTGTGGCCGGAGATGTTGGCGGCGCTGAGCGCAACAGGCTGGCACAATTATTCGCTGTTTGTGCGGGATGACGGCCTTCTTTTCGGCTATTTTGAAACACCTGACGATCTGCAAACTGCTGTGGCTCGTATGGGTGAGACAGAGGTCAACGCCAAGTGGCAGGCAATGATGGCGCCGTTTTTTGAACATTCGGCCGATACACAAGCCGATCAAATGATGCTGGAACTCACCGAGGTGTTTCACCTCGATTAACGATTGGAGCTTATCC
>JAMLHW010000012.1 GCA_023954475.1 Anaerolineae bacterium
GCCTTCTTTTCGGCTATTTTGAAACACCTGACGATCTGCAAACTGCTGTGGCTCGTATGGGTGAGACAGAGGTCAACGCCAAGTGGCAGGCAATGATGGCGCCGTTTTTTGAACATTCGGCCGATACACAAGCCGATCAAATGATGCTGGAACTCACCGAAGTGTTTCACCTCGATTAACGATTGGAGCTTATCCAATGACCCGACTATCGCAATCATACCAACTTGCCCAAGAGCAATACGCTGCACTGGGAGTCGATACCGACGCCGCGCTGCAAACCCTCGCCACGATTCCGATCAGCCTGCACTGCTGGCAGGGCGACGACGTCGCCGGCTTTGAAGACCCGGATCGCGGCCTCAGCGGCGGCATCATGGCCACAGGCAACTATCCGGGCAAGGCACGCAATGCCGACGAGCTGCGCGCCGATCTCGACGTGGCGTACAGTCTCATTCCCGGCACCCATCGTCTCAATTTGCACGCCATCTATGGCGACAGCGACGGCAAAATGGATCGCAACGACTGGCGGCCACACCACTTTGATCGCTGGATCGATTGGGCGTGGGCCAATGACCACGGCATCGACTTTAATCCATCCTGTTTTTCGCATCCGATGGCGGAAGGCGGTTTTACGCTGGCCAGCCTTGATGAGACTGTGCGTGCGTTCTGGATCGAGCATTGCATCAACAGCCGAGAAATCGGCGGCTATATCGGCAAGCAGTTGGACAATCCATGCATCAACAATGTCTGGATTCCTGATGGGTATAAAGACACGCCGGTCGATCGCTTGCGCCATCGGGAACTTTTGAAAGAGAGTTTGGATGAGGTGTTTTCGGCCGAAATCTCCCACCCCGACTTCAACCGCGACGCCGTCGAATGCAAACTATTCGGCATCGGCTCCGAAAGCTACGTTGTCGGCTCTCACGAATTTTACATGGGCTACGCCATTCAAAATCAAACCCTGCTGACGCTCGACGCCGGCCACTTCCACCCGACCGAAACAATCGCTGACAAAATCTCATCAACATTGCTCTACGTGCCAGAACTACTGCTCCACGTCAGTCGTGGCGTACGCTGGGACAGCGACCACGTCGTCACACTCACCGACGATTTACAGGCCATTATGCAGGAAATCGTGCGCCATGTCGCTCTTGACCGCGTTCATATCGGCCTCGACTTCTTTGATGCCAGCATCAACCGCATCGCGGCGTGGACCATCGGCACGCGCAACGCCCTCAAAGCATTGCTCATGGCGCTGCTGGAACCAATCGACACCTTGCGCGAACTCGAAGCAGCCGGTGATTGGACCGCGCGACTCGCTTTGCTTGAGGAATTAAAGATGCTGCCCTTCGGCGCCGTGTGGGACGCTTATTGCGCACAACAGAACACGCCCGTCGGCTACCAGTTCATGCAGGCGATCCGCCATCACGAGCAAACTGTATTGGCACAACGAGGCTAGCAATGGCAAGCAAAACTGTGTTGGCCGTCGATCTTGGAGCAGAATCGGGGCGCGTGATAGCCGTCCATTTTGATGGTCAACGCCTTTCGCTGGAAGAACAGCACCGGTTTGCCAATCCGCTGACGACGATCAACGGCACGCTGTACTGGGATTTTCTCTATTTGTGGCGGCAGATCACGGCCGGCATCGAACGCGGCAAAGCGCTCCATCCCGCCGGCATCGGCGTCGATACATGGGGCGTCGATTTCGGCCTGCTCGACGTACAGGGCAATTTGGTCGGCAATCCGGTCAACTACCGCGACAGTCGCACCGATGGCATGATGGAACGGGCATTTGTTGCCGTGCCCAAAGCCGACGTATTTGCCCAGACCGGCATTCAGTTTATGCCAATCAACACGCTCTATCATTTACTGAGCATGGTCGAAAGCGCTTCGCCGCAGCTCGCCATTGCCGACACCTTTCTGACCGTGCCCGACCTGCTCAATTACTGGTTGACCGGCACCAAAGTGTGCGAGTTCAGCAACGCGACGACCACACAGCTATTCAATCCGCGCACCGGCACTTGGGCGACCGAGATGCTGGCCACGCTCGGCATTCCAACGCACATCTTCCCCGAAATCGTCAAACCGGGCACACGCCTGGGTGTTTATGAAAGCATTCCCGTCATTGCACCCGCGACCCACGACACGGGCAGCGCCGTCGCCGCCATGCCCACCGACACGGAGGATTTTGCCTACATCAGCAGCGGCACCTGGAGTCTCGTCGGTCTCGAAGTGCGCGAACCGATCATCAACGCAGCTGCGCTGGCGGCCAATGTAACCAATGAGGGCGGCGTCTACGGCACCTATCGGCTGTTGAAGAATGTGATGGGGCTGTGGATATTGCAGCAGTGCCGCAGAACGTGGCAAACACAGGGGCGCGATTTCAGTTACGCGGAGTTGGTGACGTTGGCACAAGCGGCGTCACCTCTAGCTGCATTGATCGATCCCGACGATACCCGTTTCCTCGCACCGGGAGACTTCCCGCAAGCTGTCCAAGCTTACTGTGCCGAGACAGAGCAAACAGCTCCCAACAGCGTTGGCGCTATCGTGCGCTGCGTGCTGGAAAGTCTGGCGCTGAAATACCGAATGGTGCTGGACACATTGCGTGATCTGACGGGAAAATCGGTCGAAGTGCTGCACATTGGCGGCGGCGGTATCCAAAACCAACTGCTCAATCAACTGACGGCTAATGCAACCGGCATTCCAGTTGTGGCCGGGCCGATTGAAGCGACGGTGATGGGCAACGCTATCGTGCAACTGATCACACTGGGCGAGATTGCCGACCTTCAACAGGGGCGTCAGATTGTGGCGCATTCGGCCGAATTGCAGCGCTATGAACCACAGGATCACGCCGTCTGGCAAGCCGCCTACCAACACTATCTGGAAATCATGCACAAGAAGCATTTATGAATTTTCAACTGCTACACCCGCGCGACCAACTGGTCGCCATCATGAACCGCATCTATCACAACGGCATGACCACCCTCAGCGGCGGCAATCTGTCGATCAAAGACGAAAACGGCGACATCTGGATTACGCCGTCCGGCATCGATAAAGGCAAACTGACCCCGCAGGACATCATGTGCGTCCAAAAAGACGGTGCGATTATTGGGCCGCATAAACCATCCTCGGAGTTTCCGTTTCACCGGGCGATATACAAGTTGCGACCCGATATGCAGGCGATTGTACACGCGCATCCGCCGGCGCTGGTCTCGTTTAGCATCGTGCGCGAAATTCCCGACACGCGCATCATTCCACAGGCCAATCGCGTCTGCGGGCCGGTCGGTTATGCGCCCTATGCTTTGCCCGGCAGCGAAGCACTCGGTGCGAACATTGCGGCCACGTTTGCCGAAGGATACAACATCGTCATTTTGGAGAATCACGGCATGGCTGCGGGGGGTGCGACCTTGCTCGACGCCTTCCAACGCCTGGAGACGCTCGATTTTTGTGCCCGTACGCTGATTCGCGCCCGGTCGTTGGGCGACGTACACGCATTACCGGAACCGGCACTCAACTTGTTTGACCACCGGCACAATGTGCTGCCGGAATTTGTGCCGACGACGCACAGCAGCGCAGAGCGCGAACTGCGGCAGCAAATCGCCGAGATCACGGCACGCGCCTATGATCGCCAGTTGATGATCAGCACCGAGGGCGTTGTGTCAGCGCGGCTCGATGACAGCAGCTTTTTGATCACGCCGACGGGTACCGACCGCTGCAACATTGCGATTGAAGATATCGTGTTGATCCGCAACGGCGTGCGCGAGGCAGGCAAATTGCCCAGCCGGTCGGTCAAACTGCATGAGGCGATTTACAAAACGCACCCCGATATCAATTGTGTCATGACCGCACAATGCCCCAACGTGACGGCCTATGCCATTACCGGCGTGCAATTCGACACGCGCACGATTCCGGAGAGTTTTATTCTGTTGCGCGATATTCCAATTGTTGGATTCAAACAACTCTATACCGAGGCTGAGGCGATTGCGGAGGCGGTGTCGCTGGATTCGCCGGTGCTGATTATTCGCAATGACAGTGTGTTGACGGTCGGCACCGACATTTTGAATGCATTTGACCGTTTAGAGGTGGCTGAGTTCAGTGCGCGATCGCTGATCGATTCGGCCGAAATTGGCACCCTCGTTCCCATCGGCGCAGCCGAGATTCAAGACTTGGAACGCGCTTTTTCACTCAATTAGGAAACATACCATGAGCACAAATTACCAACACGTCAATTACCTCTGGGACGATGCCGTCGCTGACCAACTCGATCCCGTTGAACGCCTGCGCTATCGTTCCAACTTGCTGGGAACCGATCAGCGCATCACTAACACGGGCGGCGGCAATACGTCTTCCAAATTACTGCTACCCGACCCGCTCACCGGCGAAACGGTGGACGTCATGGTCGTCAAAGGCTCGGGAGGTGACCTACGAACAGCGAAGCGCGCGAATTTTGCGTCGCTGTATATGGACAAATTGCTGGCGCTGCGCAAGATATGGGATTCGGCCGAAAACAAAGGCGTCAAAACAGAAATCGAAGACGCCATGGTCGGCATGTACCCACATTGCGTCTATAATCTCAACCCGCGCGCCAGCTCCATCGACACACCTCTGCACGGTTTCATTCCCGCGCGTCACGTCGACCACACGCATCCCATCTCCGCCATTGCCGTCGCCGCCAGCAAAGATCAGGAACAGCTAACACAAGACATCTATGGCGACGAAGTCGGCTACGTCGGTTGGCAGCGCCCCGGCTTTGATCTGGGTCTTGTCATGGGCGATATGGCCCGCGCAAATCCGCAGACCAAAGGGCTGATCATGGGCCAACACGGCCTGATCAACTGGGCAGATGACGACAAGGCGTGCTACGAATTGAGCCTCGACCTGATCGAAAAAGCAGCCCGTTACATCGAAGCACATGACAAAGGCGCTGACACATTTGGCGGTCAGAAATATGCATCGTTGAACGAAAGTGAGCGCGACGCGCTGTTGGTCAAATTGCTGCCGACATTGCGCGGCAAAGTGTCGCAGGTCAATCGCTTTATCGGCACGGTGCACGTAACTGATAGCGTACTCGAATTCGTCAACAGCCATGACGCAACCCGCCTGGCCGAAATCGGCACCAGTTGCCCCGACCATTTCCTGCGCACCAAAATCAAGCCACTCTACATCGATTGGAACCCGCAGGCAGAAGATTACGACACGCTGTTGGCCAAACTCGACGCTGGCCTGGTGGCGTATCGTCGTGATTATGTCGCCTACTACGACGCGTGTAAACATCCCGATTCGCCGGCGATGCGCGATCCCAACCCAACGGTGATCTTGATTCCGGGCGTTGGCCTGATTGCCTGGGGCAAGAACAAGAGTGAGAGTCGGGTAACGGCCGAATTCTACAGCCTTGCAATTCAAGTCATGCGTGCGTCCGAAGCGATCAGCACATATCAAGGCTTGCCACGCCAGGAAGCGTTTGACATCGAATACTGGCTACTTGAAGAGGCGAAGCTTCAGCGCATGCCACCCGAAAAAGAGCTGGCACGCAATGTCGTCATCGTTGTCGGCGCGGGCAGCGGCATCGGCAAGGCAACCGCCCATCGCGTGGCGCAGGAAGGGGCGCATGTCGTTTGCGTCGATTTGAATGCTGATGCAGCACAGGCAACGGCCGACGAGTTGACTGACAAATACGGCATGGGCATCGGCGTTGCCGGTACGGGTATTTCGAGATGTGGCCCCGCCATCGGTTTGGGTGCAGACATCACCAATCGCGATAGCGTACGTGCCATGTTGGAGCAGGTGATTTTGGCTTACGGCGGCATTGACAACGTCATCGTCACTGCCGGCGTCTTTGTGCCGCCGAGCAAAGCGGGCAAGGTGACAGATGCACAGTGGGATTTGACGTTTAATGTCAACGTCAAAGGGCTGTACATCGTTGCAGATGAGGCACGCCAAATCTGGCAAGCACAGGGATTGACGGGATCGCTGGTGTTGACGACCAGCGTTAACGCAGCGGTTGCCAAAGTCGGATCGGTTGCGTACGATACGAGCAAAGCGGCGGCCAATCACCTGGTGCGCGAGATGGCGATGACACTGGCACCACTGGTGCGTGTCAACGGTCTGGCACCGGCTACGGTAGTCGAGGGCAGCAGCATGTTCCCGCGCGATCGCGTGATTGCATCGCTGACCAAATACAACATTGAGTACAATGAGCGCGAAGATACGGAAGCGTTGCGCGACAAGCTGGCTCACTTCTACGCGCAGCGTACGCTGACGAAAGCGCCAATTACGCTGGCCGATCAGGCCGAAGCGGCCTATTTGTTGGCGAGTTCCAAACTGTCGAAAACAACCGGACAGATCATCAGCGTCGACGGCGGTTTGCACGAGGCGTTCTTGCGTTAGCAATTCGCCTCCAAACGGAGCGGAGCGAGTAGACAAGACAAATGGCATTACCTGACCGCAAAAGCCCAATCGGCAAGAAAGTTTCCCTGTTTGTGACGTGCATCATTGACATGGTTTACCCCAATACAGGTATGTCAACGGTGACTGTACTGGAGCATCTGGGCTGTCAGGTCGACTTTCCCATGGCGCAGACGTGCTGTGGTCAGCCGGCATTCAATAGCGGCTACCGCGATGCAGCACGTGAGGTCGCGATTCAGTTTCTGAAGGCGTTTGCCGATGCCGAAGTGATCGTCACGCCGTCCGGTTCGTGTGCGGCGATGGTGCGCCACGAGTATCCGGTGCTGTTTGCCGAAGACGAACAGTGGCGGACGGTTGCTGAAGAAGCGGCAAGCAAGACATGGGAATTGACCGAATTCATCGTCGACGGGTTGGGTATCACCGATCTCAACGGCCGGCTGACACAACCAACACCGGTTGCGTTTCACGACGGATGTCATGGATTGCGTTTGCTCGGCTTGACAAACCAGGGACGCACGCTTGTCAGCGGCATAGAGAATGCCAACGTGATGGAAATGGACGGCTGCAATGAATGCTGTGGTTTTGGCGGCTTGTTTAGCGTCAAAATGGCTGACGTCAGCGGGGCGATGTTGCAGCAAAAGATGAAGCAGATCGAGGCATGTTCGGCCGAATCGATTCTCACCGGCGATGCCAGTTGTCTGATGCACATCAACGGGGGTTTCGAAAAGCAAAATCGACAACCGCCCGTGCGCCATATTGCCGACTTGTTGGCTGAGGCAGTGGCTGGGGAGCCGGCTCATGCAGATTAAGTCGAACAATTTCATTCCGGCGGCCCAAATCGGTATCAATGACGCCGAACAAGCGGCGGCCGTGCGTAAAGGCACGACGGGTGCGTACAATAACCGCCTCGCCGCCGTGTTTGCGGACGGCAAGGCGCACGGTGAAGCGATGCGCCGGCAAGCGGCTGCCGCCAAGCGACGGACGCTCAAGCATCTGCCAGACTTGCTCGAACAGGCCGAAGCCAGGATGCAAGCCAACGGTACGGTTGTCTTGTGGGCTGAATCGGCCGAAGAAGCGAATCAACACGTCCTCGACATCGCGCAACGCCATGCGGTCAAGCGCGTGGCGAAGGCAAAGAGCATGTTGAGCGAGGAAATCGGGCTGAATGCGGTGCTGCAATCGGCCGATATCGAAGTCGTTGAAACCGATCTCGGTGAATACATCCTTCAGATCAACGGCGAAAAACCCAGCCACATCGTCGCCCCGATCGTGCACAAATCGAAAGAGAGTGTGCGCGATCTCTTCATCGACAAACACGCCATGCCGTACACAGATGACGCGGGCGAGATGACGCAGTTTGCGCGCCAGATTTTGCGCGAGAAGTTCCTTTCGGCCGAAATGGGCATCACCGGCGGCAACTTTATCATTGCCGAAACCGGATCCGTTTGCCTCGTGACGAACGAAGGCAACGCCCGTTTGGTAACGACAATTCCACCAGTACACGTCGCCGTCGTCGGCATCGAAAAGCTGGTCGGCACAGTCGAAGAATACGCTACGTTGACGCAAATGTTAACGCGCAGCGCCACCGGCCAGACGATGACGGTGTACACGCATATGCTCAACGGTCCGCGCCGTCCCGGTGAAAAAGATGGGCCGGAACACAGTTACGTAATCCTGATCGATAACGGACGCTCCAAAATCTACGCCTCAAATTATGCTGAAGCGCTGGCCTGTATTCGCTGCGGCGCGTGCCTGAATGGCTGTCCGGTATATCGCAGCACAGGCGGTCATGCGTATGGCTGGGTTTATCCGGGCCCAATCGGGGCGGTCATCACGCCCTTGCTGCAAGGATTGGAAAACGCCAAACAGTTGCCACACGCCAGCAGTTTGTGCGGCATGTGCAAAGAGGTTTGTCCGGTCGATATCGACCTGCCACGCATGTTGCTCGATTTGCGGCACGATCTGGTGGAAGTTGGTGTAACAGACAGGACGTGGGATTGGGGCATTGCAGGCTGGAAGACGGTCAACAAGTCGCCGCGTTTGTTCGAACTGTCTGGCAAAGCGGCTGCAAGGGGAGGGCGGTTTGCGCCGTCGCAGTTGCCCGGCCCATTAGGTGGCTGGACGATGTATCGCTCGTTGCCTTCGTTTGCGCCCAAGTCTTTTCGCCAGATGTGGCGTGAGAGGAATAGCGATGAGTGATGCTCGTAAGAACATTCTCGGCCGATTACGCGCTGCGCAAGCTGATTTGCCGGAGATTGAGGAAACGGTCGATTTTCGGCCGATGGTTCCGAGCAAAGCGTTGAATTCGGCCGAATTGCGTGCTCATTTCATCCGCGAAGCAACAAAACTCAACTGCATTATCCACGAGGTTGAAGATGAGGATGCGGCGTTTGCCGTAATCAGTCAACTGGTAGGAGCAAATCGGCGCGTTGCTGCATGGGATGATGCATCTGTACCAATCGCCGGTTTTACGATGCGAATGGCCAACGCCGGGTTCCAGCGGGTTTCGGCCGAAAGCCCACATGCCGAAATCGGCATCACCGGTGTTGACGCGGCATTGGCTGCGACGGGCAGTCTCGTATTCATGAGCGCACCTGGCAAGGTGCGTTCGACGTCCTTGTTGCCAGCGACCCACATCGCCATTGTCCGCGCGATGCAAATCGTAACCGACTTGGAAACATGGTTTGCGCAACAGCGCGACGATGCACTGACGATGTTTCAAGATGCAAGCAATGTCATCATCATTTCCGGGCCAAGCAGAACGGCCGATATTGGCATGGAATTGGTCTTGGGGGCGCACGGCCCGCACACACTGCACATTATCTTGCCCATCGCGCACGATGATCCGGCAGGCAGTCTGCCGGACGTTCGGCCGATCTGACTGTATTTGCCAGCTCAAGTGCGGACGCACCACAGCGATCCCCAGTGGATTGACCAGCGATTCACAGCATAGTGCTGTCACATGTCGATCAGGGTGTCATGTCATTATGCGACTCACCGCAGAGAAGTAGTGAGGTCTTTTATGCCCCTGTGGTCTTCGCTCTTTCTGCGACACATCTAATCTAGCCGTTCATCTGCTGCATCCAGAGCGGCATCTCAGGCAGGTCTGGCGCAAAGCGTTTTTTGAGCCACGCTTCGACCAGTGCTATCCACTGGGCGGCGTCCGGATCGAGATCCAGGCACGAGCCGGCGGTAGCTTCATTGGACAGGCTGAGTCCATGCCTTCCCTCCTCGAACAGGTGAACCTCAAACGGCACGCCGTTGGCCGCCAGCGCGTTAGCCATGCGCGTGCTGTGTGCGACAGGCACTAGGGTGTCGGCAACGGTGGCCCAGATGAAGGTGGGGGGCGTTTCGGCCGAAACCAACCGTGCCGGACTCACCTCCGTCAACAACGCCTCATCCGGCTCCGCCGTGCCCAACAACGCAATCGCGGCAGCGTGCCGGACATGCGTCTCCGCCGGGTCATGCGTCGTACTCATCGCCAGTTGGTAGTCAGTTAAGGCGTAGCCAAGAATAACGGCGGCGGGCCTGATCTTTGCCCCATCAACGCCCAGGTGGTCGGTGATGAGCGGCTTGTTCCAGTAGACTGCGTACATCGCGCAGTTGTGGCCGCCCGCCGAAAAGCCGCAAACGGCGATCTTGTCCATATCCAGCAGCCACTCGTCGGCGTGTGCGCGCAGTGTCAGAAACGCCTGACCGATGTCGCGCACGGGCGCGGGGTGAATTGTCTCCGGCTTGACTGGCATGTTGTCGGGATCAGGCGCCTGAAAGCGACCGTAGTAGGTCGAGTAGCGCAGGACGAAGGCGTGGTAGCCCATCGCGGCAAAGCGCAGGGCGACCGGCTCCGCCTCGCGGTCGGAACAGCCGAGATACGCGCCGCCGGGACAGATGAGGATGCCGGCCCGTTTTTGTCCGTTGAGCATTTCGGCCGAATCGTCCAGCACATACGTCGTGACCGTAATAGTCGGTTTGTCGCTGTAGAGTTGAATTGTTTTGTGGATCATCTTGTCAATGCACCAGCTCGCTGATAGGTCACAATCATAACACCCTTCGCCGTGGCGATACTTTCCGTCACTGTGAACGTCGCCGGTAGCGTGCCTTCAGCAAAGAGCCGTTTCCCGCTGCCTAACGTGACCGGATAGATCATCAGCCAAAATACATCGACCAAATCATGCTTCATCAGCGTCTGTAGCAGATCGCCGCTGCCCCAAACGTGCAAATCTGGCCCATCCTGTTGTTTCAATTCGGCGACTTTCGCGGCAACATCACCGCTCAAAAATACCGAAGGCTGCCATACGCCGGCGGTCCGCGTGTTCGAGGCGATGTGCTTGGTGGCCTTGTTGGCATTCGGCCAAACATCTCCATGATTGGGCCAGTACGGTTCCCAAATCTCAAATGTCTTACGCCCAAGCAGCAAGTCGAACGACCGGTTCATTTGCTTGCGCAATGCGGTTCCCAGCACCTCGTCAGAGTAGGGCGCAACCCAGCCACCGTGCGCGAAGCCGCCGCTCGTGTCTTCCTGCGGCCCACCCGGTGCCTGGATGACGCCGTCGAGGGAGATATGTTCAAGCACAACAAGTTTTCTCATGTTACGGTGTGATATATTTCGGCGAAACTCGCCAGGTTGCATTCCACTTACAACCATCAGCGCTCTAGTGCGCCCTTGCCAGCCAGAATCTTGCTGCGGAATTTTTCAATCCGTTGGATGCGGGTTTCCGACTTCTTTGCCGAATTCAAATTGATCACGTAGCTCTTCTGTCGTCCGGGTGTCAGACTGTAAAATGCTTCGGCAAGCTCTGGATCGGCATCCAGGGCTTCAACCAATTCATCAGGCACTTCAATTTCGCGTTCCACTTTGGGCGGCTTGATGTCGGCTTCCGCGTACGCCATCGCTTCCTTCAAATAGGACTCGATTGTGTGCGCCGTCGCCGCGACCTGTGCGTTGTCCGTGAAACGAATCATGTCGGGAAACTGGGTATTCGCCCCTTGCTTCTCCAGCACGCCTTCCGGGTCTTTCATCAGGGCGGCATTGAAGAAATTGAGGCGGAAGTCGCCACGCAACGCACCGATGATGGCTATGTTACGACCGGCGTGCATGTAACACGGATGTGCCCACTTGACGTGTTCGCTGAGACCGGCATTGCGACAGATCATGCGCAGTTCGCGCAGACCGGCTTCCCATTGCCGCGTTGAGCAATCAAGCGTATCAAACCGCTCACAGCGACCGCACCCTTTTGTGAAAAAATCTTCGATATTTGTGATCATTGCCATTGTGATCTCCTGAAACTGTGTAGGTATGCCATTCGTTTTCTGTACCGTTTCGCACCTAGGTTGTGAGAGTTAGCTTCGGCCGATTGTGGTGAAGTTGAATCGTTTCTCTGATCAACAAATGCGTTCTAAGCCGTCGTTTGACGGCTTCGTATGCACTGATTCAATAAAGGTTCTTTAATTCCTTGAATATCCAAGTCGGTAGAAGTACAGTAAAGCGTGAAAATGAGAGAGTTTGACGAAGTAGGTTCAAGATATGAAACTGATCGGTCAACCAAAACTGATCGGAGTCATTATCATGAACCTACAGACCCTATTTTGTCCCAATTATGCGTGTCCGGCCAGAGGTCAAGTCAATCAAGGCAATATTCATGCGCACAGCGTGCCAGAAAAACGGTGTCGGTGTGATGTGTGCGGGAAAACATTCAGCGTGACCAAAGGAACGCTCTTCTATCGTTTGCGAACTGACCCGGCAGTCGTGATGTTGGTAATCACGCTGTTGGCATATGGCTGTCCTGTGCAAGCCATTGTGGCAGGGTTTGGCTTCGACCGACGCACGGTCAAGCAGTGGTGGCAACGCGCAGGTAGGCACTGTGAAGCATTCCATCAGCAATTTGTGGCCACGGCACAACTCGATTTGCAGCACGCACAAGCGGACGAGATCAAGGTCAAAATGTGGGGTCGGTCACTCTGGATGGGATTGAGCATGATGGTCTCGACAAGATTGTGGTTGGGCGGTGTCGTCAGCCTCAACCGAGACAAAGCCATGATTGACAAGTTGGTTGCAACCATGCGTCAGGTAGCTCTCTGTCGCCCCTTGCTGATTGCAGTCGATGGTCTGCCACACTATCGCAAGGCGATTCGTCGTGCGTTTCGCTCTCCCTTGCCACAGTGTGCCAACGGTCGACCGCGCCTGATTGCCTGGTCGGATATTCTGATTGGTCGTGTCATCAAACGCAAGCTGAACGGTGTATTGACCGTCGAACGCCACCTACTGGGAACAGGCCGCCAACCTGTTACCGCACTGATTCAGCAATCACAGGGTGTTACCGGTGTTATCAACACGGCTTACATTGAACGGCTCAACGCCACGTTCCGACAACGTTTGGCATGGTTGTCACGCCGCAGTCGCGTGTTGGCGCAGCAGACGACGACATTGAACGCCGGCATGTACATTGTTGGTTGCTTCTACAATTTCTGTGATGCTCACAAATCGTTACGCATCCGACTGGCGTATGGTTCTTTTGACCACCGCTGGATTCAACGCACACCGGCTCTGGCAGCTGGATTGACTGACCATATCTGGTCGACTCAGGAACTATTGATGTATCGCATGCCACCGCCACGATGGCAGCCACCGCTAAAGTGCGGTCGGCGTTCCAGAGAGCTCCAGGCTCTCATTGAGCGGTGGTGTTAATGTTCACGATTAAATGTACCACTACCTTCGGCCGAATTCACAATAATAATGGTTGATTGAGTACAAGTCCGGAGATTGCAATAGGCACGATCCGGGCTTTTTTGCACTGGATAATACAAAAACGCCGCGTAAAAACACGGCGTCGGTACTCTGGCAAAATCGAAAAGATTTTAAGCCGGCTTTGGCTCGGTGCGCTGTCCTTCAGCGTACTCGTCTGTAGCCGGGTCAGTAGCACTCATACCTTCGAGCCAACCTTCCGAATCTGTTGTCTTAATGCCTTTGCGTTGCCCTTTGACTTTGACGTAGTCACTTTCACCCGGTGCAGAATGTCCCATACCTTCTACCCAACCTTCCGAATCTGTTGTCTTCACACCTTCGCGCAACCCTTTGACATAGTCATCGCCTTTCGTAGCAGCTTCTGCAACGACAGCGACATCTGTTTTCTCCGTTTCATTGCCGTCGATTAGGGCCTCAATACTGCGGCCGAAATCGCTCAGGTCAGTTTCAAATTCGCGCTTGAACTCGCTCCAGCGTGCTTCCGCATTATCGCCCCAGCGTTCCAAGTCGGTTTCAACTTCTTGCCAGCGTCGGTGCAATAGAGTGAGACGTTCATCGTATTCGTCTTTCACGTCTTTTTGTAAGAGGTTAAGGCGTACGCGCAAGTGGTCGATTTTGGCTTTCCACTCATCGATTTGTTGTTGTGCTATTGTTTTCCAATTCATAGGTATCTCCTCGTTCGTTTAATTTTGCGTTGTAGTTGTACATATATGATAAGGTGAAATTCGGCCGAAACGCAGGGGGGATGTCCCGGTTCATTGCTACGGGAGTTCCCTTATGTGGCGTAGGGAAACTCCTGACTCCTCAAACGGGAATTCCCCAATGCGGCAGCAACCCCATCCGACATACACTAACCTTGTAAATTCTGAGTTGACTACTTTTCGATCTCTTCGATCTCTGACCTCATTGTCAGATCGGTCGTGGACAAATGGTCAACTCTTCAAAACATAATCGGAGGCGAAAACCACCAATGGACAACGACACTATTTTGCAAGGACAATGGGATCAATTAAAAGGCCAGATTCGGCAACAATGGGGCAAATTGACCGACGACGATGTCGAACGCATCCACGGCGAAAGACAAGAACTCGTCGGTATCCTCAAAGAGCGTTATGGGCGCACGGAAAAGGAAATCGAAGCAGAAGTTGCCGATTTTCTCGACAGTGTGAACAGCAAGTTGCAAGGCGAACCAGCCTGATCAATTGCAAGAAACAGATTGCCTGGTCTTGAACGAGGCCAGGCTGTTTTGGAGCAGACGGAATGAACGACAAATCATCCTATAAGAAGCTCGCCCTCACGATCGCCATCAATGCGATATTGATGTTTCTCATAACCTACGCTCTGATCGATACGATAGATCATTTTTACATCAACATTAATCGTTTCTATATGACGTTGATGATGGTAGCGCCTATGGCCATTCTCATGTTAATTGTGATGCGCTCCATGTTTAAAGATAAATGGCTGAACGCCTTTCTTCTGGCAATTTTCGCTATTGCATTCTTCGTCAGTCTGGCACTTGCACGTTCTCAAACACCTATAGGCAATGAGCAGTTTTTGCGTTCGATGATTCCACATCATTCAAGCGCCATCCTGATGTGTGAACATGGGTCATTTACCGATGCTGAGATCGTGGATTTGTGTGACCAGATCGTCGCAGCACAAAAGGAAGAAATTGCGCAAATGAAGGGCATTTTGGCACGCATCAATCCCTGAACTGACGCGTTTTCACTATCACAATGAACAAGCAATTTACGGGTTTTCCCTAAAACAAACACGGGAAAACCCGCATCCATAGTCGGGAGTTTCCCAATATGGTCAGCGTTAATGGCGCTCTATACTCAAGAGTAACAGAAATAAATCACCTGCGATGAGCCGATGGGCAAATTTGGTCATGGAATCGCAACAATGACGGGAGTAAGAAAATATGAGTATTGACACAATGAATGAAGCAGTGAGTGAAGCAGTAGACACAGTGGCCGATTTGGGCACAAATGTTGCCAAGGCAGACATGTACCGCGACGTGGTCAGTGGCAAAGTACAGCAAGTGCGTGGACGTATGCGCGAAGCTAAAGGTGCGCTGACTGACAGTAACCAAGACCGCTTCTACGGGCGGCGCGATCAGCTGGTGGGTATGCTGCAGGAGAAATACGGCTACACTCGGATACAGGCTGTCGATTTTCTCAATGAGTTTGTCAGCGAAGCGATATTGGCAGAAACAGAGACTGAAGAGGAAACTATTTCGGCCGAAAGGTCCACTCGCAAAGCTGGATGGATCGGTCTCGCGCTCGTGGCTGTTGGTAGCGCATTAGTCTGGCGCTTTTTGAAGAAGGGAGGCTGATCGTTTGAGCTATGCAATTGATCGTCGCCCTGTTCAATCGCTATGAAGACGCTGAAAAAGCGATCGAACATCTGACTGCCGGACTTTTCTCTATGCAAGCGATCAGTGTCGTTTTGCGACAATGGCCTGATCTGCCAGCGTTTGCTGATGCCGGACATCGCCATTATCGCGATCCCGGCGCCATCCTCGGTGGCGCGCCCGATGACCTGAACGCCCTGTTGGCCGGACGCCGACCTGTGACACTGCCACACGTAGGCACAGTCGTTGTGGCCGGGCCGTTGGGCCGCTGGTTACGTCGTTCCAGAGTGGCGCTGAAAACCATCTTGTTGAGCGTGGGGCTGGATGAAAAACAGGCTGACGCCTATCAAAAAGGCGTTCGCGCAGGCAAGATTATGCTCGTTTTGCACCACGATAGCAAGACGGACGATATAGTGGCTGCACTGCTGGATGACCTCGATTTCGATATAGAACGCATAGATCGAAGGAAATACGTTGCCGTTTCGCATTCATCTTCATCTACACGTGACCGCATGCAACAGTAAACAGATAGCAAGCAATATACAACACAAGGAGTTATGAATATGACTATGACATTGACACGAGAATTAACTCACGAACCACAAATTGGTCTATCGGCCGAAAACCGTGCCGAACTGATCGCGATCCTCAATCGCATCCTGGCAGATGAGCATATGCTCTACGCTCGCTTGCGCAACTTCCACTGGAATGTGAGCGGCATCCATTTCCGCACATTCCACGAACTATTTGAGGAACAATACAATGCCATTATGTTGATTGCTGACGAAGTCGCTGAACGTGTGCGCATGTTGGGCGGTTATGCCATCGGTACACTGAGCGAATTCCTCGGCGCGACGACGCTTGACGAATCACCAAACACGTATCCATCGGCCGAAACGATGGTACGTCGCCTGGCGCAAGCCCACGAACACATTATCCAGAATCTGCGCGACGACATCGATGCCTGCGCCGATGAATTTGGCGACGAAGGTACAGCCGACCTGTTAACCGGCATTATGCGTCAACACGAAGAGATGGCGTGGATGCTGCGCAGCACGCTGAATCAATAGCAATCGCGAATGGAGCGTTTAGAAGGTTGGGCGTCAGCGATGACGATACAGCCTTGTGGATCGCTTCAAGGAGATAGTAATATATGAAAATCTATGCCCTATTCACAGACGAAACTCAGTTGAGCGCTGCCATTGCGGCAGTCGAAAACAGTGATAGCGACGCTGCAATCGAAGTGTTACCAGGCTTGACAGCGGAAACAAAAGAGCCTGAAGCGGAAGCAGCTGTCGCCATGCCGTTCCCGGCTTCCACGCCGATACCCGGCACTGCGGCAGCGAGTGGAAACCCGCCGCTTGAAGAGAATGTCATCGAGGCGTCGAGCCTCGACAATGAGACACAGACTTATTTATTGCGGCAAGTGCAAAATGGCGCAGCCGTGATGATGGTGGAAAGTGACCACGGAAACGCAATTGAGCGCATCATCGTCTCCAACGGTGGACGTGTGTGGCGGACGGCGTGATGGTAACTACAACGAGCGAAAGAACGACATCACGCTTGACTCGCGACCGGCTGAAAGAAATCGGCCGATTTTCGGCCGAAAATTGCTTTACCTTCACCGTACTCACCGAGCCTGAACGGCCCGAGGCATACGAAAAGGGGCGTATACGGTTTAAGAATCTGTTGGCGTGCGCTCAAGCAGCACTGGCGCAAGACGGCTGGACGCCACCTGAGATCGAGCAATTCTTCGAACCGATTGCCGACTTGCAAGAGAATCGGCGGTTTTGGGCCGAACAGTCCCAAACCCTGATGATCTATCATGCTGCTGCATTCTCGGAGCAATTCCGGCTACCGTATACGTTGGCGAAGCCGCGTGTTGACCACAACACACGCTTCAATATTCGGCCGTTGCTCCCCTATTTCTTCAAAAATCACCACTTCTATATTCTGCAACTGAGTCAAAATCAGGTGCACCTGTACGAAGCAAATCGGCATCACATTCAGCTACTGGAGGCAGATGATATCCCCGGCAGTCTCGATGAGGCGTTGCGTTACGACGATCCGGAAGCGCGCCTGTTCGTCCACAACAAGGGAGATGCGACCACTTTCCACGGTCATCATCCTAAAGACGAGGAAGCCAAAACGCTGCACCGCTTTTTCAATCTGGTTGATAAAGCCGTTTGCCGCTATATCGGCGACAGTGGTGCACCACTGCTGTTGGCTGCCGTTGAACATTACTTGCCGATCTATCAGGTGGTGACGGATTATCCGAACCTGGTTGATGGGATTGTGGCAGGCAATTTTGACACGGTTTCGGCCGAAAAGCTGCACACTGCTGCCTGGCCGATCATGAGTGACTATTTCGACGAGGCGCGTGCATCCGTGCTGCAACGACTCGAATTCGGCCGAAAATCTGATTTGACCACTACTGAGTGGCAAACCATTGTTCCGGCCGCCTACTACGGGCAAATCGACACACTCCTTCTGCCGCAAGACCAAACCATATACGGTTTTTTTGACCCACACACAGGCACTGTTGAACGCGCTGCAGAGGGTGAAGAGAGCGTCGAACTGCTCGATCTGGCCGCGACGCATGTCTTGTTGCAGGGTGGCGAGATTTATGCGGCAGAAAAATTAGCTGCGTTGTTGCGCTCACCCGCACGTTGGCCGGCCCACGAAGCGCCGCTCAATCAGGCCCCGGCCCATTAGGGCCGGCGGCTGACAGATTGACCCGGCAACGGCCGGATCAATCTTCCATGGTGAAGCCTACTTTGAGCGTGACCTGCCATTCCCGAACGCTGTCAGTGTTGATTGTGCCGCGGATTTCCACGACTTCAAACCAACGCATGTTGCGCACGGTTTTAGCAGAGCGGGCAATGGCTGCATTGACCGCATCTTCGATGCTTGTGGTTGAAGTGCCGGTCAATTCGATCTTCTTGTAAACGGTTGTGCTCATAGGTGTTACTCCTGAATTATGTTTGATGCACAGTTAACACTGCTTGGGATTGTCTTTATTGCCACGATTCTGGGCGGTGTAATCGGTTTTGATCGTGAGTTAGCGGACAAACCCGCCGGTCTGCGCACGCATATGCTCGTCGCAGCCACATCGGCGCTGCTCGTGAGCCTAGTAAATACCATTATACCCAATCTACAGATCGATACGTCACTCATACGCACCGATCCCATTCGCACTATCGAAGCGGTTATAACTGGCGTTACATTTTTGGGTGCAGGCACAATCATTCGCAACCGATCTGGCGTGAAGGGACTGACGACAGCCGCTTCACTCTTTTTCGTCGCTGCGCTGGGAATCACGGTGGCTTTGGAGCAGTTTTTCCTGGCTGTCGGATTGACCATTCTCAATTTGGTGGTGTTGCGGGGGGTCAAGTGGTTGGAGCCCTTCTATTCATAACCGTAATCCGATCGACGCGTGCAACATACGCTGTGAGTCGGAATAGCAGCATCATTTTTAAGTGACAAACAGAAGTATAACAAGGAGCCGAAAACGAATATGACATTTTATGTAGTTGGGATTTTTGAGAAACACGATCAGGTAGATATCGTCTTAGACACCTTGGATGGCATAGGTGTGACAAATGAAGCCATTACGCTGCTGACATCGGCCGAATCAGATGAGATCGCCGGATTGATCGACACACAACCAGAAAAAGGTGCTTTACAAGGAGCTCTTGCGGGAACGGTAATAGGCGGCACTTTGGGTACGCTGGGTACAGTTGCATTGGTTACGGTACCTGGGCTGGGTCCGGTTATCGCATCCGGCGTCATTGCCATACTGAGCAGTGGCGTGATCGGCGGCTATCTCGGTGCATTGTACGGTACGCGCGCCGAAACAGACGACGTGATCGACATCAAGAACGAGATTTCGGCCGAAAACATCATAGCTATTGCACAAACGGCTGATCGCGCTTTGGCAGAGCGATGCAGCGAGATTTTTGAAGCGCACAGCAATCACCCGACACATATCGTTGAAGGTGAATAACATCCAGGTTCGGCTATTGTCGGGCGTTGTGGGTCGGCCGAATGTGGCAAAATATATCGCCGCCCGATCAATAGACGAAACGCGTTTATCATGAACCATTCCCGGCACACGGTGAAGGAAACTGAATGACCTACGATTCGCCTCCAGAGAACCCTGAAGCGAAATCGTAGAACAAATTTGTCCACTCCGACTCATGCACACCATACTCTTCACCGTGTCGCACGAAGATCAGATTTTTGTGTGGTGAGACGTAGATGAATTGACCGTAGTTGCCGGCAGCCGTGAAGTCGTTTGGTTCGCCGTCGCGGTACTTGCCCCACCACATATACTTGTAGTAGCCGTTTGGATTAAACTCGTAAAACCCTTTTGAATAGTAATCATCAGGCAAACCGATTGCGGGTTGTGTCGCTTCGCGCACCCATTCGGCCGAAACGATTTGCTCGCCGTCCCAGTTGCCTTCGTTGAGCAGCAATCGGCCGAATTTGGCAAAATCAATCGCCCGCCCGTTAATCCCGCTCTCCATCTTCTCAAAACCATTCTCGTCCAGACTCCAGGAACCATCAAACTCAGCACCCATCGGTTGCCAGATTTTCTGCGCCAGATAAGTGGCGACCGAGCGACCGGTCGCTCGTTCCAAAATCATCCCCAACAATAGCGGATGGTAATTGTTGTAGAGGAACGCTTCGCCAGGTACGCCGTTTATCTTCGTTTGATTGAGCGCCAAATCCCGTAAATCAGGATAATAATATGTTTTTGAATCGTCACCGTTGAGAAACGGGAACTCGGCGTAGCGGATGCCCGAAGACATCATCAACAAGTCGCGAATGGTTATCTGTGCAAATGCGAGATCGCGCTCGGCCAACTCGGGCAGATAATCGGTAATCGGATCGTCGACGCTGTTGATGTGCCCTTCTTCGATCGCGATGCCAATCAGCGTTGAGGCGAACGATTTTGCCATTGAAAAGGATGTGACAATTGAGTCGCGTGATGCACCATTAAAGTAATTTTCGTACAAAATCGTATCATCTTGAATGACGATAAACGCCTGCGTTCCCGTGTCGGTCAAAAATGTATCCAAATCGCCATTGGTAACGGCACTTTTCTCAAATTGTGCTTTGATTGCCGTTTCGCTTACTGTATGTTCAAATTCAAAGGCGTCGTCAGCGGCAGGCATGCTGCGTTCCGGAAACTTCTGATAATCGTACACATCGGCAAATCCCCAACTTAAAACGCGTTGCGTGTATTCTAATGGATATGCCACCACCACCCATACTGGAACGACTACAATCAAGCTGACAATAGCAACTGCTGTCCATCTGATTGCTGTTTTCATGTTACCCTCCACTTTGGAGCCGTCTTGTTCTATGCCTGTACCTGTGTCTCTACAGTTTGTGCCACAGGCGTTGACGGTTCAGGTTCCTGAACGGACTGCTTTAACATGACCAATGCCATCAGGCCAGAGAGGATGTAGATGATTGCGGCGCACAACAGGAGCGTCGTCACGCCAATCCAATCGGCCGAACCGCCTGCCAGCGCACTGCTGATCAACATCAACAGCGAAACCGTTGTGCCAAACGCGCCAAACACCCGTCCGCGATATTCATCAGCCGTCACCTGTTGCAACTGCGTCTGCGCGCCGACAATCCACGCAATAGCGGGCACGCCAATCAATGCCATACCGACAATCAGCACGATGACTGTGGGTTGCGCCAACATGACCAGCATCAGCGCACCCGAAATGAGCAATCCCCAGCCGGTCAACTGCCGATTCGACAACTTCGCACCGATCTGTGCCACGAGCAAGCCGCCAATCAGGCCCCCAACACCGCGTGCCGTCAGCATCCAGCCAAACTGCGTCGAATTCAAACCCGCATCATCCTGCACAAATACCACCAACAACGCGCTCATAATTGCATCGGCAAACAATGCCGTACCCAGAACAATAAACACACTGGCTAAGGCGCGTTCACTCGCCACCAGGCGCAGTCCGGCAACCCATTCTGTCCAGACGCCAGTGAATTTAGCACGCACCGTATTGACCCTGTCGGAATCCTTGACTGTGCGCACGAAAGGCGGTGCTGCGATGAGCACAATCAAGACCGCTGCCAGCAGGTACGAGAGCGCATCGGCAATGACGACGCTGCTCAAGCCCCAGGTCGCTAACAGCAGGCCACCAATGGCCGGCCCAACGATACGAGCCAGATTGTCATTCAGTGAATTGAGCGAATTGGCCGAGACGAGATGTTCTTCGCCGACCAGCGTCGGTAGCAAAGCACTTTCGGCCGGACCAAAGAAGTTGCTCAACGTTGATTCGAGGAAGCCGACCACGTAGACGATCCAAATCCACTCTGGCGATTGCACCAGCAACAGCAATGGAATGACTATCATCTGTAACAGACTGACGCCGATCATCGTCTTGCGCCTGTCCCAACGATCGATGAAAACACCGGCTACCGAACCGAACAACACGCCCGGCAGAATGTAGGCCATCAGCCAGGCGCTGGTCGCCAATGCCGACCCGGTGACGGAATAGATGTGAAACGGCAGCGCGGCAATCAGCATCCAGTTGCCCGTGATCGAGATCAAACCTGCCAGCCAGAGCAATGAGAAGTTGCGGTTACGGAATGTTGCAATCATGTTCATTTATCTCCAAATCAGTTGAAATTGGATGGGTTTTCGGCCGAAACAGTCACTATTGGATCACGAATTCGCCGCTATCGTAGAACAGTTCGTCATCGACCCAGATTTTGCCGCCGTCGCGCATGTCACAAATCATGTCCCAGTGAACGGCCGATGTGTTTTTGCCGTTAGCCTCCGGAAAGCCAAGCCCCACAGCCAGATGGATACTGCCACCGATCTTCTCGTCAAACAGAATCGATTTGGTAAATTGCTTGATCCCGTTATTCGTCCCAATCGCAAACTCACCCAAATAGCGCGATCCTTCATCAGTATCGAGCACGTTGAGCAGAAACGCTTCGTTCTTTTTTGCGCATGCTGCCACAACTTTTCCATTTTTGAAGTGCAATTCGATGCCTTCAACTTCGCGGGCGCTGTAAATGGCCGGATAAGTGAAACGGATCCAGCCTTCGGCCGAATCTTCAACCGGACTGGTAAAGATTTCACCGCTGGGCATATTTTTGTGTCCATCAGAGTTAATAAATCGTCTCCCGGCAATCGACAGCGTGAGATCGGCGTTCGGCCCTTTGATGCGCACCCGTTCTTTGCCGTCGAGCCAATCGATCAAGCGCTGCTGCTCCTCATGAACTCTGTTCCACTCCACAATCGGGTTTTCTTTATCGACAAAACAGGTGCCGTACACGAAATCCTCGTATTCGGTCAGCGACATGTCAGCTTCCTGTGCAAAGGCAGGGGTTGGGAACATCGCGCCGACCCAACGCAATTCACCAGCTGCGCTGCGCTGTAAAATGATGTCGCTCAATTCGCCTTCAGCGACACTGTTGAGTTGCATTTTCGCCGGATCGATATTGCTCAAATTACGCGTGTTTGCAGAGCCCCACAACGAGATCAAACAATCATACGTTTTCACAATCTGGACAAACACATCCGGTACGGTGCCAAGCTGTTCCTCGTTCCCTTCTTTGAAGAAAATCTCTTGCATCTCATCATCTTGCCAAAATGCAAGAGGGTGGCCGCCGGCGCGAATGACCGCACGATATATCTCCACCATTAAGGGACGTGTCACTAAATTGCCCATAATGGCGACTTTGTCACCCGGCTGTACGTTTACGGAGTAAGTTACTAAAATGTCTGCCAGTTTTTTGACGCGTTGATCTGCCATGATGTATTCCTCTTAAAGAATGGGGGTTGCAGGATGAGGCATGTAGTGAAAAGAGTTTGAACTCATCCGTATTGGTTACAGTCTATTCGTTTTTGTACAAGTTGTCTTCACTGTTGGGGGTGAAACGGGGGGTGAGAAGGGGGGTGAATTAGGTGATCAGGCCACATTCGCGGGCTTTTTTTACAGCCTGGGTGCGACTACTCACGTCGAGTTTGCTGTAAAGGTTTTTGATGTGGGTACGGACGGTATTTTTGGAGATGAAGAGGGTGTTTTCGATTTGTTTGTTAGACAGACCGGAGGCGATCAGTTGCAGGATTTCATTTTCGCGATCGGTGAGCTGAATGGATGGGGTGGGAGATTCGGCCGAATCCAGTTCTTCGGCAAAAGCAGCCAACAATCGCTTCACAACCGCTTGATCACCCGCATCAACCTGTTGCAGCAATTGCTGCATCGGTCGGCCCCAATCGAGGAACACCCGTATGAAACTACCCGGTTTCGCCAGAACCAATGCCTTCTGCATGAATGTCAATGCATCCGGACTACCCGCCAAATCCTGGATCAGTGCCCTCAGGATCAGCGCATCGATCATGCCTGTCACATGGCGCGATGCCATAACCAGACTTTCCAGCCGCGCCGCCATTGCCGCCATACCCGGCACGAGATGCCTGCTGTTGGCCTGACGGCTTTCTGCAAGCCGGATGGCGACAAATGTGTGATAGGTGTCAAAGCGATCAAAGGTTGGTATGTCGTCAAGCGACAAGCCCGACGCATTGGCCCAGCGCACAGCGATGTCTATTGCGCCCATGCGCAACCAAAATCCGGCAGCCAACCGTTCTACCGCTGCTGCAGCCTTTGGCAAACGCATTGCATCAATGCGATCCGTGAAAACAGCCAGCGCCGCTTTTAATGCCACAGCGTCGCGTGCCTGACAAGCCAAATTAGCTTGAATGGTTGCCGAATAGGTGTATAAATCTGAAATACCGGTACGTCGCGCCCAATCCACGGCTTTATCGACATACAATCGGGCACGTTCCAGCTCATTCCACTCGTAATAAACCATGCCAAGTCCCGTATACATGATCCCAATCAGCGGTGAGAGTTCCCGCTGTTCCTGCGTTGCCAACGCGATACCTTCCAAACACAACTTCTCCGCACGGTACAAACTGCCTTGCGCATAGGCGTTGATAAATTGCAGTTCAATTGCCTGGAGCTGCATCGATAGAGCGGCCCTCCCATCTCCCTGAATAGCATTTCGTGCTTCAAACGCGGCTTGATCCGCTTCTTCAAGCTGTCCCAGATTGTAGTGATTGACCGCAATCTGGCCCCACGCCATCGGAACCAGCGTTTCATCGCTGCCGGCATCGCCTGCTAGCGCCTGCTGTGCAAGCTGCAGCGCCAGACCGTGGTCGCCGCTCTTGTTACGCGTCAAAATCGAACGATAAAGGTCTCTGTATGGCTGTGCCAACGCATCATTTTCAACCAGTTCGATATATGTTGTCGCCAGTTGCGATTTGCCATTGAGCATGGCCGCGCCAGCCAATAGCACCGCCACGTAGGGCGCAGATGACAGCACATCCAGAGGCAATTTGCTACCCCATTGCAAAATGCGCAGGGAGCCGCCGTCTTCATAGATCGCATGCATGGGAACGGTGGCGATGTAATGGGCGACCTGTTCGTAATCGGGGATTTGGAAAGCATGGGCGATTGCTTCGTCGAGTAAATCGTGCGCGGCATACCAGTGAGCGGCGCGACGGTGTAGATCAGCAATACTATCGGCCGACCAGTCGCGCGCCAGACGGTAACGCAGCAGTTCGGCAAACAAATGATGGTAACGATACCAGTAACGCGAGTTATCGAGCGGAATGATGAACAAATTGCTCTGTTCCAGTTCGTCGAGGATATCCTGGCTATCCGTCCTGCCGCCAACCTCGTCGCACAGATTGGCGCTGAAGCGTTCCAAAATCGACGTTCGTAACAGAAACTGCTGAATCGTTTCTGACTGCTGGAATAAAACTTCTTGCAACAAGTAGTCGGCAATCTGTCGGTCACTGCCGACAAACGTGTTGAGAAACTGTGCTATGTCCTCGCTTGTGTGCAGCGAGATCGCGGCCAGTTGCAGACCGGCAATCCAGCCCTCTGTGCGCGACTCCAGCCTGGCGACCGTGTCTGCAGAAAGTTCTAGGCCCATTGTGTCGCGCAGAAACGCGGCGGCTTCATCGGTTGTAAAGCGCAAATCGGCCGAATGCACCTCAGTCAACTGCCCGCGCACACGCCAACGCGGTAACGGCAGCGGTGGTTCTTCACGGCTCGTGATTACCAGATGAAGCGACGGCGGCAGATAATCCAGCAAAAACGCCAGCGCATTGTGGATCGCATCGTCAGTAATGGCGTGATAATCGTCCAGAACGAGGATGAAGGGGGTGGGGTGGGCAGCCAGTTCGTTTAGGAGAGCAGGAATAACGGCCGATTCTTCTGGCGGACTGGCAGAACGCAAGCCCACTGCCAATGTTTCGGCAATCGAACTATCGATCGTCTGGATGGCAGCGACCAGATAAGAAAAGAAGCGCAGTGGCTCATCGTCATTTTCATCGATTGACAGCCACGCGACAGGGCGCGTTTGCTGTTGCAGCCAATCGACTACCAATGTCGTTTTACCAAAACCGGCGGGCGCAGAGACGAGGGTCAGTTTCTTGTGGATGCCGGCGTTGAGCCCGGCAAGCAGGCGTGGGCGTGCCACCAGCGATGCTCTCAATGGCGGTAGAAACAGCTTGGTACGCAGCAATATCTCAGTCACACCGTTATTGTACACAGCCGGTAACGATCGCGAAACTGACAATTGGGCGGAGCCGCTGCTGCATTGGGTATGCGCAACGATTTGTTAAAGTAAGCGGCAATCTCACCGTCTGCATCAATGGTGCTTAACGGCAAAACAGGCAGTCTTCGCGATTCATGTGCGGCGTGCCGGGCAATGACCGCTGCTGCATTCGGGAAGGTCTTTGGCTGGTAACCAACGTCTCTTAACATGACGCGAATATCACCGCCGGAATTGTCATTATAATCGGCCGATTCCTGGCTGCACTGCACATAGACATTGCTCATCTCGTCCGGTTGGTACACAAACGTCCCCACGCAGTTCCGCACCTGTCCCATATATCGATCAATGAGAGACAAGGGAAAAGAGGCCCGACTCCATGCGCCGTCATTTTCTTCCTGCCACACAGCGCCTGTGCCCACAATCACATCCCAGAAACTACTACTGGCATCTCTGGTGATAATTGGTCCGGTTTGCAGAGGGATTAAAGCGCCTTCATCCGCAATAAAGTCTACAGTAAACGCCGGAAAAGTGTTCTCGCCGGCATACGGGTTTCTCTCTTTGGGAAAGATCATTCTGGTATCGGCAAAGCTAAGCGAACCGGAAAAGCTGTGGGCCGCCTCGCTGGCCCATGCAGGTTTGGCAAAATAGCTCATGTCCGCGAAAGGCAGGAATCTGTTTTGCTGCAACTCCGCCACCGTCAGTTGGTCACGTGGTTGACTTAATTCCGGCCCTACCCACGGGGCAGGGCCTGCCTGGGTGCATGCGCTAACCAGCAAAACGAGAATAAACAGAATCAAAACTTTATTGATCGAAACCATCATTTTATCCTTCAGGAGCGAAGGTCGATGTGTTTTTGGAATCGCACTCAACAATATTGATTACTGGTGCAGAATGCGGACAATGCGGTCGTAAACAACATCCGCTACCATCACCTTAGTGCCACCCTGAACATCGAAAACCGGAACGATTGGGGTGCCACCGGCTGTGTTCACAAACTGAACCACAACCGTATCAATGTCACTGTGGTAACGAGCAATACTTTGGTATCCAGGTATCAAGCCAGAATGGCCATACTCATAAATAGAGGAGTAAATAGCCTGTTCATTATCATTTAACAATGAGCCATCATTTAAAGCCCTCAAGAATATGCCCACATCCTCTGCCGTCGCCAGCATGGAGCCGTGAGGGTCACTCTTTAAGTCAGGCTCATAGCCTACCCAGTAGCCGCTCATGACATCGTCTGCATCCACATCATCAAGCGGGGTATACGTATTGTTCAGATCGAGCGGGATCAGAATCTCCTCTTCGATATATTGCCAATGGCTGTACCCCACCACTTTTGTAATGAGTTCGCCCAGCAAAAAATAATTCGTGTTTGAATAGCCGTAATCTTCATCCGGGGCAAAGTTAGCAGGCAAATCAAGCGCTAATTCAAGGGCTGCTTCACTGCTATCCGGTGGGTTTTCCCAATAACCGGGAGCGTCGGTGAAATTGGGAATACCGCTGCGATGCTGCACCATCATCCTCACCGTAATCTGATCGGCATATTCAATTCTGCCCACAAGCTCTGGAAAGTGATCCGCGAGCGTATCATCCAGCGCTATCTGTTGGTCATCGACCAGTTTAGCGATAGAAACGGCAACAAATAATTTATCGATGCTGGCAATCTTGAATAATGATTGCGGGTCGGCCGGTATTTGATCTTCCCGGTTTTTATAGCCGGCTGTATAAAATGCAGGTGGTTCACCTGCTTCGTCCACGTACACAATCATGCCATCCAATCCATGGCCAATGGCGTCATCGACTTGTTCCTGGACGGTGTCAGGTAATGGTTTTATCCAGGCCCATATTCCGTCCCAGGGCGCGAATACTACGATACAGATTAGCCCCACGAGAGGCATGATGATTCTAAGTATGCGAACGATACGGGTCTTATTGGGATTTTCCATGATTTTTTCTCCTCAGATCACTTGGTTTACGTAGTTGAAGACTACAAAAGTCTTGTATCTTTAGCCAAATCGCTCTAAGACCAAGACTTTTGTAGTCTAGCCCTTCTTACTGAGCCGCTTGCAGCAGCGGGAGCGCCGGATTCAGCACATCCGCCAGACTTTGTTCGGGATCGGCACCATCGTGGTTGTAGAGCATCACCACAACGATATCCAACTCAGGCGCATAATTGAGCACCGACCGAAAACCGGCAATATAGCCTGCATGCCCCATATAATCTCCCTGGAGCATGACACCCAAACCGTAGGCACTGCCTGGCGCGGCTGTCGTCATCGCTACCAGCGACTCGGGATCATCAAACAACGCCCCACCGAACAACCCACGAGCGAAGGTGGTCAGGTCTGCGGCAGTGGAAACGAGGCCACCGGCCGACCAGCCAACCGATTCGTGCAGCTCGGTGACGTCGGCCATCTCGTCACCAGCACCTGTGTAGCCATGAACGATGTCAATTACCGGCTCTTCGTAGCAATCCAGGAATGTGGATGTCATGCCCAAAGGTTCATAGATGTGCGTGCGGTACGCTTCAGCCAGCGGCATCTCCGCGGCCGTTTCGATGATCATGCCGAGCAGCGTGTAGTTGGTATTGCTGTAGCGCCACTGTTTCCCCGGCTCAAACTGGGCCTCTTTGCCGTAAACGTAGCGAGCCAGCGTATCGTTGGGGTCCCGTTCAACGCAGTCCAGCGTCACATTGCCGGTAGCTTCATCTACCACCATTTCTGTGAAGATATCAGCGTAGTAAGCCTCGTGTTCAACCACGTTGAACAAACCGGATGTGTGCGTCAGCAGGTGGCGTAGCGTGATCTGGTCGCCATAGGGTAACTGCTCGACAACCTCCGGCAGCCACAGCGTCAGCGAATCGTCCAGAGTCAGCACGCCATCCTCCGCCAGTTGCATAATCACCACGGCGGTAAACATTTTGGTGATGCTACCAATTCGGAATGCACCCTCCGGCGACATCGGGGTGTCGTCCATAAGGTTTGCAGATCCACTGGCTCCGGCAAACTGGTACTCCGGCGCGTCGATCCAGGCGACCATGCCGGGTGGCATTGTGCCTGCGGTCAGTGCATCCATTTCTGCTTGAATCTCCGCAACAACATCGGGCGGAAACGCTTGCGGGAGTGCCTTCCCGTCATCCTGGGTGGCGGACTCTTCGATTTCAACTGGTGTCTCCGCAGCGACCTCTTGTCGGGCGGTCGGCTCGGTGTCTTGGGTGGTGGCGTCGTCCATTTCTACGGGTGTCTCTGTAACGATAACGGTCGGAGATGCTTGCGGTTCGTCCTGGGTGATGCTGCTGCAACCGATTAGCAGCAGCAATAATAAGGTTAAGCACAAGAGTAGTTTTTTGTTCATGATTGTTTCCTTGATGGATTTGAAATTTTTTACTGAAGGCGTGTAGGGAAACGGCCGTTTCCCTACCTAAAGGTTAGCTAAGTTTAGCGATCAGAGCACCAATGGCAGCGCCCAAACTGATGCCTAACCCAATGCCGAGGGCCAGATTATTGAAAATGACTTGGCCAATGATTGCGCCTAAGGCCGTGCCAAGGGCAATCCCTATACCAGTAGGCTTGGATTGTTTTTCTTTGTTTGACATTTTTTCTCCTTGTGTAAAGTGTTTGTTTTGTGGCCGCGTTTTTAGGCCATGGTAATTACAACGCTCCCTTTTTTGTTTCCTGTTTCAAAATAGCGGTAGGCTTCGGCCGTTTCCGCCAATGGATAGCATCGATCAATAAGCGATTTTAATTGACCAGCCTCGATCAACTCTGTGAGGAAGCGCAGGTCTTTGGCCTGTTCGCTGGCTGGTCGCAGGCCGGCAAATGCTATTTTTGCCTTTTTGCTACCTACGATTGATGTCCATATCATGTCAAAAACAATCCTAGGAGAGAGTACGGTGGACAAGTAGATGCCGTTTTCTTTGAGGAGGTGTTTGCATCGGCCGAATGAACTCTTACCGGCTGCATCAAAAATAATGTCATAGGTCTCATCGATATCGGTGAAATCCTCTTGCTTGTAATCAATGACCTTATCTGCTCCCAAAGATTTCACAAACTCCATTTTCTCTGTGCTGCACACCCCGGTCACTGTGGCACCTGCTTGTTTAGCAAGCTGAACCGCATAACTACCGACGCTGCCAGACGCGCCATTGATTAGAACTCTTTGGCCGCTCCGAATTTGCCCACTGTCTCTGAGAAACGGCAGCGCGGTTAGCACCGCATTGGTGGCAACAGCTTCTTCGTAGGTGATGCTGGCCGGCTTTAGCGCCAGAGCCCCGTTTTCGGGCAAACAAATGTATTCGGCATGCGCACCAAAATCGGCGGTAGCCCCAAAAACTTGGTCCCCTTCTTTGAATAAGGTGACATCTTTGCCAACGGCTTCAATCTCTCCCGCCAGCGTAGACCCCAGCACAGCTCTTTTGGGGCGTTTGAGACCGGTGTAAAATCGTCCGCTCAATGACGCTCCCTGGCGAAAAGTGCTGTCAACGGCCGTTACCGTCGTCGCCTCAATACGTATCAGAAGTTCATTGTCCTTAGGTGTCGGTTTTGCGACCTCTTTGAGTTGAAGGACTTCAGGCGGCCCATATTCGGTATAAACAATTGCTTTCATCAGATTTTCCTTTGGATTTTGAATCGTAACTTGTTTACCTACGTCGTAATCACAACCTTGCCGCTGATCTGCTTGCTGCCCTGCAATGCCATGGCAGCGGCCGTTTCTGCCAGCGGGAAGGTGCGGTCAATGACGGATTTGACCACGCCGGACGCCATGAGCTGCGCCAGAGTGCTTAGGTCGTCGGTGTTGAACTGCGCCACGAAACTGAAGACCTTCTCTTCTTCTTCCGATGCCTTGTAGGCCCCCATCTTGGCCATAAATGCCATCATGTCCACGCCGAGTGCACCGACAGAGACCATCCGCCCGTTTGATGTGAGGTTCTTGACGTACAGATCGAAGGGGCGATCGCCGACCATATCCAGAATGAGGTCAAAAGGTCCGGCGCCATCCCAATCCTGTTGGGTGTAGTCGATTACCGCATCAGCACCGATACGTTTCACCATCTCTATGTTGCGCGTGCTGCACACGGCCGTTACATGGGTCTGGAACGATTTGGCGATTTGCACCGCATAACTCCCCACGCCGCCGGATGCGCCAATGATCAAAACGCGGTGACCCTGTGCGATACGGCCGTAATCACGCAACCCTTGCAGGGCCGTCAGCCCGCCGGTGGGAATGGCGGCGGCGTCCACAAAAGAGACGCTTTCCGGCTTGTGGACGAGATTTTTCTCGGCAGCGATGGCGTACTCGGCGAAAGCACCCTTCGCTGCCCCAAAGACGGCATCACCCACGGCAAACCGGGTGACGTTTTTGCCAACGGCAACGGCCGTTCCCGCACAATCACCGCCCATAGCGTAATCAGTCGGTTGCGGATCACCATACATCTTGCGGAGCATGGGAATCTTGCCCTCCATGCGGTGCCAGTAAGATGGGTTGGTTGCCGCCGCGTGTACTTTCACCAAAACTTGATCGTCTCCCGGCGTGGGCTGCTCGATTTCTTCCAGTGTCAAAACCTCAGGAGAACCATATGTGCGTGCTAAAATTGCTTTCATCATTTTCCTAATACCTCCAAGTAAGCGTTTGTATTTAATGTCGCAAGATTGGACCAATCTCCAGAGATTGGTCCAATCTCAGTTCTACGTTAACCTATGCCGTTTCCAAGACCAGGGCGCGATTTTGCCAGCGGTCCATGTTGACGCCTTTCACCAGCAGCCAGATGGGGAAAGCGATTTCGGCGAAGGCAATGACGGCGGCAATCGCGCCGGGGGTGGTGGTGTAGCCGGAGACCAGCAGCTGGCCCATGCTGTCGAACAGATAGCCAATTCCAGCGGCGATGAACAGGAAGCCCAGCACCTTGGGGAAGTAGCCCGACTGCACAATCAGGTAACCCAGAATCAGCACGTGGGGCACCAGAAAGGCGATGCCAATCGTAAAGCCGATGCTGTGCGCGTCGAGGAACAGCGTCACCAGCGCGTTGACCTGGTCTGGGTTAAAGGCGGTTGCAAAGTCAGCCCCGTTCAACAGTTGAAAGACGAGGTAGTAGTTGAGCAGATTCAGACCGTGGATGGTGGTCATGGCTAGCCGGGAAACGGCCGCAATCAACGATAATGTCTTATTCACCGGCTTCAGCAGCACGTACAGCACCACAGCCAGCACAATCTCGCTCAGCAAAATAAATAGCTCACTGCCCACCGTACCCAGGCGGAACGTCGTTTCGTTGGCGGCGATGTTGGCGGCCGTGGCCGCTGCGTCGCCAGTCACAATAAACTGCTCCGGAATGACCATATGGGCGAAGATGGCGGCGACGGCGATGAGCAAATAGAGTACACCGGCAAAACGAGCATAAGCGGACGGGGACATTTCACGAAGTTTACTGTTCATTTCAAATTCTCCTTATGTTTTGATGGGGTTGATGGAGAGCAGGGGCAAGCCTAAATCACGTACTTTTTTGAGTAAGCCGTGCAGAGCAGCCTGGTCAGCGACCGAACCGGTGAGAATCGTCTCGCCGTCCTCGGTCTGGGTGATGGTCAGGCCATCGAACCAGCTGGCCCAGCGCGTATCCAGATGTCCCTGGAGGCGAATCTCAAAAATTTCTGGTTGGGGTTGCCTGGTATCCATTGCTGCCTCAGTTCTCCTGTGGCTGTGGCTTTGTGGCCACCGCCTTAACTTCAATGCCTGGAGAATACAAATTTATGTGGTGAGTGGTCATCACCACATCTGGTGATTGAGGTGGTGATTTGTGTGGTGACGGCCGTTTGCCACATCAGCAGCAAAGCGGATTTCTACTCCACGATCTAATCAACTTTTTTAGTAGTCCTACAACAAATGATTGTCCCAATCTACGCTTCCATGGTGATCGCAACCTTATCGTAGATATAAATCTTGTTCTTATTTGTCGGGGCTGGGGTCGTGATCGGTCTCTTTGAACGAGAATCTATATTGCTTTATGTCAAACCCACTAAGCGTAAAAGCGAAAAGACCCAGCGAGATGAGCAACAGTGGCCAGCCAAATTCCAGAGCAAATCCACCCAGCCCCACGATGAATTCAAAGAAAACGGCAAAGACGCCAAATAGCCCCAGTCCGATTTTGATATGGTTCCAACCAGCGCGGCTTAGTTTTGGTTTGGTTTTCAGGGCCCCATAGGCCAACATGCCTAACCCAACTGCGGTGGGATAGATCAAGGTCCAAGTATAGGCCCAGGATGCCCTGTAGCTAATCATTACGTTTACCCAAAATATCAGGCCGGTCATCGTCGTGACGCTACTAATGATTGACCACACCACGCCGTTTTTTTCGTCCATGAACAAGGCGATAAAAAACAGCGCGACACCCGGCACAATGATGCGGAAGGGCCATAAGTCAACGCTCAAAAGGGTGCCGAGCAAGGTGTCAAACAGGAGCAAGGCACCGGTTAAAATTGTGATTTTGCCCAATATTCCAATCGTGGCATGTAGTTTCTGCTTATTACTTTGTTGTTTCATTTTGATTCTCCTCGTATGATATGTAGTAACGGGGACAACCCCATTGACAATAAATTGAATCCCTGAGATGCTGCCACAAACAGCCAAGAGGAAACGCTCTTTCTCCTTGTTGCCTTCGGCAGAAGGAGTTCTGCTCCAAGAATGAGTTTGGAGACCTGACAGGTTCTAATAACCTGTCAGGTCAATATCCCTCGCATTATGCCGTTACGGTCGCACCTTGCGTTACCGGCGCCGGCTGGCGCAGCATGTTGATCCCCAACCAGGCAAACCAGACGATCTGGGTCAGCCCGAAGATGCTGGTGCTGATTTCACTGAGTGTTGGAATGACACTGAGCAGCCCCGCGGCGCCGACGATGAAGCCGAAGAGGCTGAAGGGGCGGGAGAGACGGCCGTTCCGCAGCCCGGCCACGCTCAGCAGCAGCACCCAGATGCCGCCGACCACTTCCACACCACCGCCCAGGCCATTAAAGATGGAGCCAATCGCCAGCCAGACGGTGGCCGCCTGTTCGGGATTGGCCGCTTGCAGGGCGACTACGGTTTCCATGCCCACGATGTAGATCATGCCGCTGGCGATGACGAGCACCGACCAGATGAGGCCGAAGGCGGTGGCGGTGCGTGCCAGGGCAGAATTTTTGCCGTTCAGTCGCTCATGCAGCGCCAGCGTCAGCACCACCAGCGACGCGCCCCAGGCGACGTAGACAATCAGCATCAGGGCTGTCAGCATCCCCTGATTGGCGACAATGGCCGCCACCTTGTCCAGCGGGTCGGCGATGCCGCCGACGTTGACCACGGCAATAAAGCCGATAAAACCAATGATGTAGGCCAATGCTTCGTACAATGCGGCCGCGCCGCCCCACTTCTGTAACTGATTCATGTTTTCCTATCTCCTTGTCGTGGGTCTGTTTGTTTGTTGTGTACACAGGATAGGGCAGATGGCAGCATCAGTCCCTACCAGAACTTGTAGTTGGCGGTGAAAAAAGTTGTAGTTTGTTGGGGGAATGTTGTAGGTAGGTGGGTGAGGGAAACGGCCGTTATGCCAACAAATCCAGCTCTTTTGCTTTGGTAATCGCCTGTGTGCGGCTGTTCACCCCTAATTTACCGTAGAGATTTTTAGTGTGATAATGCACGGTGTTCACACTCACAAAAAGGGAAGCGGCGATTTCCTTGTTTTTTAATCCGGTGGCAATGAGAGATAAAATTTCCATCTCTCGTTTTGTGAGCGGATCTATAAGGGATTGGGCAGGGGCTGGAGACGTTTCTGTCTCGATATTGTGCCCCTCATCTGCAAAGACAGCGAGCAGATCTTCACAATAGGACGGCATGATGCCGCGAACGGCCGTTTCCGACAAAAGCTTCGCCATCGGCAGCCCTTCATCAACAAAGATGCGAACATAATTTTCTGGTTGGGCCAGCGTGAGTGCTTGTGTCAGTGGACGGAGAGCCGAGGTAATATCGTTTTGGGCTTCCTTAGCCAGGGCTTGCAAAATCAAGATTTTGATGACGCTTGCTGTTCTTTTTTCTACTTCGGCCAGTTGCAACAGACGGTCTAACAACTGCACCGTCTGCTGAATGTCATCAGCATCATGAGAATTTCGATGCTGAGCAATGCGTAGCCTGGCCAGCGTCAGGTAGTCAAACTCATGTAAATAACTAGGCTCATCATCTGTGGAGAAGCCTTGCTTATTGACCCAAGTTTGTGCTTTGTCTAATTGTCCTTGCTTTATCCACACGTGGGCCTTGATAGCGGCCAACGGCCGCATCTCACTCAGGTGAACTTGCTCAAACCAAGGGTCGGCATCATCAAGGTGGACGAGTGCCTCATCAAACGCTCCTTGACTCACCTTTCTATCTGCCAAAGCCAGCCTGCTTCGATACTGGTAGGTAGAGTTTGAAGCCTGTTTGCTCAAGGCATCACTCTGTTGCCGATACTCGGCGGCCGTTTTTGACTCCCCCTGCTGGCGGTGTATTTCGCTCAGGCTCAACAGCAGGTTGGCCGTCCCCCGCACGTTTAAGTCATCTTGAGCATGTACAACAAGCTGTAACGCTTGCTCACACGTTTGCTTGGCATCATGTAGACGACCTTGCACCATTTGTATATCGGCCAGCAGCGATTTCATGCTAATGGCGGCAATAAGATTGCCACTACCATAAGAACTGGTGAAAGAATTGCTGAAGGTTTCGCAAGCAGATAACAACGCGCCATTGGCGAAGTAACTAATGCCTAGTATTGGTTCGGCGAGGGCGCGACCAAGGTGATCATCTTCGGGCAAGAGATCGAGCGCCTGCCTTGCGTGTCTGATCGCGCCAACCGTATCGTCCGCCACAAGCGCGGCGACGGCACGAGCCGAGGCGATGGAGACGGGCAGCCGCTTAAATTTCTCTTCATCGACAACAACCATCCCCAACGCCTCTTGTTCTGCCTCAGAGCGTTTGAGCCACTGTTCAGCCTCTTGCAGACGCCGCTCACAGGCATCCCGTTCGCTACGAAAGATTAGATGAGCCCAGGCATAACTGACAATGAGTACTGGCCTCAGGCGAATAACTGAATCCGGCAGGACATCAAGCGATTGCCACCAAGGATCTGATCGGTGGGTGTATATGATGCTCCATGCCAGCTCCATATGGTGGGCGGCCCGCTCAAAATCGTTGGCTGCCAGGGCATGGCGAATGGCATCATTCGAACGGCCGTTTGCTGCATACCAATCGCTCGCACGCTGGTGTAATGGCGTTCCCAAATCTGGTTGCTCCTGAGCCAGTCGCTGCCGCAGCAAATCGGCAAAGAGATGATGATAGCGATACCAGCGCCGCTCGTTGTCCAGCGGCACGAGGAACAGGTTGGCGCGATCCAGTGATTCTAACATTTCCTGGCCATCGTCGTCGCCGGTCAGGGCATCGCACAAAGAACCGGTGAGTTGGGTGAGCACGGCCGTTTTCAACAAAAATTCCTGCACATGTTCCGGCTGCTGGTGCAGCACCTCTTCCAGCAAATAATCAAGTACAAAGCGGTGGCTGCCGGTAAAGGATTGGACGAACCCTGACACATCCGCCTGGCCGCGCATGGATAAAGCGGCCATTTGCAGCCCGGCGACCCAGCCTTCGGTGCGGGCTTCCAGGGCGGCAATCTGGTCTTCGGTCAGGTCCAGCCCCATTACCTTCCGCAGGAAAACGGCGGTTTCCGCCACCGTAAAGCGCAAATCTGCCGCCCGCAGTTCCGTGAGCAAGCCGCGCACGCGCAGCCGCGCCAGCGGCAGGTTGGGGTCCTCGCGCGAGGTGATCACCAGATGCAGCTGTGGCGGCAGATTATCCAGGAGGAAGGTCACCGCCTCGTCAATCGGTCGCGAATCAACGGCGTGGTAATCATCCAGCACCAACATGAGCGCATCCGGCTGTTGGGCAATATCGTTGAGTAAGGTTGTCAATACGCTGGACACTGGCAGCGGCGACGCTTGCAGCAACGGTAGCGCCGACGCGCCAATATACGGATCAACACGTTGCAAAGCGGCGATGACGTAAGACAGGAACTGGGCCAACTCGCTGTCGTTTTCGTCCAGCGACAGCCAGGCGATTTGTGCGGGGCTTGGGGCAGTACTTTCTGTTTGCAAGGCATCAAGCCAACTGCTGACCAATGTTGTTTTGCCGAAACCAGCGGGAGCGGAGATGAGCGTTAGCTTGCCTGCCAGCCCCTGATTGAGTGTTTTGATCAGGCGCGGACGGGTAACGAGAGACGGCCGTAATCGAGGCAGATACAGTTTGGTTTGTAACAAGTCGCCGGACATGAGGCCATTATAGGGGATAAGTGGATTTAGAGTAAGTTGAGTTCTTCCGCGCGGGAAACGGCCGTTCGCCGACTATTCACCCCCAGCTTCGAATAAATATTTTTCGTATGCGTGCGCAGCGTGTTCAGGGAAATCATCAGCTCGCGGGCAATTTCGGGGCCGGTGAGATTGGTGGTAAGCAGCCTGAGTACCTCTAGTTCGCGTTCCGACAGGGGATCAAAGAGAGGTTGAGCAGTGGGTGGAGAATCGGCCGAATCCCCAAATGCCGCAAACACCTGCTGCGCAAACAGCGATGCCGCGCCTCCCCTGACCATCTCCCGCAGCAGCGCCGCCATCGGTGCTCCTTCATCCACAAACAAGCGCAGCAGGCCGCCCGGCTCAGCCAGTGCCAACGCCTCCTCGACCGTTTGCATCGCCATCTCGCCTTCACCGGCAGCCTGATGGGCTAACGCTTGCAGAAGCAACACCTTGAGCCGCATGTCGGCCCATTCGTTTGCTTCTGCCTGCTGCCGCATCGGTTCCAATGCCGCTAACGCTGCGGAGGGATCACCTTGAGCCTGCTTCACACGTGCCTCGCTGAGGGGTATGTCTTGCGATTTGGCTAACCGAGCGGCAGCGGCGAGATTGCCCTGCTGCAGATGGATTTGGATGCGAACGGCCGTTATCGCCCCCATCTGATGATCAAAATGCTTCTGCTGTACGAACTGCTCCGCTTCGGCCAACGTCGTGAATGCAGCCGCCGCATTGCCCTGCGCCAGTTGCACGCGGGCCAGCAGAATACCACAGGTGGCAGGCGTATCCACATTTTCCAACTGCCGCGCCAGTTCGAGACCCTGCTGTGCATACCGTTCCGCAGCACCTAAATCATTCCATTGGTAATGGATGCGGGCCAGTCCCACACATGCTTCGCATGCTGCCGGCCATGGCGGATCACCGACCAAGTATAGGATGCGTTGGAAGGTTTCCGCTGCCTGATGAAGTTGATTTTCGGTTTCCTGAATCTGTCCCATGCAGGTCATGGCGGCGATTTCAGTCATGATATTGCCCGATTTCTGGCTTTGGGCGATCGTTTCGGCATAAGCCTCCTTCGCCGCCGCCCGTTTCCCCTGAACCTGATAGGCATAGCCCAGCGTCCAGGTGGTGGTAGTGCGCATGGGCGCGTTGTCGGGGTACAGCAGCTCCAGAGCACGACGAGATTGCGTGATGATCTTTTCGGCCTCATTTTTTACAACGCCCAACATGGCCCGGTTTGCCGCAATCTGGCCAAGCAGATCGTTTGTTTTGTCGTCTGGTGCCATGTCTTGCAGTGCCGTTTCTGCCGCTTGCAGGATTTCTTCGATGTTATCGTGCAGGCGACCGGTCAGGGTGAGTACGGAGGCGTACGTCACCCACAAGGCAGGCCTGGCCTTAAATTCGCTTTCCGGCAGCGATTCCATCCAGTGCCGTACCGGAATCGCCTCGCCCCGAAAATAGAGCGGCAACCCATCCCCTTCGATTAGACGCAGCGCACAGTCTACGTCATTGGCGGCTGTCGCGTGATAAAACGCTTCCAGTTCAAACCCATTGACTTCGTACCATTCACTGGCCCGGATGTGCAGCGTATTGACAATACTCTCTGTGGCACTCTCCTGTAATCGCTGTCGCAGCAGCTCTGCAAAAAGATGATGATACCGGTACCAATGTCGCTCGTTGTCCAGCGGCACGAGGAACAGGTTAGCGCGATCCAGTAATTCCAGAATCTCTCGACTATTGGCTTCTCCGGTCAGAACATCACAGAGGGAACCGGTGAGTTGGTTGAGAACGGCCGTTTTTAGTAAAAACGCCTGCACATCATCCGGCTGCTGATGCAGCACCTCTTCCAACAGGTAGTCGAGCACAAAACGATGGCTGCCGGTGAAGGATTGGATGAAACCGGACACATCGTCTTGGCCACGCATGGATAGCGGCCCTTGCAAAGCCAGGGCGGCCATTTGCAACCCGGCAATCCAGCCTTCGGTGCGGGATTCCAGCGCGGCGATTTGGTCTTCTGTCAGGTTCAGTCCCATCGCTTGCTGCAGGAAATCGGCCGATTCCGCCACCGTAAAACGCAAATCTGCCGCCCGCAACTCCGTTAGCAGATCGCGCACGCGGAGCCGCGCCAGCGGCAGGTTAGGATCCTCGCGGGTGGTCATGACCAGATGCAACTGCGGCGGCATGTGGTCGAGCAGAAAGGTGAGCGCCCGATCTACTGGCTGCGACTCCACCACATGGTAATCATCCAAAACCAGGGCGAATTCTTGGGAAGCAGCAGCGATTTCGTTGAGCAAAGAGGTGAGGAGTGGGTCTGTGGCGGGTTGCTGCGCACCTTGCAAGATTTCCAAAACGCGCTGCCCGATGTTGGGCACAACCGTCTGCAGAGCGGCCACAAAGTAGGTGAGAAAGTGGCTGAGATCGCCATCCCGTTCATCTAGAGAGACCCAGGCAAACGGCCGTCCCCCACCATCAATCCACTCGCTAACCAATGTTGTTTTACCAAAGCCGGCTGGAGCAGAGATCAGAGTCAGTTTCCGTTGCAGGTGCAAACCTTGATTGAGTTTTTGGATGAGATGTGGGCGCGGGACGAGAGAAGGCCGTAATCGTGGTATATATAATTTGGTTTGCAGCAGCTCTCCAGGCATGGAACCCATTATAGCGGAAAGTATTTATGCTATCTTAAACATGCCTTTTACTACTCTGTAACAAAAGAAGCCTAGCTTTTTCGTCTGGTGCAAACGCTACTCATAGCAAAAGCTAGGCTTCTGAAAATTTCTGTTACAGTGTATTTACCGCACTCAGATAAAATGGAAAAACTGGCGTTATAAATCCTTCCCCAAAATCGTTTGAATTACCAGTTTCGGTGTACGATCTACAGTAAAAAGCCCCCAATGTTTTTCGGGTTCGTTTGGGTCAGGCGATCCTTTCCAGGGTTCGTCGAAAGCTTCGAACACGAAGGTCAAAATACCTTCTTCCTCTGTCCATGCCATCAGTTGCTGGTAGTATTGGGCTTGTAATGTTTCAGATGCATTCCAAGGCTCAATGCCCCGTCCATTAGATGCAGTTGGCCAACCCGCCTCAGTAATTACCACTGGTTTATTGGGATAATGTTGTACAACTGCATTGAAGTTTTGTTTGGTATATTCCAGTGCATCTTCCAGCGTGCGATATTCCCATACCGGATATGTATGCATCGAAATAAAATCTAGCTCAGCAGCTAGAGGTGCCAGTCTATATAGCCATGGCACATAGTTCTCGCAAAACGTAACCGGCTGTGAAACGGCTTCGTTGACCCGGCGAGCATATGCAACCAGACTGTCGACAGGAACCATGTGGTCGGTCCATTCGACACTTGCTTCGTTGCCTATTGAAACCGCAAAAACGATATCGGAGTAGAGATTGGCTAACGCAATCAAATGGTCGATTTGATGCCTGTTTGCCAGTCGGTTTGCGGTAAGCGTTTCTTCACTGAACTCGGCTCCCCATGGACAATTGGGGTTGCTCACCTCAGCGCCCATATCTACGCCCAACAATACCTTGAAGTCTAACCCCGTATCGCGGATCACTTTCAGCGTCGTGTCGGCATGTGGGCCACTATCGTACAGTCTGATGAACGACCAATTTTGCGCCAGGATCAGGAGGTCTTCTTTTATTTCGGCATAGCTTGGGAAAATCCCCTGCCGGGGATCCTGTCCCTCACGGTAGCCAGAATAGCAAATTGCATTGTCGCGGCTTCGACCAAGGAATTGATCGAGCCGCGCCTGTTTCTCTGATAGCTTAGACATATTTCATGTTCCCGTGTTTGTCCCACAGCCCCCAGAAAGCACCCACGGCGCCTTCATGCTCTATCTTCCAGACCTCGTCAAAAGAAGAGAAGTAAAATATTTCGATTCCTTCTTCTTCAGCCCATTGGTAAGCGTTGACGAAATAACGGACTGCGTTTTCAAAGGAGGGGACAGACCCCCATTCGGCCGAACCGAGATTAGGCCAACCGGTCTCGCTAATAATTACGCGCTTGCCCTTCGCTGCAATAGTCGCCTGCCGGTACATTTCCTTCATATAAACGAGTGCATGCTCGGCGGGACAGCCTTCCCAGAACGGATAGCAGTTGGCGAATATCACCTCACAAGCGTCGCTGACACGCGGATAGTCAACAAATTTGAAATAGGCGTCCACATAGCCCGTCGGAACGTCCGGCGCGCCCGCTTTCGCCCGGTTGATGTAGTCAATCAGTTGATCCTCCGACATTTCATCCCGCAGCAGAACCTCATTACCGACCGCCAACAGATTGGCATAACCCGCTCTGGCGACCTCAAGGGCATTGTTGAGTTCCAATGCATTGTGATCGTGATTGTCGTCGAGCCAGACGCCCACCATCGTTTTGAGCCCAAGCTCTGTTGCAACTCGAGGGATCAGTTCATTGCCCTCTGTACAAGAAAAAGTGCGCACCCACTCAACATAAGGCTGAATGATGCTGAGACGCTCCCTGATTTGAGCCTCCGTGATTTGTGTGCCGGGACCTTGTCCCTCGATATACGGGCTAAAACAAATTCCGTGAATTTTCTGCTCTAAGATGTTGGCCACAAGCGCTTTCAAATCATCGATCGATAGACTTGAAATATCTATTCCTGCCAGGGACCGTTTTCTAGAATATAAGTTGGACACAGTTTTCTCCACTCTGTTTCGTATCTTCCCGAATTTTCGGGTAATCGTAGGGCGGAATGGTATTCCGCACAGTCGGATTGACAATCCGACCTACGCCTTGCCCCAGATTTTTGAGAAGATACACTCTGTTTCGTATTGATTCTGTTAGATAGTTACAGTGACGCGTACCTGTTTGATATGCCCGGTACGATTCAAAATATGCTGGGTCGTCGTGTTGTCAAGACAGTTGCCCTGAATTATGACGCTGTTTTTGTACGCAAACACAATCTCAATCTGGGAATCGCTCGCAGCATCGCGCGCAAGTTCATAGATGATTGGAACCTGGCAACAGGTAAAAGCCAGCGATCTCGGTGTCAGCATCAAGGTATGGGTTTTTCCGTCCATGGCGACATAGTTGAAGCGCATGTTCGCCTGCAAGAATTCGTCTGCGCGCAGCATGGTTGGCTGGAAGCACAGCGCACCATTGTGTAGCTTGACGCCCAATTCTCCCCAGCGGGTCAGGATTTCTTCCTTGACCAGGCCCGTCATGCCTGGCTGGCTGGCACCGCCGCCCAGCGGTGTATGCGAGTAGGGGTCGGTTGGGAAAGCACCGTACACATCGGGTGTTTTGTTAAATCCCATCCCTGCACGGATGTCATAGTAGGCTACCGCCAATGCGTCTACCGTAGTCGCATCTGCGCCCGACTCCACGGCTTGCTGATAGCTTTCCTGCGCCGCCAGCAGCAGTTTGGAAACCATGTGCCAATAGATGCTGCCCAATCCTTCGTAGGCAAAAAAGGTGCCTGATCGGCCGGTAAACGAATTGTGATTGAATGTTTTTTCAAACAGGTCGAGGATAAAGTCGCGCTCCTCAGCAACCCAGTCGGCATAAGCCGGTTCTTGCGCCAGCGTATCGAGTACGTCCGCAACATTTTTGGCGTTGCGGAAGCGGCCGTTAAAGTGAAAAACGCCCGCGTCATCACACGTCAGTAAACGGCTGTCACGAGCTGCCATGAGGGCTTTGACTAGACCGGAATCAGCGACCTGTTCGGCGGCGACGTTGTTCTTTTGGAGGAATCCTGGCAGCTTGCGGTTGGGATACAGCATGTATGAATGCTGGTCGGCGCGGTACAAATCGCTGTGGCGCATACTGTGCAGCAATGTCAATGCGTCTTTTGATGAGAGGGTTCCGGATGATAGATAGGCTACCTGCCCCTCCAGCATCAGGTAGAGATGCTCAATGGACACGCCCTGTCCGTTTAGGGTCAAAATATTGTACGTGTGTCCCATGCCGTCGGGACGGCGGTTGGCCTGCAGCGTATGGTCGATGAAGGATTGTGCCAGTGTCAGGAACTCGTGTAAATCTTCGGCCGAAAGTTCAATTTGTCCAGCAGCGATGCCGTGCGGGTAGATGGTTGCGCGATAGTCAGTAATGGCCATCCCCAACGCATCCATGAAGGCCCGTCTATCTGCTGGCGTGAAGCCATTGTCTAACTGTGGCTGGTACGTGGCAAAGGTCGCCTGGACAGAACTAAAGAGAGCGGCTAGCGTTGAATTGATCGCAAATGACCGCTCTATGTTGCTTCGCTGCGCCAACTGATCCTGCCAGAATGCGATGAAGCGGCGTAAATAGGCCGCAGTCACGACCGACAGCCCTTTGCCGACCAATGCGTTGTTGGCGTCATTCCACTCCGGTCGCTGGGTGTTCATCCAGATGCCACCATCGGGCACAAGATTAGTCAGCTTGGCCAACAACAGTACCAGCAATTTTTCAACCATCGTAACGTGAACCACGTTGCCGTTGCTATCGCGCAATAGCCGGCCATCCGTGCCCATATGCGACACGGCTTCTTCGGTCGCTTCCTCGCTTTCCCAGTCAAAATCGATGGTGTTGTACCAATCTTTCAACATTTCCTGATAGGAACGCAGTCGATAGGGGACGTTGGCATAAGCGAAAATCGGCCGATTCCAGAGCTGAGCCAGCGCGCCGGGTTGCACCTTTTCGGCAATCTCCAGCAGCTTCTGCAAGTAAATTATTTGGTGATCGCTCCAATAACCGATATTTGACCACGGGTTATCCGGCTCCGGGATCTCCCACTCAATGCCGTCACGCGTCACGCGATACGGATTGTAACCGTCTGGCGTTGTCGCATTCAGGAACTTGGCAATGATGCCTTCAATGTAAGCCGGAAAGGCCAGCGCCAAAGGCTCCCAGTTCTGAAAGATGTCGCGCCAGTTGCCTTGATAGTCCAGATTGGGTGAGCCATCTGCTTTTTTGAGGTTGATCGAGAAATGATTCCAGGGACGGCTGGGATCGCCGTGTCGTCGACTGAAGATCAGCGGCAAAAACTCATAGCACAGCCGCATTGTGTTTGGATCGCCCGTTTCAGCCGCGCGCGCGTATAGATCGCTGATATCCAGCGTAGCAGGCAAGCTTTTGAACCATGCGATCTGTTCTTGCAGCACGACGCGATTGCGTATGCCGACAAATTCCAACAGCGCATCGCGCTCAACGTGATATCCATCGGCAAAAATGCCGCCACGCATGATATTGAACAACACGTTGGCGTAATGATGGACGATTGTCGATTCCTGTGCTGATTGCTGCAGTCCGTCTGCTGCTGCGACGAGGCGAATCAATTCGGCCGAATTGCGCTGAATGTCTACCTCAAGTTCATCTACGATGTCTGCTTGATCGCGTTTCATCATGCGTAGTAATCGCGTAATTGCGACCCGATCCCGATTCACGTCCGCGACGATGTGCCATTCTTTCTGTTCACCCGACGTCAGATCAAAGCGCGCTGTCACAAGATAGGCTCCGGCTTTGCCGCAGATGTCATGCTCTGTTGTAAGCACACGACCGGTGCGAAATGCATCGATTTGTCGGGTGCTGAGGAGATACGTGTTCACGTCTAGTCCCACTTGCCAAACCACCGTTGTCTGGAGCGACTCGCTCGGCTCGGCCTGGTCGGTCAGCGTTGCACTGAGGGTGAAAATACCCAAACCTGAATTGGGTTCCAACTCATTGCGCTTGTATGCATTCAGCAAATTGCTGCTGACCCGTTGAGTTGCGGACAATACACCGTACGGCAGCACATTTTGCAGGCCGTCCAGCAAATCAATCCGGCAAGGGGTATCACCATCATTTTGTAACCAGACTGTTCTGACAAAGCCAAAGCGTTTACTGGTGCGCCACGCCTGGCGCAATGTCAGCCCTAAATCATGGTTAATTGCTTCGAAAACGAGCTTGTCACCGTAAATGTTTTTGTAGAGATTGCGCTCTACATCGTAGATGCCTGCATACCGGTCTGAAAACGGCTCCCAAAGTTGGCTAAGATCATTGCGCAACGCGTGAATAATGGTTTTGCTGCCAGTGGATTCGCGTTGTGCGTCGAGCTTGTCTTCTGTCTGATAAGGAAAAAGCGCGGAATCCGGGTTCACGCGCCCGGCAGTTAGACCACCGTCACTGGTGATAAACAGCCAGTGGTCAGCACCGCCGACCACGCTCATGAAAAATGACGGTATCTGGTCGCTGTGGGAGATGCGATAATACGTTTCGCCCAGCAGTTGCACAAAGCTTCCCGTTGTTGGCCGTTGCATATCTTTAATTTTGGTTTGACCCACCAGGCTTTCAAATTGTGGCTCATTCATCAGGTTCTGTTCCTTTTCATTGAATCTTTGGTGAATGTGGCTTGAAGACGCGAGCATCAACACCCTGCCATCGTTCTGGACACATTGGCGCAATAACCTGTATATTTAGTAGTCTGATCATTGACTTGAGCTAGTTCAGAAACCAAATTTTAGCAGAAAACTCAGTTTCTCTGCCTCAACAACATGTTTTGGTCGAAGCAGAAGGCGTGAGAGACAATTCGGGGTTCTGTTCGCTAACCGGAACCCCGAAACTGAAGCAAGCGCTTATCGATGCCGTCGGCTTTTGCACGCGTTGGTGCCGCTGCTGAAGTTCGACCGGTTCGATGAGGTCGGCGACTGATTGATTACTTAACCGGACCATTCAGTGGATGATCGGACAGCAGAATAAAGGCCACCGAATACAGAGCCAAAATCATAGGTACGCACAGCATCGGGTGTGATGCTATGCGTTGCAACCTATGCCATCGGACTATATTTTTCGGCCGAATTCATACATGCCAGCAATTCAGCAACACGCCGACACGCTTTGCAATAGATACTTGTTCCGCTGTGATCGCCAACTATTTCTCCACACCGGTGATAACGACACCTTGAATGAATGCCCTCTGTGCAAAGAAGAACACAATCAGTGGAATGATCGACGCTGTCAACGAAGCAGCCTGAATCAGATTGTCCTGACCCTCATACAATCCCTGAAAGCCATTTAGACCCACCGTAATCGGATACAAATCCGGATTACCGGCGAGATAAATTAGCGGCCCGAAGAAATCATTCCAGGCAAAGAAGAAGTGGAAAAGCGTAACGGCCAATAGCGCCGGTCTGGCTTGCGGCAGAATAATCGACCAGAAAATCCGGAAGTGGCCAGCGCCATCGATCATGGCCGCCTCGTCTAGCGCTCGCGGAATGCCGAGGAAAAACTGGCGCAACAAGAAGATATTGTAGCCGTTGGCAAAAAATTGCGGGACAATTAACGGCCACCAACTACCGACCCAACCGATTCGATTGAAAAATGTATACGTTGGAACAAGCGTCACCATCGGTGGCAAGATAATCGTCGCCATCACGACCAGGAACAAAACACTCTTATGAGGGAAATCGTAGCGCGCAAAGCCATAGGCAACCAACGCCGCCGAGCTCACAGCGCCAATCGTGCTGACTACAGCATAGAATACCGTATTGCGCAACAGTAGCGGAAAATTGATCGTGTTCCAGGCATCGACGAAATTCTGCCAGACTGGATCAAATTGCCATGCCTGCTCAAGGGTACGCCAACGTCCCTCCCAGGGGATTAACCCGGCACTGGGATCGGCGGGATCGATAAACTCGCTGGCTTCACGCCCCTTGTTGACCAATGCCCATTCGTAAGTGTTTCCATCAACAGGCACTTCGTAGACGTCATACTCACGGCCTTCGTATTCATAAACAACCGGTGATGCCGGATACCAGGGCGCACCAATCGATGATATTTGCGCCTCAGTCTTAAGAGATGTCATTACACCATAGGCTAATGGCATCAGGAAAATCGCCAAAATGACAGCGGTGAGCGTTGTCAGCAGGACAATATTGATGCGTTTGCGGTTCTTCGCCGAAATGCGTGGTGGTGATGGCTGTGGCGTCATTGTTGCAGTAGCCATGACATTACTCCTCACCTGCGTAGTAGACCCAATACCGAGCGCTACCAAACAAGACAATGGTTAGGACAAGGGATACGATGAAGATCAACCAGGCGATCACTGCACCATAGCCCATGTTGAAAAAGCGAAAAGCCTGATTGAAGAAATAGATCCCGACAAAGTTCGTTCTTCCATCGGGGAATCCACTTCCGCCATTGAGCACGAAAGGCACGAGGAAATATTGCATTAGGCCAATCGTACCTAGAACGAGATTGTAGAACAGCACAGGAGAGAGCATCGGGATCGTAATACTGATCAGCTGTCGCGTCCATCCAGCACCGTCAATTTCGGCCGCCTCATACATCTCAGTCGGAATGCTCTGCAAACCAGCCAACGTAATCATCATCGTGTTACCAACGGCCCATAAGCCAATAAACGTCAGCGTCAAGTAGATCAGATTGGGATTAGCCAGCCAGCGAATGCCGCTGGGACCCGTTGCCTGAATACCAAAAATATTCTCCAGGAGCAGATTGAACCAACCGGTCTGCTCGTTGAGTACACCTGTCCAAATCAGCACGGCCGCCACCAACGGAATCATCGTCGGCATGAAAAACATGGTGCGGAACAGCGCTTTGCCGCGCACAGCCTTCGTATTCATCAAAAGAGCTAACAAGATCGCAAAACCCAATCCAATGGGTAGCGATATGAAAGCAAACAAAAACGTTACGCCAAAGGATTGGTAGGTATTCGGATCTTCGAATAGCGCACGTTGCCAGTTTTCTAACCCAATAAATTCAGTTGCGTCGGGATTGGCCAGATTAAATCGAAACAGTGAAAAACCAAATGAAGCGACAAATGGGATCAGGTAAAAGACGATGATCCCAATTATCCAGGGACTGATAAAGAACAGGCCCCATTTGATCTGATCCCGTTCAATTCGACCCCGCTTATGTTTCTTTGGTTCGGAAACTTGAGAAGTTGCATCAGAAGTGATAGTTGCCATCATACCTCCCTTTCCAGTTTACGAAGTAGCTTGTTATGCCGTTGCGCTTACCGGAGAAATCGCTTGCTTGTATTGTGAAAGCAGTCCGTCCAATCAAAAGATTGGCGTTCCACAATGGGTATGTGGAACGCCTTTTCTCACTAGAATCGGACCGAATTCAATCAGATTTATTCGTTGCCGGCAGCGTCGTAGATGGCTTGCAAGTCAACTACCAACTTATCGATGTCAGCTTGAACATCACGATCGGGTTCCTGACCCAGCAACGACCAGAACGCGTTGTAGGCTTCATTGGCTTCTTGCGGGCTGGGCATGTATGCCTCATGATTGGGATTATCAGCGTACGCCATCGAGTCGACAACGACCTGCCAATTGAGATTCTCACCATTTGGTACAGTTGTCTGGAACGTATCGAAGTAAGCATCCTGCAAGCTCAAACGAGCAGGCATACCACCATACATCTGTGTCATTGTCTCTGCGTTTTCACCCAGGAAGTATTTGAGAACTTCCCACGCTGCATCAGGGTTGTCACCACCCTTCAATATGCCAAATGTATCAGCATGCATCTTGGCTGTCGGCTCACCGGTATACTCGTTGGCCGGCACGGCAGCCAGACCATAGTCAAAGTCGATGTTACCAACGCAGCAACCATAGTACCAGAGGTGGGTGTGTGCCATAGCGACATTGCCCGACTCAAAACCGTTACCGGCAATGACGTCACTGGCATCGTAAATTCCATTGGGGTAGAAGACTTCGTTCCACATGCCATCGTAGAACCACTCGGCAGCATCACGCCAATGATCGGGAACCTGCGCATCACCGTTTTCGTCAACCAGCGAGCCGGGACCAAACAGGGTGGCAGCACCACGGAAGTCAGTCCACTGCTCGTAGTATCCAAACTGGACGATATTGTCAGGGTCAAAGTCAGGGCTTGTCGCGTCATTGCCATTAGCATCAACCGTCAGTAACAAGGCAACTTCACGCATGGCGTCGATATCCCAGGGAACTTCTTCGCCGTCGACGTTGACATAGGGTGCGCCGTACTCTTGTGGCGGGTAGGGGATACCACCTTCATCAAACAGTTCGTAATTGATGGAAAGGAATGACGGGAAAATGGCAAACGGCAAACCAAGTTGTCCTTCAGCTTTGTCGACGTAGAATTCGACAAGCGCAGGATCAAAGTCAGAAAGATCATACCCTTCAGCATCGATGTATGGTTGCAGATCGACCCATGCGCCGCGGAAGAAGTCGCGACCACGGATGCCGACTGGGCCGACGATGTCTGGTGCATTACCGGCTGCAATTTGTGTGGCGAGGGTGGCAAACGCTTGATCGGCATCGACGATCTCGAGTACTAACTCGATTTCATCTTGACTGGCGTTGTAATCAGCTACTACCTGTTCTTGTGGCGCGAACATTGGCTCATCTGAACCTGCACCGAGACCAACGTACCAGCGTACTTCTGTACGTTCACCATTGCCACTCGGCTCTGTGGCCGAATCTGAATCGTCTTCAGCCATTGCTTCATCGTCGGCCATTGCTTCATCTTCAGCCATTGCTTCATCGTCGGCTGGAGCCGCCTCTTCAGCGGTTGTCGAAGCGGGTTCTTCGGCCGATTCTTCAGTACTACTACCGCAGGCTACTAATAGCATAGCCAGAATTACAAACAAACTTACAAGAAATAAACTCGATTTCTTCATCTTAATCTCCTCCGTTGAGATTGTGTCATTGCATAATGAGTTTTCATTTTGGAATTGGTTTGTGGTGGATATAGTTGATGTAATCAGCACCTCCCATTTGAACTGTAATTACCAGAACGTCCAAGATGTGGTTACGAAGACGCTTTCATTCGTATCCTGAGTACTTTTAAGCTGAATTGAAAGCGTTTTCATAAGTATAACATCAGATTTACCGCATGTCAATCAAAAACATGCTGAATCGCCTCATCTTAGCTGAGGAATTGGAAACAATCTAGGGCGAAATGGGGCAGCAAAATATGTTTTGACGGTTGATTGAAAACGCTTTCTATGGTAATCTATTTATCAGGATACTCGTAAAGCTTTCGGAAACGGATTTTAATTGCTTCCTGGAAACCTAATCTGGAATTAGCTACCCGGTACAAAATCAGTTTCCTGCTATGTGACGAGAAATAAATCAGACTTTATACTACAGGTGACTCGACTGGTCACGAGTCCAAACTTTTGTGCAATGCCTTTGCGAGACTTGCGTAGCTGATTTGAATACGGGTAAAACCATGACAACCCAGCAAAAACACGTCACTATCCAGCATATTGCCGAACGGGCAGGGGTTTCCATTAGCACCGTCTCGCGCGTATTTAACGATAGCGCCGGCGTCAAAGAAAGTAAGCGTCAAGCAGTGATGGATGCAGCCGCGGCATTGGATTATCGGCCGAATCTGTTTGCGCAGGGTCTTGCCAGTGGACAATCCATGTCGGTCGGGGTGCTGACACAAAATTTCGGCAGTGCTTTCTATGATGGCATACTACGCGGCATTATTGCAGGGCTGGATAACAGCAATTACGCGCCGCTGTTCGCAGATGGTCGTTGGCGATTGGATATTGAAGAACGGGCATTACAGACATTACTTGATAGGCGCGTTGATGGGCTGATCTTGGTGGGTCCGCAGCAATCGGCCGATTTATTAAAACAACTCGCACAGAAGATGCCAATCGTGATCATATCCCGCATCGTGGAAGGATTTGAGAAATTCTGCCTCACTGTGGACAATTATGATGCCGGCTATCGGGCCACCAAATATCTACTCGATCGCGGTCACCACCAAATCGCACACATCACGGGCGTGTTGTCAGAATCGAGAGTTTTGCGCGATGCTGCAGACCGCTTCGCCGGGTATCGGGACGCGCTACTCGACGTCGGTTTGGAACCCGATCCGGATTTGATCGTAGAGGGCAACTTCAGAACACAGTCTGGCCTTCTGGCAATTGAAACGTTGCTGTCGCGCGGGCGACCATTCAGCGCTCTGTTTGTCGCCAACGACCAGATGGCATCAGGTGTACGACTGGGACTGTATCGGCGTGGCATTCGTGTGCCGGACGATATAGCGTTGATCGGATTTGATGACCAACCGCATTCAGCCTATATGATCCCGCCACTGACAACCATACGACAGCCGGCAGAAGAGATGGGCTCAATCGCAGCGGAGGCGATCTTAAACCAACTGGATGATAAGCCATTTTCGCTGCCAACCATGTCGGCCGAATTGATCATTCGAGAGTCGGTCAAATCTATCTACTGAACGTAGTTAGCGTTCACTACAGGAGAAATGAACATGAGTAGTACAGTTGCCATTGTAACATTTGAGGATAGGGATTCGGCCAACAAGGCGTATAAGTCGCTCAAGCATCTCGAACAAGAGCAGCTTGTTGTGACGAAAGATGTTGTCGTCATCGTAAAAGATGAAAAAGGCAAAGTTAAAGTACACGAAACAGAAGAAACCACGACAGCAGGTGGCGCAGCCAAAGGGGGCGTACTGGGTTTTGTCGTCGGTTTTATGTTCGGTGGCCCAATCGGCGGCTTACTCGTCGGTGGCGTAGCAGGTGCTTTGCTGGCCAAGAAGACTGACTATGGTGTCAGTGTTGATAAGGTAAAGGCTGTTGGTGAAGGAATGGCTAACAACAGCTCGGCATTGCTCGTTCAGATTGAATCGGGCAATACAGCAGCATTGCGGGGTCTGGTCGATACGTATAAAGGTACAGTACACGATCTGGACATTTCGGCCGATGCAGAAATCGCCATCAATGAATCAGCGGCAGCGGCTCACACCGCAACCGGTGGGATGTCAGCCCTCACGTAGGAGACCAGAAAAAACCAGGCGAATTAGCCGGTGGTGGATTTACTGCACTCTTGGGTGAGATGCTTTGCCCTCACGATCTAGAGTGTTTCATTGCATTGTTGTCACTGCACGAACGCCACTCACTGACGGCAGTGGCTGTGTCCACCGCCAATCGTCGGGTATGACTTGCCAAAATTGACCATCAGAAGTGACGGCAAAAACATGGTCGTCGCTATGGGCAAAGCGTTCAATCATGCGGCGTCGCCAGGGTGTTACCAGGCCATTCGCTGCGGTCTGCCAAGTCTGGCCACCGTCTTTGGTTTCAAGCACGTTGCCGTTGCGACCGGATGCGTTTTCGGCCGAACCAATCAAAAAATGCGCCGGATCATCTTTATCCCACCAAGCAGTCCGCACATAACCGTCCCAGAGGAACTGCCACATTTTGCCCCCGTCTGTTGAACGGTACAAGCCCCCGCCAGTCGGCGCAAGCAGATGGTCGGGGGAAGTCGGGTGCACCTCTATTGAGTGGACATCGGGGTGGAGTAAGCCCGGCTGTGGACGTGCAAACATGGGGCGGCCATCGCTGCCGGCAGCCAGTCGCCATGATGCGCCGTTGTCATCAGACCGTAGCAGACCGCCTACTTCCACAGCCGCATATGCGCGTTGGCCATGGAAGGCAAAGCCGCGCACACAGCCGGCTTCAGGCGAGTAGGGAAGCCACCAGCCATGCTTGTCGCGCAGCAGGGCGAGTTTGGGCCGTTCCTGCCATCGGTCGCCACCGTCTTGCGACACATACAAGGCGGCGGGCTCCGTGCCGGCAAACTCCAGATCTGAGATATCGGGATGATAGGCGAGCCAGCGGATGTGTCGGTTTGTGAGTCCGCTCGATGCTTGCTCCCAGGTTCGGCCGAAATCGTCTGAGCGCCACACGCCATCAGTTGTGCCAGCCAGAATCACGCCCTCCCGCGCAATTACAGAGGTCACGTCGTGTCCTGCGTGCAACAGCGTGCTGCTCGACAAACCTCTCCCATCTGTATCGGCCAGGATAACACCGTTTTGAGTCGCAAGTATCACCATCATATGTCCCTATCGCTCCTACTGCACGGGAAAGTAAAGCGTTTGCCTCAGCTGCAAATGTGCACGCTCAACATCATGGCAAGATCAGATGTAGATCGCCAAACTCGTGCCACAAGTAACGCTCGTGCAGTGCGCTAGCGTAAGTGAGTTTGAGATGCTCAACGCCAGTCAAGGCCTGCAACATAGCCAGGTGGGTCGCACGCGGCTCGTGAAAGCCCGTGAGCAGTCCATCGACAACCCGCAAGCCGCGCTCCGGTGTGATGACCAGCTCTGTCCAACCCTTGCCGGCATAAATATACCCGTTTTCGTCGGCCACGGTCTCAAGGGCACGCACCGAGGTAGTGCCAACCGCGATGATGCGCTTGCCGCGTGCGCGGGCGCTGTTGATACGTGCGGCACTATCGGCCGAAACGCGGTACGGTTCAGCGTAAGGTGCTTCATGGTCTTCCAGGCTTGCCACGCCGGTGTGCAGCAGCAGCGGCACGATCTCAACGCCTGCCGCGACGAGTTTGGTGATCAATTCGGCCGAAAACGCACGTCCCGCACTCGGCATTTCAGCACTCCCTGCTTCTGTGGCATAGACGGTCTGATACGCCTCAATCGGCCATGCCTGTTCCACGTAACTGTAACGAATCGGAAAGCCATGTTGCGCCAGGTAGGCGGGGAGCGGTTGGTGAATGTCAAACTGAGCGAGCCAGAGTCTGACCTTCCCGTCTCCACGCGCAGTTTTGTTCCCGGACGGTGCTAATAGGGTCACGTGATGCCCGGTGGCCAGTCGAACGGCCTCTCCAGCTACGGCGTCGTACAGTGGTTGCGATCCAGCAGACGTGAGCCGACGCAGTTCAACGACTGCCAATGGTGCAATCTCATTTGTCACGATTGTCGATACGTGCACATGCACCTGCTCGCCGTTGTCGCGCTGACCGATCAATGCTGCCGGCAGCGTGCCGCTGGTATTAATGACCAACACATCGCCTGGCCCAAGAAAGCGTGGCAAGCTGCCGAATGCGCTGTGCATAAGCCTGTCTGACTGGTAGTGCGAGACCAGAAGGCGCACCGCATGGCGGGCTAGACCGCGTGCCTCGGGCGGTGCATGCGCTTCCAGTTCATTTGGCAGCGCAAAGTCAAGGGATGGAATTGAACTGCTTCCGGCAGCTTGCATAACAGTCTGCATAACAATGTATCCTGTGTAAATCGGATTGTTAATCCGGTAGGCGAGGCGGATTATATGAAAGTTACGAAAGTGAACCGGTAATCATCCAAAAGAGCTACGAAGCACCACGAAGTAAACCCCTTCGTGTTCTTCGCGTGACTTCGTGGATCAGAGTAACAATCTCTTAACAGATTAATTTGTAAAACGCCATTCAACCCGCCCTGCGAATTCAGTTCAGGCAACTGCCGGTTCAGCTAATGCTCTGGCTCGGTAGCGCCCGCTTGGAAGATGACCACTCAGTAGCGTCAGCAGTCCGGGCACGCTGGACTCGGGTAGTTCGCGGTCGCTGATATCTTCGTTTGGGAATGCTTCTTGATGCATTTGCGTGCGCATGTCGCCGGGGTCGACCCAATAGACGCGCCAATCAGGGTTCTCGCTCGACAGAACTGCCGATAGCTGTTCGAGTGCTGCCTTGCTGGCTCCGTAGCCACCCCAACCGGGGTATGCTTCCACACCCGCATCGCTGCTGATATTGATGACAATCGGATTTGGCTTCAATTGCGCATGGACTGCCTGCAACACGCCGAGCGGTGCAATCGTGTTGATGTGAAAGACGTCGTGTAGAACGCCGAGCGGATAGTTGAGCAAGGTCGGCTGCGGACTAGGGCCCAGGATGCCGGCGTTGTTCACGACGGCGTCCAAACCGCCGAGGTCACGGGCAACGATTCCAAGCGTCTGCAGGTGACGTGGATCGCCAACATCACCGGCTACTGCCACGACTGTGGTCGTCCGACTCAATGATTGTTGAATCCGCGCCAGCTCATCAGTTCCACGTGCGGTGATGATCAGCCGCCAGCCATGATGTGCCAGCGCTTGAGCTAGGGCAAGGCCCAGCCCACGTGAGGCACCAGTGATGAGAGCCGTTTGTATATGCTGTGTCATGATATTCTCCATTTGATGACGTAATTAGTCATCCGTGAACCGCAGTCGGATGACCGATTTGCGATTACGGACTAACAACCGTTCTGTGTCTATGTTGATATGAATTGTAAGCGGAGTGGCTTCGGCCGAAATCCGGTATTCGGTCAGGATGCAGGCAACAAAAAAGGACAGGTAAGCACCTGTCCTTTGGTACAGTATCAGAAGGTAGACGACGTCTAGCAGCTTGTCGGAAAAAGAATGATGGGGCGCAGATCTTGGGGCATTTCTGAGTTTAACATCACTACAGAGCAGCGTTTATCTGCGTTCATCTGTGTCCTGACTTCTCCGACAGACTGCTAGAGCTCGACTAAATTGTGCTGTGCAGCAATCGCCACGGCTTCTGTGCGGTTGCCCGCACCCAATTTGCTCAGAAGCGAGCTGACATGGACCTTGACGGTGCGCTCACTAATGTTCAACTGCAGCGAGATTTCCTTGTTTTGGAGCCCCGTTGCGAGCAAGTTGAGCACCTCTTGCTCACGCGGCGTGAGCGCGTCGAGGGTAGGGGGCGGTGGTTGCGTGATGTGGTGCAGTAATTTGGACGCTACGATGGGTTGTAGTAACGATTCACCGCCATGCACCACACGAATGGCGTCAAAGAGTTCCTGACGCGGAACACCCTTGAGCAAATAGCCTTGTGCACCGGCACGCAACGCTTCGACAATGCGTTCATCGCTGTCAAAGGCGGTGAAGACGATGACACGACGACCTGGATGAGTGACTCGCATCTGTTGCAGGGCAGCGACGCCATCGAGGCCCGGCATTTCAAGATCGAGCAGAACAATATCAGGATCGAGCTCACCAGCAAGACGTATCGCTTCGCTACCGCTTCCGGCTTCGCCAACGATATCGAAGTCGGTCTGCGTGCTGAGAATCGCTACAAGGCCGTCGCGCACCACCGGGTGGTCATCGACAATCAGGATTCGAATCGCCATGGTTGCTCCTGTTCAAGCGGAATAGTGACCTGCAAGTTTGTGCCCTCTCCAAGTGTGCTGCTGATTTGCAGGTTGCCGCCCAGCAAGCGAACCCTCTCGTTAAGACCGACTAGGCCAAAGCGCTGAGTCGGTATGTCGCTGACATCGAACCCCAGGCCATCGTCTGCAATAAGCAGCGTGATTTCGCTCGGCGTATGGGTCAGGGTTAATGACACGTGGTCGGCTTGCGCATGTTGAACCGCATTGTTCAACGCTTCCTGTGCAATGCGATACAGACCGATCTCGAGACGGGGTGACAACGGCCGATTCTCGCCAATCATGTTCAGTATCACGTCAATGGGCAGGCTGTTACAGAGATCGCGCAGGGCTTGCGGCAAGCTGCGACTTTCGAGGGGCGCCGCACGCAAGTCCAGTACTGAGCGGCGGGCTTCATCTAGATTGTGACGTGTCAGATTTAGTGCCTTGCGTATTGTTTGCAGGATGCGGCTTGGGTTAGCTTTCAGTTCGAACAGTGTTTCGGCCGATTCCAACTGCAAGGCGACTCCGGTTAATCCTTGTGCCAACGTATCGTGAATCTCACGTGCCAGGCGGTTGCGTTCTTGAAGCACCCCAAGATGACGACTCTGCTGCACCAGCCGATTGCGTTCGATTGCGATGCCCAACATGTCGCCGATGGTGTAGAACAAACGCAGGTCTTCGGCCGAAAGCTCGCGCCAGTCGGTGCTTGCCAAATTTAGAATGCCCAGCTTCTTTCCATGGGCATTGATGGGTATGCTGGCATGGTAGGCTAGGCCGTTTGTGCCATCGACCAAATCCTCCAAACGGCTGCATTGGACCACGTTGACATTGGCAGCTCCCTTCAAGTCACCTTTGCGATATGTCGAGAGGCAGTAGCAACTGCCTTCCATGCGCGCCGGATGATTGGCTAGTCCGGGTGGCAGGTTTTGGGAAGCGGCTAGATAGCTTTCGGCCGAACCGGCATGATCCAGGTCTTCCCGCAGCAGCCAGACCCAACCCGTTTCCAGGCCAAATAGTTCCGCTGCCTGGGCCAAAACAACCTGAAGCGCCTCTTTAATTTCAAGCGTGCCGTTCAGCGCCTGAGCAACTGTATTGAGCAGGCTCAGCTCACGATTGCGCTGGCGAAGTTGGTCGACCGTACGAATGCCCATGTAAAGATTGTAGTTGAGTCTTACTCTGATACCAAGAAGTGTGGGATTCTCCCGCTTTGGTGGACAAAGAGATACGATAGAGCGTTCACAACGGAGGAACAAATGGGAAAGCAGTACAGCAGAGAGTCCAAGATCGAAACCGTCCGGCTGTCATATCAGACGGACAAGAAACCAGATGATTTTGCCGCCAGCGTCGGAATCAGCCCTAGCAGCCTCAACAGGTGGCGTTCCGAGTATGGTCAAGATCCGCAACAGGCGTTTCCAGGCAAGGGAGTGCGCAAGGAGCGGGATGAAGAAGTCGCCCAGCTGAAAAAGCAGCTGCGTGACGCGCAGTTGGAGAATGAGGTGTTAAAAAAAGCCGTCGCCATCTTCACGCAACCAAAGCGATGAGATTTGAGTTTGTCGACACCCATCGGGACAGGTATCCGGTTGAGCTGATGTGTCGGGTCTTGGACGTCTCGCGCAGCGGCTACTATGCTTGGCGCAAGCGAGAACCAAGCAAGCGGAAGATGGCGAACCAGAAGCTACTGGCTTTGATCAAGGAGCTTCACCAGCAGAACAAAGGCCGGTATGATCCCATCCAGCTTTAATGGACACGTAATCTAAGCGGGTACAACCGCATAGGCCTCTTCATAATTAGCCGGGCTCACATTGCTATTTGACGAGTGTCGTCTCGATGCGATTTACGATACCTGTTTTTACAATTGGGTATGACCGAGCGCACAATCAAAGCCCATCTGACTAACCTCTACAATAAGCTTGGCGTCGATTCCCGTGCCGCGGCCGTATCCGTGGCGATTCAACAAGGTGTGTTGAGCGGATAACGTTTTTTCACCCACTGCCCAATCCATACATAATGTTGACTTTTGTACTGCTAGGCAGAAACGGCTTGGAATCTGGTCGCAGTTCGCCGTTTAACAAACTCGGATTCTGAACCCTCATGCTGTCTTCCCGTCAGTATGTCCCGCAACTCGACAATGCCGGCGAAAGCCGCTCGAGTTTATGGCGCATTTCAACAATATGCTGCTGCTTTCTCACTGCATACAAATGCTGCGCTGCATCACTAAAATAACGTTGAGATTGTAGAAACTGGAGTTGACGTGTGTACCATTCGTAGTCAGAAATCGGCCGAACTGTCGCTTCAAATTCCCGCCGCAACGCATTGTTCAGCGGCCAGAAATTTACGCTGCCCAATACGCTCAGGTCAGCATCTGCGAGCAACGATTCGAACTGATTTCTTGGCGTTTGCGGCAGCTTTGTCGCCCAGATTGCGCCACATATTTGCTTGATTTGCTCACTATCAAAATCGTAGCGGGGTAAAATTGAATGCGCAATTTGAACACCATGCGCTTCGTGATTGGCCAAACTCTCGATGAACCCGATGTCGTGGAACGCAGCCGCCACCTCCAACAAATGCGTGTCCGTCTCGTTCATGTTGCTGAGTTGGGCCAGACAGAGTGCCGCAACCATCACGTAGCTCTGCGTATGCTGCACATTGTGGTAGAAGAGGGTAGGGGGTAGGTCTGTCTGCATTCGGCCGATTGCCCACACCTTTGCACCGTCAAAATCGGGATTCATGTGATTGTCTCACTGTAAAGCAAGCGCGACGGCATCTTGCAGCGACAAGGAACGGCCGGCAGCGATCAGGGCAGTTTGATTATCGGCCGAAAAAGCAGTTGCCGCCGGCTTAAGTGCTGTATCAATCTTCGCCGCATACTTCGGCGGACGCGGCGATCCAATCTCCTCGTGCAAGCGATCAGCGACGGCAACCAGTTTAACCGCCCGCTCAAAGTCGCCGTCTGCCACCCACAGCAACGCCACATCCTCCAACCAGTACGCCAGACCCCAGCGATCATCGAGTTCCATCCAGCGCCTGGCAGCGTCTGCATAGGTCGCCAGCGCTCCGGCCAGGTCACCTTCGTCGCGCGATACATTGGCCAGATTGTGAATCGTATTAGCTGTTGCCCAGCGCTCGCCAATTTCGCGCCAGATCAGCAATGCGCGCTCCAATTGGCGACGAGCGTAATCGTATTTTTTGTCGTCAATGGCGAGGAGTGCCAGATTGTTGAGCTGGGCACCAATCGACCAACGATTGCCCATCTCCTCATGAATGGCTAGACTGGCCTCCTGATAGGTACGTGCTGCATCCAGATCATTTTGCCACCGGGCGACAATGCCTAGGTTATTGAGAACATTTGCTTCGTTTTCCCGATCACCGAGCGCATGACGAATTTCCATGCTCTCGACATAGCGTCGTTTGGCCGTTTCAAAATCGCCTTGCTGTGCGGCCAAAGTGCCGCCGATATGCATCACACGCCCAACGCCGACCTGATTGTCGATAGCCAAAAATGTGTCGCGTGCTTGCGCCAACCACTCGGCTGCTTCGTCGTATTGGCTGCGCTTGCGCATCAATTCGCCGATCGATGTCCGGCACCACGCCTCCGCATCGCGATCGCCATTCGCTACGCTCGCCGTGAGTGCGGTCTCATACAATTCACCTGCACCATCACGATCACCTGTCAATTCGAGGATCGCGCCCAATTGCAGACGTACATCAATCGCTTCTCGCCCGTCGAGCAATGGCAGCGCTCTTTCGTAATAATTGATTGCTGCGAGATTGGCATATGCTGCTTGTGCTGCGTTACCTGCTTTGACGAAGTACAAACGTTGCTTCGCTTCGTCATCTGAGTGACCGTAATGATGGGCGAGCAAGTCGACAAACTGGTCGAGGGCGTCGGCATGTGTGCGTTCGATATAGTCACCAATGGCGCGGTGCAGACGCGAACGGGTTGCATAGAGTAAGCTCTCGTAGGCAACTTGCTGCGTGACGACATGCTTGAAGAGATAGACGAAATCTGGTTCGGGTGCGTCGAGTTGGGTCAAATCAAGCGTGCGCAGTGCGTCCAAGCGTCGCAACAATTGGTCGAAGTCACCCGCATCTGGATGAACACCCCATAACATTGATGCCTGAAACATTCGGCCGATAACACTGGCAACCTTTAGCACGATCTGTTCGTCTTCACTGAGTCGATCGACACGGCTCAACACGAGACTATACAAGGTGGGCGGCAGATCGACCTTTGCCAGAGCCGCTTCGTCATGCGGATCAATACGCATGTCCTGTAGGAAATTGAGCAATTCTTCGATATAGAATGGGTTGCCCGACGCCTGTTCAGTAACGCGTTGAACAAATGTTGTAGGCCCGGTCGTAGTAGTGTCGAAATAGCCGCCCAATTTGATGTCGATTAGTTGGGCAGCTTCTTCAGTAGAAAATTCGCGCAACTGAATTTCTGAGAAATGGGGCATTACGTCGATTGCAGCGACCGGTTGGGGCGGACGATACATTGTGAGCAGTAAAATAGGCAAATCGGCAACGGCGCGTCCGATTTCCACCAGCAAATCGGCCGATAGCGGATCAATCCAATGCGTATCCTCAAGCACAATAACCAGCGCACGCTCCGGCGCGAGGGCCTGCAGCAGCGCTACACACAGTGATTCAAGCGCTGTTTTTCGTACTTTGGGGCTCAATGAGCGCGTCAGGTGGTTTTCTTCAATGGCGACGTGCAACAGCGCGCCCAGTAAGGGCAACCTGCCAGCCAACACAGGATCAATGCTTACCAGCAATGCCTGCAAATGGCCGACTATTGCTTCTTTCGATGATCCTGCTTCAAGACCCAGCAAATGCCACCATACGTCGCGCCAGACCAGATAGCTGCTGTTGAAACCGTACGATTGGCATTCGCCACCAAATACCTCTAATCCTGCTGCACGCGCAATGCGCACGATCTCCGCAGCGAGACGTGATTTGCCCATGCCCGCTTCGGCCGAAATGCCCACGATCTGTCCGCGTCCGGCGACGGCTGCGGCCACGATGCGCTTTGCTTGCGCCAACTCTTCTGCGCGCCCTACCATGGGCAGCTTATAGAGCGATTCGTGGAGGCTGGCTTGCGTCTGAGTTTTGACGCCGAGCAGGCAGGATACGTCGATAGGCTGACTCTTGCCTTTAACAGTCATCGGAGCAAGCTGCTCCCATGCAAACGCGTCTTTGGTCTGCGAGACAATTGTATCGCTGACCAGAATCTGACCGGGTTGTGCAACTGTCATTAACCTGGCGGCCAGATTGGTCGCGTCACCTAATACGCCGTAGGTGCGTCGGGTTGTGCTCCCGTAAGCGCCTGTCCGCATTCGGCCGAATGCGATGCCGATCTGCACCTCAGTCAGATAGTCGAGTCCGGCTGCAAGCGCATCGAGTGTCAGGGCTGCCGAGCAAGCGCGTTCAGCATCATCTTCGTGTGCAATGGGCGCACCAAACACGGCATACAGATAGCTGCCTTTGTCGCCGACGGTAAGTTGGATCAAACTGCCGTCGTAGTCTGTCAGAACTTGCTGCACTTGCCTGATGAATCGGTCGAGTTTTTGCGGAGAATCGGCATCGTGTTCATAGTCGATGCCGGTGAATTTGAGGAACAGCGCAACAGCAGGGCGCAATTCGGCAAGAAAATCGCCCATGCCGTGTGCCAGCCGTTCGTAAACGGGCGGTAGAAGCCAGGCTCGCGTTATTTCGGCCGAAAGCACATCCTCCAGCGGCGGCCAGCGTGCCTCAGCAATATCCGCGTTCACTCCGCTGACTATGGCACAGGCTCCATCTCCGCGCCATTCGGAGACAATCAGCAGATCGGCGAGCGTGGTCGCCGTGGTCGCATCGAGCACGACCTCACCGCGTTCAACCCACGCTTCAGTTGCCGCCAAACGCTCCAATGTCACTCCGGCGATCACATCGACGATGCCATGGTCGGGATCGCCGACGCAAAAGCGCCGCACCGAGCCGGCGACGAGAGCCGCTTTCATGCCCAGCGCGATGACAGTACCGGAACGCGTTTGCACAGCAGCGAACTGCATCATGGCCGATTGCATCGCCAGTGCACAGGCTGTGGCTCGTCGGCCGTCATCTTGTTCGAGCCAGCACGTAATCGCGTCGCCACTGAACCCGATCACACTACCCCCAAAGCGATGTAGTGTCGCAATCAGGGCATCATAAACGCGGTTGAGGTGCATCGTCAATTCTTCAGCACCGCGTTTGTGGCCTAGTTCGCGCGCCAACGTCTCAGTCAATGGTGTGAAGCCTGAGATGTCGGCAAACAATGCCGCACCATGCATGCGTTCAGGCAGAGGTTCGCCGGCTGCCACGGCATGCCGTCGATCAATTGGCATATAGGCGCTGAATCTATCTATCACAATCGTCTCTGAGCAGATTGTCAATTGACGTGATGGCAATCAGCATAGCTGACTTGATACGTAGGCGACATCTGCGAATGGTTACGGGCCGGACAACGTGCCGTCGATCATCAAAGCTGAGATGATCGGAAGCGCGCGGGCATCGGTGATTTGCACACCATCCTCCACCTTGAGTGCGTGAGCGAAAATGGCGCCGTCGAGCTGCGTGTTCTTCTTCAGCGTCGCATCGGCCGAAAGCACGAGATAAGTTCCGATCAATAAATTGTCTTTATCGACCTGGAGCTTGTCACCCGTACTGCGGAACAAAAGTTGATCCGCACCGCCGCCGACAACGGACATCACCACGTGCTTGTCGAATTCGATTTTGCCGACCACATCGACGATGATCGGGCCATTGGTCACATCAAAGACAATGGTCACATCTTTATCGACTTGCCATTCGTCGAACTGGTAATGTCCGCTGCTCAAATTGAGCGTGCTGTCTTTGTGTACGTGCAATTTGCCGAAACTGCCGGGAGCCAAACTCTCGACCTCGTTCTTCTTGACATCGACTTGGGGACCACCCGCACTGAGCGCCAGGTTCAACGAACTTGTCACAGGCAAGATCGGCTGGGCGGCATACTCTGTCACTGTACCGTCGACGGTTGCACCGTTCTTGACTTCGACTGCGCCGCTCGCAGTTATGTCGCCGGCCACGTAGGCACCTTCCTTGATTTCAACATCGTCGCCGGCGATGATGTTGCCGTTTACAATCGCGTCTTTTTCAACTGTGACCTTGCCGGCGGTGATAATGTCACCTAGAATTTCGGCCGAATCTTCGACCTTCACATCATCACCCAAAGCATAGACCGAACCGGCTACAAAAGTATCTTTCTTGATAGTCGCCTTGCCTTCCGACCAAAGCAAACAGGAAATGCTGCTGTCCTTGTCAATAGTCAACCCCGCACCACTGTCGGCGACATAGGCACATGCCTGCATGAACCCGTACAAGACGACGATCTGTTGTGTATCTGTTGCCGATGAGCCGTTGATCACGCTCGTCACGGTCAATGTAACATCATACACACCGGGCATATTGTACAGGTGTTCCGGTTGCAAAGAGCCGAATGCCGTATTTCCATCGCCGAAATCCCAGGAGATGATGAACGGTGACGGATTGCCGTTGGTCAAGAAATCGGCATCGAATGCAACTATTTGACCTTCAAAAACGGTGGCAGACGGTATGATGGTGACACTCGGTGGGTCAGTGGCGACAACTTCAATAGTCGAACTGTCACCTGTAGTCGCATCACCGTCGTCGACAAGGACATTGATCGTCGCGCTGCCTGCCGTTGTAATCGTACACGCCGCTTCGTTGTCAGGCGTGGGGCCAATTTCATAACTCAGATCACCATCACAATCGTAGCTGTAACTCAGCATATCGACCGGATCAGTAGCCTGTACTGTGACGGTAAACGGTTCGCCTGCATTGACCGCTGCGTCATGGACAATTGCTTCGATGGTCGGTGCCACATTTTGCACGTCGATGGTCGCCGTTGCGACATCGCAATCGCCGGTCGGATCACACACTTCAACTGCTACCGTCTTCAGGATGGGGCCGTCATCCAGCGTTGCAAAATAGGTTACGGTAATGCCCGTCGATTCAAAGCTACCGCTGTTATTCAAATCCCATGCGAAGTTCAAATCTTGACCGATATTGACATCTGAGCTGGCACCGGCATCGAGAATGACCGAGCCGCCTTCGAACACAGCGTATGATCCACCCGCATCGGCCGATGGTGGTGTGTTGGTGATAAACGCAATGGGCGGATCGCCCACATCCGGTGTCGCAGTCGGCTCGAAACGCGGCAAACGCATGTCGATTGTGCCGATTCCCGGCAAAGTCACGACACTGGCGAAGTACGCCTCAACCGTGTAGTTGCCTGCCGTTAACGGCGTCGTCAGCAAGTTGGCATTGCCAAACAGATCGGTTTGCACGGATTCAGCAAACGCGACATCACCGAAACCATCACGAACGACGACGAGTACCCAGCGCCACGGCTGAGGCCGACCGGTGTTGTCGCTCAACGCAATGGACAAATCAGCGCCGCCACCGGCACTAAATGTGGGTTGGGTCGTTAACAGCGTTAGTTGTGTTGCAATCGCTTCGATCGTAAAGGGAGATTCGGCCGAAGCTGCCGCATAACCCGGCGTGCCCGCATACGTCGCACGGACAATGTCGTTAACCGGTTCGCCGATCACCGTGAGCGCAACAGTCGCGACACCGTTGGCATCGGTCACGGCTCTTTGGCGCTGCGAAGTTAAGCCAAATTCGATTGTCTGGCCTGACAGCGGCGTGCCAGAGCTGGTCAAACGCACAGAGAAGGTGGCACTTGTGCCGTACACACCACTTGTCGGCGGCGTACCCGTGAATTCCAGCACGACCGGAGCGGGCGAACTGGTTGTGCCGGGCGGCGTACCCGGATTAGCCGGATCGACATCGGGTGCATGATACGCGCCGCGATTAGTGTCGATGGAGACGAGGCCGACGCCGTTTGCCGCCTGGACGAGATAGCGCAAATTTTCGGCCGAACTGCCCTGCAAATCGAGCGTGCCCCGCCAGATGCGCGAATCATTGCTATCCTGAGTCAAATCCAGCGACGCCCATTCGCCGGCCAAAGGTGCATCCGTACTCGTATAAGTCACCCAAACCGTTTGCATACCGGCCGAGGGATCGCCAGTCACTGTCACTTCGAAGTCGACGCTGCCGTTATCGGATGTCGCCAGTACAAGCGCAATCGTCGGTGCGCCGGCCAATGCCGGGATGTTTGTCACACCTTCAGTTGCATTGGTGTAGGCACCCGTCTCGTCACTGAAGAAAAGGCGGAAATTGAGATCGTCATAAACGCGCATTGTGCCGTCCAGAGAGTCGGCTGCATTCGAACGATACTGGACGCGTATCACGCCGAGGTTGACCGTGCCGGTTGCCACAGAACCGGACAGCACATCGAAGTAGTTCACATCCCACGGCAGCACCGGATAGAAGACATTGCTGATAAACGGCGCGTGGATGCCGCGCAATTCTGTCGTCGCTGCACCGGTAAACGGAATCTGGTCGAGGACATCGGTGTAGCTGCCGCCACGGAAACCGATGCCGCGCAACATCGTGTCGTTTGCCTGTAAGCGCAGCAGATCGAGCGGCAAAATCGGTTCGCCTGGGTTGATGATCAGCCTGTTTGGTTCAGCCGACGGATAGTAGTAGACGGTATCGACCAATGTTTCATCGACAACGTTTTCCAGTGTCTCGATTTGCTGGCTGATCATCGAGGTGATGGTCAGGTCGAATGTTTCAAGATTGAGTTGCACGCCTGGATTGGTCGTCACAGGAGTCGGCGCAACGATGAGCGTGTCATCGGCCGGATTGTAGCGCTCACCGGGCATGTCAATTTTCGTCATTGGCAAGCCGAACAGGGTCGCGATCAGCAGCGTCTTTTCATGAATCGGCCGCATTTCGGCCGTTTCTGACAGATAGATTTGCTTAGCCCGCACGAGCGCATCGCCAACGGAGACGGGGCCTGATCCGCGACGCAACTCGCGAGTGAATTCAAAGTACAGCCGTTCGCCGTATTCGACAAATTCAGTATCGCCGTATTGATAGCCGGTTCCGGCAATCAAGATCGCGCCTTTGCCTGCAAAGACCTGTGCCCAGTCTGGCTCGACGGTCACGCCCGGAACGGCGTGGTCACTGACGAGGTTGTAACCGGAGTGGCAACCGTTGCTAAACACAATCGCATTGGTAAAGTCAACGGCGGGATTCAACAATTCTGATGCCAGCACCCGCGATTGATTGTCAGCGGCGAGCGTGCTGAACGAGCTGAAGTGTCCGGCGAGGTAGACGAGATCGTAATCGGCCGATTCATCCAGCAACACCGTCCGCAAATCCTCTGCATTCCAGCCATTGACCGGCGCAACAGTTTCTTGATCGACCAATGTCGTGACAGAACCGTTTGGTCCCAGTCCGGATAACAGATCGGCCTCAATTGCATTGGCGGCATCGGCGAGGAAGTCGTAGCCGGTCACCAAAGCTTCATCCGGTGCCGGAATCGTGCCGTTTGTGGCCAGGAATGCGTCAATCGCCGCATTGATTTCACCGGCCGTCTCGACTAATCGGCCGACAGCAAGTTCTGGCACCGGAATGCTCGTGTTGCGCCGATCGACTTCGACCGATACGCCATAGGTATCCTGTCCGAGTACATAGCCATTTTGCAACTGCGCTTGCGAAGCCGTCGTGTCGAGTACCGGCGGTACATAACCCGATTCGTTGGCCAAAAGCGCCTGGTCAGGGTAGCGGAAGAATGGAATGATGTCGTCGTTGCCGACAGCAACGATGTATTTCAAGTCCGGATTATTGGCGCGGTACGCGTCGACAATATCTTTGATGCCATAGGCCACCACGTTTTTAGCGTAAACGCATTGATAGAGCGTATCGGCCTGTCCATTCGCGTCGACAATTGCTGGATACGTGCTGACGTCGACAATTGCGCCGTTGACAGCAGGATGGTTGGCCAGTTGGCTCAATTTGGCAGAGGTCGCAGCGTAATCAACCATGCGGTTCGAATCGACCAGAATGAGCGTATCGAATGCGTTTGATCCTATGCCACTGATGTCCGGTTCGGCATCAAAGATCGTGAGGCCGTTGCATTCTGCACCGAGCACGGTTACGTCGAGGTCAAACGAATCGGTCAAATCAAACGCGCCATTGCGCCCGGTGACGCTGACGTAGAATTCACCACCTTCGCTCCAGGAATTGGCAATCGCAGTTTCAGAGGCCGAACCATCAAATGCGCTGACTGCGACCGCACTCTGGGCGAGCGCACTTGCGTAGTAGCGCTGATCGGGTGTAAACATATCCGGCGTAAACATGTCGGGCGTGAACATATCCGGTGTAAACATGTCGGGCGTGAACATGTCGGGCGTGAACATGTCCGGGGTGAACATATCTGGGGTAAACATATCCGGGGTGAACATGTCGGGCGTGAACATGTCGGGTGTGAACATATCTGGCGTAAACATATCCGGGGTAAACATGTCTGGCGTAAACATATCCGGGGTAAACATGTCTGGCGTAAACATTTCAGGCGTAAACATTTCGGGTGTAAACATGTCCGGCGTGAACATGTCTGGCGCAAATTCGGCCGAAAGCTGTGCCAAATCTTCAAGCGACTGCGGCTGGTTCAATTCGTTGTACGTCTGCGCAATGTCACGGAACAGCGTCAAGTCGTAATTGGCTGGTAGGCTGCTCAAGTCGACAATGACGGTGCTATCGGGCGCGACGGGGAAGCGGAACCAGCGCGTTTGTCCCGGTGCCGTCAGATATTGTTCGGCCGAACCGCTCATCGCATCCAGCCCGCTCGGCGTCAGCGCAATGGGAAACGCATTGGGCCACGTATCGTTGTTGGGACCGACAATGATGCAGCGGCTGAACTCGGAAGTCGTGAATCCGAGCTCGCCGTCGCCGGTGGAGGCTAACGCCGTAATCGCCGTGCCATTCGGTACGACCGCGTTGAATTCGGTCTGGAAGGTCGCGTAGCCGCTGCTGTTAGTAAATATGTCGACGTTCTCTAGCAACGTCTCGCCTTCACCGTAGTTGCTGCTGTCACAGGCCGCAGTGCTGTACAAAGCAATTTCGACATCGGTATTCGGGGTCGTGTTGATGAATCCCTGGAAAAGAGTCACGGTGCCAGACAACACCGCCCGCTGCATCACAGGCGCATTTTGCAATCCGTTCGGGCCACTGTCCGCGTCAAAGAAATCGTTGGGACTGACACCGTCGTCACCCAGATCGATGCCAATGCACCATTGTCGTAAATCGCATTGTCCTGAATCGCTATTCTGTTTGCCATCGGATCGCTGACGACAACGCCCGTGACCGTATTGTCGCGGATGACGTTGTTGCGAATAGAGACCCCCTGAGCATCTTCAACGACGATGCCGTTAACGTGACCGGCGATCAGGTTGCTATCGGCGGCACCGAACCCACCAATGTCGATGTTGCTAGCGCCACCGCGCACAACGATGCCACTGCTACCGGTCAGAGCGGGAAACAGGTTGCCGTTGACATCCGTTCCGATTTGGTTGTTTCTGATATCGTTACTGAAAGCGGTGCTAAGGTCAATCTCGATCCCAGCGCTGCCGCCCACGATCAGGTTACCCTCGCCAGGATTTGATCCGCCAATGATGTTATTGTCTGAGGTCATGCGGATGCCAATCGTGTTGCGCAGCGCCGCCGTTCCCGTCGCGTCGGTGCCGATGTAATTGTTTTGAATCTCATTGCTGCTGCCAAAAATGACAGTCATCCCCCAAGAGTAATCGGCGATGACGTTGCGGTCGGCCGGGGCTGGGCCGCCGACGGTGTTGTTGTCTCCCGCTAGCGTAATGGCGTCTGAAGAGCCGCCGCGCGCGGTCGTGCCGGTCGGATCGACGCCGATGAAGTTGCCGGCGATAGTATTGTCGGCTGCGCCCGTTTGCAGCTGTGACAGCACCACCCGACCAATCGGTGAAGACCAGGCCGCGAATGGTTGAACCGTCGGCGTCGTTGACGAGCGCAATTGCGCCGGGACCAAACGCTGAACCGTTCAACTCGACGAGCAGGGCAGCGTCGCTGCCTATAGACAGCGTGTTAGGTGATGCGCCGGGCTGGGTGGTGCCGTCGATGATGACCGCGTCGGTGATGACCGGCAGGATACTTGTCGGCTGGATGGTCTGCACGCCACTGCCCGGAATGTCGAAGTGGATTTCGTCCGGCGTGGCTCCGTTAGGTGTACTGTCAGCCGCTTGGATCGCTTCGCGCAAGGAACAGTCGGCTACGGTACATTGCCCATCATCGATGTCGCTCACGTTGTTCACAGTGAAAATGGGACCGGTCTGAACGGCGGTTACGGGATCGAACTCGAATGCGCCGGCGTCACAATGAGTGCCTATCGGCCGAATCGTACCCACTATGTCGGTCGGTACGGTTGGACAGGTTGCGGTGCCGGCGTCAATTGCCGCACTGCCGGCAGCAAGCGCGTGATTGAGTACGGTGCCGCCGTTTAATGCCAGCGGCTGCAACAGCGGATCGGCATACGTGGCACCGCTTAGGCAACCATCGTTGGGAAATTCAATATTGTTGCCCAGATCACTCATCGAGTTACCACCACAACTCGAACCGCTAACCGGGTTGGAAACGATGCTGTTGGAGAGATTGATATCAGCCGTAAAGGTAAAGAGGTTTTGAGCGGTTCCGTTTGTCGCTTCGTTGTAGGCAATAGTCGAGAAATCGATGTTGAGTAGGCCACCGCTGACTAAAATGCCGCCGAAATCGGCCGAATTGTTATCCGAAACGGTCGAATTGATCATCGTCATCGGTGCCCCAAAATTCTCAAGCCAAATTGCACCGGCTTCAAGCAACGCCGTGTTACCCGTAAAACTACTGGCCTCTATGGACAGGTTGCCGGTGTAGTTGCCGTAGATGCCGGCACCATTTTTTGCCAGATTGTTGCGGATGCTGCTACCCGTGATCGCCAGATCACTGTTGCCGGCAACATGGATACCACCGCCTTCTTGCGTGCCGCCGCCTGAACTGTTGCCGCGTATGTCGCTGTAATCGATAATCAAAGTACTGTCGTTGCTGTAAATTGCACCGCCACCTGTGGCAGAGATGTTGTTAGACAGTTCGGCCGAATGGAGCACGAGGCGGGCGCTGTCGATGTCAATCGCGCCCCCGTTGTCGGGAGACACGCCATCGGCGATTTGGACGCCAATAATAGTGGCATTGACACCGGGGAAAATGTCGAACAGACGATCGGCACCGTCGCCCAGAACGCGAGTCGTTGCCAGACCCGCACCGATGATGGTCACATCTCCCGTTATGTCCAGGTCACCAGTTACGTTGGCATCGTCGCCTGCGGTTGCGTTGGACATGGTGTAGTCGCCGGCAGGTATGACAATTGTCTGATGATCTGCGAGCGCATTGGCTTCGCTCACTGCAGCGCGTAGCGTGCAATCGCCGCCACTATCAGCGCAGATGCCATCGCCGGGATTGGCGTCAGCGCCTTCGCCTTCACTGGCGATGACATTGAATGTCGTGGCAACCAGTTCAAATGCACCGACGTCAATGATGCCACCTTCGACACGGTTAAATCCGCTGCCACGTTGGTCGTACGCGCCAAACGAGCCGTTGAGGTTACCGGCATTGATAGCTGGACTGTCGATACCAAGAACATGAGTTAGGGTGGAGCCACCATTGTCTGTCAGATCGCCGAGCAGCGGATCGGTGTCGGGCTGATCGTGATTTTTGTCGAGTCCGCAACTATCATCAGTTGCTATGTTGTAATCAAGCGATTCAATTGACCCGGCTGAAACTGAACACGCCGGAGATGCGCCTGTTGACAGAATGGTGTGGGTTACCTGCATGGACGAGGAAGCCGTTGTGTGATCAACAGTGATCAGTTCAGCAGGTTCTGCAATGTCGCTGGCAATAGTGCTGTTCGCAATTTGTACGGTCGCGGCTGAAATGCTGTTATCGGCCGAATTAAGCGCCTCGCCCGTACCGGCTGCATTGTTGCTGATGGTGCTATTGGCGAGAATCAAGGTTGAATTCAGGCTGTTGATGCCGCCACCTGTGCCAAGACCCGCGCTGTTGTTGTGGATTGTGCTGCTGTTGACCCAGATTGTGCTCCCAGCTGTTGCATCAATACCGCCACCACCTGCGCCGCTGGTGGTATTGTTGCTCACTGTGGAATTGTTAAGCGTTACATCAGCAATTGAAGCATAGATGCCACCGCCGCCTGAACCGCTTGCATTAGACGCCACGTTGCTCGTGATCTCCACGCGATTGAAGATGATCTCACTTCCGGCCCGCGCGTAAACACCTGCGCCAAAAGCAGCCGTGCCGCCTTTGATCGTCAGGTCCTCAAAAAGCCCATCGGTTGAGCCAAACAGATCGAAGACACGATCGATGCCGCCGCCATCGATAATCGTATTGCCCACGCCCGCACCCTGGATGGTGACTGGCCCGGTGACATCGAGATCGCCTGCAAAGCTGAGATCATCGATGCCGGGCAAAGTGAACAGATATACACCGGGCGGCACAGTGATCACATCGGCCGAGCCGGTAAAGTTGGCTTCCTGAATAGCTGCTCGCAATGAGCATTCACCGGTAGCGGTCGCACAGACACCATTACCGATTGCCACATCGACGCCGTCTGCTGTCGTTGTGACGGCAAAGGTAGCTGAATAGGCCGGCTGACTTTGTAACATGAGCAGCAGAATCAATGTGGCAGCAAGAAGTATCAAGCTGCGACGTGTTGCAGAAACAGGAAATGATTTACTTGCTCGCATATCTGGGGGTCCTTATGTTCGTTATGTACTCGATATGGGGAAGAACGTCGCTTTTGTATCGGCCGAAATCAATGCACAATCGCGTGTTGCCCATAGCGGAGCTAATTATGGTAGACAATTGTTTCCACACAATCTGTTTTCAAGCGCCCGTTCAGCGATCACAAACGAATTGGAATCGCGAAGCTCATAGCCTCTTCAATTGGCGTAAAATGGTGAAGACAGTTGAACCACACTGTCACGGAGGAATGATAGCATTGCCCATTAGCTGCGCCTACGCATGGCAGGCCAAAATTCATGGGAAAATACAACTCTTTTTATTCTGTGGGGAAGTGTTTACAAGACGTTAACGAAATTGACGCGGAGCAGCGTTTCGGCCGAATACTTTATGTCATGCGCAATGCCAGCACCGTCATGTCATCCGATTGCGGAGCCTCTCCCTGATGCCGTTCTACAGCCGCAACAACATGGTCGCACAGTGCCTGAGCTGACAAATCATTGCGCCCGATCACTTCGTTCAAGAGCCGCTCTCGGCCGAATTGTTCTCCTGCCTGATTCATCGCTTCCGTTACGCCGTCTGAAAATAGCAACACATAGCTGCCGCGCGTAAGATGGGCAGAACTAGACTGCAAAAGCGTTTCGTGCAGCAATCCCAGCGGACGGCTGCGGGCAGTTTTCTCGGTTGCGCTTCCATCAGTTCCATGCCATATGTACGGGCGATCGTGGCCCCCCAGCACATAGGTGAACTCACCGGAATGAATATTCAACACACCGTAGATCAGTGTGACAAACATGCTATCCATATCACGGTCACATAGATGCTCATTGACAACGCGCAGGACATCTGTCGGCATCGTTGTTGTGGAAGCAGTGGCCCGCAGCAAACTACAGACCAACGCCATGTACAGAGAAGCCGGAATGCCTTTGCCCGCTACATCGCCGACCACGACTGCCAGGCGCTCATCGTCTAGTTGTATGACATCATATAGGTCACCGCCGACCATGCGTGCCGGAATCATTCTTGCGCCGATGTCAACGTGGGCAAATTTGGGTAAAACCGTCGGTAGCATCTGCTGTTGGATTCGCTGCGCGTGCCGCAGTTCCTGCTCCAACACTTCCTGCTGAATCAAGCGCTCTTGTGCCGCCTGCAAATCAGCATACGCTTGATTTAGTTCCTGATTTTTGACGACGAGATCGCGAATCTTGACACTCGCTGTCGCATAGAGCCGTTCACTCATAATGCGCAAAAAGTCAATTGCAACGCGCGGGAAGCGCGGCAACAGCTGCTCAATCGCCTCCCGGGTCACGACCAACAGGGTCACATTGTCCCGCGAACGGGCACTGGCTGATCGGGGTTGCAATGGATTGAGCAGGCTCATTTCGCCCACCAGCTCACCTTCCTGATAGATAGCGAGCAGGCTCTCCTCCTGTGTACCCAGCGCTTTGATAATGTCCACCGAACCGTGAGCAATGACGTACATCGAATCGCCCAATTCATCCTCATGCAGAAAAATGACATTTGGCTCCAGATCAATTATCTGACAGCGTTCAGCTAAATAGGCGATCTCAACTGGCTCGAGTGAGCTAAAAAGGGGGACTTCGCGTAACAGCGCCTCTATTGTTTGCATTAAGTTGTCGTGAATGTCGTGAAATGGCCTTCCACAAAAACATACCGTAACTCGTCGCATCAACTACGACATATGCTGAATGACCGTCCACAGAACAAAGGTGCACACATGTGCTGCGGAATTGTGCGGGCGGTTTCGAGCGAGCAATCTTGAAACGATATGCTATATTGTCAACGGCTTGCTCAGTATCACTATGCGATTACCGCAGGATACGCATCGTCAGTTGATTATCGTGATCATTGCGCTGATAACTGCATTCGTCAACAAAGTGGCGGATGAGGCTGATTCCCGCACCACCGATTGCTGCTTCTTCCAGACTGCGTGGGCGTTCGGGTATACTGTGTGTCAGAGGATTGAATGGTTGGCCCTTGTCGATAACGGTGGCTTCGATTTCAGCATCGGAGCAACTGACAGAAACTGTGATTTGTCCTGGGCTTTCGGCCGAAAATGCGTGATCGATTACGTTTGTAACCGACTCAGTCAGCACCATTTCAAGCCGGAACCGCTCTGAACGGGTCAGGTCTTGTCTCATCGCGACTGTATCAATCCATTGGGCAAGCGCAGTCATTTCCTCCAATGCATCACAACCATCGAGCGTCAGCGTGTCGGTCATGACCTATCTCTAGTTCTAACCACCACGGAATACTAGCTCAACAATTCGGCCGAAGCTGAATCAACATCCGCATAAATGGGAACGATCGTGTCGATTGCGGCTGTTTCCAGAGCTTCCTTCACAAGGGGTTGTGGATTGAGTAAACCCATTTTGTAACCGCGATGCCCAATAGCTTTGGCATTCTTGACCAGCATCCTCATACCGATCGACGCAATGAAATCGATGCCAGACAAATCGACCAGTACGTGATTATTCCTGGTTGCAACCTGGAAAGTAAACGGGTTTTCAATTTCCATCGTTCCAGCCAAATCGAGTCGCCCAGTCAGATCAACCTTGAGAATGCCATTATCCAGGGAATTTGCCTGTATGTTCATCAGCTAGCTATCACTCCATTGCTGTGAGCTTTTTTGTTATGTTGTCAACCTATTCCGGCAGACAATGCTACATGGCCTTCAATTATAGACTATTGCAGACACTGCAATGTTAAGATTGTGTAATGAAGGCTCTGGGCAGACCAGACCGAAACGCTACTGCGCTGATCCCATCTGCCAACGTCCAACGCGTGAGATTGTTCAGATGCCACCCAACGATTGGGCCGAACCAATCCGGCCAATCGGTACGAAAGCTCCGCCGCCGCAATTGCCGTCGGCGGTTTCATCCAACTCGCCAAATTGACCGTCGATCCGACGCGCAGCCTCACACATCGCAGCACCACACACCATATCCTCGACACACTCACCACGCCCGAATTCCTTGTTGGTGACGACGAACAATGGGAAGGTATTCTCAAGCACAGCAGCTACCACGAGAAAAAGGGGCCAAGCGTTGACAAAAGTGTCGCCTGGGGCGATCATTTCTTTCTCGAAGCAGCCGGCAAGGTGCAATCGGCCGAATTGGAAAACCTGCTAATCTGACATGACATACATCCTCGCTATCGACCTCGGCACATCCGGCCCCAAAGTCGCCATCATGAACACGAACGGTGACATCATCGCCCAAACCCGGCGCGAAACAAGCATGAAGTTGCTCTCCGGCGGCGGTGCAGAACAAGACCCGGCCGAATGGTGGCAAGCAATCGACGCCGCCGCGCGCGAACTGTTGCGCCACGACCACGTCCCAACCAGCGCCATCGAAGCCATCAGCGTGACCAGCCAATGGTCGGGAACGGTTGCCGTTGATGCGAACGGTCAGCCGTTGATGCCCGCGATCAACTGGATGGATTCACGTGGAGCGCAGTACGTCAGAGAAGTCACGCGCAGTGCGATCAATATCTCCGGATACGGGCCGGACAAGCTGGTAACCTGGCTGCGACTAACTGCCGGAATACCGACCTCGAGCGGCAAAGATTCCATTGCCCACATCCTGTTCATCAAGCACGAGCGTCCTGACATCTACGCCAAAACGTTCAAGTTTCTGGAGCCAAAAGATTACCTCAACCTGCGCCTGACCGGAAAGTTTGCCGCGACGTATGACTCGATCACCCTGCACTGGGTGACCGATAACCGCGATTTGACTGCTGTCGATTACAGTGACAAATTGCTCAAGTTAGTCGGTGTCGAACGCGAAAAACTGCCCGACTTGATGCGGGCGACTGATATTTTGGGTGTAATTTCGGCCGAAATCGCACACGCCTGGGGGCTTGACCCGTCCGTACAGGTGATCGGCGGCACACCCGACATGCACTCAGCCGCCATCGGTTCCGGTGCAGTCGCCGACTTTGAACCGCATCTTTATCTGGGCACGTCATCGTGGCTGATTTGCCACGTGCCATTTAAGAAAACCGATTTGTTTCATAACATGGCATCGCTGCCATCGGCGATTCCGGAACGCTATTTGTTGATCAACGAACAGGACAGCGCGGGCGCATGTGTCGAATACTTGATCGACCAGATTTTGTATCCCGACGATGCACTGGGCACGGTCGAACGGCCAAATGATGTGTACGAGCGACTCAATGCGGCGGCGGCGGCCATTCCGGCCGGCAGCGACCGTTTGATTTTTACGCCGTGGCTCTACGGCGAACGGACACCGGTCGATGACCACGTCATTCGCGGCGGTTTTTTCAACCAATCGCTGCGCACAACACGGACGCACATGGCCCGCGCCGTCTTTGAAGGCGTCGCCTACAACACAAAGTGGCTGCTGACCCACGTCGAAAAATTTGTCAAACGGCGCTTGCCCGACATTCGCGTGACCGGCGGTGGCGCGTTGTCTGATCTGTGGTGTCAGATTATGGCCGATGTACTGGATCGCAATATTCATCAGATCGACAATCCGCTGCAGGTCAACACGCGCGGTGCCGGCTTGTTGGCGTCGATGGCACTGGGACATCTCAATCTGGCAGATATTGGTAACAAAGTGTCAATTACGAAAACGTTTGTGCCGAATGGGGCGAATCGGCCGATTTACGACGATCTCTACCGCGAGTTTCTCAACATCTACAAAGCCCACAGCCGTATGCACGCGCGGTTGAACAAGAAATAACGGGACAACGGTTATGGACATTACCGAACTCAGCGAAACCGTGCTCACAAAAATCAACTCTCCACGCGTCACGACCGTGTTTGAAAAAGTCGCACAGCGCATTCCCGCCGTCAGACGCCAAATCGAATCGTCCTATGACGATATCATGGGCGATTTGGAAGCGGATCTCAAGCCGTACCGCGAAGAATTCCCCGAGTTCGGCCGAATTCCCGCCGACGGCGTTGCACACGACGACATTTTGAGCTGGATGAACGCATTCAACCAGCGCGAAGAAGCGCGTTGGCAGGACGGTTTTGTCTCTGGCGCAGTCTACAACGGCGATCAGGCGCACATCGATTTTCTCAACGAAATCTACGCTCTCAATTCACAAAGCAACCCGCTCCACGCCGACGTCTGGCCCAGCGGCACCAAGTTTGAAGCTGAAATCGTGGCGATGACGGCCAACATGCTCGGCGCACAAGCGGTCACGAGCGACAGACCAGAAGACCAGATTTGCGGCACAGTGTCGTCTGGCGGGACGGAAAGCATTATGCTGGCGATGCGCACCTACCGCGATTGGGCACGCCACACGCGCGGCATCAAAAACCAGAGATGATCGCGCCGGTGACTGCGCATGTTGCCTTTGACAAAGCCGCTGACTATTTCGGCATTCGCATGAAGAAGATTCCAGTCGATGCCAGCTATCGCGCCGACATCAAGGCAGTGAAGAAGGCGATCACACGCAACACAATTGCCCTGGTCGGATCCGCCCCCGCATTTCCACACGGCACGATCGACCCAATTGTGGAACTATCTGAATTGGCGCGTGAACAGGGCATCGGTTTTCACACCGATGCTTGTTTGGGTGGTTTTGTATTGCCGTGGGCAGAGAAACTGGGCTATCCGGTGCCGCCATACGATTTTCGCTTGCCGGGTGTGACGTCGATGTCGGCCGATACGCATAAATACGGTTACGCCGCCAAAGGCACATCGGTCGTCTTGTATCGCGGACTGGAACTGCGCCGCTACCAATATTTCACGGCCACCGATTGGCCGGGCGGCCTCTATTTTTCGCCGACGTTTGCAGGGAGTCGTCCGGGAGCGTTGAGCGCGGCATGTTGGGCATCGTTGGTTAGCATGGGTGAGGCGGGTTATTTGGATGCGACGAGGAAGATATTGGAATCGGCCGATAAAATCCGCGAAGGCATCGAATGCATCCCCGAACTGACTGTACTCGGCGATCCGTTGTGGGTAATCGCTTTTGCATCGCCGTCGCTCGACATCTACCGCGTCCTTGACGAAATGAGTACACGTGGCTGGAGCTTGAACGGCCTGCACAAACCAATTGCCGTCCACATCGCCGTCACCCTGCGCCATACGCAGCCGGGCGTGCCCGAACGTTTTCTGGCAGATTTGCAAGCCTCGGTCGAAGCGGTCAAAGCAAACCCAGAGGCGGGTGGGGGGATGGCGCCAGTCTACAGCATGGCCGCGACGCTGCCGATGCGCGGCATGGTCAGCGAATTGCTGCGCCGCTATATTGATGTGTTGTACAAGGTGTGATCAATGGCAACCGTACACAATTCGGCCGAATATCAAATCGCAACTGACGATTCAGCCCCTGTCAACTATCCGACCAAATCGGTGCCGGACAGCTATTCGGTTGTTCCAGAAGGAAATTTTGAGTCCAGAAGATTGGATTTATTGGCGCATATCGGCCAAAATCCGGCACCCAGCAACACCAAACCCGCCTACTTCGAGTTGGCGTGACTGGCCCATGGCGGCATACCCCATCTCGGTATTTTACGCGCCGCACTCGCCTACATCGACGGTCGCAACGACTGCGCCGACTTCGTCATCCACGCGTTTCTGCGCCTGCTCTACCAATTCAAAGGCCAAACCGCGCTTGACGACGAAGTACGCGACACCATCCTCAACTTCAAGTACTGGCCTGACGAACCCGGTGTCGATTCACTCTGCACATGGACAGAAAACCACACCATTCTGTATGCTTCGGCCGCTTACCTCGCCGGACAACGCTTTCCCGATGCCGTTTTTACCAATTCAGGCCAGACAGGGCGCGAGAAAATGGCGCTCAACCGTCCCCGCATCTTGCGTTGGCTTGATTTGCGCTTTCACACCGGGTTCAGCGAGTGGCTGTCACATGTCTATTACGATGAAGATTTCACCGCATTATTGTCGCTGATCGATTTTTGCGCAGACAACGAGATTCAGCAGCGAGCGACAATGGTGCTTGACTTGCTGCTGCTCGATATGGCACTCAACAGCTTTCACGGCGTTTTTGGCAGCACACATGGCCGCGCTTACGAAAACACAAAGAAGTGGGCATCAAACGAAGGCACAACCGATACGGCAAAGCTTCTGTTTGGTATGGGTCAATACAGCGGTTTCGACAATATGAGTGCCGTCGCATTTGCATTGAGCAGCTACCGCGTGCCGCCGATTATCATCGCCATTGCACAGGATTTGGCCCGCCCGGCAATGGAAAACCGACAGCGTATGGGCATTCGAGTGGACGACGGAGCGCGTTGGGGGCTGGACTATGACAACTTCGAAGACGGTATGATGTGGCTGACGCTTGAAGCATACATGCACCCACGCACGGCTGCACTGACGCTGCGCATGTTTGATGCTTTCAACTGGTGGGACAACCACTTTTTCGCCGCCTTCAAACCGTATCGTTCGCTCCTAAACATCCTTCGCAAGACGCATTTGGTAAAACCACTCGCACGTGCTCTAGTGTGGGATTTGTGTCGCAACACACGCGAGCAAGTCAACATCACCACTTATCGCACGCCCGATTACATGCTCAGTTGTGCACAGGATTATCGACCCGGTTATGGTGGTGACCAGCAGCATATCTGGCAGGCGACATTGGGGCCAGACGCTGTTTGCTTCACGACGCATCCGGCAAAACTCGAAGGTGTCTCGCCCAATTACTGGGAAGGATCGGGACAGTTGCCGCGTGCTGCACAGGTCAAGAATGTCGTATTTGTCGTCTACAATTTGCATCGCAAACCGGCGTTATACGTGCCTACGCGCCATTTCTTCACCCATGCGTGGTTGCCGTGCGAGCAATTTGACGTGGTGATTGAATGTGACGGCTGGATTTTTGCACGTAAGGGCGACGGCTATCTGGCGTTGTATTCGCAACAGCCTTACCGGTGGCATACAGACGCTGCAAGTGAAAAGACGCACAATGAGATTATTGCTGATGGCAAGCACAACATCTGGATTTGTGAGCTGGGTCGGCGGGCTGACGATGGCGATTTTGAGACGTTTATGACACGTATCACAGGTGCGCGGCTCGAATTCAGCGGGTCAAATGTGATTTATGAGTCGCCGACGCAGGGTAAGCTGAAATTTGGTTGGCAAGGAACTTTGCGGCAGAATGGGCGTGAGGTGCGTTTGGCTGGGTATGGACGTTATGAAAACCCGTATGTGCGGGCCGATTTTTCGGCCGAAACCATCACGATCCGGCACGATAATCACACCTTGACACTCGATTGGCAAAATGGACACCGTGAAATCGACTAATCGCAACTGGGACGCAAATTTACCAGACCTTTATGGATGGATGGCTCTATCAAGAAATCATTGAGGCCGTCCGTCACAAAAGTGGCTGGACTGAGATCTCGCAAATCAAGCAGGAGAATTTGTAAATGATTGACGTAGTTGAACAAATCGGCCGAATCGGGATCATTCCCGTCGTCACCATTGAAGATGCAAAAGACGCGGTCCCTTTGGGTCGCGCCTTGCTTGCCGGCAATCTACCCTGTGCTGAAATCACATTCCGCACCGCAGCTGCCACTGCTGCCATTCGCAATATGAGCGAAGCATTGCCCGACATGCTCGTCGGCGCAGGCACAGTGCTGACCGTCGAGCAAGCAAAACAAGCCCAGGTGGCAGGAGCCAAATTCATCGTCACGCCCGGCTTCGATGCCGCTGTCGTTGGCTGGTGCCTGGCAAACGACATGCCGATTACGCCAGGCGTGATGACCCCGACCGACATTAATCAGGCATTGGCAAAAGGATTGACACTGCTCAAGTTCTTCCCGGCCGAGGCTGCCGGCGGCGTCAAAGCGCTGCAAGTAATTGGCGGACCATATGTCGGCGTGAAATTCATTCCGACCGGCGGCATCAGCGCCGTTAATCTGGCTGACTATCTGCGTTTGCCGATGGTACATGCTTGCGGCGGCAGCTTCATGGTCAACAAGAAAACCATCGCCGATGGCGACTTTGCCACCATCGCTCAACTGGCGCAGACAGCCGTTGACATTGTCAAGTCAGTGCGTTCAGAAAGCTAACAGCTAGTAGTTATCAGCTGACAGCTGAATCACGTGGATGTGTTGGCACACAGCACGCATGTGCGAGGTGGTGGTCGCTACATCGACGGTGTGGAATATGTCAATGCGACGGTGAATCTGGCAACGGCAATCGGCCGAAAACAAACCGCCCGACTCGCCCTCGGCTACAGCGATCCCGGTACGATCAATCCCCAAAAGTGGGTTGACCATGGAGACGAAGGCATTTTGTATGTGCCGAAAGCAGGCGAAATGCTCTATCGGGTGAAAAAGCAATGACAACCGTTTACGTCATCATGGGCGTGTCCGGCTGCGACAAAAAGACGGTTGGCAAGGCTTTGGCGGCGGCTTTGAGCTGCCCGTTTTACGATGGGGATGACTTCCATTCGGCCGAAAACGTGGCCAAGATGGCCGGCGGTACACCGCTCAACGACGACGACCGCGCTCCTTGGTTGGCGACCCTCGCCGAACTGTTGGCATCCCATTTGGCCCGCAACGAAGCGGCTGTGCTGGCCTGTTCCGCCCTCAAACGCGCCTATCGGGATGTGCTACGCGTCGATCCGGAGCATGTACAGTTCGTCTACTTGCAGGGTGATTTCGACACCATTTGGCAGCGTATACGTGTGCGGCCCGGTCATTACATGAAGGCCAAGATGCTCCTGAGTCAGTTTGATGCGCTGGAACCGCCTGAAACTGATGAAGCACTCGCTGTGCCCATTGCGCAGCCAATCGATGCCATTGTGGGATGGATATTGTCCAATTGAGAGCAGCCAAAAGTTATCTCAACACGGCGATCACGCATGTCCGGCGCAATGTGAGGCTGTTCGGCGAACGCCCAATTACGGTGAGGGCCGCCAGTACGTCCTTAAAGAAAACAACAACTGGGTCGCCGGATTCTGGCCGGGTATGGTGTGGCTGGCCTACCGTCGCACAGGTGATCCTGATCTCAGCGCGTATGCGGCCTCTTTGCTGCCCCACCTTTGAGCGGACCTATGCATTGGCTCTGCGAGCAACAGACGTTTTTAGCGTTGGAAATTTCACCATTTCTACTGTTACCCAGTGAAGCGCAATTGTTCAAGAAAGCCAAGAAAGCAGTCGATCTAATCCGTTTATTGACAGCGCTCTCACACAACCTGAATACACTCTCAGCAAGATACGCCACAAACTCAATAGTTGCCAGAAAACAGCAAGCCGGTCTCTGCATTTACCACGCAGTCATGAACCTCATATGCTGCGCTTGTGAGTTGTTGCGCCTTACCTAATTGCGAGAAAGGAAATCGCGAAGCTTCCAGTTGAACATCCATCTCCGTAATCACCTTGTACAATGCGTTGTCTATCAAAATAACGTCGCGGTCTCTGGTGGCAGCGCTGCACAAAAAGCTTGACAAGTGAACAGCTCTGCCCAAGACTGTCACATATTGGTAAACGGGATGCCCAATTTTGGCTTCTTGTACAGGCCCATAGCTCAAGCCAATCCGGACATGAATATCTTCAGGCAAGTTGCCAAGGATTTTCCAGCCTTTGATCATGTCCCGAAACGCGCTGCGAATTTCCAATGCAGCCAGGATTGCTTCGAGAGGATGATTTCTGACACGGCGCGGAATATTGAATCTCAACATGACCCCGTCGCCAATATATTTATCAACCGTCGCTCCATGCCTAAACGCGACTTCACAAATCGTTTCGAGGTATTGGTTGATGTATTGAATAGCAGAGGAAGAATTGAGTTCACGGAACAGCACTGAGGAGTGCGTCATATCGCAGAACATAATCGTCGCATATTCATCTGCCCGATCTGGTGTTATACCTAACAACTCAACGCCTTTGGGATAGACTATGAACTCAGCCACCTGCTTAGCCAAGGTGCGAGCATATGTCTCGACTACTGCAAAATCATTCTCTTCAAATTGTAGTGGTGCAACACGATTCAGGAGCTGCAAGACGCCAACAATCTCGCGATTCTTACCATAGTGCAAAGGGAAGTTCAAAATTTGCTGTGTCTGATAACCTGAAAACTGATCTGCCTGTTCATAATGTCCCACAGCTAAGTCAGTTTTTGTATATATGAATGGGCGACCTTGTGTGAAGCATTTTCCTGCACTACTCTCGATAGGTACGATCACTTTTTGCAACTTCTGTGTTTGTTCGTTCGTCGGCTTAATGGAAAGAAAAACCATGCCGGGGGGTGTTGCCGTTTGTTCACTTGGGATCTGAATCAGAACTGATCCGGAGCGCGCCTGTAAGTTGCGCATGATGGTCTCCAATTCGCCGTCAATATCACGCTTGAGTGTGAGAACTTCTTGTCCTAAGCTACGCGACCGATTGTACTCATCCAATACCTGATCATATTGTATGCGCAACATTTTTAGTTCTTGATCGAGTCGCTGGTTTTCCGCTTCCAATCCCTTTTGCTGCAACTCTCCTTGCAAACGAACGACATATCGCGTCACGGCAATAACCGCGCCGAGGATCGTGATAGTAAGTCCAATCAGTGCAATAATCGCTTCAATACTCATTGTCGGCCCCGCATCTCGTAATTCGCTGTCTGTAGCTTAGTCATGAAATACAGGCATGACCTCGCGTCTTGCTACAAGGAGATTTTACCATCATTGGCTAAACGCTGGCGTCTATGTTTCTTGCACCCCGCGCGAGTGGATCAAAGCCTGCCGGCCACTTTGTCAAGTGATCAAAATACGATTCAAAGAGCTGAGTTCCAGTCAACACAGAGTTCTGTAGGTTCGCAGCACGCAAGTTGGCATGAGATAGATCGGCATCACGAAATGATGCGCCTGAACAATCAGAGGCGTACAAATTCAAATGTCTCAGATTAGCGCGTTGCAAATTAACATGGTGGAGATTGGCCTCACTTAAATCAGCTCCAGCCAGGCTGATGCCATCCATCTGTTGATTAACGACCTGCCAGACAAGTCGCCAGCGTGCTGCAAGCGATGACTCATGCCGATCTAGCATACAGTTTCTCAGCCAGGCCCACCGCAAATCAATACCGGTGAATATTGCTTCAAGCATCGTGGCTTCGCGCAGATCGACCCACAACATTGAGGTGTCACTCAAGTCGGCACGATACAAATCGCTTCTGACAAGACGCGCTCTGTCAAGCGTGGTTCCGCGCAAGGAAGCACTATCCAAGATAGTTTCCGTCAAGTCCGCTTCACTTAGATCTGCATTATCCAATTTCGCTCCAGCCAGAACAGCTTTCCGTAATACTGTCGCTCCTGTAAGATCGGCTGAACTCAAATCGGCCTCGTGGAGTCGAGCTCCAACAAGCTGCACACTATTTATGCGTGCTCCGGCCAGCGTTGCACCGACAAGATCGGCGTGATTCATCGATGAACCGAACAGATTCGCACCAGATAAATTAGCATCGCGCAAATCTGCTCCATCTAGTACCAACTCCGATAAGTTGCGTCGCGATAAATCAAAATTGCGCATCTTATCCTGCCCATTCCAGTTCAATACAATCTGATATTGCTCGTCGCGATTGTCTTGACTAATGAAAACATCTAGCTGGTCTGTATGTACACGCCGACTGCCCATGACATGACCAGCATCCTCGAATGTAACAGGTAATGCTTGTATTTGTTTGTTTGTCGGCACCCATGCCTTTGCACTCGTGGCTAGTGACTCAACCATATCATTGGATTCAGCCCAGGCCAACGTCTGGAAAACTGTTTCTCTGTAACCACGTTCAGCAGCGATGTCCCCTAACCGCACGCCAAGCTTAACCCTGAGCATGACCGCAAGTGTGTCGTGCGTAAATGCATCAAGTAGTGCTTCGAATAGCTGTTCGTAATCAGATTCTGACAGTTTCATATGATCCTTGATTTTGCCAGGACATCAGAACGACACAATTTCATCATCTGTCAAATGAGCAATATGTATTCGCGCGTAGAATTGTGCAACCATGTCGGTATCAGTCACAAGTATTGGCTCAATGCTCAACTGCGAACTTGATTCAAGAATAGTGTCCGACATTTCTAGAAGAATCGTCCACATCCTGCTTGGTTCGGTGCATTTACAATTCAGTCGATCAAGAAATTCATAAATATCTGCAGACAGTGGCTTTCAAAAAGAGCATACTCCTTCATCAAGTCCATAATCAATACGCCTTTGCGCCGTTCCTACTGTAGTTCTTCTATTTGCTCAGATTTGAGTTTCTGTTTTCGGCCGAATCGCAATCCCCTCACTTTCTATATCCCATCAATCTGCCACCAAGGAAGTTTAATAACAAGCGGCCTGTTGTATCGTTGGTGTCTCTATTCTGCCCAGCATGCTCCAGTACCTTTCTCTTCCAATTCTGCCGCAATCTGAAACAAATGCAAGGTGGGACGAGCCGGACGATTCAACCGCTTTACAACCTGCGTGTCTCACTCACGCACTTCTGTCAGACACAGCAGGCATAAGATAGTCGAAGCGCACCGTCCGATCGACAATGGTCCCTACGACTAAGAGTAGAACCGTATAGTTTCGAAAGTCTAGGGATGAATCCAAACGCTGGGAACAGTCGCACCTTCCAAGTAAGCTGTCGAGGCTAGCTGCTGTTCAGTAACTAAAGCACCTTCCAGATCGGCGTGGCGTAAATCAGCATCACGCAAGTTGGCTGTCAAAAGGTCTGCGCCGCGCAAATCTGCACCGCGCAGAATTGCCCGACTGAGGTTTGCGCCATACAAGATGGCTCCGTTCAAATCAGCTTCGCTCAAATCGACGCCAGACAGGTTTGCTTTGAACAGATTAGCATTGTGCAGAATTGCACCACGCAAATTTCGGCCCCGCAAGTCGCGCAAAGGCATTTCTACTGCGCCGTCTCCTGCAATGCCGCTCAATTTAGCACTGATGAGTTGTGAGTCGAATTGTCCATCATAAATCTGGCCGTCTGGCAAAATTGCACCATGTAATGATTTCGCCTGCCGTAATTGTACAACTGTAACCACGGCATCTGCTAAATGTGCTCTAGAGAGATCTGCGTTGTTCAGTTTCGCTCCACTCAAGTCAGTGCGAATCAGATTCGCCCCTTGCAGATTTGCACCGCCCAAATTGGCCCCGCGTAAGTCGAGAAAACTCAGATCTGCCTTTGCCAGGTTTGCCTTGCGCCGATTTAGATACAGGCTCAGGAAGAACCGCTGGCGCAAATCCATGTAAACCTTCACCAGGCGCAGAAATAAGCGATACGAGATGCGTTTCATATAGCATTGATTATAGCGAATCTGGACTTGTTGTAGCGAATCTATGCCGCGGTACAATGAAACAAAAAGGGTAAAGATGCCATGACCGAAATTAGTTTATTGTGGCCAGACGGCCAACGCACTAAAACCTGGCGTATTGCAGAAGAAACGATTCGTGATTTGGAATTACAGGCGATTGTAAAAGCGCTGTGTACCGACAGTCGCTTCCAAAAAGCGGTCAGCGACACACTATTTTACCTGTGCCTCGAAGAAGATACCATACGCTACCGCCAGATCGTGTTAACTGATTTACATCAGCATACAGCTCTGGCGGAAAAACTGGAGGAGCTGCTGCCGCTACTGGATGAGCTGACGCAATTCTCCTACCGACACATTGGCAGAGGCAGTTCATTGCAGGAAGTGGTGGCCCGTACTCGGGAATTGGAACTACTTGTGGCAGTTGCAAACGACTTATATCAAGCGTTTGCCGCCATTTCTTCACCTTTGCATTCGCGTGGCCTAATAGCGCTGCAAGACAAGATTACGTCCCTGGTGAGCGATCGGCATTTTCAACAGATGGTTGAGGAACTCCCGGAGTTGCTCGACGCTTTACGCAACAATCAGAGCATCACTGTCGGAATCAATCTGGATCATGATTTACGACCAAATGCGGCCGTATTGCTTTCTGTCAATCAGGAGCCTTTCACCAACAGCTCATTCCTCGACCGTTTGCTTGGCAAAGGTGTCAAGCAAAATAGGGGGATTGCTCCCTTACACCGCCCACCTGTGATTAGCACGGGCGACGGACCGACAGCAGGGGGCATCCGCAGAGATTGAGTCCAATGATGGTTCCCTTATTCAAGGATTTGTCGAAGGTCCTTGAAAAAATCGCGGAGCCAATAGCCCATGAGTTGAAAAAGTATATCCAGATGAACAGCCGTTTTCTGGCTGACCTGTATCCGGAGCTTATCTTCTACGTGCAAGCGCTAGACTTGATCAATAGAGTGGAAGCCGCCGGTATGCACTTGACCTATCCTGAAATCGCCCCAGCTGACGAGCGGATGTGTCGTGTCGAGTCAGCCTACAATCTGCAACTGGCCCTGCGTGAGATGGGTGCCCATTCCTCTGAAGCCACAGACCTACATGTTGTGACGAACGACATTGCGTTTGGTGGAGACGGTCGCATTGCCATATTGACGGGACCCAACCAGGGAGGAAAAACGACCTATTTGCAAAGCATTGGCCTTGTGCAAGTGCTGACTCAGGTTGGCATGCCTGTACCAGGCGTGAAGGCTAGATTAAGTCCTGTCGACGCAATCCATACCCATTACCCGACAGAAGAGCAGCTGGAATTGGGAACCGGCAGGTTCGGTGATGAAGCTCAACGCCTGCGAACCATCTTTGAGAAGGTTACCGGCAATAGTTTAGTACTCTTGAATGAATCGTTGTCGACTACCAGTGTAAAAGAAGCGCTTTATCTGGCTGAAGTTATCGTAAAAGCGCTGAGAGGAATTGGTTTGCGAGCTGTGTTTACCACCCACCTGCACGAATTAGCAGCCGCTGCTCAGGAAATCAATGCTCACGTGCCGGGAGACAGTATTGTATTCAGCCTTGTCGCCTCTAAGCCTGAAGGAACGCCGCGTGACGAACAGGTCTACAGTTATCGCGTCCAACCCGGCCCGCCCCTCGGCCGCAGCTATGCCGGTCACATTGCCACGCGCTATGGAATTGACGACAATCAGCTTCAATCCCTTCTCAAGGAACGCAATTTGCTGCCCCGTTGACTGACTCAACTTCTCATGAGAAGTTGAAAAGGGTCATGCTTGTCTTTCTCCGGCAATTCGCCAAGTTAGTGAGGCTATTCGAAGCACACATGTCTATCCAAGAAGGTAACAACATACGTGAAGTTATGTATCCGGTCTTTACTTTATGATGATAGTGCAACCCAGACAATGCGAAATGGCACTAAAATAGTATCATAAATAATAAGAGAGACGTTCCATGAAATTGAATTTTTCAGCCGCAGGATCAAACGAACTAGCAAACTCTGTCAACGAAAAAGGTGAAATCGCCGGTTTCTGGCGGGGATTGTGGCATGGTTTCATTGCACCATTTGCTTTTTTGACATCGCTTTTCAAAGAGGATGTTGGTGTGTATGAAACCCATAACAATGGAAAGTGGACAACTTTGGCTTCATCCTCGGCTTGCTGATTGTCTTTGGGGGCAACAATAGTGACGACAGACAGATTCGGAAACGAAAGGAAGATGCACAGAATGGATGATAAAGAGAGTCGATTGTCCAGTATCCAAAATGTTCTGGTCAACGAAGACCCCCAATCTAGCAACCTGTTGGACATTCGTGTGCCAAGCACATAGCATCTAACTTGGCTCATGGTCTGAAAATTGCCCTGCCAATAGAAAACATTATAATGAAAGCGGGTGGACAGCGGACATTTGACATGTTTTGTCTTGACAAGGCTATAAGAGGGTAAGCGACATGGAAAACATTCGGAAAGATTTCACGACAATTACATGGGTAATGATTCCTGTGGCCATTGCTGTCAATGTCGTCATCGGTCAACTTGTCGTCCTCTTAAAATTACCTGTATATCTGGATTCAATTGGAACAGTTTTGGTTGGTCTTTTAGCAGGACCCTGGGCCGGTGCTCTTACGGGAATTCTCTCCAACCTGGTCTGGTCAATTACTGGTCTATTCCCCCAGGCCTGGGCGTGGATACCTGTGGCAGCCGTGATTGGCATCATGGCCGGTCTCTTTGGCCGGCGCTTCAAACAACTTGGCTGGTGGCTGATTGGTGGTTTGTTGACGGGCATTATAGCTGCCCTTCTGTCAGCGCCCATATCGGCTGCGGTATTTGGTGGTGTAACCGGAACTGGACAAGATTTCCTGGTCGGCTTTTTCCGGGCTACAGGGGCCAGTATTCTTGAAGCAACATTTGGTCAGGGTATTGTCTCCGATCCCCTTGATAAGACCATTACATTCCTGATCGTTTATCTGGTGGTTCGGGCGTTACCAGCCCGGTTCCTAGATCGTTTTCCCCGTAGCGAAAATGTAGTTTAGATTTAAATCTCTACAAATTGATCCTACTCGGAAGGCATCAGAACATCAGTGATCCGCCTTTCGTGAATGACTTCACCTCATGTCAGCCGCTTTCTCCCTCTACCAATCTCGTGATAGCGGCCTACATCGACTGAACCCGCTGACTAAAATGACAATCGCCCTGAGCGGAGTAGCCACTAGCCTCATTGTGTCTGGGGTCTGGGGCAATTACCTGCTGTTTTTGCTCATTCTCGTACCTTTATCGGCCTGGGGACAAATCACCTACTCTTTTTTACGGGCTGTTTTTCGGGTGGTTTGGCCTTTTGCGATTTCTATCTTTCTCATCCAGGGGCTTTTCTGGACCGATGGTACACCGGTGATCGATTTGGGCCCTTTGTCATTTAAAGCGGAGGGTCTGCTGTTTGCTGTAATCTCGGTCGGCCGGATTTTACTTCTGGTCGGTAGCTTCACACTGATGACGATGAGCACCAGGCCAGACGCCCTGATGATTGCCCTAAACCAGCGGGGTCTCCCCCACACACTCTCATATGTGGTGCTGTCAGCGATTCAAATCGTTCCCATGTTTCAAGCCAAGGCCAACAAGATCGTGGAAGCGCAGCAATCCCGAGGTTTGGAAACTTCGGGCAACTTACTCAAACGAGTCCGGGCTTTGTTACCTTTGGTGGAACCTTTGCTCTTGGGCAGTATATTGGACATTGAAGAGCGGGCGATCGCTCTGGAAGCACGGGGCTTTGGCAGGCGAGTCAAGCCTACTAGTTTACTTATCCTCAAAGATCCGGTCTGGGAAAAGATATTGCGCTGGGCCATAGTAGCACTTGTCCTAGCCCTGTTGGCTGTTCGTATCTGGTTGTGGTGAAAGCATGGTTTACTTGAAAAACCTGACATATCGTTATCCGAGAGGGGAGAGTGACGTTCTTCACGACATTAATTTAACCATCCAAGAGGGACAGTTTTTTGCCTTGATCGGGCCAAATGGAGCCGGCAAATCGACTCTGTGCTATGTGCTGACTGGATTTGTACCCCACTTCTATAAAGGTAAGTTATCTGGAACTGTTACCATAAACGGTCGCGATGTATTCGATACGCCTTTACCCGAACTCGCCGGTGTAACCGGTCTGGTTTTCGCCACCCCTTTCAACCAAATCTCGGGTGCGCGTTTTACCGTACGGGAGGAAATTGCATTTGGACTCGAAAACTTTGCTTTGCCACGAGAGGAAATCATAGACCGGACAGAGAAGGTCATGAAATTATTCAACCTCACGGATTTAGCAGAGCGTCCCCCGACTGCCTTGTCAGGAGGGCAGCAACAGCGCTTAGCTCTGGCCTCGATTATTGTCATGCGACCGCGTCTGCTGGTTTTAGACGAGCCCACTTCACAATTGGATCCGGTGAGCACGCACGAGGTGTTTTCCGCATTGGATTCTCTGATAAACCAGGAGCATCTTACTGTTGTGTTGGTATCTCACAAGCTGGAATGGGTAGCCGCTTTTGCCGATCGGGTCGCTATTCTCGACCAGGGCCAAATCGCAGCGGACGGTCCGCCGGAAGAAATTTTGACTTCGGCCGAATTAACTATCCATGGGCTGACCCCTACTCAGTTCACAGCTGTTTCTCTTATGGCCCAAAGGACAGGTTTGATCGACTCAAAGAAAGCGCTACCTGTCACGCTGGATCAAGCTGTACAGTTTTTCAAATGAAAATTCAACTTGAATCAGTCTCTTTTACTTATCCCGGTGGAGTCGAGGCCTTACGGGATATCGACTTGTTCATTAAGAGTGGGGATGCCGTGGCCTTTATCGGCGAGAATGGCGCCGGAAAGTCAACCTTAGCCAAACAGTTAAATGGTCTGTTGAAACCCAGCTACGGACGTGTATTCGTTGGTGATTGGCAGACAAGTAATCGATCGGTAGCCCAAATGGCAGGCCGCGTTGGTTTTGTATTTCAAAATCCTGACGAACAACTTTTCGCCCGCTCTGTACGGGAAGAAGTTGCCTTTGGCCCGCGCAATTTGGGCCGGGAAGAGTACACAATATCCGAAGATGTAGAAATGGCATTGAAACAGGTTGGTTTAGATAGGGCCATCAACCGTCATCCATATGATCTACCAACTCCTGAACGCAAACTGCTGACTATCGCTGCGATCCTGGCGATGCGCACTCCGGTCGTCATTCTGGATGAGCCAACCATGGGCCAGGACGCTCAAGGTATCGCGCGTATCGGCCGAATCGTGTCCGATCTCAAAGCAGAAGGGCGAACAGTAATAACCATAAGCCATGATATTGACTTTTGTGCCGAGCATTTTCCCCGAGTGATTGTCTTGTCCAGCGGTCGGATTGTGGCAGATGGAGTACCTAGCGAAGTGTATTATCAAGAATCCATGCTGGAAAACGCTGGCGTCATACCGCCTCAGATTGCCCGCTTGTCAATCAACCTTGGACTACCTTCAGGCGCCCTAACCGATCAAGAATTCATACAAATCTATAAGGAGCATAGATGATCATTGTCCTTGGCGATCTATTGGCTGACTATAGTCTCCGCGTACCAGCCCTTGAAACTAAACCGAAGGATTTAGTCACAGTGAGACATCTCGAATTGGGATCTGGCGGAGCTACCAATGTGGCTATTACATTAGCCCGCTTCGGGATTGAAACCGCCTGTATGGGCGAGGTAGGCAATGATCTTTTCGGCCGTGTTGTCTGCCAAAGCCTTGCTGAGGAAGGGATTCATACCTCTCATATTGCTGTAACCCCTGGTGCAAGAACGCCAGTGGCCAATGTACTTGTGGACGAGCGCGGTGAACCAGCCTACCTGGGTTATCCAGGTAACCTAAAACTCAAAAGCCTTCTTAAAAATTGGTTTGACCCAATTCGATCAGCTGACGCCTTGTTCAGCGATGGCTGGGTTGAACATGACGACGCACCGTCAATGATCCTCGAAGCCTTTCACCTGGCTCGCGAAGCCGGCGTGCCTGTTTTCTTCGATCCAGGTCCAGGGAACCCAAGAATAGATAATACGTGGCACCAGGAAGCGGCATTCCTGGCTACCATTGTCGTTGGTACCGAGGAGGAGGTTCGCCGACTCAGTGACAAGGATGATCCTCTGACATCGACCAGGTCTCTTCTTGGTGAAAACACCAGGCTGGTTGCCGTCAAGCGGGGAGGGGCCGGCTCTATGCTGGTGACGGAGCAGGAATGTGAGATCACGGCCGGCTTTCCAGTAATCTTTCGTGATGCAACAGGGGCCGGCGACAGCTTCGACGGGGCTATCATCTATGGTTATTTGAAGGGCTTGCCGCTTTCTAATTTGGGTGTTCTGGCCAACGCTACCGGTGCAGCCAAGGTGCAGAAATTGGGAACCGGTCACAATATGCCAACGGTAGATGAAATAAAGTTGGTTTTGGATCGATTTGGTTACAATGACCTAACAACCTGAGTAAGGTGGTGGTTTTCCCAATCGTTTCATCTTACATCCATTTGGAGGAGTAGCTAACCCGGCTTGTTTCATCGGACTCATCGAACACAGTCGACAAATCGCCGGTTATCGCGCACGGTTACAACAGGTTGCTGACCATTGCTGCGAATGAACTCAATGTCTGCATTCAGGTCTGCATTCCCGATGCCAGCTCATCGAGACGGAACTGCACCATTCGGCCGATCAACGCATACGGTATCGGTTTGTTGAGCGGGAACTGAACCGAGCCTTTGGCACGCTTATACGCCTGCAACTCGTCCTCAAAATGCGCCATTGTGGTCGGGTGTGGGTAAAATCCGATGTGCTTCTCGTGTGCGGCAAACATGATCTGGGTATCCCGCTTGCCACCCTTGACCAAGCTGATGGCTGGAATGCCGTAGTTGATCTTTTCATCTGCATCCGGTGCGACACTTTTGATCACATCACGTATCTTCTGCAGGATCAACTGAATAGGCTCAGGTTGCACTTCGATGTACTGATCAATAGTTTCATATGACATGGTTTTCTCGATAGATCGTGCTGTTTAGAATCGTGTGAGTTCGCAACGCCATGGCTACTCAATTGTCTGCCAACTTCACCAATTTGGCTCTAAATTGTTCAGGGTATGCCTCTTGATAGCCCCAAATATCCAGTTCAGGTGATGACACACCCTGGCTGCTGAGGAACGAAGTGATGTCGGTGCGATGCGCAATGCCGTGGTAAATCAGCGACATAAAGATCAATCGTGCCTGATAATCAAACGACCACACCTCGTTTTCTTCATGGACATTTTCGGTGGGTGCAATGTGCTGAACTGTTTCGAGAAAAACGTCGCCAAGCTGCGCCGCATAGGCGGCCATTTGCGCTACATCAGGATTTTCATTCCACTCGAAATCTGGTTTGGGATGCGTGCCGTGAATCCGTTGCAAGAAACCGGCTTCGGCACACAGGATGTGGCCGAATGTCTGGCGTATCGACCCAACCGTACCCTCAATGTTGGCGGTTAGCAACGCCTCATCGAGGTTCATGCAGATGGAGAGTGCCTGTTGATTGGCCCACTTGTTGTAACGCGCAAATACGATCAGTGTTGGTTCGGGTTGTATTTCCATGTCTGCTATGTAATTTTCGGCCGAAAACCACCTGCTGCACACTACTACGAGACGATCTCGTATTCAGCTTACAGCAAACGATTCATCAGCGCAGCGCAAGCTCCATTGCGGTGACGTACACGCCAGATCAAGGTCTGCTCGAGATTTGTTGCACAGTCCACTCGTTGCCGTCCGGGTCGCTGAAGTAGATGAAGCCAATGAAGTCAAGCTCATCGCCTTCAAAATCAGGTCGATTTTCGCCCATGCGGATGATTTCGCTAACGTCAACTCCGTTCGCTGTGAGCTGAGCGTGCGCCTTACGGATGTCATTGACAACGAGCTGCAACCCTTTGATCGCCCCGTCTGTCATCGGAATCCCGGTGCCAATGACTATCGAACAACCTGACCCCGGTGGCGTCAGTTGAACAATTCTCATCGCTTCGTTTACTCTCGTATCATGATCGACATTAAAGCCGAGCTGCTTCTCATAGAAAGCTCTAGCTCGATCGACATCTGATACCGGTACTATGATTACCTCAAGTGTCCAATTCATCGCCTATCTCCAATCAATTGCGCCAGGAATGTACCATTTATTTAGCTCGCCAGCACATATTTCAGCAGAACAATAATGAACCCTTGCGCCAATATACGGCCAAACACAATCAGGTCGACTGACTTTGCCAGTTGATCGGCATACTGAGCGCGTGCCGTTTGTATGGTGGCAACACACGCAAATAGCGTCGCTTATTCTACTTTATGTAATGGCGATGCTCATGCAGTGGCACACCCAAACAGTGGGTGGCTGGATACGCGCATTGCCATCCGAATGGATTGCACAAAGTCCCAAAACCAATCTGGCATTCGCGTGGATGCACATCTATTTGGCACAGGGCAGGGTGGATTCGGCCGAAGCCACAGCACAGCAATCACGGCTCATTGCTGCAGGCGAAGCAATTCTCGCTGGGAGCATGTGGAACAGTAGCCGTGGCTTTGTTGCAGGCATCTTCATGCAAGGTGGTTTTATGTTCGTCTCTGATGTGATGCTGCGCACGACAATGTTCAGCAAGTGGACGGCGTGGGCCGGAATGCTGTCGAATGGATTCGATCTGCTGCACGTGTTTGTCACTTTAGTTGCACCAACGCTGGGATTTACCTTGCTGACGATTGGCGGTGTATTCTATGTCTTGTGGTTCCCATTGCTGAGCCACGACTTGATTAAAGCCGGACGATAACTTTGCTGTCAATTGGTTCATTATGAGCTCTTACGTGGCCGAAAAGAGTGGCGCGCTATGGGCACAAAGCGAGAATACTGTTTCCCACACCTGAAAAACAAGCTCAGTAGGCGATATTGAGCCATTTTTCTCTTAATAGTAATATTAAGCGATATTAGCTTAATATTAACCTGCTCGAGAGAAATGGCCGATTTCCGCCCTGCTGAAGCCGATCTTACCCGGCACCACAATGCTTACGAGCGTGCATAAGTTCTGGCATATTCGTCTAATAGACGCCGTATCATACGCTGATAAGGCACGTTGTTTTTCTCAGCCTCTGCCTTGAAAAACTCAACGCTGGCGCGACTCAATGCAATCGTCACTTTCACCGTAGTGTGTTTTCAGGGTATTGGTGGCTTTGCCGCGTTGATAGCGGGTGAAGGCGTTGGCTTGTGCTGATTGGGTAGCGCCCCGCCCCAGTGCCGCCAATACGGTTTGTGAGGTTACTTCAGTTGGATCATTTTCTGCATTCAGTATGGCTATGTTAGCTTGCGCTGATCAACTTGAGGACGCGCTCGGCTTCCGCTTTGGCGATGGCGCTGTCGGTGTGGGCGAGGAAGGCGCGCAGGGTGGCAACGACTTCCGGGGACCCGAAGCGGCGCAGGTGAGCGGCGGCCAGATAGCGGATGGGGGCCTGGTCGTCGGCGAGGGCGACGCACAGCCGCGCCACGTTGGCAGGCGACGCCAGCTTGCCCCACGCGTTGACCTGCTTCATGCGCTCGCTAAAGCTGCCGCTGAGTGGTTGGTCGGGAAAGGCTGGTGGCGGGAGTGAAACAGCGGCGGTAACGGGCGGCGTGTTGGTTATTCTAGCTGTTGTTGTAGTCGTGGCATTTGCTACAGTAGCTACTGAACGTCGAGCAGAGCGGGGTCGACCTTCTACAATAGCGATTTCGCTTGAATTTAGGCTGTATACCTCATAAATAAATTTGTCAATCTCCAGCTCTAGCTTGGATGTATCTTGACTGGGTGCACTGGCTTTGAGGTTGATAATCCGTTCGACCAACGAAACAACTCTGTCTTGCGTATCTTGTTTGGGGATACGAATAGGGATTTTCAGCAAAGGGGCCTTGTCCACTTGAAAGTTGTGGCCTTGCATTTTTCCTCTATGCCTGAGCCAGAATTCAACCAGCCTTGAGTTAAGCAATCCTACTAGGAACTTCATGCTTGCTCTGTCGGTCTTGATCACCATGTATGCTTGGGAAACGTAACAGTCAAACGCTGTGTAGGTAAATGTCGGCTGTTTGCACTTCCTCAACGACACGACTTTTGTCCCGACAAAGAAATGCTGCCTTCGACTTCTATGGAGTCCATATGGTCGGTTGTCAGACGTAATTACTGACTTGAAGCGATCAAGATGGCGCTTTATATTAGGATATGGTCGGATTGCGCTGGGGTTTTTGAACTGGGAATCAGTGTATATCACCCATTGAGAATTACTCGAGTTGCCGTAGTATCTATCCAGTTCAGCTGATGTATAGTATGGGCAAACCAGTTTCTCTTCCAGACGACTCAAGTTCAAAGCCGCTTTTTCGCGATCTGATATCACAAATATCCCATCACCGATCTTCACCTGGCCACCAAGAATTTGTGCTGACTTCTTGTTCACGAAATCTTGATGCACATCTATTCCTGTAGCTATTTCCCCCTGCGTGAATTCGAAATTTGCCATAGTTGTCAGTTTCCGCAGAACCTCTTCAATCTCTCCGTCTGCAAATACAAATACGCCTTTCGATAATCGGCGTCTGTCGAACACCGGCATAAGGTACTCACAATACGGATTCGCATTTCCCGCCAGCAATTGAAGAACATCGGTGAAGTCCGAATCCTTTGACGTCAACCTTCGATAATCGAATTGGTATTTCTCGGGACTATTGATGCGCTTGGCAATCAGCACCATAGTCTGGATTCCAGCGCTTTCAAATATCTTGTAGTCACCAAAATCTAGGAACTGCACTAACCTAGCTGACTTGGCTATCTGCCTACGCAGAATCGACGCTCCATGATTAGTAACCCAGTTGTTTGTAGCAATGAAAGTTAAGACTCCAGTATCCCGTTTAACTATGTCAAGGCACGCACAAGCGAAAAAGTACCAAATGTCCATCTTGCCTTGATAGTAAGGTGAATCTCGAAGGCCGTTAAATGCTTCACGGTAAGTGTATTCCTTGATGTACGGTGGATTGCCAATCGCAATATCAAAGCCATTATCAATGCCAAACATCCACTCTGGGTCAAAAAAGTCGGCGTGGGCATTCTGGTCATACGGATCCCAGTTGGCAAGCTGGCGCGTCGTCGTGTTGGGAAAGCCGTCCTTGCGCAACAGGTCGCCAATCTCCTGCCGCAGTTGAGCGTCCTGCTCGCGGTATTTCAGCTTTGTCCTGGGTGTGCGCGCCACAAAGTGCCGCCGCCGCACCTCTGCCAGCTCGCGTTCCTTTGCGGTAATGGCGGGGTTGCGCAGGCTCATCTGCGCCGGCTTGTCAAGCCCGAGCAGCGTATTGGCCGCCACAAATTTCGTCTCCAGGTTGGGCAGTGGCAAAATGCCGCGATTGTCCGCCGCGTCGTCAATGCGCTGATCGACGACGAGCGAGATAAAGAAGCGCAGCTTGGCGATCTGCACCGCAATCGGTTGAATATCGACCCCGTAAATGCAATTTTCAATCAGATAGAGCTTGCGCCCATAGTCGAGTTCGTTGCGCGCAAACGCCGCTTCCGTCTCCTCAATTTTCTGCTCCAACTCCTCCGTCACCTGCCGCCGCAGCTTGCTGTCGGGTATGTTGGCCGTGTCGGCAATCGCTTGGCGAATGGGCGCGATTTGGCGCTCCTTCCAACGCTCGTTGCGCGGGTCGAGCTTGCCCAGGATAAAGACGAGCTTGTGCAAAATCCCCATCGGGAACGCCCCCGACCCACACGCCGGGTCGAGAATTTTGACGTTGTCGATGGCGACAACCAGCTTGCTGACTTCAGCCGCGCTGAACTGGTGCGGCTCCTCGTTATAGGCAAACAGGTGGCGCAGCCGCGCTTCGGCATCGGCCGCCCCCGCCAACTGCGTCTCCAAATACGCCAACAGCGACTCATCGACCATGTAGTTGACGATTTCGCGCGGCGTGTAGAACGATCCCGTCTGCTTGCGGGCAGTCGTCCCCGTCTCCGGATTGTACGCCGCCAGCAGGTTTTCAAACACCTTGCCCAGCAGCTCCGGGTCCAGGGCGATCTCTTCCTCGATGGGCGTGTTCTCGTTGATGGTGAATTTGTAGCGGTTGAGCGTGTGGATCAGGCCGCGCACCTGGTAGCGCTTGCCGCTGGTGCCGTACGTGTCGTTGAGGTCGATGGTGTGCTCGTCGCCAAAAACAGCGCGTCCGGCACACGCAGCGGATTGTCGTCACGGTCAGAAAAGCCGTCGACGCGCAGCACGCGCGTGCTGTCGTCTTTATCGCGCTTGTCGAGACATTCAAACAGGCCACCGTTGAGAAACGGAATAGTCGCCAGCCGTTCAAGCACGGCATCGGCATCGCGGAAGAGCCGCTCGTAGCGGTAGAGGTTGGTGATGTTGTAATGTTGCCGCCCCTGCCCGCGAAATTTGCGCCGGTCGGGTTTGTCGGCGTTGTTCATCTCCTGATTGAGCGTGGCAAAGAACAGGTTTTGCAAAATCGCCTTGTAGTAGGTGCTGTCGTCGTCCCACGTCAACCAGCTATCGAGCTTGCTTTTGCGAAACAGGTCGTCGGCAACCAGCCCCTTCTCCTTGAGAAACCAGACGAAGATGAGGCGCGTAATCAGCCGAATGACACTGGTGGCGTTGCGCGTCTCCACATCGTCACCCGCCCCTTCCGGAAACACCACCTCCTGCAACGCCCAAAAATACCAGTTGGCGATCTCTTTGAAGAAGCGTTTGTTGAGTTCGGAGCTGTCGAGCGTCTGCTGCCAGGCGCGGTGCAGCTCGACAAAGTTGGTGAAGCCGTGGACGCGCTCCAGTTCCGCCAGCGAGAGGTCAAACAAAATCTCGATGTGCGCCCGATGCGGATCCGCCACGACGATGTCTTTGATCAGCGTCACCTTCTCCAGCACGTCCTTGCTGCGGTCGCGCTTGTGCAGGCGGCGGTTGATAATCGACAGCGTCAGCGTGTCACTGTGCTGAAAGAGCAGCAGGACGGGCATGGGAAACAGCTTGTTGATTTCGCGGGTCGCCTGTGCAAGCTGGGTGCGCGTGTAGCGCTCACCCGTCAACCCAACCGCCAGCACCAGATACGACTCCATTCTAGCGTTGTCAATCACCTTACCTGTACCATCGAAAAGCGATAGCTGGGCCGCCTGGCGAATGTCGTCACCAGTAAGCTGGAAAAGCAGGTGGGCTTGCTGCCAGTCGCTGGCCAGCAGCTTGTCGCGGTTGCAGCGTTGCTCTGCGTCAAACTGGTCGAGAAAGCTGGCGGCGCTAAACGGCGCGTCGATGGTGCGCTCGCTTTCATACCCCAACACCTGCCACAGCCGCAGGGCGCTGTCGCGCAGCGTGCCGTGCTGGAAGTTGCGCAGTGCCTGTTTGATGTCCTGTTTGATCACTTCTTTACTCATGAGATACTGCTAGAAACCGAGTTTCTCGTAGAAACTCGGTTTCTCTTGGTTGGCTACTTGATGACCAGCCAGGTGATCAGCTCAAATTCTGTTTCGCTGGTCGCCTGTTCGGCGCGAGTCGGCAGCAACGCACCGCGCCCCGTCTGTAGCGTCGCCAACGCCCGTTTACGGAAGGTGTTTTCGATGGAACGCACCGCCTGCGACAGCAGCGCATCGTAATGGGACATGTCGCTTCCATTGTCGGTCTGCCGGTCAAACAGGTGGCACAACTGCTGGTGCGGTGCGGCGCTTTCGGCACACAGCAGACGGTACATCTCCAAAATCTGCTTCGGCTGGGCAAAAGTGTAGCGCACGATGCGGTCATCGCGCACGTAGACAAGAAAGTAGGGTTGTAGCGGGTTGAAGGTACTGCTCTCGGCGGCGATGTCGGGCTGACGCAAACAGTAGATGACGCCGGGGGTAATGGTTGGATAGGCGGGGTCGGTCGACACGACGGCGTACAGGCCGAACGGCGCTTCTTCGAGCAGCTTGCGGTTGGCCTCGATGTACTTGCTCAACTCGATGCGGAAGTCGTCGAGCGTGAATTCGTTGAGCGCGACGCTTTCGTTGAAATCTTCGAGATCGAGGATTTCATCTTTCAGGCGCAACAACTGCTTGTCGCGGTAGCGCAGGTCGTCTTCGATCAGGTCGCGCACGTCCTGCAGCAGGTTGTCCTCCTGCGTGGCGGCGATGTCGACCAGTGCCATGCGCGCTTCGACGCGGTTCTTGAGCTTGATGTATTTGTTGAGGTCGGGCGTCGGCCAGAAGTTGACGAGCTGGACCGTTTCGTTGGGGGAGCCGATGCGGTCGATTCGGCCGAAGCGCTGGATGATGCGCACGGGGTTCCAGTGAATGTCATAGTTGACTAAATAGTCGCAATCCTGCAAATTCTGCCCTTCCGAAATACAGTCGGTGGCGATCAGCAGGTCGATTTCACCGCCCTGCGGCATCGACGGGATTTGCGCACGCCGCTTAGCGTAAGGGGCGAAGTTGGTCAGAATTTGGTTAAAGCGGCCGTCGCCAAACGTCGTCTTGTCCTTGCCTGAACCGCCCGTCACCAGGGCAACGTGAATACCCAACTCGTTGCGTACCCAGTCGCGCAAATGATCGTAGAGATAGATGGCCGTATCGGCAAACGCGGTGAAGACGAGCACCTTGCGGTTGGGGTTACCGTGCTTGTTGGTGGTCGGCTGCTCCACTTTGGCGCGGATCAACTGCTTTAATTCGGCCAGCTTGGCATCGTGTTCGGGGCGCACCGAATCAGCCAATACAGCGAGCAGATGGAGCTGCTGTTTGTCGGCCCGCAAATCTTGGAGCCAAGTGTCAACATCGAGATGGACCATCTTGAAGGTCAGCTTCTTGCCCACTTGCAACGCGGCCTGCAGTTCTTCATCGTCGACATCCTCGACCTCCAGCTCGTCAAAGTCAATCTCAGGATTGTCGCTGCGGTACTGCTTGAAGCGCTCGATGCGCTGCTCCAGCTCCTCGATTTTGGCAACGGTGCGCTGCATGGTGATGGCAAAGGCATGGACGGAGCTTTCCAGCCGCTTCAAGAAGTTGACCTTCATCATGCCGATCAGGTAATGCTCGCGCTGCTGCTGGGTAAAGTTTTCGATTTGGTCGACTTCATATTGTTCAGCATGTTGTGGCAGCACGTAGGCCGACGGGTTGAAGAGTGAAAGGCGGTAGTTGGAGATTTCGTCGTTGAGCTTATCATACGATAGAAAGCGTTCTTTCAGATCAATCTTTGGATAGTTTGAAACGGGCTTGAGCCGTTCGGGAAAGCCTCCCAGAGTGCTGATCGTCTCCGGGTAAAAGCGTTGGATATGGCGGCGCGAGCGGGCGATGGTCAACTCATCCAGCAATTTGAAGAATGCGGAGCTGAGGTCTTCCAACAGGTCATTGACCTTGCGCTCGTTCTTTTTTGCCCAGTTGGTAAAGCTGCGTTGGGCAGTAGCCAGTGTGTCGTTCAGGCTGCGCACGCCAATCGTTTCGCTAAATACATTGTCTTTGCCCTCGGTCAAAAAGTAGATTTGGTTGCGCAGGTCACGCAGATTATTGTTGACGGGGGTGGCGGAAAGCAGCAGGACGCGCGTCTTGATGCCGCTCTGAATGACGTCCTCCATCAACCGTTCGTAGCGGCTTTTGCGGATGCGGTTGCCGTCTTCATCGCGCTTGCCTTTGGTATTGTTGCGGAAGTTGTGCGACTCGTCGATGACAATCAGGTCGTAGTTGCCCCAATTGAGCGTTTCGAGATTGATGTCGCCGGCAAAGCCGCGCTCGCGGTTGAGATCGGTGTGCGACAGGACGGTATACGCGAAGCGGTCGGCGACAAAGGGGTTGAGTTGGCTGTTGTTTTGTGCCTGATAGACAGTCCAATTTTCGCGGAGCTTCTTGGGACACAGCACGAGCACCCGATAGTTGAGCAGCTCAAAATATTTGATGATCGCCAGCGCTTCGTATGTTTTCCCCAGTCCGACGCTGTCAGCGATGATGCAGCCGTTGTGGCGCAGGATTTTGTTGATGGCTCCCTTGACGCCGTCTTTTTGGAACTCGAAGAGCTGGTTCCAGATCGCGCTATCAGTGAGGTGTACATTTTCATCGAGCAGGCCGCCTCGCTCCTGGTCGAGAAGGTAGCGCTCAAAGATATGGAATAGGGTTTTGTAGTATATGAACTGAGGCGCATTGTCACGATAGAGCTTCGCCAGGTAGGTGAGTACGTCGTCGGTAACGTCTTTAACCAGGTCGTCATTATCCCACAGTTCGTTGAACCAACGCTTGAGGTCTTCGCGGTCGCGGCGGCTGTCGACTTCGAGGTTGAGTTCAATGTTGTTGCCGTTTTGGCTGAGGCCCAAGCCACGCACGGTGAAATTGGAGCTGCCAAGAATGACATCGGCAACACCATTATTGTCGATGTGATAGAGCTTGCCATGAAGCAGATTGGACTGGCGCATCGAGCGGATCTGTACTTTGGATTTGATCCATGCGGCGCACTGTTTGGCAACGAGTTTTTGCTGTAATTTGTTGGTTAGCTTAAGGCCATCGTCGGTGATTTCGAATGCTTTGGAGTCAGTTCGGTTGGGATCGAGGGATTTGATGAAGCGCGGCTCGCCAAACAGGAAGCGGAGTTCTTCGATCGAGTCGAGTTCATTTTGAAGGGCAGCATAGGCATAGATGGTGAAATAGGCAGAGACGAAAGAGAGTTGAGAACCGGATGTTATTTTTTGCCTAAGAAAATCACCAACCGTACCACGATCCATGTTATCCCGAATGCCTGAATTGTGTTGCGATAAGGGCGAGTCTGTCATCTAGCATTCCCTATGAATTGAGAAAAGGCTATTGGAGAATACAGAGAGAATAGAAAAGAGGGTATATTGCAGTCTAAAATTGAAACGGCATAGCGTGTCGTGCCGTGAGGAAACTCCTTAGAAGCAGCATGCAAAAAACCAACGGCGACGTCAAATGTCAACAAATCGACATTGTTTGTGAAATCAGCACGGCATAAGCTCAATGATAACACCCCAATTCACTGTTGAAACACTCTAAGTACTCTGTAACAAAAGAAGCCTAGCTTTTTCGTCTGGTTCAAACTCTACTCATAGCAAAAGCTAGGCTTCTAAAAACTTCCGTTACAGTGTACTAAGTTCGGGATGGTTATATCATCAATGAATGAGACGTGCACGTTTGGGGTTTACACAGTAGTTTTCTACTGCCTCTGAGGTAGCGTAGTATACCGATCAGAGGATTTTCATGATATGTACGGAATGGGCTATATAGCATGCGCCCGCTTTATCTCAGGCTGCTCTTATATGGTTGAGCCTCACCTGGTGATTGGCTCGATTCTTGGAACGGCAAAGACCAGGCTACGCCCAGCCAATAGCGACATCACAGCCGATTTTGGGGCGCATGGATTGAGGATATTCCACGATGCAATAAATAGGCGCACACAATGTGGCTCCTGCATATGTTTCACCAAACGTGAAACCGTCACGTGTCTGGAAATTTCTTGACATACAAGCCTAAAATTTGAGATGATACTGAGTAGTCATATCAATGGGGATTGCGACACAAGGAGCCTGACATGTTACCGCGTCCTATCGTTTCTCGTCTTGGCTGGTTTATCTTCTGCTTCGCTTTGATCACGACGGCCGTGATCATCATTTCGCGTCCGACGGCAACTGCATCTGTTACTACTACTGAGTTTGACCTGAGCCATATCGACATTGTCGCTCATCTGAATGTCTCCGGAACAACGGAACTCGAACGTTTACTGGCGACCAACCCGGCGAATCTCGGGTTCTTTGCCGCCAACATGCCTGGAACCCAGGCATACGATGGCGGCTGGGCTATTATTGACCTGAATCAGCTCGACGCCGGAGTCGAGACTGCTCTCATCACTTTCCAGCCCTCCCCTATCTATTACGAAGCCGGTGGTGTCGCAAGTGACGGTCATTTCGCCGCATTGCGCGAGGATGCGCGAATTTGGGCGGAAAACAATCGCAATGATGTCGTTGTCTACGATGTTTCCAATCCGGCTGAGCCAATGCTTTATGGTGAATTTCGTCTGGAAAAACCGCCCGAGGTGTGGAGAAATATCATCTACGACATGGTCATTTACGGTGATCGCGCTTATTTGAAGGCTGTTGTGCTGGGCACTGTTCCCGACTTCGACTTCCGCGGCATCATTGTCGTCGATTTGAGTAGCCCCGATCCCGATACCCAGCAACTACCGGAGTTGGCTCGTTATGCCTATCCCGTTACGAGTCCGCTGCTGAGTCTGGACGACACGCTCTATGCTGCGTCGGAAGACGGCACGATTTATGTCTTTAAATTTACCCCTGACTTCCATCTGGTAGGCACCTATGCAGCGGGAAGCAATTTGATGATGGATTTGGCTTATGAAGGTGGTGTAATCGGCCGAATCGACGACCAACCCACTCTAATCGATTTCGCTGCCGGGGGTGTCGATACCCCAGTTGTAAAACCGATCTTTGGCGGAACCTTCGCCGCTGAAACCACGACTGGTGACTTATTGTGGGGGCAAGGACGTGGTCACGACACAGTCGCCATTTGGCTAGAGGACGCGAGTGAGTTCTTGTACGGCTTCACGGTGGGTTCGGTGGATGCGTCGGTTCGGCGCGCCGCTGTCGCTACGACTGCGCCTATGACAGAGGGTGATTACCTTTTGGTCGACTGGACCGATCTATACCGGTTGCGTCAGGACGGCTGGCGACCCCGCGCTGAAATTCTAGCTGTTGAACCGGGCCTTGAGGTCAACGGCCTACCACTCTCCCCAGGCGAGCGCGTAACTATTGAAACGGGCTGCGAACTGGTTTGCCAATTAGCAGCACAAACCCACGCGGGTAACGATACTGTATCATCTAATGCACCGTCTGCGGTCGACGGCGCTTGCGAATCTGCTGTAGCCGCTGTTTGTGCCGACGGGAGCGAAGCTCAATCTCTTTTTGGAATGGCAGCAGTCCTACAAGCAAACACCTACTGCACCTATCTTGAGAATCATATTGACGAGTCTTATGAGGATTGTATTGAACCCGCAGTCTATCAGTACATGTGGCTCTACTGGTATGCACTGAGTCTGCTCTGTGGCGGTAGCCCGATTCAGTCGGCGAGTGGCAATATGGCTGTGGCGGAAAGCGACGCGGTGCTCCGCTTCAATTTACCAGAGGGTGGTTACACTGTTGCAAGCGAGGTGGATGGGCTGGTCTTTGCGTTGGACACGCCGTATGCTTCGGCCACTGCCACCGGTCCGGGAAGCATAGAGGCGTTTGTTTATCTGCCGGCAGAGGCCAGTGTTTTTGTAGCCACTGACACGCCGCTGACCATCAAACCGGACAATCCGGCGCTGGCTACATTTACTTTGGAGCCGGGACAGATTGTCGGTGTAACGGCAGATGACATTCTACCGTTGGAGTCATCTGCTCACACTGTGTTCCTGCCCTTTGTCGATAGTTAAATCGCCTGTTTTCCAGCGGATGCCTAGCATCGGTTCGTGTCCGGGCGGTGTCAAATTGCACCTTCAACCGAGCTCATGCGTTAGTGCGTAGAAAGCCAATCGCGTCCCAATGAAAAAGGCTCTTGTCGGAACGATGGGTCAGTCGATTTCAAGTTAGCGCAACAGTGCGTACAATTGATCGCTAAGGGGCACGCCGGTGATGAGTGACGCGGTGGTGTAAAATCGGCCGAAATCCTCCCACCCGATTTGCGCCAGCGCCGCCGTCACCGCCACGCCACGTGGCAACAGTGCATGAAAACGCCCCATTTGCAGCCGCTCAGCCAACAACCACGCTAGCTTGCGGGCTGCCTGCTCCGCCGCTAGTGCGTTCCAGGCGGGCAACAATGCCAACGGCTCATGCAAATAGAGACAAAACTCATTAGTGTACTCCGCCGCATGTGTCCCCAAAAGCGCTGCCAGCAATTCTCCCCAAATCGTGCCGCAGAAATGAAACAGCCACATGCCGCTCTCCGTGCGCAACGTCGCCATTTGGCCCGGCTTAAACAGGAGTTCGCGGGCCACTGCCTGTGTCACGGCAAACGGTATGGCCGCATAAGTAGTTCGATAACGCAATACTTCCTGCGGTGCCTGCCCCTCAGCGGACGCCAGCCCAAATCGGTTTCCGTCATGCCAGACGACGCGCTGCGTTTTGCCGCCAAACAATACCAGTGTCCCAACGTCCGGTTTGCGATCCGTGTAGGCGATGGTGCGATTGGTGTACGCATCGACCGCTGCCAGTGCCAGCACATCCGCGCCAATGTTACTGTAAATTTCGTGACGGTCGATCAGTTCTTGCAGCCGTGCAGCCGGCTTCCAGTCACCGATGCGCCCGCTCTGCAAATAGTCGGTGAAAACCAGTTCAGCTAAGATGGTGCGAATGGCATCGCTGCTGACGGAGGTAGGTGCCAGGCGGCGCACGTCGGCGTAGCGCACGCTGCCGGTGGGGCTTTGCTTGATCAGACTAAAGATTTGCTGGACAAGAATGGACGGACGAAAGGCGTAAGACGCAGCGTCCGCAGAGTCAGACTGCGGCGGCGTGTTTGCCAGTGCCAACAGCCCACTGAAACGTGCCCATTCGGCCGATGATTTAGGCAAACACAAGACGCTGGTTTCGGCCGAACGGCGGCTGCCGCGCCCAATACGCTGCAAGAACGATGTGAGTGTGGGTGGTGCGCCTAGCAACACCACATCCTCGACGCTTCCAATGTCGATGCCCAGCTCCAGCGTCGATGTCGTCACACAAACAGCGACCGATGCGGCGGCAAATTCTGTCTCGACTTCATAGCGCAGCCTGGCGTCGAGATTGCCGTAATGAACGAATACCTGCGCTTCATGCTGCATATTTTGGCGTAGATAAGCCGCCGTTCGCTCCACTTCGTCACGGGTATTGCAAAACAGCAGTGTCTTGCGGGCAGCACGGTCGGCAAGCCGGTCAACCAATTCATCGAGGTCGTAAAGCGGCGCGATGTCGGCCACAATGGCTCGTTGGCCCGGCACCTCGATCACGACGCCGTTGTTCAGATATCGCTGCGCCACACCCGCCGGGTCGGGAACGGTAGCAGAAAGCAGCACGCGTTGTAGGTTGACGCAGTCGGGGGTGGCGTAGTGGCGAATGCGCTCAATGCGCGGTAGCAGGCAGCGCAGATGGTCACCGCGCGGCGTGTTGTCGAACAGGTGAACCTCGTCGATGATGACAGCTTGCAGAGGAATGAAGAGGCGCGGGTTACGGGTGAGCAGGGAATCGGCCGATTCCGGAGTCGTGATCAGTACACACGGCGTTCCCTTGAGTGCTGCCACATCTCCTGTTTTCATCGCCAAAGCTATGCCGCTATCCGTCAGATGGTCACGCAAGCGGTCGTATAAGTTGCGCACCAGGGCACGTGTCGGGCAGATGTAGAGCAAAGTCAACGTCGCTGTGGGTGCGGTCAATTGCACCCACAGTCTTTCCACGAGCGGTGCTACCACTGCTTCCGTTTTGCCCGCTGCTGTGGTTGCGACGACCAGTGCATCGCGGCCTGCCAGAAGCGGCGGAATCGTGCGCCGTTGCACCGTTGTCAAGTTGCCGTGGCGGCTGAAAAACAGGGGCCAAGTGTGGAATAATTGTGCCTTGACGGCTTGGGCAGCGCGGTGAGCAGACATCAGGCCGCAGGTTTAGCGTATGTGTGCACGCAATTCGTCAAGCAAATGGGCGACATCGTAATCGGGATACAGATAGAGCAAGTCGAACAACTCGATGGCCAGACGCACGGCTTGCCGCATCGACAGCCGCTCGTTGCGCAGCCCGTAAGCCAGCAATTCGGCCGACGCTCTGCGCACTTGTTTTTGCCGCTCTCCACTCTCATAGGCGTACGCCTGCGCATGATATACCAGTACCTGCAGCAGGAATTGACTGACTTCTTGCGGCGTGACCTGCGGATCGAGGTGGAAAATCTGCTCGTCCGTCAACCATTGCTGCAGCGGCATTCGGTTGTCGCTGCGCGTGACGGTAAACAAGAAGAACAGCCCCTGCCCCTGGTCATAGGCAATGGGATAGTCGCGCCAGCGGTGTTGGGGGAAATTCTCGGCTTGCAGTAAATTTTGCTGCCCGCGCAAGGCGGCGTAAATCACCGCCTGAAAAAAGGTCGACGCTTTGGGCCGCTGGTACGGGTAGAGCAGCGAATAGCTCTCAGCTTCGTCGACGAGCAAGCACAGCCCGCCATAGCCGTTGAGCCGCGCTAGTGTACTGACACCAGTCAGCAGATAAGCGATTTGGCGGGCGTTGTGGCCCACTTTATAGATCGAGGGGAATTTGACGCCGCGTGGCATCCCGCGCAGTGAGCGTGGTTTGCGCCCGCCTGCCAGCCAGTGCATCCACGTCTGGCGGCGGCGGGTGGCACTGATATTACTCAACATAGTGAGGCCAAGAACCAGCGGATCGATTTGAGCCGGTGACAGATCACGCAGTTGACCAGGGATGATGACGGAGTCGGCCGATTGTGTTAACAGGCGTGACAATCCCCGCTCGTCCGTATCGGGATAGCGCAGGTGGGTCATCGCTTCGCGGTAGACGGCAAAACCGCGATGCGGCGGCAACTCCTGCAGGTCAAGGCTGATCGCGGCTACGAGGAAGTTGCGTTGCAGCGCCTCATGGGCGGCCAGTTCGACAAGATGGCTCTTGCCAAAGCCGTATTCGCCTACAACTGCTCGCACTGCCCCGCCGTCCCGCTGGGTCTGTTCCAGCGCCTGCCGCAAACTAGCTTGTTCGGGAGCCAGTCCGATGGTCAGTTCGCTAACGTGTTGCGCCGGCGCGATGCCGACACGCAGGGCTTCGATCAGTTGCCGTGCCGCCAGTTGGTCGCGTGGCATCGGCGATGGTGGGATAAACGGGGTATGGTGGGGTTGGGGAATAGTAGGAAGCAATTCGGCCGAAAACTCCGCACTCGGTCGCCGAAAGCGCAGCCCGTTTTCGAACCGCACCAGCCACTCATAGCCGTTGCGGTAGGTTGCCAGCACCTGACCGCGACCAAATTGAGGGTGTTCAACCTGTTGACCAATCATCTTTGGGAAACACAATCGGGGATCAATACGGCGCCGTCTCGCCGCCGCTCAGCTCATCCACCTGTCCGCGCAAAAGTGCCTGTGCTTCCGCCTCGGTGATAAGATACTCATCGCCGTAATGCTGCCGCGATAGCTCGACGACAAACGATTTGACAAACAGACGACGGTGACTGACGTCGAGAAAAACGTCGCGGGCGACGTTGGCCAGAATGTTGGCGTTTGCCGCCTGAATTGCGGGATCAAGCTGCGTCTCGAACGCCGCTTCGTAAATCGGTACCAGTTTCTCTCCGATCGCCAGCAGTAAATCGTCTTCATCGAGGTCGAGGTGTTCGAGGTTGATGAGTGGGCTGAAATGGTTGATGTGACTGAAGCGCCCGGGCGCACGCACACGCTGTTGTAGCGCAGGATATTTGGGTACGATGTCGTTAATAAATTGCGGCGGCACGGCGTAAACGAACAGGGCACCGGGGAGATCTTCGCGCGTGCGGTCGATGACTTCGCGCAGCGTGTCGGTCGCCAGCTTTTCCGCTTTGGCACCAACGCTGGCCATGCGGTCCACTTCGTCAAATAGTAAGATGAGACCGGTGTATGATAGGGCGCGGATGATCTGGCACAGCGAGCGCAACATGCGGAATGCATTCGGCCGATTGATTTTTCCCGTCACCCCTATCTCGCGCAGAATTTGAGTGTCGTCGGGCGTCGTCGATTCGCCCATCAACCAGCGCGACAGCGATTCGACGCGTTCATCCTGTCCCCGCAATACGCTTTCGCAATAGCCGATGACGGCCGCCTTGTACGCCGGGCTGTCGATGGACGTGGCTTCGAGCGTATCGATCAAGCCACGGTAGAGTGGATTGGTCAGTGTTTCTGCGCCAAGAGGTTGACTGGTGATGCGTTCCAGCGTTCCTTCCAGGAAACGGGTCAGGCCGGATTCATCGGTAATCGATTCGACCGATTCATGCCATATGAGGTTGTTGGCCACTGCCTGGTACACGGCGCGCTGGTCGTTGTACGGTGTTTCAGTTGGGCTGAGGTCAACCTTGACTACGGCAAACCCACGTTCCCAGGCGATATCGCGCAGACAATACAAGAAGTGCGATTTGCCGCTGCCATAGTCACCGATCACCATTTTGTATGCCGCGCCACCGTCTTGTAGATACGTCGAGAGGTAAAAGCGGTCGAGCGCATCCAGAATTGACTGATTGCCGGCATTGAAATACTGGATGCCGCGTGAGGGCGGCGTGCCGAAGCTGCCGAGCGTTTCGATGATGTGTCGTGCAAGGGGTTGGGAAATGTCAAGGGCCATAGCCGGGTGCCGCTCGATCAGTCGAAGGTGATGTCGCTATAGTATTGTCCGTCGGTTGCTGAATCGGGAATCCACATGCTCTTGCTGGACTGATCAGCCTGGCTCTTGGTGGCAACGCCCAATCTGAGCCGCAATTTCTCGTCGGCGACCGTTAACGTCAATGTTTCCGTTTCGCGTAAAATTACCAAGTCACGAACAAACAGCACCCGGTCGTAATCTTTGAACGTGCTACGTGACGGCGCGTTCCAAAAACGGGCGCTCTGACGCCCCAACGTGACCTCGCTGTGTAGCTCGACGATGTTGATGCGCCCACCCTGCGGGCGCTGCTTGCGTTTGTCGATGCATTTTTGCCATGCGTCGTGTAACTCTTTCAGAAAGGCGGGCGCGTCGATGGTCCGGCTGACAATGCGCTTGACTTGCTGATCATATGCTTTGAGAATGCCGGTCAGCGACAGCGGAATCGGTCGTGTCAACATTTCCTTGCCGTATTGCCACTGTCCTTTGCGGGCGGCAATATTGATGGCAAAGGTGAGCATTCCCACGCTCAACACAGGCGGACGGCCTGTGACGGTCTCACCTCGTGCGGCGAACGTGCTGCGCAACTCTTTGGCAAAGTCAAACGCCAGATTGTCGAGCGCGGTTTGCGTCTCGCTGCCAAATGCAGTTAGTGCAATGTCCAGTTCCGGGCTGTCGATAGTGGTGGCGGCAGTTTCAAGCTTGGTCAGCGTTTTGTGCATGGGCAATGCATCGGCCGAATCGGCGGCAGTCAGCTTTTCGGCCGATTTCAACGCACTGATTACGGTGCGCAAAGCTTTGTATTGTGGGTCGAGTGCCTGTAAGGCTAGTTGCAATTGGGCGCGTGTCTCTTTCATAATTAATCTGTTCTTTATCGTTTGGTTTGTTGTGGGTGGTTTCTGCCCCGGCAGGAACATCAAACTGCTTTTAAATCACGTTTATGCCGTTGCTCTTGTTGAGTGTGCGCCAGTCATATCAAGCAAAATAGGCAAAGTATCACTAGCAGAGTATATCACCACGCTTACAAATTGGCAGGTATGTTGTGCGGTAGCTGGCAATTCGAAACACTTTTTTCTAGAGAATTACGCCGTAAAAACACGCTTTTGATGAGGGAAATTTGTCATTCTTCATCAGTCGAATGCTGAAATTGATGGCAAAAACCGGCAAATTTCTCGCTGAGATTCTTTGATGGTGCAAAATTTCTCATTGATACTCATGTCATTACCTCTGGAAGGAGTGTCTAATCATGCACACATATGAAAACCATTGTACTTCGGGTAAGTTCGTTGATGCATCTGACGCTGATTCCGGGCATTGACAAACAGCTTGAAGGCACGTCTCAGGACTTCAATATAGTGGGTGAAGCAGACCGGGTATAGACGACACGAAAGTCGAGAAAACAATGCGCTTCCCGGTCAACCAGAATCATGATGTAGGCTTTCTGTTTTTCTCCCAAACAAAGGTGAACAATTCATCAAGCCCGGCAGTTGCGATCGGCCCCTCTCGAATGGGCGATTTGGTGGCGTACCTTCAGACGCCTCTGATGGTACGGAAGTATATGCCATCCACATACACATCTCAAGCGCCTCATGTTGCAGCGCATGGGGATAGCCGGCATTATGCGGTTCAGGTGTGAACCGATGTTGGCATAGCTCTCACAGCATCTGTTGATTATCGGAACGATTGAACCCGGCTTTGATTTATTGTTCTGTGTTGTGATAATATGGATATGTTGACATGACACTATTATCCATTCATCCGCTCACCTAGACACTCTCGCTGAAATTACTCTGTCGACGATTTGTTCAATCGACCGATCTATTGAAACAACAATTGCCTCATCGTCAGTCGGTGGCTCCAATGTCGCAAATTGGCTCTGCAACATATTTGCTTTCATATAATGGCTTTCGCGTTGTGTCATGCGCTCCCAAATTCGATCAAAGTTCCCTTGCAAATAGACAAACAGCACGTCCTCACTGACTCGCAACTGTTCGCGATACGCTTGTTTAAGAGCAGAACAAGCAACTACAGCTGATTCATCACGTTCCAAATGGTCAGCTGCTAACGTCGCCAGCCGTGATAACCACGGTTCACGATCTGTATCAGTTAGCGGCACGCCTCGCGCCATTTTGTCAACGTTTTCCTGCGGATGAAAATCATCCCCATCAAAAAACGTGCAATTGAGTCGGTTGGCTAGCGCTTTTCCCACTGTTGACTTACCCGAACCTGAAACACCCATTACGATAAAAATAGTAGCCATCTTTGCATTCCATTTTGAGCGCGATCAATACAGTTACATGCCAATTCAGACAAAAATTGCCAGCATAATTGACAGACTGAAGATTGCAAACAATGTTGTCAACAAAACAGCGGTTGATAACGTTGCGACTCCCACTTCATACTTCTCCGCCATGATATACGCATTGACACCAATCGGCATTCCCGCCACCATCACTGCAACTGCTCCCCACAACGGGTCGAGTTGAAAAACACCAAACGCCAGAATGGCAACCAACAATGGCTGCACCACCATTTTTACCCCTACTAATGTCCACGCCTCACGCAGATGACCCGTAATTCGGTAGCGTGTCAGTGACGCACCCAGCACAAACAACGCACAAGGTAATGACGCATCACCAAAGCTATCCAGCGTTGTGTTGAGCAATGGCGGCAACGAAAAGGGCAATATATTAAACGCGACTCCGGCTACCAATCCGAGAATGATCGGGTTGCGCGTTAGCTTCTGCACTGTCAGTTTGGCAATTAGGCGACCGCGTTGCCCTACGCCGCTGCTCCGCTCTACTAACAGCGTAACAACAAAAAAGAGCAATGCACTGTGTATCGAAACGAGCATAAATAACGGCAACAGTGCCTCATCTCCTAAACCAGTTGAGATAATTGGCAAGCCAATCAAAATCATGTTGGAGTAAGATGCACCCAATCCAAATATCCCCTGCTCTGCGGCCGATTGGGCAAACAAAAGCTTTCCAATCAACATCCCTAACCCATAAGTAAAAAGGATGACGCCATAGTAGCAAAGCAGAAATTGCCAGTTGATCTGGGCTGGCAGCGTGACATTTGCCAATGAGTGGAATAGTAAAACGGGAACGGCGATAGTGAAAACAAAACGGGAAATGCCGTCGATGTCGCGTTCGCTAAGAATACGCCAGCGGGCAACCCCATACCCCAACAAGGCGATGATGAAGATGGGAAAGACAACCGCCAAAACTGTCATGGCCTGGTGCGGTAGAGCATCTCACCTGCTTTAGGTACATATAGAATCCCCTCATCTTCTCGATCTTGCCACGCATGGATGTCGATTTCGGCCGGATTTTGATAGCCAAGTGCAAGTTGGGCACAATCTTCGGGCGGTAGCTTCGTCGCCAATGTCACGCGTGCCCTGGGCAATTCAATTCCATCAATAAAATCACCGTCGCCACGCACATGGGTGCTGTGCGCCAGTACGCCGAGTGGAATATGCTTGAATTGGTCCCATTGTTCGAGGAAGTAGGGCAGGACATGATAACCAATTTCATAGATGTGTTTGCCGTGTACGTGACTGACGATATCGAGATGAGGCGCGTAAATGATCAATTCGCCCCCTTCGGCCAGAGCAGGTTCGAGCTTGTACATTGCCTTGCCGCCTGTCCACAATTCATCATACATCGGCGGGGCTTGCGATAGCACGCGCTTAAACGGTTTGTCTACCCAGACAATGTGGCGTTGAGATGAGAGATCGGCCGCCGCGCTCCACGCACCCAGGTGATCGCCAATAAATATGCCTGCCAAACCTTTGTCGACGACGACAAGCGCGATCAGCGTGATCGGCGTTAGAATATGGGCTGCTGCTGCATGGATCATGTCGCGGACAGGGGTTTCTTTTATGCCAATTGTGCCACGCACACCAGCCAATGCACCTAACCAGTGGGTGACATTGATCATGTCTGCGCCTGAAATGCCGGGAAAAAGGTATTTTGCACCGCCCGAAAAGCCGACGACCTCGTGTGGGAAGGTGGGGCCGAGAATCAGGATATGGTCGTAGTCGTGGATGGCGCGATTGATCAAAATATCAACATCGCCGCCCAGTGTCGGATGCCAACGATCGCCCGCTATTTCCTGGATTTGGGATTGGGGTAATGTACCGATGCTTGTCAACGCCTCTGCCGTGACCCAATCGTGGTTTAGAACGCGCACGTGACGATAATATCTGCTGGTGCGATTTTCGGCCGAAATCCCCACCAATTTATCGAGCTGTGACTGCGCCAACGGGGGATGCGTCCCCAACGCAACCATAAAATCGAGTTGTTGTGTATCATGCAGCAGAGTCACCAGTTCATGAAACAAAAACGGTAGTGGAATCGTGCGCGTGTGGTCGGGAATCAGCACCAACACCTTTTGCCCACTAAACTTCTTTTCCAAACCCGCATAGAGCGTTTGCCGTACCGTGTCATCAGATAACAACCCGTCCGTTTGAAATGCTTGTGCAATCATAATTCCCTCAAATCTTCACCTGTCACACGCCACTAAACGCTGAAAATCCTCCGTCAACCGGAACAATGATGCCGGTCACAAATTGGGAGGCGGGCGACAACAACCAGAGCATCGTGCCCAACAATTCGTCGGCATTACCGAAGCGGCCCATCGGTGTGTGGTCAACGATTTGTTGGCCGCGAGCCGTCAGACTGCCATCATCATTGAGCAACAACGCTTTGTTTTGCTTGCCGATGAAAAAGCCGGGGGCCAACGCATTGACTCGAATAGCAGGGCTGTATTCTTGGGCCATATGGACGGCCAACCATTGCGTAAAATTACTAACCCCGGCTTTGGCTGCCGAATAAGCGGGGATGCGCGTCAAAGGCCGAAAGGCATTCATCGACGAAATGTTGAGAATAACGCCTTCACCCTGTTCGGCCATGATTTTACCAATAACCTGACTGGGCAGAATTGTGCCGATGATGTTGAGATCAAAGACAAAGCCCAACGCTTCTTGCGACAGCTCAAAAAAGGGGTTATCAACATTGGTAGTGGCTTGCGGATGGTTACCCCCGGCAGCATTGATGAGAATGTCAATACGATTGTAGGCGGCAATTATTTTCGCTACGGCCGTTTCCAGCACATCACGCTTTAGTACATCCCCATTCACAACCATATAACTTCCAGGCCCGGCATCCATTGGGATTTGGTAAGCCTTCGGTATCTCCGTATTGCGGTCCAAAATGGCGACATTGGCTCCCATGCCGATCAAGGCACAAGCCATTTCGCCGCCTAATACACCTGTGCCCCCGGTTATGACGGCCGTTTTTCCTGAAAAATCATACCATTGTGTTAATTCTTGCAGATTCATGATAGCTTCCAATCGTGATGGAATGTGTCTGTTTTATCAAACCATTCAAAGGTATGTGCCCACGAAAGTGTTTACATGCAAAACGGCCCTAGATGCCGCCCAAAATGGGCAACAAGCGCTGCTTCGTAAGCTGCTTCATCGTCGACCAGGTCAGCTTTCAGTTCAACGCCATATTCGTCGAGCGCCGAGCCAAAGGTGACGTGCAACAGTTGGCGAGCATCGAAGTCATCCAGTAAGCCAGGTAAGTCAGCATCGTTGAGCTGATTGCTAGCGGGAACCTTCTCTGGCTGACAGTCGAGAAAGTATGTTTTGCGGTCTTTGGCAAACCGCCTGTGCCCCAAATCCAGAATTTTACGAAAAAGCAGGGTGTCGGTGCGGCTGATGACACGTAATGCTTCCAGATAGCTGGTACCGGCTGTTTTAACGTGCACTCGGCCGTTTGTATGCTGGTTAATAATGCTGTAAATGCTGAATTTGTCTGAACCAGTGTGGATGCTGAGCTTATAGTTGTTGAAATGATGCATAATGGCTGCATGTTTCGCCAACTCTGTTTCAAATTCGGCCGAATCCCCCATGTAGTCTACCCCCTTTTGAAACTTGCCCACAAAGCGAGGTGCCAGACTGACGACCGGTACGTCCCGCTTGAGTAACTCGTTGGCGATGAAATAGTGCTCTTCGGCCGAAGTAGGCGTATCAGTTTCGTCCACAGACATTTCCAGATCGAATGATTTGCCGCTTGACTGCTGCCGGATTTCGGCGGTGACAGCTAAGGTGTGGACGATGGAGCGGCCATATTTCACCAATGCTCGCAGCAGCACCTCTTCATCAAAACGGAGCGTCACACCATCCAGCGTAATCGGAGCCGTGCAGTAATCGGCAACCATAGTCTCCATCATGGTGTCTAACTGCTGCCAGGGGAGCGCTGCTGCTTTTTGTCGCAGTGTCGCCAAATCATCCGTTTGTGCGTCATTGTCTACGTGATCGCTGGGATCGATGGTGAAAAACGTGTAACCAGCCTGCACAAACGGCGCGACATGTGCGATTTCTTTTACATGGTCGGCGTCTGCGCCCCAGTTGCCTCGCCATCCTTTTTGGAAAATGCCCCACATAGCATCATCAAGCACCTGCTGCGGTGTGCGTCCGATGCGTGTATTTTCACGCACCGACTGCTGTGCAAAAATGGGAGCGATATCGCCCCCTGATTTTATCAGGGCGGCCACGTGCCCCGGCGTCGCCAAACCAATACGATCACCAAAACCAAACGAAGTGTGCGTCCCCAGTGGCTCCGGATTGAGCCAGGGTAACCGCACTCGCAGCGCGGCAGCGTTAGCAGGTGTCAATTCGCAGAAAAGCTTGCCGTTTTGGGATGCACCGGTGAATACGACCGCATCCCCGTCCACCAATAATTGCTTCTCTCCATTCGCCAGTCGTGCCAGCGAATAGGTCGTGCCTTCATGTTTGATAATTGACGTTTCGTAAATAATCATTGATCATTCCACCCTAACTTTGGATAGCAATAGATACTGGAAACAGTCAATCTCTCGTCTCCAGTACCCAATCTCTAATTCCTATCGTTGTACCCGGCCCGATGCATCACCGCCGGCCAGTCGCTGCACTTCGGTGACTGTCACCAGGTTCACATCGCCTAGAATACTGTGCTTGAGACACGATGCCGCCACTGCAAAATTGAGCGCATCTTCGTCAGCCATCCCGGTATGCAAGCCGTAGATCAAACCGGCTGCAAACGAATCACCGCCGCCCACTCGATCCACAATGTCAGTGATGTCGTAGCGTCGGCTGAGGAAGAAATCATGGCCGTTGTATAAACACGCTGACCAGCCGTTATGACTGGCGCTGATACTTTCACGCAATGTAATCGCCTGGTATTTCAGATTAGGAAACGTGGCAAACATTTTTTGCGCTAACGCTTCATAGCGTGTTGTATCGAGATTACCTGATGTGACCGCATGATCAACATCGCCGTCTTCCAACACCACCCCCAGCGATTTTTGGCAATCTTCTTCGTTAGCAATACCCACATCGACGTATTTGACAAGTTCGCCCATCACTTCAGGAGCGGTTTTGCCATAGTTCCACAGTTTTTTGCGGAAGTTGTAATCACAGGAAACGGTGACGCCGCGTGCTTGTGCTGCTTGAACGGCATGAAGTGACAGTTCCGCCGCCGTTGCGCTGATGGCGGGTGTAATGCCGGTAATGTGGAACCAACCTGCCCCATCAAAGATAGTATCCCAGTCGAAATCGGCCGATTTTGCTGTACTGATTGACGAGTGTGCGCGATCATAGATCACATTAGAGGCGCGTTGATTGGCACCTGCTTCGAGGAAATAAATTCCAAGCCGTTCGCCCTGCCGAGCGATGAATGAAGTGTCCACGCCATAGCTGCGCAGAAAGCGAATACAAGCGTCAGCAAGTGAATTGACAGGCAGAGCAGTGATGAAGGCAGTATCCAGCCCGAAGTTAGCCAAAGACAAAGCCACATTGCCTTCGCCGCCGCCAAAAGCTGCTTCAAATGCAGGGGATTGAAAGAGGCGCTCGAAACCGGGTGATTTCAAACGCAGCATAATTTCACCTAAAGTCACCACACGTTTACCCATGATAATCCTCCGCGTAAATTTATGATCGGGTTAATCGAACGATGTTGACGGCCATTTTTGCCAGATCCCGAATCTCATCAAACTTCCCAGCGGCAATCAGCTGCTTTTCTACCATAAAGCTGCCACCGCAGGCGTGAACCATCGGCAGGCTAAGGTAATCGGCCAGATTGCTGGCATTGATACCACCGGTGGGGATAAATTTAACGCCTACGTATGGCCCACCAATCGCTTTTAATGCCTTGACGCCGCCCGCTACCTCAGCCGGAAAAAATTTGAGAATGTTCAACCCTTTGGCCAAGGCTTGATTAATGTCGGTTGGCGTCATCACGCCGGGTGTGATGGGCATTTCATTTGCCAAACACCAATCCACAACCGCCGCGTCAAAGCCGGGCGTGACGATGAATTTGGCGCCAGCGGCCTTGGCTTGCTTAGCCTGCTCGATGGTCAACACTGTGCCTGCGCCAACCAAAATATTGGAATGGGCCGCGCTCATCTTTTGAATTGCGTCGGCGGCAGCAGCGGTGCGGAAGGTAATTTCAGCGCAGGGCAAACCGCCATCAAGCAGTGCCCGACCGAGTGGTTCGGCCGATGCCGCATCGTCAATCGCCACAACTGGAATAATGCCAATTTGCCCAAGCTGGTCTGTGATTTTATTCATTTCTGTTCTCCTGACCTGGTTGTCCAGGCATGCAACTTTTGGTCGTCGGCTTTCTGCAAATCACGCGAAGCCGGCAGGTTAAAAACAAGTCTACGCTACTGATCAGCTATAGTTTGTATGCCATTTTTGCCAAATCGTAAGCCAAGGCTTTCACCATCACCGATCCGTCGACCTCATCGACAATGTGACGCACAATCAGACCCGCGACCCAGTCGCAGGCAGCCCGTCGCCACACATCATGCCGTGCCGGAATGGAGGGGTAAGCGCGGGTGTCGTCGTTAAATCCGGCCGTGTTGTAGATGCCGGCTGTTTCTATGACCTGATCGAAGTAACGGCGCATTCCGTTGAGACTGTCGTGAAACCACCAGGGCGGACCCAGCTTGACGGCCGGATAATGTCCGGCGAGCGGCGCCAATTCGCGGGCATAGGTTGTTTCGTCCAGATTGAACAGGATGAGGGAGAAGTCAAGGTTGTTGCCAAATTGGTTGAGCAACGGCTGGAGTCCCTGCGTAAATTCTGAAGCGATGGGAATATCTGCCCCCATGTCGCGCCCAAATCGGTAGAAAATGTGCTTGTTATGGTTGCGATAGGAACCGACATGAAGCTGCATCACCAACCCATCGTCGACACTCATTCGCGCCAGTTCGATGAGCATATGACCGGTGAATTGAGCAGCATCGATGTCAGTGGTTTCTCCGCGCAGCGCACGTTGGAAAATGATATCTGCTTGTTGGTCAGTAAGGTGGGTGGTAAATGCTGTGAGCGCCGCGTGATCAGTCGCTTTAGCACCCATTTCCTTGAAAAAGGCGCGTCGCTGTTCAATAGCCTGGATAAACGAGGCATAATCAACTACATTAATGCCGGAAACGTGGCTGAGAGTGGTAATCTGGTTGCGCCAGTTTTCGGTGTGGAGATTGACAACGGCATCGGGACGAAAAGTGGGCAAAATACGGCCATGCCAACCCGAATCCCGTATCGCTTGATGATGTGTCAGCGTATCGGTAGCGGCATCTGTTGTACAGAGCACTTCAATATTAAAGCGATCATAAAGGTTGCGCGGCTGAAATTCGGCCGATTTTAGCTGTTCATCAATTTGATCGTAGATTGTCTGTGCATTTTCCGCGTTCAGTTTGTCAGTCACGCCAAAGACGTCAACCAGTTCATCGGTCAGCCAGATACCGGTAGGGGTGCCTTGAAACAGATAAAAGTTATTGGCAAACAATTGCCATGCCCGACGATGGTCTGTTTCAACTGCACTGCCATCTTGGCGCGGTACGGCCAAATCCTCCATGCGGATGCCCTGAGAATACAACATGCGAAAAATGTAATGATCAGGGATGAGCAGCAACTCGGCCGGAGAGCCAAATTGGTAGTCAGGATTGGCAAACAGACGCGGATCGACGTGCCCGTGCGGACAGATCAGTGGTAGGTCGGCAACCTGTTGATACAGTTGGTAGGCCATGTCGCGTTGGGCGGAATCGGCCGAAAAATAGCGAAGATAATGACGTGTACTTGACATAATAGGTTATTGTTGAGGTGTCAACCAACGCTCAAACCAGTCGAGAGCTGTTGGCATATGATAAGCATGTTCTCCTGCGTGAAAAAACAACTGACATGCCTCTGCGTGACCGCATTTTTCATACGCATTTTCAACGATTGGGAACTGCGCGACAGCACCGTGTGCGGGAAAAATCGGGTCTTTGGCACCGTTGACCAGGCAAAGTGGGCGCGGCGCAATCAGGGCCGCGATCTCGCCAATATCACCCAATGTCAATAGACCCGGCACATAGTTGCATTCACAATGGGGCATCCCCAAAATGGAGACATGGTAAGCACAGAAGTAGCCGGAAACGACACTGACCATGATGCGCGGGTCAAGTGCGGTTAAGAAGAGCGCCGTTGTACCGCCACCTGAATGCCCTGTGCAACCGAGAATATCCGGGCACACATCGGCGCGTGTTTGCAAATAGTTGACAGCACAAATGCCATCCCAGCATCGGTCGCCCAAAAGTGTTCGCCCTTGCATCATGTAGCTAAAAGCCAGATGGCGACAGGAACGCGGTGCAGCTTCATTCGTTTGTGCTGTCAAGCGTTCCCCCATGCCGCGCTGCTCGACAGCACAAACCAGGTAACCTGCTTCGGCCAGTGCTTGGGCATAGTTGTTGTGGTGATTGCTGTAGTTGATTTTTGCCGTATCTTCATCAGGATAGTGTCCCAAAATATATTGCACACTGGGGTCATGCCCGTGAAACGCTAATATCGGCGTGTACGGCGGCTCTGTTTTGGGAACGAGTATGTACATCGGTGCTTCTACACCGTCGCCAACATCCAGACTGTATTTTTCTTCGACATAGCTACCACAATCGGCCGATTGCAATTTTTCAGCTATCATTGGCGGTTTCGGCCGATTGGCAATGCCCAACAACTGCGCCAATCTAGCCGTGCGTGCTGCTACACTGCCTGTCGCAGCCTGTGGATGCCATTCACAGGTAGCCTGCAAATCAAAACGTGACATGAAATAAAGCTCCCAGCAAATCCAGGAATCCTATAATCGGCGGAAATGAAAGCCGCCATCGACGTTAATGATTTCTCCTGTGGAGAAAGGGAAACTGCCTTCCGCCAGCGCTATCACTGCCCGCGCAATATCATCAGGTTGGCCCCAACGACGTATCGGTGTCAGACCATCGGCGATCAAGCGATCGTACTTCTCTTGGACAGCGCCTGTCATGTCTGTTTCGATGATGCCGGGTCGAATTTCGTACACGTTGATACCCTCGCCGGCGAGACGGTCGGCAAAAAGCGTGGTCATCATGCCCATACCCGCCTTCGAGATGCAGTATTCGCCCCGATTGGGGCTGCTGGTATAGGCGCTGATGGAGCCAATGTTGATGATTTTTGGCTGCGCGATGGTTCCCGCTTGCTGCATGGCGATCATCTGGTTGGCGACCTGCTGGGTGAGGAAAAACGGCCCTTTCAGATTAACAGCCATCACTTCGTCATAACTGGCTTCGGCCGTTTCCAGAATATCAAGCCGCCGGCGAGGGGCCATACCGGCGTTGTTTACCAATAAGTCAATTCGGCCGAATTCCGCCAGCGTTTCAGCAACCAGGCGGTTGCGGCCGTTACTGTCGGCAATGTCAGCCTGAACAAGCAGACCCTGTCCGCCGGTCGCGTTGACCATGTCCAGCGTTTCGGCGGCAGCGGCGACGTTGCCGCGATAGTTGATGGTCACACACCAGCCGCGTTCGGCTAAGGCCAGGGCAATGCCTCGGCCGATGCCACGTCCGGCTCCGGTGATGATGGCTGTGTCTTTACGCATCGTTTAACACCTTGCTAACCGCTTCTAAAAAGAAATATTCGCCCCACATCACGCTTTCGTCAACACCCAGGTCTTTGCGCTGGTGATACATGCCATGTTTGAGAATACCTTCCCAGCCGGGCGTTTCGTTGGCGAGAAATTCTGGGCCAGTGAGCGTATCGACAATGCGTTGGGCATACGCCTTATAGCTGTAGGCCAGCGCCGGGCTGCCGACGAGTTTCGACAGGTTCCACAACCCGCTGGCTGCAATGGCTGCAGCGGAGCTTTCGTAGGGCAGTGCTGGGTCGGGTTCATCCCAATCGTTGCGGGGAACGCCGTGTTCAGGGGTGTGTTCGATGTAGAAATTAGCGCAGGCAACGGCCGTTTCCAAATAACGCACATCGTGCGTAAAGGCATAGGCCGTGCCAAAACCATACAGCGCCCAGGCCAGTCCTCGCGCCCAGGACGAGTCATCGCGCCAGCCTTGATGCGTACTTTGCCGCAAAAACTCGCCCGTGTTCACGTCAAAAATACCTTCATGAGACGTACTGCCATCACCGCGCACCAACACGCGACGGGTCGTCAGGCAATGCTGGTTGGCAACGCGCCATAGATTTTCATCACCGGTTTGCTGGGCGGCATAAAAGATAATGCCCACATTCATCATAATGTCGATGAACAAGCTTTCATCGGCCACAAATGATCGTAAATACTGCCCTTTTTCCTTGAAGCGCAGGGCCAGCGTTTGTCCTGCCTCAACGACGACTTCGTTGATCGCCGGATCGCCGGTCAGGTCATACCAGCGCTTCCAGGTCGACCAGAACAGGAAGCCCAGATCGTGTACGTTGCGGTCGGTCTTGCGGTGTTCCACAAGACGAGAATAATGCTCGGCTTTTTCGCGCCACTCGGCATCCTGCGTGTGTTCGTAAAGGAGCCAAAGCTGGCCGCCTAAAAAGCCCTCGCACCAGTTTGTCCATGCCTCTCCCTCGTGTTTCCATTTGCCGTTGACGGTGTACATGGGGAAGTAGTCGGGGTAGGTGGTAATCAGCCGCTCAAGCTGAACGGCCGCAAAATCCATCGTTTGTTGACATTTATCCAATAGTTGACTCATTCGACCTCCTTAACCTTGTCTGTCATTCCTGCCTGCGCGGGAATGACAAACGGATCATTACTTCTTTGCGATGACCATAATGCCAAAACGTTCACCAGGTAAAACCAACGCCCTCCAGAAAAGCCCGGGCCAAAATCATGTGTCCCGTTAAATTAGGGTGAACCCGATCCCAGGCCAGCGACATGGGATGCACGTCAGCCAGGACGCGGTCAAAAGCGGCCTGTGTGTCTACAAAAACGGCATCATTGGCGAAAGCGATTTCTCGTACCACTTGCCCATAACTGTCCATCATCGCCCGCATGGGATCGTTTGGGTTGGGTTCAATGAAGTAGGGCGTCATCAAAACGAGTCCCTGCAAGTGGGGGCGCGTGGTGGCGACGAGGTGGGTGAGGGAACGGCCGTATTCCTCCAACGACACTTGCCGCTCACGCTGCAATGGTGAATCAAACTGTCGCCATACATCATTAATGCCAATCATGATCGAGAGCCAATCCGGTTGCAGGTCGAGAACGTCTGTTTGCCAACGCGCCTGCAAATCGCGCACGGTGTTGCCGCTGATGCCCATATTGATGATGCGGATGTTGGCGGTGGGAACGGACACTTTGGCAGGCTCAGTGCAGGCTGTTTTCAACAGCGCATCCACCAAACTCACATAACCCGTCCCCAGGGCATCATCTCGCCCCTCTCCTATTGGTCGGGCACGGTCACAATCGGTAATCGAATCGCCAATCATCACCAGCTTGCTGTTCGCTGCGATTTTCATCTCAATCTCCTGTAAATTGATGCATGCCGGACCCGACTTCACCCATAAAAGTGTGGCTTGTAGCAGTTGGTAAGTAAACGGCCGCTTTCATGTTGGGTGGCAAGGCGAGGGTGAGGATGTAACGGCCGTTGGCCCGCTCCCACGCTACCTCAATCTCTCCTCGCTCAGTTGGCACCTTGCCGCTGGCGTGTGTGAGGCGCTTCCCAAAGTTGAGCGGCTTGATTTGCACGCGTGCAAACTGTGGCGCACGTGCCTGGACGCCCAGCACATATTCCTGCAATCCAAGCAGCCCAATCGCCCCCCACGGATGGGACAAACTTTGCGCGGCTATGATGTCAGAATCCCACCCTTCCCAGGTACAGGTTGCGCCCTTGGCCAAGTTGTTCGCCCAGCCATCCCAATCGCTGCGCGTATAGAGATCGAGCAGATGATCGCCGTCTCCCATTTCGCCAATGGCGCGAATGAGGTAGTAAACCGTTGGCATGCCGCTGCTCATTTTTAGCGATTTGATATGGTGGTAAACGGTCGCCTGGTGTGTAACGGGAACGATGCCCAACGCGAGCGGAAAACTATTCGCCTGTTGGGAAGCGTGGTTGCTTGGTGTGCCGTTGGCGCGTAAGCCATCGCAATAGACGCCGTCAGACGTCAACAAATTATGATTGATCGCAGCTTGAAGATCGTGCGCCCGCCGGCGGTAGGTTTGGCAATCCTCTTCACGACCGATGACCTGCGCGATCCTGGCGATGATGTCAAAATCAGCGTAGGCATAGGCATTGATGACGGTGCGGGCGGAGGTGTCCATGTCATAGCCGTAGCGCATCGTTGGTGGCCAGTCAATGATGCCGTGCTTGTATGCCCCACCGGCATCGCCGCCCGTCAGGTCGTGAATCAGGCCGGTCATTGCATTGTGATGACGATAGACATAGGCGGCAACCGCTTTTAGCTGGTCGTAGTTTTCGCGCAAAAATGCCACGTCGCCTGTTTGCATATAGTAGTGCCAGACCCAAACGAGGTAGGCTTGCGTAAAATCGGGGATGTCGCGTGCGCCGTCGCCGTTGGGATAAACAGCATTGAGACGGCCGTCGGGCCAGTATTGGGTTTGCGAATCGAGAAACTCATGCAGCGTGCGGCGTGTCAATTTGCGTTCACCATAGGCCGCCATTGCTACCAGACTTTCGTTGAGGCTATCGACCAAAAACCCCCCTTTCTCACGGGTGGGTGTATCGAGAAATTGTTCCTGCGCCCCTACGAGAATAGAGCGTTTGAGAAAGTGCCACACCTGGTTGAGTGTTGCGTTGGATGAGTCGAAGCACGAACGGCTTGCGTCTAATTCGGTATGGCGGACAAGAAAGGTGATTTTTTCGGCCGAAATCTCCTCTTCGCACACAATCTCCAGATAGCGCAGCCCCAACATTTCCTGCGGCAAAAATACAAATTCATCCCCCACTCCATATGCAAAATAACGCATATCCGTTCCCTGATTGTGGAACAGGTTGATCGTGTCATCCGCGTTGAGTGTGTAGCCTGCCAGTAAAGATGCTTTGCCAGCCCCGTTAAAGATGATTTTCGGCCGACCCGCGTAGACCGCGCCCAAATCAACCAGCGTGCGCCCAGCTGCCGTTTGCCATACCCGCGCCGGCTCAATCTCAACCTCAACAATGCGCGTCAAATCAGGGCGCAGTTCACCTGTCCAGGGAGGGGTTGGATGGGCACCGATGACAGTGGCAGGTAGCCACTCCGCGTCAATCGCAAACTTGTGCTGAGCACAGTCGAAGTAGCGTGAACTTGTGCTGAGCGCAGTCGAAGTAGCGCGAATCGCTTCGACGTAGCCGACTCCTTCATGCGCGTGACGGGCTGGTTGGTCGGGCAGCCATTGGGCAGCGCGGCTACACTGCCAGCTTGCGTCTGTGCCGACCGTAACCGTGTGGCCATCGGCATGGGTGATAATCGCTTTGAGTAGAAGGCCGCGTGTGCCAGCAGGTCGGCCCTGGCCGCCACCAAACCAGTGGGTCAACACCATCAACTCATTTTCTGCGTTTGATCGCAGATGGCCGGTTATATCGAAGGCATTGTAATATTGAAATTGGGGGTAATGGTAGCTGGATGATCTGCCGATTTGCACGCCATTCAATATCACTTCATACTGGTGCACAGCGGCGATGCACAGTAATGCTTGCTGCACGTCGCCACCTTGGAGAAGAAAAGATTTGCGCAGATAAGTGTAATCGTCTGGGTCGTCGTTGTCGCGCTTAATCCATTGTGCGCCGTGCCAGTCGTCGTTGTGCAAGAGGCCGGTAGTGAATTCGGCCGAATCACTCCACGCCTCCACCTGATCCGCCCCGTCCCACGTACGCACCCGCCAATGGTAGCGCGTCGCGGAGTGTAGTGGTTGACCTGCATAATCGATATGATTTTGGCTGGCGTCGGCAACTTTGTTGCTGTCCCACATAAGCACGTCGCGCATGGTCATAACCTGTATTTGGTAGGCGGTTTGTGCTTGATCAGCACGTGAGCCATCAATCCACCAACCAAAATATGGACGCCGACCCACCCCAACAGGCGCATCACAATCATCGACGCGCAAACGAATCGGCCGATGATTCATGCTTTGTTTGCCATCTGCTCCGATAGCGGAAAAAGGTCATCGATCTGTACTATCGTGCCCGTATGCAGCGCACGATTGCCTGCGATCCCGACCAGAATCGAAGCCGCCCCATCGATGTGCGAAGCCGCCCGATTAAATGGATCATACGGCGGGTTGGGTGAAAATATCTGTTCCAGCATGACGGGATCGGCCCCGCCGTGTCCGCCTTTTCCCACAGAAACTGGTACCTCATACGACTTGCCAAACATCGGGAAAACGCGCATCCGCGTCTGTTTAAATGGCCCCTTGCTGGCAGACGCTTCACCATCGCCGAGCAAGTGGGTGATGCTTTCCTCAATATCCATTTCGATGCGTCCTTTTGTGCCAGTTATCGATACGCGGAGGCCTTCCCATGGGGCATAAGCGACGAGACAGTAGGAGAGCATCGTGCCGTTGCTGTAACGAGCCGTGACAGCCAGCGTGTCTTCAATTGTGATCGGTTCGCCAAACACGTTGCGGTCGCGCAGGTAGCCCGTCTCCGCTTCCGCATCGAGATAAAGCCCCTTCAAAGCCTCTTGTGAGGTCAGCGAGAGCGCGAATGGATCATCTTGCGCTGCCGGTTCGTTGGTGTAACGAATGTAGTCGTACTGTTCGCCGCGGGCAGCAGCATTCTGTTTGCCATAGAAGCTGAGATCACCCATCGCAAAGACGCTTTTGGGATAAGCATCGATCCACCAATTGACCAAATCAAAATGATGGGTTGACTTGTGTACAAGCAGCCCACCGCTGTTTTGTTTTTCGCGGTGCCAACGGCGGAAATAGTCAGCGCCGTGACTTGTGTCGAGTACCCAGGAGAAATCGACAAGCAGTGGTCGGCCGACCAGTCCATCCATCACCAGCTTGCGAAATTGGGTATAGGCGGGGGCATAACGATAGTTGAAGGTGACGATAAGCGCGCGCCCCGTTTGCTCGATGGTGGCATAAATCGCCTTAAGCTTTTCGGTGTCCGTGGTCAGCGGCTTTTCACTGATGACATCGCAGCCTAATTCCATTGCCCGCGTTATGTAGACATGATGGGTAGCATCTATCGTCGTAACGATAACACTATCCGGTTTTGTTTCGGCGATCATTTGGTCAAATTGATCGGCATGGTAGGTGGGGCGTGCCGGCAAATCCAATTGCTCAAAGAGTTGTGCATTGTACCAATCCATACGCGTTTGGCTCAAGTCGCAAAAAGCAACCAACTCAGCCACATCCCGATATGTTTGGGTAATAGCCCTGACAAACATGCCTGCGCGCGAACCTGTGCCGACAATTGCATACCGTTTACGCTGATTCATGTTCATTCTCCGAATGCCACAGCTTAAAAGCTCTTGTAATCAACAAAACCCTGATCAAGTATGGATAAATTGCTTTACGTGAGCGCTCAAAGGCGCCCTTTGTCACAGTCTATGGCTGCAACAAATCGTCTTCCACCGCATAGCGTCGAATGACGCGCCAGCCACCCCATTGGATAATCAGTGCAGTAGCGGCAAAGACAAAGGTGAGGCGAACAAAGCCTGGTAAAAACAGGCCGAGAGTCACTGGAATTGCCGCTATCAGCACAACTGCGCCACCCCATAGTGGATGCGACAAGGCTAACTTTACTGCAGTTCTCAGCCAAATTCTCAGTGGGGGATCGACAGTGACGAGCAGGGGCCAGGCGTAAACGTTGAGCAATAGCAACACAATCGCCGCCAATATGGTCACACTCGTTGACACCAACGTTAGCAATTGCCCTTGATCCATTTGACGCAAAATCAGGCCGTTGAGCATCACGAGCAATCCAACGCCAAGATTGATCAACGTGAGGACTGTTGCTTTGCGCCAAAAGCGGCCCATATTTGCCCAAAAGGTGGCTACTGGCTTGTCTGGGTCACGCCCTTGTGTCCATGGCGCGACCCCGGCAAATAGTGCTGCAGTCACTGCGGGAATGGTTACAATCAGCATAGCACCGAAGAGCCACAACAGATTGAGCAAAATGAACGTCGTCAGTGTACGAAAACGTTCCAACCAGTCTGCACGCCACGATTTGTGGCTGCGATCACGATCTGACACAATCATCCTTTTAATCCTGTCGTGCTAATACCTTGCACGAGATATTTTTGGAAAGCGATGAAAAGGATAAAGACGGGAACGAGTGAGAGTGTCGCCATCGCAAAGATCGCACCCCAGTTGGTCGCAGCATTGGGGTCAGCCATCGATCGCAATGCCAACGATACCGTGTAGAGTCGCGGGTCACTGAGGTAAATCAGCGGCGAGAGAAAATCTTCCCATGTCCAGTAAAACGAGAAGATGGCAGCTGTTATCAGGGCGGGCTGCATCAGGGGCAGGATGATGCGCCAGAAGATGGCAAAGCGTCCTGCACCGTCGATCTCGGCCGCTTCGTCCAAGTCGCGCGGGATTCCGCGAATAAACTGAACCATGAGGAAGATGAAGAAGGGGCCACCAGCGAGACGTGGCACGATCAATGGCAGGAATGTGTTGACCCAACCCAGTTCGTTAAAGAGAATGTATTGTGGAATCAATAACACCTGACCCGGCAGCATCAAAGTCAGAATCATGATGGAAAACCAGAAGTTGCGTCCCTTGAATTTGATGCGTGCGAAGCCGTAAGCGATGAAGGCGGAGGAGCCGACGATGGCGAGTGTTCCAAAACCCGCATAGAGTAATGAATTGCGGAAGTAGGTGGCGAATGTGATACCGCCAAATCCGGCCCACCCTTCGCTATAGTTACCCCAGGCAAATGTTTTTGGAATCAGCGACGTGACATTAGTCCAGATCTCTGATGGCCCCTTGAATGAACTGGAGATCATCCAAATAATTGGGTAGATCATGAGCAGGCAGAGGCCGCCAACGATGAGGTGAAAAAGGACGTCTCTTGATCGAATAGAGCGTTTTTTCTTTTGGGGTGTGGTAGGTGTCGCTTGCATGAGATTATCCCTCATCTTCATAAAAGACCCATGCGCTGGAGGTCTTGAATGCGATTGCTGTAAAGATGGCGATGATGACTAGCAATACCCATGCCATTGCGGTGCCGTACCCCATCTGGAAATTGACAAATGCGCGCTGGTAAAGATAAAGCGCATAGAAAAGGGTAGAATCAAGTGGGCCACCGTTGGTAATGACGAGGGCTTGCGTAAACACGAGAAATCCACTAATTAACTGCATGATCAGGTTGAAAAAGATGACGGAGGAGAGCAGCGGAATGGTGATATGGAAGAATTTGCGCCACGGTGTTGCACCGTCAATTTCGGCCGATTCATACAAAGATTCCGGTATCTGACGCAACCCCGCTAAAAAGATCAACATCGGAGAGCCGAATTGCCAGACTGCCAGTAAAATCAACGTCCAGATAGCCGAGCTGGGCAATCCAATCCATGCTTGTGAGGCCGGCACACCGAGAATGTTCAGGAAGCCGTTAAACACACCATCGGAGGCAAAAATCCGTCGCCACATCAACGCGACAGCCACACTACCACCGATAATCGAAGGGGCATAATAAGCGGCACGGTAAAAGCCGATGCCCCGTCGATGATTATCAAGAATCATCGCCACCGCCAGTGCAAAGGTCAAACGTGCGGGAATAGCTGCAAACACATAGTAGAATGTCGCCCGCACTGCTTTCCAATAACGCGGATCATTAAAGAACATCGTCTCAAAGTTTTGCAATCCAACCCACTCAGGAGCTGAGGTCAAATTGTAGTCAGTAAAAGCAAGATAAAGCGAGCCAATAAGTGGAAGCAGCGTAAAAATCAAAAAGCCGATCAGCCACGGTGAAATGAACATGTAACCTGAGAGCGTCTCTCTGCGTTCACGTTTGCGCTCACTTGCCCTATGTTGCTCTGCCGCGGCCGTTTGTGCTGTAGTCGTTGCCATGATGAGTCTCCTAATAGTGGGGCTGAGCAGTCAGAAGTAACCTCGCCCATTAACATCCTGGACTATGGCCATCTTGCTCACTTCTTTCACAGTGAGCAAGATGGTCTTGTTACAGTAATAGGTTACTGGTTGGCTAGTAAGGCGTTACCTTGTTCAATGAGGAGTGCAACTGCGTCCTCTGGCGTGATCTGTTCGAACAACAACGGTTCCATGACTTGTGGCCCATAGATGTTGGTTAATAGATCGCCGTGTGCTGTTGGATCGGGCGGACGGATTGGGCTGACGTCGAGGCCAGCAAGGAAATCAAACGTTGCGGCAGAAGGAGCGGAAACGACTGGCTTAATCGCCTCTACAATAGCCGTTGAGATCGGCACGCCGCGTTCGGCCGCCAATATCTCATTCGCTTCAACTGAATTGGTGAAATAGTCGATGAAGATTGCTCCGGCATCCGGATTGTTACCTTGCGATGTCAGCGAGAAGAACATTGATGGCTTGAGGAAGTTGGCCGATTGCGTTGCATCAACTGAACGCGGCACGGGCAGCATCATCAAGTTGCGGTCTTCACCTGCTGCTGTGTTGAGCGCGACAAACTGGTTAGTATGGGCAAAGTACATCGCTGCGTCACCCGTTACAAACTTGTTGGTTTCCAGTGTGGACGGGTTGGCCGATTCTTCTGAATAGTGGGGAATTGCCCCCGCATCTTGCAAGCGCATAATCATCGCATAATGGTCGATCAACGGCTGCGGGTTGTCGGTGAAGCCCAGTGATTTGCCATCCTCACTGTAGAAACCGCTGCCTAACGAAAGATAGAGCGCATTGACTTGTCCATTGTCGGTGGCCCAACCACCGGCGATACCGTATTTGCCGGTCGCCTCGTGAATTGCCATCACAGTTTCTTCAAAGTCAGCCCACGTCCAATCGGGTGCAGGAACAGGAACGCCGGCCTCTTCGAAGATATCCAGATCAATGACGTAGGATTGGGAATTTGTGCCGAGACTGAGCGCATACAACTCGTCGCCGATACGACCACCCTCAATAGCACTGTCCGGCACACTCGAAAGATCAATTACGCCAGATTCAATATAGGGGTCAAGCGGAATCAATAAACCGTCTTGAGCAAACTGGAAGAAGCGAGCGTAGTCCTGCTGGATTACGTCGGGCAGATTGCCACCGGCACCTTTGGTTGCCAGTGATGTCCAGTAATCGCCCCAACCGACGAATTCATAGACGATGTTGTATTCCGGGTGTGATTCTTGAAAAAGCTCGACAGTGGCAATTGTTCGCTCATGACGGTCCTGGGAACCCCACCATTGGAGGCTGAACTCCTCTTGTGCAGCAGATGAGTCAGATGGATCTTCGGCCGAATCTGATTCTTCCATGTCGCCAGCAACTTCGGCCGAATCAGTCGTCGGTTCCGTCGCCGTTCCCTCGTCTGTTGAACAGGCTACTAACCACAACAACATCGCTATCAAAACCAAAAACAGGTGCATAGGGTGCTTAAAAAAACGTTTCATTTGTCTACCTTCTCCTAAATTAGGTGATTCTGCCGAGTCAAAATCACTGGTTTTGCGATTCCGCTGACAACGTACTTGTCAACTGAATCATAATAGTGTATCATATATTGTATATGATATATCATATATGATATACGAAAATCGAGATACGTCAAGCACGAACTTTGAAATACAAAATATTGGGACACCAGACTCTATACTCAAGTTTCCACTAACATAGAAGCTTGATTTCTATTGACCACATTGGTCATTAACGCAAAAATACTAGAAAGTTGATCGCACAGTCCAAGGTTAATTAAAAGAAGAGTGCCGCTCAGAGAATGCACGCAACATAATAAGGAAGTAGCACAATGAGCATGGTATACCGTAGTAAAAATGAAGTAGTCTACGACGAATTGCATAGGGCGATTATCAGAGGTGAGTATGCAAGTGGAACGCGCATTGTGATTGATGATGCAGCAGCCAAGTTTGGGGTCAGTGCTATCCCTATCCGCGAAGCATTGCGTCAACTTGAGGCAGATGGCTTTGTGACGATCGTCCCCTATGCCGGCGCAACGGTAACGGAGATCGATGCGGAATCTATCTATGAGGTATTCGCCCTACTCGAGACGATGGAGGCGATTTGTGCACGGTCTGCCACAACCAGAGCCACAGACGAAGATCTTGACCACTTGGACAGTCTTGTGCAGCAGATGGATGATTGTCTGGAAAATTGCCAGGAAAATACCGATAGATGGGCAAGGCTCAACAAAGAGTTTCACTTACAAATTTGCGACATTGCCGAGACGCGCTTGATCGAACCGATGATTCGCAAGGTGCTTGATCATTGGGATCGACTGCGCATGCAATATATGGAAGAAGTGCTGACAGCACGCCTGGCACTCGCGCAAGAAGAACATCGTCAGATTGTTGCGGCGATGCGCCGACGCGATGGCAAGGAAGCCACACGCTTGTTGCGACTGCACAATCAGCACGCACTGGAATCATACGAACAGTTTTTACAAGCGCAGGGGCTTTTGGACGGCGAGGCAGATGTGCACGGTGATACAACGGCATCCAATGGCAATGCTTGAGGCAGGCTGCAAATTCGCGAGCATTTTGCATTGACTGGAATGGTTTGGCGCGTTATCGGCCGAATGTGACGTGACATTGGAGTAACACAACCATGCGGGTAGGTAACTGGTTCGACACTGCTTCCTAACCCAATTGGCCAATCAAGGGAGACAGTATGGCAACTTTCCGCCGCGTAGCACAGTTACGCACCGCCGAGCAATTCCGGCAACATCTGGATGACATTGGTATTGAATTGGGCTTCGATGAAGTCGTCACCAGTGGCGCACAGGCGCCACTCGCCCAACCGTACTCTATTTATGGAAAGACTCTGACCAATCGCTTTGCCGTACTGCCGATGGAAGGCTGGGACGGCACTGACGATGGATTTCCCAGTGATCTCACACTACGCCGCTGGCAACGTTTCGGGCGCAGCGGCGCTAAACTGATCTTTGGTGGCGAGGCAACTGCCGTGCGCCACGATGGCCGTGCCAATCCGCATCAGCTCATGATCTGCGACGACGCGCATCGTGATGCCATTGCGGCGTTGCGCCAGGAACTGCTCAACGCACACGCCGAACTTTACGGCAACAGCGATGGCGTGGTGATCGGGCTGCAACTAACTCACTCAGGTCGTTTCTGTCGCCCGGAGCAGGATCATAAGCTACGCCCCAGGGTACTCTATCAGCATCCATTGTTGGACGAAAAGTTCAACGTTTCGGCCGAAAACGACATTTTGAGCGATGATGATATCCGCGAACTGATCGGTCGGTTTGTAGAGGCTGCTGTGCGTGCCCATGAAGCCGGCTTCGATTTTGTCGACATCAAACATTGTCACGGCTATCTGGGGCATGAATTTCTGTCCGCCATTGATCGCAGTGGCGACTTCGGCGGCAGCTTTGAAAACCGTACCCGCTTCTTGCGCGACATCGTCAGCGGCATTCGCGCGGCCGTTCCTACATTAAAAATAGGCGTGCGGCTTAGTGCGTGGGACTGGATTCCCTTCCGCGCCGGTGCAGACCGCATTGGCGAACCGGAAAACTGGCAAAACGGCGACTACCCCTACGCGTTTGGCGGCAGCGGCGATGGGATGCAAATCGACCTGACCGAACCTTACGCATTTGTCGATTTGTTGCACGAACTTGGCATCGAACTGGTTTGCATCACGGGCGGCAGTCCGTATTACAATCCACACCTCACGCGCCCTGCAGCCTTTCCGCCGTCAGACGGCTATCTGCCACCCGAAGACCCGCTAATAGGCGTAGCACGACACATCGCCGTTACCGCTGCGCTCAAAAAGCACCGCCCTGAACTCACTTTTGTCGGCTCCGGCTACTCTTATTTACAGGATTGGCTGCCCAATGTCGCACAATATACCGTGCAGCATGGATTGACCGATTTCGTCGGTATAGGGCGCATGGTGCTTTCGTATCCTGAAATGGCGGCCGATGTGCTGGCGGGCAGACCGCTGCAACGCAAATTGATCTGCCGCACTTTCAGCGACTGCACAACCGCACCGCGCAACGGCATGATCTCTGGCTGCTACCCGCTCGACGATTACTACAAGACACGTCCTGAATCAATCAAGGTGGCTGAAGTCAAAAAGCAGATAAAGGAAACAGCATGACAAAATATCGCGTTGCTTTTATTGGAACGGGGGCGATTTTGCCCAGCCATTTGGAAGCTATCGCAGAAAATAGTGACCGTGTGGAATTGGTTGCGGCGGTTGACGTTGACAAAGCCAAGGTCAAGGCGGTGTGTGCAGCGCATAACATTCCACATTGGTTTACTGATTCGGCCGAAATGCTTGCCCGAATCCAGCCCGATCTCGTTCACATCCTCACCCCGCCCTTCACCCATTTTCAAATCATTCTCGATTCACTCGAAGCTGGTGCGCACGTCTACTGCGAAAAGCCACTGTGCGCTTCCCTTGACCAATTTGACCGCATAACCGCTAAGGAAGCCGAAACCGGTCGCTATTGCAGCACTGTATTCCAATGGCGCTTTGGCTCTGCGGGCAAACACCTCAAAAAGCTGATCGACAACGGTGACTTAGGCCGACCGCTCGTTGCCCACGCCAATACACTCTGGTATCGAGATGAAGACTACTACGCCGTACCGTGGCGCGGTAATTGGGCAACCGAAACCGGCGGCCCGACAATGATTCTTGGCATTCACCTGACCGATCTGATGCTGTGGTTGCTGGGTGGTCAGTGGCAGGAACTGTTTGCGATGGTCGATACGCTGGAGCGCAACATTGACGTAGAGGATATTGCGATGGCGTTGGTGCGTTTTGAAGATGGTGCATTGGCGCACGTTGTCAACAGTGCACTTTCACCCCGTCAGGAATCTTACTTGCGGCTTGACTTCCAGCGTGCCACTGTAGAATGCTCGACTCTTTATCGCTACACTAACAAACATTGGACCTACAGTATCGCTGACCAGATGACGCATACCGATGAGTTGGAACGCTGGCGGCAAATCGAAGGTGGCGATGTGATGGGGTCGCACGCGGCGCAGTTGAGCGAAATTCTCGACAGCATTGACGCCGGCGTCCGGCCCTTTGTCAGCGGCGAGGAGGGGCGGCGCATCCTTGAATTCAGCACCAGTCTTTACAAATCCGGCTTCACCAATCAGCCCATTCAGCGTGGGTCGATCACGGCCGATGATCCGTTCTACTATGCTATGAATGGAAAATATGACTGATGCGTAGAACCCGTGGTGTGCTGTTCGGCAAGTGTTGCAACCAGTGACGCGGTCCTGTGAAGATGTCTGATGGTCGATTCTTGATTCTGGCGATTTTGTTGTTCCTTGTTGCTTGCGAAGGGAACAAGACGCGACCAGTTGCTCGGGTTGTCGCCGATGGCCTGCTCAATCCTGTTGGGCTGACACGCTTGCCGGATGGCGGCTTGCTGATCGCTGAGATGGGTACCGGCATGGGCGATGACAGCGCTGGGGTCACGTTGATAACGACAGACGGGAAAATCGGCCGATTCATCTCCCATATAGCCAGCACGCGCGATTCAGGCGATCTCGCTGGTGCAGCTCTGGTAGGAATAGACCCGGACGGCCAGACACTCTACGTCGGCAACTTCAATGCCGCTCGTCTGTGGACATGGCCAATCGATACGGCATTGGCTCTGCCAGACAAGGTATTGACCACAGACATGCTCGGCATCGCCATGGCCCCGCAAGTTATCGACCAGTTGATCAACCCGTTTGATATCGCATTTACTGAAACAGGCGCACCCATCGTTACCGATGCCAGCATGAATGGTCTGGCACGACAGACGGATGACGGCAAAACCCAATTCATTTATCATTTCCCGCGTCTGCCTGATCCAACTGATAACAGGCGCACAATTGACGCCGTGCCGACAGGTATCGCTCGTCTCGGGAATGAGTACCTGGTGACGTTGACGGGCGGCTGTCCTTTTCCGGTTGGAGGAGGGCAACTGGTCGCCATTGGGGAAAGATGGCGTTCACGTATTGTCGTGGCAGATCTAAACATGCCCATTGATGTTGCCATCGACAGCAGTGATTATATTTGGGTTCTTGAGTTTGCTGAGTTCCGTGCCGGAGGCGATTGTTTTGCAGGCGGCGATTATCTACCGGCAAGCGGTCGCTTGAGTCGTCTAGATGCGGCAGGGCAATTGCAGCCGGTCATTACCGGCCTCACCACGCCGGGTGCATTTATGTTTGCCGACGATGACACCATTGTGATAAGCGAAGTTTTTTCAGGGCGTATTGTTGCGGTGCAACCGCCGACTGATGAGACATTGTGGCCGATTAGTGTGGCTGATATTCGGCCGAACAGCCAGACGCTGACGGCCAAGTCGATCCCTATCGCTACCCTCACGCCTAAACAACCTCTAACAACAGAAAAGTCGGAGTAATCCATGAACATTCGATTTGCCGCTATTGGCTTTGACCATCCACACATTTTTGGACAGGCGCAATGTTTGGTTGACGCCGGTGCGCAGTTAGTTTCGTATTGGGACAGCGACCCGGCGCAAATTGAGAAATTTCAACAGATGTTTCCACAAGGCAGGCTGGCTGAATCTGTTGAGGAAATTCTTGAGGACGAGAGCATTGACATTGTGACTAGCGCATCAGTTCCTGATGAACGGGCTCCGCTTGGTGTGCGCGTCATGCAACATGGTAAAGATTATTTGAGCGATAAGCCGGCCTTTGCCAGTTTTGATCAATTAGCTGAAGTCAAACGCGTGCAGGCAGAGACCGGACGCAAATTTCTCATCATGTTTAGTGAGCGGCTGTCCAACCCCGCGACGATCAAGGCGGGCGAGTTGGTCAAGGCAGGTGCAATCGGTGAGGTCGTGCAGACGATTGGTGTAGGCCCGCATCGGCTGTTTGGGTATGAGAAGCGACCACGCCCTGATTGGCATTTCCAAAAGCAGCGGTACGGCGGTATTCTCAACGATATTGGCAGTCACCAGATCGACCAGTTTTTGTTTTTTGCGGATAAGGATTCGGCCGAAATCGTCACGGCCCGCACCGCCAATGTCAAATGGAAAGACTACCCTAATTTTGAGGATTTTGGCGAAATGTTGCTGCAAAGCGGCAATGCCAGCGGCTTTATCCGCGTCGATTGGTACACGCCTGATGGACTGCCGACATGGGGCGATGTCCGTCTGCTCATCTTGGGTACTGACGGCTATATCGAAGTCCGTAAGAATATCGATTTACATGGCAAAAGCGGTAGCAATCACCTCTTTTTGGCTGATAGCAACGGCGTACAGTACATCGACTGTGCTAACCATCCGCTGCCGTTTGGTCCTCAATTGCTCAACGACTTAGTCACACGTGAAGAGACCGCCATCACCCAAGCTCACACTTTCATCGTTTCCGAATTAGCACTACAAGCCCAGGCAATGGCTATAGCATCTTCCCCCTATTCAACCTTTGATGCTAGTTCATAGGCTGAATTCGGCAATGGACAGACGCACAAAGCTATCTTGTTCGATTCCATGCCATTGAACGAGAACGTTGAACAGGGCCCATTGTGTAGCCGACACGACTCTTGAAGTAGTCCCAAACATGATGACCCACTTTCTTGAAATGATCTTCCCCTAATTTGGCAGACACAGAGACTGGCGATTAACTACACTGTAACGGAAGTTTTCAGAAGCCTAGCTTTTGCTATGAGTAGAGTTCGCACCAGACAAAAAAGCTAGGCTTCTTTTGTTACAGAGTATTAACGCTGTGCAGAACGATGTATTTGGCTCTCATGCAACCAAAATAAAAACGCGAGACACATTTTATGGTGGCCTCGCGTTTCTATTAATTCGAAATATTTATCGTCAGCGATTCTTTGTCACGAGGTTGACCAGGAATAACAAGATCACAGCGCCACCGATGGCGACGAGAAAACTCCACAGATTGAAGCCTGTCACACCCGTCCCACCGAACAGGCTCACAATAAACCCGCCGATAGCTGCGCCAACAACACCGACCACGATGTTCATCAGACATCCCTGGCGTTCGTTGCGCCCCATAATAATGCTGGCAATCCAGCCCGCCAGTCCACCAACAATAATCCAACTGAGAATTCCCATGCTTACCTCCACGGTTTTGACTTTATGACTATGTGGCAAGTCATGCCACCATAGCTTTACAACCCCGTTACGCAAAATTGGTTACTTGGATTTCATACCGCATGGGTACAGTGTCGCGCCTGCCTCATGGTTTTTGCGTGGCGCAAAACTCATTCAAGCCGGCTTTGGCTCTGCAAGCGGCCAGCGAACAGTTACCCGGGTGCCTTTTCCGATACCATCGCTGCTGATTGCAAGCGCTCCACCGTACAAATTGAGAATGGACTGAACAAGTGCCAGTCCCAAACCGGTACCGGCTGTTTGGCGATTGCGTGCTTTATCAGTGCGATAAAAGCGTTTGCCAATATGGGGAAGGTTTTCGGCCGAAATCCCTCGACCATTATCCGCAACCGTCACCCATGCAAAACCATCCTTTTCCGTCAGAAGCACAGTAACTTGTCCCTGCGCTGGCGTATATTTCAGGGCATTGTCGAACACATTGCGAAAGACAACACGAGCATGACCTAGTGAGGCGGCGATCAGAAGCGGTTTATCTGCACCATCTAACTGGAGCGCGATCTGTTTTTCGGCAGCCAGCGGGGCGAATTCGCGCCGCAATGATTGTAACAAACGCCCCAGATCGATCTGTTCAGTGCCTGCATCGAGGCGATGCGCATCGAGCCGCGATAGTAACATCAAATCATCGACGAGATGCCCTAATCGCTGAATCTCACTGTCGATCTCGGCGATGTATTGAGCTTGTATGGTCGGGTCGAGGTCACCTTGTAAGGCTTCGGTACGCAAACGAATCGTTGTCAAGGGAGTGCGCAGTTCGTGCGAGGCATTGCTGGCAAAGGCGTGTTGCTCTTCGACCAGAGCCGAAACCCGCTCTGCCATCGTATTGAATGCCGTACCCACGGTATCAAACTCGACGAGCGGCAACGGGTCGACGCGGTGTTCTAAATCGCCGTCTGCAATCTGCAGGGCGCTTTTGCGCAAACTGTCCAGCGGTCTAGTGAGCGAGTTGAGTAACCAGATGGTGATGATAACGCCAATAATGGAGAAAGCTAAAAAGGCTGTTCCTAACCCAAGCCAGCGTTGATTGATCGCAGATTGCGGCGTCTCGGCCGATGTGGTGATTTGGACATAGCCGAGACGCCTGTTTTCATACCTGATTTCGGCCGAACTGGTCACACTGCCGGCTTGCCGGACATAGGTTTCTGACTGGGTCAATGAGACCGGTTGACCGGTACTGTAGACAAAATTGCCGCCGGCATCGAACAGAGCGAGTTGGGCAGAGAGGTTTTCGGCCGAATTTTGCAGAATTGCCCGCACCTGTGCCGGATTATCATCCAGCGGCTCGACCAATTGATTCGCCAACAGAATCGTATAAATCTTCTGATTGTTGCCGTAATCGTCCCAGACCGTTTGTGACATCTGCCGGCCGGCCCACAGCATCAAACTGCCAAACCCCAGTATAATCAATCCCAGGTTGACAATCAGCAGACGAGAACGCAATGAATGAAACATATCTCGTTCTATTGAATCAACTCAACTTCCCTTTCGACATCTGCCATTGACTGCCCGGGCCAGAATCCAATTGAACTAACCCCAGCGCCATCGCTTGTCCTGCTGTCTAGTCGTGGTCACGCCTGCCTTCTGGACAAGCTGTCGAACTGCTTGCCCGCGCCGTTGCCAGCAGCCCTTGCGCCAACGCTTCTTTGTCAGCATCAGACAATCGGGCCTCACTGTGCAAGACCAGATAACTGCTTACAGGCATTTCCCCTTCACGAATAACCTCCGCCAATTCCTCAGCTTCTTCACCTCTCAGGCATTGGCCCCAATCGGAGAAGTTGAGGTATTCACGTCCTTCATCGACGTGATGTTGTACCATCCATGAGACTGGCGCAATATTGCTGTACCAGGGCCAAACCGACTCGTTGCTGTGGCAGTCAAAGCAGGCTGTTTGAGCAAGGGCACGTGTTTCGGCCGAATCCCAGTTCGGCTCCTGCACAACAGGCGGGTTGTCATGAGCGCGACCAAAGGGCACCAACTGAGCCACGATAAACAATGCAGCCCCACCAATCACAAGAATTAACACGATCTTCTTAAGCATGTTCTATTACCTCTAAATAACGTTGATTTCAAACAAATTTGATTTCAATTGACAAACCAGTTGGTTCAATTGGATTCTTGCAGGCACAGAAAATGACAGAACCGGAAACCTGTCAGGCCGCGATAAACTGATAGCCGACGCCACGCACTGTTTGAATCAACTTTGGTTTCTGCGGATCTTCTTCGATCTTGGTGCGCAGCCAGCGAATGTGGACATCCAGCGTGCGCGTATCGCCCAGCCAATCCGTACCCCACACCAGGTCAAAAATCTCAGCACGTGTGACCACATGGCCGCTGCGACTCATCAGCAAATGCAGCAATTCGAACTCTTTGTGGCGTAAAATCAGCACGTCATTTGCTTTGCGCACCTCGCGTTTATCGACATTGAGCGTGATCCCCCCACCCTCCAGAATTGTCTCCTGATTAGCGATGCGATCCAGTTCGACACGCCGCACCATGGCTTTGATGCGTACAATTAATTCGCGCGTACTGAAAGGCTTGGTCAAATAATCATCCGCGCCGAGTTCAAGCCCCAGAATGCGATCAACTTCTTCACCCAACGCCGTCAGCATCAGAATCGGCACTCCGCTTTGCTCGCGCAGCGCTCGGCACACTTCCCAGCCATCCAATTGCGGCATCATGACATCCAGCACCACGACGTCGGGCTTGTCGCGCAAGGCCACTTCCAGGCCAGTGCGCCCATTATCAGCAACGGTGACTTGGTAATTATAATCGCGTAACGCCCGTGCCAGCGGTCCAGTAATGAATGGATCGTCGTCGATCAGCAAAATTGAGGTCATGTTTTGTTGATTGCTGTCAGAATTCGGTAGAAGGTTAAAAACAACACGCCAATACTGCTGACACTGTACATCGCCGCAAGCAGAACGGCATCGGTACCGGCCATTAGCCCATGCAGCGTGACAAAGATGTAAGCCAAAAAGGTGAGAAAGTGAAGCTTGCGCCACTGTTTCTGCCCGATTTTCTTGCGCCAAAACCAGCTTACAGATGTTACCAACATAATGTAAAGCCCGATAATTCCCAAGCCAACCCAAAATGGCGCGTATGGACCAGTGAACGGGACCAGCAGGTTGAAGAGGTTGAAACTGTAGTAATTATCAAAGAGTAAGATGGCTGCATGAAATACAGATAGGCCGATTGCTGTCCACGACAGATAATTGTGCATGGTCAGGGCGGTTGCCGGTGGAATGCGCTTTTTGACGAGTTTGCCACTCAGCAGCAAGCCCCACATCATGGATAACGATAACAGCAAATAGCCGACTATGCCACTGGCACGGGTGAGATACCATGCTGCTTTGCTGCTGGTCAACCAAGTCAGTGGTGCTGCCGGTGCCAGGTATGGAATACCCAACCAGATGAGCAGGAAGATGAGTGGTGGAATGAGCCAGCTTACACCCGTCCAGAGAGGATTTTGGCTTTCGGGCTGCTGGTTTGAAGTTTGGAGCGTTGTCATAATAGGTTCCGGTAACGCGATGTCATTTTGATGATCTGCTGCGTGCAATCGGTTTGGGGACTTTCAATTGTGGGATAGCTGAATCGGGTTGGAGTGTTTCGGCCGAATCGATTTGCACCATTACAATTGGAGCCGGTTCGGGCAGTGGCGCTTGGTTTGCCAATAGCTCGCCACCGACAAACGTCGCCAGCACACTGCCCACGACCAATACTGTTTTCAATAACGAATGATCTGCTTGTCTGCGGCGTTTAGTCATCGTCTTCGTCGTGTTCATAATGGTTTTCATGCGCCTCGTGATGTTCCTCGTATTCGTCGCCATCATCGTACCCTGCGTTTTCTCCAGTAGCAGGCGCTGTGGTTCCTTGTTGTGCGAGCAGTTCATTAGCACGTTCAATTTGTGACGCGTAAACGGCTTCACGCTGTTGGTATGTTGTCACGGCCTGTTGCAGCGCATCGTTCTCAGCTTGTAATGTGTCGATTTGTGCCGTGGGTGCAGCAGAATCGGCCGAAACATTCGGCCGATTGCCGCCCAGCAGCAAACCAATTGCCACAACGAGCGCGACCATGGTACCGGCTCCAATCAAGTTTGTAATGCGTTGTTTGTTCATTTTCATTTCCTCATTGCCAATGTTTTTCGTCTAATGGGTTAAGCATACAGGAGTTGCAATCCGCTTGCTTGAACACAATCCTAAACATTGTTAAACCTGATTTAACATTCCCACTCCACCAATGGTTGCAGAGCGGGTGTTAAAACGGCAGAATGGTCCCTGTCGATGAGAGCTGCTTTGAGATTGTGGCGTGTAAGGATGTGGGCGGCGCGGTCGCGACCGGCGACAAGCGCGGCAGTCGCCCAGGCTTCGGCTGTACTGGCATCAGCGGCGATGACCGATGCCGTGAGGAGATCGGTTTCGGCCGAATCACCAGTAGTCGGATCGATGATGTGATGCATTTGCCGGCCATCCCGCTGCCATTGGCGATAATCGACACCTGAAGTTGCCAATGTCGCATTGGAGAGCCACAGTCGCAGCAGATTATCCTGTTCATCATCACCCTGCCACGGCGCACTGATACCGACCGGCCAACCCGGCGATCCAGATGGTGCGTCACCGGCTACCAGATCACCGCCTGCGTCAAGCAGGCACGGCCCGAATCGAGACAACCAATCAACCACTTGTTGCGCTGTGTACCCTTTAGCGATGCCACCGAGATCGATGCGCAATCCTCCAGGCAAACGCACCGCGCATCGGCTTCTGTCCATCTCAATGGCGCGATAATTGAAGCTGTGCAACGTGTGCGGTGGCGCACTGGCTGCGTCGAGCAGTTCGAATGAGCGTGTGTAGCCGGCTGCTTCGAGGGCGGGCAAAATGGTGGGGTCGAACAGACCATCAGTCGCTTCCGCCAGTTGCAGGGCGCGGCTGAGCATGGCGCTCATTTCGGCCGAAATCGCCACCTCATCCGTGCTGCGTTGATTGAGTTGTGTCAATTCGCTGTCGGGAAGGAAGCGGGAGAATCGTTTTTCGGCCGAAAAAAATCGCCCTTCCACCTCGTCGAGCACAGCCGTATCTGATTCGAGCCACACAGTCATGTGGCTGCCCATCGCAAAAAACTGGCGTATTTGCATCATCGTCTATCACCTCACCTGGTTGCAATGGTGATACTGTACGACTTTATGCGACGCCGTATGCTAACGCGACCTTAAATCTTGTTAAATCCACATTACAATTGGCAGCATATGGGTATATGTGGCTCAATCAAGGCAATTTCATGCCAAAGCTGTCAGATGAAACAACCTGTCTCACGACGAAAAATGCCGGAGAAAATTCATTCTCCGGCTCTCGAACTTTTGTCTTCTTTTGCCGCTGAAGTGTTGGTTTCCGGTCAGTTCATCCAGCTAAAGTGCATACAGCTCCCCAAACTTGCTTTTCAGATACGCGATATAGGGATCGATCGTCAACGGCGCACCGAGCACACGCTCGATCAATTCTGGTGCTGTGTATCTACTGCCATACTGGTAGATATTCTCTTTTAGCCATCCGTGCAGTGTGCCGAATTCCCCTTGTCCAATTTCATCGGGAATAGTGGGATGATCGGCCAGGGCACGGTCGTAAAAAGCTGCGCTCATGATATTTCCCAGTGTGTATCCCTGAAAAGCACCGCCTACAAGGCCACCATACCAATGAACGTCTTGTAATACCCCGTCTATGTCACTGGGTGCGTGGACACCCAAATCAGCTTCGTAGCGCGCGTGCCACGCTTCCGGCAAATCCTGAATCGACAGCGATCCTTCCAGTAGCGCCAATTCCAGATCAAAGCGAATCATGACATGCAGATCATAGGTCAGCTGATCGGCATCGACGCGAATCAGCGAGCGCTTGACGCTGTTGACAGCACGGTAGAACGTGTCCAGCGAGACAGTGTTGAGTTGCTCGGGAAAGGTCGCCTGCAATTCCGGATAATAATGCGTCCAAAACGCGCGGCTGCGCCCGACAAGATTCTCCCAGGTGCGTGATTGGCTCTCATGCACACCGGCAGAGGTACCGCCATCTAGCGGCGTGCCTTCATAGCCCGGATCGACGCCTTGTTCGTACATGGCGTGACCTGACTCGTGCAAGGTGCTAAACAAGCCGTCGCCCAGATTGTGCTCGTCAAAACGCGTGGTGATGCGCACGTCGCCAATGGAAAATTTGGTGGCAAACGGATGATGGGTCAGGTCTTGCCGTCCGCGGTCGAAGTCGTAGCCGAATTGGCGGATGATTTTTTCGCCAAACGCGCGTTGTTTATCCTGCGGGAAAAATTGATGCAGGCAACTGGTATCGGCCGATTCCTGTGCCGTCACCGCTTCAACCAATGGAACCAACTGCGCCCGTAGATCGGCAAACAACGCCTTGACCGTGGCCGCTTTCATGCCATAATCCGACCAATCGATAAGCGGATCGGCGATGTGATCATAGCCGGGGAAACAGTCGGCAACTTCCTGCGCATACGCGACACTTTTTTCCAGATACGGCGCCACTGCGGCGAAATCGTTTGCCGGTCGTGCCTGAGTCCACGTCTGATACGCCATCGCACTGTGATTGGTGATCTTGGCTACCAATTGTGGCGGCACTTTGACCAGCCGGTCGTAATTGCGGCGCGTAGCACGCACCAGTGCTGCATCATCTTCCGGAAGCGCATCAATTTGCTTCTCCAATGCATCCAGCAGATGACCGACAGCCGCATCCGTAAACTTCTCTTGTGATAGCTGACTGAGTGTCGCCATCTGACGGCTGCGTGCCGCCGCGCCGCCCGGGGGCATATAGGTGGCCTGATCCCACGAAAGAACGGCCGATGCGCTGTTCAAATCCGATATTTCTTGCAAACGAGTTTTTAGTTCTACTAATTCACGTTCCATGAGTCGCGTCCCTTTTTGTTAATTTTGGCAATGGTAGCAGAAGATCGTGTATGGCACAGGGATTATTTGTAAACTTGGTATCCTACCACCCGCATCTATGATCGTCTGCCATTTTGTGATATTATTTCGTTTACGAACTATTCTATAACAAACTATGTGAAAATGACACCATGTCGACCAATGAACAGCTAGCTGACCAGGTTTTTCATCAATTCTTAGCACTCACGCGTATGCAACGGCAGTATGCGCGGCGCATTATCGACGAGCAGAGTATCAGGCCGCGCGATCTGTCTGTCTTGCGCTTCCTGTCTGAGCACGATGCGGTCACTGTCAGTCAAATTCAGGAGTACATCCAGCACAGCCCCAGCACAACTTCGACGATGATTGCCGATATGGAAGCAGCCGGTTACGTCACGCGTACCCGCTCGCATGAAGATCGCCGCGTCGTTTTCGTGACACTGACAGCAGCGGGTCGTGCTATGCTGGCCAAGACGCCGCTCGGTGGATCGCCGCTATTACACCGCGAACTACGGATATTATCGGCCGAAAGGCTTGCAGAAATGTCCAGTGTGCTGACTGAGCTCAACACACTCATGCAAGGACAGGACACGCTATGACGACGTGGAATGAGGCGGCTACCACAACTGCCCATGACACTTCTTCGCTGCCTAAAGCAAGCGATAGACAAATTCTGGCGCGTTGTTTCGGCTATTTGCGCCCCTACTGGAAATTGCAGGTTGGCATTTACGGCTTGATGATTCTCATCAATCTGGTCAACATCATCGTGCCCCAATTTATCCGCGTGGCCATCGACGACGGCATTTACGGTGGTGATTTACAACTATTGAGCGAGGCAGTTGGCGGCCTGCTGCTGTTTACGCTGGTCAAAGGGGTGATGAATTACTTTCAGGGCATGTGGACGGAATCGGCTTCGCAAAGTGTCGCCTATGATCTGCGCAATGAACTGCTGCACAAACTGGCGTCGTTGTCATTCTCGTTCCACGATCGCACGGAGGCGGGGCAAATTCTGTCGCGTGCCATGCAGGATGTCGAACGCATCCGGTTTTTGACCGGACGTGCGGTGCTGCGCATTGTGGAAGGGGTTGTGCTGATTTTGTTTACAACTGTAGTCTTGTTCCGTATGAATACGACGCTGGCGTTTCTGATTGTACTCACCCTCCCCCTGCTCCTGCAGCGAGCTTATCATTTCGGCAAGCAATTTCGGCCGCTGTCGCTGGAGATTCAAAATCAACTGGGCGCGTTGACGACGCAGCTTGAGCAAAATTTGCGCGGCGCACGCATTGTCAAGGCGTTTGCCCAGGAGCAGGCGGAAACAGATCGGTTCACGCAGGAGAATGAAAAGTGGTTTGAACATTCGGCCGAATCGACCAAAGTGGAAGCGATCAATGCACCCATGCTAGACATGATCGCCAATCTCGGCACGGTCGCCATCATGTGGTACGGCGGCTGGCTGGTGATCGAAAATCAGATGAGCCTGGGTGAACTGGTGGCATTTACGACGTATCTGGCGATGCTGATTCGGCCGATACGGTTGATGGGGCGCATTATTCCCATGTTTGCCATTGCAGCGTCGGCCGGAGAGCGTCTTTTTTCCGTGCTCGATGCCCCGGTTGAAGTCGCCGATTTACCCGATGCAACACCCCTGCCCCGCTTGTCAGGACGTGTTGCGTTTCAGGATGTCTCGTTTCACTATCGCAACAAACACGCCGTGTTGCACGATATCAACTTTTCGGCCGAAGCGGGTCAGATCGTCGCGTTAATGGGTGCAACCGGTTCGGGCAAATCGACGCTGATCAACCTCGTCGCCCGGTTTTATGATCCCACAGAAGGGCGCGTCTTGATCGACGGACATGACCCCAGCCGGCACACGATTTACTCCCTGCGCAGTCAGATCGGCTTTGTCATGCAAGACACCATCTTGTTTGCGACGACGATCCGCGAAAACATCACGTTTGGTCGTCCGGACGCGACGGAAGCGGAAATTGTCAAGGCCGCACGCGATGCCCAGGCACACGATTTCATCACAGCAATGCCGGACGGCTATGATACGTACGTCGGCGAGCGCGGCATCACGCTTTCCGGCGGACAGAAGCAGCGGCTGGCGATTGCCCGCGCTTTGATCACCGATCCACGCATACTCATCCTCGACGATGCCACCGCCAGTGTAGATACCAACACGGAACAGCTCATTCAGCAGGCATTGGATCGCCTGATGGAAGGGCGCACGACATTTGTGATTGCGCACCGGCTCAGCACGGTGCAGCGCGCCGATCAAATCCTGCTGCTGGAAAACGGGCGTATCGCCGCCCGTGGCACGCACGACTCACTGCTGCAAAGTTCCGCGTTGTATCGTCGCGTGTATGAACTGCAAATTCAGCCGGATAAGGAAGTGTTCGTATGAGTTTCAGTTTTAGTCCCGGCATGGGGCCACGTGGTGCCATCGGCCGATTTGGTCAGGAAGGCAAAGACGGTCGCTTTTTCGACAAGCGCGTCATCCTGGGCATGTTGGCTTTCATTCGGCCGTATCGCCGCAAAATGGCCTTTGCCACCGTCTTCATGCTTCTGGTCACCGGCTTTACATTGCTCACACCTTACCTGATCAAAGTCACTATCGACAATTACATTGCGGCCGGCAACAACAACGGGCTGGCACAGATGGCGATCCTGATTGCCGTCACCTACCTGGGCCTGTACCTGACGACAATGGGACAACAATATTTACTGGGTTGGACATCGATGCGCGTACTGGCCGATGTGCGCGCAGCACTGATGAACCATTTACAGGCATTGTCCCTGAGCTACCACGATCGCACGATAATCGGCGTCACCGTATCGCGGGTCATCAACGATGTGGCCGTCATCAACGATTTGTTGACACAAGGATTGATTTCACTGATCGGCGACACCCTGATTCTGGTGGGCATCATCGTGATCATGTTCATGATGAGTCCACGACTGGCTTTGCTCACCTTTACCGTCGTGCCGTTGATGATGATCGCCACCTACGTCTTTTCCGCCAATGCCAAAGGCGCATTCCGCCTGACCCGCAAGCGCGTCGCCGAATTGGTGGGTAATCTGGCGGAAAATATCAATGGCATGCGCGTCATCCAGGCGTTTGCGCAGGAAATTGCCATCGAAAGTCAGTTTGACGAGGTCAATGATGCCAATCGTCAGGCAAACGTCGACGCAATGCGCCTTTCCTTTATATTCCTACCGACAATTGAGTTCCTGGGTGTGTTGGCAACGGCTGTCGTGCTCTATTTTGGCGGTCGCGCCGTTGCCAGTGAAGATGTCACGCTGGGCGTGATGGTCGCGTTCATGGCGTATGTCACCCGTTTTTTCCAGCCGATACAGGAATTGAGTCGCATTTATACGACGATGCAATCGGCGATGGCCGGTGGTGAACAGGTGTTGAACTTGTTGCACACTGCACCGGATGTCGTGGACAAAACCGATGCACTTGAGATGCCGCCGATCAAAGGGCATGTTGCGTTGCGCGATGTTTCGTTCTGCTATTCGGCCGAAGGGCCGGAAATCCTGCACAACGTCACTCTGGACATTGTTCCCGGCCAGACGGTCGCCCTGGTCGGCCCTACAGGTGCGGGCAAGACGACTATCGCCAACCTCATTCCCCGGTTTTACGACGTGACAGACGGTGCTGTCTGCATCGACGGCATCGACGTGCGCGACGTGACACAGACATCGCTGCGCCACCAATTTGGCCTCGTGCCACAAGACCCGTTCCTTTTCGCCGGATCGATTGCCGACAATATCCGCTTCGGCCGATCAGAGGCTCCCCTTGCCGCTGTGATCGAAGCGGCCAAATTAGCCAATGCACACGACTTTATCGCCGCTTTGCCGGATGGCTACGAGACGCAAATTCTGGAAGGTGCCGCCAATGTATCGGTCGGACAGCGCCAGCTCCTGTGTATTGCCCGCGCGGCCCTCGTCGATCCGCGCATTCTGATCCTAGATGAAGCGACGGCCAGCGTGGATACTGTGACAGAGGTGTTGATTCAGGAAGCGATGGATCACCTGATGACGGGCCGCACGGCAGTCGTCATCGCCCACCGCCTGAGCACAATCCGCAATGCGGATGTCATTTGTGTGATTCAAGACGGCATCATCGCGGAACAGGGTACGCACGCCGACCTCATTGCGCAGGACGGCTTGTATCGCCAACTCTATCAGGGACAATTTGCGCAGCAATAGCTCAGGACGGGAGTTGATCGAAGTGGCGCAGCACCCGCAATGCCCGCAACGTGTTCCAGCGGCTCGGATTACCTGTCTGCTCCATGTCGAAATGTGTTTGACCAGGATGGCGGGCTTGTACCGGCCAGGTGCCGTCCTTGCGCTGTTTTTGCAGCAGCACGTCGATTGCGTCTTGCATGCGGTCGTCATAGGCTATTTCGGCCGATTGAAAATAAACGAGCGCACGCAAAATATCGTAGTACCAGCGCGACGGAAACGAGAGCATCAGGAATTTCTTGTTGATGATCGCGCCTGTTTGATCTGACTTGTACAGGCGGTGTTGCAACAAGAATTCGCGGCTGTCAGCCGCCATCGACAGCAGCTCCTCCAGCCGGTAGGTGTATCCGTTGCGGGCATATTCGTGAATCCCTTCCAATATCGATATGGTCGTGTGCACCGAGCTGTGTACTGCGCCGGAACGATTGAGACGGCAATTGAATCCGCCGTCGGGCATTTGCATGCCCAGCACACAGTCGATGATGGATTGCAGTGCCGACTGCGGCGCGCCAAAGTAGCAGGCGTAGGTGAGAAACATGCCGTTGATGCACACATCGCTTTGCTGGAGCACGTTCGACGGGTTGATGCCGCCGTCTGTTCCGATTTGTTCAGCCAGAATTCGGCCGATGCTCGCTCGAATATCCGGGTGATCGGGCGCGATGCACAAATAGCGCAGATCGAGCAGCGTGTAATGGCTGGAAATCCACTTCGGCTGATAGAAGCGCTGTCCCCAATGGCCTTCGGGATGCCGATAACTGAGAAAGCGCTGCCCCCACCCTTCAGTTGCAATCCGTGCTTGCAAATCCGGGCGATCTTCACCGAGCAAGTCACGGTAAACTTGATATTGAATGGCGACATCGCCGTCCAGCAACCAGCGAATCGTCGGATGATCAGGTGTTAACAGACTCATACTGACAGTATATCATGGCAGCATGGCTACTGCGCAGGTTGAGCCGCTTTTACGGTGCAATCGGGATACAGCCACTTTATGACAGATGTCACTTACCCATCCTCATCAAACACCGTAAAATGGCTTGGAAGTGGCAAAAGCCGGTAACTGTGGTTGCAATATTGTGAATGCAATAGAATGCACCCTATTGAAGCGTTGGCGTTACTGTGGAGAATCGCTATGACAATTGGAGAACTGTTAGGTCTACTTGCCGGATTGTCAGGCATCTTGTTTGTCATTACCAGTATGCTGGCGATGGGCCTCAGCCTGACGGTGCCCATGATCACGCAGCCACTGCGCAACGTGCGACTGGTTCTGCTGACGTTGCTGGCAAATTTCGTTCTGGTTCCTCTATTAGCGTACCTGGTTCTGCTGATCATCCCGCTTGAGGAGCCACTGGAGATCGGCTTGATTATACTGGCCTGTGCAGCCGGTGCGCCCTTCTTGCCCAAGTTAGTTCAGGGCGCTAACGGTGATATTGCGCTCGGCGTCGGCCTGATGGTCTTGTTAATGGTCGTAACGATCTTCTACATGCCTCTCGTCTTGCCGTTTTTGCTGAGCGGTGTCGAGGTAAACCCCTGGGATATTGCCCAATCGTTGATCGTTTTGATGCTGATTCCTCTGGCAATTGGCTTGTTGATCAAGTCGCATGCACCCGATTCGGCCGATCACTGGCAGCCGGTCATGAACAAGGTTTCCAGCGTGGCGCTGCTTTTCCTCCTCGTTGTTGCGCTGGGATTAAACCTCTCCAACATCATCGGTTTCATCGGAACCAGGGGTATCTTGGCGCTACTTCTGTTTATTGTTGGAGGACTTGTGATTGGCCTCATCTTCGGTGGACGTGATCCGGCTGTGCGCAATGTCATGACCCTGGCAACGCCTATGCGCAATATATCGGCTGCGATTGTAGTCACTGCTCAGAATTTTTCAGGGACTGACACACTGCCATTTGTTTTGGTCGGAGGAATCCTGCTGTTGCTGGTACTGCTGCCGGCCGGCCGTATCCTGGGATCACGTGCCGCTGCTACAACCGGATAATTTGACGATTGAGAGGCTTTGAAATCGCCTGCAGCAGCAGATTGCTGCACTATCTGTTACCGTGCGATCCCGAAAAATGGACTACTTTAGCGGAGAGAAAGGCTCGTAATCGCTACAATTCCGCCAAAACGCTGCGCAGCGACGCCCTGGCCCAAACTTCCGGTGCGATTTCCCCATTGCTGTTTGGCCACCGCACCAGCCGAATCTCGCCGTCGGCGATCTCGATCCCGGTCAGGCTGGCATCGCTGTAAACGCAACAACCACTGTTAAAATAAGACGGCTTGATCGGCGTTTCCATACCCGATTCCAGTTGCACTGCCTGCTCCTGCGCCCACGCCAGTTCCGCTTCCAGATCGGGAATCTGTTCATCCTTTTTCTCATCCAGGGGCGCTTGCTGGATGGCTGCCAGTTCGCGCTCGATGATGGCGACTTCCACTTTCGCCTCAAAAACCGGCCGATGTGTATGACCGGCAATTAAAATCGTCTTCTCCTGCACAGCCGACCAGGAATACAGGGCAATATTGTGCTTCTGGCGCAGTTCCCAACTCGTTGCCGGTGTCGTTGACCGCCAATTGGTCAACCGCTGAATCGGCCGCCAGATATAGCGGACAACGAGACGCGAAAACCAGGAAAACCGGTCGCTGTCCAATGTGCCCTGATGCCCGTGTACCAGAAAAAGCGAGCCGAGCACTTCGCCTGCATCCACAACCCGAAATAGCAATGCCTCCGGCACAGCAAATTTTGGGTCTTGATAAACCGGTACGAGATGGCGATCAATCGACGCACGTGAACGCCATTCATCATCGTGGTTACCCCACACCCGCTGATAACGTTCCGCTTGATGAAAGCGAGCCGTCAAGCTCAATGTATGACCATACGCGTCGATCACGGCGCCCGGCCGCTCTTCCCACAGCTCTTCGCAATCTCCCAAACCGATCAACGTGTAGTCACGGTCGAAATAATATTCAAGCGCTGCATTGTAAAAAGGCTCTGTATCGCGAAAATCATCGGCACCATTGCGGGCGCCTTTGTGCTGGTCAGACAAGATGATGATGCGTGCCGTTGCCAGATCGAGATCGCCGGCTCCCGTTTGCTGCACAGTTGCATAGGTCTTGTCCAATGCCTGCGCCACTGCATTGTTATAACTGCGGTCGCTCTCTGTGCCGTTAATGACGGGTACTGTCATGGGAGTCTCCTGAACGCCGGGCGTCTTTTCTGAAAAAGTATAGCAATCTTGCGCGGATGCTTATTTTGCACTGCCAATAGCGATGCCCACCATCGTTGCATGAACAAGGGCGTTTTGTCAACCCTTGCTTGCAAATTGATCGAAGGTGGCGCGAAAATGCTGCTGTTCAGGAAAAATCTATGCGGTTGTGATATCCAGTGCTGCATAGGCCGTACCGAGCAGCGCCGTTTTTGGATTGAGAATAACGTGAACGGGAATCTGCTCCATTAAATCGGCGAAACGGCCTTTCCTGATGAATGCTTCGCGAAAGTGGGGCCCGTCGAGATGCGGCAAGATGCGTGGTGGAATACCGCCTCCCAGAAAAACGCCGCCTCTTGCCAGCAAAATCAGGGCCAAATCGCCGGCTTCAGCACCCAAAATCGAGACAAACGTCTCCAGGGTGCGGCGGCAAATATCGGTCGCGTCTTCAGGATCGGCCGCATTGCTCATGATGATCGGCACGGGATCGGGGGCTTCCGCGAGTGCTTCGTGCAGCCAATCCGGCTCTACGGCATATTTCTCATCGCGCAGAAAATTGTAGATGTTGGGAATGCCGAGGCCGGAGCAGACGCGCTCGGTGCTGACATGATCGTATTGATGTGACAGGTAGTTGACCAGCGCCAGTTGCAGCCGGTCGCCGGGCGCGAAGTCGGCGTGGCCGCCTTCGGATGGGTGGGCGCGATATTGTTGTCCGTCCCATGTCAGATACGCTTCGCCGAGGCCGGTGCCGGGCGCGATAATGGCGATGGACGCATAGGGGATGGGACGGCTGGCATTAAGTGTGTGCAAGTCGACGGGCAGCAGCCGTGGGACGGCGGTGGCGGTTGCTTCGAGATCGTTGAGCAGCCGCACGTGTTCGGGTGGAATGCCGATGGCAGCAGCCAGCTCCGCTTGCTCGACGTACCAGCCGAGGTTGGTCACTTCGGCCGAAGTGCCTATGATTGGCCCGGCAATACCAAACGCCGCTGCTGTAATTGGGTTTTGTGTGAGCTGCATCGCGTTGGCAGCGACAAATTCCATCACAATGTCTGTCAAGCTTTGGTAATTGGCGCTGGGAAAACGGGTTTCGACAACAGGTGCACGCGGACCGATTTCGGCCGAAACTAATGCCAAAATCGTCTTGGTACCACCAATATCACCGGCAAGAATCATAGTAACTGTCTCCTTATACGTACCGTGTCAGGGTGCGACTTGACGAATACGCTGCAATGCTTCAGCCAGCGTACTGCGCGAACAAGCGATGTTTATGCGCATGAATCCTGCACCTGCTTCGCCAAAAACCGTACCGTTATTGAGATAAACGCCGGCCTCATGCAACAACAGGGCGTTCAATGAATCTGCATCCAGGCCCCAATCGCGGAAATCGAGCCAGACCAGATACGTCGCTTCTGGCTTTGTGACACGCACTGACGGCAACTGCTCGGCGAAAAACTGCTCCAGGAAGCGATAATTGTCTTCAATATAGGGCAGCAGCGCATCGAGCCACGGCTCACCTGCTGCATACGCCGTTTCCAGTGCCAGCAGACCAAACACGCTGACGCCAAACACGCCGTTGCGCAGCATCGTCGCACTGATGGCGGCACGCAACTCCGGATTGGGTATGATGGCATTGGCCGTTTTCAGGCCGGGCAGATTAAAGGTTTTGCTCGGCGCCGTGCAAATAATGGTGCGATCCATCGCATCGGGGCAGGCAACGCCAAACGAGGTGAAATTAGCCCAGCTATAGACGAGATCGTGGTGAATTTCGTCAGAGACGATCAGGACATCGTTCTCGGCACAAATGGCGGCAATGCGTTGCAATTCGGCCGAAGTCCAGACACGCCCAATCGGATTGTGTGGACTGCATAAGACGATCAAGGTCGTGTCCGGCGCGGCAGCTTTGGCAGCCAGATCGTCGAAATCAATTTCGTAGCGCCCGTCCTGCACCAGCAGCGGATTGCGCACGACGCGTCGCTCATTATTTTCAATGCTGCTGTAGAACGGGTGATAAACAGGCGTTTGAATGATCACGCCCTCACCCGGTTGCGTAAAGGTCTGGATAATGTAGTTGATGGCCGGCACGACACCCGGTGTCGTGAGAATCCAGTCGCTCTTGACTGACCAGTTGTGGCGCCGCTGCATCCAGTTGACGATGGTTTCATAGTAACTGTCAGGCGCTTTGCTGTAGCCAAAAACGCCGTGCTGGGCACGTGCCGTCAGTGCGTCGATGACAGGTTGGGGACTGGCAAAATCCATATCAGCCACCCACAGGGGCAGCCGGGACGCCTCCTCCGGCAGAGCACCGGTTACAGGCTTGTACTCATACTCGTGACCGGCACCACGCTCGATAAAATCCCATTTCACAGATCCGGTACGGCGTCGGTCAATGATGTGGTCGAATTGATATGCCATAGTTGGTTACTGTTGCAGTTGATCGGTTGTCGGCTCTTTCTCTCTGCTCACTCCGCCCGTGCCGTAATCTCGACTTCGATGGCAAACGGATCGGCTACGGTCAGTGTGTTGAGGAAGCTGGGCGGCTCGATGCCGAAGTCGCTCATCAGCAGGTCTGAAGCAGAGGCTGTTCCGGTGAGTGTGTTGCCGTCAAGTGTGGCGACGACGTCGAACGTGACCGGCTGGGTGACTTCGTGTACGGTCAGATCGCCGCTCATCTGGAACGCGATTTCTGCACCGGGCGTGATGGTGTCGGGCAAACCGTCAAGTGCTGTCGCGACAAAAATGGCTTCGGGAAAGCGGTTGAAGTTAGGGCCGTCGTCGCGGATCCATTCGTCGCGTCGTGACTGATCGGTTTCCAGTGTAGTCATGTTGACCATGAAGCGGTTGTCACCGAGCAGCGCAGCGGGATTGCCGGGGTCGATCTGTAGCTGGCCTTCGATTGCCTGGGTTCGGCCGATTACTTGCGCTTTACCTGCATTAATTCCCAATTTTGCCAGTGCTCCTTCAAAAAACTCTTCACTGACAATGTAGGCGGCGCTCGATTCTTCCGGCACAATGACAAATGTCTGCACAGTGGAAGCGGTGTCAGGCGCAGCGGCCGCTTCATCGCTCGCCGCTGTCGCTGTTGCTACGGCAACGGGTGTGGCCGTTGGGGGCAATGCGGTTGGCTCCGGTTCGGCCGAACCGCCACACGCAGCCAAAATCACTAATGACAAAATAACCGTCGTCAACAAACCTGTCGTACGTTTAACCATATAATTTTCTCCAGTGTAAATCGGATTGTTAGTCCAATAGTGGTCAGATTAGCAATCCGACCTATGCTTTCCTCATTGTATGTCGTCCTGCATTGTCATGCCATTCGGCCGATACGGCGGTGGCACTTTCACACCGGAACCATATTCGCCAAGCAGCAGATTCATCAACAGCGAATACAATCCCTCATGGTGTAATGCCGGTTCGGGCTCCGCCACCAACAGGCCCGGCTCCAGGCCATAGGTTCCCAGCGCATCGATCAATGCGGGGTCGCGGCTAAGGATGTGCAGCGGCGTATCGAAGCCGTCAAGGCGTTTGGAGACGCGTTGCGGCTGGTGGTCGCCAATCAGGACAAACAGCGCGTCCTCGTCGCCAGTCTCGCGAATAAAGTCGAACAGGACAGTCATTTCGTACTCAATTGACTGCATATAATTTTCGCGCATGCGCACATTGGGCAGCGCAGTCGGATCAAAATCAGTGACAACCTGGCCGAATTCGCCCGTCAAGTAGGCGCGATAATCCTTGACGATCTGCGGCAATGGCGCCCAGGGATAGTGTGAGTTTTGGGTGATGAAAAACAGCAATTGTGGTTCGGCCGATTTGGTCATCACATTTTCGCGGACAAAATTGAGTGCGTACTGATCAGGTGGTGCCGGCCCCCATCCGTAAACCGGCCCATCGTACGCTAAATCGTCGAAATTGAGCCATCTGTCAGTGCCGTAGAACTGCTCATAGGCACCCCAATCGACATCTTCGAGATCGGACACAATTGAGGACAGGCGCGTGTAATTGTAGCCCTGGTCCTGCAAATAATGGCCGAAATCGGGATACGCTTCCTCCTGATACGCTTCAAACAGCGCCAGGTATTGTGGTTGGGAATCAATGCGCAAACCGAACAGCGCGCTTGTGTACGCCATCCACGAGCCACCGCCCCAGGTCGGCGATTCACTGAGCGCCGTGGCTGCATACCAGCCGTCTGCGGCCAGCCGCGCCGTGTACGCTGTCATCATGTCGGTGTAGCGTTCGCGCCAGTCATCCCGCTTGTAGAGCACGCTGCCGTATGATTCGACAAAGATGAGGTAGATGTTGGGCTTGCGCAGCAGGATCTGGTCAGTGAAATCATAGACGGCTTGCGGTTGGGAGGGGTCGAACGATTGCACCTGGCGATACAATTCGGCCGAAGCTGTGATGTTTTGTACCAGCTTGACTGTCAGACTGTTGACCGCCGTCTTGGGGCTGGCTAATCGCCCCCCCAGCATAAAAGCGACAACGACGCCCCACCCCAACAACAGCCAGATGCCGCCGCGTGTCCATACGCTCAGCCGCGCCGCTTCCGGGCTGATGACAGCCAGGTAGAGTCGCGCCAGCACCCAAACAACGACGATCAGCGCGACGGTCGCGGCCACATACACCCATGCCGGAATTTGCAGACTGACCAACACGAATTCAATGCCGTCACGAAACAGCGGCAACTGGCCGTAAAAATTGGGGTCGAGTTGGTACATGGCACGCATACTCGCTTCGTAAACGGCATAGATAACGGCGATGAGGTAGAGTGCCAGCGTCACAGCGCGGAACCAGCGCCCGAGCCGACCACGCCGCATTCGGCCGAACGTGATCCACAACGCCACAACCGCTACCCATTCGAAGTGCAGCCGCAGCACGTCGAGATTGTTGCGCCAGACGAACCATGTCGTCACCCGGTCATCGCCGGCAGACGGGAGCAGGCGGGTATCGAGCCGGTTGAACAGATACGTGGGTAAAAACAGCAGTGTGTTGAGCAGGAAAAAACCGATCCAGAAACGCAGATCGGGAAAACGATGGGCGTGTATGGCGGCTTGAGTGCGCTTGAGTATCAGAGGTGTCGTCATGAGCTACAGGATGATGAGCGCTTATTCGGCCGAAATGCAATCAGCCGCATGAATTATACCGCCGACGCGCACAGCAAGGGTTGTCCGCTGACACAACAGGGCAGACTTTAATAGAAACAAGCGTTGCCGCCAGGGAATATCATTGCATCGCCGTCTGTAGCGCATGGACAGCCGCTGCTTCGGCATCGTGAATGCGTTCGATCTGTGCGGCAAGGCGCTCACGGTAGGTGACGACTGCCGCATGTGACAAGGGGAAATTATGCGCCATTTCTGCCCGGATCGCTGCCAGACGCGCTGTGATCGTCACCCGCTCGGCGAGTGATGCACCGCCCTGCTCTAGAAACAGCCTGTGCCGCCGCAGCATCAGCTCGCGTGTTGCGGCAAACGGCGCGACATCGTCGGCCAGGAGCAAGGCGGGCAATGCAGCCCATTCAGCCGCGCCGGCGCGATACAGCCCGGCAGCGTCGTGCAGGGCCGGCTTGTCCAGCAAATGTGCCGCTTCATCGAGAAAATCAGCATATTGGTTCCGTTCGGCGTCCTGCCGCACGTCTTTGCCAAAGAGAAACGCAAATTCGTAGGCGGAAGTCAGTCCGGCAAACATGGGAATCCCGACCGGAAAGCGTTTTTCCCAACTGAGGCGTTGATTCGGCCGAATCAGGTTCAACGCCCAAAATCTGAGCGCCTTGAGACCGAAATTGTTCGACGATCCTTTGGGCGGCTTCTCCGTCATCAACTGAATCGTGTCGCAAATGCCCGACCGTACCGCCGCCGCCAGCTTGTCAGGATGCGGCGCATCGAGCGTCAGCAGACGGTAGCGATCCTTTTTGATGCGGCTGCGGGCGTTTTCAAGCTCGGCTGTCGTCACCGTCAACGGTACGCGGGCGCGGTCGGCAATGTTGACCACATCGCGTTCTGACTCATAACCGTACACTATAATAGGAAAAGCGCCCCACATGCCTGCATCGTGCTCCAGGCCATTGTACGGCAGGCTCCACATGTCCGGCCAGACAATTGCCGGTATGCCGTCGGCCAGCACGTCAGCCAGAATGGCCGCTGCGCGTTCCGGTTTGCGCGTTTGTTGTACAGTTTGCACCACGCCTAGCCGGGACAACAGTTTGTCGAGCGGATCAAATGTATTGCGCGTCAGGATATTGCACTGCGGATCGACCCCTTCGTAGGCGAAATTGAAGTAGCCCACCGTAATGCCGCCGCTGATGCCCAGCAAAAACGCTTCGCTGTACGGCTTGCCGGTATGCGGCGCTGTGAAGCCACGTGCTGCCATAAAGTTGCGGATCGATCCTGTTTCCCAGTGGGTTCCTTCAAATTGATTGTAATCAGCGATTGTCGGCATCGTTTTCTCCTTGAGTGGTTTATTGAATGGTCAGCTTGTCAGACTAACTGACCAACTCCCAGTTTAGTGGAAACGGACGCCCTTGCGGAAAAATGGCGACATAGTCTGCAGAATTTGCAGCGGCTTCAGGCAGTGAAAGCCGCGTAATGCAGTCTGTAGTCGGCGATGCGATCTTCGCGCACTGTGACGCCGATGCCGGACCCGTCCGGCACGCTCATAGTGCTGTCGTCGCGATTGAGCACAAACGGTGGCTCGGCAATATCAGCGGCATAGTAGCGGTCGGTGGCGGAGATGTCACCCGGCAGTGTGAAGTTGGCCAGGGTGGCGAGATGGACGTTGACCGATCGGCCGATGCCCGTCTCCAGCATGCCGCCGCACCACATAGCGATGCCCGCATCCCGGCACATATCGTGAATTGTCAGCGCCGTGGTCAGACCACCCACGCGCCCGACTTTCATATTGATGATGCGACATGCCTGCAAATCAATCGCCGCCTGTACATCGGGGACGCTGTGAATGCTCTCGTCGAGGCAGATCGGTGTCTTTAGCTGTGCCTGTAGACGTGCATGATCGGCAATGTCGTTGTATGCCAATGGCTGCTCAATCATCAGCAGATCGAGATCGTCCAGTTGTTGCAGCATGGCAATGTCGTCCAGCGTGAAGGCTGAATTGGCGTCGCCCATGAGCAGGATGTCGGGATGGCGTTCGCGTACACGGCTGAGCGGTTCGACTTCCCAACCCGGCTCGATTTTGCACTTGATACGCCGGTAACCCAGGCTGACGAACATGTCGACGCGGTCAAGCAATTGTGCAATGGTGGGCTGAATGCCGATGCTGACGCCGACTGTGACACGGTCACGGCTACCGCCGAGCAATTGGTGCAGCGGTTTGCCCTGCGCTTTGGCGACGAGGTCCCAGCAGGCGTTTTCGAGTGCGGCGCGGGCCATCTGATTGCCGCGTACCCGTCTGACGAGAGGGAGAATGTCGCTTGGCGTGTCGATTTCCCGGCCGATGAGCATGGGGGCGAGAAAGTCGTGGAGAATATGCCAGCCGGTCGTGATGGTTTCGGCCGAATAAAATGGGTCGGCCATCGCCACACATTCCCCCCACCCGACAATCCCTTCACTGTACAGGGCAACGAGTATGCACGGTCGCATGGTTTCCAGACCAAAGCTAGTGCGGAACGGGTGGACCAATGGCATGTCAATGTGGTGTAGTTCGATGCGCTCGATTTTCACAAAACTCTCCGCAAGCTGTCAGGTTTTTAATAGAAGGTCTGGTTCCATTCGGCCGATTGTCGGAAATGAAACTATGATACAATGGTATTATTCTGCTTGCCATGTGGCAGAGTAAATCAAAGTGCCGCACCTAAAACAAATGTCATCATTGATGGCACATAGCAAGTTCTTACAAGGCGCTATAGATTACAGTATTGGGTTCATGCATAGGGGGTATGATTATGAAACGTATTGGGGTAAGTCTTCTACTTGTTTTTTTGTTATCGACCATCATCTTGTCTGTTTCCGCAGCCTTTCAGCGAGATGAGTCAGATCATCCGATCAATTTGAAATCTGAACTGCCAGTAGCTGTTCCGGTCAAAGATATTCCAACCTCTGTAACCGATGTCAGCCCACCGATACCAGTCAACAAACATCCCAAATTGGCTTCAAATCTGGTTGAAATGGTACAACTGTACAATCAAAGAGGCATGCAGGGCATTGCCGCGTTCAACCAGATCGATCCGCGTCTGGTGGACGGCAGCCGCGTCCTCGTTGAGATCCGCTATGATGCCAACCTGAAACAGGACGCGACATCGCGTCTGGTCCTGAGTAATGCCGAAATCCGGCACGACATCGCCGACACATTTGTCGAGGCATGGGTTGAACTCGATCAGTTGGAAACGATCGCTGCCGATCCGTCCATCTGGCTCATTCGTCCGGCACGCATCGCCCAGCCGACGGAAGAATTCATACAAGTCGGAAGCAGCACATCGCAAGGCGTTAGCCTGATGAACGCCGACGATTGGCACGCACTTGGCCTCAACGGCGAAGGCGTGACCATCGCCTTGATCGACAGTTACAATAGCAGCGCCATTGCCGGTTTGCAAGCCAGCGGCGATTGGCCGCCTAACTCCCAGTTGACCATGGTTGATGTCGATGGTGGTGGGTTTGGCAGCTCGGGAAGCAGCCACGGCATGGCCACGCTCGAAATAGCTTACGACATGGCGCCTGGCGCAACCTTCATCGCCTACGAGACCCTGACCAATGGCGACTGGATTACAGCACTAGGTTTGGCGGACGCTGCCGGTGCGCACGTTTCGTCGGCGTCATTATCGATGCCTCTCGATGGTATTGGTGACGGCACTGCCCAACCCGGATCGATTGCAGAGGCCGCAGGCAATG
>JAMLHW010000013.1 GCA_023954475.1 Anaerolineae bacterium
CACGGACATCTGGCGCGTCCGCACTGCCTGGATCGGCCGGCAGCGCTGCCGCACCCGCTGCTTCGTTCTCTTCTTGTTTGCCCGGTGTCAATGCATCAAACAACTTGTCGGCCAATGTGCTGAGGAATCCCCATGCTTTGTACGGTGCCAACCCGATTAACGCGGCGACGACGATGGCAATGGTGATATTGCTCATGTCCAGTACAAATGTCGTGCCGCTGACGGCGATGCTGATTGTCACCAGTGACAGGACGAATGTTACCAATAAGGCAATGATGGGCACGGCAAAGAGCAGGGCAACGCGCGGTCCAACGCTGTGTTTGAGGAAGCGGTCGTCGGCTAATTCGGCGCCGGTCTTGATAGCGAGGCGGATGAGGGTGGCGACGAGGGCGACGGACAATATTTCGATGTAGCGCAGATCAGGCTCTTCCCAGAAGTAGCGATTCGGCCGAATGAAAGTTGTCTCCAACGTTGCCAAAATGACACGCAGCGTCCCCCATTCCTCCGCGTCAGCCGCTTCCAGCGCTTCCGCAAACAACGCAGTGACCTCCAGTTGGCGCTGGGCATCAAACAGCGTCTGAGCTTCGTCACTGATCAACGTTTCATAGACACCTTGCGCTGCCTCAATAGTGCCTGCCACCGTGTCCGCATCGGCAACAGCCTCCGCATCCTCCTCGGCCGCTACCGTTTCCGTGAGCGTCGCACCAGCAGTGACAGCCGTTTCCGTGAGTGTGGTCGAGGCTGTGGGTGTGGACGACGTGGCATCTGCAGCTTCACCCGCTGCAATCAGTTGTTCGACATCACGCTGGGCTGTCGCAATCAAATTCGACAAGCCGTCATTGATGGGAACACGGCTTGGCCTGTTGGCATGCGTAACAATGTGACCAGTCACGATAGTCGTCAGGATGACGAGAAGGGCAATGAGAAAGACAACGCCGCTGGTGCGCGAAATCTGATAACGAGAGACGAGATCGATGTTGACCGAAGCTGGTTCCAATGCCAGTTCGTCCTTGTCGTTGCGCTTGAGCGTCAGCGAAATCGGCTCCGGCTGGGTACAATTGGGATGATATGCGACCACACTGCAATTGCCGTTGAGCGGTTTATTCTCACTGTCCTGCGGCCAGTTGGTCACCGTGAATTTGAAGCGTCCATCGAGATCACTGTTCGTAAACAGCGGACCATAGTTGATCTCCTTGTCGTCAGCGTCGATGGCAGCACCCTGCAAGCGGATGGTGGTTCCCTGGAGTCGTTCTCTGGAGTCGGCATTACTGACTATGCCCTGAACCGTGAAATTGCCCATGTCAAACCCCCTGAATTGTGGTTACATCATGTCACGTAAATACAGTGTAGCATAGCTTCGGCCGAACTGGAAGCCCTGTTACCGCATGGCAGTGCAGTAGAATAAGTGTGGAGCACCTGACGGAAAAATGTGAAAGGTCAGGACGATCCGGGACATGACGATGAAATGTCGCATTCAGCGTGCGCTTGACATAAGATAGATCTACGGCTACGGAGACGCCTGCAACATGACTGAACCCTTGATCCTGATTGCGTTGACAGAAGAGTTGGATGCGGCCACTCGCAGAGCCATCATTGACGTATGCATCGCTGCCCACCAGGAACCCGACTTCGAGAACCTGTTCATCTATGCTCCAACGGGTGGAAGGCATTTCCTGGCCTACGACGGCGCGACATTGGTCAGTCACGCCAGCGTATCGACGCGCTGGCTGCAACCTGAAGGCCACCCGATCATGCGCACGGCCTATGTCGATGCGGTCGCGACGCTACCCGCCTATCAGGGACAGGGGTATGGCAGCGCTGTCATGCGTCAATTGGCGCGCAGCATTGATGATTATGCCATTGCCTGTCTGGAGACCGATCGGCCTGGTTTTTATGAGCGATTGGGGTGGGAGGTGTGGCGTGGCTCGCTGGCTGGTCGCAGTGAGCGGGGGTTGGTTCCTACGCCTGAGCAAGAAGGGGTAATGGTGCTGCGTCTGCCGCACACGCCGCCGCTCAATTTGGATGCAGGGCTGACGATTGAGTGTCAGACGAGTCGCATCTGGTGATGGTCTGTGTGTTAAATTCGACAAAAACGATAAAATCAACTTGTGAAAAGCCGCACAAGCCCTGACATATATCGGCCGAATCCTCGCTTCAACGTCCTGATGTGGCCGGGTATCGGCCGATTCCTGCGCTGGCGGTGGGGCCGGCTCACACTTCAAACCGTTACTCTGCTTGTTGCCGCTTTCGTCATCTACGACGGGCTGACCGGGCCACAACGCGCCGCTGACAACCTCGCCACCGTCACCGTATGGCTGCACTATCGGGGCGTCCTTGTGCTGGGCCTGCTGCTCTTCGGCAATCTGTTGTGCATGAGCTGCCCGTTCACGTTGCCGCGTACGCTGGCACGGCGCATTGCCGGTCGCGGTCGCCGCTGGCCGCAGGCACTGCGCAACAAATGGTTGGCTATCTGTGTTCTCATCGTCTACTTTTTCCTTTACGAATGGCTCGATCTGTGGGCTAGCCCATGGTGGACGGCATGGATTGTCGTCGGCTATTTTAGTATGGCGTTTCTGCTCGAAGCGCTGTTTGCCGAATCGCCGTTCTGTAAATACATCTGCCCGTTGGGGACGTTTAACTTTGTCAGCAGTACCATCTCACCGACACAAATCACAATCATCCAACCCGATGTCTGTCGCACCTGTGTCGGTAAAGAGTGTATCAACGGCTCGGCGCAGGTGCTTGGCTGCGGGACAGAACTGTTCGCGCCCCAAATCACCAGTAATCTCGACTGTACGCTGTGTCTCGACTGCGTTCGCGCCTGCCCTTATGAAAACGTGGCGCTGCCCTACCGTTCGCCCGTTCATGAAATCGCCCAGCCGGGTTCGTGGCCACGCCGTTGGGACGTGTCGCTGCTCGTCTGGATATTCGCGTTTGCCGGTTTAAGCAATGCGTTTGGTATGGTTCCGCCGGTGTTTGAGTTGCAATTATGGCTGGCCGGTGTCCTCAACACCACCAGTGAGTTTCTGGTTTTGCTGCTCATCTTTGGCTTCTTGAATGTACTGCTGCCGGTCGTGCTGGCGCTGCTGGTGGCATGGTCGAGTCGCGCAGTGGTAAAACGGAATGAGCCACTGCGCGTGTCTTTGGCGCGATTTACACCGGCACTGGTTCCAGTGGCATTTGCTGTCTGGCTGGCGCATTATGGTTTTCATTTTGCTTCCGGTGCCCTCTCGATTGTGCCGGTTACCCAGAATTTCCTGCTTGATCACGGCGTTACACTGCTGGGTGAACCGGATTGGATGCTGGCAGCAATTGTGCCAATGGGTTGGTTGCGGCCGTTGGAGATTGTCATCACGTTGATTGGGTTTGGTGTGAGTTTGTACGTGGTTGGCGAGATTGGGCGCAAGATTCGGCCGAAACCATTTCCTTTGATCGGTCAACTGCCGTGGGTGCTGATTCTGTTATTGATTGCGGCAGTCGGCATCATCTTGTTCAATCTGCCGATGGAAATGCGCGGCACGGTCTTTTTCAACTAACGCAAGGAACTGTTGATGGCGATTTTTCTGCTGGTTTTGACGATAACAGTACCGCTGCTGGCATTGTGGTGGTGGCGCCGCCGGCAGCAGCAAAAGGTGCTGGCGTGTGTGCAGGTCGTGGAACTGCCGCCGGATACGGCTGGTGGTCGCCCGTTATGGGTTTATCTGCCGCCGCACTACACCGCTGATACGCATGTTTATTATCCGCTACTGTTGGTCAACGACGGTCAGGATCGCAAGGCGTTGCAATTGCATGAGACGCTGGCTGAACTGAGTTGGCGAGGTGAGATTCGGCCGATTATTGTCGCTGCCATTCCCACTGACGAAAACCGATTGCATGAGTACGGCACGGCTATCGCGCCTAATGCTCAGGGGCTAGGCAGTGATGCCAATGCTTATTCCGTTTATATTGTAAACGAGATATTGCCGTTGTTACAGAAATCTTATCGCGTTTCGGCCGAAGACCAATCAGTCGCCTTCATTGGCGTCTCACTCGGTGGTCTGTCTGCCTTCGATATCGCCTGGCATCACCGCGACCGCTTCGGCATGGCTGGAGTTTTCTCCGGCTCGTTTTGGTGGCGTTCTGCACCAGACGAAACCGTCATTGCGCCGGACACATTGATTATGCACGAACAAGTGCGGCACAGCGCTAAAGTTGCCGGTTTTCGCGCCTGGTTTGAGGCGGGAACGCGGGACGAGCGCAATGATCGCGATAACAATGGCGTTATTGATGCGATTCAGGATACGCAGGAACTGATCGGTGAACTGGAAGCCATCGGTTATGAGCGCGGCGAGGATGTCGTCTATGTTGAAGTTGAAGGGGGCCGCCATGACTACGATACATGGGCTGAGGTTTTGCCCGAGTTTCTGCGCTGGGCTTATCCGCCACGCAGTTGACGCTCCGAACATGACCTCTTGAGACCTTAATTCTGAACAATTGCCACCAAAGCTGTTGTATAATCCCAATCAACGAAAGGCTATTCAACAAACAGAGGACTCAATGGCAGCCAGATACAGGCAGCGTGCACTACCAGGTTTTGACAATATTCATCGACAAACACAAAATAGATTGAATGGTGCAATCACAAACAATGACAATACCATTCGATCTGACGACCATGCTTTTCACGACTGGTATCGCTTTGTCTTGTCCTATCCCCCTCACCTGGTACGTGATTACATACGTGATTTCGAATTAGGCTCAGATGATGTAATTCTCGATCCATTTTGTGGAACGGGAACAACAGTGGTTGAAGCCAAGCTGAATCAAATAATAGCGATTGGTGTTGAGGCTAACCCATTTCCTCACTTTGCATCCAGTGTCAAAGTTGAATGGGAGGTTGATCCAGCCGAGTTGCAGCAATTGATTGAAGAGGTTGGTCGCGCAACAGACACTATTTTACAAGATCAAGGAATCAACGATGCCCAATTGACACACGATCCCAAAGTCAAGCTTCAAACACTTCCTCCTGCGGCGCATCGTGCTCTCATCAAAAACTCGATCAGCCCACTTCCCTTACACAAGACACTTGTTCTGCTTGATCAGCTCAATCAATATCAGAACTCACCAGCATATGATTGCGGCATTCTTGCCCTGGGCAATGCACTCGTCTCACAAATCGGTAATTTGAAGTTTGGGCCAGAGGTTGGCGTCGGAAAAATAAAACAGGACGTGCCGGTGATTGCTCTGTGGCAGCAACAAATGCGCCAAATGGCACAGGATTTGAGCAGCATAGATCACGACAATTATCCGGTAGCACACATCTATTTCGGTGATGCTCGTAAACTCAAAGAGTTAGTAGCTCCTAACTCGATTGATGCAGTCATCACATCTCCACCGTACCCAAACGAAAAAGATTATTCACGCACAACGCGACTTGAGTCAGTCGTTTTGGGTTTTTTCACTGATATGAAGCAGTTACGCTCACACAAGAAGCGTCTATTACGATCAAATACACGGGGTGTTTACAAAGAAGATCGCGATCACTTGTGGGTACAAGATAATCAGCGCATTCAGCAATTGGCTCAGCAAATTGAGGATCGCAGAATTGAGCTTGGGAAAACATCCGGCTTTGAGAAACAGTATGCACGTGTAACGAAGCTTTATTTCGGCGGTATGGCAAAGCATCTGCATGAATTGAAGACTGTTTTAAGACCAGGAGCAAGGTTGGCCTATGTTGTCGGCGATCAAGCGTCCTATCTGCGTGTGATGATTCGAACAGGCGAGCTGATTGGCGAAATTGCGCAAGAAATTGGGTATGAATTGGAGCGGATAGATTTGTTCAGAACCAGATTTGCGACTGCAACAGGGGCGGATTTGCGTGAAGAAGTAATCGTACTGCGTTGGCCAGGCAACATGGGAAATGGTTGAGCATGGGCAAATACGAACAAATCATCAATTGGATTTTTGCAAAAAACTATCATCATGGCGATGTCGTGGTTGCATTCAATCGGGATGAACTTGTTCAAGCATCGGATGCTCGAGGCTTTGCCCGCATAAAGAATTTGGGCGACATTCCATACGCATTTCGATTCCGGCGTGAATTGCCGGAATCCATTCAAAGCACAGCCCCTGAAGGAGCTGAATGGATTATTGTCGGCATGGGAATCGGTGAATACGCTTTTCGCCTGGCTTCCCCGGGCAAGATTGAACCCAGCCCTCACTATTTCCCGATCGATCTACCGGATGCGACACCGGAAATTGTGCGTCACTATGCACCTGGTACCGATGAACAGGCACTTCTGACGCGTGCTCGCTACAATCGACTCGTGGATATTTTTACGGGATTGACCTGTTACTCTATACAAAACCACCTGCGGACGACGGTACAGGGCATCGGTCAAGTAGAAGTAGATGAAATCTATGTCGGCATCAATAAGCGCGGCACACATTTTGTCTTGCCGTGTCAGGCAAAGTCACCAGGAGACAAGTTTGGCATTGTGCAGGTAATGCAAGACATCGCGCTGTGTAATGAGCGGTATCCCATGGCTATTTGTCGGCCGATTGCACTTCAATTCATGGGATCGGATCGCGTTGCTATCATTGAACTTGCTGTGCGTGAAGAAAATGACGTTTTGATGCTCAATATGGTTGATGAGAAGCATTATCGGTTGATTTCACGGAAAGACATATCGAACACAGAGCTTACGGTTCTCAAGGAAAGAGAAAGCAAGACAGCATATGGAAACTAACGGCGTTACACCGTCTCAGCGGCTGGGATAGAATGCAGTTGACGCCAGAAGGTAACGGCAAAGAGTGGGAAGCCAATCAGGAAATACAATCCACGCAGTTCAAACAGAATCCCCGGTAACGCGATGCCCAACGCACCGATCAGCGGAAATGACAGCATCAGCACTGCTATCACCCAATTGAGTAACCGGTCGCGCGGCCACGCCAGACCAAATGCCGCAAACGTCACGAATGCCGCCATCCATTTTAGATAGGTGAGCATAATCAGCAGCGTATAGGCCGGATCGATAAGGTCTGCACCGTTGCGTACGCTGGTGGCGTAGACGATGTAAAAACCGTTTTCACTGGCGTCAAACAGTGCCGTGAGCAGACCGGCTCCCAATCCAAGTAAGGCAAGAGGACGGGCTTGCCCGGACGTGAATGTGAACAGTCCGACGAAAACGACTGTGTAGCTGATGACGAACAGCGTATCGGCCGAAAAAAAGCGCAGCACCAACTCCGGATAGCGATTGATCGGCGCGAGGAAATCAGCCAACGGTCCCGGATATTGACTCATTTGAAAACCGCTGATGTCGTCTGGAACAGCCACGCCAAACCCCATTACCAACGCCGCGATAAACGCGACAATCGCCGCGAGCAGGGCTCCCTGATAGACAACTTGTTTTTGTGTCGTCATTGTTCGATTCTACCCGTGGTGTTAATCTGTCGCGCCGACTAAACCCATTTTGTCAATGATGTTCTGCAACAGTTTGATCTGCTCATCCTGCTGCCTTACCAGACTTTGCCACCGTTCTTCTCGAAGTTCATCCATCTTCACGTGCAGCGACATGATTTCGGCTTCAGATTTCAGGTTGACCTCAAAATCATTGATTGATGCGATGCGATCTTTTTCAGATTGTCGATTTTGCGACATGAGGATAATCGGTGCCTGAATTGCCGCCAGCGTCGATAGCATTAGATTGAGTAAGATATATGGATACGGATCAAAAGGTTGCTGGCCCACTTTTTTAAGCAACAGCGAGTTGAGCGCAATCCATGTGACGAGAAAAACCATGAAAAAGATCACAAACGGCCACGAGCCGCCAAAAGATGCTACCCCATCCGCAACTCTGTCACCTAGTGTTTGCTGTGCGTCAAATTCCTTTTCGACGTTGCGGCTTACAAATTCACGTCGCAGTAGACGTTGCACGACGCGCCGTTCCGTGGTTGTAAGGTTATCCAGAGTCGTTGGGGATGTTGTGTTTTTATCACGCTTCATGAGCCGATCTCCTGAACGAATAGTTCTCAAATGCCGACACAGTTTATTGTTATCACATGGGCACAGGTTTACTGCCGCGCTATGGTGCCAGGGCTCAACGCACTGTGAGATTATCGAACAGTGTTCGGGTAACAGCGGTAATATCAGCGATTGCCTGCTCAAAAGCAGCTTGATTCGCTTTTGATGGTTCGCGGTAACCGCTCACTTTGCGTACAAATTGGCGTGCGGCGGCTTCCAATTCGGCGTCTGTCGGCGGTCGGTCAGGGTAACGGAGTTGTTTGATGCTGCGACACATGAGATTGTGGATTTCGGATTTTAGACCGTGAAATGACCGTTTTCGTAGAACAGCGCGCCGTCGATGAAGATTTGGCCGCCGTTTTTCATGTCGTGAACCATATCCCAGTGCAGTTTGCTCTGGTTGACGCCACCGCTTTCGGGCAGACTCGCACCGATTGCCATGTGGATGGTGCCGCCTATTTTCTCGTCGAGCAGCGTGGAACCGGTGACGCGATCGACGCCCCAATTGGTGCCGATGGCAAATTCGCCCATGCGCCGCGCCCCGTCGTCGAGATCGAGCTGGCTGAGTAGGAATTCTTCCCCGTGTTCGGCCGAAGCGTCGACGATCACGCCGTTTTCATAGCGGAATTTGACACCACGCACCTCTCGGCCGAATAAGATCGACCGCATATTGAACGCAACTGTACCATTTACGGAATCTTCAATTGGTCCGGTAAAAATCTCGCCATCGGGAAAATTGAGATTGCCGTGACAACTAATCCATTTACGGCCACCAAAATCAAAGGATAAATCGATGCCCGGTCCTTTAACATTGGCATGTGATTTGGTGTCGAGATAGTCGGCCAGGCGCTGTTGTTTGTCGCGTACCTGTTCCCAATAGGCGACCGGATTATCGTGATGCAGACCACACGCTTTGTAGAGAAATTCAGTATAGGCGTGAATTCCCATTTCGGTCTGTTGGGCTGCGGCGCTGGTCGGATAAGGCATCAAGCACCAACGCAGTGACCCGTCGCTGATGCGTTCGATCAATTTGACTTGCAGTGGTCCCATCGCTTGTTGAAACCGCACCATCTTTTCGGCCGAAACACCTGTCATCGACTTCGAATTGGTCGATGCTTCGATGTCGAGCATGACGTCAGCTTTTTCCAGAACGAATTCCAGCATCGGATTGCCATAGCTGAGTTGTTCGTCACCGGCGTTGTCGAAGAATAGTTCATTGAGACCGGGAATGTTGACATGGGTATAAGCATGGCCACCGCGCTTGATAACCGCTTCGAACAGCGCCTCGATCAGCGGAATCGACGCCATGTTGCCACGAATGACGACGTAATCACCGGAGTTGATGGCGACAGAGTAATCGGTGATCACTTGTGCCAGTTTGCTTGCATAGTCAGTAATCATGTCTTTGCCTCGTTCGGTTCTGAGTCGGCGAACAGTGGTTTTCGGCCGAAATGCACCGCCACTGTCCCAAACATAAACAACTTGTACGCTACCTGTTCAAAACCACTCTCCTGCATCACCTTAGCCAGTGCATCCGGCGTCAGGAATTTTTGCGTGCTGTCCGGCAAATACCGGTAGGCATCACTTTCGCCAGTCAGCAATTTACCCAGTGTTGGAATGACTGTGTTTAGGTGAAAGAGAATAAATGGGCGTAGCACATTGCGTTTCGGCGGGCTGGAATCGAGGACGACAACCCGGCCACCGGGCTTTGTCACCCGCCACTGCTCGCGAAACGCCTGCGCCACATCAATGACGTTGCGCATCAAAAAGCCGGAAGTCACCGCATCAAAATAGTTGTCCGGAAAGGGCAGCGCCAGCGTGTCAGAGCCGACCCATTGAATGGGAGCACGTTCCGGATAGCTGTGCTTGCCCACCTGCATCATCTCAATCGTGAAATCGCCGCCGACGGCTTGTAGGTCAGGTGTGCGGCGCAGCCCCTCCCAGGCGATGTCGCCTGTACCGGTGGCAATATCGAGCAGGCGCCCTCCAGACGGCAACTGCGCCTGGGCAATGACAACTTTACGCCAGTGAATGTCCTGGCCGAGCGTCATCGTGCGATTCATCAAGTCGTAGCGCCCGGCAATGCGGGCAAACATGTTCTGGACGTATTGTGCGCGTTCCTGTCCTTGTAAGTGAGCCATGGCAATGGAGAATTGTGAGTAGTCAGTGGTGTGTGGTGAATTGGTCTTCGTGGCCGTACTGTTTGCACGAGTCCCTTTTTACTCGCTCAAGGAATTCAGTTCGGGATCAGCAGGTGTTTTGGGAATGAGTACCTTACGAGCTTTGCTGGTTCCGGTAGGTGGGCCAATGATACCTTGATCTTCGAGCGCGTCCATGATGCGGGCTGAACGCGTGTAGCCAATGCGGAAACGGCGCTGCAGCATCGATGTCGATGCTTTTTGCGACTGACGGATGAAGTCGATCACTTCGGGCATCAACTCATCGACGGGATCGGCATTGGCGGCTTCCTGTTCCTGTCGAATCAGGTCTTCGAGCAGTGGTTGCTGTACGGTAGAAGGCGGTGGCGTTGCCGGTACGGTGCTGGATGCGATTGGAGTTGGTTCGGGCAGGCTGGATGTTTCGGCCGAAATTGGCTCATCCTGCGCTGCATCTCCATTAGGCGTCACAGATGTCAATTCACTGCGCGGTTGCGCGGCAGCTTCCGTCACGCGATGGAAACGACGCGCCGTCTTCCAGTAATTGATCAGCTTGTTTAACTCTTCATCACTAACAAAGCATCCTTGCATACGTGCCGGAGCCGGCTTGTCCGGCATCTGGAAAAGCATATCGCCCTGGCCAAGCAGCCGTTCCGCGCCGGTCGAGTCCAGCACAACACGGCTGTCAGTTGCCGATGCGACGGCAAACGCGATGCGTGCCGGGAAGTTGGCCTTGATCAAGCCGGTGACCACATCGACAGACGGGCGCTGGGTCGAGAGAATCAGGTGAATACCCGTAGCGCGGGCCATCTGCGCCAGACGCGCGACCGCTTTTTCAGTCTGTTCCGGAGCCGTCATCATCAGATCAGCCAACTCATCGACAATGACGACGATATAAGGCAGTTTTTGTTTACCTTCTTTGAGCGCCTTGCGGTTGTAGCCGCCGATGTTGCGCGTGCCGACTTTGGCAAACAGGTCGTAGCGCTTGTCCATTTCTTTCATCGACCAGGAGAGGACACCGGGTACGCGTTCCATGTCGACGACGACGGGTGCAGCGAGGTGTGGCACGCCGTTGTAACCGGTTAATTCAACGCGCTTCGGGTCCACCATGACCAGCCGTAAATCGTCCGGTGTGTTTTGCAGCAGTAGGCAGGCAATGATGCTGTTGACGCAGATAGATTTACCGGAACCGGTTGCGCCGGCGATGAGGAGATGCGGCATTTTGGTCAGATCGGCGGCAATCGGCCGACCGGCGACATCCTGACCGAGTCCGATGCGGAGAGGTGAATTGATGCTGAGATATTCAGGCGACTCCATCACGTCGCGCAAGCTGACGAGTACCTTGTCCGGGTTGGGCACTTCGATGCCGATGTACCCTTTGCCCGGTACCGGGGCCTGGATACGGACGCTTTTGGCTGCCAGCGCTAAGGCCAGATCGTCAGCCAGTCCCGCGATTTTGCTGACTTTAACCTTCATCCGTTTGCCGCTCCGCGATTCGAGGTACATCGGCTCAACGCCGAACTGGGTTACGGTCGGGCCAAAATTGGTATCGACGATTTTGCCGGGTGCGCCGAAGCTGGCGAGCGTGTGTTCGATGATGCGTGCCTGTTCGCGAATGACGTCGTTGTTCATCTCCGGGTCCGAGCCAACGACGAGCATGTCGCTCATCTGGGGTAAATCCCACTTGGCTTCATATCCTGCGCCCTGGGAATCGTAGACGATGGGTTCGGGGGCGGCGGCGGGTGCCGGGTCGGCCGAACGGCTTTTGCGTTTGTCGTTGATGACAGGAGGCGGTGGGGTAGTCGGTTCGGCCGAAAAATCACTGTCTTCATCCAAATCAGTTGCATCGGTCACACTTTCCGCAACAGGTTGCGCTGTGCGGACAGGGCGTCGCCTGCGGGTCGGGATGGGTGATTCGGCAGACGACTCGGCCGAAGGTTCCATGTCGCGTGCCATTTGGCGTTGCGCGGCGCGCCGGCGACGGTTGTCCTGCATTTGCTGCCATAATTCGACAATGTCCTGGCGTGTGATGCCGGATAGCAGGACAACGCCGATTATGCCGACCACCAGGTAGAGGAAAAGCGCACCGACCGTGCCTAACAATCCGGCAAAGAGCCAGACGATGAAACCGCCTGTCAGGCCACCGCCCACACGCAAACCCGCAAATTGCCAGACGTCGCTGAGCGATGTGATCACGGCGTTGTTCTGCGTCAGCACAAACTCAGTTGCCATGGCTTCAAATGTGAAGAACAAGAGCAAGATGCCGACCACACGGCCCGCAGGCAATTGGGGTGCCTGCTCCATTCCCCAGAAAACCAGATAGAAGCCGAAGATTCCCAATGCGATGGGGATGGCATAGCCGCCCCAGCCAAATAAAAACAACAGTCCGTCTGATAACCATTGGGTCAATGATCCCTGCGACGGCGATAACATACTCAGAATCAAGACGGCGGCAAAGAAGATGCCGACAATACCGACAATCAGTGTTTTTTGATAGACGTTGATTCGGAAAGAGGGCGTTGGCGATGGATTTTTGCGTTTGTTCGTCGCAGAACGGCGTCTGGTCGTGGTCGTTTTACGCGTGGAGGAACGACGTGTGCCGCCGCGAGTTGATTTGCCGGTTGTTGATGTTTTCTTGGTCATCGCTCAAATGTTCCTGTGTCATTATAGCAATTTCCCGGCTAATCTGAAAACCAGCCCCTGCGCCTTACGCATTTTAAGTACAGGCATTGCATACAGATGTGTCTGCCACAGTAAGATTGTCGCAATAATCTCACAAGTTTATGTAAGAAGTTCGTAAGTGATGCACAACAATTGCCGGTTAAACTGCTGCTTGTGACACGAAAACAGGCTGCATTGCCGGATCCCCAGACGACGATCCCTGTCGTTGACCGGCGTGAGAATTTCGGCCGAAATCCAATCAGTCACAGAACAGTGAGACAAGAGGACAAACCATGAACCCATTACCGACTTTCGACATGTATCCGTTTGGCGTAGATGCGCCAACTATCCCCGTACGCTATCGGGATAAATCTGAACGCAATCCATTTTTGCCGGCACAGGATCGTGGCTATCCGTCACCGACCGCTCGGCCCTTTGCCCGTTATGCCATGCGCAACCTGTCACCCATCGATCAGATATTGTTTGAGCGTTTTGGCAAAGGAGTTTCGGCCGAAGTGCCTTACGAAACGCTGCACAGCGCCTTTGAAGCCCATGCCGCGGCCCAGCCCCACGCCATCGCTGCACACCATCTCGATCAGTCGATCACCTACGGCGAACTTGACCGGCAAGCTAACCGCCTTGCGGCCACACTGGCCCGGCACGGTGTTGTGACCGGTGATAATGTGGCCCTTTTTCTGCAACGCTCCATTCCGATGCTTGTCGGCATCATGGGCGCATTGAAAGCAGGCGCATCCTATGTGCCGCAACACGTCGGCGTTGCACCAGAAGCGCACTTGAAATACGTCATCGAGACGGCAAAAACGAAGGTGATTCTCACGCTCTCGCACTTGCAACACCTCATTCCGGTTCCCGAAGGCCACACGGTCATTGCAGTTGATGAATTCATGCAGACGCCGTTTGCAGAAAACGACTTTATCGCGCCGTTTATGCCGGTTCAGCCGGTCAGCCGCGACAACATTTGCAACATCATTTTCACGTCCGGCACAACCGGCAATCCTAATGGCGTGCAAGTGACCCACGGCAATATCGGCAATATCGTGCTGACCGAGCCGGGTAATCTGGGTATGCGACCCGGCGTCAAGGTCGGGCAGATTTTGAGCATCGCTTTTGATATGGCCGCGTGGGAAATACTCGGCAGTCTGGGAAACGGCGCGACGCTGGTGATTCGCGGCAAAGAGTTTATGCAAGCTGTCAAGCAGGTTGATGTCGTCATTTCGACCCCGTCGATTTTGAGCACATTTGACGCTGACGCTGCGTACAATGTCAAAGTGGTTGCCGTCGCCGGTGAGCCTTGCCCGCGTCCGTTGGCCGACAAATGGTCGCAATTCAGCACGTTTTATAACGCGTGTGGCCCGACTGAGACGACGATTGTCAATACGATGCAGGATTACAAACCGTGGCGCGAACGTCTGACGATTGGCGCACCGACGCCCAACAATACCGTTTACGTGCTGGATGAAAATTTGAAGCCGTGCGCGATTGGCGAGATCGGTGAAATGTGGGCGGGTGGCGATTGTGTTTCGGCCGGTTACATTGGCAACGATGATCTGACTGCAGCACGCTATGTACCGGATCCGTTTCTCGGCGGTGGGCGCATGATGTTCCGCACACGTGATTTGGGGCGCTGGACAGCGTACGGTGAACTGGAGCATTTCGGCCGAACGGATGATCAGGTCAAAGTGCGTGGTTTTCGCGTTGAACTCGACTCGGTTTCAGGCGTGCTTGAAAACGTCGCACATTGTAAACGCGCTGTCACGCTCAAGCTGGACAGCCGCCATCTAGTCGGCTTTGTCAGTCCGTTGCGCGTCGATGTTGAAGCTGCAAAGCAGGCTGTTGCTGCTGCGCTGCCCTATTACTGCACGCCGAAATTCATCGTCGCTTTGGAAGAACTGCCGATGACCAGCCGCGGCAAGATCGACAAGCGTCAATTGATGCAGCTGGCTGTTGAGTTGGATTCGGCCGAAAATCAGGAACAATTGGAGTCTGCGCCGTGTTAAAGAGTTACTCAAACGTCAAGCTGCCCCGTCAAGAAGTCGATACAAAGCCAGCCTACAAAGTTGCCGATGACGGCTTGCCGCCTCAACAAAGTGCGCTGAGGCGCATCGGCAAGCGCCCTGAGATGATGCATTATAACCGGCTGATTGGGCTGGTGGCCTTGGTCAATGCTGTCGTTCTCATCATGGGTGTGACACGTGGTCGGTGGTTATCGGCCGATGGCATTGCATTGAATGCGTTGTCCAATCTCGTACTCGCCAACATCGCGCTGGCCATCTTGATCCGTCAGCAATACGTCATCAATTTCCTGTTCAAAGTGGCAACCAGCGTGCCAACCAGTTGGCCACTGGCAGTTCGCTGGACATTGGGCAAGGTGTACCATTTTGGTGGCTTGCATGTCGGTGGCGCAGTTGTCGGAACGATGTGGTTTGCCGTCTTCGTCGTATCACTTGCCTATCAATGGCTTAACGGCTTACCCGGCGCGTCTCCGGCCATTCTCATTGTGACGAGCTTGCTGCTCGCCATCCTGATTTTCATGATCGCAATGTCGATGCCCAAGATGCGTGCCAGACATCACGATGGATTTGAACTGACCCATCGCTTCGGCGGCTGGGCGGCGCTGCTCCTGTTTTGGATTCAAACCATCCTGTTTATCAACTTGCAGCGCGGTGATGTGTCGTTGTCAATGGCTATCCTGACTGCGCCAACTGTGTGGGTTTTGTGTCTGGTTACATTCAGCATTGCGTTACCATGGCTGCGTTTGCGCAAAGTGCCGGTCGAAATCGAAACGCCGTCAAATCACGTCGCGTTGAGCAAGTTCGATTACGGCGTCACGCCATTCGCTGGCTCATCGACGACGATCAGCCGCAACCCGCTAATTGAATGGCATGCCTTTGCCAATGTGCCGTCGCCGAACGCAGAAGGATTCCGTCTGACCATTTCCCGCGCGGGTGATTGGACCGGCGACCTGATCGATGACAAACCGTCGCATGTGTGGGTGAAAGGGATTCCGACGGCCGGTGTGGGCAACATCGACAAATTGTTCAAGCGCGTTGTGTGGGTTGCAACCGGCAGTGGCATTGGGCCATGTTTGCCTCATTTGCTGGCAGGCGATACGCCGTCGCGCCTCGTCTGGTCAACACGCTCGCCGCGTGCCACCTATGGCGATGCGTTGGTCGATGAAATTATCGCCGTCCAGCCTGATGCCATCATCTGGGATACAAACGAGAATGGGCGTCCTGATTTGGTCAAGCTGGCGTACAGAGCATACGAGGAATTCGACGCGGAAGCGGTGATCTGTATTTCAAACAAGAAGCTCACATGGCAGGTGGTTTACGGCATGGAAAGCCGTGGCATTCCGGCTTACGGAGCGATTTGGGATTCATAAATCAGGGATCGGTGGGCGGTGGACAGTGGACAGTGATCAAATTGGTCGCTCGCCTCTGACCACTCACCACTGGCCACTTACCACTGGAGAAACAAATGTCTATTGAAATTGAACGCTATGATCGGGTTGTGCTGGTGCGCTTGAATCGGCCGAAAACCCTCAACGCCTTGAACTCAGACATGATGTGTCAGATTGTGACTACACTGGAATCGCTGGATCGCGATCCGTCGGTGGGCTGCTTTGTCATCACTGGCAATGAACGTGCGTTCGCTGCCGGTGCCGATATCAAAGAATTGGCGCACAAGTCGTATATCGATCTGTTCCATGAAGATTACTTCGTCACGTGGGAACGGTTTACGGCACTGCGCACACCGAAGGTCGCGGCGGTTTCGGGTTATGCGCTGGGCGGCGGGTGTGAACTGGCGCTGATGTGCGACGTGATCTACGCTTCCGAAACGGCCAAATTTGGTCAACCGGAGATCAAGCTGGGTTTGACACCCGGTATGGGTGGCTCACAGCGGCTGACGAAACTGATCGGTAAGGCAAAAGCGATGGATATGGTGTTGACCGGACGGATGATGGACGCGGAGGAAGCGGAACGGGCAGGGTTAGTGGCGCGGGTGTTTTCGGCCGAAACATTTATGGCTGACGTACTCGACAATGCCCAAACCATCGCCTCATACAGCAAAGTGGCTGCCATTGCCAATCGCGAAGCGGTCGAACGGGCGCAAGAAACGAGTTTGCGTGAAGGATTGCTGTTTGAGCGCCGCACCTACCATGCATTGTGGGCGACGCGAGACGCCAATGAAGGAATGCAGGCATTTATCGAGAAGCGGAAACCGGTTTTTGTAAACCAATAAAGTGAAAACAAAAAAGCCGATGCCGGCACATAGGCCGGTATCGGCTCTTCTTTACTTGCTGCAGGCGCAGTAATGTGGCGTCGTCACACGTCGGTAGGTGCCTTGCGTCCTGTCAGGAAGCCGCCTTGATACGCAATTGCAACGCCGGCAAGTACGAGGGCGAGGAGTGTGCCTGCTGCCCCTTCCAGGAATGAAAACCAGTCTGACAGACCGCGTGTGACGAGTAATCCGCCGATCAATCCTGCCAGAATAATCATCGCCCAATCCTTAAAGCGCTGGATAAGGACTAATCCAATGAAGCCACCGATGACAACGAGCAGCCAGTCGATCAAGCCATTGTCAAGTTGAAAGAGATCGAGGAAACCCAAGACAATCGCAGCACCGGCCAATGCGCCAATGACCAGCAGGACGATGTTGATGATCCCTTTGGCAAAGGCCGCACCGAAAAATCCCAAAATGGCGAGCAGAACAGGAATCAACAGAGTGAGCAGCGAGTCAGTCGAATCGGGGAACAAGCGTAACAGACCGACTCCGAGCAGCGCACCGACTGCTGCACCCAGTACGGCGAGCCGATTACCAAACATCAAGACTGCCACACCGATAGCGATAACTAAAATAGGGAACATTGCTTATACCTCGCAATACAAAATCAATTAGGCGTACCAGAATGGGGTCTGCGCTAACAACTTAGTCATTCGGCCGAAAACTCAAGCGAAAAGCCGACCGTCAGTGCATCCCCCATGATAAGCCTATCATACTTATGCTGCACGCCTTTTTGCAATGAATCCAACAATTGCCAGCAGCACAATTGCGCCGATTACTGCCACAATAAAGCTCGTAATATTGAAACCTTCGGTACTACCGCCGATCAAACCGTATAGCCAACCTCCGATAAACGCGCCGACTATGCCAACCACAACATTGGCAACCAGCCCCATGCTTGCGTTTTGCTTCATAATGATGCTGGCAACCCAGCCCGCCAGCCCGCCGAAAATGATCCAACTGATAATATTGACAATGTCCATTTCTCATCCTCTTTGTTGTTGGTCACGCCGTTTCAAGATGTGACGGTTAGTAGATTCAATCTCTATAACACCCATTATCTGCACAAGCTACGCAACTGCTCAATATTACGCCTTCAGCACCGATCACCGCTCGCCGATTGCACGCGACCGGTATTGTTTTACCCAAAAGTGAGGCACGGGGCGTATTTGGTACGTTGGCAGATACTGGTTACGCGCCTACAATAAACTCATTGCGAAAAGTGACAAGCAATCATCGATAGGAGAGCACGACATGAAATCAATCGGAATCTTGACTGCCGGTGGTGACAGCCCGGGCCTCAATGCAGCCATTCGTGGCGTCGGCAAAGCGGCTCTCGACCGCAACATGCAGGTGCTTGGCTTTCTGGACGGCTTTCGCGGATTGATGGAGAATCGCTTCATCCGCTTGAACAAAACTAATTTGTCCGGCATTCTCACGGTCGGCGGCACGATTTTGGGTACGAGTCGTGACAAACCGAATCGCATGCCCATTGGTGGGCAGAAAATGGATATGACGGCGGTCATGATCGAGAATTATCACAAGCACCACCTCGATTGCCTCGTCTGCCTGGGCGGAGGCGGTACACAAAAGAATGCGTATCGTTTGATGCAGGCAGGAATAAATGTGGTCACCATGCCCAAGACGATCGACAATGATGTGTTTGGCACAGATGTGACGTTTGGCTTTGATACGGCTTTGGGCATTGCAACGGAAGCGATTGACCGATTGCACAGTACGGCACACAGTCACCATCGCATCATTGTGGTTGAAATTATGGGCCATAATACCGGATGGTTGACGTTAGGTTCCGGCATTGCCGGGGGTGCGGATGTCATTCTCATCCCCGAGATCCCGTTTTTTGTCAATGTTGTCGCGGCGGCGATTGAAAAACGCAGTCGGTCGGGCCAGCGGTTCAGTATTGTGGCTGTGGCAGAGGGTGCGATGTCGGATGAAATTGCCGGCGATTATTACGATGCATTAGCTCGCAAAAAAGCAGCCAAGAACAAGAAAGCGCGCAAAAAGGCTTCGGCCGAATTGAATGCGGTCGAAGAACGGCGCAAAGGGCATACATTGCGTCTGTCGCGCAAGTTGGAAGAATTGACCGGTCTGGAATCACGCGTGACGATTTTGGGGCATGTACAGCGCGGTGGAACGCCGTCTGCCGCTGATCGCTTGCTGGCAACACGACTGGGCACGGCTTGTGCCTATTTCATCGATACAGAGCAGTTCGGTGTAATGGTTGCGGCGTGCGGTGATGGTGCTCAGGCCGTGCCGCTGGAAGATGTTGTCGGCCGACGCAAATCGGTGCCGCTGGATCATCCGTGGATCAAGAGTGCCCGTTCTTTGGGCACGAGTTTAGGTGATGTGTAAGGAATGGTGCGAATGAAGATAGGTGTTATTTTTCCACAGATTGAGTTTGGTACCGATCCGGCGTTGATTCGGGAATATGCTGTTTCGGCCGAAAAGCTGGGGTACTCCCATATTCTGGCCTACGATCACGTTCTCGGCGTTAACCCCGAACGCCCCGGTAATTGGCAAGGCCCGTACACCTACGAAGACCCGTTCTGGGAACCATTCGTCCTCTTCAGCTACATGGCTGCTGTGACGCATACCATCGAGTTTACAACCGGCATTATCATTGCACCGCAGCGCCAGACTGCGTTGCTCGCCAAACAAGCCGCCACGCTCGATGCTATTAGTGGTGGTCGATTGCGTCTTGGTATTGGGACAGGTTGGAACAAACCGGAATATATCGCGCTCAATCAGGATTTCCATACACGTGGCAAGCGCTCGGAAGCGCAAATCGATCTGATGCGCAAGCTGTGGACGCAGCGCCTGGTGACTGTGAAAGATGAATGGCACGACATTCCCGACATGGGTTTGCTGCCAATGCCGGTGCAGCGACCGATCCCGATCTGGCTCGGTGGCGCAGCCGATCCGGTCATTCGGCGCGTGGCAAAAATGGCAGACGGCTGGATTCCGTTTTTCCGCAGACCCCAATCGGCCGAATCGTACCTGGCAAAACTGGACGGTTATCTGGCTGAATATGGTCGCAACCGCGCTGATATCGGCATCGAAGCGATCATTAATTTCAAAGACGGTAATCGCCGGCAGTGGCGTGACCTGATCGCCCAATGGGAGGCGTTGGGGATCACCCATCTGGTATTGCACACCATGGGAATTGGGCTGGATTCGGCCGAAAAACATATCGCCGCCATCCACGAATTCGCAGAGGCGGCGATAGATTCATAATCTGCTTGCAGTTGACTCGTCAAAAGCTATTCGATTGTCAATACCCCACCCGCTGATCGGCCGAATACCTCAGGGAAGAATTCCTGCCGCGCCGTCGCCGGCATTACTTGAAACTCACCGGGAATAACCGGTTGCAAGTAATACGTGTACTGATACGTTCCGGCGGGAAGATACGCCGAACTAAACACAACCTTCTCATCACGGAATTCGATGCCATTAAAGTACCACCAGCCCCAATATCCGTAACTGTAAGGTGCCGGCTGATCATTACCCGGTTCAAATGCCGTCGATGATGTCTCCAGATTAGGATCAATCGCCTCCGCACCAGCCGGTAGCGGGTCTTCAATGACCGCGTACGTTAGATCATTAGGCGCGACAATCGTCAGTTCGACACGCACCTGCTGATCAGATGTGACGGTCGTGATTGGCTCGCAGGTTTCTGTGAGCGGATCGCATGCTGCATCAAAGTATTGACGTGACACCACAATGCCGCGCTCGACCGGGTCCACTTGGTTGGCGTCGAGGAAGGCGTTGAGATGCGCCGTGTAGTAGAGCACCCCGTCACCCGCGCTGCGCTGAATGTCGAGATAGTTCAACTCGTCGATCAACATCTCGTCGATGGGAATGGTGACCAAATCGGCACGTGCGACATCAGCCGGTGTGAATTGGCCCTCGGCAACGGGTTCGAAGTTCATCGCCACAGCATAATCGTATGCGGCGTCGAGTTCACCGGTTGCGGTCATCACATCAGTCAACGCCAACATGCTCCACGCACCTTCGTGCAGTGTGGGCCAGTAGACTAATTCACGTGCCGACATCAACCAGCGCACGGCATTGCTGATGATGGTATTGTCGGGATCGACAGTCGCCAGTGCATCGATGACCATCGCTGTGCCGCGCACATCACTGCTCAGGTTGTCCCAGTCAGGCATCTGGTCTTCCCAATGCGCGCCGGTTGCGCTGAGAATGACGCTGTTGTTGAGGTCTGAAAGCAGGATATCCTGATTGCTGTCGCTGCCGATTGCGGCGTATGCGGAGAGCATGAGTGCTTTGGCGTACGGGTCGAGCAAGTCGCGTGTCGTGTCAAACAGTTCGTCGAGGTCGGCGCCCACGTCTTCGCCTGCTGTGGCGAGAACGTAGAGATAGAAAGCCTGCCGGTTGGCGTCGGATGTGGTTTTAAGTGTTTCGGCCGAAACCAACGCCCGATCCACGAATGCGATGCCATCTGTAATCACCTTATCTGAGACATCATAGCCCGCTTCATCAGCCTTCAGCAAAGCGAATAGCACATAAGCGCTCAGGTATTCGTCTGTTTCCGGACTGCCGCACCAACTCCAGCCACCATTGCTGTGTTGAGTCTCTTCGATTGTTGCGATTTGTAGCGGAATTTGCGCATCGAGGTCAGCCTGTAGCAGTACATCGCTAAAGCTCAGATCGCGCAGTGCCAGCGCCATGGCTGAATTGGGCAACAGGTAGCTGGCGGCGACATGGGCACATTGGTACAGTGCATCCTGCTCGTATTTGAGCGCTTCGAGGCCATCGAGAATTCCGGATGCCAGCGATGCATTCAGCCGCAGCTTGACATCGCCAATGCGTGTGTCAGTGATCGGTGGCAGCAAGATTGCTTCGACACGACGTCCTTCCTGGTCAAAGCTGCCTGCAGTTGCCGTAAAGTCTGATGCATCAAAGCGGTAGACGGGTAATGGTTCACCCCGGCTGACAGTCGGCTTGCTCGCGTCGCTGTACTCGCCGGCATCGACACTGAAGACGAGATCAGATTCATCGACATCCAGCACCGTAACCGGCCAGCGCACTGCTTCGCCGCTGTGCGCGGGAATGGTCACGCTGATTGTTTGCGATGCAGCCGTCGGGTCGTCGGTAAAGATCAAACCGGTCGCTTCCAGCGTCACAGCCGCTTCAACCGGCGCATCGGTATTGTTATTGACCACCGCACCGAGCGAAACTTGGTCACCGACAGTGAAGAATCGCGGCGTAATCGGCCGAATCAGGACCGGTTTCGTGGCGATAATGTCTACATCATCCTGGCCTACGAGCGTATCGACGGTCGCCGCTTTGGCGCTCAACCGCCACGTCGTCAGATTGTCCGGCAAGTCAACGGTAACAGTCGCCTGTCCTGCTCCGTCTGTTGTCAGGCGCGGCTCCCAATATGCTGTATCGCGGAAATCCTGACGCACGCCGTCACTGCCTTCTTCCGAGCGCAGGGCGAGCGATTCAGCCGCCACATCGCCACCACCGCCACCGCCACCGTACCCGCCCAGATTGGACGGTTCGGTGATTGCCAGGCCCTCACCGGAATAAAGGATACCTGAGCCAATTTGGCTGCGATAAGGTTGGCGAGAGTAGAAAGCTTCGAGAATATCCGGTGCATTATCGGGTTTGAGCTGCAGTACGGCCAGATCGACCATTGCCAGTGAGAAATCGGCCGAAACCGGATTGCCGTCCGCGTCTGTAATGGTGATGTCGTATGTCACGTCAGCGCCGGGCGAGACCACATCTTGATCGGGACTGAGTGCCAATTCGAGGCGCAGACCTTCCGGCGAAACGGGAATTTCGGTGATGCCCAGACGCATATCGGCCCACGGGCGATCACTGTCGTCGACCGGTTTGATGGCGACAATGGTGACGAATACGTTCGGCGCATAATCGGCCGAAAGCGGCAATTCGAGCACCGTGCTGCCGTCAACTGTAATCAGCCGTTCCTCGATTTGCTCGCCGCGCTCAATGACCAGCCACGCTGTAATCGGTTCCGGGAACGGTGATTGCACGAGTATGCGTGCCGTATCGCCGACTTTGTATTCCTGTTGATCCGCAACGAGCGTCATTTTGCGATCTTGCGGATCGAAGCGCCACGCTGCGTACCCCTCTTCCATCACCCAGAAATCGAGATTGCTGACCTGCGTGCGACCGCCACTATCGGTCACGGTGGCTTCAGCGACATAGCTGCCGCCTTTGTCCGGCACGAACGTTGCCGTTGCGGCACCGTTGCTGTCCGTGGTTACGGCGACACGCGCCACTTCCGTGTCTACCGGTTCCCAGTACACTTGACTGGGATTGAAGTCGTCGCGAATACTGCGCCATTCACGCTCGTAGAAAACAACTTCTACTGCTGCATTGGGTACGATGTCGCCGTTCCAGTCAACGGTGCGTAGTTCGACTTCCGTTTCTGTTTCGGCCGCAGCGATCGGCTGCGCCATGCCGATGCCGACATAGGTTTCAGCCGCGTGTTGTACAGCCGTTGTCCGTGCGCTGGTCAAGAAACCGGTCAGATCAGTGACGGTGGCTTCGAACATCAGATTACGGCTGCCTTCCGGCATGGCAGCAAGCGCATCGGCCGAAATGTCGACAACGAGTTGGCCGTTGCCGTCCGTTTTGCCCATACCGTCGGCAATCCATTGAGAACTGGAAACACCAATCCCGATGAACGGGTTCCACGGCTGATACGCACTGGGCGCAAAACTGTACTGGTAGTTGCCGGTGTCCAGGTAATATGGCTCACTCGACAAAGACCAGGTCACGTCGAGATCGGCCGCCGGGCCGCCGAAGAAGTAGCTGACATCGACGGTGAATTGCGCCGGTTCGCCGCGCAGACCTTCGTCAACCGCTGCCGTGGAGGTCACGAGAATTTCCGGTGCCCGGTATTCGGCAACGGTGAACTCGCGATTTGAGTTGTAGTCAAAGTCGGGTGAGTCGATGATGATGTTGTACGTGCCGAGTGTGGCGTTTTCGGGAACAATGTATTCGGCCGAAAAGCCGCCGTTCTCATCCATCACGACTTCAATCGCTTCTTCTTGCGTTGCATTTTCCGTGTAACTGTAAGCGGGCAATAGTTTGAGTGTTACATCAGATAGATCCGGTTGTCCGTAGCGGCCGTAATTGGTTGCACGCAAGACGCCGCGAATGTTGACCGTATCGCCGGGCCGGTAAATGGGCCGGTCGGTGTAGATGTAAGCGTAATAGGGGCGCTCATCCTCCCAACCATAGGTAATGCCAAATTGCCACGGTTCGACAGACAAACTCCATTGACTGCTGCCTGCGCCAAAACCAGGCTCGCCCGGCGTGCCGGCGACGGCTAGCGTGCCGCTGTTGCGACCATTTTCAGATTTTGCCAATGTTGCCAGCCCGTCATTGTCGGTTGTCGCCGAGCCGATGTTCACACCGTCATAGTAAAAAGCGATGTTGAGACCGGCACTCGGTTCGCCGCTTTCCAGATCAGTTGCCCAGACATGGACATGATTAAACGTTTCTTTAACCACCAGATTGGTATCGGCGACGATCAGCAAGTTGCGCGGATACTGCCAGTAATAGGCGTTTTCACCCAATTCCGGTGCATCGATATCGAGCAGATAGACACCGGTGGGCAGCACACCGCCATCAGTCGCCAACTCGATTGACTGGCTGCCCAGTTCGTCTTCAATCGAGCTGACACTGTAAGACCACTCACCTATAGGGTCGGTCGGCGCTACATCGGGATCGTTCACCTGATAGGGTTGACCGAGGAGATTAGCCGGAATCGCACCGTCAAAATCGTATAGACTGACATCAAAACCGGAAACGCGTCGATAAACCACATCGACAATAGATGGAAAACTGGTGCTCAATTGGCTTACATTGGGCGGTAGGTTGAATGTTGCTAACGGCTCATAATCGGCCGTTGTAAACGACCACATATAATCTTCACCCATTTTGTTGCCGTAAATGTCTTCGACATCGCCTGAAAGCGTAACCTCATACGTTGTGTTGCGTTCCAGCAGCGTGTTGATGAACATGAACTGGCTTTCGGGCCAGAAATCGATTCTGTATCCGTCGAGCGGCTCCGGTGAAATGGTGATGCTGTTCTCCAGCGTGTCGCCATTCATCGGCGAGACAAAGGTGATGTTGATACCGTTCCACGATGCGCCCGTTTCACGATTGCGTGGGTACGTTTCGTCGACGCCGGGATACGGATAGGTTGTCATGCGTGCGTTGGCGGAGCGTGCCAGTGTCGCGCCGCTTGCCGATGTTGCGGAGTCATCGACATCGATGCGATAGGTTGTTTCCAGTGCGAAGCTCGGGTCGGGAATGAGCATCATGACCCGATCCCCATCGCGCCACGCAACTATGTATTCGGCCGAAGGCGTCATTGTCACAGCCGCTTCAGTCGTAGTGCGATCCATCGGCATGTTAAATGTGATCGAAATGGGCTGAGTCGGATCGAGTTGCGACGGGTCGCCATCGTGTTCAAACTTGACCACGCTCGGTGGCGCAGTGGTAAACGTCGTGACATGGTCTTCAGCCAATACGCTGCCGACCACATCTTCCAGCCCGGCGTTGACGGTGACGGAGTACTCCGTGCCACCGTCGAAACCGTTGTCCGGCACAAAGCGGTAGATGCTCGTCGATATCCACTCACCGCTACCGGCTGTATCTGGTTCGATGGTAAGCGGCTGCGGCAAGTCCTCCTGCTGTGCTGTTGTTACCAGTGGCACGACGGGGCGGTTAAACATAACGGTGATGGCACCGTCGGCCTGTACGTCTTCTGTGCTGTCGGCCGGGATGACCTGGCTGACATCGAGATAGCCGACGGTTCGGAAATTGAGGCGCAGCGCATCTTGCAACAGCTTGCCGTTTTGTCCGCGTGCGGTTTCGCCGACGGTGACCTGGTAGAGGCGGGCACGGCCTAATTTGTCGGCCGGTGTGTAGATCAGGGTGTCGTCGCCCGTCCAGGTGAAGGCACCTTCGACCGGTTCGGCCGATTCTTCACTCTCTGCACCATCCACATCTGTTTCGGCAACTGCGGCGACGGCAAATGCGGATTCGACCGAAGTGCGATCCATGGGCTGATCAAAGCGCAGCGTGATCGCGCCGTCCAATGTCACCTGTTCACCGGGCAGCGGGCTGCTGTAGACGAGCTGAGGGGGCCAATCGGCTATGACAGCCGTTTCCGGCGCGTTGGATTCTGTATCAGTGTTTTCGGCCGATGCCGGCTCGTCTGGTGTCGCAACGTCAGTCGTGCGATCCTCGGACGCTGGTGGGGTTGCTGACGGTGTCGCATCTTCACGCGCACACGCTATCAGCGCGATTAACAACGCCAACATCACTATCAAGCTGGTTCCAAAATGGCGTTTCTGCATGTCAATCTCCTTCAAAATACGCTTCAAGTTGCCTGTTTCCAGTGTAAATGGCTTCAAATTCATTGTCGCATAAACGGCATGCTTTGCATAGCCGACAAGCTACCGTCATAGCAACTATTTAACGTCGATTTCGGCCGAAATGTTCCAATCGGACGGGATATTGGTGTCTAGTTTTTGGAGTGCCGGATTATGCTGCCTAAAACCGTTTGCCTCATGGCTCTATTGTCTTTCCCATGGACAGTGCATGCCGGACACGATGTGTCATTGTGTTTGCCCAGTGACATTGTTATAATGGGCGCGTGAGTGAACAGGACGTTACCAATCAGGAAGATGAACGCTGGATGCGGCTGGCATTGGCGCAGGCGCAGCAGGCAGTGGTACTCGGCGAAGTGCCGGTAGGTGCTGTGGCTGTACTCAATGGCGCTGTCATCGGAGCAGGTTTCAATCGCAAAGAAAGCGACCTCGATCCGATGGCTCACGCAGAGATGCTGGCGCTCAGGCAAGCCGCAGCACATGTCGGCAACTGGCGCTTAATCGGGGTCACGCTTTACTGCACGCTGGAGCCGTGCCCGATGTGTGCCGGAGCCATGATTCAAGCACGACTGGCACGGTTGGTGTACGGTGGACGAGATACGCGCTTTGGCGCAGACGGCTCGATTGTCGATGTCCTGCGCGAACCGCAGTTTAACCATCGCGTTGCCGTCACGACCGGCGTTCTGGAAGATGAAGCCGTTGCATTGTTGCAACAATTCTTTCAACAACTGCGTACCAGAAACTGATCGCTGTTCACTGACAACTAAACGAGGAGAGGTGCCGGAGTGGACGATCGGGGTGCTCTCGAAAAGCATTGTGGCCTTGCGGTCACCGTGGGTTCGAATCCCACCCTCTCCGCCTTAATTGACAAGACATCCGCACGGGTGTCTTTTTTATTTGCGACCATCTGACGAATTCGGCCGAATCCGGTATCATCCCGATTCCTGATCAACGATGGAGAGAAGAGAGCGAGTTACATGACCGATAAAAATCCGAATACCAGCCAGAGCAGGCAGGTACGCCGCACGCACAGCCAACGGCAGCGCCGACGCGCCCTGCTGATCGGCAGTGGTGCCGTGCTATTGTTGATCATCGTCATTGCCGCCGCCGTGTTTTACAGCCGATCCCAGCAGCCACCAACCGGTGGATGGGATGATTTCACCGCCATCGTTCCCCTTGGCGATCCCGATGCCGCCGTCAACGTCATCTTGTTTTGCGATTATGCTAACGCAGCGTGTCGCGGCTGGCACAACGCCGGTTACTGGCAGCAAATGCAGGAACGCTTTGGCGAAGATCAACTCGTCTTCATCTACCGCCATTTTCCGGACGAGCAGAACGAGCAATCGCTGCTTGCCGCCGAAGCTGCGCAATGTGCGGCCGATCAGGATGCGTTTTGGGCTTACCACGATGCGATTATGACCGAAACGGAAATCGACGGCATGACTGAGAGCCGTCTCAAACGCATTGCGGCTGATTTGGGGCTGGATCGCAGCACGTTTAACCGCTGCCTCACGGCGGGTAAGTATGCCGACTATGTGATTGATGATAAGCGTGTTGGGCAGGAAAATGGCGTCGATGTGCCGCCGTTTGCATTTGTCAACGGGCTGCCGACGGATCCCAACCCCATTTTCTTGATGACGGAGATTCAGGCTAACCTGGCCGTCGATGCCGGGGATTCGGCCGAATAGCTGCCTGTGCAACCTGTTGTGTTCGAATCAATTCGGCCGAAACGAGGAAAATCATGGATCAAGTAACCCAATTCCGCCGCGAAATTGATGACTTCATGAAAAACCATCCGCAGTCACCCCTCGATCCGCAGCAGCGCCGGGCGTTTAGCGGTCTCAACTACTATGACGATGACGAAGCATTCGTGTTTGAGGTCGATGTAACGCGCTTACCGAACGATGAACTGGAGTTGTCGATTCCGACCAGTACGGGTGACAATCAAATTTACCGTCGCTGGGGCACATTCAAGTTCTCCGTTGACGGTCAAGAAGCCCGGTTGACCATTCTCAGTGACCGTGCGGGAACTGATTTTTTCCTGCCGTTCCGCGACGCGACCAGCGGCAACGAAACGTACGGCGCAGGCCGTTATCTTGATAATCACCGCCCCGGCTTGCACCGTCTGGGTGCAACGCGCTTCGAGATCGATTTCAACTTCGCCTACAATCCTTATTGTGCCTACAGTCCGTATTACAGTTGTCCGCTGCCACCGGCCGAGAATTGGCTCAAAGTGCCGATCCGTGCCGGTGAAAAGGATATTCAGCTATAGTGGCGCGGTAGAATTGACCGTCGGCAAGCGTCGCCATAGCTCATGAGGATGTTGGGTGTTTCGGCCGAAAAAATCCTCACATCTCACCTGAAAACCACTTCACAAGCCAATCTATATATGTTACTATGTACTTACGTATATAGTTTGACGAAAGGCTTTCTACTAAACGAGATGAGAATTATGCAAAAAATCATTGGTGTGACTGAAATTCAACGCCGTTTTCGATCTGTTTTCGACGATGTTGTTTCCATGCATGTTCCGTATGTGCTGACGCGCAACAGCCGCCCGGAAGCGGTGCTGATTTCTTATGAAGAGTTCTTGCGCTATCAGGAGTTGGAAGAAAGTCAGGTATTGTTGCGCTTTGACAAGTTGGTCAATCGCATGGTTGCCCAGAATGCAGCGTACAGCGACGAAGAAGTGGCTGCCGATGTCGCAGCAGCACGGGCTGAGATCGAGCGTTGATGCGAAACGCTCGCGTCGTTGTCGATACCAACATTTTGGTCAGTGGCATCATTAAGCCGTCTGGTTTGACAGGCGCCGTGCTGCGCCAGCTACGTGACGGCAACTTTACCATCCTCTACGCTCCGGTACTGCTCGATGAGTTGGTCGATGTCCTCAACCGTCCGCGTATCTGTGACAAGTACCGGATTGCGCACGAAGACATCAAGACGATTGTGGCGTTGGTCATGTTGCGCGGTGAGGGTGTGACGCCAGACCGTAAAATATCAGTCTGCCGCGATCCTAAAGATGACATGTTTCTCGAAATTGCTGTGGCTGGAGATGCCGATGTCATCGTCAGCGGGGATGAGGATTTGCTCGTGCTCAATCCGTTTGAAGGGATTCAAATTGTGGCGCCACGAGATTTTCTGCACATGCTGCATGACAGAGCATGACAAACCTCGTCCATGATCTACGGCTTGTGAGCTATTTGCAAAGTGCCAAATTTTGTCGATTTTCGGCCGATAGTATGCAAAATCGATGCACTATGGGATAAACGGCTGAAAGTTGGCTGATTATTGAGTTTGTGGAAGGGGGAAATCGGCCGAAATGACAGCAAACCCAAATAGCACGTCGTTAAATATGCATTTAGTGACGTCGGTCTTGTTAACACACTTGGAATGTGAGATCGTTGTTCGAGAACACACCGGCAAGATTCTGCACTTGAATGGAAGATTGAGCTTGGATTAGGGGGCGTTTTGATAGTAGTGATTACGCCTGATATACTCTGGAAACCGTGCATAAGGTACTGAACGTTTTCTGCGGCAAAACCATTGACAATCGGCTCCCACCGACCCTAGCAGGTGTTGGTGATAGCAACATCTAGGAAGGGCAATGGGACGTATCACATACGAGCAATGGAATGATGCAATCGCATACAAGCTATTTTGTCCAGAAAATCGAGGTCGACCAGTTTACCTTCAGGTTGATGATGACTTGCTGGCAGAAGTCGGCGCAGAGTTCGGATTAGACCCAACCGCTAGTCGCAACAGCTTCATTCGTGCCGTTCGCACTCGTGCGGCGCTTGATCGGATGCCTTTGAAAAAGTTCTTCCATCTTCGAGTGTGGGAAAATGATACTTCACTGCCACCGCCATTTATCGGTTTTCTGGGTTTGTGCGTGCTCGCGGCCTTTGATATGGAAAGAGATGCGAGCAAAGGTATTTCGGCCGCTAATTACTATGCCCGGTTCGAGGATTTGCTGGGTGCAAGACGGCCGCCTAAGTTTGACGATGTGCACGAGTTGTGGGAGCGGCTCAATCGGTGGTTGGATGAAGATTTGAATGGCAAGTTCGGCCGATCCACAGCCCGTTATGTAAATCACAAACATGTCGGCTACCCGATTTCACAAGCCTTGGTGCGCCAGACGGATCGCAACAAACTGCCTCTTTTTTATGAGCGGTGTGGGTTGCAGCCAAATGAGGCAGATCTGCGCGTAGACTTCATCCAATCTGAGCTAGAACAGTGGAGCCAATTGTCCACATTTCCGTTTGATCAAAGGTTCAAGCGAATATTTGAACGTGAAGATAGCGGCACCATTCGTCAGGTTGCCGAGATGGTTCTGGCCGAATACCAAGTGTGGGATGGACGTTCAGTGGAGGAAATTCGGGACGGGGTAGTTTCAGCAGAAATCACTCTTCACTTCGAACCTGATTACGATACCTGCCACCTGTCACTGATCCCACCTGCATTTAGTCGCAACCATACATGCCTCCCTGAAGGTCGCTACCGGCACGATCGGCTACATTACCAATTAGACCACGATGCGTTCACAGATGAATGGTTTGAGCCATTGTCTAGCAAGCCATTCTTGCAAATGGTTTTCGCGGGGCAGCCTATTGAGCTTCACCACCAGCAGTACAAGCTGTGGTTCAAGCCAAAACCCGTTTTGTTATTCCGCAAAGATGACGGGACATTAGGTCACTGGATTTATGCGGCTAGTCGGCCAGAGTTGAAGACATCGTATCAACTCATGTGCCAACCTGAGCTTTTGCCATGCCTCAAAGAGCATTTGCAGACATGCGCCGAGTTCGAGGGCGAGATTGTGTTGACCAATCCTCTTCTTCAAGGATGGGTTTGGCTACGTGATGTCACTTTTGTGCGCCAAACACCAACAGATGATGAACGATTACAGACCGTGGTGCCAAAGCCGCCACATGTTTCGCTCAGTTTGATCGGTGGGCTGAAATTGGGTCGCGGGCGTTATCTACAAGGGGGCGAACCCAAACTCAGCGTCAAAGGATTGCAGCAATCAACAATGTTATTTGTCGATGATATTGCCTATGGCGAGATTGAGCCGACCAATGGTGAAGTTGATTTGGTGGAACTTGGTCTGTCAGCTGGCACCCATCGTTTTCAGATTGGCAAAGATGGGACACAACGCCAATTTCATATCGTCAAATCGGGTCATCAACCTATAACGACTACCCCACTCGGACATGTTCTGGGGCAAGAAAAAGAGGGAATACAACCCATTCGGTTTGGCTTATCGATGGTACCGGAAAACGTGGAACCCACAACCATTTATGTATCAGGGGCGAAAACAGTTGGGGGTAATCAGGTTTCGCTAGCTATTACTCATCCTGTTTGGGTTACGTGTGGAAGCTATACGCGGTGTTTTATACTCGGTCGATCCCCTCACCAAATTGTCGAGCATCGTCTGCCAAACAGCAACAGCAAACAAAGTATTATTTTCCCCGTTCTGTTCAAGCCGCAATGGATTTTGTACGCTCAAGGCAACAAGTGTCGTGTGGAAGCGATTGGTAGCCCAGCACCTCCAACAAAACCGATTGCGGCACATGAGAATCACCGCAAGTGGGCGGTGTGGGTGCGTAACGCAAAACCACCCAAGAAGCGACTGGGTCGCATCTGGCAAACGTATTGTAAGGTGGCAAAGGGAATTCGATGAACGGTAGTTTGCTACTCTTTTACCTAAGCGAAGTTGGCAATGGAAAGTGGACGCGATTTACAGATGCCCTTGAGGTTGTGGACGCACGTTGGGGACACTCAACTCATGCCCGGCAATTGAGTATGTTGGGGCATGTGGAATTCGATTTTTGGCACAAGCCACGTATCCGTTGGGCGATCTGCCAACCTACTTTGGCATGGTTACCAGAGAGAAACGTAAAGAGGCATCGCGCTGTTTTATGTGGCCTCCGCACAGAACCATTTTTGGAAACGCTACGTTATCACGCAGCGGTATTGGATTGCGCGCTTGAGATAGTGCCGCAACGACACAACCCAGATGCCATTTTTGTGCAAGCCGGAGAACAATATCAATTGAATCAATTGGCAGAAGCGATGCAGTTTGCCAATGAACCGCAATCGGCCGAACGCCTCGCCGAATGTATCCCGCACCTCAACGCTTATCGCCACTTGTGTGAAACACGACCAGAGCCGCAGGGGTATGGGATTCGTTATTTTGATGGACAATCGTTGCGGTGGGTTGAGGTGGAAAAATCGGCCGAAAATGGCCTGTATGAATATATGATGGTCGATGGGTCAAGAACTTACTGCTACAAAAAGGAGTATGTGTTTACAAAGGTTCCCCGCGATATGGGGCTGTATATGTGGCTCGCCGATGAACGCAGACAAATTTTACAATACGACACAATCGCACAAACATTGACTGTTCCCCGCTTTGCCGTTTTGCCAACCCTGCTGGCAAGAGCGGCGACTTTGTGCAGTGGTCTGTTGCCCAAACTGGTCGAAAATACATTTGTCTATCAGAATACTCCAGCACCCGTTGCCTATAACATTATGATCAAACTCAATCAGGTGGTGATGGCATGAATGATCCGCAAGCTGTTTTTGAGAGCCTACGCAAACACTATATGATGTATATAGAGAGTCGTTTTCATTTGCGCCACCCTTTGCTGCGCACAGAGCGACAAGCCCTGCTTAATCAAGACAGGCGCCTTTTCCGTAAACCCGCTATCGAATTTGTGCCACCGTTTGTCTCATCTGGCAAAGCAATGAGCGAAGCATGTAAGGACATCGACTCATTACCTGATGATTTGGGTGAATTCGCGGCACAGGGTCTATTTCCTGCTGACTGGAAACTGCACCAACATCAGTTTGAAGCGATTGAGCAATCGCAGCATAAACATGTTGTGATTACTGCGGGAACAGGGTCTGGCAAGACGGAATCGTTCTTGATTCCCGCAGTCGCACAGCTTTTGAAGGAGTCGCAAAAGTGGCCTAACTTTCAGGCGCGTGATTGGAAATGGTGGGGCAGCACTAGCCGTAAATGGCAACGTGGGAATGAATCGGCCGATCGCAAACCTGCCATCCGCACCCTTATTTTGTACCCGATGAATGCGTTGGTGGAAGATCAGATGCAGCGGTTGCGCGTTGCGCTAGACAGTGATGATGTGCGTGCCTGGTTAGACAACCATCGTGGAGGCAATCGGTTTTATTTTGGCCGCTACACAGGCCAAACCCCTGTTTCTGGTCAAGAATACAGAGAGCGAGACGGCAAACAGTTTCTTGACAAGAGCAAAATTCAAAAGTTGCGCGACGAGCTCAAAGACATTGAGCGCACAATGCAAGCAATTGACCGCGAAATTACCAACGCTCAAACGGATGACGAACGTAAAGCTGCAATGGAAAAACGTGCCTTCTTCTCGCGCCTGGATGTGGGTGGCGCAGAAATGCTCACGCGCTGGGATATGCAAAGCCATCCGCCCGACATCCTGATCACCAATTACAGCATGTTGAACATTATGCTGATGCGCAATCAGGAAGAAAAGATGATCGAGAAAACGCGAGATTGGATCGCATCTGATCCCAACCATATTTTCACGCTGGTCATCGACGAGTTGCACATGTATCGTGGCACACAGGGGACAGAAGTCGCCTATCTTATCCGCAAATTGTTGCTTCGGTTGGGGTTGTGGGAGCGTCTTGATCAGGTGCGCTTTATTGCCGCCAGTGCGTCGTTGGAAGAAGATGAAAGCAGTCGGAAATATCTGAGCGAGTTTTTTGGGGTGGATGGTTCGGCTGAATTCTTCGATATTATCGATGGTGAACGCGACCTACCACCTGGGCCAGTAACTGCTGACCTAAGCCAACATGCCGCCGCATTTGCTGAGTTTTATGATTCGGCCGATTCACAAGATGCAATTCCTACACTGCTCCAAAACCTATCACTGACCACCAACGAAACCGACTACGCCCATCAGTTGGGCGACGTTCTTTCACAACTATATTGCCCTGCTCAACTGCTCCACATTTGCCAAAAGGACGGCAATCTACGCACTATTTTGCTGGACGAATTGGCACAACAACTTTTCGGAGACCACGCGCAACGGGACGAAGCAACCTACGGCGTTCTCCGCGCCCTCACCGATGCCCGCCAGAAAAATGCACTGTTGTTACCAATGCGCGTCCACTACTTTTTCCGCAGTATGTTGGGCATTTACGCTTGCTCCAACCCCAACTGTACGGCGGTCGATCCACAGTTCATTGACCCCGCGCATCCACGCCCTGTCGGCAAGCTGTACAACCAACCACGCATCTTATGCGAGTGTCAAAAAGGGCGTGTGCTGGAACTGCTCTACTGTCAAACGTGTGGTGAGGTTTATTTGGGCGGCTACAAAGTCGATGATGGCAACGGAAACTGGATGCTGTTCCCCGATCTGCCCGATTTTGAGCAACTGCCCGATGTGCCACACTTCGACAAAAAAGCGCACAATTACCTACTTTATTGGCCACAACAGCCCTCAAAAGACCGAACAAAATGGCCGCAACTACCCAAGCGCAAAGATGAACCGAAGCGAATGAGCGACCTAAACTGGAATCGAGGGGCATTCAGCTTCTGCTTTCAACCTGTATCTTTGCAATATGGCACTGCCAAAATCACAGTGTATCGTTCAGGCCGAAGTTCACCCACAGGCTGGATGTATGATGTAAAGGCCAAACACGAGTACGAGGCAGAATTGGCATCAATGCCGCCGTTCCCCATCGTGTGTCCGCATTGTGGTCATGATCGTGAAGGCTCATCAAAACGCAAGAACAAGCCAAACCTGTCGATTACTGACAGTCGCGTAACGCGCTCACCGATTGGCTATCAAGTGACTGGTTTTGCAAAGCTCAATCAAGTGTTGGCAGATGCATTGTTACGGAATCTGACGCAAGATCATCGCAAGCTGGTGCTGTTTTCAGACAGCCGTCAGGACGCGGCGAAATTGTCGGCGGGTATTGATCTCAATCATTATCTCGACTTAATTCGGCAATTTATTGCAGGCGTTTCGGCCGATCTCGATCAGCAAATCCAAGCCACCATCAAGTTTATTAACGGTGAGAAAACAAGCGTAGAAGAACGCCAACTGGCACGCCGCTATCGTGCAGAACACGGTGACGAGTACGATGCGCTCGAAGCGGTTGCTTATGAAGAAGCAACCCCCACACAGGAGAAATTAGCACAAGAAGTACACAACAGCCTGGGGGCGGCACTGCCAATGGCTGAAGTGCGCCGTAAGGTTGAGCAATACCTTGTGTCTCTGGGCATCAACCCCGCCGGCCCCCATATCGGCTTGCAATCGTATGAAATTCGCGGCACCAAATCTGCTTTCTCATGGCACACTTTGTATGATTTTGACAGGAACCCGATCGGCCGACGCAGAACGCTCGAAGATGAAGCCGTCGCACTTCTTGAGAGCATCCGCGACAAATTGTCCGAAAATATCGTTCAGGTTCTTTTCACTGGGATGCAAGGTACATTTGAGCAATTAGGCTTGGGCTACGGAACGATCAAAGAGCCTGAAAACTTCACAACCCTCTCTAAAGGACTCGATCCCGATTTGGTCTTGCAAGTGTGCAATGCTATTGTACGCATTTTGGGAATGCGCTACCGCTTCCGAGATTTATTTTGGGCGACTGAACGACAAAACCAACCCGCTTACCTGACCACCTATCTGGCGGCTGTCAGTCTTCACAACGGGATTGATGCCACCAAGTTAGCAAATGTCGTCTGGGAGATTTTGGCACAATGTGGCGTAACAGGTCACTTGGTTGATCCAAACCAAATTCGTGTCCAACTCGCAGACCCAGATAATGGGCTCGTATGGCAATGCCCGAACTGTTTGCGTCCTCATTTGCATAATGCAGGGGGTATTTGCACAGGGTCAGATTGCGCCCAACCGCTTTCTTCACCTATTCCGCTCAATACGTTCAAATTTAGTGAGCAACGTGCATACTATGAATATCTCGCCAGCGACGAGGCGGGACAGGCGTTTCGTTTGCATTGCGAGGAGTTGACGGGACAAACCAATCGCGATGATTCGCGGGATCGCCAACGCTGGTTTCAAGAAGTGTTTTTGACAGAAGGTGAGCGCGAAAATCCGCTAGTGAATGGGGTTGATTTGTTGAGCGTGACGACGACGATGGAAGCAGGGGTCGATATTGGGTCGTTGTTAGGGGTTATGATGGGCAACATGCCGCCGATGCGCTTTAACTACCAACAGCGCGTTGGCCGTGCGGGCCGTCGCGGCGCCGGCATGTCGGTGGCATTGACAATTTGTCGTGGGCGCAGTCACGATGATTTTTACTTTCAACACATCGACCGAATCACGTCTGACCCGCCGCCTCAGCCGTATCTCGACATGAAGCGTGAGGAGATTCTGCGGCGGGCGTTAGCGGCCGAAATTCTTCGTCAGGCATTCCAAACCGTCGAATTTACCGATCACGAACCCAACACCAACGTTCACGGGCAATTTGGAACAACCGATGGCTGGTACGAACACGATGATCGACAAAGTGACATCGAAGCGTGGTTGACTACCTCTGAGCGAAATGTACGTTCCGTTCTAGATGCACTCCTACGACAAACCGCACTCAGGGAGCATCAAAATACATTGGTTGATTACATCACAAATCCTGACAATCTCTTTGCTGAACTGGATAGAATCGCCCAAGATGAAACATTGCACCAGCAAGAAGTAAGCGAGCGCCTCGCCAATCAGGGCATCTTGCCAATGTTCGGTTTCCCCACCAAAGTCCGCAATCTGTACCACGAACGCCCCTTGAAAAACATCAGCAAGTGGCCGCCCACACGTGGCACCGTTGACCGTGATCTCGGCATTGCAATTAGCCAATTTGCCCCTGGCTCAGAAACGGTCAAAGATAAGGCGATTTTAACTGCTATTGGTGTTGCCAACTTTATTCCGCGTGGTGATGTCGAGCCTGATCCCAACCCACTCGGCGAACCGATAGAAGTTGGCATTTGTGACAAATGCAAGTCCGTTCACAAGGAACCAACAGAGGGGGATTGCCCGACATGTTCGGCCGAGGAATATGTCATTTTCACCATCAGCGAACCGCGAGGCTTTATCACCGACTGTTCCAAAGGGCGACCGTTCGATGGCTACTTTGAATGGGTTCCCAACGCGACACGACCGCGCATGTTAACGGCAGATGTTGATGATTGGCAAGATGTTGACAATGCGAATGTGCGCCTCTGGTCGAAAAGTCCGAACGATATTTACACCATCAATACCAATAATGGTGAGCAATTTGCCTTCCGTCACTTGGACGACAAAAATGGTAAAAATCGCGTTGATCTCAATTGTTGGGTAGTCAAAGAAGCATTGCTAGACAGCGATCAGATACAAGGATGGGCGCAAATTCACGGTAGCAGGATTCCAGATTCCGAACCAGAGATGCGCTCGCTAGCAGCGATCAACAAGACCGATGTTTTGCTCATCGGGATTGATAACAAGCCAGATCTATCGCAACTCGATTTGAGTTTGATTACGGAGCGGGAGGGGCATCCACAAGTTGTTGCCAGCCGTCGGGCGGCATGGTATTCGTTCGCTTTTTATCTGCGCAGTGCGGCTGCCAAGGTGTTAGATATCGATCCCAATGAGTTACAGGCAGGATTGCGAACGGTGGAGAAGGATGGCGTGGTTTCGGCCGAAATTTTCCTCGCCGATACTCTACAAAGCGGCGCAGGCTACGCAACCTATCTTGGTCGCCCCACTGTTTTCTACGAATTGTTGGAATATATGCTAGCTGACAATGGGTACAACTTGCGTTCGCATGGCGATGGCAACTGTGACAGTGCCTGCTACGATTGTCTCAAAGATTACAGCAATATGGCGTATCATGGCTTGCTCGATTGGCGGTTAGCCCTCGACATGACCCATCTCGCTTTCCTCGATCCAGCACAATATACAGGTTCCCTAATCGACATTATCAACCTGTCGGGCTATTGGGAAACCAAGCTGGCCGGGTTGGCACAACGCTTCTGCGATGACTTCACTGACTTTGAGGTGTGTAAATTTGGAGCATTGTATGGGGTTAAATCGGCAATGAAAGGATTTGCGATTGTGCATCCACTCTGGTATGTGAATGCGCCGGTGATTATTGAGACGCAGAGGGAGGCACGACGGATGGGAATCGGCCGATTTGGTATTGTAGACATTTTTGAGGTAGATCGTAGACCAGCCAAGGTTTTAGCTGAACAAGTCGGCAAATGGGCGTAAGTGGGTGTTAAGATTCAGTGTAATCGTTCCACAACTGACTAGACTCGTGATTAGCCTTGTATGTCAGGCTTTCTGCAATCAACTTGTCAATCCGCTGCTCATTGGCGGGTCGCCAGCCCAACATGTAAGGCACAGACGTGTCGTAGAAACGTTTCTCTTCCAGATATTCGAGCAACTCATCCTTCAACTCACACCTGACGACAAATTGGTCTGCGAAGTAGTCACGCTCACGGAAATAACGCGCCCAAAAAAGGCGATGTAACCCAGACACCCAGGCCGCCACCGGCAAACGAGAGCTGGAAAAAGAGCAGGTTGTTGACCATCGAGAAAAATGTTTCGGCCGATCGGCATCCAAACTCCCTGGACTGAGCACGCACAAATCGGTCTGAGGCTAAGCCGGTGGCAGAGCAAAAATGTGAATTGTCGGCCCTGACCGCATCAACGACGGTTCTATTGTCACAAGCGGGGTCAACGTAGCCAGCAACTCGTTGTAAAATGCAGCTTCCGTCACATAGCGTTCCGGCTCTGCCAAAAACCGATCATACATAGCACTTGATATGACGAGGTAAGCGATGCCGTCACGGCGATAATCGTCTACTGTGTGTTCTTCTTGCCCCAGAGCAAAGACCGCCAACTCATCATACAGGCCGGGATCGAGCGGCGCACCGTATCGTTCCTGTGCAATGCGCGTGCCTGGCTCAATGTGGTTCTGAATCCACTCACGTGCCAGCAAGTTGGTGGTCGGCTGCTGGTGGCGGATGGTCATCAGGGTTGTTCGGTACACCGGTAAAAGTAGTATCAAAGCCGTTAGCAGCAGTGTCACGTAACGCGTTCGCCGTTCGGGCCAGTGGTATTGGGCTGCTGCCAACCGCACGCCCTCGACGATGCCGACGGCGGCCAACAGTGACAACAGCGGATGCAGCGGCAATAGCCAGCGTAGCCAATGCAGCGCATGCAGCGTTATCTCGATCATGTAGAGGGGGATAAACGCGAAGACGACCAGCCGCGTCGTCGTGCGGCGCGTGAATAAAAATACCGTGCCGACAACGGCTGCGAGCATAATCGGCCAGGGTTGTACTTGCCATAACGTACGTGAAAGATACCACCACAAATTGCCGACGGGTGATAGTCCGTCCGCTCCCGGATGGACGGAGCGATTTTCCAGGGCCAGATTTTGCCACGCGGTTGCGAAATCGAGGAAGAAGTAGGGGGTCGTAAACGCGAAAGCCAATCCGATAGCGACCAGGCCCAGGATGCAATTTAGCACTTTTCGGTAGGGTATTTCGGCCGAATTTCGCCACGCACGCCACACAATCACACCGTCAGCCAGCAACAACACACCGACTAGCGGTGCCAGCGAATACTTCGTCGACAATCCCAATCCGATAGCGATTCCAGCCCCAAGCTGATTGCGCCAGGACGCATTCTCCAGCAAGCGTGCGATCATCAACAAACTCAATACAACAAAAAATACTGATGCACTGTCCGTGCGCACCCATTTGGCGTGGTTGAGCATTGCAGCGTTGAGCAAAAACAACGTGCCCGCCAGCAGCCCAATCGGTGCATCGTACAAGCGTCGGCCGAGTCGGTATGTCAGATAAGTCGCGCCGATGCCGAAGATGACCGCGATCACCCGTCCCGCCATAAAAAAAGGTGCACTGTTTTCCTCAAACAAGATGCTTATCGCCGGATTGGCGTGAAACAACACCCCGTCATACAGGGTGACGTAGCCGAGGTGTATCACCAGCGCCAGTGGATAGACAAGCGTTGAGCCGGGATGACCAAACCAGCCCGGGTTCAAATCGCCGGTAGCAACGATAGCCATCGCTCGTGGTACGAACGCGCTCTCGTCAACCAAAGGTATATAGGGCAATTCACGGCGCAAACCGAGAAAATGCAGGGTGACGGCCAGGAGTAGAAGCAGAAACAGGCCGGTAGCCAAACGCGTTGGTCTCAAGGCTGCCGCACTTTTCATAACTGGTGCTGAGTCGTCCTCCTGAGGCGCTGAGCAGTCGCGCTATTTTGTCACTTGTGCCGGGATTGGCGCGTTTTGGGGTTCCCACTGCCACGAAGCGGGCAAATCGACTAAACCGGCCGGGTCTTGAATGGCGGTTGAGATGACGCGGAAACGGTAGGCGCGTGCGTGGCTGTCATAGGCCTGCGGACGGAGACTGTCGTGAATCTCGGCCGACAGATCATAAACGCCGTTGAGCAGAGAAAGCTGTTCGATGTGATAGCGAACAACACCTTCTCCGGAGACCAGTTCGATAGTGTCGCCGGCAATGCGGTTATTGGAGCCGGTGATGTGGATGCCGTCGCTGCGGTGAATGGCGATACCGAATTCCGGTTTGCGTATCGGCCGATGGGCGACGACCTGTATTTCAATCGTGAGTGGCTCTCCGTAGTAAAACGTGTCTGTTACCTTACCGGCACCATTGAGAAAGCGCACGCCGACGATTTCGATGTCATCATTGCCGTTGGATTGTGGTTGTGTCGGCCCCGATGCGGCCAATTCCTTTTGTGTGGCACGCCGGCTGATATGCGTCAGATAGCGGCGAATTGTCTCATCCGCAGGCCCCATTTCCTGCAAACGGCCGTCATCCATCCAGACCAACTGATCGCAAACCATCTGCATTGTTTTCAGATGGTGGCTGACAATGACAATGGTCACACCGCTGTCGCGCAGGCGCAGGATGTGATCGATGCACTTTTCCTGGAACGCCTGATCGCCGACTGCCAGGATTTCATCGACCAGCAACAAATCGGGGTCGCAATGGACGGCCACGCTGAAGCCGAGGCGCATGTACATACCGGAGGAGTAATGTTTGACCGGCATGTCGATGAATGTGTTAAGGCCGGAAAACGCGACAATATCATCAAAGCGGTCGATGATTTCCTGTTTAGTCAGCCCGAGTACAGAGCCGTTGAGAAAAACGTTCTCGCGCCCGGTGAGGTCAGGGTGAAATCCGGCTCCCAGTTCGAGCAGTGCGCTGACACGTCCGCCGACGTAGACGTCACCCGACGTAGGCCGCAAGATGCGGGTAGCCAGTTTGAGGAGGGTGCTTTTACCGCTGCCGTTGCGGCCGATAATGCCCACACTCTGTCCCGGTTCAACGGTGAACGAGACGCCACGCACCGCCCACAGAAATTCTTCTTCTGTTTTACGCATGAAGCGTGCCGTAATTGAATCCCATACCGAACGGGATTGATCATGGGTGAACAAAAACCGTTTGCTCACATTGTCAAAGCGCAGCACACCTTTTCCGGTCATAAGCTTAACGGTTGCGCTGCTCTACGGCTTGCAGGCGCACCGCTATTGATTCTAACAAATCATCAATGGCGGCGAAAGTCGCCGTTTCACTGCTCTGCTGAAGTTGCAGCAACCCGGTGTGCAGCTCATCGGTCAATGTGTCGTCTTCGATGGCCGTCAAGCGGTTTTCAAGCTGTCGCAAACGAGCGACGGCGGCGTTGTTAAAGTTGTTTTGGCGGTGGCGCATCCGGTCGGCAAACGGGCCGGCGGCAATACGGTTCCAGAGCGAACGTATACCGACGATAACCGGCCCGATGATGGGAATGGACGATTGGAAGGGTTGTGGCTCAATGATCGGTGATTGCGTACCGGTTGTGTCACGTGCCGCTGTGTGAATCAGGGTGCGTAGGTTGGCGACGAGGGTTTGTCGGGATTCGGCCGAAACCGGCTCCGATCGCTGTTCCAAAAGCTGCGGCAGCGTCTGCCAAAGAGACCAATACGCCAGGCGCACGGCGCGGCGCTCAGTTTCATTGACAGTTGACAGCCATGCGGCTTCAGTGGAAAAAGTAGTTGCCGACAATTCATCCAACGCGGCGTGGAGGAGCAACTGTTGCCAGCGATCAGTATGGTAGCGGTGCAACTCTGCCGCAGTTGGGTGTTCCGGCGCCCTGTTATGCTCGTTTGGTGCCATGTTAACCGCTACCGTCAGGTTCCGAACCGGTGTCAACGCGCCACAGCCGGATGATGACGCCACAACACAGTGCAACGAGCACGGTGACGATCACCCAAACGAGTAATTCGGTGCGCAACGTGGGTATGTTGTGCTGCCATTTCCATAGAGGGGATTCTCCTTGCACGATGATTGTCGGCAGGTCGGGGATATGTGCGAGCAGGGATCGGCCGAATTCCGTCCATGTCGTCTCCTCCCATGTATAGGTCGGTGCCATACTGGTCACTCTGCCGCCCAACTCTTCGGGAATGCCGAATGCTAATAGAATCCATTGATGCACGATCAACAGTGCTGCCAGAAGACCGCCAACCCAAACGCGGAGTCGCGGCGCCAACGCAGCCAGGAGTGCTGTGTAGCCAAGCGCCCAAATAGGTAGCTCGCTTGTGAAGCGCCTTGGACCATAGCCACCGCCGCCAAACCAGTCACGCGTGCTGGCGTTGACGTACAGGGCCAGCAGCAAGACGACGAATAGCGGCACGACGAGGTACGGATTCTTGCGGGCCAAGAGCAGCAGTCCGATGAGGGCGGGCAGAGCCACCGGCATCCACGGCAATAAACCGCGAAAGGGCGAAAAGAGGGTGGGCAGCAGCCAAAGAGGGCGGTAATCGACGTAGAAATCGCCCTGTGGAATCGTCAGCCACGAGTCGAAGTAGACTTTCCACAGAACCAATTGAATGGAAAAGACGAGTAACAAGCTGCCGGCAGTAAGCAGCAAGGAGATCGCTGCCGGGCGCAATGCCTGACGTTTTTCTGCTCCGGGTTGCCGCCACCACCACCATAAGACGGACAGGCCGGGCAAGACGACGTAGATGGCGTGCTGCCAACGCACGAGCATTGAGAAACCGAGTAATCCGCCCATGACCAGCGCCGCGCGGGGTTGCATCGGCTTGTCATAGGAGCGCCACCACCACAAGAAGCAGAGTGTGACGATGAAGGCTGACGCGGCATGTGAGTAGAAACCGTTGTGGAACTGGTAATGCAACAACGGCGTGGTGAACATCAATGTCAGCACGCCGATAATGGCAGACGACCAGTTGAAATACGCAGTGAGTCGACGGTAAAGTAACAGGAAAGCGATCAGGACCAGGAGTGCTGAGATGAGTGCCGCTCCGGTAATGAAGGGCACTTCGTAGCCGGTCAGTGAGCCGGGATCGACGAGAAACAATTCGGCCGAACGCGCCAGCGCCAGCCACGGTACCCAAAACAGCGCTGCGCCCAGTGCAAATGTGTTTTGTAAATGGCCGGTCGTGGTGAGATCGGTGTGGAATTGTTTGCTGGTAAAGTGCTCGCCTCCGGTTGGATAGGCCAGAACGATGTCGTTGACCAGGTTGATATCACCGTCGAACACCAGTGAACGGGCATATGAGTAGTAGAAGGCTGCATCCCATGTCGGCGCTTTGGGATAGTAGAGCAAAATTGCCTGCAGCAGAAATACACCGCCTATCAGGAGTGCGCCAATGGTTAGCTTGGACGGTCGGCCGATTTTCATGCTGTTTCAATATCAAACCAGGTCACTATTTGCATATGGTGTAGCCGGGGCAAACGACCTGGCAAATTGAAGCCTTCACTTGTGTGTTTGGGAAATTTGCCAGGTATGTTGCCGTTCGGCCGAAGTGCGTGCAGATCGCTGCCTATTTGCGCAGAACGACCGGCATGACGACCGGGGTATCGTCGATCAAGAATGTGCCCGTGCCGACATTGTCACTGAGGTTAGTCTCGCCCGCAACCGGCGTGACGCGCACCCAAAAATTGTAGAAGCCAAGCCCTAGATTAGCCCAGGTTGTGCTGACAGTTGCCCGGGATCGGGCGCAACCACGCAGTCCATCCGGAATGGTGACGGCACCGCCGATGGGTTGCGTCAGTGCTGCATCTTTGTAGAAGCGCACGGTGATTGGGCCTGTAACCATTTGTGTGCCGTTGTTGCGAATTTCGGCCGAAAGCTGCACATCCGCTTCGGCCGAAACAATTGGCCCAATCGAGCTTGACACACGTCCGACCAACAGATTCTTATTATATGAATTGGTATCAATGAAATCCTGATAGGATAGTCCGAGTTGGCTCAACGTCGTGAAGTCATCCTCCAGCAAGTTGCTGCCCCAGCCAATCGATGTTGAAAACATGCTAAACCACATCCATTGCTGTACCAAGCGGTTATTGTCAAGTGGATAACCCAGACTGGGATCGGCAGCGGTTTTGAGATATGACACCGATGCATCCATAAAATCGTTGATGCGATCGATGGTAAATTGTTGCCCAAACTCATCGAGAAATGGTGTGCCACTGGGATACGTCGGTGAAAACAGGCTGGAAAATTCAGACAAGATCAGGGGCTTGTTCTGCTGCCCGTGCTCTTTCATCCAGGTGCGCATGGCGACAACCTGATCCATAAAAATGCCAATGTCGTCGTGTTCAGCAATGCAATAGACATTGTCCTGGCTGCATTCAGATGGTGTGGCGGCACTGCGTTTCGCCAGCGCCGGGTCAGTTCCCAAAGCAATGCTGGCAATGCCGTTGGCGTTGCCGTTTTTATCTGCTTCCGCGAGGATGTAAATATGCATGTTCCAGACATCAACCGGGATGGTCGTGCCGTATTTGCCGATGTAGCTGTCCCAAACAATGTCCAGATATTGGAGGCGACCCGGCGTTACCTGGACGAGACCGGCTATGGCAACTTGTGCCGTCGGATCGATTTGTTTGATGAAGTGATACGTGTCGTGATACGCTTCAGCATAGACATCAGGAAACGTGTCGTCTTGGATGCTTTCAGTTGAACCGGGATCAGGGCCGCGATCAGGTTCGTTGCCAACCAGCCAGAGCGCGCCGGGATTTGCTTCCACCAGGTCTCCCAGACCCGCGTCTGTCAGTGGAGGAGAAATGGTAAATGTGGGCAGGTAAAGGCCGGAAGGCGTTTTGTCCTGCCTGACGCGGATGACGTGTGCGAATTCGGCATTGTTGGACGGCATGACCGATGTGTTGGCGGTGAAATTTAGAAACCAGCCGAGGTCAAGCGTCGATATTCCGGAAACGCCCTCTTCCAATGTGGCCCCATAACGGCAATTAGCAACCTCTGCGGTTGGTGTGTAGTTACCGGTAATCAGATTGGAAGCAGCTGCGTTACTGACTGCTGCCGGCTTTCCATCATCGCTGGATACCAGAGTTGTCGAACTCACCATGAATAATAAAAACGCACCAGCCAATAATATTAAATAACCCATCTTTGTTTTCATGTTTAGTGTAGGCTCCTGTTACAGTGTGTCAAATCGTTACGATACAATCAGTTTGAATACAGACCCGGCACATGTTTGATGCGTGCCGGGCCTGTTGTCAAAGTTGGTTTTGTCCAGCTAGGGATTCGGCCGAAATCAGTTCAGGCCTTCTGTCGGTCGAGACAGTCTCAACTGACGCCGCTATTACTGTGCGTCCACCACTGGCTCATCGGGTTGCAACTGGCAGATAGGTAGGACTTTCGTCGAGAATAAACGTGCCACTACGGACGTTGTCACTCAAATCGTCCTCGTCAGAGGCTTCAACCACTTTAACCCAATACGTATAAATGCCCGGTGTCAGATTGGGCCATGTTGTCGTTGCGTTGAGCGACTCGCGGGCACAGCCGCCCAGATCAGGCGTGATGACGACCGGATCGCCAATCATCTGGGTCAGTGCCGCATTTTTGTAAAACTGCACTGTGATGGAGGCAGTTTGCTTGCGCGCGCCTTTGTTATGAATATCGGCCGAAAGCAATACATCTGCCTTACCGCTGGAAAAGGTGCCGACATGATGAGACAAATTACCCACAAGTAAATCGGCGTTGTACGGATCGTCATGGATGTGATCGCGATACGTTTGTCCCAACCAATTCAGCGTCGATTTGTCAGACTGGAGCAGATTACTGCCCCAGCCGGTGCGTTCAGAATGCATGCTAAACCACATCCACTGCTGTACCAGGCGGTAATCATCATATTCATAGCCCAGATTGGGATCAGTTGTGTTGCTCATGTAATCGACTGTCGCATCCATGAACTCTTTGATGCGTGCGATTGTAAATTGATTGCCGTATTCATCCAGGAAGGGATCGCCGTCCGCTTTTAGCGGTGAGTACAGACTGGAAAATTCAGAAAGGATCAGCGGTTTATTCTGTTGCCCATGCGCTTTCATCCATTCGCGCATGGCAACAACCTGTTCTGCAAACCGGTCAATATTATCGTGTTCTGCAATACAATAAACTTGGTCTAAACTGCATTCGCTGGCTGTGCCACTGCGTTTCCCCAGCGCCGGATCGGTTCCCAGAGCGACATTGGCGGTATCGTTTGGATTGCCGTATCGGTCTGTTTCTGAAAGAACGTAGAGGTGCATGTTGAAAACGTCAACCGGCATCGGATGTCCGTACAAATCGCGATAGGTATCCCAGACGATGTCCAAATATTGGAGACGACCTGGCGTTACCTGCACCAGACCGGCAATAGCAACTTCGGCCGAAGGGTCGCGCTCTTTGATATAGTAATAAGCATCGTGATATGCTTGCGCATATATTTCGGGAAATGTGTCGTCTTGTTTTCTGATTAATGAGCCGGGATCAGGGCCGCGGTCCGGTTCGTTACCTATCAGATAGAGGCCACCGGGATGATCGTCAATGACTTGTCCAAGCCCACCGTCAGTTAGGGGAGGTGAAATGCGGTAGGTGGAAAGATAAACACCTGTATCGGTCTTGTCCTGACTGACGCGAATGCCATGAGCATATTCCGCGCCGTTAGTAGGTACAATCGTTGGCGAAGCGTAGAAATCGAGGTACCAGCCGGCACCCAGTTCTTCAAATCCTGACTCACCTGCGGTCAGGGTCGCACCGTAGCGACAGTTGGCAATGTCACTTTCGGGTGCTGCGTACACGGTCGAACGCGAAATTGTATTTTCGGCCGAATTAGAGGCAAAACCGTGAGCAGTTGTTACAACCAGTACAAATCCCAACAGCAACATCATCGTGTAAAGAACTTTTAAGCGCATATATAGGACTCCTTATCTGTGTTTTCCGCCAGTCTCGTCTTGCGATAAACTGTCCGGAGCGGCTCATTTTTTACCAGAACTCTAAGTAAAATCAAACGATATTGGTAGAATTGCCACGTAATCTAACCACCCTCTTTGGCAGATTAGAGTCGACCAAGTACAGTTCACGACCGCCAAACCGGGCGGGATTACAAGCAACTATGGATCAAAAATCACTGCATACCCTTGAATATCACAAAATCCTGGCGCGCCTTGCCGAACACACCGGCTTCAGCGCCGGTCGCGATCTTGCCCTGGCCCTGCAGCCGACTACCGAAGTAGCTTTGGCACGCTTGTGGCAGGCAGAGACGCGTGAAGCACGCGCACTGTTTGACAGTGATGCCGACATCACGATTGGCGGCGCGCGTGACGTACGCACCGCAGTCGAGCGCACTGAACGCGGCTATGTTTTGGGCACGGATGAGTTTCTGGCTGTCAAAAACACGCTAATCGCGGCTCGCACATTGCGTCGCAAACTGTTGCGGCTTGAAGATAGTTCGCCGCATTTGGCCGATATTGCCGCGCAGATCGAAGAATGTCCCGGTCTTGTTGCAGCCATCACGAATACGATTGACGATCAGGGTGAGGTGCTGGATAGCGCCAGTCCGGCATTGGCGCGTATACGCCGTGATTTGAGTCTGGCTTACAATCGCTTGCAGGACAAACTGCGCACATTGCTCAACAGCAGCAACGGACAATATTTGCAGGAGCCGATCATTACGTTGCGAGCCGGGCGGTATGTCGTGCCCCTGCGTGCAGAGCACAAGGGGCGGATCAAGGGTGTTGTCCATGACCAGAGCGGCAGTGGGGCGACATTGTGGATTGAACCGCTGTTTACCGTGGAGTTGAACAACCAATACCGATCATTGCAAATCCAGGAGGCCAAGGAAATCGAACGGATTCTGGGCGAGCTTTCGGCCGATATTGCGCAGCAAGGCGAGGTTATCAAACGGGTTGTCAATTGCATGGCCGAACTCGATCTCATCTTTGCCCGTGCCCGTTTCGCTGCTGCACTGGATGGCGTCGAACCGCAATTCGTCGATTGGAAACCGGCCAAAGCTCCGAATCGGCCGAAACACCACAACAAGCGCCCGGTAGACGACACCGTACCATTCGTCATGCATCCCGGCTCCACACTCTGGATTCGCGCCGCGCGCCATCCGCTGCTCGATCCGGGCACAGTTGTCCCTACCGATTTTCTCGTCGACGACGACATATTTATCGTGTTGATTACTGGACCCAATACGGGTGGCAAGACAGTCAGCCTGAAAAACCTCGGTCTGATGGTACTCATGGCGCAGTCTGGCCTGCACTTGCCGGCTGTCGATGCCCGGTTAACAGTATTTGATGATGTTTTCGCCGATATTGGCGATGAACAATCCATTGAGCAGAGCTTATCGACGTTTTCAGGACATATCACCAACATCGTGCGCATTCTCGAACGCGTTGACGAGCGGTCACTTGTGCTGTTTGACGAGTTAGGCTCCGGCACCGATCCGGCCGAAGGCGCAGCCATTGCCCAGGCGATCACCAGCTATTTGCGCGACAAAGGCGCGACAACGTTTGTCGCCACCCATTATCCCGAACTCAAACTGTACGCGAATCAGACACCGGGCGCGACGAATGCGTCGTTATTGTTTGACATCGACACCTTGTCGCCAACGTACGAGATGATCATTGGCATTCCAGGGAAATCAAATGCGCTGGCTATTGCCCGCCGCTTGGGTCTTGACGACGGCATTTTGGATGAGGCGATGGTGTTACTGGGCGGTGATACGACACAAACTGAGGCGTTGCTCGAATCGATTCACACGATTCGGGAGAAAATTGTCTCAGAAGAGGCGGCGACACGGGTTGCATTGCGTTCGGCCGAACAGGAACGGGATGTCTTGTTGACGCGCTTGGAACAGATAGATGCAGAGCGCCGTGAAATTCTCAACAACGCCCGCCGCCAGGCAGAAGAAGAACTGGAAGCGGTGCGTGAAGAAATCCGTTTGGCACGTCGACAGATTCGCGAAGCCGCTTCGCTCAATGCATTGAAAAAAACCGGCCAACTCATTGAAGCGATCCAGGATGAGATTCCGGACACCGTCGAACCGACTCCGATGCCGGATCGGCAGCCATCGTGGAAGCAGCAGCGTGCATTGCAGCCGGGCGATACAGTCTACGTCAAAACGTTGCAGACCACGGGCGAAATCATCGAGGTAGACCGCAAAAGCGCCGCCGTTGCTGTAGGGCGGTTGCATACACGCGTCGACATAGCCGATTTGCAGTTGCGTGAACGTGTCGAGGAAGAACCGACTGTCGAATTAGGTATATCATCGTCACCAGCCAGACCATCCGTGAAAATGGAACTCGACTTGCGTGGACAGCGGGTTGAAGCCGGACTGGCGCGGTTAGAGCAGTATCTGGATACGGCATCTTTGTCGGGATTGCCATTTGTGCGCATTATCCACGGCAAGGGTACTGGCGCTTTGCGCAAAGCGGTGCGCCAGGCGCTGAGTACAAGTCGTTATGTCTCTTCGTGGGAAGAAGGGAGAGAAGGGGAAGGTGATGCCGGCGTGACGGTGGCGCATTTGCGGCACAGTTAGCACTAGTATAAGCAAGTCAGATTGGTGTGCAATTTCTTACACAACACCAATTGAATGGGCATTACGGCTATGCTACACTGTTGCTATGAACGAGAATATTGCCTATCAAAAAGCGATGGTTTTATTTGAGCGTGCTTTCCGGCAGCAGATGCGTGGTGAGTTCGGCGATGCTGTCGAACTGTACGAAAGCTCGTTGCTGTTGCACCCAACGGCCGAAGCGCACACGTATCTGGGCTGGACTTATGGCATGATGGGTCGTCTGGATCGGGCGATTGAGGAATGCGAAAAGGCAATCGTCATTGATCCGACGTATGGCAATCCATACAACGATATTGGCTCGTATTTGATTGAGAATGGAGAGTGGGAGGAAGCTGTTTCCTGGCTGGAGAAGGCTTTGGTTGCGGAGCGCTATGAAACACCGCAGTTTGCCCTTATCAATTTGGGGCGTGTCAATACGCATTTCGGCCGATACCGCACTGCACTTGACTATTATGACGAAGCATTGGCAGTCGACCCGTTGAACCGCATGGCGCTCAATCTCAAATATACATTACTGGGTAGACTCAATTAATACAACTCAGAATCCGTGTTTCTGACGAGACTCGGTTTTCTGTAACCTGCTATAACTCAGACAGTGTGGTGGACTCAGCGTCAGCCGCACGGTTTTTCTTTGTTGCGACCAGCCACGCTGCCAGAGCAACACCCCACACCAGCCACGCCATATCAGCCGTGCGCGATGCCCATACCGGCGCATCGAGCAGACCATGTGTCAGCATGGCAAGCTGACTGAGCAACAAGCCTGCACCAATGCCTGCCTGGATGGCGTCGTTTGATTTTCGGCCGAATTGATACAAGCGCCAGGTGACTGCAATCACAATAAACAAAGTTGCCAACCAGCCGATCAAGCCGGGTAAGCCCAGGTCGACGCCAACCTGCAAAACCAGATTGTGAGCGTGAGGAATAGAGCCGGGTGGCGCGAGAAAAAACGGGTAGAGTATGTCAGCGACCGTGCCGAACATGCCCATGCCAATGCCGGTGATCGGAAAATCCTCCAGCATGTAGAGCGCTCGCGACCAGATTTCGAGACGACCTGACAGGGATGATATGTCACCGCCAACAGCTAACTGATTGAGTATCGTCGTCGGTCCTACGGCTACGATGACGGCAACGCCCCCTACGAGCGCCAACGGCACAATCCACCACAAGCGCGGCCAACGCAAAGCGATCAATACCACCAGAACGACGCCCAGAGCTAACAACGCGCCACGCGATGTTAGCAAGACGACCATACCGCCTACTGCGCCTGTGACCAGCAGCAGCAACAGGCGTTCCCACCACGCCAGCGACGAAAACGCAAACAACAGGAGTGCAACCGGCAGCGGAAAGAGCAGTACCAACACGCCGGCCATAATATTCGCATTGACGCCATCTGCAATCAGCACGGGGAGTGCCGGCAATGGGCGCAAGGCGATGCTGAGTAAAGCTGTGCGGTCGGTGACGGCCAGCGGTGTCAGCAGTGCAAGGCCCAGTCCAGCCAAAGCCAGCAAGATAACGACCACGTGAACGCGGCTTGCCGTGCTGCTCCAGTGGACGACGGCATAGAGTGCCAACAATCCCAGTGCAAGCTGCCAGGCGACCGGAATCGTAATAGTGTGATCGGCCGATGCCCACAGCGAAACCGGAATCGCCAGCGCCACCGGCACAAGCGCCCAATCGGCCGGTGTGCCGTGCCACAATTTGCGCGTTGCCAGCCAGCGCAACGGCCAAAACAGCGCAGCTAGCAGTACAGCGACCGGTGTAAAGCGCGGTTCAGCAACGCTGAGCGCAACGCCGCCCAGAACGATCCACAGTTCGGTATCGAGCAAACGGGCTGGAAGTCCACGTCGCGTGGGTTGGTCAGGGTGCGTGGTCATGAGGCAAACGGAGATGAAACGAGCAAGGCCAGATAGATGTGTCGGTTTTGTCTGGTGCGGAAGTCGTAGCCTGCCAGGATGCGGTCGAGCGTCACGTATCTCGCCAGCAATTTCCTGCGCGTGCGTGACGGCTGCAGCGCGGTCAGGGCGGATGCGACATCGGGCAAGCCGAAGATGGCGTCGGCGTAGTGCAGGCTCAACCAGATGGGAACGGCGATGCGCCAGCGCAGTGCACGGTCGGCCAGGGCGGCCCAGTCAATGGCATATTTCCGCGCAGTGAGGGCGATGTCGAGTAAGCCACGCAGGGCGGCCATGCAGAACTGGTTGCTGACGGCCAGGTGGGCGGCGACGTGGAGGATCATATCTTCGGCCGACATGCGATAAGCGGAAGTAACAGCCAGCACAATCCCACGTCGGCGTGCCCAAATTGCATCCAAATCGACGCGGGCAGTTTTTTGTAGAACGATGCCGGTAAACGGATTTGTGTGCAATTCCAAGCCGCCAATTGACCAGCCCGGCAAGTTGAATTTGATTTTGCCGGTGGCTGATAAGGAAAGTAGGTCAGATCGCCCACGGTTGGTGTGATGAAAGCCGGATGCTGCCAGATGCTCAATGCTACGCTGCATCGTCTCTGCACGCAACCATATGTCGATATCAGACATCGTGCGCAATGCGCGATCGTGATACACGTCCAGGGCCAGTGCCGCCCCTTTGAGCAAGACACATTCGATGTCGGCAGCGTTCAGCACCGCCAATAGTTTCTCCAATGACTGAAAATAGAGATCGTTTTCGGCCGAAGCCAATGCCACATCAATGCGCAATGCTTGCGCCAACTCCGGCCAACTTTCACTGTAGCAATCAGCAGCAAATGGACCAATACCCTGCGAAATCAACCACGTCACCAGTGGCTCTAAAACCATGTCATGCTTTAAGCGCGCCGTACTAGAGGCCGGTTCGCCGAATGCTCTGAGAAAAGACAAAGCCGTAGCTTGATCAGGCCACGGCATTAATACTGAAGTATCGGTTGACATGTGTATAGCGTCGTTCAAGGACTACACACCTCTTCTAAAGGCTTGTTGGCTCAGCTATCATTCAGTGCGCTGTATTCCAGATTTTAGCCGTAGAAAGTGGAGCAGGCTCATCTATAACTACCTTGGCCGAAGATGCAATGACTTCTTGCGACACGCTATTGTTGAGTTGTGGGACGATTGGCGCGAATTCCGCAATTAACTGCTCAAACGCATGGACAATTGCAGCCCGATCGTCCTTTGCAGCTGCATCAAGTAGAGTTGATAGTGACGTTTCCAGATTTTTCGGAATAAAGCTACTGGCGTTGCTGGCAATAAATAGTTTGGCATGGCGCGTGCGATTATACACTTCGCCCGGCACAAACAATTCTTCGTACAATTTTTCGCCTGGTCGTGGACCGGTAAAGACTATGTCGATGTCGCGACCAACTTCAAGCCCGGAGAGTTCAATCAGGTCGCGAGCCAAATCGACGATCTTGACCGGATCGCCCATGTCGAGGACAAACACCTCACCACCGCTTCCCAAGACGGACGCTTGCAACACGAGTTGTACCGCTTCCGGTATCGTCATGAAGAACCGGCTCATCTCGGGATCGGTAACGGTGACGGGGCCACCGGCGGCGATTTGACGCTGAAAGGTGAGTACGACGCTGCCACGACTGCCAAGAACGTTGCCAAAACGTACGGCGACGAACGGTTTGCCTGACTTTTGAGCCGCTTTGTGCACCAGTAATTCAGCCACTCGTTTGCTAGCCCCCATGATACTCGTGGGGTTGACTGCCTTATCTGTCGAAATCATGACGAATTGGTCAACGTCAGCATCTAGTGCTGCATTGAGCACGTTTTGCGTGCCCTGTACATTGTTTGTCACGGCTTCAGCCGGATTCAGTTCCATCAATGGCACATGTTTGTGGGCTGCTGCGTGAAAGACGATATTCGGCCGATATTCTTGAAATACCATATCGATTCGATCGGCAAAACGAACATCTGCAATAACTGCACTGATTGCCGATGTCTGTGCGCCCTGTCGTGATAACCGGCTCATTTCATGATAAATATCGAATATCGAATTCTCGCCGTGACCGACAATGACAAGGTGTGCAGGCTGGCAGCGCATAATTTGACGGCACAATTCGCTGCCGATTGAGCCACCGCCACCTGTTACCAACACAGTCTTACCACGCAATAACGATTGGACAGCTTCCGTATCGATTTCTATCGGCTGCCGGCGCAGCAAATCCTCAATCTGAACATCGCGCAACTGATTTACACTGACTTGCCCGCTGAGGAGTTCATATACGCCGGGCATCGTCTTGGTAGGCACGCGCAATTTCTCGCAACTTTGTACGATCTCACGAATCACTTTGCCCGGTGCAGTTGGTATGGCAATGATAACTTGCTCAATCCCATATTTGGTTATCAATTGGGGCAATGTACGCCGGTTGCCCATCACCAGTATGCCGTGTATCTTGACCCCTAGTTTTGACGGATCGTCGTCAACGAACCCCACAGGAATGATGCCCAGTTGCGCATTTCGTTGTAACTCACGCACAATCAGTGACCCGGCATCACCAGCGCCGACAATGAGTACGCGCTTGAACGTCGCCCCCTTGGCAAGAGGGCGAGGACGATTGCTCAAGCGTACCATCAAGCGTGGGCCGGCTGTTGCACCAATAGCAAGCAGGAGAAATATGAAAGGTATTGAGCGCGGAATATTAATCTCAATTGGCAGAGCCAGAATCGTGACATAACTAGTGGCAGAGGCAACCACCGTGGCCAGCGTGACGGCCCCGAGGAGCAGCATTAACTCGTTCACCGAAGCATAGCGCCAGAAACGAGCGTAAATGCCTTGCCAACGGAAAACAACCGTGACGATGACAACAGCCGTTGGTGCAAAGACGATGAAACTGGGCCAGAAAATGTGCAGGTTGAATTGTTCCAGCCGCAAGACGTAGCTGAAATAAGAAGCGAGAAAGACGAGAATGATGTCGAGTAGAAAAAAGTGCCTGTTGCGTAAATGTGTAGTCATATCTGCCGACCTGACTCAGCTATACTGCCGAGGATTCTAGTTTGATACTGATGTCTCGAAGCAGTGCAACAATGCGTTGCAAATCCGCTTTTTCCAGAGCTGTACCTGAGGGTAGACACAGTCCGTTCTCGAAAAATGACTCGGCTACCTGCCCGTTGAACGATTCATATTGAGCAAATACTGGCTGCAAATGCATGGGCTTCCATACGGGACGTGATTCGATATTTGCGGTTTCAAGCGCCATGCGAACCGTCTCGCGATCAACGCCAAACTGCTCGGGGTCAATGCTGATGACAGTGAGCCAGCGGTTCGCATGTCCCCAATTTGCTTCGGGCATAAAGCTGATACCCGGTAGATGGGCGAGGTTTTCGTAATAAAAGTCGTGAATCCAGCGCTTTTTCTGGACGCGATCATCGAGGACACGCAACTGGCCTCGGCCGATTCCGGCCAGAACGTTGCTGAGTCTGTAATTGTAGCCGATTTCGGAATGTTGATAATGCGGTGCGGGGTCACGGGCTTGTGTGGCGAGCTTGCGGGCGTGGTCGATGAGTGCTTTATCGTCCGATACGAGCATACCACCACCGGACGTAGTGATAATCTTATTGCCGTTAAACGAAAAAATGCCGGCTTTGCCGATAGTTCCTGTATGGCGATTTTTATACGTTGCGCCAAGTGACTCGGCTGCGTCTTCTACTACGGGAATACCATATGCATTGCATGCCGTCATGATCGCGCCCATGTCAGCACTTTGTCCATAAAGATGGACGACAACGACAGCTTTGGGCAATCGGCCGATACGCGCCCGTTGTTCTAATGCGTCACGCAACAACCTTGCATCCATATTCCACGACGCATCACAATCGATAAAGACCGGTTTTGCGCCCAAATAAATGATTGGATTGACACTGGCGCTAAATGTCAGTGTTGAAACAAAAACCTCGTCACCCAGCCCGACACCGATGAGTTGCAATGCCAGATGAATGCCTGCTGTACCTGAACTGAGGGCACATGCATGCTGAGCACCCGTATACTCGCAAATTTCGCGTTCGAAAGCTGTGACATGGGGCCCAACCGGCGCGATCCAGTTGGTATCGAATGCTTCCTGGACGAACTGCTGCTCCAGTCCGGACATGTGTGGTGGAGAGAGGTAGATGCGGGAGGAATGATTATGGTTTTTCATGGTGAAAGCTGTTGTGCGGGAACACCGATAACGGTTTGGCGAGGCATGACATCACGGTGAACTACGGCCCCTGCACCGACAATTGACCATGCGCCGACGGTTCTTTGTGGCAATATGACGCCACCGATGCCCACGAGTACGCCTTCGCCAATTGTGACATCACCACCTAGATGACACCCAGGAGCAATATGGGCGAAATCTCCAATCAAGTTGTGGTGGTCGATAGTAGCGCCGGTGTTGATGATTGCGGATCGGCCTATTCGGCTGCCGGTGTTAACAACCGCGTTGGCGCAAATAATGGTGCCAGCACCGATTGCGACATCATGGGCGATGGTGGCGCGTGGGTGAATGGCGGTGATGATCTTTTCCTGTGCAAGTTGCAAGTGCAGTGAGGAACGGATGAAGTTGTTGCCAATGGCGATAACAATGCCATCGTATGCGACACGTGTGCGCTCGGCAACATGACCCACAACCGGGCAACCTAGAAATCGCCTACCGTGCAGTTCTGAATTGTCGTCTACGAACGCTATAGGTGTTAAGGCGTCCATATGAAAGAGGATGTCGGCAACAACCTGGCCGTGTCCACCAGCACCAACAATGAGTACGTGCAAGTTTTATAATTCTCCGGTAAATTTTTCTGCCGTTGCCTGTCCAGGCTGGCTGATGGCGTCGCGTTTTAGCGTTTTCCAGATAGTCAGAAGTAGTATTTTGGCATCGAGTCGGAAGGTCAAATTGTCGACATACCAGACATCCAGGGCGAATTTATCCTGCCACTGTAAGGCGTTGCGTCCATTTACTTGTGCCCATCCGGTGATGCCTGGCAAAACGTCGTGCCGTCGCATTTGTTCCGGCGTGTATTTGTCTAGATACTCCATGAGAAGCGGCCGCGGCCCGACCAAGCTCATGTCACCTTTTAGCACATTCCAAAGCTCGGGCAATTCATCCAAGCTGGTTGAACGCAAGAATCGGCCGAATGGCGTCAGTCTAGCACTGTCTGAAAGTAATTGACCTGACTCGTCGCGTGCATTTGTCATTGTGCGAAACTTGAAAACGACAAATGGCTTGCCATGTAGTCCTGGACGACGTTGTGAAAACAGGACAGGTGCACCCAATCCTAGACGAACGAGTAGGGCTAGCAACGCCAGCAACAAGCTGAACACAATGAGCAGGACAGTGGCTGTGAATATATCAAACAGTCGTTTGCCGTAGTTACGATAGAGCATTGTTACTTTGAGCTTGGTAAAAGTTCGCCCAATTGCGCCAAATTTGATCGTTAGCAAATTCAGAGACAACGCGGTCTCGTGCTGCTGTTGCCAATGCGCAATGCATAGTTTCATCTGTTAGTACAGTCAGTAATGCTTGTGCTAGCTTATGGGAATCGCCCGGTGCAACGAGTATGCCAGTTTTACCATTGATTACGGCGTCCCTTGTACCAGTCACATCAAATCCGACTGTTGGCACACCGGATGCTGCTGCTTCTAACGGTACATTGGGGAATCCTTCGCGATGTGAAGGAAAGGCCAGAACACGCATCACCTTGTAGTATGGTGTTGGATCGTTAACATAACCAGTTGTGATGATCTGAGGATGACTGTGTATTCGCTCTAAAGTGGCAAGTGATAGATTGTCTCCGCGCTCGAATGGGCCGATTAACAATAATATCGCGTTGGAAATTTGTGTTGTAACGTGTGTGAAGGCGTCGATCAACTCGGGAATGCCTTTGTCGATCGTAAGCCGTCCAACAAAACCGATGATCGGGGCATTGGCGGCAACATTGAGCGTGTGTTTGATGTGGGCGGCTTCATCATCTACGGCTGTGTCCGGTCGATAGCGGTCGACATCAACGCCATTGCTGGAGCCACTGCCTAACACCAGCAGTTTTTCGACCGAAGCTAAACCCAATCGAGCACATTCATCGCGCAAGCTTTGGCTGTTACATATGACGAAATGGGCACAGGCGGATGCCAACCGTTCTGTTGTCACCAGCAGATGGTATTGCCAGCCCGATGTTGTCTCCATCCGCAAACCGCGTAGTTGGTAGATGCGCACTGGAATACGGTTTAGCCACGCAGCGATCATGCCTAGTAAGCCAGCTTTGGGTGTGCCGGCATTGACGATGTGCGGCTTGAGCCGACGCAGGATTAAGAACAGTCGCCACAAGGATACGATATCGTGCAAGGGATTGATTTCGCGGGTCATGGGGATGCCAATGACTTTGATACCTTCGCGTTGCGCTACTTGTTGCAATGATTCGTCAGGTGAAACGATCAGCGTGACGTCAAATCCATACGTGCACATGGAGCGTAGTTGTCCACGTAGCAGGGTGTTCGCTGTAAGCGGCACGGTGACGATATAGACGAGACGAGTGGTCATGCGTATTTAGCAAACGGATTCGGGATGAGTTTGCAATTGTAAACGTTGCTTCTCTTCCGCCGGTAATGCACAAATGACATACTTGAACTTGTTGTTGGGACCACGTTCAATCTGTGAGACGTACTCGATTTGTAGTTTAACGACATTTCCCAAGCGGTTGCGCAAATCTTCATACAATGGTTCTAAGTGAGATTCTTCAAACAGTTCAGGGTCAGGAACAAGTCGAATAATGATACTATCGATGTCATATTGGATAATCTGTGCTTCACGAATACTTCCGGGAAAGACTTTAACGGCTTGGCTGAGACGGCCAACCCAGCCACGATCTCGTGTATAAAGCATATCGTCCATTCGGCCGATTATTGACTTGACACGTGGCATATGACGACCACAAGCACACAGCTCATCCGTATCAAGAATGGCTGCGTCGCGGATGCGGTAACGTATCAATGGCATGGCGCGGGTCGCAAAACTCGTCACAATCATCTCAGCCGGTTCACCAGGAGTTGCGTCGCTGGCATCAGGTCGTAGAAATTCAAATATGCCGGACTCCGGATTGATGTGCAAAGAGCCCTCTTCACATTCCGTGATCAGTGGTGCCGATTCTGACGACCCATAATAATTATGAACATGAACGCAAAAGACTTTTTCAATAGTATGGCGTTGATAATCGTGCAGTGTTTCGGCAGTTGTCAGAATAGTCTGGGGTTGTAAGGTAGTAGGGTGACCATTTTCTTCCATCCAGCGGGCGACAACGTATAGGGCAGACGGGTATCCTTCGAGAAATTTCGGCCGAAAGCGAGCCATTCTATCGACGATGCGTGGTATATTTTCCGGAGTGAGATGATAACTGGATACGACCATTTGACGGCCCGGCAAGTTGAAACGCCACAATGTGCCACTTGCCTTGCCGCGCGGAATTATCAAACTGCCGCCAAATGAAACGACTCGATCTCCTTCCTGGACACCGGCCCAACGTCTCTGTCGTTCCAATAGCGCCATGCGTTCCCGAAAGTCATCAATTTGCATGAAATGTGTCAATGGTGTGCCGGTCGAACCACTGGTATGTGCCTCAATCAATTGTTTGCGCGGCCATCGCGTGGCGATACAACGATCTAATTCGACACGCAATGTGTCCTTTTCGAGAAATGGTAGTTGTTTTACATTTGTGATTTCTTCTGCCACAATGCCCTGTGCCCGATAACTATCGCGAAAATGGGGCACATACTCCATGCTGTGCGCGACGAGCTGGCGAAGGCGACGCAATTGATAAGCTTCAAATGCTTTTGTGCTCCATCGCTCACTTTCCGCAAAATAGCACACCCAATCGTGCCAATTCCCCCCATATCGCTGGCGGTGACGCTGCCACCCATAACCGGATACCATCGCATTTTGCAGCCACACGGGACCACGATCGTACAATTTCTTCAGAGGGCCTTTGGTAGCCATGATTTAGCCTCTATGCAGTGTGCGTTTGAACGCTGTGACAACACGATTAGTTTGGGCAACAGCTTGTGTGCCCAATGCGGAAGGCGTGCGTTTGCCCTGTGCGCGTTCAATCTGACCGCGAAACATTCTGTATTTGGCACCTTCATAACGCTTGTTACCAAACCAACTGCTGACACGCGAGGTGTGCGAGGGATCGTTTCCGGGACGATTTAGTGCCGTGCCTTTTGTCGTTGCCAGGTAACCGTTTTCCAATGCAATGCGCCGTGCCAGCGGATCTTCACCACCACCCGGCCAACAAATGAAACGCACCTCTTTATTCAGCGCATTTTCAATTGCGTGTTTGCTGCCGACGACTTCATCATATAAACGGTGCTCACGCTCTTTGTCGGTTTCATAACGACCTGTATCACCGTATTCATTACGAAAATCCGCTGCCGTTGCTACTAGCGTGGATCGCCACTGGGGTTCATCAAAAAAAGCGCGGCCCCCAGCAGTTTCGACTATCTCAACTAACGTGTGCGTCAGTTTGTCGTCGGGTAGATAGCGACGCGACGGTATTGATTTGCCGAAAGCGTATACAGGTGTGCCGTACGGAACAGCAGTCTCGTCGAAAGATTGATGCCAAAATGGTTTTGTGTCCGGGTACGCGTTCCATATCAGCCATTGGTATGAATCACCAGGATGATGAAAGTCAACAATCTTATCGCTTGTAGGGTACCATGTATGCGTCATGGCATGGGATTGAATGTCGACAAGCCCAGAGGCTTCCATGGCACGCATCTCAGACCACGACAAATAGCCCCACCATTCCAATTCGTCATGTTGGACGCTACCGTTCCATACATCTTCCAGCGTTGGCCGAATAATGTCACGCGGATCGACAAATTCCGGATTGACGTAGATTGTGAATTTGAAGCCGTATTTGCAAGCTAGGGGCCAAACAATGACCCAATTGTCAAGAAAACCGTCGTCAAACGTCAACGCGATTTCCGGTCTGGTGGGTGTGCGGTTGCCGGCCACATAGTCGTAGACATCCTGAAGAAACACCGTTTCCAGATCATATGCCTGCAATATGTGAATTTGTCTCTCAAAAATGTGTTGGGGCAGGGTCAAGAATGATTTAGGGCGTATCTGTTTGTGATCGCCGATGCTGTGGTAATAGATGACGGGAATGGCAAGTGACACTGCGTACCTCAAATTGAATGGTGTAGGGCGTATTCAAACGCTGTCAGGTGCTGCTCGATCATGCTTTGCATGGTGTGGTGTTGCATGACGTGTTGGCGACCTGCTTCACCCAATTGATGCCGCAATTCGGCCGAATTCAACAGGCGTTGCAGCGCTTGAGTCAGTCCATCGACATCTCCTGGTGCAACCAACAATCCGGTGCGCTCATGATCGATCAGCTCCGGGACGCCGCCGACGCGCGTTCCAATTACCGGGAGTCCAGCACGCATCCCTTCCAGAATTGATGTGGGCATGCCTTCACGCGACACGGTTGGCAATGCCATGATGTCGGCAGTTGCCAGATAATTGTGTACGTCCGGAACATACCCTGTCCAGAAAAATGTGTCTGCGAGACCGCGCCGGGCCATTTCCTCAAAAAACGCGCCATCAGTCATATCGCGTCCCAGCAAGACAGCTTTTAATGTTGGAAATTGCGCACGTAACCGCTGTACCGCTTGCAGCAACAGCGCTTGACCTTTTAGCGGTCTGATATTAGCAACACAGACAATGCGTGGTGTGCCCATTTCAGGGAGACAGTGTGCGGCAGTCACGTTGATGATAACAGGTTCAATGCCATTATACGCAACGAATAATTTGTCTTGCGGAATTTTTGCTTGCTCATGAAGAACGGTTGCTGTTTGCTGGGAGTTTGTGATGTAGGCTTGTAGCCAGTGCTTGTCGAGACGGCGACCAATCTGGTTGATGCGCCGCGTACCGGAGCCGCGTTCTGCGCCTACCGTTGCCCTGACACCTGCACGTCGAGCGGCTATGGCCCAAGGTATCGGCCGAATCTGCCCGAACATGTAAACAACATCCGGCTTGTCTGCACGGATAATATGTTGCAGTTGGCGCAACTGCATTGGCCCTACAACGCGAACCGGTATGCTCAGTGGTTTGAGCATTTCTCTCAAAGCGGGATTGTCGCCATTGGCCAGGATGACCGAACACCGTAAGGGATGGGGGTGAGCCTGGGCCATCAAGCGCACCATGGAGCGCTCCGCACCACCAATACCCTGTCCGGCAAACAGAAAACATATTTTCATGTGCTGACTTGATTGGTGGTTTGAGCTTCGTACAATTCCTGTACAAAAGACAACAAGCGCTCGGCGTGTCTATGGCGATTAAAGCATTCTTTGCCGCAGAGCCATCCCTGTCTTCCAATTCTGGCAGTCAATTCAGGATTATCAATAGCGTTGGCAATGATTGTGGCTGCTGCTTCGGAATCACCAGAGGGAAATAAAAAGGCGTTGACACCGTTGCGCAAATAATGGGCTATATCGCCTACATCGGCAGCAAAAACCGGTTTGCCGTTCTTGAGATATTCAACAAGACGGGTAGGAAAAGAGCACACTTCGGTTGCAGCATTCCGACGTGTCAGTAATAGTCCATCAGCTTCGAGCATTAATTGTTGCAAGTGCTTGTCATCGACGGCACCATGTAACATCACATGTTGCCCTAGCAACGGGTTTTGACGGATCTTATCCGCAAATTGTGCACCGACAGCGTGCGCATCGTATCGGCCGATGATGTTGAGCGTGAAGTCCTTTTTGCGTTGAGCTAAATGCTCTGCAATTCCAATTAGTTGCTCAGGTGCATCTCTTGGAATCAAGCTACTCACTGTTGTTAACTGAAACGGTCGATGGTCTGTACGTGTCCGTGATTCGTTTGGTACACTCCAGTCTTCGATTGAAGGTATGACAATTGTATTAGCACAACCTTGTTCGCGATACAGTTTCTCTAAACAATGCGTAATGGTGATCACGCCATCAAACTTTTGTGGCATCAATGTCTCGCCTACCATCCAATCCCAATAGACCGGATTGAGCTTGCCGCCACGTCCGCTAAACTGACCAGACAATTCAGTGACATCTAAAACCGTGATGACGTTGTAGCGTTTGCATAAGCTTATTAGCGGTAGAAGCATGGCAGCATTGCGACCATATCCAATCAGCATATCGAAGTTGCTATGAGCGAATTGCTTGCCTAATCTACGATATGTCGATGGTACTGAACCATAAAGACCGGCAAGCCATCGCATCTGATTCTGGATACGTTTTACAGTGCCTTTAGCAGAGGGCTTTAGATCAAAAAGCGCCATATGTTCATGCTTGACGAACTTTAACTCACCATCAGTGTCATTAGCATGCGCGAGCATTGGGGCCATTGAATAAACGGAGACTTGCGCACCGACTTCATACAAGCCAAGTGCAAGATTGCGTATCCGTGCCGCTGCGGCACTACCCGATGGAAATGGAAAATGCCCCACTATTGCAATGTTTACTTCTGCAACGTTTACTTCTCGATTACTCATTCGCGAAAAAATAGGATTCCAGCTCTTTTCGCAGTTGCCGACGATCAACTGCTGTTAAGGGGATCATCTTCTGCTGCGTTTTATGCAGATAGTCGTCTAGTGACATGATCGAACGTCCAGGTACTCCAGCAATAACAGACTCGGTAGGAAAACGTCCCTTAACAACAGCACCCGCAGCAACGATAGAATTGTCACCAATATGTGTGTCCGGTAGCAGAATCGCATTCATACCAATGAAACAGTTTGTGCCAATCGTAATCGGCCCAAACAAATTACCAAATTTGTTCATGCCACTAATTTTGTCGCGGAAAAGACGCGTACTGCCATCATGTGTGATGAATTGAACACCATGGGTAACGGTGACGCGGTCACCGATTTGGATGAGATAAGGTTCACCACCAAAATTTCTGACGTCAGCAATCAGGTCACAGTTTATTCCGATTTTGGCACCGCGTTTACGCAAGAATTTATCTTTATGGTGCAAGCAAACAACATAGAGGTCAAATGCATCCCATAGTTTTCGCACTAGGCGAATCAGCTTTGCCAGCAGAGGAAATCGATCCCAGCGGTTCGTAGGGCGCATAATTAGCTATTTAAAACAGTAGACCGCGTCGTATTGTGCCGCATCTCTGTTCTGACACATCAAACTCAAGAATCCGACTCTTTTGGCATGAAAATGCAGGTGGGCAACCATTTTGTTGTCCGAGTATTATGCTTTGAAATCCACATTAGTAAGATATGTAGTCCAGACCCACCTACAACCAACAGGATTGGGTCGACGGTCGTTACACGATATCTTATTGCAGGTGGTGCCAATATTGCTTGTAATATGCTGGTGCCAATGAAGATAAGGACTAGCAAAAAATACTGTTTGGAATTCCGGCGCAATCTTAGTAATCCCATAAGCGCAAGAACAAGAAGGCCCATATAGGATATAGCACCCACAAGAGTGATAACACCAGCTCGATTGTTTACAAATGGATTCCAATAAAGGAAAATGTTATTCAAAGCTATCGAAAGCGACTCCGTTGGGTTGTCAAGAAAAACGTCTAACATTTCACTTGTATAAAATGAGTTTTTCTCGACTTCAGTAAGGCTTAATGTTGGAACCAACTCCAACAGAGCATCAGCCTCTTCTAAATGGTGTTTAAGTCCTTCATTCAAACTACTGTATCCCACAGCTAAATTGAAGCCTGAATAGGTCGTCATCGGTACAAAAGCGCCATCGAAAACTTGATAATTACGATACATCCATGGTAAAAGTACAAGAATAAAACCGATTAGGTATGTGAATGCGGAGAGTTTGCGTCGAGCCTTGGTACTCAGAAAAGCGATCCACAAAATGATAAATGGAACTGGTAGCAAGGCTGATGGACGACAAAGCGTAGCGATGCCTATAAACATGCCTGCAAATAGTGCGGATTGGGGCCCTTTGCTCCACAGCAAGATAACAAGAGCTAGCATGTAAAGAAATACAAAGAGAGTCTCTGTGAAAAGTTCACCAGTATAAAAAATCAAGAATGGGTAGCATGCTGCAAGTAACGCAGCTAGAAATCCGGCTTTCCTGTTATCAATCTTTTTGCCGATCCAAAAAACAAATACAATAGTTACCGTCGAAAGAACAGCCTGTAAAACGCGAACTGCAACTGCATTCTCTGATCCGAAAAGACGGTAAGCCAAAGATAGGAACAGCGGGTACAAAGGAGGTCTAAATGCTTTGCCTTCCCAATTTTCAAATCTGCCGTCCTCCAAGATTGAAAGTGCAAGTGCATTGTATGCTTTGGAATCAGAGAGTGGTTGCCAGGTCGAACCGATGCCGGTTCCACTAACATATACTAGCAGGAGACGACTAATGAGTCCTATGAACAAAATCGCCAATAACGGTCGATAATAGATTCTAAGGCTCTTTGCAATGGAGTTCATGAAAGCCTGTTCTCTTTAGGTAACCAACTTGATAGTCATGCGTTGGCAGATTTTGATTTCCACGATAACCAATTGTTGATCGATGAACTTTTTATATACGGGCGCGTTAAACACCGACCAAAACAACACCCAATCAGTATTAAGTCGTAGCTCTCTGGAAGCAAGAACATTCCGCCTACCAAAGACTTAAGGGTGATTAAAGCAATGATTATGTAAGATACTACGCTAAGTGGATCATCTCTATTTTTCGTCCAGGAGAATAGAACATATGTTACGCCGACATAATAGACAAGAGAAAGTACCATACCACCTTTTAGGAATGGCATGAGAGCTCCCATATGCAGATGTCGGCGTACAAAAACTCCGTTTCCATCCCAAACGCCTAGACCTGTAAAACGAATTTCATCGAAAGTATAGGCTCCACCCATACCACGCCCTAATAGATATTCGCTGGGATTGAAGTCCTCAACCATATGGATGGCTTCTTCTACGCGTGATACATCTTGTGAGAGATAGCGTCTTATTAATGAGTCAGTTTGACCCCGAACCAATTCCGGGACCAGTAGTGACACAGTAATAAGTGCTAAAAATAATACTACCCCCCCTTGCCGATTGTTGGTATTAACTGAACTAGACACGGTCCTCAATTTGAATCTGTTTGCCAGCTTGGGCAACAAGAAAAGTGAGATACCAATCACGCTCAAGGCGTATGTCACACCAATACGCTTTTGAAAGAGAAGCTGCTGCAATAGCACAAAAGCTGCCACGACCGCAGCGATGCCCACTAGTTTCCGACTTCGGAATGGTGCGATTAGCACAAATAGAACCCACCAGCCCAGAGCTCCTTGTAACTCATATGAAGTGGTTTCGACACCAATGCGCGCTTCATAACCATATCGAAGAATCAAACTATCGAGATTACTAAAACCGAGTGCATTGATGAAAACTGCCGTGAGCAATGTTATGAGAAGGGTAACATAGCTATCCTTCCAAAAAGTTGGTTCGGAGCCAAGAACAATACCCAGCACAATGATGAAAAACGCAATGAAATCTCGTATTGTAGAGCTTGTTTCATTGGCTTGAAAGAAAAGCCCATAGATTAATGCAAATGTAGTTGTCACGGACAGCAAAATAAACCAAGCTTTGCCAAACGGAACAAATCTCTCAAGAAATCGTCCTTTTCCAATTGATCCGTAGCATAACGCGGCTGCTAGTAATGGAATTATCGATATAGCCGATGCTAGAGTGGCATACTCGTTAAGATTAGGGTCGATATTCAGTACAAACCAGGTTCTGGTGAGACTAAACAGTTGAGCCAGCAAAAAGATTGCAAATGCTAACGACCCCAAGAATCTCAGCATCTGTTCTCGGCGAATTCTATTTCGTTCAGCGCGGTACAATCTGCCGTGGCTTGTGAGACTTTTCGGGTCAATAAACTGCACTTGATCACGCATTTGTACACTCCAGGTGGGCTTTGCATTCAGCTTTTTTAATTTGTCTCGCTGGATTTCCAGCCCATTTCATTATCAGGAATATCTTTAGTGACGACAGCGCCGGCACCGACCACAGCGCATTCGCCGATGGTCACCCCTTTGAGGATGATGCTATGCGCACCAATAAAAGTTCGTCGGCCGATCGTGATCGCACCGGTCCGTACAGTTTTGTCTGGCCGCGCCAGCCGCGCCTCCGGGTCTATCGAATGAAAATCAGTGTCGTAGATGTTGACCCCACCACCGATAAAGACATCATCCTCAATTGTGACGCTTTCGGCGCACATGATAGTCGCATTGCTCATGCCTACATTGTTGCCAATCGTCAATTGGCCGTTGCGGGCGACCCAGATTCCCAGCCTGCGGTAGCCACCGGCCGGATTATCCGCAAAGCCGGATTTCCAGCGTCCATCGCGTCCAATCCGCACCGCAGCCTGATGATGAATGTGGAGATTGACCCAACCACGCACGCGCAGAGCGTCGGCCCCCTCCACGCCATTCAACCACAGCCGCAGGCGCGTGGCATAGGTTGTAACGGGAGTTACCAACCGCCCCCATACCACATGCAAGCCGGCGTAGATTTTTACTCTCATACCGAAACTTGCACCTGCTGTTGCTCGTCGAGTATTGCAGCACGCGTTGCATGCAATACAAGTATCAAAGTTACAAAAAACATGATAGACCCTGCAATCGCACCACCTAAGCTGACACCGACCAACGGGGCCATAAATTGGATACACAACCAGGGGAAAACCCATTTAGTCACGGCGAATAATATGCGGAAAATGTAGAGGTGGCGCCATGTTTTCAGAACATAAAACGCGGTGGCAATGCCGTTGATGGCAGCCCATGCTATACCGGCAAATAAGGCGATGCGTACGGCCGGTAGTGCAGGTAAATATTCGGGAAACAAGTAATTGAATGCAGGAGGAATGACAATCCAACCGATAATAACTGCGGGCAGACTGACAATTACCGAGGCGACACCGGTTCGAATAGAGTCAGCGCGTATAGTTTGGACATGACCGGATTGACCCAGTTTGAAGGTCATCTTGGGAGATGTGTAGGCGATAATGGCAGCGGGTAGGGTTGTCATTGCCGTGATCACGGCGGCAACGGGTGCATACAGGCCAATGGTTTCCAACGTGCCGTAGCTGAGCAGCAGGACGCGATCGAAGCCCATTGCCAACACGGTCAGATAACCGGCTATGTAGAGAGGAATACCGGTTGCCAGCAGGAGTCGAAAATGGCGCCATCGGAAAGATTGCTTATTTCGTATCGGCCGAATCCTGTACATCATCAACAAAACAATCACTGCCAGGAGGGCAGCACGCACCACCATACCGACATAGCCCCACCAGAACACCAAAATCAATGAAACGACATTCAGGATTGCTTCAGCAAATTGAACATATGACAGTTGCAGAAACTCGGAATTAGCGCGAAATGTGACCTCGAGATAGCTACGGTATGTCGAGGCCCACCAGATGACGCCCATGCAAACCAGCCCGATGCGCCATTCACTCTGTGATAATCCGGGCACAAAGGTCGCAATCAAAAAACCGATTGCACCGATGACAGCAATCATAAACGCATAGCTGCGCGCTGCGCCGGCAATACCATATGCTGTCGTGCTATCGTCCTTGCCGAGAAAAAACGGCAATTCTCGATTCAAGCCACGCATCAAACCAAGGCGCGCTACATCGCTGTAAGAGAGAACCAGAATTAATGTCTGCCAGATGCCCATTTCGACCGGTGGTATCCACCCAAGAACGACAATTGCAGATAACATAGTTGCCATCTTCACTACAAGAGATGATGCAGTGAAGAGAGCAAACGTGCGTTGGGAAGTCAATCGCTTGAAAATACTGTGCATATGATAAAAGATGGGATTCGATTGTTAGGCATGAATTTCGCTTGAAGATAATTGTGTCGCGCAATTCAGCATTATATACCTACAATTATTTGTGCTGAAGCTTGTTCATAGTCCTTCTGAACACATACCATGGGTGTCGAATCACGAAGTACGATGTTGAACGATTGATTCTTCTTCGTAGATGTAACTGTAATGGTCGTACAGAATAGTCTATATCATGACCTGTCAAACTACGGTTAGTTTTTGCTTGTGCCAATGCCGTAATGTAGTGTTTCCGAGGATCACTTCTTGGATGACCGTGCATTACCTGGTTTACAATTTCAAACCCGATTTTTTCAACGTTAATTCCAAAGCATTTCGCTGGTATACAAATGTGAGGGTTCAAAGGAGGTGTGAACCAACAGATTTGGTACTTCGATGAGAAAGGTAACCGTTATCTTTCAAAGTGATGATCGCAAATGAGTCAAATAGCATATTGGATCGGGAATATGTTCCAGTACGTGAATCATAGACACCAAATCCAACTTTTTCTTTTCAGTGTAGTACTCTGAATGTAGTCTGGTAGTGTAGGAAAAGTTGGAATCCCGAGTTCAGTGTCCAGATATGTTCGATAGGCAATGCTTGGTTCGATACCGTATGATGTACATCCATAAAGTTTTTTTACTGCTATGATCAATTCTCCAGCGGCACAACCAATATCAAGATGCACATCAATGACTGGAATATGGGACTCGATTACTTGAAGTAAATGGATTGTGCGGCGTCTCTCAAAATCAACTTTTTGGTCAGTTGGCAATTCCGTTCCTTGTTGCTCCACACGATAATCAGCTAAATAATAGTTTTCGAGATCATGTGACGAAGGCCTTGGCGATAAAAAGACCAATCCACACGAAGTGCAGATCACATACGACAACACAGTATTATTGGTTTTCCAGTCAACGAATTTCTTCAAATGTTGACTGCCGCATACATCACACTTGCTGACTATTTCAGACATGAAATAAGTACCTTTAAGCTACTTTCCTTACTGGACTGATGGATTTGGCAGAAAAAGGAGTATTTATCTTATCGATATATGAGCGGCTTTCGAAGCGGATAAACCTTTATCATTCAGTTCCCCGGCTAGGATGTGATAGAACTGTCTGCGATCCGGATGTTCGTTGGGGTCGTTGAGCCGATAATCGGTTGCATCATAGCGACGGCTGTCAGCTTCCAGCGACATCATTTTGAAGACGATGTAGTGATAGGCTTTGCCGCGCCGAATTGCTTCGGCCGAAGCCGGTTGGGGATTTGCCGCCAAAGATTCCAACATTGCGAAATAGTCATCTCTTGATGATGGTTCACGACACACGCCCAACCCACTGTATTGCGCATTAGCTGCCAGAACAACCGGTTTGCCCCGAATTGCCATGTCCAGGCCAATATTACTCACCCATGCCAACCCGACATCGATATGGTCAACCAATGCGTACGTATTGACATCGTCTTCACCATGAACGACATAAATATTGTCAGCATTCTCGGCGGCAGTCTCAGCCACTTGTCCCAGGCGCACTTTGGCCTGCTTGACAGCTTCATCTGGATGGGCGCGGACGACTAAATTGTATTCGGGATGGCCCTTGAAAAATGCCACAGTCGTCTCGATCCAGTCGCGTTGGCTGCGAAAAACAGTGGCGCGTCCTAGTGTGGCGCTGTCACCGACCACGTTGGAGCCTAGCAAAAAGAACTTTCCTGGGCGTTTGAAAAACACGGCTAGGGCAATCGGTAGTTGGGCATCTTTGGTACTGCGCTGCACCTGGTGAAAGTTGTCTAGCCAATCATCGCCGTTCACCTCATTGCCCTCACGGAAAGCGATATAATCTGCCGCTTCCTGCTCTTTGGTTTCATCCCATTCGCCAAGTACTTTCAGCCAACCTTCAATATCGTAGTGGAGCGCAGGGCGATTGACGTTCCAGACATTGTGTCCGGGACGCATCGACCAGCCTTCAACGTAGACTGTCGTGATATCTTTGCGGCTTGCTGCTGCGTAGTAGGCACGTGTATTGGCGATAATGCCGCTGGGGCAAATGATGCGGTCAGTCGGATAGGCGTCGAGTAATGTTTCAAATGCAGTCGCATGACGCTGCAACATCGCTTCGGCACGGTTAACAGCTGTTTTGTACGGTTCTTCAGCGTCGCCCGGCTCAAACTCTTCAATACGCAAATCGTACGCAGCCAGCATGTGCGCATTACGTCTGGCATATTGTGCATAGTAAGGGTCAGCCGTCGCTGTTTCAAGAAATGGATCGATGTCGACTAGCGCCACAAACGGAATATCAGCTACGCCTTCCCAAAAAGGATAATCGGCCGATTCGCCACTGTAAAGCGTGTCTATTTCAGAAGACGAGTAGACCAAAATCGGCCGATAACCCATTTGCAGTAGGTAGCAAGCAGAAAAGGTCGCCCACTCAACCCACCGCCGGTTACGCGTGGCGATCAACATGAGCGTACCTTTTCGGGGTTCGGGTACATTCCGCACTACGTATTTCCATTGCTCAAGCGCCATACGTGGTGTGCCAATCACCGTCGGCGGTCGGCCGGTTTTCAACTGCATCGCACCGACGACATCGGTAACGCGACCTTTTAACATCCGCGCTGATGATAATGCCCTGCGAGCCGTTTCATTATTGCGTATATTGGTTATCGCCACTGCATCACCTGCTTATACGTCACCTGATTTAACGCTACCAATCTTCCAGTACTGTTTTGCGCACCATCGGATCGCTGCTGGCGATACGTGAATCGTCGTAGTACGAGTCCCCTTTAATGTGTGTCGTTGACACTTCTTCAAATATGGCACCATTGACGGTGGAGAAACTGTGCCATGCACCGCGTTCAACCAATAGTTTGTCACCCGGCTTTAAGTGAACTTCTTCACCGTCCAACATAGCAGTCAAATCTCCCCACAGCAATTGGAATGTCTCTTCCTTGATTTTGTGCCGGTGGTTGGGGTGTTTTTGTCCCGACAACATCACGATCAGTTTTTTGCAGTATTCGCGATTGATCAAGTTGACGATCAATGCGCCGTATTGCCGGAAATGTTCCAGACCGTAGTGGTGGGACAGTTCGATTTCAAAGTCGTCGCCGATTTCTATGCGGGCTTCGTAGAGCATACCTTTCGCATCGTGAATGATGTGACGGGCAGTGGCAACAGGTGACAATGCACGCTGCTCGCAGATTGGCGCATGGGGAGCATAATCACGTGACGCGATCATTGCGCTTTGATAAGTACCACTGGTAGTCTGATTTTCGGCCGAAACCGGCATCGCAAAATACACTGAATCCCTGGTCAGCACCTCTCCCTTTCGAATGGGACGCGAAGCATAAACACCACGCGCCAGCGAATCGAGTGAATCCAGCTCCGCTTGTGTGATGCGCTTGCCCAACCGGCCCGGCTGATTGCCATTCCCGCAAATTGCTTTGGCTTTCAAGGCGGCTGTCACCCATGCATCAACTTGATCTGGATTCATCGAATATTTGTTGAGTGTGATCTCATCGGTTGGCACACCGACGTGACGCTCCAGAATGTCTGCTCCTTTGGCCACCGCCATCATGACCACATCCGTTTCGTCCGGCGCTTCATGACCGGAATAACCGACAGGAACATGACGATAACGTTGCTTCATGCGATCGAGGAAATTCAACTGCAATTCTTCGGCAGGCGTCGGATACAACCCTATGCAATGCATGAGTGCAAAATCGACATGCCGATGTTCAAAGAAACTGTAAACATTGTCAATATCATCGATACTCTTGCCGGCGGTGGAACAAATTATCGGCTTACGCGTCGCGGCTATCGTTTCCAACAACGGCCAATCGGTGGCACTACAGCTCGCCACCTTGACGATGTCGTAGCCGTGATCCATGATATTGCTGACTGATGGCTCGTCAAATGGGGTACACATGGTGAGCATACCCTCATCCCGTACAGCATTAGCCATGACTTGGAACTGGCTTCCTGTCAGGCGTGTGCTGCGAAATCGAGGCACATGCTTCACGTCATCACGCGTGATGAAATCGGGATGGATGAGGTCTTCAAGGCTGCGATACTGGAACTTGACAGCCGCATTGATATTGTGTTTGCGGACAATTTTGCCCATGGCACGAATAATCTTCAGGCCGTGTTCGACGCTCCCCTGATGGTTGTTAGCCATCTCAAAAATGAACAGATCTAGAAATAAGTCACTCATGATTGATACTCCTGCAAAGCATGTCATTGGTTTTGGCCGAAAAAGATCACCATCGATGTCAATTCAAAAGGGTGGCCAGTTGACTAAGTTGCTCAAATGAAATCAGTTTGTCGTCAATGTAGTATTCAGCTGCCGGTTTTCCGAAATGCAGTTCATGGAAACATACGCCCCAGGTATGCATCTGGTCTCTCGTGACCGTATCCCAATCGATACCTGTCGCCGAGCCTCGCGCTGTATAGAGAACGATGCGCACTCCACAGTCGTACAGGTGATTAATGACACTAATCATCTCTTTTCGTGGCGTGGCTAATGCGTAATTGCCGTTGGGAACGAGATTGGCAATGATGCCGTCGATGTCACAGCAGATGATCACGTCCTGGCCCTGTGCCAGCTTGTCTCGCAGGCGTTGTGCTGCTGCAATGAATTGATGCGTATCGGCCGAATCAATGGCAACTGCCGCCTGTGCTGCCTGCAACTGCAACTCCGTGTCAATATCGTAGTTATGCTCCATAACATAGCCCACTATGTTGTGGCCAGTCATCGACTGCTGCTCAAAGATAACCGACGGACGCGTTGCATCGATGCAAGCGTTTTGTAAATAGGTGGCGGGTAGTGCTTGCCTCGGCATATTGTATGCGTCCTTGAGGTCGCTATTGACAACCGGTGTCAATCTATTATCTTCTGCCATAAACCACATTTTGAATGGGGTTTCCGGTGCGGGCGTCACCGACCGAACTGCATCGACTTCCGGGCGTTGGAGTAAAATGTCGACGACATTGTCGATGTCGGTCACATCACGTATTGGATACGTGGGTCGTAGTTGCACCACAACCTCCGGTTCGTACCCTTCATGGAGACGCAACCATTGTAGCGCGTGCTGAAACACTTCTAAATCTGTCGATTGATCTTGAGAAATGGAAGTTGGTCTCAGGAAAGGTGCCTCTGCACCGTACGAACGAGCGATTTCTGCATACTCTTCGCTGTCTGTACTGATGATAACGCGCGTAATTCTCTGCGAGCGTAACGCATGATCAATGGAATGTGCCAGCAGTGGTTTTCCATCAAACAAGCGAATATTTTTATGTGGGATGCCTTTAGAGCCGCTGCGAGCGGGTATCAGAGCCAATATATCCACGTGTCATTCTCCGCTGCGCCATTGTGCGATTTCTGCGAGTCGAGTGGCAATGGTTTCCTGTCGCGATGAGGGTATGTCGCCGGCATGGGACAATGCGTCGCGATACCAGATTTCGGCCGAATCCAGGTCACCTTGTCGATAATAACTTTCGGCCAACATATAGAACGCTTCGCTATCATCTGGAAACACCGTCAACCACGTTTCAGCAGCCATACGTGCATCATCCCACTTGTTTTCCGCGAACAACAATAGCGTCATGCGCCGATGCAACCAATGATCCTGCGGCCACTGCAACAAAGCTTCATTCAGCAACGCAAGAGCAGATTCAGGCTCACCGGCACTGACAGTCGCATCGATTGTCAGATACCAGTGTTGCGGATTGTGTTCATCCAATTTGCTGGCAGCATATCGTTTGAGTTTGATGCTCTCATCTTCGAGTCCCCACACCTCATAATCATTCGCGGCACCGACAATATCACGAAGCGGGTTGATGCCGGGCAATATTACCGGCTCCAGTTGGGTTGCGATGTCGACTAACGTTCGCAACAATGGTGTCTTGCCGGACGCAAACGCATCGTGACGTTGTTGTAATACCGTTTCTGCAGGCAAATCGATCTGCTGCCACAGGATCATCGTTTCTGAGATGTTGTTGCGCTGCAAGTGGGCGAGACCTTGCCAATAGGCCCACAAGGGATTCGCTGTCGTAACGGGGCCGGCGAGCAATGCATCGATGCTGTCACAATGCCACAACATACCGGGGAGCCAATGCGCTTGGCTTTCTTCTGCTGTTGATAGGCTGAAATGAGTAGCGCACGTTGTCGGTTGATCAATGTCCACGTGGGTGAGTACTGGTTTTGTCGCCAGGACCGAGTCAATGTTTTGATTGAGGCTGGAATCTACAAAGACAATATAGAATAATCCTGCCAGGAATAAAGCAGCTACTGATACTTTCAATAACAGATTTACTCGGTTTTGGGGCAGGCTCATTGTGAAAGCGAGGTGTTCACACTGACTCGTTGAATCTAACGGTCAGGGTTTCAAGTGAGGTGATGCGTTGTGACGCGATCAAGACTAGCTGCCTGTGCATCTAAACCGACTTGTTCGAGATCGGCATCTACCATAATGTGAACGAGTTCACGAAACGCGGTACGCGGCTGCCAACCCAACTGCTCGCGGGCTTTGGTCGGGTCGGCCAAGAGGTAATCGACTTCATTCGGCCGATAATAACGCTCATCAATCCTTACATATGTACGCCAATCCAACCCCACATAGCCAAACGCCTCATCCAAAAATTCGCGTACCGAATGCGCCTCACCGGTTCCAATCACATAGTCATCCGGCGTATCTTGCTGTAGCATCAACCACATGGCCTCAACAAAGTCCGGCGCGTACCCCCAATCCCGTTTCGCATCAAGATTGCCCAGAAAGAGCGTATCCTGTTTTCCGGCTACAATAGCGGCAACTGCTCGTGTTATCTTGCGCGTGACAAACGTCTCGCCCCGGCGCGGGGATTCATGATTGAATAAAATGCCATTACTGGCATGGATGCCATACCCTTCGCGATAGGTGCGCGTCAGCCAATAGGCGTACAATTTGGCCGCCGCATAGGGGCTTTGGGGCTGAAATGGCGTCGCTTCATTTTGCGGTGGTGGCGTGCTGCCGAACATCTCGCTCGACGATGCCTGGTAAAAGCGAGTATTAATACCGCTCTTGCGAATCGCTTCCAGCAAGCGCACCGTGCCCAAACCGGTCACATCACCTGTATATTCCGGCATATCAAAGCTGACTCGCACATGGCTCTGTGCGGCAAGATGATAGATTTCATTCGGCCGAATGTCATACACTAAATCGCTCAAATTCCCTGAACTGGCAACATCGCCATAATGGAGAAACAAACGTGTTTCCGCTTCATGGGGATCTTTATACAAATGCTCAATGCGATCCGTATTAAATGTACTGGCACGACGAATCAAGCCGTGAACCTCATACCCTTTTCCCAGCAGAAATTCCGCCAGATACGAGCCGTCTTGCCCAGTGATTCCGGTAATCAGCGCTTTTTTCACAGTACTACGCTCCACAGCGGCAGCAAACATCGGGTCACTGCGCACTGACGCCATTAGAACGCCGTGCGTCAACCAACATCGTGCTTCTATACCATTCGATGGTACGGCGTAACCCTTCCTCAAACGGCATCTGCGATTCAAAACCAAAGTACTCCCAAGCGCGCGTGACATCCAGTTTGCGGCGCGGCTGACCATTCGGCCGATCTGTATTCCACCAAATCTCACCCTCAAACCCGGTCAATTTAGCAATCGTCTCCATCAAATCGCGGATACTGATTTCGTTGCTGCTGCCCAGATTGACCGGTTGACTGTCGTTGTAACGCTCCGCTGCCAACAGGATACCTTCGGCAGCATCTTCCACGTACAAAAATTCACGCGTCGGTGTTCCGTCACCCCACGCCTCGATTTGCTTGTCACCGCGTGCCTGCGCTTCAATACACTTGCGAATTAATGCCGGAATGACATGGGATGTTTCGAGATCGAAATTATCTCCTGGACCGTACAGATTCACCGGCAGCAGAAAAATCGAGTTGTACCTGTATTGTGAGCGGTATACTTGCGACTGCACCAACATCATTTTCTTCGATAACCCGTAAGGCGCATTGGTCTCTTCCGGATAACCGTTCCACAAATCGTCTTCGCGGAACGGGATGGGCGCGTACTTGGGATAAGCACAAATGGTACCGATGGCGACAAATTTGGGCACACCGACTCTGTATGCCTCGTGCAGCAGTTGCACACCCATCATCAGATTTTCGTAGAAATATTCAGCTTGATGAGCTAGATTGGCACCAATGCCGCCCACACGCGCTGCTAGATGGATGATGACGTCGACAGGATGGTCGCCGGTGGCATCGCTACGCATTGTATCAGCCAGCAATTGCCTGACAGCATCGATTTTGACCAGATCATATTGATCGCTGCGCGGCACAATGACTTCAGCCGCACCGCGTTCGTGTAGCTTGTTGACCACAAATGATCCCAGAAAACCGGCTCCACCAGTGACGATTACGCGTTTGTCACGCCAGTATTGGTGGCTGTCAGGCCATGATTGTGATGTATTTGATGTGCTCATCTTTTTTCCTGTTGAGAAATTAGAGTCGAATCACTGTTGCCGCCGGAGACGTATTTAATAAGGCATTGCGCGTATCGACGATTAAACGAGCGTGTTTACTCACCTTTTGCCAATCAAATGTTGCATGGTTGGTCACGATGACGACACAATCGGCCGATTCCAATATCGCTTCGCTCAATACCGTCGCCTTCAACTCCAAGCCTTCATGCACCAGATCCGGTACATACGGATCGCAATACGCTACTTCTGCCCCGCGTTCCTGTAACAGATGAATGATATCCATTGCTGGGCTTTCGCGCACATCGCTCACGTTGGGCTTGTAGGCGACGCCCAGAATCAGCACACGGCTGCCATTGACAGCCTTGCGCACATCGTTCAGCGCATCGACGACCTTGCCTACCACGTATTCCGGCATATAGCCGTTGACTTCAGCCGCCAGCTCAATAAACCGCGCGGTGTAGTTGAGTGTTTTCAGCTTCCAGCTCAAATAATGGGGGTCGATTGGGATGCAATGGCCGCCCAAACCAGGGCCGGGCGTGAATTTCATAAAGCCGTACGGTTTCGTTGCGGCTGCATCTATAACCTCCCACACATCTAAACCGAGCTTGTCGCACATCAGCGCCACTTCATTGACAAGGCCGATGTTGACAGCGCGGAATGTGTTTTCGAGCAATTTGACCATTTCGGCCGATGCCGTACTCGATACCGGCGCAGGATGTTGTACCACCGTGCCATAGAGTGCCAATGCGACGTCGAGACAATCCGGTGTCGTGCCGCCAATCACCTTCGGAGTCGTGTACATGGTGTAATCCGTACGACCCGGATCGATGCGTTCCGGCGAAAACGCCAGGAAAAAATCGCGTCCCACTTGTTCGCCGTTGAGTGTCAGACGTGGCAGAATCACTTCGTCGGTGGTGCCGGGATAGGTTGTGCTTTCCAACACGATCAACTTACCGCTGCCCAACTGTGCAATTTCTTCGGCGGCATGGATGATGTATGAGATGTCCGGATCTTTTGTCTTGCGCAGTGGCGTCGGCACACAGATCGAAATGGCATCGACTGCTGCCAGGGCGCCATAATCGGCCGAAGCACGCAAATGCCCCGACGCGACCAATGGTGCCAGCACAGCCGATGGCACATCCTCTATATAGCTTTCGCCACGCCGTAGACAGGCTACCTTCCGCTCATCGACATCAACGCCAACCACTTCGAAACCGACTTCAGCAAATGCCACGGCCAACGGCAAACCGACATAACCCATCCCGACAACACCAACTCTGGCCGACCGGTCTGCAAACTTGTCAATCAACTTGTTTTTTAACATAGCAATTCAGCTTCCAGGCTCCGCCCTTCCGACAATGGAGCAAAATAGTTTGGTAGAAATCATCAGCAATACCCACAAGTTCTGTGATCTTGATGGGCTGGCAAGCAACTGCACCACTCGCCACTGTGTTGATTCAATTGTCGTGCTCCGAGGATTGCGTCAATGTTGCGATCAAATACGCTCAATGTCGGCTGCCATGAGCTTCACCGGTTGGGGATATTGGCTCAGAAACGCCAGCAACACTTGTACACGGTCGTTGCCAGGAAGTTGCATGTCAAACAATGCTTCATATCCTGCAAACAGACCATTGACAATGCGTACTTTGTCACCTTTTTCCAGGCGATCAAATATCAACCCACCGGCTGCATTGATCGAGTCAACCCGGTACCGCAGTTCGGTTATCAGATGCTGCGGTACGATTGCCGGCTCACCGCCAAAGGTGACAAGACCATGCGTTCCCGGAATCCAGTTGAGAGTGTTGGGTCCCAACTCCGCCAGATCAGCGCGAACGAAGAGATAACCCGGGAAATATGCGCGTTGTTTAGCCGCACGTGGATTCTTGGGATGGACGCGAACCATCGGTAAAAAAGGTTCGACAGGATGTGTCAGCAATTGTCTGTAAACAATGCGCTCTTTATGTGGTTTTACACGCAAGGTGTACCATGGGATACTCATTTGAAAACACCGTGTTCCGAACTGGTCATATACTGCACCACGACTATTCAATCTTAACAAGCAAGCAGGGACAATGCAATGCCGAGGACTGTTTGGCCTCGCTAGTAGACTGTATTGATTGAATACTGCGTTTTGCAATGCGGCAGAAGTGTGGCTCACAACAACCGCCGTGCGGAACAAATAGATATGTAAAGATTAGAGCAGTTGCTAACTCATATGCTTGCGGAACTATCCGCACCTGTTTTACTTCATGATTTGCGTATTGTAGCCACTAATTCTGACAACTTGTCTTACGGTTGTGAATTTCAACCAAATTTACGATCTTTTTGCGCAGACCGCTGGGACTCGGTCACAGTTTGCCCAGAAGTAAAAAAAGACGCTCAGTCACACTGAATGCATCATCAGATAACTGTGCGTCTTGAATTCTCACCCGAAAATGGGTGTATTAGGTGGCGCGATTGCGGTATAAGTTGGGATCGACGACATTTGCCATCGCTTCTGTGTCGAGTGTGCTGCCCAGGAATTGGACAATCTGAGGCAACTGCCCCATGACATTGCTCAGCAAATCGTTGTAATTGACGTCGAGTAAGGTCACGTTGGGTTGTTGGTTGACCCAACCGTAGACTTGTTGCAAATGCTTGCGGTAGAGTGATTTGAGTTCGTCGTCGCTGACGCCTGATTCTTTCTGGCGGTTGTCCAGCATTTTTGCTTGCGAGGCCAGAATCTCATCCAAATCACGTCGCATGAACAGGATGCGGTACTCATAGTCGGCAGGTAGATAGCGCAGCAGCGCCGAAATCACTTTGACCGATTTGCCCTGGGCGTCGGCTACCCAGGCGGTATCGCCTTTGTCGAGTTGTTTGACGCGTTCGTACTCATAATAGCCTTTGGGATTGTCAGAATCGGGTGTGCGAATACCGTCCTGAATGGGGTCAATGCCGCCTGCTTCGAGCATTTTCATCATCATCGATGTGCCGGAACGCGGCAAGCCGGAGACGACGGTGACAAATGGCTGTTCTTTCTTTCGGCCGAATAACTTCTTAAACATCGTTTCTATCCTGTCTGGCGGGGAATGATCCCCTGTGCTATCAAATAATCCACGATCAATTGCGCATTGACTTCCGGCGTGTTGTGTGCCGAATCGATCCTCAACTCGGGATGTTGTGGCGCTTCATAGGGCGACGAAACACCGGTAAATTCCTTGATCTCGCCACGCAGCGCCCGCTCGTACAAGCCCTTGGGATCGCGCCGTTTACACACTTCCAAATCGCACTGCACGAATATTTCGACAAAGCGATTCGGCGGCAGCAACGACCGCGCAAAATCGCGATCGCGCTGGAACGGCGAAATGAAGCTGCATAGCACAATATTACCATGAGTGAAGCTCAATTTGGCGACTTCGGCCGTACGGCGGATGTTTTCCTGACGTGCTTCGGCCGAAAAGCCCAAATCGCCGTTCAACCCGTGACGCAAATTGTCACCATCGAGCAATTGCGCCTGAAAACCCAGGTCAAACAGACGGCGTTCGACCAACCTGGCAACGGTTGATTTGCCGGAGCCGGAAAGACCCGTCAACCACAGCACAGCCGCTTTGTGCCCATTGCGTTCTTCTCGCATGTGACGCGTCACATCACCCTGTTCCCAAACGACATTGGTCGAACGCTGTGTGTCGCCGTCGCTTTCGGCGATACCGATCTCGGTGCTGTCAATTTCACCCGTGACCAGATCGGCAACCCGTCGTGATTTGCCGCGAATGATGCCGGCGGCGACGGTATTGTTGCTGTAGGGGTCAATCAGGATAAATGAGCCGGTGGCGCGGTTGAGTTGGTAACGATCATAGAACAGCGGGCGGGCAGTGGTGAGCTGAATTCGGCCGATTTCGTTCAGTTGCAGCGTTTCAGCCGCTTCGCGATGCATCGTATCCACATCGATTTTGTAATTCAGCTCCGAAATGTATCCCTGCACCCGCCGCGTCGTGTGTTGCACCCAATAATTACCGTCGGGATTCAACGGTGTTTCGCTCATCCAGCACACAATGGCATCGACTTTGTCGCTCTTTTGCGGCAGATTGTGCGTGCGCACAATCATGTCACCGCGACTGATGTCGATCTCGTCTTCCAGCGTCATGATCGCCGCATCACCGCTTACTGCTTCGGCGATCTCTTCCTTAAAGAAGTGCAGTGCCTTGACGCGTGTGCGCTTGCCGGATGGCAGGACGACGACTTCTTCACCCGGTACGATGCGGCCACTGGCGACTTGCCCGGCGAAACCGCGAAAATCCTGATTCGGCCGAACGACATACTGTACCGGAAAACGAAAGTCAACCATATTGCGATTAGCGCCTACATTCACGTTTTCCAGATAGTGGAGCAGCGTCTGCCCGTCGTACCATGGCATGTTGCTACTTTTTTCGACCACATTGTCGCCTTTCAAAGCTGAAAGGGGAATGTAATCGATGGCGTGTACGGACAATTTAGCTGCAAACTCTGTGTAATCCTCGACAATGCGTTCGTAGACATCTTCATCAAAATCGACGAGGTCCATCTTGTTGATCGCGACGAGAATGTGCGGGATTTGCAGCAGCGACGCCAGGAATCCGTGTCGCTTTGATTGAGTCAACACCCCTTTGCGCGCATCGATCAGGACAATAGCCGCTTCGGCCGAAGAAGCGCCTGTTACCATATTGCGCGTATATTGAATATGACCCGGCGTATCCGCAATGATGAATTTGCGCTTCGGGGTAGCAAAGTAACGATACGCCACATCGATAGTAATCTTCTGTTCGCGCTCAGCACGCAATCCGTCAGTGAGCAGCGCCAAATCGATAGTTTCATCACCGCGCAGTTCACTGGCGCGCTCAATCGCAGCGTACTGATCTTCAAATATCGATTTCGTGTCGTACAGCAAGCGACCGATCAAGGTACTCTTGCCGTCGTCCACACTGCCGGCTGTCGTAAAACGCAGCAGATCAATTGATTCCAGACTTTCCGGCGTCGTTTCCACCACCGGCTCATTCATTTCTCGTAGTTGTACACTCATATAAACGCCTGCTTATTCACACAAAGAGCACAGAGAAAACAAGGCAACACACCTTGCTCTGTCCCTTTTTTGACTAAAAGTAACCTTGTTTCTTGCGGTCTTCCATCGCCGCTTCTGACCGCTTGTCATCCGTCCGCGCCCCGCGTTCCGTCACGCGTGCCGATGACACTTCAGCAATGATGCTGTCCAAATTGGCGGCCGGGGATTCAACCGCGCCTGTACACGTCATGTCGCCGATTGTGCGGAAGCGCACCACCCGATTTTCTATCGGTTCACCGAACTGCGGGAAAGTCACCTCAGACACTGCCAGCAACACCCCGTCGCGCTCAAACACATCACGTCGGTGCGAGAAATACAGGTTGGGCAGTGTAATATTTTCCAGTTTGACATATTGCCATACATCCAATTCGGTCCAGTTGCTCAACGGGAAAATGCGGAATCCTTCACCGTCGTGTTTGCGGCCATTGAACAAGTTCCACAGTTCTGGACGCTGATTTTTCGGATCCCACTGCCCAAAGCGATCGCGGTGCGAGAAAAAACGCTCCTTGGCACGGGCTTTTTCTTCATCGCGCCGCGCGCCGCCAATCGCTGCTTCGAACTTAAACTCCTTCAACGCATCGAGAAGCGTCACTGTCTGCAATGCATTGCGACTGGCATAAGGGCCGGTTTCTTCCTGCACGCGCCCCTGATCAATCGAATCCTGCACATAGCGCACAATCAGGCGCGCGCCGACTTCTTCCATGTAGCGATCGCGGAATGCAATCGTTTCAGGGAAGTTATGCCCTGTATCGACATGTAATAATGGGAACGGGATACGGGCAGGGTAAAATGCCTTCTGCGCCAGATGTACCATGACGATGGAATCTTTGCCGCCGGAAAAGAGCAACACGGGACGCTCAAACTGGGCGGCCACCTCGCGCATGATGTAAATTGCTTCAGATTCAAGTTGTCGTAAATGCGATCGTCTATAGGAGTTCATAAGTTTTCCAAACAGTTACTTCCAACACATCGGTCATTGGGTGTCAGGTTTTGGGGCTGACCTGACAGATGCACAGCACAAAAGAGCCATCATTGCCCAGTTCGATGACTTCGATAACTGCGCTACCGACCTTTACTCTTGGGCGTCCCAATGCTGCGATTTGACGCCGGTCATGTTTTTGTCGGACGGGCCATGCAAACAAAAGCAGCGTAGGGCTTACGCTGCTCGCCTATCAATTGTACGAAATATCACAATCTTTTCAAATGAGTGGTTTTTGTGTCGTCAGGAGGGTCGGATTTTGGGAAATGATAGGTAGAAAGTGATGGTTTCGGCCGAAATTTTTCCACCAGTCTTATCGAGCCGGAACAAACTCCTTGTTTGCCTGTCGCATCATCATGAATGCCGTCACCACCGCCACCAGTAAATGCAGTCCCGACAGCGACAGCATGACAAAAAACGTTTGATCAAAAGCCGTGACAAACAGCCCCAATCCCAGTAGAACCAGAACGATGCCGCAACCCACCTTAAACGCGTCTTGCGTACTGACAACGGCGACGATACCCAGTAAGGCCATTGTATAAATCGGTGCACTCATATAAGGAGGCAAGTCGGGAACGGGCAACAGTTGCCCGGCGAACCAGCCTGCAGCAAAGAGCAAGATAAGAACACCGTATCGGATCAACCGCAAACTCATTTGACTGCGGTTTGTAGCTGGTTTGCTAAAAATTTGTACGGTCAAGTCATGCGCGTCATTGCGCAAGGAGTGTAGTTGCAGTTCCGTAATCAACAGAATCAGGCAGACGAACACGCCGACAATGAAGAGTACCAGAGCAATACGTGGGTCGGCGACACCGAGCAGCAACATACTGGTAAGAAAATATGCAGCCAATAGCAGTGGCAATACAATCCGCCAATCGTTCAATGCAGCGATTCCCAACGCCACGAGCGCTGCGAGTAACGCCGCCGTTGTGCCGCGTGGAAATCCGATATTGCCGTACCAAATGATGAGTTGAGCCATAAATTGCCGTTGATTTGGGACTTTCCAGATTAGCGCGGTATTTAACCCGATTCACACCAAAAAGCAAAGCGCCGTATAATTGACTTAAGCAGATTCCAACTTTTGCTGATAGATGGTGCGCAGGGAGAAATCATGCGTTTTGTTCATTTTACTCTGTTGTTCTTGCTAATTATGGCACTAGGCCTGAGTGGCTGCCGGTCAGATGCGGGGACGACAGAGACACAAACCATTCCGACCACCACTGTGGCCGCCGCTGTACAGGGAACAAGCCCGGTAGTCACACTTGCCGTGCCGCCGTTACCATCGGCCGAACTAACAACACCTGTCACAGAAGCATCACTGCCGCCAGATCAAACAGACGAAGGAAATGTCGCCCGGGACATTGCTATTGTTGAACCGGTTGAAGGTGCCGAGGTGCAGGCGGGTGATGAGTTTACTGTGCGTGGTACAGCCGGCAGTGATTCGCCGGTACGCGTCACACTGATTCAAATCGGTGTTGGCGTCCTGGCAGAAACGACGACGAATCCGGAAAATGGTGCCTGGTCTGCTGTGCTTGCGGCACCGGCGCAGCTTGTTGGGCCGTTGCGCCTGCAGGGAGAAGTGGTTGACGACTCCGGATCAGTATCGGCCGATACGGACGTTCTTATTACAAATGTGCCCGACTTGGCAGCGGCAACGTATATTGCTATGCAGTCACCGACGATAGACTATCCGGCTGTTGCCAATAAACCGGTGCGCTTCTCCGGCGTGGCCAAATTTGTTGGCGAAACGGCGCCGGTGACATTGGCCATTGGCTCGGAGGATTGTGCTACAGTGCTGGCCACGATTGGGTTTAACATGGTCGGCAGCGGCAATTGGGAAGGATTTGTCCAAATACCGGCAGGGGTCGAAGGGTCTATTTGTGCGACAGCGACATTGGGTAATCCCAATTCGGCCGATGCCCTGACTGCTTACACGCCACTCGTCGCTATCGCACCAGCTGAGTAACGCACAATGGCTCAGGAACAGAATTTTCACATGTCGGCCGAAGAACTGCGCCGCGCTGGCTATGCCATGATCGACTGGATCATCGATTACCATGAGCGCATTGAAGATTATCCGGTGTTGTCACAGGTTGCGCCGGGAGATGTGCGCACCCAATTGCCGGCAACACCACCACAGCAAGGTGAATCGTTTGATGTAGTCATGGCCGACGTCGAGCGCATCATTTTGCCGGGTGTCACCCACTGGCAATCTCCCGATTTCTTTGCGTTTTTTCCGGCGAATGTGTCCGGCCCCGGTATACTGGGCGATTTGCTCTCCTCCGGTCTGGGTGTACAGGGCATGATTTGGGCGACCAGTCCGGCGTGTACCGAACTGGAGACGCACATGATGGATTGGTTGGTCGCGATGCTGGGTCTGCCGCAGCAGTTTTTGTCGAGCACAGCGGGCGGGGGCGTGATTCAAGACAGTGCATCGAGTGCGACATTGTGCGCCTTGATCGCAGCCCGCGAACGCGCTACCCGGTTTCGCACGCGCGATCAGGGCCTGGAAAGCGGTTTGGTAGCGTATGCATCATCGCAGGCGCACTCCTCACTGGCAAAAGCGATGATGGTTGCGGGCATCGGCCGCAATAACCTACATCTCGTCGCTGTGGACGATCAATTTGCCCTGCGTCCCGATGCGCTGGCTGCACGCATTGCACGCGACAAAGCGGCGGGATTGACGCCGTTTTTCGTGATGGCTAATGTGGGTACAACATCGTCCGGCGCGCTCGATCCCATCCGGCCGATGGGCGAAATCTGCCGCGCACACGATCTTTGGTTCCATGTTGATGCGGCGATGCACGGTTCCGCCGCCATTTGTCCTGAATTCCGCGCCATGCATGACGGTGTTGAGTTGGCTGACAGCTACACCTTTAACCCGCACAAATGGCTGTTTACCAACTTCGACTGTAACGCTTTTTTCGTCGCTGATCGCGCCGCGCTGATCAACGCGCTCTCGATTTCGCCCGAATATTTGCGCAATGCCGCCACCGAATCCGGCGCAGTTATTGATTATCGCGATTGGCAAATCCCACTCGGACGGCGCTTTCGTGCGCTCAAGCTGTGGTTCGTGATTCGTCATTATGGCGTGGCAGGCTTGCAGCATCACATTCGCCAACATGTCGCCCTGGCGCAGGAATTTGCAGCATGGGTTGCGGCCGATTCAAATTTCGAACTGGTGGTCACTGCACCACTGAATCTGGTTTGTTTTCGACATGTAGGTGGTGACGCTGTCAATCAGGCGCTGTTGGAGCGGCTCAACGCGACCGGTGCACTGTATCTGACGCACACAAGGCTCGCTGATCAGCTGGTTTTGCGCATGTCGATTGGCCAGGCCAAAACGAAGCGACGCCATGTCTTGCAGGCGTGGGCGTTGATCAAGCAGATTTCGGCCGAACTGCGTCAATCTAGTCAATACGCGAACCTTTGAGGTGGTTATCGGCCGAAGTTTCTCGCGCAAAGTCGCCAAACAAGAGCAACTATCCTTTGCGCATTCGCGTACGGTTATAGAGTGTGGCATTTCGGCCGAACCGTCAAATGGCCTTGAACGATGACAGGAACACCGAAAGATGTCTGAACCAGTAGCGATACGTCCTGCCGAACTGGATGACGCGCCCGATTTAGCGCGTATTCTTGTCGAAACCAACCGCGCCACCTTTCATGGACTGGTTCCTGAGAAATGTCTCGACTTTTCTATCGAAACAAGCGAACGCAACTGGCACCGTACTCTCAAAAACGGTCTCAGTGCCCGCCAGATACTCCACGTAGCTGTTTCTGAGAATGACGAGATTCTCGGCTATGCGTTGGCCGGCGGGGTGACTGGACGCGACGATTACCCGCGTGAACTTAACGTGCTCATGGTCGCTACACCCTGGCAGAGAAAGGGCATCGGCCGAAAACTCGTGACCCATGCTGCCCGCATCTTACACAAGCAAGGTGTTCACGCTATACTCGTCGGTGTGCAGATCGACAATCCCAATCGCGCATTTTATGAGCATCTCGGAGCGCGGCACATTGGCGAAAAGCCGCTCGACTGGGATGGCTACATGACCACTGAACTTTTGTATGGATGGGACGATATCACCTGCCTGTGGAGCGACACAAAATGAAACGAACCGTTGCCGGCTTGCTGGCCACTTTCATCACATGCCTGGCAGCAGTTGTCGCCGGCGCACAAACACCGGGCATCACCATCACCGACAACGATGCCCTCGTCGATTTCCCCAATGCAGTCACGTTTTCACTGACTTATGAGGGTGAAGTGCCCCCCGCCGATGCCGAATTGTCATTTGGCGTTGATAAATTCAGTTGTGTCGAATTGCAATCACAAATCCCCGTGGCCGTCGATCCGGTCACGAACACACTTGCCTGGCAATGGGTCATGATTCGCTCCGGCAATCCGCCACCGGGTACAGATGTGTGGTGGGAGTGGACGCTGACCGATGTCGACGGCAACACGATGACCACGCCACGGCAGACGGTGACGTTGACTGACGACCGCTTTGAATGGCAAACAGTTTCGGCCGAAAGTATCGACTTGCACTGGTATCGCGGCGATGACGTTGGCCCGTTGCTGCTCGACGCCGCCGTCGCTGCCCAGGCACGGCTCGAAAACGAGATGGGTATCACGCTGCAAGACGACGTCGATTTGTGGATTTATGGTGACAGCGGCGACATGCGCAACGCCGTTCTTTACATTCAGGATTGGGCCGGCGGCGTCGCGTTCAGCGAGTACAACACGATTTTGATCGGTGTGCCGCCCAACATCGCCCAGGATTGGGGCGTGCGCACCGTCGCGCACGAGCTGGCGCATTTGGTTACAGGACAATTCGGCCGAAGTTGTGTCGGCGGCAGTCGCCCTACCTGGCTCGAAGAAGGGCTGGCGTCATATGCAGAAGGCGAACCGGATGAAGAAACGACACTGGAGCTACAAAATGCTCTCGAAAATGACTCGTTTACCCCACTTCGCAGCTTAAACGGCTCATTTCCGGCGCATGGTGGGGCAGCCGGCGCAGCCTACAGTCAGAGCTACAGCGTTGTCGATTATTTGCTTGACACCTACGGTCAGGCACAATTGGCAACCTTAATCGCCACCTTGGCGACTGGCGAGAGTTACGACGACGCCCTCACCGCCGTCTACGGCTTCAATATCGATGGTTTGGAAACGGAATGGCGCAGCGCTATCGGCGCTGCACCACGCACCATTCCGCCGACACCGACACCCGTTGCAGCGATAGCCATTCCCACCATTCCGCCCATCTCTGCTGCCCAATCCGTACCAACGCCTTCGGTTTACCCCACATATGAGATAGCTCCGATTCAGTCGACCGGAGATGGCCTTGGCGACCTGTACAGGCCATTAGCGCAACTGACACTGCTCGTCTGTTGCGGCGTCATGCTATTATTGCTGGTTGCGGCGCTATGGCTCGCGCTGCGCCATGCCCGGCGCAAACAGGAGCGTGCCAATGAACAGTAGACGGCTGGCTACCCTGATCGTCGTGGTGTTGATAGTGTTGGTCGGTTGCGGCGAATTGTCCGGTAACAGCGGGCCGTATGGCGTCAATCGCGACAAATCTGTTGTCCTTGCTAGCGGACAACCTAATGGTCTCGATCCGGCTACGACCCACAGCGGGGCGGGCGGCCCTATCGGTCACATTTTCTCCGGTCTGGTAACGCTCGATACGGATTTGCAAGTGCAGCCGGAATTGGCGGCGGGTTGGACGGTCAGCGATGACGGTACGGTTTACACGTTTGCGCTGCATCCCGACGCACGTTTCCATGACGGACGCCCGGTTTCGGCCGATGATGTGATTTTCTCGTGGGAACGGGCGCTAAATCCGGAAACAGGCTCCGATACGGCGTTGACCTATCTCGGCGACATCGTCGGTGCCAAAGCGTTGGCAGACGGGATGGCCGACTCCCTGTCAGGTGTCCGTGCCCTCAACGACAAAACGCTGGAAGTGACCATCGACGCGCCCAAACCGTATTTTCTGGCAAAATTGACTTTTCCTACCGCTTATCTCGTTGACCGCAACAACGTTACCGATCCCGATTGGGAACACAGCCCCAACGGAACCGGCCCATTCCGATTGATTCGTTGGGAAGATGATACGGTTTTGCTGCTGGAACGCAGCGATGTGTATTATCGTCAACCGGTAGCGGTGGAACACGTCGTCTATTTACTGGGTGCCGGACTGCCGTTGTCGATGTATGAACGGGGTGAAATCGATCTGGTGGGTATCGGCGGCAGTGATTTGGAGCGGGTGCGCGATCCGAACGAACCGTTATCGGCCGATTTGCACACCATTCCATCCTTCTGCACCACTTACATCGGACTCAACACCAGCTTGCCGCCGCTCGACGATGTGCGCGTGCGCCAGGCGTTGAGCTATGCTGTGGATCGCGAGCGGCTGGTCGAAGGGCTGTATAAGAACAACGCCCTTGTCGCTGACGGCATTCTGCCGCCGGGGATGCCCGGCTACGGTGACATTGATGGTTATGAATATGATCCCGAACGCGCCCGCGCCTTGCTGCGCGAAGCGGGTTACGAGCAATTACCGCCGCTTGTCTGGAGTTCAGCCGGTTACGATACGGCCGGCGCGATTGAGTCGGCCGTTATCAGCATGTGGGAAGAAACGCTCGGTGCAGACATCACCGTCGAACTGATCGACCCGTATGCCTACCTCGACGAATTGTATGCAGGCAATATCGGCCATTTCTTTACATCCGGCTGGTGTGCCGACTACGCCGATCCGGAGAATTTCCTCGACGTGCTGTTCCACAGCGATGCGCCGTCCAACAATACCGGTTTTAGCGATCCCGAAATCGATGCCGCACTCGAAGCCGCTCGTGTTGAACCGGACCCTGCGATGCGGATGGCGCTTTACGCCGACATCGAACAGCAGTTGGTCGATGCTGCGCCGCGTATTATGCTGGTGCACGGTCTGGATGCTGTGTTGATGAGTCCGCGTTTGCAAGGGCTTGAACTGACGCCGATCAGCGTGCCGCAATGGCATCGCGTGACACCATCCCCCTGATGTCAATTTGCGGATCGAAATTCTGCGCAGCAACGAAAACGCCGCACTTATCAAACAGTGCGGCGTTTTTTCATCTTGTGGATTGTCAAGTAATCGGCCGAATAGAGTCCTGACTTACAATTTACTCATCGAACTTGCCGGCGTAAGCACTGCCTTCATACAGCGCACCAATCTGGCCGTACAAATGTGACTGACCAAACTGGAGCCACACCGGACCGACGAACGCCAGAATAATTGGAATACAAATCGTAATCAATGTCAGGCCAAAAATGACGCTAAACACCAGTGCTGCCAGGATTAACGCGATCATTGAGCCGATGATTTGTTGCCAATGTTCACGAATAATGGTGATGATCTCCTGAATATTGAACGCCGCACCAAATGTCCGGTCACGGGCAAACAAAATCGTTGCCGGTGGAATGAGCAGCAACGCCAAAATTGCCAGGGCAAACATCAGGCAAAGGCTCAACAGCGACGCGCCGGCGACGAGGCCGCTTAAATCGTTTACGCTGTTGTCTGCAGCAATTGCAGTACCAATAACCGGTACCATCGTCAATGACCCGACGATGACAAATGGGATTGCCCAAATCAGCTGAATCAGCCAAATCAGTACGCCATCGGTTAGTAGATGACCCCAATCGTTCCATTCCGGCATCGGTTCATCCTGGCCATGCATGATGTTGCGCGTGATCGCGATGCCGTAACCGTAGAGGAAAAATGTCGGGATGATCAGAAATCCCAACAGTATCATAACGCCGCCAATGAGCAGCTTGCCGATCCAGTTTTTGTCATCACGAATAAACGTGAACGCTTTTACATAATCCATTTGTCAACCTCCGTTGTGTTTGTTGGTCATCCAACTGCGCCAATACAAAGTAGTATATCTTGTTTGTGCAAACAGGGATCTTGGTCGGTTTTTGTTCGGCCGAATCCAAAGACACCCGTGCCGCACCTATTTTACACCTTTCAATACGGGACAACTGTCATTCTGGTTGCAAATTGATCAGCGCCCGGCTAGAATGCGCCGCATGAAACGCATCGTCTTTATGGGTACGCCCGAATTCGCCGTGCCCGTCCTTCAGGCTCTGATCGAGACGCAAATTGTCGTCGGCGTCGTTACCCAGCCCGACAAACCGGCGGGACGCGGTCAGCAATTGCGCCACTCTCCAGTCAAAGTTGCCGCAGAGGCTGCCGGCATCCCCGTTTTCCAGCCCAAATCGCTGCGCAAACCGGAGAGTGCGGCACCGCTGCAGGACTGGCAGCCCGACCTCATCGTCGTCGCCGCCTTTGGCCAGATTTTGCGCCCGCACATCCTCGATTTGCCGCCTCACGGCTGCCTCAATGTACACGCATCGCTGCTGCCTCGCTGGCGTGGCGCCGCTCCGATTCAGCACGCCATTCTCGCCGGAGATGCGGAAACCGGTATCAGCCTGATGCACATGGATCCCGGCCTCGATACAGGCCCGGTCTATGTCATGGAAGCGCTGCCACTCGCGCCGGATGAAACAGCGGTGAGCTTGCACGACAGGCTGGCTGACCTGGGCGGCAGCATGATTCGTCGTTATCTGGACATGATCATGGCCGGTGAAATTAGGGCTGAAGCACAAGATGACACTGCTTCCACCTATGCGCCGATGATTAAGAAGGAGGACGGGGCGCTGGATTGGTCGCAATCGGCCGAACAACTTGACCGGCATATTCGCGCCATGACGCCCTGGCCGGGTGCGTTTACCACCTGGGAAGGTAAGCAACTCAAGATTTTATCGGCCGAAAAGAGCGATGCATTTTTCTATGTGCAACAATTGCCGGGTACCGTCGTGACCATGGGGGATGCTGTCGCAGTTGCAACCGGTTCCGGTGTGTTGCTGCTACATGAAGTTCAACTGGCAGGCAAACGCGTCACCCATATCGCCGATTTCGTGCGCGGTCGTCCGCAGTTCCTCATTTCCCGCCTCGGCAGCGGGCCGGCTAATCCATGAACATTCTCGTCTTTGGCGCGGGTGCGGTAGGGAGTTATGTTGGCGGTCACATGGCGCGTGCCGGGCACAGTGTGACGCTGGTGATGCGACCTGATTCGGCCGAAATAATTGCCAAACGCGGCCTTACCATCATCGAAGCCAAAGGTAAACCATTCACCGTTTACCCTTACGCGTCACCTTCGCTGCGTGCTGCCGTTGCCACAGGAACCCGTTTTGATCTCATTGCCCTCGGCATGAAATCATACGATCTCAAAGCTGCACTGGTTGAGATGCAAGCCGTCAGCGCCGTCACGCCGCCCTTGCTCACCTTGCAAAACGGCATCGGCATCGAGGAACGCGTCCGTGAACAGCTCATGCCGGCCGAATTGATTGCCGGTTCGCTGACCACGCCGGTGCGTCGCAACGAAGATGGCGTCATTGTCGTTGAAAAGAGCGGTCGTGGGCTAGGAATAGCACCAACCCAGCGCGGACAATCGATCAAAACATGGTTTGACTTGCTGCATGAAACACAGCTCAAGATGGTTCAATGCGCCGACCACCGCAGCATGAAATGGTCGAAAGCACTGCTCAACATCATTGGCAACGCCTCAGCGGCGATTCTCGGCTGGCATCCGGCCCGGATATACGAGCACGACGGACTGTTTGATATGGAAACGGCTATGCTGCGCGAGACGCTGGCAGTGATGAAGCGGCTCAAAATTAACGTCGTCGATTTGCCCGGTTCCCCGGCGCGGCAGCTTGCAGCCGGTTTGCGCTATGCACCTCGCAGTATGCTCAAGCCGGTATTGGTCAAGATGGTCGGCAGTGGACGCGGCGACAAAATGCCATCTTTTCATATCGATTTGAGCGCGAGCAAACGACAGAGTGAAGTGCTTTATCACAACGGTGCGATTGCCAGGGCGGGTTGGGAGCACAATGTGCCGGTTCCCGTCAATACGACGCTGACTGAAATCTTGCTGCAACTGGTAAAAAAACCGGCGTTGCGATCCACTTATCGTGATCAGCCGGAGCAACTGTTGGCGGTGGTGGCGCGACGGCGTGCTATGGAGGCGGTCCGATGAAACCGACGGAACGCCAATTGCAGGAAGAAATCGTGCGTATCGGCCGAATCATGTACGAAAAAGGGTACATCAGTTCCGTCGAAGGCAATCTCTCCATTCGCGTTGCACCTGACCGCATTTTGATCACGCCATCTGGCTTGCACAAAGGGTTTTTGGAGCCGGATCACATTCTGGTTGTCGATGCAGACGGGAGGCGTGTCGGTGGCTATGGACAAGGGCGTCATTTTCGGCCGACAAGCGAACTGCCGATGCACCTCGAAGCGTATAGACAACGTCCCGACATCAGCGCCATCGTCCATGCCCACCCCAAAAATGCCATCGTACTTTCTATTGCCGGCATTCCCATCGCCGACTGCTTGATTCCTGAAGTAATCGTCCTGCTCGGTCTCATTCCAACTGCTCCCTACTCAACGCCGAGCAGTGACGAAAACGCATTTGCCATCCGCACTTTGATTCGTGATCACGACGCGGTCATGTTGGCGAGGCACGGCTCGTTGACCGTTGGCAATGACCTGATGCAGGCGTTTATTCGGTTGGAAACGCTGGAAAACAGCGCCGAGATTGGTTTGAAACTGGCGCAACTGGGTGTCCACAATCCGCTGCCACCCGATGAGATCCGCAAACTACTTGCACAACGCCGGCGTCTGGGATTGGCTCGACCCGGCGAATCGCTGGATTTCTGCGAAACGTGCGGTGTTTGTCACGTCGCCGGCGAACATCCTCCCATGCTGATGCGGCGCGGCATGACCGATACCGATGCCATACGCGATCTGGTCAGCCAGGCAGTACGTCAGGCACTCCCCGCATCCGACTGACGCCGGATTTCGCGTCAACCTGCTGATTTAGTCTGATTCAGTGGAGTCGTCTGGAATCGTGCTGCGCAGATATTTTTTGGTACTGCGCACGGATGAGAATTGTAGTGGCGTATTGGTTTTCTTGTGCATGGCAAGCTGGCGTGAGCGGAAAAAGCGCCCTTTGTACCATCGGCCGACATAAAAGCCACCAGTCACTTCCGTTGCGTCTATGATTTCAATTTTATCTTTGGGTTGTGCTACCAGTGCGTAGACACCCGGCTCGGTGATGTCTTTCCATGCGACGACTTTGGTGGGACGGGCAAGTAATTTCGGCCGAAACTGCTGATTGATCTTATCGGCCGAAACATTGTACGCCACCCGCTGCTGCATCTGTGGGGCGCGTCCGGGCCTCATGCCGCGATTGCGCACACCACTCATTGCTTCCAACGGATTACCCCCTTTGCGTCCCCGCGTAATCATCTGCCGGTGCTCCTCGAGTTGCTCTTGCCGCATCGAGCGCAAGAGCAAAAACTGCGCCACGACAAACACGACAAGGCCGATCAAAATCGTATTGATCAACAGCGCCCAAAAACCAATGAGATCACCCAGCGTTGGCACCAATGTCTCTCCATCCGGGGAGAAAAAGCCGGAAAGCCAGTTGGTAAATTGCAGTAGCAGCAGAATCAGTGCCACGACTGCTCCCCAAAACAGCACCTTTCCGCCAACTTTGAGATTGGGGTACCACAGCTTCCACTCTTTTTTAATCGTATCAAGCATTATTTTCGCTCCGCACTATTTCAAATCCTGCCTATTATCTTCAATCCTGGCGTAACCTACAAGCACGGATTGTGTCAGCCAATGAATTACCTATGCTAACGGTCGGTTAAATCCTGATGTTGAAAGGATGAACATGTGCCGGCAAAGCGTGACGGGCGCAACAATCCGTGTTACAATTCGTTCAAAACATATTGAAACTTGTGAAAAAAGGAATTCGGCCGATGCCATCAATCATCCAGATCGATTCTGCCCCAAACAGCGTGCTGTCAAATCCGCTCCGCATTGGAGACAATGCGTTGACATTGATGTTGGGACCATGTGCAGTTGAGAGTTACGAGCAAACACGCGCTGTCGCTGCCGCAGTCAGTCGTGCTGGTGTACGCGTCCTGCGCGGCGGCGCATTCAAACCGCGCACTTCGCCGCATACGTTTCAGGGTCTGGGGTTGGAAGGATTGGAAATTTTGCGTGCTGTCGCTGACGAGTTTGGCTTGCTGGTCATAACCGAGGCGTTGGGCGTTGAGCAGTTGCCACTGGTGTCCGACTACGCTGACATCATTCAGATCGGCAGCCGCAACATGCAGCACTATCCGCTGCTGTGGGCCGCAGCCGAAACCGGGATGCCGATTATGCTCAAGCGCGGTTTTATGTCGACCGTTGCTGAATGGCTGGCAGCGGCTGACCACATCATCTCGCGTGGCAATGAGCGCATCATGCTGTGTGAGCGCGGCATTCGCAGCTTTGACAATGCCACGCGCAATGTACTCGATGTCGGAGCGATTGCGCTACTCAAGACGACGACCGGTTTTCCTGTCATCGCCGATCCCAGCCATGCGGTTGGCCGGTCTGATTTGGTGCTGCCCGCCGCCAAAGCGGCCATTGCTGCCGGAGCAGATGGTTTGATTGTCGAATTTCATCCCGACCCGCCAACCGCGTTGTCGGATGCGGAGCAGGCAATATCGGCCGATGAGATGGATCGGTTTGTGGCTGAAATCGGCCGAATTGCCGTAGCCGTTGACCGGCATCTTCCCCACGCCAACTACGCGCCCGCACATTGAAATGTGCTAGAATGTCACGATAGAAGTTTGACTTCCAAATCCGGACTATCAGCCTATCGTGACGATCACAATCACCCTTTTCGGCCCTTTTCAAGCCATCGTCGACGGGTTGGAAGCAACAGCATTCCGCTCCGACAAAGCGCGGGCGCTGCTGGCGTATGTCGCTGCCGCACCCGATCAGGCTCACGCTCGTGATGCCTTGGCTACGCTGCTTTGGGGCGAACAGGACGACGCGTCGGCCAGGACGAACTTGCGCAATGTTCTCTCCAACGTGCGCAAAGTGACCGATTCGGCCGAAAACGGCTCCGCACTGGACATCACCCGGCAGGCGGTTCAACTCATGCCCGGAGTTGCCGTTGACACTGTTGCGTTTGAAAATTTACTCCGCGAAACCGACCAGCACCCTCATCAGGATAAAGCATCGTGCGCACACTGCGTCGCCATCACCAGGCAAGCGCTCACTTACTATCGTGGCGATTTCCTGGCCCATTTATATGTCGCCGATGCGCCGGCTTTTGATGATTGGTCCGCCGTCATGCGCGAGAATTTGCGTCAAAAAGCGGTTGAGGCGCTGCATTTTGTGGCCGATTACCACACGGCACGCGGCGAATACGATGCTGCTATGCCGTTTGCGCGCAGCCTGGCAGAGATGGAGCCGTGGGAAGAAGATGTCCACGCACAATTGATGCGTCTGTTGGCGTGGCAGGGACAGCGCACCGCAGCTTTGCGTCATTTCGACATGGTGCAGCGCGTTCTGGATGACGAATTGGGGATCGCTCCTTCACCTGAACTGGAGCAATTGCGTCGTCAAATCGAGAATGCAGCGTCCGAACGCCCACACAATTTGCCGGCACAGGCTACTTCTTTTGTGGGTCGCAACGAAGAGTTGGCCCAGTTGACTGCTCTGCTGGCCCATACCGACTGTCGCCTGATCACTGTGATCGGGCCGGGGGGCATCGGCAAAACCCGGTTGGCGCTGCAAGCGGCACAACGCGCCGCTGCCGATTATTTGGGGCCGTTTCTGGACGGTGTTTTTTTTGTGTCGCTGGCCGGTGTCGATTCGGCCGATTTTGTGCCGACTGCCGTTGCCGATGCCCTGAGCTTGACGTTGTCCGGACGCAATACGCCGGGTCGTGAGGTCGCTGCCTATCTGCGCCGGCGTCAGCTCCTGCTCGTTCTCGACAATCTGGAACCTCTGCAACAAGATGATCGGTTGATCGACTGGTTGGACGCGCTACTGCGCGATGCGCCCGATGTGAAATTGCTGGTTACATCACGCGTGGCGCTCAATATCGGCGCAGAGTGGACGGTAGATTTGAGCGGGTTGCCCTATCCGGCTTCGGCCGAAACGCAACCGGTCGAAACGCTGCTGCACTATGATGCCGTCGCCCTGTTCGTGCAGCGCGTGCGACAGCTAAACAACGCGTTTGCGCTCACGGCCCAAACGCCTGCGTGTACCGTGCGCATTTGCCAATCGGTCAACGGCATACCTTTGGCACTGGAACTGGCAGCAGGCTGGATCAAGCTGCTTTCTTGCTGCGAAATTGCGTCTGAAATCGAGCGCAATATTGATTTGCTGGCGACCAATCGCCGCGATTTGCCGTCACGCCATCGTAGTATGCGTGCCGTGTTTGATTATTCATGGGTATTGTTGAATTCGGCCGAACAGCGTGTTTTGATGGCGCTCTCTGTCTTTCGCGGTGGCTTTGAGCGACAGGCAGCGACAGCTGTTACTGACATTTCACTTTTCACGCTTGACGAACTGGTCAGCACTTCATGGCTGCGCGTCACCACCAATGCTGCCAACGAGACAACCGTCAGTCGTTACTTAATGCTGGAGCCATTGCGCCAATACGCGGCCGAGCAGTTGGGTTACGCAGCGGACAACGCCGAAATCACCTTTCGCGACCGCCATGCTGCGCACTATCTGACCATGGCGACAGCGCAGGCAATGGCATTGAGAACCAACGATTTGCCTGTCGCACTGGCGGCACTGCGTGATGAAATCGAGAATATACGGGCTGCCTGGCTGTGGGCATCGGAACGCGGTCATACAGCGCTGCTCGACGGTGCGCTGGATGCTTTGTTTGATTATTACGAGATTCGCAGCCAGTTTCGCGAAGGGCGACATTTGTTGCAGACGGCGTTTGACACAGTGGATACCAGCATTGTAGACACCGATGCATTTGTCGTTCGGTTGGAAGCGCGGTTGGGATGGCTGTCGTTTCATGCGGGTGATGTAGCCGACGGCACGGCGCATTTGCAACACGCTCTGGACAAAGCGCGTTCGGCCGAATTACAAGGCGAAATCGTGTTTGCACTTAACTATCTGGGCGCCATTGCGCGTCTGCAAACTCGGATCGACGACGCAGAAGCACTGTTACACGAGGCTTTGACGCTGGCACAGGCGTCCGGCGACCGGTTTGGAGCAGGCATCGCGCTCAACAATCTCAGCCAGGCTGCATTGCAGCGTGGCGATTTGGCTAAAGCGAAAGAACTCGCAACCGAAAGTCTGATACGCAAAGAGGCGATTGGCGACCGCCGTGGGAGCGCATTTTCTCATCTCTATCTGGCGCAAATTGACGCAGCGCTGGGTGATTATGATGCGGCACTGCAGCAGTTTGCGGCAGCCGCCGACGTGTACGCAGCCTTGCACGACCGGCGCGGACTGGCGCTGACACAACGCAGTTTGGGCGACACATTTGTACAGGCTGGCGACGCTGCGTCTGCAATTGCAGCTTATGCGAGCGCCGCCCGTTTGTTTGACGCGATTGGCTTTGTCGCCGAAGCAGAGCAGGTGCGCAGTGATTTGAACCGGTTAGCAGCCGCTTAGGATTGTCTCCATGCATCATTTGACGCCGCGTTTTATTCTCGATCAATGGGAAGCGGGAAACCTGTTCGGCCGATTTGACGCAGCCGCCGTCTTTGTCGATGTTTCGGGTTTCACAACCGTTACCGAAGCGTTAATGGACGCCGGTGTAGCCGGCAGTGAGATGCTGGCTGACATCATGGTAGCGATCTTCGAGCCATTGATTGCAGCCGTTTACGACAACGGCGGCTACATCACCGATTTTGCCGGTGACGCGTTTATGGCGCTTTTCCCCGATGATGAGTCGCAAAGCAATGTTGCTCGGGCGATCACGGCAACGTGGCGCATCAACCGTCATCTGGCAGCCAATCCAATCTACGAGACGGAGCACGGCACGTTTGAGTTCGCCGTCAAGGCGGGCGTCGCCCATGGCGCAGTCGAATGGGGTATTGTCGGCGATGCAGATGGTTGGCGCACGTATTTTTACCGTGGGCAAGCGGTTGACCTGTGTGCGCATGCGGAGCATCAGGCGCGCGGTGGTGATGTCGTTCTTGACCGGAGTGTGGCTGCTGTCGCGCAGAATTGGGCCGACATTCGGCCGATTGCCGATAGATATTACCGCATCGATGGAGCCAATCCGCCTTTGCTGCATGCGCCGGTGATCACTGCACCCGATACGGACCGAAATGCACGCGCCTTTGTCGCCGCTTCCCTGCTGCATACCAGTCGGCGCGGGGAGTTTCGCGACATCGTTTCTGTCTTTGTCAACATTGCAGGGCCACCGACCACTGCGCAACTCGTCGCGTTCATGAGCGTGTTTTTTGAATTGTTGGCACGTTACGATGGGACCCTTTGCCGCCTCGATTTTGGCGATAAAGGGTGCAATTTGCTGCTGTTCTGGGGCGCACCTGTGAGCCACGAAAATGACATCCAGCGTGCGCTCGACTTCGCTCTCGATTTGCAAGCGGCTACCGATTTGACACTGCGCATGGGCATCACGTTCCGCATGGGTTATGCTGGTTTTGCCGGTGCGCCCCGCCGTGAAGAATATACCTGCTACGGGTTGGGCGTAAATCTGGCGGCGCGACAGATGATGACTGCGGATTGGGGTACTGTTTTGCTGGACGGGGTGACGGCGGAAAAGGCAGGTCGCTTCGATACAGCCTATGTCCAGCATGTGCCGTTCAAGGGGTTTGCCGAGCCGCAACCGGTTTATACGCTTAACGGACGTCGTGACCAGGTGCGCGATCATGTTTATGCAGGTCAACTGGTCGGGCGCGAACAGGAAATGGCACAGTTGGTGGCAGCAATTCGGCCGATTTTTGACCATCAATTTGCCGGAATCGTGACTATTGTGGCTGAAGCCGGCATGGGCAAGAGCCGCCTGGCCCATGCGTTTCTCGACCAGCAGCCAATCAAGCTGTTTCTCTGCCAGACCGATGAAATTTTGCGTCAATCGCTCAATCCATTTCGTTTCTGGCTGCGCAACTACTTTGGTCAATCTTCTACTGTAACACCTGACGAAAACCGCCGTCAGTTCGACAATCGGCTCGACAGGTTATTGGCGATACTATCTGATGTGGCGTTGCGGGAGGAATTGGAACGGACGCGCTCGTTTCTCGCGGCGTTGCTCGATATTTTCTGGCCTGATTCACTGTATGCGCAACTGGAACCGCAACTGCGTTTTGAGAATACGCTGTCGGCGTTGAAGGCGTTGATCAAGGCGGAGAGTCTGGTGCAGCCAGTGGTCGTGTTGCTCGAGGATGTCCATTGGCTGGATACAGATTCGGCCGAATTTCTGAAACGGCTGACGCGCAATGTCGCCGACTACCCTTTCGCCGTACTCGCGACAAGCCGCACGCCGCTTGCTGACGGCATGGTCGAGGAGACGGTAGCGCAGACAGCGGTCACGCTGACCACGCTTGGCAGCAATGCCATCGCCCAGTTGGTGACTGATCGGCTGCACACGCCACCATCGGCTGCGTTGCTGGAATTGCTGGCGACACGCACAGACGGCAATCCGTTTTTTGTCGAGCAGATGCTGCTTTATTTGCAGGAAAACGGGCTGCTCGACAGCTTGCTGCGCGACGATGCAGTGTTGACAGACGATATCATTGTGCCGACTGATGTACGAGCCGTGCTGGTGTCACGCCTGGACAGGTTGGAACCGGCGCTTCGAGACGTCGTGCAGCAGGCCTCGGTGTTGGGGCGTGAGTTTGAGCTGCCTGTGTTACAACAGATGGTCGGCGATGAAATTGAGTTGGGGCTGGAAGTGGCGGAATCGGCCGCTATCTGGCAGCCGTTGACGGATACGCGCTATTTGTTTCAGCACGCCCTCATGCGCGATGCTGCGTACGATATGCAATTGCGCGGACGCCTGCGGAGACTGCATGGCAATGCGGCGCACGCTTTTCTACGCTTGAATGCGCTCACGTATTTCACCGCACCACCGTTCGCTGAAATTGCGTACCATTTCGACCACGCACGGGAAGCGCCGCAAGCCGTTGTTTACTACGGCAAGGCAGGCGAACAGGCGCAGGACGCTTACCACAACGAAGATGCGATTGCGTACTTCTCGCGGGGTCTGGCCTTATCGGCCGAAGATGATCTCAACTCGCAGTACAAGTTGCTGTTGGGCCGTGAGGCTGTCCTGGGCTGGATCGGGGATCGCAAAGCCCAGGCTGAAGATTTGGACAAATTGGCTCCGCTGGTTGCTCGCATGGGCGCTGATGACCTGCTCACTGTGAGCTTTGCGCTGCGTCAAGCGCATTTCAATTATCTAATCGGTAATCATGAGCGTGCGCTGGCATTTGCTGAAAGCGCGGCGAAGAAGGCGGGCATGATTTCGGCCGAAGCAGAATTGGCGCAGGCAGAACACACCTGGGGTCGGGTACTTTGGAAACAAGGGCACTACGCCGCAGCACGCAATCACATTGAACATGCACTGAGCATCGATGATTCGCTGCCCAACCAGGCACGCAGTTTATACGATTTGGGCGGCATCGCCGTTTACGAGGCCGAGTTTGATAAGGCACGCCAACTGTTTGCGCAGGCATTGGCTATTTACGAGCAGCTCAACGACATGCGCGGACAAATCAGTTGTCTCGGTATGTGGGGCGTAGTCGACAACAATGCCGGGGATTATATTGCTGCGGCTGCCCGGTACACGCGTTCGCTGGAACTCTCAAACACCGTTGGATGGCGTCACGGCGCATCCTACACGCTGGGCCATTTAGGAAACAATGCTTTTGAAATTGGCAGTTTTATCCAGGCACAGCAATATCATGAACAGGCGCTAGCCACGTGTCGCGAGATTGGCGATAAAGAAGGGGAAGCTGTCAGTCTGGACACGCTCGGCCTCGTTGCTCATCGGCTTGGCGCATTGCCGCAAGCAATTTCGTTGTTTATTCAGGCCGATTCCATCCAACGCGCAATTGGTGATCCAAGGGGCCTGGGGTACACCTTAACCCATCTCGGGCATTGCCTCATCGATCATGCAGAGCTTGATGAAGCGCAAGTTGTGCTGGATGAGGCTTTAGCGTTGCGTGCCAAACTCGGCGTGGAACCGCGGTTAGCCGATACGATGGCGATTGGCGCGTTGCTCGCACACCGGCAGGGAGATCAGGACAACGGCAGGACGATTGTAAACGATTTGTTGGGCAGGATAGAGGATTTTGGCGTGGATAGCCTCGAATTTCCCGTAATGGTTCTGTTGATTTGCTATGATGTTTGTCGCGCAGCCGGGCAGGCAGATACAGCAACAACGATCTTGTTACAGGCTGATCAATTCCTTCAGCAACGGGCCGCCATCATTGTGAATATGTCGGTGCGACGGCAGTTTCTCGAAGAAATACCGTCGCACCGCCGGTTGACTGCTTTGCTCGCTGAGATGCAACCATAATGGCAAGGTATGCAGGGCGCTTTACGGTGTGCTTGGAATTGCGAAGTACGGTATGGTGCCGTCCTCGGTGATGTAAATCCAGACTATTCGGCCGAAACTCAACTCTTTCGGTGTCTGCCAATCAGTTGCTGTTGCCAGCGCGCTGGGCTCTGGCGGCAAAAGCAGTTCGCCTGTTGTGGCATCGTTGCGCAGGGTCAAGACGTGAGCGTATTTGCCGCTAAGTGCCGCCAATGCTTCTGTAACCGGGCGACTACCCGCAATTGGATACGTCAACAGATTCCACCCTTGTTGCAGCGGTGGCAATTCTACAACTGCCATAACTGCGTAATAGCCATCGGTTGGCTCCAGTTCGGCGATGACGACATTGCTCGTGGCATCACGGGTCGTGGACAACTGTTTCCACGCCTGTGTCCCTTCCGCAAGATGGTAAATCGAAAGCGCGTGTTCGTAGCCTTTTGGTACATCGCGTTGCAGATAACGGAATGAGATCATACGTGTTGCTGAGATCGTTTGATCTGCGTCAAGTGCCAGTCGGTACAGTTGTCCGACAGGCGTCATCCACAGCGGCACTCTACCGGCATCGCTGGGGATGGTATCCACCACCTGAAGTGAGCGAATACCGGTATTTTCGAAGATACCATCGGTATTGTAGACGGTCGCTTGCCCTTCCGCGGTAACGCCGCCTGTGAGTCGGTCATTGGCTCCGGCGATGACGCGGTCATTGGGCCCAGCGATAACGCGGTCGTTCGGCCCGGCGATGACACGATCGTTTGGCCCGGCGATGACGCGGTCGTTTGGTCCGGCAATGACGCGATCATTCGGTCCCCACAAGGCGCGTGAATAGAATTGTGTGATCGATTCGTTTTGACCGCTCTTCAAGCGCACGAACAGATTTTCCGATGGCGTAGGCAAGGTGATCTCGGCCGAAAATACCGTCGATGTGCTGTTCAGCGTTGCTGTTGGTGCTACTGTTGCGACATTACTCGGCAAATAGGCCGGGTAAACCTGTACGTGGAGCGGCTGTCCTTGCGTATCTTGCGTAATCGTCAGCCGGATCGTGTCCGTGGCAACCGGTGCAAAGATGATTTCAGGCTGCCAGCCATTCACCCGGACATAACCGCCGTCTTCAAGCGCATACGCGCCGGTTTCCCGCACGCGCAGGGCGGCATCAAAAGCCGATAGATTATCCAGACAGCCGTTGTAGGCGTTGATCCGATTGGCGTCAAACAGGCAAACGCGATCACCGACCGCTGCGCCCCGTACGCGGACCCGATCACCACCTCCCAGTGGGTTGCCGAGCAACATTACGGTGTCGTCGGTCACGTCTTCAGTGCCGTGTGTCTGGATCAAATACACCTGTGCTGTTGGGACGCGCTGGAGATTGCCCAGTTGATTGCGCACGTCAAATGTCTTTGCGGGCAATGTCGTGGCTTCGGTATTGTTTTCGGCGACGCGCACCTGCGTTACATTCAGCGGCAGTGTGCCGGGGCCTTTGAAAGCGCGTCCGCCTCTATCATACAACATCGGGTAGAAGCGTTCTGAGATAATAGTTTGCCAGTCAGCACGCCCTGTTGTCGCTGATGCCAGGCTGTTGGCACAATCACCTTGCCATTGTGCTTCCGTCAGGAACTCGCTGTAAGCCGGATCGTAGGTGTTGGTCATGAAGCTGTCCAGACAGTTGATGGACGTGATCAGGTCGTTTTCAAAGCCCAGATAGCTATCCGGCAAGAAAAGCAGGTAATGGGCAAACTCGTGTGCCAGCGAACGCCACCATGCATCGCCGATGTCTGCCGTGCTTTCGCCAAACGGATCCCAAATCGGCCCCATTAAAATCTGACCATTCTGGTAGGCGCCGGTAATTGTTCGTGTGGCTGTGCCGCCGGCAGACAAAACCACTTCGTCTACCGATTTCCCTTGCTCTACGATGCCTCCGATGACGGCAGATGGGCGCAAACTGTTGTTGGCGAGAATGACGACATCGGCCGAATCCCACTTTTCGCGATCGTGGTAGATAGTGACATCGCCCAGCGCTACCTGTCCGTTTGTCACGTCAAATAACAATTCCGATGCTCTCACAAATGCGTCCTGCAATTCGAGCATAAACGTTCTGTCGTTACGGGCGTCCCATTCCAGTGACACATCTACATTGAACAAGAGCAGCGGGTTTTGAGCAGTGACAGTCAGAACCGTTTCCGGACCGCTGTCGAGTGAGGCAAATGCGATGCCTTCTTCTGATGGTGCCGCGCTGGAATAAAAGAGGGAATAGTTGTCGGTAAACGTGATACCGACCGTTGTGGTTGGTACCGGCCACAGTGCCACGAGTTGGTCGGTTGCGCTGTTGAGGACACCGCGTCCGGGGATGACGCCACGGCTGTCGGCTTGCATTGGATTGAGTTGGTTGGGCCAGACGTCCGCCCGTGCACCGCCGACGTCGTTGAGCCGGTAGAGCAAAGCTCCTGTTGGTGCGGAGCCATCGGCGTTGGTGACGCGCACCTGTCGCCCTTGCAGGCGGAATGGGAATGTGACTGCCGGCGCATAGGGCCATTGGGTCGTCACAGGTACGCCATCTGTTGTCGGCCGATTTGACGGAAAGGCTTGCAAGCGCAAGACGACATGATCACTGCGCCCAAACACGTTGGATCCGTATACATCCCAAACGAATGTGTGATTTCCGGGCAGCAAGTCAGTCATGGCTGTTCCGTTGGCAGCTACGGCCGGTTGCCAATTGTCGCCGCCATCGAGCGAGTAGGATGCGACGACGCGATCGATATGATCATCTTCCGGGTCCCAAAGCGTATACGGGACCGATATGAATTGGCTGGAAAGGATCGGTGCCATGGAAGTGAGATCGGCGCGATCGGTATTCGGCCGATACGCCACAATATCGGGCATATTATTGGCAAACCAACCCATGCGACCAGGATTGATGGCGACAAAATTCTCAGTTCCCAGTGTGACAATATCGTTGATGCCATCGTTATCCAGATCGCCAAATACAGCGTCATAATTGTCCTTGCTGATCTGATAGCTTTGCCCAAATTCACCAGACCCGTCATTGATGTATACAAAATTTGCGCCGACACCGCTCGTCACCAGGTCCGTATCGCCATCACCGTCAGCATCGCCGGCGGAAACGACGATCGATGCCGAGCCGGTGGAGCCAATTGGTCTGATTTCGGCAAAACCCGTGCGGCCATCGTTGATATAGACAGCGTCCTGCTCATCCAGATTGGCTTCAGCAATGTCAAGTAGGCCATCGCCGTTGAAATCGGCAACGGCAATATCTTCGGTCAGGCTGTTGACTCGGCCGAATGGTCGTGTTTCATCAAAGCGCCCTTCGCCGTTGTTGAGCCGCACGAAGTTAAAGCCGTCATCACCAAAACCAACTACGCCGGCCACAATGTCGAGATCGCCGTCGGCGTCAATATCAGCCAGTTTTACCGCGCCGACATCATTGCCGTATGGCCCGGCGATGTCGACAAAACTAAATGTTGCCGTACCACCGGTGCATGTCGTCTGGTTGCGCATCACGTAAACGCGACTCGTGAGTTCTTGATCGTTGTTGCGTATCACAACCAGATCGAGCTTCTGGTCGCCGTCGACATCGCCGACAGCCATGTCATCAATGTTGTTGTCTGTTTGCTGCCATGCCTGGCTGAATGTACCGACCGTGCCTGAATTGCAACCGCCATTGGTAAAGATTTCCAATCCGGTTGATGCCGCAGCAACAATGTCGATATCGTTGTCTCCGTCCATGTCGCTGAGCGCAATAGCGCGTTCAAAAAAGTCGCTAGAGGTCAAGCTGGTCAGCGTCATTGTTGTCGAGAATGCATCAATGTCATCAACAACCGTGTCGAAATTATTCCAAACGAGCGCGATTTCGGCCGAATCGCCGGCTGCAATGTCGAGATCGCCATCCTGATCGAGATCCCCCAGTGCCAGGCCGTCATAGATTGAAATGTCATTCAGATTCATGGGTAGTGGACTGTACCGGCGCAGCGCAGGCGATGTGAAGAAAATCTCGCTTTGAGCACCGGAGAGCAGACCGATGCGACCGGCGACGACATCGAGTGTTCCGTTATCGTCGAGATCGCCGAGGGCCAGTGCCGTCGTGCTGCCAATACCGCTGCTGAATTTGACCGCTGCTGTGAATTTTTCGGCATCCTCCTGGTAGCGAAAGATCTCGTCTGGACTTGAAACGCCGAAACCACGTGCATTGCCGGCTAATATCTCCAATTCGCCGTCGCCCGTCAGATCACCGGTTGCCAGGCTGAATGTCTCTGTTTCGGCCGAACCAAAGGTTTCTGATATCAGGTTGAAACTACCGTCAAAATTGATATAGACGGCATTTTCGCCGTTTTGCTCCGCAGCGATCAGGTCGAGCATCTCATCATCTTCATTATCTACATCGAGAACAGGCACAATGTTAGCGGCCAGGAGCGCTGTTGTTTGCCCATTGACATTACCGAATGCTTCCTCAAGCCAGGTGAATGACGTCACGCCGCCGGTCTTGTCGATGGCGTCGGATAGATAGACGATATTGCTGTCTTCATAGTTGGCAACAGCGATGTCGAGGGCGTCGTCGCCGTCAAGTGGCGCAACGACGACAGCGCGTGTATCGTCGTCTTGGGCACCGAAGCGAATGGTTTCGGCTATTTGGCCTGTACCGTCGTTGAGATAGATGACGTTGCTGCCGTCAATGGTGTCGGAATCGGCACCCGTGACAACGGCTTCTAGCTGGGCGCTGTTGCCGGTGACGATGTCAAAGTCGCCATCGCCGTCGATGTCGCCGATAGCGATGCTGACGGTATTGCTAATTGTGTCATTTAAGATAGTTGAACGGGGAAATCGGCCGAAACCGTCATTCAGGTAAAGGCGACTGGGACTGCCCATATTGGCCGTGATGATGTCGAGATCGCCGTCGTCATCCATGTCTGCCAACGCCAGTCCCAATGTAATATCCTGGAAAATAGCGCAATCAATCGCGTCTTCGCAAGCGTCTCCGAAAAATTCCTGATAGGCTTCAGAACCAAATGGAATGCGTTCCTCAAATGTGCCTGTGAGACCGCCTTGTCGCCCTCCGTCGTTGAGGAAGATGTAATTTTGTCCGCCCAAACTATCGCTTTCTGTGACACCGACAATCCCACCGCCGGTAACAATGTCGAGATCGCCGTCGCCATCGAGGTCGCCGATAGCGACTGCCGAGACATTGGTTTTGCGTTCGCCTAATTTGGCGACATTATCGTAAGCAATCGTCGCTGTCCCGGACATGACCGTTGGTTGTGTTTGTGCGGTCATTGATACGTTGGTTTCGGCCGAATTCACTTCACGTGCGGCTTCGGCCGAAAATTGCTGTCCGGTAAGTAGCAAGATCGCTACAAATGCCACACTGATACCAATAGTGAACAGACCAATAACAGCACGCCACAATACAGTATTACTAATACGCTTATTTATGATCATCTGGATGCTCCTAACTACAGGAAAGATAGAAAAGGCCGTCACACTGCTTATCTTGACACGGTTTGGACATCAGGTCAATGCCACAAGCCCCAATCAATTGATCAGGGCTTGTGAACGGAGGGAGAAGAAGCGTTAGATGAGCGTGCCAGCGCACAGACATGATTGCAATGGGAATATCCCTGCACGGTCTGTTTTACAACTGAATACTACCCATGACTGTGACTGCCGGCTAAACGGCAAGCACACTTTTGTAAATGCGCAAAAACTGAGCGGCAACCGGCATCATGTGTGTGATGTAGTCTGGTTTAGCGCTTTCAGAGACGGCACGCCCTAATTGCCCGACATACGCAATAGCCAATGTTCTGGCGGACGGGATACCGTTTTTGAACAAATCAGCATGATCGAGCAGAAATTTTTCGTCAAAGAGGGATTGTCCGTAACTGGGATTGACGCGTACAAAAACAGCAGCGGCGCGGCTGAGAATGGTTGTTGTGCCTGTAGAGGCGAAGTTGTTTTCGAACAAGGTCGTGCGAATTGTGGTTAAAGCGGTCATGGTAATCTCCGTTTGCGTTTAGTCTGTTGTTGTTCTGTCTTGAAAGTAACAATAACAGGCAAGCGTATCGAAAACGTACCGGCACGAAATTGCGTTCATGGATGCTGTCAGCGCGTAGCATGATGGGGTGCTATCGGCCGAATGACACGCGTTGACCCCGCACAACCGTTGCAGCTATAATGCCGCTCCATGATGTCTTTCTATAAAGTTGGCTCAACGAAAATTCTGCCGGCAATCCTGGTTCTGTTCCTGCTGCTTAGTGTGGCGTGCGCAACGGATGCGCCGCCGGAGATGCCACCTGACTCGGGCAATGCGGAGGCGATAGTCGCAGCGACGACTGAGGCGCCTCCTCGTGTTGATGAGTTGCCCGCTACGACGATGACGCTCTTTCTGACGCCGACTGTCATCACAACTGTCGTTTCGGCCGAAACCGTCATACCGGCGACACAAGCCCCATTCGCACTCTGTGCAGGCGGCGAATTGGCAGCAGAAACCCCATTTCCAACCGAACTCACTGCCCAAATCGACCCGATCATTGACCAATTGCAAGCGCGTTCGCCGCAAGCCGGCGTTTCAGTAGCCATCCAGTGCGGGTCAGGTCCGCTTTTTGTACGCGCTTATGGTGATGCTTCCATGGAAGCTGGTGTGCCGGCACAACCGGACACGGTCTATTCGCTGGCTTCTTTGACCAAGCAGTACACTGCGGCTGCTGTCCTGCAGCTCGTCGAGCAGGGATTGATCGACCTGGATGCGCCTATCAGTCGCTATCTGCCCGACTGGCAGCAGGCCGGTGTTAGCGTGCGGCAATTGCTCAATCACACGGGCGGCGTGTTCAGTTACACGCGGTTGTACGGGCCGAATGTGGATTTATCGGCCGAAACCACCCCGGACACCCTCATCGACCTATTTGCCGACGCGCCGCTTGACTTTCCACCGGGCACGCAATTCAGCTACAGCGATTCCGGCTACGTTTTGCTCGGCAAATTGATCGAAACCGTCAGTGGTCAATCCTATCCTGACTACATGCGCCAGTATGTCCTCGACCCCGCCGGATTGAACGACACCGTTTACTGTGTGCCGACCCCGGCAGGTATCGCGCAGCCGTATGAACTGCGCAGCAACGTCCTGCAACCGGTCGCGTTGATCAATTTCAGCCATGCGTACAGCGCAGGTGGGTTGTGCGGCACAGCGGCCGATGTGGTGCGCTGGCAAAAAGCACTGCACTCAGGCGTCGTTATTGCCCCGGTTTCACTGCAGGCGATGACAACGTCCGGTGTGTTGGCAGACGGTTCACCAACCGGCTACGGCTTTGGCTTGTTCATTGAGAATGATAACGGACGCCGCTTGCTGGGCCACAATGGCGTTGCACCGGGATTTTCTGCCTGGAGCAGCTATTATCCCGATGATGATCTCTCCGTCGTTCTGCTCGCGAATACGGTTCCGGGCGCGTTTTTGCTTCAGGATGCGGCTACGGCGATTGCTCAAGCGCTTTTCACCATTCGCTAAGCTTCTTTTCCCTTCCGATTGTGTCGGATTCGAGGGCAGTTCGGCCGAATTCCGACGCGAATCAACACCCATCAGCCTCTGTTGTTGCGCGAAAATCTACATTTTTTGTGTTAATTGCGCATCTAATCCCGTTACCAGAAACAAATTTCGGCCGAAAATCGTCTCATAAACGGGCGTGAGCGCCGTTTTTGTTGAATCGCTGCACGATCTGTGTTACCATGTCATTGACTCGAAAATTCGTGTAGCGAAAGTGTGTGCTGCCTATTCAGCCATATTTTTGAGCTTGGTGAACCTGGTTTGGAGCGTATTTATGTCACTGGAATGGCCCGAACGCGTCCTGGTCTTTATCCCGGCATACAACGAAGAGCACAGCATTCGGCGTGTCATTCTCGAAGTGCGCGATTCTGTGCCCCATGCAGATATTCTGGTTGTCGATGACGGTTCGGCCGATAATACCGCCGCCGTTGCCCGTGCCGCCGGCGTGATGGTTGTTCGCCATCCAATCAATCTGTGTATTGGTGGCACGATGCAGACCGGCATGAAATTCGCCCTGCGCAACGATTACAATCTGGTTTTGCGGCTCGACGGCGACGGACAACACGATTCGGCCGAATTGCCTGCCCTATACGCTGCCATGGTTGCGCAGCAGGCCGACGCTGTTTTTGGTTCCCGTTTCCTTGCTCAAGAAATCAAAATGCGTATTCCGCTCAGTCGGCGCATCGGCATCTCGACCTTCGCCGGACTTGTTTCGCTGATCACGCGCCAAAGGGCAACCGACACGACCTCCGGTTTTTGCTGCCTCAATCGCCGTGCCGTCACAGCACTGGCTCGCTATTTGCCGCAAGATTATCCCGAGGTGGAAGGCCGCATCATTTTGTTCAAAGCCGGACTCAAAACGGTAGAAGTTCCAGCCAATATGCGTGCGCGGATGGCCGGCGTCAGTTCTATCGACAATTGGCGCTCAGTGTATTACGCACTGAAGGTCTCGGTTGCCGTCGTCATTTCGGCATTAAAGGACATTCCCGTTTTGCCGCAGGAGTTGGCTCATGATTCCCTTAGCACAGCGCATCGTCGCCATCCTCTTCAGCCTGTCGCTGTTGTGGGTGACGGTGCACCTGATCCGGAAGCATAAACTCCGCGAAGAGTATGCGCTGCTGTGGCTGGCAGCGAGCGTTTCGATTTTTTTGTTTTCGGTATTTGGCGGGCTGGTCAACCGGATCGCTGCGTTTTTCTCGGTAAGCTATTCACCGACGCTGATCCTCGTGGCCGGCTTGTTGTTTGCACTGGTGCTGCTGCTGTCGCAAAGTGTCGTGCTGTCCAAACAGGCAGACAGCAATCGCGATTTGGTGCAAACGGTGGCGCTGCTGGAATTTCGGCTGCGTGAATTGGAAGAAACGGTGCATGCCGCTGATGGTGATCGCGATGTTTCGGCCGAAATCACAACAACGGAGAAATAACACGAACCTGGCTTCTCAGCGCGTGTACGTTGAAGCTGATTTAAGGATAAGAACGAATGAGTGACAAACCCGGAAAAGTACTCGTCATCGGTCTCGACGGTGCAACTTTCGACTTAATCAAACCGTGGGTAGCGCAAGGACATTTGCCTACAATCGGCCGAATCATGGCTGAAGGCGCACACGGCGAACTGGGCAGCACCGTGCCACCCATGACCGCACCCGCCTGGTCCTCCTTCGCTACCGGCGTCAATCCCGGCAAACACCGCCTCTACGATTGGGTTGCCCGCGAACCGGGCAGCTACGAATTCACCCCCGTCACCGCCCTCGATGGTACAGCACCGACCCTGTATCAACTCCTCGGCGACCTCGACCGGCGTGTCTGCGCCTTCAACATACCGATGACCTATCCGCCGGTTCCTGTGAACGGTGTCATGATTTCCGGCATGCCTACGCCCAGCACCGATGTCGAATTCACCTATCCGCGTACGCTCTATCAGGACATTCTCGATAACGTCGGCGACTACATTTTGTACCCCGATCCGGGTCAAGCATACTCCGACGCAGGCATCGACGCCTTTCTCGAACGGCTTTATCGCTGCACCGATTTGCGCGTGCAGACGCTCAACTATCTGCGCAGCCGCGAAGCGTGGGATTTTGCCATGTTGGTCTTCAACGGCACCGACACCATCAGCCACGCTTTGTGGAAATTCATGGATGCCGGCCATCCGCTGCACGATCCGGCCAAGGCGGAAAAATACGGCAACGCCATCCGCGATTACTATCAATACGTCGATGGCTACCTGGCACAGATCGTCGCCGATCTCGACGATGACACGACGTTGATCATCATGTCTGACCACGGTTTTGGACCGTTCCACAAGTTCATACACGTCAACAACTGGCTGATTGAAAACGGATTCATGGCAATCAACCGCAGTCTCAAGTCACGCCTGAAGAAAGCGTCGTTTTCGCTCGGTTTTTCACCGATGAATATTTACAACATCATGATGCGCTTCGGCATGGGCAAGGCCAAGAAAGAAGTGGTGCGTGGCAAAGGGCAAAATCTACTCAAGACGCTGTTTTTGTCGTTTGACGACATTGACTGGAGCCATACCCAGGCCTATTCTCTGGGCAATGTCGGCCAAATCTGCCTCAATGTCATCGGCCGAGAGCCACATGGTTGCGTCCAGCCCGGTGCGGAATATGAGCAAGTGCGGGAACAGATCATGGCGCACCTGGCCCAACTGCGCGACCCTGAGACAGGCGAACTGGTCGTCGAACGCATCTACAAACGTGAAGAGATTTACAGTGGGCCGCAACTCGAATTGGCGCCCGACATCGTTTTTATCCCGACTCGCCTCGAATATTTCGGCTTTGGCGAATACGAATTTGGCAGCCACAAAATCATCGAGCCGATGAAGCGCGGTATTTCCGGCACGCATCGCATGAACGGCGTTTTCATGGCGTATGGCAACCACATCACGCCGGGTGTCGCCGTCGATGGAGCAACATTGGTCGATTTAGCGCCGACTATCCTGCATTTGATGAGCGCACCGGTTCCAGAACAAATGGATGGGCGCATTTTGGACGAAGTGATTGCGGTCGATTACACACCGCAGATACCAGATCAGCACGTTTACGAAATGGCTTACGCCAATGGCGACGTCCCCGGCCTGAGCGAAGCCGAAAAACAGATTGTCGCTGACCGTCTGCGCGGCCTCGGCTACGTTGGGTAAGGTGGAAGAGTATACAAGGATGAAGAATGCGTTCACCGTTGACCTTGAGGAATGGTTTCAGGGACTGACCAGTACCAATCCGCTTGTCGATCAATGGCCGTCTTTTGAGAGTCGTGTGGTGCCGGCGACGGAGCGGTTGCTGGCGATTTTGCGCGAACATGGCGTGACGGCGACATTTTTCGTCCTGGGTTATGTCGCCGACCAATATCCGGCGCTGATCGAACGGGTGGCTGCCTACGGCCACGAAATCGGCATTCACGGTTATTATCATCGCTTCGTTTACAAATTGACGCCGGATGAATTTGCCGGGGAAATTGACGCAAGCATTGCGGCATTGGAGCGCATTACAGGTAAACTACCACTTGGTCATCGCGCACCGTATTTTTCGGTGAATGCGACGACGCCGTGGGCTTTTGACATGTTAGCGTCGCGTGGCTTGCGTTACGATAGCAGTGTGTTCCCGACAAAGAATATGCTCTATGGCTTTCCGGGTGCGCCACGTTTTCCGTATTGGATGGATGAGTACGATTTGTGGCAGTTCCCGGCAGCGACGGTGCGTTTGTTGGGTCGGAATGTGCCGGTAGCAGGTGGTTTTTATACGCGTGCTTTGCCGTATCGTGTTATCAGGAAGGTAATCGGCCGAATCAACGCACAAAATCAACCGGCTATTATGTACATTCACCCGTGGGAACTCGACACGGGACAGCGTTACAACAAGGTGACGCTGCGCGAACGACTGACACATTATCACGGGCGGCGCTCTGTCGAACGAAAACTACACCGCTTGCTTAGCGATTTTGAGTTTGTGCCGTTACAGACGTTAGTCGAAAAGATGGAAAATGTACGCAACGCCGAACAACCCGAATTGGCGGGAATGAGATGATGGAACAAACGTTAGTTTCAGGTATGCAGATGCAGGAATTGGTTTCGGCCGAAGCGACCACGCTCCAAATCGAGGTGCTCAATGACGCGGATACAGCGGCGTGGGATGCGTACGTGCAGAAGTCGCCGAACGGCCTGCCGCTGCATCTCTCCGGTTGGCGCGACGTGATGCGGCGCACGTACGGCTACAAAACGCCCTATCTGCTGGCACGCAGACATGGACGCGTAGTTGGTGTTATGCCGTTGTTTCAGGTCAACAGCCTGTTGTTCGGCCGAAAATTGTCGACGATGCCCGGCGGCCTCTGTGCCGATGATGAGGCTACAGCGGCATCGCTGATCGCCGGGGCGACGACTCTGGCACGCAAACAACGCGCCCGCAAACTCATCATTCAGGATACACGTCAGGATTGGCCCAAACCGGATTTGAACACCTCGACACAACATGTTCACTGGCTGGTCGATGTCACGGTGGGTGAAGAGACGTTGTGGAAGGCATTGCACGGCAACATTCGTCGTCAGGTTAGACTCGCTCGCAAAAACGACCTGCGCATCGCTATCGACCGCGACGGCGTGCTGCTCGATGATTTTTATGCTGTGTTCAGCGCATTTGCGCACAGTGTCGGTACGCCCGTTTTCGGCCGAAATTTTCTCGCCAACATCATTGATGTCTTTCCAGGCGGCTTCAATATCGCCGTTGTCTATCTGGAAAATCGGCCAATTGGCGGTTACTTCCAGCTCGAAATGGGTCAGCATATGATCGGCATGTGGGGCGCGACATTGCGTGACTATTTGCAATTGCGCCCTGTCTATCTGGCTTATTGGGAAATGCTCGCCGATGCTGCCAATAGTGGTTTTTCTGTGCTCGATATGGGACGCAGCCCGGTCGACACCAATATGTCGAAGTTCAAAGGGCAGTGGGGTGGCGTTTCCGGACCCGTTTATCAACAAGTGCTGGCGCTGGGCAAACAGGAATCGGCCGAAAGTATGGCGACACAAGCCAACTCGAGCGGTCTATTTCAGACCGTGCGCGATTTATGGCCCAAACTACCGTTTGCCGTTGCCCAATTTGCCGGGCCAAAACTGCGCAAACATGTACCGTTTGCTTAAAGTGTGAACTATGGATCGATTGCGAACAATACTTAATCGGCCGAATTGGTCGCGCTATTTCGTAGCGCTGGCTTTGATTGCCGTCTGGCTGTTGGTGCTGATCGGTATGTCACGTGATATGCCGCTGCATGTTGCCGGCTGGATTACCTTCCTCGGCCTGCTGATTACGCCCGGCTATTTACTCGGCGACATCGTCACATGGCGAATGCGACTGGACTGGATCGAACGTCTGGCGCTGGCGCTGCCGCTCGGTGTCGTCATTTTGGCTATCCCTGGCACAATGGCGTTGCTGCTGCATTTGACGTTGACGCAACTGGCGCTCGGCTGGATGATTACCAGTGCGCTTGTGGTCGTTGCCTGGCTGATTTGGGGTGTGCGTGTCCCGGAGGACGAACTGCCGCAGCGCTGGGGCTGGGATGAAATTGTCTTGTTTTTGATCATTGCGGTGGCGTTTATTGCCGTCGTGCCGACGTTGAATCTGTACAAAATTGACGGCGATGCGTATGCGGTGAACTCATTTTCGGCCGATGCGCTGGCCGGACTGCCACTCAACGAAACCGAGCCACTGTTCGGCACCGACCTCGGCCCTGGCGTGCGCATGGTTTTTAACCAAACCCTGCCGCTCTTCTATTTGTGGTCGCACTTTTCCAACATCGATCCCAACACTTTGATAGCCGCCGGCTCCAAGGCAGTCATTGCATTGTGGGCACTGTTTGCGGCGTACATTTTCGGCAAGGCAGCAGGCAACGGCAGCAGACGCTTTGCCCTGTTTCTCGTCGCTGTGCAGTTTCTCGTCTATCTGGCTGCCCCGTTTGTCCGTGGTGACAATGTCAGTCTGTTCTTCTTCGAGCGCACCAACGCCGACAAATTCATGGTACCGCTCACCATGCTGCCCGTCGTTTTTGCCTTCACGTTCCATTGGGTGCGCAGTGGGCGGCGCGATGCATGGCTGACCGCGGCGCTGGCGACGGTCGCTGTCTCGACCATCCACCCGTTGATCGCGGCGATGTTGGCGCTGGCGCTGGGTGCATTTGGTGCTTTCCATCTTTTGTTTGGCCTGCGCGACCGCGAAGTGTGGCGGCGCGTCATCCTCGTTTGGGGTTTGATTGCCGTCGTCATGGTATTGCCGTTTGTGCAACTATTTCTGTCACGTGGTGAAGCGCAATTGGCATCCTCTTATCCGACGACGTTTGAAGGGTGGCCGATAGCGGAACGCTTGCTTCCTGTACTGCCGTTTTATCAGACTGAGGGGTTGGACTACTACGGTCCACTGCCAGAACTGTCGGAGTTGGATGCCGGCGATGCCGAAACCACGCGCAGTCCGATCCTGATGTGGCGTTTTGCGCTCAACATGGATCGTCAGCGATTGATTCTGTATGACATCAATGAATACATTTCTGATCCGAGCCTGATTCTGGAGCCACCATACATTCTGGCGTTGCTGTTGTTGCCCTTGTTGTTCTGGCGCATCAAACGCGATATTGCCGCCCAATTTGCAGTGGGGGTGTCGCTTGCCGTGCTGTTTGTCATGTTTAACCCGTTGGTGACGCCGCTGATTGGCTCGTTCGTCATGCCCTGGATTTTGTGGCGTTTTGTGTGGCTGTTGCCTTATGCGTTGATCTTTGCGTTAGTGACACAGCGGCTGCTCTGGCTGGCGGGCATTGTTTTACGCAAGCTGCGCTTGTTGCCGCGCCGCATAGATAAACCGGCTACGCTCGGTTTTGGTTATCTTACCGTGATCGTGCTGGCTGGATTTTTACTGTGGCCCGGTATCACAGCCAATATCAAAAATCTGAATTACCGCGTTTCGTTTCCGTTTGCGTTTCCCACGCCGGAAGGGTTGTTTGATGCGTTAAACGCGTTGACTGCCACTGAAGGGTCGGTGACGGTACTGGCTGACCAAAATATGAGTGTGACGCTGCCGGCGTTTGTTGCCAAAGCGAATATCGTGGCCCACCGCACGCCGACGACGAGTGAGGTATTTCCGGCTGATCAACAGGTGGAAGCGTTGCAGCGACTCATCGATCAGAATTTCTTTTTCAACAGCGATTTTTTGACGAGTGAGCATGTGGCTATTCTGGAGAAATATTCGGCCGATTACATTATCACAACCGGCGGCTCCAACCTCGATCTGCAAATGCGCTACACGCCCGACTGGTTTGAATGGATTGCCGACGACGGTTCCCATTCACTCTATCGCGTCACCGACGCGGTTTTCGACACAGCAACCGTACAGGGCAACACGCAGCTCGCTGCGCATAACTGGGATCGCGCCGCCTACTACTTCGAAGCGGGTACTGCTTATGATCCCAACGATTGGCAAGCTGTCGTTGGCATGGCCGAAGTCGACCGGGTGCGCGGCAATTACGAAGCCTCTCTGACCAGACTACAAAACGCCATTGCCCGCTCCGGTGATTCAATTTTGTATTATCGGCTCGGCCAGTTGTATGCGGAGTTGGGGTTGCTGGAAGAGAGTCGTCTGGCGCTGGAAGAGGTGGTGGCAATGTGGCCGCATGTAGCCCGTTTCCATACCGAACTCGGCGATGTGTGCCTGGCAATGGGTGACGAAGCGTGCGCTGCCGAGGCGTATAACGCATCGGTTGCTGCGCTCAAGCTGCCGAATGAATCGTCTCAACTGCTTGCATTGGGTGACATCTGGCGGGACAAGGATCGCGTCGATCTGGCGCTGCCGTATTACGAAGAGGCTGTTGATCTTCAACCGAGTCAATATAATTTATTTGTACTGGGCGGCGCGTACCGTGACTTGGGCCAATTCGATGAAGCGGATGCGTTGTTGCAAGATATGCGCATTGCCTATCCTTTTTCGGCCGAAATTCTGATCGCATCGGCCGATTTGCAGGTCAATCAGGAAAACTACGCGGCAGCCATCGACCTGTACAACCGGGCACTGTGGATTCAAGAGCTCAAAACGCAGCCGTCCGTCGATACCCGTATTGCGCTGTCACAAGTGCTGATCAACGCCGAGCGTTTCGACGAAGCAGATGCCGAACTCAACCGCACCATGCGCCTCGATCCGTACAATGCGGCCGTGTTCCGTCTCAAGGGCGACTTGTACCGTACCACAAATCGCGTCGAGGATGCCATTCAGGCATATCAACGCGCCTACGAACTCGACCCGACCCAAACCGTCATTTACGTTGCCCTCAACGATTTGATGCGGCGTCATGGCAGCAAACCGGCCGAAGTGCTGGCGTTGTTGCAGCAGGCGATTGAGGTCAACCCGGACGAACCGTCCCTGCATCTGGCGCTGGGCGACCAGTGGCAACGGCTGGGCGATTTTGAAGCCGCCGTCGAAGCATATCAGGTTGCATTGAATCGCCTCGATGCACAGGCAGACAGCCAACGGCAACGCCCCGGCTCGCTGGAGCAAAGCAGCGCCTTTGCCTACGTTCGCCTGGCCGGCATGCATGAAGATCAGGGCCAGCTTGACCCGGCGATGAATTATTATCAGGCCGCCGTAGCGGCAGCGCCGGAAACGCCGTGGACGCAATTGCTGCAAGGTGATGCACTGCGCCGCCGCAATGATTTGACCGGGGCGCAACACGCTTATGAGAACGCCATTATGTACGATGCCGATTATGTCGATGCGTACGTGCGGTTGGCAGATTTGTTTTATGCACTTGGTATGGACAGTGCAGCGGCCGAAATGCAGGACAAGGCGTTTGAAATCAGCATCTCGCAACTGGATGAACCGGTCGATGTGACGACTGGCTCGCCCAATACGGTGGTGTTGCAAGCCGGTGGCCCAGTTCCCGTGTTGGAATCGGATGAACAGTTTGCACCGATTGCGTATTATTCGGCCGAAAACAACGACACACTGACCGATCAACTGATTGCAGACGACGATCAACTCGGTAGCAGTCGGTTGCCAGCCCGTTTCAACCAGGTGCGCGATCAGGCCGACCGTACAATTCAGATTTACCTGCAACGCATTGAGCAGGGCGAACGCGACAATTGGGCACCTGCTGTGTTGGCACGTTACCACAAAGACGTCGGCGATCTCTATCTGGCGCAATTTGAGCTCGACGCAGCAATGGAAGCGTATCAAAACGCTATCGACCTCGATCCGTGGTGGCCGGAAGCGCGATTGGGATTGTCCGAAGTACTGATTGAAATGGGTAAATTCGACGACGCTGAGGAACAGATCACTGCAGCCGTAGAATTGGCTCCCGGCTCGGTTGAAGCGCAAATTGCCCATGCCAACATGCTCGACCGCCGCGATCAGCCGGATGAAGCGTTGATTGTCTATCATGAAATTGCGCAAGCGCATCCCGGCAATGAAAGGGCAACGCTGGCGTTGGCGCGTGCGTGGCAGACGCGGGAAAGACCGGAAAGCGCGGCACGCCACTTCAATGCAACGCTGGCGATGAATCCTGGTTCGGCCGATGCGTATATCGGTCTCGCCGAAATCGCCATGGACGCCGGCTCATTTGAGCAAGCCGCCGATATGTTGCAGCAAGCGCTCGACGCCGACCGCCAGAATATCAATGCCTACATTCGTTCCGGAGAATTGGCGCAGCAAATGGGTCAACCGGATGAAGCTCTGGACTGGTTCCGCCAGGCGACTAACCTGCCACTTTCCCGTCAGGTTACCAATATCACCTTGCTCGATGCGCTCCTGCAATACGGTGACTACGAAACAGCGCTCGATTATATGCAGCGCGGCCTTGCCTACCGACCGGACGACGCCGAGATTTTGCTGCGTTTGGGGCGGACACAACGCATACTGGGCCGCTTTGACGATGCACAGGAAACTCTGTACAAAGTTCGTGGTTTGACGCCGACGGACAGCCGTGTTCAACTCGAACTGGCCGATCTCAATATCGATCGGGGACGACCTGAAATTGCCCAATTATTCTATGAGCAAGCGATTGCCGACGATCCGGGCGAAGCGACCAACTACATCGCAGCCGGTCAACTCCACATAGCGCAAGCACAATTCGACGAAGCGTTTGCCGTACTTAGCCTGGGAATTGCCAAGGCTGATGAGACAGCCAGCCTCTATCGCGCCATAGCCGACCTCTACTTGCTGCTCGGCGATCCCGATCAGGCGCTGGAGACATTGCGCGACGGGATAGCTGAATTGGGTGAAACCACCGATATGTTGCTCAATATGGGTGACTACTTCACGTCGCGTGCCAACTTCCTGCAAGTTGAAGATCGCTACAATAGGGCGCTGGAGGCTGATCCGGACAACGCTGCCGTTCATGCTGCCTTGGGCAGTACGTTCTTGCGCGAGGAAACCTATGATCAAGCGTTGGTGCATTATGAACGCGCCGTTGAGCTTGATTCAGCGTCACCGACTTATAATCTGGATTTGGCAAACGCACTGGAAGTGATGGATCGCACAGATGAGGCGATTGCCGTCTACGAACGCACCTTGGCATTGGCCCCGACTTCGATCAACACTTATGTCAGTTTGGCCGCGTTCTATGAAGCACAAGGTATGCTCGATGATGCCCAGGCGACTTTTGAGCAGGGGCTGCGTATGGCACCGACATCGCCGCAGTTGTTGACGCCGTATACTGCTTTCTTGTTGGCACAGGGTGATACGGAAACGGCAATGGCACTGCTTGATCAGGCGCTGGGAGCGGCTGAGACTGCCGATCATTTGATAGCGCGTGCATCAGTACGCCGGGTATTGGGGCAGCGTGACCTCGTGATCGCTGACTTGAATCGAGCGCTGGAAATCCAGCCTGGCGCAGTATCAGCTTTGCTGGCGTTGGGTGATTTGTATCACGATGAAGGTGATCGGGAGTCGGCGGCGCTGTATTATGAACAGGCGACTGAATTGCTGCCAGGTTTGCCCGCCGGTTATTTGCGTTTAGGTGTGTTGGCGGCTGAGGTATTTGACCGCGACGGGGCGCTGTTGTATTCTGATCTGGCACGTAATGCTCAGCCGGGTGTTTTGACGCCGCCGGACAGCGCGGGGATTCGGCCGACCGATGCGGGAGCTGATCAGTAAACACGTTTGACACCCAGATTGTCAATTCTTGAATGTAAGCGGTAGTTGCAAACTATGCGTCGATTGATTTTGTCTGTACTGTTATTGGGCGTTGGCTGGATCGTGCTGTTTCGGCCGATACAAGCCCAATCTGCCGGTTCTGTCGCCGATTTGTGGATCGATTTCAGCCTCGGTCCCCCACTCGTCGATCTGTTCAACGAAGCGGCACGCCCGGACGACATCGCTCGCATCGAAAACATCAGCCAGATTCGCATGCTAGAAAATGTGACAACCGGACGCAGGCTGGTCGTTTTCAAATCGGTAGAGGAAGCGGCCGAATTTCTGCCCCGGTACGCCGACGAGATCGATATTGTTGGCTACAACCTGGAAAACGGCCTTCCCAATCCGGCCGAAGAGCAGGCCGATCCGGTTGCCAGCGTACAGCGCATGCGTGAACTGGTCGATCAATATGATCTCGAGCTGATGATGGGGCCGGACCGCCAATTTGCGCTGGAGTACGGGGCACAGATGGCCCCTTTCGTCGATTTGATGGTGCTCCAGGTGCAGCGGGCGCAGACCGAGCCGCAAACTGTCATCGACTTTGTCGTGCCGATGGTACAGCAGTTACGGGCGGCCAATCCCGACATCGAAATCAGTATGCAAATTCGCACTGAAGGCGATGTGACCGACTTGATTGGTTTGACTGATATGCTCAAGGGTGAATTGGATGGCTTGTCGATCCTGACCAGTTTGGAGACGACGGCGACGGCGACGGAGTTGCTGACGACCTTGCGTCCGCCGGCGAGCGATGAACTGACGGAAGAGGAAGTGGCGCAGTTGGCTGCAGAACGGCAGGCGTTGGAAGCGGAAGGGTTGGCTGCGGCGGCTGGTGAAAATGGCATTGTTATCCAGCCGATTCCTTCGGCCGATTCCGATGCCGGATCGCCTGCTGATAACGCTGCGCAAACATCAATGGAGAATTCGGCCGAAACCGAACCGACATCCACCAGTGACGCTGACATATTGCCCGGAAGTGGCAATGCCTCCTGGATTCTCGCCATTGTCGGCGTCCTTATTCTCGCAGCGGCAGCGGCAGCATTCTTGGCACTGCGCACGGACACACCGACACGTCCCAAAGGCCGTATTTAAGTGCTCTGGCTGACATATGAATGACACAGTCGGCCACGGCTCCAAACCGGCGCATTCCCGTTGGGCTGCCCTCGCTCCGGCGCTCGAATCGCGCAATTTTCGCCTTTTTTGGTTCGCTCAACTGATTTCCACCATCGGCACATCGCTGCACGTCGCAGCTGAAGGGTATTTGATCTACGACATCACCGACTCGACATTCTGGCTCGGTGCAGTCGGGTTTATCGCGCTGCTGCCGGTGCTGCCGATTTCGCTGGTCGGCGGCGTGCTCATCGACCGTTTGCCGCGCCGCAAGTTGATCATCATTACGCAATCGTTGTTGGCGGTGCAGGCATTGGTGTTTGGTTTGCTGGCAATTTTCGGCCGATTAGAACTGTGGAATCTGCTCCTGCTTTACTTCATCTTCGGCGCCATTCTGGCTATCGACAATCCGGCACGACGCGCTTTCCTCGTCAACCTCGTCTCCGAGGACCAACTAGCCAACGCCGTCGCTCTCAATGCCACCCTGTTCAACTTCGCCAGTGTCGTCGGTTTTGCGCTGGCGGGCTTGCTCATCGCGACCGTCGGTGCGGGCAGCACGATGATCATCAATGCGATCACCTATGCGTTTCCCATTCTAGCGCTGCTGGCGATTCGCGTGCCTAACATCAGCCAGGATGCCGAACGCGGCAAGATCGGCGTCGCCATGGCTGAGGGATTCACGACGCTGTTCAAACAACCGGCTGTGTTGATCGTCATCACGATTATGGCCGTTGTCGGTGGTCTGGCGTATCCGGCGCTGTTTGGCTTAATGCCTGCTTATGCCAAAGACGTCATGCAAACGGACTCGGTTGGCCTGGGCATCTTGCTCGCGGCGACGGCGTTGGGTTCGGTATTGGGCACTGTGGTAACGGCGCGGGTCGGCATTCGCCACAGAGGGCGCAATTTGATTGTCGCAGCGCTGTTCCTGCCGTTATTGGTCATCGTTTTTGCCTGGGCGCCGTCGTTCTGGTCTGCTTGTCTGGCGCTTGTGGGCGGCGGTATTTTGTTGCTGGTTGTGCAGAGTTTGGCGATTACACTGGTGCAGGTCAATATTGCGGATCGGGTGCGTGGCCGCGTCATGAGCATTTACAGCATTTTGCACGCGGGCGCGGATACGGGCAGTAATCTCGTCGTCGGCACACTGGCCGGGCCGCTCGGCTTGCCGTTTGCATTGTCTGTCGGCGGTGGCGTAGCATTGACTTATGCCGTTGTGGTCATGTTGTTTTTTGGCGCGATACGGAAACTGGATTGATGGCTCTGCGACATTTGCCCCCCACGGCGACGCCGCTGACGCCGGCACAATGGCGTGCCGGTTTGCGACCGGGTGACGGTGCGCTGCAGCGTTTTTCGGCCGAAATCAGCACTTATCTCGGTGGACCACCCTGTTTCACCGCGTCATCAGGGCGCACAGCGCTCAGTTTGGCACTGCGAGCGCTGCACGCCGTCGCGCCGGAACGCGACGAAGTTATCCTGCCAGCCTATACATGTCCGTCTCTGGGCAAAGTCATTCTCGATCTCGACTTGCGGCCACGCCTGGTCGACCTGTCGTCACAGACATTGCGCTATGAACCTGAAGTTCTCACTGCCACGCTCAATGACGCGACATTGGCTGTGATTGTGGTGCATCCGTTCGGCGTGCCGCAGCCGGTTGCGGCGATCAGGCAACTGGTTCAGGCTACGGGCGCGTTCATCATTGAAGATGCGGCCCAGGCACTCGGTGCCCGGCAAAATGGGCTACCGGTCGGCGTGCAGGGGGACGTCGGTTTATTCAGTCTGGGGCCGGGCAAACCGCTTGCGACGGGTGGTGGCGGCATTCTGTGTGTCAATAATCCGGAATTGGTGGAGGCGGTGCAGTGGGCCTGGGGCGCTTCGGCCGAAAATAATGCCAATCTCACTGCCATGCTGCGTTTGACCTTTTTCTCAACGGCATTTCGGCCGTTTCCCTGGTGGCTGGCGCGGCGACTGGGTGCGCAGCAAGTCGGCAATAGCGAAAAGGCGATGGGCTATGCCATGAGTGATTTGTCCCCGGCGCAGGCAGCGGTCGGCGTGGCGTTGTTACCTCATCTCGATGCGATCAATGCCGCACGACGTGCAAAAGCGGCGCAATTGCAGCGCCTTTTAGTCGACATGGATGGCGTATGGGTGCCGGATGCGGACGAATCGGCCGAGTCGATTTATTTGCGCCTGCCGCTTCTCGTCGCTGAGCAAGCGCGTCGCGAGCGATTGTTTGCTGCATTGTCACAAGCGGGAATCGGTGTGGGGAAGATGTGGCATCGGCCGATGGCCGCCGTTTTTCCTGAGCTGGATGACGGTACCTATCCCGGCGCAGTCTTTGTCGCTGACCATTTGCTCACGTTGCCGACGCACCATTTTGTGACTGAGGACGATATCGGCCGAATAGGCAGGCTGATCCAACAAACACAATAAGATGCACAGACGTTACAAATGTCGCGGAATCAGGAAATGCAAGGCAGCGGGGAGTCGTCGCGCCCACGCTGCTTCACGGTGTCGCGCCCACTGTTCTTCAACGTACAAGACATCGCGCAATGGATGATACCCTTTGCGGTGCAGCATCCGATACAGGCGACGTACATCGCGATAAAAGTAACGTGACCGCATCAAAGGGCGGTCGATAAAGTCGGCGTATTCGCGCGTACCGGCGTCGAGATAAATTTTGCCGGGAATTTTCGGCATTTCTTCCACCAGATCAAAGATTTTACCCCCGCCAAACCAGAGCGACGGACTCATTAAGCCCACTTGTCCAAATGTTTCTTGTCGCGTCAGAAAAGCGTAGAGGCTGATCAGGCCACCGAGCGATGATCCCATAATGCTCGTATTTTGGCGATCTGTCAGTGTGCGAAAATCGCGGTCGATAGCGGGTTTGAGCGTGTCGATGATGAAATCGAGGTAAGCGTCACCGCGTCCTCCGTCAAAATGCTCACTGGCATAGGGGCTGTATTCGTCGTTGCGCTGTGACTCGGCGTTGTTGACACCAACAATGATGGCTTCATACCCCTGGGTTGCCAGCTTTTCCATCGTCTCGTCCACTTTCCAGTCGTCGACGAAAGCGGTGACATGGTCGAACAAATTCTGACCGTCTTGCATATAAATGACCGGATAGCGCCTTTGGCTCGTGTTGTATGACGGCGGTAAGTAGACGACAACATGGCGTCTGTTGTTTAACTGAGGACTATAAACATCTGGTCCGATTAGCACGTTGCCGACCACGCTATGGTAATCGGATGAATAGTATTGCAGATAGGGACGCCAGTTTATGTCCGCGATTATGGAGGTTGTAGGCTGCATTGCAATCTGGGAGGTGTCTGTTGTTTATTGGGGAGCACGATCCAATGGCGGAGCGACGGCCAGGAAATCATGGGCAAAACGCTGTGCATAATGGTCAAGCAGGGCGGCGACACGATTCGCATCGGCCGAAACGACGACAAGTCCTGCATGGTGTTTCTTGTCCATGCGCCACCATACTTCGGGATCGTTGTAGGCGCTCAAATCGGGGTATTCCTGTCGCGCCAGACAGACGAGAATGCCGGCATATTCATCTTTGAGTGGCGGCAAAACATACTGTTCACCTTTGGCAAGTGCCACTTCCAGCCTTGCCCATTCGCGCCACAGGTTGACACCGGCAGCGCCTTCCGGCAATTTGTCGACGCCGGCACCGCCGACACGGGCCGCAGTCTCCAGAAAGTAATAGGCACCATCGTCGTGTGAGCGGATAAATTCGGTGTGCATGACGCCGTTGATCATACCGAGGGCGGCGGTAACTTCCTGATTATGTTGGAGCAGGGCGTGTGATTCGGCCGAATCCCGATCCAGAACCCGTGAGATAAACACCCCGCCGTCATGCGCGACATTGATGGGAGGCCACCCGTACTTCTGTGCCACAGCAAAAAGCACCTCACCACCCCAAACAATCGAATCGACGTGGTAGACATCACCGGGCACAAATTGCTCCAGGACGAAATGTGATTGTTCATCACCTAATTCGTTGAGCCAGTGCCATACTTCGCCGGAATTGGTGCATTTCTTGATACCCATCGCACCTGCTTCAGCACGCGGTTTCAATGCCCACGGAGCAGGAACGGTTTCCATAAATGTGTGCAGCCGACCGTAGCTGAACGGCGGTGTAAATGCAGGCACGCGCACGCCGCCGCGCTGCGCCTGTTGGCGCATTGCCAGCTTGTCGCGAAAATAGCGGGTCGTCGTTTCACCCATGCCGGACAGGCGCAAATGCTCGCGCAGTGCCGCTGCAGTCGGCACGTCGTAATCATCGAGCGGCACAATCCGGTCGATCTCGCGCTCACGCATCAAATAGCTGACAGCGTTGGTAATATCGGGCTGCGTGTGTAGTGACGGCATCAGAAAACGTTCATCAATGCTGTCGAGCGGCCACGCTTCGTCTTTGATTTTTTCACGTGTTACCAAAATGACATATGCGCCCTGGCGTTTGGCTTCTTCGAGAAAGAGCGAGCCTTTGAAGTAGCTCGCCAGACAGAGAATAATCGGCTGTGATCCGTGCATAGTGGTTGACCTTGCTTAAATGTGAGGGGGATTATACCAAAAGTTGTCTATCAGTGATCGGCACATCCTTGCTATTGAGCGGGTATTCCTCCTATAATGCGACATGCCGTAACCCCGATAATGGGTTGAGTATGATAATCGACCGAATAGACCAGTAATCTGACCAAAAAAGGAGCATATTGCATGAGTTATTCACCGCCTCCCTTGACGCTAGGAATCGAAGAAGAATATCAGATCATCAATCCTGAAACGCGCAATCTGCACTCCTACATAACCGAGCTAATCGCTGAAGACTCACGGCGCGAGACAAAACTCGACTTGAAGCCAGAATTCATGCAGTCGCAAGTCGAAGTTGGAAGCCATCCGTGCCGCAACGTTAAAGAAATTCGTGCCGAAATCATCCGGTTGCGTCGCGCCACATGCGAGATGGCGCGCAATAACGGATTGCGCATCGTCGCCGCATCGACACACCCGTTTGCCCGTTGGGATGAACAAAATATCACTGAAGGGATTCGCTACAAGGAACTGCTAGATGACATGCAAGGCGTCGCCCGCCGCTTGTTGATCTTTGGGATGCACGTCCATGTCGGCTTTGGGCACAAGACCAATCCCGAAAACAAAGACCTCATGATCGAGATCATGAATCAGGCGCGCTATTTTATTCCCCATCTATTGGCGCTTTCTACCAGCTCGCCATTTTGGCATGGACGCAAGACCGGACTCAAATCATATCGCAGCGTGATCTTTGAATCACTTCCCCGTACGGGTATTCCCTACGCGTTTAAGTCCTGGGCAGAATTTCATCGCTATGAGCAGACACTGGATCGCGTCGGATCGTTCGGCAAAGGTGACAGGGTAGCCAAAATATGGTGGGATATTCGGCCCCATCCAATCTACGATACACTCGAATTTCGTATCTGCGACATATGTACCCGCGTGGATGAAGCTGTATGTTTGACGGCATTGTTCCAGGCGATTGTTGCCAAGCTGCTCAAATTGCGCCGCCAAAATCTGTCCTGGCGTGACTACCAACAATATCATGTCTCGGAAAACAAATGGCGTGCGGTGCGCTATGGCATTCACGGCAACTTGATCGACTTCGGTATCGAAGAAGAGCGCCCCTTCCACTTTTTAATTGAGGAGCTGCTTGAATTTGTCGATGACGTTGTCGATGAATTGGGCAGCCGCTCGGAAGTCGCCTATGTGCGCACGATGCTGCGCGACGGTACCAGTGCCGATCGTCAATTGCGCGTTTTCAATGCACTGGGAGGAACCGACGGCGATCAAGATGCGCTCAATGCGGTTGTCGATTACTTGATTGAGGACACAGAATTGGGGATTTGGGATTGAAACTGGTTCGAGCTCCTAATCCGGTTATTGACGGTTCAGAGATCGCCGTTTGAGTAGCGCAGTTTTCCGTTGACTATGGTTCCGGCAACTTTGACATCTATCAGATTCTGTGAGGGGATGGCGAAGATATTGCGGTCGAATATAGTCAGATCGGCCTGCTTGCCGACCGCGATGGTGCCTGTACGCTTTAGCTGCCCGGAAGTGACGGCAGCGGCTGTGGTGAATGCGTGAATGGTTTCCGGCAGCGAGAATCTTTGTGCCGGATACCAACCGTCGGGGCCTGGAGCGCCGTCAGGACGACGGCGTGTTACGGCGGCGTAGATGCCGAGCATGGGATCGATTGACTCGATAGGGCAGTCAGAGCCGAAGACAACAGTAGCACCACTTTCAAGCATCGTGCGTGCAGCATAGCTATATTGCGCACGTTTGCCCCAGTAGCGATCGGCCATTTCCATGTCTGAGGTGGCGTGCGAGGGTTGCATGGAGGCGATGACGTTGAGCTGGGCAAGTCGCAGCCGGTCATCGGGATGGATGATTTGTACGTGTTCGATGCGGTTGCGTGTTTTCGGCCGAATTGCCACATCCTCACCCTGAACCACCTCATACACATCCAGCACATCATGCACTGCCCGGTCGCCGATGGCATGAATCGTGAGGCTCAACCCGTTTTGATACGCCAGGCGCGCGATGTGCATCATCTCTTCTTTGTCTGTTACAGCAATACCCCGATTGTCCGGTTCGCCTTCGTACGGTTCAACCATGAGGGCGGTGCGTGGGCCGAGAGCGCCGTCGGCAAAGATTTTGATGCCGCCGATAGAAAGCCACGGATCGCCAAAGCCGCTGAGTAAACCAGCCTCTACGGCATGTTCGACGCGTGCCGCCGGTATATTTTTGACGATGCGTAGGCCCAGTTCGCCATTTTGATGCAGCGTTTGCAATGCCTGGAAGCTGTCGCGCCCGTCAAAGTCGTGTAGTCCGACCAGACCGACTTCCCAGCATTTGCGCTGAGCCAGCCGCATTGCATCGGCAATCTCGGCCACGGTAGGCGGTGGAATATGGGCTGCCAGCAGCTTCATGGCCGATTCCAGCAAAATGCCGTTGGGTTGGCCTGCCGTGTTTCGGCCGATGGCACCACCGGGCGGATCAGGCGTCGACGCGTCAATACCGGCCAGTTGCAGCGCCCGTGAATTGGCCCATCCCGCATGGCCACTTTTGTGCGTCAGGTAAACCGGCACGTGAGCGGCAACCCGGTCAAGATGCGCTGCGGTTGGAAAGTGATGCCCGTCCCACAACTCCTGCGTCCACCCGCGTCCCTGTAGCCATGTGTCCGGTGCGATCTGCGCAGCAGCTACCGCGACGCGTTGCAACGCCTCATCCAGCGTCGGCACTTCAAATAAATCCAGCCGTTGCAGGCTGAGAGCAAAATTGCGGAAATGAACATGCGCATCGATCAGACCAGGAACGACACATTTGCCGCGCAAATCGATTGCCGTTGTGTCGAAGCTGTACATCGCGCAAATGTCATCCTCATTACCTAAGGCGACGATTGTGCCGTCGTGTACGGCCATGGCTGTTACAAATGGTTGTCGCGGGTTTCCGGTGTAGATATTGCCGTTGTTGAGGATGGTTTGCGGAAACATGGGCCTGCTTGCCTTGCGCTTGTCAGGAGTGAATATAGCGCAGTTCGGTTTGTGGCTTGCTCAAATACTGCACACCGGTATCGGTAACTAGCACGTCTTCCTCCACGCTCATGATGCCGCGTTCGGGAATGGTAACATGCAATTCAAGCGTGAAAATGTTGCCGACTTCAACCGGTAGTTCGCATATGCCTGCATAACGTTCCCAGCGCGGCGCCAGGACAGTAGCCCCGTCATGGACACTACGACCGAGGAGGTGGCCGAAAGCGTGCATATATTCGGCATAATTGTTATCGACGATATATTGACGGGCAGCGGCATCTACTTTCCATCCAGGTACGCCAGGGCGCAAGGCTGCTTCACCGGCTTTTATGGCGCCGTAAACTGTATCAAATGCGTGTTTGACATCCGGTGGGGCTGTCGTTTCGCCGTCGTCAAGTACATACCACATGCGCTGTAAGTCAGAGCAATAGCCGTTGTGTTTAATCCCGAGATCGATGTGTAAGGTGTGGCCTTTTTCCAATGGCACATCGCTGGGTGCTGCGTGACCATATGGCGAATAGGGGCCGCATGTCACGATGGGATCGTAATTTTTTTCCCAAGCATAATCCAGACCGTGACTCTCGATATGAAAGTGGACAAAATCGGCAATTTCGCGTTGGGTCATGCCGACTTTGGCAAACCGTCCGACTTCGTCAAAGATTTGCTCGGTGATGTTGACGGCTGCCTGTACGAGTTCGATTTCGGTGGGCGATTTGCGTCCGCGCAGAGCAGCAATGATGGGTTCGGCCGAAATGAGGCGAGAAGCGTAGTCTGTGTTCTCAAAATAGTCATGCAAATTGTGATACAGGCCCACTGTCAGACCATCTGCAGCTACATCACTGGTTGAATAATTGATCGCTATCTTGCGTGGACGAAGCTGCTGCAATGCTTCTAACAACGGCTCGCGAATCCCGTGATGATAGTCGACGACCTGAGAGAATACGTCCATCGATTCGATATTGCGGGCATCAAAATGTCCGACAATGGCAATATGGTGACCGCTTCGGGTGATGAGAAATGCAGATCGCCATGTCACTTCGCCGTCTAGAATAAAATCCAGTGCCGGATCGCGGTTTAGCAATGTTTCACGAACAAAAACCAGCCAGACATCGATGTTGAGATCACGCAGAATCTGGGTTGCTTGAGCCATTTTTTCGGGAATAATCGAGACATCTCGATATTCACGATACCATGGTGGTTTCCGCATTGTATGTTCCTCGTTGTGTGTCATGCAATTATCTCGGCACTTGTTGTGCATTTCGGCCGATCAGACCTGACGGTGATCCGCAATTGATGATTGGCGTATTTATCAAACTGGAAGATAACAGATTTCGGCCGAAATGGATAGCGCCGACCTGCACGTTAATTCTATGAGGTTTGTCAGGTATTGACTGTGATTACCTATCATGGTCAATCGCGTCCAACGATGGCCTCATAGATAGCGTTCAGTTCTTCGTCCGAGTAGTAATGAATTACCAATCGCCCTCCGTTGACACCGTGATCAATACTGACGCGTGTTCCCAACGTGTCGCCGAAGCGTCGTTCCAAATCCACAATTTCGGCTGGTTTACGCCGCTGCTGCTTTTTCGGCGGTGCCTGCTGCGTCAATAGTTTGCGTACCACATCTTCTGTCTTGCGCACACTCCAGCCGTTTTGAATGATGCTGTTCATCACAGCCGTCTGCTGTTCGGCCGAACTGAGTGACAGCAGCGACCGCGCATGACCACCTGATACCTGATTGTCGATGACAGCTTGCTGTACATTGGGCGGTAGATCGAGCAGGCGTATCGTGTTGGTGATGGCGGGGCGGCTCTTGCCGACGCGTCGGGCGACTTCACCTTGTGTCAAGCCGAACTCCTCGACGAGCTGTTGGTAAGCCAAGCCTTCTTCCAACGGATTGAGGTCGGCACGCTGCACGTTCTCGATTATTGCCATTTCCAGCATGGCTTGCGGTGTGACGTTCTTGATGATGACCGGCACTTCGTGCAAGTTGGCGAGTTGTGCCGCACGCCAGCGGCGCTCGCCGGCGATGAGGGTATACGTTTCGTCTGCAGTTGTGTTGTCTTCGCGATTGACGATTAAGGGCTGAATCAGGCCATGCTCGGCGACAGATGCAGCCAGGTCTTCCAATGCTGCCTGGTCGAATTTGGTACGTGGTTGATGGGGATTCGGCCGAATTGCTGTCACCGCTACCATACGCAAACCGACGGGTTCGCCTTCTGCATCCCAATCAGTTTCCGCTGCTTCTTGTGCACTGGTGGGAATCAGTGCGCCCAATCCCTTGCCCAGGCCTGTTTGTCGTCTTTTGCTCATCGCCTGCTTCCCTTTTTACTCATATCACCCTGAATGATTTCTGCCGCCAGCACTTTATAGCCCAAAGCACCGGCCGAATTAGGCGTATACACGCTGATAGGCTGTCCATAGCTCGGCGCCTCACTCAACCGGATATTGCGTGGAATGATCGCCCGAAATACCAGACCGGGATAATGTTCGCGTACTTCCTGCACCACCTGACGGCTCAGATTGGTGCGTGCATCGTACATCGTCATCACCAGGCCGCGAATGCGTAACCGGCGATTGAGATGCTGGCGTACCATTTGAATTGTTTGTTGCAACTGGGTCAACCCTTCCAGCGCCAGATATTCGCACTGCACCGGAATGATGACGCCGTGCGACGCGGCGGTGAGCGCATTGATTGTCAACAGGCTCAAGCTCGGTGGACAGTCGATCAAAATGTAGTCGAATTGTTCCGCGATGGATTCGAGACTTGTTTTCAAGCGGTATTCGCGAGCCATCATATTGACTAGTTCGACTTCAGCACCAGCCAGCGCGGGATTGGCAGGCAGCAATGAAACTTCCGACTCCTCGTGACACAGCAGCATATCTTGTGGTTGGGCCGTGCCCAGCAAGAGATCGTAGGTCGATGCTTCGACGGTATTTTTGTTAAAGCCGAGCGCACTGGTGGCGTTGGACTGCGGATCGATGTCGATGAGTAATACGCGCATGCCGGCATCGGCGAGATAAGCTGCGAGATTAATCGTGCTTGTGGTCTTGCCCACGCCGCCTTTTTGATTTGCTATCGCGTAAATAATGGTCATGTGTTCGTTATTTGCAGCGTTTGTTGGGTTACAAAGCGACTGATTGCCTGTATTTTTGTGTCAGGTGTCGGTTGTGTGACTGAAAGTGCGGCGATCTGAGTAGCATATTCGGCCGAATCCACTACCTGCCGCCCATTGTCAATCATGCGTATAAAAAACGCTGCCGCAAAAATATCGCCTGCGCCGATTGGATTCACTTCCGTTACAGACGGTGCCGCTACATGATAGACTGTCTCATGATCATAGATGGTACACCCTTTGGCACCTTGCGTCAGCACAACCAATGGTGCCAGACTGTGGATGTGAGCCAAATCAGCAGCATCCACCAGATCATCCTGACTCACAATAACGGCATCGACTTCAGGCAGGATAGCTGTGGCGTTGCGCAAGGCGCACGGCTTTACATGGCCGTCAGCATCCCAGGAACGCATCAATCCCTGTGCCGTCAAGCCGATGAATGTGCCGCGACAGGCTGTAACCGTCGTCTCATCGATCTCTCCTGCGAGTGGCGCCAGGTGGATGATCGCCGTTTCTTGCCAGGCGTCCGGTATGTGGGATCTGGTCAGTGGCTCTGCAACTGAATGGATGATTTGACGACGACCAGACGGTGTGAGAATGTTCTCAAATGTTGTGGCGTGTGCCGCTGGGATATTTACCACCGTCATAGCGGGCAATGCTCGTTCAAGGTCAAAATCCGGCACCGTGCTGGTCACGACGCCGACACGCATTCCCAGAGCAGTTGCCAGCCGACCGGAATACAGAACAGTGCCGCCGGCCTGGTAGCCGTGAGGGGATACGTCACGAGTGATGTGTCCAATTGCCAGGTAATCGACCGGGCTTGCTGGTTCAGATCTACTTGCCACACACTTGATTCTAACACAGTTATTCACCTGTTAGTAATCGTTGTTGCTGTCATTCATGGTGAATGCGAGGCTGCTTGTGAAGCGACGTTTTGGTTCGGCCGAAACCAGTTTCCCAATACACGGCACGCTGTGTGCTATTGCTGCGGCAAGCAGGTCGTTTCAAGCTAACAGTGGCGACACAACACGCGAGTTGGGTTGACGTCGTTTTCGGTCGAATTACAGGCTTCCAATCGGCCGAAGAATCTGTTATTATATTTTCCAGTTGGGAGATCATTCGGAAAAAGCCAACCACAGGAGAACGGTGGCGATGATTGAGAATCAACATGCTTATTGTCCGGAATGCGATACGCGCATTCGCTTCTATAAGCGCCCCAAGCTGGGGGCGATAGTGACATGTCCTGAGTGTGACGAAATACTCGAAGTTGTCTCGCTTCGGCCGATTGAGCTTGAATGGAGCACCGAAGAATATTACGACGACGATACGTCATCCACTGACGAGTCAGATTGGGACTATAGCTACAGGGATTGATGTCGTTTTCACGATGAGGTAATCAAAGCCATGTGTCCTCAAGGCACAACGGTACGGGAGGGTGCAGCGCAATGAATTAGATTGCGATTAATATGAGATTATCGATAAACCAGTAACAATTTCTACCATCCAGCCCGTAACTGCCGGGTGATCTCCCCCAATACAGCCCAACAATCCCACGAACCCACCGCAACCCAACGAAGATTAGCCTTATACAGGTTGAGTCCGTCGCAGCCGGTTTTAACAGGCACGATTTGCACCGATCGCGCAGCTGATTTCCACTTTCAATGTGAAAGCTGCTCTCGCTGCCTTGCCGTGCCATTCAAACAGCGCTACCATTTACTGAGATGGACACTGCCGCTTTGCAATAGAGTGAACGGTCACATTTTCAATTGCTGCATGTTCATCTCGTTGTTAACTGCTAAAAAAGAAATCATGCGCAATTCATCATCTGCCAGAAAACTACCACTCACGTTGCCGCAAATCTTTCTGATCATCATTGCGCTGGTAATCTTGTTTGTAATCATTGGACTCAATCGTTACAGCGGTACTCATGAGGCTGTTGTTGCAAGCCGAGCCACCTTTCAAGCAGAGGTTGATGTGGCCGGTACGCGTCAGGTTGAATTGCAGGCGACGTTGACTTATGTCGAGAGCCAGATGTATGTCGAACGCTACTTCCGTGAAGAAGAAGGTATGGTGCTGCAAGGAGAAAGGCGTCTGGCACCCAATGTCGTTGTCGTTACCCCGACACCATCTGTCGCCAATTCGGCCGAATCGGCTGCTCCTGTCCCCGTCGGCCCTGCTTACCCCTGGCAAATGTGGTGGCGCCTCGTCACAGATGCGCCATTTCCCAATCGTTGATGTCCATGGGAGCCATTCATGATGCAGCATTCACTGTCTTCAGTCAATCACCATTCGACACACTATGATAAGCCTTCCGTTACCACTGACATCGTCGTTTTTTCGCTGTTTGTGCCGGATCACGATTTGCGGGTACTGTTGATCAAACGTCTCCAGGAGCCTTTTGCCGGAATGTGGGCGCTGCCCGGCGGATTCGTCAACATAGACGAGTCACTGGAAGATGCGGCGGCCCGTGAACTGGAAGAAGAGACAGGTGTAACCGACGTGTTCATGGAGCAACTGTACACGTTTGGCAATCCCAACCGGGATCCGCGGACACGGGTCATCACGGTGGCGTATTTTGCGCTCGTCCCTTTTACGTCTGTTCAACATCGCGCAGGTAGCGACGCCGCTGAAACAGCCTGGTTCTCAGTCTTTGATCTGCCTGATCTGGCGTTTGATCATCACGAGATCATCACATACGCTCTGCAGCGGTTGCGCTATAAGTTGGAGTATACGATGGTGGGATTTGAACTGCTGCCGGATGAATTTACGCTTTCTCAACTGCAGCAGGCATATGAAATCACATTACAGGAACCCCTGGACAAGCGCAATTTTCGACGCAAGATTTTATCGGCCGAGATCATCGAAGAAACGGGTCGCAAACGTCAGGAAGGGGAAGGGCGTCCCGCCAAACTGTATCGCTATCGTCAAGGTGCAGTCGCGGAAGTCAAAACGCGCCGTCTCTTTCCGTAACCGTTGCGGTCAGGCCGAAACCCAGAGCGATTTCGTCAACTCCGCACCCAGCACCACTTCCTCACGACCCAAGCGCAAGCGCATCGGCCCATTAAACGGTGCACGCCCAACAATTTCCAGCGCTTGTCCTGGAACAAGTTTGAGACTGGCAAGATATTGCAGCTTCTCCGGCTCGTGTGTGCGTACACGGCTGACTTCACCCTTATAGCCGACCGGCAAATTCATAATGCAAATGTCATCCGGTGGCGTCAGCACGCCATCCTGGTCGGGAATGGGTTCGCCGTGCGGGCAGCGCTGGGGATGGTCGGTCATTTCAGCCATGCGTTCCACGATTGTGTCGTTGAGACCTTTGCCCAATTCGTCGGCATGCTCATGGGTTTCATCCCAGGTGAACCCCATGATGTTGACCAGGAACACTTCCAGAATACGGTGGCGGCGAATCTCGTTCAACGCCTCTTCACGGCCCAGATCGGTCAATTCGACGCCCTGATACGGAACGTGCTTGACATAACCGGCATTCTTGAGGCGGCGCAGCATACGCGGCACGGCAGGCGCAGACACATCCAGTCGTTCGGCAAGGCTTGTCGTACTCACGGTAGGTGCGTCTTCTTGCAGCCGATAGATTTCAGCCAGATATTCGCGCATGGTGGCGCTTGGTTCCATCAGGTCAACCTCGTTGGTATTGATTGTTTTTATTATCATTCTCTTTTTAATTCGACGCAACCGATTGATTGTAGCCGACGGCATCGGTATGGGACAAAATGACTTTGCGTTGACATTGCAGTAGAGTGTTGCATCTCCGTTTGTTATGCGTTGATGCAATCAGCTACAATTTATCCAGTATGACAGAGCTTTCCGTTCAGTGTGAGCAACTGCATAAGTCGTTTGGATCGCTGCCGGTCGTCAATGGCGTGTCATTTGCGCTGCAATCCGGCGAGATTCTGGCTTTGCTGGGTCCGAGTGGTTGTGGCAAAACGACCTTGTTGCGTCTGCTGGCTGGATTTGAACGGCTCGATCTCGGCCGAATCACCATTGCCGACACGCTGGTCGCTGACGGTCAATTCCACCTGCCCACGGAGAAACGACGCACCGGTATGGTCTTCCAGGATTATGCCATTTTTCCCCATCTCACCGTTGCCGATAATATCGCCTTCGGGCTGAAACAGCGCCGACAGCAGCGCCCGCGCGTCGCCGAAATGCTCGACCTGGTTGGGCTGGACGGGCAGGGAGACAAGATGCCGCACGAATTGTCTGGCGGGCAGCAGCAGCGCGTCGCCCTCGCGCGAGCATTGGCTCCAGAGCCGGTCATTTTATTGCTCGATGAGCCGTTTTCCAATCTCGACGCCAATTTGCGCGTTCAGGTGCGCCGCGAAATCCGCGATTTGCTCCGCAAAGCCGGCACGACAGCCATTTTTGTGACCCACGATCAGGAAGAAGCGCTGTTCATCGGTGATCGCGTGGCGCTGATGCGAGCGGGACAATTGGAACAAATCGGCCGACCTGAGACCCTATTCCACGCGCCACGCACCGAATTTGTAGCGCACTTTATGGGGCAATCTGATTTTGTACCCGGTATTGTGGCCGCCGACGGCATTATCACCGCAGCCGGCATACTCCAGCAAACGACTGGGCCTGCTGCCGCCGGAACTGTGCGGATTGGCGTGCGTGCGGATGATTTTCGATTTGACTGGTCGGCTGCACCCAATGCAGTTATCGTCGCGCGCGATTTTGCCGGCATGGATAACTTGTACACCGTGCGCCTGCGCGACGACACGCTCGTCCGCGTGCGACAACCCCATACCGAGCAACTGGAGCCGGGTGCAGGCGTGCATATCGCATTTGCCGACGATCATCCGCTGCCTGTATTTCAACATGGCATCAATATCGCCTGACACGAGGAATTATGGCCAACGAATTTGTCGATATTCAGTCTGAAGTAGCGGACGTATTGTCCACAGGAGGGCCTGTTGTGGCATTGGAGAGCACCGTGATTACACACGGACTGCCCTATCCGGCCAATGTGGAAACGGCTCTAGCGATGGAGCAGGCAGTACGGGACGGTGGTGCGACGCCGGCGACGGTGGCTATCATGGATGGACGTATCAAGGTGGGCTTATCGGCCGAAACCATCGACCAACTCGCCCAATTGCCGTCTGATAACGTGCGTAAATGCAGCCGCCGTGACCTGCCCATCGTCATCGCACGCGGTGAAAACGGCGCAACAACGGTGGCGGGCACGATGATCATTGCGGACCGCGTCGGCATCGAATTGTTTGCGACGGGTGGCATCGGCGGCGTACATCGCGGTCATCCGTTTGACGTCAGTGCCGATCTCGCCGAATTGGGTCGCACACCAGTGACTGTGGTGTGCAGCGGTGCCAAGTCGATCCTCGATCTGGCGGCCACGCGTGAACTGCTGGAGACGAATGGCGTTGCCGTCGTCGGCTATGGTACGGACGAGATGCCGGCGTTTTTCACGTGCAGCAGCGGGCTGCCGGTCGACGTGCGCGTCGATTCGGCCGAAGATGTCGCCGCCCTGATCCGCGCACGACGCAAATTCGGTCTGGAGACGGCGACATTAGTGACTGTGCCGGTGCCGAATGGAGAAGGCATGGATTCGGCCGAAATGGAAGCCGCCATTGCCCAGGCCACGCGAGAATCCGATGCACAGGGCATTCACGGCGCGGCTGCAACACCCTGGTTGCTCAGCCGCCTTGTCGAACTGACCGACGGCCGCACGCTGCAAGCCAACACCGCGCTCTTACGCAACAATGGTTTTGTCGCCGGGCAGATCGCGTCGGCGCTGTCTGAATTGACCCGCACAAGACGCAACATCGGCTTTTAGGGATACCAATAGCCGGTGATAGGTGGTGGGTGATGGGAAGAAAAAAGCAGCAACCCGCTTGAGTCACTGCTTGTAGAAGGCGGAGAGGGCGGGATTCGAACCCGCGATGGTGTTACCCATACACGCTTTCCAAGCGTGCGCACTAAGCCTCTATGCGACCTCTCCGTAAACGATGCGCATGAGATTATAACAACTCCGTGCTGCGCCTGCCAAAAATGGGTTGCTCGGGTTAAAATAAGAGTCGGGTGCAAGATGTTTACCCGGTATACTATTCAGTGAGGAGTGCGCCATGGAAGTCACAGTTGTCCCGTTAGATGCCACGCAGTTGAAACCCGTTCCGACCACGTTCAAATTTGGTTCAACCTTTTCGAATCGGATGTTTACACGGGTCTATTCGGCCGATGGTGGTTGGCAAGATGCGAAAATTGGCCCGTATGAGCCGTTTAATCTGGCTCCGGCAACGGCTGTGTTCCATTACGCACAGGAAATCTTTGAAGGCACAAAGGCATACCGGCGACCAGACGGCAATGTCAATCTGTTTCGTCCGTGGGAAAATGCGCGGCGTTTCAACGCATCGGCCGAACGCATGCGTATGCCGCAGGTCGATGTTGAAGATCACGTCGGCGCTATTGTCCAGTTGGTCGAAATGGAACACGAATGGGTTCCGGATGCGCCGGCCTCACTCTACATTCGGCCGACTATGATCGCCACCGATCCCGCACTCGGCGTCCATGCCAGTAGCGGTTACCTGCATTTTATCATCGTCGGGCCGGTCGGCTCCTACTTCAGTTCCGGCTTCCAACCCGTTCCCGTCTACATCTCAGACCAATACGTGCGTGCCGTGCGCGGCGGAACCGGCGCAGCCAAAGCCGGTGGCAATTATGCAGCCAGCCTGTACGTCTCCGAAGAGGTGAAAGCGAAAGGATATGCCCAGGTGTTGTGGCTCGATGCAGTGGAGCGCCGCTACGTCGAAGAAGTCGGCGCTATGAACATTGCCTTCGTCTACAACGGCAAACACATCGTCACCCCGTCACTCACCGGCAGCATTTTACCCGGCATCACGCGCAAATCGCTGTTGCAACTTGCCCCTGACATTGGCTATGAGATGAGCGAAGCGATGATCGACGTCGAAGAAATGCTGGCCGATATTAAGAGTGGCGAAATCACAGAAGTGTTTGGCTGTGGAACGGCGGCTGTCATTGCGCCCGTCAACCGCTTTGAGTACAAGGATATTGTCTACGACATAGGCGATAAAACGGCCGGCCCCGTTTCGCAGCATCTGTTCAAAGCGCTGACTGACATTCAGTATGGCCGCGTACCTGATCCGTATGGGTGGACGCATACGATTGAGGTAGGGTAGCGTGTGCCAAGCCTGGCGGAGTTGAGAATGAAAGCGTGAGAGAGTAGGAGATTGAACCCCTAATCTCATAATCTCCCACTTCCCAGGCTGTCCAATCTCTTTTTCTCACAATCACCCAAAATACTATGAACGCATACCGTTTGATTTTCACCTACGATCTGATAGCGGAAACGCAGCAGGAGTATTTCCAGTTTGTAATGGGGTCTGTATTGCCGTTGATGCAATCAAAAGGACTGGAAATCATGGATGCCTGGTCGACGGCATATGGTGACGGCCCCAATCGTTTGATCAGCTTTGTGGCAGACGAACGTGAAGTCATCGACGCGTTTCTGGAAAGTGAAGTATGGGAGCAGTTGCGAGAAGGTCTTGACCAATACGTGATCGATTTTTCCTATAAAGTCATTCCTTATCGCGAAGGGTTTCAGTTTTGACCAGCTTGTAGGGAAGCAGTTGGTATTGGTCCCCATTTTCCACTACCTCACTATGGTTCTGCTGCTGCTGAGCTGACATTGTCGGTGGCAATTTTCGTTCTCATCGCAAACAATTACCCATTCTTTTAGCCGGATTTTGTCGTCAATCTGAACAACGGCCGATTTACTAACCCGGTTTCTCCGGAAGTGGGTAGCGCTTGCCGTTTTTCTTGGTGACAAATCGACAGTTGACTGCTATGCTTTTACGAACCGTTGGACGTTGGCAACTGAAGTTGGCAACGAGAGTTGGCCCAATCATGAGAGAGTAAATCTATGAAGATCAGAGGCAGTTTGCTCGAAGAGAGTCGGGAAGCAATAAAAGATGCATTTACACTCGAGACGCTAGCCATGGCATGGCGTCTTATGGAGGGTGTCGATAGCGACTTGAGCGATGTGGTCGGCACAAACGACGGCTTTGAGAAAACGGTCGACCGCACCCTGGTGTATGTCGATAAACACGATTTGGAGCTGCCGTTCATTGAGGCGTTGCGCAAGCAGAACCCGACCAACATCCGGTTGCAGCATGTGGCGGCTAAAGTGGAGGCGCAACTGGCTTTACCCGAGGATGAGGACGCCGGTTCCGATTCGGCCGAACCCGCTCCTGATTCACCCGCCAGCCCGGCAACCGGATCAGCCTGGACCGAAAAACTGCCTGACAACCGCATTCTCATCGGTGCAGCAGCCGGCATTATCATTCTCATCATCCTGGTCGCCATCTTGTGGCCGTCGCCTGACACGCCGCCCGTTGTTGTGACGCCTGACGATTCCGTTGCCGTCGCCACTGAAATCAGCACGCCTGAATCGGGAACCGGTGTGAGCGAAGCGGGTACCGGTACGAGTCGTGAGGTTGAATCGCCTGCTTCGGCCGATTTTGGGCCGGAAACATTCGAAATCGGACAAGCCGCCGACGGTTCATCGATCACGGCAATTCGATTAGGGACAGGCGACAATGTGGCCGTATTCATCGGCGGCTTTCATGCCGGTTATGCACCTTCCAGCCAGACCATCGCCCAGCGCATCGCCACATACCTGGAGGAAAATCCGGACCAACTCCCCGATTCAGTCCGCGTTTACGTCGTTCCCAATGCCAATCCGACAACTGAGTATGCGCCTGGGGTCAGGAGCAGCCGCCTCAACGCAAATGGGGTTGATCTCAATCGCAACTGGGATTGTAACTGGTCGGCCGATGCGACATTTGCCGGTTTGCCGATCGGTAGCGGGAGTGAGCCGTTTTCCGAACCGGAAGCGCAGGCGCTGAAGTCGCTGGTTGAATCGGTCGCGCCGCAAGCGGTGATTGTGTGGGGGGCACGCGCCAGAAGCGGTCTGGTTGCGCCGGGTGGCTGTGATAATCAGACGCAGGTGTCGGTGCCGTTGGCGCTGGCATACAGCCGTGCGGCGGGGTATTCACTCGGCACGTTTGATCCGGATAATATCATTCCCGGTGATGTGACGAATTGGCTGGCCGGCATTGGCGTCCCGGCTATCTATGTCTTGACGCCGGATTATGTCGATCCCGATTGGCCGGATAGTTTACGCGGCATTGAAGCGGTCATCGATTGGCTCCAGTGAGCGCTTGCTTACGGTTGCATTTTTCGGCAAGGGCCATGTGATCCGGCTTTGATGTGAAAAATCGTGCCGGCAGCTTTGTTAAACGTCTTCAGTAACCGAATTTATCCTGTTTCTACCGCCAGAATATCCAGTGTCACATAGGCTTTAAAGTCATCAATGTTGATAAAACATCGAAACCCTGCGCTACTCGCTGCTTCCAATACGCTGATTCCTTCATCGATGAGCAGCGCCACCGGCTCGCTCAGGCCGGTTTGCAAGCCCTGTGGCCAAACGAGATCAAGAATCTCGATCAACTTGCCTTCTTCGTCGAGCAATTCGTATAACATTTCACCTGGGGGCAAGCCCTGCTCTTCGACCCACAAATTAAGTTCAAGTAATTGGTCGCCTTCTTCGGCCGAATCGATACCCCCGTGCACCACAACACTATTCTCACTGACATCGACATCTCCGTTTGTGATTGGCGCTAGACCACTCGCCAATTCATCCAGAAATGCGTTTGACGCATCGGCAAGCAGTTGTTGACGTGCGATTAAGAACTCCTGATAATTCTCAATTTTCCACAGCCATTCGTCGGCCGGAATCCACTGCGACGCTAGTGTGCCCGGAAATCGGTTTTCGATTTCACGGAAGTAGATATCAGGCAACGTATCGCTAATAGTGAGGTTGGTCGCTTGTGTTAAGAAACAGAAGTTCGCCAGCGCGTTGACCTCTGCTCGCGTGTGTTCGCGTTTGTAGAGTTGTGCCTTGGGGAAAATGTGGTGAATTTGCAGACCGCTTGTCTTGCCCAATAAATCTGCTTTGAGTGGCAGCCCAGTGCCCCAATCGCGTGCTTCACCGACCCGTGATAGAAGGTACAGGAGCGGATAGAACCGGGCACCTTTGCTCCAACCGGCAAAATTCTCAGGGCGTACCGCCAAATCACCGCGCCAGATTTGTAGTTCGCTGATCAGGCTACCGATCGGATCATCACTACCATCCATCGCACCCAGGTCGCGATTGAGAAAAGACTCTGTCGAACCTGCAAAGCGACCCCAGATGAACGTCTGGATGTACCAGTACAGTACGCGGTCACGTTCGGCCGAATTGTGGAATTTGCCACCGTGCTCGACCAGAAATCGCGTCATTACCGGAAAGGCGTACCGCCCACCGAGCACGCGATCGTGATCAAGGCCCAGGCGCCCACCGATGATGTTCAGTAGATAGTTGATTGCTTTTTCGGCCGAATGCAGTCCACGCTGAAAACGAGGTGCATCGACATCTTTTAATGCCGTGAATAACGCTTCGCCCGTAACAACCGTGTTGACATTGCGCAGCAGCCAATCCATCGTGAAGTAAAAACCGGCATTGCGCCACGATTTCAGGGCGCGACGCAGCTCCTGTCGCGCATCCGGCCATTCAGCGCAAATACGCGCCAGCGCCAGATCGCCTTTCGAGAGCTTCGTGCCGCCGCTGTTGACCTTATTGAAAATGTCGACCACGACATCGACAGACTTGTCTTGCCCTGTGACTTCTTCAATGTGAAAGCGAATATTTTTGATGCCCTGCAACCGCGTCAGACGGTTGACATAGGTTTCGGCATTTGGGCTGAGCTGTTCATTCTGATATACGCGGCCAATGAACGAGCCAAGCCCATTTTTCATCACATCAGTTACACCGATCCACAACGGGTCGTCGCGCATCTTGACCGGGCCGTAGAACTCGAATGCCTCGCTACCGAGATTGAAATACAAATCGGTGAAAGCGTCGGCGTTGCCTTCAAAGAATGGCGGTGGCGTGCCGCGCACGATGCCGTAAAGCGTTGTGATACGCTGTTGTCCGTCGAGGATCAGCTTGACATTACCTGCAGACAGCGAATGGTTGCCGCGTGCTTCGGCCTCCTCAGTTTTCGTGACCCAAACGAGCAAACCGCCGACCGGATAGCGGTGATAGAGCGAGTTCATTAACTCGCGGACTTGTTTTCGGTTCCAGACATAGCCGCGCTGAAACTCAGGCAATGCCATCGCACCGAGATCGATTTGGTCGAGAATGGTTGTGATTTCCATTTTGAGAGCCCCTTAGCGAATTCGCACAAATATGAGCGAATTGTTTTGATTGGATGATCCTCCATCCTGGATGATGTAGTTATATCGTCCGAGTCTGCAATAATCAACCACGAATATTTTCGGCCGAAAGTGAAGACAAAAGCGGAATTCGGCCGAAAATCACAAGCCACAACTACGACAACAGCACCACTCATGACATTTGACACATGACCAGCCTGTCACTGCCGTGATATGCTTTTGGTAGCATCGCTTCCCCCACCGCAGCCAAAATTCTGGAATCACAACTGGATAGGGAGCCAACATGTTACGTTTACTACCGGTAGCTGCGACTATATGCCTTCTCCTGCTTTTTGTCAGCCAACTCGATGCCGACAACACGCCCGATGCCGGCGACATCTTGATCAACGAGTACGTGCCCAATAGCGCCGTCGAGTGGGTCGAACTGTACAACACCACCTCTGCAGCATTCGACATTTCAGGCTACATCATCGACGATGTAGCAGATGGCGGCGGTACGCCTCACAGCATTCCGCCCAACACATCTATTCCTGCATATGGCTACTACGTCATGGCGTTCAGCAACTTTCTCAACAATACCGAGGATGAAGTCCGATTCCTGAGTCCTGCTCAAGATGTGCTCGACGCTACGAGCTATGCATACTCATCGGCCGAATACTCGTGGTATCGTTACCCGGATGGTGGACATTGGAGCGGTATCGAAAGCCCCCACCCAACAAAGGGAGCGAGCAATACGGGCACGGGCGATTTTCCGTGGCAACCCGGCACCTTTGAAATCCGGGTATTCGACGTAGAACAAGGCGACAGTCAGCTCATCATTTTTCCTTCCGGCTATACAATCCTCATCGACGTCAGTGAAGCCAGCTTCAACACGGGCAAAGGAGCAGCCCTCATCGCGGCCAAGATTCGCGCCATCATCGGCGACTCACATGTTAATGTCGGTGTTTTGAGTCACCTGCATCTTGATCACATTGGTTATGTAGGTGAAGGTGGATTCTGGCGTCTGCTTGAAATGGAAGGTATCACCTTCGACAAAATCATTGACCGTGACGCTGGTATTTGGGTCGATGGACTCGATGGAACTGCTCCAGACGGTGTGTGCAATCCAGATACAGAAATCGAATGGCACAATGCCGGTACACTGTCAAATACAGCCACTTATTGGCTTTGTTATGCAACCAATCCGGCTAACGGCAACATCTTCCCCATCCGTGAACTGGCGCAACTTGGCTCGACAACGCAAATCGATCCGCCTGATAGCGGTGCTGAGGTCAAAATCATTCAGGTAGATGCGGCTGATGTCATGATCCACGGTGGTTCGACGCCGGTCGCTGGAGATCACACCGATGAGGATTTGCCACCAAGTGAAAACGACTACTCGATTACGCTCAAAATAACGTATGGCGATATTGAGTACGCAACCGGTGGCGACACAGACGGCGAAGATGCTATCAGCACAAACGACTACTTGTACAACGATGTTGAATCAGTCATTGCAGGGTGGGTTGGCCCGGTTGAAATCTTGCACGTCAATCATCACGGCTCAAGCCATTCATCGAATCAAACTTATGTCGATACACTCTCACCCAGCGTGTCGCTCATCTCCTGTGGTACCAATAACTATGGTCATCCCGATCAAGCTGTGCTGGATCGTCTCACGGCTGTCAGTGCCGTCTATTTG
>JAMLHW010000014.1 GCA_023954475.1 Anaerolineae bacterium
GCACATACGATCCCGCTCATGACATTTCCCCTTTCCCGTTGAAACGAGGATAATCAACCTGGTTGTGTGTTATCGCTCTTTCCCTGCTAATCAAAAGGGCAAGGATCGGCCGATACTCAAAAGCATATCGTTAGTGCAGCAGTTTTAGTAGTGACATTCTTCACGCTTGTGCGCGGTCAATGTCACGTGACACCATTTTGCAAGCCATTGCAACGCGCACAGCCTTGGCATGTGACTGAGTAACTGCACGGCGCTAACTGCGGCGCAGCAACCGATAACAAGGTTTGTGAAACGTGGGCCGGATGTTGACTGTTAACCAGTCAACCTGATGTAGGGGAGCCAAACGCTAAAATTATCAAGTCGACAGACAGCGTAGCGATCGGTCGGTGACTAAGTCTGTTGTAGCGCACAGACAAGGTGATTCGCGCAGACTGTAACCCGTTCCGATGCATTTGGGATTGGTGGGGCGGCGTTTATGCATGTAAAACTGGTGGTGCAAATGGGCGATTGTCAAGTGCTGCGATGCACTTCATCTAGTGTTTTTCCGTCTTCATACTGCCACTCAAGCCATCCATTTGCCTCTCGTGCAAGAACAACTGCGGCGGCGCGGCTGGGCGAAGAGAAAATGTGGTCCACGGTAAACTCATAGACGTTCCCATTCAGTTGCAGTATGCCTTCATCTTTGAGTGTTTGACGTGCATTACGTACGTATGGTTTTGCCGAGTTTACTTCGTTGAGATTGCATTTTGAGCCAGCAAACACGACCAAACCATCTTCCGTATATTCACCCCTAGCCGTAGCATCTTTACCCGAGCAGAAAACAAGACGCTTTTTCTGAGGTTTGGCAATCTTATCAAATAAAGGGTGACCCAAAGTTGATACCAAAATCTTGATCGTCTCAAAATTGTCGTGAAGATCGGCTTCCATTGGTTCCGATACATATGGCTTTGAAGGTACATTTGTATTATCAACCAAGTATCGCGCTGTGTTTTGGGCTTCAGCATGACACAACCACTCCAGATATTTGATGTGGGTCTTCGTCAAGTGTTGCGTCTTAGAAACAACAGCAATTGCTACTGCCCAGAAATCCTTGGCTCTATTCTGCTGCTTGAGACGAGCTAGTCCATCCTCTGCCTCACCAATGTAGACGATTGGCTTTGTGTCTTCATCAGCTCCTCCAATAAGAAAGTAGACGGAACACTGCCTAAGTTCAGGCCTACGATCAGCTGTCTCAAGCTTGGCACGTGGTATCAGAATGGCCTGGAGCGTGCGATTTGTGATTTCTGCAATCTTCAGACTGCGCGGATTTCCATCCGGCAAATATATCTGGATGGTTGTTCCAAAACTCATAGCACATCCTTGTTATTCCTATACTGAGTAGAGCATCGACAATTGGAATCGCGTCACGTCATCTTGCATTTACAGCGATAGCCTGCTAACTCTTACATCACCAGCGTAGATAAAGTAGAAAACCGTGTATCCTCGCGCTTTGATGCGTCTGGTACAAGCCCTGTTGCACGACAAGGCTATGGGGATTGTACACCCATTCACTTCGCCGTGTCGCTCGGCCTTACCTGTAGCTTTCAAGTTTGGACGCCCGTCATTGACCGGTTAACCTCAACATTAGCTCATTCCTGGCTGTTTTTCGTGGGTTAATCTGCTAATAGGCACATTCCTCCTACAAAATGCACTGCTATGATACGGCAACTGCCCATTTGCGGCGACTAGGATGCGTTGGTAACGTTTCGTGCCGCTGCCATTGCCCCAGTCTACACACTTCACACTGTTTCGGATCACGCTCAAGAGTACGCGATGTTGCCCATCATCATCATACGCTGACATCGCCGGATCAGATCGCCTATGGTATGATCCCAAATGTCATAACATTATAACAACACACGAGACCGCAAAATGGGGCACACAATCGCTGAAAAGATCATCTCCCGCCATGCCGGGCGGCTTGTGCACGCCGCGGAAATTGCCATCGTCCCGATTGACGGCGCGATGGCGACCGATACCACCGCACCGCTGGCGATCAAGGCGTTTCATGAGATGGGTGGGCGGCGTGTGTGGGACGCAGGCAAAATGGCACTGGTTATCGACCACGCAGCACCTGCGCCAAATGAACGCATCGCCAACCTGCACCAGATGATGCGCGAATTTTCGGCCGAACAGCATCTTCCCCACTTCTACGACATCGGTTCCGGCATCTGCCACCAACTCATGGTCGAAAACGGCCACGTCCGACCGGGTGACATCTTCCTTGGCGCTGACTCACACACACCCACTTACGGGGCACTTGGCGCCTTTGCCGTCGGCGTCGGCTCCACTGACCTGGCCGCCGCCATGCTCACCGGCAAAACATGGCTCAAAGTGCCGCATACCATCAAAATCGTACTCGAAGGCACGCTGCGACCCGGCATCACAGCCAAAGACGTGATACTGCGGCTCGTCGGCGATCTCGGCATCGCCGGCGCAACCTACGATGCCGTTGAATTCACCGGCCCAGTCGTCGCGCGCATGACGCTGGCGAGCCGCATGGTCCTCGCCAATATGGTCGCTGAAATGGGCGCAAAAACGGCGCTCATCGACACCATCGGCCTCGATCTCGACTACCCGTTCGACCCGATTCATCCCGATCCCGACGCCGTCTACAAAGCCGTGTATACCTTCGACGTTTCTGAACTGACACATCAAATTGCCGTGCCGCATTCGCCCGACAGCGTCGTGCCACTGACGCAGGTCGCCGGGCAACCGATCGCCATGGCATTCATCGGGTCTTGCACCAACAGTCGCCTGGAAGATTTGCACGCTGCCGCCGCTGTGCTGCGCGGACGGCATATTGCGCCAGACGTACGGATGATCGTCACTGCTGCCAGTCGCAAGATTTTCAACGAAGCGCTGCGCGACGGCACCATTGCCACGCTCTCAGAGGCTGGAGCAAGCTTCATCACGTCGGGCTGCGGACCGTGTGTCGGCACTCACCAGGGCGTACCGGGCGATGATGAAGTCGTCATTTCCAGCACGAATCGCAATTTTCGCGGGCGTATGGGCAATCCCAACGCACGTATCTTTCTCGCGTCGCCGGCGGTCGTGGCGGCGACAGCGGTGGCAGGCAGAATCATCGATCCGGCCGATTTACAGGCGCGTTGAACATGGCGTACAAGGCGAAACAGGTCATCCGTGGCGCAGCGCATGTTTACGGCGACAATATTGACACGGACCGCATCATTCCGGGCAAATATACGAAGACGCTCGACCTGAGTCATCTCGCCGACCATGTCCTCGAAGACCTCGACCCGACGTTTCGCGACCGCGTGCAACCGGGCGATATATTGGTGGCGGGTGACAATTTCGGCTGCGGCTCGTCGCGCGAGCAAGCGCCTTTGGCGTTGAAAGAGGCGGGCGTGAGCGTCGTTGTTGCGTCCTATTTTGCACGCATTTTCTTTCGCAATGCGATCAATATCGGTTTGCCGGTGGTCGAAATCGGCCGACATACAATCGCCGACGGCACACAACTCGAAGTCGATCTGGCCCGAGGTGAAGTGCGCGATTTATCGGCCGAGCAAACCTACGCCGCCGCCCCACTCCCCGACATCATGCTCGCCATCCTCGATGCGGGCGGATTGGTCCGTTATTTGCAAATCACTGGGGATTATGGGGACAGTTGACAGTGGTCGGTGGTTGGTGGTGATTCTCCAATTTCCAGCAAACCACTCTCCGAAAACGCAACATGAACAACACCCCTTCGTCTCTCCCGCTTGACGGCATCCGTGTTCTTGAATTCAGTCATGCAGCGCTCGGCCCCACGTGCGGCATGGTGCTCGGCGACCTCGGTGCGGATGTGATTAAGATCGAGCCGACACCCAACGGCGACCCGACGCGCAAGCTCAAGGGCTTCGGTCTGGGCTACTTCCCTTACCTCAACCGCAATAAGCGCAGTCTGGTCGTCAATGCCAAATCGGCCGAAGGGCAGGCGATCATCCACGGTCTGCTGCAATCGGCCGATGTTGTCATCGAAAATTTTGGGCCGGGCACGATGGAACGGCTTGGCCTGGGCTATGAACAACTGCAAGAACGCTATCCCCGTCTCGTCTATTGCGCGTTGAAAGGCTTTTTGCCCGGCCCGTACGAACAGCGCATGGCCCTCGACGAAGTCGTCCAGATGATGTCCGGGCTGGCCTACATGACCGGGCGACCGGGCGACCCATTGCGTGCCGGGGCATCGATCACCGACTTGATGACCGGCGTCTATGGGGCATTCGGCGTCGTATTGGCGCTGCAGCAGCGCGAACGCTCCGGCAAAGGGGAATTGGTGCGCACGGCGTTGTTTGAGACGACGGCGTTCATCATGGGCCATCACATGGCGTATGCAGCACGGACAACCGAACCCGTGCCGCCGATGCCGGCGCGAGTCAGCGCGTGGGCTATCTACCACCAATTTGCAACCAGCGACGACCGGCGCGTCTTTGTCGGCGTGACCAGCGACAAACAATGGCCGCGCTTTTGCACGGCGTTTGAACGGCCCGACCTGCTGGCTGACGGCTCGCTGGCGACCAACAACCAGCGCATCGATGCCCGGGACTGGCTGCTCGACGATCTACGCACCATGTTCGGCCGAATGACCCGCGACGACATCCTGCACCGTTGCGAACAGGCCAACCTGCCGTTCGCGCCGATTGCGCGTCCCGAAGATCTATTCGACGATCCGCAGCTCATTGCAGGCAACAGCTTGTTGGCCACGACGTTTCCCGATGGCACGCAGGCCAAATTGCCGCGTCTACCACTACGGTTTGGCGACGATGCCTTGGCATTGCGCCGCAATCCGCCCCGAATGGGCCAACACACACGCGAAATCCTGTCTGAACTGGGTCATCTTCCGGCCGAAATCGATGCCCTGCTTGCCCAAAAGATAATTGTCAGTGAGGAATGATGATGTCTGACACGAAATTGTACGATTTGTTGATCAAAAATGTGCGTGTGGTTCGGCCGAAGCAAACGAAGGTCAATTCGGCCGATATTGGCATCAAAAACGGTGTGATTGTGGCGGTTGCGGCAGGCTTATCGGCCGAAAACGCGTTCGAACTCCACGAGGGCAACGGTTTACTCGCTTTTCCCGGCTTAGTCGATGCCCACATGCACGTCGGTATCTACAACCATCTGACCGCAGACGCGCCCACCGAAAGCAAAGCGGCCGCGATGGGCGGCGTCACCAGCGCCATCACCTATTTCCGCACCGGTGACTACTACCTCAACAAAGGAGGCGCGTATGCCGATTTCTTCCCCGAAGTGCTTGACCTTTCCGCCGGGCGCTATTGGGTCGATTATGCATACCACCTCGCGCCGATCAACGGCGGTCACATCGACGAAATGCCCATGCTGCTCAACGATTTCGGCGTCTCCTCATTCAAGATTTTCATGTTTTACGGCGGGCACGGCCTACACGGGCGCTCCGACAAGCAGCACAATTTCCTGCGGCTGGCAGATGATGAACGGTACGACTTCGCCCATTTTGAGTTTATCATGCGCCAGATGGCGGCAATGCTCGACGCCTATCCTGACAAAGCACCGTACATCAGTCTCAGTTTGCACTGCGAAATCGCCGACATACTCAATGCCTATACGAAAATTGTCGAGGCTGATCCTGGATTGAGCGGCTTGCTGGCGTATCATCGCGCGCGCCCGCCCCACTCGGAAGGATTGGCCGTCTTTATCGCCGGCTATCTCGCCTACGAAACCGATTGCCTCAACATCAATCTGTTGCACCTCTCGTCGCGCAAGGCGTTGGAAGCGGCGCTGATGATGCAGACGCTGTTTCCGCACATCAATTTCCGGCGCGAGGTGACGGTCGGCCATTTGTTGCTCGATGTGGAGACGCCGACACAGGTGCTGGCGAAAGTCAATCCGCCGATTCGGCCGAGATCAGATGTCGAATTTCTGTGGCAAAGAGTGCTAAACGGTGACGTGGACTGGATCGTCAGTGATCACGCCTGCTGTCGCAGCGAGATGAAATATTCGGCCGAACATCCCGACGACATCTGGCTGGCAAAATCGGGCTTCGGCGGTACAGAATATTTGCTTTCCGGCGTCTACAGCGAAGGTCGCAAGCGCGGCCTGTCGCTCAACCGCATGGCGGAATTGACCAGTTGGAACACGGCGCAGCGCTTCGGCTTGTTGCGCAAAGGGGATATCGCGCCCGGTTATGATGCCGACATTGTGCTTTTCGACCCGTCGGAGACGTTTGTCGTCCGTGCGGCCGAATCGGCATCGCAGCAAGGCTATACGCCGTTTGAGGGACAGGAATTGACCGGGCGCGTCAAGCAAACATTTCTGCGCGGCAATCTGGTCTACGACAATGGCTCAATTATCGGCCCGGCGCGTGGCAACTATCTGTTTCGGCCGATGGGGAGCTAACGCGTCACACCCGATCGTCCCCGTATCACTCGGCGTTACTGACGTAGCCTCGCTCTTACTCAACTGAAAGCAGATGTACCTTGGCGTGTGTCACTGTTTCATACGCGCCAAAGTGAAACTTGATCGTGAACCCATAGCCCAGTTGCGGATACTCTTCTTCGTGCGCATGCGCCTCAGCAATGGCAAATTGAACCAATTCGGCAAAGCGCGTCGGGTCTGCCTGGATCATCGCTTCAGTCGTCTCGTAATATTCAAACGGAACGGCCATCCAGTGAATAGCGCCTTCAGGATGAATGTTTTGAATGATGGCAAACCGCTTTTCATCATTGCGGGCGACGATTTTCCCCGGTTCCATACCCGCCAATATCTGGCTGAAAAGTGATGTTCTCTGAGTTGTTGTCATCGTGTTTCTCCCAGGTCGGATGAGTTGACCACCGGATAGTAGCCAGCGATCCTCTTTTTGTCATGTTGCAAATGTCACATGACGACCGGCAGAATGTAATATTTCGGCCGAAATTAGTATTGACTACGGTACATCGAGTTGTCGCCGCAGTTCGTCGTCCAGCAGACGGCCGGCGTAATTGCGTGGCAAGTGCTGGACAAAGCGGAATTGATACGGTACGTGATTTTCCGGCAGGCGTTCGCTACAAAATGTGCGCAAAATATCGGCCGAAATCTCATTGTTTTCCACCGTAACAAGGCATGCCAGCAGCCCTTCCGGCTGCGACAAAACAGCGACATCATCCACTTCCGGCAATTCAATCAGCACTTCTTCGATGTCACGCGGTATGATCAAATCACCGGTTGGCGTCCGATGCAAAGCGCTGCAACGACCGAGAATGTAGAAATAGCCGTCATCGTCAATTTCAGCAATATCACCCGTCGCCAACCAGCCATCTTCCAGATAAACGCTGCCTGTCGCGTCGTGATCCAAATAGCCGCACATCACTTGCGGCCCACGCACAACCAATTCGCCGACATGGAAAAATGACTGCGGCTCACCACTCTGCAAATCGCGCACTTCAGCTTCAACACCAGGTAGCGGCAGGCCAACTGAGCCTGTCCGATTGCGCTGCAACGGGTTGCAATGGGTGACGGCTGCCGTTTCACTCATGCCATAACATTCGACCACGCGGGCATGTGACAAGCGTTCGAACACTTCTTGCTTCTCGAGTGGCAACGGCGCACCCGTACTCAGAAAAACCGGGCCGGGTGATGCCACAAATTGGGCTAATCCGGGGAATTCACTAAAGCCCTTGAGCGTATGCGGTGTACTGACAACGATGGACGGCTTCCAGAGCCACATCGCACGCAGGAAAAGCTCTCTGTCTGCTTCCGGAAACAAGTCAATACGCGACGCGGCGTGTACAGCCAGATTGACGCCCAATGTCAACCCAATGGCGGTACTGAACGGCACGGCGCTCATGATGCTACCGTGTCGAAGCTCAAGTGCCTGAGTCCAATCAACCATCTGTACCGCCGTCGTGACCAGATTGGTGTGGCTCAGTTGAATACCGCGTCTTGCCGAATCAGGAGTAAACAAGATGACAGCCGTGCTGTCCGGATCGGGAAAAGACTCCGGCTGCGTTTCTGGTTTCATCAATACCAGCTCACGCCAGGTCACGATGTGGGAATTGGCGAGCGGCTCATCATGTGTGGTCTTTGCCTCATCGCGCACTTTTTTACGCCGTCCCTGGCGCCGCTCCTGGCGCCGCTCTCCGTAGTCGTCGTAGTCAGCGATGATGATTTTTTCGAGATCAGTGGTTGTGCGGAGCGTTTCGGCCGAATCTTGCAGCGTATTCATCGCAATCAGCCACCGCGCATCCGTGATCTCAATCTGAGCCTGTATCTGTTCCAGCGCAGCACTTACGTCACCCAACACAGCAACCGCATTGATCGCTTGCACAGCGTATAAAGCAACTAGAAAATGCGGCGTGTTGGGTAGCCACAAATAGACCCTCGCACCGGATCCGACACCTTGTGCACGTAATCCAGCGGCGACAGAACGAACCTGTGCAGCAAATCCTTTATATTGCATTCGTTCGCGCCGATACTGCCACGCGGTAGCGTCGCCATTGTTACGCACCGTATAGGCCAGCATTTGTGACAACGAAATGCGTATCGGGTCGATGTTATGGGGCACACTCTCGGCGTAACGGGCAATCCACGGGCGCGTCACCAACAATGGCAAACCGGCAACGCCATCCATATTGCGTCGCCAACCGGGCTGTTTGCGCACGACTTCATCCGGCTCCAGAAACCGCTCCATCAACCGCACGACTGCTTGGGGACGCTCTAGCGGGATTTGATGCTTGGACACACCAATATCAACCATTTCCGCATTCGGCAACAGATCTGCAAAAACCGCATACGACTCATGTGAAAATACACGGTCGCGTTCGCCACGAATAAACAATGTTTTGTGCGTGACCTTGGGCAACTTATCGTGTCCATCCCATGTCAACAACCCGTTCTGAAAAAGCTGTTTCAAACCCAACAAAGACGCTTCGCCGCGCGGATCGAGTTCGTAGAATGGCTGTGCCCAACGAAAAAGGAAGTCGGGCATTTTCATGATGCGACCGGCCGAACGCACGATGCCGCTGTCGGCAAATGAGACGGGTGTTGCAATAATAACGAGCTTGGCGACACGGTGTGGGTGGCGCAAGGCGAATTCAACCACGACCGCTCCACCCGTTGAGTGTCCGCCGACGACGACAGGCTCATCAATTCCAAGCTGATCGAGCACGGCGGCTGTGTCATCAGCTAACTGCTCAAACGAGTAGCCAGACGATGGACGTGAAGAGAGGCCACAACCGCGTTCGTCGATGGCTATAACGCGATAACGACAGCTAAGCGCCGGTATCTGCGGCTGCCACCACTTTGTGGAGGCTGCAAATCCGTGCAGCAAAACGATGACGCCCATTGGATTGTCGGGATATACGTCGAGGATACTCAAACGGACATCGTCACCCTCTGGATCGGGTATCCATATATCGCGCCGGAACAGTTCGAGTCGTTCTGAGGCATGACTGATTTCGGCCGAAGCGATGGAGTCGAGAACGGCGCCAATATTCATGAGCACCATTATAGCCGAACAAAACCTGTTTTTGACCATCACGATTACAACTGTGTGATATTGCGGCCAAACAAGTAGCCATGTATTGCTCCACTGCGGCAACTGGATTAACATCGGCTTTATGCGCTATCTGGAAACCCTGGTGATGTGTCACACCTTATGACCAAACGACTATCACGACGATTGCAAATAGTTTTGTTCGCACTTGTATTGGGATTGTTGGCGGGCTGTACGAACATCAATTCGGCCGAAACGCTACCCACCTTCCAACCCATATCACCGTCAGCCACAGCAACACCACCACCCCAGCCCACCGCAACGGCGACACAAAAACCAGTGCCGACGGCAACCACACCGGCGACACCAACGCCATACAAACGTCCGGAACTAGGCTACTTGCAAGCGGAACTGGATCGAATCCTGGCAGACTTTGACGGTGTAAGCAGTTATGTCGTCATCGATTTAACGTCAGGACAGCGCATTGAACGCAATGCGGATGTTGCCATTTCCGGCATGAGCCTGTTGAAAATTCCGATTCTAATCGAAACATACGCTGCACTGAATCGTCCACCGGACATCGAACAGCAAAAATTAATCACCCAGACAACAGCGTTGTCCAGTAATTTTGCGGCCAACTTGCTATTGCGCACCGTTATTTCCGACCGCGATGACAGCTTTGATGGCGCTGAGCAAGTGACCAACGCTATGCGGGAATTGGGTTTGTTCGGTACGTTTATAACTGTTCCCTATGAACAAGACGCACGTGAAGGCCAACTGGCAACATTCCTCACGCCTGCCAACAGTCGTTCCGATGTGACCATGCAGCCGGATTCTTTTCGACAAACGACAATTGGCGATTTGAGTGTCGTATTGACCATGCTCTATGAGTGCGCAGAACATGGCCGTGGCAAGCTGGTGGAACAATACGGAGAACTTTTGACTCAGGCTGAGTGTCAGGAACTGCTGGCACAGCTAGAGCTCAACGATCTTGTCTTGTTGCTGGAAGCAGGGCTGCCGGACGACACGACGTTTGCGCACAAGATTGGATATGTGGATGAAACGTACGGTGACGTGGGCATTGTCTATTCTCCGGGTGGTGATTACGTATTGGGATTGGCACTCTATACACCTACCTGGCTGGAATGGTCAATCGCATCACCGGTATTTGCCGAGGTTTCTCGCCTGACGTACCGTCACTTTAACGATAGGGACGCGTATTCGGCCGAAACCCTTGCCATCCCACCCGCCATCACGCCCGCCGCCACAAGAGAGCCATCTCCCTATCCGCAAGCGCTGGTTTACGGCACACGCGGTGTCGGTCTGACGATGCGGGAAACGCCTGGCGGCAACGAAGTCGCGATTCTGCCGGATGGCGCAGTTGTTGGTTTGTTGGCTGATCTGCCCGTAGTGGTCAATGGGGTATCGTGGCGCAGGATCGCAACTGCTGCCGGTCAGTCAGGTTGGGTCAGTGCCGATTATCTGATCACGGAATAGCGTGCGTACAGAAGTCGTTATGAGCGTCGATTCGGCCGAAAGCAAATATGATACGGAACGCTATCAAACTTGTCACAACATAACATCGTAACACGCTCAGAAACTGCTGATTACGGCTCACTTTCCACCCGGGCAAGCCGCTCAGATAAAGCGGCATTGAGACGAGCCAGGCGTACAATCCCAACGCTCAAAAAGGCGGCAACAACTGCCAGGGCAATGACGCCAACGGTGTCGTGGATAGATAGGGTAACCGTAACCGGATTGTAAATACCTTTTTCGTCATACGCTGCCATCGGATTTGTATCGTTCATGATTTTCCTCGCTTACTATTTAGCGCTAATCATAGCGCATGCATGCCATTCATACGATCCGGCGCGTAGCCGATTTGCGTTCAAGACACCGACTATAAGACCTTTGCAAATTCATCATCACACCAACGATTTTCAGATGTCCATACGGCCAACCTCTATTATAATTGCATGATCAATTGCATCTGCAATCGCTACGGTCAGTCTGGAACCTGTTCCAGGTACGCCGCGACATTGATTTAAGGAGAATTTCTTCAACATGGCAAACACACGCAAGAAAGTACGCGTCGCAATCATCGGTGTCGGCAATTGTGCCAACGCCCTTGTGCAAGGTGTACATTACTATCAAAATGCGGCCGAAGACGCCGAAATCCCGGGTCTGATGCATGCTACAGTCGGTGGCTACCACGTGAGCGATATCGAGTTTTCAGCCGCATTCGACGTCGTCAAAGGCAAAGTCGGCAAGGATTTGAGCGAAGCCATCTGGGCACATCCCAATGACACGATCAAATTCGCCGAAGTACCGTATCTGAATGTGCCTGTTTATCGTGGTATGACCCACGATGGCATTGGCCAGTATGTCAGCACGGTTGTCGAAAAAGCACCTGGCCCTACCGACAATATTGTCAAGATTCTCAAAGATACCGGCACAGACATCGTCGTCAATTTCATGCCCGTCGGTTCTGAAATGGCAACAAAATGGTATGTTGAGCAGGTGATGGAAGCTGGCTGCGGTTTTGTCAACGGCATCCCGGTCTTTATCGCCACGTCGCCGTATTGGAGCGAACGGTTTCGTGAACGCGGCCTGCCCATCATCGGTGACGATATCAAAAGCCAGGTCGGTGCCACGATTACGCACCGCGTTTTGACCAATTTATTCAAGGATCGCGGCATCCATCTCGACCGCACTTACCAGCTCAACTTTGGCGGCAACATGGACTTTTACAACATGCTGGAGCGCAGCCGTCTGGAGTCGAAAAAAATCTCCAAGACAAATGCCGTCACCAGTCAGTTGCCCTATGATTTGGGAGAAGGCAATGTCCATGTCGGTCCCAGCGACTACGTGCCGTGGCTAACCGATCGCAAATGGTGCCACATTCGTATGGAAGGCCGTGCGTTTGGCAATGTCCCGCTGCAACTGGAGCTCAAACTGGAAGTATGGGATTCACCTAATTCGGCCGGTGTGATGATTGACGCGGTGCGCTGCGCTAAATTGGCACTAGACCGGGGCATTGGCGGCCCACTAATTGCGCCCTCTTCCTATTTTATGAAGTCCCCACCACAACAGTTCACCGACGATGAGGCTCGCGAATTGACAGAAGCCTATATTCGCGGTGATGTTTAGGTATCGTTTTACGAAACAACACAAACAGCAATCAGAAAAGCTCTTGCGCAGCCATGCGCAGGGGCTTTTTTGTTTCAGACAGCATTATCTACAACACGATCAGGATGGCGCGAATGAAATTCTGCCATTGTCGCAGTCAGCAGGTTTATTAGCTACAGTGCAATACTTTTTCAATACTTGTGCAAAGTATTGACAAATGAATGATTTTCGGATATGATGGGGGCATAGCGTACGAAAATTGGATAAATCGTGGTTGCCTGGCAACCAAAAACATGAAAGAGGAAACGAGATGGACAATACAATTATTCGGGCACATGCTGTTAAGAAAAACTACAACACGGGCGTCGTCGTTGTTGAAGCCCTTAAAGGCATTGACATGACCGTGGAGCGCGGTGAAATGGTGGCCGTTATGGGGCCGTCTGGCTGCGGCAAAACGACATTGCTCAATACCCTGTCCGGTCTGGACACAATCAACAGCGGCATTATTGAAATCGACGGACAAGATCTGGCCAAGATGAATGACCGCAAACGTACCGCCTATCGCGCGGCCAACATGGGATTCGTCTTCCAGTTCTACAATTTGCTGCCCGTGCTTTCGGCAGTTGAAAATGTCGAAATGCCCCTATTGCTCGACACGACACAGCGCATCAAGCCGAAGCTGGCGCGTGAAATGGCGCTGGACGCACTCGACTCGGTTGGACTTGCCGACCAAGCATTTCAGCGTCCGGCTGAACTATCAGGCGGACAGCGGCAGCGTGTGACCATTGCCCGTGCATTGGTCAATCGTCCCGCCATCGTCTGGGCTGATGAGCCGACCGGTGACCTGGATTCCAAAACTTCGCAGGATATTGTCAATTTGATGTTGCGTTTGAACCAAGAGAACAATCAGACGTTTGTGATTGTGACCCATTCGGCCGAAATTGGTGAGCAGTTCAACCGCATCATCTGGATGCGCGACGGCTTGATCGAAAGCAACGGACTCCAACCACAGGCCATCGACATCCCCCAAGCCATCCCACAACAGAACGGCATGTTCCCGCGCACCGCGATCGGACTACCACAGGCAGCCTAAATCATGGAAACTCTATTCGGCATTCCTGCCAACACACTTTTATCTGCATTACTGATTGCTCTGGCGATCATCTTTGCGATTGTCGCGTATTCGGCCGTGCGTTACCCTCTGCCATTCCGGCTTGGTATCCGCAACCTGACACGTCGCAAATCGCAGACATTGCTCATCGTCTCCGGATTGGCATTGTCCACTGTGATCATCACCAGCGCCCTTGGTATTGGCGATACCATCAATTATTCGGTCAGTTCAGGCGTGTTTGAAACGCTGGGTGGCATCGACATGGAAGTTAGCACCGTACGTCAGGAAGCGACGGCTGCTATCGGCTTTGGTAACGGTGGCCCTAATGATACAGGTGATTCGGCCGAATGGTTCTCACAATCCATCGCCGATGACATTGCTGCCACCGTTGGCGGCGTCACGCTAGACGCATCTGTAGCGGCTATCATTCAGACGTTGCCTGTTGCCAACACAAATTCATCGCTTTCCGAGCCTGCCGTCGAAATACGTGGAGTGGGCAATGTAGTCGGGGATGGTTTGGCTGTGCCTGGCGGTCTGGCAACACTTGCAGATGACGAAGTTTTGATTAATAGTGCGCTGGCGACGGAATTGGATGCCGCCGTCGGTGACACATTACTGCTAGTTAAAGGTGCACCGACGCCATTCAGTATCGCCGGCATTGTCGAAAATGGTGAATTGGCGGGCACCGATCCGACCGTGTTGTGGACTTTGACCCAGGCACAGACATTTTTCGGCCGACCCGATGAGATCACCACGGTGTTCGCATCCAATGTCGGTGACGTGGAGACCGGCGTTGACAGAAGCGCCAGTGCAAAATCATTACTGGCAGGGTTTGGCGCTGATCTGGTCGTCAATGAACTAAAAGCCGATCAACTCGAAGCCGCAGCAACCAGTGCCGAATTCATCACTACGCTGTTCATCACCTTCGGCACCTTCTCGATCTTTTCCGGCATCCTCCTCATTTTCCTGATTTTCTCGGTGCTCGCCGCCGAACGGAAATCTGAATTGGGCATGGGACGTGCCGTTGGATTGCAACGCGCTGACCTCGTGCGCCAGTTCATCAGTGAAGGGCTGGCTTACAACTTCGTTGCCGCCTTCATCGGCGCCACAATTGGCGCTGTAGCCGCCCTGCTCCTAGCACGGGTCATCGGCAACCTACTCGGCGGCAGCGATCTGAACATCACCCCGTATGTTTCGCCGCGTTCGGTCGCCATCGGTTATTCGATGGGGCTGGTCGTGAGCTTTATCACCGTGTCCATTGCAGCGATTCGCATCAGCCGCGTCAACATCATTGCCGCCATCCGCGACCTCGATTTGCCGTCGCTGCCGCGTGAACGGCAATGGACATTGTTCCTGCGTCCATTCACTGTCTGGCGTGCTGCCCTGCAAAAGGCAGGCAAGGGCAACGTTCGCGAAGCCACGCGCCTGTTCTTGCTGGCCGCACCGAAAGCAATTATCGCTTTCTGGGGCGGTTTATTGGCACGCGGCCCGGTTCTGATGGGCCTCGGTTATCTGTTTGCCTGGGTTGGTGTTAACGTAGCCGAACAAAGTGGTGTCTATGGCCTGGGCGTGTCGCTGTTCATCATCGGACTGGGTCAATTGGCACACTGGATTGGTGTGTCGAGCCGGATTTCTTTCTCGCTGGTTGGATTGGGGCTGGTTATCTACTGGGCACTGGGACTGAACGGTGTTGGTGCGCTGAGTGAATTGGGTAGCAATCCCGGTGACTTCTTCATCAGTGGCATGTTCCTCGTCGGTGGCGCCATTGTCCTGTTCCTATACAACGCGGACAGCTTGCTGACATTGTTCGCCGGGCTGCTGGGTCGCATCGGCCGATTGTTGCCGGTCGCCCGTGTTGCCATCGCTTATCCGCTGATGGCCAAAGGACGCACCGCGACCACATTGGCTATGTTTAGTCTGATCATCTTCACGCTGGTCAGTACGACGACGATTACCAATACATTTAGCAATTTTGTCGACCCGGAAGCAGGTAGTGGTGGCTATGATGTCGTAGTTCAGACCAATCCATTTAATCCGGTTTCGGCCGATGAGATCCAAGCCTCACTCGACACTTTGGTTGCTGATGAAACTATACCGGCGCCGACAGCACTGGCAGCGGCAGCATTTGCACCAATTCAGGCGCAAAGCCCGTCGATGAGCCAGTTTGCCAACTATGTAATCAATGGCGTCGATGATGATTTCTTTGCCACACAGCGCCTGGAATTGGGTAGTATTGCACAGGGTTATGATTCGGCCGAAGAGGTTTGGGCTGCCATCCAGTCCAATCCGACGCTTGCCGTAATGGACGACTTCTCAGTTGATCGAGGTGGCGATCCGACCTTCCAGCCTGACCCGGATGCATTCCTCGTCTCGTCAATTTCGGCCGCCGAAAGCGGGTTTGCGCCAGTCACAATTGACATTCTCGCTGCTGACGGCACGACGCAGCAGGTGACGGTCATTGGGCTGCTCAGTTCCGCACCCAACTTTTTTGGCCTGACGATGAATGCCGCAGCAGCTGCTGCACTCGGCGCAGATAGTCCAAATCGTTTCTTCATCCGCGTCGCTGACGGCGCCGATGCGCGTGCGACCGCCAACGCAATTGAAGCCAATTTCAGCCAGAGCGGTTTGCAGACGTCGCTGCCCAAAGAGCAATTGGAAGCCAGTCGTGAATCGATTCGCGGCATCTTCTACTTGATTCAAGGCTTTATCGGTCTGGGATTGCTGGTCGGTATTGCCGCTCTCGGTGTGATCACGATTCGCGCCGTCGTCGAGCGTCGTCAACAAATCGGTGTCCTGCGAGCGATCGGTTTTCAACGCAGCATGGTGCAAAATGTCTTTCTCTTCGAAGGCTTTTTCATCGCGGCCATGGGCACGATTATCGGCTACTCGCTGGCGCTTACTTTTGCGTACAACCTGTACTTGCAGGTGGCGTCAGAGCAAGGGTTGGCATTCTTGCCACCCTGGCCCACATTGATCGCGATTGGTGTAGCCATCTTCACCGCAAGTTTATTAACCGCGTGGCTACCAGCCCGCTCGACCTCGAATATTGTCATTGCGGAGGCGCTGCGCTACGAGTAGACCATTCGCAAACATAAAGGATAGCAAAAGCCTGCAGATTCGTTACAGCGACTGCAGGCTTTTTTCTTTTCACCGCGACCTGATTGCTATTCGAGGGCACCAATTCAACTTCAATTTGCTCGATCTGCATTCGCGTCAATGCACAATCGATGGGACATGCCTTTTTTCGGCCGAATCCACAAAGTCGCGGAAACCATAGCAAGTTCTTCTTCGTCTACCACACATTGACAGCCATCTGACGTTCCTTTATGATGCAGCTACCATATCAACAGCAAAGACGCTTTACTCCACGATGGCAACATAACTGGTCAAGCTCAACAAGCAAATCATGTCGGCACCATTATCACAACAATCTAGGTCCGGCACTGAAATGAGGTAAATCAGGATGAACAACGACGATTTGTATAGAGACGACCCACCGGATTGGTTCAACGAAGTAAACCCGGACGAAGTGGCCGCCGAACTCGACGCTCAATTGCGCGATCTGCTTGCACAAAGCATAGCAAATGGTGATCTCGACGGCGAATTAGGTGTAGCCCTGGCTGAGCGGCTGACAACATCAAAATACGATGATTTGCACGACCCGGGAACGGAACCTGTGCAACAGTACGACTCCGGCGAAGAGATTCTCAGTGCCATCACGTTCCAATTGAGTGAACACCTAAAAGAAATACTGAGAGAAAACGGTGCCGACGAAGATGATGTCAAATTCGCGGTCGTACGCCGCTGGGATATGCTGGCAGCGTCTCACAATCAATGCAGGTGGATCAAAGTGTGGAACGGTGGACCCAACGGCAATTGGTGCTGGACGAAAGTGTGTTGCTAGCTACAAATCGGAGATTACAGGCCGTAGATGATACGCTCTGTTGAGCCACCAACTCTAGGGCGTCACGTCTGCTGCGCAGCGGAACCCTACTTCGTCGACAAAAAGCTCTGCCGGTGCCTGGCTGCGAACCGTGCAGCTTCCTTGTGCCTGCCCGATAGTCCACGAGCCGCCGCGCATGGTGCGAAATTCGGCCGAATCCCGAGCCACAATCCACTCATCTGAAAACGGGTAAGGTCGAAAAACAGTACCAACCCACTCCAAGACGTTGCCTGCCAGATCAGCAACGCCGAATGCACTGTCGCCGTCTGGTGAGTAACTGCCAACCGACTGCGCCTGCGCACAGGCATTCTCCAGCGTATTGGCGTTGGCAGGGGCAATGTCATCACCCCAGGGAAAGCGCCAGCCTTCCGGGCCGCGGCACGCATATTCCCACTCCGCTTCTGTCGGCAGCCGCTTGTCCTGCGCGGCGCAGTATGCGACTGCGTCGTACCATGTTACATTGACGACAGGCTGAAACGCCGTCTGTCCGTCTGGAAATTCCGTACCATTCCAGCCAGCAGGCTCTTTTACGCCTGTTGCCAACAGGTATTGTTGGTATTGTTGATTGGTCACTTCGAAGCGATCAATCATAAAGGCGTCCAGGGTTACTTCGTGTTGGGGCCGCTCGCCGAGATTGTCGCCCATCACAAAAGTTGTCGCCGGAATCTGAATCAATTCGTTCAATTCGGCCGAACTTGGAGCGACGCCCGCGACACAAACTGCAGCCGAGCCGGTTGTGGTCGGTTCGACGGCTTGTGAATCTGACCGCTGCCCACGCACCACAACGACGAGCGTCAGCACCACGATGACCAGAATCGTGATCAGCACCGCCAGCCACCACCACGGCCAATCCGCGTAATTCCAGAAATTAATAACACTATCGCTGACATTCCCTGTGATGATGGGGGCGTTGGCATCGCCACCAACTGTCACATTGCCACCTGGCTGCGAAGTCGATGGTGCAACAACATCGCCACGTTCAGCCTCACTCTGAACCGATTCCCAATCCTCTGCCAATTGGGCCAGACGACGATTGCCTGGATTGTAGTGAGTGGCACCACGAACGAGATCATCTGTCCAACCTTCACGCTCGGCCGCCTCGATGACGGCTGCGACAATGTCGGGAAAGGCGATTTTTTCGGACGCATACTGTGACAGTTTTCGCCCCAATTCAGCACGCAGCATGGTGGCAAGCGATGACGCATCATATGCATCGAGCAGTGCCTGTTGGAGTTGGCGGTAAGCGTTTTCCGATAACATGTCGATAAATCAATCAAACGGGCTACATCGCTATGATAGGGCTTCAGGTGACTACAAGTCAAGCAGCACAATGCAGATGCGGGCGTTGTGCCTGGTGTGACTCGTTTCGGCCGAACACGATAACCTTTAGCCAGCCAAATAAAAAGAGGCTCACCTGGACGGGCAAGCCTCTACCACAATCGGAATCGAGCCGGCTCGTTACTCCGGCATTTCGACACTGTTCAGGGCCGGTACAAAGAATTCGACCATGTCGCCTTTATTCGTTGTGCCGGCAAACCGCCAGATTGGGACGAGATGTCCATTGGGTTCGCTGCTGAACACTTCATACGTAGACGGCACCATTTCGCCCGGATACAGATAATGATACACGAGGGCGATGTTGTCGATAGTGACGCCGGTAATATTGGCATACGGATCATCGACTGGTTGCGGCTCAATGTAAGGCTGATTGATGAGATCGACATAGATCCAGTCCAGAATTGCGCCGCAGCCATCGTCAGCGGTGCGTATACCGGAGCTGTAGACGCCAACGGCCGTGTCGGTCGGCAGGTCAGACGGCGCATCATTGAGCTGGACGCTGAATCCGCCAGGCAATTCCAGCCAGGCCTGATTGTCGAGGATGCGCGTTGTGCCATTCAGGTATAAATCAGACGCGCCAACCACCGGTTCCCATGCACTCAATTCCAATGTTTGTGAGCCGGGTTCACCATTGATGACACCGGTCAACCGCATATTGCCACCGGAAGCACCCGAAGTCGCATCGGCAATTTCGTTGAGCGTCTGCGTATCGGCCGAAAGCACAATATTGCGATCGGTCATGATACGTGGCGGCAACGATCCGTCAGCGGCACGGAAGATTTGCAGCCATGACGTAAAACTGCTTGTCTGTCCCGGCTGCGGTGTCCGCTCCCAATGCGTTTTTACGCCTTCCGGAAATGGTTGTGCGTAGTAGTCCTGATTAGCAGGAATAATATTGTACCAAAGCTGACCTTCTGCCAGATGGTCACGCACATATTGCAATGCGCTTTCAGCCGAACGCAATTCGGCCGATTCCATTGGTTCCGGCGTGCCGTAGGGGCGCACATTCACCGTGCCGACTTCACCGGACGGCATCACCTGAATGATAAGCACCGGCCAGGTAACCATCAAATTATCCAGCTGTGAACGGAACTGCACTTCGTGACCCCAGCCGGATATCATCTCATAGGAACCATCCAACAATCCGTGATCAAGTGCAAACTGTTCGGCTATGCGTGCGCGTTCAGCAAAAGGCAGCGGTTTGAGGCTGTACTGGTCGCGGGTAACTGTATAGTTTTCATAATAGGCTTCACCACTGGTAAAACCCATGACACGTTCTTGACCGTCAAAAATATGATAGGTCAATTGCATGGTATCGTCAGCGCCATCTATAGGCAGACCGGGATACCATTCATAGTAGAGCGGCCCTTCAACACCGAGCTTTTGCGCAGTCGCAATTGTCAAGTCTGCGTTGATCTGACCTTCATATGGATTCGGTAGGCGATAGACATTGGATTCGGCCTGATCCGGCAATGCTGCCGTGACCGTCAACTCCGTATCGACAAACGGGCCACCGGGGCCAAAATAGTAGCCGCCACCGCCACCACCGCCTTGTCCGCGCACTTGCGATGCGACTGCGTCCTCACTCACCATGCTAACCGCAGCTTCTTCGGCCGCCGGCACAGGCGGAGCAACCGCCGGATCGGCGCTGTCTGTCATACCGGAATCAGTTGCAACGCTTGGAGCGGGAATGGCGTTGGGTTCGGCATTGGATGATGTAGTCGGCGATGTTCCAACTGATGTACAAGCTGTCATGACAAACATCAGCAGCACAACGAAAAACCATAGAAATGTGGAACGTTTCATACTGCACCTCTTGACTGTTCTAACAGATCATTTGTTGGTTGTCGGACACCTGTATCAAATAAGTAGCGTCTAGTGGGTATCCGTGAACACAGACACTACGGAAAGTTCGGAGCGTTGCACCGTATTGATACAACGCGCAGCATCTGCAATTTGTTCCCAAATGTGCTTGCGAACTTTTCGAATTTCGCAGGCAATCGTATAGATTAACAGATTTTTGGCAGCACGAATCCAACGTTTGACGTATCTTTTCGGCCGAATAGTGTATTTGGCTGCAATTTATGAAGGTTTTGAGGGAAGTATGGGTTACAACTAAGCCGACCACTCTTCCCAAACAGAGTGGTAAGCGCCGATCGCTTCCCAATGTTCGATAAGTCGGGCATAAAACGGATCGGCCGTCACAGTGGCACTGTCGCCAATCACGATCAGTTTGCGTCGCGCACGCGTCAGCGCAACGTTCATGCGCCGCGTCTCAGCCAGAAATCCGACATCACCTTTGCTGTTGGAACGCACCAGGGAGATGACAATACACTCCTTTTCGCGCCCCTGAAACCCGTCAACCGAATTGACTTCGAGCGTTTCCGGCAGCAGCATGCGTAGCGTACGGACCTGGGCTGAATACGGCGTGATGATACCGATTTGCTCCGGTGCCACACCCGCGTTTAGCAAGTCGCTGACTTTCCGTGCCACGAGTTCGGCTTCCTGTGGATTGAGTCGGCTTTGACCGTCCGGCTCTTCTTCTTCATCATAGCCTGCTCCGGCCGTATCGATGAATGTGACCGGTGTTGTCGTCAATACATCGGCCGAAACACCATCCAAATCGCACAATAGGTGATCGGCAACCGCTGCATGGGCAATCAAGGTGTCGTCATAGAATTCGGCCGAACTGAATGCCATAATATCACGGTGCATCCGGTACTGTTCATCCAAACGCCGGGCGACGGTTGCGCTATCGCGCAGCATCATGCGTTCCAGCAAACTGATGCCAAACCCTTCGCGCTCTGCCTGCTGCGACAAAATCGTCGGCGGCAGTTGTTGATGATCGCCGGCCAGCACCAGGCGGCGTGAACGTGGCACCGGAATCCAGGTCGCCGGTTCGGTGCTTTGACCGGCCTCATCGATCACGCACAGGTCGAATTGGCGCTGGCCAATAAGCGCGCTGTCCAGACCCGTCAACGTCGCAAGCACGACCGTGGCTGCGTCCAGTACGCGCTCAACGGCATTGACCTCAAGCTGTCGTGCTTCGTCAAATAATGCATCAGCTTCCTGTCGCAGTGCCTGTTTCGCACCTTTTTCAGGACGTGTCCGTCGGAATTTGCCCGCCTCACTCAGCAGCGCTGCCGCTTCACGGCGCAGTTTACGCGCCAGACGAAAGTCACTGTGCTGCTCGACCAGCGCATCCAACGTATGCGCCTGTACTTGTGGTGTGACGCGTGCTGGATGGCCCAATCGTACAATTGGCTCGCCGACCGCCAGCAGTGATTCACAGAGGTTGTCAACGGCCAGATTGCTCGGCGCACACGCCAGCACACGGTCTCCCTGACGCAGTGCAGCCCGGATGACGGCAACCAATGTCGTCGTCTTGCCGGTTCCCGGTGGGCCGTGAATGACGGCTACATCCTGCGCGCTGAGGGCATGGGTGACTGCTGCATGCTGGGCATTATTCAGGTTCGCAACGATGTCGGAGGCAATGGGCATTGTGGAGCCAAACATCGGTGCGGCACGCCCCAGCAAGATGTCGCGCAGTTCGGCCAGGCGGTTCGATTCGGCCGAAATGACACGCATCAGCGCCCGTTCCATCCGTTGTCGGCCGATTGCATCACTCGACAAATCCACACGATACTGCGGCCGGTCCGCAGTCGATTCCGGCAGATGCGTGAGCGCGATTTCAACCTGGCGCGTGCGCAGTTGGGTGATCACGCCGCGCCAACTGGTTTTGCTGTCACTTCCCTCTTCCGAAAGCAACACCGGTGACCCTACACCGAGATTCGTCCACGGCAAGTCGGCCTGGTCATTGCGTGGTGTCAGCAATACCAGTGACCGCCCACCCAATCCAATTGACTCTTCTTTGATAACCAGCCGCTGCAATGAATTTTCCGAGTGACGCTTGTCTGTTTCAAACTGGGCTTGTTCGGCATCGGCTTCGAGCTTGAGCCACCGCTTCATTTGGTCAAAATGCGGGTCGTTGATTTGCTCGGTAGCGTCGCGCCATGCGCGAATATGGCGTTGGCCGATTTGTGCACCGTCGATGCGGCGTGCAACGCGACCGGACCAGCCATCGGCAACTTCCACCGTCGCAAATGTGCCCTGGACATCAATTCGGCCGATGCGTTGCTGCGCCAATCTGCCCTGCTCAACCAGCAGTTGAAAGATGGCACCATTGCGTGTCTGCCGTGGCAATCCGTCGATGAACAGCTTTTCCATGATGCAGAACTGTAACCTTTCCCAGCCGGATAGTCGAATCAACTTGTCGGGGATCAAAAAACGACCCGTCGCAATGGGTCGTCAATTGAAGCGCTCAAAAACCGATTGTTTCCGAAATAACCCGATTTCCAGCAATTAATACTGGTTGCTGTCACGGAAAGCACGTTCGACCTGCCGCTCGGCATCCCGTTTGGCCAAATCCTGGCGCTTGTCAAACTTCTTCTTGCCACGAGCAACGGCAAACTCCAGCTTAGCACGACCATTCTTCAAATACATCAAAGTTGGCACAGCCGTCAAACCTTTTGTCGTGATGTCACTGATAATGGCGTCAATCTCGCGGCGATGCAACAACAGCTTACGCGGTCGCTTGGGATCATGGTTGTCGCGATTGCCGTGAATGTATTCAGCAATATTGGCTTCCACCAGCCATAACTCGCCGCCCTTTGCCTGAACATATGCCTGCTGCAAGCTGACGCGATTAGCTCGCACCGATTTGATTTCGGTGCCGGTCAGCACCAAGCCGGCCTCATAGAACTCCAGCAACTCATAGTCATGCCGGGCACGCCTGTTTTTGGCAATAATTTTGATCCCTTTCCGTTCTGCCATGTCGTCTCATGTGCCGTGCAGGCACACGCTCCGCTAAAAAATCAACTCCCAAACGTGTTCAACGCTAAGCATTCTCCTGATGCAGCTGAGTACGCCACTCATTTGTGTTGATTGCTGCAGTACTCTACTGACCGGTCTCAATGTATTCGATGGCGCGTTGTAACTGCACGTCATCTTCGCCACCTAATTCTACCGGTGTTCCGTCAATAATAATATCGGGCGTCACGCCGACTTCATTTATGACGATGTCATTCGGCGAATAGAATCGCGCCGTCGTCACTTTCATCTCGGAGCCATCTGACAATGTGTAAATTGTCTGCACAGACCCTTTACCAAATGTAACCGTTCCAATAATCGTCGCCCGTTCGTAATCGCGAAATGCAGCAGCCAACAACTCCGATGCACTGGCACTGGCTTCGTTAACGAGCAGCACGATGGGAATTTCTTCGGCAATATCGCCGGTATTGGGTAATCTCAAAACCTCTTCGTTACCTGCTGAGTCGCGAATGATAACGAGATCACTTTTCGGCAAGAATAAATCGCCGACTTCAATAGCTGAGGAAAGCAAACCACCGCCATTATAACGCAGATCGAGAATCAAATATTGCGCACCCTGGTCGATCAAGGCGTTGATGGCGTCTTCCAACTGCATGCGTGATAACTGATTGAAGCTGCTCAACTGCACGTAGGCAATGTTGTCGTTGCGCATTTCAGCGATGACGACTGGTATCTCGACGCGTGCACGTACAATGGTGACATCGAACGGCTCTTCGACACCTTCTCTGTAGATGGTCAGTATGACCGCTTCGCCGGCAGGCCCACGCACAATGGCGACGATTTCGTCTTGTGTCATGCCAAAAACGTCGCGTCCATCGACTTTGAGGACGATATCATCCGGTTCGATGCCGGCGGCTTCGGCCGGTGTGCCTGGTATCGGCCGAACAATGTAGAAAAATCCATCGTCATTGGTGTCGACATACGCGCCGATTCCTTCAAAGTCGCCGGTCATGCGACTGTCGATAAAATCAACGACATCTTCGGGGTAATAATCGGCAAACCGGTCTCCCAACTCGTCTATTACTGCTTCAATAATTGCTTCACGCAAGGCTTTGTCTGTAGGCAGATTGCCGTAATATTGCGATTCGACGATGTCCCACACTTCGTAGAGCAATGCTAAATCTTCCTCTGTGAAATCACCGCGCTCACCGTATTCGGTTGGTGTAGCGGTCGGGAAAGGCGTGGGGATCGGTGTCGGATCAAGATTTGCGGCAGCATCGGTGCTACTGTCGCTTTCGGCCGAATCAGTGACTTCATCAACCATTCCTGAATCGACAAATACTTCGCGGGTGACAATCACCTCACGAGTGACCTCGACCGTCACCGGCACTTCGACAATCTGCGTCTCCGTCGCTGGGGCTGATTGCGCACAAGCCGCCACCATCATAATCAGAATTAAGCCAACGATTGTGCTCAAAATAATCTGCTTTCGCATCAAAACCACCTGTCTTATTGTCCATTCTGCAGGAAAGCGACAGCACGAGCCAACGTGTCATCACGACCGGCGTCAATCGCTTCTTGCGTTAAATCTACTTCAATGTCGGGCGTCAACCCATTCTGATCGATCTGTTGGCGATCGGGCGTGAACCAACGTGCCGAAGTCACGTGCACCGATGATCCGTCGCTCAAATCATATACCAATTGTACCGATCCTTTACCAAATGTCTGTGAGCCGATCAACGTAGCCCGTCCCAAATCCTGCAGCGCACCGGCCACAATTTCAGAGGAACTGGCAGTGCCTTCGTTGACCAAAACAACCAGCGGCGCATCAGGAACCAGTGTCTCGGCATTGGTTCGCACTGTCTGTTCCCCACTTGCGCGCGTGAGCTGGTAGTAGACCGGCTGATCGGCCAGAAAGTGATCGACAACGGCTACGGAGGCGTCGAGCAGTCCGCCGCCGTTGTACCGCAAATCGAGGATGAATTTGTCTGCCCCTAGCGCCATCAAGTCCGTGAGGGCAGCACCGACTTCGGTACCGCTTTCGGCCGAAAAGCGTGCCAATTGTACATAACCGACAGTCGGATCAGCTTCAAGCAAACGGTAGTCGACAGACGGCAACAGGATGACGGCGCGAATGACCTCGAGATCGACCGATTCGGCCGAATCGGGATGCAATACCGTGATCACAACCGGTGTGCCAACCTCGCCGCGCACCATCTGCACTATCTGCTCAACCGTAGCGTCTGCACTGACCGGTTCCCCATCGACGGCGATCAGAATATCACCCGATAGCACACCGGCTGCTTCAGCCGGGTTGCCTGCAATCGGCTCGAGCACGACATTGCCGTTCTCATCACGAAAAACGTTCGCACCAATGCCGCCGAAGGTTCCCTGCAGGCGCACGCGCTCTTGTTCGCGGGCAACTGGTTCGATAAATACGGTGTACGGATCGTTGAGTTCACGCAAGGAACCGCGAATGGCACCGTAGACGACTTCGTTGGAAGCAGGCAGCTCATCGATAAACGTCTCCTGAACGCGATCCCAGGCTTCCCAGAACACACCAAACTCTTCGGCCGATACGGTTGTTCGATCTTCGGCACGGACACCACGCGCGAAATCGTTAGCCAGAAAGCCGGCGGCAAACGCCGCAACGGCCATCATGACAACCATAAACACAGTGGCTATATTTCGCATACGGTGTGACATCGTGTGTAACTCAAATTCTTGTGAAAATCCCTGCTAATTTGTGACTATACGAATCAAATTCATACGACTCCGCATTTTAACACAGGAGCAGACGAAAGTAACCGAGTTCTGTCGATCCTTAATCAAGCCGCAAGCCTGGTATAAGTTTCTCTTAAGACAAGGAAACACGTTAGTCTATATGCGCCTGGCGACAGCTTGTCCCTCACCTGGACACTCAGTATACTTCAAATGATCTGATGCTTACATTTACCCGTTCAACATACCGTTCTTTGACGCACCTGCTTTGGCTGGTGATCCTATTCGCGCTGGTCATCAGTGCGCTGACACCGTCAGTCAGTGCGCAGGTTGACACCGGCACAACACCGGTGGCGTCGCCGTACGCCGACCAGGCGCAGGCGCAATGGGAGCAGATGACGGTGGCCGAACGGGTTGGACAGCTTTTTTTAGTGACATTTGAAGGGGATTCGGCCGAAATCAATACCGATATTGCCGATCTCATCCTCAACTACCAAATCGGTGGTGTCGTTCTCGAAGCCGCCAACGACAACATCATCAATGCCGTCCAGGTCGCTGCGCTGACCGAGCAACTCCAACATCTCGCGCTGCACAGTCCCATCATCGACACAGAAAGTGAAGAGATCGATGCAGCGCTAATCGACGCACTCACACTGGACGGCGTCGCACTGCCCCTTCTAATCGCCGTGCAACACGAAGGAGACAACGCACCGCACACACAAATCATCGACGGCTTGAGCGCATTGCCCAACGAAATGGCATTGGGAGCAACCTGGAACCCGGCCAATGCTGAACTGGTTGGTGCCATTGTGGGGCGCGAATTGAGCACGATTGGGGTCAATATGCTGCTCGGCCCGTCACTCGATGTGCTGGAAAATCCCGAACCGAGTTCCACCAGCGATCTCGGCACGCGCACGTTTGGCGGCGACCCGTATTGGGTAAGCATCATGGGCCAGGCGTATACGACAGGTGCGAAACAGGGCAGCGACGGTCGTCTGGCTGTCATCGCCAAACATTTTCCGGGATACGGTGGTAGTGACCGGTCTACCAATATTGAAATTGCTACCGTTCGACGATCATTGGCAGAAATGCAACAAATCGATCTCGTGCCGTTCTTTGCCGTAACTGCACCAATTTCCGGCACAGCAACGGCTGACGGCCTGCTGACAACGCACATCCGTTACCAGGGCCTCAGCGGCAACATACGCGCCACGACAGCACCGGTCAGCTTTTCGCCAAGCGCACAAGCGGCACTCATGGCGCTGCCGCAATTGGCGACATGGCGGGCCAATGGCGGATTGATCGTTTCTGATGCGTTGGGGGTGCAGGCGGTGCAGCGTTTCTATGACGATACCGGCCAGGTTTTCCCGCATCGCCAGGTTGCCAAAGACGCATTTTTAGCAGGCAATGATTTGCTCTATCTCTCTGAATTTGCACTGGGTGCGTCGAATTCGCGCTATCAGGAACAGTTGACCAATATCAAAGATACGATTGATTGGTTTGCCGAGCGGTATGAGAGTGAACCATCGTTTCGCCAGCGGGTTGATGCATCGGTGCTGCGCATCCTGGAGCTTAAATTGCGGCTCTACGGCGGTGAGCAGACGGTAAGCGCTATAGTACCCAATTCGGCCGAATTGCCGGCGATCATCAAAGAACATCAATCGATGCTTCTCAATCTGCCTGCCGAAGCCATCACCCTGCTTGCGCCCAGCCCGGACGAATTCCCGGACCGTTTTCCGGCGCCGCCCGCTGAAAATGAAAACATCATCATTTTCACCGATGTGCGCGCCTGGCAGCAATGTTCGGAATGCGATCCACAGTCGTGGATTGGAGAAACTGCCATTGCCGACAGCTTACTTACTCTCTACGGGCCAACAGCCAGCAATCAGATCGATCCCGATCAGATACAAAGCTTTTCATTTGCCGATTTGAATGCCTTTCTAGCAGCCGGCGGTGTGCCCATCGTTTTGCCGACGCCGGAACCGACAGCAACACCTGATCCGGAGGTGCAACCGACACCGGATGAGTTCGACACGACGCCGACACCAACGCCGGAGCCGCCACCTGCATTCCAGGTGCAACAGGCGTTTAATTCGGCCGATTGGATTGTTTTCGCCATGCAGGATGTGACAGATGAATCGGCCGATTCCACCGCCCTGATCAACTTTCTCGATCAGCGGCCCGATCTGGCGCGCAACGCCAACATCGTCGTCTTCGCCTTTAATGCACCATACTATCTCGACGCAACTGACATCAGCAAACTAGACATCTATTTCGGCGTCTACAGCAAAATTCAAAGCTTTATCGACACATCTGTCCAGGCACTGTTCCAGGATGTACCCGTTACAGGGCGGTCACCGGTAAACATCAACGGTATCGGTTATGATCTTTTTGCCGCAACACAACCCGATCCCGGACAACGCATCCCCTTGTATATCGTGCAAGACGGCGAACTGCTGACGCCTTCGAGCGAGGAGCCCATACAACAGGAAGGTGCCGATTCGCTGGAGCTGCGCACCGGTGTAATCCTCGACAAAAACGGCAATCCGGTTCCAGACGGCACCATAGTCCGTTTCGTTCAGGAGGATTTGTTTGAAAATCAGCTCAATGTTTCCAGCGAACGGCCCACAGTAGACGGTGTCGCATCGCTGACCTTCGTACTTCCTGAAGGTGTCAGCGGCCGTTTTCGCATTACAGCCAAGGCGGGGGATGCCGTTCGGTCTGACGAAGTCAATATTATCGGCAATGAGGCATCCATCGCTACGCCAACACCAGAGCCGACAGCCACGCCGACTGCCGTGCCGCCGACGCCGACGCCCAGCCCCACCTCCACCCCATCACCGACACCGACGCCGAACGCTATGGCTGTGACACCGCCGCCACCAAACGAACCAACGCTGCGCATCACGTTGTCGGAAGCGTTGCAGTTATTCGGCGCTGTGGTCGGGCTGGTCATTATTGTCAGCGGTGCGATGTTGCTGGCCGCTCGTGCAAACACCACGCGCACCATGCGCATTAAAGTGGTATTGTGGGGCGTCATCGGCAGTCTCCTCGTGTACAATTATGTCACGCTACAATTGCCCGGCACTGCCTGGTTGACCGTGTTGAATGGGTGGCAGGGGTTCCTGGCGATAGTTCTGGGTGGCACTATTGGCATTGGCCTGTTCTATTGGCGCTATCGGCCGAAAACGCAAACCGAACCAACACCTCAATAGCTGCAAACTGCTGAACTGGTTTGCTACAATACATCAGCCCGGTTCCTGCAACTGAAACAACTACCCTACATCCTGAATGGAGAATGCTATGACTACCTTCCGCTCACTTTTCGTCTTACTCATCGTCCTTTCGGCGCTACTCATTGCATGTGGCGGTGAGGAAGCAACACCGACACCTGAACCAACGGCAACGGCAGAACCGACGGCAACGGCAACACCAGTTCCTCCGACTGATACGCCGGAGCCGACGGCAACGCCCGTACCAACGGCAACGCCTGAACCGGAGATTTCGGCCGATTTTACGCCTCATATCGACAGCACGCGTGGCCTTTTCTTCGAATACCCGACTGACTGGGTGCTCGATCCAGAATTTGACGACAATGCATTAACCCTGGCAAACAGTCAGGAAGTTGTCGATTCAGACACTTATGAAGGCGGCATTTTCATGCTGCTGCAGGTCGCCGGTGCAGAGGAAGAATCCGATCTGGAGACGTTGCAGGAAGATGCGGTCACCTACATTTTCGGCGGATCTGAAGAAGAGGCAGTTGTTGTCGAAGAACCGATCTTGACGGAAATAAACGGATACCCTGCCGTTGTGACGGGTTACGAGTTGACAATTGATGACATCGAGTTACGAGTCACACTGATCACCCTTGTCAACGAGGATGCAGCGCGTACTGCTACGCTGGCTGCCTTTACCGGTGTAGAGGAAGCAGACATGTGGCACCCATACGTCACTGCCATTGCGGATACCGTTCGTCTATCGGCCGTAAAAGCCACTACAGCGGCTGAAACAACGCCGGTAGCCGGTGCAACAGCGGTCGTCGTCTCTCCGCTTGACGTTGATTTGAGTGGTGATATGGACTTACTGAATGAAACGGCTTTGGATACCGACACATTTGATTTTTATGACATTTCCCTGTTGACCGGTCAACCGATTATAGTAGCTGCCATACCGGCCAATGAAATTGATCTCGAATTGTCAGTTAACGATGCCGACGGCAATCTCGTTGAAGAAGTGGATGATTCGTTCAGTGGCGACATTGAAGGGTTGCTGTTCGTCGCACCGGCTGATGGCGACTACCAGATCAATGTAAGCGAGTTCAGCAGCCAGGCGGGTAGCTATGTGTTGGCTGTGAGCAGTGCCAATTTGTATGAAACAGGCTCACTCGATTCGGCCGAAGCTGTGGCTCAATATCCCGTTTCCGGTTCGGCCGATCGCAGCATTCTGGCCATTGTAGACGGCAGCGACAACCTCGACGCGATTCTTACGCTGCTGGATGCAGACGGCAACGTACTGGTCTCAGTCGATAACACCTTGTCCGGCAGCCGTGAAACGCTCCTGTACCAACCTGAAAACGATGGTGAATACACGCTGCAGGTGACGGCTTACGGCGGTGAAACCGGCGATTTCGTCCTGGCGGCAGGCAGCAGTTCGGCCGAACCGACTGAAGTCGTTGTCGGGGTAACCACCACGCTGACTGAGCCGGGCAGCACCATTGAGACCTACTATGATGTTTCGGCCGATGAAGAACAATTCTTCCCAATCTGGCTCTTCGCAGGCGATACCGTCACCTTTTTTGTCTACTCAGAAGACGGCTTTGATGCACTGGTAGAAGTGCAAGACTTCGACGGCAACGTCCTGTTATCTGCCGATGAATCCTTTACGGAAGAAAACGTGGAATTTACGGCAGAGACAGACGACATTTACTACTTCGTCGTGCGCAGTTTTGACGAAAATCCAGGCAGTTACGACGTACTCATCACGGCTCCCGCATCGGCCATACCTGATGTGGCTGTTGGCGATCTGGTCAACGGCAAAATCGAAGAAGACGGCTATCTGGAGTTCGGTTATCTCGGTGATGCCGGTGAGCGTTTTGCTGTCGAAGTGATACCGGAACAAGCCCTAGATGTGATTGTGCAAATCCTGGACCTCGACAACAATATATTGGCCGAAATAGATGATCAATTCAACGGCGAAACAGAATATCTTGAGTTTGAATTACCGGAGAACAGCACGTATTTCATCCGTATCTTCGGTTACGACGGTGCCGGCGGTGACTTTGTGATGAACGTACTCAGCCTGGACGAGTAAAGACGGATTGAACAAAACCGAGTTTCGTGACAATTTGTCAGCGGCTCAACAAAGTTCCAAACGCCCCGTGCGGTTCGCGCAGGGCGTTTTGTATTGCACCGGGTTGCAAACCGGAAAAAATGCGAATGGAGAGACCCGGTTGTGCATCAACCAGATCGAGCATCGTCAGCACTTTGGTCAACATGCCGCCGGTGACATCTGTCCCACGCGATCCACCGAGTGCGGCGCGGATGTGCGGCAGATTGGCGCGTGTAATGGTTGGTATCACGCTGCTCTCAGCATCGTAGACACCGTCGGTTTCGCCGGCCAGCAGCAACCAGGACGGCTGTAGCGTGGTGGCAAGTGCGGTCATCACTTCTTCCGTGGAGATGATGGTGCCGCCGCGCACGCTGTCAAAAGCAACATCACCATAAATGATGGGCAGCAGCCCGGCAGCAAGCGCTTTTTGTATTGGCTGCAAGGCTATGTGACGAATCGTACCGTCTTCACATTCGGCCGATGCGGACGGCGACAAGCTCATTGCCGGAATACCGGCGTCGAGCAGATAGCGCCGTACAATGGCATTGAGCCGTGTAGCCGCATCGCTGACCTCAGCAAAACCTGCCCACTGTTCGGCCGAATGGACACCTTGGCGCGTTCCATACGACGCTGCAGCGACGTGACCAAATGAACCACTGCCGTGTCCCAGCACGACTTTCAGATCAGGATTTTCGGTGAGTGCCGCCTTGATTTCACGAGCAACACGTGCAAGTACAGTCGGCCGAATCGTTTCCGGCTGCGTCTTATCTGTAATCAATGAACCACCGAGCTTGAGAAAAACAAGGGTCATCCTGTTGCTCCGTTGTGATAGGCAACGACATGGTTTACGGCTTCATCCGCCGTCATTGCAAATGTCAGCATCGCTACAAAGCGTGCATCGACATACGTTTCATGCACAAACGCATCAACTGTGTCACGCCACATCCTGCCCAGCAAAACCAGCGGACGCTGCGGTATCTCGCCGACCTGCATCATGTTCCATGTGAGTGACAGTTCGCCCAGTGTGCCGATCCCACCGGGTAGTACGACCGCGCCGTCATTGTGCAACACGAGATGCATGAGCCGGTCACGCAAAGAATCGTAGCGAATCTCTTCGGCGACCCATCGATTGGCTTGTATCGGCCGAAAGCGCTCGATCTGCGCCGATGTGACACCAATCACATGACCACCGGCCTCCGACGCGCCCCGACTAACCGCTTCCATCGTGCCAACATAGCCGCCAGTCGCCACTGCGTAACCAGCTTCAGCCAATCCGCGACCGACTGCCAGCGCCTGTTTATATGCCATCGTGCCGGGCTGCGGCGCGGCACTGCCAAATACGCTGATAACCTTCATCATGTCACCCTATTCTCCCAACCCATAGATATCTCCGACCGTCCGCGCATGACGCACGGCGTCGCGAATGGCCTGCGCGGTCAACTCAACACCCATGTTGGCCACCGCTTCCAGATGCGCTTCTATGTTGCCGGTAGAAACACCATAAACTGTGTCGCCGTCATGAGTTGAATGCACCGGACGAATCGCCTGCGCCAAACCGTCATGCGCCCGTTGTGCCAGCAAAAAACATTCGATTTTGGACAAGCGCACATTGGTTGCCACCAAAACCAAGGTCGTATTTATCATCTCCATACCTGGAATGTCGTAATGGCGAAAATGGCGATACAGATTATCAGCCACAGCCCATTGTCCATCGCTGCGTCGCGCTCCTGCCAAAACAGTGCCGTCTGTATCCAAAACATCGCCCATTGCATTGACGGCAGCGGCGGCAAATACGGCAACTTCGCCGACGCGATCCCCGGCAACGCCAAAACCACCTTTCATTGGGCCGGGAAATCCGTTCCATTTGCCGACAATCGCGCCGGTGCCTGCACCGACATTGCCCTGCGCCGCGTTGTTGAGAATAGCGTTTTCGCACGCTGCGTAGGCCATTTCGGCCGATGGAATCACGGCACCTTTATTGAAAAACAGGTCAAAGAGGATGGATGTTGGGACGAGGGGAATCGGCCGAATCGGAGTCTGATAACCCATCCCGCGTTCAACATGCCACTGCACAACACCTTCCGCAGCTCCCAACCCCAAGGCACTGCCGCCGGCAAACAAGATCGCATTGGGATGCTTGTCCGGTCGGGTCGGTTGCATCAACGCTGCCTCACGCGAACCCGGCCCACCCCCACGTACTTCAACACTGGCAACCGTATCAGGTGGACATAAGAAAACCGTACAACCCGTATAATTGGCTTTGTCTGTGGCATGGCCAATCTTGAGACCTAGTGAATCTAGAGGCATAAATTAGTACTCGTATTCAAGTGAAAATCAAATATAATCGAATTATCAGTCAGATCAAAACCTGCTTGCGTCGACTGTCAACCACACAGCAGAACCGATACAGAAAATATAGTCGAAATAACAGTTGCCGACCACCTCAAAAGCGGATAAAACTGTGCGCTCATGAACAGATTTGCACTACAACCCATCGATCTGGTACTTCTCGTCATACTGACTACGATTGCATTGTGCTGTGGAAGTATGGCTATCCTGATCCTGTTTTCTTCGTTTTTTACTGAACCAGAGTACATAACACTGGCACCTGTGTTTCTGGGACCAACGGCGGGAGCTATAGGTGCCGGATTAATGATACTGTATCGTCAACGCCTGCATATTGGTTGGGTACCGTTACTGATAGCCGCGTCACTCTGGTTCATTGGTGCATCTCTGCTGGCTTTTACCGGCTTTGCCGCGTTTGATGTCAACGAACCAAGTGAATTCTGGTCTAATCTAGGCTTTTCACTCGGATTGTGTCTTGTACCGGGTATCTTGCTGGCTGGAATGGGAATAGTTCTCTATTGGTCAGATGCAGCGAGAAATCGCTCGCAAAAGGCACCTGATGAAGCCACAATCGTCACAGATCTCAAGCAAAATGAGCAACATTAGAATACTTTTTAATTGCCTACTTGATTAAACGGTACGTTTACTGATATAATGCCGTTGCGCGGGTGGCATTTAAGTGGTTTTTTGGTGACATTATTTGGTCACAGATCAACAAACCGAGGAGGAAACGCTTATCGAACAAGAATGCTGATACGCAACGAAAACACATATATCCAAGGCGCATATCACCAAAACACAAGCGGTACGCACTTAGGATATGTTGTTTTCCAAAGCGAGAGCCAACTGAAATACTGACGTGAATGCAGCAAAACACGTAACAATCGTTGAAAATATGATTGCGTTCACATGTATTCAGGCAACTCTGATCAAACTGTTTCAACATCTAACCTGGAGAGAAAAATAAAATGAAGAAAGTGTTGTTTCTTGTTTTAGCTGTAATGCTGGCAGCCCTTGCGGCGTGTTCGGCCGAACCTGAAGTCGTCGAGGTAACCAGAGTCGTTACCGAAGAGCAGGTCGTCGAAGTCGAAGTCACAACCGTTGTCCAAGAAGAAGTACAAGTTGAAGTTACACGCGAAGTGGAAGTTATGGTTGAAGCCACAATTGCACCCGTTGATCGCAATGGCGGCTGGCTTGATACCATCGTCTTCACGCAGGAGCCCAATCAGGATTCTGCCATTGCCCGTCTCGCGGCTGGCGACATCGACATGTTTGCTGACGACGTAGCCGGCGCGGCTATTTTGTCCGCCATTGCCGATGCCGGCAATATCCAGACGCGCACGCAATATGGTCTCTATGACGAAATCTTCTTCAACAACGGAGCTTGTGCCGATGAGGCCGTACTCAATCCATTCCACAACCAGAAGATTCGCGAAGCAATGAACTGGGCCATCGACCGTGATTACGTCGCTGACGAACTATATGCCGGTCTGGCAGTGCCAAAATTCACAACCATTTCAGAAGCTGGTGCTGACCGCGGACGCTTTGCAGCAGAAATCCGCGCCATTGAAGCCAAATATGCTTATGATTTGGAAAAAGCACGCGAAATTATCACTGCTGAAATGGAAGGCTTGGGAGCTACCCTGGAAGACGGCAAATGGGTGTACAACGGTGAACCGGTCACACTGATCGGCCTCATCCGTATTGAAGATACCCGTCTCCAAATCGGCAACTATGTTGCCAATCAGCTCGAAGATCTCGGCTTCACCATTGAGCGCGTCGAGCGTACCTCTGGCGAACTGAGCCCCTTGTGGATCAGCTCTGATCCGGCCGAATGTCAATGGAACTGGTACACCGGTGCCTGGAGTCAAACCGCAGTTGATCGCAGCAATGCTGACAACTTCGACTTCTTCTACAATCCGCGTGGCGTACCGTGGCCATCCTGGCAAGTCTATGAGCCAACACCGGAATTTGACGCGCTGTCCCTGCGCCTGTTCAACAACGACTATGCCGATCTAGACGAACGCGCCGAAATGATGGCACAAGCATTGGAAATGGCTTCCGAAATGGCGACCCGTGTCTGGGTGACAAGCCGCACAACATTGGTTCCGTTTAGCAACGACGTTAGCGTAACGACTGACCTGGCAGGTGGTGTTAGTGGTGCTGCTCTCTGGTCTAAAACCGCTCGCTTCGCCGATGAAGTTGGTGGCTCTATGACTATCGCTCTGCCCAGTGTCTTTACCGAACCGTGGAACCCCATTGGTGGCTCCAACTGGGTGTTTGACAATATGGTGAAGCGTGGTGCCGGCGAACCTGCGTTCTACAGCGATCCGAATACCGGTTTGCGGATTCCTAATCGCGCAGAGCGTGCAGAAGTCGTCGTTGAAGAAGGTTTCCCGATGAGCAAGACGCTTGATTGGGTCGACCTGTCGTTTGCACCGGAAATCGCCGTTCCTGACGATGCCTGGGCCGGTTGGGATGCAGTAAATCAAGTCTTCCTGACTGCGGCTGATGTCTATACTGAGCCGCAAACTGCTGTCTTCAAGAGCACGGTTTACTATCCGGAAGATATGTTTGAAACTGTCAAGTGGCACGATGGCAGCCCCATTAGCGTCGCAGACTTTGTCATGGGCATGATCATCAACTTCGATCTCGGTAACCCCGATAGCCCGTATTACGATGAATCAAAAGCACCAGACCTGGATCAGTTCCTGTCTGCGTTCAAAGGTATCCGTATTGTTTCCACGGATCCGCTTGTCATCGAACACTACGGAGATAACCCGAGTCTGGATGCTGAGAACTCCATTTACTCATGGTGGCCCGGTACTGGTGGCGGTGAGGCCTACGACTTCGCTGACGTTGCCTGGCACAATATGGCCATTATGTTGCGTGGTGAAGAGAATGGTGGATTTGCCTTCACACCAGACAAAGCTGAAGCCAATGAGATCGAACGCACCAACATGATTGCTGGTCCATCGCTCGAAGTATGGGCAACTGAACTTGCTGCTGCGATCGAAGAAGGCTGGATTCCGTACGCTGCAACATTGGGTGAGTACATTGATGACCCAATGACAAGCTACAACAACCTGTCAGAATTTGCCCGTCGTTATGGACATTACTATCTCGGTACGGGTGCTTACTTCTTGTCAGGTGTCTTCCCGGTTGAAGGTCAGGCTATTATGACCCACAATCCTAACCATCCGGATGCTGCAAATCGCTGGGATCGTTTCTCTGCTCCTGCAATTGCCGAAGTGGAAGTTGACGGACCGGGTCGTGTGACCATCGGAGATGAGGCTGTGTTTGACGTATATGTCGATGCTCTTGGAGAGACATATGCAGTCGATGACATTAACAATGTCCAGTACTTGCTGTTTGACGCGACTGGCCAACAGATCGAACAAGGTCTGGCAGAAGCAGTTGAAGATGGCTTGTGGTCTGTCACCCTGAGTGCTGATACGACCAGCATGCTCGCCGAAGGTTCTAACCGGCTAGAAGTCGTGGTCGTATCTAACCTGGTAGCGATTCCGAGCTTGGGCTCATTTGAGTTCGTTACGGCTCCGTAACAGTTTATATGTAGCCTTGAGTGAATATTTTAAGGCCATTGCATGTCACTGCGACGCTCAATGGCAAAGGGATAATTGTTCAAGGCTATGAGAATCAATGGTTGGAATCGGCCGATCATATGGAATCGGCCGATTCTGACCTTCCTAATCCAGAAGGTGTCACACATATAGAACAGTTACGTCAAACAAACCCAGACTGAGCTTACTAAAACTATGCACCTTCGCCAACTGACAAACACTCTCGAGGTAAATCTACTATCCCCGAGAGTGTTTGTTTATAATGTTATTGGGCAAGCACAATATCAGTCGTCAAACAGTCTAGATCCAAGATACTTCATGTTCAATAATGGTCAAACACAAAGAAAAGACCGCTATTGCATTCAGCAGATGCCGCGAATCAGATGCCGCGAATTCATTGGCTAGCCTTGCCATGTTCTCTATAATCTCGTTATATCGTTTTCCCTCTATTCGAGTTTGGTTAAATCGAGGTAGCTGCTACATAGCTTTTCGCAATGTAAGCACACTGCCTTGACGCACAAGGAAAAGGTGATGAAGTGAGCCAGGAAATCCTACAGCCTGAGTTTTCAGATGAGGTGTTCAGTCAAGATGTAGATCTTGACGAAATGCGAGCAACAGAACGCAAAGCCAAAAGACAGGCAACGGTGCGTATGATCCGCTATACGTTGCTCAAGTTGCTTGCTCTGATATTCACAGTTGCGGTAGGCGTCTACTTCACTGTGCTCATTGCTAACATGGGAGGCTACGTCGATGAAATTCGTCGTGGCCAAATTCGCGAGACGATTGTTCTCGCAGCCAGTCTTGACCCAGAATTTCGCCAACTACCGGAATCTGAACGCACGGCCATTATTGAGCAACGCGTTGCCAATGAAGAAGCACGCTACGGTCTGGATCGGCCATTCATCCTACGTAGTTTCAGCTATCTCGCCGATGCCATGACTCTTAATCTCGGCTTCTCACAGCAGTTGAGCAGTGACAGTGGGTCGCGGCTGGTCAGGAATATCATTCTCGAACGCCTTCCGTCAACATTAGTTTTATTCGGCACGTCTAATCTCCTCTTGTTTTTCATCAGTCTGTTTTTTGGCCTCACTTTATCTCGACGATACGGGAGTATTTCAGATAAGCTGGTTTTGGGGCTGGCACCGACATCTGCGGCACCAGCTTGGTTCTACGGCCTGTTTCTCATTCTGATTTTTGCCGGTTTGTTTAGTCTTCTACCATTCGGCGGCATGGTCAGCGCGCCGCCGCCCGACAATCCTCTGGATTATTCCCTCAGTGTCCTGCAACATATGATACTTCCAGTTGGTGCCTGGCTAATCAGTGGCATCTTTCTGACTATCTATCAATGGCGCACATTCTTCCTAATCTACGCCAGTGAAGACTACGTTGACATGGCAAAAGCGAAGGGCTTGACCGATCGCATGATTGAGCGGCGCTATGTTCTGCGACCTACATTGCCCAACATTATCACCCAATTTGCTTTGCTCTTGATAACTCTATGGACTGGGGCCATTATTCTGGAAACAGTGTTCAACTGGCCCGGAATTGGACAACTTTATTTCAGAGCTATTGGTGTTTTTGACATCCCGGTTATTCTGGCTAATACGGTAGTCTACGCTTACTTGTTGGCCTTAACCGTGTTCCTACTTGATTTCATCTATGCGTTGGTTGATCCACGCGTTCGTATCGGTGGCGGAGGAGAAAAATCATGATTCGTCTGAGACGTTTTTTAACCGAACTGCGACGTTATCCTTCAGCGCTCGCAGGTATCATCATTATTCTCTTGTTGCTCATCACTTCAATTGTCGTTCCGATAATGACACCTTATAGCGAGGCCCTCCGCCTGTGGCGTGGCGGTGAAGATATCTGGGCACAATATCCCCGCAATGCATGGCCAGTCTGGTACAACCTGTTTGTTGAAGGGACTTTACCCGAAACAATCGTTTTCGATAGCTCTAAAGAGGATGGGGTAATAACAGAACAGCAGCTATCAGAGGGTACACGTGAAATCCTCTTTTCATACGAGTTTGATTATCAATACGATGATTTCCCGCCTGAAATGAATGTGTTCACCAAGGCAAAATATACGGAAAAACAACCTTTTGTGGAAATGACCTGGTATACACCGGATGGACGCGACATTCGCCTGGGCGAATTCTCATCCGGACCAACCACATCTTTCCGCTTTGCCCAGGAAGAACGCTTGCAACGTCGATTAGAACGCGAAACCGGTATTGACAATGTGGCGGCGAACAAAGCGCTATTTGACGATCCCAGTCAAGAGGGGCTGCAACCGCTCAAGGGCACATACAGAATCGAGCTGGCTGGCCTTCTGTTCGAAGAAGATTCGGAACTGGAGACTACATTTGTGTCCTATGGATTGGTTCACGGCATCGCAGGCACAGACCATCGCAGGCGCGACCTGTCTGTAGCATTGCTATGGGGAACACCGATCGCCATGGCATTTGGCTTACTGGCTGCCATCGGTACAACTGTGACAACCATGGGTATTGCTGCAGTCGGTGTCTGGTATGGCGGCTGGCTTGATGGGCTTATTCAGCGCATCACAGAGATAAATGCTATCATTCCGCTTTTACCCATTCTTATTATGGTGGGCACGTTTTATTCTCGAAGTATCTGGCTGATGCTGGGTTTAGTCATCCTGCTCAGCATCTTTGGTCTGTCCATCAAGAATTATCGCGCCATCTTCCTTCAGGTGCGTGAACTTCCTTACATCGATGCCGCCAAAGCATATGGTGCCGGCAATCTGCGTATCATCTTCCGTTACTTAATTCCGCGGGTGCTGCCATTGATCATCCCATCGCTGATTTTGCTTATCCCGAGTTTCGTCTTCCTTGAAGCATCTCTAGCAGTACTTGGATTAGGTGATCCTGTTTTGCCTACCTGGGGCAAATTGATCAACGATGCCAATTCAGAAGGTGCCCTATTCAACGGATTTTATTACTGGATTCTGGAACCTGCGGGGTTGTTGATGTTAGCAGGCTTTGGTTTTGCACTGGTTGGATTTGCTCTGGATCGTATTTTTAATCCGAGATTGAGGGAGCTGTAGCGCGATGGAAAACAAAAACGATGACAAGCTGCTTGAGATCAAAAACCTGCGCCTCCATTTTTCAACACGTGGTGGTACGGTGCAGGCTGTCGACAGTGTCAATTTCGAATTAAAACGCAATCATGCGACGGTCGTTATCGGTGAATCCGGATGCGGCAAGAGCAGCCTTGCCAAGGCTGTGCTGCGCTTATTACCGCGCAACATCAAGACCTATGACGGACAAGTGATACTTGCCGGTGAAGATATTATGGCACTCGATGATGAGACCTTTCGCAGGACGATTCGCTGGAAACGTATTTCGATGGTGCCACAGGCAGCGATGAATGCACTCAATCCGGTTATGCGCATTGGTGAGCAGGTCGCAGAGCCAGCAATGGTTCATTTGTCGCTCACTAAAAAAGAAGCCCTACAGCAAGCGGTGCGCATGTTTGAACAAGTCGGCGTACCTACGGATTTTGTTTATCGGTACGCATTTGAACTGAGTGGCGGTATGCGACAACGTGCAGCACTGGCAATGTCACTGGTGACACTGCCTGATCTCGTCATTCTGGATGAGCCGACTTCGGCACTAGATGTTTTGACGCAAGCCAGTATTATGAATTTAATGAAGCGCGTCAAGAATCAGCTTGAGACGAGCTTTATTCTGATTACGCATGATATTGCAACGTCAAGCGAATTAGCTGATAGTGTGGCTGTCATGTATGCGGGTCAAATCGTAGAGGTCAGCGATGCATTCCAGTTTTTCTCCGCACCATTGCATCCATATTCGCGCAAACTGATGGCGAGCGTGCCGCGATTGCGGATGGATGTGGAGCCTGAGTTTATCACGGGACAACCTCCAAGTTTGATCAACCCGCCTACCGGCTGTCGTTTTGCCGCCCGCTGTCCGGCCCGTTTCAGTAAATGTGATGAAGAACCACCGATGCTGCAGATTGGTGATCGTCAAGTTAAGTGTTGGCTACACGCGTAATTGGGGAGAGCAAAATGAGTGAAATGCAAGAAAAATCCAAAGAAGTTCTGCTCTCTATTCAAGATTTACATGTCTGGTATGAATTGAAGCGTTTCGGCTTTGGACATGCAGGATTTGTGCGGGCAGTTGATGGCGTGTCGTTTGATCTAATGCAAGGTGAAGCGATGGCTTGCGTCGGCGAAAGTGGCTGTGGCAAGTCAAGCTTAATGAAAACGATTATGGGGTTAAATCGGCCGACTAAAGGCGATATCGTTTTTGACGGCACGAAACTAACCGAAACACAGGGCGAAGCCTTGCGTCTGTATCGGTCGAAGATCGGTTATGTGCAGCAAGATCCATTCGGCGCACTGCCGCCGTTTATGTCAATTCAACGTATTTTAGAAGAGCCGCTGATCGTCAACGGCATCAAGGACAAAGCCGAACGACTGGATCGCATCAGACGCACCCTGACAGAGGTCAAACTCACGCCGGTTGAAGAGGTGCTACCCAAATACCCACACATGTTGAGCGGTGGTCAGCAGCAGCGCGTTGTAATTGCGCGGGCTATGATTTTGGAACCTCAGTTACTCGTAGCCGATGAGCCCGTTTCGATGTTGGATGCTTCGGTCCGCGTTGAGATTCTCAAATTGCTGCGCGGTTTGCAAGAAACACACAATCTGGCCGTAATTTATATCACGCATGATTTGTCTACTGTGCGCTACTTCTCCGAATATATCTTCGTCATGTATGCTGGAGAAGTCGTAGAGATTGCGGAAATGGAAACGCTGCTGAACAACCCACAGCATCCCTATACGCAAGCACTGCTGACAGCATCTTCTGATCCTGACGCTAATAACGCGTTGGTGATGCGTGACATCCCACCCGGCGAGCCGCCCAGCCTGGTCAATCCGCCAGAAGGATGCCGGTTTAACCCGCGATGCCCAGAGATGATTCCCGGTAAATGTGATGTAAAGCGCCCGCCTTCATTTGAGACAGAAAAGCATCACAAAGTGCTTTGCTGGCTATACGAAGGAGAAAAAATCGTCGATGCGACCGGGTAGACTGATTGTGATTGGTTTTTTTCTGGTGTTGATTGGTGCTGTGCTGCCATTTTTAATGGTAATCAGGACCGTTGAATCGACTTTCCTGTTGAATGGCGTGGCTTTTATGGCGTCGGTATGTGGCATTTTTCTGGGTGTGATTGGTGCCGCACAATATGTCGGAAATGCAAAGGAACGGCATGACCGCCATGATCGATACGATCGGTAAATAAATCAATTTCGGCCGAATAACAAAAAAGGGTCACCATTCAGGCGACCCTTGATTTTGTGATCAAGTTATCCGTTATGCGGTTTCGGGGCTCGCGCTATCGGCCGAATCATCTTCATCCTCAGCACTCTCTTCACCGTCCGCATCTTCCGCTTCTTCGTCATCTTCCATCATAACAGCCGCGATTGCTTCAGTCCCTTCAGCGGTTGTCAAAGAAGCAGCCACTACGGCAGCATCTTCGGTTGCAGCCACCATCTCGCTATAAGTACCGTCTTCGGTTGCAATCGTACGTTCGGCGGCAATACCCTCTGCCGTTGCAATCGCAGCTTCAGAAACGACAGCATCGTCAGTTATCAACATGCTGTCATGCTCCACCATGTCATCACCAACTACAGTGTGCTCCATAGAAAGCGCATTATCAGTGGCGAGCATCGACATCTCAACATCGCGTCCAGCATCCAGTTGAGCCGCAATTTCAGCTTTGAGTGCTTGCGTCATCACATCTGCGCCAGCCTCGGCCATCATCGCTTCAACTTCATCAACCCAGACATGCTCAATAACAGCAACAATAGCCGATGTGCCTGGCTTGAGGGCATCGCCAATTTCCTTAAGGCGTTTATCTGAAAATCCGGAATCGCGATATTTGGCAGCTATACCGCCAATCAATGCGCCCGCACCTACGGCGAGGCCAACCGGGCCAGCCAGCAAACCGACGGCTAAACCAAGCGCACCACCCAGCACAGCGCCTTTGCCGCCACCCATGTCGTGCACTTCTTTGATGTGTAGTTTGTTCTTCTCATCGCGGCGAATAACGGCTGCGTTGTCAATAGCGATCAATCCCTCACGCTTGGCCTGTTTGAGTTGTTTCAAGGCCTCATCTGCCGCGTTTTCTTCAGTAAATGCAGCAACAATTAATTCTACTGGTGTATGGTCGCTCATGTTTTTTCTCCATTGAACTGTAACGTCTGACAAGTTTTGCGAAAGTAGCTTCGGCCGAAATTAACCGACCTTCAACCAAAGACTATAACGGATTTCAGCGCAAATTCCATTATCATTTCGTATGAAGATCAGTCGAGTAACATGCGCACATCATCGAGTTTGCGGCGTGTTTTTGACCGTGACTGCGCCGGGTTTCCCAGCGTAATCAACCCTTGTGGTTCCCAATCTATCGGCAAAGACAGAGCGCTGCGGACGACATCCGGGCAAAATAACGGCGCGCACATCCAGCAGGCACCCAAACCGTGGGCATGGGCAGCCAGCAACAAATTTTGACCGGCCATCGCAACGCTTTGGACAGCCATAATCCACTCCTTGCGGCGGCGCTTTTTGTCCGGATAGCTGTCCATGTCGGTGATCGTCAGGCACAGTAGGATTAATGCCGGTGCGCCGGTGATGCGTGCATAAGAGCGGGCCATATCGCTTTCAATGATGGCTGACGCGACGTCATCGGCCGATAAATCAATTCGCAACTGATTCCCCATAGCCACAGCGAGTCGATGTTTCGTTTCGGCCGAATCGATAACAACAAAACGCCACGGCTGGCGATTGTGCGCCGACGGTGCCCAGGTCGCAGCTGTGAGCAACCGGTCGATCAGTTCGCGTGACAATGGTTCGTCTGTGTAGCGACGAATCGAGCGGCGTGATTGGAGCAACTGGTCAAAGTCGGCGGGATTGAGCATCGGATAAGGGAAAAGCTATTTGCAGACGAAAACACCTGTTTGTTTATTGACGCGGAATGCGCCATGTTCGTCGATTTCAGATTGCACTAATTCAGTGAGAACGACGACGAGATCATTCCAGGTTACACCGGCGGGAAGCCGTGCAACGTGCCGTTCTCTGGTCGTAGACAGGTAATCAATAACCGGTTGCGCCTCAGGAAAAACAAACGCAGCGTCGAGGACATCACATGTGACGTTGGCGAATTGTTGTTCGAGCAGAGCGGCACCATTTTCCAGCGTGAAGGTCAGCACGCTGCTCGCTGTGCGCAATGGCTGTGCGCCGAGGCGCTGCGTTGCGGCTTGCAGAATCGTATCGAGTTCAGCCATTGAGTGGCGCGAGTTGGTTGCCGCCAATAATGTGCCGCCTTGCCGTAACACGCGCCGAAATTCGCGAACGGCTGCCGGGGCGTCCATGATGTGGTAGATCATGTGGTTGGCGAGGATGACATCGGCCGAATTCGATGCGTAGGGCAACTTCTCGGCATTCAAGTTCACACGCTCCAGTCCGTCAAACTCCAGGCCGGATAACATACCAAAGGAAAAGTCGTTGGCAACATAATGCCTTGCGTGTGGTCGGGTAGCAGCGACATAGTTGCCGGAGCCGCAACCCACATCGAGTACAACTTCATCACCGCGCCAGTTAATATGATCGAGTACCCATGCGACGAAATCCAGTTTCGGTTCGGTGTAGTGTTTGTGCGTGCGGATGCGGATCGCCAGATTGTCCTCTGCTGCGTACTGGCGTTTGACGTAGGCTAATTCGGCCGAATGCGACATCGAATAACTCCTTATTGTTGACCACGTCAGCATAACCGAACATCCGGCGAAACGCAAAACAAACGAACCACAATCTCCAATCTCCAACCCCAAGCCCTATTAACCATTAACCATTCCCCCTATTCCTTGCCGCACCGATCCCGGCCCAGTACAATCCCACCCATGTCTGAATCGAAACTATTCAACTACGGCGGCCAGGCCGTCATCGAAGGCGTCATGATGCGCGGCTCCAAACTGCTCGCTGTCGCCGTGCGCAATCCTGAACACGATATTGTCGTCCATGTCGAACCGCTTGACGAGCGCATCTACGGTGGTCGGCTGATTAAAACACCCTTTCTGCGCGGTCTGGTGCTGCTCTGGGATGCGCTGGGATTGGGTATCAAGAGCTTGATGTTCGCTGCCGATGTGGCACTGGACGAGGGTGACGGCAACGGTGAGGGTGATGAACCGGGGCAGGCGTTCAGCACACCGGTGCAGATCGGCACCATTTTGCTTTCGCTGACGCTGGCAATCGGGCTGTTTTTTGTGCTGCCCGCCATCGTGGGTGGTCTGGTAGAACAATGGCTGGACACGTCTTACGCGGCATTTATCAGCCATGTGGTCGAAGGCACTATTCGGTTGGCGCTGTTGATCGGTTATATCTGGGGCATCGGCCGATTGGAGGACGTCAAGCGACTCTACGGCTATCACGGCGCCGAACACAAGACCATCAACGCCTATGAAGCAGGTGCGGAATTGACCCCTGAAGTCGTGGCCAACTACCCTATTGAACATCCGCGCTGCGGCACCGCATTTCTACTCACCGTCGTCGTCTTTTCGATCATCCTGTTTACGCTAATTCCGTCGACTTGGGTGATTCACGACAGCGCGGCCGGTGCCATCATCACGCGCATCATCACGCGCATTTTGCTCATCCCTGTCGTGGCCGGCATCGCCTATGAATACATCCGCTGGACGGCGAAGCACCTTGACAGCCGTTTTGTCCAGACATTGATCAAGCCCAATTTATGGCTGCAACATCTGACAACGCGCGATCCCGATGAATCGATGTTGGAAGTCGCCATCGCAGCGTTCAAACAGGTGCGCCTGGCGGAAAACCCCCACGAACCGCTGGAAAGCAAGACATTTACCCTCTACCAACAAACGCCTGAACCGGCCATCGAATGACGCCTTGGTACGTCTACATCAACCGCATCGGCAGGATTGTGGTTAGTCTTGCGCTTTCTGCTCACTGCCATGCTGGTACTCTAGCCAAATGCAAACAGGCATTTGAGATAGGCGCCTTCGGGAAATGTGACAGGATGATCGAGGGCATGACCGGTTCGGCCGATTTCTTGCAGCGGACGCTCCTCTAATCGAGCCGCTTCGTGAATCGTGTCAAAAAACAATTCGGCCGAAATCCGACTCGAACACGACGCCTGCACCAACACCCCACCGGGCCGCAACACGCCCAGACCCAACTTTGTCAACCGTGCATAGGCGTGCAAGGCATTTTCAATATCTGCCTGCCGTTGCGCAAACGACGGCGGATCGAGAATAACCAGATCAAATTGCTGTTGAGCATGTGCCATGCTGGACAGCGTGGCAAAGGCGTCCCCGACAACTACGTCGTGCTGTACCTGCGCCACGTTGTGGTCGCGACGATTAAGCGCCATGTTGCGTCGGGCGGCATCGAGCGCCGGCCGGCTGGCATCAATACTCAACACCGACTTTGCGCCGCCGGCAGCCGCGTAAACAGAGAAACCGCCTGACGCTGCAAACACGTCGACTACCTGCTTGTCGTTCGCCAATTCGCGCACTCGGGCACGATTGTCGCGTTGATCGAGAAAGAATCCCGTTTTCTGGCCTTCAATTACATCGGCTTCAAAGAGTAGATTATTCTCACTAAACCGGATTGGCCCAGATGGCAAGTCGCCAACTAATACCATGCCGTCACGCAAGGCGTCGGTCTGGTTTTGTACACGCCGACTGAGACGCAAAATGATGGTTTCGGCCGAAACCGCATCTTGTAACGCTGTCACGAAACCCTGCAAATAGGGCATCCACGCCAACGTATACAATTTCACCACCAAAACGCGTTCGTACCTATCGACAATCAGACCGGGAAACCTGTCATTTTCGCCGTTGACTAGGCGATAACCGGTTGTGCTGGTGGCTGTTAACGGCGCACGCACAGCAATGGCATCGCCAAGGCGGGCACGAAACCACGAAGCGTCAATGATGGCCGGCGAGCCGTGATGTAACAGTTTGACACGAATCGGTGAATCAGGATCGTACAGACCGATAGCCAGAAAGCGTCGCTTGCGATCAAACACAACGGCCAGCGTGCCCGGTTGTCCTGCTCGGCTTACAGAAGTGATGCCGCTTTCATACAACCACGGATGACCGGCGCGAATCGCTTTTTCGGCCGATGAGGTCACCCGCACGGCAATTCGCGATGTAGACGAGTCAGGCTGGTCAGAATAGTTGAATGCGTTCTGTTTCATGATACACTCGCTTATGTCTCCATCATACCTGACAGCTACTGACAAACAAAGGCAAACCGCTCATAACCGTTTCCAAAAGGATTGAAGCCATGCAGCCTACAACAGCCACTCGTTCAACAATGCATAAGCGGCGTGAACTGATACCTGCGCTGTCTGCCGGGTTCCTCATTGGCGTCATCATAGTCATTGTCCAGGTATCCTATGCAGCTATGATATTTTCCGGCAGCCTGGATACGTTTGTAGCACAGGGAATCGGCATTCTCTTGTTTGGCACGTTGGTGTTGGCTGTCGTCGTTGCGCTTGCAAGCTCGTTTCGCGGTGCAATCGCCAACCCGCAGGACACGTCAGCCGCTATTCTGGCAGTGGTAGGTGCTGCAATCGTGGCTGCTATGCCGGACGCAACGCCGGAGACACAATTTGCCACCGTTGTCGCTGCCATGATGCTGTCAGCGCTATTGGCGGGACTCTTTTTCTGGCTGCTCGGGCAATTCAATCTCGGCCGATTGGTGCGTTTCGTACCCTACCCTGTCGTCGGCGGATTTTTGGCCGGCGTCGGCTGGCTGATCGTAATGGGAGCGATCGGCGTCATGACCGAGTCTGCGTTTGGGCTGTCGCTATTAGCTCCATCGGCCCTGACTCACTGGTTGCCCGGCTTGCTATTGGCGGTGGTGCTGCTGATTATTCAGCGCCGCTCCAGACGCTCATGGCTGCTGCCTGTACTGCTGCTGGTTGCCATTGGCGTTTTTTATCTGTTTTATTTTTTGATCAACGGCACGATCACATCCGCAGCGGCGGGAGGATGGCTGCTTGGCCCTTTTCCGCAAGGGAGCCTTTGGCAACCTGCCACATCGCAGGCTGTGACTCAGGCAGACTGGAGTATCGTGCTGCGCAATGCCGTAAACTTGAGCACAATCGCTCTTGTCGGTGCTATCTCACTCTTACTCAACGCCAGCAGTCTGGAGATCGCCACCCATACTGATATCGATCTGAATCGCGAATTGAAGGCGGCCGGTACAGCCAATTTGATTGCCGCAATCGGTGGCAGCTCTCCAGGCTACCATTCACTGAGCATGTCGACACTCTCCTACCGTATGGGCGGGACTTCTCGTCTCACAGGATTATTCGCGGCAAGTATCGTTGCCTTTATTATGTTTTTTGGTGCGGATCTCCTTTCGATTTTCCCACGGATGGTTGCAGGTGGGTTTCTACTTTATCTTGGCCTCAGTTTTTTGACAGAATGGCTGTACGATGCGTGGTTCAAACTGCCGATTGGGGATTATTTGCTGATCTGGCTGATTTTGATTGCCATTGCATCTATCGGCTTACTGGAGGGCGTCACCGTCGGTATTTTTATTGCCGTTGTGCTGTTTGTCATCACATACACGCGCAGCAACGTCATCCGGCATACTGTTACCGGTGAAAATTACCAGAGTCACGTCATGCGCACGCGCGAATATGAGCAATTGCTTTTGCACGAGGGCAGCAGTTATGTCATTCTGGAGTTGCAGGGGTTCATCTTTTTTGGCACGGCGCACCGGTTAGTGGACCAGATCAAGTTGCGTCTCGAACAAGCAGAGCTGCCCCGCCTACGTTTTCTTTTGCTCGATTTTCGACTGGTGACCGGTATCGATTCGTCGGCCATGCTGAGTTTTGCCAAGCTGCGACAATTGTTGGGTGAAACCAACATGGAACTGGTGTTGACGCACATGACGCCTACAGTGCAGAACCAATTGGAATATGGTGTGTTTTCGGCCGAAAATGGTGCTCCGATCCATTTCTTTCCCGATCTCGATTTGGGCGTTGCCTGGATCGAGGAGCAACTCATCGCCACCCTGACGCCTACAGGCGAGTCGGCTGCGCCGCAAACGCTCGTTCAGTATCTCGAAGAAACGCTGCCACCCATATCGGCCGAAGATCACGCACTACCTCCTCAAGCACGAATACGGCACTACATGCGGCGCATCGATGTTGCTGCAGGCGAAGTAGTGCTGGAAGAGGGGGCTCCCGTTCCGGAAATGTATTTCGTCGAGGACGGCAAAGTCGTTATTCAAGCAACCGGAGAAGATGGTACAACACGCGAATTGCGTATTCAGGAAGTCGGTACCGTGTTTGGCGAAATTGGTGTGTACACCGGGCAAACAGCTACAGCAACAGTCGTCGCACGTGGTAAAGCTGTTCTTTATGCGCTGTCGCTCAACGATCTCACCCGTATGGAAAGACAAGACCCTGAACTGGCACTCGCCGTACACCGACTGATAGCCAGAATTCTGGGTCGGAAGCTGACCCAGGCAAACCGGACATTGACTGCCTTGCAGAAGTGACAAGGCAGTCAACTATTGGCTCGGAAGTCCCAGGTTATTTCAAGCTAATGCCACACTCCTGACAGCGATACCGGATATCTTTGCGCAGCTCTGATTCGACACGCGATTGTCGGCCGAAATATTCGAGCAAGATGTCGTCGATCTGTACCTCAAGATGGAGCTTCATCGAATCCTGATCATAGCTGACCAAACTGACTGCGGGATATTTCCACTCCGGCGTCGTTTCTTTGAAATGCGTATGAATCCAATCCTCGAATTGTCGCACGCGATCATCCAGGCGCTGCTCATTGCCGGCCTCGGTATCTTCGTAAAGTTCATTCAGCTTCTCGCGTAAATCACAGACACGATAATCCCAGGAACGAATCAGATTTTCCAGTTCACGACGATTTTCGACATCATTGAAGCCACGATCAAACCCGTCAACGCCATGCCGCAATACAAGACGTGAAATAGCGCGTTTGACTTCGATTTGTGTCACATCGCCTTCGGGCAATGTGCCCACAATAGGTAGCTCGTCACCCAGCCGCTCACTGACCCATGCCATATAATCGTCAGCCCTTTGGTACAGCACTTCCAGCATACCGGCTGTATAGGTATCTTCTATCGGCTGTGCCATCCGGTAGCGAATCGCCATCAGCCATCGTGTCAGTTGCCTTGCCATCGCATCGATTTGCAAGCCGATTTCGTCCAATTCACGATTGATCACGGTGCGTTCCTCTGTGTCCAAACCGTCTTCTTCCATGACATCGACGCGATCTGCCAGTTGTTCAATATGGAAACTCAATGCGTTTATGCGTTCGTTGAGGATATGCTCCTCCTCAAGGCGCGTGATTTCTTCCGTGTAAACGATGACGCGCGCCCAATCTTCCCGGCTCAGTGCACTGACCAACCGATCGCCAATCAAATTGATTTTAGTGGGGATGGGAGCGAGGATGTTGGGGTGTGAAACGGCAACCTCACGTACTACAGATGACACATAACGTGGATCAGCATCGGCACTGACGACGATGTCGATTGTTGTGCGCAAATCAATAGTCGGGCGTGTCAAATTGACCAGTTTCTCGTTTGTCAAATGGGAATTGGGCATAAAAATGATGGTATGGGTATGTGTGTCGTACAACTCGGTCACGCGCATTCCGATGCGCTCAACGCGAAAAATGTCGCCATCCAGTTCGATAAAGTCGCCGTATTTGAATGGTGTGTCGACCAGCATCGCCAGTGACGCAAACATATTGGAGAGGATGTCTTGTAAAGCGAAGGCGAGGATAAAGGCGGCACCGCCGAGTGCAATCCAGACGCCGGTCAGATCAATGCCGAGTTGTTGCAGCGTGAAAAATGTTCCCAGCACAAGGATGATGATTCGGCCGAATTGATCCACGATCGGCAGCAAAATATCGTCAAAATTGTCAACCGACCGCTGCGCATGTTGCTTGCCATAATAGATCACCACTTCACCAAATAAACGCCACACCGCCCAAACGATCGCCAATGAAATCACAAAATTGCGGATGCGTTGCGTCCAGTCCAGAATCTGTACCGGCAACGGCAACACGCCTACCGCTGCGGCAAAGCCAAAAACCATCAGGATAACCAGCAGCGGTGTCCGCACAATATCGAGAATCGTGTCATCAATATCACCTTTAATCCGGCGCACTAACCATTTGGCCAGGTGAAAGAGAATGAAATAAACGACATAGCTGACGATCAGCCAAAACGCCAGGTTGATTACGAACTGGAAAAAGGTTGCAGTCAAAAACTGGAGGGCTTCGGGTAAGGTGAACTGATAGCCGGCAATTTCAATCATTGGGATTCTCCTGACAGCGCAGCCGCCAGACGTACTCGACCCGCACAGCGCTGCGACTTGTGCTCAGACTTGATTTGGCGACGACACTAACAGTCGCGTTGCATTGTCAACTTAATGACGATTGAAGCGGCCGACTCTTTGCAATTCGGCCGAATGTTGCTCCGCAAAAGCATGCGGTGAAAATACACAACTCAGTAACCAGTTTACTCTAAATCAAGGCGACACCAAAATTGCAGCCACGGCGGCGCGACAGCAACTAGATGTTCCCATGTTCCCGGCGCTGCGTTCGGGTTGAGCGGTTGCACTTCCCAGAAACCGATAACCTGCAATCGGTTGGCAACCAGCGTATTGATCATCGTGCTCATCGAGTGACTGAACTCGCGTGGGCCAGGAACGCGAATAATGCTGCCGTCTTCCTGTTCAACATCCCATAAATCATCATCCCAAACCAATTCGCCATCCCCATAGCGCCGACGCAACGGATAGCCCCGGTCACGCCATTCACTCTCTTCAAGCACACCGGTAAACGGATTCATGAATTCGATGCGGAATAGGCCGCCTGGACGCAACACACGTGCAACCTCAGCCAAAACCGGACGCGGATTAGGCACAAAATTGATCGAATACGCTTGCCAGACGATGTCAAACGCGTTGTCAGCGAACACGGACAAATCCCGCATATCACCCTGTACCGTGCGCACAGACAGACCATAGTGGGCTGCGGCTTCACGGTCACGAGCCAATTGTGTTGCAGACAGGTCAAACACAGTGACATCAGCACCGAGCAAACCAAAAGCAACCGATTGCTGTCCGCCACCACTTGCCAGACATAGCACGCGTTGACCGGTTACATCGCCGAGCACGTCATGCGGATCCACTTTTTCCCGGGCAGCATCAATGTTCAGGTCAAGTAAAGGGCGTGAATAGGCGATATTGGCAGCCGCTAATGCATCCCAACGCTGTTGATTAAAACGGGCTAAATCATCCATTGCGTTCTTCTATTTTGTCGACGCCGGCCCAGCGTACGGGATGGGCGTATTGCTCGCGATGAGGCCCCATTGGTCCGCGCGGCGCACTAACGCCAGGTAGCTCGATCTCATCTGGGACATTGACAGTCAGCGAACTCAGCACTGGCAGGGCACCCAGAGCAAGTTGTAGTGCGGTGCGAAGATGACGTGTTAGTAACCAATAGCGCGTTCCCCACGAACCGGCATACTGGCCAACCCAGGGCGCTGTATCGAGATCGATGCGATGCACCCAATCGTCGTGATCGATAGTCTCGCCATCGGCCGTAGCGTAATCAAAAAGATTGTAAATCGCCATCAACGCCTGTTTGCCGTTCTTGGGATAGGTAGCATGTGAACCGGCACCGACAAAGCCTACCGGATGTGTGCCGATGCGGGTTACAGCGTCATCATCCCAGGCTTTTGTCTGACATGATTCATGGTCGGCGTAGGTAACATAGGCAGGCGGCTCTTGTGGCTTTCCATTTCGGCCGATACGGAAATACAGCGACATACCCTCCCAATCCCCTTCATGATCATTCATGCCGCCAAACCGGTTGCCCCAATCATTGAACGCATAGAAAAACCAATATTGCAAACAGTAGTAGTCGCCATCCCGCAAACCACGATAATAATAAGTATACGCCCGTTTCTGCGGGTCTACAGCACGGTAGCGCTCGGCTGCGTTGCGCTGGATTACACCCGGCAAAACGAGACGGGGCAGCCCATTATCGACCGTTTGCAGCGCTCCGTCGCTTACTTGAGCGACAAGCCCATTCCACCAAAACTTGCGTGCTGCCGGTTCCGTTTTAGGAGAAAACCAACTGTAGACACGTTGTGCCAGCACTTCCGGCAATGTACGCTGCTGATCAACTGACCAGCGGTACAGTAACTCAACAACGTCTTCACTCCATTCAGCGGCAATACCTTTGCCCCACAACGGACCGTCAGTCACTGTACGTACAAATGCATCGCGATTGCCACCGCTGCGCACGAGCATGTCTGGTGTCACATCGCCTTCGCGCACAATCGGCCGATCATTGTCTTTCACATATAAAGCACTGTAGCGCATCAGGTCTTCCAGCCGCATCGGGAAAAATTCTTCATTGCGGGCAAAGCGAAGGATAGGGGCGTATTTGATGTGCAATTCAGTCATGGGCATTTTCTTTGAAACCGGATGGGGTTTATTCTGCGCGGTTAGCTTAACGTAGTTCGTTTGTCAGGGCAACCCATTCTAACACAGATAGCGTCTCAGCGCGTCGCGATCCATCGATACCGACGCGCTGTAAAGCCTGATTGATCTCGGGCTTGGAAAGTGGCAAGGCGCGCAAATTATTTTTCAGTTGCTTGCGCTTCTGCGCAAAACCTGCCCGAACGACCCGGAAAAAAGCTACTTCGTCGGTGTCGTAAATGGGGGCGTCGGGTTGTAATGTGATGCGAATCACAGCGGAGTCAACGTCGGGCGGAGGCCAGAATGAACCGGCGCGGATAACATCCACTTGCTCCACCACGCCATAACATTGAACGCTGATTGCAAGCAGGCTAAGGTTACCAGGTTCGGCCGATAATCGGCCGGCAACTTCGCGCTGCACCGTCAAAACCAGCAAATCGGGCTTATGCGTGGCACTAAGCAAATGCTTGAGAATGGCCCCGGTAATGTAATAAGGCACATTGGCAACGACTTTATACGGCAAATCGTGGAAAAGTAATGACGGATCTTGCTCCAGAATGTCGCCGTGAATCAGCGTTATGTTAGGTGCATCACCAAACTCAGTTTGTAGAATCGGTAGCAGACGGTCATCCAATTCTACCGCGGTTACCGTTTCGGCCGAATTGACCAGCAATCGCGTCAATGCACCGATACCCGGCCCAATTTCCAGCACATGATCGAGCCGGCTCACGTTGGCTGCGTCGACAATGCGCTGCAAAATATTCTCGTCAAAGAGAAAATTCTGCCCCAGACCTTTTTTTGCCGTAACGCCATATTGGTCCAATACGTGTTTGGGATGCGGTCCACTCATGAGCAAAAGCTGTTACGGCAGCCAGGTAGGAATACGGTAATTGATCTCATCTGGTTCAGGAACCGGCGTCAAATAATACACATCCACGTAGCCGTGCCACGGTTCATAATCATCATCGGAAAAAGCAAGATCGATCCAACGTCCTTTCACACCACCGCCCGTATCCCCAACGAAGGCAACACCGTAACCCGGTACGTAGACATCTGAACGAAACGGTACAACCGAAGGATCGACAGCAACTACGCCACGCTCAGCGACGACACCGCTGGCCGTTATGCCGTAGCGGGGATGGCCAGGCGGCTTGCCCGACGACGCCGGCTTGTAAGACGTAACCCGCATTCTTACAACGCGCCAGTAGTTGCGCGTACCAAGTTCCGTATCGACAACGTTGATGACGATATTGGTACCGTAACCCATTACTTCGTGTACCGGCTCGAGTGCCGTCCACTCACCGTCAATAGTACGCCCAATCTCGACACCGTTCTCGTAGCGCACGCGGACACGCTGCCGCGCCAGACCGGCTTGCCCCGCTGTCAAGAGCGCAAACTGATCCAAATCCAATTGGTCCGTTCCCTGCCAGATTGTTTCAAACGGGATCGGCTCATCGACAATCAGGAAATCTTCGGTCACGCGTACCACTTCGATGATGTCGTTGGGTTGGAGGGCTGTTTCGGGACCTGGGCGTGCATAATCGAGACCGACGAGGCCAATGCCTGTTTCAGCAAGCACATCGAGCGCATTGGCATGGTGGCTGCGCGTCTGAATGACTCTACCGTCTACGTGGATGGTCAACGGTTGTGATCGTTTGACGGTAATCGTCATACCAGGCGTGATCCAGTTGCCTTGCGCCGGTTCAACGCCATCAGCCGCGTAGAGTGTAATGCCGACTTCCTGCAACGCAGCACCGACAGTTTCCGCGCCTGTACGCAATGTTGTCTGTTGTCCGTTATCGAAAATGGTAACGGTGTTGATTCGGCCGATTTCGAGCACAGCAGGAACAGGAACGCCATCGAGTTGAGCGAGTGTCAACTGCTGACCATCAGCAACGACGCGATCAGTGCGGCTGAGCGACAAATGTGCTTCATGCAAGAAAGCGTCTAGGGTCGGCTGGTGGGTTGCATACGTTTCTGATCCGTCCTCTGTTCGGACAATCACCGTTTTGGCACGCAATAGTTGAATGGCGTTCTCCGGAGAGGCCGGCATTTCAGGCAGCGGAAAGAGCCTGTCAGCGGCCGAAACCGTCATATTAGCCGCTTGCAGTACATCAGCGACCGTATCGAAGTTGCCGCGCACAGTAACAGGCTCATTGTCAGCATACACTGTGTAAACGTCCTGTGTGGCGATGTATCCGAAGATGAGAAGTCCCATCAGGACAACAAAGCCTATGATGATGAGGAGAGGACGCGAACGTAACATACAGTGGAGCAATTGGTCAACGTGACTTTCTGTCAGCTATCTCTGTGATAATAGCGTATCAGGTGAAAAATCGGCCGATTTTCCACAACAGTATCAATCGTATAAAAATATGCCCATGGAGCCGGTGGCGACCAGGTTATCCTAGGCACCCGAAGAATACGCCTTAGTGCTGCTTCCTTCCGGACCTGACACGGTTCAACGGTCTCCGCCGCTAGGGACCCAATCGTCACCGACCTCATGGGCATAGTAGCGCTGAGATCGTAGCCCAACGCTGATCGTTGGTCAACTTTTCACAAGCAAGTCTAAGCGTTTGTGCAACACCGAACAGGCAAATGGATGGGATTGGCTAATTCCAGACGCTGGTTGCTTCAATATCGCGATCAATTTCCCACGGATACACGATGAAAGCATCCGTTACGGCTGCATAATAGGTCGGTGTGTGGCCGGGATAAAGCGAAAGTGCCGGTTTGTAATGCAGCACACACGTTTCGGGCATGCCACCGGCTGCATCGATGCGACCGGCGACAGTCACGATATTGCGTCCTCGAGTCCACACATCATCGACGACCAGAACACGGCGATCGACGAGCAAATCATCGTCCGGGAACTGCAGGAATTCGGGAACAGCAAAGCGCTGTTCGGGATGTATGCCGCCCAAACCAGTATAATCCGCCGGAAAACGGACGGCAGCGGTCAACACATACGTGATGTCGAGCGCTTCAGCTAACATGCCACCGGGTACGATCCCGCCACGCGTGATGATTACCATTGAGTCAAAACGACCATGTATCTGGGGAATCAAATAGTCAACGAGTTTGTCCACATCGGACCAGGAAAGAATTTCACGGCGCATCAACTGCTCCTAGAGGCGTATATTACGTTATGTCTTTTGTAATATGTGAGTGAGGTTGTGGAAGTTGCGACTTGAAGGACGCGAATATATCGGAATACAACTCGGTTTTTAGTGAGGATATCGGCCGATTGTGCGTTCATATGCGCAGCTTCAAATGAGATAATAAGCCTTAATGGTATACGGGCACAACGCGCCTGTCAACTGTGAAACGCAATAAGCCGTATTGTATCTAGGCACTTTCCCCCAACGCTCGCCCTTGCACAGCGCGACCCTACCGCAGAAGGCGAATCAGAAAATCCGTGCGCCGCTAGCGCTGCACCGGCAGATAAATCGTGGCGGTCGTACCATGTTCCAGCAAACTATTGAGTTCGATCACACCGCCATGTGCATCAATAATGCGCTTGCATGTGAACAATCCCAGCCCAACACCTTTCCCGCTCGCCTTAGTCGTGAAAAACGGCTCAAACGCATGCGTCAATTGTTCCGGCGACATCCCTTTACCCGTATCCCGGATAGTGACAACAGCGTGGTTTTTGTCAGACGATAACTTTGTTGCCATCTGAATACTACGGGTACCTGGCGTTTCCTGCAGAGCGTCACGTGCGTTGAGTAAAAAGCTGACCCAAGCTGTTTTCAAATGCTGCCAACTGGCGGAAATGAGAGGCAAGTTTGGATCGAAGTCGACGGCTGTGATGATGTCGACCGAATGTATCTGGTATTTCATCAGATCAAGTGCCGACTGTAATGAGTCGTTGAGATCGCCTTCTCGAAATACATACTGTCCCTGCCTGCCCAACTCTAGCAAGCCACGGATGCCCTGCGCGACACGCTCGGTCGCATTGCCCATCCACTCGATAATCTGGCCTGTTTCTTCATCTGGAGACAAATCAACACGCAGCAGTTCGATGCCGGTAGAAATGACGGTAAGCGGATTGTTCAGTTCATGGGCGATACCGGCTGTCAATCGGCCGACAGCCGATAGCTTGGCTGACTGAATCAACGATCGTTCGAGACGCCGCTCCTCCGTTCGATCTTGCCAGACAACAACGGCAGCAGCATCACCATCGCGGAACTTGGGAAGTGGGTATGCATGTACATCCCATTCTGCATCCGTCTGGTCAGCACCCGGCTGTTGCACTGACCAATTTTGTGGCGTTTGTTCTGCAAACAAAATGGCCACTTGACAATGTTCACAAGGTGAACTGCGCTGATACAGTACTTCGTAACAAAACCGCCGTTCACCCGTGAGGCTGAGATTATCGGCTGCACTAGCCTGACGGGCGTTGAGTGATGTGATCTGCCAACGCGTATTGATTGTGTAAATCGGATTCTGTATGCCGTCAATGATCGCTTGCAGTTTGTTGCGACTGTTGCTCAGAGATTCCTTTTGCTGTTCAATGCTGTGCAAATGCCATGCATTCTCAAAAGCAAGGCTCATGGTTCCGATCAGGGATGCAAACAAATCAATATCAGTTTCGTTGAACTGCTTGTCGCTTTTGTTGTACGCTGTGAGTACACCCATTGGCCTGCCGTGCATGTAAACGGGCGCGGCAACCATACAGGTAACGGAAAGTGATGCAGGTGCATCCTCATTCGGCCGAAAACGCGTATCGGACTCAACCTCGTTGGCAACGACAATGTGTGCTTTGCAAAAGGCGTCAACAACGATCCCGGGTCCTGTCGTTTCCAATACGGCATAATCATCCGCTGTCAATGTCATGCCCCAGGATTTGGCATATTGGCAGCGCAAATATTGCCGGGTTGCGCTGGCCATAAACATGGCGACCGCTTCAATCTCAAATAGTTGACGCACACTGCCCAGAGCAACGTCAAACATTGCCGTCGGATCAAGCACGCTCAATAGTTGATTGCTGAGTTGATTGAGCATACTCAACTGGTTCTGCTGCCACTGCAAACGCTTCTCAAGCGACTGGGTACGCAGTGTGCTGCTGACACGGGCCAACAGTTCGCGGGGATGAAATGGCTTGGTAATGTAGTCATCCGCACCGAGTGACAATGCTTCAACCACAGTTTGTTTGTCATCCCGTGCCGTGATCATGATGACGCGCGTGTAGGCGAAACGAGCGTCGTTCCTGATCCAACGCAATACTTCTATACTACCCATGCCGGGCATCGTGATGTCGAGCAATATCAAATCCAACTGTTTGTCGGGCTGATCAAGTGAAGCGGTGAGCTTTTCGAGTGCTTCATACCCGCTATGAGCCGTTAGCACCTCATAATCGGCCGAAATCTGCAGCAAATCCATTATCGACTGCAGAATGCGGGCACTATCGTCAATGACAAGAACACGGGGAGAATGCGGCATGTTTATTACGTGGTACGACTCGGCTTAGGCACATCGGCCGAAATCGAATTGCCTACTGGTTTTGAGCGTCTTAATGCTGAGCAAACATGTAGCCATGCCCTTTTATGGTGCGTACATAACGGGGCTTGCTGGACTCCGGTTCAATTTTCTCGCGCAAATTACGCACATGTGCCCGGACAAGTTCAGTACTACCCGCACGTGGCGGATAATCCCATACGTCCTGCAACAACTGCTGCGCCGAAAAAATCTGTCCTGGATTGCTCATCAGATGATACAGTAAATCGAATTGCACATTGGTCAGCAATTCAGTACCTACCGGTGTCGATACTTCAAATGTGCGGCAGTTGAGTGAAACATCGCCAACTTGCACCATGTATTGAGTAGCTAATGACTGAGCCGTGGTGGGTTTCGACCGACGTAGTAAAGCGCGTAAGCGCAGGTTTAATTCCTGCAAATTAAACGGCTTCGTCAGGTAGTCGTCGCCGCCGGCCAAGAAACCTTCAATGCGATCCGTTTCTTCACCTTTCGCAGTCAGAAACAGTACGGGCAGATCCTTGAGCAGCGGATCGCGGCGCATTTCGCGACATACGTCGAAACCGCTCATGCCGGGCATCATGACATCAAGCACAACAACATCTGGCCGGTAGCGACGCGCATGCTGCAAGCCACTCCGACCATTCAGCGTTGCAAAAACTTGATAGCCAAACTTCTTTAAGGCGGTCTGCACTGTAAGTGCGACCAGTTCGTCATCTTCAATTACCAGGATTCGATCAGACATCGTTTACTTCTCGCATGATGTGAAATTGTGCCATAAAAGCAATTGCAGGAATCAATTCCTGCAATTATAAGGTAATATTCTTGCAACTCAACTTACGATTAATTCACAAATTGGCTACTTCATCATGGATTTCCTGGCTTGCTACAGTAAAAGTCGAATCGGTTGCTCCAGGTTGGCTTTCACTGCCTTGAGAAATTCCGCAACTTCTGCCCCGTCTGTCACACGATGATCGGCGGAACAGGTCACTTTCATGATGCTGCGCACTACCGGCTCGCCATCGCGAAACACCATTGTCGGAACGGCCGAACCAATAGCCAGGATACCGGCTTCAGGCGGACTGATGATAGCGATGAACGTGTCCACATCTGAAGCGCCCAAATTACTCGTCGAGAATGTGCTGCCCGAAACATCTTCCGGTTGAACCTTGCCGGAACGCGCACGCGCAATCATTTCGCGATTTTGGCGTGCAACAGCGACTAGTGGCGTGATATCGGTATTTTTCTGCGTGACTGTGAGCAAGCCACCTTCTACGGCAACGGCTGTACTGACATTGACGCGATTGTTGCGAATTACTTTGTCACCACCCCAACTCGAGTTCAAATTGGGATACTGACGCAAAGCCAGGCCACACGCTTTGACAATCAGATCATTGACAGTCACTTTTTCTCCATCGGGCAGTGAATCGTTGATCTGTTTGCGCAGTGCGAGCGCGTCGGTCATATCAACGGCACTGGTGACGTAGAATTGCGGAATGGTCTGTTTGCTTTCCGTCATGCGGCGGGCGATGGCTTTACGCAGACGTGAAATCGAAATTTCTTCTGTTTCCGGCCCGGTTGGGACACTGGAAGGTGTGTAACTGACGGCTGAGGCGGCAGGTGCTGCTGCCGTTTTGGGAGCAGTCAAATACGTTTCAACATCCGATTTGCGAATACGGCCACCCGGCCCACTACCACCACCAATAGCAGTCAAATCGACATTATTATCGCGAGCCAGACGGCGTGCAACAGGTGTCGCTTTCACACCATCGGGAAATTCGGCGCTGACGGCTGTAGCTGCGGCTATGGGCTGAACGGGCGTAGATTCGGCCGATCCAGACGCTTCTTCATCTGCCACAGGTGCCGCTGCCGCCTTCGGCGCAGATGCACCGCCCGCCAACTCAGCCTCCATCGCACTGATATCCTCGCCTGCTTCACCAATAATGCCCAGATTGGCGCCGACCAATAACGCATCACCAGGTTCGCCGATACGAGCCAGCAGAATACCATCGTGGCGTGCCTGCAATTCCTGAGTTACCTTGTCCGATTCGATCTCGGCAAGTACATCACCTTTCTTGACCTCGTCGCCCACGTCTTTGAGCCAGACACCAAGCGTACCTTCTTCCATATCAAAGCCCAGCGTAGGCATTTTGATGAATTCAGCCATTAGAGTATCTCCTTAACTGCCGCGATAACTTTTTCAGCGTTGGGCAATGCCGATTTTTCCAGCGCACCTGCATAGGGAGCCGGAGCTTGCGCCTGTGCCACGCGCTTGATCGGGGCGTCGAGATAGTCAAACCCTTTTTCCTGCAACTGGGCCGCGACCTCCGCGCCAATGCCATAGGTGCCGTGACCAAACTCGACAACGACACACTTAAACGTCTTCTTGAACGATGCCAGTGCTTTTGATAAATCGAGAGGTTGAAGCGAACGCAAATCAATGATCTCCGCTTCGATACCCTCTTTTGCCAGTTGATTAGCGGCATCAAGCGCTGTGTGCAACCCTTCACCGTACGTCACAATCGTAACGTCTCGGCCTTCGCGTTTAATATCAGAGACACCGATAGGCACGATATAGTCGCCATCCGGCACATCGTCGCGTACACGCGGTGACGTATAAAGTGGCACCGGCTCGATAAACATGACCGGCGCATCGTCGCGGATGGCGGCTTTCATCAAGCCTTTGGCATCGTATGGTGTTGCTGGACTGACCACTTTGAGGCCAGGGAAATGGGCAAATATGACATCCGGTGTGTGGCTGTGGGTCGCACCTAACTGCTTACCGCCGCCACCTGGGGCGCGAAAAACGACCGGTGCCTTGATCTCACCGTTGAACATATGGCTGACCTTGGCGGCATGATTGACAATGGCATCAAATGCGACGAAGGCGAAGTTGATCGTCATGAATTCGGCGACAGGCCGCAAACCGGCCATTGCTGCACCAGTTGCGGCACCGGCGATCACCATTTCAGAAATCGGTGTGTCACGAACACGTCTTTCGCCAAATTCCTCAAGAAAGCCCTTGGTAACAGCATATGTGCCGCCCCATTCACCAACTTCTTCGCCCATGATAAATACGTTGGGATCGCGCTGCATTTCTTCGCGCAGCGCTTCCGAGATAGCTTCGCGCAATGTTAAACGAGGCATTAGTTAACCTCCCCAATGACACCAGGATAGATATGGTCGTAAAGTGAATCAAGCGCAGGATCAGGCGATTCATCTGCAAATTTCGCCGCAGCATCGACTTCAGCCATTACTTCATTTTGGATGGCGAGTAATTCGTCTTCAGTCACATCGTAGTCGTTGAGCAAGACCGCTTGCAGGGTCGCAATAGGGTCTTTTTCGTCGCGCCACTGGTCGAGTTCGCCTTGTGGCCGGTAGCGGGTGCGGTCACCAATGCTGTGGCCTTCGTAACGATAGGTTTGCATTTCGAGGAATTGGGGACCTTCGCCTTTGCGTGCGGCATCGATGGCGGCCGTTGTCGCTTCGTAGACTTCGATTACATTCATGCCATCCACGCGTCGTCCCGGCATATTGTAAGCCATACCTTTTTTGAGGAGATCGGTTTCGGCCGAAGCGCGTTCCACCGATGTACCCATGCCATACTTGTTATTTTCCAGAATGAAAATGACAGGCAAATTCCACACCTTCGCCAGATTGAGGGATTCGTGATAATAACCGATATTAGTCGAGCCATCACCAAAGTAGACGAGGCAAACGCGATCGGTGCCTTTGTAATCTTCGGCCAAAGCGAGGCCGACGGCCAGGCTGAGATGGGCACCGACAATGCCGTAGCCACCCCAGAACGTGCGCTCTGTATCGACCAGATGCATCGAACCACCTCTTCCGCCCGTCACGCCGGTTGCCTTACCCATCAACTCGGCCAGTACGCGACCGGGATCACTGCCGACTGTCAGCGCATGGCCATGATCGCGATAGGCGGTGATAACATGGTCGCCCGATTCACGTGCGCCAATGCTGCCGACGGCAACCGCTTCCTGACCAATGTAGAGGTGCAGAAAACCTTTGATTTTACCTTCAAGCTGGTACAACTCATCGCATCGCTCTTCAAAGCGACGAATGAGTACCATTTGACGGTACCACTCCAGGAGTGTTGCTTTTTCCATTTTCGAGAATCTCCTCACTGTGATTCGGAACGACCCATTCGTGGTCATCCGTCGAATTGTTTGCCGGTTTGCTGCCGGGAAGCAGGCAAAGATAGTGGTGTCCAGAAGACAATGGCTTTAGTGTAACAAAGTACCATCAACCTGACGATAAGAATGTTATTTGCAGATCAGGTTTGCGGCGTGTAGCTACTTTTTGCCAACATAGCGGTGCGCAGACTGAATCCATCTTTCCTTTCGCTGAGCATTACAATCTCCAGCCTTATCTGCACACTGTCAGGCATCTCGCTCACCGGTCAAATAACAATAGAACGCGTGCCTTCAGTGTCAACGCCAAGGATAAACGTGCGGCTGGCAAATCCGGCTGCCGCAAACGCAGCGCTTGCAGCATTGGCAATTTGCTGATGGTTGTCAGGCGCGAAGGCGATCAGACTGGGTCCGGCGCCGCTGAGGACTACAGCGGCAGCACCGGCGTTGCGGGCAGCGGCTGTCGCTGCGTCCATACCTGGAATCAACGGAAAGCGGTAAGGTTCGTGCAATCTATCACGCATGGCATAAGACATCATATTGTAATCAGCATTTTGCAGAGCACGTAGGACGAACGGGATTCGGCCGATATTGTACACAGCATCACCGTATGGAATCACGTCAGGCAACGCAGCACGCGCTTCACTGGTCAAAATGTGGAAATCAGGCAGGACGACGACAACAGTTAACGGCGGGACATCCAACCGTTCGAAAAAGACCTGACCATCTGTGATCAAACCCATCGTCAATCGGCCGAAAAGAGCCGGCGCAATATTGTCCGTATGCCCTTCAATCTCAGCCGCCAACTCCAGAAGTTGCAGCTTGTCCAGCGGCGACCCAAGTAACGCATTGGCACCAGCCATGCCGCCAATGATCGCCGCGCTGCTGCTGCCCAAACCACTGCCGACCGGAATAGCGTTGTTTGCCTGAATACAAAGTCCAGCTGGGGCATTGCCCAGTCGATTAAAGACGACTTGAGCCGCTTCGTAAACCAGATTAGATGCGTCACGCGGCAATTGGGAAGCGCCTTCACCGCAAATATCTATCTCCAGCCCACTAGCCAATGGCGTAAAGGTGATTTCGTTGTAAAGCGCCAGCGCCATGCCGATGCTGTCAAAGCCCGGACCGAGGTTTGCCGTTGTGGCAGGAACAATGATTTTGACTGAATTCATAGCGTTCACGGCGTGCCGCCTGAGTTACACGTTGCGCCAGGCGGGCATCTCGTCCCACGGATCGGGGAGCGGTGACCCGTCATCGGCCGAAATCATTCTCCGCCGCTCACCACCCTGCAACGCCTCCAACGCCGCCGCCAACAACCACGTATCATCGTCAACGCGCTGCTCCGGCTGCCATTTAGCGAAAACTTCATTCAAATAGTTGGTACTCGTATCACCACGCAGGAACTGCGGATCATGTAAAATTGCCAACAAATACGGGATGTTGGTCGTCACGCCCAGTACAACCGTTTCCTTGAGCGCTGCCACCATTTTGCGTACAGCTTCTGTGCGATCTGTGCCCCATGCTACTACTTTTGCTAACATCGGATCGTAATACGGCGATACCGCAGAGCCGGTTTCGATACCGTCATCGACACGAATGCTCGGCCCGGATGGCGGTTTGTACAACGCCACTGTGCCAATAGACGGCAAAAAATTGTTTGCCGGATCTTCGGCATAAATGCGACATTCGATAGCATGGCCGCGTTGTTGAATTGAATCCTGCGTGAAACTGAGCGATTCACCCGCTGCAACCCGAATTTGCCACGCCGCAATGTCAATACCGGTCACCAATTCGGTTATGGGATGCTCAACCTGCAAGCGCGTATTCATTTCGAGCAGATAGTATTTCTGTTCGGGCGTAACCATAAACTCGACTGTGCCGGCGCTTGCGTAGCCGACAGCACGCGCCAATTTGGTGGCGGCATTGGTCATTTCACTGCGCAATACATCCGAGATAAATGGTGACGGTGTTTCCTCGATAATTTTCTGATGGCGGCGCTGAATCGAGCATTCACGCTCAAACAAGTGCACCACATTGCCGTATTCGTCTCCCAATATCTGCACTTCGACGTGATAGATCCAGGTGAAATACTTTTCCAGAATGATGTGATCGTTGCCGAATGAGGATAGTGCTTCACGTCGGGCAGCTTGCAAGGCATCGTGGAAAGTTTCGGCCGAATTGACCACACGCATCCCTTTGCCCCCACCGCCGGCACTGGCTTTGATCAGCACCGGATACCCGAGCCGGTTCGCCGCAGCCAGCAATTCGGCATCACTCAGGTGCTTGCCGTCAACACCGGGAATGATTGGCACCCCAACCTGCCGCGCTATTTCCCGCGCCCGCGCTTTGCTGCCCATCGCTTCCATCGCCTGTGGCGACGGACCGACAAACTTGATGCTGTGTGCTGCGCACGCTGTGGCAAAATCAGCATTTTCGCTCAAGAAACCGTAACCGGGATGGATCGCATCAACCCCGGCGCGGTCACAAACGGCAAACAATTTGCTCTGATTGAGATAAGTCTCGGTAGCTGTTGCGCCGTTGAGCGGATACGCCTCATCTGCCATGCGTACCCATGGTGCGTCGGCATCGATATCAGAATAGACCGCGACGGTCGTGACATTGAGTTCGCGACAAGCCCGAAATATGCGACCGGCGATTTCGCCGCGATTGGCGACTAAAAGTTTCTTAATCATGAGTGGGTTTCAGTCAGACAGCCATGATGGCTTGCGTTTTTCAAGGAAGCTGCTCATGCCTTCCTGCCCTTCGGCCGATGCGCGTCGTTTCGCTATCATCGTGGCAGTGTGCTCACGCATAGCTGGAATCGGTTTATCGGCAACCGTATTGATGATTTGTTTGGCGACGGCTTGTGCGCCGGGTGCTGCTTGCAACAGTTGTTCTACCCGATCCGCCACAATGGCATCGAGTTCATTTTCATCTGCAGCCAGATGTTGAATGAGGCCGATTCGCTGGGCAATTTCGGCCGAAAAACGTTCTCCGGTCAGGAAGAACTCACGGGCATTGCCGGCACCGATTTTGGCAACTACATAGGGTGCAATGACGGCCGGAACAATACCCAGTCGCGTTTCGCTGAATGCAAACCGGGCGCGTACCACGGCAACTGTCACGTCACAACAGCTTGCCAAACCCGTACCGCCGCCAATAACAGAGCCATTGATGCGACCGACAACCGGCTTGTGGCAACTATTGACAGCCGCCATCAAGTCGAAAATCGCTTTGCCGTCAGCTAGGTTTTCTTCGAACGTGAAGTCGGCGGCAGCACGCATGAAATTGAGATCGGCACCGGCGCAAAAAGAGCGTCCATTGCCGGTCAACACGACGACGCGCACGCTTTCATCCTCGCTCAGGCTGTGAAATGTATCCGTCAGCTCGCGAATCATTGCCGGTGTCATTGCGTTGTGTTGATTCGGCCGATTCAGCGCCACCGTAACAGTTTTGTGCGAGCGAATCAGTTGAATGTCAATCATAGGTATGTGATGCATGATTTGTTGGTATTGTTAGGCAAGTTTACTATTCAACCAGCCAACTATCAAACAATCCAATCAACAAAAAAGGCGCAGGATTACTCCCACGCCTTGTGATCAACAAATTATCGCTGCAGCAATGTCAATCAATCGGCCGGTGCGCCAACCTGATTCATCAACGCTTCGAAATCTTCGCGATCCAGCGTCTCCACGTCCAACAGCCTGTCCACCAGAGCAACAAGCTGTTCGCGGTTTTCAAGAATGATGCGTTTGGCACGCTCGTAATTCTCGCCCAGAATCCGCTTGACCTCAAAGTCAATCTGTTTGGCAGCTTCCTCACTGTAGTCGCGCGCGCTGAAGTTGCCACCGATGAACACATTGCCGCTTTGGTTGCCGTACGTGCGCAGACCCAGCTCATCGCTCATGCCGAAGCTCATGATCATACTGCGGGCCAAACTGGTCGATTGCTGCAAATCATTGGACGCGCCGGTGGTAATTCGGCCGAAAAAGATCTCTTCTGCCGCACGACCGCCCAAAGCCATCGCGATCTTGTCTTCAAACCACTCACGCGATTTAACCATCGTCTCTTCCGGCAGCGGCAGCACAAAACCGCCTGCAAAGCCACGCGGCACAATCGTAATCTTTTGCACCGGATCGGTATTGAGCAGGTTGAACGAAACGACCGCATGACCGGCCTCATGATACGCCAGCACCTCTTTATCTTCCTCAGAAATAACGACGCTTTTCTTCTTCGGACCGATAGCAACGCGGTCAAATGCTTCCTGAAAATCTTCCGGGACAATCGACACGCTGTTGCGTCGTGCCGCGAAAATGGCAGCTTCGTTGACCAAATTTTCCAAATCAGCACCCGAAAAACCGGCAGTCAGGCGTGCCCAATCTTCAAAGTCAACTTGCTTGGAAATCGGCTTGCCGCGTGCGTGTACAGTCAGGATAGCCTTGCGGCCCTTTACATCCGGCAAATTGACGATCACCTTGCGGTCAAAACGACCAGGCCGCAGCAGCGCCGGATCCAGCACGTCGACGCGGTTAGTCGCCGCAATGATGATGACATTTGTCTCGTTGTCGAAGCCGTCCATCTCGACCAGAATCTGATTCAAGGTTTGTTCGCGCTCGTCGTTGCCGCCGCCCAGACCGGCTCCACGCTGGCGACCAACTGCATCGATTTCGTCCACAAAGACGATTGAGGGCGCATTTTCTTTGGCTTTATTAAAGAGGTCGCGCACACGACTGGCACCGACACCGACAAACATTTCGACGAATTCGGAACCGGATATGTGGTAGAACGGTGTCCCGGCTTCGCCGGCAATGGCACGCGCCAACAGCGTTTTACCCGTTCCAGGTGGGCCAACCATCAACACACCGCGTGGAATGCGTGCGCCGACTTGTATGAATTTCTCGGGTTCGCGCAGAAACTGAACGACTTCAGCCACTTCTTCTTTGGCTTCCTCAACACCGGCAACGTCTTCGAATGTCACCGTCGGCCGATCGCCGTCATTAATGTTCTTTGCTTTGGATCGGCCGAAGCCAAAGATGCTGTTGCCTCCGCCACCTTGCATCTGGCGAAAACCACGGCTAAATATCCAGATGATCAACAAAATAGGGCCAAATGAAAACGCCAGCGTCAGCAACGTATCTGAAATTGAGGAATCGGGTGTCTGCAACACAAACACCTCAATCGTTTCCGGCGGAACACCACGATACACCAACTCCTCGTAGATACTGAGTTGTGGATCCGTATCCCAGGCAACGGTAGTACCATCTTTGAGAGTCACTTCTGCGACATTGTTTTTCATCGCAATTGACTCAACCTGATTGCTCGTCAACAACGTTGCCACTTCATCTGCCGTCGCTTTATCGGGTGCGTTAAGACTGCCACGCATCCAGAATTGGACGACCAGGATAATTGCAAGAATGCCCAGTATCCAACCCCAAACAGGTATTTGCGGACGACTATTTCTCGGTTGTTCTTCCATAAATGTTTTGCTCCCCACGCGATGACAATGCCATTAAGCGCTCACAGGAGTGACTGTTCTTCACGTAGTTAAACTATAGTAGCCGACAATTGTTTGATTACCATAAACCTTGAAGCTAAATACATTACGGCAATATGAGAGGCAATTCTAGACTGTTACTGGATTGAGTTCACGATGAATCTTAGACAGCGCCCGCACTTGCTGTTCCGCACGATAACTACTGCGTACCAAAGGGCCGCTCTCTACCCAACGAAAACCCATATCAAGGCCACGTCGCTTCAACTCAACAAATGCCTCTGGCTCATAATATTTCTCAATGGGCAAATGCTTACGACTGGGTTGTAAATATTGGCCTATAGTGAGGATGTTAACGCCAACATCAGCCAAATCTTGCATCGTTGCGACTACTTCATCAAATTCCTCACCTAGCCCGAGCATGATACCGCTTTTAGTCAAAACATCAGGCTGTAACTCTTTGGCGTTGCGCAAAGTCGTCATCGCCCATTCATATTTATCTTGCGGCTGCACACGCTTAAACAAACGTGGCACCGTTTCAACATTGTGATTGAGAATTTCAGGACGGGCATCCATGACGATCTTGAGCGCGGTGCGGTCGCCCTTGAAATCGGGAATTAGCACTTCAATTGAGCAACCAGGCTGCAACTCACGAATACGATCGATGAGCAGGGCAAAAATAGGCGCGCCACCGTCTTTGCGTTCATCCCGATTGACGGACGTGATGACCACATGGCTTAAATTCATGGCATGAACCGCTTGGGCAACGCGTTCCGGTTCGTCCCAATCGATCGCGCCCGGTCTTCCTGTTTTGATGTCGCAAAAACCACAACTGCGTGTACAGATATCGCCAAGTATTAGAAAGGTCGCTGTCCCTTTGCCCCAGCATTCGCCGATATTGGGGCAACTCGCCTCTTCGCATACGGTGTGCAGTTGCTTACTGCGCATGAGTGTCTTGACATTGTCGTATGTTTCGCCGCTGGGAGCGCGCACCTTGATCCAGTCAGGACGACGTTGCGGCCGGGGATAGAGGGTTACTTCTCGTCTCTTGTCGCTTGCTGTAATGTCAATTGAGTCTAAATCAATGACGGACATAACCGTTTCCTGTAAGAATGATTGCTGAAATGACGATGATCGCAGCATATATGCCGCTTATCGCGCCGTTTCTAGCTGATTGTAGGTAGAAAGGACACGGGTTTCAAGTTGAAACACGTTAGAAAAGGCGTCGGCGACGGACAAGACGAGTTTGGCGACGGAAGGCGGTTGAGGCAGCAATTGTGCCATACTGGTGACGCCGTGATCAGCGATGCCACACGGAATGATTCCGGCAAAATGGGCGAGATTGGGATTGACGTTGAGCGCAAAACCGTGACTTGTAATGCCTTGTCCACTGACTTTGACGCCAATTGCAGCGATTTTGACTGCTTCGGCCGATTCGTCTCCTCCCGCATTAACCCAAACACCTGTGTATCCCGGATAACGCCATCCATCCAGACCATACTGCGCTAATGTGTCGATGATGACCTGTTCCAAATTGCGCAAATACACGTGATAATCAGGCGTTTGTGTGTTGTAAAGACGTTTGAGATTGAGAATGGGGTAGCCGACGAGCTGACCAGGTCCATGGTAGGTAATGTCACCACCACGATCGACGTGAAAGACACTGATATGCTCGGCCGATAATTGTTCGTCACTGAACAACAAATTGTCTAGCTTGCCACGTCGTCCCAATGTGTAAGTCGGGGGGTGTTCCAACAACAACAACCGGTGTGGCATGTCTGCATCGGCCGAACTCATTTCAGCCACCAGGCGCTGTTGCAAATCCCATGCCGTCTGATAGGCAATCTGGCCTAACCACTGCACTTCGACAATCGGTAATTCCATATCCGTATTGTAGCAGCAACGGACGACGGTTCCTACCGCAACTTCGCAACTATTCACGGAGACTATCTTTGGGATTAAGTGCAGACTGCGCTGCAAGAAGAAAAAGTGTGGGCCCACCAGGATTCGAACCTGGAACCCAGCGGTTATGAGCCGCTTGCTCTGCCTTTGAGCTATGGGCCCGTAGAGCGGCAGACGGGATTCGAACCCGTGACAAGAGCTTGGAAGGCTATTGTGTTACCCCTACACCACTGCCGCTTGTTAATGGAAGCGCTTGATCGCTACGAAACAGTCGGGGCGGCCAGATTTGAACTGACGACCTCTCGGACCCAAACCGAGCACTCTACCAAACTGAGCTACGCCCCGCTTCAGCGCCCAATAGTATACTTGCCGCCCAATCGCAAGTCAACACCACTGGCGCAACTCACATAATGGTGAACATGATCAATCGGCCGAAGCCGGTTCGACCCAACCGCGTTGCTCAATATACGCCAGGCTTTGGTGACGGAAATACGCATTGTACAATTCCGCATATTCACCGCCCTGCTCCAACAATGCCTCATGCGATCCTTCTTCAATGATGCGACCGTGATCCAGAACGATAATGCGGTCTGCATTGCGCACCGTCGATAAGCGATGGGCAATCACAATCGACGTGCGTTCTGCCATCACCAGTTTCAACGCCTGTTGAATCTGCGACTCCGTAAACGGATCGATATTCGCCGTCGCCTCATCCAATATAAAAATGCACGGCGATTCAATCAATACCCGTGTCAAGGCTACCAATTGTCGCTGCCCCATCGACAAACGACTACCGCGCTCGCCAACATGGCTTTGAATGCCGTCAGGCAGCGTTTCCAACCATTCCCCGTCGCCTATCCGATTCGCAACAGCAAGAATGTCCTCATCAGTGGCATCCGGAACCGGATAGCGAATGTTATCCGCAACTGTCCCATCAAATAGGAATGGAATCTGCGAAACGACCCCCAATTGCCGGCGATAAGCAGTCAGATCAAGCGATCGAATATCAAGCCCATCGACAGTAATCGCACCACCCTGAAACTCATAGAAACGCGTCAGCAGCTTGATGATGCTCGACTTGCCGGCGCCCGTATGTCCGACCAGGGCGACAGTTTCTCCCGGTGCAATTGATGTGCCGAACTTCTCCAACACATTCTCATTTTGTGTGTAAGCGAAAATCACCTCATCAAACTCGATGGCACCTGCCAATGGCGGCGGAACTTCACCTGCCGTTTGTATCACGCTCGGTTCCGAGTCAACCAGACCAAAAACGCGCTCTGCGGCCGATAAACCTTGCTGAAACTGACTCCAGAATGCCGACAAGTTCATCACAGGAAACCAGAAGCGTTCGACTGTGGCGACAAACAAATACCAGGCTGCTACAGATATGACACCGGCAATCGCTGCCGCTCCTCCCAACCACACTAATAGCGCTGTGCCAATTCCGGCCAATACGTTGAGGGTCGGGAAAATGTTCGCCAGCACGAAACCGCGTCGGATGTTGATGCTATAAGCCTGTGCATTGACTTCCTGAAAACCGGCGTAAATTGCTTGTTCCTGTCGGTAGTTTTTCGCGACGCTGATTCCAGTTACCGATTCCTGGATCGATTTGTTGACTTCACCAAGCACGCGCGAAGATTGTCGCGTGACGCGTCGCGCGATATTGCGGAAGGCAAGCGCCGCCATGACGACAAACGGCGCCATCACCAGAACAGCTAACGTCAGCCTCCAATCAATCGTGAACAAGATCACGACCAAAATGATGGCAGAGATCATTTGCTGGATGACATCGGCCGCTAGCCCTACAATCTGGCCAAACTCCTCTGTATCACTCGTAATGCGACTGACGACGCGCCCGGAGCTGAACTCGTCGTAAAAAGACATATCCTGGTTGGCAGCGGCAGTAAATGCATCGTGACGCATTGCCAAAACGACATCCTGAATCACCTTCACTGTATACAGGCGTCGTACCCAATTGACGCCCCAGGTCGCTACGCCAACAAAGAAGATAGAGGCTACGAGTGTGGCAGCAAGCAAAGCATCATCCTGCCCCTCCATCAGCGCCACACCCTGTGCGACGATGATGGGTGGCGCAGCACCCAGAAACGCCAGCAAGATAAGCGAGACGACTACCAAAATCGCTCGCCGTTTGTAAAGCGAGAAGTACGCGACAATGCGGTCGACAAGTTCGCGATCTGTGTATTCCCGGTCGTATGCCTCTGCATCGAGGCCGCGCATGATGGCTGCCATGGCTATTACAAGATGCGCTGTCCCAGCAGCGATGCAACCAGTTCGACAGCCAATTCGGCCGAATGGTTGACATTATCTAAAATTGGGTTGATCTCCACGATGTCACACGATTGGACACGCTTGCTATCGCTGAGCATTTCCATCAACAGATGGGCTTCGCGGTACGACAGACCTCCGGGTACCGGTGTGCCGACGCCGGGCGCTTCATCGGGGTCGAGGCTATCCATGTCGAGGCTAACATGAATGCGGCTGACGTGACGCAGGCGATCAAGCGCTTGCCGCGCCACCGATGCCATGCCGAATTCGTCGATATGGCGCATGGTGAAAACGTGGATTCCACTCGAACTCAGGCGCTGACGCTCGATTGTATCGAGATCACGTATACCAATCATGACGACCTGTGAGGGACGCAATTTCGCGCCGGGATAACCGACATTGACGAGTTCCGGGGCACCCTCGCCAATCAAAGCAGCCACGGGCATGCCGTGAATATTGCCGCTCGGGGATGATTCCGGCGTGTTGAAGTCGGCGTGGGCATCGATCCAGAGGAGACCGATCTTTTCATCCTGGGCAGCAGCGGCGACAGTGCCGATACTGATGCTGTGATCGCCGCCGAGAAAGAGGGCAAAATCGCGATGGGCAGCACATTTTCGGCCGAATTCATACACCGCCTGACACACCTCAGCCACCGCCTTGATGCGACGTTCTGTGCCTTCAACCGCCGCCTCTTCCGCAATCGGCACCGGCACATTGCCGTGATCGACCACGGACAAACCGAGACGCTCCAGACGGGCTTGTAAGCCGGCGAGCCGCAGTACACTGGGCCCCATATCGACACCGCGTCGATTTTGCCCCAGGTCCATCGGAATACCAATAATCTTCACTTGTTGTGTCATTGCCGATCCTGATGCTTCTGCCGGGTTCATCATACCACAGAAGCATAGTCTGGTATTCACTTTGTCCCAATACCGGGTTAACCGCATGAATCCGGTATTTGAACGCTCTCACAAAGCAATTGTCGCATTATCCCTGATCTTGAGCCATGATGCTGTTAGAGCGCAGTTAGAATAGGAGGAACCGGTTGACCGTGCCGGATCGGCCTGTCTATAATTTGGTGTTGTATCGTGCTGCGTGATGCATCAATCTGATGCGCGTGTGCGGAGACGGCATTTCGGCCGAAATTTCCGTCGCACGACATGGCACGAGTGAGGCACATCTATGTCAATTTTGTGGATGATCGGCGGCTTTGTGCTCGTTCTTTCTCCAATCATCATCATACATGAATTGGGTCATTTCACCGTTGCCAAACGCTTTGGCATTCGCGTCGAAGAATTCGGGCTGGGATTTCCACCGCGTGCCGTCAAACTTTTCGAACGCGATGGTACAATTTACTCGCTCAACTGGATTCCGCTCGGCGGCTTCGTGCGTCCGGCCGGTGAAGACGATCCTGATGTGCCCGGCGGATTAGCTGCCGCGTCCAAGACAGCGCGTTTCTTTACACTCTCCGCCGGTGCGCTGTTCAATTTTGCACTGGCGTTCATCATCCTGTGGATAGCTTTTTTAATTGGGCCGCCCATGCTCGATGATTCACAGGTGGCTATCCTAAACGTTGTCGAAAACAGCGCTGCGGCACAGGCTGGTTTACAGACAGATGACATTTTCGTCTCAGTTAATGGACAGCCTGTCGCAGGTGACATCACATTTTTGCAGGAAACGGTACGAGGCAGTAACGGTTCACCGCTGGAACTCGTCATGGAGCGTGACGGCGAATTGCTCACAATTATGGCCACCCCCACTGTCACAGGTGAAGGCGAGCAACAATCAGCGGCGCTGGGTGTCAGCCTCGGAGGTGTGGACCTGGGACAACGTAACGCCATGCCCCCACTGGCAGCCGCACAGGAATCGCTGGGTACCATGTGGCGGGTTGTCTCGCTTACGGTACAGGCACCGGCGATGTTGCTCTCCGGCGAATTGTCTCCGGAAGAAGCGCGGCCGATCAGTGTGGTCGGTATGAGTCAGATTATCGGCTCTCAGGCAGAGTCGGCATCGACAACCGGTGATTGGTTCGGCTTGCTCTTTTTTGCCGGCATTATCAGTGTCGCTCTCGGATTCACCAATTTGTTGCCACTGCCCGCACTGGACGGCGGACGCATCATGTTTGTCTTGTTGGAAGCCGTGCGCGGCAAGCGCATCGAACCGGAACGGGAAGGTTTCGTACACATGGTGGGCATGTTGCTGCTGCTGGGCTTGATGGTCTTGCTGATTGTTCAGGACGTGATCAATCCCATTATTCCGTTTTAACAGGTTGTCGGAAGAGAGTTCGGCCGAATCCCGACCATTCTGAGGTTCAATTTCAGACCTGACTGACGGGTTTCAATATACAAATCAATCACAAATCACCAACGTGAAATGCGTGCCGCCGGGCTGCATTTCGCGTTTTACTTTTAAGGAACGGAGCATGTTCTCAGACCAAAGTGACCAGCAACCTTTTGCAACCGTGCTCGCACAGTTGTTTAACGATGAGACGATTTCGATACCACTACTTTTTCGCCTGTCTGATATGATGCCAGATGAAAGAGTTCAGTTTGAAACGCACTGGGCCGCGGCCACTGATGAGCGGCGCAGTCTGCTCGTGCAACACCTGGCTGATCTGGCGGAAATCAACTTTGAGGTTGAATTCAGCCCGTTGTTTGCGATTGGGTTGACGGACACGGTTGCTGCAGTGCGTCTGGCAGCGCTGGATGGATTGTGGGACAGTGAAGATGTGAAGCTGATTCGGCCGATTATCGCGCTGATGCAAAACGATGTTGAGGTCATGGTACGCGTCGCGGCGGCACGCACCCTGGCACATTATGTTTTGCTCGGAGCCTGGGGACAGGTTTCGGCTGATTCCACAGCGATCATCGTCGATGCGCTGCTGGCACAACACCAATCGGCCGAAACCATACACGCCGTGCGCTGCGCCGCCCTCGAATCACTGGGCGCAGCCGACCATCATCTTGTTCCCGGTTTAATCGAAGCCGCTTACGATTCCGGTGATCCTGAATTGCAGAGCAGTGCGCTGTTCGCCATGGGCAGCAGTGCCGACTCACGTTGGGTCGGTATCCTCATCGACGAAATGGAAAGCCCATACGTCGAAATGCGCTTGCAAGCTGTGCGTGCCGCCGGAGAAATCGGCGACAGCGATACGGTGGATGGTCTCAGCGAAGCGATATTTGACGAAGATGACGAGGTTTCGGCCGAAGCGATTCTGGCGTTGGGTAAAACCGGCAACAGTCGTGCCATTCAAATTCTCACGCGTCTGGCCGAAGATCCTGAGCTGGCCTATCTCCACGAGTTAATCGACGAGGCACTGGATTTATCGGCCGATTCTGATTTCGATAGTTTTGACTTCGACTTCGGTTTTGATTTTGACGACGAGGATTACCCGGAAGCATAATCCAGCGTGTCAGCTATTCTCGACGTTCTCGTCAACAACATTCTGCCCATCTTTTTGGTAGCTGCTTTCGGCTTCCTGCTGCGCCGACGCGTTCCTGGTTTGAGCAAACAGACGGTCACACGCGTGACGTTTTACGTACTCAGTCCCTGTCTCGTATTCAGTTCTTTGGTCTCAACCCAGTTGACCGGTTCTGAAATCGGCCGAATTGCATTTGTTGCCGCCGCATCGATTCTGATTATGGGCGGTATTGGCTGGGGAATCGGCCGAATGCTGCGTTTCGGCCGAGAAGACATCATCCTGCTCGTGCTGGCGGCTATGTTCGGCAACATCGGCAACATGGGTTTACCGTTCAATCAACTGCGCTACGGAGATGATGGCGTAGCGCGCGCTATCATCTTCATGTTTGTGTCCGCCGTCCTCGTCTACACGATCGGTGTCTTCGTCACATCACTCGGCAAACACTCTTGGCGCAACGCCCTGACCGGAACATTGCGATTGCCGGTTGTCTACGCCGTTGCCTTAGCCTTGCTCTTCTACAGTTTGCCGATCAGCGTTCCTGCGCCGGTTATGACTGCCGTTGATATCACCGGCAGTGGTGCAATTCCGGTCATGCTGCTGCTGTTGGGCATGAACATGGCCGATGCCGGTGGCATCACAGAATGGCGGGTCACGCTAGCAGCCGCTACAGCCAAACTGATTATCGCGCCACTGGTTACGTTTGGCATTGCATTGGCAATCGGCCTGACCGGTCTCGCCCGTAATGTTTCCATCATCGAATCTGCCATGCCGGTCGCCGTCGCTACCATCGTCCTGACAACTGAGTATAATGTGAAACCGGAAACGATGACCGGCATTGTCGTTTTCTCTACCTTGCTCAGTCCGATAACATTACTGGGCATGATCACCTTGCTCAACTTATGAAAATCCAAGGCGACAAGTCAGCACCGCTCATCTCGAATGCATTTAAAGAAGCCTAGCTTTTTCGTCCGGTGCAAACTTTACTCATAGCAAAAGCTAGGCTTCTGAAAACTTCCGTTACACTGTACTGACGCCATTTATAGTATGACAAATCCGCAAACACATCGATCAAACGGCTCAAAAGAGCCATTAACCTCGCAAGAGCGTGAGGAGTTGCTGCAAACTGCGATCCGCTTTGCCGTGCAACAGTTGCGTCAAGGCAAGATAGATGACGCATTGGAAGCATTGCAACGCCTCTACACAGTCGTACCGGAAAACGAAGATGTCGCACTCAATCTCAGTGCCGCTTTCATCTTGCGCAAGCAATTTCGCAAAGCCATTCCCGTATTGGAAACCCTACGCGAGCAACAACCGGACAATGCGATGGTATACACCAATCTCGGTGCAGCCTATCTCGGCAATCCAGTGTTGGCAACAGATGAGATGCAGCTACAGGCAATCACTGCTTTCAAACAGGCATTGGCGCTTGATCCGACCGTGCCCAATGTCGCGTATAATCTCGGTTTGATTTACAAAGATCGGCGCGAGACAAGAGAAGCGATTCTCTGGTTTCAGCGAGCATTGCGCACCAATTCGGCCGATAAAGATGCGCGTGCCTGGATTCGCAAACTGAAAGAGAACGACGATACATGAAAACATTGACCGTCATCGGCGGTGGTCTGGCCGGCACTGAAGCAGCGTGGCAAGCAGCACAACGCGGCGTACACGTCAAGCTGTACGAAATGCGTCCGCAGCGCACAACCCCTGCGCACGTCACTGACAATCTGGCGGAACTGGTGTGCAGCAATTCGCTCGGCTCACTGATTCCACACAAAGCACCGGGCCTGCTCAAGGCGGAAATGCGCGGACTCGGCTCACTGATTTTGCGTTGTGCGTCAGAATCGGCCGTTCCCGCCGGCTCGTCGCTAGCTGTCGACCGCGACCGTTTCGCCGCACTCGTTGCCGAAGCCATCACGACACATTCCCATATCGAACTCGTCCGCGAAGAAGTGACGCACATTCCCGACGACGCCTGTATCGTCGCAACCGGCCCGTTAACGTCGGACGCACTCGCGACAGAAATTGCGCAACTTTCCGGCCGGAAATACCTCTATTTCTACGACGCGCTCAGCCCCATTGTCAACGCCGATTCGATTGACATGTCCATTGCCTTCCGCCAATCGCGTCATGATGACGGCGAGTTGGAAGCAGGCGATTACATAAACTGTGCGCTGGACAAAGCAGAGTACGATGCATTTGTCGCTGCGCTCGTTTCGGCCGAACAAATCGAACTGCGCGACTTCGAGCGGGAAGATGCCCAGTTCTTCGAAGGCTGTATGCCGGTCGAAGTGATGGCACGGCGTGGCGCAGATGCGCTGCGTTTTGGCCCGATGCGCCCGATTGGTCTGACCGATCCGCGTACAGGACGACGCCCTTATGCTGTCGTACAACTGCGCCAGGACAATCTGGCCGGATCATTGTGGAATATCGTCGGCTTTCAGACGAATCTGCGCTGGCGTGAGCAGCGACGCGTGCTGCGCATGATTCCGGGACTGCAATCGGCCGAATTTCTTCGCTACGGCATGATGCACCGCAACACCTACATCAACGCGCCGCAACTCCTGCATCCGACACTGCAATGGCGTCTGCGTGCCGATTTGTTTTTCGCCGGCCAGATTGTCGGCGTCGAAGGGTACACCGGCAATGCCGGTTCGGGAATGGTCGCCGGGATCAACGCGGCGCGAATGCTGCACGGCAAGCCGCCCGTCATATTCCCGACCAAGACCATGCTCGGTGCCCTGTTGCACTACGTCACCCACGCCGACGCCAAACATTTCCAGCCGATGAAGTCGAATTTTGGCCTGTTTGAACCGCCTCCGCAAAACCTGGGCAAGAAAGACCGCTACATGTGGTATGCGGATCGCGCGTTGACGACAATGCGGCGTTTTGCGCGTGACAATGAGATTGCGTGGGATCGGGAATCGGCCGAAAAAGCGACCACCAGTTAGACAATTAATAGTATATACAGTTGATGAGTTCTCTGGCAGGCTGTCGGAGAGGTCAAGCGGTCATCGTGAACTCGGTAGACCGGTTCTTCTTCCGAGAAGCTGCTAGTCAAACGCAATGCGGCACGATGTCAGCGGCAGCACTTGGTTTATAACCGAACGGTGACTTCAATCTTTCAGCCGGTAAGAGACAAAAGCCAGCTTGCGGCTATCAGGCGACCAAGAATTGACGTTCATCGTACCCTGGCCTCCAAACAGCTTGACGACTGTTTTCGAGACTCCCCCGGTAGCCGGGACGATACGAATCTCAATATCGCGATTCGGTGGATGATCGCCGGGTGCCACATCGTCCTTGCCGTAGGCGATGTAGGCAACCCATATGCCGTCCGGCGAGACGTGTGGAAACCAGCAGTTGGCATCTTCCTTGACGATGTGGGTGGGGTGCGCACCATCAGCTTGCATGCGCCAAATCTGCATTAAGCCGCTGCGCGCGGAGTTGAACCAGATATGCTGGCCGGATGGTGCATATTCCGGGCCGTCGTCCAGCTCCGGCTCGTTCGTTAGCTGCGTTTCGGGGCCACCGTTGACCGAAATCGCGTAAATGTCATACTGTCCACCGCGTTCACCACAGTAGACCAGCCGTGTGCCGTCCGGCGACCAGCCGTGCAGATAGCTGGGGCCGTTATCTGTAACTAGCGTGGGCGTACCGCCGGCGACCGGCAACATGTAAATGCGTGAGGTGACGTCTTCGTTGGTGAAGTGGCTGATGGCAAGCCGGCTGTTGTCCGGTGAGAGCAGGTGGTCATTGGTACAGTCGACAGCAAAATCGGTTTCGAGTCGGCCGATTTCACCGGTCGCCACTTCGTAGGTGTACAGTAACCCCCGGCTATCATAGACTAGACAGCGGCCGTCTTTCGTCCAGTTCGGTGCTGAAATAACGGTATCGAATTCCCGGAGAACAGTTCTCTCCCCCGTATCTACGTCCACCGTTTCCAGGATGCTAAAGGTGTCGCGTTCTGCCAGCCATTTTCGCAGCGTATCGATATCGGTGGGAAAGGGCAACCTGCTCGGTACGGCTTTGTCAACAACTTCATCTTCCACTGAGATTTGGGGAATGGTCGCAATCAGCAATGTTGAGATAGTCATCGCGAGCGCGCCCGTGAGGAAAACGAGATTCAAACCGCTTTCGAGGTCTGGGGCACTGCTTTGTGCCAGACCGAGAATGGCAGGAGCGACGGCGATTCCTATCATCTGGAAGAAAAAGATTGCGCCTACCGCCACACCGAGCAAACGCCTGGGAACCGCAAATTGCGCCACCAGTGTGTTGACCGTGGGAATAACCCCCAGGCCAAACCCGGCCACCGAGGTAATGAGCACAAAGAGCCAAATCGGTGTGGCGGCACTGAAGCGCCACATGGCAAACAGCGATAATGTCACGATCGGGTAGCCGATCAGGTACATCCATTTGTACCGTTTGGTTTTGGCGATTAAGAAACCGGCCGGAATACCCATGAAGGCGACGATGACCGTGTAGGGCGTCAACATCGTCCCGCTGACCGCCGGGCTGATACCCATCACATCCTGCACAAAGATCGGTGAATAGGCTACGATCCCCAATACGCCAAAGAATGACAGCATACCGGTGATTGCAGCAGTCATAAACGTGCGATTGAAGAGCACCTGTGGGTCGAGGATCGACGCTTCTGCGCGTTTCTCGATCTGGACGAAGATTGCCCAGGCGATGGCGGACGCGATCAACAGCAGGCCACCGACCGCAGTCTGACCCGGCACACCCACCTGTGAAAAGCCAGTGATGAGTGTCGTCGTAGCAACCGCCATCACGAAAGCACCGAGCCAATCAATATGAGGCTTGGTATGCTGGACATGTTTGGGCAAGGCAAAGGCGATCAGGATGCCTGCCACTAACATCAGCGGAATGGTACCCCAATAGAGGCCGCGCCAGCCGAACACACTTTCAGCAACTATTCCACCCAACACCGGGCCGATCAGTGCCGCAACGCCGGCGGGCAAACTGAGCAGCCCAGTCCATTTTGCACGCTCCGACGGTTCAAAGAGATCACCAATGGCGGCAAAACAGAACGGAATGATCGGAAAATGCCCGATGCTCATAAACGTGGTCGCCACCACCAAGAAAAGCATGGAGTTGCTTTGAGTGGTCAGGCCCAACCCCAGTATAAATATTGCAATGCAGAGCAGTAGAATGGCGCGTCGGCCGTAGATGTCCGAAAGCTTGCCGAAGAGTAGCGTGGAGATCGAGCCGCTGAGGGCGGGCAAGGCAATCAGCCAGGCGAAGAGCAACATACCGTCGAACTCCGCGATCATCGCCGGTTGGGCAATATTTCTGGCGTTGATAAACAGAAACCCAACAAATTGCGTGACGAAGATGGCCGTCACGCCAAATGCTATTTTGCGTTTCGTTGCCAAATCTTGTTGGATTGGTAGTACTGTTGCCTGCGCCATTGTAGCCCTCAGTCGTCAATAATCCATTCTATGCTCATTTCTAGCCGCCATACGGAATCAATCCGACGATGGGATGCGGCACGTAAGGCTCTTCCAGATAGGCGACATCTTCTACTGTTAACTGCACTTTGATAGCTGCAACAGCACTCTCCAGATGGGGGAGTCTGGTGGCACCGATGACAGGGGCGACGACCGCATCTTTTTGTAGCAGCCACGCCAGCGCGATATGCGCCATCGGCACGTCGTGCTGTTGGGCGATCTCCACGACGCGCTCGACGATCATTTTGTCAGCGTCGGCGGTGGCGTCGTATTTGCTTCTGGCGATAGGGTCTGTTTCGAGGCGGGTCGTCGTAGCGCTCCACGGACGCGCTACCCGGCCCGAAGCCAGTGGACTGTACGGTGTCACGGCAATCCCTTCTTCGCTGCACAACGGGATCATTTCGCGTTCTTCTTCGCGATAGAGCAGGTTCATATGATTCTGCATTGAGACGAAGCGTGTCCAGCTGTGTTTTTCGGCCGAATACAACGCCTTCTGAAACTGGAATGCATACATCGCCGACGCGCCAATGTAGCGTGCTTTGCCTGCCTGAACGACATCATGCAACGCCGCCAGCGTTTCTTCAATCGGCGTGTTGTAATCCCAGCGGTGGATGATGTAGAGATCGATATAGTCGGTGCCCAGCCGTTGCAGGCTGGCGTCGATTTGCTGCATGATGTGCTTGCGCGACAGACCGCCGCCGTTAGGCCCGGCGTGCATGCGCCCGTGGACTTTGGTCGCGATAACAACTTCATCGCGGTTGGCGAAATCATGCAACGCACGCCCCAGAATCTCCTCACTGGCACCATACGCGTAGATGTTGGCCGTATCGAAGAAGTTGACACCCAATTCGAGCGCCCGCTTGACGATGGTGCGGCTGTCTTCTTCGTTGAGCGCCCACTCGTTGTGCACCCACCCTTTGGCCGTGCCAAAGCTCATCGCTCCCAAGCAAATCGGGGATACATCCAATCCAGTATTGCCAAGTTTTACGTAATCCATGTCATATCTCCAGCGTAAACGCGCTTGAACTAGACCGCAGGTGTGCGGGGCACCAACTTGAGCGTCGTCGCGCGAATTTCATATGTTAGCATCGGCTCTACATACTGCGGGTAGTGCCGATACTTATGGCGATAAGCGGCGTCAATCTCGTCATTGAGACCGGAGTCAGTTGCCGCAACGAAAGTGACATCTTTCTTGATACCACCGACGCTGATTTGGCCGGTGTGACTAGTCTGCGCAGCACGGAACCAGGCGCCCTCAAGTCCCCGATAAGAACGCACATACAGACCATCACCGACGCGTACTACCCAAATCGGCACTGGTCTACGCAGTGTGCCATCGCGCCGCTGGGGAGCAATGTGCAACTCTTCGGCCGATTCAATCCGGTTCAGTTCATTGTCTGTCCAAGTCGTATTCATGGTCACTTTCCCTATTGACTATCCCAGCGTCCCGCCATACACAGGAAATACGCTGGCCGCCCCATAGTTCTCGATTTGTTCCACGTTTTTCAGGAACGTCATGTCTTCGTCTGAGATGACAAAATCGACGGCGGCATTGGAGCGCATATGGGCCGGATTGGCCGTCTTGGGCAACGGGAGCAGACCCATCTGCAACACATAACGAATGCCCAACTGCGGAACCGTCACGCCATAGCGTTCAGCGATCGCGCGTACTGCCTGATTCTTCAACAGTTCGCCGTGGGCGATTGGAGAGTACGCTTCCACCAGGATGCCGTTGGCCTGCGAATAATCAATCAGCGCATGCGGTGTATTGCTGATATGCGCCAGAATCTGGTTAACCATCGGTTTGATGCGGCAAGCTGCCAGAATGTTATCGAGATCGGCCTGCTCGAAGTTTGAAAGACCAATTGCGCGCAATTTGCCGGCGTCATAAGCATCCTCAAGCGCCCGCCACGCTTCCCGATTGCCTGCAAAATAGCGATCGGCTACACCGAATTGCATCCACGGTTGCGGGCTGTGGATAATCATCATGTCAATGTAGTCAAGACCGAGCGTCTTGAGTGATTGATCAATTGATGCAACCGCTTCTGCATAGGACTTCACTTCGGCGGCAAGTTTCGTGGTCACGAACATTTCGGCGCGGTCGACACTACTCGTTCTAATGCCCTCACCAACGCCGCGCTCATTTTGATACGCCTGCGCCGTGTCAATATGGCGGTAGCCAACGTTGGCAGCCTCTCTGACCGCTTGAACGACGTCGGCATCGCTGATGAACCACGTGCCAAGACCTAGCTTGGGGATTTCTACCCCATTCACCAGTGTAAATGTTTCTTCTAAAATCATGATCTTTTTCCTCGAATCGATTTGATCCTATCCTTGATATTGCTCGTTGGTGACGTGCTCCAACCATTCGACAGGCGAGCCGTCGTGATATTCCTGAACAGCGATGTGGGTCATGGCCGTGGTCGGCGCTGCACCGTGCCAATGCTTTTCGCCGGGGGCGAATTGAACGACATCGCCGGGTTTGACTTCCCGGATCGGCCCGCCCCAACTCTGCACCCGGCCACAGCCGGCGGTGATGATCAACGTCTGACCGAGCGGATGCGTGTGCCACGTGGTGCGCGCACCCGGCTCGAAGGTGACACTGGCGCCACCCACGCGGGCGGGGTCGGTGGGGTTGAATAGTGGGTCTATCCGTACTTTGCCGGTAAACCAGTCTGACGGCCCTTCGGCCGAAGCTTGTGTTCCATTAAGTGTGATGTTCATTTTCTTTTCTCCTACAATTAGGCGAACCTAATAACGGTGTCCGACCACTGTGATATTGGTCATAGCTTTCCGGATTTGACTGAGATCAGTTTCAGTCAAGGTGATGTCAATCGCGCCAAGATTCTCCTCCAGCCGGTGCAGTTTGCGGCTGCCTGGTATCGGCACAATCCACGGCTTTTGTGCCAAGAGCCATGCCAGCGCAATTTGAGCCGGCGTTGCGCCGTGCACTGCGCCGATCTGATTCAGTAATTCGACGACCGCCCAATTGGCCTTGATCGCCTCTTCAGTGAACCGGGGGTTGCGGCTGCGGATGTCGCTCTCGGCGAAGGTTGTCTCTGCTGTGACTTTGCCCGTCAAATAGCCGCGTCCCAGTGGACTGTAGGGCACGAGGCCGATGCCGAGTTCTTCGCAGGCGGAGAGTACGCCGTTTTCTTCGATGGCCGTCCACCAGATCGAATACTCGCTCTGCAGAGCGGTGACGGGTTGCACGGCGTGAGCGCGGCGAATTTGCTCGGCGCTTGCTTCGGAGAGGCCGAAGTGCCGGACTTTGCCCGCCTGTATCAAATCACGCACGGCGCCGGCCACGTCCTCCATGGGCACGTCGGGGTCGGGGCGATGCTGGTAAAAGAGGTCGATGGCGTCGACTCCCAAACGTTGCAGTGAGGCGTCGGCCACGCGCTTGATCTGCTCCGGACGGCTGTCGAGACCTGTGCCGGGGGTGGGACCGTTTGGCCCGTGCTTGAAGCCAAATTTAGTGGCGATGACGACCTGGCCCTTGAACGGCGCGAGCGCCTCGCCGACGAGTTCTTCATTGGTGAATGGGCCGTAGACTTCGGCCGAATCAAAAAACGTGACCCCGCGTTCAACAGCCTGGTGCAGGAAGGTAATCATCTCCTCCCGCGTACCGACCGGCGCATCGCCGAATGTCATCCGCATACAGCCCAGGCCAAGCGCCGATACTTCTAAACCATTGTTACCGAGTGACCGTTTTTGCATGATGCTTTCTCCTGAGTTGCGCTGCTCAGCGCACGGGCTGAGCAGCTTGGTATACCTGTTTCAACAAATCGTCAACCAAATCTTCCGGATGTTTGTCAAAGCTATCTGCTTGCCACAGCATGACACTCACCAGCGGCATGTCGCTAAACCCCATCATGAGGTCCATATCGACGTTCTCTGCCGCGCCGCTGTCGCCGGCCATGATGCCGGCGAACATGGCGGCAACGTTGGCGCGAATCTGATCCAGGATTGGTTCTGCCAGCACCTTGCCGCGCGGGTCATCCAGCCATTCACGAATGGTCGACTCCTCATCGAGGAGGCAGGGTAGTTCAAGCGTTGAGCGCAAAGTGACGGTGAGCGTCTGGCGAATATCGGCCGAACTAGCCCCAATCAGCAGCTCAAAGTTGCCGTCTTCCGTAATCCACGCCGCGTAATCCGGATGATAGAACGCAAAGGCGCGAAAATCGAGTGTCATCTCTACCGTTTTTGTTTCACCGGGTTCTAATGACACTTTGGCGAATCCCTTCAATTCCTTGTCCGGGCGTACCAAACCTGCCTCCAGGTCGCGGACATAGAGCTGCACGATCTCCTTGCCGGCGACGCTACCCGTATTGGTGACGTCGACGTAAACAGTCACACCGTCTGAGTCGGCGAACGTTTCGGCCGAAACCCGCGCATTGCTGTAGGCAAACGTCGTGTAGCTCAGCCCGTGCCCAAATGGAAACTGGACCGGCACATTGCGAGCGTCGTAATAGCGATAGCCGATATACAGCCCTTCACCATAGCGCACTTTGCCCGCCTCACCCGGCCAGTTGAGAAAGGCCGGCGTGTCCTCCAGCTGCAGCGGAAATGTCTCGGCTAGCTTGCCGCTGGGGTTGACCGCGCCGAAGAGGATGTCAGCGATGGCACCGCCACCTGCCTGCCCCATCATGTACGCTTCCAGCACAGCGGCCACGTCGTCGATCCAGTCACCCATCACGACCGGCGCGCCATTATTGAGCACGACGACCGTCTGCGGTTGGACAGCAGCGACAGCCTGAATCAGGGCGATTTGCTGATCGGTCAGATCGAGGTCGGTGCGGTCGTACCCTTCCGACTCCTTGAAAGTAGGCAGAGCGATGTAGAGCAAAGCGACTTCGGCCGATTGCGCCGCCGCTACTGCCTCGTTGATCAAATCCTGGCGGAAACTGTTATCGGTCGGGTAGCCTTCGGCATAGGCCAGTACAGCGTCGCTGGCATATGCCTGTAGCGCCTCAAACGGCACAGTCACCTGCGTTGGGTTGATGTGCGAGCTGCCGCCGCCCTGGAAATGGGGATGGCGGGCGGATCGGCCGATGACAGCGATTGTTTGCTGTCCGTTGAGCGGCAAAATACCGTCATTCTTCAACAACACCATTCCGTCCGCTGCAACGCGCCGTGCCAAATCGTGGTGCGCTACGGCGTCGAACGTGCCGCCTTTGGGCGTCTGCTGCGCCTTCGCCACGATGCCTAAGATGCGCTGCACTGACTCATCGAGTACCGCTTCATCCAGTTCACCGGCGTTGACCGCGTCGACGACTTCCTGCACACGCCGGGCTTGCGGGCCGGGCATTTCCCAGTCGAGGCCACCCTTGAGCGCTGCCACTCGGTCACGCACCGCGCCCCAGTCGGAAACGACCAGCCCTTCAAATCCCCACTCTTCCTTGAGAATACGATTCAGCAAATAGTCGTGCTCGGACGCAAACGTGCCGTTAACCTTGTTGTAAGCGCACATCACCGTCCACGGTTGCGCCTCTTTAACTGCTTTCTCAAAGGCGGGCAAATAAATCTCGCGCAGCGTGCGCTCATCAATCTCCGCGCTGATAGTGAAGCGCTGAAATTCCTGGTTGTTAGCCGCGAAATGCTTGAGCGACGTGCCGACACCCTGGCTCTGTACGCCGTTGATGTAAGCGGCAGCCAATTCGCCCGCCAAATACGGGTCTTCAGAGAAATACTCGAAGTTGCGACCGTTGAGTGGGGACCGCTTCATGTTAGCGCCTGGACCAAGTACGACATCGACATCCTGGGCAATGCACTCCTCCGCCAGCGCCGCTCCCATTTCACCAATCAACACCTCGTCCCACGTCGCGGCAAGGGCAGATGCGGTCGGAAAGCAGGTGGCAGGGAGACTTTCGGCCCCCATCTCGTGAACGTCTGGCTGGCGACGTACGCCGTGTGGGCCATCGGAAACGAGCATTTCCGGCACACCGAGCCGCTCAATGGGCGTCGTCGTCCATGCGCTGGCGCCGGTACACAAGGCGGCTTTTTCTTCAAGGGTCATTTGTGCGGTTAGCGATTGAATAGTCATGGTTTTTATGCCTCAGGTAGTTTTGTTAAGTTTACTTGTACTCTGTCCGTGCCTCTTGCGGAATCCGTACAGTACATCAATAAGGTAACATGAACGCTGCACTGTGGGTATCGGGAGAGCGGATGATTTTACGGTAGACACAACCCACAGAAACGTGATTTCCAGTACAAAAAGATGTATAATCAAACTACAAAAGTTACCCAAGAGGGTTAGGCATGGTGTTTTGGGTAACTTTTTGGAGCAAAAGCACATGGCAAAGGCCAAAAAACCGTTCGTGGAAGCAGGCGTGTTGCACGTACCGACCGGGAAGGCGATCGATCTGCAAACGGGCCAATGGCACACCTGGCTGACCCGCAACAGTCGGTTCACGTTCATCGGGGACGCGGGGCATTTCGGTGCGCGGAAGGAAGGCCGAGGAGGAGGCGACTACTGGTATGCGTATCGCCGTCGCGACGGTAAATTGCGCAAGTCGTATCTGGGGAAATCGGCCGAATTAAATCTGGACGTTCTTGAAGAAGCTGCTGTCGCTCTCGCCGGTAAAGATTCTGGCATCTCGTTCTCCCTCCCGCCCCAAACGGCTGAGCGTAGCAGCACAGAGCCGTTGGCCGCAGCACCCGCCTCCTTCGCGGCGCAAGCCAAAATTCGCCCCACGACACCGCCGCCCAAGCTGGTCACACGCACCCGCCTGACCAAACAACTAAATACGCCCATCACACTCATTTCCGCGCCCGGCGGCTACGGCAAAAGCACGCTGCTCGCCGCCTGGCAGCAGACATGCGCCATGCCGGTAGCGTGGGCCGCACTCGACGCCGACGACGACCGTCTGCTGCGCTTCTGGTCGACAGTAGTCATGGCGCTGCAAGTCGTTTTTCCGACGCTGGACGAGACGCTACTGCCTGTTTTACAGCGCCAAATGGTTGTGGATTCGGCCGAAATCACCGCTCACATAACGAGCGCACTATCAACGTCCGGTCGCGTTGCGCTGGTGCTGGACAACTTCCACCACATTCAGCAGCCCAACATTCTGGCTTCCCTCCAAGAGTGGCTCACTAGGCTGCCGGACGGGTTACAACTGATCATCGCCGGGCGCACGCGGCCGCTTCTGGCACTGGGTCGACTGCGTGCACAGGGGCTGTTGACCGAGTTGGAGCAGGACGATTTGCGCTTCACGTCGGCCGAGGGCATCGATTTCTTGCAGCAACACCTGACCGAGCAAACAGTGACCGACAGTGAGTTGGAGCGATTGGCCCAGCGCACCGGCGGCTGGGCGGCGGGTCTCAAGCTGGCGGCGCTGGCGCTCAACAAACATCCCGATCCGCACCAATTCAGCGACTCATTCAGCGGCGCGCATCTGTACGTACGCGACTATTTTCTGGAAACGGCACTGCAGCAGCAACCTGAAGCGGTACAGACGTTTCTGCTGCAAACGTCTATTTTGCAGCAGCTTACAGGCGCGCTGTGCGATGCAGTGACGGGGCGCAACGACGGGGAACACATGCTGGCACAATTGTGGCAGGCAAACATTTTTCTCAGCCGTGCGGAAGATCGGTCATGGTACCATTATCACAACCTCTTTGCCGAGATGTTGTGCAATCAGTTGCAGCAGCAATGGCCTCAGCAAATGGCTGATCTCCACCAAAGAGCTGCTAAGTGGTATCGTGGACAAAACGCATCGGCCGATGCCGTGCACCATCTGCTGGCCGCCGGGGCTTGGGAAGAGGCAGCCGCCATCATTGAAGAAGTCGCCCTGCACCAACTGGTCGAATATGGCGAAGATTCACGCCTGTTACATTGGCTGCGGCAGCTCCCGGAAACGGTTTTTCGCCGTCATAAGGCGCTGTTATCGACCTACTTGCGTTTGGCACGCATGGCGCTACCGGCGGCCGAAATCGAACGCGTACTCAGCCGCCTCGAAAGCGAACTGACCACGCTTCCGCACGCTCAACTGACGCAGGAAGAGCGCGATGTTCTTGCCGAATTGCGCGCCATTCGACATAACCACGCTACCTCACAGCCCGATGAGAACCGGGAACATACGCGCTGGCAATTGATCGATGACCTGAAAATTATCAAACCGTACTATTTACTGCGCACGATAGACGAGGAGGAGCAACTTGGAGTGCTTTACAATCTGGCACGTCGGCAGGGCAACCTGTTTGTCGTTCTGCTGGCGGGTGGCGATTATGCCAATAGAGTGTATTTGCGCGGTCAGTTGCGGGCAAGCGAACAGATCGCCCATCAGGTTTTGCAGCATGCGCTGACACAGCGGGGCAAACTGCCGGAGCCATCTAGTGTTGCCCTCTACGTTTTGAGCAAAATTAGCCTTGAGCGCAATGAACTGCACCAAGCTCGCCAACTGCTGCAGCAAGCGATCGATGTCGATCCCAACCCGACCAGTTCCAACATGCGTATAACGCTTGCTATTGCTGACGCCAGGCTGCAAGCGGCGGCAGGCGATCACGAGGCGGCGCAGGCTACGCTGCAGGCAGCCCGCACATTGCAGTCCCAACATCCGTCGCCAGCCTGGCGTGACGCCGATCTGGCAGCTTACGAAGCGTTGTTCTGCCTGCCGACTGAAGAATGGGAGAGGGTCGAGCGTCTGCTGGACGAGGCGGGCGATGCAGGGCACTCGCTGGCGCAGCGGGTGCGGGCGGAGATGTGGTTGCGACGTGGGCAGCCGGATTCGGCCGAATCTCTCTTGAGCATCCTTCTCGAATCCGGAATACCCTTCGAACCGCAACTGGAGGTGCGCGTGCTCTTGGCTTCGACGTTGTACGCCCGACACAAACTCAATCAGGCACAGCAGGTGCTTAGCGAAGCGCTGCGCCAGGCGCTGCCCGAGCGCTTCATTCGGCCGTTTATCGATCACGCTCCACGCCTGCTGCCCTTATTCGCCCTGCTCCAACACACCGACACGCTCCCTGCCAAAGCACAGCCGCTAATCGCTGCACTGCTACAAGCGGCAGGTCAACCTGTCGGCAGGCTGGCCGACCTACTGCCCAGACCAACGCTCGACTCCATGGCTGTGGCATCGTCGATTACAGAACGGGAGTTGGAGGTGTTGTGTCTGGTAAGAGACGGATGCGCTAATCAGGAAATCGGCCGAAGGCTGGTCATCGCGCCAGGCACGGTCAAAACCCATCTCGCCAACATCTACCGCAAATTGGATGTTCATAATCGGACACAGGCCGTTGCCGTTGCGCATTCGCTCAGACTATTTTGACTGCGTCAAGCGCTAAAGCCTCTGTTATATATTGGAGTCAGTCCGGCTCGACGTTGCTCATATGCAACATCAGCTATAATCTGACCGTGGACGCATGAAACTGCAAAGCATATTGCAAAGGCCATCACTGGTGGCTCAATGGTTGACAAAGGGCAGCAGAGGCTTATTTTGACCGTCATCAACACGACAACGATTGCGTTGACCGTCATTGGCAACGGCGATCATTTGCTGCACACAGCACAACGACTGCGCAACCTGGCAAAATGGCTGCGACCGCTGTTATTTGTCACCGTCGCCGTTGCCATAGTGGGCTGGCTGTTCATTATCATCACGGCACTGCGCGAAGCGGTGTTCGCAATCGATCTGCCGTTCACGTTGCTTGCGCTGCTGACGCTGTCAGCGCTGGCACTACCGTGGCTGATCGAGCAGGCGCGCAGCGATGCCGATGCCTTTGAACGCGGCTATGCCGGCGAACAACGCACGGGCGACTTCTTTGCCACGCACTTAAACGGCGACTGGACATTGCTGCGATCGGTAACGCTGCCCGGACAAATCGGCGATATCGACGCGGTACTAGCCGGACCAACAGGCGTTTTTTGTCTGGAAATCAAAGCATATGGTGGCTTTGTCAGCAATCAAGGGGAGACGTGGTCACGACGCGTGGGCGATGACAGTTGGCAGGCAATTCGGCCGAATCCAACCGAACAACTGGAAACGCATCACGCCGATCTGACACGCTTCCTGCACCGACACGACATGGCGATTGAGCTACAGCCACGCCTGGTCTACGCCGGAGACGGTGTGGCGCTGGTCGAGAATCCGGCCCTACCCGTCTGGGATTTGAATCGCGGCGATGAGATCATCGGGGATTTGGTTGCGGCCGATCATCCTGACCCGGCCATCGTCAGCGCAACTATCGACCTGCTGCATCGCCATGTACGCCAACCATAAGCGACACACAAAACAAGAGACTGCTATGCAAAAACATGTGATTATCTGGCTTGCGCTACTATTTTTCACCGCTTGCGCCGTTGCTCCTGAAAGTGCGCCTGCCGACGCCACCGCAACGCCACCGCCGACAGAGGTTAATCCGACGCCAACACAGACTGCCATGCCCGACGTTGAGTTCGACGGCGACAATGCTTTTGCTTATCTCACTGCCCAGACCGATCTGGGGCCACGCCCACCCGGTAGTGACGGCCATAGCGCCGTCCGCGATTTGATCACGGACGAACTGGCAGCGCTCGGCTGGGAAGTCGAACGCCAGACATTCGACTATCAGGGATTTGAAGCGATGAACCTGATCGGCCGAACCAATACCGATATGGATTTACCCGTCGTCATGCTCGCCGCCCATTACGACACCCGTGCCCGCGCCGATCAATCGCCCGGATTTGAAGACACGCCGGTAATCGGAGCGGTCGACGGTGCCAGCGGCGTTGCCGTGCTGCTTGAACTGGCACGAACGCTCAACACGCCGGGAATCGACAAGGAGATTTGGCTGACGTTCTTCGACGTTGAGGACAACGGCAGCGACGGTATTGACGGCTGGGATTGGATCAACGGTTCGCGTTACATGGCGGCCAATCTGACAACGCCGATCGAGTCAATGGTTCTGGTTGACATGATCGGTGATGCTGATCAACAATTGTATTATGAAGGCAACTCAGATCCCGCTCTATCAGTTGCGCTGTGGGACATTGCTCACGAACTCGGTTTCGCCGACCAGTTTATTCCGGAACTCAAGTACACGATGATCGATGACCACGTGCCATTCCGGCAACTCGGCATTTCTGCCGTCGACATCATCGACTTCGACTACCCTTATTGGCATACGGTTGAAGATACGCCGGATAAAGCCAGCGCCGACAGCCTGTTTCGCGTCGGCCGAACCATTGAAGTTTGGTTGGAAAATCATCAAGGAACATTTAACGCATATCCATGAACATTGAACTGGAACACAAACCACATGCCGTCACCGTCTATCCCGACCGGGCACGCATCGAAACAACTGGTTCGGCCGAATTGGAGGCGGGGAACCACACCGTCATCATCGGCGACTTGCCGTTGACGATTGACGTTGCCTCCGTTCGCGCCGGCGGCACAGGCACTGCACAGGTGCGCATCCTCGGCGTCGACGTAAAACGCACACATCATACGGCCTCACCTACCGCTCGCGTCGCCGATTTGGAAGCTGAAATCGAGCGCCTGACAGATGAATTGCGCACTATCAACGACGAGCGCAACGCGCTGGATGCCCAAACCATACTAATCGACGGCATCCGCGAAAACGCGCTCGAATTTGCCCGCAGCCTGTCACGGGGCCGGCTAACCGTCACTGAACAGGCGGAGCGCATGCAGTTTCTGCTCGAACGAGATCGTGAACTCAAAGCTGCCGTGCGTGACCAGGACATATCCATCCGCGAGTTGTCGCGCACCATTGAGAAGCTGAAACGCGAGTTGAAAGAGTTGCAGTCAGCGCGGCCATTGGCACGCTATCAAGCAATGATTGAAGTTGAAACGAATGCGGCCTGTACATTTCGGCCGAATCTGAGTTACGTCGTCACCCGTGCCGGTTGGCAACCTTTATACGACGTGCGCCTTGTCGAAAACGGCAGCCGTCAACTCGAACTGAGCTATCTGGCGCAAATAACCAATCAATCAGGACAGGATTGGAACGAAGTCAACTTGTCTGTCTCGACCGCACGCCCGGCCCTCAATCAGCGCAAACCTGAGTTAAAGCCATGGTATATCGGCGAGCTCAAGCCGATGCCGCGTCATGTTAGAGCGATGGCAGCCCCTGCCGCCGCCGCAAAAACCGAGGTTGCATTTGAATCTGCTTTATCGGGTGAAGATGTGGCCATGGCCGATGTCGCAGCTGAAACGGTCGTTGCGTCGGTCGCAACAACCGGAACAGCAGTCACGTTCCGCATACCGGGTGCGACAACGGTTCCCAGCGACGGTGCAGCACACAAAAGCAGTATCGGCCGATTTGATTTCAAGCCTGCCATCGACTATCTGGCCGTGCCACGCCATACCGATTCCGTTTTCCGTCGTGTCAAAATGGTCAACGAGAGCGCATCGCCGCTGCTGGCCGGACCGGTCAATTTGTTTGTCGGCGACGAGTTTATTGGCAGCAATCGCATTGATTATGCAGCGCAATCGGCCGAGATCGAACTCCTGCTCGGTGTTGAAGAGCGCATCGTGATCAAACGCGAACTGATCAAGCGCGAAGTCGACAAGAAATTGCTGCGTGACCAGCGTCAAATTCGCTACAGTTATCAAATCGAAGTCGAAAATCTGCTGCCGGTTGCCGCTGACGTCGCTGTAGAAGACCAGATTCCCGTTTCGACACACGAAGAGATTAAAGTTAAGCTGGAGAGCGTGACACCACAATCGGCCGAGATCAGCGATATGAACATCATGAAGTGGCAGTTGCAACTGCAATCGGCCGAAAAACACGTTATCAGCTATGAGTTCAGTATCCAACACCCGCGCTCCGTGGAACTGCACGGCATCACGGAGTAAGTAGAAGCACATGATTCCGGTGCGGATGATCACCGCATCGCTTCACTTCCATTTCATGCAAAAGGGAGAAACAAGATTAGCACCAACGATACCATGCCCACCACTGCACCGGCCGAACGCGCTTTCCTGGTCGGCGGCGAACTGAAATATGGTCGACCGTTGTTGTCGGTTGAAGACAGCTTAAACGAACTGGAACAACTGGCTGATACAGCCGGCCTGATTGTCGTAGGCCGCACCTATCAACGCTTCGACAATCCCCATCCGGCCACATTTATCGGGCCGGGAAAAGTTGACGAAGTCAAAACCCTGGCGGGTGAACTCGATGCTGATGTGATTCTATTCGACGATGAACTATCGCCGCGTCACCAACGCGAGCTGGAAAAGGCATTCGGCGATAAGCTCAAAGTTATCGACCGCACCGCGCTGATCCTCGACATTTTTGCCCAACATGCACACACGCATGAAGGCAAGCTGCAAGTCGAACTGGCCCAGTTAGAATACCGTATTCCGCGTCTGACGCGCATGTGGACACATTTAGCGCGGCAAACGGGCAAGACCGGCGGCAGTGTCGGCGTACGTGGCCCCGGTGAAACGCAGCTAGAGCTGGACCGACGCATGATTGGTCGGCGTATTTCCCATCTCAAAGCGGAACTGGATAATGTGCGTGCCCATCGCAGTCGTCACCGCTCGCAGCGCCGCCAAACTGAGTTGCAGGTCATTGCCATTGTCGGCTACACCAATGCGGGCAAATCGACGCTGCTCAATACGCTGACCGGGGCGAATGTGCTTTCGGCCGATATGCTGTTTGCCACTCTCGACCCGACAACGCGACGTGTTGAGATGCCCGGTGGACGCGAAGTGCTGCTCACCGACACCGTCGGCTTTATCCAGAAGCTGCCGACCAACATCGTCGCCGCATTCCGCGCCACGCTGGAAGAAATAATCGAAGCTGACATCCTGCTACATGTCGTCGACGCGACGCATCCCAATTTGGCCGCGCAGATCGAGTCTGTCGAAGACACATTGGCTGAACTGGAAGTCGACCATCTGCCGATGGTAATGGCACTCAACAAAATCGACTTGCTGCCGGCTGACGTAAATCCACACGACCTGGTGACAACGACCAAACCGTGCACACCCATTTCAGCTGTCACCGGCGAAGGACGCGAGGAATTGCTCCACGCCATCGAAGCGGTCACTGAAAGTTTGATGGAACCGGCAATCGTACTGCTGCCTTACAAGCGAGGCGATCTCGTTTCCATGTTCCACGAACGTGGTCAGGTTGAGTATGACGAACACACGGCCGATGGGGTAAAATTGATTGGGCGTCTACCACAACGCCTGATTCCGTATTTTGAAAATTACCGGGTCATTGAAGAGTGACTCGACAAGTCTTCACGAGTTGCGGGAGCCGACGACTCTTAACCAGACAGCATGCTAACCGTACAAACTATCGCGCAACAACCACGCGTTCAAGAAGCACTGAAGCAATTTGACACTAACATCGAAGCGCTGATCGATCGGGCAATCGCCATTCAACAAATCCCGGCACCTACGTTTAGTGAGCAGGAGCGGGCTGCGTTTGTGCAAACGACGTTTACGGCGTTGGGACTGCACGACATCAGCCAGGATCAATGGTTTAATGTCTACGCTCGGCTGCCTGGCAGTCGCAGCAATGGCCATCCCATCATCGTTTCAGCGCATAGTGATACCGTATTTTCGGCCGAAACTGATCTCACTATCCGGCGTGAAGACAACAAGATCCACGGGCCGGGCATCGCCGACAACAGTACCGGCGTCGCCGGATTGTTGACGCTCGCCGAAACCATGCGCCATTTCGAGCTGCAACCTGAGCGCGATGTCTGGTTTGTCGCCAATTCCGGTGAGGAAGGACTCGGCGACCTGATCGGGATGCGGGCCGTCGCCGACCGGTTTCCGACCGGTGAGTACATCGTTATCGAGGGCGGCATGTACGGCTCGGTGCTGCATGCGGCGATTGGTGTGCGCCGGTTCGAAATTGCCGTTGCAACACAAGGCGGTCATTCGTGGAGCGAATTCGGCCGAACAAACGCCATCCATGTCCTCGGTCACCTGATTGCAGCAATTGACGGCATTGACGTGCCGCGTCGGCCGAAAACGACTTACACAATCGGAATTGTCGAGGGCGGCACATCGATCAACACCATTGCATCATCGGCACGCTTGCTGCTCGATGTTCGGTCAGTTGACAATACAGCGCTGCAACATATCGTGGGCACGGTCGAAACTGTCGTCAAGCAGACCAGGCGCACCTTTCGCGATGCCAACATCACGATGACGCAAATCGGTCATCGTCCGTCCGGCAAAATTCCACGCAACGCCATGCTCGTCCAATCGGCCGATGCCGCTCTCGCCTACGTCGGCTACCGCAATATCCAACACCTCGCCGGCAGTACCGACGCCAATATCCCACTCAGCCGCGGCTATCCCGCCGTCTGCATCGGCCTTGCCAATTCCGCCAACGCCCACCGGCTCGACGAATACCTCGACACGACCCATCTGATACAAGGGATGCAACAGCTTCTCCTGCTCACACTGACCGCCGGACAAAACAACACGTAAGTAACCACCGACCGGCACCACTTTCCAGGAATCGCACATGGACTTTAACCTGACATCCGAACAAGAAGATTTTCGATACTTTGTACACGATTTTGTCGCCAAAGAACTCAAGCCGCATGCACGTGAAATCGACGCCAAAGCCGAGTTTTTCTGGCCAGCCGTCCAAAAAATGGGGCCAATCGGCTTGCTGGGCCTCAACGTGCCTGAAGCGTACGGCGGCGCAGCAGTCGACACCATCAGCGCCTCCATCGCCATCGAAGAGATCGCCTGGGGTTGTGGCTCGACAGCACTCGCCATCTCAGCACATAACGGGCTGGGATTGACACCAATCGTCAAATTCGGAACCGAAGCACAGAAGCAGCGCTGGTTGCCGCAACTAGCCACCGGACGCGGTAAATTATCTTCGTTAGGACAGACTGAACCAGGCGCAGGCTCCGATCTCAAAGGCGGTGTCCGTCTCTGGGCACGCAAAGAAGGCGATGAATGGGTGCTAAACGGCACGAAAATGTGGTTGACCAATGCGTCAATCGCCGATCTCATGATTATCCTGGCCCGCACCGATTCGACGAGCATGAGTCATATCCTGGTGCCGACCGATACACCCGGCGTTCACATCGGCCCCAATGAGAAAAAAATGGGGCTGAAAGGATCGCCGACGAATGCCGTAACATTCGACGATGCCCGTTTACCGCTGGAAAATCTGCTTGGCGTTGAAGGGCGCGGCTTGCAGCAGACGCTGGAAGTACTCGACGCAGGCCGCATCAGCATCGGCGCACTGGCAGTCGGTCTGGCGCAAGCGGCATATGAGGAGGCGCTGCAATATGCGCAAGAGCGCGAGGCATTTGGCGGACCGATTGCGCAATTCCAGGCGATCCAATGGATGCTGGCGGACGCGGCGACGGAGATTCAGGCGGCGCGCATGATGGTTTACTGGGCAGCGTGGATGAAGGATCAAGGTCAACCTTTCACCAAGGCCGCAGCAATGGCGAAACTGTTTGCGACTGAGGTCAGCGAACGTGTTTGTCGCAACGCAATTCAGATTCACGGCGGTTACGGCTACAGCTCGGAGTTTGAAGTGGAGCGGATGTACCGAGATACGCGCTTGATGACGATTGGCGAAGGCACAAGTGAGATTCAACGGATGATCATTGCGCGGCATATTCTCGGCCGATGATGGATTATGCAAGCAGAATATGACTTCTCCAAAGGCAGGAGTAGCGTTATGTCGTGTTCTTCAAGCAGAGATTCCCAAAGCAATCTACTCGAGTGGGTAGTCTTCGATCAGATAAGGGACGGCCGATAATTTCCAGTGGTGTTGGCGTCCATGCTATAATGAATTTTGACACTCGCACGAATCCGAGAAATAGGTTTCGCAGATGGAGAAAGCTATGACACAAATTGATCTTCAGGATGCACAAGAGCAAATTATTCATCTCTTCGAATTAGCGGCCAGTGGGGAAGAAATTGTCATCTCCAAGGATAACCGTCCTTTTGTGAAACTGTCACCCGCAAACGGAACCAAACGCTGGCGCCAGTTCGGCAGCGCCAAAGGGTTGATTGAAATGGCTGATGATTTCGATGAGCCGCTTGCAGATTTTCAGGAGTATATGTAGTGCGTTTCCTCTTGGACACGCATACTTTCCTGTGGTTCATTGGCGGCGACGAGCGTTTGTCTGCTACCGCACGACAATTGATCGCTGATATAGAACATGAACTATTCTTGAGTACCGTGAGTTTATGGGAAATTGCATTGAAAACCGGGCTGGGCAAGCTAACGTTGAGAAAGTCGTTTGACGAGTTATTTCCCTCCGAGTTGAAAGCAAACGAGATAACTGTTTTTGCCATTGACATTGACGCCCTCTCTCACCTGATTAATCTACCTTTTCATCACCGCGACCCGTTTGATCGCCTTCTGATTGCTCAAGCAATTGCGAGGCAACTACCGATAATAGGTAAAGATAGCGCTTTCAAAGCGTATGCAGTTGATCTGATTTGGTGATAAAGGTCTATAGTGCGTTGGCACAAATGTGACAATCTCCATCTGCCGGGTTATCCTGTTTCTTGTTTCAAACAATGTCCCACAATCAACCCAACCCAAGGATTAAAGCCGACTCTTGGTCAAGCTCCCCTCACCTCATATCATGAGAAGGTACCAATGATGTCAAATTCCACCAATGCCATCGACGGATTGATTCTAATGGGGCCGTTCGGAGCCGGAAAATCGTATCTGGGCAAATTGCTGTGTATGCAAAACATCGCTCGCTATACTGATTTGGAACCAATCATATACGAACGCTTCAGCAATGGGGACGAGTTCGATTTGGAAGGTGCAACTCATTTTCTCCGCAATCATTACTACGAGCAGCTGTCGTCAGATAGGGGGTTGGTCGCATTTGAATCGACCGGCGTTGTGCAACGACCACTGTTGCTGGAAATCATAGAAGCGTTCCAGGTCGCATTAGTGAGAGTGCATACGCCCAGATCGGTATGTCTCCAACGCGTCAATCAGCGCAATCAAAACAGTAATCACCGCATCAACCTCGACAAGGCAGCCGAATTCTTTGACTATTGGTGCAATAAAGTCGCGCCAACGTACGAATTTGCGCTTGAAATAGATGGCACAGACGCAGATGCTGCACTGCGAAACATCAAAGAGCTGATCGTCGCAAAAAAGTCCCCATTGGTTACAGAATGACATGAAGAACTTATACGATCTCGGCCGATCCCAACTCACTGAGCTACTTGCCGGATGGAGCTACAGCAGCCATCACGCGCAGACCGTGTGGCATAACTTGTATCGCGAACGATTCAGGTCGCTTGCTGAGTTTGAGGGTGTACGCGCGGACTTGATGGCACGACTTTCGGCCGAAACCACACTCATCCACCCGATCGTCATCACATCACAAACCAGCTCCGATGGTGTGACCCAAAAGTTCCTGCTCTGCTGGCCCGACGGACAAGCCGTTGAAACAGTCATCATGGCATTTCGCGGTCGCTATACTGCTTGCATCAGCACTCAAGCAGGCTGCGCCATGGGCTGTGTCTTCTGTGCCACCGGGCAAATGGGTTTTTATCGCCACCTAACACCGGGCGAAATTGTCGCCCAAGTGCTGTTTGTGATGGCGCAACTGGAGCAACGAGATAAAACGCTGCGCAATGTCGTCTTGATGGGAATGGGTGAACCCCTGCACAATTATGACAACACCTTGCAGGCAGTCGACACGCTCATGGATCATCACGGCCTGGCGCTGGCAGCGAAACACATCACGCTGAGCACGGTTGGCATTCCACAGGGAATCAGACGACTGGCAGATGAAAATCGGCCGATTAAACTCGCCGTCTCCCTGCACGCAGCCACTGACTTGGAACGGCAAGCCATTGTGCCGCTAGCCAAGCGATGGCCATTGGCCGAATTACTCGACGCGTGTCGCTACTACGTCACCAACCGTAGCCGTCACATCTTCTTTGAATGGGCACTAATTGCCGGGGAGAATGATTCGGCCGAGCAGGCTCACGCCGTCGGGTCGTTGCTTAGCGACATCGATTCCCACGTGAACCTGATTCCACTCAACGCAACAACCGGATATGACGGTCGGCCGAGCAACCGGGAAACAGTCAAACAATTTCAAGCTATTTTGGCTGAGTATGGCATTCCCAGCACCGTAAGACAGCGTCGCGGCATCGACATCGCCGCCGGTTGCGGTCAGCTACGCGCCACTGAAACACCAACACACAACACCACCGCCAAAGTGTCAAATGTCATCTTTCCAACATGACATTCCTCATTTATCCCACTTGACATCTCTGATATAATGATGGTGTCGCAATAGGTCTTCAGATGAAAGTCTAAGGCCTTTGAGATAGAAGGAAGCCCCCAGAAATTGGAAGGCTTGCCTGAGGCAAAAGTAACTGCCGCTTCACATGCGGTTGGCCTGATATGCAGAGCTTCGGTCACTTTCCCTCGCTCTCATCAGGAATTGCAGACGGATTGTCTGCGAAGGCGGTTGCGGATGCACTGCTGTGACTGTCGCGAGTGTACAGCAGTTTTTGGAAGAACAATACGCTATGTTACGTTGACGGCGATTCGTTCGGACAAAACGCAGGAAAGGCCAGATGGTTACTAGGGGCTCCTTTGCTTTTATCGGCGCACAGGCTTTGATCGACACATCAAAGCCTGTTTTTTTGTGGCGCTCAACTTTCGTAACCATGAGTTAGCATCGCCTTAGATACTCTGTTGGCGTTTGACATTTATACGACTAATCCTTATAATCCCGTCCTTGTCGATGCGGGGTAGAGCAGAGGCAGCTCGTCGGGCTCATAACCCGGAGGTCGCAGGTTCGAATCCTGTCCCCGCTATAAAATGTACCGCCGGACTAGTGTAATACTGGTTCGGCGGTTTGCATTTCATCGCTGCACAGGCGGGTTAAAAGCTGCGTCTGATCGTTTTACCAGTACCCGATGAAGATACCGGCTTCAGCGTCAGGATCGTAATCGGGATTGTACGGCACAGTGGCTTCGGCCGATTCCATCATTGTCGTGCGCAACTTGCGTCGTCGCAACCATGTGAACAACTGCTCGTGCAAATCGTGACGCACCCCTGCATAACCGGGATCGTCACCCAAATCGACAAATTCCTGCGGATCGGTGTCCAAATCAAACAGTTGCGGTCGGAATTGCTCGTGTAGAATGTACTTCCAGCGCTTCGTGCGCAGCATAAATGCCCGGCACTCCTGCGGCTGTAACCCCAACAAATGACGTGCAGCACGCCCCGAATAATCGATCTCGCTGACCGTGAATTCGCGCCAGATTGAGACAGGATCGCCGTGCAGCAAGGGCACTAAAGAGCGTCCTTCGAGCCGTTGCGGGTGCGGCTGACCCCCCACCACGTCGAGAAATGTCGGCAGCAGGTCAATTGCTTCGACCAGACGCCGCTCGACTGTTCCGCGTGTCTTATCGGCCGATGATGACGGATCGACGATGATCAGCGGCATACGCACCGACGGTTCGTGAAACAAATCCTTTTCACCGAGCCAATGATCACCGAGGTAATCACCGTGATCGCTGGTGAAGACAATCAGCGTCTTGTCGAACAAGCCCGTTTTACGCAGATAAGTGAGCAATCGGCCGATTTCGTCGTCAATTTGCTTCACCAGTCCCATGTATGCGCCCACGACAGCGCGACGGTGCGTCTCCTGCTCAAACACGCGGCTGAATCGCAGACGCATAAATGCATCGTATACAGGATGCGGATTCCGACGCTCAGCAACATCGCGCACGGCAGGCAGGATGGCGTCATCACCGTAGAGTGCGTGATACGGCGCGGGCGCAATGTAAGGCCAGTGCGGTTTGATAAAGCTTAAATGCAGGCACCACAGTTGGTCACCAGCCTGCTCCATAAACTCAATGGCGCGTGTCGTCATATAGGCTGTTTCGGAATGCTCGGCGGCGATATTGGCCGGATAAATCGAGTTGCGCCACAACCAACCGTCGACGACGTTGCCGTGTTCATCCACGGCGGAATTGGCGTGTGTCTGCCACGGATTGCGTCCCGGATAGCCGTGTGCGTTGAGCCAGCGATTGTAGCGCAGGTTGGGATCAAGTATCGGATCGGGGTGTAATCCGTCGTCGCGTTCAAACGGTTCAAAACCCGCTTCGGTAAGATAGCGGGTTTCGGCCGAATCACGCTCCACTCCCAGCCGCCGCAACCCTGCCCAATCGGGAACCATATGCGTCTTGCCGACCAGCACCGTCCGCATCCCCGCGTCGCGCAAATAGTCGCCCATCGTCCACTCATCGACGCGCAGCGGCACATTGTTCCACGTGACGCCGTGAGCAAACATCGTCCGGCCCGTATACGTGCAGGCACGTGACGGCCCACACAGCGGCGATTGCACATAGGCGCGGTCAAATCGCACGCCACGTGCGGCCAGACTGTCAATGTGCGGCGTCTGCAAATGGGGATGTCCGTAGCACGACAAATAATCCCAGCGCAGCTGATCGCACATGATGAAGAGGATATTGCGGACTTTGCGGGGCATAGTTGAATGGTTGGTGTGATGGAGAAACAGTGCCTATCCGGGCAACCTGTGGCTATTTTGCGGACAGCGTCGCGGCAAATGCGATGAAGTAATCTAGCGTTGCCGGATTGCGCATGGCCCCAACATTGGCGGCCTTGCGCACATCCATGCCGAGCAGGATTTTGCGCACCGGCACTTCGATCTTCTTGCCGCTAAGCGTATACGGAATGTCATCGACCTCAAAAATGTCATCGGGCACGTGACGCGGTGATACATCAGCACGCAGCTTCTTGCGAATGCGGTCGCGCAAGCTGTCGTCCAGTTGCACGCCTTCACGCAAGACGACAAACAGAGGCAAGTACGAATCGCGTCCCCGAAATTCGAGATCGACGATCAAGCTATCGATTATTTCGTCAAAGGCTTCAACCACGCGGTAAATCTCGCTCGTGCCCATACGAATGCCTTGCCGGTTGATGGTTGAATCAGAACGGCCATAGATAATGCAGCCGCCACGTTCGTTGATTTTTATCCAGTCGCCATGCCGCCATACACCGGGAAACATCTCGAAGTAACTGGCTCTGTAGCGGGTCATGTCGGGATCATTCCAGAAGTAGAGTGGCATCGACGGCATTGGCTCGGTGATAACCAATTCGCCAACCTCGTCAATGACAGTTCGGCCGAAATCATCAAATGCCTGTACGTTTGCACCGAGTGATGCGCCTTGAATCTCACCGGTGTAGATCGGCCGAATGCGTGCCCCACCGACAAACGCCGTACACAAATCCGTGCCACCGCTTAGCGATTCAAGCGCCAGCACATGGTTGATGTTGTCGTAAATCCATTGGAATCCTTCAATCGACAGCGGTGAACCGGTCGAACCGATGCCGCGAATGGCGCTGAGATCGAACTGTTGATTCGGCCGAATTTCTGCCTTGATACACGCACTGACAAATGCCGCCGATGTCCCGAAATAAGTCATGCCACTCTCTTCCGCCAGTGCGAACAACGCGTTGATGTCAGGATACGCCGGACTCCCGTTGTAGACGATGATCGTCGCACCGGAGAGCAAGCTGCCGAGCATGTAATTCCACATCATCCAGCCGGTGCTCGTGTACCAGAAAAAACGGTCGGTTGGTTTGAGATCGTTGTGGAAGATGGTCGCTTTGGCGTGTTCGAGCAGAATGCCGCCGTGACCTTGCACGATGGGTTTGGGCAAGCCGGTTGTACCTGACGAGTACAAAACCCACAACGGATGGTCGAAGGGCAGTTGTTCAAACTCGATTTCGGCCGAACCGGTCACACTCTGCAACACATCATCCCACAAAACCGTGTTGTCCAAACCAACAACATCATGACGAATAAACGGCACGAGTATGGTCTGCTGCACGGTCGGCAGAGCGGCCTGCAGTTCCGCTATGACGGCACGGCGATCAAAGCGTTTGCCGCCGTACTGATAGCCATCGACGGCGATCAAGACAGTCGGTTCAATTTGGGTGAAGCGGTCCAGGACGCTGCGACTGCCGAAGTCAGGCGAACAACTCGACCAAATCGCGCCGATGCTGGCTGCCGCCAATACGGCGACAATCGTTTCCGGGATGTTGGGCATGTAGGCAATGACGCGGTCGCCTTTTTTCACGCCCAGATTGCACAACACGTGTGCCAAGCGATTGACTTTGTCGGCCGTTTCCTGCCAACTGATCGATACCAGCGGCGCGTCTTCAGCCTTGTAGAGCATCATCGGCCGATCGGACGTCATTCGGCCGAAGATATTTTCTGCATAATTGAGGCGTGCACCGGGAAACCACCGGGTGCCCGGCATGGTGCGCGTTTCCAACACAGTTTTCCACGGTTGCGAAGTGCGCAATGCAAAGTACGACCATAAACTTTCCCAGAACGCCTCGATTTCAGTGACCGACCAGTGCCAAAGCTCCGTATACGTTGCAAAATGCAGGTCGTGTTCGGCCGCTAACCAGCGCATATAAGCGGTCAGGTTGGCATTTTCAATTGTGTCCGGAGACGGCGTCCAGAGCAGGCTGCCTTCAGTTGGTGTCGTCATGGCGTTCCTCGCGTTGCATGAAAGTAGTCTCTCCCTCTATTGTAACGTACCCGATACTGCAACGTGAGTTGCCAAACTATCGGACCTGGTTCATACTGATGGTGTTCGCCGCACTTGTTGCGGCGGCGAGGATCGGCCGATGCGCGACATATTGAAATCAGTTCCCAATCTCCTCACCCTTCTCCGCATTGTTCTACTTCCGGTACTGTGGATCTTGGCCCTACTCGGCTATTCAGTCGCATTGGGATGGCTGCTGCTCGTTGCGTTTTTAACCGACTCGGTCGATGGGCCAATTGCGCGCATGACCGGCCATGTCACCGCTTTTGGCAGCAAATTCGACAGCATTGCCGATGCGTTGCTGGGTATTTCAGCAGCAATTTGGTTGGTTATGTTTCAGCCGGAACTCATCACCGACAATCTCGTCTTGTGCGCTGTCGTAGTGGTCGCCTATCTGACGTTTCAACTGATTGGCTTGATCAAATTCAGGCGACTCGCCAATTTGCACCTCTACTCGACCAAGATCACGACCGTCGTATTTGCCCTTTTCGTCGTCCATGCCCTGATTACGGGCCGGTACAATCAGCTATTCTTCACGATTACGTGCGCACTCGGCATTGTGGCTGCCGTGGAAGGAATCATCATATTTCTGACACGCGATTCCGTTGATGAACATATTGGGTCTATTCTGATTCGGCCGAAATAGCACACAATCACAATGGTCAATCCGACATCACAGCAACTGTTCCACTGGTTGCCACGGCTTCGCGCTCAAGCAACCGGATCGCGCCATGCGCCTGAATCAACGTCACAATAATAGCCGCGTAGACAATCAATTTCTGCCCCGTCGCCTGGATGCGCAGCCCATCGACTGTATCGGTGCCGGGACCGTTGAACAACAATCCAATGTAAATCGCCAGCAAAACGGCGAACACACCGTAGACCACAGCATAGCGATTGGGGTAACGGCGAGTGAACAATACGGCAACCATTGAAAACAGGACAGCAACAAAAAACGCCTCAAATGCCCAGAAAACAAACCGCACGTGCGCATCGAGCAGTAGATCGGCCGGCGTAAACGCCACGCCAATGAAGCTGATGCCCGCCAAGACGCCGAAAATCGCGCCAATGAGTGCCAGCATGCGCGGCAAACGGCGTTCCCAAAACAGCGGCAGCATGGCAACAAAAAAGGTGATCAGGCCCAATCCGGCCACCGTAAGCGCGATGAAAAACAGAATCGCGGAAATCGTGTTGGCATCGCCGTTTTCGGCCGTTAGCAAGCCCAGTGTGCTGAAAAAGTTTTCGGTGAAAGAGTAGCCGGTTGTGGTCGCATCGGCCGAAGTGCCGCCCGGATACAAAAACATGGCGACAATAGTCAAAACGATAAACTGAATGGCACTAAAGCGTACGAATTTGAACGGTTTAGTGCCCTGCGTTTCGATTTTTCGTAGCATGGGAACGCCCTCCGGATTGTGTGCTCAGGTTTGAGTGAAAGTGTACTTTCCACCCGGCAGCGACGCAACCGATCATTGACGTTCAACGATACATACTGGAACGGCTTCACTCGTTGTATCATTTCCCGCCGCATCCCACGCGACGACGCGGAACGAATGGCATCCGGGACCGGGAATCGTCCACTTTTCGGTGAACGGCGGCACGGTGTTGATCGCGAACGGCACCTCGGCCGAATCGACAAAGAATTCCACGCGTTCAATACCCCATTCGTCCAACACCTGTGCCTGGACAACGACCCAATCGTCATCAGTAAAAATCTGCTGCTCGGATAGCGGAAACAAAATTTCGGCCGAAGGCGGCGTATTGTCCACCGTTACTTCGGAGCGATATTCCTGCGCGACGCCGTCATGTCGCTGCACCGTCAACACAAGCGTGTAACTGCCGTCCTCTAATCCGGTCGTGTCCCAGACACCGAGCGGCCCGTTTGTCTGCGCCGTCCCGTCATTCGGCGTGATACTCTGTACAGCGTCCGGTCGATCCGAAGGAAAAGCGGCCAGACTATACCAAGCAAAGTTGTCGCCGCGTGCATTGCCGCTAATCGCCACCAAATCGCTGACAAAGCCAAACGGCTCCGGCGCAATGATGACGACATCTCCCGCACGCTCCGCCAAATTGCCGGGATCGTCAAATTGTACCGGCGGCAGCTCGATCTCGTTCTCACGCGCCCAATCCGCAGCACGCTCCGGATAAACAATAAACACTTTTTCTTCAACCAATTCGGGCGGTGTCGCGGCGGTCGCCAGCGTGCCGGTGTCACGATTGATGCGAAACGTCTGGTACATCGAGTCGATGATTGTCGGCTGCGTGCCTTCGCTGAAATACTCGACCGTTGTCGGACAATGAGGGCTAGGCAACTGACCGTTGAGAGCACAGACACGCTGCTGAACCAACCCGGACGGCACGGGCCAATCGAGCACCGATTCACCTTGATGTGCCCATGTCATCAAAGCCTGCCAGACTGGAGCCGCGCCTTTGGAGCCGGGAACGTCTTCCATTTCGCTGTTATCGGTGTTGCCGATCCAGACACCGGTAACGAGCTGTGGTGTGTAGCCGACTGTCCACGCGTCGCGGTAGTTGTTGGTTGTACCGGTTTTGACAGCTACCGGGCGATCAGGCAGTTCGAGGGCGTTGGGACAGCCAAACGCGGGACAACGTGCTGTCGTGTCGGATAGCATGTCGTTCATCAAAAACGCGAGTTGCGGTGTGAGAATCTGGCGCTGATTCGGCCGATTGTACTCGTAAATCACCTGCCCATTGCGATCCTCAACGCGCAAAATCGACACGGGATCGAGTTCGCGATAGCCGAGCCGCTGTTCGGCTGCGTCAACCGGCTGCCCAATTTGCATCCCCATGTTGGCGAAAACGCTGAATGCGTAGACCATGTCAATCAACTTGACCTCGCCGCCGCCAAGCGTCAATTGCAGCCCGACAGTGTTATCCTCCAGGCTAGTGATGCCCATGCGGTGCGCCATGCGCAACACTTTATCGACTCCGACCCAGCTCATCGCTTCGACAGCAGGCACGTTGTAACTGTTTGCCAACGCCGTACGCATCCGCATCGGGCCGTGGAACTGGCGGTCGTAATTTTGCGGTACGTAAACCTGGCCGTTGAATGGGGTACCAAAATCGGTTTCGACATCGAGCAGCAAGCTCGCGGCCGTGTACCCTTCGCTGAGTGCGGTCACGTAGGTGAACGGTTTGAATGATGATCCGGGCTGACGCAAGCCATCGGCGGCGACGTTAAACGATCCGTCTATCGCTTCATCCCAGTAGTCGACACTGCCGACGAGGGCTTTGATTTCGCCGGTACGCGGATCGAGCATGACGACAGCCGCATTATTGACGTTGTGATCAACGCCGACATCGGCCGACGGCAACGGGCGCAGAAACTGAAGCGCAGCGCAAGCTGGATCGGATTCGGCCGAAACAGGGCCAACTTCACCCGACAATCGCTGCACTTGATACGCCGCAACACATTCCGCCTGCGCCTGCATTGTCAAATCAAGCGTCGTATACACCGTCAAGCCGCCGCGCACCACCTGCTCCGCACCCAATTGGCGTTCCAATTCATCGCGAACCATCTGCGCAAAATGCGGCGCGATAATATCGAAACGCTCTTCCACGCCCGATTTAACCGTCACCGGCTCCGTCACCGCCTCGACGACACCGGCCCGATCGATAAAACCTGCTTCGAGCATGGCATCGAGCACGAGACCCTGCCGTTGACGGGCCTGCTCCGGATTGTCTATCGGGTTGAGCGCCGGTGATTGCGGGATGGCCGCCAGCAACGTCGCTTCGGCCAGTGTCAGTTCGGTTGCCGGTTTGTCGAAGTAAACACGTGCCGCCGCTTCAATGCCGTATGCCAGATTGCCGTAGAAATTGGTGTTGAGATACCACTCCAGAATCTGCTCTTTAGAATACGTCTGGGTTGCCTGCGCGGCAACGACCAGTTCCTCGAATTTGCGTCTGTAATCGTCTGCACCGACTTCGATCCCAACCACGCGCCGTTCCGGTTCGATCAGCGTATTCTTGACCAGCTGCTGCGTGATCGACGATCCGCCTTGAATCGCACCGCCGAGAACAATATATTCATAGAACGCTCGGCCGATGCCTTCAGCGTCAAAACCGGGATTTTCCCAGAATGTCTTATCTTCAATCGCAATAGTAGCGTCAATGACGCTCTGCGGTATTTCATCGAGTGGAATCCACTGCCGATCACCCCCGAAAGGGTCGATAATTTCGTAGATCAGAACAGGATCGCGATTTCCGTCCCCGTCTTCATCTGCGCCCCACGCGTAGATTTTGGTCGTTTCAAACGTGGTATTGACATCTTGGCCCAGTTTTTCCAGCCCGTAGAGGTCGGGCAAATCAGATGTCAGAAATGACAACGTTGCGATTGTGCCGCCGACTCCGGCAGTCACAACCGCGCCTGTGAAAATGAAGAATGTTAGTAGCGCAGCCAGTACCAGCCATAAAAACAGCAGCGGCAAACTGCGCTTGCGGCTTTCACGCTGTTGGCGGTTGCGCATGATTCGGGTCGCTCGCATGTGCACATTATCTCATACAGGCGCGTAGGACGAAAAGCGGTAAAGCGTGCTTCTGGGCAGATGCTAAAGCAACACACGCGGTCAATGTGCGGTGAAAATATACCGACTTGCAATTGTCCCTGTAACCGATTCTAGACGTGGTTGGTGATATAATTGCATGTGATTCACAAAGTATAGGATGAGCTCATTTATTCGGCCGATCAAACAGAAAGCAACGTTTTTTAGGTACACAAAGTTGATAGCTGGTGAAAACTGGAGACATTTGCGTTTCCCAAACTTCACCCGACTTAATACTCGCAACAGAGTTACCTCATGACCACCACAGAAAACACAAAACACACACTCATGCAGACGGTAAAGTCGAGCGTGCCTATACTGGCCTGGCTGCCTACTTACCAGAAACAATGGCTGCGCGGTGATGTGATTGCAGCCTTGACATTGTGGGCTCTGCTCGTTCCCGAAGCGATGGCATACGCCGGAATCGCCGGAATGCCACCGGAAACCGGTCTCTACGCTGCCCCACTTGCGCTCATCGCCTATGCCATCTTCGGTTCCTATCGCCGTCTCAATGTTGGCCCAAGTTCGGCCGTTGCTGCTCTATCATTTAGCGTGATTGCCGGACTAGCCGTAGCCGGCAGCCCTGAATTCATAACCTTGACAATCGTGTTGGCATTTGTCGTCGGCATTCTCCTGATTATCGCAGGCATTCTACGTCTAGGCGTGTTAGCTGATTTTCTTTCTCGACCTGTACTGGACGGTTTCGTGGTCGGCGTCGCCATTTCCATTGTTATTGGACAGCTTGACAAACTGGTTGGATTTGAGCCGGAAGGGTATGACTTCGTACCCGATGTGCTGCAATTCCTGGCACACATTGGGCAGACAAGCGTCCCAACATTGATCGTAGGTCTGATTTCATTAGCGCTCCTGTTCGGGATGCACAAATACACACCCAAATTACCTTCATCGTTAATCGTCCTGTTCCTGGCCATTGCCGCATCGACCCTCTTCGATTTTGAATCGCTTGGAATTCATATTGTCGGAGAGATTCCAGCCGGGCTGCCTGATTTCGGAATCCCTCAAGGTATGGGGTTGAGCGAAGTATTGACGGTTTTACCTGGAGCACTGGGTGTGGCACTGGTTGCATTTGTCGAATCAGTCGCCATTGCCCGCGCCTACGCCACAAAACATGGCGAAGAAGTCGACGCCAACCAGGAGTTGATCGCGATTGGCGCATCCAATCTTGGTTCTGGATTTAGCGGCGCCTTTGTCGTCGACGGCAGCATGTCACGCACATCAGCCGCTGAGACATCCGGCGCACAAACGCAGATGGTATCGCTCATTACAGCTGCCGCGATATTGATCACTGCTGTGGCATTGACGCCGCTCTTTTATGCACTTCCAGAAGCAACACTAGGCGCCATCGTCATCCATGCCGTATGGAAAAACATTAATTTCAACAATATCATCAAATACCGATACATTACGACACTCGATTTCGTCACTGCTTCAGTTTCATTGATCGGTGTTCTGGCATTTGGATTACTGGAAGGGTTGATCCTGGCAACAATGCTGGGTCTGGTTGTATTGCTGATCAACACAAAGCATCGCAACACAGCCGTTTTAGGAAGAGTGCCGGAAACAAACGTATTCCGCAATATCGAGCATTTTACCAATGGGGAAACATTTCCTGGCTTGCTTATTTTGCGCTTTGACGGCTCACTCTTCTTTGCAAATGCACACGATTTTGTGACTGCAACACGTCGCGTCATAGCCAAAACAGAACCGGCCCCTGAAGTAATCCTGTTCGATGGTGAATCGATGAATAACATCGACGCAACGGCCGTGATCACGTTGAAGGAATTTCAGGATCAGCTCTTGGACATGGGTGTTCGACTTCGCTTTGCGCAGGTCAAGACAAGTGTGATGGAAGTTATGGAACGTGGTGGCTTAACAGAAAGCGTGCCGCCGGAGCATTTTTATCCATCCGTACAAGCAGGAGTGGATGCGTACCTGGCGGAACAATAATCACGACGAATCACAAACTCTAATCGCATCATATCAGAAATTGCTTTCAGTAGCTCATCCTCAACCTGCCCATGCGACGACAGGATGTCTGCATCGACTCGTAAAGAAAGCTTGTTGTGAGATAGACCATTAAGCCAACAACCGGTTAGTGTAGAAGTGTCCGGTTTCTCAATCTCAGCCCAAATTACTTACTGCATCGTCATCCGTTGAGATTCCAGTCCAGAAGATTAACCAGCTTCTTGGTCAAAGACGACAACAACTGGACATCAATATCACTCAGCGCCATAAAACGCTCTTTTACTGAGGAGAGATGCGCCTCATGTGCAATGATAAAGATGTTTTCGCCTTCTTCGGTGAGCGTGACTCGGACGGCTCGGCGATCATCCGTATCATTCTGAACTTGAACCAGTCCCTGGCTCTCGAGGCGTCGAATGAGACGAGTCGCGTTGCCACGTGTGCAGATGAGCCGATCCGCTATTTTAGTGACGGTTAGACCTTCTTTTCCGGCACTGTACAAATGCAACAACGCATGATATTGTGGCGACGTCAATTGAAAGTACACCAATGTCCGACGGTCCCCATCGTCAAGCATCACATGAATCTGCTGCAGGCGATTATAAATATCGATGTAAAGTGCTTCTGTGTTGTTTGTCATTGGTGAGAATGTACTGTGCGGGTTTGTTGCTGCGTTTGGTTAGTTTCAGACTCCGGTAGGAATGTGCGGCGTATGAAACCTGCGCCAGTTTCCAATTACTCGATTGTTGCAGGGTCAACGGTTACTCCGTGGCGGGAATGGTAAGCGTTTCGCCAATGCATGTCAAGGTCGACACGCAAATCGAGAGCCTGTTATAATCCGCCGCTATGCAAACATCAGAGAACAAACAACGACTGCAGATCGCGCTGGGTATTCTCATCAGTATCGGGTGTTTAGCAGCTATCTTTCTCATTATCGACATCGATACGGTTATTTCCAGCCTGAAATCGGCCGATTATGGTCTCATTGCTGTGTCAGGCATCCTAATCATCGCCTATCTCGGGCTGCGTGCTGTACGGTGGCGACTGCTGCTCAACAACAGCGTGCCTTACAGTTCTGTATTCCATATCCAAAACATCGGCTACATGCTGACGCAATTATTGCCGCTGCGCCTCGGTGACGTTGCTCGCGCCATCATGATCGGCAATGTGCCGCCTGTTACCGTCGCCCAGGGATTGTCAACGATGGTTGTCGAGCGCGTTCTCGATTTGTTGTTCATCGTGACGCTGCTGCCATTGACAGTGTCACAACTCGACTCCATGCCACCGCAAATACGCACCGCCGGGCAAGCCACCGGCATTGCAGCGCTGGGAGCCACCATTGTCCTGATCGCGGCCGCCAACTTTCGGCCGAAAGTAATCACTTTTACGCACTCCATTCTCAACCACATCCCGTTTCTCAACACCGAACGCTGGATACGAGTCGCCGACGACCTGCTGCGCGGCCTCGATACCCTCACCCATTTGCGTTCCGGCCTGCTGCTCATCTTCTGGAGCATCGCCTTGTGGGTTCCGATGATCCTGGCGTATACCACCATCATGCGGGCTGTCGGTCTCGATGTCAACATCGCCACTGGCGCGTTTGTGATGTGTGCTGCTGCGTTGAGCATCGCCGCCCCGTCTTCGCCGGCGCAAGTCGGCGTATTTCACGCTGGCGTCATTGCTGCGCTGGCATTGGCAGGGCAACCGGCGGCTGAATCGGCCAGTTTCGCCTTCGTCTACCATGCCTACAACTTCCTCATCGTCCTCATCCTCGGCTTGATCGGAATCGCCCGCACCGGCGACACAATTGGCTCAGTTGTCGCCAGAACGCGTGCCTTCATGAACCGATCGGCACAGCAACCTGTGAGCTGATAACAAACTGCCAACTATGCGCATTCTCCAGGTGCTGACATATTACCGGCCACATATTAGTGGTCTGGCGATCTATGTCGAGCGGTTGAGCACCGCGTTAGTCCGGCAAGGACATCGTGTAACGGTGCTAACTGGCCAGATCGCACCGACATGGCCGCGCTGCGAACGACGAGAAGGGATCGATGTTGTGCGCGTGCCGGTCCGGGGACGAATTGGCAAAGGCGTGTTTATGCCGTCGTTTGCCTGGCATGTGGCCCGGTTAGGCAATTCGGCCGATATTGTCCACCTGCATCTGCCTCAATTCGATGCACCAGTCGCCGCCTTTATCGCCCACCTGCTGCGCAAACCGGTGATCATTACCTACCACTGCGATTTACAGCTACCGCATGGGCGTTTCAATCACCTGGCAAACCATGTTGTCGGGCTGGCACACCGGATCACCGCTGCTGCGGCGACAGCCATCGTCGGCTACACCATCGATTACGCGGTCCATTCACCATTTCTGGCGCGCTTTATCGGCCGAAAACTACGCCTCATTCCTCCGCCCGTCTCCGTTGCTCACTGCACCGAAACACAAGTCACGCAATTTCGCCGCCGTCACAATCTGGACGGCGTCCGCGTCATCGGCGTCGTCGCGCGGCTCGCTGCTGAAAAAGGGATTGAACTTCTGTTACAAGCGCTGCCCCGGATACTGGAAACCATACCCAATGCACGCGTTCTCCATGCCGGGCCGTCGCGCCATGTCGTCGGCGAAGCCGCTTACAACACGCAGCTTACCCCTTTGTTCAATCGCTATCGCACGCATTACAAGTTGCTGGGTACGCTCACCGACGACGAATTGGGCGCATTTTATCGCAATCTCGACGTACTCGTTTTGCCCAGCCGCAACAGCACCGAGAGTTTTGGCCTGGTTCAAATTGAAGCGATGAGTTGTGGCGTATCTGTGTGTGCGGCCGACTTGCCCGGCGTGCGGCAACCAGTATTGATGACCGGGATGGGCACCCTGTTTCCGCCCGGCGACAGTCAAAAATTGGCTGATGCCGTCGTTGCAATGCTGCAGGCAAATGCGCCACGGCCCACTTTGGCCGAATTGGTGGTTGAAAGTTTTCGTCCGGAGCAGATAGCCGCAGAATATGCTAAACTGTATGCAGATACTATTGTCGGCCGATTTACTCCCGACTGCGACGAACCGGATGCCTATCGACGATTGAGAAATGGTTCGAAACGTTCCAACGTAGTCCAAACCACATGATCTGATATTTGTGAACACGTCAACGGCAATACCTGATCGCCAGAAATCAGACTGGTTGCGTTACTTCATCAAGCGATTACCTCCAGACGAAGCGCTGCTCAAAGCACTCGAATACCGCTATTTCAATCTACTCGACTTGCCACAGCCGTGTCTGGATTTGCGTGATGACGGGATTCAAAGCTTTGCCGCAATGACCGATCTGGTCCCCAACAGCTATGCTGCCATAATTTTATCGGCAAGTAAACAGAGCCAATCATTTGCCGAAGAAGAACTGCGTTCACTCAATCGCTGCTTGCAGCCGCAGGGGTTGTTAGCACTGACAGTTGGCCAGGACCAACTTTCGGCCGAAAGCTCACTGATGGGCTGGGCTACCCGGCTCATGAATGTGGGCTTTGCCATAGAACGTTGGCTGCCGTTTTTCCCCATTACCGCATACGATCAGTTGCGCCGCCAACGATCACCTGTTTACGATTGGGCCTATGCCCTGACCGGCCACTACGTTTTGACTCCGTGGGACAGCGCACAGGCCAACCTGTTGACCCGATTGCACGAGATTTATACCCAAACAACGGTCACCGATGGGGCATTTATGCTGATCGTGGCACGGAAACGATCCCATACTGCCATAGATACCACACTGCCCCCCCCCAATCCCTTCACGCTGGCCGAATTGACCCAAATTCCAAACGTGATCGCCAATTCAGCATACGATGCACCGGTAAATGAGCTGACATCCGTTGCCGATGCAACCGCGGCGACACAATTGTCTGATCAACCGGCAGAAACTACTTCAACTACCTCGGCTTTCATCACAGACAATCCCCAAAACATATCGCCGACTACTGAATCCATGCCTTTCACTGAAACAGCAACGACTTTGTCACCGACACGTCGCAGCAAACAACGCGAAAATGGCATTGACCGCTTCACGATTGAAACCGCTGTCATTCTGCTCGTCAGTGCGGCTGCTGCTCTAGGCGCTGCCTTGCTGCCTGACGGCGGCTGGTTTGCCGTTCTGCTATGGCTGACCGGCAGCTTGGGCGCGTGTGCCGCCTTGTACGCTTTTGTTCCGGACGGCAGGGCAGAACCCGTAGAATTACCGGAATACGCGCCGCAACCTGTCTCGAGAAGCGAATTGTTGGTTTTAATGGGCATTTTGCTGCTTGGCCTGGGATTGCGCCTGATCGATTTGGATCGCTACCCACCTATGCTTGCGGAAACCGAAGCGCTTTCCGGTCTCGGTGCACTCCGTGTAATCGACGGCGAGTTAACAACACCGTTTGCCCAGACAGATGCGATTGACACAGCTTTTGCCAGCTATCTGTTTTCGCTTCCGGTACAGGTTTTCGGCCGAACCACGTTTAGCATTCGTTTCTTAGCAGCAGTAATCGGGATGGCGACCATTGCAACTGCCTGGATCATTGGCCGCGACCTGTGGAATCGCACAGTGGGATTGGTCGCAGCGCTTCTGTTGGCTGGAGCCGGTTTTCACATTCACATCAGCCGCACGGGCGCGATCTCCGCTGCTGAAGCGCTCATTGCTTTCGGCGCGATGGGTGCTATCGGCGTTGCCTGGCATACCGGACGACGGCGCTGGTGGCTGACTGCCGGCGTGTGCAGCGGTCTCGGCATGCATTTTGCCGCGACAGCACAATTGTTGCCATTCATGTTGATCCTTGTCGCGATCTCTGTGCTTGTATTGCATCCAAAACGGGCGTTTGAATTGCGGCATCAACTCATTGCCGCACTGCTTGCGGCAGGGATCGTGGCGCTGCCGCGCCTGGTGATAGGAACGCCTTTTCCCGGCGCTAACGTGCCATTGTCGTCTTTATCGCTGCAAGCGCTATGGGTATTGCTGTCCGGTTCGGCCGAAAGCGCAGCCATCTACCAGTCCGGTCGTCCGTTGCTCATGGTCATCGTATTTCTCCTGTTTCTCTTCGGGATTGGGATGGCCATTGCCCACATCCGCCAAATGCGTTATCTGGTGCTGTTGGTTAGCATCGTCGTTGCCCTCGGTGCCGCGCTTGTATTCCCCATATACAGCTCAGTTTTGTCAATTTTGGCCGTTAGTCTGCCGGCTGCACTGCTCCTGGCAGCACGTGCTTTGGCGTGGATCTGGAAAAAACTGATAGCTAACAGCGAACTGGGACGCGTTTACACTGTGCCGGCGCTTATGCTGATCGTCCTGCTCATTGCGGCTATCGATGTATCCGCGTACTTTGGCATCAGTCGAGAAGCGACCTTCTACCGATCACCGCATGAGGAATCCGGCTACCGCATTGCGCAATATCTGAATCGTCTCGATGGCAGTTGGACAGCGTATCTTTACGGCTTCGCTGAAAACGATGCATCCGACGCGACAGTAGCCTATCTGTCGCCACAATTTGACCCGGCAACCAATCTGTTGGCGGGCGATTCAACTGAATGGACTGTTACTGCCACAGATCACACAGTTCACATTTTTGCGCCGGAATTGGCATCGGAGGCAGAGCAGTTGCGCAGACAAATCCCCGGTGGAGCCTACCTGGTCTATCCAGACCGTGAATCTAATCCTTTATTTGTTGTCTACGAAATCGGCCGATAAGCACCGCAACCCGCAGCGTCACACTTACATCAAATGCAACACGATTGCGTTGCCGTTCACCATCCGGTTTGTACATGTGTATAATAGGCGGTCGGGTTGCGCGCATAATCACAATACGCTTGTCTCAGCCGCAGGCGGTGCCCAACCAAAGGCCGGCATGCCCACCGGATGGATCCGGCAAGGATAGAAATTATCATGAATTCATCACCAAATGAAGTCGTCCTCGGCGATGTGTTGCGACTGGCCCTGCCACTGGGCACCACGCTACGTGCGCGCGGCGGTGATTCGCGGCGCAGTGTCAAGTGGGTAACGTTGTTGACCGATCGTACGCGGCTGGCACAGGAAGTCAATGCAGCAGATATTGTCATTTACCCGCCTGTTTTACGGGATTCGGCCGATGATGATGCATTTCAGGCCGACATTGAAGCCCTGGCCCATCAGGAAGCGGCCGCACTAATCGTCTTCGGCACACTCAATGACCGCGATGTCAAAACAGCAACAGCCGTCAAACTACCCGTACTCGAAGTTACACCCACCGCGAATCTGCGCGATACGCACAAAGACATCGCAGCCCTACTGCTCGACCATCAATCACAGTTGAGCACACGCGGTATGGAGCTGTACCGCGACTTGTCAAAAATGTCGCGTGATGGGCTGGGACTGCGACCGATGGCCGAATTAATGGCAAAATTGACCGAAAAACTGGTCGTCATCCAGGACAAGCGCCTCGAAGTGGTTGCCATTGCATGGCCGTCCAACTCATTTCCGGTCGATGAACAGAGTCTGTTTGCCGCACTGGGCGATCAAGACAATCTGCCTGCTGTGTTGCGCAACCGCAAAGCGGCAGCCAAATCATCACGCAGCCATTGGCAACAGTTGATTTTCCCCAACCACGATATTGCGCGACTGGTCACACCTATTATCTCCGGCGACCGCGCTCGCGGTTATCTCTCAATCATTGGCCCAGCAGGCGAACTTGACATGCTGGATACCATGGTGATCGAAAACGGGGCGATGGCGTGTGCGCTGGAGATGGCCAAAGCCAAAGCCGTCAGCGAGGCTCGCAAATCGCTGCGCGGCAATTTTCTTGAAGGGCTTTTGGCGGGAACGCTGCCGAAGCGGGAAATTGAACGCTTGTCAGCGCGGCTCGATCACGATACCGCCGTGCCGCACTCTGTCCTGGCAATCGCATGGGATGATGACGATGCGCTGTCACTGCGGCGCATCGAAACCACGTTGAACTGGCTGCTTTCGACCAATAATCGGCCGACTCTCGTCCATGTCTATGGTGATGATCACATTTGTGTCTTCCAAACGTTGCGTACCAACGAAGATTTGGGCATTTCGCACCGTCTTGTACGACGTCTGAGTGAGCAACTACAAGTTGAATACCCGGATCGGTATATCATTGCCGGCATTAGCGGCCCAGCCTACAACCTGAACGAATGGCCGGAAGTTCACAATGAAGCCACGCAAGCACTCGAAGTCGGCAAACGGCTGCAACTGCGCGATTCAGTCGAGTTCAACAGCTTGGGAGTCTATCGTCTACTGGGTCAACTCGACGGTATTCCGGCAGTGCATACTTTTACAGACAGGGTAATCGGTCCGCTGGTGGAATACGACCGGCGGCATCGCAGCAATCTTGTCAATACGATCGCCGCATATTTCGGCCACCACGGCAATGTTAGCCAGACGGCAGAAGCGCTTTTCATCCATCGCAACACGCTGCTCTATCGTCTAGATCGCATTCAGGAATTGACCGGACACGATCTGGATCAGGCTGACATGCGCTTGGCGCTGCATCTGGCATTGAAATTGTGGCAGTTGCGCCCTGAAAAAACCAATGAGCCGTAAATCAAGCACAGTCGAATCTAACCGACAAATTGAGTAAACACGAATCAATCACACAGGAGCTAACCAATCATGGAAGAACGCACTTTAATTCTCGTCAAGCCAGACGGCGTACAGCGCGGCTTGATAGGTGAGATAATCGGCCGATTTGAGCGGCGCGGTCTCAAGTTGATCGGCATGAAATTCATTCACATGTCACAGGAATTAGCTGAAACGCATTACGGCATTCACAAAGAACGCCCATTTTATTCCGATTTGATCAACTACATCCGCTCCGGCCCGGTCGTGGCCATGGTGTGGACGGGCAAAAATGCGGTCGAGGCGGCGCGTGGCACGATTGGTGCTACCAATCCGGTGGCGGCGTCTGCCGGTACCATTCGCGGCGATCTAGGCATGGAAATCGGCCGAAATCTCGTCCACGGCTCCGACAGCCCCGAGAACGGTATCAAGGAAGCCGGCTATTTCTTCGCCGAATCAGAACTGGTTGACTGGAATCGCGATCTGGATTCGTGGATTCGCGAGTAGGCTGCTACAAAGAACCAGTATTTGCATTCCCAACAATAAAGCACCTGTCGCGGCAGGTGCTTGTGTTTTTCAGCGAAACGATTCAACTGTCAGTGCACAACGGTGCCACGACAGCGCATCAATGCATGCGCACAATCAGGCGGGCATCTTTCCAAAGCTCTTCGAGCGCATAATACGTGCGCTGCTCCGGCGCGAACAAATGGACGATGACATCGCCGAAATCGATCAGGATCCAGCCGCCTTCCGGCGTACCCTCAATCGCCTTGCGCAGACGACCGGCGTCACGTTTCGATTCTTCATCGACACTTTGCACCAGCGCCTTGATCTGGCGTTCGTTACCTGCGCTGCTGATGAGAAAATAATCGGCAAAAACTGCCTGTTGACGTACATCCAGCAGCGCAATATCGTCTGCTTGTTTGTCGAGTAATGTATCTATCAAGAAATTTGCGAATTCCAATCCTTCCAGCGATATGTTTCCGTACTCTTTAATGCTACTCTCCATATAGTGTCACCTCATTTGACTTTGGCGGATTGTAACATGGCGACCATTGCACGACAATGCAGCCCGGCAGCAGCGATCGCGCGTTTACACAGAGCTAATAGGTGTGTTGCCGGAACGATTGAATGTTCATACAATCTGCCCATGTTCGGCCGAATACGCGAGTTCGATTCCACCTGGTCTGTCAGCGACATCACGCAGTACATCAAAGAGCTGTTTGACGTCGATTTGCGCCTGCGCGATGTCGCCGTCGAAGGCGAAATCAGCAATTTCACGCAGGCGCGTTCGGGACATCTCTACTTCACGCTCAAGGATGAGCAGGCTCAGTTGCGCTGCGTGATGTGGCGTTCACAGGCAGAGCGGTTGCGCTTCGATCCGCAAAACGGGGATGCCGTCGTCGCGCGCGGGCGCGTCTCTGTCTACGAAGCGAGTGGCGCCTACCAATTGTACGCCGACCATCTGGAACCGGTTGGACGCGGCAATCTGGCACTGGCGTTTGAACAGTTGAAACAACGTCTGGAGGCGGAGGGGCTGTTCGACACAGCGCACAAGCAGCCCATTCCGTCATTTCCACGCAAGATCGGTATCGTCACATCGGCCGATGCAGCCGCCCTGCGCGATATTCTCAACGTCTTGCGCCGTCGTTATCCCCTCGTCGAAGTGTTGATCGCTCCGACGCTGGTGCAGGGCAACGATGCGCCACCCAATATTGTCCGGGCTTTGACCTGGCTTGACGGACGTAACGACATCGACACCATCATCGTCGCCCGCGGCGGCGGCTCAATGGAAGATTTGTGGGCATTCAACGATGAAGACGTGGCCCGTGCGATCTTTGCTGCCAAACTCCCCATCATTAGCGGCGTCGGCCACGAAATAGACTTCACCATTGCCGATTTTGTCGCCGACTTGCGGGCACCCACACCATCAGCAGCGGCCGAACTGGCTGTGCCGGATATAGCCGAATTGCGGCAGGCAGTCGATGCGTTGTCAGCTATGTTACACGCGCGGGTAATCAATGCGCTGGACGAGAAACGACGCACACGCAACGCCCTGACACGCACTTTGACCCAACTGAATCCACACAGCCGCGTTCAGTTGCACGGGCAGCGACTCGAAAATCTATTCGGCCGAATGCAGGCCGCCATGAATCGCCGCATCGATACCCAACGCAATCGCGTGACTGTGGCCACGGCGCGGCTGGCAACGGTCAGTCCATTGGCTACGCTGGAACGGGGCTACGCTGTGGTACGATCGGCCGAAGGACGACTCATCACGACCGTCAACGCGGTCACGCCCGGTGAATCCCTTGCCATTCAGGTCGCTGACGGCACATTTGGCGCTGAAGTCACTGACACACCTTGAGAAACGATATGGAAGATTTAACGTTTGAAGACGCATTACGCGAACTGGAAAGCAGCGTAGCTCAACTGGAAGCCGGCGAGTTGACCCTGGAAGCGGCGCTGGCTTTATATGAGCGCGGGCAGAAATTGTCCGATTACTGCGCCAAGATGTTGGCTGAGGCGACGTTGCGCGTCGAACAATTATCGGCCGATGGCGAAATTATTACCCTCGATGCACCCTGAGCCTGTCGCAAGCTATATCGATCAATTTAGTCAATAGTCGGCCTCGCATATGGAATATTAGCGAAAGTGCGTTACGCTTATATCTTGCGACTAAAATCGGCCGAAACATGACGGACGTATTACAGAACTGGAGTAATCTGACTTGTTCAAATCCATCCGCAAATCATTGAGCCGCACCCGACAATCCGTTTTTGGGCAAATCCAAAACGCACTGGGAAACGGCGACATCACCGAAGAAACCTATGAAGACCTGGAAGCATTGTTGATTCAGGCCGACATGGGCGTCGACACATCTCTTTTCATCGTCGAGCAGGTACGTGACCGCGCTGTCGAAAAACATCTCTACCGCGCCGATCAACTCATTCCCGAATTACGTGGCGTGCTACGCGCGATTCTGATCGAGCCGCCGCCGTTACAGATCGACACACCGCGCCTGCTGACCATCGTCATGGTCGTCGGTGTCAACGGGTCCGGCAAAACAACCAGCATCGGCAAATTGGCGAAATATTACAAAGGGCTTGGGCGACGCGTGCAGTTGGTGGCCGGCGACACATTTCGCGCAGCAGCCATCGACCAGCTCAAAGTGTGGGGAGACCGTGCCGGTGTCCCTGTCATCTCCGGACAACCGGGCGGCGATCCGGCCGCCGTGATCTACGACAGCATACGTGCCACACGTGCCCGTGGATACGATCTGCTCTTTGTCGATACGGCTGGCCGTTTGCATACCAAATTCAACTTGATGAAAGAGCTGGAAAAGGTGTATTCCGTTTGCCAGAAGAGCGTGCACCAGGCGCCCCACGAGGTTTTATTGGTACTGGACGCGCCGACCGGACAAAACGCACTCCTCCAGGCAATTAAATTCAAGGAATCAGTTCATATTACCGGTGTCGTTTTGACAAAACTGGATGGTACGGGCAAAGGGGGCATGGTTTTTGCCATTTATCGAGAATTAGGCGTACCGGTGCGTTTTATCGGCACAGGCGAGGGCATTGATGATATTGCCCCGTTTGATGCGGATGCATTTATCGATGGCCTTTTTGACGAGCCACCTGCATGATGCGGCATTCGCAAAAGTCGCATTTAGCCACATTTTAGCCAAACAATAATCAAAAACAGGATTTGTGCATGTCACTAGATGAACTGCTCGACACATTACAAACGTTAGATAGAACCGTATCACAATTGCGGAGGCGGCTTTGACGTCGCGAAAAAGACACAACTGCTACAAGTTTTAGAATTACAGTCGCTGGAGCCCAATTTCTGGGACGACAGCACCCATGCGCAGGAAGTGATGCGCGAGTTGACCGATTTGCGCGACGAAATCGGTATCTGGAACAGTCTGTCACGCCGTCTGACTGAAGCTATTGAACTGGTGGAATTGGGAGACGAGGAATTAGCGCCAGAACTGGAAACGGAAGTAAAGTTGCTTTCGGCCGAAATTGATCGCCTTGAATTTGAGACCCTGTTTTCTGGTCAATACGACAAAAAACCGGCATTTTTCGCCATTCACGCCGGCGCCGGTGGTACCGAAGCACAAGATTGGGCAGCAATGCTGCGCCGCATGTTTCTGCGCTGGATGGAATCCCACAACTTCCAGGTAGATGTCCTCGATGAAAGCGCCGGTGAAGAAGTGGGCCTGAAAAGTACACTCCTGGCCGTCAGCGGCAACCATGCTTACGGCTGGCTGCAGGCTGAAGCCGGTGTCCATCGCCTCGTGCGCATCTCACCGTTTGACTCATCGGCACGTCGGCATACGTCGTTCGCCAAAGTAGAGGTATGGCCTGATGTAGCCGAGGAAATCGACATCGACATCGATGACAACGATTTGCGCATTGACCGTTTCAGGGCAAGTGGCGCCGGTGGTCAACATGTGCAGAAGAACGAAACTGCGATTCGCATCACCCATCTACCGACGGGCATAGTCGTTTCCTGTCAAAATCAGCGGTCGCTGACCCAAAATCTCGAAACAGCGATGAAAGCGCTCAAATCACAACTGTACGAACTGGAGCGACGTAAACAGGATGCTGAACTGGCACAATTGAAAGGTGAGAACATCGATGCCGGTTGGGGCAGCCAGATTCGTTCATACGTCTTGCATCCTTACAAAATGGTCAAGGATCACCGCACCAACTACGAAACCGGCAATACCAGCGCCGTATTGGATGGTGATCTGGATAAATTTGTCGAAGCCTATTTGCGTCTTCAGGTGGGTGAGTTGGAATGAAGTCTGATTGCATCACTTCGGTGTTGTTCATATACCGAGACGCAACAAGTCTGATTCACCAAGGATGGCGTGTGCCGGAAAACCGAGACGGCGTGCCCGTTCACGTACCAAACCCAGATCTTCCTGGCCTTCAATCAGCAACAAAATGGGGTTGAGTCCCGAACGCAGCATACGATGCAGCATATTGCATGTCGCCTCGTCACCTTTAGGCGTAATGACCAGTACAGTTGTTCCCCAGCCTAATGATACGACCGCGCTCGTTGCCCATCCCACAAACGGCACATCAACCGAAGAATCGAGTCGGGCCAATGTTTCCAGTATACGCATCAGATTTACTTGACTGCTGTGAGGCATAATGGCAACCGGCAATGCGCTTTTGACGTTTTCTGGGGTTATCAGTTTGCCGCTTGTCTCATCAAACTCGTGCACCGTTTCAATGCTCAGCGGATCAAAGCCATTGCTCATGAATCCAACCGGCTGACGCTTGCCGACTAAGTGCGCTGCAATGGATGTAGCAACTTCAACTGCCCACTCGCGGTTATGCAGACGCGCTAGGTAGTCGTTGCGATCAAAGTTAAGCAAAATCAATGATTCCAGTGAAATTGCCGGCTCATACGTTTTGACGGCGAGATCAAATGTATGCGCACTCACTTTCCAATTGATGTGCCGGATTGAATCACCACTGAGATATTCGCGCACACCGATTGGGCGTGCCGGATCGGCGTACAGTTGCTGCCAACTGGAGACGGTCCCAAATGGCAATCGTGACGGCAATTTGAAGGTTGCGATAGGTAGAATGCGTGGATAAACGGTAACATATTCGGCCGAAACCACGCCTGACACATCCTTCATTCCCAGAAAATCGCCTGTACTCAATCGCAACGGGCCTACCTGGTAGTAGCCACGCTGTCTGCCCAGAATCTCATAATTCAGCGTCGTCCGCTCTTTGCCTGCCAACGATACCGCCCTGTCCGGCGGATCACCGATCAGCAATCTTACCGGTACCGTATCAACAATCCGCATCCACGGGGCCGGCAAGCGCGACGTATTTTCCAATGTGACTGTGACCGTCAATTTTTCGAGGTGGAAGGCGTGGGAATTGACTTTGCGTTCCACTCTAATGCGTTTTGCAATGTAGCCCGGATACAATTGGCTGAATTGAAACACGCCGAGGCAAACGTACAGTACGTAAAAGACAAAATCGACACGCAGCAGAAAGCCGATGAATAGAATGACTATCATGAGAAATACGAACTCACCCATCGAGCTATCCTCGCTTTGTGCGCCAAACGGCCTTACTTGCCGTCTTGGAATACGGCGGAGATCAGACTGATCGTACGAATTCCGCCGCTATGTGTCAACTGGTGGCGACGCACTGACGTTCAAGTCCGGATGTAGATGAGAAAAACAACCCAATTGGCGGTTGCCGGAGCCAATCACCGCTATCATTCCTGACTAAACAAGTGACTATGCAGATCACCCGACTCCATCACGCCCAAATTACCGTTCCGCCTTCGGCCGAAACGGACGCACGCACCTTTTATTGCGGTGTGTTGGGATTGCCTGAAAAGTCCAAACCGGCGTCGCTGCAGCACAGAGGTGGATTTTGGGTCACCATTGGCGATCAGGAGATTCATATCGGTGTCGAGTCGGGCATTGTTCGCAGCAAAACCAAAGTACATCTGGCGTATCAAGTCGATGATTTGGCGGCATGGCGTAGTAAATTGACCCATGCGGGTTTGACGATTCTGGAATCGATCCCGTTTGATGGGTTTGACCGCTTTGAGTGCCGCGATCCGTTCGGCAACCGGATGGAGTTTATACAGGCCTGGACGGAGGACCAAGCACGATGATGGATTCGGCCGAATTTGAAGACCTCGTCTACGAAGCATTGGAAACAATTCCCGACGAACTGCGGGTCTACATCGACAACGTCCATATTTTGACCCGAATGTGGCCCAGTCGCTATGATTTGCAAAGTGCCGGTGTACCACCGGGCAACACATTACTCGGCTTGTATAGCGGCGTGCCGCTCACCGTGCGCACAAGCAGCTACAATCTGGCTCCGCCCGACACGATCACGCTCTATCAAGGCCCCATTGAAGCCGAAGCCGGCCCTGATCCGGATGCCATTCGTGCGCTGGTACGCCATGTCACCATCCATGAATTTGCGCATCATTTTGGTATCAGCGACGAACGCCTGCATGAATTGGGTGCCTATTAATCCACTAACCACGTCTTTCAAAACCCTGCGGGTTTTGACTCGCTAATCAAATGATCACACTAAATCTTGCTCAACAACTCAAAGCAGCGGGCTTGCCCTGGCAGCCGACGCTGCACGATTTCTTCGCCGTACCCGATGCGGGACTGGATGACCGCGTGTTTGTCATCAGCGACATGATGGCTGAAGCAGAGATCATGCGCGGCTGGCCAACCATTACGTTTCACGGTAGTGTGGAATGGGCGCTGGATTACGTATTGCAGACGGAAGCGGTCTGGATGCCGACAGAAACACAGTTGCGCAACCTGTTGCTCGACACAATCGGCGAGGCAGATGCGATTTCATTGACCGTCTCAGCAAACGCAGCGACGTGCCGTGTGACACGCGGTATGGTTTCGGCCGAATTCAATGCTGCCGATGCGCCTACTGCTTACGCTTATGCCCTGCTCGCCTATCTGCGTTAACGTCTGGAACTGAATGGAAGTTGCCGCCATGCTGGTGTACAATGGCTGTGAGCAGGTGGTAGTGAAAGCGTGACGCTGTCGTCCGAATTGTCACCCGCCAACATCTTGATTCGGCCGAATACCAGGAGAGTTCATGTCGTTTCGACGAATGCTGCCGTTCTTACTACTGAATATTGTCGTCTCTGCCGGTGTCGTCCTCGGCATTTTGTCGCTGTGGGGACGCTCGCAGGAATGCAATTGTGAGCCGGTCGCCATTTCAGCTTTGAGCGACGAGAGTGCCATTGATCCGACCACTGCGGCAATAGACGAGATTTTGTCGCCAGGCGGCAATGCCGCTGTGCAGACACCTGTTGTAGCCATAACGCCGGAATCGGCCGATGAATGCGATGTCACCCACGAGGTGCAGCCCGGCGAATCACTTGGCGTCATCTCCGTGGAATACGATGTTCCCATTGACGACATCATCGCGGCCACAGACGGCCTGGATGATCCCAATCTGCTATTCGTCGGCCAATTGCTCACAATTCCCGTCTGCGGCTTGGAGGCAATCGCCACCGAATCACCCACCGTGACACCAGTCCCCACCCTGGCACTCGTCACCGGCGGCAGCGACACTGAAATCAGCATCGCCGATGTCCTCAACGTCGGTGACCTCAGCGTGGAACAGGCGCTGATTGTCAACACCGGTGCAGATGCCATCGTGCTGGCCGGATGGACCTTATCCGACGAGTCTGAGCTGGTCTATACGTTTGGTGACGTCACGATTTTTGGTGAAGGCGCCGGTATCACCGTCCATTCAGGATTGGGAGAAGACAACATTCCGGACCTGTACTGGAAATTGACGACACCGGCATGGCAATCCGGCGAAACGGCCACCTTGCGTGACGCTGACGGCAATGTGCAGGCCGTGTTTGTCATTCCCTAGCTTAGCGGAGGTTGGTTTGTCATGCGCGGTATCGTCGACCACAAAGGTGAGCAATTCGGCTATTTGGACGGCAATCGACTGTATACTCTGGATGGAGAAACGAGTGGTTTTCTTCGCGGAGGCTATATCGTCGATTTAGCGGGCAACCCAGTCTGGCGCGTCATCGGTGATTGTCTGTATAAACCGGGCACGTTTGAGCAGGTCGGTTTTCTCAGTGAAGATAAAAACAGTGAGTATGAGTAAAGGAGTTGGACGGCTGGTTTGGGTTCAATTACCATAGTAGTCACTCTTCACACCAGTCATCCTTGTGGAGATTTTATGCGACTCGGAGCACAAATTAGCGCCGCCGGCGGCGTTTTTAAGGCATTTGAACGAGCGGAAGCGGTCGGTTGCGAGACTTTTATGGTCTATACCAAGAGCAACCGCCAGTGGAATGCGAAGCCGTTGACTGAAAAAGACATTGCAAAATACGAGGAGGAGCGCGATGCGTATGCCGAATCGATTTTTCCGATGGTGGTTCACGCCGCCTATTTGATCAATCTGGCTTCACCCGATCCGGCAATCTGGAAGAAATCGGCCGATGCGATTCGCGATGAAATTGAACGCGCCGAAGCGTTTGGGGTTGAATATCTGGTCATGCATCCCGGCTCACACATGTCAGCATCGATTGAAGAAGGGATGGACAATATTGTGCGGGCATTGCGTCAGGTTTCGGCCGAAACACCCGGCTATCACGTGCGGGTTTGTCTGGAAAACATGGCCGGACAAGGCACGAATCTCGGTTATACATTTGAGCAGCTCGCTTATATCTTGACGGAAACCGATGTGCCGGAACGGATGGGTGTCTGTTTTGATACCTGCCATGTATTTGCTGCCGGGTACGATATCCGTTCGGCCGAAGCGTACACCGAGACAATGGACACATTTAACCGCGTTGTCGGCCTCGACCAGATACGCTGCTTCCACTTCAACGACAGCAAATACCCGCTAGATTCACGCCGAGATCGCCACGAACATATTGGTCAGGGGTATCTGGGTACAGAAGCGTTCGCCAATTTCGTCAACGATCCGCGCTGGGCTGACCATCCTGCCCACCTGGAGACACCTAAAACCGAGAAGGACGACGATGGTAACGAAACGGAAATGGATCCGGTCAACTTGCAAACGCTGCGCGATTTGATCAAGACATAGGTTGGTTCCAATAAGCCGACATGATTCGCACGATTTGTGCTTTTCGTACCTATTCTGGAGGAAATATCGATGAAGAGATTATTGATTGTCGTCGCCGTTGCCGGTGCTGCCTGGGTAGCCGGCAAATTGCTGGAAGAAGCTGACAAAAAGGCTAAAGACCCGGATCGCGCCGCGTACGAAGCGCGTTTCCAGAAAACGACTTGTGACATTCAGGATTTGGGCGGACCAGTTGCAGATTCGGCCGAAACGACTGCGCCTGCATAACCCATCATTTAATGTTTATCATTGACGCTCATCTCGACATCGCTTATAACAGCATCAACTTCAACCGCGATCTGCGCCTGCCGGTTGCCGACATTCGAGCCAAAGAGGAAAAACGACCCGTTCCAAATGGCATCGCGATCACCAGCATACCTGAACTCCTCCAAGGCGGTATCGATCTCGTCTTTGGCTCACTGTTTGTGATGCCCAAGTCGATGATGACGATCCAGTACGACAGCAAAATCGCTTACGATGATTCATTACCGGAACAGAAAATGATCGCGCAGGCCCATGCGCTGGCGATGCGGCAACTCGATTATTATCATTGGCTGGCTGACACCGATGAGCGTGTGCTGCTCATACGCGAGTGGGCTGATGTGGAAACGGTGTTGGCTTCTCATGAGACGGAACATCCGAAACTGGGCATTCTCATTCACATGGAAGGAGCGGAACCACTGCAATCGGCCGAAGAAGTGGAGATGTGGTACGAACGTGGTTTGCGCTCTATCGGATTATCCTGGAATAACGACACGCGCTTTGCTCCCGGACTGCAAAGCAGCGGCGAACGGTTACCGCGGGAAGGACAGCGTTTGCTGGAGCGCATGGCAAGTCTGGGCATGATTGCTGATATAACGCACATGGGTGAGGCAGCCACTTTCGATTTACTTGAACTGTATGACGGCCCGGTTGTGGCCACACACTGCAACGCCAGGGCACTGGTTCCCCTGCCGCGCATGTTGTCCGACGACCAGATTCACCTGCTTGCTAAGCGCGACGGCGTGATCGGTGCGGCATTGTTCAATCCGTTTTTGCGTGCCGGTCACAGGCTCGGCGATGCGAAAGAGCTGGTGACGTTGGATCACGCCGTCGCGCACATCGATCACATCTGCCAACTGACCGGATCATCGGCGTATGTCGGCATTGGCACAGATTGGGACGGCGGATTGGGTTCGGCCGATATTCCCTCACCCCTTAACACCGCATCCGACCTGGCGCTGCTCGCCGACGCACTCCGCGCTCACGGGTACAAAGACGAAGACATCAACGCCATCATGCACGGAAATTGGCTCAGAGTATTGCAGCGCATCCTGTAAAAGCGGCTCTAATCAGCGCTCCAGTCACGATCAGGCACGACATAGATCAACGGCATACTGACCAGCGTCACCACGATTTTCACAGCCACATTGAACAAGAAAATCTGCCAGACAACCGACCACGGCACAGTCAGAAAATGATCCTGCAAACCGGGCAATGGAGCGAATGCCAGCACGGCAAATACCAGGCTGTCAATGGGAATCGCAATCGCATTGCTGACCAACACACGCGCCCACTGAAAACGGCGCGTGATGCGCGTCACAAACCAATGATACACTTCTGTATCGGTCAATTCGCTGACAATTTCCGCGACGATGGACGCGATGACGATGCGCCACAGTGGGCCAAGAATCGCATTGTACTCAGAATCTAAACCCCACGCCGGATCGCCCGGCACACTGGCCGCCCACATGAAATAGGCTGCCATGAAAAAGTTGACAACAGCAGCGGTGATAATCAGGATGCGCACGTTGTGTTTCCCCAGCACTTTGTGCGCCACATCGCGCAGTGTAAAGGTCAGCGGGTAAATAAACGTGCCCATGTCAACAGCCAGACTGAAAACAATTCCGATCTTGATACTGGCGATGTCAGACACCATTTGCGCCGCGATGTAAGCTGCGATAACGATGACAACCATTGGCGTGACCAGGGCGGCGGCGTGGCTGATTGTGGCCGACTTTTCGGCCGAAAAAGGTATGTGATTTTCCATGATCTGATTTTCCTTCGCAGTTTTGTTCAGGCGGGTGGGTATTCGGGGTGAACGCCACGCTGCGACCGCCGGGACGGAATTATAGGGGTTTTTTAGACTCGGGCAAACGGCACGGAGATCAGTAGCAAGCCTGCCGACAAATCAACAGCTTGAGAACCACTGCTATTATTCGTATACTCCATGTACTTGCAACGACCTGTTGGGTCACTTTACTCGGATAGAATCATGACACCTTTGCCCCTCACGAAAACGAATCGCATTACCGTGGCACGCGCGTTTCGCCATGTTCCCAGAGTCGACCTATCAATAGAGTGTGTACTCGAAGCTCAGATGGGGCACGTTATCGTCGACGACAGCGCCAATCCCTCCGTGTTCAAAATTGAAGTGGGGCCGTTTTTCTACCTTGCCGGCGATGCTGCAAGCCAAGCCGGTCGAAAAATGCTGACGTCTATCACGCCGTACACGCTGTTCATGCCATCGGCACCGGGCTGGATCGAAGCGGCGCAGGCATTATACAGGGATCGTCTGGCAACGATGCAGCGCTGGGAATTTTCGGCCGAAAATCTGTCGGCCGACCATGTGCGCAATCTGTGTCAGATTTCAGCATGGCACAATGCGATCAAGCGCATGGAGCAGCCGTTCCTCGACTCAGTGTGGGCGCAAGATCACTTCGTCGATCTGTCTGACTTCGATTCGGCCGAAGATTTTTACCGACGCAGCATCGGGTTTTACGCTGAAGTACAAGACACCGTTGTCGGTGCTGCTTACGGATCACTGGCTTGTAGTCGCGGCATTGAAGTGAGCATTTTCGTTCTACCCGACTACCGCAGACAAGGCATGGCAACCGGCCTCGCCGCTAACCTGATCGCGTGGTGTCTCAGCCACAACACCGACGCGCATTGGGATGCGGCCAACGAACCGTCTTGTGACCTGGCGATCAAACTGGGCTACACGTCGGCCGGCAGCTACATTGCTCACTACCTCAAGGAATAGATTGCATTAGAGCAGTCAAGGAAGGAAATTGACCGTGAAATTAGTTGAGATGGCGTTTTTTACTGACGATGTCACTGCTATGAGTACATTTTACAGCAAACTGCTCGGCAGTGAGCCAGTTACACAATCAGAAGGTATGGCGATTTTCAAGGCTGGTGATGCGCAACTGTTTATTCACCGCACCTATACGCCGGCCGATGGCGAACTGCCGCCGGAAAACCACACCGCGTTTGCCGTGGCCGATGTCGATGGGATGTGCGATGCGCTTGTCACGGCGGGATTAACGCTGGAACGATCTCCTCAAGATTATTACTGGGGTCGCTCGGCCTATTTGCGCGATCCGGACGGCCATTTGATCGAGCTAATCGAGCAAGGGGTATCAGCCGACTAACGCGTCCATTCGCGCTGGGTGTGAACACACAGTGCCATGCCTGAGTCGAGTATGATCGTGGCTGTTTCGGCCGATAACCGGTTACTCACACCCCGTGCCGGGCCAAACGCCAGCACACTGTCCCGCAATTCCCAGCTCAATCCGGTCGTCTCTGCCACTCGTACGTCACCAGCCAATGGAATGAGCGATACCGTGTCGCCCACTTCACCGTCAACCGTTGTCGTATCAGTGACCAACCATGCTTGCTGGAATTGCTCTACCAGGCGCACATCGCGCCCGTGCAACTGCGGGTGTGCCATGAGCAAAATATTAGCCATCTGCTGATCGAGTCGGCCACCCAACGCACCAAAAATGCGCAATGGCGCATCATAATCGCGCACCGCAGCAAGCAGCGCCAGTTCGAGGTCTGTTTCATCTTTGGCAGTGGGATATTGCTGCAGCAGCACAGCCTCTTTCGTGAGCCAATCCTGTGTCACATCGTCTAGCGAATCGAGATCACCGATGACGAGATTCGGCCGAATATCGAGCCGGTACAAATGGGACGTACCGCCGTCAGCCGCAATAATCGCCGTAACGTCGTCAAGATACGGCCTGATCCAGTTCACATCATCGATCTGGCCGTTTGCAAACACCAAAACAGCCACTATTCACCCGACCCAAACGTCTGAAAGGTCGTGAAATAACCGACACCCAGGCCGACTACGATGGCGCTGATAATGACGCTCATCAGGGCTGACAACCACAGTGGCAAGACAAACAGGGCGCTAAGTGCGATGCCCAGGCCCCACCCCACTACATTGACCAGTACCCAAAGCACAGCGTTGGGCATTCGGCCGATAAGCAGCACGAAAAACTGCCCCGCTCCCAGACAAAAACCAAATAACATGCCCATAAAACTGCCGACGACCAGCGCCAGAAACGGATTTAGTTGCGCTTCCAGAAAAGCCACGCCTATCATCTCCGTAAAAATACCGCTGACTGTCTGACCCAGTACGCCGCCGATTATCGTCGCTGCCAGCCAGAGCAGCACTAACCATCCTTTGCCGGCGAAAAAATGGCGCAAAATCAACCATTGGCCCAGTGCCAGACAGGCACTCAACAGAGCAATGTGTGCCGGCGTCGTGAAACGAATGTCGAAGGCAGCGCCAATGATAATGCCCAGTCCCCAGGCAAAGGTGCTGACAAACACCCACTGCACCCACAGGATGGTTTGTGCCTGGCGTTGGAAGTTGGGCTGTTCAGACATAAAACTCAACGAGTAGCAGACATGCAGCGTCTTGGCGTAATCGGTTGCATGCCGCGAAAAGTCAATTGATCAGCGCTAATTAACGATGATACCATCAAATCCCAGATCGATTTGAGCCAGGGTGACAATCGGAACGCCCAACGGCGCCAACAACTCACGTCCACGCTCAAACGTTTTTTCAATGACACAGCCGATGCCGCAGAGAGTGGCACCGCTCTTGCCAATCAGCTCAGCCAATGCCTGAATGGTCAAGCCACGCGCCAAAAAGTCGTCGATGAGCAATACGCGGTCGTTTTCACTCAAGTATTGCGGCGAAACCATGAGATTGACGAGGTTGCCTTTGGTATGACTGGGAGCCTGTGCGTCGAAAAAGCCGTCGGGCATCGTTATCGGCCGATGTTTGCGTGCATAGACAACGGGCACGCCGAGCGCATAGCCGGTCGTCACTGCCGGCGCAATACCGCTCACTTCGGCCGTTACGATCTTGGTGATGTCGGTAACGCCCAGGGCCGCAAACCGTTGTGCAAACGCGCTGCCCATGCCCATTGTCAACACCGGATCGATCTGGTGATTGAGAAATCCATCAACCTTGATAATGCCTTTGCCGAGATATTCGGCTTCGGCGCGGATACGTTCGATCAATTCTTGCATGAGCGTACTATACCGTGTCACAACGGGTTGGACGAGGACAAATCCGGCAGTGCAGCCAGTCGCTGAGGCAATTCATGCCACCATCCATCCGGCGCGACCACGCGCAGCACATGAGCGCAGGTATCATCGCTGCCGCCCAGACGAGGTGCAATCAAATGTGTGTTGGCGTCAGCATTTAACAGCGCGGCGATGGCCGGTTCCAAACGCTGCGGCGTCTGCAGGATGAGTACGTCTACCAGCACAACAGCCGGATGATCGAGCAAGTAATCGATGTGCCAGTACCGTTTTTTGTGTTTGGGTGGTGAGGCTTGAATACCGCGTCTGCGCAGTCGCACCTGGAGTTTCGGCCGAATCGTGTGCGCCGATCCGTCTGTGCGCGTTGCATGGCGCAACAACCGCGATCCGAGCTTGCCACCCAGCGCGGAGCCGATGTAGATGACATCACCTGTGGGTACATCAACCGGCTGACCACCCTGAAATCGGCCGAAAACCACCGAAATCGGCTGCGCCACCCGCAGCAGCAGCACGTAGCTCCCACTGGCACTGTCGGCAATCACCGTAGCATCCTACAAAAACGTCGCAATGTCATCCAATCGCTTTTTAGTAATATTGGGCACAAGCGCATCTTCGGCCGGATAGCCGACAACCAGAATCAGAAAAGCGCGTTCGTGCGCCGGACGGCGGCAAATCTCGGTGAGAAACTTCATCGGACTCGGTGTATGCGTCAGCGATGCCAGACCGGCGTGATGCACCGCCGCGATCAACATGCCGGTTGCAATCCCGACCGACTCCTGAACGTAGTAATGTTTTTGACGCGATCCGTCCGGCTTGATCGCATAGCTCTGCGCAAAGACGACGATCAAATAGGGCGCGGTTTCCAGAAACGGTTTGCTGGCGTCTGTGCCGAGCGGTGCCAGATCAGCCAACCATTCCGGGGTTGCCCGCCGTTCGTAAAATTCACGCTCTTCCGCTTCGGCCGATTCGCGTATTTGCCGTTTGATCGCCGGATCAGATACTACGGCAAAATGCCAGGGTTGTTTGTTCGCGCCATTAGGTGCAGTACCGGCAGCGCGGATACAGTTTTCAATCACTGCACGCGATACATGACGGTCAGAAAAGTCGCGCACAGTACGTCGCCGTTTCAGGAAATCATAAAATTCGGCCGAACGGCGCACCATCTCATCTTGAGTATAAGACAGAAAATCAAGTGGTGTGAATTGCGCTTGTTCCATGGAATCTCCTCCGCCGAGTGCGTTGACAATCTGCTCCGGTTTCATTATTGACAACCACGCCGCAACACCTAATCGTCTCCTATGAGATCAATGTGATTCCTACCATCCGTCGCTATAATATCAACAGAGAGATATTGTTGTGACATCGCAAATGCGGGCGTTTGAAACTGCAAAATGTTTGCAACGACAATCGGATGCCAACAAATGTAACACAATGATCGCATGCTGAAGATGAATTGTACTACGTGCCGACCGGGCGCGGCATGATTCAGATCAACGGTGAAAGGCAGCAAGATATGAGCCAGGAAACAGATGTCATTTGGATTGGTTCGGCCGAAAACACAGCCTTGGGCACCATTTGGGTCGCCGTCGGTCAGGATGGCCTGATCGCAGTCGCCATCGACTGCGACGAAACTGCCATGCACGACCGGCTGGCAAAAACCAGTGTAACAACCATCGTGCATGACGAAACCAAAGTAGCACCTTACACGGTCCAAATCAGTCAATATCTCACTGGCGACCGACATAACTTTGAACTGCCTATAGATTGGCAAGTGCTGACGCCATTTCAGGAAAAATCATTGCGCCTCGTTACCTTGATTCCGTATGGCGAGACACGCACCTACGGTGATATCGCCCGCGAATTAGGACAGCCTAGTGCATCTCGAGCGGTCGGGAACGCCAATGCCCGCAATCCCATGCCCCTCGTCATTCCGTGCCACCGCGTGCTCGGTCAAGACAATCAACTTCACGGTTACGGTGCGGGCAATGGATTGGAAACGAAAGCATGGTTATTGCGTCTGGAAGGCGTCCCTCATGCTCATCAGCTAAAATTGTTTTGAGTCGGAAATGTTGGATAGTTCGTTTGTTGGATCGCTAGATGGGTGAGCATAGCGCAAGATTAACGCTTCCGCCAAACTAACAAACCAGCCAATTCCCCAACTAACATACATGCAATGGAAATCGCCAGCGACAAACCCACCATTCGTCTCAGAATTCCAATTCTGATCGCGCTGCTTGTCACCGGTTTGTTTATGGGGCCATTCGGCATCCTTAAGCAGTTCGACAATGACAATTTGTGGACTTTCTTGCCGGTCATCGTCTTCATCATCGCGCTTGAAGCCGTTTACACAACGCTATGGCAGGCGCACCCAAATCGACGCGGCACCGACAAATGGGTCATCCGTGTCGGCGAAATCGTGTTTTTGGCCGTTGTGATACGCTTTCTGGCCTGGATGACATTTGGTGGCGTTCCCGACGAAGCCCGCTTGTACGAGTATTTGACGTCACCAGAGAGTTTTTTCGACGCGACGTTTCTGATCTTCCTGATTTTTGGTCTGTTTGCCTGGGCTTTTGCCGTTTTCTGGAGCTTGCGGTTTATCGGATTGGCATTGCAAGGAGATGAATTGGCGTTCTACCAGTTGCCATTGCAGGAACGCCGTGCGATGGATCGCCAGGGACTGCGGCCGATCGTGACCGGTCGACCTGATTTATACCAATCCTTTGTCAAATCATGGTTCGCCGGCGGCATTTTGCTCATCATCATGATCGGTCTGGCTTCGCTCGATTTACCCAAGCTCGGCGGCGCGTCGTTGAAAGATATCGGCCGAACCGGTGTGTCACCACTTTCAATAATCGGCCTGTTGCTCTATTTCTTCGTCGGAATCTGGCTCATCAGCCATGCTCATTACCAGATCATGAAAGTGCGCTGGACGATTAGCGGTACAGACATCGATGACAACATCAATAAGCGCTGGCACCGTGTCACTGCGCTAGTTCTGATCTCGATCGGTGCCGCCGCCGCGTTCATGCCCATTGGTGAAACCTTTGCGCTGCAACGCCTGGCTGAGTTGATCGTCCTGGTTGCATTGTTCATCACTAATCTGATTTTCTTTCTGTTGACGGCTCTGCTGACGCTTCCATTCCTGCTCCTCCGGCGTTCCGCACCGGAATCACTGACAACGCCCACACCGCTGGAGTTCGGAACGACACAACCGGCACCCGTGACACAAGCGGCGAATCAGGAGTTGATGGGCGCATTTTTCTGGGGCATTTTGCTCGTAGCCGTCATCTCGATTCTACTCTTCTACTTGCGTGAACGCGGCTATCCGCTCAACGGCGAAACGATACGCGCCCTACGCCATGCCGTGATGGAGATGCTGCGTTCGGCGTGGGCGTGGCTGCGCGACCGGCGTGAAGCGCTTGCCGCGATGCTGCCGGCGGTCAGAATCGTGCGAAATTCGGCCGAGGACCCATCGCGCACCCTGCCGTGGCGCTTTGTCCGCGTCAACCGACTGCCGCCCCGTGAACAAATCCGTTTCTTTTACCTGGCCGCTGTGCGTCGTGCGCAGGAACAAGGCGTCGTGCGCCAGCCTTCAGAAACACCGTTGGAGTACAATGCAGATTTGATTGACACGTGGCCGGAAGTGGAAACCGATGTCGAAGCATTGACTGAAGCATTCCTACACGCACGCTACAGTCCTCGGCCGATCGAAAAAGACGAAGCAGGACTCATCAGACAAACCTGGCGGCGCATCCGCAATACATTGCGCAGCCGCAACCCGTAGCACAGGCCATCCTTCATTACGGCTGCGTTAGCAACTCAAACATCGTTACACATTGCTTGCCACAAGCAAATAATTGAGCAACGGTAACGGCAATTCAGGTGGACGATCGACCAACCTGAATCCGACTACCGGATACCAGCCGAGCGGATTGTGGGCAATGCGGGCTGTGACATGGGCATCTGACTGATCGTTGTACCATGAACCACCACGCAAAACATACGCCCGGTCATGGCTGTTATCGCGCGTTGCTGTCCATTCCCATACATTTCCCGACACATCAACACAACCATAGGGACTGTCACCTGCCGGTGAGTAGCGTCCGACATGCGTCGTATGGTGTATGCCGGATTCAGCGGTGTTACAGCGGCGGTCGCACCATTCATTTCCCCACGGATAGAGGCGTCCGTTGATGCCGCGAGCCGCTTTTTCCCATTGCTCCTGAGTGGGTAAAAATTTACCTGCCCAGGCAGCATATTCCATCGCATCGTGCCAATTCACAAAGGTAACCGGATAATTGGCCTTATCTTCAGGATAAGTGCGGTGTGCTTTATTCCAGTACACCGGCACAGGATGATCCTGTGTATCATCAATGAAGTACTTGTATTCTCGATTGGTAACCGGTGTTTTATCAATCCAGAATGGTCCCATGTTTTTCGGTACGCAATCTGTACCGAATTGAAATTCACCACCAGGAACCAACACCATCTCCTTGTCATCTTTCGTGGCAAAAACACGGGTTTCGTTGATCTCCCGATTAGGAATACGAGGCGCAGGCCAATCGGCAGGGTGGACGGGCGGCGGATAGTGCCGATCTTCCGGACGAGGCACCACATCCCGATGTCCTTGCAGCGCATCCGATGTTTGATCCATACCGGCATCTGCAAACCGAACACCGTGATCCATGAAGCTTTCAGGAAGTGCCGTTACAAGTCGATTGGTGGGGTTTTCGGCTTTCAGCACGACAATAAGCTGTGGTATGCAATCGTGTATTTCAGCATACTCGATGACTTCATCTACCCCTTTCGGAAAAGTTGCGCCGTCCCGGATAATGTAATCCGGTCTGCGTTCTGTTCGCAATATGACCTGTCGCAACGTGTCGAGCGTGAAGCCGTCAAGCATTGCATTGCGCAGTAAAGCGCGATCCTTTGCACCTAGCCGCATGTTACTTCCTCCTGAACTCCGGTTTGTTACGCTGCGATGCTTGCTTTAATACTAACTCGATGACAACGGCACGGTTCAGCTATCGGCCGAAATGCTATACCTCCCATTGCATCTTGCCCTGATTCTGTAATTTCGCCGGGTTCCCTGATACAGCAATCAAAAACCTCGTACCGGACTACATTGTCTCATGACCCCAACGTCCAATGAGACGCACGACCATTTTAACCGAGAGTTCCATATCCTCCACACAGGCATATTCGAGCGGGCCATGCGCATTGTCACTGCCGCGAAAGATATTGGGCGTCGGCAAGCCACGTTCGGTGAGCATCGCGCCGTCTGTGCCACCACGCATCGGATTGGTAATCGGTGTAATGCCCAAATCTTCATAAACCTCAAACACCAAATCAACCGGACGCATATCCTTTTCCAGCCAGTAACGCATGTTGCGATATTGCTCTTTGAACGTCAAATCGAGCTTGAGGCCGGGTGTCTGCTCCTTCACGGCGGCACAAATGTCGCGCACGACTTGCCGCTTTTCCGCCAGTCCGTCCAGTTCAAAATCGCGCAAAATCAGGTGCAAACGCGCATCGACCACATCTGCTTTCAGTTCAATTGGATGGATAAACCCGTCGCGTCCATCGGTCGTCTCCGGTGCGCATCCTTCAAACGGCAGCAAGGCGACGATTTTGGCAGCGGCACGCAGCGCGGAAATCATTTTGCCTTTCGATTTGCCGGGATGAATGCTGTACCCCTTGAGAGTGATGTCGGCGCGGTCGGCCGAAAATGTTTCGTAGACCAATTCGCCGCGTTCACGTCCATCCAGCGTGTAGGCAAAATCGGCGCCGAGAAATTCGAGGTCGAGTTTGTGTGTGCCTCGGCCGATTTCCTCATCAGGATTAAAGCAGAGTCGCACTTTACCATGTGACACCTCGAGATGGTTGAGTAGATAATTGGCGGCTGTCATGACAACAGCCACACCGGCTTTGTCATCGCCGCCGAGCAGCGTGGCACCCGATGCGGTGACAATGGTCTGCCCTATTTTGTCGGCAAGCAGGGGATAATCGGCCGAATCCAAAACCAGATCGGGATTATCGGGAAACCTAATCGGCTTGCCGTCATAATTGTAATGCACACGCGGTTTGACACCTCTGCCCGGCATCTCCCGCGCTGTATCGACATGCGCAAACAGCGCGATCACCGGCGCATCTTCACAGCCCGGTGTCGCCGGTATGGTCGCTGTCAAAATGCCGAATTCGTCCAGATGGATGTCTAAAGCGCCAATTTCATTCAATTCATCGCGCAGCAAATACAGTAAATCCCACTGCCCGGGTGTACTCGGCGTGGTCGGGCTAGTGTCGTCACTTTGGGTGTCGATCTGTACGTAGCGTAGAAAGCGGTTGAGCAGTTCACTCATTTTGTACTCCATTCAGTTGAGGAAGTGGTAGATGCACGAACAGGATTGCTAAGGGCAAGCACCATTCGTCAAACATCACTTTAGGTTATTGTTTCGCCAATGCGGTGCGTGATTGTCCGGTCGTTAAGATGGCAAGCGGCCAAAATTCAAGCACTCTGGCCTATTGATTGCTACGGCCCTGAATTCGTGGCCGTGCCCAAAGCGCCACTATGGTAAATCCTATCCCAAAGCCGACTAATACTGTCGTTGCCACCGACCAAAACGAACACGGATCGCCACGCCAGCTTGGCAGGTAGTTGCAAACAGGGACCGCGACCAGCGTACCAACAACCAACCCAATCACCCCGCCAACTACGGCCGATTCCACGGGTAGCAACATTTCTGTGCCTCCGCTGTAACGGGACAGGAGCCAAACGTTTACGAAAACAATGGTTGCCGCAACAAGGCCGACAACGGGAACCAGAAGCTCGGTATGTGTACTGTCGCTATGCCAGAAATAGTAGAACAAGTGAGTTCCTGTTGAGTCCGTCGCGCCACAAAGCGTAGTGAGGCCACCACAGGCAAACAGAGTCAATAGCGCCGGCCAAATTGCATGTTTGATCGGATTTGGCTGCTCACGTTGTTCAAGCTGATGCTTGTTTTCCGAATCAGTCTTGTTCATTTGCAGGCTCCTCTGCTCAGTAAGCCAACTTCTGCTTTCAGTAATCATAGGTTCTCTGCACCTATTGTGGGTATCAATCTGCATAAAGTGCAGAAAATGAGCGAACACTCCACCCATATCATGCTCCGTCAAAACAGAGATAAAGGCGACTACTGAAAACAACGTCCTATGCGACGGAGAGTTTGTTATAGGTGTATTCCACCATCTTCATTGTATGGGAACGAAGCTGATCATTGCAGTGACAAATGTCATAGATTTCAAGGTGGAACTGGTCTTGCCGTCATGAGAAATCGCCACTATCATTTGAAGGTGTCATCGGGAAGATTTCATAGCGCAAAAACAAACGGTAAAATGGGTTGTTACTGTAATTCACAAGCCCATCTCTACCAAAAAACAGTTTCTATGGACGGCGATAATTTATGCTGAGTGTCATAATGAGGCGATCAATCTGGCTTTTGATTGTAGGCATGTGGCTGTTAGCTCCGACGGCAGCAGCGCAAAAAGATGTAACCTTGCTCATTACTGAAGTGTATTACAACACGCCCGGCGACGACGAGGTCGAAGAGTGGGTTGAATTGGCGAATTTCAGCGATGCGCCAATCGCGCTGGAGAATTACAAACTGGGCGACGAAGAGACGACGGGTGGACAAGAAGGGATGCAGCGCTTTCCACGGGAGAGCACAATTGGACCGGACGAGGTGATCGTTGTTGCGCGGACAGCGGGGGGATTTGAAGCATTTTTCGGCCGAAAACCGACTTTCGAAATGTTTGACAGCGATCCGCTGGTTCCCAATATGCGTAACTTTCCGCTGTTGGCCGACGGCGAAACGGTACTCAACAATAGCGGCGACGAAATTATCCTGCTCGACCCGACCAACGCCATTGTCGACGCATTGAGTTATGGCGACAGCACGACCTTCATGCTGCCGCCGATTGCTTCGGCCGGACGCGGTGAAAGTATCGAGCGCGTACCCGCTGACTGCGACACCGATGACGCCGCCGACTGGCAGCCGCAGCGCACGCCAACACCTTTTGACCTGTCGTTTGATGGTGAGTGTGCGGGAGTCGATTCGGCCGAAACGCGACTTGCCACTTCCGACTATCCTCCCATCGGCACGCTGCAAGGCAGCGGCTCTGTTGCGGCCAGCGTCAACGAAATCGTCACCTTCGACGGCATCGTCACCGGCATCCACGCCGATCGCAATGCCGACGGCGTCGTTTTCTATACGCTTTTTGTGCAAGATATGCCGGGGACCGAAGACGGCGACCCGACCACATCGGATGCCATGCCCGTTTTTCTGGGCGTCGATGCACCGGAAGTTGCGGTCGGCGATCATGTCCTCGTCAGCGGCCAGGTGACCGAATTCTTTGGACTGACCGAAATCGACAACGACAACGTTGCTGTGCGGATA
>JAMLHW010000015.1 GCA_023954475.1 Anaerolineae bacterium
CGGGCACAACAGCCACACGAATATCTGTTCAAGTGGGGCTCGGGCTGGATATTTTCTCTGGGGAGCTTTTGATCGGCCCAGCCCCGACCACGCCAATGCGCGTACCATTCTGCTGATTTCGAGCCACCTCGAAACAGGCCACTACTTCAACCCACACGCCCAACGCATCATCGAAGGCAAGATGGACGGTGCGAAATTGATCACGTTTGATCCACGTTTGAGCAACACCGCCAGCATGAGCGATGTCTGGTTGCCGACGTGGCCGGGCAGTGAGCAGACCGTGTTGCTGGCGATGGCCAACTACATGATCCAGAATGATCTCTACGATGTAGATTTCGTTCGCCGCTGGGTCAACTGGGAAGAAACGTTGGAAGCAATTGCGGACGGATTGCTACAAATTTCGGATGAAAAGCTACTGGCCGAAATCCAAAATCGTAAATCCAAACTGTCCTTCGACCTGTTTGACCGCGTTCTCAAAGATCTCTACAGTGAATTCACGTTTGAACGTGCCGCTGAAGAATCACAGGTTCCGGTGGATCGGATTGAAGAAGCGGCACGTCACGTCGCCAATGCCGGATCGCGTTTGGCCACACACACGTGGCGCAGTGCGTCGATTGGCAATCTCGGTGGCTGGCAAGTTGCGCGCTGTCTCTACTTCTTGAATGTTTTGACTGGCAGCGTCGGTACACCGGGGGGCACCAACGCAAACAGTTGGAGCAAGTTTGTGCCGAAGCCATTCAAGACGCCACCGGCTGGTACGGCATGGAATGAATTACACCTGCCGCATGAATGGCCGTTTGCGTTTTTCGAGATGAGTTTCCTGCTGCCCCACTTCCTGGAAGAAGGGCGCGGCGATATTGATGTCTATTTCACCCGCGTCTACAACCCAATGTGGATCAATCCCGATGGATTTATGTGGCTCAAAGCATTGCAGGACGAAGAGAAAATGAAGTGCCACGTGGCGCTGACACCGACGTGGAATGAGTCGGCGTGGTTTGCCGACTATGTGCTGCCGATGGGTCATTCGGCCGAAAGGCACGATCTCATGTCACAAGAAACGCACAGCGGTCAGTGGATTGCATTCAGGCAGCCCGTGCGCCGCACAGCGATGAAAAAACTGGGGCACGAAGTCAAATACACCTACGAAGCCAATCCGGGCGAGGTGTGGGAAGAAAACGAATTCTGGATTCAATTGTCGGCACACATGGATCCCGACGGGTCTCTCGGCGTGCGCCAATGGTTTGAAAGCCCTTACCGCGACGGCGAAATTATCACGGTTGACGAATACTATCAGTGGATTTTTGAAAACAGCGTACCGGGATTGCCTGAGGCAGCATCGGCCGAAAATCTGACGCCACTCGAATACATGCGTAAATATGGCGCATTTGAAGTAACAGCCAACAACTACGTTCCATACGAGAAACCGATTGCCGCTAGCGGATCTCGGATTTCGGATGATAGTTCTTCCGAAATCCCACATCCAAAATCCGAAATCGACGAACACAATCGCGTCGTCGTCGATGGTCAAATCATCGGCGTCATGATCGACGGCGAGGCCAAAATCGGTTTAGGTACGCCGAGTCGCAAGCTCGAATTTTTCGCACGCACACTCTACGACTGGGGCTGGCCGGAACGCGAATACACGATTCCATGGCCGTTAAAGAGTCACGTCCACCCTGACAACATCGACCGCAGCAAAGACGAAATGCTGCTATTGCCCAACTTCCGTCTGCCGACATTGATTCACACGCGCAGCGCCAACGCCAAATGGCTCTACGAGATCAGCCACAAGAATCCAGTGTGGATGCATCCATCAGACGCCAAACGCTTCGGCATGGTCAGCGGCGATTTGGTGCGTGTTGAAACGGAAATCGGCTATTTCATCGACAAAGTGTGGGTGACAGAAGGCATCAAACCGGGCGTGATCGCCATGAGCCATCATCTCGGCCGATGGCGGTTGCAAGACAATGTCGGCGTCAATCCCGGTATGTCAAACGTGGCGACGCTGGAGGACGATGGCACGGGCAAGCACAAACTCAATATCATCAAAGGTGCGACATCGTGGGAAACGTTTGACCCTGATACGAGCCGTATCTGGTGGAAAGAAGTCGGTGTGCACCAGAATTTGACCCATGCCGTCCATCCCGATCCGATCAGCGGGGCGCATTGCTGGCTGCAAAAGGCGGTCAATGTGCGCAAAGCGCAAGATGGTGAGAAATATGGCGATGTTTGGGTCGATACCAATCGGTCGATGCAAGTCTATCGTGAATGGGTCGCCATGACGCGATCGGCTGTTGACCACAGTCCCGATGGGTTGCGTCGCCCTTACTGGTTGAAACGTCCGTTGAAGCCGGTAAAGGAAGCGTATAAGTTACCGGAAAGACCTTTCGGCCGATGATTGCTGAGATAGTTTGTTAGTTTGATGGTTGGATAGTTTGATAGTGCAAATCAGTTGCCAAACCATCAAACTTTACCAACCAACTTGACCTCTGGAGGTTGTTATGTGGTTTGAAACGATAATTCGAGAAGAGACCGGCTGTGCGGCCTATATGGTTGGGTGTCAGCGCACCGGCGAATGTATGGTGTTTGATCCGTTGTGGGATATTCAGCCTTACATTGACATGGCCGAAGAAAAGGAGTCGAAGATTCGTTACATCATCGATTCGCACAGTCATGCCGACCACGTGTCGGGCGCGCGTTTGCTCGCCGAAGCGACAGGTGGCGAACTGATTTTGCCGGAACTGGCTGAAATCACGTACGACGCAACCCGCGTCAAACATGGCGACTTGATTCGTATGGGCGGCGTTGGTATCGAAATCGTGCACGTGCCGGGCCATCGGCCGGAGCAAATCAATGCGCTGATCTACGACTATCCACGTGGTGACGAGCCGTGGTTTATCCTAACGGCCGATTTCGTGATGGTTGGCGACGTGGCGCGTCCGGACCTGGCGCAGGAGGGCGACGAAGGCGCGCCGGTTTTGTACGATGTGTCGATTCCGCGTTTTCTCGGTTTGCCCGATTACGTTGAGGTGTATCCCGGCCATTTGGCCGGGTCAACCTGAGGCCGTGTCACGAGTGGCAAGGTTGTCACTACCGTGGGTTATGAGCGGCGCTTCAATGATGCATTGTTGCAGCCGAGCCGTGAGCACTTTGTCGATTACATGCAGGATGACCAGCCGCTTAAGCCGGCCAATATCCTCAACATTGTAGCGACGAATCAGGGCAAGCGTCCGCTGACTGCTGCGCCACCGAAAGCCAAGCCGTTGTCGGCGAAGCAAGTGGCTCAGTTGCAAGCAGATGGGCATTACATCGTCGATTGCCGCAGTTCGGCCGAATTTGGGGCGGGCCATATTGCAGGGTCGATCAATGTTCAACTCTCCAGTTCCGAGTTTGAACAGCGCGTCGGTTGGATGGTTCCTGACGATGCACCTATTGTGTTGGTTACGGGCAAAGATGCCGACGCACAGCGAGCGATCTACAACATGGCTTTTATCGCGCTTGATTCGCAAGTCACCGGTTTCCTTAAAGGCGGTATGGATGCCTGGATGGAAGCGGGCAAGCCTTTGGCGACAGTTCCGCAAATCGACGTCCATACACTCAAGCACAAACTGAGCACCAACGGTTTGCAGGTACTCGATGTGCGCGACAGCGAAGAATGGGACGAAGGCCATATAGATGGCGCGCATTTCATGCCTTATACGAGCATGGTGCAGCAGTTGACCAATCCGCCCCAACTTGACAAACTGGCGATACGCACTGATCAAAGCGTTGCTGTCACATGTGCGACCGGCAAGCGTTCCAGCACCGCAATCAGCATTCTGAAACGCAGTGGATACCACTCAGTCTATAATGTGACCGGTGGCATGAAAGCTTGGGAAGATGCCGGTTTTGAAATGCTCGATGAAACGGGGTGTGTTGTTTGTAAAGTGGCAAGTTAGCCGTTTATCTTTGAGGAGATGCCGATAACCGATTGGCATCTCCATTTATCATTTTCAATTTCCGCAGATTGGCATTTTTCAATTTCATAGACAGTGAGGAATTATCCAATGGAATGGATCATGGAACCGTGGCCGTGGTATATCAGTGGCCCGATGATCGGGCTGACTGTCCCTTTGCTATTGATCCTGACTGGAAAGACGTTTGGTATTTCCAGTAGTTTCCGCCACATCAATGCGATGTGCATGCCGCGCACAAAGATACGATATTTTCGTGATTACGATTGGCGTAGCTGGTCTTGGCAACTGATTTTTGTTTTGGGCATTGTTATCGGGGGATTTATAGGTAACTATGTGCTTTCAACGACACCAGTCGAATTCTTGCCTGAGGCTTACTATAGTTTGAGTGGTGTGTTCCGACTGACGATTGGCGGTCTGCTCGTCGGTTTTGGCACACGTTATGCCAACGGATGTACGTCGGGGCATACAATTATGGGGATTTCAAACTTGCGCTGGCCAAGTCTGGTCGCGTCGATTTGTTTTTTTGTCGGTGGCTTAATCGTTGTCTATATTTTCATGCCGATATTTTGGGGTGTGTCATGATGCAGCGTTTGATTATCCTCACACTCGGTGCCATATTTGGCACAACTTTGGTGAAATCAGAAGTCGTTTCATGGTTTCGGATTCAACAAATGTTCCGCTTTGAAGAGCCGTATATGTATTTGGTGATCGGGTCTGCGATTGCGGTAGGTATGGTTTCGGTGGCGTTGATCAAATATTTTCGGCCGAAAACAATCACGGGCGAAGAAATCATAATCAGTGAAAAACCTTACCATAAAGGCATCATATTCGGTGGCATCCTGTTTGGTATGGGCTGGGCAATCACAGGCGCGTGCCCGGGCCCGATCTACGCTCAAATCGGGTCAGGTGCTTATATTGCTATCGTCACGTTCTTCGCTGCAATCGGTGGCGTATTCCTCTATGGATTAGTAAAGCCTTATTTGCCGAATTAAGTGGGTAAAGTGACAGTCAATGCAAGCACATATTGTTTGCAGCGACTGTCACCATAAAGCGGTTATTTCAAAACGGCTGGTAGATAGACCTTACTTCCAGGCACGGGCGTTGCAGTTGGCGTTGGAGTTACACTCGGTGTCGTGGTCGGTGTTGGTGTTGTCGTTGCCGTCGGTGTAGGTGTTGTTGCGGTGATCGTGAAGGTTTTTTCGGCCGAAACCGCCGTATTCCCACTCCGATCCGTGCTCTCCACCCGATAATAGTACGTGTCCTCTGCCAAACCACTGAGCAAGATCTCATGCGCAAACTTGACGTCGGAGTCGAATTTCGTGTTGGGATAGCTGCCTGGCGAAGTACCATAGTTTACCCGTGAGTCTGCGTACTCGTTTGTGGTCCACAATATCGTCGCCGAATCACTGTCAATATCGGTCGCAACAATGTCGGTTACGATTGGTGGCTCCGTATCGATAGGGGGTAACCCAAGCGGATAGATCAACTCGACGCGTCGCATATCATTGGCAAAGCGTAGAACGATGCGATCTTGCAGCGCGTTGAGCAGATCGTCCAGTGCAGACGGTGTATCTTCCAGGGGCGATAGCCGTTTCGTATTGGCAAAGCGCAGTACGACACGATCCTCAACGGCATCCAGTTTTGCATCCAGAACGACCGGAATAGTTATCAGCGATTGTTCGCGCATCGAGTTGGCGAAGCGCAGTACAATTCGGTCGAGAACAGTGTCAAGCTTAATTTGCAGCCCGGATGATGGGACTGAGCCTTCTTCTCGTACTGTATCGGCATCCATGACGATGATATTGGACACTGACTGTGTTTGACCAAACATTGGACGAACGAAGCCAAGCGCTAATATCAAGCAGAGACCCGTTAGCCCAATAAGTGATAATTGCTTACGGTGCATTACCCCTCCTTGTATACAATCGCTAGCCCACCTGTTGTATTGATCTCGATCAGATGCTCGTGATTTTCGGAGACATCAACGGATCCCCAACCAATATCTCCTGTATTGATCTCACTGCCGATAACAATAGTCCCATCAATTTTCCAGAATGTCGCGAAGCAACATTGATATGGCCTGTATAGTCCCCAACTTGACTCATAATATGTGTTAGATGATGGTAGCTCAATACGAAATGAATCGTAGTCTGCCGGCTCTGTGAAGTCGCCGATAAACATCATGTGTGTGGCATTGGGATACCGAAAGTCATAGTATGTTGGTTGTTCGTAGCCGACTCCGGCATCACCTGCAACTTTGACCATCGCCAATTCCAGCAGAGTCGTGATGCTAGAACCACTTGAATTGACGTATGCTTTCCAGTCAATTATTTTGGATACAGGAGTATCATCCATGAAGTACACCAGCAGCCAGCCATCGGTCGAGACATATGCATGGACGTGAAATGTCTCGTCTTGCTGGTCTTCGTAGTCCGGTAGAGCGACTGAGCCGATGATGTAATCGGCCGTTTGGTCCTCGATAATCTCAAATGTTCCGATCAAGTCATCGAGGTCAATCGTCTGACCGGTATCGAGGTAGGCTGATACACCGACATCGCTGAGGCCGGCCGTTGGTACGGAAGCAAAAGCGGGTTGAGCGCCGAATGCGATCGTGCTATTGTGCGACGCATTCGTATCCAAACTCAAGATGAGCATGAGAAGCACGGCGGCAATCATACTGCTTGCAGCAAGAAATAGGTTTCGTCTGTTCATTGTCTACTCCTGTTGTGTTTTGATGTTGACTCAACGCGTGTGGAATCTGTCACTTTTTGGGGTACCCGCGTAGGCAGCATATGGAAAGTGTCCGCTATATCAGGTAGAATGGTCGTACCAACACCCCGACGATTCACACGTATCAGTACTCTAGGACATCAGAACAGTTTTGTCGTGGTGCAATACTGCTCCTACTGTGCACCTGACCAGTAGGCATCTAGCCGGACCACAGTGATCATGTCAAGCGTTGAACCATTACGTCGTTCCAAATTGGCAGAAACTTTGTCCCGTTTCATGCAACGGGCCAACTTGGGCGATATGAAGTTGGCGAGCAACGTCAATGCACTTGGTGTCACCCGCATCCATCGCAGCACGATTCGCAACTGGCGTATTGGAACGTCAAAGCGTGCGCAAAGTTGTGATCAAATTGTCGCAATTGCAACTGTTCTGCATCTAAACGAAGAGGATGCGGATACTTTGCTTGCCGCTGCCGGGCATCCGTCCATAGCACAATTGCGTCTGCGACAGCAGCCGGAACAACTACGGCAAATGATCGCCGCACACTGGCAGGTTTCCATGCCATCTGTTGATGGGGCGGGTCTCAATGATTCACTGACGAAAAGGGCGTTTGAACGGTGGGCAGAGATGCCGACTGCGACTACAGAATCTTTACCCCGGATAACATCATTACCCGAATTTTCCCGTGTTCCTTTTGCTCCAAATCCGCTGTTTGTCGGCCGAGAATACGAACTCAGGCAAATCGCAAGGGCATTGCAAAGCGACAATCACGCCGAAATTGGGCAGGCTGTTGTCGTCACCGGCCTGGGTGGCATGGGCAAAACTCAGACCGCAAACGAGTTTCTGCATCGTTATGGTCAGTTCTTTGCCGGAGGTGTCTTCTGGATCAACTTTGCTGATCCGGATGGAATCGAGCAAGAAATGGCGGCATGTGCCATCGAATTGGGTCAGCCTGCGGTGGATACACCGACGCTGGCTGTCTGGTTCAAACGTCAACTCAAACGACCTATTCCCCGGCTGCTGATCTTCGATAACTGTGAGAGTAACGAGTTGGTAAGACAGTATAAGCCGGTGACCGGTGGATGTCGTGTTCTGATTACCAGTCGCCGCCAGAACTGGTGGCCCAGTTTGGGATTGCAGAGGATTGCTTTGCAAACGTTGGCTTCGGCCGATAGTGTGCGCTTGTTAAAGAGCCTTGCACCGCACGTCCTGGAGCGCGAGGCCAGACTTTTGGTCGAAGCGCTGCATCGGTTGCCATTAGCCCTGCACGTCACCGGATGTTATTTACGGGAAAATGACAGGATACCGGTAGATCGGTTTTTGCAGCGGCTAAAGGCACGTGGCCGTCTTGGTCATCCTGCATTACAGGGCGTCGACAGTGACATATCACCAACCGCACACGATCAACACATTGCTCGCACGTTCTCATTGAGTCTGGAACAGCTAAACCACAAAAATCCGGTCGATAATATAGCACGCATCATTTTGCAACAAGCGTCATTCTTTGCTCCGAACGTTTCTATTCCTGACTATGTCTTGTGGCGCTCGGTAATCGGCCGAGAAGATGTCGTGCTGCCAAACAACGTGATCGATCGTGATCGAACGCACAGTCAGGCTCTCAAGCGCGTTGGTGATCTCGGCTTGGCAACATGGACAAGTGACGGATTGATCTTGCATGGCTTGGTAGCTGCGTTCTTGCAACAGTCTCTTGAACAAGAAGCGGCATCTACAGCTCGCGACTGCGTAGAAACTGTGTTGCTGGAAGTAATTGATCCTGCTGAGTCTGTGCCGAGGACGGCATTACTGCCTCATCTACGGCATTTGATCGAAAATTCGGCCGATACTAATACAAACCGGTATGCTGACCTTTGCTATACATTGGGTTGGCAAATCGATTTACAGGCTCACCATGATGACGCGCGACAATTGTTGCAACGCGCATTGCAAGTCCAGAGGCGACTCTTTGGTAAGGAGCATCCTACCGTTGCACAGACCTATGATACGCTCGGCGTTTCATTTTTCCGCTCTGGAGACTATGAGACAGCACTACAGTACTACATGAATGCCCTGGAATTGCGCACAAAATTGTTCGGCGATGAGCATCCCCTTACTTTACAGAGCCACAACAATCTGGGCTATGCTCTGCGTGCTGTTGGCAGGTATGTAGAGTCTCGCGATGTATTGCAAGCTGTTCTTGAAATGCGCTCAAGAGTCTTGGGTGAAAACCACATCGACACAATTAGTACCATGAGCTATCTTGGTCTTGTCCTGGATCATCTCGGCGAGCCGGAAGCTGGGAAGCAATTTCTGGAACGCGTCTTCGAATGGCGTTTTGAAAAGTTTGGCATCGACCATCCGGAAACATCAATTGCCGCGAATTATCTGGGGTATGTTTTGCACACACTGGAAGATTACGAAAACGCACGCTATTACTACGAACTTTCAATTGAAAGTGATAGGCGCACCATCGGAGACGATCATCCGCAGATTGCTCGAAATCTGAACAACATTGGCGTGCTGATGAATGAACAAGGTAAATATACTGAAGCTCTTGATTTTCTCAACCGCGCTATGGAGATAAATCGAAACTCATATGAGGAAAACAGTTATTACGTAGCTCAAACATCCTGCAATCTCGGCGTGTCTTTGCACGGCATCGGCCGATCAAAGGAAGCACAGACACATTTGCAGACAGCGCTCACTATTTGGGAAGACATGCTGGATTTCGAACACCCCGATATTGCGAAAGCGCTGCACAGACTTGGCATCGTTCTGCATGACCGGGGCAAACTTGAAGAAGCCATGCATATTTTGGAGCGAGCGCTTAAAATTCGACAAACTGTGCTGGGCAATGATCACGAATACACAGCCAAAACATCGATGCATCTGGGTCATGTGTATGCGGCGCTTGGCGCTGATAAAAAAGCTCGACGCTGTCTGGAGGACGCTTTGTCCATATTGTCATTGAAAATGGATGCGAACAATCGTGATATAGTTGCAATGCGACAAACACTATCCCGGTTGCAGTAGTACAGAATGCAGTTTTGAGACGATTTGACTTATGTGTAAAGATACTCTTCTCGGTAATTGGATATTACAACCAGCAGTGCCATCTCCAAAAGGATGACTTCAAGAGCCTACTCGGCCGCAATACAGAAGATATATCATCCAAAACTGCAACTGAATACTTCGTAACGGGAATCAGGCCGATACTCGCCGAAAGCGAAACCCCAAGCGGTTCGCAGCAACAGTCTAAAATGGACATTGGCGCTGCTCGCCTCAACGATAAACCGGAAAGAGGTCAACTCAAGGTTGGACATGTGGGTCAAGGCCCAGGCACCTAACTGACGCGGGCTGATTTCCCTCAATTCATGCTGAATCAGCTTCAGGAGGTACCTGGTTGCGAAAAGCGCCCTGAGCACGTTATTCCGTTGGCACATCATCCCGTGTGCTCAACGGGACATGTGACCGGTTGTACAGGCTCAAGCCGGATAAAAATACAAGTGGATCAAACGGCACCGATCAGGTGACTGAAACTGCTGCCTTGCGGCGGCGGACCCACCTGAAGTTCGTCTGCGATAGTCGCCGCCAGGTCGGCAAACGATTCGCGGACGCCGATGTTGCTCCCCGAACGGACCGGTTTGCCGTAGAGCAGCACGGGTACATATTCGCGTGAATGATCGGTGCTGGGCGTCGTCGGATCGTTGCCGTGATCGGCCGTCAGCACCAAAATATCGTCTTCCGCCAGTGCGGCGATGATCTCCGGCAGACGGGTGTCGAACTGTGCCAATGCATCGGCGTACCCTTGCGGATTGTTGCGATGGCCGAATTTGGCGTCGAAATCGACCAGATTCGTAAAAATTAGACCACGATCGCGCCGCTCCCGCATCGCCGCCAGCGTTTTGTCGACGCCGTCCATATTGCTGACCGTGTGAACGGCATCAGTGACGCCCTGACCGACAAAGATATCCTCGATTTTGCCGACGGCATAGACCATTTGGCTAGCTTCTTTAATGGCATCGAGTAAAGTGGGCTGCGGCGGCACGACGGAATAATCACGGCGGTTGGCGGTACGCGTGAAACTGCCGGGTGAGCCGACGAATGGACGCGCAATGACACGACTGACTTCGTGCTGTCCGCGCAAAATCCCGCGTGCCGTGCTACACATCGCATACAGTTCTTCGAGTGGGATAATCTCTTCGTGGGCGGCGATTTGGAAGACGCTGTCGCCGGATGTGTAGACAATGGATTTGCCGGTTGCGATATGTTCCGGGCCGAGTACGTCGATGATGACAGTGCCTGAAGCGGGGTAGTTGCCGAGCCAGCCACGTCCGGTTTCGGCCGAAAACCGATCCATCACTTCCGCCGGAAATCCATTCGGATACGTCGGGAAAGGTTGCAGCAGATGCAGCCCCATCAGCTCCCAGTGTCCCGTCGTCGTATCTTTCCCCGCCGAAACTTCAGCCATTTTGCCGTAGGCAGCGGTCGGCTGCGTTTGAGGGCGCACACCTTCAAGAATGGCGATATTTCCCAGTCCCATGCGTTCCATATTCGGCACACTGAGACCGCCGACAGCCCACGCCGTATTGCCCAGCGTGTGGCTGCCGACATCGCCATAGTTGGCCGCATCCGGTGTTTCACCGATGCCGACGCTATCGAGAACGATGACGATGAAGCGATTGACTGTCATGGGAATACCTCGCGTTGTGTCACACACCTTACCGTGCGTGGAGACAAGTTTGTCGGCCTATTATACTCGACAGCCATTTGGCATCGACAATTGTTAGCCCCAGCGCCAGAAGAACAGCCCGGCGACCAGACGGAGCGCTGCAATGGTGAACAGCGCTTGGGTAAGGCCGATCACTTTGGCGATTTCCGGTCCCAGCAACGAGCCTGCCAGCACCGCAGTATAGAGGATCAGATTGTACCAGGCCAGGTAGGGTGGGCGGTTATGGGAAGGCGTCTGGTCGAGCAGATAATTGCTCAAAGTGCCGCTTACCAGCGCCCAGACCAAGCCGCCGACAAGCGATGTGACGAGATAAAGCGTGGTATCGTGGGACAGGCCGACCATGATGGGATACAAGCACATGCCGACTGTACCCACAGCAAGCGTGCGCCGATAGCCCCAGCGGGTACTCAGCGAGGCGATTTGTGTCGAGCCGATCAGTACAGAAACATAGAAAAAGACATTGCCGAGTCCATAGGTCTGGTCGGACAGGTCGAGGACGCGCACGACTACCAGAGGGAACAAGGGAATGGCCAAATATTGCGTGAAATGAAAGCCGAACAACAGCGCCATTGACTTGCCGTAGTGGCCGCGCAATATAGTTGGCGTCAACCGCTCGCGCACTGTTCTGCCGTTGATGAAAAATCGCGTACCCACTGCCGTGCGGAGCCCACTCCAATGACGAGGTGCACCCGGATGCCCCCAATCCATGTGCCACGTTTTCTTTGCCGTCGGGTGCGTGGGCTGTTCGGCCGAATTCGGTCGAATCAGGTACAAATGCACACTGCTCATCAACGCACCAAAGAAACCGATAGCGAAAATCAAGGGATAGGCATCGGGCCAACGGTTGAGAATAGTGCCGCTCAGGAGCGAGACGATAATCATGGCAGCGGCGAGCACCGCGTTGCGCACGCCAACCACGTGACCGCGCCATTCATCAGGCACAGCCGTTGCGAACAGGCCATTAAAGCCCACCGCCAGTGCCACGCCAGGGATACTCATGATAAAAGTCAGCCCTATCAAGGCCCAGATTTGCTGGCTTGGTACGAGCAGCAGGGGAATGAATACCCACGGCAAATAGAAAATGCGGTGGCCGACCGATGTCCAGAAGACAGCCCGGTCAATCGGCCGATGTGCCAGCCAGCGACCGGCCGGCAGCGACATGGCCAGCGCGGTCAAGGCGGGCGCAGCGTTGAGCAGACCGATCTGGAAGCCGGTTGCACCCATGCGGGTCGCATAAATGGCGACAAAAGCGAGCGATGTGCCGCTGAGTACGCCGTACCAGCCGATATCGGCGTAAAGATGGAAAAAGTTGCGCCGCAAATCGGCCGATACCGGCTCGCGAGTGCTCATTACTGAAGTAGCCATACGTCCTCAACTCCCACTCCGGCGTAGTTGGTAAGGTTTTGACTCCGGTGTGGTGAGCAGTTTGTATCAAACCGATCGAGTATGCCGCGATTATCTCACCGTGTCAAAATTCATCGGCGAGGCTGTGAATTGCGTGAGCGGTTGGGGTGAAATCCTTTCCCGCGTGCGGATTATTCCATGCTAAAATAGCAGCACAAATCAACAAAACCGGTGCAATCTGCCGTACTTGAGAACCGATATGCTTTTCCTCGACCACCTTCACACCCATTGCAGCCGACTCGCTCATAAAACCGCCATCGAATTTGTCGCGCCAGATTCGGCCGAAACGCACATGGTGACGTACCGACAACTGGAAGAGGCTATCCAACGCACCATGACATTGTTGCAATCGTATGGTGTCGAAGCAGGTGATCGGGTCGCTTTGCAACTGCCGAAATGTTTGCCGTTTCTCTACCTGCACCTGGCGATCATGCGTCTCGGCGCGATCAGCTTGCCGCTCAACCCCGGTTATCCACCACATGAACTGCACTACTTTCTGGAAGACGCCGCTGCCAAACTATTTGTTGCTGATAGTGCCAACCGCAGCGCTATCGATCCCCTACAACCGACGCTAGCCGAGCTGCAACATATTCTTTACCTCGACCCTTTTTCCGACCAATTCGATGCGTTGATAGCCGGTAGGCCGGCAACGAATGCCCGACTCCCCGCCAATCCGGCTACCATCGCTCTCATGATCTACACGTCTGGTACGACCGGTCGGCCGAAAGGGGCCACATTGACGCATGGCAACATCACTGCGAATCTGAACAGTTTGCACACAGCGTGGGGCTGGCAGGAACAGGATGTGCTATTGCATGTGCTGCCGATTTTTCACGTACATGGCTTGATTGTGGCGCTTCATGGGGCATTGAACGCCGGCGCGACGGCAGTGTTGCTGCCCAAATTCGATGGCGACGATGTGATCGACCGCCTCATTTCCGGCAAATACTCGGTGTTTATGGGCGTGCCGACAATGCACCGACGACTGCTCGATGTAGCGCAGGGCAGGGACGTCGATTTCGGCCGAATGCGACTCATGACCTCCGGCTCCGACCGGCTACCGGACGATGTGTTTCAGGCGTATCAGGATCGCTTCGGCTACACGCTGCTGGAACGGTACGGCATGTCGGAAACCGGCATGTTGATCTCCAATCCGCTGCATGGTGAACGGCGTGTCGGTTCGGTCGGGTTGCCATTGCCAGGTGTGTCGGTACGAATCGTCGATCCCGAAATGGAACAGCAGTTGCCGGACGGCACAGTGGGTGCGGTGCAGGTCAAGGGGGACAACGTGTGTCCTGGTTATTGGCGCAAACCGGAAAAATCGGCCGAAGCATTCACACCGGACGGCTGGCTGCGTACCGGCGACATGGGTGTGCGTGCCCCGGATGGCTACTACACGCTCAAAGGCCGCGCCAAAGATTTGATCATTACCGGTGGATACAATGTTTATCCGCCCGAAGTCGAACTGGTTCTGGCTGACCATCCCGCCGTAACGGCGAGTGCCGTGGTCGGTTGTCCCGACCGAGAGTGGGGCGAAACTGTCGCAGCATGTGTCGTCTTACAGCCGAACAGCAGGATTACCGAGGATGAACTCATCGCCTATTGTCGCGAACGTCTGGTACATTACAAAGCCCCGCGCCGCGTTGTCTTCATGTCTGATTTTCCGCGCAATGCGTTGGGGAAAGTACAAAAAGCGGAACTGCGCCGGTTGTTAACGGCGGATGCGTAAGCGCGAAAAGTCAGACTATCCCGGTGTCACTTTTTACTTTCTCTCTGTGTTGGCGCAGGCAGGATATGTCGTTCAGGCGGCAGCCGTAGCCTGTGCCAGTTTGCGGTCACGGCTGACTAGCCACAACGTCGCTGCAATCATCAAAACTGATGCGACCAGCCCGACGACGCTGACCCCTAGATAACCCGTACCGGCAAAGACGATGCCGACCGAAAGGCTGGCCGATCCCGCACCAACTGCCACAATCGCTTCGCTGGCTCCCTGTGCCCGACCGCGTTCGTGCGCTGCCAGAGCGTTGAGCAGCAGCGAAGATCCGGCAACATAGCAGAAATTCCAGCCCAGACCGAGCAAAAACAGCGCCAGTCCGAGCACCGGCACGCGCAGCGAGAGCGGCGCGAGGATGCAAGATGCAATGAGGATGCCACTGCCGGAGAGGATGACGGCAATTCGGCCGATGCGATCAATCAGCCATCCCGTCAACGGTGCGAGGCCAAACATGCCCAATGTGTGCAGCATGATTACATTCGAAATGTTGGTCGTATTGTGTGCGTGATGGCTCATGTGCAGCGGCGTGATCACCATCAGGAACGCCATCACGAAGTAGCCGATCGTCATCGACAGAATGGCGAGTTGCACCATTGGCGCGGCGAAAATTTCGCGTAGCGGACGCCGATCAGCAACAATATTGTCAATACTTTCAGGATGCAGCGCAGCTTCCTCAATGGCGACCTGTTCGCCGATATCTTTGGGATCGGGTCGCAGTAACAAGAAAACAATTAGTGTGCCGGCAAATGTCAGCAATCCGGCGATGACAAACGGGCCAACGTATTCAGAGATGCCGCGTGCTGCCATCCAGGCACCGCTAATCGGCACGAGACGCGGCCCGAGGACAGCACCAATCGTTCCGGCAAAGACAATCAAACCGATGATACGGGCGCGGCGGGCGAGGGGGTACACTTCTGCGGCAACGTAGCGGCTTTGGTCACCGGAGGCACGCGCCATGCCGAGCAGCATCGCGCCGAATATAAAGCCGATAAAATTGTTGTTGAAGATGGATAAAGCCGAGATCGCGGCTCCGATGACGGCGAGGCTGTAGCCAAATGAGAGTGATAAGCGGCGGCCGACCTGATCGAGCATTCGGCCGAAAGGATAGGCAAACGCCGCCCGTCCGATCAACCCAATCGTATTAGGCCAGCCGGCTGTCGCTTCTGTACCGCTCAATTCAGCGACAATGATCGGCGATAACGTGAAGGCGGCAATCGTGCTGGCTGAAAAAAAGCTCTGCGCGACAAAAAGAACGCTCGCAGTGCGTTGGCGCAGAGAATCCGGAATGGGTGTAGTTGACATGACAATCCTTGTGCTCGTGACCAGATTTCCGGGTGAGCACAAGGATTTTACAACCGCAATCGAATCTGTCTACCGATTTTCCCACTTGGTGCCATTTTCCACTACGCTGCCGTGCATTGGAACAGCATTTGCACCTTTTAGAATTGTTGCTTGTGCTGGTAATGGGCAATTGTGTGCGACAAACACAAAGTCATCGAAGCGGAGATCTGCGTTATTTGAGAATGAATAGGCGTAAACGCCAACCCTGCCTGCCTGATTGGGAACATTGGTTATGAAAACCCCATTGACAGATGCACGCACATTGGTTCCGGAACGCGTGAGTGCAAGCGTGTTGCTGCCGGAAGTGATAGCGCTTGAACTGCCGTAATTGATCAAGGTCCATCCACTTGAAGTTGTGTATCTGAAAACGTACCATTCATCATAGTATGGTAGAACCTCGAACGTGTAGAAAGTGGACCAATCATCAGCGATGCCATAAACAATGCCAACATCGCCATCGCCGGCAGCAATACGGCCTTTGACTTGTACTTGCTGTGCATCTTCCCAACGGAAACCGGCTGTTGCAGCCACATCCCAATCCACTTCGTCGAAAAAGATGCGATATTCGTTGTTATAGTAGGACAGCGAAAACTCACTGAAATTCTCTATTGGCCATCCGCTGTTCGAGTCGCTGAAATCGTCGATGTAGGGACTACCGCAAACGTTGTTGAGGACGACCGGCAAATACACGGTCGCAGCGCTTTGAGATTCGGCCGATGAAGGACTCAAAGTAGCTGATGCGCCCAATGCGTACATAGTAGCAATGACCGTCATTGCCACTGCAAAAAACAGTATACGGCTTTTCATGATTATTCTCCTGAATTGCACGATTCTACGCCGAATTGCAACTTCACTATTGTCAGTATACATGACAAATTGCAGGTTGTATAGTGTGTAAGGAATGGATTCGGCCGAATGCGTAGCCGCCAAATCGCCATAGCTGCCCAGAGTGAACGGCCGCCATGCAATCCATACAAGTCGTTTCGATTTTCCCGGCTTGTGATATACTTCGCAGTTGGTTGCGGACGGGTTGTAACCGGCCTGTTATCAGCCTCAACTACACTGGAACAACCAGACAGCACTTATCCCAAAGTTCAAGGAGAGCGTTTGTGAATCTCATCGAATATCATGCAAAACGGTTATTCGGGCAGCACGGCATTCCCGTACCAGCCGGCGAATTGGCCTATACGCCGGAAGAGGCTCGCACTATTGCCGAGCGTCTCGGCGGTGGTACCGTTGTCGTCAAGGCGCAGGTATTGACCGGCGGTCGCGGTAAGGCAGGCGGCGTCAAGCTGGCCCACAATCCCGATGAAGCTGAGGCCCGTGCCCGCGACATTTTGGGCCTCGATATCAAAGGCTTCACCGTTCACAAAGTCCTCGTTGATCCCGGCGTCGTCATTCAAGATGAAATTTATCTGGCAATTCTGCTCGATCGGGCTGCTCGTCGGCCGATGATTATGGCGTCAGCGGCGGGTGGCATGGACATCGAAGCCGTGGCTGAAGAAACGCCGGAAAAAATCATCAAAGTCCACATCAATCCACAAATTGGCGTGCGTACCTTTCACTCGACTTATATTGCGTCGCGCATGGCATTGCCCCAAGAGTTGTGGGGCCAGTTCCACAACGTCGTGACGAATCTATACGACTGCTTCATCAGCAACGACGCGTCATTGACCGAGATCAACCCACTGATCATCGACGGCGACGGCAATTTGATGGCGGTTGACGGCAAAATGACGATTGACGACAACGGACTCGCGCGCCATCCCGAACTCGCCGAACTGCGCGAGGCCGATGCAGAGACGGCATCAGAACGCGAAGCACGCAAGCACGGCATCAATTTCATCCAGCTCGACGGCAATATCGGTTGCATGGTCAACGGTGCCGGGTTGGCGATGACGTCGATGGATGTGATCAAGTTGTTCGGCGGTTCGCCGGCCAATTTCCTCGACATCGGCGGCGGCGCAAAAGCTGAACAGGTCACGGCAGCATTGCGCTTGATTTTGAGTGACAAAAACGTGGAAGCGGTGTTGATCAACATTTTTGGCGGTATCACGCGTGGTGATGAAGTGGCGCGTGGCATTATCGCTGCCCTGGATCAGGTAGATACCAAAGTTCCCTTTGTCGTGCGACTCGCCGGTACCAATGCGACTGAAGGCCGTGCAATTCTCGCTGACCAGAACATGACAACGGCGGTAACGTTGTCGGAAGCAGCCCAAAAAGCGATTGCAGCGGCCAAAGGTAGGGGAGTGTAATCAATGAGTATCTTAGCAGACAAAAACACACGAGTCGTTGTCCAGGGTATTACGGGACGTGAAGGGTCGTTTCACACTCGTCAAATGATGGCTTATGGGACGTCTATCGTAGCAGGGACCAACCCGCGCAAAGGCGGCCAGAAATTCGACGATCAGGTGCCGATTTTTGCGACGGTACGTGAAGCGGTAGAGCAAACGGGTGCCAATGCTGCGGTGGCGTTTGTGCCGCCACGGTTTGCACCGGACGCCATTCTCGAATCGGCCGATGCCGGTATCGCGCTTGTCGTTTGCCTCACCGAATACATTCCCGTCCTGGAAATGGTCAAGGTTCGCGCGTATCTCGACAGCACGAACACACGCCTTATCGGCCCCAATTGCCCCGGCTTGATTACACCCGAACAAGCCAAACTGGGCATCATTCCCGGCAATGTCGTCATGCCCGGCTCAGTCGGCATCGTTTCAAAAAGTGGGACATTGACCTACGAAGTGATTGGCGCATTGACACACAAAGGCGTCGGCCAGTCAACCTGTGTCGGTATCGGAGGCGATCCGATTCAAGGCACTGATTTCATCGATTGTTTGCGCCTGTTTCAGGCTGATGACGAAACTGAACAGATCGTTTTGATGGGTGAGATAGGTGGCAATGCCGAAGAGTTGGCGGCAGCGTACATCAAAGAGCATGTGACCAAACCGGTTTACGCCTTCATCGCCGGGCGCACTGCGCCGCCCGGTCGCCGCATGGGTCATGCCGGTGCCATTGTCGAAGGCAATGTCGGTACGGCCGAAAGCAAAATGGAAGCGCTCACCGCTGCCGGCGTTGTCGTCGTCGATCATCCTGACCAATTTGCAGACGTTATCAGCTGATGTGCTCCCCGGAAGCCGGGTACTGTTGTACAGTGCAGTTATTCACGTCTGCGTAGTGTAAGCGTTAACCAGGCGTTCAGCTTCAGTTCACAATCGACCGTGAAACGTGTTATAGTCGCGTTTCACGGTTTTTTTGCTGTGGAAAATTAAGGAGTGACAGTCATACACTGTCACTTTTTGTTGCGTAGATTGATTTATGCGTGGGCAGTTAAAGCGATTTGATGCCGGGTTTCTCGTCGTCCTGTTGATTTGTGGCGTGGCGTTGTGGCCGTTTATCGGCCGAACCAGTCTGCCGCAAGGCACTGACGCCGAATTACACGTGTTTCGTCTCGCCGAATTGTCCCGCCTCGTCTTGGACGGTTCATTTTATCCCCGTTGGGCACCTAACTTCTACTACGGTTTTGGCTATCCGATTTTTAATTATTACGCGCCGTTGACTTATTATCTGGCGCTGCCGATGACATGGCTGTTTGATCCGGTCTTCGGTGTCAAAGCGATGTTTATTGTCGGTTTGATTGGTGCGGCGCTGGGCATGTACGGTTTTGTGCGCGACAACTGGGGGCGACCGGGAGGCTACGTAGCTGCGGCTATTTTCGTCTACGCGCCGTACTTACAATACATCGATCCCCATGCGCGCGGTGTCATGCCCGAAACATTTAGCTTTGCCGTATTTGCGCTGACATTGTGGGCATTTGACCGCTTTCGGCGCAGTGGTTCGGCCGCATCCTGGCTGGCCATTACCTTCGGATTGGCTGCTACTGTTCTGACCCATAATTTAATGGCGATGGTGTTTGGAGGGTTGCTGTTTGGTTGGTTTGCATGGCAAATTGTCACGTGGCAAACAGCATCTGAACTGCGGCGACAATTCGGCCGATATGGGCTGCTGGCTTTTGTCCTGGGTGTCGGCCTGGCAGCGTTTTTCTGGCTACCACTGGGACTGGAACGCGATGCCGTCAATCTGTCAACGCTGGTCGGAGAGGGCAGCCACTACGATTTTCGCAACCATTTCCTGACTGTACGTGACCTGCTGGAACCGTCACGCAGGCTTGATTGGGGCGCGTCTGAGCCGCTCTACAACTACAATCTCGGTGTTGTACAGTGGGTGTTAGGTGGCGTCGGTGTTGTGTTGTGGTTCGGCCGAAAAGTACGCCATTGGCAGCACACGGCCTTTTTTGTCAGCGCATTGGCCGTCCTCATTTTTCTCATGCTCCCCGTATCAAACATCGTGTGGCAAGCTGTGCCGCTCTTGCCGTTCCTGCAGTTTCCGTGGCGCTTGCTCGGTGCAGCCGCTGCCATGCTGGCCGTATTGTCCGGCGTAGCGACGGATGCATTGCTGACGCACTCCTGGCTAGCGGACCGAGTCAAACTGTGGGTTGCGCCGGTCTTTGTCGGCGCGACACTGCTCGTTGCACTGCCGCTCAGCCAGGTGCGTCCGTGGCAGCCGTTTGGCGGCACAGAGCCGGTGGATGGTCTGAATATCGAATTGACCGGGCGCTGGCTGGGAACGACATCGACGGCCGATTTTGTGCCGTCTACAGTAGAGGTCGTGCCACGCGAGGAACCGCATGTTCTCGCCGGCTATTTCTGGAACGACGGTGTCATTGACCACCTGAATATCTTTACGATTCCTGAAGAGGCATCGGTGGAGAGCGAGATTGTGTCGCTGCTGCATACGCGCTTCACTGTCGATACGCCGGTGCCGTTTGCGCTGCGATTGTACATTTTTGCGTTTCCCGGCTGGGAGGTGCTGATCGACGGTGAACCGGTCGATTATGAACTGGGCACACCGGAAGGATTCATCGTCGTGCCGGTGGATGCAGGCCGGCATATCGTCGATGTGCGTTTTGGCACGACGCTGCCGCGTCAGGCGGGGTGGATAGTGGCGGGGCTGTCGTTGTTGGCGCTGCTGTGGGCGGGGTGGCGATTGCAAAAGAGTAAGGTGGGTAGGGAGGATTCGGCCGAAACTTACCCCCAATCTGTCCCGTTTGAACGCGGTATCGCCTGGCGGAATGTCGGTCTCGTTGCCGTTTTGACGATTTCATTGGTCGTTGTCCTTGAACCACTCGATCTGCTGCACGCCAATTCGACCGGTTTCACCGTTGCCGGTGCACAGCAAGACCTGGCGGTCAACTTTGGCGACCAAATCGCGTTGATTGGCGTTGACATGCCGACTGGACCTGTTGAACCGGGCGATACGCTTGATTTGACGTTATACTGGAAGGCCATGCAGCCACTGGCAGACAATTATCGGGTATTTGTGCATGTGCTGCGACCCGATGACAATGTGACTGCTCAATCGGATAAGCTCAATCCGGGCGATTTCCCGACAGAGCGTTGGTCGGCCGATGAATATGTGCGTGATCGGCATCGTCTGACAATACCCCAGACAATTCCGCCAGGCGACTATCGGCTCATTGTAGGCTTGTGGCAGCCGGAAACGGGGCGCTTGCCGGTTAGCACTGATCAAACCGATTATTATCAATTGCGCACGATCACAATCGACTGACCGTTCATCCAGATCATGTCTAATATTCGTGTAGTCAGTGGAAAAGCAAGGGGAATTCGGCTCAAAACAGTGCCGGGTGACACAACCAGACCGATCATGGATCGCGTCAAGGAAAATCTGTTCAATATTCTGGGGCAGGCATACGTACTCGACGCAGTCTGGCTCGACTTGTTCGGCGGCACAGGGCAGGTCGGCATTGAAGCGCTCAGTCGCGGTGCGCGTGAGGTCATTTTTCTCGACACGGCGCGGGCAGCGATTCAAACCATTCATGCCAACCTGGCGGCAACCCGTTTGGCAGACAACGCTGCGGTATTGCGCATGGATGCGTTTGACTATCTGCAACAGACGAAAAAACTGTTTGATGTGATCTTTATTGCGCCCCCACAGTACAAACGCATGTGGGTCGATGCACTGCTAATTGTAGACCGGCACGCGGATGAGTTGCTGCAGTCTGACGGCATCGTTGTAGTGCAGATTGACCCGAAAGAGGATGAGTTCTTAGAACTGCAACGGCTGCACCAATTCGACAAACGCACGTACGGCAATACGCTGCTCAGTTTTTACGAACTCGCAGCATTATAAGCCAACCTACGAGTCGTTATTCAGTCCGATCTGGATGGTGCACTGCCCGGTTTGCACATTGTTGCCGGCAATGACGCTCAGGCGTATCTGGTAGACGCCTGTTTCCCAATCCTCCAGATTGGCGCTGCCCAGGAAACCGTTGGGAACTGCCTGTGTGATGGCGACCGGTGTGATCGGTGTCCATTCTCCCCCGGTTTCCGGTCCGTTGATCTCCAATACGTAGGATCGAAAACTGGTCGAATCGGCCGAACCAAAGACCGACACACCGCCTGAAATCGTACTGCCGCTCCGGGGCTGGACGATGTCAACGCCCGTATCGCATCCCTCCCGCAGCGGTTCAACATCCAGAATGACGACATTGCTGTTGGTGCTTGCTTCAGTTGGTGTTGGTGTGAGCGGGGTGCGTAGGGTGGCGGTTGGTGCCAGGATTGATGTCGGTGTCGGCAATGCACGTCGCGTCGGTGTCGGCGCAGCGTTTTCGACAAACGGTGTGACAAAGGGGCGTGGCGTTGGCGTCGGTGGATTGAGCAATTCGTCGGGCAAAGTGGGTTGAATGCGCACATCGACAAATGTGACGAACGCAGCGACCACAACAAAAAAGAGCAGAAACAGGAATGAGCCGTTGCGCCGTCGTGTGGCTCGTTCGCGTTCCAGGCTGAATTGTGCCCGCTGCAATGATCCTGCGCCACGGATAAACTCGTAGCCATACCACAATGCGCCGAGACCACACAGGAAGTAAATCCAGACGTCATTTTTGATCAGGAAAACGTAGAGTTGTTCCATAACCTGACGAATACAGGCGTAGACGCGCGGCTAGATTTGGCGCAGAATGCCCCGCAGCAGAGCGGTGAGGCGTGGCACAATCATTCGGCCGATTTCCAGCACTTCCTCATGGTTGGTTTCCGTTTCGGCCGATGGGGATAACGTATGTACATTGGTGATTGATGAAATGCCCAGCACCCTCATGCCGGCGTGCCGCGCCACCATCACCGACGGGACAGTTGACATGCCAACTGCATCAGCGCCCATCATGTGGAAAAAGCGAATCTCAGCCGGTGTTTCAAATGCCGGGCCGCTCAGATGCAGGTAAGTTCCTTCGTGTAGTGAATAATTGAGATCAGCGGCAATAGCATGTGCCAATGCGCACAACTCGCTATCATAAGGATGTGTCATATCGGGAAAGCGCGGACCAATGCTGTCGTCGTTGGGACCCAGCAACGGATTGATGCCGGTCATTTCAACTAATCCGATGTGATCAGTGATCAGCATCAAGTCGCCCGGCTTAAACTTCTGATTGATGCCGCCGGCCGCGTTGGTCAAAATCAGGGTCTCGATGCCGAAAACGTGGAAAACACGCACAGGCAGGGTGATTTCGGCCATACTGTAGCCTTCATAAAAGTGTGCGCGGCCTTGCATCACCAGAACCGGTTGGTCTTCAATTCGGCCGATTACCAGCCGCCCCGCATGTCCGTGTACAGTCGCTGTCGGCCAATGCGGCAACTCCTCGTAAGGAATGCTGACAGCATCTGTCACACTATCGGCCAGGCCACTGAGGCCAGAGCCAAGCACGAGAGCAACTTTCGGCCGAAGATCAGTCTTACTCCGTATCACATCAGCCGTTTCTTCATAATGAGCACGCGTAAATGTCATGATAAATGCCTCGTATCACTGTTATTTGTGACGGCGCATTATAGCATAAACGTAAACAGCCTCTAATCAGATTAAGCGCTGCCTCAACTGCAAAACTGCAAAGTTACAGAGACGAAGCAACTCCAGGACAAGAAAGGCACTCAGTGCGTTCCCACTTCCATTCTTTGCGAATCTGTCGAAAAGTCGTTGCTGACGCAGCTTGCCAAAATGGACACAATTCGATACCTTTGCAGCCTATCTTTAACACACAGCACACTTTGAGGTACACATGTCTAGCAACAAACCCAGACGAGTTATCATTGCCGGCGCTGCCGGTCGCGACTTCCATGATTTCAACACGGTGTTTCGTCACAACGATGCCTACGAAGTTGTCGGCTTCACGGCGACGCAGATCCCCAACATCGACGGGCGTCAGTATCCGCCGGAACTGTCAGGTGATTTATATCCTGACGGCTTGCCGATTTTGCCTGAATCGCGCCTGGCCGAACTGATTCGCTCACGCAACGTCGATGAAGTTACGTTTTCCTACTCCGACGTGTCGCACGAATACGTCATGCATCTGGCATCGCTGGTGTTGGCTGCCGGAGCAGATTATCGGTTGATCAGCCCACAGCACACGATGCTGACGTCCACAAAACCAGTTGTCGCCGTTTGCGCGGTCCGCACCGGCGTGGGCAAAAGCCAGACATCGCGTGAAGTTGTGCGCATTTTGCAGGAATTGGGTTACAGGCACATCATTGCTATCCGCCATCCGATGCCGTACGGTGATTTGGCCGCGCAACGTGTACAGCGGTTTGCTTCATTTGCCGATATGGATCGTCACAAATGCACCATTGAGGAGCGTGAGGAATACGAGCCGTACGTGGCAATGGGCGCAGTGATTTATGCGGGCGTGGATTACGAAGCGATTTTGCGCGAGGCAGAAAAAGAAGCCGACATCATCATTTGGGATGGCGGCAATAACGACGTTCCGTTCGTCAAGCCCGATTTGCACATTGTGCTCGTCGATCCGCATCGTCCCGGTAACGAAGTTAGCTATCATCCGGGCGAAACCAATCTGCGAATGGCCGATGTGGTCGTGATCAACAAAGTGGACACAGCCGATCATGCAAACGTCGTTACCGTGCAGCGCAATGTACGCCGAGTGAATCCTACAGCGACGTTGATCAAGGCGGCATCACCGGTTTTTGTTGAAGATGCCGACGCTATTCGCGGTAAGCGCGTACTGGTCGTCGAGGATGGGCCGACGTTGACACACGGCGAAATGGCATATGGTGCTGGTGTCATGGCGGCGCAGTACTGCGATGCAGCGGAAATCGTCGATCCGCATCCGTATGCAGTCGGGTCGATTGCTGCGACGTATGCTAAATATCCGACGACCGGAGCGGTGCTGCCGGCAATGGGATACGGCGATGCACAGATACGTGACCTGGAAGAGACGATCAATAATACGCCGTGCGATATGGTTTTGATTGCGACGCCGATTGATCTGAGTCGACTGGTTACGATCAACAAACCGGCTCAGCGTGTCCGCTATGAATTGCAGGTAATCGGGCAACCCACACTGCGCGATCAGCTGCGGCAGGCTTTCGGCCGATCATAATCGTTTGTATTGCTTTGCTTGAGCTTGCCGGGTTTCGGCTGCGGCAGGCTCAAGTCAGTGTGGCTACAAATCGAGAGCAGCTCGGCCGATAATTTCTAACGCCGCATCGCCCGACGGTGGCTGCATCAAACCGGCGCGCACATCGCGAAAGTATTGCTCCAGCGGCAGCGCATCGGTCAAACTGATGCCACCGGCCACACGCAGTGCTTTGTCGGTCACACTGTTTGCCGTTTCCGTCACCAATGTCTTGGCTGCGGCGACACGCGGGAAATAAGCTGCTCGTTTGTCATTGTCGCCTGTCCATTCGGCAGCGACTTCAAACAAAAGGGCTCGCGCAGCCTGTAACGCCAGGTCAATTTCACCGATTTGTCGTTGTATTTTAGGCAGGGTGGCAATCGGCCGACCAAGGGCAGTCGGCACACGCTCATGAGCATAGCGAATCAACGTGTTGCGTGCTGCCGTCGCTGCGCCGAGATAAACAGCACAAAGCACCATCGGGAACCAGATGTTAGGCACTCTACTCTCGCCTGTGTGGACGGCGATCAGATTTTCTGCGGGTACCAGCACGTTTTCAAAATAGACATCGTGGCTGTCGCTGGCGCGCAAACTGAGTGCGTTGTGCCAGGTGTATTCCCAGCGCACGCCCAACGTACCTTTTTCGACCAGAAATGTTGCCGCCTCGCCGTTCAAATCAGCACGGACCAGCAGATGCGTTAGAAATTCACCGCCGGTTACCCAATTTTTGTGTCCGTTGATGCGGAAGCCATCGCCTGTCGGTGTCGCCGTTGTCTGATAAAGTTGGCCGCGCGACGGACTGCCGAGAGCTGGTTCACTTGCGGCGGCGTTGAACAATGCGCCACCGACAGCGGCACGCGACAAATGCGCGTATTGTTCCGGATGCCACGTACGCATTTCGCGCTCGTGGCCGAAGATTTGCAGTTGCATGGCGGCGACCAGGGCGGTTGACGGGCTGCCTTGCGCCAATTCGAGGTGGGCGGCGATTGTGTCGTACAGGCTGAGGCCACTGCCTCCGTATTGTTGCTCGACTGTCAGTCCGAGGTATCCGGAATGCTGCAAATCGGATATGTCTTCGGCCGATAGCTGTCCCAATCGGTTGGCTTCTGGTGCACGTTCGGCAAAACGTGAGGCCAGGTGTTGTGCTAGTTGAATAGGTGCATCAGGTGTGATCATATCGTTGATTATACCGGAGTTCCGGTCGGCAATACCGGTCGATCCCGTTTGATTAAACGCTTGCTCTGTTCTATAATCCAGTCCAGCACTACCTGATGATAAAGTGAACACAATCCAATTCATGAATCCACAAGTTCAAGATATGCTAGCGTGCCATAACCGGTTGGAGGTGCAGAGCCGGTGATTGCCACAATGCTTGACGCCGATCTTCCTGATAGCGAGCCTCACCCTTCGTTGCCAAACCAACTGAGAATACCGTTTGCCTGTTCCACAGCCATGTTTACTTCGCGTAGCGCTGATTTTGAGCAGCATCGTTTAACTGATGACAGCCGGGGTCTGTTTGACTGGCAATGAACCTCCTGCTGGCGATTCCTGTTGTCGTCGCAACCCTGATCTTCATAAACGCTCTGTACGTAGCCGGTGAATTCGCTACGGTTTCGTCGCGGCGCACGCGTTTGCGCCAGATGGCGGGCAGTGGTGACCGTATGGCACGTCAATTGTTGCCCATTCTCGAAGACAAGGTTTTGCTTGATCGATACGTTGCCGCGTGCCAATTGGGTATTACGATTTCCTCGATTGTGATTGGCGCGTATGGCACTAGTACGGTTGCGCCGTTGTTGCAGCCGTTGCTGAGCTACGTCGGTCTGGGGCCGGAACTGACTGTGTCGGTGGCGGCAACGATTGTATTGCTGGGATTTACATTTTTACAGGTCATTTTCGGCGAGCTTTTCCCTAAATCTGTTGCCGTTGAATATCCAGAGCGGGTAGCATTGGTGGTCGTGTTGCCGGTGCGTATCTCGATGGTCATTTTCCGGCCGCTAATCTGGGTGTTTAACGGTAGCGGGCGGTTGATCTTGCGTCTCATGGGTCAAAATGGGGTTGCTGAGCACGGGCAGTTTCATTCGGCCGAAGAGATCGAAATTCTGGTTGCCGATAGTCACGAAGGCGGACTGCTTGATGACGAAGAACGGCAGATGCTGCGCAACGCGTTTCGACTCTATGACCTGACCGCACGACAGGTTATGGTGCATCGAACGCGCATGATTTCGGCCGAATACGATAGCCCCATGCGGGAGATCATCGATTTGTCGCTGGCTGAAGGGTATACGCGTCTGCCTGTTTACAAAGACGACATTGACAACATCGTTGGCTTTGTACACATAAAAGACGTATTTCGTCGCTATGTTGAAGGGCGCAACGATATGGCGTCGATTTTGCGCAAAGTTATCTTCGTGCCGGAGGCAATGCCGGTTGTCGATGTTTGGCAGCGCCTCAATCACGAGCGGCAATATGTCGCCATTGTCTTCGATGAATACGGTGGCACAGCCGGCATGATTACGCTGGAAGATTTGATCGAAGAGATTTTTGGTGAGTTGCAAGATGAGTACGATGACGAAGCGCCATTGGTGTCGCTTGATCACGATGGACGCTTGCATTTGCGCGGCGATTTGCTGCTGGCTGATGTCAACGAATATCTCGAACTGGATTTGCCTGATGACAGCGCCGATACCTTAGGTGGGCTGATTATCAGCGTGTTGGGTCGGCAGCCCGTGGAAGGGGATGAAATCAATGTCAACGGACGCCTGATTCAGGTTGAGAAAGTTGAGGATATTGGCGTCGCTGAAGTCTCATTGATGATGTCGGAAGGGTATCAATTGCCGAAAACGAGTGAGTGGGAGGTTGAAGATGAGTAATCTTCTCCCGCTGATATCCAGCCTGTTTTTGGCAAGCGAAGTCAGTGAGCCGTTGTGGACGGCGTTGTGGCTGCCGTTGATCGTTATCATTGTTCTCGTGCTGATCAATGGGTTTTTTGTTTCGGCCGAATTTGCCATTCTCGGTGCCAGGGCAAGTCGCATGGAGCGGCTTGCTGCCGACGGCGACACCAACGCAGGCCATGTTCAAGGTATATTGGAAAGCTCGGAAAAGCAAAATAGTTATCTTGCCACAGCACAGCTTGGTATCACAGTTGTGACGTTAGCCCTGGCGATGTATGGTGAGCCACGCATTTCTCATTTTCTTGAACCGTACCTTGCGCAGGTCTTCAATGTCGAATTGTCAGATGAGCTTGTGCATACGTTGGGTTATTTGATTTCACTCGGTGTCTTGACGTATCTCCACGTCGTGATTGGTGAAATGGTGCCGAAGTCAATGGCATTGACGAATGCCAATGAATTGGTACTGCGCCTCGATCCGGGCATGCGCATTTTGCAGAAGGTATTCGACTGGCCGATACGGTTTCTCAACAGCATAGGCACGTTACTGCTGCGTATTTTCCGCATTCCGCCTGCCGGGGGTCACTCCCGCCTCTATTCGGCCGAAGAAATTGAGCAGCTCGTCAGCGAAAGCACTGAAGGTGGGCTGATTGCTGAAGAAGCTGAAGCGATGATCCGGCGCATTTTTGACTTTAGCGAGCGCACGGTTGGCCAGTTGATGACGCCTCGGCGCAAGATTCAAGCCGTACCGACGGATATCGCTTACGACGAGCTGGTTAACCTGGTCGTTGAGAGCCGGCACAGTCGGTTGCCGGTGTACGAGCACGATCTCGATCATGTTGTCGGTACGCTCTATCTCAAGGATTTGATGCGGCAGCATGTGGAATCAGGCGAGCCGGTTCCAGTTACGATTTTGATGCGCCCGGAAGTGCCGATTGTCCCCGAAGATTTTTCGGCCGAAGAGATGTTGTTGCGTTTCAAAAGCGATCGCCTGCATCTGGCGATGGTACTCGATGAGTTTGGCGGCATGGCCGGATTGGTAACGCTGGAAGATTTGGTGGAAGAAGTTGTCGGTGAGGTGCGCGACGAGTTCGATGTTGAAAATGAGCCCTATGTCGTGATCAAGCCGGGTGTGGCGGAAATGTCCGGAGATTACTTGCTGGCCGAATTGCTGGAAAATGTGTATTTAGGGAAAGAAGAGTCATTGCCCGAAGTCGATACGATTGGTGGTTTGATCGTGACTTTGTTGGGAAGGCCACCGCAAGTCGGCGACGTAGTACCCATGGGCAAAGAAATCGTTTTTACCGTCATTGCAGTTGATGGTCGCGCCGTGAGTCGGGCTAAGGTAGAATATCCAGCGTTGGATTCGGCCGAAAATGACGCCGAATCATAACAAAGCAGGAACACAGGAACAGAGGAGTTAAAGTATGGATTTCTTGATTGGTTTGCACAGTGGCATTCGTTGGCTGGTTGTCGTTGTCTGGGTTGTCCTGGTATTGCGTTACTTGCTTGCTTGGGCACTTAACCCCAGATATCGGCCGTTCGATCGCTATCTCTACACCGTATTCAGCGGTTTGCTTGATTTCAATGTAGCGATTGGCTTGCTCTTGCTCATTCTCAATATCCTCGAAGGTACATCCGACGTCATTTACTGGTTTCATATGGGTGTGATGCTGTTTGCGGCCGTCACAGCTCATTTAGCCAGCAGGCATATCAAGACATTGCTTGACAACGAGCCGAAAGAGAAATTCTTCATTGGTTGGGCTTCCGCCTTGTTTATTGGGGTACTCGTCGCTGTTGGCGTTGCTCTGGTAGGCGGCTGGGTAAGTTGATCGTTTGCTACGAGTGTTTAGCACTCCAACTTTCTAACCAGGTAACTCTTGCAGAATCAAATGGACGTTCGTTCCAGGTGATTCAATAAGCTGTCTTGTAATGATCTGAACTGAGAAGTCGAGCCAGAGAGACTTGTGAACTCTGGCTTTACGGGCCCGGCATACCCCAAGCTACCGGTCCAACATGTGCGGCCATCACCTCGCGCAGTACCTGCCATCTATTGGGTTGCGACCAAAAATGGCGCAGCATAATCTCCGGTGATTCGATGAATACGCCAAGTTGATTGGTCCATGTGAAGTCGATAAATGCTGTGAAGTAAACGGCAGTATAGACCAAAATAAGCGCAAACGCGCCGCGCGTGACAAGTTTCCAGTTATTCCGCCACCATGTTCTGACAGGCGTGTAGCTAAATAATGCTGCTGCCGTCAAAAGAAAAAATGGGTAAAGTTCTGACATACGGCGCATTCCGTAGGTTTCGCCACCCCACCAATCAAGCGTGCTGCCGTTGACAACGGCTTCAAGCAGAATCGCAGTTGTCGCGTAAATTGCCCAGGCACGGCTACGCTGCCAAAGGAACCATACTCCCACTACACTGAACAGCACGATGGGGCTGTGGCGCACAGTTTCGCGCAGCACCAGCCAACTGTTGACCGGTCGGCCGAAAAACGATCCGCCCGTTGCCGCATCAAACGGCACAACGAACGGACTACCATATAATTCATTCCAAACAATTGGCAACGGCAGCATGACAATGGTCGTTGTCACAGCCGCGATAGCAATGCCACGCCATTGTTTGCGCCACGACAGCAAGCCAAAGCCCAGGATGACAATGATCAGCAACTGCCAGCGTGTCACGATCATCAGTCCGCCGGCTATGCCGAGGAGAATCCACTGCCAGCCATGCGTTTGCCTGCCATCGTTGCTGTGCTGCAGCGTGCCTTCACACCAGAGAAGCAGGGCGATAAAGGCGGTTGCAGCGAACGCACCAGGATTATGCGAGTTGAGTGGCGAGATAGACGCGTAATAAATGAGGGGTGTGCCCATATAGACACCCCAGGCGAGGAGTACGGCAGAATATCGGCCGACGAACTGTCGCGCCACCCACCAGCCGATGAGTATTGTGCCTACGGCAAGTACATTGGCTCCGATCATCATCCACAAGCTGTATGCCTGTGATACGCCCTGCATAGCGTAAAAATAGTCAGGGTTCGCATTCCAGATACCGTTTTGGGCAAACGCATGCCCGGCAGCATAAAATGGGCCTTGAAAAATGGCAACACCAAACGGAAAAATGTTGACCGGCTTTTCCGTTTCAGCATTCCAGGCTATTTGATAGCTATTGACAGGCGCGAGTTTTTCCAGTTGATTGCTGAAATCGATGTCCTGATCGAGCACCAGCGTGTCGATCCACGCCAGATAGGCGACGCCGTCACCACGTATCAATGGTCGATCAAACCAGATCAGCGTTATTACAGTTACTACAACGAGCAAGCCAATTGCTGCTAAGTCACGCGCACGTTCACTCATACCGCGTCAAGCAAATGTGGCAGGGTACTGTACCCTGCCACAACAATTTTCCAGACGACAACCATGCCTTTCGGCCGATTACAGCGGATTGCGACTTAATTATCTAGTGGTGTCACCTGCATATAGTCTATGCGCCATGCCGAGTTATTGTACTCGTCCGTCGATACAAACAAGCCGAAGTACGGTTCGTCATTCCACGAACCGACCGGCGTTTGGGTGACATACACGCCATTCACATAAGACGTGATGCCCGAATCGCGGACTTCATATCGGTAGACATTCCAACCATCGGCAGCCAGCGAGGTGAGCTGCTTTTCGTCGACGACGGCGTTGCCATAATTCTCGCTCAACCGCTTCATCGGGCTTTGCGTGCAGCCGGGATCACCAAAGCACCACACCAACTGTCCGACATTCTCAACAACGAGTTTCATGTGGACGTAGTCAAATATGCTCTGGTTGATGATGTTCATATTGTAGAATTGATTGAAACAATTGGTGTGCTGATACAATCCCACTTCGGAGCTGTAATCGGGACAGGCTTCACCGTTCCAGTCAGCAGCAAAAACAGCGCCATGCGACAAAAGATTACCCAGATTGGCTGCCTGACTCCTGTATTCTACAGCATACGGGAGTGAAGGTGCCTGCTTGAGGGGACTAAAAATGCCCCAATCCCATTTGTCCTGTGTCTGGATGATGAGCCAGTCGTTATTCTCATAGAACATGCTGACTTCTTCGAGATTTGTCGTGCGTCGCATGCCCCAATCCCGGGGAATCGTGAAATTGTCGCGGTAGCCGGTGACGACTGAGTGGACATTTGACCAGCCGCTACTTAGCGAACCGGAATTGGTGCGGACGCGATAGTAGTACACATTGTCTGCCGTCAATGGGTGTGACACATTGAGAGATGTTGCCGTAACGGTCGTCTCAGTGGGGTTGCCAAAGAACATGTCCTGCGACTCTTGTACCGTGAAGGTTACGCCATCGCCACCACTGTACTGCCATGAAACGAGCCATTGATTGTTCGAGTTGGGTCGGCCGATCGGATTCAATGTCGGTGCAGACAATGGTTTGTAGACGGCAGGCAAAAAGACAACGCTGTCCGTTGTTTCTGGCTCGACTACCACGGTAAATGTGGCATCGACCATGACCATGCTGCTGGTGTCAGAGATCGTCGCCACATTCGTTATCATGGTTCCGTCAGTCAGCATCTCGTCCACCAATACATCAAAAGTCAGTGTCGCTGAGCCGAATGAGCCAATGTGTTGTGCTTCAAATGTGAGTACATTGTCGGTGAAGCCATAAACTGAGCCGCTCACAAGGCCAGTTGTTGCGAGTGACAATGTGCCTGAAATGTAGTCGATGCCGGTTGGTAACGGGTCTGTAAGGAAAACATCAGACGCAGTATTGACACCGGTATTGGAAATGATAAGCGTGTAACCGACTGTATCACCTGGTGCTGCTTCGCTGATTTCGGCCGATTTGCTCGATTGCGACAGATCGGCAGCCTGGATTTCATCTGGTGTCAGGTCGTCACTGTCCTCACCTGCGTCTGCTTCCGGTGTAACTGAGGGCTCTGCTGTCGCCGTCGGCTCTGTGGTGGCTTCCGGTTCCGCTGTTTGGTCGGGGGCAGACGACGTGTCCGGGGCAGTCGGCTCTTCAGTAGGTGTCGTGTCACCCTGCGTCGGCAATGTGATGGGTAGCGATTCCGGTGTTGGCTCACTGCCGTTGTCTTCCTGCGCTGACAATCCGCCGACACCTCCCAACAGAAGGGCGAACGCCATCGCAATGCTTAAAATGATTATCCATGTTCGGCCCGGATGGCCGACATTACTTGTACTCATAGTGTTCCTCCTGGAACATGCGATTCAAATCGTATGATTAGCTAGTCGTGAATTCGACAAAATTATACCGATTGTCCGGAATTCTAGATGGCGATTAGGCCACTGTTTCCTGACGTTCTCATAGTTTCCTTTGTCCCCAGTCTAGCTAATTCAGTTTGTGCCGGGTGGCAGAGGCAAAATGACGGTGTCGCTTGACGGTAAGCCGATTGTCAGACGCTGCCCATTCGTGGCCGTATAGACACCGATGTGAAGTGCTGCCGCATCGCTCGCCGTGATTATCTCCGGCAGGGAATGCCGTTGTACGATGAGATCACCCGCTTGTAATGTGTCTGGGATAGCATCGAGTCCATCATACTGGCTCAGGATGTCGTTTTCGGCCGAAACCAGATGCACGAACAGCTTCAAATCGTCCGGCAACGCCTTTTCGGCACGCCACAGTGACAAGAGCGTCAGTGCCGCCCTATCGTCCGTCGGGACAATGTGATAACCGAGAAGCGTGATAGCGCCGCCATAGGTGTGCACTTCGGCCGAAAAATCAGTCGGCACGCTCTCCGGTAACGCGTAGACGGCAAAACCGGGCTTATCCAGGCTGCGGTACAGCGGCTCATGCAGTTCAAGCAGAGCTGCAAGCGTTGGATCGACCGGTGCAGCTTCCGGTACCAACCAGACTGCATTGCCATCCGGCAGAACCATTGCTTGACCGGCTTGCGTCCAACGTGCATCAGGATCGCTCCCCAGATTGCGTCGCACACTGTCGTCGTCAATCGGGTAGAAAAAACCGGTGTTGATCACCGGCGTTGCGTCAGGGTGCGCCGCCAGATAGGTTGCCATCTCCGCATACATTGTCTGATATTTCTCGCGCGCCTCAAATGTCTGCGGCCAGCGCACAAACCCGTTGCGAACAGTCAGGGCGAGATTGAGAGACACAAGCACAATGGCGATAATCACAAAACCGACTGTAAAAAATCTACGTTTTTCATGGATCGCTGCCCGTTTTCGGCCGAAATGCCACGCCCAATTCACCGCCAGTCCGGGCAAGAGGTAGACGATCGGCAACGCCGCGATCATGCGAATGGTGCTAGGTGCGTCCGGCGTAATCATGCTTGGCAGGAGGCCGCACAACAGCCAGGCGAGGATGAAGGCGTACTTGTATCGGCCGATACGCACAATCGCCACGACCAGACCGCCATAAAACAGCAGCGCTGTCAGCGGATCAAACAGCGACCACCTCGGCAGCGAATAGGTCCAGCGCGGATCGCCCGTAAAGCTGAACACGCCCAGCGTCGCCGACGTCGTTTGCCACAGCGGATGCCAATCACCGCTGATGAATGCTGCTATCGGTCCGCTGAGCTGGTTGCCGCGCTCGAGTAGTGTCGGATCGGCGCGCAGGGTGAGAAAGAGCGGCAAATAAACGAGCAGGGCGATGAGGAGGATGGTAATTTCGGGTTTTGGATTGCGGATTTCGGATGGGCTGCGCCGCTTGACGAGCATGTAGAGGATCATCAGCAGCGGTAGTGCGAGCATGGTCACAGCGGGTGTGTAGGTGTAGAGCGAGAGGCCGAGTAAGAGGCCGGCGAGCCACGGGCGCTTAGGCCAGTTCCACGCCATAAGTAGTAGCATGACGGGGAGGAAAATCGGCCGAATGCCCACACGACTGAACACAATCGGCCACCAACTGAGCGCCAGGCTGATGCCGGCGGTCAAGGCGGCAATGCTGCCAAATTCGCGTCGCGCCCACGCCAAAGTCAGAGCGATGGCGATTAAGCCCAGAAAGACAGCAGGTAGCCGTATTGACAAGACATTGTCGCCGAGCAATAGTTGCAACGGCACGTCGAGGTAGTGAAACAACGGTTCATGGCCGAATCCTTCACGGAAAAACAGTTCTAGCCGTCCGCCGCGAATGAATTCAACAATGTCGGCATTGAGCACTTCATCCTGTGACAATCCCGGCGGAACTTCGTGTAGCAACACAAGGCGCAACAATGCTGCACCCAGCAGCACGGCTACCGATGCCCACAAAGAGCGCAGATCGACACGGGTTTCGGTCGAATTGTCAGCAGTTGGCATCAGGGAACCTCATAAATGGCAATCGAATTGCCGATCCACTCATCAGGCTCGCGTGCCCGGAACCAGGCATAGACGGTTTTCTCTTCTGGCCGCAGTGGCATTTCCTGCAAATTGTGTACGCTGATAGCATATATGCCCGGCTCTGGATCGGTACGATTAAACGGCACAGCCCACCATAAATCGCGGTGTAGGGGGTCTCCTGGCAATGGCTCGTAGGTGATGCCAAGAGCCTGGGGATCGGCCGAACCGAAATACGATAGCTTGACCGACGCAACCTCGTTTTCGTCCATCCAGTGCTTCAACCGCAGCAAATCCTGTCCCCAATCGACATTGCTATCGATCAGAATTTTGTAGCCATTACGCGATCCACCTGCAAGGAGATTAAATGTGCTAACAAAATGCGGGTAAATCCACATCGTTGTCAGGAGCAGCCAGCCGCACAGCCCAATGACAGCATAGCGTGCGGTTTGATGCTGCACCGACTGATGCGGCGTGATGACTAATGCCAGGCCACCAATCAAAACGTAAAGTAGTGGCAGCATGGGCAGTAGGTGGCGAAAGCCAATGTTTAGGCCACTCCACATGCTCAGTGTGAAATAGAGCAGTCCCGGAATGAGTAAAAATAATGCACGCCGTCGTGTTTTTCGTATAGCCATTAGGGTAAATACAGAAATTACAATCAAAACTAGAATGGCCAGTGGCATTTTAACTGCAAAAGCAACCGGAAAGTAGATGCGGAAACCGTCATCGGAGAACTGTCCAGCCAAAAAGCTCATCCGTCCACCTTCGGATGTCAAGAAAATGCGTTCAACACCAGCCCAAAAGGTGGGCATTGGGCCAGAACTCTGGCTCAAGCTGGAAAAAACTTCTGACTCAAAGGCAAATGGTCCCCACTGAAAAGCGAAAAGCGCCCACACAACCAGAATTGACATGGCTCCAGCGGTGATTAGTTGTGCTAATCGTCGCCAAGCGGCACGTCCTGACCACGCTTCCGGATAGAGTGGCAGCATCGCAACCACTGCCATGATTGGTGCAAACGTGAGAATCGACAGCTTCGCACTAAATGCCAATCCCAACCCCAAAGCGGCCGCGATCACCTTGCGCCACGCCCAACTATCGATTTGCCACATGCGCCAGAGCAAGTAGATTGCCAACAGTAAAAACGTTGTACCTCCGACATCAGTTGTGCTGTAGCGTCCATGGGCGAGAATGTTGGGATCGAAGAGCAAAAGAAAAAGTGCCAGTAATCCGGCTACGATTCCTACAGTATTTTTTGCGTCCGTTTCCATTGGCTTATCTGTGCCAAGTCCAGATCCCCACATTTCACGGGCAAATCGATAGCCAATTATGCCAAGCGCAAGCGTTATGAAGACAATCGGTAATCGCGCGAGAAACACGATCTGCAGGACTCTATCAGCATTGTAATCCCATAGGAAGAGCCGAGCGAATTCATACCAGCCGTCCGGCAATGACCAACTGGGCTGATCGGTCGGCAGACGCAGGTCAGGCATTGTCAGCAACGGCAGGGCGCTCAGCGTGTTGACTAGAGGTGGGTGTTCCAGACTGAGACGTGGATCACCGGTGCGCAGCAGAGCAATGCCACGCGCAATATGGTTTTGCTCGTCCATGGTCGGGCTGTCATCTACCATGCTGCTGACAGCGAGCCAGAAGAAAAGCAAAATGAGCGGTATGGCGAGCCAGTTTAAACGCTGCATACTAGCCAGGGCAATAGCTGCGTGCAGCTACTTCGCTATCTCCCAAATATGGCCGCCGGGATCGACGAAGCTAGCAGTTCGCACACCCCATGGCCGATCCATTGGCCCATTCAGCAGCGATACGCCGCGCGTAGTCAGTTTGGTGCACATCTCATCGACGTCATCTACTTCGATTGTAAAAACAAAGCGTGATCCGTCATCATGCTTGGCAACTGTTGCGGGCTCTATCAGTTCTCTGGCCTCAGTTGACCGCAACAGGTTAATGAGTGTGGTTCCGATCTTGAAAACGACTGAATTGTCATCCTCGAATACGACACGTAACTCGAAAATCTCCCGGTAGAATTGCTTCGTTATTTCCAACTCATCGACAAATAATGTAATGGCTGCAATGTTTTTTGGCCAGGGTGTTCCTTCATTACCTTGTTCTGAGACCTGATTCATCAATAACCTCCTGCGTCTGATACATTTAACTTTGGGTCATACGTGCCTAGGCAGCAAAGCTGGCGGAGGTCACTATGTCTCGGATTATACGGAAGGCAACGCACGCCAAGCAAACTGGTGCAAAATATGGTTGGGTGAGCGTGGGGTTGACGCTGTTTGGGCACAGGTGGGTGGGGCTGCGTTAGTTTGTTACAATCGCCGCATTATTGTGCGAGAAATGTTTAGCGAAGTGCAGCGTTCACGTTTTGATTTGTTTATGCGCCGGTGGGGTATCTGGCTGGTACTGCTGCTGACGGTTGTGCTACTGGCAAGCAGTTTGCAGCGGGTGCTGCAATTTACAAATGGTGAACTCGGTGTGCCCCTCGATGATGCGTGGATCCATTTTCAATTTGCACGTAATTTGGGTAACGGCAACGGGTTTAGCTATATCGCCAATCGGCCGACTCCCGGTTCAACCGCGCCCTTATGGACCATTTTACTAACGCCGGTAGGATGGTTTAGCGATCAGTTTGTCGGTCCGGCCATGTTGCTCAGTGCCTGTTTTTTGCTGCTCACCGTTTATTTGACCTACCGGCTGACGTTGACACTGACGGGCGGGGATTTGTTCGCAGCGTTGCTTGCAGCGTTGGGTACATCGCTGGCAGGGCGGCTGCTGTGGGCGGGCTTGTCGGGAATGGAAGTGACCGCATTTGCAGCATGTTCGCTGGCAGCGTTGTGGGTTTATGCACGCGGTGGCTTGACGGCATGGGCAGCACTGCTGTTTGCGCTAGCCGGGCAGTTGCGACCGGAAGGGCATTTGCTGTTTGCGCTGGTTGTGGCGGATGGTTTGGTTAGTATGCGTTGGCCGCAGAATTCGGCCGAAAAACCCATCACAGTCCGCAATCTCATCGTCGCTGTGCTGATTTACGGCCTTGTGGCGCTGCCATACACGATTTTCAGCTTGAGCGTAACTGGCAAACCGCTGCCCAATACCTTTTACGCTAAAACGGGCGGCAGTGCTCTATACAGCTTTGATACACTGCGCGGCATGGCCGCATTGCATTGGCAGGACAATATTATCGCGTCCATTCTCGCCTTGATTGGCCTCGTCCCGTTGTGGCGGCGCAGCCGTATTATCGTTTTGTGGCTGCTTGTCCTGTTACTGGCAGTGCCGGCGCTGGTTGAAGTCGTCTGGCACCACGGACGCTATACGATGCCGCTGATCCCGTTGCAAATGATCGCCGCTGTGTTTGGCGCACGCTGGCTGATAGCGCGGTTGCCACAGCGCCTGCGCGCGTTGGGGTGGGGCGTTGCGCTGGGATTGGTGCTGGTTTCCGGTGTGTATCGACTGTCGTATTGGTCAGGTATGCTCGGTTATAATGTGCGCGAAATCCGTGACATCGACGCACGGATGGGGGAATGGCTGGCGACGAATACACCGGCTGATGCCGTCATTGCGGTAGACGACATTGGCGCAATTGGTTTCTTGTCAGAACGCGAGATTGTCGATTTGCTGGGGTTGGTAACGCCGGAAATGTGGCCGGTGCTGGCAGACGCCGATGTCGCTTCGGCCGAATTCAGGCTCATGCACACGTTAGGTGTCGATTACATGGCAATTTTCCCCGATTGGCACAACGGCATTACCGCTGCGCCCGGTGTAACGAACCAACTTCAACTATTCACAACGGAGTCGCATACCATTGTCGGCCGACCGGAAGCCGGTATTTACACCATTGCCTGGCCGTACATGGCAGAAGCTACGCCGCAGCATCCCCGCGACACTGTGTTCGGTGAATCAATCCGATTTAGCGGATTTGATTGGGACATTTCGGCCGAAATGCCTGAATTGACTATTTACTGGGAAAGCGTGCAGCCACTCGACAAGCGCCTGCACGTATTTCTCCACGTGGTCGATGCACAAGGCGCGATTGTGGCGCAAATTGACCGCGAACCCAACGACGGTCTGACGCCGGTCAACCGCTGGCAGACCGGTGACATCATCACCGACAGTTACACCATTCCATTGCCCTCCGACCTGCCCGCAGCCGACCACACCATTCGCATGGGCATCTATTCGCAGGAAACCTCTTCGCGCTTGCTAACTGATACGGGTGCGGATTGGATCGAGGTGATGTCTTTTCGGCCGAAATAGCCTATTATCAGAATCGAACTGGTAACCAACTATCCAAACACTAAATCAATATTTGTATGTCTGATCCAACTTCAAACCAACAACTCAGCGACGACATTCATCTGCTCGGCGACGTACTCGGTCGCGTAATCCGCAAACAAGCCGGTATTGACATCTACGAGATGGAAGAACGGCTGCGCGCGCTGACCAAAGTGCGACGCATCGACCATGATCCGGCTATCGACGACGCGGTGATGGACCGTGTCGCGCAATTGGATGCAGCATCGGCCGAATTGATTGCCCGCGCCTTCACCACCTATTTCGCACTGGTCAATCTCGCTGAGGAACATCATCGCATTCGCATCTTGCGCCAGCGAGAGCGCGACGCCTATCCTGCGCCGCGTAAAGAATCGATCGCCGATGCCGTGGCCACACTATGGCGCATGGGCGTCGATGAGCGTGACATGGCGAACTTGTTGCAACGCCTACAAATCGAACTGGTTTTTACGGCTCATCCGACCGAGGCCAAGCGCCGCAGTAACCTGTCGAAATTGCAGCGCATCGGACAGGCATTGTACGACCGTGAGTTGCAAGGCTTGTTACCGGCCGAACTGGAGGCTAATCGCGAGCAAATTCGCGCCGAAGTGACGGCATTGTGGGTGACAGAATTCAGCCGCACACGCAAGCCGACCGTCACCGATGAGGTGCGTACGGGTTTATACTTCGTCGATCAGACATTGTGGGAAGTTATTCCACAGATCTATGAAGCAATGGCACACGCTTTGGCCGAATACTATCCCGGTCTGGAGCCGCCGCGTCGCTTCCTGACGTTTGGCTCATGGATCGGTGGCGACAGGGACGGCAATCCTTTTGTGACGGCCGCAGTGACGGCCGAAACATTGCGTTTGCATCGCGGTCTGGCGGTTGAAAAGCACCGTGCCGCGGCGATTCGGCTCAATCGGTTGCTGACGATGTCACCACGATTGACAGAGGTCGATGACGCCCTGCTCAAGGCGCTTGAGCAGGCGGAACGGCGTGATCCCGTGCACTTGCGCTACATTCGTGATCGCTATCCCAATGAACCGTATCGTCTCCGTGCCGCCCTGTTGGCTGATGATCTGGGCCGTGCATCGGCCGATAATATGGTCGCACGCCTGCTGGGACAGGTCAGCGACGATGATTTGCCGCGCATTAACACCGCTGCCATCCTCAATGAAGCAGTTTCCCAAATGGATACCAGTCTGCTCAAAGGCGGTCTCGATGTTATCAGCGAGGTCAATCTCTCGCCGGTTCGTCGCCAGCTCGATGTGTTTGGTTTGCACGCGGCACGGCTCGACATTCGTCAGGAGAGCGAGTTCAACAGCGCCGTATTGGCTGAATTGTTGGCAAAGCTGGGGATTCACGACGATTATGTGGCGCTCAATTCGGCCGAACGCACAGCCTTGCTCACCGATTTGTTGCAGCGCGATAATCCCGATTTGACCCGATTGGAAGGGCTGAGTGACGAATCGGCCGAAACGGTGGCGCTTTTCCAACTGCTCAACCGTGCTGTTACGCTCTACGGCCCCGACATCATTGGCCCATACATCATCAGCATGACGCGCGGCGTGGACGATATGCTCACGCCACTGTTGCTGGCAAAATGGGTCGGTCTGTGCATCGATGATGACCGTGCCGGACTCGCTATCGCGCCACTGTTCGAGACACGTGCCGATCTCGATGCATCGGCCGATATAATGGCTGCTCTATTCACCCATCCAATTTACGCCCGGCATCTTGCCCGCCTGAATCAGCAGCAAATGATCATGATCGGCTACTCTGACAGCAACAAAGATGCCGGTTATCTCGCCGCGCAGTGGGAGCTGTATCAGGCGCAGGAACGACTGGCTGCTGTTTGTCGCGCTCATAGTGTCGTATTGACACTGTTTCACGGGCGTGGTGGCACTATTGCACGGGGTGGCGGTCCAGCCAACGAAGCAATTCTGGCACAACCGGCCGATTCCATCGCCGGGCGTATTCGCATCACGGAGCAGGGCGAGGTGATCAGCGAACGCTACAGTCAGGCCCCAATTGCGCGGCGTCATTTAGAGCAGGTCGTCAACGCCGTTTTGCTTTCCGGCGCACCTGGCCGCGCCGATGTCGTTACCGATTCCTGGCGTGCCGCAATGGACGAATTGGCCAATGCATCGTTCCGTGCCTATCGTCATCTCGTTTATGACACGCCGGAACTGCTGCAATATTGGAATCAGGCGACACCGATTCAGGAAATCAGCCAGTTGCGCATCGGTTCACGCCCGGCACGCCGCTCACCCAATCGCGCGTTTTTCCGCAGTTTGCGCGCTATTCCGTGGGTTTTTAGTTGGATGCAAAGCCGCCATGTGCTGCCCGGTTGGTATGGGTTGGGCACGGCGCTGGCGCAATTTGCTACGGATGAAGCCCGGTTGACATTGCTCAGCGAAATGTACCGTGACTGGCCGTTTTTCCAGACAGCGATTGACAATGCGCAGGTGTCGTTGGGCAAGGCGGACATGGGTATTGCGCGTCACTATGCCAATCTGGTAGAGGACGAGCGGGTGCGCGAGATGATTTACGGTGACATTTCGGCCGAATTTGAGCGTACGGTGCGCTGGATTTTACGCATAACGGGTCAAAATGAGTTGCTAAGTAATGCGCCGACGCTGCGCCGCGCCATTCGTCTGCGCAACCCATATGTCGATCCGCTAAACTTTATTCAGATCGATTTGTTGCGCCGTTTGCGCGCGCTTGATGATTTGGAAAGCGACGAGGCGCAGGCGTTGCTGCGTGCAGCGTTTATCACGATTAACGGCATTGCATCTGGACTCAAAAATACCGGTTAGCGGTAAGCTCTAGGCGGCTGATGAGATTGCCATCAGTGCTATCGGCCGATTGTGACCATCCCCAGCTCGACAAAGTCAGAGCCGTCTGCTAACAGCAACCGCGTATTATCGCGTGCATCATAAAGGCCGACGCGAATGGCGTATTCGCCGTCTGTGATACTCGGCGGCACGTCGATGACGTGTTCGTCAATGACAATGGCGTCGTCTTGCCAGCATGTTGGTGGCCACGTGCCGTTGACGGCGATGCCGTCGTCCTGCGCGATGGGCGGCCCAACAGTGTCCGCATCGGCCAGATGCACAAAGATGGTGTAGGGGCGATCAACTTGTGTTTCGGCCGACCAGTAGAGTGTCACAGGCAGTGGCGAATCGGGATCGGCCGAAGTCGGCAAATCGAAGCCGAGCAATGTAATTTGTTCGTCGAATGTTGTCCCCAAAGATGTTTGTGGTGTTGCAGCGGCTGTAATAACTGGTGCCTGCGCCTCCACGATTTGCGCCACCATGGGACGCCATGCCAGCCCAATCGCCACCGCAAACGCGAGTTGCAGCGCGATCAGTCCCAGTTGCGGACGTGGTTGCCTCCAGAGCGTCTCAAACCAATTGCCGGCCGTGATGGCCAGCAGCGGCATAAAGAAGAGCCACAGTCGCCCCGTTTCGCCACGCGTCGTGCCGCTCAAGCTTAAAATGACGAGAAAAATGAGCAACGCCAGCGCCAAACGCCCATTGGCAGTCATGGTTCTACCACGCCGACGCGATACGGCGTGGACAGCGGCGATCAGGAAACCGACTATGACCGGCAATCCGGCAAAAACCAGCAGATCGATCCAGTTGTAGCCCAGCCATGTCGTGTAGGACCGGAATTGATTGACCAAAACGACGTGCTGCGCCATCCCGCTCTGCACAATGGCCCATGGCGCGACGCCATATCCAACCCAATAGACAAGCCAAACAGCCGCCGCACCTGATGCAAATGCCACTGCCCAGCCTGTCTGGTGACGTGCCCAGCGCTGTCCGCTGCTGTGCCATTCCAGCAGGGCATAAAGCAGTGCGGGCACTATGAGAATGGCGTTGCCGATGCTGAGAAATGTGTTCAATGATAGTAGTAGTCCGCTGAGAAAAAAGCCCCATACACTTTTACGTCGCAATCCTTCGTGTAGTAATAAAACACTTAACAAAACTAATAATGCAAAAAGCTGATCAGGTGCAGGTGCAAAGATAAGCAGGGCAGGGATGGCGGCGACAAAAACAGTAGCGAGTTTAGCCGTGCCCACTGTCAAGCGCTGCGCCAGCAGGTAAGCGGGCACGACACAAAGAGCAGCAGCAAGAACGGGCAGCCATGTCCACACGCCAAGTGCAGCGGGAACGGCGTCCGGCTGGTCATATAACCAGTAATCGGCACATCGATTCGGCCGAATCCAGTCGGCCAGCCAACCACTAATCGCGTCAGAACGCTCAAACCCACGCAGCGTCAGCCAATTGAGTACGATCAAGCCGGGAGGATGAGTACGGGCGTGATCAGATTCAAACCGCGCCATCAACGCGGGATAATCGCGCAGCGCAGCGCCCATGTCATCGATCGACAACGCTGTGGAGAAGTAGCCGCTGCTGTTATTGGCCAGGGCGCGGTCAATCAATTCGGCCGAAGCGTCACCGCGATCAATGTGGACGACACTCACTTGAAAAACTACTGCCAGCGCAACCAAGCCGCTTAGTGCGCCGGCCACTACCCATTTACTGTCTGTTTTTAGCCAGAGCCACCAAAAACTTAACAGCAAATAGCCGAGAACTGTCAATCCGAGCAACCAGGCACGCCCAACACCACGCCAGCGGTATGGCCAGTACCATACGGGCGTATCCGGCGCTGGACCGCGCAAGAACGACGACAAATCCGTCAGGATAAAAAATACAAGGAGAATGGAGGCCGCAGCCAACGAAATGCCAAAGAGACGCCGCTTGGTCATTGCAGAGAATGATAATCACGCCTTCATGTGCTGTCAAACCCGCGCATTGTATTGGAGACGCTTTCGCAGTTGTCTCATCCGCAGAGGGGAGAAATCAGTGTTTATACTTAAGCTAACTTTTATTAGCTAAATCATTGGGTGCAGCGGAGCACAGCACGAAAGCACCGGATTTCGCTAGACTGGTGCACTGATAACTCGAACATCGCGTGGTGCAATAACAATCTGATCTTTGCCGACCTTGACAGTGTGGTGGCTGTCGGTAAAGTTAAGCAGGATGAGCTGTTGCCCACGACGCGATGCGTGGACACCCTCAGGTAATTCAGCAATCGGCCGAATTCCCTTCTCCTGCATCAGCGCCTGCAACAATGACGTCGCCTGCTCATGCGTCGGATACCAGCCAAGATAGAGTACCGACCCGGCACCCAGTGATCGGCATGTCAAGGCAGCGTTGTCCGGTTTCGGGAGATCGAGATAAGTGGCGAGAATCTCCGTGTCGTTCTTCGGCCGAATCCGCTCCATCCAGTACGATGCTGCGCCGGACAAGCCGGCAATTGGAGAGGTCACGGCCCATTCCACGCCAGGTGGCAGCGATTCCCACGTCACGATCATTACACCGGCCAAATCGCTCAATGCACCAGGCAAGGGTTGATCGGTGACGAGATTGCTTGGCGTCTTGAAGCCCGAGCGCACGCCGAGCAGCAGTGTCGCACCCTGCTCCACAGCGTCAGTAACCGCAGCTATCTTTAGCGCATCCGCAACGTGCAGAGTTGGCGCTATGAGCATTTTGTACCGCGACAAATCATTGCGATAGGAGACGAGATCGACAGGTACGCCCATTCGCTCGAGTGCCCGGTAGTAGACGAACAAATGCCGCATGAGATCAAAACCTGTGCGATGTGGCTGCAATTCAAGTGCCCACAAATCGTCCCAGTCAAACAAGAGCGCAATTTCGGCCGAATGTGGCTCAGACGTAACAACGTCAAACAATCTGCGTTCCGCCTGCATGGCCAGCAAATCCGCGTAACCGACATCGGTTGAGCCATCATGACGCAACAAACCCGAATGATACTGTTCGTGAGCAAACAAGGTGCTGCGCCAGCGAAAAAAGACTATGACATCAGCACCTGCGGCGACTGATTGCCACGTCCACAAACGCACTGTTCCACGTCGTGCTTGTGGATTGAGTCCTGCCCAATTGATGTGACCGCATTGCTGTTCCATGATCCAGAATGGCTGTTGCTTGAGTCCACGTGTTAGCGCATGCGCCATATTGATCATGACCGGCTCGCCGACATCGTAGGCGTAGACCGGATCGTTCCGGCTGAAATCAGCATCGGGTGCATAGAGGAAATTGCGCCAGCGCTCCGGAAAACCGGTCGGGTACGCATCCCAAGTCGCAAAATCGAGGGCTTTGGCCAGTGCATGCTGATCGAGATCGCGATACAAACCCATGAAGTTGTGTGTAATGAAATGGTTTGGGGCCAGATCGCGCAAGATGTCGATTTGTTCTTGCTGGTAGGCCACATACGATTCGGCCGAAAAACGATAGAAATCGAGCACCTGACTCGGATTCTTGTAATTCACGCCCGCGTGCGGCGGCCGAATCTCGTCAAAGCCGGCATACGATTGCGACCAAAATACCGCACCCCATGCCTCGTTGAGTGTCTCGATCGATTTGTACCGCGCAGCCAACCATGCTGAGAATGCCGTAACGCAGTTGGGACAGTAACAACGGGCCGTCTTGCCGCCGCCAAATTCATTGTCGATTTGCCAACCGATGACATGCGGATGCGTCCCGTAGCGTTCGGCCATGGCACGCACAATTCGGCGACTGTACGCGCGATACGTAGTGCTGTTAGGACAGTAGTGACGGCGCGTACCGTGATCGCGCTGCAATTCGTCCGCATCGACGCGCAAAATGTCGGGATGGGCACGCGAAAGCCAGACAGGTGGCGTTGCCGTCGGGGTGCCCAGCACGACTTGCAGTCCTGCGCGACCGAGTACGTCAATGGCGCGGTCGAGCCATTCCCAATCGTAGACATCATACTGCGGCTCCATTTTCGACCACGCAAATTCGCCAATGCGGACAATGTCGATACCAGCCTCGCGCATCAACTGCACGTCGATCAACCAGCGCGATTCCGGCCAATGTTCGGGATAATAACAGACGCCAAATTTCATCGTGTTGCTTGGTCCCTGGTTATTAAATGCGCCAGCGCCGCGTCAGTGCAACCGCTTCTTGCCAGCGTTCAAATTGGGCCATCCGTTGCTCAGGTGCGAGTTGGGGCACAAAGATGTCTGACTCTCCGGGGATGGGTGGCAACGATTCGGCCGAATCCCACATGCCTGCTCCGAGCCCTGCCAACAAGGCCGCCGCATATGCCGTCGTCTCACGAAACACAGGCCGACGCACGCGCAATCCAGTCAAATCTGCCTGAATCTGACAGGCGAGATCGCTGGCCGATACGCCACCGCCAACGAGCAATTCGTCATTTGACAAGCCGGTACTGGCTTGCATCGTGTCCATGATTGCCCGCATCTGCTGACCAAGTGCGTTGAGAAAAGCGCGCATAATGTGACCGCGCCGTGTGCCCAGCGTCATGCCAAATAGCGCCGCACGGGTGTGACGATCGTTGTACGGGACATTCAGACCGGTAAATGCGGGAACAAACATGACTGTGCCGCTATCTGGCACAGATTCGGCCAACGTCTCAATCTCATCATACGTGGCAAAGAGACCGAGTTCGTCGCGCATCCAGCGAATCGCTGCCCCAGTCACAGTCGTCTGGGCTTCGAGACAATATGTCAGACCGTCGCCAATATCCCACGCGCAGAGGACATCGACTGTTTCGGCCGATGGCTGATGCGCGCCGGCGAACATCTTCACATACGATGCTGTTCCGTGTGTACTCTCCATTGCGCCGGGTTGGCGACACCCCTGCCCGAAGAGCGCCGCTTGTTGGTCACCGATCATCGCCAGTACAGGCACAGAAGCCACGCTCCCGTTCGCGCCATTGACGCAGATCGAGCCGTAGTCGAAAATGGTCGATTGTGGTTGGGGAAGTATTTCGGCTGATAATCCGATCCAGTCCAGCCATTCCGGCCAATACGCGTCAGCACGAATGTCGAATAAACCCATCGCCTGTGTCAACGATCGATCCATCGCATACGCGTTCGCTTGGCCTAATCGCTGTATCAGCCACAGGGCTGACTGTCCGACACGCAAGGTGCCGGCTTGCGCAGCCGCACGAACCACTTCCTCGTGCCGCATACGCCACGCAAGATGGAGTGACGACATGTAGGGTGCAACGGGATAACCAAGACGATTGCGCATTTCGGCCGAAAATGGCAATGTTTCGATCTCGTCCAGCAAGGGCAGCGTGCGCAAATCCTGCCAAGTAATCGTATTCGCCAGCGGCAAACCTGTCCGCGCATCCCACACAAAATCACTGTTGCGCTGGCAGGCAATACCACAGGCTGCGATCCCGTCCGGTTGAGCCCCGGCGTCTGCAAGCGCCATCGTCATCGCCAGCGCGACCCCTTCAGCAACTGCAATGGGATCTTGCTCGACGCGATCCGGTTGCGGATAGAGGCGTTCCAACGGCACATGGGCGTAACCATGAATCTGGCCGTCGTGATCGATGATCAATGCGCGACTACCGCTTGTGCCTTGATCGATGCCGAGAAGGAATGGTTTAGACATGGTTCTTGCGGCTTATGCTACTCAGGCAATAGATCACCGAGTTGTTCGATCACGTAGGTCGGCGTCACCGTAGCATGGTCCAAATCGGTACGGGCCGTCGCACCGGTGAGAGTCAAGGCGGCGTCCATCCCGGCGTCGAGACCCATCTTGACATCGGTTTCCCAGCGGTCACCGGTCATGAGACAGTTTTCGGCCGAAACGCCAACCACACCCAAAATCGCTTCCGCCATGAAGTGTGAGGGTTTCCCGACAACCGCCTCGACGGTCGTATGGGTACACGCCTCAATCGCGGCGATCATCGCCGCTGCATCCGGTTCCCCACCACCCGGGGCCGGACAATAGCGATCTGCATTGGTGGCGAAAAAGCGCGCACCGGCTCGAATCGCATCAAATGCAACTTGTAGTTTCCAGTAATCAAAGGTGCGATCAAAACTGGCAATCACAGCATCGATCGCATCAGCTTTGTCGCTGATCGTGAAACCGCCGCGTTCCAATTCATCGATCAACGATTGTTCACCGACGACATGTAACGTGGCGCCCGGCATGCGCTTATTCAGGAATTGCACCATCACAAAGGATGAGTTTATCACATCTTCAGGTGATGAAGGCAAGCCAAGTCGTGTCAATTTATCGGCATATGCTTCGCGTGTTCGTGTTGGATTATTGGATAGAAAAACGGTCCGTTTGCCCAGCGCACGCAACTGCTGCAGCGTTTCTTGTGCCGTTGGCAAGAATGCATCACCGAGGTAAACGGTGCCGTCGAGGTCGAAAATGTAAGCTTCGTAGAGTTTTGATAGTCGATTCATAACGAATTTTGGGCAAATTTAACCAAAACACTTGCTTTTTCAAAATGTGACCGGTAACATTATAGCGTGAGTATCAGTTTTGCACAATACAAAACGCGGTGAAACGGGAACTGACTTTCAACATTTTTTCCACAATATTTTCGTTCAGACAGTTCTCCATAACCTCATTTCACAGATATTTACTACAGGCAGCGCGGCCTTATGACCGATAACAGAGTGACATTACGCGATGTGGCGAGGCAAGCTGGTGTATCTCACCAAACGGTTTCACGCGTGATCAATGGGAGTGACAAAGTGCGACCTGCGACGAAAGCGCACGTCGAAGCAGTCATTGCTGAACTCGATTATCGGCCGAATGCGATGGCGCGTTCAATGGCTCGTGGCCGCAGCGGCATTTTGGCCTGTATCGCCCCTAATCTGACCGACTATACGTTTGCCAGCATCATCGAAGGTGCCCAAAGCGCGGCACGCGAACACGACTACTTCCTCCTGTCAGCTTCAGCACACGATGAAGCACAGTTCAGCAAACTCGTCGATCAGCTTGTCAACACGCGCCGAACCGAAGGCATCATTGTCATTAACCCGTATGTCAACGAACGCTATCGCCACCTACCTGACGACGTACCGGTTGTTTTTGCCGGTGCCCGACCACGCGAAGACAGCACAACTTCCGTCGCACTGGACGATGTTGTCGTGGCACGTGAGGCAACCGAACATCTGCTATCACTGGGGCATCGCACGATTGGCATGGTAACAGGCCCAATGGAAGAGGATTGCTGTCAGGATCGCCATTTAGGCTACTGCCAGGCACTACAAGCGGCGACTTTGCCGGTGGACGACGAATTGATCATCGAGGGCGACTGGAGTCCTGAGTCAGGCTATAGCGGACTATGCACTTTGCTCGCGAAGGAAAATCGGCTGACTGCATTGTTCATGCAGAACGACAGCATGGCAGTCGGCGCATTGCGTGCGGCACGCGATCTCGATTTGCGTGTCCCTGAAGATTTATCTGTCATTAGCGTAGACGATATTCCGTATTCATCCTTTTTTACGCCTCCGCTCACGACGTTTCGGCAGGACTTCGAGTTTATCGGTGCGGAAGCGACACGCTTGCTAGCGGAGGCAATCGAGAATCCAACTGACGAACGCACACATCTGTTGATTTCGGCCGAATTAGTACTGCGTCGCTCGACCGACGCACCCCCGGCAACAGTATAACGGGAGGATTTATCGAGACGACCATTCGCATAAACCACCACTCAACATGCAGTTTTCAACCATGACACTTCACAAGGAGAAGATAATGAAACACTCAAAATTCTGGTTACTATTTGTTTTGCTGTTCGGTTTAATGCTCACATTGGCTGCCTGCGGTTCTTCAGATGAAGAAGAACCAGCTACTGACGAGACGACAACGGAAACCGATTCGGCCGATGGATCTGAGGCAATGGATGAAGAGCCGGCTGCTGCAGAATCTGAGGCAACGGAAGAGGTAACACTGCGCTGGCGTACCCGCCCAGACAATCAGGCTGAGATCGACGTTTACAGCAGCATTAGCGACGACTTGTCCGCAAGTCTCGAAGGCATCACCCTTGAATACGAAGCGGGTGGCAGCGAAACCTCAAGCTATCAGGACGTGCTAAAAACCGAATTAGCGGCAGGAACAGCGCCGGATGTCTTCTGGATTCCGGGCACTGACGTTGCTGACTTTGCTACCCGTGGCTTGATCCTGGACATGCGCGAAATGGCTGACGCCACCGCAGGTTATGCCGACGGCGATTTCTACGAAGGTCCGATGTTCCACCTGACCTTCAATCCTGAAACGGGCAATACCGGTGAAACTTTGTGGGGGCTGCCACGTGACGTATCTGCGTTTGCCCTTTACCTCAATCTTGACTTGCTGGCTGAATCCGGTGCTGACGACCCGCGCGAACTGGCCGCCAACGGCGAATGGGATTGGGACGCATTCATGGAAGTTGCCGCAGCAATCGATGCACTCGGCGATGATATTTCCGGTTACGGCCAGAGTGGATGGTGGGGCCCGTATGGCTACTGGATCAACGCTGCCGGCGGTAACTTCTTCAATGAAGATCGCACGGCATGTGGCTTGGATACGCCAGAAGCACTTGCCGGGCTCGAATTCCAAAAATCGATCTACGATGCCGGCTTAGCCATTCCATACGGTGAAGATCCTGAACCGCCATTCCTGGCTGGTCAGGTCGGTATGTTCCAGAATGGACGATGGGCAACGCCCGGTGCGCGTGCAAGCGCCGACTTCAACTGGGACGTCGTAAAATTGCCCGATGGTCCGACAGGTCCGAGCAACTGGCTTTTCTGGGGCGCTTACGTGGTGAATGCAGATACCGAGCATCCGGAAGCAGCCTGGGAATTGGTTCAGGCACTGACCACTGCCGAAACACAGGGCAAAATTGCTGAACTCGGTGCCAACATCCCGAGCCGTGTCAGTCAAGAAGCACTGGATGCATTTCTAACCTTTACCCCGCCCGCCAACAATCAGGCTTTCCTCGATGGTCTGGGTGAAAATCCGGTTGCGGAAGGTCCTCTCTGGGCCGGCAATTGGCCTGAATATTCCGCCATCATGGATCCCGCTGTGTCCGCAGTCCTCAATGGTGATACATCTGTCGATGATTTCGGAGCGACCATCTGCGACGAAGCCAACAAAGCATTCACGCAGTAATATCGACTGTTCATAGGCCGGTCAAGATAACCGGCCCTTTCGATTTTATGGAGGTGACGCATGAGCACAATGGCAGTTGAATCGCAGAGCAGTCCCCCACGCGTGAACAATGAACGGTTGTTGTCCTTAGCTGTACTGTGGCACATCGTTCTTGCGCTTGGCGGTCTGGTCGGCGCTGTATTCGCATGGATTTCAGGTGAATCGCTACCAATCGTCGTGCGTATCAGTTTAACTACTGGCCTGGTTTTGCTGGGTATTCTCAGCGCAACGGCCGTCGTTATGATTCGACGCCGCGATCATCGTGGACGCGTCATCTCCCTCTTCATCAATTACCTCGGCTTTGTATTTTGCGTCGTTGCCCTGATGCAATTACTAGGCATTTTCACTGGTCTTGATGCGTTTGGCGACACATTCGGCCGAGGTGTCGTTTTTCTTGCAACCGCATTCATCGGGTATCTGATCGGCGCATTTGGTGATCGCTACAACTACGCAGCGCAACAACGTTATAAGCGAATCGGCCGAATCATCATTATCCTATCGGCAATTGGTTTCCTGATTGCAGTCGGTATTTTTCAAGGCATGTGGGCAGTTCTGAGCAGTTATGACTCTCCAATGCCATTTGCATTATCACTCGGCGCAATCATCTTTGGCTGCATATTGTGGGTGATGTGGCGGCAAGCCTCTGCTGAGATCTTCAAAGCAACTAACGCACAAAAGGAAGCTTTAGAAGGGTATCTGTTCCTTTCGCCTAACCTGCTCGGTTTCATCGTCTTTTTTGCCGGCCCATTGCTGCTGTCGTTGTACGTCAGTTTCACCAACTCCGACGCATTCAATACTCCTGAATTCGTTGGATTGGACAACTACGCAACGATCCTCGACCTCGATTTTGCGGCGCTATCGTCACCGAACCAGTTGGCTAGCGAAGTACTCGATACAACCGTCTACGACGAATTGACGCGCTTCACTATTTTGGGTCAATCCTATGTTGTCGGCGCGCAGGATAAACTGTTTTGGACAGCATTGGGCAACACGCTTTTATTCGTACTTATGGCGGTTCCTTTAAGTGTGATTCCGGCGCTCTTGCTGGCAAATTTGCTCAACACCAAGCTGCGCGGCATGAAAGTGTTTCGCGCCGTCTATTTTCTGCCAAGCGTTGCGGCGGTCGTCGGTATCGCCCTGGTCTGGCAGTGGCTGTTCAACTCGACTATCGGCTATATCAATTACGGCATTACGCTTTTGACAGATTTTCTGACCACAAATACGCCATTGACAGTCGACGATCCCCAAATTCAATGGCTGTCCCAAAGTGACACGGCGCTGCTCGCGGTTGTGCTTATGTCGTCGTGGCAATGGATCGGTTTCAACACGGTGCTATTTCTCGCCGGATTGCAGAGTATTCCCAAGGTGCTCTATGAAGCCGCCACGGTTGATGGTGCCGGCGCGTGGGCGCAATTCCGCAAAATCACGCTTCCCCTACTGGCGCCAACCACATTTTTTGTCATGATTACGGCCGTCATCCAGGCCATGCAGGTTTTTGAGCAGGTATTTATTTTGATACCCGGCCAAAATCCTGCGGGGCCAAACAATTCGACATTGACGATGGTGCTGTACTTGTATCAGAAAGGTTTCCAGCGGTTTGAACAGGGATATGCCTCTGCCATCGCGTGGGTGCTTTTCTTCTTGATTTTCGGCGCTACATTAGTGCAGTTTCGTCGCCAGCGCAGTGCCGGCACTGCTTACGACGCATAGGAGGCGGGCATGCATTCTCAACGCCTACGGCGCATGTTCAACGGGACGCTGATCTACATCATTTTGATAGCGTTCGCGTTTATCATGTTGTTCCCGTTTTTCTACATGATGACGACATCGCTCAAGGAGCCGAAAGATACCTTTCGTTATCCGCCACGGTTGCTGCCGCGCGAGGCAGCTTCGGCCGAAATGGAAGGATTTGAAGAGCCAGTTGAACTGTACCATATTGAAGTCAACGGCGAATTTCGGCCGATGGCGCTCGTTGAAGAAAACATCCGGATTGGGCAATTCGCCGATCCTGCCACGCCAGAAAACATCATCACGGTGCCGCTTGCCGATGCCAGTGCAACCGGTGGTACGGTGACAATTGACGGAAATGAGGTCGATGTCTACATGGTTGCGGTTGACGATGAGGTGGTCGAGTTGGTGTTGATGGGCAGAACGGCTTTCGGCCGATTTATCGATCCTGATGACCCCTCCGTCGAAGCACTTGCCAATGTACGTTTGAGCGAACCTGTCGAATCGTTGACCTTGCGCCCCGAAAACTACTCCGAAGTAGTTGAATTGCAAGGCATGGATCGCAGCTTGACCAACACGTTGATGATCACGATTCTCGTCGTGTCAGGCACACTGTTTACGTCATTACTCGGTGGTTATGCGTTTGCCCGTCTGCGTTTCCCCGGTCGCGACAAACTGTTTCTCCTCTATCTAGGCACAATCATGATTCCGTTTGTCGTCATTGTGACGCCGATGTACCAGTTGATGGTCGCGATTGGTTGGGTAGACCGCATGGTGTCATTGATCGTTCCGTGGATTTTCAGTGCCTACGGCACATTCCTCATGCGCCAATTCTTCATCACAATTCCGCGTGAGATCGAAGAAGCAGCAACAATCGACGGCGCTTCCCGTTGGCAAATTTTGTGGCGTATCTTTGTACCCGCGGCAACGCCTGCGTTGGCAACGCTGGGAACGTTTACATTCCTATATGCATGGAACAGCTTTTTCTGGCCGTTGGTCGCGATCAACACTGGCAACACAGACAATCACGTGTTGACCTTATCACTCTCAATCTTGCGCGGGCGTGCCTCAGATAGCCCCAACTTGATCCTGGCCGGTGCAGCCATTGCTATCATTCCGCCGATGCTCTTCTTCATTTTTGGACAACGTTTCTTTGTCGAAAGTGCGACGAGCAGTGCAGTAAAGGGCTAGGATACCAGCATTCGCCACTCATGACAGCGGTCAACCGCCCTACCCAAACCAAATTGGCTAGTTGATCAGTTGGCAATTAGCTCTATAATTGACTACACGAAATATTGTATTTCTAGCTACTCTGGTACATAAACGGCGGCAGACATGTCACCCACAAATTGCGGCAAATCACTGTGGCCCAGCATCTGCCGCACGGCCTGTGCCTCGCCATTGTGGAACCAGTAGTGGTAGATATTGCGCTGCAAACACGTTCCAATATTCTCCCGCCACGCCTTATCACCCCACGTCAAATGCTGCGTGAGCAATTCGGCCGATAAAGAGTCGAGATACAGATCAGCAGCAGCCGTAATATCGCGCCATGCCGTCCACATATCATCTAGAGGCGGTGTGCTGGCTGGTTGTCCAGTGGCAACCAGTTTCCATAAATCAGCATGCAGCTTTTTACCCTGTGCCATCCGTACCCAATAGAAATTCTCCTGAGCTGCCAGATGCCCAATCATCCAGCTAATGCAATTCATTGGCTCAAAACGGTGCCGGGCATCGTCATCTGTGAGGCCAGCCATGCTGCGCACAAACTCACTACGCGCAAAATGTAGTTGTGTAACAAGGGGAAGTGTCATCATGTCTCCTGTAGCTTTTGCTATACTTCATCGACAGGAATGGGCTTGACGTGCCAGATATCGGCCGAATATTGTCGCATTGACCGATCCGATGAGAAAAATCCGCAGCGTGCCGTATTCAGAATCGACATACGCGTCCACTGCTCCTGATTGCGATACATCGCCGCTGCCCGATCCTGACAGTCGATGTACGCTTGATAATCCGCCAGCAACAGATATTCATCTTTGTACAACAACGAATCGACAATCGGTTGGAACAATTCAGTCTGACCGAATGAAAAATCGCCACGCGCAATAGCATCAATCGCCCGCTTGAGCACCGGATTACTGCGATAATAATCCATGGGATTGTAACCCGAAGCCTTCAGCGCAAATACTTCTTCTGTTGACATACCAAACAAGAAGAAATTCTCGGCACCGACACGCTCGCGAATCTCGATGTTGGCACCATCCAGCGTGCCGGTCGTCAATGCCCCGTTAAGCGCAAACTTCATATTTCCAGTGCCCGATGCTTCCTTTCCAGCCAGCGAAATCTGCTCGGAAATATCAGCAGCCGGATAGATTTTCTGGGCAGCAGATACATTGAAATTGGGGATAAAAACGACACGCAATCTGCCATGCACGTCAGGATCGGTGTTGACGACATACGCAAGTGAGTTGATCAATTTGATGATCAGCTTTGCCATTTGATAACCGGGTGCGGCTTTAGCACCAAATATGAATGTGCGTGGTACGATATCAATCTGCGGGTCATCTTTAACACGATGATACAGTGTAATGATGTGCAGAGCCTTTAACAATTGACGCTTGTATTCATGCAATCGCTTGACCATCACGTCGTACAGTGACTGGTGATCGACAGCAACCCCGACCGTCTCGGCAATGAAACCGGCCAGATCGCGCTTATTGCGCCGTTTGACGGCCCGCCACTCAGTACGGAAATCGGGATCATCGACAAACGGTTCCAATTCACGCAGACGTTCTAAATCGCGCAGCCAGCCGGTGCCGATTTTTTCCGTAATTAAGTCAAAGAGACGTGGATTAGCAATGCGAATGAAGCGACGCGGCGTAACGCCATTTGTCTTGTTGTTGAAGCGTTCCGGCCACATTTCGGCAAAATCACGCAATGTACGTTCACGGAGCAAATGGGTGTGCAGCTCTGCCACGCCGTTGACCGAAAAACTGCCAACCGTAGCCAAATTCGCCATGCGCACACGTCGCTGCGGCCCTTCTTCGATTAACGACATACGCACCAATCGTGACGGATCGTACGGAAAGCGCTCACGCACATCGTCGAGGAATCGCTGATTGAGTTCGTAGATAATTTCGAGGTGGCGCGGTAAAATTCGGCCGATCAAATCCACCGGCCATTTTTCCAGCGCTTCCGGCAACAAAGTGTGGCACGTATAGGCAAACGTACGCCGTGTAATATCCCAGGCTTGATCCCATCCGAGATCATTGACATCCATGAGAATACGCATCAGTTCCGGAATGGCAATGACCGGGTGGGTGTCATTGAGTTGAATAACAACCTTTTCGGGAAAGTCATCCCAATTATCATTGCGAATGTGAAAGCGGCGGATGATGTCATGCAATGAGCAGGCGACAAAGAAATATTGCTGCTTGAGACGCAATTCTCGTCCTTGCGGTGCGTTGTCATTGGGGTATAGCACCTTACTGATATTTTCGGTAGACACTTTCTCGGCAACGGCGCGTGTGTAGTCACCGGTGTCAAAAACCTGGAAATTAAAGGCGTGACTGGCACGTGCGCGCCACAAACGCAAGATGTTGACTGTACCGGTCTTGTAGCCGGGGACGAGTGTGTGGTAAGGCTCACCGCGCACTGTTTCGCCGGGAATCCAGCGCACGCGGAAGTTGCCACCTGCGTCGTTATACTGTTCGGTATAACCGTACATCCCGATTTCGACCATGTCATCCGGCTGCGGGAATTCCCAGGGATTGTGGTAGGTTAGCCAGTCATCAGGCAGCTCAACTTGCCAACCATCGCGGAACGTCTGACGAAAAATGCCGAATTCGTAGCGGATACCGTAACCTACAGCAGGAATATCAAGGGTCGCCAGAGAGTCGAGAAAGCAAGCTGCCAATCGGCCGAGTCCGCCATTGCCCAGACCTGGTTCAGGGTCATATGGCATTATCTGATCCAGATCGATGCCGAGTTCGGCACATGCTTCACGTGCAATGTGCTCTACATCAGCATAGAGCATGTTTTGTTCCAACTGGCGCCCTGGAAGATACTCGGCCGATAAATAGTATACAAATTTCGGATTATCACGGAACTGAGCCTCAACAGTCTCTGTCCAGCGGTCGATCAAATAGTCACGCACGGTATGAGCAACCATAAAATAGATGTCGCGCTGGCTTGCCGAGTGGATAGTCGTGCCCCGGCGACGATGAAGGTTTGCGAGCATTTTCTGCCGAAAGCCATCGACGGTACGTATCGGCCGATATGTGATTGATTCACTATTATTCATGCAAAGCCTCCGGATAGTCGTCCACTTGCAATTAAGGCAAGAACAACCGCGATACTGTGATTATAACACCCGATAGGTGCTTTTGCTTTCTGAAAAGCTCACGCTGACAGCAGATTCGAGTTAGCCGCAACAATTGCACTTTCAAATAAAAAACAGCGTCTCGTCACATCGACGAAACGCTGTCTTGCTCATTTTAGAAATGGAAAGGGACGCCTTAAAACCACACGATTTATGTATCTGCGCCGCCGGCACTGGCGCCAGGAAGCGTGCCGGTTGCAACAGGGCCGTCATCACAAATCACGTATGAACTCAAGCCATTGGTATGCACTTCCACTTCATTGCCGACCACATTGAATGTGATGAGATACCCATCAACCAGAGCTTGTGTATACATCATGCCTTCTTCGGGGCAACCCAGTGAGCCATCGTTCCACGTCACCGCTTCAATGCCGGTGACTTGAACGGCCGATGAAGGGGCTTCCATATCAGCGCCGAGTTGTTGAATCAAGGCGTCAATTGCCGGTTGGAGCGTCGGTGGCACACGTACCTCACCTGGTCGACCCGGTGCAGGCATTTCCTGCGGTGTCGCGTTGGGATCGGGTGCACTCGGTGTTATTTCGCTAAGAACAACGGTAGCAGCAGGTGCCACAGCGTTGGTCTCTGGAGTTGCCGCTTCCTGTGCAGCAGATGAGGATTCGGCCGAATCAGGCGTCATTGCGTCACTAGATGCCTGTTGCAGCGTAGGATAGCCGCTATCCGCCTGCCCTTCATCCGCTACCGGTGCAAGCGCCGGCACACTCTCAGCGTCAGTTTCAACGGGAACACCATCATCAGCCGACTCATCAGGCTGCTCGGCCACTGGCGTACAAGCCGCGACCACTAACAACGTTACCACGAGGATTAGTATCTTTTTGAACATATGACACCTCACAAACTTTGGATTTCAGACTGCATCATCTGTGCAATCTGTATAATAAACGACTTCGAAACACAGTTTGTTCCCCTGCACAGAAACTAAATCGTTGATTGGCGGTCAAATTGTAACACGTTTAACATGTTGACATTCAATTACAGCAACTATACACTACCCGGCGCATGCAGAAATACCTCCACCGAATACCACACCAGTCACGACTGCGTTTGCTGCTATTACCTTATCTGATCGGCATAGTTGTCCTCTATTTATTGCCTGCAATGCTCTCATTTGGGCTTGCTTTTTTCCAATACGATGCGCTCAACCCACCGCGATTTGTCGGGATACTTAATTTCAGATTAGCTTACACTGATGAACTGTTCCAGTTGAGCGTTCAGAATACACTTGCATACGTCATTCTCCCCGTACCGATTCGCATTTTCGGTGCATTTTTGTGTGCGCGTCTATTTTTACATGGGGGTCGCTTCATCAACTGGGCGCGAGGCGCCATCCTCTTACCAGGTATCATTCCCGGCACAGCATTTGCACTGGCATGGTTGTGGATCCTCAATCCACTGTACGGCCCCTTAAACCTGACATTACGCGCTATCGGCATGGTACCGCCAAACTGGCTGGCCGATGCGCAATGGGCCAAACCAGGAATCGTCCTCGCCACGCTCTGGCTGATCGGGGAAGGCTTTCTGGTCAGCCTGGCGGCATTGTACGACATTCCACCTCAGCTTGAGGAAGCGGCACAAGTGGATGGCGCAACGAGCTGGGCAACGTTTTGGTATGTCATTTTGCCGATCATTGCGCCGATTCTGTTGATACTGATGTTTCGCGATGCTGTCTTGCTGTTGCAGGAATCGTTCACAACCGTATGGTTGATGACCCAGGGTGGCCCCTATTATGCTACCTATACGCTGCCGCAGTTCATCTATGAACAGGGATTTGGTCTGCTCTCCTTTGGGACCGCCAGTGCAGCACTGTGGGTATTGTATCTGTTGACGGGTGCGGTTGTGGTCGTACTGTATCTGGTGGCACGCCAATGGCGCATTGGTGCTACGGATAGTGTGCTGCTATGACAAACTGGCTGCGCACGCTGTTGCAGGTGATTGTCGCCATGGTCTTTTTGTTACCGTTGGTGTGGATGACGGCAACGGCGTTCCATGCGCCGGCTACACCGCTGCCGACATCGCTACGGCTGGTGCCGGATAATCCGACCGTAGCCAATTTCGGCCGAATCTTTGCCATCATTCCCTTGTTACGCTTTACAATCAATTCACTGATCGTCGTCGCCCTGGCTGTGCCACTTACCCTCCTCACCGGTTCGTGGGCCGGTTTTGGCATGGCCCAGCTTCCCGAGCGCAGCCAGCGCCGTTGGGTCATCATATCGTTGATCGTTCTGATAATTCCCGGCATTGCACTCTGGTCAACGCGCTTTCTCCTTTACAAATGGTTGGGCTGGATCGACACGTATTGGGCGATTATCGCACCGGCATGGATGGGCACGTCGCCGTTTTTCGTGCTGATGTTTTACCGTGCGTTTCGACGCGTACCGGCCGGCTTGTACGATGCAGCCCGACTCGATGGCGCCGGTGTCTTGCGCACATGGGCATCGGTCGCTATGCCGCTGGCACGCTCAACCATCGTCGCCGTCGCCATCCTTTCCTTTGTCCTTTATTGGGGCGACTTCATCAATCCGTTACTCTATCTGAGCAGCGAAAGCAACTACACACTGCCAATTGCATTGCAATCTTTACAGCAAATGAATCGCTCGGATTGGCCGTTGTTGATGGCTGGTGCGGTATGGGCCACTCTGGTGCCGGTTGGGTTGTTCGTGATTGCGCTGGCATATTGGAATCGTTTCACAAACAACACAAAAGAAACAGTGAGGCAAACATGAAAAGATTGGTTGTATTGATATTTTTGCTTGTTGGTTTCGGTGCTGCATGTGCTGATAGTCAATCGGCCGAAACGGTCTCTTTCATGGTATTTGGCGACCCGGCCGAACGTGAAGCGTACGAAACCCTCGTCGCGGCATTTGAAGAACAAAATCCCGATGTGGACGTCGCCATCACCCATATTCCATCAGGAAGCGAATACCGCACCCGCCTGACAACAGAATTCGCGGCCGGCGACCCGCCCGATGTCTCGCTCATGAACTACAGACGCTACGCTGCATTTGCTGCCGCCGATCTGCTTGAACCACTGACACCTTATCTCGAAAAAAGCGAACTCATCAACGAGGAAGATTTCTATCCTATCACACTGGCAGGCTTCCGCTGGGGCGATGATTTACTCTGCATACCGCAAAATATCTCCAGTCTTGTCGTCTACTACAACCAAGATTTGTTTGACGCGGCCGGCGTGCCCTATCCGGCAGACGATTGGACGTGGGACGATTTTCTGGCAGCGGCCAAGGCATTGACTGCTGCTCCCAATGCGGATGGCGTAGTGGAACAATACGGCTTGGGTGTCGAGCCATCGTTGTTCCGATTAGCCCCTTTTGTGTGGCAAAATGATGGTCGGATTGTCGACGATGTTGATTTTCCAACCCAATTAGGCCTTACGCGTTTCCCGTCGCAAGAAGCCATGCAATGGTTCGTCGATTTACAGACTGTGCATGGCGTCGTGCCGGATCGCGTAGCAGAAGCGTCGCAAGATAGCGAGTCGCGCTTTGTCGCCGGCACAACGGCGATGTATCTCAACAGTAGACGCAGCACGCCAACCTATCGTGAAATTGACAGCTTCACCTGGGATGTTGCTCCGCTGCCACGCGGCAAACAGGAGGCCGGTGTGCTCCACAGTGATGGGTATTGCATGGCGGCAACGACTGAAAACAAGGATGCTGCCTGGCGGTTTATTGAATTTGCCAATTCGGCCGAAGGTCAAACCATCATTGCACAATCAGGGCGCACCGTTCCGTCCAATATTGCCGTCGCCGAATCAGAAGCTTTTCTCGATCCCAATCAATTACCCAGTCGCGCTCGTGTCTGGCTCGATACCGTCGACACACTGCGGTTTGTACCCGTGATCAGCACATGGGAAGAAATCGAGAGTACGGCAAGCGAAGAAATAGAACGCGCTTTTTACGGTGATATTACCGTAGCAGAAGCGGCACTGCTGGCAAAAAATCGTACTGAAGAATATTTCTTACTCGGCGTCAGGGGAAAGCAATAATCGAAGATTACAGCAACCTGTTTGTGGCAACACAGTAAGCGACAACTCAGTTACAACTGACTTGTCGCGGTCTTTGTGCTATGGCCTGCGCCTTTCCAGGGCATGTGGCACAAGAAAATCTACTTGCGTGCTGACTGCTCCGCAGCAAACATTTCCGGCCACATGAGATAAGAACTGACGAAAAAGCAAACCGCCCCCAACAAGGTAGTAAGCGTCGCCCAAAAGAAAAGGTTATTGCCAATCGGATTAGGCCGTGAAAAGGCGGTAAAAGCAGAGATCATAAAGAAAACACATCCCAAAAAGTTGCTGACCACAATCCACCAGGTAACATTTTTTAGCTGCCAGCACCAAAAATGATGACAGAATTCCAGCACACCGGCTATGCCGGCAATCAGGAAGAGAATTGAGCCGATGAAGTTAGGAATCCAGGTAAAAATGTCGTAAGCGTACCACTGGAGAGCAAAGAAGCCCATAAAGGTCAAGACGTTAAAGAACAACGTCCCGATAAAAAGGGGAAAAGTAACCCAGAAATCAATGCGATGAGGCTGCCAGGCAAAGTAACGTCGTTTTTTTGTCGGTGACACACGGCCATTTTCATCCAACGTCTCTGGCGCATTGATTGACTGATAATACGAACAATATCCGGCCGACGTGAAAAATATCGACCCAGAAAAATAGATAAAGTCGATCAAGTAACTATAAGAAACCCCAACCAAAAGCAGCAAACTGGCAAAGAAAAAATGCCAGGAACCGATCATAAACAATATGGCGATCCACCAGTTTAAAACATGTGGACGCCAAATAAGCAGAGGAGCTCGTTTCTTGTCCTCTGCCCCACTCAATGGGCCAAAGTGCTTGCGGTGCCGCCGTGATGTACGTACATCCGTCATACCATCGGGCCGCCGATGCGTGATCTTGGTAACAAACGGACCTACATGCTGTGACTCAATATGCTCCCATTCGTCAGAAAAGTGAATGTAACCTCGTTTTATCGTTGTCGTCATAACGTTATCATCCTACCGGCTTTGTAGTGAGCCAACCCGGCATTCGTAAATCCCAATAGATAGCCGCAGCTCTTAAACCAAATATGATAATCATTGCTATCAGCCAGGCAAGCTCAAAGGTCGGTGCAAAAGTTAGCAATACTAGATAGACAAGACTGCCCAGCAAAATAGGCGTTGCATACAAATCTCTAGTCATCAATAACGTCGGCCTGTCCGTCATAATGTCACGTACCAAACCACCTCCGATACCCGTAATAATCCCCATTATGACAGCAATGACCGGCGCATAGCCAAGTCCCAACACTTTGTCAATCGCCTGTATCGTAAATAGTGCAACACCGACCGCATCCAGATACAACAACAATTTCTGAACTTGAAAAAACGCGCGATAAACAAAAAAAGCAATGAAAGATGCAGCCAATGCCACCCATACATAAATCAATTCACTGACCCAAAAAACAGGGATATTGAGCATCATGTCGCGGATCGTGCCGCCCCCGAGCGCTGTCACCACCCCAAACACCATCAGACTGAAAATATCTGCATCTTCACGCAGACCAGCCAACACACCGGTAACGGCAAATACGCCAATAGCGGTTAATGTAATCGCATCGCCAAATTCGGTCATTTTTGGGAGCCAATTCCGATCAAGTTGAATGCCCGAAAAAGGTATGGGGACGCAACATAAAGCGCCCCCACACCTCTCTAATTTAATGCTTAAAGCCGCCGCTTTCCTCTTCGGTGAGCGGCACAGAGACCGGGTGCTTGGTGAAGTGATTGACCGCATCGACGTAGTCGTTCATCATCAATTGGGCTAAATCCTTACTGAAGCCATGCTTTACCAGGATGCGCTGGATAGCCAGGTCTTGCCGGTTAGCGGGTAAGGTATAGGCAGGCACCAACCAACCCCTTGTGCGCAGCCGGTCGGCCAGGTCAAACAGGGTGAAGTTGTGATCGACTCCTTCCTTTAGCTTCCAGGCCAGAGCCGGGATGCCGCCACGGCCGTCATAGATGATCTCAAACGGGCCCAGCTTGCCGATCTCATCGGCCAGCCACTGAGCAACGTCATAGCATGCCTGATGTATCTTGCGGTAGCCTTCCTTGCCCAAGCGCAAGAAGTTGTAGTACTGGGCGACGATTTGACCACCCGGCCGGGAGAAGTTAAGGGCGAAAGTGGGCATATTGCCGCCCAGATAATTCACCCAGAAGATCAGGTCCTCAGGCAGGTCTTCCTTGTCGCGCCAGATAACCCAGCCTACGCCCAGTGGCGCCAGGCCGAATTTGTGGCCGGAGGTGTTGATCGATTTTACCCGCGGCAAGCGGAAATCCCACTCCAAATCGGGATCGACGAACGGGGCCAGGAATCCGCCACTGGCACCGTCCACATGAATGTGAATGTCGAGTCCTGTTTCAGCTTGCAGTTTATCCAGAGCGTCGCTCACTTCTTTAACCGGCTCATATTCACAAGTGAATGTGACACCTAACGTGGGCACGACGCCGATGGTGTTTTCATCGACCCGTTTCAGGACTTCTTCGGCATTCATGATCAGCCGGTCGCCTTCCATCGGAATCTCACGATGCTCGACATCCCAATAGCGGGTGAACTTGTGCCAGCAGATTTGCACCGGCCCGGTGACCAGGTTGGGCTTGTCAATCGGCTTGCCGGCCGCTTTTTGTCTTTCACGCCATTTCCAGAGCAGGGCCATGCCACCCAGCATGGCCGCTTCGCTGGAACCAGTGGTTGAGGTACCCAACGTGTTTTGGGCATCGGGCGAATTCCACAGGCTGGCGAGCATATGCACACAGCGCGATTCCAATTCGGCCGTCTGTGGATACTCGTCCTTATCGATCATGTTCTTGTCAATAGTCAAGTTCATGATGTCGTGGATTTCCGGCTCCAGCCAAGTTTGGCAAAACGTCGCCAGGTTTTGTCGGGAGTTGCCATCCAGCATCAACTCATCCTGAATGACCTGGTAGGCATGGCGCGGGGAGTGTTCCTTTAGCGGAAATGTGTACTTCGGCATGGCGATGGACAAATCGGCCGAAGAATAAATCGAATCCCCTAAAGCTTCTCTAACTAATTCTTTTTCGTGTAACATTTTGTTCTCCTTAACAACGCTATTCCCTAACAAACTCAACAGCCAGACCAATGGCATCATCCGTATTGAATTGTACTCAGCGGATGTGCAGATTGGCGATGAGCTTGCCAGGAAATACGTTACAACTTAGTCGATTTTTGACTTCACAACACACAGTACGCGGATGTTTAAGCTCAGCTACCTGATCCGCTCAGCAAGGCAGGGATGGTGGGAATATACTCATTCAGAACCCCGTCCATTCCGCCCAGGAATATCTGGACACCAATCGTCAACAAAATCAGGCCCATGATCTTCGTCAGTGCCACGAGTCCAGCCGCACCAATCTTGTTTTCGATTGCATCGCCAGACAGAAAGAAGAAGTAGGTCATGACCATGATAATCCCAAAACCGACGATCACAGCAGCCAACCCTTCAATTCCATCTGTAGCCGAAAAGGCAATGGCAGTAGATATAACGCCACCACCAGCCAGAATAGGTGTACCCAGCGGGGATATGGCTTTTTCAAGCTCCTTCTCGCGCGATTTATCAATTTCCTCAGGACTGGCTGACTGTGCGCCATGAGGCTTGCCCATTACCATGTGGTAACCGATCACGAAAACCAGGATTCCGGCTCCAAGTTTGAAAGCCGGCAGCGTAACGCCAAACAATTCACCAATGAGTTTACCTGCGGCGGCCATGACAACCGCAATTGCAAAGGCAAAAATAGTAGCCCGCCTGGCTACCGCCTTTTTGGTGTCCGCGTCATCACCGGCAGTCATACTCATAAAGATAGGCGTATTCGCGAACGGGTTACACATCGCAAAAAACGTGGCTATTGAAGTCGTCAATATCGTCAGAAATGCTGTTGCATCCATTTTGTTTTTCTCCCTAGTGTACTTTATGAAATGGCGACATTTTGAGACTGTGTGAATGGCTTACATCAATTTTGATTTGACCATTTTCCTCCTGGTGGGCACTAGGCTGTTCTGCTTCATCGCTTGCAGTTCGTACCGATTCTTACCTAGCAGTACTCTCTAGAGTCATCGTTTTGTTGAGCAATAAGCTTACAATTCTCTAACGATACTTTATACTTTTACACCAACGACATCTAGTATCAAAAGTATGTAGAAAAGTTGTATCTATCTTCTGAAACACGTTGGGGGACGATTGGCACCGGTTGCATTTCGAGCAACTGAAAAAAAAGAGCCAATCACGATGATTGGCTCAGTTTCTACAAACGCGAACATGATTTACTCAACAATACTTCTACCCTGCGACACCTGCAGCTACTGCGTGAATAGCGCCATGTTCATGAAGGCCTATCTCTGCTTCATGGTGGGCAGGTTTCAGGTCAAAGACCACATTCTTAAGTTTTCCAGTGAAAGCATAAGGCGCTTTGTCCTCATAATCCAGATCAACTACGCCACCATTATCACGACCCATATCCATACCAGCATAGGTAGTGAACAGCATGGCCACGGAATGCGGCATTCGACCTTCGCCGATTTGCTTATCATTGGCCCATAATGTGACATTGCCCCCAGCCCCCGGTTTTGGCTCGTCAATCTCAAACAGCATTTTCACAGTTACTTCACCAGTCGGAATTGGCTCAGTAGAGATCTGTCGATAAGTATCAATGCCGAGGAACTGGTATGTGTGAATAAGGTGACCATTCTCATCAACCCACAGTGAAAAGCCACCAATAAAGTCAGCGAAGGCGCATAGTACGCCCTCAGCTCCATCCTCTGGTACTTCCAGTTCAGCCTCGATGGCGTAAGAACGGCCATAAATGCGCGGGATTACTGTCGTAGACACATTCTGCACATCACCAGCAAAATTGAAGCGCGTTGTTGTATCCATCGGTGGCAGGATGCCAAAGAAAACACACAGACCACCGAGCAGTGGCAATGCGCGGTTGCGTTCCGCCTCTTGCCAGAATAGATCCTTCAATTCAGCCAGTTTTTCCGGGTTATCGGCCGACAGATTTTTAGCCTGGCTGAAGTCATCGGGCAGATAGTAGAGTTCCCAGGGATCGTCGTCAGGGTTGTAGCCGCTGCCCGGTTTGAAGCGAGCCAGTGTGGCCGGGGAGAAATCCCATGGCAGCTTGTCAAGCCGGGCACAAGCCCACCAACCATCCTTGTAAATGGCGCGGCTGCCATACATTTCAAAGTACTGCACCGTGTGACGTTCCTCTGCATCTGCATCACCAAAGGAATAGACAAAGCTGGTGCCGTCCATCGGTTCTTGCTCAATACCGTCAACCACTTTTGGCTCAGGAATTCCGATAGCTTCCAGAATGGTCGGCGCGACATCTATGCAGTGCGTAAACTGACTGCGAATTTGACTATCCGGTTTAATGCGGCCTGGCCAAGCGACGACCATCGGATCGCGTGTGCCTCCCAGGTGGCTGGCCATTTGCTTGCCCCATTGGAAAGGCGTGTTATTGGCATGCGCCCAGGCTGCCGCAAAATGCGGTGCCGTGTATTCACCGCCAAGCTCCTCAATACCGCCCCACTTCTCGATCAGCGCCAACTGCTCTTCAGCATTGAGCACGATACCATTGAAAAAGGTGGTCTCGTTGAAAGAACCGGTCGTCGTGCCTTCCATGCTGGCACCGTTGTCACCCCAAATATAGACAATCAGGGTGTTATCCAACTCACCCATCGCTTCGATTTCGTCTATCAACCGGTTTACATTCCAGTCAGCATTTTCGGAGAAGCCGGCAAAGACTTCCATCTGACGTGCGTATACCTTCTTTTCTGTATCGCTGAGGGTATTCCATGCCGGGTAGGGATCGGGGCGAGGGGCCAGTTCGGTATCCGGTGGAACAACGCCTAGCTTCTTCTGGCGTTCAAGCGTTCTTTCACGATAAGCATCCCAGCCATCGTCAAATTGGCCTTTGTACTTGTCTGCCCATTCCCTGCCTACATGATGTGGCGCATGGGTGGCACCAGTGGAGTAATAGAGAAACCAGGGCTTGTTGGCATTGTGAGCGCGGACACCGTGGAGCCATTCAATGCTCTTGTCTGTAATGTCGTCGGGGAAGTAATAGAGCTTCCCGTCTTTGCCTTGAGGAACGCCGAGGACGGAGTTATCCTGGGTAATAATAGGATCATACTGGCCGGCTGCGCCGGTCAGGAATCCCCACCAGTGGTCAAAACCCCATGCCTGCGGCCAATGTTCAAAGGGACCAGATGGCCCCATTTCGTGGCCCGGGGTCATGTGCCACTTGCCAAAACCAGCAGTGACATAGCCGTTTTCCTTCAAAATGCGGGGGAGTGCTGTGCAACTGCGTGGTCGGGTACCAGTGTAACCGGGGAATGGCCCAGGGAATTCAGCGATGCCGCCCATGCCGACACGATGATGGTTGCGTCCGGTCAGCATAGCTGCACGAGTTGGAGAACAAACGGCTGTCACATGGAATGCATTGTACGTCAAGCCCATCTCTTGCACCCGCTCTAAAGCCGGTGTATGAATCTCACCACCGAACGGCTCCGGACCGCCGAAACCGGCGTCATCAATGAGAACAAGAAGCACATTGGGTGCGCCGTCGGGGGCCTGCGGCCCTGGGATAAAACTGTAGTCAGCCACTGCTTCGTCCATGGTACGGGCAATCGCCCCACCAAATTTGCGATCAGGGATAGGCAGTATCGTACGGTCAGGATTAAATTTACCCCGTGCTTCATTCAAAGCCGCTTTCAACCCTTTAGCGCCACCTTCATCCATTGCAGCCAATGACTTCGCCAATGAGTCATCTAACGCTTGTTGTGCGGAAAGGAGATATTCCTCTTCGACGATAGCCAGGATAACAGCTTGGCCTGGTTTGAGGTTATCACCCAGCCCACCTTCCAGACTATCCACAACCTTATGCTTAGCAAACTTGCCCACCACGGCGCCGGCAGCGGCGCCAACCACCACCGAAGCCAAGAGCGATGGTGCGGCAAGCCCAACAAGCAAGCCAACGCCTCCACCCCAACCAGCGCCTTTCCGACCCAGGTGATCACCTGTTTCTCTAACAATTATCTGGCCGTTCTGGTCTTTCTGGACAAGGATCATGCCATCGCTTTTGATTACTTTCTGCTTAACCAACTTTGTCAGTTGGTCGAAATTCTTTTCAGCCGGATCAATCGACTGATAAGCAGCAACGATCACGATATTTTTCTCTTTGCTCACTTTGGTTCTCCATTATGCTCACGCATCTCTTTAGTTTACTGCCGTGCCATTGCCACCCGCAGGCGTTCTTCCGGACTGATCAAGTGATCGTGGTCATCTGCTCCCTGGTCAAGTTGCACCCAGTTAATGATCCCGTTGAACTTGCTTGTCTCGCTCCGGTAGTCCGGTGTTACCGGTGAGCCGGCTTCGTATCCGACATCACATGTCTCATCCCCCGAGAAGATCATCGGTTGGGTGGCAGCCACCTGCCCTTCACCCACTTTCTGCCCGTCAACATAGAGTGTGACATCCCCACCTTTGGCAAGCCCACCGCCTTCGTATTCAAACTCCATGCGCAATTGATGTTTGCCGGATGGTAGCTGCGAAGTGGATTCAGTTGTGAACAACTGCACACCAAACAAATTGTAGCAATACTTGAGCTTGCCCTTCTTGGCATAAAAAGACCAGCCGCCAAATTCGCCACCTTGGGCAATGATGACACCGTTTGCATCTTCAGCGGGCAAGACTACTTCGGCCGTGATCGAGTGTGATTTATTTTTCAGATTCAAGACGACGTTTTCCCCTAGTCGTCCCATGCCGCTGAAGAGCAACTGCGACGTACCCTGGATCAAGGTCGGACGTCCGGCCAGATCAGAGTTGAAGCGCTCAACTCGTCGGTCGTCGAGGGGCAATACGTTGTATTTGATACATTCAATCAGAAACTGTCGTTGAAGATCTTCAAGCATCTTGGGGTTTTCGCCGGCGATATTATGAGCTTGTGTCCAATCGTCAGGCCCATAAAGTTCCCAAACATCATCCTCAATGGCGGGCAGTTCAGTACCCATCATCCAGGGAATGCTGTGACGTGTGACCGCTGTCCAGCCCTTGTGGTAAATACCGCGATTGACGAACATCTCAAAGTACTGAGTCTCGCGTTTTTCCGCTGCCCCGGCATCATTGAAGCTATAAGCCATGCTCACGCCTTCGTAAGGCTTTTGCTGAATGCCATGTACAAAGGTTGGTTCGGGGAGTCCTGCCGTTTCCAGTACAGTGGGAGCTATGTCGATCACATGATGGAATTGCGTACGCAATTCGCCTTTTGCATTGATACCGCGTGGCCAGTGGACAATGGTGCCGTTGCGCGTCCCACCCCAGTGCGACGCCACCTGTTTCGTCCATTGGTATGGCGTGTCCATCGCGTGCGCCCAACCAACCGCATAGTGATTGTACGACGTGGGACTACCGAACTCGTTCATCTTGGAGGCCATGAATTCTACTGATTCCATGGCTGAAGCACCATTGAGAGAAAAACTTTCGTTGAAGGTGCCGTTGATTGTTCCCTCGGCGCTAGCACCATTGTCGCCGATGATGTAATAGATCAACGTATCATCAAGAAGCTCTAAATCTTCTATCGCATCAATAAGGCGTCCTATATGATGATCAGTATGCTCCAAGAATGCCGCATAGACTTCCATCTGCCGCACAAGCACGGGCTTTAGATGAGAATCCATCTCATCCCACGCAGGAATCTCTTTAGGACGTGCTGTCAATTCAGCATCCGGAGGAATCACACCGAGTTCTTTTTGCTGCTCAAAGCTTGCCTCACGCAATTTGTCCCAGCCCTCGTCAAATTTTCCTTTGTACTTTTCTATCCATTCGGCCGACACGTGATGGGGAGCGTGGGTAGCGCCCGGAGCAAAGTAGACAAAGAAAGGCTTGTCGGGCATGAGGGCTTTCTGCTGCCGAATATAGCCGATAGCTTTATCCGCTATGTCTTCAGTAAGGTGGTAGCCTTCTGCAGGCGTTTTGGGTGGTTCAATCGGTGTAGTTCCTTCATACAGTGCAGGGTACCATTGATTCGTTTCTCCAGCAATGAAACCATAAAAGTACTCAAAGCCGTTGCCGCCGGCCGGCCAGCGATCAAAAGGCCCCATGGGACTGGTTTCCCAGACAGGCACTTCGTGGCATTTACCAAAGTGAGCTGTGCTATAACCGTTGAGTTTTAGCGTCTCCGCCAACGGGGCACAAGAGTCTGGGCGCATTGAGTTGTAACCGGGTGCGGACGTGGCCAGCTCAGTGATACCGCCCATGCCGACGGTGTGATGGTTACGTCCAGTGAGCATCGCTGCTCGCGTCGGTGAGCAGAGCGCGGTCGTGTGGAAGCGGTTGTATTTGAGTCCGTTCTCGGCCAGTTTTTCCGCAGTTGGTGTGTAGCATGGACCACCGAAGGCACTAGATGCACCAAAACCGACATCGTCCAGCAAGATGATAAGCACATTTGGAGCGCCCTGCGGTGGCCGAAGTGGCTCGATGGGTGGAAATTTCGACTCAGGGTCTTTGGCATCGTACTTGACCAGTCCAGTATATGGTCGTTTGGGAATGGGCAATACGGATCGGGTGTGTTTATCGGGTCGGTTGGTCATCGCACAGCTCCTTTGACTGCAAGTACTTTCCTACAACGATTTCGGCCGATATGATAACTGATATAAATGTCATTGCCCACATCGACAAACATCCGGAATTATGGATGCTTGCCAATGCGGGCAATGATTTACTACTTTACCTCGTTGGTCAGTAGCTGCATGCATACCTACGATATGCTCCTGATCGAAAACCAGAAGCATGGGCATGGCTTTCTTTTGCTACCGCCGTCTGTCGCGTCTGTCCTCGCGCCGGTCGCGTCGGTGCATACCGGCTACAGATACAGGGGAAAGCGGACGACCGACCGTGTCGATAAAGAGTGCGCTGGGGCCACCGCTGGCGGGCATCTCACCGTCGAGAATCTCGATTGTGTAGGCGATTTGGCTCCCACTCAACTCTACGTCCAGCAGTTCCACGACCACATCACTCACACTGTCTGTGTGGAAGATCGACAACACGGCATTGGGCGGATTGGAAGCAAAGCTATCCGTACCCTGATCCCATGAATCAACAAATTCCTGCGATGTAATATGCCCTGTGACTCGATCAGGTCGATCGGAAAAGAACAAGGTAGTTGGGGCCAGTGCATGGAGCGTGAGCTTACCGTTCTCAAAGCTCATGCCGTGCGCGGTCTGAACAAACAGTGCTTCGATTTCGTCAGCCTCGACAATTGATGTCACGTCTTTATGTTTTGGTTCCATTTTGTTATTCCTGTAATGCAAATGCAATCGGCCGAAAGTCGTTAACTATATGTCGAACACTATCGGCCGAATTGCCTATTGTGAAGTATGCTCTCTCAAATCGCCAACCGGCAAGTTAGTCTTCTTGGTCAGTTGCAGGCTCAGCATCCTCTTCTTCTTCAGAAGCGTCTTCTTCCGGCGCGGCAGCAGCAACTTCCTCTGCATCAGCAACAGCCTCATCCGACAGTTCAAATGTTTCCGGTTCGCTGCCCAGCTCGGCCAGCTTGGCGGTCACATCAGCTACCGCATCAGCACCGGTCATAACACCTACCGCTGCTTTGCCATTGTCCAGTTCCTTATTGAGGCGTTCTCTATCCTCATCAGACATCTTCAGTCCCTTATGAAACAGTGAACCGATAATGCCACCAACAACAGCGCCACCTAGCACCATGCCACCGGTCAGCAAAGCGGCAAGAGCGAAAAGGACAGCACCACCCCCTGTTCTCCGCGAACCCAGCTTGTGGGTTTTAATCTTGCCCTTGTCGTTCTTCACCAAAACGCCAATGGCTCCGAGTTTTACATCGTGATTATCTTTGTCCCACTTTTTGATTGCCTTCACCGCATCGTCTGCTGCGGCTTCATTTTCAAACAGGGCGAGTACGAGTTGTTTTTTGGACATTTTTTCTCCTAAATTGGGTCACGTTAGCAGTTGTGCTCAATGGTTTCAGACAAGGAAAACAACTGATTTGTCTCATTGTGATTATAGGTCAATTGTAGGATGCGTTTACAGTACCAAAAGTATGTAGTAAAGTTGTATTCATCGTGCATCAATCGTCTGGTAACTATCGGCCGAATTACACTTTCTCGCCACCAAATGACTTCTGACGCGGCTACCTCAACAGCTAAACGCAAAATGACAAAACATCGAAAACGCATATAAACCGAGGCTGGCAGTCAATTTTCACGTGCGTTTTTTCAATTTTCAAGCTACAAATGAGTACACTCTAGCAAGAAAATGTGAAGTTGATCGACGTTAAAGTCAACGTATCAAACAACAATTATATGGGAGACAAGATCATGAGACGTGGAGCAGAACGACGCGAAGAGAGACGGGATGATCGCGGATTAGGCAACCGGGGCAGTGACAAAAACCGGTATCAAATGCGCGAAAAGTTGGCTTCGATTGGAGATGATTTCTGGATCGAAAATGAACACGGTCAAAAAATGTATAAAGTTGATGGAAAAGCATTGCGAGTTCGCGACACTTTGAAATTCAAAGATGCGCACGGCAATGAAATGTACCAGATCCAGGAAAAGAAACTCCATATCAAAGACAGCATGGAAGTTGAAGACGCTCACGGCAATCGCGTAGCCATGGTCAAGAAAGCGATGATCACACCGGTCCGTGATCGCTTCACCGTTAACATCAAAGGTGGTGCCGACCTGGAAGTAAAAGGCAACATCCTTGACCACGAGTACACCATCGGTGAAGGACGCGACAAAGTAGCCGAATCATCCAAAAAATGGTTCCGTGTACGTGACACCTACGGTGTCGAGATTGAACCCGGGCAAGATGATTTGCTCATTTTAGCCGTCACAGTATGCATTGACCAAATGGCATAGCTTTTAAACTGTACCATTTAGATTTACGAGAGACATCCGGTTTCACAAAGAAGTCGGATGTCTTTTTTATTGAATCGATCATCCGCTTCGTATTCGTGCTTTCCGGCAAATTCAACGTTCACTGAGAACGACCGATTCAAACCTTTCATGCCAATGCGATGACGTAACAGGCTCAGGCTGTACAACAGCGGCTGCCCAGGTCAATCCCGCCCCAAACGCCACGAGCAGTAACTTATCGTAGGGTTGTATTTGACCGCTATCAAGCGCTTCCGCCAACGCAATGGCAACAGAAGCGGCAGACGTATTGCCGTACCACTCTATATTTACGACAAAACGATCTTCGGGTATACCCATCGACCGTGCAGCAGATTCAATAATGCGCTTATTGGCTTGATGGGGGATCACCCAGTCGACCGCGTCGAATGTCAGACCCGCCGCTACAACTGCATTTTGCCCCGCCATTGCCAGAATGCGCGTTGCAAACTTAAAAACCGCGCGTCCATTCATGCGAATCGTGTGTTGTTCCGATGCAACGCTCATAACCGTCGCAGGTTCAACACTGCCGCCGGCCGGAATCTTGATCTCATCTGCGCCGCTCCCGTCAGAACCCATGACGAAGCCGTGCAATCCACACGCTCCGTCTGTTGCTTCGAGCACAACAGCACCTGCACCATCGCCAAAAAGAATACAAGTAGAGCGATCTTCCCAGTCCACGAAACGACTTAATGTCTCTGCACCAATGACTAACGCATTGGGAAATGCGCCGCTATTGATAAATTGGTAAGCCGTGATCAGTGCGGTCACAAATCCGGTGCAGGCTGTCTGCACAACCAATGCAGCGGCGTTAGTTGCACCCAAACCATACTGTACACGGCTGGAAACAGGTGGACAAAGTTCATCCGGCGTCGTCGTGGCCACGATGATTAACTGCAAATCAGCAACGCTCAAACCTGCCTGGTCTAGTGCGCGTTTGCCCGCCTCAATCGCCATACTGGATGTGGTTTCTCCAGTTGCGGCGATGCGCCGCTCGCGAATGCCGGTTCGACGTACGATCCAGTCATCAGTCGTATCGACAGTCGCTTCGATTTCAGCATTTGTAACAACCCGTTCAGGAAGATAGGTGCCCCATCCGGTGAGGGCCGCGTTGCGTGTGGTCATGTTGGAAACATTGTTCGTTTTGGCTGGCATGGTGTTTTCTCGTGCTACTGGCTTGGGTTTACAAAAAGCCCGCCGGTTTTATAAGAATCGGCGGGCTGGTGAAGTCACTACGGGATGGTAGGCAAGGGCATTGGCATGGCTGGCATTGGCAATGGGATGGCCGGTATCGGCACGGGCATTGGGATGGGCATGGGCATGGGCATGGGGATTGAATGGTTCATCGTAAATCTCCTTGTTCTGAATGGGTTTTGATTGACAATCTAACTATACAATCTGGTTGTGACCAGTTTGTGACAGCTTAAAAAGCAGGGGCCCGGGCCGGAACGGATTGACTCTTTCGGCTGCGACGGGCGAGGCAACTCAGCGCTGTGGTAATGGAGCCGCCATAAGTATTAACCGGCACACCGCGCAATGTTTTACTGGCATACAGATAGTTGGCGAAGCGTGCGTATAGTTTGTTTGTATACGGATTAGCAGCTTCAGCCTGCAGACGGATTTCGCTTTTTCCCATCTGCTTGAATTGGCGCAGGGCAAAGAGCAATCCTTTGTGAAAAACACGGCTCAGGCGGTATTCGTCTGCAATGGCAGCAACGTAGAGAAAAACAATTTCCTTGTTATCGTAGTCATGTGTTGGCTCACCGTAAAAGAAACCCATCATGCCACACAACGTCTCGCCATCGTAGGCACCGACAACACCGCCCTGCTCGCAAATCAACGTCATCATTGCTTCGATTGCAGCCCTATCGGGCAAGTAGAGTTCATCTTTGACTGTCATAAGAAAGTCGATGATTGTCGCGGTGTCATTCTCTGAACACAGTTTGAAGTTGTAGCTGGTCATTTCGTTTTCTCCGTTTGTCTGTGATGTCAGTAGCATATACAAGCGTCGTGACCAGTTTGTGACAGTGTGTTTCGGCCGAAACTAAATCAGCCATTTGCGTGACACTTGGTACACCGGGCAAGCATCCATCTATTGATTGTTTCGGCCGAATCCTCTACCATTCAGCCATGCATCTCCAAGTAACCACGCTGGGAACGCTGGCCGTCACGGCAAATGGCCAGCCGATCAAGGGATTTCGGTCGGCCAAAGTACAGGCACTGCTCGTCTATCTCGCCGTCGAAAGTGGCTACCCACACCGGCGTGAGGCGTTGATCGACCTGCTCTGGTCGGAACAAGACCCCAGGAGCGCCAACACCAACTTCCGCCAAACGTTGAGCCGCCTGCAGAAAGCGATCAACAACAAAGTGGCCGATCCACCCTACCTGATCATCACCCGCCAAACTGTGCAGTGGAATCGTGACAGCGACTACACGCTCGACATTGACGCCACGCAGGCTGACCTGGAATCGGCCGAAACATTGCAACGCGCCATCGATCGCTATCAAGGCGACTTTTTGACCGGTTTCTTCGTAGCCAATGCCCCTGAATTTGAGGATTGGGCCGCCACCACGCGCGAAAACCTGCATCAACTGCTGTTGTCCGGTTTGAAACACGCAACAGAGTCAGCCGCTGAACGTGGTGACTTTGATCTGATCGATGAACTGGCGCGCCGCCAATTGAATCTGACGCCGTGGGATGAAGCTGCACACCGCGCGCTGATGCAGGCGTTGGCGATGCAAGGGCGGCGCAACGAAGCGCTGGCGCAATTTGATCGCTGCTACGAGGTGCTGGAGCAGGAACTGGGCGTCGAGCCGAGTGATGCAACAGTTGCGCTGTACGAACAGATTGCCACCGGCGTGGTTGCGCCGGAAGCAGAAGATACGCCCGGTCTGCCGCAACCTGTCACGCCATTTGTCGGCCGAATTGCCGAAATCAACCATATCATCCGCAACCTCTCCCAACCAGATTGCCGGATTTTGACGCTGACCGGGGCTGGCGGGACGGGCAAAACGCGCCTGGCGCTGGCCGTCGCACAACAAGTGATCGACCGACTGGCCCGAGAGGTTGCCTTCGTTTCTTTGGTGGGTGTGACGTCAGTCGAACAAGCGCAGGCGGCACTGGCAAAGGTTCTGGGCGTTACGCTGCTCGACCCAACACGGGTAGAGCAGCAACTCAGTCAAACCGCTAATGAACGTGACCCCTTGTTGATTTTTGACAACGCAGAACCGTTGCTCGCGGCGGACGGCACTCGTCTGGTCAGTTGGCTCAACGCGCTCATTGAAGACGTGCCCGACGCGCGCATCCTCGTCACATCGCGTCAGCCGCTGCACTCGCAGATAGAACGGGTGTTGCCGGTAGGTGGCTTGGCCGTGCCTCATTCGGCCGAAACGCTGTCTCCCGCACAATGGCGGCAATTTGACGCCATCGCCCTGTTTGAACAACGGGCGCGACATGCGCGTGTGACGTTTGCGCTGACCAACGACAACATCAATGCAGTCGTGCGCTTATGCCAACTGCTCAACGGGTTGCCGCTGGGGATCGAGCTGGCAGCGGCACAGATGCGCACCCGTTCCGTTGCGGGCCTGGTTGCTGAACTCGAGCAGCAACCCGATCTGCTGGACGCCGATTTACGCGACCTGCCGCTGCGCCATCGCAGTCTGCACGCCGTTTTTGAGCATTCTTGGCAGCTACTCGATGAGGCGCAAGCCGACACACTCACACAATGTGCCGTATTTCGCGATGGCTTTACGCGGTCTGCAGCACGGGCCGTTCTAGGTGACGGCGCAGCATTGTTGGACAGCCTGGTTGACCACGCCCTGCTCTACCGCCGCGAAACGCACGACGGGACGGCTCGCATCCGCTTCAATTTGTCGGATGCGTTGCGTTCGTGGTTGTTGTCAACGCATGGGATAACAACAGATACGGCAGATCGGCATGCGGCGTATTACTTGCAGTGGGCCACCGATCATCGCGCTTTGCTGAACGCAGAGCGCAACAACATTGCAGCGGCCTGGGCATGGGCGCAGAAAAGCAATGCCGTCCGCGCGCCATTTGGGTGGGATCCGCTTTGGCTCGCCCAGGCAGACCGCGTAAGCCGGTCGATTGAACGCACTGAACGTCAACCGAGATCAATTTTAGTAGGGCGTGATACGGAAATGGCGCAGTTGCGCGAGGCCATTCGGCCGATTTTGACTGACAAACGCAACGGTGGCCTCGTCACGATCAGCGGTGAAGCCGGCATCGGCAAGAGTCATCTCGTCGACCAGTTGCGTGCCGATTATCAGCATGGTGCTTGGTTTGATTGCCCGACGGACGAAGCCAGTGCACAAGCGCTGCTGCCGTTTCGCACCTGGCTGCACAATTACTTTGGTCAACACGAAGGCATTGCGCAAGATGAAAATCTGCAGGCGTTTGGCGCAAGATTTGACGATCTCGTGCAGGCGACGCCTGACCGCGAGGCAGCATCTGAATTGGATCGACTGTACTCGTTTCTGGCGGCCCTGGTCGATCTCATCTTGCCCGACACGCTGTACAGTCGTCTACGACCGGAACAGCGACGCGAGAACTTCCAGCAGGCAATCAAAGCGTTGATCAAAGCGGAAAGCGCGTTGCAGCCGGTGATCGTGCACATTGAAGACGGCCACTGGTTGGACACTGATTCGGCCGAATTGGTCGCCCACTTGTTGCGCAACGTGGCCGACTATCCTTTTGCCGTAATCGTGACCGCCCGTCCCAATCAATTTAAGCCACCGTTGCTACTCGATACGCCCCAGCACACACTGCGGCTGGAGCCGCTGTCGGCCGAATCGATCGCCCAACTGGCCGCTTTCCATCTGGATCAAGCGCCGGATAGCGCACTGGTCGATTGGCTGCAGCGACGCGGCGCGGGCAACCCGTTTTTCACTGAACAACTCTTGCACTATCTCGATGATTACGGCCTGATCGCCAACGGCAAACTGCGCCACACCGGCGTGACGCTGGCCGATTCGCGACTGCCGCTCGATGTGCACAATGTGTTGGCCGCCCGACTCACACATTTGGAGCCTGCTACACGAAAAATCGTAGCACAAGCTGCTGTCTTGGGTCGTGAGTTTTCGCTGCCTGTGTTACAGCAACTTGTGGAACAAGATGATGTGTTGCGCGCCGGATTATCCGCCGGTGAAGATGCAGCAATCTGGCATCCTGTTTCGGCCGAACGCTATGCCTTCAACCACGCCCTGCTCCACGACACAGCCTACGACATCCAATTTGAGGCCGAACGCAATGAATTGCACGGTGAGGCAGCGCGTGCCGTGGCGGCCGTCGCGACAGCGGAACAACCCCAGTACGCAACGATTGCCCACCATCTCGAAGCAGCAGCAGAGTCGCGTCGGGCGGCCCACTACTATTTGAAAGCTGGAGACGAAGCGCGTGACAACTACTTCATCCGCGAGGCACACAACCATTACTCACGCGGATTGCGCTTGGCAGAAACAGACGAGCAGCGTCTCGCCCTTTATCTGGGGCGGGAGCAGGTCAATTATTGGCTGGGTAATCGGGAGCAGCAAAAGGAGGATTTGCGCCAGTTGGTAGGGTTGACAGCGGATTCGGCCGATAAACATCTGCTGGCCAACATCACCCTGCGCCGCGCCACATTTGCCCTGGCTACCACCGCATATGATCAGGCGATCCAGTATGCGCAGCGAGCGACGGCGCTGGCTGCCGCCATTCCGGATCGGTTGCTGGAAGCACGAGCGTATCGGAGTTGGGGACGTGCTCAATGGCAGAAAGGGCTGGCAAAATCGGCCGAACCATTGCTCAAACGTGCCAACCGGCTAGCCCAACTGTCTGGTGAAATGGCGGAAATGGCGTTGTGTACTTTTGATCTCGCAACAGTCGCATTTTATACATCTCAATACGAAGCGGCTCGAACCGGGTATCAACAGGCGCGAATGCAGTTTGAAGCGATTGACGACCGACACAACTACATTCGCTGCACTGACGCACTGGGGCAGGTCGCGATCAACCAACATCAATTCGAAGCGGCCATCGAACAATTCAATCGTGTGATTGCCCTGAGTCAAAATATCAGTTGGACCTATCACGAGATGTACGGTTACGCACACCTTGGCGACTGTTACTTTGAACTGGGAGATTTTGCGCGCTGCCGTGCACTGCATCGCAAGGCGGTTGCTCTGGCGCGACTGCTCGACGAACCGCGCGCAGAAGCGGTCAGCTTTGACACGATTGGCCTGTCATACTTCTGCGAAAATCGTTTGCGCGAAGCACGAAGCCAACTAGACAAGGCTGTAGCGCTTTTCGAGCAGCACAACTTCGTTGCGGATAAAGCTTTCGCGCTGACCCATCTTGGCCTAACACTTGCCAATATGGAAGAAATCGAACTGGCCGGTGTTCGCCTCTATGATGCCTTATCGATTCGAACGCAGTCGGGCGTACAAGCTACGACCATCGACACTGAAGCGGCCCTGGCCTGGTTGGACATGGCGCGGGGAGACACAGAATTGGCCGTCGAACGCGCGCGTGACGTCGCAACATGGCTAGCCGCCAACGGTATAACAGGCGTTGAGTTGCCGTTTTTGGTCTACCACCAATGCTACACAATTCTGCGTGCCGCTGGATTGTCCGAGGAATCAGAGCGGGTGCTGGGGTCCGCTTATACCTTGCTACAAGAACTGGCACAAGGAATCGCGGACGATTCCCTGCGCCACTCGTTTCTCAACAACGTTCCTTACAACAAGCAAATCGTTGCTACGTGGTCAGTTCTCTAGCGTGCCATCTGCGCCGCGCACCGGGGGCGCCAGGTAAAGCGTGTGCGCGCCTTCCACTTTTACGTAGATGAAATAGGTTTGGCCGAATTCGAACACCGTTACAGGGTCATCTGTCGACGTTGCAACTGGCTGAACCGGCGTTGTGTAGCGGCTCGATATCCAACACATTCCTACCGCTTCCCCGGGACACGCGATCTCCCACCAGCCATTTTGCAAACGCAATACGCTCACAGTTGTGCCGAGTGGCAACTGGCCAACGATCCGCGCGCGCAGAGATTGCCCACTGCGCACATTGAGAGGACCGGCCGTGACGGAAACCTGCGCGAACAAGTCGTTGGCAACGAGGATGCGGGCCGGATCGTATTTATCTTCAATTGACAAGAGGGTTTGTGTGATCGTTCGTGTAACCGGCAGCGGGTACGAAAACAGGTTCCAGCCTTCGGTCAGCGAAATCGGTATCGTTACAAAGAGACCATACGTGCCATTTTCCTGCTGCAACTCTGCGACAATCAGGTTCTCAACCTGGCTTTCGCTATTGGCGACAGGTCGCCACGGTTCGTCACAATTTTCTACGGCGCTCTCTGGCAGAAAATAGAGACCCAGTGCGTATTCGTAGCCCGGAGGAACATCGCGCTGCAGGTAGGAGAGTGCGATGAAGCGATTCAGCTCGAACTCTTCCAGAACAACGCGGTATGACTGTCCGACTGCAACAAGTCCAGCCGGTGCACACGGTGCCGCGGTCACGGACTGAACGCTGGCAACGCCGTTTTCGTCGAATATGTTGGGGGAGTTGTAGATGATCAGCTGCGCATCGGCCGAACTAATCGGTGCGCCCGCTGTACGATTGCCACCCCCGACAATGGTGCTGTTGGGTCCGCCGACGATGGTACTATTAGGACCACCCACGATGATGCTGTTTGGATTGCCCAGAATGGCTCGCCCGGCTCCGCCGACAATCGTGCTGTTGGGCCCGCCAACGATGGTACTGTTGGGTCCGCCAACAATCGTGCTGTTCGGCCCACCGACGATGGTGCTGTTTGGACCGGCTATCAACGGCGCGAATTTCAGATTGATTTCACCACTTTCCTGAGCACCGCTCGCATCCCAATCCGGCGGGTTGAGAAGCAGTATGTCGATCAGTTCGCGGCCATCTTGCGGATTCACCAACTCGCAATCGCTTGTTGCGTTATCTTGCCCCTGCCAGACGCGAACGGCAATCTCATATGCGGGCAACGGCAAAGAAAACGTTGCTCGATATGTCCCGGCATTATCTGATGGCTCAGCTCGCTGAATCGGAGCATTGCCGACCGTTGACCTGTAATGCATCGGGAAGAGTTGCACACACACGGCAGCGTCACGCGTCGCCCCATCGATAGTCACGGCGACAGTGCGTCCATCATCAGATTGCGCCCCAATTTCGGGGTGCCACTCATCATCATGCTTCACCACGGGAATCGTGACGGTATTGCGACTCATCTCATCGATACACCCGCTGTATTCTGCGCCAAACAGGCACAGCCGGTCGCCTTCTTCCGCACCGCGCACCGCAATGCGATCACCGCCACCTGTCGGCGTGCCGAGCGGAATCAGTACATCGTCGGTCGCAATCGTTGGCGAGTAAGTCTTGAAAAGGAACACCTGGGCATTGGGCAGTCGCTGACGTTGCTGCTCACTGTTGCGAATGTCGAAGTTGCGATCTGCAAATGGCAGGCTTGCTTTATCATCTGGTCCCCACGGCAGCAGGTAGGTCACGGCAAGTGGTAGATCAGATGGTCCATCAACTGTCTCCGATTTCTCTGGATCACGTAGCATCGGATAGAATTCAAGGACAGTTTGCCAATCATTGCGGCCCAGCAGTTCCTGGGCCAATGTCAGTGGGCACTCTCCTACGTCCCAACGATCTCCATACAGTAGTTCACTAACGGCAGGATTGTTCGTGGTGGTCATGAAACTGTCAGGACAGTAGATGCGCCGCAGAATGCCGTTTTCGATACCCAGATAATTGTCCGGGAGGAATAGCAGGTAGTGAGCAAGTTCGTGCGCCAATGCGCGCGACCAATCGACTCCTAAATCGGCTGTATGCTCTCCATATGGATCCCACGACGTTCCCATCCTGATCTGACCAGGGAAATAGGCATCCTCGTAGGGTTGGCGCTTCTGTTCATCCGGTATGTCTGCTAAATTCACATTGCCGGGATCATCGACTGGTGCGTTAACGACGCCACCAATGGCGGCAGATGGACGCAAGCTGTTGTCGGCGCGGATGACAATATCGGCCGAACCCCAATACGCCTTATCGTGGAAGAGATTGATCTGCCCCAGCGCCACCTGACCATCTGTGATGTCATAGAGCAGGGCAGACGCATCCTGAAAACTGTCTTCCAACTGCTGTAAGAAGAGCAGATCGTTGCGAGCATCCCATTCGAGGGAGACATCAAGATCAAATAGGATGAGTGGGTTGTCGGCCGAAACTGTTAGCGTTTGAACGCCACCTGCCGTTACCGGTGTGAACATCACGCCATTTGTCGCACTTGTGACAACCGTGCTCGTGATAGCGCCGCTCGTATGGTACAGGGTGTAGAGCGGTTTGAAAGCGACGGTGACATCAGTCGACAGTTGCAGATCGTTGCCATTGCCACTGTGATCTTTGACTGTTCGCCCGTCTTCCTCGGTTATCGGCCAGTAGCCGATGAGGTGGGTTGCATCCTCTTGCGACATTTCCCCTGATGCTAACAAGGTGTCACCAGATGTTGCGAAAATACGGCTGCCTGCAAAAATAGTTTCTGTTATCGGCCGACGCACCGTATCCCACAGCCGGATTTCGTCCAGCGTGCCTTCGAATCCATCGCCGATCACGGCCCTCGTGATCGAGACAGTAGCGGTCATTGCTGTCGTATTGGTGACGACCGGTTCACCATCCGCGTAGAGGATCACTTCGCCTGATTCGGCCGACCACGAAAATGCAAGGTGATGGGGCGAGCCGTCGCGCAGCGGTACGGCGTCTGTGCTGGTGGTTTCTCCGGCAACAGTCAGTGAAATTGTGGTCGTGTCGGAGATGGTCTGATACGACAAGTGTGTATTGTCGCCGAGCGCGATCAGGGTTGCGGCGTCGCCGGTGGGATAGAGCCACATTTCGGCCGAAAATGCATCTAGCGCTTTACTTGGCGCCGTCAGCGAATTTATCGCAATGGTCCCGGAATTGGCGTCAAAGATCAATTGTGGCGGAATGCGATACGCTTGGGTGACGGGCAACATGGCTAATAGCTTGTCCCCTTCCACTATACGACCACGCCCGCTCAGGAAACCGGAAGCGTTGGTCGTGAAGGGTTGTCCGGTCAGTGTGTTGCCCATCAGCAAGGCAGTTTGGCTATTGTCAGACAGCAAATAAGCAACGGCATTCTCGATGCCAGCCTCCCCTGTGTCGGCTGCTGCGACGACTCGAATCTGTTTACCGAATACGCGGAACGGCATTGTCTCTGCCTGAACGTGCGGTTGTTGAAACGTACCGGGAACTGTATTGGGCATGGGTTCGATTGACGAACGCGGCTGCAGTTGAAGGCGAAAACGTACGTCGTCATTGCGACCTGTGAGGCCATCGGCGGCAATGTTCCAGGTAAAGACGTGCTGCCCGGGCTGCAATTGTTGCCAAACAGTCTCTGCGGTTGGTGTTGCGGACAGCCAATTCATACCACCGTCAATTGAGTAGAATCCGACAGCGTCATAGGCGTGTTCCCCGGGGCCAGTGAATTCGTAGAAAAATGTCACGAATCCGTCATCATAGTAGCGGTTCAGGGACGGTGGGTCGGTGGGCGCCACATAGATGTTTTCCGCCCCGGTCAGCGGCGTCGTGACCAGGTTGCGATCGATAATCGTAATGCGTAGCGGCGATGCGCCAGTGAAATCGGGGTTGGCCGGAGAGTAGATCAATTGCTCGACGCCGTCTGGTATCGGCCGATACAGTTCCACATCACCGTTCAAGTTGACAGCAGCATGTGGCCGGACAAAACGCGATTGCAGCGTCAGCGGTGTCTCGGCCAGATCACCATCATCGTTGAGATAGATGCGCTCCAGCGGGCTGGCGCTGTCGCGTGCGACGAGATCGAGATCGCCGTCCTGATCAAAATCGATCCAGCGCACTGCCGCCGTCGGGGAAATATCAGACGCCTGCCACCAGGGCAATTTGTCCAGCAAACCTGTCGCCGGGTTGAATCGATACACAAGATCACGACCGCTAGCTTTATCAAGGGTGAAAGCACTGTTCGTGCCAATTGCCAAGTCGAGGTAACCATCAGCATCGACATCGCCCCACGCGAAATCTGCTGCCGGCACATCGTTGTCACTGAACCAAAGCGGCTCCGGCAAGAAGCTGCCTTGTCCGTCGTTTTGATACAGTTGCACCGCTTGGCCGTACGTGCCGATCACAATGTCGATAAATGCATCATCGTTGACGTCTCCCCAGGCAAATGTACGCACGACGGGCGCCGTGTCGGCCGAAACGTTCAACAGGCCACGAAACGGACTGGTACTGACAAATTCACCATTTTCATTTGTATCCAGCAACACCCCGCGTGACAGGCCGCCCGAGGCGGCTTCGGGTGCGCGCACGCGATCGAGATCACCGTCGTTGTCGATGTCGCCCCAAAGAACGTTGTCATTTGAACTGGCGTATGCCAGATCAGGTACAGGTTGCCACTGGTTCTGTTCATTGTAGAAAAGGCGCAGTGGTTGGCGCTGCTCTGCCACGATTACGTCGAGGTCGCCGTCGCCGTCCACGTCGGCCCATGACGCGATAGCTGAGTTCATGACGGGAAACGGTAGTTTGGCCTGAATGAACTCGGCCGAATCATCTTGTTGCAGGAAAACACGCATAGCGGTTGCAATGTCAAGCAGACCATCGCCGTCGACATCGGCCCATGCCGATGGAAATGAGTTGAAGTTAGCGAAGTGCAAAAGCCGACGCGACTCGACGTCGAGGTCGCAAGCCGTCAGTTCAGGGAATGCGTAGGGAGCTACATGCGTATAGGCGCCACCAAATAACGGATCCGACCCGCCCAGCGCGAGCTGTTGCGCTGAGCCGTCGCCGGTTGGCCCCCACTGAGCGTGCCTCAGTCCAAAGAAGACCGGGCATGTGATCACGTGGTTCAATCCGGCAGTTCCGTCGGCGCGATAGAGCCGCAGCGCATTCCCGCTGACCGTAACCAGGTCCAGAAACTGGTCGCCGTCGGCATCAGCCAATGTCAGATCAAGCGTGTTGCCCTCGCTGTCTGCAAGCGGCACACCGTCGTCCGGATAGAACGGCTCAGTGTCCCGGCCCGTGTGGAGATAGACGACATCCGTGCCGGCGCTTTCGTCCGTGGCCAGATGTGCGGCCACAAGGTCGTACCAGCCGTCGCCATTGACATCGCCCACGACGATGCGACTGGTCGGCGACACGTGCCCAGACTGCCATATCGGCGTTGTCGCCAGCTCACCCTGCTCATTCAAGTAAAGTTCGTCTGCCCCATCGTTGCCGACAACCAGGTCAAGCCAACCGTCACGATTGATATCGGCCCAGACGACTGAGTTGGTCTGGCCGGGACGGCTGAACCAATCGGCCGATACACCAAACTGGCCCTCATCGTTCAGATAGAGGCGATTGGGTTGCGGATTATCTGCTTCGGTCGAAGATGTACCGACGATGAGGTCGAGATCGCCGTCATTATCCACATCTCCCCAGGCTAAATCGGTTACCTGATCCACACGCGCTGCTATCCAAACCGGTTCTGAGGACATGGGCAATGTGACGGGAGCATCTGGCTCGCTACCCTGAGCATTAATCGGCCGAATTACACTCTTGCCCTGCAAGAGTAACAGGATCAACACACCGATAGGAACGGCACACACAAGAAAAAGGGTACGAACTCTGCGGGGTTTCGGCCGAATGGTCATTCTAACATACTCCTGCAAACGATGATAACTTGCCACATGATAGCATACTTGATAGGACACAGGCCTTTGCCGCATCGCATTAGCCCCAGAACATGTTTGCAGACAAGATGATAACGACGAGGTGTGACTAATTTGTGACAGAGCGGGTTCGGCCGAAAATCCATGCACTGTCAGAAACAAAGGTAACGTTCACCATACAAAAACCGGGTTTGATCAAACCCGGTTTTCCTGAACGCCGGCCAATGACATGATGGTGGCGTAGCCGATTTTCCAAATACACAGCCCCACTAAACCAGATCAAACCCGCGAGCCGCGATGACATCCCGATACCAATACGCGCTGTCCTTAATCGTGCGTTTCTGGGTCTCATAATCGACATGAATGTTTCCGAAACGCTGAAGGTAGCCAAAAGCCCACTCAAAGTTATCCAACAGCGACCACGAAAAATAGCCCTGCAACGGCACACCATTGCGAATCGCCTGATTGCACACAAACAGATGCTCGCGCAGGTAACGTTGCCGCAGCACATCGCGCACACGACCCGATTCGTCGAGGTCATCGTCGTAGCTGCTGCCGTTTTCCGTAATGTAAATCGCCGGCACATTGTAATCGGTGTGCAAGCGATTGAGCATATCGTACAAACCCTGCGGCGCGACTTCCCAGCCCATATTGGTGTTATCAGCGGCAGTCAGGCGAAAGGCCGTTTGCGGCAGCTCTGATTTATCATGTGGATGCGATGAAACTGTGCGGAAATAGTAGTTGAGACCGAGAAAGTCGATGGGAACGGCAACCGTCTCCATATCGCCCGGTTGCACACAGTCCATGGCGTCATCGGCAATCATGCCGGTCGGGTTGTCAGGCATGTTGTATAGCGCGAGAATGTCTTGAGGATAGCCGCGACCGCATACCGGATCGAGAAACCAGCGATTGTGAAAACCGTCGTAAAATTGCGCGGCCTGAATATCGGCCGAACCCAGCGACGCCGGCACAGCCGGTGACAAATCCAGCGTAATCCCCACCTTGCTCTCAGGGCTGTTGCCGCGAATAACCGGCACCGCCAAACCATGCGACAACAACAGGTGGTGTGCCACCCGCAGCGCTTTCGGGAACTCCTTTTTACCGGGTGCATGGATTCCCCAGGCATTGCCCAGAAATGCGGCGACAAATGGCTCATTGTGCGTAATCCAATGTTTGACGCGATCTCCTAAATGCCGGCTCATGACGTCTGCGTATTCGACAAATGCTTCCGCAGTTGCGCGCACTTCCCAGCCGCCTTCATCTTGCAAAGCCTGCGGCAGATCCCAATGGTAAAGCGTGACCCACGGCGCAATGTTGTGTGCCAACAACGCATCGACCAGTCGGCTGTAGAAGTCGAGACCGGCTTGATTGAGCGCACCGCGCCCGGCAGGCAGTACACGTGACCAGGAAATCGAAAAACGGTACGCATCCAGACCGAGCGCAGCCATCAACGCCACATCTTCTTCATAGCGATTGTAATGATCGCAGGCAACATCACCCGTGCTGCCATCCTGAATGGTGCCCGGCGTGTGCGTAAAACGATCCCAGATGGACTCGCCCTTGCCGTCGGCATCCCACGCGCCTTCGATTTGATAAGCGGATGTCGCTGTACCCCAAACAAAACTGTCAGCAAATGAAATTCTCGTCATCGTTCACAAAAGCTCCTCAAGTCGATTGATGCAAAGCATTCGGCCGAATTAGCAGTTGATCGATGCTACTTAACTGAGCGTAACATCGACTGAAACCGTCTCACCGGCCGACGCCACAGGCACAACGGTGCCGGCGACGGGTTGGCCATTGACGCTGAGCGCAACCGTATTTCCCGGACCAGCGCGGCGCACGCTGATATTGTAAACCGCGCCCCTGAATTCGCGACGGGCAGTGAAGCCGTCCCAAGCGGCCGGGATGACGGGCTGGATTTGCAGGCCATCGTAATTCGGCCGAATGCCGAGAATCCAATGCGTAATCGCGCTGTAATTCCATGCCGCTGTCCCGGTCAGCCACGAATTCTTGGCTTCGCCATGCGTCGGCGCATCCTTACCCGCAATCATCTGTGCGTAGACATATGGTTCACAGCGATGCACATCGCTGATCGCTTCACGCGCTGACGGGCTGATGCGTTTGTAATAATCGAACGCTTTATCGCCACGCCCAACCAATGTTTCGGCCACCATGATCCACGGATTGGAATGACAGAAAATACCGGCGTTCTCTTTGTATCCCGGCGGATAAGAAGAGATTTCGCCCAGGTGAACGTAGTATTGGCTGAAAGGCGGCTGCTGTAAAACGATACCGTGCGGCGTCGCCAGATGCTCGCTGACCGAGTCGAGCGCCTGAACAGCGCGACCATCGGCAACGCCCATGCCGGCCATCACACACATGCCCTGTGGTTCGATGAAAATACTGCCTTCCTCATTTTCGGCCGAACCCAATACACGGCCAAAATCGTCATACGCACGCCGGAACCATTTTCCGTCCCAGCCGTGCGCCCACACCGTCGCTTCCATTGCAGCGGCAGCATCGCGGTAGCCCGTTGCAGCACGTGACGCGATCAGGGCAGACAGCTCCGGTTCGTGCGCCGCGACAAAGTCCGTCAGATCGGCCATTTCGCGTGCCGCAACACCAAACAGACCGGCAATGAACACGCTTTCGGCCGTATTGCCGTCTTTGTTCGTCGTTGTCTGGAAACTTTGGCCTGGCGTATCCGAAAAACAGTTCAGATTGAGACAGTCGTTCCAGTCAGCACGACCGATTAGCGGCAAGCCATGCGGTCCAAGACGGTCCAGTGTGTATTGAACAGCGCGTTGTAGATGTTCGTAAAGCGGTGTTTCGCTGCCGATCTCGTTCTCGTATTGCACCGGCTCGATAAGAATCGACCAATCTCCGGTTTCTTTGACGTAAGCTGACACACCGACGACCAGCCACAGCGGATCGTCGGTGAAGCCGGAGCCAACGCCGTCGTTGCCGCGTTTGGTCAGCGGCTGATATTGGTGGAATGCGCCGCCGTTCTTCAACTGTGTAGCAGCCAGGTCGAGAATGCGTTCGCGTGCACGCGCAGGAATCATGTGGACAACGCCGAGCAAATCCTGATTGGAGTCGCGGAAACCCATGCCGCGGCCAACGCCACTCTCAAAATAGGATGCAGAGCGCGACATGTTGAAAGTCGTCATATTCTGGTAGGCGTTCCAGATGTTGACCATGCGGTTTGTGTCATCGTCAGGTGTCGCCACGTGCAGTTTGCCGAGCAATTTTGACCAGCCGTCGGCAAGCGCAGTAAACGCGGCATCGGCGTTTTCAGGTCGGAGATAGCGATCAATAACGGGTTTTACAGTGCGCTTGTTGATCGTCTGCGTTCCGGGCAGATCAAATTTGTCGTCGTTGTCGTTCTCGTGATAGCCCAGCAAATAGATGATCTGACGCGCTTCGCCGGGCTGAAGTGACAGGCGTACGTGGTGCGAGCCGATTGGTTGCCAGCCATGTGCAATCGATTCGGCCGATTTTCCCCGTGCGACAACCAACGGCTCGTGCCAGCCGCGATACGCGCCTAAAAATGCATCGCGCTGCGTGTCAAAACCGGCAAGCGGGTCAGAACAGGCAAAATAAGCGAAATGATTGCGCCGCTCGCGGTATTCGGTTTTGTGATAAATCACACCGTCTTCGACCTCGACCTGGCCGGTGTTGAAGTTGCGCTGGAAGTTAGTCGCATCGTCGTACGCATCCCAAAGGCAGAATTCGATGGCGGAAAACAGGCTTAAATTGGCTGGATTCGGCCGATTGTTGACTACCGTCGCCTGCCAGATTTCCACATGCTCATTCGGTGGCACAAAGTAGCGAATCTCATTGCCAATACCGTCTACTGCGGAGGAGATGATGGTGTAACCCATGCCGTGACGGCATTCGTACGCATCGAATCGGCTGCGCACCGGCATCCACGTCGGCGACCAAAACGAACCATTGTCGTTATCGCGCACATAGAGATAGCGCCCACCCATGTCGAGCGGCACATTGTTGTAGCGATAACGCGTCAGGCGACGCAACCGGGCATCTTCATAAAACGTGTAACCACCCGCTGTGTTGGAAATCAGCCCGTAAAATCCCTGGCTGCCGAGATAATTGATCCACGGCAGCGGGGTATCAGGTTGTGTGATGACATATTCGTGATGGGTATCGTCAAAGTATCCGTATTTCATGTTGTTTTGCTCAGTTCCCGGCACCGGGAAAGACGTCGGCAAATCCCTTCGGCACGTCGTCTTTCTGCGCCAGTTCGTCATTGATGGCGGCCAGTTTTGCAGCATTGAGCATGTCGGGATCAGGTGCCATTTTTGCCAACTGTTCCGGTGAATAATCCATGACGCCAAAAGATTCGATCATTTCCAGCATATCGCCAAAATGGCGTTCGATGACGACTCTGCCGCGCGGATGGGCCAGCAGAGCACGCATGGTCATGCCGGTGTGCAAACTCTCTGTCCCGTCTACCACGAGCAATACCGTTGTTTGCAGATGAAGGTCGCGACTGGATGAACCGATCACAATATCGAATGCGCCCGGCTCAGTCGTCCACCCGCCCCGGGCAGAATCGTAATACCAAAAAGCCTGTTGACCGAGTTCGAATGCAACCGTTTGTGTTGCGCCCGGCGCAAGGCTGACTTTGGCAAATGCTTTGAGCTCTTTTTCCGGACGCGCCACGGCTGCATGATGGTCGTGGACATAGAGCTGCACAATTTCTTTGCCGGCAACGGTGCCCGTGTTTGTGATGTCACAACTGATTGTGATGGTCGATTCGGCCGAAAATGACTCTTTACTCACACGTAAATTACTATACGAAAACCGCGTATACGACAAACCATGCCCAAACGGGAACAATGGCGCCATGTCCTTCTTATCATAGTAGCGATACCCGACAAACAACCCTTCACCGTAGTAGACCTTGCCGTTTTCGCCCGGATAATTGATGTAGGTGGGGTTGTCCTGTAACCGTTTGGGAAACGTCGTCGGCAGCTTGCCGCTGGGGCTGACTGCGCCAAACAACACATCAGCCAGCGCATTGCCGACTTCAAGGCCGTTGTACCACTGGTCAACGACAGCAGCGACATCATCAACCCAGGGCATTTCGAGGGCGGAACCGGCATTGAGCACGACAACGGTGTTGGGATTGACAGCAGCGATACGGGTGATGAGTTCATTTTGCCGACCGGGCAGCTTCATATCGACGCGATCAAATCCCTCGGCTTCCCATTCATGCGTCAAACCGGCGACGACAATGACGACATCAGACCGTTCTGCTAACGCAACGGCATCCTCAAACATCGTGTCGCTATGCGGTGGCAGATGGCCGAGCTTGAAGGAACGCCAGCGTGGGTCACCTTCCCAGAGAAACTCAATGCTGATGGCGACCGTTTGCGCGGCTGTCATAGAGAGTGTGACGGTCTTTTCGGCATGATGCTGCCCCCCGTCCCAGTTGTCGATCTGCACAGCACCATCGACGAAGAAACGGCTTTTGCCAAAACTCGACAGACCAAACGTATGGTCGCCGTCTACTTGTGCTGTAAAGAACCCACTGAGTCGTGCCGTGAAACGCTCCTGAGAGACAGCTGGGACGCTGTCGGCAAACCAACCCATGAATGTCTGGCCGACCACACTGTTGTAAGCAGGATCACCACTGAAATCGAGGTTGTCGAATAGGTGCAGATCGAGGCCGGGTTTGTTTTCGGCCGAATGCAAACAGCTCACATCGAGCACCGGCATCGTCTTGTGAATGAAACAACCTGATTCAAATTCGACATTGGCCCGATCACCGGCGTGAACGCGAATGCCGTCCAATGGCGACACAATCGGATGCGCCTTGAGTTGTGAACTACCACCACCCATAATGTTGGGACGCAATGCCAGCTCACCAATGACGGCAATCGTCTTTGTCTGGCTCAGATCGATTGGCAATACACCGCTGTTGGTCAACAGCACGATTGACTCTTGCGCCGCTTCGCGCAGCAAGGCGCGATGTTCCGGACGATCCACGCCGATCTCCTCTCGCAACTCCGGATTTTCAAACGCACCGACACGCTCAATCGTACGCAAAATGCGGCGCACTTTTTCGTCGAGGGCTTCCATTATCAACGAACCATTTTCCAGCGCCGCGATGACATGCTTCGCACTCATCCAACGTGCCGGGCCCGGCATTTCAATCTCAAGATGGCCGGCCGGGACATTGGACGTGTATGTGCCGAACCAGTCAGACATCACCAATCCGTCAAAGCCCCACGCATCCTTGAGCACATCTTTGAGAATTGGATCATTTTCGCTGGCAAAGGTGCCGTTGACGCGATTGTAGGCTGACATAAACGTCCACGGTTTTGCATGCTGCTGCGCCAGCCGGAATGGCTCCAAATAGATTTCGTGCAGTGGCCGCTCCTGCACCTCCGCACTGATCGACGTGCGTTGATATTCCTGATCGTTGGCGACAAAATGCTTGATACACGCACCAATGCCGTTGTTTTGAAGACCATTGACATAGGCAGATGCTATCATCCCGCTGAGATACGGGTCTTCAGAAAAACACTCGAAGTTGCGACCCGCAATCGGAGTGCGGTGAATGTTAACGGTTGGCGCGAGTAAAATATGCGCCCCTTTCGCCTTAACTTCGTCGGCTAAGAGACCGCCTAATCGCTCAACCAACTCGGTGTTCCAAGTTGCGCCGAGAGCTGTGCCGACGGGCAAGCAAACGGCAGCGGGACCAGTGTCTCGTCCGGAACCGCGCACGCCATTGGGGCCGTCGGTCACTTTGATTGAAGGGATGCCGAGTCGTTCAACAGGCATCGTATGCCACAAATCCCTGCCAGCCAGCAGGGATATTTTTTCGTCTATGGTCAATTGTGAGATCAGGTTTTCGATGTTTGTCATGATGGATGTGAACTGTCGTAGGGCCGACCCATAGGTCGTCCGTACATGAGATTATTCGAAGATCAAGAGGGATACAGACTGGGCGGGAAATGTGAGTGTATCGCCATCGGGTATGGTGATGATTTCGGCCGAATCAGGATCGTTTGCCATATCCAACCGCCACAACGCCGCTTGCCTGGAGATACCGTCCGGCAAGAGCAACGGAACAGTCTGTGCCTCGTTATTCAGGTTGATTACGACAACCGTCAACGCGCCGTCTTCACGCTGCGCAGCGTAAACGGACAAACCCTCTACACCCGATTCAGCATACACTTGTTCAGACCCGAAGCGACGGAACAATTGAAATACATGATAGCTGGGTCGTACATCTGACCTGTCGATCATGCCATGGCCAGTACCGGCCTGCGCCAGTAGCCAATGATTAACCATAAACAAATCACTGTCTATCGCCTGCCCCAATAACTCCGCAAACCAAATCGCCGCATAATGAGAGTCAGGTGTAACTTCGCCCTGCGTTGCCGGCGACCAGTACGAATTGACTTCCGTAATCGCGATCGGAATGTCGCGACCAGTGTATTCGGCAATTAAGGCATTCAGATAAGCAAAAGTATGTTCCCATTCATACGATTGACGCTGTAAATCCTCAAATGTAAAAACACCATTCGGATTACTGCCGGGCAACGGATAGCGGTGAAACGATACGACATCGACGATGTCCCCATTGGCTTTGAGAAACTCAATCATCCAGTCGCGACCTGCGGAATCTTTCGGATTGCTGTTTTCAACCGGACCAAACTGATGTAATTCCGGGCCAATGAGTTTTATGGAGGGATCGACAGCGCGCATTGCTTCGGCAAATACGCGAAATTCCCGATTGAATTGCTCCGTATCGTAATCATCGGCACGGCCTGTGATTTCCAATTCTGCGGCAAACAAGGTCGGCTCGTTGCCAATTGCCCAATATTCAACACCGTACTTTTTCTCGATATTGACGTAGCGGACAAGTTCAGCTGCTTGCTCCGGGGTGCCGTCGCGTAAATTGACATTGATGGTCACACCAGCCCCGTCCGGGCCAATTTGATTGACAAAATTGAAAAAGGCGTCGATCTGATACGGCTTTAGTTCGTTGCGGTCGCCCCACGCACCACCGGGAAAACGAACGACTTTGATGCCAGAATCAAATGCCGCATCGAGCATACCGGCTGGAACAGCTGTCCAAGGGCCGTAATTAGACCCTACGATGTATGGGTTGATAGGACCACGCTTCGCTTCAGGGACAACAACGAGCGTACCCGGTGCAGGTGGCTGAATAACAGTAGGTGTCGGCTGAATCGTTGGAATTGTGGTGGACAGTTCGGTCTTTTCTTGCGCTGGCTTGTCAGTATTGCTACACGCCGCCAAAGTCAAGAAGAGTAACAAAATGGCAATCAGAATTCTACTTTGTGACATGGCTAATTGCCTTTTCTCATTGGGGAATCTAGGAGTGGGTTGTCACGGAGTCACGGACAATCAATTGAGGCCGGACAATTGCTTTGATTACAGCCGCATTGGGATATTCAATGCGGTTGAAGAGCAGTTGTGCCGCCATACGTCCCATGCCTGATTTATCAATGCGCATGGTGGTAAGCGCCGGCGTCACGTGCTGAGCCAGCACGATGTTGTCAAAACCTATAACAGATATGTCTCCCGGCACACGGCGACCAGATTCTTTGATAGCTTTCATGACGCCAATGGCAACTTCGTCATTGGCGACAACCAGCGCCGTGATCGCAGGCTTTGATTCGATCAATGCCATTGTCGATGCGACCGCGGCTTCTGCAAATAATCGGGAATCGGCGAAGTATGTCTGCAATCGATGTTGCTGGACAGCCTCAATGTAACCGCGCCGGCGTTCGAGAATGCTTGGGTAGGAATCAGGCTCTGTGCCAACCATACCGATGTGAACGTGACCGCGCTCTATCAGGTAATCGGTCGCTTCAAACGCACCGCGCTCGTTGTCTGTTACGACTGCGTCAAAGCCATTACCTGGCGCGTATGCATCGACCAGAACGGTAGGCGTGCCGATCTGCTTTAAGTGCGCCTGCAACTGCACGTTGAGCTGCATACCGACCAATAGGAGGCCGTCAACCGTGTCGTCGGTTATGAGGCGGGGGATGTCAATCGGCCGATTAAATTTATCGACCTGCATGCTGGCATACAACAAATGACTTTGCTGGCTGCGGCATACTTGTTCGATTCCGGCTAAAACTTGGGAATAGAAAAGATTGGCATTGGGACGCACATCATCAGGGTTGAATTTAATGACGAGGCCGATATGTCGCATTTCGGCCGAAACTTCCATGCGGTTGCGGCTGGCGGGTGGTACATATCCCATGATACGCGCCGTTTCCCAAACCCGTTTGCGTGTGTCAGTTCCCACGCCTGGTTTGTCACGCAAGACAAGAGAAACCGTTGCGGGTGAGACGTTGCTCTCACGGGCAACATCGGCAATCGTTACTTTATTCCGGCCATCACGCTCGTGCTTGTTTGTCATAAATCGCCTTGTCGCATCACAATTACTATATTACTAAAAAGTTTAGTGATTAGTCAATGGCAATTCGGCCGAAATGCCATCACGAACTCTAATTTTAGCGATTGTTGACTAGTCAACAATGTGTTTGTACTAAAATTTTAGTAACGAATTCAGCAAATTGCCGTTGACACGGCCAAAAAAGTGCATTATGATTGTTAGCAGTTCGTAAACAGAACGTCAACAAAACATTAGCGGACGCACGATTTGCACTAACCTATCCACTCATTTCACCGTTCGCTGTGTGATTCAGTACCATTTTCAGTGACATGACATACCACTTATCGAACGATTTCGAATCAAAAATCCTCAAGTGGCATCGTTATTAATCACGTGGTCGCACGTAGCAGATTAGTGTCGCAGCAAGTTACAGCAATTCCCTGGGAAGCACGCACCACTACATCACAAGATGTGATTTGGCGCTATTCTCAAAACCCAATCATTCCCCACAACGCAATCCCAACCAGCAACAGCATTTTTAACAGTGCCGTCGTCCCGTACAACGGTGAGTTTGCCGGTGTTTTTCGCTGCGACAGCAAAACCCGACAGATGCAATTGCATGCAGGACACAGTGCAGATGGCATCAATTGGGTACTCAATCCGGACCGCATCGAGTTCATCGCTCACGCTGATCGCACTGAAGAAATTAGTGCCTTTCAATACGGATATGATCCTCGTGTCGTCTGGATTGAAGATCGCTATTACGTCACGTGGTGCAATGGGTATCATGGCCCCACCATAGGCGTAGGCTACACCAATAATTTTGAAACGTTTTACCAGATGGAAAATGCGTTTCTGCCTTTTAATCGCAATGGTGTGTTGTTTCCGCGCAAGATCAACGGCGCATTTGCCATGGTTAGTCGTCCTAGTGACAACGGCCACACGCCATTCGGCGATATTTATTACAGTGAAAGTCCTGATATGACCTATTGGGGTCGTCACCGCTTTGTGATGGGTGCAGGCAACGGCTGGGAATCGACAAAAATTGGTGCCGGGCCCATCCCAATAGAAACGGATGAAGGCTGGCTGCTGATCTATCACGGTGTGTTGACCTCGTGCAACGGCTTCGTCTACAGTTTTGGCGCTGCACTGCTCGATCTCGACCGGCCGTGGCAAGTGATCGCCCGTGGTGCACCCTATCTGTTGGCCCCACAGGCACCCTATGAGCGCGTCGGTGATGTACCGAATGTCGCTTTCCCCTGTGCCGCATTGACGGATGCAGATGGACGTATCGCCATCTATTATGGTGGTGCGGATACAGTCGTTTGTCTCGCATTCGGCTATGTGAATGAAATCGTAGATTTTGTGAAGAGGAATTCAAGCGTTTGACGCGAACTGGAGGTACCAGGGTATTGATAGAATTCTAGCCGTCTGTTTCAACATATAGAACAAACCTTAAATCTAAACATGGAGAGAAGAAAATGAGTAAAACTCGTTATTTAGCATTAGTATTGGCATTGCTGCTGGGTCTGTTCCTGGTGGCTTGTGGTAGCAGTGACAGTGATTCGGCCGATGAGCCTGCCTCGACGTCGGAAGAAGCGGAAGCACCGGCCGAAGAAGCTGCTGCAGACGAAGAAATGGCAGCAGACGAAGAAGCCGCCATGGAAGAAGACACCGCTGCGTCTGAAGACATGGCTGACGAAGCAATGGGCGATCGAGTTCAGATTCGCTGGTTTGTCGGTCTGGGTACAGGCACTGATCCGGTACAAATCGAAATCCAGGAAGAAGTCGTCGCTGATTTCAACGCTTCACAAGACAACATTGAACTCGTCTTGGAAGTTGTTCCTTTTGACGCAGCCAAAGACACATTGTCAACCCAAATCGCTTCCGGCTCAGGCCCAGACATCATTGGCCCGGTTGGTTGGGGTGGCTCCAACGCGTACTTCGGCCAATATCTTGACCTGGCTCCTTACATCGAGGCATCCGGCTTCGACACATCCATTTTTGACCCGGAACTGATTAAGTTCTACCAGACAGAAGAAGGCCAGGTTGGCCTGCCTTTCGCCGTTTTCCCTGGTGCAATGTACTACGTACCAGCTATGTTTGACGAAGTCGGTCTGGCTTATCCCCCACAAGTTTATGGCGAAAAGTATGAACTGGATGGCGAAATGGTCGATTGGACCTGGGACGTCGTCACTGAAATAGCTCGCCGCTTGACGATCGACGCCAATGGTTACACCGCTCTTGATGAAGAATTCGATCCCGAACAAATCGTGCAGGTTGGCTATGAGCCGCAGTGGCAAGGTATCTCCTCCATCGGTACATTCTACGGTGGCCCGTCATACTACTACACAGGTGAAGCACAGGGCGAATACGAGGCTGCCATTCCTGAAGAATGGATCGAAGCATGGCGTTGGTACTATGACGGTATGTATGGCGATCAACCGTTTATCGCTACTGGTCCGCTGGCAGGTGCTCCAGAGTTTGGCAACGGCAACCCGTTTAACTCCGGCAAAGCAGCGATGGGCCTGACCCAGACCTGGTATACCTGCTGCCTGGGCGATTTACGCGATGCCGGCGTTGAGTTCCAGATGGGCATTCAACCGATTAGCGCCGATGGTGAAACCCATGGCCGCATCGATGCCGACACCTTCCGTGTCTGGAAAGGGACGCAACACCCACAAGAAGCATTTGACGTTTTGGCTTACCTGATCACCACAGGTGGCGACAAACTGTTGCCGACCTATGGTGCCATGCCGGCAATTGCAGAAAAGACCGATGCCTTCTTTGAAGCGAAAGGCGCCGACTACCCAAGCGTAACGCCAGAAAGTTGGGACGTCTTCATTCAGGGCCTGGCCTATCCTGACATTCCGAGTGCAGAATCCTATACGCCCAATTGGGTTGAAGGGTTTGCACGCCTTGAAACCTTCAAAGGTTTGTTGGCAAACACGCCGGACCTTGACTTTGATGCTGAGGTACAAAAGCTGTCTGACGACTTAACGGTCATCTTCAACAAATAACTGTATAGTTGACAGCATGATGAGAAGAAGCGTCGCAAAGTAAACTTCTTCTCATCGAATATATCTGGCAGGTGATGCACTAATGCATCACCTGCCAAGTGGCTGGAGAGGAGAAAAGCACATGTTTGAAGAACTGAATAAAGGTTTACCAAGCATTCCTTCTTTGGGCTCATACCGCAGATTGTCTCCAATTAAGAAACATGAAATGCGTCAGGGCCTGCTCTTCATATCCCCCTGGCTCCTGGGATTTGTCCTGTTTACCGTATTGCCCATTATTGCCAGTCTCATCTTCAGTTTTCTGGACCTAAGTATTACAGATGGTATCTTGAGCACACCGCAATGGGCTGGACTGGACAATTACATCCAGATGTTCCAGGATCCTCAGATCTGGACGGCGTCAGGTGGCACTATCGGCTCAATTTGGATCACCATACGCTTCGGATTGATTGCGTTACCCGTAGGCATCCTCCTCCCACTGGGGATTGCCATATTGATGAACAGTCCTTATCTAAAAGGGTCTATGTTCTTTCGTAGTGCCTATTACATGCCCTACATCGTCCCGTTTGTTGCAGCCATTTTCCTGTGGGGCGGTATGCTCAATCCGGAGACCGGCTGGATCAACAGAGGGTTGCTCTGGTTGGGCCTGCCACGTGACATGCTTCCGGGTTGGGCAAACGATATCAACTGGGTTTATCCAGCATATGTCATCATGGGAATTTGGGGGATCGGCAATGCCATGCTGATCATGTTGGCCGGTCTGCAAGGCGTACCCACGGAGTTGTACGACGCAGCCAAGGTAGATGGTGCCAACATCTGGCATACTTTTAGAAATGTCACCTTCCCAATGATTTCACCAGTCTTATTCTACAATCTTGTGTTAGGCGTCGTCGGTATTTTCCAGTTTTTCCTGGTACCTCTTGTCGTCAATAACGGCACCGGGCGTCCCGGAGGTGCGACCATGTTCTTTAACTTGTATTTGTACAAGACGTTCTTTACTTTCCAGAACATGTCGTACGGCTCAGCTATGGCATGGTTGCTGTTTGCCATGATTATGATCGTCACTGTTTTCCTGTTTGGGACTGCCCGCTATTGGGTATATTATGCCGGTGAAGGTCGTTCGTAGAAGGTGCAATCATGGAAGAAAAAGAACTCTACAATCCACGTTCTACTGCAAAAACCTTATTGGTCACCGGAGTTACAGCATTCTTTCTGATCCTGTTTCTGTCACCGTTTGCTTTCATGGTGTCAACGTCTTTGAAAGATGATGATCAAATCACTGCATTGGGCGCACCGATCTGGCCGGCACGTGTAGCTACCTATGAGTACAATGGCGCGGAATTAGAAGCGTTTACAGTCCCCCTGAACAGTTGTGAAGGCAGCGAAGACAGCAACGACAACAAAACGCTGGCAATTGTCAAAAAGGGGTTGAGAGAGAGCACATTCATCGATCCCGATAATCGTGAGCGGGGTGAATTTGTTTGTGCTGTGGCGTGGCGCTCTTTAGAACGTCCGTGGCAATTCTCGGCTACGCTTGACAATTTCAAGGAAACCTGGAGCCTAATCGACTATCCCAACTTGTTGTGGAATACGACAATGTACGCGATTGTGTCGACAATTGGCGTCCTGTTTTCTTGCACTTTGGTTGCCTACGGTTTTTCGCGGTTTGATTTTCCGGGGCGAGATTTATTGTTCATTGTTTTGATTGCGACGATCTTTTTACCGGCGTTTGTCACGGTGATACCGACATACACGTTCTTTCAAAAGATTGGATGGGTGGGCACCTGGCTGCCGATTCTTGTGCCGACATTCTTTGCCAATGCGTTTGACGTGTTTTTGCTGCGGCAATACTTTATGACGATACCACGCGCGTTGGACGAAGCTGCGTCGATTGATGGTGCAAGCCGCTTTCGAATTTTGTGGTCGGTGATTTTGCCGCAATCGTATCCGGCTCTGCTGGCGATTACGGTGTTCCACATCGTTTATGCATGGAACGACTATTTCGGGCCACTGATTTATCTTTCGACCAATCGCGATGCGTGGCCGATATCGGTAGCGCTGAGTACATTCAATGGTATTTATGGGTCGGATCCGGCTTTGATTCAAGCCGGCGCGTTGATGGCACTGGTTTTGCCATTGCTGCTGTTCATTTTTGCACAGCGCTTCTTTGTCCGTGGCATTGTCATTACGGGTGTAGATAAATAGTTGGATGGTTGGATAGTTTGTAGACGACCGTCCCACGATACGAGTTACAACGTCTTTGACTGGCAGCCACGACCTGGTTGCCAGTTTTGTTTTGAGAGTAGAGACAATGACACAATTTTCACGAATGAAACCGCTCATTGTTTTGTTGGTTGCGTTTGCTCTAGTCGGATGTAGCAGTAAACCGGATTCGGCCGAAAACACGCCCCCACCCTTGCCAACTCTACAACCAACGGACACGCCAATGCCCGAAACTCCATTCCGCGTTATTGCCTATGTCACATCGGCCGTCGTTCCCGAAGTCATCCCTTATGACAAGTTGACCCACATCAACTATTCCTTCCTGATTCCCAACGCGGACGGCACATTTGTGACGCTGCCCAATGCCTGGAAGCTGGACAAAATTATCGACGAAGCCCATGTAGCCGGCGTCGCAGTGCTGATTTCCGTCGGTGGCTGGGGCTGGGATGCTGAGTTCGAGGCATTGGCTGCTGATCCGGCGACGAGGGCGGTGTTCATCGACAATCTGAAAGCGTTTGTCGAGGAGCACGATCTCGATGGAGCAGACATCGATTGGGAGTATCCTGATCCGGGCATTTCGGCCGAAAACTTCCTGCTACTCATCGACGAACTACGCACAGCGATGCCCGACAAACTGCTGACAACGGCCGTTGTCAACGATGGGCCAACCGCATCCGGCGTCGATGCGCGCACATTTCCGCTGCTCGATTTTATCAACGTGATGGCCTATGAGGGTCACGACCACGGTACGATGGCGCAGTTTGACAATGGCATCAAATACTGGCGCGAACGCGGTGTGCCGCCGGAAAAACTGATTATAGGCGTGCCGTTTTATGCCGAACCGTCTGGTGCCCCTTACCGCAAACTGGTAGAAGCGGATCCGGGATTGGCGCAGACAGATTCGGCCGAATGGAATGGTCAAACCGTCCACTTCAACGGCATTCCCACCATTCAGGAAAAGACTCAAATCGCGCTGGAAAGTGCCGGTGGCATCATGTTCTGGACACTCGAACACGACACGCTTGATGATTTATCGCTATTGAAGGCAATTGATGAAACAATAAACAAATAACCATTGTAGGTGCGACCGATGGGTCGCCACTACGCCAGAAATCACAATATCATGCAATACGGACATTTCGACGACAACGCCAAAGAATACGTCATCACCCGCCCCGACACACCGCGCTCGTGGAGCAACTACCTCGGTTCAACCGAATACGGCGCATTGATCACCAACAATGCCGGTGGCTATGGTTTCTACAAGTCAGGTGCACGCGGTCGCTTTCTCAGACTGCGCTTTAACAGCATCCCAATGGATCAGCCGGGTCGTTATTTCTATCTGCGCGACAATACCGACGGCGATTTCTGGTCAGGATCATGGCAGCCCGTCGGTAAGCCGCTGGACGCATATCAATCCATTTGTCGGCACGGCACAGCCTACACGACCATCGAATCACGGTACAGCGGCATCCACACTGAAGCGACCTATTTTGTACCGTTAGGACAGACATTTGAATACTGGCGCCTAAAAGTGACCAACGAAAGTGACCAACCTCGCGATTTGTCGGCGTTTTCGTATTGCGAATTCACCAATCAGTGGAATACACAACAGGATCAGGTCAATCTGCAATACTCGATTTTTATTGTCAAAGGCAACCTCACGGACGACGGGTTGTTGCGCATCGCAATCCACGACAACCTGACGCCGGAGCCAGAGGTACCGCAAGGCGATGATATCGGCATGCACTCGTGGCTGGCTCTGGTCGGCGCATCGCTTGACGGTTATGACACAGATCGCGAGGCGTTTCTGGGGACGTACGGCGGCTATCATCGGCCGAAAACAGTGGTCAACGGCCAATGTAGCAACAGCAACGCCTATGGCGACAATGCGTGTGGCGTCGTGCAAACCAACATGATTTTGCAACCGGGTGAATCACGCGAATTGCTCGTCATGCTGGGCATCGGCGACGCACGGACAACCGGGGCAAAAACAGTTGCCGAGTTTGGTTCATTGGAACGCGCATCGGCCGAATTGGAAACGCTCAAAGCCCACTGGCACACCAAATTGGGCAGTCTGATCGTCGAGACGCCCGATCCGGAACTCAACAGCACCCTCAACATGTGGGGACTCTACAATTGCCTGATTACGTTTGCCTGGTCACGAGCCGCCAGCCTCGTCTACAATGGCGAACGGGACGGACTCGGTTTCCGCGATTCGGTACAAGACATCCTCGGTGTTGCGGCAGCCATTCCCACAGAAGCACAGGCACGACTCGAATTGATGCTGACGGGACAACTTTCAAACGGCGGCGCTATTCCTGTGATCAAACCGTTTGAGCACAATCCCGGTCACGAATTACCGCCTGCCGACGAAGAATACCGCTCGGATGATTGTCTCTGGTTCTTCAACGCAGTTCCGGCCATGGTCGGCGAGACCGGCGATTTCGCTTTCTACAACAAGGTATTGCCGTACGCTGACGAGGGTGAGGATACCGTTTTGGGACATTTGCGGCGGGCGCTCGACTTTAACCTGGAGCGCATAGGTCGCAATGATTTACCGTGCGGCTTATCGGCCGATTGGAATGATTGTCTGCGTCTCGGCTACTTCGGTGAGAGCTTATTCGTCGCCTTTCAGTTGCGGCTGGGTTTGACTGTTTACAGTGAAATTGCAGAGAAATTGGGTGAATCGGCCGAAGCGACCTGGGCCCTTGCTGAACGCGACAAACTCGATGCAGCCATTCAAGCACAGGCATGGGACGGCAATTGGTTTATCTGGGCGATTACTGAAGACGGAACTGTCTACGGGACGAAGGATTATGAAGAAGGCCAGGTTTATCTCAACACGCAACTGTGGGCAGTGATCAGCGGGGCAGCCACATCAGAACAAGCCACCAAATGCATGCAAACGGTCAAGGACAAACTGGCAACACCCTACGGCCTCATGCTCTGTGCACCCCCACTCATCAAAACATCCATCGACGTGATGCGCGCCGTCGTCTTCAATCCCGGCATCAAGGAAAACGCCGGCATTTTCAACCACACACAAGGTTGGGGCGTGATGGCTGAAAGCATCTTAGGTAACGGCGATCGCGCTTACGAATACTACCGCGCCGCGATGCCGGCGGCATACAACGACCGCGCTGAAGTGCGTCAGTTAGAGCCATACGTGCAGGGGCAGACGACATATTCGACTTACTCGCCACGTCCGGGCAACACGCGAGTTTCCTGGCTGACCGGAGCGGCAGCATGGGCCTATTACAGCGGCACGCAATACATACTCGGCATTCGGCCGGAAGTGGACGGTTTGCGCATCGATCCGTGCATTCCGAGTAGTTGGCACGGCTTCAAAGCGATGCGCCGTTTTCGCGGCAAATCAGTTGAAATTTCGGTGCGTAATCCGCAAGGCGTCTGCCGTGGTGTTGCTTCGTTGGTACTGAACGGGCAAGCGATTGAAGGCAATCTGATTTCGGCCGAATTGCTGCAAGAAAACAACACCGTCGCCGTCATACTGGGCAGAGAACAGTAGCACGCAGAGCATGCCGATGCGACAGCGATGCATGGTACACGGCAGGTCAGACAATGCAAACCAAACGCTTCCGACTCCGCTACGATAAAGCGACCGGATTGCTCCTCATTTCGCCATGGCTGATCGGCTTCGCATTGTTCAAGCTCATTCCAATCCTGGCGTCACTCGGCTTCTCATTCACCGATTTCCACATGCTCGAGCCGGATAATATCAACTTCATCGGTCTCGATAACTACGTACGCCTACTGCAAGATGAAGCGATTCCCTACTTGATTTTGGCAACCCTAAGCACCATCATCTGGATCATACCGCTGCAACTCGGTGCATCAATCCTGCTTGCCGCCTTGCTCAACAGCCCACGTCTCAAAGCCCGCACCCTGACGCGCACACTGTTTTTTCTCCCCAGCATCATTCCCAGTGTCGCTATAGCATTTATGTGGTTAGGCTTTCTCGATCCAGGAACAGGTTGGCTCAACCGCTTCATTCTTATGCCACTTGGACTAGACGGTTTCAACGGCATCTATTCAGATGCAGCGGTAGCCATACTCATTGGCATCAGTTCGCTTTGGGCAATCGGTCCAGGCATGTTGATCATGCTGGCAGCCATGCAGGGCATTTCACATGAAATCCTCGAAGCAGCGAAAATGGACGGTGCAGGACCGCTCGTCAGTTTCTTCTTCGTCACCATTCCCATGATCACCCCGGCCATCTTTTTTTCACTGATCATCAATCTGATTGCACTGTTTGGCGGCGTCATCCTGCTCGACCGTGGCAACACGTTTAGCAATGGCAGTTCGCCATTTGACGGCTACATCAGTTTCTGGATGTTTGACCGTTGGGATATAGGCTACGCTGCAACATTGGCATGGGTCTTTCTGCTGATCGTCCTCATCGTCATTTTGCTCTTATTCTCAACGTCACGCCGCTGGGTTTACTATCCTGACAGAGAGTGACATGATCTTGCAATCAAAACGTCGCCATCCTCTCACGCCCAGTTCTTACCTCAGCCTGCGCCGCTGGGAGTCACTGGGAACTGGTCTGTTCAATCTGCTGGTTTTTAGCCTGTTGATCGTCTACCTGTTTCCAATCGTTTATATGATCGCAACATCATTCATGGAGCGTCAGCAACTGGGCGACCGCAACGCGCCGGCTTACCCTGCACGCCAACTACGTTACGAGTATGAAGGCAAAGAGTACAAAATTTACAACGTGCCGGTCGATGACACTGAAAGGGAACTGGCACTGGTCGTGCCCGGTCTGCAAGCCAGCGAATTTATCGATCCGCAAAATCCGGAAGCCGGTCTGATACCCTGGGACGGCAATTGGCGTGGCCTCGTCGGTGTATACGAATTTAAGCCTACACTAGACAATTTCAGCATCATATTTCGGTCGCTGCGGATCACAGATATGGTGCGCAACACGATCATCTTGGCGATTATCACCGAGATTGGCGTGCTGGCGTCATCTATCGTCGTGGCCTATGGTTTTGCGCGCTTTCCGTTACCCGGCGGCAATTTACTGTTCTATTTGATGATTGCGACCATTCTGTTGCCGGAAAAAATTACACTAATTCCATCGTATTTCATTTTCGTGCGTGTGTTGGGCTGGAATGGATCATGGTGGCCGATCATTCTGCCATTTTTCTTTGGCAACGCTGTTTTCATCTTCCTGCTGCGCCAAAACTTTAAGAGCATCCCCAAAGATTTAGACGAAGCAGCCATGCTCGACGGTGCAGGGCCGATACGCACGTTGATCTCGGTCATCTTGCCGCAATCGTGGCCAGTCGTGATCACGGTGGCACTGCTACACTTCTTCTATATGTGGAATGAGACGCGTCAGGCGGCACTGTACCTGAGTACACGGCGCGATTTGGTACCGATTTCATTTGGCATTTCCAACTTTCAATCACTGGCACCCATGCAAAATCAGCTTCAAGCAAGTGCGCTGCTCATCATGATCGTGCCGGTGCTGGTGCTGCTGTTTTCGCAGCGCCACTTCATGCGCAATCTTGTTGTTACGGGTGCGGAGAAATAAGCCATGCGCATCAAACCAACCAAACGAATCATTGTCGCAATTTGGCTGGGCTGGGCGATTATTATGCTGCTTTATTTTGCGCTGGTCCCGGCCCGCTTCAAAGTTGAACGCCCTGATAGAGCATTGTTTTGGACTGCCGCAGCCACAGCCGAAGGCGGTGCGCAAGACAATAAGCATTATTTGCAGGATCCTTTTCTCCAAGCGCATGTTGCCTGGGATTCTGAATATTATCTGGCAATCGCGTTGGACGGTTACGAAGCGCCCTATATCGAGCGCGTTGGCACATTTGTGGGATCCACTGGCGGGCCACGCTATTGGCCGTTTGTCATTCCCGGAGGTGCCGACGGTGTGGTCAGCGACGGTTTCTCTCTCAGTTATGCTTTTTTTCCGTTTTATCCACTGCTGATACGGACTCTGTCCGTACCGCTATCACTATTGGGCCTGACCGCGCTTGGCACTGCGGCATTGGCTGGTGTGATTGTGTCGTTATTGGGTGCGTTGGCTGCCAGCCTCGCAATGTTTGAATTGGGCAAGGATGAGTTGGGAGAATCTGGGGGCTTGAGAGCTGTTTACTATTTGCTGATATTTCCTTCAGCATTTTTCATGTCAGTTGTCTATACGGAAGGGTTGTTTCTTGGACTGGCTTTTTCCAGTCTTTTGTTGACACGTCGTGGGCATCTTGGCTGGGCAGCGTTACTGGCTGTATTGGCAACGTACACGCGGGCAGTCGGTGTCGCGTTGTTTATTCCGTTACTCATTGCATGGGTACGAGACGGGGGTTGGTTGGCGCTGGACTTGGAGTGGCGGCAGATTTATTTCTCAGGGCTGCCGTGGAAAGCAATTGGTCGGGCGCTACTTGTCTTTGCACCTTTGATCGCGTTTGTCTTGTGGAGGGTTTCGTATTATGGGATGGCTTTCAGCCGAGTAGAAGAGGAATTTTTCGGCCGAGGTCTTCTCTCTCTCGGTGCAACTTATGGGTCGTGGCGCGCTGCGTTTGAGAACCTGTTTGGCACCAATCAGCAAGCGACGACTTATTACTTGATCGAGTTTGGCGCAATTGTGCTGGCCTTTTGGGCATGCATCCGCGGCTTAAAACGCTACCCTGATCTGGCCTGGTTTGGATTATTAGTCGTCGTGTTGTCGTTTACGAGTGGGCCGGCACAGGGTATGCACCGCTATATTCTCGCCGCACCGCCAGTTTTTTTGATGCTGAGTGAATTCGGCCGAAAACCACTCTTCGATCGTCTCTGGACATTGGCCAGCGTCCTGCTGCTAAGCATGATGGCGACGCTCTTCATTTTCGACATGTGGGCAGGATAACACATGGCTAAGACGGTACATGCATTATGTCGTCAAGTCACAGCGGCTCATATAGCTCGAAATCTTAGCCTGCTGGTGCACTGCAAGGTGCCAGTGAATCCGTCAAGCGCACCTATTTAGATGCCTCCAACGCTTTCTGCAATTTGGCTTGCGCATCCGAATCAACCGTCGTCTGGATAACCTTGCCTTCGTACTTCTCAAACGTCTCAATAACAGTTGGAACATGCTTGGTGGCACCCAAAATAAACAAAGCTGTGCGACCACTATCAAGTTCTTCAGCAACTGATTTGACAGTACCGTCGTCTATACCCAGATCGGTGTGCTTGCCGATAAATCGGCCGGCAATGGCGCCACCGACCAGACCGAGAACCGGTCCACCAACGATAAGACCCACGACAACGCCCACACCCGCACCTTTGAGCATACCGGTCCGTTTCTCGTGATGGAATTTCTCGTCAACCTTATACTTCCCTTTAGCATCCTTTTTGACGAAAACAGCATCTTCGAGGCGAATGACACCTTTTTCGTTGAGGGCAAGCAGATCAGAATACAGACCTTCAGCTTGCGCACTATCAGCAAAGGAGACGACGATTAACTGGCTAACCGCCTCTTCAGTAATAAATACATTTGATGCTTCGCCACCTGCACTCCGAACAGATTGGTTTCCGATTTCACTGGGCATGACGATCTCCTTTTCTACGTTGCTTGGTGGCGACATTTTATCACAAATGCCGCAATGTGGAGCGAAAATGATGCCGTTGTTGTGAGCGAAAATTGGCGGCCTGGGAGATTGACTTAGTTTCGGCCGAAGCGACTGCAACAAGCTTCATTTACTTGACTGGAAAATAGTTATTTCATATAATGTTAGCGCTAACTGTTAAGGCTAACACTTCACTGGAACTTACCGTGACGTACGCTGGAAATACAAACGCAACAATCGATGATGTCGCGAAACGCGCACACGTTTCAGCCATGACCGTCAGCCGCTATCTCAATGACACCGGCCCGGTTGCTGCCAAAACAGCGCAGCGGATTCACGCCGCAATTGTTGATCTGAACTACATTCCCCACCAGGGCGCGCGCGCCCTTGCTGCCCGCAAGACCAACACGATCGGTCTGATTTTGCCGGAGATGAATGACATCTTCTTTTTTCAGCTTATTCGCGGCGTGCAGCAGGCAATAGCCGGCCAACAAATCGACTTGCTGCTCTACTCCGCTGCGACACGCGGCAAGCCGGATGTGCTGAACCTGCCGCTGGGCCCACACAATACGGACGGTCTGCTCGTCTTTACCGATGGTCTGGATGAAACGACGCTGCGCCGTTTACACGCTAAGCAATTCCCAATAGTGATGCTCTATCGCACGCCGCCGGCCGATCTGGAGATACCGACCGTGCTTATAGAAAACAGGCAAGGCGCATATGACATGGTGACACATCTTGTACGCTGCGGTCACAATCGCATCGCGTTTCTGGCAGGTTCGGCCGATAATGAAGATGCAGTCTGGCGTGAAGCCGGCTATCGCGAAGCGCTGGCGGCACATGAGTTGGCCCTGATATCGCCACTCTGCGCATCGGCCGATTTTGACGAAGCAGCAGCGGCAAATGTCGTCACACACTGGCTTGCTACAGGACAGGAAATGGACGCCATTTTTGCCGCTGACGATGTGTCAGCACATGGTGCCATCCGCGCCGTACAGGCGGCCGGTTTGGGCGTGCCGGACGACATCGCCGTCGTTGGATTCGACGACGCCTTGTTGTCGCAATACATCGATCCGCCGCTAACGACCGTGCGCGCGCCTACTGAAGAAGCAGGCCGACGGGCAGCGGCACAGCTTTTGCGCCTGATCGAGGGTGATTCGGCCGAATTACTCACCCTGCTCCCAACTGAAATCATCATCAGACAATCTTGCGGCTGGTTGAGCAGCAACGCGGACACGTCACAGAACCACCCAACAACAAAACCAGATTGAGGAATAACATGAAAGTTGCAGTCATTGGCGGCGGCTCCAGTTACACCCCGGAGCTCATCATCGGATTTTTGAAACGCATCGACACGTTTCCCGTAACAGAATTGTGGTTGATGGACATTTTGCCCGAGCGACTCGACATTGTCGGCAACTTCGCACGACGCATTGTCGATGCCAACGGATCACCGTTTCAAGTACATCTGACAACCAATCAACAGGAAGCGGTCAGGGACGCAAGCTACGTTACAACACAGTTGCGCGTGGGTTGGATGCAGGCACGCCGCGAAGATGAATATCTGGGCAGAAGACACGGGCTGATCGGGCAAGAAACGACCGGTATCGGCGGTATGGCCAAAGCCCTGCGCACGATTCCCGTCATTCTCAGCATCGCCCATGACATGCAGCGCTTAGCCGAACCGGGCGCACCGCTGGTCAATTTCACTAACCCAGCCGGTCTTGTGACGCAAGCATTGGCAAACTATGCGCCTGAAATTACGGCTGTTGGTGTCTGCAATGCCCCATTCAACATGAAAATGACCATTTTGCAAGGGTTAGCAGAAGCCGGAATTGAAGTGGAACCGGAAAGAGCGCAGCTCGACACGTTGGGACTCAATCACCTCACGTGGCACCGCGGCTTCACGGTCGACGGTGAAGATATGTGGCCGCGCGTGCTGGAAATGTTTATCGCTCGTTTGCACGAACAGAAAGAGCCGGAATGGCCCCCCGCCTTGATCGAATCGCTGCGCATGATTCCCAACTATTACCTGCAATATTTTTACGCCACAGCGCACAAGCTGGCGGAACAAGAAGCATGGCCGCCTTCGCGGGCTGAACAGGTGATGCAGATCGAAGAGGAGTTGTTTGCACAATACGCTGATCCGGAGCGCAGTGAACCGCCGGAAGGGCTGATGCAGCGCGGCGGTGCCTACTATTCAACCGTTGCGACGCAACTGCTCAATGCGCATTACAATGATCTCGGTGAACAACACGTTGTCAACGTACCGCATCGCGGTGCTGTCGCCAGTTGGCCGGATGAATGGGTGCTGGAATTGCCGGCTCTTGTGGCGCGGGACGGCATTCGGCCGATTTCGGCCGAACCGCTCCCACCGGCCGTTTTCGGTCTGATGCAGCAGGTAAAGCTCTACGAAATGCTCACCGTCGAAGCAGCAGTGCACGGCGATCGCAACGCCGCCTACCAGGCCCTGCTGACGCATCCACTCGGCCCCGCCGCCGATCAGGTTGAGGCAGTACTCGAAGATATGTTGAATACACACAAGCCGTATCTGCCGCAATTCTTCAATGGCTAAAGCTACATGTCCGGGTTGGGGACAGACCTGGAGACCATCACGAGACAGCGCAACATGACCTATTTCTTAGGCGTCGATATTGGCAATAGCAAAAGTCATGCGTTGATCGCGGACGAAAACGGCAATGCACTTGGCCTGGGTACGGCCGGCGTCGGCAGTTGGGAAGCGCTGGGCTGGGCCGGCGCACGACACGTGTTCCATGCGATTCTGGATGAGGCGCTGCAAGAGGCAGGTATCGGCCGAAACGAGATCAGTGGAGCCGGTTTCGGTATTGCCGGATACGATTGGCCCGAAGATCGCCAAGGCCACATCAATATTATCGAATCATTGGGCATGACAAACTGCCGCTATACAGTCGGCAACGACACCTTGGTTGGCCTGGTCGCAGGCGCAGAGCAGGGCTGGGGCGTCGTCGTTTCCGCCGGAACCAGCAACAATTGTTTCGGTCGCGACAGACAGGGCCGTGAGGGTCGCGTGACCGGCTGTGGCTCGTGGTTTGGCGAATATGGCGGCGCAGCCGAAATCGTCACCAAAGCCATTCAAGCCGTTGCCGCCGCATGGACACAACGCGGCCCGGTAACCGCACTGAGCAACCTGTTTGTCGAACAAACCGGTGCGCGCGATGTCACCGATTTGCTGGCCGGTCTGGTACGTGAACGGTATCACCTCACGCCGGCTGCCGCGCCGGCTGTCTTTGATGCCGCTGCAAACGGCGATTCAGTCGCGCAAGGCATCATCACCTGGGCCGGTCAGGAATTGGGCAGCCTGGCTGTCGGCGTCATTCGTCAACTCCATTTGCAGCAAGAGGCATTTGACGTCGTCCTTGCCGGGAGCCTGTACAAAGGTGGCACAGCACTGATCGAACCAATGCAGCAAACAATTCAAGCAATCGCGCCGGGTGCCAGACTCGTGCGTCTACATGCGCCACCGGTCATCGGGGGCGTTTTGTTGGGCATGGAAGAGGCTGGATTGGAAATAACCACCCAGCGCACCGCATTGATTCACTCGACGAACAAGCTGCTGAGTTCTTGACAATCACGCGCGCACCTAGTCAACCACATACAATCATCTACCATTGGAGTACAACATGCGTTGGGAAAACTTAACTTCACCCGAATTCGCCCAGGCTGTCATCAATTGTGCCGGCGTCGGCATCATCCCAGTCGGTGTTTTGGAGGCACATGCTTCCCACATGCCGCTTGGCACTGACATGTTCACGGCGCATTTTGCCGCGTGTCGTGCAGCCGAACAAGAATCGGTCATCGTCTTTCCGCCCTATCCGTTTACAATAAACCACGAAACGGCTCATCTGCCGGGCGGTCTTGTCATCAAACGCGACCTGGCGTTTGCCTTGTTGGAAAACATCTGCGACGAAATGTATCGCAACGGGATCGATAAGATCATTCTGATCAGCGGACACGGTGGCAATCGCTTCTTTTTACCTTTGTTTGTGCAAACGCTCCCGGAAAAAGCCAAACCGTATGTAGTCTATTTTGCCGATTTGCCCGTTGTACCGATTGAAGACCATATCCTCGACGAAGAGGAATTGGGTCATGCCTGTGAAGCGGAAACCAGTTTGATGCGCTGCATCAACGATGACATTGTCCACATGGATCAGGCGCCGCCGCAGCGCTTCAGCAATGCACACCGCAATCGGCCGATTGCGGCAGCCGGTGGGTACACACAGGTAGACTGGTATGCGATGTATCCGCACATGTATGTTGGTGATGCACGCAAGGCTACAGCCGAGAAAGGTGAAGCGTTGTTCGCGTATCGCATTGCTGCGTTGGTGAAGTTGATTCAGGCCGTGAAGGCAGATGAAGTTTCGGCCGAATTGGTCGCTGAGTTTAACCGCCGACAAGCCCACCCCACCGTGCCGTCATTTTGGACAACCGGGAAAGTCGATTAACAGACAGAACAGATTTCATCGAATTCGATCAGCTACGTATCGTGAACAATGCCGTCGACAGCGGATGCATTTAGTCTCACAGGAAGTCGACTGTGGAATAGTGTAAAATGGAGCATATGATGGAACAAGCACGGGACACAAAACATTTACGAACGGCCGTAGCTTTGCTGCGCATCACGTTAGGCCTGATTATTCTGGCGACGTGGGTAGACAACGTGCGCGGTGGATTGTACACCGCAGACGGTTTGACCACTTTCTTCAACGAGTTGTTTGACCCTATAAACGGCAACGACAGTAGTCTCACCGTCTATAAAGCCTTTCTCGATGCGGCCATTGTGCCGATGGCAGGCTTGTTTGGCGGCTTTCAAGCAGTCGCTGAACTGATCATGGGGCTGGCGCTGTTGCTCGGCGCATTGACGCGCTTATTCAGCCTTGCGGCGATGCTGTTCTTCGTCAATCTGTTCCTCGCCTACTTTGGCGGCCACGAATGGATTTGGACTTACGTGCTGCTGTTCATGTCAGCGCTGACGCTGTTTCTGGGTTACGCCGGTCGCAAATGGGGTATTGATGCCAGATTGGTCAAAAAACGGGGCGAGCCGCCGATCAACGTCCTCTGGTAAGCGCTCATGACCGATTGGCTGCCGGTGTCGGTTGCTTCCGGTTCTGCGCTGATTGTGATGGCGAAGCAGCCGTGTCCCGGTCGGACAAAGACACGCCTGACGCCTCCGCTGACAGTTCAGGATTCGGCCGATTTGTATGCGTGTTTTTTACGGGATGTCATCGAACTGGCTAGCGGTTTACCGGACGTGACGCCGTTTATCGCGTACACACCGCTGACTGCCGCGCCGTTTTTCCGCCAATTTGCGCCTGGTGTGCAGTTGATTCCGCAAGTGGGTAACACCCTGGGCGAACGGCTGGCGTTTGTGCTGACGCGCTTGCTGGATGCGGGTTTTGAGCATGTGGCAGCAATGAACAGCGACAGTCCCAATCTGCCACAGCGTTTTCTTGCCGAAGCGTTTTTACTGTTAGGCGAACCGGATACCGATGTTGTTTTGGGGCCGTGTGACGACGGTGGGTACTATTTGATCGGCTGGAATCGGCCGAATCCCCGCCTCGTCCGCGAGGTCACCATGTCGACACCTCATGTTTTGCAGGACACACTCGCATTGGCCGCCGCAGAGAAGCTATGCTTTCGCTTGCTGCCGTCGTGGTACGATATCGATAGCGTAGCGGAACTACTGCGTTTACGCGCTGATCTCGAACAACAATCGGCCGCAATACATACACGCGCTTTTCTGCACAACCTTCCCTCGCTGCAAACACCGTAAATGTCCCGTATTGCCGTCATCATTCCCGCTTTGAACGAAGCCGACAATATCGGTCCGCTCGTAGCCGCTGTGTGGGCGCAAAATGTGGACAACGTCTACGTCGTCGACAACGGATCGACGGATGCCACAGCCGACGTTGCCCGCGCGGCAGGAGCAACTGTCATAGCGGAACCGCGCCAGGGTTACGGCTTCGCATGCGCGGCGGGGGTAACGGCTGCCCGCACAAACGGTGCGGACATACTCGTCTTTATCGACGGCGATTACAGTTCACTGCCGGAAGAAATGCCGCGACTGCTTGAGCCTCTGCAGCAGAATTCGGCCGAATTGGTTCTGGGATCGCGCAAACTGGGCCATATTGCTGCCGGAGCGATGCTGCCGCATCAGCGCTTCGGCAACTGGCTGTCGTCGCGCCTCATGCAGCAGTTGTACCACATCGACGTCACCGATTTGGGGCCATATCGCGCCATTGGTGCCGAGTTACTGTTACAACTAGACATGCAGGAAATGACGTTTGGCTGGCCGACGGAAATGATGGTCAAAGTCGCCAGCCGCCAACTGCGCATCGTCGAAGTGCCGGTTAGCTGGCACGTGCGGCGCAGCGGGCAATCAAAAGTCAGCGGCACACTGCGTGGTTCAATTCTGGCCGCTTACTACATCCTGGGTGTCACCCTACGTTATGCCCGTCGCTAAAACCCGCCACCGGCGCTCGATTGGCTTCTTCATTCTCGTTGGAATCAGCATCATTGCCTATGCCGGACTCGTCCGGCTGGATTGGCAGTTCGGGACACTGCGCGCCCAAGCCGTGCCGCAAACGATTGGCTGGTATCTGCTGGCGTTTTTCGCCTTTGTTGGCACCCTTTTTTGGGCGGAACGGCATTCGCTGTCGATGAAATGGGTCTGGGCAGTCGCCATACTGTTTCGCCTGCTGCTACTGTTGACGACGCCGACGTTGTCGGATGACATCTATCGCTATTTGTGGGATGGGCATGTTGCCAATAATGGTGTCAGCCCGTATGCCTATGCGATCGATTCGGCCGAACTCGACTTCCTCGACATCCCGATTCGCGCCCAGGCCAACAACACATGGATGGCCAGCCCCTACTTACCGGCTGCCCAGGTGGTCTTTGCCACAATCGCACTGCTGTTCCCGCTGCAACCCCTCTTTCTGCAAATTGCCATGGTCGCTTTCGATTTGCTCAGCGGGGTCGTGATTGCCAAATTACTGGTGCTGGCGGCGCTGCCTGCGCGACGTCTGCTGATCTATTTGTGGAATCCACTGGTCATCGTCGAAGTTGCCCACGGTGCACACATTGACGCGTGGATGGTGTTGCTGACGCTGTTGGCCGTCTGGCTGACGTTCAAATCAGAGCTGACGAATGCAAAACGGTCGCGTTGGGCGCAAGCAAGTGCGCCAATGGCGCTGGCGTTGGCAACGTTGACTAAAATTCTGCCGGTGCTGACCCTGCCCGTTTTGTTCTGGCGCTGGTCGTGGCGACAATGGCTGATCTACGGCACGGCTGTCGTTGCGCTGCTGCTTCCCGCGGGCATCCGTGCTGGTTGGGGTCTGAGCGGCGAATTGGACGGCACAGGCGTGTTTGGTGCACTGCGCATTTACGGCGGCCGGTGGAAGTTCAACAGCGGCATTGTATTTTGGCTGGAGCAGTTTTTACAGAAACAAGGGGTTACGGCAGCGTTGCTGGTCAGCAAAGTGATTGTAGCCGTTTTGATGGTGGCTGTGTTACTGATTGTGTGGCGAGCAGCGCGGAGGAGGACGGGATTTCGGCCGACTTTGCGCCTCATGAGCCTGCCGTTCATGGCATACATTCTGCTCACACCCACCGTGCATCCGTGGTATACAGTGATTGTGATTGCCTTTCTGCCGTTTGTGGCACCGGCCGATGGTGAGCATCGCCGGCTGTGGCTACTGGTTTTGCCATGGCTGTACCTGAGCGGTGCGCTCATTTTCTCTTACCTAGCGTACCTCAATCCGCAGCAGTATGGTGAATTGGAATGGGTGCGGCAACTGGAATGGCTACCGGTGTTCGCTTTGCTGTTCGTGGCAGGGCTACTGCGTGTCAGGAGCCGTTGATGCACAACTATGTCACGATTGATCCATCCGTGCAAAGAAGCATGGTGATCCAGCGTTGGAGAACAAACTTCAAATGTCTCGTCTGGCTGACATCGCAATGCCGGTTTGCCCCAGCCAGTAGGTGATGATGACGATGTAACCGGACAGCGGCAGATCGACGGCAAAGCGGTTGATCGCCAACACGCTGTCGCTAAATGCAAACAACAGCGCACCGATCAAGCCAATTTGAGCAGAAAATCGGCCGATTCCCGCCACACCAACCCGACTCGCCGCCCGCCACACCATCGTCATGATGACGAGTACGTAGAACACGACCGGAAAGGTCATGTCGCCCAAGTCACCCTGCGTATAGAGGAAAGCATAGATAAAAATACCATAGCCGTAAGCCAGGATAGCGCGTCCAGGAAACAACTCACGACTGTCACGCGTGAACATGACGATGTAAGCAACATGCCCCAGCAGAAACGATACCAGCCCGAACAGAAAATAGCTGTCGTTGTCCCACACCCGTGACGCTTCCAGCAAAATATCGCCAAACATGCACAGGATCAGACCAGCGATCAGCCAGATACGATAACTGCTTCTCTGCGGTAGCCAGTACGCCCATAACGCCAGACACAACACTGGGATCGGTTTGGCGATCATGCGCACTGCATCCGAATCGACAGCACGCCCGCCAAAAATGAACACGAGCGCGGCAACGATGCCGACAATGGCAACAGTCTTTGTGCGTGTTGAGCTGTTTTTGTAGTCCAAACTATTCGTGATCATGGAGCAATATTGCATTCATTCGATTTCAAGCTTTTCCGACTCGATTAGGTCGTACCGTCTCCATTATATTTCGTGAGGAGCGACATAACCATGGCAGTTGCCCTTGGAATCGCAAGGGCAACGACCGGCGTTAATGCGTCTGAAAAATCGAAATGGGGTTGCGTTTCAATGGCGACGATTTGGATGTCGGAAGGGAGATCGGCGTTCAGTTTTCGGCCGATTGCCAGCGCCGTCTGCAAACTTGTATCATGCGCCGCCGTCGAGTGACCGGTTGACGGTTCGGGCAGCGCGTTCAAATCAAACTGATATACATCGCCAACCGCTCCACCCTCCGTCTGAATCGAATCGACAATGATCACCCGCTCGTAACCGATCAACTGCTCCATCAAGCTCAAGCCGCCCAACGACAAATACGCCACATCGATTTCCGCACCATTTAGCTGCGCCTCAACCGCCTCGACCACACGCCAGCCAACGCCGTCATCGCCCAAAATCGGATTACCCAAGCCGACAAGTAGGGTTCCATATTGCGTAGAGGCTTGATGCATCAAGCCTCTACAGTCAACAATACTGGCGTAGGACATCCATTACCTCACCGTCCACATCCCGAATCGTTACCTGCAGTGGCATCTGACCCGGCAGCGAATGGGTCGCGCAGCCAAAACACGGATCGTAGGCGCGAAACGCCATTTCGACCATGTTGAGCAGCCCTGCATTGACGACGGTGCCTTTCTTGATCAAGCTCTGTGCTGCTTTCTTGATCGACATGCTGATCGGTGCGTAGTTGTTGGTCGTACCGACGATCAGGTTGACTTTGGTCAAAATGCCGCGCTCGTCGGTCCAATAGTGATGTGTCAACGTGCCGCGCGGTGCTTCGACGGTGCCGACGCCTTCGGTCGGTGTTGCTGTCGGCACCGTGCGAATGTTGTCGGATATGATTTCCGGATCGGTGGCGAGTTCGAGCATGCGTTCGGCCGAATACAGCAACTCGATCAACCGCGCCCAGTGCGTCGCCAGTCGTTGGTGTACCGGTTTACCCCCCAGCGTGGCGTAGAACTGCTCGTAATGCTCCTGCGCCAGCGGCGTCGCCATGCCGTCCGCCGCGTTCAGGCGTGACAACGGCGTCGCCATGTACACGCCCGACTCATTGCCGTCGACGAACCCTTTCCAGCCGACCTTTTTCAGATACGGGAACTTGAGATACGTCCACGGCTCAACATGTTCGGCAATCCAGTCACGGTATTCGTGTGGTGCGTATTTGCCCACGCGCTTGCCGTCGGGATCGACGATGCTCACCTTGCCGTCGTAGAAATTGACCCGATTCTGTGCATCTACCAGACCCATGTAATATGTCCGGTGCGTGTAAATATCGCCCAGAATCAAGTCGACGTACTGCTGATTGCCTAAAACCATATCGTTGAACAGGCCGAGACTGAACTGCGCAAACTCAATTGCCCACCGCGCAATCCTCTCAATCTCAACGCGCTCGCTCTCCGTCAGCCCTTTCAACACGCCGCCCGGCACCGATGTCGCCGGATGCACCTTGCGTGCGCCGAGCATTTCGACGACGCGATGACCGCTGCGCCGCGCTTCGATCACCTTGCCGCCGATTTCCAGCCCGACTTTGTGAATCACGCCCAGGATATTGCGTTCTGCCACGGGCGCATCCGGTCCCATGACAAAATCGGGGCCGCCGAGCGCGTAAAAATGTGTCGTGTGATCGGTGAAGTAGAAACCCATGTAGAGCAGTTCGCGCAGCTTTTTGGCTGCCGACGGTGGATCGACATGGTAGACGGCATCGCCCGCTTTGGCTGCCGCCATGTGGTGCGCCTCAGGACAGACGCCGCAGATGCGATTGGTCAGTAGCGGCATTTCTTCGACAGGTCGGCCGATACAGAACCGTTCAAAGCCGCGCAATTCCGGAATCTGGAAATACGTATTGGCGACATCCCCTTCCTCGTCGAGAAAAATCTCGATCTTCCCATGTCCTTCAAGCCGTGTAATCGGGTCGATTGTAATGCGTCTGGTTGCCATGTTTCGCTCCACATATGAAAAGTCGGAAAATTTCCGCCATCATCCTTTTTCATCCCACTTTTCCCGTCCGCAAAAGTGAATGCGCCAGGTTAAAGCGGTAAAACGATCCCGCCGGATCGGGAATACCGTCGAGAATGCGCTCAATTTCATCGGGATCGCGGCTGTCAATGACTGATGCCAGGGCCGACATGATGCGCGCACCGTAATCGACCACACCTTCGGCCGGACCATAACAGCCGATGCACGGTGCATTGTGCTGCGGACAAAGTGCACCACAGCCGCTGCGCGTCGCCATGCCGTTGCACAAAATCCCCTGCTCCAACAAACACAAATCGGGATCAATGGCATCCATTTCGTGAATGCGGACGAATTTTGTGATCTTTTTGACGTTACGCTGGCGTGGACATTCGTCGCAACAGGTCGAGTCGCCGGCACCGATGACGGCGCCTTTGGGGGGCAGTTCGGCTTTGCCTTCAAGCACAGCCAGCACGAGGTCGATAACGGTTGCGATTTGATGTGATTCCGGCGGACACCCAGGCATGTAGTAGTCGACGTCGACGACTTGATCGAGCGTTTTCAGCACAGGATAGAATTCGGGGATGTGCAGGATACCTTCGGGAACGGTGGTATGGGTTTTCGGCCGAATTCCCCCCGCATTATCCGTACTCACCGATGCATACACAGCGTCGAAAATCTGATCCTGGCTGCTGAAATTTGCCAAGCCTGGAATGCAGCCTTCTATCGCACACGACCCGAACGCCACCAGAATCTGCGATTTGCGCCGCAGCAAATTGGCTAAACGCTCATTTTCGTCATTGCGAATGCCACCGTTGAACAGAGTAAGCAGAATCGAGCCGTCGTCCATAGCTTCGACATCTTTGTATTTGGCATCCATCGCCACCGGCCAGAACACCACATCAAACGCAGCATCGACATCGAGAATTTTCGGCCCGATGTTGAGCACCGCAATCTCACAACCACCGCACGACGATGCCCAATACATCGCAAACTTTGGCTTTTCAGTTGGTTTACTGCCATTGTGACTCATGCCGGAACCTCCTCCATCACGGATGGCTCAGCAACTAGTTGCTGTTTGGAAGGCATCGACCATGCCAATGGACCCAGAGCTCTAATCTCATCGACAAAACCGGCGATTTGCTTCGCTAACTGCACGCCTTCCGCTGCGCTGGCCCAGACCAGTTTGACTCGCTCCGGTTCAATGCCAAATCCAATCAACGTGCGCCGCAACAGATGATAGCGACGCAATGCCTTGTAATTTTGCTCCAGATAATGACATTCACCGGGATGACAACCCGTGATCAAAACGCCATCAGCACCATTCGACAACGCTTTGAGTACAAACGTCGGATCGAGGCGACCGGAACACATCAGCCGTACCAGCCGCACATTGGGCGGATATTTGATCCGCGCCGTGCCGGCCATGTCAGCCGCGCGATAACTGCACCAGTTACACGTAAAACCGATAATGACCGGTTCGAATTGTTCGCTCATCGTCGCCTCCTACACCGCCATCGCCAGCAGATCGACCGGCTGCTCAAACATCAACAACCCTTCGATCTGCGACATGACCTGCTCATTGCTGAAACCGGTTCCGCTGATTGCACCGGCCGGACACGCAGCAACACAGGTGCCGCAACCCTGACACAGCGCGTGATTGATTTCCGTGACCATCTCGTCTTCATGCCACACAATCGCGTTAAACGGACACAAATCGTTGCAAATACGACAGCCCGAACATTTGTGCGCATCGACCGTGGCGCGGATCGGTTCAAGTTCGATTTCGCCCTTGTTAATGCGGCTGATCACCCGCGCCGCCGCTGCTGCGCCCTGTGCCACGCTGCTCGGAATGTCTTTTGGCCCTTGCACACAGCCGGCGATGTAGACGCCTTCAGTCATCGTGGCAATCGGATCGAGCTTGGGGTGCTTCTCAATAAACCAGCCGTTTGCGCTACACGAAATACCAAAGGTGTGTGCCACCTGTTTGGCGTCCCGGCGCGGCTCTAGCCCTGCAGAAAGCACAACCATATCGACCGGTATACGGCGCTGCCGTCCGGCCAAAGTATCTTCAACCTGAATGATCAGCTTGTCTTCTTCGCCGGATCTGCGGGCGGCGTCTGTCACTTCTGCCACACGCCCGCGCACGAAAATCGTGCCCTCTTCCATGACGTGTTGATAGAACTCGTCATAATCTTTGTACGCCGTACGCATGTCGATGTAGAAATTGTAGACGGTCGCACCGGTGCGTTCTTTGACAAGATGGGCGAATTTGAGGCTCTGCATGCAGCAGATGACCGAACAGTAGTTGTTGTAGTTGCGGTCGCGGCTGCCGACACAGTGAATAATGCCGACCGATTCGGGTTTGGTGACGCCGTCGCGCAATACGATTTCGCCGTTAGTTGGCCCCGCGGCATTGCTCAGCCGTTCAAATTCGAGACTGGTGAAGACGTTCTTCAGCCGTCCGTACCCGTATTGCGGTACGCGCCGGGCGTCGAACAGATCAAACCCGGTTGCCAGAATGATGTTGCCGACGGTGACCGTAATGTACTGTTCTGTTTGCTCAAAATCAATCGCACCTGTCGGGCAGAGTAGCTGACACGCCTTGCACTTACCTTTCTCGAAGTAAGTGCAGTTTTCCGTGTCGAGCACCGGGTATTTCGGCACGGCCTGCGGAAACGGCGTGTAAATCGCTTTGCGGTAGCCCAAACCAGCCTCAAACTCGCCGTCGATCACATTGCGCGTGCATTTCTCGACGCAGATACCGCAACCTGTACACAGCTCTTCGTTGACATAACGCGGCTTTTTCTTGATCGTGACGGTGAAGTTGCCGACGGAGCCGTCGACGCGCTCCACCTCGGACCACGTGTACAGTTCGATATTGGGATGGGATCCCGCATCGACCATCTTCGGCGTCAGAATGCAAGCCGCGCAGTCCAGTGTCGGGAACGTCTTGTCGAATTGGGCCATGTGGCCGCCAATCGACGGTTCGCGTTCGACCAAATAGACTAGGCTGCCCGATTCGGCGATTTCGAGCGCTGCCTGAATACCGGCGATGCCGCCACCGACTACCAATGTGGCCGGATGAATCGGTACTTTGAGCGGTTCGAGCGCTTCCTGTTCGATAACGCGCTCAACGCCACCGGCGATCATCGCTTTGGCCTTAGCGGTCGCCTTTTGCTTGTCGGTGTGTACCCACGATACCTGCTCACGAATCGACACAAGTTCGCTTAAATACGGATTGAGTCCGGCGCGGGCGCAGGCACCGCGAAATGTTTTTTCGTGCAGATGGGGCGAACAGGCAGCGACAACGACACGGGTTAGTCCTTGTTCGGCAATGTCCTGCTCGATCATCTCCTGCCCCAGACTGGAGCACATGAATTTGTAATCGCGCGAGACGACGACGCCCTCGTCTGCCAGCTTATCACCGGCCCAAACAGCGACGTCTTCGACATCGACGACACCGGCGATGTTGCTGCCGCAGTGGCAGACGTAGACGCCGATGCGTTCTTTTTCGTCCTGAGAAGGGTTCATGAGGCATCCTCCTCCTTGATCAAGGGTTGCGGCATGGGCAGACTGGGATCGTCTTTGCGTCTACGTTGGGAGTGGCGTTTGGTTGATGTGGTTTCGGCCGAAACCATTCCCTCAACTGCAACCCCGACTTTCGCCAGCGCCGGTCGCGGATCGACCATCTCCTTACCCAATCCCAACTCTTGTGGCTCGTGCCCAAACGCCAATCCCATTAACTGCGTAAAGTAGACAATCGGCACGCTGTAATCAGTGGCGAAATGTTTATTCATGTCGTCCTGATACGCATCCAGATTGAGCTGGCACATCGGGCACAGCGTCGCCAAGATGTCAGCCTGATAGCTGTCAGCGGCGTAAATCAGGCGCCGTATCAGTTCATACGCTACTGGCGGGCTGATCTGCGTCATGTGACCGCCGCAACAATGCGTTTTTACCGGAAAATCCACCACCGTCGCGCCCAATGCCCGCAGTACTTGGTCGAGCACATCGGGATATTCCGGCGAACCGAAGCGGTTTTCATAATCCGGGCGTACGATCATACAGCCGTAATATGGGGCCACACGCAAACCGGTCAGCGGTCGTACTACTTTGCGCTTGATCGCCTCAATACCAATCTGGTGATAAATGATGTCGAGCAAGTGACGCACCGTCACCGTGCCGGGATCGTAATGCAGACCACCCGCCGCCAGGGCGTCGTTGACACTGGCGTTCAGGTCAGGATCGATGCGCATATAGCGGTCGGTTTTGGCGAGATTGAGGTAACACGCGCTGCACGGTGCAACAACCGTACTCGTGCCGTTCGACTGATTAGCCGCCAGCGCCAGATTGCGCCCGTTGAGCGCATAAGCCGGTAGCCGCGCCACAGAAATGTACTCGGTCGCGCCACAGCAGTTCCAGTCATCGATTTCCAGCAGTTCGATGTCCAAATCGTCCTTGATCGCCACCAGCGAATCGAGATACGGTCGCGCACTGCGCTGCAGCGAACAGCCGGGATAAAAGAGGTATTTACTCATGCAACCGCCTCCATCTTTTGTGACGCTTCAATGGCTTTGGCCCGTTTGAGAATAGCCCGAAGTTGCTTTGTCTGCTTGATTTTCTCGGGTCGCCAATCCATCCGCCCTTTGCTGAACATTTCCAGTCCCATTGCCGCCGCGCCGACCAGATTCAGGGGCTGGTGTTTGAGATAGTGGCGCGTTGCCAGACCGAATTCAAAGCTGCGCCCGTTGTTTTCGACGTATGAGACAAATGTATTGGAGAGGTCAGGCGCGGCGCTGTCTCTGTACAGATCGGCTTCGATAGCCATGTGCTTGAGCGTGTACATGATGTCGGTAATGTGAACTTCCTGCGGGCAACGGATGGTGCAGTAGTAGCAGGAAACGCAGTACCACGGCGAGTTGCTGCGCAGGACGCGATCTTTCATGTCAGCGCGAATCATGGCAAATATCTGGCGCGGGGAATAATCCATATCTTCGGCCGAAGGGCAAGACCCGCCACACGTACCACATTGGATGCACATCGACAGACGTGAATCACCCGGTGTACCGGCCTCAACCTGTTCGAGAAAACTACGGGGTTTTGTTGGTGCTATCGGTGTCAAGGAACACCTCCTTATCCAAAATACAAAAAGCCCTCGCGACAGGCGCAAAGGCTTTTAACTACCCGAATGGTGGACGTACAATCATCTTGCACCGACGGATGTCTGGTGCACTACGCCGTGCTGTTGGCAACTCAGAATTTGTGAACACAGCAAACGCCCTTATCGCAATCATTGTTGCTGCCGAAATGTGCCACTGGCGCGGACACGGATGCTGCGTTGTCGTGAAAATGTAGCCGCCTGAGCGACACATTGGCTCCATAAAGATCGTATCACAGACCCCCATACGGCATGAGTGACATTCGTCATGTCCGGCATGGCAGTCTGTCATATCCGGATAGCAACAGATCAAAAAGCGCATTCGCCCGCAAACAGCAGTATCTCAAAGTCGTTTGCATCCCCATCATAATCGACTACGATCCAGCTTCATCCAATGCAAAAAGGGAGTGTCTATGACCAAAGATTACACAACATTGCCCGCAACTCACATGCGCCGCAACGACCGTGCCGTAATCGATGAAGCGTGGATTCGCGCTATGTTGCACGGTGCCGCCGTCGGCACGCTGGCCACGGCGCATAACGACCAGCCGTTTCTCAACAGCAATCTGTTTGTCTATGATGAAGCAGCACATGCTATTTACATTCACACGGCAGCAACCGGCCGCACACGCAGCAATATCGCGCATAACCCGCTGGTTTGTTTTACCGTATTTGAGATGGGGCGCTTGCTGCCGGCTTCTGTTGCACTTGAATTCAGCGTCGAGTACAGCAGTGTTGTCGTTTTCGGCCGATCAGCCATCGTTGAAGATGAAAAAGAAGCGACACATGCCTTGCAGCACTTGCTAGACAAATACGCGCCGCATCTCACGGCCGGTGAGGATTACCGCCCACCCGTACCCGAAGAACTGAAACGCACCGCCGTGTTCAAAATCACTATTGATGACTGGATAGGCAAGCGCAAAGTCGTCGCTGCCGATTTCCCCGGCGCCTTCGGATACGGCACAACGCCGGGCGCATAAGGGAGCAAGGGCCATTCATACCGTATGCGTCGCATAAGCGTCCGTTGGTGGAACGGATGACCGCTTGTACAGCCCACATAATGTGGGATACTAGCTGAGACAACGCATAGCCGTAACGCAAGTGTATATTTTTGAAACAATTACAACCGCAGTTGCATGAAGATTCGGCCGAAAAACGGCATTTTCATACCAGGTTAAATAAGAGGAAAGATCGATGGAAGAGAAAAAAGACAACAACAATATCATCATCATTTTACTGGGTGCCGTGGCCGTTATCCTCGTCGCCATCGTCGTCCTGCTGTTTCTGATGCTGCAGCAAGAAGAATCTGCCGGAACGACACCAGACCCAACCGCAACTGCCGTCACATTACCCACATCGGCTCCGCCCGAAGTCATCGAGCCGGAACCGACATTGGAACCGGCGCCCACGGTCATCATACCCACACCCGAACCGGGTGTGCCCACCGGCCGCGTCATCGCGCCTGACGGCGTCAACTTGCGCTCTGGCCCCGGCACAAATTATCCCGTCGTCGGCACTGCGCCATTTGATGCCACCGGCAAACTGGCCGGAATCAGCGAAGACGGTCAATGGTACGCAGCTATTTTGCAGCCGACGCCACTTCAGCTTGGCTGGGTCAGCGCACGCTTTGTCGTCGTGACCGACAGTGAAAATCTGCCCGTTCTGCCGACACCACCGACGCCCACGCCGACCGCAACCCCCACGCCAGCGGCCACGCCAACATCGGCTATCGCATTTACGGCTGATAATTTCACGCTCAATTCCGGCCAATGCACGACGCTGCGCTGGTCAAGTTCCAACGTGCAGGCAGTCTACGTTTACCCGCAAGGCGACAATTACCTCAATTTTGGCGTTCCCGGAACTGGCACAGAACAGGTGTGTCCGACAACAACAACGACCTATGAAATGCGTGTCGTCATGACTGACGGCTCGACGCAAATCCTGCAAGTAACGATTACCGTCAATCAAAATAATCCATTGGCCAACACCAGTTGGACCGTAGTCACATTGGTCGGTAATCCGCCCGTGGCTGGTACAAGCATGAGCACGACATTCAACGCCGATCTGACCTTGTCAGCATTCGGTGGTTGCAATACGTTTTCGGCCGATTACACGATCACAGGAAATGTGATCAGTCTCACACCCCTTTTAGGCACCAATATCAGTTGCGACAGCGCCGTCAACACACAGGAAGCGACATTTACCAGTGCACTGCAATCGGCCAATACGTTTGAGATCACGAACAATCAGTTGATCATCCGCGATCCGGCCGGGCGCGAAGTGCTGCGCTACAACCGCTCGTAGCCGACAACCCCAGATTACGACAGCCCGATTCGATCATGTCGAGTCGGGCTTTTTTTCGGCCGAAAACCCCTCGGCACGCCCCTGAATACCCTAGATTCCATCCGAATCAAAGAATCTAACGCCAGCCCGAATAGTTTGCGGCGCGCTCCGCAGCGATAGTACGTCATTTGACGCATTCTTTTCGGCCGAAAACATGCTTAAATGTTGCAGCACGAACAGCAGACAACACGCGCCCCATAAACTTGGCGCACAGGTTCAATCTGCCCAATCCCCTGACAAGTTGACGCGAGGCGAGTATGACGCCGGAAATGGCAGTGACGTTCATCATCTTAGCGGGTGCGGTCATCTTGTTTGTGACCAACCGCCTGCCGGTCGATTTGCTGGCACTACTGGTGCTGTCAACGCTCATCATTACCCGACTCGTCACAGTCGAAGAAGCGTTTGCCGGTTTCAGCAATCCGGCTGTGGTGACCGTTTGGTCCGTTTTCATCGTCGGTGCCGCGGTGCAGCGCAGCGGCGTTGCGGATTTGCTGGCAGCGCGCATGTTGCACCTGGCAGGCAACAGCGAGTGGCGCTTGCTGCTCGTCTTAATGACGACCTCGGCGCTGATTTCGTCGGTAATGAACAATGTCGGTGCAGTCGCCATCCTGCTGCCGCCAACCATGGCGATGGCGCGCAAGTTGAACCAGTCACCTTCCAGATTCTTGATGCCGGTTGCCTTTGCCTCGCTGTTGGGGGGCAATCTGACCTTGATCGGCACGCCGCCCAATATTCTGGCAGCGGATCTCGTGGTACAAGCTGGTCTACAACCGCTGCAATTCTTTGATTTCACGCCGATGGGCGTGGCGGCGATTGTGGTCGGGATGGGCTATATGTTGGTATTCGGCCGATATTTGTTGCCCAACCGCGATGCCGGCGGCTCACTGGCGTCTTCCTACCCGCTCCAATCCTATCTTGTCGAAGTGCAGCTCAAGAACAATTCGCCGCTGATCGGCCAATCGATTGAAGCGATTCAACTGGGCAAAGAATACCAGGTCAATATCGTGCAAATCCGGCGCGGTGCAGAGCAGATTCTGCGTCCGTTGAGCGACCGACTCTTGCAAGCAGGCGATGTGTTGCTGCTCGAAGGCGCGCTGCCGACGGTCATGGCGGTCAGTAAGCACAAGGAGTTGCAGATCGTCACTGATTTTTCGGCCGAAGCGTGGCCGGAAAAGCTCGATTCACAGCATTTGCATCTCAGTGAAATCGCCATCGCGCCGCGTTCCATCTATGAAGGCAAAACAGTGCGCGAACTGGAATTTCGCAATCGGCTGCGGATTACCGTCCTGGCACTGCGCCACCGTGGTCACACAGAAATCACCAATTTGAACAGCATACCGCTCGAAGTCGGTGACGTGTTGCTCGTGCAGGGCAGCGAAACACAACTGCGCATCCTGCACCAGAATACCAACCTGCTCGTGCTGACACAGCCTGAGTGGGATTCTCCCAAATTGTCGCACGCCATCCTCACCGTCGGCGTATTGGTGGCCGTGGTGGCGATCGCCGCCCTCAACATCTTGCATATCGCGGCAGCCATGTTTATCGGAGCCGTCATTCTCGTGCTGGGGCGCACCATGACCATGGCGCAGGCGTATCGCGCTATTGACTGGCGCGCCGTCTTTCTGATAGCAGCCATGCTGCCGTTGGGCGGTGCGTTGGAGCGCACAGGGGGCGCGCGTTACATTGCGGAAACGGTGATCGGGCGGTTTGACAATTTTGGGCCGCTGGCAATTCTGGCCGTGGTCTTTATTCTCACGGCGCTGCTCACAGAAGTGGTTTCTAACGCAGCCACCACCGTTTTGGTTGTGCCGATTGCGATTGAGATCGCGCTTGGCCTCGGCAGCAATCCGTATACGTTTGTCATGGCGACGGTGTTAGCCGCTTCGACTTCGTTTCTGACACCGGTCGGACATCAATGCAATGTCATCATTTTTGGGCCGGGTGGGTATCAGTTTTCCGACTATGCGCGCGTCGGCGTCGGCTTGAATGTGCTGATGCTGTTAGTTGCTGTTTTGGTCGTGCCGCTGATCTGGCCGCTATAGACGAGACAATCGACGTACGCGCGTGCGCAGCGAGGTGCTCTGTTTAGTGCGACTATTGCTGGGGCTGTGTGGACGATTCGGCCGATGTGGGTTGCGTCTGGTTCGGGCTTTCTCCCGGCAGTGGTGCCGAGGATACCGAACGAGAGCTGCTTGGTTGCGGTGGTTTTTGCAAGCGTCCCCACCATCCCAACGCAGCTTGCACCGCCAGCGCTGACACAAGCGCTGCGACCGTCACCACAACAATGGGGATAATCAGTGCCGGCGTCCTCACGCTCAACATGACCATGCACGCGCCAATCAGGAGCAGCATAGCCAACGCAATTTGAGGCACTTTGTCCTGCTCCATGTGGTAGCGCAATCCTTCGTAGCGCGTCGGTCTAAGTGATGTGCTCCACAAGTAGAGGGTCGCCAGTAAAAACGTGACACCGCCGAATACAATATATCCGGGAAGTAATTCCGTTACCAATGCAATACTATCTTCTATCATGTTCGTTAATGCTATGTGATCGAAGTAAGACTTTGCAGTACCAAGCGTAGTGTAACCACACAACCTTACGAAACAGATTAAGAATCGGCCGAAATAGGAGTTTTGTACCAGTATCCGCTGTGCTCAGCCAGATCACAACCATAGAGCATGTGCTGTTCACCGTTGTGCGAGTGTGTTCGTACTAGCGTCCAGCCGAGGCGTTCGAGGATGCCCTGCGCGGTGACGGTCATGGCGTAAACGGTCGCGTACCCCTGGGCGCGTGCCACGTCCATGCCGGCTGCGACCAACGCCGTGCCGATGCCTCGGTCCCGCTGCTGCGCGATGACGTACAGACCACCGAGACCGGGTCGGTAGTCCGGCAAATCGTCGGTGGCCCGCTGGCGCAGGCAAATGGTCCCTGCCGGTGCACCGTCGGCGAACGCTACGAGGCGGACGGGTAATCGGTTGTGCTGCGCTTCGGCGTAGAAATCCTGAGCGACTTCGGCCGAAGTGCGTCCGGCGTAATAGTCCGGCCACTGGGCGCGAAACCAGTCGGCCAACGTGGGAATTGTCTCAGGATGATCAGCGAGAAAAGCGATGTCGATCATGAGCCTTGTAGGTCGGGTTGCCATTGTAGGTCGGGTTGTTAACCCGACCAATCTTTTACCGCTGTTGGTCGGATTATCAATCCAACCTACGGTTTGCGGTTGTAGGTCGGGTTGTTAACCCGACCACTGATTTGCCGTTAGCGGTCGGATCACCAATCCAACCTACGGTTTGCGGTTGTAGGTCGGGTTGTTAACCCGACCACTGGTTTGACGTTGCTGGTCGGATTATCAGTCCGACCTACGGTTTGCGTTTGTAGGTCGGGTTGTTAACCCGACCACTAGTTTGCCTTTACTGGTCGGATTATCAATCCGACCTACGGTTGGCGGTTGCAGGTCGGGTTGTTAACCCGACCACTGGTTTACCGCTGCTGGTCGGATTACCAATCCGACCTACAGGTTGCTTTTGTAGGTCGGGTTGTTAACCCGACCACTAGTTTGCCTTTACTGGTCGGATTATCAATCCGACCTACGGTTGGCCGGCGGATACACACCGAGTTGTTCCAGCAGCGCCAGGCGATCCCACGCGCCCCAGCGTTGACCTTCCACAATGCGACCATTTTCCAGCCGATGGATCCAGATGGCCGCGAGGTGTACCGGCTTACCCGTCGCCGGAATGCCCATGAATTCGCCGCGATGCGTCGCAATCAGCGCATAGCGGGTCACAACCTTGTCGCCTTCAGCAATCATGTCTTCGACCTCGAAGCGCAGATCGGGAAAAGCAGCAAGCATGCGCGGCATAAAGCGCTTTTCGTGGGCAGCATAGGCGGCGTCGAAAATCTCGTCGCAGACATCGGCATTGCGCCGGTTCCACACGTCTTCCCACAGGCGGCGGACGATGGCTTTATTGGCTTCGGGTGACATAGCGTTCTCCTGAGCGTAGAAACCGAGTTTTTGGCAAAAACTCGGTTTCTGGTAATCGATTGTGATGCCATTGTAGGTCAGGTTGGCTACCCGACCAATGGTTTGCCAGTGCGGGTCGAATTGACGTTGTAGGTCGGGTTGTTAACCCGACCAATGGTTTACTGGTCGGATTACCAATCCAACCTACAGGTTGCTTTTGTAGGTCGGGTTGGCTACCCGACCAATGGTTTGCTGGTCGGATTACCAATCCGACCTACAGGTTGCTTTTGTAGGTCGGGTTGTTAACCCGACCACCGGTTTGACGGTCGGATTGCCAATCCGACCTACTGGTTGGCGGCGCGCTCGAGGTTGAGCGCCAGCAGTTGTTCGAGAATGGCTTCGTCGCTGAGGTCGTGGGGCCAGCCGTAGGCGTCGAGGACGGCGTGGTCGAGCGCGGTGTGGATGTCGTCGAGTTCCTGAATGGCGCTGCGGCTGACCGAACGGCGCGTGACTTTGTCAAATTCGTCCTGCATGAACAGCTTGCCCGCCTTGACTGTTTCGCGGTAGTAGACGAGGCCGTTG
>JAMLHW010000016.1 GCA_023954475.1 Anaerolineae bacterium
CAACACGACACCGACGGTGGTGACGCAGTGGGGCTGCTGGAACACGTATCACGTCGACCCGGCGTACAACACGCTGGCGCACACGTTCATGCTCAATGAGGGTGGCGGTGCGGCAGCGGTGCTGGGAGCGGCGACGCTGACGCTGGCGAGTTCGGACCAGGTGTTGGGGCCTGAGGTGTTGAGTCGGGCGGTTGTGCCGGGTCTGGCGTTGGGGGATGCGGTGCAGCAGGCGAAGGGGGCTATTGCGTACACCGGTCTGGAAGATGTGATTCTGGGCTGGACGCTCCTCGGTGACCCGGCTCTGGTGGTACAGCCATAATAACGTGCTGAAAATACGGATGAAGGCGGAAAGATGAACACGTCTCCCGCCTTCATCCTGCAGTTTTTAGCGTTCGCCTTTCAACTCTTCGACAACGCGTTGCAACCGCTCTTTAGCGTCGCACGCGACCTCAGCCAGCGCCGGATCGTCAATGACGCCGAGCATCATTTCCGGGTCGATGATGGAAACGAGCGTGCGCCCATTTTCTTCTTGCGAAACAACGACGTTGCATGGCAGCAACATGCCGACTTCAGGAACAGCACTCAGAGAACGGTAAGCTAAGGGCGGGTTGCATGCTCCCAAGATTTTGTATGGACGAAAATCGGCATCGAGTTTCTTCTTAAATGTTGCCTTGACGTCGATTTCAGTCAATATACCAAATCCTTCTGCCATTAAGGCTGATCGCACTTGCGCTTCCGCCGTGTCGAAGTCAGTGTCCAAATGGACGGTCATACCGAGGGCTTGTTTTGTGATAGTCATGAATTGGCTCCTATTATAAGCGGCCTTTCGGCCGAAAGGCTCTTTATCAATTTGTACTTATTCTACTCCCAAATGAGGCAGTAACAGCCGGGATTTACACATCGCTTACGAATCGTGTATCTTGGTCAAATTCGCAGAAAAGATCACAGCATTGTTTTTGTAAGCACGTAGGCATTATCAGCAGCGACGCTGATGAAATCTGTTGCTGTGTAACCGGCAGCAAAGGCATGCTCAAAAATGGCGCGTGTGTGGTCGCGCCAGGCAAGTGCCAGACCGCCGTCGGCTTTTTTCAATGCCTGGAATTGTCCGGGAATAGCGACGAGGCACGGAGATTCGGCCGATTCGCTGCATAAACTCAAATCCACCCCAATCGGTCTCAGTAAATCGTTCACAATATCAACTTTATTGACAAAACGTGCATCAGGTGACGGGGTTGGGTAAATGCCATTGCGTCGTGCAGACACAGCCGGCGCACGTAACAACCAATCGACCTGAAAACGGTCAGTTGCCAGTCCGTTGTTGAGTGTGTCGGTCAGGTTGCCGTACACGTTGCGCAGATACGTGTTGCAAACAGCGCCCAGTTTGCGCAAGTTGAGATAGGCATTGGCACTTTCCAGTGGATCATATGTCCAAGTGATCAAATCGATACCTTGTGCCAGAACAGCGTCACGCTGTGCCCATTTGAGCCGTTCGCCGATGCCAAGCCCTTGATAGGAGGGGAGAACGGCTGCCATGTGTGAGCAATGTTTGAGGCGAAAGTCGGCCGAATTGACATGCGCACCGGCAAAAGTGGGAAAAGTGAAGCAGAAACCAATCGGCCGATCATTGTCCCACGCCAACAGTACAACACCGTTGTTCTTGGCCAGTGTAATCAGCAGATGATCCGGGACAGCACTTTCCAGACCTGCGCCCCATGCAGCCAACGTAATGGCTTCAATAGGCTCGCAGTCGGCAATGGTTTTGACAGGACGGATGGTAATGGTCATGGTCTGCTGGTATGGACTCCAATTTTCATCATTCCGCAACGTAACGCGGATAACTCTGTTTGGCAACGGTGGCTGCGCTGAGATCGATGTCGCAGGTGAGGAATGGTTTTTCGGGTGAAGTCAAACCCAGAACGTCGCCATCGGGATCGATGATCCAGCCGTGACCGCCCCACTGCATGCCTGTCGCATCCACCCCACCCCGGTTAGATGACAGGCAAAACGCGCCAGACATGACGGTGGCAGCACGACCGCCCGCGATCCATTTTTCGGCCGAAAACAACTCGGTCGCTCCGTCCTGTTGCAACGTGATCGACCAGAGCATGCCAGTCGCGAACAAATTCGGCCGAATCGTTGTGCAGTTCACAAACAGTTACGCGCATCACGCCACCTCGCAAATCATGTTGACGAAAGCAAATTCGCCTAATTCTAGCACCATACCTTGCAGAATCGGGCAACGAATTAGGCGTGCAAACCGGAGAAAATCTGTTGCAAATATTAAAATAGTGCTATAATAAAGGTCTGACGATTGTCGTCTGCAAACTAATTTAACAGAAGGCACACCCATGACAAAAACAGCACTCGTCGCCATTGGTGGTAACTCACTAATCACCGACAAAAACAGACCCGACGTTCCTCATCAATGGGACGCCGTCCGTGAAACCTGCCGCCGACTCGCCGACATGATCGACGCTGGTTGGAATTTGGTTGTTACACACGGCAATGGCCCCCAGGTCGGCTTCATCATGCGGCGCAACGAACTGGCCGCGCATGAAGTCCACAGCACACCTCTCGACATCATCGTTGCCGATACACAGGGATCGATTGGCTACATGCTCCAGCAAGCATTGCGCAATGAACTGCGCAGCCGGGGCAATGAACTACCTGTTGCATCGATCGTGACACAGGTTTTAGTCGACGAAGCAGATCCCGCTTTTGCCAAGCCATCAAAGCCGGTCGGCGGCTTTATGGAGGAAGAACAGGCACGTTTATTTGCCGAACAGGGTTGGAATGTTGTCGAAGATGCCGGTCGCGGCTGGCGGCGCGTTGTCGCTTCGCCAAAACCGCTTCGTGTCATCGAAGAAAGATCGATTCGCACATTGATCAGAGCCGGTGGCGTTGTCATTGCCGCTGGAGGTGGTGGTATTCCTGTTGTCAAGAATCGGAAGGGGGAATTGCGCGAAATATCTGGTGTTTACGCCGTCATCGACAAAGATTGGGCCAGCGGCTTGCTCGCTGCGCAGGTTGGCATCGACCTCTTCCTGGTTTCAACCGGTGTCGAAAAAGTTGCCCTCAACTTCAACACGCCGGAGCAGCAAGACCTGGATACTGTCACTGTGGAGCAGATGACCCAATATCTGAACGAAGGCCATTTCGCACCGGGCAGCATGAAGCCCAAAATAGAAGCAGCCATCAAATTTGTCACAGCCACCGGAAACCCGACGGTCATCACCAATCCAACCAACCTCGCTCGGGCACTGGCAAAAGAAACCGGCACATGGATCGTTCCTTGATGAACGCTTCAATCTTGTGAGTGTATTGTGATCAGGCGCACACCGTCACTGACAGAACAGGTCAAAATGGTTCTCAAGGAGCGCATTCTTGAGGGGCAGTTTGTCGATGGGCGCATGCCGTCTGAGAGTGATTTGGCGACCGAACTCGGTGTAAGCCGTGCTACGGTGCGCAGCGCGTTAGGCAGATTGGAAAATGAGGGCGTCATCGTGCGCAAGCAAGGTGCAGGCACGTTTGTCAACGAGACTGGCTTGCAGGTAAAAACGCGACTCGATGAAATCTGGTCGTATGAAGCGATGATGAAGGCGCACGGCTATGAGCCTGCGACGACCATTTTGTCGGTTGTGGAAGAAACGGCTTCGGCCGAAATTGCTGCCGATCTCGATCTCCCCACCCCGGCTCCCATTCTCACCATCCATAAATTATTCACACAAGACAATACGCCTGCAATTTTGACCATCAACCACATTCCGCGTGACCTGATCATCAAGACATACGACGAGACGATCCTGCACGAGCCGGTTTTTGTGTTCCTGCAGGAAAACTGTCAGGAAACATTGGCATCTTACCTGTCTGACATCGTCCCACTGACGGCTGACGGCGCAATTGCACAGGCATTGGCCATTGCACCAGGCACACCGCTGATTTCTTTTGAAGAGATTGGCTATAGTGACGACAATCGGCCGATCATCAAATCGTATTCCTACTTCCGCGACGACCTGCTGCGGCTTAGATTGATACGACGACGGTGATTCGGCCGAATTTTATTTATTGTAAACCCGCGCCGCTCTGCGACGCACAAAACAATCAACACAACAGATTTGAAGGAGACACGACATGAGAAGCTTTGCTGGACGAGATATTTTGTCCCTGAAGGATTTTGAGCGCAACGAATTTTTCCGCGTATTTGAAGCGGCCGAAAAACTGGAACCCATCGCCCGCAATCGTCGCAATGCCGACTTGCTCAAAGAAAAGACACTGGTTACCGCATTTTACCAACCATCGACCCGCACCCGCCTAGCACATGAAGCCGCCATGCTGCGTCTCGGTGGTGCAGTCACCGGCTTTGCCGATGCCAAGATGACACGTGCCGGCGACTTTTATCAAGAGTCGATCAAAGACACCGTCAAGATGCTCGAGTTCTACGGCGACGCGATCGTCATGCGCCACTTCCAGAAAGGCGCTCCGCACGAAGCGGCCAAATGGTCGTCCGTGCCGGTTATCAACGGCGGTGACGGCTGGGGCGAACACCCGACCCAGATTTTGACCGACCTCTACACCGTGCTGCGCGAAAAAGGGCGCATCGACGGTTTGCGCTGGGTCGCGATTGGCGATATGCGTATGCGTACCATGCACTCGCTCGGCCATGCGTTGACGCAATTCGACTGCCCGATCACGTTTGTCGGCCCGCAAGAAATGGCGATGCCGGAAGAGTACAAAGCCGATTTCCGCGACGCTTGCCTCGATTTTGCCGAAGCCGACCACGTTGCTGACGTCATTGCCGACGCCGACGTCATTCTGGTCGAGCCGGTCGTACAGCCCGACTACACCAAAGCCCGGGACGAGCGTGAAGGCGATGTCGGTGAAACGTTTGAAGCGTACAAGATCACCCGCGAGTTGCTGACCACGAAAGCGAAATCAGACGCCATTCTGCTGCACTCGCTGCCGCGTATGGACGAGATTCCGGCCGATGTCGACATTACCCGCTGGTCGCGCTACTGGCAGGAAGCATTCAACGGCGTCGTGATGCGTATGGCATTATTGGCACTCGTTTTGGGCAAGATGGAATAAGTCAGTGCATGTGTTTGAAAGTGCATGCGTTACAGTGATTGGACTCACGCACAAACAATCTCAATAACGAATTACAGGAGCACAAAATGCAAACCGGATTAAAGGGACGCGACTTGATCGGCGATCTCGATTTCTCGAAGGAAGAAGTCGAAACCGTACTCGATGTCGCATTTGATTTGAAAATGAAGCGCGCGATGGGCATCCCACATGCTTATTTGCGCGACAAAGTGTTGGCAATGTTGTTCTACTTCTCCAGCACCCGCACGCGCGGTTCGTTTGAAGCGGGGATGGCGCAATTGGGCGGCCATGCTGCGTTTATCGAGAGCCGCACGACGCAAGTTTCGCACGGCGATACCGAAGTGGAATTGGGCGAGATTTTCGGCCGATATTTTGACGGCATCGCCATCCGTCACTGTGACTGGGATTTGGGCAATCGCTACATCAACAATGTTGCCTCATCGTCACGCGTGCCGGTACTCAACATGCAGTGCGAAATCTATCATCCGCACCAATGCCTGGCCGACATCATGACCATTATCGAGAAGAAAGGACGCGATCTGCGCCGCAAGAAAATGGTCGTCTCCTGGGCTTATGCGTCATCCTATCTCAAACCAATGTCGGTGCCGCAATCGCTGATCTTGCAGATGCCGCGCTTTGGTCTTGATGTCGTTTTGGCGCATCCACCGGAATTCAAACTCATGCCGGACATCATGGATCAGGCACGTGAGCAGGCCCGCAAATACCACACTGGTTTCGAAGTCGTCCACGATATGGATGAAGCGTGCAAAGACGCCGACATCATCTACGCCAAATCCTGGGGCCCGATGATGACCACGACTGATGCGGCTGAAGGCAAACGCCTGCAAGACAGCTATGCGGACTGGATCATGAACGACGCACGCATGGCACTGGGTAAAGACGATGCGATCTACATGCACCCGTTGCCGGCCGACCGTGATGTCGAAGTCGCCAGCTCGGTACTCGACAGCCATCAATCCGTCGTCTTTGACGAAGCTGAAAACCGGCTGCACGCGCAGAAAGCGGTTATGGCACTGACGATGTAGTCTCATCGTAGGTCGGATTGCCAATCCGACCTACACATCATCTTATGAATCACGTAAAGCATCTCAAATGCATGATCTGCGGCAAGATGTATGCGCCGGATGAGGTGGCATACATCTGTCCCGATCACGGAAACGATGGCATTCTCGATGTCGTCTATGATTACAATGCGATCTCGGCCGAATTCCACAAGTCTGATCTCGCCACAAACCGTGACGAATCGATTTGGCGCTACAAGCCATTGCTGCCGGTTTCGGCCGAAGCCATCGTACCGCCACTTTCCGTCGGCTGGACACCGATGTATGCTGCACCGCGCATGGCTGCCGCACATGGTTTGAAGCACGTCTGGGTCAAAGACGATGGTCGCAACCCGACCGCTTCATTCAAAGACCGCGCCAGCGCAATGGCCGTCGTAAAAGCCCAGGAACTCGGTGCCGACATCATCACGACGGCCAGCACGGGCAATGCAGCGGCCGCTCTGTCGGGCATCTGCGCCAGCGTTGAGCAACCCAATGTCATTTTCGTGCCCGAAAGCGCACCGCAGGCCAAAATCGCGCAACTGCTCGTCTTTGGCTCGACCGTCATGCTCGTCAAAGGCACATACGACGACGCCTTTGAACTGTGTCTCGAAGTGGCCGACAAATACGGCTGGTACAACCGCAACACGGCTTACAATCCGTACATGACTGAGGGCAAAAAGACGGTCAGCTATGAGATTTGCGAGCAACTCGATTGGCAAGCGCCGGACGCGATTTTCGTCAGCGTTGGCGACGGCTGCATCATCGGCGGCGTGCATAAAGGGCTGAAAGATTTGCTCGCGCTGGGCTTGATCGACAAGATGCCGCGTATTTACGGCGTGCAATCGGCCGGTAGCGACTATATGTGGCAAGCGTGGACGAACGGTGAAGACGTGCTGACGAAAGCACCGATTGCGGCTGATACCGTGGCCGACAGCATCAGCGCCGGCCTTCCGCGCGACCGCATCAAAGCGTTGGCTGCCGTCAACGAAACCAACGGTGCCTACATCCGCGTCGCAGACGATGCCATTCTCAAAGCAGTGCCGGCGATGGCGCGCCTCAGCGGTGTCTTTGGCGAACCGGCTGGCGCGACGGCCTATGCCGGTTTGATTCAGGCGGTCGAAACGGGATTGGTTTCGGCCGATGATCGCATCGTCGTCATCAACACCGGCAACGGCCTCAAAGATGTCAAGGGCGCGATGACTGCTGTCGATCTCGTCGGCACAAAAGCATATGGGGTTCGGCCGAATCTCGCCGACTTCGACGAGGTATTCACCACAATCTAAATAACCAAGGATGAAGACACGAGGATAGAAGCTGAATCTTCCGCCTTCCACCTTCCGCCCTCATCCTTTCTTAGGATTTTTCATGATTGACCTAACCATTAACGAAACCAAACTCGAACGCGCTGTCCAACGCGCGCGTGAACGCAATATCATCATTCCGACATTCAAACAGCAAATTGATCCCACATTGGTATCCAAAAAGACGACACGTGCGCTGGACGATGTCGGTTTATGGGATCTCAATCCGCTCAATCTATTCCGCATCACCTGGCACAATTCGCCCGTTGCCCACGGCGGCGAATACGGCGGCGTCAACTACCTCATTTTGCCACCAGAACTCACAGGTGTTGATGCAAAAATCGTCATTTTGATCGGCAAATGGTTCCCAACGGGTGCGCACAAAGTCGGTGCCGCCTTTGGCTGCCTCGTGCCGCGCCTCGTCACCGGCCAATTTGACCCGACGACACAAAAAGCCGTCTGGCCTTCGACCGGCAACTACTGCCGTGGTGGCGCGTACGACTCCAACCTGCTCGCGTGTGAATCAATTGCCATTTTGCCCGAAGGTATGAGTCAGGAACGCTTCGATTGGTTGGCGAATGTGGCCGGCGAAACGATCAAGACACCCGGTTCCGAGAGCAATGTCAAGGAAATTTTCGATAAATGTTGGGAATTGCGCCGCTCCGGTCAGGATTTAGTGATCTTCAATCAGTTCGATGAATTTGGCAACTATCTGTGGCACTACAACGTCACAGGTCGTGCCATGGAAGAGGTTCTGGGCGAAGTGATGGAGCCTGGCGACACATATCGCGGATATGTCTCAGCGACCGGGTCCGGTGGCACATTGGCGGCTGGTGATTATCTGAAAACACAGTTCCCAACCAGCAAAATCGTGGCCAGCGAAGCGCTGCAATGCCCGACCCTGCTCAACAATGGTTTTGGTGCGCATCGCATCGAAGGCATCGGCGACAAGCATGTGCCGTGGATTCACAATGTCAAGAATACCGACATGATCACGGCTATTGACGATGCAGGACCAATGGGCGCAATTCGCCTGTTCAACGAACCGGCTGGACGCGACTATCTCGTATCACAAGGTGTCGATCCGAATCTGGTCGACCAACTCGATCTGCTCGGCATTTCATCTGTGTCAAACGTGTTATCCTCGATTAAGTTCGCCAAATATTATGAAATGGGCGCAAACGATGTCGTCGTGACTGTTGCGACTGATTCGATGGAAATGTACCAGAGCCGCCTCGTCGAATTGCGCGAAGAGGAAGGCGAATTCACACCGCTGAATGCGGCTGGTGTCTACCATCGCTACTTGATGGGTCAGGGTATCGACTATGTGGAAGAATTGGGTTACTATGATCGTAAGCGCATCCACAATCTGAAATACTTCACCTGGGTTGAGCAACAGGGCAAAACTTATGAAGAGATTCAAGCGCAATGGTACGATGATGATTATTGGACAAGTATTCCGGGCAAGATGGATGAAATCGACAAGTTGATCGAAGAATTCAACGCCCGCGTCGGCTTGCAATAGAACATCTTCGTGGAAAACAACCGAGGAGAATCGGTATGAAGATTGCCATTATTGGTGGAACGGGACCGGAAGGCAGTGGACTTGGTTTTCGCTGGGCTGCTGCTGGACATGAGGTGATGATTGGTTCGCGTAAGGCAGAGAAAGGGGAGCGGGTTTCGGCCGAATTGCTCGCCAGGAACCCCACCCTATCCATCTCAGGCACAGACAACCTCACCGCCGTTGAACAATGCGATGTCGCCGTACTCGCCGTGCCTTATTCGGCACAAGAACGCACACTCGACGGACTCAAAGATGCGCTGGCCGGCAAACTGCTAATCACAGTTGTCGCGCCTACCGGCGAAAAAAAGGCACGCGTTTATCGACTTGAAAGTGGCATGTCTGCCGCTGAAGAAGCCCAACTCCAACTCGGCGAAGAGACGTCGGTTGTTGCCGCCTTCCAGAACATTGGCGCACACAATTTACTCGACATCGACTATCAACTCGATTGTGATGTCCTGATTTGCGGCCAAAAAGCGGTCGACAAAGACATTGCCATGCAGCTCTGCACCGATGCCGGGCTGCGCGGCGTCAACGCCGGCGGCCTGCAAAACGCCAGCGTCGTCGAAGGCATGACATCGCTATTGATCTTTATCAACATAAAGAATAAGATAAAAGATGCTGGTATTCGTATTACCGGTATCGACTAAAGCGCGAAACTCCGGCGCGCAATCAGCATCCTGGCGACTTCGATTGCCGCCGGAGTCTGCATCTTCAGGACTGACGCAGGCTGAGCCTGCTCGATCCGGTTTCGACAAGCTCAACTGTCAAAAGATGGTGGTGAATTTGCGCAAGTCCTAACCTTATCAACCTGTCAATGCCGCAAAAAAGGGGGCGTTATGAATAGGCGTTGGTCAGACCGGTTGATTGACAACCTTCTTTATCCTCTTGCAGCTGTGCTGCTAGCGTTCCTGTTTGGCGCTGTCATTCTCCTCTTACAGGGCGTCAACCCACTCGAAGCGTATTCATCCATGGTTACCGGTGCATTCGGGAGCAAAAACGGATTGGCAGACACACTCGTCAAAGCTGTGCCTCTCATGCTGGTTGGATTAGGCATTGCCATTGCCTTTCGCGGTGGCGTGATCAATATCGGTGCGGAAGGCCAGCTCATCGTCGGCGCACTCTTTACCACCTGGATTGGCGTACAGCTCGGCGAACAATTGCCTGGGGCCATTGCCATTATCCTGGGGTTGGTTGGTGGTGCACTGGCCGGTGGCGTGTGGGGTGGCATCTCGGGTTATCTCAAAGCCAAAATGGATGTCAATGAAATCCTCAGCACCGTCATGCTCAATGCGATTGCAATTCAAATCGCCTTTCTGCTGCTGCGCGGTCCGATGATCGATCCGGCCGAATTGGCCGCAGGAACGAATATTCCACATTCGGCACGGCTGCCCAAAACGACAGATATGCCCCGCTTTACCGATCTGGCTCAAATGCTGGGTATTACGGGAGGCGCAGATGAAGTAGGTATCGGCGGCTATCTGGGAGAGATTTACAATGTGCTGGTACAGCCTTCGCGTCTACACAGCGGCTTTATTTTCGCCGTCATCATGGCCATTCTCGTCTACATTTTCCTGTGGCGAACGACTATCGGTTACCGTATTCGCGCCGTGGGATTGAATCGACATGCCTCGCGTTATGCGGGCATGAACGTGCCGCGCACTATCGTCCTTTCGATGACGCTGAGCGGTATGTTTGCAGGTCTGGCCGGTGCGGTAGAGATTCTGGGATTGCATCACCGGATGTTTGAGCCGACAGCGGTTTCGGCCGGTTATGGTTTTACGGGCATCGTCGTAGCGCTGTTTGGTAAATTGCATCCGCTGGGCATCATTCCATCATCGATTCTGTTTGGTGGTTTGCTGGTGGGCGGCGACAAAATGCAGCGAGCGATGCAAGTGCCTCAGGTGTTGACGGTTGCGATTGTGGGCTTGATCATTCTCTTTGTCGTCAGCACTGATTATCTCGTGCGCAGACGACAGAACCGACGCCTATCGGCCGAACCGGACTCGTTGACCACACCGGATGAACCCGCATCACCCTCTATTACATCGGCGGAGGTGAGCGCATGAACGGAGAATTGACAACCATTGCCATTATCCTGGGAATCATTCACCAGGGCATTCGATTAGCAACACCTTACCTTTTTGCCGCCTTGGGCGAGACATTCTCGCAGCGTTCAGGCGTACTCAATCTCGGCGTCGAAGGTATCATGCTCATGGGCGCGTTTTTCAGCTTCTATGTCGCCTCGGAAACAGGCAATTTATGGCTGGCATTGCTGGCAGCGATCATCATTGGGGTTTTGATGGGCTTGTTCATGGCAGTGGTCAGCATCACGTTTCAGGCCGAACAGGGTATTAGCGGCATTGGTCTGTACTTGTTCGGGTTGGGTATGTCGAGCCTGCTATTCAAGACCATGATCGGGTCGGTCACAGGTATTACCGGTTTCTCTGAATTACAATTCTGTGTGACAGACAGTTTTTGTCTGGCTGATATTCCGGTACTGGGCGAGATTTTCTTCAGTCACAGTATTTTGACGTATGGCGCGTTTTTACTGGTCCCGATCTCGGTTTGGCTGCTCAAACGGACGACATGGGGCTTGAAAGTGCGCTCAGTCGGACAAAACCCGGAAGCGGCCGATTCGGTCGGCGTTAGTGTCAACCGGGCACGTTACGCAGCGGTCATTTTGGGTTCGGCGTTGGCCGGCATTGCCGGCGCGTCGCTTTCGATTTCCCTGCTCAATGTCTTTCAGGAAAACATGATCAACGGTATCGGCTTTATTGCAGTGGCGCTGGTTTATTTTGGCGGCTGGTCACCAGTTGGCGTCATGTTTGGCGCGCTGTTGTTTAGCACGATCAGCGCACTGCAATTGTGGGGTCAAGTATTGGGGTTAAATATCTCGTCAAACATTTCTGTCATGCTGCCGTATATTCTGACAATTGTGGCGCTGGCGATTCCGTTCCGCCGTGCCGCACAACCGGCAGCACTGACAAAACCGTTTTCGCGCGGTGAAAATTAGCGCGTGAGCGAACCAAGTGACGAGACAAATTATTCAAGGAGAGTTGACAGATGAAGAAGAAATGGTTATTGGGTATTTTGATTTTGGTACTGGGATTGTTGCTGGTTGCCTGCGGTGGCGATACGGCATCTGATGAGGAGCCGGCGGCGGAGGCAGATACTCCGGCGGCGGAGACGACAGAGGATGAAGCGGTTGCAGATTCGGCCGAATCCGAAACCATGGACGATGAAACCATGGACGACGAAGCCATGATGGATGGCGACTACCCGGATATCGAACCCGTTCGCATTGCCCTCGTCATGCCCAGCACCACCACCGATCTGGCATGGAGCCAGTCAATGTACGATTCACTCAAACAACTGCAAGATCATTATGGTGCGGATAACTTCGAAATTGCCTTCACCGAAAACATGTTCAACGTCACCGACGCAGCAGCAGCCATCCGTGACTACGCAGAAAGTGGTTACAATCTGGTCATTGCGCACGGAGCGCAGTACGGCACATCGCTCTTCGAAATCGCCCCCGATTTCCCCGAGACCAGTTTTGCCTGGGGCACGACAACCAACACCGGCGAAGAAGAAGGTGTCACCAATGTGTTCGCCTATGAGCCACGTGCTGAGCAGGGCGGCTACGTACAAGGTGTTTTGGCCGCTCACATGACCGAAGCCGGCATCATCGGGCTTGTCGGCCCTGTCGATGCGGGCGACGCCAAGCTGCACGTTGACGGCTTCACTGCCGGTGTGCGCGACACCGATCCCGACATTCAAATGAACATCTCGTTCACCGGCTCGTTTGGCGACACAGCGCTGGCGGCCGAAGCAGCCAACACGCATCTGCAAGCCGGTGCTGACGTTCTGACCGGCTCTTCGCAGCAGGTTGTCGGTGCAATCGGTGTCGCCAACGAGGCAAAAGTACCGTGGCTGGGCATTCAGGCCGACCAAAGCCCGGCTGGTGAAGACGTTGTCGTTTCAACCATTCTCTACGACTGGGTACCGACGCTGCTCGAAATGATCACGTCCAATCAGGCAGGAGAATATGGTGGTCGCGTGCTGCAGTTGACATTAGCTAACCATGGACAGGTGTTTCTGTACGACGAGGATTTACCGGCCGACGCTGTGGAAGCAGCTCTGGCAGCCGAGCAAGGAATCATCGACGGCACAATTGAAATCGTCGCCGATCCGCGCAACTAACATCTCAAATAGAGAAACCGAGCTTCTGACAGAAGCTCGGTTTCTTCGAAAGTTTTATGGACCTCATCATCCGTAACGGCATTTCCGAGCAGAGTGGTGAGCCGCTCGAAGTCGGGATCGCAAACGGCACAATTGCTGCCATCGCGCCATCCGTTGCCGCGACGGGAGCACGCGAAATTGACGCGGTGGGCAGCATGATTTCGCCCGCCTTTTTCGAGTCGCACTTCCATCTCGAAAATGCGTACTTGTGGGACGGTCTGATCAATCAAAGCGGTACGTTGCACGAAGCGATTGAGATTTACGCTAAAGTCAAGCACGATCTCACCGTTGACGACATTGTGGCGCGCTCCGGACATGTGATCGAACATGCGCTGGCGAATGGCACATTGTGGTTGCGCAGTCATGTCGATATCGATCACATCGCCCAATTGAGTATTCTCAACGGTGTTCGCGCGGCGCGTGACAAATACGCGGATGTGATCGATATTCAACTGGTTGCATTTCCGCAGTTGGGTTTGGCGCAGAATCCCGAAGCGGTCGATATGATGTGGCAGGCGATGGAAAACGGTTGTGATCTGGTCGGTGGCATGCCGCATGGCGAAGCCAACATGGATGACGCCGCCCGCCAAATCGAGATCGCGTTTGAAATTGCGCAAAAGTACGATGTCGATGTCGATATGCATATCGATGAAACGGATGATCCGTATTGGCAAACGCTGGAATTGCTGGCGGACAAGACGATTGAAACGGGTTGGCAGGGACGCGTGACAGCGGGGCATTGCTGCGCGATGTCGGCCTGGGACGACGCGACGGCGGTGCGGATCATGGACAAGGTAAAATCGGCCGAAATTCACATCATTACCAACGCGCCGATCAATTTGATGCTGGAAGCACGGGGGCATAGCCACCCCAAGCCGCGTGGCATCGCCCGGGTCAAAGAATTGCTCGAAGCAGGCGTCAATGTCGTTTGCGGACAGGACGATGTGCAGAACATGTTCTATCCGTACGGCAAGATGGACCCGTTAGAAGTGGCGCTGATCACGGCGCACGCTGCACACATGGGCGCACCGCACGAAATTCAGGCGGCATTTGATATGCCGCGCTATAACGCGGCACGTTTGTGGCGACACGACGATTACGGCATCAAAGTCGGCAATCCGGCGAATTTGATCGTGCTGGATGCGCGCAGTGCCGTGGAAGCGCTGCGGCGGCAGTCGGATCGCCGTTACGTGATCAGGAAAGGACACATTTCGGCCGAAACACATACACACACAATCTGGCACAACAAAGTCAGTTAGCGAGCGGGACACATGAGCGAAAAAAGCAATTTGTTACCCTCAGGTCTGGAACGGATCGAATCGCTGCAAATGCGCGGCATCGTCAAACGCTTTCCCGGCGTCCTTGCCAGCGATCACGTCGATTTTGACGTCAAAGCAGGTGAAATTCACGCGTTACTCGGTGAAAACGGCGCCGGCAAAAGTACGCTGATGAAGATTCTCTACGGTTTGTACCAGCCTGACGAAGGCGAAATCATTCTCAACGGTCGGCCGATCACCATCAATTCACCCACCGACTCACTCGAATACGGCATCGGCATGATCCACCAGCATTTCATGCTCGTCGATAACATCACCGTTGCCGAAAACGTCGCATTGGGCATGAAATCATCACGTGGCTTCAGGCTCGATCTCGACGTCGTCTCCGCCCGCATCGAAGAGCTGGCCGAAAAATACGGCCTGCAAGTTAATCCGCGTGCGATCATTTCCAAGCTGGCTGTCGGCCAGCGACAGCGCGTCGAAATCGTCAAGGCACTCTATCGCGGCGCGGCGCTGCTCGTCCTCGACGAACCAACCGCCGTCCTCACACCGCAGGAAGTCGATGATGTTTTTGTCATTTTCCGGCAGATGGCAGCCGATGGCCATGCACTGATCTTCATTTCGCACAAACTGGACGAGATTTTTGCGCTGACCGACAGAGTTTCTGTGTTGCGCGATGGAAGAATGGTGGGAACGGTCAATACGGCCGATGTGACCAAAGCGGATCTGGCCAACATGATGGTGGGCCGCGAAGTGTTGCTGGAGCGCGTACGTCCACCGAGCCAACTGGGCGACGTCAGACTGAAAATGGATCAGGTCAACGTTGTCAATGATGATGGTCAGCGCACCCTCAAAGATTTCAGCCTTGAAGTGCACAGCGGCGAAATCGTGGGCGTAGCCGGTATTTCCGGGAATGGTCAACGCTCACTGGCCCGCACTATTGCCGGTTTGCGCGCTGTTGAAAGTGGCAAAATCTGGCTGGACGGGCGCGATGTGACTGGACTGTCTCCGGCCGAAATGTTCAATAGCGGCCTGTCATACATTCCGGAAGAACGGATGCACGACGGCGTTGTCAAGGATTTTTCCGTTGCCGAAAACATGATCCTGCAAGATTACATCCGGGCACCGTTCAGTAAGGGCATATTTCTCGATTTTAAAACGATTGAACAACACGCCGGTCAGCTAATCAGTGACTTTCGCGTCAAGACCCCCAGCCAGGAAACGCCCGCCAAAAATCTATCCGGTGGCAACATTCAGAAGCTGATTCTGGCGCGTGAATTGGCACGCGAGCCGCGTTTCTTGATTGCTGCACAGCCGACACGCGGTGTCGATATTGGCGCAACAGAATACATTCACAATCAACTTCTTCAACAACGTGCAAATGGATTGGCAACGTTGCTCATTTCCGAAGACCTCGACGAGGTTAAGGCACTCTCTGATCGCATTGTCGTCCTGTTTGGCGGGGAGATTATGGGCATCGTCAATAGTGATGAGGTAACGACAGAAGAGTTAGGGTTGATGATGGCCGGTGAGCGGCGCATGGAAATGCCGCAAGCCACAGCTTAATCGGTTGCGCTAAGGCTTGATGCAGCAAGTCTGGTTGCGCGATGGAAGTGAATGTGTACAACTATCAATAGTCACGCCCGTATTTTGGACTCAAGATGGGTGGCGTCAGGCGAGTGCAAGCGGATCCCCTAACCGCAGCAACTGCTATCCAACGAGTAGGGAATCATTGTTTGGGTTCTGTATCCTCTGCAGCAGGGCCGCATAACACAAGGTGCGACATGAAATTTACCCTTAACGGACAAGTAACAGAATATAACGGCGATCCTGAGCTGGATTTGATGACGTTTCTACGTGAAGCAGCCGGTATCGTCTCGCCCAAGAATGGGTGTGCGCCGCAGGCGGCCTGCGGTTGCTGTGCCGTCCAACTCAATGGCAAGGCTGTGTTGTCGTGTGTGACGAAAATGGGCAAAGTAGACGACGGAGCTGTGACGACGACTGAGGGCCTGGGAACGTATCGCCAAAACGTGTATGCCAATGCATTTGTGCAATGTGGTGGTGTGCAGTGCGGTTTTTGCATTCCGGGCATTGTGATGCAGTCGGATGCGTTGATCAACAAGAATCCGGAGCCGACGCGGGCTGATGTGGAAAAGGCGTTGACACCGCATTTGTGCCGCTGTACCGGGTACAAGAAGATTGTGGATGCGGTGATGTTATCGGCCGAAACCATCCGCAACGAAGAAGAACTACCTGCGCCCACCGGTAACGGCCACGTCGGGACACGTTTGCCCAAATACAAGGCACAAGACCTCGTACTGGGCTTCCACCACTACGTCGACGACATCCGCCTTGAAGGCATGGCGCACGGCGCACTGCGCTACACCGATCATCCCCGCGCCCGTGTTTTGAAGATCGATACAACGGCAGCAGCAGCGATGGACGGCGTCATGCGCGTGTTGACTGCCGACGATTTCCCCGGCGACCGCACCGTTGGTCTGATCAAGCAGGATTGGCCGCAAATGATTGCCGAAGGTGAGACCACCAAGTTCATCAGCAGCGTGCTGGCACTCGTCATTGCGGAAACGGAAGCAATCGCCCGCGCAGCGGCACAGCAGATCGCCGTTGACTACGACGTACTCGACCCGATCATCGACATGCATGCCGCACGCAAAACCGATAGTCCGACTGTACATGGTGACACCAATATTTTGTCACAGAGCATCACCAATCGCGGCGATCTGGCACAGTCAAAGGCTGAATCGGCTTATACCGCTCACGGCATTTTCCAGACCCAGATGATCGAGCACGGCTTTATGGAACCGGAAGTCGCTATCGCTTATCCATCGGCCGATGGCGTTGAAGTATTGTCGCAAGGCCAGGGCGTCTACGATGATCGCGTGCAAATCGCCAAACTGCTTGGCCTGCCGCTCGACAAAGTGCGCGTCATCATGGTTCCCAACGGCGGCGGCTTCGGCGGCAAAGAAGACATGACGGTGCAAGGTCATGCGGCATTGGCTGCGTACATCCTGCAAAAGCCCGTCAAGGTACGCCTGACCCGCGATGAATCAATCGCATTTCATCCCAAGCGCCACCCGATTTGGATGGAGTATGACATCGGCTGTGATGCGGATGGCAAGTTGACTTTTTGCAAAGTCGAATTCGTCGGCGATACGGGCGCACATGCGTCTGTGGGCATGAAAGTGCTGGAACGGTCGGCTGGTCACGCAACCGGTGCGTACAATTTTCCGGTGACGGATGTGGTTGCAACAGCCGTCTACACCAACAACCTGCCGTGCGGTGCCATGCGCGGTTTCGGCGTCAATCAAGCCGCGTTTGGTCTGGAAAGTTTGATCGACGAATTGTGCGAACAGGGCGGCTTCGACCGCTGGCAGTTCCGCTACGACAACGCGCTGGACGATGGCGACATGACGGCAACGGGTCAGGTCATTGAGGCGGGCGCAGGTGCAAAAACGACATTGTTGGCCGTCAAGGATCAGTTTTACGCGGCTCAATACGCCGGTCTGGCGTGTGGCATCAAGAACACCGGTGTTGGCAACGGCATGCCGGACGTATCGTCGGCGAAGATCACGATTGTCGCTCCCGATAAAGTCATCATCGATCACGGTTGGACGGAGATGGGCCAGGGCGTGAACACAATTGCAACACAGGTGGTTTGCACGGAAACGGGCATCGATCCGGCCATCATCGAGGTGCATATCGATACAAAGGCGGAGCAGGAAGCGGGTATGACGACGGCATCGCGCGCCACGTCGCTGGTCGGCAATGCCTTGATCGATGCATGCAAGCAGTTGAAGGTCGATTTGCAGACGCATGAGTTGGGTGAACTTATCGGCCGAAGCTATGATGGTCGCTGGATCGTCGATTGGACGACCAAACCGGGCGCGATGGTCGAGAAAGTGTACACTCATTACTCATACAGCTACGCGACCCAACTCGTGATCCTTGATGAAGAAACCGGCCATGTTGCCAAAATCGTTGCCGCACATGACGCAGGCAAAATCTTCAACCCAACACTGTTTGAAGGCCAGTTGGAAGGCTCGATCCATATGGGTCTGGGCTACGCGATCAGTGAAGAGTTGGAGATGGAAAATGGTCGGCCGAAATCGACCATGTTGCGCCAAATGGGCATACTGCGCGCCAAAGAGATGCCGGAAATGGAAATCATCGGTGTCGAAGTGCCTGATCCGTATGGGCCCTACGGCGCGAAAGGCGTCGGCGAAATCGGCCTTGTGCCAACGGCCGGCGCAGTTGCCAATGCCCTGTACCAATTCGACGGCGTGCGGCGCACCACACTGCCGATGCGGATTCCACGCCGTGGTCTCCAGAAACGGGTCAATGGGGGTGGATGATGGGTTTACTAATCCACAACGCCACAATCGTCACCAACAACATGTCTGACGCTGTGCTTTACGGTCAGGCTGTCGCCATTGATGGCAGTCGCATTGTCGCCATTGGACACGAAGCCGATCTCAAAGCACAGTTCGCCGGGTTTGAACAAATCGACGGTGGTGGACGTGTTTTGATGCCAGGATTCACCAACGCGCATATGCATTTTTATGGGATGTACGCCCGTGGCTTATCGCTCAATCAGACGCCCCACAATTTCCACGAGATTTTGCTCTATCTGTGGTGGGCGCTGGATAAAGTGCTCGATGACGAAGCCGTTTACTACAGCGCGCTCATTCCCGCGATCACGGCGGTGCGGCACGGCGTGACGAGCATGATCGATCACCACGCCAGCCCCAATGCCTGTGCCGGCAGTCTCGACCAGATCGAAAAGGCGCTGACACGCGTTGGTGTGCGCGGCTTGCTCTGCTACGAAACATCGGATCGCGACGGCAAGGCGATACGCGATGCCGGTCTGGCAGAGAACGAACGCTACATGCGCAAGGTGATGGCTGCCAAAGCTGCCAATCCCGACCATCTTTTCGACGGGATGCTGGGCTTGCATGCTTCCTTTACCTGTGACGATGATACGCTTGAAAAGGCGGTTGCCATTGCCTCGTCACTGGACCGTGGCTGTCATATCCACATGCTCGAAGATTACTGTGACGAGACGTTTACGGTTGAGAAGTACGGTCGTAGCGTCGTCGAGCGCTTGCACCATTTTGGTGTCCTGAGCAACAAGAGCATCACGGCGCACGGAATTTTTCTCGATGATCACGGGCGCGATTTGCTGGCTGAGACAGACACTGTTGTCGTGCATCAAGCGCAATCGAATATGAACAATGCGGTCGGCCGAGCCGATGTATTCGCCTTGCTTGAACGCGGCGTGACCGTCGGTATTGGCACAGACGGCATGACGCCTGATCTGCGTCGCGAAGCGATGACCGGCTATTTGCTGCACAAACACCACACCGGCGACAACAATCTCGGCTGGGTCGAGTACGAGCAGATGACGATGAGGAACAATCCTGCGATTTACCAGCGTCTGACGGGCCAGCAAGTTGGACAGGTGACAGAAGGGTATCTCGCCGACTTGATTCTGATCGACTACTATCCGCCAACCGAGTTCAACGGTGGTAATTTCTGGGGTCATTTCCTGTTTGGCATGATCGATGCGGACGTAGATACGACCATTGTCAACGGCAAGGTCGTCATGCGCAACAAGCAGATTCCGCATCTCGATGAGGCCGGGATTGCAGCGAAGTCGCGCGTGGTCGGCCGACGCGTCTGGGCGAATTATCACGCTTGATTGCGAATGAAAGTTATGCTAGCATAATTATGCATGTATAACTTGAGTGAGGTGAAGCGCTTATGAAACGCACAACGATCATGGCGGATGAGGAATTGCTGTACAAAATCGGCCGAATTGCCCAGCGCAAAGGTGTCTCCAAAGCAACCATCATCCGCGAAGCACTTATCGAATATGTCGCCGAAGAATCGGCCGAAGAGCAACTGGCAAATCCGCTACTGGGACTGATCGGTATCGCCGAAATCGAGGGCGAAGAACCACCAGAGATCGATCCACGATTTGTCGATTTGTCAGATGGAAAAGACGAAGAATTCCTGCGAGAATCATACAATGAAAAGTATGAGCGAGTTGTAGCAGAATTCATGGCACGTCAAGCGGCAAAAAAAGAGAATGGCAGCGATAGTTGACGCGAGTTTCTTGATAGCCATCGCCCATCGGCGCGAGGCCGCTTACGCTGCATGCCGGGATACCATCGGACAAGTGCGATCCCCTTTGCTCATCCCGACGGCTGTGTTGCCGGAAGTGACACATATGCTGAACCGACGCTATGGACATCATATCATGCGCCGATTTGTGGCCCGAATGCAAGACCCAATCTACACGCTTGAATCGATCCCTGGCAGCGATCTGGCGCGGATTGTCGAATTGCTGGAGCAGTACGCTGACGCCAGGATCGATTTCGCGGATTGTTCAATTGTCGCCCTCGCTGAGCGAACGGGAATTGACACCGTACTTACCCTGGATCGCCGCGATTTTGCCATGATTCGGCCGAAGCACATTCCCCATTTCACCATCCTCCCTGAGTAAACCATGTCCACTATCCTGTTGCAGAACGCCCGTCAACTACTCACCATGAACGATGCCCGCGATATCTATGACGGCGGCGCGTTGTTCGTGCGTGACAATGTGATCGAGTGGGTTGGTAATTCGGCCGAAATTCCGCCTCAATACCATTCGGCCGAACGCATCATCGACGCCAGCGACAAGGTCATTTTGCCCGGCCTCGTCAACACCCATCACCACTTCTACCAGACCCTGACCCGTGCCCTCGCCCCTGATTCAGGCTTGTTCGACTGGCTCAAAACCCTCTACCCGATCTGGGCGCGGATGGATGGCGAAGCGGTCTACATAAGCACCAAAACGGCGATGGCTGAACTGATTTTGAGCGGTTGCACGACGAGCAGTGATCACCTGTACCTGTTTCCCAACGGATCGCGACTGGATGACCAGGTGCGTGCCGCCCAGGAAATCGGCATGCGCTTCCACGCCGCACGCGGATCGATGTCGCTGGGCGAAAGCGATGGCGGCTTGCCGCCAGACAGTGTTGTTGAGAGTGAAGCAGCGATTTTGGCCGATTGTGTGCGCGTTATCGAGCAATTTCACGATCCGAATCCGCAATCGATGGTGCGCGTCGTCGTTGCGCCGTGCTCGCCATTCTCGGTGACGCCCGATTTGATGCGGGAATCGGCCGAATTAGCGCGTAGTTACAACGTCACCCTGCACACCCACATTGCCGAAACGGTCGATGAAGAAGCTTTCTGCCTGGAAACATTCGGCTACCGTCCCGCCGCTTATGCCGAACACCTCGGCTGGGTCGGTGACAACGTCTGGTGGGCGCACAGCATCCACGTCGACGATGCCGAAATCGACCTCATGGCGCGCACGCAAACCGGCGCGGCGCATTGTCCTTGTAGCAACATGCGTCTGGCCAGCGGTATCGCACCGGTGCGGAAGATGATCGATAAGCGGGTTCCAGTCGGACTCGGCGTCGATGGTTCAGCCAGCAACGATGGTTCAAACATGCTCAACGAAGCGCGGCAGGCGTTGTTGCTGCAGCGCGTGCTGGGCAATCCACAGGGCTTGACGGGCGAGGAAGCGCTCTGGCTGGCAACGCGCGGCGGGGCAAGCGTGCTGCGGCGCGACGACATCGGCAGTCTGGAAGTGGGGAAATCGGCCGATTTCATCGCCTTTGACCTCAACCAACTGGCCTACACCGGTGCCCAACACGACCCAATGGCCGCACTCGTTTTCTGCGCACCGCAGCAAGTCGATTTGAGCGTCATCAACGGTCGCATCGTCGTCGAAGACGGTGAATTGCGCACGCTCGATTTGAGACCGCATATTGAACGACACAATCAAATCAGCCAAAAATTGATCAACGGATAACCCAATTACTTTGCGCCTTTGCGTGAGACACACATGACACACAAAACCTACTACAGACCCAAAACAGTCAGCGATGCAGTTGCGCTCGCAGCGCAAGAGGGTGCAGTGCTGATTGCAGGTGGTACGCAGAGCGTACCCGAATTGCGCAATTCGGCCGAAACCATCGTCGATCTGCAAGCGGTCGGCCTCGACCAGATTCAAGTTGATGGCGACACGATTGCGATCGGCGCGATGACGCGACTGCAGACAATTGCCGATCACGCGGAGATGCCCGCCTTGATCAGGCAGATGGCCCACCGCGAAGCCCCGAATACGTTACGCAATATGGCAACGATTGGCGGCACCATTGCCGTCGCTGATCCTGAAAGCGAACTGTACGCAGCATTGCTCGTTCACGAGGCAGTCGTCACGACGCAAACGGCGAGCAACACAAGTCGTTACCCACTGTCCGAAGGTCAGCCGCTGGCTGCTGGAACATTGATCACGTCGGTTGCAATTCAAGCTGACGGCGAAACGGCTGCTGACCGCGTAGCGCGGACGCCGGCGGACAAGCCAATCGTGGCTGTTATCGGCCGAAAGACTGACTCAAACATCCTGTTAGCCGCTTGTGGTGTGGCGGATCGGCCGATCTTGTTTGACGACTCGACACGATTGGAGTCAGCAGGTGATTTTCGCGGTTCGGCCGAATATCGCCGTCAAATGTTGACTATTTTATCTGCTCGTGTAATGAGCGTGCTTGATAAGGAGTGACAAAATGAGTGATCAAGCTTTACTCGAACGCATCACGAATAACCCTGCTGTAATGGCCGGCAAACCGGTCATTCGCAGCACACGCGTTCCGGTTGAATTGCTTGTGCGCATGGTTGCACAGGGCATTTCATTTGATGAGATTTTGCAAGAATACCCTCAACTGGAACGTCAGGACATTCAAGCTGCATTGCTGTATGCAGCCTTTTCTGTCGCCAATGAAGAGATATTTGCCCTCACACATGCACCAGCATAGGCACAACTAATAGCAATGCGATTTCTCGTGGATGAATCGTCCGGGCGTGCTGTAGTCGAATTCCTAAAGGCAGATGGTCACGATGTCCTCAGTGTGACTGATGCCATGCTTTCAGCGAATGATGACACAATTTTGCAACGTGCATATGAAGAACAACGCATTGTGATCACCAACGACAAAGATTTTGGTGATCTTGTTTTTCGTGGCGGATATCCACATCATGGTGTTGTCTTGATGCGTTTGCAAGATGAAACAGCATCAAATCGTGTCAATACAATCACGCGATTGCTAAATCAGTATGGGAAACACCTTCCCAATCGTTTTGTGGTCGTGACCGAAGACAGAGTTCGTTTTCGGCCGAAAATTTAATCATGCACATCCATCTCATAATCAACAACGAAGAAAAAACTGTCACTTGCACTCCCGACGACACCCTGTTGCGCGTGCTGCGGCGTGAAGGGTACTTCAGCGTGCGCTTTGGCAGCGACACGGGTGAGACCGGCGCTGCCGCGATCCGGCTCGACGGCGAATTGGTCACAGCAGACATTATGCTTGCTGCACAGGCAGATGGGCACACAATCGAAACCATTGAAGGTATGTCCAACGGCCTCGATCTGCATCCTATTCAGCGTGCCTTCATCGAAACAGGCGCGATTCAATCCGGCTATAACACGCCGGCGATGGTGCTGGCCGCAAAAGCGCTGCTCGCTCGCAACCCCAACCCCACTGAGGCTGACGTGCGCGATGCGCTGTCGGGCATTCTCGACCGCGAAACAGGCTATGTCAAGCCGGTACAGGCGATTCTAGTCGCGGCAGCGATGTTGCGCGGGGAAGCGCCAAATTTGCCCCCGATCCATGTCCTCACGCCTGTGGAGTACGATCCGGGCTTTGGAGACAGCGATCGCGATGAGCTAACGCCTGATGTGGGAGATATGGCGACACAAACGAAGACGGAAATTCGGCCGAAAATCACATCCGACATTCCCGAAACCAGCGTCGTTGGCAAGCCCGAGCAAAAAGTCGATGCCATCAAACTCGCCAAAGGCAATCCAGCCTTTGTCGATGACATTGAAATGCGCGGGATGTTGTACGCTAAACTATTGACCAGTCCACACGCCCACGCCCGCATTTTGGACATCGACGACAGTGCCGCCCTCGCCCTGCCCGGCGTCCACGCCGTCATTCACTACAAAAACGTCGAGCGCGTCATCTATGCTTCCGGAGGACAATCGTACCCTAATCCGCCCCCGTATGACCAGGTCAGCTTCGACAACAAAGTGCGCCATGTCGGTGACCGGGTGGCTGCCGTTGCAGCCGAATCCCTGGCTCTTGCTGAAGAGGCGCTCAAGCTGATCAAGGTCGACTATGAGGTTCTGCCGGCTGTTTTGGACGAACGCGACGCAATTAAACCGGGTGCGCCGATCATTCACGATGAGCCAGACGCGATTGACATTCACGACGCCCAGCGCAACATCAGCCATCACATTGAGGCGGAGACAGGCAGCGTTGAGCAGGGATTTGCAGAGGCGGCACACGTTTTTGAAAACACCTATCGCGTTCATCAGGTTCAGCAATGCCCGATCGAACCGCACATCGCTATCGCCTATTGGGACAGCGACGAACGGTTGACGTTGCGCACGAGCACGCAAGTGCCATTCCACGTGCGGCGCATGGTTGCGCCGTTGCTTGGTCTGCCGGTTAAACGCATCCGCGTCATCAAACCGCGCATCGGCGGCGGCTTTGGCGCCAAGCAGGAAATGTTGATCGAGGACATCGTCGGCCATTTGTGCATTAAAACGGGTCGCCCTGTGCGCCTTGAACTGACGCGCGAGGAAGAGTTTATGTCGAGCCGTACGCGCCATCCACAGACCATTACGTTCAAGAGCGGCGTTTCGGCCGATGGCAAACTCGTCGCCCAACAAATGACAACGCTGGCCAATACCGGCGCATACGGCACACACGGACTCACCGTGCAAACGGTCAGCGGATTGCGCGGATTGAGCACCTACAACTGCCCCAACAAACGCTTTGACTGCCACGTCATGTACACCAACATTCCCGTTCCCGGCGCGTATCGCGGCTACGGCGCACCACAAGCGCTGTTTGCGCTCGAAGTCCACATGGATGAAATCGCCCACGCCCTCGGCATGGACGTGATCGAGTTCCGCCGCAAGAATTGGGTCAACGAAGGCGACGGGATTGACATCGCCCCGCACCTCGGCGAAGGTGAAAAAGAAACAGTCACTGAAATCCCGATCATCTTGTCCAATGCGCTCGCTGAATGTGTTGATTTTGGCAAGCAGGCAATCGGTTGGGATCGGCGTGATGATCCTGAGTGGCGCAACGTGCCGGGCAAACCGCATCAAAAACGCGGATTGGGTATGGCAGTCTGCATGCACGGTACGGCAATACCCGGCCTCGATATGGGCGGCGCGAGTATCAAGATCAACGACGACGGCTCGTTCAACGTCCTGGTCGGTGCGACTGATTTGGGTACAGGATCGGACACGGTATTGTCGCAAATCGCGGCTGAGGTGCTCGGCGTACCGCTGGAGGACATCATCATCTACTCCAGCGATACGGATATGACGCCGTTTGATACAGGTGCGTATGCCAGCAGCACTACCTATATTTCCGGCACAGCGATCAAGAAATCGGCCGAAGGGGTGCGCGAACAAATCAAGGAACGGGCCGGCCTCATGCTCGACCTGGACGACTGGAGCGGCGTCGAATTGCGCAATCGGCACGCTTGGGCGCCTGATGGGCGCTCTGTGTCGCTGGAGCAAATCGCGCTGCATTCGCTCCACCAGGATCAGCAGCGCCAGATCATGCACACAGCGTCGTTTGTCAGCTATGAATCACCACCGCCATTCGCCGGACAATTCGTCGAAGTGCTGGTCGATACCGAAACCGGTCAGGTCACAGTCGAAAAGATGGTGATGGCGGTCGATGCCGGCGTCGTCATCAACCCGTTGACCGCCAGCGGTCAAGTCGAGGGTGGCATGGTGCAGGCACTGGGTTACGCCCATTGCGAGGAAATGCGCTACGACGAAGCCGGGCGGATGGTCAACCCGCAGTTCGGCCCGTACAAGATTTATCGCGCCGACGAAATGCCGGAAATGGGCGTCATTCTGGTGCAAACCCATGAGCCGAGCGGACCGTTTGGGGCGAAAGCAATCGCCGAAATCCCGAAAGACGGCGTCGCTCCGGCCCTTTCCAATGCCGTTTTTGATGCGACCGGTGTGCGTATCCGGCAAATTCCGTTCACGCCGGAGCGCGTCTGGCAAGCGATTAGCAAACAGTTCGCTTGACACTGTTGCCTACAATGCCTACAATGTGGGCAACAAACGAGGTGGTTAAATGGCTGTTTTGAACATTCGCAATCTACCCGAAGAAGTTCATGCGCAACTGCGTATCCGAGCTGCAATGGCGGGGCGCAGTATGGAGGCGGAAGCGCGGCACATTTTGACTGTCACGGTAATGGAAGATGAGACAATTATATCGGCCGAATCACTCCAACAATGGGTCGATGCACTATACGCTGATCGCAAACCGACAAATGTAGTCGATGAGTTAATAGCTGAGAGACGGCTTGAGGCACAAAACGAATGATTGCTCTGGATGCCAGCGCGCTACTCGCCTTTCTATTTCGGGAGAGTGGTCATGAAATTGTCGCACAGCACATCGGCGACAGCGTATTGTCTACGGTCAATCTCAGCGAGGTGTTGGCACGCTTTGTGCGAGACGGACATTCGGCCGAAGCTGTTTTGCACAAGATTCAGCGTACCAGCATAAAAATCGTCCCATTTTCACCACAACAAGCACTATTGGCCGCCAACATAATACCAGCAACGCGACCATGGGGATTGTCAATGGCGGATCGCGCTTGCCTGGCTTTGGCGATGGAGCGCCAGATTCCGGCGCTGTCGGCCGATCGCACATGGCAAGACGCACAATTGACAGTTGATGTCATCTTGATTCGCTGACAAAGTAGTTTGACCTCATGCCGATTGACACGCTTTCATTACTCAAAGAATTGGCGCAAGCACAAGAATCTGGCAAGCATGTAGCGTTGGCTACGGTGGTCAAAGCGCGGGGATCGACGCCACGCAACGCGGGTGCCAAAATGCTCGTCTATGCCGACGGGCGCACGAGCGGCACAATTGGCGGCGGCGAGATGGAGTCGCGGGTGGTGGCGGAAGCGTTGGCGGCGTTGGCAGACGGCAAGCCGCGCCTTGTGCCGTATACGCTCGTCGACCCGGCGCAAGGCGATCCCGGCGTGTGTGGGGGCGAAATGGAGATTTATGTGGAGCCGTATTTGCCGCCGGAAACGGTGTTTGTGATCGGCTGTGGGCATGTCGGACAGGCGGTGGCGGAGTTGGCGCACTGGTTGGGCTACCGTGTGGTGGTGACCGATGATCGGGAGGAGCTGGTTTCGGCCGAAACTATCACAGCCGACCTTCATCTGCCCGGAACCATCGAAGACGCCCTCGCCCAATTCACCGTCACCAGCAACACCCACATCGTCGTCGTCACGCGCAACGTCCTCATCGACCGCCGGATTCTGCCGCATCTGGTCAAGACCCCGGCGCAGTTTATCGGCGTAATGGGCAGCCGTCGCCGCTGGACACACACACGCAGTTTATTGCTCGAGGACGGCTTAACCGAAACAGAACTGGAGCGCTTCCATTCCCCGCTTGGTCTCGAACTCAACGCCGAAACGCCGAAGGAAATCGCCGTCAGCATTATGGCCGAAATCATCATGCTGCGCCGGGCTGGTACTGGCAAACGAATGTCTAACAAACTGAAAACTGTCAGCAAATAGTTTTCAGACAATTGGTTTCGCTGAAAGCTGATGGCTGACAGCTGACCGCTCACAAGGAGACTCACATGTCCAAAGATCGCCTAGCACTCTATTTACAAGACGCCCATTCCCTGCAAGAAGGCATCGAACTGGTCAAATACGCCGAAGCCAACGGCTTTGAAGCAGTCTGGCAAGCCGAGAGCCGACTTGTGCGCGACTGTATCGTGCCCATGGCTGCCTTCGCCTCCCACACAACCACACTCAAGGTTGCCAGCGGTGTCACCAACAACTGGACGCGCAACATCGGCCTGCTCGCCGCCACATTCTTGACGCTTGACGACCTGGCCGAAGACCGCATCATCTGCGGCATTGGCGCGTGGTGGGATCCGCTCGCAAGCAAAGTTGGCATCAACCGGCGCAAACCGCTCACGGCCATGCGCGAAACGGTCGAAGTATTGCGCCGCCTACTGGCAGGTGAAAACGTCACCTTCCACGGCGAATTTCATCACGTCACCGATATTCAACTTGATGTCGTACACGGGCGCAAAGGGCCGCGCAATGTGCCCATTTACATCGGCGCAACCGGCATGAAGATGATGGAAATGACCGGCGAGATCGCCGACGGCGCCTGCCTTAACTATTTGGTCAGCCCCAAATACAATCTACAAGCGATGGATGCGCTCGAGCGCGGCGCGAAGAAGGCAGGCAAATCAATCGACGACATCGATCGGCCGCAACTGATGATCTGCTCCGTCGACCACGACCGCAAAAAGGCGTTGGACGGCGCGCGCAAGATGATCACGCAATACCTGGGTCAACAGCCGCACCTCATGAAGGCCAGCGGCGTCAGTCAGGAATTGCTCGACGACATCCACCAGGTGTTGACGTGGCCGGCGACAGAAGAGCAGATCGAGGCGGCGATGCACCTCGTACCGGACGACGTGGTACAGATGTGTACGGCGGCCGGCTCGCCGGATGAGGTCAAGGCAAAGGTGCGCGAATATATCGATCACGGCTGCACCTGCCCGATTCTCTATCCGCTCGGTGACGCCAAATTGATGATCGATATCTTTGCCGACGGCTACAGCACCTAGTTTACGAATCGGCACGGTGGCCTTATGGCTGCTATTCCCGCCAAGATAATACGGAGGTATACTACCGGGTTGGTTACAAAACCTGGGCGGGGCTTTTGCCTGTCGGTATACCCTGCCTGTAAATACGATTAACCTGTGAGGTTTAAAGATACACCATGAGTAATTCTGTAAGAAAACCGGAGGAGCATCTCAAGTTGTTCCTGCCCGGCCCAACTGAGGTGCGCGAGGAAATTCTCGATGCTCAGGGACAGTGGATGATCGGTCACCGGATGCCGGAGAGTATTGCACTTTTCGGCCGAATCCAACCCAAACTACGCCAGGCTTTTCGCACACAGCACCGCGTTTACGTAACGGCATCATCCGGAACCGGCATGTGGGAAGCTGCCACACGCAACTGCGTCGCCAAACGCGTTCTCCACTGCACCAACGGCTCATTTGGCGACCGTTGGGTACAAACCGCCATCGCCAACGGCAAAGAAGTCGAGGTACTTGAAGCAGAATGGGGACAGCCCATATTGCCGGAAATGGTCGTTGAGCGATTGGCAAACGGCGGATTTGACGCCGTCGCTTTTGTCCAGAATGAAACCAGCGTCGGCATCGCCAACCCGGCACGTGAAATTGCACAAGCCATTCGGCAAACTCCGGGTGGCGCAGACATCACCATCATGGTCGACTCCGTCAGCGGCATGACCGGCATGGAAATGGAGCCGGATCGCTGGGACATCGACATCGTACTCACATCCAGCCAGAAAGCATTCGCGCTGCCGCCCGGCCTGGCGTTTGCATCTGTATCTGAACGCGCCTTCGAAAAGGCAAAAACCGTGCCCTATCGCGGCTACTATTTCGATTACATCACGCTGGAAAAATATCTGGTCAAGGATCAGACACCGGCAACGCCGGCCATCTCCCTGCTCTACGCGCTGGATAAACAACTCGATACCATTTTGGACGAAGGGATGGAAGCGCGCTGGGCACGTCACATGGCAATGCGGAATTGCGTCATTGAATGGGCAAATTCACGCGGTTTTGCCCTGTTTGCCGACGAACAATACGCTTCGCCAACTGTGACGACAATCGCCAATACACATGGCATCGTCATTGCTGATTTGAACAAATTCCTGCGCACACGCGGTATGGTTTTATCGAATGGCTATGGCAAATTGAAGGAAAAATGTTTCCGTATCGGCCACATGGGTGACTGGCAAGTCGATGACATCAAAGAATTGCTGGCAAATGTAGATGATTATCTGCATCTGCAAGGTATCAGTTGGTAATCAGCGATGTACAAGATTTTAATCTCGGATAAATTGGGTCAGGCCGGACTTGATCGACTGGATCAGATGAAAGATGTCGCTTACGATGTCATCACCGGCTTGAGTAAAGAGGATTTGATCGCCACGATTCCAGCATACGACGCGTTGATCATTCGCAGCGGCACAAAGCCGGACGCTGACATTATTGCTGCCGGCACAAAGCTGAAAGTGATTGGGCGTGCGGGTATCGGCGTGGACAATGTCGATTTGGCAGCGGCAACACAACACGGTGTCAAGGTGATGAACACGCCTCGTGCCAACAGCGTCGCTACTGCCGAACAGACGCTGGCGTTGATGCTGGCCGTTTCACGGCATACCGTTGCTGCGCACAATTCCGTAGCAGCGGGCGAGTGGAACCGATCACAGTTTGTCGGCACAGAATTGGCTGAGAAGACGTTGGGGGTAATTGGGCTGGGGTATATCGGCCGATTAGTAGCCCGGCGCGCCAAAGCATTTGGCATGACCATCATCGCCCACGATCCATACGTGGCAGCAGAAACGGCAGCGGAAATGGGTATTATATTGCTGCCGCTGGACGCCATGCTGGCGCGGGCAGACATTATCACCCTGCACAGCGTCGTCACGTCGGAAACGACCAATATGATCAACGCCGCCGCGATTGCGCAAATGAAAGATGGCGTGATCATTGTCAACGTGGCACGCGGCAAGCTGATCGACGAACAGGCATTGGCGGACGCGCTCCATTCCGGCAAAGTGGCCGCCGCCGCTGTTGACGTATACCAGAACGAGCCACCGGTCGGCAGCCCCCTGCTGACAGCCCCCAATGTGTTGCATACACCACATCTTGGTGCCAGCTCGAAAGAAGCGCAGGCACGTGTCGGTATTGATATTGTCGAACAAGTTGTCGATGCATTGCGCGGCACAGCCTATCGCAACGTCGTCAATCCATAGAAACTATTCACGGTGCGTGGTGAACGGCGCATAGTAATGCCGTTCACCATACACCAGGCAAACTTATTGCCTACAGTTGGTTTGGGCCTGATTGTCGTAAATATCCATGTCCCTTTCCTACGACAAACAACTACCACACATCCTGATTGTCGATTCCATCCATGAAGATGGCGTGGCATTGCTGCGCGAGAGCCTCGATGTGGATGTGTTTACAGATTTGGACACGGCAGCGTTGATCGACGTACTGCCTCGCTATGACGGACTCATCGTACGGCGGCGCACGGATATTTCGGCCGAAATTTTGCAGCATGCCTTTCGCCTTAAAATTATCGGCAACGCCACACCCTATCTGAACAATATCGACGTTGCCCAAGCCCGGGCACAAGGGATCGAGGTCGTCAACGCGCCTGACGCCAATACCGTTGCCGTCGCCGAACATACCTTGTGGCTGCTGTTGGCCCTGGCGCGAGGGCTATTGTGGCGCGGCACAAGGTTTGACGCGCCGAGCAGTATGGGCATGGGACTACGCGGCAAAACGCTGGGCATCATCGGTTTCGGCCGAATTGGGCGGCAAGTCGCCATTCGCGCCCAGGCGTTCGGCATGAAAGTCATCGTCAATCAACCCGACCTGACGCCGGAATTGGCTCTGGAAGCCAGCGTCGAGGCCGTCGATTTGTACGATTTGCTGGCTGCAGCCGATTTCGTCAGCCTGCACGTGCCGCTGTGGCCGACAACACGCGGGTTAATTGGTTCGGCCGAATTGGCAGCGATGAAAGCCGGCGCCTACCTGATCAACACCGCCCATGCTGCCGTCGTCGACGAAGCAGCACTGTTCGCCGCATTAACAGACGGCAATCTGGCAGGAGCCGCGCTCGACTTTCCCGCCGGCAGCACCGCACCCGATCCGGCACTGGCGAGCCATCCACACGTGTTGCTGACACCCGGTATTGCCGCACAAACTGAAGACGCCGCCCGCGAAGCGGCGTTGGCCGTCGCCGAACAATTCTTGGAGTTTTTTGCGACTACCGACATTGAGCCGATTTTACCGCTGCGCATTGTGCCGTCAGAGCGCGTCTTTCCCCATGAACTGTTTGATCAGAAACGCGTCGATCGACTGGCCAAGCGCATGGAAATGGAGCGCATTCTCAAAAATCCACCGATTGTGATGGAGACGGAACAAGGTTACATGGTGTTGGATGGTGCGACGCGTTCGACGGCGCTGCGGCAAATGGGGCTGCCACACATGTTGGTGCAAGTCTATTCGGCCGATACCGCCGGCCTGCAACTCAAAACCTGGTATCACATCATTCGTCAGCTCGACAAAGCCGACCTGCTCGCGCTCCTACACCGTCTCCCCGACATCGACCTGGTCGACAGCGATCCGGAAACAGTTAACGAAGCACTGTTTGAATACGGCGGTCTGTGCTATCTGCACTTTGTCGACGGGGATGTATTACTCGTCAAACCAAAACCTGATGCCAACCGACTCGATGCGCTCAACCGACTGACCACCACATACATTGACGCCGGGCACATTGACCGCACGCAAAATCGCGAATTATTACAGTTGGCGCATGACTATGACGATATGATAGCGCTGGTCGTCTTTCCGACTTTTACCGTAGCGCAGGTCATACAAGTGGCTCAAGCCGGGCGGCGGCTGCCGGCAGGCATCACGCGCTTCATCGTTCCAGATCGCATTTTACGCGTCAATCTGGACATCGATTTGCTACAAGCTGATTTACCCTTGCGACAAAAAAACCGCCAACTGCACGAATATCTGGCCGAAAAGCAGCGGCGCGGCGACATCCGCCACTACGACGAATCACTCTATTTGCTCGACGAGTAACCGTCAAGCTGACCGGATTGGGCCAGAATCACACCAACACAATGTGCAGTTCGGCCGGCCCATACATCCCCAAAATCAATTCCATGTTTAAAATCTCTGTCACCAGCAGCATCCCTTGAGTAAGAGACTTGGCTACACCGCCTAATTCAGCCCAATCTACTCGAGCGATTGCCACGTACAACGTTTGTTAAATAATGGACAAATGGATACACTCACCCGCAAACTGGCGACGGCTAAGATAAAGGTAGCGAAAGCGATCGGCGCAATAGAAGTCAAACGGCAATTCAGTCACGTTCTGTTGATCGCCGCAGCTGTCAGTCTGTTACTGTTGGTGCTTGATTACTCCTGGGGTGGTGTGATTCAGTAACCGGATAACAACATGGGTCACAAAGATCAGGTCCACTACAGTTACAACTACAAGGTAGAAATCAATCAGCCATCTGAGTACATATATGACTGGCTCAGGCGCAATACATCACCGATACTATTCTCGGAACTAGGAGATATGGTACTAGTACTCTGTAACGTAAGTTTTCAGAAGCCTAGCTTTTGCTATGAGTAGCGTCTGCACCAGACGAAAAAGCTAGGCTTCTTTTGTTACAGAGTACTTAGTACACTGTAACGGAAGTTTTTAGAAGCCTAGCTTTGCTATGAGTAGAGTTTGCACCAGACGAAAAAGCTAGGCTTCTTTTGTTACAGAGTACTAGTGGTTAAGCCTAAATGGCCTGAAGATTTGCAGTCCTCGCATAGAATCTCGTATAGAATACTCTATGAAATCTGCCAATCAAATCAACGAATAGCCTTGGGGAGTGCGTTCAGTGTTGATGTTTGGCGATTCACGCCAGATATTACGCGCTTGAGATTTATTGTAGGCGAACTTGGAGGCAAGCCTATTGAACCGGAATGCGCCGACATTCTTGCCCGACTTGATGCCTGCTTTGAGCGATTACACAAATGGGTAAAAGATTTAGTTGATCGAATACAGATTGATTTTTCCAAATCCGTTTTCGAGATAACTAATCAAAATGACAATGATAGCCAACTCATTCGCAAACTGAATCAGATGGAAGAGAGTTTGACCGCCCAGCACGAGCAGACACGCACCCAAATGAGCGCCCAGCAGGACAAGATTCTGGCTCAGATCGACGCCAGCCGGCGCGAAACGGTAGAAGCTGTTACCGTTAAAAACTCGATCAGCAGCAGCTGGAAACAGTTGAACTGATGTACGATATTGTCGATCAGCAACAGATCACACAGTGGGAAGCGGAGAATACAGCCAACATGGTGCGCCACGCCTCGTTGAATTGAGCAAACTATCGAATGCGGCGCAATGGCAACAACTTTGGACGTGGTTCAGGCTGACACAGTGTGGCAACAGAAGCTAAAGCTGACAATTCCGATCATCCCGATGATTCTGGAGCTTGAATCAGAATTCGCGCTGGATGTGTTTCCTAAATGAATGGCAGCTGACCGCACGCAAAATCGCGAATTATTACAGTTGGCGCATGACTATGACGATATGATGGCGCTGGTCGTCTTTCCGACCTTTACCGTAGCACAAGTCATACAAGTGGCTCAGGCCGGGCGGCGGCTGCCGGCAGGCATCACGCGCTTCATCGTTCCGGACCGCATTTTACGCGTCAATCTGGACATCGATCTACTCCAAGCTGATTTGCCCTTGCGACAAAAAAACCGCCAACTGCACGAATATCTGGCCGAAAAGCAACGGCGTGGCGACATCCGCCACTACGACGAATCGCTCTATTTGCTCGACGAGTAACCGGTAAACTAACTTCAATTCCTTTTTTGGACAGCCTGAATCAACTCACTCGAGAGAAATCAGTCTGGCAAAGAAGTCGTAGGTAGATGACGCACCAAAACAAGCGCGTTTGCCTTTAGAGGAAACGCGACGGGATATATCTGCCATAGGCAGCCTTAAGCTGCGGCCGTGCCGTGTACAACAGCCAGCCACTCTTTGAATTGATGGTAAACGGCCGGCGCACCGATTAGATGGTCACTGGACATCTCAAGCTCGGTTGGATGCAAGATGAACGGCTGGTTTTGGTAGCCACCCAACCCACCGTGACAGCCGATTAGCTCTTCAAAAGCGGCAACTTCGTTGGTCTCAGCGTTGTAAAAGCTGTTGACGTACAAATCAGGCGCGTTGGGGAATCTGTTGTAACGACGCAGATGGTGTGCGGCGTTGTCGCCAAAGCCGGCGAGTGGGTTTTCGCCTTCGATCCGGTCGTCTTCAAGATAGTAGCGACCGCTTTTGCTGATGACGACACCGCCCTGTTCGGCCGAATTGATCATCACCCAGCCAATCCCTTCGTGCGCCACCAGACCATCCAGCATCCCTGGCAATACCGTATCCACTTCCTCCAGCGTGACACGCCGACCCAATCGCGTACCATAAACCAACCCCAGATTACCAGAAGCCAGGACGATAATCTCAGCCTGCTCAACTTCCTCTTCTACAACGTGCTCATCATCCAGCCGCACATCCCCATCCACCGTTTTGCTTCGCGTTATCCGCTTGATCGTCTTTCCCGATCGATCATCGTTCTTGATAACATCATTCACGTAGACATTGACATGCCCCATCGACTCATTGGTCTCCAACATACCGCGCACCTGAGCCTCAGCCGCATACTGCCGCACCAAATCCTCCAGCGAGATACCATACCGCTGCAAGAACGTTGCGCCACCACTTTGCCCGTGGTCGGACAAGATGACGAGATGATACGGGCGCGGCGCGTCTTCAATGGCACTGTCTATCCGAGCAAATTGCTCATCAAGCTTGCGCAGCACACCGAGCGCGTCGGGTGACTCAACGCCGGAATGATGCGCCACCTCGTCATAGCCGACAAACGTCGCATACGCTGAAGGCACACCGGAAAATATGTCACCAATCAGCGTATAGACGTTCAGTTCACGCATAATAATCGTCGTAAAAACACGCAACAAGGGATACTTGCCACCGCGATGGTGTTTGTCCAGAATCGGATACACATTGTGTTTGCGTGCATAGCGATACTGGCGCTTCTCCAGAATAATGTCCCAGATCAACAACAGCAACGTACGCGTAAAATTATATGGATTGACGAAATAGGCGTAGAAATCAGTGACATGCAGGCGCGACAGATCTTTCATCGAACTCGCTGTCGTCATGACGTTAGGCGCGTCACCTGAAAAAAGATTGCCCCGGCTGGCCCCATTGTCAACCAACAAGCCATCGCCATCGGAATGTTTTTTTTCCAGCGCAGCTACCTCATCCGGGTTGCTGGATGCGATGATTTCTTTCCGTTCGCGATCGTACCAGCGAAAAGCAGGAATATTGTCGTTGTTGCCATGCAAAATGCCCGCCTGACTCGCCGATGTCTGCGATGACATATCTGTCTCCCACCCCACAAGTTGGTGGCTACCTTCCTCAAGCCAGCGCTTCATTGTTGGAGCCTGCCCTTCGCGCATCGCTTTTTCCAGTACCGGTTTGGCTAACCCGTCAATTTCCAGAAAAAGAATACCCGGTATACTGGTTTCCTCCGGATTTACCTTGCGCTTAGCACGCCGCTTGACCACATTGCGATACCAGGAATTGTCATCATCAATGGTCAAAAGTGAGCTGAGAATGGCATTAATGGCAGTCAAACCCAGCGCTGTTAGTACAGCAGTCCAAAGATCATTGACATCAAATCCCGGCACCAGTGCCGAGGCAAGCATGATAATGACGCCATTGAGGATTAAAGCTGCCAGCCCCAACGTAAGGACGGCAAACGGCAGGATGATATAGCTCAACAGAGGCCACAACAACGCATTCAAGAGACCAATTACAGCCGCAGCGATGATCGCAGTGGCACCTCTGTCTATCGATAAACCTTCGAGTAACCAGGCCATGAAAACAAGAGCCAGCGCTTCAATAGCCCAAATCACAATCAGGCGCACAACCGGTCTCTTGAGTAAAGGTGTTCGATGTACCATGCTATTTTCCCGTCTTACAGACTTTATTGAGCATCGTCCTGTGTACTCTTATCATCAACGCCCTGTGTCTTGTTATCATCATCCTGTGTGCCCTTTACTACCATGATGTAAATGATGGCCCCCAGGAATAAGAGAAGCGCGATGATGAGCAGGCCAAACATGATGGTTCCGATTGACATTTTTGACTCCTTTGTGCTTTATTGCAGGTGACAGTGACTTTTCGCAGACGCAAGCTTCGACTCAGATCACTATCACTACCGGTAAGTTACAATGCGATCTTATCACATTCTACAAGCGTTGTTGTTTGGGCCACAATTGCCGATTTAGGCATTCGTTCTGTTGTGACACGGTGCCAGGTTCCATCTCTAGTGACGATCAAAGCTTTTTTCTGGCAGCAGATTTTGCCAGCGGTCTCGTTTTCCACTCAGCCCAATATTGCCTGATCAGCATAATCAATGCATACACGACCCAGATTTGCATCAAGATCATCACAACGGCCACAATCGTGGCAAGAGTGCGGAATGTGTCGATTAGTTCCAACGCCCTGGTTTGAACATGATCGAGTTCGCTGTCCAACGTAGACAGATTGTCCTGTGTCACACCGAGACGCGAATTCACTGTACCGGCTGCGGTGGAAACTGTGTCAATTTTGCCCGCCGCACCATCGCGGAACTCCTGAATACCAGTTGCCAGTTGATTGACGCCGTCTGAAATATCCTGTGCGCCAGCTTGAAGTTTGGCTGCTTTTTCAGCTTCCAATTCAGGCAAATCGACAAACGGCAATCTGTCAATCGATTTCCACATACCGGTTGCAGCTTCAAACACACCTACAATCGACTCGGCTGTTGCCCTGATTTCGCCGGCAACACGTACCAATTCCTGCTCCTTGGCGGGTGGCAGTACGGTTAATATAAGCCCTTGGTCAGACACGTTTTGTGACACCTGATCGACGGCATCTTCCACATCGCTGATTTTTGTGCGCAGTTCGGAAACACCCCCGTCAATTTTGCCCACAGCTTCGCGCCCGACGCCGGCCACTTCGTGTATGCCGTTAAGGGCTGCTGACACAACATCAATGGCTACGCCTCGAATTGCCCAGGTACCCAAAATACCGCCGACCTCCAGCACCAGCAGCAATATGCTAATGACAATTGCCGTCCAGATCCAGATTTTCCGCCCCGTGGAGAGCGGCGCTTTTTTCATATTTTTAGTTGCCATTGTTTTGAACTCCCTTTTTATGTTGTTGCCGTATCCCTTTCAACATCAATATCTAAAAAGCGTTCCATCCAATTTGAACGCCAGAGAAAACGTTGCACAAAAACCCACAAGACAGTCAATATGGCGATTGTTATGTGGAAGGAAATCGGTAGTGGCAACAGTTGGAAAAATATCCGTAGCGCCGGGACTACCAATACGATTACATAGCCAATATACAAGAGCACAGCACCGGCGACAACGAGCCAATTGCGACCTTCGTAATCCGATCCACCAGACCACCATTTTCCCGGCGGTGCAGCAAACAGCATGAGCGTAATGCCGGTAAATACAAAGAATGTGGTCAGTGCGGTTTGTGCAGAGAGCAGAATTGCAGCTTGATAGAATTCCTCGTCTGACAGTGTGCCGGAAGCAATCGACAAGGTTTTTTCCATCGTGGAGATCATCTCGGGGGTGATTGTAATGTTCACGAGGCCTTGTTCGACCAGAAAAAATGCGCCCATATAGACCAACAAGCCGAACAGGAACAGCATAAAGCTGGCTGGCAGTGTGAAATGCAGGATGTTGCGGCTCAATGTAGTGCGTTTGGCGGAGGCGATGGCGGTCAGACCGAGGATAAACGGCGGTGCGCCCCGTGCAAAGAACGAAAGCAGTGTGTTTTGTAATGCGGTGAAGGGAAAGCCGAGATTGAGTATGGTAACGCCTATGATGAGTAACAGCAGGGCGAAAACGGTGACCATAAACAGTTTGAGAATCGCTTGAATGCTGCTGACGATGCGTTGCCCTTCGCCAAGGGCGGCGGGCATGGCGCCGAAGGAGTCACCGAGCAGGATCATTGCCGCGACAGAACGTGTTGCGGTACTGCCGCTTTCCATGGCGATGCCCATGTTGGCTTTTTTGAGGGACAGGACATCGTTGACGCCGTCACCGATCATGGCGACGTATTCACCCTGGTTGCGCAGAGTGGTGACGAGGGCTTCTTTTTGTTCGGGTGTAATTCGGCCGAAAACAGTCGCGTCCGCCGCCGTTTGTGCAAACTCAGCATCACCCATTTTTGCCAGGTCCGGGCCGGAAACCGCTTTGAGATCACCCGGCAACCCCGCCTGACGTGCCAATGCAGCCACCGTTTGCGGATTGTCGCCCGAAATCACCTTCAGTTTGACATTGTTGTCAGTAAATGCGCTCAGCGTCTCCTGCAAATGGGGACGCAGTTCATCGCTGAAGCTGACAATCCCGAGCAAGGTCAACGGCGGCAAGACAGGGGCGTCGCCGTCGTGTAAAGTTGTCACGGTCGGATTATGGGCAAAAACCAGCACGCGCAATCCCTGCTCTGACAAGGCCGCGACCTGGTGACGGGCATCGTCGGTCATCGTGAACTGCTGTTCCAACATTTCCAGCGCACCCATCACGAATGTGCCGCGCAAGGAGGGCTCGTCGAATGCGACTGCCGACCATTTGCGCGCCGACGAAAACGGCACTTCATCATGAATCGGCCGATTTTGTCCCGCCAAGCCCTCAAGCAGTGCCTCGCTTGTTTTATTGGACGATGATGCACTCGCTGCAAAAGCGCCCAGATAGCGTTCCAGCGTGGCTTTGTCGATACCGATGGGATAGACATCATGATATTTGATTTTATTGGCAGTCAACGTGCCGGTCTTGTCGGTGCAAAGGACGGTGACATTGCTCAACGATTCGATGGCGTTGAGTTGCTGCACCAGCCCACCTTTCTGGCCGATGCGCACAGCACCCCACGAGTAGTTCAGAATGATCAACGTCAACAAACCGGCCGATATAGAACCGGTGATGACCGCCATGATTTGCAGCCAGGCACTGAACGGCAGATCGAGGACAAACAGGCCGAGGACGGCCAAAATGCCAAAAAATACGACCAGCAGCAGCAGAATGCGCAAAATGCGGTTGACTTCGCGCTGTAGCGGCGTGTATTCGCTGGAAAATTCACGGGCGTTTTTCGTCAAGTTGTTGGCAAAGCTTTTTTCGCCGACGCCGGTCGCTTCGATTTGAGTCTGGCCGGTTACGATGAAGCTGCCGGAAAGAACATCGTCTTCGGCCGATTTCGGAATCAGGTCCGACTCACCGGTGAGTGCCGACTCATCCACTTCAATGCGACTGTCACCCAAAATCTTGCCGTCAACCGGAATTTGATCGCCGGCGCGGACAACGAGAATATCGCCTAAAACCAGTTCAGACGGGTTGATCTGTGTTTCCTGCCCATCGCGCAACACCGTCACTTTGGCAATTGCTAACAGGGCGATTTCATCCAGTTTACGCTTCGAGCGCACTTCCTGGATGATGCCGACAGTCGAATTGAAAAGCACCAGCATAATCGTTGCAAACGCGCTGCGTCCGTCGCCGACAGCGAACATGGCCAGTCCGATTGCATACAAGACGACGTTGACCGGATTGAATACGTTCTTGAGAACAATGTCTTTGTAGGTGCGGCTAGTAGCAAGTTTTACATCATTGCCTTGACCCTGCCGGCGTCGTTCTGCTACCTGTGCGCTGGTTAAACCCGTCAATGCCATACTCAAGTCCTTTGCCTTAATCGCTGCTTGTTCATCGACTCAATTATCTACATTATTCGCAATTCATAAAGGGTTTAAGCTGGATGTTACGATAGAAAAAGAGGCGACCGATCGGGGTCGCCTCTACAACAGAAAGCAGTACAAATGTCGATTAATAGAGGCCACCATCTGTCGCGGCCTGCATCTTCTCCATCACGGAATCGAGATTGAACGACGCCGGTTTCTGACGGGATGGGAACTCTGCAAATGATTGAATCTGTTCAGCAGTCAGCGCCTGTGCGGCGTAAATAGCTGGAACATGATCAAGCACCCAATCCCAATACGTATTTGAGCTTTCATCTGCGCGCTCAAACGGATCACGCCGTAAATTAAACAACTTCGGCAACCGCAAGGATACAAACGGCTCAGCCCAAACCATCATCCCCTTTGCGCGTTGCTCCATGAAGACGATTTTCCAATCGTTAATGCGAATTGCCGTTACCTGGCCATCATCATTGGTGTAGAAAAAGAAGCTACGCGGACTCTCGTCTGTTTCACCCATCAGGTAGGGCAGAATGTTGTAGCCATCAATGTGAACTTGGAACTCTTTGCCGTCTGCTTCGTGACCTTCAAGCAGTTTTTCCTTGACATTTGGTTCGCCGGCTGCCGCCAGAAGAGTTGGCAACCATTCTTGATGGGTGACGATCCCATTGAGCGTCTTGCCTGCCTCGAACTTGCCCGGCCAGCGCACAAAAGCCGGTACGCGATAGGCTCCTTCCCAGTTGGAGTTCTTCTCGCTGCGCCAAGGTGTAATGCCTGCATCGGGCCACGTATTATAGTGTGGACCATTGTCGGTCGAATATTGCACGATGGTGTCTCCGGTAATGCCGAGTTCATCCAGAAGGTCAAGTAATTTGCCGACGGCCTGGTCATGCAAAATCATGGCGTCGTTGTAGAAACCTTGTCCGCTCAGACCTTCTGCTTCTTCGGGGATATGGGTGCGGAAATGCATGTGAGTCGAGTTCCACCAGACGAAGAATGGCTTGCCGTCGGCATGGGCCTGGCGAATGAATTCGATGCTGCGGTCGGTGACGTCGTCGTCAATTGTCTCCATCCGTTTTTTGGTAAGTGGGCCGGTGTCTTCGATGACCTGTTTACCGATTCGGCCGAAACGCGGGTCAATTGTAGGATTATCTACGTCTGATGCTTTAGAATGCATGACACCGCGCGGCCCAAAACGGGCACGAAACGCCGGATCCTTTGGATAATCCGGGTTTTCCGGCTCTTCTTCGGCGTTGAGGTGGTACAAATTGCCGTAGAATTCATCAAAGCCATGGACGGTCGGCAAGAATTTGTTAGCGTCGCCCAGATGGTTTTTACCGAATTGACCGGTCACGTAGCCGTGCGGCTTGAGCAACTCGGCAATCGTCGGATCTTCCGCTTGCAGCCCTAACTCAGCACCGGGCAAACCCACCTTGGTTAGACCCGTGCGAATTGGGTTCTGGCCCGTGATAAAAGCGGCGCGGCCAGCCGTGCAGCTCTGCTGGGCGTAGTAGTCGGTGAACTCGATTCCTTCGCGGGCAATCCGGTCGATGTTGGGTGTGCGATAACCCATCGCACCGCGATTGTTGTGGCTGATGTTGTACCAGCCAATATCATCGCCCCAGATAATCAGAATGTTTGGTTTTCCGTTTGGCATGTTTTGACTCCTTGGTTTGTTTTACTTTGCAGATGCAGGTACTGGTGCGATCGTAATGGCCTACACGGGATTTGCCGCTACCGACCCATCACGTTTGAGCGTGTTTGAGGACTTGGCAATGGATTTAGTTTTGGTCTCGGTACAGGTCGACCGTGACATTGCTTAAATTTGCGTCCGCTACTGCATGGGCACGGGTCGTTACGACCTGCGTTGCTAAACACCTGTTTGCTAATCGCCATCACTTCTTTGGCTTCTCTGCCTCGTTGCAGCAGTCCCCCCATAAGCTTCATGTGGAAATCAATGTGGTGGAAGAATTGTTTGAACCCGGCGCACAGATAGTTGAGTCCCGGCTCGCCGTCAGGTGTATCAATGAATCGGTTCTTGGGGCATTCGCCGTGACAGGCAAAGCGCACGGCACATTCCATACAATATTGCGGCAACGTGTCCAGTTTGTCCTGCCCGAACTTGACCTGCTGCGGTGATGCGACCAGTTCGATCATGTGGCTTTCTTTGATATTGCCGAGGAAGAAGTTGGGCTCGACGAAGTGATCGCAGGCGTAGAGATCGCCGTTGTGTTCAATAGCCAACCCTGTACCGCACGTTTGGTTGAAGACGCACATGCCGGAACTGCCCATGCCGAGCCAGTTGCGTAGCGCCGCTTCGAATGTTTGGACGAATATGGTGCCGACGTCGTTATTGACCCACTCGTCGAAAATGACGGAGAGGAATCGGCCGAATTGTTCCGCACCAACCGACCTGTCCGACACCTGCGACCCTTCTTGATACAGCGTCAACCCGTCGTCGTTGATGCGCTCCACGACCGGAATGAACTGCATCCACGTCGTGCCGACTTCATCGCGCAAGAAACGGTAGACTTCGAGTGGATAGTCGGCATTGACTCGGTTAACCGTGGTCAACACGTTGTACTCCACACCGTGCTTTTGCAGCAGCCGCAGCCCGCGCATCACGTTTTTCAGCGTTGGCGCGCCACCTTTGTCCACGCGATAGATGTCGTGCAACTCAGCCGGGCCGTCGATACTAATGCCGATGAGGAAGTTGTGTTCTTTGTAGAACGCCGCCCATTCATCATTGAGCAGCGTGCCGTTGGTTTGCATCGTGTGCTCGAACGACATGCCCGGACGACGGTATTTCTCTGCCAGTTCCATCACGCGGCGGTAGAAGTCCAGCCCCATCAAAGTCGGCTCACCACCCTGCCAGGCAATCGTCACGTGGTCTGTTTGATGTCCCTCGATTAGTTGCTTGATGTACAGTTCAAGTACATCGTCTTGCATGCGGAATTTGCTGCCGGGATAAAATACCTCCTTGTCGAGAAAGAAACAGTAAGCACAGTCGAGATTGCAAATCGCACCCGTCGGTTTGGCTAAAATGTGGAACGCAGGCGGCGCGTTCCTGGGATAGGTCAAGGCAGCGTTCTGCACTGCGAATCCGTTGGCATTGTTGTTCATAAACAAGCGCTATCCTTCACTCAAAAAACGCGTTTCCAATCTCTTTTCATACTGATTGTAGTCCAATTGCGTGCTTTTGCCGCTTGTTGCACTGCCTCGGCACTGGCATCGTAGGCATATTCGCGCTCGGCGTCGTCGTGGCGTACGAGCAGATTGAGAAACGGCCGTTTGCCTGCGGCGGCAAATTCCATCATAGCCAGATCGCCGTTGCTGTTGCCGGCTGTCAAAATTGGCGGTCGGCCGACATGGAGTTGAATGTTGACTGGCTTGCCCGGACCGTCATTGAACGGCTCCACCAATCCAGCCTGACGCACGAGGGTCGGTTTTCCGTCCTGTTGTTCCCAGGTTAGTTTCAGGTTTGATCCGATAACGTTTTCACGCGGTACATCATACAATGATTCGGAAACCAGGCGCACGTAATCCATGCCGCCACCAGAGCAGATGAAGACACGGAATTCGTATGCGCGCAGATAATCCATCAGCTCCACCATCGGCCGATAAATCAGCTCAGTATACAATCTATCAAAGCGCGGATGTTTTGCCGTACGGAGCCATTCGGCGGCGCGTGCTTCAAATTCGTCCTGTGTTTCGCCCGCCGCCGATTGGATCAACATGCCGACCAGTTCAGGTATCTTCTCGTTGGCCGTATACACGGATAGCCATTCCATATCACGCTCGTATGCGGCTTGATACGGTTGCTGCGCTCGCAACATTGGATCGCGCTCGGCTTTTTCGGCCAGGAAATCGAGCGCGCCCTGGAATTGCACGTAGAGCGGTCGCTCGCACCACAACGTGCCGTCGTTGTCCAGGGTAGCGATGCGCTCTGCTGGTGGGACGAATTGAGGGCTATTTTCGGCCGAAACGGCCTCGACAAAACCCAGAATCGACTGCCTCGCGACGGTATTATGCCAGCTTGGAAGGGGTGCACTTTTCATAGTTCCATCCTTTCAATTCCTGTTGAACACCAGATTTTCGAGTCGTCGCCGCCCCAAAACACCATCTTTGTTGGACAATACACGGTCGCGGTTGTCTATGCTTCACTCATTTTAACTTATTGGCTGCCTTGCATCCCGGCGACCAAATTGTCCCAACCATCACCCAAATTCAAATCGCGCTGCGGGAATGGGATCGTAATGTCATTTTCAGCGAATGTTTGCCATAGCATGTAGTACAAATCACTCTTAATCTTCACTGACAGCTCCGGCTGGTCTATGCTGACTAATAGATTGAAGTCGAGGCTTGATTCGCCGTAACCTTTGAAAACGAGTTGTGGTTCAGGGGTATGCAAAATTAGCGGATGATTGAGACTTGTCTCGACTGTGAGCTTGCGCACGATTTCCGGGTTACTGTGGTAGCTGACGCTTACCGGAACAATGACCTGTACCAGTCGCTCACTCTTCGTCAGGTTCTTGATCTGCTGCGTCGTAAACGCAGCATTGGGGATGATCACTTCTTCATTGGTGCGCGTTCGCACAACGGTTGCCCGTAGGCTGATTCGCTCGACCTGACTGATACGACCGTCTAACTCGATTACATCTCCCGGGCGCAATGACTGCTCAAATAGCAGCACGATACCACTGACAAAATTCGCCACGATATCTTGGAGTCCGATACCAATGCCCACGGATAGACCACCGGCAACGATAGCGAGCGAGGTGAAATTTAGCCCGAGCAAACTCAATGAAACGATGATGCCAATCGCCAATATCGAATAGCGGGTCAGCGTTGCAACTGATTCGACCAGTCCGGACTCAATATTGAGTCTCTGAGGTAATGTGAGCTCCATGAGCTGCTCAATGAGCCAGGCCGTGATGATAAAAACATATAGTACGATGAGCGATAAAACCAGGTTAACGAAGGGGAACGCAAGCGTACCAATTGTGATCGAAAATTGAGCCAATGCCACAGTGCCCGGCCAAATAGCCAGAAATTGAATGAATAGCAGAAACAAGAAGATGGGTGTAACGATGCGATTACGGAACGGGCGCGCTTCAGAGTCAAATCGTACGCGCAGCAGCGTGACGATGATGCGGTACACTAACCAGATAATGATCCATGTGGTCAGATCTTCCAGCAGGCCTTTCGGATAACTCAATTGCTCAAAAACCCAGATTGCAATGTTGAGCAACACCAGTGCCAAGAGGGGCGTCACTATTTCGCGGAGTGATTCGCGATATAGCCGCATGAGCAGTGGAGGGTTGGCGGGTTCAACTACGTCAGATGATTGTCTGCGTGCTCTCCATTGTTGGGTTTGACGCGAGAAAAGCCAGGCAAAAAGAACGATTATGATGGCGATGATGATTTGACGCACGACGACTGGCCTTGAAAGCATGCTCAGTAGAACGGCCGCCTGCTCACTTATTACATCAGCCAGACTTTCAGTCCGAACCAGGTTTTCAGAATCCATTACTTACTCCGTACAAAATCACCCAACTCGCAAGCCAAGCCCAAAGCGCTGAAATCACTCATCCACAAAACGACAGCCTTGAGGCAGAAGAACATCTTCAGCGGTGTAATTCATGATGCCGATGACTTCCAGACCAAAGCTGCATACCGCATCTGCGGGACTCGCCGTACCTGAAAGAACACTTGTGTATGCTCGATTGCCGGCGGCGAGAAAGGATTGTGCCGGAATCTCGTTGGGTAACACAACTGCTGTTCTTACTTGTCTTGCAAAGCCGTTAGGCACAGGGTAAATACGTGGATCGACGTTTATCGTCGGATTCGCAGGAACCAGGTCGATGTCACGCAAAAAGCGAATGCCCTGCTGACGATTGGCCAGAAACATGGCCAATGCGGCGGCAGTGCGATTTTGGTTCTCGGTGGAGTAGGCGTAGAGCATCATCGTTTCGGCCGAAAGTAACGGTCCAGAATCACCTGTGGGCCCGCCAGGCAGTGGCCTCACACCATATTCAAAAGGCGTGTCTTCATCGATAAAATCTGGCATTTGTTTCTGCTTGTTCGGATCAGCGACGTAGTATGCGATTTCGCCGTTTATGAAGAGATCGAGTAACGACGGATCGTCAATGCTCAGAATGACTCCCGGTTCATTCTGAGCGTTGCTGAGCCAATTCAACCATTCTTCAAAGCCACTGCTCGCCAAAGTAAAGCGTCCTTCCGCATCGAATAACCCATCGCCAAATGCTTGTATGCCCCAGTATGCTTCCTCAAAGCGTGGTACCAATGCGACCCGATTGCCCGTGCTCGCCTCGGTCAATAAATCAGAGAGCGTGTTGGGCGGATTAGTGACCAGTTCTGTGTTGTAATACAGTGCGCGTGGTTCGAGAAAGATGGGCAGCCCGTACTGTTGATCTCGGTACGTGACAAGTGAACGATTGCTTGACGATGACAGGGTTTCGGCCGAAATATACGGTTCGATTGGCCTGATCAACCCGTCGTCAGCCAGCTCGCCAATCCAACTGTTCCGACCTAACAGAAGTCCCGGTCCGAGGCCGTTATACCCGGCGCGTTTGAAGTCTCCGAGAATCTGCTCACTGGGCAAATCGACGACAATCACATCAACCTCAGGATTGATTTCCTCAAATTGGGCTATCGCTTCTTCTAGCACAGCAGCTTTTTCAGGCGGCCAACTGTGCCATAGTATGACAGAGCCACCCAGCGATTGGTCATCCTGATCTATTTGGCAGCCAGCCAATACAAGGAGAAGCAGTATTCCGAGAAGAAGCTGTTTTTTCGGGCACGTACGCCAGTTCGTGACAATTTCCATAGTAATTGACCAATTATAGCCTACACGTGCATGTCAAGGTCACTTTGTCTCGGACTTTTTCGGCCGAAATTGTCCCCTGCCTCGATTGTTGAAAGTGTTTATTCGGCAGGGATTAGACAGGTCATTAACATCTCCTAAAGACGGTCAGCAGCGAGAAACCAAATGCAGCGTTGGCGAACACTTTGTTGCGCACGGTATCGTGGTTGCCGCAGATTGAGTGTGGAGGACAGTTTGAACAAAAAAACCTCTCTAGCGAATAGAGAGGTTTTTCATCATTTCCGGACGATGACAGAATTACTCTGTTATCATCCTGCGCAAGCGCTGAAATTGTAACTACCAAACCAGAAACCGGATCTTTTCCCGCAAATCACAAGCCGATTTCGGCCGAAATCCAGTTTCGTCAGCCAGCATTATTCATCCGCTTCCGCATCTTCAGCCAGCATTTCACCAGCCGTTATCTCAGCAGCGCCTTCAACCATTTCGGAAATCGCTTCACCGGCTTCGTCAAGCGCAAACTCACGCATATCTTCAGCGGCGGTCGCTTCAGCAGCACTGGCCTGAGCTGCGGCCAGACTCACACTGGCCATAACAACAGCTTCTTCGGCAAATTCGTCTGACAAGTCCAGGCGGGCAAGTCCTTCAGCCAACTCATTTTCGCCCAGCGCCTCGATTTCACTTTCTGTTTCAGCAATTGCTTCAGACAACGTGCGACCAAGAGCAAAGCGGACCATTGAATCGACCGCTAACTCGCGCAGACGATCACCACGATCCCACAGAAAAGCAGCCATCACCGGCATATCAATGCTGGACATGAGATCGCCGGTTGCATTTAGTTGTCCGGAGATAGCGGCGATTTCCATGCTGTGTGCCAGGTCATCTTCGTTCATGCTGTCAATAACCGCACCAATAACGGCCAAACTGTCAGCCGCATCCAGCATTGCCGCACCCTCTTCAATATCCTCGATGCCGGCTTCACCAACTGCATCGCTCAGTGCCATCGAACGGCCTGCACCGATCATTGCCGCCTCTGCCAATACAGCATCAGCCACAGCAGCTTCACCAGCTTGCCGACTGGCCGCAGCGACATCGAGCGCTTCATCGAGCTTCAATGAGCCGTCTATCATCTCTACTGCGCCTTCTTCTACCAACACCTCTGCTACATCCATTTCGGTAATTTCTGGTTTTGTGTCCTCGCTCATTGTGTTCTCCTTGATGATGTAAAAGTGCAGCAACTTGCGCTGCTACACACACTATATTTCTCGGAATCTGCTCCGAGGTTGATAACGAATTATGCTGTGGCGACTTTCTGCAACGAACTATTCTTCTACCATATTATCCAGTTCGTTCCACAATAATTGGCAGTCACAGTCGAGACGCCTCAAATTGCACTTAATACACTGTAACAGAAGTTTTCAGAAGCCTAGCTTTTGCAATATGTAGCGTTTGCACCAGACGAAAAAGCTACGCTTCTTTGTTACAGAGTACTTAAGACCCGGCAGATCACCCAAACAGAGTGGTTACCCCTTCAAAAAAGAATCTACCAATGTCTCGTCCATTATATCATCCAAATGTTCCTCTTGCAGACAGTTTTGTGCAGCATCTATGGCCATCTTGCCTGGTCGACTTGCCTGGCTTACGGTGATGTTGTGAAATTCATGACACCGGTCGTGCCGTCTGCCAGCGTGTAAAACAGTTGTCCCGTGGCAATGGCGGAACCACCTTGTTGTGTCCAAACATACCCATCGACGCCTGCCAGCGCCGTCAGGTAGGCCTGCTCCTGCTCCATCACACCGGCCGGTTCGCTGCACACCATACGCGTGGTAATGATGTTGCTGACAGTGAAGTAGGTATCAACCGGGGTCAATGTAGCGGAATAGTTGTTGCAACCGGCGCTGCCGCTGAGTTGTGTACCGCTAAAGTTAGCGGTGATCTGTGTACCGGCCAGTACGGCTTGTTGTGCACCTTGTGGACCGAACGATGTCAGATAGAAGGTGCTGCCGTCGCCGCCTCCGGCAGGTGCGTCGGGGCTGGGCGGTGGTGTGCCCTGGGGAACAAAGCGCATGGTGCCGCTATCGGCCGGTAAGTCGAGATAGAGATTACCACCTTCGATGAAGTAGATGGATGCGCTGTTCAACTGGCTCAGGAATGTGTCTGCCAGTGAACCGGCCGGACAAGCGACCATTGTTGACGGGCCGGTCTCAATGTTGATATTGCCGGCGAGTGCCGTGTAGGTAGCCTGGACATTGTTGCAGTCAGCCTTGATATTGGCTGTGCTGTCGTCTTTGAACAGAATGACGTAGCGTGACGGATCGTTGACTTCCTGATCGCCCGTCGGATTGGAGGTGACGACCCATTCCCAGGCAATGCCGATGAGACCGAGCTGTTGGGGTGGCGCAGCGACAACCGGGACAGCTTCAGTGCCTGTGGTGGAGACAAATTCGGCCGAAGCCCATACCTGACCACCCGGCAAATTCGGCGCGGCGACCAACCACCATTGACCATCCGTACTCACGCCGATGATTTCACCGCTGTCACCCTCAGCTGCAACACCTACATACGGGTAATCTGTGCCCGGACCAGTACGCAAGAAAATACCATCCGGTGCTGTCACCGTACCCGTCGGCACATCCTCTGCTGGCTCCGGCAAGTCGACACTGGCATTGCGATAGTAGTCAATTGGGCCGCCTGCCACCCACACAAAAACGAGGACGGTATTGTCTTCTTCAAAGCGGTAGTCTTGCGCCGGGCCAAACATGTTGATCATATCGCTGGACGCCGATCCATCCGGACATGCGGCCATGGTCATCGGGCCAAGTTCCATGAAGATACCGCCAGGGGGATTCGTTGCGTAGGCACCGCTGCCGTTGTTGCAGTCGATTTTGGCGTTAAATGTCCCGTCTTCGTTAAAGAACAACGTGTAATTTTCCGGATCGGGAATGACGATCTCAGGCACTGGATTGCCGTTGGGATCGCGTCGTTCCCACATCCATGTCTTGTTAGTGAGTAGCGGATCGGGCGTGTGCTCGCGGGACGCGACGATGGATTCAGTTGTGTCGCCGCCGGCCTGCGCATCCGTGGTGCGATAGTAGTCAACTGGGCCGCCTGCCACCCACACAAAAACGAGGACGGTGTTGTCTTCTTCAAAGCGGTAGTTCTGCGCCGGGCCGAACATATTGATCATGTCACCGGACAACGATCCGTCCGGGCAAGCAGCTTGCGTCGTCGGGCCGAGTTCCATAAAGATGCTGCCGGGAGGTGTCGTCGCATAGCGGCCGTTGCCACTGTTACAGTCGATGGTGGCGTTAAACGTGCCGTCATCGTTGAAGAACAGCGTATAGTTTTCCGGATTGGGAACGATGATTTCAGGCACCTGATTGCCGTTAGGATCGCGACGTTCCCACATCCATGTCTTGTTAGTGAGTAGCGGATCGGGGGTGTGTTCCCGCGAATCGACAATAGAGCCGGATTCAGCCGGCGTTTCCACCGCCGGCGCTTCTGTCGGCGTTTCGGTTGACGTGCTGCATGCTGCCAGCAAAATCATCAACATCACGAGCAAACCAACAACAGATTTTTTCATTTGTACTTCTCCAGGTCTGATTGTTTGATAGTGGTCATCTGCGCAACATTTTTTCAGTCACTACTCGTCTTACTTTTACGTCGCAAGCGCAGCAACCGCATGCATGCTAATTAAAAAGCGACACCTATCGATTTTACCTCAGAACAAAAAATAAGCTTTCGGGAATGGACAAGCCCAGATCAAGCGGACTCTATACAATCGGCCGAAAACAACATCGCTACCCTATCGTTATCAATATCAAGCTTTTTGATTCTAGTGCGTGCAACCTACATGAGAGAATACAACTTTACTACACATTTTTTGTGCTATGCACCCAACTTGCAATTGTGTTATTATGACGCAGTTGCTACTATATGTCGTAAGTTAGGACACCGTGTAATCTTGTAGTTCAACACGATCAATTAATCGTATATAATATGAACAATCTGCCATATTCCTGCAAGACGAGTATGAAATGGTCGGAAAATACCCAATATTGACCATAGCTTTGACTTAACAGCAAGATTTGACCAAAATAGAAGTGGTTTTAGTGTAGGTAGCTTTTTGACGACTAATACACTACAAGCAATGGAATTCTGAACAGCTAGTAAGGAGAGGGCAATGGAAGTTTTTGCAGCAGTGGTCGGGGCAGGGATTGTCGTCGCTTCGCCGTTTTTACCGGTTCTGCGACCAGTAGCCAAAGCGGCTGTTAAAGGTGGTTTGGCGGTATCAGAAGCGGTAGTGGGTACGGCGGTTGTGGTTGGTCATCAAGTGAATGAAGTGGTTTCGAAAAGCAAATCGGGCAGCGCGACTGAATCGGCCGAAACACATGCAGACGAAGCCGTAGATGATGCGGCAGTTGAAGCAGAAGCAACAGCAGCCGGCGGCAAAAAGGTTGGACTGGGAACATTGACAGCAGCAGTGCGCCCCACAGCACAAGCTGTTGCCAAAGCCGGGGTTGCCGTAACCGACAAGGCCAAAGAAGCAGCCAAAGGCGCCGGCAAACAGTGGAGCGATCTCGTGTCTGAAGCCAGAGCCTCCCAGGGCGATGCCGACGAACCGGATACTGAAGTGGAATTGGTTGTCGAGCGAGAAGCACCAGTCGCTAAAGCACCGGCTGCTGAAAAACCGATTGTAGAAAAGCCGACAACTAAAGCAGCAGCAGACAAAAAACCGGCTGCAAAAAAATCAACTGCTAAAAAACCAACCGCAGCTCAACCGGACGATCTCACACAGATTCGCGGTATCGGCCCCAAAACAGCTACCTTACTAATCGATGCCGGTATCAAAACATATGGACAATTAGCCGCAGCAGATACGGCACAACTGCGTGACATTCTGGATCAGGCTGGCACGCGATACCGCTCAATCAATCCGGACGGCTGGCCTGAACAGGCAAGCCAACTGGTGACCACATCGTAGTTAACCATTGCCTTAAAGACAGACCGATCAACCTTGTAAGGTATCGATATTTTCGAAGGAGAAAACGAATCATGGAAGTTATTGCAGCACTTCTGGGAATTGGCGTTGTAGCTGTTTCGCCATTGGTACCGGCACTGCGCCCGGTCGCCAAAACGGTCGTAGCAGGTGGGTTAGTGGTCACAGATGCTGTACGCACCAACGCGGCCATTGCCGGTGAACATTGGATGGATCTCGTCGCCGAAGCCAAAGCCGAGCGCGCCGCCGAAGCGGAAGCCCGCGCTACGGTTGTTGAAACCATCACCATCCCTCTCGACGAAGAATAATAACGTATTCGGATTTGCTATTCCGATTCAATCGAGTTTTGATAATTCAACCAACACGCGGTATGAGTTTGGTAAGCAGCACATGTCTACCGCACTCTAGTGCCATGCTAAATTGAGCAGTTTGTCTATGCACGCTACCTGCGAAGTCGTTCATCAATCCAGCGGTCGCATCCGTCTACGTGTGCCTGGACTCAGGGAACAACAGGGCTTGAGCCAGGTTCTGATCACGTTGATACTCAATCAGCCCGGGATTATCCGTGTGCGGTCGAGCGTGGTGACTGAAAGCGTGATCATTACGTTTGATCCGGCGCACTGGACGCCTGCCACACTGCTCGATGCCTTGCGCGGTCAACCGTCATTTGAGGCCGGGCAGCTCCCGATGCCTGAGACGGAAGCCGAGACGCAGCAGGTTGATTTTCCGTTTGGCAGTTGTCAGGTTGCCCACGCGATTCGTGGCCGCGTTCGTCTCAAATCGGCCGAATTCGGCAACGAAGATCTGGCGCGTGCTGTGCAGACCTTTTTGGAAAGACAAGCCGGCATCCGGCGCGTGCGCTTCAATCTGCGGGCGGAAAGTGTGGTTGTCGATTATGACCCGGTTACATGGGATGCGCAGTCTCTGGCGCTGCTGATCAAGGCATACAATCCGCAGCCGGAAGAACTCGCACTCATTTCGGCCGAAAATACCGCCCCACCCCAGCACACGATCAGACAATCCCAAAAGGAAGTCATGGTTGCCGGTTCGGCACTACTGCTCAGCCTGGTCGGTGGCCCGGCGGCACCGCTGGCAGTGGGATTACTCTGGTTCAGTACGCGCTCCATCTTCGAACGCGCCTACCACACCCTGTTGCACGACCGCAAACTCACCGTCGAATCACTCGATGCGGCTGCAATCTCCGTCCTGACTCTGCAAGGCATGTTCTGGCAGGTCGCGTTGCTCAACCTCATGCTCTCCAGCGCTGAACTGCTTCGCGCCCGTACGCAAGAGCAGGCACGCCGCGAACTAACCGATGTTCTCGACTTCATGACAGACAGAGCCTGGATTGAGCGCGACGGTCAGATCATCTCCATTCCCGCATCTGAACTGCAACCAGACATGCTCGTTTTCGTTTTCCCCGGTGAGCGCATTCCGGCTGACGGCGTTGTGACACGCGGTCAGGCACTGGTCGATCAACATATGCTCACCGGCGAATCAATGCCCATCGTCAAAGAGATCAGTGACGACGTATACGCCGCTACGGTTGTGCGAGAAGGCGAACTACAATTGCGGGTAACCCGCTCCGGCGACGAAACCCAGGCAGCACAAATCGTGCACTTGATCGAAAGTGCACCCATCTTCGATACGCGGGCGCAAGATTACGCGCAGCGCTGGGCCAACCGGCTGGTTCCCTACAGCTTTATGGGAGCGGGCATTCTGGCATTGACCGGTAATTTTGCCCAGGCGGCGGCACTGCTCGTCATTGACTACGCGGCTGGTTTCAAAATATCGGCACCGACGACGATCATGAGCGCGATGACCAAAGCGGCACGCCACGGTATTTTCATTCGCGGAGGGCGTCATCTGGAGCAGTTGGCTGAAATCAACGCGATTGTCTTTGACAAAACGGGGACGCTGACTATTGGTTCACCGGAAGTTGTCAACATCGCGGTGCTGAGTACAGACTGGTCTGAAGATGATGTATTGTCCTTTGCGGCTTCGGCCGAACAATGTCTGACGCACCCGGTTGCACTCGCTGTAACCAATCTGGCTCTCAGCAGAGGGCTGCCCGTACCGGCGCGTGACAGTTTCGACTATCAACTCGGCCTTGGTGTTGCGGCCAACGTCGACGGCCACACAGTTCTCGTCGGCAGCCATCGATTCCTGGCGGCAGTTGGCGGTATCCAATTTGACAGCCGCGCCGACTACGCCCTGCGCCAGATCGAAGCACGCGCCGCGTCACCCCTTTGCATTGCCATCGACGGCGAGCTGGCAGGCATGTTGGGACTGGCCGATCCCATTCGCGCAGAAGCAGCCAATGTCATGCGAGCATTGCGGCAGCGTGATATTGACAAAATTGTCATGCTGACTGGCGATCGCGCACCGGTTGCCCACGCCGTTGCCCGCGATTTGGGTATTGATGACTATGTCGCCGAAGTTTTCCCTGCCGACAAGCTGGCTGCGGTCAAGAAGTTGCAGGAACAAGGGTACGCGGTGGCTGTGATTGGGGACGGCATCAATGATTCACCTGCATTGACGCAAGCTGATGTCGGTATTGCGGTCAATGGCGGCACGGCGCTGGCTCAGGAATCGGCCGATGTCGTTTTCCTGCAAGGTGATTTGCACAAGCTCATTGAAGCAATTGACATTTCCCGCGAAGGCATTGCCCTCGTGCGCCAGAACTGGGACATCGTACGCATCCCCAACACTATCGGCCTGGGGCTGGCCTTTACCGGTTTTATCGGCCCACTGGGCGCATCGATTCTCAGCGACGGCGCGGCGCTGGTAGCCGGCAGCAACGCACTGCGTCCGCTGTTGAACAACGGCACAAAACCAGACGGGGAGGCTGCGCCAGATGCGTAACGACAGGCGGCTGCCCTCCAACCTGTGTGGGGTGAAACGGTGAGCCTTTTCGATTTCGCCCAGAAAATAACGCCGTCGAGCTTATGGCCCGATAATCGCGCCAATGGTTCGGCCGAAAAATCCGGTGCTGCCAACGGCGCACGCAACCACTCAGATAACGGTGCAAAACAGAACGGCCACAAAACTGCACCCTTATCGCGTACCGCGCCAAGCGCCAACGGAACCAATACCGCCATCACATTTGAAGTCGCGCATCATGTGCCGGGCCGCGTACGGCTGCGCATTCCACGGCTGGCGCGCGACGCCGCATTTACCGACCGCCTCATCACCGAGGTTGAGTTACTGCCTTCGGTGACCGCTGTCCGCGCCAACCGCCGCACGCAATCGCTCGTTGTCGAATATAAGAAACTGTCTGCCCGCAGCACGCTTCCGACCGCTATGGCACAGCAGTTGGGGCGTGCCATTCAAGATGCGGCTGCCGGCAAAACAGCATTGGATGTGACACAGTACACGCCAGCTTCGGCCGAAAATTCAGTCGGCTTTGGTCGCACCTATTACCTGCAAAAACTGACCTTACCCGTCCTCGGCCTGGGGCTGAGCGCCGGTGTCGTCGCCGGCATGGCCATTCCCCCCGTACTCGTCGGCGGCACTATCCTCATTGCCGCTCTGCCCATTTTCAAGCGCACGGCAGAGGGCATTCGTGATGAGAAACGGCTCACCGTCGATTTCCTCGATTCCACGACCATCGTCCTGTTGACCGCCCAAACCAGTTTTGCACCGTCCGCCTTTATTGTCGGCGTCATCGAAGGGTCAGAAGTACTGCGCGACTGGACAGCGCGACGCAGCCAACAGGCCAGCCTGGCGCTGCTAATGGACCAAGAGCGCCTGGTGACCGTCGAACACGACGGCGAACAATGCCTGACGCCGGTCGAAGAGGTGGTTGTCGATGACATCATCATCGTCTATCCCGGTGACCAGATTCCGGTAGACGGCGTGATACTGGACGGTCAGGCAATGGTCGATCAGCATCAGGTCACGGGTGATTCCATTCCGGTTCTGTGTACTGCCGGCGACAGCGTCCACGCGTCCACATTGGTGTTGGAGGGCACATTACGCCTCCACGCCCAACATACAGGTCATGAGACGCATGTCGGGCAGGTCATGGCAGCGATGCAAACAGCCCCTGCTACAGACACGCGTGTCAGCAACTATGCACGCAAAGTAGGCAACTGGGCGGTTCTGCCGACGTTGGCAATCGGCGGCGTTGTCTTTGGCGCATCGGGTAATCTGGCCCGTGCGACCAGCATCGTCAGCATGGATTTGGGAACCGGCATGCGCGTTTCGGCACCGATTGCTATCCTGACAGCACAGACAAATGCAGCGCGTCGTGGCATTTTGATACGCAGCGGACAGGCGCTGGAAGCGTTGTCTCAGATCGACACAATTATATTTGACAAAACGGCAACGTTGACAGAAGGCCGCGCCAAAATCATATCCGTTGATATTGTGAACGATTCGATTTCGGCCGACTATCTGATCACACTGGCGGCATCGGCCGAACAAACCCTCGGGCACCCGATTGCCGAGTCGATTGTACGCTATGCACACGATCTCGATGTCGCCATCCGCCCGTGTTCAGCGTGGCAGTACAGCACTGGCCTGGGCGTAGCCGCGACCATTGACGAGCAGACAGTCCATGTCGGCAATCGCCATTTTATGGCCCAGTTGGGCATCGATGTCACAGAGCTGGAGGCGGCACGTGAGCGCCGTCTGCAAAGTGCGACGCATGTCTATGTGGCAGTGGGCGACGTGCTTGCCGGTGTGATTACGTGTGCGGACCCGCTTCGGCCGAATGCCGCCACCGTTATCGACCACCTGCAAAACGCGCAGATCACACCGCTGTTGGTGAGCGGAGACAGCCGGACGGTCGTATCAACTGTAGCCGAGACGCTCGGTATCGCTACAGAATACGCCTTTGCGGAGATGCTGCCGGAACAAAAATTGCACGTAGTGCAATCTCTGCAAGCCCAGGGCCATCGCGTCGCCTTTGTCGGTGACGGCGTGAATGACGCCGCAGCGATGGCACATGCCGATGTCTCGATTACATTGGGTGGTGCAACTGATCTGGCACTGGAATCGGCCGATATTGTCCTCACCAACAGCGATCTGGGCGATTTGCTTAACGCAAGGGACATTGCTCGCTACGCCATGCGCATCATCGGGCAAAACAAAGCGCTCAACGTGATACCCAATATCAGTGGCATCGCCTACGCTTCCGTAGCGGTTATGAATCCGCTTTTCGGCGTGGTGATCAACAATGGGTCTGCCGCATTATCCGCACTTAACAGCTTGCGGCCTCTAAAAGCGCCACAGAAGTATGCCGACCGTTCACGCATAGCAGCAACCGGCAAGTCAGTTATTGAAACGGGGGACACAGTATGACGACGATGAACGGATCATCATCCAACGGCGCTCAAGCAGGCGGAGGTTTCCGGTTGCCTGGTTGGAAATTCTGGCAGCGCGCACAAACACCAGCACCTAAAGCCAACGGTACAGCACAAAAAGCATCGGTGAAAGGCTCGGTGGCACTGGTCACCACAACAGACGGCGACCAGACAACACAAATACAATTCCAGATCAAGCATTGGGTTCGGGGACGTCTACGCCTGTCCATTCCGCGTCTGGTCTACGATACGGAGTATGGCGACCGTCTGCAATACCTGATCGTCGGCACCAGTTCAGCGTTTAGCGTACGTGTCAACACAAAGGCACAGACACTCGTCATTCGCTACGATCCGGAAAATGTCGATCCGGCCGAATTCTTGCAGGAGATCGTCATTTGTGTCAAAAATGCCTCTAAACCGGAAGCCGCGCTGGCAAAATACAAAGAAGAGCCGGAAGAGGTTGAGCAAATCAACTATCTAAAACGCCTTGGTCTGCCAGGCGTGGGTTTGGCACTCGTATTAGGCACGTTCGCAGGTCTGGCTGTACCACCCGCTTTACTGGCCGGCGTGATTACCGTTTCCGCCATCCCTGCATTCCGCCGCGCCTACGAAGGTATTCGTTACGAAAAGAAATTGAACGTCGATTTCCTCGACTCGACAGCCATTGTCGCTCTCACGGCAACCGGTTTTTACTTCCCACCCGCTTTGATGATTGGCTTGATTGAATCAGGCGAAATCATCCGCGATTTGACCGCGCGCCGCACAGCTCGTGCCAATCTCGATCTGCTGGATTCTCTGGGCAAAACGGCTCGTGTGGAGCGCGGCGGCATCGAAATAGAGTTGCCTTTGGCGGAAGTCATTGAAGGAGACATTGTCGTCGTCTATCCGGGCGATCAGATTCCGGTTGACGGGACAGTTGCCAGTGGATTGGCTTTAATTGATCAACAAAAATTGACCGGCGAGTCGATTCCGGTCACACGTGAATCAGGGCAGGATGTCTTTGCTGCCACGCTGGTTGTCGATGGATCACTGCGTATTGAAACGCGGCGGACGGGTGATCAAACCCGTGCCGGTATCGTCGTTTCACTGATGAAATCCGCACCGGTTCACGATACCCGTATGGAAGATTACGCCAAAAAAGTAGGCGACAGAATTGTGATTCCGACACTGGCACTGGGCACGGCTGTGACTTTTGCTACTGGCGGCAACATTGTACGTGGCGTCGGTGTAATCACCCTCGACATCGGTACAGGTGTGCGTGTCTCTGTGCCGACGGCCATCCTCGCTTCGCTGACCTACGCAGCACGCAATGGCGTCTTGATCCGCAGTGGGCGCGCCATTGAGCAGCTAGCTAATGTAGATACTATCGTTTTCGACAAGACCGGTACCCTCACACAGGGCAACGCCGGTGTCGTGGGCATTTACATCAGTGAACGCGCTGTCGATAGCTGGGAAGTGCTGCAACTGGCGGCAACGGCCGAACAGGGATTGACCCACCCGGTAGCTGAAGCAATTGTCCGACACGCACGCGAGAATGAAATTTTCGTCGGAGAGTGCGACGAATGGGAATATCACGTCGGTCAGGGCATTGAGGCACAGATCAACGGACGCAACATCTATGTCGGCAGTGGGCGCATGATGCGTAATATGGATATTCCGATAGAGGCCTTTTTGAGCGCTAACCCGGAAATCGAGGCCAGTGCTGCATCTCAGGTCTACGTCGCTGAAGACGATGCGCTGCTCGGCATTATTTTGTACAAAGACCCTGCTCGCCCTGAAAGTGTTGAGGTTATTAACGATCTGCATCGGATGAACATTACGCCGTACATGTTGAGTGGTGATATGCAGCGGGTAGCCGACGCCATTGCCGCCGAACTGGGCATAGCGCCGGAGCATGTGTATGCTGAAGCCTTCCCCGAGCGCAAGGTGGAAGTCGTCAAGGAGTTGCAGGAAAGCGGCAAGACGATCGCCTTTGTCGGTGACGGCATCAATGACTCGGCCGCATTGGCCCATGCCAGTGTTTCGATTTCTTTTGCGGGTGCAACTGATATGGCGCGGGAAACGGCCGATATTGTGCTGATGGACGATGATCTTTCGGCTTTGATTTTGGCGATCCAGATTTCTAAACACGCCTTGCGTGTGGTGCGTCAGAATGTGGGGATTGTCGTCGTACCCAATGCGACCGGTATGGTGATTGCAGCTCTGATCGGTCTCGATCCGGTATTGGCTGTGTTGCTCAACAATGGATCGGCGATTGCAGCCGAAATGAATGGTTTTCGGCCGTTGTTGGGACCACCAGGACGCAAGCAGAGTTTGCCAGCACCAGAATCGTATTTTGCGGCCGCTTTGCAGGAAACAACACTCGAAAACCTTGCTGAGGCTGCAATAGACAACGAAGTAATTGAATTGGAAGCTACGGTCAACAATGGTCACGTAACGATTGTCGAGCACAATGAGCAAGGTAATGGACACACAATTGCCCTTGAACTGGATACGGATAGCGGGCAAGAATGCGAAATTAGCTGTGATGATACGGGCAGCAATGGTTTAGAGGCGCGTAGTTTTGAGGTGCACGCGGCATCTGTCGGCCATGAGCCGATTCAGAATGGACATGCTCCTCTGTAAGCTGTTACTATTTAAGCGCATTCAACGAGCTGCCGGCAAACATTATTGTCGTGCGTGACGGGTGTAAAGTCACCCGAAGAGGAATATCATGCCTATAGAGACATTTACTGTTTTTGTCGCTGAGCAAGCTGTGGGCATTGCTATCGGTGTTGTTGCCGTTGCCGCTGCACCCAAAATAGTACCGGGCCTGGCCAGGACGGCACAAAATGTTAAGCAAAGAGGCACTGAGCTTGCTCTGGATTCAGCAAATGGGCTGAATGCTGCTGTTGTGCCTGTCAAAACGGCGGGTGAATCCGTATATGCACAGGTTGTGGGCGGGTTGCATTGGTATGGTGAGCAATGGGATGGTTTGATAGCTGACGCACGGGCGATGTACACGGTGCCGATGTCCGGATCAGGAGAGCGTGTGGCGGCTGTCGTTGCGACTGCACCGCCAATTACTGATTTACCGGGTTATCTGCGCGTGGAATTGAAGCAAGTGCGCGGCAATCCTGATCTGGCTGATGATGTTGCAACTCTGCTCAACACGCTCCCCGGTGTGACAAAAGTACGCGTCAGTCACGCCTCAGGGAATGTGTTATTGTTGTACGATACAGAGCAGTATCCTTCGGCCGATTCGTTGCGACAGACGATTGCGGCATCACAGATCAAGACAAATCTGGATACCAAATGATTGTCTGCCAGTTCAATTTTGTGCTGCCAATCGAGCCGCAATCATTGATGAAAATGACCCGACAGGTAATCGTGGAAAACGGCGGTACGGTGATAGGGGATTTGCCTCTGATCAAAGTCACGGTGCCGTCACCGCTGGGAAACATCGATGCAGTCTGCAAACTCATCGCTGATTCCACGATCAATATTGCGGTCACGCGAAAGCCCGAATTGGTTTCGTGTGATGTGATACGGGATAAACTGGTAGCGTACCTGAAGCAAGGTGTAAAACTACAATCCCAGATGACAAAATCACAGGGTAACTAGAGGAGCGTGTAAGATGAGTGAACAAACGGACACAGTCGCGACTTCGGCCGAAGCGCAGCTCCAAAGCCTGGGCAAGACTGAGAGCAAAACAGCCGGGCGGATGAGGATGCGCGTACACTCTGAATTGCGTTCGGCCGAATCAATGACGCAAATTAAGACAAATCTGGAAGCACACCCCGACATACAGGATGTGCAAATCAATCAACGCACCGGCAGCGTCGTCATCACACACAGTCAAAAGCATGACAGCCATACCCTGTTTTGGGAAGCTGTCAAAGAAATCGATCTCGTAGCGGAAGTAGCGCTCGAGGTACCCGAAGAGGGAGACGATGGAGAAGATCCAACCGCAAAAGTGGAACAACAATTGGCGGATATTGCCTACAGGATTGACAAATCCATCTACAAACGGACAGGCGAAAATTTGCATATGGGGCTGCTCATTCCAGCCGGCATTGCCGGCATAGGCATTGCACAAATAGCCATCTACGGCATCGGCCTGGAACTACTGCCCGGCCCCGTCTTGTTGTGGATAGCTTATGACATCTACAAACGCATTGGCAAAGAACCGCCATTTACCAAACGGGATCAACAGCGAGCCATTCCGGAAGAATTGCCTGAAAACACCACTGCTGAAGCCATGCCGGAGGCGGCCTAAACTGAAACTGTAATTTTCCGAACCACAACATAGCAGGTAGGAGAGAAGATGACAACGATTACTATTGACGACATTTCGGGAAAGGCGCGTGACGCAGGTACATCTCTGACGAACGCATTGCCACCGTCTGTTACAGACGCCGGGCGCAAAGCATATGATTCAGTTGCCGGCGGTGCACAATGGTACATTGAGCAGTGGGAAGACCTGATCGCAGAAGCCCGGGAAATGCGCGCTTCGGCCGAACTGAACGATATTCCGGCTGAAGATTTCCTGGCCAACTTGATCGAAGCCAAAATCGACTCGGACATTCCCGGCCGCCTACGCGTACGTCCTGCACAGTTGAAAGGCCGGAGCGAATTGGCGCGTCAATGCACAGAATTACTGGCTGGTGTAGATGGTATTAGTGAAGCCCATGTCAGCGCACTGACCGGCAGCGTTCTGCTTTTCTATGATACAAACCATTTTGAAACCAGCGAGGAATTATTGCTCGCTCTGGGCTAAACAGCGGGACAAATGCCGACAACCGGGCAGCAATCGGATTGCTCCGATTGTCTCATCATATGGCTAATCAAGCAAAAAAACCTGCGTCTGACAAGCAAAAACAATCGCGCCCTGTCATCATTGACGGTGAAACGGTCTCTTCATCCTCTGCATCATCAACGCAAGCAGAGGATGTGACCGCCGCTGTCAGTCGCGTATTTGCGAGCCTCAAGCGGGCGACACAAGCGACTGTTGCTGCACCGGCGCAGGTGGTGCAAGATTCATCCAGTCAACTCGTCCAATCAGCATCTGAACTGCAAAAGAAAGCGGCTAAGGCAGCGATCAAAGCGTATTTGGCGCAGCAGGAAAACGCGAAACCGCCTGCAATCAATGCCGCCATTGAAGCTAAAGCACAAGAGCTGGTTCAAGGAACCAAGAGCACGCTCAAGCATGTGCGTGATGCTGTTGATCCACGTGTGGTGGTGGGTGGGCTAGCTGGTTTAACGGCAGGCGAGATCGTCGGTGGTGTTGTCGGTGGCGTGGCTGGGGGCGCCGTCGCCGGGCCTGCGGGTGCGGTTGTCGGCGCGCAGGTTGTCGGATTTTCGGCTGGTATGCTCGGCCTGAAATTGGGCGCTGATGCAGTATATGACAATCTGGAAGCCAAGCGGACAAATAAGGCAAACAAAACACCCGGCGAATCGTCGCGTAAAACCAGTGTCGGCCGATTTCTGCAAATAAAAACCGGTGAGCGCCTCGGCGAAATTGTGGGGCTGACATCCGGTGCGTCATTGGGACTGGTCATCGCCGGCCCGGCCGGTGGTTTGGTGGGCGCGGTACTTGGTGAAGCGCTCGGTGGGCACATCGGCGAAGATTTGAATCGGCCGAAATCCGACAAACAGACTCAACGACAATCAACCGGCACGATTTCGCAGTGGGTCGACCGGTTCGGCAAAAACACGGCAGGTGAAGCAGCAACCGTCCTCGTTGCCGGTAGCGTCGGCTCAATCTTTGGGCCGAGCGGTCGTCTCGTAGGCCATCGCATTGGCCTGATTGTGGGCAAACGCATTGAATGGCACAAACTGGGCGACGAAACGGATGAAGTGCCAGCCCCGGCACAGCCGACAATACAACCAATCGCTTTGCCTGAGCGCACGCCAAAGGCAGAAAACACCGCCGATCACGCCCGTTTGCCCGCCGAGCCGGCGCTTGTGTTCTCGGACCAAACGGACGACGAAGCAGCCCCACTGCTCGCAGAACCGCCTGTTCATTTTACGCGCAGACAGCTTGAAGTGCTGTCACTTCTGTCACAGCAACTCGACGATGCCGAGATTGCGGAAAAGTTAAACATTACAACCGCCACGGTCAACTATCACAAGCGCAATATTTACAAGAAACTCAAGGCAAACTCAAGCACAGATGCCGCATTTGTAGCGTTTGAATTTGAGCCGGGTGCATTTGAACAGTAAGTGGTCATGAGCAGTCGCCCACGAGTTATCTTCTATTTGGGCAAGGGTGGCGTTGGTAAAACTGTTATCGCCCTGGCAACTGCTATACGCAGCGCCGAACTCGGTCACAAGACGCTGATCATCAGTACGGACATCGCACATAATCTGGCTGATTTTCTCAATACACCGGTCGGCTTTAAGCCCACGCGTATCGCTGAAAATTTGTGGGGTCAGGAGATCAGTGCAATTGCGGACATTCAGGATTCGTGGGGGAATACCAGGCAGGAGATCGCGAAAAATGTGCGCGACAACAACCTCGGCAGTTTTGTGGCCGATGATGTTGCCGTTTTCCCGGGGCTGGATGAAATCGGGAATCTGAGCAATCTGACGCGGGAAATCAAAGCGGGCCAATTCGGCCGAATCATTGTCGATACGGCGGCAACCGGCAGCACCATCCGCATGTTATCGCTGCCGGATTCCTTTCGCTGGTATGCCAACTATCTGGAACAACTGACCGACAATCGGCTTGTCAAAGTAGCCCTGCCCCTCGCCGGCATGTTCATCAAAAAACCGGCCGAGATTCGCGCCGCCTTCGCCGAAAAAGAAGCCGAGGTCGCCTATTTGCGCAGCATTCTGCGCGATGCAGAGGTCAGCAGCTTCCGCGTTGTCACACAACCTGAGCGCGTATCCATGCGCGAGGCTGAGCGCATTATCAGCTATCTCAGCTTATACGATTATGCCGTTGATGGTGTTGTCCTGAATCGCGTGTTTTGTGATTCCAATGGGAATGAACAAGCCGACGGTAACAGCCGCCGACAACGCGAGTTACCTTATCTGACGAGATGGCCCCGGGAATCGCTGCCGTTTACCATGTGGACCGCACCCGAATACGATGAAGAAATTTGCGGTCTGGAAACACTGGCCTGTCTGGCAGAGGCGTGTTTTGGCGCAGATGATCCAGGTTTGATTTTCGCGCATGGAAAAGCACAAGAAATCGTCGCTGCACCGGGCGGCGGTTATAATTTACGCATCCCGATGCCTTTTATGAGTGCCGAGGAAGTCCGCCTGCGACAGCGTGGCAATGATCTCTTCATCCTTTTGGACAACATCAAGCGCGAATTGGTGCTGCCGTCAATTCTGGACCGACATGTGGCTACGAAAGCTTTCTGGGCAGACGGCTTGCTGACCATTGTTTTCAAGCGTGGTCACAGCCGCTAGCACAATCGGGCTCCGTTCTATTGAGGCCAATTGGCGCTGAAGCAGTTATTTTCGACCATGGCACTGCTTGAATTTTCTGCCGCTACCACAAGGGCAAGGTTCATTACGGCCAATACCAGCGAACTTCGCCCGCTCTTCTTGAGCCAAAATTCCCATCACTTCATCCGCATAGCGGCCCTGGCGCAACAAGTTAGCCATGATCTGCATCGGCCGATTGACGTGATTGAAAAACAGCTTATACCCGGCGCATAAGTAATTCAATCCCGCTTCCCCATCCGGCGTCTCAATAAAACGGTTGCGCGGACAACCACCATGGCACGCAAAACGCACTTCACAGGCACGACAATATTGCGGCAGCGAATCCAGCTTGTGTCGGCCGAACTGCCGCTGCTGCTCTGAAGCCACCAGTTCGATCATGTGCGTCTCTTGAATATTGCCCAGCAAAAAATCCGGTTCCACATAATGGTCACAGCTATACAAATCACCGTTGTGTTCCAGCGCCAGCGCGTTGCCACAGGTCGGCGAAAAAATACACAAGCTGTATTGCTCAAAATAAGCACCCAGCGTCGTGTCGAAAAGTTGGACAAACACCTTACCGACATCATTGCGTATCCACTCATCGAAAATCGCATTCAGAAAACGCCCGTAAGCCACCGCGTCTACTGTCCGTTCCGTCACAAGATTGCCTGTTTGTGTGTACAATGGCCGTTCGCCGCCCGGACGCTCACTCCAACCCATGTTGGCTAGCGGCAAAAAACCTTCTGTAGCACGCTCGATGATCGGGATAAACTGGATAAACTCTGTCTCTAATTCGTCGCGGAAAAAGCGATATACCTCTAGCGGGTACTCTTGATTGGCCGCATGGACAGTACACAAAATGTTGAACGCGACACCGTGTTTTTTCAGGAAACGCCATCCACGCATCACCTGATCAAAACTGCCTGCCCCCCCTTTATTCACGCGGTATACGTCGTGCAGTTCACGTGGCCCATCGACGCTTAAGCCCACCAAAAAACCTTTCTCAGCTAAAAATGCACACCATTCATCGTCCAACTGCGTGCCGTTGGTCTGCATCGTGTGCAAAATTTGCTGGCCGGGCTGTTTGTTTTGTTCCGCCAAGTGCACGGCACGCTTGAAGAAATCCAGCCCCATCAGCGTCGGCTCACCACCCTGCCAGGCAATATTGACCTCTGGCACACGCGCGTGCGACTCCAACAATTGCGTAATATAGGTTTCCAGCAACTCATCTGCCATGCGAAAACGGCTGTCAGGATAGAGCATTTCCTTGGAAAGGAAAAAGCAATATGTACAGTCAAGATTGCAGACAGCCCCGGTCGGTTTAGCGAGCAAATGAAATGCGGGCGGGGCGTTCTTGGGAAATGTCAACATCGGGTTACTCTGTGGTCGGTGCGATTTTATTGTGCTTTGGCACCTGCTCATGCATACGACTAACCATACACTTGCGCAGCAATCATGGCTTGTCCCAGTGCCAGGCCACCGTCGTTGGGTGGAACCAGGCGATGTGTCAATATGTCAAAATCAGATTCCTCAAGTGCAGCAATCACCAGTTTGAGCAGGGTTGCATTCTGAAAAACGCCACCGCTCAATGCGACCGAGTTCAATCCCGTTTGCGTGCGCAACTGCAAACTAAGGTTGACGATCAAATCGGTAATGGCGTTGTGGAATTTGGCGGCAATGATTTCGGCCGAAACACCCGCGACGACATCAGTTGCCACTTCCCGGATCACAGGCGCAGCATCAAAAAAACCGTCCATCAGGGCAAATGTGTAGCGCGATGTAATGCCAGGCGCTGCCAACGCTTCCAACTCAATCGCTGCCTGTGCTTCATACGTCACGACTTGTCGCACACCGGCCAATGCAGCAACAGCATCAAATAATCGGCCGAAGCTGCTTGTCGGCACACAATTCAATCCCGTCTCCAACTGCTGCGCCAGCACCCCCTGCTCTACCACCGAACACGCTGCAACCGGCGGCAATGCCGTATCCCAATCAACACCCGCGGCACGCAAATGCGCCAGCGCCGTACGATACGGCCGCTTAATCGCAGCATCACCACCCGGTAACGGAATATAGCGCAAATGCGACACACGTTCAAAACCACGATAATCGGCTAACAACACCTCGCCACCCCAAATTGCGCCATCATCTCCGTAGCCGGTGCCGTCAAAACTGAATCCAATCACAGGTCTAGCGTCCCCATGTCCATTCTCCGCCATTACCGACGCAATATGCGCGTGGTGATGCTGTACCGCGACCACTGCTGCATCTCCAGCGTATTGCTGCGCCCAGCGTGCCGACAAATAACCGGGATGCCGATCGTAAGCGATCAGTGTCGGCGTCATGCGAAAAATGTGACGAAAATGGTCCACCGCCGCCTCAAATGCAACCAGCGTCTCCCAATTTTCCATGTCACCGATATGCTGACTCATGAAAGCATAGTCTTCCTTTGTGATACAAAACGTCGCCTTCAATTCACCGCCGACGGCCAACACTGGCGGCACAGCCCATGGCAGCTTAACGGGAAATGGCGCGTATCCGCGCGAACGGCGAATTGGCAACAACTCTGTTCCTGACATCCTCACAACAGAATCGTCGCAATGCATGTGTATCGGCCGATCGTGCATCAACAACGCATCCGCCAGCCCTGCCAGCCGTATACGCGCCTCACCGTTATCCTTGACAATCGGCTCATCAGCAACATTGCCAGACGTCATCACCAAAACCGGCAACGCCTCTGTCAACAGCAGTTCATGCAGCGGCGTGTAAGGCAACATCACACCGATATGCCCGTTACCGGGCGCTACCAGTCGCGACAAAGGTGAAGGCTCTCGTTTACGCAACAACACAATCGGCCGTTCCTTACTCAGCAACAAATGCGCCTCCTGCGCTGACACCACAGCAAACCGCTGCACTGCTGCCATGTCACGCGCCATCACAGCAAATGGCTTATCCACCCTGCCCTTGCGCTCACGCAACTGCACCAGTAGCCCCTCCTCGTGTGCGACACACGCCAGATGAAAGCCGCCCAATCCCTTTACGGCAACAATATGACCAGAAACCAACAATGCCTGCGCCGCGCCAAGAACGTCTTTTTCAATGCGTTGCCCGGCGTGTTCCAGCCACAGCTGCGGCCCACATAGCGGACACGCATTCGGCTGCGCGTGAAAGCGTCGATTCAACGGATCGTCATACTCAGCCTGGCAGACAGCACACATGCGAAAACCAGCCATTGTTGTCAGGGGCCGATCGTACGGAATATCGGTGATAATAGTGAACCGGGGGCCGCAATGCGTGCAGTTGATAAACGAGTAGTGATAACGCCGATCCAGCGGGTCATGCAGTTCACGCAGGCAATCGGCACAAATCGCCACGTCAGGGGAAATCAGCGTATTAGCAGAAGCAGTGCTTTTGCTGCGAACAATGACAAAAGTCGTTTCGTGCTGCACAGGCAGGACGGTGACCGCTACAGAGTCGATATGCGCTAGCGGAGGTGCCGCAGTGACCAGACTGGAACGGAAAGCATCCAGACTCTCAGGCGTGCCCTGGACTTCGACGAAAACGCCGTTACTGTCATTGCCGACAAAACCGGTCAGCCCATAGCGTTGCGCCAGGCCATAGACAAACGGCCGAAACCCGACACCTTGCACGACACCTGTAATTCTTAACCGCAATCGCGTTTGCATCCTAGTCCATACTCCACTGAAAGTATAACATCACAAAGCGGCTTCGCATAGGCATCAATACAAGAATCTTTATATTACCCTTTGAAATGCCGGCAAAAAATTTCCGGCACTTAGTAAACAAAAAACACGCCGTTCACCTTCGTGAAATATAATGCCAGACATGGTATCGCTTTGTTGCTGTCTGCTGCCAATATGCGGTAGTTTTGGCCATTGTTGCCCGTCGAGCATTGACATAAAACAGTCGTTCAATCATTGGTTCTGTACCGTGCACTTGACGTCGCTGCTGCCCATACCAACGGCAATCTACATCGTTCCCCCGCTCCCTTGTCTTAACGAGGTCATTGCAGTCGCTATCGTTATTTGTTGCTTTTGCTTGTCTGAATGCTAACTTTTGATTAATTTTCTTGTGTCGGCCTCGTGCGGCCCTTACATGCACGCCACGATAGGTGTTCGGTAGCCGCCAGGCGACATAGGCCGTACCTGCCTGGCCCTGCTGCCCATGGTGATCGATAAATGCAAATGTACCTGCGCCACGCTGCCATGCGATCTCTTGCGCATTTTCGGCCGAATGCCGCCTGCCCAATGCGAAAGTAGATCGCCGTTTGACACCGGCCACCTGATCATAAGCGCGTTGCGTGCGTTCCGGCACATGCGTCACGCGCTCCAAGGTCGCCCGGCTGATCGGCGCAGCATGACCATCGTGTCGCACCGCTGACCGCCCACTGTGAAAAGCAGCATAAAAGTGCGCACGTGCCGTAGCCAACGTAGCGGTTAACGCATTGAGCGGCAACAACACCGGCTTGCCACGGAGCTGTGCAACGCCGAGGTGCGTCGCCACCCGTGCTGCACCATAGAGCCACAGCCGATCCTGCGCGTCCCGCTCCCAAAAAATCCCCCTGCCCTGCTGCAAGATTTGGCGCAACCGCCGCCGACCAAAGAGGGCAAAGGACGGACGCTTAGGATCAACTGAATCAGCTTGTGCCTTGCGCTGTTCGTTTTTGGTCTTTTTTGTCAGGCGCAGTTGAAGGTCATGCACGGCCAGCCAGCCGCGCCCGTCCGGATCGAGGAAACGACACAGAAGCCAAACGCGGCCTGCTGCGGTCAGACCGGAGCGCTGAAAGGCAGCGAGCAGCGCAGGGTAAGCTTTTGTCGTGGCTGTCGACAAATGCTCGTCTGGCGTCGTTACTAGCTTTTGTGGTTGGTTTTGGTTGGGTTTGCATCTGTTACTGACTATGCGAAAGCAACTATTTTGGCGCTGGTATAGCGGCGTGGCTGCCGCGGTGTGCCAACCGAGATGGGAAGGTAAACACGGCGGATTTTCGGCCGAATTTGTGCTCTTTTCGGCTGTAACCGCTAATGGCCGCGCCGGCTGTGCGGTGCGGTGCTGATCGCGCAAGCGCAACAACTGTCGGTTTGCCTCTGCCAACGCAGGCGACACAGCAACAGATGCGGGAACAAGCGCAATCGACGGCGTTTGATTGACGCCGGGATCACTGTGTGTTATGCTTTTCATGCGCTTTACAAGCCACACAGGGGTACAAAATCCCCCTCCCCAATCGGGGCCGGTGCAGTCAGTGTTCGCAGCACTGCCTGCCAATCGGACTGTGGCTTTTTCTTTTTCAGCTTCGAGGCCGGATGTTGGCAGCATCTGGCCTTTTTGCTTTCTCAGGGCAGCTTTCGGCCGAAACGCAGTGGCGGTCGCGCTTCAAACCAATTTCAGTCACCCATCTGTATCCAGCTCGCTACCCACGCTCGACACAAATCGACGACTCAAACCAATTGCACTGAGCAACAGTTCATGCTATTCTTTGTCGTAACAACATCAGGGCATAAACAACCCCTCCCTAAAATGGGCATCATTACCGCGATGCGACAACATCCCGGTTAAGCGATGATGTAGTTGACGAAACCAAGCAAGGCAAGGTCAGATGGTGGCGCCGTCTGGCCTTTTTGCTTTTCTGCGGCAATTCTGTCGGAGGAGTATGACGTCAAACATACGCTCCGCAGCTACTTCAACGGCCGCCCACCGGCCATCAACAACCTGCTAATCACCAGTGGGCGGATGTCAAATCTCACTTCACGCTCTGCGCAATCCCGCGTTAGTCGTGTATTTGGCGGAAATATTGCTCTTTTGCACGCCTTGTGCTACTCTAAACACCAATCGCGGGGTAACAATACCCCTCCCTCAGCAGGGTGTTTGTGCTGCTGGTGCGACCAACACCGTTTTGCAGCAATATGCGATTCATAGTCAAGATAACAAAGGCTAGGTGCGACCAACACCTGGCCTTTTTTCTTTACCGGGCAGACCCAGCGACCAAACTCGGCCACCCGCGACAAAGCGCCGCTGCAAAGCAACGCGCTGTCGCCGAAGGCTAAGTTGAACAGACCGGTGGGCGATAAAACGGAAAAAGCCCATTGCGCCAATCCTCGCGATTTGCGGTGGGCAACGGGCTTCTGTATGCGTTTATGGACGAGAAAAGAATGTACCTGAATAGAAATTCAGGTGCAGAGTGCCTCGTAAACGTGCGCTCAAACGCTAAATGTGGATCAATTTAGCGCGATTTCGCCAGATTTTGGTCAAAAAATGTTAGTTTTTTCCCATAGCACTTGACGAAACCGCTATTTGTGTCCATAATTCAAACAGATTGGGAATGAAAATTCCACCCATTGCCCGGCCCTTGTGAGAGTCCTCCTGCCAAAAGGTCTTCACAGGGCCTTTTTCTTTGTCTCTGATTTGCTTTGAAAATGTTCGTTTCGATTGCCTTCCAAACTGCCACTGTCGGGCAAACATATGCCGCATTATAGTGGAATCGAATTGAATTGCCTAGCACGATTTCGACCGAATTCCATCATGGGCCACACTGGTAATTCGATCCAAATTTGCGCGCTACGCTTCGCAAGTACCACGCCGCATAGCGAATAATAAAATACGTCAACGCCACATAACGCCCAAATTTCGCCCATTTCCCGACTTTCTACATCGCTATTACAGACTATGACTGCGTAATTGAGCAGGAAGTCCGTGATTTCGGCATAATTGTTGACAAATCGGCCGAATCTGTTTACTGTTATGCAACAGACAACGCAAATCTAAACCACCATGAATGAATTCGGCCGAACTGTACGAAAAATCCGCCTCGCACAAAATCGGGGTTTACGCGAAACAGCAAGTGATATTGGCATTTCACCGGCTTATTTAAGTCGGATCGAGCGTGGCAAAGAGCCACCGCCGGCACCAACCATCATCAAGGAGCTGGCTGATGTGCTCATGGTAGAACCGGAGCAATTGTTTCGGCTGGCTGCTGTGACCGATCCGGACATCCTCGCTTTGTTACAAACACGTCCCAAAGTAAACGATCTGGTGCGGCTTATTATGGAGCGCGACCTGTCCGACGCACAAATCGATTCGGTATCGCGTGCAATCACTGAGATTCCACAACGATAGCGGCGGATGTTTACCGGGTAAACATCCGGGTAAACGTATTCGGCCGATGCACTGCCAGTACGCCAAACAGCACGACGATCAACGCACAGGTCATGTTTACCGGGTAAACATACACAATTTGACGGACGCCCTGGAGCAGCAGGCACGCATGCACTGATTGCATCGAAAATGACGCATGACTGCACATGCGCCACACTGCCGAGCACGTTTCAAAGTGGACGTGGCATCGGTGAGCAGGGTCATGGTATCGTTTCTGTTCGGCAAAATTGCATTGAGGAGCATGGTGATGACGAGATTAATTGCGCTTGCCAGCCAGAAAGGCGGGGTCGGCAAAACAACGGCAGCAATCAACATTGCGTGTGGCTGGGCGCGAATCGCCGGTCCGGATCGGGTACTACTGGTTGATTTAGATCCACAAGCGAACGCGACAGCAGTATTGCTAGGCGTGCCTTTTGCTGCCGGACCACGGCAGCCAGGAGTATTTACGGTCAAAGAGGTGCTGCTCGAGGAAGCACGTGCAGAAGCAACGCTGCGGTCAACTGAACTGGATGCAGTGCGGCTCAGAGACGGGCGCGAATTACCGGCCAGCCGGCTGCACATCATGCCCAGCCACCTCGAACTGGCAGTCGTCGAACCCCTGCTGAACTCACGATTTATGGGTGAGTATCGTCTGCAAAAGGGACTACAGAGTATCGGCAATGAGTATGATGTCATCATTGTCGACTGTCCGCCGAGCCTCGGCTCCCTGACGCTCAACGCGCTGCTTTTTTGCAAAGAAGTACTCGTGCCCATAGATCCCGGACTATTTCCGCTGATCGGTCTGGCACTACTGGAGAAAACAGTGGGGCAGGCACAGGAGGTTAATCCCAGTTTGCACCTGGCAGGCATTTTACCGACGATGATCGACCGGACCAATGTTTCGGCCGATACATTGGCACAACTGGAACAACACTACAACGATTTGCTGCTGCCGATCATTCCGCGACGCACTATCATCGGCGAAGCCATCACGGCTTCACAAGACGTGTTTAGCTATAGTCCAACGAGCGACGGTGCCACGGCATTTGCGGCTCTGGTCGATGCATTGGCAACAAGGGAGGCGATCCATGGCTAAGCGACGTGGCAAACGCGGTTCAGCTCTCGACACATTGTTTAGCGGTACGGTTGATCCCTATGCGAAATTAAACGAGCCGGATGCGGCCGCCCCGGTCGGCTCCGCGCTGGCAGAACTCGATGTCATGACCATCCTGCCCGATCCGGAGCAGCCACGCCACTTTCTGCCTGATGATTTATACGAACGACTGCGCACCGGTACCTCGAACGCGGTTGAAGTGCTGCAAGCATGGATGACGCGGGCAACCCGGCTGGGATCGCCGCCTGCCATGCAGCAGGAAATCACTGCACTGGAGCAATTGGCGCAAACGATCGAGTGGCATGGCCTGATCAATCCCATCACCGTGCGGCCAGTCACGGACGACGACGTTCCCACAACAGTCGCCTATCTGATTCGCACCGGTGAAAGGCGCTGGTGGGCGCATGTGCTGCTGACATCACAACAAAAACGCATTCAGGACAAGCAATCGCCAGAAGTAATCAAGGCGATCATCGATACCGATGTGACATTGCTCCGTGCCGAGCAGTTGGTCGAAAACATGGCCCGCAGCGATCTGTCAGTGATCGAGAAGGCGCAGGGCATCGAACTGCTGCACACGGAGCTGAGTGAGGCACGTGGGCGCAAGGTAAAGTGGGAAGAAGTCGATCAATTACTGGGCATTTCACGCAATTACCGCTGGCGACTGCGCAAGGTGCTGACGCTGTCTGACGAAGCTGTACAACTCATCATCGAGAACAATTTGCAGGAAAAACCGCTACGGCCGGTCGTTGATAAGCTGGCTGATCGGCCTGACTTGCAGCTTGCGGCCATCCGGCAACTGATCATGTGGCAGGAAGCGGAGGAAACCGGCGGACACGATCGATTGAGCAGCTACGTGGAACAATTGCTACGCCAGGAACGGGTGGAGCAGGGCAGGGCGAAGTCAGCAAACCAAAAAGTGAGCTTGTCGGCTTGGTCGAAAAAATTCGGCCGAAATGTCGCCAAAACATTGCAACTGTTCGATGACCTGAATGAAGAAGCGCTCGGCGGCGTGGCAGCCATTGTCGCCAATGACGATGCCGCAGCGGCCGATTTGGCATTGCTGCGCGACAAGATCAATGCGATTTTGACTGAAAGCAGTCGATTAGAGTAAGCCGGAATCGAGACAAGGATCGAACGCGTGTTCATACCAAGAAGAGTAAGTAAAATCTAGTAATACACGCTTTTTAGCGCAAGTAAAAAGCATGTAAGCGCTAACGGAATGTGGTACTTAGCGCAGTGTTCCGAGTTGGAAATCGGCTATCCACAGCGCAGACGCCGACACGCCATCGTTGGCTTCCTGGTAGATGACTGACAGAATATTTACAGCAGCGGCGCGTTGGCTGTCGATGATAACCTCACCGTCAATCGAAATAGCAGCAGCGTCATAAACCAATCGCCAATCTTGCCATTGCATTGCAGCGGACGCCGCTACAATGCGCAGATCAGGCAGTACGACATAGACATTGTCCTGACTGTCAAATACCACTTTAGCGCGTCCGACATCCCCCTGCAAAAAGGGTATTTGCTTGGAATGCCACACACCATCTATGTCACGCCAGAAATGTACCGGCATCGCATGCGCCACACGCCCGGCTGTAAAATCGGAGACACAGCCATCGTCCCAATACGGTTCAGGCACATAGCTGACAACCGTATGGAAACGCCCTTCGCTATCAATGCGTTGTGTTTCCTGATTGATCAGAGCGGCGTTGATCGAGATTTCAGCTACAAGATGTTCATCGCCCAAACCAATCATATCGCCAGTCCCGGTTCGGCCGATAATCGCACCTGCTGAATTTTGCCACGTCATCCCACCATCATCGCTATACGCGTAGCCCAGATCGTGATTGGTCACAGCATTTTCAGCACAAGCCACGCTCCGATCATATTCACGCCACACCCAGGAAATATGCAAGCGGCCAAACGCATCGGCGGTGACACCGTTAAGATACGCATTGCGCGAATCGCTGACACCGCCATTAGCTGAGAACACGCCGGATTTGCTCGTAAAAGCACCTCGATTAGACCACGTTCCATCATCGTTATACACAAGCATCTCTATTTCACCGCTACCTGAGCCGCCGTTGCGCCATGTCATTAACAACAAGTCGCCAAGACGTTCAAAACGGGGGTAAGTGAAATTCGGTGTGATAGTTGCGCCGGGGAAATCTGTCAGCGTTGGTTCAAACAAATCTGAAGTCCAGCTATACGCTGCAGGATTGGTTGCGACCCCAGGCGCAGATCGCGTACTGCGCACCGACGCCGAATGGGTCGCATACGCGATGTGAATACGCCCATCTACCGGTGATATGCCCAGAGAAATGGAGTTATGCGAATCATCCGCAATGAGTTGGTAATCCAACTCGACAATCTCCCAAGCACCACTGGGTAATGCGCGGCGCGCGATACGAGCGTGCAGATCATCGTGATACCAGGCTAGATATTGATAGCCGGCATAGCTCATCACGCCATCTTGCTGATACGATGCTGCGTTGACAAATGTGTCATAGGTAATGACACCGCGTGCAGCGGGATCGATTATTGTATTGGACAACAGGCTTACCCCCACGGTAGCATCGTAATTGGCCACGGTGACAGGCAGGTATTGGATATTTTCACTGGTCATTGTCGCAGTCAAAACACGGACAGCGGCAAACGTCAGCAGGGCAAAGACCAAAAACAACCACATGACCGCTTTTTTCATTTCACTATCTCCCGGTTATCGTAATGAGAATGATACCTGTCGGAACAGGACAATGAAAGACAGGGGGCTTCCCACTTTTCCTGGAGGTACCATTGCCAGTCGCGATTGGCCTTGTAACCGGCGATACAGGTTGATTTGCCACTTTCGGCCGAAGCGACAGATCACACGCTGCCCAGGCCGTAAGTCACTTCACTATATCAGGCATGGAGCGGGACAGATGCGGAAGTCATTTCGGCCGAATCCTGCTGCTTGCGCGTCTGCCACCAATGGCGCAGTACGCGTGCCACGATTGTGGGGCGGAACAAACTCGTCACCGGCTCTGACAGGTTGATTACGCCGATAAACGCCAGATGAACCGTGCGGTCAAATACAACCGTATCCAACAGCTTGGGCATATACCAACCGGCAAATCGTTCAGCCGGTTTCGTTGCCGAACTCTGTCCCAACCATTCAAGATCAGTACTGGCTGAAAGCAGCCAGGCCGGATCAGCAACCTTGGCATAATCATTTTGGTAGCGTTGGCCGACACCGTCAATACGCCCCCTAGCACGGCGGAATGCTTTGTCTAGCGCTTCAGCCGCTATGGCCGCCACAGTCATACCCTGCCCGTAAATGGGGTTGAAGCCGCAGGTGGCGTCACCAATAACGACGAAGCGGTCGGGCCAGCGCTCCAGGCGCTCATAATGGCGCCAGCGGTTTTCGGTGCGCCGGTAGCCGACAATATTGCTGATCGGTTCGGCCGATTGCAGTGCTGCGTAGAATTTCGGATCGATCTCTTTGGCAAAGGCATTGAAAGCGTCCGGCTCGGTCGGTGGATAATCGCCCATGATACCGGCCAGCAGTACCATCCAATGGCCGTCTTCGGCGGTAAAAATGAGACCAGCACGCGTCTGATCAGGCGCATATTGGCCGACGCCCAGTGTGTGCCAGTCGAATGAAGTGCCCTGTGGCGCACGATAGTGGCGGCTGGCATAGCCGAGCCTGGCGTCAATGACGGTTTCTTCGGGTTGCGCGTAGCCCAATGCGGCCAACCAGTGCGGGGTTTTGGATCCGCGCCCGGATGCATCGACCACAAAATCGGCCGATTCAAAGTGTTCCTCACCATCTTCCCGCCAACGAACGCGCACACCGATGATTCGTTCCCCTTGTGTAACCAAACCTTGCACACGAGCACCGCCACGCAACATGACGTTGGGCAACCCGGCAACGCGGCTACGAATCATTGATTCGAGCAAAATGCGACTGCAAGCATACGATTTGCGGCCACTGGCAAAGCGGGGCATCCAATGTCCACGCATCTTGGTGCGTGCTTCCAGCGTGAGATCAATATGGCTTGCGCCTGCAGCGAGCAGCTCCTCACCAATACCGGGAAAGAGTTTGTTCATGATGGTTGCGCCGCGCTCGAGTAGAATGTGAATGTGCTTATCCTGCGGTGTGCCGGGGCGATGTGCTGCGCCCTCAGGAAATTGATCGCGTTCCAATATGGTGACCCTGTCAAAATGGTCAGACAATACCCGTGCGGTCCATAGACCGGCCAAGCTGCCGCCAATGACAATGGCGTGTGTATTGTGTTGCTGAGTCATGATAGCTCCGTATTATAACTAGCCGAAAAATGGCTGTCCGGTTGGTGGTGCTGCGTAGATAGAATCCTGATGTATCGGCCGACTTTGAGAGTCCGTCCGCTGCAATACAGATGCGCCATCTATCGGCGGCAAAGCATCTCGGCTGAGATAAGCTGCCAGATAAGAGGCCCAGAGTGCCGTGTCGAGGCCAGCCAACCAACCGAACGAAGTAAATTCACCGTAAAATATACCCATCGTTTAACTCCTTGTCGCACTCATTTGTTTGCTACACACAGAATAGCGGATAGTTGTGACCAGGTTGTGACAGTTTTCAAACAATGACACAATTCTTGTCGGACAAAACAGTCCAGTAGTGCAGAAGACGACTCGCATACCGATCCTGAGATAGTCACCGCTTTGATCATTCAATACCCGATAGCCGGCAAGTCACCATTGCGGAATTGAAAAGTCGTTTCTGAACATCCGCCAGATACAGTACAATTGCGCCATGCCGCTCCCCAATTCATCTGAACTCATAACCCATTTGCAAAGCAATCCATTCTTCGCCGGATTGGACGAAATCTACTTGCAAACGCTGGCGCAACATGCCGTCTGGCGCGAATACACGGCCGGTGAAGTGATCATGCTTGAAGGCGACACGCAAGCCGGCTTGTTTTACTTGCAGCACGGGTGGGTCAAAGTTTCCAAAGTGTCACAGGGCGGACGCGAACAGGTACTGCGTTTCGTCGAACCCGGTGAAACTTTCAACGAAATCGGTGTCCTGGCAAGTTTGCCCAATCCGGCGACGGCCATCGCGCTCGAACCAGCAGGTGTCTGGTTCATACACAAAACAGCGGTACAACATCTGCTGCACGAATACCCAGACATGGCCGAACACATCATTGCAAAATTGGCGACGCGCCTGATATACCTTGTTTCACTCGTCGCCGACTTGTCTTTGCGTCCTGTAACAGGCCGATTGGCGAGCCTGCTGCTGACCGAAGCTGTCGATGATGTGCTGCATCGACCCCGCTGGTATACACAGGCAGAATTGGCTGCTCGTCTGGGCACGGTTCCCGATGTTGTACAGCGGGCACTGCGCCAACTGGAAAGCGATGGCTTGATCAGGGTACAGCGCCACGCGATCTACATTCTCGATCGCGACGCACTGATCGCCATTGCCGAGCAGTAATCTTTCCACAAAACCGACTTAAGTCGGCGCAAACTACGCACAGGTCTGTTAGCCTGCTGGTGTTAATTGTACGGGCTTAGTAACAGGTGGAGAAGCGCATCAGTGAATGACAAGCAGGTTTTGTGTTCCCGTGCTGCTTGTGAAAGCCTGCCATCCCAGCATTTGATGGTCGATGGGGTGCTGCAACTGGCGGGTGGCGCGATGGCGACAGCACAACGCGGGATGCAGTTTATAGCAAACGATGGCCACGTGTGTGGCATGGTTGCGGCCCTTGTACAAAATCAAAATGGCAACGTGACGCATCTGCTGCTCTGCCAACTCCCTGTTTCGGCCGATTATCGGCTCGTCCCCATCGATCAAATCAGCACCATATCCGCCAAAACCGTACACCTTACCTTGCAAGCGTGCGAACTCGATCGGCTTGTACCATACCAATCTGCCTGAATCCGACAAAAGTCGCCGACACATTACAGCGCCTTGCATACACTTTCTCCAGTATAAACACTATGGATTCACCGGAGAAAACACCTTATGATTCCTTACATTTTGATGGCATCCCTGTACATTGTGCTCGCCGTACTGATGGCGCTCGGCGCATCGCTGACACAATTGCAAATCCTGCCCTGGTTCAGCGGCGTCGCCTGGTTGCGCGTACACTTGATTACGCTGGGCGCATTGACACAAATGCTGTTCGGCGGCTTGCCGTATTTGACGGCGATTCGCAATCGCCTGCCGCGTCCCGCCACCCGCTGGGACATATGGCTGACGCTCAACGCCGGTATTTTGACACTGCTGGTTGGCATTCCCCTGATGAACGCCCTGCCAATCATCGTAGGTGGCACGCTCGTCTTTACCGCTACTACCTTGCTATTGATCCAGATCAGTCGAATGCGTACAGCCATCGCAAAGGGTGGGGTAGGGCATAATAAGGCATACGCAGGTAGCAAATTTTACATCGCCGGACTGGTTTATTTCCTGCTGGGCATTGTCATCGGCACCGGTTTGTGGACAGGATGGTCGACACCTTTGGGAATCCTGGGCAACGTCAAAGAAGTTCATATTCATGCCAATAGCTGGGGGCTGATGTCGTTGGTCTTCGCTGGTTTGCTGGTTGATATGTATCCGGAGTGGACAAAGAAAGCACTGGCCTATCCCAAAACGATCACACCGATCTTCTGGATGATGGTGCTCGGTGCATTTGGCCTGGTTTTTGGTCCGTGGCTGGCAAACACCTATCTGCTCGTCCCCGGCTTGCTGCTGCACTTGACCGCAACGATTCTGCTGCTGATCAATGTGATCAAGCCGCTGTGGGCCGACAAAGCAGCGATCAGTGTAGGAATGTGGCACATCATATTGTCGTACTTCTGGATTCTGGCACCGGTGCTGATGGCCCCAGTCGTTCTGTTTGAGGTGGGCGGCGTACCAGGTGCCGACATTGAAGCATTTGCACCGCAGGCGCTGATCTACGGCTGGATGCTGCAGTTTGGCTTTGCGGTTTTGCCTTATCTTTTCGGCCGAACCCTCATGCCGGACGACAACCCACAATTAGGCGGCACCTGGCTCAGCCTGATTCTGGTCAATCTTGGCAGCATTTTGTTGTGGGCGAGTATTTTTATAGCGCCGTGGCGCAACGTGTTGTACAGCAGCGCCTATTTGCTCTGGGTAATGGCAATGGTACCGATCGTTATGCAGTTGTGGCGCACGGTACGCATTGGGTTAGCACGATTGGAACCAACCGGTTCGGTGGCAGAGCAAGCAGTTTAGGCTGGGTTTTTCGGCCGAAAAAGCCCGCAGCTGCGCGTCTGTGGGCTTTTTTGATGCAGCTTCATACCAGCGCACTCTCTGTTCCCGAATCCCTGATAAACACACACGTTGTTCCCGTCGCGGCAAGGAGATGTCGCATCAACGCGACATTGACATGCATCTGCAAACCAAACATATTCAAATCAGCATCCGGAGCTGAATCCAGAAACCGATCAAAATCACCCACTCCGACGACGATCTGCGTCCCTTTGGGCATACGGCCCCAATCCATCAGCTGTGCCAGATAACTTTCCGCACTTTCCCGGTTCGATTCCTGTGCCACGACTGTGATCAAGTTGATCGTTCCCTGCCAATTTCTGGCTAGTTGATAAGCGAGTAGCAAGGTCAAATCCAGATTGGGCAAACGCAATCCAACCTGCCAGTTGGGGCTTTGTTCCCGCAACCATACATTGATGATTTGTTCCCGCCCCAGTCCGGCCTGAGGATTGTCGGCATAGAGCAGCATCCCGATATTGTTCTGGCTGGCATGATTGAGAAGATATTGCAGGGCATCATCATCGCTGTCGTCCTGCAAGGAATAGAAAAGGGTATTCGGCCGAAAAAATGTACTGGACGACACTTCCATCGCTGTACGCATTGTTTGATTGAAACTGCTGCTTTCCAGCAAAGCCACCCGCGCAAAGATGCCATCATTGGCAAAAGCCCTTTCGTAATTCCGGATCGCCTCAATTTCACCCAGATTATCCTCCCGATAACAGCCGTAAATGTGCAGCGAGCCATTGGGTTTGGTAATCGCCTCCAGAAAACGATAATTGTGACGCAACGCGGTCGCAGATTCCACGGGCACAAGCAAACTGGGTTTCCAGGCTCTATCTTGTCCGGTCGGCATTTGTAAAACACGCTTGGCGGCCCATTCTGCCATTGTCACAAACATACCGCTGCGCACATCTGTCCATGGCGAAGTCAATCGCTGCAACGAAAGATATTCATACAACACAACAATGACGATGATCGAGACAATGCTGAACACGGGATTGATTAAAAACATGACGAATACAGCTCCCACAAATCCGATCAGGGGAACCAAACGCGGAATTTGAAACAACGGTCGAAAGCTGGTGAGCTGCAACGCTTGTTCCAACATCACTTCGCCATTGAGAATGGCGTATGTGATCAAAAAAAACATGGTCATTAGTGGTGCAATTTGATTAAGTCCTTCCCCGGCTAACCCAAACAACAGCGTACCAATGCCGATGGCTCCTGTAACATACATGGCGGGGCGGGGCTCACCTTTTTCCGTTTCCCGTGCCAATGTGTTACCAAACGGTACAACTTTGTGAGCGGCCATCGCTTGCAACACGCGTGGTGCACCGACCAGTGAATTCAATGCTGCGGAAAATGTAGCTGCCAAAATGCCTGCCTGCACCGCCCAGCCCCAGGCGGCTTTATCAACCATGATGGTGTAATTGGTTTGCAGTTCTTCCGGTGCAGCGACACGCGAAGACCAGTAGGCCAGAGACAAATAGACTATAAAGCTGATGATGACAGCGGCCATCGTACCCGATGGAATGCTTTTTCGCGGATTCTGCAATGTACCCGACAGATTGACACCCGCCAAAATCCCCGTCACAGCAGGAAAAAACACTGCAAATACCATCCAGAAGCTGCTGTCTGGAAAATCACCGAATAACTGCGGTGTGTAAACGGCCCCAGGATGTCCGAAACGAGGAAACGCGCCCAGCAATATGGAAAAGAGCGAAAAGGAAATGATAAACAGGATCGGGTAACGGATTTGGGCGGCCAGGCCGACGCTGATAAAGGCGATTGAAAAACAAGCCGCATATGCTACCAGCACAATGACAGCCTGTGAATGGGTCGGAAATATGGAGAGCCAGCCTTCGCTGAAAGCAAAGATGTAGAATGCGACAGAAATTGCCTGTGCAAAATAGAAGGGCAAATTGACGCTGCCGCCAACTTCTAATCCGAGCGATTGCGAAATGATGGAAAACGAGCCGCCCGCGCCCACGCGAATATTGGTCGCAATGGTGGAAATGGAAAGGCCGGTGCAAATAGTAATCATATTTGCCAGACCAATGATAAGCCAGGCACCAATCAGGCCGGCTTCGCCAACTACCCAGCCCGTACGCAAATACATGACTGCGCCAAGGATAGTCAACAGGGTGGGTAAAAAGACGCCTTCAAAGGTGCTGAATTTTTTTGTATCAGTGCCGACTGATTTTCTGGAGAAGATAGCTGTACGCATGCTGAGTTTCCTGTTTGCGCGAAAAAGCTCGTGGCTATCCAAGTATGCGACGGGTGTGCTAAATTGAAAAGGAGGGGACTGTTTTCAAGAAGACTGCCACACTTTCATCTCAACCGGTTAGCTGCCTGACTCAAATCAGACGGATTCGGCCGAAAAAAGCCCACAGACTATACTCTGCGAGCGCTGCACCTGTGGAGTGCGACTACCATATGACAGGCAGCGCTTCCAGGCTGCGAAAGCCGGGAGTGAGTCTATAGCGTAGCGTAGTGAGCGCACTGGCCGGGCGTATGTTCGGCAGTCGGTGCAGCAGCGTATTCAGCGCAATTTCCGCCTCTATCCGAGCCAGTGGTGCACCCACACAGTAATGCACCCCCTTGCCAAATCCCATATGCGGATTGGGTGTACGCGTCACGTCAAGTGCTTCCGGATTCTCAAAAACAGCTTCGTCACGACTCGCCGACGCCAGAATCGGGATAATCATCGCGCCCTGCGGCACAATTTGCCCGCCCAATTCAACATCTTCAAGTACAAAGCGATTGAACGCCCGCTCGACGGATCCATCGTAGCGCAAGAACTCCTCTACTGCGGTAGGCATCAACTCGGGATTGGCCTGCAATAGCGCAAGTTGGTCTGGATTGCGCCACAGCGCCACCATCGCATTGCCGATCAGGCTCACTGTCGTTTCGTGCCCGGCAACGATCAACAACATCATCATGCTGAACAATTCCTGCTCACTGAGCCGGTCGCCGTCTTCTTCAGCATGGATGAGAGCCGAGGTCAAATCGTCACCCGGATCAGCGCGGCGTGCGGCGAACAAGGCATGCAGATACATCAGAAACGCCTGCATCTCGCTGATAAATTGTTCGAGGTCATCCTCGGCAGTAAAGGGCATGATGATGGTGTTCGACCACTTTTTGAAGCGGTCTCTATCGGCAATTGGAATGCCCAACATCTCCAAAATGACAATGGTCGGCAGGTGAAACGCATAGTCGGCCATCAAATCCATCTGATTTTGCCCGGCTACACTATCGATCAATTCGTCGGCAATTGCCTGGATACGCGGGCGCAGTGCGCGTACACGCGCCGGCGTAAAAGCTTTGCTTACCAGATTGCGCAAACGGCGATGGTCATCACCATCTTTGTTGAGCATGTGGTTGTTGAGCATCTGATCGATCTGTGAGTCTGGCGGATCGAAGCTGTGGATATGGCGGCGCAGATCACGGGCAAACACCTTGTCGTCGCGCAGAATGCGTTCGACATCGGCGTAACGCGTGGCAAACCAGAGCATTGTTTGTCCATCCATCCCCGGTTGCTGCAATACAGGATCGTCGCGCCGCATTGCAGCAAAGGTGTCGTACGGATCGGCTTTGAAATCGTGGGTATAGAGTTCGTATTTGCGTTTTTGGGAAGTCATATGATTCGAGACAATCGGTTTTTCTATGTGCTTGGTATGGATGACACGTCACGCTGTGTAGTTTCGGCCGAAACAACCCGCTCCACAACCCGCATATGCATCCCCGTTTTATTCGACAACGTGATTTGTGGATTGAGTTCAATCATCTGCTCCGGCACCAATTCGAAGCGCAGCCGCTGTGCGATGGTCGCTACAATGAGATGCGCTTCCATCAGCGCAAACGAGTTGCCGATGCAGATACGCGGGCCACCGCCAAACGGCATGTACACATAGCGCGACAGCGCCTTTTCGCGCTCCGGCGCAAAACGGGTAGGATCAAACTGCTCCGGATTATCCCAATAGCGCGGCAGCCGATGCTGCGCGTACGGCGCAATAAAGATCGTACTGCCCTTGGGGATGATGTAATCACCGACCGCTGTATCGGCAATCGCGTAACGCCCATTAAGCAGCCAGGCCGGCGGATACAGCCGCAGCGCTTCTTTAATCGTTTGCAATGTGAATGGTAAAGCCGGCAAATCTTCCAGCTTCGGCGAACGACCGCCCAGAACGGTATCCAGTTCAGCATGCAATTGCGCCTCGACATCGCGATTTTGCGAGAGGAGATACCATGTCCAGGTCAATGCATTCGATGTCGTCTCATGGCCGGCAGCAAACAGCGTCACCAATTCATCGCGCACCTGCTGGTCAGGCATATGTGTGCCGTCATCGTATTCAGCCAGCAGCAACATTGAGAGCAGATCGCCCGTATCCTCAATCGTGCCGGAAGCGCGGCGCTCGGCGATCAAGCGGTCGATCACATCGTACAGTACGTCACGGGCTGCCCTGCGCCGTCGGTTGCGCGACGTCGGCAGCCATTCCGGCCACAGAACCAAGCCTTGATAATCGTCGTTTGAGGCAGTTTGCATCACTGCAATAGCGTTGCCGATTACGTGCGCTTGCTCAGCCATCGTCTCCATATCGGCGTTGTATAGGGTCTTGGAGACGATGAACATGGTCAATGACATCATCGCTTCTGCCATGTCATACACTGCGCTGTCCTGCCAATCCGTCATGACGCGCCGGGTATAATCGGCCATCACATCAGCATAGGCGTTGATGCGGCGCACATGAAAGGCGGGCTGCATCAATTTACGCTGAGTTTTATGGAAGGGAATGTCGTTGTTGGCGACGAGACCTTTACCCAGGAATCGGCCGATAATCTGCGCATCGCGGTCTGATTTGGGGAAATTTTCGTACTGCGTCACCAACACATCACGGATCAAGTCCGGCGCCGAAACAAGGACAAAACGCTTGCCGAACATCTTGAATTGGACGATTTCGCCGTACTCATCCGCCATGCTCAGCAGAAATTCAGGTGCATTGGCGATCATATCCGATGTAAGGCCGACAATGGGCGCACCCTGTGCAGTTGGAATTGTTTTTGTATTCATAGTTGGATAGTCAGGTTAGCTGAGTGGTTGTTCCGATTATCGAAAACCCTATCAACAGACCACCCAACCGATAAACTGTCTACATATCCCACTCAGCATCACCGTAGAAATCACCGTGATCTTTGGCGAGAAACGCCTCGATGGCAGCACGCGAATCGCCAAGGCGGAATGCAGGACCATGCCCTGGATAGCAAATAGTATCATCCGGCCACGACAACACGACAGTGCGCAATGTCTCCAGTGTCATCTGAAATTGGTCGTTATTCCACGTCTTACCGGGGCCGTTGGCAAAAATCGTGTCGCCGACGATGACGCGGTTGTCATTGGCAATGATGAAGCAAATCTGATCGCCGATATGTCCCGGCGCGTAACGGACGTGCAGCGTGTGATTGCCGACCGCAACGGTATCGCCATCTTCCAGCCAGCGGTCAGCATCGAGTTCCATACCGCCGGCATGGGGGCCGGGATGCGCCAGCAACGGGACACCGAGCCGCTGTCGCATCTCATCAAGTGCGCCGATGTGGTCGTAATGTGTGTGGGTGAGGGCAATGGCCACAGGCGTGCTACCTACCAGCATTGCCTCCAGGATTTCCGGGTCGGCACCGGGATCGAACAAGATGCTTTCGCCGGTTTCAAGACAGACGAGGGCGTAGGTATTCATTCCCCACGGGCCGACTTGTCGTGTGCGTAGATCGAGTTTCATTGTTCACCTCTGCAAAGAGTTTTAACGCATAATCGGTTGAACGTAAAGGGCAAGAGGATCCGGGACCGGGCTTGAGTCACTGCCTCTCATGCTGAAATATAGCGCTATGCCACCGTGACAGCGTCGGGTTGTTTGAAAGGCGTTCGGCCGATTCCCGGCCAGACACGAGCCACCCCAAACGCAGCCCGAATCGCGATCCAGATACCGGTAACAGCCCACACCCACAGCAGCGCATCAGGGTTGGCCTGATCGATAGTGGACAACAAAAATGCGCCAATGCCGGTAGCAATGATCATCACATTGCGCAGGAAAGCGAAGTCACCTGTTCCCCAATGAACGCCGTCGGTAACAAACGCCAATGCATTGACCGGCTGCACCACAATCGCGACGAACCACGCCGCGCCAAACAACGGCAGCGCGGCATCCGGCACCAGCCATGCGCTGATCGGTTCTGTGGCGACCAGCATCAATAAGCTCAGCGCGACACCCAGACCGACGCCCCAGCCACAGCACAGCGCAGCGACGCGCTTCATCTGGCTGACCCAGTTGGCACCTTCGAAGTAACCGATGAGGCTTTGTGCGGTGACGGCAAGCGCGTCAAGGCCGAGCGCCGTAAACAGCCAAACCTGACGAATCGCTTGATGCGCTGCACCGCTTTCAGCGCCGATTTGGGTGGCAAGGCGTGTCGTCAGCAGCAGGAAGAGGGTTAGCAAACCGGTGCGGATAAACAGATTGCCGCCAATAACAAACAGACGGGTGAGTTCGCGCGGGTCGAATTGGCGTGTGAAACCCAATTTTCGGCCGATAGCCACCAGCGCAACAACCGCCCCAATCCAATACGCTACCACACTGGCCCACGCCGCTCCCGCAATACCCATCTCCGAAAATGGCCCGATGCCATAGATGAGCAGCGGATCGACAACGATATTGATCGCATTGATCAGCAGCGCAATCCACAACGGCGTGCGCATGTCCTGCATACCGCGCAGCGCGCCAAACGCCACCAAAGTGAGCAAAATAGCCGGTGCACTGCAAAGCCGGATACGCATATAAAGGGTGGCTTGAGCAAGCAGATCAGATCCGCCTACTGTGTCAGGCGCAGCGCCCAGAAGTCCGGCAATCCACGGCGTTAATGGCCAGCCCAGCAGCAGCAAAAAAAGCCCGGACAACATGCTGATCACCAGGGCCAGCGATGTCATGCGCACGGCGCGTGGCTGATTGTGTTTTCCCGCTGCCTGCGCCACTTCCGTTTGCGTGCCGATACCGAGAAAGTTAAAAACCCAGAAGATGCTGGAGAGCGCTGCCGTGCCGACACCCAATGCTGCCAAGGGCACGACGCCGAGTTGGGCGATATAGCCAGTATCAATCAAGCCGGTCAGCGGCTCGGCGACCAGCGAGAAAAAGACGGGAATCGACAAAGCCAAAATGGTGTGATGCGGTGCCGTTACAAAGGGATGGGCGGAAAGTGAAGCGTCTTCTGCCATGAGCTATCAGCTTTCGGCATCCAGTTCTTGTGCGCGGCGCGCCATTTCTGCGTGCATCCTGGCCGAATCGCGCGGATATGTCCAGTAGAACAGGGTGAAGATGGCCGCACACACGATCCAGGGTACGGGAATCATCCACACCATGGCCGCAGTCAGGCCGATACGGTCCGCCAGTGAACCGGCTGCCAGTGCCGCCAGTGCGGTGAATCCATTCTCAATGAGAACGATGAACGCGAATGCCGACGCCCGTAACTCCGGCGGTGTGACAGCCTGAACCATCGGTTCTTTGGCGCCTTTGCCCGCCCAACTGATAAACAGCGCCGTCACAAAAGCGAGCACGACCAGAGCGCTAAACGGCCAATCAGCCGTTTGGGTGAACAGGATATAGGTTAGGGGAATGCCGATGATGATCGATACCTGACCGACAGCAGCACGCCCGTATTTGGGACTGCGCACATCGGCCCAGTCGCCAAGAAAGCCACCGAGTACATTGGAAATGGCGGTGCCGATGACGATGGCGGCAAAGGCGATGGTCGCCGTTCCTTCGGACATATTGCGTTCGTTGACCAACCACGTGATCATGAACAAGCCCAACACGATCCACGGCATAGCACCGGCCAATCCCTGTGCGATGGCAACCCAGATTGTAGGAATACGCAGCATGCCGGGGATGTGGGATAGTTTGACGCCATAGGAGGATGCTGCCTCTTCGGTTATTTTGCCTTTGAGTTCCGGTTCGGCCGAACCGCGTACCGGTTCATCAACGAGAAACCACACCAACAGACCGGAAATCACACTGAGCGCGCCAAGGATAAAAAAACCCCAGCGCCACAAATCCGGCGTCGCCAGCAAGCCCAATCCAATTGTAAACACAACAATGCCGAGCACACCCAATCCTTCCAGTGTACCCAACGCCCGACCGCGTTTATGCGGCGGGTAGGTGTCAGCGATCAGCGAAAATGTCGCCGGCATCAGACAACCGAGACCAATACCCGATATGGCCCGCAGCACCAGCAACTGCTGATAATTCTGACTGAAACCGCAAGCCAGCGTCCAGATGCCCCAAATGCCGGTACCAAACACGATCACATTCTTGCGTGGAAAGCGGTCAGCAGCGTACCCCCAGACAGGCGCAGTAATCGACTGCAGCAGGTTGCGAATCGTGCCGATAATGCCCAACTGCGTATAACTCAGTCCCCACAAAGCCTGCAATGTCGGAAACAACACCGACATCGCCTGTCCTTCACCCTGATCGATAAAATAACCGACCGACAGTGCCAACATTGTCTTGATGCGGCCACGTTTTGCTTTTGCTTCGGCTTGTTGTTCGTTAATGGGTACGGAGATGTCTGCCATGTGCGTTTCCCAGTGCCGACTGAGAGAATTTGAGCGGCTTATTCGGTGGTGACTCTGATCAAAATAGCTGTGATCGCGAAATTGTACCATACGGGCTGTGCAGCACCAGCAAGCGGGGTGGGGTGGTCTGGGGCGTATGGCCTGCCGCACACGAAACGCGTGAACTGTATAAGCCTGCCTGCAAACCCGTCAAATCTCGGCTATGCGGTCTTTTCCTGCGCGAGATAGACGGGAATTAACGTTATCAAGACAATGATGCCGGACGCGATGAAAACGGTCGGTGACGGGATAATGGCCTGCTGACCGTCTACGATGCCCGGAGTGCCACTGGCATTGGCGATGATGCCACCGAGCAAGGCGCCCAGTCCACCGCCGACACCAATCTGAAAAATGGTCGTGTAGCCGGAGAATTCGGCGCGCTTTTCTTCGGGATACCAATCTTTGCTCCAGGCGTAGCTGGCAACCATCCACGCTGTTTGGGCGCCGAGCCAGAAGATAGCGAAAGCGCCGGACCAGATGGTGAGATTGGTCACTGCCTGGTCGCTGAAGACGGGCAATGCGTCGGCAATCTGCGGCGAGAATGCAAACAAGATAACGAAGATGGATTCGATCAGGATCGCAGCAATGGCAACTTTCTTTCGGCCGATTTTGTCACTCAGGATGCCCGCCGGAATCGCAAATACAATCCCGCCGACGGTAATACTGACCAGCACCAGCAATTCGACATTGGCAACCGGCAGCTCCAAAAAGTGTTGCAGGTAGATCAGAATGAACGGGAAAAAGATGTTGAACGACATCATGAACAGGCCCATTGCCAGCAGGATCAGGAAGAAATTCTTTTGCCGGCGCAGAAAATTCGGCCGAAACGTGTGGCGCACACGCTTGAACACACCAATATCGGCATCGGTCGGCACGCCCGAATCTTCAACAATCACACCGCCAAGATCGCCCATAATGATGACGAGTGCTCCGACGATGAAGAAGAAAATCTGCCAGCCAGTTGCGTCGATCAGGCCCAGCCCGCCGAATGTAACGACCATCGCCACCCACAGCCCCAAACTGGCAACACCTTGCGCCGTACCGCGGTTCTCCAGTGTGGTGATGTCAGTGAGGTAGGCATTGTACGATGCCTCGTATGCCGTGGCGCGAAAGAACGAGACCAGCGCATTGAGCAGCAAGATGACGGCCACAGCCAGCCCAACGACAGTGATGAAGCGCGTCGCCGGAAAAAGCATCACCGTCACGCCCCACAACGTGTAGCCGGCCAGGATGAATGGTTTACGTCGGCCGATTTGGTCAGACCATGCACCCATGAAAATCGCCGTCAACGTTGCCACTACGGCACCGGACGCGACCATCAAGCTGACCGGTAACGGGCGCGGCACAATTTCGTTGAACAGAAACAGGTTGAAAATCTGGGTCTGTATGCCCCATGCCAACTCTCCGGCAAAGGACATCGAGAAAAGGGCTATCCAATGTTTTGCTTTCATAGAGATGCCGGTTAATGTGGTGCCAGCGTCAAACTGACCGGGCAATGGTCGGAGCCGAGCACATCGGCATGAATGGCAGCGTCTGCAATGCGCGGTGCTAAATCAGGTGTGGTGAAGAAGTAATCCAGTCGCCAGCCGACATTGCGCGAGCGTGCGCCTCCGATGTAACTCCACCACGAATACGCCCCTTCCTGCTCCGGGTAGAGATGGCGGAAGGTATCGACGTATCCCTGTGCCGTGATGTCGTCAAGCCAAACACGTTCTTCAGGCAAAAAGCCGGTGGTTTGTTGATTTTGCTTCGGCCGAGCGAGATCAATCGGCCGATGGGCCGTATTGACATCACCACAAAAAATCACCGCTCTGCCTTCCTCGCGCAGCGCATTGCAAAACGCCAGAAAATCAGCTTTGTACTGCATTTTGTAGGGAACGCGGCTGTGATCGCGGCTACCGTTGGGGAAGTAGGCGGTAATAAAGACAAAGTCGCCGTAATCGGCGACAATGGTGCGTCCTTCGCGGTCAAATTGATCGATACCCAGACCAATCTGGACGGAGACCGGTTTCGTTTTGCTGAAGAGAGCGACGCCGCTGTAACCGCGTTTTTCGGCCGAAGCCCAGTAAGTATGATATCCGGGCGGCGCAAGCAGCGCCTCGTTAAGCTGCTTGGGATGGGCTTTCGTCTCCTGCACGCCGAGAATGGCGGGTTGCGCTGCCGCTAACCAGTCGAGAAACCCTTTTTTCTGCGCTGCGCGAATGCCGTTGACATTCCAACTGTAGAATGTTTGCATGACGCCATTCTACCACTACCTTCGTCATCGCAGCAGATCTTCCGGATTTACGTTTTTTCCCAACCGCTTGTCAAACACATTCAAATGGGTATGGTAGCCGCAGTCGCGGTTGCGACAGGAATTGCCGGCCATGTCCGTCACATTGCCAATATTGCTTTCTTCGCCGATGGGTTGGCCGAGTTGTACCGTGTCGCCAACTGCAACGGTATAAATACCGTGGAGCAGCGTAATGCGGTAAGCATCATTTTCAATAATGAGTACCGGATTGCCGGCGCCGTCAGTGTACTTGGCCGTGACTGTGCCGGCGATGGATGATTTGATCGTCGCGCCTTTACCCGCAGCAATGTCGATGGCGGCGTGGCCGTAAGAAAACCCGTGCATGCCCTGGGTGATAATGTAATTGTCGTACGGGGCGACAAAGGCGGTGGCATCGAGTGTAAGCGGTTCCGCAGGATTGGCACGAGTCGTCGGCGGAGCGAGTTGTTGGCCCGGCAATTGCAGCGGCGGACTGGCGGTCGTTGGTGGGGCGGATTGGCGGGATTGTGATTCGGCCGAAATAATACCCTGATCCAGAATCGTCACCGATCCCGCTTGATTGGCAAGTCGCGTAGCCGCTGCGCCGCTGCGCGACCGCACGAACAAGCCAATACCGATAACGACACATACGAGCAACAGCGCGACCGGCATAATGTCAAAACCACCTGTATCCTTGTACGGTGGCTCAAAATCATCATACAGCAGCTCTTCCGGCGCATAATCCCAATAAGGATCGTCGCGGTAATAATCCAGTTGCATACCGGCCATGTTTCGCCTCACATCCCTGGCGTTAATTTAGAACACAGCCGCACTCCCTGCTTCTTCCGAAAAATGAATGGCAGCGCCACCCCCATGTCGCTGACAGGCCCGACGTTGTTGGGTCAACAAACGCTCGCGCATTATAGACCATGCGTTCTATTATGGCAACTCTTTTCAGGATAAATACGGGTACGGAACAGGCAGCAACAAAATGCGCAAAATGTCCAAAAACTCTTGTATAATAGGGCTAAATCTGACTGTGTACTGGTCATACCATTGCACGACAACCACAAAACCCTCAGGAGAAACTCATGACCAAGTTGACCGAAATTGAAGGAATTGGCGAAACCTACGCACAGAAACTGATGGATGCCGGTATCATCACCACTGAGCAATTGCTGGAGAGTTGTGCGACACCCAAAGGACGTGCCTCTGTAGCAGAAAAAACCGATATTAGCGGCAAATTGATCCTCAAATGGGCCAATCGCGCCGATCTGGCTCGTGTCAAGGGCATTGGCGAGGAATACGCCGATTTGCTCGAAGCATCCGGCGTCGACACGGTGCCTGATCTGGCGCGTCGCGTACCTGCAAATCTGCATGCCAAAATGGTGTCAGTCAATGAAGAGAAGAGCCTGGTGCGCAGCATGCCGTCAGAGAAACAGGTGCGGGGTTGGATTGAGCAGGCGAAGGAATTACCACGCGTCATGACGTATTGAGCCGACGCTTCTATTCTACGAACTTATTGGAGTGACCGGCTGCCTTGTGTTATCCGGTCACTTCGTTTATTGACACATTGAAACTGCAGGGTTCGCGGTGCAAGTGCGCTGCGACTGTGCTGATTTCTGCTCATTTTATTGTCGAACCATTCGATTGCGTTGTGAGGCGTAGCCAGAAGTGCGCCATTTAGTGAGTGTATTCGTTAGCCTTGCTTTGCTCGGAGCGCTGACGGCGTGTGCTGCCGAAACCCCAAACGCTGCCAACCCCGTGACTTACACGGCCGTTCTGCGCCGTGATGATGACCGCATCGCCATTCATTCTGAATCCAATCGCGTGACCTTTGACATCACCAGCCCATCCGGCATCAGCGGGGCTGTCTTCACGGCACAAGGAGGATGGTTTCCAGATGATGTGCGCTTGCGCCTGTTTTTGAGTGGTCTGGAAGAACTGACGGTCAGCTACGGGGACATCGTTGTGCAGGCTGCTGTATCCAGCTTGCCGCCCTATGAAACCCGGCAATCAGTACAGATCGGCGCAACGCCAGTGCAACCCATTGATCCTGACAGTGCGTATTGGATGGAGATCATGATCGTTTCGGCCGAATCCAGCTCGATCCCGCTACATGACGGTCATTTTGACGTGCGGCTACCGGCCGATTTTGCCGACGGCGCGTACACTGCGTTTACTGCTGACTGGATCGATTTCTATCGCTAACGCCGCTGCCTTTCGCTATGCGTGATGCGATGTGCTAAGTCGTCGGCTGAGTATGCTACACTATGCATAATCGGCCGAAGGGCATCAGAAGCACCCGTGATCGTCATTGCAGCACGGTCACTGCCAATTTCATCCTTCCGCCCTCCGATCTTGTCGTTTATCGCTCCGGAGTTACCCATGCGCAAACGCGTCACCCTCCCACTCTGGCTTTTTCTTACCGGCATTGTATTAGCACTCTGGGCCTTGCTTGACCGCTTGCTCTTCCCTAGCTTGCGCTGGTTTTTCCGGCGGCAAGCCAATCAAGCGCTCGAAGAAATGAACAAGCGGCTTCCCGTACAATTACCGGCATTCAAGCTGACCAAGCGCCGCGTGCTGCTCGACCGCTTGCAATACGATCCGCAAGTCATCGCCGCTGTCGACGCGTACTGCGAAGCGAAAGGGGTGCCGCGCTTTGTAGCGATGGAAAAAGTGTCGCGCTACGCACACGAAATCGTGCCGGCGTTTAACGCCTACGTCTACTTTCGCATTGCCAACTGGCTCAGCAAAACGGTCGCCAAATCGCTCTATCGCGTGCGTATCGGCTATGTCGACAGCGATAATTTGTTCAGCATCAAACAGGATGACAGCATTGTTCTGGTCATGAATCACCGCAGCAACATGGATTATATTTTGCTATCCTATGTTGCTTCTGAATACGCGACGTTGAGCTATGCGGTTGGCGAGTGGGCGCGGATTTTTCCGCTGCAGCAGTTGATCCGGGCGACCGGCGCCTATTTTGTGCGGCGCGGATCGGGGAATGAGCTGTACCGGCGCGTGCTGGAACGCTATGTGCAAATGGCAACGGAGGGTGGGGTGGTGCAGGCGATGTTTCCTGAGGGTGGGCTGAGTCGGGACGGGTATTTACGTCGGCCGAAAATAGGGTTGCTTGATTACATGCTGCGCACATTTAAGGTTGACGGACCGCGTGACATCATCTTTGTCCCGGTCGCCGTCAACTATGACCGCGTTCTCGAAGACCGCACCCTGCTGCTCGACACCGATCCCAATGCCGAGCGCAAGACCGGTCGCGCTGCGCTGCTGACAACGATCAGTTTTCTGGGGCGTCAAATTCGGCTGCGGCTGCGCGGCGAATGGTATCGACACGGCTACGCCGTGGTCAACGTCGGCACGCCGATTTCGCTGCGTGCCTATGCCCAGGCGCACGACATCGATTTTACACAAATGGCGCGACCGGAGCGCATTGCAGAAGCACAACGCCTGGCCGACACACTGATGAATGCCATCGGCAATGTCCTGCCTGTGCTGCCGGTGGCAGCCGTCGCCACCGTGTTTATGGGTGATCCGGAGCGGGCGTTTAACGAAGCCGAACTGCAAACAGCCGTCGCCGAGTTGCTGGCGCAATTAGAAGCAGGTGGTGCCCATATCTATGTGCCGCGTTCTGATCGCGCCTACACCATCCGCGTGGGGCTGCGCATGTTGGCGCTGCGCCGCCTGGTACAGGAGAAAGACGGCATGTACCGTGTTGTCGACAAGAATTTGCCGGTACTGCGCTATTACGCCCGCTCGATCGTGCATCGGTAGTGTCAGGCTGATAAGGTCAGCCGTGCAACGCCATTTGAACAAGAAACACGAGAGAAACAACTGTAAAATAACACTGCAAACGCCCACCGACTAGAGACTCTGCATAACTTGTGACAACGACTTCTGAAATCGGCCGACTTCTCTACGGCTCACCCCTCAAACGACCGCGCAATGCCATCCTGACCCTCGGCAGCATGGGCGTCATTATTGTCACCGCACTCTACTGGCTCTTCAGCGATCTGGGCCGGGTTGACCGGGCCGATCTGCTCATCTTCAGCAAGGCGCTGGCAATCTCGACACTGTTGTCGCTGGTTCCACTGGCCGTCCTCTGGGCACTCGACCGCCGCGAACGGGAAGCGGCGTGGCTATTCGTACTCGCATTTGTCTGGGGCGGCCTGATCGCCACCGGCCTGTCCGTACGCCTCAACGCCGTCGTTCCCGCCCTGGCCATCCCCGTTGTCGAAGAATTGGCAAAAGGAGCCGGCATCATCCTGCTTTTCTTTATACTACGCGCCGAATTCGACAATATGCGCGACGGCTTCATCTACGGGGCACTGGTCGGCGCCGGCTTCACCTGGATGGAAACGGCCATTTATGTGATGAATGCGGCCATTACCGCAGAACCGGGCACACCACCGGCACTGATATTTGCCCACCAATTTGGCGTGCGCTTTGTCTTACTGGGCTTATCCAGCCACGCACTCTATTCCGGCATGTTTGGCATGGCACTGGGATGGACACGCCGCCTGACGCAGCGCCGGCAAAAAATCGCTGTGCCGATTGGCGGCATGGCGCTGGCAATCCTCGCTCATTCCATCAACAATGCGCTGCTCACACCACCGACGCTGGTAGAAAGCATACCGCCCCAATTGGCGAGCAGGCTGCCGTCAGCGACGACATGGTCCGCTGTGTGGCGCACGTTGTGGCTGGCGTGGAGCGGCGCGACACTGCGTGCGCTGCTCATTTTCCTGCCGTTTGTCGGGTTGACACTGCTCTTGCTCTGGCTGAGCGGCAAATGGGAAGTTGGTGTCATCAAGGAAGAACTGCAAGATGAAGCGGAAGCGATTGTCACGCCAACCGAATACGGCTTGATCGAGCGCGACAGCGTCTGGCACACGTACCGGCTCGACAAGGCCGATAAAAAGCGCTCACGTCAGATCATTCGGGCGCAAAATGAGCTGGCATTTCGCAAGCGACGTGTGCGTAGCGACGGCGACAATCCGGATAACGACGTGCTGGTAAGCGAGTGGCGCTCAGAAATCGTGCGACTACGGGCGCAGGCGGCAGGGTGAAAGACAGAGGTGATATACTGACTCCATGACAAAAGATAATGCGATAGATCCCGAATGGAAAGTAAAAGTCGTCATGGCGATGATGCACAAGGCCGGATTCACATCGTGGAGCGATTACACCGTCGCTGAGGCGCGCGCATTCAACAATCAGGCACGCAATCCGCTCATGGATTTGTTTTTTGGCAAGCCCATCGCTTTGCCGTTTGTGGAAGACGTTACGATGGTAGGGCGTACCGGGCCTATTGCGGGGCGTGTCTATCGGCCGAATACCAATCGCTCACTACCCATGCTCGTCTACTTTCACGGCGGCGGGTGGACTATCGGCAATCTCGACAGCCACGACAAAAACTGTCGGCGTATCGCGCATGAAGCGCAACGGCTTGTTTTCGCCGTCGATTACCGGCTGGCACCGGAGCATAAATTCCCGGCAGCCGTCGACGATGCGGTCGATGCCGTGGCCTGGGTAGCGGAACACGGTTCCCGGTTTGGCGGCATACCCGACAACATCGCCGTGGCAGGCGACAGCGCAGGCGGCAACCTGGCAGCCGTAGTCTGCCAGTTGGCACGCGATGCCGGAGGACCGTCAATCGCGCAACAGGTATTGATCTATCCGGCAACTGACATGAGCCGGGTGTATGCGTCAGAAGAAACATACGCCGACGCCCCGATGCTCAGCCGGAAAGATATGCATTGGTACTACACCCATTACCTTAACAGTGATGCCGACAAGCGCGATGCCCGCTGCTCACCGCTGTTGGGGCGCTTGCACGACCTGCCACCGGCGCTGATCATGACCGCTGAATTTGATGCGATTCTCGATCAGGGTCGCATCTATGCCGAGGCGCTGCAGGCATATGGCAACACCGTTGTCTACAAGATGTATCCGCGCCAGATACACGGTTTTCTGTCGCTTGCGGGTTTGTCGGGACAGGCAGATGTAGCGTTTGCAGACATGGCCCGCTTTTTGCAGGGGTGATTCGGCCGAATGTGACAAACCTCACCGCTGAATAATGGCATTCGCAGTTGGCAAACATAGAGGCGTGACTGTCATCTTGAGGAAAGGGGCATCCCTACTTTCCGCGACACCGTGCTTGCACGCTTTGATGTAAAATAGGCGCACTATGACACAACAGATGCAAGTCGTGGAACAGAAAACGATTGTCTTCTATGACGATGAATTGATAGCCGTCAAACTGGAAGATGGGCGTACAGTTGTGCCGGTGAAACCGATTTGTGATGCACTGGGCGTCAACTGGGATGGGCAGCGCCAACGGATCACGCGCGATGACGTCTTATCGGCCGAATCGGTGACCTGCACGGTTATAACAACCGCGCAGGGTAGCGCACCGCAAGGCCGCGCCATGCTGTGCCTACCGGACAAATACATTAGCGGGTTTCTCTTCGGCATCAGTGCCCGCCGCGTCAAACCGGAATTGAAAGAAACGCTTATCCGCTACCAGCGGGAATGCTACGATGTGCTGAGCCAGGCTTTTTTCAGTGGTCGCCTGACATCGCATACTGCCATCATGTCGGCTGATTCTCCGGCGGCGCAGGCATACAAAATAGCCATGGCTGTGGCTGAAATTGCCCGCCACCAATGGGTAATGGAACAACGCATCGATTCGGCCGAAACGCGCATCGCCGATCTCGAAACAGTCGTCGAACAACTGGGAACCCAACTGGCCGCACCCAGTCGTGTCGTCAGTGATGAACAGGCATCCCAAATCAGCCAAGCCGTCCGCGCCGTCGGCATGGTACTGAGCAAACGCTCCGGCCGCAACGAATACGGCGGTGTCTACGGCGAACTGTACCGGCGCGAAGGCGTAACCAGTTACAAACTCTTGCCCGCCAAACAGTTTGCGCCCGTCATGGAATGGCTTTCCACCTGGTATCAGGAGTTAACCGACGAAACTGACGTGCCTTTCTAAATCCCGGCCCGGATCGACAATCCAGCCGACTGAGGAGTGAACAATGTCGACAAATCAACCGACGCAAAGTCAATGGCAAACATTGTACGCAGCCGCCAAAGCAGTGCAAGAGCTGGCTCCCTGGCAGTGGATGACAGAAGTCGATCTCTTTGGCATTGAGCATCCCGCTACCGGTGAACTGGGATTTGTCAGCGTGATGGGCCAATTGGGCGAACACCTCGCTATCGCCGTCTACATCGGCGCTGACGGGCTGAGCGGGTTCACCCGGTTGCTGGAATTGGGGCCGATGATGACGGCTGAGGATGTGCTGCTGACTCCCCAACTGCAAGCATCATTCGAAAATCGTTCAGAAATCACCAAACGGGATTACGAGGTTATAAAAAGCCTGGGACTGAAGTTTCGTGGACGGCAGGCGTGGCCGCAATTCCGCAGCCATAAGCCTGGGTATGAGCCGTGGTATGTCAATGCGGCCGAAGCCCGCTTTCTCCAGATCGCTCTCGAACAACTGCTCCATGTCGCTGATCGCTATGCCGAAGACGAGGATTATCCACCGGAATTCCCGGGCGAAAAGCTGCTGTTTCGCGTTCCCGAAGCAAACAAAGAGGGCGTAATCGTGTGGCGTGACGAAATTCGGCCGATTCCGGAACCGGTCGCCATGCCGGTGACGACCACAATTGATCGCGACCTGCTCACCTATATCGATAGTTGCCCCAGAGTAGGCAACGAGTTTGAACTCGGTTTTTCCATCATGCTGGGCACAATTATTGGTGACCGTGGACAACGCGGTTACACCCCCTTCAATCTCATCATGGTGGAAGGCGAGAGCGGCTACATTCTGGGGGCAAATCTATTTACAGCCAAACCGACTATTATCGATATGTGGGCACAAATTCCACAAACCTTTTTGCAGTTTTTAAGCCACCACAATGTCGTACCTGCGGCAGTCTATACGCATCAACCGATGATCTACGATCTGCTGCAAGGTGTGACGCAAGAGTTGAAGATCGAGCTGGTTTTGACGCCGGATGTACCCGCGTTACGCAATGCAATGGACGCATTAGCGCAATTTTCCATGTAACGTGGGCCATAAATTGTTTCACCCCATCCAGAAGATAGCGTAGTGGCAATCCCACTCAAACCGCGCAATCTGCGCGAAATCATCGGCAATTTTCTCAAACTCGGATTCGTTGCGTTTGGTGGGCCCGCCGCCCACATCGCCATGATGGACGACGAGTTCGTCACGCGTCGCCAATGGGTCAGCCGCCAGCACTTTCTCGATCTCGTCGGCGCAACCAACCTCATTCCCGGCCCCAATTCAACTGAAATGACCATGCACCTCGGCTACGAGCGTGGTGGCGTGTGGGGATCGGTATTGGCCGGGATGTCGTTCATCCTTCCGGCGGCGCTGATCACGACAATACTCGCCTGGGTCTACGTCAACTACGGCACATTGCCGCAGGTCGAGCCGCTGCTGCTAGGCATCAAACCGGCGGTGGTTGCGATTATTCTGGGTGCATTGTGGCGTCTGGGGCGCAAAGGGATCAAGAATTGGCAACTGGCTCTCATCGGCGCAGGTGTCACACTGGCTGCCTTGCTCGGTGTACCGGTGTTGTGGGCGTTACTCGTGGGAGGCGTGGTCGGCATGGCGTGGCTGCTGTTGCAGACGAAATACGGCAAAACGCTGCCGATTTTCTTGCCGCTGAGTGCGACCGTCGCGCAAGCCACAGTTGATCAGGTGCCGCTGTGGCAGATTTTCTTCTTTTTCCTCAAGGTCGGATCGGTTTTATACGGCAGCGGCTATGTGCTGGTGGCATTTTTGCAGGATGATGTGGTCAGTCGCTATGGATGGCTGACGCAGGCGCAACTGCTCGATGCCATCGCCATCGGACAGTTCACGCCGGGGCCGGTGCTGACGACGGCGACATTTATCGGCTATTTGCTCGGTGGTGGCTGGGGTGCAATCGTGGCGACGCTGGGGATCTTTTTGCCGTCATTTATCTTTGTGCTGATTCTGAACCCGCTTGTGCCGCGCATGCGCGATTATGTCTGGACAGGGGCATTTCTGGATGCGATCAATGCGGCGGCGGTGGGTGTGATGCTGGCGGTGACGATCAATTTAGGGCGGGACACGCTGATTTCATGGCAGGCCTGGCTGATCTTTGCGTTGGCGGCTGTGGCGACGTTTCGCTTCAAGGTCAGTTCGGTTTGGCTTGTTGGCGGTGGTGCTGTTTTAGGGTATTTACTGCAGCGTGTCTTTTGAGCGCTGCTGTGAGACGCCAGGTTTTGGCGAAGTCAGGCCACTCCGAAATCCGACAGGCACCAATCCTGAAGCGTAACAACTACCGATTGTCACAGCTACGGAAACGTTTGTGGCGATGATGAAGAGATATTCGGCCGAATCAGTTCATATTTACTCTGAGCTGATTCGGCCGATTTTCGTTACCGCACAAGCCATTCGCGCCGCCGTCGTGTCAAGAGCAACGTGATGCCCAGCAGCGCGGCCAACGCCGTCACCTGCCAGACCAAAGCCGCACCAGGCGCAGCAAAGCCGGCGGCTTGCAGGGATGTCAGCGTGACAGCGGTGGGGCCTTCGTAGACGATCTCCAGGTCGCTCAACGGCAGCGTCACCGTGACGCTGTTGACTGCCGCCATGCTCACGCGCAGCAGCGTGCCCGTCAGGCGATCCTGGATGTAGTAGCCGTCTGCATTGTTGGGCAATGCAGACGGGTCCCAGCCCAGGCTAATCGGGTCTGCGCCCGTACCGGCATCAAACGCAACGATCCACGTACCGGGCGTGCCCTGGTAGTCAGCCAACACATCCTCGGTGGTCGTCTGGAGCCGGGCATCGAACGCACCGCCGGGCGGTGGCGGTGGTGCCAATGTGTCACAGCCGGGATCGTAAGCCGGTGTGGTGCCGGGTGCGACGCCGATTTGCAGGCGCTGCAATCCGCCGCCGGTATCGGTAACGGTGATCTCGGCCGACCGGTCAGGCGTGCACACGCCGCCTTGCTCTGGTGCCATGGCACCGCTGCGACTGGCCGGTGCTGCCAGGGCAGTGGGCCAGGAGAGGTACCATCGGCCGAAACCTTAACCCAATACCCCTGTCCCGGTTCCAGATCGGTTGCGACCACATACCCGCCGGTGTAGCCGTAGAACGGCGACTCAATCATGATGCCTGCCGAGGCGAGTGATGTCGCCCACGGCGACGCTGCTGTCGTAGATGCCGATCATGTTCCAGCCGGCGCTGACAGCGATACTGTTACTGACCGGCGCGCTTTGGCCGCAGACAGAAACCGTCTCATCTGCGTCGAACTTGAGCCAGTAGCTCTGCCCCAATTCCAACACAGACACTTCGACATAGCCATTCTGATAAGCATATGCCGGTGATGTCGTATTGGGAAACAGGGTCGCGACGCTGGCATCCGCCGGCAGTACCGGCAGCGACACCATATTCCAGCCCGTTTGGATATCAATGGTGCTACACATGGGTTGCGCTTCTACCGCACCAATATCACACCCGTCGCCGAACGGCCGGCTCATTCCGCGCTGGTCGGTGGCTTCGCAGGTGGCATTATCCCCCGCGTCGATTGCATTGGAGCCGTCAAGCAGGGCGATGGTGTGGGTATCACCCCCATTGTCCGCCGGAGTGGCAGCCAGATTGGTGACGGCCGCACTGCTGACACCCGAGCAAGCCCCGGCGGCGTTATCGTCGATCAGATTGTTGCTGCCGCTGAAACTGCCGCCGTCCGTCACACAATCGCCGCCGGTGCTGTTGGTGATGATCGAATTGGTGATCGTAACGGCCCTGAAGTAGGTATACATACCCCCCGCCAGCCCGCCGCTGTTCCCGGAGAAGGTCACGTTGTTGATCACGGTCGTCCCCCCATCGGCCTGGATGGCGCCCGTATTCGTGCCTTGATTGTTGTAGAAGGTGCTGTTGGCAACGATGAGTTGACTGCCACCCGAATAGATGCCGCCCACTTCGCCAGTTCCATCCCGGAGGGTGCTATTGAGAACGGTCAGGTCGCCGAAATTGATGACCATATCGTATCCATGGGCCAGCGTCAGGCTGTTCAGCGTCAGGGCGCTGTCTGGCAGCACGGAAAGTGCGGTGTGGGTGTTGTTACCATCCACTGTGACCGACCGTCCCGCCCCGTTGACGATTATCTCGGTGGCGATGAAGGGCAATTGGGCGGTGAGGGTAATAGTGTAATCGCCCGCGAAGGCGATCTCGCTGGGATCCGCGTTCGCGTTGGCGGCGTTGATCGCTTCGCGCAGGGTGCAATCCTGGTTGCCAATGCCCTGCCCCAGCACGCTGCACAACCCGTCGTCGGTATCGGCGTCGGTGTTGACGATGAAGTCGGGGCCTTCCTGGATGGTGTCCAGTTCATACGCGCCGCTTTCACAGCCCACACCCTGTGGACGCGCCACCCCGCGCTGGTCGGTGAAGGTGTCGGCGTCATTGCAGGTCCAGAGGACGCCGTTATTGCTGATGGTGGCGCCATAAGGGATGGCGTTCAGGGCGTCTGAACCGGGTAATAGCGCGTGCGTCCATGTGGGGCCGCCGTTATCCGCCAGCACATCCAGGTTCAGCGTGGCGTTATCCGCTGACGTGCCGCTAAAGCCACAACTCGCGTCATCCGACAGGTTGTAGCCGTTGTCAGTGAGTGTGCCGCTGTTGGTGCAGTTAGCACCCGTTGGGCCGGCCACAAAGATAGTCCCCGCCAGATGCGCCGTGCTGTAATTTTGGACACCGCCGCCACTCGTTGCCTCATTGTCGGCGAAGGTGCTGTTGGTCACCGTCAGCGGGCCATCGTTATAGATGCCGCCGCCGAAGTTGGATGCCGAGTTGCCGGAGAAGGTGCTGTTGGTAACAGTCGCCGTGCTATAGTTGGAGATGCCGCCACCGACGGAACCTGTCAAGTTGCCGGAGAAGGTGCTACGAATCACTGTCAGCGTGCCGCCGCTCTTATTGTAGATGCCGCCTCCAGAGGAACCTCCATTGTTGTCGGAGAAGGTGCTGTTGGTTACTGTCAGCGCGCCTTCGTTGGAGATGCCACCGCCGTTGCTAGCATAACCCGCAGTATTACCTGAGAAGGTGCTGTTAGTTACCATCATTACACCAGCGTTATGGATACCGCCGCCGAGGCCGCCAACGCCTATAGCATTACCAGAAACGGTGCTGTCGGTCACCGTCAGCGTGCCGTCATTGAAGATGCCGGCACCCTCGGTCGCAGAGCCGTTTTGCAGGGTAGCCTGGTTGACGGTGAAGTCGCCGCCCGAATTGACAGTGAAGATCCGCACGCTCCCCCCACCATCGATGACGTGATGCGCGCCGTCCAGCGTGATCGCGCTCGCGATCGGCGGTAGGGCTGCGGTCAGGGTGATGTTTGCGCCCAGCGTGATGGTGTCGGCCGTAGGGCCGGGGCTTTCGTCGGCATTCGCCAGGTTGATGCAGTCAGACAGCTCAGCGGCGGTCGTGACCGTCCAGGAGGGGCAGACCGGCGGCATGGCTACTTCAACTGCGCCTGCCGTACACGCGGTCGCCGGCGTGATCGGCCGATCCGCGCCGAGTTGGTCGGTGGTCGTCTGGTTGCAGGCCAGCGTGGCGCCGTTGTTGTTGATCGTCGTGCCGTAAGGGATCGCGCCAATGGCATCGCTCGGATCGGTGGGTGTATGGACCTGCTGACCCGGTGTGGGGGTAACGCTCAATGCACTTAGGTTCAGCGTGGCGTTATTTGCCGAACCGGTGCCGCTGAAGCCACAACTGGCGTCATCCGACAGGTTGTAGCCGTTGTCGGCGATGGCGTCAATGATAATACAGTTGTCACCAGTGGCACCGGCGTCAAAGAGATTCCCGGCCAGATATGGCCCCCAATCACGAATGCTGCCGCCCAAGTTACCGGAGAAGGTGCTGTTGCTCACCGTCATGGTACCGTGGTAAGTACCGGCATAAATGCCGCCGGTATTGGGAGCCGAGTTACCGGAGAAGGTGCTGTTGCTCACCGTGACAACACCATAGTATTTATAAATCGCACCACCGTAGGTGGCCGAGTTACCGGAGAAAGTGCTGTTGCTAATAGTTGTTACGCTAATGGTGTCGTCCGCGATCTGCGCAATAGCGCCGCCGAAGGCGGCCGAATTGTTAGTGAAGGTGCTGTTGCTTACCGCCAGTGTTGCACTATAAGTCCCGGAAGAGATGGCGCCACCCTTGTCGATAGCGGTATTGTTAGAGAAGGTGCTGTTGGTCACCGTCAGCGTGCCACTGCTGTTGTAGATGCCGCCGCCGAAGCGGCAGAGCCGTTTTGCAGGGTAGCCTGATTGACGCTGAAATTGCCGGTCGAAGTAACATAGAAGAGTTGCACACTACCCCACCATCGATGAAGTGATTCGCGCCTTCCAGCGTAATCTCGCTCGTGACCTGCGGCAGGGCTGCGCTCAGCGTGATGTCCGCGCCCAGCGTGATGGTGTCGGCCGTGGGGCCGGGGCTTTCATTCGTATTCGCCAGGGTGATGCATTCGGCCAGTTCATCAGCGGTCGTGACCGTCCAGGAGAGGCAGATGGGCGTCACTTCCACTGCGCCGGCTGTGCAATCATCCCCGCTGTTGATGGGACGTAACTCGCCGCGCTGGTCGGTGGAACTTTGGTCACAGGTCCAACTGGTGCCGTTATTGCTGATCATCGTGCCATTCGGGATCGCGCCAATGGCGTCGCTGCCCCCGCCAGGTAGGTGCGTCTGCGTGGGGCCGCCGTTATCGGCCAGCACACCCAAGGGCAGGGTGGCGTTCGTGGCCGAGCCGGCGCCGCCATCGGTGCAGGTAGCATCATCCGACAGGTTGTAGCCGTTGTCGTTGATGGCCCCAACGATGGCGCAGTTGTCGCCTGTGGCGCCGGCGGCAAAGAGATTCCCCGCCAGATGTACCGTGCCATCGTAGTTGTGAACCCCGCCGCCAAAGTTGGCATTATTGCCGGAGAAGGTGTTGTTGGTTGCCGTCACCGTGCCAAATTCGTTAAAGATACCGCCGCCGGCGAATACCATCGTTGCCAGAGAAGGTGCTGTTGGTCACCGTCAGCGTGCCGGCGGTGCCATAGGTGCTGATACCGCCGCCCGGGGCAGCCGTGTTGCCAGAAATGGTGCTGTCTGTCACCGTCAGTATGCCGTCATTGTAGATGCCGCCGCCGCTGTCAGTCGTGCTGTTGCCAGATAGGGTGCTGCCGGTCACCGTCAGCGTGCCGGCGTTGTAGATGCCGCCGCCCGCAGTGGCTGCGTAGTTGCCGGAAACAGTGCTGCTGGTCACGGTCATAGTGCCGTCATTGAAGATACCGCCGCCACTGGTCGCAGAGCCGTTTTGCAGGGTGGCCTGGTTGATGCTGAAGTTGCCGGTCGAAGTAACATTGAAGAGTTGCACACTACCCCCACCATCGATGAAGTGATTCGCGCCGTCCAGCGTGATCGCACTCGTGATCGGCGGCAGGGGACTGATGGTCAGCGTCGTCAAGTCGATGTTCCCCTCCAGTATGATGGTGTCTGGTCCGGCGCCGTTGGCGTTCGCTTCCGTGATACAGTTGTACAACTGATCGGCCGTCGCAATGGCCCAGGATGGGCAGAGTGGCAGCGCTACTTCGACCGCGCCGGCCGTACACGCGGTCAACACATTGATCGGCCGATCTGCGCCCAGTTGGTCGACAGTCGTCTGGTTACACGCCAGCGTCACGCCATTGTTGTTGATCGTCGTTCCGTTCGGGATCACGCCAATGGCGTCACTTGGTTCATTGGGTGTGTGAACCTGTTGGCCCGGCGTGGGGGTAACGCTCAACGCGCTCAGGTTCAGCGTGGCGTTTGTCGCTGAGCCGGCGCCGCCGTTGGTGCAGGTGCCGTCATCCGAAAGGTTGTAGCCGTTGTCGATGAGCGTGCCGAAGACGTTGGTACAGTTTTCACCACTTAGGCCAAGCGCAAAGACATTCCCCGCCAAATGCACCGTGCCGTTGCTGTTGTAGACACCGCCACCGCTGCCGGTAGCACTGTTGCCGGAGAAGGTGCTGTTGGTCATCGTCAGCGAGCCGTTGTTGTTGTAGACACCGCCGCCCAAGTCAGCGCTGTTGCCGGAGAAGGTGCTGTGGGTCACCGTCATCAGGCCAGTATTTACGATGCCGCCGCCGCTGTTGCCGGAGAAGGTACTGCTGGTCACCGTCAGCGTGCCGTAGGCATTGTAAATGCCGCCGCCGCCCAAGTCAGCGCTGTTACCAGAGAAGGTGCTGTGGGTCACCGTCAGCGTGCCGTTGTAATTGAAGATGCCGCCACCGCCCAAGTCAGCGCTGTTGCCGGAGAAGGTGCTGTTAGTCACCGTCATCAGGCCAGTGTCGTTGTAGATGCCACCGCCTTCGATGGCAGAGCCGTTTTGCAGCGTAACCTGGTTGACGGTGAAGTCGCCGGTCGAAGCTGTCGAAGAGTCACTTTTACTGCCCCCACCATCAACGGCGTAGCCCGCGCCTTCCAGCGTGATCGCGCTCGTGATCTGCGGCAGGGCTGTGGTCAGGGTGATGCTCGCGCCCAGCGTGATCGTGTCGGCCGTGGGGCTGGGGCTTTCGTTGTTGTTCGCCAGGGTGATGCATTCGGCCAGTTCATCAGCGGTCGTGACCGTCCAGGAGAGGCAGATGGGCGTCACTTCCACTGCGCCGGCTGTGCAATCATCCCCGCTGTTGATGGGACGTAACTCGCCGCGCTGGTCGGTGGAACTTTGATCACAGGTCCAATTGGCGCCGTTGTTGCTGAGCATCGTGCCATTCGGGATCGCGCCAATCGCGTCGCTGCCCCCGCCGGGCAGATGCGTCTGCGTGGGGCCGCCGTTATCCGCCAGCGCGCCCAAAGGCAGGGTGGCATTCGTGGCCGAGCCGGCGCCGCCATTGGTGCAGGTAACATCATCCGACAGGTTGTAGCCGTTGTCAACGAGCGTGTCGAAGTTGGCGCAGTTAGCGCCACTCAGGCCAGCCGCAAAGATACTCCCCGCCAGATGCACCGTGGCGCCGCTGTTGTAGACACTACTGCCGTCGGTCGCACTGTTGTCGGAGAAGGTGCTGTTGATGATAGTCAGCGTGCCGGAATAGCCGTCGATGCCACCACCATAGTACGCGCTGTTGCCGGAGAGGGTGCTGTTGGTGATAGTCAGCGTGCCGCTGTTGTCGATGCCTCCACCGTAATCATCGGCGCTGTTGCCGGAGAGGGTGCTGTTGGCGATGCTCAGCGTGCCGGTGTTGTTGATGCCGCCACCGACGTCAGTGGCGCTATTGCCAGAGAACGTGCTGTTGTTCACCGCCAGCGTACCATCGTTGTTGATGCCGCCGCCGGAGGAGGCAGTGCCGTTCTGCAGGGTGGCCTGGTTGACGCTGAGATTACCAGTCCCGGCCACATAGAAGAGTTGCACACTATTCGCGCCATCGATGAACTGATTCGCGCCTTCCAGCGTGATCTCACTCGTGATCTGCGGCAGGGCTGTGGTCAGGGTGATACTCGCGCCCAGCGTGATCGTGTCGGCCGTGGGGCTGGGGCTTTCGTTGGCATTCGCCAGGGTGACGCAGTCGGCCAGTTCATCAGCGGTCGTGACCGTCCAGGAGAGGCAGACCGGCGGCAGTGCGACTTCAACTGCGCCTGCCGTACATGCGGTCGCCAGCGTGACCGGGCGTGCCACGCCCCGCTGGTCGGTGAAGGTATCCGCCTCATTGCAGCTCCAACTTGTGCCATTGTTGCTGATCGTCGTGCCATTCGGGATCACGCCAATGGCGTTGCTGCCCGCGCCGGGCAGATGGGTCCATGTGGGGCCGCCGTTGTTCGCCAGCACGCCCAGGTTCAAGATGGCATTGTCAGCAGAGCCTGATGCGCCCGATTCATCGAAGCCACAGGAGTCGTCATCCGACAGGTTGTAGCCGTTGTCATTGAGCGTGCCGCTGATGTTGACGCAGTTATTACCACTGGCACTATTTGCAAAGATTGTCCCCGCCAGATGCGCCGTGCCAAGCCTGTTGTAGACACCGCCGCCGCTGTTGGTCGCCGAGTTGTCGGCGAAGGTACTGTTGGTCAGCGTCAGCGTGCCATAGTTGTTGTAGATGCCGCCGCCGCTATCGTCGACTGAGTTGTCGGAGAGAGTGCTGTTGGTCACCGTCAGCGTGCCAGGGAAGTTGTTGTAGATGGCGCCGCCGCCACCGCCGCCGAGCCATTCAGCCCTGTTGCCGAAGAAAGTGCTGTTGGTCACTGTCGCCGTGTCAGACCAGTTGGAGATGCCGCCGCCGTAGTTAGCACTGTTGCCGGAGAAGGTGCTGTTGGCCACCGTCAGCGGGCCGTCATTGTCATTGCTGATACCGCCGCCAAAAGCGATTGCGGAGTTGTCGGCGAAGATGCTGTTGGTCACCGTCAGCGTGCCAGTGTAGTTGTAGATGGCGCCGCCGCTATCCTCGGACAAGTTGCCGGAGAGGGTGCTGTTGGTCACCGTTAGCATACCATTGTTGTAGATGCCGCCGCCATTGGTGGCAAAGCCATTTTGCAGGGTAGCATTGTTGACGGTGAAGCCGCCGCCCGAATTCACATAGAAGATCCGCCTACTGTTACCATCGATGGCACCTTCTACTGCCTTCCGTAATCGCACTCGTGATCTGCGGCAGGGCTGTGGTCAGGGTGATGTTTGCGCCCAGCGTGATCGTATCGGCCGTTGGGCCGGGGCTTTCGTTGGCATTCGCCAGGGTGATGCAGCCGGCCAGCTCATCGGCGCTTGTGACCGCCCAGGACGCCGGGCAGAGCGTTTCGTTGGTAAAGGTGCATTGCACCGACTCGCCCGCGCCAACTTCGACCGACAGGGTGTCATCGGTCAGGCTGAAACTGCCGCCGGCTCCGGTACAGGTGGCGCCGGTCAGGCCCCAGCCGCTCAATCCCGCCTCGGTGACAGCATAAGTACCGGGGGCCACATTGAAGGTGATGCCGGCATTGACCCCATCGCCGTCGTCGGGCACGGCGTCATCGAGGGTAAAGGAGTCATCTAACGTGTAAACGGTTCCCGCGCCGCTAAAGCTATTGGTGAAGTTGCCCGATGTCCCAGAGCCGGCGCCACTGGTGACCAGATAGTAGACTCTGCCGGCGGAAATGGTTGCTGATTTGAGAGGTGTTGGTGGTAAACCCGTCATCATCGCCATCGAGGTAGTTGTTACATTGATCAATCGGGCTAAAGCTATCTTGATAGAGATGAATATAGCCATTGTAGTTTTGCTCGCTGAATAAATCGTAGCCGCCGCTGGTATCAACTACAAAGGCCTGTACATGGTAGCGTGTGGAAACGGTGGAGAGGGTGCAGGTTGGTCCTTCATTCGGCCGCGTCCAGAATGGCCTGCCGCTTGTGGTGCCACTGTAATCTTCCAGCGGCGCGGAATTGACGGTGAAGTCGAAGTCGGTGCCAATAGCGGGAGTGGCATCCTTGATGATGGTCAGGTTGGCATAGTTCGGGATTGCTTCCACCGCTCCGCTGGTGCAGGCTGTCCCCGCGATCACGGGGCGGGTCTTGCCGGTTTGATCGGTTGCGCTGCTGTTACAAGCCAGGGTCACGCCGCTGTTGCTCAATGTGACACCATTGGGGATGGCGCCAATCGCATCATTGGGATAATCGGGCAGGTGGGTTTGGGTAGAGCCACCGTTGTCGGCCAGCGGCCTCAGGTTTAGGGTGGCATTGGCCGCCGAGCCGGTGCCGCTGTTGGTGCAAGTCGCATCGTCCGACAGATTGTAGCCGTTGTCGTTGAGGATGCCAGAGGCGTTGGCCTGACAGTTGTCGCCCTGGGCGCCCGCCGCAAAGATATTGCCGGCCAAATGCAGCGTACCGCTAAAATTGTAGATGCCGCCGCCGCTGTTGGCCGCCGAGTTACCGGAGAAGGTGTTGTAGGTCGCGATCAGGGTTTTAAACGCACTGTTACGGATTCCACCCCCAAAGACTGTTGCGCTGTTGCCGGAAAAGGTGTTGGCACTCACCGTGGCGGTGCCGTTGTTGTCGAGGCCACCGCCGCTGTTGCCGGCGGTGTTGGCGGAGAACGTGCTGTGGGTCACCGTCAGCACGGCCTGGTTGTTCATGATGCCGCCGCCGGAGAAGGTTGCGGCGTTGCCGGAAAAGGTGCTTTCGGCTACCGTCGCCCGGCCGTTATTATACATGCCGCCGCCCTGGTAAGTTTGGGTGTTGCCGGCAAAGCGGCTGTTCGCAACGGTCAGTGTGCTATCAGGCGTTCATGGATGCCGCCGCCGTTATTACTGGCCGAGTTGCCGGTGGCGTGCTGTCGGTGACCGTCAGTGTGCCGCCATTGTTATAGATGCCGCCGCCGTCGGCCGCGAAGCCGTTTTGCAGGGTAGCCTGGTTGACGGTGAGATTGCCGGTCGAACCGACATAGAAGAGACGCACACTGTCGCCGCCATCGATGGCGTGGCCGGCGCCCTCCACCACAATCGTGCTGGTGACGTTCGGGAGGGGGCTGGTGGCCAGGTCGGTCAGGTCGATGTCCGCGCCCAGGGTGATGGTGTCCAGGTTCGCCCCGTTGTTGTTGGCCGTAGTGATGCAGTATGACAGTTCATCGGCCGTTGTGGGCGTCAGGAGGGGCAGGCGGTACCACTTCAACCGCGCCGGCGGTGCAGTCATCGCCGCCGGTGATGGGGCGAGCTGTTCCCCGCTGGTCAGTGGCGGTCTGGTTGCAGGTGCAGGTGGTGCCGTTGTTGCTGATGGTGGTGCCGTTGGGGATCAGGCCAATGGTGCCACTGCCGGCACCGGGCAGATGGTCAGCGTAGGGCGCGTTATCTGCCAGATCACCGAGGTTCAAGGAGTGGCGTTTATGTCTGAACCGACGCCACTGAAGCCACAGCTCGCGTCATCCGACAGGTTGTAGCCGTTGTCAATGAGCGTGCCGCCGATGGTGCAGTTGGCACCACTACCCCCAACCGCAAAAATATTCCCCGCCAGATGCGCCGTCACGCCGCCGTTGAATAGACCGCCCCGGTGTTGCCGGAAAAGGTGCTGCTGGTCAGCGTTAGCGCGCCTACGTTTGCGATACTGCCGAAGCCGGCGCTGTTGCCGGAGAAGGTGCTGTTGGTCACCGTCATGACGCTCTCAAAGTTGTAAATGCCGCTGCCGTAATTGGCGCTGTTGCCGGAGAAGGTGCTGTTGGTCACCGTCACGGCGCCTTCAAAGCTGTAAATGCCGCCGCCATTCTCTGCGCTATTGCCGGAGAGGGTGCTGTTGCTAACCGTCAGCGTACCACCCTCGTTGTAGATGCCGCCGCCCAGATCGCCGCTCGCGTTACCATTGCGGAGCGTGGCCTGGTTGATGGTGAAATTGCCTGCGACGACATAGAAGATGCGGTAGGTGTCGGCGCCGTCCACGGCGTAGCCCGCGCCTTCGAGCGTGATCGCACTCGTGATCAGTGGCAGGGCTGCGTTCAGGGTGATGTCCGCGCCGAGGGTGATGGTGTCGGCGGTGGGGTTAGGGCTTTCGTTGGCATTCGCCAGGGCGATGCACTCGGATAACTCAGTAGCGGTCGTGACCGTCCAGGACGGGCAGACAGGGACCACTTCCACCGCGCCGGCGGTGCAGTCATCGCCGCTATTGATGGGACGTAACTCGCCGCGCTGGTCGGTGGAACTTTGATCGCAGGTCCAATTGACGCCGTTGTTGCTGATCGTCGTCCCATTCGGGATGGCGCCAATGGCATCGCTGCCCAGCGCGGGCAGATGGGTCAGCGTGGGGCCGCCGTTATCCGCCAGATCACCCAGGGCCAGCGTGGCGTTATTTGCTGAGCCGCTGCCGCTGAAGCTACAACTGGCGTCATCCGACAAGTTGTAGCCATTGTTGGTGATCGTGCCGCCGTTGTTCGAGCAGTTACCACCATTTAGACCAGCCACAAAGATGGTCGCTGCCAGATGCGCGGTGCCGTAATTTTTGACACCGCCTCCGTTGTTGGTCGACAAGTTACCGGAGAAGGTGCTGTTGCTCACCGTCAGCATATCATCGTTGTAGATGCCGCCGCCCTCGACAGTAGCCGTGTTGCCGGAAAAGGTGCTGTTGATCACCGTCACCGTATTGGTGTTGATGAAGCCGACGTTGTTGTAGATGCCGCCGCCTCTGCCAGTAGCCGTGTTGCCGGAGAAGGTGCTGTTGATCACCGTCACCGGACCGACACTATTGGTACTGTTGAGGATGCCGCCGCCGTTGATCGCTGAGTTGCCGGAGAAGGTGCTGTTGGTCACCGTCAGCGCAGCCTTGTTGTAGACACCGCTGCCATAATCGCCAGCGTTGGCGGAAATGATGCTGTTGGTCACCGCCAACGTGCCATTGTTGTTGTAGATGCCGCCGCCCCAGGTAGCACTGTTGCCGGAGACGGTGCTGTTGGTCACCGTCAGCAGGCCATTGTTGTAGATGCCGCCGCCGTTGGCGTTGGAGCCATTTTGCAGGGTGGTCTGGTTGACCGTGAGGTTGCCCGCAGTGCCAACGTTGAAAATCTGCCTGCTATTGGCGCCATCAATGAAGTAGCCCGCGCCCTCTACCACAATCGTGCTTGTGACCTGTGGCAGGGCTGCGTTCAGGGTGATGTCCGCGCCGAGGGTGATGGTGTCCAGCCCCGCGCCGTTGGCGTTGGCGGCGGTGATGCAGTCGGCCAGCTCTGTTGTCGTCGTGACTGTGGCGGGGAGGGTGCAGCTTTGCGGGATCTGAGGGGCCGCAGCGACGCGGTCGGGAAATATGCCGATATAGGCAAGCAAGCCCAAGCCGAGGATACAGATCATCGTCAGTCGTTTCATGGTAGAAGTGTTCCTGGTGAGTTTAAGGCGTTTGTTCATGGGTAATTTTCCAATAACGGTATCTGTTACGAGCGTGGCTGTTGTGGCGATTGGGCGGGGTCGCTTTCGGCCGAATCCACCATGTCCGGCTGGTTCAAAATACCGAACAAATAGCCCAACAATTCGCGCTTGCCGACAAAGCGACGCACCTCGCCGCTCTGGACATCTTGCAGCAGAATGCGCCAACGTTGTTGGTCAACATCACGTTCCAAACGCAAGAGAAAAGCCTGGTATTCATGGGTCATTCAACAAGCCTACACAGCAAACGTCACGCGAACGTCACGTGAGCTTCACAAAGCAGCAATTGACCAAGCCATATTGAGCCGGCCAATCAGATGTGGAGGCAAAGCCAACGCGAACGCTTCCAAATCGCTTGGAAGTGGTCATGAATCTGCGCTCAAACGCCGTGCGAATCTTGTACAATAGGATTGAGCGAGAACAGGAGCAGCAAGCTGACGCAGATAACGGTTTTTGGCACGTTGGCGGTTCGTGACGGTGATCGACTGTCCGACATCATGAAGAGCCCAAAAGGGTGCGCCATTGTTGCCTATCTGCTGGTCACCGGTACGGTCAAGTCGCGTGAACAGATCGCTGACTTGCTTTGGGATGCGACGACAACGGCGCAGGCACTTAACCGGCTACGGTCGCTGTTGAATCGGCTGCGCGCTGACCTGCCGCCGGAAGTGGTAATCGGCCGAAACTCGCTGCACCTCCACCCCCTGCCTAACTCCGACATCGACTGGATCACACTGCACAACGGCCTGGCGACGCAAAACGATGACGAACTGGCCGCCGCCTTGACCGCCTACAAGGGAGAGTTGCTCGACGGCTTCTATCTACCCGATGCGCCCCGCTTCAACGAATGGGTGACCATCGAGCGCGAAAACGTGCGCCAGCGCGTGCGCGCCGCCTATCGTCGCCTGTTCAGTGCCTATCGCGCCGGCGAACGGTCGGCGCAAGCCGCCGACAGCGCCCGGCGCTGGCTGGCGCTCGACCTGTTCGATGAAGAGGCACGGCGCGCCCTGATGCAGGCGCTGGCGCTGGACGGCAACATCACGGCGGCGTTGGCGCAATTCGAGCAGTGCCGCCGGCTGTTATGGGAGGAGTTGGGGGCCGAACCAGAGCTTGCCACCCTGCAACTGGCCGAACAGATCGGGCAAATGGCGGCGCAGCCTGTCAGCCTGCAAGTCCCAGCACCCGCCGTTGCGCGCTGGGACGGCGCAGCGCTGCCCGAACCCGCCCCGCTGCCGGTGCATTCGATCGTCCCGCACCGTCGCAACAGCG
>JAMLHW010000017.1 GCA_023954475.1 Anaerolineae bacterium
AAATCGCTCTTTTTTTTCGGCCGATAATCCTACTACGCCCGACGAACAACGACCGCGATCCATTCCCCTTGCGATTCAATCTGCACAACGCGTCCACCGGCTGCTTCGACAGCACTAACGATCACCGATTGCTGCTGATCCAGAATACCACTTAAGATCAAAAAACCGTCCAGTGCCACAAACGCCATCAAATCATCATGCTCAAGTAAATCGACCAATATCGGTGTGAGAATGTTCGCCACGACGACGCGCCAATTGCGCGACGGTACAGCACGTAAACTACCCTGGCGGACCTCAAGCTCAACGCCGTTGACAGCCGCATTGTCGTGTGTTGCACGCACTGCTTCGGCATCTATATCGACCGCCAGCACACGACCAGCGCCCAATTTCTTCGAGCCAATTGCCAAAATTCCGGAACCTGTTCCGACATCCAGCACCGTATCATGCGGCTGCACAATCGTTTCCAGTACGGCAAGACAGAGTTGTGTAGTTGGATGCGTACCAGTGCCAAACGCCATTCCAGGATCGAGTGTGATAACTATGTCGTCGTCTGCCAGATCGGGCGTCGGCAACCAGCTTGGACATACCCACGTACGCTTTCCGATTCGCATCGGCCGATAATGTGCCTCCCATGCATATGCCCAATCCTGTTCAGCTAAAACTGAGAATGTCGGCGACGGCAACCCGGCTGCTTCCAATACCGCCGCAAGTTGGGCTCGCATTTCGGCCGAATCACGCTCAAGCGGTATATAACCCTTCACCCAGGTTTCCGTCAAAAGCGCCGTCGGGTCCGGATCGTCGGGATTTCCACGCTGTTCCGTCGCAATCCCGCCCTCTTGAGTAAAAGGCTCCAGCAACGCCACAGCCGTCACAGACGGTTGTTCACTGTCCAATAATGTTTCATCGTCAACGACAATAATTACTTCCAACCAATCCATTATTGCACCCAATTTATCGTGACACGCTTGCCAAACAAAAAAGCCAGAGGCAAATTACCTCCGGCTCATATCAATACAGCAACACCACAGCTTACAATCCCAATGCATCTTTTAGCTGCGTGAAAAATCCGCCCTTTTCCGGCTGCGGGATAACCGCTTTTTGTCCCAGCGTTGGCGCTAACTCTTGGAACAAACGACGTTGTGCTTCTGTCAATTTCTGCGGAATGGCTACCTGAACAACAACCAGCAAATCACCCCGTCCGTTACGCTGTAGACGCGGCATGCCCATATTGCTCAAGCGAATCACTTTGCCTGATTGTGTACCGGGCGGAATATGCAGCGTCGTTTCGCTGCCGTCCGGGATTGGAATCATAATTTCGTCTCCCAACGCGGCTTGCGAAACGTTGATCTCCAGATCAATCAACACATCGTTACCCTGACGCTGGAAAAACTCATGCCGTTTGACGTGTAAAACGACGTACAGGTTACCGGGAGGACCACCGGCTAAACCCGGTTCACCCTCACCAGTGAGACGTATTTGCGTGTCGTTGTCGACACCGGGAGGAACGCGTACTTTGAGACGGCGCGTCTTTTGCACCTGTTTGCGTCCGTTGCACTCGTGACATGGGGTGGGAATAACTTCGCCATTGCCATTACAAATCGGACATGTGGTAACGTTGACAAAGGAACCGAGAATCGATTGCTGTACCCGTCGCACTTCGCCACTGCCATTACAGTGCTCACAACGCGTCGTTTTCGTGCCCGGCTCGGCACCGGAGCCAGTGCAATGTGTGCAAATCTCAGAACGACGAATTTCGATTTCGTGTTCGCCGCCGGAGAATGCATCTTCAAACGAGATACTCAAGTCATAGCGGAGGTCAGCACCACGTCGTGGCCCACCACGGCGTCGTTTTCGGCCGAAACCCGCGCCAAAAAACTCCTCAAAAATGTCAGCCACATTGCCGAAATCAAAATCCTGAAAGCCGGGTCCTCCGGCACCGCTGACACCTGCATGACCAAACCGATCATATGCCGCACGCTTCTCATCGTCAGACAACACTTCATACGCCTCAGCGACTTCCTTGAACTTATCCTCAGCGCCCTGATCTTTGTTGACATCTGGATGATATTGTTGTGCAAGACGACGAAATGCTTTCTTCATATCCGATTTCGTCGCATTCTTTTGCACACCCAAAACGTCGTAATAATCCCGTTTTGCCATATTCCAGTCCTGTTAGACCTGCACCTCAGGTGCTTCGGCCACTAAAATCACAAGCAAAAGGAAGGTTACAGAGATATGCTCCATAACCTTCGTCAACTATCTACACCATGTTTCGGCCGATACGTAGACTAAGCTTCGCTAAACTCGCCCTCTACCACATCGTCATCAGCGGCAGAACTACCGCCGGAACCAGCACTTTCAGGACCGGCACCATCATCCGCTGCGGCCCCGCCCTGTTGCTGATACATCGCTGCACCGGCTTGCTGCATCACATTCTGCAATTTCTCCACAGCAGAACGAATCTCAGTCGCGTCATCCCGGTTCATCGCCTCACGCACCGTTTTAACTTCAGCCTCGATCTGGGATTTCAACCCGTCCGGAATCGAAGCAGCGTTATCAGCCACCATCTTTTCAGCACTATAAATAGCTGAATCTGCCGTATTGCGTACTTCGATCAAATCCTTGCGTGCCTGGTCTTCCGACGCATGTTGTTCTGCATCTCGCACCATTTGATCGATTTGATCGTCACTCAAACCACTAGACGGGATGATTTGCATCGCCTGTTCACGCGCAGTGGCCTTGTCCTTAGCGCTTACATTGAGAATACCATCCGCATTGATATCAAATGTAACTTCGATTTGCGGGATACCACGTGGCGCCGGCGGAATACCATCCAAAATAAATCGGCCGAGGCTCTTGTTATCTGCAGCCATAGACCGTTCACCCTGCAACACATGAATTTCGACTTGTGTCTGCCCATCAGCTGCAGTCGAGAAAACTTGACTCTTCTTAGTCGGAATCGTCGTATTACGCTCGATCAACGGTGTCGCCACACCACCCAACGTCTCAATACTCAGCGTCAACGGCGTAACGTCGAGCAACAAAACGTCTTTCACATCGCCACCCAGGACACCACCTTGAATAGCAGCACCAATACCGACGACCTCATCTGGATTCACACCTTTGTGCGGCTCACGGCCAAAGAACTCTTTGACTGCTTGCTGAATAGCCGGCATACGCGTCATACCACCAACGAGAACTATCTGCGTGATCTCTGAGGTCGACAACCCCGCGTCCTTAAGTGCTTTCTTGCACGGCTCAATCGTACTTTTAACCAAGTCATCGACAAGTTGCTCAAAGCGTGCCCGCGTCAATGTCATATTGAGATGCTTTGGACCGCTGGCATCGGCCGTTATGAACGGCAGATTCAGTTCAGTCTGCATCGTCGTTGACAGTTCAATCTTGGCTTTCTCTGCCGCTTCACGCAAACGTTGTAGTGCCTGCCGGTCGTCACGCAGATCAATACCATTCTCTTGTTTGAACAGGTCCGCAGCCCAGTCAATGATGCGGCGGTCAAAGTCATCACCACCGAGGAACGTATCGCCGTTGGTAGCGCGAACTTCAAAAACACCGTCGCCTACTTCAAGCACGGAAATGTCAAACGTACCGCCGCCCAGGTCATAGACAGCGATAACTTCATCCCCTTCATTGCCCAGACCGTAGGCAAGAGAAGAAGCAGTCGGCTCATTGACTATGCGCAACACATCGAGTCCGGCAATTTTACCGGCGTCTTTCGTGGCCTGGCGTTGGCTGTCATTGAAGTAAGCCGGTACAGTAATCACAGCTTGCGTTATAACTTGACCTTGACCCAAATAAGCTTCAGCATCGCTTTTAATCTTTTGCAATATCATCGCCGATACTTCCGGCGGTGAATATTCGCGGTCGTTCATCACAACGCGAACATCGCCGTTTGCAGCTCTACGCACTTCGTATGGAACGTATTTGATGGCGCGTTGCACTAGCGGATCATCGAATTTGCGGCCCATGAACCGCTTAACTGAAAAAATGGTGTTGAGTGGGTTGACAACCGCCTGCCGTTTGGCAACCTGACCGACAATACGTTCGCCGGTTTTAGGATTGACAGCAACTATCGATGGAAAAATGCGTCCACCTTCTGCACTGGAGATGACAACTGGCTCACCTCCTTCAATGATAGCGGCTACGGAGTTAGTGGTACCCAAGTCAATACCGATAATTTTACCCATGTGATTGATTACTCCTCTCGTCAGGTCTTCTCGTTCGTATTATTAATTCTATCAATGCTATGTCTGCAAACTGTTTCACACCAACGCCTTTTACACTGGTGAATCGGCTCGCACACACCACATTGCATTATCGCGCATCATTATTAACTATTCGTTATCAAGCGCGGATTCAACAACTGAGGCTTATGCAGCTACACCAACAACAGCAGGCCTAATAACACGGTCGCCCATCCGATACCCATTTTGAAATACCGCGATCACTGTCCCGCTCTCGTGTTCTTCAGAAGGCTCTTGCATAATCGCATCGTGAAGATTGGGATCAAACGGCTGACCTAATGCGTCAATTGGCTCCAGCTTGAGATGGTCAAATATGCCGAGCAATTTGCGACGCACAAGCTGCACACCGGCAAACCAGTCGTCACCGGCAATGGCTTCAGGCGTGTTGTCGATCAATCTGTCGAAGTCATCGACTATCGGTAGTAATTTGGTTGCGACTTCGACAGTGGCGTTGGTATACGCATCGGCGCGTTGACGGTCGAAGCGCTTGCGGGCATTGGCAAATTCCGCTAACGTACGCTGCCACCCTTCCAGATTTTTGGCTGCTTCATCTTGTGCGGCTACCAACTGTTGCTCTAGTATCGATTCGGCCGATTCTTCAGCCTGCTCCTTTACCTCGAATTCCGCCTGCCCATCTGCTACAGGGACGCCTTGTTCATTCAACACCGGTTTTTCTTCAATTTCACTATTCTCGGTTTTTACAGCTTCTTCAGACACCTGTCTTCCTCACTACTCACCCTATTCGACGAGATATTCACTCAAAAATCCACTCATAATATCTGCCACATAACGAACGGCCGAAATATTGCGACCATACGGCATCCGTGTCGAACCAACAACGGCAATTTCGCCTGTCAAATCTTCGCCAATGCCGTATCGCGAAACGATCAGCGTACAGTGGCGCAACTCTTCCCAACGCCCTTCACCACCAATGATCACATTGACGCCACTTTCTTCAGTTTCAACCAGTTCGGCAACAATATCGCCAAGCAAGGTGCGTTCTTCCAGCAATTTCACTGCCGGGCGCGTTGTCTCATCATCCAGTATATTGGCAATCCCATCGCGATAGATGCGACTGATGGTGCGTGTATCGACACGGCGCATCACTTCCAGTACCAGACGTGTTACATCCTGTTCCAGTTCGTCAAGATAACCTAGTCGAGCCTGAATTTGATCGAGATTTTTGCCTTCGAATTGGGTATTCAGACGTGTTGCCGCTTCGCTGAGACGTTGCTGCAAAATTGGTGTTGCCAACGTTAAAATCTGTTGCTTGATCTCGCCACCATGCAGAACAAAAATCATCAACACTTGTCGACCGGTAGTGGATATGAGTTGGACGTGTTTGTAAACGCTGAAACGAGGCCTTGGTGCCGTCACAAAACTGGCCCCGTGCGAAATGCGAGCGAGAACAGCAGCTGCCAACTGCATCCATTGCTCCAAATCCAGACGGGCCTGATGGAACTGGTGCATTATCATCTGGCGATCATCCAGCGGCAGTTCAAATTCACCAACGAGTCTCTGTACAAAAAAGCGATACCCTTTCTCGGTTGGAATGCGACCGGCAGATGTGTGCAATTGGTGAATGTAGCCGAGATCAGTCAAAAGCGACATTTCGTTGCGAATTGTCGCTGAGCTGACGTCGAGATTGTAACGGTCGACCAATGTTTTGGAACCGAGGGGACGGCCAGATTCAACAAACGAGCGCACAATAAGACCGAGGATGGTCTGTTGGCGTTCAGTTAGCGGATGAAATACATCGTCGAACATAATGGTTTCGGCCGATATTGAATAACTGTTTACAAAAGAGTAGCACTCTCGTTCGGAGAGTGCTAATGCATGGCCTAAGTTATGGTATCATGCGCCAAAAACAGCGTCAATAAGAAGCGAATAAGAACTGATCACCCGACCACACATGCGGTAGAGAAAAGCATGAGTATAGAGCATTCTGATCAGGTACAGGTAAATTGGCCGTGCAACAGCCGCTCCGGCAGCCGAAATTGAACGCAGACCTCACTATTGACGCGAGTCAATTGTGCCAGGCGCAGGTATATAAAGCACATCGCCAGCCTCAATATCATTGACATCCGCGATGCCATTGTAAACAGCCAACTCGTAAACCGAAAGGCCAAATCGTGCCGCAATGGACGACAGCGTATCGCCGGGCTGCACGATGTAGATTGGTGTGGCACACGAGTTCCCACTGAGAGGAATGATCAGCTGTTGGCCAACCTCAATCTGATTGATATTGCGGATATTATTAGCGCAAATGATCTGGCTGCGAGGTACATTAAACGCTACAGCAATCTCATTGAGTGTGTCACCGGGACGAACTGTATAGACCGTGTAATCGCCAGGCGTTGGCGGCGTTGCCGTGGGCAATGGCGTCGGAGATGGCGTCGGTTGTGTGACCGGCGTCTGGTTGATGATCTGTACAAGATCATAGGTAATTGTTTGCTGACCGTTGGAACTAACTGTTACGGTTTCTTTAACGCGCAATTCGTATTGATACCCTGGCTGATAGCTAAAGCCATTGATTGTATTGAAAAACGTATAGTATGGGCCTTCTGGCAGATCGGCAACGACTAGACACTGTCGGCTCTGCCCGTCAATGACACAAGGTGTCGTGTAGGGGGCGACGTAAAGCGTATATTCGGTAATGTAATTGTTAGTGCCGCCACAAGCGCTCAATGTAATAGCGATCAGTATGAGAAACAAGGCAGTACGTCTTATAAATGAAGTCATTATCGGTTTTCCTGCAAATCGGGCCATCTACCACGATACAATGATGCGTTATATCAAAGGAAACTGTCAACTTTTCGGCAAAATCTGATCGCTACCCTTATCCCTACTGCGATGCCTCAGTCGCATCCGACGGCAACACAACAACGCGAACAGTAGTCTCGCTTTGTAGCGCCTGCGTATTGGTGACTATTGCGCCTATCTCATATTCACCAGGTGGTGCAGCTTCCCAAAAAGTCTCTAGCGCAACCAATGGGTTGGCTTCCAATTCCCAATCATCGATTCTTGCGTCGTTTACGAGTATTTCTACCGCTGCAATACCCACCAAATCACCAGCCAACAGCGTAATTGTTACGGTGGTTCCACTCTCGATCTCTGTGCCGGCTTGTGGCGCTGTAATGTTAATCACGGGCGCTATCGGAACGGGTGTGCGCAAAATTGCCACCGTCGCTTCGGCCGAATCCAGTGCTGCTTGTACCTGCTTTTCGCTGTCAATCAGTGCGTCACGTTCAGCAGCATAGAGCGTTACTTCAGCACGCAACGCACCCAGATCGCTATCCAGTGTGTCGCGCTGCGCTTCGACCTCTACTAAACGACTGTGCTGCGCTTCCACTGTACTGTCGAGGGCTACGCGTACGCTTTCGGCGGTTGCAATGACACTGTCTGCCTCGGTTCGTTGATCGAGCAATGTCTGGCGCGTTTGCAAGAGAATAAAGATCGTTGCCAGCGCAACCAGCAACAACATTAGTAATGTGAGTGCAAGCCATGTCGGTACTGTTCGCTTCATACTGCATCCTCAACTCGGGTCTCCAAAGTGTACCCCAAACTGCATTTTTGCACCCGGCAACCCGCTAATTTTCGGCCGATTTCATGCTGTTTTACCCATTGCCGCCTCAATCAGCCATCTGTCAGAATGTCGTTAAAAAAGGTGACATTGGGCTGTTTTTCCCTATCAGATAGGGCCAATGATAGCTTTTGACAGTCTTTTTACCCTATATTTCCGCTCGATGCATGTGCGATTTTCAAACTGCACCTTCCTTAAAGGCATAATTGGAAATCAGACAGCTCGAAAACTAGGTTTAAATCATTGTGAAGGATGGGAACTTCATGACACAATTTACGAATGGGAATGTGAACGGTCATCGCAAATCGTCGCGCATTCCAGGCTTTTATAGAAAAAGTCTGGAAGAACGAGTCGGATACATTGCTGATTTTGCTGATCTCAATTCGGCCGAAGCCGATATTCTACTCAACACGGGTTTGCAGTCAGAGCAAGCCGACAGCATGATCGAAAACGCTATTGGCACCCTCGCTCTGCCATTGGGCATCGCTTGCAATTTCAAAATCAACGGACGCGATTACCTGATTCCGATGGCAGTCGAAGAGCCGAGTGTGCTGGCAGCCGTCAGCCACGCAGCCAAATTGATACGGGCCGGTGGTGGATTTCGCACCGAATCAAGTGACCCGGTCATGATCGGCCAGATTCAACTGCTTGACGTTCCCGACATGCATGCTGCCATTGCTGCACTCGAAGCCAATCGCACCATGCTCATGGACGAAGCCGACAGCGTCAGCCAAAGCATAGTGCGGCGCGGCGGCGGCTCGCGCGACATCGAAATTCGGCCGTTTCCCGACACACCGGTTGGCCCAATGCTCGTCGTCCACCTGCTCTACGACACACGCGACGCGATGGGCGCCAATGCTATCAATACTGCCGTAGAGCACATCGCTCCTGTCGTCGCGGAACTCACTGGTGGACGTACTAATCTGCGCATTTTATCTAACCTGACTGACCAACGTACGGCAACAGCACGGTGCATCGTCCCGGCCAGCGAATTGGATTGCAGTGGCATGGATGGCACCACGGTGGCCAAACGCATTGAAGAGGCTAACGCATTTGCCATTGTCGACCCGTATCGCGCTGCTACTCACAACAAAGGCATCATGAACGGCATTGATTCGGTCGTCATCGCTACGGGCAACGACTGGCGCGCTGTGGAAGCGGGTGCACATGCCTATGCCGCCCGCAACGGTCGCTACTCTTCCATGACCGATTGGCATGTGAACGAAGACGGCGATCTGGTCGGTGAAATTACGCTGCCGATGGCAGTGGGTACGGTTGGCGGCGCGACCAAAGTGCATCCGACCGCGCAAGTGGCCATGAAGATTTTGGACGTCGATTCGGCCGAAGAACTGGCCCAAATCATGGTCGCAGTTGGTCTTGCACAAAATTTGGCAGCGATTAAGGCCCTGGCAACTACCGGCATCCAATCCGGTCACATGAAACTGCATGCCCGACAAGTCGCTCTCGCCGCCGGTGCCGACAACGGCATGGTACAACGCATCGCCGATCAACTCGTCGCCGAAGGCAACGTCCGCGTCGTCCGCGCTCGCGAAATTCTCGCCGAGTTGGAATTAGAAACAGAACTTATACCTGCATAGGAGAATAGTGAGCGGCCAATGGCGAGTGATGAAATACTCTGACTGCTGACCACCATTCACTGATCACCAATTATTATGAACGAAAACGACCCCATCATGCGCCCTGATCGCCCTGTCGGCATTGTCGGCTACGGCGCATACGTACCACGCTATCGCATTGCCGCTGAAAGCATCTCACAGATGTGGACAATGGGCGCAGGCGGCACACCAGTTAAGGAAAAATCAGTCAACTCACTTGACGAAGACGTTGCGACGATGTCGATTGAAGCCGCACGCAACGCCATGAACCGCGCTCAAATTGACCCGCAGGAATTGCGAGCCGTTTGGGTCGGTAGCGAAAGTCACCCTTACGCTGTCAAACCGACGAGCACCATCGTTGCAGAAGCAATCGGCGCAGTGCCCAACACGCAAGCTGCCGACTGGGAATTTGCTTGTAAAGCAGGTACGGAAGCGATGCAGGCTGCCATTGGTCTAGTCGGCTCGGGCATGGGCAAATACGCCCTGGCCATCGGCATGGACACAGCACAAGGTCGTCCTGGCGATGCGCTGGAATACACAGCCGCAGCCGGTGGCGCAGCAATTTTGATCGGCCCAGCAGCAGAATCGGCCGTTATCATCAATGGTTCGTATTCATTCGTGACCGACACACCCGATTTCTGGCGACGCGAGCACGCGATGTATCCTTCGCACGGCGACCGGTTCACAGGAGAGCCGGCTTACTTCAAACACGTCTTGGGCGCTGCTGAAGTCATGATGGAAGCGATGAACATGACCGCCGCCGACTATGACTGGGCGGTATTCCACCAACCGAATGTCAAATTCCCGAGTCGTGCAGGCCAGATGTTAGGCTTTTCGGCCGAACAGATGAAACCCGGCTTGCTCGCCGGCGTAATTGGCAACACCTATTCCGGTTCCAGCATCATTGGTTTAACCGGCATTCTCGATGTGGCACAGCCCGGCGACCGCATTTTGATGGTCAGCTACGGCTCCGGGGCAGGCTCCGACGCCTTTGACCTGTCTGTCACTGACAAAATTGACGACATCCGCAATCGCGCACCCGGCGTACAGCAATATATTGCCCGTCGCAAAGAAATCGACTACGCCACCTACACACGTTATCGTGGCAAGATCAAAATGTCCTAGACAGTGAACAGTGACGAGTGGCTAATGAACAATAGACCTGACCACTCATAACTGGACACTGACCACCAATCATGACAAACGTATCGATTATTGGCCTCGGCCAAACAGATGTAAGTGAAAAATGGGAGACTTCGCTGCGCCACCTGGCATGGTACGCAGTCGAGGCCGCCATTGACGACGCTGCAACCAGCAAAATCGACGCCATTTACGTCGGCAACATGCTCGCCGGCGAATTGAGCGGTCAGCGCCATCTTGGTGCACTCGTCGCCGATTTCAGCGGAATGCGCGGCATCGAAGCTGTCACAGTCGAAGCAGCCCAGGCGTCCGGCGCAGCCGCCGTCCGGCAAGCCGTCATCGCCGTCTCCAGCGGCTTAATTGAAACTGCCCTTGTGGTCGGTGTCGAAAAGTCGAGCGACACCACCGGTAGTGCTTTGACAACAGCCCACGCCTTGAGCCTGGATGCCGATTATGAAACGATTCAAGGTTTGACCATGGAAGCGGCACAAGCGCTAATGATGCGCCGCTACATGCACGAATACGGTGTCGAAGTCAGCGATTTTGCCGGTTTCAGCGTCAATGCGCATGCAAACGGTGCCTTGAACCCATTGGCAATGTATCGCAACCGACTGCGTGCTGAACGTTTTGCTGCTGCACCAGTTGTTGCGGATCCGGTCAGCTTGTTTGATGCAGCGCCAGGCGGCGACGGTGCCGCAGCTATTATCGTGACACGCAGCGAACGCGCAGAGGATATGGTTCCCAAGCCGGTTCACATTGCGGGGAGCGCCATTGCGACTGATTCGTTGAGTTTGTCGGATCGCAAAAACCCATTGTTTTTACGGGCTTCGGCCGAATCCGCACGCAAGGCAATGGCACAAGCAGGCGTTACACACGCTGACATCGACCTGTTTGAGCTGCACGACTCGACGACAATAATGGCAGCACTTTCGCTGGAAGCAGCCGGTTTTGCTGCGCCCGGTGAAGGCTGGATGCTGGCCCGCGATGGCGAAATTGCCCGGGATGGCTCCATTCCGATCAGCACATTTGGCGGCTTGAAAGCACGTGGCAATCCGGCCGGCGCAACAGGTGTTTACCAGATTGTCGAAGTCGCGCGTCAACTGCGTGGTCAGGCATTTGACAATCAGATCGACGGTGTGACTGTCGGCATGACACAAAATATCGGCGGCAGCGGTGCAACAGCCGTGACACATGTCTTGAAGGTTTAACAGCGAAATGGTGCTCGGTTTGTTTAGCCGAGTCTCGGATAGACAGTCCGAATTATAAGGAGAATTGGAAATGGAAGTTTCACGGCACTGGCGTTTACAAAAACAACGGTATCAACTGGTTGGCGAAACATGCGATAATTGCGGCGTAAAATTATTCCCGCCGCGCGACGTCTGCCTCGAGTGCGAAGCGCCGGCATATGAACTGTTCACATTTGCCGGTACAGGTGAAGTATATTCTTTCACGACAGTTTACGATGCACCGGCCGGCTTTGAAGGGATGGCACCGTATATGATGGCCATGGTCAAGCTAGATGAAGGGCCAATTGTGACGGCTCAGTTGACCGATGTGTGGCCGGGCGATGTCGAAATCGGCACGCGGGTCGAAATGGTGACGCGCAAGCTGCGTACCGACGGCGACGAAGGCATGATCGTCTACGGTTACAAATTTCGGCCGATGCTGGAAGCAATCGCTTAGTTTGAAAGTAGAGAAGCCAAGGTTTTTGAAAAACCTTGGCTTCTAGGCACAACAACTCAATTTGCCCATCCTTCGACGGGCGGTTCTCCCATTTCCTCGGGAGAATCGTCCGTTTTTTCGATCAGCGCCGTAGTAACTCGACTAAGGCATCGTAGCGGTTTGGGATAGAGACTTTGCGAGCCTTGCGGCGCTGGAGAGCAGCCATTTCGGCCGAATTGTCTATCACTATCCCGGCTTCCCGCTGCAATTCATCGGCAAACTTGGCCGGTGAAGCCGTCGCAATCAGCACTTTCACCATGTCAGGATCACCATGATCGGCCGCCACGCGCCAACCAACGGCCGTATGTGGATCGAGAAGATAGCCGTGTTCGGCGTAGACAGATTGTATCGTCGCCACTGTCACAGCATCATCAACGCGATACGCTTGCAATACGTCGCGCACTGCTTCGTAATCGTGGTCAAACAGTTCGAGAACGCGGACAAAATTGCTCGGATTGCCGACATCCATGGCGTTGGACAACGTCGCAATCGTTTCGCCAGGCTCATAATGCGCCGTTTCGATGTAGCGTACAGCAGCGTCGTTGACGTTGTTGGCGGCGATGAAACTGCTAAATGGTAAACCCATTGCGCGGGCAAACAGACCACCGGTCAAATTGCCGAAGTTGCCGGACGGTACGATGAACTGGATGTTGTCGCGGCACAGTTGCGCGTACGTGTGGACGTAGTAGATGATTTGCGGGATCAATCGGCCGATACTGATCGAATTGGCGCTGGTTAAATTGAGATGTGACAGGTGCGGATCGGTAAATGCCTGTTTGACCAACGCCTGACAATCGTCAAAAAAACCGTCCACTTCAACCGGAACGATATTGTCGGCAACGCGAGTCAACTGCTGTTCCTGCAAGCCGCTAACCCGGCCTTTGGGAAACAACACGTAGACAGTGATGTTGGGAATATCTGAGAAACCGTGCGCCACCGCGCCGCCGGTATCACCACTGGTGGCGACGAGCAACGTGATTTCGCGTGCTTCCTTGAGCAGGAAGTAGCTCATCAGGCGCGGCAAATTTTGCGCGGCGATGTCTTTGAAAGCCAGCGTCGGGCCGTGAAACAGTTCGAGTACGCAAATGCCACCAACTTTGCGCAGAGGAATGGGGAAATGTTGCGCCTCATTAGCGATTCGGGTGATCGCTTCGGCCGAAATCTCGTCGCCAAACCATTTCTGCATTACCCGACGGGCAACTTCCTGCAATGATTGACCACAAAGGGCTGCGATTTCTTCGGCCGAAAAACGGGGGAACTGAGTCGGAAAATAGAGTCCGCCATCAGGAGCAAGCCCCCGAAAAAGCGCCTCTTGGAAGCTGACAGCAGGTGCCTGTTTATTGGTGCTGATGTATTCAATCATGATGTCGTGATTAGACCATCAACACCTTGATGGTGCCAACAGCTTCACACTGTGTACAAGCAGTACACAACTCATTTGCTACATCGCTGTGGGGAAATCGAAGAAACGCGCTTCCAGACCAAATTGTTCGCTGAGATGGCGACCCAATGCCTTGACGCCGACGGTTTCCGTCGCGTAGTGTCCGGCAAAAATGACGTTCATGCCGAAATCGGCGGCGGCCCAATAGCTGGCATGGGATGTCTCGCCGGTAATAAACGTGTCCGCACCTAATGCAGATGCTTCAGCAATGTGCTCGATGCCAAACCCGCTGACAATGGCGACTGTCTGCACATCGGCCGAACCGTGCGCCAACACCCGCGCATCCGTATTCAGTTCAACATTGACACGGTCGATGAGCTGAGCGAGCGGCGTTGCAGCGGCCAAATCACCCAGCACGCCGATCTTCGTGCCCTGCGCCTCACACCACCATGTTTCCACGGTTAACCCGAGTAAGCGAGCCAATTCCGCATTGTTGCCGACCTCAGGATGGGCGTCGAGCGGCAAGTGGGCGGCGTACAGATTGATACCGTGGTTGATTAACGCCCGTACACGCGCTCCCAGCGGCCCTGCAATGCGTTCGACCGACCGCCACAATACGCCATGGTGGACGAGCAGCATGTCCGCTCCCCATTCGGCCGATGCAGCAATAATTGGCGGCGCGACATCGACAGCAAACGCGACGCGGTTGATAGTCGTGTTACCACTTTCCACTTGCAATCCCTGCGGCCCATAGTCAGCAATCTCAGCCACACGCAAATACTCATCCAGGTATGCTACGACTTCGTCCCGTTGCATGGTTGTACTCTCCAAATGTCAGGCACGCTGCGCAGCGTTGGCTTCAGCCAATGCAATGATCTTGGTCAAGCCACCATCGATGACTTGAACCAATTCACTTGCCATTCGCTCATAAGCTGACAACGGTTTGCCGTACGGATCAACGATGTCAAATCGGCGATCGGTCATCTGCGACAGCGTGAAAATTTTGTGGCGTTGTGTCCTGAATTCCACCGACAGCGCTTCAGCGTGGTTGGCAGTCATGCACAAGACCAAATCAGCCTCCAACAACATTGCTTCTGTCACCATACGCGCCCGATGAGCACTGATATCCACGCCATATTGTTCGGCCACAACAACGCTATACTGCGATGCACCCCGCTCCCATTCTGCCCATGTGCCGGCGGAAGATACTTGCCAATCTGTTAAGCCTCGTTGTTGCAGGCGCTGCTGCAACAACCCTTCAGCAACCGGAGAACGACATATATTCGCAGTACAAATCATTAGAACAGTGGGCATACCTTTTCCTCGACTGTGGCAGTGGTTTGGCGACGCGTCGTGTCGCTTCATTTAGCTTCGTTTTATCACAGTCACCCCGATGTGGCGAAGTTAAACTGTTTCGCAACCGTTAAAATTGCGCAAGTAATTGTGATTGTCGCCGTGTTTCGGCCGAAAACAACTTTCCAGAACCATTTTCATGCAATCTTTCGGTGCCGTCTCGAAACGCACCAGGCTCGTTAAATAGTAAGCTCCGCAAGACATCATTCCTGCGGAGCCTTCATTCTACTGACTGAAGATTTATTCAGCCTTAGCTTGACCGGTACCTAATCATAAGCCGGCTGCAATAATCCATAATTTCCGCCACGCCGTTTATAGACGAGATTTACAGAGTCGTTTTCCATGTCCAGAAACAGGAAAAAATCGTGTCCCAGTAATTCCATCTGGTCAATTGCTTCTTCGGGCGTCATGGGCTGTACGACAAACCGCTTGCGTCGCACAATAGAACCGACTTCCTCTTCCAGCGCCTCCTGATCATCTTCTATCGGCAGTGGTTCCAGAAATACTGATTCGTCAAATTCCTTGTTACCTTTGCGCCGCCGATCCCGTTTCTTGCCCCGATACCGATCAATTTGTCTGTAAGTCTTATCCATGACCGCATCGACAGCAGCAAACATATCGCTGTTACGCTCTTCAGCACGCAAAATCATGCCACGTTGATCGCGGACTGTGACTTGTGCAATCTGGCGTTCGGAAGCATTACGCGCATTCTGTGCCGTCAAATCAACGCGTAACTCGGCAATATTGGGCATGTAGCGATCCAGACGACTCGTCTTTTTCTCAACATATTGTTGTAAACGGGGAGTCAGTTCGACATTGTGAGCATAAATCTCAGGTACCATTGTTGCGTCTCCTGTAGCAATTGGATGCTTTGATTCGGTGCATTGTCACTTGCATAGTCTGCACCAAATCGAAACCTTGATCATATCCCGCTGCAGAATGAATGCCTTGCCGGATATGAATAGACTTGCACCTCATCAGAGGGCGAGCATGAATGACAGAATCATAATTAACCTTGTTTTGTGACAGCACGCGCGAAACAGTAGGCGGACACTTCACTGGCCCCGGCCGCAATCAAGGCGTATGCTGCTGCGTTTAGAGTTGCACCGGTTGTGCAAACGTCATCGACGAGCAAAATGCGTTGGCCCCGCACGTTTGCCGGATCGGCCACAAATGCATTGTCAACATTATGGCGCCGCTGATCCATATTAAGACCAACTTGTGGCCGTGTATAGCGCGTACGAATGAGAGCAGAAGGCATCATCGGCCGATTCAGATGCTGTGCCAACCGATCGGCCAGCAACTCAGATTGATTATAACCTCGTTCACTTAACCGCTTTGCATGCAGAGGAATCGGCACAAGCATTTCCACAGGTGTTTGCCACTCGCTCCAGGCAGTTACCATGATCGTTGCCAACGGATCTACCAAACCAAAATGTCCATTGTACTTGAGTGCATGCACAGCAGCACTGGCAGCACCATCATGTACCACAGCAGCTCGCACCTGTTGTAGCGGCAGACTGCGACGATGACAAGCCCAGCACCGTTCAACGGGACGCGAAAGTGGGCGGCCACATGCCGTACAAATAGGACGCTCGATCCATTTGATAGAAGCTATACATTTTTCACAAAGACGGGACCCGGTGCGGCGGCAATTAACACAAGCGGGGGGAACAATCAAGTCGAACAGTTTTTGGGCTAACCGTTTGGTTTGTACCCAAGGTACCGTTCCATTTCGAACATCGTTATCCAGCAATGTTCACCTACTTCAATCGGCTCAACTTATTCGGCCGAATTATATGTTACCTTCATCTTACTCAGTTACTGTCACATGTCAAGCGCCACTCTGCACGAAATTTTCATGATCTTGATCAGGAGATCAAAAACAACCGGCGCCGATCCCCAATGCACCAGCAACCAATAACTAGCTCGTCGCCGACACAAACATCTCCTGAATTCGTTCGACAAACGCAGTAATTTCCGGTTCGAGAAGCGCTAAAATTACAATGAGAACAATGGCAACCAAAATGAGAACAAGCGCCAACTCGATAAAACCTTCACCATCATCGCGAGGCAAAAATGACATTGTGTACTACTCCGACAGGATTATCGCCCGTCCAGACGCACCCAACCACTGCGCAGCGCATATACAGCAGCCTGTGTGCGATCATCAACTTGCAATTTGCGCAATACAGCCGTCATATGATTTTTAACAGTCTGGTGGCTGATACCGAGACGCAATGCGATTTCCTTATTGCTGTGTCCCAAAGTGACATGCCTGAGAATTTCCATTTCTCGCGGCGACAATAATGTTGCCAATTGTACACCATCTACTTCGAGTGTTTCGTGCCCGCCAACTTTTTCCTCGATCCAGTCAAGCAATCTGTCATGCGTCAATCTCTCGCCATCGACTACATAGTAGCCGTGATAAACAGCATGGATGACCTCGATCAATTCATCGGGCATGATATCTTTGGCACAATAGGCTGACGCCCCCGCTTGCAATGCATGCAATACCTGACTGGCATCGTCGTAACCTGTGATAATTACGACTTTGATGGCAGGTGTAGAGGATTTGATTCGGCGCGTAATCTCAAGACCGTTGCTACCCGGCAGATTGATATCCATCAAGATCACATCAGGCATCAGATGGTATGTCCGACTCAGTGCCTCTTCACCATCTGAAGCTTGTGCGACAACTTCAATTTGCGGATCAGTTTCCAATACGTCGCTCAGACCCTGGCGAAACAATGGATGGTCATCGACGATTAGGGTACGAATCTGAGACATCTTTTTCACTCTTTGAATTGAATACGGTTTGCAATTGATACATAGCTGCTGAGGTGACATTTGCAGAGCGCTGCTTTATCACCATTTTCATCCTGAAACAGCACTGATTGAGCAACTGAGTTAACTGTCAAGGACAATTGTGTTCTCTACATTCATTACTTTATAACGCATGGCGCTTGACAGGTACGGTTTGCTTCTAGTGAGCGCGGGATCCTTCAAATAATCCGAGAATTTCTGTACCAACTCTGCTGTTTGGCCTTCCGATTAGTGGCTGATGATCTTGTCGCGTTCCTGATCGGCTTACTTATGAAGTCGATAGAAAATGTGACGTGATGCGTAAGATCGCATCAATTGCAGTATATCATGAAGCCGTTGCGCATGACAAACCAGATTTCTGTATTTTGTTTCTTTTCACGGTCGGCGTGCATATACAGTAAAGAGGTCGCCGAAATTGACAGGAATCGCGACGCTTTCCAGGTGCAAGCGTTTGACAATGCGCTCTGCCAGTTGCCCCAGGCCGCTATGCAGCCCACGCACACGTGTCGCCAGGTAGCCCAGACGCAGATAACGACCCTGTGTGCCTGTCCAAAAGACATCGAATCCGGCTTTGCGCATCATGGCGGTTAAGGTTTTTCGGCCGAAATAATGAATGTGCATATCCATTAGCCACGGCCACCGTTCTCCCATCAAGCGTGCCGTCACACTGTCAATATTCATTGTGTGCACGACAATGACACCGCCCGGCTTGAGCAAACTATACGCTTTGCGCAATTCAGATAGGGGATCATCGACATGCTCAATAACATCCCACATGGTGATGACGTCAAAGGCCATGTTTTGCAAAGCTGGTGAGTGCTGTGTCCCCTGTATGATCGGCAAGCCACGCGCCCGGCCCATGCGCACACCCCAGCGCGATGGTTCTACGCCATATGCATTCCAACCGGCATCACGTGCCACCTCGACAAATACGCCGATATACGCTCCGACATCGAGCAGCGACCGACCGTTTGCCGGGCCAATGCGCTGCTCCATGTCGCGCAGATGTTTGCTGAATGTCAGCTCACGTCCCGTGCGCTCCTCGGCGTAGGTGGCATCCTCAACGGCTGTGTAAGCCGTGAGCACATCGGCCGATTCCCAGCGTGGATTGGCATAAACATAGCCACATTGCTGACAGGCAACAATCTGCGGATGGCGTCCGTAGCTGGCACTCGTACAACGAAACGCATCGACATCGAGATCGGCCGAACCGTTGAGCGTAGACGGAAAACGCACAACCCATTCATCAGCGCCGCACAGATTGCAGTTGACGTAATTCATGGTGCGAGCGGAACCTGGGGTTGTTTTGGTTCACCGCCGCGAATGCGACGGACAAAGAGGCGAAAAACGGTATACTGGGCCTTCACAATCTCCTTGCTGGAGATTTTCGTCGTGCCGTCTCGCCGATCTTCAAAAATGATCGGCACCTCACCAATTTGCCAACCGCGTCGTTGGCACAAAAACAACATCTCAACCAGGAAAGAGTAGCCGCTGGAAAAAATACGGTTGAGTGGAATGGAGGCAAGCACTTCACGGCGATAGAGCCGAAAACCGGCAGTGACGTCGTGCGCTTGCAGACCGAGCAGCGTACGTGCCACAAAATTGGCTGTCGCGCTGAGCAAAACACGATTCCAGCCCCAATTTTTCGTACCGCCGCCCGGCACGTAGCGCGATCCGATGACGACATGCTCAAAGCGACTCATTTCGATCATAGCTGGAATGTAACGCGGATTGTGGGAGAAATCGGCGTCCATGGTCATAATGCGCCTTGCACCCAAATCGTCCATCGCTTTCTTAAAACCAGCGAGATACGCCGTGCCCAGACCTAGTTTGCCCGGTCGATGGACAACATAGACACGCCCCGGATAAGTTACGGCCAATGCGTCTGCCATGGCACCGGTGCCGTCGGGTGAGTTATCATCGACGACGACAACCCCGATAGAAACAGGCAGTGCCAGCACCTGTGTGACTAAATCATCCAGATTGTCGGCTTCGTTGTATGTGGGGATGATGACAAATGTTTCGGCCGATGCGTCCATGAAAATGACTCTCTCTAAATGCGAACAGAGAATTCTAGCGGCATTGAGAAGGCAGGGCAACCTCACTCCAGATCGAACCTCATTTGCTGCGCTCCTGCTTCGATTTGCTTAATGATCTTGCGGTCAGTAACAGCAAATGCATAGTGATCGACATCGGCAACTGTCACCCAGGCATGGTCAGTCACACCGAGGTGCTGCACATCGCCTGCCTCCCAAGTCGCCTCAAACGGATGCAACGTGATACGAAAATGAGTATAGGCATGCTTGATAGAACGTAGTGCGCGACCAACTGTGATGTCAATGCCCAATTCTTCACCGATTTCCCGCACCAGCGCGGCAGACAGCGTTTCGCCTGGCTCCCGTTTTCCGCCGGGAAACTCCCACAATCCGCCCAGCATACCGTCACGGGGGCGCTGCGTGATGAGAAAGCGCCCGTCATCGCGTGTAACGATACCGGCCACGACATCAAAATGCGGGATTCGCTTGCGCGGAGGGCGCACAGGGCGCTCCATTTGTGTGCCACGCTGCTGCGCCAGACAGAGCCGGGTTAACGGACAGCGATGGCATTCCGGAGAGCCGGTGATGCAGATACGTTGCCCCAATTCCATCAGCGCCTGATTGTAAGCACCGGGACGGTCATCAGGTACGCATTTTTCGGCCGAATCCCACAACAAACGCTTCGTCGCTGCCACTGTCACATCATCGGCAATGTCAAACAGACGGGTCAATACGCGGATAACATTGCCGTCCAGCACAGCGACCGGCTCGTCGTAAGCTATTGAGGCGATGGCGGCGGCTGTATATCGGCCGATTCCCGGCAATTTTTGCAGATCATGTGCAGTTCTGGGCATAACGCCACCGTATTGCGCCGACACAATCTGCGCAGCTGCGTGCAAATTACGTGCCCTGCTGTAATAGCCCAATCCCTCCCATAATTTGAGCACATCATCGACTGATGCTTCCGCCAGCGCATTGATGGTCGGAAATTGCGCCAGCCACCGGTTGTAATATGGGATTACGGTAGCGATCTGGGTTTGCTGCAACATGATTTCTGAAACCCAAATCAAGTAGGGATCACGCGTCTGTCGCCACGGCAAATCGGCGTGACCTGCATCCCACCAGGCTAAAAGCAGCGGCGCAATGGTTTCCATGATTATTTGGTGGCCTCAAACATCGAGTCGAGAATATTGATTGTCAAAGGCGGGTTAAGCTGCGACGTATGAAATCACGGCGTTGGCGTCGCGAGCGATTTCGGCGTCATTGGCAGCCACGAGAACGCCGCGATCGTAGAGATATTCGACGTGAGCACCGACTTCTTCCAGGGCTAACAGGACGTGATAGCTCTTAACGGTGCCGAACAATTCGCGGCTGATGGCGGCGATGGATTTGGGTGTTGCACACAAGGCCAGAATGCGCTCCAGGCGCTCGTAGTGCATGGCACGAATGGCGCGAATACGGGCGTAGATATCGGTCATCGGTTCTTCGTGGCTGCCCAAACCAAGGCGAATGTCGGGAATTCGGCCGATTTTCTCCAGCGAGTCGAAATAGTGACCCAAACCCATGTTGTTGGTAATGTGTTCCGGTGCCTGATGTGGCGTCGTTTTTGACAAAATATGGTCCGCCGTCAGTAATACATCATCCAGTTGCATACATACCAGACCCGGACAATGTCCGGGCACATGGAAAAACCGTATACCGGCAATCGGCTCGGCTTCATCTAACAGTAGTTGTACCGGCTGCGAACGATAATACGACTTGCCGAACAGGTAAACCTGCATCAAACTCGCACGATCATCCTCTGACACACCTGCGCGAGCAAGAAACGCTCGCAACCGGCTGGCCGCGACGATCACACGTTCTTCGTGGTTGGAAACAACGCGCTGATCGAGAACATGGATGGCCGCCGGTACATCGGGATTATGCTCACGAATGAACGGCAAGCCGCCGTAATGATCAATATGGCCGTGGGTGAGCAATATGAGACGGATGTCACGCAGCGCCAGCGATACGCCGAATTTGTCTTTGAGCGCCGCGAAACCGTCGATCAAATCGTCATTGGCAAAATACGTGCCGGAGCCACAGTCAACGAGGATTGGGTAGTCGCCGTCGTCAATGACGAACAAATTGGTGACCAGATTGACGAAACTACGAACGGGGATGAGGTAAATATCGCGGCCTGAGGCTGTTACAGTATGGCTTAATTCGCTCATGGCACGCAATTATAGCAGCAGAGCGATTAGTCAGGAAAGCCGATTGACAGGGTGCGACACATGCACTCACATGAGCTTGTTACCTGTCGTTTTCGGCCGAAGGGATAACGTCACGCAATGACAACCCGATGCGGCGGTTGCGGGCGTTGACATGCAGTACACGCGCTACGACAAACTGCCCAGCCGACACAGGCTCTTGCAGATTGCGGCTTTCGTCTTCGTCAAATTCAGAAACGTGTATCAACCCTTCAAGCTCATCTTCCAATGTGACAAAAGCTCCATATTGAACCACTTCACGAATGGTGCCCTCGACCAATTGATCGGGCTTGTACCGTTCCTCAATGTTGTACCAGGGATCAACGCGCATTTGTTTGTAACTCAGCGCAACGCGCTTGCGGCTGCGGTCGATTTGCAAAACCTTGACCTTGATGGTCTGACCCACTGCCACAATATCGCTCGGATGCTTGAGGCGGCTCCACGACAGCTCAGAAATATGAATCAAGCCTTCAATACCGCCCAAGTCGACAAACGCACCAAAATCAGTCAGATTGGTGATGACGCCTTCGAGAATCGCGCCCAATTCAATGTGATCCCATAAGTTCTGGCGCGTGCTGCCATCAACCTGTGCAGCACGTTCGGAGAAGATCAATCGGTCTTCTTGCTGCGATACTTCAATCAGGCGGACATGAATCAGGCTGCCGACGCGTTCGCCTAATACCTGATAGCGTCTGTCGAGATCATTGGTTTGCGGCACATCAATCAAGTGTGACGCCGGAACAAAGCCCGTCAGTCCGCGCCAATTGACGAGTAAACCGCCTTTATTGAAGCTGATTACTTCCAGATCGAACAGTTCGTCGCATTCGAGTGCCTCGGCCGCAACACGCCACAAGTTGTTTTCGGCCGATTTTTGGGTCAGCGAGGAGAAATAGGAGTCGGCGTCACCGTCTGGTTGCGGCAATTGCTCCGGTTCGGCCGATTCAGCTAAATCCAAGAGAGAGTTCCAATAATTTTCATCACGAACAAAAGGAGGTTGGCGACGTCGAGGGCCTAACGTAAATTCAGATAACATTACAATGATTCCTGTTTGCAAAAACTGCCACGTCAATCCGGATCTCTGCTCAGACCGTATCGAACGGCACCAAAGCATCGGTACTTCAGTACTAATCAATAAATATATTATAGGTTCCGCTGCTTCACTGTCAACCGCAACGTGATCAAAATCGCGATAAATTTCCGTGATTCTCCAGCCGTCCGGGAGAATATGCACGGTCAGACCATAGCACATCCGCCGCATTTGCCACCGGAGTGCGTATCGCGGAAAATTCCGTGATGAATAGGTGACTTGGCTGCGATTTACATTCTTTTGACAACTTCAGCGTCGCCCGAGTCACATATCAACGCAAGCATGAACGCACAACCATTGAATCGTGACAATATCGCGACCATTCTACAGGCCAATCGTTTCGGCCGACCTGTACAGTACTACACTGTTATTGCCAGCACCAACGATGAGCTAAAAAAGATAGCTGCGCAGGACACGCCTGCGGGAGCCATGGTGATCACCGATTACCAATCGGCCGGTAAAGGACGGTTAGGTCGTTCATGGGAAGCACCACCCAATTCATCACTGCTGTTTTCACTGCTGCTACGTCCCGACTGGGGCATTGATCAACTGAACTGGCCGATGATGATAGCCGGTCTGGCCATTGCCGATGCCATTGAGTTGGTCACCGGTGTCGCAGTACGCCTGAAATGGCCTAACGATGTCGTCGTGTGCGCAGACGATGGCACGTGGCGCAAAGTGGCCGGTATTTTGCTGGAATCGCTATGGCATGGGGATCAACTGACCGGTGTCGTGGTGGGGATGGGCATCAACGTCAACATTTCGGCCGAACAGATGCCAGCCGGTATGACGCCGCCAACCAGCTTGCTCGTCGCCGGCGGACAACCCGTGGATCGGTTAGCTTTGCTGGCGGAGGTATTGACACAGATGGAGAAAAGGCTGATTTCGGCCGAAGCGGGTCATTCTCCGCAACCTGCCTGGATCAAACGCTTAATCACGATCGGACAAGCAGTCCGCGTCACCGGCGGCACAACTACGATCACTGGCGTAGCGGAAGCGTGTGACGAACAGGGACAACTGCTCGTGCGCAACAGCGACGGCATACTGCACAAGATTGCTGCCGGAGATGTCACCCTGCGTCAGAGTTAAGCGTGCGCAATGCGGCGCGTATGGGACTGCCGTCACCATCGGCGATTTTGAGCGGCAAACCGACGAACTCGTAGACACCATCCGGCACACCGGACAAGTCCAGCCCTTCGATAATGCTGATGCCGTGGCGCAACAGGGCATTGTGACCGGGTAATTCGGCCGATTGCCAATCATCCATCGACGGCCCATCCGCTCCATACAGAATGACACCATGCGCAGCCAGTAAATCGGCCAGTTCAGGCGACGGATAGACAAAATCAGGATAAAACACGGTTGGGTCACGGTGACTGGCAACTGAATGAACCAGTAGACGCGGCGCCAGAGACAGATCAACGGCAGCAAAATCGGCCGAAGTCAACGCGCCCGCTTCACGCTTGACTGTGACGACCTGCGCCAATCCCCAATAAATGTCGAGCGGCATTTTTTCCATCGATGTGCCGTTATCGGTGAAATGCAAAGGAGCATCGGCGTGTGTGCCGGTATGGGCGCTGATTGTCAACGTCGTCAAATTGACGCTGTCACCCTGCTGCCGGTCGAGAATTTGGGCCAGGTCATATGGCGTATCGCCCGGCCAGACGGCGATTGATGGGTCAAGGGTGCGGGAAATATCGTAGATGGTCATTGCTAAACGCCTGGATATTGGTTAATGCCTATTTGCTGTGGTATGGTAGCTCGACCTGCGATGCAATGCCATAGTTGGCAAGGAATAGATCGACGATGAGCGCAGAGTTGCAGCCTGAAAACAGCGATTTGGAAAAGTTGGCAGTCGTCACAGAAGAGCCATTTCGCTCACGTGTACCGCTGGTAGCGTGGTTCCGGACCAAATGGCTCAACGTGGCCGCACGCTGGTACATCGGACCGATGCAGCACCAGCAAAATCTGTTCAACGAACAACTGGTACGCCAACTGCGCGAGTATGAAACACGGCTGATCGACCTCGACCGCGAACGGGTGGCAAGTACGCGCACAATTGCGGAGCTAAAAGTACGTCTGCAACAGACACAACGCCGTGCAGATAGCTTGGCGCAACGGGTGACCGAACTGGAATCGGCCGAATCCGATCAGGAAGTCAGTTGAAAATCGCCTATTTCAGCCCGCTGCCGCCGCAACGCTCCGGCATCGCTGATTTCAGCGCCGAGTTGCTCCCGGAATTAGCTCCACTCGTTGACGTGACCATATTCCATTCGACGCCGGAAGCAATTTCTGCCTCCCTTCGCAGTCAGTTTGAAATCGCCCCGCTCGACACGTTTCCCGACCGCCAGTGGGAATTTGACCTGCCGCTCTATCAAATGGGCAACAGCGCCCTACACGCGCCGTTGTACAAGCTGCTGTGCCGCTATCCCGGTGTCGTTGAGCTGCACGACTTTGTGCTGCACCATTTCATGGAACAACAGGATTACCGGCGCGAACTGGGCTACGCGCTCGATGTCACTGCGGTGTGGGCGCAGCGCTCCGGCCGATTTGTGCCCGATCGCGACACCATTCCTCTCAACAATCGCGTCATCAACAGCAGTTTGGGCATTATCGCCCATAGTGATACCGTCGCACGACAGATACGCGCACTAAATGCAGAGGTTCCCGTCACAACCGTCCCGCTGCCGGTAGCGGGCGATGCAACCGGTGACATGCGGGCTGAATTGGGCTGGCCGGATGATGCGGTCGTTTTTGCGCACATTGGCCAGATTACGCCTAATCGGCAATTGGAGACGGCGCTGAGGGTTTTCGGCCGAATTCATGCTGACCAACCACAAACGCGCTATCTCATTGTCGGCCAATCACTCGGCATCGATGTACATCGCTTAATCGATTCGATGCCGGATGTGGTGCGCTGGATCGACTTTGTGCCTGATTTGCAACTATTTTTGAACTGGATCAATTCGGCCGATGTGGTTGTGCTGCTGCGTCATCCGACGACTGGAGAAACATCGAGTGCCGGCTTGCGGGCATTGCGTGCGGGCAAACCGCTAATCGTGTTTGATCATGGCTGGTACGCCGAGTTGCCCAATGAAGTGGCGTTGCGCGTACCGGTTCTAGATGAAGCTGAGTTGGAGAAGGCGATGCGGGAGATGGTCAATTCGGCCGAAAAACGCCGGCGTATGTCCGCAGCCGCCCGCAGTTTGGCCCTGTCACAACACTCTGCCAGACACACGGCTGAACGGGTGGCAGCATTTCTCGCACAACGCTTCTAATCTACGGAAAAAGCTCCGCATCTGCTTCGGCCGACGCTCCCATCGTCGATTCAACCGATATAAACCGTACTAAATAGCCGTTTGTCAACGTGCTGCAATCAATTCGTGACTCTCATCACGTAATCTCTTGTGTTCGCGCCTTCCCACTCGCCAAAGCGCATGCCACACGTTACAATCCTACGCGCTTGAGACACATTGAGTCACAAACCTGTATCACTCAGACTCAACCGGAGACACTATGAAAAGCTTATCCAATTTGCTCGGCGGGATTCCGCCATCGGCAACCATCGCCGTCAACGACAAAGCAAAAGCACTCAAAGCGGCAGGCCACGATGTCATTTCGCTGGCCGGCGGCGATCCCAACTTCGACACGCCTGTCCACATTCAGGAAGCAGCGTTCGCCGCTATTCGCAGCGGCAATACCCATTATCCCGCCCCGGCAAAAGGGACTAAACCGGCCATCGACGCCATTATCGCCAAAACCGAACGCGACACCGGCATCACAGTTGGCGCAAATGAGATCATCGTCACGCCGGGCGGCAAATGGGCTATCTACCTCGCATTGGCCGGTATGCTCAATCCGGGTGACGAGGTGCTCTACCTGGAGCCGGTTTGGGTATCGTATCCACCGCTGATCGAGCTGGCAGGTGGTGTGCCGGTTGCAGTCAGTTTGCCGAGCGACGACAATTTCCGCATTTCGGCCGAATTACTGCGCGCCAAAGTCACATCCAAAACCAAAGCCATCATGGTCACTTCGCCCAGCAATCCGACCGGCCGTGTCTGCACGCGAGAAGAAATCGACGCAATCGTTGATATTGCAAACGAATTCGACTTGTTTGTCATCTATGATGAACTGTACGAAAAACTACTGTTCGATGACAACAAACACATCGCACTGCTGGCAGAACCGGGTATGCGCGACCGCACTATCTGCATCAACGGCCTTTCCAAAGCATACGCCATGACCGGCTGGCGGCTGGGCTGGATCGTCGCCCATCCCGATTTGATCAAGCTTGCCGCCAAGCTGCACAGCCAGACCGTGACCTCGGCTGCGTCATTTGGCATGACCGCAATCACCGCCGCCCTCGATGGCCCTCAAGATTGTGTCGAGGAGATGCGTCAAGCGTATCTCGAGCGCCGCGATTTCATGGTTCCTGCACTCAACAGCATCGACGGCATCGAATGTGCCAACATCGAAGGTGCCTTTTATTTGTTCCCCAAATTCACGAAAACGGCGTTGGGCAGCCTGGATATTGCCAGCCGCGTGCTCGACGCAGGGGTTGCAGGCACACCGGGGATTGCGTTTGGCTCCAGTGGCGAAGGCCACCTGCGCTTCTCGATTGCCACTGCACCGGAACAACTCAAACGCGCACTCGACAAGTTGGCGCAGGTAGTACCGACATTGTAAGTTTGTCACGTTTTCTTCAACAGGCCGCCGGACCGTTTTGTGATCCGGCGGCTTTTTTTGTGCTATATTGTTAACAAGTCCCTGACAGCAGATGGAACCACAATGAGCGTTGATTTTGATTGGCACATCGAAGAAGAGGACGGGCCGGCACTCCTGCCGGATGGGCAGCCGCAGCGTAGTTTGCCGTGGGGCTTGTTCGTGTTGTTGCTGGCAGCGATGACGGTTGTCGGTGGCACAGTTGTTGCGTATCGATTGCACCAGAGCGAGATGCTTTTACGTGCAGAGGTACAGGAGATTCTCGATTTAGCCCAACAAGCAGTTCTGAGCGGTGACGGTGAGCTGTTTTTCTCGTTACAATCGGCCGAATCGGACTGGTTTTCCGCCCAATTGCGCCCCGAAAATCAGGCGCAGTTCATCGCCGGGCTGACAGTAACCCACGCCGAGCAACACAACGACATCATTTGGGCCAATGCCCAATGGCAAACTGCAGACGGAATACGCCAACGCGTCTTTTTCTTCCGGCGCAGCGACGACCGCCTGCAGCAAATCGCGACATCATCCCAATTCTGGGGCGAACAACAGACCAAACTCGCCGACTGGGGTTTGCTAAAATTGTCGGAGGCCGATGCCGTCTGGGCAGAAGCGATTCGCAGTTTCGTCGCCGACGAGTTGGCAAATGCCTGCAATGGCCGGTGTGATGATCACTACCCGCTTATCGTCACCATTCGAGATGACTTCGCCGTCACAGCCGCAGCGCACCAACTCGCTGTGCCGTCACCTAGACTAATCGGCCTTACCGTCGATGGCGATCCGTCTCCCCAATTCTGGCAGCGTTTGCAAACTGAAATGATGTCGCTTGCCGGGCCGGTGACTATTCGCTACGCCATTCCACCACAGCGCGAACAACGCGTAAATTACGAAGCCGCACTGGCGGAATTCAACAATCTACACCCCGAGATCACGGTTGAATTGGTCGAAGTAGAACAGTTTCCGGAGGATCCCGCATTGCTGGCAACGTTGGACGGCGCTGCATTTGCGCCTTCGGCAGCGATGATTGCTGCGGGATCGGTCTTCGACCTCAGCGGCTACGTCAGAACAGATTCCGTTTTCGATCAATCCGATTTTTACGACGCCATCTGGCGTGGTGTGCGTTGGCGCGATCGTGTCTGGTTTTTGCCCCAGGCTGCAACGATGCGCCCCGTTTTTTACGATACACGCGCTTATGCTGCAGCTAACCGGTTGCCGCCATCGATGCGTTGGACGTGGGATGAATTGGCAGCCGATATGGATGCGCTCGTAGCAGCACAGCCACCTGATTCCTGGATCGATGTCGCCTATCTCGATACGACGTTGGACACGTTGTATGCTTATGCGTCTAATCACGAGCCGGCTTGTCAGACACGCAATCTGGCACCGTGTTTGGCTCCACTTTCGGCCGAAGCGATCACTACCGCCCTCGTTTGGTATCTGACCAGTACCGCCGATCCGGACCACATGGCCGATTTGACTGACATTCTGGCACCACAACGCGCTCGCGTATTGACCAACTGGCAATCAGCACGCCGCCAATCGGCTATCTGGGTCGATGAGCCGGTCTATTACGAACATCGACTACTGCTTCTGCCTCTGGGAGTAACGACATTTCCGGGTACAGATCGATTTGACGGCTCAGCGCCGCTCTGGGTGCAAGGCAGTTTTATCAGTGCGTACAGTAAACAGCCACGTGCGGTATGGACATGGCTCAACTTTCTCAGTCACACAACGCCGATGCAGCGCTATCGTTTGGTTCCCGCGCGTCGGTCGGTGGCTCACGACTATGCGTATTGGGAGACGTTGCCTCGTGAGTTAGGTGAAGCATTGCGCACGGCTTTTCCGCTGGCGCGTGCCGTGCGTATCGAGGAACGCGAACTGTTTACGTGGGAACGTCTGGCTCAGGTTGTAGAAAACGGCGTGGATTCGGCCGAAACCTCACCTCCCCTCTACTGGTTCACAACCAACCCATAAAAAAAGCGGCAACCCAAAGATCGCCGCAACTAGTCAACCCGCACAAAACTCAGAGGGCTGCTAGACCAGAGCAGCTAACGCCGGCGCTACACCCCCCTGAACTCACAATCAGTGATTCAAAATCTGTGACAGGAACAACTTGGTGCGCTCGTGCTGCGGATCATTAAAGAACGGCAGCGGCTCATTCTCTTCTACAATGACACCGCCATCCATAAAGATAACGCGATCAGCCACAGTACGTGCAAAACCCATCTCATGCGTTACCGCCAGGATGGTATACCCTTCATGCGCCAGGTCGCGCATCACATCCAGCACTTCCTTGATCATTTCCGGGTCTAGCGCCGACGTCGGCTCATCAAACAGCAGAATTTTCGGCTCCATCGCCAATGTCCGTGCAATCGCTACACGTTGCTGCTGACCACCAGAAAGCTGTCCCGGATATTTCTGGGCTTGTTCAGGAATCCCAACCCGGGTAAGCCATTTCATCGCTACTTCTTCGGCGTGTTCCCGCGACCATTTGCGCACGTGAATCGGTGCCAGTGTCACGTTCTCCATCACCGTCAAGTGCGGAAACAAATTGAATTGCTGGAAAACCATGCCTACTTCGCGGCGAATCTCGGCGATATTGCGCACATCGTGGCTCAACGTAATGCCGTCCACGATAATGTCACCTTCCTGATGTTCTTCCAACCGATTGATGCAGCGGATAAACGTCGATTTTCCGGAACCGGACGGCCCTAAAATCACGATGACCTCGCCACTGCTCACTTCGAGATCGATGCCTTTTAGTACGTGAAAATCACCATACCATTTGTTGACATTGTGACAACTGATGATTTTGCTGTAATCTGTTGCGGGTAACGTAACCGTCATATTCGTTTCTCCTTTTATCATCCACGAAGAATGTCGTGCATAGGATACACCTAACGCTCACCAACGCCCATGCGCCGTTCCAGACGACGACTGTACCAGGCCATGAGGGCACTGCCGACAAAGTAAATGACGGCGATAAACACATACGGGGCGCGCCGTACACCCAGCCAATCTGGTTGCGCCGAGATCAGGTTGGCGACACCCAGCAATTCGATCAGACCAACAATAGCGACCAGTGTCGTGTCCTTAAACAAGCTTATAAACTGACCGACAATGGCCGGAATTACCGCACGCAGCGCCTGTGGCAGCACAATGAGCCGATATTTTTTGTAGGTATTTAACCCGACGGCGTCAGCAGCCTCATATTGACCTTTGTTTAGCGATTGCAGACCACCGCGCACGTTTTCGGCCAGGTAAGCGGCAGCGAACAGCGCCGCAGCAACCATGACGCGCCAGGTTGAAAGAATCTCAGTGCCTGGAGGCAGCAAAATCGGGAACAATATGATCGACATGAACAAAACAGTGATCAGAGGCACGCCACGGATTACTTCTATGTAAACCGTACTGGCTAATGCAACCACATTACCCTGGTAGTAGCGCTGGAACAAGTACGCTATCAACAGAAGTAGCAGTGGCCAAAGTGCAATGAGTTGTGCTCCCGTTGTTTGCGCTTCAGCCAAAGCCGGAATTGAACGGGTTACGAAGAAGTACAGCGCAATCAAGCCCAGTGCGCCGTAGGTCAGCCACGCCGGAATGCCCGTTATCTTACTCCTGCGCCCCAGAGCTAACAGTAATCCCAAAGGGAACGAAGCGACAATCGCAAACACGGCGATGATGAGTGTCAATAGCAAACCGCCCCAGGCAATATCAGGGTTGAGATAAGGAATTGGTCCTGCCAAAAAACCAAAAAGACCATCGCTCTTAAATCCGCGTAACAGGAAAAATACGACAAACGGTGTCAGTATCCACAATGTGGTCAAAACGCGGCGAATGCGTGAACGGCGGAATACTTCTTTGCGGAAAACGTACAGGCTGGGAATCAACAGAATGACATTCCACAACAGGATCGCGAACAAACGCCAATCTTGATCAGTCGGCCAGCGGAAAACCATCAAGTTGCGGAAGTTGTCGATGACGGCACCCCAGGCAGCGCCTTCTTTACCGTCAACGGATTTTCTTTCCAGCTGTATTTTGGAGACGGTTGGATTGGTTGAAAAACTGGCGCGCACCACAGCCCAATCAAAAAAGCCGATTATGATGAAGGCCAGGATCAACGCCAGCAACAGAGAAAGGACTACGTTGGAAAGGGAACCATAAAGATTCGTTTTGAGCCAGAGTGTCATCGGCCGATGGGAGCGTCGCACATCACTAACAGCCGTCCATATCACAGACGCAGCCCACACAACGAAAATGATAATGGTGCTGGCAAAATGCTCCTGAAGCTGCCCGATTGCAAACCATATCGTCACCAGCAACAGAATCAATAACCAGATTGTTTGCAACCAGCTTCGTCGCACATTGTCCAGCCAGTAACGACGTAGATTCAGATTGCGAAAGGCGCTGCCACCAAAACGTGAAGTTGTACTTTGCATGCTCATCCCTCCTTTACCTTTCAACCAGGGCAATGCGCTTGTTGTACCAGTTGAGCAATGCCGAAATAGACAAACTCAACGTCAAGTACGCCGCCATGACCATCAGGAATACCTGAATGGCTTGTCCCGATTGATTCAACGTCGTAAACGCAACGGCAAACAAGTCAGGATAACCAACCGCTATCGCCAGCGACGAGTTCTTGACCAGATTCAAATATTGGCTCGTCAGCGGTGGAATAATAACCCGCATCGCCTGTGGCAAAACAACCAATCGTAAGCGTTGGGACTCACTCAGCCCTAAAGCGCGGGCAGCCTCACTCTGTCCCTTAGAGACAGATTGAATACCCGCACGCACAATCTCAGCGATGTAAGCGCCTGTGAATAAAACCAATCCAATCAATAATGCAGCAAAGTTAGGTGAAATCTTTATGCCACCTACAAAATTCAATCCCTCGATCTCCGGAATCGAAATTCTGACAGGCCGTTCCAAAGTCGGCACAATAGCTTGCGCAAAAGGATCTTCTAGAAGCGGTCTCTCGCCTGTCAGAATTACAGTGTCAGCCACATAGATCTCACACTCACCGGCTGCGTATTTTGCCGTCGCCTGATCGGGTCGTGTACTCCGGTTGACCGTGTAAGGAATATTTAATCTGCGCAATTCAGCCGTGAAATTGACTTCAGAAGCTGATTCCGAAATCACACAAAGCGTATAAGCGGCTTCGTCAACTTCCTCGCTAGTGAGCTCACCTTCCTCAACCATCAAATCGATTTCATTCAGGTTAGCTGCACCTAACCGGCGTTCCATATTGTCCGCTAAATCAGTGAAGGCAAGAATGCGCTCCGACTTTGCAATCATGAATGATTGATCCAGTTTGTTACTGTTACTGGCTACAAACCAACCAATTATGCTGACCGTGAAGAAGCCAAAGACGACCCAGAATGCACGGTTACTTGCTTTGCCGACGCGTTCTTCACGGCGCCCCAGCAATATCCAAATAACAAAAGCCAGGATGATGCCGGCGACAACGAAAGCTAACCATGTAGCGAAGGAGGGCAAAAATACCGGCCCCGGCATGTTGATACCGCGCTGGCTGAGGTACACAGGCAAATCACCTAGCTGGATGGCGTCCCTAATGGGCGGAAAGAGCAAGATGACGCCAAAGTAAATAAAGAATAGTTGGAGCAGCAATGGTGTATTGCGCATCAGGTCAATGTACCATCCGGTAGCCTTGCTCACCAGCCAGTTATCCGATAGTCGCGCAATACCGGCCAATACCCCCAGAATGGTTGCAAAAATAATCCCCAGGACACCGACCTTGATCGTGTTCATCAAACCGACGAGTAGAGCACGCCCGTAAGTGTCACTCGGATCATAATCAATGACAGATTCAGAAATATCGAATTGGGAATCCACCTTGAGGAAATTGTAACCACAGGAAAAACTACTGGTTCCGTCAGGACAACGAAAACCACCAAGTCGGCCGAGATTGTCGGTAACGTTGCCCAGCAACCACATTGCCCCCATGATGACCAGTACGACAAACGCAATTTGTGCAAATATGCCAATGATGCGGATGTCGCGCCAGGGTGGGACAGATTCCTGACCGCCAGATGGATTGGGAGTCAACTTGGATTCAGCCATAGACGTGCCCTCTCTTTTATTTTCTACAGCCTGCCCGATCTATAAAGCCGGGCCAGACATTGGTGGTCTGTCAGTTGAGGTTATGCAATCGAGTCAATGGTGGACAGATATTTGATTGCACTAGAGTGCGTCAGCATGTCGCCAAACATGAAAACGCACCGTTGCCCAGTGGGAATACTGGGCAACGGTGACGGTAAATGAACGGTTTAACGGAAAGGCGGCGAATAGAGCAAGCCACCTTCTGTGTACAGTGAGTTCTGGCCACGCTCAAGATTGAACGGTGTGTCAGGGCCTAGAGAACGATTATAAATCTCTTCGTAATTGCCGACTTGTTTGATTACCTGATAGCACCAGTCTGCGTCCAGACCCATAAACAGGCCAAGGTCGCCGGTGACACCGAGGACGTTTTGAACAACGGGGTCTTCGCTGCCAAGCATCTCGTCGACGTTTTCTGATGTGATACCCAATTCCTCGGCCTGGATGGTGCAGTTCACCGTCCACATGACGATGTCGCCCCAATTATTGTCGCCATGCAGCGTCAATGGGCCAAGTGGTTCTTTGGACATGGATTCTTCGAGGATGACGTGGGCATCGGGTTCAGCAAGCAGAATCTGCTGGGAAACAAGTCCAGATTTGTCAGTTGTGAAGCCGTCGCATTGGCCGCTGTCATAAGCAGCCAGCGTTTTCGGTGCGTCATCGAATACAACCGGCGTGAAGTTGATGCCGCGTGAGCGGAAGACGTCGGCCAGATTACGTTCAGTGGTTGTACCGGACTGAACACAGATAGTACCACCATCCAGACCTTCAAAATCGGTAATACCGCTGTCTTTGCGGACCATCATACCCTGGCCATCGTAGAAGGTGGTCGGCTGGAAGTCGGCACCCAGTTGGGTGTCACGATTAAGGGTCCAGGTTGTGTTGCGGATCAAGACATCGATTTCGCCGGATTGCAGCACGGGGAAGCGCTCGTTGGCGGTTGTCGGCCGAATTTCGAATTGGGTTGCATCGCCTAAAACTGCAGCAGCAATCGCTTTACAAAAGTCGATGTCAAACCCTTCGAACTCGTTGTTGTCCGGGTTGATGTAACCAAAACCAGGTACTGATTGGTTACCGCCACATTTGAGTGTGCCGCGATCACGCACGACTTTTAGGGTATCCTTGCCACCTTCGGTCACAGTTTGAGCTGCTTCACCGCTATCGGCCGAACCTTCAGCCATCGATTTGGCTTCTTCAAGCTGAGCTTCGAGGTCGGCAACTTGGGCTTCCAGATCAGCAACTTCCGAGCTGCTGTCACCGCCGCTGCTACAGGCTGCCAGCACGATACCGAGCGCAAGTAAAACGACAAGCAAAGTAATTCGTTTGATATTCATAGCTACTTCTTCTCCTTTGTCATGAAATCAATAGTTTGTTAGTTGGTTACAACACATATAACACTCAAATCTGATTGTCAGTTGCACCTCCTCTCTATTTTGGTCTCTACGAGGCGTCTATATGTGCCTGCTAGCAGGTTTTCAATTACCAGTCAATATACTGCAGACTATTCGTTTCATCGCCTGACTATTGGGTGATCGATACCAGATAACATTTCAAGAGCTGTTTTATTGTCTTGTGTAGCGGATTCGTACAACTCGCATTGCGAGTAAATTCAATGATCGCTGAATCAACAGGTGGGAAATCAGGTTTTATTAACAAATAGTAAACGATGCAAGGAAAATGAGCAAGTCAATCAGAAAATTCCGCGGCAAATTGGGTATTTATCGGGATCGAAATGGTTTCCTGAAACCATCAGTGGGGTTTTGAATAAACAAAAAAGCCGTCTCCCCCTTTGACACATGCAAAAGAAGAGACGGCTTCTAGTCAGATGGTTGCGTTACTTTCGGCCGAAGTACCGCCGTTTACGCCATAACACCAACAGCACACTGCTGATGAGCAATAACATGGTCGCAATATACAATTGCGGCATGTCGGCCACATTGGGCTGCGACCGCAACCCGTCCACAGCAGTCGGCTCTTCGACAACAAGAGTTGCGCTATCGGTGTCAGACACTGTGCCGTCATCTGCTGTCGCATCAAACGGGAACGTCCCATCACTGGGCGGCGTCACGACAAATGACAATGCGCCGGCAAATCCGGCCGGAATCGTCACCGACGGTTGCGGTAATGCCGCTACCAACGCCCCGAATGTGGCGCTCAGATCGTATTCAGTCGCAATATTGCCCGTATTGGTCACGACCAACACAAAGGTCACCGGTGCAGGGAATGGTATGGTTTTGCTTGGAACCAACCACTCGACATCTACGCCCGGTTCCGCAGTGAAGATCACTGTCTCACGCGCAATGTCTTGCACACTTCCGTCCGTCTGCGATGTCGCCAGCACGGTCAATTCATACGCCTGCGGCAGCGCATACGGTACAGGATCAGTCGTGACATTGACTTGTTGTGTTGCACCCGGTGCCAGTGACACAGATGACGGCGTGAACGTCGTGCCGCTGACGGCGAAGTAGCCGATGGCGCTCATGTCGTAGGTATCGGCCGAACTGCCGTGATTGGTTACCTCGACAATGAAGTTGCCGGTATCACTCGGGGCAATCGTCGTCGTGCGCAGCGCCGTGACAAATTCTGCACCTACGCCGAGCGTGTTGATCGTCGCCGTGGCCGCATCGCTAGCCGTCACAGCAGGCGCAGCATTCGACATCGCCGTCACGCTGACCGGGTAACTTGCGGCAGTCGTGCCGGCAGGGGCAGTGACAAAGAGCGCCAATTCGGCCGAATTGAACACACCCGCATTCAAATCAATCGCAGTGACTGTATTGCCGTTGGCGATAAATTCGGCCGACCAGCCGACCGGGACTACGGCAGACAAATCGGCCGTTTCTTTGTAACTGCCGAGATTGCTCACTATCACTGTGTAAATCAGCGGACTGACAACACCACCTTCCACTGTGTCGGGCGCGATGTCAATCGCCAGAGCACGGTCGCCGACGACTGTCAGTGAGGCTGTGGCGCTGTCAGACGCATTTGTCGTTACATTGACACCGCTCACCGTGAAGGGCGCAGTGCCTGCCTCGTATCCGGTCACGGTGACCGGCAAGGTCGCCACGCCGGACGCAGGCAGGAGAGCTGACGGATCAACCGCAATATCGCCGCTGAATGCGCCTTCCAGATCGATGGTTTGCGGTGTCGCCAAAAGATTGGTCACGGTCAGCGTATAGACAGTGGGCACGCCGGCTAGTGCAGACTGTGTCTCAGGCGTAATCGCCATTGTGAATGTGTCGATGATGTCCAATTCGGCCGAATCGGAATCGGTTGCACCATTGACCGTGGCCTGCACCGTGAACGGCAGCGTCGTTACCGCTGCCGTCTCATCCGGCATCACGACCAGCGACAGTTGTGTCGTGCTGTTGGCCGGCACAATGACATTGTCCAACCAATCCACCAACCAACCCTCCTGCAATCCAACCACGCCGAGATCGAATGTTTCGGCCGAATCATGCACATTCGTCAGCGTCACCGTGTACGTCACTTTGCCGCCCGGCGATACAGTCAACGTCTCCGGCGCGACTTCAATGATATGCGCGGCGCTGACATAGAGCGGTGGCAACGTCAGCACATTCGTACCGCTTGGCAGCACGTATGCCACTTCCGTACCTTGCGCAACCAGCCGCGTCTCGCCCGGCAACATCTCGTCGAGGCGACTCTGGAATGTGCGCGTGACCACGACATCGGCGTATGTCTGCGTGTAATCCCAAAGGTAGAGCGGGTCGCTCTCGATGTCGGGATCGATGTTAAACGTATCGCTCAACACCGTCACATCAGTGATGCCGACCGTGTGCGTCAACACAACGTCGAAGATCGGCAGCACAAAATCGCTCGGGTATTGTGTGTGGTACGTGTTGTGGATTTCCCAACTGTCCAACTCGGTGAACGGGACGCTGAGATCGTCGTTGACGTTCGTAATGTGGTACGTCTGCTGGTTCCAGATCGACCGTGCCTCGCCCCACACGCCATCCATACCGACTACGCGTACGCCACTCAATGTCGGCACCACAATTTCCGCGTAGCCGTCGTTGTCTACATCGACAATAATCGGGTAATCACTTCCGGTAATGCTGAACAACTCCGGATCATTGAACAAGATCGAGCCGTCTGCCCCGTTGTAGATGGTGAATCCCTGTTCTTTGCCGTTCCAGGCGACTTCAAAGACGCCGTCCCCGTTGAGATCAAGTACAGTAGCGTTGTTAGCGCTTGTGCTGTCCTCAGCGATGACATCCCAGAGCAAAGAGCCGTCGGCGTTGAGCGCATATAGCTTACCGAAACGGCCCGGCTCGAACTCGTACTTCATGCCGGTGATGATTTCGACTTCGCCGTCACCGTCAATATCGGCGACACCAACGCCGCCCGGGAATCCAGGTTCCAGCTCTTTCTGCCACAGAATCGTCCCGTCGTGGTTGAGCACAGACAGCCAACCGTAATGGGAGATGAGGATTTCAGGGTCCGGATCACCACCCGGCAACATCCCGTCGATGTCGGCGATGGCGTGCGAACCGAGCAGCCCGTTGTCAAACGTGGGCGTCTGCGGATAGCTGATGGTTGGCGTGATCGATGTTGACCAGAGCAGAGCAGGCGTGCCCAGATTGTAGCTGTAAGCGTAAACAGTTGACGGCACGCCGTCATCCCATTTACCCCAATCGGCCGAAACGATGTCCAACACGCCGTCACCGTTTAGATCGGCCAACATGGGCGCCGTTGCCCAGTACGGGAACGCCGTCGACCATGCAATCGAGCCATCCGATTCCAGTACGGCGACCCCGGAATCGTAGTTGATTACAATCTCAGCCTCCGGATCAGTGTCCAGATTGCCCAGTGCCGGCGCACCTGTCACATCAGCCCCTTTCAACGTATCGGTGATAATTTTCAACGTGCCATCATGTTCGTAGATGCGCACGTCCTTGCTGCTCAGTACGACGATTTCACTTTCCGGATCGCCATCGAGTTCACCCAGCGCCGGTGAGCCGATCCACGCCCGGTCGACAGGTGCGCCACCGATGTCGTCCGTCCACAAAATCGGGTCTCCGTCACCACTGTCGCTGCCGTCACCAGTGTAAACAAACAACTTGCCCCAGATCAGCAACGTGTCGGAACCAAAAACCAGTTCCGTCTTGCCGTCATTGTTGATGTCGCCGGATGCGACGCCGCTAACCATGCCAAGACTACCAAAGAGCGGTGCGCCGTTTCCGGCAGCAGCATTGTCTGACCACTCGACCATCGGCGCATAAGGCAGGTTGGTTGCCGGTGTCGCAAAGCCATCGACGCGCATCGACGCGCCGTTGTCAACGCGGATTTCATGCATGCCCGGCCCCAAATCGTTGAAGTGGAAGGCTATCGGCACAGGTGAAAACGCGTACTGCATGTCTACATTGGTGACAAAAACACCATCAATGTAAATATTGGCATTGTTGGTATTGTCTCGCGTGAAACCATAGAAAGTGATGCTGTCGCCGAGGAAGGTATGCCAGACGCGGTGATTGGCATTGAACCAGCCGGTCACATAGCGGTCGCCGATGGCATTGTCGTCAAAGTTGCCGTTGAAGCCGAGGAACTCGCCGAAGTGGACGCGCTCTTCCTCGCCGATGTCGCCGGGCCACGGATCGATCAGTTCGTCGGCGACTGGGGAAGCGTCCCAGATGTCGACGTAATCGATGGCGACGCGCCCGCTGACGACGGTGATCGACAGCGTATGCGTGCCGGTGATCAAATCGGTGATGCGCGTAACGGAGAAGGTATCGGTTGCCGTGGTCAGGTCGAATATGCCTTTGCTGACGCCATCGACAAAGATTTCGGCCGAACCATTTGTCCCGCCCGTATAGAAGCCAATATTGGCCGCGCTGCCGGTAAACGACAACTCAGCCACATCGCTGGCTGTGCTCGATGCTATCACTTCCTGACTGCTGGGCGCAGCACCAATTGTGCCGGCGATGAACCAACTCGACGGACGTTGAGGGTAGCTGGCGCCGTTGTATGTCAACTGATTCTCTTCGTAGCGCACCAGACCGGTGGGTGGCGATGTGTCCTCAACCGGTACCGTAGCCGGCGACTGAATCGTATCGACGCCCACATCGCCAAACTGGGATTGTATTTGCAGCAGATGTGTGCCTGGCCCAAACCCATCGTATGCCAGTGTTTTGGTCATAAATTCGGCCGACCAGAAATTGAGGCTGTCAACTTCCACGCCATCCACCAATGCTGCTGCGTGCCGGTCGCCGCCGTCCCAAGTCACCAGCGTGAACTCAACTGAATCACCGGTAAACGGCATCCAGATTGAACGGTCGCCTTCATTGTTCCGCTGGAACGTACCATTTGTCGCTGCCGGGTCGCTGCCTTCAAACCAGTTGTCGCTGTAGAAAGCAACATCTTCAGCTTCCTGAGCCGTTGTCGGCAGAGCTGTACCATCCCATACGTCGATGTAATCCAGTTCCACGCGACTGCCGCCAGAATTGGGATGCGCTGTACCAGTCACTGTAGCGCTGATCACGTGTGCGCCCGGCGCCAGCTGATAAACCGCACTGACCGTATCGTTGTCGCGTGTATAGGTATCGAGAGTTTCGACATAGGCGCCGTCGATATAGATATCGACATCTGCACCAAATTCTGAGGAGAAGAAGCCAATGGCAACGCTCTCTCCGGAAAAATCGAGGCTGAAATCGTCGCCGGTGGTTGTCGTGCGCATCATGCCTACTTCGCTCGCTATGGCTGACGTCTGATTGCTGAAGCTGGTTGGAGCGACATCAGCAGGAAAACCGTTGAAACGCAGCGCCGGATCATATTCTTCGTATCGACAATAGCCGGAGCAAGGCGTGAATACCGTCGCCGGTTCAATGGCGGGAACATGCAGTTGGTCCAACGTTGCCATGCCGCGTTCGGCCTGCGCCAACAGGATGTGCGGCTGACCGGCGCTCAGGCCGTCGAATGTGAAGGTGCGACTAATGCCCGTTGCACTTTCAATATCAACCGTTTGCTGTTTTACACCATCGAGCCACAATGTCACTGTATCAGCACCACTGTAAGCATATGCCTCATACGTGATTGAGTCGTTGGTGAAGTGGAACCAGATATTGCCGGAGGTCGAACGCACATAGTTACCGTTGGCGGCAAGACCATCGCTGCGTAAATCCCAGCCGTCACTGTAATGCAGGCGGTCAATGTCGAGGAAATCGGCCTCAAATAAGCCATCCGGTTCCAGTGCGCCGTCCCATGTCTCGAAGTAATCGAAATAGAGTCGGTTACCGCCGCTGAACGGATTGCTCGTCGGCAGAATCGTCAACGTGACTGTGTGTGAACCTGCACCGAGGCCAGTGTAGATGCGGTTGATGGGCATATCGACGCGCCGGTAGGTATCGATCGTTTCTTGCGGCACGGCATCGATGGCGATTTCGACCTGACCGCCGAGTGTATCACTCATCAGGCCGATACTGAGCCAGTCGCCGTCAAACGTATAGGTCATGGTGTCACCAATAGCATCGCCAAGTACCGTGTCGCCGCGACTGGCTTTGCCGTATACTGTATAGTTCCACGAGGTGGCTGTGGCTGTGTACGGTACGCCATTGTAGAGAATATCGGGATGCCACTCTTCGATACGGGCGATGCCGGTTTGAACGGGTTCGGTGTAGGCTGCATCGGTAGCAGGTACGGTGATTTTGTCGAGCGTGGCATTGTTCTGATTCGGCCGAATCGAGAACAGATGCAATCCCGGCCCAAATCCGTCAAACGACAACGTACGCGTCATGATAAACGGCTCGTACAAGTCAATACGGTGCAGATGTTGGCCGTCTACATAGAAATCGGCCGCTCCGGCTTGATCATAGTTGAACACATCGATACTGATCGAATCCCCTTCAAACGGGAACCAGACCGTGTCGTCTGTGCTGCGTGCGTACCGCCCGTCGCTGGCGTTCGTATCATTGCGGAACGTCCAGTTGTTTGTGTACAGCACACCTGTGTCTTCTTGTTCGAACTGTCCGACCGGCAGTGCTGTTCCGTCCCAGGTGTCGATAAAGTCGAGCCAGAGATAATCGTTGGACGCTTGCGGATTGGCTGTGCCCGTCACACTGATTGTCAGCGTGTGGGCTACGTTCGGCAGGCTGTTGAAAACCAGATCGATCGGCCGTGTTTGGCGGCGATAAAGGTCAAACAACCCTTGTGATACTCCGTCAACAAAGATTTCGGCAATACCGGCGTCTGACTTGCCCATCAGTCCCACATTGACCCATGTTCCGGTGAATTCGAATGTAGCTGTCGAGTCGGTCGTATTGGAACGATATGTGTTGCCTTCGGTTGCACCGGTCAGTGCCCGGCTCGACCAGCCTGTCGTGTAAGTGATGGCAGTTGTGTTACTGGCTTCTGTGCGCGTGTAGCCGGTAAAAGGAGCCAGTTGCGGTATGAACGGTTCGGAATCGTCGTTTTCGGCCGAACCCCCACTCGTCGCCAACGGTGGGCCTTCCGGCTGTTCACTCACCTCTTCTACCGGCTCGGCGAACAGCTCATGATTCGGATCGCTGATGCGTTCGCCAGGCACAAGTTGTGACAAGTCGCCCGCTGCGGACGAGAACATGTCAGCTTCGGTCGGCACAGACTCTTCTGTCGCTATCTCAGTGGGAATGACAATGTAGTCACGCGGACCGGTCGTTTCCATCTGCGTTACAGCAGGGGCGCTGCCGGGAACAATTGTATCGACGAGGATTTCAGTAGTGATTACCGTCGTCACAGTGACCGTTCCCGGCGACACGAGTTGTGGCTGCACGTCGTGTTCGACGCCGAGCGATTGGCCGACGAAAAGATAGTCGTAGTTGGTTCCAACGGGGATCAGCGTGCCGCCGCTGTCGCGCAGCTCGACGGTAACTGTGTAGACGCCTTCGGCGAAGGGTGATGTATCGGCCGAAAGCAAATCATATGTCCGATTCTCACCCTGCAACGTCAGCGGCACCGTGTCGCTAAACACTTCAATACCGTCCTCAACGGAGACGACACTAACGGCAGCGTCGGCGTCGATGGGAATAAACGCCAGATTGTCGACCGTAATGGCGATGTCCGTGCTGCTGAGGCCGATATCGACAAAGTTGGGATCGACGCTGACGTCGGTGAATGCCAGAAAGGCATCGACGACGTTAAGTCCGGCGTTGGCTCGCCGCGACACATCGGTACTTAAAGCCACAACATCGGCGCTGAGTGTATAGAGTCCGAGTGCGCCCGGCGTCGTGTCGAAGGGGAGATCGGCCGATTCGTCCGGCTCAAGCGTCACCATCGTCGTCTGATCGCCGTCGGGCAGCGTCGCCGTGATTTCGTAAGTCGTCGTCACCGTGCCGGCGTTCGTGACGGTGAGCGAATAGGTCGCCGTATCGCCGAGCAAAATGGCGTCAAAAGACGGGTTCCACGCGACCACCGGGCCGTACAAGTCGAAGGCGATGGCATCATCGCCGAGTGCGTCGAGCGCCAGACAAAGTGCGTCAAGATCGTTCTGCAGATCGACCGGATCGGTGTGCGTCGCCATGTCGGCAGCGATGGTACTCAAGTCGGCAGCAGCGGGTAGATCGCTGCCGGTGAGGACGACGTTTGTAATCGCCGCAATGACGGCGTCGCGGGCGTCAAGATCGGTGAGATCGGCCGAAAACACATTCAAAGTCAGGCCTAATCGTTCCAGCGAAGCGGCCAGAACCGTATCACCCAAACTCTCAATCAGGGCCGCAGCATCAAAGGCACAGGCTGCTTCGGCCGAAACAATCAACACGGTCGCATACGTGCGCGGTGCATAACCGCTACCCGCGCTTTCGGCCACGACGAGGTACCCCTGCCCCACTGTCGCGCCCGTCGTGTCGATGGAAACCGTTTCCGTGTGCGTCGTCCCGACAGCCAGCGAGCCGGTCGAGAGCGCTGCGGGAGACGCCGACAGTGTGTCGGATATCAGCGTACCAGGGAAGTACAAATTGCCGAAAACGGCCATATCTACGTCAAAGCTACCCGCTGTGTTGCCGACATTGGTCGCAGTCAACTCGAGATCGATAACGGTATCAGGCCCGGTGTAGCGTAATTGCGGACCGAGCTGCAAATAGGGGAAAGCGACTGACGGCATGGTGAAGCCTATCGATTGGCTGTCGCTAATGCTGCCGTTGTCGTTTGCCGTGGCCGTCACATCGATGCTGAAAGTCGTACCCGGCGCGGGCACTGTGCCGTCGTCGGGCTGGATGTAGAAGCCGAGTTGACCAACTTCGCCCGCCACCAGTGACAGCGTTGTGCTGGTCGCGCCGCCTGCGCCGCTGAGGATCAGCCAGCCGGCAGGTACGTTGGCGACATCGACCGTGAATTCGCGCGAAATGGTCGACGTGTTGGTGATGAAGACGGTGTAGGCAGCGTCGGGAATGTCAGCACGTCCGTCGTTGGTCTGACCGAACGGCTCCACTGCCGTGCGCAGGTAGTCGTCGGCGGCGCTGAGGACATCGCCCATAGGCACAGTGACAGGGCTGTCCGGCACCACTGCCAGCGCGACGCCATCCACGGCTGTCGTTGTGACATTGAAAACTGCCGTCGCAAACGCATTGTCAACTGTGGTCGAATGCGCTGTGACCAAAATCGGATAATCGCCGGGCGTCGCGCCTTGCGGCGGCGTCACGGTCGCTGTGCCGCTTGTATCCAGTTCTATTGTCCAGTCGAGCGGACCTTGCACGGTGACGGCATAATCGTCAGCATAGTTGGCGAAGAAATCGACGTTGAACATGACCGGTGTTCCCGGTGTGGTTGTCGTAGTTGTCGGGACGGTGCTGAGGGTAAAGAAATCGGCCGAACCGTCAAACCCGATCTGATCGGCATCGGGCACAAACGGATTGAGGTAAATATCCCCGTCAAATGTCGTGAAGGCGATACCGCCAGTGACATCGATCACGTTGCCCGTGACAGTCAACGTACCGCCGCCCGGGCCTACCGTTATTTCTGCGGCGGAAACAGTCCCATCGCCTTCTGTTGCGAAATTGGGCACGATACCGGTGCCGCTGCCGCTGATGGCCGTGTTGCCGGTGACGGCTAGCGTCAATGTACCGGTGTAGGTGTTTGCGCCGTCAACGACGACTTCGGCCGATTCCAGAGCAATCGTATACGGTTGTGTGGCGCTCAAGTCGGCCGAATAGCTGTCCCAAAGCGCACCGCCGCCCAAATCAGGCAGGGCAGTGGCGTAATAACCGCTGTGCCCGTCGGCAGTCAGGGTCAAGCTGACCGGTGCAGTTTGGATAACACCAATTGCGTTCTCAACCACAACAGAACCGGAGTCGAGCAATGTGCCCATCTCATCGCGCACATCGGCCGAATTGGCTGTCAGCATATCAAACGCAACAGACTGATCCGCATTGATCGTCCAATCCAATACCGTTGAGCCGCTGATCGCCAGTGATTGGGCACTGACGTTGGCAGTGATGATGTCATCGACCGTATCGGCGCTGTGTGTCACCGTTTGCACGGCAGACGGGTAGATCACAGCCGGTTCACTGTTGTAAAGAGCGCCCGGCAACGGCGTCTGTGGCGCAGCTTGCGCCAACGAGAGCAAAACGCCCGGCAGCGCCAGCGCAATGTCGGAGCATTCAGCGGCGGCATTGGCACTGCACGCGGCGACATATTGGGAAGTCGAAGCGGCTAACGACTGCACGATTACGGCATAGGCTGCCGCAGGCGGTGCCTGCAGGGGATCGTAGTGACAGGACGGACATGGCCCTGGCGGTGGTGGTGGTGGAGGCGGTGGTGGTGGCGGAGGCGGTGGTGGTGGCGGAGGAGGTGGTGGCGGTGAACCGCTACCGGTCAGCGTATTGGCGATAAAATCGTACAAGTCGCTACCTGCTTTGCCGAAGAAACCGGCGGCAAAGGCGAGCGCAATCCATGTGAGAATGGCTTTGTATTCGATGGCCGTAGCAGCATAAGCGCCATCTTCGGTGACAAAGGCAGCGTAACCGGTTGGGTCGATCTCAATCCAGCCAATCCTGGCCTCGCCTTCGCTGACGACCATGCTTTCGGGAACCATGACGATGTTACCGGCTTGCGTGGAGGCGAGAATGCGTGCTTTGGCTTCGGCCGAAATCGAAAGCCCATCGAGAATAGAGGTTGCCCCATCTGCCACGAGAACCAGTTCAATATCTTGGTCAATCGCTTCCTGAACAATGCTCAAACCAGACTCAACCTGGTCAAAAACCCCGTTGAGCCACTCATATTCGACAATTTTATCCTGCAAAGACGAAAGCAGAGCCGCCGAGTAAGCCGCATCAGTTGCCTGTCCTGGGGCAGCGACATAACGGCGACGCATATTGAGCAATTCGATTGATGTGCGCAACACGTCGTCTGTGTTGACATTGCCCTGCAAGATGAGTTGGGGACGCGCCGGATACGCCTTGACCAACAGGCGATTGCTTTCAATCGCCTCCTTGCGTCCGTTGAGCCGGAACAAATACTCGGCCAGATTAAACGCCAGACTCAACGATTGTTGTTCAACGATATAGGGCAAACGCTCAGTCGTGAAAATGGTTACAGCTTCACTGTCTTCTTCGTCTATGGCAGCCTGTTCATTGAAAATCACGCCGATTTCAGGCGATCGTTGGTTGATTAGCGAACGCAAATCCTGGACGTAGCGCGATGGCGTTTTACTGTGCGTAACGACCTGCAACTGAAATACATCGAGCGGCGTGAAGAGTGGATCATCGGTGTCGCCGCGATTGGAAGCGACATCTACCATGACCTCGCCGTCTATGTTGCGTGCTTCCGGCCCGATCAAATCGACCAGCGCACGCTGGTACGACTCCGATGTGCCGTCCGGCGCAGTCGATTCGACGATGATCCACGCCGCAGTCACAAACACGTTGCCGATACCGCCGCCAAAGTTACTGAACACATCTTGATACGTGTCGCCCATCAACGTGCGCTCGCCGTTGCCGATGGTCAAATGCGGCGTGTAATCGTGAATCACAGTGGTGAAAACGAGGCCGCCTTCACCGGTGGAATTGACCAAATGACCCAATGTAACCGCTTTTCCGGTCAGTTCGACGCTGTTTAGCGTTTCATCGAGCGGTGTAATTTTGGGAAAGGAGTCAAGCGAGGCGGCAAACGCATTGTACTGCTCGACGAGCAACTGCACGTTCACCTTGTGCCGTTCGCTGTCTGGAATCTCGGCATAGGTATTCGTTGCCGTTGTCTTTGTGTCGCCCGGATTGGTGCCTGCAAAAGACGGGTCTAGGGCAGTCCAGACGCCGCTGATGTTGGCTTCAACCCACCAATGGTCGGTCGCATCCGCCAACAATTCAGCATCGTCGGCAGGGTTGGCGGTGTCGGCACCGGGCGTGATATGGCCCAATTTGCGTGATTCTTCCGGGAACATCGACAGGATCAACGTCTGTGCATCGGGCGCTGCCAGCGTGCCGCGTGCATAACGGGCCGGTATGCCGTTTGACCGCAACATGGCAATGAGCAAACTCGATTGGTCAACGCTGTTGCCTGCCTGGCTCCACAATGTGCCACGTGTACCGCGCAACGACCCGGCGTAGGTATCATAGTCGAGAGATTGGACGTAGCGGAACAAGTCGACGGGATCGCCGCCAATCTGGGCAGCCTGGAAAAGCATATCGTCATCATAGATATCGGCATCCGGCGTCCAGATGAGGTAAGCGGACAACGCGTCAGGCGACAGGGTTATTGGCGCAGCTTGTCCGGAGACGCCGCGACCCAGCCACGTTCCATGCACCGTTGCGCCACTGTCGAATTCGGTCAACGCAGCGACAGTTCCCGGCACGTCTAGTGTGACGGTGGCGGTAATTGATGTGGCCGGCGGGATGTCGCCGAGATTGAGCGCAAAGGTATTGCCTTGCACATCGCCGGATGGCGTAGTGGCACTCAACGATGCACCGTTCGTAATCTCATCGCTCAGAACAACGCTGCGCACTGTGTTGGAATCGGCCGAAAAGTCAAACGCTTCGTAGATCGCCAATGTATCGGTAATCGTCGTCGAGACAGGCACAATGGGGAAAAGGGTCGGCGGTTGGTTGTTGGTCACGGTATAAGTGACGTACAGGGTGCTGCCGATTGCGCCCGATGGTGTATAGCTCGATTGGGTGCGGCTGACGAGCAGGATGGATGATTCGGCTTCGGCCGAATTCGTGGCTGATTGTACTGGATTGCTTTGTCTGGATTGCTCGATTTCGGGCAAAACGCTGTCGAGCAACATATCACTTAGCTCAGCAGCGGGGGTTTCGGCCGAAAGCGTCTCCGCATATGCCTTGGCCTGGAGCGGTTGCAGCCAGCTCCCGGCTAACATTGTCGTGACGAGAATCCAGTTGAGTAGATGGTGAAATCGCCGTTTCATCAAGGCCTCCTGTGTGTGTGCAAACGTGAGCAATTCATTGAGCGCAACTCGGCGTTGCTACTCAGGCGCAATCCGAATATGGAAGTTTTAGCAGCGATATGTTGAGAGACAATCTCTCCGACATGCCGTTACATGTCGGGAACAAACCACCAGCGGATGGATTGAAGCATAATCCCACCGCCTAAAATCCAACGCATTTTGGCAAATTGCGGCTGTTTTTTCAACACATTCGGCAAAATTGCATTGCGCCTCGAGACGACTAATCCGGCACAAGATGTGTTAAGATCGAGCTATGCGACTATTTAGCAAACATATGGCACGAGACGAAGATGGGTATTGGGAAACGGAGATTTCGGCCGAAGCCGTCACCGAAAACAACATGACGACGGCCACCGTTGACAAAACAAAACTGATTGTGACACGCCTCGACGATACGATCATCGCCTTCAGCCGCACTTGCCCTCATGCCGCCGCCGACCTCGGCAAAGGTACATTACACAGAGGTCGTGTCAGTTGTCCCAACCACGGCTGGAAATTCGACATTCGCAGCGGTCGCATCCTCTGGCCCGAAGACGAATACTGCAGCCTCAAACGCTATCCGGTCAAAATCACAAACGGTATAATCTGGATTAACGTCTGACCCTGCTCAATGCCATAACAGACTAATTGCCATTGACAATTCGATAGATATCGCCATTGACATGGTCCATCACATACAACTCGCCGGCTGCATCTTCGCCAAAGCTGGAGATGATCATTTCTGTGGGTAGTACCATGCGCGTTTGCCATACGCCATCGACATTGGCAGCCGCAAAAATGTCGCCAAAACAATAATCGACATATAAATAGTTGCCCCACAACGCCGGAGATTGTGCGCCACGATAGACGTATCCGCCAGTAATTGAACAGCCGCCTGCGGCATGTGTGTACTCAATGATGGGAAGCACCTTGCCCGCCCTGTCACATGCTTCACTGAGATAACAGCTCGAACCTTCCATCACATTCCAACCGTAATTCAAGCCACCGGAACTATCTGCTACCTCAAAACTGACTTCTTCTATCAGATTCTGACCAACGTCGGCAACATACATATCTCCCGTAGCGCGATCAAAACTGATACGCCACGGATTGCGCCAGCCAATCGACCAGATTTCATTGCGGGCGCTGTCATCAGCGACAAACGGATTGTCAGCCGGAATAGCGTAAAATTCGCCATTATCGATATCAATGCGAATGATTGAGCCCAGCAACGACTCTGCATTTTGGCCGTTGTTCTGCGGATCTCCTTGTGAACCACCATCGCCAAACCCGGCATACAAGTAGCCATCCGGCCCAAATAAAAGGTGGCCGCCGTTGTGATTTTCGTATGGTTGACCAACCCGCAGCAACTGGCGCTCGCTGTTGGCCAGCGCCACATTGGGATCATCACTCACGGCAAATTCGGAAATGACGGCTGCGCCACTGGCATCGGTGTAATAAGCGAAAAAGCGACCATTGTTGGGGTAGTCTGGATGAAACGCGATGCTCAGCAGCCCCCGTTCGTTGGCATTGTTGTTCACACGATCACGGATGTCGAGGAACGGTCCCGGCAACTGTTGACCGTCCAAAACAGCATAGACAACACCTTGCTGCTCGACGATAAACAGCCGTTCGTCGCCGGCATGGGTCAAATAAAGAGGCCGGGCGTAACCACCGATAATCCATTCGAGTTCAACTGATTGCGCCAGGGTGACGGGAATGGGTGTCTCGGTAGGTGTTGGTTCTGGTGTCAGTGTGGGTTCCAGAGTCGGCGTCGGCGTTTCGGCCGAATCCACCGTTTCCACAACCACGGGGAGTGGTGTCGGCGTGTCCGTCGGCAGCGGCGTGTCGGTGGGCTGCACAATCGGCGGTGTCACCAGTGTCACCGCCTCATCTTCAACGTTATCGCCACCACAGGCGACGAGCGCGACTGACATGATCAAGATTATCAATAATAAATGAATGCGCATAGGCTACTCCGCATAGAAAAAGGGCATACAAACTGATTGTACGCCCTCTTAAGTTTGTGAGAAAGACGGCCTTAACGTGCTTCTAAAGGCACGTATTCCAAATCGAGATCGCCGATGTAATTCGCTTTCGGCCGAATCAAACGATTGTCTAGCGCCTGCTCCATCACATGCGCCGTCCAGCCAGCCACACGCGAAATCGCAAACGCACATGTAAACTGATCCATCGGCAAGCCAACCATATACAATACAATCGCCGAATAATAATCGACATTGGCATACAAATTGCGCTCTACAAAATATGCATCCTCACGCGTCAACGTTTCAATGTGCGATGCGACGCCAAACCATTCACCCGCTCCACTACTGCGAGCCATCTCCTCCGCCATTGGCTTGAGAATCGTGGCCCGTGGATCGAGAACCTTGTAAACACGGTGACCAACACCCATGATACGCTGGCCACTGGCACGCGTATCCGCGTACCATTCATCCACACCGCGTTCGGCAGCGGCAACAAACTGTTCCATCGCCTTCTGATTAGCGCGTCCGTGTGCATCACCTTTGAGCGTTCCGACGGCCGACGTGATTGCCGAATACATATCGGAAATCGTCGCAAACGTCACACGTGCCGCAAATGTCGAAGCATTAAAGCCATGATCCGTCAACAACACGAGATAGGCATCAAAGGCTCGTACCGCTGCCGCATCGGGTTCATTGCCGCTGAGCATATAGAGGAAATTGGCAGCATGACCCAAATCAGCACGCGGCGCGATTGGCTCCTGCCCGTTGCGGATACGCTCCCATGCCGCCACGATGGTCGGCATGCTCGCGGTCAATCGACCAGCTTTCTTGCGCAACTCTTCCTGGGAAATATTGTCGGCATCCAGGTCGATCAAGCCCAATGCGCTGACAGCAGTGCGCAGTACGGCCATTGGATGCGCCGTGGTTGGTGTTCTGCGCAACATGTCAACCACAAATTCAGGAACGGAACGTTGCCCGGCTAGTGCAGCTTTGAACTCATGCAGTTCGTCTGCATTAGGCAGTCGCCCATTCCACAACAGATAAACGACTTCTTCAAAAGTTGAATTTGGGCCAAGATCCATCATGTCGTAGCCACGATAAATGAGAACCCCGTTCTCGCCATCAACCAGGCTGAGTTTTGTATCGGCGACAACGGCTCCGGCAAGTCCTTTGCTCATTGAAAAGTAACTCCTTGGGTAGGTCTACTGATAGCGAATTTGATACCAGTGCGAAGTATAGCAAATGACAGTTACATTCTCGTTAACAACGGGCAGTTGCCGATTGGTGCTTAATGATAGGGGGAATTCGGCCGAAACTGACAGTAATTCCTCCTGCAAAACCAGTCGCCCTGTCATATAATTGAGCTATTCTGATACCGTCCATGTAATGCGCTAAACCACAGAGGTTTCCGCTGACACACAAACTTCACTCACTAATCTTCAACACGGAGGCACAGCCTGAAATGAGTACAGACACATTGACCGTTACCGATAACCGTACCGGTCGCACATACGAATTGCCCATCACCTATGACACCATCAACGCCATGGATCTGCGCAAGATCAAAGTCAATGATGATGATTTTGGCATGATGAGCTACGATCCGGGATTCAAAAACACCGCTTCAACCAAGAGTACAATCACCGAAATTGACGGCGACAGAGGCATCTTGCGCTATCGCGGCTATCCCATCGAGCAATTGGCCGAACAATCCAACTATCTCGAAGTCGCCTATTTGCTGCTCAATGGCGAACTTCCCACACAAAGCGAATACGACCTGTGGGAATACGACGTACTCCACCACACATTTGTCCACGAAAACATCAAATCGTTGATGGAATCATTCCGCTACGACGCCCATCCCATGGCGATGTTTATGGCGACCGTCTCAGCCATGGCCACCTTTTATCCTGAAGGCCGTGATATCGATGACGCTTTCAACCGCTACAAACAAATCGTGCGCCTGATCGCCAAAGTGCCGACTGTGGCAGCCTTCTCCTACCGGCACAGCCGCGGTCTGCCGTTTGTCTATCCGGACAACGATTTGAGCTACACCGGCAATTTCCTCAACATGCTCGATAAAATGACGCAGGTCAAATACACACCCGATCCCGTTCTGGAACGGGCCTTGGATGTGCTTTTCATCTTGCATGCTGACCACGAGCAAAACTGCGGGACAGCCACCATGCGTGTCATCGGTTCCAGCCATGCTGACCCATATTCGGCGATGGCGGGTGCGGCCGGTGCACTTTACGGCCCACTGCACGGTGGCGCAAACGAAAAAGTGTTGCGCATGTTGCTTGAAATTGGCGACATCAAAAATGTGCCCGACTTTATCCAAGGCGTCAAGAACCGTGAGCGCTTATTGATGGGCTTCGGCCATCGCGTTTACAAGAATTACGATCCGCGCGCACGCATCATCAAAAACATTGCCGATGAGGTTTTTGAGGTGACAGGTAAGAATCCATTGCTCGATATTGCGCTCGAGCTGGAGCGCATCGCATTGGAAGACGACTTTTTCGTCAGCCGTAATCTCTATCCAAATGTCGACTTCTACTCGGGTCTGATTTATCAGGCGATGAGATTCCCGATTGCCATGTTTACTGTCCTGTTTGCGATTCCGCGCACGGTGGGCTGGTTAGCCCAATGGCAGGAAATGCTAACCGATCCGGAGCAAAAAATCGCCCGTCCACGCCAGATTTACCTCGGCGAAGGCGCACGCGATTATGTGCCGATGAACGAAAGAGAAGGATAGTCAGTCCGGTATCGTCTTCAAATAAGAACGGCCAGTACTCGAGATGGGTACTGGCCGTTTTTGATGTTTGAGGCGACTATCGAGTTGCGTTGTCGTTATGACGGCGTCGCGTTGCGCAGGCGCTCTTCGTACTGTTGGCGATAGTAGGCTTTGAATTCCCCGCTCTTGATTTTGCGCCACCACCATTCGTTTTCAGCATACCACTGCACCGTTTTGGCAATGGCTTCGGCCGGCGTGTGTTCTGGTTCCCAGCCCAGCGCACGGACTTTGGCGACGTTGAGGCTGTAGCGGCGGTCGTGACCGGGACGGTCGGCAACGTGACGGATGAGGATTTTCGGCCGATTCAGCGTTTCCAGCAAAATCTCCACCATTTCCAAATTCTCCATCTCCGTCCCCGTGCCGACATTGTACGCTTCACCGTATTTTCCCTTGTGCAGCACGACATCGATGGCTGAGCAATGATCACCGACATATTGATAGTCGCGCATCTGTTTGCCGTCACCATAAACCGGCAGCGGCTCGTAATCAATGGCGTTGGTGGCAAACAGCGGCACCACTTTCTCAGGATATTGGAACGGGCCGATGTTGTTTGAACCACGCGTAATCGTTACCGGCAAGCCGTACGTCACAAAATACGCATTGACCATCAAGTCGCCACTGGCTTTGCTCGCGGCATACGGGCTGCGCGGCTCCAGATTATCTGTTTCGACGCTGGAATGGCCGAACGGCACGTGCCCATAGACTTCATCAGTTGAAATCTGGTGATACCGTTCCAGGCCAAACGTCTTGGCCGCTTCGAGCAAAACGTAGGTGCCGTAGACATCAGTTTTGATGAAGGCATCCGGATCGATAATCGAGCGGTCAACGTGGGATTCGGCCGCGAAGTTGACGATGGTGTCGATGCCGAAGCGACGAATCGTGTCGGCGACGGTTTCCGGATCGCAAATGTCGCCTTTGACAAAATCAAAGCGCGGATCGTCGGAGACAGCGAGCAAGTTGTCCATATTCCCTGCATAGGTCAGTTTATCGTAGACGATTATGTTGTAGTCCGGGTATTTTTCGAGCATATAGATGACGAAATTGGCTCCGATAAAGCCTGCTCCACCGGTTACGAGTATATTTTTCACAGCTGTTTCCTCACTTTCTCGCGCGTCTTGAAACTGGTCACAAATTTTGTGTCGTTGCGCGAATCAGGTTAGGCAACATTGTAACGCAGGCGATCAGCGCGGCCAATTCAATTGAGTCGGAATGCAGTGAACGTTTGGCAAAAGTCACTTGAGGGGAGGTTTTGAGCCGGTCTTCAGGCAAAGCATAATCCGAAAATCGTAGGACAAGTGGGATTGGTTGTACGCTTCAATCGCCAATCCCATTGATCCAAGACCGTGTTTTTGCTATTGACTTGCGGGTTGAAGAATGAGCATATCTTTGCCGCGTGCTGCGACTGCTTCGGCCGAAAACGGCATTGGCGCGTAATCGCCCGCGAGATAGGTTTCGATCATGCTGGTGTAATTGGGATGATACGGATGGCCGCTTTGTCCCGTGGGGTGGATCAATTCGGCCGAATCAAAATCAGCCAGATCAATAATCATGCGCATCGACGGGTTGGCACGTGCCGCAGCCAACTCGCTGACCGCGACGCCATCGGGAGCCATCATATTATCCCAGCCAAAACTGGTTGCATTGACAATTGAGTTGCCGCCGCTGTACGGATACGGCCCGCGATTGACCATGTTTTCGATCAACGCGATGCCGCTCTGCCCCAATGGGTCGCTGCCATACGTGACGGTGTGTATCTCGCCCCACTGCCAACGGTCAGGATCGGCAGTGATCTGATTGAACCATGCGACCGCATCTTGCAACGCTAACTCGACTTGCTGCGCTTGTGTTTCGACTTCCGGCGTCGACCTGTTGTCCCAGAAAGGATGATCTGGTTTGCCGGCCAGATCGTGAAACAAAACGCGCACAACACCATTGTTAGTGAGGTAATCTTCAGCTGTGTCGCCCAATTCATCGGTCAAGACGCGCTGCGCCAGGTGCATGTAAAACACCTGGAAGATGGCTGCCGGCACGCTGTCGGCGTCGAGTTGACGATCCCATTGACGCAACCGGGTCAGTACTTCAGTCATTTGTGCATCGTCGCTTGCCAATTGGGCTATGAGCGGCATGTAGCTGTCGGCGAGCAGTTCGTAGTTGTCGTTGTGCATGGCGTGGTACGTTTCGGCCGAAATTGGGCCTGCCGCTAACGCATCCTCAACCATATCGACAATCCGCTGTGCCCGGTCGCCGTCGGCCCAGTACAACGCCATCGTGTAAGGGTATTGGTCATCGTGAATCGCGTTGTTGGCCGTCACGATATAGCCTTCTTCGGGGTTCAACAGGCGCGGCATTTCAGCGTACGGAATAAAGCCGTCCCATTCGTATTCGCCGGTCCAGCCGGGCACAGGTAGGATGCCATCCCAATTCGGCCGAATCGGATAGCGACCGGTCGCCTGATACGCAATGTTGCCTTCCACATCACCATAGACAATGTTTTGACCCGCCGTGTCCCAATATTGCAGTGCATCGAAAAACTCATCGACGTTCTGCGCTTTATTGAGTTCGATAATCGCTTTCATCTGGCGTGACGGCTCAGCGGCCGTCCATTGCAACGCCAACGCATCCTGCAATTCGTCGTCGACATTGTTGAGCAAGGGGCCGTGAATCGTCTCGCGCACCGTCAGTTCAACCGGATCGCCGCCGTTGACTTTGATGATTTCGGTGCGAACGTCCATGTCACGCCATTCACCCATGTATTCGTACTGATTGGGATTGTCGGGGTTGATTTTTTCAATGAACAGGTCTTGCGTATCGGCCGAAACATTGGTCACGCCCCAAGCGATTTTGTCATTGTGGCCGAGAATCACGCCCGGCACACCCGGCATCGTCACGCCGACAACATCAAAACGCCCGCCGTGCAATCCATTTTCATACCAGATCGACGGCATTTGCACGCTCAAATGGGGATCGTCGGCCAATAACGGCAATCCGCTTTCTGTATAGTCACCGTTGACAACCCAATTGTTGCTGCCGATACCACTGACATCCCAGCCGAAATCAGCGGGAGCTGTTCCAATCAACTGCGTACTGATAGCCGCCCAGTCGATATCGTAGTCAGCACGAGTGGCGAATGCAGGTTGTTTGGCGGTGGGGGCGATGATCGGCCGATTATCCGGATAAACCGGAAACAGTTGATCAACCAGCTCATCGCCCAGCGCATTGCGCATTTCCACTTGCAACAACTCAAAGTCACTGTTGCCGCTGCCGCGCAAATCCCACGCCATCGCCATGCCCCATGCAGCCGTATCGACCGGCGTCCACGGCTCGATTTCCCATGATTCACCGACTAATTCGAGAATGGTGCGGTTGAGCGACACATTGTCACTATTTTGAGCGATATAAGCATTGACACCAGCGCTGTAGGCTTCCATTGCCAACAACGTATCGCCGTCATAGGTAGCGGCTGCGGCTTGTGCTTTTTGCGGCCAACCGAGATTGCGCAAGAATTTGTCGGTTTCAACCATCGGTTCACCGACAATTTCTGACAAACGGGCATTGCCGATGTGCCGCGCCCATTCCATTTGCCAGAAACGATCCTGCGCATGAGTATAGCCTTGAGCGAAAAACAGGTCGTGCTCATTGGCCGCATAAATATGGGGAATGCCCAAGTCATCGCGAACCACAGTCACTTCGGCCTGAAGACCGGGCACATCGATTGTGCCGCTTGTCGTTGGAAACGGCCCACGCACGACGGAAATCAGCCAGATAGAGACGGCTAAAACAAGAAACAAAAACAAGATCAGTACGGTCAGCAGGATTTTACGACCACGGCTCATGGGTCATCTCCTAAACTTGTAACAGAATGTTGTCTTGACTGGTGTTATTTGGCTCGACCCATCACACCAAATGATTACTCAGTTGTAGCATGGCCTCCTCCGGCATGCAATGCAAATCTGGTGCGGGTTTCCTTTATGGCCCAAAACACCTACAATGGCATACATCGGAGGAGATTTTTATGAAGAAAGTGACTGTATTGGCTATTTTGTTACTGGTTTTGTTGGTGACTGTGGTGTTGGTTTCGGCCGAATCACCTGATCCGCTCCCAATTAACTGGCAAAAGGTACTTGCCGACGATCTCAAATCGGCCGAAATTCCGACTGAACCATGTGACGTGGACGCCAACCTGCTCGTCAATCCATCCTTTGAAGGCCAATATGCAGCGTGGATTCCGCCCAACGGCCATCCAGACTGCCCGGCCGGGATTTGCACAACAGCGCAAATGGCCGGCGGCTGGACACCATTCTGGCGTTCGTTCAGCGGCGATCCGGATGACACCGACGTCAATCCTGAATACAAACCGGCCGAAAGCGAATTCTTTCCCAATCGCGTGCACAGCGGAGAGCGTGCGCAACAATATTTCACATTCTATCGCACACACGAGGCCGGTCTGCTGCAGCAAGTCAGCGGCCTGACACCGGGCGTGACCTATTGTTTCAGCATCTGGGGGCATTCGTGGTCAGATGGCGACGACGACGGCGTTTCAGGGCCGCAATTCGGCATTTTGCAACAAAAAGTGGGCATCGATCCGACCGGCGGCGACGATTGGCGCAGCAATGACATCATCTGGTCGGCCGAACGGGAACAGTACGACGAATTCGGTTTGTTCAAAATTGAGGTCGAAGCACAATCAGAGATAATTACAGTATACGCGTATTCCAATCCGGTATGGTCGGTCAAACACAACGATGTCTACTGGGATGACGCTGTGTTGTCGAGCGAAGGGCCAGCAGGAGCGACCTTGAGCATCTCCCCGGCTTCGCATGCGCTTTGGGCAGAAGTGGATAATCCGGACGTGATCTCGGCCGAATCGACTATCGATATCGCCAATGCCATGACCGAAACATGGCAGGCTGTACTGGAACCGGGCGGCACATTTGTGCCTGACGTTTCACCATTAAGCGGCGATCCCGGCGATGATCTTACCCTGACCGTCGACACGATTGGCATGCCCGTTGGCGTCTACACAGCCTCCGTGACAATCGTGACCGATCCGCCTATCAGTGATTCTCCGGGAACAGTTGCGTTGGAACTTTACGTCGTTGAGGAAATTAATACGGCGTTTGCGCCTGTCGTGGCAAGGCCATAACACCTGTGGCCAAAACAAAGACATCCGGTTCCTGGACGGAAGCGGATGTTTGCGTGTTTTTATTCAGTTCGCCGACCGGTTTCGGCCGAAACGACATCATTCACTACTTTCCGGGCTTTTTTCTGCGTCTTTTTCGCCGTCGTTCTTGCCTTCATTGACGCCTTCGCGGAACGCCTTGATACCTTGACCCAGCTCACCACCAATTTTGCTGATGCGGCCAACGCCAAAAATCAGCACGACAATGACCAAAATGATTATCAGTTCCCAGCCACCTAGACCTGCCATAACAGCAACTCCTCACAAATTTAACCATGCAAGCCTTTCAACCGGCACAGTTCTTCACAGTTAACGGCATTATAGCACTGGTGTACCGCCTTGCAACCGCTATTGCTTCGCATCTTGCGCAATGCTAAACTAACTCCATGTCACTATCCCTCTCTCGCAAATGGCGGCCCGCCCGTTTCGCCGATGTCGTCGGCCAGGAACATGTTACCCAAACATTGCAAAACGCATTGATTGGGAATCGAATCGGGCACGCTTATTTGTTTTGCGGACCACGCGGCACAGGCAAGACGACGACAGCACGTCTGCTCGCCAAAGCAGTCAATTGTCTGCATGAGGACGTGGCGCAGCGACCTGACAACACATGTCATATCTGTCTCAGCATCAGCGAAGGCCGCTTTCTCGATTTGATTGAAATCGATGCCGCTTCCAATACAGGTGTGGATGACATTCGCGATTTGCGTGAAAAGGTCAATTTTTCGCCGAGCGAAGGTCAGTACAAAGTGTACATCATCGACGAAGTACACATGTTGTCTACGGCGGCGTTCAATGCCCTGCTCAAAACGCTGGAAGAACCGCCGCCACATGTGATCTTTGTATTGGCAACGACGGAAGAGCATAAAGTTCCAATTACGATTAAATCGCGCTGTCAGCAGTTCAATTTTCGCCTGTTAAGCATACCGGAAATTATCGGCCGATTACAATTTCTCACCACAGAAGAACAGATCACCATCGAGCCGGACGCTTTATCACTGATCGCCCGCGAAGGAGCCGGCAGCATTCGCGATGCCGAAAGCCTGCTCGACCAACTCGTCACCGCACCCGGTGCAACCATCACGCTCAACCGTGCGCAGCAGGTATTGGGCACAGCATCTTCGCTGGCTGTTCGCACCTTGACCAATGCATGGCTTGATAATGACACCGCTGCCGGATTGAAGCTGATTCACGATGCGCTGGCTTCCGGCACAGATGCACGGCAGTTTTGCCGCCAAATGGTCACCTATTTACGACAACTGCTGTTGCTGCACACAGCGGGTCAACAACTCGGCTTTGCCGTGGCGGCAGATCAGTTGGCTGCCATGCAGGTGCAAGCACAACGCGCTGATCGCAAGCGGCTGATTGACGCGATCAAACAATTCAATCAGGCAGCAACGCAGCCGACCAGCAATTGGCAACCGCAACTGCCGCTGGAATTGGCATTTATCGAGTCGGTGGCCGGCACTGCCATGCTGCCGCTGCAACCCAGTCCGCCGCCACAAGCTGTTGCAACAGAGCAAAAGACGAGCAAACCGTCGCCCGCGCCGACCGCTGCTGTCGTTGAGTCGCGCCGGGAAACGCCGCCGGAAATTGCTGTTGAACCATTATCGGCCGAATCAGCATCAGAGACTGACGAGTCAGAGGAAGCGGAGTTGCCGGCCGGCCCACTGACAATGGCGGGCATCCTCAGTGTTTGGCCGGACGTTATTCAGGAAGTGCGCAAACGCGACCGCAACATTCCTGCCTTTTTGGCGCAGTGTCAACCGCTGGCAATTGAAGGTGATACTGTCATTCTGGGGTTTGAGTATCCGATTCTGCGCGACAAATTTGAAAGCAACCCGCGTGCCACGACGATTGTCGGTGAGGTATTGTCACAGCTAATCAACCGCAAATGCCTCGTTCGGTCTGTCAACAACGCTCAGTATTCGCCCCGTGACATCAGCAAAGCTGATTTTGAAGCGTTGGCTCAGGAACTGGGCGGTGTCGTCCGCGACAACGGCTAAACCGCATCCACATGTCCACCAATCCACAATCTGATCAGGCCGGGCGCGTTGTCTGGCACCAAGGCTCATGGCAATTGGAAGCCGAATCTGTCACGCTGCCGGACGGCACAGTCGTCGAACGGGCGTATGTCAACCATCCTGGAGCCGTGGTACTCGTGCCGCTGCTGGGCAACACGGTACTCATGCTGGCGCAATACCGCCTGCCGTTCAAACGCACAATGCTGGAACTGCCGGCCGGCACACGGTTGTCTGATGAGTCATGGCTGGCTTGTGCGCAGCGGGAACTGCGCGAGGAAACGGGGTATCGGGCGGCACGCTTCACGCCATTGGGTGAGATCTTGCCGATTTTGTCCTATTCAAATGAGGTGTTGGCGATCTATCTGGCTGAGGAATTGACGCCTGATCCGCTGCCGATGGATGCTGACGAACAGATCGAAATTCGGCCGATGTCCCTTATGAAACTGATAGACATGGCACATAACGGCGACTTGCAGGACGCCAAAAGCATCGTCGCCATCCTGCGCGCGGCGCGACACCTGAACGCATTTTAACAACGATTACGCTGTTACGCGTTCGTCCTCATCGTCGTCGTCCTCATCGTCATCCTCATCATCGTCATGATCCTTCTTGTGTCGTGCAAATCGACGCAAACGCGCTTGCACACGACCATGCACTGAATCATCGGGATAGTCGCCGTCGCCATTCAGTTTGCCGGCAGGGATACCGGTCAAAATTTCCAGCGCCTCTTCGACTGTTTCAATAGCCCAGATATTGAAATCACCTGCCTGTACAGCAGCAATGAGATCGTCGTTCAGCATCAGGTTGGCGACGTTGCCTTTAGGGATGATGACGCCTTGCGACCCGGTCAAGCCCTGCATACGGCAAATGTTGAAAAACCCCTCTATTTTCTCGGTTACGCCGCCGATCGGTTGAATTTCGCCGCGCTGATTGATTGAACCAGTGACGGCAATACCCTGATTGACAGGTATATTTGCCAGACTTGAAATCAAGGCACACAATTCGGCCGAACTGGCGCTGTCACCTTCCACACCGTTGTAATTTTGTTCGAACGTAAGGCTCGCCGACATTGAGAGTGGGTGATCCTGCGCATAATTCCCGCCCAGATAACCGACCATCGTCAACAAGCCTTTGTTGTGTAACGGTCCCGCCATATCTGTTTCCCGCTCGATATGGATAACGCCTCCCTCACCCATAAATGTCCGCGCTGTAATACGACTGGGGATGCCGAATTCATAATCGCCCACATCCAATATTGACAAACCATTGACCTGCCCAATTACCGACTCCGATGTATTGATCATTAATACACCGCGCTCGATTTCTTCCTCGATTTCCTTTTCGACGCGGTTAGCGCGATCTATGCGTTCTTTCAACGCACTGCGCACATCGACGCCGGTAACGAGTGAATGCCCGTTTGTGCCAGCCCAAAAACCAGCTTCACGCACCAGGTCGGCTACATCGCCAAAGCGGGTACTCAGTTTGTTTTGATCACCGGCCAGCCGCGAGCCAAATTCAACTACACGCGCTACCGCTTTCGCGTCGAAGTGCAATAAATCCTCTTCCCAGCACAAATTGGCGATAAAGCGAGCATATTGTTGTTCGTGCTCCGTATCACGGGGCATTTCGGTGTCAAAGTCTGCCTTGACCTTGAACAGTTCGTTGAAATCTTCCTCGCGCTCGTACAGCACATGATACATGTAGGCGCTGCCAATCATGATGATCTTGATCGAGAGTGGTATCGGCTCAGGATCAAGGGTTTTTGCCAGAATATTGCCACCGTCGAATGTGCTTTCGCTTTGCAGCACAATCTCTTCGCCTTTGATGGCGCGTTTAAGCGCCTCCCAGGCAACGGGGTGAGCCATGAGATCCTGCGCCTCGACGACAAGGTAACCACCGTTGGCCCGGTGCAGGCTGCCGGGCTTGAGGTTGGTGAAGTGCGTCGTCATGATGCCGCCTTCTGCTTCATATTCAATTCGGCCGATCAAACTGTTGTAGGTGGGATTAGCTTCGACAATGACCGGCGCACCTTCCGTTCGGCCATTATCGACAAACAAATTGACCACATAACGGCTGCCGCTGTCGATTTGCAGATCGTCTTCGTCATTTTTCGGCCGAAACGATTGCACATTAGCCAACACATCTTCATGGAGTTCAGACAGATATAGCAACACAGCCTCATGCGACGCATAGTGTGCATGCAACGATTCAAAATGATGCAAAACAGCCGCTTCAGCGACACGTCTGTCCAATGCCTTCAAAGCCTGGCGCACCTCATTCTGCACCCGGCGCATCGCCGACAACGTATTGTCGAGGTCTTTCTCCAAAGCTTCTTGTGTACTGTCCAGCGCCTCTTGTTCCGTGAGCGTCAGCGCTTCATATTGCTCTTGCGACATGACAGAATCCGCAACAATTGGAGCCACACTCAGACCAGAAGCCGTAGCAATGATGCCAAACCCCAGTGCTTCCGCTTTCTTGCGTGCATCCAGCAGCAGCAAGTCCTGCTTCACCTCCATCCGCTGTCGCAATTGATCGACCTCACGCTCATATGCTTCGGCCGCAAATGCACTGGCAATATCATCGCGCAGGAAGGCAACCAATTCCTCCATGCGACCCTTGAAAACAGATCCCTCTCCTGCCGGAAAACGCAAAGCGCGAGGCCGGTGTGGTACAGTAAAATTGTGGACATACACCCAGTCACTGGGCGCCGGTGCCAGACTCCCTTTTTCGCGCAGGAAACGCCGAATCGACGTAATGCGGCCTGTCCCGGTTTCACCCAAGACGTAAATATTGTAGCCTTGACTGCGAATGGAAATGCCAAATTCAATAGCCCGTGTGCCACGCGGTTGTCCGATAATGGTGTCAGAAGCGCTCAATTCGACTGTCGAAGCAAACGGGAAACAAACTGCATCACATGAACGCCGCAGCTGGGCCGGTTCCAATGGCTTTTTGGCCATAATCATCTCCAGGAAAGTGGATTGCAGGTTAATAAGCGTCAATTATAGATCGGCGATGCATACCCTGCGTCTTTTCCCAATCAAGGCGGCATTCTAAACGATCTGCCATGTGTCGGGCAAATACGATTTAGGTCTCTCTGATGGAATACATGTATAATCGATGCGTTGGTGTCAACGCCGTTTACATGACGCGCAAGACTCACCGCTTAATCAACGATATTTCGCCTCTGTATTCATATGCCGACACCGTTCATGCATCTCGATATGGCTGAAAAGATTCGTGCCCACGCAGCATTGCCGTCTGATGTAGCCGCGCAATTGGATGCTGCGTGGCCGTCTTTCTATCTGGGCAGCGTGGCTGCTGATTTTCAGACGATCAGTAATGTACCGCGTGAAGCAACTCATTTTTATCCGCTGCCTCCTGACCCTGATGATCGTGCGTATCCACGCATGTTTGCGGCTAATCCATCGTTACGTTCTGCGGAGACACTGACGTCTGAGCAGGCTGTATTTGTCGCCGCGTATATCACGCATTTGCTGCTCGACTTAAGGTGGTTCCATGAGATACTCGTGCCGTTTTTTGTAGTCAATCCGCAATGGGGCGATGCCGGACGCAAAGAGCGGTTTACATCGCACAATGTCTTGCTGACCTACATGGATCGCGAAGCGTTGAGCATGTTGCCGGATTCGGCCGAAGTGACGCTCCGACACGCACCAACCGCTAATATGGCTCCGTTCATCTCGGCAGACGATTTAATGCGGTGGCGCGACATGATTGCAGATCAACTGCAGCCCGACGGCCTGTCCCGTACCGTTGAAATTTTTGCCGGTCGCCTGGGTATGACGCCAGACGCATTCGCTGCCAACCTCGACAATCCTGACTGGATGCAGGCACAGTTATTTGACCGCGTGCCGTTTGCCGCTGTACAAAACGTCTTTGCACACGGGCTGGATGACAGTGTCACGTTAGTAGCTGATTATCTGCAGGGCAAGCCGGTATAATTATCAACCAATCAGTAATCCACCTATGATCAAACTTTCCAAACCACGCACATCCGTACAAGTTCAGTTTCCCGATGGCCGCACATATGACGGCCCTTTTGGCTCGACTATTGAAGATTTTGTCAAATTTGCACAGCCCAAGATGCCTGGGCAAATTACCGCTGCATTGGTCAACGATAAATTGCGCGAGCTATCCTTGCCTCTTTACAGTGATACCGTCATCAATCCTATCGATTCCTCGACATCGGACGGTATGCGTATCTACCGCCGCTCTCTGACCTTTTTGCTGATAGCCGCTGCTGCCGAACTGTATCCCAACGACACGATCAATATTGCGCATTCGATGCCGTCTGGCGGTTATTATTGTGAACGCAGTAACGGTATACCCTACACAACGAAGCAATTGACCGATCTGGAAGATCGGATGCGTACACTGGCTTCGGCCGATGTGCCGATTAACAGTGTGCGCGTACCACTTAGCGAAGCTGTCCAGCTTTTCCTTGACAATAACGACAAGGAAAAGGCGGAGTTGTTTGCCAAACGGCGCAAAGATAACCTCAAGCTATATGAATTGAACGGTGTTCGCGATTATTTTCACGGGTTTATGGTTCCCAGTACCGGGTATCTCAACCTGTTTAAGCTGCGTGCGTACGGCAACGGGTTTATTCTGCAATTTCCGCGGCGCCACGCACCGAATCAATTGCAACCGTTTGAAGATGAACCGTGGCTGGCGCATGTTTTTCAGGAATACGACGCATGGCTGCGCGTCATCGGCATTCCCAGCGTCGCGGCACTTAACCGCGCCATCGAAATCGGCCGAATTCGAGAAGTCATTCTCGTCGCTGAAGCATTGCACAACCGACAACTCGCCGACATCGCCGATAGCATCGTTGAACGCGGCCAGGTACGCATCGTCCTCGTCGCCGGCCCCACATCGGCCGGCAAAACCACCTTCAGCAAACGCCTCGCTGTGCAACTCCTCGCCCGTGGTTTGCATCCTGTCGCCATTGCACTCGACAACTACTTCGTCAACCGCGAAGATACCCCGCGCGATGAGGATGGCGGATACAACTTCGAACATATCGAAGCCATCGACTTACACCTGTTTCAGCAGCAGATGCACGCATTATTGGCTGGTGAAACCATTGTACAGCCCGTTTTCAACTTCAAAACAGGCACACGAGAACAGGGCCAGTCACTGCGCATCGGCCGATCGGATGTCCTGATTATCGAAGGCATCCACGGCCTGAATCCGCGCCTTGTCGAAGGCTTGCCCACCGACACCATCTACCGCATCGCCATCAACGCATTCACACAACTCAACCTCGACCGGCACAACCGGGTTCCTACGACCGACACCCGCAAACTGCGCCGTATCGTTCGCGATTACTACCATCGCGGCTACTCTGCGGCCGATACGATTAAACGTTGGCCCAGCGTGCGGCGCGGTGAAAAAACCTATATCTTCTCCTATCAGGACTACTCTGACGCCTATTTCAATTCAGCGTTGGTGTACGAATTGGCTGCGCTGAAGCCACTGGCACAGCCAATCTTGCTACAAGTGGAGCCAGGCCTTCCTGAACGGATCGAAGCCAATCGCTTAATGGCGTTTTTGCAATGGTTCACGCCGATTCCGGCTGACGGCCTTGCCTCGATCCCCAGTGATTCCATCATGCGCGAGTTTATCGGCGGATCGATCATGGAAGATTACTCGCCGTGGTTGGACAAGAACCGGCAATCAGCCACCTAGACAAGTCTTTGGGGATGTTTCGAGCGCACAACCGAATTATCGAAAAACAGGCGGTTGTCGACCCATCGCAACGATATGTTCGCCTACTTCCTTATTGGCCTGGGCTTAGGCTTTCCGGCAGCAGCACAACCAGGCCCGTTTCAAGCCTATTTGCTGGGCCAAACATTGAAAAATGGCGTACGACAGACACTACCGGCGGCATTTGCACCGCTGATCAGCGATGGACCCATTATCCTACTCGTGTTGGTCGTGTTGACACGTCTGCCGGCCACGTTTGTGACCATTCTGCAATTTTCCGGCGGGGTCTTTCTGCTTTACCTGGCGTGGCGGGCGTGGCTGGGTTTTCGCCATTTTCAACCGATCATGCCGGCAGAGGCTGACCACAATCAAAATATTCTGGAAGCCGCTCTGCTCAATTTCCTCAGCCCAAACCCGTATATTTTTTGGAGTACAATTGCGGGGCCGATCTTTATCGCGGCATGGCAGACATCACCAACTGATGCCGTTGCGTTTTTGCTGGGATTTTATGGCACGCTGATCGGTGGCTTTATGGTTTTTATCGTTCTGGTCGGTGCGCTTGGTGGTATGAGTGACCGTCTGGGTCGACTGCTGACGTTGATTTCTGCCGGCGCATTGGCTGCTTTTGGTGTTGCACAAATGGTTGCAGCTATTTCGTCATTTTAGTACATGCATATTACTCATCTCTCTCTGACCAACTTTCGCAACTATGGCCGACTGGAACTCAATCTGTCGCCTGGCCCGACGTTGCTGGTTGGTGACAACGCGCAGGGCAAGACTAATTTGCTGGAAGCTGTTTATTACATGGCCACAACGCGTTCGCCTCATGTCGCCTCTGACGATCAACTGATCAATTGGGAAGCCGATCGGTTAGAACAGCCTGTCATTGTCGGCCGAATTGTGATTCAAGTACAAACAGGTGACGGCTTAAAACAACTTGAGATGCGTCTCATCCGCGAACGGCGCAATGGTCAAGCTACATTCCGCCGTGAAGCGCTAGTCAATCGGCGCAAGGTGCGCTTGATGGATTTGCTCGGCGAACTGCGCGTTGTGCTGTTTTTGCCTGAGGATGTGGGTCTAGTGACCGGGTCGCCGGCTGAGCGTCGCCGTTATATCGACATCACACTGTGCCAGGTCAATCGCACTTATTGCCGCACATTGTCCACGTATAACAAGCTGTTGGAACAGCGCAACGCCTTGCTGCGCCAACTGGCTGAACAAGGCACTTCGGCCGAAAACGGTCACGATGTCCTGAGCGTCTACTCAGAGCAACTAATCGACGCTGCCACCACCATATTCATGCACCGCACCCGATTTATGCGTGACATGGCGCGTGGCGTACAGCGCGTCCACTACGAGAAGCTGACAGGCGGTCGCGAGACGCTGCGTCTGCGCTACTTGCCGCGCTTGCAACACGGACAATCCGGCAGCACGCGGCCAGACGACAGCGAGATGATGCAGTTTGCCAACTGGATGGAAGCACAAGGCAACGACCGCAACACAATTACTGATCGTTTCCGGCAGGCATTAACCCATGCCGTGGCCCACGACTTGCTGCGCGGAAGCACCAGTGTAGGCCCGCACCGTGACGATTGGCAATTCTGGGTCAATGGCCGTAATCTCAGTAGCTACGGCTCACGAGGACAGCAACGCAGTGCTGTATTGGCGCTAAAATTGGCCGAGATCGACTACGTGACCACGACGACAAATGACACGCCAATTTTACTTCTCGATGATGTTATGGCAGAATTAGACGGCGACCGACGATCTCTACTCGTAGATTACCTGGCATCAATCAGGCAATCATTGATCACAACGACTGACCATGCCCTTTTCCCGGAGAGTTTTCAACGACAAGCCAAACAACTGACTGTCCGCAGCGGTCGGATCGAGGAACTATCTGATCCGGAATGAAATCTATCTGACCTTTGCTATTCCGGTTATCTGTATGACAAACAGTCCGTTGTTCTGAGTTGCGCTAGGAGGCAGCAAGGTTTTTGTCAAATTCGCGTTATCTTGACATGTTTATTTAGGTGTTGATCTTTCAGTTCGTACAAGATACATTTCGATTGTATTCAAATTTGCTGTAATTTATTATGCGTACCATTATTCCCAACCGGCAATCAAAAAGGCCTCGTATTTTAATTATTGATGATTCCAAGATCAATCAGGGTTTACTTGCAAATCAATTGGCAAAAAGTAGTTTTGATATCATATCGGCCGATAACGGATTGCAAGGAATTGAATTAGCCCAACAAACACAACCTGACCTCATCTTGCTCGACGTATTAATGCCGGGCATGGACGGGTTCGAAGTTTGTCGCCACATCAAAAACGATCCGGATATAAGCGATATCCCCATCATCATCATTACATCGCTGTCAGATGTATCCCACCGCATGCGTGGCATCGAAGCCGGTGCCAATGAATTCATCGTGCGTCCTTATCACGTCAACGAACTGATCGTACGCATGGACGTGTTGCTGCAACTCAAACTGACTCGCGAAAAACTGGCAAGTGAGCGTCAGATGTTGCAGCTTCTTTACGATGTCAGCCAAGTCATTACAACACAGATCGATCTCAAGAGCGTGATGATCCACATCATCACCACCACCAAAGCAGCCCTGGGAGCAACTGTCGGCAACATCATTCTTCTGGACGACAGCGGGAATCCAACACACAAAATTCTGTTGCGTGAAGACGCGGCGAACAGAATTTCCCGCCAGGTAAGCGACGAAGTGATGAGCCAGGGATTCGCCGGATGGCTGATGCGGAATCGAACCGCGTCGATCATTTCCGATACACAAATCGATCGGCGCTGGGTGATCCTCAGCGATGACAAAGACGCCGTCCGCTCAGCGATTGGCGTTCCCCTTACGACATCAACACGTCTGGTAGGCATATTGATCCTGGCGCATCCCGAACCTGATTTCTTTCGAAACGAACATCTGGAGTTGACCACTGCGGTCGGTCGCCAGGTAACATCCGCCATTCAAAACGCTTACCTGTTTGCTCAGGTCGATGACGAACGGCGCAAACTGAGCGCCATTCTGGCGCAATCGAGTGACGTGATCATTACGACTAATGAAAAAGAACAAATCACGCTGCTAAACCAATCGGCCGAACGCCTGTTTGGCATTACGCTGGAAGATGCCATTAATCGCAACATCCACGCCATCGACGAACTCGCACCCGTCGCAAATCTGTTTGCACATGCCCAAACAAAAAAATATAGCGATGAAATCGAGCTGGGTGACGAAAGCTACCTGCTGGCGACCGTAGCTCCCATCGCCAACGTCGGCTATCTGACCGTCATGCAGGATATAACCCAGATCAAACTCGCTGAAGCACAAAGGCTGCGAACCGAACGCGTCGAAAAAGAACGCATCAAGCGGGCTCTCAACCGGTATATCAGCCCGGCACTACTCGACGACGTGTTGGCGGAAAACGTCGATGTTTTCAGCAGTCGATCACGTCAATTTGCCTTTGTCCTATTCGCCGATTTGCGCAACTCAACTGAATTGGTCGTCAAATTACCGCCGGATCAGGCCATCAATCTGCTCAACGAATTCTTCGATGCGATGACGACCATCATCTACGAACATGAGGGCACGATATTTGACCTGATCGGCGATGAACTGGAAATCGGTTTCAATGTCCCGCTCTCCCAGCCTGATGCCATCCACCGCGCGTTTATGACAGCCGTTGCTATGCAACAGCTATTTCAGGAATTGGCCGGTGATTGGCACGAGCAATCGGGCGTCACACTCGGCTTGGGCATCGGTATCGAAATGGGTGAAGTTGTTTTGGGCAATGTAGGTGCGCGTTCACGCATGCACTATGCCATGGTTGGTCGCGCTGTCAATGTCGCACATCGGCTTGTCGACCTAGCCGAAAATGGGCAGATTATCGTTTCTAAAGCTGTTTACGATGCATTGCAGGAAGAAGCAAGCGATCTGATTGAGCAGGCTGGGTTAGTAAGGAACGAGCGCCATACGCTCAAAGGAACGAATGAGATTTTCAGCATTTACCGCTTTGTGCAACCGGTGCTGCCGTCTTTTCCTACAGAGGCCGCTTTTGCGGTATCCCGACCCGACGTGGATACTGTTGAGGGGTCGGCGTGATCTTGGAGCATACAGCCAAATAATGTTGCGGCCCGTCATCCGTGAGCTTGATTGAACTAACAGTCATAGGGCCACCACCGAGTGTCCGGAGGGCCTGGCTTGCTTCGGCCGATTCTTGTTCTGCGCTCTCCCCCTTTTGCGCCAGAATCTGCCCACCGACTCGCACCAACGGCAGCAAATATTCCGCCAGAATGCGCAAATGCGCGACAGCACGGGCAACGGCCCAGTCGTATTGCTCCCGATGGTCAGCATCACGCCCTACCGTTTCAGCCCTTTCCGCAACAATTGTGACCTCGTCAATTCCCAGAGCGGCGACAACTTGCTCCAGAAAACGCGTTTTTTTCGCAACGCTGTCAACCAACGTCAACTGCAAATCCGGAAACAGGATTTTGAGTGGCAAACCGGGAAATCCAGCCCCAGTTCCGACATCGATCAGCCGTTTTCCCGACAAATCGCCCGTAGCAAGCACACAGGTAAGCGAATCCAGAAAATGGCGCACCTGAATTGCATCGGGATCAACAATCGCCGTCAGGTTCATGCCCTCATTCCATTCCAGCAACAACGTTTGATAGGTGGCGAATTGATCGATTTGTTCAACCGCAAGCGAAATGCCATGCGCCGCAGCCATACTTTGCAAGGCCGTCACTGACTGCGCTCCACGTCTTTGATCAGTTGGTCGATCACGATCGTATCGTATGGTTGCCCACCAAATGTGACCGGTGTGTATTGGTCAATCCAGGGCTTGGTGAGCAGAAAATCCCCGCGCACATAAAGCGGCGCAATCGGAAAAAGTCCATCATCGCTGAAGAAATCATTCTCGACACGACGATAGAGCTGGTCGCGCTCATCAGGTGAAAACGCGACACCTGCCTGACGAATGAGATCGTCGGTTGCGGAACAGGGGCGATTCGGCCGATTATCGATTTCACAATGCAGCACATCATAATACCAGTTGTGTGCATCGGGATAAAACGACGCCCAGCCCAAATCATAGATATCCGGCCGATTTTGACCGGCCGAACGACGCGTATTGGCTAGCAACGTTCCAAACTGCACCTGCTCAATCACAATTTGAGCCGGATCACAGCCTAACGTCTCCACCCACATATCACGCACCGTCTCCGCATGTTGCAAAGCAATGTCCGACGTGCCAATCATATAGCGAATCTCACCCAGCAATTGACACGCACCAAAACCGCTTTCAACAAGTTGAAACTGCGCATAACTCGGACTATAACCAACACCGACCTCATCAATCGGCGGTGTGTACAAAACACCCGGCGGGGCAAAATGACTCATTGCCAACCCCTCGCGCCCATAAACTTCTGTGATGAGGCGATCACGGTCAATGGCAGCACTAAACGCACGGCGCACCTCCGGCACAGCAAAAACGGGGCTGTCGAAGTTAAATCCCAAATAAAACGCTTCCTGCCGCAAAGCCAGCAACACACGCGGGTTCAACGGATCGAGAAACGCGTCGGCTTGCTGTGCTGGTAGCGGCGTTATGTCGAGGAATTGTTCCTGCCAGACGTCAAATGCTTCAGAACGCGTTTCGTAGCGATAGAGATTGACGAGTTCCACATTGCCCTCAACCGGTAGAGACCAGTGTGGATTGCGCTGCAATATGTTCAGATCAAGTGGTTCACCCACCGGCTTTTCACCCAACACCAGCGTCTTTTGCGCCTCGCTCATATTGAGCAAGACAAATGGACCGTTTGAAACGAATATTTCAGGATCAAGCCAATCCAGTTCCTCATCCTGCACCCATTCGGCCGGTAAAGGATACATCATCGGCATCGATGTCATGGTCAGAAAATAGGATGCCGGTTCCACGAGCGAAAATGAGACCTCCGTATCACTCAATGCCCGCACGCCAATGCGCTCCAAATCGGCCGAAGTCGCTTTCTGCAAACTGTTGACAGCCTGACATCCTTCAATGATGAAGAGAAGGAAAACATCAGGCATGCGTGTTGCCGGATCGCATGCACGGCGCACAGCAAATACGACGTCGTTGGCAGTAACGGGACGCACGCGATCCACACCAACCGGTTCAAATTGTGCATCCTCACTGAAAATCGACGCTGATAACTGGCGGGGACGCACCCAATACACATCATCACGTAAATTGAATGTCCACGTCAGGCCATCCTGACTGACATTCCAGTTCAAGGCCAACTCAGACTCAATCGCATTGGTACGCGGATTGTGATTAGTCAAACCGCCGTAGAGATTCTCGATCAGATCCAGAGTTGGCTGATCGGTGACCAGCTGCGGATCGAATGGTGCATAGTCGTCAAAGACGCTTGCATCCAGTTCGACGACTGAGGGGAGAGGTGTGCTGTCACTGTTTGCAGCGACACGTGTGGGGGGCGGTGTAGGTGTTAAAACACGCGTAATGACGAGTTCTTCACCTTCGAATTCAATAACTTCCGTCACCACAATGTGTGTATTGTCAACGTTTTCCTGGCAGGCTACAATAAGGCAGATGCCCCCAATCACAGCCAATTTGCGACTATGTGACCATAGCCACACAACGCCATCGTGCAATACTTGTCGAAGTTCGATCACGTAATCCATGGCAATTTACCGCCGAGGCAGTAGACGCCATCCTATCTCATCAAGGCTACTCCGACAAGTCAAATACCCTATTTTCCCTCAAAATCGCCAAAAAAGTGGGGGAAGATAGGGATTTTAGGCATGAAATGTTAACAATTGGTCAGTAGTTACACCAATACAACATAAACTGGCCCTGGCAGATGCCACAACAGATTGGTCTGCGGAACGAGTGAATCGGAAACCTGATTAGCTACTGATGTTGTGTCCCAACCAGAAGTGATGGGGCAAAATATACTCAGCCGGCATGACCTGAATTGCACCGACATGTTGTTCGGCCGATATCGTTTCCTTATTGACAAAACACAAATCGGCCGATTGACCGTATTTCTGATTGTAATACGCCGCAGCGCGGTCAATTTTCTCTTCCAACGTGCGATTCTTGCTCAGATCCAACCACAACATACCTTGATTCATTGTAACCTTCCTTGGACCGATTTGCGGTCATCATTGCCGACATTTGTCAATTGATTGAACTTTCTACCGAATACGCTGTGTCTCAGCGACAACGGTGTTGTGCGTATCGCGTGCAGTGCGTGCATCCGCTCCCGACTCATCGAGAAACATCAGTTCACCATTACGGACGACAAATGGTGTTTCCAACGTCACCGGATTTTGGGGAGCCAAATTCGGCCGAATCACATGCGGTTGAGCTAACAACCGTGGCGTACGCCGTTGCACCTGCTCCATCTGCTGCAACGCCCACAGCATCTCATGTTCCGCCAGATACGCCCCCTGAAAATACGTCATCTTGCCTCCGGAAACCGCCGCAAACTCTCCCTTGCCCAGCAATTGCTCGGCATACGAATTGCGCAAACCGGTAGCCGCATGGGCTTCTGTTTCATCAGGAACCTGCCCAACCAGGCGCACACCGAGATACGACTTCAGCAGATTGTCCAGCAGATCGGCGCGGGCGCTGCGTGCCGCAACAACGACATAGATATGCGCATCAGCCCCTTTCTGCAACAACTGTGTCAACAAACGGCGCGTCGTCTGCGCGTCCCCATGAAGCAACAGTTCCAACCGGTCGATCAGTACCAGAATCAACGGTGCATGGCGATTGTGCTGAATGCGATAATCAGCCTCTTCAACCAGAAATTGCAGCGCTTCAACTGATGTGGACACATCGGTAATAACCGGCATCAGCAGGTGCGGGATATAGTTGAGCGCCCGCAAACCACCGGGATGCGTACCGCGCACTTGAGGGTCCAGAACAGCCATCTGCAAATAGGCTTGTCGATTGGTCAATGCCAGAGATACGGCAATCGATTGGAGCAAGCTCGTTTTGCCCGCTGCCTGCGCACCGACAATGAGCGCGTGTTGCAAATCCTCTGCGGTTAAATCCAGCCGCACAGGTTTGCCGTCTTCGGCCAGCCCCAGTGTGGCTTGCAAGGATGGTGGCCGCGGCTCACGCTCCAGCAGAGCCAACAACGGTACCGCTGCAGCCGGCGACTGAATGACATCGAGTTGTGCTCCATTCGGAGTCGGTGAAACAGCTACATCAGAAACACCAAGAGAGCGCGTTAAATCGCGTTTGAGCGCTTGCACGCGTTGCCACAAGGAGTCCATCCGGCCCTGAATCTGGAATTGCGTGCGTTGAGGCGATGCTGAACCATGCGTTACGCGCGCGTCAGCTTGATTTCGGCCGAAAACATGCTCAATTCGCATCGTCTGCATCTCCAATTGTTGTTGAAACCGTTGTTTTTCACTCATATCCATTCACCACCGCGTTCTTTCACGGTAAAGAACACATGTTCTATTTCGATGTAAAAAAAGAACGGCAGGCTGCCGTTCATATGAATTGTTAGCTATTCCAGTCGATCACGTCTGGCGAATCACCATCACGACCTTACCTTGAATTTGCAGTGCATCCGGTTCGACATAAATCGGATCCATCGTGCGGTTTGCAGGTTGCAGACGTACACGATCCTTTTCGGCATGGAAATGTTTCAAAGTCGTCGTACCGTCATCCATCAGCCAAGCAGCAACCATATCGCCTTCGTTGGCTGTTTCCTGCTTGCGCAAGATCACAATGTCACCATCGTTAACCATGGCATCGATCATCGAATCACCGCTGACGCGCAGTGCATAAAGATTGTCGTGACGCGGTGGCAACATGCTGGCCGCGATTTCGACCGCGTCGTCCTCGTCATAGGTTGCAAATGCATCATTGCCCACTTCAATCGGCTCACCGGCGACAATGTTGCCCGCTAATGGCAGCCGCACAAGCGTCTCTTCAAGCGTGACGCGCACCGAGCCAAACAGCTTCTGTGCTTTCTCAGTCAGACGCAATCCGCGTGATACTTCGGCGTCACGCATGACGTAGCCTTTCTCACGCAGTTTGTTCAAGTTGTAGTTGACCACCGATGTGGAAGAGATATCGGTTGCTTTACCGATTTCACGAATTGTGGGAGGGCGGCCACTATCGTCCATATAGGAGTCGATATATGTCAAAATGTTTTTTTGCCGCTTGGATAACTCTGCTTTGGCCATGCTGTACTCCACTGGTGTTCGCACTCAAAAATTCAATAATAGAACGTATACTCCGCTCATTTGTTCTGAGTATAGCACGAACACCTGTTCGTAGTCAAGGCTTAAATTACTTTTTTTGTGAGATTAATCAGGGTCAACGCTCGAAGCCACGCCACCAGGAAGGTGGGTTTCGTTTTTTCTTGCCTGTCGATTTGTCTGCGCTATCCTCTTCGGCCGATTGCACTCTTTCGGATGTTGCAGCGACATCAAACTGGATGGCAACGACTTGCTGCAATGCTTCCAACTGGCCCAGCGCATGGGCCGCCTCTTTTTCGGCTGCCCGTCGCGCCGGTTCCACTTCGTCAAGCGTTTGACGCAGTTGATCGCGCTCATTTGTCAGTGCCTTGATTTGGGCGCGGGCCGCAGTCAGTTCCAGCTCCAACTCATAGACGCGGGAAGCGAGTGCGTTGCGACCTGTCATGGGAGGCACATCGGTCGTCATGACAACATCGTCTACCAGTTGGTCTTCGAGCAAATCGGCCGAAAGTCGGCTTTTAATCTCGGCGAATGTCTGTCCACCGTCACGCCGCCGTTTGACAATGCGAAACACACGCACATCGTTCGGCGTATACCGCTTACGCGTTGCATTGCCTTTTTGCCCTACGGGCGATTCCAGCCACTGCCGAAACAGACGATCCCACGTACGCAACGTTGCCTGGCTGATGCCCAATAGCTGGCTCACTTCACGCCGTGTTTCAGGATAGCGGGTGTTGCTGGATAAACTTGCTCTCGTTCCCATATTTCTTGCTTGCAAGAGTTGTGTCACTTGTACGTGCAATTGTTGCGATCCTACAACAAAGCCGTCTTTGACATAATACACACCACGCCCCATTCTGGCAAGAAAAAACCGAACTCCTGTGCAGAAGTCCGGTTTTGATACATAAATGGCAATTAAAACGACTTCAACGTCGTTTATCAATCACAAATGTCGGTACGGTCGATCCACCACCCGCCGTCACATTGAGCAGCGGCTCGGTCGACAGGCGTGTCAAACAACCGTCCATGAAATCGCCATAGAAAACAAATGGGGCTGTATCTAACTGCCGGTCGATAAACTGGACACGTCCATCAATGTAGCTGGGATACGGTTCTGTCGGCAGAATAATCCGTTCCTGAACCACATAAGGTACACTGAGCGCGGCCTGTACCGAATTTTCCCAACTCTGTGTGTCCACAGTCCAGCCCAGAACGATGCCGCGTCCACCGTAATCTTCATTGGGCTTAAGCACCATCCGATCTTTGTGCTCGACGATGAAGGGAATCAAATCGATGTCTTTTCCTTTGTAGACAGTGCGCCGTTCTTCTACCATGCGTGTCCACGGAATGTGGGCATTGATAACTTCTCTCTCTGCACCAGTGAAGTAATGCTCGTTGCGCTCATCGCCCAACACAGCAAAACTGGCCTTTTTGTAGAGAATTTTGCAGCGGAACGGATTGACCATACAGACTGCGTTGTCGCGTACGGCACGGACTACATCGCTCTCCATACCCAGGCGCTTGATCAACTCGTCGATCAAAACGCGTTTGTAAATCAAGGTAATGTGGTAATCACCTGCCATCAGCTTGCCGTTACGGTATTCAACTTCACGCGGATCGACGATTTTGCATTGTAATCCGTGTTCACGGAAGTAGCGGTCGAACAGGACAAATTCACTGTACGTCGGCACCTCGCGCCAGTCCAAAATGGCGATGCGCATATCATCTGTCCGATAAGGCCATTGATAGTAGGTTTCCATCAGCACGTGCATGGTGCTCATTCGCGCCGGTAAGGGGCGTAGTTCGTAGTGACGGGAAAATTTGCGCAGAATTGGTGCTGCCCAGAATGCCTCGGTGAGCATATCGTTGTACGCTGCTGCCGCCGGTACTTCGGCATTGAATTCGGTAAACAAGAGCGTACCGGTATCGGTGACAAAAAAGGCGTCGAGGCGGGAGAGCGGTGACGCGTGTCGAATGCCGGGGTCGGCTTGAATCAATTCTTCTTCCCAGTCGAGCAGACCGAATTGACGGCGGAACGGCTCGTCGATCATTGCCAGGCGATACGCTTTGTCAAACGCTGCCATGAGCAGACGGACACGTGTTTGCAGGAAGTTGTATTGCTCGCTGGTCAAAAACCGGGGTCGCAATACGGTACACAGCGGACGGTCGCCGAAATACAAACCGCGCTTCAGTTGTTGTTCTTTGAGATGTTCGGCCGAAACTTTGGCCAGTCGGTTGGTCAACAGGTCGTGATAGGTATTGATCGCGTCACGCAGTATCATTCACCACCGCCTTACTGACCGCCAAAGAACTGATGCCAGCGCGTCTTCTCGACTTGCCGATCATGACTCTTGGCCATTTTGATCGCCATCGTCGCCATTTCGCCCACAACCCAATCAAAATAGTGTGGTGTGAGTGAGTTGATGTCCATATCGGGCGCGGGATTCATGAAGTCTATGGCATAAGGTACGCCGTCGGCAATGGCCCATTCGACTGAATTCATGTCGTAGTCGAGCGCCCGCACCAATTTCAGCGAATCCTCAACAATACGCGCTCCCATTTCGGCCGATAAGTGGGCATGATCGACAATATAACGCCTTGTCCCCGGATCATAGCGCATCGGCAATACCTGCTCCTGACCGAGACACAGGCAACGCACGTAATGCGTCCATTCAATGAACTCCTGTGCGATCATCGTCATCAGGCCTGTTTCATTATAAGAACTGATCAACTCATCGATAGAATGGCAGACATAGACATCGCGCCAGCCGCCGCCGTGCGCATCTTTAAGCACACACGGCAGCCCGACATACTCGACAACCCCTTCCCAATCAAACGGGTATTTCAAGTTGCGCAAACTTTTGTGGTGATCGATACCGGGAATGTAGGAATGGTTGGGCAGTACCATCGTTTTGGGATGGGCAACACCCAGCTTCGTCGCCAGTGCCGATTCAAAGAACTTGTCATCGGCCGACCACATGAACGGATTGTTGACGATTTTTGTGCCTTGCAACAATGCATATTTGAGAAACGAGCGATAGTACGGCACTTCGTGTGAAATCCGGTCAATGATGACAGCATATTCGGCCGGTTCATCCATCCGCGTGCCACCTAACATGACATACTCAGCCACTACGCCTTCGTCACGTCTGTTAACTTCTTCAATAAATTTCGGCGGGAATGACCATTCCATACCAACCAGCAAACCAACTCGCAATGTCATGTCTTACCTCCATGAACTGTAAACAAAATAGGGATAGAAAAGGATTGATGAGGCCGATTGTCTGCGCTGCATGCTCAATCGTGGCCGCCAATATACAGTTTGATCATTTGCTCCCAATACGGCCAATCATGCGCCCAGCCATCCCAAGCACGCAAGGCATTGCCAATACCTTTTTGCCATAAAACGCGTGACATGTCCTGGCTGTTTTGGTGTAGCGTATCGTCTCGCCCACTGACGATGATGATATCGATGTGTCGCATCGCTTCCAGCCGGTTGTGATCGTGTTCGGCCGAAACAAACGCCATCGGGTTGTTGTTATGAACATGCTCGTCAATATGGCCACTCGTCCAGCGATCGATGCTGTAGATACCGCTCAGACCAAGAATGCGGCCGGTCAAATGGGGATGGCGCAAACCAAAGTTCATCGCGTGATACGCGCCAAAGCTCGCGCCCAACGTGATCAGGAACGGATTCCGATTCAAACTGTGCATAAACGGCAGCACTTCATAACGCAGGTAATTATCATACTGAGTCTGACGCCACGCGCGATCACCCGGCCATTTGTCGTGGGCGTACCAGCTTTCAGCATCGACGCTATCGACACAGAAAATCTGCAACCAACCGCGCTCGATTTGCTCTCCCAGTACGTCCCAGCGGAACATCTGGCGATCTTCCCACTCGTAATAACGTCCTTTCGATGTCGGAAAAACCAACACGCGTGCGCCTGCATGGCCTAATACCAGCAATTCCATATTGCGCTCTAGAGATGGGCTATGCCAACGATGATATTCACGTTTCATGCTACGATTTTCCTTGTGCCTGACTCAATTCCAGGTATATCGGCCGATTCTATGTTCTTTTGACAATCGTCTTCGTTGAGCCGACCTGTCACCGGGAGCTTTTGCATTTACCCTTATTGCCAGAGCTGAGTCCATCAAAGCCGACTTTGGCGACTCTTTTGACAAGACCGTTTGCCGCTCAGCCTGCGTTTTTCTCTTTCCTTATTGTCGCTTCCAACGCCCTGTTTGTAAAGACGCTCGCCAAATTGCCTTGAGCGTGACGATCCGATCATGCTTGCTGCGTGCGATTGCGCAAGAACGCAACCAGCAGGCGCACGCCAAAACCTGTACCATACGCCGATTCGTAAGCCTGATCTGTCGTCGTATACGACATATTGGCTATATCGATGTGCGCCCACGGATAATCAGTAAATTCCTGCAGGAATACGGCCGATGTACCCAGGCCGTTAAATGCGCCGCCGCTGTTTTTCATGTCGGCAAAAGACGATTTAATGCGCTCCCGATATTCTTTCCACAACGGGAAACGCCAGACACGTTCATGTGCCGCTGCACCTGCTGCTTCCAGTTGCTGCCAAATGGCATCATCATTGCTGAATACACCGGCCGATATGCCGGTTCCCATCGCTCGGCCGATTGTGCCGGTCAATGTCGCCATATCGATGACGAGTTCGGGGTTGTACCGCTGCGCGTAAACGAGGGCATCGGCCAAAACGAGTCGGCCTTCGGCATCGGTGCTGATAATTTCGATAGTCGTTCCGTTGGATGCTGTAATGACATCGCCGGGATGATACGCTTTGGCATCGGGCATGTTTTCGGCCGAAGCAACAATCGTCACCACACGCAACGGCAATTGTAATTCGGCGATTATTTTGGCCACACCCAGCACAGCCGCAGCAGCAGCCATATCGCCTTTCATCGCGCCCATGTTCGCACCCGGCTTGATCGTGATGCCGCCACTGTCAAACGTGATGCCCTTGCCGACGAGAATGAGCGGCGGCGTGTCCAGATGGCTATTGTAATCCAGGACAATAAAGCGTGGCTTTTGCCCTGCCCCTTGCGCGACCGCCAGCAAAGCACCCATCTTGTGTTTGCGCATCCACTTGCGTCCACCAACCGTGATGTCGATGTCATATTCGTCCGCGATTTGTTGCGCAATACCGGCCAAATACTGCGGCGAGACGATATTTGCCGGTTGCTTGACGAGGTCGCGCGTGAGGATGACGCCATCGGCTATCGCCTGCGCCGTGCGCACACCGTCGCGTATGGCATCCAGCTTGTCGGCAAACAATTCGACAACGGTAATTGTAGCGATTTCGTGATCTGTTTTCGGCCGACGGAGCGGTTTGGCATAACGATAGAGACCGAGCAACGTGCCTTCTACAGTTGCTTCTGCCGCGGCAGTGGTATCAATGCCGCCGATTCCAGCGCCGTGGACGATGGTGGCAACGTGTTCAGCCTTGTGCTTGCGGGCTGCTTTGGCTGCATGCGCCGCTGCATTGCGAATAACGGTGAGATTGAATTCGTCCTGACTGCCCAATCCGACAATGATGACGCGCTGCGCTGCAATAGCGCCGCGCGGATAGAGAACACGTATCTGATTGGCACTGCCGTCGAGATCGCCGGCAGCGATCAGATCGCTGATTGCACCATCCAGGGCGCGATCAACGGCACCGGTTGCGCCGCCCGGCATCTTCACGCCGGCAAAAAGGTTGACAATGAGTGTATCGGCCGAAAACGTGGCAATGTTATCTGCCTGTATCTTGACTTCCATTGTATGCTCCCTACAGATTTAGATAATGGGGCAAGTTATAACCGATTCAAGACCGGCGTGCTACTTGCATTGTCAATTTTGATACAATTGCGGCATGTCAACCGCAGATTACGTGCAACGATTGCGTATTACGTTTCGCAAAGAAGGACCAACCCGCTACATCAGCCACCTCGACCTAGCACGCACCTGGGAACGGGCGCTCAACCGTGCCCAAATGCCGATGGCCTATACGCACGGCTTCAACCGGCGACCCCGGATGCAGTTTGCAGCTGCGCTGCCGCTCGGTGTCACCAGCGCGGCTGAATTGGTCGATATTTTGCTCGTCGAACGCATGGGGTTGGAGCAGGCGCAGGTTCAGATAATGCAGCGCATGGCGCCGGGCATCACCGTCACCCATATTGCTGAAATCGGATTGCGGGAACCGTCATTGCCTGCCAGTATTGTGTCGGCAACGTATCGGGCAACCTTGACGCACGCTCAAGTCGATTTTGAGTCAGTGCAAGCGCGGGTGGCGGCCATAATGGCAGCCGATGCGTTTATGGTACAGAAGTTTGTGCGCAAACGCGGCAAGTCCAAAGCAAAAACGTATGATTTGCGCGAATTGATCGAGGCGCTGGACACATCATTATCGGCCGAAAACATCCCCATCATTACCATGCGCCTCAAGCAGCTCCCGTCAGCCACCGGCCGTCCCGACGAACTGCTACGTGCACTGGAAATCGATCCCTACGATGCCTGGATTCACCGTACGGCGCTAGAATTGCGCGAATCATGACCTTCGCGCACCGGCGGAGCCCACAAGCTGGCTGAAGAAATCAGGGGCCAGGTCGATAGACATCCCGTAACCTGCCGGGAAAATCCGATTTCGAACCCAATTGATGTCGAATTTCGTGTAATACACGCCAATTTGCTTGACATTTGCCCAGTTTGGTTGTATTGTTACAACAGTTGAATTGTTGTACTGTCCCGCATTGCTCTTACTGTCTGTCATGTGTGCCGAAACTACTTGAATGCGGTTTTGCGAGTTCAACTCAAACGTATCTATGTCGAAAGAAGATTTACTCGAAAATTACGTCGATGTTGACGAAGTCAGCAAACGTTTACAAATTCACCCGGAATCAGTACGCCGTCTGATTCGGCTGGGAAAACTACCGGCCATTAAATTTGGCAACAAGTGGATCGTAGAAAAATCAACACTGGAACAATACGCCAGTCATTACGATCCGCGACCGGGCAATAAAGCGACGTTGTTATAGAGTTCAGAATATTGTCTGACTAGAATCATGGCAGACAAGGACGAAACGGACTGAACTCTCGGCACTTTGATGATGTTTATATTTTGAACGTTTGAGCAATTGGGCGTCATAGGGTGACAATTTACCCGAAATTCGTCAGATTGCCGTTCAGCCATCAAACAGACTATTTTATTGAGAGAGAATATTATGCAAAACAGGTCAGAATTGGAGAATTTCGCCCGTATTCGTGTGGTCGGCATTGGTGGTGGTGGTAGCAATGCTGTCAACCGCATGATTCAGGCCGGTGTTGGCGGCGTTGATTTTATCGCAGTCAATACCGATTCACAGGCGCTTTTGCTTTCGGATGCGCCGATTCGGGTGCAGGTCGGTGAAAAACTAACACGCGGTCTCGGTTCCGGCGGCGATCCGATAAAAGGCAGCAAAGCGGCAGAAGAGTCAATCGATGATCTCGATGAGGTGCTCACTGGGTCGGACATGGTATTTGTTACGGCCGGCATGGGTGGTGGCACCGGCACCGGTGCGGCACCTGTCATCGCGCGTGTCGCCAGAGAATCTGGTGCACTAACGATTGGCGTCGTCACGCGTCCGTTCACATTTGAAGGCAGTCGTCGCTCGAAATCGGCCGAAGCCGGCATCGAGCAACTGCGCGAACATGTCGATACACTGATTGTCATTCCCAACGACCGTTTGCTGGAACTGGCCGACAAACGCATGTCTCTGACCGACTCATTTGCGATGGCCGACGATGTTCTCCGCCAGGGCATCCAGGGCATCAGTGAATTGATCACCGTTCCCGGTTTGATCAATCTCGACTTCGCGGACGTCCGCGCTATCATGGCCGACAGTGGGGCAGCACTAATGGCCATTGGTGAAGGCAAAGGCGAAGACCGCGCCCGTGTTGCCGCCGAGCAGGCAATCAATTCACGCTTACTCGACGTCACAATCGATGGCGCACGCGGCATTTTGTTCAACGTTACCGGTGGCCCCGACTTGAGTCTCTTTGAAGTCAATCAGGCAGCCGCCATCATACGCGAAACCACCCACCCCGATGCAAATCTCATTTTTGGTGCCGTTATCGACGAGAAAATGGGCGACAATATTCGTATCACCGTGATTGCAACAGGATTCGATCAACAACAGATCCGGCGACAACCGTTGTCACGTCCTGTACCGACCACGACTACATCGTCCGCATCCCGCTCATCGACGACTCGCACCGAACCTTCCGCTCCCGCCAAAAGCGAAGGTACGTCAGAGAGCAAGCGGCGAGAAGAAGAGCGTGTCTCGGTAAACAACCTGGACATTCCAGCTTTTTTGCGTCGCCGTTGATCTAACTGGGCTACAAGTCACTGTGTGACACATCGCCCGCCGCCGTCCCCCCTTCGAAACCCCTCCGTTGCTTGCAACGGGGGGTTTTCTCTTTGTCAAACCTGTGACAATGCTTGTTGATTTGATACCGAAACAAGCTGCTATCCGACCACCTGATGTTATCTCTCGATAAGCAAAACGAATTGCGTGAGCGTTACCGTGCTGAGAATCCTGGTTGGCAGCCGGCAACCGAACTTTTCGCCGCGTCTGTCCACCAACGATTGCAGGAGCAGAGCGTTGTGCTGGACATCGGCTGTGGTCGCGGCGGTCTGGTTGAGCAACTCGGCCATCCATTGACGCATATGGTTGGCATCGATCCTGATTGGGCATCATTGGCAGAGCACAGGCTGGCGATGCCACGTGTTGTGGGGTTGAGCGCGACGATCCCGTTGCCGGCGGCCACTGTGGATGTGGCATATGCGAGTTGGGTGCTGGAGCATTTGCCGCAGCCAATCCGTGATTTGGGCGAAATTGCACGGGTTTTGCGACCGGGTGGTGTATTTGTATTTATCACGCCGAATGCGCGGCATCCACTCATTCGGCTGAATCGCGTCTTCGGCCGAATCACCACCATCCAACACCGTCTCGTCGCAGCGCTGTACGGGCGGGCTGAAGTTGATACATTTCCCGTGAGCTATTACGCCAACACGGTCAGCGATCTTTATCATCTGGCACACCGTGCAGGATTGCGCGTCGTGGCACTGGAAGCGGTTGCTGATCCGACTTATCTGGCATTCAATGAGCCGTTGTTTCGCCTGATGTGCCGGGTGGAGCGGTGGATTTCGGCCGAAAATCGGCTTCATCTCGTCGGTATCCTGCAAAAACCAGTACTACAGGACTAGTCTGCATGTGCTGTAAATTGACAAAGCTGTACCGAGTCCATATACTGCTAGCGATCACAGGTAGTTCACGTATTTATTGTTGCGGGGTGTAGAATGGAGCAAAAAGGGGCCAGAGTCGTCGTCCGGCTCGGTTCACAACCTGAAGAAATCCACGCGCTACGGCAAACGACATCGGTAGGCCGTGACTCGGGCAATGATATCGTCATCGCCGATTATGAAGTCTCGCGCCGACACGCCCGCTTCCTCTACAAAGAAGACCATTATTTCATCGAAGACCTGGGCAGCACGAATGGCACGTTTGTCAACGGGTTTCGGCTAAACGGACCGGCGCAACTGTATCACGGCGACACGATTGAACTGGGCCAGTCTGTACGCATGGTGTTTCTGTGTGAGTTGGATGCCGTGGACGAAAACACACCGGTCACGCCGATCCCAGCCGTTGTCGCGCCGACAGGCCCTACCGTGGAACCGGTCGCAGCGGCGGCTGTAACCGCAGTAGAGGTTGAGTCTGTGCCGGCAGCACCTCCCCCACAATCCCAACCTGAAGCGCTGGACATACCGGAATTTGTCGGAGATGATTCGGCCGAATACTTTATCCCCGACGACGAACCGAATCCATTGGTCGCACCCACGTCGTCGTCAACCAAGCCTGGGGGTTGTTGGCGCTACCTGGTCGGATGCGGGTGCTTACTGTTACTTGTGCTGGTTGGCGCTGTGCTCACCGTTTGGCTGCTCGACGCGCTGGCACCTGATTTTCTCTACTGCGGACCGTTGCGCGGTTTATGGGACACACTCAATCCGGCGCTAAACCTGTTTGGCTACGAAAATATCTGCCCGTAGCTCAAAGCTGACAGCTGATAGCCAAAACACAGCCTACAGCTATTCGTCCCACACCTTTTTCAATCGCTTTTTGAGCGCTTTGCGCTGCTTTTGATAGTCGTTGCGACTGATGTCACCGCGGGTATATGTGTCGTCGAGGTTGGCAATTTGCTGCACGTACCCGTCACGCGTGGTCGCGGCAGGTTGTTTTTGCCAACGCTGTACCATTACAATGGCAATGGCGACAGCCACGAGTAGCATGCCGATGCCAAAGATCAATTCGGCCGAATTGTTGCGTACTTGTGCCTGTCCGCCGGTTGCCGCATTGTTCACCGTACGTGGACGACCATCCAAAGCCACTGCCAACGTGCCGTCTTGCACTTGCCCGGTATAACCGAGAAACGGCGTTTCCTGCACAAATTGGCGGCCTTCCGCCACCCAATTGGCATCCTCAACCGCCTCTACGCCATTATCCGGGACAAATAGCGACACGCCGCTAACCGGATATGTGACCGGATGGCTCAGCGTGACGCCATTGTCATACGGCAATTCGTAACTCACAAGCAATCCACCGGAAAAGTTGCCGGGATAGAGCGGTTGCGTATCCGCCCAACTCGTTTCATTGTGGATGATGTCCTGTGCAGGCACAAATTCACTCCCAAAGCTGCGTGCCAATTCGACATTTTCAGCACCGTCAGGTAACTGAATCTCAACTGTACCTTGCGCCGTATCACCTTGCGCGCCGACAAAAACAGCGTCACCATTGTTGCCAAACAGATAAAATTCACTGACACGCATCACATCGTCAGCTAGAAATTCGATAAACATGCGCAATTCGTCAATGACGACAACACTGGGGTCGCTGGTCGTGTTGAAGACTGTAAACGGCTGGTTTTGCTCTGGTTGGGCAGCGCTGAGGCGAATGAAGTCACTATTGTAGGGAACGCCATTATACTCGACGGTAACGATGTAAATGTGATTGGGATCGACATTGCTGAGCTCAAAACGATACCCGTCTGCACCAATATCGGTGCTAAAACTCTGCACTAAATCAAACTGATCAAAGATGCGCAAATCAGCCTCTCCCGAAGTGATCAGCTCGCCGGTTGTCCCGTTGATTACGGTGCCGGCGATCAGCGCACTTTCCAATGGCGCATTGAGCAACGCGGGATCGACGTGGATATAGCTGGCGGTGCGCCCAAAATTGACCACATCGCGCAACTCTGCATCACTCAAACCGGTATCGAGTAGCTGATCGACGATCATCTGGTTGGAGACGTTGGCCCAGTCGATGTCGGCCAGCCGGTCACTCAAATTGTTGTCACTGACCAGTTGTTCTCCGTTGGCCAATGATTCGGCCGAAACACTCAAACTGTACAGCGCCGCAATCACATCCCACGTATCTTGCACACTCAACGGGTTGCTGCTGGCGGAGCCAAACGGCGGCATACCTGATTGCAGGATACCCGTTTGGATTGTCGTGAACATTTGCGACGGGACTGCGGTGTATTGAAAACCGGCGGTGCCAATCGGCTTGGGTGGCACGGGCAGTTGCGCTGCCAATTCGCCGTCACCAAGACCCTGTGGACCATGACAGGTAGCACAGCGTGTCTCAAATGTCGTCAATCCGGCAAAACCGTCTCCGGGCTGCGGCGGCTGCAACGGATCTTGCGCCGATACTGTGCGTGAAGCAAGTGAAACAGCGACGACGATGAGCAGGATGGGGATTAAAATGCGGACAGATTTGTTGAAAAACGAAACGGAACGTAATGGCATGAATGGTTGCTACACTGGTGTTTTGGTCTTGCGGCGGCGGGCAACGGCGGCTTCGATCTGCTCGTCAATATCGGAAGCAGTTGCAGGGGTCGATTCGGCCGAATCCATTGCATCGATTTGACGCAATACGTCTGCCGCCTGCTGCACGAGATCGGCACGATGCTCGTTGTATTCTTCATCCGGCAACTTACCGGTATCGTGGTCAAACTCAAGCGCCCGAATCTGCTCCATTAGCGCTTCCTTTTGCGTGAGCAAATCATCATATGGTGTCGGCAAGAGATCGCTTTCCGACACATCCGGTTTGAAAAACGGACGCATGATGTAAACTGCTGCAAGAAGCAATACGGCGAGGGCGGCAAAGATAGATCCGAGTGACATAAGTAATTGGTTGCTGATTGCCGGACTATTGGTTAGTGATCGCGTGAAGGCTAGTCCGACAATAATCGCGTGAAGGCTAGTCCGACAATAATGGAAGACCATAAACGTGGTTAACTATTTAGAATTTCCTGCAAAATACTGTTTAGCTGACTGGTTGTCAACGGGCCTGGCTGAACATAGGCGATAGTACCGTCTTTGTCAATGAAAAACGTCTCCGGTACACCGGTAATGCGGTATTTGTCAGACGCGTCGAGACGCAGGTCAGGCGCGTTGGGATATGTGATTCCAAAACGCTCCATAAAATCAAGCGCATCTGAGTCAATGTCGGAGTAGGCAATGCCGAGCAGAACGACATCGTCGTCTCTCCACGCTTGCCACCCGTTTTCGAGCACACCGGCTTCATCTTCGCACGGGCCACACCACGATGCCCAAAAATTGAGTACGACGATTTTGCCTTCCAAATCGGATAAATTGGCAGCCTGATAATCTTCCCATTCGTACCCATCGAAAAACGTCATGGCGAAGTCGGGGGCTTGCTTGCCCACTTCGGGGCGCGTTTCATTGGCGTTGAGCAGGCCGTAACCGAGGAAGAGGATCAGGGCGGCAACACCAGCCCAAACGACATAGACCCACCATTTGCGGCGAGGTTTGATTTCGGCCGATTCGGCTTCATTCAGTTCAAGTTGTTCAGGTAACTCACTCATTGTCTCGTAATTCATCCTCAATTCGCGCTACATAATCATCCTGGGGAGGCGGCGCAGTTGGGTTGCCGGATGCCGAAGAAACAACCGGCGCAGGATCACTTTTACCGGCTTGCAGTTGACGCAAATACCGCGCAAACCAGATTCCGCCAAATAGCACCAATGCTACCGGCAATAACCAGAGTATCCAATTGATACCCTCACGCGGCGGTTCTGCCAACACACGATCCCCATAACGACGTTGGAAATTGTCCTTAATCTCCTGTTCTGTAGCGCCTTGCTCGAGCTGTAACCGAATCTCCGCCCGCCAATCCTGACACGCCTTTGTGCCGCATTGATCCAGTGGTTCGTTCTCACACACAGGACAAAACAGTTGTTTGGCTATGGCATTGACATCGTCTGCCGTCACCTCACCCTGCGCCGACGCAGTTCCGACGAGTAGATACAACAGCAATATCAAAATAAACGCGCTGAATCTCATCTTTCTGCCTTCGTACTTCATCTTAGTCAGTTGCTACAGCCACACGCTGACGCGCCCGGCTTGCTGCTATCGCTTTCTCATCCGCACGGTCCGGCCATGCGGCAATCAAAGTACCGAAGATGAAAATAATACCGCCGGCCCACACCCAATTGACCAACGGGTTCAAATAAATTCGGACTGTCGCCTGATCAGCAAGCTGCGGTTCCCACGCCACGAGCAAGACATAGAAATCTTCCAGAGGAGTCGAACGCAGGTCAGGAATCGTCATGGGCTGTCCGGTTCTGGTATAGAGTTCGGTACGCGGATTGATCGTTTTGACCAGTCTATCGCCAATGTAAACATCCATTGTCGCTTCAGTAATGATCAAATCGTCGCGACCGGCAAAGCGATCGACACCGTTAAACAGCAATGTGTAGCGGCCCAGGTCAACGGTTTGACCGGTTTGCATGAGCAGTTGCGTTTCTTGCTGGAAAAACTCAATGCCGATAATGCCAAATGCCATCGCGACGACGCCAAGGTGGATCAAGTAACCACCATAACGCCGTCTATTACGAGCAACTAAAGAATACAGCGCCCTAAATGGATTCTCATGTTTGCTGCGCATACGTGCCCATGTGCCTTTCAGATATTCACGGACGGTCAGGATGCCGGCAAACGTCGCGATCCACAAACCTAACCAGGTTCCGGGCGAACCCAATCCGACAACGATCATGATCACGATTGGAATGAGCGCACCGACAGCGGGCCAAGCCATTGCCCGCAACATTTTCATGCCGTTGGTGCGAAACCACATGGTCAATGGCGCAATGCCCATGAGCAAAACGAGCAATGCAAACAGGGGCCCGGTCACTTTTTCGTAGTATGGCGGACCGACGACAACTTTATCGCCAAACATCTCGGACATGATCGGGAAATATGTGCCGATAAAGACCGCTGCGAGAATCGCAATGATGAGAAAATTGTTGGCAAGGAAAGCAGATTCGCGAGACAAGAACGAGTTTAGGCGATTTTCGGCCGATAAGGCATCGTGTCGCCTGATGATCCAATAGACCGAAAAGACCAACATGATCACCAGAAAACCAAAAAACAACGGGCCGATTGCCGATTGCGCAAACGAGTGCACCGACGATATGACGCCACTGCGCACGATAAACGTGCCGGAAATCACCAACAGGAACGTTATCACGATCAGGACCATATTCCACAGCTTGAACATGCCCCGTTTTTCCTGAATCATGACCGAATGCAAGAACGCTGTACCCGCCAGCCAGGGCATTAACGACGCGTTTTCCACCGGATCCCAACCCCAGTAACCGCCCCAACCGAGCACATCATAAGCCCAGCGTCCGCCCAGGATCAGACCGAGGCTCAAAAAGAGCCAGGCGACCAACGTCCAACGGCGTGTGGTGCGAATCCAAGCATCATCGAGATGCCCGCTCATCAATGCCGCCATTGCAAATACATAAGGAATCGTAAAACCGACAAAGCCGAGGTAGAGCATTGGCGGATGGATGATCATGCCCGGATGGCGCAGCAGCGGATTGAGGCCGCGCCCGTCCAATGGCACTACGGGCAATCGCGTAAACGGATTCTCGAAAAAGATGGTGATGATGAGAAAGAATATCTGTGTGAAGCTGGCAACCAACAAAGCGTAAGGCATCAACTCGCGATCTTCGCGCCATTTGCGCTGCATGGCAGCCGCTGTAAACAAAGACAGAAGTAAATTCCAGAATAACAACGAACCCTTTTGGCCTCCCCACAACGCCGTTACTTTTAGGTAGGTGGGCATATCGAGGCTGGTGACACTGGCCACGTATTCGAGAGAGAAGTCGTTGCGCACCAACGAAACGATCATGGTTAAGCAGGCAACCAGAATCAAGGGAAAGGTGATCGCGATTGCGTTGCGGGCGCTCTCGACCCACCGGTGATTACCGGTGCGTGCGCCGTACCATGACGCAAATGCTGCAAAAACAGATGCTATCAGCGCAGTTACGAGTGAGGCATATCCGATGTCAGCAAGCATAATTGCTCCAGAAATTAAAAGAGCACGGGCCGAAAATTCGGCCGATGCTCAATTCTTACTAAATAAATAGAGACCGTTTGCAGAAACCGAGTTACTTGACGCAAGCATCACGAAGAGCTGGAAAACTCGGCTTCCAACTTAGTTTTATTCTACCACTGCGGCTTCAGCGGCTGCCGCTTCTTCATAGCGGGTCGGGCACTTAAGCAATAAACCGCCCGAATTGGCGTACATAGCGCCGTCTGCGCCGATTGATCCTTCGACCACAGCCTGCGCTTCGTGTTGCAACAAGTCCGGAACAGGTTCGTTCATCGCCACAATGTGCATCACTTGTGTGGGGTTATTGATATCGTCAGCAATATCAAATTCCAGTCTTGACGTAAAATCATCAATTTGTGTGAACTTGATCGAATCGCCGAGGACAAACGCCGTCAGACGCAAATCACTACCGTGATATTTAGCCGGGTTAGCGTAATATTCGCCGACAGTCACGTAGTATTGTTGTGTGTCGGACAAGGCATTAAAGATCAAAAAGCCTAACGCAGCGACAATCAAGATGCCGCCGATTACAAACTTCAGGTTGTTCCGCTTGGGTTTTTCGAGTTCTTGTTGCTTCGTTGTCCAAGTTGTATCTGTCATTATGTTCTTTCCGTGAAGTTAAAGCTTACTCAATGTTGCCGTCTACCAATCATATTGTGAATTTTAGCCCAAATTCGACAAACTAGACTTATTCAGGCCACATTCCTAATCTATTTTCCACAATGTACTGGATCGGCAACAGTACCATTTGTCATCAGTATGTTATGACGATAAACCCATGAAAAAGTTACGCGTCGTCATCATCAAACTCATCGTCATCATAATCTTCATCGTCAAATTCATCATCGTCATCATACTCAATCGCCAAAATAGCTTCAGCATCGGTTGCCAACGCTTGCGGTACGATGACGTAAGCAGCGCCCATGTTACCGACTGTTATGCCAAATCCTTCTCCACCGGCCCCTTCGCGCCAAATTGCCTGCGCTTGAATCCCTTCGGCCTGCAGGCGTCCGGCAATGATTTCTGCGTTCATGATTCCAGCCGTTTCTGCAACAATGTGCCAACCTTCCTGGGAGTGTGGTTGTGTACTCATGCGGATGCTCCGTGGTTAGTTTTCGACCAATCAAGTAATGCCATTATAACATACTCATTCGGCCGAAATGAAGCGATTAATACAGTCGATAACCATATGATGGCCCGGATCGCGTTATTGGAGTAGACAAACCTTGGCGGTTCGGGGCCAACATCACGCCCTACTCTTCTTCATCACCAAACGTCGTGATCAGAAACCGGGCTACCGCTTTGTTAAACTCCTCCGGCTGCTCGATTGGCGGCAAATGACCAGCATCCACCAGCCGCACAAACTCAGCATCCGGTATTGCCTCTGCCATGTATTGCGCCTCATCTATCGGCACGATTTGATCATCTGCACCGTGAATGATCATTGTCGGTACAGCGATTGACGACAGCCATAGGCGTGCATCCGCTCGATCACGCATCGCCTTCAAGGCACCGATCACACCATCTGTAGGCGTAGCTACCATCATCGACTGCATAATATCGGCCAGTTCCGGGGCAGATTCGAGCGTGCTTGGCGAAAACAGCTTGGGCATTAAGGCCTTGACCAGTGCTTCGACGCCGTTAGCCTGCACTGATGCAATCGCCTTATCGCGGTTGGCTTTACCCGTCTTGTCATCCGGTGCAGCGCGTGTCGCGGTCAAGATCAACGCCGCAATGCGTTCCGGGTAGCGTTGCACCAGATCAAGCGCCACATAACCACCCATCGACAGACCACATATGACGACCGGATCAATGATACCCAGTGAGTTGAGCAATGTAATACAGTCATCGGCGTATTGGGCGATGGAATACGGTGGTTCGACTTCGGAAAAGCCGTGACCACGCAGATCAGGTGCAATGACACGCACTAACTCGTGTAGATCGTCAAGCTGCATTTCCCACATGCTACTGCTAAAGGGAAATCCGTGAATAAAAAGCATAGTAAGGCCGCCGGCACTATCCTGGTAGGCCATTTCAAAGTGTTTTGTCATGAATGGTTTGCTCGTATGTTAGTTGGTTAATTATCGATGAGTGGAATGCAATCATTATGTGTATTCAACGCTACGTGATGCCGGGCAGTTCGCTGGCGGGGCGTGCATGGGCTTCCCACCATGGCCAGATGCGGCCACCTATCGGCCGATTGACAAATCCTTTCGCCAACTGGACAACTTTCCACAGTTTGGCCAGATCGACGCCGGTCTCAAAACCCATCTTGTGCGCCATAAAAACGAGGTCTTCCGTTGCCAGATTGCCGGCTGCCCCAGGGGCAAACGGGCAACCGCCCAAACCGCCAACGCTGGCATCGAACAGACGTACGCCGGCGTGAATGGCGGCGGCCGCGTTGACAAGACCCAGTGCCTGTGTATCGTGCAGGTGAATGGCGAGCTTTTTTCGGCCGAAACGCGTCACCAAATCCTTCATCAAATAGCCGACTTCCAACGGCTGAGCATGGCCAATCGTGTCCGCAATTGCCAACTCATCCGGACGCATATCCCATACCGCTTCCGCCACGCCAATCGTCACATTGGGCGGAATATCTCCCTCGTAAGGACACGTCCACGCTGTACCAATGTAAACACGCATCCAGATACCATCTTCGCGCGCACGCCGGAGCAGAATGCGCGTCAGTGCCAGCGATTCATCGCGTGACATGTTGCTATTGCGTTCGCTGAGCGTATTGCTCACCATCACCAACGTCGCCAATGAAGTCGCGCCACTCTCCAACGCATAATCATAGCCGCGTTCATTGAGCACCAACGCTGTCAAGCGAATATCAGGATCGTGAACTTTTGCCAGCGTTCGGGCCATCACCTGGCGCGAATCAGCCATTTGCGGCACCAGCTTCGGATTAACAAAACTGGTCACTTCAATATTGTCCAGACCGGCTTCGATCAGACCGCTGATTAGCAACCGTTTCTGTGCCGTACTGATAGGCACAGGCTCATTTTGCAGCCCGTCACGCGGGCCAACCTCACAAATGCGAATACGATGTTCCATGTCCATGATTTCACTCTTCACAGAGTAGCAGATTGCTAACTATCGAAACCAGCGCGTTCTTCAAACAACTGCAATTGAACAGGCTTCACAGGCTCTACAAACTCGAAAGCTGACAGATCGATGTTGGTTACTATCGCCTCTACCATTGGATTGCGATTTCGCTCATTGGCTCCGACATGGTAAAAGTGTTCATGCGTAATAATATTGAACTGACTCCATAATAAATCAATATACTCATTAGCTCGGTAATCGTTGTGATGCCATGTTGAAAGGATGAATTTTCCAGGAGAAGCTGACAATGATTGAAACAAATTCCTTTCATAAGTGTCATCCCACCCATTATAGTAATCTGCATGTCTGCCGATGTACGGGGGATCGCAATAGATAATGTCATTGTGAGTCGCCAAGTCAATAGTTTTCTCAAAACCCTGGCATGAGAAAGTTATGTCTTTTGTCAGAATTACATTCGACACATATTCAACCTGATTGACTATCTTCGTAACATAAGCTGGCGAAAATCGGTTAGGTTTGCGACAAAATGGCACATTGTATCTGCCTTTTTGGTTAAACCTGATCATGCCATTGAAACTGGCACGACTCAAGAATAGGAAATCTAGCGGATTATGCTGTTTATTGAAGCGGTCACGAATCGAATAGTAGTGAGATTCACCTACAATCCGCAGTTGTGCACCCTCTTCCTCCAAGTATTTCCTGACAACCCCCGGCGTTATTCGTTTCTCAGAAATTGCGGTATAAAAATCTATCAAATGCGGATTGGTATCACAAAGCAAAGCACGTTGACCAGCTAGATTAAAACCAACCACACCGGTTCCCATAAAGGGTTCAATCCAGATTCCAGAAAATTCGGGTGGAACTAAACTCCTGATCCAGAGAACCAATTTCGTTTTAATACCTTGCGATTTGATTGGTGGGACATGAACTTTCATATACTTGTCTTTCTTAAAGCCAATTACGCTTGGGCACAACTAACGAGACATCACCGCCTCTATATTCGATAAATTCTCTGAGATTTGAGATTCGTTTAGTTCCGCCTTTACCATCAGGAATTGTGATCTTTCGATAATTCATCCAGTAATCATCAAACCATGCCTCGCCAAGTTGGGAAAACATGCCTCTTCCGTTCACAATATCTTCAATCCTATTTATGCTCCCGATATTGGCTGTGTTACCGCTGCCACCCTTATCACTGGCAATACGCCACTTTTCGGCAACAAAGAACTGGATATTTCTAATGACTGAGGTGATTGAGTGCAATTCACTTAAAGCATGCACCTGTGTTTCATCAATAGTGGAACTGTTAGCTCGATCATAGATAATGCCCAGGCAAAAATGCCCCGCATACGAACTGTAAGGGAATTGGATATTCTTTGTACTTCTTCGATCCTCGAAGTACCGACCATGTGAACCCAGCGTAAAGCTATTACACAAATGCGGTCTGGCAGGCAGCCGATAGGTGGTTTTGAAATCTACAGCGAACTTTATTTCTTCATTTTGTGCATCAAGAAAAGAAATATCTGGGTAGTAGTTTTGGTGATCAGCCAAAACGATCTTGTATCCATTTTTCATCGCAAATTCGACAATCTTCGAAAAAAGATGAATCTCCAGAATTTTCGAGACAATTTTCGTGTCGGTTGAAATTGTGTAAACGTTGCGAAAGATGTCAACGAACCCTTTTACACTCCATTGTCCGTCATCGGTGCTGACATAACCTTGCAGACTATTGACAAAATCTCTTAAACGTGCCTCAAATATGTTCTTTTGTAATTCTGCATTCATGCTATTAGCTCAAGATGTTTTCACTCATATCTTCGATGATTATACTGCATTCCGCAGCTCGCTTGCGATTTCGGTTGACAACACGGCAGTGATTCACTACAACTAGCAGCCATGCAACACTTCATCGAACCCTGGAAAAAGATCAGTAGTGAAGATGGCAGTGATTTTCGCATCTTTCGCGCCCGCTGGGATACAAGCGTGTCACCGCGCACGGGAAAACGGCATAAGTTTGTCGTCCTCGAAGCGCCGGATTGGATCAACATTATTCCGTTGACGCCGGATGGCAAGGTCGTCTTTGTGGAGCAATATCGGCACGGCAACCAAACGATTACGCTGGAAGTGCCCGGCGGCATGGTTGATCCCGGCGAGACACCGCAACAAGCTGCACTGCGTGAATTGCGCGAAGAAACCGGCTATGAGTCTGACAGCACTGTGCATCTGGGCAGTGTCGCGCCCAATCCGGCGTTTCTCAACAATCGCTGTCACTCATTCGTCACGTTCAATGCGCGCCAGGTGACGTCTCAGACCTTTGACGGCACGGAAGACATTGCATTGCACGAAATTCCGCTGGCTGACGTACCCAACCTGGTCTATACGGGCAAAATCACACACTCGTTGACGATTGCTGCATTCTACCATTTCAACCGCTATCGGGAGCGCCATGGATCGGTCGGTGACGGACGCTGAGTTAGCTGCTCTGGCAGCCTATCTGTCACAGTTTGTCACGCCACACAAGCTGTCATTGATGGATGCGGTGCTGGCGCAGCGGACGCGCTATCTTACCGTCGTGCTCGAGGATATCGATAAGCCGTACAATGCCGCTGCCGTGTTGCGAACCTGTGATGGTTTCGGCGTGCAAGATGTGCATGTGATTCAAAATGTCAGGCACCTGTATTTCAGCAACCATGTTACCCAAGGTGCGGAACGCTGGGTAACGACTCATTTTTATCGCGAGCCGGATGGTCACAATACGGCGCATTGTTACGCTGCACTGCGTGAGCAAGGGTATCGCATTGCGGCGACCTCGTTGCGGCCCGGCAGTGTACCGCTGCACGAACTCGATTTAGCACAACCGACTGCATTGGTTTTTGGACTTGAGGAATCGGGTTTATCCGATGAAGCACATGATTCGGCCGATATTCATATCACCATTCCCATGTTTGGCTTCACGCAGAGCTTCAATCTTTCGGTCAGCGCGGCAATCTGTCTCTATGAGCTGACGAGACAGCTACATGCCACTGCCATTGACTGGCGGCTCGATTCAGCCACGCGGACAGCAATAAAAGTAACGTGGTTGCAAGAGCGTATTCAGGGTGGTGATGCGTTAGCGCGGCGCTATCTTGCCGGTGACAGCAGTTGAGACAATGAGCTTGCCGCGATTTGCAAACATGCGGCAAGCTCCGGAAATGCGAAGTTACAGCGCGTACCCGGTCAAACCGACCGCGCCGGGGCCGACATGGACGCCGAGGACGGGTGAAACACGAGCGATGATGATCTCGGCCGATTCATATTCACGTTTGAGCTGATTGGCTAACGTCTGCGCGTCTGTCATGTCATCGCTGTACAACACGGCAATGTGCATCTCGCTGCCTTGCACCTGACTGAAAAAGTCTTCATATAGTTGTTTGATAGCGCGTTTGCGCGTGCGCGAGCGTGAACCGGCATCGATCAGGCCGGTTTTGTGATCGACGTAGATCGACGGTTTGATATTGAGCATCGTGCCGATATAACGCGATGCGCCGCCGATACGGCCACCACGATGTAGATATTCCAGCGTATCGAGCGACACAAACAAGACGGCGTTGTTGCGCACTTTACGGGCAGCACTGAGCATGGCATTGGCATCACCGCCGGCTTCGCGCGCGCGGGCCGCTGCCAGGACCTGCCATCCCAGGCTCATCGATGCGCCTTTGGAGTCATAGAGATGCACCACCGCATCGCTCATTGAGACCGCCATTTCGGCCGAAGCATAGGTGCCGCTCAACCCACTGCTGATCGTCAGTACGACAATCTCCTGTGCTCCTTCGTCAATTGCTTGTTGGTAGATATCGACAAAAGCCTGTGGCGTCGGCTGCGAGGTTGTCGGCAGTACCGGATCGCGCGTGAGGCGTGTGTAGAACGCATCTGCCGTAATGTCAACGCCGTCTTTCAAATCATCGCTGCCCCAAATAATCGAAAGCGGAACCATATAGATATTGTATTGTTCAAGCAATTTCTCAGGAATATCACACGTACTGTCAGTAACGATTGCGATGTTGTGTTCAGTCATTTTACTTTTCTCCCACCAAGCTACATAAAAAAACACCCACCCGGCTGGTGAGTGACGCCCCAATTATGAAATGATTTGTCTGATTTGGCAATGTGATCACAAAATTCATCCGCCTACCGCCTGCATGATGAACTGCACATATGCTTCGCCACCCGTATTGGAAAGATGTGTTTTATCTTCAACGAACCAGTCGCTTTCTGTTGTGGAAAGCCCATTCCAGTCGAGGAGCTCGGCTTCCGGCCAGCGTGCAACGCCTTCTGCCAGTCGCTTATTGACTGTATACTCCCAACCAACCGGACGTTTGATGTTGACAAAGAGAACGCGTTGCACATTGTGGTCGAGGAGTATTTGCATCACTTCATCGAACATGTCTGGTTCAAACGGAAAATTCGTTCCGAGATGGATAACAACGGTGGCGGCGAGTTGATTTTCGGCCGAAAGCTCCGGAATCAATGCAGGTACATCGCGGAGCAAACGGCTGGCTTTGGTTGCCAGCACGTAGCTTTCAACATCCCACTCATCATCCCAAAGCCGGAATGTGCTGCCCAAAATAGAGTCGCCAATTAACGTGACACGTAGCTTTGATGACGGAGGCGCGGGCGTCACCAATTTCAACGCAGCCGTATCAAGATCATCATCAAAATCGGCCGAAACAAATACAGTTGTAGGAGATGCCGTAGCGACAGCAGTCGGTGTGGCAAATCGGGTTACCTGTGGTGATTCAGCGACCGGCTCGACCGGCAAAGCAGCACGCGCCAGCGCGCTGCGCGTTGATCGCGGCGTGTTGGTAACCGTGGGCACAAGCGCGATAATCGGTTCAGGTGCTACTTGAAGCGCCTCGTTGTTCGCCTGTTGCAACCCAACGGCGCTGCCAAACACCAACAGTAAGCCCAGCACGACGCCAACGGCAACGCCGACACGACCTACGCGCTGTTGCACGTCAGCTCCCCAGAGACGCACACCCACCTGTCGTATCGGCTGTTCGACAAGGCGATAGCTGAGTTCTGCCAACACCAGCGTCGCGATCAGGTGCACCCCGGTACAACCCGTATGTGACAGCGTGCACTCAAAATTCGGCCGATACAGCACCATAAAAACCCAGTGCCAAAGATAAATCGCATAACTACGCGTCCCAATCCAGCGCAGTACCCGGTTCCCCATCAGCTTACTGAGTAGCGTTTGCGGATGGGTCACCGCAATGAGCAACAGACAGGTTACTGCTGCCGTCAGCAAAAATCCACCACGATAGAGCCAGGGCTGCATCTCATTCAGCGTACTATACAAAATCAGCAAGCCAATCAACGCACCCCACCCCATCAACTCGACGACCGGTACGAATCGGCGGGAACGATGCGCCAGATGTTCTGACTTCCACGTACCCGGCTGCCAAACAAGGGCTAGCGCCCCACCCAGCAAAAAACCGGCTGCCCGTGTGTCGGTACCATAGTAACTGCGCGACGGATCGCCAAGTGGGTCGGTCAGCACGATCATCAACAATGTCGCTGCACCAGCAAGGAACACAATGGGCAGCAAGAGACGCAGCAGATGTTTGCCGGAACGCACGCGCAGTAGCCACAGCAGAAGCCACAGCAGCAGGGGCCAGAGCAGGTAAAATTGTTCTTCAACAGCCAACGACCACAAATGGCGCAACAGGGGTGGTCGGCCGAATTGTTCAAAATAGGGAATGTCGCGAAAGATGTAAACCCAATTGGTGACGTAGAACAGGGACGCGACAATATCTTCACGCAAACGCACCCATGCGTCCGGCGCCCACAAAAATGCTGCCGGCACGACGAGTATGAGCAGAAGCCACAATGCAGGCAGCAAGCGACGTGCACGACGCAGCCAGAATCGCTTGAGATCGAGCCGTCCATTTGCCAGGTATTCGCGCAGCAGCAGCGAGCTGATCAGATAGCCCGAAATGACAAAAAAGCTCTCCACACCAAGAAAACCACCAGCGGCCCAAAAGTACCCTGCATGATAGAAAAAGACAGCCAGCACGGCGACGGCACGGATACCATCCAATCCGGGCATGTAGGTCAATCGTGCCGGGTTTTCCGACTGTGGGGAAGTTTGAATCGACACAGGTTGGTCCAACGGCTCAGGGACGACTGTTTTCGGCCGAAAACCGCGTCTGAATATACCGTACCGCCTGACTCAGTTCCAGTGGCTGGCTTGAATTGCCGGTACGAATGTAAAACGATTCCGATCCTTTGTGCTTGAGATAGACAGGATAGGACGACGGGCTGACGGCAAGGACACAAACGGTCTGCTTGTCAACTTCCTCAAACCGTATTTCCAGATAGTGGCGATATTCTGCGCCGATCATGCGGTTGAATGCCATATTGAGTACGTTTTCATAGCCATCGACGCCCGGTTTGTTGATCGCCTGCCAATCGGGCTCCAATCCAATAGCGATGCCGTCGTCGTCCACGCCCAGCAAAACAACGCCGCCCGCCGAGTTCATATACGCCGCCACATTTTTCATCGTCGGTACATTGAGTTCTTTGTTGACCGCATTGCGGCGATAATCCCAAAGAAAACTGGCCTTGAATTCGACGAATTGCCCTTCTCCGGCAATGAGCATCTCGGCCACACTCATCTGTTTGGCTGACACGGCTTCGTCGGGCGGCTCGAGTAACTGCTCGATTCGGCGGGCATTGTAATGTGGGCTGGTGAGATTTTTCAGGCGCACCGATTCGGCCGAATTGTGCATGATCAAATGCAATGTACCGTAATCAAATTGTCGGCCGAAACGACTCTGTGTCACCTCAATGCGATCAATTGCCTGTGTAGGCGTCAAGTGGCGTCGGCCGAACAGCGCTCCACCCTGGTAAACGACATCCTCTGCATCAATCACATAGGCACGTCCGTACCACACCGCAAATGCGCCAATAATCACCATCGCTTGCGCCAGGGCAACGGCGGCTGTCACCAACACAGGGTACGAAATAGCATCGGCAAAAGACAATTCACTGTAAGCCGCTTCCGATGAACGAAACAACGTGAACAACAGCACCGGCCCCAAAGCAAATAACAACTCAATTACGAGTACGTTAAATACAAAGGTCAGCGGGGTTGGCTGCAATACCAGTGTGCGATCTTGTTGTGGTAAAACCATATAACTGTCGTTTCAGTCAGGCAAGTGGTCAAAACTGCCCACTTCAACGCGATTATACCGTGTCAAATGCCTCGATGGTAACAGAGCAATTCAAGTCATTGGTGTGTGATCAGCAGTGACACGCACAGCAGTTTAGTTCGCCGTAAGTGTCGCTTGACGCCCTTAGTGCCCGATGCTATCCTGTGAGCAATGCGGCCACAATCGGCCGATTTTGTGGCCAACGGGATGATGCGTTGGCCTTTTTTCTGACTGAAATACCATGGAAATCCGCCGCCGACCACCACGACATCCACGCCAGGGACCATCTTGCCTGCTGATGCTCGCTGTTATCGTCGCCTTTTTCGCCGGTGCATACATCGTGCTCAACGCCGACGACGTGCGCAGTGCCGTCTTGCCGGCACCCACTCCGACTCCGACAACATCGCCGGCCTCCTATGCCACCAGCGCCAAACTGTATGTACGCGACGGTGAATTCGAAAACGCCATCAACGCGTATGAAGCCGCTGTGCAACTGGCTCCGGACAATGTCGACTATTTGATCAGCCTGATCGAGTTGCTGGTCACAACCGGTCAGACTGACCGGGCGCTGGAATTGGCAGAAACAGCCGTTGCCCTGGCCGGAGAAGATGACCGCGTGCAAACAGTGCGGGCTGCAGCGCTGTTAGCCAATGCCAACAAATTGAGCGACGCAGGCAAGAATGCTGAGGAAGAATACGCCAAGGCAGGCGAAGCAGCGCGCAACGCAACAACTCTCAATCCGGAAAACGGGGAAGCGTATGCGTATTTGGCGGCTGCTCTTGTCGCTCAGGGCGATCTCTATTTCGGTGATGCCTATGATATGGCAGAGTTGGCCGTTGCCTATGAGCCGGATAATGCCGGCGTTCAATACTACTATGCTCAGGTTTTGGAAAATCAGGGTTATTATGAAGCTGCGCGACGCGCTTTGGAACAGGCACTTGCGCTCGATCCTGATTTTATCCCTGCATATACGAGCCTGGCGCGCATCTACTTTTTCTTTTCCAATGAGCGTCAAAGCGCTATTTTGATGCTCAAAGATGCGCTCGAGCGCGATCCGGACAACGCGGATCTGTATGATACGCTGTCTTTCTTCTACTTGACTGCCGGTCAATATCCGGAAGCGGAGGAAAACGCGCTGGCAGCCGTCGAATATGCCCCTGACATGGTGCGCGCGCGGGCGCACTTGGGGCGGGCTTATTTCGGCCGACTCAATTACGAAAGGGCGATTCCCCAATTGGAAGCTGCCGTTGCCGGTTATGGCGAACCAACCAATACGACCTCCCTGTATTTTGTGATGCTCGGGCTGGCGTATTATTATGAAAATTCGGCCGATTGCTCGCGTGCCGTCCCGCTTTTTGAAGCCTCCCTTGCTGTTTCCTTTCCCGACTCACCAGGCGAAATCAATGCCCTCGAAGGCCTCGAACTGTGTCGCCAAACACAGATCAATCAGTAGACACAGCCTGTCTGCTGCATGCCCCTTTTTCCGTTAGCACTCCGTTTGATCGACTGCCAAAAAACTTGACATCCACACTGGCGACAGCTAAAATTTGTAGCGATTTTTAGCACTCTAACATCGCGAGTGCTAAGAAACCAACCATATGCTTGCAAGTCGCAAAGGAGTTTTGTCACATGTCAATCAATTTGAAACCGCTTGGTGACCGAGTGATCGTGGAACCACAAGAAAAAGAAGAAATGACCGCATCCGGTATCGTTTTACCTGAAACAGCCAAAGAAAAACCGCAACAAGGTACCATTCTCGCTGTCGGCCCAGGCCGCCGCGATGAAGACGGCGATTATATCGAGATGGATGTTGCCGTTGGCGATGTCGTCCTCTATGCAAAATACGCCGGTACTGAAGTCAAAATCGATGGTACAAAATACCTGATTTTGAAAGAATCTGACATTCTGGCAATCGTCCAATAATTTAGCACTTACACGCAAGGAGTTAACAAATTATCATGGCTAAACAACTCATCTTTTCCGAAGATGCTCGCCGCAGACTCAAAACCGGCGTAGATATTCTGGCCGGTGCCGTCTCCACTACTTTGGGGCCAAAAGGGCGCAACGTTGCTCTGGATAAGAAATTTGGCGCACCAACCATCACGCACGACGGCGTAACTGTTGCCAAGGAAATTGAACTGGAAGACCCGTATGAAAATATGGGTGCCCAATTGCTCAAAGAAGCCGCCACCAAAACCAATGACATTGCTGGTGACGGTACGACGACGGCGACGGTTTTGGCACAACATATCGTCAATGAAGGTCTTAAGAATGTCGCCGCTGGTGCTAATCCCATGCAGTTGAAACGCGGCATTGAAGCTGCCACACAGAAACTATCCGTTGCTATCAAAGACATGGCTGTTTCTATCGACAGCGTTGAAGAAATCGCTTCTGTTGCGTCTATTTCCGCGCAAGATGACGAAATCGGCCGATTGATTGCCAACGTGATGGATAAAGTCGGTAAAGACGGCGTCATTACCGTAGAAGAATCGCGTGGTCTGGAATTCGAGACTGAGTATGTCGACGGTATGCAATTTGATCGTGGTTACATCAGCCCTTACTTCATCACCGATGCCGATTCAATGGAAGCCGTCATCGAAGACGCTTACGTGCTGATTCACGACAAAAAGATTAGCTCAGCCCAGGATTTGCTGCCGATTTTGGAAAAATTGATGCAGACCGGCAAACGCAACCTCGTCGTCATTGCCGAAGACGTTGACGGCGAAGCGCTGGCAACGTTGGTATTGAACAAATTGCGCGGCACATTCAACGCCCTGGCTGTCAAAGCCCCCGGATTTGGCGACCGCCGCAAAGCCATGCTGCAAGACATCGCCGTTTTGACCGGTGGTCAGGTCATCACCGAAGAAATGGGCCGCAAGCTGGAAAGTGCCCAGATGAGTGATTTGGGCCGTGCAGCCAAAATCGTTTCGACCAAAGACGAAACAGTTGTCGTTGACGGTCAAGGCGACCAGCCAATGATTGCTGGACGTGTTGAGCAAATCAAGACTGAAATCGACCGCAGCACCTCCGATTACGACCGCGAGAAACTGCAAGAGCGTTTGGCCAAATTGGCCGGCGGTGTGGCTGTCATTCGCGTCGGCGCGGCCACCGAAGTCGAGCTGAAAGAGAAGAAACACCGCGTGGAAGATGCGCTGAGCGCAACCCGCGCCGCTGTTGAAGAAGGTATTGTACCAGGCGGCGGTGTCGCGTTGATCAATGCGCTGAGCGCTTTGGACGACATTACGCTGGCTGATCAAGATGCCACAACCGGTGCAGCAATCTTGAAGAAAGCCCTCAAAGCGCCAATGCGTAAAATTGCCGAGAATGCAGGCCAAAACGGTGACGTTATCATCCAGAATGTGATGCTGAAGCAGGAAGCCGCTGGTGACCGCAACATTGGCTACAACGTCCTGACCGGTGAATATGTCAATATGATCAAAGCCGGCATTATTGACCCGGCCAAGGTGACGCGTGGTGCGCTGGAAAATGCAGCCAGTATCGCCTCCATGATTTTGACGACCGAAGCGTTGATCACGGACATTCCGGAAGAAGAACCGGCGATGCCTATGGGTGGCGGCGCCCCAGGTATGGGCGGCATGGGCGGGTTCTAACCCTCTCAACCCACTTAACAACCATAAGCGGGATCGGCTTCGGCCGATTCCGCTTTTTCTTTTTTTACGGCATCGTTTCGGCCGAATATCGAAAATGAGAACGCTGCACAATCTTCCTCCAGATTAATGAAATTAGCGCGTGTTTCGTTTGCTGTGCCGTACTGTTCATGCTACAATTCTTAGTCGCTGCCCACACGTTGTGGGCTTGTTTATGGGTACGCCCAGATACACATTGCACAATAGCGTCGCAAAAAGCGGCTAAAAAAAGCAGTCACCTCAGTGGCTCGCGGTTGAAGAGGTTAGAACATGTCCGATCTACTATTACAAGCTTTTGAAGCACCGGTAAACGAAAAACTACCGCGCCTGCGCGTTGGCGACAGCGTCACTGTCTACGTGCGCATCAATGTCGGTGACAAAAATGAACGTACCCAGATGATTCGCGGGATGATTATTCGCATGAGCGGCGGCGGTAACAACGAGAGTTTCACTGTACGGCGTATTGCCCCAGGTGGTGTCGGTGTCGAACTGACCTATTTGACACGCTCCCCGCGCATTGAACGCATTGAAATACAGCGTCACGCTCACGTACGCCGCGCCAAGCTCTATTTCATGCGCGAACGCAGCGGTAAATCAGCACGGTTGCGCGAGAAACGGTACGATCTGTAACTTTCTCCGGATTGGTTGTCAGCGTGCCGATAGTTTCGGCCGATGATGCTGGCATCTTTCCTCACAACTCAGTATGATCACAGGTGCAAGTCACGCGACTTGCGCCTTTTTTGTTTTGTGGAGACCTTGTTATGCCCGAGCAGCATCCAATAATCGGTATTACAACGTATGAAAAACGTGTCGGTTTTGATCCCGACATAGACATGGTCGGCATCGCCACCGACTACAAAAATGCGGTATTACGTGCCGGCGGCATCCCCATTTTGCTGCCGCTGGGACTGCCACCAGCGGCAATTCGCACCATGATGCACAAAATCGACGGCCTCGTTTTGCCCGGCGGCGGCGACATTGAGCCGACACGCTACAACGGTCACGAACGCCATCCACGCCTGCGCGGCATTGATCCGCTGCGGGATGAGATGGAAATAATCGCCGTGCGTGAAGCCATTGAGCTGGACATTCCGATCCTGGCGATTTGTCGTGGCCATCAACTGCTCAACGTCGCACTCGGCGGCGCATTGTGGCAGGATGTCGCTTCACAAATGCCGGAGTCAATCGATCACGATTTCTACCGCGAAGGTGTCGCACGCAATTACCGGCCACATTCTGTTGCAATTCGGCCGAATTCCAGACTCGCCACCCTGCTCAACACAAACAACACCCCGGTCAACAGCATCCACCACCAGGGCGTCAAAACGGCAGGAAACGGGTTGATTGTCACCGCTACAGCTCCCGACGGCTTGATAGAGGCGACCGAGCTACCCGGCAAACGTTTTGTCGTCAGCGTGCAATGGCATCCGGAAGGCTTGATCGACATTGATCCGCGTATGCTAGGGCTTTTCGATGGACTGATCAAAGCTGCTTGCGCTGATTGTGCGCCATCGACCAACGGATCGGTGCCGTCATTCAGCAGCTAGACGGCTTATGACCAGTAGACACCAGCCGATTGGCCTATTTGACTCCGGCATAGGCGGCCTGTCGGTGTTGCAACATGTGCGCCGGCAGTTGCCGGACGAGGATTTGATCTATTTCGCCGATCAAGCCCATGTGCCTTATGGTCGCCGTTCGGCCGAATCGGTGCAACAACTCAGTCTGGCAGTCACCCGTTTCCTGCTGGAGCAAGGTGCCAAACTCATCGTCGTTGCCTGTAACACAGCATCGGCGGCAGCCTTGACCTGGCTACGCCAAACCGTTCCCAGCATACCGTTTGTCGGGATGGAACCGGCCGTCAAGCCGGGCGCACAATCGACACAGACCGGCAGTGTCGGCGTGTTAGCCACCCAGGGCACATTCGGCAGTCCACGATACGCCCGCTTGATGGCGTCGTATGCTAACGGCGTGACCGTGTACGAGAATCCTTGTCTCGGTCTGGTGGAGTTAATTGAAGCCGGGGAAAGCGATTCGGCCGAAACCGAAGCACTGCTCAAGACAATCCTCTTGCCCATGCTGGCTAAAGGCGTCGATACGCTGGTCTTGGGCTGTACACACTATCCGTTTGCCATCGACGCCATGCGGCGTGTTGTCGGGCCGGACATCACCATCATTGACCCTGCGCCTGCTGTCGCGCGCCAGACACGGCGCGTCTTGACGGAACACGATTGGCTCAATGACAGCGGCGGCAGCGTTATCGCCTATACCAGCGGTGACATGGCGCGCTTTGTCGATCAGACCAGCAGCTTACTGGATAGCACTTTTCCCACATTCCACCAC
>JAMLHW010000018.1 GCA_023954475.1 Anaerolineae bacterium
CAACTGATTTTTCGCGGCAGTCGGGCATTTCAGGAGGTTGTGTTTCACCACAAGCCGTCGCGCACGGTGATTCTGACTGATTTGATCGAAAACTTTGAAGCAGCGAAGGTGAGTTGGCAATACCGGTGGCTGGTAACACTGGCAGGTACGAAGCACCCGGACGGCAAGGCACCGATCGATATGCGGATGACGTTTTGGAGAGGCAAAAAACAGGCGCGTCAATCGGCCGAAACGATCATCGGCTGGCAACCGGAGCGCGTCATTCTGGCGCATGGCCGCTGGTACCCGGAAAACGGCACAGCCGAGCTAAAGCGCGCCTTCCGCTGGCTCGGCAAATTCGATTAGGACGCTGGTTTGATGAGCTTGAGGGGTTGCGGGAGCGCGAGCATCCTGCTCGCCAATGATAATGCGGCCAAGATGGTCGCGCTCCGATCCGCCAGTTTAGCGATTTGCAAACGGCGCTAAGTCAAGTCAGGTTCTCAAGGCGTTTCCAGCCCATAACCAAACGGGAACAGAACGGCTTCATCGGTGATGGTCGTGAAATCCAGCGGCAGTTGATCGGCGCTGAGCGGCCATGTGAATGCCGTCTTGCCCGTAAACGGCTTGTCGCCGAACAACACATCCGCCACACCCTGCCCTTCTGTCCCCGGCAACCACGCGGCAACCAGAGCATCCCAGTCGGCGACGCGGTCGGCAATCAGCAGCGGACGGCCAGACACCAGCACGACGGCAAGTTGATCACATGTTTCGGCCAGCCGGTTGACGGTGCGCAGATCGGTGACGGGTAAACGCAAGGTCTCGCTGTCACCGACACCTTCGGCATATGGCTCTTCACCAACCACCCCGATACAGACGATCGGCTCGTCTGCGTCGATGTCGCCAAATTGCGCGTATTGGTTGTAGATGACATTGGTTTCGGCCGAAACCGCGTTTTGAATCCCTTCCAAAATGGTCGTGCCTGGTGTGATGGCGCCCTTTTTGCCCTGCCACTCAATCGTCCAGCCGCCGGACTGTATACCGATGTCATCGGCGGCCGCACCGGCCACGTACAAAGTCGGCAAATCTTTGGCCAATGGCAGCAAATCACCGTCATTTTTGAGCAATACCTGCGACTGTGCCACAGCATCCCGCGCAACGGCGCGATGCGCTTCTGATCCGACCAGCGGCACTAGATTCGGGTCGGAGTACGGATGTTCAAACAAACCCAGCGCAAATTTCACGGATAAAATGTTACTGACTGCTTCGTCAATGCGCTCCAGTGACACATCGCCATTGGCAACCGCTTCGGTCAACGTATCGATAAACATGTCCGCGTCATACGGCACCATGTTCATGTCGACGCCGGCGTTGATCGACTGCACCACGGCGGTATAGTAGTCGGGATCGACCTGATCAATACCGGCCCAGTCGGACACGATAAAGCCGTCAAAACCGAGTTCTTCGCGCAGCACATCGGTGATCAGATAATCTTGTCCGTGCATTTTCATGCCATCCCAACTGGAGTAGGAAATCATGATATTTTGCGCACCGGCTTCGATCACGGCGGCATACGGCGGCAGGTGGACGGCGCGTAGCGTTGCTTCATCGACTTCGGTAACGCCCTGATCGATCAGGTAATCGCCGGTGGTGGAACTGCCCCACGCTGTGCCGCCATCGCCGACGTAGTGCTTTGGCGTGCTGAGCACAGTATCGGGCGCGGCGAGATCGTCACCTTGCAGCCCTTGTAGATAGGCGCTCGCCAGTGATGAGACAATGTCGGTGTTTTCGCTGTAGCTTTCGTAGGTGCGACCCCAGCGGATGTCCTGCGTCACCGGGACGGCGGGCGCGTAATTCCAGTAGATGCCGGTGGCGATCATTTCCTGTGCGGTAATTCGGCCGATTTCGGTCATCAATTCCGGATTGTTAGCCGCGCCCAGCCCGACATTGTGCGGAAACACGACAGCGCCATACACATTCGCGTGTCCGTGCACCGCATCAACCCCATAAATGAGGGGAATGGCGAGACTGGTTTGCAATGCCTGTGCCTGGAAGCCGTCAACCATTTCAGCCCACGCTTCGACGGTGTTGGTGTCCGGCGAACCGCCGCCACCACTCAAAATGCCACCGAGATATTTGTTAGTGATGTCGTTGCCACGAACGCTGCCTTTCTCAATCAAGGTCATCTGGCCGATTTTTTCTTCTAGTGACATACGCGACAGCAAATTGGCAACACGCATTTCGATCGGCAATTCCGGATTCTTGTACGGTGAGTCGGGGTCAGCCGGAACCTGTGTCGGCAGCGGTGTTGGCACCGGCGGCTGCACAACGACGCTGTCCTGACCGATTTCGTAGAAGATCAGCTGTCCGAACACACTCGGATCGCGATAGGAGTTGTCCGCCATATCGGCCGCTGACCAGATGGATTTCTGGTTGCGATCAGCTTCATTGGCTCCGTTCAAATGGGCCTGAAAGCCGATAACGTTGCCGTGTGTGTCGGCTATGTTCCAGACGGTATTTTGCAGCGGAACGGCCAGTTCGACCGCATACCCGCGCTCGGTTGCGACCACAACAGCTTGCGCATCTGCGGTTTCGTTTTGTATACCACCAAAGATCACGTCGTCTGCATTTCGGCCGATATTGAGCGGCGGAACCGTGATTTGAGCGACGCCGTTGACGTATTCGCCCAAGTCGAGATCGCCGGCCGCATTGATATAAAACTCGACCGAATCCTCATTCCAGTATTCGGTTCCGTGCTGGTCTGTAATAATGATCGGATCGATGACATCGGCCATCATGTACAGATATTGGTCGTCCGCCGCAGCGGCAAACGTCATGGTTGTATCCCAGGCGACGACGGATGTGTCGGGTATCGTGACCCGTGGCACGCCTGCCCAATCGCTCAAATCGCCGTCCAGGGTCATGGTCATCGGGAATGGGGCATAATACGTTTCGTTAGGCTCACCGGCGGGAGCGAGGTTACCCGATTCGGCCGAAACCTCGGCAACCTCCGCTGCTTCCTCTGTGGCCGTGGGCGCGACCGTGGGTGTATCTGCCGGGTCTGAAGCCGTTGCCGGCTCGGTTGCAGCGAGCGGCGTGACGGTTTCGCTGCCGTTGCTACATGCAACCAGCAGCATCAGCAACAATACGATCAGAAGATAGCTGTGTTTGTTTCTCATGAGACTCCCTCACCTTCCTGATTATGAAGACATACCCACCAATGATACACCAATTTCATGCCCAATTTCGGCCGAAAGCGACTCCCGTCCATCATCAACGCAGATAAAACTTCTTGAAAGACACGACAGCCGCAGGTGAGAATCGATGCCTAAAGAGCAAGTAGCTGGTTATTGGTGGGTGTAAGCCCGACCAATAACCAGCTACTAATAATGCTACAGAGCTTTTACCTGGGCCTACCGAATCCGTTTGCTATTAAAAGCAATACCCACCATCAGCAAGCCGACAAGGGCAACAAGCAGCAACGGAACCAACCAGATGTTGGCGCTGCCGTTCAGACTCGACAAGTTAGCTGAAGTCGGTGCCTGATTGACAACCACAATCGGCCCATGTGTCGTCGTCGTACCGTCTGTGGCGACAGCAACCAACCAGTAATTGAGTGTACCGACCGGTGCAGTCGCATCGACCAGTGCATAACTGCTGCCTGTACCGGCGGAACTCGTCGATGCGATCAGGTTTTCGTTAACCTGAACACCATCAGCGAATGCGCCCGCGCTGCGAATCACATTGAAGCCGGCGTTGTCAACTTCGGCGCTGGTCACCCATTCGACCAAAACGGAACCATCCGCTTGTGGTTCGGCCGAAAAGTCATCCAACTCAATAGCAGTGGGAATGCCGGTAACGAGACGGATTTGATCGAGCATGAACTCACCGGCTACCTGCGGATTACGGTCACCACTGTCGGGCATTTGGAAACCATAGCCCCAAACCTCGTTCAGTCCAAGGCCATCATTCGGCGCATTGTCCGGCTGCGTAGCGCTGCGGGTGAATCCGATAAATGGCAATGTGATCTGCTGCCATCCCGTGAAGTCATCGACAAAGGTCGCATCGAACCGTTCGGCCGAATTCGGGGCTTGATATACCCGCACATAGTCGACCAGCGTCTCCTGCGGGAACGTCAGATCAGGGCTTATGGATCCACCAAAGTTGCCGCCGATGGCGAAGTTGAGAATCAGGAAGAACGGATGGTTGAACACCCACTCGTTCGGTGCCACGTCGGCCGGTATGGCATTGTGATAGTTGATGCCATCCACGTACCAATGAATCTCATCCGGTGTCCATTCGATTGTGAACGTATGGTATTCATTGGCAACAGGTTCGCCAAAGTCGTAAGTGCCGCCAAAGGACGAGCCGCCGGAGTAACCAGGGCCGTGAATCGTGCCGAATATTTCGTTCGGGACACGGCTGACATATTCCATAATGTCAATTTCACCGGTCTGGGGCCATCCGACCTCACCGATGTCTGTGCCGAGCGACCAGAACGCCGGCCAGAGACCATCTTCGCCCGTCGGCATCTTCATGCGCGACTCAATGCGGCCGTACTCGAATTCTGATTTGTACCACGTGATGAGGCGTGCCGATGTGTATTCACACGGGCCGTAGTAGCAGATGAGATCCGTATCTTCGGGAAGTTGGTCAAGGGTAATAACGAGATTACCGTCGCCGTCTGTTGAAGCATTGGCCGGATCGTCGGTGTAGAACTCGAATTCTGCGTTACCCCATCCCGGATTGTCATTGAGCGTGCCGTCACCAATCTCGTGTGTCCACTTTGTCGGATCAGGCGGCGTGCCTGCCGGCGTGTTGAACTCGTCAGACCAGACCATGACCCATTCATCAGGTGGTGTTTCGGCCGTTGTCGCTGCCTGGTTGTCTTGCAGTTCAAACGTATAGGTTTCGCCTGAATTGCTGCCGTAGAACCAGAAGCTGATGCCGTCGTACAGGCTCCAATCCTCTGGGCCGACAAATGTCGTGCCAAACCCGGCCGGTCCATTATCGGTATTGTAAGATCCGTCAAGCACCTGCTCGTATGTCCCTTGTCCGGGCAGTGCGTCCGGATCGCCGGCCATGAGTTCGGTGATGTCGAGCGTGATGTCGCCGTAGGTTTGCATGTTGTGGAAACCTTCAAAGTCATTGATCAGGGTTTCATCTTCCGGATCATCATCGAGGATGTTGAGAACCGTTTGACGACGGAAGCCCAGTTCAGCGTTTTCGGCCGAATACAATACCAGCATGAGGTTACGGTCGCCGTCGTGTTTGGCGTTGTCAAACGTCTCGACGGTGAACGAGGCAGCCGTTTCGCCCGGAGCAAAGACCAGTTCACCGGCAACAGGTGTGAAGTCGCGATAAGGAATCGCATAACTTTCGGCCGAAGCATAGGTAACCGTAACTGCTTCCGTCGCCGACATATTGAGCGTTACCGTAATCGTCGCTGTTTCGCCTTCCACTACCTCATAGTCGCTGAGTTCGTATTGCGCTGTCAGCGGCACATCAGCACCGGAGTTGCCCCAGACCGAAAAGTCATCGTAGTAGTAATTGTTTGTGCCCATATCGACTGAGCCGTAACCACCAATGGCATAGCCATGAACTTCAGTCAGGTTAAAGCCGTCATTGGGTGCACCGTTGCCAATTTCCTTGCGCGTGAATTCGTCCCAGGTGAATTGGAAGAATTGCCAACCGTCAAAGTCATCGGGAATATCAATGCTCCACCGTTCGGCGTCATCGACTGTGGAATCGGGATTGCGATTGTCGAGAACATCGACAAACAATGTGCCGCCCGTATTGTTGCCATACAACCAGAAGCAAACACCTTGATACCCTTCCCAATCGACCGATACCCATTCATCAACCGTTTCGTTTGTAAAAGCGTTGACAAAGACAGCAAAAGCACCTGGTGGCAACGTATTCAGTTCATCGAGTACGTTGTTATCGGCCGGTGCACCAGGAACCTGGGTTGGTGGCGTATCCGTTATCGATGCTTCAATAGAGCCACCGCCACCGGCAACCGTGAAGTAGCCGACCGGTATGCCGTTCGGATCCGTGCCGGATGGCAACTCACCATCTTCAAAGTCGTCGACGACATCGACACGCACCACAAGGCTTACATCGTCGATATAGTAATCATTGTCCATCGGTGCTGCGCCGAAACCGCCAAACGCGTAGCCGTGCACTTCGGTCAGGTTGAAGCCGTCATTGGGAGCGCCGTTGCCCACATCTTTACGAACAAATTCGTCCCAACCGATCTCGAAATATTGCCAACCATCAAAGTCGTCATTGATGTCGTAGACAAATCGCTCGGCATCATCCGTAGTGGAGCCGGGATTGCGGTTGTCGAGAATATCGACAAATATCACGCCGCCGGTGTTATTGCCGTACAGCCAAAAACCAAATCCGGAATAACTGCTCCAATCCTGTGGAACCCATTGGTCAGCCGTCTCATTCGTGAATTTGTAAGAAAAACCGGCGAATGATCCGGGCGTGACGAAGAGATGTTCTTGCAGTGCTTTATTACCTGCGGCCGAACCGGGCACAGGCGCAGGCAATGTTTCCGTTATGGCAAGAGAAACGGTTGACGAACCGCCGGCAAAGTAATCATAGCCCACTGTGTTGCCGTCGGGATCCGTGCCGCTGAAGATCTCACCTGTCTGGTAATCCTGAATGATGACGTTTTTGCCGGACGGCGTGTCGGTTTCATCGTCACCGATGATCAGTGTCGCCGGATTGGGGTTGCCCAGTTCCGCATTTTCGGCATCGGAGAGAGTCAGAATGACAGTGCGTGCATCGTCGTTTTCATCATTATCGAACGTTTCGACAGTGAACGCTTGTTCCGTAACGCCGGGTGCAAAGACGAGTTGACCGCTCGTAGCGGTGTAATCACTTCCTGCGACTGCTGTGCCATCGCTGGTAGCGTAGGTGACGGTCACAGTTTCGGCCGAAAAAGTGGTCAACGCCGCGGTAATGGTAGCCGTGTTGCCTTCCATCACATTGAATTCACTGCTTGCAAAAGCAACCTTGAGCGTCACATTACCTGCATCGCCAAATACACTGAACATATCCAACACGAGCGAACCGCTCGAAACAGGCAATGGATAAGCCCAGGCCCGGATATCGATCAAGTTGAGGCCGTCATCCGGTGCTCCCGGCTCCTGGAACCCACCGCGCACAAACGTCGACCAGGGAGCAACAATTAGCTGCCAACCATCGAAGTTGTCTTCAAATGTATGCACGAAGCGCTCGACAACCGGGTTGCCGGGCGTCCCGTCCTGTATTTCAAACGTAAACGTGTCACCGGAATTGTGGCCATAGAACCAATATGTAATTCCATCCAGATCACTCCAATCGCGCCCTTCCGCAAACGTCGCGCCAAAGCCGCCGAAACCGACACCGCCACCTGCAATGTCGAATGTACCGGAAATAATGCCATTGTCGCCTACTTGTCCAGGCTGCGCATATGGAGAATCATCGGCTACAGTTGCCAACGCGGGATTGACCGTACCCCCATATTGGAACCAGCCCGGCGGATAATCCGGATCAAAGTCAGCAAACGGATCAATGTTGGTCACTTCAATGTTGTCCAGCATAAATTCACCGGAACTGACCGGCAGAGGGAATACCCACGCTTTGATAGCATTCAACTGGAAGCCGTTATCCGGTGCACCGGGGTCCTGGAAATCGCCCCGGACAAACGTCGAAAATGGAATCAAGATAGTGCGCCAACCGGTAAAATCATCGACAAACAGCCCGTGGAAGCGTTCGACAACCGGATCGGAACCATCCTGAGCTTCAAATGTGTAGGTCAGCCCACTGTTGTTGCCAAAGAAATCAAATGTAATCGCCTGATAATCCGTCCAATCCTGACTGGGTAGCAAGGCACCAAAGCCACCAAAACCGGCTCCCGCAACGTCGTAGGTGACAGACAACACGTCGTTGCCGTCGATGTTGATCACGTTGGCATTGACTATACTCGAATAGACGAACCAATCGGCCGGAAAACCGCCTTCAAAATCAGCCACCACAGGTGGGAACTCGCCGATTGTCGGCTCGCCTGCCGTGAACGCAAACAGGTCGAAATCAACTTCAACGGTTGAACCGGAGCCGCCGACAACGCCGCTAATCACGATCACAACTTCGTCCAGATTGCCGTTAAACGTACCGTCGCCACCGGTAAACAGGTTGATAAAACTACTGACCGGCGCACTGATTTGAGTCCATTGATCATCGAACTCGGCACTGGTGAAGACCGTATCCAAGCGGAAAGAGTCTTCCTCGCCATCTGTCCAACCGTTACCGTCAAGGTCTTCACGAATCGTGATTTCGAGTGTGTATTGGTCGACTGTCGCATTGCTCTGGTTATACACCCAAACTGAGAACCAGGGATCGGCCGGCGGTACAACTTGTGCTGCATTGTCAAAGTTATTGAAAGCGCCACCGTAAAAGCCACTTGCTGTCCCTTCACCACCCCAACCGGTGCTGAGATAATAACTGCCTTCGTATGGATGGTCGTCGAGGACACCGCCACCGCCGCCGGCAGCGTTGCCACCGAAAAAGAGCCAATCGGCCGAATCGCCGTCTTCAAAATCATCGATGATGGTGAGTTCGGCTACTGGTTCGGCCGAAACTCTGGTACTACCCATGGCCCCCATCAGCGCAAAAACGCCGAGCAGGACAACGGCCAGCGCTGCCAAAATAACAAACAATCTATTGCTTTTCATAATATTCTCCGTTTGGAACTGTGAGATGTATTTTACGGCTCTTGCCGCATCAATTTACAGACACTTTTTTGCCTATTGTTGAGTTTGATATACCCGCACATAGTCAACCAACATACGCTGCGGAAAGACGGTCGATTCATCCGGATACCCCGGCCACAGACCACCAACGGCGACATTTAACAGAATGAAAAAGGGTTGATCATAGACCCATTCACCGGGCACATCGGCGGGCGTCAGCGAAAAATACGGAATACCATCCATGTACCAGCGGATTTCTTCCGGTTCCCACTCAACAGCAAACTCGTGAAAATCGGCCGAATAAGGTTCACCTGCCAGATAACGGCTGGCTCCAATCCCATTCCCGCCGGAATACCCCGGACCGTGAACTGTCCCATGGATCATCTGTGGCTCTCGGCCGATGTTTTCCATGATGTCAATTTCGCCACTCGTCGGCCAACTTACCGTTGTGATGCTATCGCCAAGCATCCAGAAAGCAGGCCAGATGCCCTGCCCTTCCGGAATGCGAATGCGTGCTTCAATCCGGCCATATTGCCACGATTGCAATCCCTGTGTTTTGAGACGCGCAGACGTGTGATCCTGGTTGACAAAACGCTCTTGTCGCGCCTCGATGACAAGCATCCCATCTTCAATACGCGCGTTTTCAGGTCGGTCTGTATACGTTTGAGCTTCAGAATTGCCCCATCCGTTGCCACCGATATCAAATTTCCAGTTGTCGTGATCAATGTCGGGACCATCAAACTCATCGTGCCAGACCAGATTCCATCCCTCTCGTTGCCATTCAGGGGTTGCAGTTGGTTGCGGGGTCGGTGCAGGAGTTAGTGTGGGGATCGCAGGTGAGGCTTGGGCTCCACAGGCAACCATCAGTGCCATCGAACCCAGTATAAAAATCAATACTTTGAGATGCTTACTCACAGCATGCTCCCAACGCCTGCTTGTAATCGCTTTCGATATATTGGCGGACAATGACGAGAAGTTGAAAGCGTTTTCACAATAATAGCATTGGATAGGTTGTCAGTCAAGCTATGTCTTGACAATTTTGTTGCTAAACGATACCGCGTTGCTCTGATTTGGGACACCAAACGACGGTATTCCATTTTGTATGAAAACGCTTTCTATGTTACATTATCAAAAAGGGATAATTCGCGCATGGCAGCAAGTAAAGAACGCATCACTATTCAGGACATCGCCGAGCAATCCGGTGTATCAATCAGCACCGTTTCACGCGTGTTGAGTGGCAACGCGGGTGTCACGGAACCGAAACGTCAAGCCGTTTTAGCTGCGGTAGACAAGCTGGATTATCGGCCGAATCTCTTTGCACAAGGTCTGGCGAGTGGTCAGTCGATGTCGATCGGCGTCATGACCCAGAATTTCGGCAGCGCTTTCTATGACGCCATCCTGCGCGGTATCATCGCCGGTGTCGAAAAGAGCAACTATTCCCCTTTGTTTGCTGATGGCCGCTGGCGCACCGATATTGAAAGGCGCGCCCTGCAAACACTGCTGAATCGGCGCGTTGACGCCCTGATCCTGCTGGGAACCCAACTCGATAGCGACGATCTGCTCGATCTCAAAAAGCAAATGCCTCTGGTGATCGTTTCGCGCTCCGTTGCCGGCCTCGAACAAAACTGCCTCGTCGTTGATAACTACAAAGCCAGTTTCCAAGCTACAACCCACCTGCTCGACCGCGGACACCAGCATATAGCCCATATCACGGGTGCTTTGTCGGAGTCCAATGTATTGCGCGACGGCGCACAACGCCTGGCCGGTTATCAGGATGCCTTGCGCAAGGCAGGCATTGAACCATCCCCAAAGCTCGTTGTGGAAGGCAGTTTTCGATCCCAATCCGGTTTGCTGGCAATTGAGACGCTATTGACACGTGGCAAACCGTTTAGCGCCATTTTTGCGGCCAATGACCAAATGGCGACAGGCGCACGGCTTGGCTTGTACCGGCGGGGAATCCGCGTACCGGACGATGTATCGTTAATTGGTTTTGACGACCAGCCTCACTCAGCCTACATGACGCCACCTCTGACGACGGTGCGACAACCGGCCGAAGAGATGGGGTTGATGGCAGCGCAGGCTGTGCTTAATCAATTGCAAGGCAAGCCTTTTGCGTTGCCCATGGTTTCGGCCGAATTAATCGTGCGCGAATCAGTCAAACACATTTACTGATAGCATTTTTCTGCTGCTCAAGACCAGGCAGTTGTAGCGTCGAGAGCTGCCTTTTCATCGCTGCCGAGATCGATGGCAGCTCCGCGCAGCGTATCCTCCAACTGCGCTAGCGTGTTGGCGCCTATGATAGCTGATGAGACAGCGGGATTAGCCAATACCCAAGCAATGGCCGTCTGTGCAATTGTTGCATTATGTGCGTTGCCGACCTCTTCCAGCATGTCGACAGCGGCGAATCCCTGCTCATTCATATAGCGTTTGCGAATGCCGTCCGCACGGTCCGACTCCGGCAAATCACTATTACGACGATATTTGCCCGTCAGGAATCCGCCGCCAAGCGGGCTATACGGAATGACACCAATACCTTGATCGAGGCAGAGCGGCTGCAATTCACGTTCAAATTCAGCGCGGTGTACCAAACTGTAATGTGGCTGCAAGCTATCGAAACGGGCTAACTTGTTGACATCACTGATCCACAAGGATTTTGCCAAAAGCCAGGCAGGATAGTTGGAGCAGCCGATATAGCGCACCTTGCCGGCACGAACCAGATCGTTCAGAGCACTCAATGTTTCGTCCAGCGGTGTTTCCTGGTCCGGCCAATGCACCTGATAGAGATCAATGTAATCTGTCTGAAGGCGGCGTAAACTGGCTTCGGCGGCAGCCATAATGTGCTGACGCGAAAGGCCTTGATTGAGCGGACTATCACCCATTTGACCGCGCACTTTAGTTGCAATAATTAGTTCTTCGCGGCGCACACCGCGTTGAACAAGCCAATTGCCGATGATTGTTTCGCTAACGCCGCCGTCGTTACCCTCCACCCAACGCGAGTAAACATCGGCCGTATCAAAAAAGTTGCATCCCAACTCAACTGAACGCGTCATGATGTCGAAAGAAGTCGGCTCGTCGGCCGACCAGCCAAATTGCATCGTACCCAGACAAATAGTAGAAACCTTGAGGCCAGTGCGGCCCAAACGACGATATTCCATGGTGTTGCTCCTTATAATGTGCTACCGTTAAATCAGGATGGTCGCTGAGTCGGCTGTGTGCAGCCGGTTGCAGCATGCCCAACTAGCAGAAAACGGATAGTTGTGGAAATCTTGTGACAACAGTTTAGTCGATCCCTGTCGTTTTAGACAACTGTGTTCATCGGCATTGTCGCAACTGGTTGCCAAGCTGGATGAAATCGCAGAGACAGTATAAGATCGGAAGCGACAGACTCGATTACAGCTTATTCACGCCTTTCGCACCGTACATTTATTGGAGAAACCTGATGGCAAAGCCTACATTCAACTGGAGCGATCCTTTTCTGCTCGATGCGCAACTCACGGACGAAGAGCGTATGGTGCGCGATACGACTCATGCCTATTGCCGGGACAAATTGATGCCCCGGGTGCTACAAGCCCATCGGCACGAGACATTCGATCGCAGCATATTTTCTGAGATGGGAGCGATGGGTTTGCTCGGTTCCACACTGCCGGAAGCATACGGTGCAGCCGGTCTCAACTACGTTTGCTACGGTCTCATCGCACGAGAAGTCGAACGCGTCGACAGTGGCTATCGAAGTGCGATGAGTGTGCAAAGTTCGCTCGTCATGTATCCGATTTTCGCCTATGGATCAGAACCACAGCGTCAAACCTATCTGCCAAAACTCGCATCCGGTGAATGGGTTGGCTGTTTTGGCCTGACTGAGCCGAATCACGGCAGTGATCCCGGCAGTATGGAGACGCGTGCCCGCAAGACAGACGGTGGCTGGATACTACATGGCAACAAAATGTGGATCACCAATTCGCCAATTGCCAATGTGTTTGTCGTTTGGGCCAAAGCCTACGGCGACGATGATAATCCGATTGGTGCTAAAGATGGCGACATTCGCGGTTTTATCCTGGAAAAGGGGATGAAGGGGTTATCTGCGCCTAAAACGGAAGGCAAATTCAGTTTGCGGGCGAGTATTACCGGCGAAATTGTGATGGATGAGGTGTTTGTGCCGGACGATAATCTGCTGCCGGCTGTCAAAGGCCTCAAAGGCCCATTTGGTTGCCTCAACAAAGCACGCTACGGCATCTCGTGGGGTGCGCTCGGTGCGGCGGAATTCTGTTGGCATGCGGCGCGGCGCTATACGCTTGACCGCACGCAATTCGGCCGACCACTCGCTGCCAACCAGCTCATCCAACTCAAACTCGCCAATATGCAGACAGAAATCTCGATTGGGCTGCAAAGCGTGCTGCGCGTCGGCCGAATGCTGGACGATGGCACAGCAGCGCCCGAATTGATCTCACTCGTCAAGCGCAACTCTTGCGGCAAGGCATTGGACATCGCACGCGTCGCCCGCGACATGCACGGCGGTAACGGCATTTCAGACGAATTTCACGTCATCCGTCACGTGTTGAATCTCGAAGCGGTCAACACGTACGAAGGCACGCACGACATCCACGCGCTCATTCTAGGTCGGGCACAAACCGGGATTCAGGCGTTTAACTGACTAGCGTCGGTGCGCGTTAACAGCGGCCGAAGGGTGCAGACAAGATGCCATGCACCCTCACGATGCGGCACTGCCGTCAGCCATTAGCCGCCTGCCAGAGCGCCAATGATGCGAAACGGTTCTGTGCCGGATGCGATTGGCTCGGGTAGCGGTGCATCGGCCGAAACGTGTGACCAATCTTCACCACAAGCAAAAAAACGGATGAACGCGCGGCGTTGCTGCGTATTGTGATCGCGAATCGTGCCGCGCAGCATCGGGTATGTCGCTTCCAGTTCATCGATGATCGCGCGTTGTGTCACCGGTGCTTCCAGTTGTAGTGTGACCTCTTTGTCGATCTGAGCTAGATTGCGCAGATGGTAGGGCAATGCGACGCGAATCATGGCAAGGTCTGTACCTCTACCGACAATACGGCAGGCAAGTCGCGCACAATCGCCTTCCAATTGTCACCACTATCGGCCGAAACATACACCTGACCGCCCGTCGTGCCAAAATAAATGCCGCACGATGCCAGCGTATCAACAGCCATTGCATCACGCAGGACATTGACATAGCAATCGCTTTGAGGCAGGCCGTTTGTCAGCGCTTCCCACTCATTGCCGCCCGACCGGCTGCGATAAACGCGCAGCTTGCCTTCCGGCGGATAGTGCTCCGAATCACTCTTGATCGGAACGACGTAGATCGTTTCCGGCTCATGGGCATGCACAGAAATGGGAAAACCGAAATCACTGGGCAGATTACCGCTCACTTCATACCAGGTGTCACCGGCGTTGTCACTGCGCATCACATCCCAATGCTTCTGCATAAACAACACGCCCGGTTTCGTAGGATGCATCGCCAAATTGTGGACACAATGACCAACTTCGGCTGTAGCGTCCGGCAATTCAAAAGGCGAAATCAGCCCCTGGTTGATCGGTCGCCAGGTCGCGCCGCCATCGTCGGAGCGAAATGCGCCGGCTGCCGAAATAGCGACATAGATCCGGTCGGGATTGCCGGGATCGAGGATGATGGTGTGTAGGCACATGCCGCCTGCACCGGGCTGCCACAGTTCTCCTTTGGCGTCGCGCAGACCTGGCAGCTCCTGCCACGTTTGTCCGCCGTCACGCGAACAGAACAGCGCCGCATCTTCCACACCTGCGTAAACTGTATCGGGGTCGCTCGGTGAAGGCTCCAAATGCCAGACGCGTTTGAACTCCCAGGGATGCTGCGTGCCGTCAAACCATTGGTGTGTACCGGGTGTGCCATCGTAGAGAAATTCGTTGCCGACCGGTTCCCACGTTTTGCCGCCATCGTCGGAACGCTGCATCAGTTGACCGAACCAGCCATTCGACTGGGATGCGTATAACCGGTTCGAATCGGCTGACGAGCCCGCCATATGATAGATTTCCCATCCCGCAAAAAGGGGACCATTGACATCCCACTGTTCACGTTTCTCATCTGATGTCAGAATAAATGCACCTTTGCGGGTGCCAACCAGAACTCGTACGCCACTCATATCTTTCTCCTTCAGGGCTGTATGCAGCTAGTGATCAATTTGATGTTTTTAGTAAGTTGACACGCGAACAGGAATCTGGCTTTCGGCCGAAATCGTGCGGAGCAACTCAAACCTTATTGTAGCCAAGATCACCATGCAATGGGTACTTTTCTGCGGAAACGACTAGCATGTAACAGACAGCACCGCCGCGACTGGTGGCAAGCTGCCTGATTGATATCGTTGTCGGCGTCATGAGGAGCAAAACTATCCAGGTCACAGTGTGAGACATTGCATTCAGTTCCGGCATACCGCTTTGAATGCCAATCCGGTTCCGGTAAAGTAGCCGGAATGCTGGCTTTTTCAGAACAGTGAGTCGTTTGCAGCGCAGTTTCGGCCGAAATGTCACATTTTTGCATTTGGTGGTGTTTAGATAGTTAAAAGCGCAACAAATGGCGACATGATGACAACCGTGAGCAACAAGCTAACCGCAACCACAGTGAGTACAAGTCGTGACGACGACTTCGACACACTCTTTCTACGCCATTACGATCGCGTCTACGGCTTGCTCTATCGACTGGTAGGCACAGGCGCTGAAGCAGAAGATTTGGCACAAGAGGTTTTCCTCAGACTGTATCAAAATCCGCCGCGACGCCGTGACTCCAATATCGGCGCATGGCTTTATCGCGTGGCGACCAACAGCGGTTACAATGCGATTCGCGGACGCAACCGCCGGTGGCAGCGCAACCTGTTGCTGGTCAAACAGCCACAAGAAAACGATGATCCACAGCGGCAAGCCGAAGTAAATGCTGAAAAAATGGCCGTGCGGACGGCCCTGGCGACATTATCACCACGACACGGCCAATTGCTGCTATTGCGTCAAATGGGATTGAGTTATGCGGAGCTAGCCACAGCATGTGATATGAATCCGGCTTCGGTCGGCAAAACATTGTCACGAGCGGCGGACGCTTTCCGCGCTGCCTATCTCGCAGCCACAGAAGGGTAACATCATGGATGAACAACCTGATCTGAATCAGACTTTGGAACAACTCGAGCTATTGGCACCGCATTCGGCCGAAAAACACCCTACCCCACATGCCGCTCTGCTGCGCTTCAAAAACAGTCAACCTGCACCACGGAGGTCATTTGTGATGAAAAACTGGAAACCGGTCGCAGTCGGCCTTTTTGCCGTCCTGGCTCTGATCTTTATCTTCAGCTTTGCACCGACACGGGCGCTGGCCGATGATTTCCTCGGTCTGTTCCGCGTGGAGAAATTTGCGCCGATTTCGATTGCACCAGAGCAACTCGCTGTGCTTGAAGAAATCGCCGATTCCGGTCTCTTTCCCGGCGAACTGATCATGGTCACAGAACCGGGACCGGAACGCGTTTATACGAGCTTCAACGAAGCTTTCGAATCGCTTGAAACACCTTATTACAGTTGGTTCACGCCGGAGTTCGGGTTGGGGATGCCACAAGAGTTTGTCGTACAACCGGGCGGCAGTGCTCAGTTGACCGTCAATCTGGACAGTGCACGGGCCATTCTGGAAGCGGTCGATGTCGATCCGCTGCTGCTGCCCGACAGTCTGGACGGTGCCGTGGTATCGGCCGAACTCTACGACGCATTATTCCTCGACTATGGCGCAGTCCAATTGCTGCAAACACCGGTTCCGGACGTCAACTACCCTGACGATGTCGATCCGACCGTCATTGGCGAAGCGGCCCTGCGCTTCCTGGGCATGGATGATGACGAGGCGTATCGACTAGCGCACAACATCGACTGGACAAACACGTTGGTCATGCCCGTGCCAACTGAGCTGGCCTCGTTTTCCGAAGTCAAAGTCGGGGATACAACCGGCATTGCCGTCGAAGCACTCGACTCTGACGGCAGCATGATCATGTGGCAGTCATACGGCATGGTCTACATGCTCACCGGTACCGGCGACTACACTAGCGATGCGTTGCTGACTATTGCCAACACGATTATGAACTAACACAACACGCCAGAAACCGAGTTTTTCCGAAACAACTCGGTTTCTCAGGGTAAATGATGCCGGATTACGCCATCGAAACAACGCATCTCCGCAAAGAATTCGGCCGAAAAGTAGCTGTTGCCGACCTCACCCTGCAAGTAAAGCGGGGTGAGGTTTTCGGTTTTCTCGGCCCTAACGGAGCCGGCAAAACGACCTCCGTCAAAATGCTGCTGGGCCTGACGGCACCGACAGCAGGCGACGCCACATTGCTCAACGCGCCGCTCGGTGACCGCCGTACACGGACACGCATCGGCTACTTGCCGGAGCATTTTCGCTTTTATCCATGGCTCAAAGCCGTCGAATTCCTCGATTTACAGGGGCGACTCTATGGCATGGAAACGCAGCGACGCCGCAACGTGATCCCGCAACTCCTGCAGCGCGTCGGGTTGGCACAGGCAACTGAACTGAAGCTGGCAGCATTTTCCAAAGGGATGACGCAGCGCATTGGACTGGCGCAGGCGCTGATGAACGCGCCTGATCTCGTCTTTCTCGATGAACCGACATCCGGACTTGACCCGCTGGGACGACGCCTGGTGCGCGAAATCATTGCCGAAGTCAGTGCCACGGGTACGGCAGTGTTTCTCAACTCGCATTTGCTCAGCGAAGTGGAGCAAACGTGTCATCGGGTGGCGTTTATCCGTGAAGGACGTGTGCTGGAAACGCATGATTTGTCGCAGTGGGATGAGGATGCAATCTCGGTAAAGATGCGTGTGGGCCGGATTTCGGCCGAATTGCTCGCTCATTTGCAAACCCTATCGGCCGATGTGTATCAAACAGATGACGGCTTTGTGCATGTGACCGTTTCGGCCGAAAAAGATATTCCCACACTTGTCAACTGGCTCGTCGCCCACAATCATGCACTCTACGAACTCAACCTCGAACGCCTGTCGCTCGAGGATCGCTTCCTCAAAATCATCGGCAACCACAGCGGCGACACCCTCACAGCCTGATTTATGACCATCATCACCATTGCCCAGTTGACTATCCGCGAAGCCCAACGCCGCAAAATTTTGTGGGCTGCGCTGTTGATGGGCATCTTGTTTTTGCTCGTCTTCGGCATCGGTCTGCACCTGATCTGGCGCGAAATGACGCTGGATAATCCCTACGATGCGCCGGAAATGTTCGAAGTGCCGGCCAACTTTCTGACAATGGCCGGTCTCTACGTCACAAACTTCCTCGTTGTCATCATGGCCGTTCTCATTTCAGTTGCGTCCATCTCCGGTGAGATTGAATCGCATCTGGTCGACATCCTGATCACCAAGCCGATGAACCGCCGCGACCTGATAATGGGCAAATGGCTCGGTTTTGGCGTCATGACAACTCTCTACACCTTCATGCTCGGCGGCGGCGTCATGCTGATTTCCCGTCTCGTCACCGGCCTGGCGCTGCGACAGCCCATAGCGGGCATCAGCCTGATAGCCCTCAACGCGCTCGTCATGCTCACAGTCAGCATTGCCGGTGGCACCCGGCTTTCGACATTGGCGAATGGCGTTGTCGCGTTTATGCTGTACGGCCTGGCATTCGTCGGCGGCTGGGTGGAAGCGATCGGCGGTCTGTTTCGCAACGAAACAGCCGTCAATCTCGGCATCGTATCGAGCTTATTGCTGCCGGTGGAAGCATTGTGGCGCAAAGCGGCGATCATTTTTCAGCCCCGCATGACCGGCAGTACATCGTTCGCCGGGCCATTTGTTGTTACCAATGAACCCAGCGATGTAATGGTTGTCTATGCCGTTGTTTATATTGTCGGTTTGCTTGCTTTTGCTTTGTGGAGCTTTCAAAAGCGTGACATGTAGGCGATCCTGCGCAGTTGTCGTTTCGGCTTTGTCAATGTAAGCTTGACATGCGCTAACATCAAGTTTCTGTCTGGAACAGATAGCATTTTCACGTACGAACAAGACCACTATGGCTATCAAACTCGCCCCCTCAATTCTCGCCGCTGACTTTCGCCACCTCGAAGCTGACTGTCTTGCCGCAATTGATGCAGGCATAGACTGGCTGCACCTGGACATTATGGACGGCCATTTTGTCCCCAACATCAGTTTTGGACCTCTAGTTGTACGCGCACTACAGTCACTACGCGAAAAGCATAGTATTTTTCTTGACTGCCACCTCATGATTGATAACCCCGATGCATATATTGAGGCTTTCGCTAAAGCCGGGGCACAAAATGTGACCGTCCATGTCGAAGCAACCCGGCATTTGCATCGGACTATCGAGCTCATCAAGTCGCACGACATGCAAGCAGGCGTGACACTTAATCCGGCAACGCCGCTATCGACATTAGTTGAAGTGCTGCCGCTGGTCGATCTGGTGCTGATCATGTCCGTCAATCCGGGATTTGGCGGACAGCGCTATATTCCCGGCAGCAGCGACAAAATCCGGCGGCTGCGCGGCATGTTGGATGCAGTCGGCTCTCACGCATGGCTGCAGGTAGATGGTGGTATCGGGCCGGATAATGCTGCCGAAGTTATCGCTGCGGGTGCGACGGTGCTGGTAGCCGGCAGTGCGGTGTTTCAGGCTGATCGGCCGATTGCCGACGCTGTTGCTGCGTTTCACGCTGTCTTTTAATGCTGCAGAAACCGAGCTTTTCCAAAAAAGCTCGGTTTCTCACTTTGGCCAAAAGTCAGTAGAAAATGCAGACGTTCCTCACTATTAGGCAGTGTTGCATGGTGTGATAATGGCAGGTCAGGTGAATGACCATGTCTGAACAAAGGAAAAACAGTATGCAACCGGATCCCTTTGCCAATATTCATACATTGCCGGTTGATGCTGTCTGGCAACAGGTGCTTACTGTCGCGCCGCTAGTTGTGATCGGCACACGAGAAGCCGACGGCACGCCTAATCTGGCACCGAAGCATATGGCCATGCGGTTTAGTTGGGCCGATCACTACGGCTTTGTCTGCACGCCACGACATGGTACGTACCAGAACATTGCGCGGGACGGCGAATTTACCGTGAGTTACCCACGACCCAATCAAGCATTGTTTGCAGGTTTGGCAGCCGGACAACGGGATGAAGATGACGTAAAGCTGTCTCTGGCAGCTTTGCCAACCTTTAGTGCACAGCAGGTAAATGGCGTCTTTTTGGAAGACGCGTACTTGTTTCTCGAATGTCGGCTGGAAAGATTGGTGGAAGAATTGGCGGATAATTGTTTGATTATCGGCCGAATCGTTACTGCCCATGTTTCGGCCGATGCAATGATCAGCGCCGAGCGTAGCGTCAACGATATGCTGGCCGACTCACCGTTGCTCGCTTATCTCGATTGGGGCCATTTCTCAAGCATAGAACACAGCGCACCATTTCCTTTTTTATCTGATTTCAAGCGCTGATGAAAACCGATGAACCACGTTACAGACCAGATCTACACCTATTTGGGCACACACCATGACGACATGGTTGCCTTTCTCAAACGCCTTGTCCTGGCAGAATCTCCTTCAACCAGACCCGAAACACAAACCGTACCATTGGCACTGATTTGGGAATTTCTGAACGACCTCGACTATACCATCCACATCACACCAGGTGAAAAAACGGGCGGCTATCTGACCGCATATCCCCGGTACAGTTATCAACGACCGCAACAAATGCTGATCGGGCATTGCGATACCGTCTGGCCGCTGGGCACGCTGAAAACCATGCCAATTGACATAGGTGACAACGTGATGACCGGTCCCGGTGTCTACGACATGAAAGCCGGACTCACCCAGATGCTGTTCGCGCTGCAAGCACTCCATGACCTGGAGTTGGAGCCGGCAGTTGCACCGTTTGTGTTTGTCAACAGCGATGAGGAAATCGGCAGTCGGGAATCGCGGACAGCCATTGTCGATCTGGCACCGACAATGGATCGTGTATTTGTTTTGGAACCGGCTTTAGGACCTTCGGGCAAACTCAAAACAGCGCGCAAAGGTGTGGGTCAGTTCACGGTGCACGTTACCGGCAAGGCCGCCCACGCCGGACTCGATCCGGATAAAGGCGTGAGCGCCATCTGGGAGATGGCATACGTAATCCAGCAATTGCAGGCGCTCAACGATTTGACGGTCGGCATATCGGTCAATGTAGGCGTGGTGAAAGGTGGTTTGGGTTCAAACGTGATCGCACCGGAAGCTTCGGCCGTTGTCGATGTGCGGGTGCCGTCGCTAGCTGCTGCGGAGCATATTAAACAGGCAATCCTGACGATTAAACCACATTTGGCAGGGACGACGGTAACGATACAAGGGGATTTCGGCCGACCACCGCTCGAACGCACGCGAGCCAACCAAATGTTGTGGCAATTGGCGCAGCAATCGGCCGATGCCATTGGGGTTACGCTCGAAGAAGGCATGGCCGGTGGGGGATCAGACGGCAACTTGACCAGCCCATATACCGCGACGCTAGACGGCATGGGCGCGGTTGGCGACGGCGCCCATGCAGCGCATGAATTCATTTATCTGGACAAAATGGTGGAACGGGGAGCCATTCTGGGCGACATGCTGTTGCAACCGCCACTTTCAGAATTGGCGAAGGACAACATACTGGCCGCAACGATGGTGTGATGGGGTATTTCGGCCGAAAAAAAGGGGTGACAAACGTCACCCCAGATCAATCCAAAGTTTTGAAACAATAACCGTAGCGATTATGCTGCGTCGGCTTCAGCTTCGCCGGCTTCCACATCGTGGCCGCTGAACACTTCACGCAATTGCGCTTCTTGCTCGTCTGACAGCGATGTCTGCATGATCGTACCGTTGCTGAACGCCTGCAATTCTGGCAGCACCTTGTCAGCGGTCGCCTCACGCACCAGCAAGAAAATGGCAGAATGCCCCGGCTCAATCGTCTCGCTGACTTCTTTGATGAACTTGTCATCAATACCGATATCCGAGAATTTGCCGGCCAACGCGCCGGAAATGGCGCCGATCGCCAGACCGAGCCACGGCATAAAGAACAGCAACCCGATCAACATACCCCAGAATGCGCCACCCAGCGCACCAGCACCAGTCAGGCTTGTAACTTGCTTGACTTTGACTTTGCCATCAGGCTTACGAACGGCAACAGCCGCATCTTCAAGCGTAATGACGTGCTGCTTCTGCAGATTAATCAGCTTATCGCGCAACTCAAATGCTTCGTGGTCATTAGGAAATGCCACAACAATCATATCAGACATGTGAAATTTGCTCCTTTGACTTGTTTGCTTGAAACAGGGCCAATGGCACGCTGCCATGGTTCCCCGCATTAACCAGCTTCTATTGTAACATAGGCATGATCAGCATCCCGTAAGAAGCATGTAAGACTGGCCGATGTTTGTCTTTGTCGGAATCGGCCGAATCCATCTTGATTATTCCGGCCACCTACTGAATAATACGAACAATAGCTGACGGGAGAGTGTCATATGCTCAAATCATTCAGTCGCTTGTTCGTAATCTACAAAGGATACCGACTCAAGCTCATTTTTTCACAGGTACTGCTGTTCATATCCGCCCTGTGCATGATCGGCGTCGCTACCTTAACACAGCGTCTTATCAACGAAGGCATCGCCCAAAACGACATCGAAGTCGTGCTGCAAACCGGCATCTGGATGGCACTTCTGGCAGTCATCGCCGGTATAACGATGGCAGGAACGGCTGCATACGCCGTGTTTTTCTCGCAGGGAACAGCCTACATCATTCGTGCCCGGCTGTACGAAAAGATTCAGGAGTTCTCGTTTTCCAACTTCGACCGCTACCGGACCTCCAACCTGCTCGTACGCTTGAATGCCGACGTCAACAACATCATGAACGCCGTCATGTATTCGGTGATGTTGCTGCTCTACGCACCCTTCATGGTTCTGATTGCCTTCACACTGGCGTTGATAAACACGCCTAATCTGGTCTGGATCATGATCGTCGTCACGGTTATTGTGCTCAGCATCATGGCAATCCTCGTTCCGCGCATTTTCAATGCCTACGATGAACGCCAGAAACGTCTCGATGATGTTAACAACACTTTGCAGGAAAACCTTTCCGGTGTACGCGTGGTCAAGGCATTTGTACGCGAAGAACTGGAAGTCGAACGATTTCGAACGCGTGCGGACGCCATGCGTAAACCGGCTTTTCGCGCTGCGTTTAGCGTTGCTTTTTTCTCGCCCATGCTGTCCGGCATTTCGCAGTTGGCGATTGCAACATCTATTCTCATCGGTGGTACGCAAGTGCTGGAAGGAACGGGTCTGAATATTGGCGAATTGATCTCGTTTACCCAATATCTGAATATGGTGATCATGCCATTGGCATTGATGGCTGTTGTCGTTCCGTTCTTGCTGCGAGGCGACACATCGGCCGGACGCATTTTTGAAGTTTACGACGGCGTCGCCGACATTCTCGACAAACCGGAAGCGCGTGTCCTTACGCCCGAGGAAATCAAAGGCAAAATTGTATTCGACAACGTGACTTTTGCTTTCCGGCGTCCTGACGGCAAGTTGGATCCACCGGCACTCAAGAACATCAATCTGACCATTGAACCGGGTGAGAGCATCGGTATTTTAGGCGCTACCGGCTCCGGAAAAAGTGCCATGGTCAACCTCATTCCACGCTTTTACGATGTCACCGAAGGCACAATCACCATCGACGGTGTCGACGTACGCGATATTCAACAGGAAAGCCTGCGCCGAATCGTCGGGGTTGGTTTGCAAGAAGCTGTACTCTTTCAGGGTGATATTCGCTTCAACCTGAAATTTGGTGCACCTGATGTTGACGACGAAGTGATGCGTAATGCTGCCAAAGCGGCCGATTCATACGGATTTGTTTCCAACCTGCCAGAAAAGTGGGAAGCGCCGGTTGCAAGACGCGGCTACAACTTCTCTGGTGGCCAACGCCAACGTCTGTCGATGAACCGCACGCTGACGACCCGCCCACGCATATTGATTCTCGACGACAGCACCAGCGCGCTGGACGTAGCGACCGAAAGTCGTGTTCAAGATGCGATCCCACGGTTTGCGCCCGACTTGACAACAATATACGTCGCGCAACGCATTAGCGCGGTGCTCAATCTGGACAAAATTATCCTTTTGCAGAATGGCGAAATTGTCGGCGTTGGCAATCACGAAGAACTGATTACCAACAACGCACTGTATCAAGAGATTTACGAGTCACAGTTGGGCGGCGGGGTCATTGCCGGAATCGAAGAGGAGGTGACAGCATGAAAGACGATGCAAGTTTGACACCTGCTTTTCAGAAGAAAGATGATACCGGCAAAATTCTCGGCCGATTGGTTACATATATGGCCGGTGGCGAAGCCAAAGGTCGCTTCATAATCGCCTTGATCATGCGCATCTCCGGCCTGATTGGCCTGATTCTACTGCCAACATTCACCGGTCAGGCAATCAACGTCGCCAGCGATCCGAATGGTTCGGTGGCAGAATTGCAAATGTGGATTCTTTACGCCTTCATTGCCGGTATCGTTTATCTGACTTTGAGCTGGTTCGCGGAGCGGATATTCTCAGATTTGGCGACAAAAGGATTGTTTAAGCTGCAAACAGCGCTATTCAACCACATGCAGACATTGTCACTGACATTCTTTGACCGTCAGCCTTTGGGGCAATTGTTGAGCCGTGTTTCAAATGACACAGAGGCAGTAGCTTTGTTTTACGAGCAAGCTGTTGCGCAGATTATACGCGCCATTGCCCAGATCAGTCTGATCGTCATCGTCATGTTGATCGTTGACTGGCGTCTTGCAATTGCCGCGTTGTTGATCGTGCCGGTTATGCTCATTTTAACCTCGATTATTCAACGGGCATCGACACCGGCCTTTGCCAAAATGCAGGAGACAATGGGTGATTTGAGCGGATTCCAGGAAGAGACAATTTCCGGCCACAAAGTGATTATCAGCAACCGGCGTCAGGATTGGGCTACGCAGGCCAATGAACAATTAGCCGGCGGCGTTTTCGATGTCGGTAGCAAGGCGTATTTCACATCGCTGCTCCAGATGCCGCTCACCAGTGCTTTAGTCGTACTGCAAATCGTCATCGTGTTGATCGTCGGTGCATTTCTGGTCATCGACGGCCAGACAACCCTCGGTGTGGTGATTTCGTTTACCGGATATGCTGCACTGCTTTCCGGACCGTTATCCGAAATTGCCAACCTGACCAGCACGACGTTGACAGCCGTCGCCGGTGGACGCCGTGTATTTGCCATAATGGATGAGCAACCTACCATCGTCGATGCGCCGGATGCTAACGATTATGAGTACACAGGTGGGCGCATCGAGTTCAAAGATGTCGACTTTAGCTATGTTCCAGGGCGAAAAATTCTCAAGCACAACACATTTGTGGCAGAACCGGGGCAGAAAATTGGTATTTGTGGTCCGACAGGTGCGGGAAAGAGCACAATCATGAATATCCTGACCCGTTATTACGATATTGATAGCGGAACCATCTTGATCGACGGTCAGAATTTGGAGGCTTTGACACAGGTCAGTTTGCGCGAGCAGGTCGGCATGGTGTTACAAGAAGCATTCTTGTTTTCGGACACCGTAATGAATAATCTCAAGTATGCACGCGACGGCGCAACTGACGAAGAATGTATCGCGGCGGCGAAACAAGCAAATGCGCACGAATTCATTGTCAACTTGCCTCAAGGGTACGACACGATGATGATCGAACGTGGGTCTAATCTGAGTCAGGGTCAGCGGCAGATGATCACTATTGCCCGCGCCATGGTTGCCAATCCGAAGATCATGATTCTCGACGAAGCGACGAGCAATGTCGATACACGGACAGAGAAGCTAATTCAGGAAGGGCTTAATCGCCTGATGGAAGGTCGGACGAGTTTTGTCATTGCACACCGCCTGAGCACGATTCGCGACTCGCACAAGATCATGGTACTAAACGGTGGTGAAATTGTTGAGATGGATTCGCACGACAATCTGATGGCGGCGAAAGGTTTTTACTATGCCCTGTACATGAGCCAATTTAAGGGTCATGGTCCTGAGAGCGACCAACGGAGTGCGACAACTGATTGGATTAGCACTTGATCTATGAGCATTGACGTTGAATAACACTGCCCAACTTGTGCATGTTTGCCAGGTTGGGCAATCAGGTTTTCGGCCGAAAACAGATCTATCATACCCCTTGATTTCGCATATCCAACACTGGTATAATAAACGGATGGTACATTGCTAATGTCCATACTCTATCCACAGTGAGGAGAATGGCGACTTCTCCCGAATAAACAATTGGAGGTACTGAGATGACGTTTGAACTTTTGTGTATGGGCTTAATTGCCTTCATTTTCGGTTCAGTTTTGGTGTTTTTTGGCTACAGATTGTTCCTGATTTTGATCCCGATTTGGGGCTTTTTCTTTGGGTTTGGACTTGGCGCACAAACTGTGCAATACGTGCTCGGTGACGCCTTTCTGGGTACAGTCACAGGCTGGGTCGTCGGCTTTTTCGTGGCGTTGATCTTCGCCGGTCTGTCGTATCTGTTTTATCTGGCTGCTGTTGCCATTTTGTCCGGCTCACTCGGTTATGCCCTGACAGTTGGGCTTCTGGGAGCTATTGGCCTTGAGATGGGCTTCCTGGTCTGGCTGATTGCCATTGTCGTAGCCGTCATTTTTGCAGTTGTCGTTTTGCGCTTCAACATCCAGAAATACGTGATTATTATCGCCACCGCGGCACTCGGTACCGGTGCGATCATCCTCACGATGTTGGCGATGTTCGGCAATTTGACGCTCATCCAATTAGTTGAAAACCCAGTCAAGGTTGCTATTGACAATTCATTCCTGTGGCTGCTTTTCTTCCTCGTCGTTGCCGGATTGGGAATCGTGGCACAGATTCAAGCTAACCGCAATTGGGAAATTGAGACGTACAATCGTTGGGCTGAGATGGAAGGAGCATAGTAGCGTTTGGGTAAGTGAGTTCCACTCGGCCGACGTTTCGGCCGAAGCGTCTTTTCCAACAAATACAGGCACGCCTGACCCGCAGGCGTGTCTTTTTGCGTTATAATGGCTTCCTTTACAACATATTATTATCGGTTTGCATAACGAGTTGATCAACTCAGGGCAATTGCATTCTATTTGCCAAATAGGATTTTCTCCATGTAGGTATTGTCCCAGCCAGCCTTCAATCGTTTGACAGCGATACTGGCTTTGACCGAGTCTTCCTGCCGAATGAGATTGAGCGCCCAACGGCGCAGAGCCGCCATGTTTTCTTGGCCATTGCCTTTTCGCAATCGGCTTTCATCCTCGCGAAACGCAATATCCAGTACCCAATGCACTTTGTTTTCAACGCCCCAGTGTGAGCGTGTGGCGGCCAAGATGTGTTGAGCGTCAGGCTCCAATGATGTGATGTAGTAACGCGTATCTGGTTTACGGCGCTTATCATCCGTTGAGCGTCGTCCGGTCACTTTGACAATACTTCGTAGTTCAGGCCAATGATGTTTGCGACGCAAAAAAGCTAACCATTCCGGGTCAGCGATAACCCAACAACGACGTATCTCAACGCGACCATGTCCTTTGCTAACCTGGTCGACATAATCCATATTCGGTTGGTCGAAGTTGTCAGCATTTGCAAAATGAAACAGATGGTCAACATCTTCGAAAAGTGTGCCTTGATTCTTTTTCAAGGCGAGTAAGTAATCTCCCTCCAGGTCAATCACTTGTCGTGCTATCTCACGCTGACAGCCCATGGCATCAATTGTTACGATACACCCTTTCAACAACAACATATCCAACAGGTGTGGTATTGCAGTGATTTCATTCGACTTGGCGTCGACTTTCACCTGGCCCAATACCAGGCGATTCGCCTCAGACCAGGCATTGACCATGCGAATTGCGCCCTTTTTGCCCCCTTTTGTAAAGGCACGACGAATTGCCTTGCCGTCAATTGCAATGATGTCGCCACCACTCATTTCTTGGACATCGCTGATCCATTGCATGAAACTGTTTTGGAGTTGTACAGGATCGAGTAGCAAGAATACTCGGCGGAAAGTATATTGTGTTGGAACACCATGCGGCATTTCTAAAAACTGGCGAAACCAGCTTTCCTTACTCCTGGCATATTCTTCAACTGCTGGCCAGCTATCCGCGTGAGCAATCACCGCACACAACGCTATAGTAATGACCGTGATCAGTGGATGACGAGTACCTTCTCGTCGTCTTGGATCCTCAACTTCTTCAAAGTAATCTGCGATAGGAGCGGTTCGATTTGGAAACATTGGTACATACCTCGGTTTCCTCTAAAACTACTCTGTTATTTTGAGAATGCAATTGCCCTGGATCAACTTGGTTTCGAAGTAAAACCAGTTTCGACTTGAAAAACAGTAGTTTGTCTCGTCATGCCCGTCCGAATATTAAACTCGAACGGGTATTTTTCTGTCAAGCGTTTATATAGAGAGGTGCTCCCATGCAACAAGCGGATGATACTAAGGAACTGAAAAGCAGCGGTTACGAAATATTTATCCTGCTGATTTCGATTCTATCTGTTTTCAACTTGCTCATTCAATTCGTGCCACGCGTGAGTGAGGAAGTCACTGATGTAGCCAGACTAATCGATGGCCTCCTTATTGTCATTTTTATGGCAGACTTCCTGTACCGGTTTTTTACCGCTGAATCCAAGTCTCATTATTTCTTCCGCAATTGGGGCTGGGCTGACTTGTTGGCGAGTTTGCCTTTCCCGCAGGCACGCATTTTCCGCATGTTCCGCATCGTGCGCGTCATTCGGTTACTGCGTGAACATGGCGGCAAGCAGATGATTGGCGAAGTCTTGCGCGATCGTGCAGGCAGTGCTCTTTATTTGACCGTTTTTACTGTCTTCATGCTGCTCGAATTTGGTGGCATGGCAATACTCCGCGCTGAGCTCGATGCACCTGGCGCTAATATCACAACAGCCGGCGATGCAGTCTGGTGGGGCCTTGTGACCATTACGACGGTCGGGTACGGCGACTATTACCCCGTGTCCAGTAGCGGGCGACTGATTGCCATGGTTGTCATGGTTGTCGGCTTGAGCTTGTTTGGTGTGTTAACCGGTTTCCTGGCTACCGTTTTCGATCCGGATGAGGACGAGTCAAAGTCGGCGGACGACGCTATAGTCGGCTCCGACACGTCATCGCAGATTAGTGAAGTAAAGCGCCTGCTCGCAGAGCAGGAAAAATTGGCCGCAGCGATGCGTGGTCAGTTGGCTGCACTGGAGAAATTGCTGTCCGTTTCGGCCGAAACAACCGGCAACGGATCAGAATCCGTTCAGGATAGCCCTGCCTGATCAACCCAATAATGACAGCCACTACAAACAACGATAAAATAGCAAACTGTACAAGTAAATCCCCAACGTATTGTGAAAGATTTGAGGGAAACAATGGCTACGACTGATTCACCTTCCCCACAAGATACCGACCGACTGAATGCCTTGACACGTTCTCAGCATGCCTGGCGTGCCTTCGGCCGACGCATACGGAGCATCACACCCTCAGAACTTGGCCGCTCGTTATTGGTGCTCGGCGTCATCGGCTTATTGCTCTGGCTCATTATCGGCTCCTGGCCCGCACTCGTTCCCTTTCTCATTGGCGGCGTCTTCGCTTATATCATGTTGCCATTCGTAAACTGGATGGACCGGTTTATGCCGCGCGCGCTCGCCACGACAATCAGCCTTGCAATTGCTTTGGGAATCGTCTTCTACTTCATTGTCTCCTTGGTACCTATCGTTGGTCAGGAAGCGACCCGCCTCCAGGCAACCATCCCGTCAGTCGATGAGATACGCACCCAAGTTGACGAAATTGATGATTGGGTCGCTACCCTACCCGGACCAACTCAGACGCTGGTTAATGATATGGCATTGGAAGTCGAAGGACGTCTGGCAACCAATTACGATCAACTGATCGGCCGATTGGTAGACAGAACCGTTGCAGGCGTCATCACATTGGTCAATACAATCAGCTTCATTCTCGGTTTCGTCATTGTGCCCGGTTGGGTATTTGCCGTCCTTGTAGATCAGCGTCGTGGCACGGAGGAACTCGACAAACTGCTACCGCAGACAATCCGCGGCGACTTCTGGGCTGTGGCTCGCATCCTTGATCGCACATTCCGTGCATTTGTGCAGAGTCAGATTGTACAGGCAATCATCACCGGAATTGGCGTATACATCGGTCTAGGTCTGATCGAGAGACTGTCTGACGTTTCGTACCAATATAAAATCCTGTTTGCAATCGGAATTGGTTTATTCCAATTGATACCGGCGATTGGAGCCGTTTTGGGTGGTGCTATTGCCTTTTTACTGGCACTCATCAATTCGGTTGAAGCGGCCATCGGTGTGCTGCTCGTCATCATCGCTGTGCAATTGCTGATTAGACAATTCGTCACGCCGCGCCTGGAGCGTCGTTTCGTCAACCTGCACCCGGCGCTGATCGTGATGGCTATCGTCGCTTTAAGTGAATTCGGTATATTATGGATTCTCCTCGCAGCACCCATCATTGTCGTCATACGCGATCTGCTCACGTACACATATGGTCGCATTGGCGATCCGGCACGACCGGCCGGCATATTGCCCAACGATACGGCAGCCGATGCCAGACGCGGATCACTGATCATGACCGGTCAGATAGCGACAGCGCCACCACAACAACCGATACCGGTCGTTTATCGCCGAGGACGTTCGGCACGAGCCGTCCAACAAGCACGTTCCAAGACAAATTCACAAAACGCGTAGCAACGCACAAGGATCTGTCCCATGCCCGATGAAAATTATGTTGACCCAATTGGCGATCATACCCAACTGACACAGTCAAAGGTGCCGTTGGAAGATGCGGCAGACGCATTTTCCACCAGGGATGAAAGCGGCAAGATCCCTATCGTCATCATACCCAAACACCTCAATCGTATACGCAACGACCTGGTCATAGCGGCAGTTGCATTGATTGCCGCCGGCATCATTTTGCCGCTTGTGTTTGAAGGAACAGGCTGGATTGCCGCTGTCGCATTGCCGGTTGCCGTTGTGCTGCTGTTGTTGGGAGTCTGGCGCTCTTTTGTCGTGCGTATTCCCGAAGGCACTAGTGCGCTACTGACGCGCGGCGGACGGTACGTGCGGACAGAGGGGCCGGGCACACATTTTCTGCCTCCGTGGATCCTCATTTCTCATCTGGTTACTAAACGGGAAATTCCGTTTGATATTCCGGTTGTCGATGCGCCAACTCGTGACAATGTCCGTAGCGGCGTCGATTCGCTGGTGACATTTGCCATTGTCGATGCATATAGGTTTGTCTATAGCATTTCGGCAACGGATTTTGATCAGGTTTTTCAGGCTTCGTGCCAGGATGCGTTGCGAGGGTTGATTCGACAGGTGGACGCATTGCAAGTGGCTGACCTGATGCGCAATGACTTGACCGAGTTACGAACAGCGATCAGCGCCAATGTCGAACCGTATGGCGTGGAAATCCGCAAGGTCAATATTGTTTTTGCCCAACCGCCGGACGAGTTTATGCGTAGTCTGGAAGCGCAGCAGTTGGCGGTCTTTCAGCGCAATGAACAAGCAGAAAAGCAGTTGCTGGCCTTGCAACGCCAGCACGATGAGCAAGAATTGTCTTACCGGGAGCTTCTGGCAAAGATTGAACGCGCCAAAGAGGAACTCCAGGTACGTAGACAACAAGCGGCTGCACAATCAACTGTATTTGAGCTAGAGGCAGATGCCGAAGCGTTGCGTCTGCGCCGTTTACAAGAACGTCTTGAACTGTTCCCGGATGCAGCCGAGTATGATGTCGGATCAGCCAAGCTGGAAATTGCACGCGCCTTGGCCGGCAACACGCGTGCAGTGCTGCAAATCGGTGATGCAGACGATATGGTAAAAGCGTTTATGCTCAAGGACATCATGCCCGATTTCCGTCAAATTAATAAAGCCAGCGAAGAATCGGTGGAACCTACGGCGAACGTCGTGGTACAATCAGAATCGGCCGAATCTGAAAATGCACAACCTCGCCGGCAGCACAAACAAGCATCGGCCGATAACGACTAAAACCATATCGTTGGTTGCTATTCATACCAACTCATAACTTAGAAACAGGAGCAAAGGAGGCAGCATGTCAAATATCGTAGTTATCATTTATGACGATGTCAAGCGGGCAAATGTAGTGAGGCAGGCCATCGCCCAGGCACAAGGCCACGGTTATATCAGTCTTGACGACTCAGCTGTTTTGGAAAAAGATGCTGAAGGCAAAGTGCACGTTCACAACGAAGTCGATCGCGGCATTAAAGTAGGTGCCGCCAGCGGCAGCTTGATTGGCCTGTTCATCGGAGCGCTGTTTGGCGGTCCGATTGGAATGCTGGTCATCGGTGGTCTGGGTGGTGCGCTCGTCGGTAAGCTGACTGACATGGGCATCAGCAAGAAATTCGTCCAAGACGTCGGCGATGAGCTCAAACCGAACACCTCAGCGTTATTCTTCATCGTGCGTGCCGCTAATCCCGATTACGCCGTCGCCGCTGTACGCCAATATGGCGGCTCCCTATATCACACGTCACTGCCCAAAGAGGCGGAAGATGAACTCCGCAGTGCGCTAGAGCGCGGAGAACGGTTGCGCAAAGCTGAGGAGCAAAAGGCAGCGTCTGAGAGCAGCGATTCGACCGAATCCGATACAGAAACAACCTGAGTTAAACGCGATTACTTTCGGAAACCGGATTGTACAAAACCCGGTTTCTGATTATCCCATTTGCCAGACTAACTGCGCGACTCGCGCAAATAGGATGCGTCCGGGCTTTTTACTGTGGGTCGATCTCCGGCGATATTGTCGTCAAACATGACCTCATGCAAATTGCCGCCATGCTGTAACAATGCCGAGCGGAACAAGCCCACGTTAATCTCCTTACCTTCTTCAACTTCAACAAACAACGCGGACGACCCGTTGGTCAATTCCTGCGTAATCATCTCGACTTTCTCATGGCTGATGCCGTAATCAGCGTGCTTGCCGACATAGCGTCCGGCGGCGGCGCCGATTAGCAAACCCGCTACCGGCCCACCGAGTATCGTGCCGGCGACAATTCCCAAGATCGAGCCTTTGGCCGTCGCTTTGCCGGGTGAACCGTGCTTGGGATCCAGCAAGGAAACCTCGCCATTTTCATCCTTGATCACGATGATGACCTCGTCATACGTAATGCGATGCTCGTGCTTGAGTTGCTTGAGGCTTGCCAACGTTTTATCGGCGCCGTCGGTCGTATCAAATGTAACAATTGCAATTGAGTTAGGCATGAGTCACTCCTCTGCCGGATTAGGCATACTAAACCGGCTATATCGGCCGATTGTGGTTATCCGTTTCTTGCCACCAGTGTAACGATATTGGCAACTTGCAACAACAATTAGCCCAATTTGGTCATCGATCTCGGATATAATCACACGCGGTCATCATATCGGCCGAAATCACATCACAGGAGTTGCCCAACCATGCATCTCGTAACGTACCACTACAAACAGGCGACACGGCTCGGCGCACTTGTCGACCATGCCATTGTCGATTTAGCGACTGCTGTCGAACGCCACTTCCACACCATACGACTGCCAGAGACAATGATCGACTTGCTGCGCGCTGACGACACGGCGCAACAGGAAAACCATCAATCTCCCCTTGCCGTACTGGATGAGGCGGTGCATCATATGCGTCCGTATGAACGGCTGCCTCTCGACGAAGTGACGCTGCTCCCACCCGTTCTCACGCCGGAAAAAGTGATTTGCCTGGGACTCAACTACCGCGCGCACGCAGCTGAAAAACAGATGGCAGCACCTGACTATCCGATGCTGTTTCACAAAACAGCGGGCTCATTGCTCGGTGCGGGCGGCGCTATCCGCGTACCGCCCGTAGTAAAACAGGTCGATTATGAGGGCGAGTTGGCCGTGATTATCGGCCGAACTTGTTACAATGTTTCGGCCGAAAATGCACTCGACTACGTGGCGGGCTATAGCTGCGCCAACGACGTCAGCGCCCGCGACTGGCAGTACCGCACCAAGCAGTTTACACAGGGTAAAATGCTCGACACCTTTTGTCCGTTGGGACCCGCTCTCGTCACAACAGATGAACTCCCCGATCCCCACAACCTGCGCATCCGCACCCTACTCAATGGCGCAGTCATGCAAGACGGACACACGAGTGCGATGATTTTCAATGTGCCGTTTATCGTCAGCTACATTTCCCAAATCGCAACGTTGAAGCCTGGAGATGTGATCTTGACAGGCACACCGGAAGGTGTCGGCTTTGCACGCGATCCGCAACTATTCATGCAACACGGCGACACGATCACGGTTGAAATTGAGCGTATCGGAACGCTAACCAATACAATTGTGGCGCAATAAGAAGAATTTCAAAAAACGGATTTCCGGCAAGCCGCCGGTTTCCTGACAATTCTATTCGCTGCGTACCGTACGGACAAAATCAGGTGGAATCGGACCGTTCGACCAGATTGCCAGCGAATCGATCTTCATCTCAGCCAACATCGTGACAAAATCAACACAATTGCTGAGATTGGGACAACGCTGCTGCATAATCTGCACGTGGAAAGAAAGGTCGCCGCTGCCGGCCTGATCGGCAATAGATTGATAGCGACTGATCGTTTGTTGCACCGCTTGTGCACGGCTGCCGGCAGACTGCGTTTCAATGAACTTCTGTTCCTGCAACGCAATGCCGCTGACCCCGGATTCAAGCATCGTGCGAATCGTGGCGTCGCTGGTCGTGTCGAGTACACGGCGCACCGGCCCCCACAACATACTGAACCCGTTTTCTGTCACCAGTCGCGCCACACGCGCTACGATATTTACATTCGGGTCAGAGCTGTTCAACGTCTGCATTTCGTTGCCCGGCGTCATCCCCTGCCCGTTCTCCGTATTCAAACCAATCGCTGTGACGCCGGCCGCCTGCAATTCGTCTGCTCGAGCCATCATGCGCTCCGCTTCACCGTAAGAAGTCACCATCACCATTTTGGTCACTGGACCACTCATGCGCAACATGCCATTCAAATCTGATTCCCGAGCGTAGACAATTGATGGGCCAAATTCATCACGCCAGTTTGACCAGCGAATCATTAGCGGTAGCGTACCGCCTGCATCGGGAATCTCGACATCTCGGGCGATGATTGGGTCGGTGCCGGCTTCAGGCTGTTGCTGCTGCGCGGCCAATGGCGCTTGCGCCTGTCCAGCGGCAGGCACATGTACGGCCTCAATGTCAGGCAGAAGCAGCAAAAAGGCGAAGATAATCATCGCCACGCAAAATAGTATGAATCCAAATCGTTTAGCTGGTGACATCATAACAAAATGACTCGCGTCAACATCATAACGTGTTACGGAGCAATCAGAAAACAAATGCAGCGGCTTTCGGCCGATACTCACCTGCCACTACGCATTGCATAAATTGTCACTCAAATGTAGATAAAAAAACGTAATACATCTCACATTGAAGAGCCGGTTAGCATGTTGATTGTAGCACAATTGTTCTGCTTTCTCAATCATTTGATCGCTTGCTGAGGATGCTGGAAATCGTACTTCTCCGATAAACTGGTTCATGATCTGAAACGGTGCGCACACAGCAGGTTGCTGTACAAGTGCGGTTGTAATAACATCACGACAAATAGTGATTCGATGGTGAGGAGTAGTCATGAAAGCATTGCACGGTATACGCCTGCTCGACCTGACCCATATGCTTAGCGGCCCATACGCGGGCATGATGCTGGCCGACATGGGCGCGGAGACGATCAAAATTGAGCCGCCCGGTCGCGGCGAAGGGACGCGCCGACTGTTGGCGAGCGACCCGGCCAACAGCCTGCACGGTATGGGTGCGTATTTTCTGACGCTCAATCGCAATAAGAAGAGCATGACGCTGAACCTGAAATCGGCTGAAGGGCTGGCGTTGTTTTACGAACTGGTGCAATCGGCCGATGTCGTTCTCGACAACTTCAGCGCCGGCGTCACCGAACGGCTCAAAATCAGTCACGACGAATTGAGCGCCGTCAATCCGCGCATCATCACCTGCACCATTACCGGCTTCGGCGAAACCGGGCCGGACAACCAACGCCCGTCGTTTGACATTGTCGCTCAGGCGATGGGCGGCGGCATGTCGATCACCGGCCAACCCGGCAGTCCGCCGACCCGCGCCGGCATTCCCATCGGCGACCTCGGCGGCGGACTCATGGGCGCCATCGGTGTACTGGCGGCGCTCGTCGCACGCGAGACGACCGGACGCGGCCAACATGTCGACATCTCCATGCTCGACACCCAGATCAGTCTGCTCAATTACATGGCGACGATGTATTTCTTGTCGGGAGTAGTACCAGACAAACCGGGCAATGCCCATTTCGTCCATGTGCCTTACAACACGTTCGCCTGCCGCGACGGCTGGATTATCGTCGCCGTCATCACCGACAATTTCTGGTCAAATCTGATGGAACTGGTCGATTTGCCGGAACTCGATACAGAGGAAAATCGCGGACAGCCAGGCCGCTGGCGCAATCAAGAACAGATCAACGCACGCCTGAGCGATGTGTTCCGCACGCAATCACAGGCCCACTGGATTGACCGGCTGCAAGCGGCACGCATTCCGTGTGCGCCGGTCAACGATTTTGCCCAGGCGCTGGTAGAAACGCAGGTGCAGGCGCGCAATATGGTCGTCGCAGTCGCCCATCCGTCCGGCGACACGGTGCAGATGCCGGGGAATCCAATCAAGCTGTCGGATACGTACGAGGACAGCTATGCGCCACCGCCATTGCTGGGGCAACATACGGATGAAGTTTTGCGGGAGTTGGGCAAGAGTGAAGAGGAAATCGGCCGAATGCGATCAGCCGGCATCATATAAACCGGTCGGCGACAGTGTGCCACACACTCACCGCACAACGACACATCGATCACTGCAACGGAACAAAATCCAGTATGCCAAACTGAACTCCGATCCGTGCGCCGCCACGGTACCACGTGTGCAACACTGCTTTGATGTTGCCGTCATGGCTCACCACTTCGCGCCGCCAGACGCGCAGCGCCCGCTCCAAATGGTGAAACTGGCCGCTGAGCGCCCGCCCGCCGCTCAAGCTGTAGCTGCCGACAACGGAACCGGGTGGCGTCCACGCCTGGCGTTGGTTGGTGTGCAGCGAAAATGCGCGCGGCATGTCGTCAAAGGCCATTCCATCGAGGTGAACACGCAGGTTGTCATCGTCGCGGCTAACCTGTTCGCGATAAGTCGTCCCAGCTAACGCCTCCAGATTGCCGTCGAGCGTAGCCAAGGTGCCCGACCATGTGCCTGGCCGATGGAGCAGAATGGCACCGCGCCCGGCAGCCGGATCATCGGCCAAATCGTAGGCTGACCCGTTGATAAGTGTGGGCATTTCGGCCGAATCCCCCTCCACCATGCGATTGTATTCCCCGACTACGACATAGATCAATTCCTCGCCACGCGTCAACAGCGCCAATGACATTTGTTTGTCACCACCCGGCAGCACCATCAGGAAAAAACGCTGTGAAAAGCCGGTGACAGCCCAGTAATTGTGGGCATCAATGAGGCCACTGCTCAACGTCTCGGCATAACCGACGTTGACCGGCCCCTGATAGAGCCGATGCGTCTGCCAATCTTCAATAAAATAATGACCGGCAAATTTGAACGGCCCGACGAATGACAAATCGATGCGCACGCGGTTTTCGCCGACCTGCTGCTGTACATGACGGCGATCGGTGGCGTTGCCGACAAAGCGCCCTTGTCCATCATACACTTCGGCCGAACCGATCCAGCGGCCAATGCCCTGCGTGAACCCTTGCCGGCGCGACTCATCCATAAGCTAGCCTGCTACCAACATTACCCGTTGTTCGCTATACGAAATGCCGTCCATCATGGCAACCAGATCGGTCCCTTTAGGCTGGGGAATGACATACCGGCCACGCGTTGCTATGTCGAGGCGGTGACCAGCAAACGGCCACGGTGACAGTGCATAGTCATCGCCGCCAATCGGCCGAATCACAATCGTCACATCATCACCGACGGCACGCGGCACATTAGGGAATGTCGACTCAGCCCGTGCCTCAGCGTGAACCATATGAAAATACAGCGCCAACGTGTCAAAAAACTGGAGCAATTTGTAGTTGGTGAACAGAAAATCAGCGACAATCCAACCTGCCGTGACCGAATCAGCGGCCAGTCGCGCTTTGAGCCGTTCTTGCCGTGCCAATTCGCCGGCAAGCAGCGCCGTCACCTGCTCCTTGAATTGCGGCGGAATCAGATCGATGAACACCTTGTCCGACAAACCATAGCGACCATGATATAGGCCATACGTGTGCATGCTGGAGAGCAACCCGCTGTATGGGTGGTACTTTTCGTTAAAATCCGGTGATCCGGAACCAGTCTCAATGATCCTGGGTAACGGCGTTTTGGTCAAGTGATAGGGTAAACCGGTGTCCGGATCTTGCAGCATGCGCGCGTCGAGTTCAGCCCAGCCTTCGTCGTGATGCGCAACGGCATACGCCACCGGTTCGCGTGGGTTGAGCGTTGCAAATTGAGCATTGCCAAACGCCTGCGCCAAGTGGCCCGACATGCGTGCGTGGTCGGTTTGGAGGATAACGAAATGGGGATTGCCGGTGTCGGCCGATTGCACGATCATGGCTGCACAACCCGTACGAAATCCTGAATCTGGAAGATATGCGTTTTGCCGTCACGGACTTTGTGCGTGATGATACGGCGCGTGTTCGGATCGATGAAATAATGGTTGTTATACACCGTTGTTTTGGTCACCTCACTATGGATGGTAAACACGTAATTGAACGCCGTTAACTTTGTGCCTTCAAGCGACAACATTTCGTTGGACGCGAAACAACGGTTGCCGTCGACGTTGATATCCGTGTGATAGACAGTTTCGCCAACGCCGTATAAATTATCGAAATGCTCGTGCAAGTGCCAGGTGTTCTCATCCACCCAGTAGACATCCATGTGGACGGCACTGGCTTCAATGAAGTTGCCGTCAGTGTCAAAAGTCTTGCACAATCCTTCCCACTTACCCATAAAACATTGGTACGGGCGTTGCGTGGCCGGGCCATAGTTTTTCATGTTGAGTCCTCATAGTGTGATGTTGACCAATTCTGCCACGGTTCGGCATACGGTGCTACGGCTCTGGCTACATGTATTTTGCCGATCGATTTCGTCGGGGATCAAGTCACCAGGCTGCCATTCGGCCGAATCAATGCACGCTGCCAGGATTTCCTTTAGGTATGTGTAAAGAGGGTTGGGAGATGAGTGAGCGATCGAAGCCATGACGCACCACAAAACATGTCATAACATTATAACAAGCGTCGATATGGTAGCTGTGCACCCTGCTTTTGTCAAACCGGGCACACAATGGCAATCTGACTCCAAATCCCTTAGAATAACGTAATTGAAACCGGAAAACAGTATTGTTTTTCGGCCGAAGTATGTTATCATCGTCAGGCTCTTACGCCCCTGGTTTATTTAGACCAGACAATATTTTTGAGGATTTGGAAATTGGCTAACATAAAATCTGCAAAGAAACGTAACCGTCAAAATGAAAAGCGCCGCATGCGCAACCGCGTCTACCGGTCATCTGCCCGCACCGAAATTAGGAAAGCACGCAGTTTGATCGAAGCAGGCGAACTTGAACAAGCCGAAGAATCAGTGCGTCACGCGGGAAGCATTCTAGACAAAGCTGCCCGTAAAGGCATTTTGCATCCGCGCAATGCGTCGCGTCGCAAAGGCCGTCTGATGAAACAGTTGGCTGCTGCCAGGAAAGCGGCCGCAGCTTAAGCGCACAAAGATTGTTGATGAACAATTAGGTACTGTGGCGTCGTCCAATCGGGCGACGCTTTTTTTGTTTACGCACCTGTCGTGCCACATTTCTGATTTCCGTATCCAATAAGGTACGACTGAACAACTCTATCGTTCCATAAGTACCATGCGACGTTTGCCTTCAACTACAATATGTGGTGAAATTAGGTTGTCTAATTTGACTCTGACCAATCGTTGCACAAAAAGGTAAATTGCCTCATGACCAACATAACACTCCCAATTGCACAATTGAAAACATTGCTACAGGCTCAAGGTATCGATCGGCCGGTTGGCTTTGCGCCGTCACACTTTGAGAACGTGAAATCAGCAAACGCACCTGACTTAACCGATGAAGAACAAGCGCTGATCACCACAGTTGCCAACCCGCAATTCGTAATACGTTCACATAAAGAGATCTCTGGGGCTGTCGAGGAGACACACTGGTTCTACATTACAGGCGATCATGTAGTTAATGCGACGACAGATTCGGCCGAATGGGCACTTACCCGTTTTGGTGACATCCGCGCAGTGCTGCATCATATTGAACGTGCGCTCACACCGCGACCCGTACTCGAAGAAGATGCGTACAAATTTGTTGCTGATAGTGAAGATGTGCTGCTCGTACAGGATATGCGCGATGTATGGGCAGCAGTGCCGGCCCTTTCGATTATTGAAAGCTATGGTCTCGATGTTGCCACCGCCACCGAGCTTTTTGACGCAACAGCCGCTCCTGAATGGCGAGGGCGCATTGATTTCATGCGCTGCCAGAATAAGGACGTGATTGCCGATCACACCATTCTGATTGTACAGGGCGGCGGTCTGAGTTGGGTCGGGTATCCGCGTTCACAACGCAAACAACACCTTGTCATCGAAACCGCGCAGTCTGGTGTGATCCATAGCGCTATTGAAGACGGTTGGAACCTCATCAACTCCGTTTGATAATGCGTATCGAGACTGAGGCTTTGCGCACATCCGGGTTCGAACAGCGTCTATCCAGAGCGACTGTTGCGTTGTTGGAGCAAGCTGCCGGTATAATCGGCCGAATCGATTTCCATGGTAATTAAACCTGCTGCAGTTACCGATTGGCCCGCCATCGAACGCATCTACCGCGCCGGCATTCGCACCGGTCACGCTACCTTTAGCACCGAAGCAGACATTCCCGATGGCTCTACCTGGTTCGCAGGCAAAATCGATGGTCTTGCATTCAAAGCCATCGGCGACCACGATGAGATCATCGGTTGGGCAGCCCTCTCCCCTGTATCGAGCCGCTGTGTCTACGAGGGCGTTGCTGAACTGTCTGTCTACGTTGCACCGGAAGCGATGGGGCACGGCGTAGGATCGGCATTGCTGGCGCACTTGATTGGAGCGTCAGAAATGGCCGGAATCTGGACATTGCAGGCCAGCATCTTCCCTGAAAACGTTGCTAGCATACATCTACACGAGAAATATGGCTTCCGCATTGTCGGCCGACGAGAAAAAATCGGCCGACATCACGGCGTTTGGCGCGATACGATTCTCATGGAACGCCGTTCACCCAAAATATAAAGTCCTTAGTCGGCAGCAGTTTGCTCTTGGCTTTATGAAATTGATACGGCCTGATGCAAATACGTGTCATCTGTGGTCTGCTGCAACAAAAATGCAGCGACATCAGCACGGGCAATTTGCGCCGCTTTAACCGTCAAGCCAACTCGATAGTTTCCGGTCGCAGTATTGTCGGTCAATCCACCTGGCCGCACAATAACCCAATCGAGCCCACTCTCCCGAATCGCTTGTTCCTGGCGCTCCATGTCTTCGTACGATGCCTTGAGAATCGTGAGCATTAACGGCTTAAAAAACATCGGCACATTGTTTTTGCTTTCACCGACGCCGATGGCAGTGACGGCGACCAATCGTCGCACACCGAAGCGTCGCATGGCGTCGATAACGTTGGCTGTACCGGTGGAAACCAGCCGGTCCGGATTGTCGTCTGTCTTGCGAATCGAAACGATGACGGCATCTTGTCCGGCAACGACTTGATCGACGACATTCTGATCGAGAATGTTGCCGGCGACAACGGTTAACTTTTCATCTGAAAGCGTCAGGTTGGCTGGTGTGCGCACCAATGCGGTTATTGTATCGCCTTGTGCCAATGCTTGTTTTGTGACCTCAAAACCTGTCCCGCCGGTTGTGCCAAATACTGCGATCTTCACTATTACGTCTCCTACTATGTTGTAATTGAATGAATTGTATTGTGGAACAGGCAGGTGCGGCGCGCTATCAGAACAACGCTAGAATTCGGCCGAATGAGTACATGCATCCCGTACAACCTGCAGGTGATGTGGCTTGTCCACGTCCATCGCCAACGCTGCATGCGGTATCAATCCAACACTCACCGGCGCGTCAAGGAGTCGTTGCGCTGTTTCTTCCAGGTCAGCCATAGCCAGCCGCCGCAACAAAAGCTTGAGCAACGTCTTTAGACCAACGACACGAGCGATGCGCCATGGCTGTTTACGAGCCGCAATAAGCGCCTCCCACAGCGGCTGATTAGTATGCAACAGATCGGTGTGCAAAATAAACACGTCAGCCTGAGTTACGACGGCGTCACGCAATCTGGTAAAGGTGCGTTGGGAATTGGGGAATTGGGCTTCGACAGTCGCTCGTGTGACAAATCGATACGTTATCATGGGCAGCGGAACCGTCGCTGAGGCAATGAAGTCATCAAGCACAGCGGTCGTGATAAGCGGAATGTCACCGGTTAACGCCAGCACATGCCCTCCCCCGTGCTGTTCTTGCCATTCTAGCCCGGCGCGAATGTTTCCCAGCAAACTGCCATGATCGGGTACGTAGATCACCGGTCGCGCAAACGTCAGTCCCTGGTCGTCATCCAGACCAACGACGACAACTTGCTCGATATGGGTATTTCCTTGACAAGCCGCGACAATGCGCTCCAGCATCGTTTGTCCGCACACGTCGATGAGCGCCTTCGGCCGACCCTGCGTATAAGGAAAAAGGGGATCATCCGGCTCAGGAATACCGCCGGCAACAATAATCGCATTCATCAGCTAGCGCCACCTGATCTTGAAGGGCAGCATGTATTGCGGTCGGCCTTCAGCCAGCAACTGAATGTCCTGTCCCCACAAACGCAGCGCCAGATTCAGCATTGTTTCGGCCGAATCATCCTCTTTCTCGTCATCGGCAGGGCGCGGCAACGTGTACCCGCTGCTCGTAGGATAAAAATTGTAAACCGGCACGTCAATTTCATCATTCATTGGCAAGCCTGCCAATTGGCGTGCCTGCTGTAATGCATCGACAAAATCGCCACAGCTATCGACGAGCGCATGTGCCTGTGCCTGACGCCCGGTCCATACCCGTCCACCGCACAACGGCTCTAACGCGTCACGCGTCATCTCTCGTCCTGCAGCAACGACGTCAAGAAACTGCCGGTAATTTTCCAGCAGACGACTCTCCAGCACATGCCGCTGCGCCGGCTGTAACGGCGCCGGATCGCTGTATAATCCGGCATTGGCACCACGCGTCAAACCTGTGTACTGTACGCCAAGTCGATCCATCAACTCGCTAAAGGACAATCGGCCGATAATCACACCGATCGATCCGGTCAGCGTCAATTCCCGACACATGATGTGGTCACCAGCAGCGGCGATATAATACCCACCCGAAGCCGCTGTATCGCCCATGTAAACCAGCACCGGTTTCTTCTGGGCTAGCCGTTTTACTTCGCGGTAAATCACATCGCTGGCGAACGCATCACCACCGCCCGAATCGACATGAATGATCAATGCCGCCATGTCCGCCTCGCGTTCTACGCTGCGCAATAAGCGCGATAGCGGGCGATCAGCCGACACGCGTCCATCCAGAAACGGCACAGGCAGCGGCAACCGACCACCGCCCGTACCGTGCATAATTGGCCCTTCAATGCTGACGACACCGATGTAGTCGCGTGTCGTGCGCCGCACTTTCTGCAGCATTTGCTTTTGGGCGCGATTCATGGAAAAAATGCGGGCGCGTTTGCCATTGTCGCCACCGAGTAGGTGCGCCAGTTGGTCATCATAGGCAACATCGTCAATCAAACCCAATTCGTGCGCTGCACCAGCACCGTAGGGAGCGCCGTCGATCAATGCCTGTAACTGCGCCTGGGCCATGCCGCGCCCTTCGGCCATGGCCGCCGTCAAAAAATCGTAGCGATCGTCGAGCAGCCAGTCGATTTGTTCGCGTTCTTCCGGCGTGATCTCGGCCTCGACAAACTGGTTAAAGGCCGTCTTGTAAGGCGAAACGCGAATAACGTCTCCCTGTACGCCGACGCGATCCAGTGCTTTTTTATAGTGCATCACATCGGCGCTGAGACCGACAGCCGTAAATTCGGCCGAAAGCGGCGCGATGATCCGATCGGCAGCCGTCGCCACAAAATAATGCGACATATTGAGGTGTGGTGTGTAGACGACGACTGTTTTACCGGCATCGCGCAAGCGCTGAATCGACTTGCGCAGATTTTGCAAGGTGGCCAAATCTGCTGAAAATCCCAGAAATACCAACACGACACCCTTCACATTATCGGCATCGGCCACACGACGGAAATTGGCATTGATCGTCTGTAAACTCAGAGGAGGCGACGGCAACGGCAAACGCCGCTCGATAAAACCGCGACGCGGTGCGGCGCGTTCCGGCAACGATCCACCTAATGGAAACAAAATATAGTCGATCTGATATTTGCGCCAGCGCCGAATGCGATTGCGGATCGCAGTCATGGTGCGCAGACGCGTGTAGCGCAATGAACGTCGCCAGCCTCGTGCGGCATGCACCGTGCGGCGAAAAAATGATGGTGAAGTAGATTCTTTATTGGACATGAGAACGAGGCATCCCGTTACAGGAGACGCCCTGGTAACTCCGCGCAAATTCATTGTTATCGACTGGGCAAACGAGTACAATCACGTATTGACAATCAGTCGCCGCTTGCCACATTGTCGTTGCCTGATTGTAAACGCAGTTGTGGACAATGCCAAAAGGATGTATATGCGTTGGCCTCCCTATCAACATGTTTTTTTTGATTGTGATTCAACTTTAACGACGGTCGAAGGTATTGACGTATTGGCCGAATCGGCCGATAAAAAATGGCGCGTCGAAGTATTGACCAAAGCCGCCATGGACGGCCATCTCGATCTGGAAGACGTCTATGAAAAACGTCTCACGGCTGTCAAACCGACACGCGGTCAGGTTCACGCTATCCGCCAAGCGTATAAGAATAACACCGTTGCCGATGCCCGTGAATTAATCGCTGCGTTGCATTTCCTCGGACACAACGTCTATATCATCAGTGGTGGGCTACTCGCTCCTGTCGTCGAATTTGGTGTCTACCTCGGTGTCGACAGCGCCCACATTCGCGCCGTCCCGCTCGAATACAATGCGCTGAGTGGTGAATGGTGGCGCAATCGCAACGATCCTGACCCGGACATGCGTTATTTAACATTCGACAAAGGCCCACTAACCATCAGCGACGGCAAAGCAGAAATCGTCGCAGAGCTTAAAGGCAATCAACGCGGACGGTCGCTACTGATTGGTGATGGCACGAGCGATCTACTGGCCGGTCGTGCCGTTGATTTGTTCGTCGGTTTCGGTGGCGTCGTTGCCCGTGAGCGCGTTCTGCGCGAAGCACCGGTTTTCATTCACAGCGAGAGCCTGGCACCGCTGCTGGCTGTTGCCGCTGGACCGGGTGCATTGGCAACTTTGCACGGTACACCGCATGAAGGTCTGTCTAAACGAGCGCATCAACTCATTGCAGCCGATGCTATTTCGTTTACCGATGCCCGACTAGAGCGTAAATTTCGCAACGCGTATGCAATCAACGACGAACAAGCCTCGGTAGACAGACGCTAACCACTCTGTTAGTCGCTGTTACCTTCAATCGCTATGTTTAGAATCTTAATCACTGACATCATTGATCAGGTCGGTCTGGATTGCCTGACAGAAGCAAACGACGTGCACTACGATGTCCGCCTTGACCTGGAAAATGGCGAACTCCTGGCGCTGATACCAGCATATGACGCCGTCATCGTGCGCAGCGGTACGAAACTGGATGCGGCGGTGATTGAAGCCGGCGTCAACTTGAAGGTGATTGGACGTGCCGGCAGTGGCGTGGACAATATCGACATTCAAGCAGCGACACTGCGCGGCATTATCGTTACCAATGCACCTGAGGCCAATACCATCGCCGCAGCCGAACACACAGTCGCCTTGTTGCTGGCAGCGGCACGTCGTCTTGTACCGGCGCATTTGTCGTTGGTGGCCGGCGAATGGCGACGTTCACATTTCGTTGGACAACAGTTGCACGGCAGAACATTGGGCGTGATTGGCTTCGGCCGAATTGGACGTGAAGTTACCCGGCTTGCTCAGGTATTCGACATGGAAGTCATCGCCTACGACCCGTATGTCAGTGAAGCTGTTGCACGCAAGTACGGCATTACACTGGTCGATCTCGATGATTTACTCGCCGAAGCAGATTACATCACGCTGCATACCGCGCCAACGGCCGAAACTGATCGCATTCTCGACGCCGCAGCATTCGCACAGATGCGTGACGGCGTGATTGTCGTCAATGTGGCCCACGGCCTCCTGATTGACGAGGCGGCACTGCTCAATGCGCTCAATGCGGGCAAAGTGGCGTGTGCCGCCTTGGACGTCTACTATCACGAACCGCCAACGGGCAGTCCCCTCATTGGGCATCCAAGCGTGATCCACGCTCCTCATCTAGGTGCAGCAACGGTTGAAGCGCGCCACGCAGTGGCAACACAAATCGTCAATCAAGTACTCGATGCGCTGCGGGGCAGCGACTATCGCAACGCCGTCAATATGCCGTTCCGCGACGGGCCACCGTATCCGGTCGCCAAACCTTATTTGCTGTTGGCTGAGACAATGGGTGTTTTGCAGGCACACATGGCTGATGCCCCCATCATGCGGGTTGAGATCGAAGTGTCGGGCGAGCCGGCATGTGAGTTGATTCGGCCGATTGCCGCTGCCTTACTCAAGGGGATCATCGCCAAAGATGAACCGAACGGCGTCAACTACGTCAACGCGCCGCTTCTGGCAGGCCAACGCAACATTGCCATTACACAGACCAAAGGGCTTGGTGATCTCGATTACTCCAACCTGATTTCGTGCCGCGTCTTTTGGCAAGGCGGCGATAGATTGATGGCGGGCGTGCTATTCGGTGGTAGTGAGCCGCGCATTGTGCAGGTATCGGATTATCACCTGGAGGCCAAGCCGGAAGGCCACATTCTGGTGATGCTCAACCGTGACATTCCCGGCGTTATCGGGCAAGTGGGTACAATCCTGTCCGCCTACAATGTCAACATAGCCGAGTGGCGATTGGGACGCTCCGAACCGGGAGGCGAGGCGCTGTCGTTCATCAATCTGGACACTGTGCCGCCCCATACGGTGATCGATGCGTTGGCGAGTGTGCCGGCCATCAAGAAAGTGACGTTAATTACGCTGTGACGTTTTCGGCCGAAGAAAGCGTCCTGCTCGCCGCCCTGCGCACCGTCACGACCGGACAGCTCATGCCGCCATTACCGTCGGTCGCATGGCACGATGTCTTAGTCCTGGCGCAAGGGCATAAACAAACACCGGCGCTTGCCTACGCACTGCGCAACCACGCTGACCGCAACCGCATTCCAGAGCAGATTTGGGCAAATATCAATACGATCACACGACAGCGACGCATTCGCAACGCGGTCATGACCGAGGATTTCCTGACTGTCACACATGCGTTGTCACAGGCCGGTATTCCGTCGCTTGCGCTTAAAGGCGTGGCGCTGGCAAATACCGTCTATCCCAGCGTCGGGTTGCGCTATTTTGACGATCTCGATCTGTTGGTGCAGCCCGATTCGGCCGATGCGGCCCTCGTCGTCCTGCGTCAATTGGGGTATATCCCTCATCCACGCGCCCGCAGTGGTGACTGGCATCACCGCATCCCGTACACCCATCCGCAGCGCGGCACGACTATTGAGATTCACACAGATGTCGTTCGCCGTTTTCGTCCAGGTTGGAATTCGGCCGAATTGTGGCAGCGTGCGACTGCATTATCCTTGCAAGGCCAAAACATCTGCGTATTGGCATGCGAAGACGCTCTCATCCATGCGGCGTTACATGCGCGCCACACACGCTTCAGCCGCATCAATGCGTTTACCGACGCGGCACTGCTCGTCAAAAGCGGCATTGACAGAGCCATGCTTATGAGCCTAAGTCAGGATGCCGGCGCAGCCAATGCGCTAGATTTTCTACTGCGCACCGCTGCGGCACTGCAGCTGATGCCGGAACTGCCAACCGTTCCCACCAGTCGTTTTCAGCAACGCATAACCGGTAGCATCGCCGATTGGAATACATTGACGCCCCATCCAGCCAGTCACCAGATCGGCCCTATACCAAAATTGATTGAACTACTGCTGGTGGACTCCTGGCGTGACAGTGCCAGCTTACTGCGAGCTCTACTCATGCCACCCCAGCCGTTTATGCGCAATACGCCACAATACGGCTCACTGTCAAAGCGCAACTATATCAGACGCATCGCCATGCGCGGGCATTTAGCCGTGCAAGCGGCGCTAAAAAACAAAAGCGCCGGTAATTAACCGGCGCTGGTTGCCAATGGGTTCATCGCCCACTACAGTGTAAGATGGCGATTTATGCGTCGTAGTTCTTTTGTTTGCTGCGACGCTTACGCGAACGACGTTTCTTATCGCCGCTCCCTTCACCGCCCTTGGGGATGATGCTGACGCGGCGACGATCACCTTCACCGCTGCTGCGTGTTTCAACGCGCTCATCTTCGCGCAATGTCATGTGGACGATACGGCGTTCGTGCGGCGGCATGGCGTTGAGTGTCACGGTGCGACCATCACGCACCGCATTGTCGGCCATACGAAGTGCCAGATTGGCGAGCACTTCCTGCCGGCGGGCACGGTAGCCGCCAATATCCAGCGCAAAGTTGGTACGATCGTGGATTGTCTGGCTGGTCATCTGACGCAACAGGAATTGAATCGCATTCAGCGTCGCGCCCCGGCTACCGATCAAATCGCTGAGGCTATCTCCATCAACAGTGATGATCGGAATGCGTTTGCCGGTAATCTCATCGACATCCGACAATTCGGCCGAAACAACACCATCGTATTCCATTTTAGTCAGCAGCGTTTCCATATGCTTCATGGCAACTGACACTTCGGTGCTGGTCAAAAGCTCACGCAAAATCTCGGCTTCTGCAGCCGCGTCAATAACTGGCTCCGGCTCCGGTTTTTCGTCGCTGGTGCTTTCGTCATGTTCATCTTGCTCAACATCGGGAGTGCCGATAACAGGTTTCACAACTTCTGCAACGGTTGCCGGTTCAGCCACGTCAACAGTTTCCGGCGTCGACTCAGCATCTTCTGCAACATCGGGAACGTCACTCTCAGCAACTGGCACTGGTTTTTTTGCCGGATCAGTCGCATCCAGTGGGTCAACCACCAATGTCAACCGGACTGAAGCGTCACGCTTGCCAATGCCCAGTAACCCCTTACTGCCCTCATCCAAAACTTCTACAACAACTGCGTCACGCTTGGCATTTAGGATGCGCAGACCTTTATCTATAGCGGCTTCCACATCCGGGCCGCTCGCCTCAATTTCGTGTTTTATCACCGACATAATCACCTCGCTGCAAGATAGCTTGCGCAGTGCAATCTGCAAGCTATGAATTGTAATAGAAACGTACTTTCTGTTGGCGACCTGACTAACACTCAACGAATCAGGCTGGAATTTCGCCAGATTATCCAGCAAATGCAAGCAAGGTAGTCAAAAAAGTGCTTGAACGTCAGCGATTTTTTGACTTAGATTTACGTTTTGCCTTCTTGGTCGATGGCGGGCGACTTTCAGCGACATCATTTTGCGATGTCGACGATCCAGCGCCTGCCGTAGACAATGCCGATTCGCTTGCCTTGGCCGCCTTGGATCTCTCCAATTCAGCACGCTCTTCAGCCACACTGCGACGAGCAAGCCAACCCTGGAGCATACTGATGAGATTAGCAAAAATAAAGTAGATCGAGACACCGGCAGGAAATTGCAGGGAAAAGAAACCAAACATCAACGGCATCGTATACATCATCTGCTTCTGCATGGATGCGGCAGCGTCTTCCGGTTCTTTCTTGCCATCTTTGGCCGGTTTTTTGTTTTTCGTCGTCTGCGGCGTTGGAGTCAGCAATCGTTGGCTGATAAACATCGTGGCGACGACGAGAATTGGTAGTATATAGGTGGGGTCTGGCTGAGCCAGATTTAGCCAAAGGAACGTATTTTTCACTGGTAACAGTGCTGTCACGGATTCCAGGCTAAACACGTTTAACCAAACGCGCTCTGATAACTCAAACATCGCTTGTGGTGATGAAGCCAGGACATATTGAATGGCGCGATAGAGACCAATAAAAATCGGAAATTGAATGAACAATACCAAACATCCGCCCAATTGTTCCGTTGGACTATAGCCAATCTTCTGGAACTCTTCCTGCATTTTTTGCGGATTGTCCTTGTATTTGCTCTGGATTTCCTTGATTTGCGGCTGCATCTGCTGCATTTTGATCGTCGAGCGTTGCTGACGAACGTTGAGGGGCAGCATGACGAGCCGTGTGATGAGCGTAAAAACGGCCAGGGCAAGAAAAAAGTTGTTGAAGAGCAAATCGTAAAGCGCAAGCAATCCATTCGTCATCGAATTGATGACCACGCCCTGCCAAATTGCGTCCCAAAGTCCACCCATAACTTATGCTTCTCCTGACCTGAAGGCTGTGAATCGTTTCACACCCGAAGTCACTATATGTAACACAAACCGATGCACCATAATGCGACGTGAGTGTTGACGCTACTGCTCTTGGTCATTGTTTTGCAGTGGCATCGACCAGCGCAATATGCCACTTTCCAACTCATACACATTGAGTAGCGGTGCATTTCCGTTCTCAGTGTCCTGAATGAAAACGACTAGGGCGTCGTCAACAATTACCGGACTGGTAAAAACCGGGGATGACGTCTCTACTGTCCACAACTGGGAGCCGTCTTCGGCCGATAATGCGAAAATGGTTCCTGTCGTCGCATTGCGGTCGGCGCGACCTGTTGCTATATACACCACATCATCTTGCACCAAAGGGCGTGCAATAACGGGATTAGCGACATCTTTGTCCCAAAGCGGGTTGCCTGTCTCACGATCTACCGAAAATACTTTGCCGCCATTGTCAGCATAGAATACGGCCGAATCTGTCACAGCCGGCATATCCCAAATCCAGTTAGTTGCATCAGATGACCACAATTCGTCACCGGATTGGGCATCAAATGCATGTACTTTGGCATCGTAGCTCGCCACATAAACCACATCGTCTGCCACAAACGGTTTCGCCGAAATCGCACCCGATAATGTGTTTTTCCACTTCTGTTCGCCAGTGGCCCCATCCAATGCGTAGACCGAACGGTCCATCGATGTCACAAATACTGTTCCATCTTGTGCCGTTGGTTGCCCCCAGATACTTCCTTCCGTTTCGAGCGTCCACTGAACGCCGCCACCCGGACGACGTTCAATACCAAATACCTTGTTGTCAGCCGTACCTAAATAAATAGCGTCTTCGGTTTGCAGCACTGGGGCGATGATACGATCCTCAGAGATAGAGGGGCTTGTCTGAACATCACGCGGCGTACCTGATGCAGCGGCTTCTGAATCCGAGAAGTAATAAAGCGAACTCTTTACTCCAGGCCGAAGCGCTCCCTGACCCTCACCATAATCGCCGAGAACTACGAGATCGTCGTATACAGAAGGCGCAGCCAAATAGAGGATGCGCGATGGTTCTTCTGGGAATCGCCACACTATTTCCTGGTCTGGAATATTGACGGCGACAACTTCAGGCCCATAGGCGACATATACCTGATCACCTAGAGCACTCATGCCAGGCCAATTGGTGTTGGCTTGAATCCCGCATGCTGACAGAAATAATGCAGTGACAATAAACAAGATCAACGCCGGATGAAACCGCATCCGTTTTGTTTTGTACAAATTAACTTCTCCGATATGGCCTTTCATCAATTGCCTATCAATCGGCTACGGTACTGGATCGTATCCACCTGGATGAAAGGGATGGCATCGGCCGATACGCTTGATCGCCATCCAGCCACCCTTAAAAAAACCATACTTTTCAATAGCTTCGTAGCCGTAATGTGAACAAGAGGGCGTAAACCGACAACTGGCGGGCAACGTCTTCGAAAAAGTCATTTGATAGACACGAATCAGGAAAAGGGCGATGTGTTTCATGATTTCTATACGCCGGAACTGCCAAAGCGTTTCAGCCTCTACCACGCACGTTTAACATGTGCGCTCGCTTCAGCAAATACAGTACGGCAGCTTCGACATCGGCAAAGGTGGCCTGTGGCGTTGGATGGCGCACAATAAACAAACAGTCCCACCCTTCTGCAATTTCATCCAAGTGCAATCGAACAGCTTCGCGCAACAGGCGTTTGGCCCGGTTTCTCTGAACCGCATTGCCAATATGCCTGCCGGCAATAAAAGCAAAACGACTGTTCTGGCTCTGATTCGGTTTGAAAAGCAAAATCGCTAATGGATGTTTGCACCGTTGACCACTCTGTCGTACTGCCTGAATATCGTTATGCTGCCGCAGCCGATATGTACGCCTCATTGTGATCCAGAGTCTGACGTTTTAGCGAGAACCTGATTCAGGCTATCCAGATTGGTACGTCAAACAGACACAATAGACATGCTGTCGCAGACCTAATTCTTGACGCCTCCACGGCGGCGTGGTGCTCGGTATGCTGTAGCGCTGGTACCTTTCCAGTTGACTTTCTTGACATGATTATTCATGCTCACTGACAACCGCTTGCGACCTTTTGCGCGGCGCGATTTCAACACATCGCGGCCTCCACGCGTCTGCATCCGTTGGCGAAAACCGTGTACGCGCACACGGCGGCGAATTTTCGGCTGATAAGTACGCTTCGTCATTTTCAATTTCTCCCAAAAAAACAGGGCCTTATGCCCTGAAAAATGTGCAAATTCACCTTACATAGTGAAACCTTGATAGCCGATGAATTATAGCCAAGCGCCTATTCCCGGTCAAATTAACATCCATGATATTCCAGACGGTCTTATTTTTACCGCCAGGAAACATAAACAGACGACATAGGGCGCGATGTAAACTATGACGTTGAGACAAATGATACGACAAGCTTGTATTGTCAGGGTCAGCGGAACCATGCCTTTAGCAAGCACGCTGTTTCTGGAACAGTCAATCGTTGTTTTGTCAATCAAGCCTCATGCACTGGTTTCGACCAACTCAACCGGTGAAAAGTTACACAGGTAAGCTTGTTATGAACGAGTTGAATCGATGTCATCGGCACATCAAATTGCCACTTCTTTCATTCATCAACACGATGAATTCTGGCACCCAAAGCTGCCAACTTTTCTTCAATGCGCTCGTAGCCTCTATCGATCTGCTGAATGTTGTGAATCTGCGTTGTACCTTCGGCGCACAAAGCCGCCAACACCATCGCCATGCCGGCACGAATGTCTGGGCTGGCAACGCCTCCTTGCGCGGCAAAGAGCGGAGAGGGGCCTTGAACAATAACACGATGTGGATCACACAATACGATGCGTGCGCCCATAAAAATCAATCTGTCGACAAAGAAAAACCGGCTTTCATACATCCAGTCGTGAAGCAGCACGGAACCGGCCGATTGTGTCGCAATCATCACGGCGATACTCATCAAATCAGGTGGAAAACCCGGCCATGGATGCGGTTTTATTTCCGGGACGCGTGTTCCCAGTGCACTGGAGATCGTCATCCGCTGTTCTGCAGGCACGAAGATATCTTTGCCTTCATCGATCCAGTCAACTCCGAGTCGATTGTAAACCAGCTTAATCATGTGCAGATCGTCAGGAGAGATGTTTTTTATGCGAATGGCGCTGCCGGTTACTGCTGCCACACCAATAAAACTGCCGACTTCCATAAAATCTGCACCAATGGTGAATTCTGTGCCGTTGAGGCGCTCCACTCCTTGAACTATGAGTCGATTTGTGCCAATGCCGTCGATTTGTGCACCCATTTGCACGAGAAAACGGCACAAGTCACGCACGTGCGGCTCCGAGGCGGCATTGTCGATGATCGTTTCACCTGGGGCCAATACGGCTGCCATCAGCGTATTTTCTGTAGCGGTGACGCTGGCTTCCGGCTGCAAAATGTAGCCGCCGCCCTGCAACGGATCGGCGTTCATGCGAAAGAGACCGTCTCGTCCCAGGTTGACGTTGACGCCGAGTTTGCGCAGTCCGGCTATGTGCGTATCGAGCGGTCGTCCACCGATAACATCACCACCCGGCAATGGCAGTTCGATATGTCCTGTACGCGCCAACATTGGCCCGGAAAAGACGAATGATGCCCTGATTTGCGTCGCCAGAGCCGCGTCCAACTCCGTCTTGCGGATGTTTTCAGCATGGATGCGCCAGCTTCCATTGCCCAGATCGGTTGCTTCGACACCTAAATCCTGCAAGACCAGTAGCGTGTTGCGCACATCGAGAATGTTGGGGATATTGTGAAGGATCACAGGTTGATCGGTCAGAATACAGGCAGGGATCAGTTTGAGAGCGGCGTTTTTGTTTCCGCTGACGGTGACTTCACCGCTTAGCTTATGTCGACCTTCGATGATAAATGTACTCATGGGAAATCCTTTTGCGGATGTGTTGATGCCGGAAAATGACGCATTGTAGCCCTTCCGCGATGCATGTCAAGCCGTTTGTGAGAGCGGGTTGTATGTTGAGATGTCGAGCACGGTTGGTACGTGCCGATTTGTCATCGTTGGAAAAGTGATCGTCACACGGTTACAATATTCGCATGGATATTCGAGCAGTTACCCTCTTCAGCGAACATTATGTCAATCCCGCCGCGCATGCACCATTTATTCAGGCAGCAGCTACAGCATTTCACGTTCCGGTCCAATCACTGCGACTGGCAACGACACCGTTTCCCGATTGGCTGGAGGCGGGTGACCTGGGTGCGGTCACACAACTTGTCAAAGGTTGGCAAACGGCCGGTATTACATATTTGTCACTTGGCCCTGTGCAAATACAGCATGATGCACACAATATTCATTTACTACACGAAATCATTGCTATGAATGACGCAGTTTTCGGTAGCGTTGAGGTAGCAGATCAGAACGGAAGGATCGCCTTCGGCCGAATTCAAGCCACAGCCCGTCTCATCCGCAAGTTGAGCACAACGCATGCAAATGGATTCGGTAACTTGTACATGACTGCCATTGCCAACTGTCCGCCACACACACCGTTTTTTCCGGTGGCTTACCACAGTGGTGGGCCGACCGCATTCGCGATTGCCGTGGAATCGGCCGATATTGCCCGCAGCGCTTTTCGTGCCACCACAACACTGGCAGAAGCACGTGAGAATCTGGTGACGTACATTGAGCAGGAAGCCGGAAAACTGGCAGATACAGCAGCACGTTTATCGGCCGAATACAATCTCCCCTTCCTCGGTATCGATTTCTGCCTGGCTCCATTCCCAACGAACGAAAAAAGTATCGGCGGTGCGCTCGAAGACCTCGGCGCAGCGTTTGTCGGCGCACCGGGTTCACTCTTTGCGGCCGCATTTATCACAGACGCAATTCAACGCGCCAGCTATCCGCACTGTGGCTTCAATGGATTGATGCTGCCGGTATTGGAGGACAACGTGGTGGCACTGCGGGCAGCCGAAGGTCAATTGAGCATTGCTGACCTGCTCAGTTACAGCGCCGTCTGTGGTGTCGGGCTGGACACGGTGCCGCTACCTGGTGATGTTGATGAAACAGTACTAGCTGGTATTTTGCTCGATGTCGCTGCGCTGGCGGTGCGGCTCAACAAACCGCTTACAGCACGTTTGATGCCGATGCCGGGATTAGCTGCCGGTGATCCACTCACGTTTGACTTTCCCTATTTTGCGGATAGCCGGGTGATGAAAGTGCATGCTCACGGTATCCGAGGTCTCATGCAAACTTCGGCCGAACTGAAATTGAACCCATACGCCAGTCGCTTAGCCGCAAAGCCACACAGCGATTGAAACAGGGTTTTTGAGCATGCCACACACAGATAAGCGACATTTATAGCGTGCCCAAATAAGCCAGCACATCTGCTTTTGCCACTACATCCCCGTATTTGCTGTCGATGTCAAACAAGTTCGACTCGTGCGGTGCGCGATGGCGATCGCCGACACATTCGCGCGGTATAACTACACGAAAACCATGCTGCATCCCATCGACTGCCGTGGCGCGAATACAGCCACTTGTCGAGCAACCGGCCAAAATAATCGTATCGATCCCCATGCTCGTCAACATCGCCGCTAACGACGTGCCGAAAAAAGCGCTGGCATATTGCTTGACAATAATGACATCGGCCGGCTGTGGCGACAGTTCCGGCACGATCTCAGCTAAAGGCTCACCAGAAACAAGCATGCGCAAAACGGGCACTTTTTGCACAAAAATGCCGCCGTCGCGCCCTGAAGCTGAGTACAACACCTGTGTGTAAATGACGGGAATGCCTTTGTTGCGTGCGCGGGTGAGCAAATCAACGGTTGCCGCAACGGCCACGACGACATCTGCTGCAAATAAGGGCGAGTCCAGTGTTGTGTACGCTCGAATGAAATCCACGACGAGAATGACCGGTTTTCGGCCGAATCCCAGCCGTCCATCGAACACACCGGCGTAATTTTGCTGCAAGTCACTCATTACAACAGGTACCTAAGCCAGACCACGCATTTGATAAGCGACCACCATGCGACTGTAACGCGTTACCGCTTTGGCACCTAGCCTCCATGCTGCAACCGCAAACGCGCCTTGAGCCAGTGTATTCAGGATTTGCTCCATCCATTGCAACGGGATGGTTTGATCTGGAATACGCGCCATGCCGCTCAACGCAAAAACGATGACGATGTTGAGCACAAATAAACCCATTACGCCATATTGATGTTGGCGGTATGCCTGCACAATCAGTAGGACAGCCAGCGCAACGTTGGCAATGGTCGTCAAACCCAAAAAAACAAATCGCCACCGATCAGCCGGCGACATAGTCAGGGCAACGACTACGGCCCCAAACCCGTTCAACGCAACGATGATTATTGGAGCCAGCCATGGATTCTTGGGCGCTTTCTTGCCTCGCATAATGCGCTGCGCGTGCCAAACCGCAAAAGCCATGAACGTAAAACCGGTGCCCATCCACAGAAAAAGTCCCAAATCCATCCAGGCTACATCCGTTTGACCGTTGCTCAGCGCCATGATCAGTTTCCACAGCGCTTTGAATAACCCGCCTAATGTGATCAGCGCCCAACCCAGGTAGGCCATGCGTCCCGCGCTACGGCCGAATTGATCGACCATTCGTGCCAGAATGAACAAACCAAGCGATGAGAGAATGACCGGCACAAAGTCTTCAAGCGCCAATCCCATTGTAAATGTTACCATGGCTACCTCGTTTGCCGTTATGCGACAGGATGTGGTTTCGGCCGAAAATCAACTAATTCTTCGTGCAGAAATTGCCGAATCGCAGCAGCAACGCGTTCCGGCTGTAAGTCGCAGACATAAGCCCCGGCGTCGGCGAGCATCACGGCGCTACCCTGTGGCAGTCGCGCCGCAGTCGGATACACAGCGTCACACAACGTATCACGATCACCGGCAATGACTAACGTCGGCTGCGTCACATCGTGCAGACGGCCGGCAAAATCGTAGTCGAACACGGCGTCGTAAGCCTCGGCTGCGCGTGCGCCGGCCTCAATTGTCAGCAGCGTTTCCCGTTGCAGCAGCCAGTCGGGCATGTCGGCTGCTTTGGCGGCAATGCGCTGCCACGTTCCTTGCAGATGAGCACCGTCGGTCGTGCCGGGAATCGGCCGAATGCGTTCGCGCAATACAGCCTTCATCGCATCATCCACCAACGGCGGCCCCCACAAAATAACCCGATTGACCCGTTCCGGATGCATTGCCGCCATCGCGACGGCAATAGCCGCGCCCGTATGGTGTCCAAATACGTCACACGCATCCACACCAATTGCATCGAGTCCTGTCCATATCCATTCAGCCCATGAAGGCACTGATGGCGGTGCTGGTAACGGATCAGACGCGCCAAATCCCGGCGTATCGGGCGCGATGATCCATCTTTCCTGGCCTAAATGCTGCATCAGACGTTCAAACATGATCGATGAACTGGCAGTTTGGTGCAAACAGATTAAGGGGTTCGTCGAAGCAGCAGGAGTTGTGGTGCGCAAATGGAGTTGCGTGCTATGGCAAGTGACGTAACGCCTGACGATGCGTGTCATAATTCGGCCGAATTCCACTGATCTGAACTGGTGCGCCGCGTCACTATGAGGAGATGAAATTGCTTCAACACGGCAATGGTTATAATATTATATTGTCATAACAACTTTGTCAATCTGGAGAACCCCGTCCATGCCCCAGGATGCACTCGGTTACCGCAAAAAATTCGGTGTCATCATACCCAGCACCAACACCATCGTCGAGCCTGATTTCAACGACATGCGCGTACCCGGTGTCACCTGCCACCACGCACGCATCTGGATTCGCGACCAAAATCTGGGTGATGACGACGCTATGGAAGCACTACTCGAACAAATTCGCGTCGAGATCGAGTTTGCCGTCGCCCGCGTTGTGACGTCAGAACCGGATTACATGGTCATGGGCATGAGTGCGGAAACGTTCTGGGGCGGCATGGAAGGCAACCGCCAATTCATCCGCCAAATCAAGGCGTGGTCAGGACTCGATGTGGCGACCGGCGCCGAGGCGTGCGAACGCGCCCTGCATTTGTTTGGCGCGAAACGCATCGGCGTCGTCACGCCGTATCAGCCAATCGGTGATGAAAATGTCGTGCGCTTTTTCAACGAAATCGGATTTGAAGTCGCGGCGATTAAGGGCCTAAAATGCCCAACAGCCGTGGCGATTGCGCAAGTTTCCGAAGATGAACTGCGCCAGGCGCTGCTCGCCGTCGATGGCGACGATGTCGATGCGCTGGTGCAGGCGGGGACAAACCTGAGCATGGTGCGGCTGGCGGACGAGGCTGAACGGTGGCTGGGAAAACCGGTCATCGCTATCAACGCTGCAACCTGGTGGATGGCGCTGCGTGAAAACGGGATCGACGCAAAAATCTACCGTAGCGGACGTCTGCTGCGCGAATTTTGATTTGGCTCAATCGGCATACATTTCACCGCGATAGCGTGCTGTGCGCAGTTCAAATTCGTAAGCAGCCAAATCAGGTAAGTCAGCGTCACGAGCCAGCTTAACGGCCAGCTCAATATCGTACGGCACACGCACAAGTTCCAGAGAGAAGGACGCCGTTTCGGCCGAATCCAGCACTCCATGCAACACAGCATACGATGCCGTCGCCTCATCAGTTGGATTACCGACGCTGCCTGCATTGAACAAGATGCGCCCTCTACCTGCGTGCTGTGAATACGCTTTGTGTATGTGACCGTAACCGACGACATCGGGTTCCGGGTTTTCGTAGCCGGTCAGGCTGGTATTGTGGAATATGGCAGCTTTGACTGACAGTGCATCTTCCAACTTGACGTAGCCGCTCGTGCTTTCGGCCGAACCGTGTAACAAGCGCACCCGTCGTCCGCTCAGCAGAAAGTCATGGCAAAACGGCAGTTCATTGAGTGCAGCCACACGTGCCATCCCCAGCCGCTCGATATGCCAGGCGACAATTGGCTCAGCACGTGCACCCCAAAAATCATCCTCCCAATTGCCTTTGATAGCGACCGCACACCGCTCCCGGCACAAATCAACGGCGACATCTGACTGCGGTCCTTTGCCGATCATATCGCCCAGACAAAACACCGTACGGATAGATCGCCGGGCAATGTCGTTCAAAACAGCCTGCAGCGCAGGCACGTTACCGTGAATATCAGAAATAACAGCAATTTGATCCATCAGAGATTGAGCGCCCGGTTGAGGAGATGCTGCACGCGATCACCCTTTATCCGGGCCACATCATCTTTGTATTTGAGAATTACGCCCAGCGTGTCATTGACAACTGACGCGTCCAGTTCCGTGTGACTGAGTGCAACCAGCGCCGTTGCCCAGTCGAGGGTTTCGGCGACGCCGGGGATTTTGTACAGGTCGGCTGTCCGCAATTCCTGAATGAATGCCGTGATCTGCTGTGCCAGCTTTTCCGGCGCATCGGGCACTTTTGCCAGGACAATATCGCGCTCTTTCTCAAACGACGGGTAGTCGATCCAATGGTAAAGGCAGCGCCGTTTCAGCGCGTCGTGGACTTCGCGTGTGCGATTTGAAGTGAGGATGACAACCGGGGGATTTTCGGCCGAAATGGTGCCGATCTCCGGTATCGTAATCTGAAAATCGGATAACAACTCCAGCAAAAACGCTTCAAACTCCTCATCACTGCGGTCAATCTCATCGATCAGCAGCACAGGCGGCGCCGGGCCGTCAAATTCAACCGCTTTGAGCAGTGGGCGGCGCAACAGATAGTCTCGGCCGAATAAATCGCGCTCTTCGATCCGTTCACCCTGCGCCTCAGCCAGGCGAATGTGCAGTAGCTGCCGCGTGTAATTCCATTCATAGATGGCATGGCTGACATCCAGACCCTCATAACATTGCAGCCGAATCAACTCGGTATCGAGCAAACGCGCCGTCACTTTTGCCACTTCGGTTTTGCCGACACCCGCTTCCCCTTCCAGAAAAAGCGGACGCTGCAACTTGAGCGCCAGATACAGCGAAGTTGCCAAGCCCCGGTCAGCAATATAAGTATTTGCTCGCAAGGCACTTTGCAGCGCGTCAATCGATTCGAAACTCACGGTGTTTCTCACCCGCCTTCCGGCCACAACTGGAATCCAGCCTGTGTAAAGTGACGATCAAAAGCAAACGCCTGCCGCAATCCCCTTTGTTGCATGACGACAAAACTCGTACAGTCGGTAAACGACCACCGCTTGTCGCTGAACTCACAAAACATTTCCCAGGCTAATTGCCATTGCGATGAGTCTACAGTGATCAGTTCGGTATGCGGTGAGTCAAAAACCCAATTGCCAAACTGAACCGTCACTTGTTTACCTAGCAGTTTGAGCAAATGCGTTAAAGATTCGTCCATCACATAGTCAGTCGTCACAAATTGTACGCCGGTTTGCGCCAATGCCCGGTACGCAGCGGCGGCTACATGATGATATTTGTTATCCCGATCAAGCAACGAGATCCATCCGCTCGTGTCGACAAAGAGGATCACAGATTATCCTCATCCATTTCCCAATCGCGGGCGTAAATGTAATTGTCGTGATTCTCTGCGCCGTCAGCCATGCCGCTGCCCTCCACACCAATCAACTCCCAAATGGGATCATCCTCGCGTAAAATGGGCATGGTTTTTACCGGCTGGTGTTCGACAATGTATTCGGCCAGCGCTTCGCGGATTTGCAGCGCCATCGTCGTGCCCTGATCGTCAGCGCGTTGCTTGAGCCATTCGTAGATGTCGCGCGGCAAATAGATTTGTGTGCGGACCATTGGATCTGTCATGAGACACCTCTACATTGTAATGTATACAGCATACATCTACATCTGTTGCGTGTCAACTTTTCGGCCGAAACAATCTCACCAGACGCTGCAAGCCGTCATACAATGCAATCGTTGCATTCCAATCTAGCCGGGTGGTCGTGCGGGCTACATCGGCCGATTGCAGCGCCGCCTCCCCCGGTCTATCCGGCAAAGCTCCGATCAACGGTTTGCCCGCAGATTGCGTTAACTCGTAGATCAAGCGCACGACATCGGCGACGGGCGTAGCGATTCCCGTCCCCAGATCAACAGTCGCGCCGGGTGCGAGATCGGCTGTGAGCATTCGGCCGATTCCCGCGGCCACATCATCGACAAATATCCAGTCGCGCCGCTGCGTACCTGCCGTCATCGGAAAATCCTGTCCGGCCAGCGCTGCGCGGATGGCTGACGGAACCAGCGCCCGTTCTGCTTGCCCGGGTCCGTACGCTTGAAAGACCATCGCGCCTGTGATCGGCCAGCCTGCCGTACGAGTGTACATCTCGGCGAAGTTCCACGCAGCCAGTTTGCTCGTCGCGTACACGTTCATGGCACTCAATTCGCCCGGTGTTCGGCCGATAATGACGCGCTGCACTGTAGTCGTTTTCTCAAAACAGGCACGCAGCAAATTGACCGTACCGCTGACATTGTGGCGCAGCGCCGTTTCGACAGCGAGAAACGGATCAGTGACACCGGCCGCTGCCAGATGAATGACAGCATCCGGCTGTGACTCGCGCAGCGCACGAACGGTCAAACGAAAATTGCGCAGGTCAGCGTAGACGAGTTGGCATGATTGGCGCAATTGGCCCAGTGGTTCGGGCAGCGGCGTGCCCATGCCGTATGCCTCGCGCACGAGCAACGCAACATCGTGACCGGATTCGAGCAGATAGGGGGTGAGCGTTCGGCCGATAAAGCCGGTTCCTCCGGTAACAAGTACACGCATTGTTGATTTCGGATTTTAGATTTCGGATTATGGGATAACACGATCCTTCACCGAAATCCGAAATCCCATATCCGAATTTATTCTAGAAATGCCTTGTACCACGCCATCGTCTCGCGCAATCCCGCTTCCAAATCGTGCGCCGGTTCCCAACCGAGAACGGCATGTGCTTTGGTTGCATCGAGATATTGGTCCTGGATCTCGTTATGGGCCTGGTCAAGGATTATCGGCTCGAGATCAGGATACGGTGAGATGGCGATGATGGTTTTGACCATTTGCAGTGCAGAAATCGGCCGATTCATGCCGAAATTAAACGCCTGACCCGCCACATTGGCCTCTCCGGCCCGCTCCCCGACCAGCATATACCCGTCAACCGCATCGGGAATAAACAGATAATCACGCGTCAACGTGCCGTCCGTACGAATGACAGGCCGCTCACCGCGCAGCACCGAGCGAATCGTACCGGGGATGATGCGATTCCAATTCAAATCGCCGCCACCGTACAAATTGGCGAAGCGCGTGACGACAGTCGGCAAACCATAGGTATGTGCATAGGAACAGGTGATCAAATCGGCACAGCTTTTAGAAACATCGTAGGGATGTTTGCCCTGCAGCGGCACATCTTCACGGTACGGCAGTACCGGCTGATCACCATAAGCCTTGTCGCTGCTGGCGACAACGATCCGCTTAATTGTGCCGACACGCCGCGCCGCCTCCAGCAGCACCCACGTTCCTTTGATGTTTGTCTCAAATGTGGACATCGGAGCGCGATTGGCAATGCCGACAATGGTTTGGGCGGCGAGATGAAAAACCGTATCGACTTCCCATTCGGCCAGAACACGCTCCATCGTCGCGTAATCGGCAACGTCACCATGTACGACATTGATGCGATTAATTGTGCTCGACTGCACCAGCAGAGAGTTCGCTACGCCGTCGCGCACCAGCCCGACGACATCAGCACCGTTTTCAACCAGCGCCGCCGTCAACCACGACCCCAATAAACCCGTACAACCAGTTACAAATACGCGCCGATCGCGCCAGAAATCACTCATCCTTCATCCTTTGCTACCAAACTTTCCAGGGTGTATCAGTCTGCCATACTTCCTCGAGTTCCAGCGCGTCCTTTAGCGTGTCCATCGAACGCCAGAAACCGTTATGACGATACACCATCAATTCGCCCTGTGCGACAAGATCCCGCATGACGCCAGTCTCCAAGGCGATGTCATCGCCGATGTTATCGCCAGCGCCGATGAGGTCCAAAACAGCCCGTTCAAACAGCATAAAGCCGCCGTTGATCCAGTAGGGCAGCGGCGGATATTGCTGGTACTCGGTAACGCGATCCGTTTCGTCGGTGTGAAGGACGCCGTATTGATATGCTTTCGGCCGAATGGCTGTCACCGTCGCCAGTTTGCCATGCAAGAGATGGAAATCAACCAATCCCGCCAAATCGACATCGCCAACCCCGTCGCCGTATGTGACAAAAAAGCGGTCGCCGGCAAGATAATCAGCGACACGAGCGATACGCGACGCCTTATCGGTATTCAGCCCGGTCTCAACCATGTCAATGCGCCAGGCAGCGTGGTCACTGCCGTTGTGAAAATGCAGCGGCGTCTGGTTCGCGTCATTGCCGATCGTGAGCGTCACATCGCGCGTCATCGCTTCGTAGTCGTAAAAGTAGCGCCGAATCTGATGTCCCGCATAACCCAACGGCAACACAAAATGATTGTGTCCATACGCCGAAAAAATGCGCATCACATGCCACAATATCGGCCGATCACCCACTTCAACCAATTCCTTCTTGGTCAACGTGCCGCCGCGCATGCGCGTACCGGCACCGCCGCAAAAGATCACGACCGGAATATCTGTGTTGTTACTCATTGGAAGCCGTGTTGAACAGCGTTTTGCCGGCTGCCACCGCAGCGCTGAGGTTTTTCACGAACGGCGGATACACGATACCCGCTTCCGTCACAATGCCGGTCACATAACGATGGGGCGTCACATCAAACGCCGGATTGCGGGCCGATGCTCCTTCCGGCGCAATTGACTTGCCGAACACAGTCACGACTTCTTCGATACCGCGTTCTTCAATGGGAATCAGGTCGCCGTGCGCCAAATCGAGATCAATGGTGCTCGTCGGGACGACAGGATAGAACGGCACGCCGTTCTCCCGCGCCAGAACTGCCACATTGTACGTGCCGATTTTGTTGGCGACATCACCGTTCGCCGCTGTGCGATCCGAGCCAACCAGAACAATATTGACGTCGCCTTTGCGCATGAAATAGCCGGATGCATTGTCGGCAATCAGATCATAGGAGATGCCGCGCTGCTGCAATTCCCAGCAAGTCAACCGCGCTCCCTGCAACCGTGGGCGTGTTTCATCAACCAGCACGTGAATATGCTTGCCCTGTTCGTGCGCAGCAAAGATGACGCCAAGTGCCGTACCCCAATCGACGGTTGCCAGCGCACCAGTGTTGCAGTGGTGCAAAATGGTGTCACCGTCGCTGATCAACGCCGCACCGTTAAAGCCCATGCGCCGGTTGAGCGCCACATCTTCATCGGCGATGCGCTGCGCCTCTGCAAGCAGTGCGGCACGAATGGCAGCAACTGAATCGTGAACCGGTTCGGCCGAAATGCGTAATTGTCGCGCCACCGCCCATGCCAGATTGACCGCAGTCGGTCGCGCTGCATTGAGGACACGTCCCGCTACTTCCAAATCGCTCAGCAAATTCGGCCGATCAGTCGCACGACTGTTTAGCGCCGCCAACGCCATCCCAAAACCGGCTGTCGCGCCAATTGCCGGTGCGCCGCGTACCACCATATCCGTAATGGCGTGCGCCAACGCCGTGACATCATCGTACGCAATGACCTCATAGGTCCACGGCAATTGCCTCTGGTCGATCAAGTTAACAGTATTGCGATCATAATCCCAAAAAACGGTGCGCATGACATACTCCTCTCGAGCGTTGCAGCATAGTCTGCCTGGAAAACGCCGCGTGATCATAGCACAGCCGAAAACTGGTTGCCACCCGGCACTTTGCCGCTGCGCATTCCGTTGTTAGAATGGCGGCTAAGCGTCTGCAATGCGTGCAGACGAGGTGGAGGCGCTGCATGTTGCGAGAATGGATAGAACGAATACGACATAGCTGGCGCAGCGCCAGACTCTGGCTGATAGTCGGCATTGGCGTGAAACGCTGGTTGGTCGTGTTGATTGCAGCGTCAGCCTTTCTGGGCATGGGACTGGTCTTCTTGCTGTTCGTACTGCAATCGGCCGATATATTGCCCCAGATTCTCTACCAGGCGTTGACACTACGTTTTTTGCCCTTGTGGCTGCGCGTTTTGCTGCCCATCGTGGTCGGTACAATCGTCATTTTGCTCGCTATCGTCCGCTTGAGCAGTAATCTGCTGGAACCGTTCCGCCCACCGGACAAACTGGTGGCTGAATCGCTTTTGTTTCACCGGCAGCTCGATCGGGGACCACGTATTGTCGCAATTGGCGGCGGCACCGGTATGCCCGGCTTGCTGCGTGGTTTGCGCCAATACACGCGCAACATCACCGCTATTGTCACCGTGGCTGATGATGGTGGTAGCAGTGGGCGCTTGCGACGTGAACTGGGCTTGCTGCCGCCCGGTGACTTTCGCAACAATATCGCCGCCCTGGCCCGTGACGAAGCCCTGATGACACAATTGATGCAATATCGCTTTGGCGATCTGGCGACAACCAGCGAACCAAGTCAGTTGCAAGGCCATGCGTTTGGTAATTTACTGCTCGCAGCGCTGACGGGTATTACCGGCAGCTTTGATGAGGCATTGCTGGCGATGGAGCGCGTGCTGGCGATGCGCGGACGCGTCGTGCCTTCAACTCTGGATGAAGTGACACTCGTTGCTGAAGTTGAGGTAAACGGACGGCTGCAACATGTGGCCGGTGAATCGGCAATTCCAGAAGCGCATGGTCGCGTCTTGCGTGTCGCACTGGAGCCGCAGCGCGTCAGGGCGTATCCTCCGGCATTGCGTGCCATTTTGACCGCCGACCTGATCATTATGGGGCCAGGCAGCTTGTATACAAGCGTCCTGCCCAATTTGCTCGTGCCCGATTTGGCTGAAGCGCTGCGCCATGCAGCCGCACCCAAAGTGTACGTCTGTAATCTGGCGGCGCAACCGGGAGAAACAGACGACTATACCGTGGCTGATCACGTAGCGGCGCTGGTCAATCACGTTTCGGCCGATTTTATCGATCTCGTACTCGCCAACGACAATCTGTCCATTCCACCCGAAACAGGCGGTGGCGCGACTATTTACGTGCAGCCGGTGGCCTATGAAGGTGTGAAAATGGTGACAGCCGATTTGGTCGACGAGCAACGCCCCTGGCGGCACGACGGCGCCAAAGTAGCGCAATGCCTCATGAGCCTGCTCGAACCATAGTCAAAACGACTTTGGGCAGTTGCGGGCAATCCGTTTTCATCACTTTGGCATGAACATGATCACCTCAATTGAATGACAAAAGGGGCGGCTGAAATTAACATTTTCGGTTATAATGACTGATGGTAAACATCAAGCATATACTCAACCTGTAAGGAGATTTACATGGCTGTCAAAGTAGGAATTAACGGATTCGGCCGAATTGGTCGTCAGGTTTACAAAATCATTTACGAAAACTATCGTGACATTCTCGACGTGGAGGCGATCAACGACCTCATGCCGGTTGCCACGAATGCACACATGCTCAAGTACGACTCCACCTACGGGCGTTTCCCCGGCCAGGTCGAAGTGCATGACGGCAATATGTACATTGACGGCGAAATGCTCAAGAGCTACGCGGAACGCGACCCGGCTGCCTTGCCCTGGGGAGAACTCGGTGTCGATATTGTCCTCGAATGCACCGGCATCTTTCGCTCTAAAGAAACGGCCGAAAAGCACATCGCCGCCGGCGCGAAGAAAGTCATCATTTCCGCACCGGGCAAAGGTGTCGACGCCACATTCTGCATGGGTGTCAACGAAGAGACCTATGATCCGGCTACCCATCACGTCATCTCCAATGCCAGTTGTACAACCAACTGCCTCGCACCGGTCGCCAAAGTGCTGCACAATGAGTTCGGCATCAAACGCGGTTTCATGTCCACGATCCACGCCGTAACCAACGGCCAGGCAATTCTGGATGTCGCCGCCAAAGATTTGCGCCGTGCCCGTACCGCGTTTGCCAATATCATTCCGACGACCACCGGCGCAGCCCGCGCCATTTCACTGGTCATTCCCGACCTCACCGGCAAATTGGACGGTATGGCATACCGCGTACCGGTCGTCACTGGTTCCGTCGTTGATTTGGTCGTCGAGTTTGAAAATCCGACAACGGTAGAAGAAGTCAACGCCAAGCTCAAAGCAGCGTCTGAAGGCGACGACTGGTTGGGCAAGGTACTCGACTACACAGATGAACCGCTGGTTTCCAGTGACTTCATCGGTTCGTATGCTTCTTCGACGGTTGATTCACTTTCTACAGCGTCGATGGGTGACAATTTGTTCAAGGTCGTGACCTGGTATGACAACGAATGGGGTTATTCCAATCGTTTGGCTGACCTGACTGTTTACGTCGCCGACCAACTGTAATCGTTTTGCGCCTTTTCTCAATTCCCGGTGTCTGCAGCGCTCTGACTCGATCTGAGTTGCGCTCTGGAGGCTCCGGGAATTTTGTTATCTATGGATATCCAGGATTTGACGCGACAGATGCATGCATTTGTGCGCAGTAAGGGGTGGTACGAGCCCAACTCGCCCAAACCACAAACGCCAAAGAATATTGCGATTTCGCTGGCTGTCGAATCGGCCGAAATTCTGGAACATTTCCAGTGGCGTGACGAAAGCAACGATGACGCCGAACTTGCCGGTGAGCTAGCCGATGTCGCCCTCTACTTGCTACAATTAGCCAGTGTAACCGGTATCGATCTGGAACAGGCCATTCTCAATAAACTCGATCAGAATTACGCGAGGGAGTGGTCAACAGAATAAGCATTGCCCACTTGACCAATCACCCATACCCTTCATTGTGAAACTCCTCGCCGTCAGCGACACCGTTCTACCTCAACTATACAATTCTGAAGTGCGCCAACGACACCCCGACATCGATTTACTCATCGGATGCGGGGATTTGCCGTATTATTACCTCGACTTTCTGATTTCGGCGATGGATGTGCCGCTGCTTTATGTGCTGGGCAATCACGACAGCGACAAGCAATACACCGCCGATCGGGGCATGATCAGCGGCGTGCAAGGCGGCATTGATCTGCACGGGCGTTCCGTGACGATCAAAGGGGTGATTTTTGCCGGATTGCAGGGATCGATGCGCTATCATCCAAACAAGCCACTGATGTATACAGAAACAGAGATGCGGTATGAAGTCGCGCAACTGGTGCGGCGTCTGTGGTGGAATCGGTTGCGCTACGGGCATGGGCTTGATGTATTGGTAACCCATTCACCCGCCTATGGGATTCACGACGCAGAGGATTTGGCGCACACCGGATTCAAGATTCTGTTGTGGTTGATGCGGCGCTTTCAACCGAAATATATGCTCCACGGTCATTTACACCGTTATCGGCCGAATAAACGCTACATCACACGCTACCACGACACAACCGTGATCAATGTGTACCCGCGCTATATTCTGGACCTGGACGCCGATCAACCGACGGCCGAACGATCGCCAATACCGTAAGCAGCGCGGGTTTGAGGATGAATCAACCAGAGCAAACCAAGTAAGGGCTGAACAAGCGGAAAATAACCGTAATCTCGGCCGAAATATTGCCATACGTTGCGCCCGATCAACTCCGGGCCAGCAAAACTCAACACCCCAATTACCAACGTAAAGCCGGCTTCAATCAACAGCGCTCCAAACGACAATTGCCATGCCCAACGGCGTCGCACGACAAATCCCACCGTCGCCGTCGCGTACAACAGCGACGCTATCAACGACAGATACGGCGAATTGGTCGGGTCGCCTTCGATAATTTGGTAAACGGCGCGAAAACCGGTGGCAATTGCCAATACCGGATACGAAACGGCGAGAATGACACCGGCCGCCGCAATAAAACCGGACAGCCCGTTGCCGGGTGCATTGTTTGGGTTAGTTGTAGTTTCATCCATCAGATGGTGACTCCAGACGATTTCTGAGGAAAACAGATTGCCATCTCAACCGGCAACAGGTCTTCGTGCATTGATACCGGCATAATTGACGAGAAAATGAATGATCGTTTCGATGCCCCGGTAATAGTTGGGCAAGTAAAAGCGTTCGTTTGGTGCATGGATGCGGTCGTGGGGCAAACCGAAACCGAGCAGGATGGTCTCGATGCCGAGATCGCGTTTGATTTGACCGGCAATCGGAATTGAGCCGCCTTCACGCGCATAGACGGGATTTCGGCCGAATACAGCCCTGCACGCCGCTTCCGCCGCTTTCATCGCCGGAATATGATAATCCATAATACTCGCCGGTGACGCACCCATCGGCGTCAGCTTCACCTGCACACCGGCCGGCGTCAACGTCTCGATATATTGCGTAATCTTTTTCAGAATATCGTGCGGATTTTGATTGGGTACCAGCCGCATCGACACCTTGGCGTGTGCCTTGCTCGGAATAATCGTCTTCGCGCCGTCGCCGGTATACCCACCAATAATGCCATTGACATCCAGCGTCGGGCGCGCGCCGGTGCGTTCCAACGTCGTGTACTCAGGCACGCCCCATGATTCGGTCACAAGAATGCGTTGCAACCACGCTTCCTCGTCGAATGGAAAAGCATTGATGCGCTCGCGCTCTTCAGCCTCCAACGGCAACACATCGTCATAAAAACCTGGAATCAGAATGTGGCCGTCTGCGTCGATGAGTTGCGAGAGAATGTGCACCAACGCATTGATCGGATTGTTGATACCGCCACCGTAGACGCCGGAATGGACATCGAGTTTAGGGCCGACGACATCGATGTTGACCGAACACATGCCGCGCAAGCCGTAGACGATAGCCGGTTGATCCCAGGTTGCCATGGAGGTATCAGAAATGAACGCGATATCGGCCGATAATCGGTCAACATGCTCAGGAATAAAATCCTTCAGACCGTGACCGCCGCTCTCCTCTTCCCCTTCAACAATAAATTTGACATTGACCGGCAGCGCACCGTTGGCACGCAACAGCGCTTCAACCGCCTTAACCAGCATCAACAACTGCCCTTTGTCGTCTGATGCACCTCGCGCATAAATGTTGTCCTTCCGCACTTGCGGCTCAAACGGCGGCGTTTTCCATAAGTCCAGATCATCAGCCGGTTGTACGTCGTAATGACCGTAAAACAGGACAGTCGGCTTGTCATCACCTGCATGCAGCCAGTCGCTGTAGACAAGCGGATGGCCGGTTGTAGGAAAAATGCGGATGTTCTCGAGACCTGCCGTTTCCATATTGGCGGCCAGCCAGTCGGCGGCAGCTTTGATGTCATCGACGTGTTCAGGACGCGTGCTGACGCTGGGAATACGCAGAAAGTCATATAACTCAGACAGGTAGGTATTGGGTCTGGATCGTGCAAATGCAATTGCTGCATCGGCCGAATAGCCGTTGCTCGAAAACGTTGCCTTACTCATTCTCAAATACTCCGCTTTTACGATATAATCAAGCGGCTGACCGAAGCGACAGCCGACTTTCCATTATAACCCAGAGTGACTGTATGAGTGAACCTGTTTCCACGCCCGCCCTGAGCCAATTGGCAACGCTGGAATGCCTCTTGTTTGTCGCCAGCGGCACGACGCCGATTTCCAGATTGGCGCGAGCGATGGATGTCGATTCGGCCGAAATTCAGCGTTTACTGCATGAACTGGAATTGATCTATGCTGACCGGGGATTGCGTGTACAATGGCACAAGAACGAAGTGCAATTGACGACAGCGCCGGAAGCCAGTGTTGCCATTGAGCTGTTTCTCGGCCTGGAGAGTACCACACGTCTCAGCCAGGCTGCGCTCGAAGTCCTGTCCATCGTGGCTTACATGCAGCCAACCACACGCCCACAAATCGATCAGATTCGCGGCGTCAATTCAGACGGCGCACTGCGCAATTTGCTCGGTAAAGGGCTGGTGGAAGAAGTTGGACGGCTGGAAACACCGGGTCGGCCGATTTTGTACGGCACGACAGCCGAATTTTTACAACATTTCGGCCTCGCCTCATTGGCAGGCTTGCCTGCTTTGGCTGAAGAAGTGGCATCGGCCGAAAACACGGATACGGAATAATCCATGCAAGAACGCCTGCAAAAAGTAATGGCTCATGCCGGTATCGGCTCACGCCGCAGTTGTGAAGACATGATCAAACAGGGGCGCGTTACCGTCAACGGCACACCGGCACAGCTCGGTCAGAAGGTCGATCCGCGCAAGGATACAATTCTCGTCAACGGCAAACCGATCAGCCGCGAAGAGCACCGCTACATCATGGTTTACAAACCACGCGATGTCCTGTCATCGACTGAAGATGAACTCAACGAAGGCCGCCGCACGGTGCGCGATTTAGTCGATATACCCGGCCATCTCTACCCGGTCGGCCGACTCGATAAAAACAGCATGGGCCTAATGCTGCTCACCAACGACGGCGACCTGGCACACAAATTAACCCATCCCAGTTTTGGCCACAAGAAAACCTACCTCGTCTGGGTCGAAGGCAGACCGACACGGCAGGCATTGATCGATTGGCGCAAAGGTGTCGATCTGGAAGGCCAAATGACGTTGCCCTGTCAGGTTAAAGTGGTCGAAGAAGAGGAAAGTCGCACCCGGCTGCAAATTGTGATGCGTGAAGGGCGCAAACGGCAAATTCGACGGGTTGCAGCACAATTGGGCTATCCGGTGCAAAACTTGCTGCGTATCAAATTGGGACCGCTGCATCTAAGCCATGTCGATTTGGGCAAATGGCGCGATTTGACGCCTGATGAAGTGCGGCAACTGCGTCGTGCGGTCAGGAATTCGGAAAAACGGGCGGAAGCGACAAAGAGATTCAGCGGAAAACGGCGTGATAATCGGCCGAAACACAAGCGAAAAAAACGCCACAACGCCAATCGGTCTGACAAATACGGCAAATGACAATCGATCGCTTTTACGATGCGACTCCGGGCACAAATTCAACGCTGCTGCGTCTTGGCCCGGTTGTGTCGATTTTCGTTACAGAGGAGTAATCCATGACGTTGGAGCAACCGCTAACAATTGCCATTGACGGGCCAGCCGCTTCGGGGAAAAGCACCATCGGCCTTTTGTTAGCCGAGCGCATCGGGTACATATTTCTCGACACGGGCAGCATGTATCGCACAGCAACGCTGGCAGCGCTGCGCAGTGGCGTTCCCATTCACGATGAAAACGCCGTCGTCACGCTGTCAGAACAGATTCACATCGACATCGGCAGCGCCACCGGCTATGACGACGAGCGCATGTACACGGTATGGCTGGACGGCGATGATGTCACATGGGATATCCGTCTGCCCGCCGTTGAGCAAAATGTGTCGCAGGTGTCTTCCTATTGGGGCGTTCGTGAGCAAATGGTGCGTCTGCAACGAGAAATGGGACAACGTGGGCGCATTGTCATGGTCGGGCGCGACATCGGCACAGTGGTTTTGCCGGATGCGCCGTTGAAGCTGTACATCACGGCATCGGCCGAAGAGCGGGCGCGGCGGCGTTGGCTGGAAAAACAGGAACGGGGCGACGACAGGTCCACTTATGACGCCATTTTAGCTGACATCAAACGGCGCGATGCGATTGACAGCGGTCGTGAGCATTCCCCGCTGCGTCCTGCCGACGACGCGATCATCATCGACACGACCGAAAAATCCCCCGAACAACTCTTGCAGCAAATTCTCAGCCTGGCAGCCTTTCAAACAGTTTCGGCCGAATAGTTACCAGCGTCGCACAGTCGCGTTTACACCGGAACACACCGACTACTCTGCGGCACAACCCAGCAGTTTTCTGCCCAGAACGGTGTAATTCGATTCGGCCGATACATTGTTGGCATCAACCAATATCCGCAGCTCGCCGAAATTGCACGCCGCCAACAATCCGATCAACTCATCACCGCTGTACGGACGGCAATCGGCCGAACCGACCGGCCCCAGCGCCCAGCGCTCTCGCGGCAGCACCGTCAACGCCAACAGCCCTCCTGGACGCAGCACGCGCCATACTTCCTGCAACGCACGCAGCGGATCGGGCCAAAAGTAAATTGAGTGGATACTGAATGCTTTATCAAACCGGGCATCGTCAAACGGCAAGTCGACCACGTCGGCGCATTGTAGTTGAACAAGACCGCGCTGCACCGCACGTGCATTGCGGCGTGATGCAGCAGTCACCATCGTCGGCGACACATCGACACCGGCAATGAATCCGCGCCGCACTGTGCGGCTCAACTGCTGCAGCGCAAAACCCGGTCCAAAGCCCAATTCGAGTATGCTGTCTTCAACACGTGCATCGAGGACGGCAACAGTCCACCAGTTTTCCGGGCGATGCTGCCGCACCATGCGCCAACCGGCGACGTGGCCCAACACACCTTGCGGCTGCGCATATTGTCGGCCGAATAACTCTTCAAACATTGCCAACCTCCCGCGTTGAGAACATATGTTCTTATCATAACACAGAACTGTCAGCTTGCAAGCACAAAATGGATTATGGAACACACGTCACGCGCCGGCCATCGGCCGAATCGTAATTGACCTCCATACCGAGATACGGCGTCAAATCCAGCGTGTTGTCAAAATCCAGTTCATTCATGTATGCACCGTTATCATCCTTGACAAGGGAAAAATGCAGATGTGCACCAATGCGACTGGGTATATTGCCGTCGTAATTCCCGACATAGCCCAACAATGTGCCCTGTTCCACAAACACCTCACTGACGCCGCGCTCAAACGCCGGTTCGATAAAATCGTTGCCCTGTTCATCGGCCATGTGCGCGTAATAAAGCCAGATTTGCTCACCGGTCAACGGGTCTTGCGGCACACGCTGGATGAGGGCGCTTGTCCAATGCGCTTCACGCCGCACGTAACCGTCATACGCTGCGTAGACGGGCGTGACACCAACAGGTTGGCTGCTGAAGATGTCAATGCCCTGATGCGGATTGAGACCACTGTACGGGCCACGCGGATCGTTGTAGAGCAAACCGACAAAGCCATCTGCGGGCAGGACAAACGGGGCACCGGGACATGCCTCGCGTTGCGCCGTGATCAGTGACTGTTTGACATCGTCGTCACCAGTCCACCATTGAATAAAGCTCTGGCCGCGCGGATCGAGTAGTTGACGACCTGTGTTGAGCAGCCAGCCACAGGCAAGTAAGACGAAAAGACCAATCGCGACGATCACGATGCGACGAATGCGGCGTTTTGATTGCATCGGCCGAATTGTAGCGAACGTCTCGTTTATCTGCACCACGCCGGCACATTGACTCACCGCTTTCTACATTGCGCCCACTGTGTTGCGTTTGATGCAAGGACGCGTTCACATAATTTTCGCAGGCGACACTTTTCAATGCTATCATTGCTGGGATACAATGTTGCTACACTGTCACCTACCACATCGAGACATCATCTAACCAATTTTCACTGCATACGGAGCAAACATGGATTGGCTAACTGACCCCACAATCTGGATCGCCTTGATTACTCTCATTGCCCTCGAACTCATCCTGGGTGTCGATAATGTGATTTTCATATCTGTTCTCTCAGGCAAATTGCCGGTCGAGCAGCAGTCAAGAGCACGACGCACGGGCCTGGCACTCGCCGTTATTTCACGCATCCTGCTCCTGATGTCGCTCTCCTGGATCGTTGGCTTGACTGAACCACTCTTTACCGTAGCCGGCTTTGAAATCACCGGACGCGATCTCATTTTACTGATTGGGGGTCTGTTCCTGGTCGCTAAAGCAACGGCCGAAATTCATGAAAAACTGGAAGGTGAGGAGGGGCACGCATCCGCTAAAATCAAGGCGACATTTACGAGCGTCATCATCCAGATTTTGCTCCTCGATGTCGTTTTTTCACTTGATTCCGTGATTACCGCCGTCGGTATGACTGATGAATTGTGGGTTATGGTCGTCGCTGTCATCGTCGCTGCCGTCGTCATGATCATTTCGGCCGATCCCATTGGTGATTTCGTCGAGCGACATCCCACCGTTAAAATGCTGGCGCTGTCTTTCTTGCTGCTCATCGGCTTCACCCTCATTGTCGAAGGATTACACCAGCATATTCCCAAAGGCTACATCTATTTTGCGATGGGCTTTTCCGTCTTTGTGGAAATGCTCAATCTGCGGTTGCGTAGTGCACGCAAACCAATCAAACTGCACCAGCAATACGCACCGGCACCGGGTGACGGAACAGATTAGCGCACTGCTGCGTGTGGTAACGGCTGAGCAGGTAACGAGCCGCTGTCAGAGGCGTAAATTGTGCTGTACGACAACGGTTTCGCTGCTCAGCGACTGCAAATAGCGCAACAAACAGGCAACTGCTGCCTGGACGCCACTTGTCGGCCGAGGAAAACCGATTTCGTGCAAGGAAAGCATCAACTCACCTGACTGGCGCAAATGAATCTTCAACGCCACACGCTGCGGCTGCGGCTTTTGATTGATATGCGTTTCCACTAACAGTACCGGTTCGCCCACTGCATAGTACACTCGCATCAACCGCACGTGAATCTCTGCATCCTCATCACTGCAGACAGTCGGTTCAAAACGATCGGCAATGTCGGCGAGCGTTAATGGGGTGCGAATTACGGCATGGGGCATGGGCATTTCCTCAGGAATTGGGAACAAATCGGGAGCAAGTAGCGCATTGCGCACAAACTTGTAGTATTGACATGTACGGCCTTCGGCCAACGCTTTCATCTCATACTTCGTGCGGTACCGCGTCTCGTCGTCTGTCACATAGATCGTCGGCAGCAAGCTGTCGAAGAAAGGGGTTGCGGCCAGACAGTTGGTAACAACGGGCTGGTAGTCGGGATGGTCCGTGGCGATAAAAAGACGCGCACCCGAACGCATCCGCGTCGCCAACAGGTCGATAAATCCCGGGTTGATCAGGCGACGGCTGTGATGCCCTTCTTTCGGCCAGGGATCGGGAAAATTGATGTGGACATCTCCGAGTACGCCCGGTGCGACGCTGTAAGTCAGGATGTGCGGTGCGCTGCCGTAAAGAAGAATGAGATTTGACAGCCCCTGGGTGCGTCTTTTGCGTGCGGCTTTGCGCAGGGACGGTTGAGACACTTCGATGCCGATTACGTTGGCGTCGGCATGTGTTTGAGCCAAATGGATGAGAAAATCACCACGCCCGAAGCCAATTTCGAGTACAAGGGGCGCACTTCGGCCGAATAAGTTGTCCCAATCCTGCGGCCAACCGAGCAGCCGCCCGTCGAGTATCGTTTCCGTTGTGCTCAATGGACAGGACTCGCTGGTGGTGATTCGGCCGAATCAGTTGCCGACGGTTTGATGCGCCGCACTGACACAAAGTACAGCACACCAATCAGAATACCCCAGGCAATAAACGGTGCTGTCGGGCCCACATAATCGAACACCGCACCGCCGATCACCGGCGCCAGCGCATTTGCTGCACTGGAAAATGCGGCTGAAATTCCGAGAATCCCACCCATTTCCAGCAAGCTGACCCGCTTCGTTATCAGACTATTGATGCCCGGTCGCAACACAGCGCCCCCAACGGCAATTGGCACCATCGCCGCGAGAAACCAGATCAGGCCCAGCCAGCCGGCATCGCTGTCATCCGGCAAATCAAGCGTGTCACTTTCGGCCGAAATCACATCAACGGACGGATCATCGGTCGTCCCGGATAATTCCGTTTCCATCGCTGCTTGAGAATACCACGGCACCGTTTGTGTGGGTGTCAGTCCCACGGCAATAAGACCAATCGAGAGCAGCACCAATGCAGTTAGCACGAGCTTGCGGTCGCCAAATTGACGGCTCCATCGGCCGATTAAGCCACCTTGCACCACAATCAGAATCAGACCGACAAACACGAAAATAAGCGTATTGCCGACGGCATTCAGGCCAAGGCGGCTCAGGGTAAACAAGGCCAAAATCTGCTCAAATCCACCAAAAGCAATTTGCTGCAGAAACATCAGAATCAGCAAGAAACCAACCGTTGGATGGCGCATCGCACGCAGCAACGAGCCCAGCGAAAAAGATGGTCTCTGGTCACCTTCACCCCGTTCCTCGTCGGGCAGCGTCTCCTTGAACCAAAACGCCGTCAGCAAAATCGATGCCAGCGAAAACAGAGCCGCAATGAAAGCCGGCACACGGTAATTGTTGCCGGAGAGCAGCAAAGAAACGCCTGCAATGATCGGGCCGATGATAAAACCAATGCCAAATGCCGCGCCAATCAAGCCCAACCCCTGCGTCCGGTTTTTTTCTGTGGTCGAGTCGGCGATCGCCGCCTGCGCTGTGGCGATATTGGCACCGGAAATTCCATCGATGATGCGCGATAAAAACAGCATGAATAGGCTGTTGGCGAATCCCATTACCAAGAAGCCGATAAATGTGCCGATTTGACTGATGACAAGTACGGGTTTGCGTCCGTAGCGGTCAGACAAACGACCTAAAATGGGTGCACCAATAAACTGGAAGATCGGGTAAGCAGCGCTGAGCAACCCGATGACAAACGGGGAAGCGCCAAATGATGTCGCGTAGAATGGCAAGAGGGGAATGATGATTGTCAAGCCCAGCAAGTCTACGAGGACAATAACGAGAATGGGCAAAATGACTTTGAAATTGAGCTTATCTTCGTCGGCCGTTAACTCTGGCACTGGGTCGGTATTGGTTGCCATAAAAGCTCTCTGATAATCTACACAACTATGCGAGTGACAGCCACTTAGTCGGAAACACTATCAACGATCTTGGTGTCCCTGTCACTTTTGATAGTGGAATTATAGACTTGGCGTTGAGCTATGACAAAGCGCCCCGCCGTATAGCGACGATCTCTGCGAGTATGGACAACGCTATCTCTTCGGGATTCTGGGCATTGATGTCGATACCGATGGGGCCACGAATTCGGCCGATTTGCGCATCACTAAAACCGGCATCACGTAGTCGCCCTACCCGCTTTGCATGTGTCGTCCTACTGCCCAATGCGCCAATGTAGAACGCCGGCGACGCAATTGCCGCCGCAATCGCGGGATCATCGATCTTGGGATCATGTGTCAGCAACGCGATGGCAGTGTTCTCGTTCACTTCCAGTTGCGCAAACGCTTTTTGCGGCCACAACTGAACCAGTTTGTCAGCGTCGGGAAAACGCGCATCTGTGCCAAAAGCGCGGCGCGGATCGACGACGATTGTGCGAAAGCCGAGCATTTTTGCCATGCCGGTCAACACCTGGGCGATATGAACGCCGCCGACCATGATCAGCTGCGGTGCCGGTAACAACGCATCGAGAAACAGATCTAGAGATTCGCCGGTAACAGGATGCAGTATGGACAGGGTCTGAGACTTACCGGATCGTACAGCTTGAGCGGCGTGAGCGTCGATCTCGTGATCGAGGGCAGAGCCGATTGAGCCTACCGCTCCCGATGGTCGATAAACGCGTTTTCGGCCGAACCACGCTCCTGCACTCAACACCGTCACGATCACACCGGCACCATCTTGCACCACGACCGCCCGTGCAGCCGCATAAACAGGATCACGCAATGGCTCCACCAGGATCGTGATGCTGCCGCCACATGCCAGCCCAACACCCCACGCAGTTTCATCCGTGACGCCGAAATGGAGCAGTTGCGCGTTTCCCGACGCCAACGTCTCCAGCCCGGTTTCATATGCGGCGTTTTCGACACAACCGCCGCTAACCGATCCACTTATGCGGTTTCCTGACGCCATTGCCATTTTGGCACCTGCTTTGCGCGGTGCCGACCCCCACGTTTTGACGACAGTAGCCAGCGCTACAGCAGCGCCCTCTTCACGCCATCTGTCAATATCGGCAACGACTTCGCGCATTGCATCAACCTCGTGCTTTCCAGAAAACCAGGTGTCTGACGAAGACCCACTCTATCAGAGGTTTGTACTCAGTGGCGCACCTGAATCGAATCGGGGGCAATCACTTTGGCGCCGACGCGTGCTGCGGTGGGCACATCCATCAACATGTTGGTATACGATGCGTTGGCGAGCGGGCAATGGCATTCTTTGGCAGCGATGGAACGACGCACCTCTTTGATTTTGTCGCCGAACCAGATTCGGCCGAAATCATAATCGTAATCGCGCAAATTACCCAAATCATCCGCACGCACACAACACGGCCACACTGTCCCATCTGCGTAAATCTGCGCACTCGCCCAGCCGGCATAACACGGGATCACCTGGTACTCTTCGTCCAATATGCGCTTGACCAGCTTGTAATACTCAATGCGAAACGCTTCCGTAATCCGTGCCGTTCCTGTGTATGAACGCTTTTCGACATACGCCATCAACTTGTCAATTGCTTCTGCATATTGCTCCGGACTGGGCGTAATGGGCAAGCCAACGGTATCCAATTCGACACGCGGCTCGGCAATTTCAGTGATAAACTGGTCTGCACCCGATTGATCCGCATAGGCGATCAACTCGTCCAGATGACCCACGCTGAACACGGATACAACGCTGTGGATACCGATGACGAGATTGGGCAGTCGGTCGCGGAGGTCAAGCAATTGTGTCAAGCGCTCCTCAAACTTCTCGAAATTGCCGGCCACACCGCGAATGAAGTCGTGTTTTTCACCGACACCGTCGAGTGACAGGTTGATGATTAGCTGACTGTCAGGGCAGGATATTGCAATTTCTTCAACGCGTGCCGGAATTGAGCGTAATATTGAGTTAGTCGGAATATTGATGATGCCCGGCTTGCAATGTTTGTAGGCTAGCTTTGCCAATTCAACGACATGCGGATACATCAACGGCTCACCGCCGCTGATGGTGAACCAGTACGGCGCTTCACCGAGCGAAGCCAGCGTTTTGTCCCATTCATCGAGCGTCAATTCGTTTTCGCGTTTCATCCAGATATTGCATGTCAGGCAGCGCGAATTGCATTTGGGCGATGGCGAGAGGGTGATATTGAGCGGCAGCATTTTGGGCCAACCCAGACGCCGGTACATTTGAAAAGCGGGAATGCGTGCAAGCACGCCGAGCATTGAATTCATACAGGAGACACCAAGCGCCTGCGGCGCATCATCAAGAAATTTGTAGGGTGGATTGTTTATCCGCCTGTCGGATTACCAATCCGACTTACAGAAAAGCGATCACCTAACAGCCCGCAGCAAATTGTAGGGCGGATAGGCTATCCGCCTGTCGGATTACCAATCCGACTTACAGAAAAGCGATCACCTAACAGCCCGCAACAAGTTGTAGGGCGGATTGTCTATCCGCCCATCGGATTACCAATCCGATTTACAGAAGAGCGATTAGCTAACAACCTGCAACAAGTTGTAGGGCGGATTGTTTATCCGCCTGTCGGATTACCAATCCGACTTACAGAAGAGCGATCAGTTAATAGCCGGCAGCCGATTGCCGGCCAAGATTACTTTTTCTTTTTGCCGCGTTTCGAAACTGCAACAGACTGCCGGGCGAGTTCATATAGCTTTTCCGGATTGTCGTACCAGTCGGACGCGACTCGATAATAAGGCATGTTGTGAAATTGCTGCATACCGGCATCTTCATACAGGGCGCGATTGCTGTCATCAACTTTGAAATGTAACACATCGTCGCTGGTGATGAGGGCGAATATGACGCCGTCACTGTACAAGCCGTAACCGCCAAACATCGCCCGCGATGTGACGGGCATGAAGGGACTGAGTTGGGCTTTGACTGCGTCGCAGTATGCTTTGGATGCGCTCATTGTTTGAGTATCCTCGCTGCTTCGGCCGAAACGGACGCGGTTTCATCCATCTGCTTAGTCGATTCGGCAATTTCCCAGACGGAATGGTCGCGTTTATTCTTGAAATCGCGCTTGCCGAGCCAGCGACCGTACACTTCCATCGCCACCACACGCCAGGTCCAGACAAATTGTTTCGGCCGATAATCCAGATTCTTCAGCAACAAGCCCAGAATCTTCGTGCCGTTCATCGTACTCACAGAATAGCCTACGGTCTGCTGCAAATCGAGATGCCCGGCATAGATCCGTCGCCTTTGTCGCAGGAAATCGGCCGAAGTTTCCGGCCCCTTATTGTAGACGACGGCATCCGGTACATAGACCACCTTGTATCCTTGCCCGCGCACCACCGGCTCTACACTCGCCTCATCAACCGCCGTGTGGTACGGAATACGCTTAAACACCTTGCGGAACGCCGTCATTTCACCCGCCTTGAAACCATGCAGATTAATTTGATGGTGCAAATCCCACAGCAGGTGTGCGGCAAACCCCATAAACTCATCGGGATCATTGACCGGTTCAGGTCGGCAGCTTGTCATACCCACTTCCGGATCAGCCAGCGGTGCAACCAGCTTTTCAACCACATCGTACTCAGGCAACAGGTCACCGCTGCACAGCAAGCAAATTTCCGTCGACGCATGATTGAGGAAGAGATTGATGGCCGACGCTTTACCTTCGCGTTTTTCTTGCACAAAAAGTTGAATGCGAGCATCCTGTGTCATCACATCGCGCACGATTGCTTCGGTATTGTCCGTGCAACCGCTGATGACGACAATAATTTCGACCAGTTCAACCGTGTTCAGTCGTTGGTCGAGGATGCGCTGCAGCAGTTGTCCGATTATTTTTTCTTCGTTATAGGCTGTAATGCCCAGTGAACAGGGAATCGACATGAGTAATTTGTTCAGTTAGTCGGATGTTGACCCAACATTCCTTTTTGCAGATTTTGTCATAACCCTCCGGCGTTTTCACAGCCGAAGGGGTCTGCAAGTATAGCGCACGGCTTGATCGGCTGCGAATGGGTACCGGTCAGCGTCGGGAAATGGGTCAGGAATTGATTGGGAATGGTTCGTTTGTCATCGTGAAGCGGTTTCGGCAACGTTGCCCGACCAAAAAGCGTATTGATCGGCTTGCGCAGTCGTGTTTTTTGTTACATCGTGAAGAAAAACACGCTTGCGTGGAATATTACACCGTTTTCGTGTACAACTGAGTCGATACGCTGCGCTTACTATTGGAAGCCTTATGGTATCATCGGCCGAAACATCTTCCAGGCATGATCTCACCTTCATTCGTGCCTACTACTTCGTCCTCATCGGTGGTTGGGGGTTTCTCTATCCGTTCCTCTCGGTATTTTACCGTCGGCAGGGATTGAGCGGCACCGAGATCGGCATCATCGGCACAACGCAAGCCGTGGCTGCTCTGGTTGCCGCGCCACTTTGGGGCCGTTGGAGCGATGCATCGGGTCGCGTGCGCCGTTTGCTGCAAATTTCATTTTTGCTGACGGCGATTTTAACGCTCATTCTCGGGCGGCAAAATCTATTCTGGCCCATCGTCACCACCGCCTTGCTCATTACCTTGGCAGGTGCCGGCCAGGTACCGTTGTCAGATACATTGGCGCTGGACATTGCCAATCGCATACCCAACGTGGGCTATGGCAGCATTCGGGTATACGGTTCGCTGGGCTGGGCATTGGTGACCACGTTCAGCGGGCGCTTGATTGAACTGTACGGCATGTTTGTCGGCTTTGTCGGTAATGCTGCCGGTATGATCGCCAGTGCTGTGATCCTTTTCTTTTTGCCCAGAGTCTCGCCCGGTCATCAAAGCCAAACCGACACAATTCGGCCGAATTGGCGACAAACAGCGCGGTTGCTAAGGCAAAATCGCAGTTTGCTCGGGCTGGCGGTTGCTGTCAGTTTAGCCAGCGTAGCCGGGATCGCCGTCTTCCAGTTTGAGCCAATCTACCTCGATGAGTTGGGTGCCAGCGCCACGTTGATTGGTCTGGCCAGTACCATTCCTGCCGTCGTGGAGTTGGGCGGTATGCTCTGGGCTGACCGGTTGTCCAGACGCATTGGTGCAATGCCGCTCCTGCAAATTGCCTTGATGCTCTACATGGTGCGGGTAATCGCCATACTCGTAAGTCCAACAATCCTGACAATTCTGGCTATGCGTGTTGTACTGGGGCTGGGTTACAGCTTGTACAGTGTGGGCATTGTCAATGCTATCAAAGTCAACAGCCCGCCGGGTCAGTTGGCGATGATGATGGCGCTTTTCACCATTACGCTGAGCAACCTGGCCCAAATTGTCGGCAGCCCGGTAGCGGGCGCAATTTTCGACGCCGTTGGCGCTTATTGGCTGTACGCATTTGCACTGATAGCGTATGTGATCAGTTGGCTGGGACTGCGTTTCGGCCGAAAAAGGTAATTGAACCGGGTTAACACTGACTCTACCGCACTTTGCAAGCCTGTATAGGCGCGTGACGGCCATCACCCGGCGCAATTGCGAACAATCCATAGAAACCAAATTGGAAATGGTCTCACTTCCATCACGAAAGATAGTTGACCTTCGGTCAGCTTTAAACTATGCTATGAGTAGTCAGCTGCTGAGATTAATCTATTTCAGGAACTCTGGATTGCAACACCAAACATACATTACCCAGGCGCATTACAGATCTCCCTGTCGTCACTTTGTTAAGAATAATATGGGCTTGTTGATGATCTCCTGGTAACTGTTTTGTACCGTTGGTACTCACATCGTTGTCGAACGCAGGCTACAATGTCTCGGAAGCGCTGCGCTGACTTCTTGGCAAACAATTGAGAATAACATATGCAGGAAGAAAAACTATTCGTAGGCCGTCAATCCGAATTGCAGTTGCTCAACGAAGACCTTGAACGGGCGCTGCAGGGAAACGGCTCTGTCATCTTTTTGTCAGGTGAGGCGGGGAGCGGCAAAACAGCGCTGCTCAACGCGTTTGGGCGTATTGCACAGGAAAAACACGAGAATCTGGTAATCGCCAGCGGCATGTGCGACGCTCAAACAGGCGTCGGCGATCCTTACCTGCCTTTTCGCGAGATTCTCAATCTGTTGACAGGTGATGTCGAATCCAAGGTAAAGCAAGGATTGATTACGGTTGAAAACGCCGGGCGACTGAAGCGTATGCTCGGCCTATCCGCACAGATCATCGTTGAACATGGCCCTGATCTGGTAGGCACATTCGTACCATGGGGAAAACTGGTCGCTCAGGTCAGTGTCACGATGGCCAAAAAAGTGGGTTGGGTGCAGAAAGTTGAGGATTTATCCCAATCAAGAAAATCGTTTGAGGAAGGAATTGATCAAAACCAGATCTACGAACAATATGTCAATGTCCTCAAAGCATTGGCCCAAAACACACCACTGATCATCATGTTAGATGATTTGCAGTGGGCTGATTCTGCTTCGATTGGGCTGCTTTTCCGTCTGGCACGCCGGTTGGAGGGGAGCAACATATTGGTCATCGGGGCACAACGACCCGATGAAGTGGTCGCCGGTCGCAACCACGAACGGCATCCACTCGACAAGGTATTATCCGAGATCAAACGCTACTTTGGTGATGTCGTGATCGATCTGGACAAATCCAATCTCGAGTCCAGTCGCAGCTTTGTCGATACGTATCTGGATGAATTCGACAACGGCCTGGACGATTCGTTTCGCGCCACCTTGTGCACACACACGGGTGGCAACCCATTGTTCACCATTGAGCTGATCCACAATCTGCAAGAGCGTGGCGATCTCGAAAGGAACGCAAACGGCCAATGGATTGTGGGGCCTTCGTTTAGTTGGGCGGATTTACCGCCTCGTGTAGACGCTGTGATCGAAGAGCGTTTGGATCGCATCGACTCCAGTTTGAGAGAAAGCCTGATCATTGCCAGCATTGAAGGACAAGTTTTCACAGCCGAAATGGTGGCAAATGTGCGCAATCTGTCGGCGCGTGAATTGGTCAGCGAATTGAGCGGGTTACTTGTCAAGCAGCATCGCCTGGTAGATGCGCTGGGTATTGATCGTGTCGGGCGCCAGCGTCTGTCTCGCTATCGTTTTCGCCACAATCTGATTCAACTGTATCTCTATGAAACAACTGATGATGTCGAGCGCTCTTATCTGCACGAAGATGTCGGGTTGGCGCTCGAAGCATTGTATGGCGATCAGGCAGATCAATTTGCGGTTGCATTGGCACACCACTTCGAATCGGCCGAAATTGTCGACAAAGCCCTTCATTACCTGCGCCTTGCCGGAATAAACGCCGCCTCCCAATTTGCAAACGACGAGGCACTGGATTACTATAGCCGCGCACTCAGCTATTTGGACATTGAAGACAATGTCGGTCGCTTTGAGCTTTTGGGCATGCGCGAGACAATTTACTCACTCAAAGGCAATCATCAGCTTCAAGCTCTCGATCTGATGGAACTCGAACACCTGGCAAACGAACTGGACGCGACCGATAATGGCGAGCGACGTTCTGAAATCGCCACGCGGCGCTCGCGTTTCGCCTACATTACAGGTGACAAAAATGTAGCCATCACCGCAGCACAAGATGCCGTTGAGTGGGCACAGTCACCCAACAACCTTGCGCAAGGAGAACTCGCGTGGGGCACTGCGCTTAACCGATCAGGCAATTACAACGAGGCACAACTCCATCTCGAAGCGTCCCGCGATATTTGTATTGCCCATGATCTGAAGTCCACGCAAATATCTTGTCTGATCAATTTAGGTGTGGTGCACAACTACAAAGGCGAGGCTGAACTCGCACGACAATACTATTTGCAGGCAATCGATCTTTGCAACCAATATGGCGGCCTACGTTCGCGTACACGTGCAACCCTGAATCTCGGCGTCATCGACGTGCATGAAGGCAAACTCGACCAGGCAGCCGAACACTTCGAGCAAGCCTACAAACTGTTTCGCACCTATGGTGAACGCCGGGGTGAATCACAGGCACGTGGCAACCTCGGTTATGCTCGTTTGCGCACGGGCCATTATGAGCAGGCTCGTCACGCGTTCAAAGAAGCGCTACGCATTCAATCTGAAATCGGTTTTCGCAGCGCGGAAAGCAGTACGCTCAATAACATGGGATGGACAGCGACTGACCTTGGAGATTACGACGAGGCATATCAACTTCACAACCAAGCGCGTCGGATCGCAAGCGAGATCGGCGACCGTCATCATGAATGTGGTGCATTGGTTGGCCTCGGATTCGCTCTGATAGGCTTACAGCGGTATGAAGAAGCCAGTGACATATTGAGAAAGGCCGCAATTTTACGCACTGAGTTAAAACAGGTTGCCCTGTCACGTGAACCATTAATCGGTCTCGCTGCTGCACTGAGCTATTCTGACAGAGAAGAAGATCGAGCCGAAGCACACGCAATCATCGAACCCATGTTACCGATTTTCCAAATCGAAAACGAATTTGGTATGGTTGAAGACCCATTACGTCTGTATGTATCGTGTTATGACGTACTCAAAAACACGAACGACGAACGCGCCTCTACCATATTGGGTTTGACACGCGACATGATCCTAGAACGTGCAGAGCAGATCGAAGATGTTGCAACGCGCGCGTTCTTCCTCAACAACGTCGTCGCATGTCAACGGATACTGAAGATTTGGGAACGCCAACGGGAAGCCTATACTGAGTCACATCTGCAAGCATTTCAAATGGAGAAGACCGAATGAACGATTATGGCAAAATAGCAAGTCGCAAGCTGCTTCTTGCGATTGGTGTGCTCCTGTGCCTTTTATTAGTTGCACAGAACACGAACGCAGAAGCACAGATGCCCGGTTTGCATATAGTCGGTGTAAACGAAGACAGTACAGTAACCATACGAGCCACCAACCTGCCCGTCAACCAACTCTTCAAAGTACGCATGGGCGCACGGAATTCTTTAGGCGAAAATGCCTCTGCGGAAAGCGGCTATACAGTCGTCACCAACCTAAATTCAGGATCAAGCGGCACGGTAACGGCTGAACTCCGTATTCCTCAGGAACTGGCAGATCAAACGGCAAACAGTGAATTGATCGATATCCGCATCGATAGTCTGAGCGGCACCTCTGCGGTATCAGCTTACGCATTCAATCAATTTCTGAACCGTGACTTCAACAACGGTGTCGGCTGTCGGACACTGGATGCAAATTATAAGGTTGCTGGTACAAGTGGCATGTATTATGGTCCGAACGAAGCACTGCCATTCACGGCTGGTGCTGACCCCAGTACGGACGGTGCTGATCCCAGCACGGATGGCGCTGACCCCAGCACGGATGGCGCTGACCCCAGCACGGATGGCGCTGACCCCAGCACAGATGGCGCTGATCCCAGCACGGATGGTGCCGACCCCAGCACGGATGGTGCCGATCCCAGCACGGATGGTGCCGACCCCAGCACGGATGGTGCCGATCCCAGCACGGATGGTGCCGACCCCAGCACAGAGAGCACAAGAGCCGGCAGCACAACCGTAATTCAAGTCAAATGTGTTGAAAAAGGGGTATCCGTTTTCGTCTTCGTCCCGCCATCGTATTTCTTACCGGGAAGGACGGTTACTGCCCAACTAGGTGACGCAACAACTGAGCCTGGACTTGGATGGGCAGATGTGGGTGCGTACATTCCCAATGACGACGGGTCACTGACCATTCGCCTGGATATTCCGCAAGCGATGCGCAACAATGCCAATCTCACCATTCGTTTGGAGAATACGCTGGGGACGGCTTATCGCTCCAGCTATTTTCCCAATGAATATGGCAACAATGTCGTTGCTGCACCTGCGATGCCTGCGCAGTAGGTGCAGGCCGGGATGATCATGTCGTGATTTCGGCCGAATCCAATCGCGTCAGTACGCTGGTACATTTGTTCGGCCGAGTTCTACCAATTCACAACGACCCGGCGCGACCAATCCGATATTTTGCCCTTTGAAATTGATGCGAAACGGATACACCGCGTGCCCCTTGTACACGGCATAATCGGCAACACATTCCAGCCAATCGACACCAATCACCGGATAAAACGGTTCATCAATCACACAACACGGAAACAGGACAAAGCCGCAGCCAAAGGTGGCGGCTGCGTCGATCACCATTGCGTTGCTGCCGTGCGCATGCATACCGACCAACAGATCGAAATAGCGCCCCAGGCTGGGATCGAAGGGGCGATCCATATGCGGAACCCGTTCGGCCGAAGCAATTTTCACCCGTCGGTTGAGCGCAAAATCCTTGAACTTATCGGGTAAATCCTGGCGTACCGGGTCAATGACGGTCGCTTGCCAACCTCTGCGCTGCAGCAAATAGGCAAACAACCCTTTGCCACCGCCGATGTCCGCCACGCGGCACGGCTCAAAATGGGTCGTCAGCCAACGCGCCAGCAACTGAAAGCGGAACTTTTTCATTTTGCGCAGTTCGCCGGGTTGGATTTCGGCCGAAAAACGCGCAGCCAGGGCCGGATCGGCCGAACCGGCCGCACAGATTCGCGCTACCCGATCATAGACAGACTGTGTTGCTTCCCGGTCGTGTTGGCGTGTCACAAGAACGGCACTTTACAAGCGTTTGGAACAAAAACCAAGTAAGAGACGGTAATCTCGACTCCACACGGGAGTCCGACAGCTACTTGCCTCAGGTAAACTCAGTGCGCTTCGAACCGGCTTCTGCGGCAACGGCGGTGAGATGCCGTTCGATACAGTGCACCGCTTCAGCCAATGAGGCAATCTGTGTGCTCACCATCATATCGGCGTCACTGGGGGAGACCAACGGATGCCAGTAAATGCCGTCAACGGTCACTGTCACCTCAGGAACCAGGGTATCCATACCGACGTCCATCCCCTCCTGCGAGAAACCGCGCCTGGCCAACGGCCGCACAAAGTGATCGTCGTCAGCAATGCCTAAGCTCCGTCGAAACGCATGCAGTTCATCCAGATAATCACTGTTCGCCGGTGTCTCCGTCGAACTGATCGACACGTGAAATCCTGCAGCCTGAAGCCGCCTGATCCCTTCCACCGTCTTGATCCAACTTCCCTCGCCCCGATACGCATCATGCGGCTCAGCACTGCCGCCGTCCAAACTGACCTGGACACTCAAGTTTTCGTTGGCGACGGCACACAGTTTTTCCAATCGCTTGCTGCGCAACAGCATCGCGTTGGTCAGAACGGTCGTCTTCATGCGGCTTGAAGCGTAAGCCAGCATCTCGTAGATGTCGTTCAGGATAAATGGCTCGCCGCCGGTGAAAAAGACCTTCTGAAAGCCCAGCTCGACGGCTTCGTCCACCAAACGCTGCACATTATCCAGCCCCAGCGCACGGCGGGGTGTGGTGGGTGATGACTCAGCCACACAGTAACGACACGTGAGGTTGCAGTCAAAATTCGTGTACAGCCACAACTTGCTCTGTCGGCCGAAAAGCGTATTTTTCTCCGGCGCTGTTTCTTGCATGGATGATGATTTTGTCTGCTGCACCATGTTTGTGCTCCGTGATGAAGTGTCCAACGCGTGAACATACCTGCTACTGTGCGCCTGATGTTGGCCCATTGATATGGCGACGGTGCCTGTGGATGGTATTCGGCCGAGGGCATGACAACGGCTCAGCACTATTCGGCAAAGTTCAAATCAAGCGCAATGTCGCCCATCACAATGTGCAGTCGATTATCCACAGAGGGACGAATCGAGCAACCGGCGATCAATTCGCCGACATGATCGTGCCTGATAGGGCACGGTAGCTCAAGCACAGTTGGTGCATATTGAACGGTACCTGAGTCCGTCGCTGTATAAAGTTCAAGCAAGAACGGCACTCCCGGTCGACATAGCCATACGACGTGCTGCGCGTAGGTCCGTAACGAAATCGGATGGAGCAGGAGACCAAACTCAGCGAGATAATCGATCGCCGGATCGAGATCGGCGGCTACGCAGCCGAGATGATGCAGGCCGGGGCCACGCTGTGCCAACGCACGGGCATACGGGCCGTCACCTACAGGTTCCATAACGAGAACAGACGGGCTTTCAGAACGGGGCAGCGTGAGATATTGCTCTTGCGTGCCTTCGCTTTCGTGTACCTCGATGGCGTGCCGGATAAATGCGGACGGGAACTGCGCAACTGTATCCCGCAGGGAATGGGTGACAATGGCGATGTGATCGAGATTTGGGCGCATACAGTGAAAGCGATCCAGTACGGTATTGTTTATGCTTTGGGCAAGATGGTTCGGAAAAAGGCACTTACCTGCTTCCGTTTACTCATCAGAAGCCCGCTTTGCATCCTCTTCCATTTTTAGCCTCAGACTTAACGGACGCATATCGGTCCAGACTTCTTCAATGTACGCCAGGCACTCATCTTTCGTACCCGTTTTTCCAGCTTCCTGCCAACCCAAAGCAAGGTCGCGGTCTACAGGCCAAATCGAGTACTGTTCTTCGTGATTGATTACAACAGTGTATATCGTATTGTCATCATCCCAATTCATGTGCTATCTCCTGTTTTTGATGGCATCGGCTCGCAGACGATGCAAACGAAAAAATCAAAGTTGACTGAAGCGATTAGCAGACCAATCAAAGGCATCTGCAAAAAGTTGGTTAAATGTACATCCTTCTTCACTGGCCCCAACACCCACTTTAGCCGCGCTTCGCGTCGGCTGCCAACTCTGTATCAGTATACGGAAATAGTCGATTTTCGGTAAGGAGGAACATAACTGACAAAGCCTATCCAAAGAACCTTTCGTATTCGTCGTGGTTGCCAATCCAGAACCAGGTTACGGTATTATTATCCATGACACCGACGGCACGAACAGCTAGCGAAACTCTTGCTGACCAGATGTTCTCTTGGCTGTTGATGCACTTGAAATGTAGCGAAGGATGAAAAGGATTGTCCGCCCACAGCTGATAGGCTTGCTGCGCTCTACGTCGTGTTTGTTCATCAAGCGCACCGTAGGCTTTCCAAAATGAAGGCAAAGTTGCAGAATTCATAGGCGATCAAAATCCATTGGCTTCGCTCTACCCTCAGCAATTTCTTTACGCGCCTGCCTGGCCGCTGCCATCAGTTGCTCTTGTGTCTGGCTAAACAACTTGTCCCATCTCTGCTCTGACTGCATTTCCACAATGTAGTTCCGCAAATACTCCAGCGCCTGATCTTGTGCTGTTTCAGGTAACATCTCCATCATTTTTGTCATTGTCATGATTGCTGTAGATGTCATTTACATACGCTCCTATTCGATAACTACTGCTAAAAACGTTGTGATGCTCTATAGTGGTCAGTCTAGTTATACTGCACCGGTTTTGTCAAGCAGTTGGAGCATTGGGATCATCTTTGCTAACGACTTGCGTTACCTGCGCCGGGACGGCAACAGCAGAGCCGTCCGGAGAAGATAAAGGCTAAAGACCGGGAAGACGGAACAGAATCCCTGGCGTAAAGTGCACGCGTTGTAAGCTCGCATTTATCGCAAGCACATCTGCGCTGCTCTCACGGTTGTCCTTGCTTAGAAAATTACGCGCAGTAGTTTTGATTTCGTTATGTAGCCGGCGCTTTCAAGGGTTAAGCGCGACTCTGCGTTGTAATACCAGCAGCCGGCCACAGGCGTTAATCCCATTTCATAGACGATACGCTTCAAGTGCAAGATAATTGATCTGCCAACACCGAGTTTTCTCTTGCTTGCTTTGGTGAGTACGCCAATGCTCATACAGTTTTCCATGATCTTGTTTCTGACCACAATGCCAATTCCCAGTAACTCTTTTTCTTTTTCGAGAACATACAGCGCTTTCTTTTCAATTACATCCTCATAATTATCGAGGAAATCCTCTGCGAAGCCTTGAATTTCGTCCAGGTCTGCCAGCGTTGCCAATCTAAAGTATTCCTTTCCGAATTCTGCCGGTCTGACAGATCGGGCCGTATCTGAAAAATGCAATGCCTGAATTTTTATTTCTTGATAATTTTCCAGAATAATTGAGAGTGCAGCGATGTCGGTAGTCGGAATGAACGCGTCCTTGAGTTCGAAAGTATTTTTTATCTTCTCAAATATCCTGATCCCTTGAGAAAAATAGATGTCGTCAATGTATAGAATCGTCAGGTGGCTGTTATTTATTCCCAAGAAGCCGCACGTTTGAGACGCTATATCGATTAAGGAAAACTGTGACGCGATGATTATGTCCTCAAGAAAATCATCATACGGTATTGATATGTGTTGCTTGTATTCCTCAATGAAAGTTGAACAGCTTTCAATATCTGCTTCGATAAAACGTATATCAATTCCTACCATGCAAAATGATTCTCCTGTGAGCAGTCCGCCCTAACGCCAACTTCACCTGCCGCTAAGTCAGGTGCAAGCCCGATAGGCGGCTTCGGTAGTGCCATTAACTAGCGCACACGCTTTTGCTCATCCCAGCTTAGATTTGGGCCATCCAACAGCAAAGTTAAGTGATTTAGAACATCCCTTCCAATCACGCCCCACCCTTCATCAAGGACCAAAAAGCGACCTCTAAACGTTTTGTTTAAGAAAAGCATCTCTAGCTGAACAGCTGAGGCTAGGCTGACATTTCCGTCAAATGCCATTAGCTCATAAATCGTATCCGCTTCTGGAGCTACGCCAAGCTGGTTGACAAATGCAGAGGGTAATAAGGTGACATCAGCACCAGAATCTAACAGCATTGGTACATTTGCTACAGAGTCATCATTTTGAGAGTTTCGGAGAGTAACTTAGGCAAGAGGCGCAGGAGGATCGAATAAATCAGCACTATACGTCGTCATTCGGTGCTTCCTCAATGACCTCTTTCTTGAAATCAATTGCCTGTTCCGGATGCACAAGACGAGGGCTGACAACGCGAACAGTTTTTTGATTTTCTAACTCTGGAATGATTACGTACACTTTGGTTTTGTTAGGCAAACTAACGTTTGTTTTTAATCGTATTTGACCGTTTTCGACAATACCCTCGTAAGTTGTGACTTGCATTTTACACCTCATGCAATTGCTTGAAACTTATACTGTATTATGCCACAAGATTATTGTGTTTTGAAGCGTGGAGCCGGTGCGAATGCGCTGTAGTGCTTTGTGAGTACTTCTCTTTGCCTTTCTGATCATGAATATAGACCACACACATGTGTGTTTATTTCTGAGTTACGTCCGCCCATTTAGTTGCTTAAGCTACGTGCCCGTTTCCTTTGGCGCGTCAGCTGCAAGCTCTGTTCGGCGGCAATCTTTAAACATGTAAATCGTGAATTCGTTTTCAGGATCGCCTTTCTGCGAAAGAAGTAGCGATTTTTCTAAGAAGATAATTGAAGTTAATGCCAACACCAAAAACATTTGGCTTCAATTCAAGCGCATCTAGATACTGCATTTCTTTTTCATTTGCTCTTGGTTCAAAGTCTGGGTGAGGATTTGGCAGATTCTCCAATAGTGTAAAGTCTCCCGTTTGCATTATTGAGAGTAAAACATCAATTACTTGCCCTAATGCCTTTTCATTTGGGTAAGCACCAAGATCTATTATGATTGCAGTATTTGATTCATCCTTTGCTTGAATGGGGGTATCAGAAAATATCAGGAAGGGTCGTCCACTATGGAGCATTCTAAAATCTTGACCTTCTGGCCAATGCTCGTACATATCGCTACCATCAGATGTGCCATGAACTAATTGAGGGTAAGCACACGAAAAAAAACAACCGCCTCCTGTAACATCGAGTACACTTTCCAAATAACGTTCATTGTGCTTTGGTGTTGGTGCAACGATTACGCCACCTGGTCCAATTCGATTTGCAACTCGAACAAATTGTTGCTGCATCCATGTGTCGATCCAATCCGTTTCAAAGTTATGGCCGGGAACAACATAAATAAAATAGCTATGTTTATCATTTGGAGATATAGAGAAAACTGAACTTACATAATATCCCATATTTGCTTCCTGTTCTCTGATGATTCAGACTCAAACCAATCACCATTTGCATTTGTCCGCCGTTGATTGCTTAAGCTGCGCGTTTGCCAGCGTCAGCTTTAAGCTTTTGTTCGGCGGGCATCTTTTCGCGTAGAAGGTTTTGTTGAGTTAGCCCGCCGAACGCCTGCTTCACCTGCCGATAGGTCAGGTGAAAGCCCTGTTAGGCGGCAATTCGATTCACTTTGTAGTTGCCAATTTCTGCTTTAGATCCATCAAGCCCTGTTTCACTTGCTCGGAGTTTTCCTCTTGCAACTTTGAATCAATCGTCTTAATAACTGTGTCAATGTTTGTATATTGGAGCAACGACGAAACTACATCCTCATGTTTTAGATATCCTGTATACGGCAAGCCCTCAGCATAAAACAGAATAACAAAATCAATATCACCTAATCTACATAAAGCTCGCAATGCTTCTTGTTCAGCCCATTCGATATTCGATGAGCCCCACCCCAATTGAAACAACCCGCCTACAATTCCTCGTAGAGTTGCAATGGCTGAAGGTGTGGCTAGTTTTTCAAATGGGTTCACGTACATTGACATGTAGTAATCGTCTGGATACTGTATCATTTTGTACATTTCATCAATTAATATCTCTGTGATTTGCTTTGCGAGTTCATGGTGTGTTTCACTTGTCATGAAGGGCTTTGCAATTTCCAATGCGTATGCACCAGCTATGTCGTCAACTTGAGCCAGCCGTAGGATTAGCTTCTGTCCAGTGTCGCCGTCTAATGATACAAACTCGGAAACAGTAAACTCACGAACCAGATCGAGTACACTGAATCGATCTTTCTCGCGATTTATCAAAGACAGCCTTTCTAATATCACAAGCCCTTCGTCACGGTCCGAATCTGAAAGGCCCGTGATTTGGCCAATCTTGCTACGATTCAAGTATGAATAGGATGGAACAAGTGATATTACAAGCAAGATGGTGAAGGCTTCCGTTCGTCTTATTGCGTTCAACGAACTGCTGAAACAATACTGAGCAATGTCGCCTGTTGCGTTCCCAAGCTTGAATAGCACAGAATCAACTTCGTATCCGAAGTGAATCTGTGCAATGCTCCACGAAATTGCCAGGGGAATACCACCAGTACGTCTGTAAAGCAAGTTAATCTGGTTGTCTGAAAGCTTTACGTTCCGTTGAGTGGCTTGATCCCGGATGTAAATTTCTGCGTCGTCTTCTGTCATTCCAACTAAACGTATTGCGTAAGCAATATCTATTCGCTGGCGTGATGTGACCAAGCATTTTGATGGTGCAGGCAAGTCTCTTAAGAAAGACAGTACGCTTTCGTCTTCTAGTGTTTCCAGATTATCGATAATCAACAAAGTGCGCCTTCTTGCCAACAATCGCCGTATGAGTAAATGTTGCGTTTTCAAATCTTTCGTAACAATGTCATCAGCTTCAAGGGTAATTGATATTGCCCTATAAATGTCTTGAAGGGTTTGCGTTGATTGGTATCGGGGAGAAATCCCATCAGCAGTCAGCATCTTATTTTTCGCCGATGTCCATACAATTGCCTCAAACCTTTCTTGCTCAGGAAACGCAAATTTCCTATTTAGATATTGATGTGCGATCTCCAATGCTAGGGCAGTTTTACCTATCCCCCCAATCCCATCAATAACCACAGTCCAAACCCGGTTATCAGGTTTCAGCAACTCTCGAATTAGAAGCAATTGAGATTCCCGACCCACAAATTTGACATAATCCGGTTGTGGTAAGTTATGAAGTGTGAAGTTTGTGCTAGAGGAAGATACGTCATCACTTGGGCTTAATAGCTTCGGGTTTTCCGATACAGATTCAATCAACTGAATCATTGTGTTTTGCATATCAATTCGCATACCGCGTAACTCGCTAACCATTTCGGTTGCTTTTTCC
>JAMLHW010000019.1 GCA_023954475.1 Anaerolineae bacterium
CACAATCGATCCGCATACCGGAGAAGTGCGGCAGGTCAGCCAGTTTGAGTTTGCATTGCAGCGCTATTTTCAACAATTGCCGGACAATTATTTGCAGCGCGCATCGCTTGTGGACGCTGTTTTTTCAGTGCTTTTGGCAAATGGTAATCGGCCGATGAGTGCTATAGAAATTGCCGATGCGGTCAAACGGTTACCAGATGTTATTTTTCAAACATTCGGCCGAGGTCAGGTATACCGGGGAATACGTCCCTATATCGAAGAATAAGCCGGAACGCCTTTTCGGTGCGCTTATCATCGTCCAGCAAACTAATTACAAACTGCCGTCGTGCTTTTGAATGCGGCAGTTTTTTTGTGCCGCTAGCGATTCAGGTAACAGTCATTTCATCGTGCCGGCCATGTCGTATCGACCAACATGGCGCAATTGACCATTTCGACAGCGGCTTTGGGCGCTTTGAGCACCTTAATCATGTTGCCTTGCAGTTTGAGCTGCCGCGACATCAGCCCCTTGATCGGGTCGAGCTTGCCGCTCAAGACATCTTGCCACACGGGCAAGGTGGCGCTGATGACAAATTCCGGTTTTCGCACCGCTTGATCTGTCACGTGTGCTGCTTCCCGACATTCGCCATGCCACAAATCGAGATAGGCGCAAAGCGGTGTGGATGTAGTCTCAAGTGGCAAACAGACGAAGTAGAAATCGCCTTCCCAATTGGCAGCGGCGTCGCGATACGCAGCGGAGTGATTGAGTATGTCCTGATACGCTTTGGCCCATCCGTTGCTCATGAATTCGTATGTCATTGCCGTTTTCCCCAAGTGAATTTGCGTTGAAAGGTGGCGTCAAAGATAGCATATGGGGCGCACTTTCCCAAGTTGACGTGGAGGGATCGTGCTGATAGTATTTGACGCAACCATTATCGGCCGAAACACATCACCGAGTTATCCCTTGATCGGCTCGGATTGCAGGGACGCCACATTGTCACAAACATATCATGACCACGCCAATGATTATCCACGCAGTAAGACGGCGCTAGTTCTCGCCGGCGGCGGTCTTACCGGTGCCGTCTATGAAATGGGCGCATTGCGGGCGATCAACGATCTCCTCGATGACTATACTGTCAATGATTTCGATATTTTTGTCGGCACCAGTGCGGGCGCCATTGTCGCCGCCGGCCTTGCCAACGGAATCACACCTCAGGAAATGCTGCAATCGCTGGATGGCACCCATCCGTTTATTCGGCCGATAAAGCGGCGTGATTTGTTTAGCGTCAACATGAGCGAATTTCGCAACCGCGGTCTGGCTTTGCCGCGCGCGATGTGGGATGCGCTTCTGCACTATGCAACCCATCCTACCGACATCAATTTGCTCGATCTGGCGTGGTTTGTGCTCGATGCGTTGCCTTCGGCGGTTTATGATGTCGCGTCATTGGAGCAGTACATGTGTGATGTGATGACCAGTGCTGGCGGGTCGGCCGATTTCGGCCGATTATCAAAAGAACTGTTCATCATCGCCACCGAACTCGACACCGGCGACCGCGCCGTTTTTGGCCCCGGCTATCGCGATACCACCATTCCACGAGCCGTTTCGGCGTCAGCAGCCATTCCGTTGTTTTACAAACCTGTGCGCATTGGTGACCGCGAATATGTCGACGGCGGTTTACGCGGCAATGCCAGTCTCGACCTGGCAATTGAGCGTGGTGCCGAATTGGTGGTCTGCATCAATCCATTGACGCCCATCGATCACACGCGCCGCTACGAAGATGGCGATCCGACACCACCGAGCGCAAACGGGATGCAGGCTGTCGCCAATCAGATCATGCGCATTATGATGCACGCCGGATTGCATTATCACGTCAAGAATCTGCGTCGACGCCACCCCAACGTGGACATTATTTTGATTGAACCGCAGCCGGATGATGTCGTCATGCTGGGCTCAAATGTGATGCGTTTGTCTTCGCGGATGCGTATCGCACAACACGGCTACGAGTCAGTCACGATTGAATTGGCGTCTGAATACAATTATTACAGAGACGTACTGGCTCGCAATCAGTTCAAGATCAGCCGTAGTCGCGTCATTCCCCAGCTTGCAAAAATGGAGCAGGCAGGCGACGATGCGGAAACGGTGCGCGAGATTTTGGAGATGGCACCGCAAGGTCACCGGCGCAACGGTAAGCGTATGCTCAACCGGGCGTTAGATGATCTGGAAGTCGTTCTGGATCAGATGGAAGCCGAATCATGACCGGTGATGGGTCACAACGAGCTGCCCGTAGGTTAAAGGTACCCTTTTTCGCGCAATACGTCGGGGTAAGTGTCTTGTCCAGCGTGGAAAAAGTCGGCTAGGGAAACGGCTTTGAAGATCGACCCCTGTACGACGAGTTGTTTTGACTTCATCGAATCCACAATTCCCAATGTTCCCAACAATACGAGGTGCAAGGCGTCTGTTGTGCCGGTTATATGCAATTCGGCCGAATTGGATGTTTTTCCCAGCGTAATTTTGGCTGGCGTTTGCTTGCCGTCGACATAGATATAAGCATCCGGGTCTGTCGTCGCGATGAGTACCGTCAGCTTCATTTTCTCCAATGTATGAAACGACGCCGGATTTTTAGCCGTTACCCGTGTAAACGTCTCTTGCAAACAATCGTAAAAATCATCTGAGTTTTGAAAAACCGTCATAGTACGCCATTGCCTCTAAAGGACTGAATAATTGTCGGGGATCATACTGGTAATTAAACAACAAGACAAACCACACGTTCTTTACGCGTGATTGCCACAACCCCGTTCCCAATTGTGACCCGATCCGGCCAGCAGGTCATCGGCAGCCGACGGCCCCCATGATCCGGGTTCATAGTGGGCGAGAGGTGGGCCATCGTCAGCTTCCCAGCCGTTGATAATGGGATCGATAATGCGCCAGGCCCGCTCGATATTGTCCGCACGTGTGAACAGAGTGGGATCGCCCTCAAGTGCTTCGAGCAACAGCTTTTCGTATGCTTCCGGTATCGGCGCGTTGCCAAACGAGTCAGCATAGTGAAATTCCATGTCGACCGACTTCATCGTGGCTGCAGTCCCCGGCTGTTTGGCTTCAAAGCGCAGATGAATCCCTTCGTCGGGCTGCACGCAAATGGAGAGTAAGTTGGGTCTGGGCGTATACGGTTCCGGCAAAGGGAACATATTGTGTGGTGGGCACTTGAACTGAACAGCGATTTCTGTGCTCTTGTCCGCCAGTGCTTTGCCGGAGCGCAGGTAAAATGGCACACCTTGCCAACGCCAATTGTCGATGTAGAGGCGGAGCGCAGCAAAAGTCGGCGTTTTCGAGTTCGGTGTGACATCTTCACTATCGAGGTAGCCGTCGTATTGAGCCAGGACGGTGTTGGCGGTGAGGTTGTCGCCGTTTATCGGCCGAATCGCGGCAAACACCTTGCTTTTTTCATTGCGAATCGCATTCGCCTCAAACGAACTCGGTGGTTCCATCGCCACCAGACTCAACAATTGTAACAAGTGATTCTGAAACATGTCGCGCAGCACGCCGGCTTTATCGTAGTAGCCTGCACGCCGACCGACATCGACCGATTCTGCTGCCGTAATCTGCACACTTTCGACGTAATTGCGATTCCACAGCGGTTCAAAAATAGTATTGCCGAAGCGGAACACGAGAATATTCTGCACGGTCTCTTTCGCCAGATAGTGGTCGATGCGGTAGATTTGCGATTCGTCCAGTTCGGCGTGAATGGCATCGTTGAGGGCTTCGGCCGATTTAAGATCATGTCCGAACGGTTTCTCGATGACAACGCGTCGCCAGCCGGATTTTTCGTGTACCATGCCCGATGCTCCCAGGTGAGCAATGGTTTCGGCAAAAAAGCGCGGCGCAACGGCGAGATAATAGAGTCGGTTGGCGACATCGCCTTCCTGTTGCTTCAGAAAATCGTCGATAGCGCGATAAATATCCGGCTCGTTTAAGTTGCCGGGAATGTAGTGAATAGTCGGCGCGAAGGTGTCCCAAATCGCCGGATCGAAGGTATCCGGTGTAAATTGTTGCAAGCCAGTGCGGAGTTTTGCACGAAATTCGGCCGAACTATATGCTCGCCGTGATGATCCGACCACGCGAAAGTTGGCCGGCAGGCGCTCTTTCACGTGCAGATTGTACAAACCTGGAATCAATTTGCGCCAGGTCAGGTCACCCGATGCGCCGAAAATCACAACCGAAGTCGATTTACTGTCACTCATTATTCCTCTGCCTTCTTCACCGCATGGCCGCCGAATTGGTTGCGCATGGCGGCGAGCAATTTTGCCCAATATTGCGTGTCGTCTCGGCTGGCAAAACGCATTTGCAGCGCCAATGTAATCACTGGCGCAGGGACACTCAGATCAATTGAATCGAATACCGTCCAGCGTCCTTCGCCACTATCTGGCACAAACCCTTCAATGCCGCTCAACTCCTGGTCGTCGGCCAGCGCAAGCGCCGTCAGATCGAGCAGCCACGAGCGAACCACGCTGCCGTAGCGCCAGATTTCAGCAATTTGATGTAGATCGAGTCCGAACTCAGTTTTGGCACGCAAAATATCAAACCCTTCGGCATATGCCTGCATCATGCCGTATTCAATGCCGTTGTGTACCATTTTGGTGTAATGGCCGGAACCGCGTGGCCCGACATGTCCCCAGCCTTTGTCGGCAGCCGGTGCCAATGTTTCCAATACAGGACGGATATGTGCCACGGCGTCATCGGCGCCGCCAACCATCATGCTGTACCCTTCAGCCAACCCCCATACGCCGCCGCTTGTGCCGACATCAACCATATAGATGCCTTTATCGGCCAATGTATCACCGCGCTGGATAGTATTTTTGTAGTTGCTGTTGCCACCGTCAATGACGATGTCACCCGGTTCCAGCAGGTCGCCGAGTGTGACGAGGACGCCGTCGGTAGGTTTGCCTGCCGGAACCATCACCCAGACAGTGCGCGGCGCCGACAGCTTGTCGACCAATTCGCTGATTGATGCGGCTCCGATTGCGCCGTGGGATTCGGCCGATTGCACCGCCTCTACACTCAAATCCGACACCACGACGCGATGACCACCGTTTAGCAAGCGCTGCGTCATATTCGCGCCCATTTTTCCCAGACCGATCATGCCGAGTTCCATTGTATTCTCCTTTGGGAAGCGTTTAGCTGTTGGCTATTAACTTTGATGTTCCATTCTTCAGATGCAGTGAAGGTTGGTTGAACTTACGTCGTCGGGGTGGTTAATGCCCAACAGCGCAACAGTTCGGCAACCGTCCAGGCCTGAGCATTACAGCCGCGTGGCGTGAACGGTGCATCGCCGTCGAAGATTTCACTCAGACTGCCGACGCAGTGGCCGTTCAGGTGGCGCAGCAACGGCTGAAGAAATGAACCCGCTCGTTGTGCGTCGTGGTAGACGCGCAGATGGGCAGCGACGTAAGGCCCGATCAACCAACCCCATGTCGTGCCTTGATGGTAAGCACCGTCACGGGTTATACGACTGCCGCCGTACACGCCGACGTAATCAGGGTGCTCGGGAGACAGGCTGCGCAAGCCGTGGGGGGTCAGCAAATGGTGCGTACACGTATCGACGACTGCTTTCTGTTGCGCTGGTGTCAGCGGTGAGTAAGGCAGTGAGACGGCAAAGAGTTGATTCGGCCGAAGTGCATCATCGTTCCCGTCAGGCCCGTCAATGACGTCAAAGCAATATCCTTTCGCCGCATTCCAGAATTTGTTGAAATGGGTTTGCACGAGATCGGCCAATTGTTCGTATTTGCTTGCGCTGAGACCGGCAATCTGGGCGAAATCGCACATGATGCGCAGCGCATTGTACCAGAGGGCACTGATCTCAACTGGTTTGCCGATGCGCGGCGTCACGACCCACAAGTCGACTTTGGCGTCCATCCATGTCAATTGTACGCCGGGTGAGCCACCGTAAATCAGACCATCGGCCGAATCAGCTTTGATGTTATAGCGCGTACCCTTCAAATGCCAATCAATAATGTCGTCGAGTACGATGAACAGCTCTTTGATCAGCGCCCCATCGCCAGTTTGTGCATAATACGCGCGAATGGCTTCAAAATACCACAAAGTCGCGTCGATTGTATTATATTCCGGTTGCTCACCTTCGTCCGGGAACCGGTTGGGCAACATGCCTTTGTCGACATAGTGCGCAAACGTCTGCAAAATGCTGCGGGCGACGTGGGAGCGACCTGTATGCAATGTCAGGCCTGGCAGGGCGATCATGGTATCGCGGCCCCAATCACTAAACCATGGATAACCGGCAATGATGGTGTGTCCGTCACCGGCGGGTGTCGTGCGCTTGACGATAAACTGGTCGGCTGCCAACACCAATTGATCAATGGCCGCCGTCTTGTCGGGTAGATCGTCTCCGGCAGAGAGCAGGGCATCATCCAATGACCGGCGTACTTCGTAGGCTGTCTGGCCGTCCAGATCGGGCGCAGCGTCGGTTGTTGCAACCAATGTCAGCGATTCGCCCGGTTCGAGAACGGCCGAAAATGTGCCGGCGAGTAAATTATCGTCATGGTCACCCGTGTGCCGGTAATGTTCGATAGCGGCGTAGAATTTCTTTTGCCAGATGTAGCGCGGTTGTACCGATCCGCGATCGCTGTAGACGTAATAGGGTGCCATGCCGACAGCACCGGTGAGTTGTAATCCGCCATCGACTGGTGTGACGGCCAAGTGGGCAGTGGCAGCCTCTGTGTGGCTGTGATAGTCGCGATGGTTGACGAGCGCGTCGAGGACGAGTGCCAATGGCCCACTACCGCGCACAAAGTTGTAGCGTACGTAAGTTGTATTTGCGCCGGCCTGCATCCAGATGCGTTTTTCGAGTACGGCGTCGGCAAAGGTGTATGTCCAGACGGGTGTTGACCCTTCGAGGCGGAATTGTTCGATGTGCGCATAGCCGTTGGGTGAGACGATGTCTGGCCCCCAGCGATTGGCAAATACTGGGTAGCGCTGCCCTCCGTACCCGGCAGTGGCTTCGAGCTTGGTGACGAGCAGCGTGCGCCCCAGCGGCGGCTTGAGCGCGGCGATGAGCAGCCCGTGGTAGCGTCGACTAAGGATGTCGGAGACGGTTCCCATAGCGAAGCCGCCGATGCCGTTGGTGACAAGCCATTCCCGGTTTTCGGCCGAAACCAGTTCATTACACGTGTCGCGTCCAAATTCGATAGTCATAACGCTCTCCCGGCTGATTCGTCGATCAGCCATGTGATTGTACCGTTTTTCGGCCGAATGCGTTGTGCCGGCAGGTTGACCGGATCATCCGGCCCGTTGAGTACGCGTTGCAGCGCATCGGCCTTATTGGCTCCTGTCACCAGAAAAAGCACGTGGTGCGCGTCGTTGAAGACGGCTTGCGTCAACGTCACACGCCTCGACGGACGGTTCTCGTAGTCAGCCGTTATTGCCAGCACCGGCTGCGTGGCACCATCGGCCGGATCACTGCCCGGAAAAAGCGAAGCCGTGTGCCCGTCACTGCCCATGCCCAGCAGCGCCACATCGAGCTGCGGCCACATGCGCCCCGGTTCTGCCAGCGCTGCCAGTCGACGTTTGTAGTCATTTGTTGCCGCATTCGGTTCCAGTTCGCCTTTGATGCGATGGATGTGGCTGTCCGGCACAGCAATATGTGTCAAAATGGTGTCGTGGACTTGCCGGTAATTGCTCCCTGAAGCATTTGGTGGCACCAGACGTTCGTCGCCCCAGAGAAAATGAACTTGCTGCCACGGCATTTGCGTAGCGTACGGTTTGGTCGCCAGTAATTCGTAGAGTCTTTGCGGTGTGCCACCGCCGGAAAGCGCGATGAGAAAGCGCCCACGTTGTTCAACGGCAGCTTGCGCAATGGTGACAATCTGTTTGGCGGCGTAGTGGCTGAGCACGTCGTCATCGGGAAACTGGGTAACGGTTGGCATCGCCACGATCTTAGAAACCGGGTTTCTCCAAGAAACCCGGTTTCTGGTTACAATTAACGAAAGATGGCGTCGCGGCGGGCAACGCGCTCATTGAGCATGGTCTGAATCGTGTGATGCGTCTTTTTGGCTAGTTGGGCGACAATGTCGTCATTTTCGGCCGAATCCGTTTCAAAGCTGCTCACTGACAACGGTTCACCAAACTCAATCGTCCATTTGGTTGGGTATGGCACAGCAGCCAACAATCCCAGCCACGGAAACCGCAGCGTAATGGGAAAATAAGGAATACGCAGCCATTCGGCAATAGAACGGGCGTTGTGGACGGCGACATAGGTTTCCTCACCGCCAACAACGGCAACGGGGATGATCGGCGCAGCGTGCCGCAAAGCCAGTCTGACAAAGTCGTCGTTGCGGAACGGCGTCATCTGGTAGCGATCCCAGAAGAGTTTGCCGGAACCGCGCAATCCTTCGGGGAAGACGGCAATTAAGTGACCTTGTTCGAGTAAGGCAGCGGCATTTTCGGCCGAATCGCTGGCATACCCGGTTTTATTGAGCAGCGACGCCAGAACAGGCACATGTGCAAGCCGCGATGCATACAGAGGACGCACCATGCGCTCGTCGAAATGTTCTTTGGCAACTGCTGTGGCAATCATAGCGGCGTCAAACGGCAGTTGGCCGGAATGATTGGCGACCAGGATTGCCGCTTCACCGTCGTTGGGAACGTGTTCGATACCCAATGTCGTGACACGCCAGTAACGCGTGTAGAGAAAGTCGACCAATGGGCGCACCGCGTCGTTAAACTCCGGATCAAATCCCCATTCGTCCGTCTCGAAATCACCGGCAGCCCGTCGTTTGGCAGTGTCCACGTAACTCTGCACCGTATAGCTGATGAGAAACCAGATACCGCGATATGTGTCGGCGTCGAACGGATCGACATTGGCCGCGATCACGCCCAATTGATCGAGCCAGCCCTGCGCGAACGATGGCGTCAGACGACGCACACCGCGTCCGATTTGATCGAAGGCGACTTCGGCCGAAAATCCGAGTGGTACGAACTCCGGATCAATGGCACGCAACCGCTCGATCACCTTGTTGAGTTCGTCGATTAACTGCTCACGCAGCGCCGTTACATCGACTTCGTCGTCAATATGTACGTCATTGTCAGCGGTATCCGCGGCATGTCCGTTGACGTGTATTGCTTCATCTTCCATATAGTCTGTCCTAACGCCGCGCATTCAGATAGCTCCGAACTATCTAAACGCTGCCGGATTAATTGTCTGTTTCACCCAACACCATCTGCTTGAGTTCCTGTGCTTTCGACTGCGCCGTGTAAGATGCCAGAAACCAGATGCCCCGGTACGTATCTATTTCGAGCAAGTCGCGTGGGCCGATGTTTTGCGCTATTTGTCCCAGACCGACCAGGGTCTCGCCGCCGGGCAACTGCTGCACCAGCGCACCCAACCCGCTGACACTTTGTTGCAGTTCTTCCGCCTTGGAGTGCGCCGTGTAGTTGAGCAGAAACCACATGCCTTTCCATGTGTCGGGGTCGAGGATGTCCTGTGGAGACATGCCGGCGGAAACCTGTTTCAGTTCGCGGAGAATGCCGATGCGCATGTCGGGCGTGAACTTCACCATGTTTTCGCGCAGCAGATTGAGCAAAGCTTGCCTTGAGTAGGGCGGTGGATCGTATCCGTCAACCGTTTCCTGCAATTCTTCGACGACCTCGTTCAAGCCTTCCAGCACTTCGTAGAATTCCTGTTGATCGGCCGAAGGGCCGGCAGGCGCATTTTGCGCAGCGGCTGCTTCGGCGGCAAGAGCGCGTTCAAGTCGGGCGATCAATTCTGCTTTGCGCCCGCCAACTTTGAGGTCGCGCTCGCGCAGCATCTCTTTCAGGGCCGGAACAGTGTACTGGTTCAGATTTACATTGCTCATCGTGATCTCCGGTACATAGTGGATGTCAAGTTTAATGGCCGCGTTTGCGCAGGAAAACGAGTCCGGCGCTTACGGCAGCGGCGGCTGCGCCGGCAGCTGCACCAGCAACGACCAATTTGCTCTTGTCATCTTTGTCGTCGCTTATCTCATAGCCTGCTTCGGCATCGAGGCGCTTGAGTCCTGCGGCTGCTTCGGTCTGCACTTGAGCGAATTTTTCCGGATCGGCACGCAAGGCGTCAGCCAGCGCGCGTTTTTCGGCTAAATCTTCATCGGTCAGGAAGTGGCCGTGGCTGCGGATGCCGGAAAGTTCCAGACCGTGCTTCTTGTAGAGCCGGTAGATTTCTTTGACGCGATCGATTTCGATTTCGCGGCCCAGCGTGTAATCTTCGAAGAGGCCTTCCATGGCCAGCAAGGCTGTCTCGGCAAGGCAGGCATAGGCGACACCTGGCGGCAGGCCGATGTCGTATCCGTAATCAGGATTGCCGGGGAGCAGGATTTCGCCGGATTCGATGACCAGCATGTCGGGACGCAGCGCGGCTTCTTCGGCCGTTATGTCGGGTGGACGCGCGATGTCACAGACGACGGCTCCCGGTTTGCATTTGCTGACGTCGATAATGCGTTGGTTGAGTGCTGTCGTGGTCGTGACGATCAGGTCGGCGTCGGCAACATGATAATCGGCCGAAGTGCTAATCGTCACATGGGCGTCCGGCGTTTCTTCTTCAATCGTCCGTTTCAGCGCGATCAATTTTTCCGGGCGCGGTGCCACGAGCGTGATATTGGGGATGGCCTGTGCCAGTAAGCGCGAGCAAACAGAGCCAATTGATCCGGTTGCGCCGATGACCATGACATTGCCCTGGCGCGAATCTTCCAGCCGGTGCCCCATCTGTACCAATGCCTGTTTGGCCGTTTCCAACGTAGCGGCAACGGTGAGGCTGTTGCCCGACGTAATGGCGATGTCGGATTTTTGCGCGACGGTAATGCCGGCATCGCCGACCACTGACGTAAACGCGCCGAGGCCCATCAACCGCGCGCCGCGCCGTTCCGCCATCCGGGCGCAGTAAATCAACTGGCGATAAATGAGACCTGGCTCAAGACGCATCAGTTCCTTTGGCGTGCCGCCTAAACCGTAGAGATAGCCTTCAATTTTTTGGCCGGTTGCCGGACTTTCTATGCCGGTGATTTTGCTGATGTAAAACGGACGGATGCGGCTGGCAGCGCGTTCGACGACAGCGTCAGGCAAATATTTAGTAAAGGCGAACCGCGGGCTATTGTGGATGAACTTGATGCTCAGTGGGTGGATGACAAAAGCGAATCGGTTAATGCCGGCGTCGTCGCTGAGGAAACGCATGCCCGGTGACCAATTGAGATCGGCCATCAGGTTGAGGTATGTGTCTTCACTGAGCGGCGCTGATTGGTCTTCGCGAATGGAGACCAGTGCGGCTTCAAACACGGCTGCACCGTGTTCGGCCAGATCGTTATCGGTCAATGACGGCATGGTAGTGACGAGTACGGATGCATTGCGACTTTGTAAATCGGCGACATCTTCGTCAGTAGCGTATTCGGTGACGATGGTTTTGCTTTTGAGTGAGGCGGGGCTATACCGGCGAATAGCACCCATATCGCCGGCAATGATATCGGCCGATTTGAACATTTCTTCGTCGCGCTTGACACCTGCCGTACCGGCAGCAGGGAAAATTAAACGGAACGATTGATCCGCCATGCGCTTGAGACTGAACAAAATCGGTGCGTTGGGATCATAAATGCGCGCATCGGCCGCGTGTACTTCTTCCGTGTACTGTCGGAATGCTTTTGTCAAGCCACTGTGATTGAGTGACGGCACGAGCAAAATCTGTTTGCGTGACCAGATGCCGGGTTGATTATCGTCGGCCAGACGCAATGCCCAGCGTTCCATGGCAGCACGCACGCCACTGCCATCGACGACTGGCGTTTCCTCCGCGATAGCAAACAGCTTCGCGCCTTCGACATGGGTCACGCGGTCGCTGCCGATGCGCAGCGTTTTGGCGACACCTTCGAGCGCGATGGCATCGACTTTGCCGTCGAAATCGCTGATATGGGCCGACATGACGGCCAAATCTTTGTCACAGCCGATGTGTTCGACTGAAATGGTGTTGTCGAGGAGGCGTATTGCTTCAGTACGGCGCTCTGTTGGCCGGAAATGCAGGACGACGATTTTGTTCATTAACTATGTTCTCCTTCGCGGTTGGTGACAGTCGCGCCGTGTGGCTCTCCAATTGTGGCTTCGGCGTTAGTGTGATTCGATTGGTAGTTGTGCGTTGGCTGCGCCGCTCCGTAACTGTGTCAGATGCTGTTAGAAGCTTCGGCAACGGTCGAGCCTTTGGAATGATTATAGGTTTGACCGTGTTTTTCCGTCAAGCGTTTGCCGCCGGGTCTGAGTGGAGTGCTACGCTGGACAGATTGTGGGCTGCAATGGCGATGGCAGCGTGGTGAGCCATCGTCATCGGTGCGCGATTGTAGAGGTAGTAGCGGCCAAGATGACTGGGCAAGACGGTGTGCAAGACGCCGATGTAGCGGCCAAATGCAACGAGCGGACAAACCATCGCTGTGCCACGTACGGGCAGACATGGCTCTGTGACGGGTTCGATGTCTTTTATTGACAAATTGGCACGCAACATGTCGTCAGCTACGCGCCCGATGAAACCGGTACCTACTGCAATGTTTTCCGGTGGTGCGACACTCTCCAGCCCGCGCAGTGCCAGTCGATGGTGGATGCCGTTGGTCTCATCGTAAAGATGTAAGGATGCTTGCAGGCTTTCAAAGTCGTTGATCATGGAGGTGGTGAGGATGGCGGCCACATTTTCGGCCGAATCCTGATTCGACAGTTGTTGAGCAGCAACCTCCAGCGCGATCAATCCCTGATTCGTCTCACCCGAAATCAGGTCGAGTCTTTGCTCAAGCGCCTGTAACTTCACCTCCATGTCAAATTGATGCTGTTCCAACCGATCGGCATCGTCGGTTACCAGTACCGACGTCAGCGAAGCGATCAAAATACTCGTAATGACAAAGCCGACCAAAATCAGACCGACGGTAATCAACCGTCCTTCCAGCGTCGTAGGATTGTAGAGGTCGGCATAACCGCCCGTAATCACCGTGGTAAAACTCCACCACAAACTTTGGTCAATGTCGCCGATACTCGATGATTGATTGCCCTCGATCAACAAGATGGCAATGGCGCCGAGTGTCAGCAGGATGATTGCAGCCCAAACCGAGCGTTTGACCAGTTTGAGTTCGAGGGTGCGCATCAGTTGATCGAGGCCACGGGAGTAGAGAGACAGGGATCGGGCAGCACGACTCAGGCGGGCAAAGCGCAGGATGCGGGCAAAACGGGCGATGCGTGCCAAACGGCCCAGGCGCAAAATGCCTGTGGCGGGAATGGATGAAACAAAATCGATCCAATAGCGACTGACATACCAGCGCCGGTCTTCTGCTGCCCAGAGTCGGAAGAAGAAATCGCCGAGCAGCAGAAAACAAATCAAGGTGTCGATCAGGACGAACGTGTTGAATGTTTCGGCCGAAATGGGCACAAAGATTTCGATCAATGTGAGCGCGACAGCAACCAGAATGGCGATGAAGATGACGGCTTCGAGCAGATTGAGATTGCGTCGGCTGCCTAAAATGCTGAGCAACCTGCTGTGCAGATGTCGTTCGAGCAGGGCCTGGTCGATTTCTTGCAGATGGGCATTGAGTGTCTTCCATTCGGCCGAAATGCGATTGATTTGCTGCCTTGATCGTTCTGTCTCTACCGGGTTTCCTTGCTGCACGAAGTGCAAAAAAGCTTGATTCGCCGCATCCAGCATTTTTTCAACGCGCGCCATTTCATCGAGTAAGGCGTGGCGCATCTGCGTCAGCGTCGGTTCATCACAATCGGTCAGACGCCAATGCGCGGCTTGCCGCCGGATAGTAGCGACATCGGCTTCGTGGCGTGCAAACTCGCGTACTTTATCGTGATCGTGGTAATTGGCAGGGTTTGGATCGATTGCCGGATCGGTACTCATAAGTGTGTATTGTGCCGATTTCCGCTGTTGCGTCAATATGGCAACCGCTTTCTGCAGAATTTTCGCATTCTGATTTTATAACAGCCGTGTTGACTTTTCGGCCGAAAGGTGGCGCAACATGGGCGCATTTTCTATACTACGCGACACAAACCTTGTCCTCAGGAGAGCCACACTGTGACCACCGACATCCGCTTTGATACGTATTATCGCTACGACGCTATCACGCAATTTCTCCACAATTGGCCCGAAAAATACCCCGATCTATGCCGGCTGAGCAGCATCGGTAAGAGCTATCAGGATCGCGACATCTGGTTGCTGACGATCACGAATTTCGACACAGGCCCCGATACGGAAAAGCCCGCCTTCTGGATAGACGGCAATATTCATTCTGTCGAATTGTCAGCGTCATCGGCAGCGCTCTATCTGATCAACCATCTGTTGACGCACTACGGCAGCGACGAACGCGTCACGCACGCACTCGACAGCCGTGTTTTTTACATCGTGCCGCGCCTCAATCCGGATGGTGCCGAATGGGCGCTGGCTGATGATCCGATCTATATCCGTTCCACAACGCGCCCGTTTCCGCGCACCGACCAACTTGATGGTCTGATTCGACGTGACAGCGACGGTGACGGGCGCGTGCTGCAAATGCGCATCAAAGATCCCAACGGTGCGTTCAAGCCCCATCCGGAGCATCCGCGCCTGATGATTTTGCGCCAGCCAGACGATTTGCCGGGTGGCGACTATTACCGCTTGCTGCCGGAAGGGAAGATTCAAAATTACGACGGCGTGACGATCAAGCTGGCACCGCGCAAGCAAGGGTTGGATATGAATCGCAATTTTCCGGTGGAGTGGACACCGGAGCAGGTAACAGGCGGTGACTATCCGGCAAGTGAGCCGGAAATCCGGTCAGCGGTTGATTTTATTGTCAAGCATCCCAATATCACCGGTGCGATTACGTTTCACACGTTCAGCGGCGTGCATCTGCGTCCGCCGACAAAGGGGCCGGAATCGGTCTTGCCGACGCGTGATTTGCGGACGTACAAGACAATCGGCCGAAAAGCGACTGAGCTGACCGGTTATGCGGCTATCTCTGTCCATGAGGACTTTGCGTACGATCCCAAATCCTACATCAAAGGTACGTTTGACGATTGGATGTATGAGCATCGCGGTGTCTATGCCTGGACAACAGAAATCTGGAGTCCGCAGCAACAGGCCGATCTCAAGGATTACCATTACATCGACTGGATGCGCGAACATTCGGCCGAAGACGATCTGAAGATCATCCGCTGGTTTGAGGAAAACGCACCCGAAGGATATGTCGACTGGTACGAATACGACCACCCGCAACTGGGTAAAGTCGAGTTGGGAGGCTGGCACGATATTTACTCGTGGAGCAATCCGCCGCACAAGCTGCTGGAAAAAGAAATCGCACCATTGGCCGAATTTGCCCTGTACCAATGCCTGATTTCGCCCAGACTCGAACTGCACAGCGTCGATGTTACATCCAACGGTGACACACATCGCATCCGCCTCGTCGTGGAAAACACGGGTTGGCTGCCGACCAACGTCACCGAGCAGGCGTTGAACATGAAGATCGCACAGCCTGTCGAAGTCGATCTTGAGTTGCCGGAAGGTGCGCGTTTGTTGATGGGCGAGCTAAAGACGTTTGGCGGACAACTGGCGGGGCGCGATCATCGCAGTGCGCTCACAATCTGGAGCGCCGATGTAACCGATAATCGGTTGAAAGTAGAGTGGGTGGTTGCCGCGCCGTCAGGAACAACGGTCAACTTGACTGCGCAACACGACCGCGCCGGTGTCGTGCGCACGTCAGTGGTCCTCGGCAACCATTAGAAATCGTTTGCGTGCGGACGATTTCCCTGATTCAATAGGCTCTGAGAGCGCGGGCATCCTTGCCCGCCTGCAGACAAGATGTCTGCGCTCCATATCACTTGCGTATTCAGCGAATGAACCACTAAATACTCTGTAACAAAAGAAGCCTGGCTTTTTCGTCTGGTGCAAACGCTACTCATAGCAAAAGCTAGGTTTCTGAAAACTTCCGTTACAGTGTGCTAAACATGTTGGTCGAAGAGAATCGGGTTTCCGTCCGGATCAGTCAGCATGAAGCTTGCCGGCCCTGTCGTATCTTCATCAGCTTCATTCATTAACGCGACGCCTTGCTCTTTCAAGCGGCGCTGCAATTCACGAACATCGGTGAATTCAGCGAGTTGGCTGGCGTCCTGGTCCCATCCGGGATTGAAAGTCAGTATGTTTTGGGGAAACATGCCCTGGAACAGTCCGATCACCGTTGTGCCGTTCTTCATGATAAGCCAGTTTTGCGTGATGTCACCACCAAATAGCTGGAAGCCCAGTTTTTGATAGAAGTCGCGCGATGCTTTGATATCTTTTACGGACAGACTCACTGAAAATGCACCGAGTTGCATGGTTTGCTCCTGTTGTATTGCGTATGTACCCTGTCAGAGATTAGAACGTGTGTTTGATAATCTGGAAACAGTATAGGCGATTTTCGGCCGAAACTCAAGCGACCCAACTCGGCACCACCAATGGCGATTGTAGCATCGACACACCTTGCATCAGCGCTATAATTGCGCCATGTTCGATCTAGCCAACTCACACCGCTCTATCCGTTCCTTTACCGACCAGACTGTCGATGATGCACTGCTCAACGACCTGCTAATGACCGGTTTGCGCAGTTCCAGTTCCGGTAACATGCAAACATGGTCCGTCATCGTGACCCGCGATGAGGCCAACAAGCGCAAGCTGTATGAACTGCACGTCGAGCAGGAGATGGTGCTCGAAGCGCCGGTCGTGCTCACCTTTTGCGCCGACGTGTTTCGCATGCGCGAATGGATACGCGTCAACGATTCCAAACAGAGCTTTGACGATCTGCTCGGTTTTCTGACCGGCGCTGTCGATGCCGTGATTGCGGCACAGACCATTTGTCTCGCAGCCGAGTCGGTCGGGTTGGGCATCTGTTACATGGGAACGACGTGGTGGGCAGCCGACGCACTCATCAAATTTTTGGCCTTGCCGCAAGGCGTTTTTCCTGTGACAAGCCTGGTTCTCGGCTATCCGGCAGAGGATCCGCCATTGCGCGACCGCTTACCGCTTGATCTGATTGTGCACCAGGAACGCTACAGGCAACTGTCTGATGATGAAATCCGTGCAGGTCATGCTGGGCGCGAACAGAAAGCATGGGCGCGGTACAATGCGATTGAATCGGTGCGCACAAAGCTGGCTGAAGCCGGCATCACACGAGTTACCGATTACTATACGTCGAATTTCAAGTATTCCAAAGACCTGCACCAGCGCGTCAGCCGGATGCTGATCGAAACGCTGCAAACACAGGGTCTCTGGTTGTAGCCTTGCTACAATGCATGGCAGTATGTGCATTTTGATCTTCAATAACGTGAGTTTGAAACCATCTCAGGAGAAACCTCGGTCATGAAAGATGCTTTGACCGCACTTGAAAACACCCCTTTAACCACTTTCCTCGTCGTTGGCGGCATCGTATTGATTGTCCTCGCGCTGGCAGGTGGCTTCAGTGACAAAATCAAGATTCCACCCGAACGGCAACGGCTGACCGGGATAGTCGGTGTTGTGTTTCTGATCATTGGTGTCGGGTTGTACCTCCTGGCACCAGAGACGGGTGATCAGATCACTGAAAACCCAACGCAGACGCCAATAGGTACGGCAACAATCGTGCCGTCACCAACGCCGACCCCACCAACTGCTGCGACGGCGGAGCCCAAGACGTTTGTGCAGACATTTGACGTTGCGAAGAGTTGGCCGATAGGTCAATACAACGATACAGTGTTGCGCCTTGAAAACGGCGTCTATATCATGGAAGTCGCCGGAGCCGAACAGACCGCGTGGTCAACGGCTGACGATAGATTTGCTGACGGCATCTTTTCACTTGAGGGTGCACTGCTCGAAGGTGATTCCGCAGCAAGTTACGGCATCGTTTGGCGCTCGGACACAAATGCGGATGAATTCTATGCGTTTCAGGTGGATGCGGATGGGTTGGTGTGGATTGGGCGCTGTCTGAATGCCTGTGCGGAACGGGTTATGCTGGTCGGCAGTGGCTGGTTTGAGTCTGATGCCGTGCGCACAGGGTATAACCAGACAAATGTCCTCCGCGTTGAAGCAGACGGCAGTGCATTCACCTTTTTCATCAACGGCGTTGAGGTGGGGCGCAGCGTGGATGCGGCGCGGAGTGAGGGCACCATCGGAGTCATTGTAGAAACGGCCAATGGGGAACGGACTGTCGCTCGTTTTGACAATTTTACGGTGATCTCGGCCGATAATTAACCGTCACCGTTTACTGTCTCCATCGCGTTCCATAGCAGCCAAGAGAAGTGGTCGGCAAGAGAGTCTCAATTGCTGCCGCCAATTTGGTATACTTGACGCCCTATGGATTTACTACACGGACTCAACCCGGCGCAAAGAGCCGCCGTTTCGGCCGAACCCGGCCCCATTCTCGTCCTTGCCGGCCCCGGCAGCGGCAAAACTCGCGTCTTGACCCACCGTATCGCTTACCTAGTCACCGAACTCGGCGTCGCGCCCTGGCACATCATGGCCGTCACCTTCACCAACAAGGCGGCCCGCGAAATGCGCGAACGCATCGAAAAGCTGATGGGCGGCAGCATGCGCGGTGTGATGATGGGCACGTTTCACAGCAGTTGCGTGCGCATCTTGCGCCGCGAAGTCGATCACCTCGTCGGCTACGACCGCAACTTCGTCATATTCGACAGCGACGACCAGAAACAGGTCGTCAAACAGGCACTCAAAGACCTCAATCTGGACGACAAGCGTTTCCAGCCGGCCAAAATGCTCAGCGGCATCAGCACTGCCAAAAGCGAACTGGTCACGGCGGAACAATACGAAGCGGCCAACTACGTCGCCGAAATTACCAAACGCGTTTACAAACGCTACCAGGAAATCCTGATCGCCAACAACGCAATGGATTTCGATGATTTGCTGCTCAACACCGTGCTGCTTTTCGACGGCAATCCCGACGTGCTGCGTGCCTATCAGGAACGCTACCAACACATCCTCGTCGACGAATTTCAGGATACCAACTCAGTGCAATATGAACTGGTCAAACGGTTGTCGGCGTTGCACCAGCATATCTTTGTCGTCGGCGATGCGGATCAGTCGATTTACAAATGGCGTGGTGCCGATTTCCGCAACATTCGTCGTTTTGAGAAGCAGTTCCCTGGTGCACGACAAATTCTGCTGGAGCAAAATTACCGCTCGACGCAGCTCATTCTCGATGCAGCCAAAGCGGTCATCAAGCGCAACAGTGACCGCGTGCACAAGGAACTGTTTACGGAACGACGCGGCGGTGAGCGGCTTGTCATTCACGAGGCGTACAACGAAAGTGATGAAGGGCAGTATGTGGTCGACTCGATTGCGATGTTGACGGCACAGGGGCGCGAACCGGGTGATGTGGCGGTGATGTACCGCACGAATGCCCAGTCCCGCGCGCTGGAAGAAGCGTTTATTCGCGCCGGTTTGCCGTATCGTCTGGTCGGGGCGCAGCGCTTCTACGGACGGCGTGAGGTCAAGGATGTCATCGCTTATTTGCGGCTGATCCACAATCCACGCGACGATGTCAGTTTCGGCCGAATTATCAACGTGCCCAAACGGGCTATTGGCCGCACGACGCAGATGCAGATTCAACAATACGCGCAACAAATCGGCTTCAGTTCGGCCGAAGCCGTCATGCTGCTGGCCGGAGATGCCACATTGCCCCATCCGTTTAGCGCGCGTGCCTTCAACGCGCTCTCGCACTTCGGCAACCTGCTCAACGGATGGGTTGCCGTGCGCGACGCCATGCCCGTCGGCGAACTGCTCGACCTCGTGCTGGAGCAAACCGATTACCGCAGCTACATCGACGATGACACGCCGGAAGGGGCCAGCCGCTGGGAGAATGTCATCGAACTGCGCGGTGTCGCGAGCGAGGCCGACGACACATCACTGGCTGATTTTCTGGAACAGGTGGCCCTCGTCGCCGACGCCGACCGCACCGAAGGCGGCCCCAACGCGCCGACGTTGCTCACCTTGCACGCGGCGAAGGGACTGGAATTCCCGATTGTCTTCATCACCGGCGTTGAAGACGGCATTTTGCCGCACAGCCGTTCGCTGGACGACATGGAAGAGATGGCCGAAGAACGCCGCCTGTTTTACGTTGGACTCACGCGAGCCGAAGATCGCGTTTACTTGACCCGCACTTTCCGGCGTACCCTATGGGGCAATTCGGATGTCGCTGTGCCGTCGCGGTTTTTGCAGGATTTACCGGCCGATGTGGTGGAGAGCGCCGCCGGTTCCCACAGCAGCCGGCAGCAGTCACAAAGCCGCATGACGAGCTGGAACTGGTCGAACCCGGACAACGCACCTCGTGGCCGTTCGACTCATCGCGCCCGCGCGTCCCGCCCGACCACTGAATACCGCACCCGCCAGCCTTTGCCGCCGTCACGCAGCGCCCAGCCTGAGCGGGAACGACAATCCGCACCCATACAGGCACAGTTCAAGACGGGCCAGCGTGTCAGGCACGGCAAGTTTGGCGAAGGGATTGTGATCGAGTCGAAGCTGACAGGTAATGACGAAGAGGTCACGGTCGCGTTCAGCGCTGCCGGTATCAAACGGCTGGCGGCGAGTTTTGCCAAACTCGAACTGCTGGAATAGATTGAACGGCGCTTTCGGCTCGCATCCTGACTGCCTAACTCTGAGAGATTTTGGGAGCGCGGGCATCCTGCTCGCCAGTGGTGATGCGACCAAGATGGTCGCGCTCTAGTCAGTCCGATGCGGACAAAGATGTCCGCGTTCCGATCCCAAATTTTGGTTTTCGAGGTGCCGGAGACAGCTTTTGGTCGAGTTGGGTTCTATCCATCGATTTGATAACCACCAAACGCAGGTGCGTTTTCGCCGTTTGTAGCGCGTGGCATTGGAACCAACATCTCGACCGCCAGCTCAGCTGCAATACAGCCGGTTGTCGCTACTGTGCCGCCGTTTCCGTCAGCCGCGACGTTGATTTTTGTCGACCACATATTGCCCACCAGTTGACCATCCAGCCACACGCCGCCGCCGGAATCGCCGGGAATGATCACGTCCCCGTTTAACGTGCGCAAATCGACAGTCTGACGTCCGTTGTGTGTCCTGTCGACTTCGACCTGAGCCACAACGACGTCGATGATATTGTCCAATGTCGGATGTTGGCGGGCGACATAGACAATGTCGCCTACACTGGCATCGGTTTCATTGTGCCATTGGAAAGGCTCTACGGCATCGCTCACGGTCTGTGGTGTCAGCAAGACGACTGTGCCACCGTCGCGGTAGCGCAGCAGTTGCGCGAATTCCGGGCCGCTCATTTCGGTTAGCACAGTGCCCCATGCGTTCAGCATCTGAATCGTAAAGCGTGCATCGCTCATTGTCGGCCAGTGGTCGTGGGTCACGATGCGGTGTTCACCGTCGACGTTGACGACTGTGCCGATGCCGTTGTACTGTTTGCGGCTCGTTGCCTGCTCTGTTGCGCCGTTGTCGTTCGTGATTTCAACGATTCGCGCCGGACCGTACATGACGATGCGAATCGATGCGTTCAATATTGCTTGGCGACGATTCGGGTCAATTGTGTAGGCTGTCGTGTCTGTGACGTTTTCCACGTGAGCCAGAACGGTTGTTGCCAATACGGTGAGCATGATTACTAAAATAACGGTGGTTGTGGCTTTGCGTAACATGGTCGTCCTCGCTGCTACATTCCTGTTTTCTGCTTTGCTCACGGGGTTGCGTGAGCGTTGCAAACAGGATGCCAGCGAGGCATGAACCAGTTGTCAGTCCGGGCGTGAACAGATGGGGACAAAAACGTGATGGATTTCACGCCAGCGTGAACAAATTCGGCCGAAGCGTGAACAAATCACCAACTGGCTCAAAACCGTGCTACAGTGTTGATTATTAAGCCAGTAGGGGGAAGGGGATTGGGGCATTGAAAGTTCGGCGTGGTGAATCATGCCAAACTCCTCCTAAGGTAGGGGCGTAGCTGTAGCTGCGCTCCTATTTTTTTGAAGAGGGGCTATGGTCGGCCGAAACGGCGTGTTTAACGCAAGATGTTCACAATCTTTGTCAATGTGTTATAGTACGTAGAGCGTCAACTCCTTCTGTGAATACAACTATCCGGAATGTCGAAAGGGGCGAGGCGAGGTTCCGTGCCAGGACTTCAGATGTCACTGATTGAAGCCACCTTGTTCGGCGACTTCGCACTTCAGATTGCCGAACAAACGCATACACAATTCAGAACCAGTAAAGTGCAGGCGCTGCTCGCGTACCTGATTGTCGAGCGCGAGAACGCTGTACGGCGTGAACAACTGTACGACTTGCTGTGGCCCGGCTTGCCGCTGCAATCGGCTCAGGTCAACCTGCGGCAGACACTGTATCAGGCGCGGAAGGTGCTGAGCGCAGCACACAAGACGCCGATCGTGAGCGAACGGGGCATGTTGCAGCTCAATCCGGAGCTGCCACTTTCGGCCGATGTGATCCGGTTTGACGCATTACTCAGAGCCAACGCCCAACACGAGCACGTCGATCTGCGCAGTTGCCAACTGTGCCGCGAGCGGCTCGAAGAGGCCGTCAGCCTCTACACAGGGCCGCTGCTGGCCAATGTCTATCTCTCAGACAGCAATGAGTTTGAAGATTGGGCTGCCGGCAGACGCGCTGCATACGAACGCAGCTACTTCGATGCCCTGGCGACCTTGACCACGATCTACTTGCGCAATGGCCGCTACAGTGAAGCAGAAGCCGGTGCGCGTCGTCAACTCGAACAGGACAATTTGCGCGAAGTCGCCTACCAGCAGTTGATGGAAGCGTTGGCACGCAGCGGGCAACGCGAAGCGGCATTGGCCATGTACGATGAATGCCGTTCGCTACTTTACGAAGAACTGGGCATGTCCCCGTCGCGCTACACCACGCGCCTGGCTGAGCGCATTGCGTCCGGAGAAGTCGATCTCGCTCCCGTACAGACGCCCGATGTGCGCGGCTACGAATTGCTGGAGAAAGTCGGTAGCGGCGCGTTCGGCGTCGTTCATCGCGCTTATCAAGCACTAATCGGGCGCGAAGTGGCGATCAAGATCATTCAACCGGAATACGCCAATCGGCCGAATTTCATCCGGCGCTTTGAGGTTGAAGCACAGACCATTGCCCGACTGGAACACCCGTACATCGTGCCGCTCTACGACTACTGGCGCGAACCGGACGGCGCGTTCCTGGTGATGCGCTACATGCGCGGCGGCAATCTGGCGACGGCCATCAACCGGCGCGGCGCGTGGGAGCCGGCAGCCGTGTTGCAACTGGTCGACCAACTCGGGTCGGCATTGGCAACGGCCCACGAGCAGGGCATCGTCCATCGCGACCTCAAACCGGCCAACATCCTACTCGATGAAGCCGGCAACGTCTACCTCTCCGACTTTGGCATTGCCCGTCACATTATCGCGGAAGAAATGGGCCAGGATGCCGGCGATAGTGCTGTTTTGACCAGTTCACCTTACTACACCTCGCCCGAACAATTGCGCGGCGATCCGGTGACTTTGCGCAGCGACATCTACACGTTCGGCTTCCTATTATTCGAGTTGTTCACAGGCCGCAAACCATTTGAGACCGCCTCGCTGGGCCAGGTCTTGCAGCAACACCTGCATGGGTCGCTGCCCTCGGCGCATGCGCTCAATGCGGACCTGCCGGTGGCGCTTGACGCCGTGTTGCAGCAGGCCACAGCGACAGACCCGGATGCACGTTTTAGTGCCGTCAGTGACCTGGCTGAGTCGCTGTATGCGGCACTGAACGGCACGGTCGCACCGCCACCACCGGCATTGATCGCTCAAATTGAAGGCAATCCGTACAAAGGTTTGCGAGCGTTTCAGGAGTCAGATGCGGAGACGTTTTTCGGCCGAACTGCCCTCACCAACCAACTGCTCGACCAACTTGCCGATGCCAACTTCCTTGCCGTCGTCGGTCCCAGCGGCAGCGGCAAATCGAGCGTCGTCAAAGCCGGTTTGCTCCCGGCTCTGCGCAGCGGTGCAATCGACGGGGCTGACGCATGGTTCATCACCGAAATGGTGCCCGGCACCCGCCCGTTGGAAGAGCTGGAAGCCGCCCTGATGCGCGTAGCCGTCAATCCTCCGGCGAGCTTGATTGAACCACTCGAAAAGGACGAACGTGGCCTGGTGCGCATCCTGAAACGCATTCTGCCGCCGGAAAGCAACGCTGGACGCGCAGCCACCCTGCTTCTCGTCATCGACCAATTCGAAGAACTGTTTACGCTGGTCAGTGAGCAGGCACGGCAGCACTTTCTCGACAATCTGCTCACCGCGCTCAACGAACCGCGTTGTCAATTACACGTCGTCATCACACTGCGTGCTGACTTCTACGACCGTCCGTTACAGCTACCGAAGCTGGCCGAATACATTAAAACCAACACCGTTGTGATCACACCGCTGACCGGTGCCGAATTGCAAGAAACCATCGTGCGCCCGGCTGCACTTGCAGGCACGCGCTTTGAAGACGGGCTGGTGGCCGACATCATTGACGATGTCCACGACCAGCCGGGCATGTTGCCGCTGTTGCAATACGCCCTGACTGAACTGTTTGAACAGCATCAAGACGACATGATGACCAAAGCGGCGTACGCTGCACTGGGCGGCATCGAGGGTGTTCTCGGCATACGGGCCGAAACACTCTACGCCGACCTGTCCGAAAGCGAACAGATGCTGACACGGCAACTGTTTTTGCGCCTGGTGACGCTTGGTGAAGGTGTCGAGGATACCCGCCGCCGCGTTCTGCAGTCTGAACTGGAAGCCATCGCAGTAGACGACGCCCTTCATCCTTCAGCCCGCATCCTTCAGCCTTTCGGCGCTGCCCGTCTGTTGTCATTTGACCACGATCCAGCGACCCGCACCCCCACTGTCGAGGTGGCGCATGAAGCATTGCTGCACGAGTGGCCACGCCTGCGCCAATGGCTTGACGAAAGCCGCGCCGATGTGCGCTTGCAGCGCCTGCTCGCCGTGGCAGCGGCTGAGTGGCGACAAGCTGACCAGGACGATGGCTATTTGCTGCGCGGTTCGCGATTGGAGCAGTTTGAAGGGTGGTCGGAGTCAGCGATGGTAGCCCTCACTGCTGATGAGCGCACCTTCCTGGCGGCTAGTGGCGAGGCACGTCGCCGGCGGCAGGCGGCAGAAGAGGCGCGTCGCCAAAGCGAATTGGAGACAGCTCAACAATTGGCTGAAGAACAACTTCGACGTGCCGAGATTCAGACTCGTTCGGTTAAACTTTTACGTTACCTTGTATCCGGATTGAATGTGCTTGCAATACTAGCCATTGCTGCTGCCTGGTTGGCTATAAATAGTCAACAGAAGACGCAGGTAGAGGTTGAAGCACGCAGTACAGCTCAGGCAGAAGCAGTTGCCGAAGCAAATGCCAAGAGCACGGCTCAAGTCGAGAGCGAGCGCAGCGCCAATCTCGCCGCAACCAGAGAAGTCGAAGCTCTCGAACAGGCGGCCATTGCTGCCATACGCGCGAAGCAGAAATCCATACCGAATCTGAAATCAGGGCAACAGCGGAGGCTATTGCTATTGAAGAGAGGGTGAATGCTGAAAGCCAGTTCAAACTGGCTCGCTCGCGCGAACTGGCCGGCCTGGCCAAAGAAGCGTTGGAAACTGACCCAGAACTAGCTATGCTATTGGCCTCAGAAGCTTTGTCGACAGCCTATACGGCCGAGGCAGAAAGCTTGCTGCATCAGGCAGTACTCGCGTCGCGGGTTCGACAGCGATTGGCCACTGGTGAGTCCAACGTTTGGGTAGGTCCCGTTGTTCCTAGTCCCGACGGGAAATACGTCGCTGGCTTGGGGAATTCAGTTCATGTATGGTCAACTGAAAGTGGTGAGAGGCTCTTCCAAGTCGAACCAAAGCCATATGTCATCTCTTTTGTAGATCATTTTTCCTTTAATTCCGATAGCAATCGTCTGGTAACGTCAGGACCTGAGGAAAATGTTACGTTGTCGTTCTGGAAAGTTCCTTCCGGTGAACTCGACACAAAACTTGAGTTGCCGTTGCCGAGTGAAGACGTGTCGCAATTCGTACTAAGTCCAGATTGGAGCAGGATTGCCATAGGCTATCTTGACGGGACAGCTAGCCTATGGTCGACTGACACCGGTGAAAAAATAGCCGACCTAAACGGACACATTAGTCGGGTAGGTGTGGCGTTCAGCCGTGATAGCCAACGCCTGTCGTCTGTGGACGAGCAAACAGCGAAAGTGTGGATGCCGCCACGGGTGAAGAACAATTGAGTTTCCCACACAGTGGTTGGCCTTTATCCTCTGCAACTACGGCACTTAGCCCCGATGGCAATCTGTTGGCAATCGTCGTCAATACCAGAGAGATTGGCATTTGGGATTTGGAGGCCGTTAGTAATAATCCCACAGACCCGGCTCGACTGACTACGCTTACGGGGGGGCATACGTTAGTTCCCCTGGGTATGAACTTCAGCGCTGATGGCACGAAACTGGTGAGTGGCTCTCGCGATCAGACAGCCCGGATTTGGGATCCGATTACGGGTGAAGAGTTGTTGGTATTACCGGGTGGCACGAGCAATGTACTCACTGCTGACTTCAGTTCGGATTACGACACAGATTCTGACGGAAGCCAGGATGGCACAGTCAAACTCTGGGATATCACATCGAGTGGAGCTGAACAGCTAGACAGTGTTCCGCTCGTGCCTGATGCGGGTGCAATTGCTCTGAACCCTGAAGAGACTCATCTAGCTGTTGAGACAGGTGATGGCAAGGTCCTCATATGGGACTTACGCTCGAAGCAAATATTATTGACAATCGAAGGACATATGGAAGGCATTCGGGATATTGAATACAGTCCAGATGGGAGAAAGATCGTTACATCGAGTCCGGATCGAACTGCCATTATCTGGAATGCCACGAGCGGCGAGCCATTACTGACACTGGAAGGACACGGAGAAAGAATATCGGGATTTACATGGCAGGGGATCGTCGGCGTTGACTATTCCTCGGACGGGAGAAAACTGGCTACGGCTGGACGCGACGGTACAGCTCGTATTTGGGATGGTGAGACAGGAACAGAGCTTCTCAAACTGGAACATGCATCTGCTTTATTCGATGTCAAGTTCAGCCCCGACGACAGGCTGGTAAATGGCCAGCGACGAGCCAGATGCAACACTCGTGCTAGGACGCTGTCACCGGTGAGAAGCTATTTACTTTGCCCCAAGTTCATGGCGATTCGCATTTGGATGGTGGATTTCAATCCTGACGGAACACGAATGGCGACGAGCGGCGGCGATGGGACGATCAAAATTTGGCAGGTTGATGCTGCTAAGATGCAGGTTGATTTGTTAGCTACTTTGCTCGGTCACACAGGTTCAGCGTTTGGTGTTGTATTTAGCCCTGATGGACAAACACTTGCTTCCAACAGTACACAATTGAAGTTGTGGGATGTTTCTGTGTTACCAGCAGTTAATCAAGACGATCCATTGGCAACGACGTTGACAACGCCCAGATTTACGCTTCCTATCGTAGGACTGGGTAGTTATCTGTTTACAGGAGATAGCAGTAAGCTAATTTATACATTCCCAACCTGGAACGAAGAGCAATATGTGGCCCGCTCCTTGACGCTATCTATCGACGAATTGATGAGCCTGGCGCAAGCGCGATTGACGCGTTCGTTCACCGAGGAGGAGTGTCTGCTATATCGAATTGAGAATTGCTGGTGTTTCAGATGGTTGAGGGCGATTGAATGGATATAGTGGTTCAGTTGTTTGGCGAATTCGTAATCCGGATCGATAGAATTACGTATAACAAATTCCGCACGACAAAAGTGCAGGCGTTGCTGGCTTTCCTCATCGTCGAATACGCGCATCCTGTACGGCGTGAGCAACTGTACGACTTGCTGTGGCCTGGCTTGCCGCTGCAATCGGCGCAGGTCAACCTGCGACAGACGCTGTATCAGGCGCGGAAGGTGCTGAGCAAGGCGCATGAAGCGCCCATTGTCAGCGAACGGGGGATGTTGCAGCTCAATCCGGAGTTGCCGCTTTCGGCCGATATACACCACTTCGATCAAAACCTCCTCGAAAATGCCGATCACGATCATTTCGATCTCGTGACATGCCGACCGTGTCAGCAGCGATTGGCGCAAGCCGTCGATCTGTATGCCGGCCCCCTGTTAGCCAACGTCTACCTCGACGACAGCGATGTCTTTGAAGAATGGATCCGCAACCACCGAACGGCTTACGAGCGCGATCAATTAGAAGCCCTGACCACGTTGACCACGATCTACTTGCACAGCGGACAATACCAGGCCGCAGAAGCCGCTGCCCTGCGCCAGTTGTCGTATGACAATTTGCGTGAGGAAGCCCATCAGCAACTGATGGAAGCGCTGGTGTTGAGCGGACGCCGCACGCAAGCTTTGCGCCAGTACGATGTGTGCCGCCATCTGTTACAGGATGAACTCGGCATTTTGCCGTCTACGGCGATAGAGGAATTGAACGAAGCGATCCGCAGCAGCGTCTATCAAGGTGTGGCGGTCGGTCGCGTGACACCTGTCACGATCGATCCGGAATCAGCAAGCAAACTACCCCATCACAATCTGCCTGCGCAGGCGACGCCGTTTATCGGCCGAATCAAAGAACTGATGGCATTAGACACCCTGCTGGGCCAATCGCGAATCGTCTCGATTGTCGGTTTGGGAGGCATGGGTAAAACGCGTCTGGCACTTGCCTGTGCTGCGCGACAATTGGCGCTTGCCAACCAGGCGGACGCGCGCTTCAGCGATGGTGTGTTCTTCGCCGCACTGGTCGCCGTCGATAATCCGGAGCACATCGCCGCCGTTATTGCAGAAGCTGTGGGCTTCCAGTTTCAAGGTGATGCGTCGCGTTCGGAAATGTAACAGCTTCTCGATTATCTCGCCAACAAACAGATGTTGATCGTGCTGGACAACTTTGAGCAGCTCATCGCCAGTGTCGGCATGCTCGAGGAGCTGATTCGGCTTGCACCGGGCGTGACACTCCTGGTGACGTCGCGCGAGAAGCTGCGCGCACGCGGCGAGCAGTTGTTTATGCTGGATGGGCTGGATAGCGACACTGGAAGGACTGAGCAGCTTTGTCGGGCAGACACCGGCAGGACAGTTATTTGTGCGATCAGCACGTCGCATTCGCCGTGATTTTGCACTCGACCAGCCCGAAGATGAGGCGTATTTACGCGAGGTTTGTCAGTTGGTCGGCGGCATGCCGCTGGCGCTGGAATTGTCGGCCGGTTGGGTTGATATGCTTTCGCTGGCAGATATCGTCGCCGAACTGCGTGCCGGCATCGACATTCTCGATTCCGATTTGGATACCGCTGAACAGCGGCAGGGCAGTATTCGCGCTTGTGTTTGATGCGACATTTGAGCGCCTGGATTCGGCCGAAAAGGAAATAATTGCCCAACTTCCATCTTTCGCGGCGGCTTCACCCGTAAAGCTGCCCACACAGTGACAGGCGCCTCCTTTCGCCAACTAGCCCAACTCAACAACAAGTCGCTCATCAGCTATCGACGTCGTCTGGATCGGTACGAAATCCACGAATTGTGGCGCCAGTATGGTGCCGAACGGTTGCGCGCCGATGCTGCAAGTCAACACGCCGCCCGCGATCGACATAGTGCTTTCTACTGTCATTTCCTCGAACAGCACAGCGAGCAATGGCATACAAACGAACAGCTACAGACGCTGGCGGCTGTCACCCGCGATCTGGAAAACAGCAGACGCGCTTTGCGCTGGGCGCTGCAACAAGAAGATTGGCAACGCATTCTGGCGGCGATGGATAGCTGGGGTTGGTATCGCGAATGGCAAGGCAGTTCGGCCGAACAAACATCTTTTTTTCAGGCAGTGGTCGAACAAGCTGCGGCACGAGATGCGACTGAATCACCTTTACCTCCTGATTGCCTTCGTGTCTGGGCCAGAGCGGTGACCTGGATCGCATTGGTTAGAAGATGATCTCGAAAAGGCGTCTGCGCGAATGGAACACAGTCTTGCTCTTTTGACTCGGCCGGAACTGTTCAGACACGATGTACGTCGAGAGAAGGCATTTGCACGCTCGATCTATGCTAGGTTTCTGGTCTCAATGGATATTGAGGGAGCGCGTCGACTCTTTCAGCAACTACTCGATGAATATGAGGAGTTGGGGGATCCGTGGGGCATTGGCTGGAGTCTTTTCGGCGTAGCGCGAGTCGATTTCGATACGGGTCGTTTTGCATCAGCCCTGGAAGGTATGCAGGCCGTCGACCAGTTGTTTCAGGAACGAGGCGATCTGAGGCGCCAGGTTGACACGTCCAGCATGCTGGGATTCATTCAAATGGATCTCGGTCAGTTGGATCTGGCTGAACAGCAGTTTCGCAAGGCATTGGGCCTCTGTGAGGAAATCAACTATCTGCGCGATCTCAGTTGGGAACAAGCAAACCTGGCGCGCATGTTGTTGTGGCACGGCAATCGCGACGAAGCATATCAGATGGCTTACAGGAGTTTAGCCACAGCTCTCGAGTTCGGAAACAGGAATGATGAATCGAATGCCCATATGACGATTTGTGGCATCCTGATCTATTCAGGGCATTATGAACAAGCCGGCCAGATGTTAGCAGAAATCTCGGCGTATATGTGGGAAGACGACAATGCTTTTCATGCGTGGGTTTGTCATCTCAAGGGATTATTGGCTGTGACGCAATTGGCTTATGACGAGGCGCGATCCGCATTTGCGACGAGTGTCAGGGTCTGGCCATCCACCTATCCGCACCATTTCATTTCATCATCGACGGCGCTGGCTCTAACGATGTTGCGCTTGGGACAGGTTTCGGAAGCGAAACAGCAGTTGACTGACGTGTTGTCAAACGCGCTGACTCATCGGTCGATCGTACCTGCAGTGGCTGCGCTGCCGGTTGCTGCATTGGTGTTGGCTGAAGCCGGGGATATGGCGGGAGCAATTGAGCACTGGATGCTGGCGCAACGTTACCCCGTTATCGCCAATTCAAAGTGGTTTGCAGATGTGATGGGTGAAGATGTCGCCAACTGGACTGCGGTACTCTCTCCGGAACGTGTTGCTGCAATGAGAGAAAGCGCAAAATCTCAACCGCTATGGGCTACTGTTGAACGTATCCAAGATGTACTGTCAGACGAATTTTGAACTACAGTTTGCCGCTTGTTGCCATTCCATTGCGTCCCATGACAGTTTTTTGACTCGTAGCGCAAGAACGGCGACAATTTGCGCATGAATTATCTGATTGATGGTCACAATCTGATCGGCAAGCTGCCGGATATCAAACTGTCCGACCCCGACGATGAAGCGAAGCTGGTGCTCAAGTTGATCAATTGGGCGGCGGTGGGGGATAACCGGCGCGTCATCGTCGTCTTTGATCGCGGGATGCCGGGCATCCAGTGGGCGCGTTTTCGCAGTGATCACATCAAGACGGTGTTTGTGGCGGATGGGGATTCGGCCGATAATTGGCTAATCCAGTTCATGAAGCGCGAAATACGCGATCCGCGTCAATTCACGCTGGTCACGAGCGACAACGCCATTGTCAAAATTGCCCGGCAATTGCGTATCAAACAGATATCTTCCGATCAATTTGGCAATGAGATGAGCGACGAACTGGCGCGATTGCTGCAGGGCGATCAGTCCGTTGCAGATGATCCGGCCCCGCTCAAGCCACTGCCTCGTGAAAATCCCAGGCAGCTCTCCGATGAAGAAGTCGCGGCCTGGCTCGATCTGTTTGGCGGCGAGCAGCAGGTCGAACTCAAGCCATACCAGCGTCGCCGTTCGCAGCCAGAGCCAACTGAGCAGCCTACACCGGCCAAGGACGGCGTCCCGCTTGATCCTGAGGACTTTGTTTTGTCGCCCGATGACGTGGCTCAATGGCTGGCGTTGTTTGGCGGTGAGCCGGAACTCAAACCGGGCAAGAAGAAGAAACAGGATTCGGCCGAAACGACACCTGGCAAACCATCCGCTTCCAACCCGCATCTTTCCCAAAGCGATATCGATATGTGGCTCTCTCTTTTCGGCGACGATACCTGACACACGTTACGCAGTGCTATCCTCTGCATACGCCAGCCCGTTCTTCAAAGCGCTTGCGCCAAGTCGTCTTGCCCATTTCAGTCGTTCGCGTTACTCGTTTGCCCGTGCCTGTGGTATCATACTTGTGAAATTTGGAGCTAAGATTTAACGATACAGGTTACTGATCCATGTTTGCAGCCCCTACACTCAATCTCTGGGTAATCACACCCCTGATCATCCTCACAGTCTGGGCGATCATTCTCATGTTTATCGACCTGTTCATCCCGGCAGGCAAGAAACAATGGACCGGTTGGTTGACGCTGGTTGGTCTCATTCCGGCATTGGCTCTCACGCTTATGCAATGGGGACAAACCGGCGGTGCCTTTATTGCTGAGGGTGGCCAACCCATGGTAGTAGTGGATAACTTCGCCACATTCCTCAACACCCTGTACCTGCTCACCGGTATTTTGGCTGTCTTTATCAGCGTCAGTTACATCCGCGACGCCGGCCTGGAGCGCGGTGAGTACTACTTTCTCATGCTGTTCTCCATCGTCGGCATGATGCTGATGGGCATGGCCAACGACCTGATCCTGATCTTCCTGGCACTCGAACTACTCTCGATTCCGCTCTATATCCTCTCCGGATTTGACACGGGTAGTGACACATCGGAAGAATCTGCCCTCAAATATTTTCTGCTGGGCGCATTTTCGTCGGCATTTTTCCTGTTTGGCATTGCGCTGACCTATGGGGCAACCGGGACCACGTCGCTGCCAGTGATTCTCGATACGATCAGCCTCGACGATCCGCTGGCGTTGGCGGCACTGGGTATGCTGCTCGTTGGCTTTGCGTTCAAAGTGGGTGCCGTGCCTTTCCACATGTGGACGCCGGACGTATACGAAGGCGCACCGACCTCCGTCGTCGCGTTTATGTCTATTGGCGCTAAAGTTGCCGGGTTTGCAGCACTCATGCGCGTGTTAGGCCAGGGCTTCCCGATGTGGGGTGAGTTGTGGCAGCCGGCCATTGTCGTGATTTCGGCTTTGACAATGATAGTCGGTAATTTCGCCGCAGTTCGTCAGCAAAACATCAAGCGCATGTTGGCTTATTCCGGCATTGCCAACGCCGGTTATATTTTGATCGGCGTGGCAGCCAGTGCAACCGATCCGGAAGCGATCAGCGCATCGCTGTACTATATGCTGGCTTACTTGTTCACCAATATCGGTGCATTTGCTGTTGTCATTGCTGTCGAAAAACTCGATGGTCAAAAAGGTTTGCTGGTCGAAGATTACAAGGGCCTTGCCAAGCGCCACTTGTTGTTATCGCTCGCGCTGGCCTATTTCATGTTTTCATTGGTCGGTATTCCGCTGACGGGGGGCTTTACGGCTAAATTCTACGTGTTCGGCGCCGGTGTCACAGCCGGTTTGTATTGGTTGGTCGTCATTGGTGCGATTACGAGTGTTGTGTCGGCGTTTTACTATTTGCGGCCGGTGCTCTATGCGTTTATGTACGAAGGACCGGCAGTGGCGCGCGTTTCGCGTGGTTTGATGTTTGTCTTGGTCGTGGCTGTGTTTGCGACGCTGGTGTTTGGCATTTTTCCCGGCCCCTGGTATGAACTGGCCAGTCAGGCCACGTTTGGCAATGTCGCAACGTTTGTTGCCGGAGGATAAAGGCACGCTACAAAACAAGTAAGCCATCCCAATCTAAAGGGGTGGCTTTTTTTTTGCGCTTTGCAGGATAATGGTGTAAACAAGAGCCGTTCACTGCTGCGGTCTGACATTCGTGTGTACCACAGGAAGGGATCAAGCCATGACCAGGTTGTCACATCTAAAACAGCGTTACTGGATTGAACCGCAACGTTCGGGGTTCCGCTTGTTGTCGCGCATTCGGTTCCCGGACGGCATTGTCATGATGGGGCTGGCGGTGATTGTTGGGATCGGCACGGCATTAGGCGCAGTTGTGTTTGTTAAGTTGCTGCGCCTCATGGGTGATCTGACTGTTGCAGTGGAAGTTGCCATTGGCTCAATCGCAGGCTTGTTTCTCGTCATGGGCCTGGGTGGTTTGATAGTCGGATATATGATTAACCGCTGGGCCAGTGAGGCTAAAGGCCATGGTGTACCTGAGGTGATGGAAGCGATTGGTTTACGCGGGGGTCGAATTCGGCCGATAGTAGCCGTCGTCAAAGTCATTGCATCGGCCATTACCATTGGCGTTGGTGGATCGGCCGGACGAGAAGGCCCCATTGTGCAAGTTGGCTCTGCTTTAGGGTCGTCACTCGGTCAGGTACTCGATCTCTCCAGAGAACGAATCATCACACTCGTCGCTTGTGGATCAGCCGCCGGTATTGCCGCAACCTTTAACGCACCAATCGCCGGCGCAATTTTCGCACTCGAAGTCATATTGGGTCAATTCAGCGTCCGCTACTTCGGCGCCGTCGTGATTAGCGCCGTTTCTGCATCCATCGTTGCTCAGGCATTTTTGGGAAACCGGCCAGCGTTCAACGTGCCGTCATATGCACTCAATCACCTCGGTGAAATTCCGATCTATATCACACTCGGTGTCTTGTCCGCGTTGTGGGCAGTGTTATTCATACGAATTCTGTACCGCATTGAAGGCATGTTCGACCACTGGCATATTCCGCTGGCTATCAAAACCACAATTGGTATGCTGTTGACGGCGGCGATTGCATTGCCGCTTGTCGAGCGCCAGGTTTTAGGCCCCGGTCTTGAATTCATCGGCGAATCAATCGCTGAGGATTTTGGACTGGAGTTGCCTTTGTTATTTGCCTTGCTCATCTTTAAGCTGCTGGCAACCAGCTTTACGCTTGGCAGTGGCAATTCGGGCGGCGTCTTTGCACCGAGTCTTTTCATGGGTGCAATTTTAGGTGCGATTGTCGGGACAATTTCCAATCGCTTGTGGCCCGATGTTGCCATCAATCCGGGCGCATACGCCATCGTCGGTATGGCATCTGTTTTTGCTGGTGCAGCAAGGGCACCAATCACCGCCATTTTAATCGTGTTTGAAATGTCGAGTGACTATAAGTTGATTTTGCCGCTCATGATGTCAACGGTATTGGCGACGGTATTGGCTGAAGCGATTTTCCCGGAGTCCATCTATACCCTGAAGCTCAAATTGAAAGGCGTTTCGTTGCACCGTGGTCGTGACAATGAACTGCTCGACAGTGTACTCGTGAACGAAATCATGAGAAATAATGTGCCTGTTATGTCACCGGAAACGACATTGGGCGAGCTTTCGCAGCAATTTGCTGAAACACACGGGCACGGGTTCCCGGTCGTTGATGACGATAATAATTTGCGCGGCGTTGTGACAATAAGCGACTTGGAGCGGGCGTGGACTGATGGTGTGCCGCATTACGATGACGCGATGCATGTAATTGACATAGCTACCCCGTATGAGCAACTGCTGTTTACTTTTCCCGATGAGACGATGGGACAGGCATTGGAGCGCATGGGACATCGCGACCTCGGACGACTGCCGGTTGTTGCCCGCGAGAATTCCCGACAATTTGTCGGATTGATTCGCCGTGCGGATATTATTCGCGCGTACAATCTGGGATTGGCGCGCCGCGATGTGCTGCGTCATCGGGTTGAGCGGGCAAAGGTTGAGCAGGAGGACGCTGAATTTGTCGATATTGTTCTGGACACAGGTGACGCTGTGGTTGGTAAGTCGTTGAGTGAGATCGCTACCAATTTACCGAGAGGGTGTGTCTTGATTTCGGTAACGCGTGCCGGACGTGTTGTTATTCCGCACGGCCAAACGGTTTTCCTGGCAGGCGACCACATTACGGCGTTTGTACGCAAGCAGGATCGCGCAGAATATATGCAGGCGTTTGGCATTGGTAGTGAAGCTTGACGAATTCAGGGAGCCAGCCGTTCGATTTGCCACTTTCGGCCGATACGCACATAACGAAACCGGTCGTGTAGCCGACTAGGACGTCCCTGCCAGAATTCAAACACGTGCGGCACGACGCGATAACCACCCCAGAATGGTGGTAAAGGAATCTCTTTACCGGCAAATTGACGTTCCAGTTGCACCCGTTTGGTTTCGAGAATATCGCGATTGGGGATGACAGTGCTTTGTGGCGAAGTCCACGCGCCGATTTGGCTGTCACGCGGGCGGCTGTGAAAATATTCGGCCGATTCGGCCTCACTCAACCGCTCAACCGCGCCGGCTATCCGTACCTGTCGCTGCAATGTGTCCCAGTACAAAACCAGCGCGGCTCTGGGATTGGCCGCCAAATCGCGCCCTTTCCGGCTTTCGTGATTGGTGTAGAAGACGAATCCACGTGTATCGACGCCTTTGAGCAGCACCATGCGTGCCGACGGCATGCCGTCAGCATCAGACGTTGCCAGGGTCATCGCATTGGGTTCGACCAGATCAGCGTGCAGGGCAACCTGCCACCATGTCTGGAATTGCGTAAACGGATCGGGGTCGAGATCGGCACGATCCAATGCGTCGACCGTGTAGCTGATGCGCAGTTTGGCGGGATCGTTTTCATCCATGTTCAGCAGCATGAAGTACTCCGCAATCAGAAGCCGTCAAAATGTTCCCATTTCGGCCGAATGATGTAGCCCACCACCGCAAACGGCACGATGCGCGCATAGACGACGAGCAGCGAACCGGCAGACAGTACATCCAGGAAAAGGGCAACAATGGTTGCGGCGAGATAGAGGTACAAGCCCCACATTTTCCAGCGCCAAAACGCAATACCAGCGACAATTTCAGCCAGACCGACACCGATGACGAGCGGGAGCAGCCATCCTGGCGCAAGGACGCCCCGGGCGCTGTCGAACATTATTACAAGGACGATCAGCGCCAGCCCATAGCCGATGACGAAGCAGATCGCCGCTGTCAACCAACGGCCCCGCTCGCGCTCGGTTGGCAGATCATAATCGGCCGAATCGTCCTCATCCCACATCGTTGCGTTGAGACAGCAATAGAAATGCAAAAGGCACAGAAAGACAAAGATCTGCCGTTCTGTGCCTTTTGGAAATAACTACAGAACTGGTGTCTGGCGAAAATCGAGACCCTTAGGGTTTTCTCTCGAGTAATCAATCCAATTTAGGAACAAAACCCTAAGGGTCTTACCTCGAGTAACTTTCAAAAACGCCAGTGTCCAGTACGGAAGTGACCTACGTAAAATATTTCCGCTTGGGCATGACGATGTAGCCAACAATGGCAAACGGAACGATACGCGAAAACGCGACGCCCAACGACCCGGTAGCTGCCAATCCCAGGATGATGACAACAATCGTGGCCGCCAGATAAACGTACAGGCCCCAAAGCTTCCACGTCCATAAGCCGTATGCGGCTACAATGTCCAGGAGAGCCACAATTAACATGGCGGGCAAGTACCAGTCGGGATAGTCGACACTGCGCAGTTCGTTGTCACCCAGCGCGACGCCTAAAACCAACAGACCGTGCAGGGCGACGAACACGATAGCTGCTACGAGCAAGCCGCCACGTTCCGGTTTTCTGTGTTGTTTCACTTTACTCATTGTTTTGTCTCCGATGTTTATAGATTGCGTCAGAAGTGTACTCGTTACCAGCCTGTTAATGCAACACCATTTCAATGCCGGGCGATGGATGTAACCGCACAGAATCGGCCGACTGCGCCTGATCCCGGTCGCAAAGACATGGATCAAAACAGTGAGCCTTGCACCGGAATATCGGGATAACTCGTCGGCAGACCGATCAACTGTTTGAATTGGTTACACGTGCCCGGTGAATGGCCACTGTAGTCGTTGTTGAAGAAGCCGTACACGTCGCCGAGCTGCGGCAGATGGGGTTCGATGAGGTCGAGCCAGTTTTGCAAGCGGTCGCGCCGGTCCAGCAAAATGCGGTCTTTGGTGGCGAACTGACCGTGTGTGCCGATGAAACGCAAGTAGAGAAAATCGGTGGTCAGATGGATTTCGGGTGGCAGATGAATATAATCGGCCGAAACCCAGGCCACGTTCAGCCGACTGAGCAATTCCAGCACGCGTCCACGCCGCCACGACGCGTCGCGAAACTCCACCGCATAGCGCACTGTTGTGGGCAGTCGTGCCAGAAAATCAGTCAGGTCGTCCAAATAGTTAAACGTAAACGTCGGCGGAAACTGGATCAAAATCGGCCCTAGCGAGGTGCTGAGCAAGCGCATCCGGTCGACAAAAGCGCTCATTTGCGGCAATGTGTCGGGCAAAAACGGCGCATGTGAAATGTCGCGCGGTGTCTTGGGGCACAGCGTGAATCCGGACGGTACGGCCTGTGCCCACTTGCGCACCGTCATTGCTTTGGGAATGCCGTAAAAGGTGGTATCGAGTTCGGCCGAATTGAAATAGTGCGCGTAATGCGCCAGAAATTGACTCGGCGGCAATCCAAGAGGGAAAAACGTCCCCAGCCACTGCTTGTAGCCAAACCCAATCGTGCCAAGATGCCAGTCTGTCACGGTTTGTCGGGTTGCGGCGTCAATTCAATAGCCTCATTAGACTCAATGAGATGGACAGGAGCAGCCAGCGCCGCTGCTGTCCACAACACAGCGAGTACCCACATGACATGCGTGATCAGCAAATGGGTCAATTGCAGTCCAATTGGAGCCAACAGGAACGCATTCAGCCCGCCGAGCATATATTGCAGCCAGAACAATCCCATGACCCAGCGCGACAGACGCCGACCTTGTGTCGACGGAGCGGTGTCATTGACATTGCCGTACAGATATACCAGATACAAGCCGACAATGGTGGCGAAAACGGGATGCCAAATACGCAGCCGGATCAAATAGTGTACATTTTCGGCGAAATCCTTTTGCACCCCTTCGACAAATGTGTCTGATGGAAAAAGCGTACTGGCGAGTGATGCAATTGCGCCAAAAACACTGAGTACCATCAATCCGAGCAGAAACAGGCCCATTTTCGTCGTCAACATGCGGTTGGTACGCCACTTGACCGGAGGGTAGCCGCTGGCCCACCATGCTGTCAACGCGATAGAACCGGTCAGCAAGAACGTGTTGATCAAGTGCAGCGGCTGAACAAACGCCCGCGCCAGCGATTCGTTTGTGTCGACCCATTGGAAAATGACCAAGCCTGCGCCGAGCAGCGATTCTGTCACCATGAAGAACATCGCCCAAGCGGCTCCCTTGCGCACACGATGCCCTTTGGGATAGCGGCGCAGCGCTAAAATCAGCATAAGAATGACGGAGAGCAGTGCCAGACCGCTGGTTCCCCTGTGGAAAAATTCGACCAGCGTAGACGTTTCGATCTCGGTTGCGGCGAGGTTGCCGCAGTACGGCCAGTCGGTGCCGCAGCCGTCACCGGAGCCGCTGGCGCTGACGAAGCCGCCCCATATAATGACGAACAGGTTGAAGATGAGGACAGCCCACGCGTAGCGGGCGAAATTGCGTTGTTTAGAGGTTAGTGATGCGATATCCATACGTTAATTGTAGCGCAACCGGCAAGCTGCGGCATGATTGACAGGTGCTTATTCGGCCGATATCGACAGCAGTTGCACAGCGCAGTAAACTCATACGGTCAATGAAAATGACACGCAGGTAAAGACATGACGAAGCAAATTGAGTCAATTGAGTTGTCCGAGTTGCACTCACGTATTCCGGGCCAGTTATGGCGTCGTTTCCGCTGCGATCCACTGGGGACGCTGACGGAGATGCACGCGAATCACGGCGACATGGTGGCGTTCAAGTTGTTTAATCGGCCGATAATCGGACTCTTTCACCCCGATTTGATACAAGACGTGTTGGTACGTCAACAGCGCCATTTGGGCAAGAGTCGCATTTTGCAGCAATCAAAAATATTACTCGGTGATGGCTTGCTGACTAGTGAGGGCGACTTTCACTTGCGCCAGCGGCGGCTGATGCAGCCCGTATTTCACCGGCGACGCATTGCCGAATATGGCGCTGCGATGGTCGATGCCTGTGATCAGATAGCGCGACAGTGGCAATCGGGCAGCACGCTCGACATCCACGAGGAGATGATGCGCCTGACTCTGTCCATTGTCGGGCGTGCGCTGTTCGATGTCGATGTTGCCGGTGATGCACAGGAAGTTGGCGCGGCGATGGATTTATTGCTGGGTACATTTAGTCGGGCAATGAGTCCGCTGGCACAGATTCGGTTGCGTCTGCCGTTACCGTCAACTCGTCGCATCGAAGCTGCCATCGACCAATTGAATTCCCTTGTCTACCGCATTATCGCGCAGCGCCGCACCGAAGGCGGCAGCGATGATTTGGTGTCGATGCTGCTGGCGGCTGGAGACGGTGACGACCGCATGACCGATGTCCAGATACGGGATGAGGTGATGACGCTGCTGCTGGCGGGTCACGAAACGACGGCGAATGCGCTTACCTGGACATGGTATTTGTTGTCACAAAATCCTGAAGCAGAACAGGCGCTGCACGCTGAACTGGATGCGGTGCTTGCCGGCCGCCTGCCCACGGTCTCTGATATGGACAACTTGCCATACACGCGCATGGTTGTTACCGAATCGCTGCGACTGTACCCGCCTGCATGGGCTTTGGGCCGCACGGTGTTGACGCCGATTGAATTGAACGGTTACGCGATTGACGCGGGTACAACGCTGTTTATGAGTCAGTGGATTGTGCAGCGTGATGCTCGCTGGTATGCTGAGCCGGATTGTTTTCGGCCGATGCGATGGACGGAAGATGCGGATAATCGGCCGAAATTTGCCTATTTCCCCTTTGGCGGCGGCTCCCGGCTCTGTATTGGCGAGCACTTCGCGTGGATGGAAGCCATATTAGCTGTTGCAACATTGGCCCAGCACTGGCAATTGCGGCTAGAGCCGGGACATCCTGTCGTGCCGCAGCCTGCCATTACCTTGCGCCCCCGGTATGGCATGCGCATGCTTCTGCAAGCACGGTGAGTCGAATTTATGCGGCCAGCAATGCATCCGCTGCCGCCAAACCGGACATCGCCGCGCCTTCAACACGGGGTCCGGCAAAGGCGTCACCGGCAAACAGTAATTTTCCCGGTTGGTCAATGGCTGCGAAACGTGCCGGAAACATCTGGACAGGAATGCTGTAGCGCCAACGCTGTACCTGATATGTGAGTACATCAGCGCCAACCAATGCGTCGGCTGCTGCAATGAGCCGATTTGCAACTGCGTCAGGATCGTCATCAAAGTGGTCACGGCTGAATTGCGGCCCTGCGTGGATTGTGACAGCCGGTTGGTCACTCACGCCTTTTTGCTGGTTGTCGGCAATCCACGAAATCGGTTCGGGATGTACGGGCCAGACGCCGCCGGGTGGCGGTAGGCGGCTGGGACTGCCCAGCGTCGCGAGTACGGCAAAGCACGGATCGTATTCGATTTGTGCCAGTTGGTGACGCAGATCGCGTGGCAGCACCACGTTGCCGCTGTCGATCAAGGCCAGTGATTGGGGCACAGGCGGGGTGAGGATGAGGGATTCGGCCGAAAACAGCCGCCCATCTTTCGCCGCAGCTGCAAACGCACCTTCCCAGCGCAATGTTGTTATTGTGACACCGGTGTATACGTCGAGGTTTCGTGCCAGATACTTGGGTATAGTTGTCATGCCATCTGTGCCAACGTAGCGCGGTGTCTGGTTGAAGTGAGGCGTTCCGTCTGATGCATGAAAACCGTTACTCCATTTCCGGACAATGCCAACGGCCAGCCACTCAGCAAGCATCGGTGTGAACTGCGGATCGTAGTTGGTGAAATATTGCGCACCGTGATCGATCCGTGCTGCGCCGTCCGGCGATGTCAGCCGGCGTGTAGCCATGCGCCCACCGACGCCGCGCCCTTTATCGACGACTGTTACGGTCAGCCCGGCTGACTGAAGCCGTTGTGCTGCGACTAATCCGGCGATACCGGCGCCGATGATCAGGCATTGTGTGTCGATTGTCATGGTTCTTTCTCGGCCGAAATTTAGCTTTCACACCATCTGAGTCCGTTGCTACACTTCGGATTTGACTATCTTTATGTCTTCTTCACGTTCTATTCACGTGGAATTAGTACTGATCTGCCAGTCAGATTAACAGTATTGTGATGCTCTCTGCTAGAATTCTAACATGTCCGACGTGGTTGTTCAGCTTGGCGATCGTTTGATGGCGTTTCGCCACCCTAAAGTCATCATGCAAACTGATTCTGTCGGTGATGTTGTTCCCATGTTGGTGGAAGTCGAGGCGCTTGTCAACCGGCACAACTTGACGGCGGCAGGTTTTGTCGGCTATGAAGCGGCGGCGGCTTTTGATACGGCACTGACTTGTTTTCCCGCTACGCCAACGCCGCTGCTGTGGTTTGGATTGTACGAAAACGGAGCGCCATTCGGCCGAAACGCACCATCCGGCGGCTACCATTTGGGAACGCCGCGCCTGAGCCTGACGGCGACTACGTTTGCGCAGCGTATCGCTTTGATCAAAGCTGCCATAACCCGTGGCGAAACATATCAGGTCAACTTCACATTTCCCGTTACAATGTCGTTTGAAGGTGATCCGCTCGCATTGTTTTTCGATTTGCTGGCCGCGCAACAGGGTCGTTACGGCGCGTATATCCGTGCGGATGCGTTTGCGATTTGTTCCGCTTCACCTGAGTTGTTTTTTGCACTCGAAGGCAATCTGCTGACAACGCAGCCGATGAAAGGGACTGTGGCACGTGGCCTCACGCTGGCTGCCGATCGGGCTAACATGGCCTGGCTGCGCCATTCGGAGAAAAACCGGGCTGAAAATGTCATGATCGTCGATATGATTCGTAACGACTTGGGTCGGATTGCCCGCACGGGTAGTGTGCGCGTGGACAATTTGTTCCAGGTGACGCGTTATCCGACGTTGCATCAGATGACATCAGACGTTTCGGCCGAAACTGATGCCTCGCTTGTCGCTATTTTCCGCGCGTTGTTTCCCTGCGCCTCCATCACCGGCGCGCCCAAAGTGCGCACCATGCAGCTTATCCATGCCCTAGAAACGCAACCGCGCGGCGTCTACACCGGCGCAATCGGCATTATCGCGCCTAATCGCCGCGCACAATTCAGCGTAGCCATTCGCACTGCCGTCATCGATCAACAGCGACAGACAGCGACCTATCACGTCGGCTCCGGTATCGTCTGGGATTCGGATGCGGCAGAGGAGTTTGATGAATGTCAACTCAAGGCACAGGTATTGACAGTGCGTCGTCCGCCGTTTGAGTTGTTGGAATCGCTGTTGTTTGAGCCGGACAACGGTCTGTTTCTATTGCCTTATCATCTGGATCGCCTGGCAGATTCGGCCGAATATTTCGGCATTACGCTGGATCTTGCCGAACTGCGCCGCCGTTTGCAGTTGGCAGTTGCCCCGCTGACAACGCGCACCAAACTGCGTGTTTTGGTGGCGCAATCCGGCACGATCACGGTGGAGACGGCACCACTCGCGCCACAGCAAGATGTGACGCCGCTGACACTGGGGCTGGCAGCCGAACCGATCTATTCTGACAATCAATTTCTGTATCACAAGACGACATATCGGCCGATGTACGACAATGCCCGCGCCGCATGCCCTGACTGTGATGATGTCATCCTGTGGAACGAACACGGTGAGGTGACAGAGACATCACGCGGCAATCTGCTCTTTGAAATCGATGGCGATCTGGTCACACCGCCTGTCACATCGGGATTGTTGGCCGGAACGTATCGCGCTCATCTACTTGATAGGGGCATCATAAGTGAACGAGTCGTCCATTTAGATGATATTGACCGCGCTGATCGCATTTGGATGATCAATTCTGTGCGCGGTCAACTGCCCTGCTGCCTGCGCACATCGCAGAATGCATCCGAATTGGTCTTGTCGCAATAGTCATCATGTCTGCTCTGAGAAGAACGCCGTTTGACATACCGTTTTTGCTGTTGCTGCTTATGGCGCGAATCAGCATCTGGCCGGCTTATGATACGACGGGTGCCTGGCACAAATTCTGGCTGCTGGCTGCCGCAGTTGCCGTTTTCTATGTTGTCGTATGGTGGCAGCGGTCTCACGTTAACAGTGCGGTTTCGGCCGAACAGGTAGCCTGGTTGTTGCTGCTTTTCGCTGCCGGACTGTCTGTCTATTTCCTGATAACGACTGATTGGTCATTGTCGCCATTGGCACAGGTCGGTGAGCGTTTGGGTTTGCCGTACGTTGCGGCGGAATCAGTGCATCCCAATGTTGTTGCCGGCGTTCTGGCAACGGTATTGCCGTTTGCCGGTGCTGTCATCTATGCCCGGCGGCGCACACCATTGCTGCAATCTATAGCCGTCGCACTGATGATCATCCTCGTTATCGGATTGGTTGTATCGTTCTCGCGGGCAGCCTGGTTGGCTCTGGTCGTCGTTGTGCTGTTGTGGTTGTGCTGGCGCTTTTTCGGCCGAATCATGCCCACCCACAACCGCCGTCGCTTTGCCTTCACGATTACCGTTTCCATTCTGGTGCTTGCCCTCTGTGCTGTGTTTCTGACGACGCCAGGCTCAGCCATCGGGATGTTGCGCACCATCCTCGCCGATCAGGGACGGTTTGATCTGTACAGCGACAGCTTCATGTTGTTGCTCGATTATCCGATCCTCGGTGCCGGTCTCGGCAGCTTCATGATGAACCATGCAACCTATGCATACCTGACCCACGTCGGATTCAGTACACATGCGCATAATCTCGTACTCGATCTGTCTATCGAGATGGGTATCGCCGGTGTGCTGGTTATGGGTTGGATAATCATTCGGCAGTTCGCCATAGCGATTCGGTTTACACGCCATCAAACCGTGCCACCCTGGTTGGGAGCCGCAACACTGTCAACAGCAATCATTATCTTGCACGGTATGCTCGATGATCCGTTGTACAGCAGCCGCGCCGTCATATTGCTATTTGTGCCCACGGCACTCACTGTGCCGTATGCCCGGCCTGTAGCCCATAGTCTCACGAAGCGTCTGGTTCCTGTCATGGTAGCCGCGCTGGTTATCATGCTCATCGTTATGTGGCGACCCATTGTCTCTACCGGGCTTTCGAACTGGGGCGCGCTCGTGCAAAGTCGGCAAGAGTTGACCCGCTATCATTGGCCCCAGTGGGCGCTCCAGGATCAGCTACGCCGCGAACTGGACCTGGCGACGCCAGTTTACTATTATCAGCAGGCACTGCACTTTAGTTCGACCAACATATCCGCTAATCGACGTCTTGGGCAAATTGAACTGTCGAACGGCGACTTTGATCAGGCATTGGCGCATCTCGAAACGGCCTATAAATCAGCGCCCTGGGACAATAGCATACGCCAGATGCTTGGCGAAGTGTACATTGTGACGGGCGATACACGCCGTGGTACGGTTCTCTGGACTGATGTGGACAATACACACGGCCAGCTCGATGCACGTGCATATTGGTATCGTTGGTTGAAAGACGCAGAACGCCAGCAGTTGATCAGATTCGCCCTGGGTCAAATTGGCACGGCCATTGTGCCGGACCCGAATTCACCCATTCCCCCCGTCAGTAATTAGCAGGATGCAGGCCAGCCGTACCTGCCGCAGTCGATTTCTATAAGGTCCACCCTCATTAAGCTTGTAGAAGTTCTCTCTGAATTCCTGTGATCTGCTCAATGTCAATGACATATTTCACACCATCCGCGCAATTGATTATCGCTGCAACAGTCCGGTAACTGCACGAACGTCTGTGTTGTGATTTCCGTCATCTTCCACAGATAACAAAAGACACTATCAGCCGCGGCCCGTTCGCTGCATACTGTAAGGTAGTAACTTTCGATGGTGAAAACTGTCGTTTGATTTAGGTATGTAAGGTAATTGTATTGGTTCATTGGTGGGAGCAAATTTTCGGGAAATTAGGGCATTTTATCCATTGAATTGGGCAGGTAATCGGGGAGCTGTTTGAAGATGGAACCAAAGATTGTGACACGCCCAGCTTTTACTGTGATCGGTATGTTGTATCACGGCAAGAATGAACATCAGGAAATACCTCGGCTGTGGGAGCAATTCAATCTGCGTTCGGCCGAGATTGAGTCAGCGATTAATGCAGAAGTTTGTTACGGTATTGCCGATAACTTCGACCACATTTCAAGTACATTTGATTATTTGGCAGGAGTGGAAGTGACAGATGACGCACAGCCACCGTTGGATATGGTGCGCTGGCAGTTATCCCAGCAGCTTTACGCAGCATTTGACTGCACGTTGCTGACGTTGATGCGCACATTCCAGATTGCCTACGACGACTGGATGCCTCAAGCTGGTTATCGTCGCGCACCAGGGCCGGAGTTTGAATTGTATGGAAACATGTTTAATGCCGGTGATCCGCACTCGCCGATGTTTATCTACATACCGGTTCAACCCATCAATCATTCGCAACCGGTTGTAGCAAGCCCTGTCTAGGATTGTTCGACATCAGACTTTATGGAGGTGTTGTTATGGCAGTGGTTAAACGATCAATTGATATACAAGCTCCGGCACCGATGGTTTGGAATCACTTGACAGACTATGATCGGGTACTGGAGTGGAACAAGCAATACGATCTCTTTTCCATCGTCGAAGATGTGCCCGACAATGTGGGGACGCGCTATGTGACGATGGAGAAGTTTCGCGGCAAGACGTTGCGCAATGAGTGCGTGATTACAGAGTGGGTTGCGAATCGACGTTTTGGCTTTAGTGGTGATAGTGCTGAATATCACAAAGAAGGCATTTATACGTTGGAGCCGAAAGGAGATGCGTGTCGCATTACGATGGAAATTACGCTGACGCCTAAAGGCGGGCCCATGAAAAAGGCGGCTTCCAAGTTGTTGGTTGAAAAGCCGTATGAAGTTGAAGTTGGTGCCATTCTGACTGACTTGAAACAGGCGGTGGAAGCTGCTTATCACGATGAAAACGTAATCCGCATCTAGGGGTTTTTGATGATGCAGCGTGTGGCAGCGTCACTTGTCTGCCACACGCTGTTGAGATTAATCGGCCGAAACACTAATCGGCCGAACCGTTGCCCCTCACCACTTTCTCTGAAAGCCATGAATATGCATAGTTTTGGTCCTCGTAGCGGTGTGCCACCTTGGCAACCTTGAGCGGACGGAACGTATCGACCATTACTGCCAGCTCTTCCGTGCGCTCCTTGCCAATCGAGCCTTCATACGTGCCGGGATGCGGCCCATGCGGGATACCGTTTGGATGCGCCGTGATTGATGCCCGCTCAATCCCTTTACGCGACATAAAATCCCCTTCCACATAATACAAAACCTCGTCTGAATCCACATTGGAATGATTATATGGCGCGGGAATTGCCAATGGATGGTAATCAAACAGACGCGGTACGAAAGAGCATACCACAAAGCCAGGCCCGTCAAACGTCTGGTGCACCGGGGGTGGTTGGTGAATGCGCCCCGTAATCGGCTCAAAATCCTCAATATTGAAGGCAAACGGCCACAAGTGACCGTCCCAGCCGACAACATCGAGCGGATGATGCCCGTAGACAAAACGCGTAATGACACCGCGTGCCTTGACGTGAACCTCGAATTCACCTAATTCGTCATGTGTCACTTGGGCATCAGGTGGCCGAATATCGCGCTCACAATAGGGCGAATGCTCCAAAAACTGGCCGTAATTATTGAGATAGCGCTTCGGCGGCACGATATGGCCGTATGCTTCTGTCACAAACATGCGCTGTTCGACGCCTTCGTCGGGAATGAAACGCCACATCACGCCCGTGGGAATGACGAGATAGTCACCGGGACGGTAGCGCAAATTGCCAAACTGAGTCTCCAGTACGCCGGTGCCGTCGTGAATGAACAGGCAGTCATCCCCGGCCGCATGTTTGTACCAATAATCCATCGCCTTGGTCGGGCGTGCTACATAGAGAACTACGTCGCTGTTCCCCAGCATGGGTACGCGGGCACTGATTGCGTCACCGCCGGCTGGGACATTGGCTGTAAAGAAGTGGCGCATTTGCAGCGATACATCCTCTTCGTAGGCGATAGTGTCCGGGCGCAACACCTCTACAGAGCGCACTTGCGTCGGCGGGCGCAAATGGTACAAAATCGACTGGATGCCGGCAAAACCGTGAATGCCCATCACCTCTTCGTGATATAAAGATCCGTCTGATTGCCGATATTGAACATGACGTTTATGGGGGATGGCTCCAAGTTTATAATAGTAGGTCATTTTTCAAACTCCCTTAAATATTGGATGGTTGATCAATTCGTCTTGCGAACGGATGACCAATTCATCCTGCAAGTAATCTAGATTGTTAACGAAACGGCTGGCTGAATTTGCCCTGTCACCTCACCAAAACCGACGCGATAGCCGTCGCCCTGGGCATAACCGGTCATGATCACCGTGTCGCCGTCAGCGAGAAATTTGCGCGTTGTGCCATCGGGCAGATCGATTGGTTTTGTGCCGCGCCACGTGAGTTCAAGCATTGAACCGTAAGCATCGGGTGTCGGCCCGCTGATGGTGCCGGAAGCAAGCAAATCGCCGGGGCGCAAATTGCAGCCGGTAATGGTGTGATGGGCGAGTTGCTGGCACATGTTCCAGTAGAGATATTTGAAGTTGGAGCGACAAATGGTGTGTGGCTCCGTCATTTGGGTGCTTTGCAACTGCACTTCCAGGGCGATGTTGTAGGTGCGATTGCTTTTGCCCCGCAAATAGGGCAATGGCTCCGGGTCCTGCTGCGGTCCGTTGACGAGGAACGGTTCAAGTGCTTCCAGTGTCACGACCCAGGGCGAAATCGATGTCGCGAAATTCTTGGCATTGAATGGGCCGAGCGGCTGGTATTCCCACTTCTGGATGTCGCGGGCGCTCCAATCGTTGACCAGCACGAGGCCGAAAATATGGTTCCATGCTTCTTTGACGGAGACAGGTCGGCCGAATTCATTGCCAGGCCCAATCAGGAATCCCATTTCCAGTTCGAAATCCATCAGCCGGCTGGTGCCGAACTCCGGTGTTGTGCTGTCGCCGCGCACAGTTTGGCCGTGTGGACGTGCAATAGGCGTGCCGCTGATGACGACAGAACTGGCGCGACCGTGATAACCGACCGGTAGGTGCAGCCAGTTGGGCATCAGAGCGTTTTCCGCAGCGCGAAACATGGTACCGACATTGGTAGCGTGTTCGCGTGACGAATAGAAATCAGTGTAATCGCCGATGGCGACGGGCAAATGCATGATTACGTCTGCTTGCCGGAAAAATGCGAGCTGCCGCATCGATTCGTTGTCGAGAAAACTGCCAGGCTGCAGTTGTTGCTTGATAGCGCTGCGGGCGGCTCGCCATTTGTCCCGACCCAATGCCATGAAGCTGTTAAGCGTTGGCTCGTTGAAGGCGTTGCTGTTGTTCAGCAAGTCGTCGTCGAAAAGGGCGAGGTCGTGGAAAACGCGCATGTCGAGAACGACATCGCCGACGGCAACACCGATGCGTGGTTCGCCGCCTTCGCGCGGGCTGAAGACGCCGTAAGGCAAGTTTTGAATTGAGAAATGGGAGTCGGGCGGGATGGGGATAAAGGTGGTTTGCATGAGAACTGGATACGTCGAATGGTTAATTGTGAATTGGCAGAAGACCGAGCATCTGCAGGTCGGCACGGGGTTCGTCGAAGCTGCAACTGCCGAAGGAGAGCAAACGGGATTGACGTAGGGCGGCAATTTGGGCTGCATCGGCCGATAAGTTGCGCCATGAGAATGTTTCGGCCGAAAATGTGAATGCTTCTGTGTCTTGTTCGGCGATGATAGCAGTCAATTCGGCCGAATCCAGCTCGTGAACCGCTGCCAGCATACCCCCGCCAAATATATTGACGAAGCCGTGCATCATCGCATCTATATCGTCGCTGTAATGACGGAAGGGATGGTGCAACCCTGCCGTGCATTTTAGCATCACATCCGCATCGCGGCAGCGTGTGATAGCGCGTGCCACCTGCGCTGGTGAAGGCACCATGGGCGCAGCAATGCCACCGCAACGCAGTTTGAAACCGCTGTTGTCACCTGTTGCTTGATTGTGTTCGGCCAGTTTTGTGATCACTTCGGGCAACCTGGTGTCCCAATTAGCGTCAAACGGCAGTTCGTAAAAAATGCGGGCCGATAATCCGAGTTGTTGCAGCACAGTCGCGTTGTCGGCGATAAACGCAGCGCACGAATCCGTTGCAGGCAGTCGGCTTTCAATGATGTCAACTGTCACGCGTTCTTTATGCTCGGTCAGGAATCGGCCGATTTGGGCACCATCTATCTGCAAATCCGATGTCAGTAGTGAGAGATGCAACGGTATTTCGGCCGAGAACGAGCTTAAAATGGCTTCATCCAACTCGAGCAGGCGATTTGCCGGCAGGATAAAACGCGCCAGCATCCAATGGTCTGCCCCGCGACGATAGCTCGCGTAGTTGGCAACCGCAGGCTCCAATGCTAGATTCGCCGGTGGAAACAGGCCGGCATAATCGATCAATCCGTTGAGAAGTGCAGCCAATGCCGGGAAGACAGCATCACGTGTTTTCATGGCTGGCAACCAATTTTTGCAGCAATGTGAGCAGGGTCATCTGTTCAGCATCATCTAAATCGTCCGTGAGATTGGCCTCAACCTGGCCTATACGCACGCGAGCTTGCTCCTGAAAAGCAATTCCGTCCTCTGTCAGGCGCACATTATGCTGGCGACGATCCTGTTCGGCACGCTCGCGCTGGATCAGGCCACGCCGCTCCAGCTTGCGCAATGGATCGACGAGTACGGATGGTGCTGTGCCTACCAGTTCTGCGATTTGACGCTGTGTTAAATCAGGGTTGGCTGCGACGACCTCAAGGATGGCAAACTGGATTGGTGTGATATACAGGTCGGTAAACGCATCGTTGAAAAGTTGCGAGGTAATAAAGTATGCAAGGCGCAGATTGAAACCGATTTGGTCGGTAAGGATGCTGCGCGTCAATTCATCTGTATTTTGCGAGACTGGGATCATAAGATTACTCATTTTAATTTACATTTAGAACGATTCATATTATAAATTAGATTTGGATCGCTGTCAATAACTGCGGCCTGGCTTTTAATTGCAAACGGACCTCACAATCGTCTCAACTTGGCGCTGTTTCTGATTCACGTCATATTTTGTGGAGAGTCAGAATTGAGCAAAGCACTGGAGGAATGTGAGCTGGAACGGGGTACGATTTTCGGTATACGCACTGGTTCCAGCCGAATACGCCGATTTGACCTGGCAGAACTCCTTTCTCGCCAATTTACTTCCGGTAACAATCGGCAACATCATCGGCTGCGTGTTGATGGTTGGTCTCGTTTACTGGTTTATCTACCTATGGCCGAGCTGGACAAACCGCCGTTCGCCTGTGCAGACGTAATTACTGTCCAACCCAATCGATGGCGATACCTGCCGCCGTATCTAGTCGTTCGCACAACTCACCTGTGTGAGATTGCAGATGGCGCAAATTGTAGAACTGTAACTCCAGCTTGCTGAAAGGTAGCCAGTAAAAGCCGGATGATGGGCTGGCGAGGTCTAGCGTAGGAATAACCGAGTCAATTTGCTCGCGCAGCACGGCGATGTATTCGCGAATGTCCGCCTGACTATACGCTTCATCGATCGCAGGTGGTTCGTGTGGCGGCCAGGGCACGCTGCCCATAAACTGGTATTCAGGTCGCTGTTTGGCCCAGGGAACGAATGTCTCTTCTGACTTTTGCAAATAGAGGTGGACGTAAAACAAGGCGTGGTAAGCGATATGCCAAAAGCGGTTGGTATATGTTGCATCATCCCACAGCGTGTCTGGACAGGCATTGACGGCGCGTTCGAGCATGGTTAGGGCTGCGTGGAACTGGGTTTGAATTGCATTTGATAGATCCATTGATCTCTCCATCCGCGTATTTGATTCGGGAAGCGACCGGTTGCCAATTGTGCGGCGTCTGTAACGCTTTTACCATTGTCCGGCATAGCGCACGCCAAACGGTTGCGCGGCTTCCAGCGTGAGGGCGTAGTGCAGTTCGACGAGCTGGCGCATGTGCAGCAAGTCGTGGGCAACCCAGGCGGCGAGCATGTCACCGGCGCGAATGGTCCCACCCCAGGGGGCCGGGCCGGCGGCGTTCCAATCGGCCGATTTCAATGTTTGCAACCAGTCCAGCGAGCGTTCCCGTTCCGCAGTAAAGGCTGCCAGCGACTCGGCAAAATCGCGTTCATTGTATTGACGCGTTGTCACCCAACCTTCCGGATCGATGGGTGGCCACGGATCCATCGGCCGATGGAGCAGAATATCCACTTTCACGCGAAAATCTTCGCGCTCCTCGTCGAGCAAATGGTTGACGACTTCCAGAATTGACCACGAATCGGGTGACGGTTTCCAGCGGGCGCTTTCGGCCGAAACAGATTGTGTCAGCGCTTTAATCGTCTCCGCTTGTTGAGCCAATTGTGCGCAGAGTTGACTTGGATTCACGATTTTCCTCTTGGCATTCAGCCGTACAACGTCCACCGCATGCCGGTCGTCTTGCACAACGGATACCAATCTGAATTGACAAAAGTGCGGTTAACGGTAGCTGAACCGTTCCTCACGCCAGGGGTCGGCGTTGTTGTTGTAGCCCGCTTTTTCCCAGAAGCCAAGCTGGTCGTCGGCCCGAAATTCGAGACCGCGCAGCCATTTGCCACCTTTCCAGAAGTACGTGCTTTTTGCTTCGCTGCGGTCGGCAAAGGAGCCGACGACGACGCGCAAAGGATAGCCATGATCGGGCGTCAACGGTTTGCCGTCAAAATGGGTGGCGAGCAGCACGTTGTCTTCGAGCATGAAGTCGAGCGGCAGATTGGTGGTGAAGCCGTATTCGCAATGCTGGATGACGTATTTGGCGGATGGTAGCGGCTTGATGAAACCCTGATCGATCAAGGTTTTGAGTGAAACGCCCTGCCATTGGGTGTCGAATTTAGACCAGCGGGTGACGCAATGGATGTCCATGGTCACATCAGTGCGCGGCAGTTGATTGAACTGCTCCCAGTTCCAGGTAACTTCTTCGGCAACAGCGCCGAAAATGCGCAGGGTCCATGTGCTCAAGTCGGTACGCGGTACGGGGCCGTAATGCAATACGGGAAATTTGCGGGTCAGAGATTGACCGGGAGGCAGCCGGTTTTCGCTGCGGACCTGATTTTCTTCATCTTTTCGGCCGAAAACTCGATTGAGCATAACTCACCTTCTCTTTTTGACGCGATATTCCACTACAGCATAGCAAGAAAAGCTGCCTCAAGGCAACTATTCGGCCGATTTTTCAACTTCTGTTTGGTTCTATCCGCGGGCAGATAGTGCCCGCTATGAGTCGGGCGGAACATACCGGTAGATACGCATGGGATAGCTTCTGCCGGTTACGTGCACGTCAAATGAGTCGATCAGCCTGCCGTTTCGGCCGAACCATGCCTCAACCTCTGGAAACGCTTCAGCCACTGTCGCATCCACAGCCAGCCACACGGGGACCGGTGACTCAGGGAGTGCTGCCAGTTGCAGCGCCTGAATGGGGCCTGAAGGTCGATCCAGATAGTACGATGCGAGCTTGAAATCGCTGCTAAATATGTGATCGGTCGGCTGTGCCTGCTCTGCAATCACAGCCATACCGCTGCGCCAATCAGAGCGATTGCCGTGTTGTTCACGGAAGTAGAGCGCGTTGTCACTCATGGCCTGTACGACCGGCAGCGCGATTAACCCCAACAACAGCAAACGTCGCTGTTTGTCTGTTTGCAGCGCCGTGGCCATACTGTCCAGCGCTGCGGCTGCCAGCACGATCCAACTGGTCAGGGTGATGAATGCGTACCGGTTGGCTACGTAGTGAAATGGTGTCAGCAGGGTCAAGAGCAGAACGGGCATGAAGGCAATGAGTGACAACCACAGCGCAATCGGCCGCTGCGTGACAATCCCATGCGCACTCCCAACCAGTGCCAGCACCACAATCGGCACATTCAAGTAGAAGGCGACGCTGGCGGCGAAGCGAAACGGTGTGTTGTTGGCAAAGCCGAATCCTTCCATCCAATCACTCAGATTGCTGACGTAAGGCCAGGCAAAAAGGAGCGCGACACCGAGCAGTGGCAAGAGCAGCAACAGCCGCAAATCCGTACGCAGTGACAGGTTTCGGTTTTCGCCGACCCAGTGCATCACAACGTAGAGCAAAACGCATGGAATCAGCAGCAGTGCCAGTAGGCTTTCGCGTGTTGCAAGCGCAAGAAAAAGGGCTGAAAGGAGCAAAAATCCGTTACTTTTCTCTTCGTAACCAATATGGAAGCAAACCCAGGCAAGGGTGAAGAAGAGCAGCAGCAACGTATAGAAACGCGCATTTTGTGACCAAAAAAGGTGCCACGGCGATACAGCTAACAAAAGCGCTGACAGCAATGCGATGCGGGGCGTCAGTAAACGGCGAATCGCCATGTAAAATACGGGAATCGTCAGGGCACCGATCAGGGCAGGGAAAAACCGGGCATTGGCTTCAGTGATGCCCTTGTGTGCTACCCATGCTTGCACAAGCGTTGAGGCGAGTGATTGTCGCAGCCAATTGTAGTTGAACCCGTCTTCAAGCCCACTTACGGTAAACCATTCGTCACTCCAGAAGCTCCACGCACCGATCTGATAGAAACGCAGCGCGGCTGCCAGCAAGGTGATGAGTGTCAGCGCCAGAATCTGGTGGCGTTCACGTGCCCAGAAATCATGCAGCGAGATGGTAGTTGAAGATGGGGCTGCAGTGTTGCTACGATTCATGGGTTGGCTCCGCTTCGGCCGAAACGCAGCGCCATTGATGGGGTGGCCATAAAATGCTTTTACTATTCCCGCCGTAGACGCGTAGCGGATAGACGTGCCAATGGTAGTCGAATGCATGTGACCAATTGCGTTCGTAGATGCCGACATCGAAAAAGTATGTGCCGTCGCTGAGATCGAGGCGCTCAAAGTCGATGACGACCTGGCCTGTGCCGGTTATGCGCTCGAAACCGAGTGCGCTACCGGCGATGCTTTCGTCGTAGTAAATCTCACCGCTTTCATCAGTGATAGTCAGGCCGAAGATGGGATCGGGAATCGGCCGATTTGCCCGGTAAGTCAGCGCAATGCGTACCGGATCGCCGCTGTTGATACTGGTAATCGGCCGATTCAGTCCGTCCAGCAGTTGTACCTGCTCAAGCGCGAGTTCAAGCGAGCCAAAGCGATTTTCCATCACCTTCAGGTGGGTACCCGATGGCGTCACAATGGTCGGATAATTGGCAGGTGTGCGCATTTTCGACTCGGTCAACATATCCGCCGTGTATTCAGTCGTGATCACCTGCGCCGGTCCACGCCCCATGATCTGACCGCGATGCAGCCAGATGACCTCATCGCATAACTCGCGCACCAGCGACAAATCGTGCGTCACCAGCAGAATGGCGCAACCGTTCGCCTGAAACTGCGCGATGCGATCCAGACATTTTTGCTGAAAAGCAACGTCCCCAACAGCCAATACTTCATCGACGAGCAAAATGTCAGGTTCAATATGAACGGCAACTGAAAAAGCAAGTCGCATCTGCATCCCTGTGCTGTAAGTGCGTAGCGGACTGTCGATAAATGCTTCCAATTCAGCGAATGCGACAATATCGTCAAAGCGTTCGCGCACATCAGCACGCGTCAAACCGGATATGATGCCACTGACAAAGACATTTTCGCGACCCGTCAATTCAGGATGAAAACCGGTACCCAATTCAAGCAAGGCACCAATACGGCCTGAAGCGTGCACTGTCCCTTCATCCGGTCGGCCGACACCGCCAACCAGTCGCAGCAGCGTCGATTTGCCGGCTCCGTTTGAGCCAATGACACCGACCATGCGACCCGGCGCAATCGAGAAAGAAACATCGCGCAATGCCCAAAAACGATCAGTTGGGTGCAACCGTCGGAATCCCTTGGCCAGGGTTTCAATAAACGTATGCGGCCGATCGGGATGAAATTGACGGTACTGCTTGCCTAGTTGGTTGACGACTATGGCGGCGTCCATCTACAGTTCCTCGACAAAGACGTAACTCATATGCATAAAAAAGCGATGGCTGAAGTACAGCAGCACCGTTGACAAGAACGCGAGCAGTGTCAATAGCGGTACATTGGGCAGTTCGCCGCGCAGGAAGATAGCGCGGTACCCATCGAGCAGGGGTACCAGTGGATTGAGTGCGTAAAGTGGTCGCAATTGTGCCGGCACCATGGCGATATCGTAGAAAACTGGGCTGAGGTAGAAGAGCAGTAAGACAATCACACCTACCAGATGGGCAATGTCGCGGAACTGAACATGCAACGCGGCTGTGATGTATGCAATACTCAATGTAAACAAGAACTGAATCGCGATCAACACAGGTAGCAATAACACGGTCGCCGTCAGCGGGACATCGGTGATGAGCATGAAGACGATCAATACAGGTAACGCCAAAAGGAAATGAACCAAATTGGACGTGATAGAAACGATGGGCAAAATCCCGGGCGGAAAGCCCGGCCGTTTGATAAGGGCGCGGCCATCGACAATGGTGACGGTCGCCGATGTCCACGACGTCTGAAACCATGTCCACGGCAGCAGTGCGCAGAACATAAACAGGGCGTAATTGGGAATATCCAGCGGCAATATCCACGTGAAAATAATGGTGAAGACGACAAGTTGGGCCAGCGGATTGAGTAGTGACCACACGATGCCCAAAAGCGACCCTTTGTAGCGCAGCTTCATGTCGCGCCGTACCAATTCCCAAATCAGGTCGCGCATGTAGATGAGTTTGCGGCGGTTGATTTGCCGCAATGCGGGTTGTCGAATCTGTGTCATGCTGTATTCAGCTTACCTGGTTTCTGCTAACTGCTCCACGATAGCCGGCGGCGCGTTGATCGTGACCGGTGTGTCCGGCAAGACGACTGTGTGATAGTCTTGACCGGCAGGTCTGTTCGCATCGAGAATATCGACAGCAGCGCCACTTTCGGTGCGGACGATTTGGAACGCGTAATCGATCTGTGTAAACGGCGGTACCATTAATTCGAGTTCGAAAAGACTTTCGGCCGATTGCAGCGGCGTATAAGCAACGACACCATCCAGTGTGGTGTCGAGGGGCAGCCACTCTTCCGGTGGTAATTGCCACCCATTGATGCCCCAGATAAAGATAACGGCAGCCGCGCCGGGCGCATGATAGCTGATTTTTTGCACAATTGGATCAGTACTCATCGTCTCGGAAAGCGTCAGGTCGGCAAACTCACTAATCCCGGCCGCGTGCAGCATGCGGATTTTGGCTTCAACTTGCGGCGGTTCCCACCAGTGGATCAGGAATTCCTGATGGCGTTCCGCGATAATGTTGACGGGTGTTCCTGCCGCAATGTCGTTTTCAATAGCCAGCATACCATCGCGATACCAGTCGCCCCAGCGCAATCCCAATAAATGATTAGGCACTAATGCAGCCGCAATGATTACGGCCATCACGGTCGGTATCCACATCTGCCACCGCAATCGGCCGAAAATCAGCCAGCAAAAATAGACGGCACAAAGAGTCAGCGCAGACAACAGCACATAGCGCAGAGGCCAGAAGTTGTCGCGTTGAATATGAGCCGCACGCCCATACCCCATGGCAACAGTGAACAAGGCCATATTGCTGAGAAATACGAGTATGCCGATTGCTTGATGGCGATTTGGCTCGTTTAGTCGCCGCAGTTGTAGAAGCAGCAAGCCAAACGTGAGTGCCACCAGCCCAGCTGATACGATGAAAGCGACTGCCCACCCTGGGATGGCTGCCGGCCCCCAGCCGAGCACCAGAAACTGCATTGCCGCCACGATGGATGGCAGGAGACCAGGATTGGGCGGATTCCAGGGTGGATGCACATAACCGACAAAATACAGTAACGTCACCATGCCGGCGGTTACAGACGCACCCCACAGCAATCCGATTGTCAGCGCTGATCCCTTTTTCCGCCATTGGCGCCAGCCGCAAACTGCGTTCCAGATTGCCAACAACGGCACGAACAACAGTCCTGTTGCGCCGGTAAGCGGTAGCAAGAGCAGGATCACTCCCGCCGCCAACGCAACAATCGGCCGATCCATTGCAGGACGCAGCACAAGGATCAACAAATATACAGCCACCAACTCAATCGAAACGACGAAGCTGAGCTGCCATGTCCAGAATAAATTTTCCCAGTTGCCGGCATGGAGGATCAAGAGAGGGAAAAAGACATCGGCAATGTGACTGTAACCGCGAATGCGCCGGGCTGCCAACATCATCGCAGCGGCGAGTAATGCCAGCGTGGCAATATTGAAGAGCATGCCTGACCGAAAATCACCGTGTGATATTGCGAGCAGCGCCAACATAATCAAGCGCGGCAGGGGCACACGATGTTCGTTGTTTTGCGACCACAGCCATTGCCAAAAGTTTGGTTCGTTGCCGGTAAACGGAGCGACTAATTGCCAATCTTCGGCCAGTGGGATGTTTCGGCCGAAACGCAGAAACAACACCAGCGCCGTCAGCAGCATGATTGCCCACACACCCCATACGACCCAGGCGTGCCAGCCCGGCACCGATTGACGGGCTACTTGTCGCTCATTGAGCGCAGCAGAACTATTCATGCCCAGACAACTCCCGTGGCGGCAGCAGGCGCGTTCCAAACCGCGTCTCTATGCACAGGTGGCGCAACACATGCCAATAGCCGCCGCCTACCTGTGCCAGCTTGAATGATGACAAGCCCATATCAGGTGTGCGGTTGATCCATGAGATCGGCACCTCTTTGACCCGGAATCCCATGAAGAGTGGGTACAGACCGGTCTCTGCATTGATTGAGAATCCCGGTTGTGACAGCGGTAGTTGTGCCAGCACCTCGCGCCGCATCAATTTGAGATTGTTGGTCAGGTCGCGGAATTTACGGCGCAATAAAAGTTGCGCCAGAATGTGAAAACTGCGATTGGCGAAAATTTTGCCGAAGGGATAGTTGAGCAAAACGCTGTGCCGCGAAAATCGACTGCCGACAACGACATCGTATCCGGCTGCCGCCGCATCAAACAAATCGCGAATTTCAGGCAGCAAATGCTGAAAATCGCAATCCATTGACAGCACATACTGGCCGGTTGCCACTCTGTAACCGTCCATCAGCGCCAGGCCAACGCCGTTGGGTGGCCGACGATATACAGGTTTGATTCTGGTGTCAGTCGCGGCCAATTGACGGATTTTAGTCGCCGTCTGATCGCGACTGTTGTCGTCAACGAGAACAATTTCGTGAATGTAATCGTCATATAGTGAGCGTATTTGATTGACGAGCGGTTCCAGATTCATTTCTTCGTTGTGGCAAGGCACAACAAATGAAACAGAGCGGTGCAGCACGCTGTGCTCACACAGTGAAACGGGTGGCTGTTCACGTATTCCCGGCGGTTTTTGGGCGTGAATCAGGATAGACCCGGCCAGGCTGCGCACGACAGGTGCATTTTCCAGCAGGATGGACAGATTGCGCAGTAGCCAGACCAGGGGCCGGTTGAGCGGTGCGTAGACGAAGTCGTTGTAGACGGCAAAGAGCCGGATGAAGCCTACTTCTGAGATGAGTTCATACAGTCGTGTACGGTTGAGGAGGTTGCGCGGGTCTTTTCGGCCGAAAAGACGTGCTACAGAACGCTTCACCTTGAGAACAACATTCCACGGGTTGCTCTCATAGAAAATGACCTGACCACCCGGCGCCAACAACGTGTAAACCTGCTGCAAAAACCACGCCGAATTACTCTGGTCGAGCAAATCCATGGCGATAATCGTGTCAAATTGATGGCCTTCCAGCACACCAGGGAGTGCCGTCAGCGTCAGTCGCGTGACATTGGCGGCCAGTTGTGGCGGCGCAGGCGTATCGGGTTGGAAAGTGACGGCCGTAATCGGGTTTTCGCCCCGTGTGATATGCTGCAACTGCTCTGTAAACAAGCCGCTTCCGGCACCCAATTCCAGTATCGATGCGCCGGGCAACAAATGCACCATTTGGCGGAAAGATTGCGCACGCCAGAGTAAACGATCAGCGAAAATCGGATCTTTCTTGCGCCAATATTCGTCGCGGAACTGTTCACGAATGCCCAGTGTGTGAATGGTCTCTGCCATTTTGGCGTCTGCATAGGCCGTTTCTGTTGCCGTTGTGCCGTGCAATTCGTGGATGGTCGGTCTCCTGCTCATGACATCTTCTCGCGGCGCCAGCGTGCGCCGTTTACCGCATAAATTTCTTCCAATATGTCCGTCACCGTGTAGCGCAACTGCCAGTCAGGATAGTGGCGTTGGAATTTGCGCACATCGCTGATCCACCAGATGTGATCACCGACGCGGTTTGAGTCTTGATACTGCCATTGCAGGGGACGCCCGACAATCTGCTGACACAAGTCGATTGCTTCGAGAAGCGAGCAGTTGGCAAAACGGCTGCCTCCGATATTGTATACTTCGGCGACACGCGGGTTTTGGAAAAAATGATAAAAAGCGTTGACAAGGTCGCTGCTGTGAATGTTGTCGCGCACTTGTTTGCCGTGATAGCCATAGATGGTGTAAGGGATGTCGCTGACTGTGCACTTCATCAGGTAGGACAGGAAACCGTGCAGTTCTGTGCCGGCGTGACCGGAACCGGTCAGGCAACCACCGCGAAAACACGCTGTCTTGAGGCCAAAATATCGGCCGAATTCCTGCACAAGCACATCGGCAGCCACTTTAGACGCACCAAACAGCGAATGCATACTCTGATCAATACGCATCGTTTCGTCAATACCGGCATAAAAGTTGTGAGCTGCATCGATTTCCCAACGCGTCTCGTGTTCCAGCAATGGCAACTGGTTGGGACTGTCCCCGTAGACCTTATTGGTTGAGCAAAAAATGAAGACAGCATCCGGGCAAAAATGCCGGGTTTGTTCCAGCAGGTTGAGCGTACCGTTGGCGTTGACATCGAAGTCAGTGAACGGATCGCGGGCTGCCCAATCATGCGACGGTTGGGCGGCAGCATGAATGATCAGCGCAATCTCTTTGTTATATGCAGCAAATAAGTCACGCATCGCCTGGCGGTCACGGATATCGCTGTCGTAATGAAGATAAGCTGGGCCATATTTTGCCTGGAGACGGCGTTTGTTCCATTCGGTTGATGCGTCTGCGCCGAAAAACACGCGACGCATGTCATTGTCGATTCCGACAACGGTATAACCCAACTCACAAAAAAAACGTACAGACTCAGAGCCTATTAACCCTGCTGACCCGGTAACCAGAATAACACTCATCAATCTACCACGAGATACAAACTATGCCGGACTCGCGAGTCCTTCTTCGGAGATCGTTGCTGCCAGGTGACGCGCCTCCTCTTCACCCGGCAATCTGTGGGCGAAAGGCGGTGCGACAGGTGTGCATATTACAGTTCGGGCAAACGGTTCTGTAGCCCGGAAATCAACCCGAAAGCCGGCATTGGCAAGTAGGGATTCGAGCGCGCTGGGCGAAAGTCCCCAGAACCAGTTGCCGAATCCTTGCTCCGGCTCAAACCCATTGGTTATGCCGACCTGATGAGTCACGCCCAGGTTGGCAAGATTCCACAGTTTGCGATCAGTGGGGCTCAACATCGGCCAATAGACGGCCATGTTGGGTAGTGCCCGATTTTCCGGAATGGTTGACGTGCGCAGGATCAACATCTCGCCGCACATGCGGCGCAGCGCCACCAGCAGATCGAACGGGCTGGGGTGGTGATACAGTACCCCGGCACAGAACACGATGTCTACAACTCCGACCTGGGCGATTGTATCGGGATGTGTGGCGTCACCTAGAATGAATGTCACGTTGGAGTTGCGTGCCTGTTTTTTCTCCTCAAACTCGGGCGTCGGACCGAAAACGTCAACGCCTTTTACCTCAGTCGCGCCGGATTCTTCAGCGATGAAGGCGTATTCGCCGTTGACGCCCCACATGCAGCCGATGTCGACGAAACTGCGGCCGGCGGCGTGGTTGCGGATGTAGTCGGGCAACTTTGCATAATTACCGACGTGACGACCCAAATACGCCATTGCGTAGCGCCATATGTAGTTGATGGAGCGATTTTTGAACAAGTGTACTTTGATGCGATACCACATGGAGTCTGATTCTCCTATTTTATGGGCAGTGATTTGTTGGTTTGGTTGTGACGGGTTGCTTCGGCCGAAAAACCTCGCCGTCCCACAGGTACATACGGTTCACTGCGACCTAGACGTTCAACCCGGCGCTGTGACCGCCACAACGCCCACGGCCCCATCAGTTGACCGGCGATTTCCAGAGCATGATACCGTAACGGATAATCAGTTTGACGCAACAACCAGAGAATCAATCGGTAAACGTGCCCAATCGGCAATTGTACCAGCAGATAAAACAGGCTGCGCCGATCATGCTGCTTCAACCAGATCAGCAGATGATAGGCAACATGTCCTTTACTGTAATTGAACAGTTGCCGCCGTAACGCCGCTGTGCTGGTTCGATGCTCATGCCAGACATAGGCAGTCGGTTCATAGACAATCGTATTACCGGCACGCAAAATCTGGTAAAACGCATACGTATCTTCACTGCAACCGGTTGGTGAGCCTGCGCCAAGCGCTTCTTCGAGCAGGCCAATTTCGGGATGACTGTAAATAGTAGCACGAAATGCGGCATTTGCCGTCGCGCCTAATTCCCAAGTCTTCAATCCCCGAAAGCGTGTGGCGACAAACCAGTCATAAGCCGTTCTGCGCGGTTCAAAGCCGCGTCCGAGTCCGCCATATTGCTCAAACAATTGTTGAGCGCGATTATCCAGTCTGTACGGCAGGACGTTGCCTGTCACGGCCATGACATCCGGATCGACAAAAGGTGCTACGAGGCGCTCCAGCCAATCGGGAGGCATGACGATATCATCATCGGCGCACACGATGATGTCGCCGCTGCTGGCCACAATGCCCGCGTTGCGCGCATAGGAAAGACCGGGCCGCTTCTCGGTGACATAGATAACCTGAGGGAAGTCGGTGATAACAAATCGGCTTTGACCCGACATCGGGTTGTTGTCGACGACAATCAGCTCAACCGTGCGGGAGGTTTGCTGTTGTTGAATGTGTTGCAGGCAGCGGCGCAAAGCGGCTGATCGATCGTAGGTTGCCACGACAATCGAGACAGATTGATCGTCGGGCAGCGCCGCTAATACTGGTTGAACAGGTGCTGGGCTTCTGTCGTCTGTTTGTTGTGTGAGCCGGGCCATCAGCGCGCTCGTTGCATCCTCTGACACCTGACCGGTTACGGCGGCTAGAATCTCAGGGGTTAATTGATCCGCAATGCCGTCCATGAATTCTTTATCACTGATGGGATGATGGAAGTTGTCAAATTCGGCCGAACCCAGCAGCTTACCCTGCCATGAGACAAACACCTGAACGCGATGATACGTTTCCGTATCCGGGGGCACGGCGACTGACTCGCTCAGATCGATTTGATGCACCAGCCAGGCGTTTGGCGGTGCTGCGTGCGGGAACTTGTGAATTCGGCCGACTGGCGGCAGCTTTCGGCCGAATTGTCGGGCGCGGCGTTTCGCCTGGCGTTGGGCACGACCGTACCGCAACATACCGCGAAACGTTCCCCAGAACTCAGTCACAATCAAATCACGCGGAAACGTATACGACGGCTGCAGCGACAGCAAAAAACGGCGGCCATACCACCACAGCCACCACCAGATCATCAAATACGTGATGCCGCGCCATTCCCGTGGATAGTGGCGCAAATTGCGCACGATATGGGCATAAAATCCGATGCCGTTGTTGGTGATTTGTGTGCGCAGTTCACCGTATGTCTGCCGGTGGCGATGTCGGACGATTGCCTGCGGTTCATAGACCAATGTCAAGCCTTCGTGCACCACGCGAAAGAACATATCCAGATCGCCGCCACCGTTGGTGAGTGTGCCGACGTCGAGTGCCGGGTCAAAATAGCCGATTTCCTGGAAAATGGCTGTGCGGAACGCCATGTTGGCACCTGTGCCAAAGCGCCCGCTGCCGACGAAATACCGCCCGTTAAACCCGGAGAGGAACCGGTATCCGCGCGTCCATTCCCGACGATAACCACGCCCAAAACCGCCGTAGGCTTCAAAAAGCTGCTGCGCTTCCGTTTGCAGTTCCAGCGGTAATACCAGGCCGGTAACGGCGGCGACATCGGCATCGTCACGGAATAGACGTGCCACTGCCCGCACCCAGCCCGGATCGACGATGACGTCGTCATCTGTAAAGGCGATGACTTCGCCGTATGCTTCGCTGATGGCCTGGTTGCGTGCCCAGTTCAGTCCGGGGATCGGCTCGCAGATATAGCGCATTTCGGGAAATTCGGCCGATAACAACGCCTTGGTCGCATCGTCAACCGGCGCATTATCAACTACCAATATATCCAGATGGGGGTAGTCCAATCGGCGCAAGGCGCTGAGACAATGGCGCAGTGAGGCGGAGCGGTTACGCGTACAAACCGCTACGGTGACCAGCGGCCAGTGATCTGTTGCAGGAGATTCGGCCGATTTTTCAAGTGACGGCCACTCGCAACCTGAATCAGGTGGGTGTTCAGCTAGCTTGGGCAGCGCATCGCGGACGAGGAGCCTGACCGTATCAATGCTTATCTGCTCACAGAGTGCTTGACGGATTGTTTCTGCACTGCAAACGCCGTTTTTTACACCGACCTGGACACAACCCAGCGGTGTGCCGTACCACCGCACCAATACATTGACAGCGTGCCCTGTTAATTGGTGCAGCGTTGGAACAGAATCTGCCAGATCGATATCACGTACGTCAATGGGTCTAAACACAAACCGTCTCTCGCTCTGTCAATTGAGCAGGATATGCCATCGCTTTGGTACAAACAAGCAACGCTCACATAGGAGAATGCTCATGGAGTCTTTCAGGAGTGTGCTGCTCAGGTCAAGGAAGCTCAAAACTCCTTATCTGCATTGCGGGGAATCTGCGAGACTCGATAAACGGCGTGATCTGGCTGTTTTGCCTTTACTTCATGTGTTTGAGGTTGCAGGAATGACTGTACGGATTTGTCTGATCGCTCGATCACAAGCATAAACAACATGGCGTGCAGGACAAACATCGTTGCAGTAAACAACATGATTAAAGGTGACAGCGTCGCCTGGCGCACGATGCTGAAGCCAAGACCAGCCAATAACAGGGTTACTGTTGCGAACTGCGGGATAAGCCAGCTTAAATTGAAACGATCTGCTTTAACTTTAGGTGTCGGCCGAAATCCCAGCGGCAGACGTATACATGCCATCACCCATGACAATGTATAAATGGGCCACGTGTTGAACACCAGAACAAACGGCTTGTACTGCATGCTGGAGCGTATTGATTTGTGCTGCCACTCTGCTAAAACCAACTGTCGAATCAAGGTGAACACAACCATCAGCGGGATGAACACGAGTAGATAGCTTTCAAATAACTGTCGCAGCGCAGCATTTGTTGAAAAAAGCACGATGATGGTTGCCAGAAGATGGGCAGCAATGAATACGCCCGCCCAATAGTAAGTCATTCTAACCGCATAGGATAGTTTTTGTCCGAGTTGCAATCGGCCGAATACGTTGGGATAAGCGGTAATCAGCAACTCAAAGACACCGCGTGACCACTTGAACTGCTGATTGAACCACGCTGTCAAATCAGGCGGTGCGACTCCGGGGGCAAGCGGTTCGTGCACATAACGCGATTGCCAGCCCGCCGCATGCAGCGCAACCGATGTTGCCAGATCTTCGGCCAAACCCGGTTGATAGCCGCTGATCGATTCGAGGGCTGTACGTCGAATCAGCGCATTGCTGCCGATCAATGTAGCGCTGTTGATGCGATCGGCGCCGACTGATGTCGGATTGTAGAAATCCATGCTGCTCTCACCGGCAGCTTGAGCAACCCAGCCGTCATTGTCGTTAGCAAATGTCAACATCACTTGCACAAATCCAACCGCAGGATCAGCAAAATACGGCAAACTGCGCAATAGAAAATCAGGTTCCGGTGCGTGATCAACATCAAAAATGACGATGATGTCGCCGTCGGTACGGTCTAGCGCGGCATTGAGATTGCCCGCTTTTGCATCGTCATTACCTGTGCGTGTCAAATAGCCGATGCCCAGACGGCTTGCCATTTGTTCCAGTCGGTAATCTGCTCCATCGTCGAGCAGCCACGTTCGATGGGCACCGTGCATGTTGTGGGCGGCAAGCACGGCGCGTTCGATGAGTGCGGGTTCCTCACCACAGGCAGTGATGAAAACATCGACACGCAACTGTGTTGTCAGGGGTATTGTGGTGTGCGGAGCGCGGTGGGCGGCAAGGTAGAGCGTCCAGTTTCCTACCATCTGTACCAACGTGTAGATCAACGCGGCGACAAACGGAATGAGCAGCCAACTTGAGTAAGCGACGCCCTGTGTCAACCACCAGGTAATGTAAATTATCAAGAAAAGGACACCGGTTGCAATAATGGCTGTGTCGCGTACGATTTTGGCCGTTTTGCGGCGTTTTTCTTTATCAATAATAGTGCTTTCCATAATCGGTATGAATCAATATGCAATGTTTGAAGCAATAAGTCACGAATGCGGACCAATAACATGACACAAGTCCTACGCATTTTCGGCGCGATCGTAGCACATTTTCGGCCGATAACGTAGCGACTGACTCACCCCAACGCAAACCTTCTGGTCAAATTCACACGATATGGCTACTGGTCATGCGCATTTTACTGCCTGAATCGTGATTGGCGGGACATGCATAGTCAAACTGCAATTTTACAACCATTTTATAATCAAATTCGGCGGTAAAATTCCTTGCTTTTGTGCTACACTGTAGGTGTTCAATCAGTACCGGGGTACTGTAAAACGAATTGAAGTTCAAAACAGCATAGGGAAATTGTGTGGTCATTTTGACCGCTTTGTCGCGCATGTCCGCGTAGTGCCGGTCTGCACTCGCACAGGATAAGCAGTTTTTTAGTTGCCCTAATTTACGGAGGATACAATGTTTCTAGAACGCTCTTATTTTCGTCATCTGTTCACACTAGCGGCTTTTGCACTGATGTTGGCAGTTATAACCGTACTTGCCAGTCCGGCATACGCGGCCCCTGCAACGACAATTCAGCAATGCGCCAATGGTGGCGACGGTTCTATCACCGACTGCCGTAGCAGCGGCAGTACGGGATGGGTAAACGGTAACGTGGGAGCCAGTAAATCGCAATACCAGGAAGGTGATTTTCTGCCGGTGCGCCAGGTACATTCTGATCTGACAGTTGGCTATGTCTATTGCGCAGCCATGTCTTGGGATGTTGCCAAAAACGGAAAGCCGGCGGTTGACTACCTGTCGAGCTACGATATCACACTGCCGGATGCCGATCCCACACATAATACGATTCACGATTTGGGTGCAGGCAACCGCCCGCCAGCCGATAGCACAATTGCTATCCCTCCCGATCCGGCATTGACTGCTATGATGAATGGCCATGTGTTTACGGGTACACAGGAACCCGGTGTTCTAACGATGTGGGGCGGCACGCTCCATTTCGTTGGTAATTATTCCAACGACGGTACAGTCGATCTCAATACAAAGTTTGAGAACTCGCTCGAGTATTGCTGGGAAGCGACAGCGACTGAGTCAGTGATTGCCTGGGGCGGCCACATAGCAAAGTCCTTTGCCGACTGGGGATTGACTAGACCATCCGGCTCTCCATACCATTTTGCCAATGGCTCAAAAAACTTGCAATTCTCCCCGCCACGTGATGCCACCAACGATATGGTTTGTATAGCAGACAATTGGGATGACCTGCCGCTAACGGCGGAAGGGTTCCCGAACTTGACCGAAGATGATCCGCTCGTCTCCCACAACACAATGGGTGCGCAGGAGGTGCAGATGTCGGTCGATGCCATTCTCTCAATTGGGATGACTGCCACAAAATCAGTTGAAGTCGAAACGGATGTTAGTCCGATGTCGGCGCCTTTAGTTTCTCCGGGCGATGTGCTGCGCTACGAAATCCAGGTGACGAGTACGGGTCAGGCGGATGTGCTTTCGCTCAATATCGCCGATGCGATACCGACCTATACAACTTACAATCCTAACTCGACCGAAATCGATGCGAGTTGTGATGATAGTTGGGTCGGTATTGCTGACGACACAGTGCCGCCTGCCCTTACGGCATTCCCCCTCGACGAAGGTGGGTATGATGCCGGTAATTTAGCCGGTTCCACGACGACACAGGGTGGAGGTGACACCGTTTACTGTGTTGCTTTTGACGTGACCGTCAATGCCGCTATGAGCATTCCGGAAGGAACGACGGAGATCTGCAACACTGCAACGGTGAGTTCGGAGAATGTGCCTCCAATCAATCCAGAGGCTTGCAGCACCATTGATCCGAGTGTTCCGCTGGCTGTAACGTTGTCCCGTTCGGCCGTCGCATCGGCCGATAGTCTGACAATCATGGGTGTCTTGTTTGGTGCGCTCATTCTGATGACCCTGGCGATAGTGGCTCCACCAGCCCTTTCGCGCCGTCGTCACTAAGCGCTCAAGCATCCTATTTGCCATTGCAATAGGTAAACTGCAATTCATACTTCAGGCGTTCCCAATTGGGAACGCCTTTTTTGTTGTTTACGCTCAAACTCTGATCGATGACTCCGCATTTCTCCTCCGGTTCATTGACCAAGCTGTAGCAACTATGACTGCAGTACTAGCAACAAAAAAAGCTTTCGTGAAAATAAAGGACAGCACCCTACGGCTACCGCGATCGTAATATTGACCGTAAGTTGGCGGAACGATAATGGCGTTAATTGATAGTTGAGTTTAACGCTTTGGTGGAGCCGTTTCGAAATTTATTCTCATCGATTGTCCACGAACTGGCTCCACCGCTATTTGTTCCGGACAATGATGAAAATTCGCACCCTCAAGGTTATTCTGACAGCTTGTTTGGCCGGCGTGATGCTGTTGGTGGCTGCTACAACCGTCGCAGAGAGCATCTCATGGCAGGTCAAATTGAAAAGTCGCACGTTTACGCCCGCCGCCATCAATTCGGCCGAAACCCTTCTCCCCACTGATCCCTACGTTTTTCTCCAGCTCGAATCAGGTATTCCCGATGAAGCAGAACGCGCCCTGTTACAGGAACTCGGCGTTGAACTCGTGCAATACATTCCCGACAATACGTGGGTTGCGTATCTGCCCGACTTGATTGATTGGGAAACGATTCCCGGCATTCACGCCGTTGCACCAATTTTACCGATGGACAAGATGGCGGTGCCCGCTGCCGATTTTCCGGTCGACGATGACGGATTGATCGCGGCGCGTGTGCTGTGGTGGGATGATGCGGCCATTTCATGGCCGTCGGGCATCGTTTCGGCCGAATTACAGGACGATTTTTCATACATTGTTACGACTGCTGACCCCGCGACATTAGATGAACTGGCTGCCCTGCCGACCGTACACCGCATTGAGCCGGCCATGGAACGCAGTGTACTCAACGACACTATCCGCACAGCGCTCGGTCTGGATGCGCCATTGCCGCCAGTCGATAATCTGGACGGCAGCGGCGTCATCATCGGTGTCTTTGACGAAGGCCGCGTCGATGATCATATGGATCTGGCCGGTCGCGTCGAGCATCACCCCAGCATGTTCCTTTACGGGCACGATGTCTCGACGCATACGACACACGTTGCCGGTACGATTGCGGGTAATGGCGAAAATAGTTTGAATCAGGGCGGGACAATGCTGGAATGGCGCGGCGTTGCACCGGCCGCTAACCTGATTGCCCACGCGCAGTGGATCAACATATACAATCCTGAATCGGCCGATTACAATCCGGATATTGACATTGCCAACAATTCGTGGGGATACCCTGCGTGTAGCCGCCTGGGTGAATATTCAATCGATTCGCAGAAATACGACGGGTATACGGAAATCCCGATTTTGTTCGCGGCGGGTAACAGCCGCCAGGCGTGTCCGGCCGAAGCCCCCGATGGCTATGGTACGATACTGGGTTTGATGCAATCGGCCAAAAATATCTTGGCTGTCGGCGCAACCGATCCCAGCGGCATCGCCGCCGACTTTTCGTCAATGGGGCCGACGCAAGACGGCCGCATTAAGCCGGAAGTCGTTGCGCCGGGCTATTCAATCATCAGCACTTGCATGGACGATACGTACTGTGGTTTTAACGGCACGTCGATGTCAACCCCTGCCGCGGCAGGGGCGCTGGCGCTGCTCAAGCAATACACGCAGGAATTTCGGCCGAATTTGCCGCCACTGTCTGCCGCAGCCCAGCGTGCGCTCATCATTCATGGGGCTGCCGATGTGCCGCCGGCCGGCCCCGACTACGCCACAGGCTTTGGCGTCGTCAACGTACCTGCTGCGGTTGCAGCGGTCGATTACCTCACCGAAGCTGTCATTGATGATGGGGATGTCACTGACTATTTCTTCTACACACTGGATGTTGATGCAGAGTTGAAGATCACGCTGCTGTGGGCCGATACGCCGGCAGACCCGATGGCAGAACAAGCTCTGGTCAACGATCTCGACCTCGAGCTGATTGCTCCGGACGGCACCGTTTACTTGCCGTATGTACTCGATCCTGAAACGCCGGCCGCAACTGCCACGCAGGGCGTCGATCACACCAACATTGTCGAACAAGTCTACGTCGCTTCACCGCCGATTGGTTTGTGGACTGCGCGCATCTCGGCTGGCAGCGTGCCGTCCGGCTCACAGTCCTATGCCGTCGTCGGCTTCGCCATCGCTCCGCCCACTGCGGTTACAACGGCTCGACAAGCGGCGGGCACTGAGTCGAATTTGCAGCTTTTTATTCAATTAGCGACGGTATTGGCGGCAGTGACGGTGTTGTTGGGTAGGGATTGGCCGGTAAAAGAGGTATTTTTCACGGCGTCAGACGGGAGCGAATGACGGCTACCAGTTCCAGCGCCCGTTCGGGAGCCGTGCCTGTGTGTGTTTCGGCTCGCATGAGTGACGCGATGGCATCAGCGGTGAGGTGACTGCGGATGCGTGCATCGGCCGAAATCAGATCGACAAGTGGATTTTCGGCCGAACCGCCCTGCACGGCTGCCCACGCTGCCAGACTGTGTTCGCGCAGCCATTCGTGCGCATCCTGACGGTTGACTCCTGCCGCTACCAACGCCATCATAACCCGTTCGGTCGCCGCAAACGGCCCGTATGTCGCCAGATTGCGTGCCATCGCCTGTTCATCAAGCCGCATGTCGCTGACGACCTTGATTGCCCGCCGCACAATTTCATCCGTCAACAAAAACGCATCGGGAAAGACAAAGCGCCGGTTGGCCGAATCATCCAGGCTGCGCTCCAGAATGGCCTGACTGGCATTGTCCCACATCACGCCCGGGTAGGCGGCGATGAGCCGTGCCAACGAGCAAATGTTTTCCATGTTGATCGGATTGCGCTTGAATGGCATGGCGGATGAACCGACCTGATTTCGGCCGAAAGGCTCCGCCCATTCGCCAAACGGCGGCGACTGCAAAACGCGGAAATCCATGGCAAATTTGTGCAGTGATGCCGCAATGCCGGCCAACACATTGACGATGCGCAAATCTTGCTGGCGCGTGTAAGTCTGCGTGGCAATGGGGAAATAAGGCAAATCGAGCACGTCCAACGCCCGCGCTTCCATGTCGCCCGGCGTCATGCCGCTGCCGTGCAGCACCTCGGCATAACTCGCCTGTGTGCCAACCGCGCCTTTGAATCCTTTGCCGCGCAGCGTGGCGATCAGCGCCTGCAAGTCGTTCAAATCCTCGAGTAAATCCTGGGCATAGACGGCGAAACGGTAGCCGAGTGTAGTCGGTTCGGCCGGCTGAATGTGCGTGTGCGCCATAACCGGCACATACGCGTTTTCTTCGATTTTGTCAGCTAATCGCGCCAGCAGTTGCTGCAAACGCTGCTCGACTAACCGCGCTGCTTCGCGCAAGCGCAGGGCATTGACATTGTCGTTGATGTCAGCGCTGGTCGCTCCCCAATGAATGACGCCGCCACCTACCGGGCATTGTTCGGCATAAGCACGGATTTCGGCCATGACATCGTGGCGTGTTTCTTTTTCGATTTCCTGGGCGCGGGCGATGTCGATGTCGTCGGCGTGAGTACGGAGATCGGCGAGTTGTTCGGCCGAAACCAATCCCGCCTCGTGTTGCGCCGTCGCCAGCGCGATCCACACTTGCCGCATCAGGCGGCGCTTGTGGTGCTCCGACCAGATGACACGCATTTCGGCCGAACCGTAGCGCCACGTCGCCGGCGAAAGATAAGTGGTGTAGTCGAACGTACTCATTTTGGAGCAAGAGGATGGAGATGTGAAGACAGGGAGACGCAGAGACACGGAGATTCTCCGTGTCACCCCATCACCCCCTCTCCACGTCTCTAATCAATTGACCTGATAGTTCGGCGCTTCCTTCGTCACCGTCACCGTGTGCGGATGGCTTTCACGCAGCCCGGCGTTCGTGATGCGCACAAATTGGGCTTTTTCGCGCAGTTCTTTCAGTGTTGCCGCGCCGACATAACCCATGCCGGAGCGCAATCCGCCCATCATCTGGTAGACGACATCGTCCAGTTCGCCTTTGTACGGCACCTGACCCTCGATGCCTTCTGGAACCAATTTGTCGCGTTCCGCTTTCTGGCCGGTTGCGTAGCGATCGGCGCCGTGACCCTGCATTGCGCCCAGACTGCCCATGCCGCGATACACTTTGTAGCGTTTGCCCTGGTACAAAATCATGTCACCAGGGCTTTCCTTGAGTCCGGCAAGCATCGAGCCGAGCATGACGGCATCGGCCCCAACAGCCAATGCTTTGACGATGTCGCCACTGTAGCGAATGCCGCCGTCGGCAATGCAGGGAACACCGTGCTTGTGTGATTCGGCCGAACATTCAGCAATTGCCGTAACTTGTGGCACACCGACACCGGCGATAATGCGCGTCGTACAAATGGAACCTGCACCAATGCCGACCTTGATCGCATCTGCGCCCGCGTTGATCAAGTCACGCGTCCCGGCAGCATTGGCGACATTGCCGGCAACCACAATGACATGTGGATAGCGTCGTTTTGCCTCTTCCAGCGTGGCAATGACCGTTGCCGTATGGCCGTGCGCCGTGTCGATGATGACGACATCGACGCCGGTCTGCACGCAGGCTGCCATCCGCGCCAACCCTTTTTCGCCCACACCGATGGCAATGGCGCAGAGCAGGCTGCCGTTCGTGTCCGTAACCGCATCAGGATAATCGATCTTCTTGATGATGTCCTTGACTGTGATCAACCCTTTGAGAATGCCGTTTTCATCGACCAATGGCAATTTTTCGATGCGATGGCGATGCAAAATATCGCGTGCCTGCTCCAGTGTCGTACCGACTTGAGCCGTTACCAGATTGTCCGCCGTCATGAAATCTGTTACAGGTTGATCACCCGGATCGACAAAACGCGTGTCGCGATTGGTCAGGATGCCGACCAGTTTGCCGCCGTCTTCAGTTATGGGCACGCCGGAAATCCTGTAGTGGCTCATGATGTTTTCAGCATCGCGCAACGTTGCTGTCGGCGGCAACGTGATTGGGTTGACAATCATGCCTGATTCGGAGCGCTTGACTTTATCGACTTCTTCTGCTTGCTGTTGCTGTGATAAATTGCGGTGGATGACGCCGAGGCCGCCATTGCGCGCCATGGCAATTGCCATTGGTGCTTCGGTGACGGTGTCCATTGCGGCTGATAGCAGCGGCATGTTGAGGTAAATATCGCCGCCGAGACGCGTGCGCAGAGAGACATCGGCGGGCAGGACATGCGATCTGCCCGGTTGCAGGAGCACATCGTCAAATGTCAAAGCTTGTGGGAAAAGTGACTCGTCCATCTCCATGTGAACTCCTTCAGGCCAGACTGGTTTGCAGGTTTGTCAGTTGGATGATGGAAAAAGATGTTCTAAAATCATCCATCTATCCATGACCTAACTGCGTTTTGGTTTTGGTTTGTAAACGCGTTGCTTTTTCTTTGAACCCAGTTTTCCGTTGCGTCGCAACACGATCAGGAGGCCGGCGACAGCCAGACCCAATGAAATAACCATTGAGTAGGTAATCGGCGAATCGCCGAATCCCGGCTGATCGGGACGGTAAAATTCGACGACAAAACGTCCCAGACCCCACCAAATCAGGAAAATGCCGAACAATGTTCCGACGGCCCATTTGTCGCGGTAACGGCGATTGAGTGTGGTCAGGACGATAAAACCGAGGAAGAGCAGGATCGATTCGTACAGAAATGTCGGATGGAATCGTTGTTCCGGAGACAGGTTGACGTATTCCGGCAGGCGATTTTGGAAGTCGATCAGGATGCCCCAGGGTGCGTCGGTGGGTGGGCCGTATAATTCCTGGTTGATGAAGTTGGCCCATCGGCCGATTGCCTGTGCGATCAATACGGCCGGCCCAGCGACATCGGCATATTGCCAGAAATCGAGCTTGCGCCAGCGCACAAACAGCCACGCGGCGATCAGCGCTCCGATAAAGCCGCCGAGAATATTGACACCGCCTGCACGTATGTTGATCGCTTCAACAAATGTGTACGTCGCATTGTTGCCAATCATATCCTGCAATACGTACCACAGACGTGCGCTGATATAGCCGACGACGATGACAATAATCAGGCCGGTAAAGAAATCATCGACGCTTTGGCCGCGTTTTTCCAGTTCCCGTGCAGCCCAAAATGCACCGATGGCGATTCCAATGGCAATCAATATCCCGTACCAGTAAATGTCGAGATTGATGCCGGGAATAGTAAATGCCACCGGGTTGATCTGAATCGAATCCAGCATAGTGTTTTCCTCGTACTAAAGATGACAGTCTAATCAGAGTTGACTGCCGTTGACAATGGTTGCTATTTTACTCGATGTAGCCCAGTGCTCGCATACGTTGTCGCAATTGATCGTCTTGAATGGTGACAGCTTCACCAGCAGCTGCGTTGTCGCGTTCGCGTTGCACGGCAGCGACGAACCGGGTGAGCTGGTTGTCAAGTGACCTGGTTTCGGCCGAAAACAGGTCGATCACATTTTCTGTTTCCAACGGATCAGCGTCCAGATCGAACAATTCCTCCGCGTTGCCGGAGACACGAATGAGCTTGAAGTTGTTCTCTACGACAGCGCGGCGTGGTTCATAGCAGCGATGGCGGTCGAGCAAACCGGGTTGGCGGTGCTCAATCGCTTTGGCGAAGTTGAGCGGCGGATACACTTCGGCAAATGCACGCCCGAATTCCGGATCGGGCCCGTCGATGGTGCGCAACAAGGTCAAATCAGAATCATCAGCTGTGGCCGCATCGACCAGCGTGTGGTAGACACGGCGTGTGCTGACGGGCGTGGTGACGGTTGTGTTCGGCCGAATGTGATCCGGCCAATGCAATAGCAACGGCACGTGAATCAACTCTTCGTACGCCACAAACGTATGCCCCATGAAGCCGTGATCGCCCAATGCGTCACCGTGGTCGCCGACAATGATAGTCAACGTATTGTCGCGATTGCTGCGCTCGGCCAACTGCGTGAAAAGGCGACCTAAATAGGCATCCTGATAGGCCACCTCAGCGTCGTACAAGTCGTTGAGCACGCGCTCTTCCAGTTCGGTTAACGGCTCAGCCAACGGTGCCGCCCAACGATACGCCTCGCGATTCCAGCGGTGCATGATCTTTTGGGCTGCCGCATCTCTGAGCAAATAAGGCGCGACCTGGTCAATAAATTCGGTCGGTGGCCAGAACGGGAGATGTGTTTCCATCAGATTGACAAAGAGAAACAGCGGTTGCTCATCTGATTGTTGCTCGCGTTGTGCCAGAAAATGGACGATGTCGTTGACAGAACGTTCGTTTTGTCCCTTGAAATTGGCTAACTTTGACCACAATGGCGTCAACCATGCGTTGAGCGAGAGGCGAAAAGCCAGATCAGATTGACCAAAGAAGTTTTGGATGGGGTAGGAGATACGTCGTAAAAATTGGGTGTACGCTTCTGCAATTCGGCCGAATCCGGTACGCATTGAACTACGCGGCAAGCTGGGTACAGCGCCGCCGTAGTTATAAAATGTCTCAAAACCGCGTTTGAAGCCGTTATTGAGGACGCCAACCAGGGGGTTGTTGCAAAAACCAACCGTTTCATAACCGGATGCGTGCAGCAGTTCGGCAACGTGCGGGCGTTCCCTGCTCAATGCCTGGCTTGACTGCGTAACGCCGTGTGCCGTCGGATACAATCCGGTGAACATCGAAGCATGGCTGGGAATGGTCCACTGAGCGGGTGCAACGCCCTGCTGAAAGCGTGCGCCTGCTGCAGCAAACTGATCGAGATGCGGTGTAATCGGCCGATTGCCGTAACATCCCAACCGATCGGCCCGTTGTGTATCGAGGACAATAAAAACAATATCAGGTTGCATCATAAATCGATTGCGTGTCGGCTACTGCTAGTCGTCGACAAAGCGATAGCCGACACCACGAGCCGTCACAATCCAGCGCGGCGCAGCCGGATCCAGCTCCACTTTTTTGCGCAAGTAATGGATATAGGGTTTCAATGCATTGCGGCGCGGATCATCTTCTTCCAGACCCCATGCCTGCTCTGTCAAATCGCTGACGGTCACGACACGCCCGGCATTGTTTGCCAATACATGCAGCAAACTGAATTCGCGCGGCGTCAAGTCGACCGATTCGCCTAAAATGGTGACCTGACGAGCCGGAATGTTGATGACAAAATCACCGTCTGCAAAGGTCAATATGTCATCCGGTTCCCGATCACGTTGTGCGCGACGGATGTGTGCCCGCACGCGCGCCACCAAGACAGGCGGCTGGAATGGTTTGACCAGATAATCGTCGGCACCCAGTTCCAGTCCGGTTACGACACTGTCAACATCGCCCAGCGCGGTGACAAAAATGATGGGCATATCAGATTGACGACGTATTTCTTGGCATAATTCCAGCCCACCCATGACGGGTATCATGATGTCCAGCAAAGCCAGATCGGGTTCTGTTGTCAGTGCGAGGTCTAATCCGTCTTCGGCTGTGTGTGCTTGCAACGTTTCGAACCCGTCTTCGCGCAGGAGATCGGCGATGGAATCGGTTACCGAAATGTCATCATCTACAATGAGAACCTTGCTTTTCATGCAGATATCCTGTCAGAACAACATGAATGATCAGCGCCTTCGTGGTCATGGCCACGGCGCAAACGCCGCTATTTTAACACAGCCTGTATCAGGTGGACTGGTCATTAATTTTGTTCTCGTCATAGTGTGGCTTGTTTCGGCCGATTCGGAGTCACGTCGGCGGCAAAAGGATCAATTTGCCGATCATATCCCCATTTTGCATGCGCTGTAGCGCCACCAACCCGTCAGCCAGCGGGTAAACTGTGTCGATCACCGGCTGCAACCGCCCGGCAAAGAGCAGACTCATCACCTCCTCAAAATCCGCATGCGATCCCATCGTACTGCCGATGATCTCCAGATGTTTGGCAAACATCAACCGGTTGTCAAATTCAAACACCGGCCCGCTCGTGTTGCCGACCGTCACCAGGCGCCCCCCCTTTTTTAGCGCCCGCAGCGATCCGGCATAAGTCGCTGCCCCCACGTTGTCGACGACAATGTCAACGCCGCGCCGCTCAGATGCTTTGAAGACCGCTTTTCCCCAATTCTCGACGTTGCGATTGATCAGGACATCGGCACCCAGTGCTTCTGCCTGTGCCAGTTTCTCATCAGTGGACCCGACGACATAGATGCGTCGCGCACCGGCCAATCTGGCGATTTGGATCGATGCCGTGTTCACGCCGCCGCCGGCACCGACGATCAGAATATCTTCACCGGCCTGGAGACGACCCCGTTTGATCAGTGAATGCCACGCCGTCACAAAAACGAGTGACGCTGCTGCGGCTGTCTCAAAGGATACGTCGTCCGGCAGCGGCAAAAGATTCCCGGCGGGTACTTTGATTTGTTCTGCGTAAAAACCGGGTAGATGCTCGCCCAGGATTGCCATGCGGACACACATATGTGGCCGCCCGGTTTGACAATATGAACAGTGACCACAGCCGACTGTGGGATCGACGGCTACGCGGTCGCCGACTGCAAAATCAGTTACGTTTTCACCGATGGCGGCGACGACACCGGCACCGTCACTGCCCAGGACGTGTGGTAAATGCAGGTTGAGTCCCGGCCAGCCAGCCAGAACCCAGAGATCAAGTCGGTTCAGGGCGGCGGCTTTGACGTCGAGGAGTACGTCGTCTGGTCCGATTTGTGGTTCAGGCACGTCGCCGTACTGGATGTTGCTTAGGTTTCCGTGGTTGTTGAAGTAAAGTGCTTTCATGTTTCGGCCGAATCTAGTCAGAGCACATTCGTCACTTCGAAAACAGTGTGAACGCGCCGTATTGTGCTTTGAGACAGTAGCCTGAATCTTAAACGCAACCTACAAAAGGTGCAATATCTCGTGCGTTGCGTTTTGTCAGCCGGTAGACTTGCGTGTTATGCGACCAATACAGCAGGAATTAACCGGCAAATTATTTGATGACGGCGATCGAGCGGCTCTGTGGATTGCAATGGAGGAGGATGGCATATCGGCCGAAAATTACCCCGTCCCTCCAGTAGCACTCTACGTGCGTTATGCGCTCGTATTATTCGGCAGCGACGCCCCATTTTTCCCCGCCTTCCTCCTCGATGATTGGGGTAACGAAATTCGTGGACGCAAGCTCTACACCTGGGTACGTCGCGAAGGGTACCTCTATCCACGGGCGGAACTGTTTGGCTTCGATCACCACGGACGCGAAACGCAGCGCTTTGTGCGCGAAATCGAAATCAACGAGCGCTACTACTGCTATGTTTACAGTGAAAAACAGGCTGAAACCAGTGCAGGTTGCCTGGTTCACGACATCGTGATTGCCGACAAAACCGCTGCAGCGGCAGAGCTGATCAAGACGCCGGACTACGTCACTGTTCCGTTGCGTTCCGCCAGAGTGCATTGGCATCGCCTGCCCCTCAATCTTCTCGCAAAACAACCGCTTCCCATATAGTGTCAAGTTAGTGGCCTTTTGGTTGCATGACTGCTCCATTTTCACTCCGTATTCACACTGAAAATGGTGCATTTGCCCCATTTATCTGTATTTGCTAGAATCGATTCAACGCCGAATGTTATGGTTATGCCAGCGCAATCGGCCCTACTCCCTATCGCAAACTGATTGCGTCTCTGTTCGGGCGAGGGCCTGAACGAGGCGTTTTTGTTTTTAGCGGCCGAATTCACGGCAGCAGAGATGAGGGCAAAAATGATACGATCTATTCGGCCGATATTAATCGCGCTTTGTTTGCTCACCACAATATGGCTGTTTACACCGACCCCCGCACTGGAGGCTGCCGGCGATACGATGCTTGTTGACATGCGTCTGGCTGACTCCTGGCCGTGGGAAGTGCGCCGCTGGTCACCTCAGATTCAAACAGTGAGTTTGCGCTATGGCATTGATCCCAATTTGATCGCCGCCATTATCCTCGCAGAATCGGCCGGTAACGATCAATCAGTCAGTTATGTCGGAGCAGTTGGTTTGATGGGTGTTATGCCGCTTGGACCGGAATTTCCATTTCGGCCGACAGCCGAGGAGCTTTTTGATGTAGATACCAATCTCAATGTCGGGACGGCTGTTCTGGCTGATATTTTGCGTCAATCAGGCGGTGACATTCACGCGGCGTTAGCTGCCTACAACGGCGGTTGGGCATTAGTCAACCACGAAGTGCCCCGTGGGTATGCGGAAAAAGTGTTGGACCTATACGGACGCTCAATCGTCAGCCGCATCGGCATGTCGACCGGTTTTGCCACCCGGTGGACAGTCGTCGTTGAAATGCGGAATGGACATATCCCCGTGGAAGCAATGCTGACCGGATTCCACGACGTTGGAGATGCACAACTCTATGGCGAACACCTGATATTCAGGGGAACCGATTACGCTGGGCGCACCTATTATGTAAAAGGCTATGCCGTGGCACTAGACTATGTAGAAGCGCCACCGAAGTACGAATGGCTTGCCGGTTCGAAGTAAGCGACTGAGATAGGGGCGAGTCAATGCTTAGCACGCGAAATGAAGCGATCTGAATTTGCGCAGCGGACAGCAGGGGAGTAACATTACGGGTATACGTAGTCAGCCATCTTAAGCATCGTTAGGGAGCTGCACTGTGGCCGTACTTTTGTTAAACGCCAGTTATGAGCCGTTATCCGTCATACCGATTCGCCGCGCCATATCACTGTTACTGCGCGAACGGGTAGATGCTGCAACCGACGAAGCGATTACCCTCAATGGCACCAGCCAATCTATTAAGATTCCCAGAGTGTTGCGCCTGCGCCGTTATGTACACGTGCCGCAGCGGCGTGCTCAATGGAGCCGCCTGAACGTTCTCAAACGGGATAAATACACGTGTATTTACTGCGAGGTTGCGCCAGGCGCAGTACAACGGGGACGCCAGTTGACAGTACGCGATTTTACGGTAGATCATATTTTGCCCAAGAGTCGCGGGGGTCATAATACATGGAGCAATACGGCGTGTGCTTGCTATGCCTGCAATCACCGTAAAGGTGCGCGGATGCCGCATGAAGCCGGTATGAAGCTGGCTTGGGAACCAAAAACACCGCGGGTGACCTATTTTGTGCTTGGTGGTGATATTCCCGAAGCGTGGAAAATCTATCTGGAAGTGCCGGAAATCATGTCCAGTCGCGCAGCGGCGTGACCTGGTTCCTTACTCCTTGTTCCAATATTGCGTCGCCTAAACGTGTTCTGCACGTCAGCCAGTCAGCCTTGCTCCGGTTCGGCCGAATCGGTATCATCCGCCGTTGATGTCAAAGCGAACAATCTGGATCGTGCTTATACTTTTGGTGGCTGCGGCGCTGAGGCTCTGGCTGCTCGCCGATGTGCCGCCCGGTATGACACATGATGAAGCCGACCACGGCCTCGATGCATGGGGTGTTGTGCAGGGCATTCGGCCGATTTACTTCTCCGTCGGTTACGGACGCGAACCATTGTTTGACTATGCCAGCGCCTTGCTCATGGCATCGTGGGGGCCAACCTATCTTGCCGGGCGGCTCGTCGCTGTTTTTTCCGGGCTGATCCTCATCGCCGCTACCTACGCGTGGTCTAAAGTCGCTTTCAATTGGCGTGTTGCCATCCTGACTGCAGCCGGTTTAGCAGTCAGTTTCTGGGCGGTGATGACTGCCCGTCATGCCTTGCGTTCTGTGACGATGCCGGCGCTGTTCACATTAGCGGCGTGGTTTTTCTGGCGCGCCCTGCGCAAACGGCAGCGCGACGAAACGGCGTGGCGCGAATTTGCCCTGGCCGGTTTGCTGCTCGGCGCGACAATGTACACGTACATGCCCGCTCGCATCATGTGGGTCATCTTTCCGGCGCTACTGGTTTTTTGGGCGTTGTTCGAGCGCGAGACAGCGCGGCGCATGTGGCAGGGGACTCTGGCGTTGCTTGCCTTGACGGGTATGGTGGCCGCGCCGCTGCTTTATTTCCTGACGACAACTGAAACCGAACGGCGCCTCGATCAACTCAGCGGGCCGCTGACGGCGGCGGCTAAAGGTGATCTTGCTCCACTTTGGCACAATACGCTGGCGAGTTTGCGCTTGTTTACTATCGAGGGAGATTCGCTGTGGCGTTACAATTTGCCCGGTCGCCCGTTCCTGACACCGGTAATGGGTGTGCTATTCTATGTCGGGCTGGTCGTGGCGTTGTGGTACATTTTCGGCCGAAAGAGACGCCAATTCCGTTCTGCTGCTGTGTTTGCCCTGCTCTGGCTGATCGTTGGCATCGCCCCGGCCCTCATCACCGGCCCGGAAGCCGGCGTGACCCGGGCAATCGCCATGCAGCCCGTGCTCTATCTGTTTCCGGCACTCGCCATTGCGGAAGGCTGGTCACTTGCCACTGGTCACTGGGCACTTGTTGAACAGCGGCGTTGGGTCATCCCTACTGTTGTTTTGTTGTTATTCGGCTGGCTGGCGGTCGATACAGGCAACGCGTATTTTGGTGAGTGGGCCAATGCCCCGGAAGTCCGTGTGCAATACGAAGCGACGCGGGTGGCCGCCATGCGCTTCCTCAACGAGAACGGCAGCGGCGCGGTAGCAGTCTCATCACCTCGCCCTGACAAATTCCACGACCCATCCACAGCGTTGATGACATTGCGCAATGATGATGTCGATTTGCGCTGGTTCAACGGCGCATACAGCCTGCTCGTGCCTGGTGAACAGCGGGCAACCTGGCTGTTTTCGGGCTTTGCCGAGTTGCATCCGGCACTGCAGCCGTATTTTGCCGGAGCGCCGGCAACGGGAGAAGTGACGACCGTGCGCGATGATGATTTTGATCGGCCGCTGCGCGTCTATTCGGCCGAAACCGACCGCCTCCTCACCACCATTGCTGACCAGTTCGCGCCAACAGAAGCCATTTTTGGCGTTACGCCCAATGCCGCACTGCTCGGCTACAATTTGCTCACACCAGTCGTCCAGCCCGGTGGCGTCGTGCAATTCGTTACGCTGTGGCGGGCGCTGGCACCGCTTGATGATGTCGTTGTGTTTACCCATGTGCTCGGCGACGATGGTATCCCGCTGGCACAAGCGGATCGGCTCGACGTACCCAGCGCGTTTTGGCACAGTGACGACGTGTTTATTCAGCTTCACGAGTTTGCACTGCCTTCTAGCGTAGTACCGGGCGATTACCCGCTTGCCGTTGGCGCCTATCAGCGGTTGGGGCCAGATGATTTGCCGCGTTTACCAATTACAATCAATGACGTGCCGGCAGGCGATCTGCTGCCGTTGACGACGCTACAGGTTGCCGCCGATGAATAGTCGCCGTTTCTACGTTATCGCCGTCGTGCTGCTGACGCTGCTGGCATTTGGCTTGCGCGTCTGGCAGATCGACGCTGTGCCGCCGGGTGGCCGCGATGACGAGTTGAGCAATGCTCTGGCTGTCGCGCAGAAGGTACGTGACGGTGATTGGCAATTTTATTACCCGGATGCATCGGGCCACGAAGGGCTGTACCATTGGCTTCAGGCGGGATCGATGGTGCTTTTCGGCCGAACTTTTACCGGTGTACGCAGCATCTCCGTCCTGCTCGGCACACTGACCATTCCGTTGACTTATGCTGTCGGCAGCGTGTTGTTCAACCGCAAGACAGGATTACTTGCCGCCGCCGTACTCACAGTTTCCTTCTGGTCGCTGATGTATTCACGCACCGGCATCCGCCACGTCTCGGTCCTCGTTTTCACGCTGCCGGCATTTTACTTTTTCTGGCGCGGAATCAGTCAGCCGCAGACAGCGGACGGTGAACACGCCCCTGCTTTCCGCCTTTTCTTCGCCGCCGGTGCTTTCATGGGCATCGGGTTTTACACCTATTTTGCGTCGCGCGGCGTCCCGCTGATTATCGGCGCGTTTTGTGTTTATCTACTGTTGGTTGCGCCACACCTGATGCGGCGGCAGTGGCGCAGCATCGTACTCATGTTTCTGGTCGCCGGTGCGCTGGCGATTCCGTTGTTAATCACGCTCAACAACCAGCCGGAAGCGGTCTATCGCGTGGAAGAAATCGCCAAGCCGCTGACAGCAGCGCGTGAAGGGGATTTTTCGCTCATCGCCGACCATATCTGGCGCACGCTGGGCATGTTTCACGCGACCGGAGACGACGAGTTTTTGTACAATATCCCATTTCGGCCGATTTTTGCCCCTATCCTCGCCCTGATCTTCTGGGCCGGCATCGTCCTTGCACTCTATCAGACGTTGCTCACCGTCGTCAACCGCTTCCGCCTTCCGCCTTTTGCCTTCCGCCCTCAGTCAACTGCATTCGCTTTCCTGCTCATCTGGTGGCTGGCCGGTATCTCGCCGGCGTTTATCAGCATTCCCGCAGGCAGCCTCGGCCACACGATTCTGGCGCAGCCGGCGACGATGATTGTGCTGGCATTGCCCGTCAGCTACGGCCTCGACCGCCTGTTGCAGCGCCGTGTCTCCACAAGCTGGCGTCAGGGCATCATCGCCGCGCTGGGTGTGGCGCTCGTGTTGAGTGTCGCCGTCCGCGATTTGGATGATTATTTCGTCGCATGGCCGTCGCTGGGCAATACGCGCTTTCTCTATCGCGCTGACATCAACGATGTGGCCGGTTATGTGGCCGCCCATCCGGAGCTGACAGATTTTGCGATGGCCGGTTTACTGGCTGGGCCGTGGGATGGATTGGCGTTTGCGGTGGGACTGCATTCGCGGGGCGCTAATTCCATTCCCACGCCGCGCCTCTACAATCCGCAGCGTACCCTCATGCTCGAACTGGGTGGAGAACCAGCACTGTTATTCCACGGCTATCCTGTGGTCGAAACTGTATTCGGCGATCGCATCGGGCCGCCGCAGGCCACAGCAGGCGCGTATCAACTCAGTCAGGTTGCCGTGCAGCCGCAGCCTTCGGCCGATTTGGGCTGTTTTGTCAATGGATTGTGCGTTGTTTCGGCCGATTACAATCCTGAAACACATACGCTCGACCTCATCTGGCGCGTCGCTGAGGCGTTGCAACTGCCTGACAAACCGTTGATCAGCTATCCGCCGCCGCCCGGCGTCTACGATGGGCCGCGTTTGGCCGTTTACACCCATTTACGCGACGATAACGGCAGCGTGATCACGGGTGACGATGGCTTGTGGATTGATCCCTACACGTTGCAGCCCGGCGACAGGTTTATGCAGCGCCATCTGCTCGTGCCGCCGGGCAATACTGAGGTCGATTCGCTGGCGTTTGGTCTCTATGATCCGTTGACAGGTGAGCGTATCGTGACGACGGAGGGTGAGGATGCTCTGTTGCTGCAGCCGTGACGACGGCTGCAAAGCGGTTACAACGTGATGGTGAATGAAGAAAAACCGTGGTCGGGCGTGCGCGTAAACGGCTCGTCGATCTTATCCAGCAGCGCCCACAATCCTTTGTTGCCGTCTTGCGCAATGCCGATCAGATAGGTGTACCCGTCTTCACGGGCGGTTTGTACGAGTTTGCGCAGCAGATGGGTTCCCAGGCCCTGAGCCTGGTAATCGTCGCGAAAAGAGAGCGCAATTTCGGCCGAATTGTCATCCACGCGCACATAACGCGCCCCGCCGACCGGATCAGGGCCGTCAAATGCCAGAAATCCGCGTCCGTTGACGACACTTTGTGCGATCATTTCCGCCTGTTGCCGGACATAAGCCGGATCGGGATGGTCGAGCACGACATTGAAACGGTGATAGCGGCTGTCCGCGCTGAGATGGTCAAACACATCGATCAGATGCGGTGCATCGGTTGGTTCCAGTCGGCGGATGGTGACCGTTTTGCCGTTGTGCAGTGTGAGTAGTTCCGGTTTTTCTCTTTCCCTGGTACGTGTCATGGTTTCCTCTGTTACGACATAACGCAGTGCGTCATAACAGTAGTAGCATAGCACACGATTCGGCCGAATACAACTACTTTTCCCAATCACTCACATGTAAGTTTCCCGTTATCCGGCCTCAGCCCACGTTGCCTGCGCACTGCGTCAAGCTATAATGGAACCAGAACGATAATTTCTATACAGTACCTTCGGGGCAGGGTGAAATTCCCGACCGGCGGTGAGGCCAGCGCAGGCCAAGCCCGCGAACTTGTAGAATGGGTTGGATCATTGGATAGTTTTCAGTTTGTTACGTAGCTGACTACCAACCAACGATCAAACCACCCGACTACGAGCCGATCCGGCGCAATTCCGGAGCCGACAGTACAGTCTGGATGAGAGAAGGTCGAGCGACGCGCGCGCTTGTTGCTTGCCATATTGCCCCACCCGTACGGTGGGGTTTTTCATTGGCAGCGCTGCGGTTGCTTTGGCGCTTCTGTTTCCCTGCCCCGTTCTGTCGGCATTTTGATGAAAAAATCGCTGCCCAATCCGGTCTTGACGACCCTGATTTCGCTCGCTGTGCTGCTGCTGGTGTGGCAATGTATCGTCTGGATTGGTGACTATCCGCCGTACCTTTTTCCCGGCCCGCTTGCCGTGTGGAATGCGTTTGTGTTCATGGTGCAGGATGGTCGTTTGCTGCGCCACGCCGCGATCACGATCAGCGAAGCCATACCCGGCCTCATGATTGGCTGCGCATTGGCAATTCCGCTCGGTTACTTGTTGGCAAAATCGCGACTGGCGGAACGGGTGTTGTCGCCTTATCTGGTTGCGTCACAGGCTATCCCGGTCATTGCCATTGCGCCATTGTTGACCCTGTGGATCGATTCGACGTACTGGAGCCGTGTATTGGTGGCTGTGTTGGTGGTGTTTTTTCCGATTTTGGTCAATATGATTGCGGGCATGCGAGGTGTTTCGGCCGAATTATACGATCTCATGCACTCACTTAAAGCCACCACGCTCCAGACCTTCCGCCGGCTTGAATTTCCCGCTGCACTGCCTGTGTTACTCGCCGGGCTGCGCGTCGGCGCGACACTGGCCGTTATCGGTACGCTCGTCGGTGAATTTGTCCAGCCACGCAGCCAGGGACTTGGCTTTTTGCTCGTCACAGCGCGCTATCAGTTCAAAACGGCCGAAGTCTTTGTTGTTCTGATTACCCTCGGCGTGATCGCCCTGACGCTCTATGGCGCAGTGCTGCTGCTGGAGCGGCGGCTGCTGCGTTGGCAGCGGGTTGTGTGATTGGTACAAAATAAATTCCGGAAAGTGACTTGTTGGGAGAGATGCATGCGTAAATTGAGTTTGTTACTGACAATCAGCATCGTGATCGGCCTGTTGGCAGCTTGCTCACCTGAAGAAAGTATGACTGAATCGGCCGAATTGACCGCCGTCCGCCTGCCGATGGGATACATTCCCGACCCGCAATACGCGCCATTTTATGTCGCTGACAGCATGGGGTATTTCGCCGACGCCGGCTTCGACGTTGAATTCGACTACAGCTTTGAAACCGACGGCGTCGCCCTCGTCGGCACGGGGGAACTGCCGTTTGCCGTCGTCAGCGGTGAGCAGGCGCTGCTGGCCCGTGCCCAGGGCGTGCCTGTCGTCTATGTCGCCGAATGGTTCCAGCGCTACCCCATCGCCGTCGTCGCCAAAGTCGAAAACGGCATTGCGGGGCCACAGGATTTGATCGGCCGAGATGTTGGCTTGCCCGGCTTTTTCGGTGCCGGCTACGTCGGCTATGTCGGTTTGCTCTCTGCCAACGGCCTCACCGAACAACAGGTCAACGGCACCGACATCGGCTTCACTCAGTTTGAACAAATCGCCAACGACCAGGTCGAGGCCGCCGTCGTCTACATCAACAACGAACCGGTGCGCTTGCAGCAGGAAGGGTACAGCGTCGACGTCATCCCGGTCGCCGACTACATCGACCTTGTCGCTAACGGCATTATCACCAACGAAACGATGATCGCCGAGCAGCCGGAGCAGGTCCGCGCCTTCGTCGGGGCGCTGCTCAAGGGCATCGCCTACACGCTCGACAACCCGGACGAAGCGTACGCCATTAGCAAGGGCTATGTCGAAGGGCTGGACGACAGCCGAATCACCGTTCTGGAAGCGTCGCTACCGTTGTGGCAGACCGACCGACCGGGCTACACCGATCCGGCTTCCTGGGAAGCAACCCAGAACATTCTGCTCGAAATGGGCTTCCTCACCCAACCCCTCGCCGACCTCCCTGCCGCCTACAGCAACGACTTTCTGGCGGAATGAGATAGAGTAGGGAGTAGTGAGTAGAGAGATGGAGAATATCTCTATCCAATCCCCAATCCGAAATCCCATGTCCCCTCCCATTCTGACTGCCACCAACATCTGCCATGCGTTTGAAGACGGCGTGCCCGTCATCGACGACGTTTCGCTGACCATCGAACGCGGTGCCTTTGTTGCGCTGGTCGGCTCGTCAGGCGTGGGCAAATCGACGCTGCTGCGCGTCCTGGCGGGGCTGATTGCGCCGCAGCGCGGCACGGTGCAGTTTGCCAACCACGGGCCGATCGGCATCGTTTTCCAGCGCGACAACCTGATGCCGTGGCGCACGGCGTATCGCAATGTGGCGCTACCGCTGGAGCTGGCAGGATTGCCTGCCGCTGCCGTCGAACCGCGCGTGCTGCACATGCTCAAGCTGGTGGGGCTGGAAGGGGCGGAAGAGAGCTATCCGGCGCAGTTGAGCGGCGGCATGGCGCAGCGGGTGGCGCTGGCGCGGGCGCTGATCCACGAGCCATCGCTGCTGCTGCTCGATGAACCGTTTGGCGCGCTGGATGCTTTGACGCGCGAACGCATGGGACAGGAGTTGCTGCGCATTTGGCGCGAAATGCCGGTGACGGTGTTCATGGTGACGCACAGCATACCGGAGGCGGTCTTGCTGGCGGATGAGGTGTTGGTGTTGGGCAAGCGACCGGGCACCATTGTGGCGCGTGTGCCCATCGACGCACCGCGCCCGCGCACGCTGGAAGACCAGTTTGCGCCAGCCGCCCAACGCTGCCATGCCGTCATCCGCGCCGCCATCGGCCAGTAGGGCGGATTGCCAGTCCGCTCGCGCCGCGCCAGCCCTCAGTCTGTAGGGCGGATTGTCAATCCGCTCCCTTTGAGAGCGGTGTGCGGGTTGCCAACCCACACTACAGGCTCATGTCGACCAATTGCCGTTACAGGGCGGAAGCGATCGCATCGCGCAGGTCAGTTGGGAGCCGGGCAAGCGCGGTTTCGGGTGGCACACCGAGCAGGATGTCGTGCAGCGCTTTGCCCAACTCCGCCACGCTGGAATCATTAGCGGCGACAAGTTGGTTCGTAGGGCGGATTACCAACCCGCACTACGTTTTTTGGGGTTGAAGCGTGGACATCCTTGTCCGCACGGGCTTGGGCGGGCAAGATACCCGCGTTCCGAGAACTTCTCACAATTACAGAATCAGGGCGGCAAAAGTTGGTCGATGTACGCAATCCACAGCTGCGCGTCGAGTCACGTCATCTCCTGTGCCGCTTCTACTTGCACAGAAGGTCAACTACATTGTCGTAAAATCAATTACTTGACATATAGACAGTGGTCGATATAATTACAACATATCGACGATCTTCGATGTGAGTATAAATGGACGCACTGACATTCGCCAAAGCTATCTCCGACGAGACTCGCCAGGAAATCATGCAGCTTCTCTGCTGCGACTGGTTGTCCGTCGGCGATGTGGTCGAACGCATGGGCGTCACCCAGCCGACCGTGTCGCATCATCTCGCCGTTTTGCGCCATGCGGAGCTGGTCAATACGCGCCGCGAAGGCAAACAGGTCTTCTACACACTTAATCAGGACGCTGTGTCGGTGTGTTGCGGCATGTTGATGCAGACCTTTGCACCGGAACGGACGACGATTACGCTGTCCGCCATTACCGTAAACGAAACAAGTTAGTGATGTTGACTTTTTTTAACAAAACATATAGACACACGTCTATATTAAGGAGTAAACGATGAGTACCCAAACCCCAACCCAGGTCCACGAAGCGGTCAAAACCCGTTATGCTGCCATTGCCACAGCGTTTGAGCCGGATACACAGGCCACGTGTTGTGATGACGGCGGTGCGTGTTGTGCCGACGATCTCTATGCGGCCGATCTCACCACCCTCCCTGATTCCGTCACCGGTCTTTCTCTCGGCTGCGGCGACCCGATTACCCTCGCCGAACTGCAGCCGGGACAGCGCGTCCTCGATCTCGGTTCCGGCGGTGGCATCGACTGCTTTCTGGCGGCCGAGCGCGTCGGCGAACACGGTTACGTCATCGGCGTGGACATGACCGAAGCGATGCTCGAACGCGCCAACGCCAATAAAGCCCGGCTGGGCGTGAACCATGTTGAATTCCGGCATGGTCACATCGAAGCGCTGCCCGTTGACGCCGACAGCATTGACGTGATCATCAGCAACTGTGTCATCAATCTCAGCCCTGACAAGGCAGCGGTGTTCAAAGAAGCGTATCGCGTGCTCACGCCCGGCGGAAAAGTCGCTGTGTCTGACATGGTGACGCAAGGCAAATTCACCGAACAGCAGCGCAACGATATGGGATCGTGGGCAGACTGTGTCAGCGGCGCGGAAGATGTCGCCGACATGGTGGGGTGGATGCGCGACGCCGGGTTTGCTGATATTTCGGTGCGCGACAAACATGCGCCGGATATTGAATTGGCGGACTCGATTGCGCTGCCCGGCGCACCGGCGCGGTTGTTCAGCGCCCGTATTACGGCATGCAAGCCGGGTTTGTCCGGCTGACGGCTGTCGGATGAAGAGTAAGGCCGCAGATTTCGCAGATTTTCGCTGATGAACTCTGAACTTCTCCGGCAGCCTGTTCGTATCGAAAAGTTTTAAACTTGTGGTTGGAGTGCGAGCAGGATGCTCGCGGTCCCGGAATACCTCAAAATCATAAAATCAGATACTGGTATCTCAGAAACCGGGTTTGTGCGCCAAACTCGGTTTCTCTGATCTGACAGCAAGCAGTTGTCGCTGCACACTCGATCAAGCCCCTTTGCCGAACGCGGATAGATGCTGCACCGTTCCGCACCAAGCGTGACCGGGCAAGATGTTGTACAGTTAGGAAGATTGCAGGCGTTATGTTTATCTGCATGTATTTAAGCACGTTGTAAGCAGTAATTTGTCACTATTCCATCATGAACTGGCAACAAAAATCGGCCGAATTTGCCAAAAAGCACAACTTAATCCATGATCCCGGTGTTCATCTAATAGACTTGACCAGCGAATTAGGTGAAGTCGCTAAAGAATGGTTGTTGGCTACTGATTACGGGAAAACACCGATGCAGGTGCACCCCACGTTACAGAGCGAACTGGGTGATGCGTTGTACAGTTTGTGTCTGATGGCTGAATCGGCCGAGATCGATCTCGACACCGCATTGGTAGACACATTGGCCAAATACGCACACCGCCTTACCCGAAAAGGCGATATCGGCAGCGACCAAACAACCGGTAAACAGGAAAAACCGTAATCACAGACGCGACACAACACGAACCCGCGTAGGAGAATCACTCATGCATAACGGCAAGCAGCGCGTTGTTATCACCGGCGTTGGCGCCATCACACCCATCGGTATTGGTGCAGAAGAATCATGGCAAAATGCCCTCAAAGGCGTCTCCGGCTTTGGCCCGTTTACTCTGCTCTCACCAGAAGGGCACACCTTGCAGGGATTGTGCGAAATCAAAAATTTCGAGCCTGAGCAGTATATGGCACGCAAGGAAGTACGGCGGCGCGACCGGGCACAGCAAATCGCGGTTGCTGCTGCCAAAGAAGCCATCGAACACGCCGGCCTTGAAATCACTGACGCCAATCGCGAACAGATCGGCATATTCATTGGAACGGGTATCGGTGGGGCGACGACATTGGAACAACAGGCGTACATTTCCCGCGACAAAGGCCCCATGCGCAGCAGCCCGCTGGGTGTGACGATGATCATGCCCAACGGAGCAGGCGGCATGATTTCACTCGATCACGGCATACTCGGCCCATCGGCGACGATTGCTACGGCGTGCGCCGCTTCCAACGATGCCATCGGGTTTGCGCTGCGCATGTTGCAATGGGGCCAGGTCGATATTGCCGTCACCGGCGGCATGGAGTCGATCATGGTTTCGACGACCATCGGCGGCTTTGAAGTGGCGCGGGCGACATCGCAGCGCGACGCCAACACGCCCAGCCCATTTGATGCCGACCGGGACGGCCTCGTCGTTGGCGAAGGGGCAGGTATGATGGTGCTGGAGACGTTGGCAGGGGCTAAAGCACGCGGTGCAACCATTCTGGCTGAGCTGGTCGGCTACGGCGCGACATCTGATGCGTATCACATCACAGCACCGCCGCCTGACGGCTCTGGTGCAGCGCGTGCTATCAGTAAGGCGATGCAGGATGCGCGTCTCAATGCAGACGATGTCAGTTATATCAGTGCCCACGGCACAGGCACACCGCTCAACGATTCGGCCGAAACTGCTGCCATCAAATCTGCTCTGGGCGAAAGCGCATACTCAATCCCTATTAGTTCGACCAAGTCGATGACGGGCCACATCATGGGCGGCACCGGCGCGATTGAAACGGTGTTTTGCACCCAGGCGATGCGCGACCGCGTCGTGCCGCCGACCATCAACTACTACACGCCCGATCCGGAATGCGATCTCGATTACGTGCCCAACCAACCGCGTGAAGTCGACGTCGATGTGTGCATCAACAATGCGTTTGGTTTCGGCGGTCACAATGCGGTGATCATCTTGCGCCGTTTTCGGGAATAATCGACCGCAAAGCTGTCTTTATGAATGATCTTAAACAACTCGAATACAGTCTGGGCGTTCGTTTTAACAACACCGAACTGCTGGAGCGGGCACTGACGCACCGCTCGTACCTCAACGAACATGCAGAGATTTCGGCCGATAATGAGCGGCTCGAATTCCTCGGTGATGCCGTCCTCGATTTCCTCGTCGGCGCGTATTTGTTCAACCGCTTTCCCGACAAACAGGAAGGCGAGTTGACCACATTGCGTGCTGCCCTCGTCAAAACACAGACCCTGGCCGGTTTTGCCCGCCAGATGCAGATCGATGCCCATTTGCGGCTGGGCTACGGTGAAGAAGAGTCGGGCGGACGTCGCAAAAACCCGACCCTGTGCGCCGCGTTTGAAGCGGTGATCGGTGCCGTTTACCTCGATCAGGGGCTGGAAACGGTGCGCGGCGTTGTCACACCTTTGCTGGAGCCGGCCTTGACGACGATTCTGGCTGACTCGCTCCATATCGACGCCAAGAGTGAGTTCCAGGTGTGGGCACAAGCGACATACAATATTACGCCGCATTACAATGTGATTGCTGCAGAAGGGCCAGACCACGCCAGAAAATTTACGGTGCAGGTACTCGTCGGCGATACGGTATGGGGAACGGGCAGCGGCACGAGCAAACAAAAGGCGGCGCAAGCCGCCGCCGCCCATGCGTTGTCCAGTCTGCCTGACGCGTAAGTTTCGGGCGTGAGTGCCAATATGCGAATCTTGATTACAGGTGGTTCCGGTTATCTGGGGCGACATCTGACGCCGCTTGCGCAGCGCCAAGACGAAGTCGTCTACACGTTTTTCTCTGAAGATCTGCTCAACTTGCCGGGTGGCGTCCGCCTCGACGTACGTCGGAAGGATGCTGTGATGGCGGTGCTGGGCGATTTTCGGCCGAATGTCATCATCCATACGGCCGGTTCGAATCGTTCTGCTGATATGGAAACCGTGATCACGGCAGGTACGCGCCATGTTGTTGAGGCTGCGGCGGCTGTCTCTGCCCGTCTCATTTTCCTGTCGACGGACGTGGTTTTTGACGGAACAGCGGGACCCTATGCAGAATCGGCCGAACCGACCCCCATTCACGCTTACGGACGCGCCAAACAATCGGCCGAAGCAATCGCGCAGACATACTCCAATCACGTCATCATTCGCACATCGTTGATTTATGGCTTGGACTTGATGGATAACGGCACGCGTTGGCTGGTTCAATCACTGCGCGCAGGTCAACCGGTGACCCTGTTTGCCAACCAGCGGCGCAATCCGGTCTGGGCAGTTAGCTTGAGCAATGCCTTACTCGAACTGGCCGCGTCGACGTTCACCGGCGTGCTCAACATCGCCGGCGCGCAAGCGATGACCCGCGCTGAATTTGGACTGCGCATGCTCGATTGGTGGGGTGTCACAGAGCGTGCATCCTTGGCTGTCGGCAGTGGTGACCCGCAGCGATGGCCTGCCGATTGCCGACTCGATCTGTCTCTGGCACAAGCCGTTTTGCAGACGCCGCTGCCGGGCGTCGACACCGTGCTTGCCAACTATCACCTATAAGCGTAGATGGCGTGGTGGAATGTGGGAAAAGTGCTATCCAGTAAGCTGCTGGTCTGATCGACAAAGCGCGCCATGTCGCCGCTGGTATAGGCGATAACGCTGCCGCCGCTGTCATTGAGC
>JAMLHW010000002.1 GCA_023954475.1 Anaerolineae bacterium
TATGCGCCGGCGGCGGGCATATCTGCTGCGACGGCGACCATTTCGGCTTCCCATTCGGCCGAAGTGGCAAATATCGAGTCTGTATCCCAGGTACGGCCGGGATCAAGCTCGGCGCGGGTTGGTAAACTGGTTGTGCTCATGATTCCTCACAGGTGAATAGCTGCGCCAAACAAGGCACAGCCCGGGTTGCGAATGTGTATTGTGATTTTAGTGGGAAACGGGGTGCAAAGCCATAAGAGCTACGTAGACACGGTGCACGGCATCCGACTTATCCTGTCCGGGAAATCGGATGCCGTGCGTTCCTGAACTTTAGCCCAAAGCTGCGAGTTGGCCTTTCTGTTCGATGTAGCGTCGGATAGGCACGATGGGAATCCCCTGGTTGTGCTTGCGGGCACCGAGATGGTGCAGGGCGATGAGGTTGAAGTTGCGGTCGTAGCAGCCGGAGCCTGATGAGCCGCCTTCTGTGTTGGCTTTGTAGCGAATCCGCGTACCGGCGTTGTTGATACTTTCAATCGTATCAAAATCGAGGCTGAGTGGCGCCCCTTTCGGATGCTGGAAGACAAATACGGTGTCGTTTGCTGACATCTCCGGCGCTACGCGCATTTTACTGGGATCCGATTCTACCCAACCGCGACGTGGTTCATCGCTAAAAGGATTATACGTTTTTTCTCCAACAGGCATATCGCCAACAGGCAGCGCGAGTTTGAGCAACGCGAAGTCAAGATGTTGGTCGTCTGGATCGACTGTTGAAGCTGGATTTGTATCGTAATCACTGTACGGGCTGAAGCACAGGTTCCATTCATCCCCGTCGACCAGTGCGAACGATGTGCCGGGTAAGGTGACTTCGTGACCGTCGTCATTGACGACTTTATAGTCGAAAACGACTTCGATCTGATTCGGCTGATAACTGCCGTCCAGCACCGGTTTGACAACGTGATAGTTGGTCATAATTGCCTGCTTGCCGACCAAAAAGCCGGAACCGGCTGCCTTGCCGTCAATTTTGATTTGGCAGGTTTGTACTTCGATAGCCCCCAGCCGCTCGCGCCACAATGATACATTGAGCATGCTGCGACTGCGGGTGAGCAGCGTTTCAAGTTCGCCATCAGCAATATTGGTCGATGTGAAATTGTATTGCTGTGAAAAAGCATACAATTTGGCGTTAGTTGGGTTTGCCTCTCTTGCTCCTTGTAGGAACTTCAACTCCAGGTCATATCGGTCAACCCATCGCAATACTTGATCAACTTGCGTTCTGAAATCGCCGTCGTTTGCGATGTTTTCGAGGCGTTCATCCATTTTTGCCAAGAGCATTCGGTCAAACTCGCTTCGACTGAATGCATCTAGCAAGGCCGCCAGAAAATCAGCATAGACTTGTCCTGAAATATCCATGTTTGCAATGCTCCTATGTGGGTAACCAGATTTGACTCAGTGCGTTCAGTATAAGGGCGTAACGCGCAGATTGTCAACTGTATCGGCCGATCATTTTTCTGATAACAAAAGCGGCTGGTTATAACTGCTTGCGGTGACCGGCGTGGAGGAGAGCTTGTGCGGTGGCGTAGGTGGTAACGCGACCGCCAAAGCCACGCTGGAAGCGTTCCGCATCGGCCGCTGTGGCAAAGCAGATGGTGCTGGGAACACAGCAGAGCCGCACATCGGCGTCGATGACATAACTGGCGTCAAATGCGTTGACCATTCGGCCGAATAGAAAATCCCGCGCCAAAGCCGCTTCGACATCGTCGAGATTACCCAACATCATCAAGCCGCAGTGGGGGCAGCAGGCGCACAATTTGCCGCGACTGCGCGAGTGGATCATCATGACCGAGCGGTCGCTGACCGGCAAATTGCACATCGCACAGGTCGCCGTCCTTGGTGCTGCCGGTTGAATCGCGTCGGTGGCAGGTACAGCGCCACCCCGCACCTTGCGCACCAGTCCGGCAGCCGCCAGCGCGTCCAAATCGCGGTGAATGGTCATGCGCGAGACACCGAATCGCGTCACCAGCTTTTGTGTCACGACTCTTCCCTCATCTTGTACGAGCTGACCGATAGCATGCTGTCGTTCTTCGGCCGAAAACGGGTGGTTGGACTCAGATTGCTGACTGTTTGCTGGCATAAGCGTTTGCTTGTGATGCATTGCACAATCGACTAAAATGATCTACAATGATACATATAACGCGATTGTAACATAATGTAACATGAAGCGCCATGAACTGACAATTGCAATTATCATTTTTCTTTTCCTCCCCTTGATCGGGGCGGGGTGTGCCAGGAGCAGCAACCAGCACCGCAGCGATGTGGCGATCGAGTTGACTGCTCCTCTTTTTCCGCCAACTGTTGGTCGCTTCATGGTAAGCTTTCGCATTACCGATGCAGACGGCAACCCGCTGGACGGCGCAGCAGTAACAGCCAAAGGGGATATGAGTCATGCGGGGATGGCGCCGGTACTGGCTACGGCCGCCGCCGCAGGCGATGGTGTTTATGTCATCCCAGCCTTCGAGTGGACGATGGCCGGCGACTGGAATCTGAACGTTGAAGCTGAACTGGCAGATGGTACGACCGCTACCACGCAGTTCGACATTCCGGTTGACCATGCGGCTATCTGTTCAGAATCTGATTGACATAGGGCGCTGCTCTGGAAAATTAGCAGACAGCACGAACACTACGCGGATTATGGCTGGTGACTTTGTGTCTTTGTGTGGGTTCTGTTCAATAGATTAACATACCTGACTATGAAACGATTTGTACTGGTCTTACTTTTGCTTTGCCTGTCCTGGATAGTGATACTCACTGCGTGTAACAGCGAACCGTCGTCTGATCACACATTTGCCGGGGCGACGTACACCGAGCCAATCGAAATTCCCAATTTCACTCTGACAGGTGCTGATGGCCCGGTAAGCCTGGATGATTTTGCGGGACAGTATGTCTTTGCCTATTTTGGCTATACGTTTTGCCCGGATGTGTGTCCGGCGACGTTGGCAGAATTGGCGCGGGTTCGCGAACAGTTGGGCGATGAGGCTGACAAGGTACAGGTGTTGATGGTGACCGTAGACCCGGAACGCGACACACCACAAAAAACGCAGGAGTACGCTTCCCATTTTGATCCGTCGTTTATCGGTTTATCGGGAACAAAGGCGGAAATCGATACAGCTGCACAGCCGTTTGGCATTTATTACGAAAAGCACGAGGGTTCGGCCGAATCGGGTTATCTCGTCGATCATACGGCGCGGGCGTTTCTCATCGACACGGAAGGGCGGGCACGGGTCGCGTATCCGTTTGAAGCACGCGCCGAAGCGATTGTGACTGATCTGCAATACCTATTTGCGCAAGACGGGTAATGGGTAATGAACTGTTGAAAATTCTGTTGGAGACAAAGGGCGTATGAACTATTCAAAGTGGGTGATTTTAATTTTGCTGGTTGTGGGATTAGTCGCGTGTAGTACGGCAACGGGTGAACTCGAAGTTACGGATGTGTGGGGTCGCAATTCTCCAGCCGCAGCCGACAACGGCGCGTTTTACATGACCATCACGAATGAATCAGGTCAAGATGACAAGTTGGTGGCAGTTTCGGCCGATGTGTGTGATGTCGTCGAGTTGCACGAAATGTATATGAAGGAAAACGACGTCATGGGTATGCGTCCGGTTGAGGGAGGCGCCATTGTTATTCCAGATGGGGAAACGGTTGAACTGAAAGTCGGCGGTTTGCACGTGATGTGCCTCGGCAAAACTGAGTCATTTGAACTGGGCAACGAGTATCCGTTGACGTTGACATTTGAAAATGCGGGTGACATGGCAGTTACCGCAGCCATTTTGCAAGCGCCTCCCGTGGCGCAGTAGACGATTCGCTTGTTCACAATTCGCAAGAGTCGTTGCCGTAAAGGTCACGGCTTTTTTTTCGGCCGACGCACCGTTTCAAGCCTGGATGACGCCACACGTCGTACTGCGCCAATCGAGGGCGTTGTGTTGGTCGAGTAATGTTTGCAGTTGACGGGTCAATTCGGCCGAAAACGGCGTCGTCCGTCGCAGTGCCAAATCTGCGTGCGAAGTCAAATCCTCCATCATCGACGCCGGGCGATTCGTCGTCTCATTGACCATATACATCACCACATAGAGCCGCTTTGCCGTCAGTGACAACAACCGCGCATGAACGGCCACCGTGTCGCCGACGAGTACCTCGGCCAAATAGCGCACGTGCTGCTCCAGTGCAAACAGCCCTGTTTGTGTGCGGCGGCAGTAGTCGAAATCCATGCCAAACCGGGCAAACAATTGCCACGCTGCCCGATCGTAAATCGCCATGTACCAGCGCACATTCATATGCCCCATTTCATCGCGATAGGTTTCTGGAATTTCCTGTCGGTAGACGCACGCCAATTGGCGGATTTGCTCAACTGATTCCATGCCATGCTCCAGTTTACTTTTTGTCGCAAGCATATCCAATCCGGTCCTGTTTGTCACTGTCGATCGTTGATGTTGCATAAAAATTGCCTCACAATGGGCGAGAACTGGTTATAATGCAGGCAATCAGCAAGAGGAGTAAGTAGTATGAGCGCAGCAGTCAACATTTGGGAAATGCCACAAAGTGCGGAAATCACGATGTTGGCCGGTTGGCGGCAGTGGGCCGATGCCGGTTCGATTTCGTCAGGGCTGCCGCAATACCTGATTGACCATCTCGATGCGCGCAAGATCGGCGATATTCGGCCGAATGGCTTCTACCTTTTCCAGATTCCCGGCACACATGACCTGGTTCGGCCCGAAATCAAGCTCGAAGACGGGTATCCGGTGCGCTATGAGGTGCGCCGCAATGACCTCTACTATGCCGGCGACGAACAGCGCGGGCTGGTCATATTCCTCGGTGACGAGCCGCATCTGGACGTCGAGCGCTATGCCGCAGCATTGCTCGATGCAGCAGCGCAACTCGGTGTGCGCCGCATCATTTCGTTTGGCGGTGTCTATGGCGAACTGCCGTATGATAAGGAACGAGCCGTCTCCTGCATCTACAGCCGGCGCGAGTTGCAGGCGGAACTGCAAGCGTATGCGGTGACATTTTCCGATTATCACGGTGGCTCCAGCATCGGTTCGACGTTGTGCAGTTTCGCTCGCGATCGCGATGTCGAGTACGTCGGTTTGTATTCGTTTGTGCCGACTTATGATTTTTCGCAGTTGGGTGACATTCAATCCGCTATCCGGCTGGAAAACGATTTTATGGCGTGGTATGGCGTGATGCGGCGTGTCAACCGCATGCTCGATCTCAATCTCGATCTGGATGATTTGCGGCAGAAAAGTGAGAAGCTGGTCGCGTTGATGGATGAAAAAGTGGCTGAATTGGATGGTGCCGCACCGCAGTTGGGCGTGCGCGTGTACATGGATCAGCTTTCGGCCGATTTTGACGAGACGGTTTACGATCCACTGGACGCTATCTGGGAGGATGAGCTGCGCCAGTTGTTTGACGACTTTGACGATAACGCGTAACGGCTGCTATGGTTCAATTCACGGCAATGAAATGACAAACTTGGCACCCTGCCCGCTTGCTGCATTGGCTACCGTCACTGTCCCGCCATGCGCTTCCACAATCGCTTTGACAATCGCCAGACCCAGCCCTGCACTGCCGGACCCGCGATCCCGGCTGGCATCGCTGCGGTAGAAACGATCAAAGATGTAGGGCAGGTCTTTGGGGGCGATTCCGCTGCCCGAATCGGCAACGGAGATAATCGGCCGATTACCATCCGTTCGCAATGAGAGCTGCACAGTGCCGTTGGTTGGTGTATGTCGCAGCGCATTTCCCAGCAGATTTTGCACTGCCTGTCGCAGTCGTGCCATATCGGTCGAAAACATCACCGCCTCATCTGGTACTTGCATGACAAGCACGATCCCTTCTTGTACGGCGAGCGGGTTAACCGTTTCGGCCGAATCCCGCACCACTTGACGCAGATCGATTAGCTGCCGATTCAAAGGCAGTTCATGTGCCTCTGCCAATGCCAGTTCGTGCAAATCATCGACTAACCGCGTCAGATGGTGTGCCTGTTCTGATAAAATCGCGATTTCTGCCAGTGACAACGGAAACACGCCATCCAGAACACCTTGCAAATTGCCCTGTAAAACATGTACCGGATGGCGCAATTCGTGCGTCACGTCGGCTAACATGTTGCGCCGCAACGCTTCCTCACGCTCCAGGTCAGCAGCCATTTGATTGAATGAGCTGGCAACGGCTCGCATTTCGCTACTGCCTTTTTCCGGTATGCGTGTACCTAGTTCATGCTCACCGATCGCTCTGGTACCTTGCTCAAGCTCAGTCAAGGGTTTGCTCAGCCAGCGACTGAGGAGTATACCGCCACCGACACCGAGTACAGCCCCAACGATCAGGGTTCGCGCTACTGCTTCCCACACTTGGCGTTCAGACACTCGTTGAATAGCCTCAAGCCGTTCGGCCGAAATCGGTTCGCCAATATCCGGCCTCGGTAATGGGCGAGTCGGCGGATTGATCGTGCGCAGGGCAAATGGCAGTAGGCCGATGAAAAGCGCTACGGCGACGATAACCAATGAGATACGCACCCACAGTCGATTCATACAGGTGCTCCAAGACGGTAGCCGACACCGTACACGGTTTGAATGTAAGTTGGCCGCTTGAGGTCAGGTTCGATTTTGCGTCGCAGGTTGCGGATATGGCTGTCAACGGTGCGATCAATGCCGTCGAAGTCACTGCCGAGAGCGGTGCGAATCAACTCACCTCTTGTCCAGACATAGCCGGGATGTTGCAACAACACGCGCAGCAAATCAAATTCAGTCGCCGTCAACTCGATCTCATTGCCGGCCAGCATGACACGTCGCAAATCGACATCCATGATGAGTTCGCCGACGTGCAGGCGCAGCGGGTGTGTCAAGTGCTGCATGTCGCGCTGAATGCGCAGACGTGCGCGCACTCTGGCAACGACTTCGCGTGGATTGTAGGGCTTGGTCACGTAGTCGTCCGCCCCAAGTTCCAGACCGAGAATTTTGTCTACATCGGTGACGCGAGCGGTGACCATGATGATCGGCAAAGTAGCCAGGTATGGATCGCTGCGAACGGTGCGGGTGATTTCCCAGCCGTCGAGATCGGGCAGCATGAGGTCGAGCAGGACGAGGTCGGGACGTTCACGGCGAATGGTGTGGAGCGCGGTCTTGCCGTTGTACGCAACCAGCACTTCGTATTCGGCCGATTGCAGATACGCTCGCATCAACCGAACCACGGCGTGATCGTCATCGACGACGAGAATGCGTTCATGTGTCATGCTTTAATGATACTGAGTTGACCAGAGAAACCGAGTTTTTCCAAAAAACTCAGTTTCTAAGATTGGTTACTCCTGCGCTTGTCGATCGCGCACGCCAACACCTTCCGTCAGCACCGTTTCGACAAACTCAGCCAACGATGTGTCCTCCGGCAACTGCATGTCAGCCAACGCTTCACCTAGCGCAGTCTTGACTTGATCCAGATCGCCGCCATTTTCAGCAATAGTTTCGGCATACGTCTTGCCTTCTGCTGCTGCCGCCTGTAATTCGTCAACGGGAATGCCGCTTGCTTCACTGATTGCCAGCACGACAGCGCTGAAAGGACCGAAGGCTGGTGCCTCACCCGTTTTCTGTTGCAACAAACGAACGACCATGTTGAGTAGTAGCGTATCCTGGATGTCACCACCGGATGCTTCGGCGAATTGGGCTTGCCGGGTTGCAATAGCATCGGGATCAGCATCGGCAATGCCGCCTGGGCCACCAAAACCACCGCCGCCGGAGCCGCCACCAGGAATGCCGCCACCGGGAATGCCGCCGGGAAAACCACCGCCAAAGCCACCTGCGCCGGCTCCTTCGTTGTTTTCACTGCCGCGACCACGGCCAAAAAATGCGCCGGATTCCATCAGCTCTGTGACGCTATCGGCCGATATATCCATCTCATTGATCGCTGCGATCTGTTCCGCAGTCAATCCGCTTTCTATCTGTTTGATAACGGCGTCGATCTCCACATCGGCGGCTGTGCCACTGGCTGTCAAACTGCTGACTGCCTGCCAATACGGTAACAGGTCTGCCGCCTGTGCTTCGTCCACGGCGAGACCCGTTTCTTCGAGTTGCAGGATGCCCAATGCGAGCATGCCTGTCGGCGAAAAATCGTCTGAAATCTCAAGCGTTGCGTTGTTTTCTGCTGCTGTCTGGGTTGCCGGTTCGGCCGAACCGGCAGCCACCGACGCATTACTGGCTTCCACAACCGGCTCCTCAGTGCCACCACATGCTGTCAACGCCAAAATGAGCAAAATACCGGTCAAAATAATCAATCGCTTCATTGTTTTCTCCATACGTTACACTGTAGAGGCGACCCATAGATTGTCTCTACCAAGTTTTTATTCGTGGCGCAGCGCCTCAATCGGATCGAGCTGTGCTGCCTTGTTGGCCGGGAAAAAGCCAAACACGATGCCGACCACCGCTGCTGATCCAAATGCCAGCAATATTGAACTGGGCACGATCACGGTCGGCATATCACCCGTCTGCCCGAATAAAATCGAACCACCGACACCGAGAATGACGCCCAAAATGCCGCCGATCAGGCTCAACATCACCGCTTCAGTCAGGAATTGCAGCCGGATGTCGTTGGGCGTTGCACCGACTGATTGGCGAATGCCGATCTCACGCGTGCGTTCGGTGACGCTGACGAGCATGATGTTCATGATGCCGATGCCGCCGACGAGTAGTGACACACCTGCCACCCATGCCAGCAGACTGCGAAATGCTTCGGTTGCTGCGCCTTGGGTGTCGATGATGTCCTGCTGGGTTTGAATGGCAAATGGCAGTTCTTCCGGCGCGACGCCTTTGACTGAGCTGAGCTTGAGTTCGATCTGCAGCATCACGTTCTCAATATCAACCGATTCCTCGATTTGTGCGTAGATAACCCGCACACGATCGCCGGCGAATTGACGGAACTGCGACGGCACAAACTTGTCAAATGCCAGCGTAATCGGCACGTACAATTGTGCGTCGAAATCAGTATTGCCGACGACGCCTTTCTCATCTGTGACGCCGATCACGGTCAGCTTTGTTGTGCCCACTGTAATCGACTGACCGATCGGATCGGTTTCGCCAAACAGGTCGTTGGCCAGTGATGGGCCGAGTACGGTGACTTTGGCGCTGCGATCTAGTTCGGTCTCGTTGAAAAAACGTCCCTCGTCGATACCGACGTCGCGTACCGACGGAAAATCGACCGTTGTACCGACCAGCGGGACGTCGGTTAATGTCGTGCTGCCTACGCGTACCGATTCGGCACTCGTCTGCTCGACTGCCGTGCCGACAACACCGCCAACGCTCTTGACCACGTCCAGGTCACTGAATACAAGGCTTGGCGTGTTGTTGTCGCCACCGGGGCCGCCGCGCCCAAACGAATTTTGAATGAAGATGAGATTGGCGCCTAACCCTTCGATTTGGGCAGCGATTTGTGCTTCGGTGCCGGCACTGATTGAGATCATCGTGATCACTGCCGCCACGCCGATGATAACGCCGAGCATGGTGAGCAGGGATCGAATTTTGTTGCGGACAATGCCTTCCCACGCGATGCGGACGATCTCAATCGGGCTGATGATGCCACCGAAATCGGTAGTTGTGGTTTCGGCCGAATCAGCCTGTATAGCAGGTGTGTCTTGTGCGGTAACAGCCATGACTAGAAACTCCCCTCGTCATCGATCTTGCCGTCGCGCAGGAAAATGGTGCGTTCCGTCTGGTCGGCTATGTAGGCTTCATGCGTGACCATGACGATGGTGCGACCGCGCTGGTGCAGTTCGTGCAGAACGCCCATAATCTCGTCGCCTGTCTTCGTATCGAGATTGCCCGTTGGTTCGTCAGCCATGATCAGTACCGGGTCGTTAACCAGCGCGCGAGCGATGGCGACGCGCTGCCGTTGACCACCGGACATTTCCTGCGGATGGTGATGTGCGCGATCCGCAAGACCAACCGTTTTGAGTGCTTGCATAGCCAGCGCTTCGCGTTCGGCCGGAGCCAGAGCAGATTTGCCGCGCTTGTAGACCAGTGGCAGCATCACATTGCGCAGAGCCGATGTACGTGGCAGCAGATTAAACGATTGGAAGACAAAACCGAGGCGCCGGTTGCGAATAGCGGCGAGTTGCACTTTGCTCATGTCGCTCACGTTTTCGCCAGTGAGAATGTAATGGCCTTCTGTTGGCCGATCGAGACAGCCGATAATGTTCATCAGCGTGCTCTTTCCAGAGCCGGATGGGCCCATGATGGCGACAAATTCACCGGCGTTGATGTCGATTTCAACGCCGTCGAGCGCATTCACCTGAATATCGCCCATGCGATACACTTTGCGTAGATTGCGGGTTTGGATGATTGGATTCATGAGTCAGTTGTCAGTGGACAGTAGAAAGAGATCAGAAACTGCTGACCACTCACCACCGATCACTTTCGCCTATTTACTGCGTTTCGATAATGCCAGTTGTAACCGTTTCGCCGAGTTCAACACCGGAGAGAATTTCGGCGAACGTGAAATCTTTCAGACCGACCTCAACGAAGCGCAGTTCCGGTTCGCCGTCGACCATGACAAAGACGGCAAATTGACCAGGCGAGATTTCGCGCAGCGCTTCAACCGGGACGAGTAGGGCATTTACGGCACGCCCCCCGATGACATCAACGGTGGCATTCATGCCGATGGGCAGTGTCTGCTGCTTGTTAAAATTGTCGAGTTGTACCACGGCACGCACCGCTGTGATACCGCTTTCGTTGTACAATTGCGGATCGACCTGGACGACGGTTCCCGCGAATGTCTCGTCCGGTAGGGCGTTGAAGATCACGTCAACTTCGTAATCCATGCCGACTTTGTCGAGATCGGTTTCGTCGAGATATAGCTCAATCATCGGCCGATTCAAGTTCGCAACAGTGATAAACGACCCGGCGCTGACCACTTCGCCGACATTGCCCGCAATCGAGAGCACGACACCGTCGCCCGGCGCGATCAGTGTTGTTTGCGCCAACGCCTCCTGTGCCGCTTCCAGATTGAGTTGCGCTTGTTGCAGATTGATTTCGTCTGCTTCTTCGTTGAGCAACGCCTGTTGATAATTCAATTCAGCTTGCCGCACAGCCGATTCAGCAGCGGCGATCTCATCACTAGTGGGACCTTCAAGGGCAGCTTGCAGCGCCAGTTGCGCACTCAAGACATTGTTTTCGGCATTTTTGGAGCTGCTGCTGTTACTGCTGGAGACAGTGGAATTGTAGTTGGCCTGGGCAATGTCGAGATTGTCCTGAGCACGTTGCAGGTTGCGGACAGCGGCATCGCGTTCTGCTTCAAATCGGTCGGCTGTCCGCGAATCGACCAGTTCCCAGTCACGTGCCGGATCATACGCTGTGTCGTAGGCAGCCTGTGCGTCTTCAAGGTCGCGCTGCGCCTGTTCGAGGTTGATTGCCTGCACTTGAATGCTGTTGTAGCTGGCCGATTCCTGACCGAGCGCGGCATTGTAACCGGCTTGCGCGGCGGCTACTGCGGCTTCGGCGAGGGCGATTTCGTCTTCGTCCGGTTCCCAATTGCGCAATTCGGCGAGGGCGGCTTGCGCATCTTCAAGATTGAGCCGTGCCTGTTCGATGGCGATGTCGTTGTAGCTGACACCGGCGGCAGTGGCGTCGCTTTCGGTTTGCATGATCGCCTGCGCGAGTTGCAATTCGGCCGAAACGACAGCGTGTTGTGCATCGGTGTCGTCCAGTCGTGCCAGCACGTCACCGGCTACGACTTCATCACCAACGCGGACGAGCAGTTCCTGCAAGATGCCGCTCGATTGGAAGCTGACGTCGATTTCGGTGGCGGGGATGACGGTGCCTGCACCGGTGGCGGAAATGGTGATGTCTCCCTGGCGTACCGGGGATGTCTGGACTGCGTTGCTAGTTTCGGCCGAATCTGCTTCGGCCGTTTGTGTTGTGTAAATGAAGTAGCCGCCAATGCCCACGAGGGCAATCACGACGACGGCGATCCAAAAGCCTTTTTTTCTCAGCATCGAACTCTCTCCGTTTAATGGTTCGGTAAGAGTTTATCGGCCGAATATGCAGAACTGATGCAGAGAAGATGTAGGTCTTGTTAAGCTGCTCGAAACTACGTCCTATTTCGATTTGCTGTGTGATTGAAAGGATAAACACACTATAATCAATTGAGTTGGTTGTTTCAAAGAGTGCGTTGCATTGTATGTGCCACAATTGTGCCCACATGGTCAACGATCATGCACATGAAAACATTAACCACCTTTATCAAACGGCAGTTTCTGCGCGAAATCGTAGCCGGAACGAAAACAATCGAATACCGGGAAATCAAGCCGTACTGGGATGAGCGCCTGCCCAATTATGAGCCGCCTTTCAAGCTCAGGCTGATCAATGGCATGGCACACGATGCCCCGGAAGCGACAATGGTCGTTACCAAAGTCAGGAAAAACGTGTGGAGCGGATACTACGAACTGCATCTGGGCGAGATTCTCGATATGAAAGACCCATCCAATTTGCTGGGCGAGCGTTGAGCTGGAGCGAATAATGTCACTTGAAAAGAAATACCCGTTCATTGCCAGTTGGATTATCGACGGCGAAATACATCTCGGCCAGATTGAATCGTGGCAACCGTTTGGCATGGTCGCCGACCATGGCGGTATTGTTTGGGAAACAGACGAGGATTTGGGTTCGCTCGATGCGCTGTTCGACGCGATGGAACTGGCAATCGGCCGATGGTGCCAACAACACGGCATCGAACTCGTTGACCGCGCCGGCAACGTCATTCCTTTTTCGGCCGAATATTGATCCGCATCGTAAGCAATTCATCACCAAACACACCATCTTCATGAAAACTGAACAATCTGTTGCTATAGTCCATGGCTATGAAAAACAGATTTGTAACCCTACTCGTTTTGGCGGCGACGATCTTACTCACCGCTTGTGCACAACCCGAATCGGCCGTAACGCCGCCTATCGCAGCGACGACTGCGACGCAGGTGGCGGTTGTTGCCGTTGAAGAATTGGTGGTAGAGGGTGATGGTGAATCGGCCGAGAGCGAACCGACACCGGCTCCTGCAACGCCTGAACCAACCGCGACAACTGATGTCCAATCCGTTACCGAGCCAACGCCAACCCTTGCACCGGTAGTCGAACCGATTGAGGTGACCTATTTCACACCCGCCCAGCAGGAAGGGCCATACTACACCGTCGACAAACCGGCCGACCGCGACAACGATCTCGTCGAGCTGGCCGGTGCGACCGGTGTTCCCGCCGGTACGATTCTCGAATTCGGCGGCACAGTGTACGACGCCACCGGTATGCCGCTGGAAGGGCTCGTCATCGAAATCTGGCAGACCGACGACAGCGGCGCCTATCTCCATCCCCGCGATCCTGCTACCGACAACCGCGACAGAAACTTTCAATTCTATGGCGAAGCGACGACCGACGCCGCAGGGCGCTACGATTTCCGCACCATCGTGCCGGGCGAGTACGAGCCGCGCCCCGTCCACATCCACGTCAAAATCAAGGCGGACGGTGCCGAATTGCTGACGACACAGTTCTATTTTGAGGGCGATCCGGCGCTGCTAATCACTGTCACCGATGGCGTTGATGCGAACGGCAACCCCATTCTGGTCGGTGAACGGGATGTAATTTTGCAGCAAGAATTGCCCGCGTATTATCCGGATGGGCTACAGTAGTTGGTTGACAGGCGGATTGTTAATCCGACTTGCTGACTGATTGCGGAAACTGAATCAAACATTAAAACGACCCGCGATCGGACGACTTTTACAGTGCTTGTGTCGTCTAGATAGTGAAGCGTGGTTGCTTTACAATGACTCAATTCTGAAACAGAGAGGAACACGAAAACAATGCAGCGTCAAGTTCTGCTGGCGAAAATTCACAGGGCCGTCGTCACCAATGCCGATCTTCATTATGTCGGTTCTATCACCGTTGATCCGGATTTGCTCGAAGCGGCCGGCATCATGCAGTGGGAGCGGGTTCAAGTTGTCGATGTCGAAAACGGCAATCGACTGGAAACCTACACCATCGCCGGTGAACGGGGCAAAGGCGAAATCCAGCTCAACGGCGCTGCAGCACGTCTGGTGCATCCCGGTGATCACGTAATCATCATGGCGTATGCCTGGCTTGCTGACGATGAACTGCAAACCCATCAACCGCGCGTTGTCCACGTCGATGAAGACAATCGCATTACTGAGGTCAGGTGGCTGGTCCCGCCTTCGGCCGAATTAGCCGACAGTCCGTACTTGTCCCCGGCCCTGCCCTGACAACACGCGATTCAGCCATCCCACTGTGGTTGAATAACCGGAAAACGAGAAGCTCGTAAGGGATGGATTTCGTCAGACACGTCGCAACATGGCTTGCCGTACTGCTCTTGCTATTGGTAACAGGTTTCTTGCTCATCGGCCTGGTGCCCGTTGCCAATGACAGCGACGAATCCAACCCTGATCTGACGCGAAGGTACAGCGATGCTGTCAACGCGATCGATCATCTCCAGGACGCAGAACGATCCACAGTCAACGCGAGTAGCCGCTCGATCTTCCTCACCCACGGCGAGAAAACCAAAAACGCCTATGTGCTGATTCACGGCCTCGGCAACGCGCCCAAAGAGTTTGCAGAATTAGCGCAGTTGTTGCACGAGCAGGGTGACAATGTGCTCGTCCTGCGCATGCCGTTTCATGGTCTCAACGGGTTGGATATGCAGGTGCTGGACGCGCTGACACCAGACATCGTGCGCGATTATGCGGACGAAATCGTCGATTTGGCGCACGGACTGGGCAACAATGTCACGGTTATCGGCATTTCCGGCGGGGGCACCGTAGCGGCCTGGATTGCGCAAAACAGGGCCGATGTAGCTCGCGTCGTACTGATCTCGCCTTTTTTTGGTATCAGGTACGTCCCTGCGTTTCTCGATCCGCTGGTGAAGAATGCGTTGACCCGTTTGCCCAAATTCGCGATCAACGGTGCGCCACAAGCTGACCGCAATTGGATGTATCGCGGCGTATCGTCGAATGGGGTTGCCGTCTACATGACGGTGGGGCAATCGGTTTTCGCAATGGCACAGGCACACCCGCCGGCTGTCGAGGAGTTGTTTGTAGTGACGACGGCAATTGATGCGTTTGTCGACAACCGTTGGGCGCAGCGGCTGGCCGCTGCCTGGCGGGCCGGCGGCGCTGATGTAAGAACTCACGAGTTTGAGAAAGCACTCGCAGTACCACACGCATCGGTCGATCCGTTTACAGACCCATCGAAACGACAACTGGTCTACGATCAAATTGCTGCTTGGCTGAATGACGCAGAATGAATGTGTCGGTGGTGAACCATTTCAGGCGTAGCAGCCTGATTCGGCCGAAAAGCAACTAATCCGGTGCGCCAAATATCGCTGGTGCAAAGACTCGCTCTGTCATTTCTCGAATTGGATCATCCGTTACCAATGGTTCTGCGACAATGTGCGGCCACATCAACTGCATCGAAAACGTATAGAAGATGGTCGCCAGGCAGCGCCGTGCCAATCTTTCCGGTAAGCCATCTGGGTAATAGGCAGCCAGACACGCTTGCATCATCGGCCGATCAAACGTATAAGACCAGAACCAATGGGCGGCGATGTCCCACGTCGCAGGACCAATCAGCGCTTCACCCCAGTCGATAAAACCAGTGACTTGTGGCGTCCCCTCGCGCCGTGCTACGAAGATGTGTGCATGAGAGAGGTCGGCGTGCGTCAACACGGGCGGCTCGTCAAAGAAGGTGTGTCCTTCCTCACTTACAAAGCGCAGGAACCGGTCGCGCTGCATGGTTGTCAGTGCTGATGTTGTTTTGATTTCTGCGATTCGCTTTGTTTGTTCCAGAGCGATTTCCGACTCAGCTCCGCCTTGCTCTGCTTCGACGGCTGTTAACTCATCGAGCGGCAAGTTGTGCAATTTGCGCGTGAGTGAGCCGATTTCGGCCGCTAATGACAACTTTTCACTATCCAAATAGCCAGTCCAATCTCGATCTGGCGCAGCTCCGCCGACTGCTGTCATAATCGAATAGGGGAAACTGTCAGGTCGCTCGGCGGCGGCGACCAGACGCGGTGCCGGGAAATGTGCATGATCGGCCAGCGTCTGCAGGACAGCCTGCTCAACATGGAAAGCACGCCGTTGGGTGGGACCAAACAGCTTGAGGATGAGACGGTCATCGATGCGCAGCACCGTGTTGTTGTGATAGGCGGTGCTATCCTCAAATTGTTGCTCCATTGTTCTGATTGGCTCAATTTTCTTCCAGTCGATACCGGCATCGGCACACGCATCAGCCGCTAGCGCCAGCCAGTCCGCACTCACTTTATTCTTCATATGTTACTCCACTCGTTTCAAGCACAAAACGCGCAACCAGTTTGCATCATCCTCACAACACCCTTGAAAGTGAGGTGATTTGTTGAGTTTCGGCCGAATTGACCTTGTCACCAAATTAACAATGATTTGCCGGTGCTGAATAAGCAGCAATTTCGTGACCATTTTTCCAATGGCAAAGGGTGTGGTCGAGGGATTGCCAATCGGCCGAACGCCATTCCCTAATCTCACACCACATCCTCCCAAATACGCAGCCCAACACGACTCAAATACGTCGGAATGTGCCGAAACAATGCGTTTTCCGCTTCAATAGCCGCGATCATTGCCCGTTTCTCATGCGACAACGCCCCGCACAATATCGTGATTGAACCGCCGTCACCGCCGGCCCCGTTTACCTTCCAGCCCAGCGCCCCAAACGCCTGCGCAATGGCGATGACGCGGTCCGCATCCGCACTCACCAGCGCCGGATGCAAAGCACGTTGCGCCTCTGTATTCGCGATCATCGTCCGCCCCAATGCGACAAAATCACCGGCGTAGACGGCGTCACGACTGGGTTTCGCCGTCCGGCGCAGCGGTTCCAGAGCCGCAGCCGATGGCCCCGCTGCTTCCAATCCACTAATCACCATCTCGTGAACCTGCGACGAATCGTGCGAATTGCCCAGGTAAACCAGCAGCAGACGCCGTTCCAATTCCCACCACACCGCGTTGGGAATCTGAATCTGCGAAACGGTACAACGCGGATAGTCGAACATGTCGATGTAGTTGATACCACCATACGCCGCGCACAGTTGATCCTGAATGCCGCTTTGTTGGTTGAGCATCTCGGTTTCGATTGATTGCGCTAAATAAGCGACTTCGTGCGGCGCTAGCCGTCCTGGTGTCAGGCGGTCGAGTGCCCCGATCAGTGCCACACTGACTGATGCCGATGTGCCGGTTGAGGCACCGACCGGCGCTTCGGAGTGGATATTGACGCGGATTGCGATGTCGTCGGGCACGCCCATACGCTCAATGGCTGCTTCGAGCAGCGGATGGCGATCCCAACTGTCGTTGCCCAATTGTGGCGCATAGCGTTCACCGTAATTTTCGGCGTGGATGACGACGCGGTCGGGCAAGACGTCGCGTGGAAACAACTCGAGCTGTACTTCGGTGTAGGGGTAGACGCCGATGTTGAAGACGCTGCCGGTTCCGGCAAACCACGTATCGGTCCAGCCGCCGTTGTCGCAGATGCGGATGGGGGCGACGCTGTTGATGATGCGGGTCGGGCGGGGCTTGTCAACTGGCATGTGTTTTCTCCAAACGGGCACAAAAGGTGACAGTCACTTCAGCACGAAAACCAGCCTGCAGAACTTTACGATTACGTGACTGTCACCTCACTGCCTACAAAAAGAACTCTATTGGATTCGGCCGAAAACAATCATATCCATCTGCCAGCCATGTTACAATAGGTAGCTGCAATAACGGGAGCAACCGCATGAGTACGAATCATTTTAAACAGGTTGATGTCGCCATTGTTGGCGCCGGGCCGATTGGCATCGAACTCGCCGCCTGCCTCAGGCGTGCGAACGTCAATTACATTCATTTCGATGCCCATCAGATTGGCTACACATTGACCTGGTGGCCGCGCAATACTCACTTTTTTAGCACGACCGAACGCCTCGCCATTGCCGGTGTGCCGCTTCAGAACAACCACCAACAGCGCATCACAGGCGAAGATTACCTCGCCTATTTGCGTGGCGTTGTCGAGCTATTTGACCTGCAGGTCAACACGTTTGAACGGGTGACCAGTGTCGAACGGTTGGCTGGCGGGTTCATTCTGACAACACAAAACCAGGCTGGAATGCGATATATTTCGTGTAGCAACGTTGTTTTAGCAATCGGCGACATGGAATACCCCAATCTGGTTGGTATTCCCGGCGAAGAATTGCCGCATGTCTCGCATTATTTTCGCGATCCGCACGATTATTTCCGGCGGCGACTGTTGATCGTAGGTGGCAAAAATTCGGCAGCGGAAACGGCGCTGCGCTGCTGGCGGGCAGGGGCTGAGGTCACGATCAGCTATCGACGGGCAGCGTTTGACGACAAGCGTATCAAGCATTGGATTTTGCCCGATTTGCTGGCGCAGATCGAGGCCGGCACGATCAGCTTTTTGCCCGAGACGGTTCCGGTTGCAATCACGCCGACCCATGTCGTCTTGCAGCCGTGTGAGGAAGGTGAGATCGATGTTTCGGCCGAACCGATTATCCACGAAACCGACCACGTCCTCTTCCATACCGGTTTCCACGGCGACCAAAGCTTGCTCAGAATGGTCGGCGTCGAACTCGTCGGTGACAACCGCGTACCCGTATTTGATCCCGACACGATGGAAACCAACGTGCCCGGCGTCTATTTGGCCGGGACGGTGGCGGCAGGTGTGCAGCAGCGCTACACACTATTCATCGAAAACTGCCACGAACATGCGGGCAAAATCACGCAAGCACTTACCGGCCGGTGGCCGGAGGCGCTGGGCAATGTGCCGCAGCGCAATGTTGAACTGGATTTTTCACAAATTGAAGCGAACTGACAGAGGAACCCCATCATGAAACCCATTGCCCTACAGCTTTACACCGTACGAGATGCCTTGGCCCAGGATTGGCAGGGTACGCTGGCCCGCATTGCCGACATCGGCTACGTCGGCGTCGAAACCGCCGGCCTGGATTTTGCACCGTCACCGGCTGCAGCCATTGCTGAATTTAAGCGGCTGGGTCTGCAAGTGACGTCAGCCCATGTGCCACTGCCGACAGTGGACAATATCGCTGAATTGGCGCAGTTGGCGCGTGCTTTGGGCAGCGACCGCATCGTTCTGGGCGGAACTGGAGCCAATGAGTTTGGTGATGTGGCTGCCATTGCCCAACGCATTGCTGTGTTCAATACGGCGAATGCCGTTGCCCAGGCGCATGGTCTGCGTTTTGGCCTGCACAACCATTGGTGGGAGTTTGCCGACGTAGCGGGTCGTCCGGCGTTTGATGTTTTGCTCGACGGTCTGCATACTGACATTTTCCTCGAACTCGACATATATTGGATCCAGACCGGAGGCGTTGATGCCGCCGCCTATGTTGCACGGCACGCGCAGCGCACGCCGCTGTTGCATGTCAAAGACGGCCCGGCGCTGCTGGAAGCGGATATGGTGGCTGTCGGTTCCGGCGACATCGATGTGCCGGGCGTGATTGCGGCGGCGCATTCGGCCGAATGGCTGATTGTCGAACTCGACCGCTGTGCCACCGACATGTTGACTGCTGTTGCTGACAGTTACGACTATCTCGTCGGCAGCGGCTTGGCGCGGGGAAACAAGTGATGAACATGACAGCGACGAAGATTGGTGTAATTGGAACCGGCACGATCAGCGGCATCTATCTCAAAAATGCAGCATGGCTTGACGGCATTGAGGTGGTGGGTGTTGCCGATTTGAACCGGGATTCGGCCGAAGCGCGGGCTGCCGAATTCGACATTCCACATGTCTATTCGGTGGACGAATTACTGGCCGATCCTGACATCGACATTGTCCTCAATCTGACGACACCCAATGCACACGCCGCCGTGGCACAGGTGGCGCTGGAAGCCGGCAAATCAGTCTACAACGAAAAACCGTTGGCATTGACCCGTGGCGAAGGGCAGGCGCTGCGTGCGCTGGCGGACGCACGCGGCTTGCGTATCGGCTGTGCTCCCGATACATTTTTAGGAGCGAGCCATCAGACGTGCCGCGCCTTGATCGATGCGGGTGCGATCGGCCGACCGGTAGCGGCAACGGCTTTTATGATGAGCTACGGCATGGAAATGTGGCACCCCAATCCAGCCTTTTACTTCCAGCCTGGCGGCGGCCCGATGTTCGACATGGGTCCGTATTACCTGACAGCGCTGATCAACATGCTCGGCCCGGTCGCCAAGGTCAGCGGCATGGTGACAAAAGGACGCGAAGAGCGCACGATTACAAGTCAGCCTCTGGCGGGAACGACCATTCCCGTCGCTGTGCCGACCCATGTGGCCGGCCTGGTCAATTTTGCCAATGGGGTCGTCGGCACACTCATCATGAGTTTTGATATTCCGTCGGCCTCATTGCCTCATATTGAAATCCACGGTACGGAAGGGAGCCTGATTGTCCCTGATCCGAATTTCTTCGGCGGGTCAGTCACTGTCAAAAAACCGGGTGACCGGGGTGAGAATGAACCGATTGTGCAATCACACGCCTACTTTGGCAATGAACGCGGTCTGGGTTTGGCCGATATGGCCTGGGGCTTGCGCAACGGTGTGCCGCATCGGGCGAATGACGAACTGAGCTATCACGTGCTCGATTTGATGTGGGCGTTTCACGATTCGGCCGAACAACAAACACACATTCAGGTTGCGTCGACGTGTAAACGACCCGAACCGTTCCCGCCGCAGCCGCTCTTTGGTCTGCCGGCACCCTGACATCGGCCGAAGTTAGTTTCCTATGTGTTGCGCAGCACCGCGTTGCGGATCTTCGTCATGTAATCTTCTTTCTCGATAGCTGAAATCGTCAGCACCCCAGCCATAAGTGCGCCGCCGACACCGGCAGTGACGATATCCTGACCGGTCAGGTAAAGATTGGCAACCGGTGTGTGCGGACGCAGAAACTTCTGCGCAAAGCGATCCGGCGTATGCGCGACGCCGTAAATTTCACCGTGCCGGTAGTTGGCAAATTTGCGCGTTGAGAGCGGTGTTGACAGCTCATAATGCGCCACTTTGCCGCGTAGTTGCGGCTCATAGCGGTACAAAACGGCGAGCAAACGCTGACTTAATTGCTCCTTAAACGCTTCGTATTCGTCACCGCGCCGTTTCCATTTGGTGTCCTCCCATTGGCGGAACCATTCGTATGGTGCCAGCGTCAACACTTCGACCGTCGCTGTGCCCGGGTAACGGTTTTCCCAGTCAGGGTCTTTGGCGGACGGAAACGAAATAAACACCAGCGGGAAGTCGGCATTTGGATCGGCCAGGTAAGCGGCGGTTGTGGCGTCGTGATCGTATTGATCGTCGGGATAGACCCAGTAATTGGCTTTTTGCAGACCCAATTCGGCCGAACTTTCCTGCAACCCCACGTACAAATCGACATGGGATACCGATGGTTCCACTTTGTCGGCCATTGCCGGCAGATCAAACGCGTCACGAACACCTGCCGGGAGCAAATAGCGGTACGTATTCTCGACACCGACGCTGCTGATCACAAGCGGGGCATGCAGTTCAGTGCCGTCTTCCATACACACGCCGACGGCGCGATTGTTTTCGACCAGGATTTCGGCGACAGCGGCGTTGGTCAAGATCAGCCCGCCGGAAGCGGCAATGACAGGGGCAATGGTCTCAGCAATACGCGACGATCCGCCGACCGGAAACGCGCCACCGTACATGTAGTGGTTGGCGACCATAGCGTGCATGGCAAAGCTGCTCTGGCCGGGCGGCAGGCCGTAATCGCCGTATTGTGCCGTCAATACGCCGATCAATTTGATGTTGTCGGTCAACTCTTCGAGGACTTCGCGAGTCGTCTGGCTAGCGTAGCGCAGAAAATCGGCGCGCATGGCGTCACCCATCGCGGCGGCGATGTCGGGCGGCAGCGCCTTTTCATTGAAGTACATCAATCCGGCGCGCGACGCCTTGCCGACGAGTTCGACGTATTGCTCAATAGCCCGTTTATCGGCCGAATCGGGAAAGCGTTCTTGCAGGTGGGCGATAAAATTCCGGGGCCGCTTGTGAAACTCATAGACCTCGTCGCCAAACACAACGCGATCATACACCTCGCCCATGTCTTCCCATTCTAACTCGCCATTGGTGATGTAGTCGAACAACACGCGCAGCATTGAGCGCGGATGCGACACACTGCCGATGTAGTGAATGCCGACGTCCCATTCGTAGTCACTGCGCTTGAAAACGTGGGTAAAGCCGCCTGCTGTGTAATGGCGTTCCAAAACGAGGACGCGACGGCCTTCCTTGGCCAGAATTGCGGCACACGCCATGCCGCTGATGCCCGACCCGATGACGATAACGTCGAATGCGCCTTGCAGTCGGTGCTGCTTGTATGATTTGATGCCAACCGCTTTCATGGCTCCTCCATTGATGTATCGCGCCTGAGTATAAGCGGTTAGACCGGTGCAGGCAATGGTACCCGGCAGGATGGGCAATGACACTGATGTCATGGGATATAGCGAGAAGGAGCACAGAGTTGACCTGTGCTCCTTCTCTTAGGAGGAGTTTGGCGCGTCTTATTGCGCCGAAGCAAACGAGGTTGGCATTACGGCATGTCGCACATACCCAACCGACAGATTGGTTCGGCCGATGTTTGCTGATTGTTATCATCGTTTTCGGCCGAACGACCCGGCGGCGCTCCCGGCAATTCCCACGCCGTCCAGACGAACGTCATGTGAAAGTCGTACATCACGTCCATATAGAACTGCTGTGATGTCTGTGCATCAGGTGCGTACGCATGCGCATACAAAGCCATTGCAATGACCAGGTCCTCTTCCGGGCCGGAGTCATGCGTCAGATTCACGAGTGCGAATGAACGCCGTTCGTCCTGTGGACCGCTTGCATCATCTGTATTCCATTGACGCATCTTGCGGTACTGCTGCAAGATGTCTGGCCGCGCATCGATTACGACGTGCATTAGTTCGTGCAACATCGTGATCTTGGCGCTGCCGTGTTCGTTGCGTACATCCAGTGCACCGGGTCGACTCGGAAATGGCACGCCGGTGTAATTCAAGCTGTCAAACGTTTCGTCGCCCAACAAGATTTGGAATAGTGCGCCACCCTGGCGGTAGCTGGCACGGCCTTCACTGACTCGCGTAATTGAAAGTTGTTCCACGCTAACTGCATTGTTGCGACGGGCTGCTTCGATGAGCAGTTGGAGCTGTTCTGCACCGCCGAACATCGATGAGGCATCATCGAGTGCTGCGCGTAATAAGGCCAATTCGGCCGAGGACCAGTCACCTTCTATGTCTACGTTGTAAGCTGCTTCCAAAGTGACAATCGCCTCTTGTTGGGCGTAAGTCGTAAACTTGTCGTCATGGGTTCGCTGCCGTTGAATTCTGCTGCTATCAAACTGTCTACATTAATCGGCCGATTCATATCGGTGCCGTTGTCCAGTTCGAATTGCGGGTCACCGTTTGCTGTTGGTACAGATGCACATCCGAGCAACGCTACTGCGCAGCCGATCAATAGAGCTGTGGTCTTCCAACGGATAGTTGTCTGGAGATTCATGTCATTTTCCTTAACACTTGTATCGTAGTAGAGCGTACGATGTATCTCTGGCTACGAGCTGATAGAGTTGTCTTCGTGCGTTTTTCTGTAGGTTGAATTGCTGTTTTCAATCTGGCACACACGAAGAGCATATCGTTCACATGGCTTACACGGTTGGCAACCACATGAGGACGTCATTTTGCTCTATCACATGTGTCAAAGCTGTATATGACATGAGGCACCTCCTCTTACTATTGATGAGCGGTAAGATAGCTGATTCCAACGGTTGTCTGCTGTTGGCCAACACCTTTGGATAAGATCATCTGATCAGGAATGTTGGCGCTGTTTTATGTTGTATCGGCTGTCTAGCTGCGAGCTTTTAATAGGACGTCTGCGGCGCTACAATGCTTTCCTTAATTTCTGCAATGGAGAAACGCTACACGTTGTCATAATGTAAGTATGAACGGTATTGGTGCTGCTTTCTACGTCTAAAACGGACTAAAACGGATTAAATTTCAGGCCATGTACCCGTTGACAAGATTAATTCGCGCTGTTGAGTTGCCATTTTGTGTGCGATCTGAGGGTTTTGGTATTCGGCCGAATCGGTCTCTTCAGTGGTGATGCAACTTTGTCACAATGTGGGCGGCGATTCGCCCAACGCAGGTTGGACGAATCTGCCGCTTGCACGAGAGAAAACCGGACTGAGCCATTAGTTGCTAATCTGTAAACCGCAGATGACCTCTGTAAGGGTAGTTGCCTTCTTCGATGTCATCCTTGAAGTCCAGACGTCCCGTGACGCCTTCAAAGTCTCCTGTGCCTGTACCGGCAGTGATGGGATGTTGGCAGCGTCCGAAGATCTCGCCGGTCAGCGTTTCACAATCCTCGAACTTGGCTGAGAATCGGTACGTCGTGGCAAAGGTGCCGACTTCGCCGTTTGGCCCTTCGACCACGTAGATTTCACTTCCCAGCTCCGTATAGACACCACTTGGCGTACAACTATAGGATTCGACAAATACGTACTGACATCCTTCCAGATCGCCCGTCATGATGGTTGCGAAATCTGCCCCGGCGCCTTCCGGATCAGTACACGCACCAATGTCGTCAGAGTAACCGATTCCGCGTATTTGTTGCGCACCATTCGCGCTCGCTGAGCCGACAAATCCCATAAAGACGGCTGTCGCCAAGAGGGCCGTGGCAATTGCGATTCGCAACCATTGATGTGACCAGTTTGTTGCTATGTTCTGTTGAGCATTCATGTGTTTCTCCTCGATGTAAGTAGGGTTTAGTAGACTGCTGTCCTGTCAAAGCCGTCTGTCTTAGTCTAGAGCAAATGTCTACCTCCTTCTCTCAACCTTGAGAGTCTGTCAGTTTGAGATGCAAGAATTCGGCTACTTCCAGCAAATTGACAAAGCCCCAACGCATGCCACTGTGGGGGTCTTCAAGTCGGTAGCGCCACAGATTGTTTTCTGCCGCATCCTGACTGCGTTCCTGCCAGCAAACGAGCACAAATGATCGATAGTCTGGTCTGTCTTGGGCTTTAGCCATGATGCTCTCTGCACAATCACGCCTTTCTTGCTATACTTGACTTGTTGTTGCTAGTCTAAATGGCTATCGTGACCTCTACGTTACTTAAACGTGACTTCTGCTGTTCATCTGTATAGATTCTGCTTTTGCCTAACAAGCGCATATGACCGAATTGAATATGACACTTCTGGGGGGACTGGGAGTCACGCAGAACGGTTCAGCTGTGCCAGGTTTCGGCACGCGCAAGGCGATGGCGTTGTTTTGCTATCTCGTCATCGGTCGAAAGTCGTATTCGCGTAGCGCATTGGCTGGACTGCTCTGGGGCGACATGCCGGAAGCCAACGCACGGATGAATCTGCGTCGCACCTTGTCGCGTTTACGCCCTATCAACTCCCATTTACACATCACGCCCAACGAAATCGGGTTCAACCACGATAAACCGTACTACCTCGATGTGGAAGCATTTGAAGCAGCCACTAATGCGTCAAAACGGAGCGACACAGCTGACACAGCACCATTGCGCCAGGCAATCACCCTGTACAAAGGTGAATTTCTAGATGGTTTTTACGTGCGCAATGCACCGGCGTTTGAAGAATGGACACTGGGCCAACGGGCACGTCTACGCGATCTGGCTGTGCAAACATTGCACAAGCTCGTCGTCGATTGTGGACAGACAGGCGATTTAGCGGCTGGGATCGATTACGCCAAACAGTTGTTGGCCCATGATCCCTGGCGCGAGGAAGCGCACCGGCAGTTGATGGAATTGTTGGCGCGGAGTGGGCGGCGCAACGCTGCTTTGCTGCAATATGAAACGTGTCGGCGTGTGTTGTCGGATGAGTTGGGTGTCGAGCCGACGCCGATTACGCGTGATTTGCATGAGCGGATATTGCACAATCGGTTTGATGCGTTTCTACCGCCGCCGGTTGAGGCGGTTGACGAAGTGCGTGTACGGGACGTTTCGGCCGAATCGCCTCCACGCAACGCCGCACCACCCAAACACAACCTCCAACTACCGCTAACCCCACTGTTGGGTCGGGAAAAAGAACTCGACCTGCTCGATCAACTGCTGGCCGACCCGTACGCACGCGCCATCACGATTCTGGGTCCGGGTGGCATTGGCAAGACACGCATGGCACTCGGCATTGCAGAAAACCAGATTCAGGCCGATAGTTTTGCAGATGGGGTGTTCTTCGTCGGGTTGGCGCGGCTGAATTCGGCCGATGAAATTCTCGCTGCCATCGCCGATGCGCTCAACTTCAGCTTTCATCGGACAGCCGATCAACATGGACAATTGCTCGATTATCTGCGCAACAAAAACTTGCTGCTGATCCTCGACAACTTCGAGCATGTGATGGCTGGTGTGACCTTGGTCGAGGACATTCTCAGGGCAAGTCCAAACAGCCAGGTAATTATCACCTCGCGTGAAAAGCTCAACCGGCAATGGGAGTATCTGTTTCCGCTTGGTGGCTTGAGTTACCCGGAGCTCAATCGGTACGAGGCATTTTCGGCCGAATCGTTACACATGCAATATGACGCCGTGCAACTGTTCTTGACCTGTGCACGGCGTGCGCGTCCCTCATTTGACGTAACGGCATCGTTGGAACCCATCTTGCGTATCTGCAATCTGATCGAAGGCATGCCGTTGGGCATCATTTTATCTGCAACATGGCTGGAGGTGTTGCGACCTGATGAAGTGGTGGAGGAAATTCAGCGAGGACTCGATTTTCTCGAATCAGAATTGGGCGACATTCCCAGTAGACAGCGCAGTTTGCGGGCGACATTTGCCTATTCTTGGCGTCTACTGAGTGATCGCGAACGCCACATTTTTCAGCAACTGTCTGTCTTTCAAGGTGGATTTACACGAGTAGCAGCACACGAAGTGACTGGGGCCACGCTGCATGATTTACGGTCGCTGGTGGGCAAATCGTTGTTGACCACGGAGTTGGACGGACGTTATCAGATTCATGAATTGTTGCGACAGTTTTCGGCCGAACGATTAGCACAAGATGAAGTAGAACAACAGGAGGCACGCAACCGCCACGCCACTTACTTCAGCGAATTGATCGAACAGCTCTACACGCGCGTAAAAGGCCCAGAACACAAGCAAATCATGGCGTTGTTTGATGCGGAAAACGCGAATGCTCGACTGGCATGGCACTGGGCAGTGGAAAATGAGAACAGCCATTGGATCGGACAGATGGTTGAACCACTAAGCCTTTACTATCAGTGGCGTGGACTGGCAAACACATTTATCGATGACCTGAAACAGGCCGAAGCGGTGTTTGCGCCATGTGTCGCGTCTGTACCTGATAAGTTGATGTTGATCAAACTGCGCACCCACATTGCTGCTCGTACGACGGATTCTGAGTATAAGAAGCAATTGCTGATGGAAAACATTGAATGGCTCAAGGATAGTGTGTTTGCCGACATAGATACGAGTGTGATTGAAAGTGACTGCTGGTTTTATTTCGGGGGACTATATGGCCCGTTCGATACAGTTGAACAGAATCTGGCTACAAGAGAACGAAGTGTTCACTTAAGCGAGTTGGCAGGAGACGAATGGCGTTTGGCCTTGACGCTGTCTCTGCTATCAACTGATTATTGTTGGTTGGCTGAGTTTGAGAAAGCGGCAGAATGTGCCAGGCGAAGTCGGCCGATTGCCGAAAAACTGGGCGATCCATTCCTGCAAAAAGCACAAATGGCATATGAAGCCAATGTTTTGAACTTCATTACGCCAGCAGCAGAAATGGCCTTCGTCGAGAAAATATGTCGTCGGTATACTGAATTGAACTACGATTTGGGTTCTCTGTTTTCTCCTGCCCCTCAGCAACTCATATTTTCCTTGTGTACACAAGGAAAGTATGATGAAGCTCGTGCGGAAATGTTAAAAGGGATCGCGACGATAGAAGCCAGCAATCAGCCGCGTCCGACTGACAGATCATTGTATGCTATTTCTTCGGTTCATTTTGATGACGGATCATTGACTCATTCTCTGTTGGATGTAGAGGCGCCAGATTCAGGCATGGTTGCGGGTTGGTTTGAGGCTGCCAGAGGGAGATTAGCCCTGGCCAACGAAAATCGAATTCAAGCGTGCAAGCACTTTGAGCAGAGCCTGACATTTTTACGCGAAGATAACGATCCTTCTGACGAGATTTGGATTGCGGTCGATTCAGCACTTGCCACACGCAATAGAAAAAAACTCCACAATGCGATTGATGGGGTTCTCTCTAAAAAAACGTATACATTCGTACAATGGCTACTGCCAGCAGCAGCTTTGACCGTTCTCGAAGCGGGCGATGTCGAAAGAGCGGTTGAGATCTACGCATTGGCGGAGACATATCCAGCAATTGCCAAATCGCTTTGGTATCAGAAGGTGGCGCGAGAGGAGATAGCAGCTTCGGCCGAAAAACTACCCGCACACGTCGTCGCAGCAGCACAAGAGCGTGGCCGCAAGTTGGACACACTGCAAACACTCGACCAACTGCGATCAGAGTTGGCTTCAACTCTATAGACCGATTCGCGGTTTATCTGGAGGATTACAATGCAAAAGAAGTGGAGAATGAACAAGTTCCCCATTATTTTCACAGTTCTGGCAATCATTGTTTTGCTTGCTGTCGCATGTGACAGCACACAGCAGATGGTTGAAACAACTCCCGTTGAGCGTGGTGTCGTGACGAGTGAACCAATTATAGAAGAGGACACAAGCGTTGCCGCGAAACAAAATGGCATCACAGTCACGCCAATACCAACCCCTGCCGCTCCAATCACACATTATGGTGCACCTAGCGGAGCCGTCTACACCTTTGATCCGCAGAAATCAACGGACGTTTATTCGGGTAACTATATCGAAAACCTCTTTGTCCATTTGACCGCTTTCGACTCTGCAACGGCTGAAATCTTACCTGAAGCGGCAACTGCGTGGGAGATCAGCGAAGACGGGCTCATCTACACCTTTGATATTCGCACTGATATTCCCTGGGTTTATCACAACCCTGACACGGGTGAGACAATGCAGGAGGTGGACGGCGACGGAAACCTACGTTTCGTTACAGCGCACGATTTTGTTTATAGCATTAAACGTGCCTGTCACCCTGAACACGGTTCGCCGGCGAGTAACGCAATCGCGCCACTGATAAAGGGGTGCGAAGAATTGCTGTATGTCGAGGATATTGAAGGTGTTTCGGCCGAAATGATCGATGCTGTCGGCGTGTCAGCACCGGTAGACGACAAGCTAATCATTGAATTGGCTGAGCCTGCAGGCTTTTTTCTCTCTATGACACCGTTATCAGTTTTAGCCGCAGCGCCAAAATGGGCAATCGAAAAACACGGCGATGATTGGGTCACTCCCGGACTAATCGTGACTAGCGGCAATTACATGCTGGAGAAATACGTTCCTGACATTCGCACTGTACTGCGGCGCAATCCGCTCATGCCCGAAGACATGCGTGGCAGTGGCAACATTGAGCTTTTTGTCAGCAATGTGGTTGAGGACTTAGGCACAGCCTATGCTTTATGGCAAAAAGGTGAAATTGAGCAATCCGGTATCCCGGAAGGAGAAATAGAAGCCCATCTGGCAAACTTTCCGGATGAAGTAGTCTTCATTGGCAGTCTGGCTACGTCGTTCTTTGGATTTCGCACCGATAAGCCACCTTTTGACAACGTTGATGTGCGCCGTGCTTTTTCAGCCGCATACGACCGCGAAGCCCATGTCGCTGTTTTGCTTGAGGGCCTGGGTTTGCCCATGATTCATTTGGCACCGCCGGGCATCTATGGGGCACCTCCAATCGACGAGGTGGGCGTTGGTACCAATATCGAATATGCACAGGAGCGGCTGGCCGCCGCCGGGTACCCGAATTGTGAAGGTTTTCCGCCGGTCACAATGTTGACTTATGATGGTGACCCTCCCGTGAGAATGGTCGAATTTGCCCAGGCACAATGGTCAGAGAATCTGGGCTGTGAAATCGATCTGATACAAATCCAGCAACTGCAATTCTTGGAAATGATCACCGTTCTCGGCGATGATGATCCAACACTCGCCCCGCATATATTTACACTCGGCTGGGGTGCTGATTATGCCGACGAGAATAATTGGGTCGGTGATTTGCTGTCATGTACAGGGTTCAACCATGCCAAAAGGCTGTGTGACGAAATCGACGAGATGATTGAAGCGGCACGCATTGAAACTGCTCCGGAGAAGCGCATCGCACTCTACCGGCAAATCGAAGAAGCATTCTTTGGCAAGGAAGGCTTGTTTCCCATCATGCCGACCTCGACGAGCATCAATCAGTGGGCGCGACACACCTGGCTCGACAGCAGTTACGCGCTGATTGGTGGTGATCAGTGGCAGAACTGGACCATTGATCGGGAGGCGCAGTTGGCAGCACGTGGAGAGTGAACGACAATAATCCGGAATTGACAACTTTCCTGAGATTGTCATCTTTGCTCACGTGATTTATGCTATTATATTATTGTCGGTATTCGGCCGATACATATCATTCGCAGAGGATTGACAGTAACTTCCCAGAAAAGCGCGGCAGACCCCTGAGGTCTTTTCCCCGGAAATTTGAGAAGATACAATTTGCACGCTATCTGATAAGGCAAAAGCGATGTTTTCTGAACTCACACCACCCAAACAACGTGCCAACCAACCCACATGGGAGATTGCCGCACTCTATCCGACCCAGGGCAACTGGCCCGAAAGCGAGTACCTGCGATTGGAGGGTAATCAGCTCATCGAATACGATAACGGCTTTGTGGAGTTTCTCGAAATACCAACACCCTTTCATCAATTCATCCTTTCGCTGCTCAATGATTTGTTCAAAAGCTGGGTGTAGGCACATGCGCGGGGCTACGTTCTCTTTTCACCGCTACCATTGCAAGTCGAGCCACGCCATTACCGCGAGCCGGACTTGATGTTTGTAGCAGCCGAACACGCTGACTGGATCGAAGCGCAGCGCCTGGTTGGGGCTGACCTGGTGGTGGAAGTGGTTAGCGGCGACCGCGAGCGCGACTTCGTCGACAAACGGGCCGACTATGCCCGGCTCGGCGTCGCCGAATATTGGATTGTTGATCCACGTGACGAGCAGATTCACGTGTTGACGCTGGCTGACGACTCGTATGCTGTTCACGGAGTTTTTGGCCGCAACGAAACTGCTTCATCTGTATTGCTCGCCGGCTTTTCGGCCGATGTCAATGCCGTTTTTGATGCAGGTCAATTGCCGTCGTAACGTTGCCTAAATGTCTTGTGGACGCTCGCCGTAATATTGGTAATAGTTGGCTCGGATCGTGCCGTTGTACAATTTGCGCACGCGATCAGGACGAGAGCGGTGGAAATAATCGGGGAATTTCTCGTCGGCCGTGAAGACGTAGATCGACCACCCCTTTTTCTTGCGGAACATTTTGTTGAGTGCAATATAGATTTGATTGATGTCGCGGAAGTCAGCCATGCGCATACCATAGGGTGGATTGGTGATGACAATGCCGTATTGCTTGTCGATCCACAGATCTTTGACGTCTTTTGGGGTAAAGACGATGTCGTCGCCGACACCAGCTAATACGGCATTGTGCCGGGCGATTTCGATAACGGTCGGATCCATGTCGTAGCCGAAGAGTTGGGGTTTATCGAAGGGGATGATGGCGGATTCCGCCGAATCCCGTGCTTGTTGCCACCGTTTTCGGCCGATGACCGGCCAACGTTCCGACGCAAACGTGCGCTGCAAACCAGGTGCACGATTGCGAGCCATCAGTGCCGCTTCAATCAGGATCGTGCCGGATCCGCACATCGGATCGATCAACAAGCGATCCCTATCCCAAAAACTGAGCTTGACCAGTGCGGCTGCCAATGTCTCCTTGAGCGGCGCTTCACCTGCATCTTCACGGTAGCCACGGCGATGCAGCCCACTGCCCGATGTGTCAATGGTCAACAACGCCGTGTCTTTCAAAAGCGACACCTGAATTGTGTATTCGGCACCGGTCTCGGCAAACCAGTCGATTTGATACCGTTCTTTGAGTCGCTCGACAACTGCCTTTTTGACGATGGCCTGGCAGCTACGCACGCTGAACAGTTCTGATTTGACCGATTTGCCGGTAACTGTGAACTGACCGTCGCGGGTGATCCACGCCTCCCACGGCAACGCCTTCGTCTGTTCAAACAGGGCTTCAAACGTCGTGGCGGGAAACTCACCGACCTTGATGCGCACGCGATCGGCGCAGCGCAGCCATAAATTGGCGCGGGGAATATCTTCCAATGTCGCGTCAAACTCGACGCGTCCCGGCAATACGTCGATATTGGCAAAGCCGAGATCGATCAACTCCAGTTTCACCAGTTTTTCGAGACCAATTTTGGTCGTGGCAATTAAGCGGAATGAAAGCATACAGGACTATAGTCGATGTGGCCTGGTGTGTAAAGAGTGAAAAGGATGAGGGATGAAGGCGGAAGTTTGTGGTAAGGTAGTAGCTGCAATTGATAGTTGTGCATAATAATTTCTATTGACAATACTGTATGTAATACAGTATAATATCAAACATGGCAAAACAACCGGACAAAGAAGCACTGTATGATAATCTGTCACTCGAACTACGCCGTGGAGCGCTGGTACTTGCCGTGTTGAGTCAACTGCGTCAGGAAGAGTATGGCTATTCGCTGAAACAGAATCTTGATGCGCGTGGCATGAGCATCAACGAAGGTACGCTGTATCCTCTGCTGCGCCGTCTGGAAAAACAGGGTTTGTTGAGCAGTGACTGGCGCGTGATCGACGATGCTCGCCCACGCCGCTACTATCAGATCAGTCCGGTCGGTGAAATGATGTTGAGCAATCTGACCCAGGAATGGCATAATCTTGTGCAGACGATGGATCGATTGCTGCTGGCGAAAGGTGGGTGAATACGATGACGATGACTGCAAATGAAATGATCGAACGCTATGTCCATGAGGTGGGGCGGCAGTTGCCGCGCAAAGGCCGCAACGACATTGAACGGGAATTGCGCTCGCTGCTGCAAGATGCGGTTGATGAGCGGGCTGGTGATGGGCAGCCGACTGAATTGACTGCGACAAAAGTATTGCTCGATTTCGGGCCGCCGGAACAAATGGCCGCGCAGTATCACGCGACTCAATACGTGATTGGGCCACAGCTCTATCCGTTTTACCGTTTTGTCGCGACGATTGTGTTGAGCGTGATGGCAGTTTTGTACCTCGTATTGATGATCTTGACGCTCGTGACGGGCAATTCGGCCGATACCGCTTCTGTCATCTGGAACTTCCTGCTCGAATTTGCCCAGGCCGCAGTTATCAGTCTCGGCGTGATCACATTGATTTTTGCCGGTATTGAGCGTGTCTGGGGCGGCGAAATTGTTATCGATGGCGATTCGGCCGAATGGGATCCGCACGATTTGCCGCCGGTCGATGATCCCGATCGTATCAATCGGTTCGAGCAGGTAGCCGGCATTATTGCCACCATTGTCTTCGTCGGCATATTCCTCGTCTTGATTCGGCCCGACGGTGTTTTGGCACCGTTCATCGCGCCGGGCTTCCGCTCAGTGATTCCGTTGATTATTGTCTCTACAGCTATCGAAGTGATGCTCAAGTTCATCGTCGTCTGGCAAGGGCGCTGGACGCGTATGACGCGTACTCTGGAAATAGGGTCTGAGTTGTTTGGACTTTACGTCCTCGTGCAAATTTTGACCGTCGGTGCCATCACAACCATTGATTTCCTAAACTGGGTGATTCGACTGGCGTTGTTTGTTGCGCTGGTTGTCGATGCGATTGGCATTGTGGTCAAAGTTGTCAAGCTCATTTTCGGCCGAAAATTCCGGCCACAGTGGCATAACGCCGTCAAGCCGTCATCATAGCGAGTAGATAAAGACGTCGTTTTCCAGCCCTCTTGTATGCGTATCATAAAAACTGCGTGATTGATTTCGTGTCGAGTTGCGCAGCCGGGTTGATGTGCTTATACTTAACCACGTTAACAACATAAATAGTTGATACTTATCCAGAGCAGTGGAGGGACCAGCCCGTTGAAACTGCGGCAACCCCCAGGCAAACAGTGATTTGTCGGGAAGGTGCTAATTCTGGCAGCGTTTGCTGGTAGATAAGTCAGGTAGTTATTTACACGACGCCTCTTGCCCACCAGCAAGAGGCTTTTTTGTTTGTCCATAATCAATCTGCCGAGTGGCAGCGGAGGTTTTTTTGATGAGTACGAATTTTATGAACGCACCCAGCTTGTTGTTTACATCGGAATCGGTGACTGAAGGCCATCCCGACAAAATGTGTGACCAAATCAGCGATGCTTTTCTCGATGCTTGCCTGGAGCAGGATCCGATGAGCCGGGTCGCCGTTGAGACGGCAGTCAAGACGGGCTACGTCATGTTACTGGGCGAAGTGACAACTAACGCATTTGTCAATGTCGATGAATTGGTGCGTAAAGTTGTCAATGAAATCGGCTACGATGCCAGTGACAAGGGATTTGATGGTCAGACATGCGGTGTGTTATCCGCCATAGCTGCGCAAAGCCCGGACATTGCCCAGGGCGTCGATGCGGCGCTGGAATATCGCACGGAAGCCGATGCTGAACGCGCTATTGAGGCGATTGGTGCCGGTGACCAGGGCATGATGTTTGGCTATGCCTGCAACGAAACGGAAACGTTGATGCCGTTGCCGATTTTTCTGGCGCACAATTTGACGCGCCAGCTCACAGCGGTACGTCGGGCTGGTATCTTGCCCTGGCTGCGTCCCGACGGCAAAGCCCAGGTGACGATTGAATACGCGTATGGCAAACCATACCGCGTTCACACGGTGCTGGTGAGCACACAGCATGCGCCTGACGTGTCTCAGGAAGCGATTCGCGCCGGCATTATTGAGCATGTTATCAAGCCGGTGTTGCCAATGGAGATGGTAGACGAAGACTTATTAGTCTATGTCAATCCGACTGGACGGTTTGTCATTGGTGGTCCGATGGGTGATGCCGGCGTGACCGGGCGCAAGATTATTGTCGATACGTATGGTGGTATGGGTCGTCACGGCGGCGGCGCGTTTAGTGGCAAGGATGCGACCAAGGTCGACCGCAGTGCGGCGTATGCGACGCGCTGGGTAGCCAAAAACATTGTCGCTGCCGGGCTGGCCGAGCGCTGCGAAGTGCAGGTTGCTTACGCCATTGGCGTGGCGCATCCGTTGAGCATTAATGTCGAGACGTTTGGTAGTAGCGACTTGACGGAAGAACAGTTGGTTGACCTCATCAATCAACATTTTGATCTGCGTCCGGGCGCGATTATTCGCGATCTCGATTTGCGTCGGCCGATTTTCCGTCAGACAGCGGCGTATGGTCATTTCGGCCGAACCGACCTCGATTTGCCGTGGGAGCGCACCGATCGCGCTGACGCGTTGCGGGAAGCGGCGGCACAATCGACAGCGCAGCCTGTATAGCTGCTCACATCTGAGACCTTGAGAAACCGGGCTTTTCTGACAAAGCCCGGTTTCCGGTTCGTCACGCTAAACGATTTTGTGCGCTGCGAGTGCTGCGTATAAGTCCAGTTGAGGTGTGTAGTGGATGGCGTGCATGCCCACCGCCTGCGCACCGGCGACATTGTGCGCAAAATCGTCAATGAAAATCGCCGCTTGTGGTGCAATCTCGAGTTGATCCAGGGTGTGCCGGTAAATGGCGGAATCGGGTTTCATGACACCAAATTCGGCCGAAATCACGATCAGGTTAAACGCATCAGCAATTCCCCACTTGTGAGCCAGATCGACACGTAGATCATCCATTGCATTGCTGATAATCGCCGTTCTGCGCAGTTGTTTCTGGCGACAGATAAACGCGATCAGCACGTCATCCAGTTGATCACCAGCCCAGAAATCAGTTTGCAATTGAGAGAGTGATTCGGCCGAAAGCCCCAATTCAGCCGCCACCCACGCCCAATGCTCAGTTGCACGAACGGTGCCGCACTGCGCAGCTTGCCCGTGCTCGCTGTTAAACACCAGCCGCTCCACTGTGCCCGGTGCCAGCCCCAAACGTGCATCCCACGCTAGCCGCCGTTCCCACGAAACGGTGCGCACCAAGACGCCGCCAAAGTCAAAAACTACTGCCTCGATCATGTAAATTTCTCCGCATGTGAGCACGCCAACCATACAATTGCGTACAGCATACACCTTTCACCGCGTATTGCAAAATGGGGTGCCAATTGTTACAATCTATGGTCTTGATTAGCCATTGACACACCGGGGGCGTCAACGAATTTCGAGCGGGTTCCTCCCGCTTTTTCTATGTTTCCTTGAGAAAACTCTTTTAGTTGGAGGGTTACCGACCTTATGTATTTTGCTATTGGACAGTTTTCACACCTATTGCAGGAAGTGCGACCGGCAATTCCTGCCCTGTGGTGGCTTGGCCCTGTAGGCGCTGTTGCTGCCCTGTTTGCCGCATTCCTATTCTATCGGGATGTCAACAAGGAAGATGAAGGCACACCACTCATGGTGGAGATAGCGCAAGCCGTCCGAGAAGGTGCCATGGCGTACTTGAGCGCACAATTCAAGGCTGTATCCATTGTTTTTGCCGGCATGTTCATCTTCTTTTTGATCCTGGCATATGTTTTTGATCTTCAGAGCAGAATTTTGCCTGTTGCTTTTCTCACCGCTGGCGCATTTTCCGGGGCAGCCGGCTATGTCGGTATGAAAACGGCGACCAACGCGTCAGCGCGGACGGCCAATGCTGCTGGACGCAGCCTCAATGACGGCTTGCGTGTTGCGTTTCGCGCCGGAGCAGTGATGGGTTTGAGCGTCGTCGGATTTGTATTGCTCGATATGAGCATCTGGTTTTTATTGCTTTACTACGTCGTTCCGGCTGAGTTTTACGGTGGCGTAACGGCGTTTTTGCCGACGATTACGACGATCATGTTGGCGGCCGCTGTCGGTGCCTCGACGATGGCTTTGTTTGGTCGTGTCGGTGGTGGCATTTATACCAAAGCGGCCGATGTCGGAGCAGACCTCGTCGGTAAAGTTGAGGCTGGCATTCCGGAAGACGATCCGCGCAATCCGGCCACCATAGCCGATAATGTTGGCGACAACGTGGGTGACGTTGCCGGCATGGGTGCTGACCTGTATGAATCGTACTCCGCTTCGATTTTGGCGACGGCATCGCTGGGTGTGGCTTACGCTGTCACCCAAAGATTTGATGTTGCCGACCAATTAAATTACATCGTGGCGCCGGTCATGTTGGCCGGTGTCGGCGTTTTGCTGTCGATTGTGGGTGTTTTTCTGGTGCGTGCACATGAAGGCGCGACAATGAAACAGTTGATCCATTCGCTGGAGCGCTCGATCCAGGTTATTGGCCTGCTGATCGGCATTCTCGCGTTTGGCATGCTTTATTTGCTCGGCATTGACAATTGGCTCAATATTGGCATTGCGGTTGCGACCGGTATTGTCGCCGGGATTTCGATTGGGCGTGTGACGGAGCGTTATACTTCGGCCGAATACGGCCCAACCAAACGTATCGTCAAATCGACTGAAACTGGACCGGCTACCGTAATCATCAGTGGTCTGGCTGTCGGTATGGAATCGGTTGTCTGGCCCATCATCATCATTGTCGTTGCTTCCGGTCTGGCATTTTATGTCGGAGGTGGTGCAGAAAGCACCCTCGGCGGTCTATTTGCGGTAGGTATGGCTGCTGTTGGTATGTTGTCCACGCTCGGTTTGACACTGGCAACCGATGCCTATGGTCCGGTTGCAGACAACGCGGGCGGCAACGCTGAAATGGCCGGTTTGCCGCCTCAAGTTCGCGAACGAACCGACCAACTGGATGCCCTGGGCAATACAACTGCTGCAACCGGCAAAGGTTTTGCGATTGGTTCGGCCGCTCTGACCGGGCTGGCGCTGGTCGCCGCTTACATCCAGACAGTCGGCGACAGCTTTGTCAAGCTGGGTGTCGACACATTGGACGGGGCTTCCATGCCGGTCGCATTGATGACGATTGATGATCTTGTGACTTATTTTGATGTATCGCCGCTCAATCCGGCTTTTCTCTTCGGTATGTTTATCGGTGCGATGACCGCGTTTTTCTTTTGTTCTCTGACGATGAGTGCAGTGGGACGCGCTGCCGGGGCCATGGTCGACGAAGTGCGTCGTCAGTTCCGCGAAATGCCGGGCATTATGTCGGGTCAGCAGAAACCAGACTATGCACAATGTGTGGAGATCAGTACACAATCCGCATTGAAAGAAATGCGCATGCCGTCTATCCTGGCCATTCTGGTTCCGATTATTGTCGGTGTTGTGTTTGGTGTACCGGGTGTTCTGGGTCTTCTGGTTGGTGGTCTGGGAACTGGTTTCGCGCTGGCAATCATGATGGCGAATTCCGGCGGTGCATGGGACAATGCCAAGAAGGCGATTGAAGCCGGTGCAGAGGGCGGTAAAGGGTCGGAAGCGCACAAGGCTGCCGTTGTCGGTGATACGGTCGGCGATCCGTTTAAGGATACGTCCGGCCCGTCGCTCAACATTTTGATCAAACTGATGTCTATTGTTTCGGTTGTCCTAGCTGCATTGACGGCTGCGATTGGGCAGGGATTCGGCCTGCTCGGCATGTTAGTTAATTAGCTGAGGATTGCTTTTACTCTCAGAAGGGCATGGCTGATGTGGTCATGCCCTTTTTTTGTTGGCGCATTGCCGGGTTCGGCTTACAATGTGCGTAGATACGAGATGTGGAAACGACTGCAAGGTAATCGATTCGGCCGAATATTGCGGCATAGGGGTAGCATGAATACGGCATTGGCGTTTGTGCCAGGTACAGCACATACGTTGGAAGGACATCCCGAACATGTAGGGCGATTGAGTGCGATTTGGGAGTTGCTCGAACGCTACAATGTATTGGCCGATTTGCTGCACGTTACACCACAATTTACGACTGTCCGCCAGTTGAATGCGGTTCATACAGAAGAACACATCGATCTCATTCGTTGGGCAGCAGCGCAGGGGGGCGGTATGCTCGGCCCTGATACGTACGTCAAACCCGGCAGCTTTGACGAGGCGCGTTTGGCAGCGGGCAGCGCCTGTGCAGTGGCTGATGCTGTGATGACAGGTAATGCAGCCAACGGGCTGGCTTTGATCAGGCCGCCCGGACACCATGCAGGCACACAATCGGCCGAAGGGTTTTGCTTGTTTAACAACGTTGCCATCGTCGCTCGCCATTTGCAGCAGGCGCACGGCATCGAGCGCATTGCCATCGTCGATTTCGATGTCCATCACGGCAACGGCACCGAGCAAATTTTTCGCCGCGATTCGAGCGTTCTGTTTGTATCAACGCATATTCTGGAGCCGTATTTTTACCCTGGAACTGGGCGAGTCGGCGATGTCGGCGATGCCTCCGGTTACGGCTACACGATCAATGTGCCGTTGTGTTCTGGAGTTGGCGATAAAGGTTATCAATCAGTGTTTGATAGGCTCATCTTGCCCAAGCTGGAAGAATTTAACCCGCAGTTCATTCTCGTTTCGGCCGGTTTTGATGCACATTGGGGCGACCCACTGGCGTCCGCCACCTTGTCCTTGACCGGATACGCGCAGCTATGTCGTCAGCTGCTGCAAGTAGCAGCCGAGCTGTGTGAAAATCGCATCCTTTTTATTTTGGAAGGTGGCTACTTTCTCGACGCATTGGCTCACGGTATTCTCAACTTGACGTATGCGTTGCAAGGCTTCGACGTGATTATTGACCCGCTAGGCCCTAGTAAGCGACCGGAATCTGACATTTCAGACCTGTTGCTGCGCTTGCAGCGCCGTCATTTGCTTGTGTAGGCTTGTGCTTGCATAATACCCATACGGTCAACCCGTAACAAAGACGTGAAATTCGTATCATTGGCGTGAGGACACTGAACCGACAAGTACAGGTCAGGCATGTGTTAATCCACGATCTGACTAGACCGTTTGGCATTCGTTGCATAAGGCGAAATGGTCTCGCGCCGGATTGAATCAGGATTGTTCCATGACAGGAAGTATTGACGAGTCAAAGCAATTTGGCCCAGAGCCAACGGACGATGAATTGGACGAAGCGCTGGACTGGCTTGCGCAGTTAGCGGCTGAGCGTGGCGCAGCCAATGTTGTGCCGCCCAGCCCGCCGATTCAATCTGTGGCACCGGCAATCGTGCTGCCTGATTGGCTTAAACGTGACTTACGACGACAGCGCACGGCGACGCCCGGCAGTGCCGAGACACAAGCATCAGCTGCTGTGCAACGGCCAGGCTCACCAGATGATGAGCGGCTGGGATGGTTGGATGAGTTTACAGCAGAGTTGGGGGCACCCATTGAAGAACCGCCAACGCATCAGTGGGAAGAGTCTGCCAAGACGGATCAGGGTTTGGCGCAGGCTGTCACGCGTGTTGCTGTTTTGGGGGCGGCTGAAACGATTATTTCCTCAAGTGAGGATGAGGATGATGAGGACGAGGATATTGTTGAGGGTGAGCTGATTGTCGAGGTGGAAAGTGCGGCTGAGGATGACTCGGCCGATTTGATTTTTGATGATGAAGATGTGCCTTTACGTGCTGTCGATCCGCCATCGGCTACTCGTTTTCTGGAGGATTTTCCTGAAGATCCCGACGAAGCTGTCGGGTGGCTGGAAAAAATGGCTCATCAAGATGAGCCAACTAGTGCCGCAAAAGCGGGGGCACTCGCTGCCGCCAAAGGAATCGACCCTGATGACGACGATAATGCCGATGACATGAGCGCCGCTCTGGCCTGGGTAGAGCAGATTGTCAACGACAATACGGAGCAACAGACGCAGCCGGAACCAGTGCCGAAACCGTCCGACGAGGTCGATGACCCGTTAGCGTGGCTGGAAAAGATGGAGCAAGAAGAAAGCACCATAGTCAGCACGCTGCCCGGTCATAAATCCCAGTCACAGCCAAGCTCGGAATCCAAATTGGTAGAGTCGCCACAACCGGAGATGACGTTTTCAGGGCCTCATAGCGCCGAACGGCAGCAGGCATATAATGCATTTTTGGCGGGTGACGTAGCCGGCGCGGCTGAACAGTATCGCGCCTTACTGCCTCGCGATGATGCATTGGATGCTGTCATTGATGATTTGGTGCAGGTAACGTCTGTGCAGCCGGAAGCAGGCCCTCTCTATCGCGTTCTGGGCGATGCCTATATGCGCAGGGGTGAAGGGGCACGCGCGGCAGCCGCTTATCGTAGCGCAGTTCGCTACAAATAGCATGGAGCCATTCTACGAGTTTGGACTCAATGCCACACAATGGCTACAGACGAACTATCCCGGCATGGAGCCGGTCATGCAGGTTTTTGTCTATTTCGGCCGATTTGAGTTCTACCTCCTGCTGCTTCCTCTCATTTACTGGTGTATCGATAAACGCCGTGGCGCACATCTCACCTATCTGATCATTTTCTCGCTGGCACTCAACGCATTCGCGAAACAATTGTTTCACGAGCCACGCCCTTATTGGTTAGACACAAGCATAGGGCTGTCCGATGAACCGTCGTTTGGTTTCATCAGTGGACATGCACAGCTATCCACCGTACTCGTTTATTTTCTGGCGGCATGGATTCGGCGTAAATGGGCGTGGATTGTGGCCACAATCTGGGTCATCCTGATGGCGTTGAGCCGTGTTTATCTGGGCGTGCACTTTGTTCACGATGTGGTGGCAGGGATATTGCTCGGTGCGTTGACGCTGGGCGGATATGCCATTCTGATGCGCTATTTTGCTGACAGATTTCGCAATCGGCTCATGGGCCAGCGGCTCATGGTATTGGCCCTTGCGCCGTTGTTGTTCGCCATACTATACGTCGTCATGGTACTGATTCAAGGTGATTTGAACACGTCTGTTCCCTGGGCAGATTTTCTGGAATTAGGCAGGCAGGCCGCTGATCGTGACATGGTGATCAGTATTGCGTTGTTAATTGCGATTGGTATTGGGTTTACGCTGGAACCAGTCCGCGTCTGCTTCATGGTCGACGGCCCAATATGGATTCGTGTAATTCGGTATATCGTTGGTATGATGGCGGCGGTTATCGTTGCATATGGCGCAGATGCGTTGATCGAGTTGGTCACGCCGGAGAATGCATTGTGGCTCCGGCGGTCATTGCAAGCGGTTCAATTCTTTATTGCCGGCTTGTTGTTGTCTTATTGGGCGCCGATATTGTTTACCCGACTGCGCCTCGCGCACAGTTCGAATGAGCCGGAGACGCCGTTTACGGTAAAAGGGGCGTTTGTGAAGATAAGGAAAGACCGCAAACGCAAATAGTGTTTACACAAGTTTGCGTGCGATGAGTAGCAGCCGTGGTGTATCTTCTGCGAACGGGCTGTCATCGTAATCTCCCCACATTGATTCGAGGCTGAAACCGGCGTGTTGTAGCATTGGCAGCCACTCGTGCGGATAGTAGTAGTGGTATGTTTCGGCCGATTCGACTTTCTCCAGTGTCCCATCCGGGTACGCCACATCAAAAAGCCAGTTAACCGTTACCACCTGCCGTGCTAAATCGGCGTAATTGGTCGTTGCCTGCGTTACCGTTGCTCCTGTCCAGGAGTCAATGAAGGTGCGCTCGACTTCCGGCATCGTTTGATCGCGCCAATCCGCCAATAAAAACGGATTGATGACATCGATGCAGAGGGCACCACCTGGCTGCATGTGGGCGGCCGACCGGCGTAAGGTCGCTATGACCTGATTGGTTGTCAAATGCAGTGCCGTATTGTAACTGAGCAGGATGAGGGCAAAATCGGTTCGTTGTAGTGAAAAGCGCGTCATATCGGCCGATTCAAGCACAACGTGCTGTTGCAATCCCAGCAATTGCCGTCGTTCGTGCGCCAGGGCCAGCATATCGGCCGAATTGTCCAGCCCGGTCACATTGATGCCCGCCTGCGCCATGGGCCAGAGCAAGCGCCCTGTGCCACACCCCAGTTCCAGCACCGGGCCGCCAGCCGAACGCGCTAACGCCACCGAAAAATCGACATCTTCAGTTAATTCTGCGTGAATCTCGTCGTAAAATCGGGCCAGCTTTGCGTACGTCATCACGCCGCCAGTGTGCGCAGCGCAACGTTGCCGTCTGTGTGTTCCGCCAGCATACGCTGCACTATCACTTTCAACGAGGTCATGTTCGGTACATAGGCAATCATAAAAGTGCCGAAGCGCACGGGATTGTTCGCTTGTTCAACCACAATGGTGCCGCGTTGGCGCGAAATGTCGAAGCGCACGACCTCGTGCCAGGGGCAGAAGGCATTGTGCGTCTGTAATCCTTCCCGGCTGACGACCAACGGACCAAAATCGATGGCGCTGCCGGCTTCAAAAGCTGTCATCACATAGGGCGCAATCAGCGCAACGGTGTTTTCATCGATGGCGGCAGCTAATTTGTAAACATGGCGCAGCGTGTCATCAAACGCAAAGGTCTGTCCGTCCACGGTGCGGATTTTACAGAAATGGACTGGTTGCCCGGCATTGCGGTTGGAAAAGCGCTGCGCGGCGTAATGTTCCGGTGTATCGCAGAAAAATGAAGCGATTTCCTCCCAGTAGATGATCGTTTGTTGCTTGCCGGCGCGGTAAGTCAGACCGTCGCGATAGACTGTCACCAGTAATTGTTTGCGCCGCAGCGTTGAATAGATACCCCATGTTCCCAGCATGATGAGCACGATTCCGACGGTGGCGCAGAGTATGCCGGTCGTGTCCCATGCGCTGATACTCAAAATGGCGGCGGCGGCACCTGCGATAATGAGCGCAGCACCCGCGATTATGTTGAGTGTGAACCCCTGACGCGTTGAACCGTAGGTTGCAAGTCGTCGGCCGAGTTGTGGTTCGGCCGAATCGTTCACCGGCAATGTCGTCGATTTGCTCATCAGGTTGGGATCGTGCCGTATTCAACAGCTATTGGTAACTGATCTTCTGCAATCTCCAGAAACAGTTCCAGATTGCCAATGTGCGCCAGATCAATTTTGCCCCATTTGACCGGGTTATCTTTTTCTTCGATGATCAGGCGCGTGCGTTCCCACTCAACGAGCATGACGCTGACGTTGTTCCACGGCAGCAGCGACTTCTTGGGAATGGTGATACCTTGCTGATTGACTTCGATTCGGCCGAAATTGATTGTTTCACCCGCTGCAAAGCGCTGTTGAATAATCGGCCGCAATCGTGGTACCGTTTCCCGTTCGATGATGTTACCGAGTTGGTTGGCACGCAAAATCTGGTCGTCGAATTTGAATGTCTGTCCGCCGGTGGTTTGCAGGCGGTAGAAATGGTAAACGCCCATTGAGGATTCTTTTTCGCGGTTGAAATTGAACTTGTTGCGGCTGAACCGCTCGAATTCCATGCTGTAGAAAACGGCGATGTTGTCCCAGGCGATGGGATTAAGCACGCCGTCTTCCGTGATGACGATGCCATTCTGGTACACTTCATAGCCGTCGTGCGACTGCCGCCGGGTCGTGCGGTAGCCCCAAATGCCGATCGGCACCAGGATGAAACCGACAGAACCGCAAAAAATGGCCCAGCCCCCTTGCAGCACGCCGAGCAAGCCGGCCAGAATAAAGAGGATACCGACGACAGGCAGCACGACACCTGCTGCCAGATTGATTTTCTGACCCTGGCGCATCGGCTCGAATGTGTCGATCAGGGGGCCCAATTCGGCCGAATCACTCATTATATCGTCATGCTGGTCGGATTTCATCATTCAGCAGTATAGCATGGGCAGCGGCAGTGACAATGACGCTTGCAGTTTTGCGACGACTTCTGCGCTAAATCGTTGCCGCTTCGACTGCCAGACCTTGCCTAAACTGCTTGTCATACAGTCGGCGATACAGACCATCGCCGCTACCCAGCAAATCAGCGTGTGTGCCCTGTTCGACGATGACGCCGTTTTCCAGCACCAAAACCCAGTCTGCGTTGATCACCGTGCTGAGGCGGTGGGCGATGACAAACGATGTGCGTCCCTGCATCAGGCGTTCCAGCGCTTCCTGCACCAGGCTTTCACTTTCGCTGTCGAGTGACGATGTCGCTTCGTCGAGGATCAAGATGCGCGGGTTTTTGAGAATGGCACGGGCAATGGCGACGCGTTGTCGCTGCCCGCCGCTGAGTTTGACGCCGCGCTCGCCGACCGCCGTTTCGTAGCCGTCGGGCAGGTCGTTGATGATGAAATCATGCGCATTGGCAGCCAGAGCAGCAGCTTCAACTTCGGAACGCGTTGCGTCGAGCTTGCCGTAGAGGATGTTGGCGTAGACAGTATCGGAGAACAATATCGTTTCTTGCGGCACAATGCCGATTTGTTCGCGCAGACTGTGCAGTGTGACATCGCGGATATCGACATCGTCGATGGTAATCGCGCCTTCGCCGACGTCGTAGAAGCGTGGAATGAGGTTGACCAAGGTCGATTTGCCTGCACCGCTGGGGCCGACAAGCGCGATGATTTGTCCTGAATCGGCCGAAAACGACACATCATTCAGCACAGCGACGTTGGGATTGTACTTGAACGACACCTTTTCAAACGCTACGTTGCCGACAACCGGCGGCAGTGGTTGTGCATCCGGCTTCTCCACAATGGTCGAAGGCGTATCCAGTAAACCAAAAACGCGTTCCGTCGCGCCCAATGCCGATTGAAACTGCGAATACAAGCCGGCAATCGATGCGATGGGTGTCGCGACCATCATTGTATAGACGAGGTACGCTACCAGATCGCCTGCAGTTAGCTTACCGTTGAGCACTTGCATGCTGCCAAACCACAGTGTCACCGTGATCGCGCCGAACGCCATAAAGCCGATGATCGGTCCCAGCGTGGCGCTGATTTTGGCGCGGTGCATGGCGGCGTCAAACACGTCGATGACACGTGCCGAATAGCGTTCCAACTCGTAATCTTCGCGGGCAAATGATTTGACAATGCGAATACCGGCAGTCGTTTCCTCGACGACGTTGGCGGCTTCAGCCAATGTGTCCTGAACAGCTCTGGATGCACGGCGTATCATTCGGCCGAGAAACACCATTGTCAACGTTATCACCGGAATGCCGATCAAAATGAGCAGCGTCAACTGCCAATCGAGGAAAAACAGCAGCATGGCAGCGCCGATCAGCGTCAATCCCTGGCGCAACAGGCCAACCAATGTTTCCGTAATCGCTGTTTGCAACTGGGCAACGTCATTAGTCAGGCGCGAAATGACTTCGCCGGTGCGATAGTCGGCGTAAAATTGCAGCGGCAGCTTCTGAATGTGGCTGTAGACCTGAATGCGTATATCCTTGACGGCATTTTCACCGACATAGGCCAGTGTAAGGCGATGGATAAAGCTGAAGATGGCCTGGATGATGAAGATGATGAAGAGGGCGATGACGAGTTGGTTGAGCAGTTGTCGGTCGTTTTGGACGAGGACAATGTCGACCAGCGTGCCAATGGCATAGGGTAAAATCAGGCCGAGGGCAACGCTGACGATCAGTGCCAGGATAGAAATGACCATCCATTTGGCATAGGGACGGACATATTGCAGCAGGCGTCGATAGGTGACGACATTCTCTTTTGTGATGGGTTCGCGTTTGGCATCGTTATCGGCCGAACGTCCTCTGAAACGGCGAAATACAGTCATAATAGTTCCGTTATGGCACAAGCTGCCTGGCGCACATCATACAATTCGGCCGAAGCCTATCAAGAAAAGGAAGAAAGCTGATTTTCGAGGGTGGCAATGTCGGACCTGTAGCGTTGTATCTCGTTTTGCAACTGCTGACGCACCTCATCCCACCATGCCAGGCCGTCCGCTTCCAGTTGTTGCGCGCGCCGCCACAGTTGGGCTGTGTTTTCGCGGCGCAGCGCCTGTAGCTGCTGTGCAGCCCGGCGCTGCCGACGTTTGCAGCTCAAAATCGCCTGGCGTAGCTGACGGATTTCCCGCGTTTCGCCGCCGCTGTAAGCGGCAACTGTGGCCGGATCGAGTTCGCCGGCCAATTCGCGCAGCGTCTGCATGTCGTGATTGGCGTAGGCGTTGTTGATGGTAGCCATGATCGACGTGCTGTAGGCGCGTTCGGCCGTTCCGGCCGACAAATCGGGATGGAAGCGACGGGCTAACTCGCGGTAGAGACGTTTTTCGGCGTTGCGGTCATTTTCGGTTCCGGCTAATTCGTTCAGGAGTGTGGGATCAATCGCTTCGGCCGAATTGATTTCCGGTTCTGACCATGCTGCATCTTGCCAAAACGGGGCGTCATCGTCGTATTCAATCCCGTAATCGACGGCCTGCTGCTCCAATTGCAACCGGGTCAGCAATGTTTGCTTTTCCGAGCGCAAGTCGAGTAAATCGTCGATCCATTCGCCCAATTTGAGCCGACACTGCATCCGAAACGCGTTGATCGTTGCTTGTTCCGCGCCCAGCGCAGCTTCTGCATCACGCAAATCGCGTCGCGCGTTGCCCAGTTCCTCGCGCAATTGGTGCATGTGCTGCGACGCTTCGCGCACAGGCTGAATTTGACGGTTATGCACGTCGACCGTGATCCTGTTTAAGCATAGCGGCCATAGTTGACCGGTTCTGCCCACAAATCGCCGGGCGCGAGCTGGTCGATCCGCTCTTGCCCCAGTTTAGCCAGATAGGCGGCGCGGTCGGCGACTCCGTAAACCCATTCGTCGAGCCACGCTGCCGTCGTCGCTTCGTTGCGTGAGATGGTGTCCCATGCCAGATAATCGACATTGTCGCGATCATAATAACCCTGTACATAACTGGGATGCGCCCCGTACGGCTCGACGACAACGGCATCGACGACCAGCCCGGGAATCAAGGTGCGGTTGGGGTCTTTGCGGATAACTGTTTCATCGACCAGTTCTTCAACGACAATGATGACGTGTTCGGCCGAAAATGCCACTTCCTTTTGCATACCGAGCAAGCCCCACAACTGCGTGTTGCCTGCTTCGTCGGCGCGTTGCGCATGCAATATGGCGACATCCGGCTTGATGGGAGGCACGACCGCAATCGGGCCGGAACCGTACGGATCATCGACAAATTGAATGCGTTCATTGGCTGCCGGCATATCGCTGCCGGTATAGCTGCGTAAAGGGAAAAACGGCATGTTGCCGGCTCCGGCAATGTAGCGCCCGACCATACCGAAATGGGAGTATTCTTCAATTTCGAGCGGTCGCGGAATGCTTTTTTCGACGGCGCGACGGATGCAGTGCAGACTGCCGACGCCGGGATTGCCCAAATAGCTGAAAACTAGTTTGCGTGCTACTCCGGCAGCAATCATCTGATCGTAGACGAGATCGGGTGTCATACGCACCAATGTCAAATCCCGTTTGCGCTGGCGAATAATCTCGTGCGCTGCCGCGAAACAAATAAATGCCGTAAACCCTTCGATGGCAACCGACGCACCGTCGTGCACGTACCGGTTAATAGCCGTTTGCATGTCGAGTAACTTAGTCATATTATTTCTCCGCCTTCCGCCTTTACTCCAGCGTCAATGTGCCCCAACTGGTGGGATCGAGCCAACGGCGACCGGCCACGTGTGAGAGCATCAATTCCTGTTTGGCTGTGCCGGGATCATCATTGTCATTGATGCTCAAAGCGGCACCGATGGTCATGCCGGGCGTTGCATTGACGCCAATGTCTGTCCAGGGAATGGCAATTTCCAACGTGTAGCCGTTGCTTTGTTGGACGGCGGCAACTCGTGCAGTTGTGCCGGGTGCATCGCTCATCAATCCGTTGCCATCTCCCTGAAAACGGAAAATGCCGGGCGCGATTCGGCCGAAATCACCGGCCGATACCACATATTGAAAGTCATCCTCGCTGATTTCCCGACCATAATCAGCTTCGATATCTGTATCAAATTGCAATTCGATGCTGTCGCCGAGATAAGCAGATTTTGCCTCTTGCGTTTGGACGTGCGTGTCATCGAAGACACGTACAGCCAGGTAGAAGTGTTCGTCATCCCATGCCAACTGCCACGCCGAATCGATGTCCATCGACCCATCCCAACTATCTTCGCGTTCAGCCACAAACGGAGCCGCATAGACAATTTCGGCCGACCAGTCGTCCAGATTGCCATCAATAGCCAGCGGTGTTGTAACCCGTTTGGCGATGACATCCGGTGTCGTCACAGTTGGCGTTTCGGCTGTCGGCTCGGTCGCTAGGGTGACAGTCGGGGCGGGATCGGCGTCTGAGGTCGCCGTGGCAGCCGGTTCATCAGTTGCATCAGAAATCGATGAGATCGCTGTCGGGAGCGGAGCCGGATTGAGTATGGAGGCAAAGTTGTTGTAGGCGATAATGGTGATGCCGGAGCAGGCGAACAACACAGCGGCCAGCACCAGAGCAACGATGATCCATCCTGAGGGTCGCTTGCGTTGTTTTGTTGCCGATGGTGGTGTAGTCGTTGCGGCAGGCTGCACGGATGCGGGTTTTGGCGGTGGTGCGCTGATCGCTTTGGGTTGCAGCGGCATTTGTTGTGCCCACAATTCCAGTTCGCGCCCGTCGACGAGATCGATAGGGATGTTAGTTGACCAAGTTTCCGTTTCGGCCGAAAAGCGTCCTGTCGTGATCGCGGCAGCCTGCTGTGCCTCGTTGTGTATCATCGTGCTGTACAAATCAGTTAGCACGAGTTGTTCCACTATCTCCAGACCCGGCAAACATTCGACAACGGTGACTTGTGGCCCATCGCGCAGCAGCAAGTCGACACCGCCCGTTTCCGGTGGCCAGGCACGATAAACAGTGTAGCCTGACTGCTGGTAGAGATGACCGCAAAACAAGACGAATTGTTCGGCCGATAATCCGGCAATGGCATCGGCCGAACGGATAGTCGCAAAGAAATTGCGCTGTGTCTCGCTCAGTTGCAGCAGGTGAAACTGTTTTTTCTCGGTCATCTGTTTGTTACAAGGCAGCGCTTTACCAGCCAATCGCCGTCAAAATTCATTGCGGACTACGACACGATCGTGTGGCTTTGTTCCCGCATGTATTGTTGCAAATAGTAGTGGCTTCCTGCCGCTTTGCTGGTGCCTGTGCTGCCTTTCCAGCCGCCAAACGCCTGATAACCGGGCCACGCGCCTGTTGTCGCGCCTGCCGGTCGGTTAATGTACAACACACCGGCTTCAATGTGATTCAGGAACCAGTCGATCTCCTCTTCATCCTCACTGAACAAACCAGCCGTCAAGCCTAGCGGAATGTCATTGGCGCGTGCCATCGCCTCATTGCGATCGGTAAACGTCGCAACTTTGACAATGGGTAGAAACAATTCCGTTTTCCACAACGGATGATCGTCCGGCAGATCGGTGACGATGGTCGGCGTGACGTAATAGCCGTTCATGTCCAATGTCTTGCCGCCCGTGAGGATCGTGCCGGACTCCGCCAGTTGCCCGACCCATTTCTGATAGTTCTCGTAGGCAGTGGCGTTGATGACCGGTCCGATGTAGTTGGCTTTGTCGGTGGGATCACCGACGTTGATGTTTTCGGTGAGCACCAGTAACTTGCTCAGGAATTCATCCTTGACCGATTCATGGACGAAGACGCGGGAGCAAGCGGAGCATTTTTGACCGGACAAACCAAATGCTGAGCGCATGACGCCAATAGCGGCTTTATCGAGATCGGCATTTTCGGTGATGATGGTCGGATTTTTGCCACCTAATTCGAGAATTACCGGCCGATTGTACGTGCCGGCAGCACCGAAGCTACGCAGGATGCTCATGCCGACGTTGTAGCTGCCGGTAAATGTGATGCCGGCTACGTCAGGGTTGGCAACCAGCGCTTTACCGGGGCCTTCCGCGCCGGTGACGAAGTTGAAAACGCCTGTTGGCAGACCGGCGTCGACAAAGCACATGTCGATGAGCCAACTGGTGTAGGGGGAGTCTTCGGCCGGTTTGTGGACGACCGTATTGCCGGCGACGAGGGCAGCGCCGCATGGCCCGGCCGATAGCGCTGCGGGGAAGTTGAATGGTGAAATGACCCCCCAGACGCCGAATGGCTTGAGCACGCTGCGGTTATGGACGTTGTCGCTGGGGCTGTTCATCTTGTGGAGAAAGCCTTGATGTTCTTCGAGTGCGTCGCAGCAGTACCGGATGAGATCAGCCGATTCTTCCACGTCTCCCAGTGCTTCCAGCCTGTTTTTGCCGACTTCGATGCTGAGTACAGCACCGATTTCGAAGACGCGCTCACTGATCAAATCGGCGACTTGACGCAACAACGCGACGCGCTCTTGCCACGAAGTCGCGCTCCAAGCAGGAAAAGCAGCTTTGGCGGCGGTGACGGCGTCGTTTACATCGGCTGCGCTGCCTTCGTAGAATGTGCCCATGTGCAAATCCAGATCGGTGGGGCTGACTTTCTCAAAGGTTGTGCCGGACGTGCGTTGTTCTCCGTTGATGTAGAACGGGAACGTACCGCCGAAGTTGGCTTTGACGCGTGCGACTGTTTCTTCGAACAGGCGATCAACTTCGGGGTTAGGACTGGCGAAGGTTTGGTAGGTGATTTTGAATTTCTGTGCCATGTACGGTCTCCTTGGAATGGTCACGTTGCTGTCGTGTGAGCTATCTGACAGGTGAAAATGTGCGCGGCGCCTTGCAGAGCACCGACTATCAATTATACCGTACCTACGGATGGCGTGCAGTTGTAGAATGAGTAAAAAATGTAAGTGGTTGGTGGTGTTTTCGGCCGAATCGTCACTCAGTCGAACGTCCGTCCTGATGCATCATTGCCTGCAAATCGTCGCGATGGGGAGATTGCATGGGAACGCCCAGCCGGTACGCAGCAGAACTGAGCGCATGAGCAGTCACCGGGCCTACGATGAGTAGCAAGGCGATTAGGACCAGCACCTTGCTCCATGCGCCTGACGTAACCAGCGCAGTTGCACTCAACAGCAATACCACGCCGAACACGCCTACTTTCCCGGTTGCGTGCAGCCGCGTGTACACATCGGGCAACCGATGAAACCCGATGACACCAATCACGGTAAATGCCGTGCCAATCGTGATGGCGATGATCGCTAAAATTTCAAGTATCGTTGTCATATTGTTATTGCTCTCTGGTTAGAACATCCGGCGATCGGCCGCATAGCGGGCAAAGGCAATGATGCCGATGAAGCTCAACGCCGCCAGACCAAGCGCAACGTCGAGGAATAGATTGCTGCGCTCGATGAGTGTTATCAATACCAGCACACTGAGAACGAGCGTGCCGACCAGTTCGCTGGCCAGTAGCCGATCAATCGGATTTTCGCCATTCCAGACGCGCCAGATGGCGTAACTCAACAAGACAGTATGGATTCCGAGCGAGATGTATGCAACGATCAGTAAGAGCTCTGTCATCAGGCGGTAATTTCCTCCAGTTGGTGAACGCGATCGGCCTGACTTTGCGCTGATTCGTTGAGCGTTACTTTGACATCGAGTGTGTGCGTGTACAAGGTGCCATCACTGCCTATCTCGACGACAAGTTCGCCCGGTGTCAGGGTAATGGCTTCGGCGCTAACCGTTGTGATCCATTCCTGGTCGGTCTGATCGGGTATGGCGATGATGCCTTGCTGGATATCTAGGCGGGGCTGTAGCACGAGACGCGCTACTTGCAGGCCGCTGACTATCAAATCCCACAGAACGGTGAGGACAAAAGTGGTGCCTGTGATTGCTGCATGCGGTAGATTTCGCCAGGCAATGTGGGAAGGATTCGGCCGAATCAGAACGACCACACCCATCGCGATGAATACTCCCAGTATCCAATTTAGCGGCTCAGCGTTAGCTGTCAGTGCAACATACATAAGCGTCAGAACGACGATCCACTTCAAACGTCCGATCATGGTACCTCCGTCAAGACAAACCCGTTACCGATGACCGCTTCAATGTAAGTGCTTGGGTTTTCCAGCCAGGTAGCTGTATCGGTTGCCAGTGCCACCAGTGGTTCTGCCCACAAGCCGAGTACGAGGACGAGCAGAATCAGCAGCGCCGGTGCAATTAGCAGGTCGCCTTTTTTCGATTTGCCTGGCGTTGCAGGTGCAACAAACCAGACGCGCATGAACGCGCGTATCGTGTAGATCAGCGTCAAAATGGCGGCGACGCCGATGATCAGGAGTGAGACGTATTCTGTGCCGACAATGCCGCTGTTAAAGAGCAGCATTTTGCTGATAAATCCGTTGGTTGGTGGAATACCTGCCAGACCAAGTGCGCCGATAAAGAACAGGACACCCATGAACGGGAACTGTTTGCCGACACCGGTGATGATGTTGAAATCGGCCGATTTGACCGGTGCACGACTGGCAATGGCGCCGGCCAGCATTAGCATGGCTGCCTTGATCAGCGCGTGATTAAACGCGAAAACCAGAGCAGCAGCCAGCGCAAGTGGCGTTCCCCAGCCGATGCCGACTAAAATGAAACCAAGTTGGGCGATCGTTGAATAGGCCAACATGCGCTTGGCATTATGCGTGCCGATAGCGGCCAGGCCACCGTAGACGATGCCAATGACACCGGCCACCAGCAGCACCATCTGAATTTGCGGCGCCTGATCGACATACAGCAGTGTCGTCAAGCGCAAGAAGCCATAAATACCGAGTTTGACCACGACGGAAGACAGTGTGGCGCTCACCGGCGTCGGCGCTGCGGCGTGGAAGTCGGGTTGCCAGAAATGGAAGGGAACTGTGGCTGATTTTGCCATAAATGTTGCCAGCAGCAAGCCGAGGGCAATGAGGGCGAGTGGTGTGGTTTCGGCCGAAATTGCCACTCCCAATTGAGCCATATTCAGCGTACCGTAGCTGATATACAATACACCGCAGGCCAGCAGCAAAAAGGCAGCCGCCAGCAAGCTCATGTAGAAATACTTGAACGCCGCCTCCGTGCCGAAACGATCATCGGCAATGGCCGTCAAGATTGTGCCAGAAACGACGAGCAATTCGGCAAATACAAACAGATTGAACAAGTCTCCTGTGAGAAAGGCGCCACTCAGTCCAACGGTCAACATGAGGAAAACCGGATAGAATGTCGGGTATGTCGTTACCTGGTCATTGCAGCCCAGCGCATAGACAAAGCCAAGTGTCAGCACCAACTGCGCCATCAGCACCATGAAGGCAGCTAATTGGTCTCCGACAAGCGTGATGCCAAATGGTATGTTGTCTGTCACCCAGCCACCAACATGATACACTTGGGCTTCGCCGGTGGTTGTTACTGTCCAGAGGAGTAGGGCGCTGGCCGCCAAACTGATTGCCATCAAGCCGACTGCCATCCAGCCACGCACGGTACGTGGCAGCAGTAGCAGCAGGAGTGCGCCAGCAAACGGAATGAGAATCGGTAATATCGTGAGATTATTCATGCTTTCTAATGTTTCAGGTTATCGATCTCATCGAGATTGCCTGTTTGGTAGCGTGCCGAAATGATGTAGAGCATGGCAAGAATAAATGCCAGCCCACCCATGCTAATGACGATTGCGGTTAGCACCAATGCCTGCGGCAATGGATCGACCTGCGTTTCGGTAACGGTGCTGTAGGCTGGTCCTGTGCCGTTACTATTTCCGGCGGTCAGCAAGAAAAGATTGATGGCGCTTCCAAGCAGAATGACGCCAATAGCGGAGCGAATGACGTTGCGTTGCAGCATCTGGTACAAAGCGATGCCAAACAGCGTGCCGATTCCAATGGCAATAATCAATATCATGTCAATTACCTCTGTTTTCTGGAGCAGGTGGCTCTGCCAGCAGATCAACATCGACTGCCGGGCGTCCCAGTGTGTCAAGCATTAGCCCCACGCTGCCCAGCACAGACAATGCGATGGCGATTTCGTATAGGAAGCCGGAACTGAGCTTCACGCCAGTTGGTAACGGCAAAGAAAGCATTTCTCCGTAGTCAACCGGAGAAAGGAAGCTGCCGGTCATGATTGTTGTAGCAGCACCGCTAACGATGGCAATTGAGATACCGATGGCGATGAGTATATTCGGCCGAAGCCACCATAGTCGTCGCCTGGTTTCCTGAAAACCAAAGACGACATACTTGAAGCCGATAGCCAGTCCGATAATCACACCTGCGGTAAAACCGTCTCCGGGTTGATCATGACCATACAGCACATGGATGCTGCCAATGACCAGTGCGACCGGCAGCAGGATGTCGCCCATAGCCCGAATATAGGGCGATACGCGGAACCCACCTATGCCGAGCGTCTGCAGCGGATGTGGAGCCAATGGTGTTTGGGCGTCGATGGCCTGTCCATGATCGGCATGTTTGATGGCAGCAAAGCGCAACAGTGTGTAAACGCCCAACCCAGCCAGACTGAATACGCCAATCTCGACCAATGTATCGAGTGCCCGAAAGTCGACGATAATTGCGCCTACAATGTCGCTGGCGCCGGTCAGGATTTTGGCGTTAGCGCGATAAAAGGGTGTGACGAGGCTGGGGCGGGGGCGTGAAGCCAGGGCGCTATAGCTGATCCATGTAACGAGAAAGCCACCAGTAACGGCTATCAGCAGTGTGGGCCATTGGATGCCTGTTCGCAGTTTTTGGGCAGTTTCACGAAGACGGAGCGGTAATCGGCCGATAGCCAACACCAAAATCACCGTCGCCAAAATATCGACAACAATTTGCACCAACGCCACATCAGGTGCAGGCTCAACAATCATGTACACGGCTACGCCTAATCCCGTGGCACTGAGCGCCAGCACGGCAAAAAAGTCGCGTTTAATGACGACAGTGGCCACTGCGCCGCCGACAATTGCCACCAAAGCCAGCAACCGGATAATGTCAAATTGCATGTGCAGACCCGATGTACCACCCTGACCGGTTGGTAACGTCCAGGCTGAACCGCTTGTCAGCGCAACCAGGCCCAGCATCGCCAACAGGAACGTGGCGAGATAGAAACGCAGTTTGCCCGTTTGTATGCGTGTTGCTGCCCGCGCTCCTTTGTCGATTGTCGCCAGCACAGCGGCGTACAGTTGGTTGAAAGACCAGCCGTCCAGTTGACGCTGCCATGTGATCAGACGCTGCCGTTGCCAGAACAACAGCATGCCACTCGCAATCGCAACGGCCGATAGCGCCACTGGAATGGACAAGCCTGTCCACAGCGCAAATGACACTTTCACCGGTGCACCATAACTAGCCGCCGCCGCTTCGCCAAAAAACTCAGCCAGTTGTTTTGGCTCAGGTAAAATGCCGAGAGCGAGTGACAGCAAGGCAGGTACGGCAGGTGCAAACAACATCCCTTTGGGTGCTTCGTGTGCATGAATGGCAGGATCACGCGGCTTGCCCGTGAACACATCAATGGTCAACAATCCCGCTTGCACCAATTTGAACGCCGCTGCTATGACGATGGCAACGGCAAACAGCCATGTCATCAGAAGAGGCAGGGAAGGGTGTACCGCAGTAGCCAGTAGTGTTTCCTTGGCGAGAAAACCGAACAGGGGTGGTAAGCCACCCAGTGACAGCGCGGCAATGACGACGATGACAAATGTGATCGGCATCGCTCGGCGCAAGCCACCAAGACGCGACAACAAACGCGTGCCGGTTTCGTGGTCGATGATGCCCACACTCATAAACAGCGACGATTTGTAAAGCGCATGGGCTACGATGCCGATGATCAATGCTTTGAAGGCGATCTCCGTATCCTGACCGATCAGCATCATCAAAATGCCGAGTTGGGAAATAGTTGAGTAGGCCAACAAGGCTTTCAGATCGTTTTGTTTTGTGCCGAGATACGCACCGACAACCATCGTCGTTAAACCGGCGATACTGAGCAGCCAGAACCACGCTTCTGTCTCGCCGAGTGCGGGGTTGAGACGGGCCATCATATAGATGCCGGCTTTGACCATGGTGGCGCTGTGGAGGAAAGCGCTTGCCGGTGTCGGCGCACTCATGGCATCCGGTAACCAGATGTGGGCGGGGAATTGTGCTGATTTCGTGAATGCACCAAAGGCGACGAGGCTGAGTACGACTAGGTAGATTTCGCTGTTACGCAGCAGATCACCGCTATTCAGGATGGTTGCATATTCTGTGCTGCCGACGATGTTGCTGACAAACAGCAGTCCGGCCAGCAAGGCAATGCCACCGCCGCCGGTAATAAACAATGCCTTAAATGCCCCGCGTCGGGCGGCCTCATCTTTGTATTTGTAGGCGACGAGTAGAAAGCTGGTAATGCTCGTTGCTTCCCAAAATATGAAGAGTGTGATTACGTCTCCGGCGAGGACGAGACCGAGCATCGACCCCATAAAGAGGAACAGATAGCTGAGAAAACGCCAGGCGCTTTTGTCATTGGCGAAGTAATAACCGGTATAAATGATGATCAGTGTACCGATGCCGGTAATGAGCATGCCAAACAGGGCCGCAAGTGGATCGAAGTAGAGTGAAAGACTGAGGTCGAGTGTGGGAATCCAGGGAATAGATAGGGTTTCGGCCGAATCTCCCAGTTCAAGCGTTTGCCACAGCAACAATCCAAAGCTACCTGCAGGAAAAAGCGCCAGCATCCAGCCCCGCAACGGTGTGGCTGTCAGATAATGACGCAATGCCCACACGAAGAAGGCAGCAACAAACAGGAGAAGAATCGTACTCAGTAAGATCATCCGAATCCAGCGAGCGTTTACATCCTAAAGATTTAAGATTGTACCATGCTTATCATGCGGATTTGTGCTAAATAAAATCCGCGATCCATCGTATCGCATTGACGCCAACCAGCAAACCGCCTTCGAGGCGAGTCAGTCGCCAGCCCGTGCGCATCAGGATAACGACTACAATGACTAATCCACAAAGTACGATAAGACTGCCATAAGCAGCTTCGCCGACGGTCAACGACGATATCATCGCAGCCAGTCCCAATACGCCAAGCAAATTGAACAAATCGGAACCAATTAAATTGCCGACTGAGATGGCATGTCTGCCCCGCAGAACGCCAACGAGCGAGGTTGCCAGTTCCGGTGCCGATGTCCCTGCTGCAACGATGGTGACTCCAATAACCCATTCGCTCACGCCAAAGAAACGGGCAATGACGATTGCCGATTCAACCAGATAGTGGCCGCTGACGATGATGAGTGCGATGCCTCCAATTAGTAATGGAATGTCGCGAAAGCTAAAGTGACCGGCAGGAATCTCATCGGCCGAATCGCTTCTGTCACGTTTGATGATCAAATAGCTCAAATAGATGATCAACGTTGCCAGCATGATCGCGCCTTCCCACCACGCAAGACGTAAATCAAGCATGAAAACCAACAGCATCACGGTTGCACCGATCAGCATCATGCCGTCACGCCAGACAAGTTTACGCGTTGTCGGAATGCCGGCCACTAGCGCCACACCACCGAGAATAAAGCCCAGGTTGAAGATATTTGAGCCGACCACATTGGCAACTGAAATATCCGACTGGCCGTTGAGGGCGGCCGCAATGGTGACTGCAAACTCGGGTGCCGATGTGCCGATAGCGACTATAGTCAGCCCAATAACAAGCTCTGACATACCAATTCTGCGTGCAATCCGTGCTGCTGAGTCGACGATCCATGAGCCACCAAGCCAGAGACCGATGACACACACGGTCAAGATCAAGAATTCAACCCACATTGTATTATCTCCAGATGACTTTCAGTTTGAAACGGTTCTGTGGCAAGTTACAGAAGCGAAGTCAATAGCCCAACTTGAGCATCGCATTGTTGAGGTCGGGCGCTCGGCCGATCAGCGTTACTTCATCGCCCTGTTTGAGGCGCGTATACCCGTTGGGCAGGATGACGTTGCCGTCGCGTGTGACATCGAGAAAAAGTACGTCTCCCGGTAGACGCAAGTCGCGAACCAGTTGCCCATCGACATCGGGATTGTCAATGGTTATTTGTACCATTTCCCGGTCAGAATCTTGGTGCAGCAGTATGGCGGCTGTCTGTGGCGCACGCACGGTTTGTTCGAGCAGGTTGACCATGGCTGATGTCGGATCGACGATCAGCGCCCCGAACTCACCGAGTTCTGCGCTGTTACCGAGGTCATTCGGCCGAACGACCTGGCGCGTCACGCCTCTTTTGTAAGCGATCTCCAATGCATTGTAATTGGCATCATCATTTGCCAGCATCGTTACGATTGCGTCTGTGCGCGTCGTGATCAGCCCGCTCATCGATGCTTCATCAATGGCCGGGATGTAGTGAACTGCCAGTGAGCTGCCGTGATATCCGGCCACATGATCGCGATCGGTATCGGCCAGCATCACCTGCCAGCCGTTGCGCTGCAATGTCCGAGCCAGTTCCAGCGATTGGTCTTCAATGCCCAGAATGAGGACATCGCGTACAGCATCGGCCGAATGTGCTTCCGGCAGATTGGCTTCACCGACACGTTTCAGCGCCGACTTCAGGAACATAGGACCAAAGATCTCATTCAATACGACGACTGAGATCACCATCGTCGCAAATGCATCCCCTAGTACCGGGAATTCCACAGCCACTTCGCGCGCCAAACCCAGCGCAATACCTGCCTGCGTGATCAATGCGAGTCCGGCGTAGAGGGCAAATTTAGGTGACTCGCCCGCCAGTTTACTGCCCAGAAACGCACCGGCACCGATATTCACAAAGCGCACTGCAAACAAGATCAGGGCAATCGGCAAAATTGCGATGAGGATGTCCAGCTTGAGACCGATGCCTGTTAATGTGAAAAAGACAAGATAAACAGGCGGACTGATCTTGTGCAGCATTTCTTCAAACGGACGCCGATACGAGGTGTAATTGGTGATATAAAAACCGGCGATCAGTGCGACAAGCAACGGTTCTGCATGCAGCTCGATCAGCGATCCCTTGGTCAATTCTGTCAGCAAATGTGATCCGGCAAAGATAGCATAGCCCAGTGCCAAAATAGCACCCATCTTGATCGTCGCGTGGAAAGGTGTTGCCAAAATGCCTTTAAGGAGTAAACCGGCAAGGATACCGGCAACGATGGCTAACCCCAAATCTGCCAACAGCAGCAGGGCAAACGTGGCATTGAAGCCGACGCCGGTTAGCAACGCTGACGCAACGGCAACAGCCACAGCAAAGAGAACGACAATCATGACATCCATCGAAACGGTGACGCCGAGCATGGTGCGCGTGAAGCTCCCTTTGGCTTTGACTTCCTGAATCACAGCTATTGTCGAAGCAGGGGAGAGGGCCAACAGGATTGTGCCGCCTAACAGCGCCACAGCGATGCGACTGATCAAAGGCATGTCAGCCGTAAATGGGATGAAGGCAGTCAGGATAAATAAACTGACTGCTCCCAACGGCAACGCAATGAGTATCACTAAACCCACAATCCAACTGATGCTGCGCACGCGTGGGCGAATCTCTTTCAGATACAGTTCGCTGCCGGCAACAAAAGCGATGATGCCCAGCGAGATTTCATCGATGAAGCGCAAATCAGTTGCGGCACTATCGGGAAAGAGCTTTAAGACAAAAGGTCCCGCGATCATGCCAGCCAGCAAATAGCCGGTTATGTACGGTAAACCGACAGCAGAAAACCATTGCCCGATTTTTTTGGCGGCAATGGCAATGAGAAAGAAGCTTGTGACAAGGATTAAAAACTGTGACATAAAATTCCTTTTTTTGCGTTGCTATAAACCTTCATGAATAGTAATAGATGTGGCAATTCAGCAAAAGCGTCATGCTGCTGTTGCTACGCCCGTATTCTGCACATGCCAAGCGAGAAGATGGCGTGTTGAAAAATGCGCCATATGGCGCATTGAATCGACGCGTTTCGAGCGTAGACAAGGGGTGTGAACTGAGTTATCTTTAAGATAGTGTTTGCAAGTCAATCTTCTGTAGTGGGTCGAACGTTCGGCAAATGTCGAAAAAGTGAAGTGCGGTATGACGGAAAAAATAACAGTTGTTCTCGTAGATGATCATGATTTGGTGCGCGCCGGTACGCGTCAATATCTGGAACGTGCTGATAGCATCGCTGTAGTTGGTGAGGCTGCCGATGGCTTCGCTGCACAACGCGTGATCGATGATTTGAGGCCTTGTGTGGTTCTGGTCGATATCAAAATGCCTAATCAAGGCGGTATTGATCTGACGCGTTGGGTGCGTCGTACGCTGCCGCAAACAAAAGTGATCGTCTTGTCAGCCTACGATGATGATCCTTATATCATGGCGGCTCTGGAAGCGGGTGCAAATGGTTATGTTCTTAAAAATACATCACCAGCAGCGTTGATTCAGGCTGTCGAAACTGTCATCAAGGGTGGATCGGCGCTCGATCCTGCGATTACGACGAAGGTGTTGGGCTTGTTGACGAGCAGCCGGCAAGGTGATGAGTTTTCGGCCGAATTGTCTGACCGTGAACTGGAAGTACTGCAACTTACCGCCCGTGGCTTGACAAACAAAGAGATTGGCAACATGTTACATATTAGTAATCGCACCGTGCAGGGTCATCTGCGGAAGATTTTCACCAAACTCGATGTCAACAGCCGGACAGAAGCGGTGACAAAAGCGATGGCTCTGGGCATATTGGATGTAGAGTATGACCAACAATAAGCGTCAAGCACGATTTGAACTGGTTTTGTTGGGTATCATCGCACTTGTCATTGTCATCTTGGAATTGTATGTCGATGTATTTGAGCGACTGGTCACCTGGGCGGCAATGAATGAATCGTTACTGATAACCGAGATAGTGACACTCGCGATTGTCTTATCGATCGGCTTATCGATATATGCGTGGCGACGCTGGCGCGAAGCCGTTTCTTTGGAGATAGACAAAGCCCAGTTACAACAAACCGTTACCGACGAACAGGATGCCAATCGCTTGATGCGCTCGTATGCTGATGCCGTGACTCGTGGGCAGGAAGCGGAACGTCATCGGTTAGCGCGTGAATTGCACGACGACACGATTCAACGGCTGATTGTCATCAACCAAACAGCGGCATTGGCCGCATTTGATCACGCCGATTCTCCGGCTGCGTCTGATTTGCAGGAAATCCAGTTGTTGCTAGACGAGACGATTGACCACGTGCGTCACTTTATCACAGAATTGCGCCCGACTTATCTGGATGAGTTGGGCCTCGTGACTGCGTTGCGCACATTGATTAAAGAGACACGTGATCGTACAGAGTTGTTGATCGAGTTTGAGGCAAAAGGGGAATCGTGCCGCTTGCGCGAGTCGATTGAGTTGGCGCTTTATCGTATTGTTCAGTCGGCGTTGAGCAATGTCGTTTCCCATGCGGAAGCATCGACAGCCGAGGTGGTGCTGGATTTTCGGCCGAATGCAGTCTACCTCGATATCACCGACGATGGCAACGGCTTTTTGCCGGTCGATGAAACTGCGCTTGTGGCAAGCGGTCATTTCGGATTGATTGGGATGCGTGAGCGTGCAGAATTGATCGGTGCGACCTATCAGATTGACGCGCAGCCTGGCCGAGGTACGAAGATCGCCGTGTGTGTGCCGCTCGATTCAACCTCCGGCTAGACCATCAACCCTTACGAGCCGCAGCGCAAGCGATTTTTATGGCTGTAGCTTGAGTCCCCCATTGGCGACCAGTTTTTTATCATACCAGTCAATGACCAGATAAGCCGGCATACCGAATTGCTGGATGCGCAGCCAGAGTTCATGCGGCGTTATTCCTGCGAATGGTGCTGCAAACAGTGCCATCACAGTGCCATGAGTCACAACAGCGACTCTGGATACTGATTGTTGACCGAGTAACCGCTCAACCCCGTCCGTAAAACGTCGTTGGGCTGTATCGGCCGATTCGGACCCCAAAACGACCTGGTCAGGATGCGCAAAAAAATCGGCGACAGCGGCATGGAACGCTTCGACTGAATCAAACCACGGCACACGGCTGCGTTCATGTTCATTGAATGCCGGGTTGGAACCGGAGATGGTCAGTCCCAACGCGCCTGCGAGCAACTCGCCCGTTCGTATTGCCTTGGGTTCGGTGCTGGTGACGATCACATTCGGCCGATAGGGTCGCAGCACATCAGCCAGTTGAATAGCGCGATTTTCGCCTTCGGCCGAAAGCTGCCAGTCGTGAGCCGGAACACCGGCAACAGGTTGGGAATTACTGTGTCGCACCAGGATTAGCGCATTCACGAAAAGAGACGGGCTGTTTGAAACCCCAGCACCACCGCCACGATGCCCAATACAGAGCTAATGGCAATATTGACAGCAGCATGGGTATAATCACCGCGCTGGAGCAAGAGCATATTGTCGAGACTGTACGTCGAAAAGGTGGTAAATGCGCCGAGCAGACCGGTAAAGACAAACGGACTCAGCGCCGCCGGCACAATACCATGATCGACCAGAAACCACATGAAGCCGATGACAAAGGAACCGACAATATTGACTATGAGTGTGCGATAGGGGAACTGAATGGGGATGATGTGTGGCGGAATGTTGAAAATTGCATGGCGCAACAATGCACCACACATGCCACCGGCTGCAACTGCAATGATTTTCCACATGGTGGTGGATTATACGGACTAAACGGCAAGGAGCAATGACACGGTACTCCTTGCCGTCTGTTTCATGCTTAATTCAATGAGTCGATGGCCCACTGTGCGTAATAGAAGTTTTCGTTGATCTTTAACGCTTGTTCGTATGCTTCTATGGCACCGCTGACATCGCCGTTCAGTGTGAGCGCGTTACCGAGCCAATAGTAAGTTTCCTCGACATTTTGCCCACCGGACGATTCGGCCGTTGCTTCGGCGAGATCAATCACATCCTGCATTCGGCCGACTTTGTAATAAGCCAGATAAGGCCGGAATTGATACCATAACATGCGTTGCGGCAAACCGATGGTCCGCGCTTGATCAAATGCAGCGGCACCCTGTTGGTAATCGACCTGTTGGCCGTTCAAGCGTCCCAACTCTGTGTAAGCTGTACCGAGATTAAACCAGGCAAACGGATCTTCCGGATTTGCGGCAATGTCGCGATTGGCAACTTCGATCGTTTTCTGCCACATGCGCTGCTCATCCAGCAATTCTTCACCGACAATGTCGAAGACAACTTGTTCTTCTTCCGGTGGATAGACGACGTAGAAGGTGTAGTTGAATGCGCGCCACGAATCCCAAATGTCTTCGTAAGTGAATTCGCTGCCGTTTGGTGCCCAGGGAACGGCGTACGTGTCCATTGCCATAAATGTCTCTTTCTCGTCGTCGTAACCGAACAAGGTCAGGTAATGGCCGTACCACCCCTGACCGTCATCAAAATCGGCTCCCCGTTCAATGACAGGCGCATAGCCGGCGGCGATCAAGCGTTTGAGCATTTCCATTTCACCACCGCTGTGCACCGTAGAGCTTAAAGCTGTGAACTCGTTGACGTAATCGCTGATTTGCCACGGGCTGACGTTGCGGTCGTTGGGATTGGGCTTGAGATAAGCGGCGGCATCGGTCTGGGTTGTCTCGTCACCGTGGTAATCGAGCACAATCGACAGATTGGCCGGCCCACAGTTATTGAATGTCTGCGGCACGTTGGTTAACCCTTCGAGAAGTACGGTCAAAGGCAGTGGTTCGGGTGTCGCTGTGGGGGCCGGTGTCGGTGTTTCTGTTGGGGGGAGCGGTGTAGCGGTTGGTTCGGCCGATTCCTCTACAACTTCAACTGCCACCGGTGTTGCCGTTGGTTCGGGCGTATTTGTTGCCGTCGGCTGTAGTGCCGCCTCGTCTATGCCGGGTAACGCCGGTGCAGCACTCAGATCGGCTTGTGTATCGGCCGAAGGCGCAGGCAACGGATCGTCAGCGACGGGTGTCACCCCGATTTGGCTGATGGCATCAGGCAGGCGGTAGCGCACGTCGGGAGGCAAAGCTTCCACCGCTGTCGGCAGCAGCAGAATGGTAACTGCTACCAATAGCAGTACAGTGGCGGCGATCAGAATGTTGCGTTTTTGTTTCGTTTCCATGGTAAATTATGCATCCAACTTGCTGAGTGCATCAGCAGCACGCATGAATAGCGGGTTGAAAGTGACGGCATCTTGCAAACTGGTGCGTGCATTTTCCACATCACCCATGGCAGCCTGTGCGATACCGCGATAATAATATGATTCCTCAAAAAACGGTCGCCCTTCCAATGTCGTGTTAGCGAGCAAAACGACGTCGACATAGCGACCGACCTGGTAATATGCTTCGTATGGTCCAAATTGATACCATAACATACGCCACGGCAAGCCAATTGAACGCGCCTTGTCAAACGCCGTTACTGCTTCTTCATATTGGCCCAGGTTGACGAGCGAACTGCCCAGATTGAACCAGAAAAAGGCGTTTTCGGGATCGTCTGCGAGGCGATCTCGTGCCGTTTGCAAACTACGTTCCCACATCAGCCTTTCGTCCATGTCGTCGCCAAGTATGGCAGCCAATTCGTCACTGCGAGCCGGATCGTAGAAAACGACGTAAGCATTGTTAAACTGTGGCCAGTAGGTGTTCAATTCTTCGTATGAATAAGATCGGCCGAATGGGCTGTTCTGATCGCGCAACTGGTCCGTATCCCAGATTAGTGAGTCAAAAACCCATAGGTCCTCGGCTTTGTCATCGTATCCTGTGGCGAGCAGATAATGGCCGTACCATTCGAGGTAAGCAACTTCACCGGGCGGATCCAGGCCAATTTCGATGATAGCCGGAAAACCGTTAGCGAGCAGGCGGCGCAAAAGATCGGGGTTGCCGTTGACGCGAGCAAGCGCAGCGTACTCCGTGTTGTTGTTGACAAAAGCGGCCAACTCGCCAGGCGTGACATTGCGATCTTCTTCGTTGGGCTTGAGTTGTGCTGCCGTTTGCTGTTGTGTGTAATTCAACCCGAAATGGGTCAGTGCCATGGCGAGTGTTGCCGGCCCACAGTTGTTCCAATCTTGTACTTTATGCTGGAAATTTTCGATTCGGGTGGAGGACGGCAATGGCTCGAGCGTTGGGGTCGGAATCGGCGTGGCGGTAGGCATTGGTTCCAGCGTGGGTGTCGCCGTTGCGTCAATTTCGGCCGAAGCCAGCACCACTTCGGGAGTCGGCAATGGGTCTGGTGTCGCGATTACGGCGGTCGGTGCCGCCAGTAACGCATCCGCATCGGCCGATTGTTCCGGTGCCGGCAGCACGGCGCTTTCCGGTTCCGGAATGATCATTGTTTGGATGAACTTGGGGAAGCGGGCTAACTGCCGCGTCGGCAAACTGTTGAGCACAATCCATGCCCCAACTAGCAGCACAACTGCCAGCAACGGTATGAGAATAAGTGGGAGCAGTGAGCGTCTCTTCTGCATACAGCGTCCAAAAAAAACGTGCCCACCTGGGCACACTTAACCACATTATAGCCTGCGTGATAACCGTTTCTATCACAGCATGGAACTCATTGAGCAAATGTTAATCCGACTTTCGTGCTGTGTGTAGCCACGCCGCCAGCCTATTCGATGGGAATAGGGTCACCCAGAACAGGAGGCGGCTGATGCAAAATGACATCGCGCAACGCGGCCAGGATCGCGACAAATTCACGCGTTTCCGACCAACGCAAGGAGCGTTCATTATAGGTGCGGCGGTCGGCGACCACGCCAACGGCGTCAATCCCCAGCGCACGGCAGGTAAACAGAGCGCGCGGCAAATGAAATGCCTGTGTCACGAGAATCGTCGTATCCAGACCAAAGATGGCCTCGGCGCGGTAGCAGGAATCGTATGTGCGCCTGCCGCCGTAGTCGGGCTGCATGTCTTCGTAGGGAACACCGAGCGCGTTGGCATAGGCCATCATCGCCAATGGTTCGTTGTAGAATTCGCTGCTGTTGTCGCCGGTCATGAGCAGTTTTTCAACGCGTCCGGACTGGTATAGTTCAACCCCGGTGCGCACGCGATCCTGCAACATGGCGCTGAGACGCCCGTTGCCGTAGACGGCCGCGCCAAAAATGACGGCAACACGTTCCGGGCCTGCCTCGCTGACGGACGTGATATGGCGCTGATAGCGCCACTGTACCCACTCGTTCCAAAGAAAGGCGAAGGCAACTGCGCCTGTCAGTAGCATGATGGCGGCAATAATCAGGCGGCGGAATAGTTTTTCGGCCGAAAATCCGCGCCGTTCTTCCATCGTTGACCGGGTGGCATATTGCCTCTGTTCACCGAGCATATGATCCACTATTTGGCAGCCCCGGCAACTGTATCGAGCAGCGGCGCTTCAACGCCGTTCAGGTGCTCCGTCCAGTTCATGCAGTGCAGACGCCACGTTTCGCGTCCCGGGTGGCCGATGTGCTCGAAATGCGTGATTCCCGTATTTTGCGACCACACTTCACAGCGACGGTAGGCACCGACATTAAAGGCGATATCGAACATCATGTCAATGACAAAACCGTGACAGACGACCAGGACAACCTGTTTGTGAAACTGTTCCAGCATATCCTCGACAAACATGCCGACCCGTGTGCGAAAATGCATCAAGGTTTCGCCATTGGAACGGGACGGCGTGATGCTGTGGAACGGATGCTCGCTGGCCCAATATTCACCGTACGGCGGCAAATCATCGCTAGGCCACGGCGTGTGATCGTGGCGATTATTGCCGATCTCGCGGATACGGTCATCGAAGACCACCGGTTGCTCTAGTGCGGTGCTGATATAGTGCACAGTTTGACGAGCGCGCTGCATCGTGCTGGCGTAGATGACGTGAGGCTTGGGCAAATTGTCTTTTATCCAGGGGCCAACGGCAGCGGCTTGTGCATGTCCCAAATCAGTCAGACCCCATTCTTTACTGAAATCGGTCCAGTCGGGCAAATTGATATACGCTTGTCCATGGCGAATTAGATAGAGTTGCATATTGATCTCCACATTGATGAACTGTTGTGATTGCTGTGCAATACGAGAATTGTGCCGTATGGTCTGTAACCAGGCAAAAGTTGCTACCGGTGCATGAGCAGAAGATCAACTCGTGGAGGCAGATTGACGGCGTCGTATGATCAAGACTGCGGCGACAACGATAGCAATCACGACAACTGTTGCCAGGATGAGGAGCGTCATGTTGCTGGAAGTCGTCAATGAATTGGTGGTTCTGTTTTCGGCCGAATCCATTGCCTCAGTTGCAGTTGCAGCAATCTCTTCGTCTCCGATCTCGACAGGCTCCGACCTCGTCTGCTGTTGCAGATAAGCCACTACCGTGTCGATCTGGGCATCAGTCAATCGCAAGTAATAATCGCCCGGCATGACGTGCGCGAGACACTCTCCGTTGGGACACTGTGGTGCGATAAACAGATCGGGATAGAGAATTGAGTTGCGCAAATATTCAGCGGCCTGCTGTCCGGGCACGCGGTCACCTGCCAGGTTGCCGATATTGGATAAATTAGGGCCTACTTTGCCGGATTCGCCATGTTCACCGATAAGATGGCACGCGCCACAGCCGCTGTTGAGAATAATCTCTTCGGCAGTTTCACCGGTGATGGGACGTGGCGTGGGTGGTATTGCGGCAATGGCGGTAGGTGTTTCGGCCGAATCACCCACTGTCGGCGTCGGTGTCAGTGCCAGCAACTGCTGTAACTCTGCTTCAGTAGGCTGCCGCAGTTCTTCCCCTGGCGCAATCTTCAGAATCGCTTCACACGGGCTGAAATCCGGCTCCGGATCGGGCATGCACCAGTATGGATCGCTCTTTTTTGTTTTCAGAATAGGCACGTACCAGATAACGACATTGCGCCCGGAGGCACTTTCGCCGTCGACCAGCCCGGCAGGTGGTTGATAGGTGTCGGCGGGGCCAGCCACTATAGGTCCGTCGCCTTCCTCTTCATTGTAACGCACAATAAACAGCCGTCCGTGATCATCGTTCAGTGGATCAGTGGGTATTGGGAACCAGCGATAATTCAGATCGTTGTCCATTGTGACGATTTTTGCGCCGTCCAATGATCGATTGTCAAATAAATTCGATCCCGTTTCACTATCTGCAACGACCCATTCCAGTCCTTGCCAAACCCACACATTGTCTCCCTCGGGGCCTTCGAGATCGACATCGATGCGCCAGAATGGGCGGTATTCGGCCCATGCATCGCAGCCAGGCCCATGCGAAACAAAACGCGGTTCCCATGTGCCGTCATCGTAAAACTGGATGATTTGCTCATAGCGATAGCAGCAAACGCAGTTAGGCCAGTCAAACGGCTCCGTAAAAAGCTGACGCACTTCAAAGCCATCTTCAAACTCGGTCACGCGCGTGTCAAACTTTGGCGGTACAGATGCCTGGATGCCGATTTCATCGCGGTAGCCGCCGGGCCAACTGGGATAAAATGCTTCAACCTGGCCGATCTTGGCGCTGGAAAAAATCTCTTTGCCGTTGTATTTAGCGTCATAGAAATTGAGACCATCATGGGCAGTCATTTCCCAGCACACTTCCCAACCGTCTTGTTCATGGCAGCCGTCAGTGTGGGTTGGTGCATTGGGATCGAGTTCGGGCGGCTCTTGGTAGAAGCGTGCTGCTCGGCCTCGCGTATAAAAAGTACGCGCGACTTCTTCCTGGGTTAAGTTGACGACGACGTGGAAGATGCGCTCGCTGCCGGCCGGATCGTGGAATGTGAGATCGACGCACCAATCGTCTCTACAGGCATCGTCGCGCAGCCAGACAGACATGGGTACCATTACGTCGCGTGCACGCCGAATATCACCAAGGACAACTTCGAGCTGCTCGTCCTGGCTGGCGATGTCAAGTACGGTGTTGAGTATCGTGGCGCTGGCTCCGGGGCGGGCGTCGTAGTCCAGCCATTGATCGACGACTGTGTCATTGTCTTTATTGATGACCAGTTCGATTGTGCCGCCGTCGCTGTAGTTGTAGTACGTTAGATGGGTGCAATTGTTTTCGCCGCAGCCTGCTGGGCGCCATTCGGCCGATTCGCCCACGCCCATATCGACGGCATAGAGAAAGTCAACTCTTTTGTCAGCCAGCCACGCTGCCGTTGTCGCATTGGAGTCGGCAACGGCCAATAAGTGGCGTGTTTCCGGGCTGGGCTGCGCTGCACCGGCTGCGACTAATTGGCCTTTTGCCGCCGCAACCTGAATACCACGTTCTTCTTGCGGCTGCGTGCGATTTAAGATGAACAGCAGGACGACCAACAGCACAACAATGCCCAGCCGCACGTCCCATCGTGTGATTTTGCTTTGATGCATAGTTCTTTGTCAATTCTTCCGGTTCGTCACGATTATAGCCGACATCAAAAATGGTGGGAGGACACGCTCTTGTTTGTTATACTGCACCCATCTTGGCACACGGCAATTGCACAATGCAGAAAGCGACATCATGACCATTACATTGTTGCAGGGAAAACGGATTGTTCTCGGAGTCACCGGTTCGATTGCGTGTTATAAATCGGCCGATTTGGCGTCCAAGCTCACACAGGCAGGCGCATTGGTCGATGTGATCCTGACCGAATCAGCTCAGCAATTCGTAACATCGTTGACATTTCGTTCGGTGACAGGTCGCCCTGTGTACACGGATATGTGGAGCCATGAGCAGCACGTACAGCATATTGGATTGGGTGAATCGGCCGATTTGCTCATCATTTCCCCTGCAACTGCCCATACGATTGCCAAGCTGGCCCATGGACTGGCCGATAATCTGCTGACAGTTACCGCACTGGCCGCACGCTGCCCTGTTCTGGTTGCACCGGCAATGGACGGCGGCATGTTCCAACATCCTGCTGTGCAAGCCAACCTCATGCTGCTGGAACAACGAGGTGTAACCTTAGCTGGGCCGGCAGAAGGTCGCATGGCGTCGGGTCTGGTAGGGCCAGGCCGCCTGCTGGAGACGCCCGAGTTGATCGGCATGATTCGGCTGGCATTGGGACGTGACGGATTGCTTTCAGGCAAGCGTGTACTAGTGACAACCGGGCCGACTCAAGAGCCTTTTGATCCAGTGCGCTACATTACGAATCGTTCGTCTGGCAAACAAGGGGTTGCATTGGCGCAGGCGGCGCTCGATCTTGGGGCGCACGTGACGGTAATCGCCGGCCCAATTGCTGAACCCATTCCAGTCGGCGCCGCGCATGTGCCTGTACAAACGGCGATGGAAATGCATGATGCGGTGCTGGGGCGTCTCGCCGCTGCGGATGTATTGGTCAAGGTAGCGGCTGTCGCCGATTTCCGGCCGGCGATCTATTCAGAACAAAAAATCAAAAAGACGAAATTATCGGCCGAAGCGCCGTCCATTCAGCTTGCGCGCAACCTCGATATTCTGGCAGCAGTACACACGTGGCGCGCGGCAACCGGCAAAGCATTGACCGTGCTCGGCTTTGCGGCTGAGACTGAAGATGTCATCAATCACGGGCGTGACAAAATGAGCCGCAAAGGGATGGATTTTATTGCCATTAACGATGTCAGCGCCGCCAATGCCGGATTCCAATCGGCCGATAACCAGGTTATTCTGCTTGGTCCCGACGGATTGCAGGTCACCATTCCATTGCAAAGCAAAGCCAAGGTAGCCGAACAAATCATGGCACATCTTGCTGCATACCTCAATTCATCGTGAGGCAAGCGTTGATTTTAGCTAACATGGAGACGTAATCATGGCAAATTCTACCAGAATACCTTCTGTTTCAGTCAAGGAAGTTGCTCGCCGGCGTGCGGCAGGCGACGAATTCATTTTGCTCGACGTGCGCGAGCCGTCAGAACTGGAACGGGCTAATTTGGGTGACGGTGTTGAGCTGGCCCCAACGCGCCAGCTTTCCTGGCAGGGATTGGATGCGCTACCGGACAGTGTGCGTGCCGATAAAGATGCAGAAATCATTGTGATGTGTCGTACCGGTGGCCGCAGTGCGCAGGTGACGATGTGGCTGCGCAGCCAGGGCTGGACCAATGTGTGGAATATGGATGGCGGCATTTATGCCTGGTCACGCGAGATTGATCCATCGATTCCGCTGTATTGATGACCTCGGAAATCGCGTTTTTACCAGGAACTCGGTCTTTCCACTCTAATTCCGTTGCTATGCGTGGCCGAAGATATGGGGTTTGAGCAGGGCGACGAACGGCAGATTGCGGTATTTTTCCCGGTAATCTAGACCGTAGCCCACGACAAAGCGATCCGGCAGGTCAAAGCCCTGATAGGTAACGTCGATATCGATCAGGCGGTGTACAGATTTGTCAAACAGTGTGCAGACCTGCAAAGTGGCTGGTTCACGGGTGCGCAATGCACGCAGTAAGTAGTTGAGTGTCAAGCCTGTGTCGATAACGTCTTCGACGAAGATAACGTGGCGGCCTTCAATTGCCACAGACAGGTCTTTTTCGATGCGCACGATGCCGCGCTCGCGTGTTTCGCTGCTGTAGCTGGTTATGGACATAAAATCGATTTCGAGCGGAATGGTGATGGCTCGCATCAAATCGGCCAGGAACGGCATGACGCCTTTGAGAACCCCGACGAGAACAGGATTGAGACCGGCGTAATCGGCCGAAATAGCTGTTCCCATTTCGTTGACGCGCTGTTGAATCTGTTCGGCCGAAAACAGCGTCTGGCCCAGATCGGGCGACATCTCGGGAAAGCGGCTGCGATCATCACTTGTCATGTTTCATCCGCATCCGGTTGCGCCTCGGTGCCTTGTATGCGTGCCGCCTCGTCATCGATGCCGTATTTGGTCATCAAGCGACGAATGTCACCGCGTTTGAATAGCTTGACATTGATGTCGGGATACAGTTCCTGCATACGGCGAATTTTCCTGTTTTTGAAGCCGGCCAATTTAGGTCGCAGTGTGGTCAGTTCGATGTAGAGGTCTTGCCCAGGCAGATAAAAGTCAGGCGAAAACGCCTGCGTTACGTTACCGTCAGCATCCCATTCCAGGTCAAACGTGCGTGGCTCATATTGCCATTCAATGCCGTAGTAGTCGAGCAGATTGGCAAATTCTGCTTCGGCCGAATTGGCGAAGTTAGGTTGGTTTTGCTCCGGCTTATTCACAAGAAACTCTGGATCAAAAAAGGGATGACGACACGTTGCTTTGGTCGCCATCCCTTTTCTCTGACATTTTCGTCATGGGCAAAACAAGGCGAAACTACTCTTCCTCTGCTTTGCGTGCTTCGTCAATCACTTGTTGCATTAAGTGAGTCGGTACACGTCCATAGTGAGAGAATTCCATGCTGTAAACGCCGCGCCCACCGGTCATGGAACGCAAATCCATCAAATACCGCTGCATTTCCGCCAGCGGGGCTTCCGCTTTGACCGTTGCTTTGGAGCCTTTTTGATCCATTCCATGAACACGAGCACGCCGGGAATTGAAGTCTCCCATGACATCACCCATATTGTCGGCCGGAACGGTGACTTCGACATTGTAAATCGGTTCCAGCAATACCGGCCCGGCAGCCAGCATCGCTTTTTTGAAACCTTCGCGTCCGGCCGTTTGGAAAGCGATTTCCTTGGAGTCTACTGGATGCTCCTTACCGTCGTAGACGATGGCGCGCACACCTTTAACCGGATAACCGGCAATCGCGCCTTGCTCAAGTGCCTGGCGACACCCTTTTTCCGTCGCTGAAACAAACGGCCCGGAAATGGCACCGCCAAAGATTTCTGATGCAAACTCAAAGTCGGCATCATCGCCAAGCGACTCAACACGCAGGAAAACACGAGCGTATTGTCCGGCACCACCTGTTTGTTTTTTGTGCGTATACTCTGCCTCGGCGGTTTTCGTAATTGTTTCCCGATAGGGCACTTTCGGAATGGTTGTGCTGACGCTAACGCCGAATTTGGAATGGAGCTTTTTGACCGCCATGTCGAGATGCGTATCGCCCATTCCAGAGAGAATTGTCTCGCGCGTCGCTGTTTCGTATGAAGATTGCAGGGTCGGGTCCTCTGCGAGCAGTCGATGCAGTGCGCCGCTTAATTTGGCAACGTCTGATTGTGCAACGGGATGAATAGCAATGGCAAAAATGGGATTGGGACGCGCGATTGGCGCAACCTGAAGCATGTCCGATCGGGTGCTGAGCGTGTGATTGGTTTGTGTATCGCCGAGTTTGACGACTGCACCGAGGTCACCGGCATGCAAACAATTGACCGAGATCATCTCTTTGCCGCGTACGACGCTGAGCTGCCCTAAACGTGCTTCGCTGTCGCTGTTGCTGTCCCAGACACGCGAATCCGAATCGAGTTTGCCGCCGAAGACACGGATGAAGCTGGTTTTACCGTATTGATCTTCACGGGTCTTGAAAACAAAGGCTGCCAGCGGCGATTTGTCGCTTACGGGATAAGTGTTTTCGGTTCCATCCTTACCTGTGGCTGTGAAAGTACCTTCGCCCGGGTTCGGGGTTAACTGGGCCAGCGCATCCATAGCAGCGGCAACGCCGATGCCGGTTTGACCGGAGCAGTAAAGTAGGGGAACGCCTGACTGCGAAGCCATCAACCCTTGCAAACCGCGAATAATTTCGTCGTTTTCGAGGTCGAATTCTTCGAAGAATTTTTCCATCAGTGCGTCGTCGCCTTCGGCGGCGGCTTCGACAAGCGCCATGCGGGCTTCTTCGGCAGCTTCTTGCATCGCATCGGGAATATCGGCCGATACCCCTTTTTCACCCAGCCGTGCTTGCATCGACAGCAAATCGACGACACCTTCGAAGCTGGGGCCTTCGCCAATGGGCAATTGCAGCGGCACGACACGAATATCCAGATTGGCATCAATGCTTTCCATGACGCGGCGGACGCGGACATTGTCGCGATCCATTTTATTGACAAGCAGTATAGTCGGCATGTGGCGTTGTTGCGCTGCCTGGAACGTAATCTCGGTGCCGACTTCGACACCACCCACTGCCTCGATAAATACAACGGCTGAGTCGGCAACGTGCAGTGCTGCATTGACCTCGCCGATGAAGTCGATATAGCCGGGTGTATCCAGCAAATTGAGTTTGAGATTGTTGAACTCGATGGGCGCGAGCGCGGTTGAAATAGAACTGTTGCGCTCTATTTCCTCGGGTTCGAAGTCCATGACAGCATTGCCACTTTGCACGCTACCCATGCGCGTGATGATACCTGTGTCAAATAATAAGCGTTCGACGAATGTTGTCTTGCCTGCGCCGTTGTGGGATACGAGGGCGATATTGCGAATTGCGTCCGTTTTGTACTCTTTCATACCAGTTTGGGAACCTCTTGACGTTGGGATGTTTGTGAATTCGGTTGTTCGAGGAATACAAATGGTTCCACGAATTCCGTTGATTTTGTCGAAGCGTGTTGTGACTGTAACTGTGTCATTTGCATCTCTGAATCCGCTCGATTTTAGACGAAAGGAGGGGGGTTGTCAAAAGTGCCTGGCGGTGGCTAAAGGCTTGTGGACGGTATCGGCCGATCGGGATTATATGCAGTATCTCGGCCGAATTTTCGATTGTCACAGTATGCGACCATTAAATATCCCGACAAATTAGTCTGTGGTAGCTGCGATGCTCGCTATCGGTGCAACCAATGCTGCATCATCGCGTATAGGTTGACAGACCACTTTCACTCCAGAGCAGACAGCATCCCCGCTGTTGTCGGTGCTTACTGGATAGTCATTCAGGAGAGTGCGTATGAACGATAAAAATGATGCAGACGTGACCTTTGACGAAAATAAAGCGGATTATCAGGCGCAGCAGCAAAAGAAAAACCGCCATAATCCGTCGCTGTTTGGGCCAATTGTGTTGATTACAGTTGGTATCGTTTTCTTGTTATCCAACCTGGGACAACTGCCGACGACGTTGAATTGGGGCGCTGCGTTGCGGCTGTGGCCTTTGCTGCTCGTGTTTCTCGGATTAAATCTGATTGTGCGTCAAGCACCGCGCCCGTTTGGTTCTTTATTGAGTGCCCTGGTGGCAATTGCTGCTATTTTGACTTTCGCCTATGTTGTGTTGTTTGCCGATCAGATATCGGTGTTGCAAGGTGATACAGCACCAAGTCAGGCCGCGGTATGGCAACGCAATGTGCCCATTAGTTATCCGCTGGATGGTATTGAATCGGCCGATGTGCGTATCGACCTCAATGAAATACCGGCTCACATCGCCGGGTTGGAAAGCGACGCCAATCTGATTGAAGGGACAGTGACCTATGTCGGAGATTTGATCTTTGATGTGAATCGAAACGGTAATTCGGCCGATGTTGTTCTCGATACAAGCACAACTGACTGGTGGTTTTTTGATCCGGGAAATTGGAATCGTTCTGCTGAGGATGACAGTTGGGATGTTCTACTCAACCCGAATGTCATTTATGACCTGTATTTGGATACAGCATCAGGTAGTTACGATATCGATTTGGGATCATTTACGGTGACCGATCTTGAATTGGATAGCGGTTCCGGGGTCGGCTCGCTCGTGATGCCCAGTGGTTCGTATTCCGCACAAATCGACTCCGGATCCGGCGCCCTGTATGCCGTACTGCCGCGCAGTGGTCAACAGCAACTTGACATTGACAGCGGTTCAGGCAATTTGCGTTTCCTGTTGCCGGATAACATGGAAGCGCGTATGGAACTCGATCTTGGCTCTGGAGCTTTTTCGGCCGGCGATCGTTTGCGCCAAATTGGTGGCGACGACAACGAATCTATTTGGGAAACGAGTGGTTATGCCGACGCAACTGACAAAATATTGATTCTGATTGATGGTGGTTCCGGGTCAATAGCAGTTGAAACGGCGGAGCAAGGGCGTTAACCGGCTTTATGACGCTGCGTGTGAAATATAGTCGTTTCCCGTGGCGCAGCCGCATCGGCGACGCGCGCGACATGGAACGGTAAGCAGGTTTCCGGCTCATCTCCGGGCGAAAATGTAGCGAATTCGGCCGATTCCGGTCCGGTTGTCAATGTTCCGCTGATTGTTTCGGCCGAAAACACAAACACCATTTCCTCTTTCTCGGGTTTGACATAAACGCCCGTCAAATCAGTTAAGCGCACTTCGAGACCGGTTTCTTCACGTGTTTCACGAAGCGCCGTCTGCCATGGAGGCTCCAGAGGTTGACTGCCACCGTGAGGCAAATTCCAGCGGCCATCATCCCGACGTTTTATCCACAAAACCTTGCCCTCCGCATCCCGGATAATAGTCGACGCAGCCAGATGCCAGCTTGGCGGAGCCACATAGCGCTTGCCGGTAAACCGGCGCATTAGATTGCGCAGCGGATATACCAGGCCGAATAAAAGCGCTTTGCCGATATGATCACTGAATCCCATCCGGTAGGTTTCCCAGACAGGCGGGCCGCCTGAATGCGTCACCGCTTGCATGACAGCCCTGCGGTGTAGACGAATCATCGCGACGTCAATTGGGTTAACCGGTACAAAACCGACCTGACGCGACTCGGATGACAGCGCTGCTTCACCGCCGCGCAGAAGGCACCGGAAAACGAACGTCAAATAGCCCCAGGGTTTGAGTGGGACGAAGCGCAAGCCGACCAACCTGACGGGTAGTACCTTGTAGCCGGTTTCTTCTTCGACTTCACGCGCAACGGCATCGGTTGGCAATTCGCCTTTGTCAAGTGAGCCTCCCGGCGGTGCCCATGTACGAATGTCATCGCGTTGAATCATCAGCACAGATCCATCCTGACCGACTACGATCCCCATTGCAGCGATTCTCATGATGTGCTCTCCTGATGATTTGTCCTTGTAGTTTTGATCAGCAGCGATATTTCTGTCTACAAGTGTACGCCAGAAGCGTAAGCAAAGTAAAAGAAGGATGTCTGCAAGGGTGGGGCTGTTGGCATGGCGTTAATTTGTAGTGGTATAATCGGTCAAATTGGGGATGTGGCGGAATTAGGCAGACGCGCATGACTTAGAATCATGTACCGCAAGGTGTGAGGGTTCGAGTCCCTCCGTCCCCATCCGTAGGCGTTGCTTAAGCAACGCTTTTTTCAACTGTAAACCAGGCCTCTCATGCAGAGGTACGAAAGAGGATACCCGTGACTTTGACGATTCAAACTCAAGAAGATGATAAGCGGCAACTGAATGTTACCGTAGAGGTGCCGGAAGAGCGTGTAACAAAAGAAATGCGCAAGAAGGTACAGAAGCTGTCAAGACAGATTCGTATTCCGGGATTTCGACCCGGAAAAGCACCGTACCAATTGGTAGTCAATTATGTCGGTGGTGCAGAGTCTGTGCGCCATGATACTGTTCACGATATGGTGGAACCGATATTCCGTGAAATGATGAACGAGATCGATGTTGCGTATTACGCGTTGCCGTCGGTGACCGATGTCCAGATCGATCCGTTTGTCATGCAAGTGACAATTCCTCTTGAGCCGGTCGTTGTTCTAGGTGATTATCGTTCTGAACGGCGCAACATTGAACCGGTAGAGATTGCACCGGATGCGGTTGACGAAGCATTGGCGCAGATTCGCGAGCGTCATGCCATGGTTGAACCGGTTGACCGTTCGGCCGAAATAGGTGACATTGTCACAGTAGCCGGTACGGGCTATGTAGCTGACGACGAAGACGACGTCATTTTTAAGGAAGATCGTTTTGACGTGACACTCGAAGAAGGGGCCGTCTTTGCAGGCACACCCTTCGCTGACAATTTGTTGGGCAGCGAACCGGGAGACGATTTGTCATTCAGTTTCACGTTTGCCGATGACTACGAAGAAGAAGAGTTGCAAGGAAAGGAAGCGCATTTTTCCCTTACCGTTCTCGACATCAAGCAGCGCCGGCTGCCCGAACTGGACGATGATTTGGCTCGTGAAGAAGGAGCTGAAAGTCTGGAGGAGTTGCGTGCTTCCACCACTGAGCGGTTGCAATCGCAGGCAGAAGAACAAGCGAAAAATGACTTGATTGAGAGTTTGACAGTGTCACTCATTGAAAACGTTGAAGAATTGGTCTATTCACCCATTATCATTGAACGTGAACTCGATGATATGGTTGACCAGCTTCGCCAACGCATCGAACAAATCGGCATTGAATTTGATCGCTATCTCGCGATGATGGGCCAAAGCGAAGCTGATATGCGCGAGGAGCGCGAAGAAGAGGCAGTAGATCGCGTCGAGCGTCGCCTGGTGATAACGAAGTTTGTTGAGACTGAGTATTTGCAGGTAACCGGAAGTGAGTTTGAAGCAGAATTTGACAATTTACTCGGCGAGTACGACGAAGATGATGAGATGCGCACCTCCATGCAAAACTATCTCATAGAGTCAGGTGGTACGATGATCGTCAACAAACTCATCATGGACAAATTGTACGATCGTTATATGGTTATCTTGAAGGGTGAAGCGCCTGATCTGGACGTGTTGAAAGCAGAGCGCGAAGCAGCCGAGGCCGAAGAAGTTGTAGCTGAAGCTGAAGAAGTAGCGGCTGAAGCTGTGGAATATTCGTTGGAAGCCACCGCTATTGACGATGCTGTCACTGCACAGGTTGCCAAAGAAGTTGCGGTTGAAGCTGTCGAGGTTGCCGAAGAAGTTGCTATCGAAGTGGCCGAGGTTGCCGCAGCAGCAGAAATGTCGACTGAAACTAACGAGGCTGAAGACGCTGCATAAACATTCGGCCGAAATTAACGAGATTTTGACACTCTGTTGCTAATATCCCGAAAACGAAGCGCATAGTTAACCGGTTCAGCCGTGCTACGCTTCCTCTATCAATTAACAGGAGCATTCACATGCAAATTCCGACGTCATTAGTTCCCATGGTAGTTGAATCTACCGGGCGCGGCGAGCGTGCAATGGATATATTCTCCTTGCTGCTCAAAGAACGTATTATCATGCTCAGTACCGGCATCAACGATCAGATTGCCAACTTGATCGTGGCTCAGTTACTGTATCTCGATTCCCAGGATCAGGAAAAACCGATTCGCCTCTACATCAATTCACCCGGTGGACAGGTCTATTCGGGACTGGCTATTTATGACACAATGCAACAAATCAAAGCACCGGTAGCCACCGTTGCCGTCGGTTTTACGGCCAGCTTCGGAACAGTCCTGTTGACCGCCGGACAGCACGGCATGCGATATGCGCTGCCCAACGCGACCATCCATATGCATCAGCCTCTGGGTGGTGCGCAGGGTCAAGCTTCTGATATTGCGATTCAGGCCAAGGAAATCCTGCGTTTGCGCACGTCGCTGAACGGTATTCTGGCCCATCACACCGGCCAGTCGATTGAACAAATCGCCACTGATACCGATCGCGATATTTACATGCATGCCGAAGATGCGCGCGAGTATGGATTGATCGACGAAGTACTGACTAATCCAAACGCGAAACTGAACGGTAAGGGCTGAGCGGACATCGGCCGAGATCGATTTCACAATCCAGCAATACAATCTTGCGGCAACTTCAACGATGAGGTTAAGTGAATAAACTCATCGTTGAGTTGCCGCTGTTTGTGTCTCCACCTATAATCTGCGCATCAACTGGGCTTGCCCCAAGAAATTGACACGTAACTCTGTTTGTCATAGGTCCGCTATGCACCCATCCGAAAACCGGCGTCTCAATCGGCTACTCATTGTGTCACTGGGTTGTCTGTTACTATTGCTCGCGGCCTTTCCCATTATCCAGGGAAAGGGTGTTCGTAGCAGTGTTCGGCCGGTTTACGCTTATCAGCCCGCAGTAACGATCACACCCAGTTCGCGTTCCGTTAATGTCGTCGCCGGAGAAACTGGTGTATTGTCGCATACAATAGAAAATACCGGCGACGAGACCGGTACATTTACTATCACGGTGTCGACGACCCAGTCTACCTATTTCACAGTTGAATTTGTTTCGGAAACCAACCCCTTTGTTGAAGAACTGTCTCCGGGTGAGGAGATCGATGTCGATATCGGTTACGTCATTTCGGGGGCAGCCCCTAACAATACGTTCGGTGCAGTGCGACTCGATGTCATTTTAGTGAGTGACCCCAGTGTCATTCGCACGGCGACAAATACGTTGACTGTCGTCAATCCGACGGCAACGCCTACGCCAACACGGACACCGACACCTGAAGCCAATGTCTATGCCGACGCACTGGAGCCAAACAACACCATTTCGGATGCATCAACTTTACTTGTCGATAACGGGCAAACGTGTTCTCTGACATTGTGGCCGGTTGGTGATCTTGACTATTTCCGATTTTCTGCCCGGACCGGGTCCGTTTACCAGATCACGACTGACATAAGGTCGGCTGGTCTGGATACATACATGACCGTTTACGACACGAACTTTAACGTGGTCGGTACCAATGATAATTATCAGCAGACAGGTGGCAGTTCGCAGTTTACGGTAACGGCCGGTTGGGACGGTTTTTACTTCGTTCAGATTGCTAATCTATCGCCTAATAATCCGGCAAATAAGACGTATTGCATTGAAGTTGAACAGGTTGTTCCGACGGCTACACCAACGCCTGAGTTGTTGCCGACCGATCCGTACGAAGACAACGGTAATTTTGATATAGCGGCATTGATTGCGACTGATACGACGTATTCGGCCGATTTTGTGCCACCCATCCCCCCTGGTCCCGACAATGATTTTTATCAGTTGTGGATCAAACCGGGCATATACTACAACTGTCAGACCTTTGACCTTTCCGGCGTTACCGACACCAATATGATCTTGTATGATCAAAATCGCAATGGATTGGCCGGAAACGACGATAAGGCGCCCGGTGATCTGGGCAGCGAAGTCGAGTATTTTTCGACTTATACTGGTTGGTTGTTTATCCTGGTAGGTAATTACGTCACGCCGGCGTACGCTGAATCGCCGCAGTACACATACAAGCTGACTTGTACCGCAGATGCATCTACACCAACACCGACCCCGACGGCAACTCCGACGCCGCGTCCGCCAACGACTGGCGGGGGCAGCGGTTCTGTGCCGCCGACAGCAACGCTGATTCCGTCGCCAACACCGGAGAAACCAGGTACGCCGGTGGCAATCGAAACGCCGACTGCCACGCCACGCCCCAATATCGTTTTTACGCCGTTACCAACACCGACTTCGGCAGCATCCGGGGCGCAGCTTGCCATGCTAAACGTGACGGTTTATTATGACGAAAATGAAAACTTCCAGGTGGAGCAGTCGGAAGGGATCATGAACGTGCAGGTTTCGCTGTTTGACAGCGTTACCGGTGAATGGCTGGCATTTGGGTATACAAACGAGGCGGGTATTGTCCCGTTTGGCCCGTTTGAAGTGAGCGGGCCTATTTTAGTCACGGTGCCGTATTTAGGTTTTTCTCAGGTCGTTGCTGCTGACGCCGGTAGTTTGCAGGTGCGCATTGCGCCGCATACGTTACCGTCGGGCATTCCATAGCAGGTGATGATCATTTGTGACTTTGATAATGTCTTTTTCAAGGCGTTCTTGACAACGCTTGCGCGTAATGAAAAGTAGGATTGAGCCGCACATAGGCTGTTAGTAATGGAAGAGTCACCCGAAGAGACCCGTCAAACGAGTTCATTGCGCCGTAATTGGCCGTTGATTGTAGTCATTAGTGCTATTTTCGGTGGGCTTATCTTGCTGTGCATGTTTGCGTATTTGTTGCTGGGGCCGGCCGGAGAACAGGATTCGGCCGAAGATACGACAGCCACACCGACCCCATTTACAGCCGACGATTTTGGCCTCGATTCGGATTTTATTTCTGTCAATTTACCTGACAGTGATGAGCCTGTTCAGGTTCAAACCGACTCGCCCGTCTTCCTCGGCATCGGCAACCGGGAATACGGCATCCAGGTCGATGTCATAACTCCAGATGGGCGTTGGAATCCTTCGCTGGCGGACGAAAACACAGCGTCCTGGGTTTTTGGAACAGTGTTGAATTACGTTTATGGTGTGGCCGATACCGAGACCAATCGTGCGCTAATGGAATCGTTGCAACCCGGTGATGAACTGCGCATTGCTATGAAAGACGGCTCGGTGTTGACGTATGCGTTCAATAGCCGGGAAATTACTAGCCGCACTGATCAGGATGTGTTTTTGCAATCCGCACCAGGCATTACTATCGTCTTGATGGGGACAGATGGCGATGATCGGATGGTGATACGCGGCGCTTACGTTGCGTCTGAAACAGAGCCCGATGGCATTGATGTTGGCAATAGTTCGGCCGAATTGGGTGAACCGGCGTCACTTGGAGATTTACAAATAACCGTGCTGGGTGCCACACAACTCTACGATCAGCCCCAGGCTCCAGCAGGCTTTAACTTTTTTGTCGTCGATTTTCAGATTCAAAACAACGGTAGCAACCCATTTACCACAAATCAACTGGTACTCGTTTTGCGTGATGATTTGGGCAATTTGTACGCAGCATCTCCAATTGCAACCCAGTTGGGAACATATCCCACGCTGGTTGGTGTGGTTCCGCCTGGTGAAACAGTGCTAGCCAGCGTCGGTTACGCAATTCCTGCTGGATTAAACGTTTCATCGGTCAATTGGGTGGTAACCGATAGAGCGACAGCAGGCGAAGTGACTATCCTCATTCCGTTTGCAGGTGGTGATGAAGCGGCTGCGAGTACACGGATATCTATGACCGGTGCTGAAGTATCAGATGACGGGACACGCTTGATCATTCAAGGCGATATATTCAATGAAGGCAGCGAAGCAGTCATCGTCAGCGAATCCTCTGTTAAATTACAGGGTATCGACGGCACCAACTATCTACTCTTGTCGACCAATCCGGCATTTCCCTGGGTTGTCAATCCTGGCGCAACCCTGGTCTACTTTGTAAGCTTCCAGCGTCCCGGCGAATCCGATGCAATTTTTACTGTCCTGAATCAATCTTATAGCTTGTCAGGCATTCGTTGATTCTGACTTAGGGACAGACTTATGATGTGATCTGTGCTGGATATGTGATCTGCCAGTACGGTGGGATGCGTTATGCGCATAATAAACAGGGGTGCTCAAGATGAGTAGCGAAGAAAAACAACCCAAGCGTATTGCTATTGAGATGCCGAAAGATGTCAAGCCGGCTTACGCCAACGCGGCATTGATATCGGTTACACCGGCCGAATTGTTGATCGATTTTGCCCAGGTTTTCCCGCGCGTGCCTAAAGGTCAAATCGTTTCCCGTGTAATTCTGTCGCCGCTCCATGCGAAATTGCTGCAACGCGCGTTGGCGCATAATATCGCCAATTATGAGCGGCAATTTGGTGAAATCCGAATTCCCACACAGCCGTCTGTTGCTGACCAGTTTTTCCGATTTTCGCAATCGGACGATGATGATGATAAAAGTAAATAAGAGTGGTGAGGTGGCAGATGGATGATTTGGATGCAATCGCAGACGGGATTCGCGTACGGTTTGAGCTGGTAGACGATGCACGTGAGCAAGCGATTCACCGGTCGCGTGATCTGATTCGCATTTGTGCCCGATCAATTCGTGCCATGCATCGGGAAGAGTGGGATTCGGCCGAATCCCAGCTCGAAGATGCACGTCACTCCTCGCGTGAGTTGATCGCTTGTTGTGATCAGTTTCCCAGCATCTACAACGCAGGTTATACCCAGGACGCGCTCAAAGAATATGTTGAAGCGCATCTCACCTACGCACTCATGCGTCAGCTTCCCCTCAAATCCCCGTCAGAACTCGGCGTAGCCGGCAGTACCTGGCTGAATGGCCTATCTGAAGCAGCCACCGAACTGCGCCGCCGTATTCTCGACATTATCCGCCACGGTCACAGTGACGAAGCAGAACGCTTGCTTGACCTGATGGACGAAATCTACAGCTTGCTCGTGACATTCGATTTCCACGATACCATTACGCGTGGTTTGCGTCGCCGCACAGATACCGTACGAGCCGTTTTGGAGCGTACGCGCGGTGATGTGACCACCAGTCTGCGGCAAGCCCAACTTGAAAGCGCATTGTCTCGTGTCGAAAATCAAATCGAATAAATACCTGGAGACAACTGTCAGGGCTACCGCTCGCATTTGTTGTCTTATGGAATGCTAACAGCGGTGCGCTATCGTAATTGGACACGTTAAATACGCAACCTAAAGGAGTAGTTTTGTAATGGACAAGCAGGTGATTATCGTCGGCGACGGACCGGGTGCATTGAGTGCGGCATTGTTTTTGGCCAAAAATGGGATGAGTGTCGCTGTCTATGGGCAGGACAAAACGGCCATGCATTGGGCGTTGCTGAACAACTATCTCGGTATTCCTCAAATTACCGGCACGGAGTTTCAGGAAGTCGCACGCGAACAGGTGACTGCTTTTGGTGCTGACCTGCACGATATGCGTGTCGAACAAGTAGAACAAAAGGCAGATGGCTTTGCAGTGACATTGGCCGATGACACAGTGCACACTGCTGCCTACGTTGTTTTGGCGGAAGGAAAGGGGGCGCTGATTGCTACGGCCATGGGCTTGCCAAAAAACGACAGCGGTATTATTGTCGACCGCAATGGTTTCACTGGTGTGGACGGTCTTTACGCTGTCGGTCGTGGCACAAAAATCCATCGCAGCCAGGCGATTATCTCGGCTGGTGAAGGGGCAGCGGCTGCGCTGGACATTCTGTCACGAGAGCACGGCAAAGATTTTAACGACTTTGACACCCCGCCCAAAGAAGATTGATCGGGTCGCATGGAGAAGGTAGCGGTTCAACGTCCGGAACGGATACAGGTCGAAGCAGTTGATTCGGCCGAATGGCGACTGCTCTTACCTTCTATCTTTGATGGGCCGACCAATATGGCAGTGGATGAAGTCATAGCCGATTCCGTTCGTGACGGTGCGAGTTTACCTACTTTGCGCTTCTACGGCTGGAATCCACCATGTCTATCGCTGGGTCGCAGTCAGCCGTGGGATGTCGCCGATTTTGACCGGTGTGCCGCGCTGGGTTGGGATGTCGTACGTCGGCCGACGGGCGGGCGCGCTGTCCTGCATATTGACGAATTGACCTATTCGGTAGCTGCACCCGAAAGTGAGCCGCGTGTCAAAGGTGGCGTTCTGGAAAGTTATCGTCGCCTTTCTGCTGCGCTGTACAATGGGTTGCACGCGATGGGCATCATACCTGAACGCGCACTACCGTACTATGCCGACCGGGGTGCATCTGGCCCGGCATGTTTTGATGGGCCATCTGACTATGAAGTGACGATTGCACAGCGCAAGTTAATCGGCAGTGCGCAACAGCGCCGCACGGGTGTCGTATTGCAACACGGTTCGTTGCCGTTGTATGGTGATGTTACCCGGGTGCGATTGGGGTTGCGCTTTGACACAGAGGGGCAGCGAGCGGCGCTCGAAAACCGACTGCGCTGGCGGGCAACGACGTTGTCAGAGGCGCTTGGCGGTCGCGTTGCCACATTGGACGAAGCGGCTGCCGTTCTCCGCCAGGGTTTTGAGCAAACGCTGGCTATTACATTTGTGGAGTCAGAATTGACTTCGGCCGAAAAAGAACGCGTTATCGAGATACGTGCAGAAAAATACGCGAACGACGCGTGGACACGGTACAAATAAAAAGCCGAGTTTGTGAAACAAACTCGGCTTTGGATGGTCTACGGAACCGGCGTCGCGATGACGAATCCCTTTGGTGCATCTTGTTGATACGGTTCAGGAATCGGCGGTGGACCGTCAGTGAAAATCACATTCTCAAATCCCAACCCGACGAGGAAATCTTGCATGTATTGATGCGCATTGGCATCGGCACGTTGCAGTAAATCGCCGGCCAAAGCCGCAGCCAAAATTTCTTGCTCAGCGATTTGTCTCACTTGTGTCTCCAATTGTGGATCGGAATTGCCAAATACACTGAGCAGCAGACCGGTGTCACGGTCGGCGACGTAAGAGCGTTCATTGTCCAGGCGCGTCACCAAAACTTCGACATCAGGCAAATTGACCATTACCGTCGTCGGATCGACGACTTGTAAATCATCGACTTCAATTTTCGCCATATCGACGCCGGCGATCACGTCCCCGTAGGCGACAAAAATCATCGTTTCACCCAACGCGCCCCACAGCATTTCATTGTTTTGTTCGGCCGATACCAGTTTCTCCATCGAAACCGATGCCGTTTCCAGACGCGCCATATCGTTGATCTCGCGTACAATGGTAACCGGATCGGGCAGGATAACGGGTGTTGCTTGCAGCAGCACACCTTGCACGAGTGCCTGTACCGGTTCGACAATCGTTTTCTTTGTTGTATAAGCGGTTGACACAGCTAGAAATGCCGCCAGTGCAGCGAATATCGCGAATAAAGCCAGAAAGACGAGGGCAGTAGTACGCAGGCAGCCGCCGCTTCTGCTCTTGGGCGGCGGTGCTTGTTCTTGTGGTGTAGCCGTAAACTCTTTTTGCATTATCTATCTCCAGCCTATTGAGACACCGGTATCGCTAAATTGATCACATAAGTCATGTTGCACTCATACATTGGCGCTGTGCGCTGCCTCGGTGACAGCGTCAACTGCCTTTGTACCATAGTTGCATATGCTATACGTTTGACTGGGCGTATCGTCGCAAAATCGGCCGAAATTCCTTAACTTGCTTGTTTTCCACGTGCCAAACGGGCAAAATTGCGCGATGTTAGTTGCAACTTGCGTCATCCAGCTTCAACTTCCCGGCGTTCGTTCGTTGAAAGAGAAACGGCGTGTACTCAAATCAGTACTGAAGCGTCTGCACAATCAATTCAATGTGGCATCGGCCGAAATTGATCATCATGATGTCTGGCAAACGGCAACCATCGCACTCGTAACAGTCGGCACAGACGGACACTACCTGACTGGTTTGCTGGAAAAGACGGTGCAGTGGGTTGAGCAGGCACGCCCCGATCTTCCCATTGAAGCCGTCTCCATCACGTTTCGTTGATAGCTTGGAACGCGCTCAGGCGGGCATATTGCCCTGTTTGCGTGCCCGACGCATCAGTAAATAGCCGAGAAGTGCCACGCCGATGCCGAGTATCAATGATCCCACACTCAAGATCACACCAAAATCAAACCAGAATTTCTCGGGGAAGAGGCGGATGAGACCGTCGGTATAGTAAAAAGTCCATGAGCCTGGTGGGAAAAGCAATTCGTGGAACTCGACAAAGAATATTTGCCATGCAAGCAAAATGAATAGTGCGATGGCTGCCAGTATAATGGCTGTGAACACGCCGCCACCGAAAATCGCCTGGTATGCTGTGTAGCGCGTTGATTGACGCCACAACAAGGCGGCAGTGCCAATAATGACAATCAAGCCTGCCACAATTGCACCGATCCGAATTGCATCGGTTAACTTCTTTACATCAACCATGTGATCGAGTTCGCTCTGCAAGTACCATGGTTCACCTGTGTTGGGGTCAACCTGGTCAGCCAGCATAAAAATAACATCTTCCGCTGCATCCCATCGGCCGAGATAATCAACGGCAACCAGAGCAAGATCGAGGCGTTGCGCCTGTGTCAGTCCCAACGGGTCAGCCGGAAACGTCGCTTTGGCATATTCATAGGTGGGGTATGCCGGACTGACGGTCAATGTGATCATCGTAAATCCGAGGAAAAACGGCATCGCAATAATGATGAGCCATTTGACGATAGTGAGCCATTTTGTAGTCACTGTATACCTCTATTTTGCCGGAATCTTGCCTGATGCAGCGTGGCAAGATGCCTTGCCTTGATTCAATTTTGTCGTGTCATTCGAATAGCGGCAGGTGGGTTCCGGGCTATGCCGCCAGCGGCAGCGTGATCGAAACGTTGGTGCCTTCCCCGACCCTGCTTTCTACGCTGATTGTGCCGCCGTGGAGCAGTACGATTTCAGCCACAATGGCGAGACCGAGGCCATTGCCGGGAATGGCCATCCGCAACGCCTGCTCACCGCGAAAGAAGCGATCAAATATGTATGGCAGTTCGTTTTCAGGAATGCCGACACCGGTGTCCGACACCTGCAACGTTGCGAAAGTGTCATCGGCTGAAATCGTGATTACAATTGCGCCGTTCTCTGTGAAGCGGTACGCGTTGTCCAGCAAGTGCGAAAGTGCATAAGTCAGTTGATTCTGTTCTCCGGTTACAATCACTGCAGTGGATGGTAGTGTCGTGCTCAACGACACATCTGTTTCCGCTGCGGCCACAGCGTATGTCGTCATAGTCTGCCGCACAATCGCACACAAATCAACGTCTCCAAAGGCAGTCGGTCGCCGTCTTGTCAATTCGCCTCGTGACAAAGCCAGAACATCGTCAGCCAATTTGCGCAGGCGATCGCACTGATTTTCAATGATGCTGAAATAGCGTGCTGATTTTTCGGGGCCAGCGCGTTGCAGCAACTGCACGTACAGTTGAATACTGGTCAATGGCGTACGCAATTCGTGCGACAATTCAGAAACAAAGCGTCCTTTGAGATGGTCCAATTCCTTGAGCTGCTCATTTGCTTGTTCCAGGGCACGTTCCCGTTCAGTTTGCAGCCGTTGGCGCTCGATTGCATAATGCAATGAGCGTGCGAGAAGTTCGCTTGTCAGTTGCTTTCTGGTCAAATAATCCTGTGCGCCGTGGCGTATTGCCTGCACGCCCATCATATCGTCATGTGAATTGGCAATAATGACCAATGGTGGCGTTTGCGTAATGGTCCGGAGTGTAGTAACCGCGTCCCAGCCCGTTGTATCGAGCAGGTCTGCATCAAGCAAGACGACATCAAATTTCTCTGCCGTCAGCATTGCCATTCCTTCGGCAACAGAAGCCGCTTGCTCTACTACAAATTCAACGTCGTATGCAAAGGTGAGCAGATCGTTGACAAGGGCAACCTGCACTGGCTCGTTGGCGAGAAAAAGGACACGGTATTTCCTGATTTCAAATGGCATTGATTTTACACAGTGAGAGGTAACCTGTTGGTTATAATCTCTCCAAAACTTCACGCTCGCAGATGGTCACCTCGTGCTGTAATTTGGTAGGCCTGTTATGCCCTCTGACAAAAGGTGACGAATGACTAGCGAATCGACGATGGCTTCGACAGGCGCTCGCTCGTCAGTGAAAATGATGGTGCTGTTGCCAACTGTCGTTCTTCCTGTTGCGTAAGCGGATTGAGCGTGCTGCAGAACCTCTGCATGATTATCGATGCTACTGAGCGTTCCATTGGTGGGTTGCATGGTAGCGTAGAGGATTGTGTTCCATGTATCAGGCACATCGACAGCGTGGACGGATGGAAAGACGGTGTTCATGGTGTGCGCAAATGCGTCGACTAGTCGCCGGTCTGTTTCCGTTCGGCCGACATTGATAGCAACGACGCCGTTTGTTGTCAGATGTACCTTGACTTCTTCAAAAAACTCACGGGTCGCCATATGCCAGGGTATGTACGGCACTTTGTATGCGTCAATGGTGATGACATCGTATAGTGTGTCGCGTTGGTTGAGTTGGTACCGTCCGTCGCCGATGATGAGGTTGAGATTCGGCCGATTCAGTTCAAAATAGCGCTTGCCGGCAGTGACGACAGCCGGATCCAGTTCAATGCCGTCGATAGGAACTGGTCCAAATACTTCACTGAACAGTGCGGCAATTGTGCCGCCGGCCAGCCCGATGACGGCGACACGCTCCGGTTGAGGTTTTTCTGTCAGCAGCGGCGCAATCAACATCATCGACCACACCGTAGCATCGGGGCGCAAGCCTTCGTTGCAAGCTATTGAATGGATACCGGCTCCTTCATTGAGCAATAACAATTTGCAGCCGTCGCGCTCGGCAACTTGTACTGTATTGTATGCAGATTCCGTTTCGTAAAGCAAATTGCTGCGTCCCGTTAGCGAGCCGCGTGTCCAGAGCAGAATAACGGGGATCAGCAGGAGTGCCAAGAGGGCGGCTTTTTGGGCAGATTTCGGCCGAAAACGCCGCAAGCCGACAATGCCCACCAGCAACAGCAGTCCGCCGAAAAACGTTGCCGTCAGACGCGTACCAGCCAGTGGAATGGTAATCAAAACCGGTAAATACGTACCCGCCAGACTGCCCAGCGTGGACAGGGCATAGACATGGCCGCTCACCCGACCAGCTTCTCCCACATCATCCACGGCCAGCCGCACAGCAAACGGCGACACGCAACCCAGTAATGTCACCGGGACAGCCAACGCCAGCGTAACGCCAACCAATGAACTAATCACAGCACCGGCATTGACCGCTGCCAGTGCAGCCGCTGCTTGTCGCAGTAACACGCTTGTGAGCAGCAAAAAAAACACACAGCAATAACCGGCCAACGTGATCAATTTGTAGAAGACATATAGCTGGGGATAGCGATCTGCAAGCCGACCACCAATGAAGTAACCGAGTGTCAAAAATAGCAGGACGAGGCCAATGACGTTGGCCCAGACGATGTTGGATGTGCCGTACACGGTCTGCAACATTCGGCTTGTCGTAAATTCAACAGCCAACGTGGTCATACCGGCGATAAAGACGGTAATGAACAAGTAGGCGCGATTACTCCTGAACATGATCGGGGAAATCGGGTGGATCGACGAACAGGGCCCGCATCGATTCGGCCGAAAGCCTGTCCTTATTTTCAAAAATCAGTACGAGCGGTTGATCATAGACCGTAAAGCTTTCATCTACGCGCCCCCAGTTGACGCCACCTTGAGCTTCAAAATAATCCGAAACAAAGCGTGGTGCGTCGACCTCGGCCCACGTAAACATATCTGGCTGCAAATGAATACCGGCCAAATTGGGGCTGCGATTTGTTACATACGCCAGATCGTAGCCGAGACTCCCGTCGAAGAGCATCTCGTAGAATTGGCTTGAGTAAGGGTAGCGCTCCGGTTGACGCGGCACCACACCATAAACACGATTGGACGCCAGCGTCACAAAGTCAGCTGCAGCAATTGACGCCAGGTTTTGGATCACTTTGGCCTCATTGTCGCCGTCTTCTGTTCCCAGCAGCCACGTTGTTTGCGCAATCTGATATTGGTTTGCCGTCCGATACTGATCATCTACCACCAAAGCTATCGGCATCTGATCATCCCAGGATTCACCCAGGATTACCGCACCCGGTTCCACATGGCGATAAATCCATTTAGATGCATCAACCCAAGAATGCGGCGTGTTGTACATATTCACAAAGCTCAAAGCGTACAGTGCAGTAAACAACAGGCACGCTGTAATTGCCAGAGCGCGTAGTTTAGGACGCTTAATCTGCCATAACATGGCAGCCGCATACAGCATCAGGAACGGCACAATCGGCTGCAGATAGCGCATGAACTTGACGTAGAAGCCGCCTGTTGTCAAGAAGAATGGCACGACCCAGGCTAATATTACCCAATGAGGTCGCGCTGTCAGGGGTACGCTCCAGGTAAAGCCGTCATCTTGCCACAATGCACGTACAGCGTGATAGATCGCCCATGCCAATCCCAGGAACGCCAATAAACCCAAAACCGGCCCCATGCCCCATTTGATTTGCATTTCCATGTGATACAGCCAGGGTAATGTGCCGGCATACTGGCGCACAAAAGGTAAATCTGATTCTCCGCTAACCATGCGCTGCTGCGTAAAGACGTTCTTAAAATAGCACGATCCTGTCGACAAATTTTCCAATTGGAACGGTCCAAACTCGATCAGACCGAGATCGGTCGAGCATGTGTTGTCGAGTACGGCGAAGGGATTGGTAACAGTGAAAGCTACCAGTGCAATAACGCCTGTTAGCACAAGCATAAGCACGCGTTTGGACAATGAGAGACCCGGTAACTCTATGTCTGTGCCATCTTGCCGTTTGCGGGCTGCACCCATCCACCACACAGTGAGCGCTAAAGGCAGCAGCAGCATGACCGCGCTAAACTTGTTGCCGACAGCAAATCCAACTGCTGCCGCACCTACCAGCAGCCATATGATACGTTGTGTCATGGACAGACGGCGATCAATGGCGCTGACCAAGCCTAACAACGCTAGGACGACGAAAAATGTCATGAACGGATCTGACGTAAAAAAGTGGGACAACTGAATGTGCATGACATTCAGCGCAAGGAAGCTGCCAGCTAATAACCCGACAGCCGGGTGATAGAGACGTTTGCCGAGCAGGTAAAGCAAGACAATCGTACCCAAATCCATTATCGCCGCTAGAGCGCGGCCGACGATGGTAATATGCTCATATGGTCCCTGGAGGCGAGCGTTGAGGATGTCGGTTGTGAGAAACCAGTTGTCGGGCAGATACGGGATGAGCGATGGTCCGATTTGATTGACCAGATCAGAGGCGGCGACACCCAGGTAAAGAAATAGATGGCCGTAGGCAAAATCGCGCGGTCTATCCTGGAAGACGCCCACGCCACCACCTGATGCGTCTGGAGGCCAGTAGAACGGATTGAATGAGGAGCGATTGGGAGTCAAGCCGGTCGCTAAGTCGTCAGGCCATTCAATCGTCGTGGCGACCCAACTGATATAGCGTTCATCGGGATGAAAGTGATGATATTCATCCCAGTCGATATGTGTCAATCGCAGCCATGCGGCTACGACGAGTACCAATACGAGCAACGTCGGCCAGACCCACCGTTTCATAATGGAGATTTTAGCGTTTGAGACCTGCTATGGCGAACACTATCTGTATTTCAGCAGTGGGCTATCAGCGAGGTATAAAAAAGACCGGTTTTAGCCGGTCTTTTTGAAGTCAAATTACGAAATGTATCTCGTCATCCAAATAAATCATGTTGCTGTCGGTGCAAGCACCATTATACAGCGTCTTCTTCTTCCGGCTCTTCAAATTCGAATTCGTCCTCTGCTTCTTCTTCGACTTCCTCTTCCTCAAGACGTTCGACATAGACGTTGACAACAACTTCTTCCACGTTGTCCGTGATGGTTACACCTTCAGGAGCGATAATGTCGCCAACTGTGATGGTTGAGGAGAGTGAATCCATGCTGGAAATATCGACGGTGATTTCGCTGACCAGTGCGTCGGGCAAACATTCGATCTGGACGCTGTGTCGGAGGAAGCTGATGGCAGCGGAGACTTCGCTTTCTTCGGTAACCGGTGCGGTTCCGACGAAAACCAGAGCGGCTTCGGCCGAAATGGTTTGCGTCATATCGACCTCGTAAAAATCGACGTGTAATAGATCACCACGTGTGACATGACGCTGAATGTCACGTACCAATACACGGTGATGCCCGTTTCCGACTTGCAGATCGATCAAATCGTTGCTGCCGGCTCTATTCAGCACACGGTTGAGAACGCGACCTTCGAGCTTGACTTTTTGCGGATCACCCACGCCGTACAAGACAGCCGGAACCTGGCCTTCCCGACGAAGCTGTTTAACCTTACTTCCCGTAATATCTCTGGGTTCTGCTACCAATATTAAATCAGTCATACTTTGCCTATCCTCAATACCAGACTGTGACGCCTGCCTGTTTCTGATATAATCATGCACGCTTGTAAAATAGCCGCACTCCTTCAGTGGGTGCGACGGATAAGTATAGCAATTTACGGGAATACGTCAACGAGAAACATGAGTATGACAGCTGATCTCACACCCTTTTATGATGATGTCCGGAATGCCGGATCCATGCGTTCCCCGGCACACGCCGAACGTTGGACACAGGCTACGTTGCAGATGCTTGGCGTCAATCTGGATCGCAAGAGCAAGAAGGCATTGGCAAATGCGCTGCCGAAGCCTTTAGCCGATGATTTGACAAGCGTTTTCTGGCTGCTTCATTTCCGTGACAAAAACCTGAGTGCCGTCGATTTTCAGCATCGGGTAGCCCGGCGGGCTGGCGCCAGTGACAAGCATCGCGCGCGTTTGGCAGTGATTGCCGTGTTCACCTCGTTGAAACAATATATTGACGATGATCTCGACCACCAAATTGCCGAAGCGCTTTCTCCCGAACTGCGTGCCTTGTGGGCAACACAGCCTTAATTTCGGCCGAATCAATTTGCTCCCGTTTATGAGCAGCCGGTGTGCAACACGCCGGTTGCTGACCCCCATCTCTACGTAACCGATGACACGGCAAACAGTGCGGACGCTTGACGGACGGGCTGTGCGTGCGCTTGTTTTTGTCGCGTTCGCCGTCGTTGTGCTGGCAACAATGGGTGCGTTGATCGTGCGGCATGCGTTTTTGACGCGCGGCATCCCGGACGATTACCCGGAACCGATAGCACACGCCGCTGCGCGGCTCGGTGTCAATGTCTACCTGTCACAAGTCGGCGAAGATGAATTGGCGGAAACCTTTGCGGCGGTTGAGGAAGCCGGTTTTACTGTAGTCAAGCAATCGTTTAACTATTCGGGCGAGAATCAGTTCGATTGGACTGTTGCTGACCGCATTGTCGATGCCGCTGCGTCTGCCGGACTCGACATTGTACCGTTGCTGGATGGTGATCCGGCCAACAACTACGCACCACCGGCTGATCCGGCTGCATTTGCCGACTGGGCAGGTGAATTTGCGCAACGCTACAGTGATGTTGTCGATTACTACATTGTGTGGGATGAGCCAAATTTGGCGGCGCATTGGGGCAATGAGCAGGTCAATGCCGACGACTATGCCGCGTTGCTCAGCGCGACTGCTGAGACAATCCGTTCGGCCGATGCGACCGCAACCATTGTCGCAGCGCCACTGGCTCCAACAACAGAAACCAACAGTGTCAATCTCAGCGATGTGAGCTATCTCCAGGCCATGTACGAAGCTGGTGCAGCCGATGCGTTTGATGTTGCCGCCGCCAAACCATATGGTTTTGACTATGGCCCGGATGACCGCCGCGTTGATCACGACGTACTCAATTTCAGTCGTGCCGTTCTGTTGCGCGAGGTTATGGAGCGCAACGGTGATGCAGCAACGGCACTGTGGGCCGGCAACTGGGGTTGGAATGCATTGCCGGACGATTGGCAAGGTGCGCCATCTCTTTGGGGCCGGGTTGATGAGGCGACACAGGCAGCATGGACGGCCACAGCATTGGAGCGCGTAGTGACCGAGTGGCCATGGATGGGAACGCTGTTTCTCGAAAACTGGGAACCGGCAGCGCCGGCCGACGATCCGCGCTGGGGATTCAGCATTGCCAATCGGCCGATTCTCGATGCGCTGCAGGCGGTGTTGCCGTCGGCTGCTGTGGCCTACCCAGGTTTTCATCCGGCTTCAGACGCAGACCCGGCACAGCAATATCGCGGCGACTGGCGTTTTTCGGCCGATTATGGTGCCGACAGCAGCGAAAAAACAGGCGATCAACCCCGCGACAGCGTAGAATTCCGCTTTTGGGGCACCGATCTGGGTTTGCGCGTGCGCCGCGCCGATTTTCGTGCCCGCTTCTATGTCACTGTCGACGGTGAGCCTGCCAATGCGCTGCCAACGGATGAATACGGAGCAATGCTCGTACTCGACGCACCTGATCCGGCCGAAGATTACATCACCATTGAACCGGTCGCTGCCAATTTGCCTCCCGGAGAACATGTCGCCACCATTACGGCTGAGCGTGGTTGGGGGCAGTGGGCGCTGAACGGTTTTAGCGTTGCGTACAACCCGCCGACGACATCGTTACATCGCGCTTTGCTGCTGCTTGGCGCACTTGCCATGGCGTTGCTGGGTTTGGCCTGGCGCGATGCACGGCATGCTGATTGGGGTGCGGCAGGTACGCGTTTCCATGCCGGGTACAACCGACTGCACAGCCGGACGCAATTGGTGCTCGTCGGCGCCGTTGCGGCTGTTGTGTCGCTTACAGGCTGGTTGACCTGGGGTCAACAGGCAGCGGGTGCGTATCGCCGTCTGGGAGACGGAACACAACTGGCGGCGGTCGTCGCAACGGCGGCTGTATTTTATGTGACCCCGACATTTTTCATCACCATGGCAGCGCTGGTCGTTCTCGTTATTCTGCTCAGTTTTCGGCCGGCGTGGGGATTGGCATTGATTGCGCTGACGATGCCGTTTTATGCACTCGATTTACTTAAGCCGGTATTCAGTTATCGATTTTCGCCGGTTGAGCTGTTTACCTGGGCAGCATTGGCCGGATTTTTGCTGGCGCAGGCAACGGCGATAGCAAAACGGCGTTCACTTTCGGCCGAAAAGCCGCTGCGTCGCCGCTTGATTGGCGCTGATTATGCCGTCATCCTGTTTACTCTGGTCGCTACGGCATCGCTGTTTTTCACAGCACGGCTTGATCCGGCGCTACGCGAATGGCGCACCGTGATCGTCGGTGCGGCACTGTTATACGCTCTGCTACGCTGGATTCGGCCGACGCCGGACGAGATGTGGGTTGTGTTGGGTGCCTGGGTACTTGGTGCTGTTCTCGTTTCCTTGATTGGCCTCGGTGAATACGGTCTCGGCAGCGATCGGATTACGGCCGAAGGCGGTTTATTTCGCCTGCGTTCGGTCTACGGCTCACCGAACAATGTCGCGCTGTATTTCGGCCGAATACTGCCCGTGTTGCTGGCGATGCTGCTGCTCGGCCATTCAGCCGCTGTGTGGCGACGCCGTCTATACGCCGTGGCTTTGCTGCCCATCGGATTGGCCGGGATGCTGACATTCAGCAAAGGCGGCTTGCTGCTGGCGTTTCCAGTCGGCGCGTTGATCGTATTTGTTTACTGGCAGCGCGTTAACCAGCGACGAATCTGGCCGTGGCTACTTCTGTTTGTCGTGGTAGGTGGTTTGAGTTTAGTGGCGTTGCTGCGTCTGCCGCCGCTGGCCTCGCGATTTGACTTGCTCGGAGAAACGAGCCTGCTGCGTTTCAATTTGTGGCGTGCCGGTATCAATATGTTCCGCGATAATTTCTGGAGTGGTGTTGGCCTGGACAACTTCCTCACCGCGTATCGAGGTCGTTACATTTTTGCCGAAGCGTGGCGCGAACCTAATCTGAGTCATCCGCACAATTTTTTGCTTGATTTCGGCACGCGGCTGGGCATCTTCGGTCTTCTTGCCGGACTGTGGCTGCTGTTCACGTTGGGACGAATTGTGCTGCTGTTGCCGTTCCGGATTAGCGCAGAATGGCGTCCCGTTGCGGTTGGCCTTATCGCGGCATTTGGCGCGATGGTGGTGCATGGTCTCGTCGACCACATGTTTTTTCTGGTTGATCTGGCCTATGTTTTTTATCTGATGCTGGGCGTGGCAGTGTGGTTGCAGCGACCCGGTGCGCCGCCAGGCGGTGCAGGACAGCCAACGTAACTATTCGGCCGAATTCGGGTTGTTTCTTGTGGTCAGGCGTGTATGCAACAATTGATTGTTGAAAAACAGCGATCTGATGGTATCGTTACTTGACATTAGAACTAATAAATCTACAATTAGACGGGTTGAAAGCTTTTTTTGCAGGAGAAATACGATGGATGAAAGTATAGTAAATGAAGTGCGCGAGGCTATTACAAAGATAGTTGTCGAATTGTTGGGCGTCGATGAAAGCAGGGTGGTAGACGAAGCTCGTTTCCGTGAAGATTTAGAAGCGGACTCATTGGATTTAGTCGAATTGATTATGGCAATGGAAGAGGAATTTGAAAGCGAAATCTCTGACGAAGAGGCGCAGAAAATTACCACTGTCGGCCAGGCCGTTGAGTATATTGTCGAGCGTATGCCGCAATCATAGTACAGGCACCGGCTAAAAGTTGGTGCTGATTGTCGTTTGACAACTTGGCGATAAGCAGAAAGGTGTTGCATGTGCAGCACCTTTTTAGTTTCGGCCGAAAAACACTCACGACCGTGCGTAACGGCGTAGCTGGTATAGTCCTGCAGCGGCCAACAGGGCAAAACCCAGCGTGTTCAGCCAGACGCCCAAGCCAATTCCCACCGGAGATCGCAGCAAATTGGAGATTATCGGCCGAAGCTCCCAGTAAGCCCACAGCGGCAGAATCGTGCCCACCGCAGCGATCACGACGATGCTCCCCATGACGCCCCGTGGAACACGCCCCAAAAACGGCGCAGCCAACACGGCAATGCCGACCAATCCAATCCATGACAACCGCAATAGCCACTCTGTTGTCGGTTCGTTCAGGATTGCTTCAACTGCCGGAAAAGCCAGCAAACTGACGGCAACTGCCAACCCGCGCATCGTCCATGTGCGCCAATTGTTCGGCCATATTGCGGTGAAAAGCGCCATGATCAGGCCTAATGCGATTGGCGGTATGTAGAAGAAATTGCGACTGGCACTCACTTGCCCGCTGCGCACTTCCGGCAGAAATTTGACCCATTCGCCTAGTTCGACACCGATAAAGCTCAGCCCGGCATTTTGATTGGGAAGCCAGATTGTGAGATAGCCGACCAGTACTACACTAACGCCCAGCGCCAGCACGATCGTTTCTGGTGCCCGATTGCGATGGTCGGTCATGTCGACTCTGGTTTGCGCTGCGCTTTTTCCTGTTCACGCAGCATCAGTCGAAACGCCTGACGCTCAACAGCCTCATCGTAGAGTCGTTGCTCTTCCTCCGTCTCCGGCTGCAAATTGGGCACGGTAGAAGGTCGTCCAACGCGATCGAGGCCCACGTAGACAATATAGGCCGTGTTGGTGTGGGCGATGTCGCCGGTCATGACATTTTCGGCCGTTACCGTGACGCGCGTTTCCATCGAAGTTCGGCCGACCCAGGTCACAACCGCATTCACTGTAACGAGATCACCGATGTGTACCGGTGCGCGGAAGGTCATCTGATCAACGGTGACCGTAACCGTGGGGCGGCGGGCGTGTTTGGTTGCCGCCATCGCGCCGGCTTCGTCGCACAGTTTCATCAGGAAACCGCCGTGTACGTACCCGCGTACATTACCGTCAGCCGGACCCATTAACTGCGTCAATGTGATACGGGATTCGCCGGGCGTTTTAGTGATGCGCTCATCCATGTTGCAATTCTCCCTGGAGTAGTTTGTCGTAAATCTTGAGCAAGTGATAAGCTGATTTGCGCCACGAAAAACGGCGTGCCTGCATGGCTCCGGCTCCAATAAGGGCGACGCGACGCGGTGTGTTCAGCAGCAGGCGATGGATGGTTGCACGCCATGCTTCCGGGTCGTGTGGTGAGAGCAAAATGCCGGCATCGCCGACAACCTCGGGCAGGCAGGATGCATTGGAAGAAATGACCGGTACGCCACAAGCCATAGCTTCGAGCAGCGGCAGGCCGAATCCTTCGTAAAGACTGGGAAACAGAAATAGTGTTGCATCGCTGTACAGAGCCGGCAGATCAGTTTCATCGACAAAACCGATAAACTGAACGCGGTTTTCCAATCCCTGTTGCGTTACTTCGGCGAAAATGTCGTCGAATAACCAGCCTTTGCCACCCGCAAAGATGAGGTTGTGGGGCCAGTCACGGGCAATGCCGGCAAATGCGCGAATGAGCATCTGGTAATTTTTTCGCGGCTGGACGGTGCCGACGCAGAGTAAATACGGCTTGTCGCCGATTGCGTAGCGCTGCCGCATTGCTTGTAGCTGGTTTGGTGCCGTAATCGGCCGAAACCGTTCATCCACGCCGCTGTACAAGACCGTCACCTTTGCCGGATCGACATCCCACAGGGTCGTCAGGTCAGCTTTGGTTGCTTCTGAATCGGCCAGTACGTGTGTTGCCCGGTTAACTGACCACGGCACAACGCGGTTGAGATAATCGACGAGCCGCTTGTCAAATGTATTCGCATAGTGAACGAATGATAAATCGTGCACAGTCAGCAGCGTGGGAATTTTGCCGCGTACCGGCGGCAGCACAAAATCAGGTGAATGAAAAAGATCCAATCCGCCTGTTACCCACTGTACGGCCAGGGGTAAACGTGCCCGGTACCATAATCGGTAAAGCCAGCGTTCGCCGATTGGAGCAGGCCGAAAGAGTGTATTGTCTGTGTCGGGCAGGGAAGTGGTAATTGGCGTATCGGCCGATACCTTAGCTGCAAACAAGCGATATTGGTTGTGTTGATCAATGGCGGTGAGGGCGTGGATCAATTCGCGTGTGTAACGGCCGATTCCTGCACCCTGTAAAATGGCCGCTGTTACATCGATGCCGATGCGCGCCGGTTGATTGCCTCGTGCCACGCTCAATCCACGTCGCTATAAGTCCAGTATCGGTTGATGAAAAAGTTCCAGAACAACGCAATGCCAACAGCCAGAGCGAGCGCTAGATTTTTCCCCAGGCGCACGGCGACAGGTTCCGAAAGGGACGGAAACAACGTCGCTGCTGTGCGCGAAAAAAAGTTTACTGTAAGTGCCAGGATGGGTAAGCGAATGAAGATAGCACTGATGTTGACCAGAAAGAATTGCGCAAATTGGCGCGGTAAGCTCTTTGAGCGCGAATCGGGGTATGTCCAATAACGATTCCAGATAAAATTGCTGATGACAGCCAGTACGAATGAGATTGTGCCTGCGATGATGGCGACGACTTGTTCCGGTGTTAATGTTGCCACAGGCTCAAACCAGGCGATCACATTTGCAGGCACATCGCTACGGCTAAGTGGTCCGATGAGCAGATTGTAAGTGCCAAAATCGACGACAGCGCCAATCACGCCGACGACGAGAAATTTTAGAAATCGCGTTAACTCTTTGGGGTTGACGCCAACCCGTGTTGCCACTGTTGTAATCATTGCCATTGTCTGCTCTTCACCATTGTCACCAGTTTATCGTCTGCGTGCTTGTGTGACAAAATCATACTCGTACGTTGTGATCTCGAAACGGTGACCATATGGGTCGCAAAAGTAGATCGAATATGCTTGCTCGTGGTCGGCTATGTCATCGGCCGATACCTGTTTACCGTGTTCGCCGGTCAATTGAAGGGCAGATAATCGGCCGATAAACTGCATGAACGTCGGCCCATCGACACGAAATGCCACGCGGTGAAAACCCGCCGTCGGCTGCATACCGCGTGGTTCACCAACGAACAAAGCCAACATTGTAGACCCTTCGTCGCTTGAGATCATCAACGGGCCGCCATCGCTTGCCCAATGCTCATGCTGCGGCAAGATTTCCAGACCCAGAACATGCCTGTACCAGTGTGCCGCTTCATGTTGATCCGGGACAAATAGCTCTACGTGGTCAATTTGCTGCACGCGAAAAGTAGGGTCGCTCATGCTAAGTCCTCTTGCTAGGTTCAGCCTGCATCAAGCGTTGCAGTACAATTACGATACCCAGCATTGTTCCCAACTGTAGATACAGGTTGTTGACATATAAGTTGTCCAGAAAGTGGTGCACAGCCATGCCCACCCAGGCACCCAGTAAACCTAGCGCAATGCCGCGTGCCTCCCACGAGCGCAATGCCAGCAGACGCACTGTTTGCCATACAATGACGAGCCATAGTCCGATGTAGGCAAGCAATCCGACAATACCGGTTTCGGCCAGCAGGTTGAGATAGTAGTTGTGCGCATGGCCGAGCGCCAGCGGCCAGTTGACCAAGGCAAATTGTGAGTAGACGGCTTCGTAATTGCCGAAACCGACGCCGAGCCATAGTTCCTCGCGGGCCATACCCAATGCCGTTTGCCAATGTGCCAGCCGCTCGATGACGGCGAAATTGGCGTCATTGATATCGACGCCGCGCACGTCGGCCAGTTGCAAGTCGCCGAGAAAGCCGGTCAGCCGCGCCCAGATCGAAGCGGGAATAATGTCTAGCTGCCATGCTGCCACGAAAGCGAAGCCGCCGGCCAGGACGAGGAGAACACCGTAACGTCGTTTGCGTGGCAGGAAGAATGCCAGTACAACCATGCCGGCAGCGAAATTGATCCAGGCACCGCGACTCCACGAACTGAGCAAGGCACCCAACAATAAACATACAGCCACGACGAGAAAGCTGAGCCAAAGCCATGTGACGGCGTCTATACGGCGCAGATCTTGCTTGTGTTGCCATTGGTGCCATAGCGCAATCAACAAGCCCAGCGCCGCGCCGCTGGCCACCGTCAGCATCATGCTGATGTAGCCGCCGTACGGATTGGGTTGCTGAAATGTGCCGGACGCCCGGTACAACCCCTCACTGATCAGGAAGTGTTCTGGGCCGTCGCCGCGCAAGGCGTATTGCCAGATGCCGAGCAGCGCCTGAAGCACGGCGCCGAGCAGTAAGATGAGCACGAGAAATCTCAGAAACCGGGTTCTTGTCAAAAACTCGGTTTTTTCAAGTCGCGTTTCGGCCGAATCTCCCTTCTTCTCTACCAAACGTTCACCGGAAGCGATGACCAACCACATGATCAGCGTGATTTCCACCCATTTGCCGATCTCCTTCAACCCGTCCCAGGTGGACGTCGTTTGCCACAATGTCAACGCCATGACGGTGATGAAGAGCAGCAAAGGTAAATTGAACGTTGTTCGTGGTATATGCAGTTCGCGGTCGGCCAGCATTTGGATCAGCCAGGCAGCCAGTGCAAGGAAAAAGACGATTTGGCCGGAGGAAAATCGGCCGAAAACACCGCCGACAAAAACCGCCTCCCATGCGCCAAACGGGCCGACAAACAAGGCGATTGCTAGGCCGATTATCGGCCGAATAGTTATCGCCAATACCGCTGCAACACCGCCCACCAAAACCCCAGCGACAGCCGCCGGCAGCAACGCAACGGCCAGCCCACAAACCAGGACAACAGCGCCCCATGCCCAGACACGCCAAACGTCACTCTGTACAGAAAGCGTCATACGCTGCATCGACCCTTAGGTTGGCTACACTTTATCACGAAAATAGGCGATTGTCTGTGCCAGACCATCTGACAAAGTCACCTGTGGTTCCCAGCCGAGAATTTGTCGCGCTTTTGTAATGTCCGGTTGACGCACCTTGGGATCATCCGTAATGCGCTCATCATCCGGCTGCACAAACACGATCTCTGATTGACTGTTTGTTAACTCGACTACCGCTTCAGCAAACTCCAGAATAGTCATTTCCGCCGGATTGCCAATATTCACCGGCAGCACTTCATCTGAATGCAACAGGCGATGGATGCCTTCAACAAGGTCACTGACATACTGGAATGATCGGGTTTGCTTACCGTCCATGTACACCGTCAAAGGCTGACCGGTCAATGCCTGATAAATGAAGTTAGGTACGACACGCCCATCGTGCAGGCGCATCCGTGGTCCATAGGTGTTGAAAATACGTACGATACGCGTATCGACCCCATGATAGCGATGGTAAGCCAGCGTCATCGCTTCCGCAAATCGCTTGGCTTCATCGTAAACGCCACGCGGTCCAATTGGATTGACATGTCCCCAATACGTTTCCGGTTGCGGATTAATCTGTGGATCACCATACACCTCTGATGTGGAGGCAAGTAAGTAACGCGCTCCTTTTGCCTTGGCGAGACCCAGCGTGTTCATCGTACCGATTGAGCCTACTTTTAATGTCGGGATGGGGTGTTCCAGATAGTCATTAGGGCTTGCCGGCGACGCAAAATGGAGCACAGCATCGAGCGGCCCATCCACGTAGATGTAGTGATAGACATTGTGTTTGACAAAACTGAAGCGTTTGTGCCCGAATAGATGGGCAATATTGTTCATACTGCCCGTAATGAGGTTGTCCATGCCAATGACCTCATGGCCTTCAGCCAAGAAGCGATCACTGAGATGTGACCCGACAAAACCGGCAGCGCCGGTAATCAAAATACGCATAATATCTTCTCCGCAGGATATGAAGCTCTTATAGATGGCGGGTGAATAGCTGTTTAGTTTACAATGAAAATGTAGTGTTCTGAAATTCACCAGTTAAGCAGCGTAATTGTAACCGTTATCTACGAGGCTTCAATGCCAATGCTGCCTTGACTCGCAATTCGATAATCTCCATAGTATACTCGCAGGGTTGGCGACGTGAAGGCGCCGAAAACGATTTTCTGGAGAGTGCATGACACGTTCTCAATCTCACGATTCACCCCAAATCCACGAACGTCGCAAAGCTGATCATATTCGCATCAATCTGGAAGAAGATGTTGCGTTCAAGCTGCTCACAAACGGGCTTGAACAATACTTTTTTATGCATACGGCTGTACCTGAGATTGATTTGGACGCAATTGACACTTCGGCCGAATGGTTTGGCAAACGACTGGCAACTCCGCTTTTGATCTCCTCAATGACAGGTGGCACAGAACGGGCACGCACGATCAATCGCATTCTTGCCGCAGGCGCACAAGAAGTTGGTATGGCAATGGGTCTTGGCTCTATGCGGGCGGCTATTGAAGATGCGTCTCTGGAAGCCACTTATCAGGTGCGCGATGTAGCGCCTGATATTGTGTTGTTTGCCAATCTGGGTGTGGTGCAGTTGAATTACGGATATGGTCTTGGTGAATGTCAACGTGCTGTGGACATGATTGAGGCCGATGCCTTGATCTTGCATTTTAACGCGTTGCAGGAAGCGGTGCAGCCGGAAGGGGATGGCAATTTTGCCAATTTGCTGACGAAAATCGAAGCGATTTGCCGTGCTTTGCCTGTCCCGGTGATTGCCAAAGAGGTCGGTTGGGGATTTTCGGCCGAAGATGCGCGTCGGCTTGCGGCAGCAGGTGTAGCCGCAATTGATGTGGCTGGGGCGGGTGGCACTTCCTGGAGCCAGGTAGAAATGTACCGCGCTCCGACACCACGCCTGGCACGTGTCGCGGGTGCATTTGTCGATTGGGGCATTCCCACTGCTGCATCTATTCGCTATTGCCGTGACGCAGCCCCTGACTTGCCCATTATTGCCAGCGGCGGACTAAAAACCGGTATTGAAATCGCGAAATGTATTGCACTGGGCGCGCAGTTGGGTGGGCTGGCCGGCGAATTTTTGCGTGCAGCTGACAGCGACGGCGTGGCTGGGGTTGTAGAATTGGCCGGTATGATTACTGATGAATTGCGTGTAGCGATGTTTTGTGTCGGTGCAGCAGACCTGGATGCGCTGTCGGTAACACCACTCTACACGCAGTTCTGACTTTGAACGCAGACGTAACTCCAGTCAATGAAGTCGATAGGACATATTTGTCATGAATGATTTGCTCAAGCAGCGTGCGCAGTTGATGATTGCAGCTGTAGAAGATGAAATGCGTTCCGTACTCGAGCTGAACAATTCGGCCGAAACAACGTCACTTAACGGAATGATCCACTATCACATGGGGTGGGTTGACGCTGAATTCAAACCGGCACTAAGTGAAACCGGTAAGCGGATACGCCCATTGGTTTGTTTATTGGCTTGCGAAGCCGCAGGCGGTAATTGGCGCCAGGCTGTGCCGGTTGCTGCCGCCATCGAAATACTCCACAATTTCTCACTTGTCCACGATGATATTGAAGACCGTAGCCCGACGCGTCGCGGCCGCAAGACAGTGTGGGCTATTTGGGGTATGCCTCAAGCGATCAACACCGGTGATGCCATGTATGCCTATTCACACCTAGCGATTGGGCGGTTGCTCGATTTGGGAATTGCACCTGCTACTGTCGTCACTGCGATGCGCCGTTTTGACGAAACTTGCATTGCATTGACGCAAGGCCAGTACGCTGATATGGTATTCGAGACTCGCGACTTGGTGTCGGTTGACGAATATATTGCCATGATTCGTGGAAAAACGGCCGTGTTGCTGTCGTTGTCCACTGAGTTAGGCGCACTTATTGCGGGTTCTGCTGCGGATAAGATTGCACATTATACTGCGCTTGGTCTGCAATTGGGTTTAGCGTTTCAGGTGATGGATGATATTCTCGGCATTTGGGGTGATGAAGCGAAGATTGGTAAATCGGCCGAATCCGACATCCTCACGAAGAAGAAGACATTGCCCATTCTATACGGTCTTAACCAAAGTGGCGCTTTGCGCGAACTGTATACAAAATCGGCCGAAACACCTGGTTTTGTCGAGCAAACCGTTCAACTGCTAGAAGATACTGACGCCTTAGCCTATGCTCAAGAACGTGCAGCGGCATATTCTGAATCAGCTTTGGCTCACCTTGAGGCGGCACAGCCAATTGGAGACGCTGGTATTGCATTGCGCAGCCTTGTCGACATGCTGCTAAATCGTCAGTCGTGAGTTGAGCTGCTCACTGTCATTGTAATAGAAGTGGCACGAGCACGATAGCAAAAGCGGCAGCCAAGTGGCTGCCGCTTTCAATTTGTTGAACCCGGAAATCTACCGTTTATTCAGTTGGCGGAGTCAGACCATGCGAACGATCTTTGTCAGCCGCCGCACGTGCAATTGCTTCCAGTAACGCTTCATCTGTGTTGTCATCGATCAAAAGAGTTGAGAAGTCGATATCTTCAACCTCTTCTTCTTCAATTTCTTCCTCAACCTCTTCCAACAGGTCAGAACGGAATCCCGTGCCGGCCGGAATCAGCTTGCCTATAATGACGTTTTCTTTGAGACCAGACAGCTCATCCTGTTTACCGGCAATCGCTGCGCCGGCAAGTACTTTGATCGTGTGCTGGAATGAACTGGCTGACAAGAAACTATCAGTGCTCAACGATGCTTTCGTAATGCCCAGCAAGACCGGATCTGCTTCGGCCGGTTGACCACCTTCCTCTTCTACCTCGGCATTTGTTTCCTGGAAGATGTAGGTTTCGATCAACTCGCCGGGTAACATTTCGGTGTCGCCGGAACTTGTCACAATGACCTTGCTCAACATCTTGCGTATGATCGTCTCGAAATGTTTGTCGTTGATGTTTTGCCCTTGTGGCCGATACACTTTCTGAATTTCGCGCAACAGGTACTGCGTGACTGCGTCGGAACCCTGGATTTCCAGAATTTGATGCGGGTTCTTGGATCCTTCGGTGAGTTGGTCACCTGCATTGATCGAATCGCCTTCATTGGGTAAAACGCGCATGCCGGCCGGGATTTCGTAGTCACGCTCGTCGATGTGTTCCCATGAAACCTTGACGCCGTTCTCATCACGTTTGACCCGTCCACGATTCTGCGCCGTGACTACTTCGTCATCTTTTTGAGCGACGATATCGCCTTTTTCAAGAACCTGTCCGTCTTCGACCACGATTTGCCAGGCTTCCGACAGAAGGTATTCATCTTCCAGCATCTGACGATCAGTAATGACTACATGTCGCACACCATCGGCAATATAGGTAGATACAACACCGCCGATTTCGGTGATGACGGCTTCACCTTTGGGGCTTTGTCGTGCTTCGAATAGCTCTTCCACGCGTGGTAAACCCGTTGTGATGTCACCACCTGCGGAAGCCGTACCGCCGGTATGGAACGTGCGCAGGGTTAATTGTGTACCCGGCTCACCGATTGATTGAGCGGCAATGATACCGACGGCCACACCCATCGCGGCCGGTTGGCCGGTTGCCAGGTCCATGCCGTAGCATTTGGAGCAGATGCCCTGGCGCATTTCGCAGGTCATCGGAGAATAGACAAAGATGTTGTCCATATCTGACTGATCGACGATACGTGCAACGCGCTCGGAAATCATGGTACCTTTTTCGACAAGGATTTCGCCGGTTTCCGGATCGGTGATGTTCTCAGCGGCAAATCGGCCGAAAATCCGCTCCAGCAGCGTCTGTTTACCGAAATTGTCAGCCCGTTTGATCACGATACCCTTTTCCGTGCCGCAATCGAAAGAGCGTACAATGACATCTTGCGCGACATCGACTAAACGTCGCGTCAGATAACCAGCATCAGCAGTACGCAATGCTGTATCGGCCAGGCCCTTGCGCGATCCATGCGTCGAGATAAAGTATTCCTGAGCCGACAAACCGTCGCGGAAGTTAGACTTGATCGGCACTGGAATAATCCGGCCTTGCGGATCTGCCATCATGCCGCGCATCCCGGCCAACTGCGTGATGGGGCCAAAGCCACCCTTGGTTGAACCAGACAGCGCCATGATACTGATCGGGCTGCCGGGATTCATCACGTCGCGTACAGCTTGCTCGACGTCTTCCTTAGCCAGATTCCACGTATCGACTGTGCGCTGATATTGCTCATCTTCGGTCAGTAGTCCCCGACGGAAGTTGCGGTCGATAGTATCGACCTTCTTTTGTGCTGTGTCCAGAATATCCATGCGAAGTTCCGGTACGTTCAGGTCGGAGACAGCGATAGTAACACCAGATCGCGTCGCGTATTTGAAACCGATATTCTTGATGCTGTCAGCCATCTGAATGGTTGCTTCTGGTCCAATGACACGGTGAACACTGTCGATCAAGTCGTTGACGCCACCTTTATCCAGCAGTCGATTGACAAAGCGGACACCTTCCGGCAGCGCCAAATTGAAGATCACGCGTCCGGGCGTAGTCTCGAGAATGGCAGAACGCACTTCATGATTTTCCTGCATCTGCCGACCTTCAGTATCATCATAATAGGTGTCTGTGTGCACTTTGATCTTCGCGTGAAGATGCACATAGCCCAGTTCGTGTGCCAGAACGACTTCGTCCAACGAACTGAATACCATGCCTTCACCCTTCATGCCGTCTTTGATGAGTGTCATATAGTACACACCCAGCACCATGTCTTTGGACGGACCGATAATCGGCCGACCGTCGGCAGGCTTAAGCAGGTTATTGGTGGCGAGCATCAAACTCTTTGCTTCGTTGACGGCGCTCTGCGAAAGCGGTACGTGAACCGCCATTTGGTCGCCGTCGAAGTCGGCGTTGAATGCGGCGCAAACAAGCGGATGCAGTTTAATCGCTTTGCCTTCGACCATCTTGGGCATAAATGCCTGGATGCCGAGGCGGTGTAGGGTGGGAGCACGATTGAGCAAAATCGGCCGATCCTGTGTCACTTCTTCCAGCGCTTCCCATACTTCCGGCCCTTGGCGCTCAATGACGCGCTTGGCACCTTTCACATTGCTCGCATAACCATCCGTGATGAGTTTACTGATCACAAACGGGCGGAACAATTCCAGTCCCATCGTTTTGGGCAGACCACATTCCCCCATCTTGAGATCGGCACCGACGACGATCACCGAGCGTCCAGAGTAGTCAACACGCTTTCCGAGCAGATTGCGACGGAAACGGCCTTTCTTACCTTTGAGCATGTCGGACAGTGACTTCAGTTCACGGCGACCGCGACGACTGAGCGCCTTACCGCGTTGGCTGTTGTCGATCAGGCTGTCGACTGCTTCTTGCAGCATGCGCTTTTCATTGCGGATGATCACGTCCGGCGCGCCTAGATCAAGCAGTCGCTTGAGACGGTTGTTGCGGTTGATGACACGTCGGTACAAGTCGTTCAGGTCTGACGTAGCGAAACGTCCGCCGTCCAACTGCACCATCGGGCGTAAATCAGGTGGAATAACCGGCAAAACAGTCAGAATCATCCATTCCGGCCGATTCCCACTCTTGCGCAAATCTTCAACCACGCCGAGACGTTTCGTGGCCCGTTTGGCAGCTTGTTTGGAGCGTGTCGTACGCACTTCGCGCCACAAGTCACGCGCAAGGCCGTCGAGATCCATGTCTTTGAGAATGTCGTAAAACGCTTCTGCACCCATCCCGGCGCGGAAAACATTACCAAATTTGCTTTTGTATTCGCGGTATTCTGTCTCGTTGAGGAATATACCTTGCGCGAGACTTTCGAGCTGTTCGCGGCTGAGCTGTGCTTGCTCACGCAGGCGAGCCATGCGTGTGCCGTAGCGGTCGCGTACTTCCTGGGAAACAGTGCCAATCTCTGCGCTCAGTTCGTTGATTTCGCGCGTGAGGGTGGCTGTATGGCTTTCCAGGTCTTCACGCATCTCAGTTTCAGCCTGGCTGATGCGCTCCGTGGTTGTTTCCTGGATCAATGTGACATGTGCGCGGCCAATCGTTTCACCTTCATTGACGATGATGACGTCACCGATGGTGTAGTTTGTGTCAGCCACTTGATTCATGGCGTTGTCAAGGCGTTGGTTGAGGCGTTGGGCTTCCAGAACAAAGCGCTCGGTTTCGGCCGAAAGCTTGTCGTCATACGTCTGTGGCAATGCTTCCAGTGTCGCACGCATCTCATCCAGTCGCTCTTGCGCTTCGGCCGATGCAGTTTCACTTTCAGCCTGAATCTCTTCTTCGATCTTCAATTCGGCCGCGGCCAATTCACTTTCCAGACGCTTTAACGCACGTTTGCGTGACTCATCATCGACATTTGTTACGACATATTGCGCGAAATAGAGCACCCTGTCGAGGTTGCGGCGGGATATATTGAGCAGCAGTCCCAAATAGCTGGGCACACGGCGCGTGTACCAAATGTGCGCTACCGGTGCAGCGAGTTCAATGTGGCCCAGACGCTCGCGCCGCACTGAACTGCGAGTGACTTCCACACCACATTTGTCACAAACAATTCCTTTGTAGCGGATATTCTTGTATTTACCGCAATAACATTGCCAGTCCCGTGTCGGGCCAAAGATAGCCTCGCAAAAGAGGCCGTCTTTTTCCGGGCGTAGACGCCGATAGTTGATGGTTTCAGGTTTAGTGACTTCACCGTAGGACCAGGACCGAATCTGTTCAGGTGATGCCAGGCTAATGCGTAAGGAACGGAAATCTGATGTTTCCACAGAGGTGACCTCCCAAAATGCGTGGATAGCGCAATGTCACAAATACTTTTCGGGGTGTTGAATTCGGTTGCTGCGAGGCGCAGAATTGCATTCCCAACGGTATTGTTATCAGAATCGTGTTGGAACCACCCTAAACACCGTCAGACACGCAAAAAGAGCGTTCGGCCGATCAGCCAACGCTCTGCAATTTCTCACCGTCTTACCCACCCACTCAATGTCAAATTTTCGCCGATTAAACCTAATTGTTCAATAATATAAGCGAATACGTAATTATAGAGGCAACGGTCGTAATTCGCAACCCTGATTCATATTGTATTCACAATAGTTCCATTGCATTGCGGGAAAGAAAATGGGCCTGCACTGATGTGCAAGCCCTGAGGGCGAGTGGTGGGATTTGAACCCACGATCTTCTGGGCCACAACCAGACGTGTTAACCCCTACACCACACCCGCCATAGTAGTTCAAAATCGTATCATAAACGCAGTTTGGTGGCAACAGCGTTGCAAATGAGACCGTTAATTCCAATGTGATTGAGATATTCCGGCCTATGGTGACAGCATGTAGGCCCTGATCAATTCGGCCGAATTGCGCAGCGCATCCCGATGAGTGCGTTCATAATGGTGCGATGCGTCTACACCCGGTCCGAGCAGCCCGACCGCGACATCGCCACCGGCTCGCCAGAACGCTTCGCCGTCCGAACCATAATACGGATAGACATCGGTTACCCATCTCAGCTTTGCTGCTTCAGCCAGCCGCTCCAATTTGCGCCTTAGCCCGAGGTCGTATGGCCCTCGGGTGTCTTTGGCGCAGATGGTTACACTGTATTCGTTTGATTGCTGATCGTGTGCAACGACGGCCATGTCGACCGAAACAAGCTCGACGATATCGGCCGAAATGCCTGCTGCAGCGCCGTGCCCAACTTCTTCATAGTTGGCAATGTGGATCAGCGTATCTTGATACGGTCGTCGTCCTTCACTGACAAGTGCGGCAACCGCACCATAAATTGTGGCGATGCTCGCTTTGTCGTCGAGGTGTCGTGACTTGATGAAACCGGTTGGCGTCAGTTCTACGCGTGGGTCGAACACAATCATATCGCCGACACGGATGCCGAGTTCGCGAGTTGCTTCGGCCGAATCGGTATGTGCATCGAGCCGCACTTCCATCGTTTCGGCCGAACGTTTCGCAGCGCTCTCGGCATGTTCGTGCGCGTGAATCGACGATGCAACTGGCATAAATGTGCCCCGATACCATTCGCCGTTGCTGGCGAACACCGTAACGTTTTCACCTTCCACTGAACTCCACACCCAGCCACCTAGTTGTGTGACAAGCAGCCGTCCATTTTTCTTGATGCGCTGCACCATTGCACCGAGCGTATCGACATGTGCGGTCAATGCTCGCGGTGCGTCAGCGCGTTCACCCTTAAATCGGCCGATTAACATCCCTTTGGGTGTCATTTCCATGGTAAACGGAAACGGTGCAAATGCGTTTTGAATAATTCTCATCGCTTGCTCTGTATCACCTGTGGGACTGGGCGTTTGCAGCAATTCGACGAGAAACTCAACCATACGATCCACATTAACGTGACTTGTCATAATGGTTTCCGGGTACATTGACCAAACAGATAAAACTCAACGCAAAAGCAAGGAGAAACGATTTGTTCGCTCTGCCGCTCTCCCTCCGCCTCGCGTGTGTGCCCCAATGCGTCGTGTACGTCAGTGTAAATGCGTCTGCTAGACGCAATACCGAAGCATTAATTGCGTGCAGGAAAACGCGACAACACAGTCGCACTGTCTGGCCGCGGCAGCCGTGCGCCAAGGCTGATGTCATTGGGTACGCGCAATCCGCGACTGCCGCCGCCAGTCTGATAAATATCGATGACTGTGCCTGTGCGCCGCAGCTCCTGCGGCACGACCGCTTGTCCGAGCAAGTAGCCGTCGCTGTCGATAGCACAACTGGTGACAATGCCGACAACTTTACCGCGCTTGTCCAATATCGGGTCGCCCAATTCCGGACGACGCACGCTTTTGTCATTCATGCGGAAGCGGACGACAGTACGTTCCTGGTTGAGGAACGTGTCGAGATAGGCATTTCGGCCGATGAAGAACGGTTTCGACAACTTGACGAACGACACAAACCCGGCTTCATTTGGCTTGAGTTCAAGCGGGCCGGCCAACTCGTGACCGTGTAGCGGCAGCCCGGCTTCCGTGCGTGTACTGTCTCGCGCTGCCAAACCACACGGTTTGATGCCGAACGGCTCACCTGCTTGCAGCAACGCCTGCCAAAAGCCAATGGCATGCGCCGGATTGACGAACAATTCATAGGCGACGCGTTCGCCTGTGTAGCCGGTACGCGAGATGATCACATCAAAACCAGCCAGATTACCGCGCGTCAATCCGGCCCACGGCAGTTTGCGCAATTGTGCCGCCAGTTTGTCGTCGTTGGTCATTGCCAGCAAAATATCGCGCGATTTTGGCCCTTGCAAAGCGATGTCGACGCGACAATCGTTGCCGTGTTGTGGATCGCGCAGATCGCGCAACGTTACTGGTGTCTGAATGTGTACCCACGGGCGGTCATTGTCGATGCGTACCGACCGGTCATTGACTGCGTTGAGCCACGCCCAATCTTTGTCGTTGTTACTGGCGTTGACAACGAGCATGAAGTGTTCGTCATCTTGACGGTAGATAAGCAGGTCGTCGATGACATTGCCGTCGGGATCGAGCAGATAGGTGTAGTGAGACCGGTTGATAGGCAGTTCGTGAACATCATTGGTGGTGACGGTGTGCAGAAATTCGGCCGAACCCGGCCCACTCACTTCAAACACACCCATATGGGTTACATCGAAAAGCCCGGCCGTCTGGCGCACTGCTGCATGTTCATCGCTGACTGATGTATACCAGACGGGCATATCCCAACCACCAAATGGCACCATTTTTGCCCCCATTGCCACATGTGTGTCGTGCAATGCCGTTTCACGGAGCACATTGTTGTCATTGGGTTCAAAGACGAAGGCAGGTAGTGCATTTTCCTGTGCGGCCATGTCCTGGCCGATGCAGAACGGCTTGGTGTGTGCTTCGCTCTGTGTCGATTCGGCCGAATGCGGTTGGTTCGTAGCAATCGTCTGTACAACAATCGGGCCGGGCAGCTTGGCATGCAGAGAGCCAAAATCGACATAGCCGTCAGACAGATCGGACAACCATTGTGCCAGCATGGCAGCCTGCTCAGCGTTGTCGCAGTGCAAGTTGTAGTGGTGTTCGCCAGTGCATTCAACGACTACATCTACGGTAATGCCCGGTGTCACAGCACGCATCGTCACCGCTTCGCCTATCGCTAAAGTCCACAAATCGCCGCTCAAGGCGTAGTTGAGAAATTCCTGTGCTTCCGCGCCGCGCACGGCAACAGTTGTTTCCAATTGATCGAGCAGGCGCTCGGTTGCGTCAATAAATTTGCGCATGATACCCGACGGTTCTTGTCTGGCTATCCGTTTTGTCAGTTTGTGCACGACGTCGCGTGCGTGTTGCAATGCTGCCGGATCAACTTTGGCCCGGAACAACTTACCTGCCGATCCGCGATAATAAAACGGCGTGCATCCCTTGAGGACAGTGGCAATCGCTTCTGCAAGTAAGTCAACCTCCTCATCGCCAAAACCGCGCTGGCTGATCCAGACTGTGCCGATGCGTATACCGAATGGATTGAGCGCACTGCGGTCACCGGGAATATTGTTGCGATTGAGAACGATACCGGCCACATCGAGAATGCGTGCGGCCATGTCGCCGGTTAACGGCACCCCATCAATGCGTATGCTTTTGCAATCGACCACGAGCATATGGGTTTCTGAACCACCGAAGGGTACGCGCAATCCGTGTTCCTGCAATTTGGCAGCCAGCCGCGCCGCGTTCGCAGCGATTCGTTGTTGTAGAGCGCGGAACTGATTGCTGTCAGCCAGACGCAGGGCTACGGCCAGTGCGGTAATTGTGTTAATATGCGGTCCACCTTGTTCGCCGGGGAAAACGGCGCCGTCGATTTTGGATGATAAATCGCGGCGATGTGTCATAATCATCGCCCCGCGTGGGCCGCAAAGCGATTTGTGTGTCGTGGTCATGACGACATCGGCAATGCCGATGGGGCTGGGATGGACGCCTGCTGCGACGAGACCGGAGATGTGCGAAATGTCGGCGAGCAGATAAGCGCCTACTTTGTCAACAATGGCCCGGAAGCGCTGCCAATCGACGGCAAGCGGGTAGGCGGAATAGCCGGCTACAATGATGCGTGGTTTTTCGGCCGAAGCCAGTTCCTCAATCGCATCATAATTGAGCCGCTCCAGTTTGGTGTCAACTGAGTAGCTGACACTGCGATACACTGTGCCCGAGCGATTGACCGGCGCACCGTGCGAAAGATGGCCGCCGTCACTGAGCTTGAGACCCATCACCGTATCACCCGGATTGAGCAGAGCCGTGTAAACAGCGTTGTTGGCCGGGCCACCACTCAGCGGTTGAACGTTGACATAGAGTTGACTGGGTTTGATGCCGTTCGCAGCGAACAAGTCAGCCGCACGCCGCCGTGCCAGCGCTTCAATGATGTCGGCGTATTCAACTCCTTTGTAATAACGCGGGTCGCTGTGCCTCCGGTAATATGCGAGTTCATAATCAATGTCGAGCAGCTCGGATTCGGTTTGGCGGCGGCTGGCTTCACGCGGATAGCCTTCGGCATAAATGTGCGCGAATGGGCTGGCAATCGCTTCGTGGACGGCGTCTGGCGTTTCGCTTTCAGACGCGACTAGGATGATCGCATCGCGTTGGCGGCGTGTTTCGCGCTGTACGAGTTCAAAAACGGCGGGATCGATAGCGGCAAGTGAGCCATTGAAAATGAAATTGTCTGACATGCAAGACTCCTGGAAAATTTGGCTGGGAATGTGTCGCAGTGACAAGCACGCATCATAAGTTTGCTTTTGTTTGTAACGTGCCTGATTTTAGCAGGAAAGCGACGGCAAAGCGACCATAATCACATCGAGAACGCTGCTGAAAATTCGTATAGCCAGCCAGGTTAGCGTTGTTTAAGGGATGGCGTATAATGTTGCCGTTATGTTAGTTGATCGCATCATCATCGTCGGATTGGGCTTGATGGGAGGTTCGTTGGCGCGTGCGCTGCGGAACGAGGTTTTCACCATCATCGGAGTCGATTCTGATTTGGAAACGCGGCAGACGGCAATCGCCAGTGGTGTTGTAGCTGCTGTGGCAGATGATTTGGCCGCTGTCATAATTCGGCCGACTGATCTCGTTATTTTGGCGACACCGGTACGCACGATTTTGGCGCAAATTGCAGCATTGCCGACCGTTGCACCGCGCGGCTGCATGGTACTCGATTTAGGCAGCACCAAAACCGAGATTTGTGCTGCCATGGATGGTCTGCCGGAATCATTTCAGGCAATTGGCGGCCATCCGATGTGTGGTCGTGAAGTCGGCGGGTTTGCGAATAGTTCGGCCGATTTATTTCGTGGTCAGAACTTTCTTCTCGTTGAGACCGGGCGGACAACGCCGACAGTCCGGCGCGTTGTTGTGCAGCTCATCCAGGCTGCCGGTGCCCAGCCAGTGCTGATCGATGCGGCCCGTCACGACGCGGTGGTCGCGGCTGTCAGCCATGTGCCGTATCTCGCGGCAGCCTTATTGATGCAGCAAGCAGCTGAAACGGCGGTGACAACACCGGAAATCTGGAATATTGCTGCGTCCGGTTTCCGCGATACCAGTCGTCTGGCAGGTTCGAACCCGACGATGATGCGTGATATTGTCTTGACCAACCGCGATGTGATTGCAGAGCAGTTGCTGGTTTACCGTGGTCACCTGGATGCGTTACTGGCTATGTTGGATGATGCCGATCGATTGGCAGCGTGGATGCAGCAGCAGCAGGAAGCACATGCTGCGTATCGCTCATTGAAAGCGAACAATGCCGATTTTACAACCAATTTATAACTTTCGTCACGAGTAAAATCGGCCGAAACTCAGCTATAATCATATTGGTTACTGTTTTTGTAACGTGGAAGCTAGTAATGGCCGACTGGCTACCCAATAAAGGCCGTCCAATAGGGCGGCTTTTTGCATTGCCATATTTACAGAGTACAGGTACGCTTACAAATCGTTGCCGATTTGCCCTGCTTGCGGTTAGAATCGCTCTATGAACGATTCTTCATCGGAACCAAATACGTCAGCCGAAAATTCACCCACACAACGGTCGAAAGGGAGGTCGCGACAATCTAAGCGACGATCCCGTCGTCGTCGCTCTAAGTCAAGCTCATCATCTTCCTCATCACCGGTAAGTCCGGCACAGGCTATTCCCGTAGCAGCCGGAGATATCATCGCTGCCTTTGTGGCATGTGGGCGCTGTAGTTTTTTCATGTCGGGGTATCGCGCCATGCGTGGTAACGAGGGTTTTATAGCCGATGCAGTTCAAGCCAGTGACAATTGGTTGGCAATGGTGTGGCAACCGGCGCTGATTCCGTTGATTGAAAAATCATATGGCATGTCGTTTAGGGACGGGATGCTTCAGATGGAGCACATGTGTCATGAATGTGGCCGCGTCGTTGTCTATCGTCTGGCAACAGATGAGGATGCGGACAGTAGTCAGCCGATTGTGCGTGTGCAAATTATGCCGGGCGATTAGATGTTCTGCGACGGGTTAATTCTTGTTCTAAACTGATCTCTCCCTGACGCATGGCCCATTTGTGGTTGGCAGAGAAGATCGGTTTCATAACGAAGGAAAGACGGCGCAGCAAGGGTTTTTCGGCCGAAATGCGCCAGTCATACGCAATGTCAACCCAGTCGCCATCCTGCTTAAACGTCCAGACGCCGCGCCCGACAAAATCACCCCACGCTTCCAGCGCAAAGCCGTGTGGCGCATTGTTCTCGGTGACGCGGAATTGCCAGCGTAGCGTGTATGGCAGCCACCCTTTTGTGTGCAGATCGACAACCTTGCCGACGCCGCTTTCGTCACCCGGTTCCAATTCGTTTACTTCGAGGTACACGGACGGCCACCAGCGTGCGAGGTCTGGTGCATTGCCGAGAATTTCGCTGATTTCCTCGCAACTGCTTTGCATGCGCCAATGGGTTACAAATTGGTACTCATGACTGCTCATGGTTCGTCCTCATCTTAACCAGCCAGGAAGCAGGGTTAGTTGGCAAAACGGCGTTGCCGCGCCGCTTCAAACAGGATAATGGCACCGGCCATTGCTGCGTTGAGTGATTCAGTAGCGCCGGCCATTGGAATTGAAACAGAGTCTGTCATAAGCGCTTCGGCCGATTTTCCCACACCATGCGCCTCATTGCCCACGATTAGCGCCGACGGTTGCCGCCAATCGACTGCTGTGTAGGCTTGCACGCCGTCTGCCGCCGCTGACCAGACAGCCAGATTCTCCGTCACTTCAGCAATGTGCCGCCAGTTGAGGCTTGCGACCGGCAAACGCAATTGTGCTCCCATACCGCCGCGCACTACTTTTGGGTTAAATGCATCGACGCAGCCGGGTGTGAGGATCACGCCGTCCACACCGGCCGCAGCTGCTGTGCGCAGCAGCGTGCCCAGATTGCCTGGCGTTGTAATGCGGTCCAGAATCAGGAGTAGCGTTGGTTGTGGCGGAAGTGCCAGACGCGGCATCGGTACCACCGCGAGGATGCCGGGCGGTGTTTCAACATCGCTCATATGCGTCATGACGGCGTCGGATGCGAACAAAGGAGAAATTCGGCCGACCAGCGCTTTATAATTCCATGACTCGGCAACAAATAATTCGGTCGGCTCCATTCCCGCATCCAGCACATCAGCGACCCAGCGGTCACCTTCAACGACAAAAGCACCTTCACGCTCGCGGAAGCGCCTATCAGCTTGCAGCCGCCTCACATATTTGACTCTGCTATTCGTCGTACTGGTGATCATCTCGCGTTTCCCGACGTCTCATGCCACAGCTGCCATGCATCAAATCAATTGTCAGTGCCGTGTTATAATCGCGGCGTTTGCATCTTGCGGCCACTTTCCGTGTTATAAACGGATAAGTGAGGTCAATTCGAATGAATAAACTCAAAGCATATTATAGACTGGCACGCCCGTTTAATGCACTCTCCGGCGCGTTGGCTGTTTTTCTCGGTGGCTACGTCGCTGGAACCGGCGCCTGGGATAAGGTGGCGCTGGCAGCCGTCGTGACGCTGTTGGTGACGGCTTCTTCCAATGCTTTTAATGATTACCTCGATGTAGAAATTGACCGCATCAACCAGCCACAACGAGTTTTGCCGTCAGGTCAATTGACGCTGCGCAATGCTCTGTGGTTTTCAATTGTGACAGCGCTGCTCTCGATTGTCGTTGCGGCATTTATCAATCTGCCGTCTTTTGTCATTGCCATTCTGGCAAATGGATTGCTTTACATTTATTCCTGGAAGCTAAAGAGCACGGTTCTGGTGGGTAACTTGATAGTGGCTATGATGTCAGCTTTGAGTGTGGTAATGGGGGGCGTTGCGGCCGGTAATGCACAGCCGACGCTTGTTCTGGCTTTGGTTGTGTTTGTCACGATACTGGCGCGTGAAATTCTGAAGACAATGGCGGATTATGACGGCGACCTGAAAGAGCATGTGCGTACAGTGGCAACGGTGTGGGGCAAACGTGCCGCCGGCATATTGTTCCAGTTAATCGCTGCGCTGGTCATTGTCGTTGTGCTACTGCCGTATTTTCTCGGCCGATATAATCCGATTTATGTCGTTATCGTCGCCTTGGGTATCTATCCGGTCATTGTTTACGCGCTGATCAAGGTTCGGCCAAACACGCCCGGCCCACAGTTGGAACGCTTAAGCCAAATCCTCAAGTATGATTTCCTCATCTGGTTTGTCGCTGTCATCCTCGGTGTGACACCTTGATAAGCCTTCAGTCGCCTTGTACATAACGTCATAATGTTATAACATTTCGCACAATTACCGTGTGAGGAAAGCATATGTGCAATCGGCCGATACTTATCGTCGGCGCCGGTCCGGTCGGCTTGTCATTGGCAACGGCATTGATTCGGCGCGGGCTCGATGTCATCATCTTTGAAGCCGACGCCGACCTCAACGACGAAATTCGCGCCAGCACGTTTCATCCGGCCACGTTGGAAATGTTTGCCGAGTGGGGTGTCATCGACACGGTACTCGCCAGTGGACACATTGTCGAGCGATTGCAATACTGGGAACGCGTCACAAAGACATTGCTCGCCGAGTTCAGTTACAGTCTCATCACCGCTGATACACCGTTTCCATTTCGTCTGCAATGTCCGCAGCATGTGCTGACACGCGTGCTCGAGCCGGTCGTCGCTTCGGCCGAATGTGGAACCGTGCAGATGGCACATCGTTTTGTCAGCTATGATGATTGTGGCGATCACGTCGTCGCCCACTTCGCGACACCGGAGGGTATGCGCTCCGTTGCGGGATCGTACTTGTGTGGCGCTGATGGAGCCGGCAGCACTGTCCGTAAAGCGCTGGGCCTTTCGTTTGACGGCATGACTTACGAAGATCGCTTTTTGTTGATCGGCACCGACATCGATTTCACCCGCATTTTTCCGCAAGCCGGACCCGTAATGTACATATTTGACCCGCAAGAATGGGTCATCATTCTCAATTTGCCTGACGTGGTGCGCGTTGTGTTTCGGTTGACTGAAGAGGAATCGGCCGAAATCGAAATGCAGCCCGCCGCCGTGCGCAGCCGACTGCGGCGCCTCATCGGAGATATGCCGTTCACAATCAAAATGACATCTGTCTATCGGGTGCACCAGCGCGTCGCTGAGTCGTTTCGCGTCGGTCGTGTCATGTTACTCGGTGATGCCGCGCACATCAACAATCCGTCGGGTGGCATGGGCATGAACAGTGGTATCCATGACGCTTACAGCCTGGCGGAAAAGCTGGCAGCGGTTTTGGCCGGTGGCGATGATACATTGCTCGATGCGTACAGTGCCGAACGACGGCGTGTGGCGCTCGATCTCGTGCAGGCTTACACAGACCGCAGCTATCGCGATCTGGCATCGGCCGAAACCGGTTACCGTCAACGCCGCAACGATACTTATCGGCAAATGGCGGCTGATCCTGCCACAGCGCGTGCCTTTCTGCTGCGCGCTTCCATGTTGGCTCACCGCATTTAGCGCGAATGTAAAGTTGAGCATTTCAGAAAACCCGGATTCTGCGAACCGAGAGGTACTATGGATACGTACGGACATTTCATCAATGGCCGCGAGCAGGCAGCGCTTTCGGCGGCAACATTCCCCGTTCTCAATCCATCTGACGGCTGTGTAGTCGGTTATGCGGCGCGAGGCGATGCCGACGACGTACAGGCGGTCATCGCTGCAGCACGTGCGGCGTTTCCCGTCTGGTCTGGTTTGCCGGTCGCTGAACGTGAGCGCCTGCTGCTCTGTGCCGCCGACTTGCTCGAAGAATCGGCCGATCAACTGCTCGACCTGATCATCGATGAGAGCGGCTCGACGATGCGCAAGGCGCAATTTGAAGTGAATTATGGGGCGAATTTGTTGCGTGCCGCCGCCGGAGAAGCACGGCGCCTTTATGGTGACACGTTTCCCAACGACAAGCCGCACCGTCTTTCGCTGGTGATCCGCGAGCCGCTGGGCGTCGTCGCTGCCATTTCACCGTTCAACGCACCGCTCGTGCTGTTGATCAAAATGATTGCGTTTGCCCTGGCCGCCGGCAATACGGTTATCGCCAAGCCTTCTGAAGAAACGCCGCTTATCGCTGTCGCATTGGCACGTATTCTGCACGCCGCCGGATTGCCGGAGGGCACTTTTAATGTCGTTACCGGCTACGGCGTTGAGTGCGGTGCCGCATTGGTCGATAATCCTGACATCGACGCGATTGCCTTTACCGGTTCGACGCAGACGGGCATGCGCATCGCGCAGACGGCGATCACGCATATGCACCGCATGCAGATGGAGTTGGGTGGCAATAACCCGCTGTTGGTCTTGAATGATGTCGATGTGGTGCAATCGGCCGAAATTGCGGCAGACGGGGCGTTTTTTCACGGCGGACAAATTTGCATGTCCGGTGCGCGTATCATCGTTGAAGCACCGCTGGCACGGCCCTTTGCCGAAGCATTGGCGCGCAAGGCCGACAGTCTCTACCTCGGCGATTTGCGTGACGACCGCACCGCTTACGGCCCATTGATTAACCAAGCATCTCTGGATAAAGTCGCTGCCCATGTGGCGGAAGCTGTAGCAACCGGTGCAGAACTCCTGGCCGGTGGCAGCATTTACGCCGGTTTGACATATCGGCCGACTGTGTTGTGGGAGCCAAATCGCCGCAGCACCGTATGGTGTAGTGAAACCTTCGGGCCGGTCGCCACCGTCGTCGCTGCCCGTGACCTGGACGATGCCATCGCCATCGCCAACGCCAGCAATTACGGCCTCAGCGCCGGTGTTCTGACTAATGACATGCGTCGTGGTCTGACTGCGGCACGGCGCATCAAATGCGGCGCCGTCCACGTCGGTATGCATTCATTTCAAAGTGATGCGCTGGCTCCGGTCGGCGGCATGGGCATGTCCGGCTTCGGCCGATCAGGTGGCAAATACAGCGTTGAGCATTTTACCGAATTGAAATGGATCAGCATTGAGTTGGAAAAAAGTTGATCCTAAAGGCTGAAAGCTAACACGTTCCCTCACGCCATCCAGCAGCGCAGCAGGCGTTCGCCTGGTTGCAGGGCAGCGACGTTTTCTTCGGCCGAACTGAACGACAGCGGCAGCAAGCTCAATTCGATCAGTCGGCCCGTCGAAGTCAGCGCATGTGGCATGCCGTCGCCGCCAAGTGGCAGCACGCCGCAAATGTCACCGTTGCGCACGAGCACACGACCGACGCCGGGTTTGGCAGGAAAGGGTGTGTCGGCAACAGTCAACGCGACTGCCGTTCCCGACCGACGAATGGCAGCCACTTTCTCGACCGAATCAGCCACAATGTTATACACCGATTCCGCCTGTTTGAGCTTGATACCCATACTGCCGCGTGTGCTGATTTGGTTTACCTCGATCCGGGTCACGCGACCCGATTCTGTCACGAGTAGAACAGTGCTATCTGCCTTGACTCCGATTAGATCGGACGGCGGGTCGGCTTGACCGCGCAGTGTCAATTGCCAGCTTCCCATGTCGAGCAGCGGTTTTTCAAAGTGGGCGCGTTTGAAGGTGCGCACATTGCCCCAGCGCGTGGTCAGAAGCAGCCAATGTGATCGGCCGAAGCGGTTCCAGCGAGCGACAAATGTGTATTCTTCGCCCAAATCGCGGCGAATTCTAAAGAGCGGCATGGCTTTGTCGCGGTCTTGTGTCGCATTGACGATGTCGGCGACATTGGCGAGGATGAAGCGGCTCAGCGACGTGCCTAGGAGAATTTTGGCTGACGCGACAGTGAAAACGCCGCGCAGTGCAACGGGTCTGTCGCCGCCTTCCAGCGCTACCGTTAGCTTACCGGTTTGCCACGGCGTGCCGTAAAAACGGCCGTCGTTGTGAATGCTGACAATCGCCTGTCCAAATGTCGGCTGTTCCTCCAAAATCGGGCTGAAATCAGCTTCTTGGGTGCGCACTTCGGCGATCAGGCGGCTGCGTTCTGCCGGCAAATGGCGCTCTTCCAGGTCGTCTAGATCATGTGCGTAGATGCCGAGTCCCTGCACGACGCCGGTCATCATTTTGGCGTCCTGACTGACTTCGGCAGCATCTGCAAATTTGTCACGGAGCATCCGGCGAAAGACGGGAATTTGAGCTGAGCCACCGGTTGCGACGACGAATTCTATATCGGCCGAATTGATGCCAGCCCGTGCCACAACCGCGTCGATGGCTTTTTCAATCGTGCTGCGCTCGGTGCTGATCATCATCTCGAACTGTAGGCGCGTCAGTGGCTCTTCAATGTCAATGTCTGTTTCGTGGAAGCGGATCACGGTCTCGTTCTGCTGTGATAGTGCAATTTTGGCGCGTTCCACTTCACGCAGCAGACTGTAGTAATAATTGCGCATGACCAGCGCGTGCAAGGCGCGAAATGCGTCAGGATCACTGCTAAAACCGGGACGAGCCGCGTCTTCAATCAGTTTAATCGTATCCGTACGCTTCATTTCCTCTGTCGTTTGCCAGTCAAGCAGCGACTCCCATACATGTTCGGGCACGGGATGACCATTGCTCAGTGTGGCACCTCGGCCGAAATGGGGTAGCAGATGTTGCATCAAGCGTCGGTCGAAATTGTCACCGCCGATAAGCACACCTTCCGTTGCGAGGATACGCGGTTCGCCATCACCACCTAATTCAGCCACGGTGAGGTCAAGCGTTCCACCACCAAAGTCAAAAATAAACGTCATTTTGCGTGTAGCAAATTCACGATGATAGGCGTAAGCCGCCGCAATGGGTTCGGGAAGGAAAGAAACGTCGACAATGCCGACTCGTTTGGCGGCAGCGGTAATGGTTGCTTCGGCTGCTACGTTGATCGCCGGGTCGTCGGAAAATTTGACCGGTCGGCCGATGACGGCTTGCGTTACCGAGCGTCCGGTTTGCGCTTCGACTTGCGTGACCATGTGCTGTAACAAAATGGCGATTAACTGATCGACGGTGTAATCTCGGCCGAATAAGCTCGTGCCGCTGTACTCTTTGCTGCGCAGTACCGTCTTGATCGAGCGCAGTAAACGTCCCGGCGACAACACGTCGATCATGACAATCACCAGTTGCTTGATGATCTTGACATCGCTGCCGCCACCAACGGTCAGCTCGATTTCGCCGACTGTCTTGGGCATGAACCGAGACTGGCGATTGGTGTTGCGTTCCAGGTAAATGTCGCGGGCGTGGGTTCCTGCATATTCTTCGAAATCTTTGGTAATGTAAATCAAGGATGGCAGCAGGTCGGGCAGTTCGGTATCTAGCTTGAAGGTGTGGACGGTCTTGCCATCAGAGAGCGAGATGGCGGAGTTGGTCGTGCCAAAGTCGATTCCCAGTCGCATTGGTACCTCGTGGATTCATGTTTGTGAAATGGATGACGGCAAACGCAAAACGCGCGGCGGCGTTGGCGCAATTCATCATTATAGCGGAAACGACGGTTATTTGGCGAATTTGGGCCGGAAAAGGCAATTCAGGATTGCGTTAGTGCTTTCAGTGGCGCGAAACCGGGTTGATTGAACAACCCGGTTTCTGGAAGTGATCAAAGCAGACCTTGCTGGACATAGACTTTGCGCACTCCGGGAAGGCGTTCGAGCGCTGTCGCGAGTTCGGCCGAATAGTCGGTGCGGTTGTTGGGAAATGCCATTTCCCACCCTTTGCCCGAGAGTACAATTTTGAGCGTATCGTCGCCCTCGTACTCGAAAGCAAGGCGTGTCAGTTTGCGGCATGTTTCCTGCCAAGTTTGATCAGCTTTGATCTCGACGACGATCTCATGCAAATTGGTTGTGCGCGATACCGGTTGCGTCTCAATGGTTGTTGGGGGTTCAGCTACTTTTTTCGTGTAGCCGTTAATTTTCGTGCCGTTTGTCGTGTTTGTGTCACCATTCGGCCGATACGGAGTGCTGCCTTCCGGCCACAATGCGTCAAAATCGGGTTCCGGCGGCATGGTCGGGTCGTTGTCACTTTCGCGCATAGCTGATTCCTTCTCAGGTGGTGCCAGGAAAGCTTCTGCTTCGTCTGGTTCGTCCCCGTTGTCTATATCCCAATCGGCAGGGGGGAGCAGATGTTCCGGCAGGGGATCGGCCGAAGACGGCACATCAATCGTGGTCATGATTTTGTCCACGATGACAGAAATGCTGTCGTCTCTGACATTGACCTGGCCGTAAATCAGTACAATTTGGTCGACCCGGGCATCGTCACGAAAGGCAGTCCAGGTGCGCGGGAAGAAGACGAGATCAACTTTGCCTTCGAGGTCTTCGAGCTGGCCAAACGCCATTTGATCGCCCTTTTTCGTTGTGAATGTGCGCATCGAACTGATCATACCGCCGAGGACAATAGGCGTTCCGGCGTGGTGGGGCTCGATTTCGGCCGAATGCATCGTCACCCGATCTTCGAGATGTTGCAACGCACGCTCCAGCGGATGTTCCGACAGGTAGACGCCGATCAATTCTTTCTCCCAGTCGAGCAGTGTCCGGTAGCCGATTTTCTCAACTTGCGCTGCCGGGTGCAGTAAATCAGGTTGTGCTGCAGGTCCTCCTGAATCCAGTATGCCGAACAAACTCAGTTGTGCCGACGCTTGTTCATCGGCATGTTGCCCACTATAAGCGACGAGGCGCTTGAGTGCTTCGAGGAATTGCGAGCGCGTACCCCAGCTATCAAATACGCCGGCTTTAACCATCGATTCCAGCGCCCGGCTGCCGACCCGCCGCAAATCGACGCGTTCGCATAAATCCTGAATGTCGGCAAATGGTCCATTGGCATCGCGGTCATCGAGGATCAATTGGATAGCCGAGTCACCGGCATTTTTGATGGCGCCAAAGCCGAAGCGGATGACAGAACTCCCATCGGCCGAATCTTCAATCGTAAAGCGCAGCCGTGACGTGTTGATGTCTGGCGGACTCACAGCAATGCCCATTCGCCTTGCTTCTGCCAGGTAGCGCGTCACTTTATCCGTTTTTTCGCGCTCGACCGAGAGCAACGCGGTGACATATTCGACTGGATAATGCGCCTTGAGGAAAGCCGTTTGGCAGGTAATGACGGCATAATCGGCGGCGTGTGCTTTGTTAAAACCGTAACGAGCAAAAAACTCGATGTCGTTCCAGATTGCTTGGCATTCTTCGCGGGTTAACCCGCGCTCCATCGCACCTGCCGTAAATTTCAGGCGATGCTCTTCCATCAGGTCCGCTTTCTTTTTGGAGACTGCCTTGCGGATCAGGTCAGCGTCACCCGGTGCATAGCCGGCCAGATCGGACGCAATGCGGATGATTTGCTCCTGGTAGACAATGATGCCGAATGTGTCGTTGAGGATCGGCTCCAGTGACGGCGTATGGTATTCGACAACGGAATCGCCGTGCATACGCCGAATGTACTCGGGTATGTTTTCCATCGGGCCGGGACGGTAGAGCGATATGGCAGCGATGATATGGTCGAAGCGAGATGGCTTCATTTCCATCATTAGACGCCGCATGCCCGCGCCTTCAACCTGAAAAACACCGGCGACATTGCCCCGGCTGAGCATTTCAAACAGTTTTTCCGGCTTTTTCGAAGGATCCGGACCAACGTGGCCGATGTCGTATGGAATGTTCTCCATCTCATAGCGGGTGCCGTGCCGTTCTTCGATCAATCGCGCCGCCGTGCGCAGGACGGTTAGCGTGCTCAGACCGAGGAAGTCGACTTTTAACAGGCCGATAGACTCGACAACTTCCATCGGCCATTGGGTCACGCGGTCGATGCCGCCCAAGCCCTCGACACCGGATGTCGGCCGATTGAGTGGCACGTATTCGACAAGTGGCCGATCGGCAATAATGACGCCGGCCGCATGGCTGGAAGCATGTCGGCTGACACCTTCGAGTTTCTGTGCGGTATCGATCAACGATTTGGCTTCAGCGTCGTTGTGGTAAACATCGATAAAATCCTTGCTGTAGAACTCGTGCCCCTCAACAAATAAATCGGCGATTTCGATCTTTTTGCCCGGTACAGCCGGTACAAGTCTTGCAATTTCATCGACACGTTCCAGTTCGATGCCCATAGCGCGGCCCACGTCGCGGATGGCGGCGCGTGCTTTCATAGTGCCGAAGGTGATGATCTGGGCAACTTTTTCCGCACCATAGCGTTTCATCGTGTATTCGACCATTTCGTGACGGCGGTCGTCAGGATAGTCGAGGTCGATGTCCGGCATCGATATGCGCCCTGGATTGAGGAAGCGTTCGAAAATTAAGCCGTTGACGAGTGGGTCGATGCTGGTAATGCCGAGGCTGTAGGCGACGACAGAACCGGCGCCTGAACCACGCACGTTCCACCAGATGTCCGATTCTGCCCATTCTTCGTACGTCAGATCAGGGTAGAACGTGGCGCCATGCCGATTCCACCATTCACGCGACCGGCGTGCAAATTCGCATAAATCCCAGACGATGAGGAAGTAGGTATCGAACCCCATTCGGCCGATTATACGCAGTTCATGATCCAGTCGTGCCCGCAGTTGTGTGTCGTAGTGGGCGCGGTCTTCGCCATAGCGCCACGCAAGCCCCTTTTCGCACAGATGGCGCAGATATGATGCGGCGTCGAAGCCTTGCGGTACGTCGAAGTTTGGTAGATGGTAGCCCTGCGGATCCAGGTTGACATCGCATTGTTCGACGATGACGAGGCTGTTGCGCATCGCATTAGCAATGACATCCTCAGGATAGCCCTTGAAAATGGCCGTCATCTCATCGGCCGATTTGAGATAATATTCCTTGTTGGAAAATGTCAGCTTAGGATTGGCCGTCGTGCTGCCCGTTTGGATGCAGAGCAACACTTCGTGCGGATCCGCTTCTTCGGCCGAAGTGTAATGCACGTCGTTGGTCAGCAGAAAATTGTTTTCCAGCCCGTAACGTGGTGCCATTTCGATCAGCTTGCGGTTGATCGTCGTCAGTTCGGGAATGTCATGTTCCTGAAGTTCGATGAAAAAATTATCGCGTCCAAACGTATCCAGATAAAATGCCATCAGCTCATGTGCGCGTTCAGTCTGACCGTTGCCGATTGCCCGTGGAATTTCTGCCGCCATACAGCCACTGGTTGAGATAATGCCGGCGGCGTGTGCTGCCATAAATTCATGGTCGATACGCGGTTTGTAATAGTAGCCGGTAAGCTGGCTTTCCGTGGCAATTTGGAGCAGATTGTGGTATCCGGTCTGGTTGCGGGCGAGGCAGAGGGCGTGGAAGCGCTCGTTGTCGATGCCCGCTTCCATGTCAGTCATACGCCGTCTGGCGATATATCCTTCAAGTCCAATGATCGGCTTGATACCTGCGCTCTTGCACGCCTTGTAGAAGTCAATCGTGCCGTACATGGTGCCGTGATCGGTGAGCGCCAGGGCAGGCTGGCCCAGTTCGTGGGCACGGGCGGCCAGGTGTGGGATGCGGCTGAGACCGTCGAGCAGGGAGTATTCGCTGTGGACGTGCAGGTGGACGAATTCGCTATTGCTCATAAAGATTTTTTGCTAAGATACGTGTGTTGTCGGATGGGGAGCGGACTGCGTAATTGTTGTGTTGCTCCGCAGGAGATTATAGCATGGATTCGGCCGAAAATGGGAGCGATTTGCGGCGATTTGTAGCGAACTAAGCAAGTCGGTGGAACACCACCGGCTTGTACGCGTGATGGAGTTTAGACATATGAAAATTGATCCACAACTAACGATGGGCAAGGTGGTGCTGACGGTATCCAACCTGAACCGTTCGGTTGACTTTTATCAGCGACATATCGGTTTGAAATTGCTTTCGGCCGAAAACGATCAGGTTACATTAGGCGCAGGTGACACGGCGCTGCTGCAACTACACGCTTTACCCGGCGGTCGTTACGCGCCGCACACTACCGGCCTGTATCATTTCGCGCTGCTGGTTCCGTCGCGACTGGCACTGGCCCAGAGTTTGCGCCATTTTCTCGATGCAGAAACGGCGCTTCAAGGTGCAGCCGACCATTTCGTCAGTGAAGCGCTCTATCTATCCGATCCCGACGGGCATGGCATTGAAATCTACCGTGACCGACCGCGTGCTGCATGGCGTAACGCGCAAGGTGAATTCACTTTGACGACGGAACCGTTTGACGCGCAGGGTGTGCTGGATGCGTGGCAAGAAGCCGGTGAACCTGCGTGGCAGGGGCTGCATCCGGAAACCTGCATGGGACATGTACATTTGCGTGTGGCCGATCTGGATGCGACCGAGCGTTTTTATACCGATGTGCTCGGTTTTGAGCGCATGGCTGTGTATCCGGGTGCGCGTTTTATCAGTGCGGGCGGCTACCATCATCACATTGGCATGAATGTATGGGCAGGACAGCATGTCAAGCCGGCGACAGAGGCCGATTTGCGGTTATTGTCGTACGAAGTGGTGTTGTCTAGTCAGGAAGCCTTGGCTGCCGTTATCGGCCGAATTGACGCGGCCAATCAACCACGCCATGCAGTCGAAAACGGTTGGATTGTCCACGATCCGGCACAGATCCCTATTTTGTTGACAACGCGTCATGCGCACTAATCGGTTCCGAGACTGATTTCCCGTTCAACAACGATTCTGACAATACCCATAATTGCTGCTGAAGTGCCCCATCATACGTCAGCGATGCTGACTTGCGCGACTGGCATTTGACGAAGTATTGGCCGGTAACCCCCTCGACCTCTGGGGATGATGCCAGATAAATCGAAGTTTCTGCACCTTTTTCTTCGCTGATGGCAAACGGCGACAACAGCGTCATCGCGACTTTAGAGAGAAAACCATTGTTTCGGCCGAAATTGCTGCGCACAAAGCCGGGATGCAATGCATTAACAGTTACGCCCGTGCCTTCCAGTCGGCGCGCCAACTCATATGTAAACAACAAATTGGCAAATTTCGATTGACCGTAAACGCCAAACGCTTTGTACTTCTTTTCGCGGCGGTAATCGTCAAAGTCAAACATGTTGACGCCGTGCGCATCAGATGATACGTTGACAATGCGTGCCGGAGCTGAGGCGATTAGCAAATCGAGCAGTTCCGTCGCCACCTGAAAATAGCCCATGTGGTTGAGCGCAAAAGTCATTTCGAGACCGTCAACACTCTCCTGGCGATTGAAAAATACACCGCCGGCGTTGTTGACGAGAACATCCAAGCGGCCGAATCGCGCCTTAAACGCGTCTGTAAATTCGCGTATCGATGTCTGCGATGAGAGGTCAACCAGCATGAGATGGACATCCTCATTGCCGGTCTCTTTAATAATCAAGTCACGCGCAGCACTGCCGCGTTCTTCACTGCGGCAGGCGAGAATGACTTCAGCACCCATGCGGGCTAATTCCAGGGCGGTTATTTTGCCGATGCCCGCGTTGGCACCGGTAACAATGATTATTTGTCCGTCTAGATTCTGCATTGGTTTGCTCCCGTTTGATGGTAGGTTGCGCTTGCTGAAACCGTCTTCGGCAGGCTCAATCGGCATTTTGGATTACCAGTCAAGCGGCTCGCGATCGGCAAAAAACGCGCCGGTCGGCCCATCGTCGGGCAACGTGGCGAGCCAGACTGGCGTGTCTGCGCCTTCGGCAATGGTCAGGGAGGCGTTGGGGCCACCCATGTCGGTTTGTACCCAGCCGGGATGGCATGTATTGACTAGAATGCCACTACCTGCTGTTTCGGCCGAAAATACTCTCGTTGCAGCGTTCAGCGCACTCTTCGATGAGCGGTATGCCAGTGAACCACCGCCCATATGTGTCAGCGATCCCATGCGGCTGGACACATTGACGATGCGACCGTAACCGCGCTGCCGCATGTGCGGAATCACCGTCTGCATCAATTTGATGGGCGCGATGACGTTGGTTTCATATGTTTGGCGCAGTTGGGCGGCGCTGACACTCATGCCGGGATTGCGGTCGAGAAAAATGCCGGCATTGTTGACGAGAATATCAATACGGCCGAATTCATCCATGATGTCGGCTACCAGTCGTTCGACGCCAAGTGCATCGGTCACATCCAATTGCCGTGCATAGATTTGCGCCTCTTTACTCTGCAAATTGGCGGCAGCCTGTTCAGCCTTCACTAACGATCGCGCTGTCAGGATGATGGTAATGTGTTGTTGGGCCAGTTGACGGCATATCTCGAGGCCAATGCCCCGATTGCCGCCGGTTACAATCGCTACTTTGTTTGTGTGCATGACATCAGTATAGATTTCAATATGAATATACCCACCACAATGCTCAGCCAATTACGCCGTTCATATACAATCCGATCTGGTTCTGATGCGTTGTAAATGACTCTGAGCTTACATGAACACACGCTTACCAGTTGGCGTTAGCGACCTGCGCCCTGTTCTCACCTGCTGTACAATCGCCCGCTATGCTTTTGACCATCGATATTGGCAATACAAACGTTACCGTCGGTGTCTGGGATGGAGCCGCATGGCGTACGCATTGGCGTCTGCGCACTGTTCACGACCAGACAGTAGACGAGTATTGGGTGCATCTCGGTACATTGTTGCGCGAAGCCGGTGTGCGTGACGCGATTAACGCTGTCATTCTGACCAGCGTTGTCCCGCCGTTGACGCGGGCTTTTGTCGGCATGTGCGCACACTATCTGCAATTGACGCCGCTGCGTGTTGATCACACGACGGATAGCGGGGTTGCCGTTGTGACAGACAATCCTGCCGAAGTCGGTGCGGATCGGATTGTCAACGCAGCAGCTGTTTCGCATTTGTACGGCGGGCCGTGTATTGTTATCGACATGGGAACGGCGACGACGTTTGACGTGGTTTCGGCCGATGCGGAGCTGCTTGGAGTTGTCATTGCACCCGGATTGCGCTTATCGGCCGATGCATTGATTAGCCGCGCTGCTCAGTTGAGCGAAGTTGCCTTTGAAGCGCCGCCGACTGTCCTGGGCCGCAACACCATACACGCCGTGCAATCCGGTCTGATCTATGGCTATGTGAGCCTGGTTGAAGGTGTGATTGAGCGGTTATCGGCCGAACTCGATATGCAACCAACTGTAATTGGCACTGGCGGCCTAATCAGTTTGATCGCAGAGTATACCGACTGCATCCACGCTGTCGAGCCGTGGCTAACCCTCATCGGCTTGCGTTTGATTCACGAACGAGTTAACAACCAGAAAACGATATCCAGCACCTGATGTTTCGCTATTTTACTTACGCCATCATCTTTCTCGCACTTTTGTTCACAGCGTGTCAGCCGCTCGAGTCAATTGTCGAACCGCCGCGTGTCGCCACACTGACTGCGCTGGCAGAGGCGGAACCGCTCAGTGCCGGTACGCCGGTGGTTTTGCCGGCTCCAACCCCAACGCCTGGTGCTGTTTCGGCCGAACCGACGCCCGAATCAGTACAGCCTGCCGCACTACCGCTTACCTTTTGGGTTGATGACACCGCGCCGGAGACGGCAGAATTGGTACGCATGCTTACCGACCGCTTCACAGCACAGTCCGGCGTTCCCGTGGAGACGATTTTTATCGATCCTGATCGGCTGCCGGGTCTGATAGGCACCGCCCAATTGACCAATAAGTTGCCCGATGTCGTGTTGCATTCGTTGGAGCAGACCGCAAAATGGCGTGCGGATGGCATTTTGGATACCGTCGCCGCCTCTGCAGTCGTCGAGCAGTTGGGTGTGGCTACATTTGAGCAGGGCGTCCTCGATGTGTTGCGCGGTTCTGATGGACTCATTGCTGCCGTACCGACTGACGCGCGCCAACACCTGATCGTGTATCGTAGTGACTGGTTCGAGCAGGCAGGATTGGCACCTCCGACTTCGTTTGCAGCGATGTTGCTGGGTGCCGCCACGTTTTTCGAAGAGGAAGGGTTGACGAGTGGCATCGTCGTTCCGACCGAGTCCAAGTTGGCCAGCACGCAGCGTATTTTTGAGCATTTCGCCATCGCCAACGGCTGTCGGCTCGTCGATGCGCAAGGCGAGATCATTTCCATCCATCCGGCGTGTCTGGAAGCGCTCGATTTTTACCGCGACTTGATCAATCAATATAGTCCGATCGGTTTCCAGACTGACATTAGTGCGGTCAAGGCGTATCTTGCAGGTCGCACAGCCATGATCATGGCGATGCCAGAGGTGTTGCCCTTGATAGCCGGACTCGATCCGCTATCTTTGCCGCGCTGCGCGGAATGCGCTGCTGATCCGACCTATTTGGTGGAGAATAGCGGCATTGCGACCCAGCTTGGCGGCAATCTGCCGTATGGTACCGTGGCCGCGTATCCCGACATGACTGCATTGGGCATAACCACGGCAGCGAAGACCGAAGCGGCGCAGGCGTTTGCCGTTTTCTGGCTTTCAGAAGCATACGGTGAGTGGCTGTCATTGTTTCCGGAGAGCAAGATTCCGCTGCGGCCACATTCGGCCGATACCGACAATTTCTACCGTGACATCTGGCGCACTGCCCCGCTGCGACCCGGCAGTGGCTCACTGGAATCCGTTTTTGGTCCGGAATTGATCGCACAACTGACCAGTGGATTTGACCAAATTGAGCGCTGGGGGTTCAAGGAAGGACAGAGCCAGGTAATTGGGCAGGTTTATCCGTCTTTGGAATTGTCGCAGATGTTGCAGGAGATGTTGAGCGGTTATATCAGCAGTGCGCAAGCTGTGTATGAGTTATACAATCGTTCGGTCAACCAGATTCCCAATTACGGGTTTGCCTTGCCGACACCGACGCCTGAACCGGATTCGGCCGAAACCTCCTCATAATCTGCCTCATTTAGGTGCCGATACGCTAGAACGATGCTTTTCAATCGCTTCATTGTGCTGTCATACCCGACAATATCCATCTCGACATCCATGTCTGCATACAATTTTCGCAGTACGCTGGCTGCCAGTTCATTATGAGTGGTCAACGAAGGGCCACGTAGTAATAGCTCTTCGGCCAGCGCAATATCGCTGGCATCCAGTTTTTCGATAGGCAGTGACAGTTGCTGTGTGGCGTCGTCTCTGAATAGACGCTCTGTTACCGAAGGCTGCCACGCTGCTAGTTGATGTAGCGAAACGATTGAATGGTCATATACAACCAGGGTGCCGCCGGCAAAATCCCCTAGTCGACGAGACTGCTTGCTGATAAACATGGCAATAACACCAACGCCGTAAAAAATCGGCAAAAAGTCGATAAAGCGCACCAGATTGCGCAGCATCGATCCCGTGAGCGTAACCGGACGCCCTTCAGCTTGCATGACACGCAGTTTTGTCAATCGTTTGCCTGGAGACTGGCCGTTCCACACTAATTCAAACACGATGTAGTAGGCCCAAATCGTGATGAAGTCGAGCAAGATGAAAATTGCAAATACCCAGGCGGTTGCGCTAATATCGTTCGCCAATGCTGCATTTGCTATGGCGAGTTGGGTGATTGTCAGGAATAGTAACAGCACGACGATAATGAACGAATCCACGACGGCCGCCAAAAACCGCGAGCCGAGCCCAGCTAATTCGTAGCCGAAAACTACGTTTTCCGGTGTGTCGATTGAGAGCACGCGATCAGGTGGCATCATGAACGGGATTATTGCCGTGGGTCGCAACTTTGTCAATTACGGATTTTGTATTTGCAGAAGGCAATGTATCGGCCGATCGCTGCCAAGTACGCAAAACGACGCTCCTATCGAAGCGCCGTTTTGCAAAAAGGAGATTAGATCGGCCGAATTAGCCGCAGCCACCGCTTGTAGGTGCCCGTTTCGTTTCTAGTTTTACTTTTGGTATGAATTCCAGTTCATACTGATGGGGATCCGGTTCAGCGACTGTGTAGCGTGCACCTAGCGCAGCATCAAAAGCATAGATCAGCGTATCATTGCCCGGCGCGGTTGCGAGACGCTGGGCTTGCATATCTTCATCAGCAAACGTCGTCAACCAATTGTTGATACCACCTTCCAGTATGTAGACATTCGGCACGCTCTCGGCGACCAATGTCTTCCACGCTTCTGTTGCTGCCCCTTCATCATTACTCATCATCACAAAGACGGCATTGGCTGGTTCAAAGTGCAACGCCGGTACCATGTCAGGTACTTCGTCCAGCGGTACATTCTTTGCGTCTAAAATGTGAAACAAGTTGTAATCAGATTCTTCACGCACATCGATCATGTTGACGATTAGTGACCGATTGTGCAACAGGTCGAGCAGTTCGCCCGGATGAATTTGTACTTCGCGAGCTTCGAGTGCCGCTATTTTTTCGTCGGCAACGCCTGCCCAGCGATCTTCGGTCGTTGGTTGGCCGATAAAGAGGACGATAATGGCACCGGCGAATAGGGTAGCTGCAGCAGCATAACGCCACTTGGGCGCTGCGGGTGCATCTTTGTCCCCGTATATCCCTTCCAATTTCTCCGCGCCCCAGAACATGAACAGCGCCATCGCGACGACACCGACGACGACGACACCGGTAGGTAGGCCAAACAGTTCTGGCAAGGTGAAGCGGCCCATGTAGGATGAGTTGAAGAATTGGTCAAAACTGCCGACTGTTTCACCGAATAGAAAAATACCGAAAATCACGCCAAAGACGAAGAAAATGCCGTCCAGTTTTGCGGTTGCGGCGGCGACGAGCGATGTGCCCGGACAAAAGCCTCCGACAATGAATCCCACACCCATAATCAAGCCCCCGATAATGCCTGGCCATAGGTAGGTTGGGTTGACCCAGATGAGGTTGTAATCGAGCAAGCCCATTGCCGACGCCGCAAAAATCAAAACCATGGCGACGACGATGGCGCTGAACATAACCTTGAGAACAGTCATGTCTTTGAAATAAAACTGGGCAGCCAGCTTTTTTGAGTTGCCGAAACCGGCAATTTCGAGGACGTAGCCAAAGCTGAAGCCGATAATCAAATAGATGATATATGAGCCGTAATGGCCGAGTAAATCAGTGAGTGGTAATGGAAAGGGAGGCATAGTCAACTCTTTTTGTAGTGCAGACAGTTATCTGCGGCTAAACAGGCGAGCAGCCTGTTCTACAGGATTAGTTCCACAATCTCCGCACAAAGTAGGCGAGGGCATAAGCACCGGCAAAGACTGCGAACATAAACGCCCAGCTTCCGACAGACAATACTGCGCCTCCGGAAAGTGCTTGTCCTGATGTGCAGCCACGTGCCATGCGTGCGCCAAATCCCATAAAGCCGCCGCCGATAAATGCAAACAGCCAACGCGAACGCACTGTCATACGGGGCCCGCGATTCGTCTCGAATTTGACGCGTCCATTGATAAAGCCCGATACCAAACCGCCCAATACCGTACCGATGGTGAGAATGACGATCCAGCTATCGAGTGCGTTTTTGTCGCCGCCGGCCATTGCAATCAGATAGCTAACTCGGTCGATATGCCCCGGCGCGATGATGTCCTCAAAGAATACGAGGATGCGATTGAGTCCCCCGGACGCGCCGAGGCCGTTACCGGTCACAAAAAACGCGCCGAATAAGACGATGCCCAGCAGGATGCCTGCCAAATACGGATTAACATAATCTTTGGCGACGCGTTTACTGCGAACAACTTTGCCTTCAAGTTTGTCAGGATTTTGTGTGTAAGTAGTCATATCAGTAGTCGATAGTTGGATAGTTGGATTATCAGTTAGTCGGTGGCGGTTTGACCTTCAATGGTCTCTTCAGTGCCTTCAACTTCTTCCCAGCCCCCGATCATTGCCTTGAGATTGGCGGTTGGGGTAGGGCCGGTGGTGGTGAGGTATATGTGCATGACGATGAACGTTGCCAATAACCATGAGATCAGCGTGTGCACCGGTGCCAGGATGGGCAGGCCACCTGCCATTGTGACGATGTCCGGCCACCGTTGCGCCCCCCACATCAGGATGCCAACGATGATTTGCAGCGGTAGCAGGATGTTGAGTAAACCGAAGTAAGTTGCCTGCTGCAGTGGGTTCATCTTGCGTTGACGCGTCTTTTCGTATGGATGCGGTTCGCCTTTGAAAATGCCGTATAGATAGAAATGTGCTTGTTCGATAGCGCCGATGAAAAAGCCACGAGGTTGGGGCAAGAACTGCTTGATTTCGCCGCTGGCGAGGTGGTAAAACAGGGCCAGGAATGCGTTGGCGACGAGCAGGAACGCTAAGATATTATGTACCTGGACTACGTACGGAAAACTGAAAATGCCGAATTGTGCGGGTTTGTGGATGACCATGCCAGTGAACAGCAGGCCGAAGATGACTGCTGTTTGCAGCCAGTGCCACAGCCGTTCGTAAACACCGTACATGTATTCTTCATGTGTTTCGGCCGAATGTCCATTCTCCACACCGTGCCGTCTCGCCATCAGGAAGCGCAGACTACCATGCACGGCGACACCGACCACGGTGACGGCGAACAGCGCCGCACCCAGCCAATCGATCCACCACACGCTGTTGTGGCCCAGAATATAGAGACCGGGTTCGTCATCGGTGCCGTCTGTATTCGGCCGAAAATACAACGCGCCATCCTCACTTGAATAAATCTCGCCACCAGGAACAATATTGGTATCGCCAACAAATGTCGGCGTGACTCCGCCAGGCGTATTACTGGATAGACGAATCGGCGTTGTGATGCGTGACTCGTCACTGTGACATGTTGCGCATTCGCGCACCGCAAAGTCACCATGCGTGACATTGTGGCTGATGGTGTATGGTTGAATTTCACCGACAATGCGTGGGTTTTCCAGACCAAGTGCGGCGATGCGCGCGGCAATCACCGCCTCTTTTGCCTCATTGTCAATCAGCAGTTCACTTTCATCAATTTGGCCATCACCGTTGGCATCAAACGTCTCAATGATGTCGTCGTGATAAGTGTCGCCGTCTAGCCAGGCAGCTTCGAGATCGCGGTACGGAACCGGGCGCTCCGGATCACCATAAACCCAGTACCAGGCTGTAATCAGATTGTGCGGTGCCAATTTGCTCGTGCCGTCGCCGTTGTCGCGTGGCAGCAGCACCGGCTGGTAGCCGACGATCAGGTCACCTTCAATTCCACGACACTCAGTTGTCGGCGTGCTATCGGCCGAAAGCACCGTCCAGTCCAGCGTCTGTCGTGCCGGCGCACGCATATCGGGGATGTGGCAGGTTTCACACGCTATCGCATCGAAATGTTTTTCTGCATAAGGCAGCCAATCGTGTGACCCTTCGGCATCATGACACGATTCACAGCGCCGCAGTGTGTTATCCAGTTCCGGTGCCAACACACCTTGTGCACTGGCACCTTTCGCAAATTCATGCACCGGACGTTGCAGATATTCCCCGAAGTCGATCCGGCGCGGATCAAATTGCAAATGATCCGGCTGTGTCTCATCTCGCTCCTGGTAGTAAATAGGGTTGTTGAGCGAGTAGTGGCAATCTGTACAACCGACAACGCGCTCAGCGTGCACATCCCACGACCGGGACAAATCATCTTTGTCAGATAAATTCATGCCTGAGTTGGACAATTTCTGTGCAGATTGAATTTGCCCGGTCGTGATCGTGCTCCACTGAGTCGGTTCACAGCCTTCCAGGACAAGCGGTGTTTGCGAATCGGTATGTACCAGTCCGTGACATTGGGCGCAATTTGTGTCGCTGGGATCACGGACGGTGACATAGTCGCTAAGCAATTTACCGTCGTCGCCAAACGCTGCTTCGTTCCACTGCCATTCATCGCCGACACGCTCAATGATCCCCGTTCCCAGCAAGGTGGCGCTGTTGGCCCACCCGAATGCGCCAGATTGGAGCGCTTCGGTGCGGGCGTCGTTATTGGGCGTGTCGAGATGGCAAAGGAAGCAGTTCATTTCTACCGTGCCGGAGGCATCCCAGTCCCACGGGATGAGGTCTCCTGTTTGCGGATCGACGATGCTCGTTTCGAGATTTTCGGCCGAAACTGCCAGATCGCGCAGATCGACGCCGTATTGACTGGTTGTGGCCGGACCGCCGCCGACATGGCGCGGTCCGTAGACCATCAACCATTCCGCCGTCGTCAGGTCGATATGCTCATCCCCTTCGGCCGAAAGATAGCGATAGGTAAGGGGATTGAATCGGCCGAAAATCCCGTTGCTCACATCCCAGTCGCGACCACTGCCGGTAGTTCCCGGCGCTGACAAGGAACTCAGGCCGGCGTCAGAATGAAAACTATGACTTTGAATAAATGCGGTGTCGTGGCACGATCCGCAGGTTTGCATGGTCGAAACGGGATTGCCTGAGTCCAGTACGCTTGTGCCGTTTTCATCGAGCAGGGCAAAAGTCGGATGCAAAGGAGCTAGGGTGGGAGTAGCGGAAGATTGGGCTTCGGCCGAATCGGTATAGACCAATCCCAGCGCAGCCACCATCAGCAGCACACCCATGCCTGTCAAAACTGAATAGAGTAATTTTGATCTGTTCATTGTTCGTTGAGCATCCGTGACTTGCAACTCGGATGCCGGCTTCGTTACTTGTTCAGCAACGCCTGTTGTTCACGACCACCCCACGTCAGAGGATCACCGTAATAACCCAATTCTTCCCAATTCATGCGCCCATTTTCACCGTGGCAATCGTCACATTGCAACGCACTCTCCTTAGGTGCAACCATGTGAGACAGTGACCAGTACATTTCGGTGGGTGCAAAGCCATATTCGCCGCTGTACGCCATGCCGGTCGCTTCCGCACCGAGTCGTGCCGCTTGATCCCAGTCGAAATCTGTCCAGTATCCCCCTTCGCCGACAGTTTTGGGCTGTAACAGGTAGTTGTAAATGGCATCATAAATCTGATTGGCGCGATGTACCTTGAACGGCCAAAGTTTTGCCGTTTCGTCATCGATGCCACCGAGAGGCTCGTTTATCAGCGTCGATTGTGTCGGATCAATTTCGTCACCGAGTATGTAACGGTCAGCAGTGCCGTTGTACCAGGTGTACTCGGGCATAAAACCGCGTTCGTAGACAAAACTACCTTTGATCTTCAAGTATTCGTGAGGATCTTCTTCAATGTCCTGACCGGCGGTTGACCAGTCCCAGTGCATTTTCGTCGCATCACGTACAGCACCTTCCGGAATATGGCATGTCTGGCAGGCTACATTCTCAACATGTGCGTTGACGCGGGCATCCTCATGTAGACCTTCTTCATGGCAGTCTGTGCAAGCAACCTGGTTCTCATTATCGACGCTAACCGAAATTGCGCGTCCTTTGATATTGTGATCGTCTGTTTGGTGACAGTCGACGCACAGGAAGTCGAAGCGACCCATGTGAACGTCAATCTCTTCATTAGGGTAATAAAGCGATTCATCCAGGTCACCATGCTTGACTGCGTTGCCGCCGCCACCGTTAAAGTGACAACTTCCGCATTGCGCACGCGTTGGGGTACTCACACTTTGCGCCGCGGCTGCCAGATCAACACCTTCAACCGGAATTCCAGCCAGTCCTTTGGTGTACGTAGCGGTGTCGGCGTGGCAGGCGAGGCAGTCAACCGCTTCTTTGTTGTCGAAGTCGAAGTTGGCGTCTTCCCAGCCATAGCCGATGTGGCAGCGTGTACAACCGGGTTCGTTGCCCTGTGTTCCGATGCAGAAGTTGTTGATCTGGTTGGCTTTACCTATTTGGACGAGTTCGTCGCGGCCCGGCAGCTGTACTGGTTCGCTTTTCCATGTCCAGTGCGTGGTATGCATGACTTGATCAGCGGCATCTTCGTGGCACTCCAGGCAGGCTACAGTTACTTCCTGGCCTGTTTCATATGGGCCGGGCATCAGGTCTGCATGGCTGGTTGGTGGGACACGTATGGGAACGTTAGCCCATGGGTCATCGGTCGCACCTGCATTGGGTGTAATAAAAGCGACAATTGGTGCGACGATGAGAAATAATGTCCCAAATAATCCGATAAGCCAGGTATATTTGAAATCTTTCATGGTATCCCAGTATTCTTACATGATGTTGAGCACGTTTGATTGGCGTGACAAGGAATCGCGCAGGATTTTGCGCATTGTTTCCAACACCGCGATCATGCGTTCGTCAGTCAGGCGATAGACGACGGCTGCGCCGTTGCGCTCGGTTGTGACCAATGCACGCTGTCGCAAGACGCGTAAATGGCGCGAGATCGTTGGCTGTGGCGTGTCGAGGTAGTCCGCTAATGCGGTGACATGCAGCGGTTGCTCATACAGCGCGTACAAAATCTGGATGCGTTTGGGGTCGCCAAGAGCCTGACAGATGTTGGCGTGCAGCAGGCTGAGTTCGTCGAGTGTGGGTGCAGTCATAATGTTTACCTATCCATGTATTCGTTTATCCGAATACATCAACGGAAGTATACGACTGTCAATTTTGGTGGAATAATGACAAATAGCATGTTTGTCATATGACATTCGACATGTCCGCGCCTGTCATATGATCCGTGTGTATAACATGTTACTTTTCGCCAGATCGGAATAAACCAACTACAATTCGGCCGAATGTTACGGTTCAGCAAACTCCTCCCCCTTTTTCTCCTCCTCATGTGGCTGATACCTGTCATGGCGCAGGAATCGGTGACCGATCTGGAAATTGTAGCGGCCGATACTGCTACCTTTCCCATCATCACCCTCCAGCTTAGCGCCCGTGATGCCGCAGGCAACGCCCTGACCGACCTCGATGGTTTGCAGCTCACCGAAGGCGGACGCCCGGTGGAGACATTCGAGATTGGGACACAGACGAAAGGGATTGATGTCATCTTTGTCATCGACGCCAACGACGAGATTGACAGTATTGATCTGATCGGCGATGTCTCGCGCCTTGCCAAAGTGCGCATCGCGATTGCCAACTTCGCGAATCAGCAAATGAGCCGTGCCGATCAGGATCGCATCTCGATTATCGTGCCTGATGATGCCGGCGCTCGCTATCTGATCGAGGATGGCACGTCTCCAGCCGATGTGACCGATGCCATTGGCGCGTATACGCCGGATGAATTTCCGGAGAGTACGCCGCTGCAAGCGATGCTGCAAACGGCGCTCGATCAGGCGGCAGCACGCGAACCCGGTGGCAAGTACCAGGCAATTGTGCTGTTTACTGACGGCGGACAATTGGCTGACCAACTCGATTATGACACCTTGTTGGCTTCGGCCGAAAGCAGTCAAGCCGTCATTTTCAGCGCCATTCTCGGCAGTATTGCCAGCGATAGCGAAGTTGCCAACGTCACTAATTTGACCGCGCCTACGGGCGGCACCTATGCTCACATGCCGCGTACAGACCGCCTGGATCCGCTGTTTGCCGCAATTGCGAGTAATAGCGTTGTCAATACCGTGCGCTATCGCTCACGAATTGCTGGTGATGGTGATCGCACACTTGAATTGATGTTAGGCGAAGTCTCGGCGGCCTATCCTGTTGCTGTCACAGTTTTGCCCCCGGTCGTTGACTTGAGTGAGACGGATGAGCCGTTGATTATCGCTGATAGCAGTTCGGCCGACAGTGATCCAACCCGCATCACCGCCAGGGTAAACTGGCCGGATGGCTATGTCCGTTCTTTGTTGTCGGTCAAGCTGTTTGTCGATGACGTGGAGCAAACCGTAACGCGTCCGCCGGTGCTTGATCCGCTGGGTAAGTTGACTTTGGATTGGGATGCGACCGGCATCACGCCGGGCAGCCATACACTGGCAGTTGAACTGACAGACGAACTCGGTTTGAGTACGCGTAGTGAATCGGCCGAACGCACAATACAAGTTGGCCCTGTCGTGACCGTTATCCCGCCGACCGCAACGCCTGAGCCGCTGCCGACCGCAACGCCGACGCCGTTGGAAATCGGGTTGACTGCATTGCAGGATAATCGCACACAGCGCAACATACGCATTGGACTGTTTATCATTGCCGTGCCGCTGCTGCTCATCGTGTTGTGGCGCTGGCGTAAGCGCCGTACCGCTACTGATAGCGAAAGCGCACCGAGTACACCTGCTGTTATTGAGACGTCGCCGACGACGCCTGCACCGGACGCTGCTGCGACGACAACGTTTGTTTATTTTGAACCAATCCGCAATGCTGATGACTATGACGGGCCGATAGCCATTACGCGCGAGTTGACCACAATCGGCCGCGATCGACGCTATGCCACGCTCGTATTTGATAACGAAACGGTGGGACGCTATCATGCCCGTCTACTGTTCAGTGGCGGCCAATTCCTACTCTACGACGAAGGTACACCTAACGGCACAGTGGTCAACGGTCAGCGTATTGCACTGGAACCCTGCACCCTGCAAGACGGCGATCTGGTGCAACTGGGTCGCGTGCGACTCCGCTTTCGCATTGAGACACGGCAGGACACTTAGCTGATGACCCGCGTGCAAGCAGTTATTTTTGATATGGACGGCCTGATGATCGACTCCGAGCGGGTCGCGGAGGCGATTACGGCGGACTTTCTCGCTGAGCAGGGGCATGTCCTGACGCGTGAATTCGCTGCTTCACTGGTTGGCCTGCGCGCGGATGAATGCGCACAGCGTATCATTGACACGTTTGATCTTCCGCTAAATTCGGCCGAAATGGATCAGGCAATGGCGCGTCACTGGCGGCGCTATCTCGACAAAGGCATCCCTCCCATGCCTGGACTATTTTCGTTAGTTGACGAATTGGAGCAGCGCGCCATTCGCTGGGGCGTTGCGACAGCCAGCGAACGCTGGTATGCGATCAGGAATCTGCAAAACCTGGGTCTTGCGGCACGCTGCCAGGCAATCGCGTCAGGCGATGAGGTCGTATGCAGCAAACCCGCACCCGATGTCTATCTGTTGGCAGCCGAGCGTATGCAAGCTGATCCGCAGCACTGCCTGGCGCTTGAGGATTCACAGCCTGGTTGTCAGGCCGCAGCCGCTGCCGGGATGACCGTTGCCGTTGTACCAAACGAATTGACGAATTCGGCCGAATTCACCTGCGCCCGCTTCCGACTGTCAACCCTCAACGACGTAATCCCCTTGCTCGATTTGCTAATTGATATTGCAAGTTGGCCAAAGCAAAGCTGAATAGTGTGCGAAAAAAGCAGGAATTGTGACGATTTTTTTCACAATAATGCAAAAAAGGTTTATACTAGGTTCCACTGTTTCCACTGTTGACGTTCTACAAATAGTAAAATAGGAGAAAATGTATGAATTCCCCCATTCAGAGAGCACGCTTGCTCATTTTGCCCTTACTGTTGTTGATTGCTGCCGTTCTGGCGTTCAGCCAGTTCGATTCAGCACGAGCCCAACGTGACGACCTGATTCCCGAGAGTGATCGTCGCGCCGATTTGACAACGACCCAAAAGGCCTTTCTGGCTGATCGCGAACCGAATCAGGATTTGCCGGCACTCAGTGAGGTTCCCTGTGTCGGCGGCATGGCTGATATTTATCACTGTAAAAATATAGATTTGCTGTCATTCATGCCTCTGTCCAGCATTGGTGGCGGCAGCGGCAACGACGTTTGGGGGTGGACATCCCCGGAAGGGCGTGAAATCGCCTTGATGGGTCGGTCATCCGGTACTGCATTTGTCGATGTGTCTGATCCGGTCAATCCCGTCTATCTGGGCAATTTGCCGACACATTCATCCAACTCATCCTGGCGCGACATCAAGACATATGCCGACCATGCTTTCATCGTCAGCGAAGCGGGTGGCCATGGCATGCAGGTATTTGATTTGACTACCTTGCCGGCGGCCACTGCTCCTGGTTTGCCGATGACGTTTAGCGAAACCGCTCATTACGCCGGTGTCGGTAATTCGCACAACATTGTGATCAACGAAGATTCGGGTTATGCCTATTTGGTTGGCACGAATACCTGCAGTGGTGGCTTACACTTTGTCGACATCAGTACACCGACTGCGCCGGTTAATTCCGGCTGTTTTAGCAGTGACGGCTATACACACGATGCCCAATGCGTTAATTATGCAGGCCCTGATCCAGACTACGCAGGCGCTGAAATTTGTTTCAACGCCAATGAAGACACATTGACGATTGTCGATGTCACGAACAAAGCCGCACCTGTGCAAATTGCGCGGGTTGGTTACAGTGGCAGCGGCTATACCCATCAAGGCTGGTTGTGGCCAAATCACAGAGTTTTCGTTTTGGATGATGAATTAGATGAACTGAATTTTGGGCACAATACGCGCACGCGTTATTGGCGTATTTCCGATCTGGACAATCCGGTTTTGATTACATTCTGGGATGGGCCAACTTCGGCCATTGACCACAATCAGTATGTAAACGGCAGAGTGATCTACCAATCCAACTATCGTGCCGGTTTGCGTATTGTCAAACCGCCGTCGAGAGAATTGGCTTATTTTGACATTTACCCAACCAGCGATTCGGCCAGTTTCAACGGTTCGTGGAGCAATTACCCGTTCTTTGATAGCGGCACGATTCTCATTAGCGGCATTGAACAGGGCTTGTTTATGGTAAAAATCAATCCGTCAACAATGGCTCAAGCGCAGGCGGCGCCAACCATTTTTGATTAGTAGCCGCCACTAAACTCGGTGTTAGATGACAGCTTATATCGGCCGAATCCTGGATTCGGCCGATTTTTTATACCTGATATTGGTCACGATACGCCTGGATCAGGCGTTTGACCTGCCGTTGCTGTTCCAGTTGCGTCAAAACCGGCGCGGCTAATTGATTGTCATACGTTTGGCAGACAGTCTGGGCTTTGGCAACCGTCGATTCGGCCGAAACCAGCGCACCATCTCGCACCGGTCGCACCACATGCGTCAAAAGCGGCGCAACCTGATTGTCGTCACCCAACCATGTCTGCAGCGGTGTCTGCACATTCGTTTGAAGGCCATCAATCGTCGTCGGCGTCAAATCGACTAAATCGGTCAACGCCGTCACGACCCGCGCGGCTGAGTCCCCCATGCCAAACGGTAGCCACTTTGTCACATCCTCAAACCATTGCGCCAGCAATACGAGGAACGATCCGGCTGTGCCGACTGCCGATTGCAGTACCACGTCGAGTACCTGATAGTAGACGGCGACTTTGGCCACGTGCTCACTGAGCCACCGCCGCCCGGATTCGAGCATGGGAATGTCGTTTTCCAATGTGTCGAGTGCCAGACGTCCGGCGGCAAGCGCATCGGACACCGTCGGAATATCGTCAATGAGATCGTCCATCGCTCCAGTCACGCTATTGATTCCCTGTTCAATCGTAGTTGACATATCGACACCATCCAACTGTTCGTACAGGGCAACCAATCCGGCCAAGACGCCCATGCGTTCGTTGGCATGGTCCAGTTCTGTGCGCAGGGCCGAATTGACTTCGCTATTGCTTCCCGTGGCCTGTTCATACGAGTCGACTCGCCGTAGTGCCGCGTCCAATTCAGCGCGTAGCCGCACGTTTTCTGCCTGGACGCTCGCCAGTTGCGATAAATCTACGCCGTGCACCGGTACGGCTTGCTGGGCAGGCAAGGCTGGAATGCGTGTGGCCGCAGGCAATGTCGTTTGACTGGTTGTCGTGAATGTGGGAGTCGATTCCTTGCGGAGTAGGGCGGCTCCGGCACCGACGGCTGTCGCACCGACTGCGGTTGCAGCAAAAGCTTTCAGGAATCCACGTCGATTAGGTGGCGTTTGTTGTGGTTGATAGGTCATATATGCTCCTTCATGCCTGGTTACCACCCCAAAACGCAATTATAGTATTATAGAACATGTGTGCTATCAATGTCAATGAATGATGGCTCTTTGATGAGCGGGTGGTGTGGTAAGGCGTGAGATGAGGTAATGGTGCCATTTTCGGCCGAATTGATTTTATGCTTCCTCGACGTAGCCTAACTGCTGCAACATATGATCACTGCGGCGCCATTTGGGCGCAACCTTGACCCATAATTCCAGAAAAACAGGGCCGTCGAGCATCGTTTCGATCTCTTTGCGTGCGGCAGCGCCGATGTTGCGCAATTGGCTACCGCCTTTGCCGATGATGATTTTTTTGTGCGTATCCCGTTCGACGTAAATCGTTGCGCCGATATAGGTCACGCCGTTGTCGCGTTCCTTAAATTCGTCGACAAGGACGGCAACGGCGTGCGGCACTTCGTCGCGCAGTTGCAGCAGAATCTGCTCACGCACCATTTCAGCCGCGATGGTGCGCACGTATGAATCTGTAATCTGATCTACGGGATAGAAACGCGGCCCGTTAGGCAGGGCTTCACTGATCATGGCGTAGAGTTGATCAGTACCGTTTTGGTTTTCGGCCGAAAACATCAGCCACGGTGCTTCCGGAAGCAATGCGCGGAACGCATCACTGCGCTCAATCACTTGATCCGGCTGTAGTGTGTCGATTTTGTTGATCGCCAAAATCAGGCGTCGGCTCGCCGGCAATTCTGCCAGCTTTGCGCCGATGGCTTCATCAGTGGCGGTTGGCGGCTCACTTGCATCGACCATCCAGACAATGACATCCGCGTCGCTGAGGGTTTCAATGACGACTTCAACCATATATTCATCCAGCTTGTGGCGCGGTTTGCGAATGAATCCAGGCGTGTCGATGAAGATGATCTGCTGATCGGGTTCGGTGATAATGCCCAGTTGGCGGTTGCGTGTCGTCTGTGGACGCGGCGAAACGATGGCTATTTTTTGTTGCATCAACGCGTTGATCAGCGTGCTTTTACCGACATTCGGTCGGCCGATAACGGCGACGAATCCCGAACGATGATTGTCGGGAATGGTTTCCCGGTTCAGTTCAAAAGAAGTCGTATCATCCATAAGCTTTTGTCGTTTGTTCCAGGCGAACGCGCCATGTTTCGGCCGAATCGTCTCGTGCGCCGTGCAAAACCAGACAACCGGCGACGTCGGCAAGCTCTGCAACATGGCCTGCCGTGTCGTTCTCAGTACTGTATGCAACGACGAGCCGCTCACCGAGCACATCGGCCCAGACGTCGATGGGAGCATCGCTGCCGGCATAGTGCAAATCAAGCGCACAGTGAATGGCTAAATCGCGCGTTATTTTCGCCATGCGTTGTACACTAAATTCACCATTGCGCAAGGCCAGTTTCATGCGTCGGTTTGTGATTTGCACCCACACATCATCATAGCCGTCAATAACCGGCGGCGCCGTTTCACCGGCAAAATAAGGTTCCATGGCTGCTGCATTAGAAAACAGGTTGCTTGATTCCGTCACAACGACTGCTGCGCCCAGTGCGCCTGCGGCACGTGCCACGTTGAGCAATGTCTCTTTGCGGGTTTGCAGTGGCGTCTGTTGTACATCGAGCAGCGGTGTTGTCGTAACTGACCAAACCGCGAGATTTAGTGCTTCGAGCTGTGGTCGCAATTCGCGATAAAATCGGGCATTGTGCTCGTCGCTGTCTGCGGAATAGAATTCGGCCGATTGCAGGTTGATCTCTACCCATGTAGCGCCAAGCGCGGCAGCGCGTTGCAGCGCAACCGATGTGTCGGCGCTCAAGGAGTTGGTGCTGATTGCGATTCGCATCGTTTTTGTTTTCGTCTCAAACTGCCTGTCATGTATCATTACGCACTTTGCCGCCAATCGTTGCAAGGTATGCGATATGCACGACGGCAAATAATACACGAGATGACACTACTCACCACTGTGCTTGCCCAAGCTGAGATTCCCCTAACAATTGGCCGGGAACTGCCTGACAGATGACACCTCAGATACATGACATTTGGGCCGAAACACAATTGCGGCAATTCGGCCGATAGCGGATAATAAAAGGTGCAGAAACGACCATTTTCACACGCATTACATCGATGCGAGTGACATCAATCGACCAGGAGAATCTCATGCGAAACTTTGTATCTGTTGCAGTTACCGGCGCTGCCGGCAATATCGGTTATGCCATGCTACCCCGTTTGGCATCTGGCGAAGTCTTTGGCCCCAATACCGAAATCGAATTGCGGTTGCTTGAAATCACGCCCGCTTTGCCGTCGCTCGAAGGCGTCGTCATGGAAATGATGGACTGCGCCTTTCCCTTGTTGCGCAACATGGTCGTCACGGATGATGCAAGTGTGGCTTTTGATGGTGTCAATTGGGCATTGCTCGTCGGTGCGCGTCCTCGTGGTGCAGGTATGCAGCGCGGCGATCTCATTCTCGCCAACGGACCAATTTTTACTGGCCAGGGTCAGGCTCTTGACGGTGCCGCAGACGATTGCCAGGTGCTTGTCGTCGGCAATCCGGCCAATACCAATGCGCTCATTGCCATGCACAACAATAGTAAATTACCCAAGAGCCGCTTCCATGCTTTAACCCGCCTCGACCAAAATCGTGCACAGGCTCAGTTGGCGATGAAAGCCGGCGTCCCCATCAAGGCTGTAACCAACGTAGCCATTTGGGGTAATCACAGTGCGACACAATATCCTGACGCCGAGAATGCACGCATCAACGGTCAACGGGCTTTTGAAGTCATTGCTGACCATGATTGGTTGCGCGGCGACTTTATCTCAGTCGTGCAAAAGCGTGGTGCTGCCATCATTCAGGCACGCGGCAAATCATCGGCGATGTCGGCGGCCAACGCAGCGCTTGACCACGTGATGAGTTTTGAAGGTGTCACCGCTGCTAATGACTGGTTTAGCGCAGCTGTGCGCTCTGATGGTAGCTATGGTGTCGCGGAAGGCTTGATTTTCTCATTTCCAATACGCAGCCATGGTGGTGGTCGCTATGAAATCGTGCAGGGCTTGCCCATAAGTGACTTTGCACAGGCGAAAATTGATGCGACCGAAGCTGAACTGATCAATGAGCGGGATACGGTAGCCGATTTGCTCGGCTAGTACCGTGATTTTCTATATTTGTTGGGTTGGAGCGCGAGCATCTTGCTCGCCAGAGAAGCAGTCAAGATGACCGCGCTCCATCCTTTCGCTGATTTACCCGAATATGATTCGGCCGAAAATACACCCAACTGCCTGGGTTGCTCCAACCGCCACCGTGTGCGGTGATGTCGAACTTGGTGTCGATGTCAGCGTTTGGTTTGGTGCAGTGATCCGTGGCGATGAAGCGCCCGTGCGCGTTGGCGACCGTTCGAATGTGCAGGATGGGGCTGTGCTCCATGTTTCGGCCGAATTTCCCTGCATCGTCGGCAAAGACGTCACGATCGGCCATCGCGCCATCGTCCATGGCTGTACGGTCGAAGACGGCGCCTTGATTGGAATGGGTGCTATAGTCCTCGATGGTGCAGTGATTGGGGCGGGCGCGATAGTGGGCGCAGGGGCCGTCGTGCCGCCGGGTATGGTGGTTTCGGCCGAAACCCTCGTTCTTGGCGTACCTGCGCGTAGTTTAGGACCGCTTACGACTGCGCAACGTGCCGCCGGCCCCCACGCCGTCAGTAATTATGTCCGCTGCAAAGAAGAATACCGCTCCGGACAATATTGATAGACTGACAAATCACTTTTCAGTGCGACAGTCGCATTTTTTGTGCCAACTCGGTTGTTTACGCTTGCAAATACCGCTTTTTCCACCTCAAAATACGCGTTCTGTAACCAACTAGTAATAATTTGTTTACCTGAATGTTATGAATGCACGGTACTATTGCGTTCAAATGTTGACACATTCAAATTGAACGCAGGTTAATGCGTAGTGAGAGTATGCCCATGTTGATCAAAAATAAATCCGGAATTGAGATTCCCTCATCAGAAATAACACCAAAACACATTTATCTCAATCGGCGCACCTTCATGAAAGGTGCTGCTGTGGTAACGGCTGCCGGTTTGGTTGCTGCTTGCCGCCCCGCGCCGCCGGAGGGACATCCTGCTGCCGTGGCGACACAAGCTGCCCAAGAAGCTGCTGTCAACATTGACCCGACTACCGGTGCGGTTGCAACCGCGACGCCGCGTGTTGATGAACTCGGCGATCCGTGGACTCCCTACCGCGATGTGACGAACTATAATAACTATTACGAGTTCACAACCGACAAAAACGATGTTGCAAAATTGGCGCAAGATTTCCAGACTTCTCCGTGGCAAGTAACCGTTGGAGGAATGGTAAAGAATCCCGGCGTTTACGACATTGATGATTTGCGCACGAAATTTGATCAGGAAGAACGCGTTTACCGCTTGCGTTGTGTCGAAGCATGGTCGATGGTCATTCCGTGGATGGGTTTTCCCCTACGAAAATTACTTGAAGAAATTGAGCCAACGTCTGAAGCTAAATACGTGCGTTTTGAGACGTTGAACGATCCGGAGCAGATGCCGGGTCTTAGAAGCCCTTGGTACAGTTGGCCCTATGTTGAAGGGTTACGCATTGATGAAGCAATGAATGATCTGGCGATATTGGCGACGGGCTTGTATGGCGAAGCATTGTTGCCGCAGAATGGGGCTCCTGTTCGTCTGGTTGTGCCGTGGAAATACGGATTCAAGAGTATTAAATCGATCGTCAAGATCGATCTGGTTGCAGAGCAACCGACATCACTTTGGATGGATGCTGCTTCAAATGAATATGGCTTCTATGCCAATGTCAATCCAAATGTCAATCATCCGCGCTGGTCACAGGCTAATGAACGCCGTATCGGTGAAATCGGCCGACGTGACACATTAATGTTTAACGGCTATGAGGAACAGGTCGCCTATCTCTACGAAGGGATGGATTTGCGCGCCAATTTTTAGAAAAGTGTTATGAGAAACCGGGCTTTTGAAAAACCCGGTTTCCAACAAGTCAATTAACCGGCAAATCTATTTACATTGAGTTTGGTGGTTAACAAGTTGGGACATACAAATGGTCGCTTCAATTAATATCAATCCCAAACAACGCATACGCTTACTGCGTATTGCCGTCCATGTCGGTGCCTGGATTCCCCTGATCATACTATTTCTCGATTGGTGGTATTGGCGCCTGGTCGATCCGATTCGTGAAGCGACGTTGTGGACCGGTAAATTTGGCATCATCCTGCTTGTCTTGTCATTGTCAATCACGCCGCTGAACATTGTTTTTGGCTGGAAAGCTATCTTGCCGTTGAAAAGACCATTGGGGTTATACGCATTCATGTATTTGACGATTCATTTTCTTTTGTTTGTGGCGCTGGACTATGGTCTCAATTTGCCGCAAATTGTGGAAGCCGTTATTGAGAAGCAATACGCTCTCGTGGGACTGATAGCATTCATTCTGCTGATACCACTGGCGATTACGTCAAATCGGTATTCACAACGCAAGCTGCGCAAGCGGTGGAAGAAGCTGCATCAGCTCGTCTATGTTATTGGTATTTTCGGTGTATTGCATTATCTGCTGCTGGTCAAAAACGACTATACCCAGCCCTTGATCTTTGCCACTATTATTGCTGTGCTGCTCATTCTGCGTCTCAAACCAGTAAAAACGCGCGTGATTCGTGCGCGACGCAATATTGAGCGCCGTTTTGCATGAGTCCGGCAAAGTTTACGTGACTTGAAACTTGAGATGACAAAACGTCTGGCATTTGCTGGACGTTCTTTTTGAGCAAACACATTGCAAACACCCCGGATTTTCGTTATGCTGAATGCATCTTATCAACCCTGGCAAGACCGAACGGAATTTAGTGCAAAAATGGATAAAATTCTCGTTGTGGATGACGAAGCCTCAGTGGCGGAAGTTGTCTCGCTCTATTTGACTCGTGAAGGGTTCAGTGTACGGCAGGCCCGCGATGGTCGCGCTGCGCTTGAAGCGATTGACGAAAGTGTGCCGGATCTGGTGGTGCTCGATGTGATGCTGCCACATGTGGATGGGCTGGAGATATTGCGCCGCCTTCGTCTCGATGCGGAGAATGATGTACCGGTAATTTTGCTCACCGCACGCGGTCAGGAAGTAGATCGCATATACGGGTTTGAACTGGGTGCAGACGACTATGTCACCAAGCCGTTTTCGCCGATTGAGCTCGTATCTCGTGTTAAGGCGGTATTGCGGCGTTCGAAAGCGCGTTCGGCCGAAACCATTGAGCAGGCTGTCGAATTTCAAAATCTCAGAGTTGATCCTGTCTCAAGGCAAGTCACCGTCAGAGGTGACCTTTGTGACTTAACTGCCACTGAGTTCAATCTCATCTGGTTTCTGGCTAACCATCCTAATCAAGTATTTTCGCGTAACCAACTATTGGAAAGCGTGTGGGGTTTCTCTGATTACGTCGATCCAAGTACGGTAACTGTGCATATTCGGCGTTTGCGCGAGAAGTTGGAGCAGGATGCCAGCAAACCGCGCTGGCTGTTGACTGTTTGGGGCGTTGGTTACAAATTTGTGCCGGGGAATGCAGAATGAGTGCATCGACGACAGAACAGGCTGAACGCAGGAATTCGGCCGATATGCGGACCAACGCCTGGCTGATTCCCATTATCGGTGTCGGCGTGGCGTTGCTGGTCGCGCTTTTGATTGACCTCTTGTTTTTCCAGCCGACAATCGACCAGTTGACCCCAATGTTCCTGCAGCTTGGTTTTTATGCCTGGTTGTCAGTGATTATCGGTTTTATTCTTTATCGACTCGGGTGGGCGTATTCCCCCTCACTGACATTCGCTGTATCCTTCACATTAATTTTGGTCGGTGTCTTGACTTTGGTCAACGGTGGCGTCGCCGCATGGCTCATGTTTGCCGATCCGACCTCGCTGACAGTCGTCGGTATATTGCTTGTCTTTTCGACGATGATTGGGACAGCTTTTGCCGTCTATGGTTTTTCCCGGACGACGCGGAGTTTGCGTGAGTTGGCAACAGTTGCCCAACAGGTAGCCGACGGTGACCTGTCGGCACGTGCGCACGTACCCGGACGCGATGAAGTTGCTCAATTGGGCAAGGCATTTAACGAAATGGCAGCCAAATTAGAGCAGGCAGAGGTTGAGCGCCAGGAATTGGAGCAGTTGCGGAACGACTTGATTGCCTGGGTGTCGCACGACTTGCGCACCCCGTTGACCAGTATTCGGGCAATGGTCGAGGCACTGGCGGACGGTATCGTGACTGATGACGCGATGATACACCGTTATTACCAGACAATCCGCGCTGATGTGCTTGGCCTGACTGCGTTAATCAACGATCAGTTTGAGTTAGCACAGCTTGGTGCACGTGGCATTAAGATCGAGAAAGTGCTGGTTTCCCTGGGTGATTTGATTTCGGATACGATTGAGAGTGTCCGTGTATTGGCTGAGCAGCGCGACATCGAGTTGGTTGGCGAAATCGGTGATGATCTCGACGCGGTGATGATCAGCCCGCAAGGAATCGGCCGAGTTTTGACGAATTTGATCGGCAATGCCTTGCGCTACACGCCGGATAGCGGCACGATTGTTGTCTCAGCTCAGCGGATTGGGGACGAGGTGGCTGTGGCCGTTACCGACTCTGGTCCTGGTTTTGCCGAAGCGGACTTGCCGCGTCTCTTTGAGAAGTTTTATCGGGGCGAAGAAGCACGCACCCGCGCGCAGGGCAGTGGTGCAGGTTTGGGGTTGGCGATTGCAAAAGGGATTGTCGAAGCGCACGGTGGGGAAATTTCGGCCGAAAATGTTCCCGATGGCGGTGCATGTGTGCGCTTTGTTCTGCCGGCATCATAACGGAATGTAAGGTACTTTACTGCGCTGTCGCATCACTGCCGGTAACATTGATTCCAATCTGCCGCTGGTAGATCCCAGTGGTCTCGTGAATTATCCGGCAAACAAGGGAGAATATGATGCCGCGACTAGACGTCTATGTGCGTGCAGGGTGCTGGAGTTGTGAAGAATCGCAGCGGATTGTTGCTGACATGCGCGGCCATTTTCCGGGAATTGAAATTGCCTTGCGCGATACCGCCAATTGCTCCATGCCCACCGATGTATTTGCTGTGCCGACGTACGTTCTGAACGATCAAGTACTATTCGTAGGCAACCCTTCCAGAGAAGACTTGGCAAAGCGGTTATCGGCTATCTGGCCCACAGAGGAGTTTTCGCATGCTACCGCCCCAGCAGAAAGTTGATTATCTGTCGACAATTGCGATTTTCCGGGATTTGAGTCAACCGGAACTGATGCAGATGGATCGTACCATTACGATGTCCACGTGCCGCACCGGCAAGATATTTTACATGCCGGAAGATCAGGCTGAAGTGTTGTTCCTGCTCAAGAAAGGCCGCGTGCAACTATATCGCATGTCTTCAGCCGGCAAAAAAATAGTTGTAGCGACTCTGGGGCCGGGTGCCATCTTTGGCGAAATGGCGCTGGTAGGTCAGCGCATGCACAATACCTATGCTCAGGCACTGGATGAGTGTACGTTGTGTGTGATGAGTCTGGCTGATGTCGAGCGTCTTTTGCAGGAAAAGCCGGAAGTGGCGTTTCGACTGGTGCAGGCACTCGGTGAGCGCGTCTCGACGCTGGAGACCCGTCTGGAAGATATTGCCTTCAAGAGCATTTCAGCACGTCTGGCGGCCGAGTTGCTGCAGTTGGCAGATGAGCAGGGAGCGGGCAATACAGTGCGTGGCCTGACCCATCAGGAGTTGGCTGAACGGTTGGGAACCTATCGCGAAACGACGACGCAAACGCTGAATGAGTTCAAGGCCGAGGGGCTGATCGAAATCGGCCGAAAACGGATTACCATTCTCGACCGATCGGGTTTACAAGCTATCGCCGATAGTTGACTTTTACATCTCTTCTCGATAGCTGAAGTTGTTGTTATTGCGTGCGTCCAGCATAGCGCGCCGCAATATTTCGTGAACGCGCTGCACATCGCGCACATTTTCCAGCCTGACGATAGGGTGGCTGGGGTCGTGGCTGTGAATCGTAATATCACCCAGATTGAGTGCCCGTTCTGTCATGCGCTGTGACTGATCGATGTCCTGGATTTTGATCAGCTCAATATCTTCACGGTCTTTGCCCAGTAACCCTTCAGTAATGCGTACCCGTTCCGTTGTGATGCGATAATGGCGTACCAGTGACAGAAATGGACGCCCTTCCCACAGCACACGCTCACCTGATTGTTCATCTAGATCGATGGCGGCGGTGGTGGTTTTGAGTGCGTCTACTGTTGTATCGGATGCCAGTTTTGTGTCAATAGAATCCAGTTCTTGATCCAGTTCAAGCAATGCGGCATCGGTAACCAGTTCCACCAGCGTTTGCAACTGCTCTTTTGGCACTGCTGACAAATCGACGGTTTTTTCTGCCAGCGCTTGCCACACGGCAGCGCGAATACGGGCTTCAGTTTCTTGTATGGACATGATTGTGCTCTCCTGAATATCAGTAAACGGGATACAATTTGGCTGTAATCGGTAGTTCGGCGTAAATGGCATCGGCCAACAGCGTTACCAGTTCGTCAATCTGCGACGCGTTGATGATTAGCGGTGGACCGACCATGATCACGTCGCCGTTGACGCCGTCGGCGCATCCTTGTGAATAATAGATGATGAGACCGCGATCAAAGGCGCGTTGCCAGATGTCCCAGGCCAGGTGGCGCTTTGCCGGAAAAGGTTCCTTTGTGTCGCGGTCGGCGACAAATTCGATGCCCCAGAATAATCCGCGTCCGCGAATATCGCCAACGTGTGGATGATCACCCAGCGCCTCGCGTAGTTTACGGCCGAGATAAGCGCCCATTTCGGCCGAATTTCTGACCAGGTTGTCGCGCTCAATAATGCGTAGGACAGCCAGTGCTGCCGCCGCTGCCACGGGATGGTGACTGAACGTGCCGCCGTGGTTAAAATCACCCAATTCCTGCCGGATCAACTCGACATCGTCGTATTTGGCAGCCGCGAAGCCGTGCGGAACATAGCCTCCGGCTGTACCCTTCGATGCGACCATGATGTCGGGTACTACATTCCAGTGGTTCACGCCCCACCATTGGCCGGTACGCCCCATGCCGACCAATACCTCGTCGGCAATCAGAAGCACGCCGTAGTAATCGCAAATTTCGCGGACACGCGGCCAGTAATCGTCCGGCGGTGCGACTGCGCCGAGTGAAGCGCCGCTGATTGGCTCGGCGATGAATGCAGACACATTTTCCGGCCCATATGCCAGAATTGCCTCTTCCAGCCGGTCGGCCAGTTCGATCCCGCTGCGGTCATCTCGGTACGGGTAAGGGTGGTGGATATGCGGCTGGTTGGCAAGCATTCCCAGGTACGGTGTGCGCAATCCCGGGCGACCGCTGATGCTCAGCGCCCCCAGAGTCATACCGTGATAGCTTAATGAGCGGCCGATGGTTATATGTCGGCCGAATTCACCTCGTGCTATCTGGATTTGTCGCGCCAGTTTGATAGCCGTCTCCACGACCTCAGAGCCGCTGCTGAGATAGAAAAAGCGTGGCTCGGCAAACGGAATGTGTGCTGCCATCGCTGTGGAATATGTTTCGACCACAGCACTGGTAAACATGATGGCGTGCGCGTATTCGACGGCGCCTGCCTGTGCCTGGATGGCGGCAACTACTTCGGGATGGCCGTGCCCCACATTGGTGACCAGCGGTCCGCCGGAGCCGTCCAGGTACCGTTTGCCATCGTCATCATACAGATAAATCCCGTCGCCATGGGCAACTTGTGGGCGAGCGTGATTCATTTTGCGGTAAAAAACGTTTCCGTCCGGGTGTTTGTGTAGCATGTTTTACTTACTCGCTTGCAGTGGGTTTTTTAGCCTGCACTATGCTGTATGCCCGACACAATTTTGATAGATCAAGTATAGCACAAGCGCAATATTCTCAGCAGTGAGCAGTGTTATTGTACGTGTGTTATTAACCGGATTGCTGCAATTTACCCATGGCGCGCCATCCCTGGAAAATCAGCACTGCGACGAATATCCGGACGAGAATGCCGAGGGAATTTGGTTGTACATCAGCTTCCAGTCCCACAGCAATGGCGACGAACCAATCCACAAAATAAAGTAGCAAGGTAGCGATTGGTGCCAGACGGTAGCCTCGATAAATTAAGTAGGAGCAGCCGATTAGCCCTAATCCAAACACAATTGAATATTGGCTAAACCCAAGACTGAGGAGCAAAGTACCGTTGTCGAATAGCTGCAGAATACCAGCAATTACGTCAGCAACGCCCCAGAAGAAGACGAGGCTGATGGTGAAGCTAAACTTGTTGTATGGATCAACGGCCGAACCGGGCAGCGGCTGCCCGTCGCGCAGCAATTCCAGTTCGTCGAGGAAGAGCGACTGGCGCAGGCGGATGGAGAGCGTCGAGCCATCGGGTAGCGTAAACTCGCGGCCTTGTTTCAATTCGCGCTGTCCGCCGTCGATCTCGCCGATTAACTCGCCGTCGAATATGATCTTGAACTCGCGCATGTAGCCACCCCACTCGAGTTCGAGGCGGGGCGGACCACCCGGGTCGAGTGTCAGTTTTTGTCCGGGCATAGCGTACCTAGCGGTAAAGGCCGGCGGGATCGAGTTGCTCCCGAATGATGGCGAGTTCTTCCGGTGTAGGTGGTGTCATCATGCGCACGTCGGCCGAAACACGCACATCCCAACCCACATCGGCACGCACACTGTCGACTGACTCACCTGGTGCCAGTTCAATCAACATCATTTCGCGACTGGGGTTATCAAAATTGAACAGCGCCCGGTCGGTGATCACCAATGCGGGGCCGTTGCCGGGCAGCCCCAAATCGGAGCGGCGCATGACGCCGTCCAAATGGCCGGGGCTGGTGCAAAAATCCAGTTTCTCGATGAAAGCACGGCGTTTGAGGCGCATGATCATGAATATCTGTTTGGCATTGGCAGCGATTTCGCAGGCGCCGCCCGACCCGGGTAGGCGTATCTTTGGATTCGTGTAGTCACCAATGACAGTCGTGTTGAGGTTGCCGAAGCGATCAATCTGGGCACCGCCGAGCAAGGCGACATCGACACGGCCACCCTGCAGGTAGAGTAAAAACAAGTCGTCGATGCTCGTGACGGATGTAGCATCGCTGACCAAGGTGGGATCGCCGATGGAAAGCGGCAGCCGAGCCGGGTGAGCGCCGAAAACACCGCTTTCGTAGACCAGTTCGATATCCGGTGAATGGTCGCGGCGTGCGAGATTGCAAGCGATGTTGGGCAAGCCGACGCCAACGAAGACGACGCGATTACCTTGCAGCGCTCGTGAAGCGCTGACGATCATGAGTTCGGAAGGTGAATAGTTCATAGTCATTCTACTAAAGTGGCGTTTGCAAGCCGTCTGTTGTCAACTGTGACGGAATGATTTGCTCCGTTAACAGCCGTTTGAACAGTTTCGGCTTGTCGCCGGCGGCAGCCTGCTCGATTAGATCGTAGCCGCTGGTGTAGGTAAACGTGTAGGAGCGGTAGAGTGGATGTGTGATGAAGCTGAAGCTCTTTTGTGCGCGTTCGGCCGATAACAGGCCGTATGTCTGGATGTATTCGACGGTTTCTGCGGCTGAACAGGCACCGGTATTGTGCAGAATGGCCGCATTGCCGCTCACATAGCGCAGGATGCGCGTTGCTTTGGCAAACCGCTGCAGCGATTCGGCCGATTCGTCTGTTACCCCAATTTGCGGCAGCACAACCGCTTCTATCCATTCATATGCCTGATTGTCCGGGAAGATAATCTCTTGCGCCGTTGTGGCAATGCCTTCTGAAATCACGGCCATCGGAGAGTGTAGCAGGTTGGCGGACAATTCCGTGTAACCTCTTTCTTGCAGCAGCAGCTTCTCCTTGAGCATCAATTCTGTGTGGTGACCCGGATACGCTTCGTGCGCCAGCATGTTGAGCAAGTAAGAAGCGGTCATGGGCGAATCAGTGTTAATATCGATGCGTGACTGACCATTTCCCAAATACCAATTGTAACCGCCCCATGGTTTGTCGCTGACCAGTTCGATGCTGAAACCTTCTCCCGGCGGTAGATCGAAAAGTGCTGCGGTACGGTGCCGCGTTTCTGCGCGTGCTAGTTCCAGCAGCGGGAGCAATTGGTCGGGTGGAATTTCCAGGCGTTTACGCCGCGCTTGCATGCGTTCGGCAATTGACCCCGGTCCTGGCATCAACTCGTCCAACTCGCGATGTGCATCCATGAAGATAGTTTCATCGACCTTAGCAGGAGAAATGTCGTAGAGCAGGTTGACTTCCGTCAGGTAGTCAAGCGACTCACCGTCGAGCATTTGGAGCGTGCCGCCGATGGCCACCAATTCGGCCGATAAAAACAGCACCCGCTGCGGATCGCCGGTCGGAATATTGTCGCGCAGCCAGGCCAGATCAGTGCGTAGCGTGGCTGGAGATCGTTTTTCTGCAGCGGCAACGGCGGCTCTCATTTCCGGCGGACCAAAATATGAATCGACGTACCCATCGATGTGTTTGTCCATTTCGAGAACGAGGGTCAGGTATTTTCGGCCGAATTCATCCATGACTACGTGTCGTGCTCCCTTAACTTTGATGAAAGGTGGCAGTGAACTCGCTGCCTACAGAGCGGTGCCGACCATGAAGCGGACGACACGCTGCCACGCATCCCGTTCGCCGTCAGTCAGTTTCTCATCGTGGTAGCGATAATCTTGCTTGCGTTTGAACTCTTCCAGATCGGCGGCTAATTGCTGCATATGCCCAGCGGTAATGCGTTTCAGTTGATCCAGGACTTCAGGCTGTTTGGCAAAGGCAATTGACTGGCGCAAATGTGGTAAACATAATCCATCGGATGCTGTCAGAGCGTCGATCAGCTTGGTTTCATTTTCGCCAAGTTTGGTTGTCAGGGTGTCGATCGCCAGTGCAATGGTTTCGTCACGGCGCGCGCAAATTGGGCATCGTCCCTCTGGCTGCAATGAGCGCACGGCCGCAGCGGCGTTGGGCTGCTTTTTCGGCCGATTAAACCAGGTATTCAATTGCGATTCGACCTGCTTGTCAAGCGGGAGATTCTTGCCTGGCGTGTACGTCGTTGCATCCAGTTTTCGGCCGACTTCCTTAAGAATATCCGCATAGACGATGGCCATGCCGAGCGGTGAACGCGACCCCTGGCGCTGCGGATCGATCAGATACCGCGCGTGCTGCGGACAGTGGCCCAACGAACTCCGTAGTTCGGCACGCACATCGACATCGACGACGCCGCCATCATCGAAGAGTATGATGATCGCTCGGTCAACGGTCTTGTCCGCGAGGCGACACAGTGGACAACCAGGCTGTGCGCACAGATCGATCAATTCGAAGTAGCTGAAGGGTGGGGTGTGTTTGAGAATCGCCATTGCTTGTTTGCCCTGCTCAGTCTGGCGGTGCGCTCTGTAGTATAGCCGCTGAAATGCGGCTTGTCACTACAGGGACGACGAATGCACGTCGTTTAGCTTTAGATAACGACCACGCATTTTGACCTTGATGACATGTCATTCATTTGCGCCGGCGGTCGTCTGACCAGAATGTGAGTTGCGCCTTACCCGAAGCTCGCGGACGTTTGTCAGCAATGAGAATGCAAAAATGAGCAGCAGGGCGGCCGGGATGATGAGAAACCAGTTGTTAATCAATACAATTACCAGTGAAATTGTCGCCAGTAAGAACGATGCAATCAGCAAATAATTGATCAGTTTACGCCGCATCGCCGATTCAATCAGGCCATAAACTAGAACAATCGCGACTGTCCAAAACAGCCATCGTTGTGCGTCAACGTAGAGCAGGATTACAAAAGCAATCACAACAAGCCCCCCGCTAAGCGCCGCCCAGATATCAAGCAACCGTGCTGATTTTGTTGCAGGGGGCTCAGGTATTGCTTTGTGCTGCAAATGGGCTTGCGGGTCACCTTTGTCACCGCGCTTGAGACGATCCAAATAGCTTTGCAGCGCGCGCTGGTCTTCTTGTAGCTGTGCGTGTTGAGCCATTAACGCCTTAATCGCATCTTCCTGTGCTTGCACGACATCGTGTTGTACCTTGTAGCGGGTTGTCATGCCTGGAGTAGCCTGCAAAGCCTGTGTGAGTTGCCCCGTAGTAATCAATTCGCTGCGTTGTTTTGCTATTTCGGTCCGCAGCGATTCTGCTTCGGCACTCATATTGGCAATTGTGGATTCGGTATGGGCAATGAGCTGTGCAGGTGGCGGTACTTTGTCAAGTCCTGACCAACCAAGCGGATCGTACCAGGATTGCCTTACTGTGCCGTCACGATTGAACTTAGGGCCGGCTGGCGCCCGTTCACCTCCGAGTGGGTCGTGTGTGTCGAGGCCCCATAATCCACGGTATCCTGAAACCCATCCCATTTCATCAGATAACAATTGCGGGTTCCATGTTTGTGACTGGTCGGGTCCAATTGCAACACCATCACCTCGCGCATAGTCGACAAAGGCGAATGTCAATAGTGGTTTTTCGGCCGAATTCTCTGTCGGCGTCTCATCCAATGTCAGGTTTCTGGCAAAGAAACGCCGTATTGGTTGCAGCAGGCGATTGAGCCAACTCAACTGGCGTAGTTCAATTTCCATCAGATATTCGCCCGGCAGCACATAGCTGGCATGTGAACCGGCACCTGCAAAGACTACCGGGTGCGTGTTGTCGTGAATTTGAAGTTCAGGATCATCCCAACGTCGCCGCAGGTCGTCGCCGGAAAAATCGTGCGCTGCAAACGCAACCCATTGTGGTTCGTATTCACCTTCATTTTCTGTCACATAGACAAAAACCTGCTCCCAATCTGACTCATGATCATTGACGCCGTAAAAAGAACTGCGCCAATCATTCATCGCGTAAAAGAACAAATAGTGCAGAATGATGTAGCCACTGTCGTGGACGACTCTGCCATAGTAGACAGGTTCCGGATGCGCAGCTGTGATTTGTCGGTATTGGATTTCAGCGGCTGCCGTTGTGCCAACCGGCACGCGACCGCGCAGTAGCAGTGAAATATCATAAAAGGCCTGAACAAGTCTGGCTAGTAGCCCAACACGGGAAAGTCGGCCGACAGAGTTGAATATCGGCCGGTCGGGACGTCTGCGCCACTCCTGCAATTCGATCGGATCGAGAGAGTTTTCCACAAAGCGCAAAAATAGTGATTGACTTGATGATGCTGTGCCAAGCTCTGCCAAAACCTGTGTCGTCATTGTGCCCGGCGGCATGAGCATCGTTTCGTTGCCCTGGGCATCGCGCGACCATAAACTGCATCGCTCAACATACCTTTCGACGCCACATGGGAAGAATAATTCGCCTTCTGTATAGTGGATGACTGGCTCAAAGCGGCGCAGCAATTCGATGTCATTCATATTATTGTCACCTGTTTTGGGTTGCGCCAAACAGTTGCCGCACATCACCTTGTACGAGGTAAAAGACAATGAAGACGCTGGTTAACATAGATAGCGTGCTGCCGCCGCTGTCAGAAGAATAGTACCAGATGTCAATAAACATCCACGCTCCAGTGATGATCATGGTAAGTTGCCAGGCTAAAGGTTTGAGTAGCCATAAGCCTACTGACGCGATGAGAAACAACACGGCAAATACCGTTGTCAAGACAATAAGGGCATCGTAGCCGATTGTTGTCAAGAAATTTAACTTAAAAAGGTAAGCCCCCAGCTATGCTGGGGAGACACAAACAGTTTGACAGCACCGGGAACATCTGTGAATCTCCACAAGAACCGCTCAAAGTTCAAAGGAGATTCACAGATGACCGAAGTTTACAGTCTAAATCACACAAAGTGGGAGTGCAAATACCACATAGTCTGGGTTCCGAAGTATCGGAAGAAAACGATATACAAGGAGTTGCGTCAACAGCTTGGATCAGTATTGAGAGAGTTGGCACGTAGAAAAGAATGCACGATTGTGGAAGGGCATTTGATGAGTGACCATGTTCATATTCTAATCGAGATACCACCGAAGATAGCTGTATCGCAGGCAGTAGGCTATATCAAAGGTAAGAGTGCAATCCACATAGCAAGGACGTATGCAGGACGAAAAAGGAATTTCGTCGGGCAACACTTTTGGGCGAGAGGCTATTATGTCTCGACAGTAGGACGAGATGAAGAGACGATACGAGCTTACATCCAACAGCAAGAAAAAGAAGACAGACGGTACGATCAATTGAGACTACTGGACGATTAGTAGCCGCCCCTTCAGGGGCTCACAAACAGCCGCTTTGAGCGGCTCAAACATTCACACCGCTTTGAGCGGTTCAAACATTGCAAGCCACCACCTGTGGTGGTGGTTGCTGACTCTGCCGCTGTCTGGTATTGTAGGCCAAGGCCTACTCCAACAGCGATGAGTGCAAACACGAGAAATCGGCCGAAAAGCAGCAAACACAGCACTAGCAGCGTGAAAGGCCGTTTGCGTCTATGTGATGTGGTAGAAGCTGTCATCAAGTCAATCCTTTGTCGATAACGTACAGACATGTTTATGCATCGTGCGCTTAAAATGCCTGTTATTCAACGTTCAGGTATTCCGTTTTACTATAGCAAAAGTGATGAGGAAAGGAAGTAGATAGTAGTTATCTTGGACGGTGTGTATTTGCGGCCGAAAATGGCAAGAGCAAACCGGCTGCCATACCAAAAAGCAATCCTACCAGCCCCGACCAGAGTATGCTCTGCGTTACAGTCGCCACCTGTGCTGTCGTATATTCCGGCCCGTGTCCATGTAAACCCTGTTTGATCGCCATGCCTAGCAGCACTAGCATTGGTGTTGCCAGACCGGCTGCCAGACCAGATGCCGTCATGGCGACAGCAAATTGGATTCTCGTTACAATGCGTTTCGCAATCCAGCGCCGCCAGATCGTCCAGCCGCCCAGCAGGGCACCGGATACTCCAAGCAGTACGACATTGCGGAAATTGCCCTCAACCTGTGTCCAGACCAAGAAACTGAGGCCGAAAGCGGCGACGGCAATGCGATAAATTGAATTCATTCGGGGATTTTACGCCACTATGGTTTTTGTGCGATGACGGCGACAATATCGCCGAGATTGAGTGCCACAGTTTTTTCCCACAGCCCCGCTTTTTTTGCGGCATTGCGCAGGCTTCGAGTCGCGCCTTTGGGTAAAAAGCGATTGCCCCACTGGTTGATAAGGTGGCGCACACTCATACGACGTGTCGGGAAGTAGCGGTCAATGACCTCAAAGCCTGTGGCCTGCAACAATCGGCCGAGCGTTTCGGCCGAAAAGAAGTTCAAATGATCCTGCACAAAATGGCGATGATGCGACCGCAAAAGCCGCACTGACCACGTATCAATATTGGGCACTTCGATCAGGATTAGGCCGCCTGGGCGCAGCATGACAGCCAGTTGGCGCAAATTCTCACCTGGAAACGGCAGATGCTCAAACACTTGAAATGCCGTAACGGCGTCAAACGATTCCGGCGGAAATGAATCGGGGCGCAGTGTGTCGGTGACGATGTCGAGACCAAACGTGGCGCGGGCATAGACAGACGACGCGGGCAAGGGTTCAAGGCCGTGTGCCTGCCAGCCTTGTTCTTGTGCCACTGCCAGGAAAAACCCCCATCCGGAACCAAAATCGAGCAATTGACGATCTGTGGTGTAGCTGTTGATGTGATTTTCCAGGTGGTGCAGGGCGTCTTGCGCATTGCGTCGCAGAGCCGGCCATTCCGCCAGTTTGTCGGATAGCAGCCGCATTTCCCATGAGCCGGCGACAGCACTGAGATCAGATCCGGTCAAGACGGAATCATCGATCTCGTCGTAGCGTACAGGGCCGTCGAAGATGAGTGCCTTTGCGTCTTCCACGACGGCAACATAAACCATATTGCAATTATCGCATTGGGCAACGATGCCGGGTGCATCTTTCGGCCGATATAGATTTCTGGCTTGTTGTTTGCCACATACAGGGCACGGGCGAACTGTAGCCGCATTCATCTTTAGATCAACTCACTTTCAGTATGAATTGCCGCCGTTAGCCTATGATCCCTGAATAGCTGTGCGGGCGCAAGCCACGGATGCGGGCACTGCCTCAATTCGGCCGATTAACTCGGGAAACGGGGTTATTTGGAGGATTTACTAATGGATGGCTAAGCTATGGCGGCGATTGGCAGCCGAATGAGAAATGTGGTGCCGACGCCGACCGTTGATTCGGCCGAAATCGTTCCGCCGTGCGCTGTGGTAATCGACTTGGCAATTGCCAGACCAAGCCCGGACGAGCCGTCCTGTGATCGAGCGCTGTCGCTGCGGTAGAAGCGGTTGAAGACGTAAGGAAGATCGTCGGGTGCAATGCCGACGCCAGTGTCACTGACACTGAGTGTGGCCATGTCGTGAGATGTCGCTTTGGCCGCCAGCGTCACTACACCACCGTCAGGCGTGTAGCGGATTGCATTGCTGACCAGGTTGCCCAGCAACTGTTTTATGCGTTCCGGATCGACGTAGAGCAGCGGCATCGCATCACTCACTTGTACATCGATGGTGATGCCGCGTTCTTCTGCCAGCGCCAGGTAAGATAAGGCGACATCTTCGAGCAAGCCTTTGGCTGGTATGTCACGTTGTACAAGCGTCAATTCGCCCGCATCGGCCAGCGACAGCGTGCGCAAATCGTCGACGAGGTGGTTGAGCAAGAGGGCTTCCTGGTGCAGGACTGTGTAGATTTCGGCCGAACCATGTAGCTTTTGGTCACTCAGCGCCTCCGTGTAGCCCATGATAACACTCAGCGGCGTGCGCAAATCGTGTGCAATGTCGGCTGTCATCTGGCGGCGCGCCTGCGTGGACCGTGCCAAGTCGCTGCTCATCGTATTAAACGACTGGCTTAATTCCCCCAATTCATCCTTTGTACGAACTGGAACCTGCAGTCCCAATTCGCCGCCGGCAATGCGTTTTGTCGCCGCTGTCAACTCCCTGACTGGCCGCGAAATCGTGCTCGCCAGCAAGACTCCAACCAACAGCGCCACCAGGATCGCGACAATGGCACTGAGCAAGATCGCGTTGTTAATGCGTGACAGAAACGTGGATTCTACTGCCAGTAATTCGGCCGGTACACGTGCTTGAACGGGTGGAAATAGCAGCCATCCGGCAGGTTGATTTTCATGCATGATAGCGTAGCCGTTATCGAGTGCCGTTGCTGATGCCTGATCTCCCTGGAAAAACTGCCAGCCGGCAACAATAACGACGCCGGTTTCATCCGCCAGCGCAGCGTCCGGCACATCATGTCCGCCAAAACGTCCGGGGTTATTTTGTCGCCGTGCCATAAATCGTTCCACATTTGCCCAACTTCCGTTGACTTCATAGTAATCTTGCAGACGCCACGCCAATTCGGTAATGCTGCGATCGGCGACAAATTGGTCAAATTCTGTAGCGGTACGCTGGCGTGCCAGAACAGCGACTGAAGCCGCGCCGATGATGCCGACGAAAAGAAAGGCTAGTGTGAGCTTGAGTGTCAGTGATCGCATCGTTGTGTCAACTTTTTAAGTGAGAAAGAGCCTGATCAGATTGTTGCCTCCTGTGGTGTACCAGGTCAATCCGGTTTCTGGCCAAGAAACTGCCTATTCGGGTACGAATCGGTAGCCAATTCCGTAAACCGTCTCGACGTAGCACGGATTGCGTGGATCCTGTTCGATTTTTGTGCGCAAGTTGCGGATGTGGACATCAATTGTGCGTTCGTACCCTTCGTAGGCTGTGCCTTGCAGGAGATCGAGCAGATCGAGTCGCGAGTAGGCACGGCCCGGCGATGCCATCAACGCGGCGAGAATATCAAACTCCGATGGCGTTAGATTGACGTATTCGCTGCGGACCTGGACGAGGCGGCTGTTGCGGTCGAGGACGATTTCGCCGGCTCGTAAGATTTCTGCTTCCGGTGCACTCTTGCCCACACGGCGGAGAACGGCACGCACGCGCGCCGTCAGCTCGCGCATTCCAAACGGCTTGGTGACGTAATCGTCTGCTCCCAATTCGAGGCCGAGAACTTTGTCGTTCTCGTCGATTTTTGCCGTCAGAATAATGATCGGTGTTTCTGCTTCACGGCTGTGGTGACGCATAAAATCATAGCCGCCCATTTCCGGCATCATCAGGTCGAGGATGATTAGATCGGGTTTTTCTTCGCGGGCTACGAAGAGGGCTTCGCGACCATCTTTCGCAGTGACGACGCGAAAACCTTCTTGTTGCAGGTAATTTTTAACGAGTGTGCGCAAGCTTTCTGTGTCGTCAACGACGAGGATTGTTTTAGCCATGTAAGTACCTGAAAAAGCGGCCAACTTATCGTCAAGTTGGCCGTTTACTATTATTCTGATTTAGCTCGGGCGACGAAATCGATGTAAAGCTCGACTTCCTCTTCGACATTGGCCACATTGGGAACGCTGGGGATGCTCAAGTCGAATGCTTCTCGATTGATGACTGTGCTGGCCGAGCCGTCGATCTGTTCGGCCGAAACGACGGTGGCTGTAATATCGAATGTCGCCGGTAAAGTCGTGTCGCGAATAGTCAAATCGCCGTCGATGCTGAAAGTGACCGTATCGCCGACCGTTGCACTTTCCGGCAAATCATTGATCGCCGTCGGCGTGAACGTGATGAATTCAAATGCGCCGGTGCGTAAGATGTCGTTTTGAATAGCGCGATTGCGGAAATTATTGTCAGTTAACAGCGTGCGGGCATTGATTTGAATAGTGCCAATCTGTGTGTCGGCAAGATTGCTCAAATCGAATGCCATTTCTCCGGCAACCTGATCGGTCTCGCCGACAACGGTGATGCGGCTGCCACGCAAATCTTCGTCTAATTCGAATCGCACTGTTGATTCGCCCGGCACGATAGCGTATACGGTGGGCGCTATGCTGGTAGTTGTTTCGGCCGATTGGTCTTCGGTAGTTGCTTCAGTCGTTTCAACTTCGGCCGATTCTTCTGTTGCGATTGCCGTGGCTTCTGCCACCGGCTCATCGGCGATACTCTCATCTGTTTCGTCGCTGACCGGTTCCATTACTTCCTCAGTGCTTTCTGGGGTGGTCTCGGCCGAACTCTCTATTTCTAGCGGAATCGCTTCGATTGGGCCGCTTGCCACTTCTGGCTCTGTCAGCAGTCCGCACGAACTCAACGCGCTAATAATCAAAATTCCCATGATTACAAAACTCAAAATGCGTTTCATACAGTAACCTCTTACAAAAGTTTAGTTGGTCGCTGTTTTATGCGACAACTCGTATGGTAAAACACTGTTTTGAATATTTCTTTAAGAAGTTGTTCAGAAACTGTGAAGATTAGTGTGATAGTTCACTGGCGTTTTAGAGTCAAGTGCCGTTTGCCGGGATCGAAAAAAGGGAGGCTGACTGCTCAGCCTCCCCATAGAGATTACATCATCAGTTCGTTGTCATTAGGCATCTAGCGAAACACCTGAGGATGTTTCAGGCACGCTTTGTCCTCCGCTGAGGCCGTCAAATCCGCCTCTACAGCCACCGTGCCCGTGTCCGCCTCGACCACCGTGTCCCAAACCATCACGGAGCACCTGCATTTCGGCCAATTGGTCAGCCTGTGCCTGCGTGATGACACCATCGGCGACTGCCTGTGCTACAGCGTCGTCATAGGCTGTTTGCAATGCTTCCTGTGCTTCTGTGACGGTCATGCCCAATTCTTCGAGCAAATCGGTGGAGCGAATCCCTTCAGCATGGGCTGCTGCTAATTCTTCGGCCGAAATGCCCAGCACATCGGCCAGAAGGACATCGCGGTCGACATACGTTTTGAGCGCTTCGCGAGCCTGAATCAACGCAGCTTCTTCGGCTGTGATCGCGCCATCTGCAACAGCTTGCTCCAGTGCTGCATCTCTTGCGGCTTGCTTGGCTGCATCCAGTTCTTCGGCCGAAATGCCCAACGCGTCTGCCAGATACGTGTCTCCTGCGTCGCGGTCAATAGCAATCCCGGCCTCGCGGTCAGCCAGAGCAGCTTCGCGCGCTGTGCTCATTGCCGTTTCCAGTTCCTCGACGGTGATGCCGAGCGCATCGGCCAGGTATTCACTGTTTACGCCATTGTGGCCGAAGCGACCGCCGTGTTGCTTGAATGCCCGACTCGATTGTTCGGTCACGGCACTGTCTTCTTGCACCGTATTTTCTTCTTGCTCAGTTGTGACTTCCGGTGTCGTAGCTTCTGTGCTGTCATCCGATTGGGCAAACGCCAATGTCGCGCTCAGCGCCAGAACGAGGACGGCGATGCCGCCTATCAGAATACTGGTCCATTTGCGATTCTTCATGTGTTAAATCTCCTTGTTCAGATTTTTGTGTCGTCGGACTCCTTTGTGTCCGCGTTGTATGTGTAAATGATACCGGGCGGATATTCAGAAGTTGTTAAGAACAATTTTGGAAGTTGTGTAGATTTGTGGAGAGTCCGCCGCACCCCATTGCGATACGGTTCCACTAATTTGCTTTGTGACCCATGATCTGCAGCCGGACGCCAGGTTTGCCAGTTTTCCTGGTGCTTCCTTATTACATTGTGTAGCCACTGACATGACAAATCGCGTGAAAAATGCGCACGAAATGCACGTTTGGGCGGCTGTTCACTTTGTTATACTGGATCGATATCCAGCCATCCACGCTCAAGGTGACTTATGGACTTTGCACGAATCGAAAACGCGTTCTCACCATCTGATGATCGTAAATCTGCTATCGGCCGAAACGGTGTGATTGCCGCTGCCTTTCCCGAAGCAGTCGCAGCCGGCGCTGCTGTATTGCGTGCCGGTGGTAATGCGGTCGATGCAGCCTGTGCTGCCAATTTTGTACTCGGCGTCTGCGAGCCGCAAGGTAGCGGCTTGGGTGGTCAGAGCATGGGTTTGCTCCATTTTGGCGGCAGAACGATGGCCATTGACGGCTCTACACCTGTGCCGGCATTGGCTCACGCCGCTGCCTTTGTGCCGGACGCCGAAGCGGCAATCGGCCACAAAGCAACGACGGTACCTGGTACAGTGGCTTTTTGGGGCTATCTCAATCGTCGCTTCGGCCGAATGCCGTGGCATGAATTGCTGCAGCCGGCGATTGCTGTGGCACGCGAGGGCTACCGCATGACGCCCTATCAGCGCAGTATTCAGGTGATGGCGCTGCCCTGGTTCAAACAGGAAGCGTCGCAAACCGGGGCGCGGTTGTTCCTGGCGCACGGTAACGCACCTGTCCCGGTCGAAACGTTGATCAAACAGCCGCGCCTGGCCGAAACGTTGGCCCATCTGGCTGAAGAAGGGCCGGAAGCGTTTTATCTCGGTGACATTGCAACGGCAATAGATGCGGATATGCGCCGCTACGGTGGGTTCTTGCGTCGTGCCGATCTGGCGGCTATCCCGTGGCCGGTTGAGCGCGAGCCGCTAACGATGCAATTTCGCGGTCTGCGTATGGTGACGATGCCGCCACCGACGGCCGGTATTACGTTGTTGCAGGCACTGGCATTGGTGGAGCGGTTATCGGCCGAATGGAGCCATTACACACCGGTTGCCCGCGAACGCATCCTCGTCGAAATGTATCGCCAGCTATTTCGGCTGCGCACCAAATCTGCGTACCATCCGACATTACGCCCGCTCGACATGGCTGAAGCACTCGATCCGGCGCAACTCGACGCACTGGCACAATCCGTCCGCGACACCACAGCCGTTTTCCCGGCACCGGCACATACGCAACGCAGCGGCGAAACGACACAAATTTCCGTCATCGACGGTGACGGTAATGGTATCGCCGTCAGCCAATCGCTCTACTTTATGTACGGTGCGTTTGCCGCCAACGAAGACCTGGGTTTTATGTACAATGATTATTTGACGCGATTCGAAAAGCGGGATGAAAGTCACGCTTACTACTTGCGCCCTGGCGCGATTCCGTGGACATCTGTGGCGCCGGCGCTGATGTTCGATGGCGATGCCTTGTGGTTGGCAGTTGGTACACCGGGCGCGGAACGTATTTTCTCAGCGATGAGCACTGTTTTTCTCGATCTGTTTGACGGATCGCATTCGCTCGTCAATGCGTTGTCGCTGCCTCGATTGCACTGTGATGCGGACGGTACGGCATGTGTGGAGTTGGCGGCGCAGCGCGGCGATCTGGTGCGCTTGTTAGCTGAGAGCGGTTATCGTGTCAGGGAGTATCCCGGCTACGATTTTACATTTGGTGGTTTTCATGCGGCGCTGCGTTGTCGCACCCGCCAGGAATTTCACGGTGCGGCTGATATTCGGCGCGATGGCATTGCCATTGGTGTTTAGTTGTATTAGCGAGCGGCGATGCCGACCACGCTGACGCCACAAAAGAAGTCGAATGTTTCGCGTGTGCCTTCGACGCCGAGTCCACTCAGTCCCCAGGCAGGGCGGGGTGCCATGTGATTCAAGCTCATCAGGCTGACGCCGTTGATTTTGACGCCGCCGGTGCGCATCTGGCGGGCAACGTGTAGTGCGCGATTCTCATCTCGGCCGAAAACATAACCGCCCAATCCGTAAGGCGTTTCATTTGCCAGTGCAACTGCTTCGTCGTCAGTGGCAAAGGTGTGTACGGCAGCGACGGGGCCAAAGATTTCTGCGCGTGTTTCGGCCGAAGCGACGCCGACGACCAATGCCGGTGCAAAATAACATCCAGGCGATTCCGGCAGTGCCGACACCTGTATGATTTTGCCACCTTTTTTCGTGTAGCCACTGAGCGTCGTGTTGATCGCATCACGGTGGTCACTGTGAATTAGCGGCCCCATCTCGCTCTCTTCATCCAGTGCGTTGCCAATGCGTAGTCGGCGCAGGCGTTCGACGACGCGATCCAGCAATTTGTCGGCAATCGTTTCGTGTAGCAACAAGCGTCCCAGCGCACGGCACCATTGTCCATTGAGCGTTGTCAACCCGGCAACCACGCCGTCGGCAGCACGGTCGAGATCGGCGTCGTCGAGTACGATGAGGGCGTTGTTGCCGCCTAATTCGAGCTGTGCCGGTTTGAAATCGGTGGCGCATGCCCGTGCCACTGCGCGTCCGCCGTGCAAGCCGCCTGTAAACGAGACCGCTTTTATCCGGCTGTCGCTGACAAGTGCAGCGCCGACTCGCGGACCGCCGTTGAGCACCTGAAAAACACCCGGCGGCAGCCCGACCTGATCAACTGCTTCGGCGAGCAGTTGTGATGAATAGGGTGCCCATTCAGATGGTTTGAGAATAGTGGGGCAACCGGCAGCGAGTGCGTTGGCGATTTTGTGGGCGGCGAGTGCGGCCGGTGCATTCCAGGGCACGATGCACAAGGCCGGCCCCCACGGTTTGCGCAGAATCTCGACCGTGCCATGTGGCCCCGGTAGGGCGCGAACCAATCCCTCGCGCACTTGAGTGGCGGCAGCGCGGAACGCGAGATGGGTGATCTGGGTGATGGTGCGGGTCAGCGCGATGATGACGCCGGTGTTGAATGAATCGACCTGGGCGATGTGTTCGATGTTTTGCTGCAGTCGGTCGGCTATGGCTTCGAGTAAGGTGGCGCGATCTTCGGCCGAAACATCCGACCATACGCCCACTTGATGAACTTCCCACGCAAGTTGTAGCGCTTGCTCAATTTCGGCCGATGTGGTGTTCCATTGCGGCTGGATTGGCTCTCCCGTGCTGGGATTGTGAACCCATACGTCTGTGCATTCACCCGGATCGACGAATTGTCCAGCAGCGTAATTTTGGAGCGGCTTGATTTCCACGCGGCTTTTATCCGGTGATGGCATCGACCAAATGCCACGGTCGGTCCGCGACTACGTCCGTGTGTGAAGACAGCACTTTGTTGACGGTTGCAGCCGGATGGACGACGCCGTATGTGACGCCGGGTGCATGTTCGGCAGCGGTGATCAGCGGATAGCTGATATAGCCGTCGAATGGGCGCGTTTCCCAGGGTGTCATCAGCGTAAAATCGCTGTGTAGCGTCATAATCTGACTTGTACCTGATTCTGATGGGCGGGTAGCTGTTACGAGGCAGACGCGATTTTCGGCCGAACGCTCGACGAGCCCCAGTTCTGTTTCCCACTTTTCCAGAACATGAATAGGTGCGGCAACGACATCGGCATCTTGCAGTGCCGCGAGACGGAACGTTTCCGGATAGATGGTGTCATTGCCGACAATGATTGCCAGCTTGCCCCAGGGCAAATCGGCTACCGTTTGTGCGTCGCCGAGGTCAGTAGCCCATGCCGCATGGCGGTTGCTGTGGTGTAATTGCGGTTGGTGGTGGATGATGCCGTTGCGTCCTATGGCGACGCCAATGTGTTGGTACCCTGCACCTGTCTGGCCCACGAGGGACGTAACCACGAGTGCATCGCTATCGGCGCGGTCGAGCGCTTCGCTGAGGGTGAGAATGGCTTGCACCGAGCGCGTAATGCCATCTTCCGGGTCGGTAACGATGCCGTCAGCAAAGCAAAACAGCTCGGGCAGTACAATGAGCTGTGCGCCGTTACGCGCTGCTTCAGCGACTAGTTCGGCCGAATTTTCAATTGCATCACGCCCTTCGTCGTCAGGTTGAATGGCGGCAACTTTCAATTCGGCTGCACCCGGTTTTCGCGTTGCCGGCTGCGATGCGATGCCAATAGGCGTATACAAGTCGGGTCGACGGCTGGTAAAAATATTGGTTCCATCGGGGCGCAATTTGTTGTCTGTCGAACTGACGTCAATGTCTGCGACAACAACGGCTTCGCCGGACCCGGGTGCTTTGGCGAGCACGGTTCCGTCTGGTGCGACGATTTGACTGTCCCCAGCGCCATCGAGGAAATGGGCGGGAATATTGGTTGCCTCGCTCACCGGTTCGACCAGAAATTCGGGGATCAATGGCGCAACTTTGTTGGCAGCGACTACAAAGACCTTGTTTTCTGCTGCGCGAACGGGCACATGCAGTGATCCTTCGTCGACTGCAAAGGAATTGAGGCTGTTGCACAGAATTTGTGCGCCGCGTAGCGCCAGGCCGCGCGGCGTTTCGTTGACGACGCCGTCCATACACGCATACGTTCCGATTCGGCCGATAGGCGTTTCGACAATCGGTGCAACTGACTGAGCTTTTTCCAAAAAGTCATTTTCATGACCCATCAACACCTGCTTGTCCGACTGTGACAATAGCCTGCCATCAGGACCATACAATAAGCTCGTCCCTGTGGCTGTACCGTTTTGCCGCCGTACAGTGCAGTTGATGACGATGTAGCAGTCGTGTTCGGCCGCTTTGGCAGCGATGGCCTCAAGAAAATCGCCATCAAGTGCTACAGAGACTTGAAAGCAATGCTGCTTGTCATCGTACCACGAGTTGTGATTGCAAAATTCGGGCAAAACCATTAAATCAGGCTTTTCCAGCGCGGCGGTGTCGATCATGCGCAGGCATGTTTCCAGATTCGCTGCTACATCGCTGACGGCGCCAAACTGTAACGCAGCCACTCGAATTGTGTCACTCATAGGGAGACCCCCGGTCAACGGAAATGTCACGGCATTATAACATTCCACTTTTGCGCTGCAAATCCGCGCCGCAGCGAATAATAATCGTTGCCTAAGCACATAGCTGCACGCCTGTCTGCGGGAATCGTTTTCGTTAAACTACCATGTTGCTGTCTCCGTAAAAATGTGGCGGCGCTATATGGCATATTAGCATGACAGAATTGTTTCAGGCACTCGGCGAGGAATTGCAATTCAGGTGGACGTTGATCACGACACTCGACGTGATCGATATGCTGTTTGTCGCTGCCATGCTTTATCTGCTGTTCAGTCTGTTGCGCCGCAGTCAGGCTGTGTTTTTAGTGCGCGGTGTTCTCGTTCTGCTCGTCATATTTTTTACGACGACAATTCTCGTACCACTGCCGACTTTTACGTATCTGACGGCGATTGCAATTGTGGCGATCATGATAGCGGTTCCTATTACCTTGCAACCGGAGTTGCGGCAGTGGCTTGAAAAAATCGGCCGAACGACTTTTCTCTCCGGCTCCCGGAAACAGGAGTTGGCAGAACACGTTATCCCCAATCTGTTGCGCGCGTCAGAAAATCTGTCCGCGACGTATACCGGTGCTTTGATCGTACTGGAAGGCAGTGTACCTCTTGATGATGTAATCACCACTGGTATCACCATCAATGCTCGTTTGAGTGCCGAATTGCTGCAAACGATATTCTTCGACAAGACGGCCCTGCACGACGGCGCTGTTGTGATACGCGACGACACAATCGTTGCGGCCGGTTGTATTCTGCCGCTAACCGCACGCGAATTGTTGTCGTCCAATCGGCGCTTTGGTACACGTCATCGCGCCGCAATTGGACTGAGTGAGACCGGCGACGCGTTGACGATTGTCGTTAGTGAAGAGACAGGCGCACTGTCGGTAGCTTACAACGGCAAGTTTCGTACCGGATTGGACAGCGTTGCCCTACGTCAGACTATTTTTAATTTCTATTCACAGACAGATCAGGCGGAGCGGCGGCAATGGCTACCTGCATGGCGTCGACCCAGCGTACGTTCGGTGGCATCGACCCTGGGATATATACTGGCTTCGATATTTCTGGCAGTTGTCTTGTGGCTGATCGTATCGACTTCGTCGAACCCCATTGCACGGGAAGTGATCACCGATGTGCCGTTGACGATCACCGATATGCAAGATGATCGGGTGCTGGCTGTGCCTCCGCCGTCAGTGGTGACTGTGTCTTACATGACAACTGAGGAACAACTGCCCAATTTATCGGCCGAAAGCTTCAGTGCCTCGGCATCGGTATCCGGACTTGGACAAGGCAAGTATCGTGTGCCGGTCGTCGTTGTGCCAGATGCTGAACAAGTCCATGTATTGGGTGCCACACCGTCAGAGATAGATGTGACTATTTCTGCTGTTATGACCGCTACCATCCCCGTTGAGGCAGAGGTCACTGATACCAGTCAGTTGTCGGCAGCCTATATGGTCATTGGCTTGCCGAGCGTCATTCCCTCAACCGTCACCGTTGTTGGCCCCCAAACGACCGTTGAACGCATTGCCCGTGCCGTTGCGTCTGTTTCCATTGCCAATGCGGCCAGTACCGTGCGGTCAATTGTGCCGGTGCGGCTTCTCGACCAGGAAGGTAATCAAGTCACCGGCATTACGCCCGTGCCAGCCAACGCTGAGATTACTGTTTCCATCGTGCAACGGTTTGACGCCAAAGATGTTGGTGTTCGGGCTGTTACGACGGGTACGCCACCCGAAGGCTATTGGTTGAGCAGCTTGCGCACGGAACCCGCAACCGTAACGCTACAGGGTCGCCCGACCGCACTGGCAAACTACGAAGGGTTCATCGATACGCTGCCGGTTGATATTAGTGAAGCCGAAAGCGAATTGCGGGTTCAGACTCCTCTGGATTTAGCGGAGGGTGTAGAGGCGTTGGATGCGTCTGGTGCGCCGATTACGACGGTTACTGTTATTGCCACAGTCAGCGAACGCCGCGGCGACATCGTGTTGACATTGCCCATTGCGATTGTCGGCGGTGATGGCATGACCGTGACCGTGCAGCCACAATCTGTCGACGTGTTGCTCAGCGGCCCCACGCCGACGCTGGAGCGTATTCAGGCTGATCCGTCTTTGGTTACAGTGACAGTTGATGTGAGTACACTGGTGCCAGGCGAAAGTCGTGAAGTGACACCACGAGTGGTCGTGCCCAATGACATTATCGCCCAACTGGTAACGCGCAATGTGATTGTGACGCGTACCGTTGAGCCATAATAGTTTTTTGCGCGACCGGTCAACCCGTTCAGTTTGACCAATCGCGCATTGTCAATAGACGCTGTGGCTAATCGCGTAATTCGCGCTTCAAGATTTTTCCAGTCGCCGTCATCGGTAATTCTGTGCTGATTTCGACCAAACGAGGGTATTTGTAAGCTGCCATATTGTCTTTGCACCACGCGATTATCTCGTCAGGGGTGGCACTGGCGCCGTCTTTCAGGATGACGAATGCTTTGATCTCTTCACCGTGGCTGTCATGCGGTACGCCGATAACGGCGACGAGGCTGATGGCGGGATGTGTCATCATGATTTCTTCAACTTCGCGTGGATAGACGTTGAAGCCACCGCGAATAATCATGTCTTTGACGCGGTCGGTGATGTAGAGGTAACCGTCTTCATCAAAAGTGCCGATGTCGCCTGTGTAGAACCAGCCGTTTTTCATGACCTCAGCAGTCGCTTTCGGCCGATTGTAGTATCCCTTCATCACATTGTGGCCTTTGATGACGATTTCACCCATTTCACCGGGCTGCACGTCATTGTCATCTACATTGACGACGCGCACATCGACACCCCAAACAGGTATGCCTACAGAGCCCGGTTTGCTGGGAATGTCAATGCGGTTGAACGTGGCGACCGGGCTTGTCTCCGACAATCCGTAGCCTTCCAGAATCTTCACCGTGTAGCGTTCACCGAACTGTTTCAGCACTTCCACCGGCAGCGCCGAGCCGCCGGACACAGCCATCGTCAGATTATTGGCGATTTGCTCCAAGTCGTAATTGTCTGCACCCGGATAGTTGAGCAAGGCCCAATACATCGTTGGTACACCAGCGAAAAATGTGACATTATCGCGTTCCATGATTGCCAGTGCTGTGTCCGGATCAAAACGTGGCAAGAGTGATAGCGAGGCGCGTGTATAGAAGCCGGCGTTCATTTGCACTGTTTGTCCAAACGAGTGGAATAGAGGCAGTGTGATCAAGTGAACATCGTGTTCGCCGATGGCGAACAGGTTGTCTGCCAGGCGTGCGTTTAACAGCATATTCATATGTGACAACTCAGCCCCTTTGGGCATACCGGTTGTGCCGCTCGTGTAGAGAATGACGGCGGTATCGTCGGGGTTGGTTTGCACGGTATCGAAAGCGGGTGACTGTCTGCCCATCAGCATGCCCAGTGTTTGTGTGCCTTCAATCGGCGACGGCGCGGTCGGATCAGCCGTAATCATGAAGAAATGTTCGCAGCTAGCGGTGTTTGAAAAGCCTTCATAGCCAAATTGGCCCATTGGTAGTTCGGGCGTACCCTGGAAACAGAAGTAAGCTTTCGCATCGGAATCTGCCAGGTGATAGGCGATTTCCCGCCCTTTTAGCAGTACATTGAGCGGAACAACGGTAGCGCCGGCTTTGAGGATGCCGTAGTAAATGATGGGGAAAAACGGCAGATTCGGGCAGGTGAGGGCGACTTTATCTCCTCGGCCGATGCCACGTGCCGCCAGCCCATTGGCAACTTGATTAGCGGCAGCATTGACCGCTTTGTATGGCAGTTTGACGTCGTTAAAGATAACAGCAATGCGATCCGGACATTCACGGGCTGAATCTTCGAGTAGGACGGATAAGTTTAGCATGTGGACTCCTGGTTTAGTTTGTGTAGATGGGAGTGTATGTTAGTTGAAAGTCATCCATTGACGTAATTGTACGCAACACGCTTGTTTCAGACGAGCGCAATCAGGTCAGGTAGAAACCAATAGTGATGCAGGCGATGGTGAATGCGCCGAGCCCCATCTCGATTAGACCCAGCGTTCTAGCGGTCACGTCGCGTCGAAAGCGTGATAAGCCTCCGCCCGTGCGTAGCCACAAAACGATGAAAGCGACCAGTGTTGTCGCCGGCAGCAGATTGGCTGTTACCAGCATGCCAACCACAATCAATGCGACAGTACTTGCCGCCAGCGCGGGTGCAATAGACACAGGTTTACCCTTGACAAGCCGCAGGCGAGCGCGGATGTAAAGAACTGACGGCACACTTCGTGCGACCATCGCTGCCCACAAAGCCAGCGCTATTGCCCATGTCAACCCACCGGCGATGCTGATGGCGATGACAATGGCGGCAAAGGCGGTTGGCGCCGCAAATTCAGCCTGCCAACTACGTACTGTGCGCAGATCGTAAATGAAAAAAACCAGTGCGAACGGAAGGGCAGGCAGAAGGGCCAAAAGTGGCACGATGCCACCAGTCAGGTAGGCCAGCACGATCGCCGTGAGCGCGATGATGATGTAGGCAGCAGCTATGTTTTGTGCATAGCGTGTTCGGGGTCTTTTTGTGCCGCGCAGGTTGTCTTGCAGAACGATCTTGAGGGGGCGTTGGACGAGGAACCCGAAAAAAGCTGATATGCTTAGCCAGAAGCCGGCCCATGACGGCGCTATGAGCAGACCAAGAGCGATTGGTTCGAGAACGAGACCCCAACTGCCATGTTCAGCCGGTAACGCAACTGTGCGCAACCGTATCGGCCGATTGCGGCTCATTTTCCTCTGTTCTTTTGTGCGGACAGACATGGAACAAGTATAGTGGTTCGCCTGCCTGGCAACAATACGATTCACGCTTCGCCTGCAAACAACGACGTGGTGAAAAATCCCTTGTGCTACGGCAAAGTCAAATCTGCGGCCGTTCCTAAGGGCTGCAAATCGGCCGAATCATAGAATCCGGTCCGCAGTGCCATGCCATTTGCTGCGCCTTCAATGCGATATGTGTCGATGATTGTCTCTCCGGGTCGCCAATCACTCGTTGGATAGCCTAGCGGAGGGCGATCCAGTTGGGCGACAAGGTTCCCTTCCCTGTCGAGTGCGTGGACAAAGGCGGTGTAGGCTGTTGTGACCGGCCGATTGGCTTGCCAGTACAGCGTCACAGCCAGCGCGTCACTTTCCGCTGTGACATCGTAGCCGCGCAGGGAAATGGCGTCGCCGAATGCATGATCAATAGGTTGGGACGGCGTTGGACGGTTGCTTTCGGCCGAAACAGAAACGATTATGGTGTTGTCGTCCGCTTCCGTCACCGTCGCATCGGGAAACAGTGCCATCACATGTGACAGGGTTGTCATATCATCGCGGCGAACAAAGTACACCGTGTCGCCGGGGCCGAACGGAATCAGGTCGTGAAAGCCGTCAAACGTATGCAGCCGATCGGCGTCACCGTTTAGTGCAAAATAAATGGTTGCCATTTCTTCCTGATTGGGTGAAAGGAAAAGGGTGGTATCGGCCGAATAATTCGCCGCATGTTGCCCCAATTCCCAATCGGCCAAATAGAAGTCAGCTTCGATCTGTGGATGGGAGGCGTATCGGCCGAAATAGTCGAACGTTGTCCACACGGTGCTAACCAAAAATAGGGACACTATCAAAACCAACGCCCACGATCCGAGACGTGGTGTCAGTTTATCGAGCACCCATACAGCACCGACACCGATAACTATAGTGACGGCTGGTGCAGCGCCGGTCATTCGGCCGAAATGGGGCGCATCGCCGCTCAGGATCGTTGCCAGCAGCATCACGGTCAGCCAGAGAAAGAGGAAGAGCCCCTGGTGTTGTCGGCGCAATGACTTTTTGGTTGCCGTGGCAGCCATTCCCGTAATGAAAAAGAGCGCTTGCAATGCATCGAGATAGGGTCTGCCCGGCAGGTTATGCCGCAAATGGGTTTCGCCCTGCCAGAAAAAACCGCGCACGATTCGGCCGATGTTGTTCAGCCACGTCAGGAGCGGCTGTCCCTCGACCGCACCCAGCCCTCGATTGGCGACATAGGCGGTGCGAAAGACAAAAAAATAGGGGTAGCGGGCGAAATAAAGCAGCAGCGGCATGGCTACAACGATGGCCGCACCGCCTAATGCCAAAAAAGCCGTGCCATACTGTCGCAATGCGGCGCGGTCACGCCAAAACCAGACAAGGGCATAACCCGCAAAAACCAACGGAAATAACCGCGCTGCCGCATAAATGTACAGTCCAAACCCAAGCAACAATCCGCCGGCAACAAACCAGCCGGTCACGGCCCAGGTGCCCTTCGTTTCATACTGGCCGTCTTCTCGGCTGCTATCTACTTTGCGCATTCCACGCCAGAAACAATAGACGGCTAGCGTCTCGACGGGCACAAAAAGCATTGCTCGCAGCCCGAAGCGGCTGAAATGAATTGCAGGGAAGAGGATCGCCAATGCAAAGGCGGCAAAAAGAGGTGCAAACCGGCGCAGACGGTCGTCGATTCCTGCAAGCAGGGCATCGGCTGCAAAAAACGTTGTTACCACGGCCAGCACACCGGCGACCGCAGGCACAGCCCGGATCGCCCACGGAGTTGCGCCAAACAGCTTGACCGACACGGCCATCAGATAGATGTGCAGCGGTTCGCGCCCGTAGTTGCCCTCAAAAAAGATCGGGAAACGGGTCACGATTGGTGCGTTTTCGGCGTGCGCTTCGGCCGAATACAGTTCCCAGCCTTCGTAAAACAGCGGAAATTCACGCCCTTGTGCCAGCGCCAGCGCATCCAGCCCATTGTACGCTTCGTCGTGATAGAAGCCGGGCGGCATGCCGTCGAGATTCCAGAACCGCAGCACAGCGGCGAGTAGTGTAATGGCGAACAGGGCGAGCCAATCGCGGCGCGGGCGTTTCCCGGAGTCGGTGAAACTTGAGCGGGGTGGTGCGGTGACGGCGTTACTCAATGGTCACCTCGCCAAGTTGGATGCGATCACCTTCTGAACTTTGCCAGCGCGTGCCGGTTTCCGGATCGATGATGCCGGCGTAGAGGGTGTATGTGCCGGGCGACAGCGTGTCGAAGTCGATGCCATGCTGCTGGATGAGCCAGTCACCGTTGTGCCAGCCTTCCCACGCCGCCCCGAAGCCGTCAAATTGTGCGACAATCTCGCCATCACTATTTTCAACGTGGACGAACAGTTTGAGCGGCGTCGACTCGCCTTGCTGTTGCCATACAGTCGTTGTCGGCTGGTAAGCGTGAAGCGTGACGCGCTTGCTGTCGCCATTTGCAAATGTTGCATTGATTGGATTCCATTCGGCCGAATCAAACGTGAGCGGTTCTGCGTTGCGGCGGTACAGGGTGTAGTTGTCGGCTGCAACTACTTCTTCGTATAGCGAACGATATTTGTCGTCGAGCCGCCCGTTTACAGCCAGCCAACTCCCTTCCTTGTCCACAATCAGCATACTTTGCGCCCGATCAAACCAGTGGTAGCGAATGTCATTGGTACCAAAATTCGTATAGTCATTTAGAGTAAGCTCGCCAACCGGCATACTGCCAAGTACCAAGTCGGTGGCAGTGCCATGTGGCGGCACATCGTAGAGAAAGATGCTGTAGCCGAGTTTGTCGATTGTTTCCCGGTCGCGGAACCATGCCAGCAAATCGTGGTTTTCGAATAGCACGCCCTGTAAATTGGTTGCGCTAATGGCGTATGTGCCCGGAGCCGGATCGGGTGGGTAGAATGGCTGTGCATTCGGATTCATCAGGCGTGGTGGAAAGCTGGGCAGGCCGGTGTAGTCGATGCCGTAATATTCGGGTCGCCCTTCGCCAAAATAGCTGAGATAGACGTGTCCTGTATCGGTTTGTTCCATCCAGTTAACCAGTGCGACTAAATCCTGTCCCCAGTCTAAATTGCTGTCGACCAAAGCTTGCCAGCCGTTGTTCGGGCCACCGGCAAATGCGTTGAAGTAGGCGAGGAAATGGGGCGCGATCCAGAGAGTGACGATGAGCAGCCAGCCGACACAAATGCCTGCGACGGCGGGAACGATTCGGCCGAAACGATTTGCCGCAGTCCACCAGTATGGCAATTGCCGTGCAATAAAAAGCGCCGTAAACGGCACGACGATCAAAATATGGCGATAGCCGATGTTGATGTCGGTTGTCATGCTGAAGGCAAAATATCCGAGCGGCGGAATGAGAATGGCAGCGTAGTCGATGGCAGGGGAAGGATCAGTTGTTCGCACCGAGCGGCGCGGTAGCAGCGTTGCCACGGCAGAGAGAATCAGCAAAATCAGGGTCGGCAACGGTGTTTTGAGCAGAAAGTTGACAGGGAAGTAGTACCACCAGCCGCTGTCAGAATAGGCACCGAGGAGAAAAGCTGGGGTTGGTTTGGCGACGCGGCCGGCGATGTCGGCGAATTGATCGAGGTAGTGTGCCAACGGCACGGTACGGCCACCCAATAGTTCGGAGTAGGCCGGCAATTCGGCCGAAAGCGTGCCCACATCAAATCCATACGCTGCCCACAAGGTCAAAATAGCGGCAAGCGGATAGGCGATCAGCAGTTGCCCTATCATCTTGCGGGGAAAGCGGCCCATTGTCCGCCACTGTGCCAGGACGCCAACGCCGATTAGCAGTGCAAATAATGGCACAAACAACCCCGCCGTAAACTTCGTATTGGCTAACAGCCCAAAGCCGACGCCGGCCAGAACGGCATCGCGCCACGACGGCACGCGCAGATACCGCCACAACAAATACGTGGCGAGGACGGCGGCGGCGACCAGGCCCAAATCGGTGGTGACAAGGCGTGCGTGTGCCAATATGTTCGGGTCAAGGGCCACGAGTGTGACGGCGAGCAACGCCATCCAGCGGGCATCGCGGCGCGAGCGATGGGCAGTGTACGTGAGTTGGAGCGCAAATCGGCCGATAAGTGCGACCATCACCATACCCAGCCACACAGTCGGCAGCCGCGCCAAAAACATGACATGCTCTACGTCGTTGCCAATTTCCCACAGGAACAGCTCACCGGGACGGTGAAATTCAGTCGTCTGCCAGGACGGGTCATCAATAGGCAACTTGACGGCAGCATCGTTTTTGAGTAGTGCAGCGTTGAGCATGTTCAGTCCGGCGGGATGGCCGACACGCATCCAGCGGTTATCGTCGCGCACATACCCCAAACCGCGCACGAGAAAGCCCTGCTCATCCATGGTTGGCGACTTTTGCACGAGGCTATTTACTGCCAGTCCAAACATGAGCAGCAGCGTTAGCGTTGTCAGCCACAGTGCTAGATGTGGATTGCGAGACAAGTGATGGTGCATGGTTGGCCTCAAACGCCGCTATTGTAGCGCGTCGTGCCCATGCTTACCGCCGATCCCGGAAATCGTTTCCATTTCGTAGTGGCTGCGTTGTCTTTCCCGCGGTTATTTGTCTGTCGAACTGTCGTGATTCACGGGCGAGCATTGGTTCAGGTTTCGGCCGAATTTACAGTTTTCGCTGTGCATGGACGGCACGTGTCCAAACGATGGCTGTCAGACCGAATTGCAGGCTGATGGTTAGTACCAGCGCTAAAACGAGGTGCACTCCTGTCTGCCACAATATCAATCCGGGCAGAAGCGCGGCGAAGGTAATGATGAACGCGAGAAAGGCAGCGAAATCAGTTGGTTCCGGAATAATGCCGTTGATCAATTGTTCTGGTCGGGCACGTCGCAACAGAGCGTATTCGGCCGAAATCACCAGACACAGCACCGTCGTAGGAATCAATGCCAGCCAGGGCAGCGGTATGAACGGAACCAGGACTATTGACAGCACAACCGGCAGTGCAGCAATCAGCATGCCTAAAATCCAGGGCGTGATGGTGGAGACGGCGAGCGTTTTTTCGGCCGAAAGCGGTAATTGTCGCCACAGCCACCAATTCTGCAAATTGTCGCGCAGCCGGGCCGTCGCCCGACGACTGAAAAGCTGCGCTAACACGATAAACAAGATGCCCGTTGCCAGCACATTGGGGACAAATATCATGCCGGCTACCAAGAAGAAGATGCCTGCCCATTGCAAACCGGCGTTCCAGGTGAATGCGCGTGCGCTTTGCAGTGTATCTTTCCACAACAAAGCCCAAACTCTGTGCCCGGCAGGCAAATTGCTGAAGCGCGGCTGCCCGTTTCCTGTCTGGCGAGCGGCGCGCGCCCGCCGACCGTAACTAAAATCGCCTACTTGAACAGCAGCACGCTGATTGGAAATGAGCTGTGTTTCCTGCGCACAACGACCCAGGTTGACGTGGTTGGCCGCGAAAAATAATCCGCCAACACCGAACATACACAGGACAACCGTGATAGTCATGCCCAGTGACCAGGGCAAGTCGCCAAACGCTGATCGCAGTGGAATGGCGAACGGCGCCAGGATGAATTGCAGTTGGGGTGAAAGCAATTGCAACCAGATACTAGCGCTGCCAATCACGAAACCAGTGAAGAACAAGAGGCCCAGCAATGGGGCAACCCATGCCAAAATCGGCCGATCCCGATCATTCTGCATCCGCAACAGGCCAAAGATCCAGGTTAGCGTCAGCAAACCGAATTGTAGCGGCACCACAATGGTTACAGCACGCACGCCGGCCACGAGATACGGTCCGAATTCGAAGCTGCCGGATTGTTCCACCAGCATATCTTCAACGGCAAATGCCAAAATAGCCGTTGCCGCCGCCCACACAACCATGGGCAGCACCCATTCGGCAAACAACCATGGATAAACGACGGCACGCCGGTCGATAGATGACTGACACAAGATGTGTGTATCGTTTTCGCTAAATACAAGTGGACTGGTTCGGCCGAAGCGGTACAATTTCCACAACAGCCAGACGAGAAAAACGAGTGTACTGACGGCAACGGCCGCCGCACGTGACTCGTCGTTGGGCAAAGTACTCAGCGGTCTTGCCACCAGATCTGAAAAATAGGCCAGGACGCCAAAACCTATGAAACCAAAAAACACAAAAAGATAAATGAGATAAAACCATGAATCCCAGGTTTTCTCGTCCGGATCGTAGCCGACAATGGCGAGAAAAAACGCGAATTGGTCAGCCAGACGGCGACCGCGAATCTGCCATGCCAGCCCCAACTCGGTACGGGATGGACGCGGGTGCAGCGGCGGTTGCGGCTTTGCCCGGTGTGGGTCAGTCAGCGGTTGCGAGTATGCCATCTTGCATTTGCCAGGTTGTGGCGTCGAGTGCGGCAGCTAAATCGGGTGAGTGGCTGGTGAACAGCACCGCTGCACCATTGGCACGCAGGTCGATCAACTTATCGAGCAACAAGTCAACGCTATCGGGATCGAGAGCTGAGGAAGGTTCATCGAGCAGAAGTACGCTAATCGGCCGAATCAATGCCGTAATCAGCCCCAACTTGAGCCGCATCCCGCGCGAAAATTTGTGTGGAAACTGGTAGCGCGACGCCCACAACCCGAATTCATCCAGTAAAAGCCCCGCATCTTCTTCGAAAACATCCTCATCAATGCCATGTGCCAGCGCGATGAAGCGCAAATGTTCCCATGCGTTGAGTTCGAGGTAAAAATGGGGCACATCGCTGACGAGCGCCAGGCGTCTTTTGGCTTCGCGTTCGTCGGCGTAGAGGTCATAGCCGTCAATGGCGACATTGCCGGTAGTCGGGCGCAGCAGCCCACCGAGACAGCGCAGCAATGTTGTTTTGCCGGAGCCGTTTTGGCCGACCAGCATGGTGATCGACCCGGCATTGAGCGTTATGTCGGTACGTTGCAACACTTCATTTCGGCCGAAGCGGTGGCTGAGATTGCGTGCTTCCAGAACAGACATTAAACAGGCTCCTCCAGTTCGAGCAGCGTTTCATCGAGGAAGTCGGCAATCGAAAGGAGTTGTTCGTCGTTTAGTGATTTGGTGATGCGTATGGCGACGACCATAATGGTGCGTTTGGCTGACCGGATAGCAACTTTAACGGCGTTGCGGCTAATGGCACTGACGCCAGCCAGTTCCAGCGGGTAGAGCAAAAAATGGGTCAAACCAGCGTCAATCGCGTCTCCCATCATATCGATCAAGGGTGGGATTGCTTTGCTTTTATCCTCTTCTGCGCGTATCGCACGCACCACTTGGACAGTCTTGTTGTGCAGATCATCGCTGATCTCAAAAGCGAAGTAATTACGTGATGGTCGGGCTGCGCTCATGGCACAGTTGTAACCAAAGGCGGGCAGCGCGTCAACAGATCGCCATGACTGGCATGTGACGTAATGCCCGTTAACAGTTAAACTGGAGAGAGAAAGGCAGACGACTGCAAATCAGGGACAGATAGTGAGACGCTATGAAAACTGAGCACTATGAGACCATTGTGATTGGCAGTGGCGTGATCGGTGCGGCAGCGGCAGCGACTTTGGCGCAGCGCGGACGGCGCGTGGGTTTACTCGATCAATTTGCACCACCACACATACGCGGTAGCTCACATGGCGATGGCCGCATCATCCGCTATGCTTACCCCGATGCACTTTATGTCGATTTGGCACGGCATGCCTATCCCTTGTGGCAGGCATGGAGTGAGAGGGCGGGCGAGCCGCTTTACGAGATAACCGGCGGCTGGGATTGTGTGCCGGTCGGTAGTTCGGTGATGGCAGATATCGAACGCGCTTTGACGACCTATGCGATTCCATATGAGCGCCTGAATTCGGCCGAATCAAACCGCCGCTTCCCACAATTTCATGTTGACGATGATCTGGCCGTCATTTACCAGCCGGACGGCGGCGTAGCATTCGCAGATAAAACAGTGCGGGCTTTTCGTAGGTTGGCACAGCGTGATGGGGCGACCTTGATCGACAACCTGCGTGTTGTGTCGATTGAGCCGGACGGGGTCGGTGTGCGTGTGGCCAGTGCGACCGGGGATGTGATTTCGGCCGAAACTGCCATCATCGCCGGTGGCTCCTGGACAGGTCATCTTTTGGTACACCTGGCTCCAGGTCTTTTGCCCTTGGTATCTTTGCAAGTTCAGGTTGCCCATTTCCCGGTTCAGGGTAATGTCGACCACACGAAGAACGCGATGCCGTATTTCATCGATTACAGTACACCCCTGCCACATTATGGTTTGCCGCAAATCGATGTGCCTGGTATCAAAGTAGGGTGGCACATGCACGGCGTCGTGCTAGACGATCCCGATATCGAGACGATAGTCGATGACACGACTTTGCCGGACTTACAAGCGTATGTACGCCGGCGGTTGCCACATGTCAGTCCTGAACCGTCTAAAATTATCACCTGTCGCTATATGATGACTCCCGATGAACATTTCGTGCTTGATACGCTGCCCGGGTTGCCGCAAATTACGGTGGCGACGGGATTTTCCGGTCACGGTTTCAAGTTTGCGCCGGTGATAGGCGCGATTTTGGCTGATTTAGCTTCTGGCTTACGACCGGAAATAGATATAAGTGAATTTGGCATCGGCCGATTCACTACCACGTAACTGCCATGCCCAAACGAATGAAACGACCGCGTATGAGCGGTAAGAAAGCGTCCCGAAAAATGGATGTTGCCTATGATAATTTACTCGATCTTATCTCATTACAGCTAAACGAAGGGGACTATGCCGGGGCGCAGCGCACTTGTGAGCGTTTGTTGGCTTCTGAATCGCTGGCACGGCGCAAACGAGGCGCGGCCTATCGCTATTTGGGTCATGCCTTGGCACTTGCCGGTGACTTTGCGGGGCGTATGCGGCATACTCCGACAGCTTGCTCTACGTGCCCGAACGGGCCGACGTGTGGATCAATCGCAGTCAAGTCAGCAGTCAACTCGGTAATATGGAATCCGCTGCCGAAGATCTTGTTGAGGCACGCCGCCTGGCAGATGATACTGATCTGGCTGATCTGGTTCAGGCGTGGTTGCAACGTTATGATGGCGAATCGGCCGAAGAGAAATCCGCACAACTCGATCTTTTGCTTCTGTGAACGGTGATACACACTGGTGTTGTGGATTTAATTTACACGTGTGCCGTGATGTGCTAATATGAGGACACGGGGTTCGGTTTAGGCCATAAGGCGACACAAAACAGCATGCAGCATAAATTGCAATAGAAATCTTTAACCAAGGAGGCGTATTTGATCAGATTTGCTGCCACATTTGCTTCCGTAAATTCTGTTTGTCAATTCAGATTTTAAACCCATGAGGAGGGTTAGATTATGCTTCTACAAAAACGTGTACTGTTGCTGTTGGTGACTCTCACCAGCTTATTGATTGTTACAGTTGCCATGACGACTGCTGATGGTGGCCCTGATCTGGCCCGGATTAGTGAAGAGACCGGTTTAGTCGCTTCGCTGACAGCCGTTTCGGCCGATTGCGTGTTCGATGGGGATTATGGCGTCTACTTATGTCCTGAAGCCGAATCTGATGCCTTGCCCGTGCAGGATCCTGTTGCCCACGCACAAGCGGTAGCACGGCTGGTAGACGGCGGCTTGCTGCTGATTCCAGACTCTACCGATGATCGCGTCATGGCTTTTGATCCCATGACCGGCGACCTGATTGACCCCGACTATATTCCTGCAGATCCGGACAATTTGTCAACGCCCATTGAAGCGATCCTCAGTGCAAGTGGCATGTCCATCCTGGTGTCTGACCAGATCGATGATGTCGTTCAGGAATATGATTTGGATGGCAACTACATCGGCGTTTTTGCGCCCGCAGGTGGAGCTGACACATCTATTCTGGACAACATTCGCGGTATTGCGTTGCGTGACAACGGCAATCTCTTAGTATCAGTTGCCAGTGGTTCGAACAGTAACGCTATCGCCGAGTTTGATACGGCCGGAAACTACCTCGGCAATTTTGTTGCCAACGGTGACGGTGGTCTCAACTCACCATTTGATGTCGCACCGCGGCCAACCGATTGGATGGTTCCCGGTATTAACAGCGATGCGGTCCATCTCTATGATTTGGTCGGAAACTATGTTTCAGATTTGACTGCCGTCAACACGTTCCCGGAGCAAGCTGCTGAGATTCCCAATACCAATGTGTTGGTTGCGAACTTCTCCGGTGATTCAGGCGTGTTGGAATATCTGGCAGATGGGACATTTGTCGGCCTTTATGATGTTGTCACGGGTAATCGTGGTGTCTATGAGTTGCCCAATGGCAATATTCTGACGACAAATGGCAGTGGTGTCTATGAAATAGATCGGGCAGGTGCGTTGGTCGATACCAAGATATCCGATGTCAGCGCGCGGTTTATCACCCACATTGTTATGGATGAGCCTCCGACCGCTATTGAGTTGGTAGCATTTGACGCTGCCGTTAATGCCGATGGCAGTGTGACGCTGACATGGGAAACGGCGGCTGAGGTAGCCAATGCCGGTTTCCACATCTACCGTTCGGCCGATGCGGCAGCGACGGTTGATACAGCGACACGTGTTTCGGCCGAAATGATTGCCGCCAACGGCTCCGCGGGTGCTGGTGCAAGCTATCGCTTCACAGATACGCCTGCAGCCGGTGTGTGGTACTATTTCCTGGCTGACATCGCCACCGACGGTGCAACGGGCTGGCATGGTCCGGCACAAGCAGTAACGCAGGCACCGACATCTGCTGCATTGACTGCCTTTGACGGTGGTAACAGCACCTTGTTGACAACAGTGTTGCTGTTATTCTTGATTCTTGCTGCGATGGGTAGCACTGCGGTTACGATACGGCGTCGCAATTAGCTCGTCAAACCCAGAAGTTCATTCGATTGTAGACATGGCAGTCCTCTGCGGAGGGCTGCCATTTTTGTTTCCGCACTGGTCAAGCTGGGCCACGCAAGCCTCTTGTGCGTGAAAAACAAGTGCAGACTTGTGAAAAATGTGTGCATACTCTTGATCAAACATCCTGAAGCGCGTCTGTTTTGCTATACTCGCCAGATAGCAACTGCTGTCATGCCGCGCAGGAACGCGTGTTGCGTTGTTGATGGTGAAGTTGTTGAACAACTATGCAGCACCTACATCTGGATGATCCACACATTACGCCACATTCCGGTTGCCCATTCCGAGGCATTGGCGATGACACGTCAACTCAGACTTTGTTTGCCACTGAGCAAGCGTGTTGCTTCAAAGATGACGTTAAGAGACAGATCGATCTCGATCATCAGACCTATTTTTGTCTGACCAGTGCCCATGTTATGTGTCCAATTTATCAGGGCATTGTGGAAGAACCTGCTGCCGATCCGCATGATGGCTCGCAAGTCAAAGGACACGTGTTGATTGCAGCAATGATTGGGATTGTCGCTTTGCTTTGTTTAGTAACATGGCTAGCCCTATATCCGCCAATCAGTGTGGCTGCTGACAAAACGAAGAGTGAACCGGAGTTCGCTTTAACGACAGAAACGCAAGTAGGATCTGTCGCCACAGAACAGAAACCAACTGCCGTTCCGAATACGCCTGTTCCGACACCCACATCGATCATCGCTGCCGTGTTGTCCACTGCTACACCACCTGAAAGTGAGGCATTCGTGCCGGCGAAGCCACTGCCTGAGATGAAAACGGCAGTACCTACACTGACTCTTGTTCCTCCGACGGCGCCACCTTCGCCTGTTCCCACGCTGACCAGCACACCAACTACTGCACCGACCAGCACGCCCACTCCTGTACCCACAGCTACAAATCTGCCGGTTACACCTTTCGCACCAGTCGCCGTTGAAGCGGAACCGGAAGGCCCTGTTGATGATGTGGCCTTGACGTTGCAAGCGGCGGGCAATTTGCGCATTGGTCCGGGCAGGAGTTATGCTATCCGCACTGTCATCCCAGAAGGAACTCCGGTTTTGGCCAAGTGGCGGAGTGATGATTACTGGTTCCTCGTTTATCTCGAAGATGGCTCTGAAGGGTGGTTGGCGTTGAGTGTGGTTGCTGATTCACTTTCGGCCGAATTGCGTGATTTGCCTATCTTCCCCGGCTACTAAAACGGGTTCAATTCTTTCCTCATCAATCCCTGAAAAGCATTATATTTTTGCTTTAGTCTGATGCCAAACCGGGCGGTTATGGTATGATTAAAGCTTGTGATGAAAGTGCATGCGTGCCTTCATCAATAAACTACTGAATCACTTGCACACTGTTGGTGTGAAACGAACTGCGGGAGAACTGTCGTGGCAAAACGTGAGAAAATGGCAAATGTCGATGTAGCCTGGCTGCGCATGGAACATCCTACCAACTTGATGATGATCACCGGCGTCATGGTTCTCGAGAAACCATTGGAACTCGCCAGGCTGAAAGCAACGATTCAAGAGCGTGTTCTTGACCGCTTTCCACGTTTCAGCCAACGCGTTGTGGATGTAGGATTCCCGCTAAAATCCTATCACTGGGAAACGGATCCCAATTTTGATATAGACTCACATATCCATCGGATCGCGTTACCTGCGCCGGCCGATCACCATGCGTTGCAGGATTTTGTTAGCAGCATGATGAGCGTGCCACTCGATTTCAACAAGCCGCCCTGGCATTTCTACTTGATAGAAGATTATGAAGGTGGCTCGGCGCTGTTTTCACGACTGCACCATTGCATTGCCGATGGTATTGCGTTAATGCAGGTATTGTTGTCGATGACAGACAATGAGCCCGATATTGAAGTACCTGAGCCGGAGGAAATTGATGAGGATACCGGGCCGCTTGATGCGCTGGCCGAGTCGGCGCGTGCCGCAATCAAGTCGACACAGCGGGTTGGCGATACGATTTTTGGCATGGGCAGGGAATTGATGGCTGATCCATCAAAGCATGTTGGTGCGGCGACCCGTTTGGGCCTCAGTGGCTCAGCTTCATTGGCCAAGCTGACCTTGCTGCCGCCGGACACGAAAAGCGTGATTAAGGGCAAACTTGGCGTTCAGAAGCGGGCTGTCTGGTCGCAGCCGATTCCATTGCAAGATGTCAAGGCGGTCGGTAAGGTAACTGGCGGCACGGTGAATGATGTGTTGTTGACGGCCATGGCAGGTGCATTCGGCCGATATTTGCGTCAGCACGATAGTCCGGCAGCCAATATTCGGGCTTTTGTCCCCGTAAACCTGCGCCCGTTCGACAAACCGCTTGAAATGGGCAACAAATTTGGCCTCATCATTTTGTCCTTGCCGGTCGGGATTGAAGATTCCCTGGATCGCCTGGCTGAGCTCAAAAAGCGCATGGATCGCATCAAAGGCACACCGGAAGCGGTCGTAGCATACGGCATGATCGCTGCCCTGGGTATGATGTCAAAGGAAGTGGAGGATTTTGGACTGACGTTCTTTGGCACCAAAGGATCGGTTGTCATGACCAATGTGCCTGGGCCGCGTAAACAAATCTACATGGCCGGTGCCCCGGTAAAAAGCTTGATGTTTTGGGTGCCACAGTCAGGTCGCATGGGTGTCGGTGTAAGCATTTTCAGCTACAACGATACAGTCACGCTCGGCGTGGCCACAGATGTTGGGCTGGTAGATGATCCGGAGCAGCTCATTGAGGCATTTCATACCGAATTCGATAGCATGCTCGAACTGGTCGACTTGTTGGACATCGACATGGGTGATGGGCCGGTTATGGCATCGACGAGTGCGACGGCGGCGGCGAATGGTTCGGCCGAACGCGAAGCACAGCCAGCTTCCACGCTACAGGTGGATGATTTGCAGCAAATCAAAGGCATCGGCCCCAGGATTGAAGAGTTGTTGAACGCAAACGGCATTTACACGTATGGTCAGTTGGCGGCGACAGATGCAGCGACAATTGAGGACATATTGAGAACGGCTGAGGTGCGTCTGCCGGCACGAACGGCAACCTGGCTCGAACAGGCTGCCTTGTATGCCGGTTCGGCCGATTAATGAGCCGCAGTGACACGATACCGATAATTACACGGGGAATGCGCACATAAACGGATTCTCCGTTATTTTTTCAGGGGGTTTGTATTGATGCTGACGCATAATGAGTTGTTGACAGCATTACCGGATTGTCTCGATTCGGCCGAACTGCCGGCTCACTTTGGACAAAAAATCAGCGGTAAGGTCCGCGACATCTATCTGTATGACGACCACCGCATTTTGATCACGACAGACCGCATCTCCGCATTTGACCGTGTACTTGGTCTTGTTCCGTACAAAGGCCAGGTACTCAACCAACTCAGTGCCTGGTGGTTTGAGCAAACCAGCGACATCGCTCGCAACCACGTCATCGCCGTTCCCGATCCCAATGTTACCATTGCCGCCGAAGCACAGCCGCTGCCGCTCGAAATCGTAGTGCGCGGCTACATTACCGGTGTGACGACGACGTCGCTCTGGTATTTGTATAAAAATGGGGATCGCCAACCCTATGGCATTGCGCTGCCCGAGGGGCTACAGAAGAATGATCCATTGCCGCAGCCGATCATTACACCGACGACTAAGGCGTTGTCCGGGCATGATGAAATCATTACAGTTGACGCGATTGTGGCAAGCGGGTTGGTTTCGGCCGAAATGTGGTCTGAAATCAGCGCAACAGCGTTAGCCGTCTTCAAACGCGGTCAAGAAGTGGCAGCACGCGGTGGCTTGATTTTAGTCGATACCAAATACGAGATGGGCCTCATCGACGGGCAGTTGACGCTGATAGATGAAGTTCACACGCCTGATTCAAGTCGTTACTGGCTGGCAGACAGCTATGATGAACGTCGTCAGCCCGTCAATTTCAGTAAAGAGTTCATGCGCAAATGGTATGCTGATCAGGGCTATCGCGGAGAAGGCGAGCCACCGGTTATGCCAGACGATTTACGCGCTCAAATTGCTGCGCGCTACATTGCCACCTACGAGAAGCTGACCGGGAGCGACTTTGTACCAGGAATCCAGCCTGCACAAACACGCATAGCGCAAGCATTGCAGCAAGCTGCATTTTGATCTGCGTTGATCCGCATTTGTTGGCGGCATCGGTGCGTTATTTTGGTGCGAAATGACAGATGAAAGAGTTTTAGTCGGCGTAATTATGGGCAGCACCTCCGATTGGGAGACGATGCGCCATGCTCACGAAACGCTTGATGAATTTGGCGTGCCGCATGAATGCAAGGTCGTTTCGGCACATCGCACGCCGGAATGGATGATGGCCTATGCGGATTCGGCCGAATCGCGCGGCATCGAAGTGATCATTGCAGGCGCAGGCGGTGCAGCCCATTTACCCGGCATGACAGCCGGCCACACATTGCTGCCTGTTCTCGGTGTGCCGGTGCAGAGCCGTGCGCTCAATGGCCTCGATTCGTTATTGTCCATCGTGCAGATGCCCGGTGGCGTCCCCGTCGGTACCCTGTCCATCGGCCGATCCGGAGCGAAAAACGCAGCGTTGCTCACCGTTTCCATTCTCGGCAATAAATACCCCGAATACCGCGAAAAGCTGCGCACCTTCCGCGCCACACAGACACAGAAAGTGCTCAATGATCGCTTGCCGCCTGACGATGCGGTGACGGACTGAAGAGGTAACGCGGTGACAAACACACATCCAATCTCCCAGTCTTCCCATCTCACCGCCTTGCCATCCCCGATTCTGCCTGGTGCTATCATTGGCATTCTCGGCAGCGGGCAACTTGGCCGCATGTTAGCCATCGCTGCACGCACTATGGGCTATCGCGTGGCTGTCTTTTCGCCCGGCAGCAGCACGCCAACCGGTCAGATTGCGAATCTGGAGGTGACAGCCGACTACAATGATTTGGATGCGGTGCGCGATTTTGCGCAACAAGTTGATGTCGTGACCTACGAATTTGAGAATGTGCCGGCAGCGACAGCGGCGGCGGTCGCTGAATTTGTGCCATTGCGGCCTGGCACACATGTGTTGCATGTCGCTCAAAATCGCTTGCGTGAGAAAGATGCATTGGCAGCCGCCGGTTTACCGGTCACGCCGTATCGTCCGGTTAGATCATCGGCCGATCTGGAGCGAGGCGTAGCTGAACTAGGCTTGCCGTGCATTTTGAAAACGGCCGAATCGGGTTATGACGGCAAAGGGCAGGTGAGGCTTGATTCGGCCGAAAATCTGTCCGTTGCATGGCACGCAATGCAGGGACGCGAAGCAATTCTGGAGTCATTCGTGCCGTTTGAGCGGGAACTTTCCGTCGTGGCAGCACGTGGGAGTGACGGCGCATTTGCGCATTACGGAGTAATCGAAAACGATCACGTCAACCATATTCTCGATGTGTCGACTGCGCCGTCAGTGGTGGGTGTCGCCATTTCGGCCGAAGCAGAGCGATTGACACGTGCCGTGTTGAAAACACTCGATGTGGTTGGCGTGCTCTGCGTCGAATATTTCTTGACCGGCGACGGTAGCCTGCTGATCAACGAGATTGCGCCGCGCCCACACAACTCCGGTCATTTGACCATCGATGCGTGTGTCACGAGTCAATTTGAACAGCAGTTGCGGGCTGTGTGTGGATTGCCGCTCGGTTCGGCCGATTTCCATGCACCCGCTGCCATGGTCAATTTGCTCGGTGATCTGTGGCAAAACGGCGAACCCGATTGGCAAGCGTTGTGTACGTTTCCACGTGTTAAGTTACACTTGTACGGCAAACAGGAAGCACGTATCGGCCGAAAAATGGGACACATCACCGCCACTGCCGACACGACAACACATGCCAAAACCATTGCCCTGCGTGCGCGGCACGCATTGACGGTTGCGAGCTATTAGCTGGCAGCTATGCGGAGAATGAAATGATCGAAGATTGGCAATATGGCGGTCCACAGGAAGAATGTGGCGTGTTCGGCATTTTTGCACCTGGACGTGATGTGGCTCGCCTGACTTTTTTTGGTTTATACGCCTTGCAGCATCGCGGCCAGGAAAGTGCAGGAATAGCGACCAGTGACGGCAACGTCACCTATCTGCACAAGGGTATGGGCCTCGTTTCACAGGTTTTTAATGAGACGAATCTCAAGCCACTCGAAGGGTACCTCGCCATCGGCCACAATCGCTACTCGACTACCGGCGCTTCCCATTTGCGCAATGCATCGCCGTACCTAATCGAAACGGTACATGGCCCGCTGGGTGTTGCGCACAACGGCAATTTGACCAATGCACTTGAGCTGCGTCAGGAACTGCTCGAACGCGGTGTCGGTCTGGCGTCGACAACCGACAGCGAGGTCATCACACAGATGTTGGCATCCAAAGCCGATTCATGGGCGGAAGGTCATCCGGCGCATCTTGACAATTGGGAGCGGCGGTTGTGGAGCATGATGCATGTCGCTGAAGGTGCCTATTCACTCATCGTCTTGACGCGCAATGCCATTTACGCCATGCGCGACTCGCTGGGATTGCGCCCTTTGTGCATCGGGGAATTGAACGGTGGCGGTTACGTCGTCGCGTCAGAATCGTGCGCATTGATGACAATTGGGGCTGAATTTGTGCGCGAGGTTGAGCCGGGCGAAATCGTGCGCATCAACGCGTCCGGGTTGCGCTCGACGCAGGCGGCGACCGCAAACAAACGCGCCTTGTGCATTTTTGAGTATGTCTATTTTGCGCGACCCGACTCGATGTTTGAAGGACAGACCATTCACGATGTGCGTCAGCGCATGGGGCGTCAGCTTGGCCTGGAAGCGCCGGCAGACGCTGATATTGTTATTCCGGTGCCCGATTCGGCTTTTCCGGCAGCAATTGGCTACAGTGACATGACCGGCATTCCGTTTTCGGAAGGGTTGACCAAGAATCGCTATATCGGCCGAACCTTTATCCAGCCCGACGACGAGTTGCGCCGTTCCAGTGTACGTCTCAAATACAATCCGCTAACCGCCAATCTGGAAGGTAAGCGAGTGGTCCTCGTAGATGACTCCATAGTACGCGGTAATACAGCGGGCCCGATTGTCCAGTTGCTGCGCGACGGTGGTGCTGCTGAAGTGCATGTGCGTGTCTCATCGCCACCGGTGCGCCATCCGTGTTTTATGGGCATCGACATGGCAACCTACAGTCAGCTCGTCGCCGCCAAATACGATATAGAAGGCATTCGCAGCCGCATCGGCGCAGACAGCCTGGCGTATTTGTCGTTGCCGGGCATGGAATCGGCGGTTCGGGAAACACTCAACGGTACGCGGCCACACGGCCATTGCACCGCTTGTTTTTCCGGTGAGTATCCGCTCAACGTGCCGAATTGGCTTTTTGAAGAAGACCGCGCCCGGTTGTTTATTTCAGTGGCTCAGGCGTGACAATCGTATTGAATCAGTCGGTAACTGAGACCGTCAATTGTCAATCACTTAAACACTATGAAGCTACTTAACATTCTCGTAATCGGTTCCGGAGGGCGCGAACATGCGCTCGTGTGGAAATTGGCGCAATCGCTCCGTGCAGGCAGGTTGTATGCTGCGCCCGGCAATGAAGGGACAGCACAATCGGCCGAAAATATTCCGATTTCGGCCGATGATCACGATGCGCTGATCGCCTTTGCACGCAGTAACGACATCGGATTGACTGTTGTCGGGCCGGAAGTCCCGCTGGCAGCCGGCATTGTCGACGCATTCCAGGCAGCAGAGCTGTTGATTTTTGGCCCGACACGCGATGCCGCTCAATTGGAAGCGTCAAAGGCGTTTTCCAAACAGTTCATGAAAGTGATGCGTATTCCTTCGGCCGATTACGCCATTTTCACCACATGCGAAGCGGCGATGGCTTATTTGCGATCGATGCCGGAGCGCAGCGTAGTCGTCAAGGCCAGTGGTCTGGCGGCAGGCAAAGGCGTCATCGTTTGCGATGCGATTGCCGACGCCGAAGCTGCCGTGCGGGACATCATGGTGCGCCGCCATTTTGGCGAGGCCGGCGATGTTGTCGTGATTGAAGAGCGGCTGCGCGGCCCTGAACTATCGCTGCTGGCGTTCACTGATGGCAAAACAATTCGGCCGATGGTGCCGGCTCGCGATCACAAACGTGCTTTTGAAGGCGACGCGGGTCCCAATACAGGCGGCATGGGTGTTTACGCACCACCACCTGATATAGATGCCGGTCTGGTCGAGCAAATAACCCGCACGATTTTGCAGCCGACTGTAGATGGTATGGCGGCGCGTGGTACACCATATGTCGGCGTGCTGTATGCGGGCGTCATGTTTACCGACAAGGGTCCGCAGGTTTTGGAATTCAATTGTCGCTTTGGTGATCCGGAGGCGCAGGTCATTTTGCCGTTGCTGGATGGCGATCTGGTCGAAATCATGCTCGCGTGTATCGAAGGGCGTCTCGACGAGATTGCGGTCAGCGTTCACAGCGGCGCGTGCGTCACTGTCGTTCTGGCGTCACCCGGATATCCGTCGAAGTATCGGAAGGGTTTGGCAATTAGAGGCATTGAGCTTGCAGAAGAATTGGATCAAGTAAAAGTATTTCACGCGGGGACTGCACGCTCTGCTCAAGGTAAGCTCGTGACTAATGGAGGGCGTGTACTCGCTGTCAGTGCATATGGTGAATCGCTGAAGGAAGCTGTATCGCAGGCTTATGCCGGCGTATCGCGTATCGAGTTTGATGGCATGCAGTTCAGGAATGATATCGGCCGATAAGAGCGCTGCGGTGACAAGATGGCGGACAGTTTCAGGCGCATCAACGTCATCGGTACGACCGGATCAGGCAAGACGACACTGGCGCGACATTTAGCCGATTGTCTGGGTTATCGTCATATCGAGCTGGATGCAATCAATTGGCAGCCCAACTGGACCGAACTGCCCTATACTGCGTTTCGCGAGGCTGTTGCTGAGGCGGTTTCGGCCGAAGAATGGGTGCTTGACGGCAATTACAGCCGCGTCCGTGACCTTGTTTGGGCACGCACCGATACCGTCGTCTGGCTCAACTACTCGTTACCGGTCATGATGTGGCGACTGTGGACGCGCACATGGCGGCGTACTGTTGGCGGCGAACTGTTGTGGAACGGCAATCGCGAATCTGCATACAACCATCTTTTTACACGTGATTCGCTGTTGCTGTGGCAATTGCAGACGTACAAACGCCGTCGTCGCGAGTATCCGCACATGTTCGCGCAACCAGAAAATGCCCATTTGCGTATAGTAGAACACAATTCGCCGCGTGCAACGCGCCGTTGGCTCACCAATATCAACTGTCCACAACCATGACGACGTTTGTAGTGTTCGTTGCGTCGGAAATGTTCAAAAGGCAACGGTCAATTCTCAATGAGTAATGATTCTGAAGCGAGTGCTTATGCAAAAGCCGGCGTCGATATTGCCGCCGGACAACACGCCACTGAATTGATGAAGCGTGCTGTTCAGTCGACCTACACGCCCCAAGTTCTCGCTGGACTGGGCAATTTTGGCGGTTTGTTCGACGTGTCGGCACTCAAGGCAATGGAAGTGCCTGTTCTCGTCGCCTCGACCGATGGTGTCGGCACGAAGATGAAGGTCGCTGCACGTCTGGAGCGGTGGGACACGATTGGATACGACATTGTCAATCACTGTATCAACGATATATTGGTGCAGGGTGCGCGTCCCCTGTTTTTCCTCGATTATGTCGCGTCTTCAAAACTGCATCCTGAGCAAATTGCGACAATTGTCGGTGGCATTGCTGCGGCTTGCAGGACGGCAGGATGTGCTTTGCTGGGCGGCGAAACGGCCGAAATGCCCGGTGTTTATGAACCTGACGAAATCGATTTGGTTGGAACGGTGATTGGTGTTGTGGATCGACCGCAACTGATCGATGGATCGCGAATTCGGGCGGGTGACGCAATCGTTGCGCTGCCGTCCAGTGGTCCGCATACAAACGGTTACACCCTGATTCGTAGCGTATTGGACAATCTCGATTGGAATGAGCTGAATCCCGAATTGGGAACGACGATTGGTGCTGCGTTGCTTGCGCCACATCGGTCTTATCTGGCAGATGTGCAGCATTTGTTGTCACTGGGGGTAGACATACGCGGCCTGGCGCACATTACCGGCGGTGGTATCGTCGATAACTTGCCGCGCATTTTGCCTGACGGTGTCGGTGCAGTTATCCAGCGCGGCACATGGCCCGAACTGCCTGTTTTCGATCTGATTCAGCGCATAGGCGCAATTTCCGCTGCGGATATGTTTCACGCGTTTAACATGGGTGTAGGGATGTTGGTGATTGTGCCGGAATCAGATGTGCCTGTGGTGCAGGGGACAATTGAAACGAGTTATGTTATCGGCCGAATCACTGTCGGCGCAAAAAAGGTGTATATCGATGGATAAGGCACGTATCGTTGTCTTGATTTCAGGTTCCGGGAGTAATTTGCAGGCATTAATCGACGCAGTGGGGAATGGCACCCTGCACGGCAATATCATGCTGGTCGTGTCCAACCGGCGCAAAGCGTTTGGCTTGACGCGTGCCGAGCAAGCATCAATTGAAACGCTCTACTTCCCGCTAAAACCGTATCGCGATTCAGCCGCTCCTGATTTTCGAGCGCAGTATGATACTGATTTGGCTCGTGCCATTGAGCCGTATGCGCCTGATGTAATCGTGCTTGCCGGCTGGATGCACATCCTCAGCCCGGCATTTCTCGATCGCTTTCCAGGCCGGGTGATCAACTTGCATCCGGCGCTGCCGGGCCAATTTGCCGGAACGCACGCCATTGAACGCACGTTTACAGCATTTCAACGGGGTGAAACGGCCGAAGGCGGCTGTATGGTACATTATGCTATTCCCGAAATTGACGCCGGGGCTGTGATTATGCAGGAGATTGTTCCCATTCGGCCGAATGACACACTCGAATCATTTGCGAAACGCGTTCACGAGGCAGAACATCGCATCATTATTGTGGCAACACAAAACGTCATCGCAAAAACAGGCAAAACATGAAAACGCGACATTGTTTACTCGATGATAGCCTGGCGTGGCTGCGACTGCGTAACGCATTGTGGCCGGATGATCCGGCGGACAATGAGAGCGGCATTGCGGCATACTTTGCCGGAAACGCGCTCGCCTGCGATCAGGTCATAGTCGCTGAGACAGACGACGGCGTTGTTGTCGGTTTTATCGAATTGAGTATTCGCAATTACGCCGAAGGCAGCGACAATCCTCGCGTGCCGTATGTCGAGGGTTGGCTTGTTGACGAGCCGTTGCGCGGGCAGGGTGTGGGTAGATTGCTGATGCAATCGGCCGAAGCGTGGGCGCGTGAACAAGGCTTTTCCGAACTCGCCAGCGATACCGAAATTGACAACGAGAACAGCATCGCCGCCCACAATACACTTGGTTTTGACGAAGTTGGGCGAACTGTCAATTTTCTCAAGTCACTCTGAAAACCTGTCACAACTTTATTATGAGCTGTACAACGTTTCGGCCGATTGTTCGTACTGGCTGTTGCGTGGTATAACCCTGCCACGAAATTGAGGAGCTTTTCATGATAGATATCATCAGCATGCTCATTGTCTTTGTCCCGTTTATTGTCATCATGTTGTTGGCAAACGTGGCCGAAAAAGATCGGGTAGCCGAAAAACGCGATTCATTTGTGGTTTTTCTCGCGTACGGTTTTCCGGCGGCTCTCTATTTGTTGTTGTTTGGCCTGGGTATTGTCATTCAGCTGATCGGTGTGCTGCAGACGACATCAGGCACCGACATGGGCGCGATTTATGCCGAAATGGGCATGGATGCGGATACAGTAAACTCACTGCTGGAAACGTTGCCCGTGATTGGGTTTGGTTTGTGGTTTCCGGCTCTTGTGGGTTTGGTTTTGTTGCTGGCTCCGGTGCGGCGCCTGGCGGCGCGGGTATTGCCTATTGATCCGCAGAGCCATGTCCACGCCATAGCGCTGTCGTTCATCTCCGTTGTGCTGATGAACATGTTGGTGACGCTGGCAATTGGTATTGACGTGTTGGCCGAAGCATCGCAGGAAGGCTCGGCGGGGGCAGAAGCACGCATTTATATTCAGCTCTGGTCGCAACAGATATTGACAGCTGTGTTGGCGATGGTGGGCGTTGGCTGGGGCACTCGCCGCAACTTTCCAGCCGTTTTGCAGCGTTTGAAAATCACCCGGCCGACGGGTCGAGAAGTGGCAATTGGCCTGGGCTTTGCCTTCGTGCTGGTACCGATTGTCGCCGGTTTTGAAGCCATAGGCTCATTACTCGGCCTGGGCAATCCGGATGTGGATGCATTGACGGAGGCGTTGCTCGGTCCGCTCTTTACGTCGATTCCGGGAATCCTGACTTTGGGATTGGCGGCGGCGATTGGCGAGGAAACGTTGTTTCGCGGCGCTGTGCAACCCCGTTTCGGCCGAATCTTGACCGCCATTCTCTTTGCCCTGCTGCATAGCACTTACGGCGTCTCCCTGGCATTTATCGCTGTTTTTGTTCTTGGATACGTGCTTGGTTGGATACGCGACCGCTACAGCACGACTGTCAGCATGGTTACCCATGCCGCGTATAACATGACGCTCGGATTTATCGCGTACTTTGCGATTAGCAGTGGATTGTTTTAATGGGAGATTGGTTGATTGGGTGGCAGACAATTCAGTTGTCAGACGACCCATTCAGATGGCGGTTTATTCCGGAAATTTACGCGGTAAGATCATCGCAGCTACCAGTAGCAAAACAATTAGCAGTATAAAGAAATATTCCATCGTATTGATCCTCGATTATTGTTGACTCAGGTAAGCTGTGATGGCGGTGTCGTAATCGCGTGTGTGCGCAAACGCCTTGACAGCGAGTTGTTGGCGGGTTTGCGTATCGATCTGGTTGTTTTGTTGCAGTTGGCTGAGGAGTGTGGCGTAATCGGCCGAATCACACACCACCGTCACACGTGCAAAGTTCTTTGCCGCCGCACGTAGCAGCGTCACACCGCCAATGTCGATTTGCTCAATGGCGTCAGCCAGTGACACATTCGGCTGCGCAACCGTCTCCTCAAACGGGTATAAATTGCAGACCACCATATCGATGAATTCGATGTTGTTGGCAGTCAAATCGGCGCGATCGCTGTCATTGTCACGCGCCAGAATGCCGCCGTGTATCGTCGGATGCAATGTTTTGACGCGTCCGCCAAGCATTTCCGGTGCGCCTGTCAATTCCGCTACATCGGTCACCGGCAATCCGACTGCCCGCAATGCTTTTGCCGTGCCCCCACTGGCGATCAATTGCCAATCCATCGCAACCAATTCGGTGCCCAATTCAGTTACACCGTGCTTGTCGAAAACAGATAGAATCGCTCGTTTTGTCATGCTGTGAAATTTACCACAAGGCATAGGATGCGTCGAGAGCGCGTAGGCGGGCGGAAGAAAAAAGCCCCCTGACTGTTACAGCAGAGGGCTTGTTTGGGGTGTTAAACGTCTTTCGGCGGTTTCTCAGTGCCGAACCCTTCCTGGCCAAAACCTTGGGGGTGTTCATGGTGCCATTGATTGTGCATGTGCCACATTCTCCGGCGCATACGTGGGCCAGGGCGATGATGGCGATGTGCGCCGTGGCGTTTTTTGCGGCCGAATCTTCGGCCGAAGCCAAACATCCCCGGGCCGAAGCCCATCGCTTTCAACTGCTCCTTGTCACCTTTGGCTTCAATGCGAAAGCCGTCATCTGTTTCAATAAAACGAATCTCTTGTAATACTTTTTCACTCATCTTAAACATCAACTCCTGTGATGTGTCCGTCCGCTTGCAGCGAACTAGACGTAATTTGTTGGTTTGTCATCAGCCGGATCACCGTTGAGATCGATTGCCAACTGATCCAGTACATCAATTGCTTCCTCAATTTTGGGCCGCATAATCGCTTTTATGCGAATCAGTTCTGCCACGCCTTCATCAGTCAGTTCGTAGATACGCACCGTCCGCTTGACAGGATCTTCCCACTCTCCGGCAACAAGGCCACGTTCTTCGAGTACACTGATCAGCGGGTAAATAGCGCCAGGATTGGCGATCCATTGCCCGTTGGTGCGCTCCGTGATCAATTCCATGATCTCGTTGCCGTAGTGTGGCTGCTCGTGCAGTAAGTTGAGCACGATTAGCGGTAGTAAGCCGCCACCTTTGCTCATCATACTTGCAACCAGCGGATTGAAAGAATCCATGCCCTGCCGCCACGGGCTGAAACGGCGTCCGCCGAATGCCCAGTGGTCTTCAGGGTCTGCACCCATAAAATTGTGAAAGTACGCACGCCAGTGTCGAGCATTTTCGCGATGCCCTGGTGGCCTGCCGTGTCCTCGTTTACCTTCTTCCCAGTCGCGGCGGCGTTCTTCGCGCCAGTCGTGCCAGAAGTCAGGACGTCGGCCACGGCGCCGTCTGTGTCTATGTTGTTTGCTATCGTCGTTCAACGGTAACCTCATTGTGCATTCAATACTTGAACGCAACCTTATTGAATTCAATATAGTTGACATTATTGCAGAATCGGTGGCAGGTGTCAAACGTTTTTCAGGATCAAACGACATATTTATATTCTCGTGTTGGTTCGGCCGATTACAGCAGATGGTACGAAAAAGGCGCATTCTGCCGCGCTCCGCATTTTGAACGTCTTGTCGCTGCCTTAATGTTTCCCTGATCACCGCGACATCAGATGACAACAACGACCAAACTCGTTACCATCAGCGGATGCAAATCGAACCAACATTTCGACGACGCACTGCTCGCTGGCTGCCGTGGCTTGTTGTTGGCGCTGTCTTGCTGCTGCTGTACCGTTCAGTCTCGCTGGATGATGTGCTTGCTGTGCTCAGGCGTTTGACGGCGGTTGAGATTGTCGTTTTGATTGCAGCCAACGCACTGGTGTTGTTGGCGTTAAATGGGCGCTGGTGGGTAATTCTGAAGGCGCAGGGTCATCGTTTGCCTTATCTAGAGTTGGCCGGTTATCGGTTAGCCGCATTTGGACTAAGCTATTTCACGCCGGGACCACATTTTGGTGGTGAGCCACTGCAAGTGCTGCTCGTTGAACGCAATCAGGCTGTGCCGCGCACAGCCGCTGTCGCTGCGGTGACAATCGACAAGTCACTGGAACTGCTGGTCAATTTCCTGTTTCTGGTTGCTGGGGTTCTAGTGGTCGTCGAGGTGGGCTTGTTGGCGGGCAATGCACGGCTCGCGGCGGTGGCGTTTTCTGTGTTGATGTTGTTGCTGCCGTTGGCGCTGTTAGGTGCGATTTGGAGTGGAAAGCACCCGCTGTCGGCATGGGCAGGATGGGGGGAGCGCCTTTATTTTGTGCGTTCGCGACCTAAGTGGTCGTCGTGCTATGCGCGGGTAGTTGCCGGATTGCGTCAGAGTGAGCAGGAAGCGACTGATTTTTGCCGGGATTCGGCCGATGCGTTTTTACTGGCTTTCACAGTTTCCATCATCAGTTGGATCACGATGCTCGCCGAATATTGGTTGATGGTTGCTTTTTTAGGCGTCGAACTCAGCGCGATACAACTCCTCGTCACTTACACAGCAGCCCGCATTGCCTTTTTGCTGCCGCTACCCGGTGGTCTGGGCACGCTGGATGCCAGTCTGGTTTTCTCATTTGGCGCGCTGGGCTTGGATCCAGCTGTGGGGTTGTCGGCCGGCCTGCTGATCCATCTTCGCAACATCGCTTTAGGTGGTTTGGGACTTTGGTGGGGCAGTCGCCGTTTACATTTGCGGGCGTGACTGCTAAACTAAATGGGACACGAAAAACGTGTTTGTGATCTGTCCGGATTGAAGTGGACAGATCGGGTACAGTACAATCTAAACACCTAAGGAGAAGAGCATGTCCAATGCAAACAGCAGACCGTCCACTTTAGCCATCATCGTCGGCATACTGACTATTGTTACAGGGCTGGTTCACTTCGCATCCGGGATTAACACCGATGACACCATGTTACGCTGGCTTTTCATCCTCAACGGATTGGGATATGTTGCGTTAGCCATCGCTTATCTTTTCCCCAACATGACCGGCGGTAATCACACCGCAGTTAAGTGGACATTATTGGTGTATACAGCGATTACGTTTGTACTTTACTTCGTTTTTAACGGCAGCGATGCATTTGCAAATGCGTTGGGCCTGGGCGATAAAGGAGTGGAGTTGGTCATCATCATCCTGCTGCTCGTCGATATCATGCGCTCACGAAGAGCTGCGTAGTTCTGTCTGTTATTTTCGGCCGACAACATCCAGTTGGTGCGCGATGTAAACGAGTTCGCCGTTGTCAATTTGGCGACGGCGCGTTTCAATCCATTGTGCAAATTGCACGGCATCCAGTTTTGCGCACCCTTTAAGCTCCGCATAGATCATGTCAATAATGGTGTGCAGAAAGAACGCTTCATCGGCCGAATAGCCATCTTTGCCTGCAAAAACAACCCAATCTGAACTGCCCGCGGCCAGTACAGTCGTGCCTGCTGCGCTTAGCTGATGGATCAAGTGCCGTCCGGCCTGACTGTCGCCCGATGGTTTGCCGTTGGTCATGCGCGCATCCATCGAGCGATGATAGAGTTGTTCGATTTGCGCATCCAGAGCCGGATCGATTACCGGTTCAAAAATAGTTGCGCCGTCGAAATTGATCGTGAAGTAAAAAACGCCGCCATCAGTGAGGCATGCCAGCAGTTGGGGTAGGGCTGTGGGTACGTCGAGCAGATCGAGAACGGCATGGGCTACCAGTAGATTCCAGTTTTTGTAGCCTGCGGCACGTGCACAATAGGCAAACAAGTCGTCAGTTACCAATTCAAGCGCAATATTAGTTCGGCCGAATTCGGCCAGCCGTCGTTGTGCTGCTGCAATATTGGCTGCTTCGGCATCGACGAGTGTGTAGGCGGCATGCGTCACTGCACCCCATGCTGCCATGCGTTCAACCATCGTGCCAATGCCGCCGCCGATTTCGAGTACGCGCAATGGCGTTTCGGCCGATTGCGGTGGTAATGTTGCCAGCATCGTCTGCCAGACGGTGCGATTGAGCGCCCGGTCGTCGACCGTTTTCTTAGCCTCCAGATAGCGAATGAATTGTCTGCTGTCCATAGCGATGCATTATCCTCGTACACTTTGTAGAAACCGACGAATCGTGGCCCCGGTTTCTTCCCAAGTTGGATGACGGTTAAATTGTTGCAATGCTTTTTTGCGCATAGTCAATAGGCGTTGTTCATCAAACAAACCCAACAAACAGTCTGCAACCTGCACTGCGTCGCCGAACGGCACGAGAAAACCGTCGATCCCGTCGGTGATGATTTCATGTGCTGCACCGCTGGTGCTTCCGATTGGCACACAACCAAAACTCATTGCTTCCAGGTAGACGATGCCAAACCCTTCGTATTGCGACGGCATGGCAAGCACATCGGCCGATTGCAGCAACTGCGCCAACTGCTCGTCAGAAACGACACCGTGTACGGTGATTGCCGGGTGCTGGAGTTTCGGCCGAATTCGTTGAACGTAACGCCTGTCTGCATCAAGTGAACCGACGACATCTAGCTGCCACTTGTTGTCAGGTAACAACCGCACCGCATCCAGTACCGTATGCAGTCCTTTGCGTGCAATGATGTTGCCGACAAAGATAATCCGCAGTTTCCTGTTAGGCCGCCTGGGCAGGGGGGAAAGGCCCGGAAAACGGTTTCCGGCCGGCACAGCCACAACAGACCGTTTGAGCGCGGTAACGGGTTGGAGATCGGCGACTGCAGTGCGCGTCGTTTCGCTGTTGAATACAAAGGCATCCGGCGTTGCCAGATACCGTTTTTCGACAATGCGATACAGTGCCCGTGCCACGACCGGGTGCTGTTCTGATGCACGGAGGTGATGGACAATGGCTACGATTGGATAGTCCACGGCACGGCGAATGCGCTGATTGAGCCATGCTAAAGACGGATGATTGAGCTCGTCTTGCAGTAAAATGTCAAACTTCGCTGCCGTTAACTGTGCATAGAGTTGGCGCGACCAGTTGTCTGCCATATGTCGTCCGTAATTGCGCCAGGGCAAAGAAACTATTTCGACTGAGTCGCCGTTTGCGTGCAGGAAATTGACCAGTTTGCGGTCGTACAGATAGCCACCTGACACCGTCTCCAGCGTGCCGTAAACGACAAGGCCAATGTGCATACCGGCTAAAGTACTATGATGCGGAAACGAGTCCAGGCGATGTCGTTTTCCCAAATTGTCACGGCAATGGCTGACAGAGTGGGCGCTTGAATTCGTTCGCTCAACTGCCGGCAAACGATGCGTGAAAAATGTTCAATGCTGGGATTGAGTCCGGCGAATTCGGGCAGATCGTTCAGTGTTTTATCGCGGAAGGCGGCGACGACAGTGTCGAGATGGGATTCGACGTCGACAATATCGACCAGGTAACCGTGTCGATCAAGCTGTGTGCCTTCTAACTGCAATTCGAGTACATAATGATGGGAATGCCATTTGTTTTCCGGCCCCCAATCGCCGCCGACCAGATAATGTTGCGCTACAAAATCGCGTTTGACTGCCAGTGTGTACATAATGTGTTTGGTGATAAATTAGTTGGTTTCATAGGTAAGAATGACCTGGACTGTTTCGGCCGAATGTTGGTCTAGCAGTGCATACGCTTCCGGCGCTCGCTCAATTGGAAAGCGGTGGCTGATCAAACGCGCGGGATTATGCCGTGCCAACAACTGCCACGCGAGTGCAAACCGTCGGTCTTTTGTCCAGCGTCCACGCCATTGTGGCCCCAGTGTGCTCACCTGACTGCTGATCAGCTGGATATGGTTGCGGTGAAATGCGCCGCCCAGATTGAGCGTAACCGGCTTTGTCCCGTACCACGAACCGATCACGACGCGTCCCCCGTAGCCGACAGCATCAACGGCCAAATCGAGGGCATCGGGATTGCCGGAAAGCTCCACAGCGAGATCGGCACCGTCGGGAAGGGAATCGTGGAGCTGTGCGGGGTATTCGGCCGAAAACGGATCCAGCGCCACGTGTGCCCCGAGCGTGAGCGACCACTTACGACGCAACGGCGAGGCATCCACCGTCACCAGCTTGCCGGGTGACATATCGGCCAACAGCATGGTGGTCAAAAGCCCGACGATGCCCTGGCCGAATACGATGGTTTGTTCACCGATGACTGGCCGGGCGTCCATTACGAACGAAACGGCTGTTTCCATATTGGGGAGGAAGGCAGCAGATTCGGCCGAAACACCATCCGGTACAGCCATGAGATCGTCAGGTTGGACCAAAAAATGGGATGCATGCGGCTGAAAAGCAAATACCAACTGCCCGCTGCGCCATTTTGTCACCTTGTCCCCGCACGCGATGATGCGACCAACCGCCGCGTAACCGTACGACAGCGGATACGAAAACGTGCCTGCCAAAGCGCCAATGGTGCTGTCCACAGCCATTTGTGCCGGCATCTGACCGCGATACACTAGCATTTCGGTACCCGCGCTGATTGCTGAAACGCACGAAGCGACCAGCACAGCATCATCAGCAACAGGTGGCAGTGGCCCGGTTCGTACAACAACGACGCCTGGATCGGCAAACCGCACACGCTGCGTCAGCTGTCTTCCCACACAACCTCACCGGATAGAATCATGTCGTCGCCCAGTCGGCGCTGCTGAATTTTGCGCAGGCGGGGCACCGCAAAACCATTCTGGTATTCCATCGCGCCAACTGCGTTCAGTCCGCTGATGAAAATCGGTGCGATGGTGATGATGGCGCGGTTGACCAACTGCTCATTCAAGAAACTTGTAATAATTTCCGCACCACCTTCGACCAATACACTTTCGATCTGTTTCTGGTACAGCAAAGCCAGCACAGCCCGCAAATCAACGCGACCGTGTGCGTCACTGGGCAAGAAGAAAATCTGCGCACCGGCTCGTTCAAGCTCAACATGCCGCACCGGATCAGCTTGATCGGTCGTCATGATCCATGGCTTACGGCCCGTAGATGCCAACAACCTCGCCGACAGAGGAAAGCGCAGATGACTGTCGAGTACAACCGGCTGCGGATCACGGCCACGTACGAGACGTACATTGAGCTGCGGATCGTCCGCAAGCAGCGTGCCGATACCGACTAGAATTGCATCATGCGTATCACGCAATTTATGTGTCAGCATCATCGATTCGGTGCTACTGATTTGCAACTGCTCACCCCGGCTATGTGTGATTGAGCCGTTAACCGCCTGCGCATAGCTCAACGTCACCATGGGAAAAACGGCTTTGTCTGGTGTGTATCCACCATTGGACACTTTTATAGTCGTCGGCTCCAGAAACGGGACGATTTTGTCCAGGTTAAGCATGTGCCGCATGCGTTTCATTTTTGTCATCAGATAGCCGGCATTCTCTCTGTTGACCAAGGCGTAAAGCGGCACGCGATCAGATACCACAATGCCCATGCGTTGCAAACTCTCAATTTTGTCGGGATTGTTTGTCAGCATGCGGATAGACCGGACGCCGAGGTCTTCCAAAATACGCGCGGCGATGGTGTAATCGCGTTCGTCGGCCTGGTGCCCAAGAATATGATTGGCCTCAACAGTGTCATAACCCTGATCCTGCAGTTCGTATGCACGCAATTTGTTGGCCAGTCCGATCCCGCGTCCTTCCTGCCGCAAGTAGATAATAATGCCGGCACCTTCAGTGGCAATGTAACGCATTGCCAGGTGTAACTGCTGACCGCAGTCGCAGCGCATGGAACCGAGTACGTCGCCGGTGAAGCATTCCGAATGGATACGCACCAACACGTTCTCCTGGTGGCCGATATTGCCAATCACCAGCGCAAGATGGTCTTTTTGATCGTAGTTATTAGCGTACAGGCAAAGCTGAAACTCGCCTTCATCTGTTGGCAGGCGGACGCAATTGAGTTGTTCAACCTGGATGTTATTCATAAAATCCTGTTTCAGGTGCAAATTTAATGTGTCGTATTATAGCGAAGTGCCATCAGTCCGGCATGACGGTCGAGCAACCTGTCATATTTATATGGACAGATCGCAGTTGAGCTTGAGCAACAGAAAAGATTTGCCACACTATCGGATGGCAACCAGCACAGCCCCTGTGGCTATCAAGGCTATACCTAACCAGGCCCCGGGTGAAAGTCTCTCGCCCAGAAAAGCTACCCCAAATACTGCAACCAAAACAACGCTCAGTTTGTCAACGGGTGCAACTTGCGACGCGTTGCCCAATTTTAGGGCACGAAAGTAACAGACCCATGATGCACCCGTTGCCAGACCGGAAAGCACGAGAAAAAGGAGGCTTTTGGGTGTAATGCTGCGTAGCGGCTGGAATTGTCGGGTAAAAAACAGAATGCCGGTCAGAATTATGAGTACAACAATCGTTCTGATCCAGGTTGCGTAATCGGAATTGATCTGTTCTACACCGACTTTGGCAAATATCGCGGTCAGCGCTGCAAACAGTGCTGCCAGGCCGGCCCAAAGTTGCCAGGTTGTCAAGTAACTAGTCATTTTTGTCTCCTCATAAAAAATACCGAATGCGGTGAAAAAACCACATTCGGTACTTCTGTTGAATTTCGGCCGAAACCCTTCTTCCTTGCTTAAGCCCCGCGCTCCCCACGAATATACGGAACACCCAGCGCTGCCGGAGCACCCAGACGCTTCTTCATCGCCTGCCGCGAGCCAATAACCAGCGCCAGAATCGTCAGCAAGTACGGCGTCATCTGCAGGAAAAAGCTGAAGTTGGAATTGACATACAGCGGATTTGTCATGCCCAAAATCAGCGCCGGCCCTTGTAAATCCAGAATCAAGCGGCGCAGCGCACCGAACAAATACGCGCCAACTGCGGCACGAATAGGATTCCACTGGGCAAAGATCACGAGTCCAACCGCAATCCAGCCCTGGCCCGATGTCGTTTGCACGCTGTACCAACCCGGCGAGACGGAAAGGCTGATCGTCGCACCGGCCAGACCTGCCAGACAACCGCCGACAAACACGTAGAAGTACCGTTGTGCGTAGACATTGATACCAACCGTATCGGCCGCTGCCGGTTTTTCACCAACTGCACGCAAATGCATACCGGGTCGGGTCTTGACAATGTAGTATGCTGCTGCCGGAGCCAGCAAATAGCCGATGTAGACGAGAATGCTGTGCCTCTCGAAAGCAGCCGGACCAATGAACGGTATTTGCGACAGGACAGGAATGTCAAACAGTGTCATTTGCGCCGCTGTCTGACCGGTCAATCCTTCTCCCAGAACAAGGGCCAACCCGGTTCCGAGAAATGTCAGCGACAATCCGCTGACGACTTGATCGGCTTGCAGATGAATTGTGACCAGTCCATGCGCCATACTCAGGATGCCACCGGCAAGAATGGCTGCGCCTAAACCAAGCCAGACGTTGCCGGATGAGAGCGACATGCTGAAGCCGGCCATCGCGCCCAGCAGCATCATGCCTTCGACGCCTAAATTAAGTATGCCGGAGCGTTCGGCAAAGATTTCACCAATGGCGGCAAATAACAGAACCGTACCAGTTGCCAAACCGGCGTGAAAAATAACTTCCCAGTTCATGCGGTTTCAGCCTCCGGTGTGGATGGTGTTGCGGGTGTTTCGGCTTCATTTCGGCCGAAAAAGCTGACGCGATAACGCAGCAAAAATTCACTGCTGATCACCATGAAAAGAATAATACCCTGAATTAGCTGCGCCAATCCCGATGGCTGAATCTCGCGCCCGGCAACGATTAAGCCGCCGAATAAAATGGAAACCAGCACAACGGCAAACGGATTGAGCTTGGCCAACCAGGCGATGATGATGCCCGTAAAGCCGTATCCGGGTGAAATGCGCTCCTGCAATCGATGGACGACACCGGTGATTTCAGACATGCCCGCCAGACCCGCCAACGCGCCGGAAAACATCATGACCAAAACAATGTTGCGGGCGATGTTGATGCCGGAATAACGCGCCGCTTCCGGGTTGTCGCCAATGAGTTTGATTTCAAATCCCCACTTACTGCGGCTCAATATCCACCAAACGATAACGGTTACAATCAAGGCGATGACAAAGCCGAAATGCAGCGTCATGCCGGAAAAGAAAGCAAATTCGCGTGCATAATCGGCCAGACGAGGCAGCCACGCTGCCTTGTCAAAAACCGGCGTCATTTGAAAACCGGCGTCGCTCCATTTGCTAAAAATCCAGTAGTTGTTCCACAGAATGGCGATATAGTTGAGCATCAACGTCGTGATGATTTCGTTGACACGGTAACGCGCCTTGAGAAAGCCGGGAATGAATCCCCAGAGCGCACCACCGATCATGCCAAACACGATCATCGTGCCAATCGTCACCCAGCGGCTGGAGCCGGCTGGTACAATCGGCAGCAATACGACCAGACTGGCGAAGAATGCACCGATATAAAATTGACCTTCTGCCCCAATGTTCCATAATTTCATGCGGAAGGCGACGGTACAGGCAAGACCGACCAGAATCAGCGGTGTCGCTTTGACTAGCGTGTCTGACAGGGCAGCCCAACTACCAAATGCAGCTTCGTAAAAGAACGAAAAGACGCGAATTGGATCGCCGCCAATAATCGTCAGGATGATGCCGCTGATGATGAAGGCGATGACAACAGCACCAATCGATGTTGCAGCCGGCAGCCAGCGCGGCGGGTCAGCTGATCGTTTTTCCACCTGGAGTTTGAATGCCATTAGTTACCCGCCCTCCTTACTTACTTGGCCGGTCATCAGTAGTCCAATTTCGCTAACGCCGGTGTGCTCAGGATCGACAATGCCTTGAATAACGCCATCATAGATAACGGCAATGCGGTCACTGAGTGCCATCAGTTCTTCCAACTCTTCAGAGACGAGCAGAATGGCGGTGCCTGCATCGCGTTGCGCCAAAAGCAGTGTCTGGATTGCCTCAATGGCGCCTACATCAAGTCCGCGTGTGGGCTGAACGGCCACCATCAGTCTGGGTTCGGCCGAAATTTCCCTCGCCAAAATCACCTTTTGCAAATTCCCGCCTGACAGCTTCCTCGCCATCGTATCGACGCTCGGCGCCAGAACATCGTATTGTTCTTTCAATTCCTCGGCATTGTCATGTGCCAGAGGATAATTCACACTCCAGCGATTGCCGATGGGCTCCTCGCGATACGCCTTCATGATCACATTTTCTGTGATTGTCATATTAGGCGCACTGCCGACATGTGTGCGATCCTCAGGGACATGCGACACACCATGTCCAATCGAGATGCGTGGCGGTTTGTTCGCGACTTCGACACCGTTGACTGTGATGCTGCCGGTACATTCGCGCATTCCGGTGATCACTTCGGCGAGTTCACTTTGACCGTTGCCGGCAACGCCGGCGACGCCGACGATTTCACCGGCACGCACATCCAGCGAGACGCCGCGCAAGGCGGCGACACCTTTGTTATTTGTAGCACTCACATTCTTGATCGACAGCACTACCGGCCCTGGTTCGCGTACCTCTTTCTTGACCGCAAAGACAACATCTCGGCCGACCATGAGCTGCGCCAAATCCTTCTTGGTCATGTTGCCCATCGGAATACCTTCCGCCGTCACCACACCTTTGCGTAATACAGTCACGCGGTCAGCCACCTGTTCGACTTCATGCAATTTGTGGCTGATGAATATGATCGATTTACCTTGCGCTACCAGCGCCCGCATTGTATTCATCAACTCGTCAATTTCCTGTGGCGCCAGAACGGCGGTCGGTTCGTCCAGAATGAGGATGTTGGCACCACGATACAGCGTCTTCAGGATTTCAACGCGCTGTTGTTCACCAACCGACAACTGCCACACTTTTGATGCCGTATCGACATAAAGCCCGAACTGCTCCTGCAACTCGCGAATAGCTTTATCGTAGCGTGACAAATTGAGGAAGAAACGCGGTTCTTTCAGGCCAAGCAAAATATTTTCAGTGGCAGTTTGGGTCGGTACCAACATAAAATGCTGGTGAACCATACCGATACCCTTGGCAATGGCGTCACGTGGCGAATTGAAGTCAACTTTCTCACCGTATACTTTGATCGTACCCGATGTCTGCTTGTATAAGCCGGACAGCACATTCATCAGTGTACTTTTGCCAGCCCCATTTTCGCCAAGCAGCGCGTGGATTTCACCCTGTTTAAGCGTCAGGTTGACGTGGTCATTAGCCAACACACCTGGAAAGCGAATGACGATATTGGACATGTCGACCGCCAGCACACGGTAATCGGGAGGCGGGGCGTTCGTGGATGTACTCATAGGCAAAACTCACTGTCAAAGTTGAAAGGTCTCCAAAGACCTATGAACTCTTTTGCAAATACAAAACGAGGCTCCCAAATTGAGAGCCTCGCTGATAGTAAACTAGGTTAGCTGTCGAGGTCGGGCAGTTCGGCGGTGATGTTCTCATTCCACCAGTACATACACGTTTCGCACTGTGCGCCAAACTGGGCAAAACCGTCCAGGTCTTCCTGCTGCAAACTCACGCCGTCAGCCAAAACCAGGTTACCCTGATTGTCGGTGATTGGTCCTTTGAACACGTCAAAGCGGCCTAGCTCGCCGGAAAGGAATTTACCATACGTGTCGCGAATCAGAGCCAGATCTTCTTCGGGGAGTGACGCGACGCCCGGCATTAAATCTTCACCTTCACCGAAGCCGAAGAGGCCCATGCCACCGGTGTCGCTTTCAAAGTATTCCCAGCCGCCAACATATTCGTCATTTATCGAACGTTCGACAATGTCAGCATAGACCGGTCCCCAATTCCAGTACATTGAGGTCAAGCAGGCCGGATTGGTACAGTTGTATTGATAGTCGTAGGTGATACCCCACTTTCCTTCAGGCGCAGCTTCGGCCGGAGCCGGTGTGTCAGCGCCTGTCATGACGACCTGCGCACCGCCGTCAAAAAGTGACTTCGCTGCTTCCTGCTCAATAATGGGATCGTGCCATGTGAAGATCCAGCGCACATCTACCTGACAATCCGGGCAGGTTTCCTGAGCGCCGAGCGCAAACGCGTTGCCCAGGCGCAGTTCTTCAGGAATGGGGAAGGTGGCAATATAGCCTAACTTAGGATTGCCATCAGCTTTGGCGCGTGCGCCGGCGACCATGCCGGCCACGTATTTCATGTTTTCCATGGCACCCATCAAATTGCCGAAGTTCTCGCCATTGGCCTTGTAACCGGTGAGGTGAATGATATCGACATTCGGGAATTCGCTGGCCACGAGTTCGGAGCCATCCATGTAGCCGAAGGAGGTCGTGAAAATGGTGTCGAATCCTTTGCGGGCTAATGATCGGATGACTTGCTCGGCGTCGGCACCTTCGGCCACATTTTCGACATAAGCGGTGTGCACATTTTCCATGTTTTCTTCGACATACATGCGGGCCACGTCGTGGGCCTGTGTCCAGCCGCCGTCGTCATGCGGTCCAACATAGACAAAGGCTACATTGTGTTTGCCTTCTTCGACGGTGGGAATCTGGTAGCCACCTTCTGAAGAAGCTGTGTCTGCGGTGTCTGCCGCTGCCTCTGTATCGGCCGAATCGGTGCTCTCGGTGTCAGCCGTCTCGGCCGTTGTATCGTCTGATGCCGCAGGCTCACTTGTTTCACTTTCGCACGCAGCCAGCGCAAACGTCAAGAGCAGCATAAACGCAATGATGAACCATATCTGTTTCTTAAACATCGAATTCTTCTCCTGATTGTGATGATGATCAACTATGCTGTGGCGTGTCAGTTGGTAAATGCCATGAACACACAAAACGTACGGGTACGTGGTGCCAGCCGACTATGCAGTTGTGCTGGGGTATAGGGAGCGTAAGCGTGATGGCAACAACCATATTTCTCAATGCCACATTGTCGATGTGGGAGTAATGTTGAATGACAGCCACTAACACGATTATAATGCGCGACCTTTGGTATTGGCAATGCAAAATGTCACAACATCTGGCCGCCTGTAACTGTTATAATCATGACGAATTGCACATAAATGCTACTAATAGCCTGTAATTGCACGGTATGATGCCGAATATCGGCTATGCAGGTTGCAGTACGATCATGATAGTATGAAACACATCACTGTATGGATAATTGGTGATCAGTTATTGAAGCAGCATCCGGCTCTGAAACTGGCCGAAGCACGCGTCGGACGCGACAACGTACGCGTCATGCTTGTCGAAAGCAAGCGTCGTTTACATCATAGACCGTATCAGCGAAAGAAACTGGTTCTGTTGCTCAGCGCCATGCGCCATTATGCAGATGCGCTGCGCCAGCGCGGATACACCGTCGATTACCGGCAGTCCGCAACATTTGTCGATGCCATTCGCGATCATATCGAAGCGTATACTCCAGACACACTGTACACGATGGCGTCGGCATCCTACGGTGGTCGGCAGGGGCAGCTTCAATTGCGCGAATCTCTGGACATACAAGTTGAAATAATCCCGAATACACAATTCCTGGTCGGCCGATTCAATCCCATTCCCGATCCGCTACCGGACAAACGCTACGTGATGGAGTCATTCTATCGCGAAATGCGGCGCAATTTTAATGTATTGATGGACGACGGCGAACCGGTCGGCGGTGTCTGGAATTACGACAAAGAGAATCGCAAAAAACTGCCTACCACAGACACGCCGCCTCCTGACAGCGCGTTTGAGCCGGATTGGATTACACGTGCCGTGATGGAGGAAGTCGCGACGCTGCCCGACGGTGTCGGCAGTGTCACCGGCTTTGCGTATGCAGTGACGCACGAGCAGGCACAGATGGCATTTGAACGGTTTGTACAAGAGCGGTTTGTCAAGTTTGGGCCGTACGAGGATGCGTTGTCCGGCCGAAGCCACTCGGTATATCATTCTGTTTTGTCGCCTTATCTGAATATTGGCTTGCTGGAACCGATGGCTTTGATTCACCGTGCGGAGCAAGAGGCACGCAGCGGTAATGTGCCACTCAATTCGGCCGAAGGATTTATCCGGCAGATCTTAGGTTGGCGCGAGTTCATGTACTGGCAATATTGGCGACAAATGCCGGGTATGACCGCCAAAAACGCGTGGGATGCACACGGTGAACTACCGGAGTTCGTTTGGACAGGTAAAACACCTATGCGCTGTGTTGGGCACGCTATCAAGCGCGCGCTTGATACCGGCTACAACCATCACATCGAGCGCCTGATGGTGTTGAGCAACCTGTTCATGCTGGCCGGAGTCGATCCAAGCGCGGTTAACGCTTGGTTTTTGAGCGTATACATCGACGCGTATGAATGGGTGATGCCGCCCAATGTGATTGGCATGAGCCTCAATGCAGATGGTGGTTTGACAGCGACAAAACCTTACATAGCCAGCGCCAACTATATTAACAAGATGGGCGATTTGTGCGCTGGCTGTCGCTACAATCCAAAGCAGCGCCATGGCAACGATGCCTGTCCGTTCAACTACTTGTACTGGAATTTTGTGTTGCAGCATGAAGAACGGCTGCGCGGTAACCCACGCACAAGCCGCTTGACGTGGGGATTGCGTCATCTTGATGCCGCAGACCGTGACGCTGTGCAACGCGACGCAACCGCATTGCTGGCAAGCTGGCAAGCTGATACCTGAAAGCACCATCGGCTGCACAATCGGTTATCGGTGGTGGTTTCGGCCGATGCTGGCAATCGACGACGTGTTTGCATATACATTGAGTAAGTTCCGCACCGTTCCAATCGCTATTTGTTACCCTTTTGCCTATAATTTGTCCATTATTTTGTAACGTATCGCTGCATGTTGGTAAGGAAATGACCAACAATGTTGTCTAATTCAAGAAGTGCACAATTCCGAAGCAATTTGTCAGACCTGTGCAAAACCTGTAATTAATAGAGAAACGCAAGCGTTTGAATCAAAGAGGTAAATCTCATGGTAACAGACATGAATGGGCAGCAGTCTCATGAAGTGGCTACATTGGGTGGAGGTTGCTTTTGGTGCCTCGAAGCAGTTTATGAGCTATTGAACGGCGTAGAATCGGTCGTGTCCGGTTATGCGGGTGGGCATGTTGCTAATCCTTCATATCGTGCCGTTTGCAATGGATCGACCGGCCACGCTGAAGTAGTGCAAATTACGTACGACTCCACTGTGATTACATTTGACGATTTGCTAGACGTGTTTTTTACCATTCATGACCCCACAACATTGAACCGACAAGGCAATGATGTCGGCACACAATACCGTTCGGCCATTTTCACACATAATCCAGCGCAGCAGGCGACTGCTGCGCGCAAGATTGCCGAGTTGGAAGCTGCCGGATTGTGGCCGAATGCCATTGTTACACAGGTCGAGCCGCTGGATGTTTTTTACCCTGCAGAAGATTATCATCAGGAATACTACCAAAACAACAAATGGCAGCCGTATTGCCAGGTTGTCGTTCGGCCGAAAGTAGCCAAAGCACGCAAGCATTTTGTCGAGAAGCTGAAGGCGTAAATGACCCACTCGTTTGATCTCCAGGGAAAAGTTGCGGTTGTAACCGGCGGTGCGGTGCGTGTTGGGCGCGCCCTGACACTCGCGCTGGCAGAAGCAGGCTGCGATGTGTTGATTCACTATGGCCGTTCGGCCGATGCCGCAGCAGAAACCCGGGCTGATGCCGCAGCATTCGGTGTAACCGCACACACTTTCAGCGCAGATCTGGCTGATGCGGCTGCCGTTGAGCGCATTATCCCTGCTGCCGTCACGCATTTCGGCCGAGTAGATATTCTCATCAATAGTGCCGCTATTTTTCCTGAGGAAGATACGTTTAACGGCACCGATGTGGCGTTGTGGGACGCCTTGTTCAATATCAATTTGCGCGCACCGTTTATGCTGAGCCGTGCATTTGCCGCCCAGATTTCGGCCGAAGGGCAGGGTAGAGTTGTCGCCATCAACGATTCGCGCGTGCAGCAGGCAGCAACCGACCACTTTGTTTACCGTTTTACCAAACGCAGTTTGTGGCAAATGACTGAAATGCTGGCGCTGGAACTGGCACCGCGCATTACCGTCAACGGTGTCGCCCTCGGCGCGATTTTGCCGCCGCCGGGTGAAGACGTGAGTTATTTGCAACGCATCGCCGAGACACGCATCCCGCTGCAACGTCACGGCAACCCAACCTCTGTGACTGACACCGTTCTGTATTTGCTGCGTCAAGATTTCGTGACCGGCGTAACAATTCCGATTGATGGCGGTGAATTTTTGTAAACAATGGTTCTGGCGCGGCACTGGGACCGCTACGTTACCATTAAACTAGAAACGAGAATGAGCATGGACAAAATTGTTATCAAAGACCTGCTGTTGCGCGGCATCATCGGCCTTAATCCCGAAGAGCGCATCAAAAAACAAGATATTCTGATCAATTTAGTGCTTTATACTGATGTGCGCCATGCAGCCATGACGGACGACATTGCCGACTCAGTCAACTACAAAGCCATTACCAAGCGCATTATCGAACATGTAGAGAATTCGGCCGATTATCTGGTCGAAAAACTGGTCAGTGACATTGCGCGAATTATTATCGTTGAATTCGGTGTGGCGCGGGCTCAAGTACGCGTGGAAAAACCAGGCGCATTACGTTTTGCGCAGTCAGTCGGCATCGAAATCGAGCGCACGGCAGAGGATTACGAATAAAAAGCCATGCATCGCGTCGTCTTGTTACTCGGTTCAAATATTGATAAGGAGCACAACTTGCCGTGCGCATTGGCGCTCCTCGACGAACTGACCACGGTGATCGCAGTATCATCCATCTACGAGTCGGCTCCGCAAGGACTCAAGGAGCAGCCTTCCTTTTTCAATGCTGCCGTCACGATAGAAACCGAATTGACGGCCTTCCAGATCAAACAGTCACTCATCGATACAATTGAACGCGAGTTGCGGCGCGTGCGCACCGCCGACAAGAATGCGCCGCGTACCATTGATTTAGACATTGTGCTCTATGATGATGCTGTGTTTACGTACAGTGGTGCCGATGGCCGGTTGCGCTTCGTGCCTGATCCTGATCTGGAGCGATTTGTGCATGTGGCTGTGCCGGTTGCGGAACTGCTGCCGGATTCAGTACATCCGGTGACCGGGCAGTCTCTCGCTGAATTGGCGGAGACGCTGCTGGCTGCCGCAGCGCAGGCAGGGGAACCCCCTTTGCACAAGCGCGTGGAATTTGATTTGGCGGAGCGACAACGGTAACACTATCTCGGCTGGTGCACATTTCGGCCGATTGAGAGAAGGATCAACATGGCACCAATTCGAATTCTGGCAATTCCCGGTAGTTTGCGCGAGGGATCGGTGATCAAACAATTGTTGCGGTCGTTGCAACCGCTTGCGCCGTCTGACGTGGAGATCACCCTCTTCGATTTGAAAGATATTCCGCTTTACAATCAGGACGTGGAAGATTCTGTTGGGTTTCCGCCGGCAGTTCAGGCATTCCGCGATGCAATCGAATCGGCCGATGGCTTGATCATCGCCACACCTGAATACAATGGCGCGGAGTCCGGCGTTGTCAAGAATGCCATCGATTGGGCTTCACGCAAAGGGTTGATGGCCCAACGACCCGTAACGCCGATTACCGGATCACCCGGCGCACTCGGTGCGACAAAAGCGCAGGAAAGCCTGCGATCCGTCCTCAATCACCTCGGCATGTACGTCATGCCGCGCCCGGCCCTGGCGATCCCCAAGCTGCCGAGCAAGCTCGATGGCGACAACATCGCCGATGAGACAACGGCGCGCTTTGTGCGGCAGTGGTTAGCTACTTTTCGCGACTGGATTGTTCAGTTGAATAAATGATGTGATGGTTTAGAGAAGGCTTGCGGCTATTACCACCATCAAACGTTGGAACTGGATAAAGGTGTCCCAAATGACCTAGGACACCTTTTTTATGTTAATCGACGGTCATTATGAGTTTCTTCCCAATAGCAACCAGCCAAAAAGTAAACCCGTTACAGTTGCTAAAAACAGAGAAATGATAAGTAAAACAGGGGGCACACTAACAGTGTTTGCCGGAGTATTTGAACACGGACTATTCGTGGCCAGGAGACCTTGCCTCAGTGCGCTTTCAACACTGACGATGTTATTGACCGAAACCGTCCCTTCAAATGGCTCGCCCGAGCAATTCTTGACTGTAACCAGGCCATCCACTTCATTCGCCGCCACTTCGAAGTACTGGAAGGTACCTGGAACCGTATCATTCACGACGGCGTATTCCTGACCAACCATTAGCGACTGCGAAGGAACAGCGACAGCGGTTTCTCTGGAGATTGAAGGAGGGAGAGCTTTGATCGCCGTTTCAAGACTCGTTGCACTCTCGATGTATGCCTCGTCTTGCGTTACCGCATAATCGAACGTGCAGTTATCGAGCGCAAACGGGTCTGTAACGCCCGCTTCCTGACACGCTTGTCTGGCCGCTGCGCGTACGTCCGGGGCAATTTCGAGCAGGGTGGTCGGGCCTTCTGTTTCGCTCGCTTCTGCGATACGCACGCCGAAGAGCTGTGCGACCAGGGAAAGCGTATTGGAGGTAACTGCATCGCTAGCGGGGATCGCTTCGCTGAACAGCGACTCGCCTTCCGGGATGCGCCAACTGTCACCGAATGTTTTCAATTGTTCGGGGGTAGCTGGCGGAGTGATCAGTGCGCCATTACGAATCTGCAAGTCGTTCTGTTGATCGCCGTTGAGGTCGCCACAGAGACCTTCATAGGTCATGTCGCTGTTCAACCGCGCCACACCGATGTTGGCGTGAAACTTACCTTTCGACTTGTATCTGACGGCGGTGCTTCCGTCAGGCCAAACGAACGTGAAGTCGCGCCAGCGGCTGTCTTCAGTTGGGTCAGCGGGATTGACAATAAGACGGCCACCGTTGGGAAGTGTCATTTCGCTGGTAGGCAGTGGTGTCTCCACGCCATTTATGAGAAGGTGCCGCTCCGGTCGCTGGTAGAATTCGACTGTTAAGTCATCGCCCATCTGCAGCGCCATCGCGGTATTGATCGAGACGGAGGGGTTCGCTCTGATCGGTTGCAGGCGCGTCTGAACCATGACGTCACCGAGAGGCGTAGACTGCAACAGAATGTACTCGCCGAATTCCTGGAAGTTGTAGCCTAGCCCGTCCGGCGTTCTGACGTGTACATCGCCGTAGCTGCAGAACGGTATCTTGTCGAGGAGTGGTGGTTCGAAAGGCGGTTCCGTCGGCGGCTCTGTCGGCGGTTCCTCTTCGCAACTGCTTTGCTCGACTTCGTAGCACGCCTGTATCTGCGGGTCCGCATTGAATGTCAAGGTGATTTGTGGCGGTACACCGTCTTCCCAGGCAACGAATCCGTTGTCGCCTGGGACAGCGCTGAACGTAACCATGGCCGATAGCTCTTGATGCGTCGCGTACGGTATGCTCGACAAGTCGATGCGCCCGTCGGTGCCGATCATCTCCTGTTCGGCAAGCACTTCATTGCCGTCCGCATCCACAACAGTGATCTTGAACGAGTTGAACTCAACCCCTGTGGTGAGATCCGCATCGATGACACGGACATCGTTCCACGTGATGTTGCGGTTTTCTTGTCCGTCGCAGTAAAAGCCGGCTGGCTCGATTGTTTCAGTGGCAATTTCTCTGGAAATCGTACACACATCGCCCGTATTGGGATCCCACGAATGCATGACGCCATTGTGACCCAGGCTGATGATGCAGCCGTTGTCGTTGACTGCGCCGTATTCGAAGGTTTCTCGCATTAAACGTTCTTTGTGATTCACCACGCCGTCAACGTATCTGTCAACACCGCCAACACCTTCAATATTGCCAACGCACGGTGCACTGGTGCTCCAATCCCAGCACTGAGATTGACTTGAGAATCCGCCCGAGAAAATCGTCCTCTCATCAACTTCAGTCTCGCCCATAATCCAAGAGAATGCGATATGCCAACCACCACCGGGTCCAATCAGTTCCCGATTAGGCCCTTCAGCTAGACCACAATCACCACAAGTAAACTTGTCACCCATCGTGCTGAGCATGGTAGTGTTCTCGGTTCCATCGAAATCATAGCACTTAGTCTTTTCTCCGCCTCTTAGCCCGGGCATGAGGCAGACGCCATTGCGCTCGCCACTCGTGTCTTTGTGGAAAAACACTCCCCAGTATCCGCCTTCCTGACCATCCGGAGATCTCACCTCGACGACGTTGGCCCACTCTGCACAAGGCATACCGGTGGCCGTGTCGAAGCAATGCAGGTAGGTGGTAGGCCCCCCAGGAAGACCTCTTTGACTATCACTTTCGCTTAAGTATGGGTCGGCAATGGTGGCATAGATACGTGTGCCGTTCACTTCCATATCCATGAAGCCACCGTCTATACGCTTTCCACCTTGACCCATTCCACCTTGAAATGGCGGAATCCCTTGGCCCACCAAGGCACTGTCTTTAGGATAACCCGGACATTTTGATATTGGGTCAGTGGTTGTATCATAACAGTGTACTCGATGGTCGTCAGTAACCAGATAGAGCTTTTCACCGACGGCGCGTGGCCCTGTTCCCCGGTCATTGTGGATACCTCGGCCGTGGCGATCCAGGAAACCTTGTTCCAAATCTGCTAAAGGCGTAAATCCACAGCTCGCATCCATTGAAGTGTCCCAGCACATCAGACCAAACTCGGTTGCGCTCTGCAGGCGGAAATAGAGACGGTTTTGGTTTTCGAAGAATTCACCGCCTCCCGGCGTGAGTGACGTGGCGTATTCCCCGACTGACTTAGGGTAGCCTTCACAAACTGAACTTGTCGCACGTTCGACGCACCAGAGCTGCTTCGCGTCTGCTGGTTGATCATGGAAAACTGTAAATATTCGGTCACCGGCCAATATGGGAATGAATCCATCCTGACCAGAGGTTTGTTCTATTTCTTTCAGTGGCGGAACAAGCTCGGTGGGCAAGCCACCGGTGGCGTTGCCCGGCACGGCGCCGGCTGTTAAGCGAATGTCGGTAACGCCGGAGGCAGGCTCCTCGGTGCTCCAGGTGTTGCCGTTGTTGGTGGAATATTCAGCCTTGCCACCGGGCGGCACTCTCAACGAGCCGTTGACGAACTCCTGACCTTCCTCTATTGTTTCGATGACGGTCACATCCGATGTGATGCCATTGGCCGGCGATTCAAAATCAACGGTGACGCTGGAGCGCGTTAGCTCACATGACGCCGAACAGGGGCTGGTTCCGTCCCATGAACTGCTGCTCGTGACGCGGGCAAATGGGGTTGAAACAAACTCGTCTGTGTAACCGGGTTCCGACATAAAGAAATGGACTTCGGTATCGGCCGGCAGGTCGGATATCACCGTGGTCTCTTCCGTAATATCCAGGACAAGGTCGCTGTTGCCGGTGGCCTGGATCTCTGCCTTGATCTTGAGCGGGTTGTCCGGGTCCGAACTGAGGAGTGCCGGATCGACGTTCAGCTCGATGCAGGCGTCTCCTGTGCCGAAAGCGGGCACGTCGGGAGCAGGCGTGTTTGTGGGAGGAACGGGCGTGTTCGTCGGAGGGGCCGGCGTGTCAATCGCAGGGATTGGTGTGTCGGTCGGGGGAACCGGTGTTGCGGTGGGAGGGATCACTGCCTCTACCGTTGCGCCAAAGCTCCAGTAGTCGCTGATGACGGTGGTCTCGCCTGGGTCGAGGCAGCGATCCCACTGTAGGGCGATGCCATTGTCATGCAATTGAGTACTTTCCGGTTCAGTTTCTTCCAGTTGAACTTCTTCTGATTCTGCATCTTCTTCTTCCAATGCAGCTTCTTCTAAAGCTTCCCCAACCTCTTTAATTCTGTCCTGGAGGTCTGAGCCGTTTCTTACAGCGTTCCAGATTTCGTCATTATATACACCTTCTTGATAGTGGTCGGCCGGGGTGATTGGCTGGAACACCATGAACCAGTCACTGCCATCCTGTTTCTGTCCTTGGCCACCGACGGCGCCGGTGTCGGCATTGTAGTAACCTCTACCGCGATCGCTGCCATTGAAGAAGATGTCCGCCGCGTGATAAGCTGAAAAACAGATTCGCTCATTGCCGTTGTTGGTGATTTCCCGGTCTTGTTGAAAGAAGGCGTTGCCGTCCACATACGAAACCGTCTGTACAACGCTGAGGTTGGCGGTATCGTCGTTTATCGTCTGTGTGGTCACGATCTGGTAGGGATCAGATTGTGTGCCGGTTCCTGCAGGCCCTGTTTGTTCGACCAAATTCAGACGCTTAGTATTCGCATTGTAGGCAGACACTTGGTTGGTATTTTCCAAATCGGGGCTGTAAGGAGCCGTATCACCGTCTACGAAGATAAAGAAACCACTGTCGGCAGTGCCATAGACAGCGCCTACTTTAACGCCGTCTGAATTCCTAATATCATCATGGTAAACTTGGACACTGGCATTATCTCCGACATGAATCTCGAGCGGAGTGCCTGCAATCGTCTTGTGATTGGGGGGTGTAGAAGGGGTGGAAAGGGCAATCCCCTGTTGCAGGGGCGCTGCTAGCGCAATCCCTGCGGACACCATCAGTAGTGCGACCAATAATCCTGCGATGAGCTTCATCTTGCTGTGGACCATTTTCTTCTCCTGGTTACTTCATGCAATTTTTACGTTAAAACGGTACTTTTAGGCATTCTAAAGCAAATCACCGTTTAGTCAACAATAACTTTCTGCCAAGATGGGTTGCATAAGGGCAAAACTACGGCTGGTTTCGTTGCGATCGAAGGCAAACTGCACCATGCAGACACCGTTGACCAAGCAACCTCTCGCTGAATTGGCGTAGGCGCAGTGGGATTGCGGCGCCAAAAGCGGGTTTCGGCCGATGTCGATCTTTTCTTTGCCCGACAATGTATTTTTGCTAAAATACGTACTCAAGTTTCACTCATTTCGAAGTCAAAAAACAAAGGAGAATACGAATGCCAAAGATCACACTGTACCAGCATGCTGATTTCAACACGCGCCCAGGTGACGAAAGCGGCTGGTCCCAAACATACAACCAGGCAACGCCTGATCTTGGAACCAGTGCTGATGCCGCTTCTTCCTGCGTGGTAGAAGAAGGTGTCTGGGTTCTATATGCGGGGAAAGACTATAACGACGAACAACAATTTCGCTTCGACCCAAAAGCTGTGGCGGTTTTAGGAAGGGGTCGCTATAAAATGCCGAAGGACATGGGTCTGGAGAATGACACCCTCCATTCGTTCCGCCCGTTGCCGGAAGAGGGCATTTGCCTTTTTGAACACCCCAACTACAGAGGCATGATGATTCACGTAGTCGATGAGCATGTCGACTTCAGAGAAATAGATGCGAACGACAAGGTGTCGTCTGCAATCGTCTTGTCTGGTGTGTGGGACCTCTATAAACACACTCATTTCAAAGGAGATGTCTGGACGCTCAGTCACGGCCAATACCGGAATCCGACGGCCGGTGGATTCCCAGCTGATACAATTTCTTCGGTGCGCCGCAATGCTGCAGCCCATGGCAGTTTGAGTGTGGTCAGTAGCACCGCTGGTTCGGGTTCACCGAGTCAGGCAAAAGTACAAAATGATACGGTTGTCGAGTTGGTGCTCGATGCTTCAGATTCCATGAACACGGGCAAAATCGGAAATGAGAGCCGTCTCAAAGTGGCCAAAGATGCTATGCGGGAAGTTGTGGAAACGGTACTGCCAGACGGCTTGCAGATCGCGTTGCGCGCCTTTGGCTTAGACGATGGATGTAGCAAGAAGCTGGTTATGGAACTCGCACCGCTTGATAAGAGCGCAATGCTAGGTAAAATTCAGGATATCAAGGCTAAAGGTGGTACTGATATCGCTGGTTCGCTTTTGGCTGTGAAGGACGATTTAGCCGGAGTTACGGCACCGAAACTTGTCATCCTTGTGACTGATGGTGACCACAACTGCACGGAATCTGGCACGGTTGAGGATGCAATTGACAACCTGCGAGGAGCGGGCTTCGATGTCCGCATCAACTTCGTAGGTTTTGCCATCGGCGATGCGGCGCTCAAAGCAAAATTTGAGTCTTGGGCTAGTAAAGGTGGTGGAGCCTATATAGATGCTCCGGATCGGGATAAGCTGATAGATGCAATTCGCCGCGCGCTGAGCATACCGTTCCAAGTCAAAAATGCGTCCGGGACCAAGGTAGCTGATGGCTTTGTAGACGACGCAGCAATTGAGCTTCTGGCTGGTGAATACAAAGTGGTATTAAATCCAGGTTCAGGCAACAGTTCTGAACATGATGTAACGGTCAATGCCGGTACAACCGCAACCTTCACTGCAGTCCGATAGTCACCAGGGTTCAGCTTGTATTCACCGACACATAGCAAACATCGGGTTTGAATTATTGGAACAACTCTTCATCCAGCTAAGGTAACAATTGCCGAACACTTGCAGCAAAGTGCAAAGAACGGTATTTGACTAACCTAAAAAAGTGAATGAAAAGCAGGCCATTCCGATAACATGGGATTATTTACCAATATCCCCATTTTCGGAATTGGCCTGCTTTTTGCATTTTTCCCTATGGACATTACTCTATGCTGCACCTCAAAACCCACGTCGCAATTGCATCAAAACGAGCCTGCGTCAGTGGATGATTGCCAGTGAAATGCAGGTGATCGAGTTGGTCGCCGGCACCAGCAGCGCGTACCTGCGCTACAATTTGCTCCGCATCGGCCGATGCCCAATCATCCTTTGCCGAAACGATCAAGGCGGGGCGTGGCGCAAAGCAGGTGACGAGATCGACAATGTCAAAACGCGTGGCAAAATCGGGGATCACTTCGGCCATTTCGATGCCGTATCCGTGTGCTATCTTGTGCGCATAGCTGCACGCCGCGCCGCTGGAACAGGCGAAGTGAATGCGTTCGTCGAGTGCGGCGTGAAAAAGTACGGTATTGCCGCCGTAAGAATGGCCGATCATGCCGATGCGACTCGCATCGATGGCTGGATGTTGCTGTAACAATGAAACGGCACGCGCTGAATCATCCAACACCTTGCGCATCAGGGTGTCACCGCGCAGCAAACGGTAACACAGTTCATTGAAGTGCTGCATCGTATCGGCCGAATTCACCTCAACCCCTCGCACATTCTTGCGCCGATCCTCAAAGCAAATCGAATCCGGAGCCAGAACGGCGATGCCGCGCTGTGCCAATTTTGGGCCGAACGCCTGGAGCGGATCGCCGACTAGCCCGCAGACCTCGCTCTTGCCCAGATGCCGCTCTCCGTTATGCTGATGGTGCGCGACAACAGCCGAAAATGGTCCTGATCCCTCCGGCAAAAGCAGATAAGCCGCTATCGCATCCCCTTCGTCGCCGGTATATGTAATGAAAGACCGACTATAGCCCTGTTCCATTTCGGCCGAATGGACGACAAACGGTACAGACTGCTGCGGTACAGTGAAACCGAGAAAGTCAGCGATTTGCCGGCGCAATGCAGCGTTGTTCACGATGCATCATGCGTGTGCGACTTTTCACCGCGACCCGCCAGAAACAAATAGCCATACAACAGGACACCGCTGCCAATGCCAACCAGCCATTTAACCGCGACCGGAATTGACTCGTTGGGCGAAATGAAGCCTTCGATAATGCCTGCCAGGACGAGAAAAACGCCGCATCCGAGTACCAGTGTCAACGCATCACGCGCTGCCAGCCGCACGGCATCACTGCGTTTTAAATAACCAGGATGGATGATCGCCCAGCCGATCATCAGGCCGGCCCCACCGGCAAAAAAGATCATGCTCAGTTCAATGACGCCATGCCCAATGACGAAGGCCCACAATTCACCGGCGACACCGTAGTGTACGGTCAATCCCGTAATGCTGCCCAGCAGCAATCCATTGAGGATCAGCACATAGACGGTGGGAATTCCGGCTAACATCCCACCGGCAAATGCGAGAATGCTGACGCGTATGTTGTTGGTCATGATGGCTGAGGAAGCATACGGTCGTTCATCAAGGGGAATATCGATCCACAAATCCTGCTCCTCGATCATGGGGATCATGTCGTGGGCTTCAGTTGGCAGCAACGCCAACGCCGTGGTCGGTGCCAGTGCCGTGGCGATACCGGCAGCCATAGCGGGAATGAGGAAGAGCAGGGCGGCGATACCGACAAAACGGGCATTAGCGCGAAAGAGATTGGGTAGCCGTGTCGTAAAAAACAGGACAATACCCCGCGTTGCCAGCGGCTCGCCACGGTAGATGACGGCATGGGCGTGGGCTACAAGCCGGTTGAGCTGTTCTGTGACGCGATGTGTGGGGAAGTCGCGCTGTGCCAATGCCAGATCAGAGGATGTGGCGCGGTACAATCGGCCGATTTCAGCCACCTCTTTTTGCGTTAAACGCTTCAGGCTCGACTGGCTGCGCGTCACCAATTGCGACAGGCGCTCCCAATCCTTGCTGCGGTTTCGTGTCAACTGCTCTGGCGTCATGACATATCTACCTCACCCCAACACCTTTTTCCATGCCCAGTTTCACCAATTGTAGCAGATTCTGTTCGCGGTCTCATTGCCCTTGCGCTGCGTCCCTTTGCGGTATAATCACGCTATGAATCGCAGGCTAGCCCGTTTTGGTTTGTTACCGTCGCTTTTCGTCGGCATTTTACTGGCCGCCATTGGCCTGTGGGCACTCAATTGGCTGGTCAACGAAGTGTGGCCGATCAGCCCCAATCTGACCAATAGTCAATATCTGGAAGTGCAGCGCGGTATTGCAGAAGATCGCTTTTCGGCCGATACGCTGCTGCGGGTCAGTAACGGCGAAGCGATTGCGTTGTTTCTCGTAGCAGTCGGCATAACGGCAATGGGGTTGATCATGCCACTAGCTTATTTCATCAACCGGCGCGTCCAACTATGGCTGCTGACACGCGAGGACAAACAAATCCAGGCTACAACCGGCCGCACGGCACCACGGCGCAAACCGGCGCCTGCATCCCTGCTGGTCACCATGCGACAGAGTTTGTGGTTCGGTATCTGGGTCGCATTTTGCATGTGGTTGCAAATCAACCGCACCTTTGGCCTGGCAGTGGCCGGACTGGTTGCCATCGTGCTAGTATTGCTCGAATTATTGCTGATGATGCGCAGTTTGTCAGTGCAGCGAACGGTCAGCAGCCGGCGAACACGGCAAACTCAGGCATGAGCAGTCTGCGCTCAATTTTGAGATAAAACAGTGATTTCTTTACCGGATAACGAGCTACAAATGCGCTTGCGCCATTTGCCCGGCGTTGACACCGTGTTAGCGTGGCCGGAGATAGCGCCACTGGTAATGGAATATGGCCACGATACGGTCGTTACGGCAATTCGCAAGGTCATATCGGCCGAACGGGACGCCATTCGCGCACAACCCGGCTACGTTACGGATCAGAGCTACATTGCAGCGCAAATTGTGATCGCAGTTGCTGCGCTGAACGCACCGACACTCGTCCCGGTTATCAACGCCACCGGCATCATCATCCACACCAATCTGGGCCGTGCGCCGCTCAGCGATGCCGCCACGAGTGCTGTCGCCGGGGTGGGGCAGGATTATGCGACGCTGGAGTATGACAGCGCAACCGGTCAGCGCGGATCGCGATCTGTTCACGCTGCCGGACTGCTCCGGCAGTTGACCGGCGCAGAAAGCGCGACGGTCGTCAACAACAACGCAGCGGCGGTGCTGCTCATGCTCACAGCACTATGCCGGGGACGCGAAGTGATCATCAGTCGCGGTCAGCTTGTCGAAATTGGCGGCGGCTTTCGCGTGCCGGATGTGATGGCGCAGTCGGGGGCACAGCTTGTCGAAGTCGGCACGACCAATCGCACCCATCTCCGCGACTATGAACAAGCGATCTCGGCCGATACGGCGGCTATCATGGTTGCCCATCATTCCAATTTCCGTATTGTCGGCTTCACCGCCGAGCCGTCACTGGCTGAATTGGCGCATCTGGCACACAGACACGACATTTTGCTGCTCTACGATCAAGGCAGCGGCGCGTTACTCGATTCGGCCGAATACGGATTGGAGCGTGAACCATTGGTGCAGTCCGGCATAGCCGCCGGGTGCGACATCGTCGCTTTTAGCGGCGACAAATTGCTCGGTGGGCCGCAAGCCGGCATCCTGTGTGGCCGTGAGGCGCTAATTGAAACGATTAAACGCCATCCTCTGGCACGTGCGGTGCGTCCGGACAAATTATGTCTGGCGGCGCTACAGGCGACACTTGAGAGCTACGCGCGTGGGCGTGTGGTAGACGAAATACCTGTGTGGCGTATGATCAGTATATCGGCCGAAGCGCTGGCGGCGACGGTACAAACCTGGTGTGACGAGTTGAAGGCCAATGGCGTAAATGCGGAGCCGCAAGCCGGTTCTTCGGTGGTGGGAGGCGGCAGTTTGCCTGGCCAATCGCTGCCGACGACTTTGGTGGCGCTGCCAGCTTATTCGGCCGAACGGCTAGCTGCATTGTTGCGCAAACGGGGAATAATCGGCCGAATTGTGGCTGACACCGTCGTTCTCGACCCGCGAACTGTGCTATCGACTCAGATCGACCCGTTGCTTGCCACCGTCATCGACATTATTCAGAACGAATTCACGTAACAACCAGTCATCAAACCTGGTAAGGTAAAACCTTATGGACGAACGCTCTTCACGCATTTTGGCAATTGAGACATCCTGCGACGAAACGGCCGCTGCTGTTATCGAAGACGGTCGGCGTATTATGAGCAATGTCATTGCCAGCCAGACCAATTTACACGCGCAATACGGTGGCGTTTTTCCTGAGGTAGCCTCGCGTAAACACGTGGAGGTCATTTATGCCGTCGTCGACAAGGCGATGCGTTCAGCCTATCTCGGTTACGATGACCTCGATGCTGTGGCAGTCACGCGAGGTCCGGGACTGGTCGGCTCGCTGCTCGTCGGTGTCAATGCGGCCAAAGGCATTGCCGTAGCCCGCAACGCACCCATTCTGGCAATGAATCACATCGAAGGGCATATTTACTCTCTATGGCTCACCGAAGCTGCTCCAGAAATTGAATTTCCAGTGATGACACTGGTCGTCAGTGGCGGTCACACCGATCTCTACTTGATGACGGATCACCTGACTTATCAATATCTGGGCGGCACGTTGGATGACGCTGCCGGTGAAGCGTTCGACAAAGTAGGACGACTGCTTGGTCTGCCGTATCCAGGCGGCCCAGCCATCGATGCCGCCGCACGCAACGGCAATCCGCACCGCTTCAAATTTCCCCGTGCCATCATGGATGACGAGTACGATTTCAGCTTCAGCGGCCTGAAGACGGCTGTGATGCGTGCAGTGAAAGGGTATCATCCCGACTTGCTTCCGGTAAACGACATGGCAGCCGCGTTCCAGGAGGCCGTCGTCGATGCCCTTGTCACCAAATCGTACCGTGCCGCCGAGGCGCACAATGTCCGCGCCATGCACGTTGTCGGCGGCGTTTCTGCCAATTCTGCGCTGCGTGCGGAAATGACGAAGCGTTTCGGTGTGGTTCCGGTGCGTTTCCCGCCACTGGCACTCTGTACCGACAATGCAGCTATGATTGGCGCCGTTGCCCACCAATATTTCATACGCGATTACCGTGATCCGATTAATTTTGACGTCATTCCCAATTTGCAGATTGCGTAGCATCTGAACTATGACTGGAAAAGAACGCATCGCGACTGCTTTTGAACACGCTTTACGGCGCCAATCTGCAGCATTGATGCCGTATTTTACACTGGGTTATCCCGACACCGTGCAGTCATTGGCAGTCATTGAAGCGATTGCGCCATACTGTGACATGCTGGAACTGGGCGTGCCTTTTAGCGATCCAATTGCCGACGGCCCGACAATTCAACGCAGCACTCAGCGGGCACTGGAAGCGGGTACAACCGCGGCAGGGTGTCTGGCAATGGTGCGGCAGTTGCGTACTAACGGCATCACGACGCCAATCATGTTGATGGGCTACATGAATCCGATTCTCGCCTTTGGCATGGCAGAATTTGTCCGGGCTGCTGCGACTGCGGGTGTCGATGGCCTGATTGTGCCGGATTTGCCGCCGGAAGAATCGGCCGAATTGAAAGCACACGCTGCGGCCACCGGATTGGCATACATCTATTTCCTGGCACCCACGAGCAATGCCCATCGTATCGCGTTGGTTACTGAGCAGGCCGACGATTTCATCTATATGGTCAGTGTTGCAGGGGTGACCGGCGCACGCAGCCGTGTTACTGCCGGATTGGACCGCTTTGTGACTGAGGTGCGGACACTGGCGCAAATTCCCGTCGCCGTGGGCTTTGGCATCAGCAGCGCTGAACAGGCGGCTACCGTTGGCGCTTTTGCCGATGGCGTGATTGTCGGCAGTGCGTTGATCAATGCGTATGATTCGGCCGAATCCGATCCGGTCGCTGCGGTCGGCCGATTTGTGCAAACATTACACCATGCACTGCGCAAAGCTAATGCAGACTAACATCATCTGTCAAGCCTCCTTCTCGCTCCATATCGTTATATCCACGCCGGTAGTGCTTTAATTTAGCCATAAAATAGCTTATGATAATGGTTCTTATCAAAAGCTATTGACAAATTACTCCTAACTTATTATCATGGTGGTATGGATTCTCGCGAGACCGCCCTGATAGCGCACGACGACTGGTATGCCATTGTCGATCTGGTCACACAAAGCGTGGACAGCCCACACAGCAAACGTGCCTACAGCCGTGCCTTGCTCGATTTCCTCGAATGGTACGACGATAACGACAGACCGGGTTTTTCCAAAGCCACGGTCAATGCGTATCGGGAGGCATTGCTGCAAGCGGGAAAAAGTCGCAGCAGCATCAATCAGGCGCTTTCTGCTATACGAAAACTGGCGGCAGAAGCAGCGGATAACGGCTTTGTGCCGCCACAACAAGCGTACGGTGTCGAACGCATCAAAGGCGTCCGGCAATCCGGTATCCGCGCTGGAAACTGGCTGTCGCAGGCGGATGCAGAGAAACTCATCCAAACTCCGTTGCGTCGACAGCAAAACGACGAAATCCCACAGACAAAGGCCATTCGTGATCGTGCTATCTTGTCCATCATGATTGGTGCCGGGCTGCGTCGCGCCGAAGTCGCCGGTCTGGAGTGGCAGCAAATTCAACAACGCGATGGCCGCTGGGCAATCATCGATTTGGTCGGCAAGGGTAACCGCGTTCGCTCTGTTGGCCTTGCGCCCTGGGTCAAAGTCGCAATTGACCGATGGGCAACCACATGCGGCTTGAATTCTGGTCGCGTGTTCCGCGCGCTGAATAAGGACGGCAATCTGGCCGGTGAAGTCAAAACAAAAAGCGGCAGCACGGCAGACGGCAACATGACGCCCCAGGCCATTTACAATGTCGTGCGCGAACATGTCATTGCTGCCGGATTTGTCACCTATGACGGTGAAGCCGCGCTGGCAGCCCACGATTTGCGACGCACCGCTGCCGCGCTTGCACTCAAAGGGGGTGCCGACTTGCGCCAGATTCAGCAAATGCTCGGACACGCCAGCATCACGACGACGGAGAAATACCTCGAGCCGTTGCGCAGTTTGCAGGTTACAGCCGGTGATTTTATTCAAATTGAGTTAGCCGTGCCGGGCGTGTCGGCCGACCTGATCGACCAACTCCCCCACCCTGCCGGCATTGTATCAGCCCCATGAATGAAAACAGCTTGCGCGTGCGCATTACGTATACCTATGATGAGGCCATTCAGGACCTGCTCGCCGCACAACTCGACGCCCGCATTGTTGTGACATATGGCGAGGACGTAGACGCTTCGGCCGATTATCATATTCTCATCACCGGTCGGCCGACGGAAGACCAGCTTACGGCCAGTCCTCATTTGCGCACGCTGATCATACCGTGGGCAGGCTTGCCGGAGCGCACGCGCCAGACAATGCGACGTTTCCCACGCATTGCGGTTCACAATTTGCACCACAATGCTGCGCCGGTGGCTGAGTACGCCATTGCGCTCCTGCTGACGGCGGCAAAGGAGATTGTGCCGCCTGATCGCGAACTGCGTCGCAATGACTGGACACCGCGCTATCGGCCGAATCGAGTAGTCATGCTTACCGGTAAAACCGCACTCGTGCTTGGATACGGCCATATCGGCCAACGCGTAGCCGCCCTGTGTCGTGGTTTGGGGATGCAGGTCGTGGCAACACGGCGTTCAGCCACAGATGAAACTGACGACGGCACGGCGGTTGTGTATCCGGCTGCGGCGCTGACCACCCTGCTCCCACGCGCTGACGCTGTGCTTGTCTGTCTGCCACATACGGAAGAAAGTGACGGGCTGCTCGGTACCGACGAATTGGCACTGCTGCCACGGGGCGCAATTCTGGTCAATATTGGACGTGGCGCAGTTGCTGACGAAGCAGCATTGTTTGCCGCACTGAAGAATAACGCCCTGCACGCTGCCGGGCTGGATGTCTGGTACAACTACCCGGACGACCGCGAAAGTCGCACAGACACAGCGCCATCAAGTTATCCATTTTACGAACTGGACAATGTCGTGATGAGTCCACATCGTGCCGGGTCGTTATGGCAAGGCGAAATGGACAAATTACGGATGACACACCTGGCACGTTTACTGAATGCAGCGGCCGCCAATCGGCCGATGCCCAATCGCGTTGATTTGGATCGCGGCTACTAAAAAAGACCGGACTTCTTTGGCAGATACCCGGTCTTTGTAATCAATTGACTGCTACTGCAGACGACGGCGGAACCAGACGCTGCCGGCTGTCAGCGCCAGCAGCAGCAACAATATTGGCTGCCACATTGCGGTCGCTTGCGTGCTTTCACTATGACGCCATTTCACTGCCGTCGGCGAAATGCCAAGTGAATAATCTTCGACTTCGCCCGCGTTTGCGCCGTCGACCGGCTGTGCCTCTGAGAAACGTGCCGGTTGTACTTCGTAGAGGCGGCACCGGACGCCCAATGTCGTGTTTGACCCACCACCGACCGGCGATGCGGGCACCACAACCGGAATCGTGTTGAGACCTGCTGCGACTGCTTGGTCAATGCTGCGCTCGTCGACGCCGTCGCTGTTCGAGCTTTCAAATGCCTGGCTCATATCCCAGTCGAACCAACACGCCAACCAACCGTCTGCGCTTGCTTCGGCCGATACAGTGATGGTCTGGCCCGTTTGCCAGATGCCGTTAAATGTCACACCATCACTGCTCATGATGTCCGACGTATCGGCATCGGCGTTCCATTCTGTCCCCAGGCGCAGTGCGCCACCCCCGTAATGCCACGCTGTGCCGAAACTGGCCGGTAAAGCGCTCTGGTCGGGCGCGGCAAAGCGCACGCGCACAGGATCGTGATCTGATTGGCGTTCACTGGCAGGGAAATCGGCGTGAACGTGGACAACGCCAAATGCATGTTCCCACAGGTTGTCGCCGGTCGGAGCCGGCGTCGCCAGATCAGTCGTCAGATAGATGTAGTCGAGTGTCTCGCTTTGTCCGCCGAAGATGTAACTGTAGCGAGCATCGGCCGATAAGTCGTCGTAGAGGTTGGCGCTGTCAGGCGAATTGTCCAGAATGGTTATCGGCGATGAGCCGAGTACATCATTGAAGTCGCCGATGCCGGCGGCAAACTCGCCGTTGGTCTGGTGGTGAGCCAGAATGTCGCGCAAATCGGCCGCTTCCTTTTCGCGCACGTCCGTACAGTCAGGCAGTGAACACGATGCAGAGCTGCGCTTTGATTTCATGTGTAGCGCATAGATGGTGAGGTCGGTTTCAAACGCTGTGGCAGCATGGAAACGGAAATCGGCCGAAGCGGGTACACGGACGAAATCCAACATGCCGTCCAGCACCCAGGTCGTATATGGCGCACCGGCGACTGCCGTCGGTCCGCTGAGCAGGGTCACATCATCGCGATAAAGAAAACCCTGGCTGATGTCGCGACTATCGCCCGATTCGACATAGATCGCTGTCCAACTGTGACCGGCGGCTGCCGCTGTCGCAGCCGCTGCCAGCGCATCGTAAACCGCTTGCTTGCCTTCTACTTCCTGCAAGCCAATGACCATACAGGACTGCATGTCATTGACAATTACATCAGCCAATCCGTCCAGTTTGGCGGTGTATGCCGCCAGACCCGCCGCCGTTCCCGGCGTCGGCCAGCCAGGCGCCCAATCGCCCCAATCTCCTTGTCCGTCATCCAGATGATCAAACAGATTCTCGACGTTAAACGAACAGACATCAAACTCCTGCGCTGCTGCGTTGAGTGCTGGCGTATTAGAGACCACATCCGGGTTGTCAACCGTAGTCAAAACAGGCGTCGTTTCCGGCAGCAACGTATATTTGTCGAAGTTGTACGCAAAAACACCAATGATGTCGGTTCCGGCAATTTCATCGCCAAAGTCAAGGTCAGGCAGATCGACGTTCAATCCACCGCTGAGGTAGCTGATACCTTGATAGCCCGGATAATCACTCTCCATGACTCGGCTGTAGTCCGGGATGGTGCTGCCAAAATCGACAAATGCAATTTCGGGATCGCCCGGTGCAAAGCGCGAAACAAACTGGCGCGTCGGCCCAACTACCCAACCGTCAAAGCTCATCGCTGCCCGCATCGACTCATACTGCTCGTACTGGGAAATGGGATCCGCATTTGGATCGGTAACTGGCGCAATGGTTACCGGTGAGGGCAGCCCTGCCCCACCGCAGTCCGTTGCTGCATTCGTCACAATGACGGTATTGGGGAATTGGTATTCAGTGATGTTGAAAAACTCGATGATCTGCCCGGAGACGGTCACGAGATTGCCGGTTTCCAGCCCTTCCGAGTTGGTCCAACTGCCACCGCGATAAACAAATAAGCCATCGGAAGTCGCCGTGTTGCCGTCACCGGCTACATCCTGAAAGTAGAATCCATTCGCCGCGATGCCGATGATGCAACCAGGCACGGGAGGTGTAGTCTGGTTTTCACAAGGTGACACGTCGGTTGTGCCCTGAATTTCGGGGATGGTCGTGCAGCTTACTGCGCTGCCGCAATCGTTGTCTGCACCGGGTGTGGGCGTAGATTGGGTGTATGCTATTGTGTTGCGTGCGCCACCGGAGCCGTTGGGACACCGTCCATTTGATTCCGTATCGCTGTTGTTATTGGCGTCTTCGTTGATCTGCGGCTGACCGGCATTGAGCAGTACGAGCAAGCCAGTATCATCGCCGTCATCCGTATCGTAGACGAGCGCGTCGATCAAGTCGCTCGTTGTAACGGCAGTACCATTTGGGAAATCGGCGGCGTCGGCTTGATAAAGCGCCACAGCGTCGGCACCGTTTTGCAGCAAGTTGCCAGCGAACGTGATATCAGGAGTCGGTGAGACGCCTGCGTTACCCAACAGAAAATAGCCGCTGCCGTTTGTAGCGTAGCCGTCGAGGTCAAATGCAGCGTATGAAGTGTCACCACTGCCATTGAAGAAGACGATGACCAAACCATCAAGCGCTGTATTGCCAGCGCCGCCATCGTACAGTTCCACAAATTCGGCAGCATCAGTGCCCGGCGTGTCGGCATCGACTTCATTGATGATCATTGGGCTACTTATTGGCGCAGATTCAGTTGTGAAGCTCCAGATGTAGTCGGTGACCATGTTATCGGCCGAACCGTCCTGATCGACAACATTGGCAGCATAGATCGTGACCGTACATGTTTCACTGAAGACAAAATCTGTGTCGGGATCGAGCGTGTATGTCTGCGGCCCACCCGATTGCGCAGCGGTGTGTGTGCCGCTGGCGCTGCACGAAATGTCATACCAACTACCGGTGACTGTTACGTCTTCGCTGAATGTGATCTCAATATCGGCCGAGATCGCAACATCAGTAGCACCGTTGTCCGGAGACGTGCTTGCAACCGTGGGCGGCACATCGGCCATCCCACATGCATGCGTCGGTGAAGACGTATTGCGCGGATTTGGTGCCCCGGTCGCGAAATCATTGGCATTGTCATCTGTATCTGTGCAGCCGTCATCGGCACGAAGAGCCGCTGTTGTGTTAGTCAATGTCGGGGTTGCGCCGCTGCCCTCATAGCAGTTCGCACTGCCGTATCCCACGAAGTCGACAAGTGCACCACCGCTTGGGCACGAGCCGCTTAGCGCCGTTGTGCTGCTGACCAGAGCCACCTTGCCACTAGCGCCCGACATAGCAATTGTGCCAATCACATCCGGCGTCGGCAGAGCGGTTGTGCCGCCTGATCCAGCCGCTTCCTGGATTAAAAAGTATTGACCGGGACCAATCGAGCCACTGAGCACAGTTGCTGACCAGGATGTGCCGGAAGAAGACGCGTACTGAACCGAATAGCCGGTGAGTGAAATCGACGTGGTTCCGGCATTGAACAGTTCGATGAAGTCATGTGTGTAAGTTGCGCCTGAGTTACCGCCACCACCGTATACCTGGCTGATGCGCAGATCAGAGACTAGAGGCGCAGCATCGACAGCGTGGCGTTCATTGCCAGCGAGGGTGATCAATGTCAGCAGAATGGCAAATACAGTTAACAGCTTGAGAACGAGGCGCGTTGTGGCAAAGTGAAGCATATGATTTCCCCAAAATTGATGATAGTTGGATGGGTTCGGCCGAAAATAGCCCATTTATTCCCACCATCCGTAAATAAAGCGTGAACACGCCAGATCTTAACATTCAACGGATACAAATACGATTAAAAATCGGTTCGGATTCGGCCGAATTTGGCATTGCAAGTCAACTGTAAACCGCAATCTCATGACAAATGTCACTGGTTCGATCAAAAATAATCTGATAAGCTTGCGAACACAAGGTCAAAACAGCAAAGTCTGGCTGGACTCGGGGAGCCTCCAGCCCGAACATCGGAGCAAACTATGCGCCATGTCAGCCGGACACTCATCATATTATTCCTTGCCGTCATCGCGTTGAGCGTTGCCGCTTGCACTGCCCAGGAAGGGCCAGTCGGCCCTGAAGGATCCGCTGGCCCCCAAGGCCCTCCCGGTGCACAAGGCACACAAGGCGAACGTGGCCCAGCCGGAGCGCCGGGCGCCGATGGCTTGAGTTTCATGCCTGCCGAATTTATCGGTAGCGAAGCGTGCGCAGAATGTCATCAGGACATTTACGACGTATTTGCGCGCAGCGGTCATCCTTGGAAACTCAACAAAGTCGTTGACGGCAATCCACCTGATTACCCTTTCTCCAACGTGCCGCGTCCGCCTGACGGCTATACATGGGACGACATTGCCTACGTCATTGGTGGCTACAATTGGAAAGCGCGTTTCATCGATCACGAAGGCTTTATCATCACCGGCGATGAAGATGGAACGACACAATACAATCTGCGCAATGACGAAATAGACCTCGGCAACGATTGGGTCGCCTATCACGCCGGCGAAGAAAAACCGTATGATTGCGGAAGTTGTCACACAACCGGCTACGTTGCTGAAGGAAATCAGGACGGATTACCGGGATTAGTTGGCACATGGGCTCTTGACGGCATTCAATGTGAAGAATGTCATGGCCCAGGTAGCAACCACGCAAGTTATCCGCTTTCTTTCCAACCTGTGATGGATCGCGATTCTGAAGCGTGTGGCGATTGTCACGTACGCGGCGGGTCTGAAGAAGTAAACGCAAGTGACGGATTCATACAGCATCACGAGCAGTATGAAGAATTATTCCAGAGCAAACACATCACCATTGATTGTGTTGTCTGTCACGATCCGCACACAGGCGTTGTGCAATTGCGACAAGATGGCGTACAAACGACACGTACACAATGCGAAAACTGCCACTTTGATCAAGCATCTAATGCCGGTAACGAAACGCATGAATCAGTTGCCATTGACTGTATTGATTGCCATATGCCGCGTGTCACTAAAAGCGCTGTCGGTGATGTGGAGCGTTTCACTGGCGATTTGCGCACCCATTTGATGGCTATTGATCCACAACAAATCGGACAATTCTCGGAAGACGGCACCGTGGCCTTGTCACAACTTTCGCTCGATTTTGCTTGTCGCGGCTGTCACAATCCAGACGGTAGAGGCCGGATAAAAACGGACGAGGAGTTGATAACAGCTGCGGCCGGCTATCACGATCCCGTCATGTCGCCGGTCGTGGAAGATCAGGAGGTATCCGAGGACGGATCGTAGCACATTGCGCAATCATTTCGCGGAACAACAGCTCATGCAACTAAGCATTACTCCTAAATCTGTCACCGCATCCTCACGAGCCATGAACTTTTCATGTGCTCTCCTATGCCACAGGTAGCCTGCGTCCATGATACGTTTACAACGGGTTTTACTCTTGTTGGCTGCCGTGTTTGCTTTGGTTGGCGTCGTGCTATTGCTGTGGCACGTGCCGGTCGTCGGCGCGGGTACACCGATGCTGCAATCGGCCGAAAATCCTGGCCAAACACCGGCCGATCTCGGCTGTCGTCTCTGTCACAGTGATACAGACGCTGAACTGACTTTTCCGTCGGGTGAAACGCTGCCGGTTCAAGTAGATATGACTGTATTGGCACAATCGGCACACGGCCATTCGGCCGAAACTCCACTGCAATGCCAGGATTGTCATCGGCCGATTAATGATTACCAGGTGCCACATGCACCGGTATCGGCCGAAAGCATTCGTGACTACACACTACAACGCTCAGTGACATGTGAAAACTGTCACGTTGAACCACATATCACCAACCATCCCGGCCCCGATGACCCCGACACACCTGTCGGATGCACCGACTGTCATGGCTCACACGATGTCCTCACCGTCGAACAACTGCGCAACGGTGACGGCACAACCAATTGTGTGACTTGCCACGAAGCCGTTGATGTCACCAGCCATACCGAAACCGAATTGACGCAGGTGATCCGCACCGGGCTGTTTACCAATTCACTGACCGACGGCTACTGCCTCGCCTGTCATCGCTTGCCCGATCGCGAGCTTGAATTCGCCAACGGCGATACCGTTTCAACTACGATTGACGGCCTCGCTCTGCGCCAATCCGTACACGGCGATACCAACCCTACAGGTCAAATACGCTGCGTCGAATGTCATGGCCGCTACGAGTTCCCTCATCCTGAAGTTATCGTCGAAAGTGCCCGAGAATATACCCATACGCGCAATGAAGTGTGTGCCGAATGTCACCAGGATCAATTCAACGAAACACTCGACAGCGTGCATGCAATAGCACTCGAAGACGGCGATCTTGAAGCCGCAGTGTGCACTGATTGCCACGGCGCACACGACACGACGCATCCTGATGAACCAATCCAGCAATCATCGCTGATGTGCCGCGAATGCCACACAGAAATATTCGACCAATACGCCGAGAGTATTCACGGTGAGGCGTTATTTGAAGAAAATAACGAAGATGTTCCCACTTGCATTCGCTGCCACGGCGTACACAATATTGATGACCCGACAACCAACCTGTTCCGGATTCAGTCTCCGCTGCTGTGTGCAGATTGCCACGCGGATACAGAATTGATGTCCAAATACGACATCTCAACTGATGTGTTCGACACATATGTGGCCGATTTTCACGGCACCACGATTACCCTGTTCGAGCACCAAGACCCGAACGTCGAATCCAACAAAGCGGTTTGCTACGATTGCCATGGCGTTCACGACATCAAGGCAGTCGATGACCCGCATGCAGGGATCAAAGACAATCTGCTTGTCACCTGCCAGAAGTGTCATCCAGATGCAACAGATAATTTCCCGGACGCATGGACAAGTCATTTCAAACCATCGCTGGAGAATAATACGATGGTCTATCTCGTCGATCTGTTTTATGCGATTGTCATTCCACTAACGGTCGTTTTCCTGACCTTCATGGTTGGCACTGACATTTATCGCAAAATTCGCACAGGAGCCAGGCGATGAGTCGGAGAGAAATGGAAAAGTTCCCGCGCTTCCGGCTGATGGCTCGTATTGAGCACATCATCTTGCTCGTATCTTTCACCGTGTTGCTGATCACCGGTGTACCGCAGCGTTACGCTACGTTACCTATTGCACAAGGTGCAATCGACTTCATGGGCGGTATTGAAACGGTGCGCGTCATCCATCGTGCAGCAGCTTTCTTGCTGGTGCTTGGTACTGCGTATCATTTGTTTGTATCAGCGTATCGGTGGTTTGTGCGACGTGAGCGCGTACGCATTATGCCTGAGCGCAAAGATGTCACTGATTGGTGGCAGACAGTGCTTCACAATCTGGGCATCATCAACGAGCCGCCCAAAATGAAGAAGTTCAATTGGGGCGAAAAGTTTGAATATTGGGCCGTTGTCTGGGGTACGGCTGTCATGGTCGTAACCGGTTTCATCTTGTGGAATCCAATTTCGGCCGCACACGTTTTCCCCGGCCAGATTATCCCGATTGCCAAAACGGCACACAGTGCAGAAGCCATACTAGCCGGTTTGTCGATCATTATCTGGCATTTGTACAACGTGTTAGTCAAACATCGCAACTGGAGTATGTTCAGCGGCAAACTATCACGCGACATCATGGAGGAAGAGCACGCACTGGAATTGGAACGCATTGATGCGGGTGGTGAATTGTGGCCGCATGAAGGTGGCCCGATTGATCCACGACGCAAGCGTGTTTTTATTATCGTCGGCGCTTTTGCAGGCATTATTGTATTGGCAGTTTTGATTTGGGCTTTTACGTTTGAGCAAACCGCTATCACAACATTGCCGCCAATTACGCCGCTTCCTTAACCTATTGATACAGTGCCGATGACTGACTGTGGAGGCAAGCTATATGATTTTGACTTTGTTGTAAAGACCCTTATTGAGTTTGTTTGTTGTTAAACCCTAAAAAGGAGGCTTGGATGGCCCGCAAATTATCGCTTACTTTGTTGCTTGTGGGACTACTAGCGATTGCGATCGGTGTAGTTCTTAGCGGGTGTCAAAGTGAGCCGACACAAGTTGAAGTGACGCGTGAAGTGATCACTGAGGTGACGGTAGAAGTGCCGGGACCTGAGGTGGAAGTCACGCGTGTTGTTGAAGTTATGTTGGAACCGGACGTACCGGTCATTCCATTTGAAGAACGGTGGGCAAGTTCGCCACATGCCGACGCATCGGCCGAAGCGTTTGTCCATTGGGATGAAGACGATCCGGCTGAAGTACCGACAAGCTGCGCAAAATGTCACAGTACACCCGGCTACCTCGATTTTATCGGTGCCGACGGCTCGGAAGCCGGCGTTGTTGACGCAGCCGCCCCGATCGGCACTGTCGTCACCTGTGAAGCATGTCACAACGATGTTACAGTCGACATGACCAGCGTCACCTTCCCGTCCGGCGTTGAAGTCACAGGTTTGGAAGCTGAAGCACGGTGCATTCAGTGTCACCAGGGACGTGCCTCTACTGTCAGTGTCAATCAATCGATAGCTGACGCAGGACTGACAGAAGAGCAGTTGGATGTTGTCAGTGAAGACCTCGGTTTCACCAACATCCATTACTACGCAGCCGCCGCAACCCAATTCGGTACAGTCACGATGGGCGGTTATGAATATGACGGCAAAGCGTATGATGCCAAATACGACCATGTTCCCGGCTACAACACCTGCACATCTTGCCATGATTCTCACACGCTGGAGATCAAGTTTGAGGAATGCACGACATGCCATACCGATCTAAACAGTGCTGAAGATTTGGTCGATGTCCGCATGCCCGGCTCACTCGTCGACTACGATGGTGACGGTGACATGGATGAAGGTGTTTACTACGAGATCGAAGGTATGCGCGAGGCACTCTATAGTGCCATGCAAGCGTATTCGGCCGAAGTCGCCGGTACACCGCTTGTCTATGACTCACACAGTTACCCGTACTTCTTCATCGATAGCGACGGTGACGGCGAAGTGACCGAAGGTGAAGCGGCATTTCCCAATGCATACAATGCCTGGACACCGCGCCTGGCCAAAGCTGCATACAACTACCAGGTTTCCCTCAAGGATCCTGGCAGATTTGCGCATGGTGGCAAATACATCATTCAGTTGCTGTATGATTCGCTCGAGGATCTCAACATGGCAATCTCTGAGCCAATCGATATGGCGGCAATGAGTCGTATTGACCATGGCCACTTTGCCGGTTCTGAAGAAGCATTCCGTCATTGGGATGCTGAAGGCGAGGTACCTGGCAGTTGTAGCCGTTGTCACTCCGCAGCCGGATTACCGCTCTTCATAGAAGAAGGTGTCTCCATTGCGCAGCACACATCAAACGGGCTGAATTGCACGACCTGCCACAACGATCTGACTGAGTTTACAATCTACGAGTCAACCGAAGTGCCGTTCCCCAGTGGCGCAGTACTGAGTTTTGGTGAAAACGACGTCGAAGCCAATCTCTGCATCAACTGCCATCAGGGACGCGAGTCCACAATCAGCGTCGATCAGCGTCTGGCCGGCAAGGATGACGATGTAGTTGACGAAAGCATTCGTTTCACTAACATCCATTACTTTGCTGCAGGCGCTACGCTGTTTGGCGACGAGGCCAAGGGTGCATATCAGTGGGCAGGCCAGGAATACGTCGGACGCAATGAACATGTCGGCGCGTTCAATTCCTGCACCGAATGTCATGACACCCATGCGCTTGAGGTCATTGTCGAAGAATGCTCTGACTGTCATGAAGAAGTCGAGACGAAGGCTGATCTGCAATCAATCCGCTTCTCGGATGATGACGATGCGGTTGAAATCGACTATGATGGAGATGGTGACAATGCCGAAGGTATCTATGGCGAAATCGATACGATGCGCACCGCTTTGTATGCGGCACTGCAAGAATATGCTACCAATACAGTCGGTGCCGGCATTCTGTACGATGCGAATAGCTACCCATATTTCTTCAACGACTTGAACGGAAATGGTGAAGCAGATCCCGATGAAATAAACGGCGGTAACGGCTACTCGACATGGACGCCTAATCTGCTTCGGGCAGCATACAACTATCAGTATGCAGCAAAAGATCCGGGTGCGTACGCACACAACGGCCCCTACGTCGTTCAGATTCTGTATGATTCAATCAATGGAGTTGGTGGTGATGTGTCAGCGATGACACGCCCATAAATTCAACTTATCGAATAACTAAAGTCATTCGATACTAGTGTGGTGCGACCCATTCTCGTCCGTTGAGAATGGGTCGCTTCGCTTTTATAGTACTTACCTGGTGACAATACGCACGGCAGTACGTGAGTGATGTCACTGGTGACAGGCTTTGGTTGCCAGTATGCTGGAGTAGTATGGTGTCAATTGATGGAAACGATGACCGATGAGTTGGATCACATCCTTTTTTGAACAGAATTTCATTGTCATATACTTTTTTTACGGCCTTGCTTTCTTCGGCATGGGCATTGCGATATTGCTGGAAGCACGCCGCTCGTCGGCCTTCTATTTGGCAGAAGCTGTTTTAGCGCTTGCTTTATTTGGCATCATTCACGGGCTCAATGAATGGTTTGAGATGTTCCAACTGCTCGACCAGTCTGGTGCAACCAACATTCCAGCGTGGTTATTGTGGGAACCGATCCGCTTGCTGCACCTCGTCACATCTTTTGCACTGCTCGTCTTCTTTGGCGTGCAACTCATTTTTGCTCATCGTGACGCAGGCCAAAAATCCTGGCGCATCGCGACCATTGTAACCGCTGTTCTGACGGTATTGTGGTTCGTCACCTGGATGCTTTCGTCGGCGATGCTTGACGGCAGCTCAGCAGATCTGGCCGACGTGTTGTCGCGCTATATGTTGGCGATGCCGGGCGCGCTTCTAGTTGGCTGGGCGTTTATACTTGAACGGCGCTCTTTTCGTGCTCGTGGCATCCCGCAATTTGGCCATGCTCTGCTGATTGCAGCCATCGCTATTCTACTTTATGGTGTGGTCGGTCAGATTTTTACGCGACCCAGTGCGCTATTTCCTTCGAATGTCGTCAACAGCACCTGGTTTTTTGAAACGTTTGGTGTGCCGGTACAACTGCTTCGCACCTGTGCTGCCATACTGATGGCGTTTGCAGTCACGCGGGCATTGCGCGTGTTTGATGTGGAGAGTGCCCGCGAGCTGGCCGACGCCCGTGCGGAAAGCCTTGCAGCGCAACGGCAAACGCAGGAAGCGACTATGGCACTAAACGAAGAATTGCAGATTCTTGTCACCAGTTTGCAGTCGCTGAATGAACTGTCACGACATTTGAGTGCGACGCTGGATCAGCAGGTCATTCTAAATGAGGTGTTTCCAGGTTTTATCGATGACGAACCGCGCATCGGTGCAGGTATGATCATGCTGAAGCAAAAGCGGGATGATTCGGCCGACATTGTTGTCAAAACCAACTGCCCCGCACCTGACCACATTCGCGTCGAGATGGAAGCCGTTGCCTTTGAACTGGGACAGCAAGTCAGCCAATCTGGACAACCAGCCTATTGGGATACGCATGCGATCCAGCCGCTGCCGGAGTCATTGCGTTCGGCCGAATTCGATCCGTGGCAACAGCCCCAACCAGAACTGCATATCATCGGCGTGCCACTCAAAATGCACAACACCATCGCCGGTTGTCTCGTTGGTTGCACAGCACCAGGCATGGACCCGTTTTCCCGTGAAGATTATTCGCTTGTCAGTACGGCTGCACGCCAATTCAGTAGCGCTCTGCAAAACGCTCTGCTCTACGGACAAGCACAACGCCGTGACGCACTGCGCGGTGAACTGTTGCGTCAAATTGTCACCGCACAGGAAAACGAACGGCAGCGCATCGCCCGCGAACTCCACGACGGCCCCGGCCAAACATTAACCGGCCTCGGACTTGGTCTTGCTGCTACCGAAGCACGGCTGCAAACTGATCCGGCAATTGCCGCCCAACAACTTGCCGAACTGCGTGATTTGAACGCGAGAACCTTGCAGGAACTGCGCGACATCATCGTTGATTTACGTCCGTCTTTGCTCGACGATCTTGGACTGATCGCTGCCTTACGCAGTCAGATTCAGCAAGTTGAACAACGCACAGACACAGCAATCGCTCTTGAAATCAACGGCAATCGCCGCCGTCTTTCCCCTCAGCTTGAGACTATCGTTTTCAGAATTGTGCAGGAATCTTTGAGCAACATCGTTAAACACGCTCAGGCTGACACGGCCGGCGTAAAGCTCAGCTACTCCGATACTGCTCTGGATGTCACCATAATAGACGATGGGCAGGGCTTTGACGTTTCTGATCAGCTTGCGCCCACTGAACACAGGCGCCACGGATGGGGTTTGCTGGGTATCCAGGAACGCGTTGCATTGGCTGCAGGGTCATGTACCATTGAATCGCATCCAGGAGATGGAACGTGTATTTTTGTCCATTTACCTCTGGACGAAACAGGTACAAATTATGTCTAAGATTAGGCTGCTTCTAGCTGACGATCACGCTGTGGTACGCTCCGGCCTGCGCATGCTGCTCGATTCGCAACCTGACATGGAGATTGTCGGCGAGGCGGCGACGGGGCGCGAAGCGCTTGAACTTGTACGAAATTTGCGGCCAGATGTCGTCCTGATGGACATTCAGATGCCCGATCTCAACGGAATTGAATCGGCCGAATCCATACGCAAAACCCACCCCGACACAGCCGTACTGGCACTCACCATGCACGAAGATGATCAATATTTCTTCGAAATGTTGCGCGTCGGCGCTTCCGGCTACGTGCCCAAACGCGCCGCGCCCGACGAACTACTCACAGCAATCCGGGCTGTCAGCGAGGGCGGCGCATACATGTATCCATCGTTGGCCATGCGGTTGCTGCAGGATTACGTCCAACGCGTCGACGCAGGCGACGAACCGCTCATCCACGACGACTTAACGCCACGAGAAAGGGAAGTACTGGTGCTGATTGCCGAGGGGATGTCCAACGCAGAAATTGCCGAGCAACTGGTGATCAGTGTCAAAACTGTCGACCGTCATCGCGAAAACATCATGTCCAAACTCAACTTGCACAGCCGCATCGACCTGGTCAAATACGCCATTCGCAAAGGGCTTATCGACCTCAACGAATAACGAGTTAGCAAAAGGCTGTCAGTACGAGATCGTCGGTCGGCCGATTTTATGCCGTTCTAATACCACTGAACAGCGGGCACGTTACACACGCTTCCGGCAGACATTCATCTTGTTCGAGACGCGCCGACCAACAAGGCTGACCTTGCCGTTTGTACGCTGCACACGCGTTGCGGCGTTCCGGCGGACAATTGCGCGTTTCCCAACATGCCGGCTCACCTGAGCTCATCCGTGCTTCAGCACCCCATCGACGCATCTGACGATCCATCAAATAAGCGATGGTGAGTGTCAATGCGAGCGGCACAAGGCAACGCAATGCAAATAGCAGAACAGCAGCCCCGGTGAGTTGAATGTCATTCATGACGACCTCCAATCAGGCGATCTTAGGTGTCGTTGGGACAGATTGAGCTTCGGCTTTGCTGGTTTCAGCTACTGACTCATGCTCAACAACACGGAAGTAACGTACGCCGATGCTGAACGCGAGCAAGCCATACGCAATCACACCTGCTCCGGCGGCAAACTCGATCAAAGACGGAAAATAATGCGTGTAGAGCGGCTCCAATACATGCGGCAGGTGGCTCACAACTACCAACTGGCCTACCAGATTGGTGTCCCAGCGATAAGCGACCACACCACCAATGATGAGTAGCAATGCCAGCGTCTGAAATGCGCGTCGGCTGCGGAACGGTGGCAACAGCAGCAAGACGATTGGCACAACAATGCCCAGCACAATTTCACCAATCCAGAAGTTGAACGCCAGTGGGCCACCGGTCAACATTTGCATTGCTTCGCTGCGTGCCGGCGCATAGGTATAACTCACGGAAAGCATGTCCCAGAAGCGCATGTATAAATAGACAACCAACGCCCATCCGATAAAGCGTGCTACTTTGTCCAGCACGGTGCGGTCAACGATGGCACGGCTGGAAAAGCGCGCCGCTGCAATCGAAAGAAACGTCGTCAGCGCCAAACCGCCCACTATCGCTGAAATCATAAATAGTACCGCGAGGCCAGGCTGATACCAGACAGGACGCGCTTTGAGAATGCCGTAGGTTGCGCCAAGTGATGATTGATGCAGCATTGACAAGCCCAGCCCAATGACGGCCAGAACAGGAGCAAGTTTATGCACCTGCAGCATGCTGCCCGATACACGCGGCCAACGGCTCTGCAACCAGTCGGCACGCCCCACAACCGGGATGACCTCGAGTGACAGAACCATGAAATATAAACCGACGCACATTGTGACTTCCCACAGCGGTGAGTGGATGTTCCAGTAGGCAAATCCGTGCCAGAAGCGATCTGGTCGGCCGATATCGAGCAGCAACATCATACAGGCCATACTGTAACCGATTAAGCCGACGTAAACGGCGGTGCGTGCCACACCTTTGTACTGTTTTGATCCCAGCAAATAAACGGCTGCAGACAGCGTGAAGGCTCCGGCACTGAGGGCAACAGCCGACAAATCAATCGTAATCCACAGACCCCATGGAACCAGGTCGGTCAAATTGGTCACAACCAAGCCGCGCGTGAAGACAAAGAAGGCGGCTACAAGGCCAATGACGATGACTGTAAGCAAGAACAATGTCCACCAGAAAAACGGTTGGCGCAAGAAGGATAAACGTCTGTGCTGCATGGTTACGCCTCCGGAACAGCGGCTTCATCAGCCGGTAAATAGTAAACGCGTGTTTCAGTACCTAATTCTTCGCGCAAGCGATAAGACGAATGAGTTGCCAGGGCTTTGCTGACGGGTGACTCGGGGTCGTTTAGGTCGCCAAAAATGCGAGCTTTGGTCGGGCAAGCCACGACACATGCCGGCGTTGCCATCTGGTCCACACCCGGTGTCAGACCGAAGGCAAGACCGCGGTCAATGCGTTCGTAGCAGAACGAACACTTTTCCACAACACCACGCGGGCGGCGTGGAATATCAGGTTGACCCCACTCCGGCACCGCAGGATTGTCGTCTGTGTAGACTTCCCAATTGAATTTGCGCGCGTCATACGGGCATGCAATCTGGCAGTAACGGCAGCCAATACACCGATCGTAATCAATGGTTACGATACCGTCAGGCCGGATGTGGTTGGCTTTAACCGGGCAGACATCGACGCAAGGTGCGTTTTGGCACTGCTGACATGGTATGGGCATGAAAACCGGTCGGTCGCCGACTGTACCGGCTTCTTCGATCCGCGTCCAGGCCATATCCGGTGCAACATCATTGTGTGCGCTACAAGCCATGACGCAGCGATCGCATCCGGTACATTTCGATTGGTCGATGACCATCGCCCAGCGATGGTTGGACTGCTCTGGTGAGTGAGATTTCGTTTCGGCCGAATTGGGTTTTTCGGCCGAATAGCCTTTGACACCGACGCCAACGGCAGCCACGGCCAGCGTGGCACTGCCCCACTTCAAAAACGAACGGCGATCCATCTTCGTTGTATTCATCGTCTATCACCTCATCTATGCCCGATTGCGACGTTGGGTAATGAAAGAAACGATAGGGTTGAGCAGCAAACCGATTACCAGTGCCATGCCGGCTGGAATCAAAAACGCCAACGGACTGGACTCAGGCGGTGTAGTTGACAACTGTGAACCAGATGAAACTGTATCATCGCCTGCTTGAATTAAATGAGAATCCGGCTGATAACAGACCGGCGATGTGCGCTCAGCAACCGCAGTCATGACTGCACCTGCGGTGTGCATGTCATGTTCATGACAACTGTTGCAAGTTTCCATATCAACTGCAAATGTATGAGGCCGTGAACCGTGACCCTCGCCAAGCACAGTCGTCGCGACCTGCAGATGGCAATCAGTACAGATCATACCTTCAGCTGCATGGCTGGTCTGTGCAAAGATAGCGACTTGGTCCTCGTGGCATGTCTCACATAATGCCTGCGTGCTGCCATAGCGAATGTCCGTTGTGTGCGGATTATGGCATTGATTGCACGTCAAATCTTCTTTGCTGTGCTGACTGGCTTCCCATTCATCGTGGGTGTCGAGATGACATGTGCCGCAAAGGCGTGATGATATATTTGTGGGTATATAGTTATCGGGATGGTTGTCGGGAACCGGATTGTGACAAGTAGTACAACCGACGCCCGGCACGACAAATTCGCCTGTTTCCACGTCAAAACCGGTCGTGTGGCAGCTCAAGCAAGCCGGATCACTGTCGTTTTCCTGCCACGCTTCCTGGAATACGCTATCGGCATAAGCATTGGCATGCTCGCTATGATCCCAGTAATCGCGTAAACCTTCATGACACCCGACACATTCGATTGAGCCCGCCTCCGTTACCGGGTCCTGGGCGGCAATCGGCCGAACGCCCATCAACAACAATACCAGACCACTACCAACTAAAATAATCTGTAAGATGCGAAGCCTCATTGCAGACTCCTTTGGTTTGAGGCGGCACAAAAGACTGAGCCGCCGTGCTTCATTGCATTAAATCATGTCTATGGTAACAAATGCGGCACCGGCAACGCATCGGGCGTGAAACGCATGTCTGTGTGGGGGGAAATCCGGGTTTGATATGGGGTCAACCAGTCGCCGTTGTGCAAAAAGGATGCCGTATTCGCACTTTATGCACCGATTTTCTGCTAATTATCACCACGACATCGACTCCGTATAGCCATTTTCGGCCGAATTACCCCATGCAGAAATGGGGTAATGACCCAATAGATTCGGCCGATTGCGCCTGCTACACTACAGTCAAACCATTTTCCAGCCAGGTCACTAGCGTTCTAGGGATACGGACCAGGCACTGGAGGCTACGATGAACGGATTGATTGCCTTACTGATTGTTATTCTGCTATTTGCATTACGCTTTGGCCTGCCTTTAGTCATTGTTCTACTTGGTGGGTGGCTCGCTTGCCGTATCTCCGACCGGCGCTTCGCGCGCATTAATGGCGTCTAGTCGTTCAATCTTCTGCACTTTCGGCCGATTACATGTCACTGGAGGCAAAATCGGCCGAAATCCCCTCACCTACCCCTCTTGGTTGGCACAACTCCTTGCCACACCTTGTTGCGCTCTCTGAAAACTCAGTTACGATCCCTCTAAGTCCATACCGGACGAAAACGCGAGCACTCTGGGCACAAGGTATGAACAAAATCGGCGCACTCTTATTTCTCGTTGGCTTGACAATCGCTGCTGTGTTGTCCGTCATGATCTTTTGGCCCGATCAGGAAGCCCGCCCGTTTGCCATGTCATTGGGCGTCAAAGAACGACTACAAGGGCTGGCATGCCCGCTCATTATCACGCCACGGGATAATGCCGAAGTTACCGTCAAAGTCCGTAACACGCATGATCGGCCGACCTCACTGCGTTTTTTGAGTAGTATTTCTGAGGGGACTGCTGGATTACTACGCGAAGACACGCAGCAAATCGATCTCGATCCTGGCGAAACAGACACCTTGGCGTGGCCGATCGCTATCGAAGATGCTGCGTATGACCGCATTGTGATGGCACGCGTGCAACGCTACAGCCGCCCACCGTTTGCGGCAGGCGACCAGAGTTGTGGCGTACTGGTGATTAATGCGGCACAGGTGACCGGCAAGCAAATTGTAACGGGCATTGCAGTTGTGGCGACACTTCTTACAGGTGTTGGCATAGCACTGTGGCTGCGGCATGCGTGGCCGCTTGACAGCCGCGACAGAGGGACAGCCCGTGTCGGAGCAGCCATGCTGTTACTTGTGCTGCTAAGCATCTTGCTGGGTGTATTGCAACAACCGTACTTTGCCTTAATTGTTCTGCTAGGTGCAGGTGTGTTTGTTTTTTCACTCATTGAAAGAACGTTGATGCGGACCTAACCCTTCCCCTATCGCCACAGATTGCTCCAACTCCATTAGATTGTGCCAGACATGACGAAAGTCACCTCTCTGACATGTATTGTTCAACTAGTCACAGCCCTCACAACACATTACAGTATTAGGTGAGTCATCGGCCGAATTACACGACACAATCCACCCCGCGGCCACCAACACATGGGAGGTTAGCCATGACAATTTCCCCGTTCGCTCCGCAAGAGCTTGAACAACAAGATACGTTTACTGATGAACCATATGGCGTCGCGATTCTACACGACCCGCTGCTCAATCAAGGTATGGCGTTCACCAAAGACGAACGCGTTATGCTGGGATTGCGCGGTCTACTACCGCCTCGCGTATTGCGGCAACACGTTCAGGAAGCCCGCGTACTCGAAAACTTCCGCAAAATGCCGGATGATCTGCAAAAGTACATGTATTTGATCGATGTCGAGGATTGCAACGAAACGCTATTTTACCGAACCGTCATCGACAATCTACAGGAAATGATGCCGATCATCTACACACCGACAGTCGGCAAGGCATGTCAACTATTCGGTCACATCTACCAACGCCCGCGTGGACTATACATTTCGGCCGAAGATCGCGGTGAAATTGCCGACGTGGTAGCCAATTGGCCGCATGACGATGTGCGCGTCATCGTCGTCACCGACGGCGAGCGCATTCTCGGCTTGGGCGACCTCGGTGCCAATGGTATGGGCATTCCTGTCGGCAAAATCTCTCTCTACACGGCATGTGGCGGCATCGACCCGGCAACTACACTTCCCATCACTCTCGATGTCGGCACGAACAATGAAAAATTACTCGCTGATCCGCTCTACATCGGCCTACCACATCACCGCTTAACCGGTCCCGAATATGATGCCTTTATCGATGAGTTTGTTGAAGCTGTCGAGGAGCGTTTTCCCGGTGTACTGATCCAATTCGAAGATTTTGCCAATCACAATGCATTCCGCTTGCTGAAGAAATACCGCCAGCAGGTATGTACCTTCAATGACGACATTCAAGGGACGGCAGCGGTCGCACTCGCCGGTATTTACAGCGCTTTGCGCATCACAGGCAAACCACTAACGGAACAACAATTCCTGTTTCTCGGTGCCGGCGAAGCGGGTGTTGGAATTGCCGACTTGATCGTATCAGCTCTGGGTGAGTACGGTGTTATGCCGGACGATGCCAGGAAGCAATGCTGGCTGGTCGATTCCAAAGGACTGGTCGTTGCCGAACGGGACGATCTCGCACCACATAAATTGCCTTATGCACACGACTTCCAGATGATCCCATCCTTGCTTGACGCTATCGAAACGATCAAGCCGACGGTTTTGATCGGTGTCTGCGGTCAATCGCGGCAGTTCAGTGAAGAAATCATTCGGCTCATGGCGCATATCAACGAACGGCCGATAATCTTCGCCTTGTCCAATCCGACGTCAAAAGCAGAATGTTCGGCCGAACAAGCATATACCTGGTCTGATGGTCGTGCTATTTATGCCAGCGGCAGTCCTTTCCCGCCGTTTGAATACAACGGTAAGCAGTTCGTGCCGGGTCAAGGCAATAACGCTTACATTTTCCCCGGCATTGGGCTCGGCGTTGTCAGTGTTGGGGCGCGGCATGTCACGGACGAAATGTTTATGGCGGCAGCACACAAGTTAGCCGAATTGGTCGATGAAAGCGATCTGTCAATCGGCCTGATCTATCCGCCGCTGGACGGCATTCGTGCGGTTTCGGCCGAAATTGGAGCCGCAGTTGCTGCCATCGCCTACAAGCAGGGCTTGGCAACTATACCGCAGCCGAACGACCTGCATGCGTTTATTAGAGAGCAAATGTACGAACCGCGTTATCGCTGGTACGTTTGAATCCCAGTGCGCCGTGGAGTATGATACAGGGAGTGTGTCCATTGGTTTGATAGCGAGCCAGGTGGTTGGGTGAGACGCCGTTCAGCACGGCGAAAATCAGCAAATCGCCTGGCTATCAAACCAGCCACCTATCCAGACAACTCCATAGGAGCATTGATGAAACGGCGCATTCCCTGGCATGACATAACACGCGAACTCGTCTCCGTTGCGATGGGACGACTATCGGCCGAATTGGTCATCACCAACGGCAGATGGGTCAACGTCCACAGCGGCGAAATCATCCACCATACCGATGTTGCTGTCTGGGGCGGACGTATCGCTTACGTCGGCCCCGACGCATCCCACACAATCGATTCCACAACAAAGGTCATTGATGCTGCCGATCGCTATCTCGTTCCCGGCTTGTGCGATGCGCACATGCACGTCGAAAGCGGCATGGTCACCGTGACCGAATTTGTCCGTGCCGTCATTCCCCACGGCACGACAAGCCTGTTTATCGATCCGCACGAAATCGCCAATGTTCTCGGTTTGCCCGGCGTCAAACTGATGCACGACGAAGCACAAAACATGCCGATCAACGTCTACGTGCAAATGCCGTCTTGCGTTCCCAGCGCTCCCGGTTTGGAGACACCAGGCGCGTCAATTGAGCCGGACGATGTCACCGAAGCCATGACGTGGCCCGGCATTATCGGCCTCGGCGAAATGATGAATTTCCCCGGCGTCTACATGGGCAATGACAAAATGCACGCGGAAATGGCAGCGACGATGCGTGCCGGCAAAGTGATCGGTGGCCATTACGCTTCGCTCGACCTCGGTTTGCCTTTTCACGGCTACGTTGCCGGCGGCCCTGCCGACGATCACGAAGGAACGCGGACCGAAGACGGCATTGCCCGCGTGCGGCAAGGGATGAAAGCGATGCTGCGGCTCGGCTCGGCGTGGTATGATGTGGCGACTCAGGTCAAAGCCATCACCGAACAGGGACTAGACAGTCGCAATTTCATTCTCTGCACCGACGACAGCCACTCGGGAACGCTGGTGCATGACGGTCACATGAACCGCGTTGTTCGGCACGCGATTGCACAGGGCCTTAAGCCAATCACAGCGATTCAGATGGCAACACTCAACGCAGCCCAGCATTTTGGCGTGGAAAGGGACATCGGCAGCATCACACCGGGACGACTTGCCGACATCATCTTGACCAGTGACCTGATCGAACTTCCCATTGAACTGGTCATTGCGAACGGCGAGATTGTCGCGGAAAACGGCAGGTTATCGGCCGAAATCCCACCTTACAACTATCCCGACTTTGCCAAAAACACTGTCAAACTCGGCCGACAACTGACACCATCGAGTTTCCACGTAACTATCGACTCGCCCGAAATCCGAAATCCGAAATCCACAATCACGGCCCGCGTCATCGGCGTCGTCGAAAATCAGGCACCGACCCGTGCTCTGGAAGCGACCTTGCCGGTAGAAAATGGCGTTGTCCAAATGGACGGCAAAAACGATGTCTGCCAGATCGCTTTGGTCGAACGTCACCGCGGCACAGGCGGCGTTACCAACGGCTTTGTCAGCGGTTTTGGTTTCAATGATCGTTGCGCGGTGGCAACGACCGTCGCCCATGACAGTCATCACATGATCGTCGTCGGCACGAGCAAAGCGGATATGGCACTGGCGGCCAATCGGCTCGGCGCGATCGGCGGCGGCGTGGTCGTCTATCGTGACGGTGAGCAAATCGCGTTGGTCGAACTGCCGATTGCGGGCCTGATGTCGGCCGAACGGGCAGAAGTGGTAGCCACCAAAGCAGCGCGGATGGTCGAAACGATGGCAGAGTGTGGCTGCACCCTCAACAACGCCTTTATGCAGCTCAGTCTGCTCGCGCTGGTCGTCATACCGGAACTGCGCATTTCCGATCTTGGATTAGTGGACGTTACACAATTCCAGTTTGTCCCACTGCTAAAATAGCCCTTGAAATCTTGGAGCATACAGATGATAGAAAAATCACGTTTCGGCCGAACCGGTCACCACAGCAGTCGCGTCATATTTGGTGCGGCCGCCCTATGGCAATACGATCAGGATCGCAATGACCGTGCCCTTGACCTTCTACTGGAGTACGGCATTAACCACATCGACACCGCCGCCAGTTACGGCGATTCGGAACTGTGTATCGGCCCGTGGATGGATCGCTATCGCCAGAACTTTTTCCTCGCAACCAAGACCGAAAAACGCACCTACCACGAAGCACGCGATCAGTTCCACGCATCTCTCGACCGTTTGCGCACCGACCATGTCGATTTGTTGCAACTGCACTATCTCGTCAATCCCGATGAATGGGACGTTGCAATGGGACCGGGCGGCGTACTCGAATTCGCCATTGAAGCCCGTGAGCAAGGGCTGACGCGCTACATCGGCGTCACCGGTCACGATGTGGCCATAGCTGAAATGCATTTGCGCAGCACAGCACATTTTGACTTTGACAGTGTCTTGCTGCCCTACAGCTACACAATGATGCAAAATCCGATTTATCAGACTAAATTTGAAGAACTGTACCAGCACTGTACGGCCAATGATATAGCGATGCAGACAATTAAAGGTATTGTCCGGCGGCCATGGGGCGATCGCCCACAAACACGCACGACCTGGTACGAGCCGCTCGAAGAGCAGCAGGCGATTGACAATGCCGTCCACTGGATTCTGGGTAAACCAGGTGTCTTCCTCAACTCGGCCGGTGATGTCGATGTGTTGCCCAAAGTTCTGGATGCTGCTGCTCGCTTTGTAACACGCCCGAAAGATGATGTGATGAACAACGATGTTGAACGCTTGGCGATGGCGCCCTTGTTCACGTAATACCCTGGCGGAGACTAATATGAGTGGCATTACCAAAACAATTCCTCAGTCACGCGGCCAGGCGGGTATCGACAGCCTCTACGACGGCACAGTGAGCGAGTTTGAGTTTCACATGGCGGGAACTCCGTCACGGCTTGCGGTCGGCGACTATGTCTACACGATTTTTCGGGATGAGCTGATCGGTCGCTGCCAAATTACAGAGTTGATAACCGGTGCCACCAATCCCAGTTCGGGCAAGGCACGCACGCTGATCATGGTGGCGTGTCCCGGAGAACGACTTGATCGGCCGATTCCACGCCAGGGACACCGTGGCACGCGCTACTACGATGGCGCGGAGTGGCCCGGATAGGCGCTGCGGCCAATGCTGTTTCGCGATTACCCGGTCGTCGTGCGCGGTGGCGGCGATTTAGCTACCGGCGTCGTCTATCGTTTACATACCGCCGGTTTTCCCGTCATCGTTCTTGAATTGGCGCAGCCACTGGTCGTGCGCCGCATGGTGGCCGTCGCCACAGCAATCGTCCAAGGTACGGTGCATATTGAGTCGTTGACTGCAATGCGCGTTGAGTCGACCGCTGCAGCCGAACAGCTCGCTTGCACCGGGTCTATTCCGGTGCTTGTCGCACCACAATTGCCTGATTTCGGCCGAAAACCTACCATCATCATTGACGCCCGAATGGCCAAACGCAACATCGACACAACCATCCACGATGCGCCACTGGTCATAGCGCTCGGGCCTGGCTTTGAGGCAGGTGCCGACTGCCACGCCGTGGTTGAAACGATGCGCGGACATGCGCTGGGACGCGTTCTCTGGGGCGGCTCAGCATTGCCCAACACCGGTACGCCCGGCATCGTCGCGGGAAAAGGTGTCGAGCGTGTTCTGCGTGCGCCGACCGAAGGGGGTGTAACGTGGCAAATTGCCATCGGCGACACAGTCCATGACGGCCAGCGACTCGGCCAGGTAGCGAATACAGTGGTTGTTGCGCCGTTTGCAGGTGTCGTTCGCGGCTTGATCGCGCCGGGAACGACGGTACACGGCGGTATGAAGATCGGGGACATCGACGCCCGCGCCGATGCTGCTGCGTGTTTCACGATTTCGGACAAGGCGCTGGCAATTGGTGGCGGCGTTCTGGAGGCTGTCCTAACGTGGTTGAATCGGCCGAAAACCGCCCCAACCCCATAGACGCCTTTGAACTGCGCAGCGGCACAGTCGCTGCCCTGGTCGGTGCCGGCGGCAAATCGAGCTTGATGTTCGCGCTGGGTCGCGATTTGCGCAGCAGCGGCATGACCAGCATCCTCACGACGACGACACGTCTGTGGGCATGGCAGAAAAACAATGCCGCTCATGTCTGCCGCTGGCCGGACGACACCGGCAGGCTGCCCACCACTCTCTCACAGTTCCGCTCGTGCCTGCTTGTCGGCGCCACGGTCGATGACAAAGTATCCGGCATCCCGCCGGAAACGGTCGCAATACTGGCATCACAGCGTTTTGCCGATGTCATGCTGGTTGAAGCCGACGGCGCACGTGGCATGGCAATCAAGGCACCTGCCGCACATGAGCCGGCAATCCCACCTGGTACAATGACAGTCATCGTCGTCGTCAGTATCACAGCATTGGAAGGGTCAATCGAAGCAGTTGCATTTCGGCCGAAGTTGGTTTCCAAAGTCACAGATTATTTACTACACGAAATACTGACTCCTGAATCGGTTGCGCACCTACTTGCGCATAAAGACGGAGGTCAGAAGAATGTGCCTGCAAATGCAGATGTATTGGCGTTTATCAACCAAATCACGACTGCAGAACAACGAACACGGGCAGATTCTTTGGCAAACTATCTTCTGCAAACAAACCAGTTCAAACGCGTTATATTGGGCAACACACGCATGCCTAATCCGGTACTTGCCGTGTGTGAATGTCCTCCCGCGTGAGCCATTTAGGCGTGCAGGATTAATGCAACGACTGCACAATGATTGACTAAATTTAACAAGCAAATGACGCAGTGCGGCACATCACACTTTTGTGCTATGATCAACAGCAAAACCTTTATTGAACTGGATTGACAACGATGAGCAGAGAACACCCCACGATAACACTCCCCCCACACGGTAAGTCACGCGACGATGTCATTGCTGCCATGCGCAAGCAGCGCGCCAAAGACGTCGATTGGCATGCAGGACAGGTTTTTAGCCTGGTCTTCCATGCTGGAGACGAAGCGATAGAACTGCTACAAGAGGCTTATACCCTCTTTTTCAGTGAAAATGGCTTAAATCCGACCGCTTTTCCCAGTCTACGTAGTTTTGAAACAAATATCATCGCGATGAGCGCTGCCTTGCTCGGCAGCAGTGGCAGCGTCGTCGGCAACATGACCTCCGGTGGCACGGAAAGCATTCTGATGGCTATGTTCACGGCGCGACAATGGGCACGTGCCAACCGTCCACACATCATCACGCCTGAAGTCGTTCTGCCACGCAGCGCCCACCCGGCTTTTGAAAAGGCGGCGCACTATTTCGACATGAAGCTAGTCCACGTGTCGGTCGGCACCGATTTATGCGCCGATGTGGCGGCGATGCGTACCGCGGTCACGTCACAAACGATCATGGTGGTTGGGTCGGCACCTTCCTATCCGCATGGCATGGTCGATCCGATTACCGAGATCGCAGCGCTGGCACAGGAGCACAACTTGCTCTGCCACGTTGATGCATGTGTAGGCGGTTTTATGCTGCCATTTGTGCGGCGTGCAGGCTATACGGTGCCGGATTTTGATTTCAGCGTACCAGGCGTGACCTCGATCTCGGCCGATTTGCACAAGTATGGCTATGCTGCCAAAGGCGCTTCCGTCGTCCTCTACCACAATCGCGAATTGCGCCGCCACCAACTGTTTGCCGCCACTGAATGGCCGGGCGGTATCTACGCCTCGCCGACAATGACCGGCACGCGTCCGGGGGGCGCAATTGCAGCAGCGTGGGCAATTATGAACTACCTCGGCGAAGACGGCTACACTGAAATTGCTGCCAATGTGATGCAAGCCGCAACAGCAATTAAAGGAGGAATCAATGCCATCGACGGTCTGCACGTTCTAGGCGATCCGCCCATGAGCTTGCTCGCCATTGGCTCTGACTCGCTCAACATCTATGAAGTTGGCGATGAAATGGGACAGCGTGGCTGGCATCTGGATCGCCAACAATTCCCACCAACGCTGCACATGACCATCAACTACGCACACATCGATAATGTTGATCGATTCCTGGCAGATTTAGCAGATTCGGCCGAAATCGTGCGTAAATTCAGCCTGCGTAAAACGGGCAATCGCGTCACCGTCGGTGCGGCCAAAGCCGCCACGCGCATGCTGCCGGAAAATGTCGTCAGCCGCTTGACCGGTCGCGCCGCGTCGCTGGTCGGCACTGGTGACAGCGGTGGCGTTCCGCAGCGTTCAGCGGCGATGTACGGCATGATGGGCACCCTACCCAATCGCGGTGATCTGAAAGAAATCGTCTTGGATCTCGTCGAATCCTTTACCATGCCGGAGGACAAAAAATGACATACGACCTCATTGTACATGGTGGGCGAGCTGTCTTGCCTGCCGGTGTCCGCCAGGTAGACATCGGTGTGCGTGGCAGCAAAATTGCGGCGATTGGCGATTTGACAAATGAACCGGCCGCGACTACGGTTGATGCCACCGCCAAACTGGTTTTCCCCGGCTTTATCGATCCGCACACGCATATGGGCATACCCATCAAAGATACATGGTCGGCCGATGATTTTGCGTCCGGTTCTCGATCGGCGGCATTTGGCGGCACGACAACCATACTCGATTTCACGGTGCAGGCACCTGGCCAAAGTTTACGCGCTGCACTTGATGAACGTATTGGTCGCGCACAAGGCAAAAGTCACATCGATTTTGGCGTTCATGTCAATATTACCGATCAGCCACTTAAATGGCTACACGAAATCCCAACTCTCGTTGAAGCGGGATTCAACAGTTTCAAGGTGTTCACGACCTACAAAGAAGCGGGCATGATGCTTCCGTGGCCCAGCTTTGCACCCATTTTGGCAGAAATCGATGAAGCCGGTGGGTTTTTGATGGTGCATGCGGAAGAAGATGACATTGTGACAACACTGACCGCGCGTCACCAGACTGCCGGTCACACAGCTCCCATTTTTCATGCACGCAGCCGATCCGCTGAGGCTGAAGCCCACGCCGTTGAACGCGCGGCCACCATTGCGGGCGATGTCGGGGCACGTCTGTACATCGTCCATCTCAGCAGCAAAGCCGGACTGGAAGCCGCCCTGCACGCGCGGACACACGGCGTTGATATCGTTATTGAAACATGCCCACAATACCTGCTACTAAACGAATCGGTTTATCTGAAACCAAATGGGCATCGGTGGATTACGACGCCGGCGCTGCGGATGCAGGAAGATGTCAATGCGTTGTGGCTCGCTGTAGAAAATGGCGACATCGACACCATCGGTACTGACCATTGCCCGTTTACTACCGCACAAAAAGATCGCTATGATGGCGCATTTGACCAGACACCCAACGGCATCCCCGGTGTAGAAAATCGCTTTCCCCTGCTCTACAGCTATGGCGTGGCGAGCGGACGCCTGTCGTTGACGCGTCTCGTCGATTTACTCAGCACCAATGTTGCCCGTGTTTTCGGCATCGATCACCGCAAGGGGTCGCTTTCAGTTGGGCTGGATGCGGACATTGTTGTCTGGGATCCCACTGGTGAGACGGTAGTTTCGGCCGAAAATCAGCACGGCAACGCAGACTGGACACCGTACGCCGGCATGGTACAGCGCGGTTCACTGGTTGCCACCATTCAGCGCGGTCGGATTCTCGTTCAAAACGGCCAGTGGCGTGGTGACGCTATTTTTGGCGATCTCATCACAACACAATAAACAACGTATCGAGACAAGGGATGGCACATGCATTCTCGACGACAAACTACAATTCTCGTCATTGGTGACGTACTGGTACTTTTGGTATTCGTCCTGCTTGGCCGCGTGAGTCATAACATGTCGGCCGATTCACTAAATAGCGGTATTATTACAGCCGTCTCGTTGATCATCCCCTGGCTGATTACCGTCTTTGCAGTGCAAGCTACGCCGCAGTTAGATATACGCGCGTTTTTGCTGCGCACCCTGGCGGCGTGGCTGATCGCCGTACCGCTCGGCTTGATGCTGCGTGCATTTTTACTCGACAGCAGCGCCATCGCGCTGGGATTCATGACCACAACGCTACTGCTTGGCGGTGCGTTTATCTTCGGCTGGCGACTACTCTTTGCCGTGATTTGGTTGCGATCCGGCAGATGAGTGTGGTCAAGAAAGCCAGCCGGATATGGTATAATGGAAATATAACGTCATCTATTCGCAGTCGAGTTACGGAGGTGAAATTGTGGGTAGAGAAACCGTTTTATTCAAGAGCGAAGAGCCAAAGACATCGGCCGAAGTCGCTGCGTTTTTGCGGTTGTTGGCCGACAAAGTGTCAGACGGACAGGTAATATTGAAACAGGGTGCGACAGAACTCGCGCTCGACATTCCCAACAAAGTCGTCCTCGAAATCAAAGCCGAAGAAGAATTGAACAAGCAAGGCGTCAAGAAACTCAGTCTGGAAGTTGAAATCGAGTGGCGCGAAGGCGCAAATGATTCTGCGGCTGGACCAGTGACATTAGGTTAGACGATTTCGCAGTGCAGTTGTCTGACAGACAGGAAACCGGGTTTCATCAGAAACCCGGTTTCCCCTTTTTTTACCACCAGTTAGCCTGGCCACCCTTCAGCGCCAATCAACGGTACAAAAGCAACAGACGTTTCCTGAATCGTAATAAATCTATCTGGCTCACTGTGTTTGACCACGACTAAATGCTGACGGCGCTGCTCCGCTCCAACCGGCATGACCAGGCGCCCGCCCAAAGCCAGTTGCTGTTTGAGCGATGCAGGCACGAAAGGGCCTCCGGCAGCGACAACAATCGCATCATAAGGACTTTTTTCCGGCCACCCCAGCGTGCCGTCTCCTTGTTTGACCCACACATTGACAAAACCGCCTTCGGTCAGTTTTTGGCGGGCAAATTCGACGAGCTTCTGATGGCGCTCAACCGTATACACTTCGGCTGCGATGCAACTCAACACAGCCGCAGCATAACCGGAACCTGTTCCAACTTCCAATACGCGATCAGTAGGCTGCAAGGCCAGCAGCGAAAACATATGTGCAATCACGTACGGCTGCGATACAGTTTGCTTGGCAAGTGTCGGTACGGGCGTGTCATCGTAGGCCCATTCGGCATAACGGGGCTGGATGAATAGTTCGCGAGGCACGGTCGCCATCGCCTGCAAGACGGCAGCGTCTGTAATTCCACGTGCCTGTAACTGGTTGCGCACCATCTGAGCACGGCGCCCAGTGAAGTTAGACGCCGCATCATGTGCCGATTCACTCATGAGTTGTCCTGTTGTTTCGGCCGAATCGTATGCTCTCAAAAAAGTGATCTATCCTATCTTTATCTTACTGCCTACCACGCTTGCAGTGCAACCAAATTGCGTTGCGAAATTACCTCTAATTGCATACAATCCGCCGGGCATTCGTTGCAGACTGCCACACATTCTGAGGAAATGCAAGCTGAACAGCTTTTGAACCTGCTGAGAAATCCCGGTACAAAACCGACACATCAACGCGTGATAAGGAGTATATAAAGTGGCTATCACACAAGAAAAGGTTGCCCTCATTCCACCATATGGGGGCCGACTGATCGATCTTATGGTTGCGGCTGAACGAGTGAACGCCCTTACAGCGTACGCCAACACGTTGCCGTCCATTCGTTTATCATCACGAGCACTGTGCGATCTGGAATTGCTGGCGGTTGGCGCTTTTTCACCGCTCAATCAATTTATGGGTGAAGCGGATTACCGCCAGGTCTGCGCAGAGATGCGCCTCACCGACGGCACACTCTTTCCAATCCCGATTGTGTTGGATGTCAGCGCCGATGCCCCTGGTGAAGTCGGACAGGAGATTGCACTCCGTGACAAAGGCAATCGAATCCTGGCGATCATGACGGTTGAGGAGAAGTACGCGTGGGATATTCAAGAGTTGGCGACACAGGTTATCGGCCGAAATGATGTGCGCCATCCACTCGTCGCAGAAATGCACCGTTGGGGTGACTATTTCATCGCCGGCCCCCTGCAAGTGATCCAACTGCCACCCCATTACGATTTCAAAGATTTGCGTCTGACCCCACAGCAAACGCGTGCCATTTTGGAACGGCAAGGGCACCAAAACGTCGTCGCTTTCCAAACCCGCAACCCGTTGCACCGCGTACATGAAGAGTTGACCAAGCGCGCGACGCAGGCCATCGACGGTACGTTGCTGTTGCACCCCGTCGTCGGCATGACCAAGCCAGGCGACGTCGATCATTACACGCGGGTACGCACCTACAAAGCGCTGACAGCGCGGTACTACGATCAAGACCGCGTTACACTGGCCCTCTTGCCGCTCGCCATGCGCATGGCCGGCCCACGCGAAGCGCTGTGGCATGCCATTATCCGCCGCAATTTTGGTGCTAATCATCTCATCGTCGGGCGCGACCACGCCGGCCCAGGCAAGGACTCCAGTGGCAATCCATTCTACGGCCCCTACGATGCGCAAGACATCGTCATGCAATATGGCGATGAAATCGGCGTGACGATGGTGCCGTTCCGCATGCTCGTCTACCTCCCCGATGAAGCACGCTACGAAGAGATCGACAAAGTACCCAACGATGCCACGACAGCCTCGATTTCCGGCACGCAGGTGCGCGAAGAATATCTCCAGAAAGGCAAAAAGCTACCGACCTGGTTTACACGCCCGGAAGTGGCTGAAATCCTGGCCGAAACGTACCCACCACGCCATCGGCAAGGGTGCTGCATCTGGTTTACCGGCTTGAGCGGCTCCGGTAAATCGACAACGGCGGCCATCCTCACGCATTTGCTCGAAGAACATGGGCGGCAGGTAACGCTGCTCGACGGTGACGTGGTGCGCACTAATTTCTCGCAGGGATTGGGCTTCAGCAAGGAAGATCGAGACACCAACATCCGACGCATGGGCTTTGTGGCATCTGAAATTGTGCGCCACGGCGGTATCGTTATCTGTGCCGCTGTCAGTCCATATCGAGCGACACGCAATGAAGTGCGCAATATGGTTGGTCAGGATCGTTACGCCGAAATTTTCATGGATGTGCCGCTGGAAGTATGTGAAGCACGTGACACAAAAGGCTTGTATACACGTGCACGACGGGGTGAACTGGTGGGCTTTACGGGCGTCGATGCACCGTATGAACCGCCGCGCAATCCTGAAATGCGTGTGGATGGTGCCTACAATTCGGCCGAAGTCAATGCGCGGCTTATCCTGGAACATCTGACCACACGTGGCTTTGTGCGTGTGGAAGAATATGCGCCACCTGCAAACGGTTCGGCCGAATAACTGTCAACAAAAGCGCACCCTGTGTGGCTGGCCACAAGGCCCGCTGTACCGTTGCGCTTGAATAACACAAAGGACAACTCAATATGGAACAGCAAGGATTTGTATTTTGGATGACCGGCCTATCCGGCGCCGGCAAAACGACCATTGCACTGGCAATGATCGAAAAACTGCAAGCACGCGGTGTCAAAATCGAGCGGCTGGATGGAGACGTCGTCCGCGAAAGCTTGACGCGCGATCTGGGCTTTACTGCCGAAGATCGAGCCAAAAATATCGAACGCGTAACGTTTGTGGCAAAATTGCTCTCACGCAATGGCATCGGTTGCGTCTGTTCGTTCATCTCACCCTACCAATCAGTAAGAGATGGTGTCCGCGCCAATACAACCAATTTCATAGAAGTGTTTGTTGACGCACCGCTGGAAGTCGTCATCGATCGCGATGTGAAAGGACTGTATGTCAAGGCAATTGCGGGAGAAATCCCCAATTTTACCGGCATCTCCGACCCGTTTGAGGCGCCGCAGAATCCCGATCTACATATTCGCACCGACCTGGAAACCGTTGACGAGAGCGCAGAACGCGCCATACGCTATCTCGAAGAGCGCGGCTTGATTCCGCTAGTTATACCGACCTGATACCTTGTAGCGGAGCAGATCCCAGGATCTGCTCCATTTCTCTTCCTACACAGATTCTCCTAAGCCGTAGCCAGATGGCAAACCGATCTGGCCCTTGCTTTACAAGCCACTCAATTATCCTTATACTGGCATTGTGTTGCGGTGTGCTGCTTTGCTCAATCTGGAAAGCGGTCGGTGCCGAAATACGTCCTATAACCGACACAATGCAATTCAGGCACAAAAACAGATAATTCGTTGTCTGTATGGAGGATGATATGAGAAATTTGCTAATGCAAAAACGGCTGTTCGGCCGAATAATGACGGGCGGGGCCTGTCTCGCCGTTCTCATTTTCTTGATAGCGGCGTGTAGTACTGATCCGGAACCAATAGCAGATCCTCCTGAGGCAGCACCATTGTTGATCACGCCGGTAATCGGTGAGGGCATGGTTATTGCTGCCGACACGACCATCCACGTTGAGCCGGACGGTGCACGGATCGGCACCCTGGGTGAAGGCGAGCGCATCAGTTTCATGGCCAAATCGGCCGATGGCAACTGGACATTAATACAAGCCAGCATTGGCTCCAACACGTTGGAAGGCTGGGTACGCAGTGAAAACGTTGATAAAGTGACCCCAACACCTCTGCCCCCAACCAGTACCATAGCAGCCGAAACGGCCACGGCAACACCAGAGCCGGCTACTGACACACCGACGCCACAACCGCCTACCAATACGCCGACACGTGTGCCACCGACGAACACACCAACCCGCGTACCACCGACCAACACACCGACACGTCGACCGGCAACCTCCACACCGCGACCACCAACGGCAACGCCCAGACCAACCAGCCCATTGACGTTGAGTATTTCGCTGCTGGAAAACATCGCACTCAATGACAACGATGCACGGGTCAAAATCCGCTTTAATGCCAATGGCGGCACAGGTGTTTACGCCTACTTCCGCGATGGCATCCAAGTAAACGGGCCAGAATACACCTTTGATTGGGGCACGTGCAAGGGCGCACCGATGACATTAAAAGTCGTCGATTCAGGCGGTTCTGAGGTATCAACACCATTTTACGTCGATACGCCTTGCCCGGATATAAACAATTAACGTCTATGCGACAGTATGACCGAACAGAACAAGGCACCTGAGACAACCGCAGCATCATCGAGCAGCACCATCAACATTGGCGGCAATGATACTGCGGTCATCGACATCCGCGACAGCAAATTCGCCGGGCGCGATCTCATTGAACGCTATGTCGAGCAGGAGATCATCGTCAAGATTGACTCGCTCGAAGATGTGCCGCCGCTGCCCGGTGACCCACCTTACAAAGGTCTGACGTATTTCACAGAAGCGGATGCTGACCTGTTTTTCGGCCGAGAAGATCTCATCGCCAGACTTTTGGCCCGGTTAACCGATGATCGGTTTCTCGCTATCATCGGTGCCTCCGGCAGCGGCAAATCATCGTTGCTGCGTGCCGGCGTAATTCCGCGGCTGCGCGCTAAAAACTGGCAAATCCACACATTCACACCAACGGCGCACCCACTGTCTGCGCTTGCCAACACGCTGGCACGCGACGAACCGCTGGGCACAGCGTCGACATTGACAAACCAGTTCAGCGCCGATGCGCAAACATTGCTGCAAGTGAGTGGTCAACTAGCTGCACGCCAGACATCGGACCGCGTGTTGATTTTTGTCGATCAATTTGAGGAACTGTTTACACTCTGCGCGGATGAAGTGGAGCGGCAGGCGTTTCTCGACAACTTGATGACAGCCGCATCGGCCGAATCGACTGCTACCGTCATCATCTCAATGCGTGCCGACTTCTACGCGCGTTGCGACCGCTACGAACAACTTCGCCAAGCCGTCGCATCAAATCAGGAATACGTCGGTCCAATGAATCAAGTTGAGTTAATTCGCGCCATTGTCGAACCGGCACGGCGCAACGGCTGGCGCTTTGTGGATGGGCTCGTCGAGCAAATCGTCGATGATGTGCGCGATGAACCGGGACGGCTTCCCCTGCTCTCCCATGCGCTGCTGGAGACATGGCGCGGTCGCAAAGGCAACGTGATGACCCTCTCAGGTTATCGGGCTGTCGGCGGTGTGGAAGGGGCTATTGCAAAATCGGCCGAAACCACCTACACAACCTTGAACGACACCCAGAAACGCATCGCCCAACGCGTATTTCTCAGCTTGACCGAGATCAACGACAACGCCGTCGAAACGCGCCGCCGCGCTACACGTGATGAGTTACTGGCCGACGTCGGCCATGCCGCCGATGTTGAGCAAGTGCTTGACCGCCTGGCGCGCGCCCGTCTGATCACCGTGGATGAAGACGATGTTGAAGTCGCCCACGAGGCGCTTATCCGCGAATGGCCCAGTCTGCACACGTGGCTGGAAGAAAATCGCGAAGCCCTGCTGCTGCGCCGCCGCTTGCTACGCGCTGCAACCGAATGGGATAGCAATAACCGAGACGCTGGATTTCTCTATCGCGGCGCACGTTTGGCCGAAACCCAGGAGTGGTGTGCAGCCAATCCCGGCGAGCATCTAACACCTGCCGAACGTGATTTTCTCGACGAAAGCAATGCTGCTCAAGCACGCGAACGCGAAGCAGAATTAGAAGCAGAACGACAGGCCGCACAGTTGGAAGCGGAACGACGCAGTGCCAGACGCCTGCGTCTGCTGCGCAACGGGCTTGCCGTCGTCGCTGTTCTGATGATCATTGCCGCTGTTTGGGCGCTTATCGGGCAAATTCAAGCGAGCCGAGCGCGAGATGAGGCGTTTTTGGCACAGGAATCGGCCGAAAGCAGTGAAGCCACTGCCGTGGTCGCTCAACAGACAGCCGAAGCCGGTGAAGCAGAAATCGCTGAGCTGAACCGGCAGATTCAGGCACAGCGTCTTGCTATTGCATCGGACAAATTTCGCGGCATCGATCCGGAATTGGCATTGTCTCTCGGCGAAGCGGCGGTAAACGCTACTTTTCAGGATGATGGGACAACTTATGTTCCCGACGCGCGAGCGGCCTTGTATCAGGCGCTACATCCGCCGCAACTCGCTGCACCTGTCGCCACGCTGCACGGGCACACAGATACGGTCAAATCGGCCGAATTCAGTGCGGATGGATCGCGTTTGTTGACAGCCAGCACCGACGGCACAGCACGCATTTGGGATGTCGCCACCAGTGAGACCCTTGCCACGTTACCCGGACACAACTTTGGTGTCAGTTCTGCGGAATTTAACCCCGACAGTACGCGCATTGTGACGACGGCAGATGGGCAGGGAGCCTGGCTTTGGGACGGCGTCACCGGCGAACAGATCGCTGCCTTACTCGGCAATCAGGAATCGAGTGATATCTATCTAGTTCCCGAATTCAGCCCGGACGGATCGCGTTTGCTGACCGCAGGGCTAGACGGGAATGCGACGTTGTGGGATGGAGTGTCAGGTGCACTTATTGCCGAACTAGATCCACCCGCTCACCTGTCTACGGGCTACAATCAAATCCGTTTCAGTACAGATGGCTCGCGCTTTGCGTTGGCCGCAGCCGACGAAGTTGTCACACTCCACGACAGTTCCAATGGTGAACAGATCGCGGCAATTGAGGCGTGTTTAGCCCTCTGTCGCGTTGCGTTTGTCGACGATCTACTCGTCATCAGCGGCTTGCAGACTGACGGTGACATGGGATTTTCTGCATGGGATGCACGGTCAGGGCAAAGCAGGACCCTTCCAACGAATTGGCAAACCGATTTGGCGTTTGCGTTCGCCCATGACGGCGCGGGTTCGGCCGATGGTAGTCGTCTCGTCACAATAGCCAGAGATTATGCTGATGTTCAAGAAATAGAGATACAGGAATTAGCTCCCGATGACAACAAAACAGCCTGGTTGTGGAACACGACGTCGGCAAATTGGATCCGCAATAAGTCGGATAGCAACACGCTAACAGAACTGGTCGGTCACGGCGATCAGATTTCGGGCAGTCGATTTAGCGACAATGGGGCGCTACTCGTTACGTACAGCCAGGACAACACCGCCCGTCTCTGGGACGGCAAGACGGGTGCGTCACTTGGCACGTTGATCGGGCACACCAATAATGTGCGTTCGGCCGATTTCAACCCCGCCGGCACGCTCCTGGCGACGGTTGGCGACACCACTGTTAGATTATGGGATGTTTTCAGCGGAAGCTTACAGACAACATTAAACACACACGACAACGCGGTACATTCGGTAGAATTTGCGCGTACCGGCGATCACTTTGTCACAGGGGGGAATCGTGTTTGGCTGTGGGACGACGCAGACGCTCCACGTGGCACACAGATCGATATCAATCAAGACGGCCTGTCAGAAACCAATCGCCGTCCGCCCGCAGCAATTGTGATCAACAACGACGGATCTCGCCTCTTCACGGTAAGCCAGACTGGAGCAGTGGGTGTGCTGTGGGACGGCGCAGGCAATTTAATCCGCATAACTGAGCCAACAGCACCCGGATTGACCAACGCGCTTTTCAGTCCTGACGGCAAGCGCCTGATCGGCGTAGACCGGTTTACAGGATACACCGGCGTGTATATTTGGGATGGGACAACGGGAGACCACATCGCTGATATTGACGTTACGGCTTCCACGGTGGCATTCAGCCCGGATAGTATGTTGTTGGCAACTGACGACGCCGATCATTCAATTCAGCTTTGGGCCGCTAGCGACGGCACGCCCGTCAGACAATTCGACGGGCATACGAATACAATCAATGCGATTCAGTTCAGTCCGGACAGCACTCGTCTCATCAGCGTGGGCAACGACAAAATGGCACGCCTCTACGATGTGGCTAGTGGCGAGCTAATTCACAGTCTGGAAGGTCACGAAGATGACGTGATCGTTGCGACGTTCAGCCGTGACGGGTCACGTGTGGTGACTGGTGGCTTGCGCGGCAACGTGCGTCTTTGGGATAGCAACACGGGCGAACTCGTTGCTGCACTGGATGGCGCTGAACGGGATGTGATCGCACTCCGGTTTTCACCGGATAATACATTGTTGCTCGTCGCAACGCGCGACGCCACACTGCAATTGGTGCATGCCGCTACCGGCGAATTTGTCACCGATTTACCCGGTCACACGGCCGATTTGAAATCGGCCGAATTCAGTCCTGACGGCAACTGGATCATCACGACCAGCGACGATACGACAGCGCGTCTGTGGGATGGTCACACCGGCGAACCAATTGCTGTATTGGAAGGTCATACGGATTGGGTCAATGCGGCATCGTTTCGACCAGATTCGCAATTTGTGGCGACGGCTAGTGACGATGGCACTGTGAAAGTATGGCGTTTGTTTTCGGCCGAAATCGATGACCTGCTCGGTGAAGCGGCCGGGCGCATCCGACGTGACTTCAGCGACATCGAATGTCGGAACTACTCACTTGAAAACACCCCAACTTGTAACAGGTGACAATCACTTCAAAAGAAACTACGGCAGCCAAACACAGTTGCCAGTTCCCTGATTGACAGAATGATCGGCGTTTGCCACTAGAATACACATTTTTTCTGCCCCTGCCGGCCGGTCTGCAGTCGAATATAACGTAAATGGAGAGCTATTAGAGCCATCGGCCGAAGCTGGGTAGAGTTGCCACGGCCCACTGCCCGGCTGACCGGCATTTTCGGCCGAAACGGTGTCAAAAAAGAAGTGGACGTGCTGTGCTCCCCAGGTTGGTGTGAAACCTACAGTTTCGAACGCGACGACATAGTAGGTGCTATCCAGTGTAATACCCGTGATGCGTGCCGTGTTAGGCTGGCCTTGTGCAAAATCGGGCAAAGCGATGTTGAAAGGATATGACCAAACCGTCGTATTGTTTGGATCGACGCCACGACCTTCGATAATCGCCTCATGTGGTCCGCTACGCACCAATGCGCCATTAGGCCAACGATAGCCGTTTTCGGCAAAGTTCCAGACTGCGCATGTATTCGTATCACCCCCAAACGCACAATACAGCGGGTCGGTAACAGTTGTGGTGTGGACGATGTCGCCATTTTGCTCAGCAACAGTAAATCGCAAATCGAGAACGCCTTCACCTTCAACATCCGGCCCGCCGTCGACGTGGACGCCATTGACCAAAAAGACGATGCTATCCTGAAAGACCTGGCGCTCGGGATCAATTTGTAGTCCCTCAAATGTAAAAACGTCTCCGGTCAAACCGTTGCGCTCACTGGGCGCACCTTGAATGATAAAAACTGGCGGTGTGGGAACCGGCGTCGGATCATCGGGAGGGACTGGAGTAGCTTCAGGTTCGGCCGACGCATCAGCCTCCGGGGTCACAGCAGCATTGTTAGCTGCTTCGGCTGTTGCCGCAGCTTCAGCCCGTACCGTAGCTTCAACCGATGAGCGTAGCGCTTCAGTCGTCGCTGCCTCGCCGGCGGCTGCCGTAAGGCCGAGCGCCACACCCGTTGCTTCCGCATCCTGTTGCGACACGCCACCGCACGCGGTTAGCAATAAAGCGATGATGAGCAACAAAGGCAGGAAACGGGATTCTTGGCGCGTAAATGTGTAGTCAATCATGATTACTGCCCTCCAGAAAGGTCGGTTCGAGCCAAAAGGGATTCACGATAAGGGACGCAAGCACAGTCGATGATCTTTCCCTTGAGGAATGTGGTTGCTGCTGGGTCGTCGCCGAGTGCGATGCATGCATCGTATTGCGCCAACGCCAATTCAGTGCGATCAGATTCCGTTTGACCGGTAACAGTATCGATATAAGCCATTGTCTCGTAAGTAGCGCCTAGTGCCGCCAAGGCAATACCCTGAAATTGAATGTGATTACTGCCTGCAAAGGCGGACAGGGCGGCTGTGATGTCGGTTTCGGCCGAATTCAGATCAAGTTGCGCCGCTTGAACATTGTTTTCAAACAGCAGCGCCTGCGCCCTTAATCGGTTGTTGACGCCACGCATCAACAGTGCCGTATCAGCTAAAGGTGGATACACAGAGTTAGCAGCCGCTTCAATAGCATCATTGAACAACTGGTCAGCCTGCCCAATGTCATCCAATGCCGCAGCCAGTGTCGGTGCGCCATTGTCTATCTGCTCGAGATCGACGCACTGTTCCAACCCAGCCGGAATATCACTATCGCGCAGGAAAAAGATCTGCGCACGATCGTAAAAGACGCTGCCCTTGGTCAGCAACGCATTTGGATAGGCCGGATCGGCATCCAGCGCACGATCGAGCGCTGCCAACGCACGGTCATGGTCACGCAGGAGGAACGCTTCTCGGCCGATAAAATAGTCGAGTACCTCACGTCCGTTGCCTGGTTCGAGAAACGGCAACTGCTCTGCTGCTTCTTCGAACAACGCCAGTGCCGCTTCTTCCCGCCCGACGGCGTCCTGAGCCAAACCCGTTGTCAGCCAGGCGAGCAGACGGCTGCGCTGACCGAGCGTGAACGCAGCATCTGCCTTGGCCAATGTCGGATCGACAGCGATATCAGCTTGCAACTGAATCGGCTTGCCCAAGCGCTGACTGCCGGCAATGGCGTCTGGTTCGCCGCGTATCTGTGCCGAATCATAGTAAAACTCAAGCACAAGGCTGTCGGGATTGTCTGCTTCCTGCAAGTAGCCGTATATGACCATATTGGCATTGATCTCGTGTGCCAGCGCTTCGGCCGATGCGGCACGCTCTTCAGCACTGCTACCCTCAATTGTGCCCAGCGTCACACTTTTTTCAGAACGTGGCAGGCCATCATGCCATACATCCAATCGTCCGGCTAGCTGGCGCAACAGGTTGGCATCATCATGCTCGAAATTGAGCTGATTGACGACGATGCTGCGCATTTCCGCGCCAAATTCATCCGGACGCACGTTGCCTGAGGCATCGAGAATGCCGAAATCGGCAACGGCAACGTTGAACTGACCGCTCATCTGCTCCGGCCCACGCAACATCGTAAATATCTGCCAAATAACAAACAGAATTACGAGCAGAAGCGGTATGAGCAAAATAGGCGACCGCCGTAATCCAACCAGTTTTTCAATGAAGACATCAAATAGAGTCGCGGTTTTGCTTTGATACCAGGTATCATCGAATGCGAGCGCAACCGCTGCCAATTGCTTGTTTGTCGGATTGATGGCGCGTGCCTTCTCGATCATGGCGCCAACGCGATCTTCGCTTTCAGCCCAGGTAAGCAGTCGCTCGATGCGAATCGGCAGTGTGTCACTGGGCGCGTAGAGATCTTCAGCGCGGACATCCACACTTCTGGCTAATATCGCGAGACTGTCGACGCTGAATGCGTCGAGCAACGCCATTTGCAATTGATTAAATCGCTTGGGCTTGAGCTTCCTCAAAGATTATCTCTCCGGCAGCCGGTTGATTACCGTATTTGTCAAGGGGCGTTCTCAAGAAAAACCGTTCGCCTGCGTCCAGCCTTTTACTCGTGCGGCACTTTTGTATCTTACACTATTGACAGCGCAATGCGTGCGGTTTCTCAGATTTCTGGCGTGGGAGGTATGGCTTTGAACGAATCTGGATTATTCTGCCGCTGCAGGTGCTGATTTTCGGCCGATGCCAAACGCCTTGCGCACGTGAGGTGTCAACAAATAAATAAATATAATAACGTCGATGACACCAACGGCTACGTTCGGCGCAAGAGAATCGGCGTTCATCGTGTTCAAAGCACCACCTACAAGCGCTAACGTCGCCGCGACAATGCCGACCCACCAGGCCCACGGTTTCAATCCCAACGCACCGTAGCTAAAAATGAGATAGAGTATCGGGCGGATCAGCAGGAGCAAGGCTGTTCCAAACAAAACAACGCGTGAATCGATGCCAAGCAATTCTTCGGCAACGCCAAAATCAGCAAAGCCGCTGCTGATGAGTAAACTAAGGGGAAAACACAATCCAACTAGTCCTGCAAAAAATGCGATTATTGCCAAAATGGTAACGCCTGTTGGTCTGTCGTTCATTTGATCACCTGCTGCAATGTTCTCATAAGATATACCCTGATTAGACCGGAAAAATGCCGGAAATTCAACATTTTACCAAATTTGATGCCTTTGGAAGCTTAGGCAAATATGACAAAATGAATCGGCCGAACTAATTCAATCCTACATCACGCTATGATCTGGCACGATTTTAAGCATGCACTGCCTGAAAGGATAAACCATATGCAAAACCAACGCACCATTTTCTACTTGATAATATTAGCCACAGCCGTTTTTGGTCTGCTGTCAGCCTGTTCGCCGGTAGAACCGGAAGCGCCGGCGCTCACTGCCACACCACAACTCGATAGCCCGGCGCTACAGTCGGTCGACGACACAGCGACGGCAGTCGCGCCAACGCCTATACCTGCAACCGGCCCAGACCAGACTACTGGATCAACCGAAAACACAACGACAGACGCCTACCCCAATGAAGCCTACCCGGCGGAGGTGTTTGCACCACCATTGCCACAAACTGTCAGAGAACCATACCCTGCCGGCGTTCCGCAAGAATTGACAGCACGCAATGCAACACCGACTGCTTATCCTCCTTCCGGTGCCAACCGCACATCCGATTTGGGTGGGGCAGTCGATTCTGAATTGGCGGGTGTGAGAGCGATCTCACTTGAAGTTATCGAGACATTTCCGTTTCAATTGGTATTGACGGTCGATGGAAGCCATGCCGACTCGTGCTGGCAAGTCGCCAAGGCGACACAAACACGCGAAGACAGTACGCTGTATGTTGCCGTAATGGCCTCTCTCCCACAAGATGCTGACTGTGCAGCACAAGTCACACCGTTCCAGCTCATTTACATGCTCGACATCGGCGGCCTGCCACAAGGAACCTATACGGTAGATGTGAACGGCGTTGTTGAGGAGTTTACGCTGCCGGTCGATAACTTCACACAGTAGTCAGTCCGCCGAATTGTTCAGGCGCGCATAAGAGTGAACATGACGCTATCCACTGCCACCGAGCACGGCACAACCTTCCTGCGTAGCAAAGCCTATATTGCCGATGCGCTGACCCATTTCTTCGTCGACATCATGAACAGTGGGCGGACAGTGCTCGTCGCCCTACTGGCCGTTTCCATTGGGCTGACCAATGCGCAAGTCGGTCTCGCACTGCTCCTTTACAACGTGGGCAGTGCACTGGCGCAACCCGTTTTTGGCTGGGTAGCTGACAGGCGGGGTCCACGCTGGTTTGTAGTCGGTGGCATTGCGTGGATGATCGCTTTCTATGCGGTTGCATCGTTTGCGTCAGATTGGGTAGCCTTGATGGCAGTGACGATGGCCGGTTTTGGTTCCGGTGCGTTCCATCCGACCGGGACGATGGTTGCCAGCGACAGCAGCACGACGCGGCGCACGCAGGCAACGGCGATTTTCTTTATGGCGGGCCAGATTGGCTTGTTTGTGGGGCCAATTGCAGCGGGCCTGCTGATCGATCGTTTCGGCCGAATTGGTTTCATCGCCCTGCCCGTCTTTGCCACTACAGCCTTGATCGGCGGCTACTTGCACATTCACAACCCGGACAAAGTGGCTCAAGCAGCGGAAAAAGCAGCCCGAGCAGTCAAATCGCACTTCAAATGGCCGGTTGTTTTCGCTCTTGGCTGGCTGATGCTACTCATCAGCACCGTTAGCATCGCTACCATCAACTTCGCGCCCAAGCTGTTTCTCGAAGAAGGCTACTCAGCAGGCTATGCAGGCGTGATGAGCGGCGTCTGGATGCTGGGTTCAGCTTTTGGCGGTCTCGCAGGCGGCATTATCGCTGATCGGCGCGGCAACCGGCCGGCAATTGCTATCGGCTTACTCGGTGCCGTTGTGCCCCTGTTCCTCTACATTCCGGCACCTGATCTGGCCCGGATTCCATTGTTGACGATTGCCGGTTTTTTCGGTGGGATGCCGCACAGCATTCTCGTACTCGGCGCACAATGGCAGTTGCCCGGTCGCCGTGCGATGGCATCCGGTCTGGCGCTGGGCTTCATGTTTATGGGCGGCGCGGTTGGCAGTTACGCTGTGGGCGTGGTGGCCGATCAAGTCAGTCTGGCAACAACACTGCAATGGCTTTCCATGCTGCTCATTCTCAGCCTCATGGCTGTGCCGTTCATGCCCGGACGCTACACAATGTCAAGTGAAACCGGGTCTCCGTGAGAAACCCGGTACAGCCTTGCTAATTACTCGCGATTTTCGCCCACGAATCACGCAATGTGACTGTGCGATTGAAGACAGGATGTTCGGCCGAGTGATCGGTGCTGTCGGCAACGAAGTAAGCGTTGCGCATGAACTGGAAGCGGCTGCCCGGTGCGACGTCAGCTAATGACGGTTCGACTTTGGCTGTGACGGTTTCGAGCGATGTGGGATTGAGGTTGACGGTAAAATCCTGGCCTTCGGTCACATCTTCGGGAAATTCGGCCGAAAACAGCACATCATACAGCCGCACTTCTGCATCGACCGCGTGTTCGGCCGAAACCCAGTGAATCGTACCGCGCACCTTGCGTCCATCCGGCGTCTGTCCGCCGCGTGATTCCGGATCGTAAGTCGCGTGTATCTCGACCACATTGCCCTCGGCATCCTTGACCACAGCGGTCGTCGTCACGTAGTAAGCGGAAAACAGGCGCACTTCTACACCGGGCGTCATGCGCCGGTATCTGCGTGGCGGAACTTCGGCAAAGTCGTCGCGCTCAATGTACAACTCGCGCGAAAACGGCACTTTACGCGTGCGTGTATCATCAGCGTGCTGTGGATAATCAGGCACTTCAACCCATTCGGTTTGCCCGACCGGATAATTCTCAATCACAACCTTGAGCGGATCGAGCACCGCCATGACACGCGGCGTAACCGTATTTAAATCGTCGCGTACAGCGTGTTCGAGCATGGCAAATTCAACCGTGCTGTTGGCTCGTGCCACGCCGACATTGTCGATAAACGTGCGAATTGCCTCTGGCGTGTAGCCCCGTCGCCGCATGCCGCGTAGCGTCGGCATTCGCGGGTCGTCCCAGCCGGAGACGACACCATCCTCGACCAACTGACGCAATTTGCGTTTGCTCATCAGCGTATGCGTTATGTTCAGTCGCGCAAATTCATATTGATACGGATGGTAAATCTCCAATTCTTCGAGGAACCAATTGTAAAGCGGGCGATGGTTGACGAATTCGAGTGAGCACAAAGAATGGGTAATACCTTCAATTGAATCAGATTGGCCGTGCGCCCAGTCGTACATGGGATAAATGCACCACTCATCGCCTGTACGGTGGTGGGTGGCGTGCAAAATGCGGTACATGACCGGATCACGCAAGTTGATTATCGGTGACGTCATGTCGATTTTGGCACGAAGTACGCGGCTGCCGTCGGGAAATTCGCCTTTTTTCATGCGGGCAAACAGGTCGAGGTTTTCCTCAACCGACCGATCCCGATAGGGACTGTTCTTGCCCGGTTCTGTGAGTGTGCCACGATATTCGCGGATTTCATCGGCCGAAAGGTCATCGACATACGCCTTACCCGCTTTGATCAACTGCACCGCCCAATCGTATAGCTGCGGGAAATAATCAGATGCAAAAAACAGATTATCCCATTCGTAGCCCATCCAGCGAATGTCTTCCATGATTGCGTCGACATATTCATCCTCTTCCTTGATCGGATTGGTGTCGTCAAATCGCAAATTGCAGGTGCGATTGGGGCCTTCCTGCGCAATACTAAAATTGAGGCCGAACGCTTTAGCGTGACCGATATGCAGGTAACCATTCGGCTCCGGCGGAAAACGGGTGGCGACACGGTTGCCATTCTTGCCCGACGCTAAGTCTTCGGCAATGATAGCGCGGATGAAATCGGTTGGTTTTTCTGTGGTTGTTTCACTCATGGTTTATATCAGTTGCTGGTTGGATAGTTTGCTAGTTGGGCAGTTGGATAGTTGGTTGGTAAATTGTCTCATCCAACCATCCAACCATCGATCATTCAAACTTATGTCTTAAATTGCAGGCCATTTTCGTCGGCATCGACAATGATAACCGTGTTTTCGGGTCGGGTCGTCTGGCTGAGCAGGAAATCGGCGAGTGGTTCGCGCAGGTATCGGCCGATAATCCGCCGCAACGGTCGTGCGCCAAATTGCGGCTGATCATTTTGCGCCAGCAACCATTGCTTTGCCGTCGGCGTTATCGCGAGATCAATACCTTGTTGTTTAGCCAGTTTGAACTCTTTACGCAACATCAAATCGAGAATTTGCGCCAATTCTTCCGGCGTCAATTGCAGGAAGAAAATAATATCGTCAAGCCGATTGATGAATTCGGGACGCAAAAAGCGATGTACCTTGTCCATCACCAACGAGCGTTCCCGCTCGCCAATTGCCGCCGTCAACAAATACTCCGCACCGAGATTGCTGGTCATGATCACGACCGTTTCGCTAAACATCGTCGTGCGGCCTTGCCCGTCAGTGAGGCGCCCTTCTTCCAGCACCTGCAAGAGCACATCCATGACCCGCTCGTTAGCTTTCTCGATTTCATCGAGCAAGACGACGGTGTACGGACGCTCGCGCACAAAATCAGTCAGTTGGCCACCGCCTTCAAAACCCACATAGCCGGGTGGCGCTCCGATCAGGCGGTTGACACTAGCTTCCTCCTGATATTCGCTCATGTCAAGCACGATCATCGCGTCTTCGCTGCCAAACATGAACTCGGCCAGCGCCTTTGCCAACTCCGTTTTGCCGACACCGCTGGGGCCGACAAACAAAAATGAGCCAATCGGCCGTTTCGGATCGCGCAACCCAACACGGGCCACTTTAACGGCACGGCTGACAGCCAATACAGCCTCATCCTGCCCGATGATGCGCTCGTGCAGCCGTTCAACCATGTTGGCATATTTACTTTGTTCATCCGGATTGAGTCGGGAAACGGGCACTTTGGTCATTTCCGATGCAGCCAGTAACATCTCGTCAGCCGTCAACGTCCCGTCACCGGCAAATGCATGCTCCAGAACATGACCCTGCACAGCCAGGCGCTCCAGCGCAGCAGCGCGGTTGGCGAGTTGCACTGCCGAGGCGGGCAGCACCGGACTCTGAATGTATTGGCCGGCAATGCGGGCAGCGACGGCCAGCGCGTCTGGCGCCACGGCAATATCATATTCCTGTTCGAGACGTGTTTGATGGAAACTCAGCATGGTAACGGCTTCGTCGCGGGTAGCCGGTGGCACATCAATGCGGTGCAGATGGCTGCGTGCGACATCAAACTGGCTGATCAGGTCATATTCGGCCGATGTTGCTGTGCCGATAATGACGTGTTCGGTCTGCAGAATCGCCTTCTGCAGGTCATTTTGCACCTGTTGTGGCAATTGGGCACCAGAGCGAATGGGAAAGAATCGGCCGATAGCCGGCACCAACAAAATCCCGCCACTGGCACGGCGCAAACCAACCCGCAGCGCACCGAGTGGATTTTCCAGCAACGCTGTCTCGTTGATCTGCACAACCGCACCGATGTCAGATCGGCCATTGCCCTCAGCCAACAATTGCGCCAACGAGTAGACAAGCGACCGTTTGCCGCTACCTTCCGGTCCGACGAGAACGATGTGACGTTGTCCGGCCAGCGCCAGAATGCCCTGCATCGCCTGCAACAACGCTTTCCGCTGGTGCAACGGTGTCGCATCGCCTGCCCGCGCCTCGCGCATATAATCGTGGACAATCAACATGCCGTCGTGATCAACTTCGTCGAGCAACGCGATGATACCGGCTTGCGAAATGCCCATACGCTGCAAAACACCATAGGTCGTGACGCGCTGATCGGCCATTGCAGCCAATGCGTGCGCTGTGCCGACCTGAATGCCGTCACGCGTCTGGGCGATGGTCAAGCCTTCGTCGATGACGACAAGCATTTCTTCCGCAAGCGGCACGTCTTGGCCAAAGTTGTCGGTAAAGGGAAAGTTGGCGTCGTGTCCGGGTGCATTGCGTGCCATCTGCTCGACGCGGCGCGCCAAATCATCCCACTTGAAGCCGCGTTGCTCGGCCAATTTGCGCAGCAATTGGTTGGCAGCCAGCTTTTCGTCGTGCAAAAAGGTATGCAACAACAATTGCGGTGTCAAATAGCGCAAACCAAATGAGGCCATGTCGGTGGCTGCATCGGTAAGCGCGCGATTCAATTCGGCCGAAGGGATGTTTGGATTCAGCGTTCCCATGTAAGTAGCTCAAAACAATCTAAAATACCATGCAGGATCAATTATACAGATTTTACACGTCAATGCCGTTGTAAGCAGTTGTCAATAGCAGAGCGAAAAGCAATCCGCAAAAGAAACCACTGTCAATATGCAAAAAAATGGGCGGTCTGATGAGACTGCCCATGAATCCGACTATGCCTGATAGTTCTGACAAAATCAGGCTGCTTCGTCTTTCACCAGCTCACGTTTGAGAATCTTGCCAACGCCACTCTTGGGCAGTTCATCGCGGAACTCAATGATGCGCGGGTATTTATAGGCTGCGAGTTCGCCCTTGCTCCAATCGATCAGTTCCTTTTCTGTGATAGTTGCACCCGGCTGCTTCACAACCCATGCCTTGACCGTCTCACCCCGCTTCGGATCGACGACACCAGCTACAGCGCACTCAAGCACATCCGGATGCGACGTCAGGACTTCCTCAACTTCGCGTGGATAAATGTTGTAGCCACCGGCAATAATCATGTCCTTCTTGCGGTCGCGGATGTAGACATAGCCTTCATCATCAACCTCCACGACGTCGCCGGAAAACAGCCAGCCATCGACCAATGTCTCTTTGGTCGCTTCCGGCATATTCCAATAGCCTTGCATGATGTTGGGCCCTCTCATGGCGAGTTCGCCAATTTCATTCAGACCGAGATCTTTTGACGGATCGTTGCTGTCGACGACACGCAACTCCATATTAGGCAATGGCAAACCAATTGAACCGGCGATATTGCGCCCTTTCAGCGGGTTGGCGGTCGCGGCGACATGCGTTTCTGACATGCCGTATGCTTCTACCAATGTAGCGCCGGTAATCGACTCAAACTTCTGTTTCACTTCCAACAACAATGGCGCTGCGCCGGAGAAACAGTATTTGATCGAGGTCAGATCATATTTACCGGCTTTGACATCGGGGTTGTTATTGACTGCGTTGTACATCGTTGGCACGCCGGGGAACAACGTAACTTTGTACTTCTCAATGCTGCTGAGGACATCTTTCTGATCACGTGGATCGACAATTAAAACCATTTTGAAACCATAAGCCAGGGACAGGTGCATGGCAGCTACCATACCGTAGGAGTGGAATAGCGGAATGGATGTGAGCATGACTTCTTTGCCCTTTTCCATGTCGGGCATCCACGAACTGAGTTGGTAGACGTTGGCGACCATATTGCGATGCAAGCCGATTGCGCCTTTGGAAAGACCGGTTGTACCGCCGGTATACTGGAACAAGGCCATATCATCGGCCGAAACATCGACATTGGCCCGCGGCGCTTTGCTACCCATTTTCAGAAAATCCTTGAACCAGATATCGCCATCACTTAGTGTGACACGATGCCCGCCCTTTTTCTCTTTGAGGAGGGTGAACAGCAATTTGAGCATAAACGGAAAATACTCTTTCACGTTAGTGGCTATTACGCGCTTGACATTGGTCTCACCACTTGCCTGCACCTTTTTGAGCAAATTGTAAAACGACGTCAATACAAAGACGGTTTCTGCACCACAATCCTTCAACTGATGCTTCAATTCACGCTCGGTATACAGTGGGTTCGTCGCAATAACAACACCGCCGGCTTTGAGGATTCCGTAATACGCCATAACAAACTGAGGGCAGTTCGGCATATAGATGACCGCTCGATCACCCTTTTTGAAACCGCTGGCACGCAAGCCGGCAGCAACATCTTCGGCAGCTTTATTTAAAGCACGATACGAGATCGTAGTACCACGATAAACAATGGCAGTATGGTCGGCGTAGGTTGTGGCCGATTGTTCAAGAAAATGATGCAAGGTATGGTTCGGTATATCGATTTCATGTGGCACACCAGGATCATAATTCTTGAGCCAGGGCTTGTCAGCTAAAGATACGGTCATCGTTTACTCCTTTTAAGCTTGTTATAGATATTTCCAACAGTTCAAACGCCTCCGTTGCGGACAGCGATTCAGGTCGACATTTACTCACAGTATACTATTATGACGCAGCATGTCAATTATTAAACAGGCTACGTTACTCAGGCGAAAACCGCATTTGCTTTTAGTCCAATTGGGGTCTTCAGAATGCCAGACTCCAGTCAAAATGAATTGGATTTTGCTCAGTCGTGTGACTCCCATTTACAGTTCACGCATACAATAGTGTAGCGTATTTAGTTTGGGCCGTCGATATGCTAAAATCGCGATAAATTGGATTGCCGAGGATCAAGTGACCATCAATATTGAGCGTGCAACCAGTCAGGACACAATCGCGATTGCCGGAATCATGCGCACGATTTGGGCAGAGGAGTCTGTTGTAACAGAGACAGTTCAGCAGGCAATCGAGGCAGCCGATCACGTTACGCATATTGCGACAGAAAACGACAGGGTTGTCGGTTTTGTCGATGGGTTTTTGACCTATTCGGCCGAAAACATGATGCGCTGGGAAATCGATCTCGTCGCAGTTTTGCCGGATCAACGCGGACAACAAATCGGCCGACAGCTGATTGCAGCATCAATGGCAGCAGGCAAGCAAAAGGGCGCAGACCAGATCCGGGCACTCATTCACATCGGCAATGAAGCCAGCCAACACGCTTTTGCGAACACTGGGTTTCATACGTTGACCGAACCACATCTGCTTGTTGTCGCCGGCGAAACGGCGCAACCAACCACAGTTGCCGTGGCCGATTTGTATTGCGTGCCGGTGACAACATGTCGTTACCGGGGCATCTGGCTGGAACGACCGTTTAATGCGGACGGGTATCGTGGAGCGCGTGCACTGCAACTACGCAATCGCTATGATGTAGCAGGGGCTGTCATACCTCAACATGCGGGCGTTGGTGCGGGATGGGTGATTATCGGCCGCTACGAATGGTGGGTTAAGTAATCGGCTCCAGCTTTGACCGCTCAAATGACACCTTGCTCACGCCACGCAGCAATCGTTTCGGCCGAATAGCCCAATTCACCAAGTACCTCAGCAGTATGCTGACCAAGGAGCGGCGGCGCAGAACGAATCGCCGCCGGTGTGCGCGACAATTTGGCAACGGGACCGAGTAGATCGATTGAGCCTAGCGTGGGATGCTGAGCCTTCTGCACCATCCCGCGTGCTTGCGCCTGGGGATCTGACAACGCAGTGGGAATGTCGTTGATCGGACCGCCGGGAATATTGTGTGCAGCAAAGAGATCGAGCCACGCCGCCGTTGGCCGCTCCCGGAAAAGCGCCTCCAGACGCGGCACCAACACCTCACGATTGCGTACACGCCCTTCATTTGTCTGCCAGCGCAGCTCATCCCACAATTCCGGATGACCGGCTGCCAGGCAGAAACGCCGATATTGCCCATCTGTCCCGATACCGATTGTCACATAGCCGTCTTGCGTGGCAAATGTCTGATACGGCACGATGTTTGCATGCGCGTTGCCGTGTCGCTGGGGTGTACTACCGGTCGCAAACCAGGAATGGGCGACATTGACCAACCATGCCAGTTGCGTATCAAACAACGCCATGTCAATGAACTGCCCTTTTCCGCTGCGTATGCGCTCATGGATGGCGACCATAATGGCATTGGCGGCAAACAAACCGGCGGTGATGTCGGCAATGGCAACACCGACCTTGTGCGGATCGCCGTCGGCCGGACCCGTAATCGACATTAAACCACCTTGCGCCTGAATCACAGCGTCGTAGCCGGGCATATCGCGGTACGGGCCAGTCTGTCCGTAACCGGATATTGAGCAGTAAATCAAACGCGGATTGCGAGTCGACAAGGTGACATAGTCGATGCCGAGTTTGTCGACGACACCAACTTTGAAGTTTTCGATGACAATATCGGCCGAATCTACCAGTTGCAACAAAACGCTGCGGCCAGTTGGCGACTTCAGATCGAGCGTCACGCTGCGCTTGTTGCGATTGGTAGACAGAAAATAAGCACTTTGGTCGCCGATCCACGGCGGCCCCCACTGGCGCGTGCCGTCGCCGCTGCCGGGCTGCTCAATCTTGATCACATCGGCGCCAAAATCAGCCAATAATTGTGTGCAGTAAGGCCCAGCCAGAACGCGGGACAGGTCAATGATGCGAATATCGTTTAGGGCGTACATGGTTCGACATATAATCAGTGCGGTTAGTTCGTGATATGATAGTACTCTATCAAAGCTGGAGCTAAGTAACAATGAGAGCAGTACAATTCGGCCGATATGGAGACCCCAAAGATGTCCTGTTTCTAGCCAACCTCCCCCAACCCGAACCAGGCCCACATCAGGTACGCGTGCGCATCACCCATCGCGCTGTCAATCCATCCGACATCCGCACCATCACCGGTGACTACGGCACATTGCCTGCCGCCCTGCCTGCAACAGTCGGCTTCGAAGGTATGGGCATCATCGATGCCGCCGGTGCCAAAGTCAGCGGCTGGACCGTGGGGCAGCGCGTCGTACCACTTGGTGTGCGCGGCACGTGGTGCGAATATGTCCTGGTTTCACCAAACCAGCTGATTCCCGTTCACGACCATGTTAACGACCAAACAGCAGCCCAATTCATCGTCAATCCGGTCACAGCATGGGTCATGTTGACCAGCGAGCTTAATCTTCAACCCGGCGACTGGCTGCTGCAAACGGCTGCTGGTTCAACGCTGGGACAACTCATCATCCAGTTGGGGCAGATGAAGGGATTCAAAACGATCAACCTGGTACGCCGCCGCGAGCAGGTTGACGAATTGCTCGCGCTCGGCGCTGACGCCGTCGTCTGTACAGAAGATACGGATGTCGTGAAGCGTATCAAAGAACTGACCGACGGCAAGGGCGTCGGTGGAGCCATCGACGCGGTCGGCGGCAAGACCGGCGGTTTGGCAGTCAGTTGCCTTGCCCCGGGCAAAACGCTGCTCGTTTACGGGCTGCTCAGTATGCAGCTGACGCCGATCAATACAGGCGAGATGATCTTCAGGGGAACGACTGTACGCGGATTCTGGCTGACGCACTGGTTTCGCACAACACCTCAGCACAAAGTTGCAGCTACGCTGATGGAATTGATGCAGCTCATAGCACAAGGAAAACTCATGCCGCCCGTCGAAGCTGAATACGATTTGGCAGATTTTCGGGCGGCCATTGCCCATGCGGAACGGCCTGGGCGCAGCGGCAAGGTGTTACTGGTAGGTTAGCCCGACGGTGTTCAAAGGGCGGAGCGCCGGTGTCCGGTTCGTACGGTGAGCCACTGCACAATGCCGGGGAATAATCGAGCAAACCAAATTGACAGCGCCAGCAATCGTGGTCGAATGAGTTGGTGCTTTTCACGAGTTAAGGCGATGAACAGCATGTCGGCCACATCTTCGGCCGAAAGTGTTCTGTATATTCGGCCGATTCCCGGCACGCGTGCCCGCGCCCCAGGATTGTGATCGAAATACGGTGAGTCAACTTCACCCGGCACGAGCAAGGTCACGCCTATACGCGTGCCATACAAATCAGCCCGCAACGCCTCGCTGAAACCACGAATTGCCCAGCGCGCTGCCGCATAGGCTGTCGCACCCGGCCAGGCGACAAACGCGACCGGCGAGGTGATATTGACGATCCAACCGCTGTTGCGTGCCAGCAACTCTGGCAAAAATGCACGCGTGACATTAAAGGCGGCCAGATAAGGTACAGCAATCATTTGCTGCAATTCGGCCGAATCCGTTTCTTCCACGTACAACCAGCGTCCTACCCCGGCATTGTTGAAAATCACATCCGGCACGCCAACTTCACGCTTGATACGCTCACAAGTAATTGCCGTCGCTTGCGGATCGGCTAAATCAACAGAGAAAACGTATGCTTTTCGGCCGAAAACCGCTATCTCCGCAGCGACACGATTCAAACCATCAAGGCCACGCGCCAGTAAAATGACATCCGCGCCATGCATCGCTGCCATACGCGCTGACGCTGCGCCGATCCCGCTCGACGCACCTGTAATTAGAATCAGCTTACCGCTAATCTCCATCCAATAGTCTCAGAAACCAGCAACCACACTCAGGCAACAAAGGCTCGGAGCAGCGTCGTTTCGCCATGCGCCTCCACCGTGAATTTCCCCATTGCAGCCGGCAGCAGCGCAAAAGCGACACGGTGCAACGTAACAGTACCGCCATCAGACTGCACCGTTGCTGCGCCGTGCACAGCACCCCAGATTTCAAAAGTCCGGCCATCACAATTGCCGTGAAAACGCGCACCCGGTGCCACTGCAACACGTTCAACCGTGAAATAGCGGTTGCGGCAAAGTTGGTAACGGCATACGCCGTCTGTGCTTTCGATCAACTGCGCAGTACCAACCGTCGGCTCAGAAACAGTGAAATCGATGACATCCAATGCTTTGTCGACATGCAACTCCCGCAGACGGCCATCACTGCCCAATCGATTCCAATCATAGACGCGATAGGTCGTATTTGAATTCTGCTGAATTTCAGCAATAACGCAACCGGCGAGAATCGCGTGTACTGTTCCCGCAGGTACGCAGACATAATCCCCGGTTTTGACCGGCATACGGTGCAGCAGTGGCTCCAGTTTTCCTGCAGCCACTGCCTGTCGAAACGCCGCTTCGGTAACGCCTTTCTTGAAGCCGAGAATGATGGCTGCTTCAGGATCGGCGTGCAGGATTACCCACATTTCGGTCTTGCCCAGCTCATTGCCTTCGTGGGCAAGTGCATAGGCATCGTCGGGATGAACCTGCACGGAGAGTGCGCGGTTGGCATCGAGCAGCTTGATCAGCAGGGGGAATTTATCGCGCTCGTACGCCCATTGGCTGCGTGTGCCGATCAGATCGATGCCAAGCTGCTGCTGCAAATCGATCAGTGATATGCCGGCAAAAGGGCCGTTGGCAATTATCGATGCACCGTCGGGATGGGCAGCGATTTCCCAACTTTCGGCGATGTCGGTGTCGGGGGGCAGTTTTCGGCCGAAAAGTCGTTCCAGATTACGCCCACCCCAGATGTAATCCTGCAGTACCGGGGTGGAAGTTAGTGGGTAAAGCTGGGTCATGAAGGCGATTCGGCCGAATCTGTTTGTTCAATCTGGTTGGCCGGTTTCAAAAATGTGACACCGAGCGGCGGCAATGTCAGCCGGATTGAATAATCCTGACCACGCCACGGCTTATCGTCCGCAGGCAATGCACCTTCGTTGACCACGCCGCTGCCCCCAAAACGGGTATCATCACTGCTCAACACCTCCATATAATCGCCAGAATACGGAACTCCCAGCCGATACCCTTCCCGCACAACAGGCGTAAAGTTACAGACGACAACAACTGCATTGTCATCGATCTTGGAACGACGTACATACGCCAGGATACTATGCGCGCTGTCATGCACTTCCAGCCATTCAAAGCCGGCCCAGGTCAAATCATCGCTGTGCAGTGCAGGATCTTCCTTGTACAAATGGCTTAGCTCTTTCACATACTGCTGCAACTGCGCATGGTGGGATCCGGGCTGCACCAAATGCCAATCCAGGCTGTATTCTTCCGTCCATTCACGCCATTGACCAAATTCCATGCCCATGAACATCAGCTTCTTACCGGGATGACTGTACTGATACCCAAAGAGCGCACGCAAGTTGGCAAATTTCTGCCATACATCACCAGGCATCTTGTCCAGCATGTTTTTCTTGAGATGGACAACCTCATCGTGTGAAAACGGCAGTACGAATTTCTCGCTAAACGCATAAAGCATGGAGAAAGTCAATGTGCCATGATGGTAGGCGCGAAACACGGGATCCATACTCATGTATTGCAATGTGTCGTGCATCCAACCCATGTTCCATTTCAGATCAAAACCAAGGCCACCGCGTTCTGTTGGCGCCGTTACGCCCGGCCAATCAGTTGATTCTTCGGCAATGGTGATAACGCCAGGGTACTGTTCATGGACACGATCGTTGAACTTCTTGAGAAATTCAATGGCGCCCAAATTTTCGCGACCACCGCGTATATTGGGAACCCACTGCCCCTGTTCCCGCGAAAAATCGAGATAGAGCATCGATGCAACCGCATCGACCCGCAGACCGTCGATGTGATATTTCTCAATCCAGAACAAGGCGTTGCTGATCAGGAATTGGCGCACTTCGTAGCGGGCGTAATTGAATATCAACGTACCCCAATCGGGATGTTCTCCCTGCCGCGGGTCGGCGTGTTCATAGAGGTGAGTGCCGTCAAAAAAGCCGAGTCCGTGTTGATCCTTGGGGAAATGGGCAGGCACCCAGTCGAGAATGACACCAATACCTGCCTGATGGCAGGCATCGACGAGCTGCATAAATTGGTCGGGCGTGCCGAAACGACTGGTAGCAGCAAAATAGTTGGTGACCTGATAGCCCCACGAGCCATCAAACGGGTGTTCAGCCACCGGCAGCAGTTCGACATGGGTGTAACCCATAGCAACAAGATACGGAACAAGTCTGTCGATCATGTCTTCGTAACTTATCCAGTCATTGTTTTCGGCACGCTGCCAGGAGCCGAGGTGGACTTCGTAAATATTGATCGGCGCGCCGATGTCTTGTTTTTGTTGTCGGGTGCTGATCCAGTCGTCGTCTTGCCAGGTGTATTTGGCCAAATCCCAAACGACGGATGCATTATTCGGCCGAACTTCACCATAAAAGCCTACGGGATCACTTTTGTTTACGGTGTAATCCATATAATGCGTTTTGATCTCGTATTTGTACACCGTCCCTTCGCCGAGACCGGGAATAAAGATTTCCCACAACCCGCTACCGGGATGGTAACGCATCACATGCCGTCGCCCGTCCCACATATTGAAGTCACCGACCACGCTAACACGCAACGCACTGGGCGCCCACACGGCAAAACGCACTCCGTGATAACCATCGATCTCCATGAGATGCGCACCGAGTTTATCGTACATGCGAATATCGGTGCCTTCCGCAATCAAGTAGCGATCATAATCGGTCAACGTGGTAGGAAAACGGTACAAATCGGGCTGTTGCACTGTGACGCCCGTGCTGTATGTGATTTCCAATTCGTAGAGAAATTGTTCGACCGTAGTGCCCGTGACAACCAACTCAAACAATCCGCCGGTAAATGTTTCCACCATCGGCAACGGCTCTTTGCTCTCGTCAACGGGAATGATGTTGACGCTGATCGCCTCGGGTTCAAACACGCGGATGATGACACCGTCTTCGTAAGCGTGAATACCCAGCACGTCAAAGGGGGCGCCATGAAAACCACTGACAAGTGATTGAGCAGCTTCGGGATGTAAGGTCAATTCCTGGTTCGCAGACATAAGTTTCCACTCCATGGTTTGGAGATTTAGTACAAGGTGTTGCAGCAATCAGTTTCCTGCCGTCGGGTATCAATTTTACGGCTTGTGGAGTTAAGCAGTCTCCTTGCGCCGCTTCGGCCGAAACTACCACCGCGATATGCACAACTATGATAACATCATACCGGCTGCGACACCATGCCAGGGCGTACCGTAACAGGTGAGTAAGTATGAAGCAGCAGTCCTTGTCAACCTGCAAACCGATGGTATGCTAGCGGATCGACAAAACATCAAAACGACATGGTTATGACAACATGACAGACAATCACAATTCGGCCGATTTGAGCCGCGAAGTCGCCCGGCGTCGCACTTTTGCAATCATTTCCCATCCCGACGCCGGCAAAACAACCCTGACCGAGAAATTATTGCTGTATGGCAACGCCATTCACCTCGCCGGTAGCGTCCGCGCGCGCCGCAACCAACGCAGTGCCACATCCGACTGGATGGAAATGGAACGCGAACGCGGTATTTCGATCACATCCACCGTGCTGCAATTTCCGTATGAAGGGTACATCATCAATTTGCTCGACACGCCTGGACACCAGGATTTCTCTGAAGACACTTACCGCACGCTCACCGCTGCCGACAGTGCTGTCATGGTGCTCGATGCGGCCAAAGGCGTCGAGCCGCAAACGCGTAAATTATTTGAAGTGTGCAGCAAACGCGGCTTGCCCATCTTTACGCTGATCAACAAAATGGATCGTCCAGCCATGGATCCGCTCGAACTGCTCGATGAGATTGAGACGGTTTTGGGTATGCGTGCGGTGCCGATGAACTGGCCTATCGGCGATGGCGACTCGTTTATGGGCGTCTACGACCGCGCAACGGAAGAGGTTCATCTCTACGACCGCACCGCTCGCAATCAAACGATTTCGCCGGAATACATTACGACGCTGGATGACCCGCGCATTGCAGAGCGATTGAGCGATTATCAATTTGAAGATTTGCACGTCAACATTGGCTTGCTCGATGAGATGATGACGTTTGACCATGATGATTTGCTGGCAGGGCGGCAAACAGCGGTCTATTTCGGCAGTGCATTGACTAATTTCGGTATCCAGCTATTTCTCAACGACTTTGTCAAGCTCGCTCCAGCCCCTGCCATGTATAGCAGCGATGCCGGCCCGATTCGGCCGATTGATGACGAATTCTCCGGCTTTGTGTTCAAAATCCAGGCTAACATGAACCCACGCCACCGCGACAGCGTCGCCTTCGTGCGCGTCTGCAGTGGCAAATTTGAGCGCAACATGACCGTCAACCATCCGTCATCCGGCCGCACCATCCGCCTACCGCGTCCCTACACGTTCTTTGCTGAAGAACGCGCCGTCGTCGATGAAGCGTACCCCGGCGATATCATCGGCCTGCCGTCGAGCCACAGCTTCGGTATTGGCGACACGTTAAGCGAAGGCCGCAAATTCAGTTTCGCGCCGATTCCGCGCTTCGCACCAGAGCATTTCGCCCGCTTGGTCAACGTCGACATCGGCAAACAGAAAAACTTTCTCAAAGGATTGCATCAACTGGAAACAGAAGGTGCCATGCAAATTTTCTACGAGGCCGATGCCATGCGTCGCGATCCTATACTAGCCGTAGTCGGTGTCTTGCAATTTGAAGTGGTGCAGGCACGACTGGAATCTGAATATAACGTGGAAACGCGTCTACAACGTCTGCCACACTCGCTGGCGCGCTGGGTAGAAGGACCAGAAGAACAAATCGAGTTATTGCCCTGGCGCTATGGCCTTGTCAGGGCGCAAGATCGGGACGGTGCGCTGGTCGGCTTGTTCAATTCAGAGCATGAACTGAGTTACTACGAAGGCAAATATCCCGACTTGAGCTTCAAACAAACGCCTGATTAAGATGTATGCTGCGGGATTTCCCAAGCACGCTGTCGTACTACAGATTGAACTTGATATTGATCACATCGCCGTCTTCGACGATATATGTGCGACCTTCCTGGCGAAATTTACCGGCCGAACGGGCTGCGGCCATGCTGCCGGCTGTGACTAAATCAGCGTAAGCCACCGTTTCAGCGCGAATAAATCCCTTGGCCAGATCGGTATGAATCGCGCCGGCAGCATCCAATGCCGTACTGCCTCGCGTCAGCGTCCAGGCACGCACTTCGTCTTCACCCACCGTGAAAAACGATTGCAACCCCATCAATTCATAGCTCTCTCGAATCACACGATCAAGGCCGAGTTCTGTGACACCGAACTCTTCCATGAACATCGCCAACCCTTCCGGATCACCGTCAGGGCCGGAAAGTTGTGACAACTCCATCTCAAGCCGTCCACGCAGGTTGACAATGCGGCTGTGCGCATGGTTGTAATCCAGCGCGACTTCATCCTGCTCATCGCCAATGTTGACAACTACGAGTACCGGCTTGATTGTCAGCAAGCCGTAGCCGCGCAGCGACTTTTCCTCGTCCTCGGTGAGATCGTCGACGATGTCGCGCAATGGTTTATCAGCATTGAGGCAATCACCCAGTCGCTCAAACAGCTCTTGCTCGCGCTGCGCAGCCGTTTTGTCGCGAATGGAGCCTTTACTCAAGCCGGTCGCGATGCGTTCCAGCTTGCCTTCGACCACGACCAGATCGTTGATCAAAAATTCGCTATCGAGCGTCTCGAGATCGCGATCAGGGTCGACTGATCCGTCCGGATGCGGCACCAGCTCGCTTGCAAATGCACGCACGACATGGACATATCCATCCAGCGCTGCCAGATGGTTGAGCAACGGCCCGCTCATGCCACCGCTTTCGCCGATGCCTTTTTTGAGGCCGGCAATGTCATTGTATGTGACGCGGGCGTATGTTGTTTTCCTTGGCTCGAACATGGGCACGAGCGTATCGACGCGTTCGTCCGGCACGTCGACGACGGCAGTGAGCACATCGAAGCGGCCGCCCATACTTTGTCCGGTCGGCGCGTCGCCGCGCGTAAGGGCGTTGAATATTGTGGTTTTGCCTGCACCAGGCAGGCCGATGATACCTAGTTTCATGGAGAATGATGTGGCGATTTGTCAAATTGTCAGTTTGTTCGTGACGCGATCATACCCGTTCTGCAACGAGATTGCCAAATGGGTCGACGGTGACATGCCAGCCTGGCGGAATGACGATGGTCGTATCGTATTGGAAAATCAAGGCCGGACCCGCAAAATGGTGTCTCGGCTGGAAACGGCGACGATCATACAGTGGGGTTTGATGTGGCCGGCGTTCAAAAATGATCGGCTTTCGGCCGATAATGACCTCATTGACACCCGTATCGCCCACTTGCAAGCGCGGCAATTGGGGCAGCTTGACAGGTGCCGTTGCTGTCAGCCGCACCGTCACCAGTTCGATTGCAGCGTCAGGCTGATGATACCCGTAACGCTGGTCGTGTGCGGCATGGAACAACGCGGCCGGTTCGTCATCATCGTCGATTGCAATCGTCAATTCGTGTGATTGACCGGCATAACGCATATCGATGGCCGCTGTTAACTGCAATTCGGCCGAATCATAACCGTCAACTGCCATATCGCGGTATGCTTGCGCACTCAATTCGTCAAAACAAGCTTTCAGCGTCGTGCCGGCACGTGCGTCAAGCGACACCATGACCGTCCGTGAATACGTTTTCGTCGGCACTGCCACCAGCATGCCCAACGCCGATAAAACGCCTGGTGTCGGTGGAATCAGCACCCGGGGAATCTGCAAGCTATCGGCCAGTTCACAGGCATGCAGCGGCCCTGCACCGCCAAACGGCACGAGTGTAAATAGACGCGGATCGTAGCCACGCTCAACCGAAATCTTGCGGATGGCACGTTCCATGGTGGCATTGGCTACCCGAATCACATCCCAGGCGGCCGTTTCGGCCGAATCTACACCCATTTCTTGCGCCAATTTTGCCAGCACAGCGTACGCTCGTTGCGTTTCCAAGCGCAAAGACCCGCCCAGAAAATGATCGGTATCCAATCGGCCGAGGACGAGATTGGCATCTGTAACTGTCGGCAACAAGACTTTGTCGGTCTGTCCCGGTAGATTGAAATAGCAGGCCGGGCCGGGATCGGCACCGGCGCTCTCTGGGCCGACGTGCAACGCACCCCCGGCATCGACGTGGGCGATGCTGCCGCCACCTGCGCCAACCGTGTGGATGGCGATAGCCGGCAACCGCAGCGGCAGTCCGGCAATCTCTGTATCAATCGCCACCGGCACTTGGCCCGGACAGAGCGCAACATCGGTACTTGTGCCGCCCATGTCGAATGTAATGATCTGGTCAAAGCCGCCCTGCGCAGCGACGTAAAACGCACCGACGACGCCACCGGCCGGGCCGGACAACACGGTACGCGCCGCTTCGGCACCGGCAGTATGGGCGCTGATGAGACCGCCACTGCTCTGCATGACAGTCAGTGATCGCGGCGCAACACCTTGCTGCAAACGCGTCAGGTAGCGGCTCATTTTGGGTGCGACGTACGCATTAATCACAGTTGTGGCTGTGCGCTCATATTCGCGGTATTCGGGCAAAATGGCGGACGAAAGTGAAACTGGGATGCCCAATGGTTCAAGGGCAGCGGCAATTTGTTGTTCGTGTTCGGGATGCAGGAACGAAAACAGCAGGCAAACGGCGACTGATTCGATCTGGTCACGCTTGATTTTGTCTAGAATGGACGCCAGTTCGGCCGAATCCAGCGCCTGCAACACATCACCCTCGGCCGTCACACGCTCGTCGACGGCAAAACGCCACTGCTGCGGTACCAGGGGCGGTGGCTTCTGGGGAACGAGAGCGTAGAGATTCGGCCGATTTTGTCGGCCGATTGCCAGAATATCTGTAAACCCTTTCGTCGCAATCAGCGCCGTCCGTGCACCACGTCGCTCCAGCAGCGCATTGGTGGCCACCGTCGTACCGTGTACCACAGCAGCAGTTGACGGTGTTGCCAACATCTCAATACCATTCAGAATCGCCGCAGACGGTTCGTCCGGCGTGCTGCGCTGCTTGTGAATCTGCCAGTTTCCAGCTTGATCCAACCAGACAAAGTCGGTAAAAGTGCCGCCTGTATCGACGCCCAATCGCAGCGTAGCGTGTCTATTCGACAAAATCACCCTCGTACATAGAGAGATAGGTAACGCATTGTCCGAACACCTGAACGAGTTGACAATCCGGGCTACACAATAAAAAAGGTGCACCGGTTAATCCGGTACACCTTGATTCTAACGCGTTCAAGCAGTGAAAACTACGCCGTTTTCAGATCATCCGGCCCCTTTTCTTTCTCCATGCCCACTGGGCTTGCGCCAGTAAATTCGAGGTAGGCCAAAGTGAACGATGACGATTGCCAGGCCACGAGTGCGGCCTGCACAACAGCCGCTACAATTATAAATAACAACAACGATATCGCGATCAGAACGCCGTTCGCTGTCGAGAATGTGCCGTCCATGATGGCATCAAACGCAGAAAACCCGACAATGGCGCCAACCGGAACCATCACAGCAAACGTCACAACCGCCACACCGAGGCTAATCACCCAGAAAATGATACCCAGCAGGAAGATATTCAGGAAGTTTTCCTTGGCAACGGCCCAACCATGCCTGATGCTTTCAAAAACACCCATGCGATGCAGAACAATGCCACGGTAAGCCATAGCGTCGACAAAAGAGACGGCCAACCAGAACAAGACGCCCAGGATGACCAGGAAACACATGCAAACACCGAATAACGCCCACGCACCACCGGCATTGCCATCAGAGCCCGATGCCATCGGTATGAGAAATGCCAATGGAATACCAAAGGCAACCAATACGACCAATGCCACTCCAACGAATATGGTCAATTTTAGACCCAGAATGCGCCAGATATGTGACCAGCCTTCACGGAAAGATTGACGGAAATTCGTTTCCTGACCACCTTCAATCGTTGCCGTCGCGTGGATCATGCCTGCCCGTGCTGTGTTGCCGATAAACCAGAATACGATCCAGAGGATGAACAGTAGGCAGCAGAGCAGGATGAATCCGGCCACAAGCGCACCAATAAGTACACTCAATTGTTCATTGGTAGGATTGTTCAAAAAATCGGCGACCGGCCCTTCCTGCACGAAAGTCGGGAGTTGTCCTCCTGCAAAATTGTCAGCATTAAACTGGTCGCCGGAAAAACTGAAATTCGGTGATCCGCCACTGCCGCCCATAGCCAGGGCAGCGAGAAAACCAAGCAACAGCATGAATTTGTTTTGCCAGACGATTTGCCAGCCGCGAGAAATAATTCTTCCGTAGTCCATTGTGTTCCTCCATGTAAGGGTATCATTGTGCCAAGCAGAACCCTTGACAGTTTAGCGCTTTCATTGAATTATAACTGATTTCTATACGCGGTTTCGGCCGAAACGTTGCGACCAGCATTTGACAAGCACTGAATCAGCTAACCCAACGCATCACTGTGAGGAGATAGCCATGATTGACAAAGCTACCAAAGTTCGAATTGCCCGCCCGACCGACAATCTACAGCAAATAACGGAGATGTATATTGCCGGCCTGGGTTTTGAGGTGATCGGCCGCTTTGAAAACCACAACGGATTCGACGGAATGATCATCGGTCATGATCAACACCTCTATCATCTCGAATTTACCCATCACAGAGGTACAACAGTCGGCACAGCGCCGACACAAGATCATCTACTCGTCTTTTACATTCCTGATCAACAAATCTGGCAAACTGCGTGCGCACGCATGATCGCTGCCGGATTCCAGGCAGTCCCATCGTACAATCCGTATTGGGATGTAGCCGGCAAGACATTCGAAGATATTGACGGATACCGCGTTGTCCTGCAGAATCGTGAATGGACATTATAAGCGAAAGACACAGTACAAAACCGTTTATCTTTCGCAACGGAGCATAAAATGAACCACGATCTCGAATCGAACAAACGGAACGCTATCGCATTTTACCGGATGGCCTATCACGGAGAGCCGCGCAAAGCAGTTGAATTATATGTCGGCGACGACTACATCCAGCACAATCCACTAGTTGGCGATGGCAAAGAGCCGTTTATCGCTTACTTTGAAGAAATGGCCAGAGATTATCCCGACAAAGATATCGAATTTGTCAGAGCAGTTGCTGAAGGTGATTTGGTGGCACTGCACACGCATCAGATATGGCCGGGGAACGATGAGTATGTGACGATGGACTTTTTTCGCTTTGATGACAACGGCAAAATCGTCGAACATTGGGACGCGATACAACAGATTTCGGCCGAATCGAAGAACGACAACCCGATGTATTAGTCCCTCGAATGGGTAGAGACACGATGAAAGCATTGCGTATTTTACTGATTATCTTACTTGCCGTGCTCCTGATCGGCGTCATTGGAATGATTGGTTGGGCTACCGCAAGTGCTCAAGACGCGACAGAACCTGCGCTTGAGATATTGAATCAGAATGGCGTTGAACGAGAGGACGGATTGCTCGTTTTTCGGCCGAATTCACCGACGGACACAGGCCTGATTTACTACCCAGGCGGACTGGTTGAACCCGAAGCGTATGCCTCCACGGCACAGGGCATTGCGGATGAAGGTTATTTAGTGGTCGTGCCTAAAATGCCGCTCAATCTGGCATTCACTGGCATCAACCGCGCCGACGCAATTCAGGAACAGTTCCCCGAAATCGACTCGTGGATTATTGGGGGACATTCGCTCGGTGGCGCAATGGCGGCGCAATACGCCAAAAACAACGTCGATGATCTTGACGGATTAATCATGTACGCTTCGTATCCCGCGAACAACGAAGATTTTATTGACTTCCCGATTCCAATTTTGTCGATAAGCGCATCCAATGATCCCGGCATACCAAATCAAGCTGCTTTTTACGAAACGGTCAGCGATTCAGCAACACAGGTTATCATCGAGGGTGGCAATCACCGTCAATATGCAGACTACGCCTATCAACCCAGGGACGGGATTGCCACGATTACTGCGGCACAACAACAGGCCGAAATCGTCAAAGCGACAGTCGAATTCATCGAATCGCTTGAGTAGTCCAATGTGGAAGTTGTTGTCAATAATACAGTTGGTGTCTACTTTGCCAGTTGCGCTGATTGACGAATGCGCCTGCGCTATGTTTGATTGATAGCCTCCGAACGAGCCGTCTGGTGGCAAGCGAGCAATTCGGCCGATAAAATCAGAGACCATGTCCATAACGCATTTCTGCAAACAGTGTGCGCAACCAATTTACGGCCGTTACCTCACCGCCATGGGTGCTGACTGGCATCCCGAGCACTTTCGCTGCTCCGTCTGTCAGCAGCCAATCACTGACAGCCGTTTCTACGTGCATGATGGACAGCCGTGCCACCCGACCTGTTTCGCTGACAACATCGCACCGCGCTGCGTAATCTGCAACAAACCCCTCACGAGCCGCTATCACGCCAACTATTGGGGCGACACATTCTGCACCGATCACACGGAGACATTGGCGCCGTGCAACTATTGTGGGCGCCTCGTGCCACACGCCACGAAAAAGACGCGCCGTCGCTCGATTGACGACATCCGCTGCAACATTTGTGCCTCAACTGCCATCGAACATGCGCCGCAAGCCCAGCATTTGCTGCCGCCCTTGATCGCGTGGCTAGAACAGCAGGGCGTCCGTTTTCGCCACAAGAATTTCCGCCTTGAACTGCTCGACCGTACCGACTTTCTGTCGCGCGAAGGTGGTCGCCGCGATCCGCTTGGCCTCACGACGAGCACCCGCTACATGCGCAACAGACGCGTCGATCACGCCGTCGTTGACAGCATCGCCATTGTAAAAGGCTTGCCCGCAACATTGTTTGAAGGCGTCTGCGTGCATGAAATCGGCCACGTCTGGCTTGTCCAGCACAATATTGTCAACCTGCCCATCATGGACGAAGAAGGATTTTGCGAATGGCTAGCACACCGGCACTACCTGGCAGTCGGCAGCAAGGCCGATCGTTTCTATGCGCAGCGCATCGCTCAAAACAGTAGCCCGATCTATGGTGACGGGTTTCGCAAACTCAAACGACTCGAAGACCGCGTCGGCTTTGACCAGATCATCCAGTCGTTGCTGCGCAAAAAGAAGCTGCCACTGTGAAACAGGTAAACAGGATGAAAATCACGCGCATTTATACGGACGCAGACGGCGAAACCCACTTTGGCGAACTGAACATACCACTCAAAGATGCCGGCACCATCGGGTTGCTGTCGCAGTTGCAACCCGCTACCGGGATCATTTTCCGCGAGACACCCGGCACGTACAATTACGACTGGCACAACACGCCGCGTCGGCAATATGTCATCATGCTGGAGGGTGGCGTCGATTTCACCGTTTCGGACGGCGAGACACGGCGTTTTGGCAGCGGGGATGTCGTTCTGTTGGAAGATACAGCCGGCAAAGGGCACGCCAGCAAGGCAGTGGATGGGCAGCCGCGCAAATCGATTTTTGTCACGCTGGATTGAGTTGTGGATTGGTGAGGTTATCTGTTAATAAGCTTCTAATACACACGATTGTATTTATAGCTTGCACAGAAAGTTGTCCTTGCACTCTTAATTGCATGAACCCAATCTGACCTGGGAGATGTGGGCACAGGGTATTACAATAGGATACACTTGTGATTTATCCAACAATCTATAGCATATGTTCCTGTGAAGTGTACGAGACCTTATTGGATCGCGATACTTTAGCAACGAGGACTTTGATGACCGAATCAGACTCAGCTTTCTATCAATTGGTTGCGACTTTACTATTAATGTTAGACGAATATGATTTGATTCTCCACGCCGACTTCTGGACTATATACGAAGAACTTGGTCCCACAGTGGATTCCGAATGGGGTGAGCACGAACACTTGATCGTTCCAGCCAAACTTCAGCCTTATATGGATGGGCTATTTAGAGTGATGAGTCGCAAAGGATTAACTGTTCAACTGCCTGATCATCTCGAGCTTGAGAAGAAACTCAAAACGCTACGCAACGCAAATTTCCCTTTTCAAGATTTTCTTGAAGAATTTGATAGAGTTATCATCGCTCAAGCTGGCAATGATTTAGAAATATGGGCCTTTCTAGGACTTGTATCCAATGCGTCCAGAACGGTTTTCGACTTGGTTGAACGGAAGATATCTACAGGAACATATACTCTTTCGTCAGACAGCCTTATTGCAACGGTCTGTCTAGGCTACTCACCGCTTGTTTTAAAAGAGCTTATTAAGAGTTCCGATTTGAGGCTGTATGCTATGGATCAATGGAACACGATTGGCCGAAAGGTAGTAGCTGAACTACTGGAATCTCGGTTCTAGCCATATTTGAAGTGTTGATATCAACTGCAACGTCAACATGCGCGACAACTACAAAACAATTTATCAGACTGGTAAGATTGTTCAGCAGAATCCGAACCTTTTCAACAGAAACCAACCGTCGCAATATGGTACAATCCGGCACGTCCAATCCGCACTTTTTGCGGTATTCACGTGAACAACCGGAGCTAATTTGTGACCACAGAACTGCCCGTATTCCGCATCGTCGTCACTCCTCGCGACGCCACACTCGACCACCATAGCATGACAATCGGCCGACAACTCGGCATCGACACCATCGAGTCGATCCACGCCAGCCGTCTCTACTACCTGCGCGGCAACATCACCCGCGATCAGGCACAAACCATCGCTAACGACCTGCTCGCCGATCCGGTTACCGAAACGGCGTTGACGCGCAATGAAAAAGTACGCGTCAAACGCGCGTATCGCGGCCACGAAATCGACGTCATGCTGCTGCCTGGCGTCACCGATCCGGCGGCAGAAAACCTGGTCAAAGCGGCGCACCTGATCGACATTCCGCTCGATGACGCCGCAACTGGTCAACATTTTCATGTTCTAGGGGTGAACCCAGACGGCAAGCTGGATAAGGATGCAATCGGCCGAATTGCCAACGAAGTTCTATCCAATCCAGTCGTCCAGCAAACCAGCATCGATCAATGGATCGCCCCACCCTTCTTCGACGAACAACGTCCCGACGACACTGTCGAAACGATTCTGCTGACCAGTGCCAGTGACGACGAATTGCTCAAAATCAGCCGGGAACGACGCCTTTCACTCGACCAAAACGAGATGATCGCCATCCGCGCCTACTACCGGCAAGAAGGCCGCGAACCGACCGATGTCGAATTGGAGATGCTGGCGCAGACGTGGAGCGAGCATTGCGTCCACAAGACGTTCAAAGCCGACATCACCTACACCGGCCCCGATGGCACGACCGAGACGATCAACGGTCTGCTCAACACCTACATCCGCGCCGCAACCGACAAGATCAACCGTCCGTGGGTGCGCTCCGCTTTTGTCGATGACGCCGGCATCGTGCGCTTCAACGACGCATACGACCTCGCGTTCAAGGTCGAAACGCACAATCACCCGTCGGCTTTGGAACCATTTGGCGGTGCCAATACCGGCATCGGCGGCGTCATCCGCGACGTGCTCGGCGTCAGCGCCCGCCCGATTGCCAACACCGACATTCTCTGTTTCGGCCGACCCGATTTACCACTCGACCAATTGCCCCACGGCGTCCTGCACCCGACGCGCATTGCCGACGGCGTCGTCCACGGTATCGAGGATTACGGCAACAAAATGGGCATCCCGACCGTCAACGGCGCCATCGTCTACCACGACGGCTACACATCCAACCCGCTCGTCTATTGCGGCTGTCTCGGCGTTTTGCCGCATGGCGCACATCCCAGCAAAGTGCAGCCAGGCGATCTGATCGTCGCCATCGGCGGTCGTGTGGGGCGCGACGGTTTGCGCGGCGCGACGTTTTCCAGCATGGAAATGGACCAGACGACGAGCGACATCGCCGGCACCGCCGTGCAAATCGGCCATCCGATTATGGAAAAACAGGTGCTCGAAGTGGTCATGCGCTGTCGCGATGAGCAGTTGTACAATGCCCTGACCGACTGTGGTGCTGGCGGCTTCTCCTCATCGGTGGGCGAATTGGGCGAAGACGTCGGCGCAACGGTCGAATTGAGCCAGGTATCGCTCAAATATCCAGGCCTGCGCCCGTGGGAAATCTGGCTCAGCGAAGCGCAGGAACGCATGGTATTGTCCGTACCGCCAGAGAAATTGGCGCGCGTGCAGGAAATTGCGGCGTCGCAGGACGTGGAAGCGACGGTGCTGGGCACGTTTGATCCGACGGGCCACATGACGATCACCTACAAGGGCGAGACTGTCGGCGATTTGAGCATGGCGTTTCTGCACGATGGCATCCCCACACGGCAGATGACGGCAAAATGGGAACCGCCGACCATTTCGGCCGAACCCGCCCGCCAACTCCTCCCCACGCAAGACGCCTTGCTGCAACTCCTTGCCCTGCCCACCATCCGCAGCAAAGAAGACGTCGTCCGCCGCTACGACCACGAAGTTCAGGGCGGCACAGCGGTTAAACCATTCGTCGGCGTCGCTGACAATGGACCGAGCGATGCGGCGGTCATCGTCCCGCAGGAAACGATTGCGGATGTCGGATATGGGATTTCGGAAAACGACAACTCCGAAATCCGAAATCCAAAATCCGAAATCAAAGGCGTAGCCATCTCGAACGGCATCTGCCCGACCTACGGCGCAATCGACCCATACGCGATGGCGTGGGCGGCAGTCGACGAAGCGCTGCGCAATCTCGTCGCCGTCGGCGCCAATCCGGATGAAGTCTCGATCCTCGACAACTTCTGCTGGGGCAATCCGCAGTTGCCCGACCGGCTGGGGGCGCTCGTGCGCTGTGCGCAGGGCTGCCATGATGCCGCCGTTGCCTACCGCACGCCATTCATTTCCGGCAAAGACAGCCTCAACAACGAATACGTCGGCGCAGATGGCGAAAAACACGCCATTCCCGGCACGATTTTGATCTCGGCTATCGGTCTCGTACCCGACGTTGCCAAGACCGTTACGATGGATTTGAAGCAACCGGGCAACCTGCTCTACATCGTCGGCGAGACACGCGCCGAGCTTGGTGGTAGCCAATACGCCGTGCTACACGAAGAACAAGGCGGCAAACCACCGCAGCCGTTGACTGCGGGGCTGGCACGCTACCGCGCTGTCCACCGCGCGATCAAGGAAGGGCTGGTCACCGCATGCCACGATTTGTCAGAAGGTGGCCTCGGCGTGGCGCTGGCGGAAATGGCATTGGCTGGACGACTTGGTGCGTCGATCGAGTTGGACAAAGTGCCGGCGAATGTGGCGCACGACGACCTGATTTTGTTCAGTGAGAGCATCGGCCGATTCCTTGTCGAAGTCGCGCCCGAAAACCAGCAACAATTCGAATACAACCTCGCTGCCGACAACACAGTGCAAATCGGCACCGTCAACAGTTCCGGTCGCGTCACCGTCACTGGCGTGGACGGCGAGGCGGTGGTCGATGTAGCTGTCGCAGAGCTTGAGCAAGCGTGGCGTGGGCACGTGACTGCGGATTTCGGATATGGGATTTCGGAAACAATTGCTCCGCAATCCGAAATCGAACATCCGAAATCGAACGTCGCTAGGCGGCCAAAGGTCGCCATTCTCCACGCCAACGGCACAAATCGCGACCGGGATGCAGCGCTGGCTTGTGAATTGGCTGGTGGTGCGCCTGAGATCGTGCACATCAATCAGTTGATCGCCGGTGAGCGCAATTTGCTCGATTATCACATGCTGGTCGTGCCGGGCGGCTTTTCATATGGGGATGACCTGGGTGCTGGCGTGCTGTTTTCGGCCGAATTGAAGCATCGTTTTGGCGACATGGTACGCACATTTGTAGCTGACGGTCGGCCGACACTGGGCATCTGCAACGGCTTCCAAACCCTGGTCAAAGCGGGCCTGTTCGAGTTGCCAACGGTGGCAGGACATCGGCCGATTACGCTGACGTACAACGAACGTGGTCAGTTTGAATGCCGTTGGGTATTGCTCGAGCCAAATCTAGACTCGCCGAGTATCTTCACCAAAGGGCTAACAGAGCCGATCTATTGTCCGGTGGCGCACGGTGAAGGCCGGTTTATGGTGCAAGATGACGCAACAGCGAGCATGTTACAGCAGCACAATTTGATCGCGTTGACGTATCGGGATGCAAGGGGCAAGGGGCAAGGAGAAAGGGCTGAGTATCCGGCGAACCCAAATGGGTCCATGCTCGATATTGCAGGGATAACGAACCCGGCAGGCAATGTTTTGGGCTTGATGCCGCATCCGGAAAATCACATTTTTCCGTGGCAGAATCCACAGCGCCATCGTGGCGCAGCTGGCCTGGACGGATTACGGATCTTCACCAACGCTATCAGAAACACGTAGCGGCTGTCGAATACAGGTTGAACACACTCACTTTTAGCATTATAATGTCGTGACGCTATGATGTTATGAGGTGTACAAGATGACAACTTTGACCAAAAGAACAACAATCTACCTTGATCCTGAATTGCACCGCGCATTACGACTGAAATCGGCCGAAACGAACCGCTCCATTTCCGAATTGATCAACGAACTAGTCAAGATGGAAGTATCGGCCGATGAAGCCGATCTACGTGCCTTCCGCGAGCGAGTAGACGAGCCAACGATCAGCTATGAAGCGCTGCTGCAGGATTTGAAGGCGCATGGCAAAATATGAGATCGTCTTTAAGGCGTCTGTTGCCAAGGATTTGCATTCCATTCCAAACCGCGATGTAGAACGCATTTTATCCCGGATAAGCCAGTTGGCGATTGATCCGCGTCCACCGCAATCTATCAAACTGTCCGGCGAAGAAAAGTACCGTCTGCGACAAGGCAGTTACCGCATCCTCTATCAGATTGATGACCTGGTCATCACTGTAACCGTTGTCAAAATCGGACATCGCCGCGACGTTTACCGTTGACAACAATTGATAGTTGCCCTTGGTCGGAAAAAGGTTAACTTCTAACGCAATCATTACTCGATGGCCTTCCAACGCTGTAAAGTTAATGTATGGAAATCAAACAATCTGTTCACCTAGACGTCTGGTCAGATTTTGCCTGACCGTGGTGCTTCCTCGTAGCCTCCAGTCTGGAGCAGCTCGCCGAAACACACGACTATACTTTGCGCTGGCGCTCGTATGAACTGCGTCCGGCCGGTGCGCCGCCCATGCCTCCGGAATACAAAGCCAAAATTCTCGCGGGTCGCCCGCGCTTCGAGGCGATGGCAAAGGAGCGCTACGGTGTCTCGATCAATCCGGGACCGTTCGGCTTCAACAGCCGCCCTGCTCTGATTGGTGAGAAAATTGCCGAAAGCCAGAGCTTACTGCATGCGTATCACGATGCGGTGATGGCTGCATATTGGCAAAATGCGGTCGATATCGGCCGAATCGAAAACCTGGCCGACATTGCTGAATCTGTTGGCATCAACCGCAATGATTTTCTGAATGCACTTTCGGCCGAAACATATGCAAAAGCCGTCGATCAGGACATTCTCTTTGCCCGCCAAAACGGACTTAACGGCGTCCCAGCACTTGTATTTGAAAATCGCTACCTCGTCTCTGGCGCACAATCGGCTGCGGCCCTGCGACAAGTCGTTGATGAGATTCTCGCAAATCCTTCAGTATAAGGAGTACTGTCAATGCAACCTGAACTAACACAAACTATTGCCAAGTCACCGGAAACAATGGTGCGAGCCAACGGCATCAATATCTGCTACGACACGTTTGGCGACCCGACCCATCCACCTATGCTCATGATTCACGGACTGGGCATGCAGATGATCGGTTGGGACGACGACTTGTGCACAATGCTGGCAGAGCGTGGCTTCTGGGTAATTCGCTTTGACAATCGCGATGTGGGCAAATCGAGCTACTTTGAAGAAGCACGCATGCCAACGACGATGCAGCTTCTCGGCAAGCAACTATTCAACCGCGACTACACACCACCCTACACGCTCGACGACATGGCCGCCGATGCCGTTGGCCTGATGGACGTACTCAATATCGATCAAGCTCATATTGTCGGTGCTTCAATGGGTGGCATGATTGCCCAGTTGGTCGCCATTCATTACCCTGAACGTGTCCTTTCGCTGACTTCCTGGATGTCCAGCAGTGGTGAACGCGACTTGCCACAACCATCGCTGAGTATACTACTCAAACTGATTAAGCCTGCACCACAAGATCGGGCTGGTGCAATTGAAGAAAGCGTTTACTGGGCGCATTTGTTGCAAGGATCACGCTATCCGGTCGACGAAATTCGTGAGCGCGAACGAAGCGGCGAACGATATGACCGGGCATTTTATCCAATTGGCGTCGGCCGACAATTGGCCGCAGTCGGTGCAGCATGGGGGCGCCGCGAAGCGCTGAAAAGAGTAACCGTTCCCGCGCTCGTCATTCACGGCGACGAAGACCCGCTGGTACCGCTGTCGCATGGCCTGGATGTCGAGTTTGCCCTGCCCAATTCACGTTTGCTCATCTTGCCCGGCGTCGGCCATGTCGGACCACGCGAAACATGGGACGATGTCGTCAGCGCAATTGTGGCGATGGCACAGCAGGTACATTCCTGACAACTACTGTCGTTCACGCAAGCTGGTTGCTATCACCAGCTTGCGTGGCAGCAGTCTGCCGATCAACGAATCGGGGATGATCTGCGTTGCGACATCCTGTTTCCGGCACTGAGCAAGATTGCAAATACTGTCAGCACCAGGATCAGAGTGAAGGCCAGATACGTCACCTGCAATGCGTGACCGTCGGCATCGGCCGATAACAAGGCCAACGCTGTTGGATCATCAGGGGTCAAAGCAAAATCAGTCGTCGTTGTCACGCCAGTCGTCACACTGACTGAAGCCTGCTCGGCAACATATCCGGGAGCCGAGACGGTAAGCAGATACGTGTCTGGGGGCAGATTAAGCGCATAATTTTCAACATTGACCAGAAATTCATAACCGGTTGCATTGCTGGCCTTAACCAGTGCCTGCAGTGGAAGACCGGTGACGTCATCAGTAATCGCCCCGTCGACGGCACCGCATGTAACACAATCGAGATGCACCGCAAACGGTTTGTCGCTAACTGTATTGAAATACGAACCGGCAAACTGCATATCGGCCGAAATATCAGTCGTCGATAACTCAACTGTGGCAGGCAAATCGCGCGTATCCAGCACGACCTCGATTGCGTCTGTGCTGTCGGGCGGAATCGTCCCAATGGCCGGAAGCGCCCGCACCCAATTCGTCGTGGCAATCGCAAACGCATCCAGTTCATTAGCTGCAAGCGTACCAATCAACGTCGATGCGCCTGTCACCGTGTCCGCCGTGTGCAACTCCGGCAAACCAGTACCCCCATTGTATGCTGCGAGATAAAGTACACCAGTTGAATCATCAAAATCCATTCCCTGCGCATAATTCGCATCAAAACCGAGCGATCCCAGCGGTGAAATAGCGCCTGTGGCAAGATCAATGGTCACCAGTTGATCAGTGATGATGTCCAGTCCAAACAACACACCGTCAGGGCTAATCGCAATGTCGATGACGCAATAACCCGAAGCGTCACTGCCTACCAGCGTCACCGCACCAGTTGCCAAATCAACGGTGTACAATGTGCTTGTCACACAATCGGACGAAGCGGCGTACATTGTTTGCGTCGCAGCATCGGCCGACATGCCTGTCCATGTTTGACCGGTCACGGGAGTCATTGCACCAACGGCTGTCGCAACGCCGGTTTGCGTGTCAACTGCATACAGGAAATTAGATCCCGCATCGACAGCATACAGCGTGTCGAAGTCGCCGTCGTAGACCAGATCACCGCCAAAAAAGCTGCCTGGCGTGCTGCCGACGACATACACGCCGGAAGGATCATCGACTTCGAGATATGCCGCTACTTGGGCCAGCAGATCGACGCTAAGCGCGGCAGAACCGACAACGGGCGTCGCATTTATGGCGGAGCCAGCAGGCACTGTTGAACGAGCTTGCGACGGTGCCAGACCCAGCGACGGATGGATTGCCGGATCGGCCGAATGCTGAATTGGTGCCGTCAACGCCTCAGGCAAGGTGAACGGCGGCGTATAGTGGCGCAATGTCAGGCTGTAGTCGAGTGGGATTGGACCCGTATTGGTCATTAACATTGTCGCTGTCAACACATCACCCGCATCCAGCCAGGCTTCTTCTCCACCGGGCGTCGTGCTGAGCAGCGAATTGAGCGTCGTAAAACTGACGGTCGGGCCAAATGCACCGGTTCCGCAACTATTCTCTGACCGTACATGCCAGTAATAGTGTGTCTCCGGTTCGAGGTCTATCGCCACCGTATGAACCGTATCCGTCACGCTCTGTGAGTAGACAATATCGGCAAACGCACTGTCGGTGGCGATTTCGATCAGGTAATCGCCGGCTTGCACCGGTGTCTGCCAGGTAAGTTCGGGGGCAATGGCCACATCTATAGCGCCATCTGCGGGGAACGTTGTCACGACGGCTTCCGGTGCCGCATCATATAAATTGAGCGCAGCGTCCACTGTATCGGCCGAGATCGGCCCGTCAATGACAACGGTCATGTCATATTGTCCCGGCAATGTGCTGCCGGTATCGCCAATCGTCAGCACACTGCGTCCTGGCGGCGTGACAGGATTCACGTCAAACGTTGGTGTTGCACCGGCAGGATAATCAAGCACACTCAGGTTGGCAGGATCGGTATACCCGAGTAGCTGGCCGAGATCAACGTCAAACACAGCATCCTCGGGAGCGCACACGGACAATTCCGCTGGACGGACTTCGGCGACAAAGTCGGTGTCGAATTCGAAAATGGAATAGGCTGCTGTGGTAGCGACATCCAGCTTAAGTAAATTGGCACCGAGCGATTGGCCGAACATGAGCAGGTTTTTGACATAGTACGGGCCATCCACCCGATTATCGACAATCGCCGCGCCGTCAAAAGTAAACGTAATCGATTCTAGTCCGGCGGCAAGCGATCCCGATTGGGCATCAAAGTCTATGACGGTACCGTCACCATCGACTAATTCGGCCGACCATTCATAGAAATCGGCGTTTTTCAAATCGACTTCTACCGACACGTCAAGTTGATTGTAGTAACCATCTGTATCGGTATCAATTCCGCTATCGGCCGAAATGCCCGTCAGAAAGATGTCCGGACGTTGAAAATCGGTCAACAGATACGGCGCTGTCGTATAGGCTACCGGCATGTAATCCACCATGAGCAAATCGGGATCGCCGTCTTCTACCAGCGCAAGCTGCGCGATTTCGTAGGGGCCATCCACACCATTGTCAAAGATAGTCAAGCCGTCAAATGTGAGCGTGACAGTCTGCACACCTGTCGCCAAAACGCCGGCCATACTGCCCGTAGCGATGACTGTTTCGCCGCTGTCACGCAATTGGGCGGTGACGCGATATGTATCGGCCGAATCCACATCAACTGCCACATCGACCTGCAGTTCATCGTACAAACCGTCGCCGTCATCGTCGACACCACGATCCGCAAAATCGCCCGTAAACGAGGATCCGCCGGCAGCGACCGTCACCAGCACACCAGCCTCTCGTGAAAACACGGCACCAGTGTCGCGTGTGGCCACGACCTGTACACTGTATGCACCCGATTGCAATGTGTCCGTAAACATATGTGTATACTGTCCGTCGCCGGCTGTGGGATCATTGTGCGTACCGTCATCGTACAACTGAATGTCCGTAAACATCTGATCCGGCAATGCAACACGACCATACACAGTCGCATCAGTGACGGCCCCGGCTGTTTCGGTGAGTGTTGCCGTCATCGCGATTGGTGCACCATTGGGATAGTAATTGGCATCACTTTCTACCGTCAGGAAAACATCGCTGCCGGTCACGTATCCGCTGACACCATAGCCTTCTCCATCCACACTGCTGACCGAAACGCCGGCTACTGATACAAGCCACTCACCCGCTACAGGATTGACAATATAGTAGGTTTCCGATTTCATCCCTTCAATTGCTTCTGAGGCGACAAACTCCATATCAGGATCGGCACCGGCGATACTCGGATCAATGTGATTACCCAGCGGATCCGTCAATTCAAGATCGAGGTCGTCGATCCCCCACACGAGTTGTAGCGACAGTGCATTGCTGGGGTCAACCATGACCGTATGTGTCATGACCTCTCCCGCAGTAACATAGCCGACTTGCGTCGCGAGGAATTGTTCTGCTGCTGCCTGACGGCCTGGACGAAAAGAGGCTTCGGGATTCTCAGCAGTACGCGGCGATAACGGCACCCAGCCGCTGCCGACATAAGCGGCAGGGCCGGAAGTCTGCTGTAAATCACCGATCAAACGATTGTAAACAACTGCTGATCCGTGGATACCGGAATGCGTCGCTGTACCATCATCGGCCGAATGTGTCAGATTGGCCGCATATGGCAAAGCATGAACACTCCACACAGGCACAATGGTGTCGTCAGGTCCGGCAAGAATGCATGAACCAGCACACCATCCACCCGGATCGTGGTCACCAGCCATCGTCTTGTAGGCTGTATTCGGATTCGGCGTGTCGCTCAGATTGTAAAGCGCCATATAAGGCGTTGTAAGCTGTGCGCCACAAGGCGTAGCGAAATAGTCAAGCAGCGCCGTCGGAATACCACCAAGCAACCACACAGCAACACCCTGCGCATAATCTGCTAGTGGTGATCCACCATTGGGCGAGGCTAATTGGGTCAATCGCTCCACATCATCATTTCCGCTAATATAATGGCGCGAATCCAGTCCACCTTTCGAGTGCCCTACCAGATGAATCTTGTCGACGCCGTACATGTCGCGCATGATGGCAACCTCGGTACCAATCTCGGCGCTGTTGTTTTGAATACTGTCACATGCGCCCATATCGATGGCATGGTTCTTGATATTGAGCGCGTCCAGATTGGGCCGCCAGATATTCGACCAAATGCTACCGTTGCTGAAAATGCCGTGAGCAAACAGCACGGGTCGCCATGCCAATCCGTCAGATGAAGCCGGTTTGATGGCCACCCAGTCAATAGCTGTACACCAGCCCCCACCGAGAATATCGATGTCGACTGTAATAAGGTTGGTGCGTGGTGTAATCGACGCATTGCGCGGCGCTGCTTCAGGAAATTTGATCTCGTCGATTGGAATTTGAAAGGTGTTGAGCTTCCAGACATTGTTGGAACCCGTTAAAAAGCCCAAACTACTCGTATTGAATTGCACGAGGTCGCGCTCTGGTGGAATATCAGGGTCTGGCGAAACGTAGTCAATGTCGTAAGCCGGCATCATGACCGTAATCGTGGGAGCTAAAATACCATCGTTGATCAATTGGTTGGGATTGACCAAGTAGCCATCCCCATCCACCTCGCCAACGTAGCGTGTCACATTCAGCTCGATTTCAAGAGGGCTGCCATCGGCAAAAGTGCAGCCTGTGTCGAGTCCACCGCCGTAATCGACGACAAACAGGCTGTCAGAAGCGTCAGGTGGCGTAAACGGCGAACTGGACAACGCAGTATGCTGATTGTCGTTGCCACGCTGGCTTAGTTCGGTCGCTGTTGGAAAGGATGGCGACTGCGCTCGTGTCGCTTCGGCTGCACCGCTGATGACGATGACCAACGCGAAAAGCAATAGAAATATGCGCGCAAATTGCTTTTTGTACATGGTTATTCCCCTTCTGTGGATTTCTAAAGTGACAAACCGTCGACTCGGCCGAAAATCGTTCTTCACACTCTGCTTTACCCCAAACAAGAAGAACATCAAGCCAGGTCAGTCGTTGTCACACCGTGCGCAAAGCATTGCTCCCGCACAGCAGCGACAGCACATTCATGCACTATCGCCGTGATTATCTGTGTCTGCTAACTCATTCTACCCCTGCAACAGCCAGGACACCTATAGTACAGAAATACTAATATCTCCGTGTCATGCTCTATGCTACGCCGTATCAATATGTTTCTACTAGGAATATGGAGCAGTGTTTTGACATGAATAGGAGAGCAATCGGCCGAAAATTCACGTTTGACCAATCTTCTGGCGTGTGCTATCCTTTACAATGCATTTCAGATGCAATATTCAAAGGAGACAGTAGGCTGTATGAACAACTTCCGCATCTTCATCATCCCGGACGCCGTTGGCCACACTGGCCTTGGTGAACTGCGCCTGCTGACCGATAGACGTAAACTATGAAGCGACTCCGATTCAAACGAATCAAGTCCGTTTACACAGGCGGTCACGGCGTAAAATCCCGTGACCGCTTTTTATTTGGGATGCAAACAGCACAGTCACGGGATCTGGAAAGAACCGTGGCTGTTTTTTTGTCTACTGAACAACAGCAGTCACTCAAACAGATAATATCCAACGTACATAATAAATGGATAGTGCAACATGACAGAAAAAACCTTTGATATGCGTGAAACAATTGCCGACAATCGCCTGCTCGGTCTGTGGCGGATGATGACCGGCTATCGCGCCCTCTATCTGGCTGCCGTTGTCTGCATCGGACTGGCGACAGTCGCTCGCAGCGGCATCTATTTCCTGCTCGCTTACTTCGTCGACGATGTGTTGCTGGCACAGTCCGCTACGGTTTCGGTGGCGCTGGTGGCGGCCGGCTTCATTGTGCTGGCTGTCTTGCAAGGTGGATTCACTTTCCTCGGCGGGCGTTGGGCGGCAAAAACATCTGAAAGTATCGTCAGGCGGCTACGTGATTACTTGTATGATCACGTACAGCGTCTGTCTTTTACCTATCACGACAAAATGCAAACAGGCGAACTGTTGCAGCGTTCAACGTCAGACGTGGATACGCTACGCCGCTTCTATGCAGAACAGACGATTGGATTCGGCCGAATAACACTCATGTTCGCCGTCAACTTCACCGCCCTGCTCTTGCTCGATGTGCGGCTGGCATTTTTGTCGATCATCGTCATACCAATCGTGATCATCATCTCGCTGTTCTTCTTCAAAAAGATGTACAGCGTTTTTGAAGCCTTTCAGCAGCAGGAAGCGGTGCTGTCAAACACACTGCAAGAAAACCTGACCGGTGTGCGCGTCGTCAAGGCGTTTGCGCGGCAGGCTTATGAAAGCGACAAGTTTGAAGGCGACAATATCGAAAAGTACCGGCGCGGCATCAAACTGACCTACATGCATGCCGCCTACTGGCCGGCTACCGACATTTTGTGCAGCCTGCAGATGTTGTTCGGCTTTACGGTCGGCGCTTTGATGACGATTAACGGCACGATCTCCATCGGCATGTATCTCGCATACATGGGGTTGGTCGTTCAGATCATCTGGCCGATTCGCGGCCTGGGTCGTCTGATTGCGGAAATGTCGACCGGGTTTGTCGCCTATCATCGCATCATGGAAATCATGCGGGTCGACCGTGAGCCGTTGGATGAAGGCAGCTTTGCACCGGTTCGGCCGATACAAGGCGCACTCGCATTCGAAAACGTCACTTTCGCTTACGAAGGTGAAGAACCTGTGCTGCACAACATCAGCTTTGCGGTCGAATCGGGGCAAACAGTCGCCTTTATGGGCAGCACCGGTTCCGGCAAAACATCACTAATGAACCTGCTGCCGCGATTCTACAACTTTCAGGAAGGACGCATCCTGCTTGACGGCAAGCCTTTGACTGACTACCCGCGAGGTTACTTGCGGCAACACATCGGCATTGTGCAACAGGAGCCGTTCTTGTTCTCACGCTCAATCCGTGACAACATTACGTACGGCGTAGACCGCCATGTGACTGACGACGAAGTCGAAGCTGCAGCCCGCGAGGCCGCTGTACACGATGTCATCATGTCGTTCCCGAAAGGGTACGACACGATGGTCGGTGAACGCGGTGTGACCTTGTCCGGTGGACAAAAGCAGCGCGTCACGGTGGCGCGAATGCTTCTCAAGCAGCCGCAAATCCTGATCTTCGATGACGCAACGTCGTCCGTTGATACCGAGACAGAGGCTGTCATGCGCAAGGCTATCCTGGAGCAGAATGCGTCGCGCACGACACTGGTCATCGCCCATCGCATCCAAAGTGTCATGTCGGCCGATCAGATATTCGTGCTCGACAAAGGGCGCATCGTCCAGCGCGGTACCCATCGCGAACTGGTTGTCGAAGAAGGTATCTATCGCAACGTATACGATTTACAGGCACGCATTGAAGACGAACTGCAGCGCGATCTGGCAGATGCAGCGGTTGCCGCTGGTAAAGCGAACGGTCGCAACGTAAACGGACAACCAGACGGCTCGGAACTTTCCACCGGAAAATTGTCCCTCGCATAAGACGGAGAAAATCTTATGTCTGAGCTATATTACGAAGAAGAAGAATTTACAACCCAACATACCGGCAAAACACTGCGCCGCACGTTGAAGCAAGGCACGAAGCATTGGCCGCTCATGGTCGGTTTCCTGATCTTCATTTCGGCAGTATCTTTCGTCGATTCATACTTCACCTATCTCAGCAAGCAGATTATCGATGAAGGCATTCTGGCAAACAATACCGATGCACTGATGCGAATCATCGTGCAATACGGCATCTTCATACTGATTCAGGCTGGACTCGTGCTCGGTTTCATCTACTGCGCCGGCAAATTAGGCCAGCTCGTACAGTATGACCTGCGCAAGCGCATGTTCGACAAGCTGCAGAGTTTATCGCTGTCGTACTTCGACCGCACGCCGGTCGGCTGGCTGATGTCGCGTGTCACATCTGACTCGCAGCGCGTTGGTGAACTCGTGTCGTGGGGTTTTCTCGACATGACATGGGCAGTGACAAATATCGGTGTAGCAATCGTATTCATGCTGTTCATCAACTGGCAACTGGCGCTGATCATTATCGCCATCATTCCGATTCTGGTGATCGTCGCGGTCAAGTTTAAACAACGCATTCTGGTTGAATTCCGCAAGGTGCGCAAAATCAACTCGAAGATCACTGCGTCATTCAACGAAAACATCACCGGCGTACGCGTCGTCAAGGCACTGCGCCGCGAGGAAAAGAATCTGGAAGAGTTTCAAGACGAAACGACGGCAATGTACAATGCGGGGTTTAAGGCGGCCTGGTTGTCGGCTTTGTTCTTGCCGGTTGTACAGATCATCAGTGCTTTTGGTGTTGCCATGGTTGTGCTAGTCGGCGGTTATCAGTACACCATTGGTGGGATGACGATTGGCGGTATCCAGGCGTTCATCTCGTATATCACGTTCATGTTGTGGCCGATTCAACAGTTGGCGATGGTTTATGCCAGCATGCAGCAGGCGGTCGCTTCGGCCGAACGGATTTTCTCGCTGATCGATGAAGAACCGGAAATCGTCGACGCTGATGGTGTGGCTCAGCCCGCCTCAATGCGCGGCGACATCGTATTTGACAATATGTCGTTTTACTACAACGCTGACGAGCCGATCATCAAAAACATGAACCTAACCGTCAAAGAAGGCGAAACGGTGGCGCTGGTCGGGCCGACCGGTGCGGGCAAATCGACGATTGTCAATCTGGTGGCCCGTTTTTACGAACCGAAATCAGGCTCCATTCAGATTGCGGGGCGTGATTACCGCGAATGGACCTTGCACGGCTTGCAGTCACGCATCGGCATGGTGCTGCAAACGCCACATCTGTTCTCCGGTACCGTGATGGACAACTTGCGCTACGGACGGCTCGACGCAACGGACGAAGAGATTGTCGCCGCGGCCAAAATGGCCGGTGCAGACGAGTTTATCTCGAATCTCGAAAAGAAATACGAGACAGAAGTCGGTGAAGGTGGTGGTTTGCTGTCGGTCGGGCAAAAGCAGTTGATCAGCATTGCCCGTGCGATTCTGGCGCAGCCGGACATCCTCATTCTGGATGAAGCGACGAGTTCAGTTGATACGCTGACCGAAGCGTTGATCCAGCGCGGCATGGAATATCTGATGGCCGGTCGCACGAGCTTTGTCATCGCCCACCGCTTGTCGACGATCAAGCGTGCCGATCGCATCATCGTGATCGAAGCCGGTGAAATTACGGAAAACGGTACGCACGCCGAATTGATTCGCGCACGCGGCCATTACTATGATCTTTACACACGTCAGTTCCGCGAGGAAATGGCGCAAGGGTATGACACATTTGCATCGGCCGAATTACAGCCGATGCTCGCATAAGTTGTTGGTTGGATAGTTTGCAGGTACGCCTGTGACTATCCAACCAGACAACTTCCCAGCTACTCAGCATGATCGCCCTTTCCCTCGACCGCGTCGCCGTCACCTACGCGACACTGCCCACGTTTACCGACATCTCATGGGAGATTCACGACAATCGCGTCGTCGGCCTCGTCGGGCCAAACGGCAGTGGCAAAAGCTCGCTGCTGAAGTTAATTTCGGCCGAACGAGAACCCGATCAAGGCCGCGTCATTCCACGCAAAGGGTTGCGCATTGGCTATCTGCATCAGAATCCACAGCTCAATCCGGAACACACTGTATGGCAGGAAGCGCTGACCGCATCGGCCGAATTAGCCCGCATTGAAGCCGAACTGAGCCATGTCGAAGCGCAGCTAAGCCGACCCGCCGTCTACGGCGACGAAAAACGACTCACGCACGTTCTCGATCGGCAAGAGAAATTATTGGCCGCCTACGAAAATCTCGGCGGCGCCAACTACGAAGGCCGCGTGCACTCCACCTTGCTGCAACTCGGCTTTGCCGAAGTCGATTTGTCGTTGTCGGTCAACGTCCTCAGTGGCGGACAGAAGAAAATGGTTGGCCTGACCAAGCTACTCGTCAATCAGCCCGACTTGCTGTTGCTCGACGAGCCGGACAACCATCTCGATCTAAATGGCAAGGCGTTTCTGGAGCGATTTATCCGCAGCTTCAAAGGCGGCGTGATGATCGTCTCGCATGACCGCTATCTGCTTGACGAAGTCGCCGATGAAATTGCCGAAATGGAAGACGGTAACCTGACGCTCTACAAAGGCAACTACACCGCCTACATTGCCGAACGCGAATTGCGTCGTCTGCGTCAGCAGCAGATGTACGCCGCGCAACAAAAGGAAATCGCCGGCATCGAAGCAGCCATCGCTCGCTTTGAACTGTGGGCTTCGCTCGTCGTCAACGAACGCCACATTCGGCAGGCGCGATCGCGCCAAAAGATGCTGGATCGCATGGAAAAAATCGAAGCTGTAACCGAACAACGCACAATGCGGCTGGAACTGGGCGGCTGGCGCGGCAGCAACAAGGTGGTTGAAATCATCGAGCTCGATAAATGGTTTCCGGCCAGCAACAACGGCGATGTCGTCATCGTGTTGGCCGGATTAAACTTGTTGATTCAGCGCGGCGAACGGGTTGGTCTGGTTGGCAAGAACGGATCGGGCAAATCGGTTTTGTTCCGGCTGCTGCTAGGGGAACTTGAACCGTCAGCGGGTGAAATCAGGATTGGGCCGAGTGTCAAAACAGGGTATTATGCGCAAGAACACGAGGTGCTGGATGGCGACATGACGCTGATCGACACAATTCGCCATGCAGCGACGTTGTCGGAAGGCAGTGCGGTCAGTTTTCTCGGCCGATTTCAGTTCACATATGAGCAGTGCCGCAGCAAAGTGAGTACCTTGTCAGGAGGTGAACGCAGTCGCCTGCAACTGGCGCTGCTGATGTTGGCGAACGTCAACTTCCTGCTGCTGGACGAGCCGACGAACAATCTGGACATCAAATCGGCCGAAGTGCTTGAAGCCGCCATCGAGGAGTTCGACGGCACCGTTCTCGTCATTTCACACGACCGCTACTTCCTCGACCGCGTCGTCGATCGCATTGTCGAATTGGAAGATGGCGCACTAACCGAATACATCGGCGGCTACACTGATTATCAAAACGCAATGCAATGACCGTATCCGAACATTGTTGCGAGGGAAAAGATTAGTCAAGTGGTCCGTCGATAACCTTGGCCAGTTCTCGCATACTTTCGGTTTCTCCCGAGTAAATTGCTTCAACCAGTAACTCGGCTGTCATACCTTGTTCTGCATACGCTGCATCTGTCACTTCACTAGCTTGCTCAATGGCATCGCTCAGAAATAGTTTCCACTCGCCATTCACCTCACCGAATCCGAAGAGGTGGACTATTGGTGTCTCTGGATCATCGGTTTCCAGTTGTACAAAACCACTATCCGATCTGATGAGGTGAAGCAATAATCGATCGACATCTACATCAAATGTCTCTATCGTTTGTACATCTGATTGGACAATGGATATAAGAACATCCTTCGGTTCAAGGCTTTCAAGCTCTGTTCGGGTGTGATTTAGGCGCAAGGTCAATACTTGCAAAATGTTGACGATGGGTTCATCTGTGAAGTCTGATGCGCTGGCTTCTAGCGCAAGTTGCCTGAGATATTCATAATGCGCCAATGTGTCTTCACTAATCAGTGACGCAACAGTCTCACCATTTTGGGCGTTGATAGCCGCCATATAAGCGCTGACCGTATCTTTTAACAGTGATTCTAGCTCTGCTATTGTAGGTGTAGTTGAAGTCAAAGGACCGTAAAATGACATATCATTGAAGTTGTCACCGTATTGCGCTTTCATTACCTCAGCGAGGAGAGAATTCTTGTCTTCGAATAAATTAGTATTTTCACTGCTCGAGTCAACGTCAGCAAAAAGCAAAGCTTCTTGTAATTCAAATCGGTTTGATGACCCAATGCGCCAGACACCATCTTCAAACTGGAATTCGAATGTCAACTGCACATCGGCGACTAAATCGACTGTAGCTATGGCTCGATCTATAGCGGTCGACTCTATGGTCAATTGATCAAAATCAACCGGATCAATTGTAAGCAGAGGTGCTCCTATCTCTATTTGATGGACAAAAATCTCTAATCCAGTGAGCAGTTCAAGCTCGCTGCGCATGAATTCATGCCGCAATGCAAGCAGTTCTACTTTGGGCAGTGCCGCCATTTCGAATAGTAGCCATATGTTACCTTCAAGCAATGCTGCTTGGCGCAATTCTTCGTAGAATTTGACTACATCACTACTGACTACTGCCAATACTGCATCTGCATCCTTGTCAAGCATGGCTTTTCGGTAGGATTCATATGGGGGCTGGACTGCCGCTGTGATTTCTTCGGCCGACAACAGATCTGCCTGATCAACAGTTGGCGTAGATGTCGATGTGGGAGGACCGGCTGCTAGTGCATCAACTGTTTGTAATACGGGTGATTTCGTCGGTGTTTCTGCTGGTGTGGGTGTCGATGAGGAATCTCGTGTTGCAGTGGGTGCCATTGTTGACGGTACAACTGTAGCAGGTTCTACGGTCAGTGTAGCGGTTGCTGTGATTTCGACAATCGTCTGGGTCGGCTGCACGTCGGCCGAATCATCTTCCGTAGGAGATGAACAACCAACAGCAAATAAACCAATCACAGCAATGGTGCAGATGATTCGATATGACATGATTAGACTCTCCTTGCTGTTTTCGGCCGAAAGTGGCACACTTGACACAGAATGATCTACATTCTAGCATCAACGGGATAATACCGAAAGTCAGCACATTATGAGCAAAAACAAACACTCTATAGAAGCCGACCTCCAACGTCTGTCAGATGAAAGTTTCCTGCAACGTATGGTACGCGACATGAAACTGGCCTTCTGGTTGTTCCAGCAACGCGAAGTGTCCCTGCTGGCCAAAGCGGTTCCAGTACTGGTACTGGCCTACACATTAGCACCGCTGGATTTGATCCCTGACTTCATACCGATTTTAGGGCAGCTTGATGACATCGCGCTCATCATGCTCGGGGTGCGCTTCTTCCTGCGACTGGCACCGCCACAAGTCGTGGGTCGGTATGAAGCCGACAGGCGCGGTCTTGTACCGATTGACCCGGATCTTTGACGCTCCACTGCCAAGATGACTCTATCCAAAATGTATCCGGAAAAACGGAAACTCAACTGGCCCAATTGCCATAATGCGCGCGATTTAGGCGGATTGCCGCTGCCTGACGGCACTCAGACCCGTTGGCAAGCCATTGTACGCAGTGATTTGCCGGCGCGTTTAACCGCTGCCGGTCAACAGGCGCTGCTCGACTACGGCATTCGCACCATTATCGACCTGCGTCGGCCGAACGAAGTGATCGAGCACCCAACCGAGTTCGGCCGAAATGCATTCACCGAGTATGGCCTGACCATTCTCAACACCCCTGTCGAACGTACCGATCCCGCGTTTCGCCGATCAATGAAAGCTGCCGCCACGCGTGCCGACTTGTACTGTGGTGCACTGCAATGGATGGCAGCCGAGAATGCTGCCGCCATCAAGGCAATTGCCCATGCTCGGCCCGGTGGCATCTTGATTCATTGCCATGCCGGCAAAGATCGCACAGGCATCACAACCGCACTACTGCTGAGCGTAGTTGGTGTGGCGGCGGCAGACATCGCGGCAGATTACGCGTTGACACAGAAGAATCTCTGGCCGCTTTATGCCAAATGGGTAGCAGAAGTTGGCGACGAAGCAGAAATCGACCCATGGTACAAACCAATTACCGCACCGGAAACGATGTTGGCGACGCTCGACTTTTTAGACAAGCAGTACGGAGGTGCAGCGGGCTACCTCCTGCAAGCGGGTGTGTGCGAGTCGGAACTGAGGTTGCTGCGCCAACGGCTGACAACGAATTGACGGACATTTTTCTCACACAACTTCCACGGTAAAATAGACATATGAGCAAAGCAAACTGGGTTACAGTCAAAGAATACGAAGACATTACTTACAAAAAGTCAAATGGCGTCGCGCGGATCGCGTTCAATCGGCCGAATGTACGCAATGCATTTCGGCCGAAAACGGTCGGAGAACTTTTCGCAGCATTTGTCGATGCCCGTGAGGACACATCCATCGGTGTCGTACTGCTATCGGCCGAAGGGCCGTCGACCAAAGACGGCGTCTATTCATTTTGCAGCGGTGGTGACCAACGGGCGCGGGGTCACCAGGGCTACGTCGACGAAGACGGCATGCCCCGCCTTAACATTCTTGAAGTGCAGCGTCTGATCCGGTTTATGCCCAAAGTCGTCATCGCCGTCGTGCCCGGCTGGGCGGTGGGCGGCGGCCATAGCCTGCACGTCGTCTGCGATCTCACCCTCGCCAGCCAGGAACACGCCATCTTCAAGCAAACCGATGCCGACGTGACCAGCTTCGACGGCGGCTACGGCTCCGCATACCTGGCAAAAATGGTCGGGCAGAAGCGGGCACGCGAGATTTTCTTTCTCGGTCGCAACTATTCGGCCCAAGAAGCTTACGAGATGGGCATGGTCAATGCCGTTATCCCCCACGCTGAACTGGAAGATACGGCTTACGAATGGGCGCAGGAAATTCTGGGCAAATCGCCGACTTCGATCAAGATGCTCAAATTCGCCCTGAACCTCACCGATGACGGCATGGTCGGCCAGCAGGTATTTGCCGGTGAAGCGACGCGTCTGGCCTATATGACTGATGAAGCCAAAGAGGGTCGCAACGCTTTTCTGGAGAAACGCAAGCCCGATTTCCGGGACATCAAATGGATTCCCTAAAACAGTGCTTATTCGCCTAACGCGGCATCGACGGCGTCTTTGATGCGACCATTGTGAACGAGACGGCGCATTTGCTCGATGTAGGGTGCAAGAATGACATCGCCTGTGATAAACGGGACGCGTTTGCGGATAATATCGCAGGCGGTGCGCGTTCCCAGTCCGGGTTCGGCCGAGTTCCCTTCTCGCCGCAAATCAATGCCCTGTGCCGCTGCCATCATCTCGATACCCACAATCGTCTCGACGTGTGTCAATATCTGCTCGGTCTGCCGCACCGCCGTCGCCCCCATACTGACATGATCCTCAATATTGGCGCTGCTGGGAATGGTGTCCGCACTCGCCGGATGCGCCAACACCTTGTTCTCTGACGCCAGCGCCGCCGCCGTGTACTGCGCAATCATGAAGCCGCTTTCCAGTCCGCCCCCTTTCGTTAAAAACATGGGCAATACACCGCCGTTGCTGTTGGCATCGACCAGTTGCGCAATGCGACGTTCGCTCATGTTGCCGATTTCCGTGAGTGCCAGCTTCATATAATCCATCGCCAGCGCAATCGGCTCACCGTGAAAATTCCCGGCCGAAATCACGTCTGGTTCGCCCGTTTCATTATCGATAAAAATGATCGGGTTATCGTTGACAGAGTTTAGCTCAATGTCTATGACCCATTGGGCATAGGCAATGGCATCGCGACACGCACCGTGAACTTGCGGCACGCAGCGCAGTGTGTACGGATCCTGTACGTTGTTTGAACCGGCGCCGCGTAGCATGGTGCTGCCCTGCAGCAGACGCATCAGCCAGGTAGCGCAATCGATCTGGCGTGGATGCGGACGCAGTGCATGCACACGCGGATCGTATGCCTGATCGGTGCCATTGAGTGCTTCGAGCGACATACATGCAGCAATATCGGCCGAAAATGCCAGATTGATTGCTCGCCTGACCAGCAACGCGCCCATGCCCACCATCATCGCCGTGCCGTTGAGCAGTGCCAACCCTTCTTTGGCTTGCAGTTCCAGCGGTTTGATACCAGCGCGACGCAACGCGTATTCGGCCGAAATCACCTGCCCGCGATGATCGACTTCCCCTTCGCCAATTAAAGCCAGGGCCAGATGCGCCAACTGCGCCAGGTCACCGCTTGCGCCGAGAGAACCCTGCGATGGTACGCAGGGATGAATGCCCGCATTGAGCACGTCTATCAACGTCTGGACAACGACCGGTCGTACGCCGGAATAGCCACGAGCCAGTGTGTTGGCGCGGACGAGCAGCATGGCGCGGACAACGCTTTCCGGCAGATCGGGGCCGGTTCCAGCGGCATGTGAACGGACCAGGTTGAGTTGTAGTTGTCGCGTTTGTTCGGCCGAAATGATTTTGTCCTTAAATCGGCCGAATCCTGTCGTAATCCCGTATGCTACCTCGTCGCGTGCTACCAGCGCCTCCACCGCCTGGCGCGACTGCATAATGCGCGGCAATGTCGCCGGATCCAGCGCCACCGAGCGTCCATTGGCAACCGCAACCACATCGTCGACCTTCAACTGTGTGCCATCAATCAGGAGTGGATTCATAGTGCCATTATATCGCGGAATAGCGTGAGGAAAACATAACAATCGGCCGATGCGACGGCATCAAGAACGCGTTACAATTCAATAAACAGGCTGTGGGCCGGCCATTTCTTGCGATGGCCTAACAACACGGCTAACAACCTGCATTCAATCCCCGGAGGTTCAAATGTCCCAACCACATACCCGCACTGTCCGCGCCCCGCGCGGCACACAATTAACCTGCAAAAACTGGATGCTCGAAGCACCCTACCGCATGATCCAGCACAACCTCGAACCCGAAGTCGCCGGTGAACCCGATAAACTCGTCGTATATGGCGGTCGCGGCAAAGCAGCACGCAATTGGGAAAGTTTCGACGCCATTCTCCACGCGCTGCGCACGATGGAAATAGATGAAACACTCCTCGTTCAATCCGGCAAACCCGTCGGCATCATCCGCACCCACCTCGATGCACCACGTGTCATCATCGCCAACAGCAACATCGTGCCGCACTGGGCAACACAGGAAAACTTCGACAAATGGGAACGCGAAGGATTGATTATGTACGGCCAGATGACAGCAGGAAGTTGGATCTATATCGGTACACAAGGTATTTTGCAGGGCACGTACGAAACGCTGGCATCATTGGCCAAACAACAAGGATGGGGCAGCCTCAAGGGGAAATTTACACTCACCGCCGGACTTGGTGAAATGGGCGGTGCCCAGCCGCTGGCCGTGACGATGAACGAAGGTGTCGCTCTGGTCGTCGAAGTGGCGCAATGGCGTATTGAGCGGCGTTTACACGACCGCTACCTCGACCGCGCGACCGATAACCTGGAAGAAGCGATGACATGGGTCGAAGAAGCAGTAGCGCATGAACAACCGCTCAGTGTCGGTCTGCTGGGCAATGCGGCCGAAATCCTGCCCAAACTGGTTGCACTGGGCGTCGTTCCCGATGTGGTGACCGATCAGACCTCGGCACACGATCCGTTCAAATACATTCCAATCGGCATGAGCGAAGAGGAAGCGCAACGCCTAACGGAAACGGAGGCAGGCCGCCGCGAGTTGACCGACCGTTCAATGGCCGCCATGGCAGAACACGTCAAAGCGATGCTGGCGTTCCAGCGCGCGGGAGCTGTCGTTTTTGACTACGGCAACAACTTGCGCCAACGCGCATACGACTACGGTGTCAAAGATGCGTTCGATTATCCCGGTTTTGTACCGGCGTACATCAGACCATTGTTTTGCGAAGGCAAAGGCCCGTTTCGCTGGGTGGCACTTTCCGGCGATCCCGAGGACATCTACCGCACCGACGAAGCAATTCTGGATTTGTTTCCCGATGACGAACCGCTACAGCGCTGGATTCGCATGGCGCGTGAGCAGGTTGAATTTCAGGGATTGCCGTCGCGAATCTGCTGGCTGGGTTACGGCGACCGCGCCAAAGCGGGGTTGAAGTTCAATGAATTGGTGGCGACCGGTGTCGTCAGTGCGCCGATTGCGATTGGACGCGACCACCTCGACTGTGGCTCAGTCGCCAGCCCAAATCGCGAAACGGAAGCGATGAAGGATGGTTCGGACGCGATTAGTGACTGGCCGCTGCTCAATTTTGCGCTAAATGCCGTTCAAGGCGCAACGTGGGTCAGTTTCCACCATGGCGGTGGCGTCGGCATTGGGTACAGCCAACACGCGGGACAGGTCGTTGTCGCTGACGGCACGCCGGAAGCGGCGCTGCGGGTAGAACGAGTGTTGCGCGCCGATCCGTTTATGGGTGTCATTCGCCACGCGGATGCGGGCTACGAAGAAGCAATTGAAGTAGCGCGCAGGACCGACATTCAAATTCCGATGCTGGACTGAGGAGACGCGTCACAGTCGGCACAAATACCCTCAATACGGCAAACTATTCGTGAGACTTGCGTGACTTGTGACGTGGCAAAGGTTGGGCAGCGTGTATTTTCGGCCGAAAATCCTTACAATGGCATCCACAATCCCTTCTTTTCAACCTTGAAGCACAGGAGCTTCTTTCCGCATGCAACAGATCGTAGAATGTGTCCCCAATTTCAGTGATGGACGCCGCCCCGAAGTATACGGTGCCATCGCCGACGCCATCCGCAGCGTGAACGGCGTACGCGTCCTCGACGTCAGCCCAGATCCGGACCACAACCGCACCGTCATCACGATGGTTGGTGCACCTGAAGTCGTTGAGGAAGCGGCGTTTCGCGGTATTGCCGAAGCGCAAAAACTAATCAATCTCGATTATCACAGCGGTGAGCATCCGCGTATTGGTGCAACCGATGTCTGTCCGTTTATCCCGGTGAGTGGTGTGACAACGGCCGATTGTAAGGCGATTGCGTATCGCCTGGGTGAGCGTGTCGGGCGCGAACTGGGTATCGCCGTCTATTATTACGGCACCGCAGCGTTACGACCGGAGCGTACGTTGCTTGCCGATATTCGCAAGGGGGAGTATGAAGCGTGGAAAGCTGAAATCGGTCGAAATCCCGACCGCGCTCCCGACGCCGGCCCTGCTGAAGCGGCTCCCTGGGGTGCAACCGTCATCGGCGTGCGTCAATTTCTAATTGCGTACAACGTCTACCTCAATACCGATCGCGTCGAAATCGCTGAAGCCATCAGCAGCGCCATACGCAATCTCAGCGGCGGTTTCCGCTACGTGCAGGCCAAAGGTTTTCTCGTCGAAGGACAGGCACAGGTCAGCATGAACTTCCAGTTCTACGAACGGTCACCGCTGCACCGCGTGCAGGAAGCCATTCGACGCGAAGCGGCGCGTTACGGCACGACCATCACCCACGCTGAACTGGTTGGCCTGATTCCGCAACAAGCACTCATTGATGCGGCGCAATGGTATTTGCAGATCGACGGTTTCGATGAAAAACAGGTGCTCGAATACCATTTGCAGAGCACACCGGCTACCGAAGGAACGCTATTTGATTTCATTGACGCCACAGCCAAATCAACTCCGACTCCAGGGGGCGGTTCCGTCGCAGCCGTGGCGGGTGCACTGGGCGCAGCCCTGGCGCAGATGGTCGCGGGTCTTACAACCGGGCGCAAGCGCTACAAGGATGTACATGATGCGGCCGAAGCGATTCGCAGCCAGGCCGACGTGCTGCGCAAGCGGCTGACAGATGCCATTGCCGAAGATTCAGCGGCATTTGAGCAGGTCATGACAGTGATGAAGGATAAGCTACAATCGGCCGAAACGCGAGACGCCTTGCTTGAGGACGCCACCATTCACGCCGCAGAAGTGCCGCTACGCGTGGCACGATTGAGCCGCGATGCAGCCCGTCTGGCGCTGGAGATCGCCAAAATCGGCAACGTCAACGCCGTTACGGACGGCGCTGCCGGTGTATTCATGGCACAAGCCGCCGTCCGTGCCGCCGGGCTAAATGTGCGTATCAATGCGACCGGCGTTAAGAATCGCGAACTGGTTGCTGGCTGGCTGAGTGAATTGGAAGCGCTCGAAGGTGAAGTCGCGTCACTGGCGGAACTGGCTTCGGCCGAAGCGGGGCAGCGCGGCGGATTCTGATGGAACAAGTTGATCTCATTGTCCACAACACCAGTCAACTACTGGCAATGCCGTCACAAGACGGCGGCCCACAGCGCAGCGCGGCCATGGGCAATCTCGGCGCAGTGGCAAACGGGGCAGTGGCAATCCAGGATGGGTTGATTGTGGCGGTTGGAGATTCGGCCGATATTCTGGCAGCATATTCGGCCGAACGAACAATCGATGCACAAGGCAACGCTGTTATTCCCGGCCTGATCGATTGTCATACCCACGCCATCTACGGCGGCGATCGGGCGCATGAATTTGAGATGCGCATACAGGGCGCGACATACATGGATATTATGGCAGCGGGTGGCGGCATCGTCAGCACGATGCAGAACACGCGCGACGCCGACGAAGACGAACTGGCTGCCGCAGCGCAAAAACGGCTGGACGAGATGCTTCACCTGGGAACGACGACAGTCGAAATCAAGTCGGGATACGGTCTCAATCTGGCAACTGAGCTAAAAATGATGCGCGTGATGGAGCGGCTGAACAGCGTCGTTTCGGCCGAAATCATCCCCACCTTCCTCGGTGCACACACGGTCCCGCCAGAGTACAAAGGCAACGGTGATGGGTATGTTGATCTTGTAGTCGACGAGATGATTCCAGCAGTAACAGATTGGTTTGCCCAAAGTCAGTTTGCTGCAGACGGTAGCCCGCTTTTCATCGATGTGTTTTGCGAAGATCATGCGTTTGATGTACTGCAGACACAACGAATACTGCGCGCCGGTCAAGCGGCCTGCATGGGCGTCAAGATTCATGTCGACCAATTCAACGCGCTCGGCGGTCTACCGCTGGCGCTTGAACTGGGAGCAACATCGGCCGATCATCTCGAGGTGACGCGCGGCGCTGCTATCGGCCGAATGGCAGCCTCCAACACCGTCGCCGTGCTGCTGCCTGCTGTCAATTTCAACCTCGGACTGACAGAATTTGCCGACGGGCGCGCGTTGATCGACGCCGGGGCTGCCGTGGCGCTGGCAACCGACCTCAACCCCGGTTCAGCACCGTGCCTGTCACTGCCGTTCGTGATGGGCGTGGCGTGTCGTTACATGCGCTTGACACCGGCCGAAGCATTGGCGGCGTGTACGATCAATGCTGCGTATGCACTCAACGTGGGCGACCGGCTCGGTTCACTCGAACCGGGTAAACAAGCCGATCTACTCATCCTGGATTCGGCCGATTATCGCCATCTGGCGTATCAAATCGGTGGCAACCGCGTACAGACCGTGGTCAAACGCGGCCAGATAGTCTGACAACGAGATGCGCGTAAACCCAACCTTCTCGATCCGCGACGTGCCGGTATACGGCGATGTCATTCTGGCTCCCATGGCGGGCTATGCTGATGTACCGCACCGGGCATTGTGCCGTTCATTTGGCTCGGCGATGAATTACACAGAATTTGTCGCCGCCGAAGAACTGCTCGGCAAAAAGCGAACCGGACCTGCATGGCAATTGCTCGATTTTACGCCGGAAGATCGGCCGATGGTGTTCCAGATATTCGGCAATGATGCCGGGTTAATTCTGCAAGCAGCACAACGCATTGAGGAGCTTGGACCGGATATCATCGACATCAACATGGGGTGCTCGACGCACAAGGTCAGCGGACGAGGTGCCGGGGTTGCCATGATGCGCAATCCGGCGCTGGTGGCGAAAACGATGCGGCTGCTGACTGACAATCTCTCCGTGCCGGTGACGGCCAAGATCAGGTCGGGCTGGGAAGGCAATGAGAATTACCTGGAAATCGGCCGAATTCTGCAAGATAACGGCTGTGCAGCGATCGCTATTCATCCCCGCACAAAAGAACAGAAATATGGCGGTTCGGCCGATTGGGATGCCATTGCCGCACTAAAGCAGACAGTCAACATCCCTGTAATCGGCAACGGCGACATCACTTCTGCTGCAGATATCGACCGCATGCTAGACCAGACGGGGTGTGACGCCGTCATGATTGGGCGTGGTGCTATCGGCAATCCCTGGCTGTTTGCACGGCGCGAACTAACTTCCGATACGCAGCATGAGTTGGTGACGACAATCCTGGAACACGCGACAGCCATGAACGCCTATTACGGCGAACGCGGCACGATTTTGTTTCGCAAATATCTCAAACAATATTTTCGTCATACCGCAATCGAACCTGAACATCTTTCTCGCCTGATCCAGGCTAAAACCGGTGCAGAGCGCGATTTACTGCTCCGACAACTGCTTCCAGAACAAACTTCTCACGCATTTTTCACCCTGTCACTGCCTTAATCTATTGATTTTCACGTTGCGTTTATGCTACGATGATCGCAGCGTTGACCATTTTGCCATTCTGTTGTGCTGCCTCACTTGTATGCAGCAACTGAAGAATAAGGAGTTTCATATGCGTGTCCCACGATTGTTAGGATTACTTTTAGCAATGGTTCTGGGCCTGACTCTGTTCACGCTTGTCGTTACTGCCACCAACGGGCCAGAAGAACAAGGGCCATCGCAGATTACGCTGACGATTACAGCCGGTGTCACACCCGGCTCTTGCGCAGCCAGCGAGTCATTGGTAGTCGTGCCCGGCACAGTGGTTACATACTGCTATACGGTAGCGAACATCGGAACGCTCACCCTGCCCTTGCACGCACTGTCGGACAGCCAGTTTGGTCTGCTGTTTGAAAACGTACCGGTTATGCTGGGGCCCGGCGATTCGGTTGACAGTGTAACGTTAGGCTATGCACCAACGGCGACCATTTCGGCCGATACGACGACATCGGCTACCTGGACGGCGTATCAATCCGGCCCCAGCAACGTCAACACAGCGATGGACAGCATTGACATCACAGTCGTCCCGCCGCTCGAACTGCAGAAAACGGTCGGGCTATCACCCGGCATATGCGCGACCAAATCGACCGTCATCGTCACGCCGGGAACCGATGTGTACTACTGCTACACCGTCACCAACAACTCCTTTATGACGCGTACCGTCCACGATCTCGATGACAGCGAACTGGGTACGCTGCTATCCGGATACAGCTTTGCTTTAGGACCAGGTGCAACCATTTACACCGTAACGGGCAGCACGACCATTGTTACCGATACCGTCAATTCGGCGACGTGGACAGCATACAATGCCGGCCCAACTGATGTCATTTCGGCCACGGCTCTGGCTACAGTTGAAATCGGCATGCCATCAATTGTGCTGACCAAGACCGTCGGCGACGAAGCCGATGTCTGTGCCGGTACCGACAATTTTGAATTACCCCCTTACGGTGGCACGGTTTACTATTGCTATACGGTTGAAAATACAGGCAATGTCACGCTGCCGCTACACACACTCGATGACTCGGAACTGGGCAATCTGTTTACCGATTTGGCGTATGATCTGGGGCCAGGAGCGTCTGTCGACACGGTCAGTGCCGGCCTGGAGTTCAGCGCTACGCTGACGAATATGACGGTCAACACGGCAACATGGACCGTGTCGAGTACATTCGGTTCGGCCGATGCGACTGCCGTCGCTACAGTGACCATTGCCCCAATCATGCCTGCTATTGAGTTGACCAAAACCGTCGGCACAGATGCTGACACGTGTGCCACAACCAGTTCAATCGAAGTTGGCCCGGACACACCGGTTTACTACTGCTTCACCGTTGAGAATACGGGCAATTACACACTGACGCTGCACGATTTGGATGACAGCGCATTCGGCGCGTTGCTGACAGCTTTTCCGCTACCGCTGGGGCCGGGACAACGCATCAATTCGGCCGATATTGGGGGCCTGACATTTAGCCAGACGTTGTCAGCCACAACGGTAAATACAGCGACGTGGACAGCTTACAATCCAGGCCCGGTTCACACAGCAACGGCGACAGATTCAGCAACTGTTACCGTAACATATCACGCTTATCTGCCGGCTGTTTTCAGGAAATAACATCAGGCAAGACATCCGATTTTTCGGTGAAATCGGATGTCTGCTCACCCTTATTTTGCCATGGCCCGCTCAACACTGCGTTCAAATGCGCCGTCGGCGATGTAGGCGATGCGGTAGCGATTGACAACAGCAGTCCGAGCCAACTGATAAGCCGACAACAACCGGCGCATATGCTCCAGTGTGGCATCCGCTTCAAGCGTATAACGCAAATTAACCAGTTCGCGATGTGCGGCATCATCCGGCGGCAATAATTGCATCAGGGTCGGCAACGTCGCCGCCAACAGGTTCAGATATTCACCAAATGGCTTGACTGTATCGCCGCGCCGAACCTGTCGATAAACATCCCAAAACATGACCCAGAATCGCTCGTCCAGCGCCGTCAAATCACGGCCACTGATTACCGGCTGTGTCTTGCCCATGCCGGCTGCCGCTTGCAGAAAACCGGCAGCCCAATTGGATGTATCTTTGAGAATCTTCAACTCACTATCCCATCCGTTGGGCTGCAATGATGCCGCCGTTTCATAGCGAAAATCAGCTTTCGTGCCGTTGCTGAACAGAACAATATGAAAATAGGGCCGAATATGCGCGGCATCAAACGATTTGGCGGGCACGTAGGCGAGTACGGAATGGGTGAAGTCGCGCCGGTTAGCCCAGGCACGTTCACGCGCCTCGTCGCTGTCGAAGACGAGCACAATATCGACGTCAGAATAGGGATCGGCCGTATTTCGGCCGAAACTGCCACTCAAACAACACACCTGAATATCAGCTTCGCGCATCACGCGTTGCTGAAGGCGGACAACAAATCGATCTTGTTCAAACATAACGGCCTAATCTTATCACAACTGAGCAAACGCTTGACAAAGGGGCAACGCTTGTGCACCATTCAATAAACCTGTTCCGGAGAACGCGATGTCAACTGACCCTACAGCCTTCACTCTCAAACTACACCGCACTTTCAATGCGCCGCGCGAATTCATCTTTCGCGCCTGGACTGAGCCAACCCTGATGCAGCAATGGTATTGCCCTAATCCTGCCTGGGGCATCAAAGCGCACAGCGCAGCAATGGCGAATGGCACGTGGCAAGTCGCCATGCTGCCTGCTGAAGGCGACCCGTATGTCGTTGCCGGCACATATCACGAGGTTACACCACCGTCACGACTCGTTTTTACATGGCGGTGGGTTGCCGGTGATGAATCCATTGAGACGCTGGTGACGGTGGACTTGAGTGACTTATCGGCCGAAACCACCGAACTAACCCTCATCCACGAGCGCTTTAGCGACCAGCAAGCCCTGGAAAACCACGAACAAGGCTGGAGCGGCTGCTTCGACCGGCTTGCCACACTGCAAATCGACTAGTCCAGCGCAAGCCCGATTCATCGGGCGCAATTCTGTAGCCCGGACGATTTTTCTCCGGGCGTCTGCCCAGCTAACACCTTAAAAACACCCCGCCACCTGTAAACCCAACACCAGCATCGTCGCCAACGCAACGCCCCCCAGCAGTTGCGCAACCGTGTGCCGTTTCAGATAGTAGCGCAGCCCACAAACAATCAAGATCAAGGGCGACATCAGCCAGAAAACCGTACTGCCAAACACAGCCCCCGAAATCAAAACCATCCCTGTGACCGATGTCGCATGATTGCTGATTTGCCACCAGATATTGATGATTCCCATGATCAACAGCGCCAGAAACTCAAACAGAATCAAGCAGCGCATTACATCTGGCTGATCGAGCACAGCAAACAACACAAACGCAAACAATGCAAATCCCGCACCCACAAAATACGGAATACGACGCTCCTTGCGCGTCATCGAAATATCCGTAATGCGCCCCGTTTGCAGCAGCCACACTACATACAAAATCGGCAACAGTGAGATGAGCAGTCCATGCAGCGCACCCCACAATACTCCTGCAACAAATGTAGGATAAGCATAGAAAGCAATGGCCCATCCAAGCGCAGCAAACATCGTTGGCGGACTGATAATATGGGTTATTGTCCGTGCCAATTTGACACGACCATCTGATTCAGCGTGGTCGCGAGGGGAGAAAGACATTGTGACGCGGTGATGACGCGACGGGGGAGATACGGTCATGGAGCGAGCTATCGTCGCGTCACCGTATCTCCCCATCTCGAAGTCACATTAAGAGCCGTGTTCCCAAGAATTGAGATAAGCAGCTTGTTGGTCAGTCAGGACATCAATCGCAATACCCATGGACTGCAGCTTGAGACTGGCAATGCGCTGGTCGACTTCTTCCGGAACAACGTATACCGTATTTTCCAAATTTGCGCGGTTGTCAATCAAGTAGGTCGCAGCCAATGCCTGGCCGGCAAAACTCATGTCCATCACGGCAGCCGGATGACCTTCTGCAGCGGCAAGGTTGATCAAACGACCTTCACCCAGCACGTTGATCTTGCGACCATCGCGCAATGCGTACTGATCGACAAAAGGACGGACACGTCGTGCGCCGTCGATGGACATCGCAGCCAAAGATGGAATGTTGATTTCGACATCGAAGTGACCGGAATTGGCGACAAGTGCACCGTCTTTCATAATTTCAAAATGTTGCTTGTCGACAACGTTGATATCACCTGTGGCTGTCACGAAGATGTCGCCGATTGGGGCAGCTTTTTCCATCGGCATCACACGGAAACCGTCCATGACTGCTTCGAGTGCCTTGAGGGGATCGACCTCGGTGACAATGACGTTGCCACCCAAACCAGAGGCACGCATAGCAATACCGCGGCTGCACCAACCATAACCGGCAACGACAACTGTACGCCCTGCAATCAGGTAGTTGGTGGCACGAATAATGCCGTCCATAGTCGATTGGCCGGTTCCGTAGCGGTTGTCGAACAGATGCTTGGTCATCGCGTCGTTGGCGGCAATAACAGGGAATTTAAGTGCTCCATCAGCAGCCATCGCACGCAAGCGAATAACGCCCGTTGTCGTCTCTTCTGTACCGCCGATCATCTGCGGAATTTGATCCTGGCGCTCTTTGTGTAAAACACTGCACAAGTCGGCGCCATCGTCCATGATAATGTGTGGCTTGTGGTCGAGGACGGCGTTGATATGATTGTAATATGTTTCGCTGTCTTCACCTTTGATGGCAAACACAGGGATTTCGTTGTGAGCGACGAGGGATGCAGCAACATCATCTTGTGTACTTAGCGGATTGCTGGCACTGATGACGATGTCTGCGCCACCGGCTTGCAAGGCGCGCATGAGGTTAGCGGTTTCGGTTGTGACGTGCATGGTCGCACCGATGCGAATTCCCTGTAGCGGTTTAGACGCTTCGAATTCGTCGTGAATGCTCTTGAGCACGGCCATTTCCTGATTGGCCCAGTCGATGCGATGACGCCCGCCGGTGGCGAGATCGATGTCGCGAATATCGTAATCCATTTTTATTTGTTCTCCTTGGAATAAAGTTCGTTTGATAGGTGGTTAGTTGGTTGGTTTGAGGAGGGTATCCAGAGCGCCTTGGTCGTCGAAGTTGTGGCGGTAGCGTGTGACAAATTCGGCCGAATCATATTTGTGATTTTGCGTGCCGAAACTCTCCAACACATAGGTTGCGGCCAGCGCGCCCATACGCCCACAAATCGACCACGGTAAACCGAGCTGCATGCCCCGCATCAACCCGGCCCGAAATGCATCACCAGCTCCCGTCGGCTCAACCACCTTGTAAGGCGTCACCGTTGGGATGAAATGTTCTTCGCCGTCTATGCGCAAGAGCGAGCCTTTGCTGCCTTTGGTGATCAGGACACCTTTTGTTCGGCCGAGAATCTCTGCTTCAGACAAACCGGTTTTATCCATGATCAGGCCAAACTCGTACTCGTTGACGGTCAACAAGCGACTGCCGTCCAGCCCGTGCAGCAGTTGGTCACCGTTGAAACGGATCGTCTGCTGGCTGGGATCAAAAATAAAGTCAATGCTGTGGTCACGACATTCTTGCGCGTACTTTTCCATCGCATCGGGCGCAGTTGGTGAGACGATGACCAGATCAGCATCCGGCGCTAATTCAGCGATCGAAAGCATCGCGGCATGGCCCATGGCGCCGGGATAAAACGACGCGATCTGGTTTTGTGACGTGTCAGTGGTGCAGAAAAAGCTGGCGCAAAACTCGTCTTCAATTTCGATAATGGCGTCTGTGTTGACACCGTGGCTTTCAAGCCATGTACGATAATCACCGAAGTCGATTCCGGCAGTTGCCAGTACATGCGGATTGCCACCGAGCAAACCCATCGTAAACGCAATATTGGTGGCCGTACCGCCGCGCTGGCGTTTCATCGAATCGACGAGAAAGCTCAAGCTGACATGTTCGATTGCGCCTTCGATAAACTGGTCGCTGATTTTGCCCGGAAACGACATGAGATAGTCGTAGGCAATAGACCCTGTGATAACTACTTTCATAGAAATAATGCCTCAAAATAATGATTCTGCGCCCGGGATATGAATAGGTTTTTCGGTTTCGAGATCGATGATTTCGGCCGAATCCCATTCCGCTACATTCGAAAAAACAGATGAAAAGCCAAGCCTATCACGCAACATCGTCATGATGGCACGCAAACCATCAATCGCCTTGATCTTTTTACCTTCTTCATACGTCCGTGGATTGTAACTGATGGGAATTTCATCGATCTGATTGCCGGAAAGCAAAATCTTGTTCGGCAGTTCAAAATCGAGATTGAAATCAGTCGTTGTCAGATTGAGCGCCTTGATCAAATCGCCACGCACCATCTTCGTCGCAGTGGCCACATCAGTCAAGTTGCCATCAAACAGCAGATTGGTCAATTCAGTCAGGACGCGATTGCCAAAAAACGTGCGCCAATATTCGGTGCGAATCTCACCGTCAAGGACACGTGATCCGAACAACGCCGCCGGGTAATGTTCTGCAGCGTAAGCACAAAAACGGACATGTTCGGCCGGATCGTATTCGAGATCAGCATCTTGAATCAGCATGTAATCACCGGTCATGTGGGCGATGCCGGTGCGAATCGACATGCCTTTGCCCATGTTTTGCGCGTGATAGATGACAGTAATTTCGTCGTCGTCGATCTGTTGCAATATTTCTTGCGTACCGTCGGTCGAACAATTATCGACGACAAGGATTTCACGCTCCCATTCAGGGCCGAGATTGACGTCTTGCGTCTTTTCGATCACGTCCATGATGGTAGCGCGCTCGTTATAGCAACAGATGATGACCGACAATTTCATAGACCCGTGTTCTCCTCACCGCAAACAAACCGACCGCCAATTATAGCGCATGAAGTCCTGTACTGAAGATGATGGATTACAAGGTTCACGCCTCGTTATCCTTTACTATTTTCAATAATTTCATAATCGGCCGAAAAATCGCTTGAAGGTGTCCAGGATGTAATCGAGCTGTGGTGTGTCAAGGCCGGGATACACGCCGACAAAAAAACCGCCCCGCATAATGTCGTCTGCTCCTGACAAGTCGCCGACAACGCGGAAGTTGACGTGTTCGTAAGCCGGCTGTCGCGTGATATTACCGGCAAAAATGAGGCGCGTTTCCACCTTATTTTGTTCCAGAAAACGCGTCAATTCATGGCGCATAAACGGCGCTGAGGCACGCACAATCATCGGGAATGAGAACCACGACACATCCGCTTTAGATGACCATTCCGGCATTTGGATGAATTCGCTGTATTGCTTCAAACCATCGTACAAGTAAGCAAAATTGCGCTTGCGGGTAGCGATGAAATCGGGCAATTTCGCAAGTTGGGCGACGCCCATTGCCGCTTGCGGATCGGTGATTTTGAGATTGTAACCGATTTCGGAGTAGAGATATTTGTGGTCGTAGTAACCGGGAATGCCGGGTACTTCGCGGTCGAAGCGAATGCCGCATTTGCCATTGAACGGACTGTCGTAACCGCACCAACAGTCGCGGCCCCAATCACGGACGGCGCGGGCGATTTTGGCAATTTTCGGCCGATTCGTGAACACAGCCCCACCTTCGCCCATCGTGATATGATGCGCCGGATAGCAACTAAGTGACGCCATAACACCAAACGTGCCCAGCATCTTGCCGTCCCACTTTGAGCCAAGCGCGTCACATGTATCTTCCAGCAAATACAGGTCATGCTTAGTGACAAACGCCATGACAGCGTCCATGTCAGCCGGATTACCCAGAGTATGCGCAAAGAAGAGAGCCCGTGTGCGCGGTGACCATGCTTCTTCCAACTGATCGACGTTCAAGTTAAGATCAGACGGATTGCTGTCAACGAACACAGGTACCAGACCATTCTGGATGATCGGGTTGACCGTTGTCGGAAAACTGGTAGCGGGCACAATGACTTCGTCACCGGCGACAAGCGGATTGTTGATTTGCCTGGAAAGCAGAGTCGTCATCATCACCAAATTGGCAGACGATCCACTGTTAACCGGCAACACTTCGCGCACGCCGAGAAAACTGCCCAAATCGCGTTCAAATTGCTGCGCCCACGGCCCGGCTGTCAACCAAAAATCGAGCACGGCACCGACCATGTTCTGCATTTCGTGCGCGTTGAATACGCGTCCGGCATATTGCACGCGGCTCTCACCCGGCACAAAAGGCTGGTTGGCATGAGCGACTTCATAGTATTCGGCTACTTGCGCCAGAATTGAGCGACGCAGGCTCTCGGCATCGGGCATAGATTAGTTGGATAGTTGGGTAGTTGGACAGTTGGGTCGTTGGGTTACCATCCAATCACCAGCCCATCAAACCAGCCAACATTTGCTGGTAAAAATCGACTGGGAATTATAGCACACGGACTACAGCCAAGGCATAGTCGTGCAGGACGCGCGTAGGGGGTTCTTGCCCTACGGCTCATCAACGTTGAACGGCCGCTAAACCGGTAACTTCAAACACAGTCGAGACTACTTACAGACTGACAGATCTGATTTCGGCCGATTCCCGTTGTCAAGATCAGTTCGTACAATGCGTGCAAGTTGCTCAAATACGCGACTTCGGCCCAATCAATCCGTTTGCTTAAAGTCAGAACTGTGCGATCATAAACAGTACGATGTTTTGTAACGCTTCAGCAAATCGGTGTGCGTTATCATGGTCAAAGCCGTCTTTCACCTCGCAACAGAAAAGCCAGGTTAACGCAGCACCACAGAGGAGACCTCATGCCAGACTTGAACCATGACCCTGATCTCGGTTACATCTTCTTTCCGCGTGAGCAACCAGATCATATCGGCTTCCCGCGACTAGATGTCATTATTCCGGCAAAACCAACTTATCGGCATTTCGATCCGCAAAACGCCAAATTTCAGATTGTCTCGGCAAGTCACGATATTGAACACATCATTGTTCATCATCCGTGGTCTTTGGATAAGCATTACCATGTCTGCGCTGGAAGAATTTACGCAGCCGACCGCAATGCAAAGCAATTTGAAGCGTTTTCTTTGGGTGGGCAACTGGAAATCGCGACTGAAATTGATCGAACCGTCTGCGCTTTGACATCGAATGCGCCGATCTTCCCAGTGACACCAGAACACGATTTACCCATGTGGATTGTCACTGAACTCGAAATCTTGCTGGCGCAACAAAGAGCACACTGGGACCCGCAACATCCACACGCATTTGAAACCCATCTGAGCACAGTCGATCCGTTTACATTATATGCGAGTTGTTTGCAGGCGTTGCAGGCAAAATCCGCCCAGCCGGGCATGGGAATAACAGAAAGCGATCACCATGGATACCATTTCGTTGACAAAGAAATTACCTGGCTGCAGAAAAATGGAGAGTGGCCTATTCTCGTTCCACCGCTAGACAAACTTCTCAATCTGTAAACGGTCTGCTCAATCCATGAATTGACTGGATTGCCAACCGCAATAACGCAGTGAAAGGTGATATATGTCGTATCGAGCTGATCGGCTCGGTCAAATCGGCCGATTTTCCTCCAACACATCCTTGAACAGTGGATTGTTCTGATCGCGACCCGATACAACTGGCTCCGTCAATCCCCAGTCAATTCCCAACGCCGGATCATTCCAAGCTACACCGTATTCGTCACTGCCGTCGAAATAGTTATCTACGACATAGACCAGCGACGCATCCGTCAACGTTGCAAACCCATGTGCTACGCCAATAGGAATGAATAGACCGCGTTCATTTTCCTCACCCATGTCTACCGTCTGTGTCGCCATGAACGTCGGTGAACTGGGTCGCATATCAAAAAGGGCGGCACGAATCGTACCTTTAGGCACAAACCAATAATCGACTTGATGAAAATGGTAGTGCAGGCCGCGCAATACGCCTGCTTTGGAATGTGAGCAATTGGTTTGAAGATCGTCCCAACTGCGCTGGGGAAACCATTCTTTGCGGAAAAACTCGCGAAAACTGCCGCGATCATCGCCAAACGACTGTAATTGGACGACGTATACGCCGGAGATAGTGGTGGATTCGGTAATGGTAGTCATGGACTGATAGCTGATAGCTGCCAGCTAATAGCTGTTAGCTTCTTTATCTCCTGAAAAAATTACTGACAAAGAACCAGAGATTGGCCGGACGCTCGGCAAGGCGCCGCATAAAGTATGCATACCAAGCTGTGCCAAACGGGACGTAAACGCGGACATTGTAGCCGTCAGCTACGAGCTGTTCCTGCCGCTCGCGGCGGATACCGTAGAGCATCTGAAACTCAAACGCTTCGGCCGAAATGCCATGCCTTTTTACATACGCTATCGTCTTGCGAATCATCTCATCGTCGTGGGTGGCGATGCCGGCCCGCACGCCATTGGCGCGTGCTTTTTTACTGAGCAACAGTTGCATCAAATTGACAAAATTGTTGTCAACAGCAGCCTTTTCGGGAAAAGCGACTCTTTCCGGCTCCAGATAGGCACCCTTGCAGAGACGGACGCGCGCGCCCTCCTCAATCAGTTGCTTGATATCGGCTTCACTGCGGTAGAGATAAGATTGAATCACGACACCACTGTTGTCGAAATGGTCTTCATCGCGCAAGCGACGGAAAATATCAAGCGTAATATCCGTAGTAGGCGTGTCTTCCATATCAATGCGCACCCAGTTATCGTATTCGCGCGCGCGCTCGAGAATTTGACGCATGTTATCGTAGGCTAGGTCAGGCGAGATAGCGAGACCCAATTGCGTCAATTTGACGCTGACATTAGAAGTAACCCCTTCTGATTTGGCAATGGCATCGAGTGTTTTGAGGATTTCATCTTTGGCGGCAATGGCTTCGGCCGAATCATTGACACTTTCGCCCAAATAATCCAGCGAAACACGCATCCCTTTCGCATTCAGCGTGCGCGTTACATCCATCGCCTCCTCAATCGTCTCACCGGCCACAAAGCGGGCTGCGACAATGCGCGCCGGTGGCAGTGCACTGATCGTCTCCTTGGCCCAAACTGCGTGGCTTAAATAGAGCAATCCAGCTCGCATCCACTCTTCACCGTTGCGTTTGGTAACATACGCTGCTGCTGTAGCACCTGCGACAAATGGCAGAACTTTGATCAATGTTTGCGACTTGCTCCGTTCACCCATCATCCTTTTTCCTCATCGTTCGGTTTCTCGTTGCCAAAACAGCGATTCGCCGCCATCAATAACGATTGTTTGACCAACAATCATGCTCGCCTGTGGCGAACACAAAAACATGACAACATCAGCGACCTCTGCCGGCGTAACCAGGCGTCCGGCTGGTGTGCGCCGTGCCATTTCATCCAAAACATCAACCTGGCCTGCCGCATCGCGGAAAGCGGCAAATTTCGTCAGCGCATCGGTGGCGACAATGCCGGGTGACACAGCGTTGACGACGATGCCTTGCGCTGCCAATTCTACGCCTAAATAACGCACAAGTGCCTCGATAGCTGCTTTGGATGCACCCACAGAAACATAATCAGGTATAACCCGTATTGAACCGAGGCTGGAAAGCGCCACAATAGCACCACCACCGCGCAATGCCATCAATCTGGCTGCGTGCTGCGCCCCAAACAGCAGCGAACGGGCATTGATATTCATCGTCCAATCCCAGCCGCGTGGCTTTTGCTGCATGGCCGGACGATTGTAACCTGATGCTGCGTTGTGAATCAGGATGTCGAGACCGCCAAATTCAGCCTCAGTTGCGGTAAAGAGCGCTTCAAGCTCATCGAGATCACCGACATTAGCTTTGACGACAAACGCACGTCGCCCCAATGCGCGTATTTCGTCCGCAGTTGCTTCAGCCGGATCGCGATTGCGGAAGAAGTTGACGACGATATCACATCCGGCAGACGCTAATTTGAGCGCAATGGCGCGACCGATACCGCGTCCGGAACCGGTGACAAGCGCGATTTTTCCGTCAAATGATTGCATGTGGGCGATTGTAACGCGGCTACGCATTTGAGCAAGCGGTTTTTGGTATACTCTGACACATTATGACATGGAGAAGTGAAGATGAACGCAGAGATGTTTCGGCAACTGTACGCATACCATTTTGCAGTCAATCGCAAGGTGTGGTTGGATTGCGTTATGAAGCTTTCCGACCGACAGTTTCGCGAAAAAGTGGGCTACTCTGTCGGTTCGGTACGCAATCAGACCGTACACATGCTCAACGTAGATTCCCGCTGGTTTCATGCCTTGCGTGGTGAGCAAGTGCCCGGCCTTCTCAATCCTGTCTATTTTGGCACGAAAGCGAAAGTACGCTCAACCTGGGATCAGGTAGAGATCGAAATGCATACATATATGGAGGCGCTAACCGACAGCGATCTGATTCGGCCGATTGACAACGGTATGCCGGTGTGGCAAGTGCTTTTTCATGTACTCAATCATGGAACAGACCACCGCGCTCAACTACTGGCAGCATTGAACCGGCTGGGTATGCAGACCGTTTCACAGGATTACTGGCTGTTTACTGTCGGACGATTGTAGGCATGACTTTGTCACAAACTGCACAAATGAATGTCACGTGGGGTTGGGCAAGTAGTACCCATTTTCGGCCGAATTGGGTACACTAGATGTAATTATGACGCACTGCACCAATGCAGTTTGTCATGAATTCAGTGGGGACAGAGCGCATGCCCGATTCGATAGATGAGTTCGTACGACAACAAATCGAACTCACCACAGCTCGCTACTATTCAACGCTTCCGGTTGAACAGCGAATTGCTGCCGCCCTGACGCAATACGGCGAATTTGACGAAATATTGACGGTGGAAGAGTTCGAGCTGGTTCTACGCGGCATCATTTACTGGTCGTTTGCCCAGCAGACCTTTGCCGGTGTCAATGTTGGCATGGTGCATAATGTCGTCACCATGGACATTGAAATCGAGAATTTTGAGGCCCACATCCGCTGTGTCGTTCACATACACAAACCAATTATCGCGTTTATCGAGTTTGATTATACTCTGGAAAATGATCCGGATTCCGTGTGCGAGCGCATCCGCCTTAAAGCCGACACACTTAACATCGAAACCAAAACGCGCAAACTCGATGTCAAGGCCAAGACGGCGCTGGCTGCGATGAACGTGCGGAAAATAACCATGCAGCAAATGAGCGATTTGACCGAGGTCATCGCGAGTACGCTGCCTCCTCAACTGCAGGCGCAAGGTGTCGATGGACGACTGGAAGACGTCGAAATCAAGTTATACGAAGATGGACTGCGCGTTCGCCTCTGCGGTACGTTTGTGCATTTAGTCACACCGTAACCCTCTGCGCCGGTGTCGCGCAGGGTGACATCGGCCGAATAGTCAACTTCCGCAAACAGAAAATGGCCTTCAACGCGAGCGCGTAAGGCCATCATAAAGTCAACTCAATGCCGGAAAAATTCGTAGTGTGGATGTGATTCGCGCGAAATGCCTGTCTTTTCGGCCGATACAGGCTGCTGTGCGGCAGGAAGATCGACAGCCATTCCGGAGGCAGATGCCGTAACAGGCGATGATGTGGACTGTTCTTGTTTGATCAGGTGGGCGCCAAAACGTTTGAACATATCAGGTATCCTCCAAGACAATGAGCAGAATTTCGGCCGAATGCACGGTGTGTGCGCACTATCGCTGTTAGCGAATATTCGCTAGATAGGAGAAATTATCCATTGATGACCCAATTTGTCAAGTTCTGGCGCCAAATTGATTTAACTACGGCGTTTCGGCCGAAATAGCGCGTTATTTCTACGCAGCAACCTCCTCCGCCACAAAATCAACGACCGGCAATCCTGCCTCCCGCCGAATCAAATATTCAATCTCATCCATGATCGGTGGATTTTCAGCCAAAAAGAGCTTGGCGTTCTCACGACCCTGGCCCAACAGTGTCTCACCATAACGGAAATAGGCACCGCGTTTGTCAATCAATTGATACGTAACACCTAAATCAACAATGTCTCCGGTGCGCGAAATGCCCTCGTTGTACATTATGTCAAATTCACACTCCGTGAACGGCGGCGCCACTTTGTTCTTTTTCACCTTGACGCGCGTGCGATTGCCGACCACTTCACCGCCTGCCTTAATTGCCTGGATACGGCGGATGTCAAGTCGCACGGACGCATAAAACTTGAGTGCATTGCCACCGCTGGTTGTCTCAGGGCTGCCAAACATGACGCCAATTTTACTGCGCAACTGATTGGTGAAAATGACGATGGTATTTGTCTGCTTGATGGCACCTGACAGTTTGCGCAGTGCCTGCGACATCAAACGAGCCTGCAAACCAACATGGGAATCACCCATTTCCCCTTCGATTTCAGCGCGCGGCACCAACGCTGCCACCGAGTCGACGACGACGACATCCATCGTGCCGGAACGAATCAACGCCTCAGCAATTTCGAGTGCCTGCTCGCCGGTGTCGGGCTGCGAAACGTACAGATTATCAATATCGACGCCACACTTGGCGGCATAGACGGGATCGAGCGCGTGTTCCATATCGATAAACGCGCAAACACCACCGCGCAGTTGGGCTTCAGCAATGACATGCTGGCACAATGTCGTCTTGCCCGATGACTCCGGGCCGTACACTTCAATGACGCGCCCACGGGGCAAGCCACCCACACCGAGGGCGATGTCGATGGAAAGCGACCCGGTGGGAATGGTATCGACAACCATGTGTTGCGCCTCACCCATTTTCATCAAAATTCCGTCGCCAAATCGTTTGGTTAATGTGTCAATCGTGCGTTGCAAAGTGGCCTCGCGTCCGTTGCTGCTCATGCTTTTTCTCCTGGTGTTATGTTCATTGCGAACAGATGTGCGACCAGTATAGCACGAATGTTCGAGGGGATCAAGATCGAATTTGATCTTTTGAACACCCGTTCAATTTGACACATTTGAACTTTAGGGGATTAAGATTCGGCCGAAATTTGTGGGCTGCGCCGTGCAATATGCCATAGATCGACGAGTTCACGTCCGCCCAACAGAAAATTGATGCCGAAATAGGTGATGACACTTGCGCCACCAGCGACGACGAGGAATGGCACAGTTGACAATCCTATGCGGCTTATCATCTGAATCACGATTGCCATCCCTGCTGCAGCAACTGCATTGCGGCCGAATGCCAGCGCCAGCGTGCGCCCGCCAAGCGGCCCGGCATACCAACGATTGAGGATCAACAGCGCAACCGCCAACAGTGTAAATGCCACCGTACTCGCTAACGCCAGACCGCCTACACCCAACTGCCCAAATAACTGATAGCTCAACCACGCATTGACGACAAACCAGCCGAGGTAAGCACACATCGGAATCCAGGTATTGTGCTGCGCGTAAAACATGCGCGCCAACACTTCGATGCTCGCTTCGCTGACCACCCGCACACTGAAAAAAACAAGGATAGCAGCCACTGCCGCTGTCGAAGCCGCGTCAAACGCACCGCGCTGCAGCACAAATTCCACCGCAGGACCGCCCAGCAGCACGAGAGCGACAGCCGACGGAATCGTCAGCAGCCATATGATGCGCAACGAACGCATCGACAAACGCTTCATACCTGCCCGATCACTGGCGTTAAACAATTCCGACATGGTGGGAAAGACGACGATGGCCACGGCAGTGCCAAACAGCGTTTCCGGGAGTTGCATCAACGTATAGGCATAAAAATAGCCGGACACAGCGCCCCCCGGCTCTTGCGACGCCAACCGGATGATGATCAGGTCAGCAGCCTGAATTGCACCGAGCATCACAATGCGCGGCAGCATCAGCCAGATGATTTCGCGTACGCCGACCAGTTGCATCGCCAACGCCGGTCGCAGCTTAATGCGATACCTGATCAACCCGGGAACCTGAATACCGATGTGAAACAACGCGCCGATCACCGTACCCCATGCCAGTCCATAGACGCCAATGATGGGCACGAGCAAGAAGAAACCGATGAAGTACCCGATGTCGAGAGCAATCGGTGCCAAAGCCGGTAAGGCAAAGTGCTGGTGCGAATTGAGAATGCTGCTGATGACGCCGCTGATACCGAAGAGCATCGTGTTGAGCAAAATGATGCGCATCAGATTGGCGGTGAGGGTTTGCTGTTCGGCCGAAAACCGCGGAACGAGAAGTTGGCTGACAATCAACGGCGCAAACAAGGCGGCCAGCAAACTGATGCCACCTAAAACGAGGAAAACCAGTGTGAGAATTGTATTGGCTAACCGCGCGGCATCTTTGGCCTTTTCCTGATCCTTGAGATACGCCGTGTATACCGGGATGAACGCCGCCGCCAATGCGCCGCCGGCCACCAGAACAAAAAAGAGTTCCGGCAACTGGTTGGCTGCCGCGAACGCATCTGCTTCGGCTCCTGTGCCAAAGGCGTTGCCGACGAGTAGCAGACGCACAAAGCCGGTGACTTTGTTCAGGCCAAACAGGAAAACGACGAGGATTGTCGATTGCAGCAGGTGACGCGTGCGGTTCATGAAGATTGCGGATTTTTGATTTCAGATTTCGGATCGGAGATGTCAGTCCGAAATCCGAAATCCCACATCCGAAATGTCATCTGCGGAGCAGCTTGAACGCGATTTCCGGGCCGTTGTGCATGGTAAAGGCGAGTTGCATCCAGAGAACGGCCAGCGGTTCGAGATACCGGGCGTGTTTGATTGGGCCGCAGTCGACGGGATTAAAGCCAATTTCGGCCGAAAGCTGCGCCGCCACCGCCTTGGCCTGATCATCATTGCTGCAATAATATGCATCAGCTTGCACACCGTCGAATTCCGGCTGTTCCAGCAGTTGCCAATAAATGTGATTGAATACTTTGACCACTTTGGCGCGATGCCAGGTGCGCGCGATTTCTTCACCAGCCGACCATTTGTGGCCCAGCGCCAGGCTGCCGGATGATTTGAGCGGATTGATACAATCAAAAACGATCTTGCCGTCGACCGCGTTACCGACGGCACGTTCGACGTCGGTGAAGGCGTACCAGGGGAAGGAAAGCAGGAGTACCTCGCCAAACTCGGCCGAATCCTTCAAACTGCCGCCCTGCGTACCTTCACCAATGTCAGCAGCCAACGCCTGTGCGCGCACTGCCTCACGGCTGCCAAACATGATCTCGTGCCCATTCTGTGCCCACAATTTGCCCAGCGTGGTTCCCATTCTTCCCGTTCCCAATACTCCAATGCGCATGTTTTTTTACCCCCGGGCGCGGTCTTTTTCTCTTTGAATCTGATGAGCAACAGCGCCTTCAAGTCGGAATTATAGCGTGTCTTGATACAATGCACGGCGCTTGCTAGAATGACAAGCTAATCGAGTTCATGGAATCATTCAATTTTGAAATCTTCAAGTCATCTTTTAGTTGTCTTGTTTTTAATCGCAGTTAGTGTAGGGGTAGTCGGTTGTCAGGTGGATTCGGCCGAATCCAGCGCCGTCTTTACCGTAGTACCAACATCCCTTCCCACAGAAACACCTAAACCGCTGGCACCGCCCGTGATCTCAACATTGCCGCCGGAACCGGCTCAGCACGCATTCACACTCCCATCGGCTGACGAGCTGCAACCTACACCGACCAATACCGCGCAGCCACCAACAGCCGACCCGGCGACACCGACACCGCTTCCCACCGAGACACCGACACCCCAGCCGACATTTACGCCCCCCGCCCTGCCCGGCACATCCGAAAACGAGCACTACTGGCTGCGCCGTCCCGTTCCCGACGGAAACCCCATCTGGACAAACAAAACATATCCATACGGCAGTACACGCGGCGGGCAATTGCGCACCCATACCGGCGTCGAGTTTGACGTCGTCGCAGGTACGCCGATTCTGGCGGCGGCGACTGGTACCGTCGTTTTTGCCGGCAGCGATGACGGCGAGATCATTGGTCCACAGCGCGATTTTTACGGCAACGCCGTCGTCATTGAACACGAAACACTGTTTGAAGGGCAACCGGTCTACACATTGTACGGCCATTTGTCGGAAATCTTCGTTCAGGTAGGACAACAAGTGGACGCGGAAGAAATCATCGCCTTCTCCGGTGCAACCGGCGTTGCCGACGGCCCTCACCTGCATTTTGAAGTGCGTGTCGGCAACAACGATTACGCGAGTACGTACAACCCGCTGCTATGGCTCTATCCATTTGAAGATCGCGGCACCATTGCCGGTCTCGTGCTATGGCCGGATGGAGCCAGAGCACACAATGTACCGGTCAGCATTAGCCGCATCGACGCCCTCAGTCCTTACAAAGCGACGACGACCTACGCTGATGAGAGTGTCAACTCGGACAGTGGTTGGGGCGAGAACTTTGTCATTGATGATGTGACCGCGGGCTACTATGAGGTTGTGGTTACACAGGGCAAGAAAAAGCTTAAACAAGAGCTGTGGGTGTATCCGTACCAGACCAGTTATATCGAATTCACGCTCGAAGCAATCAGCGGTGCACCGACTATCGATCTCGAAGAGAATTGAGACGCGCGACAGATCATGGCCGGAGACGAGGTTCGGCCGAAAATCCAGCATCGGACAGCAGCTACCAAATTGAAAGTATGGTCGCAACGCGCGTCGATCTCGCTTCTACGCTGCAAACAACGCCAATAACACCCTTCGCCATTTTGTCCTTTCTGCCATCGACTTGAGTTCTGTCGATACTATCATCTTCTGCTTGCGTGGAAAACGCACTGGTAAGAAAATAAGCAGCAACAATGCCACAACACAACCAATGGAGTATGACAGCCATGAAAGTACAAGGGAAAACTTTTCTAGTTACTGGCGGTAGTTCCGGGTTGGGTGCGGCATGTGTCCAGCGCTTTGCTGACCATGGTGCGAATCTCATCATACTCGACCTGAATGAAGAAGCCGGCATCCAATTAGCAGCAGCCCACGAAAACGTCTGGTTTTCGCGCTGTGATGTCAGCAGCGAGGTAGATGTGCAACGAGCCATTGACCTGGCGCTGGAAAAAACTGGCAGCCTGCATGGAGCCATTAACTGTGCCGGTATCGCCATTGCCCAGAAAGTGGTCAGTTCACGCGGTATCCACCCGCTCGACGCGTTTGCCAGAGTTCTGACTGTCAATGTTGTCGGAACATTTAACGTGATGCGGCTGGCGGCAACGGCGATGGCCGAACTGGAGCCGGATGAAAACGGCGAGCGCGGCGTCTTCATCAATACGGCGTCGGTGGCTGCCTACGATGGGCAAATTGGACAGGCGGCATATGCCGCATCAAAAGGTGGCATTGTCGCGATGACCTTGCCAATTGCACGCGAGCTGGCTCGTTACGGCATCCGCGTCATGACGATTGCGCCGGGCATTTTCAAAACGCCGATGCTCGCCGGCCTGCCGGAGAAAGCGCAGATTTCGCTGGGTCAACAGGTCCCGTTTCCGTCACGGCTTGGTGATCCCGACGAGTTTGCCATGCTGGCGCAGCAAATCATCGAGAATCCAATGTTGAACGGCGAAGTGATTCGTCTTGATGGTGCGATTCGCATGGCACCGCGCTAACTCATCTACGCGTCGGTGCAACGGGTTATAGGGCAACGGTGCTGAAACAAGATATCAGTGGGGTTCGAGCTGTCTGTTCTGCTGCGTTGATACTGTAATGGGTTACAATAGCTGTTGACCAAAACCGTATAGCGTTAAACAGGGAAATTATGAGCGACTTACCTCTCGACATCATGCGGCTTTCGGCCGATACAATTCGCACGCTAACCATGGACGCCGTCCAGAAAGCCAACATCGGTCATCCCGGCATGCCGATGGGCACGGCTGATCTGAGCGTCGTCTTGTGGACACAATTTCTCAAACACGACCCCACAGCACCAAACTGGCCGGACCGCGATCGTTTCGTCCTTTCCGCCGGACACGGCTCAATGCTGCTTTACAGCTTGCTGCACCTGACCGGCTACCCTCTGCCACTTGAAGAGCTAAAGCAATTCCGCCAGTGGGACAGCAAAACACCCGGTCATCCCGAATACGGCCACACCGTTGGCGTGGAAACGACAACCGGGCCGTTGGGGCAAGGCATTAGTACAGCAGTTGGCATGGCATTGGCGGAACGCCATTTGGCAGCGCGTTACAATCGGCCGAATCATACCATCATCGATCACTACACCTACGTCATCGCCAGTGATGGTGACCTGATGGAAGGCGTCTCCCATGAAGCCAGCGCCATTGCCGGCCATCTCGGCCTGAGCAAATTAATCGTCCTTTACGACGACAACAGCATCACCATCGACGGCTCAACGGCATTGTCAATGAGCGAGGCGGTAGTACAGCGCTATGATGCCTACGGCTGGCACACACAGCGCGTTAACGGACATGATATGGCAGCAGTCTATGCTGCTTTGGAAGTTGCACGAATCGCCAACAAACCAGCCTTCATCGCCTGCCGCACGCATATTGGCTACGGTAGCCCCCACAAGCAGGACACCAGCGCGGCTCATGGCTCCCCACTTGGCGAAGAAGAAGTTGCGTTGACCAAGCAGGCGCTTGGTTGGTCGTATCCCGAACCGTTCACCGTGCCGGACGAAGTGTATGCCTTTATGCGCGATTCAGTTGTCGCCGGGCAAACGGCGCATCTGGCTTGGGGCGAAAAACTGCACGCTTATCAGGAAGTCTATCCGGATGAAGCCACCGAATTGACAGCCGCCCTGCACGGTGAGCTGCCGGAAAACTGGCAGGAACATTTGCCGACTTTCGAACCGGGAACAAAAATGGCGACTCGTGCCGCCTCCGGAAACGTATTGGACGCTATTGCGCCTGTCTTGCCGATGCTGGTCGGTGGTTCGGCCGATTTAACCGGTTCCAACAATACCCGCGCCAAAAGCCAGACCACGCTCAACCGCGACAACTATGGCGGCAGCTACATCCACTACGGTGTACGCGAGCACGGCATGGGTGCAATCATGAACGGATTGTACTTGCACGGCGGCATCCGGCCTTACGGCGGCACATTCCTCGTTTTCTCTGATTACATGCGTGGCGCTGTGCGTTTGGCGGCGTTGATGGGAATTCCCGTCATTTATGTTTTTTCGCATGACAGCATCGGACTGGGCGAAGATGGCCCGACGCACCAACCGATTGAACACCTGCCTGCACTTAGGGCTATGCCCAATCTGCACGTATTCAGGCCCGCAGACGCCAACGAAACAGCCATTGGCTGGAAAATGGCTCTTGACCGTCAGGATGGACCAACAGCGCTGATTTTGACACGGCAAGGCGTCACAACAATTTCCGCCGACACGAGCGGTGCTGCACGCGGTGGATATGTCATTGCGGACAGTGACAATCCACAGGCATTGATTTTGGCGACGGGGTCCGAAGTTGAAATTGCCCTCGCGGCCAAAGCGCAATTAGATGAACAGGGAATCGCGACACGGGTAGTCTCGTTACCGAGTTGGGAATTGTTCGAACAACAATCGGCCGAATATCGCGCATCTATCATCCCACCACACATCACAGCCCGCGTTTCCATCGAAGCGGCAGCACCGTTTGGCTGGGAGCGCTACGTTGGCCCCTACGGCACAATAATCGGCATCGATCGCTACGGGGCTTCGGCGCCTTTCCAAACCATCTACAAAAAACTGGGCATCACCAGCAAGGCTGTGGTTGACGCAATCAATAAACTGCTGTCGTGAGTGAATCGCGTTCCAGGGTTTCTACAAACCCCGGGATGCTTCTTGATCATTCTTCGATCGGCGCTTGCGCGGACCGCGTCGCCACAATTCCGCCAACGTGATTTTACCGTCGGCAACTTCTTGAATTTCATCCCATTCATAGCCGGCCATCTTCAAATCACGCACATCATAGCCGACACGAACGCTGAGATCGCCAATACTGCCCGGCGGCCAGCCAGTATCAGTTCGTTTTCGGTTTGCGTCTTGTTTGTCAGTCATCGCCCTTCCTCAGCATCATTTGATAGGTGACATTTGTCATAATACATCAAATGACTGATTGATGACGATGAAAAGCGCGATCGGGCGCGATATTTGGTAAACTGAGTCCAGACTTTGTGAGGAAATAGCACACGCTGCGGCGCACAGGAGTATCATGACCAAATTGACCCAATCTTCAGCCTGGAACGCACTGGTATCTCATTGCGACGCCGTGAAATCCCTGCACATGCGCGATCTATTCACCACTGATCGGCAACGCTTTGACACCTTTTCACTGCAATTGGACGATATCTTATTCGACTTTTCGAAGAATCGCATCACCACAGAAACGATTGCCTTGCTGACTGCCCTGGCTGAGCAGCAGAATGTGGCGGCAATGCGTGACGCAATGTTTGCCGGAGAGAAAATCAACACGACCGAGGATCGGGCGGTGCTGCATATCGCGCTACGCAACCGGTCCAATCGGCCGATCATCGTCGACGGATACGATGTCATGCCGGATGTCAACCGCGTACTGGCTCAGATGCGCCGTTTCAGCAACGCGGTACGCGACGGTACGTGGCGCGGCTACACAGATAAGGCCATCACCGACATCGTCAATATCGGCATCGGGGGCTCTGATCTCGGTCCACAAATGGTCACGCTGGCCCTCAAACCGTACGCCAAACCCGGTTTGAACGTGCATTTCGTCTCTAACGTCGACGGAACGGACATCGCTGAAACGCTCAAAGTCATCGATCCGGAAACAACGCTGTTCCTTATCGCTTCCAAGACGTTTACGACGCAAGAGACAATGACCAACGCGCATACAGCACGAGCATGGTTTTTGGATTCGGCCGAAAATGAGCGCCACATCGCCAAACATTTCGCCGCGCTTTCCACCAACGCAGACGGCGTTGCAGCATTTGGCATCGACACCGCCAACATGTTTGAATTCTGGGATTGGGTCGGCGGACGCTACTCGCTCTGGTCTGCCATTGGCCTCTCAATTGCCCTCGCCGTTGGCATGGACAATTTCGAGCGTCTGCTCGCCGGTGCACACCGCGCCGACGAACATTTCCGCACCGCCCCATTCCGTGAAAACATACCGGTCATCATGGCGCTGCTCGGCATCTGGTACAACAATTTCTTTGACGCCCAAACTCACGCCATTTTGCCCTATGACCAGTACATGACGCGCTTTGCCGCCTACTTCCAGCAAGGCGATATGGAGAGCAACGGCAAGAGCGTCACACGCGACAACGTGTTTGTCGATTACACAACCGGGCCGGTTATCTGGGGTGAACCAGGCACAAATGGACAACACGCCTTCTATCAGCTAATCCATCAAGGTACCAAGTTGATTCCGTGCGACTTTCTCGCCGCTGCGCAAAGCCACAACCCCATCGGCGACCATCACGAAAAGCTAATTTCCAACTACTTTGCACAGACAGAAGCGTTGATGCGTGGGCGCACCGAAGTGGAAGCCCGTGCGGAACTGGAAGCGCAAGGCATCGGCGGCGACCAACTGGATTTGCTGGTACGGGCGAAAACATTTGGCGGCAATCGGCCGACAAACTCATTCCTCTATCGCAAACTGACACCGGAGACATTAGGCACGCTAACCGCTTTCTACGAGCACAAAATCTTCGTCCAGGGCATCATTTGGAACATCAACTCGTATGATCAAATGGGCGTTGAACTGGGCAAAGTGCTGGCAAAAGCCATCCTGCCTGAATTGGCAGACGATTCACTCGTCACAACACACGACACGTCCACTAATGGCTTGATCAACGCTTACAAACAACTGCGCTAACAGCAATATGCAAGTATAATCAGGGCAAACGTTAACCTAAAACAGTAATTGGCTATTCGCCACTTGAAATGGAGGTTTTGATTCATGTCAAACAGAAAATTCCCCGCCGGTGTTGCGACCGGTGATATGGTGCAAGAAATATTCGCATTTGCGAAAGAGAAACAGTTTGCCCTGCCCGCCGTCAATTGTGTCGGCACAAACAGCGTCAATGCAGCGATGGAAGCGGCGCGGGATGTCAATTCGCCGTTTATCCTGCAATTTTCCAGCGGCGGTGCCCAATTTTTTGCGGGCAAAGGCTTGAACAACGCCAATTATGAAGCCGCAATTGCCGGCGCCGTTTCCGGTGCACACCACGTTCACCAACTCGCTGAACTGTATGATGTGACTGTCATTCTGCACACCGATCACTGTGCCAAAAAGCTGCTGCCGTGGGTAGACGGCATGCTGGACGCTGGTGAGGCATTTTATGCCATACACGGCATACCACTCTACAGCTCACACATGCTCGACCTGTCAGAAGAGCCAATTGAAGAGAATATGGAGATTTCGGCCCGCTATCTGGAACGCATGAGCAAAATGGGCATGACATTGGAGATCGAACTGGGCATCACCGGCGGTGAAGAAGACGGCGTTGACAACACCGGTGTCGATAGCTCACGCCTCTACACTCAGCCTCAAGAAGTTGCCTATGCATACGAGCAGCTGATGAAAGTCAGTCCGCGCTTCACGGTTGCGGCAGCATTCGGCAATGTGCACGGCGTCTACAAGCCCGGCAACGTCAAGCTGACGCCTGTCATCCTGCACAACTCACAAGTATATGTCCAGAAGAAATTTAATACCGGACCAAAGCCAATCGATTTCGTTTTCCACGGTGGTTCCGGATCGAGCCAGGAAGAGATCCGCGAAGCGATTTCGTACGGGGCGATCAAAATGAATATCGATACAGATACGCAGTGGGCGTTCTGGGACGGCGTGCGTGGCTACGAAGCCAAAAATCACGATTATCTACAAGGGCAAATCGGCAACCCGACGGGTGATGATGTGCCAAACAAGAAGTATTACGACCCGCGCCAATGGCTACGAGCAGGTGAAGTGGCATTTTCAACGCGTTTGAAACAAGCGTTTGAAGACCTGAACAACATCAATACACAAGCACTGTAACACAATCGCAATAGAGCCGGGTTTCTGACAGAAAGACGGTTTCATGACATTAAGGATGAGCTTTCGGCCGAAACCGAAAGCTCTTTTTCATTCATTTGCCATGCCCGAACTTGTTTTGCCGGACAGCGTTAAACGTCAAATTAGCGCAACCTTTGCCGGTGGTGTTGAATGGCTGGATAATTTACCGGTACTTACTTTACTATGCGAAAAACGCTGGTCGTTGCAATTAGGAGATTTGTTTCCGGCATTGAGCTACAGCGTCGTCATGTCCGCTGCATCGGCCGATGGCAATGAAGTTGTCCTCAAATTGTGCGTTCCCAACCGCGAATTGACCACTGAAATTGCCGCTTTGCGTCATTTCGCCGGGCGCGGCTGCGTGCGACTCATCGATGCTGACGCCGATCTCGGGGCCGTTCTGCTCGAGCGGCTGCACCCGGGCCACATGCTAACCACTGAATCAGACGATGAAACGGCAACGCGTATCGCTGCGCAAGTGATGCTGCAGTTGCAACAACCGCCACCTGCCGCACACAATTTTCCGACTGTTGCTGACTGGGGACGCGGCTTCGGCCGATTGCGTGCCCATTTTGACGGTGGCACAGGCCCGTTTCCGCAGAAACTGGTCGACGCGGCCGAACTCATCTTCTCAGAATTGGTGGCAGATTCGGCCGAAGCAATCCTCCTCCACGGTGATCTCCACCACTACAATATCTTGCGTGCAAAACGAGCGCCGTGGCTCGCCATAGATCCCAAAGGTGTCGTCGGCGAACCGGCCTATGAAGTCGGCGCGTACCTGCGCAATCCGCTGAGCGGTTTTTTCGAGCAGCCAGATGCGCAGCAGCAGATGGCACGACGGGTTGCCGTATTTGCCGAAACACTTGACCTCGAACGCGAACGAATCATCGGCTGGGGTTTCGCACAAGCCGTGCTCTCAGCCTGGTGGAGCGTGGAAGACGGGAGCACAGCTTGGCTAGGTTGCGCAGAAATCCTGGACACTTTGCGGCGCAGCACCACATGAGCAAACCCTTTTGACCTGTGCCTAATCGGCCATTCTCTTTGCCTCGCGCCCGCCTCAGCCGCTACAATCACGGGAAATCAACTTCGGAGCAACCTAAATGTCCATGCTTGATACGGCGCAAATTCGAGCGCAATTTCCAGCCCTGCAACAACAAGTAAACGGTCAACCGGCCATATTCTTCGATGGTCCGGCTGGGACGCAGTCACCGCAATCTGTCATCGATGCCATGCGCGATTATCTGGCGACCGGCAGCAGCAATCTGGGCGGTGAATTCGTCGTCAGCCAACGCACAGGCCAGGTTGCTGCGGCGGCGCGGCACGCAATGGCCGATATGCTCAACGCACGTCGCCCGGAAGAGATCAGCTTCGGTCAGAATATGACCAGCCTGACATTTGCCGTTAGCCGTGCCATCGCCCGCACGTGGCAAGCCGGGGACGAAATCATCGTTACGCGACTCGATCACGATGCTAACATTGCGCCCTGGCTGCTGGCGGCTGAAGACAAAGGTGTGACGGTGCGCTGGCTGGACTTTGATTCGGCCGATTGCACGCTCCAACTCGATACCTTGCCCGACTTACTAACCGATAAAACCCGTTTATTGGCGATCACACTGGCTTCAAACGCCGTCGGCTCCATTACCGACATCCGTCGTGCCGTCGACAGCGCCCACGCCAACGGGACACTCGTCTACGTCGATTCCGTCCACTACGCGCCACACGGCCTGATCAACGTGCAGGCATTTGACTGCGATTTTCTTGTATGCAGCGCCTATAAATTCTACGGGCCGCACACCGGCATTCTCTACGGTAAATACGAGCACATGGCGGCGTTAACTGCGTACAAAGTACGCCCCGCCCCCGCCCTGCCACCCGGCAAATGGGAAACCGGTACACAGAGTTTCGAAAGTCTGGCCGGCGTGACCGCAGCCGTCGATTATCTGGCTGGTCTCAGCACGGTAAACGGTGATCGGCGCACGCGCCTCAGCCAGGCCATGGCAAACATCAACTTGCACGAAACAGCGCTCAGTGAACGCTTTTTGCGCGGTGTAACGTCTATTCCCGGCCTGAAAGTGTACGGTATTACTGACATTGAGCGGCTCGATGAACGTGCGCCGACATTTGCGATCAGTCTCGAAGGCTACACAGCGGCGGAATTGGCACAGCGATTGGGTGCAACCGGTATTTTCGTCTGGGACGGCCACTATTACGCCGTCGCTGTGATGGAACGGCTCGGTCTGCTCGAATCGGGCGGCCTCGTGCGTATCGGTTTTGTCCATTACAACACATCGGCCGAAGTTGATCGGCTGCTCGACACGTTGCACGCACTTGCGGCCGAAATTACAGAGATTAACTGAGATATATGAGTTCAGACAACAAATCTAACAATTCCATCCTGATCATACTGGTAGGCGGCCTGGCAGTTGTGCTGGCGCTGTTGGGCGGTGTACTGCTGTTCGGCGCAGTTGGCGAAACTGATCCGGAACCGGTGGCAGCCAATATGGGTGCCGTTTCGGCCGAAGCGGATACAGTGCGTTCGGCCGATTTGCCCCAGGTAAACGCAACCCTGCCCCCACCGGCCGAACCGACAGACCTGCCGGTAGCGACCGTTACCAATACGCCGATTGCGACCGACACGCCGGTTCCCACAGCAACGCCGCTACCGACCGCTACACCAACACCGGCACCGGTCGTGCAAGCACCTGCAGCAGCCGTTGCCGCGCCAACTGACACGCCTGTGCCGGTTCCGGCCGGCCCATGCCACCTCGCCGAACAAAACGGCATGTTACTGATCGATATCGACTCAGCACCGGCGGTTGGCGGCTGGGTATTTGAAAACAGCGCCGCCGGATTCTTTGGCGACGGCTATTACACCTATCGCGGTGAAGAATCACTGCGTCAACCCAACAATTCTGTACTCAGCTACCCGATTTATATCAACAATCCGGGCGTCTACGAAGTGCACCTCTGGAACTACCACGACCACCCGGACACGTCTGAAGGCAACGACGCCTGGCTGCAAATTAGTGGCGGCGTGCGCTCATGGGTGAAAACGTTCTCCGGCTTTCGTGACCAGTGGAACTGGGACAATCTATTCGAGCCATCACCCGGCAACCACACTGAACCGGTCGTCTCGTTCCCGGCTGCCGGCGCGTATACGCTGGAAGTCACCGGGCGCTCGCATGGCTTTAGCATCGACCGCATCATAGTCGTGAAACCGGAAATGCTCATTCACGGTCGCAATCCGGATTTACCGCAATCAGGCTGCCAATAATCGGCCGAAATAGCAAACGGGTCAGAAACCAGTTTTTTCAGACAGGCATGACTATTTTCGGTCGATAATTTTTCTCTATGACCAACGATCACCATTCCAACAATACGATCTTGCTTGTGCTCGTCGGCGGTCTGGCAGTTGTGCTGGCATTGCTCGGCGGTTTGCTGCTTTTTGGCGATCTGGGCCAATCAGACCCGGAGCCAAAAGCAGAAACAACTGTTGCTTCGGCCGAAAATGTGCCAAAATCGGCCGAAGTCACGCAACCGCCTGCCACCCTCCCACCGCCACCACAACCGACGCTGGCAGCCGTAGCCACAGCAACGAACACGCCGATAGCCACTGCGACGCCGTTGCCGACCGCAACGCCACTACCGACCGACACGCCAACACCGGCTCCTGTCGCACAAGCACCGGTCGCCGCCGTCGCGCCCACAGACACACCGATTCCGCCAACACCGACAGCAGTCGGACCATGCACACTAGCTGAACAAAACGGTATGCTCATTATCGACGTCGAAGCGGCAGCACCTGCCGGTGGCTGGCAATTCGAAAACAGCGCGCCCGGCCACATCGGATCAGGCTACTACACCTATCGCGGTGCTGAGTCACTTGGCAGTCCCGGCGGTACAGCACTTACCTATCCGATCTTCATCAACAATCCTGGCTTGTATCAGGTGCGCATTCACAATTATCACGACCACCCCAACAGCACCGAAGCGAACGATGCCTGGCTGCAAATCAGCGGTGTGCAAAGCTGGATCAAGACATGGTCGGGCGAACGGGCGTTGTGGAACTGGGGCAATAATTTCGAATTGTCACCAGACAATCACACCGGCCCGGAAGTCACTTTCCCCGTCGCTGGCGCGTATACCCTGCAACTTGCCGGACGGTCACCCGGTTTTAGCGTCGATCGCGTCCTCATCGTGACGCCCGATCAATTCATCGCCGGTACTAACCAGGCCTTGCCGCAATCTCCATGCCAGCCATGACGCCCACGACAACCACACGGCTGCGATTGCGTGACATCTCGCTCTTGCTGTTCAACCATGCCGATGCGTGGATTGTGACGCTGGTTGTCGTGTTGATGGCGCTACTCATTCACAATGCGGTGACGTGGCCCAATCTCTATTTGATGATAGGCATTACAGTTGGCTACTGGCTGGCATTTGCCATGAATGACTACTACGATGCCCCACATGACGCGCTAGAACCATCGAAGGCGGCACGCAACTTCTTCGTCCGGGCCCATCCGGGTAAACTGCTTATCGGCAGCGTCATTGCTGTTCTCGCTGTGCTACTGTTTCCGGCGTTCGCGCAATTTGGCTTGCCGGGCATTTTGGTGGTGGCTGTGTCACTATTTTTCATGTGGGCTTATTCGGCCGAACCGCTGCGTCTCAAATCCCGACCCGGGCTCGATCTACTCACTCATATCGTATTTGTCGAAACGTACCCATATGTAGCAACCTTGTTTTTGATCGGTGCGGCATGGTTGCAAGTCGACAGCGTCGTCGTCGTTTGTGCCATGCTGGCATCCCTGACCGCGCAACTGGAACAACAAATTCGCGATTATGATGTGGACATTCAAAGTGGACGCACATTCACGACTGTGGTCGGCATTCCTGCCAGCGCGCGCCTGCTGCGGTTGGCTACGGTCGCATTGATCATCATAGCGACTATTTTTCTGCTCAACGGCACGATCCCCCTGGTTTTTCTACCGGTAGCATTGATTCCACTGCCGGCCCTGCTGCACCGGCTCATCCGTGAACCGGGCGCGCCGCGTTCGCAACGCTACGTGCACGTAGCCGTGATCATGGGCGTTCTTTACGCACTGTTTGTGCTTGGATATGTTTTGATGAGTGCGTAAACCGAGGGAATTGTGGCTGAAGGTGCTCACCCGACGTAACTGCCGACCACAGCGCGACCCAGCCGCGTTCCGAGCCAGTAGGAGCGTGTCAAAAGCATTGTGAGTGCACCGGCCGAATCGATCAAGACATCTGTAAAGCGTCCATTGCGGCCAACTACGGTGGTTTGGTGCAGTTCATCGCTCACGGCATAAACAAAGGACAATGCAAAGGCAGCCCACGGATTACGTGTTGCCCGCAGTGCCAGCACATAAAACAGCGCGTAGGCAGCAAAATGTCCGGCCTTCTTGATGAATATATCCCATGCGCCAAATTGCGGAACCGACGTGCTAGCCTGACCCGATACAACAAAAATCGCTGCCATCCAGAGCAGGAGTGGCAGCCAACGGTATACGAGCGAGCGGAGTTTAGATGGCTTCATTTACTGCTCGGGACAATTGACAGCGACTTCGCGCGTAGCGATTGTCCAATCAGGTAAGGTACGATAGCGGTCGCGCGGCGTGTTGATCAAACCAATTTCGGCCGAATTGACCACATCACTCAACCCATAACTGGAAACATATTGCAGGAGTGTGTAGGCAGGCAGGGCTTGATCATACCACCTGAGAAAATCCCCATACACTTGCTGGCGTTCTTCTGACGGCCATATACGGCGACCGTCTTCCAGCGCTTCACTAGCCTGACGCGAATTCCACCCAGCGTAATTCTGACCGCGCACAATCGCTTCCTGACTCCAAAAATCATATAAATCGGGATCCGCAGGTGGACGCACATCGACCAGCGCCAGTTCAAATGCCCGGTTTTGCAATGCCACGGCTAAATCATCGCCGGATAAAGCCGTTTGCGTCACGCTTATTCCAATTTCGCGCAGCGACGCCACAATTGCAGCGCCAAGCGCCTGATGCACAGCCGTATCGGAAGTAAGCAGGCGCAAAGTCAAGGGAACCGGTGTCTCGGATTCGGCAGATTGGACACGCGTCGCACTACCAGACAGCCACGGCCACCCCGCTTCGTCGAGCAGTTGTCCAGCTGCAGCGGCATCCGGCACAAAGGCCGTTACGCCGGGCCGGTACGCCAGCGAAGTCGGCAAATACGGGCCGTCGAGCAACAACGCCTGCCCATTCAACGTTGCGTCAATCAACGCCGACCGATCCAGTGATAGTGCTACCGCTTCACGCAAACGGTTGTCAGCCGTTACAGTCGGCTCAAATGAATTCACATTAAACAACAACTGCGCGTAGCGCGGTTCGGCCGATGTGTAGAGTCGCATGCCCGGCAGCGCTGCGATTTCGGGCAAGGCTTCACGCGAAACAGTAGTCATTGCCTGGATTTCGCCAGCCAGGTACGCATCGATTAATGCCGTATCATCTCGGTAGAAGTGCAAGTCGATGGCATCCAGCGCAATATCCCACACGTCGGGATTGGCTTCAAGGCGCAAATGGCCGTCACGGGACCAATTGCTGCCTTCAGCCACACGCAAAGGGCCGGTTCCGACTGGAGCAGCGTTAAAGGCCGTAGTCGTCAAATCGGCCGAATTGACGTTTTGCAATAAATGGGCAGGCGTGATACCGCGTGTCGTCAGTTCCATGAATGGACTATACGGCTGCGGCAGCACAAACTCAACCGTGCGCACGCCCGTAGCCGTCATCTGCACCGGCTGCCAGGAACGTGCTAAAACCGGATCACCGGGAAAATCATCCGCTTGCATCAGGCCGTACGTAAAAATAACATCGGCGGCAGTGACAGGCTCACCATCATGCCAGCGGGCATCTTCGCGCAATGTAAATGTGACACGGGTTCCATCCTCACTAACAACCCAACTCTCAGCCAGTGCCGGTTCCAGTTCACCTTGCGCATTGTAGCGCGTCAAACCATCAAAAATGAGTGCAACAATCTGGGAGTCAACCGGATTGGCGTCGGCTAATAGCGGGTTGGGATATTGTGGTGAACCAACCAATCCCTCGCTTAGAACACCACCGGGAGCAGCTACGAGCATGGTGCAGGCACCATTTTCCACAACGACCGGTGTCGCAACCGGTTCCACTTCAGGTTCCGGAGGCCGCTGAACAGCAAGTAATGCAGCCACCAGGATGAAGCAAACAACCGCTAATGCAATTTGCCAGCGCATAGAAGAGCGCATCTCTGGAATAATAGGTGGAGAAGGTAAAAACGGAAGAGGGTTCCGTTCTCTACAGGTGGTCGCTGCCCCCTGTTAAAATCCCCAAAGGAAAAATGTGAAGAGTGTGTTGATGAAAAACACTACCATGAAGATGATTGTAACCCGGTGCATTAATGCCTCAACACCACGGCGCGTGCGCACCTGTGCCTCACCACCACCGCCCCCGAGAAAACCGCCCAGGTCAGCGCCTTTCGATTGCGTCAAGACCAAAACGATGATGACGATAGCCAGAATAATCTCAATAATGCCGAATGCGAGATCAATTGTGTTCATTAAGTAGCCTCTTGCTTTTCCGGCAGCGCAGCACCGGTTTGTTTGTCACGTATGTTCCGGCATGGCTTCGGCCGAAATCAATTCGTCGAGCACACCGACGGGAAATTATAACAGCCGCACCCAACCCCGTCGAATTGTATCCACCATTTCCATAACGGAGATTAAGATCGCGCAAGTAACCACCTGGATTGGCACAACAATGGCCAGACAACTCGGTGGCGACAAACGCAACCTCCTGGCAAAGACAACGCGCGATCATTGATTTTTGCTGCTCTTGACAGACCACAGTAAATTTGTTGGCGATCATGACCGTGTGGTAAACTTCAACAGCACTGCATTCACGGGAGCAAAACTACCTGTGCTCGAAGTCAAAAACGTCACCAAACGATTTTTCAATCTCGTTGCCCTTAACGACGTATCATTGCAAATCCCACGTGGAGAAGTTGTTGGTATTCTGGGACCAAACGGTGCGGGTAAATCAACGCTGTTCAAAATCATCAGTGGCATTCTCAATCCTGACGGCGGTTTTGTCCGTCCCATCGGCCCAGCCTGGCCGGCCATCGCCTACAAACCTGATCGCCTCCATTTTCCAAGTCAGATGCGTGTGCGGGAGTATCTCATTTTGACCAGTCGCGTTTGCGATGTGCCGCAGCGAAAGGCAAAAACGGCAGTGGATAATGCACTCGACCTGGTTAACTTAACGTATGCGGCCGAAAAACGGGTAGCGACTTTGTCCAAAGGAATGCGTCAGCGGCTTGGGTTGGCACAAACGCTGATTGGCAATGCACCGCTGCTGTTACTCGATGAGCCATCCAATGGACTGGATCCGGAAGGGCAAATCGAGATTCAAGGTGTCATTAAAGCGCTGCATGCAGCGGGCAAAACCGTACTCCTCAGTTCGCATCAGTTGCAGGAAGTCACCGACATTTGCACCCAACTTATCATCCTCAACAATGGCACAATTCGCTATCGCAGCAGTATGGAAGCTGCACTGGCGACGCGTCCGCATGTCACCATTGAAGTTGATCGCGATCTATTCGCGATCACATCGGCTTTGCAGCACTTACATTCAGACATTACTGTTGATGAAAAAAAGGTGTTTTTGCACGATGATGCGATTGCCTTGCGCCGCCGCATATTGACGCTGCTGCTAGGGGCGGGGTACGATGTGGTGCATGTGGAGCAGCAACGCACAACCTTGGCCGAAATCTACTCAAAGGCGATCAACGAATGATGAGTCGCATTATTGCGCTGACGGGCTATTTGCTGCGCAACGTCGTGTTGTCGGTAGCTGGTGTGTTGTACATCTTGTCAATCATACCGATGCTGATTTGGTTTTTTCCGTTTGGGCAAAGAACTCCGGAACTGTCGTATTTCATTACGTTGATCGCCATTTATGGTGCCATTCTGATTTTCCTGGTGACTTTGACCATTGCCGGACGTGCCAATCAAGCAGCCAGCTATGCTTTGATCGTGCGGTTACCAAGTCGGGTTGAGTATTTGGTGGCGGTGCTGCTCGCCGCTATCGTGTTTGCGACGGCAATCCAGACTGGATTGGCGGTAATTGTTCTGTTACAACCGGCGGGCCCGGAAGCCAGTTTCGGCCGATTATTGGAAATTCCACCACTGTGGCTATCGATCAACATCTTCATGGCAGTGCTGGCTTTGCATGCCACTGACTTCGTCATGTCCAACTGGTCGCGGGTAATCGTATTTGGACTCCTCACGATTCTGCTCTTCACGCAAAGCGTCAATGCACGCACATTGTCATGGTTTTCGACCCGCTTAAGCATAATGGCTCAGTTCTTTGCGCGGCAAGGCATGCTGGGCTTAACGCAATTCTTCAATAACGCGTCAGGCTGGGTCACCGACAGCGGCGGCGGTTTCTTCAGTCAGGTCATCGGCTTTATTTTCTGGCCTTTTCGCGCGATGTCGGACGCGGTGAAAACAGGATCATTTGACAGCGCTCAGGCGCTTGCTCCAGCGATTGTGCTGCTTTACGCAACCATTTTGTTTATGATTGCATCTGATTTGTTTGCCAATAAGGATCTACATTTTGTAGAGTGATGCATTCAAACAAGCAACTGTTCGGTATCGAGCTTGAGGCAAAACGGCATCCCCAACGCTAATCAAACATATCATCTTCACTATCATCATCAGCGAATGGAAAGAATCGCCGATTCAGAAATGCGATGAGGGTAGTGGCTTCGGCCGAATTTAGTCCCTGACCAAACAAGTGATGGTGTGCCTTGCCGTATTGAAACGCCGGGCAATTGTGTTTCTCGTGAAGATAAAATGGCGACATGTAACGCATATCGTACGCATCACTCAGACCACGCACGACGGCTTGTCGCACAACGGCGAACCGGTCCTGATTGATGAACAGCGTTTCTTCATAAGCCACACTGAACAGCCAGCCACGCCACACCGTTCGGCCGACATAGCGCACCCACAACACCAGCCACACGATGACAATCAGATACCACGTAAACAGATATCCAAAGGAAAGTTGAACCGTGGTCGGCAGCAGAGGACGGACAAGAAAATAGATCGTGACACCCAGCATCACAACCCAGATAACCAACAAAACAGAATAGAACAGTACCAGCGCCGATCGGCGATTGACCGGCAGCGTCACAGTCAAAAATTCGTCGTCTTCACTGAACTCAATACGGGTGTTTTCAAGACGCATAGCTTAGGCAATGGTGCCGCTTCTCATTATAAAATCCACATTTGAACTGAGTGCGGATTATACGATCAATGTTGTCCAAAGCTCAACCACGCGTAAGATAGTGGCGGGCAATTTCCGCCACCATTGCAGCGTGTCATCACGCTGCAATAAGCTAATTTAGCACATATCAACTGAGGAACTAAAGCGTATGTCCCCCAACAATCAATCATTCCCAATCGACTTCACGCCGATCTGGAACCGCGAAGCTACCTATCTGCAACTGGCAGAAACGGTAACCAAACAACAGCTTGCAGATGCATCCACCACTTCCATTAACGCGATGTTGAGTATGCTCACCGGACTATCTGATGCCGACGTGGTCTTTGAGCCGGACGATGAAGCGGCCCATGACCCGTATGCTGTTGCCGGTGAAGAAACAATCGGCTGGAATTTGGCACATCTCATCGCCCATGTGACTGCCAGCAGCGAAGAAGGCGCTTCCATTGCCGCACGGCTGGCACGTGGCATCGCAGTCGAAGGACGCGACCGGTATGAAACGCCGTGGCGCGACATCACGACAGTCGCACACTGCCGTCGTCGCCTGGCTGAAAGTTTGCGGATGCGCTTGGCATTACTCGATGCCTGGCCAAACGAACCGCACCTGGATGTGTATCGCATCGTGTCGCCGCGCTATGAAGCCCGTGTCGGCCGAATGAATGCGCCGGCGGCGTTTTTATCCGGCTTGAGTCATGAAGTCGGCCACTGGGAACAGATGCAAGAAGTGCGTCGCCAGGCACTGGCAGCCCGCTCTCCTCAATTGGTGCGAAACGGAAATCAGTAATGGACAGTTTCAACGGATTTCCCGAAGCAGGTTTACAGTTTCTCGCTGACTTGCGTGACAACAATGATCGCGCCTGGTTTAACCCGCGCAAGGCGCAATTCAAACGCGATCTGCAAACACGCGCCATTGCATTTGTCGAAGCACTGGGTGCACGTCTGCAATCGATTTCGCCAGGCATCAACTTCGATACGCGCACAAATGGTGCCGGATCATTGATGCGAATCTACCGCGATACGCGTTTTTCCAACGACAAGACGCCCTACAAGACAAACATAGGCATCGTTTTCTGGGAAGGCGCAGGCAAAAAGACAGAAGTGCCGGGTTTCTACTTCCACCTATCACCAGATGAGACATGGATCGGTGGTGGTTTATACGTTTTTCCCCGCGATGTGTTGACTGCGTATCGTCAGGCCGTTGATGATGATCGCAGTGGCAACGCCCTGGCCGAAGCGATTCATGCCGTCGAAGCAGCTGGCTACCCTATTCAGGGCGAGATGTACAAACGCGTTCCGCGGGAATATGACGCCGAACATCCTCGAGCAGATTTATTGCGCTACAAAGGTATGTTTACAACCTCAGGCCAAATTGCACGCGCTGTTGTTACGTCACCGGAATTGGTCGATGTCTGCTTTGCGCATTGCCAGGCAATTGCACCGCTGCAACAATGGTTTGTGCGCTATGTTACAGGCTAATAGCAGCGAGTCAGCCCCAGGTCTGATCAAATTCTGACGGCATATGCGTTTCGGCCGATTCTTCCGGTTCGCCTTCCATTGCAGACAGGCCCAGATGCACCACACCACCCAGAATGAGCAGGATAAGCAGAATTTGGGCAGGTCCGCGCCAGTCCAGATTTACTCCTTTGAGGGCGGCCAGCAGCGTCATTACCAATAGCGAAAACGCAAGTAAGGCATAATTAAACGCTTTCGTATACATGGCATCCTCCAGGCAGACGCCGTCTGCGACACATTGCGGCATTTATATTGTAGTGGAAAACCTGATCAGCCCGGAAGTGACTTTTCTCCCCATTTCCGGGTGACAGTTGGCGCAAAGCATTGCTGAATTCGGCCGAATCAAGCTTACGCGTCCCCAACATGTTACAATTGAGTCACCTCATCGATGTAAGGAAAACGCTATGTCGTCCACATTTGAAGAACAATTGTCCAAGTACGCCGACTTGATCGTGCGCGTCGGCCTCAACTTGCAACCCGGACAAAACCTACTCGTAACAGGTGTCGGCAGTAGTGTCGAAGCCGCACCACTGGTGCGAGCCGCCGCCGAGAGCGCCTATCGCGCCGGAGCAAATTACGTCGACGTCTTTTGGAGTGACCAATATTTACTTCAGTCACGACTGCGCTATGCTTCGGCCGAATCACTGAACTACGTCCCGGCATGGCGACTCAAAGCGCTCATGGAATATGCCGAACAGGATGCTGCGCTGCTGGCGGTTTTTGCTGAAGACCCGACCTTACTAGCCGACGAAAACCCTGAATACATGGCTGTGCAGCGCCGGGCGGTAAGCGAAGCGCTCAAGCCGTTCAACGATTATCGGCGTAAAGGGACAATCAATTGGACAGGTGCAGCGGGTGTCATTCCCGGGTGGGCAAAACAGGTTTTTCCCGATTTACCGCCGGACGACGCTGTTGCCAAATTGTGGCAAACTGTTTTCGAAGTATGTCGTATCAACGAAGCTGACCCGATAGCAGCATGGCAATCACATATCGGCCGAATCATGGCCCGACGCCAATACCTCAACGCCAAACAATACGACGCACTGCACTTTACCGGCCCCGGTACTGACCTGAAAGTTGGGCTGGTCGCCAATCACCGCTGGCTTGGTGGACAGGGCGAAACGACCCAGGGCATATTACATACCCCCAATTTACCGACCGAAGAGACATTTACCATGCCACATTGCGAGCGCGTAGACGGCGTGGTGACAGCTTCCAAACCGTTGTCCGTCTCCGGTACGCTGATTCGTGAATTCAGTATGACCTTTGCCGACGGCGTTGTGCAAAATGTAACCGCCAACCAGGGTGAATCGATTTTGCGCAAACTGACCGAGTTTGATGAAGGTGCAGCGCGGCTCGGCGAAGTCGCTCTCGTACCGCACAGTTCACCTATTTCCCAATCGGGCATTCTTTTTTACAACACGCTGTTCGACGAAAATGCCGCCAATCATATCGCCATCGGCGCGGCTTACGCCGAGAGTGTGGAAAATGGCACCAAGTTGTCAAAGGAAGAATTGCGTGCCATCGGCGGCAACGACAGCATGATCCATGTCGATTTCATGATCGGTTCGGCCGAAATGAATGTCGACGGCATCCTTGCAGACGGTTCGGCCGAACCGGTGATGCGTAACGGCGAGTGGGCGTTCGACGTCATGTAGCTGCCGCGTGCACATACCTGACCTCCCCACCCAATTCTGGATAGCGGCGATTACATCAGTGCTGTTCGTCGGCATCGCCAAAGCCGGTTTCGGTGGTGGCGTCGGCGTCTTGGCAACCCCTTTGCTGGCGCTGGCTGTGCCGGTCAGTGAAGCCGCCGCGCTGCTGCTACCGATCTTAATCGTCGTCGATATTTTCTCCGTTTATCATTATCGTGGGGATGTAGACCGTCTCAGTATCCGCGTATTGCTGCCCGCTGCGCTTGTCGGTGTTGCCGTCGGCGCTTTGTTTTTCAACTTGTTCAGCGACAACGAACGTGTCCTGCAAATCCTGATTGGCCTGATTGCACTGGCATTTCTGGCGTATCAACTCGGCCGAAACCGAATTACTGCCGCCGTCGCTGGAAGCCGACCGTCGCGCAATGTCGGCAGGGCACTCGGTGTAACCGCCGGGTTCACATCGACATTGGCGCATGTCGGCGGCCCGCCTATCGCCATTTACCTGCTTCCCCAACGGTTGCCGCGTACCCTGTATGTCGGTACGACCGCGCTGTTTTTTCTGATTATCAATGTCGTCAAATTGATTCCGTACGCGGCGCTCGGCCTGCTGCGCATCGGCAATGTGCCCGTTACGTTGCTGCTCATTCCCGTTGCTTTTATCGGTGTGCGCCTGGGCATCTGGCTCAACCACCACTTTACTGATGTGTGGTTCAATCGCGTGGTCTATGTGCTGTTGTTCGTCACGGCTGTCCAGTTGATCCTCGGTGAGAGCATTATCGCTCTGTTTGCGACTTCATAACGCAACTGTTTCGGCCGAAATCCGCAAATTGTTGGACAGGGTAAGCCAAATCGATTATGCTAGCAGTAGAGTTATCCGCCGCTGCAGTATTCCCGTTTCCCGTTCTGTGCGGCAACCCGACCATCCAGGTCAACCGGAAGACCATCCAACGCACCATCCAGGCTCGGCACGATTGGTGTCGGCATAAGTATCCAAAAACCGATTAACGTTCTGATCGCTTCATGACTTCTGTCTTGCTCGACGTCAGCAATATCTCCCTAAGTTTCGGCAACAACCGCGTATTGCACGACATCAACTTTGCCGTGTTGGAGCACAGCATCCACGCCATTATCGGTCCCAACGGTGCGGGCAAAACATCGCTGCTCAACTGCATCAGTGGTTTTTATCGCCCACAGGAAGGGTCGATCACTTTCGGTGAACACGACCTGACCAAAACGCCGACAACACAAATCGCACCGCTCGGCATTGCTCGCACCTTTCAAAATATCGCCCTGTACACTGGTCTGAACACCGTCGATAACCTGATGGCCGCGCGTCACATCCATATGAAGCAAAACAGTATCCAAAGTATGCTCTACTGGGGACGTGCCAAACGGGAGGAAATTGAAAACCGCCGCTTTGTCGAAGAGATCATCGATTTTCTCGAAATTACCGAGATTCGCGAATCAATTGTCGGTACGCTACCCTACGGTTTGCGCAAACGCATTGAGTTGGGGCGCGCGCTGGCGCTGGAGCCGACTGTGTTGCTGCTCGACGAACCGATGGCAGGCATGAATGCAGATGAAAAAGAGGATATGGCGCGGTTCGTACTCGACATCCACGAGCGCAAAGGTGTCACCATTGTCCTCATCGAACACGACATGGGCGTGGTGATGGATATTTCGGATCAGGTCGTCGTGCTGGATTTCGGCCGAAAAATCGGTGAAGGCACGCCCGACGAGGTCAAGAACGATCCTGGTGTGATTCGTGCTTATCTCGGTGAAGCCCATCGCGTAAGTGAGACTGTTGCTGATGGCTGAAACATTTTCGCAGCATTATATTCAGAATGTGGAGCGATTTTCGGCCGAAAAAGTAGCCGTGCGCCAGAAAGAACTGGGCATCTGGCAAGAATACACGTGGCAACAATCCTATGAGCAGGTGCGCCTAATCGGCCTCGGGCTGATTGTATTGGGCATGCAGCGCGGTGAACACATCGCCGGCATCAGTGATAACGATCGACACTATTTGTGGAGCTATATTGGGGCGCTCTCGATCGGCGGCGCATTTGTCGGACTCTATACTGATGCCAGCCCCGATGAATCCGCCTATATCATCGATCACGCCGACGCAAAGTACGTGCTCGCTCAAGATCAAGAGCAGGTCGACAAAATGCTCGAAATACGCGACAAAATTCCGCAAGTTCGTCGCGTAATTTACTGGGAGGACAATGGGCTCTGGAATTACAACGATCCATGGCTCATTTCGCTTGAAGAACTGTCTGCCCTTGGCGCTCAGTTGCTGCAGCGAGAACCATCTCGTTTTGAAACCGAGATCAAAATCGGCAGGTCCGGCGATCTCGCTATCATCAGCTACACATCTGGCACTACGGGTGTTCCCAAAGGTGCGATGCTAACCCATTTCAGCTTGCTCGAAGCATCGCGTTTATTTGATCAGATCGATCCACGCCTCGATACCGACAACCACGTCAGCTTCTTGCCAATTGGCTGGATTGCCGAAAATGTCCTGGGAATCGCGACACATTGTGCTTTCGGGCTTATCATCAACTTTCCAGAAAAGCCGGAAACAGTGCGGCAGAACATCCGTGAAATCGCGCCGGAAACAGTCGTCTACCAGTTCCGGCTGTGGGATGCGCTCGTCAGCTCAATTCAGGTGCGTATGCTCGACGCGACATGGCCCAATCGCTTGTTGTACAAATTGTTCATGCCCATCGGTTACCGTGCAGCAGAGGAAACCTTGAGTGGGGCCCGATCAGGGATTGGCCTGCGCCTTCTCAACAAGCTCGGCGATTTATTATTCTTTGCGCCACTCCGTGACTCATTGGGATTGTCCAATGTGCGGACTGCAATAACAGGTGGCGCTGTACTCAGCCCGGATGTGATTCGTTTTTTTCATGCGATTGGCATCAATCTCAATCAAGTGTACGGTGCAACTGAAACGGCAGCAACCGGGGCAGCTCATCGTGTCGGTGATATTAAGTATGCCAGTGTGGGCAAACCGGTGCCAGGCGTAAATATTAAAGTCGGTGACGATGGCGAAATTCGGATCGCTTCGCCCAGCATGTTTGAAGGCTACTACAAGGCAGACAATAAATCGGCCGAAGTGATCAGAGTCGACGAAAACGGCAAACGCTGGTTTCTGACAGGTGACGCCGGCTATATCGACGAAGACGGCCATCTGATCTACCTCGACCGCCTCAAGGACATGATCGAACTGTCACATGGTGACCGCTTTTCACCCCAGTTCATTGAGGGACGTCTCAAATTCAGCCCGTACATCAAAGACGTGATGGCAATTGGCGATCCGACACGCGACTTTGTGACCGCGCTGATCATCATCGAGTTCGACAATGTCGCCCGTTGGGCAGAAAAGCGCGGCCTCGGCTTTACCACAATGGCCGATTTGTCACAGAAACAACCGGTCATTGCGCTTGTCAGCAATGCCGTGCGCGAAGTCAACGCCAACTTGCCGTCAGGTGGACGCGTGCGTGCATTCGTCCTCATGCCGCGCGAGTTCGACGCAGACGAGGCGGAAATGACCCGTTCACGCAAACTTAAACGCAAGGTATTGCTCGACAAATACGACACATTGGTCGCTGCGCTTTATTCGGACGCAAAAACAGTCGGGTTGCGGAGTACGATCACCTATCAGGACGGCACAGTGGCAACGGTCGAAAACGAACTAGTTGTCGTCCGCATCTTGTAGCGCAGGGTTTCGTTCTGCCGTCTGAGCGTGCAGGTTGAAACCTGCATTACAACAGGATTGCTTATGAACTGGATTTTGGTACCCCAACAATTTATGACTGGCATACTCAACGGCGGCACGTTGGCATTGATCGCGCTCGGCATTGTCCTGATCTACAAATCGTCGGAGGTGTTCAACTTTGCGCACGGCCATATGGTCATGCTCGGCGCATTTCTGGTCTGGTTTTTTGCCGGGGGCACGAGCCAGGAAGCGAGCGGCATGCCATTCGCTTTGCCGTTCGGTGTCGCTGTCGTTGCGGCTATCACCGTTGCGGTATTGGTTGGGCTTGCGATTGAACGATTCACCCTTCGGCCGATGACAGGTCAGCCACTGCTCGCCATTATTCTAGTCACATTGGGGCTGGCACAGTTGCTGGAAGGGACAACGACGCTGCTTTTTGGCACACAGCCGAAAGGATTCCCGTCACCCATCGACAGCAGCAGTGTGATCACTATCGAAGTACCACCGATCAATGGCCAGAGCATCGTCTTTCTGGACCGCATTATTCTCAAGCAGGTGCTGGTTGTTACATTTATTGTAGCCATTATCGCTGCGGTTATTTTTATCCTGTTTTTCCGCTTCACGCGTGCCGGACTGCGAATGCGGGCCACATCGGAAAACCATGAATTGGCACGCAGTGTCGGCATCAAAGTGCCGCGCGTTTTTGGCATGTCCTGGGCGATTGCCGGCATTATTGCCACAATTGGCGGCATTTTGCTGGCGATGGTGTCCGGCGTAAGCATCAACCTGGCAACGGTGGCGCTTGTGGCATTTCCGGCAATTTTGCTCGGCGGTCTGGAATCGTTTGGCGGTGCCATTCTCGGTGGGCTTATCGTCGGCCTTGTGGCGGAAATGGTCAAGGCATCGACGGTGATTCAGGTGCGCAATTCGGCCGAAATTGCTCCCTATGTTCTCATTCTAATCGTGCTCATCATCCGTCCGGAAGGGCTTTTCGGCCGAAAGCGCATCGAACGCGTCTAGCATTGCAGCACGGGTCGGCAACCCGGAAATAGTCATGGCGAACGACACAGTTTACTGCACATTTGACGAGTTGATGGCATTGATCGAGCCGGATTTTCGGCCGATTTGCCGCACGTTACGCGCAATCATCACACAGCAACATCCGGAATTCGTCGAAATTATCTGGGAGAAACAACGCATTGCGAGCTACGGCATCGGCCCCAAAAAGATGTCAGAGCATTATGTCTACATTGCGCCGCACAAAAATCACGTCAACCTCGGTTTTTATCATGGCGCAGCACTGTCTGATCCCGATGGCTTGCTCGAAGGCACGGGAAAGATGCTGCGGCACGTCAAGATCAGAGATGAAGAATCAGCCGAAGATCCGCACATTGGCGCACTCATCGCCGAAGCAATCGCCGAAATTCAGCCAACATCATCGGCCGATTGACAAGTAGCCCTAACAACAAACATTATGGCAAGTATCAAACCAGCCGGCGAATTCAATACCGCATACGAGCAGGATATGCGCTTCTTGCGCAATCCCAGGATGATTATCCTGGCCATAATCGCCATCGCCGTCACCTACTACCTGCCTAATCTCAGCCCCGGCTACCTCGGCCCCACCCTCAATCTGCTCGCCTACACCATCATCGCCCTCCAGGGACTCAACATCCTCACCGGCTTGTGCGGGCAGATTTCGCTCGGACAGGCCGCGTTTATGCTGGTCGGCGCCTATGCGTCGGCACTGCTGATGATCCACATCAATTGGCCGATTTGGCTGACGATTCCGGCTGCCGGACTGGTGGCCGGCGGCGTCGGGCTGATATTTGGTTTGCCGTCATTACGCGTCAAAGGCTTTTACCTGACCATGGCAACCCTGGCAGCGCAATTCATCATTCCCTGGCTGACGCGCAATATCGCGCCTGAGTATCTGGGCGGTACAAGCGGCAGCATCGAAGTGCCCGTTCCAGTGATCTTCGGCGTCGCTCTCAACGATCCGGTCAAATTTTTCTATCTGTCGTTCACTGTGCTGATTATCACGACCATCCTGACCAACAATGTCACACGCACCAAGTTAGGGCGTGCGTTTGTCTCCATTCGCGACAATGATCTGGCGGCCGAACTGCTCGGCGTCAATCTGTTCAGCTACAAATTGCGCGCCTTTTTCATTGCGGCGGCGCTGGCGGGCGTAGCCGGTGCGTTGAAGGCACATTACCAGCGCGGCGTCGGTACAGAATTTGGGTACGGTCTGGGAGAATCGATTATTCTGCTGGGCATGTTGGTGATCGGTGGACTCGGCACGCGATTGGGGCCGTTTTTCGGGGCTGTGACGTTGATATTGCTGGAAGATGTTGCTATTGAAATGGGAGCACGGCTGGCCGAAATTTTCCCGGATCAATCGGCACAATTATTGACCAGTTTTCGGCCGATATTTTTTGGTGCTGTCCTGATTCTGTTTCTCATTTTCGAACCGCGTGGCCTCGCGCATCGCTGGAACTTGATCAAGGCAGCATGGCGCCTCAGGCCGTTTGCCCGATAGACAGTGTTAGATTGGTTCGTTTTGATGGCCGGGAATCGATCCCGGCTTGTAAAAGTTTTTCGTTCACAAAGGAGAAGAGAGATGAAAACGAAATTGACATGGTTATTGGTACTGACCTTCGCCCTGTTCATCTTTGCTGCCTGCGGAGGCAGCAGCGATACAACGACAGAGGAAGAACCCGAAGCGGCTGCCGAAGTTGACACAGCTGCTACAGCGGACGCGGAAGCAGCCGCTGCCGAGGCAGATGCCGCAGCAACGGCCGATGCAGAAGTCGCAGCTGCCGAAGCTGAGGCTGCGGCTGAAGAAGAAGCAATGGCAGAGGAAGAAGAAGCGATGGCTGAAGAAGAAGCCATGCCGGAAGCAACAGAAGAGCCGATGGAAGAAGCGATGATGGCGTGCGCTGAAGATTTGACCGGCGAAACAATCGTCATTCACCAGCAAGCAGGACGTGAAGGGCCATTGGCAGCCATTCTCGGCGACGGTTTTGCCATTGCGACTGAGGATTCAGTCAATTACATCAACGAACATGGCGGCATTTGCGGCGCTGAGTTAGTCGTTGAATTTTGTGAAACAAATTACGACGTTGAACTGGAAATTTCCTGTTATGAAAGCATCAGGGAAGCTGATCCCAAACCCATCATCTTGCTCAGCTACGGCAGCGCGGCGACGATTGCGCTCAAAGATCGCGTCGTTGAGGATGAAATCGTCCACATCGTTTCCGGATTGCAAGCTGAAGCGCTGTATGATCCGGCCGATGGCTATACCATTGCGCCGTACCCGATCTACTCTGACCAATTCGCCGGTTTTCTCCAATTCGTACACGACAACTGGGATGACATTAAGCCGGCAAGCGCAGGTGACGACATCACGGTCGGCGTCATCGGTTGGGCCAGCGCATTTGGTGCCGGCGCAACGACACCGGAGGCGCTCGCCTACGCTGAAGAATTAGGCATCACCGTGCTGCCGCTCGAAGAACAAGCCATCTCGCCGGAAGCAGATGTGACCGGACAACTACAAAACTTGCTCCTAGGCGGAGCAAATGTCATTTACGCTCAGAATCTGTCATTTGGCACGACTCAGGTGATTGGCACGTTACGTGCGCTCGGTGTATGGAACGATGTCGTCGTTGGTACCGTTAACTGGGGCTTTAACACCGATGTCGTTGGTTTCCTCGGCGAAAATGCGGCTGCAGCCAATGGCGTATACGGTGTCTTTCCCAATCTGTGGTACGAAGACACGGACAATGAAACGATTGCGCTCGCCAATATGATGATCGAAGAGCAAGAGTACGGGGATTCGGTGAAAGGCGTCAGCCATGTCGGCACGATCAGCAGTTTTGTCATCCTGAAGGATTTGCTCGAAGCGACGATCAACAAAGTCGGCTATGACAATCTGACCGGTGCGGCTGTTCTCGAAACGCTGACGGAAATGGGGTCGATATCTGACGGTGTTTTGACTCTCGATGTTGCTGACGGCAGTCGCTCGGCGCACCAATCGCAATTCCGCCAGATGCAGTTTGACGGCGAGAAGATCAATTTTGTCGTAATACAAGATTGGACAGAGTTGCCTGACACAGCGCCAACTGGCGAATAAGAATCAATTTCGGATTTCGGACTGCAAGTTCGGCCGAAATCTGAAATCCAAAATCCAATCATGCTCAAAGTCAACAATATCGAAGTCGTCTACAGCGACGTCATCCTTGTCCTGCGCGGCGTGACACTAGAAGTCGGCGACGGCCAAATCGTCTCATTGCTCGGGGCCAACGGTGCCGGCAAATCGACGACGCTCAAAGCCATTTCCGGCCTGCTGCACTCACAACAGGGCGAAGTGACGCGCGGCTCGATTGAGTTCGACGGACAGCGGATTGACAATTTGACGCCTGACGACATCGTGCAATTAGGCATCGTGCAGGTGCTCGAGGGGCGACCACTCTTCGAGCACCTGACTGTCGAAGACAACTTGCGCACCGGGGCTTTGTTTCGCGGTGTGAGCAACGCACAATTAAAGCAGGATTTGGACGAGGTGTATCACTTCTTTCCCCGTTTGCTGGAATTCCGCAACCGCACCAGCGGTTATTTGTCGGGGGGTGAGCAGCAAATGGTCGTCATCGGCCGAGCGCTGATGGCGAAACCGAAGTTAATGCTGCTCGATGAGCCGTCGCTGGGTCTTGCGCCGCTGCTCGTGCAAAACATCTTTCGCATCATCGAACAAATTAACGCGGAATCGGGTGTCTCGATGTTGATCGTCGAGCAAAACGCCAACGTGGCGCTGCAAACGGCGACGTATGGCTATGTGATGGAAAACGGTCGTGTCGTGCTCGATGGTTCGGCCGAAGCGCTCGCCAACAACGCCGACATCAAGGAATTCTATCTGGGCATCGGCGCAGGCGGAGAGCGCAAAAGCTATCGCGATGTCAAGCATTACAAGCGGCGTAAGCGCTGGCTGGGATGATACGGACAGTTAACTGACGCTACTTTCGTTTTCGGCCGAAAAGCAACGCCCCGACGCCGACTGCCACCGCTGCCCCAATGAGCGCTGGTTTCGGCATACCCGACGACGCCTTGACGCCTTTTGCCTCAACCGGAATCGACTTCAATTTCTGTGCCGCTTCAGCCTGCACCTGAGCAAACAAGTCAGGATCATGTCGATAGCGATCTGCCAGGGCACGTTTCCGGGCAAACTCCTCTTCAGAGATGAATTCATCGAACGATCGCAGACCGGCCAACTGGAATTGGTGCTTTTTGAACAGGCGGTAGATTTCTTTGACCCGCTCAATGGTTATATTTCGGCCGAGTGTGTAATCCTCAAAACGCCCTTCCATCGCCAGAAGTGCCGTCTCCGCCAGACACGCATACGCCGTTTTTGGCGGCAAACCAATATCGTAGCCAAAATCAATGTCGCCGGGAATCAACACCTCGCCACTCTCAATCACCAGCACATCAGGCCGCAGCGCCGCTTCGCGTTTACTGATATCCAACGGACGCGCCACATCGCAAATCACTGCACCAGGCTTGCATTTGGTGATGTCAATGATGCGCTGTCCAAATGCAGAAGTCGCCGTCACAATCAAGTCACACCCAGCCAGATGCTCATCGGCGCGGGTAGCGATAGCAACGTGTGCCCCTGGCGTTTCTTCCTGAATCGTGCGCTTCAGTTCAATCAACCGCTCTGGTTCTATCGAAACGAGCACCACGTCATAAATCGCCTGCGCCAGCAAGCGTGCACATATGGAACCGATTGATCCGGTCGCGCCGACAATCATCACTTTGCCCTTAGTCAGATCTGTCGCGCCCATGTTGATGACGGCTTGTTTGGCTGACTCCAAAGTGGCCGCTACTGTGAGACTGTTGCCGCTCGTGATGGCAATATCAGATTCATGCGCCACTGTGATGCCGGCATCGCCGACGACGCTGGTGAATGCTCCCAGTCCCATGATACGCGCCCCACGCGCCTCAGCCAACCGTGCCGCCTGATTGAGTTTCTTGTAGGTAAAACGGGCATCGCGCTTCATCATCTGGCGCGGTGTTGCGGCCAGCGTGATCAACGTGCCTTCAATGCGCTGTCCAGTCGTTGGCGATTGCCCGCCGGTAATGCGCGACAAATACAACGGCGGCATATTGGCGGCAACCGGTTCGACGATGCTGTCGGGCAAAAAGCGTGTCCAGCGGAACCGTTTGTCGTTGTGTATGAAACTGACATTGAGCGGATGGATGACGAAAGCGAAGCGATTCAGTTCGGCTTCGGCCGATTGCAAATAACGAATGGTCGGCGTCCAGTCAATGTCAGCGAGCATATCGAGGTAGGTGTCTTCGGTCAGTGCGGCATCGGGATCGGCACGCAAGGCAACGAGCGCGGCTTCCACGGTTGCTGCCGACCAGCGACCCAGTAAGCCACCATCCAGCGCGGGCATCATCGTCACGAGAATGGACGCACCGCGTTGCTGGAAATCGGCCGAATCTTCTTCCGTCGCCCATTCAACGACAATCGTCTTGTGTTGTAGCTTATCCGGAGCATAGCGCCGAATCGCGCCGCTATCACCGGCCAAAACATTTGCCCACTCAAACGGCTCCGAAATGCGTTCGTGGCCCGGTTCGCCCGGTTGGGGATAAATGCGGCGAAACGGCGTGTCACACAAGCGGCTCAAGGTACGTGGGGCAGCCTGATCGAGCGTGATCTGTCGGCCGATGCCGGGCAAATGCGGCAATCCGAAGTAGACAACCGGATCGGCATAGCGCACATGATCGGTGCGGCGCCGCAGCGCTTGCGCCAATCCGGTGTGATTGACACCGGGCACCATCAACACGCGTTTATGAGCAAAGATACCCGGCTCAGCGCGATCGGCAAGGATGACTCCCCACCGCTCCAGACCGGCGCGAATGCCGCGACCATCGACGACGTGTGTTGTTTGGGCAGCAGTTGGTAACTGCACACCGACTGTATGCTCAATATCGGCCGAACCGAGCTCGAGCCGCGCAGGTAATCCTTCAAGACCAATCGCATCCACACGACCATCATAGTCAGCAATGATTGTCTGGGCACGGTTGGGATCGCCGCCGCAGCCAATGCGCTCGATCTGCAACTCCTGATCGAGAAAGCGAACGGTTTCAGAGGTTTGGTTGTCGTTCAAGTGAATGACCAAAATCGTTTTCATGCCGGTATGCTCCAAATCGCAGGCAAACATGCCGCGTGACAAAGTAGGTGTTTCGGCATGGAGTATGGCAGATTCAACGCGTTTTTTGCAGTGACAATCTACAGGTGTTCACGTGCCAGGTGTCATGAATCATACCTGTTCGGTCGCATCTAGTCCGAAGCAACCGGAATTCAACCGAGATCTCGCATCAAGAGACAGATATGGAGGCGTTAAAATCACCAATACCCGCCCAAAGGTTGACAGCACTAACGTTATTCTAATACAATCAACTTGATTCAAATTCGGCCGAGAGGCTATTCAAATCTGCATACGCAAGGAGAACAGGAGAAAATCATGAAACGGAGAGAATTTCTCGAATTCAGTGCTAAAGGTGCGCTGGGAGCTGCCGTCGTCGGCTTAGTCGGATGCAGCAACAATGGTGAAGACACCGCAGCGACTGATACCAGTACCGACGAAGCTGTTTTGGCTGAAGCTGCGGCCAGCGATTCCGCACTGCCGGAAATCGAATGGCAAATGGCGACCAGTTGGCCGCTCGCACTCGACACGATTTTCGGTGGCGCCGTGATTTTTGCAGAGCGCGTCGCAGCCATGACTGGTGGTCGGTTTACCATCGTCCCACGCGCCAGTGGTGAACTTGCACCGGGTTTGGAAGTACTCAACGTCGTTGAACAGGGCGCTGTTCCTATTGGACACACAGCATCTTACTATTACACGGGCAAAAGTCCCGCTACAGCATTCGGCACAGCACTACCCTTCGGCTTAACATCACGGCAACAAAACGCATGGCTATACGAAGGTGGCGGGCTTGAACTGATGCAAGAATTTTACCGAGAGCGATTTGGCGTCATCCAGTTCCCTGCCGGCAATACCGGCGCACAAATGGGTGGTTGGTGGAATCGCGAGATCGAGACTCCAGCCGACTTGCAAGGCCTCAAAGTTCGCATCCCTGGCTTGGGTGGGCAGGTCATGGATAAATTAGGCGCGACCGTCCAGGTACTGGCTGGTGGCGAAATTTTCCAGGCTTTGCAAACTGGCGCTATTGACGCGGCCGAATGGGTTGGGCCTTATGATGATGAAAAACTTGGTCTCCAGGATGCGGCGCAATTCTATTACGCGCCAGGCTGGTGGGAACCCGGCCCGACACTTGAAGTTGAAATAGGCCTGTCGGAGTGGGACAACTTACCGGAAGTGTATCAGGAAATCATCAAGACGGCGGCTTTCCAGGCGAACACGCAGATGCTTGCCCGTTATGACGCCCGCAACTTCGAGGCATTGCAACGGCTGGTAGCCGGCGGAACACAACTGCGTGTATTCAGTAATGACATTCTACAAGCAGCAGAAGCAGCTTCCTTTGCCCTTTATGATGAACTGGCACAAAGTGATACTGATTTCAACGCTATTTTGGCTGATTGGACGGCATTCCGTGAAGGTATCCAGGCGTGGCACACAGCACTGGAAACACCGTACAACGTCTACATAGCAACACGTGAAAGTGCGTAACCGCTGGTCAGTTATGCTCGGAATGACAGGAACCCGTCCGTATGGATGGGTTCCTTTTTTTGCATGTAGTCAGCGAGGGGTTTTCGGCCGAAACCCACCCTACCCGCTCAAATTTACCAGCCACAACACGGTCGCCGGCACCAACATGACAACCACCAACCCAATCCCCTGCAATCCCATAAACGGCAGCGCACCACGATGAATATCGAGCGTGTCCACTTCCGGCGGTGCCACACTTTGCAGATAAAACAAAGAGAAACCTACTGGTGGCGAGATAAACGCCATGTTGAGATTGATCGCCATCATAACACTGAACCAGACCATATTGACGCCCAACAATTCAGCAGCCGGCACAAACAGCGGCATGACAATAAAGCTGATCTCCAGAAACTCGAGATTGATACCGAGGAGAAAGACAGCAATATTTGCAAAAATAATGAAGCCCCAATAACCGCCCGGCAATCCGGTAAGCAGGTTAGTTACCCAACGCTGCCCCCCTAACCCATCAAAAACAAGCGCAAAAAACGAAGAGCAGAACAAAATCATCAATACAAGAGCCGTGATGTTCGATGTGGAGCGCGCAGCCCCTTTGACTACCTGCCAATTAAAATTGCGATTGAAAATCGCCAGCACACATGCACCGGCTGCACCGACCGCCCCTGCCTCTGTTGGCGTTGCAATACCGGCAAAAATACTGCCCAACACAGCAAAAATCAATATGACCGGTGGTACGACGGCGATCAGCGTTTCGCGAGCCAGTGCCCACCCCTTAAGCGTGCGGGCTTCCGGCGGCAGTGCCGGCGCCATTTCCGGATTCAACAGCGCCCGGATCAACACATAAGCACCGTACAAGCCCGCCAGGACAAGCCCCGGTATCAATGCACCCAGGAACAAATCGCCGACCGGCACGCCAACTGTTGAACTCAACACGACCAAGACGAGACTGGGTGGCAACAATTGCGCCAACGTACCGGATGCGGTGATAGCACCGGTTGCCAGCTTGTGATCGTAGCGGTAGCGCACCATAATCGGCAAGGACAGCAAGCCCATGACGATAACCGTTGCCGCAACGACGCCCGTAGCTGCGGCCAGCAATGTGCCGACGATAACGGTCGCCAACGCAAGACCGCCCGGCAATGGGCCAAGCAGAATGCCAATTGTGTTCAACAGGCGCTCAGCCAGTCCCGATTTCTCGAAGACGGCCCCCATAAATACAAAAAATGGGATTGCCAGCAACGTGAAGTCTGACATCGCGCCAAACCAGCGATTTGGGAGTAACTTGAGCAGATTCAGATCAAATGCACCTAACGACAAGCCCAATGCGCCAAATACAATAGCTGTGCCGGCAAACGAATAGGCAACCGGGTAGCCACTGAGAATCAGGATGAGAAAGAGGACAAACATGACAATCGCTAACCATTCCCAACTCATGATGATCTCCTTGCTAGTCGGTGTTGTTTGCCTTGTTGTGGAGTGGAACGGCAGGATTACTCAACGCGAATTGGCGCTTGCTCGTCGAGCACAGCTTGTGATTTGAGTTCATCGACATCGCGCAAGACGGCAACCAGTCTGATAACCTCGACCGTTGCCTGAAGCAGCAGCGATACGAACGCCAGAATGATGAAGGTCTTGATGGGTGCACGAGGCAGTCCGCTGGGATCCGGAGAGAGTTCCCATGTACCCCAGGTTCCATTGGGGCGCAATCCCCATGAGAACAAAACGGGGTTCCACGTGACGGCGATACCAATAATACAGAAGGGAATGAGGGCGATCAGATGGCCGATGAAATCGATCCATGCTTTGCGCCTGACGCTCTGTCGGCCGAACCAGAAGTCGACGCGCACGTTGATATTGTTCTTCAAGATGTAGGCAAAGCCAAAGAAGAAGATCAACGAGTAGAGATACCATTGCAACTCGATCAGCAAATTGGACGTCAGACGCGTTGAGGTAAATCGACCAAGATAACGCATCACGACGTTGGCAAAGCCAACCGTCACAGTAATGATAACGAGATATAGTGAGATACTGCCCAAAAACTCAGTAAAACGGTCGATAATTGTGACGTAAGCTTTCAGAACTCGCATGCATTACCTCCAAACCGGGTTTAGACAGACTTTCTTGGCTGTTAGCGGGGTCGAACCAGCAGCACATCGACAGGCGCATGGCGTATGAGGCGTTCAGCAACGCTGCCCAGCAAAAAGCGCTGGACGCCGGACACACCATGAGAACACATAACAATCACATCGGCCGATTCCTGTTCTGCTGCCTCCAGAATCGCCTCCGCCACGGCACGGTTCTTCAGGATCAGCGCCGATACATCCAGCCCCTGTGCCTGCAGCAATGCTTCCTGCCGCTTCAGATAAGCGAGGGCATCTTCGCGCTCATCGTGCTGAATGGTGTCTTGTAGCTCCGGCACTTCCGCACGCATTTCAGCTTCCCATTCATAACTGCCCGGAGGCAATACGCGCACCAAGGTTATCTTCGATCCGTATTTTCCGGCCAGAGACGCAGCATACGCCAGTGCACCTTCGGCAAAATGCGAACCGTCTAATGGTACAAGCAAATGGAGAAACATGGCTTTCCTCGGAAGATACATCTGTCAGCTTAAAAGCTATGGAGTTGTCAAGGCTAACCGACTTGCGGTCATGTGGCTTGTCTTTGAACTGCCTCTATCGTATGCGTGAGACGATTGGCTGTCAACTAATTGGCACAGGTTGTCGGCTGTTTGGGGCAAATTGACGAACCGAGATCTTTTTCCATCTTCAAATATCGGCCGATTGCAAGTACAATAGGAGTAGCACTATTACCCAGGAGCACAGCATGCTAACTGTTAACGACCTCATGACCGTCGATCCAACTACCGCGAAAGAAACTGACTCGTTGATGACAGTAATTGGACGCATGAAGCGCGAAGGCTGCCGCCAATTGCCCGTCGTTGACGCAGCCAACAAACTGGTCGGCATGATCACAGATCGTGATCTGCGCCTGGCGATCAACACACCGCTTGTGACCAGCCAAGTAATCGATCAAATCGGTGTGCTCAAACAACTATCGGCTGAGTCAATCATGACGCCTGATCCCGTCAGTACCCAACCCGACGCATCGGCCAAAACGGTTGCCACCCTGCTCGCCACCTACAAATTCGGTGCCCTGCCCGTCGTCGAAAACGGCGTCCTTGTCGGCATTATCAGCGTTACGGATTATCTGGAATTCTTCGCGTCACTGCCGGAATCGATCTTGCAATCGGCCGAATAACCAGCAGCCTCGCTCCTGACACAGTCCAACGTCATCGCTGCGATGATAGATGTCAGGCACAATACATTACATTCTACCCTTCCCGGCCCCGCCTGCTCAGCTAAACTACAGATTGTGACGCCGTGATGCAATGCAGCATCTGGTTCACATTGCAAAGAAACCTGATCGGTTGCCTATTCCCGACAGCAATCGTCATCGACAACTCAGTTGGAGAATATCATGGAATTTGGCGTTCCTAAAGAAATCAGAGATTTGGAGAGCCGTGTCAGCATGACACCGGCCGGTGTGCGCGTACTTGTTGAGTCCGGACATACCGTTTATGTCGAACAGGGCGCGGGTGAAGGCGCAGGATTCAGCGATGAATCCTATCGCCGCGCCGGCGCAACCAAGGTGTACTCTGCCGCTGAAGCATATGGTCGTGCCGATGTCGTCGTAAAGGTAACGCGCCCGACATCGCAGGAGCATCGTTTGTTTCGGCCAGGGCAGATGATTATGTGCTTTATGCACCTCGCTGTCTCTTCATCTGACTTGCTGGATGCATTCAAACAGGCAGAAATTACAGCAATTGCGTTTGAGACCATGCGTGAACCCGACGGGCGTGCGCCCATCCTGCTGACCATGAGTGAGATAGCAGGACGCATGGCGCCGATGATTGCCGGGCGCTTTCTCATGAATACGCGCGGCGGACGCGGTATTCTCCTCAATGGCATTGCCGGTGTGCCGCCTGCGGATGTCGTCATCATCGGTGGCGGTACGCTGGGCTGCAATGCCGCTCGCGCGTTCGTAGGCATCGGTGCTCAGGTCACCGTGCTCGACATCGATTTGCGCAGACTACACCAGATTGATGAAATGTTTAAGGGGTGTGTGACGACCATGCTGAGCAATCGCTACACACTGGACATGACGACTGCATTTGCCGATGTCGTCGTCGGCTGCGTCTCGGCCGGTGGCGGACGAGCACCAGTCGTTGTCACGCGCGATATGGTCGGCCGAATGCATTCCGGCAGCGTCATTATTGACTTTTCGATCGACATGGGCGGCTGCTTTGAAACCAGTCGGCCGACAACGCTGCGTGACACGGTTTACGTCGCGGAAGGCATCACCCATTATTGTGTGCCCAATTTAACCGCGGCAGTCGCTCGCACAACCAGCCACGCCCTGAACAACGCTATTGTGCCGTTTCTGCTGACAATTGCCGAAGAAGGATTGGTGGGATCGCTACAAAGACATCCTGAGTTGGTCAGTGGTGTCAACTATTATCAGGGACAATTATCAAACCTGGAAGTTGCCAACGCATTGGGTCTGCCACTCGAACGCGCTCTGCCGCGTGGAGGTGCAGCATGAACTGGGAAAATCTGTATCGCAACAAAGTAACAGACGCGGATACGGCGTTGGCAACCATCAAATCAGGCGATCGCATTTACATCGGTGGCGGCGCCGGCGTACCGGTCAAGATTTCGCAAGCGCTTGTTCATCGCGCCGACACGCTGCGCAATGTCGAGATCACCCACATCTTGACCTTTGCCGAAGCGCCTTATACGCGTCCGGAATACCAACACGCTTTTCGTGTCAATGCGCTTTTCATCGGCAGCAATGTGCGCCAGGCTGTGCGCGAAGGACGTGCAGACTTCACGCCTATTTTCTTGAGTGAAATTCCGGGATTATTTCGGCCGAATGGACCGCTTCCGCTCGATGTCGTTCTGATCTCCGTATCTCCGCCCGACGAGCACGGATTTTGCAGCTTCGGCGTTGAGGTCGGCACAACCAAACCGGCGGCCGAAAATGCCCGAATCGTCATTGCCGAAATCAACAAAAAAATGCCACGCACTTTGGGTGATAGTTTCATCCATCTCAGCCGACTCACCCATATCATCGAAACTGATTATCCGTTACCGGAAGCACCACAAGGCGGCAGCAGCCCGTTGCACCTGCGCATCGGTGAGCATATCGCCGAAATGATACCCGACGGCGCCACGCTGCAAATGGGCATTGGTAGCATACCCGACGCCGTATTGCAAAATCTAGGAGGACACCGCGATCTCGGCGTTCACACTGAACTGTTCTCCGACGGCATCATTGATCTGGTGGAAAACGGCGTCATCAATTGCGCCCGCAAAACATTCCATGCAGGCAAAATGGTCGTCGGTTTCCTATTCGGTACGCAACGGTTGTACGATTTCGTTGACAACAATCCCATCGTAGAATTACACCCAACCGATTACGTCAACGATCCTTTCAACATAAGCCGCAATGATCGTATGGTAGCTGTCAACGGAGCCATTGAGGTTGATTTGACCGGACAAGTATGCGCTGACTCCATCGGACCCAACATTTACAGCGGTGTCGGCGGTCAACTCGACTTCATCCGTGGTGCAGCACGTGCCAAAGAAGGACTGCCGATTATCGCACTGCTGTCCACAGCCAAACGCGACACCATCAGCCGTATCGTACCCATGCTCACACCGGGAGCGGGCGTGACCACCACCCGCAACGATGTCCACTTTGTTGTTACCGAATACGGCATCGCGTCGCTTTACGGGAAGACAATTCGCCAGCGGGCGCAAGAGCTAATCAATATCGCACACCCCAATTTCCGCGATGAACTGAAGCAAGAGGGTAAGAAGCTCGGCATACTTTAGTGATGGGAATTTTCGGCCGAAGCCAATCCGACACCCAATTTCTGCCGTAAAGAAAACAGTTTCAAACAAAAAGGGCTTGCCTGTGTAGGCAAGCCCCTTTCTCAATTCGGACTATCAAGCCATGAGCAGGCATGCCCATGACTTGATGAGTCCAAACCGAACTAACAACTACAACTGAATATCCCGGCGGCGTACGAGTACGAAACCCGTCAGCAGCGCCAGCAACATACCAGCCATCAAGTAGACAACTGTGACATTCGAACCACCCGTAACGCTGTTTTGCATCGTTACTGCGGTCGGTGAGAATGACCAGAAGTAATCCTCAACTTCACCGTTGAAAGCCAAACCGGTATAGCTGATGCCCGGATCAACCGCTGAGTCAAACAAGCGGAACCGTGCGTAAACACCTACCGCACCAGTGGCCAGTGAACCATCCGGCAAGAATGTTCCTTCCGGCACATCTACCGGGATGGTATTCATACCTGGAACGACAGCCTGACTGATAATTGTGTCAAACACACCATCAGCATTGAAGTCAAACCAAGCCTTCAACCAGCCTCCGTCACCGACACCATTGTCAGTCACGAAGACAGAAACCTCGCCGCCGGCTGGTCCATTGTCCCACTCGCTGAGCGTAACAGTGACGCCGTCTTCGTCAGCACGTTTCTCAGTAATAATGCTGAATATGTCAATGCCGTCATCACCCGTAGCAGTCGCGTCAGGTTGGCCGTCATTGTCCGCGTCAATGTCCACGCCCATATACAGATCATCGATGATATGGATCGGGCCATTGTTGGCGAACGATGTCGGGTACAGCGGCTCCGGCAAGTCGCCCATATCCGGGTATTGTGGCGGACCATCCGGTGGGATGAATACCGCATAATAGCCGGCATCGTATGACGCAATGTCTTGCTCACCATTCGGATTGGCCGGCATCAACGTGGTATCAGTCTCCCCTTGAACCGGAATAGCAGGTACAGGTGTTGAACCGTCCCAGTTATTGTCGTCCAAAGGCGTGCCCTGACCAGTCAACGTCGGTTGGTAGATACTGATCTGACCAAAGGTGAGTTCGTACGTTGGCATGCCCACAGCGCCACCGATGTTGTAATCCTCGTCAAGCAGCAGATTGCCGAAATCGTAGAATCCATTTGCATCAGAGACAGTGTGCAGCACGACAGGTGTCGGATCATTCGGATACGTTATAGTGAGCGTCACAGGTATGCCTTGCAATGGTGGTTCGCCCGGATCCTGAATACCGTTTTGATTCGTATCAATCCAGGTACGATTACCTAATGCAGCCGGCTGTACGTAGTAACCGAAGTCACCTGTTTGATTGCTCGGTGATCCCGGTGTCAGGTTGAAGTCACCTTGACCATACGGATCCACCTGGCTGTAGTTATCGTCACCCGCGTTGCCTGCCGGGCGCAGCGAGTGCCAATAGCCGTTGAGGATACCGTCTTCATCAGTAACTTTGACCACGTAGCTGGCGTCACCACCACCGTCATCAGTTGTTAAACCGCTGAACTGGTAGTTGCCGTTGCTATCCGTCGTCGTCGTACCGATAACGGGTTCACCCGGATCAACGTTGCCGTTGCCGTTTGCATCGTAATACAACGCCAGCGTCACACCTTCGATGCCCGGTTCATCATCGTCCGTTCCCGGCGTACCGTCAGGGCCGTTAGGACCATCGTTGAAGCCGTCGGCATTGGTGTCGAGCCAGACCAGATTGCCAACTGTGCCGCTACCGGCATAGCCGAAGTCCTGATCGAGATCGGTCGGTGCGCCCGAAGAGATAGTCGTCACAGATGTGCTGTCGTTACCGCCGTCAGGATCAACTGTATTGGTTAAGCCGGCCGGAATGTCGCCAGTATTGACAGTAACTGTGTAGGTTTCGCCATCCCCGTCAACCGGTAGGTTGCTGAAGATGTAAACGCCGTTCTCATCGGTCGTTGTCGTTTGGGTCGAACCATCAGGGAACTCGATTGTCACTTCAACGCCAGGTAGGCCTTCGCCCGGATCCGGCGATCCGTTACCGTTCGTATCCCAGAAGATGGTATCGCCAATCGTTCCGGTCGGATTCGGGTTGATCGGTGAATCTTGCGGCACATAACCGAAGTCCTGTGCGCGATTCGCAACCGGTGTTGCACTACTACTGCCGGAGTCGAGGTCGACGGTGCTTTGGTTAGGTGTTGCCAATCCGTCATCATCATACGTCTGTGTCATCGCGGCAAGGACTCCGTCCTCGTCGGTGATAACCACATCATATGTACCATCCGGAACGCCGGTGAACAGATAATAACCGCTGCCGTCTGTCGTCGTCGTGGCAATGACATCGCCATTGCTGTCGACAAGCGCCACAGTGACACCTGCAATACCGGTTTCACCATTGTCAGGCGGGTTGCCGGTATCACCCTGTGTCTCGGGAGCGCCACCATCGGCCGGCGGGACTGACGGCCCCGTGCCGTTGGCATTGGCATCGAGCCAGACGTAGTCACCGACGCTGTTGTTTTGTGCAGCCGGTGCCTGATAGCCGAAGTCCTGGTCGAGATTGACCTCGCCGGCAGTCAATGTCACGTCAGATTCGTTGTCGTTGCCACCGTCATCATCGTAGTTGGGTGTATACCCTTCAAGCGGTTGACCAACGCCGAAGTTGCTGGCCGGAATGCGCACTGTGTAGTCGCCGGCCGGTAAGCCGGTGAACAGGTACGTGCCGTCCGGTGCCGTTGTGGTCGTGGCAATCACATTGCCACCGCTGTCGAGCAGTTCGACCGTCACGCCGCCGACGCCAGGTTCGCCTGGATCTTGAGTCGTGTTGCCGTTCTGGTTCACCCAAACGGTATCGCCGATAGCGCCCAATGCCGGCTGGTAGCCGAAGTCTTGATCCAGGTTGACAACCGGCACCGGGTTAGTACCGCCCGGATCGAGACTGACATCACTCTGGTTGTCGAGGATAGCGTCGGGATCGCCGGTCTGGACTGTGTTGGCGAGGACACCATTTTCATCGGTGACAACAATGGTGTAGGTGCCGTCCGGTAAGCCGGTGAACAGGTATTCACCGTTTTCGTCGGTTGTCATGGTCGCCAACACATCGCCGGAGGATTGGTCGCGCAGTTCGACGGTCACATTGGGGATGCCGGGTTCGCCGTCATCCTGGATGCCATCGCCGTCCACGTCGAGCCAAATGGTGTCGCCAACGGTGTTGCTGTTGGTCGGATTCGGCCGATAGCCGAAGTCCTGATCCAGGTCCACCAATGGCGCCGCGCCACCCGTTCCGATAGTCGTCGTCGACTGATTGGGCGTACCCAACCCGTCATCGTCATACGTCTGCACATAACCGAACAGCGGATTGCCCACATTGAAGTTCGTCGGATCAATCGTCACCGTGTAAACACCCAGCGGCAAGTCAGAGAACAGATACGTGCCGTCCGGATTCGTCGTGGTAGACAATGGCCCACCCGGTCCGGTCAAATTGACCAGAACACCACCGACACCCGGCTCGCCCGGATCCTGTATGCCATTGTTGTTGGCATCAATCCAGACCGTGTCGCCGATAGCGCCCAGCGGTGATCCCGGATTCGCTGCATAGACATAACCAAAGTCAGCGGTCAGATTAGACGGCGAACCAACAGTCAGCGAGACAGCATACGGATCTGATTGGTTGTTGTTGTTGACACCCGGTGTACCCAGCACTGTCGGTGACAAGCCCGTCAGAGCGCCATTGACATCCGTCACGGTCACAATGTAGTCTGAACCGGCCGGCCCGACCCCATTGTCAACAGTCGGTAAACCTGTAAACAGGTACGTGCCGTCTGCTGCCGTTGTCGCTGTACCGATTACCGGTTCACCCGGGTCGATACTACCGTTGCCATTCAGGTCCATTATCAAGTCGAGTGTCACATTGCCGATGCCCGGCTCTGTACCCGAGTTGAAAACACCATCCGGCGTCGTGTCCAACCACACCTGGTCACCAATCTGGCCATTGCTGCCTGGAGCAGGTTCATAGCCGAAGTCCTGATCCAGATTGACAGGCGTCGCGCTGTCCACGGTGACATCCGACATGCTGTCGAAACCACCATCGGGATCGACGGTGTTGTCCAATCCCGGCGGCAAGGTTGTCGTATCGACTTCAACCGTGTAGTCACCGTAGATTAGGTCATCGAACAGGTAGAGACCATTTTCATCCGTCACAGTGGTTGCAACCAGGTCACCGTTGTCATCATAGAGATTGACAACAACGCCACCGATGCCCTCACCCGGATCAGGCGTACCGTTGCTGTTCGCGTCGAGGAAGATGGTGTCGCCAATCGTACCCAACGTGCGTGCATAGCTGAAGTCTGCCGTGTAATCGGTCGGGCTGCCGGCTGACAACGTCACACCGTACGGATCCATCTGACCGTTGTTGTTCGTGTTTGGCGTGCCAAACGTCTGTGTCAAACCGTTCAGGGCGTTATTTTTGTCCGTCACGACGACCACATAATTGATGTCACCCGTTCCGTCGTCAACCGGTAGATTGTCGAACAGATAGGTGCCATTGGCAGCCGTCGTCTCGGTCGCCAGCACCGGCTCGCCCGGATCGGCGACACCGTTGCCATTCAGATCGAGCACCAGATCGAGTGTGACATTGCCGATACCCGGTTCAGTTGGGGTATCGAACACGCCGTCTGCGTTGGTATCAAGCCACACCTGGTCGCCGACTTCACCCGCAGTTCCCGGCAATTGATAGCCGAAATCCTGATCGAGGTCAATCGGAGAAGCTGTGCTGATAGTGACATCAGACATGCTGTCAAAACCGCCATCCGGATCATATGTATTGGTCATGCCCGGCGGCAGACTGGTCGTCACAACGACTACGGTGTACGTTTCACCGTCGCCGTCGACCGGCAAGTCGGTAAACAGGTAGTTGCCGTTGGCGTCGGTCACAGTACTGCCAATCAGATTGCCACCGTCGTCATACAACTGTACGGTTACGCCGCCGATACCTTCGCCCGGATCAGGCGTATCATTGTTGTTGGCGTCGTAGAAGACGGTATCGCCAATGATGCCGGCATTGCCGCTGGGCGTAACCGGTGATGTACGCGTATAGCCGAAATCTTCGAGCAGATCGACTACCGGCACGTCTTTGACGCCGGCTGCGTCCAGATCGGTTGCGCCCATATCATCGAGCACGTCATCCGGATCGCCACTCTGGAACAAAGAACCGAGTACGTCGTCTGTATCGTTGACCCAGACGATGTAATTGCCGTCCGGTACGCCATTGAACAGGTATTCACCGTTCTCATCGGTGATAGTCGTCGCTACGATCGGGTCGCTGACCGGATCATAGGTGCCATCGCCGTTGGTGTCGCGGATCAGGCTAACGGTGACGCCAGGAATGCCGTATTCATTGTCGCTGGTCGTAGCCGGATTGCCGTCGTTGCCGTTTGGCTCGTAGAAGCCATCGCCGTCAACGTCAAACCATACGGTGTCACCAACGGTGTTGTTCTGTTCCATCGGCGGTTGATAACCGAAGTCGGCATTGAGGAAGACATCTCCCGGAGCCAGAACGACAGGAACGGTCGTCTGATTGTCACCAGCCGTGCCGGCCGGTGCATTGGCCGCGCTTGTACCGTAGTGGTCAGGATCGCCTGTTTGCGTGTAGCCGGCCAGCGGATTGCCGGGTGCGAAGTTGTCGCTATCGACAACGACGACATAGCCATCCGGGGGCAGGTCTTCAAACATGTAGCGTCCGTACGCGTCGGTTGTCGTTGTTCCGCCCGGATAAGGCGTATCATAGACACCGTCACCATCCGGATCGTAGTAGAGCGTCAACGTCACGCCGGGGATACCGAGTTCACCAGCATCCTGGACGCCGTTGCCGTTTGCATCGATCCAGATGCGGTCGCCGATGTCAGCATCGCCCGTCCCACCATTGACATCCGGTGCCGGATTGCTGTTGTAACCGAAGTCGGCCGTCAGGTTGGTTTCGCCGGCACCAATGGTAACGGGATAACCGGTGAAACTGGTTGACGGGATCGGTGTTGTACCGTGATCCTGGTTGCCGTAATCCTGACCGGGCAACGTAGACGGAGGCGTCTGCGTCATGCTGAATGGCAGGGTATTGGGTTGACTGTCGGTACCATCCTCAACATCGACGTAGTAGGTTCCGGCAGGCAAATCGTCGAACAGATAGCCACCATTGGCGTCGGTGACAACGGTATCGACGAGCGTACCGGCGGCATCGTACAGCTTGACGATAACGCCCGGAATGCCAGGTTCGCCGGCATCCTGATAACCGTCGCTGTTCTCGTCAACCCAGACGTAATTGCCGATTGCGCCGAGTGGTTCTACTTCGGTGCAGACGGAGTCGCTGTTGTTGGTCAAGTCAGGATCGGTTTCGTTGCCGGTTACGGATGCGACATTGAGTATGTGACCAGCCGGGCAGATCGGTTCGGTAATCTCCACGAGATAATCTTCGACCTCGCCTGTGCTAGCTGCACCGGTTGGCGTGGCAACTTCGCCTGATGCGTTGGCAATACGGCAACGAATGTAGCTGTCGCCAGTCACCGGTGCACTGAAACCGCTGAATACCAGCGTTTCTGTGCGCGGATTCGTGCCGCTGCTGGTGACGACGGCTGACGCGCTTTCGCCGGTATCGGTGAAGTCACCGTCGCGGTTGAAGTCGATCCAGCACGCTATCGTCGCGTCGCTGCCGCTCGAGTTGGTGTAGGCCACGTCAAGGTTAACCGAGGTCGAGTCACTGGTAATCGTCGGCAAGACGGTGATAGCTTCTTCGTCGTCGGTATTGTCGTTGTCATCGGCCGATGCCGCTGCATTTTGCAAGGTACCACTGTCATTATCGCCTGCCACACTACCTAGATAGAGGTCGTTAGTAATCACATGGCTGGGGCCATTGTCGGCGGCTGTGGTGTTGTAGTTACCTGTGCCTGTGCCTGCGCCTGTATCCGGCGCATCGCCGTAGTCCAGCGGCTGCGAAATGGTGATCAGTTGGTCTTCGACCTCACCCGTGTTCGCCGCACCGGTCGGGGTCGTGACCTCACCAGCCGCATTGGCAATACGGCAGCGAATGTAGCTGTCGCCGGCCACCGGCGCACTGAAACCACTGAATACCAGCGTTTCGGTACGCGGATTCGTGCCGCTGCTGGTCACAACGGCTGATGCGCTTTCACCGGTATCGGCGAAGTCGCCGTCGCGGTTGAAGTCGATCCAGCACGCTACCGTCGCATCGCTGCCGCTTGAATTGGTGTAGTTGACATCGAGACTGACCGAGGTCGAAGCGGTCGTAATCGCCGGCAATACCGGCAGGCCGTCTTCATCGTCGGTGTTGTCGTTGTCATCGGCCGATGCCGCTGCATTTTGCAAGGTGCCGCTGTCGGCGTCGGCAACGACACTGCCCAGATAGAGATTGGCGGTGATGGTGTGGCTGGGGCCGTTGTCAGCGGCTGTCGTATTGTAGTTGCCGGTGCCCGTGCCCGCGCCTGTGTCCGGCGCATCACCGTAATCAGTCGGCGGCATCGCCGATGCCTGCACCAGATAATCCTCGACCTCGCCGTCCGGGGCAGGGATGGGGCCATTGGTACCTTGTACGTCAGTGGCTGTGAGACCCGCCGCCGTGCTGAGGCGGAAGCGCGCACCGAGGTCTGTCCCGGTGACAGCGCCGGCCGGGACGTTGAACGTGACTGTGACGTTGCCGACCGTGCTTATTCGGCACGTTGGCTGTCGCGGTTTCGCCAGCATCGCCGGAAGTCGCCGTCATTGTTCCAGTCGATGAAACCGTAGATGGTGGCCGCTGTTCCGGTATTGTTGGTGACACTGACCGTCACATCGGCCGATGAGCCTGGCATAAACGTCGGGAACGAAACGGCTTGCTCGTCGTTGAGATTGACCGTGTTGTCGCCCGTTGCGGTCGCATTTGGTTGCCCGTCACCTTCCGCATCGATGTCAGTCGCAAAGGTCAAACCCATGAACAATTGGTCGGAGATGACATGTGCCGGTCCACTCTGTCCAGAAGTCTTACGCGTTGTCAGATACCCGGCACTTTCCGGCAGGTCGCCGTAGTCTAGCGGGCCGACGTAAACACCGCCTGTGCCAGAAGTCCAGGTGAAGTCGTCTGTAATGCTGTACCAGCCTCCAACAATCCGACCATTGCTCAGGGATGTACTGCTGCCCCAACGAACCGAGTGATCGGCATCGGGTGCATTGGTTGGGATGCCGGTTGTCAACCAGTAGCCGGTGAAAAAGCCGCCACCAGGACCTGGCCCCAGTTGTGAAAGCCCAAGTGCGATCAGTTCCAACTTCAACGGAACCTCGATCGATGCCGGCAACACCATCTGGTTTAACAGCCACTTCAAACTGACTGGTGCGGACGACTATCCCGTCACGGTTTTCTTCAACGACGGCCAGATCACGTTTGAAGCCGACGGCACGAACTACACTCTAGACGTTCCTGATGCACAGATCACATTCTCTGCAACAGCTACATCGGCGACAACCGTGTTTGACAACGGCTCACAAAGATGGATCACGACAGTGCCTGCCGGCGATGCCGGGAAAGATCCATGGCTCTCCGGGCTGGCATTCACAGTTCCTGCCGGTGGGCTGCCGGGTGGTATCAATCCGGTTGTCTGGAGTGGCTCATATAGCAGTGACACAGCAGGTCTCACTGTTCAGTGGCAATGGGGCGCGGCAGTTTACACTGATTTCTCCTCCGACTACAACGACCTCGGTGTACAAGTCATCGACGGATCACGTCAATCGGGTACACCAAACAATTACACAGAGTATGTAATCGGTGGCGCTCGCGGCGGTGGCGGCTCAAACTACACCGGCTCAAACAGTGCGACGAAATCTGTAGAACCGTGTGTCGATGACACACCGCCTGGACCGACACCAACGCCGGGGCCAACACCCACACCCGATCCGCTTGTCTGTGTCACATTCGACGCTTCGGCCGATTCGTACATGAAAGAAGACAAGCCCGGCGACAACAAGGGTGATGACAACGAGATCCGAATCAAAACCGAAAGCGGCAAAGAACAACGCTCGCTGCTGTATTTCGATGTCAGCAGCATTCCCGGCGGCGCCATTGTTCAAAGTGCAGACTTCTCACTGTGGGTAAAGGATGTCAAAGACGGGCCAGTAGATGTTTCGCTCTATGGATTGACCGAAGATTGGGCCGAACACGAGGTGACATGGAATGATCGTGACGAAGAAAACAACATCGCATGGTCAGCACCGGGCGGAACATATGCCATGCCCGTAATTGACAATTCAGTCATTGCCGACAAGGAAATCCGCGTTCACTGGGATGCGGCCTCGCTGGCATCTGATTGGGTGAGCGGCAGCGACAACAACGGCATGCTGTTGTCAGCGCCAACCGGCATCAAGCGCGAGGTCAAATTCTCCAGCCATGACGAAGGTGACAACGACAAGCACCCGCAACTGGAAATCTGCTACTTGTCACCAGGCTCAGCCATGACGCAACCCGATTCGGCGCCCGGCATGGTTGTGACTGTCGCACCAGCCGTATTTGGGGTATTCGGCATTGCGGCAGTGCCGTGGCTACGCAAACGCAGGCAGAACTAATACGCTGAAACACCACCCTGAGGGGGTGCCGGAGCGCGGGTATCTCACCCGTCCCATGCGGACACGGTGCCTGCGCTTCGGCCAACACAAATCAAGATTTCAGGTATTAGCCAGTCGGCATCTACAGAAAAAGACCAATTGCTAGAGCGCAATTGGTCTTTTTCTTGAGTGGGACTACCAGAGCACAGCCAGGCGCGGATGTCATCTGGTGTTGCGCCGACCGGGACAATTCGCGACATGATCTCAACGCTCATCGATGTCGTGCGTATTCATCCAATCTGATTCGGCCGAATGCTGTGCACGATCATGCGCAACAATCGATCAGACTGTCAATGCGCTTTTGTAACTCCGGCAGGGCTGCCGCGACCAGCGGCGAGACAGGCGCACCCAACGCTGTGGAAGCGATTCCAACGGTCATCAACCATGCTTCGGGATTGCCGCCGAATAACGTACCGGCCAGAGCGAGCAACGTCGCAGGATCAACATGATGCGTGAAGCTGCTGTGTGACAGATCGGCGGACGTGATACGCTGTGCGACGATGGTGCCGGGCGCTGTTGCGGCCGATGCATCCACAAAGATCACCAGTCGTGCCTGACTGATCGGTTCAGCCAATTCCGGCGCTAACTGGTGACACGTAATCACGTCAACATCAGGATTACCGGCACGTATCTCCTCGGCAGCCGCCACACCAATGCCGTCATCGCCGCGCAGTGTGTTGCCGTAGCCGATGATGAGGACGGGAATCATAAAGGAGACGCCACGCGCCACTGCGCACCATCCAATGAATGAAAACCGTAGGCGGATAGTTTATCCGCCTATCGGATTAACAATCCGATTTACTCAGGAGAAAGGAAAGGCGGAAGGATTTTCACCTTGCAGCCTCTCGCCTTCATCCTCTGCACTTAAAAGTTGCGCAGCGTCTTGACCAGTTCGCCATCGGCCGAAACGACATCGAGCTGCAACGCATAGCTGCCGGCCGCGTGTGTCGAACAACTCAAGCACGGGTCAAACGTGCGTATCACCGCTTCGACCCGATTGAGCATCCCTTCCGTGACATTGCCGTTGCGTATAAAGTGCTTGGCGACCTGGGCGACGCCGCGATTCATTGCCAGGTTGTTGTTGCCGGTAGCGATGATCAGATTAGCCCAGCGAATAAGGCCGTTGCGGTCGATTTTGTAATGGTGGAGCAACGTGCCGCGCGGCGCTTCCGACATGCCGACCCCTTCGAGGCTGTTGGCGTCGGCAAAAGCACGGACGTGATCATCCATGATGGCGTCGTTGCTGAGCAGGCGCTCCATCTTTTCGATGCAGTAAATGATCTCGATGAGGCGCGCGTAGTGATACTGAAAGAACTCAACACGGCTCCGCGCTGCAACATGCGGAATTCGGCCCACTCCTGGTCGGCAATAGGCGTGCCGCAGCGGTCAATGATGTTCATCCGCGCCAGCGGCCCGACGCGGTAAATGCCGTCCGGGTAACCGAGCGGTCTGTAGTACGGCGATTTGAGATAGCTGTCCGGTTCGACGTATTCGGCGATGTACTCTTGATAATCGGCCGAATCCAATCCGTCGGCTACGATCTTGCCCACCGCATCGACAATGCGCAGCTTGCCGTCGTACATCTCCAACTCACCATCCGCGTTGACCAGTCCCATGAACAAGGTGGGAAAGTTGGCAAAGGAGCGAATTTCTGCGTCAAAATTGCCAAATACACCTTTGTACCAGTCAATTGTGCGCTGCGCCCGTTCCAATGCATCGGGAATCATGGCGAGAATGGCAGCACGGTGTTCGGCCGAAAGCGGACTCGATACACCACCCGGCACAATCCACGCCGGATGAATGCGCTTGCCGCCCAGCAATTCGATCACCTGCTGCCCAAATTGGCGCAGGCGAATGCCGTCACGCGCCAGTTCCGGATAGCGCTGCAACACGCCAAAGATAGTGCGCTCGGCCGGATCAGCGTCAAAGCCGACGACAAAGTCGGGCGCAGACAAATGGAAAAAGCTCAATGCATGGGATTGCGTGATTTGTGCCAGATTCATGATGCGGCGCAGATCTTCGCCCGTTTTTGAATGCGCACGGCCATCAACTGGTCACACGTTTTGGCGGAGGCGACGAGATGGCTGACGGGGCAAATGCCACAAATGCGCGCCGTCAATGACGGCATTTCGTGAAACGTCCTGCCTTCAGTAAATTTCTCAAAGCCGCGAAATTGGGTGACGTGAAACCGCGCATCGGCGACGTGACCGCTATCGTCGAGCTGAATGGTGATTTTGCTGTGCCCTTCAATGCGGGTCACGGGGTCGATGGTAATGGTTCTACCCATGCTATGCTCCAAAACGGGACCGACCGCTCAAATCGGGTTGGCGACCGGCGAGCAGTTCAGAAACGACATAGAAAATCGTATCGGCCGAAGGGGGACAACCCGGCACAAATACATCCACATCCACAACCTGATGCACCGGGTACGAATTGGGACGCAACGGTGGAATCACGTTAACTGGAATGTGCTGATTGGCGTCAGCATTCTCGATATACGCGCGATCATACAAATCTTCAGTGAGAAATGGGTTGCGCATCCCCGGCACATTGGCCGTTACGGCACAGTCACCCAGCGAAACCAAGGTCTTCGTATGCGCGCGCACTTTGCGTATTTTCGCCAGATCATCCTCGGAACTTACCGCACCTTCAACCAGTGTCACATCAGCCATTTCCGGAAAATCCTTCGTATCGACCAATGGACTGTAGGCTAACGTCATCAGATCCGCTAATTCTATCAATCGCTCGTCGATGTCGAGAAATGACATGTGGCAGCCGGAGCAGCCATCCAACCACACGGTCGCCATAATCGCTTTGTCACCCATACCAGACTCCAGACTCTCATAGCACAGGCAAAGCTTGCCTGTGCCTGCCGCAGACACGCTGTCTACGCTACCAATCAATCTTCGCGCAACGATTGCAAGTACGGTAAGAACTCGCGGCGTTTCGTCATTTCTGCCACAGCCTTACCCTTTTCAAACAACGCACCTGTCGGGCACACCTGTACGCACTTGCCGCAACTCGTACACGACTCCGAATCGCCCCAGGGCTGATTCAAGTCGGTGATGACCCGCGACTTGTGACCGCGCCCCATCACATCCCACGTATGGGCGCCCTCAATCTCTCCACAGACGCGCACACAACGGCGGCATAAAACACAGCGATTGTGATCGATGACAAACCTGTTGTGGGATGCGTCAATCGGTAAAATCGGGTAGAGGTAAGGCACTTCGACATGGGTCATGCCGATTTCAATCGCCAAATCCTGCAAATCGCAGTGTCCATTGGAAACACAGACCGAACAGACGTGATTGCGTTCCGCAAAGAGCAGTCCCAACACCATGCGCCGATAGCTTTGCAACCGCTCTGTGTTGGTGAACACTTCCATCCCTTCACGTGCGTATACTTGACACGCCGGTTGTAATTTGCTCTGACCCCTGATCTCGACGAGACAGAGGCGACAGGCTGTCCAATTATGTCCGGATGGAACATGTCAAAACTCTGATACCACAGATTCTTGCCGACATCAATAGCAGCAGCATCTGTCTCTTCATCGGCCGTGCCTTCACCGAGTGCTTTGGTCTCTTCATAACCGAGAATGACCCACGCGCTATCATCTATGCCGTCGCCATCCTGGTCATAACCATGGAGACCAATACGCGGACGCGATGCGCCAACGCGACCTATCAAAACGCGACCATCTTGTGTCACACAAATCTCCTGGGCAGCACCACCCGGCGTTGTCCAATCGACATAATCAGAGCAATAGGTCGCATCTGCAAGTGGCAATTCAGGCTGCTCTTCCGGTATGTCCTCCATCACATCTGGATAACCGCTAAAGTCCATATAGCAGTAAGGCGGCAGCACAATGTTGTCGCCACCAATCTGACATTTGCCGTTGTCAGTCAAGCGCACCGGAATTTCCATTGGCACAGCTACTTTCGGCAGGGTCAATCCTTCATATTCAGCAAGTGTGACTGGAACACACTCGTCAGCGGCGGGGTCAGCGCACACCTGATCGAAATCATCCCAACCAACGAAGCTGTACCAGATGTCCGTTTTGGCATTGACAATGGCGCCACTCCATCCTTCACCTGGCCCAAGACCCTGGCCAGGTCGCAGTCCTTCGGGGTCTTCTTGCCATACAAGGGCAAATCCGGCATCATCGACACCGGCAACCTCGATGCGATTGGCATCCCGACGTCCTGACGTGAGCCGCTCGGCTTTGGTCCAAACGATTTCGTAGATGTCTTGACCTGCATCATCTGTCCCCGGCAACAATTGGCCACGTGCCGTCCATACGCAGCCAAAAGGAATTTCCCCGACTTCGGGATATTCGGCCGAATAGTCAATCGATTTCTGGCTACCGGCAACACCAAAGTAATCGGGATAGATGCTTGCACCGAGTTCATCCTTCTGTGCGTAAGCGGCATCACCTCCCATGCAGTAGCGGCTAAGCCATGCGGCTATGACTCTATCACCTGCAACGGCCATGACACCACTGTACGTGTCACCAGGATACTCAGTGCCATTTGCCAGCGTGAACGAAGACAGATGTGCCGCATCTGACAAATTGGCGCGTTTCCAACTCGTTCCGTCGTCGAGTGACATGGCGACAAACGCATCACGCGTTCCGAAAGTAATGCCCCCCTCCACAACGCGAACGACTGGAGAGTGTTGTCCGTCGACCTCGACACCATCGATGTAGGATGTGAATAGCGGCTTGGCATAGTCACGCGTTTCGATCAACGCACCGTCGCCACCATAGTATTCAACCGGCCCCACGATGCCATCCGAAGATTGGGCCGGTACATAAAATTCCATCATGCCAATGTAAGCGTCGGCAGTTTCGCTGTCCGGTGTCTTGGATACATTGCGGCGAAACATCATGCCGTCATCGCCGCCGATAATAAGGCCACCTTCGCCATCGGTGGCTAGGGCTATAGAAAGTGTGAATGCGCATAGTGTCGCCAATAGCAACAGAATGCCAAGCTTTTTTGGATTTTGCATGGCGTATACCTCCCGTATAATGGGTTTAATTGGGACCGCATCAGGCAGGGAAATCGACTGGCTGCAACTCAGAATACGGTCTGACCGGTTCGGCATGATCACTTACGATCATGCTTAAAACGACTGATCAATCGACAAGGGAGGCGCTGTTTCCGTAGGGCGAAACGATGGTTGGCTCCCGCACCCCAGGTGATTGACGCTAGGATTACGGCCTGACTTCGGCCGAAATCGGTTCTGATTCGGAACGCAAACTCACATCCAACGTAATCAACGCACTCATGCGTGCAATGTTGTGCAATCGGCGCAGCAGATCAGCGCGTTCCTCTCCAATCTGCTCCAATGTTCGTACTGCTTCCATCAACAGATACTGCAAATGTTCAGCCTGAATACTATCAAAAATCGGGATTTGGTCAGCGGCTTCATGCAGACGAGCGGCGTCAATGTTGTGTTCCTCTGACAACAGGTCAATGCGAGCTGCACGCTCTGTCACCGAAGCCTCTCGCAGCAGGAATTGACCCAACACAAACATTAAACGTGGATAATCATCAACTTCGAGTATGGCGCGAGCATAGCGCAGCCCGGCATGACATTGATAAAAGCGTGTTTGCTTGCGCGGCAAATGAGCCAAAGCCCGCCAAGACTCGATGCAGGCATCAAGCCCGGTTGGTGTTTCCAAAACCAACTGACAGAAAGCACATGCATTGCTGATACGCGTACACGGCACACCGCTGAGGTTGGTCGTAACTGCGCCAACATTACCCAGATTGGCAAACACATCCTGCAGTGATTGAATATGCTCGACCGGCAATGCATGTTGTTCGATTTCCGGAGTATGCAAGTGCGTATCAACGCTCCTAAACTGTTTCGGCCGAACGCCGTTTGTCTCACCAGAAAGCAAGGCTCTCACATCAGTATCGTGAAAACGCCATTGCTGCCCAACTTTGACACCTCTAAGGCGTCCATCTTTGAGCATTCGATAAATAGTCGTCCGGTCCACCTGGAGGATCGACTGGACTTGTCGGGTCGTCAGTAGTTCGTCCATGGCATATTGCTTTGGCTTGGCTTGCACAGAGATGGGTGAAAAACTACGATGCTGCAACTCATTGCATTACGTTACTACATAATGCAATAGTAATGAATTGCAGCGATGCCTCATAGTGACAAATGTCATGATGCATGCATGACATTTGGCGTTGCCGAATTAACCAGATATGTTGTGAATGGAAATCGGCCGAAACGCGATTTCGGCCGAACTAACAGTTTAGAGGAGTATTTCGGCCGATTCCATTTCATCATGTGCATGGTCAACCGCAAAGAGAAGTCCGGCGATGACAAACGGCGAACCGTAAAAGATCGCCGTCAACCACGCCATGTTATCGGCCACAGTTGCCATCACGACACCGAGCGACACACCGCCGACAATCGTGACCAGTTCGGCATAAGGCACACCGCGCCATGCCAAAACCAAGGCAATTAGCGTTATGACCAACATCAGCAGCGCATGAACACAACGCCAGTTCGTCTGCCCGTCCATCGTCGTCAACATGCCGTCGCTGACAAAGACACGTGCATACAAAATGCCAGTGACAAACGCCAGAACGCCAACTGTGTTGGCAACCAATGTCAACGTGCGTGGCCCGGCAGTCACTTGACCATTATGTGTATAGGTACTCATCATGCACCTCCCTGCATTTCCAGGGTGACCGGGCGCGTTCGCTCACTGTGCAGCGTATTGGGATAATGGGCGGCGGCAGCGATCCAGAACGTGATTCTAAAGCGCTCAATGCAACGAATGCGTCCGGAATCGAGACATCTCTGTTTGACAACGGCAAGCGATTCGGCCGAATGGGCAGCAAGCAACGCATCGACCTGCGCCTCGCTCAAGGGGTGGCGCTGCACCAAATCGGCAATTGCAGCACACAGATCACCATTCACGGCAAGTTGAAATGTACCAACTAATGGATGCACGACACGCGCCACCTCACCCAGGATTGCCGTTGCCTGCATAAGGGCTTCTTCCTCTGGCGGCGCGACCCACGTCTCAGCCGGAGGGCGTGTCGGCAACGTGATGTGAATTTCGTCCGGCTTGATTTGGGCAACGATCCGGGCAATATCGGTGAGTGCCGCAACTGTATCGTTCATGCCGGCTATCAGCATCAACTCGAGCCAGAGCTGGCCGGTAAATTCACGGCGCAAAGCAATGAGTCCGGCGACATGACACGCAAACGACACATCAGGATGATGACGGTGGAGCAGGTGATGCAATTCGGCCGAACCGGCGCTCAACGTCGGCATAATCGCGTCAGCCGCCAAGACATCCCGGCGCACTTCCGGCCGGTAAAACAACGCACCATTGGTGATCAAGCCAACCGGCAGGGCTGTCATCTGCTTGACCTGCCGCATCATCTCCCCCAATCCGCTGTGCAATGTCGGCTCGCCCGACCCGACAAACGTGATCCAGTCGATACTATCCGGTGGCGCGTTGGCCAGAACCGCCGCCAATTCTGCCATGATCGCTGCCGTCGGAATCCATTCGCGGCGTTCATTAACCAACGGTGTCGACCGACCCAACTGGCAATAGACGCAATTCCAGTTGCATGTCTTGAGCGGAATCGGGTCGATGCCCAGTGAGAGGCCCAGGCGCCTTGAAGGAACCGGGCCATAGATAGTGGTCACCAAGAAGCGCTCCTGGGCACTGGTTTTCTGCGATTATGCCGTCGTTGCGGTGTCATGGGGAAAACAACGATCAACAACAGCGCCCCGGTCACAACCGCCGATGTCAGACACCACATACATACGGCCTCAATGACGGCCAATTCAATCACAGTCAAGTAAATTGAAAACAGTGTTCCAATAAATGTCACTGCGAGCAATGCAGCGCGACTCCACATCGCCGCCATATCATCGCGGCGATCTTGCACGATGTAGAGAATGAGGATGGCGCTGTAGCTCAGCAAACCGAGTACAGCGACGGGAACACCGGCAATGGTGGCATAGGCACTGCTTTGGACGACGTTGCAGTCGCCGATAGGTCCACACACGGCGGCCTCATGACTGATTTCGACATAGGCCAGATAACCGGCCACAACGAGACCAAGCGCGGCCAACAAGGGCACGACCCAGGTTTTCACTGCAGGCAGGTCGCTCCAGTCTGGTCGCGCGCGAACTAAACGAATAATGGCAAAAACCAATGCGCTGATCAAAAAGAGCAAGACGATCAGCGCCAGCGCAAAGCCGCTGTTGCTGACTTCGGCCGAATCCTGATCCAACAACTCAGCGGTCGTCACAGCATCTGATTCGGCCGAATCAGACGCCGTTAAAATGACACCTAAAGAAGGGATGGTCGGCCAACCCAAACCGGGAATAACCGGCCAGTCGATACCACCCTGCTCCAGACCAGCGGTAACAATGCCGGGCAGTTGCGCGGGAATGTCGACACTGCCCACTAAAAATGTATCGCCAACCAACAGTGCCGGTACACCTTGCTGCACTTTTTCCGGGGGCAATGTCGTCAACATCGCTGCATGTAGTTGCGCTCCGGCAGGTTGCAGCACATTGACAGCCAGTATCTGCAGCTGATCACCGTACTGTTCCAGCAATGGCGGCAGATCCTGCTCCATCACCTGATGACAATGCGGACAGGTCGGCGAGTAAAAAAGCACCGCATAAACAATCGGGTCTTGTGCATTTACGGAGACTACAGACGGTATTGAAGAGGCTATCAAAGTGACAAGAATCGCGATAAACAGATACAACTTACGCATAGTTGACTCCCGGCGTGAGGTTCAGCATTCGGCCGAAACCGAAACAAACAGCAATGGGCCGTTTTCCTACCACTATAGCAATCTGCTAGCGCTGCAAACAGTGAATAAAAGCACCGTCGCACACGATAAATGTCATACCCAATGCAACGTAAAAAAGACATGTCGTTTTGGTAACAACATGCCTTTTTTCAGTGTAAAGTATGCCCGGTAGCATACAGCGACGCGTTTAATCTCGTTGTGACTACCGCAATGCATTCGAAGGTGGCCGCACGATTAGCATGGCGCGATTGGCGCTACGCATCACTTTGCCTGAAACGCTGCCGTACAGCCAGCGCCGCAAGCCGGTGCGACCATGTGTCGCCATCACGATCAAATCGCTGGCGTGTGCCTCAGCATACTCGAGTATGGCGGCAACCGGCTTGCCATTGACAACTTCGTATGCAACTTTGACCCCGTCCCAGTCACGGTTCGTACACAACTGACCGAGATACTGTTCCAACGCAGCGCGTTCATCGCTGAGCGGTGCGGACGTTCCCTTTGTAACAGCTTCCTCGATTTCGGCCGAAGCAACCAGATCAAAATGCCCGCTATCAGCCACAGCGAGCAACCGTACCTGTGCATCCAGCGCACGAGCAACGGCTAATCCTGGCTCCAAAGCGTATTCAGCAATGGCCGACCCATCCAACGTAATCAACACTTTCTGTAGCGGTGTGCTGGTGCGCATGACCAAAACCGGGCATGGTGCATCATGCAACACGCGTTCGGTGACACTGCCCAACACCCAGCGCGTCAAACCGGTGCGTCCATGTGTGGTCATAACGATGAGATCGACGTTTTCGGCCGAAGCCGTCTCTAAAATCGTACTCGCTTCATCGCCATCAGTGATCATCGTGTGGATCTTGATACCAGTCGCTGACCAACGAATCTGAAGATTCATCAGATAATCTTGAATGACATCACGCGGCTCTTCATCAACGCGGTCGGGAACCAATGCCCGGTAACCTGCTGTCGAAGTCGGGTACACTTCACGCACAAACGGCACATTGAGTAGCAGTATTTCACCACCCGACACCTGCGCCAGTGCCATCGCCGGCAGCAGCGCAGCCTCCGCCAATTGTGAGCCATCCAGAGGAATCAGGATTCGTTTGAACATATGCGTTCCGCGCAAAATCCAGTATATGGCAGCAGGTCGAAAAAACTCATCCCTCAACTTTGCACAGATTTATGCGCGCCTGCTGCCTAAACGCCGAGTGACAGCGGTACGGCTGCGTCATAGCCACGCTGCAAGATCAACATGTTGACATCGAGCAATTCTGTCTTTGTCGCCGGTAAATGGGCAGTCAATGCCTGCCTAAAGGTTTCGAGCGACACAATCGGCCGACGTGCCAACATTGCGCCGACTGCAGCCATATTGAGCAGTTTGGGTTGATCAAACGCCTCAGCGATCAGATTCGCAGGAATGTAAACAGCTTCAACATCATCGCGCTCACATTTCTCCGTCACCAGTGAACTGTTGACAACAATGAGACCACCGGGTCTAACTTTGTCGACATATTTCTCAAAAGACGGATGATTGAGCGCAATGACGATCTCCGGCTGCGATACAATCGGCGCACCAATCGGCCGATCACTGATCACGACCGTACAATTCGCCGTTCCGCCACGCATTTCCGGACCATAAGACGGAATCCAGGTCACGTGCAACCCGTTTTCCATCCCGGCATAAGCCAACATTTTTCCGGCAAAAAGGACGCCTTGTCCACCAAAGCCGGCAATGACAATTGAACTTTCCATCTTAATATCCTCACACTTTCACAACCAAAAACGTTGCCTCAATTAACCGGCTGCATAGATCAATTCATGCTGTCCTGCCAACTCGGCTGTGAGTACGCTGCCCAAGCGACGAATACCTTCTTCAATCACGTCAGGCTGCGCATTAGAAAAATTGAGTCGGAAGGTATTGACAGCTTCGTTCAGCGGATCAAACGCTATGCCAGGCACATATGCCACGTTGTTAGCAACCGCTTTCTCAAACAACACAGAGGCATCGACACCCTCCGGCAGCGTTACCCAGAGGAACAGACCACCGTCAGGCCGGGTCCACGCTACGCTCGGAGGAAAATGGCGCGCCATCGCGGCCAGCATAACATCGCGTCGTTCACCATAAACTGTGCGAATGTGCTGCACATGCTGCTTGAGAAAACCATCTTTGACAACTTCATAGGCTACCATCTGCACGAATGAACTGCTGTGCAAATCCATACCTTGTTTCGCCATCACAGCCCGCTCAATCACACTCTTCGGTGCGACCATCCAGCCCAGACGCAGACCCGGAGCCAATGTCTTGGAAAATGTACCCAAATAGATCAAATTGCCGCGCATGAAACTGCCGTAACTGTCATAGGTCGCGCCTGTATCGTTCATCAGATCATTATCAACCACGACAAGTGGCGGCAGATGCTCACCTTCATAGCGCAATTCGCCATACGGATCATCCTCGACAATCGGGATGCCATAATGGTCAGCAATTTCGATTAATTCGTAGCGCCTTGCCAGCGAAAGCGTCACGCCGCCGGGATTCTGGAAGTTAGGCAAAATGTACATAAACTTGGGACCACTGCACAAAACTTCTTCCAGTAAATCGACACGCAATCCGTCATGGTCAATGGGCACGGTGACGAATTCGGCTTGATAGGCGCGCCAGGATTGCAGCGCGCCGAGATAAGTCGGTTGCTCGGTCAGAATGCGGTCGCCGGGATTGATCAACATCTTGCCGATGATGTCGATCGCCTGCTGCGCACCACTCGTAATCAATATGTTTTCCGGACCGGCCTCAATGCCATAGGCAGCCATTTTGTCCGCCAGAAATTCGCGCAACGGCATAAAGCCTTCGGTGGTGCTGTATTGCAGCGCCGAGCAGCCGTTTTGCGATAGAACGCGGTCGGTTGCCGCTTGAAATTCTTCAACGGGGAATAATTCCGGTGCAGGCAACCCACCGGCAAATGATATGATCTCTGGCCTGGCTGTGAGTTTGAGCAATTCGCGGATCATCGAACTGCCCATCCACTGCATGCGTTGTGCGTAACGCTGACGCCACGGAGTTGACATATGATCCTCCTTACGTGATCACTGGTAGCAGTCTGTAGCTGTGGTTCCGCTACCTTTTACTGCGACCTCTTGCCTGTTGCAATTCGTCGGCGACTTTGAAATCACCGAGCGGATAAACCGGAACCATCTGGTCACGCACCCAGTCACAAGAATCGCCGGGCGTCATGCCCCAATTTGTCGGGCAGGTAGAGAGCAGTTCGACAATGCTGAAACCAATTCCGGCCATCTGGGCTTCAAATGCGGTCTTGATCGCTTTTTTGGCCTGGATGACATGACGAGCGTCATGCAAACTGCGCCGCACACTGTAAGCTGTACCGGGTATACCGGCGAGCAATTCGGCCATGTGCATGGGATAACCAGCCAATTGTGTATCTCGGCCGAATGGAGACGATGTCGTTTTCTGCCCGATCAGGCTGGTTGGGGCCATCTGGCCGCCGGTCATGCCGTAAATGGCATTGTTGATGAAGATGGTCGTGATGTTTTCGCCACGATTGGCCACATGGATTATTTCAGCTGCGCCGATGCTGGCTAAATCGCCGTCACCCTGATAGGTAAATACAATTTTGTCAGGATGATAGCGCTTGATGCCGGTCGCCATCGCCGGGGCACGTCCATGTGCCGCTTCACATGCATCGACATCAAAATAATCGTAGGCAAAAACAGAACAGCCGACCGATGCGACGAGAATTGTCTCGTCTTGCAAACCAAGTTCGTCGAGCACTTCGGCGATTAGGCGATGCGCTGTACCGTGCGTACAACCGGGGCAATAATGTGTGTAGCGCGATGCCAGGGTGCGGGGACGCGCATAAACGAGGCGTTCATTTTCAAGTGGGAGTGTGTCTAGCATGGTTTTTTACGCTCCTGCCCAGGCAAAAGCGGGCTGCGCTAAGGCATTGTGTGCGGCGGCGACGATTTCTTCAGGCATGGGAATGGCACCACCCATTCGGCCGAAAAACGAAACCGGTGCATCTGCGCCGACAGCCGCCTTGACATCAAGTAGCATTTGTCCGGCATTCATTTCGACGACGAGAAACGATTTGCCTGAACGCGACAAGTCGTAAAGCGCTTCGGTGGGAAACGGCCACAAGGTGATTGGGCGCAATAAACCGACCCGAATGCCTTCGTCAGCCAATGTCTGCATCGCCGTTTTGGCAACGCGTGCTGCTGTGCCGAATGCGACGATGACGAGATCGGCATCATCGACGTCAATTGTTTCGTAACGCAATTCGGCCGATTCGATAGCGTGTAACTTGTCCTGCAAACGCAGATTGAGTGTTTCCAGGCTATCCGCACCGAGATAAAGTGAATTCACCAGATTTGGCGAACGCCCTTTCGCACCGGTTAGCGCCCAATCCGGTGCTCGTGCCGGTAACGGTCGCATCGGCGGCAACTCCGCCGGTTCCATCATCTGACCGATGGCGCCATCGGCAACCACAAACACCAACGTGCGGTATTGCTGCGCCAGATCAAACGCCAAAACCGTCAAATCGATGGCTTCCTGCACCGTTGCCGGTGCCAGGACAATCGGGTGGAAGTCGCCGTGTCCGGCACTCTTCGTCACCTGAAAATAGTCGCTCTGACTCGGCTGGATATTGCCCAGACCCGGCCCACCGCGCATGATGTCGATGATGACAACAGGGACTTCGGAACCGGCGATGTAGCTATATCCTTCCTGCATCAGGCTGATGCCCGGACTGCTGGAGGAGGTCATCACTTTCGCGCCGGCCGCTGCAGCACCATACACCATATTGATGGCGGCTACTTCGCTTTCTGCCTGTAAAAAGACACGACCCAGCTCGATCATACGTGCTGACATGTGTTCCAGCAGTTCTGTCTGGGGCGTGATGGGGTAGCCGAAGTAGGCGTCGCATCCGGCACGGATGGCGGCTTCGGCAAATGCATTATTTCCTTTAAGCAATTGCTGCGCCATGATGGATTTTCTCCTTCGGTTGGGGGATGTCACGAAAGACGGTGATGCAGCCGTCAGGGCATACGGTTGCACACAGGGCGCAGCCGGTACATTTGTGCTTGGGGTCGAGCAAGATTATCGGCCGATATCCCTTGGCATTCAGGAAATCGGCGTGCCGCAGCACATCGGGGGGACACGCGTCGCGACACAAATCACATCCTTTGCAGCGCTCCACGTCTACGACAATTCGGCCTGTGGCCATTCTGATTCCTCCATTTAGAACGGGAGACGCTCAACGAAGGTCAGGGATTTAGTTGTCGCGGCTCCACGTTAGAAAAGTGTCGTGAAATGGTTCGGATGAACCGCCTTCAGTATGCCAGATTCGGAGGAGTGGCAGTAGTGACAAATGACTATTGCTGTGCTGTCAAATGTCACAAATCGGCCTTGATAATCAGCCAGAACGAGAAGAATGGTGTTGATTATTTACCGGAACTATATATCCAGGCGATAATATGATCTATTTTCGAGAAACAGGCGCATTTTCGCCATTCGCAAATGGTTGTTTCAATACACCTTGATATTGATATCCATAACCGTATCGGCGAAGATGACGCCCTGGTCAGCTGCGTTGGAAATATGCCGCACCACCTCGCGCATTTTGAGCATCTCGATTAACTCCGGAACGGTTTCTGTATTGCTGAACAACTCCGCAACGGTCTTTCGATAGAGATCTTCGATTTGATTTTCCAGCTTTTTGACATTGGTCGCATGTTGCACGGCTACGCCCCCATGATCCTGCAAACGTTCTACTGCCAATTGCATGCTAGATGCCATATCTTTTAACAGTTCAGAAAACCCAAGCAAAGCAGGCGTTGGCGCCAGTTGGAATATTTGCAACTCCTCAACCGTTGTGTACACATAGTCAATGAAGTTATCCAGTGCTCTGGATAAAGCGTGGATGTCTTCCCGATCAAGCGGCGTAACGAATGTGTCATTGAGCTCGTACACTAAAATGCGCTGGATTTCATCGGCATCACGCTCGACCTGTTTTGCGTTTTTTTTCGTGGGCTTGCCCGGCTCGCGCAAATATTCTTCCAGCGCCTCGACAATCAATATCGCGTGGTTGCCCTGCTCAATGAGCAATTTCAAAAAGTCGTTCTTTTCGGGACGAACCATATTTCTAAACCATTGCATAATACACTCCCACTAAAACAAGAACTGGATTGGCCAATAGAGAAGCGCAGCCATGAGTGCGGCTGCAGGAATTGTCAATATCCAGGCGATGAGCATTTCACGGCCAACGGTCCAGCGTACTTTGGTGATGCGTTCGGCCGAACCTGCACCCATAATGGCAGAACTCATGACCTGGGTTGTGCTGACCGGGCCGCCGAACAGTGCTGCACCCAAAATCACGCCTGCACCGGCAAACTGGGAAACGAAACCATGAATCGGCCGAATCTGGTAAATACGCCAGCCCAACGTACGAATCAAACGCCAGCCGCCTGTCGCTGTGCCAATCGCGATCATACCGGCACTGAGCGCTGTTACCCAAATCGGCACAATAAACTCAGTCGCCACTCCTTCAATCACCAGCGCCATTGTGATGATACCCATCGTCTTCTGCGCGTCATTCGCGCCGTGGCTCAACGCCAGGCCAAATGCAGAAAAAATCTGAATCCGCTTGAAAAACCAATTGATACGAGGTGAAGCGCCGCGCGCCAGAAAAAGCGTCGCTTTCATCAGCAAATACCCGGCAAACAAACCCAACACCGGTGACGCAAACAACGCAACTGTGACCACGATCAAGCCTTGCGGTTTTAGCGCCTCAACACCGACACTGACAATCACGGCACCGATCAAGCCGCCAATCAACGCGTGCGAAGAACTAGACGGAATGCCCAAATACCACGTAATCAGATTCCATAATACGGCAGACAACATCGCTGCCAATACGACATTGAGCGTGATGGCGTTAGGATTGACAATTTCCTCACCAATTGTTTTGGCAACGGCTGTGCCAAAGAGAAAAGGGCCGATAAAATGAGCGATTGCCGCCAACCACAGCACGGCGCGAGGAGACAGCGCACGGGATGCGATCGGTGTCGCAACAATGTTCGAACTATCGTGAAACCCATTGAGAAAGTCGAAGACAAGGGCTGTGATTAAGATAACGATGAATTCAATACTCATTGGTGATAGTCAGTAGTCTGGAACAGCAAGGCGCCAATCAGCATGACCTGATCATCGCCTGACAGCTTTCGGCCGAATTCAGCTACGGAAAATCCATCCACAGACCGTCAATCATGCGTCAGCAACTGCGAGCAAAGCACACCGGTCTGAACGGGGACAAGCACTGTTTTAACAATTTGTTAACAATTGTCAAGGGCAATTGCCAGATTGGCAATGGCGAAGATGGAGAGTGGCGAGGAAAATTTTCGGCCGAATTCTGACGCCACTTTCAAACTCATTCTGCGACACTTCTGACCAATTCATAGATGGGCCACAAGACAAACCTTTCGGCCGAAGCAGCCCCACCCGCCTCAACCAATTGCTGCAAAATGCGCTGCGTTTTCTCGCTGAGCGCACTCAGTGTCGACAAATAGAGATGGCCTGCAACCGTATCTACGACAGCCGTCTGCACGATATAGTGCAATCGCCCGTGTTCCGGGTGGTGATAGTCGAACACTTTGAACGGCAGCGGTTCGTCACGTTGTAACGCCTCTTGCCAATAGCGGGCAAAATCAGGAAACGCCGTCAGGACAGCCAATAACTCACGCCAATAGGCCGTATGCCGGTATGGAAACGAATAAACCCGCAGCGCTTCGACACTTTGGCGGGCCAACTGCGCCCATTGTTGCGCGAAAATCGCTTTGAACGGAGAAGCGGTATTAAAGACGAGCGCGAGCAGGTTGGGATAGCGGCCAGCTGCATTCAACTGCACGACATCTAAACGCGACAACCTGTGCAACCGCAACCACGCCTTGTTAACCGCCAGCAACTCGTACACTGGGCCGTGCAAAACAGCCGGGGTCTGTACCTGCTCGATGAGACGCAGACCAATCTGCCAGGGGACATCCACGCTTTCACCGTCGCCCCATACATCCCGTTTCGTCGTGGGAATAGCGAGAGCAAAAAACTGGGACCGTTCGGTGCTATTAAGACGCAATGCATCTGCCAAACGCACCAGAATTTCGGCGTCGATGATCGTCTTATCCCCCCGTTCGATTTCACCGATGGTTCGCGGCGACAAGTTGGCTCTGGTAGCCAAATGGCATTGAGTCCACCGCTTGCGGTCGACCAGGTCGAACTGGGCGCAACGCAACGCCGCCACCAACTGACCAAATGTTTTGCGATCCATGCTATTTCCCCCATTCCTTGCCACAAACAATCGCGATCTACAAAAGTTGGTAAGGCAGCTTACAAAAATTTGGGCTTTTTGGCAAGACGGAGGCAGAGTAAATAGGTAGAATATTAGCAGCACACTTGAGAATGAATCCCCAAGTTGTTGGAATTGGAGGTGTAACATTCCAACGAGGAGTAATGTGTCATGAAACGCTACTTGTTGTTTGATTCCGGCTGTAGTCTATGTACGCAACTCGCACGTGACATTGAGTTCGAGAGCGATGGGTGGCTAGAGGCAAAAAGTCTACGCGATCCAGAGATACTGGCATTGGTGAAGACAGCACGACCTGATTGGCAGTGGCAGCCAACATTGCTGGAAATTGAGGAGGACGTAGTTACTGTGTCTACGGGTATTCAATTGAAAGCGAGAATCGTAAAGGGGGTTGGTATCCGACGTGCCTGGCGAATAGCCGAATTGATCACTAAGGCGACTCCCAACCCAGGACATACCCTCTACCAAGAACGGCGAAACTTCTTACGCCAAAGTAGTGCACTGTTGGTGACAATTCCTCTATTGAGATCACCTGCCCTCGTGCGCACTCTGTTTTCAACTGGTCCAGGTGGAATGGCTTATCAAGACTATCGTGATTCTGATTTCGGTTTCACACTGCAATACCCAACAAGCTGGAAGATAGATGTAAAACACAGACAACTTTATCCTTGGAAGGATGACGAAGCAATTCTGAAAAGAGTGATCTTTTCTGGCACTCCTGCTTTAGTACTCTGTAACAAAAGAAGCCTAGCTTTTTCGTCTGGTGCAAACGCTACTCATAGCAAAAGCTAGGTTTCTGAAAACTTACGTTACACAGTATTTAGTGTATCTCGATGTATGGTCAAGTCGGGGAAAAACATTGCATGACTGGCTGGGATGGTACAAAACCAGCCGTGAAGTGACAGACATGCCAATTGATTCGAATGCTACCGTTGCCAGTATGCCAGCAATGATTTTCCTACAAAATCAGCAGCGTGATTTGCTGATCACGTACTTTAGCGATGAAAAGTATGTTTATCGCCTAATGAATTGGGCGACAGGCGAAAAAGCGCATGTTGATGCTTACTGGCATATGCTCGAATCCTATACACCACCTGATGTGAGTGGCAAAGTTGTAACCGTACTGCCACAATCGATGATACAAGAGACTAATCTATGGGCAACTTCGAAAGCGGTTCGGATCGCCAACTGCTGTAGTTATTACGATAGTGGCAATCCCTTTCCCTGTTGCACTAACCAAGGCAACTGCACCTGCTGGTGCTACTATAAATACGGCTATGTTCCGTTTACAGGTAACGCAGAAACGTGGTGGGGTCAGGTACCGGACTATCCCGAGTGGAACAGATCAACAAGTGGGCCTTCATGCCTAGCCAGCATTGCGTGTTGGAGTGGGAGTCCCGGTCATGTAGCATATGCTGCGTACTGGTCAGGGACCGGAAATGTAGGTATTTCAGAGATGTCTTGGTGTGCGAATTGCGGGAGCAGCAGATCGATATCTCCCTCTAATCCCAGCCAGGGATGGATATTCAAAGGGTCTGGCCCTTGCCCAGGGGGCGTGCAGGTATAGTGCAGAATAGAAGCCATGAACTTCTTCAACACAGCAATTGACCGCTGCGCGTTGATGCTAGCAGTCATAATTGCACTCACTTTATTGCTCGGGTGTGACAGCCGAGGAAGCAGTGAATCGGATGGCGTCGCAGCGCTTACGACTGTAACAGTCGCTAGCCCACAGGAAACAGCCATACCGAGTGCCACTCCCGGCGGCCTTACATCTGGGCCACTGCCGACTGCCACCGCGCCGATACCGCCGCCGACGGTCCCGGCTACGCCAACGGCGACGTCGTCGGCTCTGGTACTCCCCGAACCGCTACCAGGCTGGCAATGGCGCGAAAGAGATGAGCCGTTTCTGTATGCCTTTATGCTGCCCCACTCCTGGGAATCGGTAACGGAGTCCTCACAACAATTTTACCGTTCAACAGAAACGACGACCCGTATCTTTGTCGAGATAGTCCCGCGCTGGCGCGTAGGAGAGGATCACTGGGAGAGTTGGCTCTACGACAATCAGCAACAGGTACTGCTCACGTCCGATTTGTCACGAACTGAAATTCACGCCAATGCAATGATTGCCGGACATCCGGCTTATCTACATGTCGATCAGTCGCCGGGCAACTATCTGGCCACCATTATCGCGCCGACCGGCGGTCGTTTGCTACGGTTACGGTTACATAATCCGGAACAAGAACCGGAAAAACAGATTTTTCGGACGATGGCGGAAACGATGGTGTTGAGCAATGGGCCGGCGGAAACAGGTTCTTTGCCGCCAGACTGGGAAATCAACCTGGAATTCTCAAAATGGCCGGCCCCCTACGCTTATGCGGAGGGCGACGAAACGGAGTTACAGGAGATAGTGGGGCAAATCGCTGTCGTAGAACTGGCTTTCAATGGCACTGTCGAACAGTTCACATTGGTCGATGACAATGGCGCAGTGTACACGATAATTCGTCCCCCATTTAGCGTATTTTTGGGAACGAGTACATTGTCGCCAACCCCACTGCGCAATGATGCACTAGCAGAGGGGGCACGGGTGCAGATTGTCGGCCGACCGACAACGACTGGTGAAATTGTGGCCGATTACATCGTCCCGCTCGGAGATGGTCAGCTACAAAGGGCGTTACAAACCTACTTCGATCTCAGGGAAAATGCACCAGAGCCGGCCTTATTGACGTATTATGTGGAAGGCGAACCCGTCGACTTGTGGCTGCGCGGGACGGCAAACCAACTACTGCCGTATCTACTCGACGAGCAGGGGAATGCAATTGACAAAGAGTTATTGCCCGGTAATGCTGACGAGGCCTTATTGGCCGGCGGTGTATTGCAGAATGTCGACCCGCCACGCATTGTGTTGAGCCGACTATACGCGTTGCACGGGCAATGCCGTGTCGATGAAGAGCAGGTTGAGCGCTGCCAGTACTATCAACCGGTTTTGCCGCCAGTCACACCGACACGGACGATTACGGCCACTGTGCAGTCTGCTGTCGTCGAGATGAATACCATTATCCTAGAGCAACCGGTTGAGGGGTTTGTGACGATCGCCCTAAAAGAAGGCAGACAACTGCTTGCAACCGATAATACACCCCTCGATCTCGCTGACCTGGCCCCCGGTACACAAATAACGGCAACGGGCGTGATGGGCGAGGCAGGGGCTTTGCTGGCCGAATTTGTGCGCGTGGTTTCGGCCGATTAACCCTCTCCCTCCACCATAGCCAAACCGGCCTGCACTGTCGCCAGCAAGCGTTGCAAATCCCCTGTCCACAACGCCTCTGCATCCAGCCACAACCCCGGAAAAACACGGCTGCGATAAATACCATTAGCGTCGTGTTGCAAAAGCACGTAGGTACCATCCTGCAAATTGTGCCAGAACACCGCCTGTTCATAGACAGCCAACACGAGGTATTCGGCGACCTGGCTGCGTCGATATACAGCTTTTTTCTTGTGTAAATCGTTGGCGGCGCTGGAAGCAGCGACCTCCCCGACAAAGTCAGGCGCGCCGACCATCATCCCGTGCGCGTCAAATGTCACGCTGGGACTCTCCTGGCGCCAGGCACACACATCCGGCTGTACCTCGTTATCCAGGTCGAGCAAGACGGAGAGATTGTTGGCAATCTCCAGTCCAGGCGTCTGCGCGACATAATTGCCCAACCAGAGATCGATATATGAATGGATGCGGGCATGGGCGATGTAGTCGGCGGAGGACACGTACACGACTCCTTCGACCAGTTCGGCTTTTTTGATTTCCGGATGAGCGCGATAACGGCGCTCAAATTCGGCCAACGACAAATGATCGCCGCTCGTCAGCGGGGGCAAATCCGCGCCTGTCGACGGTGGTTTCTCGCGTGTAACCGTATCCAGCATAGCTCATCCTCGCAATCACGACTCCTACACATTATAGCATATGCCCGTTCATGATGAGCTTTTCAACATCGCGAGCAAGCCGCATAGGGTAGACAAAGCGAATTAGCGGAAATAAACGTTTAGAGCGCGGACAAACTGCCCGCGCTCCTCAATCCAACTCAGTTCCAATGCAGCAACTGCTAGAAATACGCCGGGTCGTAGGAACCGATCAAGCGAATGTAATTGGCGCGTTCAAACGCTGCCGGCGCCGGCACATTAATCTGGCTCAGACTGCCGCGCAATTGATCGAGCGATTCGTATTCGTTTTGCAGCAACCAGTCTTTCATGCCACCCAATATGTCTTGTATGCGGTAGACGCCGTTACGCAACAATTCTGAGGCCAGCATGGCAACGTCAGCGCCGGCAGCCACTGCTTTGAGTGCGTCTTCGGACGTGTGAATGCCGGTTGTCAGGGCCAGACTGGTGTCGATACGCCCGTACAAGAGGGCAATCCAACGCAATGGAAGCCGCATTTCGGCCGAATTGCTCAAGATCAAGTTGGGTGTCACATCGAGATTCTCCAAATCGAGATCAGGTTGGTAGAATCGATTGAAGAACACCAATCCATTTGCCCCCGCCTCAACCAAACGGCGCGACATCGTCCCTATGGCGCTGAAGTACGGATTCATCTTCAACGCCACCGGAATACTGACTGACGATTTTACGTCGCGCAGCACGTCGATGTAAATTTGCTCCACTTCGGCCGAACTGATTTCCAGACTCGTGGGAATGTAGTAGATATTCAACTCCAACGCGTCGGCACCCGCCTCCTCAATCTGACGCGCATACCGAATCCAGCCACCAGTCGATACGCCATTCAAGCTGGCAATTACCGGCATATCCAGTGCCGACTTCGCTTTGCGAATGTGGTCGAGGTAGGCTTCAGGGCCAACATCGCGGTAACTCGGCGCTTCAGGAAAATAAGAAAGCGCTTCCGCATACAGCTCAGTGCCTTCCGTCAAATAGCGATCCAGCGTATGGCTAGCGCGATTGATCTCCTCTTCAAACAGCGAATAAAGCACGACACCTGCTGCCCCGGCGTCTTCCATTTCACGCAGTGTGCTGATGTGGCGCGTCAACGGTGACGACGACGGAACAATCGGGTTCTTCAATTCCAATCCGAGATAGGTCGTTGATAAATCCATCAGGTTTCTCCTCAACAGTTTCAGGTAACAGTCACCTGTCGGGTTCTTACTCTATGGCGGCGAGATTGGTATAGCTTTCCCAACGCTCTTCGACATCACCTTTTGCTAGTGCCAACAGCCGGGCAGCAGCCTCAGGATTACTTTGCAACAACATGCGATAGCGCCCTTCGCGATAAATGTAATCCTCCAGCTTGACTTGCGGTTTGCGCCGCGAATCGAGGCTGAATGGGTTCTTTTCCTCTAAAGCCAAATCAGGATTGTAGCGATAGAGCGGCCAATAACCACTTTCTACAGCAGCCTTTTGTTGCTCCAGGCCGAATTTCATATCGTAGCCATGAGCAATGCAATGGCTGTAGGCAATGATCAGCGATGGGCCATCATATGCTTCTGCTTCCTGAAGGACGCGAATGGTATGCGCATCATTGGCGCCAAAGGCGATCCGGGCGACATAGATGTTGCCGTAGCTAATTGCCAACAGGCCGAGGTCTTTGCGGCGCGTCGATTTTCCGGCGGCAGCAAATTTGGCGACAGCGGCTCGTGGTGTGGCTTTCGACATCTGACCACCCGTATTGGAGTAAACTTCGGTATCCAGTACGAGGACGTTGACATTGCGCCCAGAGGCAAGCACGTGATCGAGGCCACCATAGCCGATGTCATATGCCCAGCCGTCGCCACCGACGATCCAGACGCTTTTCTTGACCAGTACATCGGCCATGCTTTTGAGATTACTGAGATCATGTGCCATTTCGGCCGAACCGTTTGCCTGCAACAACTCGTCCAAACGCGTTTTCAATTGTGCGACGCGATCGCGTTGGCGACCGATAGCCGCGTCATCGATCTGGTCCGCAAACAGCAATGCATCGACCAATTGCACACCGATCACTTCCCGGTGCTGACGGAGCAAATTCGTTGCAGCTTCAATACGCTGATCGAGTGCTACGCGCATCCCCATACCAAATTCGGCATTGTCCTCAAAAAGCGAATTCGACCATGCCGGACCGCGACCGTCTGCATTTTGCGACCACGGGGTCGTCGGCAGGTTGCCACCATAAATCGACGAGCAGCCGGTTGCATTGGCGATGATAGCGCGGTCGCCAAACAGGCGGCTCATCAAGCCCAGATATGGCGTCTCACCACAGCCGGCGCAGGCACCCGAGAACTCAAACAACGGATCGAGTAACTGTGAGTATTTGACCTGATTGAGCGCCAACTGGCTGCGATCCATTTCCGGTAACGTCAGGAAATAATCCCAGTTTTCGGCTTCCTGCTGGCGCAGCGGGGCTTGCGGTGCCATGTTGATCGCCTTGAATTTCGGCTGCTTCTTGTTTTTGACCGGGCAAACTTCAACACACAAGGTACAACCCGTGCAATCTTCCGGTGCAACTTGCAAGCTGAACTGCATGTCCTTGAATTCTTTGTACCGAGCCGGGACAGATTTGAATGTCTCAGGAGCAGGTTCGGCCGAATCGGGATCGAACAGCTTCATGCGAATGACCTGATGCGGACACACCAGCACACATTTACCGCATTGAATGCAAATATCCTCATCCCAAACGGGAATCTCCTGCGCGATATTGCGTTTTTCATACTTCGTCGTCCCGGTCGGATAGGTGCCGTCAGCCGGCATGGCACTTACCGGCAAAGAATCGCCCACACGCTCGATCATACGTGCCGTCACCGATTGGACAAACTCAGGAGCATACGCGGGAACCGCGGGCACGCGTTCAAACATGCTCGTCACAGTTTGTGGCACTGTCACCTCGTGCAAGTGGGCAACCGCAGCATCGACTGCCGCGTTGTTCATGTCGACAACCGCCTGACCGCGTTTGCTATACGATTTCACAATAGCCATTTTGATGCTCTCAATGGCATCCTTGCGGCTGAGTAACGGCTTGCCGGTAACCTGCTCCATCAAGGCAAAGAAACACGTCTGCATGATGGTATTGATGCGACGACCCAACCGAACTTCAGCCGCCAAAGCGTAGGCATCGACGACGTAAAAACGCAACTGCTTGTCGATAATGGTTTCCTGAACGCTGCGCGGCAGGTAATCCCAAACCGTATCGGCATCGTATGGGCTGTTCAGTAGAAAAGTTGCTCCAGGCTGAGCTAAGCGCAACACATCATAACGCTCAAGGAAATTGAACTGATGGCACGCCACAAAATTGGCGCGCTCGATTTGATAGGTCGATGTAATCTTGCGAGGACCAAACCGCAAATGTGATACCGTTACCGCACCTGCTTTCTTGGAATCGTAGACAAAATGACCCTGCGCAGAATTGCCTGTATTTTCACCGATGATTTTGATAGAGTTTTTATTTGCGCCAACTGTACCGTCAGAACCGAGTCCATAGAACACAGCGCGCACGACATCGTCATCTTCGGTTGAAAATGCCTCATCATATGCAATGCTTGAGTGTGTTACATCATCAATGATGCCGACTGTAAAGTGATTTTTGGGTTTATCGGCCGAAAGCCCATCAAAAATGCCCTTGATCATCGCCGGCGTGAATTCTTTCGATGAAAGACCATAGCGACCACCGACAATTTTCGGCAAATGGGCAAATGGCGCGTCACCGTTCGCCCACTGCTCCATAACCGCTGATACAACGTCGAGATAGAGCGGTTCACCGGCCGAACCTGGCTCTTTGGTGCGGTCGAGAACCGCAATCTTCTCAACGGTGGCCGGAAATGCGTTGACGCACGCAGCCATATCAAACGGCCGATACAGCCTTACAAATACCGCTCCGACCTTCTCTCCCCGCTCTACGAGATAATGGACGGTCTCATTGACGGCACCGGTTCCTGAACCCATCAAGACAACCACGCGCTCTGCATCTGGCGCACCGACATAATCAAAGAGATGGTATTGACGACCGGTCAGTGCAGCAAATTTGTCCATTGCTCCTTGCACGATTCCAGGCGCAGCATCGTAGAATGGATTGACTGTCTCGCGAGCCTGGAAGAACACATCGGGGTTTTGCGCCGTACCGCGCAGCACGGGATGATCCGGCGACAGACCACGTTGACGATGCGCAAAAACCAATTCATCATTGATCATGGCGCGAATCGTCTCATCGTCGATAGCCGCAATTTTATTGATTTCGTGGGATGTTCTAAACCCGTCAAAGAAATGAATAAATGGAAGGCGCGCTTCCAACGTGGCTGCTTGCGCGATCAATGCCATGTCATGCACTTGCTGCACCGAACTGGACGCCAGCAAGCCAAAACCGGTGTTGCGAGCAGCCATCACGTCACTGTGGTCACCGAAAATGGACAATGCCTGAGCGGCAACAGAACGCGCGGCAACGTGAAAGACAGTTGAAGTCAATTCACCGGCAATTTTGTACATGTTGGGGATCATCAACAGTAATCCCTGAGACGCGGTAAACGTGGTCGTTAACGCGCCAGTTTGCAGAGCACCATGAACGGCACCGGCAGCACCGCCTTCGGCCTGCATCTCAACTACCATTGGTACTGATCCCCAGATATTGGGGTCACCATGCGCAGACCACTGGTCGGCTAACTCGCCCATTGGGGACGATGGGGTAATGGGATAGATGGCGATGACTTCATTGACTTTGTGGGCAATTCGCGCTGCGGCTTCGTTGCCGTCGATTGTGATCATCTGGGTTGTCATACCGAAACTCCTTGATCAAACTCCACACTGTTTCTGGTGCAAAGGGTGGACACGTTACAAACAACGGGCCGTTCACACCTGGATTTGATTATAGAGTTGGGTACGTTTTGCAGGCAGTGACAGATGACACGTGTCACGGTGACAATTGTCATGCAGCGCAACCCCTGCGACTCACAGCGGACCAGCTCATATTCGTTTAAGAAAGGTGGATGGTGATTCGGCCGAAAACCCGCCTCAACAACAAAAAGTGACAAATGTCATACGTAATACATGACATTTGTCATGTCAAATGTAACGCAGTGCGGCGTAAAGTTGAGTTTGTCGGTCAACAATGGTTACTTTGAGAGGGTATGTGTTGCAGATCAGCCGAAAAACCGACTACGCCGTACGCATCATGATTGAATTGGGCGCAAGCGGCAACGAGGAACGTGTACCAGCCAAACTTGTTTCCCGGCGTACCGGCGTTCCCAAGTCATTTCTCTATAAAATTATGGCCGATCTGGTAAGAGCTGGTTTGGCTCGCACGTATGCCGGCGCAACCGGCGGTATTTCGTTGGCAAAACCAGCCCGAGAAATCAACATGCGCCACATCATTGAAGCGATTGATGGTCCCATCTGTTTCAATCTCTGCCTCATCAAACCGGGGGAGTGCCCACGAGACAAGGTTTGTCCGGCACACGGTTTTTGGGCTGACTTGCAGACCAATGTTATTGCGCAACTGGAAGCGGCAACGCTAGACACGTTAGTCGCTGAAGGTGAATTGTTGAAGCGCGGTCAAATACGTGCACCAATCGAGTTTCACGGGTAACAAGCAACCGACAGGATAGTACGTGACTACGGTAACTGAAGCCAAGCCATCACAGCCCGGTCAGCGGCGTTTACTACCGCGCTGGGCCTGGTTTTATAGTCCGCTTGTGCTAGTCGCGAGTGCAATTCTAGCCTTTAACATTTTCCAACCGATCACCGTTCTGCCACGCATCACCCTTTCTCCAGGATTTGCTCTGAAAAACCAGGAACAGATCACGATCACGAGCGAGGATCGGCGCGGTCAGTTGACGTTGTTCAGCTTCAGTTACTCGAATTGCGAAGATTGCAAGCAAACTCCGGCGCAAATTGATGCCATTCGCACGGCGCTACGTGAACGCTATTCGGCCGATATCGGCCTCGACATTGCCACAATTTCCCTCGATCCAGAACGCGACACACCACAAAATCTCGGCACCAGCATTGCGCCTTCACAATCGGACAATCCCATCGGCTGGGAATGGTTGACCTCCGAATCAAACCGGGTGCGCCACGTAGTAGGAGGTGGCTTTGGACTTTTTTACAAGGCTACCGAGCCAGACGGTGACGGAGATTACGACATCCGGTTTGAACCGCGCTATGTTCTCGTCGATCGGCTGGGAATCATGCGGGCGATTTATCACACAGCAACACCCGATGTCGACCTTCTCGAACGCGACATCAACTTTCTGCTCAACGAAGAACAAAACAGCAAAGGCGTTGCCAAAATTGGCTACGAAGCGGCACATCTTTTCCTGTGTTACCCACGCTGAGAACAACGACACCGATCATGACATCTGTCACTGAAACACCAACCAAAGTTGAAAACAGCACAAAAAGAGCGCCTCGCAGCCGAGCAACTATTGCCATATGGGCCGTTCTGGGCATTACGCTGGGAATATTGCTCGCTTATTTCGCTGTCCGTCTGGCATCCGGTCAGCCGCTTATCGGCCCACCCCGCTTCAACGGCATCGTCATGCAATCGCCACAGCCCATGCCCAATTTCACACTGACGGCGCATACTGGGGAAAAAGTCAGTCTTAATGATTATCGCGACAAGGTGGTGTTGCTCTACTTCGGCTACACTTTTTGCCCCGACGTTTGTCCGGCTACGATGTGGGAACTGTCAGAAGCTATCGGCCGATTGTCTCCAAAGCAGCAGGATCAGGTGCAGGTGCTGATGATTTCGGTCGATCCGGAACGCGACACAACAGAAAAACTGGCGGATTATGTTGCGCATTTCAACCCGGCATTTGTCGGAATGACCGGCACAGAGGACGAGATTCTTTCAGCGACGACGCCGTTCGGCATTTATTATGAAAAACACGACGGTTCGGCCGAATCAGGCTATCTGATTGATCACACGGCCAGCGTTACCGTCCTCGACAAAGACGGCTACATGCGGCTGATTTATCCGTTCAATACACCGGCGGAGGCTATTTCGGCCGATTTGATCCATCTCATCCGCCAATAACAACGTGATTATGGTGTCCGCTTGGCGACAACGAGCGCATGACACTGAAACATTGCACAGGGAGGTTATATCGAAATGAAACCCAAGAAAGAGTACAAAACCCCGGCAGGAACCGTCGTACTGATGGTCATCTTCATCTTGCTGATTATCGCCTTGTGGGGCAGCGCCTATTTGACCATGTTATCACGGGGAGCGACGTAAAAGGAGCCAAAATATGCACATTGATCGTACTGAAAGAACCTACATGATCATCGCCGGTGCGCTGATCGCCGTTTTCTTCGGATTAGTAGTCGTCAGCAGCCTGGCTTATGGCATCCAGGTGCCGGCACCGGAAGCTCGTGTCGATCCCCAAACGGTCGCCACGCCGGGCAACTCGCCGTGGGGCGATCCGATTGACGAGCGTGTGCGCGAATTAGCGCCGGGTCAGTATGAAGCATTTATCCTGGCTCAAACCTGGGTCTTTCTGCCCAATGTCATCGAAGTGCCGGTCGGTTCAACCGTGACATTCCAGGTAACGAGCAAAGACGTTCAACACGGCTTCAACTTAAGCGGCACGAATATCAACATGATGATCATTCCCGGTCAGGTTTCCAAACTGACCGCCACGTTTAATGAACCGGGTGAATACGCATTCATCTGCAATGAATATTGCGGTATCGGCCATCAGACCATGTTCGGCCGACTCATCGTAACAGACGAAGGATAGCAAATGCAGGCGACTGAAACGACACTGCACGAGCTAAATACAACACACCCGCCGCAATCGTTGTGGAAGACGATTGTCGTTCTCTTCAAGCTGCGCGTTGTCTCCTTACTGGTGCTAGCTGCGTTTGGAGGTGCTGCGCTCGGCGCAATGGCCGGCAGAGGCGCATCGAGTTGGGCGTTGCTGCTGCTGGCTGTCGTCGGTACATTGGCTGCAGCCGGCGCTTCGGCAATCAATCAATATTTGGAGCGCGACCGCGATGCACGCATGAGTCGTACAGCGTCTCGTCCGCTGGCAACGGGTCAAATCGGCCGACCCGATGCGGTACTATGGATTGGTGTGGGCATGGTCATCTCGGCCACCGTACTTTCTGCGGTGTTCAATCTGGCACTGGCATTCTGGATTTTAATGGGAACGTTGATTTACGTACTCGTCTACACCGTCTGGCTCAAGCCGCGCACAACATCCAACATCGTCATCGGTGGTGCAGCAGGCAGTTGTGCAGTCCTCAGTGGTGGCGCAGCAATGGGCGCCTGGACAGATCCCGGCGTTTTGATTCTCGCCGCACTGGTGTTTGTCTGGACACCTGTCCATTTCTGGGCTCTGGCACTTGCCTATCGCAACGACTACATAAAAGCCGACTATCCGATGTTACCGGCACGTGTCTCACCCGCCAAAGCGGCGCAGCGCACAGCACTTTACACCATTCTCACCGCACTATGTGGCATTGCCCTTGGCTTATGGCCACAAATTGATCCCATTTTCCTTACCCCTGTCGGAATAGCGACTATTTTCCTGATCACACGCACCTGGCAGTTGGTTGCAAAGCCCGAAACATGGGCCGCCCTCAAACTCTTCCACTTTTCAAATCTGTATTTAGCCCTCGTGCTCGTTGTGAGCATGTTCGCCCTACTGTGGAGATAAATTATGTACGCACGCGAAAATAAAATCGCCGGCTGGAGCCTCGCCGTTGCCATGATCGCCCTCTTTATTGGCGGATCGATGGGACCGCTGCAAAAGCTCAATTATGCTGGGGTCAATCTATACGACACACTGAACGACATTGGCCTTGCCAGCTACTACCAGGGACTGACACTGCATGCCGTACTGAATGCGCTGGTCTGGACAACATTTTTCATCGTCGGCTTCTTCACGTTTGCACTGGTGCGCAGCCTGAACATGCCGCTCAAAATGCCCTGGCTCAACGTGGCAGCACTCATCGTCATGGTCATCGGGCTGATCATGGCAGCCATACCGATTTTGCTCAATCTGGCGACGGTTCTATTCACATTTTACCCGCCCCTGCAGGCCAATACGTTCTTTTATCTCGGCTTAACCCTGGTCGTGATTGGGTCGTGGATGCACGGGTATGGCTACTACCTTACCTATTGGGAATGGCGCAAGCAAAACAAAGGTACACGGACACCGTTTATTGCGCTGGCGATCATCATCACGATGGTTATGTGGCAAATTGCGACTCTCGGCGTAGCCATCGAGATCATCTTTCTCATTATCCCGTGGTCACTGGGTTGGGTTGAAGGCACAGACCCTACACTGGCACGCACCTTCTTCTGGTTCTTCGGCCATCCGCTAGTCTACTTCTGGTTACTGCCGGCGTACGTTTCATGGTACGCCATGTTACCCAAGCAAGCTGGCGGCAAGTTGTTCAGCGAAGGGCTGGCACGGCTGGTGTTTTGGCTATTTCTGGCATTGTCGGTGCCAGTTGGTTTGCACCATCAATATTTGGACCCTGGTGTACCAGCCGGCTGGAAAGCTGTACACGCGATGATCACCTTCGCGCTTTTCTTTCCCAGCATGGTCACAGCATTCACTGTGGTGGCCTCATTGGAAGTAGGTGGACGCGCCCGTGGCGGCACGGGTTTGCTGGGGTGGATACGCGCTCTGCCCTGGGGTGACCCTTCGGTGACGGCACAATTGCTGGCGATGATTTTGTTTGTCTTTGGCGGCATCGGCGGCCTGACCAATGCCTCCTATAATCTGAATCTCGTTATTCACAATACCTCATGGGTTCCCGGCCACTTCCATCTCACAGTCGGCTCGGCCGTGACACTGACGTTCATGGGCATTGCTTACTGGCTTGTACCGGCCATTTCCGGCAAGAACCTGTGGAGCCGCAAGGTTGCCCTATGGCAGGGATGGACCTGGTTTGTGGGCATGATCTTGATGTCGAACGGGTTGCACATTCTCGGTCTCAACTTCAGTATGCCGCGACGCACCATGATTGGCGCTGCCCCGTATGCTGATCCGGCTTGGAACCCGTTGCTGTTTGAAGCGATGATTGGTGGTCTAATTCTGGGTGTCAGCGGCTTGCTGTTCTATGCAAACATGCTTGGGACTGTTCTGTCAAGAAAGAAAGCCGAAACACCAGTCGAAATGCCTGTGGCAGAGTCCATGGATGCAACGCCCGCACCGGCGTGGTTGGATTCATGGAAACCCTGGATGGCTTTGACTATCGTGTTGATTCTGATTGCTTACGGTCCGATTCTAGTGGATTTGATTAGCTCGGCGCAATTTACGTCACCGGGCTTCACTCCGTGGTAAAATACAGGGGTTTCGGGAGCCAAATTGGTTCCACATCAACGGCAGATTGCACAAACCAATCTGCACTAAATGGGAGCATTGTAACAATGAAGAAAACATTCCTTTCACTTCTCGTCTTGGTTCTGGCCTTAGTGATGGTGGCCTGTGGTGGTGGCGATGATTCGTCATCTTCGTCCTCGTCCGGTGGTGGTGAAGAAGTCGCTGCCACGGGCGGTGATGCCGCAGCCGGCGAAGAGTTGTACAAGACGGCTGTGCTGCCGAGCGGCACGCTGGGCTGTAGTTCTTGCCACTCGCTGGAACCAGACACCATCATCGTCGGCCCATCGCATGCCGGGTTAGCCAATCGCGCCGGTGAGTATGAAGCGGGTGTTTCGGCCGAACAGTATCTGCGCACATCCATCATGGACCCCAACGACCATCTTGTCGAGGGGTTCAGCGAAGGTGTTATGCCACAGACCTACGCCGAAGAGCTGACGCCAGAGCAAATCGACAATCTGGTCGCCTATCTGTTAACACTTAAATAAGTTGTTGCATCGTGAGAGCGTATCTCCTTTGCAAAGATACGCTCTCTTTTTGCACCATCTTCGTGTGGGTGGGAGCCAATTCACCTCACGGAGGAAATCACAATGGATGCTCAAGCTGTAGCTGAAAAGCGCATTCGCGATGCCTGGGTCATGGGTATCGCAGCGGGAATCATCTCAATTCTCCTGACTATGATTTACGCAACAGGAGCAAGTTTTGCTCACGTTGACCCGTGGGCCTGGATCGAAATCGTTGTGATTTTTGTGTTGAGTTTCGGCATTTATCGCAAAAGTCGGCTCAGTGCCATTCTGCTATTGCTGTTTTATGTCGGCAGTCGCGTCATTTTCTGGATTGACGAGCAGACACTGATCGGCATTCCAATGGCGCTAGTTTTCGGGTACTTTTTTCTACAAGGCGTACGCGGTACGATTGATATCCATCGCCTGCACGACGAAAGTGAGTTTGGATCTAAAGAACCGAGTTTCTGATTGAAACTGGTTGATGCAGATCGATCGCAAGTATGTCCGTTGCCGAAAAACCGACCGATTCGGCCGAATCCCGCACCCATGCTCCCCACTCCATCGACGAATGGATCATTCCCCGTAGCCGTTGGGCCATCCTGCTCGAAAAGCTGGCCCTCACGATTGAGCATCCGGTTAACCGGCTAATCGGTAACTATCAGCTCAACCCGTTCTATCACACCGGCACAATTGCCGTTTTATTGCTGGCTATCGTCGGCTTAACCGGCATCTATTTGTGGCTGTTCTTCCAGTTTGGGTTTGAAGAATCATACGCCGCCACCGTGCGCATGGAAAATCAATTGATTGCCCGCACCATGCGTGCCATACACCGCTACGCATCAGGGGCGCTGATCGTCACCACATTGCTGCACGGTTACCGCATTTTGTTTATGCAGCGATTCAAAGGACCGCGCTGGCTAGCTTGGGTAACAGGCGTGTTCATGACATTTCTGTTGTGGCTGGCCGGTGTTACCGGTTACTGGCTGATTTGGGATCAGCGCGCCCAGTTGATTACAGAAGGGTTTGTCGATATTTTGCAACGGTGGACGACATGGGCACCGGCGTTCATGGTGAGCATGGTTTCGGCCGAAACCAATGACCGATCGTGGCTGCCGCTACTAATCATTTTCATCGCTCACCTCGCCCTATTCATTATTTGCGTTGTCCTAACCTGGCTACACATCCGACGTCTGAGCCGTCCGCGCTGGATACCCGACACACATTGGATAGTGATCGCTGGTATTGTCCTGCTCGTCATTTCGCTGCTATTTCCGGCCGGAAATTTGCCCGCCGCCGATTTCACGCAACAACCAACCTCCGTCGACCTCGATCCGCTCTTCCTTTTCTACTTTCCGATCAACAAGACATGGTGGAGTTCTGCGCTGTGGATCACCCTGACCATCGTGACAGTGTGGGCAGTGGCTTTGCCGTGGCTGCGCCGCAAAAATGCTCCACAACCACTGCCTGTCATCGTTACCGACGACTTGTGTACCGGCTGTACCAAATGTGCCAACGATTGCCCATATGACGCCATCGTTATGGTTGAGCGTCCCGCCGAACACCGCCACAAGTTGCTCGCAGTCGCCGATGCTTCAAAATGCGTTTCCTGCGGCATTTGCATTGGCTCATGCGACGATTATGCGATTACGCTGGGCGATGTGCCGCCACAACTGGTTTGGACCACCGTGACGGAACGGCTCGAAAAAGCAAAACAAGCAGCACCGGCAGGCGGCGTCAAGGTCATTTTCACCTGCGAACGACACGCCGTGCAGGGTGCTAGACCCTACCTAAACGGGAAATCCCCCAAAACCGATCCGGCAGTCGAAGTGATTGCACTTCCCTGTGCCGGTGTTGTGCTGCCCAGTGTCATGCAGCGCACATTGGAAGCCGGCGCAGCAGAGGTCGAAGTGGTTGGCTGCCCACCACACGACTGCGCCAATCGCGAGGGCAATATGTGGGAGGAGCAGCGGTTGACACACGAGCGCGTGCCACGCTTGCGCAAAGCATTTGACCACAAACCCATCACGGCTGCCTGGATTGCGCCCAACGAATTTGAGCGCTCGATTCCAGCTACTGCTGCTACAATTACAGATGATTCGGCCGAACCGGATTATCTCTCCGCTCGTTTTTTCCAATGGCTCAACTGGCGCAATTTCGTCATCGGTTTCGCCTTGCTAGCTGCCGTACTGGTCGCCCAGGTGTGGCTGACAGGTCTCAGTTTCACGCCCGTTCCCCAGACAGAGGCATTGGTACAAATTGTGCTGGACGCACCCGCTGTGCAACTGGCCGATGACATGATTCTGCAACTGACAGTAGACGGGGAAGTTGTGCTCGATGAACGGGTAGATGCAGGCACGGCCGATCCGCGTTTTACTACACTTCCATTGGCAGCTGGCACACATCACATCCGCCTGGCTTATAGCGATCCGGACGGCAGTTTGAGCTACACGATTTTTGAGGACACCGTTTCGGCCGATGCCGGAATGACTATTCAGGTCAACAATCCCAAACAGCCCGATCCACTGTGCCCCGCACGCGCCTGCACGGACGCCCGCAACCAAATCACCCTCGGTGCACAATAACACGACACCTGTCATCTAACTTAACCGGTCGTGAATCGCCGCCTTAGCGACCAGTCTGCAGCGCTATGCGTGCTATACTGACGGGCGAAATACACAGCAAGCGATCGGTTACATGCCCGTTCAAACTATTTCTTTTTCCGCACAAGATTCACCGGCAATTATCACCGACCAATTGCGCTCGGCTACGTCCCGCAATGTCCTGCTCAATGTGCCGCAAAACGCGCCACTGTGGACGACTGAACCTGTCGAATGGGCTCGGCTACGCACCCAGGCACGGGCGTTGGGCCTGACGCTCGGCATTGTGACGCACAATCCATGGATTTGGGCGGCAGCGCGGCAGGCAGGTCTACGCGTTTTCATGAGCCAGACATGGGGCGAACGGGCAATCCAACGGCGGCGTTGGTGGCGTCGTACACCGCCGCGACTTGCCGGTGCAGCGACGATTATTTCGGCCGAAGATCGGCATAAGGCACGCGCCCAAATGCGCACCCTTCCACGATGGCGACGCTGGCTGCAACAGTACGCCATCATCATCATCTTTGTCATCACGTTGGCAATTCTGGCAGTCACTGCCGTCTACGTCTTGCCCGGCGCACAGATCAGATTGCAACCCACGATGCATACTATTGCCATGCAACAGCAAGTCGTCGTCGATCCGCGCCTCGATTCGGCCGAAGCAGGTGGCGCTTCCATTCCTGGCCGGCTGCTCGTCGTCGACACAAAATGGCAAACCAGTGCTCCGACCAGCGGCTTAATCGAATTGCCCAGTGCGGCGGCGCGGGGTAACGTGATCTTTGCCAACCGATTGCCTGAAGCGGTCACCATTCCTGCCGGAACACGCGTGAGCACATCCGGCGATCAACGTATCGTCTTTCAGACAGTCGATTCGGCCGAATTACCCGCCACTGTCAACAGCCAGCTCGAGGTCGCCGTCGTCGCCATTGAGCCAGGTATCAGCGGCAACATCGAACCGGGGCAGATCAACCGTGTTGCCGGCGCGTTGGCGACACAGGTGCGCGTGCGCAATGCCGAACCGACAGAAGGCGGTGCCGTCCGTGCCGCACCAGCCGTTGCGCAAATTGACATCGACAACCTCAATGCACACATCCGCGAACATTTGGTAGAGTTGGCACATGCCGACATGCGCGACAAGCTGCAACCGGGCGAAGAATTGGTCGACGAATCAGTCCGCATCGTCCAAATCATTGATGAAACAACCTCACACTTTATCGGGGAAGAAACGGGGCAGCTTTCGGCCGAAATACGCGCCATTCTCTACGGGACAGCCGTCGCCTCTGCCCCGGCCCATGACCTGATGCAGGCCGCCATCGACGATGCCGTGTGGCAGGGTTACACGCTACAGCCGGGCAGCATGACGATGACAACCGGCAACATTCTCGGTGTCGACAACGAAGGGCGAGTCAACCTGGAGCTACAAGCGACCGCACGGATCGTGGCCGATCTATCGCTGCACGAAGCGCTGCTGGCTATTCGTGGACAAGAAATAGACCTCGCCAACGTATACCTGGCGCAATCACTGCCACTTGAATCTGCGCCCGAAATCACCGTTTGGCCCCAATGGCATACGCGACTTCCATATTTGCCCGTGCGCATGGTGACGCAGGTGGAAGTGAGCGGTGGCTTGGAGAGCACGCCAACGCCGTAATCGTTTTGTCGTTTTTTGGGTAGAATGGGCGCGTGAATACAGAACAGCAGCATGTCGGCCGCATTATGGCCATCGATTTAGGTGAAAAACGCATCGGTATTGCGCTCAGTGATCCGACCCGTCTGCTCGCCAGCAGCCATACCGTGCTGGAACGCATGTCGCGGCGCGACGATTTTGCCCGTTATCAAGCCATCATTGATGCGTTCGACGTGACGCTCGTGTTGATGGGGCTACCGCTGAGCCTCGACGGTTCCGATAGTGCGATGACGCGCTGGGTACGTGACTATTCGGCCGAATGCGCTGCTGCCATTTCGGTTCCGCTGCAACTGTGGGACGAAACCTACACCACAAAGCAAGCGCACACCAGCCTGAAGGCACGCGGCGTAAGCCACCACAACAAACGCAAAGAACGCGTCGATGCGGTCGCCGCTGCCTTTCTCCTGCAAGATTACCTCGACGCCCACACGCTCCCTTCTGCATGACACGCCGCACCAACGACCCATACAACGACTCGTCCCCTGCCGCAGGTGCCATTTCCTGTGGCGCACGGCTGATTATCTTCTTTCTGGCCATTACGATTCTGTTCATCGCGCTTTTTGCCGTTTACCGGCGTTGGGAAACGGCATCAATTAATACGCTGGTTATGCTTGAAGATGCCGCCGTTGAACTCAACGTCGCAGAGCGTTTCTTACTACAAAATCAGTTGAGTACACAGCGGGACGCCCTGCTCAGTCCGGCCGGATCGGCGACCGAGCCGGTCAGCATGACGGTCGCATCGGGGGATCCGGCCACTCGGATTGCCGACAAACTCGTGGCAGCACGCGCTTTGCGCGAGGACAATCGCGACCTGTTTCTCGAATATCTGCGCTTCTATGGTCTCGATGCCGATTTACATGCCGGCAACTTCACGCTGGATCCGACGTTGAACATACCGCAATTGGCCGACACGCTGACCGGAACGATTGGTGGGCAAATCGAGTTGAATTTTCTGCCAGGCTGGCGTGCAGAAGAAATGACGAATTATCTGGCGGTGACGCAGCCGGCCAATATCGACGCCGATCAATTTCTCGACATCATCTACCGGCGTGTGCCGTTTGATTTGTCGGACTATGCGTTTTTGGGATCACTTTCGGCCGATACCTCTCTCGAAGGCTATCTCTTTCCCGACAGCTATACGGTTCCACGCGACGCCGACGCAGCCGCGCTCATCGATCTGATGCTGACGCGCTTCGGCGACAAGGTCACACCCACGATGCGCCAGCAATTCGGTGAAAAGGGCTTGTCAGTGCGCGATGCAGTGATTATCGCTTCCATCGTTCAGCGCGAAGCGCCCATCGCCGCCGAGCGGCCGGCAGTCGCCGGTGTCTACCTCAACCGCATTGCACAAGATATGAAGCTCGACGCCGATCCGACCATTCAATATGCCGTCGGTTTCGATGCAGCATCCGGCTCTTGGTGGAAGTCGCCACTCAGCGCCAACGATCTGCAAATTCAATCACCTTACAATACCTACCTCAATAATACGCTGCCACCCGGCCCCATTGCCAATCCCGGTCTGGCCTCATTGGAAGCGGTCGCCAATCCTGAGCAAAGCAATTATTTGTTCTTTGTAGCCTCCTGCGCCAACGGCGAACAAGGTAGCCATCTTTTTAGTGCCACCTACGAGGAACATCTCGTCAATGTCCAGAATTGTCGTTAGGCAGACGGCGCAGAGCCGCTGGCGGGCAGTCAGTGGCTGGATGATCGTGTTGCTCATTACTCTGGCTGCTCTGAGCGGTTGTGCATCGGCCGATCCGGTGGTGAAAATCGGGTTGGTCGCGCCATTTGAAGGTCGCTATCGGCCGATTGGCTACGACGTGATCTACAGCGCCCGCCTCGCTGTGCGTGAAATCAACGCAGCGGGAGGCATCGACGGCCATCGCGTGGCTCTGGTTGCACTGGACGACGGCGGCGACCCGCAGCAAGCGTATGATGCTGCACGAACGTTGGCGGTTGATCCCAACGTCGTTGCTGTGCTCGGTCATTGGCTGCCGGAAAACACAGCAATAGCCGAGCCGATCTATCATGACGCTGGATTAGCCCTGCTACCAATGGGTGAACCGCCGTACGGAGCGGTGGATGAGAAGCAGATTTCGGCCGAATTTCGCACTGCCTACACTGCCGTCACACCATTCGATGAACAGCCCGGACCGTATGCCCAAACCACCTATGACGCCATGCAAAGCCTCTTCACAATCTTGGCGCACACAGCCGAGGAACATGGTACAATAAATCGTCAAACCGTGATCGACACCATGAACCAATAGGTAACAGCCACTTTTCAGGAATTTCAAGTGTCTATCACCTCTGGCGGCAATTAAATTACGCGACTTCTACAAAACTTCACTTCAGATTAACGGCAAACAGGAGGCAAGCATGAAACGATTACTCGGCATCATCATTATCATCACCGCTCTAGTTGGGGCATTGATTGGCATAGGCGGCGTCATATTGGGACGACAAGCTGTTGACGGTATTGCACAGAGCATCGACGACACCATGCCGCTCGTTCTCGAGAGCCTCGCGGCAGTCGAAGATTCGCTCGTTCTCGCCAAGAACACAATCGGCGAGGTCAACACGGCGCTGGACAATACGGGTACATTGACCGTTGACCTTTCCAAATCAATTGCCGATGCAGCGCCTGCCGTCGACCAGATAGTGGCTGTGACCGGCGAGGACATACCCGCAGGGATTGAAGCTTTCCAGGCGTCCATCCCTAATCTGGAAAACGTCGCCGCAACCATTGATCAAACGCTACAGACTTTGGCCGATTTCAAGATTGAGACGAGGATTCTGACTTTTCCGCTGGAGTTTGATTTAGGCATTGAGTACGATCCGGAAGCACCTTTTGATGAGTCGATCGCGCAAATCGGAACCAGCATGGAAGGTGTACCGGAACAGATGCGCCTTTTGTCCACCGAACTAGAGGTAACCAGCGAAAATCTCATTGTACTTAGCGATGATATTTTGGCACTTGCCGGCGATGTCAACAATATCAACGAGCAGCTTACTGAACTGCCTCCGCTGATGGATCGCTATATCAGCATTATCAATCAATTAGAAAGTAACCTGATTCAACTGCAACAAACCCTCACTTCGCAGTTTGGTAACCTAAAATTGGTCATCACGATCGTGATGGTGTGGTTTATCCTGACGCAGTTGGCTCCGCTGTACATTGGTTGGGAATTGGTGAGCGGAAAACGTGATGCCCGTGACCAATCGGCCGATACAACGACCAGTGACGAACCGGAAGTCGTTTCCATGGCATCGTATGAGCCAATCGAACCGGTCGAATCTGAGCCTGTCGCAACCGCATCGGCCGAATCTGAGCCGGTGGAAAAAGCAGCGGATGACGATGTAGCGGCATAATGCAGTCTGAAAACCGCGCCACAAACACACCGTGTTCTTAATAATCCGGCAAAGCGTGGCGGTTTACTGAGGCGGGATGATGTAACTGGATCACTCCAGATATCTCGCAAAACCTGGATAAAATCTGCCTCCCACGCGGCATGTCAAGCGTGGGAGGTTTTTTTGTCTCTATGCAACAATCGAAACCATTGATTCGGCCGAAAACCATCCTGTTCGGCCTCATTCTCACCCTCCTGCTGCTGGTCGTCTCGGCCTGTACTCAGGAGGAAGCGCCTGTAGCAACGCGTGCGCCGCTCGTGCCCACCCGCCAGCCAACGCCCACGCTGGCTCCGTTGGCTCCCGCCAACGCCACTGCAACGGCAATCGCCCAGCTACCGCCAACAGAAACCCCAACACCGACCATTACGCCAACACCAACCGTGACACCACAGCCAAACGAACGGCTCGAAATTGCCGACACTGCACTGCAACAAGGCAATTTGGTCGTTGCACGTGAGCAGTTGGAAACGTACATCGACTCAGAACGGGCTGAAGATGATGCGCAACTGTTGTTCGATTTAGCCTTGATCGACATCGCGGAAGGAAACAGCGAAGCCGCCATTGTTGGACTGGAACGCGTCCTGGAACTCGATCCGGCACAATCGGCCGCACACTTTCATTTAGCCGAACAATTGGCAGCAGACGAACGCTGTGCCGCAGCCATTCCACATTATGAAGCGTTTCTCGACGCCGTTCCCGTGCTGGCAGGCTACATTCAACCGCGCATCGCTGCCTGCTACGATATGCTCGAAGACCCTGACAATGCCCTGGCAGCGCTAGAAGCTGCTGCAGCCGCAGACGCCCATTTCCTCGTTCGCTATAACAACCGCATTGCACTGGCGACGCGCTATATGACCAGTGAACGGTACGCAGACGCCGCTGCCGTGTACGCTCAAATCCGCGCTGCAGCACGCACCGAACGCACGCGCGGCGAAATGCATTACTACGAAGGGTATGCCCGCTTACTCTCCGGTGACAATGGCGGTGGCTATTTCGAATACGGACGCGCCGTTGCGGATTATCCGGCACTCTATACCAGTTACCTGGCGTTGATCGAATTGATCGACGCCGGCATTGAGGTTGATGATTTCCAGCGCGGCATCATCGACTATTACGCCGGCGCGTACGATCCCGGACTAGAAGCATTCCAGCGCGTGCTGGAAGTTGATCCGGAAAATTACGATGTGCATCTCTGGCTAGCCTGGACGTATGAGGGTCTGGGCGATCTGGAAAACGCACTCAATGAACTGGAAACATACGCCGGTTTCAGCGTGACGACGGCTCCAATCGGCATTTATGAGAAAGCGAAGCTGTTGCACAGACAGAACATGATCGAGGAGGCGGTAGTTGCCTATCGTGAATTGGCCGAAACGATTCCCCAGGATGAAAATGCGCCCGATGCGTTGTGGCAGGCGGCTGTCCTCAGCGAAGCGCTTGAAGACACAGAAAACGCCATTGCACTCTACAACGCACTGGCCACAGCGTATTCAGATGATGCCAATGCGCCTGAAGCGCTTTTCCGCGCCGGACTGCTATCTCTTGATCGGGATGACGCTGTCTCTGCGCTGCAGACGTGGGAAACGGCGGCTCAGCTATATCCGTTCACCGAATACGGCCAGGCTGCGCTGGTCTGGCTGCTGACGGTCGTGCCTGATGGTGCGGCGCTGCCAGACGATATGACGGCGCAGTCACTAGGTAACTGGTATTACAGTCGTCGAGTCGACGATTTGTTGCATGGGATAGCGCCGTTTGCTTCGGCCGAAACGATCACACCTGGCTCAACTGATGAGGAACGGCTTGAAGCCGAAAAGTGGCTTTTGGAGCAATTTGGGGTCGATGTGACAGTTGATTCGGCCGAATGGCGCGACGATCCTCATCGCATCCGTGGTGCTGCTCTCTGGAATCTGGGGCTTTTTGAGCAAGCAAAACAGGAATTTTACGAACTGCGGGTGCTTTATCGGGACGATTTGGCCGCCATCTACCAGATCGCAATTTATCTCAGCGACCTCGGTCTGTACAGCGGATCAATCGGAGCAGCCGAACGCGTCATGGCTCTGACCGACGTCGACCCGTTTACCGCCCCGACCTACATTGCTAAACTCTCCTACCCGACTTACTACGCCGATTTAATCACGGCATTGGCCGACGAATACGGTTACGATCCGCTCTTGCAGTTTGCCCTGATTCGGCAGGAAAGCTTGTATGAAAGTTTCGCCACCTCGACTGCGATAGCACAAGGTCTGGCACAAGTCATTCCCGACACGGGCCAATACATCGCCGACAAGCTTTCGTGGCCCGATTATGAGAATACTGACCTGTACAAACCGCATGTCGGTCTGCGTTTTGGCGGATTTTACCTGGCAGAACAGTTGCGGCTGTTTGACGGCGATGCTCATGCAGCGTTGGCCGCTTATAACGGCGGGCCGGGAAATGCGCTAAACTGGTATACGCTTGGTGGTGACAGCATCGATACCTATGTAGAAACGGTCACTTTTCCGGAAACGCGACTTTATATTGAGCGCATTTATACCGGTCACGCTATTTATCGCCATCTTTACGGCACGACTCCATGACGAGGCAAACCAATTATTATGTCCGGCAACTTTGAGTGGCACACCGATGATGAATGGGATCAGTTTGGTCAGGATGACGATTCGGCCGAATCGCCGCGACGTAGCCTGAGAAACTGGCTAATCATCGGTGCGATTGCCATCGTCGGCATTGTCATTGGCGGCTATTTCGTCGCGCAACGCACAACGCAACGCATTGAGGAGGTCACAGCGTTCACTGAGGAAAATGTGCGTTCCAGCTACCGGCTGGTGGAACGTGCAGTAGCCAATAATGACCTAGAATTGTTTAATAGCCTGCTTTCCGGGCGCGATGAAGCGTGGACAGATGCACGCCAGCGGCTGTTCATTGAAGGTGCCCTATTCGACCGCGCCGCGTTGGGTCTGCATCTGCTGGACGAACGCGCCGAAATTACTGAGGTCGAGCTAGCGCCGGAACTGCGTTCGGCCGAATTGACAACACAACGCTCGTTTGCCATCGATGTCGGTAACGGTCTGACCGAAACAGTCGTACTCGAACAACTGTATACATTCAGGCGCGGCAGCGACAATTTTATCTATGCGCCACCAGACATTTCTTTTTGGGGCGATCAGTCATCGATTGGTGGTGAACGCGTCGAACTCTCGTATCGCGCCATTGATGAAACGTTTGCGACGCGGCTATATAACGATCTTGACCTGAAATTACTCGATTTCTGCAATAATTTCCTCAACGAAACATGTGGTCTGCGGACCCCGATCAATGTCATCCTTTCGGCCGATGCGGAAACATTGGTTGAGATCGGGTCGTTGACGGATTTTTTGAGCACAAACGGCACGACAATCACCTTACCGTCGCCAACGCTGGTAGGGCGACCAATCGATGACGCCGGTTATCGCGCCTTATTGGCCGGCTACACCGAGAAAATAGTTGCCGCGTTGATGGCCGATGTCGTGCAATATCGTTGCTGCACACGTATCGCCTATTTCAAAGCCATTGTCGACCGGCAAATGGCAGACCTCGGTTTGCGCCCGCCACCGATAACGGCCGCCGACTACCAAGTCGTGATCAATCTCGGTTTTCCACTTGAAGCCAACCTGAAAATCTGGGAAATTACCTCTGAACGCGCTGTTTCGGCCGATCAGGAGCGCATCGTCGCCGCTACGCTGGCCTATTTCTTCGACCGCGATTCGACGTTGACGAATCTTGATTTGCTGTCCACGATGATGAGCGCCGAAGGTGGCTTCCGCAGTTGGCAAAGCAGTCTATTACCTGTCGATTCGCTGACAGATCGATTCAACCAGTTTGAAGCAGTGGAGAGCGAAGATTGGCAGCGATTTGTGATCGAAAATGCACAGGCTGCCGATGTCGAGCCGCCTGTACCGTATCCGGATGAGCAGCTCATGGTAGCGTGTTCGGCCGAATCGGGCAGTGCGCTATATGGCCTGGACTTTGCCGAGCAAACTTGGGAACCGACATACACGACACCCGGTTCGGCATTGTTTGCCGTGAACTTGCCCGGTGATGACGCCTTTGGGCTTTATGAATTTGTTGACGACACCAACTGGACGACATCATTATGGCTTGACGGGGTGTCGTATCCATATATTTCTGCTGATGGGGTGAACGAGAATCCATTTTGGGTCTACAACGGAGCAAGCGCCGACAAACTCGTGCTTGCTGACGGCAATTTGTCTCCTGGTCAGCCAAACAGGTCTGTTTTCATTGATTGGCGTGCCTGTGCTCTTGATGGAGAGTGTGACCAGACGCACCTAACCGGAAACGCCGTATGGTCGCCGAACGGGGAATACGCATTAGTAGTTGAAGCCGAACCCGGCCAACTCAGCGGGGCTCATACCAACCTCATTGATGATGAAGGCACGATTATCCGCCAGGCTTTTCCTACTACCGGATTACTGGTATGGCTTGACGCAGAACGTTACGCTTTGATATCAGCTTCCGGCAACACATACAGCCCCAATGTGTTTGCTGGGCATGTCGCAGCAGACGACACGACTTTACTGCTGTCACTCAATGACCTACGGGATGCAATCCCGACTGGCAGTCGGGATCGGCTTTTGTCGTGGGTGGACCTTGCGCCAGTTCCAGGCAATTCGGCCGAATTACTCATCATTGCGCAATCCTGGTCACCGACAAACTACTTGCTGCTGCGCTACAACACGGAAACCGCCAAAGCAACGTTGCTCTACGAATCAACGCAACCACTCCAAATGCCCGTAGGGGCAGATAGACAACGACTGTCAGAATCAGTATCGGCCGATAATCGCTTCGTATTCTTCAACAGCGGTCTCCGACCAACCTACGAACTGCTGCTACTAGACACAACTGACGACGGCATCACCAGCTACGGCAATGCATTTCAGCCCCAATGGATCGGGGACTGGCTTGTCGACCTGGATGACAATTATTTGCGCCTGCTGCTGCCGGCACACAGCTTCCAGCAATTTACACCCCTTCCCGCAACAGACTGTATTACAATGGCCTGGACAAAGTGAGCGGATCGAGATGAGCAAAGAACAAATCGAAGCCAAAGTCAAAGCGCAGTTCGGCCGATCGGCCGCCGACTACGGAACCAGTGTCGTTCACGCCAAAGGGGCCAGCCTGCAACGCCTCGTCGAGCTGACCAATCCACAACCAAATTGGGACGTGCTCGACATCGCAACTGGTGGCGGCCATACTGCTTTCGTCTTTGCGCCAACAGTCAATCATGTCATCGCCAGCGACATCACGCCCGAAATGCTCGACGTTGCCGCCAAACTCGCTACGGAACGCAACTTGACTAATATCTCGTTTGAAATTGCTTATGCGGATGACCTTCCTTATCCGGATGCACGCTTCGACTTAGTGACTTGCCGCGTCGCTGCCCATCACTTTCCCGATATCGTTGGCTTTCTCAACGAAACAGCCCGCGTACTCAAGCCCGGCGCTACATTTGCTCTGGTCGACAACAGCGTGCCGGACAGTGAAATCGGCAGCACCTACATCAACGCTGTCGAAACGCTGCGCGATCCGAGCCACAACCGCTGTCTTTCGGTTGAAGAGTGGGAGCAGGAATGCTTTGCATCCGGTTTGCTCGTCACGCACAAAGAGACGTCGCCCATGGCGCTCGATTTTGACGAGTGGACGGCCAGAATGCGGGTTTCGGCCGAAAATCGCATCCGCCTTAAAGCAATGATCCTGCAAGCGCCCAGAGAAGCCGCCGCCGTCTTGACGCCACAGATGCAGGGCGATAGAATGACCTTTCATCTCGAACGGATGATCATGATTGCACATAAACAGTGAGTACAATAGGTTCGGCTGAAGGTTAGGTTGCCGCGTTTGTCCGACAACCGCAAACAAACTAACCATCCGGCAAACCAACCAACAATTCCATGAGTAAAAAATACCATTTCTGGATGACCGGATGCCAGATGAATTACGCCGATGCCCGCCAGGTAGCAACAGCACTGGAAAAACAGGGCTTTCGCGCCACATCGCGCTCTGACGACGCCGATGTCGTCATTCTGCAAACTTGCACGGTGCGTCAACAAAGCGAAGACAAAGCTTACAACAAATTACGCGCTCTGTGGGGTCAAAAGAAGCAGAATCCTGACCTGACAATTGCCGTGATGGGCTGTGTCGTCGGTGTGCGTGGCAATGCGGCGCTCGAACAAGAATTTCCGTACGTCGATGTCTTTATGGAACCGGCGACCGATGGTGCGCCGCTGCTCGCCCATCTGCTGCAGGACGACGATCAAGCGATCGAGGCGCAGGAAACGGCATGGCGACACGCCGTTCAGGATGCATTTGAGCCGCAGGACGTTATACTGCCAGTACATGAAGCAGGCAGCATTACGGCCCCGGTTGCTATCGTCTATGGCTGTTCTCATGCCTGCACATTTTGCATCATTCCTCAAAAGCGCGGTATTGAACGCAGTCGGCCGATTGGAGCCATCGTTGCGGAAGTGCGTTCGCTCGTCGCACAGGGCGTCAAGGAAGTGACACTGCTAGGCCAGATCGTCGACCGCTACGGTTACGACGTGGCAGACGGCCCGGATTTGGCCGATCTGCTGCGCCAGGTCAACGATGTGGCCGGTCTGGAGCGGGTACGATTCCTCACCAGCCATCCCAACTACATGAGCGACCGCATTTTGGAAGCCGTACGCGATTTGCCGAAGGTGATGCCACACATCGAGATTCCGGTGCAGGCAGGCGACGATGACGTCTTGCGCAACATGAAGCGCGGTTACACCCAGGCTGAATTCATTCGCCTGACTGAACGCATTCGCGCCATCGTGCCCGATGCGGCTATCAATGGCGATGTCATTGTCGGCTTTCCCGGTGAAACGGATGCGCAATTTGAGGAAACCGTTGCCGTCTTGCAGGCTGTGCGCCATTCCAAGGTGCATTTAGCGCGTTACAGTCCGCGTCCTGGTACGGTCAGTGAGCGGCGTATGGATGATGATGTACCCGATGCAGTCAAGCGTGCGCGTTTTCAACGTCTGGAAGCATTGCAGCGACAGATTCAACTCGAGGACAATCAGGCATTTATCGGCCGAAACACATCCGTACTCGTCGAAGAACGGTACAAAGGTCGCTGGCGCGGTCGCAATCCGCAAAACAAGCTCGTCTTCTTTGACGATGATCGCGATTTGAAAGGCACGGTCGTCGATGTCAAAATCGTCCACGCCGGACCGTACAGCATGTCCGGTGTCCTTGACCTGCCCAAGACTGACACCGCAACAGAGCCTGTTTCAATACCGTTGGCTGTTTTGTGACAGCAGTTGCTGTACGTTTGATTATTGATTGATGGGGGTTTGGGGCGACTCAAGCCCCTTTTTTGATCGCAATGTACAGGCCGCGACCCATCAAACCGTCCGTATCAAAGCGTGTTTCCAAATCGGCCGAATGGAACGCCTGCAACATATCGTCCATCGTGTACAAATACAGAACATGTTCGGCAACGAATGTGTGGACGCCGCTTTCGTCAATGACCATGTGGTGCAATGGCATGACAATCGCCCGTCCCTCGATGCGCGATATGCCCATGCGGGCTATGGACATAGGGGCCGATTCGACAAACAGCGCCGACCGATGACCGTCAATTGCCATATCAGGCGTCAACCAGGGTTCGACGAGCAACACGCCGCCCGGCCTGAGATGATGCGCCATGTTGCCAATCGCTGCACGCACATCGTCAATGGTCGACATATACCCTATAGCGCTGAATAGGCAGGTAATCGCGTCGAACTGTTTGCCGAGGTCAAATGTGCGCATGTCACCTTGCCGCAGCGTCAGTTCAGGCAGTCTTTGACGGGCAACGGCAAGCATGTCGGCCGATAAATCAATGCCTTCCACTTCAAACCAATCACGCAGGTACCGGAGATGGGCACCTGTACCACAAGCCACGTCCAGCAAAGTGCCGCCTTCACGTCCACGTTCAGCAGCGATGAGCAGGGCAATTTTCTCTGCTTCGCGCGCATATGGCTTGTTGCTGTAGATCAAGTCGTAGAATTCGGCCGTTTTCTCGTATGGCATAGGGATTAACCACCTAGGTATCGTCTAGCTGTTCGAAGGCTCTGTCACGCCAGACGCGTTCCAATGAGTAGATAAGGTAAGTCCATAGCAGAATGATAACACCGCCACCACATACCTGTCCCCATATGGTGGGAAATAGGACATCAAATGTATACCAAACCACGCCCAGCAGCAGCAAACCAAAGAGGGTGATGCCTAAAAGGATCAACAAACCGGCGATATAGGCTCTGGGGCGCGAATAGCCATAGAGCGTCTCAAACAGGGGCGCCCAACGCCGCGCGTAGCTCAATAAATACACGAGCAGCAGAACGCCAAGGAGCGGCCAGGGAATGTTGGCATCTTGCAAGAATGTCATGTCAATTGATTGCGCAACGCTTCGGCCGAAATGACGGGTAGACTGCACACAAAATTGCGGCAGACATACGCTGTCGGCCGATTGTCAATCTGTGTGCGATCGGCCAGTAGCGGAATCGTTTCATTTTGACCGACCGCAACCGCCGCATTCGGCCGAAATTGCTCACGTACAACTGCTAACAACTGCTGTGTTTGCGGGTCAGCGACTTCGCCGATTATCGCGATTTCGCGTGGTTCTCCCAGCAATAACCAGGCATTGCCCAGCCAATGGGCAAATCCGGACGGATATTGCGCCATCACATTGCCCAGTGCCGCTGTCATACGCGCTGCCGTATCGACGTAATGATTGTTACCGGTGTACAGATAGAGTTGCAGAAGCACGCGTGCCGCCATGGCGTTGGGGCTGGGTGTTGCGTTGTCCTGTATCGTTTTCGGCCGATGTACCAACGCTTCGTGATCGGCCGACGTATCAAAGAAGCCGCCGTTTTCCTCGTCAGAAAAGTAGGTGAGCATCAATACGATCAACTCTTGCGCCCATTCAAACCAGCGCTCGTCAAACGTCGCCTGATACAGTGCGAGCAATCCATCGGCGAGATAGGAATAATCTTCCAGATAAGCATTGTAACGGGCCGTCCCGCCCGATTTCCACGTGCGCAGCAGCCGACCGTTTTCACGGCGCAGCCTTTGCTGCAGAAAATCGGCGTTGCGCACAGCAGCGGCAATGTAATCGGATCGTTGCAGAGCGACGCCCGCTTCAGAAAGAGCCGCCAGCATCAAACCGTTCCATGCGGTCAACACTTTGTCGTCGAGGCCAGGCCAGATGCGCTGGTTGCGGACGGCGAGCAGCTTGTGACGTGCTGATTGGAGTTTAGAAAGAAATTCGGCCGAATCCAGACCCCTCTCCTGCGCCACATCATTAGGTTCCCGCGCAACATGCAACACGTTAGAACCTTCCCAATTGCCCTGCTCTGTAACACCGTAAACCGCATTGAACAACGGCGCATCTGTGCCTAGAATTGCATCAATTTCCGCTTTCTGCCAGACGTAAAACAAGCCTTCTTCACCTTCACTATCCGCATCATAACTGCTGTAAAAGCCGCCATCTTCATGTGACAAATCACGCAGCACCCAGTCAAGCGTTTCTTCAACAATACGCTTATAAAGCGGCTTGCCGGTCACCTGCCATGCGTGCAAATAGGCTCGCGCCAACAATGCGTTGTCATAGAGCATCTTCTCAAAATGAGGTACGAGCCAACGCACATCGGTTGAATAACGCGCAAAACCGCCGCCAACTTGATCATACATGCCACCGTGAGCCATCTTCTCCAATGTCAATTCGGCCATGTGCAGTGCAAACGCGTCGCCATTGCGCAAGAATACGCGCAACAGAAACTCAATCGTCATGGACGGCGGGAATTTTGGCGCTTCGCCAAAACCACCTCGTTCGGCATCAAATTGGGTACTCAATTGCTGTAGTGCCTGCGCAATCAAGGCCGGAGGCAGCCCTGCGTCACTGGTCAGCGCGAAGTTATTTTGCAAATGGCCGGTGATTTTGGCAGCACTTGACCGTACGTCGCCTTCGCGCGTATCCCACGTATCGGCAATACTCAACAGGACCTGTTGAAATGCGGGCATGCCGTAACGTGGTGTCGGCGGATAGTAAGTCCCGCCATAAAATGGTTTACCTTCCGGCGTGAGGAAAACAGACATCGGCCAGCCACCATGACCGGTCAATGCTTGTACCGCAGTCATGTAGATGCTGTCCAAATCGGGACGCTCTTCGCGGTCCACTTTGATATTGATAAAGTGCCGGTTCATAATCGCTGCCGTGGCGTCATCTTCAAACGATTCGTGGGCCATGACGTGGCACCAGTGGCATGCTGCGTATCCGATGCTGAGAAAAATCGGTTTATTTTCTTCACGAGCACGTTCCAAAGCAGCATCGCCCCACGGATACCAATCGACCGGATTATCCGCATGTTGCAACAGGTATGGACTGGTTTCGTCGTGTAAATGCGTCATAATATGAAAGTTGTCGTAACACCGAATGCCGATTGAAGCAGCCGGGTCTTCAGGCATTTGCGGCATGCTATCTGGTTCTTACCACCCAGCTTCTAGTTTGATGAATGCAGTTAATGTTACACAATCCCTCGTCGAATGCGAACAACTCTCATGGTCACATCGCGGCTGTTGACCAACTCAGTGGAAAGGCAACCAGCAACTTGTGCGTCTAATAGGCATATGTTCTCTTGTTTACAGTTCTACCATCAACCGATTATCTTATGGAGGATACAATGAGTTTTCAAGAAACTTCACATGAGCGACAACTTGTCAAGCGCCGTTCATATGGCCATGGCATGCGGATGCGCACAGCAGAACCTGCGCTTGATGCAGCGCCGATTGCAGTTCTGGCCGGCGCAGAGGCTGGCAGTGTCGGCAATACTTTCGGCCGAATGTTTAATACGTTGCTCCCACAACGGCTGACAGACAGCGGCTGGGCAGGCTTGACCATCGACCAGATCAATGCCATCATGGCTCATCTAGGTCGTCTCGGAGGGCCGATGGACGAAGGCAGCACCAGCCCACCGGTAGGCAACAGCAATATTCCGGCCGGCTACACCTTCCTCGGTCAATTCATCGATCATGACATTACGTTTGATCCGGTTTCGCAACTTTCAGATTTGTTGGTCGGCACAGGATTTACCAACTTCCGGTCGCCGGGCCTCGATCTGGACAGTATGTATGGCGCCGGACCTGATGCCACGCCGTATCTCTATCAGCAAACCGCAGGTAACTACGGCAAATTCCTCATCGGTGAGTCCAGTGAACCGCGAATCAGCCGTCATCATCGGCAAAAGCATTTCGCCGATCTGCCGCGCAATGCAGAAAATGTGGCGCTCATCGGTGATCCGCGCAACGACGAAAACCTGATCGTCTCACAACTCCATCTGGCATTCATGCACTTTCACAATGAGATGATGGATTTGCTTGCCGCTGTTGGAGTACCCACCGATGATCTGTTTGACGCCGCCCAGGCGCATGTGCGCTTCTACTATCACAAGGTCATCGTCGATGACTTTTTGTCACAGTTGATCGATCCAGCCCTGGTAACACACATTCAGACGCATGGGCCGCATTACTACGATCTGTCGGTTAAGGACGCATACATGCCGCTGGAATTTTCGGTGGCAGCATATCGTTACGGCCACAGCCAGGTGCGTGGTTTGTACAAATTCAATGACGACAAGGTCGGGCCATTGTTTATGTTTGGTGCTTCCGACATGAATAAGCCTACGACGTATGTGTTGTGGAAACATTTGTTCAACACGAGTACGACTGTTACACCGGTTATGTGCCGCAAGGTTGATTTGCGCTTGCCATCAATCTTGCTCAATCTGCCGTTTTTCCCGCCGACCGAACCAGTACGATCACTGGCTGCGCGGAATCTGATGCGCGGTCGCGTCTACGATTTGCCGTCAGGCCAGACAATCGCCAATCATATGGTGGCAAACGGGTTGATGGCTGTTGCCAATGTGTTACCGCCTTCGGCCGAAATCAGTGCAACTGCATTTACCGAAACCCCATTATGGTATTACGTGCTGGAGGAATCGCGTGCCCTTGGTAGCGGCAATCGGTTAGGACCTGTCGGTGGGCGCATCGTTGCCGAAGTATTACTTGGTCTAATTGCCGACACACAAAAACGATTGCTGCCTGCCGGCTTCACACCACTCGTCGACTTGAATGATACGACCGGTCACTTCATGATGCCGGATTTGTTACGGGTAGCCTACCCGGTTCCGGGTGCAGCACCGTTTGAATACCGCGTGCAGCCACGCGATACATTGACACGCATTGCCGACAAGTTTGGCACATCTGTTGCGGACATTCTCGCGATCAATCCCGCAATCACCAACCCCGATCTGATATTAGTTGGTCAGATAATCTGGATTCCGGGTGACAGTGTCGATCGCGTTTGGCCGCTGTCCTGAGTACAGGTCAGATTTCAACTAAAAAAGAGTTGCTGATATGAGGAAGTCAGCAACTCTTTTCGGATCACGCTGCGATGGCAACACCTGCCACGAATGTACGCAAACCGGCGCTGATGCGTTCCAGTGAAAAGCCAAGTATTTGTCGCTGATAGCGGAAAACCTGCGCATTGACAGGGGCAAGTAGTGCTTCGGCCGAAAATTCAATATCCAAATCGGCACGTAGTTCGCCTGCTCTCGCGGCCGATTCCAGCAAACCCCGTACCGTCATATATTGCCAGAAATGCGGGCGCTGTGCTGCGCTTTCCAAACTCGGCGCAAGTTGTGCTGCCTCGTAGAGCAATGGAATGTGGATATCGACGAAATAGACCAACGCATCGAGAAAATGGGCAAGTTGATCGAGATAGGGTGTGTTTTCGGCCGATTCAACGCGCATTTGGTTGAGCATCCGTTCCTGAAACATGCGCATTTGCTCATCCATCAACGCCAGACACAACTCCCCTTTATTCGTAAAACGGCGATAAAGCGTCCCTTTACCGACATGCGCTGCGCCGGCAATGTCAGCCATGCTGACTGCGGCTACACCATGCTGCGCAAACAGATCATGTGCCGTCTCCAATATCAACTGCCGGTTGGCAACAGCGTCCCTGCGTTCTTGGCGCTCATGATCATCACTATCGGAAAAGATGCCTAAAGATATTGTTGGTGACAATGCTAACTCAACTCTTACATAAAACAGATTGACAAACGGACTGCAGTCCGCTAAAATCTTAGCACACAACCGGACTACAGTCCACTTGTATCATGAAATTCAAAACACATGCTTGTAGGAGATTATAACATGACCTGGCAAATCGACTTCTCACACTCTCAAATCCAGTTCAGCGTACGGCACATGATGATCAGTAAGGTGCGCGGTACTTTTGAGCAATTCAACGGCAGCATCAACTACGATGAGGTCAATCCCACCAATACAACAGTTGACATTGCGGTTGACATCACCAGCATCAACACACGCGATGAACAACGTGATGCGCACCTGCGTTCGGCCGATTTCTTTGACGCTGAGAACTTCCCAATGATGACATTCAAAAGCACACGTGTCGAGCAAGTCAACAAACATAACGGACGCCTCTATGGCGATTTGACAATTCGTGGGGTTACCAAGCCAGTTGTCCTGGAAGTAACCTATGAAGGCCAGGCACAAAGCCCGTGGGGCACAACCAGCGCGGGCTTCAGCGCAACAGGTAAAATTAATCGCAAAGAGTGGAACATGCAGTGGAATGCCGCTCTCGAAACAGGCGGCGTCCTCGTCGGTGACGATGTGACAATCTCCATTGAGCTAGAGTTGGTCAAGCAGCCCGAAGCTGAAGCTGCAACAACCGCATAATTCGCACAATTCGACATCAAAACAAAAACTGCAACCGGGTGACAAAACACCCGGTTTCTTTTTTAGGCAAGTCGCTGCCTCCTCTAGCGCATCGCACACACTTACCAGTTCATTCACGATGCACAACGTTTGCATTGAGTAAGTGACCGCCGATTCAGTCGCTTTCAACGCAGAAAACACGCACAATTGAATAGGGTAGACGTTTCGCACGTGGCGGAGTGCTGTCAACGTGATATTGGAACTGCCCCACAACCCATGAATAAACTGCGTCAACTCGACCATCGGCTTGTCACTATTCTGCTCATTGTCTTTGTGCAGATGGTTGGTGCGGCGATGATTTTGCCGATTCTGCCGATCTATGCGCGGCGCGAATTCGACATGCCGGTCGAAGTCATCACACTGCTCAACTCAGCATTTTTCGCAGCACAATTTGTCGCCGGCCCTTATCTCGGCCGATGGTCAGATCGCTTTGGTCGTGTGCCAATTCTCATCGTCAGTCAAATCGGCACAGCGATCAGCTTCCTGATGATTGCATTGGCTCCCGGAGCAGGCTTATTATTCGCAGCACGCATACTTGACGGCATTACCGGCGGTAACATCATTGTTGCCCAGGCTTATATCACCGACATCACACCAAAACAAAAGCGCACTGAAGCTTTAGGGTATATTCAGGCGGTTTTTGGTCTGGGTTTTATCATCGGTCCAGCGCTGGGCGGTGTAATGGCGGCCGCTTTTGGACCGCGCTTACCGTATATTTTCGCTGCTGTTGCCGCCTTTCTGACTGTGCTTCTGACGTGGATTTCACTGGATGAGACACTTTCACCGGAGCAGCGGAGCGCCAATCGCGCTGCGAGCGAACGCAGTGGCCGCGTACGCCAGATTATCAGCGGCAATCACGTGCTGGTGCTCATTCTGAGCATTGCGTTTGTCGGGCAATTTGCTTTCGGATTGCTGCAATCGACGTTTTCGTTGTACGGTGAGGAAGTGATTTTTGCCAATTTTTCGGCCGAAACAGCGCTCAGACTGATCGGCTTGCTGCTGGCAACTGTCGGATTGACACAGTTTTTGACGCAGGTATTCTTTTTGCGGCGTCTTTTGGCGCGTTTCAGCGAAGCATGGTTGATCATTGCCGGCAATCTGTTGCGCGGACTGGGCATGTTCATGTTTGCCTTGCTCGCGACGCCCATTTTCGGAATCGCCAGTTCGGCCGTTTTTGCCGTTGGCATGGCTATCACGATGCCTTCACTGCAATCACTAACAACATCAACCGTCAGCGATGAATTGCGCGGCTCTGTACTCGGCATTTATCAATCTGTGATCAGTTTGTCGATCATCGTCAGCACGGCCATTGCCGGCGTGCTCTATGCCATCCGCCCCAATGTACCGTTCTGGATTGGCGGCGCCCTGTCGCTGCTGGCAACGTTGCCCGCCGTTGCATTGCTCGGGCACGGAAATAACCGGGATGAACCGACGCTGTCGCGCCAGTAGCAATCCACGAGTTGAGCAACCGTGTCTCTGTCCGAAAACCCGGTTGCTTCTAGTAAAATAAGAGTGAGGAAAGTTGCAGTGGAAATTCGTATCATCACCACCGGCGGCACCATCGACAAAGTTTATTTCGACGCGTTGAGTCAATTCCAGGTAGGCACACCGGAAATCGCCAACATGCTGCGCGAAGCAAATGTCGGTTTCACGTTTGTCGTCGAGCCGCTCATGCAAAAAGACAGCCTCGAAATGACCGATGAGGATCGTCAACGTCTGTACGACGCTGTACGACGCTCACCACAAAATCGCATTTTGGTCACACACGGCACAGATACGATGCTGGATTCGGCCGAAAAACTCAGCACCATCACCGACAAAACCATTGTTTTCACCGGATCGCTGCAACCGGCGCGACTGCGCTCGACCGATGCGATTTTCAATGTCGGTTTCGCCGCAGCCGCCGTTCAACTGCTGCCGCCCGGCGCCTATGTCGCGATGAACGGCCAAATCTTCAAACCCGGCGAAGCACGCAAAAACCGCGCCAGAAATCGCTTTGAACCACTCTAGCAGGCTCTCGGAAAAAGACTTATGGGACGCAGATTTTCAAGATTAGCGCAGTTATTGGGTCATTATTAGGCTTAATATCTTCTCCGACAAGCTGCCAGTACCAAGCCAGACTTTGTTATTCTCTATGCCCGCACGGGGATGAATCCACCGCGCTACAAAACCACGCCCGTGCAAACAGGCTTGCAAACCCGATTCATCGTGTGCCGTTATGTAGCCCAGAGATAAATCTTTGGGCGGCTCAAGTGATATCTCGTTACAGTACCGGAAACGCGATTTGTGCATTTTGGCAAACCCTGCACCGTCATTTACAATCTCCTTGCTAATGAGTAGGTCGGATTGACAATCCGACCTACATTAAAAAGGAGCATTTTCATGAGCGATTCCGCCGACAACGACCAAAAACCGGATTTGAGCGACCTCAAAGACCGCAGTGTAACAACTGAACACACCGCTGCCATTGGCGATACCACCATATCTTACCGTGCTATCGCCGGAACCTTTGTGCTACACGAAGAGGATCAGGAGAAAAACAAACGGAAACCCGGCGCGGAAATGTTCTACATCGCTTACACGCGCACCGATGTGGCGAATGAGCATCGGCCGATTACGTTCGCGTTCAATGGCGGCCCGGGGTCTTCCTCCGTCTGGCTACATCTCGGCCTGCTTGGGCCGCGACGCGTCATGATGGGCGATGTCGGCAATTTGCTGCCCCCACCCTACGGTATCGCTGACAATGCGCACTCTCTGCTCGACGTGACCGATCTCGTCTTTATCGATCCGGTCAGCACCGGTTACAGCCGCGCCGTTGAAGGTGAAAAACCCGATCAATTTCACGATTTCAAGAAAGATATCGAATCAGTCGGCGACTTCATTCGCTTGTACGTGACGCGCAATCAGCGCTGGGCGTCACCCAAATATTTGATCGGCGAAAGCTACGGCACGACACGTGCTGCCGCCCTAAGCGGTCATCTGCAGAACGAATTTGGCATGTTCCTCAACGGCATCATGCTGATTTCGTCGGTCCTTGACTTCCAGACGCTGCTCTTTACACCAAACAATGATTTGCCGTACGTACTGTTCTTGCCCACTTACGCGGCGACAGCATGGTACCACAAGCGATTATCGGCCGAATTGATGGCTGACCTGCCGGCGCTGCTGGCCGAAGTGACCGCATTTGCCGAAACAACGTACGCGTCGGCACTGATGCAAGGGGCGAAGCTGGATGCGGCAACAGAAAATGCGTTGGCGGAACAATTGGCGCAGTACACAGGTGTTTCGGCCGATTTCATACGCCGTTCCCGTTTGCGCATCAACATCCACCAATTCTGCAAAGAACTACTACGCGATCAAAGTCGCACTGTCGGCCGATTGGACAGCCGTTTTACAGGTATCGACCGTGACGACAGTGGCAGTCAACCAGACCATGATCCCAGCATGACTGCGATTTGGGGGCCGTATACCGCCGCATTCAATGCCTATGTCCGTGGCGAACTCCAATTTGAAAGTGACTTGAACTACGAAGTCCTGACCCAAAAAGTACGCCCATGGAACTACGATAAATTCCAGAACCAATTTGTCGATGTCGCCGAAACCTTGCGCGAAGCCATGAGCAAAAACGCCCACCTGCGCATTTTCGTCGCTAACGGCTACTACGATTTGGCTACGCCATTTTTTGCCACAGAATATACGGTCAACCACCTGGGAGTTGATCCGACGCGGCGCGATAACATCGTCATGTCGTATTTCGAGGCCGGACACATGATGTATGTCCACGAACCCTCTCTGGCGCAACTCAAAACTGAGCTTGTCGCCTTTGTCACGAGTAAATGATCTTACTCTGCTGAAGTGAGCAGCAGTTGAATTCATCGCGCTGGCTACTTGAACCGCGCTGCAAAAATTGCTATTGTTAAATCATACGGTGACACAACTTCCAACCGCGCAGCACCGCTGAGAAAACATTTGGCAATTCTGATGAAATCAAAAGGCAAAAACAGGACTATCTACCCGGATCAGGTCATGGCATGCGATCATTGCAATGGCGTCATAGAAAAGCAAATGGTTTCGGCCGATGGTGAGCCTTACTATTTCTACGAATGCCAGGGATGTAGCTGCCAATGGGACACAAACGGCTACCGCATGACGATTGGCAACCGCGAAGCATGTGAGAATGAATGGGTGGCGCTTGAATTCAAGCTGCAAAACCGCCTGCCGACCATTTCGCGCAAAACCTGGCTACTCATTGGCATCATCGTCGCACTGGCTCTGCTGCCGTTCACCGGGTCGCTGCTGCTCGCAATGACGATACGCCTGTTAGTCATTGTCCGTCTTTTCATCGTGCCGATCACGATCATGGTAATCGCCTATTTCATGTACCGCCGTTGGAAAAAACACCAGAAATAATAGCCGAGCGTGCATCGAATTGAACTAGACGAGTGACTCAAATGGCACTCTGCCTGTGTGCACCCTCAATGATTGGTATGAAGCGCTGCGTTGATTCGACAATTGCGCAGTTGCCGACGACAATAGATAGGCATGTCACGACCCTATTCACTGCAACACCTGCTGGACAAATGGCAATCGTTTGCCCAATCCTTTGCCCAATCCGGCGACTTCCCGACGCCACATCCCTTTAACCAATCTGATGTCCGCTTTAGCCGCTTCGTTGAGGACAGCCGGCAGGTAACTCCGGGTGACTGTTTCGTGGCGCGGGTACGGCCTTACAGCGACGGTCACCCGTTTATTGCGCAGGCCATTGAGCGAGGGGCGACGCTGGTTATCGCCGAGGTTTCGGCCGAATCCTTGTCCCTGACCATTCCCGACACCGTCATCTACTGGCAAGTGCCCGATACCGCCGTAACGCTATCGTGGCTCGCCGCCGCTGCTTGCGATTTTCCCGGCACACAAATGACCGTCATCGGCGTCACAGGTACCGACGGAAAAACGTCAATCGCCAATCTGATCTACGAAATCCTGGTCGCCGCCGGTTGCAAAACAGGCATGATCAGCACGGTCAAGGCTGTCATCGGCAACCACGAAGAACCGACCGGCCTGCATGTCACCACACCGCAAGCGCCGGAAGTACAGGCACTGTTGCGACGCATGGTCGATGACGGCGTGACGCATTGCATTCTTGAAGCGACGTCGATGGGTCTCGCTGAACATCGCGTCGACACGGCATTCTTTGATGTGGCCGTTATCAGCAATATAACGCATGAACATCTCGATTATCACGGCGACTACGCCACCTATTTGACCGCGAAGGCGCGTCTGTTTGACCTGGCAACGAGTGCCGGTGTCATCAATCGCGATGACGCGTCTTATAGTCGCCTCATGGCTAGCGACTTGCCTCAATTGGTGACTTATTCGCTTGACCAGCCCGAATTTGCCGACATTTCGGCCGACAACATCCGGTATTCCGCAAGAGAAACCCAATTCGATCTTGCCATCGACGGGCAATCCATGGTGGTGACGACGCCACTGGTCGGCCGATTCAACATCTACAACATGCTGGCAGCAGCCGGGGCGGCGCATGCGTTAGGCATAGCACCCGAGTACATTAAGCAGGGCCTGGAAACAGTTGAAATCATTAGCGGGCGCATGGAACGCATCGACTGCGGCCAGTCGTTCTTTGTTCTCGTCGATTTTGCCCACACGCCCAATGCGCTGGAGAAAGCAATTGCAGCAGCGCGCGGGATGACCGAAGGACGTATCATCACCGTGTTTGGCAGCGCCGGACGTCGGGACGTGGCCAAAAGGCGGCTGATGGCTGAATATTCGGCCGAATTAGCCGATTTGACTGTACTCACAGCCGAGGATCCGCGCGGCGAACCGCTCGATGCGATTCTGGCAATGATGGCAGACGGCTGCCTTGGTCGTGGCGGAGTTGAAGGCACGACATTCTGGCGCATACCCGATCGTGGGCGTGCCATCTTTCACGCATTGTCTCTGGCACAAGCCGGCGATCTGGTGTTGATTTGCGGCAAAGGGCACGAGCAATCGATGTGCTTTATCACCACAGAGTATCCGTGGGATGATCGTGAGGCAACGCGAACAGCCCTCCACGCGTATCTCGCCGGAAAACCCATGCCCGATCTCGGATTGCCCACCTTTACCATGACAACGTAACGATCTAGATCACATTAACCAGAGGGTACAAAATGGGCGACTATTACGGCTGGAAAACCGGCGTGTTGGAAAACAATCATGTGCGTCTGGAATATTTGACGCAGGCCGGGCCGCGTATCGTACGCTTATCACGCGCCAATTCGGCCGAAAACCTGTTTGCTGAGGTTCCCGATGTCAACTGGCCCACGAGCGAAGGCACATTCAACATTTTTGGCGGCCATCGCCTGTGGCATGCGCCGGAAGTCGGCAACCGCACCGATCTACCGGACAACTCAGGAGTGGTCGTTTCGAGCGACAATGGCCGTGTTCAACTCTCCCGTTCGGCCGATAAATCGGGCATAGCGAAGGCAATGTCAATCCAGTTACACCATGATGCGGCGGCTGTTACCGTCAATCACACCTTGCGCAACGACAATGGATGGCCGGTGCAACTCGCACCGTGGGCCATTACGCAGATGCGGCTCGGTGGCACAGCCATTTTTCCGCAACAGACCGAACCGCTCGACCGCGATGGCCTTTTGCCCAATCGCGCCCTCGTCTTATGGCCCTATGCGCGCTGGGATGATGCACGCTTTCAGCCTTCGCCCGATGTGATTCGCGTTGTGGGCACAGCGCAGCCCGTCGCGTTCAAGATGGGCATGATGAACCGACACGGCTGGCTGGCTTACGTGCACGGCGATACTTGTTTCCGCAAAACATTTACGCCACAGCCCGACCAACCACATGCCGATTTGGGCTGCAACAGCGAAATCTATGTCAAAGATGCGTTTTTGGAATTGGAAACACTGGGGCCATTGGTCACGTTGCGTCCGGGCGCGTCAGCATCGCACAAGGAGGTTTGGGAACTGTTTTCGGCCGAAGACTTAGCACTTCTGACATAATCGACGTGACAGCAAGATTAACACCAGCAATCACACTAGCCGCTCACGCGCTTTGGCGCTGATATAATCCATGCTCCACACCATGATGACGATTGCCCAAATCGCTGTTCCAGCCGCCGCATATTGATTCAGGCCCACCCACAGGCGGAACTGTTGCCCAATGCCACCACCACCGACAAAGCCGATGACCGTCGACATGCGGATGTTGATGTCCCACTGGTAGAGAATATAGGCCATGAATTGCGGCACGATTTGCGGCACAATGGCAAACAGCAGTGCCTGGAGTTTGGTTGCACCGGTTGAAGTCACCGCTTCGACCGGACCATTATCGATTTCCTCAATTGCCTCGGAAAACAGCTTGCCCAGGTTGGGAATATTGTTCAGTGCCAATGCCAACATGCCTGCAAACGGTCCGGCACCTACCCAGGCGGCACAAATCAGAACGAGGATCATCGGTTCGATGGCGCGGAAGATATTGAAACTGGTACGCAACACATTGTAGGCAATTAGGCCGATGCGCGTATCACCCATGATGTTACGTGCAGCCAGGAAGCTGAGCGGCACAGCAATCGCTGTACCGATTGTCGTCGCTAAAAGTGCCATGAGCAATGTGACCAGCGCCAGTTGCAACACGCGCTGCACCGTTTCACTCACCTGCGGACCACCGGTCACCTCTTCCCAGACGATGGCGACCTTGCCCGGATTGCTCACACCTTCTTCAGGATTAACTTCCAGCAATGGATGAATAAATGTCTCCAGGCGCAAATTCCCGTCAGCGTCTGTGTCGCAGCAGTTGGACTTGACGCGCAGAAACGCATCATCATAAAGTACCCAGCGTACCGAAACCGTCGTGTCGGGCGGCAGCTCATATCCGGTAATGACGAGTTTTTCGCCCGGTTCACCACAAGCCGGTTCGAGAACGACGCGTGGCCCGGACAGTGATGGTGATGGGGATTCGGCCGAATCACACGGCACAGGCAGCGTCGCTGTCACGCTCAATTGCTCTGTCGGAAAATCGATCACATCGGGAATGGCAAACGACTGCACCAGCGCCAGACCGTCAGGCGCACCTTTGACCAGTTCGGTCATATCAATCTCAGCTATGTTCCACGACCAGATAAACGCCACGACAAAAGCAAAAATGATACCACCACGCACCACCACCTTGCGCAGCGTACTCTGCTCTTTGCGCTGCGGTACACCTTCAATGATGCGCTTGCGCAACCAGCTCGACGCATAGTCCAGCGTCATAATCACGACAATGATCGCCAGAATGGCCGTTGCCATTGCCCGGAATTCATTCAGACGTATCCACTGGATGACCAAAAAGCCCAAACCGGCGTCACTGACGAGACCGATCACCGTCGACATACGCACGTTGATGTCCCAACGGTATAACGTATACGATGTAAACGTTGGCAATATCTGGGGCATCACGGCATAACGCACAATCTGCGGCCAGCGCGCGCCCGACGCCTTGATCGCCTCAATCGGCCCTGGATCGATCCCTTCAATCGCTTCGGAATAGAGTTTGCCCAGCGCTGCAATAGTGTGGAACATCAGCGCCAACATGCCGCCAAACGGCCCTAGGCCCACCCAAACCGCAAACACAATCGCCCAGATCAGGGTTTCAATTGAGCGAATCAGGTTGAGCGCGCCACGCACAACGGTGTAAACGGCACGGGTTACACGGTTGCCCGACATCAGGTTGCGGGCTGCCAGGAAACTGAGCGGCAAAGCAAATATCGCGCCTAAAACGGTCGCCAGAAATGCCAGCGCGATGGTTTCGCCAATTTTCTCCATAACCAGGCGCAACGTTTGCGTCGGTTCGGGAGATCCATAAGGCACGCGCTGCTCGGCACGGATGATATGTGTTTGTGTCTCGCCTGCGGCCGGCAGTTGTGACAAGGGCACTGCTTGCGGCACTTTGATGTCGAGGGTGAAATTGCCATCCGCATCGGCCGAAAATGTCGCCTGCCGACCATCTTCTATGACGCGCTGCACATCGCCAATGGGATTAGTCCAAAAAACCTCACCCTCAAAATTGGGTTCATACCCCGAGCCGACAATCGTAATCGTGTCGCCGACTGCAGCACATGGTTCGACAGTCGTCAAAATGGGGTCGGTGCTGCCCAGACGGCTCGGAGCGGGCAGCGGATCGATACACGGAATCAAAATCGGTGTCGTGCCAACCGTATCTTCTGTCGGATATTCAAAGAGTTCCGGCTGAAACAACGCACGCACATACGGCTGCATTGCCGGCCAACCGGTGACGAGGCGACGGGGATTGACTTCTGTAACGGAATAGGCGACACCGTAAATAATAATGGCACCCAGCAAAAACGGAACGATGTAGCGTTCGCTGCGACCACGTCCCAACTGGAAGGCATCCCAGACATTCCAGAGCCACAGAACGATTACCGGCACAGCCAATACAGCCGAACCATTCCAGCCTACCAGCAGTGCCAGCACAATCAGAAGGCTGAATAAGGTCAAACCGCGACGGCGATTACCAAGCCAGAACTGTCCCCCACCGGGTATGATCAGAGAAATTATTGCTGCTAAAAATGCCCTGGTATCGGGGCTGTTTGGGGTTTCGTTGGGCTCAAGCATGGCTACGGCGCGTTGCGGTCAGAGGAGCCAATAGTGGGCTAATTTGCGTTTTGCCCGCCCACCGTGACCATTTGTGCTTCCTCTCCGTATACTTCTTTGAAGCGCTCCGGCGTCAATTCAGCAGGAATGCCTTCAAAAACCAGTTCGCCATCTTTCAAACCGATGACGCGTGTAGCATAGCGGTGCACGAGGTCAAGAAAATGCAGACTGCACAATACGGTAATACCGTCTTGCTGATTGAGCAGTTCCAGATACTGTAATATTGAATGGGCCAGAACAGGGTCGAGACTGGCTACAGGTTCATCGGCGAGCATCAATTCCGGCTCTTGCATGAGCGCACGGGCAATGCCGACACGCTGCTGCTGACCGCCGGAGAGTTGATCAGCGCGTGTATAGGCTTTGTCGGGGATGCCAACACGATCCAGTGCTGCGAGGGCACGCTGTTTATCTTCGGCCGAAAATCGTCCTAACAGACTCCACATCGGATGCGCATATCCCAAACGTCCTGACAACACATTAGTCATCACACTACTGCGCTTTACCAGATTGAATTGCTGAAATATCATGCCAATATTGCGGCGAATGTGGCGCAAATCAGCACCCTCCGCTGCTGTAATGTCAATATCGTTCCAGTATATTTTGCCCTCGGTCGGATCGATCAGGCGGTTGATGCAGCGCAGCAGCGTCGATTTACCGGAACCGGATAGACCGATCACCGCCAGAAACTCGCCGTCTTTAACCGTAAAACTGACATTTTTCAGCGCTTCCGTCCCATTGGGGAATACTTTGGTGAGGTTTTCGACACGCAGCATAAGTGACCTTTTGCGGTTTTAGGTGAATGATGAACCGGACAATAGTTGGTTGGGTGAATTACACACCACCCAACCAACCATCAAATTAACAGACAAACAACTTATTGAGCCAGCGATTCAATGTCAATTCCGGCACGACTCAGATCAGCGCGGAATGCATCGTAAAAACTGTCATCAGCTTCGCGCAAACCGGAAATCGAATAGAGCGTATTCAATGCGGCCTGACCTTCTTCGGTCGATGCGATATCGAGTAACGCGGCAACGATTTCAGCGCGTGTTTCCTCTGGGAAGCTTTCGATAAAGGCCACGCTATCGTTGGGGATATCGCTGGTAGTCGCCAAAACGAGTACTTTTTCATTGACATCCGTCAAATCTTCTTCAACTGAGCTGCGGGCATCGACAAACGTCGCGCCGGCGTCGCAGTCACCGTTATAGACTTGCGTGACGACATTGTTGTGGGAACCAGCCTCAATTGTGTTGGAAAAAATGCTGTCGGGATCGAGGCCATTGGCAGACAACATGATGCGCGGGATGATATAGCCGGAGGTCGAGTTGGGATCAACCCAGCACATGACTTTGCCTGCCAAATCTTGCAACGTTTCAATGCCACTGTCAGCATTGACGATAATCTGTCCGGTGTAGAAGGTCGAGCCGAAACGCTCGGTTACCAGACCAACGTCGACGTTAAACTTCTCGTTGGCGAGTACGTAATTAAACGTGTTTAGCCACCCGATATGGGCCTGCTCAGCGCCCATCGCTTCGCGGACAGCAGCAAAGTCAGTACCGACGTTGGCTTCAATTGTCAGCCCGGTGCGGTCGGCGATCATGGTCGCCAACTCATCTCCGCTGGCGATAATGTCTTGTGTATCGCCGGACGGTACAAATGACATCACGACGGGGTTGTCTTCACTCCCCAACTGAGCTTCGCCACAACCGACGAGAACAAACACGGCTACGATAGCCAGCATAACAAACAGCAAACGATTTCTACTCATGTCTCTCTCCTTGTGGAACTTGCGGCCCTTGTGGGCACATTGTTATGTCGGCAATTTCGGCCGACTCTTTTATGAGGCCCCATGACCCCACCTCAAAGTATACCGCTCTGTCACCGGTTGAATAGTGACAAACGGCACAACTTACGGACTCAACTTGTCACTTCAGCCGGGTTTGCGGTGATTCCCCGGACTGATAGGTGACGCTAAACGGATAAAACTGTGACGCATTATTAAATGACAGCGTGGTGAGTGAAGCCGTATGCGGGTAATCATCCGGCAAACCATACTTCTTGAACTGATGACGCTGCTCAATCGCCGGCGGTGCGCCTAACGCCCAAAGCAAGCTGAAGGCGACCACATCGCCATGCGTTACGGCGACGACTGTTGCGCCGGGATGACGGCGCAGACAATGGCGGATAAATGTCTGCACACGCGCCAAAATGTCAGCCGGCTGCTCGTAGGGCGGTGGTGAATCTGTATAAATGTCCCAATTGCGTGCCTGCATGTCGGCATTGGGTGAGCCATCCCACGGGGAATATGCTTCATTGAGCAAGTGGGTGATGTGTCGGTCGAGTGGTTCCGGGTATGCTGCGGCTATCAGGTCAGCGGTTTGGCGGGCACGCAGCAGCGGGCTGCTGTACAGGGTGCTGATCGATTTTCGGCCGATAATCTTGCCCGCCCGTTGTGCTTCCTCGCGACCAATTGCGCTCAACCCAAAACGCGGCAAACGACCGTAATAAATCTGATTGGGATTGTGGACACGGCCATGACGCACCAGGATCACAGTCGTAATCAGTTCTGTCACTTACACCTTCCAAACGTTGACAGGTTATGGTGAGGCATTGAACATCCATTATAACACTGTTTGCAACTGAATTTCGGCCGAATTCAACCCGATCATCATGCGCAAAGCAACTATGTGATCAACTCGGCCGGCAAATAATCGACGCGATTGAGATAAGCGACCATAGCATAATCTTCGTGGAAATCAATGCGCGAAATTGAGCCGTTGTTGAAGCGAAACCACACCGGCCGCTCGAGATCGGATTCGTACAACGGATAGTGCAAACCCAGCAACTGGGTCAAAATTGCTTGTGAAAAGCCGCCATGCGTCACGATGGCGACGCAATCATCCGTACCGCCATGACGATCCCACAGCTGTCTGACAAAGGTTTGTGCCCGCAATTTGATGGCCGGTTTCTCTTCAAACGGCCGATTCCACCACCCGTCGGGATTCATGGTGTCAGGTAAAACAAGATCAGGATACTGCATCTCAAAAAAAGCGCGATCTTTGCCCGGTAATCCATTGCGCTCGCCACTTTCCGGATCGCCGAGGAAAATGCCACCCGTTTCGTGAATCTCCTCCCAACCGACCAACGGCACGCCGGTTGTGGCAGCGATAGCCAACCCGGTCTGAATGGCGCGAACCATCAAGCTGCTGTACAAATGCGTAATGCCAAAGCCGCGCCGATTGTGGTGATCGTGATCATTCAGGGTGACATCGGGATCGGCAGTAGCGACAAATCGGCCGAGAAGTTGCGCTTGTTTTCGGCCGATTTCCGTCAGCAACGGATCATCGACGCGCCCGGTAGAATCACCCAATTTGGCCCACATGGCATTGTTTTCCGATTGACAATGGCGAATCATGTACAATTGCATCAGGTTCCTCACAAACAATTTAATGATGGCTGATTGTATGCTGAACCAGCCGCGCAAGCCAATTCTACAGCAGACACACAGTGAGCCTGGCAGCAGCAGCACACGGTTTTGAGAGCAACGGGATGATACACGCAGCTTCACTTCTCATCATTGAAGATGACCCCGACGTAGCCCGTAGTTTGCAAGACGGCTTGCAGCGGGAAGGCTTTGCCGTAGCCTGGCGTAACAATGGCCTTGACGGCATGGCCTATGTCCGTGACCACAATCCCCAACTGATCATCCTTGACGTGCGGTTGCCGGATGGATCCGGCTTCGATTTCTGCCGCGCTTTGCGTCGCGCCGGACACAAGCAGCCGATCTTGATGTTGACCGCACGGCGTGAAGAACTGGACAAGGTGTTGGGGCTGGAGATGGGTGCAGACGATTACATGACCAAGCCGTTTGGTTTGCGCGAACTGGTGGCGCGGGTGAGAGCGTTGCTGCGGCGATCCTACGGCGACCTGGCAGCCGGTGACAGCAACGTGATCTATGCCGGTGATCTGACTATTGACCTGAATTCGGCCGAAGTGAAACGCGGCCCACACACCGTCAATCTGACACCGACTGAATACCGATTGCTCATCTATCTGGCGCGGCATCCCGGCCAGGCGCTGAGCCGGGCGCAAATACTGCGTGCGGTTTGGGATGACGACACGGGCATCGAAAGTGAACGCACCGTCAATGTCCACATGCGGCGGCTGCGCGAAAAAGTTGAACCCAACCCGTCCGCACCGACATTGATCTTGACGGTACCCGGCGTCGGCTACCGGCTGGTCGGCTAAATGCGGCAAACTGTAACAGCCGGTTACAAAATCGTAACCGCACTGAAATTGAGTCGTTATCGGCCGAAGGTATACTGTGAACATCAAAGCGCGCTCACAAACATCTACCGTGGAGGTTCACATGCGTAAACTACTACTAATCGGAATTGCAACAATCACTATCGCTGTCGGGGCATTCATCGTACTGTCCGGTGTACTCAACTCGAGTACAGCGCAGGCACAAGGTTCCGGTGGCAATGGCGACAAAGTCATTCAAATCCACACCGAAGAAGTCATCAACGGCGAGACCAGAGGCGGCGGTGTCATGATGACCTTTACCCGTGCCGCCGAATTGCCGGAAGCAGCGCCGGATAGAAGCGGACTTTTTCTGAGTCGCGACGGCGACCTGCTCACAGTGGGGCAAGGTGCCATCGAAGTCACCGTCGATGTCGAAGTTGTTAACGACGAAGAGCCGGTAACAGCGGTCAACGCCACTCACAGCGGCGGTGAAGCTCAAGTTCGCCTGACGGACAACACACAAATCTACCGCGACACGACTGAAATGCCCGAGGTCACGGATGAGATGTTGGCAACCGGCGAAGCAACGATTCAAAGTACCGTTGAAGCAGGCAGCGCAGTCGATATCGGCGAGAATATGGTCATCCGCGCCTGGGGCAGCATGGAAGACGGCGTCCTCGTCGCCGATGTCCTGGTGTATGAGGCGATCAAATAGATGACTTCTGCCACACAAAGTGCGTAACCAGCACGCCCTTTTCTCTTCAGGTGAATGCCGGGTTTCTCCATGAGACCCGGTTTTCGTCGTTAATAGGCTAATTTGTGCCCAATTCAATCCAACATCGTTTACCGCTCAGTTATGTCGCAGTTGCATTGACAGCCGTACTCTGTGTAGCTTCCGTGCTGCTCGTCATTCTCAATGCATTTTATACAGCGCAGGAACGGGCTTATCTGGAACGCAACGCCGTGGCAGTCAGCGAAATTCTCTCCAGCCTGGTCGTTTCCAACGCCGGTCAGACGCGATTGCAGGCACAGGTCAACGCGTTCTCATTCCTGACACAGGCGCGGGTACAATTGCTGGACTCCGACGAGCGCATCGTGGCCGATTCCGGGCCACCGCAATCGCACAACGCCGTCGCATCAGCCACATTGAAAGTCCAACTGGATGACACGGTGCAGTCATTCAGTCAGACGGTCGGTGAAGGCAATTTCACGACCTTGCTGGCGATTGAGGATACGCAAGGCGGCATTTCGCAGGAAACGTCGGTCACAGCATCGGCCGATCCCGCTGCATTGCCTGATTCTGTTACGGGAATCATTGGACCGTTGGCTTTGATTGAGGAGAGCTATGGTCTGAATTCGGCCGAATCCACCCGCTCCACACAGATCGTCACCTACGCTCTGCCGGAACAACAGGGCACCGTTCGTCTCAGTGAAGGGCCGGCCTACGGGCGTGCCGTCTTGCGCAGCGTGGCCTGGGGATTGGCTGTCGCCGGCGTCGTCGCTGTCGCGCTGGCCGCCTTAGTCGGTTTTGTTGCCAGTCGCCGCCTCATCCGCCCGCTGCTGGCGCTGACGGCTGTTACCGAGCAGATGGCTGCCGGCGATCTCTCGGCCCGCGCAGCCATCCGACGCCAGGACGAAATCGGTCAGTTGGGAGCAGCCTTCAACACCATGGCAGAGCGGATCGAAAAAATGGTGACTACGCTGCGACAATTCGTCGCTGATGCGGCACACGAATTACATACGCCGCTGACTGCTCTGCGCACCAATCTGGAGCTGGCCTCTGATTCGGCCGAATCTAATGCGTATATCGGAGCCGCCCAAAGACAGGTTGCCCAACTGCAACGGCTCAACGACGACTTACTCAGCCTCTCACGACTGGAAAATTCGGCCGAAACAGCACCACGCGACTCTGTCGATCTCACCCATCTTGTGCGAGTGCGCAGCGAATTCTACGCCGCCCAGGCGGAACAGAACGACCTGACCTTCACACTCACGTGTCTGGAAACCCCAGTCACGATCAACGGCAGCGCATCGCAATTGCAACAAGTATTCGACAATCTGGTCAGCAACGCCATCAAGTTTACGCCGCCGGGCGGCACAATCACCGTTAGCCTGTCGCAACTGGAAAATACGGCAAAACTGGTCGTCACCGACACGGGTATTGGCATTGAACCTGACGACATCGACCTGATTTTCGGCCGATTTTATCGTGGCCGCAACTCAGGCAGTTTTCCCGGCAGTGGACTGGGTCTGGCTATCGCAGCGGCCATTACCGCAGCACATGACGGCGAGATTTCGGCCGAATCCCAACCCGGAAACACGCGCTTCACAATTACCTTGCCGCTCGAAAAGTAACTCACGTTCTGATACACTTCGCGCCAGCATTTAATCACAAAAGTGGTGGAGAGAGCCATGCCCCAACGTACCCAGCCGACCATTCCCGGCTTCCGCCGTGTGCCGCGCACCGGCGTCATCTATGTCATGCATCGTGCCGGCCTGAACGGTTACACAGCCGGCGATCCTGCCTGGGCTAATCTGGGACAGGGCTCACCGGAAGTTGGCGAACTGCCCGGCGCGCCGCCGCGTATCGATGCCATCACAGTCAACCCATCCAGCCGCAAATACAGCGACGTGCCCGGCCACATCGCCCTGCGCCAAAAGGTTGCCGACTTCTACAACACCCTGTATCGACAGGGCAAATCGTCGCAATACAGCTACGAAAACGTGAGCATCGCGGGTGGCGGACGCCTGGCGTTGACGCGCATCGCCGCTGCCCTCGGTGACATCAACATGGGCCATTTCTTGCCCGATTACACCGCCTATGAAGAACTACTGACTGCGTTCAAGGCGTTCATACCCATTCCAATTTTGCTCAATCCGGAAAAGAACTACAAAATATCGGAGAAGTCGCTGCAACGAGAAATTCTGTGGCGTGGATTGACGGCGGTACTCGCCAGCAATCCGTGCAACCCGACCGGACAGGTCATCGAAGGTGAAGAACTACAACGTTGGATCGAAATCGCCCGCGACACGAGTTGCACTTTCATTTTTGACGAATTTTACTCCCACTATATTTACAGCGGCGGCGCGGACGAACCGGCAAAAATGGTGTCAGCGGCAGCTTACATCGACGATGTGGAGCACGATCCGGTGATTATTGTCGATGGTCTGACAAAAAACTGGCGCTATCCTGGCTGGCGCATCAGTTGGACATTGGGGCCAAAGTCGGTCATCGACACGATTGCCAGTGCGGGGTCGTTTTTAGATGGTGGCGCCAATCATCCGTTCCAGCATGAGGCATTGGTGCTACTCGACATGGATGTGGCGCTGCAGGAAACGGCGGCTATTCAGACGGCGTTTCGTGCCAAGCGAGATTACATGCTGGAACGGTTGGCAGCCATGGGCATTTCGGCCGAAGCGCCACCTCAAGGCGCATTTTACGTCTGGGCCAGCCTCGCCGGCCTGCCCAAACCAATCAGCGATGGTCTCGAATTTTTCCGCGAAGGTCTGAAAGAAAAAGTCATCACAGTGCCCGGCCTGTTTTTCGATGTCAATCCCGGCAGGCGCCGCAGTACCGCCCGCTATCACAACTACTGTCGCATCAGCTTTGGTCCCGACATGGCTACAGTCGAACGCGGTCTTGACGCCATCCAACGCGTGATAAAACGGCACGGCTAGCCTGCACCGTCGGAATCGTCCGCATCACGCGCCTTAACGAGATAAGGCACATCGATAATAACAATGCCATCCTGAGAACGCAGCCGTTGACGCAACAAAGCAGCAGTCTGATTGTGCAAAGTTTGCCCCCATAGCGTTTCCGGTACGAACTCCGGAATTACCACAGTCGTCAACATACCGGGAAATTCTTCCTCGGATATTCGCTGAATATAATCAACCAGCGGTGTCAATATGTCGCGGTATTCGTAATCGATCAGTACAAGTTTGACTGATGCGGTACTTCCTGGAAACATAGACCATCGCTCTTCTATCCGCTGCCGCATCGCCTCACTTGTGATAATACTTACTGCCCGTACATCTTGCGACAAGCGCTTGGCGTAGCGCAATGAACGCAACGTACCCCGATGAATATCAGCTACGGGAATGACGACCACATCTGCAATGTCTCGCAGATCGCCGTCGGTATAGCCTTCCGTAGTCAACGATTGCGCAACGCTGCGGTAATGTTTCTTGATCGCGCGGAACATGATGACAATTAACGGAATGGCGATAACCACCAACCAAGCGCCCTCAAGGAATTTCGTAGCAATCAGAATCCACAGGACGATAAAAGTAACAACAGCGCCAACCAGATTCAGCAATCGCTTACCGGTGACAAACCGTTCATAATGAATGGTTGTGACGGATGTTTTCTGCGTTTCGCCTGGCGCCAGCTTGCCCACCTTGCCCATTAACAAAAACATACCTGTTTGCGACAAGCTGAAGCTGAGCATAACGCCCAGCGCATACAACGGCAACATGGCAATTTCATCCGCACGAAACACGAGTACGATGATCGACGCAAAAACAGCTAGGAGAACAATGCCAAAGTCGTAAACCAAACGGTCGCCCCGATTTTGCATCCAACGCGGCAGAAATCCGTCCTTAGCTAAAAACGAACTTAGACGCGGAAAATCTTGATAACCTGTATTGGCAGCCAAAATCAAGATCATCATCGTAAAAAACTGTACCCATCCATACACAAGCCGATTACCTGGAATTCCTGACATGACGGTGCGCGTCATTTGCGACAGGACACTTTCCGACTCTGTCGGTATCAATCCCAAATGGGTCGCAACATAGGAAATTCCAATAAACAACGACATCGCAATAATACCCATTGCGACCATCGTTTTCGCAGCATTCTTTGATTCCGGCGGTTTGAATGCCTGAACACCATTGCTGATCGCCTCAATACCGGTTAGTGCAGTACAGCCGGCAGCAAACGCACGCAGCACCAACCATAGAAACGCAAATTGGGCAACGGGACTGGCTTCAGACAAGGTCTCTCTGATAATAGGTGGTGGTGCCGAAACGCCCATAAAACCTGTTAACCGCACAATACCGATCACAACCACGAGCAGCACGCCAGTAACAAACGCATAGGTCGGTAATGCGAATATCGTGCCGCTTTCGCGTACACCGCGCAGATTGACCCATGTCAGAATAAGAATAGCCAACAATGCCAACCAGACACTGTAAGGAAACAATGCCGGTAATGCTGACGTCACAGCACGGATTCCGGCCGAGACAGATACCGACACGGTCAAAACGTAATCAATCAGCAGGGCAGAGGCGGCGAACAAAGAAGGCATCGTTCCCAGATTGTCTTTGGCTACCGTGTAAGCACCGCCGCCGTCCGGGTAATGCAAAATGGTCTGTATGTAACTTGTGATCACCAGAAGGATGAGTACAGCTACTGCCAATGCAATCGGAAAGGTCAGTCTGTTCTCCACAGATGTGCCGAGAACTAATAGCACAGCCATGATTGCTTCAGTGGCGTAAGCGTTGCTGCTGATGGGGTCAGAGGCGAAAATTGCCAAGGCCCGGACCTTGTCGAGTCTTTCGTGAATTTCGGCTCGCGTTGGAAAAGGCTCGCCTATAAATCGTCTCTTCAATCGTTTGTAACTAACAGCCATAATAAACTCCCTATCCAGATCAAAAGATCAAAGCACGCACAGAGAACGCGGCTTCAAAATAAAAGCTTGGCTGTCGTTCGGCCGAATTTGAATAGGTGGGGGAACAGGCAGTCGAGTGCTGCAGACGCGTTCAATTGAGTAGGTGCAATTTAATTCTCGATTCTATAGCAAAACGTGTAGATGTCACATTTTTGCCGGATTCAGCCAATCTCTCAGCGATTTATGTATCGACCGGTACGATTTGAAACATTCACAAGACAACTACGCCATCCGCCATGTCAAGCTTGCAACTGCCGCAATTATGGAATTCTAGTATAATCTTGTCGTCTTATCGCTCATGTTGAGGCTGGTGATTTCAACTGCGCAAGACAAAGTCCGCTAGCCGGCTAAACCGCCAAGCAAAACAGAATCGCCAATAGTGCAATACAGGATGCCGCATGTTTAAGAGCTATATCGACCCGGACGAAAGGAAAGAAGCTAACCGCAAACTGCCCGGCCTGATGGTCGAAGGATTGTTGTTGGGAGGTACTGGCCTGGGCGTCTTGGCATTGATCTTTGAAATCGCTGCCGACGCTTTCAGTGTGGCCGCTTACCAGACACTGCTGGCTATACATGGCGCAGATGGTTATCATCAAATCGCCATAGTTGCGTTTATTGTTTTGTCGGTTCTCCTGTTTCTCGGCATCGTACCGGCCTACAAAGCAGGCGCGTACTTGCGCCCCAACGCGGGCGGCAGCGGCCCACTCGTCGAAGCTATCGGTCCCCCGAAACTTCGCTGGCTTTCCTGGATTGGCACCAGTTTGTTCTTCATCGATGCAGTCCTGACTATTATCATCAGCTCGATTTCGGCGTCTGATGTCACAATGTTGATCTTGCCTGAATTAGCAGCCTATCGCATTCTGCTCGCAGAAGCGTTTGCCTTTTTCATTATGGCGGTCTTGGTTGCATTGGGACCAAAACGGGCTGTACCACTATTCCTCATCGGCGGCGGCGCTTTCACCATTTTTACGCTCGGCGCTTTATTGATCGTGGGTGTTGGGGCTGCGCTCAATCCGGAATGGATGTTCCTGACCAACGGCATTGTCACACGCCTTGAACTGACAGGAGTTGCTGAACACGTCGTCCGTGCACAGCAAGACTTCATGGTATTGGCACCCGTTGTCATCTTCCAACTGTTTTTCAGTTCGATGGCCAGCGCCATGTTGGGCTTTTCCGGATACGAAGTCATACCTGCGAGTGGTAAACATGCCGCTCGGCCGAAATGGAAAGTCATCAACACCGCACTCACATTGGCAGCCATTTTTCTAATTGGCACCGGCGTCGTGCAATTGTACGCAGCTAGTCAATGGGATATTCCCGCTACAGAAGGCTATAGTACGCTGCTCATTGAGTACGAAATTGTTGCTGTGCAAACCTTCGGCAACGGCGTTGACGCAGACAACATAGTGGTTACGCAAACAGATCGTGACACAGCGGCCGAAATGTATGCGCAAATCCCTTCCGAAATCGCCAATGAAGTGTTGCTGGGTGAAGATGCTACCATTGCTGACGAACTGGCCGTTCTCTCGGAAGAAGAATATATCGAAACGGTTGCATATGATCTGGCAGTCGTGCGGGCATTGCGTGAAGCTACAGCCAATACATTAGGCTCAGCTTTTCTCATCGTTGCCGGTACGTTGTTAGCCATCATTTTGCTGTTGGCACAGGGAGGTGGCTATGTCGGCGGCGCAGCGGTCGCAGCCAATGCGGCCCGACTGGGGCGTTTACCCAGCTTTTTCTCTGATGACCGGATTGGTATTGCAGTCATTTGGGCTGCTTCGGCCGTTTTGATTCCGATCATCCGCGAGGTTGTGGTGGTAGAAGCGTACTATGCATTCGGTTTTGTCAGCGCATTCGTCATTACGAGTACGACAGTTTACTTTGTGCGCGCCGATGCGCTGCGCGAGCGGGGCATTGAACCGGGTTCGGCCGAAGCCAAATCTCTCAGATTCGCCGGTCTGCGCGGCATGATGGCCAGTTATTTCATGTTGATTGTACTGATAACACAGAAGACAGATGCACTGCCGGCAATTATCGTCGGAGGCACCTTACTCACTTTATTCCAGTTGTATTATGCGACCAGCTTCTTCCGCAAAGTCGAAGTCACACCGGCTGTTCGACCGCCGGGAACCGTCAAAGTAGCCTACGACACGGGTGCCCAACGCGCACACGATGAAGCACGTCAGCGCGGCATTGCCGATGCCGTTAAGGATCTGATTCACGAAGGGGCTTTTGCAAAATTCAATGTCGGGCCGGATCGCATTACGACACTCGTTTGCTATCTTTACAACCTAAGCCCCACTCTTTTTGAGCCGCATGAAGATGATCATGAACGGATCGCCGAACCCAGCGAAGAGTTGCAATCCACGTATTTGGATGCGTATGGAAAGCGTAAACAAATACTCCGGCGTGTTGAAGATTACTCGCACTTCGGCATCTTCATGTTCATCAATAACTACCACATAAACTGGATAGATGAAGATCTTGGCCGTGGTGCAGAAACCGTGCAGCAGGCGATGCTGAACATCTTGTTCCCCATGACTGATTCGGATGAGATTTGGCAGGAATTTCAGGCGTTCGAACCACAGTACCAGCCGGAGCCTATTTGGCAATTCAGCCGGCAGCGTTATGTCTGGGCGAAAGACCAATGGCCGAATCTGAGCGACCGCATTACGACCATCTGGACGTTGCAAGATTTTGGCATGTTGCCCCGCGATATCGATGTCAGAACGGTGATTACTGTGGCTGACGGCAGGCAGCGGATGTCAGTGAAAATCTCGTCCAACCCTGATGTGTATGCTAAAGCCTTGAAAGAGGCAATGAATGAGGAAGATGTTGTGGTTGATGCAGAGGAAACCGCTAGACCGGATGATGATGAAGAGACGACTGATTCGGCCGAATAGCGTACCCTCAAGCATCTACCTACCCGTCAAGCTTGTCATAAAAGCCATCCGGTTGTACAGAGAAACCGGATGGCTTTTTTCTGGTCAGCGGCTCAACGCCACATTGATGGTCATGCTATCCGGATCATCCGTACTAAACTCGAGATAACCCGTTTCGTCCAGATAACCGTCTGCTAATACGACCGCTTCATAACGTACATCACGCGCCAATAATTCAGGTAAAAAGTAACCCCCGCGTGCATCTGTTTCGGCAAAGGTGTAGATGGTGTCCAAATCCGGCGCATCGAGCCATGTACCGACATCAACACCTGGCTGAAGCACAATGACCAGTGCACCGGCGATAGCTTTGCCGGTTTCAGCATCAGTTATCGTACCACTCATCTGAATAGTATCGGCCGAAACAACACCACCGACTTGAGTCTCTGCCTGTGCCACGACACGCAGTTCTTCACCCGCACCCAGCAATAGAACGTACTCACCGTCCGGCAACGACTTGCCACCATTTTCCAGCCAGAACGGGTAACAAGACCCGCTAGCATCACCATCCCACTCAAACGTACCTTCAGCCACCGACTCGCCATCGATCAGCCAGGCATATCCCAAGGTTTCACCTTCAGTCAAACCAGCGTAGCTGAAGACAGCAGTCACCCGCGTCGTTCCCGACGGGAAAGTCGAGACCACGTTGACGGCACAGCCCTGATTATCGGCCGATTCGGACCAGCCTTCAAACTGAAACTGCTGTTGACCACTTGTCGTCGTCACACCGCCCAACGTCGGATACGGGCTGCCGTAGCCGCTGCCAGCCTCAACAGCGCGGATCAGCGCTTTGGCGAGGTTGACCGGGCGCAGCGCATTGATAAAACCACCAATGGGAATGCAGTTATCACGATCATCCAGAGATCCGTCGCCATTGGTATCTTGTACAACACGACAATCGGTAATCTGACCATTTGCGCCGGATGATGCCCTCGTGGGCACACCGACGATGGAACCGGCATCACTGACAGCCAGACCACCGGAGTTGCCGCCGGCGATTGTCGCATCTGTCTTGATCCAGGCGCGATTGCCAATCGGATCCTGGCTGGAAAAGCCGGCGATTGTGCCGCGTGTGAATGTAATGGTATCGCCACCAATGCCGGGGAAACCGAAGATATAGACATTATCGCCTAGATGCAGGTCGTCCGAATTGCCCATCGCCACGTAGGGCAATGCGAGATCAGTCGGCCGAATCGCGGATCCGTCCAGATTTTGATCGATCTGCAAAACTGCCAGATCGAGATAACCATCGACGGCTACAACTGAAGCGAAAAACGTCGGTACCGGCGGTTCATCCTCATTGGTCAGCAGCGCAATACCGAGGGCGTCCGGTTCATCTTCCGGCACACCGACCGTCTTGGGACTGGCAACGTGAGCGTTCGTCAGAATCAATCCGGTCGGTGAAATCAATGTACCTGATCCTGCGCCAATGATGAAGTAACCGTCTTCAGTATCTTGCAGCATGACGATTTGCACTGTGCGCTTGGCCAGTTGCTGCCGCTGATCACTGGTCAAGGTCGTTCCGGCCGATTGCGCCCAGGCGGTCGTCAGGGATAGTGCCCCATCGGCCGAAATGGCACTATCAGCATAAACCGGCACACTGGCTGTCCGCGATCCGACAAACCACAGCGCAATGAGTAACAGTAAACCAAAGGTAACGAGATATTTTATGCGTTGCATTAATTACGCTCCCGGATCGGCCACGCGCAGCGTCGCGGCCATGCGTTCAAAAGTGCTCAGCGAGTCAGCAAACGACTCACTACTGTCCTCAAACGAAGCCACAAGCAATTGCCCATTTACAACCATATAGTAATCGACACCTTCAATGACGCTCGGTTTGGCATTCAGTGGCGCAGTGACATAAGCATAATGAACGCGATACACCGGTACGCCATCCATCTCAACCATGCCCTGTTCCAACACACGAAAACTGTTCATGCCGCGAGCGCGATTCAAAACATCTACTGCTGCTGCACCGGATGGACTATCGGCAGCAGGCAAAGCCCGCACACTGACTCGTTGCTGAGGCCGACGAATATTATTGGCAGCCAATAGAACGTTATCGGCGCCGGGCAGTGCCAACCATGACGCGGGCACATCCAGCGTGATGCCGGACTGCGTTATCGGCCGAGTTCGGTCAAGCGCATTCGCGCCGAGCAACCAACCAGCGCCGAGAGCCAGCATCGTCACCAAAACAACAAGCAGCGTCGAACTGCGCGTTTGCCCCACTGTGCGTTCCTCGTCCTCCTCTACACCGTCGGCGGCCATGGCAAGGCGGACATCCCGTCGGATGAGCCAACTGAGAACAAGTGCAGTACCAATGGCCAATGTCGCAGCCAAGGCCAGGCTCAACCACTGGTTGGCCGGAGTTGATGACGATGTCCCCCCGGTCAACTGTCCGCGCAAAACGAGGAACAAGCCGTTGAGTGCCGCAGCCACCACAAGTCCGCCGGTCATCCACCACAGCGGCCGCTTTTCGTGCTTTTCGCGCCCCAGAAAATAGCCGACGATTCCGGCAAAACTGGCCAGAGCCAGTGTCGTCAGCACGATTTGGATTGCGGCTAGTGTCAGTGATGTAGCCCCATCGCCGGTGATAAAGCGCACGTTGAGTACGGTAGCGTAGCCCAGACCGACGGCTGTAGCATAGATGATACCGTCTGTCGGACCATCGAATTCGGCCGAATTAAACACCGAAAAACGGACGCTTGCATACACCAGAAATTGCTGGGCAAAGCCAATTACAAGAATTGCCGCCGCCACATAAGACCATGGCTGATTGGCATACATCCAGGCATTAACCTGAAAAACCGAGTGCACTAACGGGATACCGACAGCCGCAGCCACCAAAGCACCGAGGACAAAAACCCCAAGGACCATACCACGTGGTTCCGGCTCAGCCGCATCGCGCCTGTAAAAAAACCAGAGCCACAACAGCGCCGGAATCAGCGCCATAACAATACCCGCTGCCGCCAGAGCCGTTGGACCAAATTGCGGTGTCAGAAATTGCTCCAATACATAGATCAGCACAACAAAGCCAATCAACAAGGCGATTGTCACAATGTCAGCCAGCCAGAGTGCGTTTGTATGGGCATCAAATCGGTTGGAAACAGATGCTGTTGCATCCATAGGCAAACCTCCTTTTGTTTGGACTTATTGTTACATTGCAGCAGATACAAGTCAACTGTAAACTTTATATTTGAAAAGCGTGCTTCGGCCGATTCACGCAACTTTCTCACCAGTTAGGCGTATAGCTTGTGAATGCCACGCATTTTTGGCATCATGTAAGCAGTGCATGACCAATTTCTAGAGGCAACCGGCATGCTCCGCACCTATCGGACAAACCTATTGACTGCGCTTGACAAACCAGGCAATAAAACGGGATTGAAGGAACAATCCCCTATTTGATGGGGCTTGGGATGTCAAGCCCCCATCGAGGAACCAAGAATGAACCAACAAATCGACAAGTACGAGGAACTGCGCCATGAGCTGGCAACCCTCCCGTTCATCAACGATGCTCAGACAGAACGCTGGGTCAATTTGCAGCGCGTCATCGACGGCAGCCGCGATTATTTAATTCGCGCTGTACCCGAATCGCGCATCAATATCGACACAGCGCAAAAGATTCTGGAACAACGCACTTACACGCTCGTCTTCTTTGGCGGCACCGGCGTCGGCAAGAGCACACTGATCAACGCACTTCTCGGCCGAAACCTGCTACCGACCGGTGCTGTCACCGCTGTGACCGGTACCATCGTCTACATCGAACAAGCAGACGAAGATGAAGCCGAATCGTTGACGCTGGAATACTGGAATCGCGGCGAATTTGCGCAACGCGTCCGTCGGCTGTGCCAACTGGCTGATATTGACGGCTTCGACATCACCAACGAAGGTGAACGCAACATTGCCCGCGACGCCATCAATGCCGCCATCACCAATGGCCGCGAACTCGCTAAAACAGAGCGCGACGAATATCTCGAAATCTTGCTCGACTGCATCGCAACCTATGAAAATCACCGCGAGTTGATGAAAGCCGACACGCCACCACCGATGGATTTCCGTCTCGATGACGAAAGCGCCCTGCTCCATTTGCGCGAGGACGGCTACAAAGGCAGCGACCAACGCCAGATTCGGCTGGTGCGCTCGGCTACATTCCGCATCCATCCGCCGGCCGACAAACCCAATTTGCTGATGAACGGCTTTTTGCGCATCGTCGATGTGCCCGGTCTGGGCGCAGGCATGCGATTGCATGAAGAAATCACGCTCGAAGAGATGAAGAAAGAAGACGCGATGATCGTGCTCGTCACCGACGCCGGTCGTCAACGTGTCGATGAAATGAAATCGCTCTCGGCTGTCAACTGGATCAAGGAAAACCGCCTTTACGGATTGCGCGGCAGCGACCTGGACGACGCTGCGGCCAAGATTTTCGTCGCCGTCAACGGTGCCAATATTCGCCAGGCATTTGACCGTCTCAACAGTGGCTTGCCGGAAGCAGAGCGTGAGATCAAGGAAGTGACGCGCCATATCGCCCCTAACTATTGGGAAGCATATGCCGACCGCGGTGACAACCGACCCTACTTCATGATCATGGCGCCGTCAGCACTCTACGTGCAGGATCCGGAAAACGCCCCGCATGAATTTGCCAGCGAGACTGAACGCATCATGAAAGCGTTCAAAGATCAACTCGGCCCAATCAGCAATGATCCGCTTGATCCACAAACGGCCGAAAAACTGCTCGAACTGAGCGAAGTTCCGCTGCTGCGCGAACGCCTGATCGACTTCATCCGCAACGAACGCGTTAAAACTCAACTGCGCGAAGCGTCGACCCGTGTCCGCACCGCGCTGGAAACGCTGCGTTTGTACTACGAAAAACAATTAGCCGGACGCGGCATCTATCCGCCGTTTGAGATCAGTTGGGAATCATTGCAGGAGCGTCGTTATGAAGCCGTTCTCGTGCGTCAGCAAAAAGAATTGCCACGCTCTTATCACGCAGCACTGGTCGAACTGAGCCAGCGCTACAATGACGACCGCCGCTTCCGCACACTGCTCAATCCTTCTCTGAATGGCATCCGCGAGATGGTGGAAGGCACCGTAGAGCGCGAGATTGAAACCCTGCTCGACAGCTATGGCACGGAGCATTGGGATGACCGCGACGTGACCTACGACAACCTGATCTGGGGTACGAGCGGCATCGAGTTACCAATTAAACGCATCTTGTTCCAGGTTGAACTGGTGATGCAGGAAGCGGTTTCGCAATATATGCCTGCCCTGGCCGAAGCGATTGCCAACGAAATGGAGCGCACACTACAGGCGCATGAAATCAAGTCGCGCCTGCAACGCGCCGAGTATGAGCAAGCCTACACGTATTCACTGCCCAATGATCAGGGTGAAGTGTATGCACTGGATGGCGCTTATGACGCATTGACGGCTCGTGTGCGCAACAATTTCCGCCAGGTTTGCCGCCAGGCTGTAATGTATGAATTGGTTCGCCCGGAGCGTTCGGTGCACTTCAAGCTGGCTGAAGGCGAACGCGAACTGGCAATGGCAACCAATGAGCGCCTGCTCGATGTCGCGCTGGAAGGTGTCGATGCTGTGCGGCAAGATATGCCGATGGTGTCGAGTAATAATGTGGGTGGTTCGGCCGAATCTGATCCGGCCATCGAGGAAGACGAGTTTGCTATCCGCATTCTCGATGAACCGACCGGTGCCGGGTCCGACAGCGGCTTTGAAATCAGTCTACTCGACGGTGAAACCGATGACATGGGTGGCTACGATGACCTCGAAGCCAGCTATGCTGACAAACTGGACGACATCCAGACCAAGACCAATCGCATTTTCTCGACCATCATCGACGATCTGTTCAGCGATGACGAATTGCTGCCGCGTTTACGTCGTCTCTTCTGGCTGGAAGCAACTCGCGCTGAGCGTGACTTCAACAATCACATTGTCAAGCCGATGTTGCGTCAGCATGACCGCCGTCTGCAGCGCGAAGAGTTGCGCGTGGCCATGGAACCTGATCTGGAGTCGATCTCCGATCTGGAACATCTGATGCGCACCTGGGAAGGATTGCACGAACTGGAAGCGCAAGTTTACTAGAATCTAAAAGCTGTTGGCTGTCAGCTAACAGCTTTTTGTCGGAAAAGGAGTCACGCTATGGAAGATGCAGCAGACAGATTACTGCGCTCCATCAAAGACGAACAATTGACCGCGTTTGCGAAACAGTTGGCGGCGTTTATCGCGCAGGAAGCAGGCAATATGGCGCTGAGCGAATCGCGTGCTAAAGCGTTGTTGTTGACAACTGAGTCACTGGACACGCCGACGCTGAATGATTTCGGCCGAATTGTCTCCAATCCCGCCTACGTCCGTGTCGCGCTGTATGACTTGCTCGACAGTTCTGAACTGGTCGCCGGTAGCCGCATTAGCGCGATACTTCCGTCAACCGGCTCGGACGCTGCCGTGGATTGGCTGTCACTGATCATCGGCGCCTACGCCCTGAAAGCAGATTATCCGCTGGACAATCTCGATCCAACCTCCCCCCCCAGCCAGTTCAGCCCGGCGGGGCAAGTCATCAGCCAAACAGCCAGTTTCGTGCGCCGTCAAGTACAGCGCAGCGCTACTGATCGCGACAAGTTGGCAAGGAAGTTGGCATATTCGGCCGATATGGCACAATCTCTGGACGACATGGCAGTGGCCCCTGAATCAGTTGCGCCCGTTCCGCCCCATTTCCGCACGCCGATTCCAGTACGCTATCCGGAAGTAAGCAGCCAGACTATCATCATCGACGAAAGCGACGCAGCACGCCGGATACCGGGCTCTGTCGAACGCGGTGAACCGATCCGCATCACGGAAGATGACCTTGAGCCCCCACAAAGCGCCGTTACCATCATCACCGGCGAATCGCGTCCGGTGCCAACTGCGCCGCCGTCATCTAACCGTTCGCTTTCTGATGTGCGCATCCCTGACTCGGTGTCAAACGCCGCACGAACAGCGACCCAGGCTGCCAGTGAAATGGCATCATCTGTGCGCAAAACCATTTCGGCCGAACCGCTAAAAATGACCAAACTGCGCGTTGTCGTGCAGCGCTACCCTGATGGCCCCGGCATTCCCGGCGTACAAGTCAAGGTGCAAACAAAAGGCGTGAAAAAATTTGTGGCCGCGACGACCAATGCAGACGGCGTTTTTCTCTGTTCATTGCCCGTGCGGGCGCGCGCCGGCATGACGTACTATGTCGATGTCATCTGGCCGAATGAACTGGGTGGCAAACGCGAGCGCAAAACGATTACTCTCAACGCCGACCGAGAGCAATTCACGTTGCCTTATTACCATTCCGTACTTATTTGATCACTGACCACTAATCACTGTCCACTGAACACTGACAACCATGACAGAAGAATTACTCGTAATCACTGATCCCGATACTGACCGTTACCACACGTTTAGTTACATAAGCTGGTGGAAACAGGATATCGTTCGCAATGCGACCGCGCTTGTGATCGGCGCCGGCGCGCTCGGCAACGAAGTGTTGAAAAACCTGGCATTGATGGGAATCGGCCGAATCATTATCGCCGATTTCGACACCATCGAAGACAGCAACCTGAGCCGTTCCGTCCTCTTCCGCGAAAAAGATCGTGGACGCCGCAAAGTCGACGTCGCCGCGGAAGCCGTCAAGGCACTCAACCCCGACGTTGAAGTAATGACCTGGCACGGCGACATCAATTTCGAACTGGGTCTCGGCGTCTTTCGCCACGTCGACGTCATTATCGGCTGCCTCGACAATCGCGAAGCACGATTAAGCATCGACCGCTTCAGCCAATCCGTCAATCGCCCGTGGGTCGATGGCGCCATTCAGGAACTGATGGGCATCGTCCGCGTTTTCTGGCCCGGACGCGGTGCCAACTACGAAAGCACCCTGACAGACCATGACTTTCAAATGATCGGTCTGCGCTACTCTTGTCCCCTGCTGGCAAGGGAAAACGTCCTGCAAGGCAAAGTGCCGACCACACCGACCAGCGGCTCGATTGTTGCCGCTTTTCAAACGCAGGAAGCGCTCAAAATTATTCACGGCATGGAAGTCGAACCCGGCGTGGGCATGATGATCAATGGTCTGACAAACGACATTTACAAAACTGAGTATCCGGTCGTCGCTGATCGGTTACACGCGCCACTCGAGCCAATTGTGCCACTTGCCAATAATTGCAGCGATACGACGACGCTTGCCGATCTGCTGACGATTGCACGCGGCATGATCGGGCCGGAAGCAGCGCTGGAATTTTCCGGCGAAATCGTAATCAGCATGACCGATCCGGAGAGCGGTGACGAACAATTCTATTTCAAGCGCATGGCTCGCTTGACCGAGCGCGAATATCTGTCACCGACATCCGGCCTGCGTCGTGATATGCACCTGACACATCGTGTAACCGGTGAGGAAGATTTTCTGAATCGCACGCTGGCCGAGTTCGATCAGCCGCCACTGGCGATTATCCGCGCACGCAACGGTAAGGAACGCATTTACCTTGAACTGACCGGCGACAAAGACAGATTTTTCCAGTTTGTATAGGTAGCTCAGACGGTTTTCCGATTGGACTATCGGTTTACCGACAACCAGTACAACCACAGACCAACAACTTTGTAAGATAGCTGTTAGAGTAGCTCATTTGAGCAACTTTTAGGAATAAAGTGACGTAAAGTAAGCGTCAATTGCAATATGCAAGTAAGCAATGGAGAAAGACAATGGCAAGTGTGAAAGTTATCATTTATGATCCAACCGGTTCCAAGAAAACCCCCGTCGAGCTACCGGGAGATGTGCCGATGCGCCGTCTGATTCCCGCTCTGGTGACCAAGATGGGTTTGCCAACACAGCAAGGTGCCAATCCGATCACTTATCGTCTGGATCATCGTGATTCCGGCAAACGTCTCTCAGAAGATGAGACGTTGAGCCAGGCTGGTGTGAAAGAAGATGATATCCTTAGCCTGTTCCCTGAAGTGACAGCGGGCTAGCAGTTCAACAACCAACGGCTAAACATGTTGAGGCTATGGAAACCAGGTTTCTTGGCGAAATTCGGTTTCTATAGCTGCCACAACCATGTTGTTGCCAGCAGTTCTCTAACTGCGAACTGGTCTGATAGTATCATTCTGTACCTATTTCGAGGTAACTATGTCATTCGATATACGTGAAGCCCGATTGCGCAACGACTATGCTCGCGTGCGCGATTTGGTCAATCGCAGTGACCTGATCTATATCATCGACAGCGACGGTGACCCACCGGAGCGGTATCGCATACGGTATACATGCCGTAGCGTTGAAAAATTGATGCCGAACGGGACACCGAAGATACGTGAAGTACACGATGTCGCCATTTACTTGCACGCTGAATATCCGTTAAAGCAGCCTCAACTAAAATGGTTGACACCAATCTTCCACCCCAACATTCACATTACTGGTGCAGTGTGTATTGGCGCATGGTGGCCTGCCAAGACGCTTGACGAATTGCTGTTGACTTTGGGCGAAATGATTCAATACAAGAATCTGGACCCGAAGGATCCGATGAATTCGAAGGCAGCGGCGTGGTCCATCCGCAACCGGCACCTTTTCCCAATCGACAATCGCGATCTGAAAGGCCAATCACTACAAGACATGATCGTACTCGGTGAACCCGAAGCGGATGATCTGGGTATCAACATTCTGGGATAACGATGGAAAGCGAACACGACTTCATGCAGGACATCGATAATCAGGGACTTGGAAGTTCAACGGTTTCGTTTACAGAGCCGCCAGCAAGTAATCATCGGCTACCGCAACATATGCCGCCGACGCGGGATGAATGTGTTTTGCACGGCAGTTTACCGCTCGACGAGCAGCCGCGTGTCGTCTATTCGCAACAAGCATTGCAGCAGATCGAGGCGCACTGCACCAGCAATTTGCGTGTCGAAGTTGGCGGCGCCTTGCTCGGTGTAGCGTATCAGCACAATGATCTGTTGTTTGTGGAAGTGCAGGCAGCGATCCCGGCCGTTTCGGCCGATCATGGGCCGAGTCATTTTACATTCACGGCCGACGTTTGGGCGCAATTGCACCGGGACCGGGAAGCCTACCCTGAACTGGAGTTTGTGGGCTGGTTCCACACACATCCCGACCTGGGCGTGTTCTTTTCCTCTGATGACATCGTCGTACACAATGCGGCGTTCCGCCAACCATGGCATGTCGCCCTTGTCGTCGATCCTGTGCGCAATGAAGCGTGTACATTTGGCTGGAATAGGGGTGAAATCGAGCCGCTACTCGGCTTCTATGAGTTTTTGGCTGATGATCCAGACGAACTCGACATGCCGCGCAGCCAGATTTCGTGGCGCATTGTGACAGATAATGTATTTGGCGGTCATTATCCCGATGAATATGTGCAATACGCCGTTCGGCCGAATGAACTCAACCTACCACCAATCAGTCCCTGGATTGGCGCCATTCTCGGCGGACTGGGTTTGGCCGTCAGCATTGTGACGCTGATTCTCGTAATTATCAAACTATACTGACAGTCGCCCACACTGCCGCAACTATTGCACCGCAGTGACATAATCAACTCATGACAGTAGATTCAATTACGACGCCTGAGGCACCTTATGTGGTTGCTCTCCGCTTGACACCTCCGGAGATGCAAGGTCGGCTAACCGTTACAATCACGCTTCAAACTGCCGACCAGGTTGGCAGCGGCGTCCATGCAAAACCGTTGCGTGATTGCACACTGGCCGAATTACAACAATACGCCGACGCGCTGGAACAGTCATTTTGGGAAGCGCACGAAAACAGCACGCTGCAAGCACTTCTGGATGACGAATCAATTGCGGTCGATATTGTGCTTGACGACGGAGAACCACAAGACACAGCATTGACCGAAGCGTTGCTGCTGGCACGCGTGATTATCAGCGAAGATGACGACAGTGACGACAGTGAGCAACCTACAGCCGAGATGGTTGAAGCGCAGCATGATCCGGTGACCGATGAGAGTGTGGCAGACGTAGCCATTGAACCGGATAGCAATGAGGTATCATCGGCCGAAGAAAGTTCTACGCCAACAGTGCTGCCTGAGCCGATTGTAACGATTGTCGAATCGGCCGAAGCAGCACCATCTGAAACGGCAAAACCAGACAAGCCACAGACCAAAGCGTATTTCGGCCGAATAGCCGGTGGCGTACGCCCCAACGACATCGCACAAAACGACGCGGTAGACATCCTGCTCGAGGAAAAACCGCTGCGCGCGATGCAGACACACGCCGTTTCCAGTATGCGCCGCGAAGTTGCCGGTGTCATGTTTGGCCCGCAGCCGGAAAAGCAACCCAATGGCCGCTACGTTGTGCGCGTTATCGACTCCGTCATTGCCCAGCACACACGCATGAGCGGCGCCAGTGTGACCTACACACCTGAGAGCTGGCGCTACGTCAATGACCAACTGAACACCATGTATCCGGACGGTGATGTTGTCATAGTCGGTTGGTATCATACCCATCCCGGCTTCGGCATATTTTTATCCGGTATGGATTTATTCATTCACGAGAATTTTTTCACGCAATCCTGGCACATTGCCTATGTACTCGATCCAGTCGCACGACGCAGTGGCTTCTTCTGCTGGGATCGATCCCAAAAACGCGTCAAAGAGTACGATTTACCCTGGCCGGAGTGGGCCAAACATTCCTGGTAACCGCCAGGCAACCAGGTGCCGACCACCGCACTCATTGAGCACAACCCTAACCTTTAGCTCAAGGGCCTGTGCTTTCACTTTACGAAGCACCTGATTTTACGTTACAATGCGTACCGACCAACTCAACAATCAAACCACCGACCGGGCAAATCTCAACGGAGAAAACCCGAATCGTTCACGACTCGCAGAGTCCACGTCGGCAAGGCAGACGATGGCAGAACAAGAGAACGCTCTCATTCGGATAACAGCTGATGACATCAAAGAAGCGAATCAGCTCAGTTTGCATTGTCCGATCTGCGCCGGGCCAGTTGAAAACAACGTCGACGAGCCTGAACTGCAACCGGTGCTGTGTGGTAAATGTGGCACGTTGTATCATCGCGCTTGCTGGGAAGGAAACGGTGGCACGTGTGCTGTCCTGGGATGTGACCATACCGAAGCACGGCGCTACGGCATCAATCTCGGCCCGATTATGACAATCAAGCCTGATGAGGTTCCATCTGATGCCCAGGTAGACAGAATGCAGCGGCAGCAGCTGAAATCGGCCGAAAAAGCACCGGGTCGCGTTGCCCCTAAACGAGAACCATCACAAGGTTTCTGGGCTAGATTGTATCAACGGATTCTAGAAGCGTTCCGCAGCTAGTCGGACTCTCCAATGCCACGTGCTATCCCGATCACCAAGGAGTCGCCATTCTTTGGCGAAATTTGTGCGCTGTGCAAGGAACCGTTTGCTCCTGGTGATGACATCGTCGTCTGTAATGAATGCGGCACACGGCATCATTCGTTCTGCTGGCAGGAAGTAGGCAACCATTGCACGGCGTACGGCTGTACGGGACGCGGAGAGATTATTCGGCCGACATACGACGAGCAACCAGCATCCGGGTCGCGTATGGAACGGGCTGCCGCTGCTGCCACCTCTGCCCGGGTTATCGACACGCCGCTCACACCAAATGGAAACGCACTTGATACGCCTCAGCCTGAAACGCGGCCCGCTCGCCCACGCCGACGAACCGCTGCGCGTTCCCGTACGCGCAGTGCTGCCCCGTCACAACAGACGGTGGTCACCAATTCGGCCGAAACACAGCCGACAGCCTGGCATACGCGCTGGGCGCAAAGCTGCCTGATCATCGCCATTGCCATCGCAATTCTGGTATTTGCTTTCGGTTGCTTCGGTTTGTGGGCGATTGCGGATTACGTGATGATTGAGGTGCTCGGCTACGATTATCGGCCGATCAACCAAAACCTGTTGCCGCAACTCAACACCATGCGCACGACACTTGAAATCGTGGTGCTGCCGTTTTTCCTATGAAGGTGTGCCCAGTCGCGCTAATTCTTCTGAGACCAGTGACTCGTCGAGCTTTTTGAAGAGTGGCGTGGGCTTGGGCAATTTTCGGCCGATAGGCACTTCACTGCGCGTCCATCGACCAACAGCAGACGAGCCGTCATACGTCAGCGCAATATGCTCCCGGCTGGACTCCGCAAACGCCGTCACCATTTGTCGGCCGAAAAGCTGACCATCCGCACCAAGCAATCCATGCAGTTGCTGGCTTGTAAACGGCAAAACAGGCGCAAACAACAGTTTCAAGCCATTGATCGCCTGCAATGCTGTGTAGAGTGAACGTGCCGTCGCTTGCAGATCATTCTTCCACGTCACCCAGGGACTCGTCGCTTCCAGATATTGATTCGCCAACGTCGAAAGCCGCATGCATTCACGTACCGCAGCACGGAAATTGCACGCATCATACAGTGCGCCGACAACCTCAAAACCGGCATCAATCTCGGCCAGCAGTGCTGAATCTTGCTCAGTCAATTCACCAGGATCAGGCACCACACTGTCAAAATAGCGCTTGGTCATGTTGAGCACGCGATTGACCAGATTGCCCCAATTGGCGACTAATTCATTGTTGTTGCGGTCGACAAACCCTTGCCAACTCCAGTCACTGTCACGCGTTTCCGGCATTGTCACGGTCAGATAATAGCGCAGCGGATCGGGGTCGTAGCGTTTGAGTGCGTCAAGCATCCACACGCCCCAATTGCGGCTGCCGCTGATCTTGCGCCCTTCCATATTCATAAACTCATTGGCAGGCACGTCGTACGGCAAATTGAGCCGCGCATCCCGATCCTCATTGTAGAGTCCGCGCAATCCCATCAACTCGGCCGGCCAGATGATGGTGTGGAACGGGATATTGTCTTTGCCGATAAAATAGACTGTTCGCGCTTGCGGGTTGTACCACCAATTGCGCCAGGCTTGCGGCACGTCGTTATTCTTGGCCCATTCGATTGCAGCTGAGAAGTATCCAATCACCGCCTCAAACCACACATACATCACTTTATTTTCAAAGCCGGGCAAATCGACCGGAACCGGAATACCCCAATCCATATCCCGTGTCACAGCGCGGCCAATCAATCCCTCTTTGACAAAATTGCGGGCGAAATTGATCACTTGTGGTCGCCAATGATCCTTGCCGGTGTCAAGCCAATTTTCAAGACCCTCGTCGGCAAGCGCCGGCAGATCGATGAAAAAATGCTCCGTGTCGCGCAGTTCAAGCGCTGTTTCGTCATATTTGCTGCGCGGATCGAGCAATTCGGCTGCACTTTCGAACAGCGTGTTGCAATTGTCGCATTGATCACCGCGTGCGCCGGTGTAGCCGCATACAGGACACGTCCCTTCGACATAGCGATCAGGCAGAAACTTACCGCTTGCCGGTGAGTACATCTGTTTGGTAACTTTGCGGAACAAATATTCGTTTTCAAGCAGGTTGAGAAAAATATCCTGCGAAACGCGGGCGTGATTCTCCGTATCGGTGTGCGTAAACAAATCGTAGCTCACGCCCAGTTTCTTGAACAGATCGAGAAAACGCGCATGGTATTCTTCAAACACGGCTTTAGGCGAACGGCCTTGCTCGTCTGCTTTTACAGTAACAGGCGTCCCGTGGCTGTCAGTACCGGAAACCATGAGGACGTGGTTGCCTTTGAGGCGATGGTAGCGGGCGTAAATGTCGCCGGGCAAATGAGAGCCGGTAACATTGCCCTGATGGATGTCGGCATTGCCATAGGGCCAGGCGATGCAGACAAGGATGTATTCTGTGTTCATATCAACGTATGCCGCTATGCATTGAGAATGGCGTCCGGATCATCGCGCTCGTCATCCAGGTCTTCGTCTTCTTCGTCATCTTCATCGATCTCGGCGTCGAATTCCGTGATGAGTTCCGCAAGCAATTCAAAATCGTCTTCATTGATCGCGTGAAATGTGCTCGGTGCCATCAAATCTGAGCGGTAATTGGGCAGGCTTTCCAATTCAACGCCATCGACGGAGACGGCCATTTTGACGGTAATGATGTGGGCATCAATATCGATTGGGTAAAGCAATATGGCCGACTCATCTACCCCAAACAGATAATCCTTGGCCTTTCCCGGTTTCGCGCTGCCCGTAATTGTGGTTACAGCAAAGAAACATTGTGGCTCGATGGCGTAGTAGATCAATCTGTCTCCTACCGCCAATTCTGTGTTCTCCGGAGCAGCCGCAATGCGCTGGCGCAAGCCGGGTATGGCCAGGTCGGGTTCATCGGAAACGAGCATCGTTTTGATGTAGAAGCGTGTGCTCGACTTGTTGCCGTAACGACGCGTGCTGGAAAGGCGCTTGGCCTCAGCAGCGGCCCGTTCGACGACGATGTTTTCCCAAATGCGATATTGAATCGCCATATTTAAGGTCGCCGTGGTGCCGTCTTCGTATTCGACGTTCATTTTGGGACCGTTGATTTCCAGAACTTTGTAGTTGCCTTTGCGATTGGCGTATGTTTCATTTACCTCAAACACGTTTCACCCTTTTTCCATGCATTTAACGCGCTGCATGGTACAGAGTTCGGCCGATTCTGTCAACTATCGCCGAATCCAAATTGTCCATGTTGCTCAAGGGCGAATAGTTTAGCCGGGCAACGCCGTGGCGGCAAGGGTTTTACGAGCCAATATGACGAGACAAATTAGCACAATGCCCAAACTGATCAGTTGAACAATGTGGAAACCACTGCTGAGCGGCACGTTGACACGAAATGCATCGGTCAGCATTCGGCCGAATGCCAACACGCTGACCGTGATCAGAAACGGACGACCGGCAAAACGGGATTCGGCCGAAACGCGCCACCACACCCACAGCGCCACGAGACCGATCACCAGTTCATACAACTGTACCAGGTGACGGTTTGTGCCAAACAGGTTTACACCAATGGGCAGTGCCGTCACTGCTCCCAAACCCGGCCCACCAAGAAAATCAGCCATACTCACTGCCAGCAGCAGAACGACGATGCCCGGTGCAAGCGCATCAAGCGTCGACCACAGCGGCAACTGTTTCGCTCGCCCGTAAAAGACCATGGCAAGCACGCCAATGAGCAGGCCGCCCACCACATCAAAGCCACTGTTGAGCGGCCAGACAATACCGAGGAGATTGTCTTGGTACGCAGTCCAATGCAGCATGACAAACGTCAGCCGTGCGCCAATGATTGCGGCGACCAGTCCGACTGTGGCGAGATTGGCGATGAGGGATGCATCGAGTTTAAGCGGTTTGGCGGCGCGCTCGACAGCGGTTAAGGCCAGCCAAAAACCGAGCAACCAGGTGAGCGCGGCGGTAGGAATGACGGCAGGGCCGATTGGGAGTGTGGGGAACATGGGAATAGCGAATAGGGAATAGTGATTAGTGAATAGTGATTGGTGAATTTTATCACAGCGGTGCGAAGAAGTTCTGCAATCCGAAACCCTAATTCAAAATCCCTGCTATACTGGCGTGGCAATCTTTAGAGTGAGGCGTTTTATGGCTATCGGCCGATTTTTGGGCGGCGTCGCCGTCCACATCCACAATCCTGTTGACAACACCTATCTCGTGGTGCGCCGTTCGGCGGCAAAGGATGTCGGCGCGGGGCATTGGGAGTGCATCACAGGCCGCGTCGATCAGGGTGAAGGGTTCTACGAGGCGGCGCTGCGCGAGGTGGCTGAGGAAAGCGGGTTGCGGATCGTATTGGACTTCCTAATCGGCACATCCCATTTTTATCGCGGTGCGCACGTCGATGAAAACGAGCTGATCGGCGTGCATTATCACGCGACGCTGCTCGATTCGGCCGAAAAGTTGCAAATCAGCGTCGAACACGATGCCTATGATTGGTTGACTTCGGCCGAAATTGTGGCGCGGTTTGGTGCAAGCAACTGGCTCAGCCGCATGGTGACGCGGGCGGAATTGATGAAGGATGGCTTTGCGGATGGGGTGATGGCGGCGTTGAGACAGGATTCGGCCGAAACATAACATCAAGACGTTGTTTCGGCCGAAGACAATCGTTGAAACTAACCCGTTGATTCGCACGTATAGAAAATATGGAATCGCGTCGATCAAGCGATAATTGCCGGTGTTTACGATGACTGATTCGCTATGGATCTTTTTCTTCATAATCGTTGCATCGATTGCCATAGTTGCCATGCCGGTCATGATCAGTTGGCTTGTCTGGCTCATCCAGACACCACGTGACCGAATCGCAATCCGCACGTTCGTCGCGACGACCACTTATGAGCATGTGCGCACAAAATTACGCGACAGAAAGCACACACACAGCGGTACGCCGGGTCGAACGTACAATGTTTCGCTGTACGATGGTGCAGGCACACTTTACGAACAGCTTGTGAGTATCGGCGCCGGCAACGAGCTGATAGCCGGTGAGCGCCGCGCGATTTTTACGCCACACCGCAGGCGCAAAAGTCGGCTGGTGTTGGAGCGATTTCGGCCGAAAATCGCACCGGCACTCACCAAAGAAGAGATGCTCAACGGTTTGACGAGCCCGCTGGAGTCGCAGCGTCGATCGATGCTCGATGCGATTGCCCTCCTATCGCGTTTGCCTGCTCCGGTGTCAAATGCTGTCGCCGAAATTGCTGCAACCGATCCCGAACCAGACATTCAGGCTCAGGCAAAAGCGGTACTCAAGCCGTTTGAATTGCAGGCACGCTTCGAAATGTCAGATTGAATAGCGGATTGCATTTCGGCCGAAACGCAGCCATAAATCCGGTAACATCGATCAATGCACTGTATAATTGCGCCATGTCCAGCAAACGATATTTGACCATCTTATTGTTGCTCGTCATTTTTACCGCTTGCCAAACCGCACCGGAATCCACGATGCCAGCCACCCTCGCGCCGACGGCGACACCGACGCCAGTTCCAACCGCCACGCCACTACCCGACGTGATGCTGGCTCCCATCGACATCGAAGAGCAATTGATCACCAATCTCTACGAACGCGTCAGCCCGTCGGTCGTCAATATCACGGCGGAAGTGATCAGCTACAGCTTCTTCTTCGGCGCGATGCCGGGCGAAGGCACCGGATCCGGTTTTGTCATTGATAAGGAAGGTCACATCATCACCAACTGGCATGTCGTCGAGGATGCGGAGAGCGTCGCAGTCACGTTTGCCGATGAAACCACCGTTCCGGCGCAAATTTTAGGTGCCGATCCGGCCAACGACCTGGCCGTACTTCTGGTGGATGTAACATCTGTGGAGTTGGTTCCAGTGGAATGGGGAAATTCGGCCGAACTCAAAGTGGGACAACGCGCCATCGCCATTGGCAATCCGTTTGGCCTCGAAAGCACCTTGACCACAGGCGTGATCAGTGCGCTTGGTCGGCCTTTGCAGCTTGAAGACGGTCAGTTTGTCTTCGACGTGATCCAGACCGACGCGGCGATCAACCCCGGCAACTCGGGCGGGCCACTGCTCGATTCGCGCGGACGCGTCATCGGTGTCAACACCGCGATTCGGTCCGATGCGGAGGGGATTGGGTTTACGATTCCGGCCGATACGGTGCGGCGTATCGTACCCAGCCTGATTGAACTCGGCACGTATCCGCACCCGTGGACTGGTTTTCTGGGATACGACATCACGCCGAGTCTGGCGGAGGTGTTACAACTCCCGGTTGAGAGCGGCATTCTCGTGGCGCAGATCTATCGCGATGGTCCAGCGCAGCAGGCAGGCATCCTCGGTGCACAGCGGGAGGTGATCGTTGGCAACCGGCGCGTGCTGGTTGGCGGCGATATCGTCACGGCGATCGACGGCGTACCGATTGACGATTGGCAGGATTTGCAGAAGTTCTTGCAGTTGCAGGCAGTGGCTGGCCAGACGGTAACGGCGAGTGTGATACGCGGCGTGCAGGCGATCAATGTCGAGATGGTTTTAGGGGTTCAGCCATAGCTCGGGCAACAGTGAATCTTTGTGCTGAATCGCTCAATTGGAGCACTTCACCCTGTGGGTTGTCACCAACAAACTGGAAATCGCAGGTATTGTTGCGTGGTTTGATGTTAAGTTGGGAGCGACTCGGTAAAAAACCCAAGATTATGGAACAGACGCCACGCTAGCGTTCTTGCGGTGTGCGGTAATCGTAATCAAGATTGAAGCAATTCCTAGTACCCACCCAGCATAAACATTGATTTCGTTTATTAAATCTGAAATCTTTGTCCCAAGTTCAGGATTGTGCTGACCAAGCCCAGCGAGAAAAAAGACGCTACAAAGAACTGATAGCCCCCCCCCAACTACGACAGCCAAAATGTATGTTATAGAAATCTTTTGACTAGGGTATACAATACTTTTCCCTTTTATCAAAGCCATTAACAAGGAATCTGTAATCAATACATTCGCGATGAATAGAGGTGCATAGAATGCGATGAGGCTAAAATAGATTTCCCCTAAAAAAAATAAAAACACTATTCTTACAAACGGGGTCAAAGCCACAATTCCTATCACAGTTAAGATTATTACCCCAACCATTGATAATTGCAGAATGTTGTGACGCATATCAATCGAATGCTTTCTGGACATCGTTGACTCCTATCAACTCCTGAAGTTCCTCAACTAGGCACACAATCTAAGTCTACTATTCAAGCTGTATTCTTGATAGTGAGAAAGCTCGTGTCGAAGACATGAAAGAAATCACATTTGTTTAAATCATACGTTTGCTTACGTTACTAAAAAGCGTGTGGCTCAGCCTCCTTTAGTTAACCTGAAAACAAGCGCCAGATTTGAGCGACTATAAACGTCACGGCAAAACCCATCACCAATGGCAGTAGCGCCGCAACTGCCGTCCATTTGCGGCTACCGGTTTCCTTATACGTCGTGTAGATCGTAGTGCTGCACGGGTTGTGGATTAGGCTGAACAGCATCACGCACACCGCCGTCAGCAGCGTCCAGCCGCCCGCATCGAGAATCGCCCGCGTTGCCAACTGCGAATCGAGTTCAAACATCACGCCTGCGCCCGCGCCTGAACCACCATAAACCAGCACCGTCAGCATCAATATCGTCGGAATCACGATCTCATTGGCGGGAATGGCAACGACATACGCCAGCAAAATGATGCCGTTCAGGCCAAAAATGATGCCGATCGGATTGAGAACAGTGATGAAATATTCGGCCAGACTCGTGCCGCCAATCGTCACGTTGGCGATGAGCCAGATCACCGCGCCGGCCGGCATCGCAAAAACGATGGCACGCCACAATACATACAACGTGCGGTCGATCAGCGATGTGTAAATCGTCTGCAAAACGCGCGGTGGACGGTACGGCGGCAGTTCGAGGCTGAATGTCGACACTTCCCCTTTGAGTACGGTGCGCGACAACCCCCACGACACCGCAAACGTCAGAAAGATGCCCAGCATCGCCACCGCGACCACAGCCAGCGCCGACACGATGCCGGCCAGATAGACGGGAAAAAGTGCACCGATAAAGATGGTTGCCAGCAAAATTTGCGTCGGCCAGCGCCCGTTACATAGGGCAAAATTATTGGTAATGATGGCGACGAGCCGTTCGCGCGGGCTGTCAATGACGCGCGTCGCCACGACGCCGGCAGCGTTGCAGCCGAAGCCCATCATCATGCTCAGCGACTGTTTGCCGTGCGCACCCGATTTGCGAAAAATGTTGTCGAGATTGAATGCCACGCGCGGCAAGTAGCCGAAATCCTCCAGCAGCGTAAACAGCGGAAAGAAAATCGCCATCGGCGGCAGCATCACCGAGACAACCCAGGCGGTTGCCAGGTACATGCCGTCGATCAAAATGCCGCTCAGCCACCACGGCAAGCCAATTGCGTTGGCGATATTCCACAGGAACGGCTGAATGGTGTCGATCAGGATGTAGGAGAGAAATTGCGACGGATAGTTCGCGCCCGTGATAGTGATCCAAAAGACGACTGTGAACAACAGGATCATCAACGGGAAGCCCCACAAACGACTGGTGACAATATGGTCGATGGTGCGGTCGAGGTCGAAGCGCGGTTTTTCGTCGGGTCGGGTGACGGCGCGGTCGGCGATGCGTGCCGCATCGGTGTAGATGTCTTCCATCAACTGTTCGTGGAATTCCTGTCCGATTTGCCAACGCAGCGTTTCGGCCGAATCCAGTAATGCCGCGACTCGATCCTGCTTGATACCATTTGGTTCCAATGCCAACGTCGCCATTATGCCATCTCCATCATTTCAGGACGCGTCAGGTCGCCCAGTTCACCCTTGCGCACCGCCTCGACAATGCGCTGATCGCCATCGAGCAAACGCAGCGCCACCCAGCGCGGATTGGGCAAATTGGGAAATTGCTGCTCAACCTGCTGCGCCAGCCGGTTAATCGCGTCAGAGATCGACCGCGACTGTGTGCGAATGCGGTGCGGTTTGCACACAAAGCGACCGGTAGCCACATCGTCAATTGCTTGCAGCAGATCAGGCAAGCCTTCGCCGCTGCGTGCCGCCGTCGGCACAACCGGCACGCCCAAATCACGCGCCAGTCGTCGCTCATCAACAGTCAAGCCGTGGCGTCGCGCTTCGTCAATCAGGTTGAGGCAAATCACGGCGCGGTCGGTAATTTCGAGCACCTGCAACGCCAGATTCAAGTTGCGCTCCAGCCGCGTCGCGTCGACGACGATGATGGTCACGTCCGGCTGGCCGAACAGGATGAAATCGCGCGCCACTTCTTCATCAAGGCTGGTCGAAAGCAGTGAATACGTACCGGGCAGGTCCACCAATTTGTATTTGCTGCCGCCGAAGCTGAACGCGCCCTCGGCACGCTGCACTGTTTTGCCCGGCCAGTTGCCGGTATGCTGGCGCAGGCCGGTCAGCGCGTTGAAGACAGTGCTTTTGCCCGTGTTGGGATTGCCCGCCAGCGCGACGACATAGTCGAATTCGGTCATATCGACGCCGAGCCGCAGCAAATTGCCCGCATTGTGGGCCGGGCATGTTTGGCAGGCGGCTGGGCTTTGAATGGGGATGGATTGTTGTTCAGTCATGATAGTTCGTTGCTGGTAGCTATTTGCTGTCAACTGCAAGCTTTTGAAAATTGACGTTGATGCGTTCCGCTTGTTCGCGGCGCAGGGCAATCAACGCGCCGCGAATGTTGTAGGCGGTTGGTTCACCACCGGGACTGCGCAATTCGGCCGAAACCACCGTCCCCGGCACAATGCCCAAATCGAGAAAGCGGCGTCGTTCGCTGCCACGACAACTGCGGCTGATGCCGACCACTTCAGCCGCAGCGCCCAGCGCCAAATCAGCCAGCGTGCCATCTGCGTGAACCGTTTCATCCGGTACAGCCAGCGGCACGACCGAAATATTGGCTGCCAACATCGGCGCCAGCACATGCTCATCGCCATTGGCCCAAAAGCGCACCCGTTGCGGCGTCACTTCAACCACGCGCACCGGCTGGCCGGGATGCAATCCTTCAGCGACGAGTTGGGCGTAGACGACATCCGGTTCGTCCTCGACATGGACGATACGACCGGGCGTATCGACAGCCAGTGCGGGCAACGGCACACTGTCATGGGCGATAAAGGTGCCGCGTGCCCCTGGAATCGGGTCGCCGTGCGGGTCGTGGGTGGGATTGCCGAGACGGGCAGCGAGTTGGTCGATTTCTTCCGGCGTGAGAGCGTGTTCGGCCGATTCGGCACGGGCGTGCCATTCGGCCGCGTCGTAGCCCGTTTCATCAGCCAGATGGCGTTCCCATAGACGATGAGCGCGGACAATGTGCAGAGCCGTATCACGCCCTTGCGGCGTCAGTGCAATATCACCACCGTGCATTTCGACCATGCCGTCCGTTTGCAGTTGGGCCAGCAATTCCGCCGCAGCATCCATGCTGATCTGCAACGCCCCGGCCAGGCTGGCAACAGTGGCATGCCGACCGTCCAAATCGCCCTGATGGATGTGTTTGAGCGCGTCTTCGGCCAGCACACGTTTGGTCAACTGCCGTGACCGTTGCCAACGTGCCCAAAGTCCTTTGCCCGGCCACATGACCAGAACAATGACGCCTGCAATTAAAATAGCACCGAGTAAAGTGAGAAATGAGTCTGACATCGAGCGATTCTCTTTAATTTAGGTATGACTAAATTATAATTAAATTAGACACAGGCGCAAGTGATAAATGTCATGTCGTGCATTTCGGTATGACCCGATCTGACGCTATAATGAGCCGCTTGCCTTTCGGCAGCCCAACTTATAGAGCGAGGATTCGTGATGAAACACGCTGTTTTTCTGTTTTTGGGCATAATCGCTCTGTTGTCCGTGGCATGTGGCCGCGTGATACCGACCGATAGTGTTGCTGACTCCAGCATTTCGGCCGAATTTTCTGACAGCAGCACCATTCCCAACGGCGAAAAAGCCACTGTGATCAACGTCATTGACGGCGACACCGTCGACGTACGCCTCAACGGGCGAGAATATCGACTGCGCTATATCGGCGTTGACACGCCGGAACGCGACGAACCCTACTACATCGAAGCGACGCGGTTCAATCGCGATTTGGTCGATGATCAAGACATCATCCTTGTCAAAGATGTTTCCGACGTTGATCAATACGGTCGTCTTTTGCGCTATGTCTATCTGCAAGACGGCACCTTTGTCAACGCTGAACTCATCGCCGGTGGCTACGGTCGCCTCGTGACGTTTCCGCCCGATGTCGCCCAGGTGGAGAGATTCCAAGCGCTGCAGACCGAAGCCAGACTCGACGAACGCGGCATGTGGCGTGTTGCGGCGTTTGGCGGCGAAGGGGATGCATCCGGTTCTGCCGCTGACACAGTTGCGCCGATTGGCTGCGCACGCTGCGACAGCAACCTCTACAATTGCAGCGACTTTGAAACGCAATCAGAAGCGCAGGCATGCTACGACTACTGCTACGCTCTCGTCGGAGAAGACATTCACCGCATGGACGGCGGCGGTGACGGCGTCGTCTGCGAATCACTTCCCTAATCGACACCGGTCACGAATGGTACAATTGAAGACGCACCATAACGCTATTTCTGCGTGATCGTGACGCAATAAACTATGAGTAAGGCAACATGAGCACACATTACAACACATTACTGGAAAAAGTTCACGAACTGAACGACTTACAAAAAGCAATCGCGCTGCTGCACTGGGATCGCGAGGCGATTATGCCCAAAGCAGGGATGGCAGAACGCGTCCAGCAGATGACGACACTCACCCGTCTGGCCCACCGCATGGGCACGTCCGACAAGTTCGGTGACTTGATCGAACGCGCCGCTGAAGAAGTCGCTGATGATGACGATGAATCGACAGAGAAGCGTCTGGTCGCTGAGGTCAAATGGCAGTACGAGCAGGCGCGTAGATTGTCGCCGGAACTGGTAAAACGTCGGGCCGAAGTAACCGGCAAGGCGAATGGTGCCTGGCAGGAAGCACGCGCCAAAGCTGATTTTGCCCTGTTTGAGCCGTATTTGGAGCAGACTATCGACATTGCCCGCGAATCGGCCGAACAGTACGGCTACGACCAACAACCCTACGATGCGTTGCTCAATCTGTTTGAACGCGGCATGACAACCGACACGGTGCGCAAAACATTTGCGGCAGTCAGTGACGCAACCGTGCCACTACTGCAAGCCATCGTCAGCGACGGCAAACAGATCGACGATTCCGTCCTGCACCAGGCATTTGCTGTCGAGAGCCAGAAAGCCGTAGCACGCACCATCGCGACAGCCGTCGGCTATGATTTTGAGCGTGGGTATCTCGGCACGGTCGTCCATCCGTTTGCCACCAGTTTCAGCCGCAACGACTGCCGCATTACGTCGCGCTGGTATCCCGACTTTCTCAATCCGGGCTTGTTCGGCACGCTACACGAGTCGGGTCATGCGATATATGAACAAGGCACGGATGCGGCGTTTTCACGCACACCGTTGGCACGCGGCACGTCGTCCGGTATCCACGAATCGCAATCGCGCTTGTTCGAGAATTTAATCGGCCGAAGTTACGGATTCTGGCAAGCCAACTACAGCGCTCTGCAAGCCGCCTTCCCTGCTCAACTCGGTTCGGTGACATGCGACCAATTCTATCTGGCGATCAACAAGGTACAGCCCTCGTTTATCCGTGTCGAAGCCGACGAACTGACCTACAATCTGCATATCATTCTGCGGTTTGAACTGGAAATTGCCCTGCTCAACGGCGATCTGCAAGCCCACGATGTGCCGACAGCGTGGAATGACAAAATGCAGCAGTTGCTCGGTATCACGCCGCCCAGCGACGCCCAGGGATGTTTGCAAGATATGCACTGGTCAGCCGCCATGTTTGGCTACTTCCCCACGTACGCACTGGGTAACCTGTATGCAGTACAGCTCTACGATGCGGCGTTGGCTCAGCTTCCTGCATTAAAGAGTGAGTTGGAGTATGGGGAAATCGGTGGTCTATTCTCGTGGCTACACGAAAACGTGCACCGGCACGGCAAAAAATACACGCCGGATGAGCTTGTCACACGAGCGACAGGGCAATCATTGACGCACGAGCCGTTTGTCGCCTATGTGACCAAAAAGTTCTCACAGATTTATGGTCTCTAAATCTCGAGACACCGGGTGATGCACATCAAGGCGATTACTACTTCTTGATCTGTCAGAAATCGGCTTGCTTGTGTGCCCAAACCATAAACAGGGGATCGCTGTCTAGCAGCACTTTGAAACGCGTATTGGGTGCGTCCCAATTGCCGGACATCGTGAAATAGCTCGCAACCAGTGCGACGCGCTGCGCGGCGTTGAGGAGTTTCCAACCGCTGAGCACCTTAGCCGCATAACTGCGCTCTGAAAAAGAGACAATCAAAGGGCCACCTGCTTTGAGAATGCGGTTGACTTCGCTGAAAACGGCCAGCGGATGGATGACGTATTCAATTGATCCGGCACACAACACAGCATCGAAATACGCTTCCGGATAGGGCAACGCGGGGTCGCGATTGAGATCGTGAATGACGCGCTCGGCGAGTCGGGGATTGGCAGCCAATTCAGCGCTGTTCAAACCCAATCCGAACAGTTCACTGGTCGCATCGGCCGATAAATGTGATTCCCACCCTGCCATCAAATCCAGAACCAGGCCGTCTTCCGGCACTAATTCGCGATAGAGTGCAGCTAGCGTCGTTTGACCGGCTTCATCGACAAAGCGATTGGCACGGGGCATGCCCCAAAACTGCGCATCATCCCCCTCATCTTCTCGATCAAAGAATCCTGCCGGAAACATATCTTCTTTTTCAAACATCGGGTAACTCCAGGCGCAGACGCGTGTCGCCAATAGCAATCATGTCGCCGTCCTGCGCCACAATCGGTTTGGTGACAGACAGACCGTTGAGCAATGTCCCGTTGCGGCTGCCCAAATCCTCAAGCCACCAGTGAGCATCGCGGTACGACAACAAAGCGTGTTCGGCCGAAACGTACCGCTCCTCAATCACGACGGTATTGCTCGGCAATCGGCCGATACTCGTCACAGGCCGCAGTTCAAATCGACCAGCCTCCGCGCCAGTGGCCGATACCAGCACAATGGCTCCATGAGTCTGTCCGGCACGCCGGCCTTTGGACGCCCCACCACCGCGCCGCAACTCGCTGCGCACAAACCACACCAACAGCCCCAGAAATGCCAACAGCAGCGTGGCTGACAGCAGGCGGAGTACAAACAGCGTCATTTGGGGTGACATAGCGTTCAATCTCAATCAACTTTGGACAAATGCGTTCCCGGTCGGTGGTCAAGTTCAGTACAACCGGCAATCGGCGGCGCAATCGCGACTGTTCCCATAGAGTAGGCAGGCTTAATCCGACTGGTCAGTGACAATGATCGGCGTGAACAAGTGCGTCGCTTCGCTGTCTAACGATGCCGACGTTCGCGTGCGTCGCGTCTCGTCCAAACCTTCGCCGTAGATCAGCGACTTATCGCTTAGTGTAATAACGTCACCGGGCTGCAATATGCATTCATCAATGCGGCGTCCATTGACAAACGTACCGCCGCGACTGCCCAAATCGGTAATGATGAATCGGCCGAAACGCCAGTGGATTTGTGCATGACGACGGCTCACGGTGGCAGCATCGACAACCACATCGTTGTTGGCGCGGCGGCCAATGGTAACGACAGGGCGCTGCAACGGCACATGGTGCTTGCCGTCGATAATGAGAAAAGCGTCGAGTTGTCGCACGTCAGCTTCGATCTGCCGCTCATCGGTTGTCGGCCGCAGCAAAATACCGGTTTCTTCGGCCGATGCAGCATTGTGAGCCGCATGAACAGCCACCTGATTGCGTCCCAAACCCGTGTCGGCGGTCAATTCGACCTGTGGCCAACCGATCAGACTCAAATCAGCACGCTGCGAAAAATCGACAACGATCTGCGCCAGGTCCTGCTCGATTGTGGGTTGATTTTCGCGCCAGAACATGTAGTCAGTTGGACTCAACGCCACCTGATAGTCATTGGGCAGCATGCCGTCGAGTCGGCCAGACTCCGCGACACGCAGCAATTCGGCCGAAATCTCTGTCATATCCAGCCTGCCGCTAAACAGGCGATTAAACGATCCTTCGACGAGTCGCCGTGCAATCGCTTCAAATTGGTCAATCGGTTTCTCTTTCATAAATACATTCATCCGGACGGCACCATCTGTTTTCGGCCGACATCATCGAATTATATGACCCGTGTAGCGGCAGCGTCAATCATATGGCAACTGGTCTCAGCTTCGGTATACTAGCTGTATGGCAGTCGTAGCTTGACTCTCACTGCATTCTAACTGTTCACAGAGTACAGCACAGCGGCAGCCTTTTCATTTTCACAGCGGAGCAGCAACGACAGAGCCGGAAACCGGGTTATTCCGGTAACTCACAGGCTTTGCAGACAAGACCCGTATCCGTGCGGGTAACGGTTGCAGTTATACGGAGAACAACATGACACGCGAACAGATTCGCCTTACGTCGCTGGCTTCATGCGCCGGTTGAGCATCGAAACTCGGCCCGGCCGATTTGGCGCACGTGTTGCAGCCATTACACGACGTTTTCGACAAAAAGGCGTTTCCTAACCTGCTCGTCGGGCTTGAAAAAGCGGACGACGCTGCCGTCTATCAGCTCAACAGCAAGCAGGCGATCATCAATACGACCGATTTCTTCCCACCTATCGTCGACGATCCCTACGACTTTGGCGCGATTGCGGCTGCCAATGCCATGTCCGATGTCTACGCGATGGGCGGCCAGGTGCTGTTTGCCGTCAACCTGGCTGCATTTCCCGACGATCAGGACCTCGACCTGTTGCGCGAAATCCTGCGCGGCGGCGCGGACAAAGTTGCCGAAGCAGGTGCAGTCATTGCCGGCGGTCACACTGTCAACGACAAGGAACCCAAGTACGGGCTGGCAGTGACTGGCATCATCGATCCGGCAGTTGTCAAACGCAAACACGGCGCATCCCCCGGCGACGTACTGTTGCTGACCAAGCCGCTCGGTGTCGGTGTCGTGACGACGGCACTGAAAAACGGGCGCACGTCTGCAGAAGATGTAGCGTTTGCCACCGCCAACATGAAACTGCTCAACAGGCAAGCGGCCGAAGCAGCGCTGATCGTCAACGCCCACGCGATGACCGATGTGACCGGTTTCGGGCTGCTCGGCCACGCTTACGAAATGGTCAACGGTACACCGGTGGACTTTCATTTTGACTTCAAAGCCATGCCGTGGACATTGGGCGTCCATCGCTACGGCGAAATGGGTGCCTTTCCGGGTGGCATGAGCCACAATCGCATGTATTTTTACCCCCATGTGACCTTTGGTGAAGATGTTCCGGAGTTGATCCAACAAATGTTGTGGACGCCGGAAACGTCTGGTGGTTTGCTGATCGCTGTCGATCCCGATTCGGCCGAATCATACAGCACGCTTTGTCCATCGGCCGTTGTTATTGGTCAGGTGACCATGGGCAGTGGACATCTTTTCGTGACATGAGCTAAAACGATATGGACAGAACCATTCCCAGCAGCGGCAGTGAAGAAATCGCGCTCTATACGCGCACCTACTATTCCCTGCTGCGCAGTTCACGTGAAGTCAAACTCAAAACATTGATCGAAGCACACACGCGCACCCGATCCGCGCTGCACATCCATGCCGATTCGGCCGAACCGGATATGTCGGCGTTCATCTATGGACTGCTGCGCATGCCCGATTGTCTCGTCAGCGGTGTCAAGCTGGTCGTCATGGGGCAATCACAACGCGCCTTTATCGAGCATGGCTATCCCGATGTGGAAACGTGGCAGCGCGTAGCAACACCTGCCAGGCGTCGACCTTACTTCTACGACGGCAAAAGTACGCTGGCCGTCTACATCGCCAGCCGCAGCGATATTGACGACATCGTGCCGACATTGACAGCCTTTCAGATCGAGCGGCGCAAATTGCGCCGACGTTTTCGGCATGACCATGTCATTACGTTGCTCGAAATGCGACGCAAAACAGGGCTGAGCGACAATGATTTGACCGCTTTGGAAGATTTGACGGGTGTTTCGGCCGATGACCTCGACCGCCTGCAAACAATTTGGCAAGCAGACACCGTCGACAAGCTGTTATCATTAGCCAGGACGAAAGTGTCGCTCTCAATTCGCCTGCTCTCCGGATCGCTGGCCGACTATCGTCGCGCCACGCGCAGTTGGTGGGAACACGCCGAACAAGCCGTACCCGAAATCGCCTTCGCCGATCGCCCGATCTACTTTGTCTCCAGCAATACGCACAGCGTTGCCAACGTACTCAGCGGCTTTGCACTGACGCATGAAGACGCTCTGGTCAATTACATTCGAACAGAAGGCGGCGCCGCCCTGGAACAGGAATACGCCGATATTCTGGCACGCAACGTACGCAGCAGCATGGAGAATTTTCTCTACTACGTACTCAAGAAGTATGAGTCAGCCCATCCTGACGTGCGCACACAACGGCTGGCTCACGAGGAACGAATCGGCATCTACCGCGTTGCCAGCCGTCATGTCTTCGACAGTGAAATCCAGATCATCGATCTCAGCCGTATGCGGTTGAATGCGATTGATCCGAGATTGCGTCTGTCAGATTTCGACAGGCTGGCAGATTCCAGCGCTTTGATCATCAACATTGACTTTCCACTCGGTATGGCAGCATATCAGGTGCTGGCCGAGATTTCGCACAATATTGCGACGATACTGGGCGTCTATATCATGGGCAAGGCAGCGACGTTGAATGGTCGTATTGGCGATGTGATGCTGCCGTCGGTGGTATTTGACGAACATTCGCAGAATACTTATTTATTCCACAACTGTGTTTCGGCCGAAACAGTCTCTGACAATCTCGTTTACGGCAATGTGCTCGACAATCAAAAAGCGATTACCGTGTTGGGTACGTTCCTACAAAACCGCGATCACATGTCTGTCTTTTACCACGAAGGGTACTCCGACATGGAAATGGAAGCGGGACCGTATCTGAGCTGTGTTTACGAAATGATTCGGCCGAAACGCCATCCGGAAAATGAGATTATTGACCTGCACGGCGCGCCGTTCCCGATTGGAATCGTCCACTACGCATCTGACACACCGCTGAGCAAAGGCAAAAATCTCGGCGCGCAAAATCTTTCGTACTTCGGCATGGATGCATCGTATGCATCAACCATTGCTGTTTTACACAACATCTTGCGCGAAGAAATCCGCCTGCAATTGGCCAGGCACAAACGGTACGATACACTCTATTCCGGGTGACATAGCGATCTTGTATCTCAGTCCGCAGCATATGTTTTGGAGTTAACATGTCTATCACACAACAACGAATTGATTACATTCGCACGCAATTGGAAACGTGGCAAGTTGATGCATTGCTGCTCGGCAACCCCACCAATCGCCGTTGGGTCAGTGGGTTCACCGGATCGTTTGGCTGGATATTGATTTCGGCCGAAGCCGCCATCCTCGGCACTGATTTTCGCTATTGGGAACAGGCCCTGCGTGAAGCACCAAACTTTACCTTGTTCCGCTGGCAGCGCAGTCAGGGCGAGGCGACATGGCGCGACTTTCTGGCCGGTGTATCTGTTGTCGGCATTGAGGCCCAGCACGTCACCCTGGCGGAATTCGCCGCGCTCCGGCAAATTGAGGGCAAAACGTGGATTGAGTTGGATAAAACAGTCGAAACGGCGCGGGAAGTCAAATCGGCCGAAGAAATCGCCCAGATTCAGGCAGCCGCTGCCATAACCGACCTCGCCATGGCCGAAGTGCCCCGGCTCGCCCGACCCGGCATCACCGAAAAGCAACTGGCGTGGAAACTGGAAAAAATCATGCGGCAGAATGGGGCGGACAGCCTCGCCTTCGAGACAATTGTCGCATCCGGTCCCAACGGTGCGCGACCCCATCACCGCCCCACCGACCGCGAATTGCAAATCGGCGATAACATCACTATCGATATGGGCGCAAAACGCGACGGCTACTACAGCGATATGACCCGTTCGTTTTTCCTCGGTGACGAACCGGATGCACACTTCTGGGATGTGTACAATCTGGTACTGGAAGCACAGCAAAACGCACTGACCAACATGCGTGCCGACATGAAAGGCAATGAAGTCGATGCGCTGGCACGGGACATCATTGAAGCTGCCGGTTTCGCGGACGAGTTCGGACACGGCCTTGGGCATGGCGTCGGGTTGGAAATCCACGAGTGGCCGCGGCTGGGGAAGACAGAAACTAATACGCTACCGGTCAACGCCATTGTCACCGTCGAGCCTGGCATCTACTTGCCCGGCTGGGGCGGCGTGCGCATTGAAGATTTGGTCGTCGTCACGGAAAGCGGCGTGGATTATTTGAGTCGTTGTCCCAAGGAACCGATCATACCCATCAGACATGCAGCAACCGGTACACGCGTTTTGTAACGTGAAAAACCGATTCGCGCAGACCAAGCCTGTTTAGTGAGCTATCGATTCACCGCAAACTTTCGTACAACACAACCGTTTGATCCACTGTTTTGGCAAAGTCAAACCGGCGGCTGACGCTTGACGCACCTTGTGCAAGGCGACGGCGCAATGACGCATTTTCCCCAACCGCCGCAATACAATCTGCCAATTCTCCCGTTTCGGCTAACAGTCCTGAGACGCCTGATCCAACTGTGCCGCGTATGCCGGGCGCATTGTAAGCGACGACAGGCAATCCGGATGCGAGCGCTTCGATGACGGTCAGCGGATGCACTTCACTGTCAGACGCGGTGACGAAGAAATCGGCCGAAGCGAGATAAGACGGCACAAGGTCAAACGCTATAGAACCCACGAACCGTACAACAGGTGCAATGTCGAGTTTCCGCGCCAATTGCTGCATCCGGTCGCTGTCAGGGCCGGGACCGATCAGCAGGAGACGCAGGGCGCGATTGCAATTGTAAGCACGAGCAAATTGGTGGAGCAGGTCGTCAATGCGCTTTTCGGCCGAAATCCGTCCCACATAAATAGCTACCACATCCTCTGCTGTATATCCCAATGCGCGTTTGCTCAACGATGCCGGCGGATTGGCAAAACGGTCGATGTCAATACCGTTTTCAATGACGTGAATCGGCGTGGTCACACCGTATGCTTGCATGAGGTCGTGCAATTCGGCCGAAGGTGCGATGACCGCATCGGCCAAACCCGCACGGCGTGGCCAGACCCGACCATGGAACCGGGTCACAAGCGGCCAGGGCAGATGGAACAACCTGGCTGTATACAAATCATAGCGGGTGTGATTGGTGTAGATGACGGGAATGTGATCGGGCGTGTATTTTCGGCCGAATTCGACACTCATGTACAGATGGTGACAATGCACCACATCCATTTGTGCCAGTTGCGCTTGTACCGCACGTGCGAAGCGCGGGGCCACGTAGTAGCCGGTCGTTCCCAGTGCAATGCCGGGCGAACGCACGACATTGTCAGCCTCATCGGCACTGTCCGGCTTGCCGAGTGTAAAAATCGTGACAGCATGGCCGCGAGCTGTCAGGTGCGCTTTGTACAGCATCACCATGCGCGTGACGCCGTTCAAAACCGGCTTGTAGCAAGCCGTCACCATGCCAATCTTCATACACTAAAAGCACCGAAGGTCAGGGAAAAGTGCGTCGAGCTGCACTGCGCGGCTACGACGCCTTTGGCCGACAAACCGGGAACCGTCAAGTGACGGGTGACAATTTCCACGGTACGGCAACGCCGGGAAATCATCTCTTGAGAACAGCAATTTCAACTGCGCTCGAAGGTACCGGCTTTTATTGCAATGGCTTCCAGCAAAGAGTCAAATGCTGCTGCAAACGAATCGACCCCGTCCCGCTGTAACTGCTCGGTGATGGCACTCAAATCGACGCCCAAATTGGCCAATTGCGCCAGTTGCTCACGCGCCTGATCGAGGTCTTTGGGGAGCGTGCAGCCGAGCTTGCCGTGGTCACGGAACGCATCCACAGTTTGAGGTGGCATTGTGTTAACCGTCTCCGGGCCAATCAACGCATCAATGTACATCGTGTCGGGATAATCAGGGTTTTTGGTGCTGGTGGAGGCCCACAAAACACGCTGTGGACGCGCACCTTGTGCCTTAAGTGCGGCGAACGGTGCACCATGGAAAATCTCTTTGAAGCGTGCGTATGTCACCTTGCTGTTGGCAATGGCGATCTTGCCTTGCAGCGCAGCGGCGGCGGGATCATTCAGATCAGCAAGCGCCTTGTCAACAGCACTGTCCACACGACTCACAAAAAACGAGGCGACTGAAGCTACTTTCGTCACATCGCCACCGGCCGCCGCCAGGTCTGTCAGCCCGTCGATATACGCCTGGGCAACGGCTTCGTAATGTGCCATGCTGAACATGAGCGTGACATTGATGTTGAGGCCTTCGCCAATCAGGGTGCGGATGGCGGGGATGCCTGCAGGTGTGGCAGGCACTTTGATCATCACATTCGGCCGATGTACTGCTTTGAATAAGCGTCGTGCTTCTGCAATCGTACCATCCGTATCGCGCGCCAGACCCGGCGACACTTCGAGACTCACATAACCATCTACGCCGCGCGATGCCGAAAATACTTCGACAAACATGTCACACGCTTTCTTGATGTCCACGATGACCAAACTCTCGTAGATTTGCTGTGTCGTTGCATTCGCGGCGACCAACGTGCCGATTTGCTCATCATAATCTTCGTTTTTGCCAATCGCTTGCTCAAAAATCGACGGATTACTCGTCATGCCGCGTAACCCATCCGAGTCGATCAGCGTTTGTATTGTCTCATCGTATAAGTATTTGCGACGAATATTGTCGTACCAGAAGCTCTGGCCATAAACGTGAAGTTCAACCAGTGGGTTCATAATTGCCTCGTCAAAGTCGGTTGCGAATGCCCGTATCATCATCAAGATGAGCGGCATTCAGCTTACACGCAGATGGCTATTGTCGTATAATTGAATCGGCCACGCAACAACGCGCCCGCATACTGTTATCGATTTTCATAATACAAGCACTGAGGATAGTCATGGATGTTGTTATCGGAGCGGATCATGCCGGATATGAATTGAAACAGAAGATGCACACCAAGTTAACCGATGCGGGGTATACAGTAGTCGATGTCGGAGCGTATGCATATGAGGCGACTGACGATTATCCCGATTCGGCCGAAGCAGTTGCGCGTGCCGTCGTTGCCGGAAAAGCGGCGAAAGGCATCCTGTTTTGCGGCAGCGGCGTCGGTGCCAGCATTGCCGCCAACAAGGTTAAAGGGGCGCGTGCTTGTCTTTGCCACGACATCTACTCCGCTGTACAGGGCGTCGAACACGATGATATGAACATACTCGCGCTGGGCGGCAAAATCGTCGGTGAAGCGCTGGCGTGGAAATTGATCGTCGGCTTTCTGGGTGCACAGTTTGACCGCGATGAGCGCTTTGTGCGCCGCCTGGACAAAGTGATTGCACTAGAGACAGAATAATGATGGAGGTCACTCCAATATTCTTGCTCAGACATCGTATTTTGCCCTTTTTATCGCCGTTGGTGATTGGAGCATCACTACTGTTTGTACTCAGCTCATATCAAAGCCATGCAGATACAGTGCCAACGAAAAGGGTGACTAACAACTGCGATCTCTTATCTCGGGACAATGTTTGGTCAAGCTTATATGCAGAAAGCCATCTTAACAATGATGCAGATTTAACGCTTGCAGGCAACGGGAACATTTGGGTCAAAAGGAGTAGTTCGCTGCTAGAGCTTGATGGCGATGGCAACTTATTAGCTCACAAAGTTTTCAGAGGGCCGCCAGTCCAAAACGCCGTAACCAAGGCAGTTGGTCTGCACGCTAACGAAAATGAGTTGCTGGCTCTTGTAAGTGTTGATTGGTATTCGGCCGATGAGACGGATACATTGAGCACCTTAACGCTCGATTCGGACGGAACCATACGAAGCATACACACGTACAACTCTGCCCAGCCCTTCTACTTGCACAGTACGACATCCAAACCAGATGGTGGTGCGCTTTACATAGCGCACGGCAGTGGCACGAACGGTTCAGGCTCTCTACTGGTCAATTTTGACGCTGACGGCACAATCATCTGGCAGCGTTGGACCGAACATGATGACTTTGTTAGCCTTAATATGGCAGATGCCCGAGCTTCAAACAATGGCAGCGTATTCGCCATCGGTAACGGGTTGGACAATGGCGATTTGTGGCTCATCAAATTTGATATATCAGGCAATATCGAATGGTCACAACGCCTGCACTATGGAGACGCACTTTATGGCTTACTTACCGCGTATCAAGCATTGCCGACTGAAGATGGGGGCGTCATTATCCTAACAGGTTATGAGTCCATAGGTTCGATCTTGCTCAAGCTGAACTTCGCTGGAGACCTCTTATGGGCACAACAATATGGGCATGGTGAGGATGGCAATCGTGGACAATCGGGGCGCATAATTCATCAATCCAGTGAATCAACTTGGCTCTTGGGCGGAATGTGTACTACCGATTTCTGCCTGGCTGAACTCACCTACGATGGTACCGTGCGCTGGACTCGCAAACTCGATATGAACTACGATCAAATGCAGGATATGCTTATCTTGCCAGATGGTGCCATAGTCGTTGCAGGTAATGCGGGCCAGGCTCCTCAACCCCGTCGTCAAAACCAAATCGACAGCGAAACAGAATACACGCTTGTGGCACAGTTGAATCACGTTGGCGAGATGCCAGGGTGTTCACTAGCTCAACCAGGACCAACCATCGAACGCGACATCGATCCCCCTATCAGAATAGAGAATCTTGCAGTTGTCGCAGCCGAAGGACAACTAACAATTGCACAAAATCCAGACCTCAATATCGACGATATTCCGCTTGAGTGGCATGCACAATGTTTTGGGCAAACCGCTCACATTGCAGTTGATCGCGACACATTGACGGTTACAGGATACGGATTTCCAGCCAAGCTAGAACGGCTTCATGTAAACATAAATGATCAAACAATTGGCTATCCACTAAGCAGTTCCCCCGAAGGCGAATTATCTCCTTTCACGCTAGATTCTCACGAAGCAGAACTCGGCAATTACGTCTTGAATATCGGTGGCAGAAATGGTACAAGTACGTCATTCACACTGGCTGAACCATATCCAGAGCCAGTAAGCTCTGCATTTGTAATTCCGCCAGCCAGTGCGTTTATTGATTCGATGCATTTACCCTTCACATCTGCTTGTTTCAATTGGCCTGAGTAGTTTTTGTTGGCAGGGACGAGGCGCATTAGCGGACTGTCTTCGGCCGAAACTGTTCGTAGGCATTCGGCGTGTCGATATCGATTAGAACCGCATCAGATTCAACCGGAACCAGCAACGTTTCGGCAACATGCCGGCGTACAACGGCCCGTGGTGCACTCTCCCCGCTGGGCAACGCCAATAACTCACCAAACAGGCTGGGTGCAAACAAAACGGGATGACCGCGCTGCCCTTTGTAGGTCGGTGCAATGATGAGTGCCTGGGATTGGCGATAGGCTCGGATGACAGTGTCGATCAGGTCGGCCGATAGCAGCGGCATGTCACCGAGAACGACCAATGCCGCGTGTTCCGGTTCCAGCAACGGCAGCGCCAATTGCAGTGAAGAAACCATTTCCCCATTAGCATAGTTGGGATTGTGCATGGCAGGTAGTGCGGCTGCTGCAGCGCTGGCGGCTGTTTGTGATGCATCGGCACCGGTGATGACAAGCGCATTTTCGGCCGAACATGCGTTGACTACACGCAAAACAGCGCCTAGCATCGTCGTGTCACCCCACGGCAACGACAATTTTGCCCGCCCCATGCGCTTGCTCGCGCCTGCAGCCAGGACGACGGCGGTAACCGGTTTCATGGGGACGCACAGAAACCGGGTTTTTCCGAAAAAACCCGGTTTCTCGATTGCTTAGTCGGCCAGCGTCGACAAGTCGCCGACATCCTGACCGAGCGTTTGCGCGCGCAAGACGCGACGCATGATCTTGCCGGAACGGGTTTTGGGTAAGCTGTCGACAATGGCAACAGCAGACGGCTTGGCGATCGGTCCCATTTCGACGCCGACATGGTCGCGCAGTTCCCTTTCGAGCTGCTCGCTCGGTTCAAAGCCGTCGCGTAAAATGCAATACGCCTTGATGACATTGCCGCGCAACTCATCGGGCACGCCGATCACAGCCGCTTCGGCAACAGCGGGATGACTGACAAGAGCGCTTTCGATCTCGGCCGTTCCCAAACGATAGCCCGATACTTTGATCACGTCATCAATTCGGCCGATAACCCAGATATAGCCGTCTTCATCTTTCTTTGCGCTGTCGCCCGGCAGATACCAGCCCTGCTCCGCGTAGCGACTCCAGTATTGCGCCACATACCGCTCCGGGTCGCCAAACAACGTGCGCAGCATCGCCGGCCACGGGCGCTTGATGACGAGGAACCCTTCCTCATTCACACCGACCGGATTACCTTCCTCATCGACAACATCCACTTGCACGCCGGGAAAACCGCGCGTCGCCGAACCCGGTTTGAGCGGTACGCTGGGCAATGGGGTGATCATGAAATTGCCCGTTTCCGTCTGCCACCACGTGTCCATAATCGGGCAGCTTTCGTTCCCAATGACGCGATGATACCATTTCCACGCCTCGGGATTGATCGGCTCGCCGACGGAACCGAGCAGGCGCAAACTGCTCAAATCATGGCGCTGCGGCCATGTCTCGCCAAAGCGCATCAATCCGCGAATCGCAGTTGGTGCAGTATAGAGGATGGTAATGCCGTATTTGGCGATCAATGACCACCAGCGGTCCGGATACGGGTGTGTCGGCGCGCCTTCGTACATGAAGCTCGTCGCGCCCAAAACGAGCGGAGAGTAGACGATATAGCTGTGTCCGGTAATCCAGCCGGGGTCGGCGGCACACCACCAGATGTCTTCCGGCTTGATGTCAAACACCCACTTCAGCGTCGTTGCCGTTCCAACCATGTAGCCGCCGTGTGTATGCAAAATTGCTTTCGGCCGACCGGTCGTGCCGGACGTGTAGAGGATGAACAGCGGGTCTTCTGCATCCATCACTTCTGTCGGCGCATTCGGGTCGGCAATCGGCAGAGCCATCAAGTCGTGATACCAATAGTCACGATCGGGAACCATCTCCACATCGTGGCCGATGCGCTTGACACAGATCACCGATTGTATCGTCTCCGATCGTTCAACAGCAGCATTGGCGATCTCTTTGAGTTCGATAACTTTGCCGCGCAACCAGGCCCCATCACACGTGATCAGCACTTTCGAGGCGCTATCCTCGATGCGCCCCAGCAGCGCTTCAGTCGAGAAACCACCGTATACGACCGAATGCATCGCCCCGACTTTGGCGCAGGCCAGCATGGCGATCATCAGTTCCGGAATGCGGCCCATGTAGATGGTGACGCGGTCGCCTTTGCGCACGCCTTGTGCTCGCAATACACTGGCGAATTTACACACTTCGTAATTGAGTTGTTGGTACGTGTAGACTTTGCTGTCGCCCGGCTCGCCTTCAAAAATGAGTGCCGCCTTGTTACGCGTCGCCGTTTTGACATGGCGATCAAGCGCATTGTGGACAATATTGGTTTTTGCGCCAACGAACCACTTATAAAAAGGGGGATCGCTTTCATCGAGCGTTGTGTGCCACGGCTCGGCCCATTCAAAGTTTTCACGGGCTATTTTGTCCCAGAAACCGGCGAGATCGTCAGTTGCAGCTTGATGGACGGCATCGTAATCAGGTATGTGGGCGTTGGCGATGATTTCGGCCGATGGGTAATACACCTCGCCGCTCATCTCATTGGTCGCACTCATGGCGTACCTCCTCAAATCGTGTGGGTCTTTTTGGAAATCAGGACAGCATTATCTGCCGCAATCATTGTACACAGGGATTGGCGACACGGCGACCCATTTAGCGATTGCATCACAATATCAGTTTACAGGCGCTTCATCTTACCGTACAATGAATATGTCAAGTCGTAAATTTGTGTTTACCGGCACGTTGATGCAATATTGCAGGGGGTGATAATGGTGAAACGCCGGAGAATTTACACACTCGCGCTGATCGGGGTTCTGGTTGTCATCACGGCACTGATCCATGATTCGGCCGAAGCGTTTATCGGGTCAACCTGGTACGCTCAGTACTGGAACAACACACAACAAATGGGCACACCCACTGTAACGCGCTACGAAGAGACAATCGACTACAACTGGGGATTTTACTCACCGGCTCCGACCATCAACGATAACTATTTTTCGGCGCGATGGACACGGGCAGCGTACTTTTCACCGGGCGTCTACCGCTTCACAGCAAAATCAGACGACGGCATACGCGTCTCCATCGACAATGTGATTGTCATCGACAATTACACCGCCCATCCGGTTCAGACCGAATACGTCGATGTCGAGCTTTCCGGAGCCACGTACACCATTCAAGTTGATTATTTCGAGTGGACAGAACGTGCGGTCGCGGGTTTGAAATGGCAGCGAATCAGTTCGGCGGGAATAACCGTCTCCGGCTCAGCGGGAATCGGCAGCGGCGACGTCTTGACTGTTCCCGTTGTCGGTGTCGTCTATCTGCTCAACGTCAAGATTGCGCCCGACCCCGCCGCCATCCAGATCGTGGGCCGTGTCAACAATCTCGATGATGTGCTGCTAACCGGCAAACGCAGTGAAAACGGGACCTACGTACAGATCGCACTGCCGACTGGTGCAGTCGGCTGGGTTCCTGCCGGTTTCCTCGCCGTCCCGTTTCCCGTCGCCGATTTAGAACCGCAGCGCGACGACAGCACCGAGCCGTGGGGTCTGCTGCCCTGGATACCTCACAGTGCTATCGTCGATGTACCGTCTGCTCGGGTCTATTCGTCATTACAAAACTACGTTTACGCCGCAACCGTTTACCAGGGTGAAATGCTCGAACTCGTCGGATATCAAACATATGACGGCAACTTTGTCCTGGTGAGTCTGCCGGACGGAACGACAGGTTGGATTTATGCCGGCAGCGTGAGCGGTGATATTCCGTTGTGGAATCTCGCTGTGTGGATCGGAGCAACTTAATGCGAAAAGGAGTTCTTTCATGAACAAGAAAGTGCGAAATTTATTGGTATTGTGCGCAGTAGTACTGTTGGGGTTGGTCGGAACGGTTTCGGCCGATGCTAGCACATCATCCTGGCGTGCCGTGTATTGGAACAACGACAGTCTGGCCGGTACACCGACCGTCGTCCGTATGGAAACCAGCCTCAACCATAATTGGGGCGTCGGGTCACCGGCACCCGACATACAGGCTGACTACTTCTCGGCACGCTGGACGACAACGGTCAATCTCCCTGCGGGAACCTATAAATTCACCGCCACATCAGATGACGGCATGATGGTCCTGGTGGACGACAATCAAATCATCAATATGTGGTACGAGCACCCACCGCTGACTATCGTCGCCTATGTCGATCTAGCAGCAGGCGAGCACAAAATTCAGGTCGACTACTTCGAGCTGACCGGCATTGCCGTGGCTCAGCTTAACTGGACACGCGTGGATGGCAGTGCGCCACCTCCCACAAACGATCTGACCGCAGTCGTGCAAAACGTCAGTGTCCTCAACGTGCGCCAGATTCCCGGTGATTTCAACTCCAAGATCGTCGGTCGCGTCGTCCGTGGCGAGACGGTCAACCTCACCGGCTGTCGCACGGCAGACGCAAAATACATCCAATTGCGCCTTGCTGACGGCGCTGTCGGCTGGGTCAATCAAAACTATCTCAAGGCACCGTATTCGTTTAACCAATTGGCTGTTTGCGGCACCGGCGGCTCAGGACCTGATCAGCCGTTGACCGGCACGATCACCAACGTGTCTGTCCTCAATGTGCGTGAAATTCCGGGCGATTTCAACTCGCGTATTGTCGGCCGCGTTGTGCGCGGCGAAACGGTTGGGCTGACCGGCTACCAATCGGCCGATGGCAAATACGTCCAGCTACGCCTGCCCAACGGCGCAGTCGGCTGGGTCAACAAAGCCTACATCGATACCACGGCAAATATGTCGTCGTTTGCCGTTGCCCGCTAACATCACGTCATCACCCTCTCAGCTTACCCCGGAAACCGCCTGGTTCCGGGGTTTTTTTGGCGTTTTTCGCCGTCAGCAGTATCATTTATAACGCACTGCGACATAAAATCGATGCAGTCTGCTATGACTGCTCACACTCACAGGATGACACATGCTCACAATGGCTCAGACCGTAAACGACTTGCACCGCATTACCACATCCCAACTCGACACACCGCCGCGCCTGCTACTCGGACCCGGCCCATCCAACGCCCATCCGCGCGTGCTGCAGGCGATGAGCAACCGCCAGGTCGGCCATCTCGACCCGGCTTTTATTGCGCTGATGAATGAAGTGCAGGAACTGCTGCGCTACGCCTGGCAGACTGACAACAAACTGACAATTCCGGTCAGCGGCACGGGCAGCGCGGCGATGGAAGCGGCTGTCGCCAACAGCGTCGAGCCGGGCGATACGATCGTGATCGGCGTCAACGGCTACTTCGGCGAGCGGCTGTGCGATATGGCCGGGCGCTACGGTGGCAACGTCGTGCGGCTGGAAAAAGCGTGGGGCGACGTCTTTACGATCGACGAATTGCGCAGCGCCGTCAGCCAACACCGCCCGGCCGTGCTGGCGCTGGTGCATGCCGAAACGTCGACCGGCGCGCGACAACCGTTGGAAGGGGTCAGCGACCTGTGCCGCGAGTTCGACTGCCTGCTGCTGGTGGACACGGTGACGAGTCTGGGTGGTGTCCCGCTATTTGTCGACGCCTGGGGCATCGACATCGCTTACAGCGGCAGTCAGAAAGCGCTCAGTTGTCCACCGGGCATCGCGCCGCTGACCTTTGGGCCGCGTGCCGTCGACAAGCTGAATAATCGCGCCAGCGGCGTGCCTAACTGGTATCTCGACCTGACGATGGTCAGCAAATATTGGGGCAGCGAGCGCACCTATCACCACACTGCGCCGATCAACATGAATTACGGTTTACGTGAAGCGCTGCGACTCGTGGCTGAAGAAGGGTTGGAGGCACGTTGGGCGCGACATCGAAATTCGGCCGAAATGCTCTGGGATGGCCTCGCCGATATTGGCCTGACATGCCACGTGCCGCTGGAGACACGCCTGCCGACGCTGACCACCGTGCGCATTCCGGAAGGCGTGGACGGCAAAGCGGTGGCACGCACACTGCTCACCGATTACAACATTGAAATCGCCGCCGGTCTCGGCCAACTGGGCGGCAAAGTGTGGCGGGTTGGTCTGATGGGCTTCAACAGCCGCCCGGAAAATGTCATCACCCTGTTGGGCGCATTGGAACGCGTACTGAATGGCTAATCGGCGCCGGCGCGATTGCGAAACGGCCTGGATAGTAGCCGGCAATGATGGTGAGTTAATCCTGCCGGCAGCGCCAGGCATTGGCAAAGAGTCAGGCATTGGCTCGCGTTAACACCCAGATAGCCGGCGTGCGTGAATACCGACTACTCGCCGTATTTGGTTGATACTCTGTCAAGCGGCTATCAATGGCCTGATTTGGGACATTTCACTTTGAATAGATTGTGCAGCATCCCACAAATCCACTGCTAGCTGTGCGTTGAGCCAAAATTCAGGTGAGTTGCCAAACAAACGTCCCAGCCGCAACGCCATCTCCGGACTCACCCGACGACGTTCACGCAATAATTCATTGACGGACTGCCGTGAGACGCCAATTGCTTTGGCGAGTGTACTGGCTGTCAAACCAAAATCCGGTAGAAAATCTTCGCGCAACATCTCACCTGGGTGAGTAGGTCGACGTTTCATTGGTATGTTGTTAGAAATCGTCATATTAAGCCTCTAGTGATAGTCACATACTTCAACGTCATAAGCATCGCCATCATCAAACCGAAAGCAGATGCGCCACTGATCATTAATCGAGATCGAGTATTGACCTTTTCGATCTCCTTTGAGCTCATGAAGTCGATTCCCGGGCGGTACTTTGAGGTCATCGAGTTTGGTCGCCAGATTAACGTACTCGAGTTTTCGGGCGGCTCGTTTTGCCACGTCTGGTGGGAATCGCTTTGCTCTTCCTGTGGTGTACAGATCTCGAGTTTGCCGATCTGCAAACGTTTTTATCATGCAACCAAGTGTAATCTGTCACGTGACACTTGTCAACGAGAGAACAGGTATCCTTTATTTAACGGAAGCCGCATAACGGCCAGGAAAAGCGATTTTCGCGGGAGGGCAAGAAAACTGTCCCTTGTGTTCAGCCCTTCTGCGAACTACCCACTCGCCTCATTTTTCACGCGCGTGTGGCAGCAAACTCAATCGTCCAGACTTTCCGCGAATTGAAGTGCATCCTGCATCAGCCCCGGCACATCGCGGTCTATTGGCAGCCGGGCACCGTGACATTTGACCACTTCACCGGCAACGAAATTGCCGACGGCGAGTGCCTGGCGTACCGCGAGCCCCTGCATGCTCGCCGCGAGGAATGCCGCCAGAAAACTATCGCCTGCTCCCGTAGAATCTACCGCCTCAATTGGCTGTGTCGGTAGTAAAAACTCGTCAGCGCCGAATCGGGCAAAGGCACCATCGGCGTCCAACGTCACAGCCGCATCAATGGCAGTTTTGGCGAGTTCGATTCTCACTTGGTCAAGGGGAGCCTCCGGTCGGAGGCCGACGAGCACGGCGGCCTGCGCCAGGTTGCCTGCCACCATCTGGGCTTTTGGCCCAAACGTATGGAAGAAAGCGCGGTAGCTATCGACGATTTTGGTGCCGGCAAGCGTAAGCACAAACGGTACACCTCTCTCCTCTGCTGCTTGTATACAAAACAACAGCGCCGCTTCAGATTCCGGGCCAAAATCGAGCGCACTGCCGTCAAGCAACACTAGCTGTGCGCTTTTAATCGCTTCGCTGTCGATCCGGGCCGGACTCAACAGGGCGTTTGCGCCATGCGTCAAGATGATTGTCCGTGTCGCAGCAGCGCTGTACAGATAGAAGTCATACCCCGTAACGGCTCCACGTTCGAGTTCGGAGAGAAACGCAATTGCGGCTTGCTCGAAATTGGAGACAAATAATCGGCCGAAACGGTCATCGCCACCAACACCCATGAAACCGCAGTTGACGCCGACACGTGCTAAAAGGTCCGTGGTGTTGGCGACGGAACCGCCGCTGCGAGGTTCGGGAAGAGTGCCGCGACTGCTTTCAAGCGCAAGGCGGAGCGCCGCCATGCGTTCCACAGAGACCTCCGCATAATCACCCGGCGTAAAACCGAGTTCGCAGATTTCCGCGTCACCGGCAGCGAGATTGATACCGCCGGTAACAGCACCAAGGGCGACGACTGACGTCATGCAAAACCTGCATCTACATTCATCTAGCACCCAACGCCACCATCAGCCGCGCTGGCGCGGGTCACCAAAACCTTTGCTAATCCCAAAATAGGTAGCCGTCCGAGGCATCGCGCCAGCGTCGGCTGGATGGGTTGTTAGGTGCTTTTTAGTTGTTTCTGCTTTCTTGCAAGATGTAATTGCCATCTTGTAACGTATATATCCGAACTTCCTCAAATTGACTTATTTCATGCTCTATATACTTTGTTCCGACGCTTACGATTTTGAGATCGTAGAAGTCAAGCTGTTCGCCAGGGATGAATTCCAACGTGGATGTATAAGACCAAGAATTCCTGACAACTTCTGCCTCAGCAGTAAGTATGGAGTTCAAGAAACTTAACTTGCCGTTTAGATAAGCAATCACAAAGGTACTCCCTGCTGAGTTGCCCGTGCTTGTATAGGTAGAGCGAAAAACCACGCCATATTGATCGGGCCCAATCTGCATCAACTGACCTTTAGGAGCACGGCCAAAGGAACCCGTTTCCACAATTTGATCGTTTCTTGTTTCTTCTAACCAAGTACCATCTCTTTTTGTAAATATTACTCCCCCAATCTTGGCGCCGCACGGATGACAATTTGTTAAGTAAATTCCCTCCGTCAAAAGAATAAATTTAGTCAAGCCATCTTGTTCAAAAAATCCACTAACTAAAGGCTTTATAGTTGTATACTGTAGGTCTGCTGGGCCAATAGATTTGACGTATACTTCTTGCTTCGCCAAATTGATGCATCCAGAATCCCCATAAAGCCATTGTAGAGCCAAATTAATACTCATTTCCTCCGTCAGTGATGCACCTGATGGCTTTGTAACTAAAACACAATCAGGTGTAGGAATTTCAGCAACACGGGGAGGAGAGGTAGCGGGAATAGGGCCTGGATACGGTGGAGAAGCAGTTGGCAAAGTTTCAATTTGAGATGGGTAGGCGATCTGCGTGAGTGGAGTGGCGGAAATTGATGAGGTTTCCATCGGTTCTTTAATGATTGGCTCCGTCAGATTGTCTATCGTTTGAGGTGGTTCGGTGCTTGTTGTACATCCAACGAGAGATATCCAACACATGCCAGTTAAAAACAACAACACGATACCTTTCAAAAAATTGGTCTGCATGTTAGCAATTCTGCACCTAACGGAAAAGGATTGATGCGGCGCGAAGTCTTCGGAGCCGCCGCATAATCATTGTTGAACTGAGCCGTTGAAGGGTGAGCTATAGGGAAAAAGGTCTCTGGAAATCTGAAAAGTCGAACCCACCGCAATCAACTAGCGTATTCATTGTAACGGGACAAGTGATAAAAACGCAAGCATTTGTGCGTGTGATTGGTTGGGTGAACAGGTGCATGGGAGAGTGAGAACAGCGAGTAGGCAAACAAAGAGCGCGGAAACGGTAGGTCGCAACCGCAGGGCAAGCGCGTCAAAGCAAACGCTATGGTGGACAGCGAGAGCGGGGACGCAACGTTTGAACGAGGCGCAGTGGTTGCTGGCAGTTGGCACACAGGGGTCGATACGAAGCGCTGGCCGTTGTCGGATGGTCAGTTTCGCTGGTTGGGGTCTTCGGTGAGAGCTGCTGCCGACAAAGAGCCAGTTGAGACCGTTTGCATGGAGCGAAGAGGCCATAGTAACGGACTTTGACAAACCCTTTTGGCAAGACATGCTGCAAAAACCGCCGCAGAAACTCGAGCACGTCCAAAGTGCAGGAACGCCACTGCCCGGTGTCCGACTTGCGAAAGCGGAAAGTGACTTTGCCATTCTCGAACTTGACGATGCGACGATTAGAAAGGGCAACACGGAAAATGTAGGGGGCAAGGTATTTGAGCGCAGCTTGCCCTTGCCCAACTGGTTGCGAATGGACAACCCAATCGCCGCGCCAAACGGAGGATGGCACAGAGGAGAACAGCGGTGTCTGGCGCAGGGCATCACGAAATTTGGCGCGGAACAGCTTCGACAGTGCTTTGACAGGCACAAAGAAGTTGTGCGTAGTGGCCCGCCACTGCGCGTTGTCACTCAAACCACCACCAGGAACGAGAAAATGCACGTGCGGATGGTAGGACAAGTTACGCCCCCAAGTGTGCAGCACACCCACCATCCCTATCTGCCCACCAATAAAACGGTCATCTTGCGCTAACTGCTGTGTCGCTTGGGCTGCACAGCGGAACAGCAAGTTGTAGATCAGTCGCTGGTTTGCTCTGGCAACGGGGCGCAGCGGCTCAGGTAACGTGAAGGTGAGCATGAAGTAGTGGGTTGGCAGGAGACGCACCTGCTGCTTCTGGAGCCACTGTTCACCCGTCTGGAATTGGCATTGTGGACAGTGGCGATTGCGGCAGGAATGATATTGGTAGTGCGTAGTGTCGCACGACTGACAATGGTAGACACGCCCTCCCAAAGCTGCCGTGCGACACTGTTCAATCGCGCTCAATGCTTGACGATGGCTTGACAGAAGTTGGGGTGCAAATTGGCTACGATAGGCGCGGCCCGCCTGCGCAACAATGCTGGCCAGCGTTACCATGGCACAGACTCCTGAGGAATTTCTAGCTCTCCCATCAGTCGGTTGATGACGGCGGCGGCACGTGTCTCTCCGTCGCTAGTTAGATGGGTATAGATCGCCGTCGTCCGCAACGAGTTGTGTCCAAGATAGGTTTGAATTTGGCGCAAGTTGACACCCGCTTCCAGCAAGTGGGTTGCGTATGAATGACGCAAGGTGTGTACCGAAACAGCTTTTCGAATCCCTTGAGCAGCCACCGCTTGCTTGAGTGCTGTCCGCATCCCGCGTTCATTCATCGGCTTTGTCGCATCCATACCTGGTCGCTCACCTCGGCGGCGACGGCCTGGAAATAGCCACTTGGGATGCCGATGGGTTGCCCAATAGTGGCGCAATAGCTGGCACGTCCCCTCTGGCAAGGGAACATAACGGTCTTTGCCTCCTTTCCCTTTCTGAATGTGCAGCAGCATCCGTGCGCTGTCGATCTGGCTCACTTGCAAGCTCAATCCTTCACTCAGCCGCAGCCCACAACTGTAAATCGTCGTCAAACACGTTCGATAATCTAGTCGATGGATTCCTCCCAACACAGCTTTGACTTCGGCTCGGCTCAAGATGACGGGGAGTTTCTTCGACTTCTCTGGTCGGATTAAGTCGAAGATGCGCCATTCCCGTTCGAGCGTCTGCTCATAGAAGAACTTGATGCCACACAGCGCAATCGTCACGCTGCCTCGTGCCGCCTTTTTCTCGTTTTTCAAGTACAGGAAATAGCGGCGAATATCCTCCTCATTGAGTTGGTCTGGCGACCGACCATGATACTCTGCGAGTTGCCGCACCGCTCTCACGTATGCTTCTTGTGTCTTTGGGGAAAGTCCGCGTAATTGCAAGTCTTCCTGCATTTTCTGGCGTAAGATTGTCATGAGTCTATCTCCATTCGTTACTGCTTGTTAACGGTTGCTATGGAGATAGTACTCTTTTCTCTACCATCTATTCGATTTTGTTTCTCACGGACTTCTTGACTGGCAGCCTGCGCGCAGCGCTTAGTTCAACTAGTTATTCACCTGCATGCATTGCAGGGTAATCCGCTCCTATCGCATTTATCCCGCAAAATCTGCAGCATAAACCCGCAAATCCCGGAAAATAGCTGCATAAAGTGCAGGGTAACACGCACACCGTGTGTTTATGCTGCACTGCATGCAGGATAAACCGTCTAAACTGAGCAAAAACCGACACCCACATTTTACGCTTTCGAGTGCACCTGTCAAGGGACATTTGGCGTGTCGCAACCGCCTAATCTGTCGGGCTGGGCGCGTCCAGCGGGAAGGTAGGCGTGCGTCGAACGAGCGTGGTTATGCCGACCAAGTTAGCGGCGACGCCTCCGGCAACAAGAATCAGCGCGACTTGCTGCAACTCGTCGTGAAACAGGACAATGGCGCTAGCTTGCGCGACGACGATGATCGCCAGCGCCGCCACGAAGAGCGTGCGGCGCAATGACAAGGCGTAGTTAAGCCAGATGTTGGTCGCGGCGTACAGCGTCGTGGCAATACCGACAATTCCCAGCACCAAACCCGGATTAGCATACGCGCCGCGGAAGACCGTATCGACAATTAGGCTCGGCAACAAGAAATAGACTGCCGTCAAGGCCAATCCTGCCGCCAGCGTGGCACCGAGTGCCAACAGCAACAACGGGCGCGGATCGCGGCCTTTTGCCTGCCGATCGACAGCTTTGGGGAACAAGACCATGCCCAGTGCCAGCGGAATAAACAGGTTCATCTTGCCCAGCGTGACCACGACGCCGTAATTGCCTGCCGTCTCCGGATCGAAGAAGCTCTTGACGAGAATGGCATCCATATTGACGAGCACGGCAAACGAGAGTAAACCGACGAGGGTCAACATGGTGTAGCTGCGGCTGATATGCGGCAGGGTGATGGCTTCGGCCGAATCCCTGCCTGCCCTGCGCTGTGGCCGCAAAAACCAGAGCGCGAGCACGCACGCAAGCGCGCTCGCTACCGGCAACGCCAGCAGCGCCCCAAACGCCTGCCAGCCGATCAGGATAAAGACGACGGCAAACACCATGCGCCCGATCGCCTGCGTCACCTGTACGCTGGCCAGCCCGACAAAATGCTGAATGCCCTGCAGAACGCCATCAGTTACAGGCCGCAAAAACAGCAGCAGCAGGGTCACGCTTGCCGCCCACAATGGACTGGTTGACGGCAGTTGCAGGAGTGGCGCAATCAGCGGACTGAGCAACGCCATGATCGCCGTCGCGATGACGCCCCACTGCCACGCCCAGCGCCAGCCACGCTTGAAAAATCGGCCGATAACCGGATTCGCATCAGCGCGCGTGTTGATTTCGGCCGAATAATACGCCGTCACATTGCGGATCACATTGGTCACATGCACCATGATCTGCACGATGGCCGCCACCGCTACAAATGCGCCAAACGCCACCGGCCCCAACATCGATCCCGCGACGAGATTGGTGAGATAGTCAAATCCACCCGCCAGCACCATCGCGCCGGTCATCAGGACACTGTCAAAGGCGTCGGAACGGCGTACCGTATTAAAGCGGGTGCGGAGGGAGGTTGACACGGTTGGTTAGCTGGCAGGTTGGTAGAGCGTTTCAAAGCGCGGCACGATGACACGCCAGTCGTATTGTTGTGCAAATGTCTGAGCGGCGTGGCTGAATTGGGTGCGTTTTTCGGCCGAATCCAGCAACGCAAGCACCTGCGCAGCGAAATCTACGGGCGCATCGGCAATACACAACTCAACGCCGTCACGCACGCCGTACCCTTCACAGCCAATCGACGTACTCACGACCGCCTTGCCCGTCGCAAATGCTTCGATTAACTTGAGGCGCGTGCCGCTGCCCATGCGAAACGGCATGACGAACACACCGGCACCATGAATGTACGGCTCGACCTGATCGACCCAGCCTGTAATCGTCACGCCGTCGAGCCGGCGCAATCGATCGAGTCGGGCGTGCGGTTTCTGGCCGACGATGGCCCACGTCGCATCCGGTTTGGCGGCGCGAATTCTGGGCCAGATGGCATCGGCAAACCACAAGACGGCGTCGATATTCGGCCGATAATCCATTTTGCCGGTAAACACGATGTCGAACGGGATGGTAGGTTGATCGGGTTTCGGCCGAAAACGCGACGTGTCGATACAGTTCGGGATCACCGTCACTTTGCTTGCATCGACTCCGTGCAACGACGCAACAGCCCATTTATCCGCATCGCTGACGACGGCAACGGCATCGGCCTCACGACACGCCCACGCTTCAAAACGTGCCAATCGGCCGATTTGTACCCGCGAATACGCCGCCGCAATCCACCGTTTCGGATGCGCCCGATCCGTCTCATAAGCACGACGCTGCAATGCGGTTTCGGCATTGTGATCGTCAAACACGATCCGGCTACCGGGGCTTTCCTGCCGCACGATTTCGATAGCGCGTGCCAGTTCAATGCCCTCAATCTGTACGACGTCGCACTGATTGTCGCGCAGCAACCGCGTCAAGTCGGTGTTGAAATCCGCATCGTACAGGCGATGGGCCATGTCAGGACGGCGCGTCGTCACCAGTTGGCGCAGCCGTTTGCCGACCGTGCGGCGCGGTACAGGCACAGTCACCATATCGCGGCACCATTGCGGCAACGGGCCGCGATCCATGCTGTCGCCTTCATCGAAGGAGAGCAACACGACATCGTGATTATTTGCCAGGCCACGAATGATGTTGAAGTTGCGCAGGCTTGTACCCTGGTGTGGTGGGTACGGCAACTGCGGCGTCACAATGAGAATGGTGCGTCGACTCACGAGCTGGCGACCTCGTTGTACATGTTCAGCGTCAACCGGCCGGTCTGCTCCCAGGTAAACGTACGCGCCTGCTCGATGCCTGCGGCAATCATCCGGGTACGCAACTCTGCATCCTCCAGCACCCGCGCCAGCGCGTCGACCCATGGCTCAACTTCGTCTGCTTCAAGCAAAATGCCCGCTTCGCCGACAATCTCCGGCAGCGAACCACGATTACTGGTCACGACCGGACAACGGCAATGCATTGCTTCCAGCGGCGGCAAACCAAACCCTTCGTAATGAGAAGGCAATGTCAACACACCGGCCGCATGGTACAAATGCGCCAACTCGGCATCGTACACATCCTGCAAATGGTGCACATGCTCGCCAAGCTGCAACGTGTCAATCGTCTTGAATACTTCGTCCGACAACCATCCTTTACGGCCTACAAGGACGAGTGGCACAGTAACGTCTCGCTCATCGCGCAAACGGCGATAGGCTTGCAACAAGGTCGGGATATTTTTGCGCGGTTCCAATGTACCGACAAACAGAATATAGCCGTGTTCCAATTGGTATTTGGCGAGTGTTCTGTCGATCTCTTCGGCCGAATACGGTTTCTCGTACACCAGATTGGCAGCGAGGTAAATCGTCCGCACTTTTTCCGGAGGCACATTGAGACGGGTGATCAAATCACGACGCGTGTGTTCCGAATCGGCCGAAATCGCATCAGCCCGCTTCACCGCCCAACGGATTTGGTCAATGTAGTAACGTCGGCTGTCAGCGGTCAAAAAATGAGGGTAGTATAAAAAATTGAGATCGTGCACCGTGATCACATGCCGTCGTGCGCCCTTGTGCGGCGGAATGAAATCAGGTGAATGCAAGATGTCAAGGCGCTGGGGAATGGTTTCGGCCGAAAACAGCCACTTTTCAAATCGATGATGGCACGGCGTGATCACGTTAATTCTCTGGAAATTCAACTGTTCCGGTGCATAATTGCGCGGATCCTTGCGCATTTGAAACACAGCATAAGACGTTGTCTTGTCCAGAACACCCAGCGCTGCCAACAAATACAAGGTATATTGGCTGATACCGCCCATCTGATAATAGAGCAATCTTGCGTCAATTCCGATTCGCATCGCAAGATTGTAACCTGACACCGGACTGCTGACACGTTATAATGCGCAGCAATACACGAAAGTTGTACCTGAGCCTGCCCGAAAAAGGGGCTGTTACAGCATGGCAGCGTGTATCTAACTGTGGAGAAACCTTATGGCCGACGAAACCGTGCGAACACAAGAACTCGACGAATTTCGCAATCGTCTCACCTGGCTGGAAAACGATCGACACAAATTATCGCGACGCATCGCCACGCTCGAACAACAAAACGAGCTGCTCAATCGGGAGCTGAGCACACGAGACGCACGCATCAAGCAGCTCGAATCGCAACTGGCATCGAGTCGACTGAAATTCAACGAAATCGAGAAAGTCGATGCGCGTATCGGCCAGATACAGGCTGAATTCACACGACTGCTCACAGAAGAGACACAAAATAGACGCGATGCCCAAAAGGAAATGAGTCGCACGCAGCGCGTCGCCCATGACCTCAACGTACGTGAAATTGCTGCGGTACGCTCACAATTGCCGGGCATTGAGCGTCTCGAAAATGCCATGGAGCAGCGCAAAGCTGAAGAATCACGCCTCTCCAAACTGATAGGGCAAATCACAAATCGCTTCCCGCCCATCGAGGGTCGCCTCGAAGACCTCGGCAATCAAGTCGCCTACCAAATGGAGTCGCACAAGAAAAACAGTCGCGATATTGGTGAAATCCAGAGTACTTTAATCGACATCAGCAAACGTTGGGAGCCGATTGGGTCACGCCTGGACGTTATCGGCCGACAGGTGGCACGCGCCGAAATTGAAATCCAGGAACTGCAAGCGACACAACACAACAATTCACGGCAAGTCAATGAATGGATGGAACAATCCAAGTTGTCTGACTACGAACGCACCAAACGCGTTGAAGCGTGGATGGAATTGATCGAAGCGTACAAAACCGATATGGCCGACTTCCACAAACGCTGGAGCGAATTCGCCGAGCAAAGCAAAGTGGCACAGCAGGCGGTGCAGACGCTGGAACAATGGCGGTTGCAAATAGAGCGCCAGCAAAACGAACTCACCGAAGTGACTCGCCTCGAAATTGAGCGTTTTCAAGCCCGCTGGCAGGAATTCGTCAACGAATACAGCAAATTCCGAAAGACCTTTGAAATTGACAACGAACAGCGCTGGAATGGTGCCGATCGGCGCAACAAGCACATCCTGGAGCAATTTGAAATGCTCGACGAAGAACTTGCCGTCATCAAAAAAGACCGCGACACCTTACAACGCATTTATCTGGCACAAACAGATGCATTGAAACAACTCCCCACAATCTGGATGGAAGAAGTTGAGAAAGCCATTGCCAACGATCCTGACCGTCGCCGCGAACCGTCACGCATCACCGTTCGTGAAGAGTAGCGACCAACTGCCGGCGACCGGCTAACCACCCATTCATGTACGTCATCGGCACAGCAGGCCACGTCGACCACGGCAAATCGACCCTTGTCCATGCCCTCACCGGCATCGATCCTGACAGGCTGCGTGAAGAAAAAGAACGCAAAATGACCATCGACCTGGGATTCGCCTGGCTGACGCTCGACGGATTGGATGAGGAGATCGGTGTCGTCGATGTGCCGGGTCATCGGGATTTCATCGAAAACATGCTGGCCGGTGTCGGCGGCATTGATGTGGCGTTGTTCGTCGTTGCCGCTGACGAAGGAGTCATGCCCCAAACGCAGGAACACCTCGCCATTCTCGACCTGCTGCAAATCGGCCGAGGTGTGGTTGCGCTGACCAAAGTCGACCTGATCGATGATCCTGACTGGCTCGAACTGGTCACGCTCGACCTGCACGATGCGCTGGAAGGCACTGTATTGGCGGATGCGCCCATCGTACCCGTTGCGGCACATTCAGGCACAGGTCTGGATGACCTAAAAACGCATTTGGTCGACGCATTGCAGCAAACAGAACCACGTCGGGACATTGGACGACCACGGCTTCCCATTGATCGCGTTTTCAGTCTGACCGGCTTCGGCACTGTCGTAACGGGTACTCTGATCGGTGGGCGGCTGCACCTCAACGACGATGTTGAGGTACAGCCCGGCGGTTTATCCGGACGCATACGCGGCTTGCAGACCCACAAAAACAAGCTGGACATCGCATTACCCGGCAGCCGAGTCGCCGTCAACATCAGCGGCATCGACAAACAGGCGTTGCGACGCGGGATGGTGCTAACGCGACCGGGAGTCATTCGGCCGACACGCCTCATCGACGCCCGTTACCGCCACTTGGCTACAGCCGATGTCCCGCTCAAGCACGACATGAGTGTGAAGCTGTTTACCGGTTCGGCCGAAATCATTGCTCGCGCCCGCGTCGTCGGTGTCAATGAAATTGCACCGGGTACAGAGGGCTTCATCCAACTCGCCGTCAGCGAACCCGTTGCCGTGGCCCGTGGCGACCGCTTTATCGTGCGCCGTCCATCGCCGGCAGCCACATTGGGCGGCGGTGTCGTGCTCGATCCCTATCCTGGCCGTCGCCATCGCCGCTTCCGTCCGGAAACGCTGACACATTTGCAGACATTGTCCGCCGGAACTCCGCAGGAACTGCTGTTGCAGACGCTGGGCCGGCTGGAACCGACAACCGAGTCCATACTCCTGCAACAGAGCGGCATGGACCTGGAATCGGCGGCTGAAGCGCTGGCTGAGTTAATCGAAGATGACGAAATCATCGCTTTGAACCAGCAATTCGTGACGCGGTCAACCTGGTACAAATGGGCCGTTTCGGCCGAAAATCTGGTCGCCGCCACGCACGCCGCCTATCCGCTGCGCCTGGGCCTGGCACGTGAGGAGCTGCGCAGCCGCCTGCGCCTGAAAGCGCCTGTATTTAACCCTTTTCTCGAACAGATGGCTGAGCAGGGTTTGTTGCTGCAGGAAGGCACCTGGGTGCGCCTACCGACTCACGAAATACGCTTTTCGGCCGAACAACAAGTTGCCATCGATCAGTTACTTGACCAATTCGCCGCCGGCGGCATCAATTCACCCAGCGTCAAGGAAGCACGCACGGCTGTAGGCGATGATGTCTACGAAGCGTTGGTGCAACTCGGCCGATTGCAGCCGGTCAGTCCGGATGTCGTTTGGCGTGCGGATGATTATGAGAAATTTACAAACAGTGTTTACAATTATTTGGTGGAAAACGGCACAGTCAACGCAGGGCAAATACGCGACCTGTTTCAAACCAGTCGCAAGTACGCCATTGCCCTGTTGGAACACCTTGATGCCATCAAAATGACGCGGCGCGTCGGGGATGACCGTGAATTAGTTCGGCGTGATCGGTGACATTTCAAATCGATATTATGCAATTCCGGAGAGGCCCATTTTGACAACAACTGATCTGATTTTTGGTGCGGCAGCTTTTGAACAGCTTGCGGATGAATGGGATGCGCTGGCGCAACGCGGCATGACCGATACACCGTTTCAAACGCTGGCTTACCAACGCGCGTGGTGGACACATCTCGGTCCCGGCTTGTTGACGACGATCACCGTGCGTGATGACGATCAGTTGCACGCCATCGGCTGCTTCTACGTTATCGATGGCGTTGTTCATTTCAACGGGTGTGTCGAAGAGACAGATTACCTCGATTTGATCTGTGCGCCGGATTCGGCCGAAACAGCCTGGAATGCTGTCATCGATGTCATATGTAGTGCGGATTATCCCGACTGGCACACACTCGAATTCTGCAATATTCCGGAGGCATCGCCGTCACGCGCGATTCTGGAACGCATTTCGGCCGAACGCAAATTGTCATTTTCGGCCGACATACAAGAAGTCTGCCCCGTCATCATGCTGCCCACTTCGTTTGATGCGTACCTCGACACGCTGGACAAAAAACAGCGCCACGAAATCCGACGCAAGTTGCGTCGCGCTGCCGGTGCAGACGCGCAGTTGCGCATTATCGGGGAAAATGACGATTTAGCAGAGGCCATCGATGCATTTCTCGTACTGCTCCAAAAAAGTACGATAGAAAAAGAGGCATGGCTAAACGATGAGCGACGTGCCGTTTTTCACGAAACCGCACAAGCAGCACTGGAAGCCGGAACGTTGCAGCTCATGTTTCTCGAGGTGGATGGCCAGCGTGCGGCCGCTCTCTTTAATTTCGCCTATAACGACCGCATTTGGGTCTACAATTCGGGACTTGATCCCGACGCATTTGGCTATCTCAGTTCCGGCGTGGTGCTCACAGCACAAGCCATTGAAAAGGCAATCGAGATAGGCTGCCGCGAATTCGATTTTCTGCGCGGCAACGAAACCTACAAATATCAATTTGGTGCAACAGATACGGAAATTTATCGTTTACAACTGAGTCGCTGACGATTCGGCCGAACATTCATCCATTACACTATGTTTTATTCACGATCTTCCATCCAACGCATCGCTATTCTCAGCGTCCACACGTGTCCACTGGCCATGCTGGGCGGTAAAAAAACCGGCGGCATGAACGTCTACGTGCGCGATTATGCCAGAGAATTGGGTCGTCGTGGCATTCAGGTAGATGTTTTCACACGCTCACAAGACGATTGCATTCCCATGGTGATGCACGATCTGGGCGAAAACGCACGCGTTATCCACATTCCTGCCGGACCGGAATATCCAATTCCGGTTAAAGATGTCGCCAACCATTTGGATGAGTTCACTCGCAACGTTGTGCGTTTTGCGTTGGAGCAAGGTGTGGCCTATGACATCATTCACAGCCATTACTGGTTGTCGGGCCTGGTAGCCGAGTCACTACGCGAAACCTGGGGCGCACATATCCCGATTGTGCAGATGTTTCACACGCTGGGTCACATGAAAAACCAGATCGCGTCGTCTGCGGCCGAACGTGCACCGCGCGAACGCATCAATGGCGAATGGCACATCATCCACCATGTAGCCGACAAAATCATTGCCGCGACACCGGCCGAACACGATCAGTTGGTGGGGCTGTACGCTGCCGATCCAGCCAAAATTGAAATCATTCCGCCGGGTGTGGATTTCGGCCGATTCCATCCCATTCCCAAAAGCGAAGCACGCCGACGCGTCAATCTCGACCAATGCAAACAAAACATTTTGCTCGCAGGCCGCATTGAGCCGCTCAAAGGAATCGACACCCTACTCCAGGCCGTCGCCCTCGTCGACAAATGCTGTCCCGACACGCTCAAGAACGTCTGCGTGACAATCGTCGGCGGCGATCCCTGGGCTGATGATCTCGACGCCGAAATGGCACGCCTGCAACAAATGCGGGCTGATTTAGGCATCACGGAATTCGTCACCTTTGTCGGCTCCAAAGACCAGATGATCTTGCCCAACTACTATGCAGCGGCCGAAATGGTCGTCATGCCTTCCCACTACGAGAGCTTTGGCCTCGTCGCGTTGGAAGCAATGGCAATGGGCACACCGGTTATCGCCTCTGAAGTCGGCGGCCTGGCCCATCTGGTACGCGACGGCGAAACCGGATTCCATGTGCCTTCGCGCAATCCTGAGGCTCTGGCAGAACGCATTTTTGAACTGCTAAAGAACGAAGCGTTGCGTGCCGAAATGAGCCGAAACGCACGCTGCTATGCCCGTCGCTACGCATGGCCACTGGTCGTCGATCAATTAGTGGTGCTTTTTGATAGTCTGGTGGAGCAAAAGAGCGCCGCACTCTACGCGAGTGCGGCTTTCTAGCCGATAAATTGGGCTGCTATGCGGCTGGAATGACATCCAAACCACGCATGTAGGGGCGCAGCACCTCTGGAATGACGATCGAGCCATCCAGTTGTTGATTGTTTTCGATGAGGGCAATCATGATGCGTGGCAGCGCCAACCCACTGGCATTGAGTGTGTGGGGATAACGTAATTTACCACCATCTTTCGGCCGATATTTCACATTCGCCCGCCGCGCCTGAAAATCCTCACTGTTACTGATCGAGCTGACCTCCAGCCATTCATTGCAACCACTGGCCCACACTTCAATATCATAAGTCTTGGTCATGGCAAAGCTGCAATCACCGGCTGCCAACTCGACCAGACGATACGGCAGTTCAAGCGCGTTCACCACATCCAGCGCATGCTGCTTGAGTTGCTCGTGCACATCATAGCTCACATCAGGATGGACAAACTGATACATCTCGACCTTGTCAAACTGGTGACCGCGCTTGATGCCGCGCACATCCTTGCCCGCGCTCATCTTCTCGCGCCGGAAACACGCCGTATGCGCCACCAGCTTAATCGGTAACTGGGCTTCATCGAGAATCTCGTCGGCAAACAGATTGGTCAACGCGATTTCGGCCGTTCCGAGAAACATGAAATCTTCTTCCGCATCGCGATAGATGTTGTCGAAAAACTTCGGCAACTGCCCCGCGCCTTCAAACACCTTTGAACGCACCATCAGCGGGAGGTAAATCTCCGTATAACCGTGCTCGAAAATGTGCATGTCGAGCATGAACTGGATCAACGCCCGCTGTAAACGCGCTCCCCACCCTTTGAGCAGGTAGAAGCGGCTGCCGCTCAGTTTGACACCGCGCTCAAAGTCGATAATGCTCAATTCCGGCCCTAAATCCCAGTGCGCCTTCGGTTCAAAGTCGAAGGTCGGTATTGGTGCACCGGCCGGCTCATGGAAGATATTGCTGCTCTCATCAGCGCCGTCAGGAGTCGTCACATGCGGCAGGTTGGGAACCCATTTCTGCAACTCATAGAACCGCGTTTCGACGTCGCGCAGTTCGTCATCGAGGACGGCGATACGGTCGCCGATTTCTCCGGCATGGTTTTTGGTCGTTTCGGCTTGTGCCTCAAGTTGAGTCAATTCAGCTTGTCCGGCTTGTGCCTCGGCCGAATCGGCATCCAGCTTACCCAACTGTTTCTCAAGTTTCTTCGCTCTGCCGATCCAGTGACCAATTTGCTTGCTGACAATATTGCGCTCGCGTCGCAGCTCTTCCACTTCGCCCAGAATTTCGCGGCGTCGCGTATCCAATGTCAAAATCTCATCTATCGGCGCCGTTTCACCCCGGCGTGCCAATTGTGCTTTGACGAACTCAGGTTTTTCACGAATCAAATTGATGTCCAACATGTCTCTCTCCGTTGTACGACAGATTTGCCACCTGCCTCTGTTTTGCACGCAGTTGAAATCTCTGCAGTACAAATGGATCAAAAAAGCCCCCTCGTCAATTTACCCGGACGAGGGGGCTCGTGGTGCCACCAGGCTTCGTGAAGTTTGACCGAATTCGGCCGAAAATCACCTCATATGCGCGATAGCGGGCGCGACCGGCTTGCCTTGTGATAAGCATTCTGTGATGCTCGTCGCCCCGTTCAATAGAGCCAGGCGAAACAGAATCAATTCGTTCTCGGCAGCGACTCCAGAGTGGATTTCAGATGGTTCTCGTGTCCGTTTGCACCTACCACGAACTCTCTGTAACGATTACATCTTACTTGTCTCTTTCAACGTCTTCTATGTCATATTGTGCTGCTCATTATAGCGATTTGCCGTGTCAAGGTCAATTGCCGTTAATCGAGATCACAGTGATTCTGCCACGTTTCACTCAGGTCAATTCGCGCCCACCGGTGAGATTGTAAGCCTGACCGGTGATGAATTCGGCCGAATCAGACACCAAAAATGCCACCAGTTGCGCCACATCCTGCGGCGTTCCAATACGGCCTACCGGAATCCGCGACTCCAAATCACCGACGACATCGGCATACTGCTTGCCCGTCATCGTCGATTCGAACTGCATCCCCCACTGCTTCATGCCCGTGTCAATGTCGCCCGGCAAAATCGCGTTGACTGTAATGCCAAATTCGCCGACTTCCTGTGCCAGTGACTGCGTCAGCGCAATGACGGCTGCTTTGCTGGCTGCGTAAGCCGACATGAAGATGCGTGGGCGCACGGCGGCGATGGAAGCCATGTTGACAATTCGGCCGAAAACGCGCTCGATCATCCCCGGCAACACCGCCTGACAACACAGAAACGTGCCGGTCGCGTTAATGTCGAGTGTCTTGCGCCAGACGTCTTCCGGCAATTGCAGTACCGGCAGCGGCATGATGATCACGCCGGCATTGTTGACGAGGATATCGATTCGGCCGAAACGCTCCATCACAGCCTGCACCATTGCATCAACCTGCTGCTTGTCCGTCACGTCCGCTTTGACTGGCAGCGACTTGACACCATGCTCGGCAATCCTGTCGGCTACAGTGACCAACTCATCCCAATTCGGATTGCCACCGTGCGGTAAATTCGACGGCGCCGCACACAGATCGCTAACAGCGACGTTCGCCCCAGCTTGCGCCAAAATCATTGCCGATGCCGCACCGATCCCATTCAGTCGTCCCGCGCCTGTAATCAGCGCAACTTTTCCCTTCAAATCAGACATTTTTGACTCCCATTAGCGCCGAGAAGCCAAGTTTTTTGGAAAAACTTGGCTTCTGTGCTCACCTAAACCTCTCCAGCCTCATCGACCAGAGCCGCCACCCGTGCCTTATCCTCATCCACCCATAGCAACACAATCAATCCAATGATCAAAAACACGGCAATCGACAAAATCGCGTAGCGCTGACCGATTTGCTCTGCCAACAAATCCCCCTCACCCTGCCGGATCAAATACAACGCCACTTCCGCGGCAATGAAACCATAAACCGTCGGTCCAATTAACGACGATGTCCGACCCGCAAATGCAAACAGGCCGTAAAATTCGGCACTCTTACCAGGTGGTGCAAAAAACGCCACCATCGTACGGCTGACCGACTGGATACCAGCCATCGCGATACCCGCAATTGCACCGACGACGAAGAAACCGGCCATCGTCTGCGTAAAGTACATCGCGATGATCACGACAATCATCAACAACAGAGATAGAATCAGCGTCGGTTTGCCACGGAATCGATCCACAGCTCGGCCGAAACCATACGCACCAATCACATTGGTAATCTGCACCACGATTACAAAAATAATCAACTGCTCCTGCTCCATGCCAAACAGCACCGCGCCGATGATCGCTGCAAAATCGAGCGCCATAATAACACCATCGTTGTAGATGATGAACGCCAGCATGAACTTGAGGAACTCTTTGAAGCCGCCCGCCGTGCGAATCGTGTGTTTCAACTGCTTGATCGCAATCGTCCAGGAATTATCGCCTGCCGGAATCGGCTTTGGTTTGGCGCGTTCCGGCAACCACAAAAAGATCGGGATCGCCGAAACGGCAAAGAACACGGCCGTAATCACCAGTGAAAAGCGCACGATCAACGTGCCGCCAATCACGACGACCAACGGCAAAATCAGGAGCAGACAAATCACGCCGCCTGCCGTGCCAATCGCCCAACCATTACCCGAAATGTGCCCCATTTCATCCTGATCTGCGATTTCCGGTAACAAGCCATTGTAAAAAACCTGCGCCGCACGATAACCGATCTCTGCCAGAATGAAAAACAGCATGCCGATAAAGACCGCACCGGGCGTGGCGAAAAAAAGCAAGGATGTAAAGACAACGGCCAATGATGTGAAGAAGAACAGAAAGCGCTTCTTGGCTCCGGAATAGTCGGCAATGGCGCCGAGAAACGGCGACGAAACGGCGACGACGAGCATGGCGATAAAGACCGCAATGCCCCATAGCCGTGTTCCCTCCGGGCCGCCGACCACTTCACCTTGAAAATAGGCCGAATAAACGGCGAGCAACACAACTGCTGCATAAGCCGAGTTGCCAAAATCGTACATGTACCACGACCAGCGCTCGCGCCGGGTGGACTTGGGTTGAGTTGTCGCTGCCATGTTCCCTCCACTCTTTCTGTGGAACGGATTGACAATCCGTCCTACAGGGTAAATGCGACTTTGATCGAGCGCGAGTTGGCTTTGTCGATGGCCACCGCAAACGCCTCGCGATAATCGTCGAGCGCGAACGTATGCGTGAGCAATGGCTCCACGCGCAATAGGCCGTCGCGCATCCAACGTTGCGCCAGATCAAATGTCGAAACCGGCTCCCCAGCCCATTCGACCACATCATGACCAATTGCGCCAAGCAAATTGACTTCTTGATACCAAATTGGTGTCACGTCGAGCTTCATGCGGTGCAAATTGACGCCGACGATGACGACATCGCCGCCCGCCCGCGTCCAGCGCAGGGCATTGTTGAGCGTGGCTTCGATGCCGACGACGTCAAACGTCACATCGTAGCCGCCAAGTAGCATGCGATTATTGCCGCGTCCCGTGTACACTTGCGCGTTCGTGCGCGATCCGACGACAGCGTAGCCGTCTTCATGCGCCATGAACACATCGTCTGCGCCGAGTTCGCGTGCCAGCTCAGCTTGCCAGTCAAACTGAGCCACTGCTGTAATCAAACAGTCGGGTTGTAACGCACGGATCGCTTGTACCAACAGGAAACCGATTGTACCCATGCCAATGACAAGCACTTTTTCGCCAGGGTTCGGGATGCGTCGCCAGGCAGCATGAATCGCAACGGCGCACGGTTCCGTGAAAATCGCCTGTTCGTCGCTCAGTTCGGGCAGTACTTTGACCAAACTGGATGCGGGTGTGATGAAGCTATCGCCGAATCCGCCGCCGACCGGCTTGAAATCGCGTGGTTCGGATGCGCGTTGGCACAGTACGCGATGACCGCGTTTGCATGCAGGACACAATTCGGCCGAACCCCGCGCCAGACAATCATCCGCCCGGCCCCAACGCACAACCCGATCCCCGACCTGAAAATTGATCACATTTGCGCCCACTTCGACCACTTCGCCAACCATCTCGTGACCGAGATAGATGCGCTCATTGGACGGTAATGCCACAGGCGCGACATCCAACCCGGCATCGACAAACAATTGATGCAGGTCGCTGCCGCAGATGCCGCACAACCGGTTGCGCACCCGCACAAATTCGGCCGAATCCAGCGGCGGATCAGCCATCTCAACCAGATGCAACGGCGACGTGCGGGCAAAATACGCACCACGCCACACTTTACCCAACACACGCGTCAAGACGATACGCGCCGGGTCGAGGTCGAGATACATAGTGCGCATAGTATAGTGATAGAGTGTAGAGAAAGAGGAAGAAAGTGCTCCTCTATCTTCCGACTCTATCCTCTCCTTACATCTTGAAGTTTCCGGAACGCGCCGCCGCCCAGAGGTCGCTGCCCGGTGGCGTGACGTTGGCTTCAGGATCGACGTAAGCGTGAATGACGGCCGGTTTGCCGGACGCCATGGCGCGTTCAATGGCCGGGCCGAGTTCGTTGGCCGTGCTGACGCATTCGCCGTAACAGCCCATCGCTTCGGCAACTTTGTCGTAGCGAACGGGTGCGTGGTCGTGCATGAACCACGGCGCTTCTCGGCCGAAAACGCGTTGCTGCGCCGTCTTTTCCATGCCGTATGCCCCGTCGACAGCGACGATGGCAACGACAGGCAAGTTGGTGCGCACGGCCGATTCCAGTTCCTGAATATTGAAACCAAATGCGCTGTCACCCGACACGCAGAACACCGGTCTCTCTGGTGCAGCCAGTTTCGCGCCCAGTGCGTAAGGCAAGCCGGTGCCGAGATAGCCGAAATTGGCTGTGTACAACACCGATCGCTGCATCTTCGGTTTGATGTAGTTTTGCAGCCACATCACGGTATTGCCGCCGTCGAAAGCGACGATGGCATCGTCCGGGAAAACTTCGTTGCAGACTTCGACCAGTTGGCCGCTGACCATCGGTGAACGGTCGCGATCAGCTGTGATGGCGTCCAGTTTTTCCTGCCACTGGTTTTGCATGTGGCGCAGCATCATCAGGTTTTGATGCGGTGGGCGCGGTTCAGTCAGTTGCTTGACAGCATCGAGAATTTGTTTGGCGACGGTACGTGCGTCACCGATGAGGCCGAGATTAATCGGCCGATTGACGCCGATATTGGTCGGTTCGCTGTCGATTTGGACGGTAAACTGCTGATCGGGATCGCGCCATGCAGGCACTTTCCCCCACATTGCCAATTCACCAAACCGCGTGCCGACCGCCAATAGGCTGTCAGCCATCAGATGTGCAGCAAAATTGGCCTGTGAAAGTGGGGCGAAGAATTGCGGATGTGTTTCGGGAATGATGCCGCGTGCGCTGATGTTGCACGTCACCGCTGCGCCGAGGTATTCGGCCAGTTCGAGAATGATATCGCCTGCGCCCGAACGGGTCGCGCCACCGCCGCAATGGATGTTGATAAAATCGGCCGAAACAAGCTTCTCAGCCGCCTGTTGTACGAGATCGGACGGAGCGGCGGCCGGCTGTGTGATGCGATAACGCTCCGGCGACCAGAACTTGATGCCGGATGCATCGCCGCGCGCATTGAGTGCGTCTTCCGTGATGGCCAGGTAAACCGGCCCCGGCGCGCCGGAGGTGGCGACGCGGAACGCATGGCGCACCATGTCGGGAATGCGCTGCCAATGATCGACGCGGCCCGCCCATTTGACCGCATTGCGGAACAGCGCGACGTGGTCCGGCGACTGTGTGCCGCCCATGTGGCGGTAGTTATCGCTGACATCACTGCGCCGTATGGTCGTGATGGCGACTAATGGGACGCCTTCCGCCTGTGCGCAAATGACGCCGGAAAGCAGATTGGCCGCTCCCGGACCGGCGCAGGCCATGACGATGCCCGGCTTGCCGGTGACGCGAGCGTACCCTTCTGCAGCATGGGCGGCGGCGGCCTCGTGACGCGGCACGATAAGAGTCATACCAAATTCGTTGCCGAGGCGTTCGAGTGCTTCGAGAAAGATCATGTAGGTGCCATCGGTGATGGCGTGGATGTGTTGGATGTCTTCGGCGTGTAATGCGCGTAACAGCAGTTCGCCGCCGGTCATTTCAGTCATGGCATGGCTCCAGAATGTAGTAGTTTGTTAGTTGGATAGTTGGGAAGTTGGTTGCAGTGCATCAGTGATCCTTCGCTATGGGCAACTCCGTCCATTGTACCGCAACTGGAATGGGCTTTGCAGCGTATTTCGGCCGAATTTCGGGTGTCATATGTCATAGGTACTATGGCGGTGATCAGAACGAATTAACGCCATCATGCGCGCATGACCGAGCGCAATCTACAACATTCGGCAGATTGAGAAATGCGGTAAAACGCGTATCCTTCAAGTCCGAATGGTCACCAACGATTGTACGGAAGGGAATTCACATGCTTATTCTGGAAACCAACCGACTGCAACTCAGACATCCAATCCAGGACGACCTTGAAGCCCTGTTTGCACTCTACCGCAATCCGGATATAAGCCGCTACATTCCGGACGCGCCGCAAACCGTTGAGGAAACGCAAGAAGAATTGGACTGGTTTCGCAATGGGCATCCACGCCATCCGGAGCTGGGATTGTGGGCAACGGTATTGAAGGAAAATGGCCGGTTTATCGGCCGATGTGGCCTACTTCCCTGGACAATCGATGGACAGTTAGAGGTTGAGATCGCTTACCTGATCGATCAGGCGTATTGGGGATTGGGTTTGGCCACCGAAGCGGCGCAGGCGATACGCGATTATGGCTTTTACCAGTTGAACCTGTCTCGGCTGGTAAGTTTGATTGACGCAGAAAATACGGCGTCGATCCGCGTTGCCGAGAAAATCGGTATGACGTTCGAAAAAGAGGGACGCGACGAAATAGGACCCTTTCAACTCTACACAATCGAAAGAGACGAGCGAGACACCTGACAAAATGAGATCGCGGTTGTCCTTGATCTGATGTGGCCGCATACGGTCAATGTGTGGCACAATTCACACCACCGATCAGCGCTGAATCACTCCATTTCGCACAAACACAGCGCGGTATAACGGAATCGTGACACGTTGATGTATGATGCAGTCATAGTCGGCTCAGGACCAAACGGCCTGGCGGCGGCGATTACGCTGGCGCAGGCAGGACAATCGGTTGTCGTCATCGAAGGTGCGGAAACGGTCGGCGGCGGTATGCGTTCGGCCGAATTGACGCTACCGGGCTTCACACACGACATCTGCTCCGCCATCCACCCACTCGGCATGGGATCGCCATTCTTCCACAGTCTGCCCCTGGCCGATTACGGCCTCGAATGGATTCAACCGGACATCCCACTGGCGCACCCGTTTGATGATGGGTCGGCGGCGGCGCTGCATCGATCACTAGACGCGACAGCAGCCACACTCGGCGCAGACGGTGCAGCATACGTGCGGCTAATGGCGCCGTTTGTGCGCGATTACGACAAGATCGTGCATGCGTTTCTGGGGCCGCTGCGACTACCACGTTATCCGTTGGCCATGGCGCGATTCGGATTAAAGGCGTTGTTTTCGGCCGAAAAACTCGCCCGTCGCTATTTCAAGCACGACCGCGCACAAGCGCTCTTCGCCGGATTAGCTGCGCACAGCATCATGCCGCTCGACAAGGCCGCCACAGCGGCATTCGGTCTGATGCTCGGCATCCTCGGTCACGCCGTGGGCTGGCCGCTGCCACGCGGCGGCAGCCAGAATCTGGCCAACGCCTTAGCCGCTTATCTTCACAGTCTGGGCGGCGAGATCGTCACCGGTCAATGGATCGCAGACCTAGGCGATCTGCCCCCTGCTCGCGCCACATTTCTCGATATTACCCCGCGTCAATTCCTGCATATGGCCGGCAATCGGTTACCGGGCGGCTATGAACGGCGTTTGCAACGCTATCGATATGGCCCAGGCGTGTTCAAAGTTGATTGGGCATTGAGCGAGCCGATTCCCTGGCGTGCAGTCGCACCACGACGCGCCGGAACTGTCCATCTCGGCCCGCTGCTCGGTGACATGGTCAATTCTGAACGTGCCATGTGGCACGGCCCGCCGTCGGCAACCCCGTACATAATCGTCGTGCAGCAAACTCTGTTTGACGCTACGCGTGCGCCAGCGGGAAAGCACACGGGCTGGGCGTATTGTCACGTGCCGAACGGTTCGACAGAGGATATGACGCAAGCCATCGAACAGCAGATGGAACGGTTTGCGCCGGGTTTTGGCGACATTGTGTTGGCGCGCCACACGATGACGACGCAGGCGTATGAACGCTACAATCCCAATTATGTGGGTGGTGATATCAACGGCGGGATTCAGGATTTACGGCAACTGTTTACGCGACCGGTGGCGCGGATCAATCCGTACAGCACGCCGCTGGAGCACGTTTATCTGTGCTCGTCAGCGACGCCGCCGGGCGGCGGTGTGCACGGGATGTGTGGCTATTTTGCGGCGCGTTCATTGCTTTAGCGCTGATGATCGCCGCCAATAATCTGTAGTTCGGCCGAAAGTAACGTCCGTAGCGCCTGAAACGAATAATGTTCGAGACCCAGTTCGTAGTTGCGTTCGACCAGTGGCTCGGTTAGCTGTGGCGTCTCCAACCATTCCTTGACCATAGCAACAGCTTCCTCGGTTACGATGCCGTCTATTTCGACAAACTGGAATCCTTTTGGTCCAATATCGGCCGAATAGACCGCGTATCGATTGACCAGCGCCGGAACCTTGAAGTAGACCGTTTCGATTAAGGCATTGCCAAATCCTTCAATCAAACTGGGGTACGTCACGAAATCCGCGTGTGGATACGCATCCCAAAGTGAGTAGATTTTGCTGCCGTTTTCGGCCGAACGGCGCACATCGTCAATCTGATCGGCAACGTAGAGCAAGTCAACGCCTGCCGCTGCTGCTTGTGCTTGCAGCGCATGCAAATAGGCCGGCCCTTCATCACCGGCGTGATGGGTGATGACCAGTTTGGCACGTGGATCGTTGAGTCCGGCCACCAACTCAACAGCCAGCTCAATCCCTTTGCGCGGCACCACACGCGTCGGCTGTAGAATCAGCCAATCGGTGTCAGCAATGCCAATTGCCTGCCGAAAATCAGCATTGTATGCGTCGATTCCGGGCGGCGGCGTCTCGAAATCAAAGACATTGGGAATGAGAATGCTGCCCAGATTGCGTCGTTCGCGCAACGCGGTTTGGGCCAGCGAATTGATGCAGGCGTAACGCAGATTGAGCAAATCGGGTGGAAAATAGCGGTCGAGGAATGCGCCGATGTCGCTGTGCTGGAAACGGTCGCGCTCCCAGTAATAATCGTGGTTGTGCGCCAGCGCGGGTAAAGCACGCTCGGCCAGCAGGTCGGTCAGGGCCTGCGCCAACGGCAGTTGCATGGGAATGGCAAAAGCATTCTGGACGATGACATAGTCAATCTGGAAGTCGTCGAGAAAGCGTGCGAGCGGTTGTTTTAGTTGCGCAGCGCGTCGGCCGATATCCGGGATCAGGGTTTCGGCCGATTCACGCGCCACAAACGCCCGATCATGCAACATTCTGGCGTCCGCATCCTCAAAATGCAGTTCCGGAACTTCCAATCCCGGCACAGCGCCATCCAATTCGCCCGCACAATAAAAAACTGTATGTCCCATCCGGCGCAAAACGGCTGCCAATTTGGCTGTTTCGAGGGAAACGCCGTCCGTGCCTGCCAATCGTGTCGAAATAAAGCCAATATTCATCGTGATTTGTTTGTTGCATTCTATGTGAGCGGTAGTTTCAGCCACACTATGCCGTAAGGTGGTACAGATAATTTGCCGCCCATGTGATGCCGGTTGCTGAGCAAGTCGGTACCAGATTCGGCCGAAACGATCACCGCCTCATCCGACACATTCTGTAAACACAACACGCGTGACGACCCATCAGGCGCTGACCGCTCAACGGCAAACAGGGCCGGATCGAGCGTGAGAATACGCTGACCACCGTTGGGATGGAACGCTCTATCGGCCGAACGGGCACGCAGCAACCGGCAAAACCCGTCGTATACGCGTTGACGTAAGGAGCCGGCGGTCGCCAGTGCCGCTTCGATTTGAGCCAGGCGTAGTTTTTCGCGATTGATGGTGCGAGCACGACCGGTCTCGGCCACGCCTTCCGGCCAGCCTTGAGAGCCAAACAGACTGTGGAAATAGATGCCCGGCACACCACGCAGCGCCAACATGACGGCTTGTGCGGCCAGAAAACGGCGGGCAAGATAATCGGCCGAAACCTGCTCCCCCGGCCTACCCAGGGCATCCAGGTAATTTATATTCAACTCATACGCGCTTTGTGACCCGTCCGAATTCGTCTTGAATGAGACGAAGCCACCCAGCGCCTGCACCCGTTGCGCCAGCGCATCAATCTCGGATGAGCTTAACAGGCCACGCGCAGGCGTAACACCAATGCCGTCATGCGATGCCAGGAAATTGAAGTACGTGGCACGATCAGATGGCGTGTCCAACGTTGCCGCCCAGCGTGACAACACAGTCGCGTCGCCCGTGTGAAAACTGTGCAACGTCAACGGCGGCAATGTGAAATTGTAGACCATCTGCGCTTCGTTTGTGCCGTTACCAAAGTAGGAAATGTTATCGCGATGCGGCACGTTGGTTTCAGTAACCAGAATCGTGGCCGGCGCAACGACATCGAGTACAGCCCGTATCAGCTGGATGGCGGCGTGCGCTTGCGGGAGATGGATACAACTCGTGCCGATTTCCTTCCACATAAAGCCGATTGCGTCGAGCCGAATCAAATCGGCACCATGTGCGACATACGACAACAACACGTCGATGATAGCCAGCATGACATCCGGTGATGCGTAGTTGAGATCGATCTGATCGGCGCTGAAAGTCGTCCAGACATATTTTGTGCCCGATGGCGTCTCGGCTGGTGTGAGCAGCGGCAGTGTGCGCGGACGAAAGACAGCGCTGAGATCGGTGCCCGGTTCGACAACGGTAAAGTAATCTGTATAGGGCGCTTCACCGCGCAGAAAAGCCTGGAACCATGCGGATTCGGCCGAAATGTGGTTGATCACCGCGTCAAACATCAACCGAAAACCGTTGCCGACACGGGCCACATCGTCCCAATCGCCCAGCGCGGGGTTGACCGCCAGATAATCAACAACAGAAAACCCGTCGTCAGACGTATACGGATAAAACGGCAGGACATGAATGGTGCTGACCACGCCCGACAACGTGCGCTGTGCAAACGCGGCCAGGGTGGCGAGCGGTGCCTGCCCCTCCGCCTGCACCATGTCACCATAGGTAATCAAAACGGCATCGCGTTCATCAAAAAACGCTGCTTTATCATGATCGAACGCCAATTTGCCGCGGTAGCGTGTCAGCAACGCCTCCAGGCGCGGCAGCACATCAGCGGCAGTTTCTGCGCCATAGAGAAATGTCAGGTGATTGCGAATCATGTCATTCATAGGTGAGGATGAGGAGAATGTCGTTGACGTTCGTGCCTCTTTCGGCCGAAATGTGGCCCCGTCCTATCGTTGCAAAAAAGTGATAACTATCGTTGTTTTCCAGATACTTGGCGGCAATCATGCCCTTTTCAGCACCCAACTGCACTGTCTCGCCGTCAACCCATGCGCCGGCGACCGGCGTCGGTCCGTCTTCGGCATCAGTCGAGAAAGCAGCGACGAGGACGTTGGGTACACGGTCCAGCGCCAGCGCAGCCGACAGCGCCATCTCCTGATTGCGTCCACCTAAGCCTGTACCGCTGACTGTGACCGTACTTTCGCCACCCCAGATCAAGCAGCGGTTGGGAGCGCATGTTTGCGCCTGACTGGCAGCCATTCGGCCGATTTCGCTTGCTTCTCCGGTCAACGTCGTGCTGACAATTGTCGACTCGAAACCCATTTCCTCCGCACATTTGGCGGCGGCTGCCACGGCAACGGTGATGTCGCCAATGATCACGTTGACCGGTTCGATTGGCAATGGGGGTTTTTCGGCCGAGTCCCGCAAATTGCGTTTCACAGCTTCAATCGTATCCTGGTCGAGGCGCGACCACATATCGTATTGGTTCAGAATAGCACGTGCCTGCTGTGCGTCGCGCTGTGTCGGCACGGTCGGGCCGCTGCCGATATGCTCAATGCGATTGCCGATCACATCACTGAGTATCAACGTGACGCACGGGGCGGGCGACGCCCATTCGGCCATACCCCCACCCTTGACGCTGTCGAACTGCTGCCGCAGCGTATTGACCTCATTGATCGTACAGCCGCTGAAGAGCAACGCCCGGTTGAGCGTGCGCCACTGGGCCAATGACAAAACAGGGCTGGTCAACAGCGCCGATGCACCGCCCGAAATCAAGCAGATGACGAGATCGTCTGCTTGTGTTTCCGTCAGTAGATGGCGCACCGCCAGCGTTGCATCAATGCTCAGCGACGAAGGAACGGGATGGCTGCCCTGAAAGTATTGCAGCGCGGCAGGCAATGCCGGGCTTGTATCTGGTTTACTGATGACAATACCGGCCGTCAAGCGGTCGCCGAGTTGATCAGCAGCGGCCAGCGCCATGGCAATCGCCGCCTTGCCCACGCTAACGATAAATATGCGCTCCGGAGAAAATCGCTGATCGGCAACTCGGACGGAATCACCGGTTGGCGCAATCTGCGCTGCTACCAGGCGCTGCGGATTCGCTGCTGCAATCGCGGCATCGACCAACGTCTGCACATGCCGCTCCCGATCCGCGAAACAAGGTTCCTCTTTACCTTCACCCTTCATCCCGCAACGCCTCCACGACGTAGTCAAAGATGCGCCGCTTGATGCGCATTTGGTTCAGGCCAAGCGTCAGCTCGGCGATTTCCGGGTCAAGCTCGAACAAGTAAGTAGTCGATGGGGTTCCGGCCTGTTCGAGCTTGCGTTGATTGAGCAGTAGCGACAGTTGAAACTCCAGCCGTTCGCGCTTCAAGGCATAGATGCGGTGTTGCAGTCGAAGCAGATCATCGCCGGTCGTTTCGGCCGATTCCTGCTCCAATAATGCAATTTGCTCCCCCATTTCGTCCACTCTGACCGCCAATTCAGCCAGGATCGCCCGATCAGGTTGGCCTTTGTTAATCCCTACTCGCCAGGCAGGTAACTCAGCAGCAAACAACGCCGAATCGTCGCCGATTGTGCGTGATGGAACAACATCCGATTCAATCTGCACAGTCATAATCTGTTTCGCACGAATCTGATCGGCTTCGCCAAGCGGGCTGCCCCAAACATCCGACGCCATATACGCATGATTCAACGTCAGTTCAGACTGTAGCGGGTTGTAGAATCGCGCAAGGGCTTGCCCATCACGTATCGTCAGTGCACTCAACGGCACGTTTTCCTGCAACAATTGCCAACTGCGGCGCGATCCGTTTGCGCGATTGCTGACAATCAATGGCGGGTTCTGGTACGCTGCGTTCAACGCCTGAAACCGGATCGATTCAACTGTGGTTTGACCCAGGCATAAAGCCACTTCGTGACGAACAGTGCGCTCGCAACGCGCATCGGGAACGTAGAAAAACGGGCCGGCATCGCCAACCCGATTGCTTAGATTGGCAGCAGTCAGCCATGCGACGGAACGGCGTAACGGCAGGACAATGTCGCCGTCACCGGCGATGCGATAGCCACGCAATCCTTTCGCCAGAACGGCCACGGTCGCTTCCTCATCCGACACAGCCACGTAATCGTGAAACGGGAACATCTCAACTGCATTCAACTCTCGTTGACCCAACACGACAGCAGAGAGTTCCGGTGGAAGTTGACGTGGCAACAGTGAATCGTCAACGGTTGGCCGCTGCACGGTATCAAACGGCATGCCGGCATAGATATTGCCGGTGAGCGCCGTTTTGAACATCATCTCAACCCGCAGGTTGGTACCGCATGAATCGAGATCGATGTGCCATTTGAGGAGGGGTGATTCGTCAAACAGCAGTTGCATGGCTGCATTAACCTCGATGTCATCCACCGTCAACGCAGCGTCAAATGCAACGACGGCGTGGTGGTCGCTGCTCTGTATCAGTTCGATTGCCGATGTCCGTTGTAGGCTGCCAACTGTTGCGCCAATTTCGTCGGAGTATGTGTCGCCATTTTCGGCCGAAACCACCAACTCGCCAAAAACACCCTCCCCCACCTGCACCGTACCGGCCTCAGTCACAACCGCTTCGTAATGCGCATTGCGCCACGAAAACGACTCAATCGGAGTCTGATTGGTCGCGATCGGCACGCGTTCCACGACAGGCCAGACGCCGACACCGTGCGTGGTTACATGTACCAGCTCATCGCCGGCGACCTGCCACTCATCCGCAGCAAACGGATTGGTGCTGACGGCATAGCTGCCAGGCGCGAAGCCGCGCATGATAGTCGCCAAGCTGACACGTGCATCGTCCGCTGCACCGTCGAATACCTGACGATAATTGACCGCCATCTTTTCGTGAACCTGATCGATGCTCACGCCGCAAATGCAATCGTGTACCGCATTCTGTAGCAGCATCCTGCCCCAGAACTCGTACTGCGCTGCATTGAATTCACGCCCATGCATCCATGCCATCACAGCGAGCGGCTCGCAGAGCTGGAATAACATATGCTCGCAATCACGCGCCATGATCTTGAGATAGGTGCGCGACGAATAGACACCGGGGAATGTTGCGCCAAACTTGCCCGAATTGAGTTCGCCCGCCATGTCGGGCAGATCGAGTGCTCTACTCCGTATTGTTTCTACAAAATCGGCAGGCGTCGATTCGCGCAGCATTATGTCGGAAGGCAAACCGCCTAATTCTGCGTAGAAGCGCAACGGATCTTCGGGATTATCTTCCAGATCGTAGCCGTCAAAGAGCGGGATGTCAGCCGTTGGGTAGAACGGCCGCAGCTTGTCGATTTCGGCTTTGAGTCGACGCAGAGCCACCTCCGGCGCATGGCTGACGCCGTACAGATTACGATAACCGCCAAACAGGTTGATGGTCAGTAGCTGACTTCCGTCTGCACCAAACCAGTTGAAGTATGGCTCCAGTTCCGGGACGCCGCGCCAGACAAAGACAGAATCAATGCCGAATAGTCGGTGAATCTGTGGTGACTGGCTGATATGGCCGAATGTGTCGACCATCCAGCCGGTTTTCATGGTGCCACCGAATCGGCCGATATCCTCCTGCCCATACATCAGATTGCGCAGCAACAACTCGCCACCCGTCAGCTTCCAGTCCGGCTGACAATAGTACGGCCCAATCTGGAGACAGCCCGTGCTGACCATGCTGCGTATCTTGTCCGCATAATCAGGCGCGATTGTCAGCAAATCTTCAATGACAAGCGTTTGCCCATCGAACAAGAACCTAAACGTGTCGTTGGCAGCGGCCAGTTTCTCCAGCTTGTCGATCAAGCCGGGAATCCAGCGACTTGTATACACCGACGTTACAAACCACTCGCGATCCCAGTGCGTGTGATTGATGACATGCGCAGTTGTTGGAGACATGGTTTACGGATAAAGTGCCATTTCACTCTCATGGTCAAACCAGCGGATTTTATCTGCCGGAAAGCGTAGCCAGACATCCTCATCCGGCGCAATCTGGAAAGTGGGATGCGTCGATACTTTGACAGTGCCGTCGCCGATTTTAACGGTGAGCAAGTTCTGCGAACCGAGTGGTTCCACCACCTGCACGCTTACTTTCAAGGCATCATCGGTCGACGTATTGAATGTCTCCATATTCTCGGCACGAATGCCGATGATGATCTGCTCTTTGTTGTAGTCGCGCAAAAGTGGCTGCATCGCAGGTGCAGGCGTGAGCGAGAAGTCGCCGATGTTTACCCTTACCTGGTCACCGTCTTGCCGGATTTGTCCGGTCATGAAGTTCATCGGCGGGTTGCCGATAAAGCCACCGACAAATTTGTTCGACGGCATGTCGTAGACAACGCCGGGTGCATCGCACTGCTGGATGATGCCGTCTTTCATGACAGCAATGCGGTCGCCCATGCTCAACGCTTCGATCTGGTCGTGTGTCACGTAGATCGTCGTGGCATTGATGTCGGCGAGCAGTTTTTTCAATTCAGCACGCATTTCCAGGCGCAGCAACGCATCGAGATTACTCAACGGTTCGTCCATCAGAAGCACTTCTGCGTCCATTGCCAGCGCACGGGCCACGGCAACGCGCTGCCGCTGGCCACCGCTCATCTTGCTCGGATAGCGATCGAGCATGCCTTCGATGTGCATCATTTCGGCCGATTGTTTGACACGCTTATCGATCAGTTTTGGATCAGTTTTACGCATCTTCAATCCAAAAGCGATGTTGTCTGACACTTTCATGTGTGGAAAAATGGCATAGCTTTGAAACACCATCGAGATATTGCGATCGCGTGGTGGCAGGTATGTCACATCGCGGTCGCCGATTCTGATTCGTCCCTCATCCGCCATACCCAAACCTGCAACAGCACGCAGCAAGGTTGTCTTTCCACAACCACTTGGGCCGAGCAGTACGACAAATTCGTTCTCCCTGATCGTCAGCGTCGCATCATCAACGGCGATAAAATCGCCAAATCGTTTCGTAACGTTTTCAATCTTGATATCAGCCATTTCCTCTCTCCTATTTCGAAACCTGGCCCCACATGTTGAACAGATAACGCCGGATGAAGAAGATGAAGATCATCGACGGAATCAACATGAAAAACGCCCCGGCAAATTGATATGCTTGCGACGACTGACTCAGTGTGTTGAATACCTGCGCCGGCAAAGTACGATTTTGAATAGTCAGCACGCTGGCTGCAAACACTTCGTTCCAGGACATGACAAACGTGAATATTGCTGCTGCGGCAATACCCGGAAGCACCAGCGGCAAAACGACCTGTCTAAAAGCCTGAATCGGCGTGCAGCCGAAAACTTTTGCAGCTTCCTCCAATTCATAGGGCACACTGGCAAAAACACTGCCAATAATTAGAATTGTCGTCGGCAGAGTTAGTGCTGTATGCATTAACGCCAAACTGTAGATGCTGTCGAAGATGCCGAAATTGATAAAGACCACGACCAATGGAATCGCCAGCACGACGATGGGAAAGGCACGGACCATCAATACAGATAGTCTGTAAGTGTCGCGACCCTTGAAGATATATCGTGAAATCGCATATCCGGCTGGCGCAGCAATTATCGTAGACAACACCAACGTAATGACAGCAACGGTGACGCTGTTGATGATGCCGGGAACGATTCCTTCCGAACTCAGGAAGAATCGCATCGTTTCCAGCGAGAATTCGATGAAGGGCAGCACCCCTTTGGGATAGGCACGCACGTTTGCGGGCGTGGTTAGTGCCATGGAACCGATGAACCAAATGGGTACGACGATCCAAAGCAGAATCAAGATGGCAACCAGATACGTAAAGCCTTTGCTCAGTCTGCGGCGGCGCAGCATTTTGCGATGAATGGCCTTGACTTCGGCCGATGCCTGAGCAGGTTGTGTCGTTTTCTGAGTAGTGACTGTCATGCTCCAACCTCCTCTTGTGTGCGAATGGTGCGCAGGTAGAACACGGCGCTAACCATCGAGATCAGCAAAATGAACCCGGCAAATGATGCCGCTACGTTCAAATTGCGGAAATCAAAGTATTGTCGATACGTCTCGCGCGCCAGCACCGTGACGATATCGCCACCGCTCAACGCGACTACGACGGCAAATACTTGCAGTGCGAGAATCGTGCGTAAGATCAACGCCACCTGTAAGCTGGGTTTCAAGAGTGGCAGAATGACATGCCGCAACCGCTGCCACAAACCGGCACCAAACAACTCTGCCGCTTCCAGTACTTCGGAAGAAATCGCTTGCAGCCCGGAGACGACAATGACCATCACGATGGATGTCGCCCGCCATACTTCTGCCAACACAATGGCAATGATGATCCAGTAACGCGTTTCGGCCGAAAGGTAGGTCACTGGCGCGTCGATAATTCCCAGACCCTGCAAAATCGTATTCAGATAGCCGTTGGTCGTAAAGATCGAAAACCAGACAATACCAACGGCAAGATCAGAAGCTGCAAGCGGAATGGCAAACACATAGAGGAACAGACCCTGACCCTTCAAATTGGCCTGAATCACCAACGCCATGATGATCGCCAAAATAAACTGGATCGGAATGATCAACACCATCAGCAACAACGTTGTACCCAACGCCGGCCAGAAAAAGCGGTCGTTGACCATTTTCTGAACATATTCGCTCGTCAATGCACCTGAATTACCGCGATCAACGCGTCCATTGGTGCCTTCTTCAAAAACCTGAATGTAGCGGGACGGCGACCAACCCTCAACAGTTGTACCATCTTCGTCAACACCTCTGACCAGGTACCAAACTTCCAGCACAGTAAGACCATCAATGGTGACCTCGGTGCGTGCTTCCAACTGTCCGACGATTTCACTGGCTTCATTCTCAGCAGCGTAAATTGTAGTCAAAGGATCGGCATCACTGCCCAATTTAGTGCGCACAGAACCACCGGTAGGCGTACCGGCGTCGTTTTCTTCCCGTACACGGATACGAGCCTCAGGCACCCATCCGCTAATCGGCGCGCCATCCGTACCCAAACCGGTTATTTGATACCAAATTTCCGTTTGTAGATTGCCTTCATCAAGTTCGTCAACCGGAACCTCATTCCCCTGCTGATCCAGAATGGCAACAGCCGTTCCCTGTGGTAGCTTGCCGGCTTCGTCACTATTCTGGGATGCTTCTACCTGCAAAATCAGATTTGCCTCATCATTCCATACAGCCAGTGTTAAGCCACGAACCATCGGCCAAGCAAAAAAGACGGCAAGGTAGACCAGTGACGGCAAAATCAATACATAGGGAGCCCAATTGTATTTCTTCTTTTGTCGCGCCTGTTGATTTGTACTCATATCACAGACTCCTTAGCTTAAAAGAAAAGCGGGATGCACTGACAAGTACATCCCGCCGTCTAAAAAACCTAATTGCTAATCTGGCATGGTCCGCTGCTGGATGGGTCAGGTGCCCAGCACGGAGCACCTGTCTCGTCTAGCAATGCTTGCAGATTGGCTGCTTCTTCGTCCAATACAGATTGAATGTCTTCGCCTTCCAATACGATGCGGTCGAAGGCATTCTTAAAAATCTGATTGATTTCACCGCCGCGCTCACCTAAACCGACCGGCAACAGTGCGGGCAATGCATCGGAAGCATTCGCTTGCGCCGACACGGCCGCTGCTTCAATGGCGATGCCGGGCGGCATGTTGGACGTATCAACACCGTCTACAACCGGGAAGAAACCAAGCTCATTCAGAATCATGCCTTGCACGTCGGGCCGTGTCAGGTACTCGATCAACTCAGCACCCGCTTCAGGATGGGGTGCATCAGCCGGAATACCAAGCCCAACGACCACAGGCATAAAGCCCCTTCCACCAGGACCAGCCGGAGCCGGGAAAGCGATGAATTTGTCAGGTTCGGCATTGTACGCATCCAGCAGACGGGCTGTATGGTCAAATGCTACCCAAACCTCATCCGACAACAACGGTTCTTGCATGAACTCGTAATTGATCGACTCGGGATGGATGGTCGGCCACAGTGAGTCGCGTGCCCACTCCATCATTGCCACAGCCTCAGGGCTGTTGAACTCAGTCACCATACCGCCTGTGAAAGACGGCCACATGTAGCCTTCCAGGAAACGATGGAACAAACCAGCATGCGGCAGACCACATTTGGTTTCACCGGTTCCTTCGAGCAGGTTTTGGCACCATTCACCGAGTTGTTCCCAGGTCAGTGCGTTGACATCAGCACCATCAGGCAGATAGTCCAGCGCTGCAACATTGGCACCCATGATGTAGGTGGCCTGCATCCACGGAACGTAGTACAAGAAATCATCTGTTCCCAGCAAGCCGGTTTCCAGGAAAGCGGGGGCGATATCACGATCTGCAGAAAGATCATCCGCGATGTCGATTAAGTTCATCATCGCATCCTCGCGCTGGAGGGGCGGGAATGTGCCGTGCAACGCACCAATGACATCGATTTCGCCACTACCGGATTGGGCACCGGCCAGCACGAGGTCGATCAACGGCCCTTCTTCGGAGGCATTCACATCAAAGCCGCCTTGTTGCAGAATGGCGCGGAATTTTTCCTGTTCTTCAATTGGCCCGAATTGCGTGGAGAAAAAGACAGCGTCGGCCATCATTTCATCATCGGCCATCGCTTCGTCGTCAGCCATCGCTTCGTCGTCAGCCATCGCTTCGTCGTCAGCCATCGCTTCGTCATCGGCCATCGCCTCATCATCGGCCGATGTGTCTGTTTCCGTTGTTGTCGTATCCTCTTGCGTTGGTTCGGCCGAATCGGTTCCACAGGCTGCCAGCACCATTATCATGATCAGTACCAGCGCCAGTAACTTCAGATATTTGGACATTTTCTTCTCCTTGTGATTTGGTTTGCGAGGTAATTTGGCTCCTGCAGCCTCACCTCATTGGCATTTACTCCGATAATTCAATGCATGTCTTGTATACGATATCAAGCACCTCCTTGGCGGTTACATATCCTTTGGCCGGCAGATCAAGGACAGGGGCCACTGGATTGGCGCACGACCAATGTCGAACTCAAAATGATTTGTTTTTCCTCAATCGGTTCATGATTGATCAATTGCAGGAGCATTTTGCTGACCATTTTGCCCATATGGCGGGCAGATTGATGAATTGTCGTCAGCGGAGGAGTGACGTAGCGGGACAGCAAAATATCATCATATCCCGTAGTGCTCACGTCATGTCCGACGCGCAGCCCGCGCTCTTGTGCCTCAGCGACGGCGCCAATAGCCAACAGATCATTGACAGCCACGATGGCGGTTGGCGGCACAGGTCGATCCAATAATTGCGCCGCAGCTGCTTGTCCGGAAGGCTGGCGGAACAGCGTCTCAATAATCATATCGTCGTTCACAGGCAAATTGTGAGCACGCAACCCATCAATGAATCCCTGTACACGATGGTAGGCTTTGGTAAGATAAAGCGGTTCGGAGACACAGGCAAACCGCTTGTGTCCCAGAGAAACGAGATGGTCGACAATCAGCCGCATAGCGGCATAGCCGTCATCATCAACCAGATGAAAATCATTGTCATTTTCGGTTCGGCCGAAAGCGACGAACGGAATGTCGTGTTCGCGCAACAAATTAATGCGCACATCCTCGCGCATCGTACGCACCACGATAAACCCGTCAAAGCGCCGACTGCGAATGAGGCGCAAATAGGTCTGGTGTTCGACTTCGTGCGAACTGGTAGAGACGTTGAGATTATAAGCTCGGGACGCCGTCTCCTCGACGACACCGGTCAGGAAATGGCTGAAGAAGGGATCTGAGAAACGCAGTTCCGTCGAGAGCGGCAGGATAAGACCGATCGTATCCGTGCGACGCCGCTGCAAGTTTCGCGCAGTCGTATTGGGTTCGTAGCCCAATGCTTCTGCGACCCGTTCAATCTTGCGCCGTGTCTCCTCTGCGACATCACTATAGCCGTTCAGGGCACGCGAGGCAGTTGTGACGGAGACACCAGCTTCTCGGGCAATGTCCTTGAGGTTTGCAGCCACAACACATCCTGTGGAATCAATCGGACCTGCTAATTCGTTATCCGAAACGTTTCGGATACTTTACAGTGTAATCCGAAACGTTTCGGATGTCAATAACGAATCGGTTCAATTTGGGCAGTTTGCCCAAATCCCATGGCAAACGAGGCGGCTAACGACCAACCACGTGCATACCATCGGCTGACAGGGATGAAGTCGAGTTGAGATTCGGCCGAAAAACACCTATACTGTCGTCAACACGAGCAGCCGTCGCCGTAAAGCGGCGCTATCTTCATTCTGGAAAACGTGATGAAAATAGAAAACCGTATCGTCGTTATCGCCGGCGGCAGTTCCGGCATCGGTTTGGGAACGGCCCATGCCTTAGCTGAACGCGGCGCAGGTCGCATCGTCTTGCTGGCCCGCCAACAAGGCAAGCTGGATGCCGCAGCCGCAGCGGTCCACAGGCAACACGGCACAGCTGTGTCCGTTTTTTCGGCCGATTTGGGCAGCGCAACAGCGGTTCAGGAGGTTGCCGCCCAAATCACAACCGACATCGGCCTGCCCGACATCCTCGTCAACAGCACCGGTGCCGGACTGCTGCTGGGCATGAGTCAAGCCGACGACGACAACATCGTAACCCACATTGAGAGTACCTGCTATGCCGGATTCTTCCTGACCCGCGCTTTTCTCGGCCCGATGATCGCACGCAATCGCGGCCACATCGTCTTTGTCGGTTCGCCGGCGGTCAATATCAGTTTCGCCGCAGCCGGTTACATTGCGTCGCGCAGCGCTGTGCGCGGCCTGGCGCAATCGCTCCGCTACGAGTTGAGCCAATGCGATGTCAATGTGACCTATGCAGAGCCGTCTCTGGTGTACGACTCAGAATACTTTGGTACTTACTCAGGCTCACTGCAGAAGTTTCCGCTTCTGGTACGCAGTCCACGCTTCCGCTTCATGCAACAGAATTCGGCCGAAGCGGGACGCATGATCGCCCGGGCCATTGAACGCAATCGACGCTACACCGGCCACTGGCTTTCGTACTCGCTGCGCTTGACGCCGTTTCTGAAACCGTTCTACGACTGGTTTTTTCGAGTTACGTCGCTGCCGGCCAGTCAAGGCGGCCCGCATTTCCCCAAATCGCGATAGATGGACAAGCACATCGACATCCGGCTCGGCCCGGAGATTTCTGCTGACCAATTGGTCACTCTCTACAATGCGGTGGGCTGGTTTGCTTACACACGCGATGGCCGTAGTGCGCATCTGCCGACGGCGATCCGCAATTCGACCTATGTGGTGACAGCCTGGCACGCTGATCAACTCGTCGGACTGGCGCGAGGCCTGTCCGACGACGTGTCGATTTTCTATTTGCAGGATATTTTGGTGCATCCGGATTATCAGCGGACGGGAATCGGCCGAAGCCTGCTGCAAAACTGCCTCGACCGCTTTCACCATGTGCGCACAAAATTGCTGCTTACCGACGACGACGAAAAGCAAAAAGCATTCTACCGCTCGCTCGGTTTCACCAATACCAGTTCACTGCGCAAAATACGCATCAACACCTTCGTGCAGATGAACAGCATCACGCTCGAATAGGCAAAATCAAACTGACACTCAGGAGACCAAAACCCATGTTAACTGCTTCCTGCCATTGCGGGGCCGTTCAGATCGAAGTCGACCATACACCGCCCTCGCTCACACAATGCACCTGCTCAATTTGCCGCCGCTATGCAGCATTATGGGCTTACTACACGCGCAAAACCGCACGCGTCCACGCGGCAACCGGCGCGACCACCATCTACATGTGGAATGACAAAGTGATCGAATTTCATCACTGTACCACGTGTGGCTGTATCACCCACTACGAAGGCATCGAGAAACACGACGACGAGCGCATCGCCGTCAATGCCAGAATGATGGCGCCAACTGACATTGTCGGTATCAAAATCCGCACCTTTGACGGCGCTGATACCTGGCAGTATTTGGATGAATAAAGACCAAAAGCAAGTTTCAGGAAACTAACAAAGCGACTCGTCAATTGAGTTGCATTCGACTGTCTGGCTGTGATGGTCAGGATGTATGCAAACTCTCGCTGTGTGAACGGCTTACAACAGCTTGTAATTTGGGCTTCCCCAACTCATAGTTGGGAATACATCGATCTCCAACAACGCAAGAGATAGATTTTTGGGGAATCTACATTTGCCAATTTGTGATTGACTCCTCAGGGTAAGGATTGCCACCACGAATCTTTCGAATCAGAAAATCGACGATCTGACGCACCGAGCCTAAAGTTGGTGCAGCTAGTAATACACCTAAAAATCCACCAATTGCTGCGCCTGCCGCCAAACCGACGATCACTAGCGATACCGGCAAGTTTAGTGCCTTACCTGTCAGTTTTGGATAAACGACCTGCCAGACAAATTGGCTAATCAGAAAATGGATTACCAAGACAAGGATCGTTAGTGGAATTGGCTCTAAGCCAAGTGTCGAAGACCCCTGAGAAAAGGTGACAAAGATTAGAATTGGCAACGCAATAAAGCCACCGACAAGCGGAATCAGCGAAGTTACAAAGATCATCAAGCTTAGCGCTAATGCTGCGGGGAGACCCATGATCAAGAATTGGATCAGGCTAAGAGTAGCAATTAGCGCCGCGCTAGCCACAGTGCCGCGGAAGAAATTGATCCAAACGAGAATAACACGCCTTGTCAGGATCTGATATTCGGGCCGATGTTGCGGCGAAATCTGCCCAATCAAGCTAGTGTACAAAGTGGGCAACTCTAGCAGGAAGAAAAATGCCATAACGTGGACAACAATAGAGCCGGTGATGAAGTTAGTCACGCCGCCCACAACCTGCGGGATCAAATCAGCCAAAGTATCAATAGCCCGGTTTACTTCTTCAACCTCCTCACCCTGGACATAGCGACTTAAGGGCTCCAGGGCAAAATCAAGATTTATAAGCTTTTCGCCCGTTTCCGGATCCAAAAGCCAACCTTGTTCGGGATTATAGTCCTCAAGAAAATCTGCGAACGCCGGCAATTCCATGCTTAGTTCGGTGGCCAACCGAACAACACCCTGAATGGCAGGTATAACCAGAAAAACAAACAGAACGATGCCGACCACAAGATAGAGGCCGAAGATGATCGCTGTTGCTGCACTGTGGGACAACCTGGTACGTGTTTCGATTTTGTGCACCGGATAGTAGAGTATAAAGACGAGGATGGCAGCCATTATCACGTAGGTCATGACCGGCCGTATGAGGGTGACACCAAATACCAAGCCAACCAAAAGCACAATGATAGTCAAGTGCCTTGAGAAAATGCTCCAATCCGAGGGATAGGATAATGTCGACTTACCGACTTCTTCTGACTGTTGAACAGGATTCATAATGCTTTGGGTTTCAGCCCGTGAAGACCTCGCTGCTTTTAGCGCGGGGAGGAAACTCACGGGCTTCAACGTGTCCTTTTCACGTTAGAACATCTACACCACAACTGTGTTCGTGATGACTGTTGTTTCCAGACTCAAGTTATGCGCTGATTAGCCGCAAGCAGAACGGCTCCGGCAAACGCCAACTAACTGCCTGGATTAAAGTTGGAATGGCCAAAACTATATCCAGCGCTTTGCATTCTTATCTATTGATTACTCTGCTCTTCTTGCCAGTCAAACGATTCTGGGCCACCGGGCACACCACGTAAAGACTCAACCATACCGGGGCGACCTTGCTTGACATACTCAATCGGATCGGTAGATTTCATCGGTTTTACATCTGGTAGTTCAATACCCGTATCATAAATCTTGACCGCAACCGGCCATGAATAATTAGCCGTCAAATCTTTCAGGCTTGTTTGTCCGCCTTGGGGGCAATTGGAAACGACAACCGTCAAATCCTGTTGAGCAATCAGTTCGACGTAATCGCCACGACGAAAACAACCGCCAGATGTGCCATAATTCATAATCGGCACCCCATCTTCCAGTATCCAATAAGTTGGTTGGAAAATGCAGAACACTTCACCATGACGATGCCCATACATGAGCCGTTCGCCACCAATTTCATTCAAAGCTTTCAGGAAGTTAGAGTTACAAGAGTTAGGATTGACAATACCCAAACCTGCTTCTAGCTGCCCTTCATTACAACGATGGTTGTTGTAGTTAAACATATGTTTGCCACCAGGACCCATCTTCTTTTTCAATGCCTCATAATTAACCGTGTCGCGAATAATGGTCGCCATCGGTCGCCAAAAAGGCGTTGTCGAAAAGAAGGTGTAGCCCTCACGTGGAACAGGCCCTTGGAAAGTGGCCGTATGGTATTGGGACATCGATTCATATAAGGGATTGCGTTGGTTGAGCATCATAATATCAAGAATCTGGTTGCCATCTTTTAACTCAAAACGGAACGATTGCCCTTTATTGACGTTGAACCAAATGCCGTCAAATGGTTTTGTTTCCAGCTCTTTAACGAGGGTAAACTCCCCTGCTTTTTGCTTAGGCAATGCACGCTCGTACACATCACCGACCCGATCAAAAAATACATGTGCTTTTTCTGCAACAATATCGTAATTATCGTTCGTCATGATAGTTCTCACCTCGTTTTATCCTTTAAACCATCTGTTTGTATATTGTCGGTCTTTATCAGTGCAATTCACTTTCACGCACGAGTGGATGGTGCGAACAGCGGAAAGAGCCACCCCAAAGCGAAACCGTATCATACAGAATGGTATAGACTGTTTGTCCGTGATTTACCAAGGCTTCAGCCACCTGTTCATGTTCTTCCGCACAAATGTAGGTTTGCTCATCGAAAACCAGACCATTACAGGCGAGTTTGATGATGTCCTCAACGGTGACATCGATTAGATCCAGCCGTCTAGAAAATCGGGCAACCCACATCAACAAAAGCTTCGCGGCAGACAATTGCCAGACCGGGGCGAGGCAGGCTCAGAACCACGTCCAGGTGCAAAAAGCCGCGTTTTAACGCAATAGGATGCACGCGATACGCTGGCCCTAAAAGCGTTGCAGCCATTGGATACCGGCCATATTCGAGGCATGGCCTGAAACGCCCGCATAAATATCGCGCCCGGCCAACAGTACATCGCCACCTTCCAGGAATGGGCCAGGACCATAACCCATCGTGCCGCGTTCGGGGATAGGCTGTGGCATGGAAACCCAGTTAGCATTGCTGTTGACCAGCCGCTCTTCGATGGCGTGGCGAATGCCGAACCGTTCTTTACGTCGTTCAAACTCGCGCATTGAGGTCTCTATGACATTGTTGCCAATAACCAGAAGAGGATCACGGGTGAAACATTGCTGTACGCCTTCTTTGAAGTTCACTAAAAAATCTGCTTCATCATCGGTGAGCGGTACTGCACGATGCACAGTCACGCCAAGTGAGCGTAACAAATCGGTGAAGTCATCCATTTGCGATACGCTTTTCTGGTATAGGCCGGGAGACGCTTCACTCAGAAGCATACCTTGAAAATCCTTGATGAATTGTTGAATTTCAGGCGTTACGAACTCGTATTCGTCACTCCAGTTTGGTATCCGCATGCTGACGGCCGTTCCAACAATTGCCTCTTTCAGCGTTCCCCATTCGTGATGAACCTTGATATCTGTTGGCATTGTAATTCCCCCAAATGTATCTTGCTGGTTGATTATTTTGGATATGCTGGATTTGATCGCATTTCCGCGCTTTCAAAACAGCTTGGGTTTTAGGGCGTATCGGTCGCTACAATCATCTCTCGTAAAATGCAGTCTCAATCGTCAGTCGATATTGCGAACATACAACATCAAGCGTGCATTGATCTTGTTGCTGCCAACCAGTTGCATCGGTGAAGTACTACGATTTCCAGCTATAGCCAGGCTCCGTACAGAAAAGATTTGCTTGTGTTTCGTATTTCCTCCGTTTTTAGACATGTTTCGACTGCATTGTGGAAAGACAATGCACTCAACTGGACATATTCTGCTGACCTACGGCGTCATTGTCCCGGCAGAATGCACCGAGCATCTCGACCAGCTTACCGGCAGACACACCTTCCAACAAAACTGCATCCGCACCGAATGCTCGTACGGATTCTGTCATCGTCGTGCTCTCGACGAAAGCTAAACATTGTGCATTTGGCCAACATTGCTTGAGCGAGGCAATTTGTCTCGCCTGGATGCGGCCAGGTCCAATTTCGTCTGCACTAGATGCTACAAAGGCGAGTACGATGTCCGGCACGATATTACCGAGTGCCTTACGTAGCGCATCGATCGTAACCGCACTGGTTATGTGGCTAGGTCCCAATGCGCTCCGCAATATGACGTAAAATGCCGATTGCAACTGTAACGGTCCGATAAACGCAACATTGCGCAACAGCTCCATTGCGAATTCACTCCGGTGGCAAGACAAACACAGGTAATAGCGCCTGTGTGCAAGTGGTGTTTACAGGCTGGGATGGATTATTGAGGAACGCAGCGCCAATATCTTTGGCGCATTGCGAATAACGAATCGCACCGTGACCGGTTTCTGGAAAGAGAACAACCTGGCTGTTGGCGAGGTTTTCGGCCGAATCCATCCCCCAACTGATCGCAGTCTGTGTATCGGCCGAACCGAGTAAAACCAGGGTCGGTATGTCGCTTTTCACCGGCTCATGGAATGTCGCCACTTCCTGCCCGGTCGGAAACAAAGCGCACGACAGCAACAGATTCTGAACAGTCACCCGCTTGCCTGTACCGACTTGTGGAATAATCAACTGGTCAAACGCGTCAAATGCGCCGTCGACGCTGTTGAATGGCACGTGTTCCTGGCATACGTAAACTCGCAGCGCCAACTGCACCGCAAACAGATAGGCATAATCTCGAGCTTTACCAAAGATGATGGTCGTCAAATCGACAACGTCCTCCTCGTCCATTGAGTCTGCGATTGCGAGCAATTGATTGGCGTAGACGCCCTGAAAATTATCTGTGACGAATGCGCGTACCGTGTCTACAGTCGGTTCCTGCAGAGGCAGTGCGAGATACGCTTCGTTGAGTTCCAGGCGCTGGTCGAATGGTTGGGCATTCATCGCTTCGTGAAAGGCTAAATCAAAGCGGGAAGCGGCTGAAGTGCCCATTTCGTCGAGCACGATCTGCGCCTCGCCTCGATTGAGAAAACTGTCCGCCGTTTTTTCGAGTTCTCGTGCTTGCCGGCGCAACGCCAGCGCCGATTCGATGAACAGTTCCGCATCGGCCGATAACTCCAGGTCTGTATAACGCAGCGCAACGGGATCAAAATCGGCCGAAACAGTTGGTGGCAATTGGTTGTTCAATATCGTGTCAAGCGTCGTCGTTTCACCCTGTTCCAGTTCCCAGATCATGAGCGGGAAGAAACCACCCAACCCTGGGCGAATGTCGCTTTGCCGCAATGCAGCCACGACTTCGGCCGATGAGATCGACCGACCATCCACCGTTGTAATCGGCTGCTCGTCGAGCTTGTCGAGCAACGCCACAAACCGCTCCTGTAGATCGGGATATGCTTTCTGACAGTCCGGATCGACTTCGCAGAAGTAGAACAGCGATAACAACGCCTCGACGTTGGGTTGTCCCAGATTCTCGTACAGTTTGATATGGGCCGGGGCGACAGAGTCCAGAATAACGCTGCGCAGTTGTTCGGGATAGCGGCGCATCACCTCCAGCGCTACCTGCGTACCGTATGAAAAACCATACAGGTTGAACTCCGTATAACCCAGCGCCTCGATGAGCGTAACGACGTCGCGTGCGTTGTTCAGTGTGTTGTACTGCGTTAAGTCAGTACCAATTGCTTCAAATCGGTCCAGGCACACTTGGTACAAAAGCATGTTGACGGCCACTTCGTTATTTCCTTCGCTACCGTTACTCAATGCGTCCAGGCCGCCGCGCGCATCGTCCTGCTGAGTGGCATATTCAACATCACACGCGAGCCGATTGTTGGAGTAACCAGTGCCGCGCTGGTCAAACACGATCACGTCACGCGTGCGACGCAGCGACTCGAAGCGTTCGGTCAGTTGGGCCAGTTGCCGCATTTCGGCCGAACCGGGTCCGCCGTGCAAATAGACAACCGGATCACCTGCTGGTGCTAAACTGGTCGAGCGCAGGATGGCATAGACGAGTTCAACATGATTCCCTTCCGGCTTCCCGTAATCTTCCGATACGGTCAGAATGCCGCACACAACGGTTTCACCTTCAATCTCGCTGAGATCGGGTTGGGCGGGACAGGGTATCTCCCGATTCGGATATGTCTCGGAGTCAAATTGCAAGTTGATTGGTCGATGTAGTGAAGAGGAATCGGCCGAAGCCACCCTATCGCGACGCGGCAAAACCACCACCACTCCAAGCGCGATAATCAGCAACAAACCGGTTGCCACAATGAACTGCTTCATCATGAGGTGACAGTGCACATGCGAATCTGGTGGAGACCGAATCTTTCGATGAACCCGGTCTCCACAGATCGCAATGCGAATCAGTTGTTGTTCTGCCCGCAGTTGTCGTTGGCCGGCACGTTGGGCCAGATGCACGCATTGATGAATGTCGTACCGGCGGGACCGCCGGCATTCAGCTTGATCACACGCGTGCCATCAGTTGCTGTCAAACCAGCACCGCTGCCAAACAGGCCAAACGGATCGCCACCACCGCCGGCACTTTCCACTGTCCAACCCGCATTCGTCAAAGCCGTAGAATACGTCTCGACGACATCTTGAGGAACGGTAGTAGACATGAAGAAGAAATGACGCCCGCTGCTTTGGATTGGATTTTCCGACTTGAACTCGGCATCACTCAGTGCAGGTACACCGTTCAAAAGACCGGCACTAGATCCAAGCGGTGCATTCCCATTGGATACGCGATTCGTCCGGTTATTGTTTTGTCCACAGTCATCATCCACAGGTTGCGAAGGCCAGACGCAAATATCGACATGCGTTGAACCGATCGGTCCACCCGCATTGAGCTTGAGGTATCGTGAGCCATTAGTGGCAGTCAGACCAGCACCACTTGCAAACAAGCCGAACGGGTCGCCACCACCGCCACTGTTCTTAATGGTCCAGCCATTATTCTCAAGCGCTGTTTGGTACGCCCCGGCGACATCGGCCGGAGCGTTGGTCGTCGTGTAGTAGAAGTGACGTCCATTCTCCTGAATGCTGTCCTGTGCTTGATAGGTGGCGTCTGCAGGGGCGGGTACATTGTCCAGCAGCGAGCCTCCGGATCCCAGTTGGGCGTTGCCACGTGCATTCTGATTTTGTCCGCAGTTGGTATCGCTTGGCTGTGCCGGCCAGATGCATGCATCGACAAATGTCGAACCTGCCGGACCGCCTGCATTCAGGCTGATGTAGCGTGTGCCGTCGCTGGCAGAGAGGCCCGCACCAAACAAGCCGAACGGATCACCGCCGCTACTCAGGATTGTCCACCCCGCGTTCTCCAGCGCTCTTTCGTATGCACCGACTATCGATGAAGGCCCATATTCTGACGTAAAGAAGAAGTGGCGTCCACCTTCCTGGATACTGTCTTCGGCCTTGAACTCAACACCATCGAGTTCCGGAACACCGTCGAGCAATTCGCCAACGCTACCGAGAGTTGCACTACCATTTGTCTGGGCATACGCATCCTGGTCACAATCATTGTTGCTCGGTTCGGATGGCCATACACAAATGTCCATGTAGGTTGCACCTACCGGACCACCTGCATGGACCTTGAGGTAGCGATCCGCGTTTGTCGCGGTCAGACCTGCGCCACCACCGAACAAACCAAACGGATCACCGCCACCACCAATGTCATCAATACGCCAGCCGGCAGCCTCAAGTGCTGTGCCGTATTTGCTAACCATTTGGCTCGGATTTTCGCTGCTGGTGTACCAGAAATGCTGACCGCCTTCCCAAATGGCGTTCTTTGCCTGGAAATCTGCATTAGCCGGTTCCGGAATACCACTTGTCAGCGTTGCAGCTTCTCCGAAGAACGCATTGCCGTCGCTCTGGTTGTTATTCTGGTCACAATTATCATCATCCGGTTGTGTCGGCCAGACGCAGATGTCAATGAAGGTTGATCCTGGCGGGCCGCCGGCGTTGAATTTGAGATAACGCTCATCGTTGGTTGCGGTCAGACCGGAACCACTACCAAACAAGCCAAACGGATCGCCGCCACCGCCGCTGCTCTCGACTGTCCAACCGGCAGCTTCAAGCGCAGCGCTGTAGTCACTGGTTGCGCTGGCGGGTGCGTCAGACGTCGTGTAGAAAAAGTGGCGTCCGCTTTCTTGAATTGCATCTTCAGCGCGGAACTTTGCATCGGCCGGTTCTGGAACACTTGCGAGCAAGTCGGCGCTGCTCCCCAATGCGGCGTCGCCATTATCGGTCTGCTGCTGATCGGGCTGTCCGCAATCGTCGTCACTCGGTTCTGTCGGCCAAATGCAGATATCGACATGGATGTTGCCGGAGGGTCCGCCGGCATGCATCTTGAGATAACGCGAGTCATTTGTCGCTGTCAAGCCTGCCCCGCTGAAGAACCCGAACGGATCACCGCCGCCGCCACTGTCTTCAACTGTCCACCCAGCAGACTCGAGGGCATTCTGGTAATCGCTGACAATATCGGCCGAATCATTGACGGACGTGAAATAAAAGTGACGCCCACCTTCATGAATCACATCTTCAGCCATAAATTTCATGTCTGCCGGCTCCGGCACGCCGGTCAACAGATCGACGGCATCACCCAACGCAGCAGTGCCACCAGACGAGGACACGTCAGCCGTGCTTTCCTCTGCAACCGGTGCAGTGGCGGCCGACGCATCGCGGTCACCGGCTATGTACATCAAATCAACCGACAATTCGGGATCGCCGAAGTAATCATTGCCTTGAGCAAAAAGCATGAGCGTAAAACCGGACGGTATTTGCTCTGCGCTGAGGCCATCTTCCAGATTAGCAATGACGGTTGCACCTTCGGTCGAAAAATCATGCCAGTTCCACTCCGGGTGCTCATTGCTGAGTGCGCCGATCACCCCTTCGACGATCACATCATCGTCTTTGCAGCAGTTGTCGGCAATTTCAGCGACCGTATGGGTCGGCTGCACATTGCTCGGTTCGAGAACCTGCAAACCATAGACATCGACTTTCAAACCATTGTTGTTTTCCGCCTTGCCGATAATTCTGACTGTCACGCCCGCAGGGATCGCCGCATCGGGTACTTCGTCTTCAAAATCGATGGTTAAACTGCCGCTGTCATCAACAAAGCGATAATAGTTCCAGTTACCTATCGTTTCTTCGCCTATCTGCCCTTCAATGACGACAATGTCGTCTTCACAACACCCTTCAGTGATGTCGCGTGCTGTATGTGACACTGCCCATACCCAACCTGCATCCGACTGGGCAGATGCAGAGTGACTGTACGTGAGGGACAAGGCAACAATGCTAACGGCTCCGATAAGAAGCCCGAACAGGATAATTTTGGGAATGCGTTGCATAGCGATCTCCTAGTTGTCTATTGTCAATTTTCGTTTTCACCTGTTGACCAAAACACAATGCCTCGCCCGGTTCACGGACTGCAATTGTGCACTCTATCAAATGATACTAGGTTCGCAGTAGCCAAAGCTTGGGCAAAAGTGCGTATACATCATTGCTGAAACTAGCAATGAAATCTACGTATTTTTGCGTAGTGTGTGTTCAAACATGGCTCAAGCGCATTGAATGCTTGCCGTTATTTGAAATGAGTACTCACCATACGCGCTTGGTCTGTGTCTATTGACTTATTCTGCTAAAACTATTCAGCACTATTGCGTATTCAACTACGTATGTATAATGATGATGTGGAACCCGAAACAGATGACGTGATAACCTGAACTCAAATGAACCTGCTACTCATCTTGCTCAATGCTATAGGAGCCGGCGTTTGTTTCCTGGCTGCTGTTCTTCATCTCGCCATTGGTTGGCGCAGCCATCCGCGCAGTTCGGTTCAACTGTTGTTTGGGATGACGAGCCTCCTGGTTGGGGCATATTTCCTGACAGTGATCAACGTGCAGGCATATCAGGACGGCGTCACGGCTAATTTACCGGGCACAGCACTCCTGATCAATATCGTCCTGTCGCTCATCTTTCCGATTGTCTATACCTGGTTTGTCGCTGGATATACCGGTGTCAAGCCCCGTTGGTTTTTGTTCAGCGTAACTGTTTGCTATTCAGCACTCACGTTCGGCGTGTTGCTTTTGCCATCGGCCGAATCTCTCTTCGCCCCTGGACAACTAAGCGGTTTCCGCATTGAGGATCCCTTTCTCTCACTCACACTATTTGGCTGGCTTCTGTTATACGTTTGCGTCTACTTTGGCTATTCAACCATTGCTGTCATCACACAATATCGGCGTGGCGAAAAAGCCGATGCGCTGACCATCGGATTTGCTATTTTCGTGTTTCAGTTGACGGCAGTTGTCGACGCTGTGTCAATATTCGCCTTGCCGAATGCGATTTTTGTCGGCCAATTTGGATTTATTGCATTCATCGTGGTGATGAGCTTGCAACTCACTGGAAAGACGGTGGAATCTGAAAGACAGGTTCGTCGGCTAAACCTTGATTTAGAGAACCGCGTTGCGCTGCGCACATCAGAATTATCAGCAGCAAATGATGCGCTTGCAGCGAGTCAGGCCAGCATCAATGCACAGTATCAGGCGATTCCAATACCGACCTTCACGTGGCAGCAGCGCGATGGAACGCTGATCTTGATCGACTACAATCAGGCTGCCAGATCGTTGATGCAAAATCATACTGAGGCGGCTATCGGCCGAACTGCGGCACAAATTTATGAGGACATGCCCGATATCGTCATCGATCTCCAGCAATGCATAGCACGAGGAGGTACGCTTGAACGCGAATCGACAGTCCGTGACTATGAGACAGGTGAAACGCGCATTCTGGCGATGACATACACATTTGTTCCACCTGATCTGGTACTGGTTCATGCTGAAGATGTTTCGGGACAACGGCGTGCTGAAGAAATGCTGCGAGCCGCCGCTGTAACCGCTGAGCGGCAGCGCATGGCACGCGATTTGCATGATTCTGTGACTCAATCACTTTACAGCTTGACGTTGTTGAGCAGTGGGTGGAAAAGCATGGCCGAACAGGGTCGCCTGGATGACCCGGCTCCCTCATTTCAGCAGTTGGGCGATGTCGGCCTGCAGGCGCTGCGTGAGATGCGCCTGATGATCCACCAACTGCGTTCGCCCATCTTGGAAGAGCTGGGGCTTGTCCAGGCTCTACAAAAACGCCTGGACACAGTTGAATCGCGGGCCGGCATTGAGGCCGAGCTGTTGGTCGAGGGTGATGTCGACCAATTACCCATCGCCATGGAAAACGAGCTGTTCAATATCGCGCAAGAGGCACTGAATAATTCATTGCGGCATGCCAGTGCTTCGACTGTGGCGGTGTCGTTATCGGCCGAAGACCACGTCGTTGCTCTCTCAATCGCGGACGACGGTAAGGGTTTTGAACCGGCCCAGGTTGGCTCTGGATTAGGTTTAGCCACAATGCGCGAGCGAGCAGAAGCTGCGGGCGGTAGCTTTGTACTCCAGTCCGAATCGCAGAAAGGAACCACCGTGCGCATTGCCGTACCGCGTTCGACCTGAGAAAAAATCGGGAGGATGATTCGATGTCCAGTAAGATTCGCGTATTGATAGCCGATGATCATCCAATCGTAAGGCAGGGAATGGAACTTGTACTTACGACACGCAATGATATGGAATTGGTCGGCCAGGCAGTTAACGGCGCAGAAGCTGTCACCTTCGCCGTGCAGCTACGTCCCGATGTCGTCGTCATGGATTTGCAGATGCCTGTTAAAGATGGTCTGACCGCGATTCGCGAGATAAAAAAGGCAGAAATTGACACGCGCGTACTGTTGCTGACCAGCTTTCCCGAAGACGAAAAGGTTATTGAAGCCGTGCAGGCCGGTGCAGCCGGGGTTGTACTCAAGGAATCATCACCAGACAGATTGGTCGAGGCGATTCGAACGGTTTACGATGGAGATAACGTGCTCCATCCTGCTATTACACGACAGTTGATTCACGAGTCGCGCAAATCAACCGTAGAGACCACGGATCCAATCCTTACACCGCGAGAACGCGACGTTTTGTGTTGTCTTGCGCAGGGTATGACCAATCGGGCCATCGCGAACGAACTAGACATATCAGTTCGCACTGTCACGACCCATGTGCACAGCATTCTCGACAAACTCAACGCAAGTAACCGCACACAAGCCGCCATTTACGCGTCCGATTTGTGTCCTTAGGCTTGTGACGAATCCGGAGAATAATCGGCCGAATGGCTAACAGACCACCACAACTGTGCATTCTTCAGATCTGTCCAGCCATAGTAACACTATTTTTCTACTGCAACGCAACTGTGAATAGCGCATCTTCAAGCTGCAGGTTCCCTTGAGTCACCTGCAAGCGGGTTCCGTCTGTGGGGTTGTAGAAACCGATATGGAGGGTGCGCCCTTGTGGCGTATTGTCTTGCACCAATGCGTCTGAAAACTGATGTGTGTCGCGGATGATGTCGTCTGCTGACCAGTACATCGTCGGACTGAGACCGTCATTCGGTTCTGTGTCTGATTGGGCAATGATCGTTCCGTTAGCATCCACGAGATGGACGAAAGCAATGTAGTTGGAAGCAACATCAGTGAGCGCTTGCCAGTAAAGTGTGACAGTCGTGTCATCCGTTTCCAGGCCAATGAGCTGAATCACATCGCCGTAAATGACCGGCTCTTCCAGACGGGCCTCGTCCGGCACTCTGATCGCTGCCGCCGACCGCACCACCCCTTCCAGCACCACCGGAATCTCCTGCGACGCAGCTACACTGCTGTTTTCATCGAGCACATTGACCAACAGCAGCACCCATGTCGGCCCGTTGAGGTCGCCCTCCGGCTGGATCGTAACGCGGTCAGCGACGACATCACCCGCCTGCCACCTACTGGACGGGCTTAAGCCGAGGCCGTGATACGTGTTCTGCTCGTCGAGTTTAATCCAGCCGTCACGCGCCGGAATCAGCAGTTGGGTCGAGACAATGTAATCGACAGCGGGATCGGCCAGCGCTTCCCAATAGAGCCGTACCTCGCTCTGCTCACCGATGACAAACGGGTCCGCTGCCACGGCGAGCAGTTTGAGCGTGTTGTCGTACGTGATCGGGTTGAATTCGGCCGAAACCGGCACATCCCCCACCCCGTCCAGCCATTTTGCCTGCGGATACAACGATGGCAAGAAGAACGCCAACAGCAAAAACGTCGAGAACGGCGGCAAAGCCGAAGCCGTTAGCACCGCCGGCTGCCGCCTGGCAGCCGACCACCAATGCGCAAATCCCGCCCCGACAAACCACGCCAACGCCGGCAACAACGGCAGCAGCCAGCGTCCTTCCGGTACGATGTAGCCCGCACCGATAATCGTCCCCGTTTTCACTGCAAGATAGAGATAGGCAATCGTACCCGCACTGAGCAAAAAAACGGCCGAAACCGGCCACGGACGCCGCAACTCAACCCGTCGGCGCAGCCAGCCCAACAAACCAACCGCCAACAAACCAACCCACACCCAATAAAACCATCCCGGCGCATAACCGATGTCACCGGCACTCCAATCGAGCCAAAACGACTGCCAGATGCGCGTCGCTTCCGGCAGCAGCAAACGAAAATCGAGCGGATTGGTCAGCAACACTTCAGTAACCGGCAAGCTGCCCGAAACGCCAAGCGTGTCGCTGGTCAGCAGTGCATTGCGCACCAACCACGCGCCCCACAACGGCACCAGGCCCAGCAACGCCCACAAACCGCTTGTGAATGCTGCCCAAAACGTCTTTCTGTGCCATTTGAGCAAGATGATGAACGGCAGCACGACGAGCAAAAAGACGCCGTTCGCTTTGGTCAGCGGCCCCAGGGCACAGACGAGTCCCAGCCAGAAATGGGAACGCGGCGACTTATCGTGCAGGGCATACGGCACAGCAACGGCCAGGACAATGGCGGCAATCGCCGTCAGCGGCATATCGTTATTGATCGCACCGCTCAAATGGATGAATGCAGGCTGAAACGCCATCAAACTGGCGATCAGCAGGGCAATGGCGCCACCGTAGACGCTGCGCCCGGCCAGAAACAGCGCAATCATGGCAACAACGCCCAACAACGCCGCACCGAGCCGACTGGTGAAGATCAGCGGATCACTCGCCAATGTCATGTGAACGGTCGGATTGCGGTTGCCGGCATGCGTTGCAGTGAGAAACGGGTTGGCTTGAACGGCGAGCGGCGGTGGAACGCCTTCAACCAGGGCCGCATCGGGATCACTGGGATAGAGCGTATTGCCCGGCGAATCGGGATCGATTTCGGGCGCAGGAACGGGCAAGCCCACAGCAGCAGCGACGAGATAATAGAGCGGCGGCTGGTGCCATTCGTTGTAGCGGCGATAAATGTCAACCGCGCCGCGATTCGGCAACGCACCCGTCTGACGCATCACAGTGATGTATTCGTAGTTGAGCAGTTCGTTAGGCGCCGCGTTGGGCGGCAGACGCAATGCCATCCACACAGCAGCGATGAGATAGAGGACGACGAGTCCGGCAAACAGGATGACGATGCGGTGTTCACCGGAACCCCAAAAGCGAGTTTCTGCCTGAACCCCGGTTTTTTGCCCCTGTTTGGTAGAACGCCCCTGTTGCATTATTATTTCATCCCGCGCCGTAATGGCGTCAAACAGGGCAAAATCTACCCGAAAGGGATCAATTGTGCAACGCGCAGCAGCCATTCCACCACCAACAGCGACATCCGGCAAAAATCGAACCCGACTCTGGTTGATAACCATCGTCATCGCTTCCACAGCGCTGTCGCTGGCATACGGCATCGCCAATCCCCTCTTTGAAGCGCCGGACGAGCAGCATCACTATTTCACTGTGGAGACCATTGCGACTGAATGGGTACTGCCGTCGGTCGGCGTGGAACCGGACGGGTGGCTGCGCCAGGAAGCGGCGCAACCGCCGTTGTACTATGCGCTCGGCGCAGCCATCATTGCGCCGTTGCAACTCGATCCGGCGTCGTCGCGGGCGGCGGTTGTCTTTAATCCTTACGTGCAGCCGGGCAATCCGACAACGCTGGGCAACAATGTCAACGCGTTTGTGCATGGGCCAGGTGAAGCGTTTCCATGGCAGAATCACGTGCTGGCCGGTCATTTGCTGCGCATGTTGTCGGCGCTGCTGGGAGCGGGAACGGTGCTGTGCATTTACGCTGCCGGGCGATTGCTATGGCCGGATTCGGCCGAAATCCCGCTGCTTGCCGCCGCTCTGGTCGGCTTTTTGCCCCAATTCAACTTTGTCAGTGCCACCATCAGCAATGACAGCCTGATTATCTTCCTCGCCTGCGCGGCGCTGTGGCAGTTGATCCGCCTGTGGCAGCAGCCCGTCACCAACATGCGATTATTGCTACTCGGCGTCACAATCGGTCTGGCAGCACTGACCAAAAATCAGGGGATTTTGCTGCTCTTCTATGCTGTCGGCGTGTTGGCGCTGTTGGCATGGCGGGAGCGCAAGCGGCGTCTTTTCGGCCGAATGACGCTTCTCGTCGTGTTACCTGCTGTGGGACTGGCGGGCTGGTTATGGCTGCGCAACTGGCGTCTGTACGGCGATCCGACGGCAACTAATCAATTTGTGCGACTGGCCGGCGGTGATCGCGGCTTTTCGCTGACGCAGGCAATCGCTGCCTTGTGGCGCGGCTGGCCGACGTTTATCGGCCGATTCGGGTGGGCCAACATCCCACTGCCACAATGGATCTACGCCATCTGGTTCGCCATTATCACCCTCGCCATCCTCGGCGCACTCGTCGCCCTGTTGCGCCGTAAACCCGCTTTGGGATACGTTGTCCAATCACCGTCGCTGTGGCTCGCGGGCTGGATCGTCCTCATCCTCGCTGCCCAACTGCGCTTTGTAATGCAGACATCGGCCGAACAAGGCCGACTGCTCTTCCCGGCGCTGCTGCCGGTCGCCCTCGGCGTCGCGTGGGGCATCGGTCAATGGCGTCGACATTGGATTATCTCGCTGGTCGGTGGCGCAGCACTGCTGACCGCGCTCTACAGTCTGATCCTCGTCCAGCTTCCGGCGTTCAACCGTCCACAGCTATTGGACGTGCTGCCACAGCACGTCGCACCGCTCAACCTGGAGATGGGCGACGGCATTACTTTGCTCGGCACGGAAATAGAGACGGGTGTTGCTGAACCGGGCGACAGCGTCACGGCAACGTTGTACTGGCAGATCGATCAGTCGCTACACGAAAACATCCCGATTTCCTTTGAGCTACTGGGGCGGGAATTCCAGCAAGTCGGTCGCTTTGCAGGGTATCACGGGCGCGGCCAATTCCCGACTTCGCTGTGGTCGCCGGGGAAAATTGTGGCGGAGACAATCACACTGCCGCTTGCGGCCGAAGCACGTGTACCAACTGCGCTGCGCCTCTACGTCAGTGTTGACGATGGCCCGGCACACGTTGTCGCGGTGACGAAAGCAGCGCCGGCAGAGTCGCCGGAATTTACCGACGACATTGCCGCTTTTATCGGCCGAAACATCCAGCTCATCGATCCCATCTTGCTTGGGCTGAGTGTCACGCCGGGCGCAGACATCATCGCCCAACCGGGTGAAACGGTGCAGATTGGCCTCAGTTGGCAAGTAACCGCGCCGGTTGAGCGCCACTATACGACTTTGATTCATGTACTCGATGAAGACGGCAATCTGGTGGCACAAGGTGACAGCCCGCCGCGTGGCGGCGATTATCCGACAACGCTGTGGGCCGCCGGAGAGCGATTCGGCGATCAATACGCAGTGATGCTGCCTGAGACAATCGCGCCCGGCAACTATACGGTATGGATTGGGATGTATGATACGGAAACGGTGACGCGCCTGCCTTTGGTGCGAGGTGATGAACGGATGGTCGATGATGTGCTGCAAATCGGCCGAATCATTGTCCCGTAAAAAGAGGCACCCGACCTCTCTCAGAAATCAGGTGCCTGAAGCTCAAAACGGTCAACAACACTTCTTTTGGGGCTATGGTACCGTCAGTTTGAACACGCGTCCACTGCCATATGAACCGAAGTACAGTTCGCCACCGAAATCCTCGCCGATTGTCGTCCATGCCGGCAGACTCGCACCGGCTGCCAGTGTAACCGGGTTATTCAGTTGCGGTGTCGGCAAACGCCATACATTGCGCGAACAGAAATCGGTGAACACATATTGCCCGGTTAGCGTTGCGTACTCACGACCACGGTAGACATAACCACCAATGATGGAACAACTGCCATCATCGTGATTGTACATATAGTTGGGAAAAACATACGAACTCTGGCAATTCTGATTCAACAAGACCGGCCCCTCATAACAGGCCCAGCCGTAATTCAAGCCGGGATTGCCCGGTGTCTCGCGGTTGATCTCTTCGTAGCGTTCCTCACCGACATCACCGACATACATATCGCCAGTTACGCGATCAAAGCTGAAGCGCCACGGGTTGCGCCAGCCACGCGACCAGATTTCATCGCACATGCCGCCAGGTCCATCGATCATTGGATTATCTGAAGGTATCGTGTACGGCACTTCCCCTTCCAATCCATTACAATCAGGCGCAACGCCGTTGGGATCGAGATCGCGCACATCCAGTCGCAACACTTTGCCCAGCAGCACATCGCGTCGCTGCCCATTGTTCGCTATATCGGCCGGTCGCGCAAAAACCTGTCCCGGATCCGGCCCACCATCGCCCACCGACATGTAGAGATAGCCGTCAGGGCCAAAGTGCAAGTCACCGGCATTGTGAACGCGGCTGTCTCCCTGGTTTTCGACATATGTCTTGGGAATAGCGAGCAAACGCACTTCACTGTTGGGATCGCCCGATTGCGGATTGTCGAAGCGCACCTTGAAACGTGCCAAAATCAGATCGCCGCCATCAGTCGGATTGGTGCGTTTTTCGGAATAGGCCACGTAGAAGTAACCACTCTCCTCAAAGTCAGGATCAAAAGCAAGACCCAATAATCCTTCTTCAAAGCTGACTTCTATCCGGCCGCCGATATGCATAAACGGGATTTCACGCACTGTGCCACTCAGCCCTGACGGATCGGGATCGATAATGCTGATCCGTCCCTTCTGAGTGGCGATAAATATGCGGTTGTCGCCTGCATGGGTGATTACCGTAATGGTATCTCCCGGTAGCGGCGCAATGTATTCGACCAGTGTGATGGTGTCTGGTGGTGGCTCAGGCGTTCGCACAATCGGCAGGAATACGTGAAAGTCGTTTACCTGGGAGTGAAGCGTGTCGTTGCCATTGCTGAATACTGCCGTTACACACAGCAGCGTGAGAATCATCATGAGGATGATGGCATAGGATTTGTTAAACACGTTCATGGACAAGTGCTCCTGTAGCGAGGGCTGAAACCAGCGTCAGGCAAGGCGTTGGTGCTTCGCGGCTGATGCTTTTCCCCCATCATGCCGTCTCGATCGCGACTAAAATGACGCTTGATTATCGGCCGAATTGTAGCAGTATTGCCATGCGGTAGCAATGTGGTACAACGGTGGCAAATACGACGAGGAGCCACTTATGAGATCTATTCTTCGCTTGCGTTGGCCAGCCGGTGCAGCGCTGCTGCTGTTATTGATTCCTGTGCTATTGATCGTTGGCGCGACACAAGGTAATTCGGCCGAACCACTGTTCTTGCCGGTTGTCTCATCATGTAACTTTGCACCGGGCAGTGCACCGCCGTCGCCACAGGCGCTGATTCGCGTCACACCGACGGGGGGCATCATCGCCAGCACGTACAATGCTAATTCCTTTCTCATCACCAACCAATCGGCCGATGGCAGCCAAATCATGTCCGTGCGCTTTGATTTGAGCACATCGCTGCTGCCGGATGTCGTTTTTGATCCCAACGGCGGCGCCGGTGACAACGTCGCCAAAGATGTCACCGTCGATAGCGACAGCGGCGTCGGCTATGACGGTCGTACGTTTGATCAACCGCGCGACGGGGGTTTTGACGTCGTTTTGCTGGAATTCGGCGAATTTGAAACCGGCGAAACGTTCGGCTTTTCAGTTGACATTGATCCAACAAGCATTAAAGGCGGCTCATCACCGGGGCCAAACGAATCGGGCAGCGTATCCGGTCTGGAGATGTCCGGCGCGACGGTAACAGTCAAGTTCATGACGCCGAGCGGTGAAGCGGAATACACCACGTCGCTGCATCCCGTTGCAGGCAGCGACAGCCTCGGGCAAGCCATTGTGCGCAGCGCGTTGCCCCCTGCCCCACACATCGAAGTGCTGGGTCTGGACACGCCAACGACAACTCAGGATTCAACCGTACTCGTGCAAATCAGCGGCGAGCCGGGCGCACTGTTTACAGTGTGGAACATGGAAGCCGGTTTGTTTACTGCGGGGTTGCCCGGCGGCGGCTTTGATCTCGATCCGTTTGAAGCCAATAGTGTCGTGTTGATTCGGCCGATTGAGCAAGAGACATGTTGGGGCACAGCAACAATAGCGATGCCGTTGGCCAAAGTTCTGCCTGAAGCCGGTCTGAACTATCTCATTGCGTACCAAACTGATCAGGCCGGTTTGATCAGCCCTGCTTCCAACGTGGAAGTGGTCGAATTTGTACCGTGACGAGTATTTGTTTGTTGAATTCAGGGCTATTCTCCGGCCAGCAAAGCCAGTACGTGTGGCAGTAAATGGCGGTTGGTGGCGAGGGCTTCACCGGCATGGATCGTTTCGTTGCCGCGCCAATCACCGTAGTAGCCGCCCGCTTCGCGCAGGATCGCCGGAAACGGCCCACAATCCCAGACGTTGGTGATCGGATCGAGGGCAATTTCGACACGACCGGTAGCGACAAGGGCGTAGCCGTACGCGTCGCACCATCCCGCATTGTAATAGCTGGCTTGCTGCAGGCGCTGCCACGCCGCGCCTTTGTCACCGTATCGGCCGAAACTGGCTGTATCGATGTGGGCAATGATGCTGCGTGAGAGATCGGTTTCGGCCGAAGCACGCGCCCGTCTCCCATTCCACCAACATCCCAGCCCGGTCGCCGCCGCCACCATCTCATTCAACGCCGGGAAATAACAGGCACCGACTTCAATGCGCCCTTCGATCTCCAGACCCAGCAGCACACCGTAGAGCGGCACACCGCGCATAAATGACTTTGTGCCGTCAATCGGATCGACAAACCAGCGATGCGTCGCGCCTGCGGTGTCTGCAACGCCGTACTCTTCACCGACGACAGCATGACCCGGAAAACGCGCTTCGATGCGGCTGCGAATCAGCTTCTCGGCCTCCTTGTCGGCAATGGTGACCGGCGAATCGTCGGCCTTGAAATCGGCACGCAGGCCGGTTTGATAGTAGCCGAGGGTCAACCGACCGGCTTGCCAGGCGGTTTCAACTGCAAAGTCGTAGAAGGTTTGTAGTGACATAGTTTGGAGATTGGAGATTAGGAGATTGAGGAACGCAGTGAAAGGGTGTGTAAGGCACTCGATTGGCATATCGAATCGTCAAAACTCAACATCGCTATCATCAGTCAGTGCTTGATGCCACTGGCGCAAATAATTCATCGCTTCGTCAAATTTTGTGGCCGGCAACTGTTTGTAGCTCGTGATACCAAATTGACGATACAGCTCGCCGTAGACACCGCCAAATTCATTACGTCCGCTGCGTTTTGACAAAGCAATGGCAATCGCTTTGACCGATTGGCTGATCTGCATCGCCTGATCGGCGGTCACGTAGCGATCAGCAGCGCCGAGTGTGGCTTCAATCGTCTCTATACGACGGTCGTGGTCAGACAGATGACTTTCGGCCGAATCGAGTCGTGCTTCTAACAATATCTGCTGCCGCGCCATTTGCATGATAGCCTGCGCCATCTTGTACGCTTGCACAGCAGGTGAATCGCTGTTGAGCAATTCTGTAAACGACGGATCTGCCGTCAGGCGCCCTTCGGCAAACGCCTCAGCCAAGACATCGTAGCATTCGCGCTGATAGCGAATCACTTTCTCGCGCAATTCCGGTTTCACACGCGCCGACGACACACCAAAAAGGAAGCCGCTGAGGTATTTAAGTGGCAAACAGGTCATGTTGCGGTGCTGTGCCGCCTCACCCTGCGTGTCCATTACGGACACAGAGATGATCGCATCGGCCAAAACAGGATCGCGCTTGAGGCGTTTGCTCTGGGCCGACCACTGGACGCCCAACAAATCGCAAATCGGCCGAACTGGAACGTAGATCGTATCATCTTCCATGCGGACAGCAGTAACGTTGTCACCGTAAAACTCAACTTCACGTTGCTCAACCACACTTAATGCTTTTGCCTTCATATAATTGCTCATCATTCGCTTTCAGATCGCTGCGTGTCCATAACAGACACCCGCGTAGACAAAATGTCTACTCAGGTCCCACTTCGTGCAGTTTCTTGTTGTTGGCGTGGCGGTCGCGGTCACGTTGGGTCTTTTTGTCGAGATTGCGCTGCACCGCCACGGTCAAATCGACGCCGGTCTGGTTGGCGAGGCAGACGAGGACAAACAGCACATCGGCCATTTCGTCGGCCAGATCAGGCGCTTCGGCCGAATCCTTCCAGCTCTGATCCCCGTATTCCCGCGCCATGATCCGCGCCAATTCGCCAACCTCTTCCATCAACACGGCCGTATTGGTCAATTCCGAATAATAGCGCACACCGATAGTCTTAATCCATTCATCGACTGTCTGCTGGTATGCACGCAACGTCAATTCGCTCATACAATTTCCTCAACGGTTTCGGCCGAACAAGCCAGCCTGCCGCAGTTTCTCGATCTCTCCCTGACTGTACCCGATTTCAGTCAAAATGGCATCTGTGGCAGCGCCTGCTGCTGTGCCGGCGTGGCGATATTCTGCCGTGCTATGCGAAAACTTCAACGGTCGGCCGATTTGCCGCTGCGTGCCGCCGTTCGGTCGCGGCACGTTGACGATCATGTCTCGCGCCACAGCTTGCGGATGCGCTGCAGCCTCATCGACCGTCAACACCGGCTCGACGCACACATCGAGCGGCTCAAAAATCGCCATCCATTCGGCCAGGCTCTTCGTCGCTATCGTTTGCGCAATCTCGTCACGGAGGCGGCGCTGGGCTGCCGGCGACATAGCGGCACGTACCTCTACTAAATCAGGACGCTCCAAACCGGCACACAAACCGGCCCAGAATTTCGGCTCCAGACTGCCGATAGACAGAAAACGATCGTCGGCCGTGCGATAGTAACCGTAAAATGTGCCGCCGTTGAGCAGGCCGCCTTCACGCTGCGGATTACTGCCGCTGACGAACTGCTCGCCGGCGGCCAGCGCATTCCACATCCAGGCCATGTCGTACATGGAAACATCGACAAATTGGCCTTGGCCGGTGGCGCGGCGCTGAATTTCGGCCGATAAAACACCGATCACCGCCCCCATCGCCCCACCGCCAATATCGGCGATTTGCAATGACAACGGTTTCGGTCCGTCGGCGACCGTTCCCATGTGGCTCATCACACCGGCAAGCGCGAGATAGTTGTTGTCGTGCCCGGCACGCTGCGCCAACGGCCCGGTCTGTCCATAACCGGTCACGGCGCAATAGATCAGGCGCGGATTCACCGCTTTGAGCGCTTCATAACCGATGCCGAGCCGATCCATTACACCAGGACGAAACCCTTCCAGCACGATGTCATACGTCTCCACGAGTCGCAAAATAACGGCAGCCGCACCCGGCTGCTTCAGATCAAGCGCCAGCGACCGCTTGTTGCGTCCCAATACGCCATGCCATGCCGCTGTGCCCTGGTCATCAAATGGCGGCATGGCACGGACGAGATCGATGCGCGTCGGCGACTCAATGCGAATGACATCAGCGCCCAAATCGGCAAGCATCATCGTGCCGAATGGCCCCGGCAGCAGGGTGGTAAAGTCCAGGATTTTCAGTGATGCTAGTGGCCCCATTCCCCGTTTCCTTATGTGTTGGCAAGCATTCGTTCACGATGTGAATCGTCGCTCATACGCTGCCAGAAATCGGCCGAAACGCGTGTGTGCATACGGAATAAACCGAATCTTTTGCAGCGGCTCCAGCGCCAACGGCAGCGCCGCCATCGCGTACATATAGTCCGAAAGCATGATCATGTCCTGCGTCTCCTGCATGAGCTGCTGCAACGCATTATCCCGGTCAGCGGCACAGTTGAACACCTCATTGTCCAGATATGCGCTGACCAAAACAGCAATATCGTCCACCGTATATGGCGAATCACCCACGCGGAAATACGGGTAATCAGGTAGCTTATGCTCCATGACTGTCTCGGCAAACAGATTGGCAAAATCAAAAGCACGATGATTCAGGCATGAGAACTCGAAATCGAGCAGCCTGATGTCGCCAATGCGCAGCCACATGATGTTGCCGTGGTACGTATCGTTGTGGCAGAAAACCGGCTCGCCGGTCGGCAAGCAGTGCAGCACCTTCGCCAATGTCTCGTCGCTGTAAAGTTCACGCAATTCGGCGCACATTTCCTGCTCATTGCCCGGAAAAACGCCGACCATATCCTCTACGACGAATCGCGCTTGCGGTCCCCATTTGGCGTGAAGCAGTTTAAAAAAGGTCTGTTCGGGCAGGTTGCGCGGTTTGATCTGGTGAAAACGGTGCAACTGATCGGCTATTTTGTGCAGAATCTCCGGGTTTTTGAGGTCTTCGGCCGATAATGTGCGTCCGTCATAAAACGCCTCAATCCGACAAGTCTCGTCGTAGTAGTAACAGTGGGCGGCAATCTGCTCTGCGCCAAGCAGCAGAAACACGTCGCGTTCGGTCGCGAAATCGAGTATGGCGTTTTCTTTGCCTGCCAGCTTGCGGTAGAGCACAGCCGGTGGTTGGACGGCGACCCGCGCCCGAATACCCATTGTGAATGATGAAAATCCTTTGGGATCGTCAAAGTCAAACTGTTCGGCCGATAACGGCTGCCACTCTGGAAACAATGCCTGACATTGACGAAACGCCTCTTGTTTTGCTGCTTTCATCCATTAATTCCCTTGGTGCGCGGTTGAACGATCAGCCGTTGACGTGCTATCATAACATCATAGGAGTCATCGCGTAAGGAGCGAATTATGGCCGATCTGTTATGTCCAGTTTGCAATGCAGCTAATGGCAGCGCAAGTCGCTATTGTCGACGCTGCGGTTCTGATCTGTTTCACGATGTGACCGTTGTACCGGCACGTCCCAGCAGTTTGCAGAAAGTGAGCCGGGCATTGCCGTCCAAGCAAATGAAGCAAGTCAGTCAGGCCGTCGCTGTCAGCGTTGCTGCCCTTGCGCTGGAAGCGGGCATTTCGTGGCTGCGCAAGCGGCTGCGTGAACAGAAAATTGAGTCGCTGCCCACTGTTCAGGAGCCGAAAGCGACTGTAATTCGGCCGAATGAACGAAACCTGTCACGGCGCGAAGGCGCTACAATGTTCCGGCAGCGCACAACGCAACTGTGGCGCAACGGTCAGATGACCCATGAAATCGTCGAAAATGAGCAGATCATCTGGAGCGACGACTAATCGACTTCAGAGTGTGATGATTTCGGCCGAATTGCTGTCCGTATCGTAAATCGCACCCGTCGCAGCCCCATACGCTCCCATCACCTCGCCCGGATTCAGCCACAAACAAGCGCCAAACTGCGTTTCCGCCATTTGATGGGTATGCCCGGAAAAAACAGCATCGTAGTCACCCGTGCGTGCTAACGCCTGCGCATAAAACGGGTAGTGGGTGACGGCAATCTGCCGACCGCCCAACGCCAGTTCGGCGTATTCGCCGTGCAGCTTGAGGTTGGGAAACTGGTCGCGTGCAATCGAATTGATGGCGAAGCGGTCGCCGTCTCCATTGCCAAAAACGCAATGCACCGTTCCACCCCAACCACCCAGCACCCGTACCGGTACAGGTGAGCAAAAATCGCCACAGAAGATTGCCGTCTCTATGCCACGCTCTGTATACAGCGCCAGCAACTTGCGCAAATGACCCAGATTGTCGTGAATGTCAGAAAATACACCGATTTGCATCCTGCCCTCGCTCGATCCGCTTTACGGCAGATCAGGTACATCGCTTTTTTCGTGGATCAATTCAACCTCACCGGCGGCAGGCAGTTTTTCGAGTTGCTGCCAGACGGTGACGCCGGATGTGCGGTCGATGCCGAACACAAGCGGACTGGCTTCGCTGCCGGTACCGCCCGTCCCCACCCAGGCTCGTACATAAGCTGCGTGTTCCTCCGGATTGCGCAGCCAGATGTGCAACTGGCGGTGGCGGGGAAAATCAATGTACCGCATACCGGCAATGTCCGACCACGGCAACACATCGGCCACGCGTGGATCGCGCACACCGGTCGCGGAAAGCACGATTTGTGGCCGCCGCCACTGCATCCAGGCTGCGAGTAAGGTCAAACCCCCCAGCACAATCAAAAGCAGCGTACCACCCGACGCCTTGCCGATAAATGCGCTCCAAACTGCACCCAGCAAGATAACGCCACCCAACGTGCTCAAGGCAATGACACGGGGCACGATTGTCCAGCGCGAACTGTAGGAGAATCGCGCCGGCGGATTCGTCGTTTCGGCCGTCATGCGTTCACAACCTCGGAACTGGCCTTCGGCCGAAATGCCGTCACATGCACCGGCACACCATTGAGCGCCGCATTGCCGGAAAGCGTGTCGATCAGCGTTTCATCGGTCAAATCGTTGACGCTGACGCCCGGCCTTTCGTTGGCTATACGAAGACGCGAACCAGTGCGACCGTGCCCCCATCCGTGCGGTACACTGACAACGCCGGGCATCATATCGGCCGAAATCTCCACTTCAATTGTCACGGAGCCAATCCGCGACGTGACGACTGCTAAATCACCGTTTTGCAGCGCTCTGGCACGCGCATCGACAGGATTGATGAGTAGTGTGCAGCGATTTTTACCCTTGACCAGGCGAGCGCTGTTGTGCATCCACGAATTGTTGCTGCGCAGTTGTCGCCTGCCGATCAGGCGCAAATCAAACGCATCGGCCGAATGCTGCGTTTCGAGCAAGCGTGCTGCCCGGTCTACATCTTCCAGGAACAGGCCCGGTGCGAGATCGATCATGCGATCTTTGGTGAACAAACGCTGCGGCAATACAGGTTGCAGCGGCCCCAAATCAACGCCGTGCGGCTGCTGCCGCAGCTTGAATAACGTCAGACCATCGCCGCGCTGCCGCCCACCGCGTGAGCCGTATGGCCCAAAGCGCAATCCCAGATCGAGCAGTTGGCGCGGCTTGAAACGACGAAAAATATCGGCCGAATGCGGTTTCGAGCCAGGTTCAAAACCTTCCAGTCGATCGCGCAGTTCCCGCAAAATCTGCCAATCGTGGCGCGTATCCTCATCCGGCTCGAAGAGCGCCGGTGAAAACTTGGCCGAATTGCGCACGGCAAAATTGTGGAAAACCAGATCGTAGTGCTCGGTTTCCAGACCGGTTGTCGGCGGCAAAATAATGTCAGCGTGGCGCGTCGTCTCGTTGATGTAAATGTCTATGGACACCATGAAATCAAGCGTCGCCAAGGCGCTGTCGAGTTGGGCGCCGTTCGATGTCGAGAGCACCGGATTACCTGCGTTCGTGATCAGGAGCTTGATTTGACCCCCACCGGGCGTCGTGATTTCCTCAGCCAGCGCAGCGACGGGCAGCTCGCCGCCAAATGCGGGCAGTTCGCGCACGCGGCTGCGGTAACGATCAAAATTGCCAAACGATCCCATCATGGCCTGAAGACCGACGATGTCGATGGCCGGCAACGGAAACATCGCCCCACCCGGCTCGTCGAAGTTGCCGGTGACAATATTGAGCACGTTGATCAACCAGTGGCACAAGCTGCCAAATTGCTGCGTAGACACACCCATGCGCCCATAAAATACGGCGGTCGGTGCCGTGACGAAATCAGCGGCAATTTGGTGGATTGTTTCGGCCGAAATACCTGTCACATCTGCGACAACGGCCGGCGCAAACGGCGCAACGATGTGACGCACCGACTCCAGACCTTTTACCACCGTCTCTAACCGCGCCGGCGTCACCCAATCTTCAGCAAAGATGACGTGGAGCAGCGCCAGCAAGAACAACACATCGCTGCCGGGCCGAATAAAGTGATGTGCATCAGCTTTTTGCGCCGTTTCTGTGCAGCGCGGATCGATCACGACTATTTTGCCGCCACGCGCCTGAATCGCCTTCAACCGCCGGTCGACACCAGCCGCCGTCATCAGACTGCCGTTCGAAACCAGCGGATTCGCGCCCAGCATGAGCAAATAATCGGTGCGGTCGATGTCAGGAACGGGAATAAACAGTTGGTGACCAAACATGGTCAGTGCCGCCAGGTGGTGCGGCAGTTGGTCGACCGATGTAGCGCTGAAGCGATTGCGCGTACGCAGCGCACGAATAAAAGGTGCGCCGTAAAGCATCGCACCTGTGTTGTGCACATTGGGATTGCCCTGGTAAACGGCAACCGCGTTGCGCCCGCATTCAGATTGGATGCGCTGAATTTGGCGGACAACCTCGCTGAACGCATCGTCCCAACTGATGCGCTGCCAGCTTGTCGCCGTGCGTCGCACGGGATGGCGCAACCGATCGGGATCGGCATGAATGTCCTGCAACGCCGTCGCTTTGGGGCAGATGTGACCCTGGCTGAACGGATCGTCTTTGTCCCCCCTGATCGCCGTAATCTGGTCACCGTCCAGCGTGATGACAATGCCGCACATCGCTTCACAGAGATTGCAAGTGCGGTAATGGGTTCGTTTTTCAGGCATGTGTGCAATCCTGTCCTGACTACTCATGGTTCGAGCTTCCAATGCAGAACGACGCTTCTGCAGCGCGCGCATTAGCTAAAAACATCAAACCATGAGCGCCAGAAATCGGTCAATATCGTAAAACGCAGCCTGTGTCGCGGGCGAAATGCGCGGCAGAAGCAAGTCAAATGCGTGATCGGTGTTTGGCAACTCGACGTAGACAGTGGCGACACCAGCCGCACGCAGCTTCTGAACGAAGTAGCGCGTATCGTTGAGCCAGTCGAAGACGTCGTGCGAGCCTTGTATGACGAGAGTTGGAGGACATTCGGCCGAAACGTGATTCACCGGTGATCCCTGCGTATACACGTCAGGCACTTCATCCGGCAAGCCGCCTAACAACTTGGGAATCAGACCCAACGGATACGCACCCGCCCGATCCAAAACGCGCGACAGGAAGCTGTCTGGTTTGAAGAGCTGGCCGTATTTCACCTCGCTGCGCACTTGAATGGCACGCAAATCGACCGGAGGATAAAGTGCTACGACAGCGCGGACCGATGTGTCGTCAGTGATATTATTTGGTTGAAACTGCGGTTGGTTGGGCGTATAAGCGGTCAGTAAGGCTAAATGCGCACCGGCCGAACCACCGGCAACGACAATGCGGTCTTCATCAATACCATAGCGCGGTGCATTGCGCTTAAGCCACACAATTGCTTCTTTGACATCACCGACCATGGCCGGCAACTGCGCTTTGTGCGCCATCGTGTACGATAAATCGAGCACAACATGCCCTTGATTGATCAGATGGCGGAAAAAATATCGCGTGCCTAAATCCTTGTCGCCATAATGCCATGCACCGCCATGCAAATAGAGCAACGCCAGACCGGTGCGAGGCACGTCGGCCGGCGGTTCCCAAACATCTGCCAACAAAGGCTCATCGCTGTCTAGAGTTCGGCCGACTGGCATATTGCGATGGAAAACGCCGCTACGTGCGCGTGGCGGCAATAAGTGCAACCGCGATTGGAGCATGCGTTTTGACAAATCTTCCGGAATGCGCTGCTGCCAACCTGAGCCAAACGCCCTATCAAAACCATCATGAGGCCGGGTCACGACATAGCTGTACCATCCTGCAATCGCCGCACCGAGTCCGGCAAATGTCATCATACCAATGCTGCGCCGCCACACGCCGGCCACGAACAATAGCATGCCCCAGATTGCCAGCGGTATAGCACTCGATGCAGCGACCGTTTTTGTGACCGTCAATCCAATAATGCTCCACCAGTGGCGCATTCGGATCAAGATCAATCCGCTGAATAAAAACGTCGCAACGGAAGCCAGGCTGAGCAAGATGCTCAACAGAAATCGTGCAATTTTGCGTACATTGATCGTAATCGTGATCATTTTTCCACAGTGCAGAAAGTTTGTCTGCGAAACATCAGGCAGTCGCCCATTCCAGAATTCAGACGCGTTCGATGATGGTAGCGATTCCCATGCCGCCACCGGCACAGAGTGTAATCAGCGCAGTCTCTTTGTCACGGCGCTCCAGTTCATCGAGGGCGGTACCGAGCAACATCGCTCCGGTCGCTCCCAACGGATGTCCCAGGGCAATTGCGCCGCCGTTGACGTTGACCTTTTCGGCCGAATCCAGCCCCATTTCACGCATAAATCGCAGTGGAACCGCTGCAAACGCCTCGTTACACTCGATCAAGTCGATGTCGTCAATCTTCATGCCGGCCATCTGCAATGCTTTTTGCGACGCCGGAGCCGGACCAATGAGCATAATCGTCGGCTCCGTACCCACCAATGCAGCAGAGACAATTCGGGCGCGTGGTGTGAGGTTGAGTTGACGCCCTTTTTCGGCCGAACCGACCAGAACCAGCGCCGCGCCATCCACAATCCCCGACGAATTACCAGCCGTGTGCACATGCTCAATGTGGTCGACTTGCGGATACTTGCGCAATGCCATCGCATCAAACAAATTCTCGCCCATCTGTTGAAATGCCGGTCGCAGTGCGCCCAGCGTCTCCAACGTCGTGTCCGGGCGAGCGTACTCATCGCGGTCGAGGATAATCGTGCCGTCGGCGTCTTGAACCGCAATCCGCGATGTGAAGTAACCACATGCTTCCGCTTCAGCAGCCCGCTGCTGCGAAAGCAGGGCAAACCCGTCTACGTCAGCGCGCGTCAATCCTTCCAGCGTGGCAATCAAGTCGGCACTGATGCCTTGCGGCACAAAGGCGACTTTCTCGATGACCGTTTTGTCCGTCATCCACGCGCCGCCGTCAGATCCCATTTTGACCCGCGACATCGACTCGATGCCACCGGCCACGACGAGATCCCCCCACCCTGCCCGCACACGCATCGCCGCGTCGTTGACAGCCGACAGACCGGATGCGCAAAAGCGGTTGACTTGTATGCCCGGCACATCGACATGCCAATCGGCATAGAGCGGCGCAATGCGGGCAATGTTGCCGCCTTGCTCGGCAATGGGCGTAACACAACCAAGAATTACATCCTCAACCTGGGAAGTATCGAGGTCATTTCGGCCGACTAGCGCTGTCATCAACTCGGTAAGCAGATCAATGGCTGACGTCATGTGTAATGCGCCGGTTTCCTTCCCGCGTCCACGCGGTGTCCGGATTGCGTCGAAAATATAGGCTTCAGTCGTCATGGCTTTTCCCCGGATTGTCAAAATCAGCACAATAAACGGTGCTGAACTGTGTCGATTATACATCAACCCGAGGCGGTTGTTACGCGTTTGTCAGGCTGTTGAGAGCGAACGATACCGTTTATACGTCGACTGGCACCGCCGCGATTTGACGTGCTTCGCTCCACGGTTCGTGCCGCCATCCGATTCGACTGCGTGCCGCAGTTGTATCAATTTGTGGCAGTTCGCGCTCGACTAAACTCAGTGTTTCAGCAACGAGACGTTCCAGTTCAGGCAGCGCTTCTGCCAACGGCGCAGCAAAAAGCCGCTCGATGCGCTCTGCCACATCAGGCGGTGCAATCGTCAGCAAATCAGTAAAACGATGCATTCGCTTAAACTGAAACGGCGTGAAATAGATTTGATTCAGGCCGGCCAGAATTCCGCACAGATTTTGCGCCGCCTCGACCAGAATTTGATGATACCAGATGGTCGCATCTCGCGACTGGAAGTGAGACGCCAGGCCCCAAATGGGGAAAAACTTGAGGTAGTGAGTTACCATCGCTTCGGTCAGTGCAGACGGATAGGCGGCAATTTGCTCTTTCCAACGGGCAATGATCGCAGCGCCGTGGAGCGGTACACAGGCAGACATGCCTTCCAATGCTTTGGGCAACGGCGTGTCAACCTTGAGTTCAATCTGGACTTGCGCCATCATCGCTTCCCACGAAGCCGTTGTCGCGTGAATTAGCTGCACTTCTACGCCATCCAGTCGAAACGCCTCGGCAAATCCGCCCTGCTCACGCCCGTCGGTAACCCATTTGCGATCAGAACCGCCGAGCTGCGTACGGATGGCATGCAACGTCTCTTCGTCCGGCAACGTGTCATCGTAGTAGACAGCCATGTCGAGATCGGAGTAGAAATCCGCAATGCCTTTGGCGACGGAACCAGTAACCATTGCCGCGCACGCAGTCGGTGTGGCAATGTAGGGGGCACAAATATGTCGAGCGCGATTCAGCAGAATTTGGCTAGCGGGTGTCATCAACAACGTCCTCCGGTTTCTTGTAAAAAGCAACGGTCAGGGCAAAGGTCGGTTCGGCCGAATCAGCATTCTCAACCCCATACGCCGTCACATCCTGAATCAATTGGTCTAGCCTGGTATGGAGCATCGACAACTGGTCATCGGTCAGGCGAAACAGCTTTTGCGACAGAAAGGGATGGCGTGGTGGCGTCCCTTCCGCCGGATCACGGTCGGTCAAGGCACGCAAAAAGCCAGTGCGTGTCTCGTCGAGTAATGTTCCGAACACAGCCGCACTTGCATCGGCCGACATGGCGTCGCCAGCCAGCAGAGGATTGACCAATCTGAAGTTGCGTGCTGTCACCTGATACACTTTCTCGACAATACCGCTCTCGATATTGTGCTCGACGACCGCCAGCAATCCATGTTCGACCAGCAGATTGACGTGGTAATACAGCTTTGAAGGCGGCATATCCAGCGCAGCAGCAACGGCTTTGACCGTATTCGGCCGATTCATCAGTTGCAATACTTTCAGGCGTCGTTCGTCGGCAAAGACCTTGATGGTCTCAATATCATCCAGCAAACGCTCATCCTGCAAGACAAATTTATCATTCATTTAATGTATTTTTATTGATTTAAGAATATTTGATTCGTTTGAATATTTTTGATTAAACATAGTGTACTAGACTACATGCCACGTGTCAATACTGATGGCAGACAATGCATGGCAAAGACGAGATTCTGTCCAAAATGTGGACTCGATTTATCCAAATAGTTGACCTGAAATTTAGAATATGTTATATTGTTGATGGCTCCCCCCCCATCAAGGTGGTTGACTTAGCGCCCGCTAAGGTGACCACCTTTTCTTTTGCCTTTACCCGATACGCAATCACCGCAGACAGTACATTTCATGCTATCATTCCGCCTATGAATCCAATTGAACCCCGCCTCGTAGACTCCGGCTCACTCGTCGATTCATCCGGTTTGGTGCACCGTGTATACGAACCAACACCTCCCGGCCCACGCCCGACTGTCATCATGGTGCATGGGCGCCAGGGCGACGAAAATGTCATGTGGATTTTCAAACACACATTGCCCGCCGATTGGCTACTCATCGCGCCGCGTGCACCGCAGATGGATACGCCGGGTAACTATTCATGGGATGTGCGTCCGTCCGGGCAATGGCCACGGTATGACGATCTGCTGCCGGGTGCAATCACGCTGCTCGATTTCATCCACGCTTTGCCAGATCATTATGCCGTTGATTGGGGTCAGTTGTATTTGATGGGATTCAGCCAAGGTGCAGCCGTGAGTCTTGTAGCCGCCATGCAGGATGATGTCCCGCTGCGTGCGGTGGCGTCGCTGGTCGGGTTTATGCCGGTTGTAGAACCGGAAACGGCAATTGGGCTGCGCGATATGCCTGTTTTCATGTCTGTCGGCCGACAAGACGAGTCAGTGCCGTGTAAGGTAGCAGAACGCACAGCCAAGACATTGATCGATGTCGGTGCTCGTCTGGATTACCGCAGTTACGATACCGGCCACCGGCTCAATGCGCGCGGCATGCGCGACCTGAAAGCGTGGTGGCAGCGCCGGGCTAATGATGACAATTCTGACATTTAGCAGCATTTGCAGGCAGATTTCGCCGCTTCTATAATCATGGTCATGCTTAATTTCCCACCACCAGGATTCGTACCGACGCCGTCGCAAATTGACGGCATTGATCTCTTCAAACCGGCTCCACCAAAAGAGAAACTGGATGCAGCCGTAAACTTTCGTTGCCCCAATTGCGACGGGGAAACAGCATTTAGTGCGGCTGACGGTGGTCTGACATGTAACTACTGCGGTTATCATGAGGCACCGGAAAAAGAAATCGTGGGAAAATCGGCCGAACAGTTTGAGTTCACGGTCGAAACCGTCAATCGCGCAGCGCACGGCTGGGGTGTCACCCGAACCGAACTCGTCTGCCAAACATGTGCCGCCCGCCTGACGTTGCCTGAAGGTGAGTTGACGACGACATGTCCATTTTGTGCCTCCAACACCGTCGTTCACCACAAAGCGCCACAAGACGTACTGCGTCCGCGCTTTTTAATCCCGTTTTCCGTCGATCAACACCGCTGTCACGCCATTGCCCGCGACTGGTTGGGCGCGACCTGGCTGGTTCCCAAAGAATTACGCCGCGTTGCAGCCGTTGACGATTTCACCGCCGTCTTCCTGCCGTTCTGGACATTTGACGCGACCGCGACTGCCCAGTGGCGTGCTGAAGTTGGGCATACCCGCACGCGCCGCGACAGCAAAGGCCGCACGCATACAGAGACAGTTTGGCGCTGGGAAACAGGCGACATTCGCGTCAACTTCGACGACATGGTGCTGCGCGGCACCGAGCGCGTCAGCCTGCATCTGCTTGACCAGATCAAACAGTATGACCTGAAAGCGTTGGCCCCCTATGAACCAGCCTATCTGGCCGGACTCCACGCGCAGGCGTATGAAATTGGCCTGGAAGAAACCTGGCAAAAAGCACGCCACGTGATGCGTGAACGCACGAAAACCGCCTGCCGCTCACAGGCATCGACGAATAAAATCCGCAACTTCTCGATGCAGCTCGATTTCAGTGACGAGAGTTGGCGCTACATTTTGCTGCCCGTCTACATCAATACGTACCATTACAACAACAAGCCCTATCAACTCCTGCTCAACGGCCAAACTGGCGCGATTGCCGGCCAACGACCAGCCGACTGGCGCAAAATTGCCCTTGTCAGTGCCGCCTTGATGCTACCAAGCGTGCTTCTGTTCCTGATTTTGCTGGCCTTTGTACCAGATGTAGCTGGATCGGGCGGTGGCTTTTTGTCGCTTTTGCTGTTCATCGCCGGTACTGCTGCAGCCATTTTCATCGTCTTACAGGCGCAAAAGCTGGATGAGATATGAGCCGTATTGAGGAATTGTGGCATGTGCCGTGGACGGCGGCGATTTGTGAGGTGTGCGATTGGGCTTACTTAATCCCGGTCGGAAAAGTTGACGCCATTTGTCCACATTGTTACCAAGATACCGTGACGCCGCTGCCGGAAGATGCCGTCATGCAGTTGGCCGCGCCCGAAATGATCGTCCCATTTTCCGTTTCGGCCGAAAAAGTGCGTGCCAACGCCGAGCAGTTTGCGAAAAGCATTCCGTTCAGACCTGCCGATTTATCAGGCGATACGCTGCACGACCGCTTACAGCCGGTTTTTTTGCCCTTTTGGCTCGTGGACAGCGATGTTCAGGCTGTGTGGCAGGCAGAAACCGGGTTCGATTACAATGTGGTCAGTCATGAAGAACGGTATCAAGGTGGCCGGTGGCAGACGATTGAAAAACAGGAAACGCGCATTCGCTGGGAACCGCGTATCGGCCGATTACAGCGCCATTACGACAATATTCCGGCCCCAGCCCTCGAAGAGCACGATCATCTGGCCCGCCTACTCGGTCGTTACGACACTGAGGCCGCACAGACATACGCCTCCACCTTGCTCCAGGAAGCCCTGGTGCGTTTGCCCAATCGCAATTCGGCCGATGCGTGGCCTGATGCCGAACCGATCCTTGTCAAACGCGCGGCCGACGAATGCCGCCAGGCTGCCGCTGCACAACACGTGCGACAATTCCAATGGCAATCAACGTATGCTGATCAACAGTGGACACAGATGCTCGTTCCCGTCTTTACCAGCTTTTACCGGAATGATGAAGGCCAACCGATGACTGTGCTGTTCAATGGACAAAGCGGACGGATCAGTGGCGTGCGGCACGCGTCAATGCAGCGTGCACGTCAAATCGCCTTGTATGCCGGCATCACAGCCGTTCTGCTATTCGTGCTGGCGGTGATGCTGCTCGTGTTTGAAATGCCGTTTGCCGGTTTGGTGGCTGTACTGGCTGCCGCCGCCGTGTTTGGTGCCATTTACCCCATCATTGCCGTGGCCCAATTCAATCGCGCACAACGCGACGATTGGTTTGCCATGCAAACGCGTCGTCAACCGGAATAAACGCGCTGGGCTTCCTTGACATTGCCGTGCGTGAGAAAATCGGCCGTGAAGCGGTGCATGATTTCATCTGCCAACGTTATCGTGCGCTGATAATCGGCCGATTGCAGAATAACACCGGCATGATACGGTTTGTTCAGCCGCCACACAATCTCTGGATAACTGTAAGCTGATAAATCAGGCTTTTCCTGTTGCGCCAGGCAAATTACACTGGCCGCGTACAGATCACGCATTTCAGGTAGCTCATACGCCGTGTGGGAAGCCGCTGTCACCACCAGCTTCGCCCATTCTGCCCATAAATTGACGCCAGACGCGAATTCGACCACTTCTGCAATATGTGCGCCCCCTACACGCGCAGCGACCTCCAGAAAGAAAAATTCGCCCGTTGAATCAGCTTGAATGTATTCAGCGTGTGCCACACCACGATCCAATTGCAGTGCCGGTAGCAGTTGTGCGTTCATCGCGCGTAAGGCACGTGCATCAGGCGCATTGCGCAGCACGGTACGCGTAGAAAACACACCGCCTTCATGGGAAACGCTCAACGGAGGGCGTGCATATTTGGACACAATTGAAAACTGCACAGTGCCATCAACAACGACAGAATCGACGTGATAAATTGCGCCCGGCACAAATTGCTCCAACAAATAATGCGATTGTTTGTCACCCAATTCGTCCAATGTGCGCCACACCTGCTCCGCATCATGCAGCTTGCGGATGCCGATTGCACCCGCTTCGGAGCGTGGTTTGAGCACCCACGGTGGCGGTACATCGGCCAAAAAACGGCGCAATTCGTCGTAGTTGAAAAGTCCGGTGAATGGTGGCACTCGAATACCATTTCGCGCCGCCTGGACGCGCATTGCCAATTTGTCGCGGAAAAAGCGGGCAATGCTGTCACCTAAGCCCGGCAAACGCATGTGCTCGCGTAGCGTGGCCGCCATCTCCACGTCGTAATCGTCGAGCGGCACGATGGTGTCCAGTTTGTAACTACGCGCCAGGTAGCTGACGGCATTCAGCACATGCTGTTTATGCGACAAGTCAGGCATATAGAACATTTGGTCTACATCATCGACTGGCCAACCGTCTTCCCGTCGCTTCTCTTCAGTTATCAGGAGCACCGTGGCGCCAAGGTGCTTCGCTGTGTGAATGAAATCGTGGCCTTTGCACGCAGAAGCAAGGCACAGGATGACAATTGGTTGTGAGTTACTCATAAATATCCCTCGTCGATCGGCCGAATTTCAATCCCCAGTATAAACAAAAAGGCGGCAAAAGAATAGGCAACTCGCCAATCCCCTTGCCGCCGACACAGGCGGGAACTTCCCCTACCCTGTTACATGTGCACTATTTCGGCCGAACTGCTTTTGTCGCCAGAACAACCGCCGCCGTAGCTGCCGTTGCCAAACCAGCCGCTCTCGCGACATTCTTCTTCGTCACGGTAACCCGCGCCGTATTGGCCAATACCCGTCCTGTCGAACGGAATGTTTCCGGCAACTCCTTCGTCAAACGAAACGCTTCCAGCTTTTGCTTTGGTGTTACACCGAAAAACAACTTGATACTGCGGTCCACAATATCATAATTCTCCGCTTCGCGACCCAATACCATAAACTCCAATGGATGCGGTGTATCACCGACAACATAAGACCGCGTTTGCGTAAATTGCAACAGGTCAGCCTTGCCATGCACACGCCCATTTCCTGACTGCTTCACGCCGCCAATCGGTACGCGCGGCAAAGTAAAATGAACAATCGTATCATTGATCATCACCGCACCGACTTCAAGTTGCATAGCAACATGTAGAGCGTGGTCCTTATCATTACTCCACACGGATGCACTCAAGCCAAATCTGCTATCATTTGCCAGGCGAATCGCTTCCGCTTCATTCTTGACCTTCATGATCGGCATGATCGGCGCAAACGTTTCCTCTTGCATCAATTCCATGCTGTGATCGACGTTGACCATAACTGTAGGCTCCATGAACATGCCTTCAATGCGACCCCCAACAACGATTTCAGCTCCCTTGTTCAACGCATCATCAAGCTGGCGCTGCACGATTTCTGGTTGGCGACGAAACGTAAATGGCCCTACGGTACAAATATTGTTGCGTTCAGGCGAGTAACCAACCATCGTTTGTTTAGCTGCCAAAGTCGCTTCATGCAAAAATGCATCATAGACGGACTCAACGACATAAACACGCTCAATTGACACACAAGTTTGTCCCGTATTATAAAACGCGCCATTGGTTCCCCAGCGTGCCGCTTCTTTCAAGTCGGCGTCATCGAGTACAATCATCGCGTCTTTACCGCCCAACTCTGTGATCACTGGAATCATGTCGTGAGCCGCAGCTTCTGTCACTTTTTGACCGGTCGCTATTGATCCAGTAATAAATATCAAATCTGGCTTTGAAGCTACCAATGCTGCGCCGGTGTGACCGTCGCCATGGACAAAACGTACAAATGGTCTTAATTCCGGAACGCGGTTGACGATACGCTCCATCAACTGACCAGTCGCTGCGGTCACTTCTGACGGTTTGACAATAACTGTATTACCGGCCAGCAGCGCCGCCACGAGCGGTGTAAAGGTCAACAAAATGGGATAGTTCCAAGGCGCGATGACGGCAACAGCGCCGTAGGGGGTCGTCTCAATGAACGCCTTACGCATAAAATGCAAATCGCTGGACAAACGTCGCCGACGTAGCCAGGTTGGAGCATATTTATTGTATCGGTGGATAATGTCGAGTGTCACCCATAGTTCGCTTAACGCATCCTGTCGTGGCTTTCCAGAGTCCAGATTAACTAGCGTAGTGATTTCATCAGTCGCAGCTACCAGTTCGCGCTGGAATTGGCGCAGGATTCGGACACGCTCATCAACCGTCTTGCGCTTCCAAATAGTCGCGGCAACACCCATCTCATTCCTTGCCTTTTTGATTTCGGCATCTGTAGCGACAGGCACATCAGCGATATGTCTGCCGGTTGCCGGATTATGAGATGATAGATACCGTCTTCCAGCTATAGAACCATTTTCATTTTTCAGATTCGGATTAGCAATCATCGGCTTTTGCTCCTCATTCTAGACGCAACGTATATAGCAGGCGCAAGCAGCAGTGCAGCCGCAGCAACCTGGCGGGCACGATTGGAAATTGAGTCACCGGCAACCGTTGTAACACGACCATTGATGCTGCCATTCATATATGCAGCACCATTGCTGGTGAACTTTGTCTGTACTGGCATCTCTTTATTGGGGATGCGGCTCATTGCCCGTTCTGTCATGGCTGTGATGGTTAAACTGGGATTGACGCCGAGGTTTGCTGGAATCACCGACGCATCGCATATGTATAGGCCCGGATAGTTGAAAACTTCATGGTTGATGTCGACAACCCCATTGGTCTCGTCACTCCCCATGCAACAGCCGCCTAAAACATGGGCAGTCATTGAGACGTTGAACAATGCTTCGTTAACAGTACTACCAGGAATGCCGTTTATTTTCTCAGAGAACCTGGTGGTCAACTTCCGGCCAATGTCCAACACACCATGCACTGGCTTCAGATTATCCTTTTCACTGACTAAACCGCGTCTGAAACCGGTAAAAGTACTGCGCCCACGCCGCATCTTTAAGCGATTGTCAACAGTTTGCATGATGAGCAAAATGGTTGAGTCGCGTGCCCAATCCGGCAGAATGCGCACCTTCAGGAAATCATAGGGATTTTTGAACGCATACAGGATCATACGCCCAATCTGTTGCCATGTACTGCCCGATTCATCGACCACGGGAACAGAGAGGTTGCGATTGAATGACGATCCACGTGGGTAGCGTACAGGTTCAATACTTGTATTGTCATTGACCCAGAAATGGGACGTAATGGCGACGCCCTGCGAATAATCCACATCGCCGGTGCGTGCCGTCGATCCCATCAATGCTTCGCTGTTGGTGCGCACTCGATTTCCAATTTCGGCCGAAAGATTGCGCAGTGACTTCGTTTCGTCGCGACATTTGAGCAAGAGATTCATCGTACCTAGCGCACCGGCCGAAACAACTACATTGCGGGCACGAACAGTGTATTTGCGCTTAAACAACCAATCAGTCGTGCGTTCGTACTCGATCTCGTAGCGCGCACCATCTATGTGATAGTTTCCGGCAGGTCGAATATCAACCACATTCGACTCCGGGCGCACCAAAGCACCATTGCGTTCGGCAAGATACAAGTAATTTTTATCGAGTGTATTCTTGGCATTGTGCCGACAGCCCACCATACACCCGCCGCAATGAATGCAACCGGCACGATCGGGACCCTCACCTTCAAAAAACGGATCAGATACGGTTTTGCCCGGTTCACCAAAATATATACCCACTGATGTATTTTTGAACGTATGCTCCTGGCCAAGCTCCGTCGCCATTTCGCGCAAAACGTGGTCAGCAGGCCATAATTTGGGGTTTGGAGCCGTTCCCAGCATGCGATTGGCTGTTTCATAATGCGGTGCGAGTTCCGCTTCCCAATCATCGCTTAAATCAACCCACTCTTCCGCCGTGAAGAACGCTTGTCCAGGTTGAATATGCGTGCTTGCATAGACCAGACTGCCGCCACCTACACCACTTCCATTGAGGATAAAAACATCCTTAAAGGCATTGATGCCAAATATGCCAAAACAGCGCAATGCCGGCAGCCATAAGAACTTGAACAGATTGTAGTTTGTCTTGGGAAAGTCTTTTGACTCGTACCGCTTGCCACGCTCCAGGACGAGGACACTGTACCCTTTTTCAGTCAGGCGCAGCGCGGATACGCTGCCACCAAATCCGGAACCGATGATGACGAAGTCATACAATTCGTTTGCACCTGCCGTATGTGTTCCCATTGAATCAATTACCCCCAATCATTTGCCTAGGCTCTTTTACCCGATTTATAACACGGTGCGTCATTTTGCACAATAAAGCCCATGATTTATTAGGGAAAACGACCGGATGATTGGTTGTGCCGCAATGCTAATTCGGCCGAAATGTCAACCTCGGTAGACACTTTCCCAAATAGTTATTTTGCCCCATACAACCGTCAACCACGGTAGACAGTTTTTTGACGGTGCTTGCAGATCGTGCTATTGTTTCATGTGAAACATGATTACATGCAATTCCCACGTAATGTTCTGCATTCACAGAGCAAGCTAACAATCAAATCATTGCTACTCAGACCTATTTTCTAAGTCGAGGAAACCTTGCATGAGTAAGATCATCGCCATCGCTATGCAAAAAGGTGGGGTCGGTAAAACGACAACGACCGTCAATCTTGCCGCCGCGCTAGCCGAATGCGGTCAGCGCGTTTTGGCCGTTGACCTGGATGCTCAGGGTAATCTGACTCAACATGTGGGTCTTGATCCGGAAAAACTCACGCCGACAGTATATGATGCGTTTCGCGATGAAATTGACGGCTATGAAAGCGTGGCTGAAGAAGCAATACGCCAGACTTCAGAAGCATTCGATTTATTGCCATCCCAACCCGAACTCAGTCTGGTTGAAATTGGTTTGATGAATGTCATCAGTCGGGAGAAGGTGCTGAGCATCATTTTGCAGCCCATTCGTGAGCACTACGATTATATTTTGATCGACTGCAACCCGTCGCTCGGTTTGCTGGTAGTGAATGCGTTGGCGGCGGCCGATAGCGTATTAATACCAGTACAAACGGAGTATCTCGCTGCACGGGGAGCCAACATGATTCTCGCTACAATTGATACAGTACGGCGCAAACAACTCAATCCAAATCTATACATCGAAGGTATTTTGTTGACCATGGTTGATACGCGCACCATTCTCATGCGAGAAGTAATAGAAGCAGTAAAAGAACAACTGGGAGAGCAAAATGTGTTTGACGTGGTGATAAAGCGCTCGATTCGTTTTGCTGAGAGTGTCGTAGCTGGGAAAAGCATACTAGCTTATGATAGTTCGAGTCAAGGAGCGGAAGCGTATAGGACGTTGGCCAAGGAGATTATGGGAAATGGGTAGAAAACGACGTCCACGCGTGGATTTATCAAGCCCGAACCAGCCGCGCAGCAGCGATTTTGATGAACTATTTACCAGTGGCCGTGGCGTTGAACAGGCATCGGGCATGCAATTGTTGGCTATTCGGCTGGATGCCATCATGCCGGACACGGTGCAACCACGACAAACATTTTCGGCCGAAAGCTTGGCCGAATTAAGCGAGAGCATCCGACAGAATGGCATTATCCAGCCAATTGAGGTGGTTCAAGTTGCGCAACAGCAATATCGACTCGTCCATGGAGAGCGACGTTGGCGTGCTGCGCAAATGGCCGGGCTAGAGACGATTCCAGCCATCGTCCAACGCCGAGATTATGACGACGTTACACGATTCGTTCGCCAACTAGTTGAAAATATTCAGCGCGAAGACCTCAATGATATCGACCGCGCGGCGGGATTGGTACGATTGCGCGAATTGATGCAGGAAGAGCTAAATGCAGAGGTTGAAAAACGGGGGGACAAGCCATGGTCCCGCAAAGTGACCTGGGCCAAAGTTGGCGCCAGCCTTGGCTATTCACGGCAACGCATTCACCAGTTGATTCAGTTGCTCAATTTGCCGGATGAATTGCGTGCAGCGGTGCGCAAAGGGGAAATGAGCGAACGCGATACGCGCATTTATCAGGGGCTGGACAGCGATCAGCAACGGGCGTTGTTTACTGCCGTTACTGATGGGTACGTTACTTCTCAGGAAGGTAAGCAGGTTGCACAACTTCTCAAAAAGGGGCAGGCACGCTCAATTAACGCAGCGCTTCGGTTGGTTAGGGCAGGGGACAATGAACCTAAAAAGCGCAAGCAATCGGCCGATATTGGTAATCAAGTCCGGTTAGAGCGCGTACAAGCGTTGTTGGCCCATGTGCGTTGGCAAGGCATGGATTCGGCCGAAGCAAGCCTTACCTACCAACTGCTGCAAGAAATCGAAATTCAGGTCGCAGACCTGTTGCATCACTTCGAATTCAATGCCGAATAATCAAATTCCAAAGTATTTAATTGTGAGCTACTCACAATTAAATATGCACGGAATCGAATCGATTTCTTCGCATAGCTGTGAAAAACACCGCTATTTTCCGCACGAACTGACCTTGTACACGATGTACGTGGAAATTTGTGACTAACGCGCCTCATCAAAAGCGAAATGTATCACCAAAATAGTTGTGAATTGTCAAATCAACGACTATGTGAAAAGATACTTGGAGCTATTCGCGCTCCCATTTCTTACGCCAATAGCGCATAATCCCGTCGACTGACATGTACAAGGGATTGGCAGTTTCAAAGACAGTATATACATCGTCTGAAATGGCACGCGCAGAGGCACGCTCTCGGTTCCATTTAGAATAACGTGCCAGAATTGTGTCGCGATCGGCACCTTGTTGCATGGCATTGGCAATGAATTCGGCCGATGCAATCAGCGATTCGCGCACTAGCTCCCAATGATTGGTCACATCATCAAATGGCCCAAAATGGGTAGGATATATTCGGGTAAAATCGGCCGATTGCACACGCTCAAGCGAATCGAGCCAAACTTCAAGCTTAAATTCCGGAGGCGGTGCAGGCAGGGATATCCAGTTTGTTCCCGGCACACGAACAGCGCCAACATCGCCGGTAAACGCTATGTTGTCAATGACATAGGTGTGATGGTGCCACGCATGACCTGGTGTATCCCATGCTGTTACAGTCACATCACCAAACTGTAAGACATCATTATCATGAACTGCAGTGACCTGTTCAGCAGGAATAGGAATGATCTGGCCCCATAAAGTTTCCATTTGATCACCGTAAATACGAGATGCACTTGCGATCAATCTATCTGGATTGATTAAGTGTGGCGCACCAATGTGGTGGATGTAAATGTGGGCACCTTGGCTTGCCCACCAGCCGGCCGCACCGGCATGGTCAAAGTGAATGTGTGTTACAAGAACATGGTTGATATCAGTCGGTGCAATACCCATTGCAGCCAATTTGGTTACCAGGGTAGGTCGGGCGGATTCGGGTCCCGTCTCAATCAGGATCGGCCCTTCAGAAGTCTGCACCAAATAAGCTGCAATGGCTTGGGGTGTGCCTTGAAACTCAAGGTCAATAGTCTTGATGTCCATAAAAGCTAAATAGTTATCCCTGTTTAACGGGTTCAAACAATTTCCGGCTCCAACGCGTACCAGAACGCAGGTTGCGTTGAGCGCCAGTATACCGTATGACCAGTCGCTTTGGCACGTGCTGCGGCTTTTCCTTGTTGGAAGTAAATGCGACATGTATCTCGCTTGCCGTTCCCCGTTGTCCCTGATGGCGACAGGTCTTTCAAAGCGCGATTTAATTGTTTACTATTCCGTGAGGTTGGCCTGACGTGTTTGACGTAGTAACTGTTTGGTAATTGACGAGCGATGTATTGAGCGTTGCATGCCCCATGGTTCCCATGTTTGTCGGTGAACCTGAAGGTTGCATGGCCGTGACGCCAGGTTTTTTCGGCCATAGTTGTTGCATCATATTTGGCTAAAATGGCATAATTCGGCCGACTCGTGATTTTAGTGCGCTGTTCATAATTGCGCTGTGAGCTATACGCAACTTTGGTCTGTATCTGGATCGCTTCTCGTGAAATAGGCTGCCCATCACGTCCTGCGTGATATACGGCGTACAAATGCGCCCGCACTATCCCGATCGTACCGCTCAATGCTTGCACCGGGAGTTTCACCTGGATGCCTTTGAAGTGCACAATATCGAGCGCACTGGCTACGCGCATCAACGAATACAACCAAATCCGATCCCTGGTACGCTGCCAAAATACACCGTTGCCCTGGCGCAACAAATTGCGCAGTTGTCGCCACCCACAAGTACGCAAAGGTGCTGCCGAATTGGTCAATGCCTTCCGTGCGTCCGCAATTGTGATCCATCCTTGCCCTTTCCGGTCCAAGTGGCGTAGCAATAACCAAATTCGTCCAGCAGCGACTTGCTCAGAGTGCAACAATGCGCCGGCCAATGCGGGATGGACCTTGACGGTTGCATTTTGATCTGTCTCGGGCTGCGGCAAATCTGCAGCTCCAGCTACCGGTTCAGCTGCGTTGGCAGTACAAATCAGAAGCGCCTGGCGGTTGTTGGGGAGTTGGCGGACGGGGGATTGTTTCCGAGGTCCATGCCAACCGAGATGGGGAGGCAATGATGGGATCGGTTTCGATTGCGACTTACCTTTGTCGCAAGTCGTTGTCAGCGCATGTCTGGATACGAGCCCTGTTTTTTGCCGTTGCTCTTGCGTAGCAAAAACCTGACGCAAAGTCTCCAACTGAGCCTGTGCCGCCACAAAGGCGGGGGAGGGCGGTTCAACTGGCGTAAGATCGTTCTGGCTCACAATGCGCTCATGACGCAAGGAGACAGCACAGGTTAACGCTTTATTGGGTAAATTAGCATGCCGTCATGCATGCTTGCTACTCGCGTAGAAGCGCCCTGCCAGAACGAGGATGATTATTTGATGTCTATTTTTGTATAGTAGCTTAGCGCCCAAAAGGTAGTGTTTCTCTGGGAATGCTTGTAGTTTAGCCTTCAAAGTATAAACGTGAGCTACTCACAAAATATTGACACCCTCCATCCGCTGTGCTATTCTCGTTACGAATAAAGTTGAGCTATTTGGGGCATAAAACCCCCTCCCATTTATGGGCGTTGTACACTTCAGTGTTGGCGGCACTGGTGCGACGAAATAGCTGAACTGATTTGCATCGGGGTCAGGCGTGGCGGCGCTTGGCCCCTTTTTGTTTTGGCGCATCATCTATTGTGCTCTGCATAGTGTTATATAGAGCAAAGAATCTGTTGCGATTATCCAGTGGATATATCACTGGCAGCGACTGATTCTATAGATTTTGAGCCGCACGTATCATCAGTCTAGCAGAGATATTGTGCTGTGTCAACAAATCTATAGCATATAGATTGCGAAACGAGGCGTTGTATACGGATGATCGGTGCCCGCACTTTGTTGTTAACGGATAGCTTGACAAATGTATGCCGTTTATTTACTATATGGGAATGGAAAATGATTTCTATCCTGTTTGGGAATTAGAGCAGTTCTCGCGACCGGATTGGCCTCGGTTGGGATTGGCAATGTCGCCGTTTAGTATTGAGGCGGATCCGCGGTTCATGTATTTATCGGCCGATACACGCCGCGCCCTTTCTAAAGTGAGTTTTATGGTTGAGGCCGGACAAGGGGCATCAATCATTGTCGGCGAAGTTGGCACCGGTAAAACAACACTCGCCTCCTGGTTTCACGGACGGTATCAAAATCGCAAGGATTTTGTTGTTGCCAGGGTGGATGAACCGCCAAAGCGTAGTGGTCTGCTTTTGCTGCGACGAGTCGCTGCTGAGTTCGATATTCGTACGCGACGGGCAACCGAGGATCAACTCAATGAGTTTCGCGCATTTTTGGTGCGCCAGGCGAGTAAGAAAATGTTGCCGTTGATCATTATTGATGAGGCGCATGAGTTAAGCGATGATCAATTCATGGAATTACGTCGATTGCTCAATTTCCGCGACCCACGCGGTGGCAAGGCGTTTCAATTAGTATTGTTGGGCAGGCCAGAGCTAGATATCAATTTGCGCAAGGTCCCGGATTTCAATGATCGGGTTGCAACGCGGTCGTCGCTTGATCCGTTAACGCCTGATGGAACCCGTGGCTTGATTGAGTTCCGTTCCTTGGCGGCGGGGCGTGATCCAAAACAGGCACCTTTGTTTGCAGATGATGCTATTTTGCCGATTTGGCGCGAGACACGCGGTTATCCACGCAGTATCTGTCTGTTGTGTTTGCATCTTTCATTGGAATTGCTCGATCGGGGCCTCTCGCAAGTTACTGGCGCATTAGTTCAAGAGTTTCTGGAAAAACAACAGGGTTATCGTCAGTTAGAGGAAGACGCAACAGATGAGTGAAGATAATCGCAAGCTATCTACAGAGAGTACGTTGGCTGCGTTGTTGCGTGATAAGCCCAAGCGAGGACGTCCGCCGAGTAGTGTCAATAGGCAGAGTGTTTATGTGGCGCTTTCGGCCGAACAAAAGAAGACCATTTCGACATTGGCGGGGCGCTTACCGGGAACACTAGTTCGTGCAGATGTGCCTGACATGGCTGTAATGCTGTTTTCTGTGCGGTTTGAGCAATTGCGAGATGCGATGGCCGATCGTGCACGTGAGCTACCAGAAGGTGTAACCGACCTTCAATCACTGTACTATTTATGGGACATTCCATTGCCTCAACCTGGATCTGACGTAAAGTGGACATCGATTCGTCTATCACCACAGCAAGTAGTCCAATTCGGCCGATTGCAGGGAACGTTCAACGCGATTTTCGGTGCCAACCGCAGCCATGTTTTTGCATTAGCCCTCGCTCTGCTTGTCAATCATATTGAAGAAACCGATTTCTCAGGACAATCTTGGTCAAGTGTCAATGACTTTGAACAGTTTCTTGTAAGCAATAATCAGAGTGATCAATAAGCATTGATACGAATGTTTGTTGGTGTTGCGTTAGACGCTAACCTCAGTAATAAAAGAGA
>JAMLHW010000020.1 GCA_023954475.1 Anaerolineae bacterium
GCATTGAAGCGGTCATCGATTTGCTACAGTGAGCGCTTGCTTACGGTTGTATTTTTCGGCAACCGTTATCGTGATCAAACACTGATGTAAACAATCAAAATTGCGCCGTTTTGCCAGGCGCGCGTTTTCGGCCGAATATCACCCTGCTGACATATGCACAGTCGGTTCATAGCCCAGCCTCAACACCCCAACCGTTGATTGAGGTGTCAAAACAATCACCTCGTCCTCGGCCGAAATCGCAACCCCAGCTACATACCCTACAGGCGTCCAGTGCAAAAGTTGGTCATTCAATTTCAGATACGGAACACGATCAACTGCAATCATCGCATAATCAGGAACATCGTAGAAGTTGGTTGTGAATGTCTGCTTCCAATCACGACGCTTGTAACGAAATCGACGCTCATTGTGTAGAATTCGATCCATTTCGGCCGATTTCATCTGTGCATTGTGAACCTGTTCAAACTTCTCTTTGAATGCAAGATACTTCGGTCGCTGACATCGCCAACATGGACGATGCCCCGCGGCCAACGCGGTCACTTCATCTAGAAAAAACAGTTCAGTATACTTACCCGGTGTCATCACCGTACGATGGTTATCGTTGTACTCCAGTAGGCAAATGAGCCACGCTTGACTCGCCCAGCGCTTGACAATATTGCGTCTATCGTCGTGCAAGATGCCGCGATTGCCCATCAAGGTTCCGTATTCAGAAGTGACAAACGTTTCACCAAAAGGATTGACACGATTTTCAAGCGGCATGATGTTTCCCGATCTACTTCTGAATGTGTACGCTCTTATCGGTCCCTGTCCAACTGCCAGATCGCCAGATCAACCTCCTGCACCTGCCAGCCAAGCTCAGCAGCCATCGGCCGAATCACATCCAAATACTGCTGATACTGCTTCACACCAAACTGACACCGATCCTCACCAAACACGCTACTCCCAAACGATTCCATGCTCTTTGCACCACGCAGCGATACCTGTTTCAAGTGCATCCAACGCCGCTTCCAAAGTAGAAAACGTCTCCTCCGTCTCCCAGACGACGCCACCCATGTCAACGGCACGGGCAGTCACACCCGTATACTCATCACAGAAGCCGATTTCAACACAGGCATCTGCGACCCAGTTGGCGATATTGCGATACTTCTCATCGATCTTCATCACAAATCCACCTCGGTGTCCGCGGATTCCATCCGCGCCAAACAGGCAGCCTCGTTGTCGCGCTTGGGAAAGCGCGGTTACGATTGTGCCAGCACCGCATCGAGCAATTGTGTGCGGGCAGCCTCGGCCGAAACCAACCCCGCCGCCACCCGATCGCACAGCGCCAGCAATTCATCCACCTTCGCCACTATCCGCTTCTGCTCTTCTTGCGGAGGGATCGGCAAAACAAAGTTCTTAATATCACGTAGAACCAGATTCTTGTTACCGACCCCGCGTGTGTTCTTTGCTGACTTCGCTTTGACTAGAGGAGAGTTGATAAGCGCAACGAGGTATTCTGGATAGAGCTCTTCCTGATTGAATTTTAGTAGTGCAACACTGACAAAGATGCTGAACTCATCTTGCGTATCCACGATGACAGCGATGCCAGTTGTTCCAACTTTTGTAAGCAGGATATCTCGAAACTCAGGATAACATCTTTGGATCAGCGTTTCGTGTTGTTCACGTGTAATGAATCTTGTGTTGCTGAAGTCCAAATAGCCAGAACTCACGTCCTTAACAGACAGAAAAGGTACTCCTTCATCGACGTACTTGGGCGTATGATGCGCACCGTCAGTAACTACGTGGCACAAATTGCCCATCCGTTCCCACTGCCACGATTCAGGAATCGTGAAAGGCCTCTCTTCGGCCGAAATCTTGCCCAACTTCTTACCCTTCCGAATCTTCCCCTCCTTCACCAACCGCGCCTTCTCCGCCGCAATCCGCTCCAGCAGCACACTCGCCGGCTCATCATTCGGGTCCTGCGGCACAAGCCGCCCCATCACCGCCAACTGCAAAATCGTCTGCTTCAGCGAGTCGATGTGCTCCGGCGTCGTGTGGATGTGGTCAAACATCGCCTCAACCTGCCGCCACGCCGCCTGCGTCTCATCCGGCGACTGCGCCCCACTCAAGCGCCCCACCGCCGCCCCCTGCAACCGATCCCGCACCGTACCCGCGGTTTCCAACCGCGCCTTCAACGCCCGCGTCTGCGCAAACAACGCATCCACCTTCGCCACAATCCGCTTCTGCTCATCTGCTGGCGGCAATGGGACAAGCATTGTTCTCAAGGCTTTCATGTTGACATGCCGTGCTGCCGTACCCTTGAGTTTTGAACTCCACTGTTCGACAAACATTGGCGAAACAATTGCGAGTCGGAAATACTCAGGAATTATGGTTTTCGATACACGATACATCATCATGCGTTGACCTAGGCAAACCTCCAAGTTCGGAGGGACAATAATAGATTGTCCAATCGTACCTTCGCGAGAAAAGAGAATATCTCCAGCCTCTGGTTTCAATCTCCGAATTCGTTCCACGAATGTCTCTGGGGATACACGTCTCAACTTATCGTAGTGAATGACACCCTGGCTGATATTAGTCGTATCAATGCAGTACAGTTCACCAGAGTCAATAAATTTTGCTGTGCTGTGAGGGCAATCGATTATGTGCGTAGATACCCTTTCTGTTCTTACCCACTGCCACGAATTGGGTAGGTTATATGGATAATCTTCGGCCGAAATCTTGCCCAACTTCTTACCCTTCCGAATTTTCCCCTCCTTTACCAACCTCGCCTTCTCCGCCGCAATCCGCTCCAGCAGCACACTCGCCGGCTCATCATGCGGGTCTTGCGGCACCAGCCGCCCCATTACTGCCCACTGCAAGATCGCCTGCTCCAGCTTCTCCACATCGGCCGGCGTCTCGATCAACCCGTCAAACCGCTCCAGCAGCAGCGCCAACTGACTCATCTCACTTCCGTTTCGCTCACTCATTCGTATCCGCAGTTTCCAACTGCGCCGTCCCGTGACGCGGATGGGAATCCGCGGATACGGGTTGTGTCAGGGCAGCAGCGAGCGCATCACGCAGCGCCGTCCGCAGCGTCTGCACCGCGTCCATCTCCGCCTCATAGCGCGCTAGCAGCTTCACCGGGTCGCCGTTCTGCACCTCTTCCTCGTGCGGATTCTTGATGTCCAGGTTGTAGCCGCGCCGCTCGATCTCCTCAATCGGCACGCGCCACGCATATTCATTCTCCTCCCGCGTCTCCCACCACGCCTTCTCCAAATCAAACTCATCGATCGTCAGCGGGCGCGTCATCGAATACGCCTTGCGGTCGCTCGGCATGGGATGCTCAAAATACCAGATCGCCTCCGTCGGCTGCCCCTTCTCAAAAAACAGCAAATTCGTCTTGATGCCCGTGTACGGCGCAAACACCCCATTCGGCAAGCGCACAATCGTGTGCAAATTGCAGTCGCGCAGCAGCTTCTCCTTGATCCGCGTCTTGACGCCCTCGCCAAACAGCGAGCCGTCCGGCAGCACAATCGCCGCCCTGCCGCCCTTCTTTAGCAGCTTGATAATCAGCACCAAAAACAGGTCGGCCGTTTCCTTCGTCTGAAACGTCTTCGGAAAACCCGACTCGACACCCGGTTCCTCCTTGCCGCCAAACGGGGGATTGGTCAACACCACATCGACCCGATCCTTCTTTTCATAGCTGCGATACGGCCGACGCGTCAGCGCATTGTCGCGCACCACATCCGGCACGCTGACCCCGTGCGCAAACAGATTGGTCAGACACAACACGTGCGGTAGCGGCTTCTTCTCTACGCCCATCAAACTCTGCTCGACCACCGCCAAATCGTCCGCGTCCTTTGCCTGGGCTTTCATGTGTTCCAGCGCACACACCAGAAAACCGCCCGTGCCACACGCTGGGTCGAGCACTGTCTGCCCCAACTGCGGATCGACCATATCGACCATGAACTGCGTCACCGCACGCGGCGTGTAATACTCACCCGCATTGCCCGCGCTCTGCAAATCGCGCAAAATCTTCTCGTAAATATCGTTGAATAGATGGCGCTCTTTCTGGTCGTGAAAATCGATCTCGTCCAGCTTATTGATCACCTGCCGCATCAACGTGCCTGACTTCATGTAGTTGTATGAGTCGGCAAAAATCTCGCCGACTATTTGCCCGCGCCGGTCGATGCCCTCTCGCGTCGCCAACCCTTTCAACTCCGGAAACAGGCGCGCATCAACAAATTCCATCAACTCATCGCCCGTCATCCCTTCATCATCGGCTGCCCAGTTACGCCAGCGCAGCGGCTCCGCAATCGGCGACACGTAATCCGGTTCCCACTCAAAGTCATCCTCAGCCGCATCAAACAGCTTGAGGAACATCATCCACACCATCTGCGAAATGCGCTGCGCGTCGCCGTCCACGCCCGCGTCTTGCCGCATGATGTCCTGTATCGACTTGACGATTGTTGATATGCTCATAAAAATCCTGTCGTTGCGATTAGCTGTATCCGCGGTTTCCTGCTGCGAGAGGCGCGGTTGGAAACTGCGTTTACGGGTCTTGTGTGAGATGGCTCCCGCCCGGCGCATCGAAGGGCTGATCTTGATGACCCCAGCCGATCTCATACCATCCACGGCTGACGTATTCCCTGTAACTGCTGTGCGCATACGTTTCTGGGCGTGTTGTCAAACCATGTTTGACGGGATTGTAATGAATGTAGTGCAAATGGTTGTAGAAGTCGCGCTCGTCGCGAATGACGTGGTCGTGGAAGCTGCGATGCCATAGTTTGGTGGGTTCAATGATGCCTTCCTGGTGCTTTACATTGCGAGTGAAGTTGCGTTTGATCGAATGCATCAGCTTGCTGATGTCGGTTTCACCTTTGAGTTGCAGTAGCAGGTGGCAGTGATCGGGCAAAATCACGTATCCCTTCATACCAAATGGATGATGTATCTGGGCTTCTCGCATGGTCTCTCTCAGTATCGCGACGCGGTTGTCGTCGGCAAATATCGGCCGACGCTGGTAGGTCAATGCAGTGATGAAATACACGACTCCCTTAAGGTTGAGCCGGACGACACGCGAACGAATAGGTTTTGTCATGGAGTGCTCACAGGCGCAGTTGGTAGCGCAGTTGGTAGCGCAGTTGGTAGCGCAGTTGGAAACTGCGGTTACGGATGCCGTACTCGCGGTTTCCAACCGCGCCAACCGGCACAGATGCCCGACTCGTGTGCGCGATTCCCAACCGCGCTAAAAGGCTACACTGCATAGAGTTGGTGTTTCACCTGTTCGATAGCTGTGACATACCCGTTGATACCACCAAAGGCACGTGCGATTTGCTGTGGCGTGCCCATCCTGCTAAATGGATCAAGCTTGAGCAATTGCTGCGCTTGCCGCCGATCGGCTGCCTGCTCCAGCACGTCAATCCCATCATCGGCGTATTTCTCCAATAGTGCATCCAACACACGACGCGCCATAGCGCCGTATTGCGCGTACACGTCGTCTTGCTGCACTCTGCGGGCCCGCTCGCTGCGCGTCAATGCCGGTTTGTCGTAGGCGATATGACAGATTAGGTCAAAGGCATCGTACCCTTCACCGACCTGGGCTTCCAGCTCGTTGAGCATGACGCCGTTTTTGATGAACTCGATCAATACTTCGCGCTTGCGTTCGGCCGAATCCCAACGCTCTAAAAACACATCCAACGACCGGTACGTCTTCAACACATTGTCGCGACTAAACTCGGTGAACGACTTCGTCACCAACTGCCCGCCGGCATCGTAATACTGCACCCGCTCCGCCAAAATCTGCACAGGCACATCATCGACAAAATACTTCACTCGCGGCTCAGACGGCGGATCGCCATCTCCGTTGCCCGGCTGTGGTTCTCGTGGTGGTTTGTCGTAAGGGTATTCGATCTCCTGTTCCGGTTCACCATCGAAATCCGGATCCCGAAAATGGCGCGTCGCATTGCGGAAATCGATGATCGTGAAATGTGTCTTGCCTGCCTCAAAGTTGAGCCGCGTGCCGCGACCCACGATCTGCTTAAACTCCGTCATCGAGTTGATCACCGTGTCGAGCACGATTACTTTGCACATCTTGGCATCGACACCCGTCGTCATCAACTTCGATGTCGTCGCAATCACCGGATACCGTTCTTCCGTGGCAATGAAATTGTCCAGTTGCGCTTTGCCTTCCGCGTTGTCGCCCGTAATACGCATCACGCAACGCCGTTCAACCGCCGCCTCGCCGCCAATGGCGTTGACCAACGCCTGCCGCATCCGTTCCGCATGGGCAATATCGACGCAAAATACAATCGTCTTGGCATACGGTTCCAGCAGCGCCAGATATTCCGCTGTGCGCTCGGCAACCAACTGATTGCGCTGCTCAACCACAATCGTCTTATCCCAATCGCGCAAACCGTATTCTCGATCTTCGATCACGTTGCCGAGTTTGTCCGTCTGGCCCGCTGCCGGAACCCAACCATCCACGTCAATATCGACATCGACCCGCACCACCTTATACGGTGCCAAAAAGCCGTCCTGAATGCCCTGCTTGAGCGAATAGGTATACAGTGGTTCGCCGAAGTAGTCGATATTGGATACGGTCTTGGTCTCCTTCGGCGTCGCCGTCAGACCCAGATGCACGGCGTCTGAAAAGTAATCGAGAATCTCACGCCATGCTGAATCGGCCGCTGCGCTGCCACGATGACACTCATCGATCACGATCAGGTCGAAGAAGCCGGGGGAAAACTGCTTGTAGATGTTCTGCGCTTCGTCTGTGCCGCTAACCGCCTGATACAGCGCCAGATAAATTTCGTACGACTTCTCCGCATTGCGATTGCGCACCTTATACATCACATCGCCAAAATGCTTGAAGTCGCCGGTCATCGTCTGATCGACCAACACATTGCGATCAGCCAAAAACAGCACCCGCTTCACTTGCCGTGCCTTCCACAGTCGCCAGATGATTTGAAATGCCGTGTACGTTTTGCCCGTGCCTGTCGCCATCACCAGCAAAATCCGCTTCTGCCCCTGCGCAATTGCTGTCACGGCACGTTGAATGGCAATGCGTTGAAAATAACGTGGCTTGTGGACATTGCGCCCAGAGAGGAACGGTTGGGAGATGATCGCTTCCTGTTCGGCCGAAAACTCATTCGCCGTCACATACCGTTCCCATAGCTCATCCGGCGACGGAAACGCATCCAGCGCCAGCGCGCGCTCGATTTGCCCGTAGCTGTTCAGCTTGTCGTGCTCCAGAAAACCATCCCCATTGGAACTGTACACAAACGGCACGTCGAGCGTGTCAGCATAGCGCAACCCCTGCTGCATCCCGGCACCAATCGTGTGTTTATTGTCTTTGGCTTCAATCAGGGCGATGGCGACGCTGTTGTGAAACAGCAGATAATCGACGAAGTTGCGTTTGCCGCGTTTCGGCCGAACGTTGGGCTGCAGCTCGACCTTGCCGTCGGTGAAGTAATATTCTTCCCGAATCTGTTCGATACGCCAGCCGGCATCAACCAATGCGGGCGTGATAAATCGGGTGCGTATTTCCTGTTCAGATAACTCTCGCTTGTTCATCGAGCGGCAATGCGAATTCTATACTGCTTTACGGTTGAAACGATGGGTGGCAAGCCCATTGCTATGGCAACTATTTTACGGTATTTGCCTCGTGGCACAAAAAGCAATTGTCGGAGAAGTAGTTTGCAGTGACTTCTTCGGTGCAAGGGTGTCTTTCGGCCGAAACATCATGGTATCATTACAGGTGAGATGACAACCCAAAACCCCGACCTCTTCGCCCACAGCCGCGACGCCCAAATCGAACGCGAATCCCCGCTCGCTAACCGCATGCGCCCGCGCACCCTCGACGAATTCGCCGGGCAGCGCCACATCATCGGGCCGGGGCGCCTGTTGCGCCGTGCTATCGAGGCTGATCAACTGTCCTCGCTGATCTTCTACGGCCCACCGGGAACCGGCAAAACGACATTGGCGATGGTCATCGCCAACACGACTGAGAGCCAGTTCGTCACCCTCAACGCCGTATTGGACGGTGTCAAACAGTTGCGCGACGTCATCGCTGACGCTGAGGAACGACGCGGCCTCTACGGTCGCCGTACCACGCTGTTCGTCGACGAAGTTCACCGCTGGAATAAGGCGCAGCAAGACGCCTTGCTGCCCCATGTCGAACGCGGCACCATCATTTTGATCGGTGCGACAACGGAAAATCCCTATTTTGAGGTCAACAAAGCGCTCGTCAGTCGCAGTCGCATTTTTCAACTGCGCCCCCTGACCAACGACGACTTGCGTGACGTGGCGCTACGGGCAGTGCGCGACAAGGAGCGTGGGTACGGCAATCGGCCGATCACCCTCCACGACGACGCCCTCGACCACCTTGTCGATGTCGCCAACGGCGACGCTCGCAGTGTGCTCAACGCCCTCGAATTGGCCGTCGAATCGACCCCGCTGGGTGAAGACGGCGTGATCACGATCGATCTGGGCGTTGCTGAGGAGTCGATTCAACGCCGCGCCGTCCTCTATGATAAAGACGGCGATGTCCACTACGATACCATTTCGGCGTTTATCAAGAGTCTGCGTGGCTCCGATCCTGACGCGGCACTTTACTGGATGGCGAAGATGATCTACGCCGGCGAAGACCCGCGCTTCATCTTCCGTCGCATGGCGATTCTAGCCGGCGAAGACATCGGAATGGCTGATCCGCAAGCCGCCGTCGTCGTCGATGCGTGCTGGTCGCTGTTCGAGCGCATCGGCTTGCCGGAAGGTCAGTTCCCGCTGACGCAGGCGGCGCTCTACCTGGCGACTGCGCCTAAATCGAACACAGCCCTGTCCTTTTTTGATGCACTTGCCACTGTGCAGCAAGAGCGTGAGGCGGATGTCCCCAATCATCTCAAGGACGGCAATCGCGACAAGGAAGGATTCGGGCACGGTGAAGGGTATCGATATCCACACGCGTACCAGGAGCATTGGGTGGCGCAACAATATTTGCCCGGTGCGTTGCAGGGCAAGGTGTTTTACGAGCCGAGCGGCCAGGGGTACGAAAAGCGCATCAAGCTGCAGGTGGAACGTCGCCGTGAAGAGCAACTGGCGGCGCTGGCAGACGTTGAGGATGCGCATTTGGAAATGTGGACGACGAGTCCGACCGATCGGGCGCGGGATCGCTGGCTGGAGCGGGCCGTTGCCGGAACCGGGCGTCAACTCGGAGCGCTGCGCGACCGATTGTTTGCTGCCGCGCAAATGCAGCGCCATCATCTCGTGCTCGATGTCAAGGCAGATGACGGGCTGCTGCTGTGGGAAGCGGTGCGCATTGTGCCGGAGGGTGGCGTGTGGGCCGTCGTGACGCCGGAAGGTCGCGAGAACATTTCCGGTTTGGCGACGCGGCTGCCTGAGTTGGAACGCCCCCATTTGTTGTCTGATTTGGATAGTGGCGACGTGCGTTTTGACCGCATTATCGGCCGAAACGCCTTCACGCATCTGCACAACCAGACCGGATTGATCGACCGCTTACACAGCTTGCTACTGCCGGACGGCAAATTGTGTCTGCTGCAAATTGTGCCGCGACGTGGTCAACGATTGCATGAATTGATCGATTGGGCTGGGGAGACGGTGCTGCAGCAGAAGGTAGCCGCGGCCGAAGAACTGCTCTGGTCAGATTCGGCCGATACACTGGTCAACTGGGATATTGCAGATCTGGAAGCGGCGTTGCTCGCACAGTTTACCGGCATCCACATTGAGAAGATAGCATTCCAGGAGACGCGGCGCATTACACAAGCGCAACTCGACCGCTGGTTTGGCTCACGTGCAGATACGACAATTGGCTCGTATGCGCAAAAGTTGGTTGAAGCCGGTTTGAATGGAGAGGAAGTGGCGACTATCGGCCGCATGTACCGACGCGCCTTGCAAGACCAAATGGTCACCTGGCACAGCCTCTACGTGTTGGCCGTCGCTGACTACCATGTTGCTTGATTTTCTTGAGCAGGCGGGTGACGCGGATCGATTTCGGCCGAATTGTGCGAACACATTGATCAATTTACAGGCAGGTGCTACAGTGTGTTCACAATTACTAACCGTTTATCAAGGAGTTACCTGTGGAACCGTTTTTGGGACAGATCGTGTTGTTTTCATATGGCGGCTGGGCGCCGCGCAATTGGGCAAAATGCGAGGGGCAGTTGCTGCCAATTTCTCAAAACTCAGCGTTGTTTTCGTTGTTAGGCACGCAATTTGGCGGCGACGGCAGAACGACGTTTGCTTTGCCCGATTTGCGTGACAAAGCACCGGCACCGTATACGTACTATTGCATTGCACTGAACGGCATCTTTCCCTCGCGCAACTGACAGCGATCATGTGCAATGGGTCGAACCGTTTTCGGCCGAAATAAATGAAAAAGGACGCAGTTTACGCTGCGTCCTCTGCTTGTTGGGCTTGTGAGTCTGCAAGTGCCTTAATCGCCCAGTGTGGCGACCATCACGGCCTTGATCGTGTGCAACCGGTTTTCCGCCTCGTCAAAGACGATAGAAGCCGGCGATTCAAACACTTCTTCCGTCACTTCCACCCCATTTTCCAGACCAAACTTCTCTGCCATCTCTTTGCCGACTTTTGTGTCGGCATTGTGGAAAGCGGGCAAGCAGTGCATAAACTTCACATGCGGATTGCCGGTCATCTCCATTGCTTGTGCATTCACCTGATACGGTTTCAGCACGTTGATCCGTTCCGCCCAAACAGCGTCCGGTTCACCCATCGAAACCCAGACATCGGTATAGAGAAAATCTGCCCCCCTGACTCCTTCGGCCACATCGGCCGTCAATGTCAGACGAGCGCCTGTTTCTGCTGCGATTTCTCGACATTGACCGATTAAATGCGCTTCCGGCCATAGATGTTCCGGCGCACAGAGGCGCACGTCCATCCCCAACTTGCAGCCGCCAACCATCAGGGAGTTGCCCATGTTGTTGCGGGCATCACCCATATAAGTAAATGCAATTTGTGATAAATCTTTGGTGCTGTGTTCCATCATTGTCAGCACATCGGCCAAGATTTGGGTGGGGTGGAATTCATTCGTCAGCCCGTTCCAGACGGGAACACCGGCATATTCGGCAAGGGTTTCCACGGTAGCCTGGGCAAAGCCGCGATATTCTATGCCGTCATAGGAGCGGCCGAGCACGCGAGCCGTGTCCTTCATGGTCTCTTTGTAGCCGATATGGGAGCCGCTTGGCCCCAGATAGGTGACATGGGCACCTTGATCAAAGGCGGCAACTTCAAAAGCGGTACGGGTGCGGGTAGAAGCTTTCTCAAAGATGAGCGCTATGTTTTTGCCTTTGAGACGTTGGACTTCGTAGCCGCCGTATTTAGCTGCTTTCAAATCGGCCGATAATTTCAACAAAAACTTGATCTCGGCCGGTGTGAAGTCCAATAATTTGACGAAATTGCGATTGCGCAGATTAAATGCCATGTTTACCTGGTAGTTGTTGTGAATCAGTTTGAAACAGGCCTGGCAAGCTCATCACCTGCCAGGCCCAGAATGGTTTATTTGTACTCGGAGACGCTATCGGCCGATGTCGTTTAACCAACGAACTGAAAGACCGATGCGATTTTCTACGGATAGCTACCTGATTGCCACAACTGTTGGGAGTCACTATCCATTACAGTCGTGCAAATAGATTAGTACCCTTCGTATCCGGGGATACGCTTGCGACCGGCACCACCACTGTAAGACGCAATATCTGCGACAAACATGATGCCGAGCCATAGCCAATCCCAACCTTCGACACCACCCGGTGAGACAATAATGAACATAATCGTTGTCCAGGGCAGAAAAACAATGCCGAGGATTGGCCAAATCCACCAGATATTGTCGGCGGGAAAGTTATTAAAAGCGAGTTGCCAACGAGTGGGCTGGAAAATCCACCAGAATGCACCGAAAATGCGGGGGCCTAACAAAACGAGCGCTAGAAATGCACAACACATAGTACCTTCTCCTCTTAATAATTTTTGTGTGAAGATACCAGCCTGTCTTCACTTGACAATTGTCGCATCATCAGCAATCTGGAGACTGGTCCAGACCAAGAAGGATCCAACCTATGCAATTGCCTATGATGCTATAACATTATACAAGTTACCAGTCACATTACAAGGTTGGCAGCAACTATCACCCGCACATCAGATACGGTCTGGTTATAACCATTGTATCCTGTACCCGTCGGATATGACGACTGTTTCTTAACATGTTATATGCAAGGGAATAGTGTGGGTTGGTTTCGGCCGAACCGTGCTATACTCCACGCCGTTTGACCAAAAAATAGTTTTGAGTAGTCCAAATGGGTCTGCCTGCCGCAAGTGGTAGGCGTTTTGTTGCAACAGAGTGACTCCGCATGGTTCTGATACGGTTCGAGTCCACTGTTGACCGATGACTAAATGTGCAATCTGCAAAGAACGTACATCGCGGTGGATATTTCAGAACGTAAAACGGAGTTTCACATGACAACTGAATTTGACTATTTGGGCTTGCACCCGCAAATCGTGCAGGCAGTAGCCGAGCGCGGCTACACCGACCCCACACCAATCCAATCTGAAGTCATTCCGCTGCTGCTTGCCGGTACGGATGTGATCGGACAGGCGCAAACCGGCACGGGAAAGACGGCGGCATTTGCGCTGCCGATTATCGACAGCTTGCCGGAAGATCGCGACCATATCCACAGTCTTGTCGTCGCACCGACGCGCGAATTGGCGATGCAGGTGGCACGTGCGTTTCACGAATACGGACACTATAGCCAAATTAGTGTGCTGGCCATCTATGGCGGTCAGGCTTACGGCAAACAAATCGGCCGATTGCGGCGCGGTGTCGATGTGGTTGTAGGGACCCCCGGTCGTCTGCTCGACCTGATCAACCGCAACGAAGTCGATCTCAGCCGCGTGCACACGGTCGTTCTCGACGAAGCCGATGAAATGCTCAGTATGGGTTTCATCGAAGATGTCGAAGCAATTTTAAGTGCAACGCCTGAGACGCGTCAGACAGCGCTCTTTTCGGCCACCTTGCCCCAGCCGATTCGTCGATTGGCCGACCAATACATGCGTAGTCCGGTTTCTGTGACGATTGAGCGCGAACAAGTCGCCGTAGATACGATCGAGCAGCGCTATTATTTGCTCAATGAACAGGACAAGGTTGCCGGGTTGACCCGCCTGTTTGAGAGCGAGACGATTACCCGTGCCATTGTGTTTGCCCGCACCCGCGTTGCGACCGGAGAACTGGCGAACGAGTTGGCACAGCGCGGCTATTCGGCCGAAACGCTCAATGGCGATCTCAGTCAGGATGCCCGTAATCGGGTGCTCGACCGCTTCCGCAACGACCAGGTGACCGTTCTCGTCGCCACAGACGTGGCCGCACGGGGACTGGATATCGACGACGTCTCCCATGTCATCAATTTTGACCTGCCGAACGACCCGGAAGTGTACGTCCATCGTATCGGCCGAACAGGGCGCGCCGGCAAAACGGGTATCGCCATCTCCTTGATTACGACCAAAGAACAGTGGCGTCTACGCCGCATTGAGAAATACATTCGCAGCCAGATCACCCGCACAGAGATGCCGACGGTCGAAGACATCATGGCGCAGCGTGAAGCGCAGTTGGTCGAAAACATGCTGATCTGGCTGCGCCGTGGACGCTGCCGCCGCGAACGAGAAATCGTCGATTCGCTCATTGTGGACGGACATGATCCGTTGGAAATCGCCGCTGCGGCGCTCAAGCTGGCGCGTGTCGAAGAAAAACAACGGCCCATCGAACGGCTGAGTCCGGTGGAAGAGCAGCGCCAATCCCGTGATCGGCACGGCAGCCGACGCAATGAACGCCGTGACAGACGCAGTCATGGCCGCCGCAGTGATGCCCGACACAATACGTCAAAATCGCATGAGCAGGGCATGGTACGCATGACGCTCAGCGCCGGGCGCGAACAAGGTGTCCGTCCCGCCGATGTTGTCGGTACCATTGCTTATCACGCCGATATTCCGGGCCGTGCACTGGGTGCGATTCGCATTCAGGATCAGTACACGCTGGTGGATGTGCCGGAACAATATGTCGCTCAGGTGTTGGATAAAGATGGCAATTACCGTATCGGCCGACAAAAGGTGGCGGTAGAAGTCGCATCGTAACCACTTTGAAAACCGAGATTCTGCCGGAATCTCGGTTTTTTTGTTCCGTTTGTGGATAAGTGGCGGATAACCCACAAAATTTGTGGGATAAATGTGGGATAAGTTGGGTAAATCGCGTACCGACTACTTCAAAATGTAGTGCGTGCCTTTCTTGGAACCGATTTTGAGTAAGATGCCCCGGCTGACGAGATCGGCGAGGTCACGACGCAACGTTTCTGCCGAAACGGATGGGCAGAGGTATTGGTAATCCCGGTTGGTGATGCTGCCGTTTTCACGGACGAAAGTCAGCGCCCGCACTTGTCGCTCATTCATGCTGTGCGCCCACTTCGGTGACGCCGGCCGTTCGCGTTCGCTGCGCAGCGTTACAGTAAACGAATACGGAGTCGCGTCAAAACTCGGTGGCGGATGACCCGCTTCGGCCATCTCTTCGATCATGCGGTCAATTCCCAGCCCTAGCTCCTCGATATATCCCCATTGATACAGGCCGCCGACAATGCGCGGGTTGCGCGAAAAATGTTCTTCGACCAGGTTGTCGAGTGTCATGTAGCCGGGCAGACCGCCGGGACTGATGATTTCCATGCGGTCATCGTACATGCGTACTTCGATGCGGCGGCCTTTAATGTGATAATCGCGATGGCAAATCGCGTTGACGATTGCTTCGCGTACGGCAAAGCGCGGGTATTCGGGTACTTCTTCGCGCTGCAAGCCGCGCACATGTGCACCGACGCGCATTTCTTCCCAGATAATGTTCCATGTGCGTTCGACGATGTGGTGCAATGGCCCCTGGATTTCATCACGGCGACCGTAGCCGATGCCGCCGTCAGCACCACGCGGATCTGTTCCGGAGAACTTGACGAAAACGACGCCGCTCTGCGGAAGAAAGATATGCGGTTTTGCAGAAAAGAGCAGGGTGCCGGCAACGGTAGGGTTGTTGTCGCGGTCGGTGGCACCGATTTCAAAGAGCAGTTGATCGAGTGAGCCGATGTTGGAGAGGCCACGCGCCTCGCGTTTGGCGAGGTATTCGGCGATGATCTCGGCCGATAAGTCGTCGCGGTCCGCACCGGGAACGGTTTCGGCTTCGTATTCGGCAACGGTCCGATTCCCGGCAAGCTGGCGCAATGCCTGGCCGGTGATCGGCCGATTTTCGCGCCCCTCACGCACGAGCACCCGACCATCGGCTAGCGTGTGCAAATCGGCACTGCGCGGTATCTGAATGCCGATCAGATCACCGTGAGGCGCTTCAATGCGCTGCCAACGTGTCACAACCGGTGGGCGGCACTGCATAACAGCAGCGCGTAAGGCACCTTCCGCTTCCTCGTCCCAGATTTCGTCTGCTGGTTTGCCGTTGTCGTCCAGGCCAAGCACGATTAAGCCACCATCGGCGTTGGCAAGGGCGACGAGACATTCAGCCAACGCATCGGCATCGGCCGACGGTAGATAGATTAACTGCTGATGTGGCTTTTCACGCATTGCGGACTGCGATCAGGCGGCGCAGTTTAGTCGCGGCCGTAGCGCATGGTTTCGAAACGATTTTCTAACGTGCGACGGGATTCGGCCTGCGCTTGACGCGCTTCGGACAGGGTGTTTTCCCAATGGTTGACCGCCCGGTTGCGCAATTCATCGCCCGATGCAGGCGTCAGCAACAAAGTGGCTGCTGCTCCGACAACCGCACCACACATCGCACCCGCGACAAAACCCAGGATTTTGTACATAGCTGATTTTCTCCTACTTTGCCCATTCAACTTTATTATACACACGATTGCGCGGCTGGTATAATCGGCCGAAAGCTAAGGAAGTCAAGATCTGTCCGACTTCCAAAATCGGCCGGGCGGCAGGTGGCGACAATGTCTGAGTACATCGAATTCGAAGTTGAAATCACGGATGATCCGTTAGTAGGCGTGATTGAAACCAATGTGACCCTGGTTGTCGATGGGGCAGAGGTCTATGAATCGGCCGAAGCGCTGGAAGAAGGGACGCCAGTCGCCCAGGCGTTGGCCGTCGTACCTGGCATCCGCCATCTGATCATCGAAACACACACATTAACTGTCACACGCGAAGAAAACGCGGAATGGTTCGCCATTGTGGAAGATATTGCGGCTGCCCTGCGTGATTTCTTCTTGTGACCAGCCTCAAAGTCTGCATAAGTACTCTGGAACAAAAGAAGCCTAGCTTTTTCGTCTGGTGCAAACGCTACTCATAGCAAAAGCTAGGCTTCTGAAAACTTCCGTTACAGTGTAATAAGCTGTCTGCATGTGAACATTCCTTAACGTGCGCAACATATTTCAACTTGTCACGTATTGGATTTAGATCGAGTGGTAATCGTTGCGCATGGCGTTGAGATGTGCGCGGTAAGGAGAAGGATGATGGATGCAATCATTGCGCTGGGCGGTATCGGGAGCGCATTTGGCCTGTCGGCAAGCGCCGGCTTAAACGCATATATACCGCTGCTGATTTTTGCGTTGGCGGCCAAATTCCCGCTGGATAATCCCTTAATCGAATTGTCATCGCCTTATGACATTTTGACGAACTGGTGGGTGATTGGACTCCTCGTCGTCTTGCTCGTCATCGAGATGTTGGTCGATAAAGTGCCGGCTGTCGATTCGATCAATGATGTGATTCAGACGGTTGTGCGACCGGTAGCCGGCGCGTTTTTATTTGCCGCCAACGCCCAGGTCATCACGGATGCATCGCCGTTGTTAGCAGTTATTCCGGGTATTTTGCTGGCAGGCAGTGTCCACACGACGAAGGCTGCTGTGCGTCCGGCGGTGACGGCATCGACGCTGGGAACGGGTAATTGGGCGGTAAGTATCCTTGAAGATGTGGTCGCGGTGATCACGTCACTATTGGCGTTAATCGTTCCGATCATCATGATGTTTTTTATGATCGTGGTGATGTTTTTTATCGGCCGATTCCTGTGGCGTCGTCGCAAGCGCAAACGTGTTGCGTATTGACATTCGGCCGATGCACAACTATCTGTTGCCGCCCGTGTTCTATACTGACGAACAGTTTCATCACAACCAACGAAGAGGAGATCGCCATGCTAGAGCGTGTAATCGGAGTGTTTAAGCTTGAGTCCGCCACATTTGAAGAAATCGAACATGATGAAGGGGCTACCGGTCAGGCAGCACTCGTTGTCCTTATCGTCGTCCTCATTTCAGCATTTGGAACTGGTTTCGCCGGAATCGTCAGCGGACAAGGTTTCTTTGCGAATTTCCTGAGTACCTTGTTAGGTGGCCTGATCGGCTGGGCAGTCATTTCTGCCATTCTCTACTTCGTGGGAACCACTTTTTTCAAAGGAGAGGCAACCATCGGCGAAATGCTGCGCGTGGTTGGGTTTGCTTATTCGCCGCAGATTTTGGGCGTCATTCCGTGCATCGGCTGGCTTATTGGTCTCATCTGGACTTTTGTCGCATTGATTGTGGCGACGCGCCAGGGTCTGGATATCACGACCGGAAAGGCGCTTGTCACAATCATCATTGCTGGCATCGCCTATGTAATTGTCGTTCTGGTTTCTGCACTACTTTTCGGCGGGTCGTTGGCGTTATTTGGATAACCGCTTCGACCGGTCTGTTTCAAATCAGTTGATTCTGAGGTACGGGTAGCCTTGTCCGCAAGTAGTGAGCGGCAAGCTGCCCGTACTGCCGTTACAGCGCTTTGACCTGATTCTCCAGCCCGATTAAATGCGCTTCCAATTCCTCTAGCGATTCCAGGCGTCTGCCCACTTTCTCCTGTTCTGCACGCACAAACCGGCTATACGGCGCGATGCTGTCCTCAATGCGCTGCACGCTGCGACGCATCTCGCGATCAAATTGCGTGGTCAGGCTGGTAACCAGTGTGTCGCGCAACTCGGCCAGCTTTTGTGCCAAATCCTGTTTTGCACGGCGGCGACGTGCCGGCAAGACGAGCAGACCAAAGGTCAAGGCAGCCGTACCGGCGAGAATGCCGGTCACATCCAGTGCGGTAAATGCCAAAATCGCCACACCGGCTGCAGCACCGGCGACGCCCAGCCCGGTTGCTGCGACTGCTTCGCGGGCTGAATCTGCCAGGCGCAGCGCTTCTGCGTGCGGATCGTATGAATCGACTGCATCGCGTGTCGCCATCCCGATGGAATCGATGAGGCGCTGCCGGTCGTAGGCGAGGGCGTTGTCGCGTGCTCCACTGTGCCCGATGATGCGCTCGGCGTATTGTGCCCGTCGCGTCTGCAAATGGTCGGCGACGGCGGTCCATTGGCGCAGCTCCTGTTCGACGATCCAGTCGATCAACTCGGAAATGCGCTTGTTGATCTGGTCGGGTGTGTCGGCGACGACTCTTTGCTCAAATTCGAGCTGGATTTTTTCTTTGCGCACGAGGTCGGTAATTCGGCCGATACGGATCATGTCGTCAAAGAAATCGTTGCCCCGTTTTTCCATTTGGTAGAGCAGGCTGTCGATTTCGCCAATGCGCGCCTGAAAATTGCGCTGCATGTCGTTGTGGTAGATGCTCATTTGCCGTTCGATGTCGTCGATCAGTGTGGCGTCCACCTGTAATTCGTCGAGATCGGCCTGCGTGGCGTCGAGCTGCCGCAAGACCAGTCGTTTGCCGACGCCGAGCGGATTGAGCAGCTTGAGTCGGAATCGGCCGACATCGTCCAGTGTTTCCCGAATATACGTTTCCAATGCTTCAAACCGGCTGACCGGCCATAATTCCGGCGCGTCCGCTTTGGCGCGTTTCGCCTGACGCGCCGAGACGCCAAAAATAACCGGTGTTTCGTCCAGCATCCGTATGGCCGCCTTTTGCACAAATTCGAGCACTTCTTCGATATCTTCAGATTCTAAAATGTCGATTTTGTTGACGACAAGGACAATTTTCTTGCCCCAGGTGCGGATCTCTTTGAGAAAGGCGCGCTCACTCTCGCTAAACGGGCGATCGGCCGATGTGATAAACAATACGAGGTCGCTGCGTGGAATGAATTCGGCCGTGAGCGTTTCGTGTTCGCGGACAATGGCATTGGTTCCCGGCGTATCGACAATGTTGATCGTTTTGAGCAGTTCTACCGGAGCGGCCTGAATCCAGATACCGTGTTCGCCGGGCCGTTGGGCAGTCGCATCACCGTATGTCAGTAAATGGATCTGGCTCGTCGTCGGTGTTGCGCCTTCTTCTTGTAAGTCAACGCCGATCAGGGCATTGATAAACGTTGACTTGCCCGAATTGAATTCACCGGCAATGACGAGGAGGAATAGTTCATCCAACTGGCGAATTGAATCAGCCAGTGCTGTGCGTTCGTCATCGGTGGCTCGCGATTGAGCCAACGTGTCGCGCAAATGTGACAGAATGTTGCGTGTGTTGCGCAGCACATCCTGCTGCGGTTGGGTCAGGGTAAATTCCATCAGTGTCTTCAATCCTCGTGCTCAGCGATCGCAGGGAAGTGTGCGATTGCATGAGTATATCATGTGCTATCGGCCGAATGAAAGCAAACGCGCCGTTCGTTAGACGTACCGGAGATTGCGCAGTCACATCTCATTGCCGGGTTGTTGTCCACTTCTTATAATCCGTTTATGGCAACAGGTAAACCGATTCTCGTAACCGGGTCGCATCGTTCCGGCACGACATGGGTAGGCACGATGTTGGCGCTCGCGCCGGAACTTGTCTACATTCACGAACCGTTCAACGGCGATTATTTCGATCCCGGCATCTGCGGCGCACGGTTTCCGCATCGCTTTACGTACATTACTGCTGCTACGGAAGCATCGTATTACCGTCCGTTGCGCCGGACGATTAATCTGGATTACGATACATGGGCAGCGCTACGTGCGGCGCGTTCAGCAAGCGCCGTGCGTGCCGCTTGGGATAAACGGCTTGCTTACCGCCGGTTTCGTCGCGCCGGGCGGCGGGCGCTGATCAAGGATCCGTTGGCATTGTTATCGGCCGAATGGCTGGCTGAGCGATTTGACATGGACGTAGTCGTCATGATTCGACATCCGGCGGCGTTTGCAGGCAGCCTCAAGCGCTTTGGCTGGCATTCTCCGCTGGATGAATTGTTGCAGCAGCCGGCGCTGATACGCGACTATCTGGCAGATTATTCGGCCGAGATCGCCGTTTATGCCCAACCAGACCGTTCGATCATCGAACAGGCTGCGGTATTCTGGAAAGCCCTTTACGCCGTTGTCGCTGACTATCAGCGCCGCTATCCGCACTGGACGTTTTTGCGCCATGAGGATGTCGCCCGGGCGCCGCAAACGCGGTTTCGCGAGTTGTTTTCGGCGCTGCAGGTGACGTACACCGACGTTGCCGCTGCCGAGATTGCACGCACGAGCAGCCCAGATAATCCCGTCGATCTACCTGCCGGGGAGGTCAGTCTGCATCTGGACAGTCGTGCCAGTGTCTGGAACTGGAAACAGCGGTTGACGGCCGACGAGATCGCGACGGTGCGCACCTTGTCAGCACCGGTTGCTGATTGGTTTTACGATGCGTCTGATTGGTGAATTTCGGCCGAACAACGGCAAACGGTGAATTGAGCATAGTGAACAAAACTGGTCAACACAGCATTGAGATACTGCACCATTTCCGCTGCGGTTTCTGCGGCAAATGGTGGTCGATCGGGGGCGCCGATCCCGCCAAAATTGTTTGGTATTGTCCCTGGTGTGGTCAGAAACAAACCATTGCGCAACAGACAAGCAAAAACACGTCCCATCCATCCCCATCTACTCGAGATGAGTGAAGCAGACACCCCGACTATTCCCGTCGGCTCGCGCTGGGAACGCGCGATCCTGCACCTGGATATGGATGCCTTCTTCGTCAATGTCCATTTGCTCGATCATCCTCAGAACCGAGGCAAACCACTCGCTATCGGAGGACGGCCTGATCAGCGCGGCGTTGTCTCGTCAGCCAGTTATGAAGCGCGACAATTCGGTGTGCGTTCGGCCATGCCGATGAGCCAGGCGCTGCGCCTTTGCCCGGAATTGATCATCGCATCTGTCGATTGGGAGCAGGTTCGTGCCGGTTCGCGGACAGTGATGTCGATTTTGCATGAATATGGGCCGGTCGAGCCGATGAGCGTGGACGAAGCGTATGTCGATCTCAGCGAGCGGCTCAACCCCAAGATCATTGCCGTTCAAATTCGCAACCGTGTCAAGGCGCAGACGGGACTGCCGTGCTCCGTCGGGCTGGCTACCAATAAACTGGTTGCCAAAGTTGCATCCGATTTCGATAAGCCGGAAGGATTCACGATTGTCGAACCCGGCTGGGAAGCTGCGTTTTTGGCGCCATTGCCAACGCGTGCCTTGCTGGGGGTGGGGCCACGCACGGCCGAACGGCTGGCGGAGTTGGGCATTACGACATGCGGCGAGTTGGCTGCATTCAATACGGACGCGTTGCGTCTGACTTTTGGTAAGCACTCAGAAAGCTTGCAACGGCGGGCACGCGGCATTGATCGGCGTGAAGTGCAGGCTGAACGTGGTCAGGCGAAGAGCATCAGTCAGGAACGGACGTTCAACACGGATATCGATGACGCCTCTTTCTTGCATGCCAAGCTGGAGAGCATGGCGCCGAAAGTGGCCCGGTCGCTGCAAAAACGCAATCTTGTGGCGCATACGGTGTCGGTTAAGTTTCGCTGGGCTGATTTTACGACGTTCACACGGCAAAAGAGTGTCGAGGTTGGCATCGATTCGGCCGAAGCGATTACCCGTCTTGCCCATGGCATCTTCGACGAAAATTGGCAGGGTGAGAAGTTGCGGTTGCTCGGCGTCGGCGTCAGCAATCTGGAGCCAATGGTGTGGCGGCAGTTGGCGTTTGAGTTTGATGTGTAGTGATTGCAGTTGTGGGCGTCAAATTGCTGATTTGAGGCGTGGTGCCCTGAGCATCGGGTTGGTTTCGGCCGAACCGGGGTTGACAATCGTCCGGCAGATGATAAAATCCTCGTCGCTTGCCCTCATCGTCTAGGGGACTAGGACGTAGCCCTTTCAAGGCTAAAACCGGGGTTCGAATCCCCGTGAGGGCATTTTCCAAAGCCACACCGCTGCGGTGTGGCTTTTTGTTTGTAGTCAACACAAACACAGTATGCCGACACTCCAGGCGATCTATGCACTGCCTATGAAACGGCGCCAAACGGCCTCATTCATCTCGTTGCCAACAATGTGATGCTGTAAACTATGGAGCGGCAGTTTACAAACGTGCCGACCAACTTGTCGAGGTATTACATGAGCATCACACTAATTCACAATGGCACAGTGATCGATGGTAACGGCGGCGCACCGCTTACCGACGGCGCTGTACTGGTCGAAGATAACACAATACGCGCTATCGGCCGAAAATCTACACTCCATCTGCCCAACAAAGACATCACTACCGTCGACGCCAACGGCGGCACCATTCTGCCCGGCTTCATTGACACACACGTCCATGTCATGCTGGACAACCCCAATCTGTTTTCCGTTGCGGCAGCGCCCTTCTCGCTGCATTACTACAACTCGGTCAACAGCCTGCGCAGAACCATTGACGCCGGCATTACCAGTGTCCGCGATGCCGGAGGCGCCGATCTGGGCACAAAAATGGCTGTCGAAAAAGGTATCGTCGTCGGCCCGCGCATGCAAATCAGCATTTCTGTCTTGTCTATCACGGGCGGTCACGTCGATGGCTGGCTGCGCAGCGGCAGCACACTCAGCTTCTTTCCCGAGACACCGGGACGACCCGGCGGCATTTGTGATGGCATCGATGGGGTACGCACGAAAGTGCGCCAGGTGCTGCGTGCCGGAGCGGATGTCATCAAGATTTGTGCTACTGGTGGCGTGCTCAGCCCGACCGACCACCCTGATTTCACCCAATTCTCGCCGGAAGAACTCGACGTCATTGTGCGCGAGGCCGGCTATCGTGGCGGGATCAAGGTGATGGCGCACGCGCAAGGGTTGGAAGGCATCAAAAATGCGATTCGGGCCGGCGTCCATTCAATTGAGCATGGTATTTTTCTGGATGACGAAGCGGTCGAGATGATGATCGCACGCGGCATTTTTCTCGTTCCGACGCTGCTCGCGCCGGTAGCAGTGGTAGAATCGGCCGATTCCTTACCCGACTACGCCCGCGAACAAGCCATGGAGCTCATGGAAATTCACAGTGAAAGCATCGCCAAAGCGTATCACGCCGGTGTCAAGATTGCGATGGGAACAGACGCCGGCGTCATGCCGCACGGCACCAATTTGCGCGAGCTGGAACTGATGGTCAATGTCGGTGTGACCCCAATGGATGCCATCATCGCCACCACCCGTACCGCCGCTGAATGTCTTGGTTGGCAAGACAAAGTCGGCACGCTTGAACCGGGTAAACTGGCTGACATCATCGTCACCGACATCGATCCGCTGACCGACATCGGTGCACTGGCCGACAACGACCATATCCGCTTTGTGATGAAAGACGGCGCAATCGTCAAAAAGTGACAGTCATCGTGCTGTTGACTTTCATCAACCGTTTTCCATGGCCATTTTACCCGGACAAACACTTGTCGAACGCTATCGTGTGCTGCACCAATTGAGCCGTAGCGCGAATGGCGGTGTCTACCGCGCCGTTGATCTGGAGGTGGGGCGCGATGTAGCGATCAAGGAAGTTCTAGATCCGCCGCACGATTTGCAATACCAGTTCCGTGGTGTCGCAACACATTTGCAAGAGATCGAGCATCCGCAGCTACCGGCGGTTTACGACATGTTTTTTCTGGATGAAATCGGCCAGTACCTGGTTACAGCCTACATTGACGGCATCGATTTGCAGAGCCTGATCGACCAGTACGGTGCGCTGCCGCTGCATATTGTCCTGGACGGAGCACGGGCAGCATGCTTGCCACTGGCGCATTTGCATGAGCATCATCTCTATCACCTCAACGTCAAACCACCGAATATTCGCATTACGCCTGACGGTGACATTTTCCTGACTGATTTCGGACTGCCCGGGATGGCATTTACGCCGGAATTTCTCGGTTATCTCGCTCCGGAGCAGTTGGCCGGTGAATGTATCGGCGCTGCCTGTGACATCTACAGTATGGGCGCAACGGTTTATGCAGCGTTGACCGGCACACCGCCACCCATTGCAACAGAAAGAGAGTCAGGAGCCGAACTTCGGCCGATACAAGCCGACAATCCCGCCGTCTCCGACCACATCAACGAGGTCGTCTTCCGCGCCCTCGCACTCGACCCCAAACAGCGTTACCGGTCAATTGAAACCTTTTCCAGAGCTTTGGACAATCACGGTGCAGCCACCGGCATTGAGATCATCGCCAACATCTTTGGCTTGCGATAGTCGGCGATTCATAGCTCATTGTCCAACGTGAGAAACCCGCTCCACGTCTGTACCATCTCCAGTAAGTTGTTATAATCCGGCGCTAACTATGCCTGTCTTGCCCGGTGAACTCCTTGTCAAGCGCTATCGAATTGTCAGTCTGCTCGGCAGCGGGCAATCGGGTGCTGTTTATCGCGCATGGGATTCGGCCGATAAGCGCGATGTGGCGCTCAAAGAACTCCGCGATGACGATCCGGAGACACAGCAGCTTTTCCGCGAAGAAGCACGCCGTCTTAGCCGTGTTCACCATCCGCAACTGCCGCGCGTATTTGACCATTTTTACCTGGACGAAGTTGGCAACTATCTCGTCGCCGAATACATTGACGGCGTCAATTTGCAGAGCTTGATTGACCAGTACGGTCCACTGCCGCCTGAATTTGTCGTGCCGGTGTTGCAGAAGGTGAGCAAACCACTGACCCATTTGCATACGCACGATCTCCTGCATCTGGACGTGAAGCCGGCCAATGTCCGCATTCGGCCGAATGGCGATGTCTTCCTTGTCGATAGTGGGCTGGCCGGTCTCGGCATTCCGGTCGGCAACAGCGGCTACGCTGCGCCCGAACAGCAAACACAGGCTGATGTCTCACTGCGATCGGACATATACAGCCTCGGTGCGACGCTTTACTCGGCGCTAACGGCGCAGAAACCGGTCGATGCGTTGCGTCATCGCAGTGGTTTGGAATATTTGCGGCCCGCCCGCGAAATCAATCCTGACATCCCACCGTATTTGTCTGCTGTCGCTGCACGGGCAATGTCGTTGCAGCCGGGTGCGCGGTTTGATTCGGCCGAAAAATTCGCCGACGCCCTGGCCAGCCCCAATGCCGTTCCCGCACAGGCTACCGCCGTGCCGCTGCGTAAAGCAGATACTGCTCCCGGCCCGCCGCGCCGCCGCGCCGTCAATCGCCGTCGTCAAATCGAACAGCGCACCATCATCGCTTTGCTCGTCATTCTCATCGGCGTCATCGCTATTGGCTCCGCCATTTCGTTCTTCAACCTGCAATTTGGCGGCGAAGTGACCGAAGCAGAAGCGACCGCGACGCTGCAATCCCAGGTTGCCGCAGCACTCACCGAAATCGCGCCTACCGCGACGCCGACACCGGAGCCGACGGTGCCGCCGACGCCGACGCCAGAGCCGTTTGTCCACGAACCGACGGGCGCACGCATGATTTTTATCCCCGCCGACGAATTCATCATGGGACGCGATGAGCCGGAAGAAGAAAGTGAACTCGTCATTTCTGTCAACGACGACGAGATGCCGGCCCATCCCATTCGACTGGAAGAGTTTTTCATCGATGAAACCGAAGTGACCAACGAGCAATACCGCATTTGCGTCGATGAAGGCGGCTGTTCTCCGCCGCAAAGCCCAAATGCATCGTATCATCCGTCGTATTACGGCGATCCGGCGTTCGATGATTATCCTGTGATCTACGTCACCTGGTATCAGGCGGACGCATTTTGCGAATGGCGCGACGCCCGTCTGCCGACAGAGGCGGAATGGGAATATGCAGCCGGCTATGATGCGGCAGCCGGTGAAAAATTGATCTACCCGTGGGGACTGATTTTTGACGGGACATTGCTCAACTTTTGTGACAGTAATTGTCCGCGCGGCACGGCAGAATGGGATGACGGTCATCGCGACACCGCGCCGGTCACGTCATATCCGGATGGACGTTCGCCGTTTGGCGCGTACAATATGTCAGGCAATGTCATGGAATGGGTCGGCGATTGGTACAGCACGGAGTATTATGCACAATCGGCCGAGATTAATCCATACGGCCCGACGACAGGCGAAGCCAAAGTGATTCGCGGCGGCTCATGGCTGTCGGATGCAGACAATATTGGTGTCACAAGACGCACGCGCTACGTGCCGGAAGTGTCGCGTGCCACGCTTGGCTTTCGCTGTGCCATGACGCCGCAATAGATTTTCAGAAACCGGGTTTCTGTCAGAAACGCCGTTTCTTGCGACGGTAAAACAAGGAATCATGATGACTTCAGAACAAACGCGATCAGATGGCCGCGCAGCAGACCAACTTCGGCCGATTACATTCGAACTCAACTATACCAAATGGGCTGAAGGGTCTGTTATGGCGAAATTCGGTGACACGCACGTTTTGTGCAATGTCACCGTCGATGAGCGTGTGCCGCGCTGGTTACACCAAAGCGAAAGCAAACATGGTTGGGTAACCGCCGAATACGCCATGCTGCCGCGCAGCACCAACGATCGTTTGCAGCGGGAGCAGCGCTGGCCGAAAGGGCGAACGATGGAAATATCGCGGTTAATCGGCCGAAGTTTGCGCATGGCAGTCGATTTGCGCCGCTTGGGCATGCGCCAGTTGATCGTCGATTGCGATGTGATTCAGGCCGACGGCGGTACGCGTACCGCAGCGATCAGCGGATCATGGGTAGCGGCGCAACTGGCACTGCAATCGCTGATCGCTGAAGGTAAAGTATCAAAAAGCGTCTTCCGCTACCAAATCGCGGCGATCAGCGTCGGCATCATCGATGGCGTGCCGTTGCTCGACCTGGCCTACGATGAAGATGTACGTGCCGATACTGATTTGAATCTGGTGATGACAGCGGACGGACGCGTGATCGAAGTGCAGGGAACGGCCGAAAAAGCACCATTTAGCTGGTCAGAGCTAAACGATTTGCTTAAGCTGGGTCGCGCAGGTATCCAAAAACTGACAGAACTCCAAACAGCCGTTTTGCCGGTAGACGCGACGGATGAATCAGATACCGTTTGACAAATGGCATGACCACATGACGACAGCGCCTGAAACCACAATGGGAATCAACTATGTCGTGCTGGCCGGTGGCGGTGGTGGCGCGCGGCTGGTCGATGGTCTGGCACAAATCGTGCCACCTGACGATCTGACCATTATCGGCAACACCGGCGATGACTTCGTGCATATGGGTCTGCATATCAGCCCGGACATGGATACGTTGCTCTACACGCTGGCAGGCGTCACCAATCAAGAAACGGGCTGGGGGCGTGCCGGCGAGACGTGGCATGCGCTGGACGCCGTGCGCGCACTCGGTGGGCCGGACTGGTTTAATCTGGGTGACATTGACCTGGGTACGCATCTCACGCGGACCCATTTGTTGGCGCAGGGCATGACGCTGACTGCGGTGACGGCACAGTTTTGTGCCAAACTGGGCGTGCAGCCATGCTTGCTGCCCATGGCCGACAGCACTGTAGCGACGTTGATCGAAACACCAGACGGGATGTTGCCGTTTCAGGAATGGTTTGTCAAAGAACGCTGGCAGCCGGAAGTCGTACGGGTACATTTGCCGGACACGGCACGGACGACACGACAAGCCGCCACTGCAGTGGAAAAGGCGGATGTGGTGATTATCGCACCGTCGAATCCGTTTTTGAGTATTGATCCGATTTTGAATGCGTATCCGCTGCAGCCGATCATTGCTGATAACTGCCCGGTTGTCATCGCCGTTTCGCCGATTATCGGTGGTGACGCGGTCAAGGGGCCGACTGCCAAAATGCTGCGCGACTGGAACATGGCTGTCTCACCGGCAACCGTTGCAGCGTATTATGACGAGTTGCTCACCGGTTTCATCTACGACATACGTGATGCCGGCGCTGTGCCTGCACGGGACGATTTGATGACGGTGACGACTGATACGTGGATGCGTAATCGGGCGGATCGTGTGCGCCTGGCTCGTGATGTTGTCGCGTTTGCCACACAGCAATTGGAAATGTCATGATGCAAGCCGAAGTTGTGTGGGTGGTTGTGCCGGTCAAACCTTTGGCGCAAAGCAAGAGCCGGTTGGCCGAACTACTTTCGGCCGAATCCCGTGCCATGTTAACCCGTTCCCTGCTCACCCATCTCCTCGTCACCATCGAACAATCGGCAGCAGTTGCGCAGACGCTCGTTGTCACCCGCGACCCTGATGTGGCCGAATTGGCGCGCACGTTTGGTGCTCGTGTCTTCAGCGAAGAAGATCCGCTCGATTTGAACGTCGCCGTCACAAGTGCGGTTGAACTGGCGCAGCAGCGCGGTGCAATGACGACGATGGTCCTGCCGTCTGATTTGCCTTTTATTACGCCACAGGACATTCACAATCTGCTTGCCGTCGACGCAAACGTCGTATTGTGCCCCGACCGGCACAATTCCGGCACCAATGCGCTCGTGCTGCGCAGTGCTAACGGATTTGTGTTCCAATATGGTAAGGACAGTTTCCATCTGCACTTGGCTGAGGCGGCACGGCAGGGCGTTTCGGCCGAAATATGTCGTTCACCGGGCGTGCGTTTCGACCTCGATACGGAAGAAGATTGGCAGCAATATCAACAACAGATCAAACATGAAAAACAAGCAACCGAACTCTGACGATTGTTTCATCTGTGGGCGCAACAATCCGGTTGGCCTGCACATGACATTTTACGACAACGGCGAAAATGAGGTTGTCTCGGAATACGAGGTTGCCGATTGCTACAACAGTTATCCGGGTATCGTGCATGGCGGCATTGTGGCGGCGATGCTGGATGAAGTGGTGGGGCGGGTGGCGATGATTGGTGACCATCACCATTTTATGATGACGGCAAAAATGGAAGTGAAGTATCGCCAGCCTGTACCAACGGAAACGAAATTGCAGATTATCGGCCGAATTGTGCGTTTACGCGGTCGGATTGGCAAAGCGGTCGGCGAAATACGACTGCCTGACAACTCCATCGTCGCTGAAGCAGAGCTGACTATTGTCGACGTGCCGCCTGACATGGTTGCCGGAGTAGATGTGGCGGCTCTGGGTTGGCGCGTCGATCCCGATTACTAAACGGTATGATCAGCACCACCTCAGGTTGAACAGCCCTCAAACTTGTCGGTGCCGGCATCGAATGGTGACAGGCCTGATGATATAATCATTGTGTAACGGCAAAAGAGGAGGCATTATGCACAACAAATTACGGTTTCCGGCTTTTCCATTACTCATAATCATCACTGTGATGTTACTCTCGGGCTGTGGTCTGTTTGGGGGCGAATTGCAGATGGGCGATAGCGCATCGCCGCTGCCGCCTGGCCCGGCTTATGCAGTATGCAGCGAGGCGTGCTTGAACCAGGGGCAATGTGGAGAGGCGAAACCAGTTGGTCAGGATGCGTTTGTGGCTGTCCTGGCCAATAGCTCAGGCCCGGCAACACAGACGCACACAAATCTGACGGCAGCTAACAGTGAAGTCACGATTTTGGAATCACGACCGGAGACGATGCAGTTGGTTGCCGATCCCAATTCCCTGTTCACACTGCAATTCTACAATGTAACGATAACGGCTCGCGACAACGCGGTTGTGTGGATTCCGGGTTGGTGTATTGCTAATCAAACCATTGAGTGACCGGAGATACCCGGCGCAAATGAAAAAGATCCGTGTTTTTTGGACACGGATCTTTTTTGCATTTTAGTGCTTATTGCAAGCACTGAACTGATCTAACTTGTGCCAAATTCGGTTTATGCGCCACCCTCAACTGAACTGAAGCGCATTGTGCCGCTGTCGGCGAACAGATCGATGAACAGATTGCCATCCTGTGTGAAGTAGATGGCGGCTGCATTCAGACTTTGAATGTACAGCGTGTCAAGTGATTCTTCGCCACAGAACGCCTGTGTTGTGAACAGAATCTCGATGGTGATATTGCTGCCGTCGATGGTGTAGTTGCCGCCGCCGGAGTTACAGTCGGCCTGGATGCTAACTGTGCCGTCGGGATTGAGCAGCAGCAGGTAGCTTTCAGGTGTCGGAACGACTGTTTCTTCGACAGGCGTTGTCAAGGATTCCCATTTCCAGACAACATCGATGACTTCGACTACCGCTTCATCCTCTGCGGCTGTGTCATCTTCGGCCGAAACAGCTGTGAAGTGCATTGTGCCGCCGTCAGCCATCAGATCGATGTAGAGATCACCGTCTTGCGTGAAGTAGATGGCGGCTGCGCCCAACGCCGCCAGGAACGTCTGATCCAGCGATTCCTCGCCACAGAACGCCAACGTGGTTGGGCCGGTCAGATCGAATGTAATGTTGCTGCCGTCAATGGTATAGGTTGCACTGCCGACATTGCAATCGGCCGAATAGTTGAACGTGCCGTCTTCATTGAGCGTCATGGTGTACGCTTCCGGATTGGGAACCGTTACAGTTTCCACCGGCGTCGTCAAGTCAACCCATTGCCAGGTAACGCCAACGATTGTTTCTGAGGCTTCTTCGTCGCTGCTATCGGCCGAATCACCGGCTACATAACTCATATTGCCCGCATCCGCCATCAAATTGAGCACGAGACCGCCATTATCATCAAAAACGTAAGAGACGACATTGCTCAGATTCAGCAGGTATTGATCACTGTAAGAATCATCGCCACAGTACAATGTGATCGATGGGCCAAGCTCCAGTGTGAGCGAGTTGCCATCTACGGTGTAAGTGCCTTCAGTACCTTTACAGTCGGCCATAGCCGTAAACGTGCCGTCATCATTCAGCAACAGCGTGTACAGATCGCTGGGTGCAAAATTGATCTCCGAATCATCGCTGCCGGCAAACTGCGTGAATAGCCAGGTCGTATTGGTCAACTGAGGCTCGGCAGGTTGATCGGCACCGGCACTTTCTTCTGTGTCTGTTACTTCTTCACTCGACACGAGTACCAGTTCATCGCCTTCGAGTGCATACGTATTGATCACATGTTGTGTTGGGCAGCAAAGCGGATCATCGGGGCCAGACTGGACCATATCAACCACGATATTGCCGTCCACGATGTCAACTGAATTGACCTGAACCCGGTCGCCCAGCGGCGTTGTCGCCACATTGGTCAACTGCCCATCCTGCGGCACGACAACAGCCAAATCGTAGAATGTGCCGCTGCCACCCGGATCAGTTACCAGCACAACAGCTGCACCCTTTTGCCCGGTGCTCAATTCACCGTAAGCCACGTCATCCGTGAGCATTACAGTTGTCATGGTCGCCGAATCAGGTGCAGCTTCTTCAGTGTAAACGCCGTCTTGCAATGGTGCTTCGCCGGACGCAGTAAATTCGCTTTGGTAAGTCACATTGCCGAGTGCGGCAAGCAGCAAGGCGTTGACAACATCCTGATTGCTGGTGCGATACGATGCCATCAATGAACCGTCTGCGTCGCGTAATTCGAGGTCATTGCCTCTGATCGAGTAGACAGCGGCGTTTTGAATCGCAGCCAGATATTGTGACTCCTGATCCATGATGCCGTCCGGCTCGGCGCAAGCTTTGCGCGTGGTCAGAGCAGGGCCAATGGTAATGGCGTCACCATCGGTTTCGTAGGTGCTGCTGTAGTTGTTGCAGCCTGCAGAGCCGGAAAGATTGCCCTTCTCATCGAAGTCTGCCGTAACGTTGACGCCTGCCAGTGCAGAGACAGCACCACCCTTCCCGTTATTGTAAAATGTCATGATCCAGGTCTGGCCGGCCAGCGAGAGCGGCTCGGTCGCCACGTAGGATACGACTGTTTGGCCGTCGGCATTGTTAAAGACGAGTTGATTGTCACCTACGGTGTAGATAGCAGCGCTTTCTAGTGCTGCGAAATAAGCAGATTCTTGCGCCATTACTTGTTGCGGTTGGCAGAGCATCATTGTCGAGCCGATAGGTCCAATGGTGATGGTGTCGCCTTCAACGACATAGGAGCCGAAGTAGTTGTTGCAGCCACCGGCACCGTTGATTTCGCCTTGGGTAAATTCGGCCGTTACTTCAGTTCCGGGTGTGGCAATGGCGTCTTGTGTTGCTCCCTCACTGTCCATGTAGGAGACCATCTGCCATAATGTGCCTTCGAGAGCCGTGGTTGTCTCGGCAGCAGCGTCTGTAGTTGTCGTTTCGGTGGTGTCCGTTGTTGCGGTTGTGTCGGTTTCGGCCGAAACAGGCGTTTTGCTCACTTGCTCGACCAATGTCCATTGAATGGAACTGGCATCGGCGGGCGGATTTGGATCCACCGTCTCGTTCACCACCAACTCGTACTCGTACCCCGGCTCGAAAGTGAATCCGACAATCGGTTGGTACCACAGCGTGTACTCATCCTCTGGATTTTCTTTGACCAGTAGACATTGTTGTGGCGCTACGCCCACGCAGTCAACCATTTCCGGGCCCACATAGATAGTCTTTTCAACACCTCCCTCTGATTCAGAATCAGTTGGGGTTAGCCCGAGGCTGTCACAAGCTGCAAGTGCTATAACACCTGCAAACAATAACATCAATAATGTAACCAATCGTATTTTCATGCTTCTACCTCTTTATCTATTACTTGCACTGTGAAGTGCTTATTGTCTCCAAAAGAACGTTCAACAGAGTCATTATGTTGCCGTTCTCATCCCGCACTCAGTTAATAAATCTGACCACCGTCACTTGTCATAAGAGCTACGGTTGCCGCGTAGTAGTCGAATAACCAGATTCAGAACAATAATAGTGGCGATGAACATGGCCAGGAAATAACCACCAAAAGCAACGGTGGCAAGTAGTGAGCCGTATTCACCGCTAACTGAAATAAAACTGGCTGCAATTGCCGATCCCACAATCATTCCGACTAGCATAATGCCGATCGTGATCTGCACGGTCATCGCGTTGAGCTTCTTGACCTCTTTAGAAATCTCCTCCGTGTCCACATGCAGCACGAATTTTCCTTTTTGATATTGGTCGATCCAGCTCATAGTCGCTTCCTGCAATGAAGGTAGTCGCTGGACGACTTCTCGTAATGTCATCGTCGCCTGTTGTTGCAAGACGTTGGCAACTTTTTCGGCCGTTACGGATTCGACGAGCATGTCGCGCGCGATTTGGAAACCAATGATGCTGATGCCGGTTTCGGGGTACAGCAATTTAGTAATGGCTTCGATTTGCATCATGGCTTTGAGCGCTAATGTGAGTTCAGGATCTAGTCGGTAGCCGTGTGTGCGCAGCAGTTCCAGACCGGCATTGGCTGCATCGGCAAAGGAAGCCGGTGCGCTGCCTTCCGGTGGATTCATGTAACGACTGACAACGCGTTCAAATTCACGGTAGTATGCTTTTTCATTGGTATTCGGCCGAAACGGTTTGCTCAGACCCAGCAAAACCTGCGCCATTCCCATCGTGTCCCTGTCACGGACAACCATCAGCATTTGTGCCAGATTGAGCCGTTTCTGAAAATCCAGCTCGCCCACCATGCCGTTATCCAGGAACGTCACCACACCTGTTTCCAGGTTGACGAACAAATTGCCCGGATGCGGGTCACCGTGGAAAAAGCCGTCGATCAACAACTGCTTGATCAACGCGGTGACAATCACAGTTGCCAATTCATTGCGATCGAGGCCGGCAGCATCGATTGCCTCCACATCGGTTAGCTTAACGCCTTGCACGAGACTCATGGTCAGCACACGGCTGGTTGAGTACAGTGAGTAGATCTTAGGGACTTCAACCCGCTCAATCGACTCCATATTGCGCCCCAGACGCAAGGCGTTATAGGCTTCGTTGCGATAATCCAGCTCATAAATGACGTTTGTACCAAACTCATTCAATACACTGACGAGGCCATATTCACGTGCCCAATCCTGTCGCCGTTCAACCACTTTGGCTGCACTCGCCATAATTCCGAGATCGGCCTTGACCTGCCGATTGATATTGGGGCGTTGAACTTTGACGACTACCTCTTCGCCTGAGTGCAACAGGGCCCTGTGTACCTGAGCGGTGGATGCAGCCGCAAATGGGGTCGGATCGAACTCAGCAAACACCTCTTCCGGTGGGCCGCCTAATTCAGCTATGATTGTTTCGCATACAATGTCATACTCAAATGGTGGCACATCACTCTGTAGTTTGTTCATCTCCACCGCCCACTCTTCAGGTAATACCTGGGACTGGCTGGAGATGATTTGCCCCATTTTGACGTAGGTCGGGCCCAATTCCTGCAACAGGAGACGCACTTTTACTGGTGTCGTAACCTGGTGTAGCGGGTGAGGCGGATCGTGCAATTTTTCCTGCATATAACGTCGGAACTCGCCGAGCATACCTCTGTCCAACAAAATATCCATGCCATATTGCATGAACACATTGTATATCTGCTGGAGGCGCAGACTTTCTCGTACAGAATCTAAACTGCTCCGGCGTCGCATTACGCTTCTCCTTCTGTCGCTTCTATTCTTGTATCGTCAATAATAGGTGGTGTAATACCGAACAGGTTTTCAAAAAAGAGAACAGCTATACCGAGAATGACCGCGCCCACCACCAGTGACCAGAGGTCGTTGATTACAATGAAGTCTGTCAGGCGTTCCAACAACCACAACAACAGCATGTTGATCAAAATCACCACCAGGCCAAATGAAACGAAGAGGAATGGCAACGTGATGAATTGGATGATCGGTTTCACGAACGCGTTGAGTAGTCCGAATGCAATGCCGAGGATCGCAAGAGAAATTAGTGGTGATGTAGGGTGAACCAAATTGATGCCCGGCACAAGCCAAAGGCAGCCTATAGCTAAAGCGTTTACGAAGACATGCGCAATGATAAGTTTCCAATTCAACTTCCGTTTCATGTTACATGTTTCCCTTTTGTGCGCACTGAAAACAATTTACCCGATGCTTTTCCGAGTAAATCCAGATTGTATCTGTATGAGAACAATGCTGGCAACTATAACACGGATAGAGGAGTTCTGCATGAATGGCGCCTATCAAATATGATGCCAAAAGCTTACAAAAAGCCACCGTAAGTTGAGACAATGAGCAATGTAGCCAGTCTGGTATTATTTTACAGATGTGTCTCCATGTCGATATTGCTTTCATGATATAATGGCTGCCGGTAACGGGAACTCAATTCTGTAACAATAATGCCTGAACGGGCCGCCTTCATAGTGAAGAAATCGCTTCTTTCCCTGGCCAAAACGTAATGATGAGCAGGTTGATGGCCAATGATGATGAAGTACCAGCGAGGGAGCAGCACGTATGAGCAGCAAGCAGTGTATTGGTAAGTGGTGTTTGATTGCGATTGTTATGCTGGCAATGACAGCGTGTGGGGCAGAGGACGCAGCGCAATCTGCTTTGCCGACTGCAACTCAACAGGTTGTGGTTGGTGATGAACCGGAACCGACCACCTCACCTGTTACTGAAGAGCCTCAAGTCGTTTTGTTTGAGCCGCCTGATTTGAATTCGGCCGAAGTCATTGCACCGGGCCAATTCGCGATCGATGCTCTGGCAGGCCATTCGGCCGAATCACAGCTTTTTCCCGGCGTGCCCTATAATCCCGATGATACAGTGCCGCTCAACGGCATGCCCCCCCATCTCCTCGTCACATTTGCAGACCCATTGAGTGCGGAGACGCCGTTCCCAGCACCACAACCGCAATTACGTGTTTTTCCAGTTGATGCATATCGCGATATGTACGCACCTAGTGGCAACAATGAGGTAGAAGAACGCATCAACGCCGTTGCCAGTGCGCTTTATCGACAAATTGACGATATTCCCGGCCCGATTCCCGTTCTGCCGGGCACAGACGGAGCGCAAGCATTGAAAGGACGGATGCACTACGTTGACTTTGAAGGTGGTTCCGGCATTGCGTTTGTAGCACATTACACCGATGCGATTGCACCAGTTACCAACGACAAGCTGCATTACATTTTTCAAGGGCTGACTGACGATGGGACGCAGTACATTTCGGCTGCTATTCCAATTGCAGCAGCGTTTTTACCCGATTCGGCCGAAACGGTTGCTCCCGGCGTTGCGAATGAAGTATCGGCCGATTCCAATGCCTATTTCAAGCGCATTGATGCCGAAATATCGGCTGCGGCCGACGATGACTTCACACCGTCACTGGCAACACTCGATGCGCTCATGGCCTCCATCCAGATCGATATGAGCACTCCGGCAGCGACGAGCGCCGTTTTAGCGGCACCCACAGCAACCGCTACGCCGATCCCGGAACCGACAGCGACGCAGCCGACATCACCCCTGGCCGGCGTTGTCTGGCAATGGCAATCTGTGAAATCATCATCCGGTGACCTGCCGATAAGCAAACCGGCAGTCTATACTCTGGAATTGCTTGATGATGGTGTTGTGCGATTGCAAGCGGACTGCAATTATGCCAACGGAAACTTCTCATTGGACGGAGACACAATCGCCATCAATGTGATTGAAACGACCAAATCGGTCTGTGCCAGCGGCTCCATGAGTTCACAATTTGTCCAGTTTTTACAGGCTGCGCAGCGCTTTGTGCGCGAAGATGACACAATGCAACTCGTGCTGGATGCAGATAATGTGCTGAATTTTGTCGCGTCTGGCCCGGTTGCCGTTGCCGCCGTTAATCCGACAGCGACGCCGGAAGTGACAGCGACTGCCGTTGTCACATTGACGGCAACTCCGGAACCGACAGCAACGCAATTATCGACGCCGACCCGCAGCGCAACGGCAACACCCCAGGCTACAGCGACTGCAACTCCGACGAGGACACCGACGCCGACGCCAACCCCGGCACCGTTGCCGGAAGATGGCGACGCGCTGCCGCAGAATATAGGCGATCTCGCAGTCAGCATGAGTGTAAGCGGTGTTGCTTCATCTTATGCGTGGACGGTTGCTCCGTGGGTCACGTATGATGATTCGGCCGAACCGGTGACGGCAGGCATACCGGCACATATCGTCGTCAGCTACAACGGTGACGACGCGGCTGAGGCGCTTGCTGCGGGACAGCGCTTGCTCATCATTCCCCGTGGCGTGTATCAGGCGCAGTGGGATGACAACGGTGACAGCACTGTGTCGAATTCGCTGGCTGTGTTGAGCAGCTGGATGGCGTCGCAGGCTGTCACTGTCCCGCAAAGCGGCATTGTGGTTTTGCCTTTAGTGGCGGGCGAGAATGATTTGGCCGTTCAACCCGCTTTCCTGGAAACGGATCTACTGCGGGGTGTGCGGTTTATCGGCCGATTCAATGATTTCGAAATCCCGGTAACCAACGGCGAACTGTACTACGTTTTCCAGGGCGTGACGCGGGATGGTCAGTATCTCATTTCGTTCATGTATCCGATTACGACCAACGCCTTACCCGATTCGCCGGAAGCGATGTCTCCTGCGGACGCTGCACTTTACGAACAGAGTTATGACGACTATCTGCAACAGAAACGCGACGATCTCGATGCACTTGAAGAAACAAGCTGGGGTCCGACCCTCGCTCAACTCGATGCTTTGATCACGTCGCTGCAGGTTACAGAGTAGTTGATCTTAAGGCAGTTGGATGGCAACTATACAGCCTGCTTGTTGCTCCAACTGTAAAACCGATACAATAGCACAATGGGAGTCGAGAGCGTGCTGCACCATTTATTCTAAGGCTGCAACTCGACATCTCAACGCTGGAGGAACCTCATGAAAAACAGATGGTTATTGTTCGCATTTGTTGCGCTGCTGTTAGCGATGCTCGCAGCTTGTTCGCAACCGGCTGAGCCGACCCCGGAACCGACGCCGACCGAAACAGACGATTCGGCCGAAACGACGCCCGATCAACTGTGGGCAACCATTGAAGAACGGGGATCGATAATGGTAGGTGTATCGGCCGATTATCCTCCCTTTGAATATTACACCGACGAATTTACGCTCGATGGCTTCGATATTGCATTGATGAATGCCATTGCCGACGAACTCGGAATTGATGTTGAATATCAGGACATCGTCTTCGACGGTCTCGGCGGTGCACTACAACTCGGTCAGATCGATGTTGCCATCAGTGCCATTTCCAGAACACCGGAACGCGATGCCGTTATCGACTTTTCTAACACTTACTTCGTCAGTTCTGATGCAATCCTGGCACTGGCATCTTCCGATTTTGATGAGATAACGGAAGTTGAGCAACTGGCACCTCTGACAGTGGGCGTTCAGGCCGGTAGCGTGTACGAAAATTGGTTGCAAGATACTCTGGTCGATACCGAACTCATGCCTTCGCAGAACCTTTTTGTCTACCGCGATCTCAGTAATGCTGAGCGTGATTTGCAGAGTGGGCGGATCGACGCTTTCGTCCTCGACTTGCTACCGGCCGAAACAGCGGTCGCTGCGTTCGAAGACCTGGCAATCATCGGCCAGGACCTCAATAGTCAGCGCCTCGCAATCGCCTTGCCTGAAGACGAAACCACATTGCAAACGCAATTGAACACGGCGTTGGCTGAGTTGCAGGCTGATGGAACAGTCAACTCATTGGTTGTCGAATACATCGGTCTGACTCCGGATAATATTCTACCTATTCCGCCGGTCGATCCGGAGGAACCGGAAACGGGCGGCCCGGAGCCGGCATGTATTGACGGCATGGCCTTTGTCGAGGATCTCAACTACGACGACAACAATATGACCTCACCGCCGCAGATGCAACCGGGCCAGACATTCCAGAAAGGATGGCGGCTGCGCAATGTCGGCACCTGTACGTGGGACAGCAGTTATACATTTGTCTACGCCGGTGGCAATGTGCCGGCAGCGCGGATGGATGGCAGGCCGGTTCCTATTGTCGGTACCGTCGCTCCGGGACAAACCTATGATGTCTATGTCAATCTGGTCGCGCCATTGACGCCTGGTGTCTACCAGGGATTCTGGTCAATGCGCAATCCGGCAGGTATTTTGTTTGGTTCACGTGTCTGGGTGGGTGTCGAAGTGGTCGGCAGCCCGACGCCGACGCCTTTACCGACACAGACGCCGTCGCCAGACATTAATTTCTCAGCTAATCCAACGACTATCAACGCCGGCCAATGCTCGACACTCACCTGGCAAGTTGAAAATGTGAGCGCTGTTTATCTCTACGCGCAGGGACAGCCGTGGCAAAATTATCCGGTTGCCGGATCGGGAACACGCACGGTATGCCCCACACAAACAACTGTTTATGAGTTGCGCGTCATCAAGACGGATGGCTCTGTTGAGATTCGTCAGATTCGCATTGAGGTGATCCCGACCACGCAGGCACCGACTATCAATTTCTTTAATGCAAACCCGGCATCTATCCAGGCGGGACATTGTCTGGACTTGAGCTGGCAAGTGTCTGGACAGGTAGACCGCGTGGATATAAGCAGCAATGGCAATGTCATCTGGGGTAGTGCGCCATTGTCTGGTCGTCTCAATAATTGCCCGACAACGACGGGAACGATAGAGTATTCACTGAATGCGACAGGTCCGGGTGGATCGAGCCGCCAGGTGACGCATGCCACGGTGACCAGCGTGGTCAATACACCGACACCGACGCCGGTTGCAACGTCGACACCGGCACCGCAACCGCCGATCATCTTCAGTTTCTCTGTCATACCGAATCAGATTGTCGTCAATGAGTGTGTCAATATTAGCTGGAATACAGGCGGCGGTACGACCTACGTGCGTATTGTCCGCGATGGGCAGACGTTGATCGATGGTGCGCCGTTAGCGGGTGCAGAACAGAATTGTTTGAGTGCGCCTGGAAATTACATATACGGTGTTGAAGTGCGCAATGCGGCCGGTAATGTCGATTTTCAGGAGCAGCGAGTGACTGTGAGCGAAGCGGTTCCCGACAATCCGTTGGCGGGTACGAATTGGACATTGACCGGCGCCAGCAGCCCTGGGACGATTTTCGTGTTGATTCCGGGTACGTCGATCTCGGCTTCGTTTTCGGCCGATTGGCGGATCAGTGGTTCCGGCGGATGCAATACCTACAGCGCATCGTATACGATTGACGGATCAGCCATCTCGATCACAATACCGTCAGCCACCAACGTGTCTTGCGAAACGCCGGAAGGCGTGATGCAGCAGGAAGCATTCTATCTGGCCGCTCTGCCGACAATGACGACCTATCAAATCAGCGGCAGCCAATTGACTCTGAAGGACAGCAGCGGACAAACGACACTGACCTTTACAAGTCAGTAATCGCGCCGGACTATCTGGCGCAGCTCTGAATACAAACCCGGTCGGTCAATTCGAAACGCGATAGTTGGCCGGCCGGGTTTACGGTGATGAAACTATGTGGAAATTGAAACTGTTCAAACATCTTGGTATGCTGGCGGCCTTGTTCGCGCTGGTTCTTATACTGGCGGCGTGCGGTGACAGCACGGGTGGCTCGCCGGAACCCCCGCCAACGGCAACGCGGGAAATCGTCGCGACGCCTGAGCAGCCGACCGAAGGGCAAACACCGGGTTCAGCCTGGGCACGGGTGCAGGAAACGGGGCAGTTGGTAGTGGGTCTTTCGGCCGATTATCCTCCGTTCGAGTATTACACCGACGAATTTACGTTGGACGGCTTCGATGTGGCGTTAATTCAGCAAATAGCGCAGGAAATGGGGTTGCAAGTTGCCGTTCGCGATCTCGCATTTGACGGATTGGGCAGCGCTTTGCAAGTCGGCCAGATTGACGCAGCGATCAGCGCCATTTCAGTGACGCCTGAGCGCGACGCCGTTGTCGATTTCTCCAACATCTATTACGTCAGCGAAGATGCCATCTTGGCTCAGGCCGACAGCCAGTTTGCACCCATCGAGCGCGTCGAACAACTGGCAGGCTATACCGTCGGCGTGCAAACCGGCACCGTCTACCAGCGCTGGTTGCAGGACAATCTGATCGATACCGGATTGATGCCGGAAAACAATCTGTTTCTCTACCAGCAGGCCGATCAGGCTGTTTCCGACCTGTCTGAAGGGCGCATCGATCTGGTCGTCCTTGACCTGGGGCCGGCCCAGGTCGCGGCTGCTACGCCCGATCTGGGAGTGACAATTGCGGCTCAGGGATTAAACCGGGAACGGTATGGCATTGCTGTCGCTGCAGGCGAAAGTGAGCTGCAAACGGCGATTAACGATGCATTGACAACGTTGCAGAATGCAGGCTACATCAGTCAGTTAGCCATGACGTATCTCGATTTGGAAAGTTCGGAGACGTTACCCACGCCGGAACCGGAAGCAACGCCGGAACAACCGGCGGCTACGCCGGTGCCGCCTACGGGTTGTTTTGATGCGATGATGTATGTTCAGGATTTGACGTACGACGATAACAATATGCAGTCGCCGCCTCAGTTTGCTCCGAATACGGCTTTTGCCAAAGGATGGCGCATCCAAAACGTCGGTACGTGTACATGGGACAGTTCCGATGCGCTGGTCTATGTCGGGGGCAATACGCCTGCGGCACAAATGAGCGGCCAACCCACGCCGATCAAGGGGACGGTGCCACCGGGCGCGACTTATGACATTTTTGTCGACCTCGTTTCTCCGGCGCAACCGGGTGTGTATCAGGGATTCTGGACGCTACGCAACGATGCCGGATCGCTGTTTGGCTCACGTCTCTGGGTCGGCATTGAGGTCGTCGGCGCGGCCACGCCGACACCGATACCGACACAGCCCCCTTCGGCCGATATTCAATTCTGGTCTGATCGCACCAACATCAAGCAAGGTGAATGCGCGACGCTTTATTGGGACGTAAACAACGTACAAGCCGTCTACCTCTATGAACAGGGCCAAAACTGGCAAGACAATGGGGTTAACGGCGAAGGATCGCGACGCGTGTGCCCGGCTCAAACGACGACATACGATTTACGCGTTGTCAAGCAGGACGGCTCGGTTGAAGTGCGCCAGATCACTGTTTACGTCGAACCGGTCAACAACGCACCGCTGATTGAGAATTTCACCGTGACACCGACTCAGATTGCGGTGGGCAACTGTGTACAAGTACAGTGGAAGGTGAGCGGCAACGTGACGCGCATTGACGTGCGCCGCGACAGCACGACGATCTGGGACAATGCACCGCTCAACGGCGTGATGCAGGATTGCCCGCCTGGCCCGGGTTCGGTGAATTACACGATTACGGCGTCCGGTTCGGGTGGGACGGGTTATCGGGAACAGCGCGTCAACGTCGTGCAGTAGACGGTAAGCGCAACACAGTTGAGCCGTTAGAAACCGAGTTTTTCCAAAAAAACCCGGTTTCTTTGGAAATGCCCGCACAATCGATGAGGTTGTGCGGGTATTTTTGTTTTGTGCTTGTGACTGAGCTGATCTGCATGTGCGCGGTTGCTGATGATTCATGGCCCAACAAAAGTGGCGCTGCGATTTGGTGACTCTGTTGTGCAGCTCTCGGCCGATGCTGTGGGTTTTTCTCCCGTAAGCTGGGCTGGGGGGCGAAAACGACATGCCGCATTCGTTGTGGGTTCCGTTTACCGCATAGTTTAGGAAGATTTCGAACGCCAGTCGCATTTCTGCATGGGCAGCTATGCCAAGCCTGACACCGATACAAGACCGATACAAGCGATATAGAAACCGATACAAAGCTGAATTCTGCTTGAAGTCGGTCATTTTGCCGGTACACTGAATCCAGCGAAACATCGCATCCCGTTTGATTGTGGCACTGAAACTGCGTCATTACATGAGTGGCGCACAACAAAAATAAGGAGTAGTTCAATGAGAAAGTGGTTACCTCTGTTCATCTTCGGCGTAGTTCTTCTTACGCTTACATCGTTGATTGTGGGTGCGCGAATTGTGGGTGCCCAGGATGACAATTCCGCGCTTGTCGATCCTGCATACGAAGGCTCAGTTAGTGGGGCAGGGGCGAGAAGCCCGGAGGCTGGGGTAGGGACAGCCTTTAGTTACCAGGGACGCCTTGATCAAGATGGCATGCCGGTCAACGGTTCCTGTGATTTCAAGTTTAGCCTATTTAATGAAGCAACCGGCGGTTCACAGCAAGGTAATACCCAATCAAAAACAATTCAGGTTAGTGATGGCTTGTTTTCAGAATCACTGAACTTTGGCTCGGGAGTATTTTCTGGGAGTTCTCGTTGGTTGGAGATAGAAGTACGGTGCCCAAGTGGTAGCGGCAGCTATGTAAAACTCAGCCCCAGGGAAGAAATACTGGCCATCCCATATGCACTTAGCTTGCGCCCCGGAGCAGAAGTTGAGGGTGATGCCGGAGGTGGTAGTGTTCTTAAAGCTACAGCTACATCAGGCGACGCGCTTACTGGTCAAACCAATTCGACAAGTGGCAAAGGAGTTCAGGGTACGGCTAGAACGTATACCGGTGTTAACTACGGAGTTTTTGGTTTCACTGATTCATATCAAGGTTATGGGGGTTACTTTTATAACAAAGGTAGTTCCGGAAACGGAGTAGGCTTATATGCACGTGGAAGTCAGGATAATGCCCCGGACATTGTTGTTGGTGGTAATTCAGATGCTGATGACAATGGCATCATTTCAACCTCTCCAAATTATTCAAGTAGTGATCTCGTTTTGCGATCCAATGATTCAGTTAGAATCGATTTGGATTACGATGGTGGAGGCGAGGATGCAGATTTTTATGTTAGTGCCGGAGGAGAGACCATTTTTAAGGTTGATGAATCTGGTTTAACTACGGTTGAAGTCCTAGAGATTACAGGAGGAGCCGATCTGTCCGAACAATTCGACGTGCGCACCGATCAGCCACATCTGAAACCTGAACCGGGCATGGTAGTTTCGATTGATGCCGTGAACCCCGGCAAGCTTCTCGTTTCCAGCAACGCTTATGACCGCACAGTGGCTGGCGTTATCAGTGGTGCAGGCGGCGTGCAAACCGGCATGTTGATGGGTCACGACGGCACAATAGCCGATGGCGACTACCCCGTTGCCCTCACCGGTCGCGTCTACGTCTGGGCCGACGCCTCCTACGGCGCAATCCAGCCCGGCGACCTGCTCACAACCTCCAACACCCCCGGCCACGCTATGGTTGTCACCGACTACCAAAACGCCCAGGGTGCCATCCTCGGCAAAGCCATGACTGGCCTCGAACATGGTGAAGGGTTGATCTTGGTATTAGTCTCCCTGCAGTAGTAGCATGTATTAAACCATGTAAGTGATTGGTGCATGTAATCCTGTAGTGGAAAACAGTCAATTGTGACACATTCTGAAGTAATGGAGTTAAACAATGAGAATAAGCGTCTCAAAGCGATTTACGATTGTCAGTTCGTTCGTTGTTACTTTGTTCTTGCTGTGCTTGGCATCGATTCGACTGCATGCTCAAACCGAAAATCCCCCACCAATTGAACTGCAGAATGGGATTCCTCTTGGACATATGGTGATCGAAGGAGACATTATCGTCCCGCTGGACTTCTTCGAACCATCATCCCGGAGCGGGTTTGGCGACACGGAATTTTGGCCAAACGGTGTTGTACCATTTAGATTCGATGATGAAGTTGAAGCAGATGAGGAAGCTGCTATGCTGGCAGCAATGGCAGAATTAGAAAGTGTGGCCAATGTGGACTTTGTGCCACGCGCTACACAGACTAATTTCATCACCATTCGCGATTCGACAGGAAACAATTCAGAAGTAGGCATGCAAGGAGGTGAACAAGTGATAAACATTTTCAACTGGAACGTTCGCTTCATTATGGTCCATGAACTGATGCATGCTCTTGGATTTTGGCACGAACAGAGCCGCCCTGATCGCGATGATTATGTCACCATAAACCTAGACAACATCGATCCTGCTAATAGGCACAACTTTAACAGGCGAGATGCTGCGACTGTATATCCAAAACAAGCTTTTGGTCTTGGCGATGCGGAAACCTACGATTTTGATTCGGTTATGCATTATGGTCAATGCGCTTTTGCTGTTGGCACGTGTCCCCCAGATACCACTCTTGATGTTAAGCCACCGAACGACAGTTGGCAAAATCAAATTGGACAGCGTGATCATTTAAGTCGTCTGGATATTCTTACAGTTTCTCAGCTATATGGCCAACCAGATTGGCGTTTTGTTGACATTACAAACTCAGGCTACTATGATGGTTCATTTTCATATCCGTATCACACTTTAGGTATGGGTGTAATGTATGCGCCTGCCGGAGGTACTTTGCTAATTCAACCCGGAAATTACAATGAGACAGGGACTTACTCGACAGCAATGACTTTTAATGCACCGCTTGGACATGTCATTTGGGGTGAATGAGAAAGGTATTCAAATGAAACGAAGAACTATGATAATCCTGCTTATGAAACTGCTCATTCTTAGTGGAATCGTAATCTTAATAGCATCTGTTCGCCCGGCGCTTACGCAGATATCCGAAGCTTATGAATTGAGTTGGAGTACGATTGACGGTGGTGGCGGAACGGTAGGTGGAGGTGAGTACTTGCTCGGCAGTACAGTTGGGCAAGTTGGAAATGAGGCGTTGAGCGGAGGAGATTATGATCTTAGCGGTGGTTTCATGAGTGGCGTCACATCGCCCGGTGTAGCGCCAATGGAAAGGTTGTTTTTGCCTGTCATTGTCAAGTAATGCCGCATCTGTGATATGCATCGCGATTTACGCTACCGCAAGAATCGTCGTAATTGGCGGTTGAAGTAATCACACTTCATCCGCTTTGCGCAGTGAGGTGCTGTAACTATCTGTATCGGATTGGTCGATATGTAAGCAGATAGCTGGAAATATATCGATCGATCAATAAACATCGTTCACAATGGTATGTTTTCGCTTCGATTAGATGTAAGCGTTTTCCTCACCGGAATCGCGCACAAACACACACGATCCTTCCACCAATCCCACCATTTCACCGCAAAACGTGAGATCCGCCGGTTTGGGCAGACCGAAGACATTCAAGTCGGCACGCGGCACCTGGCTGACCTGATCACGAAATGCGCCTACACGGACATGTACCTGCGTGGTGCGCGGTAAACGGGCCTGCAAAGCGACTTCTTGCAGATAATCTTCCGCATGGGTCGCCTCTTCTGCCGATACCGCCATGCAGAGATTGATGGCACCATCCCAGTTACGTGCCAGTTGGTAGCTGAGCAGCAGTGCCAGATGGTTATTGCCGGTGCGCGTGGATACATCCCATTCCGGTGCGCGGCCGGAGAGCCAGATGTTGATCAGGTGTTCGCGACCGAGTTCGACGACAGGATGGCGTGCCAGCAGGGCAACCCCCATCTTGTACGCCGCCGTGGAGTCGACGAGTGATTGCATGCGTGCCAGATCGGTGTCAGAGTGGAGGGTGAGGAAGAGGATATTCGGCCGAAAGAAAGCATAGCGCATCACTTGTGTCGCCGACCGTACACCATTGACAAAATTATCCTCGTCCAGCATCGTGGTGCGTGCGTAAATGCCGTCTTTGAGAAACGCCTCCGTCAACCACGGTAAATCACTCATATCCTCTTTGTTGGTCGGCAAGCGAATACCCAACGCATCGACTGTCCCTTGCGGATAGGTCATCGCCCAGAGAAAGCGGTAACTTCCCGTCAGTTTGCCGACATTGTCCAACGGCACGAGAACGGCCGGTTTCCAACTGCGCTCAACTGCCGGCGGCATTTCGCTGGCCTTGATCACCGCCCAACGTGCCAATGTGCCAAACAAACCACTGCGCACATCGTCCTGTTCGGCTTCAATGCCGCCCCGTGCCAGAAAGATATACATGGCCAGCACGGCGATGATGGCGATGATGCTGAAAACGGCGTTGATCAGGAACATGACAAACAGACAACCGATCAAGCCGATCAGCGGTACAAAACGCGGTATTTTGAATGTCGGCCGAAAACTGACCATACTCAACGTCTGCTCGATCAACACCACGAGATTCAACATAGCGTACGTGATCAGGAAGAACATCGAGATCGTACCGGCAACTGCGTCCAGTCCGCCACCGACCAGTGCCACAAGCAAAATAACAAAGGCGATTGCCCCTGTCGCGATCAGGGCTCTTTTGGGATCGCCGCTCTCCGTCTCTTGAGAAAAATACCCTTTGAACGGCAAAATGCCCTGAATACTCAGTGCCTGCATCACGCGTGGGGCGCCTACCAGAGAACCTAGCGCAGAAGAAAATGTCGCACCCAGCAAACCGCCGAGTACGGCCCAGCCCCAAAAGGCTTTGTCCACCATTATCGTAAAGTTGTTGACCAATTCCTCCGGCGTAGCGACCCGTGACAGCCAATACGCCAGGAGCAGATAAACCACCATGCCCAGGAAAATGGCGCTCATCGTACCTAAAGGCAGACTACGCCGCGGCTTGCGTAAACTGCCGCTCATGCTGATACCGACCATAATGCCGGTTACAGCAGGGAAGAAAATAGCAAATGTTTCCCAAAACGTGGCAGACTGGAATGTGCCGACCAATTGTGGCGTATAAAGCTGTGGTGCGGTGAAATAGCCAATGAAAACAGAAATGAGCGACAACGCGATGATCGCCATGATGACATATTGAATTTTGATCGCGAATTGGGCGCTGATATAGGCAATGCCGCAGACAACAAAAAATGCAATGATTGCCACCACAACCATAGAATGGGTGGGGAAGATGGCCAGCCAGCCTTCACTAAACGCTAAAATGTAGAGCGTGACTGATATCGATTGCGCGAAAAACAGGGGAATGCCGACGCTGCCGCCGATTTCGAGGCCGAGCGACTGCGAAATAATGGCAAATGCGCCGCCGGCACCCACGCGTGTATTGGTAGCGACGGAGGAGACGGCCAGGCCGGTGGCGATGGTGATGGCTTCCGCGAGCAGGATGATGATGATGGCGCCGACGAGGCCGGCGTTACCGACCACCCAACCGAGACGCAGGTACATGATCGCGCCGAGAATGGTGAGTATCGTCGGCGTGAAGACGCCGCCGAATGTGCCAAATTTGTTGTCAGAGGGGGTTGTTCGGCCGAAACGCAAACGGATTGATGTCAACATTGTAACGAGCTCCGCAAACACGAAATTATGATATGGTCTAAGTCGTTATCAGATGGACCCATGATTGATTGACAGCTCTTGCCAGCTTACTGTCAGCCGTCCAAAATTCGGCGTTTGTTGTGTCGGCCAACGCAATGTAAAAACTGTCGTATGCAGCTGTCCGACCCAATTGTAACGTCCAATCCAGGGCTTGTTCCTGCAATGCAGCAGTTGGCTCAATTAACTCTACGCCAAGCGTTTCGAATTGTTTGAGCGCTTGCTTTGCTTTATCAAGTGGCAGTTGCCGCAATGCAACGCCTTTAGTGAGGCCAGATGTTACTTCATATGCTAAAAGTGTCGGAGCCATCAGTAGATTGCCCGCTTCTATCCATTGCTGTGTAAGCTGTGTACACTGCATTTGAAGCTGTTGAGGCAAGACCAGGTTGAGTACGAAGCTGGCATCAATCACGATAGACACGGGCATCGCGCTCCTCCCGCTCGTTTTGGTCTGTTTCCAGGAGCGCTGCTACATCGACTGGTTGTCCACCGCGATAGGCCAGAATTTGCTCACTCAAGCGTTGATTTGCAGCCAACCATGCCTCAAATTGGGCTAAACGCTCACCTTGCTGCTCATTTTCCAAAGAAGCCCAATCCTCCAGGCTGATCAATACCGCCTTCGGTTTGCCGCGTGAAGTTAACACAATACGTTCGCCGCCGTATGCGACGCGATTGACGAGTTGACTGATGTCTCGTTTTACTTGTCCAATGCTGACTTCCGTTGTTGTCATCGAACCCTCGTGTGCAAAATAGATACTATCAGTATATTGCAAATTATTTATCAATTCAAGTGGACTCGGTCTGAGAAAGAAAACGGTGTGCGCTGAATGGATTTTAGTTTATAGTGGGCATGTAAACTTTCTAACTCATGTTGGGGTTCCCATGATTCCTACAGCTATTTCCGATTTCCTCGATGAGCTTAGCCGACATGTCAGCGGCGATTTGCGCAGTGACCAATACAGTCGTCTGCTTTACAGCACCGATGCCAGCATTTATCAGGTAATGCCACATGCGGTGTTGTTGCCGCAACATTCGGCCGATGTGCAAGCCGCCGTCGAACTGGCCCACAAATACCGCGTGCCGGTTTTGGCGCGGACAGCCGGTAGTAGCCTTGCCGGACAGGCCGTCAACGAAGCGGTGATCATCGATTTCACCAAACACCTCAACCAGGTCATCGAACTCAACGTGGAAGAACGCTGGGTGCGCGTGCAGCCGGGCATTGTGCTTGACGAATTGAACGCCTATTTGCAACCATATGGCCTGCAATTCGGCCCTGACCCGGCCAGCAGCAGCCGCGCCGCGATGGGCGGCATTGTCTCCAACAATTCCACCGGCGCACATTCCATTCTCTATGGCATGACGGCCGATCACGTGCTCAGCATGAGCGTTCTGCTCAGCGACGGATCATCGGCCGAATTCGGTCCGGTTACTGTGCGCGAATTGATGCAGTACCAGACCCGTACCGGCCTAGAAGCAGACATCTATCGCCAAATGGCGCTGCTCACCTTCAATGAAAAGAACCGCGACATCATCCGCGCCGGTACGCCACGCCACTGGCGACGCTGCGGCGGCTACAATCTGGATCGGTTTGTCGAAGGGTTGGGCGTCTCGTTCCAGGTTCCGCATGACAGACAATTCAATCTGGCCAAACTGGTCTGTGGTGCAGAAGGCACGTTGGCAGTGATGCAGGAAATCAAGCTGAATCTCGTGCCGCTACCGACCAGCAAGGCGCTGGCAATTGTGCAGTTCAATAGCTTGCAGGACGCACTCAACGCGGTGCCGACGATGCTTGAAGTCGCGCCGACCGCGATTGAGTTGGTCGATAATCTCGGTCTGACGTTGTGCAAGCAAGTGCCGGAATACGCGCGTTTGCTGGCGACATTTCTCGATGGCGAGCCGAATTGCATATTGATAACGGAGTTTTATGGCGAAAATTCGGCCGAACTCAATGCCAAAATCGAAAAACTACGCACACACATGCAGCGACAAGATGTACCGTTCATCGGTATGACCAAAGCGTTGGACAAACAATTGCAGGCCAATGTCTGGAAAGTGCGCAAAGTCGGCCTCGGCCTGCTGATGAGCATCAAAGGCGATCACAAACCCATTCCGTTCATCGAAGATGCTGCGGTTCCGACTGAACATCTGGCCGAATACATCAACCGCATCGAACGCTTTTGCAACGATCTGGGCACAGAAGTAGCCTACTACGCGCACGCCAGCGCCGGTTGTCTGCATGTAAGACCACTGATCAACGCTAAAATCGCCACTGATGTTGCAAAACTACCGCAGATCACGCAATTCTGTGTCGAGTTGCTCGGTGAATACGGAGGCGCGTTCTCCAGTGAACACGGCGACGGTCGCGCTCGTAGTTGGCTTAATGAGACGTTTTTCGGCCGAGAATTATACGGCCTGTTCAAAGAAGTCAAAACAATCTTTGACCCGCACAATCTGCTAAACCCCAACAACATCGTCAATGCCGGGCCAATGACCGCAAACCTGCGCTATGGAGCCGCTTATCAAACCATCGAACTGACCAACTATCTTGATTTTTCGGCCGATCTCGGCTTCAATCGCGCTGTCGAAATGTGCAACGGAGCCGCTGTGTGTCGCAAAATTTCGGCCGATACGATGTGCCCCAGTTTTCAGGTGACCCGCGAAGAAGAACACAGCACGCGTGGCCGCGCCAACCTGCTCCGCGCCGTTTTGTCCGGTCAATTGCCGGAAACAGACCTAACTGGCGACCGACTCTATGCTGCAATGGATTTATGCGTCAGTTGCAAGGCGTGCAAGGCAGAATGCCCGTCATCGGTCGATATGGCACGCATCAAAACAGAGTATCTGGCCCACTATTACGCCGCCAACGGCATACCGCGCCGCGCCAAACTGTTCGCCAATATCGCCGCACTGAGCCGTCTCAGCAGCGGTTGGCGCGCGCCGTTGGCAAACTGGAGCCTCAAACGTCGTCCTGTGAAATGGGGTATGGCACAGGTGGCGGGTATCAGCAGCGAGCGGGAACTGCCGGAATTTGCGCGTGAAACGTTTACGGCCTGGTTTAACAAGAGGGGAAAGGGAGAAGGAAAAAGGGGAAAAATAGTTCTCTTCAACGATACGTTTAACACATACAACGATCCGCATATTGCGATTGCGGCGACTGATGTGTTGGAGGCAATCGGGTACGAGGTTGTGCTGCCGGGACACAATTGTTGTGGGCGTCCGGCATTGTCGAAAGGGTTGGTGCACGAGGCACGCGAGTTTGCACGGACGACGCTCAACAAATTGTCGCCGCTGGTCGATGAAGGCTTGATGGTGGTCGGGCTGGAGCCAAGCTGCCTGTCTGCGATTCGCGACGATTATTTTGCGCTGCTGCCGGAAGACCCGCGTGTCGCTGAAGTGGCTGCTGCAACCATTTCTTTTGAAGAGTTTATCGCTGATTTAGCCGCAGCGGGAGTGTTGGACGGTGTTTTCAAGCGTGATGCGCAGCAAGTATTGCTGCACGGACATTGCCATCAGAAAGCGCTGATCGGCACGGAACCGAGTCATGTGGCATTGACCGCAGCAGGTTGCACCGTGAATGAGGTCGATTCGGGCTGCTGCGGCATGGCCGGATCGTTTGGCTACGAAGCGGAGCATGTGGCGGTGTCTTTGGCGATGGCAGAACGGCGCTTGTTGCCTGCGGTGCGTTCGGCCGATTCAGAGACAATTATCGTGGCAGCGGGTACGAGTTGCCGCGAGCAGATCAGGCAGGGAACGGGGAGAACGGCGCTGCATTCGGCCGAAATACTGCGCAACGCCCTTGTTGATTGAAAACTACTTGATCCCATTTGACACACTCAGATTAGTTTGAGCAGACGCGGACGGCAATTGAGTCGGCCGAAAACGTGCTATAATTCCCGGCTTGGTGCGCCCCGATTGCGCCCAAATCTACTATCAATACGGTGAGTCATGCAAGCGACAAAACAAGGCGTATCCGACCGCTCTAGAACCGACTATGCCAAACTCGGCTTCGGCGGTTTTCTCATGGGTATCTGCGAAATTATCCCCGGTGTGTCCGGCGGCACAATGGCATTCATCCTCGGCTTCTACGAGGAATTTATCAGTTCCCTCAAAGTACTGGGTGACCGCGATTTCATCCGCGCTACGTTCCGCCTGCGCATTAAAGAGATGTTCAGTATTCTTAACTGGAAGTTTCTGCTCGTACTGGGCGTCGGTATGCTCATTGCCATTTTTACGCTGGCCGGCGTGCTGGGCTACTTGCTCGACAATTACGCAACCTACGTGTGGAGTTTCTTTTTTGGTCTCGTGTTGGCATCGGTCTTTATTGTCAGCCGCCGTATTGAAAAATGGCGACCTTCACTGATCGTCGCCTTTATTATCGCCGCGATTGTGTCGTTCCTTCTGGTCGGACTCGTGCCGGCTCAGACGCCCGATACATGGTGGTTCTATATTCTGGCGGGCGCTATTGCGATATGCGCCATGATTTTGCCCGGTGTGTCCGGCTCGTTTTTGCTTGTTATTCTCGGCAAATACGAGTCAGTGCTCAACGCTGTACGCACGCTTGATTTCGGCATCGTATTCCTGGTCGGAATAGGCGCGGTGCTGGGTTTGGTTACCTTTGCCCAGGTTGTTAACTGGCTGTTCAAACATTACCACAATGTGACCATTGCTGTCTTAACTGGCCTGATTCTGGGCAGTTTGCGACGTATTTGGCCGTGGAAAGAGATCAGTGGCGTGCACCACGAATTCATTGCCAATTATGTGCCTGATTTGACGATCAACGGCAGTATCAACAGCGAAGTGCTAATCGCTGTCGTATTGGCGCTTACCGGAGTAGCAGTGATCATCATCCTGGAGCGATTCGCAGCCGCGAAGTGATATGATGAAGAAACGGCTCAAAGCGATTGTTTTTGACCTCGATGACACGTTGATTGATTGGTCGCGGCAGGAAATTGGCTGGAATGAATTTCTGCAGCCGGGTTCGCAGTCTATGTGTGATGTGCTGGCTGAATTGGGATATGCTGCGCCTGATCCGCAGACGTTTCACACCGTATTCCGCCGCATACTGGAAGCCGCGTGGGATGCAGCACGCACGAGTTGGAATGGCATCTCGTTTTATCGCACGTTGGCGCAGACGTGCAATGAGTTTGATATCGTCTTATCGGCCGAAGAACTCTGTCAGGTTGCTCATTCATTTGTCTGGAATCCGGTTCCTGGCGTCGTGCCGTTTGACGACACCATCGACGTATTGATCGAGTTGCAAGCGACTGGTTACAAGTTGGGTTTGATTACCAATTCGTTTCAGCCGATGTGGATGCGTGATGTTGAACTGAAACAGTTCGGCCTGATCGATTTTTTTCCAAAGCGGATCACATCGGGTGACACCGGCTTTATCAAGCCACACCCAGCCATCTATTGGCGTATGCTCGGTATGCTGGACATCATGCCGGATGAAGCGCTATTTGTCGGCGACCATCCGACATTTGACATTCAGGGTGCCAATCTGGTCGGTATGACCAGTGTGCTGTTCAAGCCGCCTTATCTCGAACGCCCGATCAACGGCCACGAACCAGATTACACTATTGGCACATTGAGCGATTTGCTGCCAATTTTGGAACAACTGTAAGTCATCAAGACGATGGTAAACGGCCCGCATGGTCGTTTTGTCGCTATCGCTCGGCTTCGCTACTTCTCTTGACTGTTTCAGCACAAGAATTGTGTCAAATATCCGATTGCTCGTTGCGCGCCCGGAGCAATCGTGGTAGGTTTATAAGGTTGTTATGGCAAACAACGCTAATTTCAAAAAAGGATGTGATTACCTTGCCAAAAGTAGTACGTCGTTCTAATGAATCTCCGGAAGCTCTGTTGCGCCGTTTTCGTAAATCGGTCACGCGCAGCAATTTGATGACAGAGGTTCGTCGTCGCCGTTGGCACGTGTCGCGGAGCGAAGTACGCCGCATTGAACGTAAAAAAGCAATGCGTCGTATGCGCCGCCGTCGGCATAGTACACAGCGGTAAATGGAACTAACTCTACACCTAAAGGCAGCCGAAAGGCTGTCTTTTTGCTTATATGATCAGATTGATGAGCAGAAAGTGCAGAATTGTGCGCAACCAATCAGGTCAATCAGGCTCGTTTTCCTGAATTAGATAGAAGACGGAGCTGCCAATCATGCAATAGTCGCCTATGGATTGGGAACAGAGCGCCGGTGGTAGATCGATGGTGTAGACGTCGTTTTTTGATTGTATGCGTTCTGATTCACCATACATGGTGACTAATTCGGCCGAATTGCCGGTCGCAGCTACTGTAGCTTGTTGGGGAATAGGCAGGCGCGTAAATAGTATCGTCGTCGTTTTGCCACCTTGATCAAGTCGGATTTGGCCGATTTCGTCCCAGCGCTCCCGTTCGGCCGAAGTAGTGGCCGCCATTCTGTCCACGGCAATACGATACGTGTCAAAAGCCGGGCGACGACTGCCGTCTTCACGCAGTAGACCAAACGGTTCAGGGTTAGCGTCGCGATCAGAGTCTATATCCTTTAGTTTGAATACGCCGATACGGTCAACGTCTGCCGCCAATGCCAATGCCATCGCCTGGGGTATATAGGCTGCCTGTTCCGGCTGCATGACACTGAGTGTGACAGCGGATGCCGGCCATGCCGGATCGTCATGGGGAGGCGCGTTGGTTTCCATCAGCCACCAGTCCCGCTCCAGCCCATGTGCGGTCATGATAGCCTGCCACTCGGTGATGATGTCGTAGATTTGCTCGGGTTGGAAGTAGAGATGGGCGGTGGCGACATCGAAATAGTAGTTGTTCTCGGCAGCTTGCGGGTCTTTCTCCAGTTCGGTGAGCAGACGGTCTAGGTATTGGGTTCGGCCGAAATTGGCGTCCCAGAAATAGGTCATCGCAGCCAGATGCAGTACCGAATCCGGATTCTCTTCTTTTGCAACTGTGTACGCGACACGCATCAATTGGGCAAAATCAGCCTCATCCCCTTCCCAGGTATGCCCTGGGGTCTCCAAATCCCAGATATCCGGCTCATTCCAGATCACCCAATGGTTGATGCGCCCGTTGTAGCGGCGAAACACCGTGCGAGCCCACTCAGCAAACAGGTTGTTCGGATCATTGTGCGGCAGCCATAAGCCTTGCGGTATCCGCTTTTCATCCCGCGCCCAATCGGGAATGCCAATAATCAGCCCGACAACCTCACGCCCGGCATCAATTTCGGCATCAATGAGTTTGTCATCAACAGTAGGTTGCCATGGTTGCGTAGGATCGGGCTGTTCGTCGCCCCAATGAAAGCGCACCCGGGTCCAGCCAATGCCTAGTTTGTCGGCTGCGCTGGGCGCTTCATAGCTTTCGATGACGCCAAAACGCGGGTCAGGCGTGGGCGTGAAGCTGCCACAGGCGCTGAGCATGAGCAAGACGAGGCAAGTGAGGATGATAGTGGTTCGCAATTTCACAGCGCTAAGTTTAGCTGAAAAGGCGGGTCGATGGCACGCTATTCGAGTATCAACGTGATTGGGAGGTAGTTTCGGCCGAAAAAACACTATTGCGTTACACTGGTATTTGGTGCTAACCTGTAGCGATTGGTGTGTTATTGAATTCAGGAGTCAATTGCAGCATGGAAGTATCGCCTGACACTGTTGAACATCGCGATTCGGCGCGCTATCGTGCGCTCGGCTTCGATTCGATTAACAAACGCATTGTGACATTACACCTGCGCATTCAGGAACGCTTTCCCAATCGCAATCTGACACGCATCTGTAGTGAACTTGTCATCATCGGACGCGAAACCGAAGCACGCATTACAGCGATAGCGCGACCCAACTATTTGTTGCGGACGCTGGTTGGTCTGTTGATCGTGATGTTGATTCTGGCACTGTTTGTTGCCGGACGTGGATTGCGTGTACCCAACCAAAATCTCGATCTGTTTGAACTGATGCAGATTTTTGATTCCGGTGTCAATGATGTCATTTTCTTTGGGGCAGGAATTATCTTTCTGGTCACTCTGGAAGGACGCCTCAAGCGACGCAAAATTCTGGCAGCGTTACATGAACTGCGTGCATTGTCACATGTGATCGATATGCATCAATTGACGAAGGATCCGCAGCGGATTTTGTCTCGTGGCCCTGATACACGCTCGTCACCAAAAGAACTGATGACGCCGTTTGAGTTGACGCGCTACCTCGATTATTCGAGTGAGATGTTAGCTTTGATTGGCAAGATTGCGGCATTGTATGCGCAGAATTTTGAGGATACGACGACGTTGGTAACGGTAAATGAAATTGAAGCGCTTACCAGCGCGCTCTCGCGTAAAATCTGGCAGAAGATCATGATTATTTACAATATGGAAGAGATGAAATCTGTGAATGGAATGCAGGAGATCGACGTATCCGGTTGATATGAAGGGATGCACTGCGCAATATGGTGTTCGGCCGAATTAATCCTTTTTGATCGATTGATTGCGTTCCTTGTTATCCCCGGCAGCAATCGTTCCCTGCTTATCAGCATCTTTTAACCGCGCCTCAGGCGTCGGCGAGCCGGCCAGACGTGCCGAAGTCTTGCGCTGCCATTGCCGCAGTTTGGATCGGGCACGTGCAGCCACATAACGCGTACGCCGCCATTCAGAGCCGCGCTCTTCCATGTCCGGCGGTGTCACATCCCATTTAACGACAGACGCGCCCCATGTCAAACCACCGCCAAATCCGACAAAAACCACGTTGTTATCAGGTTTTAGTTGACGCTCCGCGACTGCATCACATAGCGCCAACGGAATTGAAGCAGCTGACGTGTTGCCAACCTGCGCGATGTTCATGTAAAACCGATCTGTTGATATTTTTAGCTTCTTCGCCGCACTCTCGATAATGCGTGAATTGGCTTGATGCGGAATGATGAGATCGATGTCATCCATTGTCAGGCCGGCCTTGGTAACTGCATCAGCAATCACATTGGCAACTACCTTGGTCGCGAAACGGAATACTTGACGACCGTCCATTTCGATGGTATTGCTCTCATGATGCCCGTTGACGTATGAACCTTTCAGTACAGGAATGGCCGTATTGTACACAGTAGGCAGCCTGAGCAAGTCACCGCCCGAACCATCAGATCTCAGAATGGAGGACATAACGCCGCCAGGCACACTTGAGCCGCGCAATACAATCGCACCTGCGCCGTCTCCGAACAAAATGCACGTACTCCGATCCTGCCAGTCAAGTACTCTGGACATGGTTTCTGTGCCGATAACCAGTACACTATTAACCGATTCAGTCGCTATAGCGTTGGCAGCCATACTCAAAGCGTAGACGAAACCAGTGCAGGCAGCGCTGAGATCAAACGCACCCGCTCGTCTGGCACCCAAGTAATCCTGCACGCGACACGCTGTGGAAGGAAAAACGTATTCCGGCGTCGATGTCGCCACAATGATGAGACCGATTTCGGACGGGTTGATTTGTGCGACATCAAGGGCGCGTGCTGCTGCTTCGAATGCAATTGTCGCTGTTGTTTCATTCGAGGCGGCAATGTGGCGTTGATGAATGCCGGTACGTGCGCGAATCCACTCGTCGTTTGTGTCGACGGTCTTTGCCAGTTCCTGATTGGTCAGAATCCTGTCGGGTAGATAGGAACCCCAACCGATGATATGCGCGTATTTGAGCATAGCTCTTGTCTAAACTGATTCCTGTTTCACTGTCCAGTGTAAAGAAACCCGTGCGTCGCCAATGCGTTGCGGACTATACGGATTTCTTAGCGGTGTGTGAGTCTTCTGTTGCTGCTGGCGTGCCAAATGCCACTGCCCAATAACGGAAAAGGTGAGTAGAGGTTGAACTCTACTCACCTTTCTGAGACAAGACGAATTGCTACAGTCGGCGTTTAAACCGAAAGATCTATCTCAGTCATTTGAAAATACAGCCGGCAAATGACTTTGAATCTCAATATACGGTGGGTTCATGTTGTAAATAACCCACGCTTCGGTCTGACCGTTGAAGGGGTCTGTCTGATTAGCATTATTTGTAGCTGTTACTTCAAAGTCGTACTCGGCATTATCCGTAGAGGGAAATACGAAGTCGTAGGATTGGCTGGATGTCTGTGTGAGTTCCACCCAGGCACCATTATTGACGCGATAGTACAAGGTGTAGAACACGATGGCTGTGCCGGGTGGAGTCCAGGCTTGCCAGGTAACACGCACCTGGGTGGGGTCTGGATTGCCGGGTTGGATGAACAGCGGGTCAAACTGATTGACAATGGCGATGGGCTGATTGACAACAGTGGTTTCTGCTTGCGGAACTGAGCTCCACGGTTGTTCATTACCCACGTTGTCTACACCACGGACACGAAAGCCGTAGGTCGCGCCGTTGGATGCGCCAGTTGCTGTATAAGAAGTGCCGGTATAGTTGCTCAAGAGTGTTGTCCATACAGTCTCGTTCTCAATGTACTGTACGTCGTAGTAGGCTATGCCGGAACCGCCGGGATTGTCTGAGCCGGTCCAGGACAAATCGATGGTGTTACTGAATGTGTATTCAGGCAGTGAATTCATCGTGACATTGGGCGGAACCGTGTCGACTTTTGTCTGGGTGACTGGGGTATTGTCCCATGACTGGACATTACCGGCACGGTCAACAGCGCGCACACGGAATTGGTATGTCTCGTTGTTGGCGCCACTACCGAATTCGGCCGATGTGTTTGTCGTCTGGTTAATCCATTCAACCCAGCTTCCACCACCGACATTGTACTGCACTTGATAGTAAGCAATGCCGGTCGCATTGGGATCGCTGCCTTCATTGTCGTGACCGGTCCAACTGACTACAAACGGATTTTTCGAGTAGACCGGCAATCCGTTTACCGATGCATAAGGTGGTGTCGTGTCGTTACTAACGGTGAAATCCACGATCAGGCGGGGATATAGACCATTGCCGGCATTTTGCGAATACAATACGCGTTGGCGTTCGCGTTGTGTTTCATCACCTTGCAACATAACGCCGTAATTGGGGTTGGCACCACTGACCCAGTCGCGCACGAGTCCGGTGATGTCGCCCTGAATCATGCCGATTGTTGAAGGGATGCTGCCCGTTCCGATTTCGCTGCCCCAGTTGGGTTGGGTGCTGTTCCAGGTCAATGTGGTGGCGCTCCACGGGTCGGCTAAATGGCGACCCAAAACGGCCATGGGAGGATCACCGGCTGGTGTTGCGCCTGAAACCCACATCTGGAAAATAGCGCTGTTGATGATCGCGTTGCTGGGGATGAACGACGCGACATCCCACTGCAGGAAAGTCCGCATCGCGCCGTAAACGGTAGGCGGATCGGCGTTGTAGCCAATACGCAGTGATGCGTCCAGTCCAAAGTTGGTGTTGGGCTGGCCCGATGCCGTGAATGTATCTTGCGTTACCGGGATTTCGATTTCCAGTTTACGCTGGTCGCCATCCTCGGTGATGCTGAGAATTTTGAATTCGTGTGAGGCGGCGATGATATCATCACCGTTTAGTGGTGTGGGCTGTGCGTCAGGTGTGTTGTTTTCCTGTGCTGTTGCTGAGGCGCCTACCATGGCAAGCAGCAAAGCAGTTAACAACAGAAACATACCGGCTGTGACCGGTCGAATACTGAAACGTTGGAGGGGATTGGTAAATTGGGACATAGTTACTACCTTTTTCTGATTTGTCTGGACTAACAGGTGTTTTGTTGACAACGTGATGCAGATAATCCACACTGACAACGATTGGTTGTTTCGGCCGATAGCGACCATTGGGGATGCTGTGAAATAACCGGTACAATCACGGGCATATGCATGGTAGGCACGGACTCATACGACAAGCGAATCATACTGCATTACACCCGATCTAGAAGCAAATGAATGACTTACGCTGCTATTTTGTCACACAGCATGCACGACGAAAAGTACAGACGGTCAATCATCGGCAAAACGTTAGCCAATAGATTTTTATGTAACGTTTCGGCCGAACACAACGTACCTATTGTATCATTAACGAGTTGAAATAGGAATTTCGATGAGCAGACGGTTTGAATTATGTATAGCGTTATTATTGTTGCTGTTGTTGTTGCTGGCTGGGTGTCAGCAAGCAGACCCGCCGGTTTTGATTATTGAACCACCCACACTGGCCGCTTACGATACCGCACAGGCATTGCAGGAGACCGATCCACCGGAGCGCGATCTGGTGGCATTGGCAGCACGTCTGCAAGGCGTAACAGTAGGCGATTCGGCCGAACAAACCTTCCAGATTGGTGATAGCGACCGCTTTTTCTATGTGGACGAAGACAATAACAGCAACGTCGAGACCACCGCCACGCTGCGTTATCAGTCAGACATACTCAATATGTGGATAGAGGATACCGCCAACGTGTCGGAACGCGCAGTGAACGAAGCCGCTGAAGTGCTGGAATCCCAGATCATACCGCAAACACGTGCCGCGTTTGGCGTTGAACGGCAACCAGGCCTCGATGGTGATGCCCGCGTCACCATTTTGCATCTCGATGATGCCGGTGGTACCGTTGCCGGCTACTTCTCGGCTGCCGACGCCTTTCCACAGGCCGCCAACCCGTTTTCCAATGAACGTGAAATGTTATACATCAGTTTTGCGCATGCGCCGCTGGGAAGCGAAATGTACTATAAAGTGATTGCGCACGAAATGCAGCACATGGTGCACTGGAGTACTGACAGCAACGAGACCACCTGGCTGGATGAAGGTCTGGCCGAACTATCGGCCCACATCAGCGGATATACAGACGAACCGTTCATCTCCGGTTTTGCTGCGACACCAGACACGCCTTTGACTAATTTCAGCTATGAAGAAGGTCAGTTTCCACAACAGTATGGCGCGTCGTTTTTGTTTGCCGCTTATTTGCTCGATCGTTTTGGTAGGGATACGGTGCGGGCGATTGTTGAGCATCCGGCCAACGGCACGAATGGCATCAATGCTGTTTTGGCCACTGTAGAAAAGCCAACGACATTTGACGAGGTATTTGCCGATTGGGTCGTTGCCAATTATCTGGCTGGACGGGAGTTGGGACGCGATCCGTATCGCTACACATCGGTTACTGTACCGTCTATAGACGTGGCAGCGCAGCATCGGCGTTTGCCGGTGAGTAACGCGGCCACTGTTAACCAGTTTGGCGTTGACTACGTCGAAATTGCGACGGATATGGCATTGACACTCACCTTCACGGGTTCGCAACAGACGCGGTTGCTGGATGCAGACCCGGTGAACGGTGCGTATTATGTTTCTACTGTGCCGGCTGATGATTCCGACCTGACCTTGACGCGTGCTTTTGACTTGAGTACGGTGCCGACGGCGACGCTGGTCTTTCAGAATTGGTATGAAATTGAGACGGGTTGGGATTACGGCTATGTTTTGGCTTCGGCCGATAACGGAGTTTCATGGGATTTTCTGGAGACGATTTATACGACCACAGCTAACCCGTACGGCAATTTGTATGGTCCGGGTCTGACGGGCGAAAGTGGTCGAGGAGGCGATTCGGCCGAATGGGCAGAACAACGCGCCGATCTCACACCCTATGCCGGCGGTCCAGTACTGATTCGCTTTGAATACATCACAGACGACGCTGTCTATGAAGATGGATGGGCGCTTGATGAAATTGCCGTCCCGGAAATCGGTTACGTTGAAGATTTTGAGACTGATTTGGGTGGTTGGGATGCAGATGGCTTTGTCCGCCACACCAATCGACTGCCACAAACCTATGTTGTGCAAGCTATTCGCATTAGCGATGACGGCAATGTCATTGTCGAGCGTCTGCCGTTGGATGCGACGCAACGCGGCCAATTCGTTCTGCCAATGGGAGACGGAACCGAAGAGTTGGTGTTGGCAATTTCTGGCAACGCCCCAGTTACGGCAGTGCAGGCGGCGTACCAATATGAGATTGAACCGAGCAATCAATGATGTTTGACGATGATCAAGACCCCGTAACATCGAGCCGCAAGTGGGCAATTGTGCTCACATTTGCCGGTTGCGCCGTTTCATTTGCTTGCATGGCGTTGCTGATCATTGTTGCAGCAGCAGTTATCATGCTGCGCTCCAGTTTTAGTGGAGAAGACGATTCTCCCACCGTCACACCGGCTCTGGAAATGATGGCCACAGTGACCGCGACTGAACCGACAGCAATGGTTACCGCTATGCCAGTTATCACGGCTACGGAAATGATTGAGGAGACGGGCGAGTCCATATGGTCATCACTCGTTGACGACGGTGACGATGATGTGAACCCGGATGTAGCTGTAGAAACAGAAGATGGCGCTGTTGAAAATGAGGCGGCATCGCTGTATTTGCCACCGCGCGATTATTATGAGGTCGCTCGGCGCATGGGCAGCGTCGATGTGGGAACGCGGACAGTGACCGGAACAATCTATTCGGCCGATGATATTGGCGCAGGTCATACATTCTTTGTCGATGACCGCAAAATCAAAACCACGTTGGCCGCTGTCACCGATCGTACATACTTCTGGGTTGATAACCGGCTCAATGTCGATTTTGAGGTCGTTCAGGAAGCGGCTGATCGCTTTGAAGCCGAGTTTTACCCGGTAATTGTCGCTTTGTTTGGCGAGGAATGGTCGCCGGGCGTTGACGGCGATCCACATTTTTCAGTTGTCCATTTGGCTGACAATGAGAGCGGCACTGAATTGGGCTTCTTCGTCTCATCCAATGAGTATCCGCGATCGATTGAACGATACTCGAATGAGCAAGAAGTTGTTTTTATGAATATGGATCGACTGGACTTTGATGAAGATTTGTATTTCGGTACGCTGGTACACGAAGTGCAGCATCTGATTCACTGGCAGCACGATTCGAATGAGGAAGCATGGCTGGATGAAGGATTGGGGCAGTTGGCGGAAGTCGTCGTGGGACTTGACACGGCGGGTTCGGCCGATTACATGGTTGCCACCGATACCCAATTCAACGCCTGGGATTATGATGACAGTGCCATCTATGCTCATTATGGCGCATCATATCTGTTTTCCGTTTACTTATGGGAACAGTTGGGCGACGCCGCTATCCGTGATTTGATCGCCGATCCGGTCAACGGTTTGGCATCAGTGCGCACCGTGTTGGCAAAATATCGTCCGCAGCAATCATTACAGGCGTTCATCAATGATTGGATGTTCGCGAATCTGATCAACGATACGCGGCGCGATCCACGCTATGGGTATGAATCGATTCAAATTGGATTGCCACGCATCTATGAGCGGGTGAAACAGGTTCCAACGACGGTTGAGGGCACGTTGGCGCCATTTGGCGTGCATTACATTGCTTTACAGCAGGCAGGACCGCTGACAGCAACGTTGACGGTTGACGACACGGTAGAGTTGGTGCCGTCGCCGCCATCCGGCAATGACACGATATGGTATGTGCCGCCGACAGATAATTTGAACGCGATGATGACGACGGAACTGGATTTAAGTGCTACGCAGTTGGCCGTGTTGTCGTTTGCTGCCTGGTATGAGTTGGAAGAGGGGTATGATTTCGCTTATGTGCTGGTTTCGGCCGATAACGGGTCAACTTGGGAGATTGTCGAGCCAAGTGATTCGGTGTGGGGTGAGTTTGGGCCGGCACTGGGCGGCAACAGCAATGAGAATGCGTCGGCCGAAAGTGGTTGGGTACGGCACGATATTGAGCTCGATCGATATGCTGGACAGCCCATTCTGGTGCGCATTGAGTTGTTGACTGATCTAGCGGTGAGTGGAGGTGGCATGGCTTTGGATGCGTTCACCCTGACCACAGACACCGGAGCGATCACGTTGCCGCCACAAGCATGGACGGGCAACGGTATTGTGCGGTTAGCGCCACAGCTGCCGCGAAGTTGGTCAGCATTCCTGATTCCCAACGACGAAGCGCAGTTTAGAGAGCCGGTCATACTCGATTTCACCATTCGGCCGACTTTGACGCTATCTGTTCCACCCGGCGGTGCCACCATGCTGATCACAACCGGTAGCGATTACGGCTCCGTTGCCGCCCCGTATCACTTATCGTTCGAGCGATAACGGGTTATAACTGGCGCTGTTGCGATTGCGAGGCGTCGGTTTTCGGCCGAAATTCGATTTCTGGCGCCGGATTGCGTTACAATCTTCGTGTTGGTTTGCATCCAGCAACGGATTAAGTAACTGCGGAAGACGAATTTATGATGAGTGATAATCGGCCGATTCAGGAAATCAATCTCAAGCCCTATGTTCAATTACTGTGGAAACGTGCTGTCTGGATTGTGGCCGCAGCCCTCCTGGCGGCTTCCGCTTATTTTGTCTATGTTACATTGCAACCTGAGCAATACCGGGCATCGGCCCTGGTGGTGCTGCGTCAACCAAAATATTCTGTCAACTTTGATTCCAAGATTATCGTTGAGGCAAACGAAATTGAAGCGCTGTACGATGCAATGCCATCGCTGGCCAAGAGCGATGGGCTGTTGCGTGACGTGATCGAGAATACAGCGTTTTTGCAAACATCGGATGTGCCGCTTGAAAGTGTCCGCAATGCATTGGATACAAATAATATAGCCAAGCCGACGTTGATTCGTTTATCGGCCGAACTTCCAAATGCGGTCAATGCTGCCGCGTTGACTAACACGTGGGCGACGCTATTTGTCGAGCAGATGAACGACGTTTACACGAATCAATCCCCCGATCAATTGCGCTTTTTTACAGAACAATTAGCCACTGCCCAGGCTGAATTGACTGCTGCGGAAGATGCGTTGACTGAGTTTGCTGCCCAAAATGATCGCGCGTTGCATCAAAATGAACTGGATGCATTGCTCCAAGAACAAGACAATTATCTGACGGCGAAAAGCCAGATCCAACAATTACTGCGCGACATTGAGAGCTACCAGACGCAACTGGACGCAGCAAACGTATCCCTGACGAACGGCGAATTGACGCCGCTCCTGCTGGAATTGCGGGCGTTTAATGCAGCTTCGCGGGCGACTTTCCAAATTCAATTGGCTGATGTGGATGCGACTCCGACGCTTTCTCCTTCTGAACAACGGGCTTTCCTGTCGGCTTTGGCAGCTACGATGACATCTAATTCGGCCGAACTCGATGCCTTGTTGGCTGAATTGGGTCCGCAAGTGCTCGAATTGCAGCGCATAATTCAGGAAAGCAGCACGGAAGAGACACGCCTGAAAGACGCGATTAACCGCGCGAATGAAAGTGTGGTGGTGCTGGCACGAACGGTTAATGAAGTGCGTGTTGCCGCCGATGAACGCGGCTCGTTGATGCAGCTAGCCAGCGCGGCGGAAGTGCCGCAACTCCCGCTGAAACGCGATCGACTCCAGACAACTATTATTGCCGGCATGGCTGGAGCAGCCGTGGCGATTTTTGTCATATTCTTCATTGAATGGTGGAAAGCTCCATAAACTGTAGCCAGTGGTGCCGATGAGCGGCATCCCGGCCGATTTTCCCCTTCCAACAACATCATGAATGCTTCCATGCAGGTTCAACTTCGCGATCTCGGCCGAAACATCGTCATGACGTTGTCCCGTCACTTGGCCGGTGTCATACTCGCGCTGTTATTGAGCGTGTTTTTGGCGCGTTCGCTGGGAACCACTGGATTCGGTTTCTATGGGCTTGCCATTTTGCTGCCCATGCTGCTGGCCAAATTCTGCGATCTGGGTATTTCGACCTCCAATGCGTACTTCCTGGGGCGTGGATCCGTGTCGTTGCGCGATGCATATCGTGTCACCAAACGATTATGGTTGGCGCTGTCGATCATCGGCATTGCCATTGCAGTCCTGATAATCGTATTGGCAGGAGCGCGCTTATTCCCCGGTGTTCCCACCATTTATTTGTGGATTGGCATGGGTATCTATCCAATATTGCTGGCCCAGGCTTTTGGCATCAGCCTGTTGCGCGGATTGCAGGATTTTGAGAGTTACAATGCCGTTTTGCTCATCGGTTCTGTACTCACGCTGGTGCTTTCGGTTTTGTTTGTGTGGGCTTTTGATTGGAATGTGATAGGCGCGCTACTCGCTTTTGCCGCTGGATGGTTGGTACAAAGTGTGATCGCCTGGTGGCGTGCCCGTCGTTGCCGGTCACAGGAATCGGATGCAGTGCATTTCGGCCGATATACGCGCGCCGCATTGAGTTATGGTTGGAAATCGCAAGTAAGTATCTTGTTGTCGTTCAGCATGTATCGCGTGGATGTATTTCTCCTCAATGCGTTGATCAACCCGGCTGTCGTCGGTATCTACATCGTTGCGACGCAGTTGGCAGAACGGCTCTGGATGCTATCTCAGGCGGTTGGTGTGGTCATTTTGCCCCGTTTGGCCCAGCTCGATGCGGATGAAGCGCAACGGCTGCGCTTGACACCGCTTGTGACGCGCTGGGTCACGTTACTGGCATTCCTCGGCGCAGCCGTCATGATCGTCGTCGGCTATCCGTTTATCGTCGTACTCTACGGTGTCGATTATGCACGCGCTTATCTGGCGCTGGTTGCCTTGCTACCCGGTGTGGTCATACTCAGTGGGTCGCGTATTTTGGCGAATGATCTCGCGGCGCGTGGACGGCCGGAGACTAACATGGTTGTTTCAATCATCGCGTTGCTCGTAAACATCGGTGCGAACCTAGTATTGATTCCGCGCTTAGCTATCGTCGGCGCTGCCTTGGCCTCGACAATTGCCTACAGTTTGCACGGCATAATGACGCTGGGTGTGTATGCTCACATTGTTGAACGACACTGGTGGCGAATTGTTTCTGTGACCGATGATGATCGTGCGGTGTGGCGTTGGGCACATGCGGCAATACGGCGCAGTCATGGTGGCGCAACCGCTGTGAGTGAGTAGCATGGACAGGCGCTTATCCGTATTGACGATTTCGTCGCTGTTTCCAGAACGCGTGAATCCGGTGCGCGGCATATTCGTGGAGCGCCAGGTGACGCATCTCCTGCCGTACTGTGATCATATGGTAGTGTGTCCGGTACGTGTGTTTCCGCCGTTGCGCTTGTGGAAGCATGTGATTCGGCCGAAACGATTTTCGGCCGAATGGCGACAATGGCACACCGATTTACAGTATATTCCACAACAAGACACGATCAACGGTATTGAAGTTCATTATCCACGCTACACGTCACCGCCACGCCAGGGTTTCCAGGGTCAATGGGGTTACTATGCCTACCCGTTTGTGCGTGGATCGCTCAAAAAACTGGCCGAACAACATCAATTCGACCTCATCCATGCGCACTACGCCAGCCCATGCGGCGTCATTGCCCTGCTTGCGGCACGTTGGCTGCATATCCCAATCGTTTTGAGTATCCACGGTGCCGATGTCTACTACACAGTGCACGAAAATCGCTTGAGCAAGCACATCGTGCGCCATGTGTTCGATAATGTGGATGCCGTTCTTGCCAACAGTCAATGGACATTTGATCGCATCATCGAGCATGGCGGCGATCCGGCGCGAACAGAAATTGTCTATCTGGGCGGTAATGCAACTGATACGACGCCCGAGGATAATTGCGCTGCGATACCGAGCGCAGATGACGGTAGGCCGCTGCAACTGCTGTCGATTGGTTCACTGCGCGAAACCAAAGGGCACGCCTATGTGTTGCATGCACTGCGCCGCCTCATCGACGCCGGATACCGGCTTAACTACACTATCGTCGGTGATGGTGACGAATACCAACGCCTGCTGCGTCTGACGCGCGAATTGAATTTGACCGATTTTGTGCGTTTTGTCGGGGCATGTGCACACGATCAGGTATGGTGTTATTTTCGCGCTTGTGACATATTTGTATTGCCGAGCTGGATTGAAGGATTTGGAATCGTCTACATCGAAGCGATGTGGTGTAAAAAACCGGTGATTGGTTGCACGACAGCCGGTGGGCCTCAAGATTTGGCGCAATTGGGCGACTGCATCGAACTGGTTGCACCACAAAGCACAGAATCGCTTGTGGCGGCTTTGCAACGTCTTCTGGATGATCCCCAACGGCGGAACAAGTTGGCTGATACAGGCTATCAGGTGGTGACAGAGCACTTTACGTGGGAGCGCAATGCGCAGGAGACGTTTGCCGTTTATGAGCGTGTGTTACAAGGTCACACTGCCCGAAAAACTGAGTTTCTGGCAGAAACTCGGTTTTTGAGTGAGCAAGCTCATGAGTGATGCTGCAAAACCGTTGCCGCGACAGGTAGAGAAGGCGCTGGCGACGCTAACGCTTTTTATGGGCACGTACCCACTCGTATTGCTACTGGGTCGCGCCGGCAGCGGTGGGAACCTGACGACGCAATTGATGTGGCTCGTGCTTTACGGCATAGGCATTGCGCTGGCATTGTCACAACTCAACTTCTTTGTGTTTGTCCTGACACGTGACAAGCTGTTGCTCGTGCTAGTTGCATGGGTTTTGTTGTCAGTGTTGTGGTCGGTCGAACCGGCGCTGTCGTTGCGTCGAGGGATTGCGCTGGCATTGACGACACTGTACGGGGCTTATCTTGCCACGCGTTTTACGCTGCGCGATTTGCTGGTTATGGTGGCATGGGTGCTGGGTATTGCGGCAGTTTTGAGTTTCATTGCTATTGTCTTACCGCCGCATGTTGGTTTGGAGCCGGGTCCTGCAAACGCCGGTGCCTGGAAGGGTATATTTTTTCAGAAGAATACGTTGGGTAGTTATACGGCATTGGGTATGGTCGTGTTTTATCTTATCGGCCGAAACAAGCGCGGACAGCGCGGCGTTTGGCTCATGTTTGGGTTGATGGTGTTGCTGACCGCATTTTCTCGATCCGGTACCGGCCTCGTCGTCGTTACGTTGACACTGGCTGCCCTGTTTGCGTTTCGCTATCTGCGCTACCATTGGCATCCCATGTTCATTCCTGTGGCATTGATGTCTGCCGTTGTATTTGTCATTTTGGCTGTCGCAGTGTTTTATGCAACTGCTGCTGTGCCGTTCTTGAGATTGGTTGGCAAAGACTTGACTTTCTCAGGGCGTATCCCGGCATGGACATTGATGTGGGATATGGTTACGCTGAAGCCATGGCTGGGTTATGGATACAGTGGCTTTTGGAACGGCTGGGAAAGTCCCGGCGGCTGGTATGTGTGGAACAGATTGAACTGGCAACCGCTGCATGGCCACAATGGTTTTATGGATACGCTGGTTACTGTCGGCGCTGTTGGCTTGGCCTTGCTGTTGTTGAATTACGGCAAGAATTTGTGGCTCGCTGTGAAATGGGTTCGTGTCGACGGGTCCCCTTTGCGGTTATGGCCGCTTGCATTTCTCACGTTTTATGCGCTGTATAGTCTGGTAGAAAGCGCATTGCTGGAGCAAAATACGTTTTTGTGGATGGTTTACGCGGCGCTGAGTTTTGCGCTGTCGCTGTGGCGTGCCGAGTCACGACAGGGTGCGATAATTGTTCCCACCGCAGGAACCGACGATTCAGAGTCAGCACAGCATGTGGCCGCGCCAACTTGAGATGCGACACAGGTACATCGGATTGTGGCTGGTGGTTGGTGTGCTGCTGGTGTTGGCGTTGTGGCCATATGCCATGCGCAATGTCGCGTACGGGGCGATCAATGTGGCTTTGGGCAATCGGCCGAGTTCGGCCGAACAGCGTGCCGCTTTATTGATGCTAACCCAAGCTGTATTTTCTGACCGACCTGATGCAGCAAGCGATCTTTCGGCCGATTTGCCCGGTGATGAAGTGCACGCAAAAACGTTCGTGACCGCAGAACGGTATTTGTATCGCGGCGATCTCAATGCCGCAGCCAGCCGCTTTGCTTTGCTCGCGGCAGATGAGTTGCCGGCTCTACAACAGACTGTGGGTGGCGCATGGGTTCTCATGCTGGACGACGTCGGACGAATCGTCCTCGACGCTTTCACCGGCGAGCATGTCTGGGTTGCCGATGAGTCGGCAAATGCCGCCAATCTCACCTTTACGACCAGTAACGGCGCCGGTGCAGTGCGCTATACCAACACATTGCAGCAGCGCGATCTGGCCGGCTTTACACTGGACACGGGTGTCGTACCGTTGCGTTACCACGATGCGCTGGCGGTGCGTTTCAAGTCCGGCCCACAATCTACCCTGACAGTAGAGGCGATGATTGATGGTCGGCTGCAACGTCTGATAGCGTACCGTGAAAATAGTGGTGAGTGGGAAACGGTTGTCGTCCCGCTCGATGGAACGTACCTGGAATCGATTCGGATTTTAGCCCATGAGCCGGGTCGATCCCCATCGGCCGAAACACACGCAATCTGGCTGAACTGGATTGCTTTGGAACCAGCCGCGGCGGATGCAGGCGATTGAATGAGCGAGCACATGACAGACAAACCGCAAATCTGGGTGATTTCGGCCGATCCCCGGAGTTATGCTGCATTGTGGCGCAATATCGCCGACCGCGTTGCTGTAACCCATATGTATTTGTCAGAACAGGCCGACGGCGACGGGCTGCCAGTTTTCGGCCGAAAACGCACGCAGCAGCGGCTGCTTGGATATTTTCTGCATCCCCGCAAACTGCGGTCTGCATTGGCTCCGGGGCGCACCGTTGTCGTTACCGGGCACATCTTGCTGCCGTTCCTGCTCTATAATGCGCTGCGCCTCCGCACCACGCCCGAAACGCGCATCTACGTTTTCGGTTTGTTTTTTCATAGCACCAGATTGATGCGCATTTATGGTTTGCTGGCCCGCGTTCTGTTGACCAAAAACGTGCGCTTTATCGTATTTTCCAAAGCTGATATTGCGCTCTACGCACGTTTCTTTAACCTGCCGCGCACGCATCTGTCGTATGTGCCGTACGGCTCTGGCCCCATACGCGGCGTGACAGCGACTACGGGTTCGTACTGTTTCGCCGGAGGTTACTCCAATCGCGATTACGATACGCTGATCGCCGCATTTCGACAGCTTGACTATCATTTGATTATCTGTTGTTCCTGTTCAAATCACTTATCGGCCGAATTGCCGCCGAACGTGACTGTTTATCGGGATCGGCCTCGACGTGAATTTGCGGAACTGGTGGCCGGTGCCTACCTGTGTGTTTTGCCGCTGCACGATGGGGTCGGTGCCAGTGGACAAAGTGTGACCTTGCAATACATGCAGTTTGGCAAACCCATTATCGCTACCCGCATCACTGCGACTGAAGATTACCTCAATGAGACGAATGCCGTGTTCGTGCTTTCGGCCGAAGTAGATGCGTTGGCTGAAGCCGTACAGATGTTGTGGCAGCATCCGGATCGGGCGCAGCAGCTCGGTGACAAGGCGCGGCAGGATTATTTCGACCAGTTTCAGAGTTCCTATTTTGAGGCAAAGCTTGTCGCCGTTTTGAGTGGTTGAATCGGTATTAATCACAACTAAATCCAGCCTTCACGCTATGAAGACCGTCCTGATCGCCCACCAGATGACTATTCCACACTATCGTGTGCCATTTTACAATGCACTCGAGCGACTGCGCCCTGCTGCATGGCGCTTTGATGTGGTATATGATGCGTCGGATCGCGCAGCGAACAATCTTGCATCGATTGAAAGTGCTCAACCAGCCTTTGCTTTCCCCACGATTGGTGTCAAGACCTATTCATGGACTATGCGCTCCGGCAAACCATGGGGCTATCAGACGTTTTGGCGACGCGCTGCCACTTATGATTTGATCATTGTCGAAAACGCATTGTACTGCCTGACTTATCCGCTGGTGCAATTACACCAACTCCACGGTGTCAGGGTCGCTTACTGGGGACATGGTCGAGATATTCGTGCCAGTGTGCAACCCGGTTTGCTCAAGCAGCAGATGGAACGGCTCAAGATGGCGCTTGTGCGCAGGGCTGATGGCTTTTTTGCGTACACGGACGCCGTCCGCGCCTATTTGGTGCAGCATGATGTGCCGCGCGCAACGATTTTTGTACTCAATAATACAATCGATATTGCGGCGCAGCGCCGGGCGTATGTCGCTGTACGCGACCAACGCGAGCAGATACGTGCTGCAATGGGTTTAACCGGGAAACGCGTGCTGTTGTATGTCGGCCGATTTACACCGAACAAACGCATCGACTTCCTGCTGACGGCATGGCAACAATTACAAAAACAGGATGATCGCTATCACTTGCTGCTGGTCGGCAGTGGCGGTGAGCCGTTTCTGGCGGACAATCAACTACCCAATGTGACCTACTACGGACCAATCAACGCTATTGAACGCCTGGCGCAATTCTACACGGCAGCCGATTTGTACGTCATCCCCGGCGCTGTCGGCCTAGGGCCGTTGCAGGCACTGTGTTACGATGTGCCGATTGTCACGATTGACTCGCCATTGCACGGCCCTGAAATCGCTTATCTGACTACGGCGAATGCAGTGATATTATCGGCCGATAGCTCTCCTTCCCAATACGCCGCAGCCGTCTCCAGCCTATGTTATGAGCCGGAGGTATTGTCCACGCTGCGGGCCAATTGTTGGCCGTCTATCCGCCATCTGACGATTGACAATATGGCAGCGAATTTCATTGATGGCGTGAATACGATACTGAATAAGGATGAAGGATGAAGTGAGTGATTTGTTGTTGGCTGGTCCCGGTCATGTAGCCCCTTGCCCCTGAAATGGTCAAACGACTGCGTTGGTATGTACACCGGTTGGCGTCAATGTCATTGCCGGAGATCCGCTATCGATTGCGTCAGCAGGCGGTGATTGCGACTGATCGACGGCGCGTTGGTCGTGTGAATGTCGCTGACATCGAAACGGCAGCTGCGTACGCTGCGTTTATTGCTGGCGATGTACCGTGGTTCACCGATGCAATTGCCGATAAGTCATCGCCGTGGATCAATGGTGATGTGACCATTGCACTGGCCGAAAAGCTGCTGGCACATCAAATTGAGCTGTTCGGCCGACAGTTCGAACTGGGCCGGGAAATTGACTGGCACGCCGATCCACTCACGGGGCGGCGCTGGCCGGTTCAATTTTATGCCCAACTTGACACACGCGACGGGCAAACGGTAGGCGGCGTCAAGTGGGTATGGGAACTCAACCGCCACCACCATCTCGTCACATTGGCGAAAGCGTTTTATCTGACCGGCGACGAACGGTTCGCTGCGGAAGCGTGTGCCCAAATCGATGCCTGGATAATGGCCAATCCGCCGTATATTGGTGTCAATTGGAGCAGCGCACTGGAATTGGCATTGCGCTTGATCAATTGGGCCTGGGTGTTGTTTTTTTTGCGCGAGTCGGATGCCATGACGGACGCGTTTTTCGGCCGATTCTGTACGTCAGTTGCCGTTCAAGCCGAATATATCCAACGCCATTTGTCCGCGTTCAGTTCGGCCAACAATCACCTGATCGGCGAAGCGGCCGGACTGGCAATCACAGGGATGGCATTCCCATTTTTGCCGAACGCAGCGACCTGGCGCGATTGCGGATTGCGCATTCTGGAAGCGGAATTGCCCCGGCAAATCTATCCCGACGGTGTTTCGGCCGAACAGAGTCCTGCTTATCTCGCTTTTGTACTCGATTTCAACCTGGTCAGTTGGCGGTTGGCAACATTAAACGGCATCCAGCCACCGGCAATCTGGCACAAACGCCTGTCTGTCGCCTGTGACTATTTGCGCCACAGCATGGATGCGTCCGGCAATGTACCGGCAATTGGCGACAGTGATGACGCCTGGGTTGTGCGCCTGGATGATCGGCCGAATGCCAACAACTACCGCGCTATTTGTGCGACTGCGGCTGCCATGCTGCACAATTCGGCACTCAAAACAGCAGCGGGGACGTGGGATGAAAAGAGTCATTGGCTGTGTGGTGACGCCGGACAGGCACAATTCGCGGCACTGCCGCACGCGCCAAGCCCTGTCGGCTCTCGTTTGTTTGCGGATGGCGGTTACGCGATCATGCGTCACAACGATATGGTTGTGACGATGGATTGTGGTCCGTTGGGTTATCTGGCGACAGCGGCTCACGGACACGCCGATGCGCTCAGTCTGACACTATCGGTGGGTGCAACACCGGTATTGGTTGACGCAGGCACGTATGCGTATCAGGAAGGCGGTGCGTGGCGCTCATTTTTTCGCAGCACAAGAGCGCATAATACGATTGTCGTCGCCGGGCAGGATCAAAGTGAAATGCGCGGCACCTTTCTTTGGGGTCGACGGGCCGCGACCCGGATTCTCGATTGGCAGTCAACTGCGGAGTACGCTATGATCGCAGCAGAGCATGACGGGTATCGTATTGCAGGTGTGACGCATCGGCGGTCGGTTTTGTTTCTGAAAGACCCGCTGCTCCTGGTGGTTGTGGATAGTCTGTATGGACGAGGCAATCATCGTTTTGAAGCGCTCTGGCATTTTTCGGCCGAAGCAGTAGTCAGAAGAAACGGAGTGACAGCTTGCGTAACGTGCGCTGCGCATACGCTCTTTGTTGTTCCTCGCAGTACCCTCGCAATTGGAGGTGACCTCATTGAGGCCGCCACAGATCCAATACAGGGCTGGGTATCATCGCATTACGGTCACTTGACCAATGCGCCGGTACTTGTTACGAGTGGTGAATTTCATGGGTCAGCAACGCTGACCACCTTCTTTTCCTTTGCACCGTTACACAGCCTGGACATAGAAAGCATTGATATGCGAGTATGGGCGATTTTGACGGAAACCAAAGTAGCAGAGTTTTCGTCTGAAAAACGGGAATTCTAAGCAAGACACAATCGATCAGGAAGTTATCACGATGTTAAAGCTAGCCGTCTTTGGATTGGGATATGTCGGATGCGTATCGACGGCGTGTTTTGCGCGTGATGGCCATCATATTATTGGTGTTGATATTCTTGAAGAGAAGGTGCGGTTGATTGGTCAGGGGAAAAGCCCCATTGTTGAACCAGGTCTGGCTGAATTATTGCGTGCCGGCGTGGATTCAGGCCGTATCCACACAACGCTTGATGGTAGCGCAGCGGTAGCCGCTGCATCGATCGTGATGGTTTGTGTGGGAACACAGTCCCGCGATGACGGCACACCTGATCTGTCGGCTGTCGAGAGCGTCTGTGCTGAAATCGGCCGAACATTGGCCCGGACAGAAACCTATAAAGTCGTCGTCATACGCAGCACCATTTTGCCCGGTTATGCCCACAATCGCCTGATACCCATACTCGAACAAACATCCGGCAAGCAGGCTGGTCGGGAGTTCGGCTTTTGTGTCAATCCTGAATTTCTGCGAGAAGGTAGCGCATTAGCCGATTTCGACGATCCCCCTTACACAATTATCGGCGAATTGGATCAGCGCAGCGGCGCAACGGTGGCGCAACTGTATACCGCTGCCTTTGCACCAGAGCATGTGCCATTGGGCGTCGCCGAAATGATCAAATACGCCGGTAATGCATTCCATGCGCTCAAAGTCGTGTTCGCGAATGAGATTGGCAACCTGTGCCACGCTGCCGGCATCGACAGCCATTCTGTGATGAATATTTTTGTCAAGGACACTAAGCTGAACTTGTCGCCGACGTATCTCAGACCGGGCTTCGCGTTTGGCGGCTCTTGTTTGCCCAAGGATTTGCGGGCGTTGACGGCGTTCGCACAGGAAGAAGGCGTTTCTGTGCCGATGCTGGACGCGATTCTGCCCAGCAACGACAGTCAATTGCATCGGGCGCTTGATTTGCTGGAGACAGCGGATAGTCGTCGCGTCGGCTTGTTGGGATTGAGTTTTAAGCCGGGTACGGATGACCTGCGCGAGAGTCCGGCTGTCGTATTGGCGCAGCGGTTGCTTGACATGGGTACGGAGCTGACGATCTACGATCGCGAGGTGCTGTTGAGTCGGCTGCACGGCAGTAATCGTGCTTATCTCGACCGTGTATTGCCGTGTATTGACGCCGTCATGAGACCGACGCTGGCGGACACGATCACCGATGCAGATACGATTGTCATTGCCAAACCGCTTTCGGCCGAAGAGTATGACGCGCTGACAGTATTACTCCGCGACGACCAGACGGTCATCGATCTCGTGCGTGTGAATGGGCATCGGCTGCCGGATTTTGGGGGCCGGTACGATGGCATTTGCTGGTAAAGTGCTAATCATTGTCCAGAATTTGCCGGTTCCGTTTGATCGGCGTGTCTGGCTCGAAGCGACAACCCTACAACAAGCCGGCTATCAGGTTGCCGTCATTTGTCCCAAAGGTCAACACGGCACGTATCAAGAAAGTTATCTCTGTCGGGAAGACGTCTACATTTATCGCTATCCCGCACCGCCTGATGCGGAGAGGACACTTGGCTATCTGTTTGAGTTTGTTTACTGCTGGATAATGACAGCGTGGTTGTCGCTGCGTGTCTATCGGCGGCACGGATTTGATGTGCTGCATGCGTGCAATCCACCAGAAACTTATTTTTTGCTGGCGTTGTGCTACAAGCTGCTGGGAGTCAAGTTTGTGTTTGACCATCACGATTTGTCGCCGGAGATGTATCTGGCGAAGGGTGGCAAGCGCAATGGGGCACTGTATCGGGGTTTGTTGTGGCTGGAGAAGTTGACGTTCAAATCGGCCGATGTGGTGATTACGACGAACGAAAGTCACAAGGCGATTGCTATGCAGCGCGGTGGTGTGTCGGAAGATCGCATTTTCGTGGTGCGCAGTGGGCCGGATTTTGAGCGATTGCAGGTATTGCCGCCGGAACCGGCTTTGAAAGACGGGTTTCGTTATCTGGCATGTTATTTGGGCGAGATGTGTGTGCAGGATGGTGTGGAGATCGTTCTGGAGGTGGCACGGTTGTTGAGGGATGAATTCGGCCGAAATGATGTCAAGTTCGTTCTCATGGGCGGTGGGCCGGACCTGAAGCGGTTGCAACGACTAAATCACGAGATGGGGCTGGAATCGTTTGTCGAGTTTACCGGGCGGGTCAGTGATCACGATTTGTGCCGGTATCTGTCATCGGCCGATGTCTGTCTCGATCCGGATCCGTACAGCGAATGGTCAAATCAATCCACGATGAACAAAATCATGGAGTATATGGCGTTTGGCAAGCCGACGGTGGCGTTTGATTTGAAGGAAAAT
>JAMLHW010000021.1 GCA_023954475.1 Anaerolineae bacterium
TTATGAACAGGTATATTGCACTGTTACGCTCGAATCGCGATTATCGCTATCTTTGGTTGGGTGCGGTTTCGAGTAATTTTGGGGATTGGTTTAACCTGATTGCTTCGGCCGAATTGATTTCCGATCTCACGTCAAGTGGCATAGCTGTCAGTTACCTGTTTTTAGCCCGATTTATACCGCTTTTTGTTGTTAGTCCCTTTGCCGGCGTTCTTGCCGATAAATACAACCGACGACATCTGATGATCATTGCTGATGTGTTGCGGGCATTGACCGTGGCCGGCTTTTTATTGATCGACAGCCCCGATCAATTGTGGCTCTTTTACACATTGATGGTGACGCAGTTTGTGCTGAGCGCTGTTTTTACACCGGCACGCAACGCGGCATTAGCAAACTATGTCGCGCAAGAAGATTTAGTTACCGCCAATGCTATCGACAGTGCGACGTGGAGTTCGATGCTGGCATTGGGTGCGTTAATTGGTGGCATTGTGGCACAGTACTTCGGCCGAAATTCAGCTTTCCTGTTTGATGCCACAACTTTTTTACTTTCGGCATGGTTTATCAGTCGTACAATGCCATTGCGTCGGCCACGGTTGGCATCTGCCGCAGGCTCTGAACACGAGAAGATTGCATTTAGTGATGGACTGCGTTTCTTGTGGTCACGCCCCTTCATTATGACGCTGGTGTTCGTGAAAGCGGGCGGATCATTGGCGTGGGGTGCGATTAATGTGCTCGAGATCAACTATGCGTCGGATGTTTTTCCCATTGGCGGTGATGGGGCGACGACTTTAGGACTGATCTACTTTGTGACAGGTGTCGGTACTGGACTGGGACCAATTGCAATCCGTCATTGGTTGGGCGATGCACCACGTAGATTGCGTTTAGGCATCACGTTGGGCTACCTGCTGCTGACACTGGGCATCGCGATGTTGGCATTGGCGCCAACGCTGCCACTTTACTTGTTGGGAACATTGACACGCACTGTTGGTACCGGTGCGCTTTGGGTATTTGCATCAGCATTGCTCTACTTGCTGTTGCCGGACGAAGTGCGCGGTCGCGTTTTCGCTTTCGAGTTTGCGTTGTTGACGCTGACACAATCATTATCAACGTTATGGGCCGGGATTGCACTTGACAACGTTGGTTTGACCTTACAGCAAACGACCCTGACGATGGCATTGGTTGCAGCCGTTGTTATGCTGCTTTGGATATGGGCTAACGCTGTCTGGTCTCGCGGAATGCGACCTGAAGCTGCATCGCGTGTATGAAGTAGTCCAGGATATCCATTGTTTCGGCCGATCTTACGTTACTGCCCTCCGCTTTGCATCAAGAAAAACACCAAATCGATGTCACCGGGTGATTGTCCATAAGACGTGAGCAACTGTGCGATTTCTGTGTGATGCTGCATCCCATGCAGCACAAGGTGTTGCAAGATGCCCCATTGTGGAAATTCAAATCTGTCACCACGCCAGTTGGTCAGCTTGACGCGGCCCTCGATATTGGAAGATCTCACATCGGCAAAATAGGTGTCCCAGGCAGTTTGTTCCTGCGCAAAGCCGCGTTTGATTTCTGCCAGACTAGGAAAATCAACAGGGTCAATCGGTGAATGTTGTTGGCCGGTTTCAAGGGCGATACGCCAGCTTGCGTCAGTTCGCAAAACATGTAGAAACAGATCGTGGATTGATCCGTGTCCATAGCCGGGATGGGCATGATAATCGGCCGAACTCAACTGGTCGGCAAAAGTGAGCAATTGCTGCGTATTATGCCAATGGTAGGCAAACACAGTTTGGGCTTGTTGTTTGGCGAACATAGTCACTTTCTCCCGCATTAAAAGGGTAAACTCGGCCGAAATCAGTGCACAAATGCTCGGTATTCAGCCGTATGATCGCATTCAGTATAGCAGTGCTGTAACAAAACTGTAAGCTCTCAGACAGAATCAATTAAGCATCGCAGTCTATACTTCATCTGAATTCGGCCGAACAGGTCGTTTGATTGATAGATAACAAGGAGATTACTGACAATGAAGAAATGGAGCTTGATTTTAATCGTTATTCTCACCACGTTGGTGTTGGCTGCCTGTAATTCAGCGGAGACACAGGAACCAGTCGCAGAGCCCGTTGCCGCAGTAGAATCGAATTCGGCCGAAGGTAGTGCAATGGCCGACGACACAATGGCGGAAGACGATGCTATGATGGAAGATGATGCGATGGCGGATGACGAGGCCATGATGGAAGACGATACGCATGATGATGGGATGGCAGAAGACGAGGCCATGATGGATGATGAAGCAGCTATGGATGATGAGATGGCTGAGTCTGAATTGTCCGGGTTGCCGGGTTGGCAAACCCTGGTCTTGACCAATGCCCGCACCGGCGAACAGTTCACATTGGCTGATTTCAACGGCCAAACTGTGTTTGTCGAGCCGATGGCGACTTGGTGTACTAATTGCCGCAGCCAACTGAGTAATGTGCGCGAAGCACGCGCCACGCTCGGTGACGACACAGTATTTGTGGCCCTGAGTCTGGAAACGACTTTGGAAGACGCACAATTGGCTGCTTACGCGGATCAACAAGGATTTGACTGGCTCTTTGCGGTCATGACTGACGAGATGCTGCAACAATTAGCCGATCAATTCGGCCGATCAATCACCAGCGCTCCGTCCACACCTCATTTCGTCATCCGACCTGATGGAAGCTTTACCGATCTTGTGACTGGTATTGAATCGCCTCAAGAGATCGTTGAGCAGATCACCAACGCAATGCAGGGCTAAGACCGTAAATGTACCGGTAATTGGAGCGTTTAGTACGCTCCAATTGCCTCTGACACACACTTCCTAATCATGAACGAACTTCTGCAAGCATTTATCCTCGGCAATGCCGCCATCTTGACCAATGTCTGTGTCTTGCCGCTATATCCTGGCTTAATCGCGTTTTTGGCGGGCACGGCAAGCAATGAACGTATGGCTAAAGCGACAAAATGGCTTGGCATCTTCGTCCTGGCTGGTGTGTTGACGTTGATGATTGCTGTGGGAGCGCTGCTGTTTTGGTTGCAAAGCTCATTTGGCGAGTTATTGATCTGGGTATTGCCGGTGATCTACATTGTCGTCATTATCATGGGCTTTCTAATGATTTTCGGCCGAAATCCGTTCAACAAATTGACGACTGTCGAAGCACCCATTTTGCGCAACCCATTCGCTACCGCCTATGTCTACGGCTTACTGCTCGGTCCGATGACCTTGCCCTGTACCGGGCCATTGATCTTAAGCGTTTTCCTGCTCGGAGCGGGCAGCTTTGCCGAATTGGGTTCGGGATTAGCGTACTTTTTCTTTTTCGGTTTGGGATTTGGTTGGCCGCTCGTCGTGCTGCCATTCCTGGCTGTACCATTCCAGCGCCGTTTCACTGGTTGGACAACACGCAATTATGGCACATTGACACGCGTCAGCGGCATTTTGCTCGTCGGCATTGGGTTTGTCGGCATCTATTATGATTTGCTTCCTCTAATTATCTGAGCTTGGTCGCGCAGAATACAGTCTGCGTTGCCCAAAACTGCCCATGCTCGTGCTATCGAGCGTGGGCTTTTGTGTTTATGGCATGTGACGTTGAGAATCGGGTTACACGCTGCTACAATCAGGGTAACGATGTGATGGAGTCATACCGCACTTGAATCCTTTTACCCAATTCCTTGCGCAATTTCTCCCCAGTCATGATCTCGATGTGTTTGTGGCGTATTGGGATCAACTGGAGGCACTGATTATCCGCGTGTACAAAACGCAGCGGGTGTCATCAGATGATGAACGCCTCTATGTCAGTGTGCGTGCGCAGTTGCAAAAAGGGTATGCGCGGTGGCAGAAACAGTTGGACCCATTTTGGCGGGCGGCACTGGTGAACGGCAGTTCGGCCGAACGCGATCCATTTGTCTATCTGTTTTCGGCCGAATCCGCAGCTGCATTTATCGGTGATTGGACAGCGATGCAGCAGTTGCCCGCCGCACGCGAAGCGTTGAACCGCTTTATCGTTGCACAATCGGCCGATACAGCATAACCTTTGCGAAGGGCAAGCCCTTTGCCGTACAATTACAGTCATATTCGCATGAATAAACGCAATCACTAAACTGAAGATGCAGGAGGTATTGGATGGAAATCTTAATTGCAGGTGCACTGGGTGTAATCGTCGGTATGATTTTTGATTCACTGATATTGCGTCGCCACTACAGCACTGAAGCGCGTGCATTGCAGGAACAACTGGATGCTCAACAGAATGAAACCGATTCTCGATTAGCAGCGGCTGCAGCATCATCTGCTGCACTTGAAGCGTCGCTGAGTGAATTGCAGACCGCCAACACAGATTTGCAGACGCGGCTTGATCAATGCGAAGCCGATCGGGAACTGGCGGCCAAAGCGTATGCTGATATCGAAGAGTTGCGCACGCAAGTTGCCCACGTTTCGGCTGAACCGCAAGATCTACAGCGCATTGAAGGTATCGGACCCAAGATTGCGAGCGTCCTCAATGCAGCCGGCATCGTCAATTATGTGCAGTTAGCCGCCCAATCACCGTCTGCGCTGCGCCAAATTCTCGACGACGCCGGCATTAGCCGCATTGCAAACCCGTCGACATGGCCGCAACAAGCTTCGTTGGCTGCAGCCGAAAAGTGGGATGAACTCGACGCAATGCAGGAAGCACTGCATGGTGGGCGCGAGCGCGATTGACCGCCTCTAGTCTCTTGCACCGTAGCCCGTTGCCGCGCACATTCTACGCGCGCCCGGCACGGGACGTCGCAAAGGCATTGCTCGGTGCGCGTCTTTTGCGCCTCGTCGATGGGCAACGTGTCGGCGGCATCATCGTCGAAGCGGAAGCGTATTGTGATTCGGCCGAACCGGATCGCGCGTGCCACGGTACGCGAAACAACGGTCAGCCGACGCTACGTACCACTGTAATGTTTGGCCCGGCCGGTCACGCTTACATCTACTTCACCTACGGCATGCATTGGATGTTCAACGTCGTCACCGGTGAACCGGGACAGGCCAATGCTGTTCTCATCAGGGCACTCGAACCCGATACAGGTGAATGGATTATCAGCCACAACCGTCGTAAACAACCGCGATCAAAATGGACGAACGGGCCGGCCAAACTCACTGCGGCGCTGGAAATCGACAACAAACTGAACGGAACAGAACTATTTTCGGCCGAAACTGTTTTATGGATCGAGAACGGTAGGGCAGTGCTGCCGGCTCAAATTGCGTCCGGGCCACGAGTCGGACTGGGCAAAACGCCCGAACCGTGGTTCTCCAAACCCTGGCGCTACTGGATCACCGACAACCCGTTCGTATCGCAATACCGTTGACCAGCGTCACCACTGACTCCTTTCCGGCTTGCATTTCACCACAAATTAGTTGAGGAAGCACATCATGAAGCTACTTGAAGGCAAAAAGGCACTCATTTTCGGATTAGCGAATAAATACTCCATTGCCTGGGGCATTGCGCAGGCGTTTCACGAGCATGGCGCTGAAGTCGGCGTATCCTATGCCATTGACCGCCTGGAACGACGGGCACGCCCATTGGCCGAGTCGATTGGATCAACGTTCATTGAGCAATGTGATGTGACCGACGATGCCCAAATCTCTGCTACATTTGCCAAAGCGCAGGCCCATTTTGGCACCATCGATATACTCGTTCACGCAGTCGCTTTTGCCGAGCAGGATGATTTGCAAGGTGCCTACTATGAGACATCGCGCGCCGGTTTTGCGACGTCGATGGATATCAGTGTCTACAGTTTGGTGGCATTGACGCGAGCGGCCAGGCCATTGATGCTGGAAAACGGTGGCAACATCCTGACACTGAGCTATTACGGCGCGGAAAAAGTCGTGCCGCATTACAACGTGATGGGCGTTGCCAAGGCTGCTCTGGAAGCCAGTGTGCGTTATTTGGCGGCTGATGTGGGTAAGGAAGGCATTCGCATCAATGCGATTTCGGCCGGACCGATCAAGACGTTGTCAGCGGGCGGTATTGCCGGTTTTCGCAAGATGCTGACGTATGTCGAGGAGCGTGCTCCGTTGCGCCGTAATGTCGATCAAGATGAAGTAGCACGTTCGGCTCTGTGGTTGTGCAGTGAGTTGGGCAGCGGCGTAACGGGTGAGGTAGTTTATGTCGATGCTGGTTACCATATTCTGGGAATGCCGGAACCGGCCGAAAAGATCGAGTAGTTCGGCTGTTGACAGGATTGTTTGTTTTGCGTGAAGCGTCCTGTCGATCTTGTCTGAATATACGGCGGCTTGAGGTTTTGCCAGACAAACAGGTTGTGCACCGTAGCAATCGGCCGATCACTTGTCTTGATGTATGGCGGTTACTGAACTGTGAATTTCGGCCGAATTCGTCTTTAGCACCTATCTTTCGCTATTATTAGTCAATTGAATCCATTCTAACCATTCCAAAGGAGCCGCCTATGACTCCCCTATCCGATGAGCGTGCAGCGTTCGCCAGGTTGCAAACGCAATTAGTAGACCTTTACGGTCGGGCACAAGGTCAGCGGCTTTTCCCATCCACAGCGATTGTCATCCCCAGTTTGAGCCTTGATGTCGAAGAACTGGCGAAAATTGAAGGCGTACATCACTACGAAGAGCGGCTGCTGTTCATGTTGATGCTGCTGCAAAGTCCCTGCTCAAATCTGATCTATGTCACCAGCCAACCTGTAGCCCCATCAATAGTTGACTATTATCTCAACTACCTGCCTGGAATTCCCAGTTTACATGCGCGGCGGCGACTAACAATGCTCAGTTGCTACGACAGTTCATCCAAACCGCTGACAGCCAAGATAATCGAGCGCCCGCACCTGCTACAGCGCATCAGCGCGGCAATCCCAGATACGTCGAATGCGTATATCTCCTGTTTTAATGCATCTGCATTGGAGCGGACGTTAGCTGTCAAATTGGGTGTGCCGCTCTATGCCTGTGATCCCGATCTCGCATACCTAGGGTCAAAAAGCAATAGCCGTCATATTTTCCGCGAAGCGGCGATTCCTGTTCCGGACGGCTTTGAGGACTTGCGCGATGCAAAGGATATAGTGCAAACTTTGGCTGCGTTAAAGCGGCAGGATCCGGCGTTACGTCGTGCCGTTGTCAAGTTGAATGAAGGGTTTTCAGGAGAAGGGAACGCTGTATTTTCGTATGAGGGTTGTCCTGATTCGGGCATTGACTCCTGGATCAAACGCATTTTGCCGGTTCATCTGCAATTTGAGGCTGTGACTGAGACGTGGACACATTTTGAGCATAAATTTGAGGAAATGGGGGGCATTGTGGAGGTATTCATCGAGGGCGTGCGTAAACGGTCGCCATCAGTACAATGCCATATCACACCGCCCGGTGTCGGTGAAGTATTATCGACACATGATCAGGTATTGGGTGGTCCATCGGGCCAGATTTTTCTGGGTTGCACGTTCCCGGCTGCTGACGTGTATCGGTTGGATGTTCAGGAGGCAGGGCGACGTGTCAGTAAAGTGATGGAGAAAAAGGGGGTTATCGGCCGATTTGCTGTCGATTTTATTTCAGTGCTTCAGGGAGATTCCTGGGTTCACTATGCAATCGAAATCAATCTGCGCAAAGGTGGCACAACCCACCCATTCATGATGTTGCAATTTCTGACTCATGGTACATATGACCACAAAACAGGTCTCTTTCTCACGCCAAGCGGGAAACCGCGCTACTATTACGCCAGTGATAATCTGCATAGTCCCAGGTACAAAGGATTGTTACCCGACGATTTGATCAATATTGCGGTAGAAAACGGGTTGCAGTTCAACGGAGCGACACAGAAAGGTGTCGTTTTTCATCTGATCAGTGCATTGTCACAATACGGCAAAGTAGGCGTATTGTGTATTGGTGAAAACGAAGAAGAAGCCGACGATTTGTATAAAAAGACTGTAGAAGCGCTGCAAAAAAGCGCGACAGGTACGCAGAGTCAGTGCTAAACAGAACAAAACGGTAGTGCATGTTTCATGATCTGATTTTAGACATTCAGTTCAATTCACGGTAAGGGAGCAAAACAGTGGATAAAAATAACACGATGCACGGTGGTGTATTGGTTGCCGATGTGCTTAACCGGCATGGCGTTCAAAATCTGTTCACTTTGTGTGGTGGCCACATTTCGCCCATTCTCGTTGCTGCCAAGCAGCAGAATATTCGCATTGTCGATGTCCGTGACGAAGCGACTGCTGTGTTTGCTGCAGATGCGGTGGCACGCCTTACCGGTATTCCCGGCGTCGCTGCCGTTACTGCCGGGCCAGGCTTGACCAATACTATTACTGCCGTCAAGAACGCACAAATGGCACAGTCGCCAGTTATCATTATCGGCGGTGCGACTGCAACCCTGCTCAAAGGGCGCGGTGCGCTGCAGGATATCGACCAGATTGCATTGATGACGCCGCATGTCAAGCAGACGTTTGCCGTCCAGCGTGTGCGCGACATTGTGCCGACTTTGCTGGATGCGTTTCGATTGAGCCAGGAAGGAATACCAGGGCCGGTTTTTGTCGAATTGCCGGTCGATTTGCTTTATCCGGAGCCGGTTGTGCGCGAATGGACGGGCGCTGCTGCAGGAAAATCAAAAAGTTTGACTGGTCGAGCGACAAATTGGTATATCGGCCGACACATAAAAAAGACGTTCGACGGTGCCTGGAAAGCGCAATACGCGATGGCGCAACCGGCCGTGCCGCCGCAGCCGAGTGAAAGCGATTTGCAGAAGAGCATCGATTTACTCAAACAGTCCAAGCGGCCCGTGATGGTGATCGGGAGTCAGGCGTTGCTTGCGCCAGATCATGCAGATCAGCTACAGACTGCTGTCATTGCGCTTGGCATTCCGACATATCTTTCGGGTATGGCGCGCGGTTTGCTGGGTCGCGACGCGTTGCACATGCGGCACAAGCGCAGCAATGCACTGAAAGAGGCTGATGTCGTCGTATTGGCCGGCGTGCCGTGTGATTTCCGACTCAATTATGGTCGCAGTATTCCGCGCAAGGCTACCTATATTGGCGTCAATCGGGATTCGGCCGAATTGAAAAAGAATCGCAAGCCGGATCTGGCCATAGTCGCTGATCCGGGTACGTATTTGCGCCAGCTTGCTGCTTTCTGGAGTGAGCAACCCGGCAAATGGGCGGCATGGCACGCACAATTGAGTCAGCGCGATGTCGCTCGTGATGTCGAAATTGTCCGACAAGCCCAGGAAGCGGTGGATCTGGTGAATCCGATCGAATTGTGCCGTCAAATTGAGGCTGTTGCAGCAGACGACAGCGTGTTTATCGGTGACGGCGGTGATTTTGTCGCGACCGCTTCCTACATTGTGCGTCCTCGTAGCCCACTTTCCTGGCTTGATCCGGGCGTATTTGGCACGTTGGGGCCGGGTGCCGGCTTTGCGTTGGGGGCCAAACTGGTACGCCCTGATGCGGAAGTCTGGTTGATTTACGGAGATGGCTCGGCGGCGTATTCATTGGCTGAATTTGACACGTTTGCACGGCATGGCATCCCAATCATTGCTGTTGTCGGTACGGACGCTTCCTGGGCGCAAATCGCGCGGGATCAGGTCACCTTGCTGGGCGACAGTGTGGGTACTGATTTGGTCAGGACGGCGTACCATGCTGTTGCGGCAGGATATGGCAGCAAGGGGCTGCTGTTGGACAATCCGGAGAATGTCACAGCTTGTTTGCGAGAAGCGCAGGCGTTGGCGGCGCAAGGCTATGCGGTGCTGATCAATGCTCATATCGGCCGAACCGATTTCCGCAAAGGCTCACTGTCGATATGAGGCCTATTTTCGCACCGCGGCTCGTTGACATGCTTCAGCCGGGTAGAAGCGTCAGTATGCGTTCGGCCAGGGATATCCATGCGCCGGCGCGGAACAAACTGAAAAACAGCACAATAAGATACAGTACCCGTACCCATTTCTTGTCCGTTTGGGCAACACCAAATGTGCTGAGCAGCCAACTAAACTGCCATACGATGGCGATCGGGTACGTTGTCGCGAGGAAGATGAGTAGCGGTATATCGCGCCACTGCATCACGCGCTTCCAGGCCAATCGCCCCCGTTTGGGCCACAAGAACATAACGGCAATGATCAGTTCGATGCCGATAGTCCACCACGTGAGCATTTTCGCGGCTGTTGCCAGTGTCTCAGTTGATTCCAGGACAGATTCGCGCAGCGGATTGTTGAAATAGAGCAAAAGGCGTGCTGCCAGTCCGTTGGCATCAATGGTGGCATCGCCCATGAACAATTCGGTAATCGGTCTAAAGCGCGGATCGAACAATAGCGATGCCTCAAACATGCCACCGTCCGCGAAACCGGGCGATGCCAGCTTCTGAATCACCGTAACAAGGAACAGCAAACCCAATAGAATGCGTGCATTGAACGCCAGATAGTGGTCGGGATCAGGAGTGAGCAGTGCGAGAAAGATTGCCACGCACCACAATAGTCCCAGTAGATACTCGTCCAATATTAGATAGCTACTGCTATGCGCTGAGAGCCAGAGCAGCAAGACGATGACGAGCCAATATGCCCATTTCTGTTGCACGGATCGGTAAATCAGGCCGATGACAACGACAATCAAGATCAAGGTTGCCACGCGACTGTAAGCGGTGTTCAGCAACAAAAGCCACAATAACGTCAATGCAATGGCCGTTTCCAGACGTGTAACAGCTGTCATGCCCTCGTAAAAGGCTTTGGCGCGTGACCGCAACGTGTTTCGGCCGATAGCAGTTGTCCGATCGCTTTGATTTTCAATTTCCATCGCTATCCCTCGTTACTGTACTTACCAACAATGGTTCGGCGATAAGGTTGTTCGTAGCTGCGTCAAACTGCAATGTCAGCAGTTCGAGACGAACGCCTTGTACTGCCAGGGCTAGTTCACCCGGATCAGGCTCGTAGGCGCGTAGCGTTCGATAAGGCGATTCGAGTGTTTGCACTGCAATGTCGGCTGCCTGAGACGCTGTGTCTGTCGATGACGTTACGAATGTGTTGTATGCTGTTGGCACCCATGTTTGTTGCAGTAAACTGCTTGCCAGTGTCGATAACTTCTCTTCGTCAGGTAGATAAGTGATGTCGGTTGCGGCACTATCAAACGCACTGGGTATTCGTACCGGAATAGCGCCCTTTTCGGTGAGCAATGAAACGCGTATCGATCGATTGATGCGCGTGTCGAGATCAGAAAATACGGACAGCCCGCCGCCAACGCCGGGCGATAAATCCTGGCGAGCATGCAGTACGCTGTAGCGGGCTACAAAGAATAGAAATAGCAGGGGGACGGTGAGTAAAGCAGCCCAATGAATAATTTTTCCACGCATCGGTGCCTTCCTTTGCCTGCCGGCAACTATTTGGGTTGAGAGATCAGAAATTCTACCAATTACCTATTGACAACGCACGTATCGATTATTTATAGTACTGTGCTTGTGCCGTATCAATGTTTCGGCCGATTGGCCACCAGGAATCGTTTCATCCAACAGACCAAAATGCGGTACGATTGTTGCTAGCGTCAAATGATTTATTTGTGAGGAGGAATTATTCATGAAGCGTGAGTTTGCACCGCTCGCATGGGTTGCAGGGGCATTGGCGGTGTGCCTCGTGGCTATTCAGGCTACCATTTGGGCCTACGCACCTGCTGCTACGTATGAACTGATTATCAATGAATGGTCACAGGGAAACGGTGGCTCGAAAGAGTGGGTTGAATTACTCGTCGTCAGTGGGCCGCAGGATTTGCGCGGCTGGTCGCTGAGTGATAAAACGCCGACCGATTTGACTTTTTCGGCCGACACACTCTGGAGCAATGTGCCGTCAGGAACATTGATCGTCGTTTACAATGGCAACGACCGCGACACAATCTTGCCGCCTGACGATGCTGATTTGAGCGATTTTATCGTCGTACTACCGAGCAATAATGCAACGTATTTCAGTGGTAGTTGGGGTGGATTGACGAATACCGATTCGGCCGATAATCCGCAGCTCGCCGATGATTTGAGCCAGGTTGTACACGATTACAGCGAAGCCCCTGGCGCCACTGCCGCCTTGCATCCCGGAGCCAACCAATGTGCTGTCTACAGCGGCGCTACCGCATCCGGCGTCGCCAACGCCGCTGACTGGTCGGCCGATGTCGCTGCAACAGCATGTACACCTGGACAGCCCAATGGGGGTGCGAACACGCTCTGGATCGATGGGCTGCGCGGTGGCGGCAGTGATGCCGATTTGTTTGTTGCCAAAAGTGCTCCCGCCACCGTATTGCCCGGCGATTCGTTGACGTATCAAATCACGATTGGTAACAGCGGTGGCATAACAGCGACCGCTGTCATTCTGACCGATACACTGCCTGTCGGATTGAGCTATGTCAGCGATACCAGCGGCTGGCCTGCATCATTGCCCCAGGCAGACACAATCGTCTGGACAATCGGCGACGTTTTGCCCGGCACAACCCACAACTTTGACCTGATCGTGAGCACCGATCCTGATGTTAGCGGAACACTGGTCAACCATGTTAGTGGCTCTACGACAGCAATTGAGGTGACGACGGTCAACAACAGTGCAATGGCATCAACGGTTGTCATTGAGCCGCCCAATGGACTAATCATCAACGAAATTCACGCTGACCCCGATCCTGTTGCCGGTGACGCAAACGGGGATGGTGTAGTCAGTACGAGTGCAGATGAATTTGTCGAACTGGTCAATGCGACCGGCAGCGATTTGATTCTCGACGGCTGGACGCTAAGTGACTCATCGCAATTGCGCCATACATTTGCCGCAGGGTCTGTGTTGCCTGACGGTTGTGCGCTGGTGCTGTTTGGCGGCGGCACGCCGACAGGTGCGTTTGGCGGCGCACTGGCACAAACGGCGTCCAGTGGCAGTCTCAGTCTCAACAACAATGGCGATTCGCTGACTGTGCGCGACGAAATGGGTGTGACTGTAGCGACGCATACATACCCGGATCACGGCGATCACAATCAATCGTTGACGCGCGATCCTGATCTCAACGGCAGCGATGTGTTTGTTTTGCACACGCTGGCATCTGGTTCTGGTGGTGCGCTCTTTTCGCCGGGAACGCGCATTGACGGCACGCCTTTTGCTACAGATTGCCGGCGGCCTGATCTTGTCGTGACAAAAATCGGTCCGGCGACGGCTCCAATCGATACGGCTTTTGCGTATACCATTCAGGTTGAGAATGTCGGTTCGGCCGATGCAACACCTGTCATCATTACCGACACATTGCCGGTCGGGCTGAACTATGTCAGCGATACCAGCGGCTTGCCGTTTGCACAGCCACAACCGGGCACATTGGTCTGGCAGGCAGGTGATCTGGCACCGGGTGCTGCAGTTGTCTTTGCCCTGAATGTGATGCCCGACAGCGGATTACGCGGCACAGTCATCAATCAGGTTACCGCGACAACGGCGGATGAGATCAACTCGGATGATAATAGTGACGAGCATGCCACGCTGCTTGGCGATGCCTTGTTGATCAACGCCGTCCACTACTACGCTTATGAAACCAACGATGAAGCCGTGCAACTGATCAATGTTGGCGCTGAAACCGTCAATTTGAGCGGTTGGAAAGTGCGCAATGGCAGCGGCACAGCGCTGACGTTTCTGTCCGGTACAACCATTGCAGCGGGTGCGACTATGTGGGTGACCAAAAATGATACGGCATTCACGCGGCAATTTGGATTTTCGGCCGATAAGGACATGACTACGCTGAGTGGCAGTTGGCCGCTGCTGGCTAACGACGGCGGCAGCGTAACTCTGGTCGATCCCGGCAACCAACCGGTCGATGTGGTTGTCTACGGCAATGGCAACACGGCGATCACCGGTTGGAGTGGAACTGCAGTGCAGCCATATCGCGGCAGTTCGTTTGCCATTGCCGGCCAAATTCTGTACCGCATGCTCGATCAACAAACAGGTTTGCCGAGAACAGATACCAATTCGGCCGAAAGCTGGGCGCAGTTCGACGGTGATCATATTGACGGACGCAAGGTGCGTTATCCCGGTTGGGATTTGAACCAGTTTTACCAGCCGTTTAGTGTAACAGAGTCGGCCAGGCTGACTATCGCTGTCGCACCGGACAATGCGTTTGAAGCAGTTGTGGCTGCAATCGATTCGGCCGAAACGAGTATCCAAATGGAAACATTGATCTTCACCAATTTAGCCCTGATGGATGCCATGATTGACGCAGCGCAGCGCGGCGTTGCTGTAGACATCTTGCTCGAAGGCAGTCCATCTGGCGGTATTCTGGATCAGGAACGGTATCTATGCCAGCAACTCGACGCGGTTAGCGGCAAGTGCTGGTTTGCCATCAACGAAACGGGTGAAAACATTTATGATCGTTACCAGTTCATGCACGCCAAATTCATCGTCATTGATGGGCAAAAAGCGTTGATCAGCAGTGAGAATATGACAGGCAGCAGTATGCCGTATGATGACAAGAGTGACGGCACTTTCGGCCGACGCGGGTTGGTGTTGATCACCGATGCGCCCGGCGTCGTTGCGCACTTGCAGACTATTCTCGACGTTGATCTCGACCCGACCAATCACCGCGAAATCTTGCCGTGGACGCTCAATCATCCCGTCTACGGCAATGAATACGGCGCGCCACCGGTTGGCTTCATTCCGGACGATGAAAGCGGCGGCATTACGTATACGATTCGCTACCCGACTCCAGTCGAGTTCAATGGTACGTTTGCGTTTGAAGTGGTGCAGTCGCCGGAAAACAGTGTGCGTTCGGCCGATAGTCTCATCGGTATGGTCAATCGTGCCAGTTCCGGTGATGACGTGTTGGTACAACAACTCAATGAACGCCCTTACTGGAATTCTCCATCGACGGGCAATTCGGCCGATGATCCCAATCCTCGGCTTGAAGCATATATCGACGCAGCCCGACGCGGCGCTCGCGTCCGCATTATGCTCGATGAATACCATTTGCTTGAGTTCTATGATCCGGACGATCCGGCCGACAATAGCGCGACTTGCGACTATGTGAATGGTATTGCGCTTGATGAAAGTCTTGATCTTGAATGCATTTTGTCCAATCCAACCGGATTAGGCATTCACAACAAAATGGTGCTGGTGCGAGCCGACGGCAAAGGCTACATACATGTTGGCAGCATCAATGGCACGGAGCAGTCGAGCAAAGGCAACCGCGAACTGGCATTGCAAGTGCAAAGCGATGCCGCATTTGACTATTTGGCAGCGCTTTTTGAACGCGATTGGCCGCATGTCATTTACTTGCCAACCATGATGGATCAATTTAGCGGACCCGCTGATCACATCGTGATCAGCGAAGTTCTCTACAATCCGGCCGGCAATCCAGATGACGCTGAATTTATCGAAGTGGCGAATCCAACGGCTTTTCCCGTAGATTTGACGGGTTATTCAATCGGCGATGCTGTCCAGCGTGATGACTTTGAAGACGTGCGCCAATTCCCGCCGGGAACCACCATACCGCCGCACTCGACGTTGGTTGTGGCAATTCGGGCGACGGCGTTTCTCGCTGAATTTGGTGTCAATCCGGACTTTGAAATACTCGACTCGGATCCGGCAGTCCCCGATATGATCGATGATCTCGACTGGGGTGATCCGGCAACCTACCTGCAATTGGGCAACAGCGGCGACGAAGTTATTCTGCGTCTTTCAGACAATATGGTGATTGATGCAGTGACTTACGGCACCGGGGTCTATCCCGGCGTTGTGGCTTGCGATCTGGTCGTGGCGTCGAATCGTTCGCTGGAGCGTTTTCCGTACTGGCGTGACACGGATGATTGTTCGGCCGATTTCAGGTTGGATGTAGCGCCATCGCCGAATGTTTTACCGGAATGAACTGGATGAGATCCGTATCGGTGACGGCCTTTGGCACAAGTAAGCACAAATTCAGGCTGGGTGAACTGTTCACCCAGCCTGAATTATACAAGTAACTCTGTCGATCGATCAGCCGCCGAACAAATCAGCAGGGTCGGCCGAATTGTCAGGAGCCGGAATGGGACCTGGCCCAGTCGGACTTGTGTTTGAGCCAGCACGCGTGCTAATAATGCCTTCGTATATAATTTCAGGAATCTGATACGCTTGCTTATTCTGTGAACTCTCGTCAGTGTTCTGTGGAAGCCTATCCATCATAGTTACTCCTATTTACATAACGGTCATGGCCGACTGTCAGGTATGATTCATGGAACGTCACTGCGACGTAGATACAACTATATGATCGAATTATGTATCATTCAATATTCTCTGTCAATTTTTGAACAAAGCGTCTAGCAAAATTAGCGCAATGTTTACATTCAACGCGTTTAGTGGCACGGCGTTGGTTCAAGTGGATGAATCGTACAAAATCGCTCGAATTTCTAAAATGGCACGTCGGATATTGGGGTCGGTGTCGAATTTCTCGGAAATCTTTTCATACCCGTAGAGAATTGTGGTGTGGTCCCGATTGCCCATGTAGCTGCCGATTTGAGGCAGGGAAGCGTCAGTTTCTGTCCGGCACAGATACATCGCCACCTGTCGTGGAAAGGCAATTGCACGGCTGCGCCCCTTACTGCGAATATCTTCCATGGAAACATTGTAATACTGGCATACGGCATTCATTACTTGTGGCACAGTTACTTTTTCCGGACTGCGGATCAGGTCGGCCAACGCCATATTGACGAGTTGTGGTGTAATTGGCGCATCCATCAATTCGCTGTAGGCGATCACTTTGTTTAACGCTCCTTCCAATTCGCGAATGTTGTTGCGCACATTGTGGGCGATGAGTTCCAGTACATCGATTGGCACGACTGCATTGTGGGTTTCAGCCTTGGTTTGTAGAATCGCAAGACGGGTCTCAACATCCGGCAGTTGAATATCTGCCATCAAGCCCCATTCAAATCGCGATTTGAGCCGCTCTTCCAGCGTGACCATTGCTTTTGGTGGACGATCACTGGACAACACGACCTGATGGCCGCGGCTATGAAGCTCATTGAACGTATGGAACAATTCTTCCTGAGTGCTTTCCTTGCCGGCTACGAATTGGATGTCGTCGATGAGCAGCAAATCGGGCGTGCGGTATTTCTCGCGGAAATCGGCCATGCGTTGGCTGCGAATCGATTGAATGAGATCGTTCGTGAACGTCTCCGATGAGACATAGCATACGGAGAGGCCGTCGCTCTTGCATTTGTTCCCAATTGCATGCAGCAAATGGGTTTTACCCAGCCCGACACCGCCATAGATAAACAGGGGGTTGTATGTTTCTCCGGGCCGTTCAGCTACGGAAAGTGAGGCGGCATGTGCCAGTCGATTGCTGTGCCCAACGACAAATGTACTGAAAACGTAATGTTCTAAAACACCTGTATCGTGTTCTGGATGAGACTTGACTTTTGATTTTGGCGCATCAGGTTCATCGGCCGAATCTACTGGTTCGTACTCTGGCTGCGGTTTGCTGCCATTGGACCCAATCACGAATCGCAAACCAACTTGGTGATTCAGGATACTTTCAAGCGTTTGCTGTACTTTGTCTTTTAAGCGATTTTCCAGCCAATCTTTCGCATGTGCATTGCGCACACCGATTGTGAACATCTCTTCATCGGCCGACACAACGTAAGCATCTTTGAGCCAAGTGTTGAAAATCGCCCGCGTCATCTGCAACTCAAGCTCTCCAAGTGTTGCTTGCCAGGCTGCCTCCGGTGTCATTATTAGTCCATACTCCCTATTAAACCGAGGTGACAAAGTGTCACAGATAGATTGATGAATAAGAAAAACCGTTACCAGATTGAAAGTGATGTTGTGGGTGCTGCAAAATGATTGCGTCGCACAGATGGCAATATTATTGCAACAAACTGGCTGATACAGTTGTTACGCGCTGCTAAGTCTACAATGATCAATAATGGTTTGGACTTATGTTGTCGCCAGACTCAGACTATGTTCACAAACATGCTTCCACACACCGATTGGTTGCACTATGCGCTGCGTTGGTGAACGTTTGGAGCGACTCAATTTGCTCCCCTTTGTGTTCATGTTGGAAGATACCAAGCATTCCATAACAAAGCGCAAGCTGATTCTAACAAAGGACATATCGGAAAACAATGCGCATAGACAGCAGAATGTGATTAATCGGTTGTGAATTTTCGTGTGGTTGCTTGGTATGCAAGGTGCCTGTCGGTGTTTGTCCTCTATCGTGTCACATGCTATGCTTAGGAAAATCCATTGCGCATTCACGAGTATCCATTCGGCCGATGACATTACAGGCAATAATTCGTCAGCTAAACATCATCGACGGCGTCGTTCAACAGCAAGACGCTGTTCCCGGCTTGATGGTACAAAGCGCACCCCCCGGATCACAGCGCAGCCGTCAGCGAGACAAATTGTTGCTCCATCTGACGTTGGATGTTGATTATGAGACAGGCAGCGGTTTGTACAATATGCTGTCCATGACCATTGTTAATCGGTTCTACACGACCGGTGGCAGTGTGACCGCTGCGCTGCGCGATGCGGTTAAAGCGTGTAATGAAGCACTCATCGCCAACAATGCCCGTCCCAACACAATACGGGCCGAAGGATCACTCGTTTGCGCTGTAACCCGCGGCAGTGAGCTTTTTATGGCACAAGTAGGGGACGCATTTGCTATTGTGGGGCATAACTTTGGGGTAGAGCGTTTGCCAACTGCGCAGCCGGAAATAGCTACACCTCTGGGCAGGCAGGTCAGTGTCGATATCCGCTACTTTCACAATTGGGTGCAGGAGGGTGACACCGTATTGTTGGGCGGCCCACGTCTGGCGTATACACCGACGCAGATATTTGTTCCTGCGTTGTCAGGCACTAATCCAGAATCGGCCGAAAATCAATTGACATCGATTTTGCAGCAGCAGTCAGCGCGTATTTTGCTGCTCTTTTTGAGTAGAGGCCAGGGCAGCGATGTGCCCGCTGCGAAACCAATACCGTCGCAGCAGCCGAGTGCAGCGCCAATGCGCCGTGCTCCCGTTCGCGATCCCGCCTATCTTGCCGCAGAAACAGCGTTGGTGCGGTCGTCAGGTCAATCGGCCGAATCGGTATCCGGTGCCGCTGCCGCTACCACAATCGCCACTAGCGATGAAGACGATGATCCTGAAGGTGTTGGTCTGGAATATACATCGCGTCGAGCTGCTGCCAAGACCCTCGGAGGTTTGTCGCTATTTACCGGGTGGGTGGCTAGAGTGCTGGCGCGTTTGCATTCGCCCGATATTGCCGGGGAAGATCCGGAGCATCCCGGCGAGCGCACCTGGGCGATCATCATTGCTATACTCATACCAATTGCGGTAGCGGTGATTCTCAGCGGCGTGTACATGCAGCGCGGTGACGTGTCGCAGCTAAGTCAGCTACGGCAGGATATCCGTGCTGCTTTTGCCGAGGCGGAGACTGCCGTTTCGCTGAATGAGGATCCGCGACCTTACTACGAATCGGTATTTGCCCTTGCGGATGAGGCCATGGCCCTCAATCCCGATGATCCCGATATCATCGCACAACGCCGGGCAGCGCAAGTAGCCCTCGACAGGCTCGACAATGTGACGCGGCTGTTTGGAACAACTCTCTATTCGGCCGATGCAGCTAGCCAATTTGAAGGGGTAACACTCTCACCAGACCCCAAAACTGGTTTATTCCTGCTCGATCGGGGCAATCGGCAAGTCGTCTGGTTGCCGACAGACAGCGATTATACAGCGTTAACCGGCACAGTACCCGAGACCATTTTGCGGTGGAACGATGTCATTGGCAGTCATGTAGTCGGTGGAATTGTCGATATGTTGTGGCGCAACAATGCATCAGAGGTAGGACGTCCGGGTCTGGCCATGTTGGATGCATCTGGTGCGGTAGTCACCTACAATCCAACACTCAACCCAGTGTTGCATGCTGCCCCGCTCAACCTGTCCAGCCAGTGGTCTACACCAGTTGGCATGACTGATTTTCAGGGGCGCGTCTACGTTCTCGATCCGGGTAGCAATCGCATTTGGCGCTATTTTCCCGACAGTGACGAATTTACCATCGAAGGTGGCCGTGAAGCTATCGAACTAGATGATTTGGCGCTGGCCGTAGATAGTGAGATTTACGAAAAAGACGGCAGCGTACTCCTGGTTTTTAGCGACGGCGATTTTCGCCAGTATACCGGCGACACGTTGAATTGGGATGAGACGCGGTTGGCTACTGCCGGGCTGGATCAACCGTTGATTGCGCCGTCACGCGTCAAGATCATCGGTGATGGATTTAGCTCATCGATTTTCGTCGCAGATCCGGCCACAGCGCGGATTATTGAGTTGGGACCATCCGGTAATGTGCTCGCACAATACAAGGCAACACGTGAAGACGGGACAGAATTATTTGCTGACATGAATGATTTTGACGTGGCACCGACGTTGAGCGACTTGCGCATATTTGTCGTATCCGATGGCGTATTGTCTGTCGCTACGTTTTCCCAGTAATTTTCTGAGCTGAATGATCCGGTTTTCTCACGAAATCACAGTAATGTGCTGTTAAAGAACCGGCATCTCCGTATATTGTTGCTACAATCACATCATGCAGACAGACGACGCTCCCCTTATAGTTGGATTCGTAGCCGATATCATGTTTACAACGCAGATTGATCGCGTTGCCAGCCATCTCGATTTCCGCACCCACTGGATAGAGCAGGCTGATTACTTTGGCCATGAAGAAATCGCCGACCGGCCTGGTGAGCCGGTACATGGGCGCACGGCGGCGATGGTCGATTTCCTGAGTGCCCAGCAACCGGCCTTGTTGCTGGTTGATCTTGCAAACAGTGCCGTACCGTGGCAGTCGTGGCTGCCGATCATCAAATCCTCTCCGGCAACGCGTCGTATCCCTGTTTTGGCATTTGGGCCGCATGTCGATGAAGTCGCAATGCAGGCGGCGCGCGATGTCGGCGCTGATCGCGTCGTATCACGTGGCCGATTTACTGCTTCAATGCCGGATTTGATCGCGCAGACTGCGCACACAACAAATTATGACGCTGTTTTGAAGCCATGTCAGGAAGCGCTGCATCCGGATGCTGTGCGTGGCATTGCACTTTTTAACCAACGTGAATTCTATGAAGCCCATCACGGACTGGAAGATGCATGGAACGCGGATCAAGGGCCGGGCCGTGATTTGTACCGGTCAATTTTGCAAGTGGCTGTGGCCTATTTGCAGATCGAGCGGCGCAATTACCGCGGAGCGGTGAAGATGTTTTTGCGTGTACGCCAGTGGCTTGCCCCCTTGCCTGATGTTTGTCGTGGTGTCGATGTGGCCCAACTGCGGTCGGATGCAGAAACGGCTTATGCTGCCCTGTTGGAATTAGGAGAGGGGGGTGTTGGGGAGTTTGACAGCACCTTAATGAAACCGGTCGTGTTAGTTTCGGCCGAAAAGGATTTGACTCTATGAGCAATTCGTACATACCCAAACGCGCCGTATTTATTTATGCGCATGCAGATGACATTGAGTTTGGCGTGGCCGGCACGGCAGCCTTGTGGGCTAAAAACGGGTGCGAAGTTTACTACATTTTGATCACCGACAGCGGCAGTGGCAGCCATGATCCGGAAATGACCCGTGAGCGTCTGGCCGCAATTCGCAGGGAAGAGCAGCAGCGTTCGGCCGATATTGTCGGTGTTAAAGAGGTTGTCTTTTTGGGCTATACGGACGGTCAACTGGAGCCGACGCTGCCACTACGCAAAGAATTGGTCAAGTGGATTCGCCATTTTCGGCCGAATGTCGTTGTCTGCGGCGATCCGACCACGTTTTTTCCCAACAACACGCGCATCAATCATCCCGACCATCGGGCCGCCGCCACCGCAGCGATTGACGCCGTGTTCCCATCGGCCGATTCGCATCTCATCTTTCCTGAACTGGTCGCTGCCGGCTACGCGCCGCATAAAGTCAACTACGTGTACATTTCGTACCCCAGCCAGGAGCCCAATCTGTATATAGACATCAGCGAAACGCTACCGCTAAAAGTCGAAGCACTGCGCGCCCACAAGAGTCAAATGAAAGATTGGGATCCGGAGCAGCCGTTACACGATTGGAGCGCCGGTGTCGGCAACCGCGTCGGCATGGCACATGCCGAAATGTTTCGCCGCATCACGCTCAATCCAGACGAGCCCACTGACCAGGAAGGATAGCGCAAGCGTGATGACGGTTGAATTGTCTTCAAACTAACAACTTTGCAAATTTCGGAGGTTTAACAATGCCACTTTATCGTCCGGTCGGAAACCAACTGCTCAGCAAAGAGCGTCTCACAGAACTGGAAATTACAGCGCCTGAAACGCTGGATTTTAGCGAAAAGAATGTACTGGAAGGATTATTGCTCGGAGACGAGCAAGTCGCTTTTGAGCCAATCGGCCTCAATAAAGCCCTGGCAGTGGAAATCCGCCATATCTATACGGGTGAGCATCCAAAAGGTGCGTTCTGGAAAAACGATATGCTCGTCACGTCGGCGATGCGCTCCATTGCCACGTTTAACGCCCGCCCTCGCGCCGTCAACTTTCTCAAATCCAATGTGAAAAAGAACACGAACTTGCGCAATCCTTCTGCCACTGAAGATGGTACGCCCCTGGTATTTTATGCGCAGGCGCTCACGGAAGAAAACAGCGTGCTGGACATTGAAATCATCTTCCAGCGTTTTCCTGAAGAGTTGTTTCAAGCCGCAAGTAGCGCTTTCAAAGCAGCAGCCGGTGTGCCGATATTCGTGACGCATGGCTTGAGCGGATTCCTGTTGGCGGCTGGTTCTGTTTCCAAGATGGCGGGCAGCATCGGCGAGGCATTGTTTGATGGTCGGCCGATATTCAAGGAGACCGTTGAACTCAGCTTCACGCGTGGTGGCTCACAGGTGCCACAGGAAGGATTCCATATTTTGGTGAGCGATGATTTTGATTTGGAAGCGGAAGGCTGCACATTTGACGCGGAGCAGGGCGTCTTGCTACGTGACGGCAAAGAGTACGACGGTTCCCATCCCTACGTCGTTATCAGCCTGGATGGGCGTACCAATGAGGCGTACAAAGAGTTTGTACCGACGGCAGCCAGCGCCGCGCTGTTGGAATCATTCTTTCACATCGGTGAAGGCCAGCAGCAGTCGCTCGATGTCGTGATGGATGCGGTGCGCCTGTACAACGATCATCAATTCAAGCGCAAAGCGGACGCTATTGCCGAAAGATTAACGACAATGGACCCGCAATCGGCCGATTATCAGCGTCTAAAAGAAAAGTACGATGCCTATCTCGCCAATCTGGTGACGGATAGTTTCAAGACCGCCTAGTTCAGTGCCTACTCTTTTACCCAGCGGCTACAGTCGAGATGCCTTGATTCTCGGCTGTAGTCGCCACATAATCGATCATTCTGGAGAAGATCGGTCCGTGCATGGGATAAAGCGCGTACCAATATAGATAGCCGAGCAATCCTTTGGGCGCAAAGTAGGCCGTCTGCACCAGTTTCGTGTCATCGCCACTGTGCATCGTCTCAAACTGGAGCCAGGCATTGCCCGGTAATTTCATCTCTGCACGCAGGCGCACCATGTGATCGGGCTCGACCGCTTCGACGCGCCAGAAATCAACCGCATCTCCAACCCACAATTCATCCGGATGACGCCGACCACGGCGCAAACCGACACCACCAACGGCGCGGTCGAGCCAGCCGCGCAATACCCATAGCCATTGGTAAGGCGGCCAGCCGCGTTCACCGCCCAGACCTGAGAATGCGGCAAACACAGACTGAGGCGAAGCGGCAACCCGCCGTTCACGCCGTTCAATCAGCATGCCTTGCTCTTCTGTGAATGTGAACGGAGGCGAGTCACCCTGGCTGGACGCAACCGCATCATTCCAGATGGTATCGATGTTGCCGCTGTCCACTTTGGCCAGGGCGCGTTCAACGGCGTATTCGTAGGTTATCGGCCGAATTTCCGGATACAATTGCTGAGCCAGATCGCCATGGACAATTGTCTCATTGCGCGCCCCTTCGATCAGCGGCTGTGCAAACGAAGCCGGAATCGGCGTCGTCCAATGCACCCAATATGACGACAGGCGCGGTGTCAGCAGCGGCACGCGAATGATCCAGCGTTTTAACCCGCGAATTTTGGCATAGGTGCGCATCATGTCGCCGTAGGTTGTTACGGTTGCGCCGCCGATTTCGATAATCTTGTCGGCGCTTTCCGGCTTCGCCAGGGTCAATACGAGATAAGCAAGCACATCGCGAATGGCGATAGGTTGAATGCGCGTGTCTGCCCAGCGTGGATGAATCATTACCGGCAGCCGCTCAGTAAGTGAGCGCACCATTTCGAACGACACGCTGCCTGAACCGACGACGACAGCCGCGCGAAACTCCGTGACTGGCGTCGCAAATTGCCGCAGCAGTTCCCCGGTTTCCTGTCGCGACGCCAGGTGATGGGATAAATCGGTGTCAGATTGTCCCAGGCCGCCCAGGTAGATGAGACGCTCCAGACCGGCTTGTTCCGCCGCCCGGGCAAAATTGCAGGCAGCTTGCCGATCGCGCACGCGAAATTCATCACCTGCACGCATACTGTGGATCAGGTAATAGGCTGCGGTGACATCGGCGAAAGCATTGGCGAGTGATTCCGGTTCAAGCACGTCGGCGACGACGATTTCGATTTGTCGTGCCCACGGCTGATTGAAAAGGCGCTCCGGATCGCGGCGTACCATCGCGCGTACCCGATAGCCGGCTGCCAGAAGGCGCGGTATCAGACGACCGCCGATGTAGCCGGTTGCGCCGGTGACGAGGATCAGATCACTCATTATCGAATTGGCTCCAGGTGTCCAGCTATTCGTAAAACGGCGTTGTGCAATGAGGTAGCTTTGTCATCTGTTATTCGGCCGAATTCTTGCCACAATACAGTGCCGTCACGATCGATCAGCAGCACATGAATATCATCCTCGTTCGTCAATCCCAGCGAACGACGAAAGGCACGCTTGTCGACGTAGAGCGTAATGGTGCGTTCGCGCGCCACAGGGTCCGGTATACCGGCACGCATGCCCTCGTTGATGAACTTGCGCGAAATCACATTCATCTTGCGGATGATCGGGAATTCGTAGTGAGCGACGCCTGGAAAGTCATCTTCCAGTTTGCGGGCGAATGGAATCCAGGTGTCGATATGGCGTTGCTGCCATTGCTGAAACGCTATCAGTACGATGTTGTAATCACCATGCAACTCGGTGGGTACGATGACTTTTTCGCGATTCAGATTGAAGCCACTTGATTGAGGAAAGGGCATGAGTATTTACTCCGTAGCGCGGTGGCATTTAGGTCATTTGCCTGCCGCCAACTATTTGCTGTTGTGCAATATATAGATATTTTATTCAATTTCGTTCAATTTGTCAATATATTGCAAATATTTTGCAAAGTTGTGAAGGATGCAGGTTTTAGGACGTTGAAACAATCAATGCCCGGCGTCACTGCTGCGCAAGTAGAAGCCATGATCTCAATTGGTTACTGTGACGGCTATCGAGTATGCGCTTGGCAAGTGACGGCATGCCATGTATCGTTCCAATTTTCGTCAGAACGATAGAATAAAGGTATAAACGTATAGGGTCAAATCGCGCCAACAAACAAGATATCCATATTGAAACATTATGGCTGAACAATTCTTCGAAAAGCCGATCCTTAACTCGCCGTACAAATATCCAGGACGCCACTGGGAACTCGACGCTGATGGGCAACCTACCAACCGAATCATGGAATTCCGCCGATCGGCCCAATTCATCACGCCAGTTCCCAAGCCTAAACGACGTAGAAACAAACGTCAGGCAGAAAACGAATACGAGCAAAAAAGCCTGCTTTTCGATGCTGACGGCCTCTCAACGGAAACGCAGCAATACGACACCACCTCGATGGTCAATGCCATTCGACAGCGCGTTGACAGATGGCGAATGATTCCCGATCCCGCAAAATGGGGTGTGACACCAGAAACGGGACGCTTGTTGCGACATTGGCGTCATCATGAATTTCAGGGTATTCGGCCGTTTTTCTGTCAGATAGAAGCTGTTGAAACCGCGATTTGGCTCACTGAAGTGGCTCCGCAGTTGGGTAAGCAGGAGCGTGCGATCCTTGACCATCTACAAAGTGCGAATGCCGAAGCTAATCCAGAACTGAATCGTATCGCGTTGAAACTGGCAACAGGAGCCGGCAAGACAATGGTCATGGCCATGATAATCGCCTGGCAGACGATCAACGCTGTTCGTCATCCCACGAGTCGTCGTTTTACTCGCGGTTTCTTAATTGTCACTCCCGGCATCACCATAAAAGATCGGTTGCGGGTTCTCTTTCCCAACGACTCCGATAGCTATTACGCATCACGTGAACTCGTGCCGATCGATCTGCTGCCTGAACTGGGCAAGGCCAAGATTGTAATAACCAATTATCACGCCTTCAAGCAACGCGAGATGCTCAATCTGGCGACCGGAACACGCAAGCTATTGCAGGGACGCGGTCCAGAACTCAATACGATCGAGTCAGAAGGTCAGATGATCCAGCGAGTTATGCCGGAGTTGATGAGCATGAAGAATATCCTCGTGCTAAACGATGAGGCACATCATTGCTACCGGGAAAAGCCTGAAAGCGACGAAGGCAAATTAACCGGTGACGATCGTAAAGAGGCGCAGAAAAACAGCGAGGCTGCTCGCCTTTGGATCAATGGCATCGAAGCGGTCAAGCGCAAGCTGGGCGCCCGCAATGTATTTGACCTGTCCGCGACGCCATTTTTCTTGCGTGGATCCGGCTATCTCGAGGGGACTTTATTTCCCTGGACAGTCTGTGATTTTTCATTGATGGATGCGATTGAATGTGGCATTGTCAAGCTGCCACGTGTGCCGGTAGCTGATAATGTGCCGGGTGGTGACATGCCAAAACTCCGCAATCTTTGGGCACACATTCGTACGCGGATGCCAAAGAAAGGACGCGGCAAAAGCGCAATTCTCGATCCATTGGCGTTGCCCGCTGAATTGCAGACTGCGCTGGAAGCACTCTATGGTCACTATGAAAAGACCTATACCCTATGGCAAAATGCAGACGTTCAGGTACCGCCGGTTTTTATCGTTGTCTGTAACAACACGTCCACATCAAAGCTCGTCTACGATTTCATTGGCGGTTTTGAGCACACAGATGGTGATCAGACGATGTTCACGGCTGGACGGTTGTCCCTCTTTCGTAATTACGATGAATACGGCAAACGACTGGCGCGACCACGAACCCTGCTAATCGACAGTGAGCAATTGGAATCGGGCGATGCGCTCGACAAGAATTTCCGTGAGATGGCGTCGGATGAGATCGATCGCTTTCGGCGGGAGTTGCGCGAGCGTGGCGATTTGGCGACAGCTGAAAAGATTGCCGATCAAGACTTGTTGCGCGAAGTGATGAATACAGTCGGTAAACAAGGTCGGTTGGGTGAGTCAGTGCGCTGCGTTGTTTCTGTCTCTATGTTGACAGAGGGATGGGACTGTAACACTGTGACGCACATTCTGGGCATACGCGCGTTTGGTACGCAGTTGCTGTGTGAACAAGTCGTAGGCCGTGCATTACGCCGTCAATCTTATGATCTCAATGAGGACGGCCTGTTCAACGCCGAATACGCTGATGTGCTTGGCATTCCCTTTGATTTCACCGCCCAGCCCGTTGTTGTAAAACCGACACCACCACGAGAAACGATTCACGTCCATGCTGTACGTCCTGACCGCAACGATTTGGAGATCACCTTTCCTCGAGTTACCGGTTATCGGGTTGAACTCCCCAATGAACGTTTGCAAGCGCGCTTCAACGAGGACTCCGTCTTGGAATTGACGCCGAACCTTGTTGGTCCTTCAGTGACACACAATCAGGGCATCATTGGCGAAGGTGTGGAGTTGAACGTCAAACATCTCAAGGGGATGCGGCAAAACACTATTCTCTACCATCTGACCAGTTACCTGCTCTATACCAAGTATCGCGATCCCGGCGCGGAACCGAAATTACATCTCTTCGGCCAGCTCAAACGCATTACGCGCCAATGGCTGGACGGTTATCTCCGCTGCACCGGCGGCACTTTCCCGGCGCAGTTGCTCTATCAAGAGATCGCCGATATGGCTTGCGAACGCATCAAGGTCGCCATCACCGAGGGGATTGAAGGTGACAAGCCGGTGCGGGTGATTCTGGACCCGTACAATCCGACGGGGTCGTCGGTCTACGTCAACTTCACCACGTCGAAAGCGACGCGCTGGCAGACCGATCCGCGCAAATGCCACGTCAACTGGGTGATTTGCGACAGCGACTGGGAGGCGGAGTTCTGTCGCGTTGTCGAAACGCATCCGCGCGTGCGCGCCTATGTCAAGAATCAGGGACTGGGGCTGGAGGTGCCGTATTTGTTCAAGGCGACACCTCGCACCTACATTCCCGATTTCATCGTGCAGATCGACGACGGGCAGCCCGACCCGCTCAATCTTGTTGTCGAGATCAAGGGGTATCGCGGTGAAGATGTCAAGGATAAATCGAATACGATGCGCACGAGTTGGGTTACCGGCGTCAACAATCTGGGCAGTTACGGTCGTTGGGCTTTTGAGGAGTTCCGGGCGGTGTTTGAAATCGAGGAAGCGTTTGACAAGTTGATTGTTGCGCTTGCGCAATCGCAATCGTAATCGAAGGAGAATCGATAGCGATAGCGATTGCGATAAGGATGAGGAGGGATAATGGCGGTTTTCGGGCATGAGAGGCTCGATGTTTATCGGGCGGCGTTGGAATATGTTACCGAAGTTTATAGATTGGCGGGTCGACTTAAAGGACCGCATCGTCATGCGCGTGACCAATTGCTGCGGGCTTCGCAGTCGATTCCGCTGAATATTGCGGAGGGCAACGGGAAGAACAGTCCGGCTGATCGCCGTCGTTTTTTCGAGATCGCGCGTGGTTCGGCGCTGGAGTGTGCCGCGATTCAGGATGTGCTGGAAGTGGGGCAAGCGCTGGGGCCGCAGGAGAATGTGCGGTTGAAGCAATTGTTGAATCGGATTGTGGCAATGCTGACAAAACTCAGCCAACCCTCAAAATCGCAATCGTAATCGAAGGAGAATCGATTGCGATAGCGACAGCGACAGCGATAGCGATGACAAAATCGCAATCGTAATCGTAATCGAAGGAGAATCGATTGCGATAGCGACAGCGACAGCGATAGCGATGACAAAATCGCAATCGTAATCGAAGGAGAATCGATAGCGACAGCGATAGCGATAGCGATGACAATATCGCAATCGTAATCGTAACCGAAGGAGAATCGATTGCGATAGCGACAGCGATAGCGATGACAAAATCGCAATCGTAATCGTAACCGAAGGAGAATCGATTGCGACAGCGACAGCGATAGCGATGACAAAATCGCAATCGTAATCGTAATCGAAAGAGAGTCGATAGCGACAGCGACAGCGAAAGCGATAGCGATGACAAAATCCCAATCGCAATCGTAATCGAAGGAGAATCGATTGCGATTGCGATAACGATAGCGGAATGGAAGGAAATACTATGGCGCGAGGTAAGGCGAAGAAAACGAAGAAGGTGGCGAGTTTGCGGCATGGGGAGGCGAAACGGCCGAATATTCCCACGGCCGAAATGCAGGGGGTGGTGACCGACGACGTCAAGACGCCAATTCAGGTGGCGTACGAACGGCGCAACCCCGATCTCGACCCGCAACTGGTGTGGCGCGGCAAGGATATGGCGGACTGGAGCGACCTCGTCGTGCAGGCGCCGCCGCTCTACATTCAGGAGAAGGTGCACCCCAAAGCCCTGATCGACGACCTGCTATCTGCGACAGCGGTGCGGCGCAAAAAGGGCAGCCCAGACGCGCCGGTGCAGCTGGACCTGTTCGGCGACTTCAATGGCATCCCCGACGACGCCACCGCCACCGACTTCTACCGCCACAGCGCCAACTGGACCAACCGCCTCATCCTGGGCGACAGCCTGCAGGTGATGGCCAGCCTGGCCGAGCGCGAAGGGCTGCGCGGGCAGGTGCAGTGCATCTATATCGACCCGCCTTATGGCATCAAGTTCAACTCCAACTTCCAGTGGAGCACCACCAGCCGCGACGTCAAGGACGGCAAGGCCGACCACATCACGCGCGAACCGGAGCAGGTGAAGGCGTTCCGTGATACGTGGCGCGACGGCATCCACAGCTATCTCACCTACCTGCGCGACCGCCTCACCGTTGCACGTGACCTTCTCACCAACAGCGGATCTGTCTTCGTACAGATTGGCGATGAGAACGTTCATCGAGTCAGGTCGTTGATGGATGAGGTGTTTGGAGAAACAAACTTCGTATCGCAGATTGCAGTTCAGAAAACCGGCGGTTTTTCGCAATCCAAGATAGGAAACATTCTTGACCATGTACTGTGGTATGCGAAGAACTCTGAGCAAGTCAAATATCGACCCGCAAGCGTGTTGATTTCTGATCCCCCGGCAAGTGATCCGAACTATGTGCTCTTGGAACTTGCAGACTACTCATTTCGTAGGATGACGAAGGAGGAAAGGGAAAGAAGAGTTGCTTTTCCACCGAACTCGAAGGTTTTTCGATATGGACCATTGAAGTCCGATGGAGCGAACAAGAAAGATCAGACGGTTGTTTTCGAAGGGGAAAAATACTTACCTGGGCGAAATAGCCATTGGAAGAGCCATATCGATGGCATGTACAGACTAATCCGTGCGGGCAAAATAATTCAAGTTGGAAAGACTATTTATCACAGACTGTATTGGGATTCATTCTCAGCCAAAACCCTCGACAACATATGGCTTGATACGCAGTCAGGAGGCTTCAATGAACCAAAGGTTTATGTAGTTCAAACAACCAACAAGATCATTCAGCGCTGCATACTTATGACAACAGATCCCGGTGATATTGTGCTCGATCCTACTTGTGGCTCTGGCACATCCGCAGCTGTAGCTGAACAGTGGGCAAGGCGTTGGATTACAGTAGACACCTCCCGCGTGGCGCTGGCGCTGGCGCGTGCCCGCCTCATGGGCGCCCGCTATCCCTACTATCTGCTCGCCGACTCCCCCGCCGGTCAGGAGCAAGAAGCCGCAATCACGCGCAGCGCGCCGTCGTCTGCCCCAACGTTCGGCGACATCCGCCACGGCTTCGTCTACCAGCGCGTCCCCCACATCATGCTCAAGGACATCGCCAACAACGCCGCAATCGACGTTATCTGGGAGGCGTATCAGGAACAGCTCGAACCGCTGCGCGCCCGGCTCAACGCCGCACTAGGACGAGATTGGGAGGAGTGGGAGATTCCACGCGAACCGGATCCAACGTGGCCGCATGATGCACTGGTTGCCCATGAACGGTGGTGGGAACAGCGCATCGCCCGCCAGCAGGAGATCGACGCCAGCATCGCCGCCGCTGCCGATCAGGAATACCTCTACGACCAGCCGTACGAAGACAGGAACACCGTGCGCGTCGCCGGGCCGTTCACCGTCGAGTCGATCTCGCCCCACCGCGTCCTCACCGTCGACGCCGACGACGAACTGCAACCCGCCGGCGGCAGCCTGTTCAAGGAAAGCGGCGCCGACTACGCCGGCGGCCCCGACTTCGCCGCCATGATTCTGGACAATCTCAAGACCGCCGGCGTGCAGCAGGCGCACAAAGCCGATCGCATCACCTTCACCGCCCTCACCGGCTGGCCGGGCGAGTACATCTGCGCCGAAGGGCGCTACCTCGAAGGGGAGAGCGGCACGGAGCGGCGCGCCGGCATCTTCATCGGGCCGGAGTTCGGCACGGTGGCGCGGCAGGAGCTGGTGCGGGCGGCGCGGGAAGCGGCCGATGCGGGGTTCGACGTGCTGATCGCGTGTGCGTTCAATTATGATGCGCATTCGGCCGAATTCGAGCGACTCGGCCGAATCCCCATCCTCAAGGCGCGCATGAACGCCGACCTGCACATGGCCGATGCCCTCAAGAATACGGGGCAGGGCAACCTCTTCGTCATCTTCGGCGAACCGGACATCGAGATTCGCCCCGCTGCCGGGGATCAGATCGAAGTCGAGATTCACGGCGTCGACATCTTCCACCCGCAGTCGGGCGAAGTCCGCTCGGCCGGGCCGGACGACATCGCATGCTGGTTCATCGACACCGACTATAACGACGAAAGCTTCTTTGTCCGCCACGCCTACTTCCTCGGTGCCGGCGATCCGTACAAGAGTCTGAAGACCACGCTCAAAGCGGAAATCGACCGCGAAGCGTGGGAAAGCCTGCACAGTGCCGTCTCACGTCCGTTCGACAAACCCGGAACTGGTCGCATTGCCGTCAAAGTGATCAATCACCTCGGCGACGAGGTGATGAAAGTGTTTAGCATTGGTTAAGGGCTGCATGTAATGGATTACAACAAAGAGATTGTGCAAGATTTTGCACAACGCACACTCCAAAATCTAGAATTTATCGAACAGAAAGTAAAGGACGATCCGGATGCCGAATTGTATGAAGTAACACAATTGATCAATTCGCTGCTCGGTTTACTGGTGTTTCCTCAACAGCATTTCTACGTAGAGATACCTGAAACACCATTGGAAAAACTCGCTGAATGCGGTTGGCCGGACGTTAAGACATTGGCGGGGGATCCACCGGTTGCCCACCTGAAGGAGTTGACGCGATATATGCGCAACGCCATCGCTCATTTCAATATTCAATTCACTGCCGATGAGAATCCGCCACATGAGATTACTGGCGTTAAGTTATGGAATAGCAACCGGAATGGCGATTTTTGGCAGGTACAGTTGCCCATCAAAGCTGTGCGCCAGATCGCTATAGGTTTTGTCGACGTATTGCAGGGGGATATCGATTGCGCTACGCCAAGCACCGATAGATCACGGTAAAAGATACGGAGAAGCAGGGAGTTGCTGATTGATGCTGAGCGATATTTGTCCCATATGTGGTTGGGTTAAAGAAAACGACAGTTGTCCACGGTGTCTTGGTCAAGCCCGGCGTAATCGCCCGTCTCATCCGAGCAGCGCCAAGGAAACCCGAGGCCCACGTCCTGAGCGCCGACAAACACAGCGCACTCTGGACGAAGCAATTGATGGGCGGTGGGTCAATGACCACTATGAGATTGTTATCGACATTGATGTAGAACGAGGTACGTATCAACGCACACGCGAAGGATACGCCGATCGTGAAGGGAGCTTCTCCGTAGTGTCGTGTATTGGCAATTCCATCACATTTGCAATGGATGATCGTCGAATAAAAGGGAAGATCGGGCCAACAGGCACACTCGAACTATCCGCCAAGAAATATCGCGCCTCTTTCTTCTATGTTTATGAGGGCACGGAAATGCTCACTTGTCCGCAATGTTTCTCAAAGCGAATAAAAAGTGAGCACAATTGCCAGGAGTGTTCACCCCATCTGGTCGTATAGTTTGAATCAATATCGAGCAAGCCTTTGGCTACACACTCGTCGAACGCATGATGCAAAAAATAACCTAGTCGCTCGTGCAGGCGCACATATTACCAAGACGAAGAAACTTGAGAAGTGTCGGGGCTTAAATGAGAAATAAAAATGGGTGTGCCTGATGCAAAAATCAGACACACCCGGTGCGGGAACGACGGGATTCGCCGTCTCGCTGGACGCGATTGCATTGTCATAATTTCAGAGAATAACTTCGCTCATTGGCATGTTCAACGGCTTGTATCAGCACGCAAACTCATTGCTCAGGTGGATGCCAACCAGCCAGCACCCAACGACGACGCGCACGGAGCAGGTATTGATTGTTGAGTTTGAGAGCCGCAACGGTAGCACGACCAACAGGCGTCAATCCAATGATCTCCTGGCCGTTTTCGCTCCAGCGAAAGTGTTCAAACCAATCTTGATGGCGGGGGTTAAACAGTTGTACGGTCTCGTCGGTCAATGGATCGAGATCGTGCGTTTTGGTCGCTTTGTGTCCATTACACAGCGGGCATGACAACCACAAATTGTCTTCAATCGTCTCACCACCGGCTGCCAATGGCATGATGTGTTCAATGTGTATCGGCATGGCGATATATTCCTGAACGGTCAGACAATATCCACAGCGATGCTTTGCATCATCAGCTACCTTGCGACGAAGGTGTTGTGGCATGTAGACGCGTGCCAAACGAAGGTGACCCGGTTATTCTGTTTGTTGTAAAGGGGTTTTGTAGCCGCGCCGCGCGAGTAAAAGCCAGGCATGGGCTTTTTGCACGAGCAGTCGCCCATATTCGTCCATCAGTGCGGCCAACCGTTCGCTCTCTTCTTGTTGCAGGCTATCTGAGCTTTGACGTTCGAGAAGCTGCTGCATTTCGTCTTGTTCGGCCGATGTGAGTTGTTGTTCTGCTTTTCGCCAGAGGGCTGTATCATCTAGAGTGGACAGACGCGCGAGCATTTCCATATCTTCGGCAGCAACATCATCGAGAGGAGGGAGCGTGTGTGTCAAGCTGTCGCGGACAACTTCGTCGAGCGGACGTTGGGTGATCTGGGCGATTTTTTCGGCCGATTGAAAAAGTGATTGGGGCAAATTGATCGTAATAGTTTGTAATGACATAACATCCTCGTAGCATATTCTTGCTCAAGCTCATTATAGCATAGCCACAGAAGAAGCGAGATGGAGTTGAGAAGTAACCTGTAGTGCTGTATCCATAAAGTCTGATCTGGTGTGCGGCAGCGACTTACTATTGAACCCTCACTGGACATGTGCATGTCAAAACAAAAAGCCCCAGAGTAATCCTGGAGCTTTTTGAGATAAAATCCTCTACGGGAACGACGGGATTTGAACCCGCGACCTCCGGCTTGACAGGCCGGCGTGCTAACCGCTGCACCACGTCCCCAAGTGAGCGAGATAATACCAAACTCCGCTGCGCCTGTCAACATTTCGCGGGTTGTCATGGTCACGATTTATGGTTTATGTGTCAACTCTGTGGCGCAGTTTTCGGCCGAATACAGCGCTTCCGTCCCCTGTTTAGCGTAAAATCCCTGCCTGTTTTGCGCTGGAAATAGCTCTAGCCGAAATTCGGCTTCACATTAGCCGACAAAACCCGTATAATGTAATGCAAGTTACATTAGCGGGTGGTTTGCCAGTACAGATTGCGAGACGAGTAAGCAGTGTTCAACAACGCAGATGGTCAGTGTACCCGTATGTAAGCAATGACCCGTACTGGCTCAAAAAAGAGAGGGCGATATGGCGGTAGAGAAGGCGGATACAGTCCGCAGTAATCGTTTAATGTTGGGCAGCATTTTCGTGTTGTTGCTCGTCATCATCAGTTTGTTGGCAATTCTCATCTATCTCAACACGCAAACGGCATCAGCCAGTGACCTGGACTCAGAACTCAGGCAGCAGTTGGCGGATCACAGTATTGTGCCGCTTGACCTGGGAGAGATGCCCGACGAGCAATTGGCAAAACTGGGCCAGCTGCTGTTCTTTGATAAAGTGCTTAGCGGCAACCGCGATATTTCGTGTGCCACTTGCCACCATCCTTTGTTGCACAGCTCAGACGGACTTTCCCTTTCCCTGGGTACGGGAGGCCGCGGTCTGGGTAAACCCCGATTGCTGGGAGATAATCGCGCATTGGTTCCACGTAACGCGCCTGAAGTGTTTAATCGCGGTGCATCAGAGTGGCATACGATGTTCTGGGATGGTCGCGTAGCACTCGACCAATATGCTGAAGACGGTGAGTTGACTACGCCTGCCAAGGAATTGTTGCCTGATGGATTGACAAATGCGCTGGCGGCACAGGCGATGTTTCCGGTGACATCGGCGACAGAAATGCGCGGTTCACCTGGTGACCGGGATGTATATGGAAACATCAATGAAATCGCAATGCTTGAGGAAAGTGATTTGCCGGCTGTTTGGGAACTGCTCACGAAGCGGTTGCTGGCGATTCCCGAATATCGCGAATTGTTTGCCGCCGCTTATCCCGATGTTGCAATCGAAGATATCGGGTTTCAACATGCAGCGAATGCGATTGCAGCGTTCGAAATAGCGGCATTCTCATTTGATGATAGCCCCTGGGACCGTTACGTAGCGGGAGACGATGATGCACTCTCCGATGCGCAAAAAGAAGGCGCTGTGTTGTTCTACGGTAAGGCGGGATGTGCCAATTGCCATGCGGGAACGCTGCAGACTGATCAGGAATATCATAACCTCGCAGTGCCGCAGCTAGGGCCGGGCAAGAACCCGGTTGCGGATGGGCTTGATTTCGGCCGATTCCTGCAAACGAACGATCCGGCTGACCGTTTCGCCTTCCGCACACCACCACTGCGCAACATCGCACTGACCGCGCCTTACTTCCACAACGGTGCCTACATCACGTTGAGTGACACGATCCGGCATCATTTTGATCCCGAAACTGCGCTGGCCACATTTGATGTGCGCAAACTTGATCCCTATATCTGGGGCGCACATCGCAGTGACGAAGCAACTCAAGCCGAGATGCTTGGTAGCCTCGATCCGCTGCTGGAGACAATATCACCGCTTAACGATACTGAGTTTGACCAATTGCTGCTGTTTATGGACGCACTGACGTCGCCGTCATGCTATGACCTCAATCAAGTCATTCCCAATACGGTTCCGAGCGGCTTGCCGGTAGATGACTGAACTTGTTTGATGGGGTTGGCACGTAAATTGAGTTGGTAAGTGGAGGGCGGGATTTCCCCGCCTTCTTTTTTGCCGGTCACGGTCCGATTGTGATGAAAGGCGCTATCTGTTCGAATTTGGCTTCCCCAATACCGGATACGTTGAGAATCATCTCAATCGATGTAAACGGGCCGTTCTCGTCGCGGTAATCGACAATCTTTTGCGCTGTGCTCGGTCCGATGCCGGGCAAGGTATCCAATTCGCCCACATTGGCTGTGTTGATGTTGACAATGGCAAGAGCGCCATTACCATCGTTAGGATTGCCCGCAGGTGAATCGGGCACACTGAAGACAGGCGCAACTTGCGCACGCACTGTTTCGCTGTCGTCCGGTACGTTAATTTGCATTCCGTTTACCAGCGGTTGCGCCAGATTGATGAGATCGACCTGCGCTTCGGCCGAAAATCCGCCCGCGGCCTCTATCACATCCTGCACAATTGCTTCAGCTGCCAAATCGTAAACACCAGGTAGCACCACAGCCCCACTGACATAGACACGTATTGGCTCTGGTGTTGGCGTCTCAGCTGGCGTTGCTGTGAAGGCCGGCGGTTGGATAATAATCGCGGCTGGTCGCGTTTGATTTGCCAGCGTCATCGTGACAACGGCCAAAATCGCGCCAAATGCAGCACCTATCAAAAGCAAAGCCAGTGACTGCCTATTAAATTTCATACGGACTCCGAGAAAATTCCCCGTTCACAATCTGCGCGTACCAATGCGCACCTTTCTAACAAGCTTTTCGCACCGGGCTGGATGCACTTTTCACCCGTAAAATTCGAACTGGCTCAACCGGCACGGCTCATTCCGTGCTATTCTCTGACTCACTGCTATTTGCCGATTCCTTAATCAGGAAATCTAGCGAAGATGTCTGCCGCACGCCACGACTCGTATAATACAACAAGAGTCCCACCAAGACTGTCACTATCCCCAACACAATTCCGGCAGTTTGGAGAGGCCCAGTGTAGGGTCGTGCAAAACGCGGCTGCACATGGGTTCCAACTCGTGCCAAGTCGGCAAAGCCGGCCACATAGATGAAAACCAATCCTGTCAATCCGACGCGAACGCCAATATTGGCCTGTAGAGAGCTGGTTGTTCCTGTTGGTCGCCTGCGCCAAATCGACAGGAATCCGGCCAATGTCAGTGCAGAGATGCCCGTTGTCAGCAAAAACATCTGCAATACGCCAAAACCCGGATTGAGATCCAGGCGTAACGCATCTGTGCCTACAGAGAACAGCACCAACAGTAAGCCGCTGATGAAAAGTAACCAATTTGCCACACGGAACCGAGAACGACTTTTCGTGGTTCGCATTACTTGATTCTCATCCAAAAACGGACATAAAAAAACGCCGCACCAAAGTGGCGGCGTACTTGTCGGGGCAGCGGGATTCGAACCCACGACCTCTTCAACCCCATTGAAGCGCGCTACCAGGCTGCGCCATGCCCCGTCGTGAGCGAATTCTAACAGAGTGAAATGGGCAATGCAAATTCGTTTAGATCCACTTTGGCCCAGCCCATAACCGGCCAAGTTGCGGTGCTGTCAAAATCTGGCTATAAATCAGTGGTTCTAATTGAGGTTTAATTGGGGTACAATCGACATTTAGATTTGTATTTTTGCAGCGAACTTTGTAGAGGACTGGTTGTTATATGTCAGAGAATGGACCACGTCGCGGTTTTTCGGGTAGGACAGTATTATCCGCTTTGCTGATGCTGGTTGTCGGGTTGGCTATCGGTTTGAGTGTCGCCGCCTTTTTGCTGTGGCGTGGTGGCAACGAGACAGAGCCTGTGGTTGAGCAGCCCGCTGTGATTGTGGCGCAAGCAACGCCCACCATTGGTGTAGTCGCACCGCCTCCGATCAGTATCATCACCAATACGCCGACGATTACCCCGCTGCCGACTGATATGCCAGTGCCGCCACCGACTGATACGCCGACGGTAACACCGTTGCCGACTGATACGCCAATTCCCACTGAGACACCGACACCCAGTCCGACACCGACGCGTGTTGGCCCATTGGCACGCGCTATTGAAGATGCGGGGATGTTTGCCGGACCCGGAACCATCGGCCGAATTAACAGTTGGATTCCTACCGGTGACGATGTCGTGTTGTTGGGCGTATCTGAAGACAGGCTTTGGTATCATATTATCAGCCGATTTGGTATCGAAGGTTGGGCGGCAGCGACGTACTTCGAAATTTTGCGTGGCGATGTCTCGTCACTACCTGTTTCAGATTTTGTCAGTTCGGCCGAGATCAGCACCCCGACACCGCCCGGCACCGCATCGGGCAGCACACCAACACCAACTGGCCCTACACAACCAACCGGAAATACCAGCGCCGTCGCATACTGGAACTTCATCGAAGCAGCCTCTGTACCAAATGGCGATGAAACCTGGCGCAGCGAAATCCTGATCACCGTACCTACCGGCCACAGTTACGAATTCCAGTTTGGCGATGTGTTACAGAGCGCTGCCAAAACAATTGAAAATCAGGAAGGGCAAGATACGTACAGCCTGCAGATTTCCGGCATGGCGTGCGGATTGCCTTACCTAAACACATTAATTGTTTTACAAGACGGCCTGCGCATGGTCGTCAGAAATCTGTTTACCGGAGCGACCGGTAATTTATTCCTCGACTATCGCTGCTGATAGGTGCGGACAATAGCGACAAACGGCTATGTGAAGCCCGCTCAAACGATTGAGGGCCCGTTTGAATCGCTTGACATGACAATTAGCACAGCATCACGTGATCAACGTAACTGTGTCAAAATTACTATCAACCAGATAATCTAAGTGGCGACAGTGAAGAATCGCTGCCGTGACACGCGTAAACACACAGGAGAAACCAATGACTTATATAACTGCAATCTATGGACGCGAAATATTGGATTCGCGTGGTAACCCAACCGTTGAAGTTGACGTTCTGCTCGATGATGGTTCTGTTGGCAGTGCCATTGTACCATCAGGCGCATCCACCGGTGTGCATGAAGCCTGGGAAAAACGGGATGGCGATGCCAGCCGCTATGGTGGTAAAGGGGTATTGCAGGCAATTGAAGCTATCAACAACGAAATTCTGGAAGAAGTAGTCGGGTGGGATGCTACCGAACAAGTTGCCATCGACCATATGCTGGTCGAGTTGGATGGTACCGAAAACAAAAGCCGACTCGGCGCAAATGCCATTTTGGGTGTTTCGCTGGCTGTGGCACGCGCAGCATCAGTATCGGTCGGACTTCCTTTGTATCGCTACCTGGGTGGGGTATATGCACATCGTCTGCCGGTTCCCATGATGAATATCATGAACGGTGGTAAACACGCTGCCGGCGCAACCGATTTTCAGGAATATATGGTGATGCCAGTCGGTGCCGACACGATGGCAGAAGCGGTGCGTTGGGGTTCTGAGATTTACCAAACGTTGAAGAAAGTAATCGCCAAGCGCGGCTACCGTACGACAGTCGGTGACGAAGGCGGTTTTGCACCCCAGGTCAAGACGAATGCGGAAGCGTTTGATCTGATCATGGAAGCAATTGAAACGGCAGGGTATGTCCCGGGTGAACAAATCATGTTGGCGATGGATCCAGCCGCCAGTGAAATATATGAAGACGGCAAATACCATCTCAAAGTGGAAGGCAAAGTCTTGACCGGCACGGAAATGGTTGATTTTTGGGCGAGTTGGGTTGAGCGTTACCCGATCATCTCCATCGAAGACGGCTTGCATGAAGATGACTGGGATTCCTGGGAATTGATGATGGCGAAGCTCGGCGACAAAATTCAGATTGTTGGCGATGACTTGTTGGTGACTAATGTCAACCGCATTCAGACGGCGATTGAACGCAACGCAGTCAATAGTTTGTTGTGCAAGGTCAATCAAATTGGCACGCTGACTGAGTCGATGGCGGCGGTTGATCTGGTGACGCGCCAGGGCTGGACGACTGTTGTTTCGCACCGCAGTGGTGAGACAGAAGACAATACGATAGCTGATCTGGCTGTAGCGCTCAATGCGGGCCAAATCAAGACGGGTGCGCCGGCACGGTCTGATCGCGTTGCCAAGTACAACCAATTGATTCGCATTGCAGATGAGTTGGGTGATGCGGCTGTTTATCCGGGAATGGCTGCTTTCACGAACCTGCGTCGTTGATCGCTTTTACTTGTAAACATGAAATCCCTCTGGGCACGGTGTGTTCAGGGGGATTTTTATTTGGGGAAGGTGTGCGACGGGTGTCTAGTTGTTGAAGTTAGTCGTGTCGGTGACAGGTTCGGCCGATTCCACTTCCACTTCTATATCGTTTTCGACAAGCGGTTCGCTGTCTTCCGATTCGGCCGAATCCGCTTCTACCTTTTCCAACGGGTCTTTTAAGAACGGATCATCGTGATTGAAGTAATTGTAGACGATCCGCGACATATCCCGCAGCACCGGAAAACTGAAATCAGCCACCAACCAATCTGAACCCGGCAGCGTCAGATATTCGACGATGATGTAATCGCCACCAGGTGAAAAAACAATACCTGCGTCACCATGCGTATTGGTAGCCCAACCGTGCTTGTGCGCCACTTTGACATTTTCCGGTATGCCATAACGGATCAAATTACCTTCAACGTTCAGTGAGAGGACATCGATCAACTGTTGGCACTCATTGGGTGTCAACTGCGCGGGATAAGCAGCCAGCAAAGCCCCACCTCCTCTGGAGCAATCGTAGACCATCGCCAACAGAGCGCCCATATCTTCTGCCGTCGTCTGCATATTGGGATCAGGATCGGTGAGAATCTCTGAATTGGTGTTGGCTGGTGTGGCCAGGGTTGCTCGATTCGGGCGTGGTGGCTCCTCGTACGGTGTCGTAATGAACGTATTTGCCAGTCCTAATCTTTGCATCGACTGGGTTAAAATATCGACGCCGAGATAGGCGTTGTCTTGTCCGGCAACGACGTCCAGCAAGAGATTGGCGCTGTAATTGCCGGAATTAATGGCTGTTTCGTTGAGCAATTTTTGTTGATCGACATTGAGGACGTCGTCCACGACACGAAAGAGTTCCAGCATAATTGGAATTTTGACAATGCTCATCCCGGATAGTGCGATATCGGCATTGATGGCGATTTCTTCACCGGTCTGCAAATCCATGATGAACAGGCTGCCAATCAATCCGCTGGCTTCGATTTGTCGTTCGAGCACGTCGTGCAACAGTTCCAGATTGAAGGCTGGTTGCGGTTCGTCGACAATGATCAATTCCACGTCGCGTTCGTCGAGACTGTATAATGCATTGCGGACAGCGGGTAGGGTGGCTTCCACATCGGCCGAATATCCGGCCTTGCCTTCAGTAAACTGCATCGTTTCCGGGTTAACAGTAGGCGGCTCGGCTGGATCATCCATATTGTCCGCGGCAATGGTCACGAAGTCGACTAACCGCCCATCGTCGTGATGCGCCACCAAATCGACCGTGATTGGCGTCAGCGGGCGGTTGAGCACATATCCGATGAAGCCCTGCCACCATTCCTGTTCAGCATGTGCCTGGACGGCTTCGTTCAGCATACCGTTCAGGTCGATTTGGAAGTTGACGTCGAGTGGATCGAGTTCAACTTGTTCACCGCGGCCATCGATGTAAACAGGGCGGCTGTAGAGTTCGGTCAGGCGTTCGCCGGCTTCCTCCAATGTCATCCCGGCAACATCGACACCGGCAATCTCGGTACCAACCGGGAGCAGTTTGCGAAATTCAAGGTAATACCACCCCTCGCGAAGCAGGTAGACACCGCAAATAATCAATAACAGGATAAGCAGTTTTTTAACCATGCAACGGTTTAGTTTCTCAGGCTGTCAATTTACCTGTGTGACACCACCAAGATACGGATCATCAAAATTGAAATAGTTATATGCCGCACGCGAAATGTCAGCCATGAGTGGCGACGCAATTTCCCATTGTAGCCAACCGGGTTTGTGCAGAAATTCAACGATAACGTAGTCCCCACCCGGACTGAAAACGATACTGGCATCGCCGTACGTGTCACCGGTCCAGCCGTGTCTGTGTATGACGGTTACATCGTTTGGCACGCCTTCCTCCACCAGTGTACCGATTTTGTTGTTTGCGAGGACAGTCAGAATTTCCTGGCAGTCAGCTTGGCTCAATTCGGCCGAAAAAGCTGCACGTAACGCCCCGCCGTCCGCTGTTGCACAGGTGTATAACATTTCAAAAAGCGCGCCAATATCCTCAGCTGTCGTCTGCATTTCAGCTGTAGGAGCAAGTCGGTTACTCAGAACACTGTTGGCGGGCGTTTCCAGCGTCTCCTTGTTGCGACGCGGCGTTTCATCATACGGTGCCACCATAAACGAATTCACAAGACCCAGGCGCGTCAGCAACTGGGTTACAGCATCCGCACCGACAAATCCATCTTCATCTCCAATCATTGCTAACAACTCGTTGGCAGCCTCATTCCCCGTTTCTGTTGCCGTCTCGTCCATCAGCGTTTCCGTAATGGGCGTAATGGTGTTGAGTGACCGCAAAGCCTCAAGCAGAATCGGCACTTTGAGAACACTCATGCCTGACATCGGCAAATCCTGGTTGTAGCCGACTTCCTCACCAGTTGACAGGTCAATGATAAAAACACTGGCAACACCACCATTCTGGGCTTCAAAGTCCTGCACATGATTGGTGATCAATCGTTGCAGTAAACTGATGTCCGGTCTCTCGGATTGTTCCGAATTGACAACCAAAAACGCTTTGCGATCGCGTGCCCGATACAGCGCTGCCGTCACATCGTCCAGGCTGGCTTCCAGATTGGTTTCGATGCCGGTGTCGCCATACTGAAAACTCATCGTGCCGGGAACCGGTTGCGGTGGCAGCGCCGGCGTATCCATTTGATCCGTAATGATTCCCAAAGTGTCCGCCAATGACTCTGCATTATGGGTTGCCGCCAATTCAACCGACGCCACGTCGACAGGACGACCCCACAAATAGCCCCAAAAACCTGCCCAGAAATCTTGCTGGACACGTTGATAGTCTGCCTGACTCATCATCGCTTCGAAATCGAGCGAAAACTCTGCCTGGGTGGGGCTGATTTCAATTGGCTCGTCCAAATGATAGACGATTACAGGGGAATTGAGGTAGATGTCGGCAAGAATTTGTTCTGCCTCATCGCGCGTGCGACCGCCAACATCAACGCCACCTATTTCCAGTCCGGTGGGATAAAACTGGCGTTCCTGACCGTACTGATACAGTTTGTAGAGCAGGAACACGACTCCCAGGATCAAGAAGGTGACGATGAGCCATTGGCCTAGGCCAGGTGATTTCCGTCGGTTTATCATCGATGTTATCTAATCAATGCCAGCGCGTTGGCAATTGCGATGTTAGATGCCGGTGGTAATTTGGGCAACTCGGCTGCATCCACCCAACGATAGTCGAGAATTTCGTGGCTCAATCTGATTTTGCCGGCAACTACTGTTGCCAGGAAAACGATTTCGATACCCATACTCAACGGTGATCGTCCAACATAAACCGGCATACCTATCTTTACCTGCAATCCGGTTTCTTCGAGCAGTTCGCGTGCGGCTGCCGGTGTCGGTGCTTCGCGCCGGTTGAGCCAACCTCCGGGTAATCCCCACTGGTGGTATGGGTGGAATACGTGTTGCAACAACAGAATGCGTCCTGCTTCGTCGATACAGACGACGCCAACGCCGACGCGATGGCGCGGGACGATAGCTGTCACAGCCAGTCGCATGAGTAACTGTATCGGCCGAAAACGTACCCAGCGAGCCAGACGTTGCTTTGTCGGCATCGTCAATGGTATCCTACTCATTAATTCCATAGTACATGATAAATGAACGCATCTCTATTATCAACCCGGCAGTATAGCATAGCCACCATCAAGCTAAATTAGCGGAGCGAACTTGTTTACTGAATGTTCATCACCCCAGACCGGTTGACGCACCTACGAGTGCATTCTAACTTTACCCTGCTCGGAGCGCTGCCTACAGTCCAGCAACTGGCGGCGCAAGCTGTTGCCGACGGCATGACGGCGCTGGCGCTGACTGATCGCAATGCATTGTACGGTGCCGTGCTGTTTTCTAATGCGTGCCGGAATGTGGGCATTCGGCCGATTATTGGTCTCACACTGTCCGTCGCTGCCGACGCCATTTTCAGTGAAACATTTGATCTCGTGCTGTTGGCTTGCAACCGGGTTGGCTACCAGGCTCTATGTTTTCTGAGCAGCTACCTGCAAGCTGCGCCTGATCGCGAGCAGCGCTTGCAGCGAGGCGTACCCTGGGCCATTGTCGCCGAACACACGGACGGGTTGGTTGCAATTGATGGCGGGCGACATGGCCGATTGGCGGCACTGCTGCGCGATGGTCACCAATCTGCTGTCCACGAGTTTGCCGGGAGGCTGCGGGATGCATTCGGCCGATTTGCGTTTGTTGGAGTGGAACTGAACAACGCCGCAGACCGTGCGCTAGCCCCGGCAGTCATGGCATTGGCGGCACAGACCGGCATCGGGCCGGTTGCTTTGCAACCCGTGTATACGATGCTGCCGCAAGATCGTCCCACAGTCAGGTTGCTGGCTGCCGTTCGCGATAATTGCCGCCTGGACGAGGTGCCTGACGCGGCGTTGCCCGATGGCGGTGATCCGTCCGTCGCTTTGCATTGGTTGTCGCCCTTGCAGCTCACCGATCGCTTTCGCGCTTATCCGGAAGCGTTGGAGACTATCGGCCGAATTATCGATGATTGTGAACCGTCTTTGCCGGATGGTCGGCCGATTTGGCCTGATTTGCGTTTAGCGGCTGCGCAAACACCGGCTGCGGCGCTGGCGCAGTTGGCTGAAGAAGGGTTGATTAGCCGCTACGGGAGCGACGTGTCCGCCACGATACGCGATCGGCTGCGCCACGAACTCAGCGTCATCAATCGCCACGGTTTTGCGCCACTATTCATCGTCGTTGCCGACATCGTGCGCTTTGCCCGCGCCAATGGCGTGCCTGTGAGTACGCGCGGCAGCGTTGCCAATGCGCTCGTCGCCTACTGTACAGGCATTACCACAGTCGATCCGATTGAACACGATCTGTTGTTTGAGCGTTTTCTCAATCCGGCGCGCGTCAGTTTGCCCGATATTGATCTCGATTTTTGCAGTCGCCGTCGCGACCGCGTGCTGGCTTATGTGCGCGAAACGTATGGCGCAGACCGCATGGCCCTGGTAGCAACGGTCAACACCTTCAAACTCAAATCGGCCGTTCGGGCAGTTGGCAAAGCATATGGTCGTGATGAAGCTGCACTCAAGCAGTTGGCACGCCAACTGCCGCGCGGCTGGCATCCCGATCCGCGTCGCCGCGAGACGCTGAGCGACGATGACTTGCTCAATCGTTATCCCGATGCAGCCGACCGCGCTGTCGTCGCTGCTGCGCTGACCCTGGTCGGCCGACCGGATCATCTCAGCGTACATCCGGGAGGCGTCGTGCTCACGCCGGGGCCGTTGACCGATGTCGTGCCGTTGCAGTGGACAGCTAAAGGATTTGTCATTACACAATATGACCACCGTGATGTGGAGACAATCGGCTTACCCAAGCTCGATTTGCTGGGTATTCGCGCATTGACGGTCGTGGCGGATTCGGCCGAATTGATCCGCGCCTCCTATCCCGACTTCGCTCTCGACGCAATTCCCGAGCCGGATGACGGCACTGCCGCCATCTTGCGCCGGGGTGCAACCATTGGCGTCTTCCAGTGCGAATCGACCGGTTCGCAGCGCACCTTGCGCCAGTTGAAAGCGACCACGGTACGCGATCTGGCCGTCGCCAATGCCTTTTTCAAGCCCGGCCCGGCGACAGGGGGCATGGCAGCGGCCTTTGTGCGCCGTTATCGCGGTGAAGAGCCGGTTACATTCCTACATCCGGCGCTGGAATCGATTCTAGGATCGACAATGGGCGTGTTGTTATTTCAAGAACAGGTATTGCGCGTGGCTGTCGACATTGCCGGCTTGAGTTGGGAACAGGCAAATGAGATTCGGCGTGGCATCAGCAAGTTCGATGGATCGGCCATCAACGCGCTGCAAGATGAGTTCATTGTGGGATGTCGGCGCGTTTCCGGTTTTAGCAACAGGCAGGCGGAACAGTTGTGGCAGCAGGTGCTGCCATTTGCCGGGTACGGCTTTAACCAGGGTCATGCGACTGCTTATGCAGCCGTCAGTTATCAATCGGCGTATCTGAAGGCGCATTATCCGGCAACATTCCTCTGTGCCCGGCTGGTGAATGGGGGCGGCTATCATCATCCGGCCGTCTATATAGCTGAAGCAAGGCGACTGGGCATTGCCGTGCACCCGCCGCACGTCAATCACAGTTTACGTCACTTCACATTGGACGAACGTGGCGATCAGCTGGCGCTGTGGATGGGGTTGGGGTGGGTGCGCGATGTGCGGCGCAAAACGGTGGCACGACTCATTGCAGGACGACCGTTTGTGTCTCTGCATGATCTGTTACTGCGCGTGCCTATGCAAGCGAAAGAAGTGTTGCATTTGATTCGATGCGGTGCTTTGGATGGCCTGGGTTCCAGTCGGGCGGCGCTGCTTGCCGCATTCGCAGCGCAGCAACGTGCGGGCAATGTGCGCCAGATGGCGTTTGATTTTGGCGGTGAGGATTCGGTTGTTTCGGCCGAATCGGCTGCCCAACGTTTTGAATGGGAGCATGAACTGCTCGGTATGCCAATCAGTGTGCATCCTGTCGATCTGAACACGCAGCCACTACCTGATGCTGTGCCGCTCAACAGGCTGTCGCGCAGCCGCGAGCAACGCGTGAAGGTTGTCGGTGCCCGGTTACCGGGCTGGAGTCGCAGCGAGTTATTGTTTGGTGACGGTACGACGTTTATTGAAGTGGTTTTGCCACGCGAGAATCGGCCGATTTCTCCACGTGCCTGGCAACTCGTCGCATTGCAGGGTCGATGGCGGCGTGATGCCTGGGGTGGTGGCTGGTTATCGGCCGATGCAGTTGACCTGCTAACTTAGCACAAGCAATAGAATCACAATGGGTGTTAGCTGGTATTGAAAGTGGTGAACAATTCTGGTTTACGGCACACCTGGGTGGTGCATGCGACATCAATGCGTAAGGCTTATCGATTTTTTCGCATTGTAATTCACCCAAATTGCCGCTAAACTGAGTGACAGCCGCCAATAATCCAATGTTTGCCGGCTTCAATCTTGCAAACTGACCGCACACGAATGCAGCACGGCCATACGCTATATTTTACAGACTGTTACTGAGGATTATGGAACCATTAAGTGGATTTGATTCGTTCTTCATTTCTCTGGAAATGCCCACCATGCACATGCATGTCGGCAGTGTCAACGTGCTCGAAGGATCGTTGCAATACGATGATTTTCGCGACTTGATTGCATCGCGCGTTCATCTCGTCCCGTCGTTTCGGCAACGGTTGGTTACGGTTCCGTTTGGACTGGGCCGCCCGGTTTGGGTCGATGACCCCGAATATGATCTCGACCTGCATTTGCAGCACGTCGCGCTGCCTGCTCCTGGCGGCTGGGCTGAATTGCGCCATTTAGCTGCCCGAATTTTCAGCGATCCGCTTGACCGGGGGCGACCGTTGTGGCAGTTGGTGTTTGTTGAAGGGGTAAACGCCATCCCACGTGTGCCACCCGAATCAGTTGCCGTGATCGCTAAGGTACATCACGCGGCAATTGATGGCGTGTCCGGCGCAGACATTATGGGTTTGCTCTACGATACAACCCCGGAACTGCGTCAGGTGCCGCCTCCAGAGCCGTGGCAGCCTGACTCGATACCGACTGACTTTTCGATGTTGGTCACAAGTGTGGGAAATCTGTTTGCTTTGCCGGCTCGAATCCCTGGACTGGTCAAAACGACGATACGTTCGGTAGCCGGTGCGACCTATGTGAACCGGGTGCGCCATGCTGCGCTGCCGACACTGCCATTTCAGGCACCGCCGACACTGATTAATGATGTCGTCTCGGCGCAGCGCATTTGGCATTCTGTGCTGATTTCACTGGATCGCGTCAAGGCGATTAAGAATCGGGCCGGTGTGACCGTCAACGATGTCGTGCTGGCGATTTGTTGCGCGGCACTGCGTGCGTATTTGCTGAAAAAGGATGCCCTGCCTGATAAACCATTGGTGGTTGCGGCACCGGTTTCGTTGCGTACAGAAGATGGAAGTAGTCAGCGGGGAAATCAGGTATCGACGCTTTTTGTCCAGTTGCCGGTGAATGAGGCAGATTCGGCCGAAATGCTGTTATCTATCCATAGCAATACGCGCAAGGAAAAAGCATATCTGGCCGCCGTTAGCGCCAACTGGTTGCTCGAATATTCCGAACTTGTGCCGTTTGCGCTGGCCAATGAAGCGGCACGACTCTACACGCATTACCAGACGGCACTGCATCACAGGCCGTTTGTTAACGCCGTGATCACCAATGTACCGGGGCCTCAGATACCGCTTTACCTTGCCGGCAAGCGCTTGTTGGCGGTGATGGGCACGGCACCGGTTGGAGACGGAATCAGCCTGATCATCACGGTACTGAGCTATGACGGCACAATCTCGATTAGCCCGACCACCGGTGCCAACATCATGCCGGACATCGACCAGTTTGCTGACATGCTGCGGCAGGCAACTGATGAACTGGAAGCTGCGGTCTTTGAACGGTTCCCACTGCCGGATGAACAGGAAGTGGCCGTTTCTGAAGCTATTGTTTCTGATTCGGCCGAATCGGACGCCCAGCGCTGCACAGTTCGGATGCGGTCAGGTGATCGTTGTCGCAACACCGTCGCGCCCGGTCTTTCTCGTTGCTACATTCACGCTTGAGCGAGGTTTCCATGAGCAAATTGCATATCGCGCTAGCACAATTTGATCTGGTATTTGGCGATCCGCAGGCGAATTTGACACACGTTGCGCGATTTTCGGCCGAAGCAGCACAGCGCGGTGCTGATGTCCTCGTGCTGCCTGAATTGTGGTCGACTGCCTACGATCTTGAAAAGGCAGAACGACACGCGACCCTAGTTGATGAAGGCGTTTTTGCTGCTGTCCGGCAGTTGGCGCGACAGCACCGCCTCACCATCATCGGATCGTCTTTGTCCGTATTGGGGCCGGAGCGCTACGGCAACACGGCCACTGTAGCGACGCCGGATGGCACGACAGCAGCCGTTTACAGCAAATTACACTTATTTCGCTTGATGCAGGAAGAGCAGTTTTTAGCGGCGGGAGACAGGGCTGTTTCGGCCGAAATGCCCTGGGGCAAGCTTGGACTAGGCATTTGCTACGATTTGCGTTTTCCCGAACTATTTCGCCACTACGCGCTTGACGGCGTGCAAATCGTTTTTCTGCCGTCAGAGTGGCCGCATCCACGCCTGATGCATTGGCGCACCTTGCTGCGCGCGCGGGCGATTGAAAATCAGTTGTTTGTCGTGGCATGTAACCGGATCGGACGTGTAGGGGACACGCATTTTTTCGGCCATTCGGCTGTCATCGATCCGTGGGGGGAGACGGTGCTGGAGGCGGGCGATGTGGCCGGACTGTTTTCGGCCGAGATCGATCTCGATTTGGTCGCGGCGGTACGCCGTAAAATTCCGATTTTTGCTGATCGACGTCCTGATGTTTACGGGAGCTGAGTGCGCACGTACGCCATGTCTTTCTCATTGACTGAACAACTGGCCGATTGGATGGTTGCGCATCGAGCGCATGGTTTCGATGCGGAAGCAATCGCTATAGCACGCGATTATGTCACCGATTGGCTGGGTTCGGCTTTGGCGGGCTACGCTACTGAACCTGGCAAAATGCTGCTTGACTATGCTGCTACGCAACCGGTTGGTGCATGTCATGTCATTGGGTGTGAATTGTGTGTTTCGGCCGAAACAGCCGCATTGGTCAACGGCGGATTGTCGCACATCGTCGAAATGGACGACCTGGATCGCGCCAGCGTTACCCATCCCGGTTGTGTTGTCATCCCGGCGGCGCTGGCTGTCGCCGAACAGATTGGCGCTTCAGGCTACGACTTACTCAGCGCCGTCATTGTCGGTTATGAGTTGGTGTGTCGTATCGGTGCAGCGGTAGGCAGTCGCCATTACTACTACTTTCACAACACGGCAACTTGTGGCGTTTTTGGTGCGGCAGCAGCAGCTGGCTGGTTGTTGGGGCTTTCGGCCGAACAACTGGTATGGGCGTTGGGCAATGCAGGCACCATGGCCGCTGGATTGTGGCAATTCAATGCAGACGGCGCGATGAGCAAGCATCTGCACGCCGGACGGGCGGCAGCGAATGGTGTCTTGGCGGCAACATTGGCGGCGACTGGCTTCACCGGCGCACGCGAAATTTTGGAGGGCAAGCGCGGTTTCTTTGCTGCAACGGCACCAGATGCCGATCCTGATGTCGTTTGTGCCGGTCTTGGTAGCGATGAACTTCGTATAGCAAACGTTTCGATTAAGCCACATGCATCGTGTCGGCACACGCATCCGGCAATCGATGCGGCGTTGGCCATGCGCGGCCCAATTGATGTGGCGTCTGTCGCTGCCATTCACATTGAAACATATCAGGCAGCACTCGATTTGTGTGATAATCCCGATCCGCGCACAGCATATGCGGCAAAATTCAGTCTGCACTATTGTGTTGCGGCAGCTTTGGTGCGTGGTGCTGTGGGACTGACGGCATTTTCGGCCGAGACACGGTTCGATCCGACCATACGCGCCTTGTTGCCACGCATTACTCTGGTGCTTGATACGGCATTTGATGCCTGTTACCCCCTACAATGGCCTAGCAGAATTCGTGTAGTCAATATCAATGGCACTGAATTTGAGCAAACGGTGCATTTTCCGCTTGGTGATCCGGACAATCGGCTCAATTCGGCCGAATTGCACGCCAAATTCCGTCAACTTGCGACATACGGCGGAAGTGATTCTGTGCTCTGGTTGCAGTGGCTCGATTCCCTGCCGACTTCGCCGTCTGTCGCAGGTACAATCGGCCGATGACAGCCATGAGCTACACGGCGTTCATCAAGACACTGCCGCCCTATCTAGTTGCCGCGTTGCCGAATGGTTTCACGCGCCTTCATGCCCAGCAACCATTTCGCTGGATCATTCAATTTTACGATAACGATCGCCGAATACATTACGAAGTGTCACGCGTCAGCCGCCAACATAGCCTTGAATTGGGATTACATTTTGAGTCGAAGGATAAGGCACTAAATCAGTTTTTCCTGCAGGGATTTCAGCGCCATCTTTTGGAAATCCAGCATGAGATTGGTGCTGGTGTTGAGGCGGAACAATGGGACCGAGGCTGGGCAAAAGTGTATGAATTGTTGCCTGAGCAGCCTTTAACGGCAGCGTTTCAGAAGGCAACGGCGCAGCGCCTGGCTGATTTGATCGTCTGTTGTCATCCAATTTTGCATGAATTAAGCGCGGCCTATCACCGATCGACCCGTCGTCGCTAGCCTGTCATCTGATGGTACAATGGTTTTGTTGCTGCAAGACGTTGGTTTCGGCCGAATGCGCGCTCTGCCATCTACAGCTCGTCTTGCAAGACAACCAGCTTTCTCATCAACACATTCAGCACACCATGTAGCGAGGAACAATGGAATGAGAATGGAAGACAGTCGACTGCACAACTTGTTGGTTAACCGCTCACCTACGTACCGCAACGCGCCGCTTCGCGAACAAATTCCGATTTTTACTAATTTTGTCATCGCCGTTTTTGCGCTACCTTTGCTGCTCCTTGGTTTGGTGTGGCTGGTATCAGAGACGGAATTTTTACTCGTTCAGAATGAAACGCCCGATCTGCTGGTTTTGTTGATTCTGTTGCTTTTGTTTACGCGCAGTCGTTTTCGTTTTCAACTAAGTGTCGCAGCAGGTGGATCGGTCTCGTTGATGGGATCGTTTGACTTTGTGATCGTCTGGTCGGCAGTGCTGGTTTTTGGGCCAACGGCGCTGTGGCTGTTTGTTATCAGTAGTTTTATCGTTTACGTGTTTACACGGCGTGTGGAAGCTAATATGCCGGCTCGCACCCAGTTAGCCACTGAAACGATTATCGAGATGGCGTCCAGTTTACTCGCTTCGCTGCTCGGTTTGGTTGTGTTTAATGTGCTTGGCGGAACACATCCATATGGACCAATAACGGTGGAAGCGTTAATTCCCGCGTTGGCAGCGACGCTGGTGGCTGGACTATTACCGACCTATATCATTTTTCCCGTGCCTTTGCTGACGACCCGGTATTTGAGACGCTTTTTTGACCAGTCCACACTGCCGATGCCCGATGTCAGGGATTTAATTCGGACTAGCGTGGTGGGTTCCGGTTTATCGACAACGATGGCGGTTTTCTCGTTGTTAGGCGCATTGATCTACACTAACGTTGGTTTTTTCATTTACTTGTTCTTTGCCGGTGGCGTATTGTTTGCCGGTTTGCTGGCTAATCAGTTGACGCGATCCATTGAGCGTGCTGAACAGCGTTCGCGTGAATTGGCTGTGTTGGAGGAGTTGGGCCGTGCATTGATTGCAGTACCGCCCAATGATGATGATGCGTTGCGTGCTGTTCTCGCGGAGCAGGCGCCACGGATGGTGCCGGGTGGCCGCATTGAAATCTGGCTCAACCCCGACAAGCAGTTGTTGCCTGTTGCTGGAGAGCGTTTGCCGAAGTCTGAGACTGTTCGGGCTCAATTGGCGGCCACTGAAACGCCGCATTTTGCTGTCGATGATGTTGTGGTTGTGGAAACGACGGGCGGGATGACAGTGCATGATGGTGTGGTCGTGCCGATTGAAAACGATTCGGCCGAAATAATCGGTGGCGTGTATGCACTCGTACGACGCGATCGAGAAAAAATCGACAATTTTGTGCCCGCAATCCAGTCACTCGCAGCCCAGATTGCGTCGACCGTTGCACGTGCCGAGGCATTTGAACAGACGTTGGCAAATGAACGCATGGCCCACGAACTAGACGTCGCCGCTCGCATCCAGCACAGCTTCCTGCCGGATACCGTGCCGCAGGTTCCTGCGTGGGACATTGCGGCAACGTTAATACCAGCAAGGCAGTGTTCCGGTGATTTCTACGACTTCATTCCGCTCGAAGACGGGCGGTTGGGCATTATCGTCGCCGATGTGGCTGATAAAGGCACAGGGGCAGCCTTGTATATGGCTCTCAGCCGTACTGTTATGCGCACATTTGCCATGCAAGGCGACTACAGTCCGGCGCAGGTGATCAAACAAGCCAACGATCGCATTCTGCAGGATACCAGTTCGACGCAATTTGTGACGACTTTCTACGGAATCCTCGATACGGTTTCAGGTGACATGACATATTGCAATGCTGGGCATAATCCGACGTTCATTATGCGTGCTGCTGACGGGTCGGTAGATTCACTTGGAGAAACCGGTATTCCGGTTGGCATGGTAGATGAACTGGATTGGGAGGAAGGCTCTGTGAAGATGCTGCCGGGCGACATCATGCTCATGTATACGGATGGGGTGCCGGAAGCGCAGGACGCAAATGATGCGTTGTTTGAAGAGCATCGTCTGTTGGCCGTCGCCAATGATTTTGATTGTGATGCAGAGGCGACAAAGGTGGCGATTATCGACTCAATTCAAGAGTTCGTCGGAGACGCACCGCAGTTTGACGATATCACACTGATTGTCGTCAAGCGTCACCTGGCAGTATGAAGCGTTCACGATAGCTTGTAAGTGCATTCACCGGTGAATCCGGCTAGATGCCAGGCACGGCGGCGAGATTATTTGCAAGAGCAGTGGAGAAGCAAAGCAGATGAGTCCAAAAGTGTTTTTGATCGGTGGCGCACCCGGTGCGGGAAAAACGACATTGGGAACAGCGTTAGCGGCAAGACTCGGTATTTCTTCTTTGACAATCGATGATCTTGTCACCGCTGTCCAGTCTGTTACAACGCCGGCAACACATCCTGGACTGCATCTGATGTGGCAAACATCACATCTCGATTACTTTACGAATACGCCCGTTGCAAAACTCAAAGAGGATGCTTTACGACAGCACGAAGTTGCCTGGCAATTCATCGAGCCTGTCATTCGCAAACATGCCGGCTTTGGTGCACCGGTTGTGATCGACGGCTGGCATTTATGGCCCAGCAAGGTTGCACAACTGCAACTGGATACTGTCTGGGCTGGTTGGCTAGTTGCGTCCGAAGCAGTTCTGGAAGAGCGCGAAAGAGAGCATGCTGACTGGTTGCACGGCTCCCCAAACCCGAAACAGATGTTTGATAATTTTCTGGCACGCAGTCTGTGGTTTAACACCTGGATAAGAGAAGAAACAGCCAGATTTTCGCTGCCTATGCTTTTTCAGACGGGGTCGAAGTCTGTGGAGGAACTTTGTGAGTTGATATTGGGGAATGGTCAGGATTAATGCGCATCAGCACCGAGGTAGCAGGCGAGAGGTTGCCCGTAACCGGTTAACGGCAGCCGTCACCAGTAAGTTTCGCGGCGTGTTACGGTTGTGCAGATAGGTTTGGGAGTGACGTTTTGAGGGGGTTGCGGCTGTTTATTGCCGAAGAGGGAGTTGAGTAGAATTTGTTTGGCTGCTGCGGCTCGAGTTGGTGATGCTTCTTTCCATACAGGCTGACAGGCACGATTGCAAACCGGGTTTTCAACGGAATCGGATATATCTTGGATGTGAATCATCTGATGCTCCCTGTTTGCGATCAGCCTTTTCTATATGATGCCATAAAACTAGTGTCGCGTGCAACTGTTTTCGGCCGAAACGCGTTCATTTCCCTGTCAACGCATCACAATTGGTAAAAATAGCGTATTCGTCGGCACATTCGGAACAGTCGTTGGCGTTGCCGTAGCAGTACTGGTCGTTGTAGGCAGCGGCGTTGCTGTCATTGTCGGCGTTGAAGTCGCTGTTGATGTGGGTGTTGGTGATGCAGTTGGGTTACCTGTCGGCGTGGGTGTTGGGCTGGACTGGGGCGTTGCCGTGTTCGTCGGTGTGGGTGTTGCTGTAGACGTTGCTGTGCTCGTCGGTGTTGGTTCGGGCATGACAATGGTTATTGTATCGGCTGTTGCAGCGGTGATGTCAGGTCGGCCGATAATCGTTGCGACCAATAATGACGTGTCAATCGTGCCCACCGTTGCCGAAATCGGCACCGAGACCGACAATGTCACTTCTTGCGATTGTCGCGCCGCCAGTAAAACAGGCGTCGCCGGATCGATAGTCACTTCCCAATCTGCGTCCGATGCCGCTTCTAAGGCAAACTGCGCGTCTGCACCACTACCTGGATGTGTCAGCGTGTGCGTAAAGACAACTGTCGTACCTGCTAGCGCTTCGGCCTGCAAATCCGGTTCCAGAAAATCCTCCACAACCACAAATTGCCCCATCATGCCGGCGTCCTCGTGTTCAAGCAGGTGGCAGTGATACATGTAGGGCAAATCTGAGTCGGCGAAATCCTCAAAAATCCGAATCAGCTTGACATTTTCGCCCGGCTTGACGATCACAGTATCCTTCCAACCCATTTCGTGCGCCGGCGGAGCAACCCCGTTCCGACTCAAAATTTGAAAGGCATCATCGTGCACGTGGAACGGATGGGCAAAGACCGATGTATTGGTTATTTCCCAAATTTCGATGTCATTCAGGCGAATGTATTCGTTGATGACATCCATATCCATTTTGACGCCATTGATCATGGCACCAGCCTGCAATACGAATTGACGCGGTGTGTCGGAATTGACAGCATCTTCGGCCGAAAAGCGGTCAATGGTTGTCAAATTGCCCGGCAATGCTGTTACCGGATTTGGCGTCGGTGGACCAATATCGATGGTAAAAATGGCAAAATCAGTCGTATCGTACTCGTCCTGAATGAAAGGCGGCACATAGGTGGTGCCGACACCGGAATTGTATGCCATCCACTCGACCGAACTGCCCTCATCGCCGCCAAAATCGACGACGATCTCGGCGCGTTCACCGGGTGCTAACAGCAAGCGCGATCGCGGTGTCGGTGTTTCTAGAAAACCGCCATCCGAGCCGATCTGGAAAAATGTGCGGTTGTCGCTGAAGCCGAAATTATAGATGCGCGTGTTGGATGCATTGAGGATGCGCAACCTTACCATTTGGGCAGGCGCGATCATTGTCGGTGAAATCGCGCCATTGACCAGAAACACATCACCTTTGCGGAAAAACGGACCGGTCGGGCTGGGAAAATGGCGAAATGTGCCGTCCGGGTTGAAGCCGCGATCCTGAACGATCAGCGGAAAATCATCGATGCCATATGTTTTGGGCAAATCCAACGCGATGCTCGTGTCATCCCGGACAATCATCAGGCCGGCGAGCCCATTGTAAACTTGCGCTCCCGTGCCGTTCGGATCGACTGCACCGCTGGCGTGAGGATGGGGATGGAACCAGTACAGCGCCGCCCGGTTGAGCATGGTAAAGGTGGGCGACCACGTTGCACCGGGCATAATGCCCTGGTGTGGGCCACCGTCCATGATGGCGGGCAAATGCAAGCCGTGCCAATGTGTCGTTGTGTGTGCGCCGATGTGATTGGTTACATTGAGTTGTACCGATTCGCCACGTGTCAAAACGAGGGTGGGGCCGAGAAACGTGCCATTGTAACCCATGGTCGGCGTGCCGATGCCAGGCGTGAACTCGGTTGTACCGGTAATCATTTCGAGATCGTACGTGCGAACGCCGTCGATCAACTGTCCGGTTTGTAACGGGGGAATGGGAAGTGTACCGCTGTGTGTGGGTGGCGGTATCGCAACGGAGTTTGGTTCGCTAACTACCGGCTGTGCTATTGCAGAAAACGCCAGCCAGCCGCAAAACAGTGTGACGCAGATGGTTGCGCCGATGACGACGCACCGTTTAACCGTAACGTTTAGCACTGCACAATGTCTCTCTCTCAATTCAAAGCCGTCAGCGACAGATCAACATCGGGTAGCGGAACTCGCGCAGCATGCGATCCACGGTACTGCCGAGCATGAGATGTTTCATCGGCCGAAAACCAAATCCGCCCATGATCAGCCAATCGCAATCTGATTCGGCCGATACGTCCAGCAGCGCATCGGCAATGTGCTGCTCACGAAGCTCGTAGATTGCGCGGACACCGCAGCCATCGAGATATTCCTGCGCTGCTGCCAACGCTTCCGCTGACGTGTGATTTGTCTCCACCGTGAGCACCGTCAGAGCCGTTCCCCATTTTTGTGCCGCATAGCAGGCCATAAACAGGGCTTCATCCGCTTTGGGACTGCCGTCATAGGCAACGAGCGCGTGACTCAGTGTGGATTCGGCGCCTGTTGTTACACCAGGAACGGCCAGTATCGGTCGCGGGCTTTGCTGAATCAGACGAATGAACTGATTGCCGCGTCGCCCGCCCATGTTCGGGCCTGGGGGATTGGTCAAGCTGACCACGACGAGATCGGACCAGCGAGCCAGGTCGATAATAGGCGTACACTCAATATCGGCCGAAACCAGGGTCAAATCACCTTTAATGTTGCTGCCGGCTAACTCAGCCTGGAACAGTTCGGCAACCGGCTCGTGCGGATTATCAGACTCCTGATGTTTGTAGTTGACGAGATGGATGCCGTTGACGTGTGCCTTTTCCCATTTGGCCACTTTCAGGGCATGTGCCAGCGTTTGTTCATCCGCCTCAATGCCTTCGAGTGCAACGAGGATGGTGCGGAACAGCCGTTGGCGTTTCCGGAAAGTCTGCCGCCATAAACCTGGTTCCGGTCCGTCTTCCAGATTGTTGGGAATGACGGCATCACGCAGCCGCTTACCGAGGCGAATGACGGGCGATTGTGCCTCCTCGCGCTGTTGATCAGCCCATTCAACGGCAGCGGTTTCTGAATCGATGGTCAGTCCCAGTTCATCTTCCAACTCTTCGCGGTGTTCGGTGAGCATGACGTATAGGTCAGTTTCGGTGCGGCGAGAAAAGGTATGGGTCAGCCCTTGTTCCCGCATCAAATTGATGACGGGGATATAGACATTGTCATACCATTGCGCAGCTTTGTATTCGGCCGAAAGCGACTTGCCGGCTTTCTGCTCCGCGATACGCCCGTATGTCTCAATTTCATGCAGTAACTCACGGTAGCCACCGGCCAATGTCATCGATAAATCTGCTTCAGGCCGCTGCACTTGCAGTTGCGTGCGTTCCAAAAACGCGGCGTAATTGGCTCTGGCGATGACTTCGCCGGGATTGTCGTCTGGTTTCAAGTCGACATTGGTGTTGACTGTGGTGACGTTGGCGGTTATGGTCGGGACACCCATTTGGCGGGCAACTGAAACGCGATGATTGCCGTCTTTGACAAAATACACTTCGCCGATTTGATACACCTCAATGGGTGACCAGCCGCGCATGTCGATGACCGAAGCACGTACCCGCGCCCAGCGTTCTTTGTCGCTATCTCGTTTAGGTAAAAAATCGCGTGTGAAATCTTTATAACGACCGACGCTGCCCACGATACTGGCGAGTGGGATTTCCTGGACACCGCCCTCGATCAGCGCTTCGCTGTCTGAGAGCAGTTGCTGTCGTACTTCGTTATAAGACAGCAATTCGTCTGATTCGCCAGTGACACGATTGATAATGCGACGAAACGCTTCGCGCTTGCGGGCATCGGTGAAATCTCGCACGGCGGTCTCGTAGCTGGTAAGTGTGTTGGGAGCGTGAATGCTCACTGATGTTCTCTGCCTCGGACCGAATTTGTTTGATTTGTGCTTGCGTGCATTTACTGAATTATAAGTCTTGCCACATGGGTCAGGCAAGATGACGGAGCGCATAGAATCAGGCGTCAATTGTCATGGTAGCGGTGATGTATTGCAATGAAAAACCGGATTTCTGTGTGAAATCCGGTTCCTGGGTCATTGTTGTTGGAGTAGGATGTCGATCTCGGCCGAAATTTGCTCAAAGTCGATTGGTCCAAACCAGCGTGCCGCGACATTGCCGTCAGTATCGAGTAAGAAATACTGGCTGCGCCCAGTCACACCGACTTGTTGCCGCGCTTCATCGTATGCAGGCATGTCGACATCGAGGTGGAAGAATGTCACCTGACCGGCATAAGCATCTTCAAGCCTGTGCACGACAGGCTTATTGCGTCGTCAGGTACTTCACCAGGTAGCAAATGAGTTGATGAACTGGATGTCGCCCGCCGTGCCGATTTCATTCACGTTGGCTGATGTGTAGGCGCGGTTGGGATCATCGGGATCAAGAGCCTGGATTGCCACGGATTCGGCCGAATCGATGGCTCCAGTTGCAGAGCCCACCTGCGCTGGTGACGTTTCTACACTGCATGCTGCCAGCACAGCCAAAGCGAGTAATGCGATTATTCCAAACGCGCCAAAGCGACGCCAGTTCAGCAGTCGTTGTTGCCGAATCATGCGCTTACCAATTGCTCCAGTTTGTCAACGAGGTCTGACAAAACGGTGAACGCCTGCTCTACCGGTTCCGGCGCGGTCAAATCGACGCCCGCCGTGCGCAATACGTCGAGCGGATAGCCCGAACTGCCGGCTTTCAGGAAGTCCAGATAGCGATCGGCCGCGCCCGGTTCACCGGCGAGTACACCGTGCGCCAGTGCGTGTGCGCCTGCAATGCCGGTGGCATACTGGTAGACATAAAAATTCGAGTACATGTGGCCGAATTGTGCCCAGGTGATGCCGACCCGTTCCCGCTCATAAGTCAGATCAGAACCATACCCTTCGGCAAACAAATCAGCCATCTCCTCCATCATGACGTTGGCGGTCAGCGACTGACCCTGTTCTGCGCGTTCGTGCATTGCCAGCTCCCACCGTGCCAACGTGGGCATGATGAAGAAGTAGCGATGGTAGTTGGACATGGCTTCTTCGATCAAGGCGATCTGGAAGTCAGTGTCATCATGGGTGCGCATCAGATAGTCGCGCACAAGCGCCTGGTTGAAATTGGACGCAACCTCAGCGACGAACAGACCGTAGCGATTGTATTGTGGCGGCTGATTTTGCCAGGTGAAATATGAGTGCATCGAATGCCCCAGCTCGTGGGCCAGCGTACTCAAGCTGAAAACGGTATCGCTGTAGCTCATCATGATGAACGGATGCGTGCCTTGTGTACCCCAGGAGAATGCGCCTTGTCGTTTGCCCCGGTTGGGGTAGACGTCAACCCAACGCTGGTTGAGCGCCCCCTGGCGCAACGGTGTGACGTACGCATCGCCCAAAGGTGCCATGCCCTCGCAGATGAGGTCAACGGCATCTTCGTACCTGATTTGTGGCGGTTCGGCCGATAAAGGTGCTTTGATGTCGTATTCGTGTAAGGTGTCGTAGCCGAGGGCTGCACGCCGAATGCGCCAATAGCGGTGCCAGGTCGGTAAGTTGCGCTTGAAAACATCGAGCAGGTTGAAAAATACAGTGGTTGGAATGTGTTGCGGTGCTAAAGATGCTTCCAGTGATGAGTTGTAGCCGCGTGCCTTGGCCAAAAAAGCATCTTGCTTGATTTTGCCCGCGAGATTGGCTGCGTACGTGTTCTTGAAAGCGAGGTAGCCCGCATTGTAGTTTTCGTAGGTGGTGCGGCGCAATTCTCGATCGGCACTTGTGCGCAGCTTGTCGATGGTGCTTTGGGCAACGGTGTGTTCGTTGCCGCTGCTGTCGTGAGCCGGCTCAAATGTGAGATCGGCTGCATTGAGGGCGCTGAACACGGCGTCTGTGGCGCTGAACGGGTTGGATGCCGCAGCGAGCAGGGATTCAACTTCGGCCGAACGGACGTGTGCCTGTTGCCGTTCCAGTTGATCAAACAGGTGTCTGTAAGGTTGTAGACGCGGATCGGACGCCATCCACTGGCGCAGCGTGTCAAAGCCGACCGACATCAGTTCTGGCCGAATATAGGCAGTCAAGGCACGAAAGCGGGCAAAGAGGCTTTGTGCACGTTCCAACTGCGCCTGCACGTCTTGATTGGTCGCATCGACCGAACTGTTGAGGCCAGTGTAGACGAGCAATTTAGAGATGCGCTGCTGCAAACCGTAGTACGTGTCGAAACAGGCCAGCACGATGTCAGGTCCTTCGGCAAGTCGGTTCTCGTATGTGCCAGCGGCGGGCATATCTGCTGCGACGGCGACCATTTCGGCTTCCCATTCGGCCGAAGTGGCAAATATCGAGTCTGTATCCCAGGTACGGTCGGGATCAAGCTCGG
>JAMLHW010000022.1 GCA_023954475.1 Anaerolineae bacterium
TTCGACGATGTATTCTTCGGATACTGTGTTTGTTGCCCAATCTGACTGGTCACTTATGCCATTTCGTAGTTCCTTAATCTTGAGAACTGGCAGCCTGTCAGATTCATTTTCTGGCGGATATTTTTGGCAGGCAAGGCCATTTAGATAAACTGCTATTTCATCCAACGGCCGTTCTTCCCAATCATCCTCAGCGCCGTCGATGAACCAGTGGCGGAAGAGGGTTTGGGCGAGGGCTTCGAGGGTTTTGTTTTGGCGGTGGAGGAGGTCTATTTTGTCGTCGAGGGAGGAAAGAACGGCCGTGATTCCTTCTTGTTCTTCCAAGCTGGGCAGGTCAATTTCTACTTCTTGAACAATCGTTGGGGAGATGTTAGCTTGCCCGCCCGAGCTATTGGCATGATTGATAAAATAAACTTGATAGTGCCAAGACGATAGCAGGTAAGCGATAAACTCTGGCAACGCTAGCTTCCTATCAACACGCAGACAGCTGACTCGTTGATTTAATAGATAGGTTCCCTTTATTTTGAAAAGGGCAACTTTTCCCACCCAAGTTTCAGGTGAGCCGTCAAAACGATTCCCTGACATTGTTATCAAAATGTCATCTGGTTTGATCAGATACCTTGATTTTTGACTGGCTAGTTCCTCGGATACATAACTCAAAGTGTCCAGTAAAATCGTATTCGGTTTTACATTTTTGATTTTTATGACTGGAACGCCTTGCTCTAAAAAGTCTTTGCTTTTGAAAGCAAAGCCGTTGTGAACATCCAGGATTTCTCCAAGTGCCACGTTCTGCCAATCACTCATCGTCAACCACCACCTTCGCCAAATTCTCCTGAATCAGTGTATTCAGGCGGCTCTCCTCGGCCAACTGCGCCGCCAGTTCCGCTTGAAGGTTCATGGCAGAATTGACAAATCTCGGAGATTTGTCAATTCTCGCGCACACAACATCCTGACACTCACGCATCGTCAACTACCACCTTCGCCAAATTCTCCTGAATCAACGCATTCAGGCGGTTTTCCTCGGCCAACTGCGCCGCCAATTCCGCTTGAAGGTTCATGGCAGAATTGACAAATCTCGGAGATTTGTCAATTCTCGCGCACACAACATCCTGCCACTCACGCATCGTCAATCGTCAACTACCACCTTCGCCAAATTCTCCTGAATCAGCGCATTGAGGCGGTTTTCCTCGGCCAACTGCGCCGCCAGTTCTGCTTGCAGTTCGGCAAATCGCTCGGCAAAGTCGAAGTCATCCTCCTCATCCGGCAGGCCTACATAGCGACCCGGTGTCAGCACATAATCCAACTCACGCACCCGCTCAATCGATGCCGCCTTGCAAAAACCGGGGATGTCTTCGTAGGGTAGAATTGACAAATCTTGAAGATTTGTCAATTCTGATCGCGGCGCATTGCGCCAGGCGTGGTAGGTGTTGGCAATCTGGGCAATGTCCTCGTCGCTAAACTCCCGCGTGCGCCGGTTAATCAGGTGGCCCAGGTTGCGGGCATCGATAAACAAAATCTCGTCGCGCCGGCTACGTTGGCGATTTGACAAATCTTGAAGATTTGTCAAATCTGCAGAGCGGTTGCGGCTCAAAAACCAGAGTGAGGCGGGAATCTGCGTGTTCAAAAAGAGCTTGGCGGGCAGGTTGACCACACAGTCCACCAGCCGCGCCTCCACCAGCGCCTGCCGGATGTCACCCTCGCCGCTGGTCTTGGAAGTCAGCGCCCCCTTCGCCAGCACAAAGCCCGCCTGCCCACTGGGGCTGAGGTGGTAAAGAAAGTGTTGAATCCAGGCGTAGTTGGCGTTGCCGCTGGGTGGGTCGCCGTACTGCCAGCGGCCATCGCCGCGCAGCAGGTCGCCACTCCAGTCGCTGTCATTGAACGGCGGATTGGCGATCACGTAGTCGGCCTTCAAATCCTTGTGGGCGTCGTTGAGAAATGATCCTTCATTATTCCACTTGACTTGCGAGCTGTCGATGCCGCGAATCGCCAAGTTCATCTTCGCCAGCCGCCATGTCGTCAGGTTGCTCTCCTGCCCGTAAATGGAGATGTCGTTCAGCCGCCCCTGATGTTCCGTGACAAACTTCTCCGACTGCACAAACATGCCGCCGGAGCCGCAGCACGGGTCAAAGACGCGCCCCCGGTACGGTTCCAGCATTTCCACCAATAACTTGACGACGCTCTTGGGCGTGTAGAATTGACCGCCCTTCTTGCCTTCGGCCAGCGCAAATTCGCCCAGGAAATATTCGAAGACATGGCCCAACACATCGGCGCTGCGTTCTCGCGCTACACCCAGGGCGATGTTGCTGATGAGGTCGATGAGGCCGCCCAGGTTGGTAGGGTCGAGATTGCCGCGTGCATACACTTTGGGCAGCACGCCGCGCAGCGACCGGTTCTCTGCTTCGATGGCGTCCATCGCCGCGTCTACTTTCTTGCCGATTTCGGGGTCTTTGGCGTTGGCTTGCAAAAACGACCAGCGTGCGGGCGGCGGCACGAAAAAGACGTTTTCGGCACGGTATTCGTCGCGGTCTTCGGGGTCGGCCCATTCGTCGGCGTCCAGTTTGGCGTGCAGCGTCTCAAAGGCGCTGGAGATGTAGCGCAGGAAGATGAGGCCGAGGACGACGTGTTTGTATTCGGCGGCGTCGATATTTTTGCGCAGTTTATCGGCGGCTTTCCACAATTGCTGTTCGAGTGTGTCTGAGTTGTTGGCGTTCTGCGTATTACGTGCCATATGAAGTTGTTTTTGGTCTCGTACTGGTCTGGACAGATGCAATAGTTATACTCGGTTGTCGGACAATTGGCACGTTTCGGCCGAAAATCCGGCATTCAAAGTCAAGCAGTAATAGTTGCAACAGGGCTTTTGCTACTGCTATCGAAAACCAATAATTCGAACCGTTTGTGTATCTGAAACTGGACTCTGGCGAAAAATATCGGTGTCAGCTTTTCTCTCATGGAACAATAGATGAATTTAAGCTGAATGGCAGAGGTGTACAGGCAAGGCTATCGAGGCAACCTACGGCGATATGCCGGACGCTGAACGCAGCGCTGTAGCCAGATCGACCGTACTGATGGGTGCCTTGAGGACAATGGCGTTGCCCGTGTCGGCGTGACCGCCGTCAATTTCCAACACCGGAATCTGAAACCGGTAACGCACGAGCAGTTCGTGATCCTGCGCAATATCGACTTCCGTCAACTCGTGCGGGTACATGCGCCGGAACATGCGCAGTTGCACCTTGACCATGTCACATAACGTGCAATCTTCTTTGGTATAGAGCGTGATCCGGAGCATGGCTGGCGCTGAGCGAGCAGCAGAGAGGCAACACGGATAGCGCCGCGTCACCTTGCCTCCACGTCATAATTCCGCGACCAGTCGCCATTGACGGGCCTGGCGCGTCGCCTGGATGACATCGGGTTTGCGCAACCACGGATGATGGTCTTCCAGCGTGCACGCAATTTGCCAGTGGGTGCGACCGCGGGCGGCGGCGGGCAACTGCAAAGTGAAGGGTTCGTAATCGTCGGTTTCCTGTGCCGTCAGCCAGCCGCGCTGTCCTTTTTGCTTGATGCGCCAGGTCGTGTGGATGTATTTCGGCCGAATAACATCTGCCTCAAACCGAATCTCCGCTCCATGCGGTACATGCAAGCTTTCTTCTGCCGGCGCAAATGAGTCTGCAATGGTGCTTTTGCGATAAATGCGCTTGATCCACTGCTCGCGACACACCGGACAGAACTGCGCATAATGCCGCTTCATAATGCAATCGACTGTCGGCCGATAGACGCCGTAATTCGTGTACCCGGCTCCCTCAAATGCGCCGACGGTTGCTGGCGCGCATTGGTCTGCACCGGGCGTAGGGCATGCCGTTTCCTCATCCACCCACACTTTCCACTTAGGCTTTTTGCCGTTGGTCGTGATATTGGCAAACGGCAGAAAATTGGGCAGCGACCGCCCGGCAAAAAGCGTCAAATCGGGCAGTTCGCCCGTGTATTCGTCCATCAATTTGGCAATGGAGTGGCCCGCCTCGTGAATCATGATGCGCGGAAAATCATACGAGTTGCGCGACGCATAGCCGACACCCATCGTGAACAACGTCGCCCCGCCCCGACGCGGCGTATTGCAGACAACGAGTACGCTGTCCCACGGGACACCGGACTGATTGGCGACGTGCCACACCCATGGATCGGGTCCGACCAGGCGGCGCTCGGCAATGAACGAAAAACGTGCGCCCAAAGCACTCTGCACTGAAACCGGCGGATCTTGCCACCGGTCATTGATACCCGATTGGCGCGAAATGACATCGACGCGATGGAAGTTAAAATGCCTGATGTAGCTCGCCATCGGTTCGACGGCGTGGAATTCGGCGACGATTTTGTCAGCGTCGGCGTAAAACAGCGGCATGTCGGCTTCCGCATAGCCGTCGCCCATGATCGCGACATCGAGCCGGTTATCCGGTGACCCGTTGTCGATGAGTGTGGTGAAGCGGGGCGATCCCCAGGTGTAGCGTTTGGGCATGGTGCAATCAGTTTAGCTGTGGCAGCACAGAAGCGGCGAATTGTTCCAATCCGTCTGTATCGTCGAGGTCGAGCCATTGTAACATGAGGCGCTGCACCCCAACTGCGGCATAGCGGCCGATATGGTCGACAATTTCAGCGGCGCTACCGACCATCAGGCCCCCGCTGCGCAGTCGTTCGACGGTTGAGCCGCCGTATAGACCGGCCTTATGTGCGAGATCGGCTTCGTTTCGGCCGAAAACCAGGCCCGTCATCAACGAACGGCGCACGCTGCTGCGTTCACGTCCCTGAGTGTCGAGCAACGCATCGAGCCGCGCACTGCGTTCCGCAAAAATCTCCGGCGGAATAAAAACGCCATTCCATTCATCCGCAAAACGGGCCACCAGCGGCAGCGTCCGTCTGGGGCCGTTGCCGCCAATCAAAATCGGCGGGCCACCTGCTCGCGCCGGTCGCGGCAACATAATCGCATCCTTCAAGGTGTAGTAGCTACCTTCAAAGCTGGATGGTTCATCATTGCGCAGCAGCCGCGTGATCACTTCCAGCCCTTCCTCAAAACGGGCAAAGCGCTCAGGAATGTCTAACAGGTCCCAGCCGAAATTGGTATGTTCGCGCACTTGCCAGCCCGCGCCGACGCCCAGTGACAGCCGTCCGCCGGACAAATCGTCGACGGCCGTCGCCATACGCGCCGTCATCGTCGGATCGCGGAACGAGACGGGCGACACCAGCGGCGCAAATTCGATGCGCTCGGTGTTGTCGGCCAGCCACGTCAGTGATACCCACAATTCCAGCGAATCCTTATCCGGCGGATTGGCGTTGGTGTAATGGTCGGAACGGTAGAGACCGGCAAAACCGGCGTCTTCGACTGTGCGCACGATGCGCTGCCAGCTCGTCCAGTTTAGACCGTCCTGCCCTTCAATCATGATGGCGATTTCTGTCATGTGCTTACCTTCATATGCCGGAAACCGAGTTTTTCCAAAAAACTCGGTTTCTTCGTGTTGTGACTACTTGAGCGCATCCAGTTCTTGCTCAACCAGTTGATTGACGACGCCGGGGTTGGCTTTGCCCTTCATGGCACGCATCACCTGACCGACAAAAAAGCCCATGAGCTTGTCTTTACCGTCGAGGTATTGCTGCACCTGTGCCGGATTCTGGTCGATGGCTGCCTGGACAGCGGCGAGAATGGCGTCGCTATCGGATACTTGCGCCAGGCCTTTGGCCCTGACAATCGTTTCGGCCGAATCACCTGTCTCAAACATCTCCACCAGCACCGACTTGGCAATATTGTTGTTAATTGTCTGCTGTTCGACCAGTTCCGTCAGCGCCACCAACCCTTCCGGCGAGACGTCGATCTCGTCAAGCGACTGGCCGGACTCATTCATCAGCTTGAACAGATTGTTGAGCAGCAGATTGGCAATCGCCTTCGGCTCACCACCGGCAGCGACGGCGGCTTCAAACCATTCTGCCGTCACTTTTTCGTCGGCGAGCAACTCGGCATCATAGCGCGACAGGCCCCAATCATTGCGGTAACGTGCAATTTTGGCGTCGGGCAGCTCCGGCAGTTCGGCGCGAACACGCTCGATCCAGGCGTCGTCGATGTGTAGTGGCGGCAAATCCGGCTCGGGGAAATAGCGATAATCGTGTGCATCTTCCTTGATGCGCTGACTGAATGTGCGCTTGTCTGCTTCGTTCCAGCCACGTGTCTCCTGCACAATTTCGCCGCCGTTGTCCAATACGTTTGCCTGACGCTCTAGCTCATATTCGGTTGCCAGGAACAAGATGCGGAAGCTATTGAGGTTTTTGACTTCGGTGCGGGTGTTGAGTTGATCAGTGCCTTTCGGCCGAATGCTGATATTTGGTTCTACGCGCAGCACACCTTTCTCCAAATCACCCGAGTTGACATCCAGATAACGCAAAATCTGGCGCAATTTCGTCGCGTAGACGTATGCTTCTTCGGCCGAATGCAGATCCGGTTCGCTGACGATTTCGAGCAGCGGCACGCCGGAGCGATTGTAATCGACCAGCGATCCGCCGTTTTCCGTGTGCGTCAGCTTGCCGGTGTCCTCTTCCATATGCACGCGACGAACACCAATGCGGCGCACTACGCCCAACTCCGGCTCAATCTCGAGCCACCCGCCGGTTGCCAGCGGCAATTCATACTGCGAAATCTGGTATGCCTTGGGCAGATCAGGGTAAAAATAATTCTTGCGGGCAAAAATGTTGTGCGGGTGAATGGTGCAATTGAGCGCCAGCGCCACACGCATCGCGTATTCGACCGCACGCCGGTTGAGCACCGGCAACATGCCGGGCATGCCCAGACAAACGGGGCAGACAGCCCGATTGGGGTCTTCTTCGACGCTGTCGACAACGCGACAGCCGCAAAACATCTTCGATTCAGTCAGTAATTCAGCATGGACTTCGAGTCCAATAACGCCTTCGTATTCAGTCATATTGATTCAGGTAGGGGCGACCCATGGGTCGCCCCTACGTCAGGTTCAGCCGTGTCGCCGCATGAATGATTCAATGCGGTTGAGGGCTTCTTCGATTTTTTCGTAGGCGGTGGCGTAGGAGGCGCGGACAAAACCGGCACCGCTGGCCCCAAAGGCATCGCCGGGAACCGTCGCCACCTCTTCTTCTTCGAGCAATGTCCAGGCGAATTGGTCGCTGGTCATGCCCGATTTGGTGATATTGGGAAAGGCGTAAAATGCGCCGCGCGGCTCAAAACAGTCGAGGCCGAGCGTGTTGAAGCCATCGACGATCAGGCGACGACGGCGATCGTATTCCCGGCGCATCCGCTCGACGTGATTATCGGCCGAATCCAATGCTACAACACCCGCCGCCTGCGCCGTCGTCGGCGCAGACATAATCGTGTACTGGTGAATCTTGCGCATCGCACCCAGAATATCGGGGTGCGCACAGGCAAATCCGAGCCGCCAACCGGTCATCGCGTGGCTCTTGCTGAAACCGTTGAGCAAAATGGTGCGGTCGCGCATGCCGGGCAGCGCCGGAACGCACGTGTGATCGACGCCGTAAACCAGCCGCGAATAGATTTCGTCGGAAATGATGAGCAAGTCGTGCTGTTCGGCGACGGCGGCGATTTCCAACATGCGTTCGTGGGTCATGACCGCGCCGGTTGGGTTATTGGGATAACCGAGCAGAATCGCCTTCGTTTTCGGCGTGATCGCCGCTTCGACGGCTGCCCCGGTCACCTGAAATTGATCGCTGAAATAGGTCGGCACCGTCACGGGCACGCCACCGGCAAAGGACACTTCGGGCGCGTATGAGACAAAGCACGGCTCCGGAATGATCACTTCGTCGCCGGGGTTGAGAACGGCGGTCATTGCCAGATACATCGCTTCGCTGACGCCGACGGTGACGATGATTTCGCTTTCGACATCGTAACGGACGCCGTACAATCGGCCGATGTAGCGACTGATTGCCTCGCGTAACTCCATTGTGCCGCTGTTCGATGTGTACTGCGTCTCGCCGCGCCGGAGCGACGCAATGCCCTCCTCTAAAATCGGATCCGGCGTGATGAAATCGGGTTCGCCGATACCCAGCGAAATGACATCTTTCATCGTGGCGGCGATGTCGAAGAATTTGCGGATGCCGGATGGCGGCGCGGCGGCGACTTGTCGGGAAATGTAGCGGTTCATAGTAGAGCGTTCCTCAACTTAAGAGTGAAATGCACGCAAAGACGCGCAGACGCAAAGTAATTACAGTGTGATTTGGCCGTTGTCACCGATGAACAGGGCGCGTCCTTTACCGGTCACGGTGGCATTTTCGCCGACGAGGGCCTGATCGAGAATGGCCGTGTCGACTGTTGCGCCGGGATCGATGATGCTGTTGCTGATGACGCTGTTGCGAATCACCGCACCGGCGTCGATATGGGCAAACGGACCAATGATGCTAGACTCAATTTCGGCCGATTCGTGGATAAACACCGGCGGTACAACCGTGTATCCGTCACCATACCCCCATTCCATCGCATCGGACGTCGTGCCGACGCCCAGGCCCAATAAATGGCGGTTGGTATCCAGGATGTTTTCAGGATTGCCCGCATCATACCAGTAATTGACGGGCATCACGCGCATCGTCACGCCGCGCTCCAGCATTTCAGAATAGACATCGGCCATGAAATATTCACCCAAAGTCTGGCGTTCGCTTGCCATCACGGCATCGACGGCGCTCAACAGGTGGCGACTGCTGCGGAACCAATTGATGCCGGCGGCGACCAGTTTGAAGCGGTCATCGGGAGGTTTTTCGATGAATTGCGCGACGGTTCCCTGTGGTGTCAGCGCCACCACGCCGAATTTGCGCGGGTCTTCAACCTCCTGCACCGTGAGCACCACATCGGCCGATACGCCTGCAATCTCCTGAAAGCGTGCAAACGGCCCACGCACAATTCCATCGCCAAACGCCACAATCGCTTCGTCATCGTCTTGCAGAAACGGACGACACAGAGACACGGCATGTGCCTGCCCCAGTGCCTCTTCCTGCACGACAAAATGCGCGTTCAATTCGGGATAATTGTCCCGAATCCACGCTTCGATCATGTCACCTTTATAGCCGACGACGAAAATGACATCATCGTTGAGCAACACACGCATGTGATCGAGCAAATGGCCGACAATGGTATTACCGGCGACTTTGATGAGTGGTTTCGGCCGACTCCAGGTGTGAGGCCGCATCCGCGTGCCAAATCCGGCGAGAAGAATGATGGTTTTCATGATGTTTCAGTCGTGTGGGCAATGAAAGGTTTTTCTGTTTACTCGCCACTGTTCACTGATTACTGTTCACTACTTGACTCAGGCAGAACAGGTGCGCGTTCATGCCAGTCTGTAGCTTGTTCATACGCATACGCGGCGTTGAGAATAGTCGCCTCCTGCAGTGTGTCGCCGATCAATTGCAAGCCAATTGGCAGCCCATTGCTGTCAAAACCACACGGCAGCGACAAACCGCAGCTCGCACTCAGGTTCAACGACAAGGTGAAAATGTCACTCAAATACATACTCAACGGGTCATCGACCTTTGCGCCGATTTTGAACGCCGTAGTCGGGCTGGTCGGCGTCGCGATCACATCCACCTGTTCAAAAGCCCGCTTGAAATCATTTTTGATCAGCGTGCGGGCTTTGAGCGCACGACCGTAGTAAGCATCGTAGTAGCCCGCGCTAAGTGCGTACGTGCCCAGCATGATGCGTCGCTTCGGCTCCGCGCCAAACAGCGAGCGCGTCTTTTTGACTGTGGCGATCATATCGTCAGCTTTAAGGCGTGGCCCGTAACGCACCCCGTCGTAGCGAGCCAAATTGGCGCTCGCCTCGGCAGGCGCAATCAAATAGTAGACCGGTAGGGCGTATTCGGTATGCGGCAAGCTGATTTCGACAATTTCTGCACCTAATTCGGCCAGTTTATCAATAGCCGTGCGCACGGCAGCTTCCACTTCCGGCTCAATGCCCGCAATGAAATATTCTTGGGGAATGCCGACGCGCAAGCCGGCGACGTCGCCGGTCAACACTGCCTCGAAATTCTCGTAGGGCACATCGAGCGAGGTGCTGTCGCGGCGATCATGGCCGGTGATGACCTGGAACAGTGCCGTGCAATCTGCGACATTTCGGCCGAAAGTGCCCACCTGATCCAGCGACGATGCAAACGCAATCACACCCCAGCGCGACACACGACCATACGTCGGGCGCAAACCGACCACGCCGCAAAACGACGCCGGCTGGCGTACGCTACCGCCCGTATCCGTGCCCAACGCGCCATAAGCCAGCCGTGCTGCCACTGCTGCTGCGCTGCCGCCACTGCTGCCACCCGGCACACGGGAAACATCCCATGGATTATGCGTCGTCACATAAGCCGAATTCTCAGTCGACGAACCCATCGCGAATTCATCGGTGTTGGTCTTGCCGAGGATGACCGCACCCGCTTCTTTGAGCTTTTCGACGACAAATGCATCGTATGGTGGAATGAACCCTTCGAGAATCTTGCTGCCTGCCGTCGTTTCGACGCCGCTGGTACAGATGATGTCTTTGACCGCAATCGGCACGCCGAGCAACGGCAATTCCTCACCGTCTGCCAACCGCGAATCAGCATCGGAGGCTTGTTGTAATGCATCCTGATCGGTGAGGTTGAGATAACTGCACAATGCATTGTCGTAAGTGACAATGCGGTCGATCATCGCCTGCGTAGCTACGAAGCTGCTGGTTGCGCCGGCTCGCAGCGCATCGCGCAGTTCGATTAGAGTCAAATCGGTAATGTCCATATAGGTTGTTGTCTTGTATTTCGGCTACACGTCGCCGCAAATCTCCGTCTCCAGACAGGTACTTCTCAAGTTGAAGAAGCAGGCATGGTGCGCCCTTTCATTTCACTTGTATGGGTGTTCAGTCGTCCAGAATTGCCTGAATCACAAACTGGTCGCTGGCCTGATGGTCGGTGTTGTAGAGTACGTCTTCGAGCGGCAATGACGGCTCAACGCGATCGGGTCGCATGACGTTCTGCATGGGTACTGCGCGCGCAGTCGGCAAAACACCGTCCAAATCAAGCTCGGTCAGCCTGTCGGCGGCATCAAGAATAGCCGAAAGCTGATTTTGATAGAGCGTGATTTCTTCTGCACTTAAATCAAGTCGCGCCAGATGCGCGATTTGCTCGACTTGTTGTCTGGTCAATTCCATTGGCTGGTTCCTTGGGTGTGGAAAGCGTATCGATTAAAGCAGACTGTGCTTTGTCGGTTCAGACATGCCCAAAAGCTGCTTCAATCGGCCGAAACTACTCTTTCGGCCGATTCTTCTTCGTCATCCTTGTAGTACTCCTCTTCCGTCCAGTAATTCTCCGGCGCAGTCAATTTGTCTGTAAAAAGGATGCCGTTCAAATGGTCGATTTCATGCTGAAAAATGCGTGCCGTCCAGCCGTTGAACTTGAGTCGCTGCTTTTTGCCGTAGCGATTTTGCGTTTGAACGCGAACAGCGTAGTGACGCGACACTTCGCCGACATAGCCCGGAATCGACAGGCAGCCTTCGATGCCGTCTTCCTCCTTGCGCGATTGCCAAACAATTTCCGGATTGACGATCACGAATAAATCACGCGAGTCGGGAATTTCATCGCCGTCATCGTCATACTGCGGCAAAGTTTCAACAACAGCCAGGCGCAGCGATCGGCCGACTTGCGGTGCAGCCAGGCCAACGCCGTTGGCTGCTCGCATTGTCTCAATCATGTCGTCGATCAAAGGCTGTAGCGTTTTGAGTTGATCGCGGCTAACCGGTTCCGCCGGTTGGCGCAAAATAGGATTTTCAGGCGTGATAATGTCAAGTATTGCCATGGAATCTTGTTCTTTCCTCAACTGTACTATTTAATCTGTTATTCGCAGTAGAGCAAAATGGATGTTTCGCATCCAGCTCAACCGTGCCATCTTTGAGAGAAGCCGTTCATGACGAATACCATTGAACGTCTTCATCGTAACTGTCATCGATGCTTTCTTCCGGTCTGGGCGTGCGACCGGGCAGATTGCGTTGTTCTTCGAGTTGCCGGAACACGTCCATCATCGTGATGAATTCGCGGCGTCGCTGTTCTTCCTGACGCTGACTCTGGTCGTTGCGGACACGCTGTATGCGTTGAAAAATGTCGGCTTGCACCTGATTCGGCCGAGCAACGTCCAGGAACACAATATTAGCTGACGCGCCTGCTGTTTCCACCGTCACCTCACCATAGCGCAACAACGTCGACAGCAGGTTTGGCTGCAAAGCTGTAACGTTCTGCACATTGCTTAAAGCGGCTTCGGTACGACTCGATCCGAATCCCAACGGCAACTTGGCCAGATCGATGACCATATTGCTGGTCAAACGATAAATATCGTTGCGCCAGTTTTCAAAATACCAGTACAAACCAAACAAGATCAAAGCCAGAAAACTCAATGCAATCAGCGCAAAAATGGGGTTTGTCATCGTCGGCCCGGAGAAAATACCGATTGTGGAAACAATGAGTATCCAGCCCCCCAGAGCAATCAGGGGCCAAATCGCATGGCGTACAAACACGATCCAATGCCGCCGGAACGTGATGATGTCGCCTTCTACAACGCGATAGCCATAGCGACGCCTGAACCAGGAAGGTCGGGTTTGTTGAGCGGATTCGGCCGATTTCGATCCCTCTTCCTCTGGCACATCTCTTTCGAGTTGTGGCGGCAACTGATAATACGACTCTACCGATTCGCGAATCACTTGCTGACTGCGCGCCTGCCCCAACGCACGCCCGGCCCGACGCGCATCTTGTGAAGCAGCACTGATCTTCTCTTGTAATTCAGTCGGTCGGCCGACATTGTTAAAGAAAAGAGCCGTAGCCTGCGCCGCAGTTGTGATGCGAATATCGCCGATGTGCAATATCGATTGCACAACGCTGTTTTTTACCGCATTGACACTTTGCACCTGTTCCAGCGGAACCTTGTCGATGTGACCCTGAAACTGAAACAAATCGTACTCACGGTGTAGGACAAATTTGTTAGTCAGCAAAATGTAATCGTTAAACCAGTCAAACAAACTGTAACCTGCCCACAACAGCGGGCCAATCACAAAGATAAACACCAGAACAAGTTCAATCCATAGCGAAAGGCCGAGCGACAACCAGATAAAGAACGCAGCAATCGTCAGGATCAAAAGCAGTGGAATGAGGATTTTGCCGACCAAAACCCAGCGGCTGCGCCGGGTGCCGAAGATGACCTTTTCACCCGGCAGCAATTCAAAACGGCGATAATGTTGTGTGCCGGCAAGTGCTGGAATATCTTCCACCATACGCCACGCTTCTTCCGACATATCCAGCGTCGCATTTGGGTGCCGGCTTAGCCAGGCCAGAAAATCACTGCTCTTGATGGTGAGCAATGTGCCTGCGCGAACAGCGCGAATGGTGCCCGGATGCGTGGTCGGTGAAATCAGCCACACATCGCGAAATGCGGAACCGGGCAGATAAGGGTATTTTTCGACAACTTCACCAGCTTCATTGACAAAAAACTCTTCCAGGCGGCCCTGCTGCACGATGTAAAGCTTGTCGGCAACGTCGCGCTGGTAAGCAATGATAGCGCCCGGCTTGAATGTATAGGCGGTGACGATGTGTACCAGATCGGCCAACTCATCGCTGGTCAAGTCTTCAAACATCGTGACGGTGCGTAAAAAGCTGATTTTCTGTTCGGCATTCATAATACGCTGTACGCTGCCCGACCATGTGCAACAAGTCAGGCATGGCGTAATTGTATCATAGACATTTCAGAGGATTTGCGATTTATACAAGTTTTTTTCAACTCAACGGAATTCGGCCGAAATCAAATGTAGAACTTCGCGCTCAATCTCAGGTAAAATGGAGCAATGACAACGATCAACCACCCTATCGTTACCACGAACGGCGTCGTCCGCCCCACCGTCGCTGAAATCGATCTGGATCGATTGACCCGCAACTACCGCGCCATCGCCGACCACGTTGCGCCGGCAGGCGTCATGGCCATCTTGAAAGCAAACGCCTACGGACATGGGCTGGTCGAAGTCGCACGCCATCTGGAGCAGTTGGGAGCGCCTTATTTTGGCGTTGCCTATCTGGAAGAAGGTATCTTGCTGCGCGAATCAGGCATACAGACGCCAATCCTGGTATTAGGCGGTATTTTGGGCAACCAGGCACCGCTTTTTCTGCGCTATGGCTTAACGGTGACGGCATCATCTGTCGAAAAACTGGAGCATCTCGAAGCGGCGGCGGCAAATATGGGGGTGCAGGCACGGGTGCATCTCAAGATCGATACGGGCATGGAACGCATTGGCGTCCATTATTACAGCGCCGATACGTTGCTGGAGGCGGCGCTACGTTGCCGACATGTGTTTGTGGAAGGCATTTTCTCACATTTTGCCAACGCTGATTCGGCCGATTTGACCTCTGCCCAAACCCAACTGGAACGCTTCAATACTGTTCTTGCCGCTTACAAGCAGCGCGGTTTGACGCCGACACTGCGCCACATGGCTAACTCCGGCGCAATTTTGCAACTGCCCCACAGCCATTTTGACATGGTGCGGGCCGGTATCCTGCTCTATGGTGTCTACCCGTCGGCCGAAGTACCCCGCACCATCGCTGTCGCACCGGTCCTCAGTTGGAAATCGCGCGTCGTTTACTTCAAAGTCGTCCAACCCAATCATCCTGTCAGCTACGGCTCGACGTGGCAAACGGAGCAAATGACGCGCGTCGTCACGGTTCCGGTGGGCTACGGCGATGGCTACTTCCGTGCCATGTCAAACAAAGCACAGGTGCTGATTAACGGGCGACGCTATGCGGTTATCGGCCGAATTTGTATGGATCAGATGATGGTCAACATCAATTGGGAAACGGCGTACAACAACGACGAAGTAGTTTTGATCGGCTCATCGGGCGACGAAACATTGTGCTGCGAAGATTTGGCCGAATGGGCGGGCACAATACCCTACGAAATCCTCACCAACATCAATACCCGCGTACCACGCGTCTACAAACAAACTGAAAACCAGTTACTCAGACCCGACAGCGAGTAGTCCAGAAAAGAAGAGACCCCGATGCAGGAGGGGAACATCGGGGTCCGGTGTGTACTTCATTGCTTGGCGACTTACACAATTTAAGTTTGCCACGTATGCATAAATAACACATTGGATAACGATGAGTACCCCATAAGAATACGGACTCAAGTCCTCATCGACTGCTTATGTCACGTCAGCCCGACGTGCGCGGGTGAGGCGCATCAGGTCAGCAACCGGTACTTTGAGATTGATCCCCTTTTGACCGGCGCTGATAAAGACGTGGCTGTGGTTTTCGGCCGAAGCGTCAATAAACATCACAAATCCTTTATTTAGCAAAGCCAACGGTGAAATACCACCCACCTGCAAACCTGTCAGGCGCTCTGCATCGGCGTGTGTCGCCATCTTCAGCTTTTTTGCGCCAACCACTTGCGCCAACTTTTTTAGATCGAGTTGTTTGTCGGCCGGAACCATCACAAGCAGCGGCTTTTCCGGCTCACGCACTACAACCAGCGACTTAAACACTTCAGCGGCCGGAACGCCAAACAAGTCGGCCAATTTTGCGGCATCGCGTTCCGTTGGTGGGTACGTCACCACATCATAAGGCACCTGTTGTTTATCGAGCAGCTTCATGGCCAAAGTCTTTGTCACCATGCCCGCATTATAGAAAAACATCATTCGGCCGACAATCTGGGAAACAGGGTGACGTTGCAAGACGATGTTACATTCCCGGCAGGGTGCGTTATAATGTGTTCCATTCAAGAACTTCAAGGTAGCACTATGACAGCCACCACCCCGCATTGGGTCAAGGACGCCGTTTTCTATCAAATCTTCCCCGACCGCTTTGCCCGCAGCAGTCGCGTCTACAAACCAGACTATTTATGTGATTGGGGTGCGCCGCCAACCTATCACAATTTCATGGGTGGCGACTTACTCGGCATTGCAGAGAAACTCGATTATATTGCCGATTTGGGCGTCAATGCACTCTACCTGAACCCCATCTTTATCTCGGCTTCTAACCATCGCTACCACACAAATGATTACCTACAGGTCGATCCGCTTTTGGGCGGCAACAAAGCTTTTGCAGAATTGTTGGACGAAGCCCACAAACGCAACATTCGGGTTATTCTGGATGCAGTTTTCAACCATGCCGGGCGCGGCTTCTTCCAGTTTAATCATCTGCTCGAATGCGGCCGAGAATCGCCGTATTTGAACTGGTTCCACATCTACGGTTGGCCCGTCAATGCGTACAACGAACACGAACCGCCCAATTATGCTGCCTGGTGGGGTATGCACGCGCTGCCAAAATTCAATACAGATACACAAGCTGTACGCGATTATCTCTGGAATGTCGGCACGTACTGGCTGGAGCAAGGCATTGACGGTTGGCGCCTTGATGTACCCAACGAGATCGACGATGATGAATTCTGGCGCGAGTTTCGGCGGCGCTGCCGGGCGATCAATCCGGAAGCGTATATCGTCGGTGAATTGTGGCACGAAGCACACCGCTGGTTGCAGGGCGACCAGTTTGACGGTCAGATGAATTACCCGTTTACCCGGGCCGTGCTGGGCTTTTTCGTCGGTGAACGTCTAGATCAATCGGAAATTTCGAATACGGGTTATGGGTACATCTCGCCACTGAGTGCAGAGCAATTTTCGGCCGAATTGGATCGCATCAACAACCATTTGTACGATTGGGACGTGGTATTGGCCCAAATGAACATGCTCGGCAGTCACGATACACCACGCCTTTCCACACTGGCACGCCATGACAAATCGGCCATTCGACTCATGTATCTATGCCAAATGACAATGCCCGGCGCACCGAACATTTACTACGGCGATGAAATTGGCTTGCCGGGTCACCACGATCCCGATAATCGACGCGCATTTCCGTGGCACGACGAAACGTCCTGGGACAACGGATTGCGCAACGAACTCAAGCAATTCATTCAACTGCGGCACGAGACACCTGCACTGCGCTACGGAACATTTGAACCGTTGGTGGCGCAGGATGGTGCTGTCGTTTACATGCGACGCACAGCGGAACAAACGGTAATCGTCGCCTTTAATGCACGCCCCAAAGCAATTGCAATCGATATTCCATGGCCTGACAATGCCCCGCAAAACTTCGATCCGCTGTTACCTGCCGGTGCGACTAGGGTTTCGGCCGAAGGGAAAACGACACTGCCCAAACGAGACTGCCGGATATGGATCTCGCGCTGAGCTGCATCCCCGTCGCAACCCTTTACACACGGTTAACATAGCAAGTTGCCGACGCGTTTCGCCGTGTTATAATGTTCGCAGACACACCGCTTTGCCGCACTTGTGTCACTGACCTGTCACATGATTGACAGCTTGAGCCATAGCTTTTTCTACCGCATACTATTTCCACCCAGGAGAACGTATGGCTACTGAAACGGTTTCACAGAAATCACAGCCTTCAACTGCCAGCCACAGACTGCTCAGTGGACGCTCCAAACGCATTCTGCGCGAGAACCTCACCGCCTACCTCTTCCTAAGCCCTGCCCTCCTCATTGTTTTTGCCTTTGGCATCTTTCCCATCTTTTTTGCCGGATATGTCAGCCTTTACAAATGGCGTATCAAACAAAATGAATATCGTGGTTTAGCCAATTATGTCACCGCGATGGGCGACGTCGCCTACGTATTCTTCTTTCTGATTGCCATTGCCCTGGCAATCGTCGGCATCCTGGAAATCGTCAAAGTTGTGCGCACAAGCAAGAAACAGGAGATGCCGTTTTACGTACCGTTCCTGTCACTGATTCCAGGCGCAATTATTGCCTACGGTTTATTGGAAATTATATTGCGGCTCATCACACGCTTTGCACAGCAAGAAGCTATTGATGCCGGTGAAGCGTCAGTACTGGGAAACATTTGGCTGGGATTGGTGTTAATCCTCATCGGCGTTGTCTTAAGTTTGATCGTGCGCCGTTTACAAAGTCGGCTGAGTGACAATCGCCTCTTTTTGCCTGATTTTACGATACCGGCCGTTGCAATTGTCGCCACATTGGGCCTCGCCGTTATTTTGGGAAGCTTTACATTGGAGCAATTACAGCAATCAGAGCGTTATGGTCTGGCCGTCGTCCGTATCGCTTACCTGGCATCGGCGCTGGTGCTGCTGGCAATTGGCTATTTGATCTGGATGTGGGGCGCACGTCAGGATTCAAACAGACGGCTGTTATTATCCATCATTGCGGCAACTGTATTTATTGCCGGCGGCGTATGGCTGGCAACGATTTGGCCAGTCGTCAGCAAAGGTGCCGACGTCAAATTCTACGAATCCCTCGCGGCAACCGTCTGGTACTCAATGTTGACCGTGCCGGTACAACTCGGTATCGCTATGGCATTGGCCTACATGCTTTATCAACCAATTTGGGGCAAAGGCCCGTTGCGGGTAATTTATTTCATTCCTTATATTGCTCCGGCAGTTGCAACAGCCGGTATTTTCAGCGTACTCTTTTCACTGCGCCCAACCAGTTTTGCTAATCAGATTCTGGTTGCACTGGGAGGCGAACCAGTGAAATGGTTGTCAGATCCCGGCAATGCCGTCGGCACGTTACTAGAATCATTTGGCCTGATTTCTCCGGCGACTGCATCTTCTGTCACCTTCGGCCCCAGTCTGGCGCTTCTCGTCGTCATTTTCTACAATATCTGGGTCTTTGTCGGATATGATACCGTCATCTTTTTGGCTGGTCTCGGCAATATTCCCAATACATTGTATGAAGCAGCGCGCATCGACGGTGCGAGTAGCTGGAAATTGTTCCGGCATATCACCTTCCCTCTACTTTCCCCCACCACTTATTTCTTGTCCGTAATCTCCATTATCGGCACATTCAAAGCGTTTACACACATCTACGTTTTGCGCACGCCGGCAGCACAAGGCACAATGGATACGGCCAGTGTGTACTTTTTTGTGACGTTTTTCCGAGGCGCTCGTTTTGGCTTTTCGACATCAATGGCCATTGTGTTATTTGTCATCATTTTGGTCTTGTATCTGATACAGAACCGCATCGCGCAACGGAGTGTGTTCTATGGATAATAACGTGCAGTCCACACCCTGGTATCGAAAAATCAAGATCAGCCGCATCTTGCTCTATGGTGTGCTGATTGCATACGCCCTGGTTTCTGTATTGCCGTTTTTAGTCATGCTCAGCACATCATTGATGACGTTGGGTGAAGCCAATTCCGGCAGGTTCCTGCCAAGCCTGGGAGATGACAGTGACATTACGAATTGCATTGTCTATCGTCGTGAAGAAGTCTTCAACGAGGAAGGCGTGCCGGAGATTAAGACTCATTTCGTTATTGACGTAGCGCCTGAAGCGGAGCAGGCGCAATATCCCGGCTTCCGCAGCACGACAGTAGAGCCTGACCCGACGCAGGAAGATATTTTCAGCATCCCATTTTTTACAAACTATTGCGGTGCGTGGGAAGGCGGTGACCTGGGTCGCTATATGCTGAATACGGTACGCATCACGGCGATTCAGGTTGTTGGTACGGTCATATTTGTCACGCTGGCTTCCTATGCTTTTGCACGCATGGAGTTTGTTGGGCGGGAGTTAATTTTCGCCATTTTGCTGGCGACATTGATGATTCCCGCCATTGTACAGAACTTGCCCAATTTCCTGACTGTGACGGAAATCGGCCGATGGTTTGGTGCTAGTGGATTGGGACTATGCGGTGAAAAAGCAAACTGCTGGATCAATAACTGGCCGGCGCTAACGATTCCGTTTATGGCGACAGCCGTGTCGATCTTCCTGCTGCGTCAGCATTTCGCCACTATTCCGGACGAACTGTGGGATGCTGCCCGTATGGACGGCTCCGGACATGTGCGCTTTCTGATACAGATTGTGCTGCCCATTTCAAAAGCTGCCTTGTTCGTCGTCATCTTGTTTGCTTTTATTGCCGCCTGGAATGACCTGGCCTGGCCGTTGCTCGTGACTAACGGCCCAGATTGGCGTCCAATTTCTGTGGGCTTACAATCGTTCTTTGATGGTGAGCAAAACTTCCCGAACCTGCGCATGGCCGGCGCGATGATCGCCATTTTGCCCATCTTGTTGCTCTACGCTGTGACGCAACGCACATTTATTGAGGGGCTTAGTCAAAGCGGACTTAAAGGTTGATGAGTGCGCAAACGCACCCCGACTGGAACCGCTATTATGAGCATTCTCGATTTGCCGACATGATATGAAACACAGTAAACTAGTATGGAGGTGATTCTATACGCGAAACACCAACAACTGTGTCAACTTAACTTTTCGTATTTGAACATCTAAACCATTCAGAGGAGAATGAAAGAATGAAAAACCGCAAAACATTTAGTTGGCTTTTGATCCTAACCCTGCTTATGACATTTGTGCTGGTCGCCTGTAATTCAGACAGTTTGGAGAGCACAATCGAAGATGCAGCCAGTCAGGTCGAACAAGCTGCCGAACAAGTCGGCGAAAATGCACAAGAAATCGCTGATGCTGCTGAAGAAACAGCGCAAGAGGTTGAAGAGACCATTGATGATGCCGCTGCTGCTGCTGACGAAGTTGTACAGGAAGCTGCTGACACGGTGGAAGAGGCTGCTGGTTCGGCCGAAGAAGCTGCCGACGAGGCAATGGTCGAAGTTGACTACGATACAGCCATTTACGGCATGATCGACGATCTCGATTTGACCGGTACAGAAGTCTTGTTCTGGCACCAGCATACCGGTGGTCGTGAAGAAGAACTGGCCAAAATCGTTGACGAATTCAATGCCAATAACGAGTATGGCATCACGGTCGTTGCCAGCAACGAAGGTGGCTATGGTGATATTTACGACAAAATGATTGCCGGCCTCACTACCGGTGAAGTTCCGGAACTGGTTGTGGCTTATCAGAACCAGGCTGCTGCTTACCAAGTAGCAGATGGCCTTATCAGCCTTGACCCCTACATCAACGATCCGGTTTACGGTCTTTCAGAGGAAGATCGCGCAGACTTCTTTGCTGCCTTCATCGATTCTGACAGATTGCCGCAATTCGATGGTGCATCATTCGGCTTCCCACCCAACCGTTCACTTGAAGCCATGTACTACAATCAAGACTGGCTGGAAGAGCTCGGCTATGACGGCCCACCGACAACGCCGGATGAATTTGTCGAAATGGCTTGCGCCGCTGCTGCACAACCGTTTAGCGCCAACCCGGAACCTGAACTGAATACTGGCTTCGAAGTCAGAATTGACGCTTCGGCTGTGGCTGCATGGGCATTTGCTCGCGGCGTTGACGTCTACGACTACGAGAACAATCAATTCACATACAACACACCTGAGCTACAAGAAGCGCTCGCTTTGCTGGCGCAAGCTGTCAACGATGGTTGTATGGCCCAGGTTGCTGAACAGTACGGCGATCAAAATGACTTTGGCGCCGGTAAAACACTATTTTACCAGGGTTCAACATCCGGTTTGCCATTCGTCCGTTCCGCAGTTGATGACGGTGCGACAGGTGGTTTTAACTGGTCAATCGCTCCAATTCCGTACACCACTGCTGAGCCGGTCATGAATATCTACGGCGCCAGCGTCAGCGTTCCGAAAACAACACCGGAACAGCAATTAGCTGCCTGGTTGTTCCTGAAGTATTACACAAGCTCCGACATTCAGGCCCGTTGGGCAGAGGCGAGCAACTACTTCCCGGTGCGCGCCAGTGTTGTTGAAGGCTTGAGTGACTACATTGCCGAAAATCCCGCATACGAAGCAGGCTTTGAATTGCTGAAATATGCCAAAGCTGAGCCACCAGTTGCCGGCTACGACAATGTCCGTGATGAAGCTTCGCAAGCAATGAGTGCCATCGTCTTCGAAGGCGCCGACATTGAGGAAACGTTGGCCAATCTGGACGCAACTGCAAACCAGTTACTGGCTGACTCCGCTCCGTAATCTTTTAACTGAAGTTCAGAGGTCCCCAAAGACTTCCGAACTGTTTGTAACGAAAAGCCTCAGGGAAATTCCCTGGGGCTTTTGTTTTTCGGTGGCAGCGCTCAAAACGGGGCAACGTATCTGAATGCCAGCCAAAAACCGCTATAATCACGGCGGTATGAACCAACAACAAGCTATCCTGCAAACAGCAATTGAAGCAGCGCGTGCGGCCGGTGCACTGGCATTGGCGCGGCGTGGTCATTCGCTTGCTGTTGAACAAAAGGGGTTTCGCGATTTTGTTACGGCAGCCGACAAGGAGGCGCAGCGCCTGATCATTGATTTGATCGGTGAACGTTTTCCAGATCACGGGATTATTGCTGAGGAAGAAGATGACAGCTTATCGGCCGAATCCGATACTGTCTGGATCATCGACCCCATAGACGGAACCAGCAACTACGCCAACGACATTCCCGTTTTTGCCGTCTCCATTGCCGTAGCCCACCACAAACATCCGCTAATCGGCGTCGTTTACGATCCCGTCCACGATCAATTGTTCAGCGCCGTGGCCGGAGAAGGCAGCACCGTCAATGGCCAACCACTACAAGTCAACAGCAAAAATGGGTTAGGTGATGCCTTTTTGGCCCTCGACTGGAGTCGCGGCGGTAGCCAACGCCAGACTACGCTCGATATTCTGGGCGTACTGGCTCACGAAGTGCGCACCGTGCGTGCTGTTGGGTCAGCGGCACTGGCAATCGTCTGGATTGCTGCCGGTCGCCTCGACATCTATTTCAACATCAATCTGAAGCTGTGGGACATTGCCGCCGCCGGATTGATCGTGCAAGAAGCGGGCGGACAGGTCGGCGGTTTTGACGGACGCCTTTTCGATCTGCGCGACGCGGCATCATGGGGCGTCGTCGCCAACAAACCATTGTACGCTCAAACAGTTGCCTGCTTGCAGCCATACACCAGTGCTTCATGAAACCGGAAGACATGAACTTCATCCGGTTTGGCAGCCGGGAAAAACCATACAAGAAGCTGGGCGTCGCGCCCAAAGCCCAATTGCTCAACCTCGCCGTCCGCGCCGGATTACCGGTGCCCAATGGCATCGTCATCCTCGATGGGGTGTGGGCGCGTCTACAAGAGTGGGGTGTCATGGCCGTCGATGGTGAGGATGTGCATGTGACCAACGGGGCATTTCTGCTGGAAGTGATGGCGCTGCACCAATTAAAACGTTCCGTAGTGGTGCTCAGAGCTTTTTCGGAACAGGGATCAGAAGGCCCGCAACATTCTGGACTGCCTGTGGCTCCCGATGACCCGGAGCGGTTAATTCGCACATTGATCGCTACGTGGCAGTCGGGCGCGGAGCAAACGACCCGGCGCGACATGATTGTGATGGAATATGTTGCTGCGAAGAGAAAGGGTCATGTGCAGTTGGGAATCGGTGATTCGGCCGATTCCGCCACCATCATCGATTGGTCAACTGAACAGACGACGACGATTGCCTTACCGCAGCTCAGCCGCTGGCAACGTCCGACTGCTGCGCAACCAGTTGCACGTCGCCTACAACAACTGCTGCGCGGTGTGCGCCGTTCATTCGGCCGAAAGCATATAGCCCGGATTGAATGGGTCGATGACGGCAAGGTATGCTGGCTAGTGCGACTCGATCACGCGGACGCGCCGGAATAGCTGCGAATGCCGTAACGCCAGAAGAGCCGCGCTACAACGAACAAGCCGATGCCGACGCCAAAGGCTAGTGCAAATGTGGTGGGGGTTATTCGGCCGATAAGCGCCTCAGCCGGAACCGTCACCGCAAATGCAATCGGCACGACAAACGTCAGCACAGCTCGCAAACCCGTCGGATAGATGTTCACCGGCCAACGTCCGGCGACAAACATCGCGTTAAAAATCTGAAACATATTGTCGACGCGAATCATCCAGAATGCCATTGTCCCCAAAATCATCCAAAAACTGTAAACAATGACCATGCCGATGCCGAGCAACAGCGCAGCCAGGACAATCTGCAAGATCGTGATTTGCGCCTGCATACGCCATAATGCCCAGCCAATAATGGCTAAACCCAGCACGACATCGATCAGCTTCCACAATTGAAACTGGCGTGTCGACGCCATGAACTGGGCATCCACCGGCTTTGTCAATACAAAATCAAACGTACCCTTCTGCACATCCTGCATAAAACGCTGCATACTCGGATCGATGGCGAACGTAATGACACCGCCGATCATAATGTAAACGCCGACTAAGGCCAGCAATTGATTTGCGCTCCAATCGCCCAAAGTGGCCGTGTGATCAAAGACAATGATGATGCCCCCAACTGCGACCGTCAGTGACAGGATCGACTCCAAAATCTGCACCCAGAAATTGGCGCGATATTCCAATTCACCCAGCACACTGAGGCGTAGAAATGTGGAGAAAAGTGTCAGGTAACGTCGCATTGACTATGATCCAAAGGCGGTATAGCGTCGCACGGCACGCCGCCACATCAACCGGAATGCAATAAACATAATTCCCGTCCACAACAATTGCATGCCAAAACCCAGCCAGATTTCATCGGCCGATAAGCGTCCCAGAAACAGTTCAACCGGAAACGCCAGCTCCCACATAAACGGCAGCACACGCGCTACAGCGAACAGCACCGGCGGCAGCAGCGTCAACGGTGCCAGCCGACCGGAAAAAAACAGCTTGATGACACTGTACATGCGAATCAGCGCCGCAATACGCGTCGTCCAAAACGCCAACATGCCCAGTACCCAGCCCATGAAGAAGCGCAGCCAGAATGAAATAAACACAGCGGGCACAAACAACGCCGCATTTTGCCACGTCGTGTTAAATGTCGGGTTGAAAAACCACATCATGAGGATGACAGCCGGCACAAGGACGATGAGTGTCAGCACTTTATATGAGATGTTATCGGCCACATCTTCGTGAATCGGGTGAATGGGCAACAACAGCAGCCGTGAAAACTCGCCTTCACGCACACGGTAATCAAACTCGTGCTGTACCCATGTGTAGGTAACCTGATCGACGATCATGAGCACGATGTAATAAGCTGCAAAGTCGGACGGCGTGTAGCCGCCGACGCTGCCGCCTGACGATTCCGCCACTGTCGTCCAAACCACGAGATACATCAACGGCTGCACGATAAAGCCAATCATCCAAATGATCGCCGCTGCCCGGTATTGCAGCCAGACGGCAAAGGCGCGTTTGGTCTGGGCAGTGTAAATGGCGAGCCATTCGGACATAGGAAGTTGGTTGGTTAGTTATTGGCGTTGAAGACTTGCTCAATGACAGCTTCGATGGACGGATCCTCGATGGTCAGGTCACTGACAGGCAAATCGGCAAGCAGATGGCTGGTCGTAGCAGCGACTGCGGCTTTGGGGATGCTCAGCACGACTTGATCAGGTGTTCGTTTGACGACGCTGCCGTAACAATCCATTTCGGCCGAAAGCGCCACCCGCTCCGCAAAATCAACTATCACTGTTTTATGAGGCGAAAAACGCTCTACCAGTGTCGCCAACGCGCCGTCAAACAGTAGCTGACCGTGATGGATGACAATGACGCGCCGGCACAATGCCTCGACATCGGCCATGTAGTGGCTGGTGAGCAGGACAGTAGCATTGTAACGGTGGTTGTATTCGGCGATGAAGTCCCGGATGCGACGCTGGGCGGTTACGTCGAGGCCGATAGTGGGTTCATCGAGAAAGAGAATTTTCGGCCGATGTAGCAACACCCCCGCAATCTCGACGCGCATCCGTTCGCCCAGCGACAAATTGCGCACCGGCTTGGTGATCAAATCGGCCAAATCGAGCAGGTCGATCAATTCGTCGAGCGTTGCGCGAAACTGCGCTTCGGGAATTTCGTAAATGGCGCGATTGACTTCGTACGAATCAACGGCAGGAATGTCCCAATTGAGCTGGTTGCGCTGCCCCATCACCAGTGCGATCTGGCGCAAATAGGCGTTCTCGCGCCTGAACGGTTCATAGCCGAGCACGCTGACAGCGCCACCGGTCGGATAGAGCAGGCCGGACAACATCTTGAGCGTCGTCGTCTTGCCGGCGCCGTTCGGGCCCAGAAAACCGACGATTTCGCCTTGTTCCAGGTCAAATGAAATGCCGTCGACGGCATGGATGTCGCGTGTTTCACGGTGAAAGACACTACGCAGGGCGGCCCGTGTTCCGGCTTCGCGCTTATGGATGGTGTAGGTCTTGCGTAGCTCGTGCAGGTGGATGACAGGCGCGGTTGTCATAAGGAAGAGATGATAGCGCAGATGAGGGCCGGTTGCCAATTTCGATCTGACACGAAATAAGGCTGTCACCACTACTCTGAACAGAAATCGCTATTCGGCCGAATCCCCCACCTTCATCTTCTCCCGGTCCAACTCCCCCAACTTCTCCAACACCTGTACCAGCCGCACCTGCCATTCATGCGTCGCCAACTCCCGCGATAGCCACACCGCATCTCGGCTCACCCGCAGCCCGTCACCCAGATAGCGCTGCACCTGGAACAACCGCAAACCGTGCAACGCCGTCTTGATGCGAATCTGACCATTATCTGTCGTCACGGCCGTCGCGCCCGCCTTCGCCGCCAACACCTTGATGCGCAGTTGAAAAAGCAAATTGTCAACCGGATCAGGAATCGGGCCAAAGCGGTCCGCCAATTCTGCAGCCAAGTCGTCAATTTCGGCCAACGATACGGCCACCGACATACGCCGGTACAAACGCAAACGAAGCGCGGCATCGGGAATATAATCAGTCGGAATGTACGCCGCCACCGGCAAATCAATCAGCGTGCCGTCCGGCAACTCAACTGGAACCTTCTCGCCCGTTCGCAGCGCTTTGCGCGTCTTGACCGCCTTTGCCAACATACGTGTGTACAAGTCAAACCCGACAGCAGCAATGTGGCCGCTTTGGCTGCCGCCCAGCAACTCACCCGCGCCACGAATTTCCAGGTCACGCATTGCAATTGAATAGCCGGAGCCGAGATCGGTGTGTTCCTCAATCGTTTCCAGCCGCGCCTGCGCATCACTCGTCAATATGCGCCACGGCGCATGGAAGAAATACGCATAAGCCCGGTTAACGCCACGCCCGACCCGTCCCCGCAACTGGTAGAGCTGTGCCAGACCAAACATTTCAGCGCGGTCGACAATCAGAGTGTTTGCATTGGGAATGTCGAGACCACTTTCGACAATCGTCGTACTCACCAGCACGTCAAATTCGCCACCAGTGAACTGTTTCATCACCCGTTCCAGTTCGCGTTCGCTCATCTGGCCGTGACCGATGGCAAATGTCGCTTCCGGTACGAGAAAGCGCAGCTTTTTGACGACGCTGCCGATGGATTGCACGCGATTGTGGACGAAGAACACCTGTCCACCACGATCAACCTCACGCAAAATGGCACGGCGAATCAATGTATCGTCCGCTTGACCAACGTAGGTAACGACCGGCAAGCGTTCAGATGGTGGTGTGTCGATGCGACTGACATCGCGCAAGCCGCTCAGACCCATATGCAGTGTGCGTGGAATCGGCGTCGCCGTCATCGTCAACACATCGACTTCCATACGCAATTGTTTCAGCTTTTCCTTGTGACCGACGCCAAAACGCTGCTCTTCATCGATGATGAGCAGGCCAAAATCCTTGAAAGCCACGTCGTCAGAGAGCAAGCGATGTGTGCCGATGACAATGTCCGTTTTCCCGGCGCGTAATGCCTTGATGGTGCGCTGTTGACGAGCATGTGAGCGGAAACGGGAGAGCATTTCGACGTTGACCGGGAACGGCGACAGGCGTTCGCGGAAGGTGTTGTAATGTTGCTGTGCCAAAATGGTTGTCGGTACGAGAATGGCAACCTGTTTGCCGTCGAGTACCGCTTTGAACGCTGCCCGCAGCGCCACCTCGGTCTTGCCAAAGCCGACATCGCCGCAAATCAGGCGGTCCATGGGCATGGTGCGCTCCATGTCGCGTTTGACATCGGCAATTGCCTGCAACTGGTCTTCGGTCTCCTGATAGGGAAAACCGGCTTCCAGTTCAGACTGCCATTCGACATCGGCCGAAAAAGCATGTCCCTCGATCAATTCCCGTTGTGCATACAAATCAAGCAATTCATCAGCCAACTCATCGACCGCTTTTTGCGCCGCCGCCTTCGCCTTCGTCCAGCGCTTCTCACCCATGCGGCTCAGCTCAGGCATCATCTCGCCCGGCCCCATCCAACGGCTGATGCGATCTGCATGGTAAACCGGCACATAGAGCAAATCATCGTTAGCAAAACGAATTTGCAGATATTCGCGCTCCGTGCCGCCGATACCGCGCACGACGAGACCGGCAAATTGACCGACGCCAAACTCGACATGGACGATGTAATCGCCCGGATTGAGGTCGGAGAAATACGTTTCCGGCGCAATCGGTCGTTTGATGCGACGGCGACGTGGTGCAGGTCGCTGCCAGCCAAAAATCTCGGCATCGGTCAGCAGGTTGAGCCACACTCGATTGTCGTCCGGATCAGCGAGCATGAACCCTTCTGCCAAACTTCCCTGCACAAAAACGATCTCGTTCTCACTCGGCAGTGTGTCAATGTTTGTCAACGGTGTGACCTGTTGCTCGCCCAGATCGAGATGGCTTTTACGCGATTCGTCGCGCCACAGTTCGGCAAGGCGTTGTGCCTGCCGACTGACGACAATGGCCCGCTCACCCAGTTGCACAGCGCGGTGCAATGCACCCATCAGCGGACGTGTCTGACCGCCAAATCGGGGGCCGTCGCGGAAATAATCGGCGAGTCGAACAGGTGTCGCATCATTTTCGGCCGAATCCGTTTCTCCATCGTGCAGCTCACCCAACACCAACGCACCCCGGTTTGCCAACGTAGCCGCCATCGTATCCCACTCAAACAACGGCGACGGAAAATCAGGCGGCAACAGCGGTTGGTCATCCCGAATCCGCGCCGCATGCCCGGCCAAATCACGTACCGCCTGCGTCAAATCGCGCCAATCATCAACGATGACCCGGCCTGTATCCGGCAAATAATCGAGCAGGCTCGCCGGATGTGCGTGCATCAGCGGCAAATAATATTCGAGATGTGGCGATCCCTCTCCGCTGCGCAATGCGTCAATGTCATCGTACCAGGTCGGTAAATCATCATCGCGCACATCGTCCAATTGTGCCAACCGCTCGCCGAGTGCCATGCCTTCACCTGGCTGCGCCTCGCGCGCCGGCGGAATGACAATGTGGTCAACGGCAGCAGGAACCGACCGCTGTGTCGCCGGATCGAAACTGCGCACCGTGTCAATCTCGTCGCCGAACAACTCAACGCGCACAGGATACGGCGCCGTCACCGGGAAAATATCAATGATGCCGCCGCGCTGGAGAAAATGACCCGGCGCTTCAACGACACTGACCCGCTCATAGCCAATCGTGCTCCAGTCACGCAGCGTTTTCTCTACATCAATGAGCTGGCCGACGCGCAAGACGCGGAGAGCGGTCAGAAAACGGCGCTTGGGCACGGTTTTTTGCAGCAGCGCCCGCCCTGATGTGACAATGACTGGCGGATTTTCATCTGCACGCAGGGACGGATGTTGCCCGGCCATCAGGCGCGTGAGCACTGTAACGCGTCCGTTGCGACTGCCGTCGCTCCACGGGCCGCGATCATAGGGCAATGGCGTCGGCTCCGGAAAGCGCAGCAACGGGACATCGGCCGGCAACCACGCTTCTAATGTCTGCAGCCAAATGGGAACCGCATCGACGCGGCCAGTGACAAACAGCAGTGGTCCGCGCCGTTCCTGTGCCAGACGTGCCAGTACGGGAGCACGAGCGCTGCGTGGCAAATGGAGCGCTGTGGGATCAACATCGGCCGATTCACCTCTTTCTACGACAGAAGGCCAGGTCGGAATATGATCAAACAGAGCAAGCAAACCGGAAACATTCATGCTTTCGTCTGTGTTTCTCCTGGAGTTGTGGTGCGTTGATTGTGGCGATTCATAGCAGTGTCCGGGCCGTCACGCAAAATGGTGATGACGGCATCGGCAGCTTCGGCGAGCGTCACGTCGATGATCTCACGTTCATCGCGGCCAAAATCTTGCAACACATAGGCGGCAGCAGGCATTTTTCCCGGCGGTCGGCCGATACCGATGCGCACACGGATAAAATCTTTACCCAAATGGTTGATCAACGAGCGCATCCCGTTGTGGCCACCTGCGCCACCGGTCTTGCGCAAGCGCAACTGACCGGTCGCCAGATCAAGATCATCATAGGCAACGATGATTTGTTCCGGTGCGATTTTGTAGAAGTTAGCCAGCGGGCCAATCGCGTCACCGCTGAGATTCATCATCGTCTGCGGTTTGGCCAAAACGGCAGCCTCGCCGCCAATCTGACCAAAGCCGACAATGGCTCTGTTCTGCACGCGGGTCAGCGGAATATTGTGCTGCTGTGCCAGCAAATCGACAAGCATGAAGCCGACGTTGTGGCGATTGCCACGGTAGTCGCGCCCGGCGTTGCCCAGCCCGACGATCAAATATTTGTTACCCATTGTTTCTATAAATTCCCGTTGGCGTCGCTCAAATTCGCCGCGTTTGACACCAAGCAGGCGTTCGATAAGCATGGTCAGCATACAGCAATCAGCGGTTGGCGATCAGTAGCCGCCATGCCCAGCGCAATGCGCCGCGCAGCAGTAAATAAGCAGCCAATATAGCAAACAGCAGCAGTGCGAGCTTCATACCGCTGACGAACGCATCTCCAAATCGGCCGAAATCAATTGCATTCAGTTGTGCCAGTAACCCTTCATCTGTACCGCTGTCATCCGTGCCGGTTTCTAGCGGACCAACGGTACTTTCACGGGTCGCACGCGGCGTCGGCGTGGGAAACGGCGTCAACGTCGGTGGAATGGCTGGTTGTTGAAACGGCGTCGCGTCGGCCGAACCGACAGTTGGTTGCGCAACAGCCGGTGGCCGAGTTGCAGCCCCGGTCGGCGTCGGTGTCGGGCCGGAATTGGCAACAGTGATACCGTTGACGAAAAACTCGTCGTAATTGTAATCCTGGCGCACGACGCGCAGCCGCAAGCGGTAGCTGCCATCAGGGAATACGGGTGCCCCGACCGAACGGCCAACAGTTGTATCCCAAATTGCCAATACGCCGTTGGTCACCGGCTGGCTGCCTTCAGCAAACGCAATCCAGCCTGCTCCCGTATTGGCCTCGGCCAAAAACGCTAATTCATACCGCAGGAAACTGGGATCGGTCGCCGTCCCTTCGATAGTGACAATACCGTTGACTGGCGTGCCCGTCGCCGGCGCAGTGATGCCGCTACTCTGTGCCACTGCCTGGTAACTGACCGACAGTGCAACGAAACAGCAGCCCACTATTGCTAACAATATCCGGGATGTTTTTGAGGCGGACAATGTGAATCCTCGTCAAAAAAAGAGCATCAATTTGACAACTGACCAGTCTAGCATAGAGGCACACTGATGACGAACGATTTCGCTATTTCTAAAAAGCCACTCACTGTGACGGCCCAGTGACGAGTTAAGCGACAATGAGCAATCGGCCGATATTTTGGCCGTGCAACAGGGCTGTGCCATAATCTAGTATGTGCCTGCGGTCGAAGTATTGCAGGTACATTTGTAACCGGAGAAATTTCCATGATTCATCGCATTCGCATTGTTATTCTGGCTGGCTTACTTCTGATCGCAGTTGCTCTACTCGCCGCCTGCCAACCACAAGAACCGGAAAACCCAAACAAAGAAGTCAGCGCTATAGCCGAGGCTGCTACCGACGTGGCAACAAATGACTTGGTTGAAGTCGCTGAATCTGGTGGATCACAGTTTGCCGTGCGTGAGGATTCCGTCACGACTGATAGCAATGGTATCACTATCGGCTTCACGGAAGAAGGTCGTCCCTTCAAAGGCGATCCCAACGCACCTGTGCTCATCGAAGAATACTCCGATTTCCAATGTCCCTATTGCCAGCGATTTTACAGCCAGACGATGGGCGACTTGATAGACAATCAGATCGCCGGTGGTGAAGCCGTCGTCGTTTTCTATGATTTTCCGCTGACCAGTATACATCCGCAAGCTTACGCCGCGGCTCGCGCCGCGCGATGTGCAAGCGAACAAGGCGCATCAGCTTTTTGGGACATGCACGATCAATTGTTTGAAACGTTAGGGCAATGGAGTGTGTCTGATCCATCCAGTGCATTCGTCAACTATGCCCAGTCGATCGGTTTGGACGCCGAGGCGTTCACGACGTGCTATGCGAGTGATGCTTATTCGGCCGAAGTGGATTCTGATCTCGCTTCAGGCAGGCAACGGGGCGTCACCGGCACGCCGGCCTTCTTCATCAACGGACAACTGGTTTCCGGCGCACAGCCGATCTCGGTTTTTAATCAGGCTATCGCACAAGCTGCGAGCGGCCAGCCGGTAGCTGCCGCACAACCAGCCGTTGAAACAGTATCGGCCGAAATACAAATGCCGACGCCGATCACATTTACGGATCAATACGCTTATGCCTGGGGTAACCCGGATGCACCAGTGACCATTGTCGAGTTCACCGATTATCAATGCCCATTTTGCGCACGCCATGTTGCGCAAACAATGCCAAGCATCATGTCAGAAATGGTCGAACAAGGGCGTGTATATTACATCATGAAAGATTTGCCTCTCGATCAACTGCATCCGGAGGCGCGTCGAGCCGCTGCTGCTGCTCGTTGCGCCGGTGAGCAAGAAGGCTACGCCGGCATGCACGATCTGTTATTCGAAACCCAATCTGAATGGTCCGGCCAGAGTAACATTGATGAGCTGTTCGCCGATTATGTCGCGTCCCTTGACCTTGACCAAGCGGCGTTCGCTGAATGCCTGGAAAGTGGTCGCCACGAAGCTGCCGTAGAAGAAAATGTACAGGAAGCGCAATTGCACGGCGTGACTGGTACGCCAACCATGTTCATCAATGGATATAGCCTCTTCCGTGGTGCTCAACCTTATGAGGTCTTTGACCTGCTTGTTGGATACGCTGAAAATGGCGAGCTGGAAGACCGCATTCGCGAGGCTGTTGCCCAGCAAAACGCGGCGCGGCAGGCTGCACAATTGCCGCCTACGCCAGTTCCCAACGCCGACGTACCGACTGAAAATGCATTTAGCATTGGGGCTGCAGACGCGCCCGTAACAATTGTCGAGTACACTGATTATCAGTGCCCTTACTGCGCCCGCCACTTTTCCGAAACATTGCCGCAGATTATCGAGAATTACGTCGATGCAGGCATCGTGCGCTATGTGTTCAAAGACTTTCCTTTGACTAACATCCACCCACAAGCAGTGGCTGCTTCTGAGGCAGCGCGTTGTGCGGCTGAACAAAGCGCCGATGCGTACATCGCTATGCATGACAAGTTGTTTGCAACGCAGAGCGCATGGAGTGGACGCAGTGATGTAGACGCTGTATTTACCGGCTATGCAGCAGAAATGGGTCTTGATGATGCAGCGTTTATTGCATGCCTGGAATCAGACAAGTTCCACGATGTTATTCAGGCTGATTTGCAGGAAGGAGCTGGATTTGGCGTGCGTGGCACACCTGCGTTCTTCATCAACGGCTCGTATTTGAGTGGCGCACAACCTTACGCGGTCTTTGAACAAGCTATCAGCGCGGCGCAAGCACAAGCTACGCAGTAACAACTCTACGCCGTTTCAACTGTCACTTGATGCCCTGGACAACGCATGTCCAGGGCTTTTTTGTATTCTGAAAAGATTTGTGTCGCAAATGACCGCATTCATTCCCAAAGTCCGTGCGCTCTCGTATAATCTAAGCGTGTGATAATGTGTCAGGTGATTTTATGCTATTCCGGTTGGGCAATTTGATCGTTGAGTTGAATGGTGATGAGCACCGTATTGAGGAATACTGGCTTGATTTGATCGGCCCGTTTGCAATTTCGGCCGAAAATCACACCATAGACATACGTATCACCTTGCAGTTGGTCGATGACTTGCCACCTTTGCCTGATGTTCCTGCCTATTTCAGCGACAACATCATCACCGAAGGGCGATCACACATTCTCGATGCCTACCGGGTAAGCGATGACCGCACAGCGCTTCACTTTCTCGACGGCGCCATGATCATGGTTCCATTGCATTCCACCTGGGATGACGATATACCGCATATCACCGGCTGGGTGACAACCAATGTATTTTCTAGCGAACGCTTTGAGGACATTATGCTGGTCAGCCTGGCACCGTCTCTGCGCCAGCGAGGCAATTTCCTGGTTCATGCTGCCGGCGTGACCTGGGACAATAAAGCTGTCCTGTTAGTAGGTCCGTCGGGCAGCGGTAAAACAACAACATGCCTGGCATTGCTCGAAGCTGGTTGGCAATTATTGGCCAACGATGTCATCTTATTGCAGCGCCGCAATGGGTGTGTTTGGGCATGGCCTGTTCCGGATACAGTTACCATTCGGCCGAAAACATGGCAACTGCTCCCCCATTTGACCCATGCTCGAACCCTGGATAGTGAGGGTTCACAATCGCAACCAGCCCGCCGGATCATTCAAGACCAGTGGGCGGCGCCTGCACCTGTAACGACACTCTGTTTTCCGCACATCACACCGCATATGGTGCCGGCACTGGAACCGCAAGCCCCGGCACATTCGCTGGCTCGACTCATGGAAGAGAGCCTGGACAGTTGGGACACGGCCACATTAAACGCACACATGGCAGTATTGGCAGACATGACCGATCAAGCGTCTCTCTATCGTCTTCATTTGGGAACAGACATTACGGCGTTATCAGCGCTTTTGCAGTCGGCATTGCCCACAGTGCTGACAAGCATGTAAGTAAACAGCAAGATGCTGACCGCGGAAACACGATCCTATTTATCTGCGACCCATCCGTGGCTCATTGCCACCGCTGTGTCTGTGGTCATCTTCGTCATCGTTGCCATTATTGTTGCTTTCTTGTGGGAAGTTTGGAGTCTTCTGCCACTGGCCCTGCTCCTGCTGGGTACGATTTTCGTTTTCGTGCAGGCACACGCACGCTATGCCAACTTTACTCAGGCGACGCCCCAAATCGTACAGAATTTGTGGGAAATGGCTGACTTATCGGCCGATGACCATTTCATGCTAATCGATATTGGATCCATGGCAACGGTGCGTGGCTTCGCCAGACGTCTGCGCTACGGGCAACTGCATGTCATCAATGTCTACAACCCGCAAATTGTACCCAATCCGGTATTCTTACGTGCCCGACAACGGATGGCCGATCAAACACCATTTCAACCAGATCCGCGTGTCACTTTGTTCGACGCACGAATCGATCTATTGCCGTTTCCCGATGCGACCGTCGACACAATCCTGACTAATCAAGTTCTGAGCGAAATGCCTGCCGCACCGGATCGTGCGACCTTGATCACAGAAATCCACCGGGTCTTGCGTCCGGGAGGACGTTGGCTGAGCAGCGAACGGATAGCGCCTGCAACTGATGTGTTGTTATTTGGAATCGGTCGCCATGCACCGGAATCGGCCGATAGATGGGCTGCACAAATTCAACCTTACGGATTACAATTACGTCAACAAGCTCAGATCAACCCTGTACTCATAAGTATATCTATGCAAAAACCCGGCGAAGATGCCCCCAGACAACTTCGCTTCAGCTTTTAAAAACGCTATCTTACAATGCACCTTACAGCCGGTACGCAGCAAACTCGACGTTTCACGATCTTTTCATTGTCACGATCTTTATACACCTTGTGGCACTTGTTGGAGATGTTATAATGCCATCAATGATCAATTGGATGTCGGTCCTTTTCAATGCGTGTTGGATTGTCGGGCTGGCAATTTTATTGGCAAGTTTCAGTTACACGCGCTGGAAAAGGACTATTGCAGACACAGCAGTATCGCCACCCAGTTCAGGTTTTTTGCATTTGGTAGTTGCATACAGTCTCATAGGAATTGGTTTGATCGGCACGGCTTCGAGCTTGTGGATGGCAATTGTGTCTGCCATCGCCATTGTGGGCATTATTATCTTGACCGTTATCACCCACAGAGCAGAGAACGCTGGCTCCAAATCATAACGGCAGGAGTATCATCATGGAAATAAGAAAATACTTTGCACTTTTTCGCCATTGGTTATGGCTAATTGTTCTGGGCGCAATTGTCGCTGGTGGTATTGCCTATACCTTCAGCCAAACTCAAGACGCTACTTATCAGGCAACGGCCAAATATCTCATTGACCTGGCTCCTACCGGAACATCAAGCGAATATTCAAACATTCTAACTGAAGAACGACTGGCATCGACTTATGCAGAGTTGATGACGACGCGCCCTGTGTTTGAAGAAGTTGCCCGGCAATTAGAAAATGCACCCGGCAACTCAATCGAAAGCACTATTGCGGCACTGCGGGGGATGGTTTCAGTGAGTTCGGGTGTCGACTCGCAAATCCTGAACATCACCGTCCGTGACAGTGACCCATTGCGTTCGGCCGAAATTGCCAACACAATCGGTGAGGTATTCACCCAACAAAGCGCATCATTGCAGGATGCACGTTTTTCCGAATCAATCGCCGGTTGGGAAGAACAACGCGTAGCATCTGAAACTGTTATTGCCAATCTTGAGACTCAAATAGCTGCATTGGAAGATGCAACCACCGTGGCTGAACAATCCGAATTGTCACGCCTGACACGCCAGATCAACGAAGAACAATTCAAGTACACAGACGCGTTCAACAATCTGTTGAGCCTGCGCGAAGAGCAAGACCGCAGCCGCAATAACATCTTGTCTATCGAACCGGCGGTCACAGGCAGCAAAATTGGACCGCGTGTCATGACCAATACGGTGCTGGCCGTCATCGTCGGGGCAATGGTTGCCGTCGGTATCGTCTTCCTGATTGAGTATTTGGATGACACGATCAAGACGCCAGACGAAGTTACCGAAGAAACCGGCCTGTCTACATTGGCTGCAATCGCCTACATCAAGGGAGAAACATCGGCCGAACGCTTGATCACACAAAAATCACCACGTGCGCCTGTTTCAGAAGCATACCGCGTATTGCGCACCAATCTCAGCTTCTCTGCAATCGACGGACAGATGAATCGGCTACTGGTCACGAGTTCATCACCCAGCGAAGGCAAATCGACCACATCCTCCAACCTCGCCGTCACGTTGGCACAAACCGGAAAACAAGTCGTTTTGATAGACGCCGACTTGCGCCGCCCATCATTGCACAAGGTATTCGAGGTCTCAAACAATCAAGGCCTCACAACGGCATTACTCGATGCACAAACACCCGTAACAGAGCATTTGCAGGTCACCTCCGTGCCCGGGCTGCGCATGATGGCGAGTGGGCCACTGCCACCAAATCCGGCTGAGTTGCTCAACTCGCAGCGCATGTTACAAGTATTGGAAGATCTCGACGAAGCGACTGATTTTATCATACTCGACACACCACCTTTGTTGACCGTAGCCGATGCATCGATTTTGGCATCTAATGTGGATGGATGCCTCATCGTCATCGAGGTAGCCAAAACACGCCGCGAAACATTGGTCGAATCACAGGAACGTCTGATAGCAAACGGCGCTAATATTGTCGGTGTGGTTTTGAATCGGTCGCGTCCGGGACGGTCAGGCTACTACCAATACTACTATGACTATCGCTACTACACATACGAGTACGGTACACGGCGTCCGCAAGCCAAACGCGGACGGCTCGCGAGCTTGTTACCCGGCAATCGTTCATGAATCGACAGACGGCGACAGCGGCAGTCGGTAACTCAAACCGTCTCTATATTATCCTTGGGCTTTTGTGGCTCGGGCTGGCTGCCGTTATTCTCTTTTCCGAGTTTCGCCGTCCCGCAACAATTGTGATTGAGTGGGAAACCGAGACAGAATTTGATACAGCCGGATTCAATATCTACCGTAGTGTCGTGACAGACAACGACTGTAAAGCAATAGACGCTTCAAATTACGATCAGATCAACGATGAGTTAATTCCGAGTTCGGCCGATCCGTCATCCGGTGCTACATACTCGTTCGAAGATAAGAATGTTGAATCGGGATTACAGTATTGTTATGCTTTGGAAGATGTGGAATTTGGTCAGCGAACAGAACGTCACCCGCCATTCCAGGGTGAAGTACAGCAAGTGCAGTGGCTGGCACTCCTGATCGCAGCCATCAGCGTGGTTATCGGACTGGCTCTGTTGGTGTCAGGGTTAAAGCGAGAAGTGACATGACGATGTTAGAAACAAGAATCCTTGAGACAAAAGGCAATATTGTGTGGCGCGAAACGGCTGATGGCATTGTGTTGGTTGATCCGGGCCGCGGACGGGTACGGGTGTTGAATGCTGTCGGTTCCGATATCTGGAAACAGATTCTGGAAGGCTACGACACAACTACCATTCACACCAATATCGTCAACAAATATGACGTTTCGGCCGAAAAAGCAGCAGCTGATCTCGATTTATTTCTCAATGAGTTGGCCCAACGCGAACTGATTCAAGATGTATAACCCTGCACCGTACTGAGTAGGATCAAACTCAAACAGACTACGTTTCGGATTTGAAAAGCGAATCAAAAAAGCCAACACCCGTAAACTACGGGCGTTGGCTTTTTATTTGCGTCTGTTTCGAAACGACACAATGCGCTCGTCCGAAACTCAAATCCATTTCTTGGGCAATCTTCCCTATGCTATGCCAGCTAATCAACCACCTGTTTCGGATTCAGTAGTTGCTGTCGGCACAACAGTCGGAGTCGGTGGGCGATAGTAGATATCATCAAGTGACGGACCAGAAGGAACTCGACTCTGCCAAATGTCGCTGAGAATCACACCTTCGCTAATTCGCGCTGATTCCAACCAATCGCTCAAAGCAGTAGAAAACTCACTGCGTACCTGCGATTCCGGCAACGAGCGTACTTCCCGGCCTTGAGCAAGCAGGAGAATATAGCGTTGGTTTTCACCATTAGCGTCTTCAACAAGGATGACATCGCTGATCTCACTTTCAGAGAGTTCAAAAGCTGCATCTGCGACAACACCGGCGGTGCGTGATGCAACGTCCTCGTAAGTAGACCATGGAATATCCTGCGCAACCGGATCCGTATCTGTTACAACCGGTGTACTACGCACTTCATTCCACACTTCCACAAACGCTGTCGGCGAGTCAATGGCAGCCAATGCAGCTTGCGCTTCCTCATCGCTTGAATAAGCGATGAGCAACAAGTTCATTTGCTCAGCTTCTGCCAACACGCCAGCCTCTATGCCAAGTTCTTCTTGCAGTGCTTCGCGATACAATGATGCGGCGATAGATGCACGATAGATTTCCTCGCTCGCACCGGCATCACGCAGCCGCGCAATATCACGTGCATATTCCTGCAAGAAGGCATCTTCAGTCACGGGCGTCGCGGTTGGTTCTGGTTCCAAAGTTGGAACAGGCGTAGCCGGTTCAGTCCCTGCGGCTGGAATGGGCGTGATTGTCGGCGTTGGCTCAGGCCCAGCAGGGGTTGGGGTCGGTGGCACATCACCATCGTAGTAATTGTAGTTCTCTTCAATCGCAGCCTGGATATCTGCTTCGGTAATGGTGATGCCCCGCTTTTCTGCTTCCTGACGGATCAATTCATCGTCGATCAACTGTTGCAAGGCAACATTACCCATTGCCTGTTCTGCCTGTACAGAAGGTGCCAGCAGATTGATTTGCTGCGATGCAAACTGCTGGACTTGTCCGATATCACCATTGAGCAATTCATTAAGTGATTCGACATTATCGATCAGTTCTGCACGCTCGAAACGCACCATTTCCTGCCAATCGCTAAGGGAAATCTCCGTGCCATTGACAGTGGCTACAGGCTGTGGCCGAATGATGACGTATTCGACAAAGAGACTAACCGCTAGGACCAAGACGATGATGCCTACGATGCCTAATATCGCCATGCGAATCCGACGACTTTGCTCTTGTTGCTTACGTGTCAACAGCATATCTTTACGGGATCTGCGCTGTTGATTTTTCGGTTGTGTATCGTTATTTGCCATACAGTTTTTACCTGAATGCGAACTAATATGTTGCTGGTGACGTGACGGCCATATCGTGCTTCAAAAACGCGATCTTCTCTGGATGATGCAGCGAAACGTGTTTCGGCCGATATACATCCAGTACGCTCAAACTCAAAACAAGATCATAAGGCGTTTGGCACATCATGCTGTTGGAGCGCGTCACACAAGCCAACGAATTGCTCCTCAGTACAGAGAATTGGGTAAATTCGGCCGCAAACAAAAGTGCATCCACCACCAATCATGCGCGACAGGAATTCCTGAGCACAGACCTAATGACGGGCAATCACGAGCGAATCGGCCGATGTCCCTTAATCGCTTACAAACGGCAGCAAAGCCAGGTGACGTGCACGTTTAATTTCGCGTGCGATATAGCGCTGGCTTTTGGCATCGAGACCGGTTTGGCGACGCGGCTTGATGCGACCATGCTCAGTCATGTAGGCACGAAGCAATTCTGGTTTCTTGTAATCAACTTGAGATTTGTCTAGTGTAACGTTGCGCTGCCGACGAGAGCCGCGCGAACGTCTTCTGTAATCATCCATTCTATTCTCCAAATACAATCACTTGTGATGAATGCTGTTAGTTACCATCCAGGACAATAATTTCATGGGCCAGCACTTCCGTATGATAGTACTGTTTACCACGTTCATCTTCCCAGCCACGGGTCTGCAAACGGCCTTCAACAAAGAGCTGTTGTTCATCAGCCAGTTCTCGCTCACAAACATCAGCCAACCTACCCCAGGCAACGACATTGATCCAGTCATATTCCTGGAAGCGTTCACCAGTGGCAGTCGTCCGAATACGCGGGGTTACTACACTGAACGACGCAACAGGCTGGCCACCGATTGTGTGGCGAATCTCGGGATCGCCTTCGACTCGGCCGATAACCATGACTTTGTTTAGACCTCGATGCATTTCAGGGCCTCAAACAGTCTATTCATCTTTGCGGATAACCAAGTGGCGCAGAATCTGCTCTGTATAGAGGATGTTGCGCTCCATTCCCTTCAGATCGGATGTGTCCATTTCTGCCAAAAGCAGAACATAGTAACCATCGTTGATCTTATTGATCGGATAGGCTAACTTCCGCTGTCCCCAGTGATCTTCTTTAATTTCACTATCACCGGTTGGCATCCAGCCTTTTACCCGTTCAATTACGTCTGTTCGACCCTGCTCATCCAAGTCGGGATGAAGCACAAGTGTCAACTCGTACTCTCGCATGTGGATTTTGCCTCCTTTCCACGGAATTACTCTAGCGAGTTCTGCCCTGAACATGCGGCCGAATGACCGTGTTAACAGAGCGGAAAGTCACATGCATTGCTATTCGCTTATGCAACAGCCCGGAATGATAACATAAAAATGGGGTGTGTCCAAAAAGACGCTCTAAAAGTGCGATTTCAATACGGTTGCGTTATAATTACATGGTTTGGGTGGCCTACTTTATCATCTGCAATTCAGAATTTGTGCCGGATGTGGGTGACAAATTCGGCCGAAAAAGAGAGGAAAAATTAGATGGAAATCACCTGGTACGGGTTGAGTTGTTTTCGGTTGGTCGAACGCGGTCAAGCTACCGTCGTTACCGATCCCTTCAACGGCAGTGTGGGCTTGCCGCCGCTTAAACTAAAGGCAGACATTGTCACGGTCAGCCACGATGCAGCTGGACACAATCACTTGACGTCAGTTACCGGCTATCGCCATGCACTGACAGGCCCCGGCGAGTACGAAATCGGGGGCGTTTTTATCACCGGCATTGCAACAACATCAAAAAACGATGCGAAGCGCAATGTGCTTTACCTGTTTGATTTTGGTACAGTCACGATTGCCCATCTCGGAGACATCAATCGGGTTCCATCACAATCAAAGATAGAACAATTGGGTGACGTCAATGTACTATTGATTCCTGTAGGCGGTGGCAACAGTCTCAATGCAGCCAAAGCGGCCGAACTGGTTTCGATGATCGAACCAAATATCGTCATCCCTATGCATTATCAACTCCCTGATCTTTCTGTCAATTTGGATGAAGTCGACCGTTTTGTGAAAGAGATGGGTCTGGCCCAAATCGAGCAAGAGACATCCCTGCGTGTAAACGTATCGCGCTTGCCTGAAGAGACACAAACTGTTTTATTGCAACCAAAATCGTAAGGTGTGCTGTTTTAGGATAGCACTGTTACCTGACGGCAAATTCGGCCGAATAGGGTTGGGAAATACATGCAGTCAAAGCTAATCATGACATGGAATGTCAGCACCGGATCCGAGTCGGACTATTCTGAGTTCATCGTCAACGACTTTATTCCGCGCATTCAACGCCTGGGTTTGGTTGACATCCAGTTTTGGTATACCAGTTACGGAACATGCGAACAAATTCTGGCCAGCGGCACGACCAAGTCTGAAGAACAAATGCGCAGTATTATCTTGAGCGAAGAATGGGTACAACTAAACCAGCGGTTGGAAGATCTGGTGACGGATTTTAACTACAAAATAGTACCCGCCAAAGGCGGCTTTCAGATTTGATGCCATCTTGCAGGTACTGGCATGGTAGAGAAGCCACGCATTCGTCGCTGATCGGCTAACAAGGTTCACAGCGCATATTAACAGGCAAACTGCCGGCACAGAACGGCTGATCGATAACCAAATTCACAAAAAAAGCCCCTGTATCGCGGGGCTTTTTCGGTAAAGATTATTGCGGCTCAATCAGAACCAGCGGCTGGGGCAGTTGTACTCTTGGTTTCTTTTTCCGTTTTGGGTACGGCAGTTGTTTCGGCCGAATTGGTGCTCGAATCCTGTGTCCGTCCCTTGCGTTTGCCGGAACGATTGTCGGTAACGTAGAAACCCGATCCCTTAAAGACAATACCAACCTGGCTGATGACACGGCGCACTTCAGGTTGCCCACAGACTGGACATTTGCGAACGGGCTCATCAGTCATGCGCTGGCGTCGTTCAAATTCATAATCGCATGCATTACATTTGTATGAATATGTTGGCATAATGCCTCACCTCAATTTTAACGTCGTACCGACCCCATCATCAGGTCGACCCGGTTGTTGAGTATATCCGCTGACCATAATAAATACGTAAAACATTTCGGCCGAAAACGGAGTTGTCTGCAACACAATATTCTAGCCATCCCCTCCTGAAATCGCAACCCGGCAGCACAGCCGTAGCGGTGTCATGCGTTGACAAAGACTCCTCGACTAGCTATAATCTCCGAGTGCAGGGTGAAACGTGATCGCTTGGTTGTAATTGCACCGTAGAGTTTAAGAATAGTTGCCAATCCACACTATGTTTTGGTAAAGAGCAAAAGGTCTTATATAATGGTAGATCAATGCCGTTGCGGATAACAATTACAAAGACAGATCAAGCGCCAAAACTCGGTAAAACCTTGCATGGTTGGCCGAGTTTTTTTTTGCCCGCAAATTTGATGTCGAGGATGAGTTAGTTAGATGGTTGACGAAAACAGCACTTTTGCCAATGAATTAGAGCAGTATCTGGATCAGATTAGTGATATACCCAAGCCGGGCGATCTGCGCCAGGGTATTATCGTATCAGTCTCACCGCAAGGCGTCATTATTGATCTGGGACTAAAACGCGATGGTTTGGTTCCTCCAAACGATTTGCAGGAATTGTCAGAAGAGGAAAGAGCCGACCTGAAGGTTGATGATGAAGTAACTGTCAGCATCGTCAGTACAAGTGATCAGGAAAGCCTGACTGTCTCCATCTACAAAGCGCGCGTACTGGAAGACTGGGAAAAGGCTGAAGCACTCCAAAAAAGTGGTGAAGTCTTCGAAGTTCTCATCGATGGGTATAACAAAGGCGGTCTCATCTGTCCTTTCGGCCGATTGCGCGGTTTTATTCCTCTGTCACACATGACTGGCTTTAGTCGTGGACTAGATGAGCGCGAACGCCAGCGCAAAATGGCTAAAATTCGCGGCGAAAGTATCGCTGTCAAGGTAATCGAAGTTGATAGCCAGCGCCAGCGGCTCGTTTTCTCACAACGCGAAGGTCAAAAAGAATGGGAAGCTGAGCGCAAGCGCGAATTTATCGAGTCGCTCAAACCGGGCGAAATCGTCAGCGGACGGGTGCGCAGCTTGCAGAATTTTGGCGCTTTCATCGATCTCGGCCCCGCCGACGGACTCATTCACATTTCTGAATTGGCCTGGTATCGCGTTGACCATCCGCGTGACGTGCTCAAAGTCGGCGAAGAAATCGATGCCAAAGTGCTGCGCGTCGATCCGGAGCGTCTGCGCGTTAGCTTGTCGCGCAAACCGTTGTTAACCAATCCATGGACGCAAGCTGACGAAAAATACAGCATCGGACAGCTTGTAGAAGGAAAAATCGTCCGTATAACTGACTATGGTGCGTTCGTACAAATCGAGCCCGGCATTGAAGGACTACTGCATGTGTCCCAACTGTCGCGCACACCGGTTCAGGATGTCCGCGAAATCGTCGCTGACGGTGAAACGCATTTATTGCGCATCATCAGTATCCAAAGTAAACGCCAACGCATTGGACTGAGCTTGAAACAAGTCTCCGCGTACGAGCAAATCGAGTGGATGACACAGAAATCTGCAGCTGAAGCAGCAGCCGAAGAAGAAGCCACTACTGCTGAAACAACCGACGAGGTGATTGAAACAGTTGTGGAAGCTACCGAAGATGTCATTGAAGTCACCGACGACGGAACAGATGCGGTAACTGAAACCATAACTGAAACTACAGACGAAGTCGTCGACACGGTTGTGGAAACGACAGATGACGTAGTCGAGACGGTTACTGAAGTGACAGACGAGGTGACTGAAACCATAACTGAAACTACAGACGAAGTCGTCGACACGGTTGTGGAAACGACAGATGATGTGGTCGAGACGGTTACTGAAGTGACAGACGAGGTAACTGAAACTACAGACGCAGTTGTCGACACGGTGGCTGAAACAATAGACGACGTTGTTGAAGTCGCTGACGATGCAACAGACGAGGTCACCGAAACCGTTGCTGAAACTGCAGATGATGTTATCGACACGGTCGCTGATGCAACCGCTGAAGCAACGGACGACGTTATTGACGTCACCGATGACGCAGCAGATGAGGTAGTTGAGGCGGCTGCCCAAATAGTAGATGATGGTACCGTGGCAGATGATTCAGTGGATGATTTTGGTATAGAAGAAAGTGTTGAAGAAGTGACGGAACCATCCGAAGAGGTCTAGAAGACATTGAGATTGTCTGGTTGGTGCGTACAAGAGACGCGCTTCACAGAAAAGGGAACAGGGTATGGCAGAAAAAGAGGAAAAAATTGAGGTAGAGGGTGTCGTCGTTGAGTCGCTACCCAACACGCAATTTACAGTAGAGCTAGAAAATGGACATCAAGTCCTAGCTTATTTGTCAGGAAAGATGCGCAAACGGTATATTCGCGTTCTACTTGGTGATCGCGTGCGTGTGGAAATGACACCTTACGATTTGACACGTGGCCGCATTACATGGCGCTACCGTAAGCAGACGAACTTTCCCAGCCAAACTTCGCAAACAAAACGCCGGTAGACTATTGCCATTGGCACTAGGTAACCGAACGCTGGCACGACCAAGTGTCAGTGATTCATGTACGTAATTAACATAACTGCAGTTACACTGTGAGTGATGTGCAAGAGCGATTAGAAATCGCTCTTTTTTTCGGCCGATAATCCCACTACGCCCGACGAACAACGACCGCGATCCATTCCCCTTGCGATTCAATCTGCACAACGCGTCCACCGGCTGCTTCGACAGCACCAACGATCACCGATTGCTGCTGATCCAGAATACCACTTAAAATCAAAAAACCGTCCAGTGCCACAAACGCCATCAAATC
>JAMLHW010000023.1 GCA_023954475.1 Anaerolineae bacterium
CGCGCGATAATTCCCCGCTTCCAGCCACGCATCAGCCTCCTGCACCGATTGAATCCCCCCAGCCTCAACCAACACACGTAACAAGCTAACCAGTAGATGGCGCGCGTCCTTGTGTATGTGTCCCTTGCCGCGTTCCCAATCGCTGATCGCGCCGCGAGAATAGATGATGCCGCTTGTCAGCGACAACAGATCGGCCAGACGCTCTTGCGACAACGGGCCACCATTCACGGTATCGCGTGATTTGCGCCGGTAGTAGCGCAACAAGCTGCCAAAATTGTCCTTGCCCATAAAACCTCTTGCGCACGCTGCGGAAAATTTCCGCACTGTTGCAGCGATTTCCCTCTGACCTGCGCACGTCCTGTCTATTACTATAGTCCTATAAGCCGGCTTTCACAACGACGAAGTTAAACCGAATACCTGTCACCGATTTCGGCCGAATTCGGGACAGCAATTCACACTCAAACCCATCGTTCGAGGAGGTCGATCATGGTCAAGTTTAAAATCAGAGGAAGACTCGCAACATTGCTATTGCTCGTCGCACTCGTCGGCGTTGGCGCCGGTCAGGTCAGCACAGCACTGACGACAAGCCCGGCGGTCGCCGTTGCGACAAACGACATCCCGTCTACGGATTCCGAAACCGTTCCGATTGTCGACAATGGCACGTTTTGACAGTGCATTCGCCCGTGGGGATTGTAGTACAAATTCTCGCGGGCTTCCCTTTTTATCCGGTCGCTGTTCAGGTACGACCCAAGATTTGTCAAATCTAGTCTGGTAAAGCGTCAGTTGCAACGCGAAATTAGACAAATCTTCTCAATTAATCCGGTTTAATCCGATTTCGGTCTGGAAGCGGCAACAGTTTGGTAACACAATACATAACAACAAGACTCGGAGGAATATCATGCTTCGCAAACTTACTGTCACATTTGTTTTCGCCGCACTTATGATCGCGGCACTGTTTACCACCTGGGGAATCACTGCGGTCGATGCCGCACAAGCCCCTTACCAAACCCGGCTCGCCGTCGGCGAGTACGCTCAGGTGATTCCACCCGACCCAAGCAACGTGCGCACATCGGCCGGTCGCTGGTTGGGCAGTGTTCCTGCACGTGGCGTTGTCTATATTTTGGATGGGCCTCTCTATCGTAGCAACATGATTTGGTGGTACATCGACTATCCGGAAACTGGCCTGCAAGGTTGGATGAGCGAAGGTGGGCGTCGGGGCTATTACATGGCACCCTGGGACGGTGGAATCGGTGGCAGTGATTCGCCGACCTCAACAACTGGGCTGACCATCGGTGACCTGGCATATGTAATTGAGCCGCCGGACAACATCGTACGCCGTAATCCTGGATTAAACAGCGCTGTTATCGGCCGATTCCCCGCCGGAGCCGTACTCGATATCGTCGGTGGCCCGCGCACTGCTGATGGCATCATATGGTGGAAAGTATATTCCCGTAGCCAGAATCTATCAGGTTGGACAGCCGAGGGTCTAAATGGAACAGACTACCTGGCCCATATCATCGGTGTCCCACGTTGTGCGAATAGCTTACGAAGTATTCTAGACGGGCAGGATCGTGCTTACGTGATGACGACCACACCAGATGCCAACCTTCTGCGCGGTTACCCTGACACAAGTGCACGCATTATCGGCCGAATGCAACCCGGCGAAACGATGACCATCGTCGATGGGCCATTCTGCGATGTCAATGAAAACATCGTCTGGTGGGAAGTCGTCCCAGACTCAAATCCTCGCCTGCACGGCTGGACGGCCGAAAGTGAAGATTTCGAATACTATCTGGCACCGCTTACACTGTACTGATCCCCTTGTTACTCTTCAGGGGTAGACGTCAGCAATTCGCGATAACGATTGACTAACACCTGGTTGGACAATGTTTCAGCCAGGTGCAATCCTTCTTCCCACGACGCACGAGCGGCATCTCGATTGCCAAGTCCACGATAAATCAGGCCGAGCGTTACTGCTCCGGCCGCCCGACCATATGTAAATCCAATTTCGTCATACAACGCCATGCTGTGCTGCGCGTATTGCAGCGCCTGGCTCAGATCGCCCGCATCCGACAGCGTGTACGCGTCCCTCTCGTTACGCGCCAGCAGAAGCAGCACATTGGCCTCCGTTGCGCGATTGCCTTCCTGACGACTGAAATCCAGACTTTTCAACCCCATCGCCCGTGCGTTTTCAAAGCTGTGCTGCAAACGGTGCAAGTTGGCAAGCACATAACAACAGGCCGCCTGTTCACCGATGTCGTCCAGTTGCGAGCTGATCGCGAATGCCGCTTCGCAATAAGATTGCGCTCTGGACAATTCCTTTTGCTCCAGCGCCGACATCGACAGGAGGAGCAAAACGCGCAATTCGCCGCGCTCATCGCCGACCAGTTGCTGTAGCTTGAGACTATCGACCAGCAAGGAATCTGTTTGCGCGTAATCGCTGCTCTGGTACGCAATGCGACCTTGCCGGTAGAGTGCATTCGCCATGCCGCCGACATGCTCCAATTCCTGGTAGCCACGCCACGCCGCGTTGAGATGGTCTTTCGCCCCGGTGAGCTGGTCTTGTTCAATATCGACGCGTGCCAGGTGATAATGCGCATCGGCCGATCCGAGCACATCCCCACTTGCGGTGAAACGCGCCATGCTGAATTCCAGCCGTTCGCGTGCCGGCGTATAGTCTGACTGTTCGAGACACGCTTCGCCGTGAGCCAGCGCGATTGCAGCCGCCGTCTCATCATCAGGCGCGGCCAACGCCGCCCAGCGATAGGCTTCACGCGAGTCGCTGTGCAACCCGCGTGCAAACCAGACCGGACGCAACAGCAGCACCATGTCGAGCAGAATGCCATTTTCCTGCAACCGGTGCGCCATCTCCAGCGCCGCCTTGGTGTGGCCCCACTCGGCCAGCAAGGCAGTATAGTCGGCGATGTTGTCGCGCACAAAAGCGTGATAGTATGCGATAAAACGGCGTTCGGCAGGCGCGACATCGTCCAGCTTTTCGTGGGCGTAGGCGGCGAGCAACGGATGTTGCCGATACCGTCGCGGCTGGTCAGACACGATGTCGAGCAATGCTAGGGTATAGAGCGCGTCGAGTTGGTCTTCGGCCGAAAATTGGTCCAAGTCCGCCACCGCCGCATACACAGCACCCTCAAACGTCCGTCCGCCCAACACAGCCAGTAGCCGAAACGCGTCGCGTTCTGCCGGGGTCATCAATTCCCACGTTTGCTCGAAAGCGGTGCGCACTGCTTCGTCCTGACCAAGCTGCAAATGGTCGAGTCGGGAGCGCAGGGCGAGCAGGCGGTGCTGCATGGCGGCAAGCGGACGGCGGCGAGCGCGGCAAACGCGGCCAAAAATGGTCAATGCCAGCGGCAAATGGCCCAATAAATCGCAAATCGACTGCGCTGTCTCCGGGTCGGCGTCTACAACAGCGGAATCGGCCGATGCTGCCAGCAGCGCCATACTCGCCTCCATGTCCATCGGCGTCAAAGCAATGCGATTATGCGGATTGGCGGTCAGACTGTCGGCCACCGTTTGACGGCGCGTCGTCACCAGAATAGCGCACGCTGTATGACGCGATGGCAGCAGCGGTTTCACCTGTGCGGCGTCGATAACATCGTCGAGCACGATCAGGATGCGCCGCTGGGCAAAGACACTCCACATGCGCGCTGCACGGCTCATCGTGCTGGTGAAATGAGTCAGGTTGATGCCGAACGCCTGCCCCCATCCTTCGAGCACGGCGTCGGGCGTGGTGGTGCGTAAATCGGCCCACAACACGCCGTCAGGGAAAGCGGCGGCAATGTCGCGCGCGACGGTAGCAGCCAGTGTCGATTTGCCAACGCCGCCCATGCCCTGGATGACGCATAGTTGGCCACCCGCCTGCAACACGGCGGCGATATGTGCGCGTTCGGCCGATCGGCCGATGAAGACGGCGATGTCGCGGCGCGGCAGTTGGAAGGGGGTTTCGGCCGATTCCCAGGGTGAGAGTAAGGACCGATCCGCATCGTTACCCGCTTTGAAGCGCAGTGTGGCAACCGGCTCGTAATCAGCCGCAGTCAGCAATCGGTTCGCTTGCGCTTCGGTCAGTTGTGCACCCGCAGCAAAACGCACTAAATCTTGCCAGTGGCGCGGACGATTGACCAGGCCATTGGCCCAACTGCCGATGGTGCGTGAAGGGATCCCGGCCTGCCGGGCGATTTGGGCGCGACTTAGTCCGCTTTGGTCGATCAAATCGCGGATGACATCTGCAAAAAACTGCTGCTGCATGGTGGTTTAATCCGAATTAGTCCGTTTTCGACGTAGAGAGTTCCCACCATTTCAAGCACAATAAAGGCGTGTTAGGTTAACGGAGGAAACGAGTGACATCCTAGACTATAAAACCTCCGTTTACCTGACGCAACTGTTCGAGGGGTTTTGCGACAATATCAGACGCCGCGGCGCACCATCGAATGAATAAAAGTAGGGACATGGCGGGCCATGTCCGAGGTGCGGGGCTTGGCCCGCCAAGCCCGTACACATACATGTGATCTATTTACATGGGAGAAAATTATGTCACACTACGATGGAAAGCCTTGTATGGAAATGAGTGCAGATGATTTGTTAGCATGGTGGAAAGAGTTCCTGCCACCGCTCCGTGAGATCGGGAACCAGGTGATCGGGAACTTGTCTGGCCTGGTTGGTGAAGCATTGAAGGATATTTTGGCGAGTTTATGGGATAGGGTGATCCAGTATCTAATGGATGCACTCAATGAATACGATTCAGTGGAACCTGGGGAAGAATACGAAGCAGATCTCGAAAAGCTATGCTCCCTATTCTGTGACCCTGATGCACCTTTGCCCAGTCCCGGGTCACCCATAGAATACTGGAATTTGCGGCCAGGGGTCGATATATTTCATGCAGCACATGTGATCAAGCTCATCATTGAACGATTACTGCGACTCGATCCTACATCCGAACTTGCTCGATATTTTCAAGCCCTTAATCAATTGCTCTGCATTCTGGGTTGCTTAACGTAACATCACTGTCTCCAATGGAATGGGGTAATTTGAGTCGGATGTGCCCAATGGATTTCGGCCGAAACATCCCCATGGTGGAAAGATTATCCCCATCGTAACCGTCTCAGTAAGTGAAGTTGCCAGTTAGAGAAACCAATTCCTAAATTTGGACAACTAAATCATGCAGGTCTGCAGTGTTTGAACGTTTGCGTTCACTGCGGCAAGGAGGTACGTCTTATGTCTTTTACAACGAGAAAGCAATACATCGACGACGTGATCTCCCCATGCGTACGAGCTAATTCGCACACATGGCCCATCGCACGACGCACGGTTGATCCCGTCACGGACGAGTCAACAGACTTGATCTCGATTAACCGGAAAAATCATTCTATGTGGCAAACGATAGCCTTTGACACAGTTGCCACATCACTGGAGCGATTTAGCATGAACAACACCAAACAACAACTCTTTGACATCTTGCTCTGCAGCAGCATCGCATTGACTGCTTGCCAAAGTGTCGAAGCAATGCTCATTGAGACGAATATTGAGGTCTCAGACGAGACTACAGACATTGGGTTTACAACACATCATAATGATGTCACGCTTACAGAACCGAGTTTACGACTTACGCCCAACAGGAGGCGAGGGTCCAACTGGAGACAACCTACAACCTCGACATCGAAGGTGAATGGTCGACCACCGAACTGGCTGTGTTGCAAAGCGCACTCGAAGATGCAGCCACAATGTTCGGCTCCACAGAACGCCTGCGGACACTCATCGAAGACGCACGTCATACCAGCGGCGTTACAGCCAATAGGCTATCGATTGTTCGCACCAGCGAGGGACGGGCCAGCTACCGACAAGGTAACGATGAATTCCGCATCTTGTTGGGCGACAGAGCATTTGAAACCTTGAATTACGAAGCAGTGCCGCCGGTAAGTCGGCCAGCGATGCTCAGGTTGCACAATGAAAACAACAGTGCGCACGTGTCGATTTTGCACGAGCTAATGCACGTTGTCATTGCTGGTCAGCCAGAGACTCTAGCTGCATTTCAGGAAGAACGCCAATGGGGAACCGAAACGTATTCCGTTGAACTGGGTCCTCAGGACGGCCGCCGCTCGTTTGCGCAAGCTAATCTGATGCAACGCAGCGGGCCGGAAGAGGATTTGGTGATCGCGATGGCACTATACGCCTATGCGTACGCGCCTGATGCACCGGAGACGTACCGACTCTTTTTGGAGGTGATACACGAGTTCCACATGACGTATGTATGGACTGCGTTGCAATTGCCGCATCCAGCACCTGGTATGGCTGCACAAAACGCAGCAAACACAGACGTGACTGTCGATTATCCAGAATGTCCTGTCGCTGCGTGTGTCGATATGCCGCGCTAGTCACTTGAATGACCTGTGTGTGATATCTGCTCTGGCAGAGCACACACAGGTTTTTCGGCCGAAACTATCACCCGTCTAGCACACTCGCACCACCATCCGCACAACGATCTAATCCCCCACCACAGGCAGCGGCGCACCATCCACCACCGGCAACGGAATGGTGCGCGGCCTGTGGTGGGCGCGCTGCTTCACCGGCGGGCACTCCCACGCCTCCGCCTCCGTTTCCCGGCGCAGATCCTTCAACTTCGGCAAAATCCCGCAGGCAAAACATTGATGACGGCAATCGACCCGCGTCTCCTGCTGCCCGCTCATCAAATAATCCTGCTTCAGGAAACGCCGCGTCACCGCAATGTCGATATGCTCCCACGGGAAAACCTCGTCTATGGCACGTTTGCGGTGGCTGTACTGCTTTGGTTCAATGCCGTATTTCTCCCCAACTAAAGCCCACGCACTGTTCCATGCATCTTCGTGGAACTGCTCATTCCACGCATCGAATTTCGCACCACCACGCCACGCCAGTTCAACCACCTCGGCCACGCGCCGGTCGCCCCGCGATAAAAAGCCTTCAAAGTCCGATCCTTCCGGATCGTTCCAGCGCAGGCGCAACCCCTGCCCGCGAATCTCGCGCTTCAACAAATCGAGCTTGGCGTTGACGTGCGCCGTGTCATCCATCGGCTCCCATTGAAACGGTGTGTGCGGCTTGGGGATGAACGTGCTGACGCCAACATTGACCGATGCTTTGTTGCCGTGAATGGCACGCCCTTCAGCCAGCACCGCTTTCGACAAATCGATGATCGCCTGCACATCTTCCATCGTTTCCTGCGGATGGCCAATCATGAAATAGAGCTTGATCGTGCGCCAGTTGCGACTATAAATTTCGCGTGCCGTCTCCAGCAATTCTTCGTCCGAGACATATTTGTTGATGATATTGCGCATCTTCTCCGTCGCCGCTTCGGGAGCGAGCGTGAAGCCGCCGCGCTTGCTGTCGCCGAGATTGTCCATCAACTGCGTCGAAACGCTCTCAATGCGCAGCGACGGCAGCGAGATATTGAGGCCGAGATGACCGAACCGTTGACCGATCCGTTTTGTCAAGTCGAGGACTTCGTCGTAATCGCTGGAAGAAAGGGAAAGCAATGCGATTTCTTCGTAGCCGGTGCTTTCCAGAATTTTGTCCATGGCATCGAGTACTTCCGCGACGGGACGTTCCCGCACCGGGCGCGTGACCATGCCGGCATGGCAAAAACGGCAGCCGCGTGTGCAACCGCGCATGATTTCGATGGGGGCGCGGGCATGGACGGTTTCGACAAACGGAATGATGAAGTCGGTTACCGGAGGCGGCAGAACCGGGACGATGGTTTTCATCACTTTGGCCGGTGCTTCCGGCATATTGGGGGTGATCGCGGCAATTGTGCCGTCATCGTGATAGGTCACGTCGTAGAAACACGGCACGTAGCACCCTTCGATTTGCGCGAGATAACGCAACTGCGTTTCGCGGTCGAGGTGGGCGGCAGCACGCATGACGCCGATGATCTTGAGAATCGCCTCTTCGCCTTCGCCGATGACGAAGACATCGATGAACGGCGCCATCGGTTCGGGATTGTAGCAAGCGTGACCACCGGCAATGATGAGCGGCATCGTCGCGTCGCGTTCGGCCGAATGAATCGGCAGTCCGGCGAGGTCGATCAAATTGAGAGCGTTGGTATATAATTGCTCGTAGGGCAAGCTGATGGCGAGCATGTCGAATTCGTGAATCGGCCGATTATTTTCCAACGAGAACAACGGCATCTCACGCTCGCGCAACGCAGCTTCCATATCGCCCCAGGGCGAATAGACACGTTCGGCAAGCAGGTTCTTGTGTTTGTTGACAATGTCGTAGAGAATCATCAAACCGAGGTTAGACATGCCCAGATCGTAGATGTCGGGGAAAGCCAGGGCGACCTTGTATTCAACCTCATCCCAATTTTTGCGAATCTGGTTGTATTCACCGCCCGTGTAGCGTCCCGGCTTGTCGACACGAGGCAAAATGCGTTCTAGTTCGGTTTGTATCGTTTGTGATGTCCACATAGGTGTTTATTCTTGCTGTAAAGTACAGCGATTATAGCAATTTTCAATCATGGAAGTAGCGACCAGCCTAGAAAACGAGTTTTTCCTAACACATCACAGGCAACAAGTGCTCAATTCGAGCTACATAGCACAAACAATATCGGCCGAATCACGTCCTGAAAAACGCCGATTATGAACGAGAAATGGAGGAAACGTCTGTGGATATTAAACGGAACGAGGCAGTTTATACGAGTGACGATGTGCTGTTAGGCAACGCCGTTGCCATCTTTCGGCGCACAGATGAAGTCAATCCCAAAATGAAATTGTACGCTGCCTATCTGAAGGTTTTCAATTTCGAAATGGGTGATGATTTCTTCGTACCGACTAACTTCATCGGCGAGCGCAGTGCCGATGGGCGGCTGCACCTGACAATCAACATGAACACGGTCAAGCGTGAAACGATGGAGCGCATGCCCAACTTTGTTGCCTTTCAGCAGGGCATACGGGAGGAACTGGCGTAAGCGCTCCGGTTAAGGTTTTGGAAAGGAGATTCGGCCGAATCAGGCCGTCGGACGAACGATCAACACGGCGCAAGGCGCGTCGCGCAGCACCTTCTCCGACACGCTGCCGTGAAGCCAGCGCCTGATGCCGGAGCGCCCGTGCGTCGACATTACAACCATATCGATCGCATGCGCACGCACATAGTCGAGTATTTGCGTCACCGGCGATCCATGTGCTAGCGCCGTTGTCACGGGCACATCAGAATCGTTGAAGCGTGTCGCCACAGAGTCCAGGTACGCCTGTCCGCTTTGATGGTGCTTCTCTTCTACATGCAGCAACGTAATCTGTCCGTTGAGTAAACGAGCCGTATTCAATGCAGGTGCCAACGCACTTTCCGACAATTCCGAACCATCCAATGTGACCAAAATAGAACTCAGTGGCCGGGCATCGCGCACGACGAGTACGGGACATGGGGCACCGTGCAAGACGCGCTCTGTGACGCTGCCCAGCATTAAATGCTCCATACCGGAATGCCCGTGAGTGGACATGATGATTAAGTTGACATTTTCTTCACCGGCCATATCGACAATGACTGTAGCCGGATCACCAAGCTCAGCAATCGTGCGCAATGCTGGTGCGCGATCTCCATAATTGGCAGCAATACTCTCCAGATACGTTTTGGTCTGCGTGTGAAACGTCTCTGTCAATTCTTGCGATTCAAGATAGTTGTAATCGGTCATCATATCAGGACTGCCAACCGATGTCGGCGGCACGATGGGCGTCGCGCGGAGGACGATCAACTCGCTGCTACTCTGCCGACTAATATCAAGTGCCATAGTCAGGGCTTGTTCGGCCGATTCGGAACCATCCAGTGGAACGAGAATTTTCTGGGTCATGAAGCTGTCCTGTATGTCCTGTGCTGTTGCTATTGAAGTGGATTATACTTTCAATCCACGACGTACTCAAATTGATTGTATAATGAGTATCATTGGAGGTGTGTAATGGAAGAAGAACGCGAAAAAATATTGCAGATGATTGCCGACGGCATTATATCGGCCGATGATGGGCAGGAATTACTCACGGCACTAAATGGTGAAGAAGAAGGTGACGATTCGGCCGAACGCAGTTGGACGCCTCCTCAGGAACCTGATCGCGAGCTGCCCAACATGAATGAATACAGAGCACGCTGGCGCACCCTTTTCAACGCTGGTGCCGGCATATTCGGTGTCAGCAGCGCCCTATTTCTTCTCATGGGCAAACGCTTGGGAACCATCGGTAAAATAATGCGTTTGTTACTCCTGCCGGTCATGGGCATCTCCGGCCTTGTCGCGCTGGCCGCCTATTGGTCACGCGATGGCTTGTGGCTGTTGGTGCGCATTTTCTCCGCAGGCCGTCAGGATATTGAGATCAGCCTGCCGCTTTTGTTCCCGGTACATTGGCTGCGCGTGGCCGTCGGCATGGCAGCCGACAAAATCGTTTTGCCTGAACTCAGCGATCAACTCGGCGCAGCGGCCGATTTGCTGAACGACATTGACGAAGACAGGCACGATCCGTTTGTCGTCGATGTTGATGATGGCGACGGTAACCGGGTGCAGGTGTTTATTGGTTAGTTTGGCGGCCATTGCGACATCGTTCCGTAACCATACGAGCTATAAAGCGATCAGAGGACACACAGTTTCCTCTACTCAAACCGGTTGCCGGGCTGCTTTTCTCTGCACCCGCTGAACTTGCACAGTCTCGGCGCACTTTATGGCAACTTGGCAACACAACTCTATCGCCAACAACGCCGTTATTTTGCACCAAGCGCCTGCCGATTCTGTGGGGCGTCAACCTCGCGCCACTCACCTGGGCGCAGACCAGCGAGCGTCCACGGCCCGACCGACCAGCGAATCAAGCGCAGTGTCGGGTGCCCGACAGCCGCCGTCATGCGCCTGACCTGCCGGTTACGCCCTTCTGTGATGGTCAACGCCAGCCATGTGGCCGGAATCGACTTGCGTTCGCGAATGGGTGGCTCCCGCTCCCACACAGCAGGCGCGTCGATGCGCTGCACTTGCGCCGGCCTGGTGCGTTGGCCTTTGATAAGTAATCCGGTTTCCAATAGTCGCAGCGCCGCGTCAGTGGGGATACCTTCCACTTGTACCCAATATGTTTTGGATAATTTATGCTGGGGATCGCTAATGGCATTTTGCAGCCAGCCGCTGTCGGTGAGCACAACCAGGCCTTCACTGGTGTAATCGAGCCTGCCGGCCGGGTAAACACCGGGCAGCTTGAGATAATCAGCGAGCGTAGGGCGACCTTCTTCGTCCGTGAATTTGCAAAGAACGTGATAAGGTTTGTTGAGCAGGATCAGACGTGTCATAAGGTATCAAAATCGTCACTATGTATCATTGAACGCAGTCGTCGCGTGCATTTCCTGGCGTAAAATAGTGGACACAATCGGCGGTAAGCAGTTAGAATGGTGTTACGGAGCGACGATGCATAATGTATGGGATTGCATTGTCCGCTTGAAGCGGCCACTCAAGATGCCTCTTCGTTGTTATTTCGTTTAGAATCCATTCCCAAGCATAACAGAACCTGGAGAAAATCCGATGTCAAAAGAGTCTAAAGAGCAGAATCAGAGCTTGTTCGTCGTTGTTTTTGATTTCAAGGAATCGGCCGAATCAGTTTACAGCAATCTGAAAAGCATGGAAGATGCCGGTCATGTCAAAGTCAAGACAGCCAGCACCATCTACCGCAACAAACACGGCAAGCTCAAAGTGCATCACAAACATGGGCTTACCAAATGGGCTGGTGCAGGTGGCGGTGTTGCTATCGGATTTCTGCTCGGTGGCCCTATTTTGGGCGGCGCAATTGGTTTGTTGGCCGGTTCACGGGGCGGTGGCGAGCAGCGCAAGGCCAAGAAATTCCTCGATGACAAATTGAATGACAACAATTCGGCTATCATCGCCTTGTTTGAAGAGGCTGATTGGGCGGCTGTAGAAAACCTGTTTGCCCGTTTCGATGCCGAAATCATGCAGATGGAATTATCGGCCGAAGCTGAAAAAGAATGGGCTGATTTGGCTAACGACAGCACCGTTGCCAGCGCGGTGCATGATGAGGTTGAAGTCAACGTCGATGATGATGAGGGCACAGCTAACCCTGCGGACGAAGCTCAATAATCGTCTTTCAGAAATACAAAGCGCTGCTGTTCGACAAGCGTCCAGCAGCGTTTTTCATATTGTTTAGAATCGCGTTTCCAGAGGTTCAGGAACCACCTTGTTTGAAGGAAGGATAGCATGTCAGAAAAGTCGAAAGAATCAGAGCCGAGTCTCTTTATTGCCGTTTTTGACACAGTGAATGGGGCTGAAACCGTTCATGACGTCTTGCTCAACATGCAAAACGCTGAAATGGCACATATAAAAAGTGCCTCGATCGTCTTGCGCAACAAGCGCGGCAAGTTAAAAGTGCATCATCGCTTTGGATTGAATCGTTGGACCGGTGCAGCTGGCGGTGTGGCAATCGGTTTCCTGTTGGGCGGCCCCCTGTTGGGTGGTGCGATTGGCGCGTTGGTGGGCAGTCGCGGCAAGGGTGAAGAACGCCCGGCGAAAGCGTTTCTCGATGACAAACTAGGCCAGGATCAGTCAGCGCTCATCGTCGTGTTCGAAGATGCGGATTGGGAAGCAGTCGATGCGATGTTTACGCGCTATAACGCCGAAATCCTGAAAATGGAATTATCGGCCGAAGCGGAACAGGCGTTGACCGATGCAGCCGCCGACAACACAGTGGCGCAGGCTGTTCACGCTGAAGTCGATATCGAAGCAACTGAATAAGCACAAACAAATCAACGTTCCAGCGTTACGGCATCACGCTGCTGTGATGTGAGCAACCGCTGCAAAGTTTGCGGTTGGTACACGCCGACATACAACGTCGTCATTGGGTCTTCCGGCAGTGTAAGTGTATGCTGTTTGACGATAATGTCGCCCGGCTGCCACTGTGCAGCGGGTACGTCAAGCCCATCATCCTGCGCCACGAGATTGGCGTCGCTGTCGAGAGCATGGAGAAACAAACTGCGCGGCGCGACAGGCATCTGCTCCACACGCCAATAGGTTGTGACCGCGCAGGGTGTGTTAGCCAGGCAACTTTCGGCCGAAAATCCCAACAGCGTCAACTCGTCCCCAAACACTTCTCCAACAGCCTGTTCATAGACAATCTCAGCCGCATCCAGTTTCAAATCGTACCGCGTAAATGAATCGTTTGCCGTTACGGTCGCGCCCCACGAAGTCAGCAACGCTTCCAGTGCCGGATCAAGGGGCAAAATCGACGGCCTGACAATCCGGATCGCGCCGTTTTGCAGCGGCAAAATCAGCGAATCGATTGGTTCGGGCTTGATACCGCCGAAAAAACGCAGATCGAGATCGTCGCGGATCAAGGCTAATTCGAGTGTCGGCGAATCCATGGTGTCGGGGCTCCAGCCCATGATAGCGACGGGCGTTGATTCGGCCGAATCGTCCAGTTCCCGCGCCGCAGCCGTCAACGCCGCTTGCCACACAAATTGCACTTCAGAATTACCCGGCCACACGATGAAAATCCCCGAAATTGTGCGCACGCTAGCCCAAAACAAAATGATTGTCAAGAGAGTTATCCACGAATTTCGTCGAAAAGTTGTGGATAACTTTGGATATGTCGTGGATAACCGGCCCAAACTGTGTATAGAAAGCGCGGGAAAGAGCGTCAACACCGGCAAGATGTTGATCATGCGAATGGTGCTGGGGGCGTCTGTCGTTACGATACTCGGCAGCGCAGCCGTCGCTGCCCAGAGCAAGGCAAACACGTGTTTCGGCCGATGCCGCCACAGCGCAATCACGACGCCCGCATAAAACAAAATCGCCGCCAAAATGTTGAAAATTGGCCATCCAGCGACGTTTTGCCGCCACAGCGGATCACCGCGCACACCAAATGCACCAGCAATCTTCACGCCGTTGAGTAACGCTGGGCCAATATCACCAGCTAGCAACGCCCGCAACGGCGCATCGATCTCCGCAATGCGGAATTCACCTTCGGGAATTCCCTGCAAAAACAGCAGTAGCGGCAACGCCATCGCCAAATAAATGCCCGCAAACAATGCAATGCCGCGCCAATGACGTTTGAAGATGTCTCGTTGAAAAATCACTAAATAGGCAACCCAGAATGTATAGAAAATCGGCACGGCCCGCGCCGCCATATAGGTGTAGAGACTGAGGCCGGCAAAGAGACCAGCAAGAATGAGGGATAAAGGATGAAGGATGAAGGGGCTTTCGCCTTCCGCCTTTCGCCTTCCGCCTTTCATCGTCGCTTGCCAAAAGAAGTAAAACGACAGTGCCGACAGGACAGGCAATGTGATCGCGCGCAGGGCGAGACGGCTGTAAAAGACGGGGAAGAAGGTGACGGTGAGCAGTGCGGCGGCGATGAGGGCTGTTTTTCGGCCGAAAATCAACTTCAACAACGCAAACGTCACCGCGATCAGCACGATGCCCGCCAACGCTGCCGGGAGCCGGAGCGCCAGCGCGTTATCGCCCAGCAGCGCGACGAACGCCGCTTGCATGTAGTGAAAACCCGCTTCGTGACCGTAGGCTTCAGTGAAATAAACGGCGTGATTGCCGTTCAAAATCGAGCGGTCGATCAGCCAGTTGGCGACCTCATCGTGCTCCAGCCCCAGATCGGTCAATCTCCATAGACGCAGCGCTGCGCCAGCGAGCAGGATCGCCGTCATTGACCATATCGTTTTGGCTCTTGAGCGCAAATGTTGCATGGCTAATCGAAAACCGTGTGCAAATTGGGATCGAGAAAATGCGCAAAGGCTGTCGCGATTTCTTCTGGCGCAACCTTGTTCACGGCCAGTTCGGGCAAGGCGTGTTGCGGAAACCAGCCAACACCACTCGTTTCGAGGCTGGTCGTCGCTACGCCACTGATCAGGTCACAGATGAACAGCAGGCGATACAGGGAGAAGGCATGTGGTTTCGGCCGAAAGCACTTGTCCTTGAACGTCACCGACACCAGGCGGCTGGCCTGGACGGTATAGCCCGATTCCTCTCTTACCTCGCGCTCAACAGCCTGGCTCGGTGAATCGCCGACATCGCAAAAGCCGCCCGGCAGCGTCCACAAGTCGTTTTCGGCGATCTCCTGCACCATCAGAACTTCGGGACCGCTTTCTATCCAACGAAAAACAGCGCCACGTGTCCCGACCTTGGGTGTGGCGTAGCCGCTTTGTCGGGTGAAAATATCTTCGATTGCGGCCTGGGGTGTGTTGGTGTGGGATGAGGCAATTTCGGCCGAAATCCGGTGCACGTCCTCAAACCGCTGCCGATCAAACACATCACGCGAATAGGTCAACCCCGTCTGTGCAATCGCCTGCAACTCACGCACCCAACCTAACCACTTCTGATCATCTCGAAACATATTTCAACCTGATCTATACAATCCGCGCCCCTATTGATTTCCACTCAACCCCAACTTCGACGCAACCGAACCGGGCAAAATCGATGCCAGAATAAAGCGTTCTTCTTCGCCAAACACCTTCATCAGCCACAACCCCGCCGGATACACGATCAAACCAGCCAACAATCCAACCACCAAACTAACCTGCGACACAGCCAGCATCACCAACAACATCACACCCGTGATCACAAATGGTTTCCATAGCAGATTGACCCAGCCAATCGGCTGCATGCGTACTTTGACAAAGTAGTTAAACGCGATCAGTAAAATGATCTCCGACGCAATTGTCGTCAGTGCTGCGCCGACGAAGCTCAAATAGGGCAATAAAATCAGGTTGCCGATGAAGTTGAACGCCACGCCAATCATAAACGCTCGCGTTAAACGCCTCTCCATACCGAGCGAAATCACGACGTAATTGGTCACGCTGTTGAGCCAGCCGATCGGAATCGACCAGATCACGATTTGCAGTGCCGTCGCGCCATCGGGCAAAAAAGCTGCACCGCCGAGCACGCCGATCATGATCGGTGCCAACAGCGTGACGACGGCGGCCAACGGCAGCGCGATCAGCGTTAGCAGCTTGGCCGACATGCGAAATGTGCGTCGCGCATCGTCGAGATTGCTATTCACCTGTCGCGAAATCACCGGGAACAGCGCAAACGTCAGGAACGATGGGATGACGTTGAACGCATTGACCCATTTGTAGGCAGCGTTATAAATACCGACGACGGCATCTCCGTTGATTTGGCGTAGCAGCGGCACGTCGATCAACCAGAAAATGGTCGCCAGTAGATGGTTGAGCATCAGCGGATAGCTGCGTTTGAACGCATCGCGCTGTAGAGCCATGTCGATTGTCCAGTCGCCGCCAATCTGCAAAATGCGGCGTGCCATCACGATCAGGATCAGCAGCGTGATCAGATTGACGACGATGGAAACCCCCGCTAGACCGACGAAGCTCCAGCCGAGCAGCAGGACGATAACGCCAAAACCGACTTTGAAAATAGTGGTGACAGTGGCGACAGCGGCGGGATATTCGGCCGATTCAAATGCATAAAACAACCCTGCCACCCCTTGCCCCATACTTGAGAAAATCATCCCTATCGCCAACAGAACAATCGCGATCACAATTTCCGACCCAAGCGGATTGGGGCCTTGGGCCACCAAAAAGATGTAGAGAAAAATCGGAATCGCCGCAATAGCAGTCGTAAAAATGCGCAGCAAGGTCGTATTGAACAGATAGCGCAGCGCCTGTGAGCGATCCTGTGACACCTCGCGGATCACAAAGGTATTCAATCCCCAGTTGGCGATGATCTCAAACCACATCGCAATGGCAATTGCCGTCGCGTAGGCGCCGTTTTCTTCCGGCCCGAGTATGCGCAAGTAGAACGCGGCAAACATGAAATCGATCAGCTTGTTGAACAGGTTCAACGCCATCGGCACCATGCTGTTTTTGGCGATGCTTTGCGTGTTGGTCAGATCGGCATTCGGCCGATAATAGCGCCGCCACAGCCATACCCCAAACGCAAACGCGACAATAATCGTGCCCATGAACGTCGCCAGTCCGGCCAGCTTGAAGCTCGTCGGACTGTAGCGGAAGCGTATCGCGTACTCACCTGCCCCATCGAGATACACGCCGCGGAAGTTGCCATTGACCCGATAAATCTCGATTTCCTGCTCGTCGCGTTCATCGCCGTCAATCGGCCGAACAAACGCTTTCCAGCCCGGTGCGTAGCTGTCATTCAACACAATCCACGACGGCTCGTCCACACTGGCCGCGACCACCACTTCCAGATTGCCGTTGTTCGTCGCCGTCGCCTGCGTAAGCGGGGCCGGTGAACGCTTCAAAACGCGCTCAAAACCAGGATCGCGCCCCTCGACAAACAGCGTCGTGCGCGGGTCCTCTTGTGCCATCAACGGCAGCGCCTCGTCGACAAACAGCGCTGCACTGTGCGGAATCGTGTAGGCGCGTGGCACGACCGCCAGATTTTCGTAGACGATCACATCCTCGCCGCGCCACACTTCCTGCAATTTGGGCAAATCGAGTTCCGTGTCACTGATGATAAACTTAACACCAAGCAGATCGAGCAGTGGTGAATTGATCGATTGCCAATCTTTGAGCGGGGCGACGCGGTTGAAGGGCAACTCATTTTGCGGTTCAATCGCTGTCATGTAATCGGTGTACTGCTTGTTGATGATCGAATCATAGCCACGCACATCATCAAAGCCGAACAGCCAGCCCATATTGGCGTTAAATGGTTTGCCACCCCTGCTTTCAAACGAGGTGAAGCGCCAGTCGCCCGGCTGTTGCTCGAGAAATTGCACCATCTGCGGCTTGAAATCGAGCAGGTCAGGGTCAGTAGCGGCGTGGAATCCCTGATTGGCGATGAACAAATCGGCGATAATCAATACAAACGCCAGCACAGGCCAGTAACGCCACCGTCCGGCCAGCCACAACACCACGCCCGACAATACGACGACGATGCCCAACGTTAAAATCTGCGGGAAAAGGTAACTGTAAAACGCCAACGCCGACGGAAACGCATCCGGAGCCTGCGCCAAACCGGTGAACACGCGTTCAACAACAGGTTCAAGTTGCGAATAGACCGCCCGCGACACAAACAACCCGCCCAGAATCACCGCACCGACGACAATCAACGTGATACCAACAAGCCGCCCCCGTGTTTCTCTATGCGTCTTTGCGACTTTGCGTGCGTCCCAGTTTCCCAGCAAATAATCAACACCAAATCCCGATAATGCCGCCACACACAATGACAGCGCAAACACCCAGCGAAACGGCGAATGCAACTGGTTGATGAACGGCAACCCGTAATACAACAGTGCGTACAGAGGTGTGCCGAAGATGAATGCCAACGAAAAGAACCCGAGTACGACAAAAAACAGGGTCAATGTGCGCCGCCGCGATGGATTTTCGATTTCGGATTTTGGATTTCGGATCACGGCCCAGATGCCATACAGAGCGAGAACGAGCGGCAAGATGCCGAGATAGATGCCGCCTTCGACGTAGTTTTTAATGCCCCAATTGCTGCTGCCCGCGCCGTGTGGGTTGGGTTCGCCGTAGAAATTGGTCGCCAATGCAACCGATTCGCCGGTCAAAATATCAGTGTATTCGTGGTGCGCCGGATTGCCGAAAAAATTGGGTAGCGCCAGCGTCAAAATGCGCCGTTCAGGGAACGCCCAGCCACGCACTTCGGCAAACGATGCTGAATCTTCGCGAAAGTTCGTCTGGGCCAGTTCGAGTGAAGGGAGCAGTTGCAATGAGCCGAGCATGATACCCACGCCAACCATGCTGAGTAACCAGATTGCGGGTTTGACGAGGTGTTTGACTGCGCCGCGTTTGCGAACGAGCTTGCCGAGCAGCCGCCACGCGGTGAAGAGTGCCATCAGCAGCAGCGTGTAGTAGGTGATTTCGGGATGTCCGGCGAAAAGCTGGAGACCAAGCGCAAATGCACCGAGTGTCGCCCACGGCAGCGTTTTGCCTGCACCTTTTGGCGTCGTGGTGATGCGGATGATCATTTCGATGCAGGCCAGCAGCAGAGGCAGCCAGACAGCGGCGGCGAGGATCATGGGAAAAACGGCCGAACTGACGAGTAAAAAGCCACTACCCTGGTAGATAAGTCCGGCGATGGCGGCGGATGCGCGTTTCTGGGCGAGAATTCGGCCGAAAACATACATATTCACGCCCGCCAACCACAATTGCAGCACCGCAAACCAACCATACGCTGCCGTCAGCGGCAAAATCATAAACAGCACACTAAACGGATAGTAAGCTGAGTGTTGTCCATTCGCCAGGAACGGCTGCCCGGCAAACAAGTGCGGATTCCAAAGTGGAATCTCTCCATTGCTGACGCTATCGTTGATAAACTGTTTCCAGACAATGTTTTCGAGAATCAGGTCGCTGAGGAGGGAGTTCTGCGGCTGCTCGACACCAAAATCAGCCGCGTACGTTGCATACGGTGCCCACTGAAACAAGTTGTCAATCGGCAACATCGTTTGGCCGCCAATCGTCACGTCCCAATAGAGAACGAGCGGCAAAATCAAGAGTGCTGCGACGACAAGGAGATCGCGGAGTAACGGCTTGAAACGGCTCATACACGGATCGTCCGGAGATGAATCACCGGACTAGATAGCGACACCCCGTGAACGGGATTTTTAGACCGTTTTAACGGGCGTCGTTTTTGTGGCACGGCAGATTTATCTCTGTGCGGATGCAGGAAAAGCTGTATTGTGTGCAAGTTTTGCATCATGACAGAAAAGCCGGCGTATTGCCAACAGCCCCTTGCCACTTTTATATCAGCTATTCGTTATTGGGGCTTGACGCGTTGTCTACCGGAAGCGCACGCGAACGCGGCGTCAGCTTGCGGTAGCGCCAGAGGATTTGCCACACACGGGCAGCGGCTTCAATTTTGATCGGAATCGACATTTTCGACTTGCCAATGCGCCGGTCCTCAAAGTAAATGGGGATTTCAAGAACACTATACCCCAATTTCTCGGTCAGGTATGCCATTTCGACCTGAAAACTGTAGCCGTGCGAGCCAACATTGTCGAGTTCGATACCGCGCAGGGTTTCAGCACGCCAGCACTTGAATCCGGCCGTTGTGTCACGCACTTTGAGATTGAGCAGCAAACGCGTATAGATGGCGTTGGCCCACCAACTGAGCAAAAAGCGTCCGGTTTCCCATCTTTCGTCTACTTGTCCCCCACTGACATAGCGTGATCCAACAACGACATCGTAGCTGCGCACTTTTTGCAACATTTCCGGGATATGGGCGGGTGAATGCGAGAAGTCACAATCCATCTGGATGACAATGTCTGCATTGTGGGCCAGCGCCCAATTGAACCCGGCAACATAAGCACGCCCCAACCCTTCTTTGGCTGTGCGGTGCATGACAAATAGTTGCCTAGGATGTTGTTGCGCCAGTTCGTCGGCAATCTGGCCGGTTCCGTCTGGTGAGTTGTCATCCACTACCAGAATCGACAGGTTGGGAATATTGAGCGCCCATAGCTCTGCGGCCATGACGGGCAGATTGTCTGCTTCGTTATAAGTTGGAATAACGACGACGATATTGTCCATGTGTATGCGCCCCATTTGCCTGTCAGGCTGGCTGCATCGTGCATGTGCGCCAGAGCAACGGGGAAGCTTACCAAAAAACAAACACCGTGCCAAACCAGAGGGCGATGGTACAATCTGAAGCTGGTATTATCGGCCGAATTGTGAAAAGGAAGTGAGCATGGCGCGGGCGACAATGTATTTTCCGGACGACTTCACGTGGGGGACGGCGACGGCTGCCTATCAGGTAGAAGGCGAAAGCGCGGCCAATGACTGGCAACGCTGGGAACAGGAGCCTGGCCGCATTTTGAACGGTGACACGGCGGGCAAGGCGTCCGGTTGGTGGACCGACGCCGAACAGGATTTGGATGCAGCGGCGGCGATGGGCATGACCGCACACCGGATGGGATTGGCGTGGGATCGTCTGGAGCCGGAACCGGGTGCGTTCGATGAGGCCGCATTCGGCCGATACCGTCAGATACTCACCTACATGCACACACGCGGCATCGAGCCGATGGTCACACTCCATCATTTCGTCAACCCATTATGGCTCGTAGCCATGGGCGACTTCAATAACGAAGCGGTCGTCGAGCAGTTTCGGCAATTCACCGCGAAGGTAGTCGCTGAACTGGGTGATTTAATTCCGAAGTGGATCACGATCAATGAGCCGCTCGTCTACATCACGCTGCGCTATCTGGACGGTGTCTTTCCCGCTCCGCAAAAGAGCGGATTCAGCGCCGGCATGGAAGCGTTGCGCAACTTGCTGCGCTGCCATGCTGCTGCTTACCATGAGATCAAGCAGCACTATCCCGATGCGCAGGTCGGAGTCGCCAAACAATATCGGCCGATGCGCCCCAACAACCGCATCCCTGGTGCCAAATGGTGGTCAAAGCGACTGAGTTGGTTGTTCAACGATGCGTGGATGGACGCTATGACCGATGGTCAACTGCGTTGGCCGGTCGGTAGCGGTGTCATCGACGGGCTTGCGGGGAGCTACGATTTCGTCGGCATCAACTACTACACATACAGCCTCGTTCACTTTCCTCCCTGGCCGGGACGGCTCGTCAATGACAACTACCCGGATAACGGGTTGATCGGCGACGGCAATTACGGTGAACTGTACCCGGCAGGATTGTTTGAGGCGATTAAATGGGCACTGCGCTACGAAAAGCCGATTTATATTACCGAGAATGGCGTGCCGGATGATGATGACGATATTCGGCCGATATTGATCCTCACTCATCTGCGCGAAATCTGGCGCGCCGTCAGCTTCAATTTTCCCATCATGGGCTACTACCATTGGAGCCTGGTCGATAATTTCGAATGGGAACGCGGGTGGACACAACGCTTCGGCCTCATCGCACTTGATCCCGAAACGCAAAAACGTGCGATGCGCACCAGCGCCGCCCTCTACGCCGAAGTCTGCAAAACCAACAGCATCAGCAGCGACATGGCACGGAAATATGCCCCATCGTTACTGGCAACGATGTTTCCCGGCTGACGGCTACAGCCCATCTCAAATGCATCCAGCCCCTATGTCCACGCGGTTTGCCACGCGCGCAGCGGCCTGAGCTGACTCTGGCGTGCCGATAACTGTGGTATAATTCATCCATTACTTTAGTGGAGAATTATCAATGGCTGGACATTCAAAATGGGCAAACATCAAGCACCGCAAAGCGCGTACCGACGCCAAGCGGGCTAAAGAATTCACCGTTGCAGCAAAGGAGTTGACGCTGGCAGCGCGCGAAGGCGGTGGCGATCCCAATTTCAACAACCGCCTGCGACTAGCGTTATTGAAGGCGCGTGCCGTCAACATGCCCAAGGACAATATCGATCGCGCCATCAAGCGCGGTACAGGCGAACTCGAAGGCGGTGAACTCCTCGAGATTCTGTATGAGGCTTATGCACCGCATGGCGTTGGTCTCGTCATCGAAGTTGTCACCGACAACAAAAATCGTGCAGTGGCCGAGTTGCGCCATGTTTTCAACAAATACGGCGGCAGTCTGGCCGAATCGGGTTCCGTAGCATGGCAGTTCACGCGCAAAGGTCAGGTCACGATTGAACAACCTATCGACGATGAGGATGAATTCTTCCTTCTCGTAGCTGACGCCGGCGCAGACGATGTTGAATTCGGTGAGACAACACAAGTATATTGCGAACTGGACATGTTTAAGGAAGTACGCGACTCGATTGAGGAGGCAGGCTACGAAATTGCTGAGGCAGGCTTGATCTACGACCCCAACAATTTGGTTGAACTGGAAATGAGTCAGGCTTTACAGGTGATGAACGTACTGGAAAAACTAGAAGACCTCGACGATGTCCAGAATGTCTTCTCGGCTATTGACATCACCGACGAAGTCCTCGCGGCAATGTAGTCACAAAGAAAGAATGAAAGCGGAAGGCGGAGGGATGAAACAAACCCTTCATCCTTCATCCTTTCCCATGCGCGTTCTCGGCATTGATCCCGGCACAGCTACCCTCGGTTACGGCATGATTGATGCCGATGAAGACGGTATGCGATTGGTGACGTATGGCGTCATCCGCACCAAAGCGAAAACGCCGATGCAGGAACGGTTGTTGGCTATCTATGTCGGGATACGCGATTTATTGGCGACGTTTGAGCCGGAAAGTGCAGGCATTGAGGAGTTGTTTTTCGGCCGAAATGTCACCACAGCGATAACAGTCGGTCAGGCACGCGGCGTCGTTCTGTTGGCGCTGGCACAAGCCGGCATTCCCGTCGGCGAATACTCACCACCCAAGATCAAGGAATCGGTCGCCGGTTACGGCAACGCCGACAAAAATCAGATGCAATTGATGGTGCGCAATCTGCTCGACCTCGAAGAAACGCCGCGTCCCGATGACGCCGCCGACGGACTGGCCGTTGCTATCACCCACTACAATTATTCACGCTTTGCTGATCTCACCGGCGCGGCCTGGTAACGTACCGCCGCACACAGGTATGCAAGCAAATACGCAACAACCCATCCGTGTATTGCTCGTAGATGACCACGCCGTCGTCCGCACGGGCATTCGCCAATTTCTGGAAACGACAGCCGACATCGACGTCGTCGCTGAAGCCAAAGACGGACGCGGTGCACAGATGTTGCTCATCCAACATCAGCCCGATATCGCCGTACTCGATTTGCAACTACCGGATATGAGCGGTGTCGAACTGGCGCGTTGGCTACGCAACCATTACCCTGCCATTGGCATTCTTGTCGTTACGGCCTACGACGAAGACCCCTATGTCACGGCGGCGCTCAACGCCGGGGCCGACGGCTACATGCTCAAAACGGCGTCTCCTGCTGAATTGATCGATGCTGTACGCGCGGTACACACCGGCAGAGCGGCGCTCGATCTTTCCATCGCACGCAAAGTGATGCGGCTTTCGGGCGCGACCAGCGCGGAAGGGCCGGGATACAAGCCCTTAACCGACCGGGAAATCGAGGTGTTGGTGCTGGTGGCCGCCGGGCAGACGAACAAAATTATCGGCCGAAACCTCTCCATCAGCAGCCGCACCGTGCAAAGCCACCTCGCCGGCATCTACACCAAACTCGACGTCAACACACGCACCGAAGCCGTGACCAAAGCCGTTTCACTGGGCTGGATCACGCTCGATTGACGCCCGACGCTCATGAACGTCCTGCGACAGGGTCTTCCGTTTCGGCTCTTCGCCCTGTTCTTCTTCCTACTTTCTGCCGCCGTCCTCATCATCGCTCTAGGCAGCCTGGCTCTGCACCAGAACGCCATGCGTGAACTGGTCGCTAACCGCGACGAACGCGCCGCACGTGCCGCCGCGACAGCTATCGTGGAACAGTTACGCCAGCGGATCACCTTGCTGGATGGTCTAGCTGTACAAACTGCCGGAGGCGAAACGCCGCTCATTGTCGATCTTCTCGCCGATCAATTTGGCGGCGGCCTGGCAATCTGGTACGGCTCGCAACTAATCGCTACGAACGGTCTGGGAGCGTCGCACGTCAGTTTTGACCAGAACACAACGTTTTCGCCGTTGGTCTTTGACACCGCTACGCAGCAACTCGTACTCTACATCACATCGATTCGCGACGATGCGACCGTCGTCGGCGGCATTTACCCGCGCCAACTGGTCGCCGAAACGGTAAACGCCATCGTACCCATCGGCGCAGAAACTGGCGTCATGGTCGTCGATTCGTCCGGGACAATTATCTACGAGCACACTAACTACGACGACGCCTTTGATTTTGGCGACCATCCGGGTGTAGTTGAGGCGCTGCGCGGCGAGACTGGTTCGCAATTTGCAGAGACGGTTGGCGGCGAACATGTGATCACCTATACGGCTGTCGAGCCGGTCGGCTGGGCACTGGTCATCGAAGAGCCATGGGAAGCGGTTGCCGGCAGCTTTTTAGACGCGACGTTGCTCGCGCCGCTGTTATTGGTTCCGCTGCTTTTAGCGGCGTTGCTGGCTTTGTGGTTTGGTGGTCGCGAGATCGTGCGACCTTTGCAGCAGTTGACGCGGCAGGCGACGGCTTTAGGCGCGGGGGAATTCGGCCGAATCGACGAACCGGTTGGTGGCATTGCCGAAATCCGACAGCTACAGAGCGAACTGCAGGCGATGGCGAGGCGCGTGGCGATGGCTCAGAGCAGCCTTCGCACTTATGCTGGCGCTGTTACCCAAGGCCAGGAAGAAGAACGGCGACGGCTGGCACGCGAGTTGCACGACGACACGGTACAATCCCTGATCGCCTTGAGCCAGCGCATCCAACTGGCCCAAATGACCCCAGAAGCACCGCCGGAACTGGAAAAACTGCGCCAGATGACGCTGCAAATCATCAACGATGTGCGCCGTCTCATGCAGGCATTGCGCCCCAGCTACCTGGAAGATTTGGGCTTGCTGCCGACGCTGGAGATTCTCCTAGCAGACATGGAGGCGTCACACGACCTTGAAACTCGGCTTACGGTTGGGGGCGAGGCACGCCGTCTGCCGGCGGAAGCGGAACTTGTATTTTATCGCGTAGCACAGGAAGCATTGACGAACGTGGTCAGGCACGCACAGGCGACGTATGTCGTGGTGCACGTCCGATTTTCGGCCGAAGTGACAACGCTCACCATCCAAGACGACGGTAACGGATTCACACCGCCTACAACCCAGTCCGCATTTGCCGAACAAGGTCATTTCGGCCTACTCGGCATCTACGAGCGTGCTGAACTGCTCGGCGCACAGGCAACGGTATCGTCATCACCTGATGTGGGAACAACTGTTGCGATAGTGCTGCCGGTGCCGAAAAACCGATCGCGTGCTTCACTCTATTGAGAGGTCAACACGGCGCAACATTTGGGCGTTGATGGCAACGATGATCGTACTCAGAGACATGAGTATTGCCCCCAGCGCGGGCGGCATGATGAATCCGAACGGTGCCAAAATGCCAGCCGCCAGCGGGATCATGACGATGTTGTAGCCTGCGCCCCACCAGATATTTTGCTTCTGTTTGCGGAAACTGGCCTGGCTCAGTCGCAAAATCTTGACCACATCCAACGGGTTGCTCTGCACGAGGATCAATTCGGCCGATTCCACAGCTACATCCGTCCCGCTGCCGATAGCAATGCCGATGTCAGCACGTGTCAACGCCGGCGCATCGTTGACGCCATCGCCGACCATCGCCACGCGCTTGCCCTCGCGCTGCAATGCGACGACTTTCTGATCTTTATCCTCCGGCAACACCTCTGCAAAGTAATGGTCAATGTCCAGTTCTGCGGCAACTGCCCGGGCGACATCGCGGCTGTCGCCCGTCAGCATGGCAACCGCTATACCCATCTCGTGCAGGGCACGCACTGCCGTGCCGCTTTCCTCTCGAATCACATCGGCCAGGGCAAATGCCGCCACTATATCTTGTTCGCGCACCAGGTAGACCACGGTTTGCCCCTTTTCGCCGGCAGATTGCGCAAACTCAGCCAGTTTTGGTACGGGTTCCACTTCCAGAAATTGCAGCAAACGCGGCCCACCGACGTAGACAGTTTGATCATTGTGAACGGCTTTGACACCCTGTCCTTTCAAAATCTCGAATTTGCTGATGGCGGGGAGAGTGAGTTGTCGCTCTTCGGCCGATTGACGGATGGCACGCGCAATGGGATGTTCTGAATCGCCTTCCACAGCGGCAGTGATTGCCAACGCCTCATCAGCCGCCAGCATATCTGTCACAACGCTGGCGGCAACACCGATTTCTGCCCTGGTCAGTGTTCCTGTCTTGTCGAAGACGATGACATCCACATCTTTGGCCGTTTCCATCGCCCGACGGTCGCGAATTAATATGCCGTTTTCTGCACCCAAGGCTGTTGTGTTAGCAACCACGAGGGGTACGGCCAACCCTAGCGCATGGGGACAAGCAATGACCAGAATAGTGACGACGATGGCGACGACCTGGGCGGTGACACTGCCATAGTAAATTGACCAGATGACGCCTGCCAGCAGCGCGACCAACACAGCGGCATAAAAGAGCAGTGACGCTGCCTTGTCGGCTAGCAGTTGCGTCTGCGATTTGCTTTGTAGTGCTTCATCTACCAAGCGCATAATGCCGGAAAGGGTAGTGTCCTCGCCGACGGCAGTGACGCGCAAGCGCAAGCTGCCGTTGCCGGCGTTGATCGTCCCGGCGATGACCTGGGAGTCCACTGTTTTCATGACCGGTTTGGACTCGCCAGTGATCATCGCTTCGTTGAGTTCGGATGCACCTTCGATGACAATGCCGTCCGCCGGGACGATTGCGCCGGGTCGCACGAGGACCACATCGTCGCGTTGTAGATGGTCAACGGGATGTTCCTCAACGCTGCCGTCGGGTTGTATGATTTCGGCCGAATCCGGCATCAATTTTGCCAGTGAATCCAGCGCACCCGACGCCTGGCGCACGCTGCGCATCTCCAGCCAGTGGCCGAGCAACATGATGTCGATCAACGTGACCAGTTCCCAGAAAAAGTCCTCTCCGATCTCCCAGACGAGCGTCGCCATGCTGTAGAAATAAGCGACGCTAATTGCCAACGAAATCAGGGTCATCATGCCCGGACTGCGGTCGCGTAATTCCCACGTCGCCATCCTGAGAAACGGCAAACCGCCATAAAGGAAGATGATGGTGGACAGCACCGGAACGATGAGCAAACTGCCGGGAAAAACCGGCACCGTATAGCCAAACCACGATTGAATGGCTGGACTGTAGATAATGACCGGAATGCTTAACGCCAAAATGATCCAGAACCGGTTGCGAAACATGATTTCGTGGCCGGTGTGGTCGTGGTGGCCGGTGTGAGCCTTGTCGTCTGCATGACGGTGATCGGCATGTTTGTCGTGGACGGCATGATCGGCCAAGATGTCTCGTCGTCCCTCCATCTCGCAAATGCGACAGCAGGTGCAACGGTCGTTTTTCCGCTCGGAATGTGTGTGTGTGGTCATTTGTGAGTCTACTCCAGTCCGGATTTATTCAATGGCGTGTTTCAACTATCACATCAAACTTAACATATCTCAGACATACGCTGAGTGTAGGCCATCCGGCACGCGCTGAACACAGCCATTTGGCGGAATTACAGTCATGATTTCGGCCGATTCTCATCATCCACTGAGCATAAACCAGCCAAATGGCGCATACGAGCGGTCATGATACGTGATAAATTGTTGACGATGAACAGCGAACGGTGAATGAAAACTTCGCTGCGAGGGAATCAATGGAGAAAGACAGATTCATGCGTTCACGACTGCGTTGGCTGCTGGCCTTTGTCGTCGTCTGGCTGGCAGTCGGTTGCACACAGTTACCAACCGTACAACCGGGCATATCGCTGCCAGATGCCGGTCTGTTGCCGGATACAGAACAGCCACTCTTTGTCTTGTTCTACACAGACAACTGACCGCCTTGAGCGCAATTTACGCCTATCGTGAATGGGCTGGAGACAGAATTTGACGGAAAGGTGACATTTGTGCGGCTGAACGCAGCGCAGCGCGAGGTAGAGCAGTTACAGCAGCAGCTTGGTTTGCGCGGGCATCCCGCCGTCGGCCTGCTCAACAGTAAAGGCCACCTTGTTGAGCGCTATTTTGGCGTACAATCGGCCGAAACTCTGCGTCAACGTCTGCAAAGGCTGGCATCGCCCTGAGTCCATAACAAGCAACGTATCGGAGAGAAAAAGTGCGAACAACATCCAGACGCAAACGACGCGAACAGTACCAACGCCACGAACGACGCAATCGCATCATCTACGGCATAATCGGCGGTATCGTCCTGCTCGCCATCGTCGCCATGGTAACCGTCTTGCCTTCGCCAAACCAGCGGCTGCGTGCCGACTTTGAGCCGACCACGCTCAGCATAGGTGAACAAGTCTATGTCCAACAATGCGCCGTCTGTCACGGCATCAACCTCGAAGGTCAGCTCAACTGGCGAGAAGGCAACGCCGACGGCACATTCCGCGCCCCACCGCACGACGAAACGGGGCACACCTGGCATCATGGCGACAGCTATTTGCTGGAACGTATTCGCACGGGAACGGCTACGATGAGCCCCGACATGCAGGCGGCCAGCAACATGCCCGGATACGAAGGCATTCTCACCGACGAAGAAATGCAAGCCGTATTGGCATATATCAAGGAAGCGTGGCCGACCGACATTCAACGTTCGCAAGCTCGCGCCACAGCCGCCGAGCCTACCCAATAGTACAAACGGAGTGAGACGGAATAATATATGATGAAGAAATGCAGCGTATTCCTGGCGATGGCGTTTGCTGTTTTGTTTCTGGTGGCCTGTCAACCACCCGATCCTGTTGGCCTACCGGATGAAGTGGGTGAGGTTGATGTGGTTTCGGCCGAAAACGGCCCCGCCGAAAAACCCGTTTCTCCCACCTTTCCCGGCCTGACCGCCGAGGGCGACTTGTTGGCTCTGGGCGACCCCAACGCCCCGATCGCGATGGTCGAGTACTCCGATTTTCAATGTCCATTTTGCCGCCGCTACGCCGAACAAACCTTTGTTCAAATCAAACGGGAGTGGATCGACACGGGCCAGGTGTACTACGTCTTCCGCGATTTCCCGATAGCAGGCCTACATCCACTGGCTTACCGCCTCCACGAAGCCGCCCGCTGCGTCGCCGCTGCCGACCTTGACGCCTTCTGGCAGGCCCACGACCTGTTCTTCGCCCAGGCGGAACGCTTTCAGGTGCAATCCGAGGCGGCCATGGACGGAGCCATTTTGGCTGCACTCGCCGAAGCCGGGCTGCCCGATGTCGCCGCGTGTTTACAGAACGGGGAATTTGCTGCGGTGGTGCAGGCAGGCGTCGCCGAAGGTCAGGCACGCGGTGTGCGCGGCACGCCGTCATTTTTCGTCGACGGCAATTTGTTTGCCGGCGCACAACCATACACTGTTTTTGAACAATATCTGACCGCTGCCGGTGATGGAACGTTGGCCGCTTTGCTGCAGCCGACACCAGTTCCTGCGCAGGCTGGTGCGCCAGTCGCTGCACCGACACCGGCGACGATTGAGCCGCGCCCTGTAAGCGCCCTGGGCGATCCCGATGCGCAGGTGACCATTGTCGAATATTCTGATTTTCAATGCCCGTTTTGCCGCCGTCATCATCAGCAAACGCTACCCTCATTACTGCAAAACCACGTCGAAACGGGGCGCGTTTACTACGTATTCAAGGATTACCCGATTGCCAACCTGCATCCGCTGGCTTATCGGCTCCACGAAGCGGCATTGTGCGTCGGCGAGACAGTGGGTGCAGACGGTTTCTGGCTGGCGCACGATCTCTTTTTTGACCAGGCTGAGCATTTCCAGGTCGATACGGTGGCGGCGATGGATGCTGCTGTGATCGACGCGCTAGCCGCTGCCGGGTTGCTGACGACAGTAGTGGAGGATTGTTTTGTCAATGGCGAGAAATCGGCCGAAGTGCAGGCCAACATTGCCGAAGCCCAGGCGCTGGGTGTAACCGGTACACCAGCGTTTTTCATCAACGGCTATCCGCTGACGGGGGCGCAACCGCTGCAAACGTTCGAATATGCGATTGGCCTGGCAGAAGAAGGTACGATCGCTGATGCGTACCAGCCGCGCAACGGGCCGAATGATGGCAAGGCACAAGCCACAGCTACGGCGCAAGCCACCGGCCCGGTCGATGTGCCGCTTGGCGATGCGCCAGCCAAAGGTTCGGTCGATGCGCCCATCACCATAGTCGAATACTCCGACTACCAATGCCCATTCTGCCTGCGCCACTTCACCGACACCATGCTGGAGATTCAGCGCTACATCGACGCTGGACAGGTGCGTTACGTATTCAAGGATTTTCCGCTGCACAACATCCATCCGCAGGCGGAAAAGGCCCACGAAGCAGCGCGCTGCGCTCGTGAACAGGGTGGAGACGACGCGTACTGGCAGATGCACGACCTGCTGTTTACCAACCAGTCGGCTTGGGGACAGGCACCGCTCGACCAGCACAGCGATGTGATCAAAGAATTGGCGGCAGAAGCCAGTCTGGACCAGAGTGCGTTTGATGTGTGTTTGGACAGTGGTCGTCATGCAACGGCGATCAACAACGACTTGCAGGAAGGGTCGCGGCTGGGTGTGCGCGGGACGCCAGCGTTTTTCATCAACGGCCAGTTTGTGAGCGGTGCGCAGCCGTTTGCCGTCTTTGACCAGGCGATTCAGCAGGCGCTAGCATCGGCCGAATGAAGTTAGTAGTAGTCGTCAGCAAACAGCGATCAGCGTGAAAAACAGCACAATCGCTTCCTATTAGCTAGTTGCACGCCAATAGTTGTTTCATACCGGTTTTTATGCGACGATTGTGTACATGATTGCCAGCATAACCGGAACGATTCTCAAGATTGAAGCCGATGCCCTCGTCATCGCTGTCGGCGGCGTTGGCGTGCGCGTGTTTGTGCCGCGCACCGTGCTGGAAGATGTCGGCGGCATCGGCCGAAATGTCGCCCTCCACACCCATCTCGCCGTCCGCGAAACCGATCTCACCCTCTACGGCTTTGAGACCGAAGACGATCTGCGCCTGTTCCTGCTGTTAATCGGAATCAACAAAGTCGGCCCCAAGCTGGCGCTCTCCATTCTCTCCACACTCAGCCCCGAACTGCTGCGCAGCGCCGTCATGCAGGAAGAAACGGTCGTTTTGCAGCGCGTACCCGGCATCGGCAAAAAAACGGCCGAAAATATCATGTTTGCCCTGCGCGGCAAGCTCGACTACGCCGACTCATCTTCAGTCGCGCTCTACAGCGATGTCGATGCCGATGTCATCGATGTGCTGACAACGCTCGGATTCAGCATTGTCGAAGCGCAATCCGCGCTGCAAAAAGTACCCCGTGATGTTAAAGATGTCGATCAGCGCGTTGCCGCTGCTTTGCAACTTCTGGACCAGGGCTAACAACTAAGCGGTTTATCAACGGAATAATACAATCTCCGTTCACCTGTTGCGTGGCCGTTTTCACTTTACTATAATCGCTTCAGCGTCTGACGCTGGAGACGACATGACCAATTACGAGCAGCCAATGGACAGAGAACATTCGGCCGAATCGGGCGACTATGTCCGGCAGCCAACCTCATACTTTGTACGCGAAATAATCGAAACACTCCTGCTCACCCTGCTCATCTTCTGGGTAGTGAATACCATGACAGGGCGTTTTCGCATTGAAGGACAAAGCATGGAGCCTACCTTGCACGAGGGAGAATACGTCCTCGTCAACAAACTGGCGTATTATCTCGGTGAGCCGGAGCGCGGTGACATCATCGTCATGCATCACAGTGCTGAACGCGATTTCATCAAGCGCATTGTGGGTTTACCGGGCGATCATGTCGTCATCAATGACAATCACGATGTGTTGGTCAACGGCGTCAAGCTCAATGAACCGTATCTCAACGGCCCACCCCCTTCGACGGGTTCATGGACGGTACCCGAAGACTCGTATTTTGTGATGGGGGATAATCGGCCGAATTCCAGTGATTCCCGCGCATGGGGCTTTCTCGAAGCGGATCAGATAGCCGGCAAAGCGGCTGCCATTTACTGGCCGCTGGCAGATTTACAATGGGCGCCCCATTACGACCATACTTACGTCGATTACGGCGCTGTGCCAACGTCAACAGACAACAGCCCTGGGTCACCAGATACGGCGCACAATCTATCGACCGTCCCACAGTCGCTAACGCAATAATGGAACGCGACGCGATTGAAGCGCTGGTACGCCAAACGGTTGAACGCGCGCTTGGCCTCGGTCAAAAAGCAATTGTCGACGCGGATATGGTACAGAATTGGCCGGAAGGTTCCAATTTGACCATTGCACCCGACGCGATTGTGACGCCACTGGCACGACAAATGGCGCTGGAACGGAAGATCGCGCTGGTTTCGGCCGAATCCAATAGTGCTGCAACCCGGTCTTCAGGACACAACAACCCGAAATCCCCAATAGCAAGTCGCAAATCTTCCATTTCGGCCGAAGCAGAAAAAACCGTCGCTATCGGTGCCGACCACGGCGGCTACAATCTAAAAGAACAGCTCAAACCTGTCCTGATCAAACTTGGCTATGCTATCGCTGATTGCGGTACGCACAGCACCGACTCAGTCGATTATCCCGATTACGCCTACGCCGTGGCACGTCTGGTTGCCGACGGCAAAGCCGCCAACGGCATCATCATTGATGGCGCAGGGATCGGCAGTTGCATGACCGCCAACAAAGTTCCCGGCATCCGCGCCGCTCTCTGCTACGACCAATCGACCGCCGTCAACAGCCGTGAACACAACCACGCCAACGTTCTCACGCTCGGCGCAGGACTCATCGGCTTCAATCTGGCCGCGCAAATTGTCGAAACCTGGCTAGCTACCCCGTTTGGCCCCGACCGCCATGCCCGCCGCGTCGCCAAAATCACGCAAATCGAGCAACGCTACACCCGTCCCTAACATAGCACAGGCAGTTTACCTGTGTGTTCAAGCATTTTGCTTTCGCTCACATGCCAGCGTGATTGCCTCCAGTAACCGCGCTTCCAGAAACGGATCGAGTTGTACCGGGCCGTTGTTGCTCAACAATTGGTAATTGGGATTGGGATTATACGATTCGAGTTGAAGCGCCCCATCTCGTATGGCAAACCAGCCAAGCACGTCTTCAAACGGTGGTTTCTCCCCCGCGTCAACGGTACGCCGGTCAATGACATATACCGGTCCGTTTTTGAGCTTCTCTGCCTGCTTCTGCACGACCGGCAATTCCGGTGCAAAATGAGCAACGATACGATGCATCAGTGTCAGAAAATCTTCGTTGGCGGTGAAGTTCTCAATCGTCATGTCGGGTCGTCGCGGATCGACCTCGCCGAGAACCGCTTCGCTGACAAGGCCGTACCGGTCGACCTCCTCCGGTGTGAGCAGCGACAGGGCTGCCATCTGCTGGCCGCCGAGATTGATAGTGTAGACGTAAAGATCGAGCATTTTCTTGCATTCTTGTAGCGCAGACAGTTTGTCTGCAGGACACAGACAGACTGCCAGTGCTACGTTACAGCGGGCAGGTCATGTAGAGGCCATCACGCTGGAACCCGTGTTTGGCGTAATAGCCACGCGTACCAACGGCGCTGATGACCGCCATTCGGCCGAATCCGGCATCATAGGCTATGCGTTTGGCATGGTCAATGAGTTGGGAACCAAGTCCACTGTGCTGCGCGGCACCTTCTGTCGTTCGGCCGATGCGCAGCGCCGGCCCATACACATGCACTTCCCGAATCATCGCGTGTCCCGCCAGCTCCGGCAACGGTAACGCTTGATCAGAATGCGGCAGCGACAGACGTAGAAAACCGGCGATCCGTTCATCGGCCGTTTCATAACTGAGAAAATGCTCAACGGTGGCATCGGTATCGTAGCTGGCAATCAACAACTGTAAATCAGTCGGCTCAACCTGATCGCGACGGATTTCGCGGCAGCGGATGCATTGGCAACGCAAACCGCGCTGTTGCATGCGGTGCTGGGCGATCTGACGCAGATTGGCCTTTTTGTTGCCTTCCACTACGTTCGTCGTCGGAATGTCACGGATGACGCGGGTCAGTCGAGTGTAGCGCGGCGTCACGGCTTTGCACTGCACGAGCAGTTCGATCAACGTCTCCTCATCGTATGGCGTGTACTCACCCCGCTGCCACCATGCGTACAGGTCGGCGTTTTCAACCAACATACAGGGGTAAATCTTAAGCTCATCCGGCCGAACGGCAGGATCATCCCAAAGTGAGCAGTAGTCGGCGAGGTCGCTTGCCGGGGTTGCGCCGAGCAGGTTTGCCATCCAGTGTCCATGAATCTTGAAACCCGCCAGCCGCAATAAGCGGAAGGCATCGCGTGTCGCCTGTGCATCGTGGCCGCGTTTGTTGAGCGCCAAAACACGCTCGTTCATTGTCTGAATGCCCACTTGCACTTTGGTGACGCCCAGTGTGCGCAGCCAGCGCAATTCATCGGCGTCGATGTGATCCTGCCGCGTTTCGACGACAAGACCGACATTGCGATGTTCGGCCGATTCATTTCGCTCCTGTGCCGCCTGCAATGTTTCCGACTCAACCCCGTTCATCGCATCAAAACAGCGCTTGACAAACCATTCCTGATAATCGCGCCGATAACTCGACCACGTACCGCCAAGGATCAAAAGCTCAATTTTGTCCGTCGGATGGCCGAGACGCGCCAGCGTAGCGATGCGCGATGCTGTCTGCGTGTACGGATCAAAGCCGTGGCGTTCGGCGCGTTGTGCGCCCGGTTCATCGTGCAGGTAGCTCTTGGGCATACGCACGTCAGTCGGACAAAAAATGCACTCGCCCGGGCAAGGAAACGGCTTCGTGAGTACGGTGACGACCGCGACGCCTGCTTGCGACCGTGTCGGTTTGAGTTGCAGGCGCACGATGGCACGCTGATCAAATTGGAGATAGCCCGCATCGCATAGCTGCTGATAGACGACAAGGGCGTTTTCCTTGGTCAACCAGGCTAGACCGTCTTTGGCGTAACGACGCATGACGCGCCGGTAGCGTTTGGTCGTCAATTTATGTGCCGGATCCAGCAATTCACGCAGCAATGCTGCATACGCGTCTTCTTGTCCCGCAATTGTGACGGCGACACGTTTGGCTTGCCAGGCGCTATCATCCCGTTCCACATCGACAACGGGTACGAATTCGAGCTTACGTGCGTTTTTGCCGTAGATTTCGAGCGAAGGTTTGTCTTCAGACATGAATAATTGCAGTTGATGCCGCAGGTTGGCTAAGAAATGGTGTTCAAAGCGTTGATCAGGGCGCGGAATTCAATGGAATCCGGTAGCGGACCACTCACGACTGCCTGTATGAATTCGGCCGGTGGTTGGTACTGATGTGCGGCAATGTAGTGACAGATGAGATCGGGTGCGGCGTAAATATCATCGTCGCCGATGATACGGATTTCGGCCGAACCGAGTACCACGCTGTCGCCGTCAATATCAGCCACAACCGTTTCACCACATAATGGGCATGGCATCGGTTTGCGCTGACGACAAACGGTAACGGCAGGATGGCAGTAAGGCAGCAGTTTGGCAACAAATTCGGCCGAAACCCTGCCGGTGACAAAATCCTGTTTGCGCCGCAGCCAGCCAATCCCCAGCGGCTCGTAGCCGAAATCCGCATCCACACAACCGCCATACGGCATCAAATCACCATCACGTTCACGTCTTGCCACTACCAATCTGCTCCAATCAGGGCGAACACGTGGATTCGCCCCTACTAATTACCTATCCGACCAGTTCCACCATGGTACGCAACGCATTTTCATCGAACACTGTGATATTGAGCGTCGTAATGTCGCTGTCCAGCCACGGTTGTAATCTTTCGCGAATGCGCTCTTTCGGGCCGACCAGCGCGACCTCATCGATCAATTCCGGCGGCACAGCCATCATGGCTTCACCCTTTCTACCGGCCAGATAGAGATCCTGAATCTTTTCAGCCGCATCGCCGTACCCATAGCGCGTCGCCAGATCATTGTAGAAGTTGCGGCCTTTCGCGCCCATGCCGCCGATATACAGCGCCAGCATCGGTCGCAGTGCATTGTAGCCGATGTCGAGGTTGTCGGTCACGACGACGTTGACCGTCGGTGCAATGTCAAAATCGGCGATAGATTTGCCGCTTGCGGCAAGCCCTGCCTCAATTGACGGTTTGTAAATTTCGTCGTAGCGGGTGGGCGAGAAGAAAATCGGCAGCCAACCGTCAGCAATTTCGGCCGATAACGCTACATTTTGCGGCCCAATCGCAGCAATGTAAATCGGGATATCGGGTTGCGCATTGAGCGTGCTCTTGAGCGGCTTACCCAATCCGGTCGCATCGTCACCGCGATAAGGCAATTCATACAGCTTGCCCTGATAACGCGCCGGATGCTTGCGTTCCATGATCATGCGCACGATATCGACATACTCGCGCGTGCGCGTCAGTGGACGTTTATAACTTTCGCCGTGCCAGCCCTCGGCCACTTGCGGCCCCGAAAGCCCCAGGCCGAGCAACATCCGCCCACCCGACAATTGATTGAGCGTCATTGCCGTCATCGCCGTATTGGCCGGCGTACGGCCCGGCATCTGCATGATCGCCGTACCCAGTTTGATTTGCCTGGTCTGTGCGCCGATCCACGCCAGTGGCGTCACAGCATCAGAGCCGTATGCTTCTGAGGTCCAGACAGCGTATACACCCAGTTCGTCGGCCAGTTTGATCAATGCCAGCGGCAATTCGATCTTGCCGGATGCGTACCCCACCATCATTCCTAAACGCATGTCTCTCTCCGTTTTGTAGTTGGTTGGATGGTTGGATAGTTGGTTGCAATCGATGTTATTCGACCCAAACCAAATTGCTAACCATCTCACTCACTTTCACGTCGTTGAATTGTATGTCAGCGCCAGGCAAAGCTCAAATGTGTCCAACAAAAAGCGCCGCTCATGGCGACGCTGGCTTTTTGCACTAAATGTTGCGGACAGGCTGTCCGCGCTCCGGTGTCATTATCAACCGACTATTGGTCGTATACCCACGCGGGTACATCGGCACCGGGACCGTATTTGTAGATGTTGCTCCACGGGATGTAGTTGCTGATGAAATAATCTTCGTCGCGCAATTCGCCCCATTGATTGAGCACGATGCGGTGTACGGTCACGTCTGCGCCGCCGACCGCCCAATCGACTTGTTCAATTTCGCCATCGGGCAATTCGGGATCATATTCCCATATGTCGGGGGCAGGATCAGTCTCATTTTCTACGGTAACTTCGCGGAGTACTGTTCGGCCGATATCGGTGCTGTAAAACTTAAACGTCAACGATTGGTCACCTTCGCGATAGTAATTCTCAATCAGAAGATGATGCTCAGTATTGTTGGTAAACGTGAGATCGACAATGGGCGAGAAGATGGTCGCGTCCATACCGACACCACCAGGCCCGTCGATGGGGCCATCTTCGTAATAATGCACGCGATACCCGTGATTATAACGGTCACCAATATCAAGACCGGCCCAAAATGCCGTCTGGAACAAGGTCGTGCTCACCTGACACACGCCGCCACCGATTCCTTCGATCGTGCGGCCATCGACAATGATCAATCCTTGTGTGTACCCCTGTTCTTCACTGATTTCGCCCAGATATTTGTTAAACGAGAACAATTCACCGGGCGCGACGACAATGCCGTAGAAATTGGCCGCAGCTTGGGCAATATTGTGCATGCGCTCCGGCGGTGACCCGTAGAAATAGGTGGTCGCTTCGCTGGTCAGTTCGACGATGCCCAACTGCTCGCCGGTCGCGTCGGAATGCACTATCGGTGTCACTTCTTGCACGACAAACGGGATACTGCGATTGGGTCCGTTGAAGTTGGCTTGCAAGGCGGCGATTGTGGCATCGATATCGAGGAAACGGCCATTGATGTGTGGCTCTATGAGGACGAGTTCGCGTGTGTCGTCGTCAAAATAGAAACGGGCGTTGACGGGATCGCGGGCAATTTCGGCCGAATACCCTTCCAACCACGCGCGCACCGCCGTTTCATCCAGTGAAACGACATGTTCCGCCCCATTGGCACCATCAACGAGATCAACCTGCAACCATTGCACTAATAGATCGGGTGGCAATGTCACGCGCTGCAAATCGACGCCGTCCACCGGTTTTTCAAAATAGAATTCGACCGGGCTGCTGACGACTTGCTCGACTAACTCTGCCGTGACGCCGGCATCGGCGATGCGCGGTGGCACGTCGTGAATCAGCAGTTCGACGCGAGCGCGCTGCAGGTTGGTGACGGGTTGCATCAAGCGGGTACGGGCGTCGGCTTTGTCCAGTTTTCGGCCGAATTGCGTCGCCACGGATGACACTTCACCATCGACCATCTGCAAACTGCCGTCAACAGGCGCACGGTCAATTGACGCGGCCAATTCCTCAACGACACGATCGACATACGATTCATCGACAATTACGGCGACCGGAACAGGCGTACCGTAATACCAACTCACCGCTTGTTCGCGCAATTGTTGCACCTGGCTGCCACTGCGACCGATATTAAACGCCGTATCGACGATTGTGTCAAGATCGTAGTGAATGCCCAGATCGGTGGCCGTTTTGTGCCACTCTGTGCCCGTTGACGGGTCGACGAGAACGATGTCCTGGGGATTGGCAGCGATAACCGCGGTGTCCAGGGCACTGCGTGCTTCAGCAGGCTTCAGGCCGCCCAAATCGATGCCGAGCGCCGTCACGCCTGTGTAAATGCGGTCGGCGTGCCGGCTTTCGTAGCTGGTCATCAGCCATAATGAAGCGGCGATGATCACCAAAAGGGTAACGAGCGGTACCAGCAGGAACCACGCTATGCCGCGCAAAAAGGTATTGCTTTGACGGTCGTCTGTCTGCATATCGGAGGATTCTAGCGTCTTTTCGGCCGAAATCGAACCATTTCCACAGTCGCTTAATACAATATCTAACTTCGGCTGACCACAGTAACGCATCGTCAGATGAAATCTGTAAGCTGAATACATTGCAACGGAAGTTTTCAGAAGCCTAGCTTTTGCTATGGGTAGCGTTTGCACCAGACGAAAAAGCTAGGCTTCTTTTGTTACAGAGTACTGAGTCATACGGAAAAAAACATTGTGAGGATGTAGAGATAAACCCATTTCTCACCGCCCCGTGTCACTTTCTTCCCAGATGGTTTCAAATTCCTCGATGAAATAGCTGGTGAAGTCGGGATCGTGGACGATGAGCAGGTTTTCGTCGTTGCCGGTGTCGGCACTGTCGGTGAAGTTGTAAGAGCCGAAAATCGTCGTTTCGCCGTCGATGAGTATCACTTTGTGGTGCATCAAGTTGGGGTTGCCATCCAGCCGCACTTCAATATCCAAATCATCGACCTGGGCTAAATACGGATAGAAACTGGCGACATTATCCGCACCGAGCGTCTCAAAGACACCGCGCACGGGAACACCGCGTTCGGCCGATTCCAGCAGTGCGCCACCGATGTCATTTTGTGTAAAGGAGAACGTCATGAACAGAATTTCGCTTTCGGCCGAACGCAATTCGTCGGCCACAATCGGCGCAACCTTGCCTTCCGGCGCAAAATAATTCTCGATCACGGTGTTGCCAATGACCACGGCAGGATTGGGTGTGACGTTGGGTGACCGCGGCCCAAAACGCCGATCTTCGGCCATTTCATTCATTTCGGCCATGTAGTTGGCCGCGAGATCGGCCGAAACGAGCCGCACCATATTGTTATTGTTGCAATACGCACCGCTCGATGTGAAATTCATCGACCCCGTCCACACCACTTCATCATCAATGACAATGAACTTGTTGTGCATGAAGCCACTGCGTTCATCTTCAATGACACTGAGGCCGTTGCGACGCAGGCGACGCACAGCGTCATTGTCACCGTAATCGCTGTCGGTAACAATTCGCACCGGAACGCCGCGTCGCTCCAGGTCGATTAAGGCGTTGACAATCGGCTCGGCTCCAATCTCAAATCCAGCCAGATCGACATGGCTCGTGGCCGACAACAAATCATCAGCGATGATGGCGTCGAGTCCGTCTGTGCGGTCCGCTTCAGGAGCGCAGGCCGGATCGGTGAAGTAAATATCGTACCAGGTGTTGGGAATTGTTTCGGCCGAATTGTCTTCGCCAAACAGGGCCGATGTGTTGACAAATTCCTTGACATTGCCGCCGGCCCACCACACGCCGATCAACCCCAAAATGATGGCGATCAGCGTAGCGAGTCCGGCTTTACTTGTGTTGCGCATAATGCGGGGATTATGGCATTTCGGCCGAAAACGTCAACTGTGAAAATCGAGCAAGTAGCCAGAGGGACGTTAAAAATCGCCCTGGGTACGCGTCCTGATTATTTGAAAGTTGCATGTCGTCCGAAACAATGGGATAATTTTGGGCTAGTGGGCCGTTAGCTCAGTTGGCAGAGCAGGTGACTTTTAATCACTTGGTCGGGGGTTCGAGTCCCTCACGGCTCATTTGTGACTAGGTGACTGGCTAACAACCAGCCCATCCGTACTAAGATTTTGGTGCGTATGCGGTTGTTAAGGTTCTGACCACAGAGCCACAATGTGCAGGTCCGTACTCTCACTTAGCGGGGTGGGTACGGGCCTTTGCCTTTTGTGGCAAAGCTCAGGTTCGTTTCATCACTTCGCGCTCAAATCGCTCAACTTCTTTTTTGTCAATCAAATACCCGGCTCGTGGCCCGACACCATCATAACCAGCAATCTTGAGCTTTCCGCTACGAATATAGCGACGCACAGTGTATTCTGATTTCTCCCAACGCTCTGCCAAGTCCGCGACCTTAAGTTTATCGGCCATGTCCTTGGTCTCCCGTGGTACGTCGTACAACATCATACCACATACTATATCATGCACATCCTACAATGATCAAGTAATTCGAGAATATCGGCCGAATTACGAACATCTGTAGCATTGATCCCTACGTCAAATCTAACGATAATTACAGAATCATCGTCATCTCACAAATAAATGATCGCGCCATGTCAAAGTTCATCAATTACTACAGCTATATCAAATCCACAGAATGGCGCAAGAAAGCAGATGAAGCCAAGAGCAGGGCAGGGCATCGATGCCAAGTCTGCAATCGTCCACAATCAATTGTCACACTCAATGCTCACCACCGCACATACGAGCGACTAGGAAACGAACGACCAGAAGACATCACTGTTCTATGTCACGAATGTCATGAACTATTTGAGAAGCAGAACAAGATCGTTCGGCCAGCTGATG
>JAMLHW010000024.1 GCA_023954475.1 Anaerolineae bacterium
GCAACGCCAGATCAATGGCCGTTTCGCGGCGCTGGATGAGATGAGCCACGCCGTTGCGCAGCAATAAAACGGCGGGTCGGCCGATACCATTGTAGTTGCTCGCCATGCTCAGTGTATACGCGCCGGCTGCGGGAACGGCGAGCAGATCGCCGGGTCGCGTCGGCGGCAATGCGACTGATCTGATCAACACATCGGCCGATTCACAGTAACGTCCGGCAACAGCATAGTTTGACACAGCCGGCACATCGGCCGAATCGACCCGCAAGGCTTCGTAGCTGGTATTGTACAGGCTCGGCCGAATGTTGTCGCCCATGCCGCCATCGACATGCAGGAAATCGGGCGCATCGGCCCGTGGTTTGCTGCCGGTCACCGTGTACACGGCCACACCGGCCCGCGCTACCAGTGAGCGCCCCGGTTCAATGCTCAGACGTGGCAAGGTGAGACGGCGTTGGGCACACGCTTCAGTGACTTTGCTGACCAACTTGTCGCAGTAGGCAGCAATCGATACCGGCTGCTCTGTGGCAGAGGTGGGAACGGCTAAACCACCACCAACACACAATTCCTGTATCTGCCAGCCGACGCGATCATGTTCACTATGCGCAATATCCAGTAGGCAGTCCACCATAGCCGCCAGCGGTTCACTGTCGCGGATTTGCGAGCCGATATGCGCATGCAGGCCAATCAACTGCAAACCGGGTGCAGCGTTGAGTTGATCGATTGCGCTGCCGATAGCGTCAGGCGGCATGCCGAATTTTGACGCCTTGTGGCCGGTTTGGATGTGCGCATGACCGCCCGCGACAACATCCGGCGCCACGCGTAGCATGACAGCCTGTGGCTGTTGCAAGCGGTGGCTGAGCGCGATAACAGATGTGAGCTGTGACAAGTTATCGATGATAAGGCAACCGACGCCCCATGCCATTGCCTGCGCCAATTCGGCCGATGGGGTCGCGTTGCCGTGAAAATGGACGCGTGCCGGATCAACACCCGCATGGCGCACGAGCGCCAGTTCGTTGAGCGAAACGACATCGATGCCGATTCCTTCACGCAGCATCAATTGGGCGATGGCGGTGTTGAGCAGCGCCTTTGCTGCATAGTGAATCGAACGTTCGGCCGAATACGCACCCAGCCCGTTTTTGTAGGCTGCGATTGCGTTGACAATGGTCGCTTCGTCAAAAACGGTGAGCGGTGTGCCGTGTTGAGCAGCGAGTCGGCCGATGTCGCAACCGGCAATGACCAGACGGTGATCGCGTATTTCGGCCGAATCGGGCCACAGATGATCAAACGGGAGTTGAGAGATCGCGCACATAGATTGTGAAAGGATCGCCGTTGGGGTTGTGAAAGCGGCTGATTGCGTGGAAGCCGTTCTTTTCGACGACGCGCTGCGCCCGCTTGTTGAATGCGGCGATGGTAACACGCAACAATTTCGGCCGAAAAGTGGTGACAGCAAATGTCACGATAGCCTCGGTCAGCCCCGTTCCGTATCCCTGCCCCGTCAAATTGGGGCGCATGCCGATGCCGATGTCGAGCGCATCGGCGTCGTAATCGCCGCCCGGAACACGGCCATCATCGCCGAACGAACAATAGGCTGCCAGCAAACCGGCGTCATCGTCAATGGCGAAGATGTGATTGGCCGGATCGAGGAAATAGCTGATGTTTTCGGCCGATTGCTCCCGATCGAAGCTGTAGACGGCGTACGCGTCGGCGTATTGCCACTGCGCTATCAGCTGGGCGTCGGAGGGGGTAATCGGCCGAATGTCGAAATTCATACGTGCAAGTGTAACACAGGGTGACCTTTTCCAGACGATAGAAACCGAGCTTCCAGCAGGAACTCGGTTTCTCAACAGAATATTCATCTTTATTAGCCGGTCGCGCTCAAAGGCAAGCCTCGCTATAATTTCAGCCATGCAATGCTATCCATTTGGTAAATCTGGAATCAAAACGACCCGTCTGGGCCTCGGCCTCGCCGCGCTAGGCCGACCAGGCTACATCAACCTGGGCCACGCCGATGATCTCGACCGCGACTACGACGTAGCGGCCATGCAGGCCGGTGCATTTGCCGTACTCGATGCGGCCTGGGATGCAGGCATACGCTACTTCGACGCGGCGCGGTCGTATGGTCGCGCCGAAGAATTTTTGGCAAATTGGTTGACGGCGCGAAAAATCGATGTCAATGCTGTCGCCGTCGGCTCGAAATGGGGCTACACCTATACGGCAGAGTGGCAGGTTTCGGCCGAAAAACACGAAGTCAAAGACCACTCCCTCCCCATGTTGCAGCGCCAAATCGGTGAGAGCCACACCCTGCTCGGTAACCATCTCGACCTGTACCAAATCCATTCAGCAACGCTCGACAGCGGCGTCATGGACAATCAAGATGTGCTGTCAAGATTGGCAGCGCTGCGCAACGACGGCTTGCTGATCGGCTTTTCAGTCAGCGGCGCCAATCAAGCTGCAACAATCGAAAAAGCACTCAGCATTCGTTTTGACGGCGAACTGCTCTTCGGAGGTGTGCAGGCGACATTCAATTTGTTGGAGCGTTCGGCCGAATCCGCATTGCATGCCGCTAACGATGCCGGTTTGGGTGTTATCGTTAAAGAGGCATTGTCGAATGGCCGCCTGACGCCGCGCAACGACATGCCGGAGTTTGCTGAACAACGCGCATTGCTGGATCGCATTTCGGCCGAAAACGGCACTACCATCGACGCGCTTGCTATCGCTTTTGTCCTGTCGCAGCCATGGGTCAGCGTCGTCCTCAGCGGCGCGGCAACGGTGGCACATCTACAATCCAACGTCTGTGCGCTCGATGTCGCCTGGTCGGCCGAACTGGATGCGCAGCTCGCCGACTTGACAGAGACAGCCGAAGCGTATTGGCAAACGCGCAGCAATCTCGCCTGGAATTGATGGTCGCTCATTCTGTCACACTGCTCGACCACCGCGACATGGTCACGGCGGCAGCCATTCTCGCTGTTCAGCACGCCGCCTATGCCGTCGAAGCGGCGCTGATCGACTATCCGGCGCTGCCGCCTTTGCGGGAAACGGCACAGACGATTCGCAACAGCGACGAGCAGTTTCTCGGTTGCCGTGAAGACGGTCGCTTGCTCGGTGTGCTGTCGTTTGAGTTGTTGCGTGAACGATTGCACATCTGTCGCCTGGCCGTGCATCCCGATTTCGTGCGGCGCGGTGTGGCCGGCGCGTTACTGGTTTCGGCCGAAAATCTGACCGATCGCCTCACAATAACTGTTTCAACAGCCGAACGCAACACACCGGCTATCGCCCTGTACACCAAACACGGCTACGCTATCACCCAACACATTACGACGCCCGACGGCCTTCCACTCGTCTTGCTGACTAAAACGAGGTAATTCTATGATGCCTTCCCACCTTCCCCACTGGCTGCAGTCCGTTTTTCACAGCGGCGCCCAACCGTATGTCTCCGATCTCTATCCCAAACTGGGCGATACGGTCACGCTGCGCGTGCGCGTCCACAGTGACGCACCGGTACGTCAGCTCTATTTGCGCACGTTTCCGGACGGAGAACAGCTTTTCACGCGCATGCGCAAGGCGGAAGACGTGCCGCCGGCAAGCTGGTGGGAGGTTGAACTGGAAATCGGCGAGCCACAGGTACATTATCGCTTTATCATGGAATCGGCCGATGGGGTTTTCTGGTACACGGCACTCGGATCGGCCGAACACGAGCCGTCCGACACCACCGATTTCCGCATCATTGCCGACTACGAGCCGCCCGGATGGGTGCACGACGCCGTTTTCTACCAGATTTTCCCAGACCGCTTCGCCAACGGCGATCCGTCCACCGATCCGCAGCCGCACGAATACGATTACCGCGGCATGCGTCCGCACACCTATCCGTGGGGCACACCGCCGCCCGCCAAAGCGTGGAGTCCGGTCAACTTCTACGGCGGCGACCTACCCGGCATCACGGCTCATCTCGACCATCTCACCCGGCTCGGCGTCAATACACTCTATCTTAATCCGATTTTTACGGCGCTGTCCAACCACAAATATGATGTCGGCGACTACGATCATGTCGATCCCCATTTCGGCGGCGATCAGGCGCTGATCGACTTGCGCCGGGCGTTGACTGAGCGTGACATGCGCTACATGCTCGACATCGTACCTAATCATTGCGGTTACGCCAGCAAATGGTTCCAGGCAGCGCAAGCAGATTTCAACGCGCCTGAAACGGAGTTCTTCATCTTTCACGACCATCCTGACGATTATGAAGCGTGGCTCGGCGTCTGGTCATTGCCCAAATTGAATTACGAGAGTCTGGAGTTGCGCCGTCGCATTTACGGCAATGATGATGCGGTGTTTCGCAAGTGGTTAAAAGCGCCATTTTCGGCCGATGGGTGGCGCATCGATGTCGCCAACATGCTCGGAAGGCAAGGGGCAGTACAACTCGGCGTCCAAATTGCCCGCGACATCCGCAGTGCCGTCAAAACGGCGCGTCCCGATGCCTATCTGCTCGGCGAAAACTTCTACGACGCCGCGCCGCAATTGCAGGGCGACCAATGGGATGCGGTCATGAATTACTACGGCTTTACTCACCCGCTCTGGTTTTGGCTGAGCCATTACGAACGCGCTTCATACAAGCTCAACGGCAAGATATTGTCTGACGGCCCGAGCACAACGACGGCAATGACGACCAGTTGGCTAGCGCGGCTGGCCTCATACCCATGGCAAATTGCGCTGCAACAGTTCAACCTGCTCGGCAGCCACGACACGCCGCGCATCCGCTCGATTGTCGGTGAAAACGATGCATTGCACCGGCTGGCAACGGTGCTGTTGTTCACGTTCCCCGGCGTCCCCAGCGTCTACTACGGCGACGAAATCGGCCTGACTGACGACGACTATCTGCGTTCGCGCGGCTGCATGAATTGGGATGAAGCAACGTGGGACGGCGATTTGTTTGCCTTCCACCAGCAGTTGATCACATTTCGCCGCCGTTCGAAGGCGTTGCAGTTCGGCAGTTTTCAGTTATTGCATGTCGATGAGGATTGTGTGGCTTTCCAAAGAGAGTGGGAGCGTGAGAGAGTATTGGTTGTGGCAAATCGGGGGACGGAATCGGCCGAAGCCATTCCGGTCGCTCACGGCGGTATTCCCGACAACACCGTCTTCCGCGATTTCGTCGGCGGCCAGGAAGCAACCATGAGTAACGGCCAACTGATCTTGCCTGCAACTGGACAAGGCGCTACGCTCTGGCAACAAATCGCCTGAGCAAAACGCTGGGGGGCCAAAGCCCCCCAGACCCCCCGTCTCAGAAACCAGAAAACAGCAATTAGAAGATCAGAAAGACGGGGCGCACACCCGAAAACCGAGGAGGTCGTCCGAATTCCCGGGACTGAGCCGGTAGACATCGGCGACGCGCGCATTGTCCTGATAGTTGACAAACGAGCCGCCACGCAAGCGATAACCACCTCGTGCATCTGGCGTCTGCGTCCACTCCCAAACATTGCCACTCATATCCACACAACCAAATGGGCTGTCCCCCTGCGGCGAAAACTGCCCCACTGGAGAAGTACTGCCGATGCCAGCCTCCCTAGTATTGGCGTGCTTGTCATGCCATGTGTCGCCCCAGGGATAGATGCGACCGTCTGTACCACGCGCCGCTTTTTCCCATTCGTGCTCGGTCGGCAATTGTTTGCCGGCCCACTCTGCATAGGCGACGGCATCGTGCCATGTCACTAACACCACGGGGTGTTGCGCCTTACCGGATGGAAAACTCCGTCGCGTTTGATCCCAATTGTACGGTTTTATCCAGTCCAAATCGACATCAATGTATGGCACAGGATGGTCTGGATTGGCGTCGAGAAAGCGTTTGTATTCAGCGTTTGTGACTGGCGTCTTGTCGATCCAGAACGGCGGCAAATACCATGGTACTTTGTCCTCGCCATATAAGAATTCACCACCTGGTACAAGTACCATTTCTTTGCCATCGATTGTGCTGCGAATGCGCGTTGGGCTGATAAACGTGTAGGAAATGGTAGGTTCCGGCCAGTCGGGCGGCAGCACCGGCCCAGCTTTGCGTCTTTTTCTGACCGGCGGTTCAGGCGTTTCCACTTCAGTCATGGTATTGGCGTCAGGAAAGTGATCGGGCAGCGCGTTGACTTTCTTGTTGGTCGGATTGTCGGTTTTCATTGCGACAACCAGCACATCAACCCAATCTCCTTTTTCGGCAGACTCGATCACGCGATGCACAATTTCACGCTGGTTGGTCAAGCCGGAGGCGATGTGCGGCAGGTAATGTCCAATGCTGCGCAAGGTAGCTGCCAATTCATCGACACTGAAGCCGTCGAGCAGCGCCGTTCGTAACTGATTGTAATGCTCTTTTGTAAGCCGCATAGTTAGTTGGTTTTTGTGCTTACTGACTCGTTCCAGTCTACATCATCGGCTGGTAACCACGCCAATCACGCTGTCACAGAAGTCAGAGCGATGACACACACGTTCGAAACCCGAGGTTGCCGTAAAAAGAGTCGGGATTATACCTGTAGACGTTGACAACACGCGCATCAACTTGACCATAGTACCACGAACCGCCACGCAAGCGATAGCTTTTTGCATCATAGGGCGTACTCGTCCACTCCCACACATTGCCGCTCATGTCCACACACCCATAGGGGCTATCTCCCTGCGGTGAAAACAGTCCAATTGGTGATGTTTCTCCAATTTGAGCTTCCCATGTGTTGGCATGGTTGTCGCGCCACGCGTCGCCCCATGGATACAGTCGACCATCTGTGCCGCGTGCTGCTTTTTCCCATTCGTGCTCAGTCGGCAATCGTTTGCCCGCCCACTCTGCATACGCGCCGGCATCATACCATGACACTACGACAACAGGGTGATAATCTTTGCCGGACGGATAAGTACGACGCACCTGATCCCAGTTATACGTCGTTGCCCACTCCTCGGTACGAAACGGTACTCGATGAGTTGGATTGGCGTCGAGAAAGCGTTTGTAGTCGGCTTGGGTAACCGGGGTTTTGTCAATCCAGAATGGCGGCAAATACCACTTGACCTTATCCTCGCCAAACAGAAATTCGCCGCCGGGCACGAGCACCATTTCTTTGCCGTCGATTGTACTTTGAATGCGCGTCGGGCTGATGAACGTGTAGGGAATGGCCGGTTCGGGCCAGTCGGGCGGCAAAACTGGTCCCGCTTTGCGTCTTTTCCTGGCCGGTTGTTCAGGCGTTTCCACCTCAGTCATGATATTGGCGTCGGGAAAGTGATCGGGCAGCGCGTTGACTTTCTTGTTGGTCGGATTGTCGGCTTTCATGGCAGCGACCAGGGCATCGATCCAATCTCCTTTTTGGGCAGCCTCGATCACATCGTGAAACACCGTGGGCCGCTTCGACTGTTCGACCGCGATGTCACTCAAATCATAACCAATCGTGCGCAATGTCGCGTCTAGCTCCTTGACACCAAAACCATCAAGGAGCGCTGTTCGTAACTGATTGTAATGCTCTTTTGTAAGCTGCATAGTCAGTTGGTTATTGTACTCTTTGTAGCGTTCCCCTACGCTTCACCTGAATGCCGTCATTCCCAATAACCCTTATCAAAACCGGAAAATGAAATTCACAGGGCTGGGACACACAAACGAAAACCAAGATTGACAAAAGATTCATCCGATCCAAACCGGCTCATACCGTCAACACGGGCGCTGTTTTGATCGTAGTTCCACGAACCACCACGCAGACTGTAGTACCCCACTTCAAATTCGGTCGCGGTCCATTCCCACACGTTGCCACACATATCGATACAACCATACGGGCTGTTGGCACGCGGCGCAAACTGCTCAACCGGAGACGTGCCTCCAATTTGCGCTTCCACTGTATTGGCGTGATTGTCGCGCCACTCATCACCCCAGGCATATACACGGCCATCCTCACCGCGCGCCGCTTTTTCCCATTCCTGACCTGTCGGCAATTGTTTTCCCGCCCAGTCTGCGTAAGCCAATGCGTCACGCCATGTTACTAACACGACGGGATGCTGCGCCTTACCAAATGGATAGGTCCTGCGACCCACATCCCAACTGTACGGTTTAGCCCAATCTTCTTCTAGAAGTGGCACAATGTAATCCGGATTGGCCTTGAGAAAGCGTTTGTATTCGGAATTGGTGACCGGCGTCCTGTCGATCCAGTACGGTGGCAAATAGCGCTTGATCTTGTCTCGCCCGAAGAGAAAGTCGCCGCCGGGCACAAGCACCATTTCCTTGCCGTCACTCTTGCTTATTATCTGGGTTGCGCTGACGAACGTGTACGGAATGGCTGGTTCAGGCCAGTCGGGTGGCAAATTCGATGGCGGCTTGATAACACCTGGTGTACGCAGTGATGCATTTGCTGCAACCGCTGTGACGTCGGCATCAGGAAAGTGATCGGGCAACGCGTTGACTTTTTTGTTGGTCGGATTGTCACGCTTCATCGCAGCAACCAGGGCGTCGATCCAATCTCCTTTTTGGGCAGCCTCGATCACATCGTGAAACACCATAGGCCGGTTCGATTGTTCGACCGCGATGTCACTCAAATCATAACCAATCGCACGCAGCGTCGCGTCTAACTCTTTGACACCAAAACCATCAAGGAGTGCTGCTTTTAGTTGGTTGTAGTGTTCTGGTAACAGCTTCATAGGTTTCTGCTTTCTGCTATGTTGGCATTGACACCCCTATTATGCTGGAAAGCAAAAACAGCGTCAATTTTGGGTAGTGACGCGATTTATTCTGGACAGCAATAAGGGCTACGGGCGAGATCACCAACCCGACGTGCCAGGTTCGCCTTTGCACGGACCAACGATATTCGGTGTCATCCAACCACCATAAAAATCACCGGCTTGTGGCTTCACCCGCATCTCGCCGACAAAACAAGCGTCCATTTTTCCGGCATAGAATGCCATGTAATCGCGAATTGCGTTAAACGCACTGTTGGGTTGAGGGTAACTCCAAGCAGCACGAACAGCAATCTGATCACCGACACGCACCGTCCAATACTGTGCTCGCCCTTTCCATTCACAATACGACGAACCGTTTGCCGGTTCGAGCCAGTCCATACGAATATCCTGCGGCGGCAGGTAAACTGTCGGCGGACTGGCCGTTTCCAGCACACGCAGGGCTTGCACTGTATCCGCCAATACAATACCGCCATATTCAATTCGCACACGCTCCGTAACCGGTACAATAACCGGCGGACGCGGATAATCCCACACTGATTCTTGACCTGGTCCCGGTTCAACGGCAAACGGCGGGCGCTCTCGACCCGTATTGTGCCATCCCTTAACTGTAAATTGTGACATTGCTTTATGATGACGTGAACTGCTGAATGCATTGAAACATCGCTCAGATCCTGCCGCAGGGGTGACTCACTTGTTTCTCGACAAGAACTTTACATTGATCTCAATGACGTTCCAGAAGCTACATCGCTCCTATCTCAATTTCAACGACAACAACTGTCGTCGCCAATGTATGGATAACAGGCATTGCTGCGCAAATCAATTGATCGAATGGTTGACTAATGGATTTTTTGCGTTCGGCCGAATAAAAAGGACAGCCATTCGTTATGGAACGGCTGTCCTGAATCAGAGGCTCTCTTAAGATCGTCGTCTACTCGAGGACAAAGATGTTGTGATTGGCGCTGATCTCTTTGAGAATCTCCGGCCAAACCGTGACACTGACCTCGCCCAAGTGCGCTTTGCGCAGCAGCCACATGTAGACACGTGACTGGCCGATACCGCCACCGATACTCAATGGAATTTCGTCGTTCATGATCGCTTGATGGTACGGCAATTCCAGAAAGTCGAGTTGTCCTGTGATTTCAAGCTGCTTGACGAGCGTTTCCTTGTTGACGCGGATACCCATCGATGACAGTTCGTGCCGCCGCTGCGTGACGTAATTCCAGACGAGGATATCGCCGTTGAGACCGTGCATCGGCCGACCATCGCCCGAAACCGTTGGCGTCACCCAGTCATCGTAATCAGCCGCCCGCATCTCATGCGGATACCCGTCCGCCAGCGTCCAACCAATGCCGTAGATAAATATCGCCGGGTAATCCTGCAGAATTTCCGTCTCACGCTGTTTACGCGGCAGATCAGGATAGCGCTCCAGAATTTCCTCAGCGTGCAGGAATGTCAACTCATCCGGCAAATTGGGATAACGCGGGTCTTTCAACTGCGGATACAGCGCCTGAACGTGATTTTCAGCCCCCTTGAGCACTTTCCAGATGCGCTTGACAACGTCGGTCAGGAATTCCAGATTGCGATCCTCGGCGACCATGGCCCGTTCCCAATCCCACTGATCGACATAGGCGCTGTGGTCGTGGTCGAGGAAATAATCCTTGCGCACGGCTTTCATGTCCGTGAGCAGCCCTGCGCCCGGTTCCAAGCCAAATTGACGCAACGCCATCCGTTTCCATTTGGTCGCGGCCTGGACGACTTCTGCATCAATTGGGTTTTTGCCATAGTCGTTGCTGATGTGGAAGCTGACCGGCGTGCGTGAGCCATCGCGGTCGAGATAATCATTGACGCCACTTTTGCGGTCGACGATCAACGGTACTTGTACCGGGATCAAGTTGAGTTCACGGCAAAGACCGTCTTCGATGTACCTCTTGGCCACAAACAAGGCAATTTGTGTTTCCTTGGGTGTGAGCAAAGAATGGTAATCGTTGGGCAAAACGCGATCGACTTCTTCGTAGGTGCCGATTCCCGGCCCGGCGAGATCGGCAGTTTTATCATATGTGCGTTGCATGCAAGACTCCTTAAATAGTGAGTGGACCTGTTTCACTCTGGATCAGATGATGAGAATGGCTTTCGGCCGAAAACCATTCTCATGTTCAGTAGGATGTGTTCAATACCCTTGCATGATAAGCGACCGGCAACAATTGCAACACTGCCGAATGTCACTCGCTACCGATTATTTTAATCACGTCTCAGAAGAATATGGATGAGGGACGACTGCGGAAGACAGAAAGTTTAGAAGATGCGTGCACCGGAACTCAGGGCGGCGGTCAGATCATCGCCTTGATTAACCAGATACGACATCATCGCATTGCCCAACAGGAGTTGGTGCACGATCTCGGCCGAATCCTCTGCACCAAAACTGGCAGGATTGACCAACACGGTCACAATCCGTGCCCCACGCCGGCTCAATTCCTGAGCATGCAGCGCCCATTTGGGATCAGTCGTCGGCGTCACGACAATCAACGTCGTACCGCGCTGCATCAGATGAATCTCCATGCTCAACATATCGGCAAGCGGATAGTCACCCTGAGCACGCAGCACCGATAGCGTTTCCAAAATGCGATTGAGCTGCCGTTCGCCGCGATCCGGCTGCAGTGCTTCGTGCGTCTGACCCTTGGTCAACATGCCGACAGCCCGGTCACGGCGCAGAAAATATTGCGCCAACGATGCCGCGATCGTGACGGTATACTCTTCTGTGGCAATTGGCAAACGGTATTCCGTTTCTTCAATGCGCAGCGCCCACGGCCCGCTGCTCTCCAGATTCAAAGCGTTGTTTTCATCCAGCTCAAAATGAACTGCGGCATGCATATCCGGTATGATCCAAATGTCAGCGAGTGGATCGAGTTCAAACTCTTTGACAATCAAACGATCGCGGCGGGCGCTGCTTTTCCAATGGATTCGGCCGAAACTGTCACCCGGTACGTAATCGCGCACACCCGCAGCATTGGTCGTCACCTGAAACGTCCGCTTGCGCAGCGCATCACCACCCGACAAAGTCCCAATCGGCAGCGCAAAGTTGTGAATATCGACCGTCATCGGATACACAACCAGACTGCCGGTTACGTCAATATCGCGCTGCATCGGAAACAAGCCAAACGGGTCGCTGGTACGGATCGAAACGGGGCCCAACTGGTAACGGCCACGCCGACGGCTGATCGTTTTTGTGCGCCACGAAAAACTGGCTCTGGGGCGCAACCAATCGACGACGCGGCTTAAATGATGACCGGGCATAGTCGAGTAATCGCGTACTTCCAGCCACAGTTTGGGCAGAATGCTCGTATTGCGCACGATGAAGCGTTCTTCCAGCGGTTGGCCGACCTGGGTTCGGCGTGACCGCGTGTGACGCGATACTTTGACCCAACGAATGCTAATCCATGCCCACAACAACGACACGATCAGCAGCAGCGCAAGTACATAGGTCAGCGTAAACCAGATACTGCGCCCGGTCGCCAGGCCCATGATGAGCATGATCGCGGCCAGAACGAGAAATCCGATACTGCGCCCGCGTCGAATCATGACGATTCCTGCTCGTATGAATTCAACGCCTGAATGTAATTGGCTCGTTCAAATGCTGTCGAATCGGGAGCGTGCTGCTGACTCAATCGGCCGATTAGTTCCGGCACAGTCTTGTAGCCGTTAGTCGTCATCCACGTTTCTGCTTCGCGCAGCACAGTAGCGATATGGTCGGGGCCATGTTTGAGCAGCGCCGATGCCATCATGGCGGCATTGGCTCCGGCAAGCAACGATTTGATCACGTCACCACCGCTGTGGACGCCGCCGGTCACAGCCATATCGATCGGAATATGACCATGCAGAATTGCCACCCAACGCAGCCGCAGTCGCAATTCGGCCGAATTGCTCAACTGCAAATTCGGTAGAACAGTCTCTGTCTCCAAATCAATGTCAGGCTGATAAAAGCGGTTAAACAAAACAACCGCATCAGCACCGGCATCCGCCAACTGGCTCACCATGTGCGGTAATGAGCTGAAATATGGGCTCAATTTGACCGCAACAGGAATCGAGACGCGCAACTTCACATCGCGCAGTAGACGCAAATACGTTTGCTCAATATGAGCGCCGGATTCGGTGAACCGTGCCGGTAAATGATAAATATTGAGTTCCAGCGCGCTGGCACCAACCCCTTCCAGCATCTGAGCATACCGCACCCAGCCGCCGTCCGTGGCACCGTTGAGACTGGCGATGATTGGGATATCGGTTTCGTTACGCGTCCGGTACAGGTGTGCAAAATAACCGTCAGCGCCGCGATTGTGGCGTTTCATGTCGGGTGCAAAGCGCAATTGATCAGGCAACGCGTCAGGATGGTGTTCCAGATAGTAATCCAGATCCATATCCTTGATGGTCAACTGCTCCTCAAACAAAGAAGGCAGCACAACCGCGCCTGCGCCGGCTGCTTCCATGCGCTGAATCTGCTCAACCGAATCGCACAGTGGATTGGACGAGACAACAATTGGGGATTTTAGGGTCAATCCCATGTATTGAGCAGTTAATTCAATCACCATATCCCCCTTTTTACGATACGCCCTCACGCGTTTATGTCAGCCATATCGCGCCGGTAACGCGATCATTTATCGTATCTGAATTCTATTTTTGAATTCTATTGACGTACTTGTGCACCAGGGACCGGCATTTTGTCGAGGACATTTTGGACGATTTCGTCTTGCGTCACGTCTTTAATACGTGCCGCCGGCCCAACGATAACACGATGCCCCAATGCAGCAATTGCCAGCTCTTTGACATCGTCGGGCAAAACGTAGTCGCGCCCATCTGTGGCTGCTTTAGCCTGGCACAAACGGTAGAGTGCCAACGCGCCGCGCGAACTGGAACCGAGATACACATCGCCATGTGTCCGGGTGGCGCGCACGATGTCAATGATGTATTCCTTGACGAGTTTGTCTATGTAGATGTCTTTGATCGCGGTTTGAGCTTGTTTCAGTTCTTCGGCCGAAACGACTTGCTCCAGCGCCTGCAACGGGTGCGCATATTGCTGCCGGTCGAGAATCTCCATTTCTTCAGCACGACCGGGATAGCCGAGGCGAATACGCAACATAAAGCGGTCGAGCTGTGCTTCCGGCAGCGGAAATGTACCTTCATACTCAATCGGATTCTGCGTTCCCATCACCATAAACGGTGATTGCAACGGATAAGTCACCCCGTCAACCGTTACCTGGCGCTCTTCCATCGCTTCCAGCAACGCTGACTGCGTTTTGGGCGTGGCACGATTGATCTCATCGGCCAGCACGATTTGTGCGTGAATCGGTCCGGGTCGAAACTCGAATTCGAGTGTCTTTTGATTGAAGATCGAGACGCCGGTCACATCGCTGGGCAGCATGTCGGGCGTGAATTGAATGCGTTGGAAGTCGCAACCGACTGAGCGGGATATCGACTTGGCCAGCACTGTTTTGCCGACGCCGGGCACATCTTCAATGAGTATATGACCCTGGCAGAGCAAGCCCAATACGGTAAGTTGTACGGGTTGACGCTTGCCGACGATGACGTTCTCGACGTTTGTTACAATGCGAGAGGCGATGGCCTGCACATCTGACATACTCACAACTCCTTGTTTTTGCGGGCGTGTTGCGGCTTCAATTGGAGCGCAACCTGAACGTTTGGGGTTTAGTGACGGCAGATTTGTAGAGATGAGTCACCAATCCGCAGTCGTGTCACCAAAATTATACCGAAATGCCACCAATGCATAAAATGGGATCAATCTAACTCATCGATCTTTCATTGATAGAGTCTGCCAAACAAGTTTGAGTATAGCAGATTTCAAATTCGGCCGAAACAATCCAACCCAAATGTTGTACAATTCCTACGATGCGGTGGACATAGCCATCAGTGTTATTGTCCAATAAACGTAATCAATCCAATTTTTTGTATCCTTTTCGGCAATGTATTGTATCGGCCGAAAAACAATCCTATCCTGGGGGAATACTATGCAGACATCAAGCTCAAAACAGCAGCTAATCCTGAGTTTAGCGGCCCTGTTCATGTTCATTCTCTTTCTAGGTGCACGTGTCAACGCAGCCGGACCGGCCAGCGTCACACTCGTCGGCGACCTGCAAAGCGAACTCGGCTGTCCGGGTGACTGGCAGCCCGATTGCGCCAACACGTTCATCGCCGAACAAGGCTACAACGTGTGGCGCGGGGAATTTGCCGTTCCCGTCGGCAATTGGGAGTATAAAATGGCGCTTAACGGCACGTGGGATGAATCGTATCCCGGTGCCAATGTCGCACTGGTCGTCGCCGACGCCACACCCACCCGCTTTTACTTTGATTACAAGACCAAAGCCGTCCTCGACAGCGTCAACGATGTGATCGCCGTCGCCGCCGGCAGTTTTCAAGACCAGATCGGTTGCCCCAACATTTGGCAGCCGTGGTGCGTCAACAGTCTACTCAACGATAAAAACGACGACGGCATCTACGAATTGTTCATTGCACCCGGCGATTTGGCTAACGGCGACTACGAATTCAAGGTCGCTTTGGACGAAGATTGGGCAGAATCGTATCCGGGCAGCAATGTCCCGTTTACTGTTGACAGCGCTGACAAAGCGGTGACGATCACCTATGATTCGGCCGATAACAGTGTCACCGTCGATGTGAGCGTACCCTACAGCGGCCCCGCCAGCGTCACCCTCGCCGGCAGTTTGCAAAGCGAACTCGGTTGTTCCGGCGACTGGCAGCCTGACTGTGCTACCACACACTTGGCATTGCAAGGTTACGATGTGTGGCGTGGCGAATTTGCCGTGCCGGAAGGCAGCTATGCGTACAAAATGGCGCTCAACGACAGTTGGGACGAAGCGTATCCAGCCAGCGACAAACCCATCACCGTTCCCGCCGCAGCGCCCGACACCCGTTTCTACTTTGACTACAAGACGACCGCCGTGCTCGATAGCATTAACGACGTGATCGCCGTCGCCGCCGGTAGTATGCAGAGCGAGTTAGGTTGTGCCGATGACTGGCAGCCGTGGTGCGTGAATACGTTGCTGACCGATGTAGACGGCGACGGCGTATACGCATTTGTCAGCACAGATATTCCTGCAGGCGATTATGAATTCAAGGTCGCATTGGACGAAGATTGGGCAGAATCGTATCCGGGCAGCAATGTGCCGTTTTCAGTGACCGAAAACGGTGAACAGGTGACGATCACGTACGATTCGGCCGATAACAGCGTCGAAGTCACTGTCGGCGGCGGCGATGTCGATCTCAGCGTCACTGCACCCCTCCTTTCGTATCCAATCCAGGGCGACGTCTTCTACTTCGGCCTCACCGACCGCTTCTACAACGGCGATACGGCCAACGACGAAGGCGCCAATCCCGGCGGCACGCTGGCAGAAACCGGCTACAAGCCGGATGACATATCGTTTTATCACGGAGGCGATCTCGTCGGCATGACTTCCATGCTCGACTACATCGATAATCTCGGCGCCAGCGCCATCTGGATCACGCCCGTCTTCGGCAACGTCCCGACCGGGCCCGACAGCAGTACGACAGAAGGATTCGCCGGCTCATATCACGGCTACTGGATTCTCGATTACGAAAATGCCGACGCCCACCTGGGTACCAACACCGAATTGCAGGCGTTCATCGACGCCGCGCACGCTCGCGGCATGAAAGTTTTCTTCGACATTGTCGTTAACCATACGGCCGATGTCATCGACTACGCCGAAGCGGAACCGCACAATTACATCAGCAAAGATGACGTGCCGTATCGCGATGCAGACGGCAACGAATTCGATGATCGCGACTATGCCGGAACCGGCGATTTTCCGCCGCTTGACGCCGCTACCAGCTTCCCCTACACACCTGAATTCGGGGATCCGGGTGATGATACAGCCAAAAATCCCGCCTGGCTCAACGATTTGACCCTATACCACAATCGCGGCAACTCCACTTTTGCCGGTGAAAGCAGTCAATACGGCGACTTCTTTGGCCTGGATGACACGTTTACTGAGCATTATCAAGTCGTCGACGGCTTCACGGCGATTTTCAAGGACTGGATTACCAATTACGACATCGACGGTTACCGCCTTGATACGGTCAAGCACGTCAACATCGAATTCTGGCAGGAATTCGCGGGCGAAATCATGGATCATGCTGCTGCTGAAGGCAAGACCGATTTTTACATGTTCGGCGAAGTCTTTGACGGCAATGCAGCCAATATGAGCGTCTACACAACAGAAGGCACGTTACCCAGTGTGCTCGACTTCGGCATGCATGGCAATGCCAATGGCTTTGCTGTCAACGGCAATGCGACCGACAATTTGCGCGACTATTTCGCCAACGACGACTATTTCACCGATGCCGACAGCAACGCCTACGGTCTGGCGAATTTCATCAGCAACCACGACATCGGCCGAATTGGGCACGGTCTGCGCAATGCCGCTTATCCCGACGATGAAGCGCTGGCTCGTACAGAACTGGGGCATGCCCTAATGTACTTTGCACGCGGTTTCCCGGTCGTCTACTACGGTGACGAACAGGGATTCGTCGGCGGTGGTAACGACAAGTTGTCGCGCGAAGATATGTTCGCCAGTCTGGTCGATGAGTACAACAGCAACGACTTGATCGGCACGGACGCGACCACAGCAGACGACAACTTCGACGAAACACACCCGATCTTTACGACATTGGCCGACTATGCAGATGTGCGCGATGCGCATGTGGCGTTGCAACGCGGCGCTCAAATCCATCGCTACAGCACAGGCAGCGCAGGTGTCTACGCCTTCTCGCGCATCGACCGCGACGAACGCGTTGAATACCTTGTTGTCCTCAACAATGCCAACAGCGAACAGACAGCGTCCTTTGACACGTATTCGGCCGATACCGCTTTCACACAGCTTTATCCGGGCGGCGCCGGCCTCGTCAGTGACAGCGACGGCGCAGTAACCGTCACCATTCCGGCGTTCGGCGCGATGATCTTTCAGGCCGATTCAGCATTGGCTTGCGGCACCGAAGCAGCAGCAATTGCGATGAGTGCACCGGTTGCCGGAGCAGCCGTCGACGGACGCATCGAAGTAGCTGCTGACGTTTCCGAATTGACACTTACCGAAGTGACATTCGCTGTCAGCATTGACGGCGGCGTACTGGAGATTATTGGCACCGACGCCAACGCACCGTACCGCGTCTTCTATGACACGTCTGACATCGCTGCCGACACGCCGATTGTCTTCCAGGCAGTGGCCGATGATTTGTGTGGCAATCTCAGCGGTGCATCAGTTGAAGTTGTCAAGGGCGAAGACCAGACGGGTTCTGACGCGCCACCGTATACCATCATCCATTACAACCGTCCGCTCGGCGATTACGGCGACCACACGACGGGTAACTGGGAAGATTTCTGGGGCCTGCACCTGTGGGGTGACGCCATCGACCCGAGTGAAGTGACGGAATGGATGGATCCGAAACCGTTCCTGGGCGAGACGGAATTCGGCCGATTCGCCTATATCAAGCTCGACAACAACGAAAGCAACGTCAACTTTATCATCCATAAGGGCAACGACAAAGATACGCCGGACGACCGCTTCTATGATCCGGCCGTCACGCCGGAAATCTGGGTCAACCAGGGCGACGCGACTATCTATCCGACGCAGGCGCTGGCGCAGGGATTGGTCACCTTCCACTACAATCGGCCCGGCGGTGATTACGACGGCTGGGGCTTGCACTTGTGGCAGGATGGCTGGGGCACAGAATGGACGATGCCGCATCTCGCCGACGACTTTGATGATTACGGCGCAGTCTATATTGTCGACACGACCACCTATCCCGATTTCGACCTGACGCAGCCGCTGAACTTCATCATGCACAACGGCGACGAAAAAGACCCGCCCGACAGCCCTGATCGCGTCATGGACCCGAACGAAACACCATCGATCTGGCTCAAACAAGGTGAAATCACCAATTACGAATCATGGGGCCATGCGACCGACACGGCAACACTGCATTATCGCCGTCCTGCCGGTGACTACGGTGACTACACCAGCAGTGACTACAACGATTTCTGGGGTCTGCACACCTGGGGCGCAGCCGCCGATCCCGGTTGGACGACACCGCGTATTCCGGTAGATGAGGACGTATTTGGCGTCGTCTTTGAAGTGCCGTTGCTCGATCCTTCGGCCGATATGGGATACATTCTCCATCGCGGTGACGAAAAAGATCCTGGCCCCGACCAATTCCTCAACTTCGATACATGGGGCTTTGAAGTCTGGCAGGTTCAAGCCGCCGATCCTGCAATGCCTTATGTCTACCCCATTCTGTACGGGCCGCCCGGACCAGGGGGAGACATCGACGAGCAGTCAGCGTACTGGGTACTGGAAGATACCATCGCCTGGGATGCTGACAGCGACGCTTATGAACTGATCTACGCTGCGGAAGGCGGTATGACGCTGGACGCCGGTCTCATCAATGGTGCCGACGGCGCGTTGACGCTGACCTACGATCCGGCCGGCTTGCCGACTGACGTGCAGGAGAAATTCCCGCATCTGGCTAACTTGTCTGCCTACACAATTTCGGCCGATGATCTTGCTCTCGTTCCCGCCATCCTCACCGGACAATTCGCCGTCACGGCATTGAACGGTGACGGACTCGTCGTTGATGCCGCCGGATTACAAATCCCTGGCGTACTCGACGATCTCTACACCTATGACGGCGCACTTGGCGTCACCTTCGACACCACACGCAGCCAAACGACACCGACCATCAGCGTTTGGGCACCGACGGCCAAAAACGTCACGTTGCACTTGTTCGCTGACGCCGATCCGGCCACGACCAGCACGACCTTCCCGATGAGCCACGATCCGGCAACCGGTGTCTGGAGCGTTGCGGGCGATGCCGGTTGGTATGGCCAATACTATCTGTTTGAAATTGAAGTGTACGTACCGTCAACAGGCCAGGTCGAACACAATATGGTCACAGACCCGTATTCGTTCAGCCTGTCAATGAACAGCGCACGCAGCCAGATTGTCGATCTGTCCGATCCGGCACTCAAGCCGGCCGGCTGGGATACACTGGAGAAGCCACCGTTGACTGCGCCGGAAGAGATCGCCGTCTACGAGCTGCACGTCCGCGACTTCAGCATATTCGATGAAAGCGTGCCGGAAGAACATCGCGGGAAATACCTTGCGTTCACCTACGATGATACGGACGGCATGCGCCACCTGCAGGCTTTGGCCGATGCAGGTCTGACACATTTGCATCTTCTGCCTGTGTTTGACATTGCTACCATCAACGAAAACGAAGCGGAACGGACAGAACCCGATCCCGACGAACTGGCACTCTATCCGCCTAATTCCGAAGAACAGCAGGCGATTATCACGGCGCTGGCTCCGCTAGACGGCTTTAACTGGGGCTACGATCCATTCCACTACACCACACCGGAAGGCAGTTACGCCACCGACCCGAACGGCACGCAGCGCATTCTGGAATTCCGCCAAATGGTTCAGTCACTTAACGAGCACGATCTGCGCGTGGTAATGGATGTGGTCTACAACCACACCAACGCCTCCGGGCAAAGCGAAAAATCAGTTCTCGACCGCGTCGTGCCCGGTTACTATCATCGCCTTGATGACAAGGGCAACGTCGAAAAGAGCACTTGCTGCGAGAATACCGCCAGCGAGCACAACATGATGGAAAAGCTCATGATCGACTCGCTTTTGGTCTGGGCAACCGAGTACAAGATCGATGCGTTCCGCTTCGACCTGATGGGACACCATATGAAGCGCAACATGCTCGCCGTGCGCGATGCCCTGGATGCGCTCACCATTCCGGACAACGGCGTTGACGGTGAGGAAATCTACATGTACGGCGAAGGTTGGAACTTCGGCGAAGTGGCCGACAATGCCCGTGGCGAAAACGCCACGCAGCTCAACATGGCTGGAACCGGCATCGGCACGTTCAGCGACCGGCTACGCGACGCCGTACGCGGCGGTGGGCCGTTTGACGACGGCGATGCGCTGCAAAATCAGGGGTTCGGCAACGGTTTGCACACCGATCCGAATGATTACAACCAGGGCGATACGCTGTCAAAGCTGTTGCTGGCAACGGACCAGATTCGCGTTGGTATGGCCGGCAACCTGGCCGACTACGAATTCATCGACCGCAACGGCAATCTGGTGACAGGCGCGGATGTCGATTACAACGGCCAACCGGCCGGTTACACCGATGATCCGCAGGAAGTGATCACCTACATCTCCAAGCACGACAACCAGACACTGTACGACATCAATGTGTATGGGTTGCCGGTAGCGACGAGTATGGCCGATCGCGTGCGCATGCAAAATGTGGGATTGAGTACAGTGATGCTTGGTCAGGGCGTGCCATTCTTCCATGCAGGCGTCGATATGTTGCGTTCGAAATCACTGGATCGCGACAGTTTTGACTCCGGCGATTGGTTCAACCGACTCGACTTCACGTATGCGATCAACAATTTCGGTGTCGGCTTACCGGTTGAGAGCAAAAACGGCAGCAACTGGTATCTCATGGATCCGTTGTTGGCGAACCCGGATTTGATGCCGGATTCGGCCGATATTGGGCTCACCAACGAGCTTTTCCGCGAGTTGCTGGCAATTCGCTACAGCACGCCGCTGTTCCATCTGGAAACCGCTCAGGAAGTCATGGATAAGGTCGCGTTCCACAACACTGGTCCTGATCAGATTCCGGGCTTGCTCGTCATGACGATCACCGATCGTGGTCCCGGCTCGCTCGATTCAAACGTCAACGAACTGGTCATCCTGATCAACGCCACGCCGGAAGAGCAGACTTTTTCGGCCGATTACTTCAATTATCGCATCTACCACCTGCATCCGGTCAACCGCAATTCGGTCGATCCGGTTGTGCGTACAGCGAGCTTCGACCGTGACAGCGGCACATTCACCATTCCGGCACGGACGGCAGCCGTATTCGTCGATGGCTACATCCCGACAGCAGTCGAGTTGATCAGCTTTGATGCCGCCGTCGTCAACGGGACTGTCAATCTGACATGGTCAACGGCGGCTGAAGTCAACAATGCCGGTTTCAACCTCTATCGCCGCAACGTGGCGAGCGGCGTCGAAACCAGAATCAATGACCTGTTGATCGCGTCGCAAAGTGCGGCCGGCAGCGGTGCAGATTACGCGTTTAGCGATACACCGAACATCGGCTTGTGGGAATATACACTGGAAGAGGTCGAGACCGACGGAACGGCGACTCGCATCGCTGCAGTCGCCATCGATACACAAGCGCCTACCTCAGCACAATTGAGCCAATTCGATGGCAATAACGGAAATATCGCACCGCTTGTATTGGCGTTGCTCCTGCCGTTTGTTGCCTTTGCGCTGTGGCTGATGTTGCGTCGCAGACAAGACGCATTGCAGTAAACACGGTCAGGCGCAGGCGATAAAATCGCGCCTGACAACACCATGAAAAAGGCCGCCGTCAACTAATGACGGCGGCCTTTTTTCTTGCCGTTAGAACCGCATTACAGGAGAAGGATTGACCTCGTGCTGTTCGCCCGCTTAGAACATCTGTGGTAGAATTAAGGGGTTAATATGATCGAAAAGCGCGACCAATCCCAGCCCCTTCCCGGCATAGTAGAAACACTCAAAATCGGGTTTGAAATCACAACTCGAAATATGTGGCTGCTGCTTTTCCCGATGGTATTGGATGTCTTTTTGTGGATCGGGCCACGGCTTTCACCCGGACAGTTGGTAGGTGAATGGCTGGTATGGTGGCAGCAACAGGCAACGGCGCTGCAATCGGCCGAAACCGCCAATCTGGTGCAACCCGAAGTGTTTGATTCTTTGGCCGGGATTGCCAATCAATACAACGTGATGTCACAGATGAGTTTACCTTTCTTGGGCATCCCCTCACTGATGGGAAGCCTCGCACCCGAAACGACACCGCTGGCGGCAACGACATTTGAGATTTCCAGCGCTTCGGCATTGCTCAACCAGTTGCTCGTTCTTTCGCTGTTGGGCTTGATCGGAAGCGGCATCTTCTACGGCTTTCTGGGATTTGTCGTGCGCGGTGAAGGTGATTGGAGTGCATTCGGCCGAAAACTGCCCCATACAGTCGTGCGCTTAATCGGCCTGGCGTTCCTTCTACTTGGGTTGATTGTACTGCTGTACATTCCCATTGCTCTGGTCGGGGCCACTCTGGCGATTTTGTCACCAGCCTTGTTGACAGTAGCCATTCTTGTGGCCTTCGTCGTGATCTTTTGGCTGCTACTGTATATGGGATTTACGTTGCAAGGTATTTTTCTCGATTATCGGCCGATATTCAACTCGATTCGCCACAGCATCCGCTTTGTGCGCAGCAACGCTGCGGCAGCATTGCCGTTACTCATACTCGTCTACCTGATCAACAACGTGCTCAATCTGGTGTGGCTTTCGGCCGATAGTGGCAATTGGCTCACACTCATCAGCATCTTCGGCCACGCCTTCATCTCAACCGCTTTAATTGTCTCGACTTTCGTCTTCTACCACGACCGGCAACTCATGATGGGGATGCCGGTCAAAACCTGACCAATTACCGGCCCAATAGCCGCATAATCACCATTTGCAGGAATCACTCATACTATGAGCCCAGATAAATACGATGCCAGTAGCATTCAAGTATTGAAAGGATTAGAGGCAGTGCGCCGTCGTCCCGGCATGTACGTCGGCGGTACAGACATCAAAGCATTGCACCACCTCGTTTACGAGATTGTCGACAACTCTATCGACGAAGCATTGGCCGGACGCTGCGACCGAATCGATGTCACCATTCATGCCGACGATAGCGTTCGTGTCACCGACAATGGCGTCGGCATTCCCGTCGCCAAACACCCGACCGAAAAAGTATCAGCACTCGAACTCGTCCACACCACGTTGCATGCTGGTGGCAAATTTGACAATGATGCTTACAAAGTATCTGGCGGATTGCACGGCGTCGGCGCCGCAGCCGTCAACGCCCTGTCTGAATGGATGGAAGTGACCGTTAAGCGCGATGGCTACGTATGGACACAGCGCTACGAGCGCGGCATACCGCAACACAGTGTCAAGAGAGGTCGCAAACTCGCACGCGATGAAGCTACCGGAACCTCAACCCACTTCAAATTTGACCAAGCGATTTTTGAGCCAGAAGCAACGTACAAATACGAAACCCTGCTCAACCGTTTCCGTGAAATGGCATTTGTCACCAGCGGCATATTCCTTTCCCTGCGCGATGAACACACAACCCCCGCGCAAGAGATGAATTTCTACTTCGAAGGCGGTCTGAAGTCATTTGTCCGTTACCTCAACCGCAACAGACAAGTTTTGCACGAACCGGTCTACGCAGTCAAAGAAAGCGATAACATCGAGGTCGAACTGGCTATCCAGTATACCGCCAGTATGGTGACATCCGAGTTCAGCTTTGCCAACACCATCAACACACCCGATGGCGGCACACATCTGACAGGCTTGCGCACGGCATTGACGCGTGTCCTCAACACGTACGCGCGAAAGAATAGCTTCCTAAAGGATAAAGACCCGAACTTTTCCAGTGATGACACACGAGAAGGCGTCACGGCAGTCGTCAGTGTCAAACATCCTGATCCACAATTTGAGAGCCAGACCAAGGTCAAATTGATGAATGCTGAAGTCAGCGGCATTGTCTCTTCAATTGCTGGCGAAGCACTGTCTACCTATCTGGAAGAAAATCCACGGGCAGCCAAAAATATCATCGAACGGTGTCTGACCTCATCGCGCGCACGCGCTGCTGCCAAGAAAGCGCGCGAGTTGGTGATGCGTAAAAGCGCGCTGGAAACGCTGACCTTGCCCGGTAAACTTGCCGATTGCTCAGAACGCGATCCGATGAAGTGTGAAGTTTATATCGTCGAAGGTGACTCCGCTGGTGGTACAGCCAAGCAAGGTCGCGACCGTCACTTCCAGGCAATTCTGCCTCTGCGAGGCAAGATTTTGAACACAGAACGTGCTCGATTGGACAAAATATTGGCCAATAAAGAGGTCAAGGCATTGATCTCGGCACTGGGCACAGGCATCGGTGAATCGACAGACATGAGCAACCTACGCTATGGGCGTGTCATCATTATGACAGACGCCGACGTAGACGGGAGCCATATCCGCACATTGCTGCTTACGTTTTTCTTCCGCTACATGCCGCAGTTGATCGAGCGCGGCCACCTCTACATCGCGCAGCCGCCTCTCTACCAGCTTCGTGCAGGCAAAGAGAAACTATACACATACACGGAGTCGCAACAGGCCCAGGCTCTCAAGAAATTCGCAGGCAAAAAGTATCACGTTCAGCGCTACAAAGGACTTGGTGAAATGAATGCTGAGCAACTCTGGGAAACGACAATGGATCCCGGATCACGCACATTGCTGCAGGTAACAGTCGAGGATGCTGTTATCGCTGACCGCACCTTTGATATGCTCATGGGCAGTGAGGTTGCGCCTCGTCGCCGTTTCATCACGACGCACGCGCAAGAAGTACGCAATCTGGACGTGTAAAAATGGTCGGCGAGAAAGTAATCGTTCACCATTTCCCCCCAAATTTAAGAAGCGCACGAGGAGTACTATCTAGAGTTCTCGTGCGCTTTATTTTCGGCACACGTTTGCACTGAATCAATCCGGCAATAGTCATCATGTGACAAGTAGCTGACAAGATGCAACCAGACAAACCTATGAGCCTCGGAAAAGCAGTGCTGAGTTTTCGCTGCTCACATTGTCGGCAAGGCAAAGTGTTCAAATCTCTGTGGCATACCAACGAGACCTGCCCCGTTTGTGGCATCCAATTCGAGCGCGAGTACGGTTATTTTCTGATGTCGATTTTTATGGGTTATATTTGGGGGTTTTTGGTGATTCTGCCTGCTATGCTTACTATGTTACTGATCGGTGGGTTCCCGATATACCTCTTCGTGATTGTGGCGATGGTCTTGTTGCTGCTTTTCTCGCCACTTATCTTTCGCTTGTCGCGCGTTAGCTGGTTACATATCGACGAATTGCTTGATCCACGCGAAGATGTGACCGAGTGGCGCCAAATTGCTGACGAGAATTAATCCATTCGCTTAAAACTCAACTATTGCAGTTTGTCGGACATTTGAAACAGCGTATAGGTGCCTATTGGCTTAGCCCGCCCACGCAAAAGTTTTTCCCCTAGCGAGTGAATTTCCCAATCTGGAACAAGGCTTACATTGCGCCTAGTCTGTTCTCCAATAAATACGGAATAGAACGGTGTTTCTTTACTCAAGTCACTGAGTCTATGGGCCGTGTTGACACAATCACCGATAACCGTGTATTCGAGGCGGTTTTCTGATCCAAAGCTACCCATCAACATTCGGCCGGTATTGATTCCGATGCCGACACTGTATGCCGGTCTTTCCTCACTGCGGCGCCGGGCATTGAACGCTTCCAGTTCTTTCATGATATTGATAGCAGTCAGCACGGCTGCCTGTGCATGATCTTCCAACAGGTTTGGTGCGCCAAACAAGGCCAGAATGGAATCGCCGCCGAACTTATTTACTTCTCCACCATATTGATGAATGATGTCGATAACGATGCGATAATACTCGTTGAGTTCGCGGTGGAGACGGGAAAGATCGGCGTCGGCAGCCAACGCGGTGAAATCACGAATATCGGCAAAAAACACGGTGGCGTCGACCAATTGTACATCCTGCAGTTTCGGTTCGTTTTTGAGGATATTGCCTGCGACTGCCTTGCCGACGTAACGTTCCAGAAGTGATTTGACTAGCTTCTGACGGTGTGGATCACTCCCGAGGCTGTCTAATTGACGAGCTAATTCGAATACGTCATGTGGTGTCGCGTTGCGTACGAAACCATCATCGTCAGGCATCTCCAGAATATCACGCGCAGCTTGAATAAGGGTAGATATCGGCCGATAGGTGCGTCGTGTCGCTGTGTTTGCGCCGGATAGTGCCAATAGAAAGAATGCAGTAGCCAATATAACCGTTAGCACACGACTGATGCCGACAGGTGAATTGAAGTAAGGCTCATCATAGCGAACGTAAACTGGACGATTTGATTGGTCAAATTCAAGCCAATCCGTATATGTCAGATCATATTGACCTCCGGCATTCTGCATCGTCGCAAAACCCTCTTCAACCGACTGATTTTGTATTGGTTCAGATATGGCGATGTCACCATTTTCGGCCGAATAGACAAACGGAGATGCACCTGTGCCAAACACAATGACTTCATTTTCATGTCCGGCTGTTGCTTCTCGAATCAGATCACTCACGTCAGTCGCAGCAGCAACCGTGACCGCAGAACCGACGCCATGTGCAACATCCACAATCGACGTCATCCAGAGACCGTATTCAAACTGTTCGAGGGTCGTCAGGCTACGCAATGTACTCTCTTGTGCCGACTCCAACTTGTTCAATGGCGATGGACCACGTGCTGATTCTTCCCTGTCGCGCAACGAGAGCCAGATATTGCGATCAGTATCGAATACAACCAGATGATCGATGCCTGACGCTGCAAACTGTAATGCAACGACATCATCCGCAGTCAGTTCACTCAATTGATCAACTTGTACATAATCGGCAATAGTGCCGAGCAAGAGATCGTGAGACTGTTGGACGCGTGTCAACTCCACTGCCAATCTGTCTGTGATATTGTCGAGTTGCCTCGAATAAGACGTTTCCAGTGTCTGAATAAGAAGGGTGCGAACGACACTGACGCCAATCACAGCGAGGAGCAATGCCAACAAGAAATAAGGCAATACAACTCTCGTGCGGATTGACAGATTGCGCCAACGCTGTTTGTGTAACATGCTATTCGTCGATTAGCTGAAAAAATGCGGAAGGATTTCCTGAAGGATTCTTAACCGTTACCGGACTATGGCGAAGAGTAGTGTCGTCAACCTGTATCCGAGGTAACAACAATGCCAGAGTCCTGTTCGTTAAACATTACGCGTTTCGGCCGATTACAACCCCGTCTGTCTGTACTCTTGCAGCCGGCGAGTCTACCGGAACGGCATTGATTTTTCTGACAAACGGCGCTGTACTACCGGTTCACCATTTGACTGCAACCACATATACGACGTCGTCCCGAGCATATTGGACATTCATCAGGCCACATCTATTGAGGAACAGCCTGATTTTTCAGTTACTTCTCGATTAATACTTCTATGATACCAATTGATCTGATGCAACAGCAATACGCAAGCAATATGTCCGGAATGGATACTGACTTGCTCAATATACTGCTTCACGAACAAAAAACTGGACCATCGAATCCCAATCCCACGTTCTGTGGCTAAATCAACTGGTACTTCAGCTACTCACCGCGCACCGACCAACGGCGCAATGCGCTTGCCTACCCACGTTTCCGGGGCAAAGGTCGGATCTTGTGCCGACGCCACGAAAAATGTGACGCCCTGGACAGCCGGACGCTGTTTGAGCGCTTCAATGAATGCCACATATTCCCGTGCCCGCTGTTCATCATCAATACCGCCCTTATTGTAACTCGATTCTGTGATCCAAATCGGTGTACCGGGAAAACGCGCAATGATGTCATCGAGCGTCGCCAAAGCATCATGCATAGGCGCTGTGGCAGACCAATAGAGATGAACACCCAATCCGTCCGACGCAGCAATTGCTGCACGATTCTGCTCCAGAAACGTCACGTGGTCCAGGCGAACGCCATCAACGGTTGCGCCCGGCGACACGGCCGGAAATAGAAAGCGCGTGTCGGGCAATGCAGCACGGTATTGTGCCAGGACATCGAGATACCATGTCTGGAAACCGGCGCCATCCTGCCAGGCTGATCCCAGCCCCTCTGCGTAGAGATTGGGTTCATTGTGCAGTTCGACGACTACATCACGTCCACGCAACACGTCAAGCGAGCGCTGTGTGTCGCTGAGTGTGAATTCGACGAATTCATCCGGGGAAATGGCACGACCACCAAATTCGAGAAAACTGCGCACGATCCAGCGTGCTTGAGGCTGCGATGCTGCCAGTTTGGCAATGTCTGATGGCGGATGGAATGACTGCACTTTGACAAGGCTGGGGCGCAGTTCGAGGAACGTACACCGCTCCTGCCAGGTGATTACAGGATCGGCCGAAGCGTGTAGACCAACAAATGGTGGCGCGCTTTCGGGCGGAGGTGCACCAGGATCGATGCAGGGTTCCGGTGTCGGGGTTGGGGTCACGGTTGGCGTTGACGTCGGCCGAATTGGCTGTGATGTCGGGGTTGCGGTTGGGGTCGGAACGGGGAGAGGTGGACCTATGACAACCAACGGCAAGTAGATGCGTTCTATCGGCATAAACACAGTAACAGGCGTACGTGTGGTGGCAAGAGCAGGGGTTGCTGGGGTTGGTGGCAGCGGTCGTGTCGCCGTCGGATCAAACTCGTCGCCGTTACACCCGGCAAACAAAACAACGGCAACCGAGAGAATGATGCCCAGTCCAGCTTTGATGCGCGATGATGTCAAACCGCGTCTAACTCCATCGAGGCGATTTGTGATAGGCATCTCCCATTGCCAACCGAATCCATAGTCGCAATCTCATCGTTTACCCAGGCATTTTGTGCTCAATTTCGGCCGAAACCGGTGCATTGTACCACGATCACCCGATGAAACAGGGAAATGATTAGCCGCATTCATGTGCCTTTTCACCGACAAAGTACACAACCATGAAAGCCTAATCGAGTTCATTTACAAAGCGTTCACCCTATGGCACAATCACATCATGTCATCTCAGGTAACACTACGACTGCGTCGCCGCGCCCATCTGATTTGGCCTTTGCTGGCTTTGCTGGCCACTATTTTCCTCTCAAGCCGCATCTGGACTACGTTGCTGATCGCCACCGCAGGACTGCTATTAATCACCTATCTGTGGGCACGGCAGCTGGCCCGTCATGTGAGTGCGACGCGGCAGTTGCGCTTTCGCTGGGTGACAAGCGGTGATCTGCTCGAAGAATGGTTTGAGCTACAAAATCTGGGTTCCCTGCCGGTTTCATGGGTGGAGATTAGTGATCAGTCAACCGTTCCCGGTTACTCGGCGTCTGGTATCTATCACGTCGATACACGCAACAAGGTGCGCTGGCGACAGCAAGCAATATGCGAACGGCGCGGTCGCTTCACGTTGGGACCGTGGACAGTGCGCTGTGAAGACCCGTTTGGCATCTTCAGCGTCACTATTCACTATCCCGAATCTGAAGAAATCATCATCCACCCACCAATCAATACATCGTTGCCTTTTAGTTTGCCCGCCGGACATGGAAGTGGGCGCGATCGTCTGCACCATTCGTTGCAACAAGCGATGGTCAATGCAGCCACAGTGCGCGACTATCGGCCGAATGATCCCTTTCATCACATCCATTGGCCGACCTCAGCGCGACGTGGCGATTTATTCGTGCGCCAATTCGACGAGGATGTAGCCGGAGATGCCTGGATCGTGCTCGATCTGCAAGCGGCAGTGCAATTGGGCGAAGATGCTGACTCAACTGTCGAGCAGGCTGTATTGATGGCGGCTGCGTTAGCCGATGAAGCGCTGCGCAGCAATCGCGCTGTCGGGCTGGCAGCTTACGGGCAAAATCCGCAGATTGTCGCGCCAAAGCGTGGCCAGGGACAACGCTGGCGCATCCTCCAGGCTTTGGCGCTGCTTTCGGCCGATGCAGAGGCCGATCTCAGCCAACCGTTACGCGATTTGAGCCATGTGGTGCAGCAGGGTTCGGCTGTAATGGTGATTACACCCAGCGGTTCGGCCGAATGGATTCCCGATTTGCTCCTGTTGACACAGCGCGGTGTCAGCGGCAGCGTCGCTATTTTTGACCGCGCCAGCTTCGGTGGTGAAGGCAACGCATTGGGCATGCGCGATGCCATTCGCCGCACAGGATTTGATTGCCAGATTGTGCGGCAGGGCGAAATCGTGCAACAACTCGCTGCGGGTGAGGATGCCAGCAATTGGGAATATCGCGTAACACCGTTGGGACGGACAATTGTTGTTAAGCGGCCACGAGAAATGGTCAAGCAACTATGATTGACGCGCGAGAAGCCGACAACCCGCGTTATGTGCGCCTGATTATCTGGGCAGGAATCCGTTTTCGGCCTAATGTCGGTTGGCTGCCGTTCGCACTTATCCTATCGTGCGTTTTCGTCTTCGTCTACGCCTTCACATCAGCCGAATGGGTACCGGAAACCAGCGTCGTCACAGTCAACGCCATGCTCGGATTACTGCTGGCGACCGTTCTCGCCCACCAGACAGTACAAACCGTACATGCGTGGCTGTTGATTGCTGTGTACGGCATCGTGCTGACACTCATCCAGACAGCAAGCCTATTACCCGGCGGAGCGGCTCTACGCGGAGGGTGGTCGGCTGTGCAACTCGATATGCTGCAAAGCCTGGCACTGTGGCTTGACCGACTCAACGGATGGACTCGTGCCGTTGTCGGCGGTGATGAGAGCAGCGAAACATTGCCGTTTATCATTGCCATGGCGCTGTTGGCATGGTTCCTGGCCGCTTTCGCGGGCTGGCAAATATTTCGCAAACGCGACCCGTTAACCGCCGTCGGCCTTATGGGTTTAGCGGTCGCTATCAATGCCTTTTTTGCCGGTGATGCGTATTTGACGTGGGTCGCCATATACCTCCTTTTAGCACTCATCCTGGTCGGCTTCATGCGCTACTTCGAGAACGAATGGCGCTGGCAACGCAACCGTCTCGACTATTCAACCGAAATCAAAACTGAGCTATTCCTGATTCTCACCGGAATAACGGTTGCACTGGTTGTCGTCGCCGTCGCGCTGCCCAGTTTGCGCAGCCAGACCTTGTCAACATGGTTCAGCGATCTGCCTCCAGTGCAAACAGCCGAGGATACCTTGTCGCGTGCATTTCTCGCCATTGAATCGCGGCGGCGCGGTCTGGGTAGTGATGGCTTTCGCGATGGCCCCGGCGGCAGCGGTATATTGCCCCGCGAGTTTCTGATAGGTGAAGCGCCGGAGCTATACGATACGGTAGCGATGACAGCCACCGTGGCTGGTGATGTCTCGTTGCCGCACTGGCGCAGTGTGAGCATGGACACCTACACCGGTCGCGGCTGGGCCAGGTCAGAAGAACGGGCGGAAACCATTTCGGCCGAAACACCGCTCGCTCTGCCTGATTTCCAATCACAAACAACTATTTCCCAAACAGTCACCTGGCTGCTCGACAAACGCGCTTCGCGCTATACGTTGGGTTTGCCCACGCAGTTTGACCAGGACGTGGTTGCACAGTGGCGCGGCGTTGATGACTTGGCACGCGTCCAAAGCGTTGACGGGCAATCCTATGCGGCGACGTCGATCACCTCAAATGCCACAGTCAACCAACTGCGGTCGGTCAATGTTCGACGCATCCCATTGACTGTAGCCGCACGTTACACCGCGCTACCGAATGACATTCCAGAGCGTGTTACCGATCTAGCCTTCGACATTGTTGCTGATCTGACCAATCCCTATGATCAGGCCGTGGCGATAGAGCAATTTCTGCGTCAATACCCTTACGATCTCAATGTGCCGCCGCCCGATCCCAGCGTCGACATCGTCGATTATTTTCTATTTGATGCGCAGGCCGGATATTGTGATTATTATGCGTCGGCCATGGTTGTCCTCGCACGCAGCATCGGGCTGCCGGCGCGACTGGGCATCGGCTTTCTCGCACAACCGCCGGATGAGAACGGTGTCCAAACGATTCGCCAAATCAACGGACATTCCTGGGCGGAAGTGTATTTTGCCGATTATGGTTGGATCGAGTTTGAACCGACGGCAGCTTTTGCATCGTTTGAGCGTGCTTCAAGCAATGTTGCCGACAATGTTGAGAGTAACGCACCCTTGCAACGCGAACCTGAACGACCGGAACCGGCGCCGATCCCACAGCGTGCGCCACAGCGCTCGACGACATTCTGGTGGATTCTGCCGCTTTTGTTGGGTATTCTGTTGCTGGGTGGTGTGCTCCTGTGGCTGCGACGACGTAACCGGGTTCCATTCAGTGACATCGCCGTGGCGTTTGCCCAACTGCAGCGTCGCGCTTCCCGGATCGGCGTGCCGGTTGTGGAAAGCGCAACACCGTTTGAATTTCGCCAGAGTTTGCTACGCCGCCTTGCAGAGCTGCGCGAGCATCGCTGGGTACAACGTTCGACGTATTTGCAGGAGCGCATCGATTCGGCCGAAACAGGTATCGATCCCCTCGTCAACGGCTACGTTGTCGCACAATACAGTCGCCATGCAGCGCCTATGGACGTGCTTCAAAGCGCTTCTGCGACTCACCTCAACAGCACGCTTTGGCTGCTGCGTTGGCTCCCCTAACACCTTGTAAGCACGCTTACATATCTCTTACGCTGCTTATATTTTTCTCTTATATACGCTTTATACACTATAGATGTATCAGTTTATAGATTTATAGATCAACGCGGCATCTAAACTGCCGCCCTAGCGAGGAGAACAACAATGTTATGGAGACCAACTTACCAACCCCTTTTTCGTGACTTGATGCGGCTGAATCGCGAAATGGATCGCACGTTTGGTCTGCGTCAAACCAATGGAAGCAGTTTTACGCCCCCGATCAATATCTGGATGAACGAAGAAGATATGATCGTTTCGGCCGAATTGCCCGGTTTTGACGCCGCAAGCATGGACATTAGTGTCGAGAACAATGTGCTGTCGATCAGCGGTGACCGCGAAACCGCTGCTGCCGACGTAGACGGGAAAACCCTGCGCCGGGAGCGCTACGGTGGCGGATTCAATCGCTCCATCAACCTACCCTACCGCGTCGAACTGGATGCGATCAACGCCAATTTCAGCAACGGCGTCCTGACGATTGAATTGCCGCGTGCTGCCGAAGACAAACCGCGCAAAATCACTATCACTTCAGCTTAATTGGAGGTGTACCATGAGTGAATTGACCAAAACAAAAGAGCCGAATGAAACGACATTGATGCAGCAAAACGAACGTATTTTTGTGCCGCGTGTCGATATTGTGGAAAACGACGATGTCGTCCTGTTAATTGCCGATATGCCGGGTGTATCGGCCGATTCGGTGGACATCACGCTGGAAAAGAACATTTTAACCATCAAGGGCGTGACAACACCATTCGCGCCGGAAGGCTACGATCTGGTGCATCGCGAGTATTTGACCGGTGGCTATCAGCGTGCATTCACGCTGTCCGATGATGTCGATCGAGACAATATTGAGGCAAAAGTTAGCAACGGTGTGTTGCGACTGACGCTGCCGAAGAGCACGGAGATCAAGACACGCCGTATTCCGATTAGCAATTAATCAGGTTGAAAAGTTAGAAGCCAAGCTTTTTAGAAAAGCTTGGCTTCTCGGAAAAACGCGATTTCTGAAGCAACTATTGGAGGTGTGTTATGAACATTGGAGATTTAGTCCCGTGGAAAAGCAATGAGTTGAGCGAACGCGAGCGCACAACCGATCCGTTTGTTGCACTGCGCCGCGACATGAACCGGCTGTTTGACAATTTCCTCGATGACGATTGGCTGGCTACTTGGCCAAACCTGCGCACAGAGCGGTTTTCACCGCGCGTGAATGTCACCGAGAATGATACGGCGATTACGGTTTCGGCCGAATTGCCCGGCATCAGCGAAGAGGATGTCGATATCACGTTGCAGCGCGACGCTTTGACGATCAAAGGCGAGAAGAAAGCCGAGCATGAAGAGAAGGGAACCAACTTCTACCGCATCGAACGCAGCTTCGGCAGCTTCTCGCGCACCATTCCGCTGCCGGAAGGCGGTGTCGATCAGGACAACGTCAAGGCGACGTTCCGCGATGGCGTGCTGACGGTCGAGTTGGCAAAGTCGCCGGAAGCGCAGGCGGTCAGCAAACGCATTCCGGTCAACGCCGGATAAACTATTCGTCGCACAATTGAATAGCAGCAAAGCGGCTTCCGCAAGATCGGAAGCCGCTTTTTGTTTTACAGATACCGAGTTTTTCCAAAAAACTCGGTTTCCGGCAGGTCTGGCGCTTCCACAAATGCCCTCCAGCGGATACAATGGCGCAGAGAGTCGGTCAACCGAACTGCACCTGGGAACGTGCGGAAGGGGAAGTGCGATGACACAGGACGAGCTACTGCAACTGATCGAACAGGCCGAACGCGAACAGTGGACGGAACTGGATTTGCGGGGCCAATGGTTGCGTGTAATACCGCCTGAGATCGGCCGATTGACCCAGTTAGAAACGCTGCGAATGGGACCAACGCGCGACGAGCGCGGCTGGCTGCTCCGCTTCAATTTCATATCTGACCTGCCGGCTGAGTTGGGCAG
>JAMLHW010000025.1 GCA_023954475.1 Anaerolineae bacterium
CCTTTTCTTGCCAAACTCTATCGAAAACAGTCTCAACACGACCATGCATATCTGTATAATAAGTGTACTGAATTGGGATAAGGGCAAGATTAGTTTTAGTGTGCAAATTTCTTGCATCTTGTGAATAGTTTGGTTGCTTCACGAATGAATCACGACGAGTTACGCGCTTATTGTTTGGCAAAACCGGGCACTTCGGCCGATTTTCCGTTCGATGCAGATACATTAGTGTTTCGTGTGTCAGACAAGTTGTTTGCCTTGACCGACATCCAATCGGTTCCCGTCTCTGTGAACTTGAAATGCGATCCCGACTGGGCCATCGTCCTGCGGCAACATTATGATGCAGTGAAACCCGGCTACCACATGAACAAAAAACATTGGAATACGGTTGTGCTGGATGGTACGATTCCAAATGACGAAATCCAAGAAATGATCGACCATTCGTATCGACTCGTGGTCAAAGGGTTGACAAAGTCTGACCGCGAAAAACTGTCACAGATACCAGACAATGCAGATTAAATCATTCGATCAGCAGTTGATTTTCCCGATCTTCAACCCTCGGCTCCTGCCAATTGAATAGCCAAACAGGCAAGAGCAAGCTGCCGGTGATTCTCGTTTCAAGCAGATAGGCTTTGCTATACAATTATAAAAACCAATGTAGCGAGAACAAATCATGCACAAGAACAAATTCTGGATCACTGGCATTTTCATCGGCATATTTCTATTGGCTGTGCCTGTTTCTGCGCAAATTGCAGATGAGCCAACCGCAGTTACCGTCATCGGCTCCGTGGCAACTGCATTGGGCTGTGATGGCGAAGACGACGCGAGCTGCGAAGCGGCGCAGTTGGAACCGGATGAAACTGGAACGCTTTGGATCAATTCGTTTCGTTTGCCCGCCGGCAGCTACACCTACTCCGCTGCCTTGAATGGTGATCCGACACCGATTGGCGAGCCACTTGCGCTCAAAATCAGCCAGGAACAAACTGTCACGATTTGGTACGTGCCAGAAAGCGGTTGGCTGGCGGACAATGTCAACGCGTGGCTGGCAATGGTTCCCGGCAATTACCAGAACGAAGCCGGCTGTCCCGATCTCGCCATTGATGATTCCGGCAGTCCGGGCGACTGGGCACCAGGTTGCTCACTGACCCTATTGCAAGACGTAGACGGTGACGGCATCTATGTTTTCACAACGTCAACTCTGCCAGCCGGAAATTACGAAGCAAAAGTAGCCATTGACCGCAGTTGGACCGAAAACTACGGTGCGAATGGTGCGGCAGGTGGGGCCAATATACCATTTAGTGTGCCTGAAGACGGCAAACTGGTGACGTTCACATGGGATTCTGAGTCGAAGGAGATGGAAATCGAAGTGGAAGGCGCACCAAAGGGCAATCTGAATCAGGCGACGGCGCATTGGGTTTCGGCCGATACCATTCTGACCAACTGGGACATTGCCGATGACGCAACCTATTCATTGGTCGTAGATGCCAACGGCAACCTGACCACAACGGAGACAGGGATTGAAGGTGGATCAATTATCCCACTCGCCGTCAACAGCAATGGCGTTGCTGACGAAATTGCAGCCCGATTCCCCCATCTGGCGACCTTCAACGTGCTGACGCTGCCTTCCGAACAGCTACCAATTGTGCCCGATTTGTTGCGTGGTCAGGTGGTGTTGATCGCAACCAATGCAGAAGGTGCATTGATCGACGCCACCGGCTTACAGATTCCCGGTGTCATCGATGACTTGTACAGCTATGACGGTGAACTGGGCGTCTCGTGGGAGAATGGTGTACCGACGCTGCGTGTTTGGGCACCGACGGCGCAACTGGTGGAATTAGTGCTGTATGATAGCGTTTCGGCCGAAACCGGCGAAACTATCCCGATGACCCGCGATGCCGACACCGGCGTCTGGTCTGTCACGGGCACCGAGGATTGGAGCGGCAGCTATTACAACTACAACGTACGTGTTTTTGCGCCGTCTGAAGGCGTCATTGTCGACAATCTCGTCACCGATCCCTACTCGGTCAATCTCAGCGCCAACAGCATCCGCTCACAAATACTCGATCTGGCAGACGCATCGCTCAAGCCGGAAGGCTGGGACGACATCGCCAAACCACCATTAGCTGCTCCCGAAGACATCGTCCTCTACGAACTGCATATGCGCGATTTCAGTGTCAACGATGAAAGCGTGCCGGAAGTTGATCGCGGCACATTCCGCGCCTTCACCCACACAGACAGTAACGGTATGACCCATTTGCGCAATCTCGCCGAGGCCGGATTGACCCATCTGCATCTGCTGCCCACATTTGACATCGCCACTATCAATGAGAACAAAGATGAGTGGCGCGCGCCGTTGGACAGCTACCTCGCCGGTTTTTCGGCCGATTCCGACAAGCAACAAGCTGCCATCTACAACTTGCGCGACGAAGATGGCTTTAACTGGGGCTACGATCCGCTGCACTACACCGTGCCGGAAGGTAGCTACAGCACCGACCCCAACACAACCGCCCGCATCATCGAATACCGTGAAATGGTGCAGGCGCTCAACGAAAACGGCTTGCGCGTGGTGATGGATGTCGTCTACAACCACACCAACGCCGGTGGACAATCCGAGAAGTCCGTTCTGGACCGCATCGTTCCCGGTTATTATCACCGCCTCGATGTCAATGGCGCGATTGCCAACTCAACGTGCTGCGCCAATACGGCCACCGAGCACGACATGATGCGCAAATTGATGATTGATTCAGTCGTCACTTGGGCAAAAGAATACAAAGTTGACGGCTTCCGCTTCGATTTAATGGGTCACCACATGGTCGAAGATATGTTGGCTGTCCGCGAGGCGCTGAATGCATTGACGTTGGAAAACGACGGCGTAGACGGCAAGTCGATCTACATTTATGGTGAGGGTTGGAACTTTGGTGAGGTCGCCAATAACGCACGCGGTGTCAATGCGACGCAACTCAATATGGCTGGAACGGGCATTGGCTCGTTCAACGACCGCATTCGCGATGCCGTGCGCGGCGGCAACCCGTTCGGCGGTCAGCAGGAACAGGGATTTGCGACTGGTCTCTATACCGATCCAAACGAGACGCAAGGCAGCAGCGGTGCCCAACTGGCTTCTTTACTACAATTCAGTGACCAGATTCGTGTCGGTCTGGCCGGTAATCTGGCCGATTATGCGTTTGTCAATGCGACAGGTGACCTGGTTATGGGCAGCGAGATCGATTACAACGGTTCGCCCACCGGCTACACAGCCGATCCGCAGGAACACATCAGCTACGTTTCGGCACACGACAATGAGACGCTGTTTGACGCGATTCAATACAAAGCACCGTTAGCAACCAGTACAGCGGAGCGCACACGGATGCAGAATCTGGCGCTGGATATCGTCATGCTATCACAAGGCGTACCGTTTTTCCACGCAGGGAGCGATATGCTGCGCTCAAAGGATATGGATCGGGACAGCTACAACTCGGGCGACTGGTTTAATCGTCTCGACTTCACGATGCAAAGCAATAACTGGGGTGTCGGATTACCAGTAGCCGATAAGAATGAGTCGCAATGGCCGGTGATGCAACCGCTGCTGGCGAATCCCGATTTGAAGCCGACGCCGGAAGACATTGCTGCCAATGCTACCCACTTTCAGGAGATATTGGCGATTCGCAAGAGTTCGCCACTTTTCCGCCTGCAATCGGCCGAAGCAATTGCCAACAGCCTGCAATTCCACAATACAGGCCCGGACCAAATACCCGGTTTGATCGTGATGAGTATCAGCGACCCGGACGAAGCTGATGTCATCGTGCTGTTCAACGGCACGAATGAGCAGCAAGCGTTCACAATTGATGAACGGGCGGATAGCGCTATGCAGTTGCATCCGATCCAACAGGAATCGGCCGATGAGCGGGTGCGTTCTGCCGGTTTCGACAGCGGAACGTTTACGGTTCCAGCGCGGACCACGGCTGTCTTTATCGAAGGCGTACTGGAATCGTCCGCAATAACTGAACCAGTAGCAGAAACTGAGCCAACAGCAGAAGCAGACGCAAATGAAGAGCCGACAGCCGCTCCGGCTTCAACTGCAGCGCCCGCACCAACACCGGTGGCGTCAGCGTCAGAGAATGATACAGATTCGGCCGAAAGCAACAATACAGCCGCACTCGCCATCGGCTTGGGCATGCTGGCAATCGTCGTCATCATCGTTGCACTCGTCATGCGTGGCGGCTCTGAAGCGAACCAAAGTTAAGCGCACGCAGCAACACACATGAATCACTATTTCATCGCCGTTGCCGGGAATATCGGTGTCGGCAAATCGACCCTGGTCGAACTACTCACCCGGCGACAAGGTTGGGAACCGGTCTACGAAGCGGTAACTGAAAACCCATACCTGGCCGACTTTTACAGTGACATGCGCCGCTGGAGCTTTCATTCGCAGGTGTTTTTTCTGTCGCGACGGCTGCAACAGCACCATGCCTTGATGACGCGCACGCAATCGGTGCTGCAGGATCGCAGTGTTTACGAAGATGCAGAAATCTTTGCCCGCAATCTGTACCGACAGGGCCACATGAGTGATCGCGATTGGGCGGCGTATTACGAGTTGTTTGAGACGTTGACGACGCTGCTACCCGCCCCTGATCTCGTCATCTATCTGCGGGCGGCGGTACCCACGTTGCAACAACGCATTGCACTGCGTGGCCGGGAATACGAACGCACCATTTCGGCCGAATACCTCACCCAACTCAACACCCTCTACGACGAATGGGTCGAGCGATTTACCCTCAGTCCGACCCTCACTATCGAAACCGATGATCTCAACTATGTTCGCTATGATGCCCATCTCGATTTGATTTGGACCGCAATTGAGAATCGTCTGCACGGCAAAGATACGCTGACGTTAAAAGAGTGAGGAAGTTGGATAGTTAGATTATCTGATAGTCAAGTCAACCAACTATCCAACCACCAAACCATCAACCTATCGTACTACGCCGCAATTCGACGCGAATGTTACCCTCTTCGACCCACCAGACGTCGGTTGCAAAACGGTCGATGAAGTAGCGATCATGGACGACGGCGAGAATCGTGCCGTCGTAGTTGAGCAACGCTTCCTCAAACATCGTCCGCGACGGAATGTCGAGATGGTTGATCGGCTCATCCAGCAGCAGGAAATTGCAGCCGCGCGCGACGAGCAACGCCAGTGACAGCCGCGCTCGCTGACCAAAACTGAGATGGTGGTTGGGTTTGAGCGGTTCGTCATCAGCAAACAGAAAATAATGCAGAAACGAACGGGCCTCGGTCTCGTTGAGTGGTGCTGCCAGTTGAATCGTCTCCAGTGGACTGAGGTCCATATCGAGCAGCTTCTGTTCCTGCGACATGTAGCCCAGTTCTATGCTGTTACCCAGACGAAATGAGCCGGCAATCGGCCGAATCAATCCCGCAATCGTCCGCAGCAACGTCGTCTTACCCGATCCGTTCGGTCCAGTGAGAACTACCCGCTGCCCAACCTGAATCGTCTCGTTCAAATCAGTCAGCAGCGGTGCAATTTCCGGGTAACCAACGCTCAATTCATCCAGTTGCAAAACCACCTGACCAAGATGGCCGACATCACCGAAATCGAGATTCATCTGCCAGCTCCGTGCCGGCTTTTCCACACGGTCATCGGATTCGATGTAACGCACCAGCTTTTTTTCACGCGCCACTGCCTTGCGCATCACCTTTTTCGCCCGTGCTCGCGCTCCCGGATTGCGGGGCGTCGTGGCACGATGTACGCGGTTTGACTGCTCACGCGTTTGGGCAATGTCCTGTTTCATGCGCCGAATTTCGTACTGCTGATCCTTGAACGCTGCCCATTGTTTTTCGCGTTCCTGCAAATAGCCTGTCAGATAATCGGAGTAATTGCCCGCCCATTCGCGTGTAGTCAACGCATGCGGATCGAGTTCGACAATGCGATTCACCGTTCGGTCGAGAAAGGTGCGGTCGTGTGAGATGATCAACGCGCCGCCCGGATAGTCGCTGAGCCATTGTTCCAGCCATTCGAGCATGGCGATGTCGAGATGATTGGTTGGCTCGTCCAGCAGCAGCAACTGCGGCTCTTCGAGCAGGATCAGCGCGAGCGCCAGCCGTGTTTTCTGTCCGCCACTCAAAACAGCGACTGGCAAATCAGGATCGATGGTGTCGAGTTCCAGCGCAGCCAGCATGCTTGCTGTCCGGCTGTCACCTGCGTGCAGCAATCGCTGCAACAGCATATCGTATTGTCGCTGAAGCGCCGCGTCTTCGGGGTGCCGGCTGAGCCGTGTCGCCACGTGTGCCAGTTCGTCTTCAACCACATCGGCCGAACCGGTAGCAGCGCCGATTGTTTCGCCGACAGTCTGTGACGGGTCAAGACTGAATCCCTGCGCCAGATAGCCAATGCGCACCGTAGGCGCGATGACGATTTGCCCGGCATCGGCCGATTCTTCGCCCATGATGATGCGCAGCAGGGTCGTTTTGCCGCTGCCGTTCGGCCCAATCAGGCCGACGCGATCACCGGGATTGAAGCTAAAGGTCACGTCGTGGAATAGTTGTGTCAGGTTGAATGATTTGGCGAGGTGATGAACCGCCAAGGCAGCAAGGGTCATGAATTCACTCCAGGTCGAGATCGAAAAGTCGGCGCACTGCCATTCCGGCCACATTCGGCCGAAATGTCACGCCAACCAGCTTCCGGTAAGAATAAAATGGATGTGAACTCAGTCTGTCATCGCTGCACTCGCTTGCGGTTTACAGGCTTAAGCGTACCGACTTTGGTGCAGCGTGTCAAGCGAATCCAGAAGTAGCCTGTAGCAGAAAGTCAATTTATGTTTTTCTGAATTCGGCAGCGATGCGATTGGGCATAAGCCGTTTTGCTCGATGATCTCATGCCGGAATGGAAAACGCGCTATTTTGAAGAAGGTACGACACTTGAATCCCTGCTCCGTGAAGCTATCGATTCATAAAATGTAGCTGTTTGAACTGCAATCTTACTCCATTGAAATTGCTCGGATAATGCGGCTGCTCCAGCACCAATTTTGGTTCGCAATTCAGGATGATCGCGCAGTTGCACAACGGCGCCCTGCAATTCAGGCGTATTTTCGGCCGAAACCAGCCAGACATTCTCTCCATGCACCAGTTCCGGCGTTGCAACCTGCGGCTCGGTCGTGAGCAGCGGACGGCCATGCGCCAGAACCGCCATCAGTGTCCCGCGCCGCAGTGAAACACCGTCGCGATAGGGCATGACCATCAGATCGGCGGCTGCCATCCATTGCGATACCTGTTCATCCGCGACAAAACCGGTCCAATGTACCCGATCTACCAGACCCAGCCGCTCAATGTGCGCATCGAGCTGCTGCAAAAACGCTGAATTATTGTCGGGATCGCTGTCGCCTGTGCGACCACCGATGAAAACGAGATGCACCCGTTCATCGAGTTGTGCCAATGCTTCCAACAGCGTGTCCGCCCCTTTACTCTCGTTGAGAAAACCAAAGTAACCGAGCAAAAAGTCAAAGCTGTTAACGCCCAACTGTTCGCGAGTACGCTGCCTGTCCGCCGTGCTCACGTTGTGGACGGTGATGTTGCTGCCGATGGGAATGCGTGCCAATGATTTGCTGGTTACACTGCGAAGTTGGTCGTAATCCTGTCGGTTGGTAGCGATGATGCCATCGGCCGATGTTGCCATCCTGCGCACTACCCATTCGCGCAAACCGCCTGCTTTGGGAAACAAATACGGTGTGCGCAAATCGTGAAACGTGACAACGGTTTTGGTCAGATGGCGCAAACGCCACGGCGCAAAATTAATCGCTGCACTGTTCATGTTGTACGCCGCCGCCTGATACTGAATGTTGATCAGATCAAAGTGATACCGATCAGTACAATCGGCAATCCAGGCAACATCCTTCCAGTTCCACTTTTTGCCGAATGGCAGCCACTGGGCATAATCGTCAAGCGGCAGCGGGTCTTGCAAACTTCGGGCGCGGCGCAAGGCGACGTCAGGTGGGCGAGCTGCCCCATCGGTGATAATCCAGATGTCATGTCCGAGCTGTGCCAGTTCTTGCGCCAGTTCGCGCGTGAACGCGCCGACACCACCTTGCATGGGTGGAAATTCGCCCGTCACGAGCGCTATACGAAGTTTCTTGTCCACAAAATCACCTGACAACTCAATAACCCGCAGCAGGCAAGCCTGTTTTGAGCACGCGCCAATAAGAACGAACACGCTGCTTACGCAATTCCCGTTTGTGTCCCAAAAGAGCTTTGCCACCTTCGATACAAATTTGAAACAAATATTGCTTTAAAATGGCTACACGAAGGAAGATGTACGTCCAATAGCCATGATGCTTGCGAAAATAGCGCAATTTGGCGCGATTGAAGTTGATATGGCGTGCTGTAACCGCCTGCTCGCTGCTCTTGCCGATGTGATGAACGACCGCTGCCGTTGGTAAATAGACCACGCGCCAACCGGCATCCTTGATCCGCTTGCACCAGTCGAGTTCTTCAGAATACATGAAATACGCCGGATCCATTTCGCCAACCTGCTCAATGACGGCGCGGCGGGTCAGCATACACGCTCCTGTCACCCAATCGACGTCGTTGATCGCGTCGTCCGGCAAATCAGTAGCGTAGAAGCGGTTGAGCAACGGGCGTGGAGCCAGCGGTTGCAGCCATGTACTTTCAAACAAGCCGGTCGCTGTGGTCGGAAAACGGCGACGCGACGACTGATGGCTCCCATCGGGGTTGAGCAGTTGCGGCCCAACGATGCCGACATCGGGATTGGCGTTCAGATAAGCCAGCATGTCGGACAGGGCAGCGTCAACAATTTCAGTGTCAGGATTCAGCAGCAAAATAGCGTCGGCGGTCGCCGCAGTCATACCGATGTTGTTACCGCGTGGAAAACCGACGTTTTCGCTTTGGACGAGTAATCTCACCCAGGGAAATTCGGCCGAAACCATCGCCACCGTATTATCGGCCGAAGCACTATCGACCACGATCACTTCCAAATCAAGAACGCCGCGATTGGCGTCAATCGACTGCAAGCAAGCCCGCAACAAATCAGCCACATTCCAGCTAACAATAATGATCGACAATGTCGGATTTCGGATTTCGGATTTCGGATTCACGATGGTCAAGTCAATCCAAAGAGACGCTCGGCGTTGGCAGTTGTGAGTTCGGCGATGCGTTCCAGAGACAAATTGTGCAGCGCAGCGAGACGGTCAGCGACGGCGACGACGTAAGCCGGTTCGTTGCGCTTGCCGCGATACGGTTGCGGGGCCAGGAACGGTGCATCGGTTTCGATTAAAACCCGATCCAGTGGTACAAGCCGCGCAATCCGGCGCAACTCATCTGCTTTTTTGAACGTCAACGGGCCGGTAAAACCGATGTAGAAGCCGAGATCGAGGGCGCGCCCGGCGATGTCCGTTTCGGCCGAAAAACTGTGCATTACCCCTGCTCGCTCCCGTCCCGCCAACGGCGACGCCGCCATCAACGCTACCGTATCTTCACTCGCTTCCCGGTTGTGGATGATTACCGGCAAATCCAGCTCAGCAGCCAGCGCCATTTGAGCGGAGAAAGCGGCGTGCTGAGTGGCTTGGGGTGATTTATCCCAATAATAGTCGACGCCGATTTCGCCGATGGCGACCACTTTGGGATGTTGCGCCAGTTTGCGGATGCGATCGATGTCGGCTTGCTGCCATTCGGCCGAACTATTCGGATGGACACCGACTGCCGCAAACACACCAGTGTACTGCTCTGTCAGCGCTAACACAGCCGCACAATTGTCAAAATCAATTGCAGGCACGATGATGCGCTTGACACCAGCCTCCGCTGCACGTGCCACAACCGCATCGCGGTCATCGTCAAAGCGATTGAAATCGAGATGGCAATGAGTGTCTACGAGGTGCATAGATTTGATTTGCTTTTTTGCTGACGCCCTGGACTATGGACTGGCGGCTGGTTCCCACTGCCAACGATCGGCTAGCCGCCGAATGTAGCCCAGGCTCGGAAACGGCATGAAGTGAAACAGGGTGACCAATGCTTTTTCGCGAACAGCAAGCTCAAACAGTTGCTTTCGCGTTTCAACCGTTTGTTCCGGAATCTGATCGACTGATGCAGTCCAATCAGGATACTCAAGGTGAATCGGATGGAGCGCGGTGTCCGACAAATACAATAACTGATCGCCATCAGAGCTAATGGAAACGGCGACATGTCCTATCGTATGTCCTGGCGCTGGTATTAATTCAATTCCTCGGACAATTTCATTCTGCCCCTGAATGACGCGCATGCGATCCGCCAATTTTGGCAGTATCTGCTGTGCTGTGTCGGCAGCCCACTGGGGCGCGTCCTGAAGCGATTCCTGGCTTGTCCAATAGTGCCATTCGTCCCCGCCCATGACAAATCGGGCATTGCTGAACGTAAGCTCACCGTTGTGATTGATACAACCGCCGATGTGATCGCCATGAACGTGAGTGAGTACGACAATGTCTACATCGTCAGGTGCAAACCCTTTTTCGCGCATGGTGGCGACTAGCCTACCTTCCATGCTGTAAAGAAAACCGACTCCAGTGTCGATCAATATCAACTGCGACTCGCTCTGTATCAGTAGACAACTGCAAGTAGCCGGCAACTTGTCCGGTGTTTCTCCATGTTGCGCCAGCGCATGGGCCAATGCTTGCTCAGGTGCGCCGGCGAAGAGTGCGGAGGCTGTTCCGGCATAACCACCGTCATTAATGATCATGCACTCAAATCGGCCGATAGTGAATGTGTAGCTATTTTGCGTCATACATACAACCATATTAGCGCAATATTGACAGCAATGCGACCGCGCCGAATCCCGCAATCATAATGCCGGCACCGCGATTGACCCACTGCATGACGCGCCGATTGAAACGCTTGCGCAACAGCGAGACAATCCCGCTCAGCAACAGCCACCATGCAGCCGAACCGAAAAATACGCCGACGACGAGCAGCGCAGCCGAACCATAATTGCCGGCTTCGGCCGATAATCCCAGCCCGGCAAAAATCGCGACAAATGACAAGATTGTCACCGGATTGGTCAGTGTGAGGAGAAACGTGGACAAATAGGCAGTGGCGAGGTTGCCGTTTTCGGCCGAAATTCCATCAGCCGCATCCCCCGTTTGTGGCGTCAAGAACGTCTTCACGCCCAAAAAGAGCAAAAACAATCCACCGATCAAACTCAACCAGCGTTGCTGCTCAATCAGAAAAGTAGAGATGAATGTCAGACCAAAAGCAGCGATGAAACCGTAAACCGTATCGGCCGAAGCTGCCCCCAACCCGCTGATAAAGCCGCTCTTACGACCATCCTGCAGTGTGCGCTGAATACACAACAAGCCAATCGGCCCGACCGGCGCAGCAATGGCAAAGCCAATCAGCAAACCGCGAAGCAAAAATAGCAGCGGCATCGATGTGGCTACGAATTCCCGGCTACCATCTCCTCCACCCATGCACGCGGCATCTGGATGGCAACCACCTCGCCTCGCGCCGTCGGTTCATGAACACCTTCTGCATACACAACACTGCGCACAACCGTTTTGCGACCTTTGATCTCGACAACTTCACCGCGAATGGTCAGATCAACGCCCAAAGGCGTCGGCTGTAAGTAATCGACATGCAGTGATCCCGTGACATAGCGAAAATAGTAATTGGGATCGTCCATGGGCACACCGAGTTGACGGTATGCTGCTGCCGCTGCCGTGCCTGTGCCGTGGCAGTCAATCAGGGAGGCTATCAAGCCGCCATAAACATAACCGGGGATAGCGATGTGCTGTGATTTCGGCCGATAAACCGTCACACTCTCATCACCGTCCCAAACCGTCTTGATCTGCAAACCGGCCTGATTCAGACGCCCACAACCATAACAGTAGCTCGTCACATCCTCATAATAATCCTGAAACGCTTGTTGCGTCATTCGCGCCTCCATTTTCACCGCAACCCGGCAATGCGCATGCCGTCATCCAAAATCGCTTGTACCTTGTCACCATGCATCGTCTCACAGTAGACGCGAATGATCGGCTCCGTGCCGCTAAACCGAATCAATAGCCAGCCACCATCTTCCATAATGAACTGATTGCCGTCAATTGTGATCTTGTCAATGACCTTCAAACCGCCAATCGTCTCGGGCATAGCAGCACCGACTCGCGCCAGAATCGCCGTCTTTTCCGCTGCATCAAAACGACTGTCAATACGATCGTAAAAATACTCACCACCGACCTTGTCGAATACGTCTTGCAGCAACTGCGACGGTTTCTTGCCCGTGCGTACCATCATGTCCACCATCAGAAGTCCGGCCAAAATACCGTCACGTTCCGGTACATGGCCCCGAAATGCATAGCCACCACTCTCTTCACCACCAATCATCGCATCGACTTCCATCATTTTGGGCGCAATGTATTTGAAACCGACGCCCGTTTCGTAAACCGGCACATCGTAGATCGCCGCCAGCTTATTGAGCACCTTTGTCGTCGAAATCGTCTTCACGATGGGGCCGCGTTCGCCACGCAGTTCGAGCAGATAGTAGCCCATCATGCCGTAGACGCGCAGTTGGTCGACGAAATTGCCGTTTTCATCTCCAATACCGACGCGATCGGCATCGCCGTCGTTGATAATCGCCACATCAGCACCGACTTTGGTCACGTAGCTCAATCCGTCGTCTACGTTCGGCGGGATGGGTTCAGGACGTGTCATGAACGGGAAGATAGGATTGCGCTCATTGTGTACTTCGACCACTTTTGTCTTGCCGCCTGCCAGCAAACGCGGGAACCACCCTGCACCGTTGCCCCACATGCAATCGACCAGAACAGTGAACCCTGCGTTCTTGATCGCTTCGATGTCGACCAAACGATGCAATTGCGCAATATAGTCCGGCGCTGGATCAAAAACTGTGACCAAATCATCGGCTCTGGCTGGAGCAAGTGCCATGTGTTTTACGCCGTCCATATCTGGTGGAATCAAGCGCTCGATCAATTGCAGATTGGCCGGATCAATTGCGCCACCAAACGGATCGCGTACTTTGAACCCACAGTCTTCAGGCGGATTGTGGCTGGCGGTGATGTTGATCGCACCGCCAGCGTTTTTGGCGACAACAGCATAGGAAATGGTCGGCGTCGGGGTTGCGGTGTCAGTCAGCCAAACGTGAATTCCGTTGGCTGCCATGACTTCGGCCGATGCAGTCGCAAAATTCTCCGCATGAAAGCGCTTGTCATAGCCAATGACAACGCCCTTCTCGGCCAATCCTTTTTCGTAAAGGTAGGCAGCAAAACCCTGCGCACAACGGCGCACATTGTCAAACGTATACCCTTCAGCGATTCGTGCTCGCCATCCATCTGTGCCAAATTTGATCGTGTACATTACAAGGCTCTTTTTCGGGCAGGTCTAGCAGACCATCCGACTTACATTGGTGTCTTGCCGCTTTTGATAAGGTCAATATCCGCATCGATCATCATCTGCACCAGTTCACTAAACGATACATGTGGTTCCCAACCGAGCTGCTTACCCGCTTTCGACGGATCACCGACGAGCAAATCGACTTCGGCCGGTCGCATAAAACGCGGATCTTGCACGACATAATCATGCCAGTCGAGATCGACATATTCAAATGCCGTACGGACAAAATCCTCAACCGACCACGTTTCTCCGGTAGCGATGACAAAATCTTCGGGTCTGTCTTGCTGCAACATCAACCACATCGCCCGTACATAATCTCCGGCGTAGCCCCAGTCACGCCGTGAATCAAGATTGCCTAACGCCAACTGATCAGCCAGACCCAGCTTGATTTTAGCGACGTGATACGTGATTTTACGCGTCACAAATTCGAGACCGCGCCGCGGCGATTCGTGATTGAACAAGATGCCTGATGTGGCGTGTAAATCATAGCTTTCGCGATAGTTTACAGTGATCCAATGGCCGTACACTTTGGCGACGCCGTATGGACTGCGCGGATAAAACGGCGTTGTTTCGCGCTGCGGTACTTCGACTACCTTGCCAAACATTTCACTCGAACTGGCCTGGTAAAAGCGGATTTTTGGGTTGACAATTCGCACTGCGTCGAGCATGCGCGTGACGCCCAATCCGGTCACTTCGCCGGTAAAAACGGGCTGCATCCACGACGTGGGTACAAACGATTGCGCGGCAAGATTGTAGACTTCATCCGGCTTGTATTCTTCAAGCAAGTGAACCAATGAATATTGATCGAGCAAATCACCTTGCACGACTTCGATTTTGTCCTGAATGTGCTCGACGCGATGAAAATTGACCGTGCTAGTGCGGCGCACCATGCCGATGACGCGATAACCTCGGCTAAGTAAAAACTCTGCCAGATAGGAACCGTCTTGTCCGGTAACGCCGGTAATGAGTGCTGTTGGCACGTTGACTCCTTGAGTTTGAACCGCGAAAGTTGGGAAACGATAGCAGGCATGACAGCGTGCCTTCTCGTGGTTCGTGGATTGTTTAGCGATGCAATTATAGCGGAGGGCAAACGATATTCAACGCGGCTGTCGTGAAAATGCGGCGAACGGCGGCAGGCCGTTGTATTATCGGCCGATAAACGCATAAACAATGTGCGATTGTGTACGCCGTATCGAAACGGGCAGCAACCGCTCAGCACGCGCATAGTAGCCGAGTCCCCACATGGCTGCCGCTTCGATTCTGCCGCTGGAAGCGTGGTTGCGCTGCGCCTCATCGCGGGTAATACCGGGTGGAAACGGTGGCATGTCGATGTAGCCGGAAAACGTTGAAGGCTGAGGGCTGTAGGCTGATGACTGAAAACTAACTGCTTGCAATTCATCAAGGGTGAGGCCGGAGAGTCCGCTGAGATTGGTGTGGGCGGCGTTGTCGGCGTTGGGGCAAAAGACGGCGGTATGGGTGGCAAGTCGGGTGAGGCGATTGAGGTAAGCGGCGCGATTTTCGGCCGAAATTCCCTGCAACACCTCACTGCAAATTGCCAGATCGACTTGTCCGCTGACTTCATTTAACGCAGTTATGTCATTGACCAGCAACAAATCGACCTGCAATCCGATCAAGTGACCGGCCTGCTGTGCGACGGTGAGCGAACGGGCTAATTTATCGAGTGCAACGGAACGCCTGTCAACTACAATCGGCCGAATGCCCCATTCATGCGCCAGCAAGAAGAAATCAAGGCTGCACCCGTATTTCTCCGGCAGACCGGCGATGAGCATGGAAGTTGGTTTCGGCCGATTTTTTAGCCAGTCACCGAGGATCAACCGCTTGGCAAAATACTCGTATGCCGTACCGACACCTTCCCCTTCGGCCAAAGCCAGCGGATAAAGTGACTTAATCGAACGTCGTGGTAATGCTGTCATCTTTCATAGCGCAGCGGCTAGAGCAAACCTTGCTGCTGATACCATTGTGCCGTCAGCGCAGCTCCACTTCTCCAATCAATCTGAGGCGCATAATCCAGTTCACGCCGCGCTTTTTCCCATGAAAAGTGGCGGTCGTCTGCGAAAAAAGCCACGCCATCCCGGCTCAACGGGGGTCGCCTGCTGAGCCGTTCCAGCGCGCCTGCCATGCGCAACGCCGTCCCGCGCGACAGCGTCACAAACGGGCGGCGCACACCAAGCACCTGGGCAATTGTGCGGCCCAACTCAAAAAACGTAATCGGATTGGGTCCCGTTATGTGGTAAATCTCGCCCGGTTTGCCCACCAGCAGCGCTTTGACCATGCCGTCTGCCGCATCAGCGACATACGTCGGATGACAACGCGCCAAACCGCCGTCAATATAGAAAAATTGGCCGTTCTGCACCGCCTTAAACAAACCGAGCACATGCAAGTCACCAGGGCCATAAACGAATTCCGGGCGAGCAATGACGATGGGCAGCCGGTCGCAGTAGCGCTGCACCATCATTTCGGCGGCTGCTTTGCTGCGCTCGTATGCATTGCCGGGCACAAGTGGAAATGTCTCATCGGCCGAAAGCTCCCCATGCACCGGCCCCAACACGCCGGGGCTGCTCACGTACAAAATGCGTGGCTGTTCGTCCAATGCCAGAATCGCTTCAAGCACGTTGCGCGTTCCACCGACGTGCAATTCGTGGTAACTGTCCTCCGGCACGCCAAATTGCCCGAGTTTGCCAACGGCGTGAATGACCCCGTCTGCCGCTGCAAAAACACGCCGCAGTGTGCGCGGCTCAAGCACGTTCGCCTCGACAACGGTGACAGGGATGCCTTCCAAACGCGACAAATCGGCCGAATTGCGCACAATAGCACGTACAGCAATGCCCTGTTCGACCAGTCGCCGGGTGAGGGCACTGCCGATGAATCCATTGGCTCCGGTAATGGCGACAGTTTCCACTAGCTTATCTACCACGGATCGACCGGATTCGTCCCGTTCAGCACCGATTTCATGCGCAGACTGACGACCGGCTTCATCTCCGGATGAGGCAGTATGTAGAATTGCCCGGCACGAATGGCGTCAAACGTTTTGTGCGCAACATCATCCGGGTCTGTGCCGTTGGCGACCAATTGCTGCACCGCGCCGGCTTTGGTGACATCATGAGCCGTGAATCCGGCTCCCGGTGTCGCATTTTGCAGATTATTCGGCCGATTGCGACCCGATTCCGCAATACCCGTACGCACCCACGCCGGACACAACACCGACACACCGATTGGCGCTTCCTGCCGCTGTAAATCAAGGTAAAGCGTCTCCGACAGTGCAACCACGGCATGTTTCGTCGTGCGGTAAGCAGCCATGCTCGACCCGCTGATCAGACCGGCAATTGATGCTGTATTGACGATATGTGCCGCCTCACCGTGAGCCAACATATGCGGGACAAATGAGCGGATGCCGTGGACGACGCCCATTAAATTGACGCCGATTACCCAGTGCCAATCGTTGAGCGTGCTGGCCCAACTGTTCATGCCGCCGGAGACACCGGCATTATTGAACAACAAGTGAACGGCTCCAAATCGGCCGATTGCTGCCTGCGCGAGTGCTTCAACCTGATCGGCATCAGATACATCACAGACGAATTCGAGTACTTCGCCTCCCTGTTCACGCAACGCTGCCGCCGTTGCCACCAGTACATCGCTTTCCACGTCAGCGAGGACGACGCGCATGTCTTCGGCGACACATTGCTTGGCCAGGGATCGGCCGATGCCCGCTGCGCCCCCGGTAATGACCGCTACTTGGCCTGCTGCTACATCCATCTATGCCTCCTTGCCACCTGGTGCGTAGGCAGGCAAGTCAAATACACGCTCATCGCTTTTGACCAGGTAATGCGGCAGCCAGACTATGCCAAACAGATCGAGATAGACATCCTTTTTATACGGTGAAACCTCGATCTCATCGACATCGTCGGCAATTTCTGCCCATTTTTCTTCCAGATCATCAACCGCAGCCGCTTCATCGTCAGCCAATTGCTCCAGTTCCCGCTCGTATTCGGAAATCTGCTGCTTCGACTCCTCGACATCAAGGCGTGCTTTTTCGGTAAGGCGCCGTTTGGTCAATGAACTGGACACACTGCGCCGTTTTGACGTAAAGAATCCGATGACGGTTTCGATGTGTTTGCCCGTTTCCTCGCGTTTGCGTGCGGCGTGCTCGGCTTCATCTTCAGCCAATTCGCGCTCTTCGCGTTTCAGCTTCGTTTTGATGGCGTCTTCCTTGCGATCATAGGTAGCCTGCAATTTTTTCAGTTCCGCTTCAAGCAAATCGCGGGCCGCATCATCACACATTTTGTCAAATTCGCTGTCGGTAACGTCCGGGCCGGCATAAATTTTAAGCTGTTCGTTGACCCGTACGGTGACGGTTGTATCGCGATAACCCCAATCGATGAAATCGGATTTGAGTGAACGCAGCGCCGTGCTGTCTGACAACGGTGTGTCAACTGTGTCAAAACGCGCATCGCGCTGCGGCTGACGGGCAAAGTCGCGTTCGCTCAGCGATTTTTGGAACAGGTAGTCGTCCCAGCGAACGACACCGCGCCGATCAGGATTGGCGACGAGTGCGGTGCGCACCAGTTCGGTAGCGAGGTTGTATTTGCGATTTGTGAAGCGAATTTTAGCTTGTGCCAATAGTGCGGGTCGGTACAAGACACCAATTTCCTCTGCGTCGAGTGGCAGGGATGTGTGCCACGCTTCGGCCGAATCGCGCAGACGCAACTCCAACGGCCAAAAATACTCATCAGCAACAGACGGCACTTTCGGCCTGGATGCCGAGCCGGGCAAGTCCACTTTCGGTGTAGCAGAAGGTGGCGGTGCATTTGTCGGGCGCGCTGCCATCTCCGGCTGCGCAGCCAGCGCCGGTGTCAACTCTGCGCCAGCCAGCGCATTCAAATCGGGAATGCGGTTGCGCATGATTGGCCCGGCCAGATAATTCATCGCCCACCGCGTGCCGAAAAGATGCGACTTTTTCTCGTGCACGTTGCGCGCCAGAAACACGCGTTTGCCCAGGCGCGAAATGATGTCATCATATTCACTACGCGACATCCCCTCGCCCATTGCCGATGTCAGGCCGTCGAGTAGGCGCTGCTTATCCTGATCGGTGCCCAGCTTGCCGACAAACCAGGTGCCGGCATTGCTCAACGCTTTGTAATCGACATCGACCGGATTTTGTGTCGCCAGCACAAGGCCAACACCAAAGGCGCGGGCCTGCTTGAGCATGCGCAAAATCGGTTCCTTAGATGGTGGGTTACCCGTCGGTGGCAGGTAGCCGAATATTTCATCGAAATAGACGAGTGCCCGCAGCGATGTCGTGCCTTGCTGACCGCGCATCCACGATTCAATCGCCGAATAGAGCAGCGTGACGAAGAACATGCGCTCATCTTCGCTCAGATGGGCGATGTAGAATACGGAATGGCGCGGTTTTCCTTCAGGCGTGTAGAGGATTCGGCCGATGTCCAGCGGCTCACCTTCGATCCAGGACTGAAACGCCGGTGAGGCCATGATATTGTTCAAATCCATCGCCAGCCCAAACCGATCTTTCTCAGGGAAAAACTGATTGACGTCAAAGACACCCAGCTTCTCAAACGGCGGATTTTGCGTCTGGATAATCAATTCAGACAACGTCAAATCCTGCCCACTGCTCCATGCCTGTTCAAAGATGTTGGCAAGTAAAATGTGTTCGCGTGAGCGCACCGGATCGATGTCTTTGAATCCGACTAAGCCGAGCAACGCCGTCACGGTACCGGAAATACGTTCGCGCAATGCTTCCTTGTTTGCGTTCCAATCGAGATCAGGCACCTCCAGTGATGCGAGGATGCTTACCGACAGGCCGGCGTCAGAGCCGGGCGTGTAGACGGCAAAGTTGACTTGTTTATCCAATCGGCCGATGCGGTCACCATCGATCCCCCACCCCGCCAGCCCGTTTTTCCACAGGCTGGCCGTAGCGGCAGCGGCTTCCTCAATCGTTTTATCGTCACGCCGCGCCGCGTCCGGATTGATCCAAGGTGCAAAATCTTCCGGTAGCAAATCGCGAAAATGCAGCAGCGTATTGGTGATATCACCTTTGGGGTCGATCATGATCGCCGGAATGTCATTGAGTGCCGCTTCTTCAAGCAGATCAATGCAGAGACCGGTCTTGCCGGAACCGGTCATGCCGACAACAACGCAATGGGTAGTCAAATCGTCGGGATCGTAGAGAAAGGGGGCGTCTGTGCGGTCGCCGGTCGTCGGATCAACAACACCGCCAAGATAAAATTCGCCGTTTGTGTCCATGAAGCGCTCCAATTAGACAATCGAGATCAGAATAGTATGAATTGATGGTTGAGTCATCCATAGTTTTACATCAAGATGGGTTTACTGACGAGACAGAGCTTGCCAACCACGATGCAGAGAACGTCCGAAACGGAGAATAATCGACCGTGAACAGTAAAGGGCAATGATAAAATGCAATCGTTTTCTGCCCTAATCAGACAACCCGTCAGCACACGCATCGCGGCGATCTTGTCAAAATGACACATTCTGTAATATGATAAACATGCCAAACGTCACTCGTCATCGATTTTGCCTGACGGTATAATAATCGAGGTTTTGCAGCAATTTATGCAGCAAACCAACCGGCTGCGGCAAGCTTGTGAAATAACCAAACATTCACTAAGCCGATTTCCACATAATCTGAGGATAATGCCTCCAAAGATAATCCGTAAACGACCCAAACCACAAGAGGAGCTTATGTCCACTAACTTCACACTCAAACAGTACGACATTGATGTAACCAACATTGTGCGCAACGCGCGACCGCCCATTCTCTACCAGGAAGCAATTGAGAACGAGGCTGAAGCTGCGATTGCTGATTCCGGTGCGCTAATGGTGCGTTCCGGTGCCAAAACAGGACGCAGCCCCAAAGACAAACGTATTGTCAAACATCCAGCATCCGAAGGTGATATCTGGTGGGGCTCCGTCAATATCGCCATTGAAGAGCGCACCTTTGCCGCCAACCGGGAACGGGCTATTGATTATTTGAACACGCTCGACAAACTCTACGTCGTTGACGGATACGGCGGCTGGGATCCGAACGAGCAGATCAAAGTACGCATCATTTGCACCCGCCCCTATCACGCGCTGTTCATGTGGAATATGCTCATTCGGCCGACTGATGAGCAATTGGCACAGTTCGGCGAACCGGATTATGTCGTGTTCAATGCCGGCCAATTCCCGGCCAATCGCTATACGACCGGTATGACCTCCAAAACCAGCGTCGATCTGTCATTCGAGCAGCAAGAAGTTGTCATTCTAGGCACAGAATACGCCGGTGAAATGAAAAAAGGCATCTTTACGGTCATGAACTACATCATGCCCAAGAAAGGCGTTCTGTCGATGCACTGTTCTGCCAACGAAGGCGAAGATGGCGATGTCTCGCTCTTTTTCGGCCTTTCCGGCACAGGCAAGACGACGTTATCAGCCGATCAGCGCCGCGCTTTGATCGGTGACGATGAACATTGCTGGACAGAAGAAGGTGTGTTCAACATTGAGGGCGGCTGCTACGCTAAGGCCATTGACCTTTCGGCCGAAAATGAGCCTGAAATCTACGGTGCCATCAAATTCGGTACCGTCCTCGAAAACGTCGTTTACGATGAGAAAACGCACGAGGTCGATTATCACAGCACGGCTATTACGCAAAATACACGCGCTTCCTACCCCATCGAGTTCATTCCGAACGCCAAAATCCCATGCGTTGGCGGTCATCCGCAAAACATCATCCTGCTCACAGCCGACGCCTTCGGCGTCTTGCCCCCTGTAAGTATGCTCACGCCGGAACAAGCGATGTATCATTTCATCAGCGGCTACACGGCCAAGGTTGCCGGCACCGAAATGGGTGTCACCGAGCCACAAGCAACGTTCTCGGCCTGCTTTGGCGCAGCATTCATGGTCTGGCATCCGAGCAAATACGCGGAGCTGCTGGCAAAGAAGATGGAAGAACACAAAGCAAGAGCATGGCTGGTCAACACCGGCTGGACAGGCGGTCCTTATGGCGTCGGTTCGCGTATCAAGCTCAAATACACGCGAGCCATCATCGACGCCATCCACGCCGGCTCGTTGGCTGAGGTTGACAAAGTCACCGACCCGATCTTTGGGTTGGCCGTGCCCACTTCATGCCGCAATGTGCCTGATGCGGTTTTGATTCCCAAGAACACGTGGAAAAACCCGATTGCTTACGACCAACAGGCGCAAAAGCTAGCCAAACTGTTTGCCGATAACTTCGAAAAGTATAAAGAAGGCAGCAGCGACGCGATTATCAACGCCGGCCCGAAACTGATCTAGACACACGACGTTATTCCTTGCAGGTCAGAGGTCTGAGCCATCTCTGGCCTGTATTTTTCTCTCCGCTCTCCCTTCCAAATTGACAACCGATTAACGGCGTATTACGGCGCTTGTTTCGGCCGAAAAACACCGTACAATCGCGCTCATGACTACGATCCTGATTGTCGAAGACAACGACGCCGTTGCGCTGGGCTTACGGTACGGACTAGAAAAAGAGGGCTTTACCGTGTTGCGGGCGGCCAATTCGGCCGAATCCCATCCATTGGCTGCCGACGCCGACCTGATCATACTCGACATTCGCCTGCCTGACGGTGACGGCTTCGAACTGTGTCGCCAATTCCGCAGCCGTGGCCTCAAACAACCCATCCTGATGCTCACCGCCCGCGACGAATTGATCGACAAGGTCATTGGGCTGGAAGTCGGCGCGGACGACTACATGACCAAGCCGTTTGAGCTACGCGAGTTGATCGCCCGCATTCGCGCCCTGTTGCGACGCACCTATGGCCCCCTTTCGACGACGACCGGTGTCACGTTGCGCTTTGATGATCTGGAAATCGATCTGGCCGCACAACGCGTCACGCGCAACGGCAAAGAGATCCAGCTCACCGGAACCGAATTCAAATTGCTGGCATTCCTGGCTCAGCATCCCGATCAGCCACAGGATCGCGAAACGCTCATCGAACAGGTTTGGGGCTATGACTATTTTGTCGGCGACGCCCGCACGGTCGATGTCCACGTGCGCAACTTGCGGCGCAAAATCGAACGCGATCCCCAAAGCCCGCAAACCATTGTCACAGTGCGCGGTTCCGGGTACAAACTAGCCGTGCGCTAATTGCACGCGCATAGTCACGCCTCTGTTAAGAATCCTTCACATCTCCTTTACAACCGCTTCACTATTCCCACCGTAAAGCTTGCTAAACTATTTAGGTGGGTAACTACCAAGTGGAAACCGTGTTATCCTGAAGATCACAAACTTGTATTGACTTGCGCCCGATTTCCGCAAACAACCTTGATAGTTACGCATGTGAAAATAGTTCGTCTGTAACCATCTGTAACCATTGGAAATGAGGAGAATGTTTATGAAAACCGAAAAAACGTCACGCCGACCGTATTGGCTTATTCTGATTGCGGTGATCGTTTTGGCATTGATCACCAGTGTCGTTGCGTTTGCAGCGATGCAAAATGCAGACAACGGCGGTGATGCAGTTGTGGCCCAAGTCGATGACGGCACATCGGCCGAAACAGCAACATCGATCTATGATCAAGGTGTACTCGTCACCGGCGTCAGTGCTGACAAACCGGCAGCCGAAGCCGGCATACGACGCGGCACGATCATCTTGTCGGTCAACGGAACCGATGTCACCACAGCCGCCGAACTGAGCGAACTGGTCGCCGACGCAGCCGAAAACGGCGGCGTTGTCACGATGACGGTACTGAACAGTGCTGAACCGGAAGAGATTACCGTCACGTTGGCCGATGAAGCGCCGTATCTCGGTGTCATGCTGGACGGTATGCACGATTTCGGCCGAATGCAGACCGAATGCACCTGTGCCGACAGCACCATCCCCGCGCTGCCGCATGGCGGCAAAGGCTTCGGTCATGGTTTCACCGCACCATTCGGTGAAGGCGATTTCAACTTCGAAGCGATGACAGCCGGCGCCATGCTGATGTCGGTTGAACCCGATTCACCGGCAGCAGCGGCGGGTCTTGAAGTAGGCGACATCATCACCGCTATCGACGATACCGCCGTTGACTCAGTCGATGCCCTCGTTGCAGCCGTTGCCGAACTGACGCCGGGTGATCGCGTCACGCTCACTATTCAGCGCGAAGGCGAAGAAATGAGCGCCATTCTGGTGCTCGGTGTACACCCGGATGATGCAACGCGCGGTTTCCTCGGCGTTTCCGTCGGGCCATCCATCAATATCGAGCAGTTTTCCAGCGGTCAATTACCCGAAGGCGCGCTGCCGTTCAGCCTGGAAGAGTTGGAGAAGATGTTCCCTGAAGGGTTCGACAGTGAAACATTCGGCGAGTTCTTCGCCCCTGACGGCACTATCGACCCGGAGGCGTTGCAGGAATTCTTCGACTCGCACTTCGGCGAAAACGGTGCGTTTAACTTCCATGATCTCGAAAAGATGTTCCCGCACGGCTTCGGTGGTTTTGACGGGTTTGTTCCTGAATTTACGCCGGACACAGATGCCAACAACGCCTAGCGATACCCCGTTTACGTTTGTGTGACTACAGGTGACAGTCACTTAGAGCGAACATTGCTTGCCAGTGACTGCCACCTTCAGTAGCAAGCCGATACCTTCCGCTCTACAATAGCGTCATGTTACGCTCAGTCCGTTGGCGGCTTATTCTAAACAGTATCGTCATCAGCCTGGCGGCCATTCTGGCTGTCGGGCTGGTTTCGCTTGCACTGGTGAGCGCCTATTTTGAGCAGCAGGAACGCGACTATCTGGAAGCACAGGCGAGCGTCTTCATGCCGTCAGTGACGCAGGCATTGCGCCACAACAACAATCGTGACTTGAATCAGGTGCTGGCCATTGCCAGTCTGCTCAACCAGGTGCGCATTCGGGTCATTGATCAAAACGGTGCAGTTGTTGCCGATTCCGGGTCGCGTTCAGCCCTAACCTATTTTGACGAATCCATGCTGCAATCGCCGGAGTTGTTTTTCGGCTTCGTGATGGGGCAAGGTGGACGCATCACCGATTTCAGTCCATTTCTCACGGAAAGCGACGCATCGGCCGATCATTCAGCGCAAGAAGCATTGACGAGTACATCCGACACGACATTGGAAGTAGCGCTATTGCGGGGCGATCAAAACGTCGGTCACGTCGAGTTTTCTGAAGGACCAGCGGTAGGCGAAGGAACGATTCGCAGCATCCAACTCGCGCTGCTGGGAAGCAGTTTAATCGCTTTGCTTCTCGCAATCGTTATCGGCATGCTCTCAGCACGCCAGGTAACACGGCCACTGACCGCGTTGGGAGCGGCAGCCGACCGCATGGGTAGCAACGATCTGACGGCACGCGCGCCGGGCAGCAAGCTGGCTGAATACGATCAACTCGCCACTCAATTCAACCGCATGGCCGATCAACTCGGCGGCACGATTGAACGACTCGAAGCAGAACGCGCCATTTTGCGGCGCATGATTGCCGACGCCAGCCACGAATTGCGCACGCCCCTGACAGCATTGCGCACGTTTAATGAGTTGCTGGCTGACGAAGTTTCGGCCGAATCTGATGCCGCCACCTTTGTCCATGAAAGCAACGCGCAAATCAACCAGTTGGAGCAGATGACGACGAGCATGCTCGATTTGAGCCGGCTAGAAGCCCGGCTCAGTGGCACCGATTTTGTCGTTGTCGATGTGCGTCGTGCTGTTGACCAGGCTGTACAGACATTGCGACCACTTGCCGATGAGAAGGGACAAACGCTGACGCTGCTGTTGCCGACAGCGGCCGTTGCCTATCCACACGACCCAACCGCGCTGCAACAAGCCATCAGCAACCTGTTGCACAATGCGATCAAATACTCCGGAGACGGTGGCCATATCGCCGTTGCCATGCGAAAGGATGATCGGGGCATTCACATTGCCATCCAGGACGATGGCGACGGCATTGCGGCAGCCGATCAACCGTATATTTTCAACCGCTTTTACCGTTCCCCACAACAGGCAGCCGGCGGCACCGGACTGGGTTTGAGCATTGCCCGCGAGATTGTCGCCATCCACGGCGGCGAAATCGCGTTTACCACCGCACCGGATGTCGGTACGACGTTTACGATTTCATTGCCACCTGTTGCACAGTGAGTGGATTAACAGGCAGCATCCCTGTTCGCCACGCATCTTCGGCGCATCACTAAACGAAAAATTGCAAATGTCATAACATTATAATATCATATCGTTATTGCATCGGGCGCACAACGATGCTCGCAATACACTCAGGCGCCTGATGCCATTACGTGAGAATTCCGGGGCAAACCAGCACGTATTGTTAGATGCCCGGAAAGAGTCAGCAGTCCTGTAGCCGAAGCGCACTTCGCAGCATCACAGGACTGCTTTTTTTCTGCAGAAACTTCGATCCTGACTCCCCCAACGCCATTTTTTGCTCGATTTCATCGTGTCGTGTCGCTTGAATCGGCCGACTGCACCTGCTACACTCCTGAACGATGACAGGACACGTAGATGGTATGCTCACGATCGGGCAAGTCGCCAAACAAGTCGGATTGCGCACGTCGGCGCTGCGTTATTACGAAAAAGAGGGACTACTTGCACCGGTTGCGCGGTCGGAGTCCGGCTATCGTCTCTATTCGGCCGAAAGCGTCCAGCGGTTGCGCCTGATTCAACAAGCGCAGCGGCTCGGATTTGCCCTGGCCGACATTCGCTCCATGCTCGATTCGGCCGAAACGGGCAATCTCAGTAACGCCATCGTCATCGAAGCCGCCCAGGAACGCTACCTGGCGCTGGAAGCCCAGATCACCCGTCGGCTCGTACAACAACACGAACTCGGCCATTTTCTCACCGACCTGAGCAACCAGTCGACCACCCCGCTCCCGGCTGGGCAAACTCCGTTCGATGATTTGACGGCACGTATTTGCGCCGGGCCGCATCTGCATGCAACGCCGCACAGCATGTTCACCTGGCTGCTCGAACAAACAGAATGCAACTTAACCGGTGCCGACAGCACGACCATTCTAAACCGGCTGCGCGGTCGTCACGTGCATATCTGGCAAGATGAGGACACCTATCACATTCTCGTCGTCGGCAAAGACACCGCAATCGGCGACGCACTCAATGGCCTGGCAGCGCTGGAAAGCAATTGTTCAGTTCACGATGCAACCACGGTTGAACCAACGCGCAGCGAGCAGGGGTATTTGTTGACCGTTTCCGGCCCCAACGCATTCATCTATGCACGCCTGTTTCTGGCCCTGGAACAGGATGAGTCTGTTTTCTGAGCAAATCGACCAATCGCTTGACCTTGAAGTCGAGTTGAAGGTGTATACTGCGCATCATGGAATGTGATTTGCGGAGCATACAGTGATGAGTGACCAGACAACGACCTTGCGCGTGACCGGCATGGATTGCGCCAGTTGTGCGACGACGGTACAGACCGGTGTCGAGCGACTGAACGGCGTCACGGCGTGTGAATTGAACTTCACGACCGAAACGTTGCGCGTGACCGGGCCGGTTTCGGCCGAAACGATTGCCGCCCGTGTGCGCGAATTGGGCTACGATGTGGCCGGCGCGGACACGTCGGCCGACCCCCCTGCCGCAGAACGCAACTTCATCCGCTACGTCTGGGAACGTCGCGACACGCGTCTGGCGCTCTTTGCGATGCTGTTGGTACTACCCGGCCTGCTGTTCCACGAATTGTTGCCTGTTTTTGGGGTTGAGCATCCGCTCATCGACATCATGTCAGTCAGCGCGATGGCGCTGGCAGGCTATTCGGTCGCGGGCAGCGCATGGCGTGCCCTGCGCATCAACCGCGCGATCACGATCAATTTACTCATGACGATTGCGGCGGTCGGAGCCGTAATCATCGGTGCCTACACGGAAGCGGCTGTCGTCATGGTTCTGTTTGTGATCGGTGAGGCATTGGAGGGGTATTCGGCCGAAAAAGCACGTTACTCTATTCGCAGCCTGATGGCAGTCGCGCCACAGGAAGCAACCGTGATGCGGCCTTGTATCGACTGCGCGACCCATTTCGGCCGAGACGGCTACGACGGCGGCCCATGCCCATTCTGCGGCATTGAAGCACAGCGCGTCCCCATCGACGACCTGCAAATTGGCGAAACCATCATCGTCAAACCGGGCGAACGCATCGCCATGGACGGCATCATCCTCAGCGGTACAACGGTCGTCAACCAGGCACCGATTACCGGCGAAAGTCTTCCGGTTGCCAAAAGCGTCGATGACGGCGTTTTTGCCGGCAGCATCAACGGTGACGGCGTTCTCGAAATCGAAGTGACCCACCTTGCCGGCGACAACACCATCAGCCGGGTCATCAAACTGGTCGAAGAAGCCCACGAACGCCGTGCGCCGACGCAGCGCTTCATCGATCGCTTCGCCCGCGTCTATACACCGGCCGTCGTCGTGCTGGCGCTGCTCGTCGCCACCATTCCGCCACTCGTGTTTGGACAACCTTTTCTCAACCCGGATGCGACGACAACCGGCTGGCTCTATCGCGCCCTGGCGTTACTCGTCGTCGCTTGCCCGTGTGCGCTGGTGATCAGCACACCGGTGAGTCTCGTCAGTGCCATCAGCAACGGTGCGCGCAACGGCGTCTTGTTCAAAGGCGGTGCAGCCATCGAAATTCTGGCAAAAGTACAGGCCGTTGCGCTGGACAAAACGGGTACGTTGACTCGCGGACGCCCGGCGGTGACGCAGGTCAGCGCCGCCGATTGTTTGGGGTTCGATACGGCGTCGTGTGCGGCGTGCGATGATGTGCTGGCGTTGGCAAGTGCCGTCGAACAACACAGCGAACATCCGCTGGCACACGCCATTATCAGCGAAGCGACGGCGCGCGGTGTCGATCACACCTATCCGGCGGCGGCATCCGTTGCCGCCCTGTCCGGACGCGGCATTACCGGCGAAATCAATGGCCACACTGTCACGATTGGCAGCCACGCCTATTTTGACGAGCGTGTACCACATAATGCCTTTTGTGCCGATGTCGCGGCGGTCGATGCACAGGGCTATACGACGATGCTGATCAGCGAAGATGAAACGTATCGCGGTTACATCGCGGTAGCGGATGAGGTGCGCGAGAGCAGTATCGCCGCGATTGCTGAATTAAAGCAGATGGGCATCGGCCGAATTGTGATGCTGACCGGTGACAACGAAAAGACGGCGCAGCGCGTCGGCGATCAGGTCGGCGTCACTGCCATTCACGCCAACTGCCTGCCGGAAGACAAAGTAACAGCCATTGAAAAGCTGCGCAACGAGGTCGGTACGGTGGCAATGGTCGGTGACGGCATTAACGACACACCGGCGCTGGCGACAGCATCGGTGGGCATCGCCATCGGTACAACGGCTCAGGCTATGGAATCGGCCGATGTCGTGCTCATGCGAGACAGCTTGCTACCCCTGCCCTTTGCCGTGCAACTCAGCCGCGCCGCGATGCGCACCATCAGCTTCAATGTCGCGTTCAGTCTCGGCATCAAGTTCATTTTCCTGCTGCTCGTACTCGCCGGCTTCGGCACCATGTGGATGGCCGTCATCGCCGACGTCGGGGCGTCGCTGCTGGTAACGCTCAACGGTATGCGCCTGCTACGTCATCCGCGTCTGCGCTTACGCGACGAACGTGAGCGTGATGACTTACCGGTGCTGACCGGATAACCGGCGCGAGACCAGGCACCCATCCCGCCACGCACATTGGCTACTTGCTCATATCCCGATTTGGCCAGAATCCGGGCAGCAGAGCCGCTGCGATTGCCGGAGCGACAAATCAGGGCAATTGGTTTGTCCTGCGGTATTTCGCCCAGGCGATCCCGTATTTGTGACAGTGGCAGCAATCTGGCTCTGGCGACGTGTCCACCGGCAAATTCCTGTGGCTCACGTACATCGAGCAAAATCAGGGATTTATCGTCGGTCAGACGCTGCCTTAGCTCGGCGACATCTATTTTTTCAACCGTATTGGCGGAGCCACGCAAGCGGCTCAGTAACGATTCAAACATAGCAACTCCTTTTGCCGGATCGTACAGCGCACAATCCCGTCCTGACAATCCGATTGGTTACAGGCCAACACAACGCCAACATTTGTGCCGTGCTACGTAAGGGTTTCGTAAAAACAAGGGTTTGTTTCTGTTTCATGCGCCGAAGTGAGGGACAATCACAGTTGGAATCAATGAGCGCAATAGGCAAGCACACATGAGCAAATCGCACTGGTGGCAGGGCAAACGGGGTGAATGGTATGTCATCGTCCAGTTTCTTTTACTGGGCTTGCTCGTCTTTGGCCCAACGACGGTGGGCAACATTCCGTTGTGGTCGCCGCCGTGGTCGACAGTGGGCATTGTCGCCGGACTGATACTGGGCGCTATCGGGGCCTTGCTCGTTGCTGCCGGCCTGATTAGCCTCGGCAACAACCTCACCGCCGTTCCGTTTCCCAAAGAGAACGCGCAACTGGTGCGCAATCGCGCCTACAGCATCGTCCGCCACCCCATTTACAGCGGCATCATCATCGGGTCATTTGGCCTGGCGCTACTGCGCGGATCATGGTTGACGTTGCTTTACGCAATGCTGATTTTTCTCTTTTTTGACATCAAATCGCGCAAAGAAGAGGCGTGGTTGTCTGAACGGTTTGCGGGCTACGGCGATTATCAGAAGCGCGTGCGCAAATTGATTCCGTTTTTGTACTAGGTCACAAGCAGGATGAAAAGTCATCGGCCGATACCATTTACCACCGGTGCCCACTATCTGAATGCAAACCGTGGTGCACCAGCAAATTGTTGAAAATCGTAGGGCGGATAGGGTATCCGCCTATTGGATTAACAATCCGATTTACAGTGGAGAGTCACAATGAAAAAACTGCTGATTTTACTTTCGCTTATTGCCCTTTTCATCGTCGCGTGCGGCAGCCAGACTGCGTCGGATGCGCCGGTCGCCGATGTGGATGTGGCGACGTTGCCGGATACGATTGATGTAAACACAGCCAACGCACTGCGCGGGCGGGATGACGTCGTGTTGATCGATGTGCGCGAGCAATGGGAATACGACGAAGGGCACATTCCCGGCGTCGAATTGATCCCGATCAACGAGGTCCCCGCAAGAATGAGCGAAATCCCAACCGACAAGACGGTCGTTCTGACCTGTCGCACCGGCAATCGCAGCGGGCAGGTATTCGATTTCCTGACGCAAAACGGCTTTGACAATGTCCACAACATGGAAGGCGGCATTGTAGCCTGGCAGGCGGCCGGTCTGCCGGTTGAATAGTGAATGCCTTCGGCCGAATGATGTCACAAGCCACAAAACCGGGTTTCTTGCTGAAAACCCGGTTTTTCATGTCCCACCAGCAACGATGAGCGACGCCGAACGCCGGGAAACGTACGAGCGCATGGCGCGACGCTACACCGATGGCGACGTGCCGTGGGATCACGAACTGCCGCCACCGGAAGTGATCGTGCTGCTCGACCGGCTGCCGGCGGGTCGGGCACTCGACGTCGGCTGCGGTTACGGACGTGCCGCCATCTACATGGCGCAGCGCGGCTGGCAGGTTGACGGCGTCGATTTTGTCGCCGACGCAGTAACAGAAGCGCGTCGTCGGGCAGCGGCGGCCGGTGTCTCGGCTACGTTCCATGTCGGCGACATTACGCACCTCGATTTTCTGACCGGGCCGTATGATTTTGTGCTCGATGTGGGGTGTTCGCACGCGCTGGAAGTCGATGATTTGCAGCGTTACCGGGACGAACTGCTGCGTTTGATGGGTGCAGGTGCCACGCTGCTGCTGTTCGTGCGGCTGCGCGGTGAGGATTCGGCCGAATCGCCGCGTGGTGTCGCCGAACCTGTCTTGCTGGATACCTTCAGCCGGGGCTTTCAACTCATCAAAGCGACGCGCGGCGTCACTGAGATGATCAACGGCTCCTGGTCCTCAGCCTGGTATCGCTTCCAACGCTTGTAAGTTGCCGGAGTCTGGCGAAAATTGAGACCCTTAGGGTTTCCCCCTCGAGTAGTCAACCCTTTCCGCGAACAAAACCCGAAGGGTCTTACCTCGAGTAAATTCCAGAAACGCCACTGTCATGTAAGTCAGGCGATCTGCATATCTTCGACAACGAGCGTAATCGTTTCTTCCAGCAGCGTGTTGCTGTTGCCGACCAGCGCATTGGTTTCCCATTTGCACGGCCAACAACCGTAAAGATTCCAACGCCGGATTTCACCACCTGCGTTATCTTTGAGAATGATCGAGACGTCGCGGCGATCATATTGGCCGTTGCGTGCGGCGCGCCACCAATCCTGCAAATCCTGGGTGACGATGTACCCTTTTGTCAGGGTCACATTGCCGAATTTGGCGCGGCCAGGCCGTTTGCGCAGGAATAAATCGTCGCCGTCCTGAAATTCGAGTACTTCCAGTTCGGCGCTGAGACCGCTGACCGACTTGAAGTACCCGGCGTTGACGCCGCTGATTTCGACGCTGAAGTTGTAAGCGCCGACATGATCGAGTTCTGTTCTACGGGATGGCATGATATTCTCCTCGGTTATGCTGTGACGCGACCGGTCAAGTGACCAATTCGGCCGATTCGACAGCCAGCGTAAACTGTTCCAGGGCGATCAGATCGCCGCGTGCGCCGGTTTCGGCCGCAATCTCCCACGACACCGGCCACACGTCTGCTTTCCATTCCAGTACCGGCTTGCGGTTCTTGTCCAGAAACGCCACCGTCATCGTTTTGCGTTCCAGCTTGCCCACACGGGCGGCGTACCACCAGCGATAAAATTCGGCCGAATCCAACTGACCGCGGCGCAAGGTGATATTGCCGAACGCGACGCGTCCGGGGCGCTTGCGCAGGATGACGTCGTCGCCGTCCTGAAATTCGACGACCTCGATGTGGCCGGAAAGCCCGTCGAGCGCGTCAAACACCGTCGCGCGGAAGCCGTCAATTGTAATGAGAAAGCTCTCGGCAGCCATAAAAGACGATCCTCACTGTGTATTGTAGAGGAACGGCATCACAGTTCAAGACATTCGGCATTGAAAAACCGAGTATTTCTGAAAAACGCGGTTTCTGCAGTTGCCTCTGATACTCTGACTTTATAATTTTGAGTGGTTCCGGGAGCGCGACCATCCTGGTCGCTTCTTCACCGGCAAGCAGGATGCTTGCGCTCCAATCCGCAGATTGAGAAATTTTCGGGACTAGGATGACGGCGGCAGCAGCAAGCTCGCCTTAATTGCCTCACGCCTCTCAGAAGATTGCAAATGTGCTAATTTCAAACTTTCAAGAAGTAGCCAATTTACAGCCATATAACGTTCCAAAAGTTCAACCCGTTGATTTGTCCAAGCTCGACCAAAATCCATCCCACGCCTTAACTTCATTAAATATGTCAATTGATC
>JAMLHW010000026.1 GCA_023954475.1 Anaerolineae bacterium
CTGGGCGGACCCGACGGCTGATTTCGTCTTTCCCGCCGGCGCGGCCAAGACCGAAGTGCGCTATCACAAGGGTATCTTTGTCGGTTTCAACCAGGCACGCAAGGCCAAACAGACGATGCGCCTCGACATCCAGAGCGTGATCAACCTGTATCCGTTCTTCTCCCACGACCAGCTCATGCAGTGGCTGGAGGCGGATTCGGCCGCATTTCTGGCTAGCATCCGCAATGGTCACACCGACCGCGTCATGCAAGGGTTAATCGCCGGCGACAGCGCCGAATCGCTGCGTTCGTGGTGGTTGGGTGAATACTTCCTCTCCGGTGGCAAGGCGCTCTGGTTTGCCGGGGTCGTGCGCGCATTGGGCCGGCAGCGGGACAAGGTGTTGCGCCTCAAAGTGGCCGGTAAACAGCGGCTGCCGATTCCGGGCGGTCGCTACTACATCGCGCCGGCAGCAGCCGGATTGCGCACCGTCCCGCGCGGTTGTGTCCAGCTCGATGCCGGCACGGCCAGTGCCTTTGTCAACGACACTGACTGGCTCGACTTCATCGTACCGGTGTTGGGCGGCTGTGACGGTGACGATGCCGTTTGGGTGCTGCCGTTCCGCGAGCAGGTTGACGGTATCGATGCGGTAACAGGTGAAGTGACCATGCAAACCATCAAGCGTATCCTACTGTGGCGTTCACCCAATCAGGCCGGAGAATATGTGATTCTCAAGCCCATGGCAGGTACTTCGACTCCGCTCAGCACAGGCGCTTCGGCTTCGCTCAGCACAGGCACTTCGACTCTGCTCAGTACAAGTGTTTCGACGGTGCTCAGCACAAGTGCTTCGGCTTCGCTCAGCACAGGCACTTCGACTTCGCTCAGTACACGTTCGGCCGAAGCCGTTGGGGGTGCGGATGCGTTAGCCGAAGCGACGGACGCCCGGCACACATGGCTGTGGCCGTTGCTCGACAGCGGCAAGCTGCCACCGCGTAGCGACAGTCCGGCCGCCACAGAGGGTGTCACAATCGGGCGCATTGCTGCGGATGAGATGACGGCACAAAGCTGCTATGCTGTCGATGCACTCGACGACGCCATCGCCAGGGCACAGGCCAATGTCGGTGTTCTGGGCAGGTATGTCAACGTCCTGATGGTCTGCATGGCGACATTCGGCCGCTTGCCGCGCGTCCTCCCTGCTCCGCTCGAAGATGTCATCGACGGGGTTGTCAAAGATGGCCGCGATCTCACGGCGGTCAACCGTTGGTGCGAGCAAGCAGCGACACAATTGGCCCGTCAGCGACAACCCGTCTCATCTGTGCTGGCCGGTCGTATCAGCGGCATGACCCCCCTGCCGTTGACGACGACAAATGATCATTGGCTCGACGAACTCACGGCAGCCATTCACGCCCATCGGGAAGCGCTGCAAGCCGATCTCGATGCGCTCGCGCTGCAGACCTGTCCGCCCGTCGACCTGTTTGTGCGCGGCAGCCGGCATGTCAGCGTTGGGCGTGACCTGACACGGCGCTATACCAATCTCATCGGCCGCACCGTGCGTACCGGCACGCTGAGCCGCCATACCTACCGTCAGGCTGCCCAAATCACGCGCAAGGCCCTGGCACAACACGGTGATGCGGCTCTGCTCGGTGCGGCTGTCGCGATCTATGCCGGTGGCCTGGCCGGTGCGTCGGCCGATGATGTCTTGTTCCAGGTGGGCGCGCCCGACGACGGTGGCATCGGCGAAGCTGACATCGCGATGCGTTTTGTGCACGCATTGCAACAGGCAGGCATCATCGGTCAGCCGGTGCTCAACGAACGCGGCAACTACGTCTGGTTTGACGACACCCCCACCCCACAGGCGGTTGCCGTGACCATTGTGGGGACGTGGTTCAATTGGCTGCGGGCGACAAAATCGGCCGCTTATGAGCAGATGGGCGCTGTTCCGCAGCAACTGTCGCAGCAAGCCAAACAGCGGCTCTCGGCGCAAATATGGCGCTTTCAGGGCGTCGAATTGACCGTGGAGCGACGCAACAACCGCTTGCTTACCCACACGCCGCAGGGCAACCTGTTCGGCTACATTGCCAAAGGTCAGGAAGACGCAGTGGCCGCTGCCGCTGTCTTGCGCGTTGTCTATGCCACGGTAACAACCGACGGCAATGTGCAGGCGGTGGTTGTGAGAGTGTAGAGTCTAGAGCGTAGAGATAGAGGGGGATGTTCTTCCTCTATCTCCTATCTCTACACTCTATCTCACCCCCATATGTGGGTACGTGCACCTTGCAAAGAACGGCTGCTGAGCGAACGGGAAGCACTGTTTTCGAGGTGTTGGCGATGCGATCACAGCGAACCCGCTGCGCGGGTTGGAATATAAAATCGGCCGGTCAATCTGGCCGTTTTTGTGTATCAGCGAGATAAATTCAGTACTGGTTTTTGAACCTGTGCCAACAAGTCAGTTAGGTGTGACTAAAAACTCATCCTGGTATCGCTGATTCACGACGCAATGACGCTACCGACAAGGGCTCGTGCGTGCAAGCTGCCCAACCCATATATGGGGGTTATTGTCGGGTTGTGTCGACAAAACCAGACCTGTCTGCACGGAAGGATTTCTGCAAAATAGTTGATCGGTTTATTGCGCTCTAGCAGCCTGTCGGAAAAGTAGCCTGTAAGCGGCCAAGAGTGGACATAATCATGGATTCAATACTCATAACCCACCGAAAACCGGTGGCCACAACCATCAAAACAGGCCATCTGACCGACTATTTCCTTTCGTTTTCATGCAGTAGGCAGGGTAAAACAAGCCTTTGCCTACAAACCAACCTGTAGCGTATGCAATCGTTTGAGATTGAAGGCCATACAAACCAACAGCCATTCTCCGGCAGCGGTCGTCTGCCCTCGCAAAGAGAATTGACGGAAACCCAGCACTTCTTTGATGATGCCAATCACGGGTTCCACGGTGCATTTGCGCAAGCGATAAATGGCGCGACCAATATCTGTCCGCAGACGATAAGCCATTTTCTCCAGAGCTGGTGCGTCGGCCACCGGGGGGTCGCCTTGCTGAGCAAAGTAAGCCTGCCAGCTCTGGTTGTGCGGCTCACGGCCAGTGGCAATATACGGGTCAACACCTCGTGCCTGCAAGCCATTGACGTTGGCTTCACTCCAGTAACCGGCATCCAGAGCCGCCGCTGGTGGTGTCCCCAGAACAGCGGGAATGGCATCCACGGTGGGCAACGCCTGCTGTCGGTCGGTTGGGCAATTGGAGAGGCCAGCGGCCACAATCAACAAGCTCGTCTGATCAACCGCCACCTGGACATTGTAATGTTGGTCAAACCCCTTGTTGTTGGGATTCTTCATGATGGCCGAATCCGGGTCGGTGAAATTGTACTGGTCCTTGTCTCTTGGCCCGGACCGGGGTGGTTTCGGTTTTCGACCCCTCGGTTTCTGACCTTTGCGCGCCGCCTTCGCTTCCCGTTGGCGCAGTTGCGCTTCATACTCAGCTTTTTCAGCTTCATAGCGGGCCTGAGCCCGTTCTTCCAATACCTTTTTGGCTTCAGCCAACCGTTCCAGCCGCTGCTGCCGCCACTTGATTTCGTCATCGATAGCCATCTTTTCCGGCAGAACCGTCTGGTCAGCCATTTCCGCCAGCGCCAGCAGTTGGGCCACTTGTTGCTGCAGATAGGCTTCAACTGCCACCAATCGCTTGTAGCTCACTGCCTTGCTTTTGGAGGCATCCGCATGGATCTTGCTGCCGTCCAGACTGATGTTGCCCAGTTGCAGCACCCCCATTGCCTGAGCCAGCAACAGGATTTGGACAAACAGTTCCTGCAACTCCCCCAGATTCTGCCGCCGGAAGTGGTCGATAGTATCATGGTCGGGATGCATGTTTCCGGCTATGAAGCGAAACGGGATCACCTCGTAGGTCGCGCGTTCTATCTTGCGCGAACTGAAAACCCCTGTGGCGTAGCCATAGAACAACAAGACCAACAGCACTTCTGGTGCGTATGGTGGCGCGCCCTGGTCACTGTACTTTTTGTAAATCGCGCTCAAATCAAGCTGAGCCCCGGTATCGACGAGGAAGCGTGCCAGATGATCGGGTGGCAGCGCATCACCCAAGGTGATTTGCAGGTTCAGGGTCTGTTCGTAATCAGCGGTTCTGAATTTTCTGGACATGCCGAGAGTTTACACTAAGTTTTTCTATATGCGGAGAGATTCACTTCTCCGACAAACTGCTAGTGGTTTGACGTGAGCCAAATTAGTGTTTGCAGAATCGTGTCCAGAGCGGTTGATCAATGTGCTTAGAGCGGACTAAAATGTTGCCATAGCATCCAGAGTCTCTCCACTTGCAAAACAAAGTAATCAGGAGATACTCAATTGAACACAGTATTAGTTGGCAAACGCAAACAGAAATCGGTTTGGCTCGATGAGGGCATGATCGAGCTCGTCTCCACATACGGGGACAAACACAATCTCAACTTCAGTCGCACGCTTGAGGCATTGGCGCTGCTGGGTCTGCAGGATACCAAAGCAGTCGGCAATGCCTGGATGGCATTCAATATGGCTGGTGGCAGCAAGGATACGCTTGGCGGGCTTCGTCAAAAAGCCACCCTGCAACTCGTGGCCGAGTTACGTGAGGGCATGCGCGACTTGACGCGTATTGTGCTCGCGCTGGCAGCCACCGAGCGGCAAATCCCATTTGATGACGATGCTACGCGCTACTGGAATGCGCTGGCCGAAGCGTCTGGTGTCGCGACGGAGCGACAATCGCTGGTCGTGGAGCAACTGTTGGAAGCGTTGGACAGCCATGTTCAGACGGCAGCACAGGCCCGGCTGCAAGCGATTTTCAACGGACAACGCGAAGACGATGCGTGGGCGTCGGCTACCCTCAGGTATTTTCATGATGGTGTTGCGCAGCATGCTGAAGAGGTTGGCTAGCGGATGGCTGCCAAGGCCATTGCGCGGATGCGTTACTTCCGCAATCTGACTCAAAAAGGAACGCCGTCGAATTCCCAGGTGCAGCGCAGCATGCACTATTACGGCTATGGCAAGCCGGAACAGCGGCACGATGGTGAGACACGCGGTGCCTGGTATGACCAGAACGGGGATGTGCGGTCGTATGGTGCCGCCCTCGCCTGGGTCAAAGGGACGGCACTGCGCAACAAATACACGTTCACCATGCTGCTTTCGGTCAAAGATGTGCGCTTAGCCCCCGAAGCATTTGTTGCTGCCATGCAGATGAGTCAACCGCCATTCTCGCAGTGGCGGTTGATCGCGCATGACGACACCGCCTATGCCCATGCGCACGTGATTGCATTTAGCAATCGGCCGATACCGAAACGCATGATTGTTGGCTGGAGTAGCCGGGCACGTGGGGCGTTGGAGGCATTGCGCTTGACGCAGATACAGCAGCTAGATCGCGCCCCGTCACAGGTTGCAAGCCTCGCTACATTGGAACAGACTGAGTTTGTACGTCGCAGCGCTGGTGCCGAATGCGATATTGCCAACGCTTTGTAGTCTGATGAACTGACTGGCTCAGCAAAATGAGCCAGTCGGGCATGCTAACGAGCGAAGCTGAGTCGTTGTGTTTTCCTAAATTCTTTGATATTCAGTTGGTGCGCACTGACTACCTGTTGGTGTGATTGCCTCAGCAATATCTTGGGGAAATATGATGTGCTCAAGTTCCCGGTATTTTGTCAGGGGTACTCGGAGTCGCTTCAGCGCTTGCAAAATGATACTTGACTTTCTCCTACGCTTTTTGTGGTATTTAGTATAATTGGGTACAATTGGATTCAATAAAGATTCATATAACATCCAAATTGAAACTATATGGATGCAATATTCCTGATTAACTGTAAAAGCCTTGATTGAGGATTTATGGTATGTCTTGCAATGAGGCAAAACCACAGCAATTGGTTGACTTATAATATTTGTTGAATACAATTGGATTCAACATAGATGTATTTAACAATCAATTTGCATCCAAATGGGTGCAAGATGTCTGCAGTACGATAGGAGCATCTTGGCCATGAGTGAACTGAATGGACGGGTCTTAGCCGTCGCGAATCGGAAGGGCGGGGTAGGCAAAACGACGACAGCGATCACATTGGCGCATGGTTTGGCGCGTCGTATTGAAGCAGCCGGAGGGCGGGTTCTACTAGTCGACTTCGATCCACAAGGTAACGTCGCGACGTCACTAAAACTGGAATCACGTGAGCACGATCTGGCCGATTTGCTGCTCGACCGCTGTACATTTCGTGATTGCATTATCTCTGCCGATCGTGCAGGGGATGGCTTTCCGCGACCGAATCTGTTTGTAATTCCATCCAGCGACTCGTTGGCTGAAGCAAAAAGTGAATTGATGATTCGTTCGGCTATCGGTGGGCGACGTGCCACACAGATTGAGGATGTCCTTGATGAAAAGCTCGGCTTTGTACGGCAGTTATTCGATTATACTATCATCGATTGCCCACCGACATTGGATATTTTCTCCGACGCAGTCTACAAACTAGCTGATGAGGCGATCGTGCCTGTCAAAACTGATTTTCTGGGGGAGGTTGGGACGGCCCGCCATACCGGAGACATCCTCAGTGCACAGGCATATGGTATTGACATCAAAATCGCCTGCATCTTACCTACGTTTTTTGATCAACGGTTGACAATTGCACGGTCTGTACTTGATACGCTGGAGAAGCACTACGGAAAAGCGGCTATTGCCAATCCGATCCCACGATCAACTGTATTTGAGCAAGCACCTGCAGTGAATGGACAGACAATATTGGAATATCGTCCTGGTTCCTCTTCGGCCGAAGCCTACGAGCAGCTAGTAGACAGGATATATGCGCTATGAGCGATCCCAACGATGCCCTCAACGACTTGCTCAGCGATTTTGATGCCGTTGCTGACAGTTCAACTGACAGGCAAAAGCCAGCACCTGTTCACCGCAGCCGTCGACAAGGAAATGTGTATCGCAGTGCTTTAGGCGAGTCACAAACCGATCGACGCCACACAGCGCGTGCAACTGGAAAGCGTTCCAGTGTGGCCGGAAAGTATATCCGTCGGTCATTTACGTTCCGCCCTGATCAGCTGGACGATATCGATGAGGTCTCTGGTCAATTGGGGTTGTCAAAAAACGATTTGATGCGCTGGTTTGTCGATATGGGCATTGAGTCAGTAGGGCAGGGCGAGCGACCTCCGATCGCGGAAGAAGTGCGTCATCGTTACGATCCGGGTAGTTGATTCAAGATTGCTAAAAGGAGGGTGCATTTTACACCTCCCCTTTACAGGAAAAGCACATGGCAGAGAAAGCATTAGCACCATTAGAACAGAAGCAAGTCGTTTTTTACGACGATGAAATCATTGCTGTTCTGCTCGAGGAGCGGGGCGAGCGCGAGGTTTATGTACCGATTCGGCAGATCTGTGATCTGTTAGGCGTGTCATATCAGGGTCAGATTCGCCGTATCAATGATGATCCTGTTCTTTCACAAAAGGTGAAAGGGGTCAACGTAACGTTTACCCCTTCTGGCAGTCGCGGTGGCGGCATGCAGATCGCCAATTGTTTGTCCCTCAATTATCTTAATGGCTGGCTTTTTTCCATCAATGCGAAACGTGTCAAACCAGAAGTACGTGATCGCCTGATTGTTTATCAGGAGAAATGTTATCAAGTTTTGGCCGAAGCGTTCCGCGAAAATCGCTTGAGTGTCGATACTGATTTTGATGAACTGTTGCAGACAAGCGAAAGTGATGCGGCACAAGCGTATCGGATGTTACAAGCTTTGGTGAAGCTGGCACGTAACCAAGTGCTGATGGAAGCACAACTCGAGAAGCAAGTACGTCGTTTAGATGAACACGATCGTCAGCTGACACTTTATTCTGATAGACTGGAAGAGATCGAAGTCACATTAGGTGCCCCAGAAAGACAAATTACACCTGATCAGGCAATGCAAATCAGCCAAGCTGTCATGGCTGTGGCACATGAACTGGGACGTCGCAGCGGGCGCAACGAATATGGAGGCGTATACAGTGAACTATACCGTCGTTATAGCGTCAATAGTTATAAAGCGCTACCCGCAAACAAATTCGATGCGGCATTGAACTGGCTCAATCAGTGGCTGCAGGCGCTGACAAGCGAAGACGATGTGGCCTTTTAGAAAATGGATTGCCGAACGCATTTACCATGTACGCAGCTTTTAAAGTTGCGCTGCGTATAACTGTATCGAAAATTGGCATATATCTTGGCCCAGAATTCGACCAAGAAATGGCCATATAAAGTTAGCATTACTTGCTTGCAAGGGTAAGTAGTTGAACCGCAAATTGGACTTTTCAAAAGTTGTATATGCCGCTTGTTCAACTACCAAAAAAGGGGGGTGGGGCGGTTCTCATTATCGATCTTGATTCGCAAGGCAACGTCGCCACTTCGTTGGGTCTTACCCCCAACGGTGTATGCAT
>JAMLHW010000003.1 GCA_023954475.1 Anaerolineae bacterium
GTGAGTGGCAGGATGTTGTGTGCGCGAGAATTGACAAATCTCCGAGATTTGTCAATTCTGCCATGAACCTGCAAGCGGAACTGGCGGCGCAGTTGGCCGAGGAAAGCCGCCTGAATGTGCTGATTCAAGAGAATCTGGCGAAGGTGGTAGTTGACGATGAGTGAATGGCAAGAAAGCACCATCGGTAGAATTCCTGCTCATTGGGAGTTCAAAAAAGTTTCTGATTGCGGCCTGCAAATCGGGGATGGCAATTATTCTTCGAAATATCCAAGACAAAAAGAACTTCTAAGTGAAGGTATACCATTTATTTCATCTACGGATCTGACAAATGGAAAAGTAATACGCGACAATTTACGCTACATTAGCCCAAAACAGCATAGTACCTTATTGAAAGGGCATATAAAAAAAGATGATGTCCTGATCGTTGTTCGAGGAAATGGAGTTGGAGATGTTGCATTAGTTGATGAGAGGTTTGACGGTGCAAATATTAACGCTCAACTTGCGTTTTTTCGAGGCAACGATAATTATTCTGGTCCTTTCTTATACTATTTGTTGCTTAGTTACAATCAACGAGGCGTCACTACAAGATACGTGTCCGGCTCTGCCCAACCACAAATTACAGTAAGAGCATTAAACCAAATTTTCCTCATCTTGCCCCCTTTATCAGAGCAAATAGCAATAACGGCCGTTCTTTCCTCCCTCGACGACAAAATAGACCTCCTCCACCGCCAAAACAAAACCCTGGAAGCTCTCGCCCAAACCCTCTTCCGCCACTGGTTCATCGACGGCGCTGAGGACGGTTGGGAAGAACGACCAGTAAACCACTTCGGGGATGTGATTTGTGGAAAGACGCCATCCAAAAAAGTCCTTGACTATTTCAATGGGAAAATACCTTTTATCAAAATTCCAGATATGCACGGTCAGATTTTTATATTTGATACATCTGACAGCCTGACTGAACTGGGTAAAAACTCACAATTGAATAAAACAATCCCTCCTAGATCAATTAGTGTTAGCTGCATCGCAACAGTCGGTTTAGTCACGATGAATGCTTTTGAAAGCCAAACAAACCAACAAATCAACACAATTGTTCCGCACAAAGACTATTTCCGATACTTCTTGTATCTGATGATGTTAAGTTTAGAAGACGAGTTGGTTCTTATGGCTAGTGGGGGAACTGCAACCTTGAACCTCAATACAGGGAATTTTTCGAGGATGGACATCATTTCTCCGCCAAAGGCCATTCTTAAAGATTTTCATAATCTGGTTGAACCGTTGTTTGAGAAGATATTTCGGAATCAGTCACAAATTCGCACGCTGGAAAAACTACGCGACACTCTCCTGCCCAAGCTCATGAGCGGCGAGGTGCGCGTCCGCCATCAGAATTGACAAATCTTTAAGATTTGTCAATTCTTTTTCTTTTACGAACCATGACCATCCAACCACTCCAATTCGGCCAGACCTACCACGTCTACAATCGCGGCAACAACCGCGAAAACCTGTTCGTCGAACCGCGCAACTACCCCTACTTCCTCAAGCTCTACGCCAAACATATCCTGCCCATCGCCGAAACCTACGCCTACTGCCTGCTGCCCAACCATTTCCACTTTGCCCTCCGCACCCGCAGCGAAGAAGAACAAGAAACGTATTGGCGCGAGCAGATTTGTCTTTTCTCTGAGAAAAGACAAATCTCAAGACAAATCTCGCCACCACCACCCTTCAAACTCACCAAACCCAGCCTCGCCTTCAAAAATCTGTTCATTGCCTACAGCCGCGCCTTCAACAACGCCAACGGCCGTACCGGCACCTTATTCGAACGGCCGTTTCACCGCAAACCCGTTGACAGCGAAGCCTATCTCCTCACACTCATTACCTACATCCACCAAAACCCGCAAAAGCACGGCCTCATCGACGATTATCGCGAATGGAAATGGTCATCTTACAGCGCCTACTGTTCTGATCAACCATCCAACATTCAGCGCGGAGAGGTTTTTGCCTGGTTTGGTGGCCAGCGCCACTTCAGTGAAGCGCATCAACAAGATTTGACAAATCTTCAAGATTTGTCAAATCTTTGGGAACCAACATGACCACAAAAATCACTGAAGACGCCATCGAACTGCTGGCCATCGAGCGCCTGGAAGCGGAAGGGTACCGCTACCTGTACGGCCCAAACATCGCCCCCCCTGCGACAGGCTCAGGGAGCGCGGCGGCTGAGCTTGCCGAAACCGAACGCGCCAGCTATGAAGACGTCTTGTTGCTGGGTCGCCTCGAAGCCGCCGTCGCTCGCCTCAATCCGGCCATCCCGCCCACTGCCCGCCTGAATGCCTTGCGCCAAATCCAGCGCCTCAACGCTCCCGACCTCATCGCCAACAACGAAGCATTCCACCGCCTGCTTACCGAAGGCATCCCCGTCACCGTTCACAAAGACGGCCAGGAGCGCGGCGATCTCGTCTGGCTGGTCGATTTTGAAGACCCGGCCAACAATGAATTCCTGGCCGTCAACCAGTTCACCGTCATTGAAAACGGCATCAACAAGCGCCCCGATGTGGTGCTGTTTGTCAACGGCTTGCCGCTAGTTGTCATCGAACTGAAGAACGCCGCCGACGAAAATGCCACCGTGCGCACCGCCTTCAAGCAGCTACAGACGTACAAAGCGACTATTCCCACGCTCTTCACGTACAATAGCCTACTGGTCATTTCGGATGGACTGGACGCGCGGGCTGGATCGCTGTCGGCTGGTTTCGGCCGATTTATGACATGGAAATCGGCCGATGGCAAAACTGAAGCGTCCCACCTCGTCCCAGAGTTGGAAACCCTCATTCGCGGCGCACTCAATCCGCAGACACTGCTCGATCTCATTCGCTACTTCACCGTCTTTGAGCAGAGCAAACGCGAAGACGCCGCGACCGGTATCGTCACCATCGAGACCACTAAGAAAATCGCCGGTTATCACCAATACTACGCCGTCAACAAAGCCGTCGAATCGACTATTCGCGCTGCCGGTGTACTGGAGTTGACAAATCTTCAAGATACATCAACTTTGCGAGAAGCGCCGGAAGGGTATCAATTGCCATCTGTACGCAAACAACCCAAAGGCGACCGCAAAGCCGGTGTCGTCTGGCACACACAGGGCAGCGGCAAGTCGCTGTCGATGGTGTTCTACACCGGGAAAGTGGTTCAATTGCTCCACAATCCGACCATCGTCGTCATCACCGACCGCAACGATCTCGATGACCAGCTTTTCGACACCTTTGCCGGTTGCAAGCAATTGCTGCGGCAGGAACCCGTCCAGGCCGAGAGCCGCGATCACCTCAAAGCGCTGCTCAAGGTCGCATCGGGTGGTGTCGTCTTTACCACCATCCAGAAGTTCCAGCCCGAAACCGGCAACGTCTTTGAAACCCTGTCAGAACGGCGCAACATCGTCGTCATTGCCGATGAAGCTCACCGCACGCAATACGGTTTCAAAGGCAAGCTGATCGATGACAAAGACGCAGACGGCAACATCGTCGGCAAACGCCTCGTCTACGGCTTTGCCAAATATCTGCGCGATGCGCTGCCCAATGCCACGTTCCTCGGCTTCACCGGCACGCCCATCGAAGCCCAGGACATCAACACGCCTGCCGTTTTCGGCAACTACATCGACATTTACGACATCGCGCAAGCGGTCGCTGACGGTGCAACGGTGCCGATCTACTACGAAAGCCGCCTGGCGAAAATCGAGCTGGACGAGGCCAAGCGACAGCTTATCCGCGATCTGGACGAAGAACTGGACGAAGCAGACCTGACCGATTCGCAAAAGGCCAAGGCCAAATGGACGCAGTTGGAGGCGTTGGTCGGCAGCGAAGCCCGCCTGCGCAATGTTGCGGGTGATATTGTCGCTCATTTTGAGCAGCGACAAGCGGTGTTTGAGGGCAAGGGCATGATTGTCACCATGTCGCGCCGTATTGCCGTTGCGCTCTACGATGAGATCGTGGGGTTGCGCCCGCAGTGGCACGCTGATGATTTGCAGAAAGGAGCGCTCAAGGTGGTGATGACGGCTGCTTCGGCCGATGGCCCGGAGATGGCGCGTCATCACACGAACAAGCGTCAGCGGCGTCAACTCGCCGACCGCATGAAGGATGTCACCGATCCGCTGCAACTGGTGATTGTCTGTGATATGTGGCTCACGGGCTTTGACGTGCCGTTCCTGCACACGATGTACATTGACAAGCCGATGAAAGGGCACAACCTGATGCAGGCTATCGCCCGCGTCAACCGAGTCTACAAGGATAAACGCGGCGGCTTGATCGTCGATTATCTGGGTATTGCGTCGGATTTGAAGCGGGCATTGTCGTTTTACTCGGAGAGCGGCGGCAAGGGCGATCCGGCGCTGGCGCAGGAACAGGCCGTTGCGCTGATGCTGGAGAAGTTGGAAGTGGTGTCGCAAATGTTCCACGGTTTCCCGTATGAGGATTATTTTTCGGCCGATACGTCGCAGAAGCTGGCGTTGATACTTTCGGCCGAAAACTACATCCTGGGCCTGGAAGACGGCCGACGCCGCTTCATCAATCAAGTAACGGCCCTCTCACAGGCATTTGCCATCGCCGTACCCCACGAAGAAGCGCTGGATGTCAAAGATGAGATCGCCTTCTTCCAGGCTGTCAAAGCACGATTGGTCAAGTTCGATGGCAGCGGTAGCGGTCGCACCGATGAAGAGCTGGAAACAGCGATTCGCCAGGTTATCGACGCCGCACTCGTTTCCGATCAGGTGATCGACATTTTCGATGCCGCCGGGTTGAAAAAGCCGGACATTTCGATCCTGTCCGAAGAATTTCTCCACGAAATCAGAGACATGGAACACAAGAATGTGGCGTTGGAAGTGTTGCGCAAACTGCTCAATGATGAAATCAAAGCCCGCGCCACGAAGAATCTCGTGCAAAGCAAGAAGCTGGAAGAGATGCTGGAAGAGTCGCTCCGTCGTTACCACAACAAAGCCATTACATCGGCACAAGTGATCGAGGAACTGATCGATCTTGCCCAAGAAATGGAGCAAATGGACGACGAAGCGAAGCAAATGGGATTGACCGATTACGAATACGCCTTCTACTCGGCCGTCGCCAACAACGAGAGCGCCCGCGAATTGATGCAGCAAGAAAAGTTACGGGAACTGGCCGTTGTCCTGACCGAACGCGTTCGCGCCAACACATCGATAGATTGGACGATCAAAGAAAGCGTGCGCTCCAAGCTACGCGTCATCGTCAAGCGCACCCTGCGGCAGTATGGTTATCCACCCGACATGCAGAAGCTGGCGACTGACACCGTATTGAAACAGGCAGAACTAATCGCCGAAGAACTGGCAAACTAGCTGAGTTGTACCTCATGGAGAAAGTCGCTGAACTCATTCGCGAATGGCTGCCGCCGCGTAAGTTTTTGTTGATAGCAATTGTGATCATGCCTGACTGTTGGTAACACAATGATACCGTCTGATGTGTTGTAGCTCAAGTGCGCAACTGTGCGATTCCAGGTGGCAGGTAATAAAAAACCGCACCATTGCTGATGCGGTTTTTCCCACCTGTCGGGGATGCGGGATTTGAACCCACGACCTCGCCGACCCGAACGGCGCGCGCTACCAGACTGCGCCAATCCCCGAAAGCCGAATAGCGATTATACGTCGATTCTGAAACGATGCAACACGAAGGCACGCGTTTTCAGGGCAAGATGATCTCTTCTTCGATGGCAGCGTATTGTTCGGCCGAAATCCACAAATCCAGCCCGTCTGCCGTCCGTTCCCCAACAATCTGCCAACCCACCGGCCACCCGTCATCTCGAACAATCGGCCACAATGCGTACTGCTGCAGACGATCGTCGGCCAATTCGACGACGTAGACCGGATGATTGCGCAAGTCAGCCTGGGCGTCATCCCAATGCACGTAGCCCGGTTCCGGCCCCGGCGTCACAATGCCCGGCGCGTAGACAACTTGCATTTCCGGGCGCAACCCTTCCGCCCAGGAGACATAGCGCAGCGCCCACGTCTGGTTAAAACCGTTCGTTCCCGTCGGCGGTGTCAGCAGCCATGCATCCGGCTCCATACGCGTCAGCAGGTCGCGTGCTGCCCAATGGTTGATCATGCCGTTGTTGTCCTGTTGGAACTGCGCCACGATCTGGTCGTTATTGCGGTGAACGGCGACGAAATAGCCCACCGGCAAGACGATCAGGCCGATCAATATCACTGCACGCAGCGCTTTTTGCCAACCGGTTTCCGATTGCAGCATCCGTTCATCGGCCGAACCACGCGCCCACGCCCATATCTCGTAGAAACCGACGCCGATCAGCGGCGTGAACAGCGTATACACCGGCGTCATGAAATCGGCCCAATCGACCACATTGTAGCCGACGACAAAAAACCACGTGGCTGCCAGCGCCAGCGTATACATGCCGCCGATACGCCACTGTTTACGCACCAGCCGCCACCAGCCAATACCGCCGAGGATCACCCCCACCGGCCAGAATTGCAGCATCAACTGATAGCCGCTGTCTGCCCAGCGTTGCAACCAATAGCGCGGTTCTACGCCAAACACAATGTTCAAATCGCGCCACACTGCGCCGGTCAAAAACGCCGGCAGTTCGCGCCAATTGCCGGGACAATAATTGCAAAATGCCGCCGGACCCATGATAAACGCACGCAGCGGTACATAGAGATACAGCGCGACGGCAGCGAGGACGATCAACCCGGTCCACAGTAAGTTGCGCGGTCTGGTCAACATGCGGTGATCGGTGACGAGAACAGCCCACAGCCACGCCGGCAGCAGCATGAGGGCCGGAATATTAACGTGAAAGCTGAATGCATAGACGGCCACGCTGAGGAAGTAGAAGAGCGGTTTGCGCGTCTGTATCCAGGCGATGAGCAGCAGGAAATTGGTCGCGACGAACAAATTGTAGAGCGGATACAGTTCTGTATACGTCGCCTGTACCCAAAAGCCGACAGCCAACGCCAGCATCAACGCGCCGACCAGTGCCGCACCGACGTGTTGTGTCAGGCGATAGATAATGCGGCAGGTAACGAGGACGGTCAACGCAGCGGCAATCGCTGAGAGTAGGCCAAGTCGGTACGCGATATTATCGCCAAATGGAGCATATCGGCCGATAAATGGCACGACGCTAATCAGCTTGCCCAGCAGCGCATAGAGCGGATATCCCGGTGGATGCGAAACACCGAGCACAGTCGCATTGATCTGATATTGAATCGCGTCGAGAAAACGCACCGGACCGACGCCGGGGTGAATCTTGGGGAAATACAACCAGAATGCAAACAGGGCCGCAGCGATGGAAGCGATCCACGCTACGACATTGCTATGCAGGTTGCGGATAACACGTTGCATGGCAAAAGTGTAGCACCGTGCGGGGTAAAGACAAACCGTGAGATGACGCGCAACTCATCTAACTTTGAGGTAAACAGCCAGACTAAGCAAAACACGCAGGGCGAAGCTGTGGTTGGCTTGACGCTTTTGGTGTTGTTGCCAAATCGCTTCGATGTCGAGCCACGGAATCGCATCGAGCTGGCTCAGTTCGCGCAGGTTGGTGTAAAACAGGTCCTGCCAATGTCCATCCTGACGTAAAATGCGGTCGAGGTCGAGATAGTTAAGTGTTGGCAATGTTGGCCACGTTACCTGTGGCACGAGACGATTCGCGCTTTTTTGCAAGCCGAGCCGGATTCGGCGCAAGTGATAGCGCCAGCGCGGCGCATTCAGCGTCAAACCGAGATTGTTCTTGACTGGGAGGGCAAATAGATCAGGGAACGCCTCTGGTAAAACCTGCCTGTACATCTGTTCCGCAAATCTGAATTGCCGGGGAACGCCGAGTATGAAATGAACCCATTCGGGACTCAAAAATGGAGTGCGGTAATCATAACCCTTTGGCAATACAAGGGGGCGAATACATGATTCCTGTCGCACAACAAAATTGATCTGATCATCATAGCCGAGAATTTCGACAGGCAAAAATGGGCTTTGCGGCAGGGCATTTTCTGGCTGAAAGTCTTCAGGCGTCAGTTTGATGCTGCGGGCATAGTGGTTGCTCCTGGCGAATGCGCGAAGAGCCTGTTGCCATGTCGCGCTTTCCTCCTGAAACAGTTGTGAGCCATCCAATGGATCACCCATGTATCCACTCCAGTAGGTTGCATTTCGGCCGAATCGGTTGCAAATCACCCTGTTCACGACTGAATCGAGTAAATAGGTCCAGTTGGTAACCTCGCGCGCTGTGTCTTCAAGTTGGGATTGAGTCAGCTGAAGCGTGGTCAAATCGATCAATTCGTGACGAACACCGGTCGCTCTGCCCACCTTCTGGGCAATCTCGTAGTCGTAGAGGTTATCGGCGCCAAACGTAATGGCGACGACATCGTCGTGCAATCCTGCTTCAAGCAGGAATGCGAGAATTGCCCGTGAGTCGAGCCCGCCGCTGAGCGGTACGATGTGGTTCGAACCGCTGACGTCGGCAAAGCCAAAGCGCAGCTTATCTACCCCGATTTTTGCCAATAGTCTAATATCATCGCTTTCGATCTTTGGCGATGGTTGTGCCCAGGGTTCCGTTTGCCATCCTTCAGGGACTTTGGGCAAGTAGCCGAAGTGCAGGAATGCAGCGAGTTCGTGCTCAGTTTTCATTGTTGAGGAGCCAGTTTGCCAGCTCATTGGCGACGATCTGGTTGCCGAGCGGCGCATAGTGGGCAATAAAGACGTTTTCGATGCCGTGTTCCTCCGCCGCCAGCGCCAGGGCCGGGCCGGGATCAATGGTTGTGTAGTCGGTTTTGAGCGTGTCGAGCAAATCGATGTAGGGTAGGGTTGTACCGTCTCGAATCATATCGACGTGGGACCATTTGGGCAAATGAACAATAGCGAATTGTGCGCCTGTGGCTTCAACTTCGGTAGCGAACTCATCGATGATGGCGGTCGTCAGTTGCGCCGGTTCGGCCGAAATTGCGTACCATTCCGCTTCTTCAGCAACCGTTTGTCCTGTGCTTTCGGCGATTAGCTCGGCAAGCAGCGCCAGTGCGCGACTGCGCTGCCACCAGCGTCCGCTAAAATCATCTTCGTCATAAAACCATTCATATTCCACAAGGGGCCATGTGTCGATGTTGCGCATCGTTTGTGGTACTTCTTCTGGCAATAATGCCGGGCGATTGAGAACCCGCAATCCGCTTTGTTCAAGGACGGCACGCGGCTTGGAAAAGGGCAGACCGCCGCCGACGATGTTCAACGGGCGCAGGATGTTTACATTGCGCCACACGTCGGTGGGCTGAAATCCAAACAGGACGAGGTCAGGGGTAAAGGCTTTGCCTGCGGTCTGCCAGCGCCAGTATGCTTGATCGATGCCATAACCGCCGACGCCAAAGTTGAGGATTTCGACCGCGACACCTTCTTCGGCAAGCGACTGTTCGAGATAATAGGCCCATGTCGCCTCATACGGAACGTCGTCGCCGTGGACAAATGAATCGCCGAACAACGCAATCCGCAGTACATCTTCAGTAGATTCAGCCGAAAATACGGGCCGGTCTGGCCCGGTGCGCACTCCCTGACTGTTGTAGAGATAATTGCCGTTTTGCGACGCACTATTCGGCCGATGGGTCCAGCCCAGTTCAGCATCATAAATGACATAGGACGAATCTGAAGCCTGGTACGCGGCCACCTGTTCTTCAACGGCCTGAATGGGCAATCGATACGGTTTAAGTTGCCGGTTGAGCACTGTGAAGTTGCCGTCGGCGTCTTCAGTGCCCATCAGGCGTACCGTGCCTTCCAGCAGGATGAACGCCAGCAACAGGCCAAACAACAATCCCAGCGTGATGCCAAATAGCTTTTTCATCGCTTATGCGAGTGTGACGCGATAGATGTCAATTCGATGCTCGCTGCGATTGCAGATCATCAGTCGCTTGGTTGATGGTTCATAGGCGATACTATGCAACTCGCCGATCGATGGTGAGCAGTAGACAACTGTCTGCGTGCGCAAATCGATGATCTGAAAATTGAGTCCGCCGCACACCGCGAGCAGATGATCGTCGATGGCCGCGCATGAAAACGGCAGAAAGACGCCTGTGCCGCTGTCTTCGCCTTTGACTGCGCTGAAACCGTGTTGCGCCAGGTCGATGTGCCAGATCACGTGAGCACGTTCATCGCAGACGAACAGCGAATCGTCTTTGTAGCCTAGTACATTACCCAATCGGCCGAATTCGACATCACGGTCCGGTCCAGTCCAGAGATCGACCTGTCGTAACTGCTGTCTATCCCAGGCCAGCCAGAGAATGCAGCGGGCGTCTTTATCGGTCACGACGATGCGGTCACCGACAAACGCGACCCCGTTTGGTTTGAGCAAGCGCTCGTCGTCCGCAAAAATAGCCCTTACTCCTGCCGCTGCGCCACCTTGTCGCTTGGACCAGTAGCGCCACCCGGCAATTGCCTGCCGCAAGCTGTATTTCGGGCGCTGACTTAAGTGCGACTCTGTGTGAAATCGCTCGACGTAGCTGCCTTGAAAGGTGAGGAGTTGAAAAAACGTTGCCAGGCGGTACAGTTTGCTGGCGTTTGCTGGCGGTGCATATCGGCCGAATTCAGTCACGTAGCTCAACGCCTCATCAAAAACCACGACGCGATGGTTGTGCCAATCACTGACGAAAATTCGTCTGTCCGGCGCGACATTGACCGCTACCGGCTCCTTAAATGCGTAACGACCGTAGCCGTGCGTGCCAATTGTGCGCAAACCGTTACCGTCGTGGTCAAACAAACACAGTCGATCATTACCGCCATCGGCGACGATGATGCAACCATCCTTGAAGGGGGTGACACCGTCGGGTTGTCGCAAACGGCTGCCTTTGAACTGTTCAATTCGGCCGATTTCGGTCACTTCAAGCATTATTGCGCTGCTATCTCCCGCAAAAATTGATCGATTGCTGTACCGTTTGCTTCGGTCGTAAAATGCGTTTGGGCATAGTCGCGTGCGCGCGTGCCCATCTGCTGCCTCAAGTCAGCATCCTCGATCAGGCGGTTGGTATCAAGCTCGAGCTGTTGCTCTGAGCCGCTCAAGAAGCCAAATCGATGCTTGCCGATCAAACCCTCAGGATCGTGGTACAGGCTGACGGTAGGTTTGCCATACAGCCATGCCTGCACAAAGATCAAGCCGAATCCTTCGGGATCGCACGTATGCACCAAAAACAGCGCGTTGTCGAGCAGGCCGTTGACTTGTTCAGGTTCGAGTAAACCGAGATAGTGAAAATTGGCTGGTAACTGCGAACTGTCGTGCAAAAAAGCGTACTGATCGTCCTGAATTTCGCCGGCCATCAAGAAGTCGATGCCGCTTGACTCCAATCGCTGCGCCAAGCCAATATACGCTTCTGGATTTTTCTTGCGTTGAATTCGTGCGGCCCACAAAATAAACGGACGCGGCCACGACATCGGCGTTGCATCCGTGGGAACGGCCATGTATATGGTGCGCTCCAATGGCACCGGAATCTTGCGTGCCAGATCCGCCTGAGTACTGATAGCGCCATCGATCAGGTAGTAGCTGTTGTAATTCCACGCGCTGCGCACAGGCCATTGCAGATATTTAATGGTTTGCATCAGTCGTTGTGGCAGTGGTGCGTCCGGATCAACGCCATTGAAGACGCGCGTGCCAACGGCAATCCAGCGTTTGGTGTCGCTGACATGTGAGATGTGGAAGACAAATTTGCAGCGATACCGTTTGGCGATGAGCGTAGCAGTCAGTAGATTGCGCTTGTTGACTTCCCAGAAGATGATTTTCGGCCGAAAGTCGCGCACAATCTTCGCAAAAGTAGCTACAAATGGTCTCTCCACACCGACACAACGATACGGTACATCATACGCGGCACGTTGTGCACTCAATGCTGCGTACAGGATATCATGGCCGCGTTCATGCAACTCCCGCGCGACGATATCGCTGTGTATTTCACTGCCGCCGATGACATCCTGGACGTGTTTGTTGACGATGAGAATCCGCATAATCTACAGAGGCGCCGCCGTTACGTGTGCTTGGATACGACGGCGAATGATGATGTATTTAGGCAGAAGAACGAGTGCGACTTGGACCCCATACGCCAGTATGATTCCAAGTAGACCGAGCATTGAGCCAAGTGCCAGAGCCAGGACAACATAGATGCCATTTGCTACGCCGAGGATGACGAAGTTTTGCTTGACATAGCCCATGGCAGTGAACAATGGATGGATGCTGATAAATGCTACACCAAACGCAGCAATGATCAGAAACAGCGTAAACACGTGCCATTCTTCTGCAAACTCAGGGCCAAAGAACGCCAGCCACCATTGCGATGTTACCGCAATCAATAGCACAATCGGCGTTGCAATGATTGTGAAAATTGCGCCGAGACGGGTGGACATCTTCGATGCGCCAGCATACTCACCGCGCGCCACCATCTCTGAAAATTGAGGGTAAATTGCCTGATAGAGCGGATTGACCAATTGGGTGAATACGTGCGCGGTGCGCTTGAAAATCTTGTAAATAGCGACGCCTTCGAGTGAAACGACCGCACCGACGATGAAGACATCGAGCTGTTTGACTGGAATGTCGAGCGTCGATGATAAATTGGTCCAGACAGTGAATCGAATGAAAGGTCGCCATTCGCCGATAGGGACGCGCCACCAGTGCCATAATCCTTTTCTATACAATTCCACCTGACCGGCAATGACGAGGATGCCAAAGCCCAGCGCATCCGTTGCAGCCCAGACGATGACGAATCCAAACAGGTCAGCGCCGAGATAAGCGGCAACGGCGATTGCAATTAGTTTGACCAGCGCTGCTGCTGCATTCTGGATGGCGAAAAAGTGAAATGCGTCGAACAGGCGCAATACACCAGTCGGTGTCCCGACCAATTTGATGGCGATGACCCAGGCGTAGATCAAGGTTAATTGCACGGTGCGGTCGTCCCAACCGAGGATTCGGCCGAAAAGGGCCGCCCCAAGCAACGCGACGATGACCCCCAGTACAGCACTGAAAATGTCAAGTAACGTCCCCAACTTCACCAGTCCTGTCAGACGCGGCATGTCGCGCGCGTCAAGCGCTTCGGCACCGTACTTGATCAAACCCTGCCACGGCTGAAAATTGACTAGCCGGTCGATCAGATAGACATATGTCTGGACCAGCACCAATACGCCGAATGCTTCTGCGCCCAGCGTTCGAGTCGTGATCGCAACTGAAATCAGGCTCAGGACAGACGACACGCCTTCACCGGCCAGCAGCAAGCCGGAATTCTTAAACAGGCGTTGAAATGAATGCTCTCGGAGCCAGTCGGGGATCAGTTCTTTGGACCTCATGCGAGGTGGTTGCGGAATTATGCTACGGGGTGGATGCCCCACCCATATCCTCTCACAAGCGGGAATGAAAGTGCCCCTCCCAACAGGAGGGGCCTGGGATGAGGGATTGTTAGAACAAAGTGTAAATAAACGGCCCAATGCCGGACGCGGTTGCAAAGATGACAAACAGTGCAAACACCAGCAGCAAAAAGACCATTGGAATCAACCAATACAGTTTTTGTTTCCAGAGAAAGGACAACAGTTCACCGACTATTTCGAAGTTGGCTCCCATCATGCGCAAGAATTTTTTCATACAGTTCCCCTATTTTCTAACAATATGGCCGTCGATGTAGAGGGTATCGATATCGCTTCGGCCGAATGTGTTCAATGCGTTGAGCGGTGTGTTGACTATCGGTTCACTACGCAGGTTAAAGCTGGTGTTGAGCAATACAGGTACCCCAGTCGCTTCACCAAACAGTTCGATGGCGCGATAGTAGAGCGGGTTCCATTCTCGGCGCACCGTCTGCAGGCGACCGCTACCGCCTTCATGCGTCACAGCTTGAATCTTCTGCCCCATCTCCGGCTTGGCGGGATAAACGGCCAACATGTAGCGCAGCGCGTACGTTCCGGCTGCGTCGTCAATGCCGTCCCAATAATTGGCGGCCTCGGATTCGAGTACAACAGGTGCAAAAGGCCGGAACGGCTCGCGGAATTTGATGCGGGCATTGACAATCTCTTTCATCTCCGCGCTGCGCGGGTCGGCCAGAATGGAGCGGTTGCCCAACGCGCGGGGTCCCCACTCGAAGCGATCCTGATACAGGCTGATCACTTTGCCCTGCAACATATCGTCGACCATCATATGGGCAAGCTTGTCGATGTCGTCGCTGTATTCGTAAGTGCGACCGGCCGCCTTGATGTTGCTCGTGATCTGTTCGGCCGAATATGATTTGCCCCAGTAAGCGTGTTCCATCACAAACTCGCGCGGATTGTTGAGCAGCGCGTGGTGGACGTACAATGCACAGCCCAGCGCACCGCCTGCATCACCGGCTGCTGGCTGGATGTATACATTTTCAAAAGCCGATTCGCGCAAGATGCGACCATTTGCCACTGAATTGAGCGCAACACCACCGGCCATGCACAAATTCTTGCTGCCAGTCCGTTCGTGAAGGTGATTGACCATCTTCAGGATGGTTTCTTCAGTCACGCGCTGTATGCTGGCTGCAATATCTGCGTACACCTGATTGGTATTGGCGATGGCATCGTTCCAGTCTGGATGATCTTTCTGAGGATGCGTTGTTGGCGTGTAGAAGGTGGAATCGTGGACGCGTGGCTCACCAAATAGCTCGACAAACTTCTTGCTGAATGTCGTTTTGGTCGACCTGTGGAACGCGAAATAGTCCATGTTGAGTCGGAAACTGCCGTCATCACCGACTTTGATCAGCTTGTACACGTCTTCTATGCGATTCGGCCGACCGTACGGTGTCATGCCCATCACTTTGTACTCGCCATTATTGACGCGAAAGCCGAGAAAAGCTGTGAATGCAGAGTAGAGTAAGCCGAGCGAATGGGGAAAACGAATATCGCTGAACAGGTCGATTTTGTTTTCGCGCCCCAGTTGGAAATCGTCGCGCCAGCCATGTGCAGGCGGCGATTGCCAATTGGCGGTGCCATAACCCAGCGTCGTTGTTGTCCACTCGCCAACCCCGTCAATCGTCAAGATAGCGGCTTCGTCATACGGTGAACAGAAAAACGCGCTGGCCGCGTGGCTCAAGTGGTGTTCGACAAACAGCAATTTCTCATTTGGTATGTCGAGTTCAGTCAGAATTTCAGCTTTAATCCACAGCTTTTCGTTGAACCACGCCACCATCGCTTCGCGGAAGACGGCGTATGACTGTGGGAACATCTGCAGCGTTGTCATCAATATCCGCTCGAATTTCTTGAGCGGCTTTTCGTAAAAAACGACGTAATCGAGATCGTGAGCGGTAATTCCGGCTTCTTCCAGGCAAAACTTGATCGCCTGATGGGGAAAACCGTAGTCATGCTTTATGCGCGAAAAACGCTCCTCTTCTGACGCCGCAATGAGGTGGCCGTCTTTGAGCAGGGCAGCAGCAGAATCGTGATAGTAACAGCTAATGCCGAGTATGAACATTAGGACTGTCTCCTCGTGTCTTCGATGGTCAAATCAGTGGTCTTGCGCTCATCCCATGCGGGGGCACGCCATTCTTTGCTGTCCAGACGATCGCTAAACAAGCGCACCACCAGGCCGAAAGGCAGGAAGATAGTGAAATAAAACAGGGTGAGAATGACGCGGGCAATGAAGTCGCCGATGACGCGCCCGACTTTTTTCCATGATTCCCACAATGATCTCAGGAATGGCATGTTTTTTCCTCTTAATTGAGTTTTTTTGATTTCGCGAACATATTGTAACCAAAATGCGGTTATGTGGTATTGGACAAGTTGACTCAATCTGGCAGGCAGAGAGCATCCATTTAGTTCTCAACTTTCGTTCATTTTGTTAGCTGACGATTCGCCGTGTATCGTTGCGGATCTCACGGTAGATTTCCAAACAGTGCATCACATAGTCGCGCCAGCCGTGTTCGGTTGGAAACCACTCGAGTGGTGGAATAGACTCATCCTCAGGGTAGATGGTTTTGCTGGTCAGTACGTGCCGGTACAAATGGCTGTGTGCGCCGTCGAGATTGCCTAGCTTCCTCAAGTGCAGCGAGGTCAAGCGGTTGGTCAAGCTGCTGCGCAACGGTAGTAACGTCCTCATTGAGATAATACGTCACCTCGAAAGGCTCATGAGCATAGTAGCGAATGGCGGGGTGCTGCCAAAAGACGCGCGCGAAGGCAGTGGCACTGCAGCGGGGCGGCGAAATAATCCCGATGATCGGGTCATATTGTGCGATTGTGTCTTGTAGCGCGGCTTGAGCGGCAGATGAAACGTTATGTGACATAAAGATTGATGAATGTGCTCTGGTCGACGGTCAGAATCTCATGTAGATAGTAGCAAATTCATCTGCCAAGGTATTGATAGGATACTCAAAATTCACGTAATTATACTGTAGATCGAAGCATCAGAACGTAAAAGAGCCGTATAGCCTGCTCATTACTCTTTCAGCGCGTATGAAATCACATCGGCGACGGCTTGAGAACCGGCTTCGTTGAAGTGAACATCGTCGTAAAAATAAGCTTCAACGCCGTTGATGGCGGCGGCGAGATCAATGCATTCGACGTCGCGTTCCTGGCAGACCTGAAGCAGGCGCTGGTTGAATTGCGCCATGCCACTGGCGAGTGCCGCCGGTGTGTAGCGGGCGGTGGGTGCTTCGGCTGCGCCGACACGACCCATCCAGAGCAATGCCTCTGCTTCGGCCGAAATGTTCTCGCTCCAGACGTAAGGTTGCGTGATGAGAATCGGCCGAATGCCCTGTGCCTCTGCTTCGTCGATAAACGTATCCATATTGCGCTCGTACTGATCGAGGGCAGCGGTTAAATCGGGCAACGTATCGATGACTTCGGGAGCGGCCTGCAATTGTGCGCGACGCACGATGTAGTTTTCGCCGGCACTGTCTTCGGCGAGCGCATTTTGCGCCTGCTGCATCTGCTCAATGCGCCACCATACCTTTTCGCCCAAATTCCATAGCGCCAGATTGGTCGGGAAAGGGCGCGGTACGTCTCTGTCGTACAGCGGGCGCGTGGAGAAGGCATTGTCCCAGATTCGGCCGAATTGCTCAGGCGTATCGGCTGCCGCATCATACGTGTCGGGATTGTACAAGGCTGGCAGCATGTCGTTGACGCCAACCATCAGCAACACCGTGTCAATATCGTATTGCGGCACGAAATAGCGCAAATGATAGATGTGCTCGACGATGCCATGACCAGATCGGCCGATATTGCCAACCCAGATAGGAGGCTCTGCGCCTGCGGCATTGAGGTTCTGCTGCACGAGATACGGCCATGCTTCGCTGTCGTCGAGGTAACGGACTTGTGTCGTGCTACCGCCAATGGCTAAAATGTTCTCGTTGTCCGGATCATACGGGTCGCCGCGCACGCCATCCGCATTCATCGAGTAGACAGACACGCCCTCAATGCCCGGCATCGCCCCAGGTGCCGGTTCGAATTCCCAGCGCGCGTTGGGCGCCATCACCGTGTAAGGTGTATTGCGCGCCATGATGCGTACGCCAATTTCGACGATGATCAGGGCAACACACATGCCACCCAGCATCAAAATAACGGGTATGAGCCATTTCTTCATCAGATTTATTTCAAGAGCGCTTCGCAGCCTTGTTGGTTATGGCTTAGTCAATTGGCTTGATGATCTGGAGCAGCTTCTGGTTGCCAACTCCTTTAACCATCGGTTTTGGAAAACCAACCTCGTTTTCCCAGAAAGCGGTGTCGTTGAATACGTCGATCACGGCGGGAATGTGCCCATCCTGGGAGAAAAGTGAGCCGCCGGGAGACAGTAACGGATAGAGATATTTGAGACACGTGCGGGTTGAAGATGCCAGATCGACATCGAGATAGGCAGCGGCGATTGGCTCGTCAAAACCGGGCATTGTATCTTCAAACCATCCCGGGACAAATTCACAGACGGCGATGTTGCCATTTAACTCTATATTGTTCTTCACAGTGGGTAATGCGCCAGCATATTTTCCCGATGTAAAGGCTAAATCATGACCAAATATATCATTGTCGTAGTCGTCGTCTGTCGGTGGTAAACCGGCAAACGAATCAAAAATTACCAATCGACGGTTTGCCAGGGCAGTCGCCAGACTGAATTTGGCACTGCTGCCCCCTAGAAAACAACCTGCCTCGACGATACAGCCAGGGGTATCAGCGCGTAGAGACGCGATTGCCTGCATGAACGCGAACGTTTCGCGTTGGCGATGGCGACAATCAATCGCGTCGGATATGGGGTAGGTCTGCCAGGCGATGGCGGCACGTTGTTGAATTGTTCCCGCATCGGCCGAAAAGACAAAGCGCAACCCGGCAAGCGTGTCCGATGGGTGACGCACAATGTTAAACAAAGGCGTGACTACTTCTGGCATGTGGTTGCGGATTGCAGTTTTTGTTCGCTTCCAGATCGTCATCGAAACACTCGATTTAGGCAGCATGTGCCGTAAAAACACAGACCAATGTTTGCCCCCTGTACTTCAAAGCGGGCCAGTGACACAGCTTGCTATCGACCGTGTGAATTGCCTCGTTACTAAACCAGAAACGCGGCACTCCGTACAAGTGCAGCGGCGGAAACAACGTGCTGGCTCGTGATCGCTGTAGTCTAAAGCCACATTGCTCGACCAATTGAATCCAATCGTCAAGAGGCATGCGCTGATTGTGCCAGTCTGGATCCCAGACGGGCGGCTCCCGTTTTGGCGTTTTATTGAATACGATTCGGCCGATTGTGTGCGCCAAACCGGTGTAAAAATCGTGCATCGCCGGAAAGGTAATCAGCAGCTCTCCTCCTGGTTTAAGCAGGCGATTGATCTCGCGGCACAGTTGCCGCGGATCTTCGACGTGTTCAGCGATGTCGATGGCAATGGCGTGATCAAATGTGGCGTCGGGAAGCGGTATGTGTTCGACGTTGGCTTGCAGCGTCGTGTAATTGTCGATGCCCCGGGCGGCGATTGCTTGCTGCGACAATGCAAGCCGGTCTGCATTGATGTCGACGCCGACCATTGCCGCGTACTGTCCGTTGTAAGAGATAGCTTGCGGACCTAGACCGCACCCGACGTTGAGCACGTGGGCATTCGGCCGAAACTGGAAAAATTCCGGATACACGCGTCCAGACAGTAATTTTCCCGCCAGAAACGCAAAATCTGCTGCATCGTCGTGGGCTGGATCAAAGAATGCTAACATTTGTGTGGCGCGTTGTTCCATGCTGTAGCTACGTGATTTACTGTATGCATTGGCCGCAATTTTACGTGCCAATGCGCCATCTTGCATCAATTGTTGCACGGCTGCGGCCAAAGCAACCGGATTTTCGGGTGGGATGAGCAAGGCGTCTTCGCCGTCGCTCACGATTTCGCGCACGGTGAGCAGGTCTGAGGCGATTATCGGCCGATTGGCGCTCATGTATTGAAACAGCTTCAACGGCGAGACGAAGTATTTTGCGCGAATCGCGCCCGTGTGCGGCATGACGAGCAAGTCGGCACGCGCAAACAACGCTGGCAGCCTGTACGGTGGCACAAAGCCGTGGAAGATGACGCGCTCGTCCAGATGCAATGTCGTCACCAATGCGCGAATCCGTTCGTAATCAGGATCGCCTGTGCCACCGCCACCGACGATGTGCAAAGTCACCTCTGGCACCAGCGCCAATGCCTGAATGGCGACGTCCAAACCGCTGAAATAATAGTAATTGCCGACAAAATAGATGTCGTGTAGCGGCTTGCCCAGTGGGAGCGGGCTACTTTCAAACAGGGTTGCACCAGATGGAATGACTGTCAGCGGTGATACGCGCCCCCATTTGGCTGTGAGTAGCTGACGCAGTGTTTCCGAAATAACGATGATGCCGTCTGCATTGTGGTAAATCCAGCGCGCAAAGTCGAAGCGCGGCTGGGTTGTCAGCAGTTCGCGTTCCGGCACGTGATTGAGGTAACCAATCTCGTGAAATTCGTAGATGCAGCGAAATGGAAAAAAGCGCTTGAAGAGCAGGTAAAATAGCGGGAAGCGTTCACCGCGCAGCCAGAGGATGTCATAGTTGTGCTTTTCGGCCGAAAAGACCAGTTTCACCACCCGCCAGATATGAAACAACAAGCCCCAGAGCGCAACACCCAATGCACCAGTCGGAGCGGCGAAAGGATATGCATTTTCGGCCGAAAATGGATTGGCGTAAAAGCGAATGTCCAGCGTCGGTATCGCTTCGAAGCCGAAGAAATCGAGGACGTCCTGCTTGCTGCTGAAAGTGCCGGTACAGAGGTGCAGCGTGACCGATGCGCCTGCCTGGGCCAATGCCGCGCAGACGCGGATCGACTGTTGCACACCCGCGCTACGGGCGTCGGCTGCCATGTAGAGGTTGAATGCGATGCGTAGCTTGGAACGGGATGACATTGTATCAGGTGCGGATCAACTTGGCGTACATCGCGGCAGATTGTTCGATGCTGTAGCGCGTGCGGGCGAGGTGGGCGAGTTTGATGCTGAGGTCGTGGCGAGTATCGGCCGAATCGATCAACCTCTGGATTTCCTGCGCCAATTCGGCCGAATCGTCAGGGTTGAAGAATCGGCCGAGATCGTCGGGAAACATCGCGCGCAACTGAGGTAAATCGCTGCAAATCGTCGGTAAGCCACACGCCATCGCTTCCAGCACAGCGTTGGACATACCTTCATCAAAATACGACGGCAGGACAAATAGATCGGCTGCCTGCAAATAAGTGGCGACATTGGCCACATCATCGCGCAATGCCACACATTCGGTCAGACTGTTTTCTTGGATGAATGCTGTCAACTCGTTTTTGATGGTCGCACTCTGCTGCTGGTCCTGTGTTGCGCCCAGGATCAGGAAAAAAACGTTGGAATCGAGTTGTGCGGCGGCGCGGGGCAGGGCGATCAGATTTTTGGCCGCGACGTAGCGACTCGTGGTGATGACGATTGTTTTGTCAACGGGCAGGTTGAGTTTTGAACGGAGTTGCTGGCGTTTTTCGGCCGAAACTGGCTTAAACCGCTCGGTATCGACGCCGTTGTACACCATAATCGCATTATCGAGTCCCAACTGCTGTGCGTGGGCTTGAATCGGCGCAGATTGCGTCGTGATGCTGGCCGCGCTGGCAAAAATGCGCCGCCACAAGCTGGCCGGGAGAACAATGCGCTTGAGCCGTTCTGCGCCAGTTGCGTGGTTCTCACCCAGCAAATAGTCGAGCGACCCTGCCATCGTCGTGCGCACGATAAACGGCGTGCGGGTCAGACGTGATGCAATGAATGTGGGCAACAGGTCGGGCCAGTAGTAAACGGGGGCGACGAGGATGGCATCGGCCGAGTTTCCATGCCGAATCAAATAGGCCATTGCACTCAGCGCAAACAGCAGCTTGGACACAATGCGCAGCGGAAAGTAACCAAAGCGACGTACGGCGACACCTTCCATGGCTTCGCGTTTGACTGTGTTTGGTAGACGGCGTGTGAGGACCGTAACAGTGTAGCCGTTTTGAGCCAGAAATCGGCCGATGGCCTGCACGTTTTTTTGCGCACCGCCGAGTCGCGGCAGATACGTGTCGATCACGATCACCAGATTCAGCATAGCGGGCGTATCAGCCGCCAATACGCGTTAAAGATACCGTTGTAGGCGCGATACAGGCGACGCAACAAGCCATGATTCACGAATGTATCTGGCACATACATTTCACCCGCATGAAGCCAGTCGCGGTCGCGCACTGTTTTCATGCGCTGGAAGCGGCGACGTTTCGCCAGTATGTGCGGCAGCATGCGTAGCACATCGAAATTGGCGCGTATGTAATCGCGCAAGGCTCCTTTGAGCGTGACCAGCGCCATTTGCGACAACTCGAACAGTAGCAGCATCGGCCAGATCAGCAGCAACGTGCGCCAGCTATACAGTTTGAGAATGAATTGCCAGCGGTCGCGCACCTGGCGGTAAACGTGCGACGTGCCGCGATACTTGCCTTTGTGCAGGGCAATTGTGCCGGGAACATTGATGCATTGATAGCCGGCCGTCGTCGCCCGCGCCATGAAGTCGCCATCGTCCCAATTGATGAAATAATCTTCATCGAAACCACCGAGCTGCAGCGCAATCTCGCGTCGTAGCAGCATGGCTGCCCCGGCCACTACGTCGAATGGTTCATAACGCGGTCGCGGCAGAGCCGGATTCGGCTTTTCGCGCGCAATCAAGGCACAGACGAAATGGATCCAGCCGCCGTTGTAGTGGTGGACATCGGGCACAGCCGGATCGTCAAATTCGGGATGGGCGACAGCCGCGTCGGGCAACTCGTCCATGATGCTGACGAGATGCGCCAGCATGTCGGGTTCGAAGACGATGTCGTTGTCCATCAAGAAGACGTACTCGCCTGTGGCGCGAGCCAAAACGGCGTTGCGTGCGTAGTTGGGACCGATATTCCTATCCATGCGCAGTGCGGTGACATCGGGGCAGTTGTCGATCACCCATTCGTAGCTGCCGTCTGTCGATTGATTGTCGACGACGATGACGTTTTTGGCTGGGTAGTCGAGTAAACGCAGTGATTCAATCGTTTGCGGCAGGGTTGTCAGGCCGTTGTAGTTTATGATGCCGATTGTGATTGGTTCCATCAGTAGGTGTCGAGCGCCTGTGCGCGGCGTTTTAGTTTGCGCATAAAAACCGAGGAGAGTGAATGCCGTCCTGTACCAGGCAAGCGCATGAGGTAGTCGTCCTTGAGGCGGGGGATGAAAAACGGGGATTGATTCGGCCGATTGGTTCGTCTGCCAGGCACTTCCACCCAGAAATTGCTTTCATAGCCGAGTTCGCTGCTGATCTGAACGGCCATATCGCTGCCGGTGCCATAGGGATAGCACAAATGCGTGATCGGTTTGTCGAGTTTTTCTTCGAGGATTGACTTTGACCGCGCCAGATTGACGCTGATCAATGCGCGTGTCTCGCTTTCAGGCGCAAAAGTCGGTTGAGACGCACGCTGTGCTGATTTGAAAACGGTTGTCAATGTTTCACGCCAGTCAGGTTGCTCGAAAAAATGGATGCCACCGTTGTCGTTCACATATGCGACACAGGCCTGGCGAACATGCTGGTCGTCACAATAGCGCGGTTGACCGGCAAGCTGGGGCGCATACATGTAAATCGGTGTGCCCCAGCGCAGTTGGTTGGTGAATTGTGTGCCGTCATTCAGCCAGGGAATGTCGAGGCCGAGCGGGTTGGCGTCGAAACCGGGATGGTAAAAATCGATGCGTTTCGGCCGAATAAAGACCTGTGCGTGATAATGACTGTGTGATTGGATATCGAATACACCGCTCCGCTCCATCGCACGCAGTTCAGGCCAGGATAGCCACGTTTTTGCGCCTGTTCGCCTTTGTGGTTCTGCCTTGATGTAGTTTGGTACGACGAAACCAGTTGCTGTGAAGCTGTATTGCTCCAGGAGCGGTAAGGCGGTGTCGTACCAACTGATGTCGCCATCATCGAATGTCAGCAGGACAGTCGGTTGCGCTGGTTGCCACGTCCCTTGCAGAAACGCCATGAATTGCGACAAGGTTGCGGTCTGGTAGCCGTTGGCTTTGAGATAGGCGAGCTGCGCAGCGAAATTCGGCCGATGCACTGTGTGAAACATAAACACGGGGATTTCGTCACAGGTTGGTTTCGGCCGAAGCGCCGTGACAAAAGGTGGATAACGTTGAGTTAACAAGCGCCGTGCTTCATTGGGGCTTTCTTGCAGCCCTTTGAGCAATTTTTCTCTCATCTGGTTTGCGCCGTATTGTGGAGTAGCGTTAAACGATACCACGGCGACAGTTCATCTCCCTCCGTGACAAACCCAGAGCATTCGATAAACGTGTTGTGAATGGTTCGCGCCCCGAATTCCTTCAATGCCAGACCCATATCATCATCATTTTGGCATCGATGATGTACCAATAACAAATAGCTCTGAGGTGCGACCCATGCGATAATGCGTTCGACGATGTCAGACAATTGCTCTTTGGGGAAATAGGATAAGAGTTCGGAACAAAACACGAGATCAAATTCCCCTGTCGCGAATTCGATTGCTCTTACATCGCCCTGCAGATAACGGATGTTTGTGGCGTTGTCATTGGCTTTTTGTGCACGCTGGATGGCAAGATCTGAGATGTCGAACGCTGTCACCTGGTCAGAAATTTCTGCTAGATAATGGGTCAAAAGCCCCTCACCGCATCCTATCTCCAGGGCATTATTCGCGTGATAGCCATTCAGCAACGCGAATGCCTGATCGTATTTGTTTGTTCCGGGTTCTTTGCTGAGCTCTTTCGAAATCTGATACGGGTCGGATGTCAAATAGACATAGTTGAAATAGGCACGTGAAACATATTGATTGTCTTTAAGCAATTTGCGTAGCGGTGTGTGATTGATTAGGCGATGAAGAAATGCTGAACGAATCATTATTTTGCGAACCGTGGCAAGAGTCTGAGAGAAAAGTTCGATATCGTACCGTACTTCATTCAAGCTATTCCTGAGTTAAATCACTGTATGCTGCGCTAATGAGCAAGAGCGGGGCAAGCTCCGCCCTCCTGACACAGGCACCGTTTGATTATAAAGCCGAACCATTATAATGCGATTTGCTAGTCGACGTGCAATTCCTGCCCCATCCCGTATTGTTGGCATAGGCAAAACGGTCTCAATTGCGACTTGGCGCGATCGTAGATGGATTTTTCACGCGAGTAAACGCGCTCGTACCGCAAATTTCTAAATCTCTGAGTTGGAGCGCGATCATCGTGGTTGCTGCATCACTGGTGAGCAGGATGCTGGCGTTCCTGGAACCCCTCAAATCCATAAAATCAGCGAACTGGTTGCTAGTCACCTTGCGCAATGTGCCAGAAGCGCAGGGCTATGATTCCAGCACCGACGACAGCGGTTAACAGAGCCAGCTCGGAAGTGACCGTCCAAAGATGATGCCAGGTGATCCATCCTTGTGACCAGCGAACGCCATAGAATAGTTGGATGGGTGATGTAAACCGTTCAGCTGAAAAGGGCCACAGCAGCATGACACCGCGCCCACCGGTCGAGAAATCCATAAAAATGTGTAGCAGATAGCTGATCAACGCCAGCAAAAACGCCGGACGCCAGCGATACCAGCCCGTTGTGCGCCCGATTCCACCAATGAAGGCGGAGATGCCTAGACCGACAACGACACTGTTTGTGATTGTATTGTGGAATCGGCCGAAATTGCCGACCAAAATTCCTGGCAAGATATCCAAATCCGGTAGCATGGACAGACAAAGCGTCGCCGCCAGTAACGGGATAGTCGCTTTGTGATAGCTCAGTTCTGACTGTTCGACTGGTTTTTTCGGCCGAACGATGCGATAGGCAACGTAACCGACAGCGAGATGGGCAATTGGAGAAGGCATGGATTATTGGCTGCGAAGCTGTTTAACTTGAGCCGGTACGCCCACAGCGACTGCATAGTCGGGCAAATCCCTGGTAACGACCGAGCCTGCACCGACGATACATCCCTGACCGATAGACACGCCGTCAAGGACAATCACGCCGGCACCGAGCCACGATCCGGCCCCAATTTTGACCGGACCGAGCGAATAAACGCCCTGATCGAGAATCGGCCGATGCAAATTATTGTTGTGATAACGTCCGCCTCCGATGTAACAATTAGCTGCGATCAAAACGGACTCAGCCAATTCTACACCGCCAACCGACGTGATCACGGTATTCGGTCCAATATCACATCTTGCACCGATAGTCACTGCGCCGACCTTGCCCTGCACGATGCAGTTGCGAGAAATAATCACGTCGTCACCGATGGTAACACCAGCCAGGTCTGTTCCCGCTGCGTCGAGTAAGGTGTAATCGTCGATGGCGACACAGTTGCCCAGCATCATGCGTCCCGGATGGCGCAGGACGACGCCTTTGCCCAGAATCAGACCACCACCGACCTGGCCAAACAAACCGCGGTAGACTATTTTGCGCAGCGCGTAGCCCAAACCTCCGGTGAGATTGCTGAGCAGCAGCATGGCAAGTTCAAAGTGAAGCAGTCGCCATCCTGAAACGTTGCCTGCTGCTTTGAGTTTGTAGCGCTGCAGCGCAGTTTGTCGCTCACTGTGCAGTGCGTCAGAAAGCGATTGTTTGTCTATGCGGATTTTTTCGGCCGAATCGGTCATGCGATTGTGCAGGTTAATTTGGTCACTGCCCCGACGCGAATATTGTCGGCATGAATATTACGTTGGTTAACTGCTGTATATCATGGACATCAATAGTGAATTCCTGAGTGGTTTCACCAGCACTGTTTGCTGCCTTCACTGTGACGAACACTTGCCCCGAAGCAGTCGGCGTCCAAGTAATGACGCCTGTGGTAGCATTGATTTGCATACCGGGTGGCCCTGCCAGTAATGAAAACGTTGGTTCTGGATAACCGACAGCATTGACATCGTAAGTATACAGCATACCGACTTCAGTGTAGGTGCCGGGTGAGGAGGTGATATGCGGTTCCTGCTGCACAGTCAGCGTAAATGATTGTGTATCGTTACCGGCCGAATTACTTGCTTTGACTGTCACCGCAACCATGCCGGGTGCGGTCGGCGTCCACTGAATCAATCCCGATGCATTGATAGTCATACCTGCCGGTGCTGTTGTCAACGTGAAGGTCGGTTCCGGATAGCCGTCGGCATTGACTTCGTAGACATAGAGCGTATCGACTTCAGCAACTACATCGGGCGATGACGTAATTTCAGGTTTTTGCTGCACAGTCAGCGTAAACGATTGGGTGTCGTTACCAGCCGAATTGCTCGCTTGCACCGTCACCGCAGCGGTTCCCGGCGTGGTCGGCGTCCACTGAATCAATCCCGATGCATTGATTGTCATGCCGGCTGGAGCAACCGTTAACGTATAAGTTGGTTCCGGATAGCCGTCAGCATTGACATCATAAGCATACAGCATGTCAACTTCGGCAGTTAAGTCAGGGGTTGAATTGATTTGCGGTGCTTGCCATACACTCAGCATGTAGGATTGCGTGTCGATACCAGCCAAATTGCTGGCTTTTACAGTAACGGCATAGATGCCGGAGGCGGCCGGCAGCCAGGTGATAGTTCCCGCTGCATCAATGGTCATGCCGCTCGGTGCTTCCGTGAGTGTGAACGTTGGCGGCGGTGTTCCTGTCGCTTCGACAGGATAAACATATTCTTCGCCATACAGCATCAGTATGATAGGCAGCGACGTGATTTCCGGTGCTTCGTAGACGATGATTTGAAATGATGTCGTATCTGTACCCACGCTGTTCGTAGCGCGTACGGTGACATCTACTGTTCCGGGTGCAGTCGGCGTCCATTGTATGACGCCGTCGGTCGCTCCGATTGTCATGCCTGCCGGATAGCTGTCGAGCGAATAGGTAGGTGCAGGGACGCCGCTGGCGGTAGCCGTTATCGTAAACTCGTCGCCTACAATCGCAGAATCGTCTGGTATGGGGTCTAGTTGCGGTTCGGCAAAAACGGCAATTGTATACGATTGCATATCGCTGCCGACGCTGTTGGTTGCCTGGACGGTTACAGCATGGTCGCCCGTTGTGGTTGGTAGCCAGGAGATAAGGCCGGTGACCGTGTCAATTGTCATTCCGGCCGGTTTTGTCGTCAGCGAGTAGGTCGGTGTCGGATTGCCGGTGGCATTGACGTCGTAGGTATAGGATCGGCCGATGACACCCGTGATCACCGGCGTAGATGTGATAGCCGGTGCTTCGAAAGCGGTGACATCGATGGTGTAGGATTGTGTGTCAAAGCCGACAACATTGTGTGCTTCGACTGTCACCGAATAAGCCCCGGCAGCAGCAGGTGTCCAGTTAATCACACCGGTATCCGGATCGATGATCATACCGTTGGGTGCTTCTGTGAGTGAGAATTCAGTCGGCCGATCTGGATAATTTACATCTGTTTCCACATCGTAGACATAAGGCTCATCAACAGCAGCCTCGGTCACGGGTGACGATGTAATGGTCGGTGCGATAAAGCACACAGGTAACAATGTGTCTAGTCCCTGTTTCCATTGCGGCGCCATTTTGGAGTAACCTGTGTGAAACGGGTGCAGCGCATCATTCATGTCACCGGCCGGCTGGATTTGATAGATCAAGCCTGCGTCGACTTCCACATCAATGATTTCAATCAAGTCGCCGGCTGCAATGCGAGCGAGCGCCATGGCTTCGACATTGTTGTTGAAAATAGTCCAGTTTCCGTTGAAGGGAACGCGGTTGATGATGCGGGCCAGCACGACGACGATGTCCGGGTCGACGACGTCTATTTTGTTGAGAATGATCCCGACAGTGGCTGCGCTGGTATTGTTTGGATTGGCATTTAGATCGTTTGTCCCAATGTGGAGCAGGACAATATCGGCCGGATTGTCGGTTAAATAGCCGGTGACGCTGTTGGCTGTCGTATTGGCGGTGGCTCCAGGCGCACCCTGGTGATGCGGATCGAAGCCGTCAATGGGGGTGTAATATTGTCCGTTTGTTCGGCTGCCGACAAAATCGACATAGTAACCGGCCTGTTGCAAGCTGTGCCATAGATCATAGCGGTATGAAATCCATTTGTCTGAATCGGTAACACCTGAATTGGAGCCTTGTGTTATGGAATCGCCAAGCGGCATGATGCGTACCGGCGCGCTACAATCGAAGGTAACGGTAGGTCGCATTGTATCTGTGTTGGCATCAACTGTAGTTGTTGTGACTCCCCAGATAAGCCACACGGTCATGATCAGGCCAATGGGCAAGGTCAGGTGCAGGAAGATGTCGCGAATAGTTAGGGCTGGCTGACGCCGTTTAGGGGCCGGCAGGCGTAGCGGGTTCATATTTATGTACCCTCATCGTGAAATTGCGTGCCTGAACGTGGACATCGAATATGGCGTCGATGATAGCTTGATCGTTGAGCCACGTATACACGTGGGGGCGCTGGAATTCCAGATTGAGATCATCGACAAACCAGACGGTTTGATCACCGTCGGCGATTTCAGCCAGGTTGAGGGCAGCAACGTCCTTGGTTTTTCCGGGCAAATAGTAGTCACCGAGCAATCGTTCGGGAACGGCGACGAGATCGTCAGATTCCATATGTGACTCAATCCAGGCGAATGCTGCCTTCCAATTCGGCCGATTGCCGTTTTGATAGCGATAATACAGTGCATTATCCGCAAGCGGTGCGATGAGAAGCAGACCAAGCACTGCCAACACCAATACGCGATTATCTTTAGTCCTGGAATCAAACAAACGAATCGCTGCAACAGCCGCCAAAATAATGATGCTCGGCAGCGATACAAACGCGTACCGATTGGCGCTGTACTGGATTAACGAAGCCGCCATGATGATGAGCAACGGCATGGTAGCTGTGATTGTCAGCAACAAGCCTGTGCGACTGCGTTCCTTAAATAGCACCCAGGCACCGGCCAAACTCAAGACAATGATTGGAAGCGTCATGTAGAAGACGACACCGGCAAGAATCCAAACAGGATTGTTGTTGATGAAGCTGAAGTTTGAGATTGCACCAGACAGGTTGTTTACAATCGGCCACATGAACGGAATACCGACGATCAATCCCGGTATAATATAGATTAGGAATGTGCGCCAGCGCCATCCTGCGGGTTTCTCGTAAGGCAGCACAAACAGCAGTACCCAGTACAATGTGACGACCGGTACAAACGTGAGCGCGACCAATCTTTCCATGACCGCTGCCCCTAAGAACACAAGCGAAGCGATTAGATACACAGGCTTGTCTTCTTCCATGCCAATATGAAAGCAGAAGAGAGCAAGGTTGAAAAACAGCAACAATGACGTATAGAAACGTGCGTTTTGTGACCAATAGATATGCCAGGGCACAATCGCGAGCAATAGCATAGTCAGCAGGGCGACGCGCACATCGAGCAAGCGACGAATTGGGAAATAGAGCAGAATGATGGTGGCGATGCCGATCACAGTCGCCGCCAGTCGCGCGCTCCATTCGGAGGTGCCGAACTGTTCCAGGCTGAGGTGCGTCAACACCAATGACAACGGCATATCGGTGATTTGACGTGATAAGACCCCAGCAGAATCGCGAATCGTGTACATTTCATCGCGCCAAAAACTGAATGCACCCAGTTTATAAAAGCGCAGCACGCCACTGACAACACATATTGCAGCCAGCAACACGTACTGCCATGCCTCAATACGGGCTTGCCAGGTCGTGGGGGCTAAACTTTTACGTTGCGTGACGGATACTTCTGGTACGCTCATTGCACATCACGGTTAAAGGTAGTTGTTGGTGCGATACCAATCGGCCGTTTGTTTGACACCCGTAGCGAGGTCGATTTTCGGCCGAAAACCCAATACACGGTTTGCTTTACCAATATCAAACGCCCGATCCTTTGTGAAAAAATCTAGCCGACGCGGATAGAGTGGCGGTTTAACGCCTAGCGGTGTGCAGACAGCTTTGCTGACATGGGCAGCAATTTTCACCGGCAACAATGGTACTTGTCGTCGCGGTGGCGGCTTGCCCAACGCAGCAGCCACCAACTCAATCCATTTCCTGATTGTAACAATTTCTGCGCCGGTCAAGATAAAAATCTCATCAATTGCTTGATCAAGTTGTCCGGCTAACAGAAAACCGTCGACGAGATCGTCGATGTGGATAAACGTGTATTGTACGTTGCCATCGCCGATCAGCCAGAATGCGCCCCGATTAATGGCGCGGTAAACTTTCAGGAACCGCATGTCGCCGGGGCCATATATACCACCAGGGCGCACAACTGACAACGGTAGACCGCGCTTCTGTGAGAATTCAAGCGCGTTGCGCTCAGCAACGGCTTTTGAGGCTTGATAATCGTCGCCCGGATTGTAAGGCGCTGTCTCATCAGCCGGTGGGTTTTTGATGTCACCTAATACGCCCACGGTGCTGCAATGCACAAATCGGCCGATTCCCGCGCGTGCAGCCAGTTCCAACAAACGTTCCGTACCACCGACATTGGTATCGTAGAAATATTGTGTGCTGACTTCTGTCCGGAACGCTGCCGCAATGTGGTACACCGTATCAATGCCATCGAGAAGTTGATCGGGTAGCGGTCGGCTAAGGTCGCCTATGTGTATTTCCAGATTGTCGCCGGAAAGGCCCGACAAATCGCTGTTAGGACGCGCCAGCACGCGAACATGGTGACCGTTTGCCAGCAGGCGACGGCAGAGATGTCCGCCGGTGAAGCCGGATGCGCCGGTAACAAGAATGTGCTGCTTTACTTTATCTTGGCTCATGTCAAGGGATTGTTGGCTAACCACAAGTCAAGGACGGTCAAAGCCCAAAGACGGTGTGAATTGTTTTTTCTCAGGTGCATGTGATCTTGCCACATCGTGTCGATCATCGTTCGGCCGATGCCGATATTCGACAAACGCGTGCTGTGTAAACTATCCAACACAAAGGTCTGTACACGTTTATGGGTACGCAACCAGTTCTTGAATGGAATTGAATGACCTAACTTGTCTTTGCGGTGTGCGATTTCACGCGGCAAAAATGGTTCAACAGCTACCCGTTCAATATATTTCGCATCTGATATTCGGCGCAGTTTTAATTTTGATGGAATCATCGTGCTGTATTCAACCAGCCGGTGATCAAGTAATGGGAAGTGTGGTGTGATGTCGACAGAGCGGACGAGATCCATGCGCCGCAACGAAAAACGCAAGACTGATTGAAAATCGGCGTAGAGAGAACGACTGAGGGTATCGTGTCCGTCGGCTTCTGCATTAAGCGTGATAATGTCGCCGTAAATTGCGTTGGCATCGATTGGTGCATTCAGGAGTCGCTGTAGTTCATTGAGCGTGTAATATGCTCGCCAGCGCTGCGTGCCTAATTCAGCCGGATGCGAGAGGCTTTCAGCGAACCGTTTTAATTTGATCGGAGTTGTGAGTTTCTGATCAGAATCGGCAAAAAGTGAGGCAGGGGCAAACAACAGCGTTTGCAACCTGCGTGGCAACCAGTCAATGAATCTGGCACCTTTGTCAGCTACATAGACCGGGTGACCGCCAAATAGCTCATCGCCGCCGTCTCCAGTAAATACGTCGTCAATCTGTGTTGCTGCGACGCGTCCAAGCAGATAGGTTGCCATATTGATACCGACATCGGCAAAAGGCTCTTGCATGTGGACGACCAATTCGGCCGAATTGAGAACGTCTTCTGGTGCGTACAAAACCTCATGATGAACCGCATCACAATACGATCCCATAATACGTGCGTAATGCGACTCGTCAAAGGTGTTACCCAAACAGCGGTATGAGAAGGTGTGCAATTGCTTAGCGTACGCTTCCCGACTCAAGCTGGCAACTGTGCTCGAATCAAGCCCTCCGCTAACAAAAATGCCCAGTGATTGTGCAGCCGATGTGCGCATCGCTACCGCTGACTTTAGCAGTTCGCGAATGTGTTCCGCATGGACAACGGCGTCGGCTTGCTGAGTCTGTGCAAATGAGAGCTGCCAGTAACGACGTTCTGATAAATTGCCGGCAGAAACAGTAATGATGTGTGCGGGACGGATTTTTTTAATGCCTGTATAAAATGTGCTCCAGCCCGGATTGTAGTTGAAAGTGAGGTAGCGTTGTAAAGCATCGTAATTGAGTCGCGTCGTGACGGCAGGATGGTGGGCAATCGGCCGAATTTGAGTAGCAAAAACGGTTACATCTGGCTGGTCGGCGTAATACAGCGTACCAATACCCAACTGATCGCGACCAAGCGTCAGCGAACCTGATGCGTGATCGTACAAGGCAAATGCAAACTGCCCGTTAAATTGTGCTAGCACCGCATCATTGCGCAGCGATAATAGGCGAGCTGCTGCTTCGACCGAGTCTGTTGCTTTGGCTTGTGCCGCTGAAACGCCACACCATTGTTGCAGCAGGTCGGCGTGGTTGTGAATGATGCCTTGCCATGCCAATACAACCTGGTCGCCGACAAATAAGGCGCTGTGGCGTGCCGCATCAGCAGCAAGTGCCGCCCGCCCATCTGACCACAGCTCGTTGGCTGTGTGCATCAGCCGCGTCTGGTCTGTTGCTGTGTGCGTATTGCTTTTAACCAGCATGCCGAAAATCATATACGTATTGTAACCGTTAAGGTGTTACCTGCCTGGCAGATCTGAATAGATTCTGTGTATTATTCTGGTATTTGGTCGACTGTTGTCTTGCAGTACGAGTTGAATTCGACTAATTCGGCACGCTGACGCGCTTCATCCCACCCCAACTCTTCAGCCATGACTGTGACGATTTCATTGACCGTGTCTGCGGCTGGGATTCCATCTGTACCGATGTCTGTCCGGCGCAATACGACATCGGCCACTGTTTGTGCCATTTCCCGGCGCACGGCATAACGCGTCATTTCGGCCGATGTCAACGCCGCAGGCATTCCGTAGCCCGTGATCGACGTGGTACGCGTCTGGCAAGGTTGGCCTGCATTCAAATGACGGCTGACACCGTCGATCGCTTGTTCAGCGAGGAGCCGCGCTGCTGTGTATTTGACGCTGAGCATAGTCAGGAGGCCGTCCATGCCGTGTTGTGCATGATCGATGATGCGACCTTCACGAACGAGGCGGATGGTTCCGGCTGCAGCATCACGATTTTTCCATGCCGGTAAAATCCCCTGATGAACATGCTGAATGTCGTCGTTGGTGAGCGCTACACCGGGCAAAGCTGTGTTGACTTCAGCAATAAAGGCTTCAATTTGCGCCGTCGTTGCCAGACCGGGACCATCGTGTGCTTTGAATGGAACATGCGCCGTGCCGATAATCGAACCGCTGCGCCACGGCGTGATAAACAGCAAGCGTGATGGTTGGCCCGATGGCGGCTGTGTGGGCAGCGCCAGCGCTACATCGGCGAAACGTCTCGCGACGACCAGATTGAGTGCTACGCTGGGTTGGATGTCCAGCCCGACTCCGTACGCGCCTGTACCGGGCAGTAAATGGTGCAGGCTGTAACCGGCTGCGTTGATGACTGTACGGCCTGCGATTACAAACGGTTGTGTTGAGCCGTTGGGCAGTGTGTCGCGGACAATGACGCCTGTGACACGTTCGCCGCTGCACTCGAAGTCGGTGACAGCGACATAATTGGCTACGGTAGCGCCCTGTGCCGCTGCCGCGAGTATAAACGAGAGTGTCAGGCGTTCAGAATTGACCATCTGGCCGTCCACCCACATGGCGCCGCCGGTGGCTTCAATTCGGCTCAGGTCGAGTTCGGGGGCCAGTGCAAGCCACTCGGTGCGGGAGAAGAGGCGTCCGCGAGGGAGGCGTACGGTTTGCGGGTTGTTTCGGCCGAAACTGATCACATCATTGGCCGCCAACGCCGCACGCATCAGCCAGCGATGCCGTTTCAGGCCGACTGTTGTCGGCACCACGACCGGCAGCGGAGCAATCAGATGGGGTGCAATGGTGAAAAATGCCTGGCGTTCCCGTGCCATGCTGCGCGCCCGACGCAGATTGCCGTCCTGGAGATAGCGCAAGCCGCCGTGAATGATCTTAAGGCTGTTGGCTGAGGTGGCGTGTCCAAAATCGCCGGCTTCGACGAGGGCAACGCGAAAACCGCGCAATGTGGCGTCCCAGGCCGCACATGCGCCGGCAATACCGCCGCCGATGACGACAACATCGAATGTTTGATTGGAAAGGGCTGCAATATTGCGCTGCATGGTCGAACTGCCCGTTATTTGTCGGCAAATGCCATGAGATGCCAGCCTGACCAACGCACGAGCGGCTGCGGCAAGGCGTTGAAGGTGCCGACGAAGAGATCGTTGTAGAGTCGTGCCTGCAAGCCGCCGTGAAGCTGTGTTTTCACGGGGAAGCGCTCGGGAATGATGTTCACATTGCTGAATGCGGTGAGCATGGAGCGAAAGTTGCGGCTACTGTAAGTGGCAAAGCCGGGTGCATCGACATGTTCCAAATCGGCGGGCGTGATTATAGCCAGTGCACTCAGCCAGGAATATTTGTTGTAGACCATCAAAATGGCTTGTCCGCCCGGGCGCAAGACGCGATGAATTTCGGCGAGCATACGCCGGGGATCGATGGTGTATTGCAGCACGCCGTGGGCGTAGACGACGTCAAACTGATCGTCGTGAAACGCCATTGCTTCGCCGTTCATCTGCTCCAATTCGGCCGAAAGTTCATGCTGCGCAAAGTTGGTGCGAGCCAGATCGAGCGCCGTTTCCGACAAATCAATGCCGGTGACATGCGCGCCACCTGCGGCGAAACGCACCAGATCAATGCCTATGCCGCAGCCGACTTCGAGCAAGCGCTGTCCGGCAAAGCCGTCAAAATTGACGAGGCGCGGCAAATAGTGCAGTTTGTTGTAACGATAGGCGGCCAGTTGGCTGAAAAATTCGGCCGAACCTGCCGGCGCAGTTGCGATATCGAGATCGTGGATATGTGTATTCCAATAGGCGCGGATAGCGAGAAGATTGACAGCTTCTGACATGCGCTAATTATAGCGCGTTGAATCGATTGCGCTCAATCGAGATTGGCTTGCTGCCATAGTTCCAGCACCATTAACGCCCAGAGTCGGTGGCTGTGATTGGCACTGCCGGTCAGATGTGCATCGATCCAATGGTTGATTGTCGTTGGATTGAACAGGCCGCGACGCGTGATGGTTTCGGCCGAAAGCGTATCCAGCAGCAACGGTTTCAATGTGCTGCGCAGCCAATGTTTCATCGGAATGCTGAACCCTTCCTTGGGTTTGTCGATAATCGGCTGCGGTAAATAGCCTGTCATGGCGCGTCGCAACAGCCATTTGGTCTGTCCAGGGCGCAATTTGAAGTGCGGCGGCAAGTTGAGCGCAAATTCAACGATGCGGTGGTCGAGAAATGGGACGCGTACTTCCAGCGAGGTCGCCATGCTCATGCGGTCGACTTTGGTGAGAATATTGTCGACGAGATACGTGTTGACATCGACGTATTGTTGCCGGGTCAAGGGATCGCACTGACCGGCACGGGCAAAGTGGCCGGCGATAGTTTCTTCAGGTGTGTTGGTGATGGTGGCAGCGAAATTCGGCCGATATAAAGCGCGACGATCGGCCGAAGTGAGAAACATCATCCAGCGCGTGTGTTGCAGTGACGGCGGCAATGCTGCGCCTTCAACAAACCGTTTCACCTTATTCGTCAACCCTTTTTTGGCTGCTTGTGGTTTGAAACGGGCTGCTATTTTCGGTGCGAAGCGCTCGCGCACAGCGGTCGGCAACACACGCTCATAGCGTTGCGCCATGGCTTGTGCGACATAGGTGTCGTATCCGGCAAACAGTTCATCCCCACCATCGCCCGCCAATGCCACCGTAACGTGTTGCCTTGCTATTTGTGACACGAGAAAGGTAGGCATAATCGAGAAATCACCTAACGGTTCGTCGAGATGGCAGATCAGGCGTTGTGCCAGATCGACGATATCGGGTTCCAGATACGCTTCACGATGTTCAGTGTGAAACGCAGTGGCCGCGAGACGTGCATAGGGCAACTCATTGTATGTCGGATCACCAAAACCAATGGAAAATGTCTTGACAGGCTCTGTCATCGTCGTGCTCATGGCTTGGACGATGGTGCTGGAATCGATGCCGCCGCTGAGTAACGCGCCTAGCGGTACATCGCTCATGAGACGCATTTGGACGGCATCCTGCAGCAAGTCGCGCAGTATTGCAACCGCTTCATCCTCAGATTGAGCTGGCTTGTCGTCAAATCTTACATCCCAATAGCGTTTCACTTTGACGCCGTGCTCGTCAAATGTGAGCGTATGCCCAGCGGGTAATTTATAGATGGTTTCGAAAATGGTAAGTGGCGCTGGGATGTATTCGAGGGTTAAAAAGTGGTCGATGGCATTGGGGCAGAGTGTGCGTGGCGGTGCATGATGGGCCAGAATTGCCTTGAGCTCGGAACCGAATACGAGTTGGTCGCTATCGCTCCAGTAGTAGAGTGGTTTGATGCCCAGTCGGTCGCGTGCCAGAAACAGTTTGCGCTGTGAGCTGTCCCAAATGGCGAAGGCGAACATGCCGTTGAACTGCTCGACGCACGCTTCGCCGTATGCTTCGTAGGCGTGGATGATGACTTCGGTGTCGCTTTGTGTGCGGAAGATGTGGCCCTGTTGTTGCAGTTTCTCGCGTATCGGCCGATGGTTGTAGATTTCGCCGTTAAATATCACCCAGACGGTTCCGTCTTCATTGGTCATCGGTTGTTGACCAGTTGCCAGATCAACAATAGACAGGCGACGCATGGCCAGACCGATGCCGTCATCCGTAAAAAATCCGTCTTCATCCGGCCCACGATGCTGCAGCATGGCACACATGCGCTGCAATTCGGATGAATCAATGGCCTCATGCTTTCGGTTAGCTATACCGGTGATACCGCACATAATCGCCTTCAGTCATCGAGACTGTTTCTCTACATATAGGCCGGCACATCATAGTATTAACCAAGCACAGACAAATGCGTCCGTAAAGACGTGATCCCGCTGTTATCAGTTGTTTGAGAAAACACATCGTTACTGTAGGCGATACGCCGTCGGTAAGCTACCTGTTGCGCAGCGGATCGAGATAAACTGGTTTTTGTCAACAGGGGAACGCAAAATCGTTTCTGACCGTATGTCGGTTAACAGACTTTGGTTAGCTGACAGTCAACACCTTGTCTACTTTGGCGAGACAATAGACTTCGCGCAATCTCGTTAAATAACCGTTGATAGAATACCGCTCGTGAGACAATTGGCGTGCCTGGCTGCCTAGGTGCGCTTGCAGATCCGGTTGTTGAATCAACTGAGAGATGCCATGTGCCAGTGCTGTCGGTGTTGAATCGACGAGGACCGCATTGTTTTGGTCAAGAATGAGCGTGTGAGCTGGGATATTGGTCGCTACGATTGGTTTTCCCGATTCGAGATAGGTATAAATTTTGAGGGGGACTGAGAGTCCATCGGTGCGTGGCGATACGAGTATGTCGGCCAGTGCAGAATATGTTTTTGCTTCTTCTAGTGAAACCGTTCCCATCAAGCGCACTGTACCGTTCAAATTGCGCTGTTTGATCTCTTTTTGCCAGTCCGCAACCTGGTTCTGTTTGCCGCCAACGAGCAGGAAAACGGCGTTGGGATGCGTGCGCATGACAATTTCGGCGCTTTCAATGAGCAGTTCGATGCCTTGATATTGTTCGAGGTTGCCCGTGTAGACGATGGTCAACTTGTTTTGCAGCTCTAATTGCAGACGCAAATTCTCCACATCATCAGCAACGGAATAGGCGCTGTTGCCGTTTTGAAATGCCTGAATCGGTAGATTCTCGATGAGAACATGCGGCACATTGGGATTGATCCGCATGGCATACGCTTCGAGATCTGCGCCAACTGTAATGAGCGCATCACACGTGTTGAGTGTCCATCGTTCGAGTTTGCGAAACAGCCAGATAAACAAGCGATTGTTGCCGAAATCGTAATTGTCAAGTTGGTGCGGCAGACTTGAATGCATGTCGTAAACATGCTTGGTTCCAAAGAGAGGCTTGAGCAGATTGGCAATAAATGCGCCTTCTTCGTGTGAGTGAATGACGTCGTATTGCCGTGTCAACAACAGCCAAAAAGCTTTGAGCAAAATAAAAACATCTAGAATGAGTTTGGCAAATGACGGACCGATCTTGACGTGTGTTATCAGTGGTATTCGTGGAATACGCTCAATTGTGACACCCGGAATGTCCACATCTTGCCCGATATGGTATGTAAGCAGATCGATCTTGTATCCGAGTGCAGTTAATCCCAGCAGCCTTTGATAGACACTGATGGGCGTTCCCCGTGCTTCCAAAAAGGGCTGTGGGGCAATCATCAGAATTTTCATCGGATGTTGTGCCTCAGCCTTCGTGTTTTCGTATGTCACATTCACCTACAGTCAACTCTCACGCAATATTGTTGCCTACGGCCTGACACTCATGATGACACGTTTTTTCTGATTGGCACTGAGAAGACAGTACTAATCGGCCGATGACACACTTATGTGAGTATAAACAGTATCTATTTCAAATGTAATGATCTTCTCAGCACAGATACCAGTTTTGACGATATTTTTATTGTGCCTTGAATTACCCAAGCGGTTAAGCGCGTTACAAAGAGAGAGTTGCGCTCCCTAGATTAGCATATTTCATTCGTGCCAATTGTAGCGCATAGTTTTATAGATCGCCGCTATTCGGCCGAACTACTGAGTTGCTGATATGATATTTGACACCGTATCTCATGAAGAGTGTCACACCCACTGGCGCCACAAACTGGTATGCTTGAAGCGTATTTACCGGTAGAAAATGCGTGATAGAAGGAGGTTTGCATGTCTGAGTCAGCACGAATGTGGATGGAAATTGTTTTCAACCTCACATACCTGATTGCTATCTGGGCAATCGTGATCGCCATGATCGTGCAGCGCCATCGCGTCCCACCGCAGCAGTGGTCGCTGGCACGTCTCTTTATCCTTGCCTTTGGTTTGCTGGCTTTGGGCGACACCGGTCATGTCGGTTTTCGCGTTTGGGCGTATGCAGCCGGTGGATTAGACGCCGTGTTTCGCATCGGAGCGACTGCGATTGGTTTGGTTGGTCTAGGTGCGCTGGCAACGGCCTTCACCGTGACGTTATTTTACATGTTGATGGTTGTTATCTGGCATACGCGGTTTCAAAAACCATATGGATGGTTTGGCTATTTCCTGCTGGCGCTGGGTGTTGTGCGGCTGATTCTCATGCTGTTCCCACAAAATGAATGGAACAGTGTTGTGCCGCCGCAACCGTGGTCACTGATTCGCAACGCTCCGCTGCTGATCATGGGGTTGGGTGTCGCGTACTTGATTTTGCGCGACGCTTATCGTGCCGGAGATCGTCCATTTGTGTGGATCGGCTGGATGATCGTATTGTCATATGTGTTTTACCTGCCGGTTATCCTGTTTGTGCAGCAGGTGCCGATGGTGGGTATGTTGATGATTCCGAAAACGTTAGCTTATGTGGCAATTGCGATCATCGCGTATCGGACATTGTATCACGCGCCCGATTATCATTTGCAGCCAGGGGATTAGTGCTACTATCTTTCGGCCGAAAAAAGCGCTATGATATTGCAAGAAGAAATCACAGTTGCTAGGAGATGACCATGATCAAATTACCCGCCGAGATTGTCTATTACGCCGAACCGTATCGGTCAATCGAGACCTTGCTGTGCTGGATACCATCGGCTGCTTATCCAACGGTAGCCGCCGACGATGCTGCCCTGACTCAATTGCGTCGCTTTTACCCTGACGGCGTTGAGTTGCGCGTCGATAGAGAGGAATTGGCTGAGATGGGTGTTGAGTTGAACGCTTATGAGCGTGATTTGGTTGGCGCGTATCAATGGCTGCGCGACAATGGGCGTTTGCCGCAGTCAGGCATGGTTACGGCGCAGGAATTGGAGCCGTTGGCGCAGGAATACGGGCGGGGCGCTCTGGAGTCGGATTTCGACACGCCCTGGTCGTTGCGCGAGGATGTGCCGTTACCGCCGTCGATTGAACGCTCTGCAGCGATGACAGTGGGTGATTCGGCCGAAACTGTTTTTGCTGTCTTGTCCGGCACGCTGCCACAAGAGGAGGCATAACATGGCTGTGCAGACCAACGGCAACATGTGGATCTATTGCCTCAATGTCGGGCAAGCCGACACAACCCTCATCCTGACACCTGCCGGCAAAGTCATACTCATTGACGCCGTCCGTCCGCAGAAAATCGAAAACCTGCTCAACCAATTGGGCGTACCCAGCGGTGGCGTTATCGATCACATGATCATCACCCATCCGCACAGTGATCACTATTCCGGCGCTGTCGGCGTCCTGAACGCATTTGACGTCCAGCAAATGACATTGAGTTCCATCTGGCAGCTCTCAGAATCCATGCCGGGTTATCACAGCATCATCAACACATTGGCCGACAAGTCCATTCCGGTGACGTTTCTGGCCGGGCATATGCAGTTCTACCCCGACGGCAGCCCGATACGGCTTCCGGATGCGCCCCAGATCGAGTTGCTCGGCCCCTCACACGGCGTCATCGACTCGTTACAGCGTATCAAACAGCTCAATCACAACCATCGCTCGATTATTACGCGCTTGCAATTGGGCAGCTTTGCCATGGTTATTGCTGCAGATGCACAAATGGAGAATTGGGCTTACTTTGATGGGGAACGCATGTTGGAACGCAACTGCACGATATTGCGTGCGGCGCATCACGGCAGCGCCAACGGCACGCAGTATGAACGGCTCGAAAGACTCAGCCCCAGCGTCGTCATCGTTTCCTCGGATCCGCAGGGACGTCATCATTTACCGGATTTGATTGGCTGCACGATATTCCGTCGCTATGCCGGTAAATCAAACACGCCCAACGTTGCCTTAACAGATGCGACCGGTACGATCAAAATCGATGTGCGCCCGTCCGGCCGATACGAGATGGTTTTTTACGAAGAGGCTAACGTCACGGACGTTCCGTTAGCCCTCCAAAAGTCGTTAACCGTGACGACCAACCCGACCGATTGGGACGTTCTCATGCAAGATCGCATAGCTGGTGGACATTGATGGCTTTAATGGTTGGCTGCCGCTGTGTTTGCAGCGACCCTGTACACGATCAATTCGTGTAATAGCCACATCAAGATAGCCGCAACGGTCATGAATACCATGATCGTTTCCAGGCCGAAATCTGCGCCTAGTACGCCGGCTGTGGCGGGAAGAATGGCAGCGCCGACGCCGGCCGCGCCAACCTGAAAGCCGATAGCGTTAGGTGCGTTGGCCGCGCCCATGCGAACAGGCGTCAGCGTGATCAGAAAGGGAAAAACGGGTGCCAGTGAAAAACCGACGATCATCAATCCAAGCAGATTCAACCATGGTGTGACATTGAGCAGTACGATGATCATGCCTGCGACGACTGTGAACAAGGCGATGCGTATCCAGGTTGCGATGCGGGTTTCGATAAATCCCAGCAGAATTCGGCCGATTGTCAAACTCCCCCAATAAAGCGTTGTCCACAAACCGGCAACTGTTTCACTCAGTCCCCGGGACTCGGTGAAAACGGTGAACGACCATTGGCCGACACCAAGTTCAATGCCCGTGTAGAGGAAGAAGACGCCAATGCTGAGCCAGACGATGGGCAGGCGCAGCGTGCTTTTGTACGGTGCTGATGGTGTGGTTTCGGCCGAATCCGACGCCCCGTTTTCCAACACCCACAAACGCCGCGTAATCAAAAATGCAATCAGCAACGCACCGTTCCACGCCGTGATAATCGCCAGACCGGCGCGCCAACCGAAACTGACTGCCAACAAACCCGTCATCAGCAGCGCCCCGGCCGTTGTACCGACGCCAAAACTGGCGTGCAGCCAGTTCAGTAAACGTGGCCGGAAATTGGCAGAGGCAAACGTATTCATCCCGGCATCCATCATACCCCGACCCAGACCCGCAACAAACCCACCGGCGACGAGTACGGCCCATTCCGGCGCTACCGTTTCCGTCAACAACCCCGCCACCATCAACACACAACTGCTGAGCAGCGCAAAGCGAATGCCACGGCGGGCAATGATGCTGCCGTTGGCGAAGCTGGCCGTCACGTGCCCTGCTGTGCCGGCCAGCAAAAGGAGACCCAATGCATCGATCGGCACACCAAACGTCGTGCGCATCGACAGCCAGGCGACACCGAGCAGCCCGTCGTACAAACCGAGCACGACAAATGCGGCATATGCCACAAAGACCGTGATCAGCAGCGTTTTTTGTTTGCGTGAGCCGGTTTGTGTTGATTTTTTGGGAATGGCTTTATTGGTCACGCTGCGTCCGGGGTTGTGCCGACTATGATGCCGGTCATTTTTTCCAGCGCCTTGATCAGGGCGTGATTGCCTTCATCACCCAATCCCTGTGCCTGCAAAGTGCGGTACAGGTTGAAAACGCGGCTCGTTGAGATCAGCGGCACGCCGAGTTGATCGGCTGCCTGGAGTACGAGGCGCAGATCTTTTTGCTGCAGATCAATGGTGAAACCGGGTCGCCAATCACGAACGATCACCTGCGAACCACGATTAGAGAGCATCCAGCTACCGGCTGCGCCACCCTCGACGGCTTTTAGCGTTTGTTCCAGGTCAAGGCCGCCTGCCTGGGCAAATAGAAACGCTTCACATACGGCCATATGAGTATTGACGACGAGAATTTGGTTGACCAGTTTGACCATTTGACCTGCGCCCTGGCTGCCGACATAGGTGATGGTCTTGCCGAATGCTTCCAGATAGGGGCGTGCGCGTTCAAATTGAGCCGGATCGCCGCCGACCATGATGCTCAGCGTGCCGCGTGCCGCGCCTTCGCTGCCGCCGCTGATTGGGGCGTCGAGCATGTGGGCGCCTTTGGCGTTGAGTATGGCGGCCAATTCACGCGTTGTTTGTGGGCTGATAGTGCTGTGGTCGATGACGAGCTTGCCTGCGCTGATAGTCTCTAGCACGCCGTGTTTGGCGGCAATGACCTGTTCGACATCGGGCGTGTCGCTGACGCAGATCATGATGATGTCGCATTGGGCGGCGACGGCGGCGGGCGACGTGGCGCTGTCGGCTCCGGCAGCCGTAAATTCGTCCATACGCTCGGCCGTGCGATTCCAAACGGTGACGTTGTGCTTAGCCTTGAGCAGATTGTGGACCATGCCGCGTCCCATGATGCCCAGACCAATAAATCCGATGTTCGCGCTCATATGCCTTCCTTTTTGTTGTAATGCCCGGAAAATTCAACGTTTTGTGTCGATTTTCTATTGCTGAGTTCGGATGATACGCTGTGGCAGGTGTTTGTCAAGGTGGTGTGGGGGTGCATTCGGCCGATTCGACTGCCACCTGTTGCGCCATTTGTTACAATTGGTGTAGACACGACAAAAAAAGGTGCATGATGGCTGATTCTCTTTACATTGCGACGACACAACCACATTGTGGCAAATCATTGATATCGTTGGGCATTACCGAGTTACTGCTGCGCCGGACTAATCGCGTTGGCGTGTTTCGGCCGATAATCAGCGACCATTCGGCCGATAAACGCGACAAAAACATCGATTTATTGCTCAAATTCTTCAAACTGCCGATAGCATATGATGACACCTATGCGTTTAAGCGCAGCGTGGCGGTTGAATTGCTCAGTCACGGTAAAACAGACGATTTGCTCGACGGCATCATCCGCAAATACAAAACGTTGGAAACACAATGCGACTTCATCTTGTGCATCGGTTCTGACTTTGAAGGTGGCGGTTCTCCGGCCGAGTTCAATGTCAACGCCGAAGTAGCGCGCAACCTCAATGCGCCGGTTTTGATCGTCGCTTCAGCGGCAGACACAAACGAAAACGATGTAATTAGTTCAATTAATGTGACGTTTGACAGCTTCTTTGAACGCGGTTGTCACGTGCTTGGCGTAATTGTCAATCGCGCCGATCCGGAGCGCCTCGCTGAATTGAAACCAGCGCTGCTCGCTGATCTGGCAGATGAAAGTCAGCTTATCGCCGTAATTCCGGCAGACGAGATGCTGCGCAGTCCCTCCATGGCCGAGATTGCGACACATTTGAATGCGCAGGTTTTGTTTGGCGAAAATCAGCTTGACCGATTGGCGCACGATTATTTGACTATTGCCATGCAGATACGCAATTTTTTGCCGCGTCTGACCGAAAATGCGCTTTTGATTACGTCGGGCGACCGCGACGAAGTGCTGCTGACAGTATTGCAGGCGCATAGTTCGCACAATTATCGGCCGATAGCCGGTGTGGTTCTCACCGGCGGCTTACTGCCGTCTGAACCGGTTATGCACCTGCTCGAAGGGCTGGGTATACCGTTTCCTGTGTTGTCGGTCAGCACATTCACCTATGACACGACAACAGCAGTCGGTTCCGTGCGTTCGTATGTCACGGCGGACAATAAAGCCAAAATCACGCGCAGTTTGCGACTATTTGAGGAACATGTCGATACAGACGCGTTGACGCAGCGCATCAGCACCATTCGGCCGCAAGGGATGACGCCCAAAATGTTTCTCTACAACCTCTTGCAAAAAGCCCGCAGCGACAAAAAGCATATTGTCTTGCCGGAGGGGACAGATGAGCGCATTATGCGTGCTGCGCGTTTATTGACCAACCGCAATATTGTCGACCTGACCCTGTTGGGTGATCCCGAAGAAATCCGCCGGATAAATGTCAACGCCGGCATTGGTCTCGACCTGGACAGCGTGAACATCCTCGACCCACGTCACGCGCCTAACTTCATGCTCTACGTGGAAAAACTGGTCGAACTACGTCAGCACAAAGGTGCCAACATCGACATGGCGCTCGACTGGATGGCAGATGTCAGCTATTTTGGCACCATGATGGTCTATATGGGCCATGCAGACGGCATGGTATCAGGTGCAGCGCATACGACGCAGCATACGATCCGTCCTGCATTGCAATTTGTGAAGACAAAACCGGGGTTTTCGGTTGTGTCGTCTGTCTTCTTTATGGCATTGGAAAACCGTGTGCTCGTGTACGGCGATTGTGCCGTCAATCCCAATCCGACGGCAGAACAATTGGCCGAGATCGCCATCGCATCGGCCGATACGGCACTTGCATTCGGCATCGAACCCCGCGTTGCCATGCTGTCGTATTCGTCAGGCGCTTCCGGGCAAGGGGAAGATGTCGAGCGTGTACGTACGGCGACTCACATCGCGCAGTCTCGCCGTCCCGACCTGATGATCGACGGGCCGTTACAATACGATGCTGCGGTCGCATCCGACGTAGCCGCCAAGAAAATGCCGGATTCGCTAGTTGCCGGACGCGCCAGCGTTTTTATTTTCCCCGACCTCAATACGGGCAACAACACGTACAAAGCCGTTCAGCGTGAAACGGGCGCGATTGCCATTGGCCCGGTTTTACAAGGTTTGAACAAGCCGGTAAACGACCTCAGTCGCGGTTGCACTGTGGAGGACATTATCAATACGGTTGCGATTACGGCGATTCAGGCACAGCAGTGAGTAGTGAACAGTGAGTAGTCGGCAGTAAATACTCTGTAACAAAAGAAGCCTGGCTTTTTCGTCTGGTGCAAACACTACTCATAGCAAAAGCTAGGCTTCTGAAAACTCCCGTTACAGTGTAGTGGAGCCCTATGAAAATACTCGTTATTAATTCCGGTAGTTCATCGATTAAATATCAACTGTTTGATCTGGCGCGGCGTGTGGTGTTGGCGTCCGGTTTGGTGGAGCGTATCGGAGAATCGGCCGGTCGTGTCCGGCATACCGTTGTCGCTACTGGTGCAGAACAAGTTTTGAATCGGCCGATTGTCGATCATCGCGATGGGCTGCGCCGGATGGCCGATTTGTTGCTCGCTGCAAACAGCGGTGTAATTGCTACACCCGGCGAAATTGCTGCAATTGGTCATCGCGTGGTGCATGGCGGCGAGCAGTTCAGCCAACCGACTGTCATTACCGAGGCTGTCAAGGCAACCATTCGCGATTTGTCGCCGTTTGCGCCGCTGCACAATCCGGCGAATTTGCAGGGCATTGACGTGGCGGAAGAGATTTTTCCGGAAGCGACGCAAGTGGCAGTTTTTGACACAGCGTTTCATCAGACAATGCCGGCAATGGCGTATCGCTATGCCGTTCCCAACGATCTTTATGCCAAACACGGTATTCGTGTGTATGGATTTCACGGCACGTCGCATTGGTATGTGAGCAAGCGTGCGGCGGCGTATCTGGATGCTTCGGCCGAATCGCTCAACCTGATCACCGCTCACCTCGGCAACGGTGCCAGCATCACGGCTGTGCAGGGAGGTATGTCAGTTGACACATCGATGGGCTTCAGTCCACTCGACGGCTTGATCATGGGCACGCGTAGCGGTGATCTCGATCCGGCTGTTGTTTTCTATCTCAGCGAGCGTCTCGGTATGTCGCTGGCAGACATCGACAAACTGCTCAACAAACAGAGCGGATTACTCGGCCTTACCGGCGCGAACGACTTGCGCGATATCGAAGCCCGTGCGCAACACGGTGACAATGCGGCTCAGTTGGCGTTGGAGATGTATGCTTACCGCATTCGCAAATATATCGGGGCGTACATGGCGGCGCTGGGGCGGGTGGATGCATTGGTGTTTACGGCAGGTGTCGGTGAGAATAGCGTCACAGTACGCCGTATGGTTTGTGAGCCACTGAGTTACCTGGGCATTGTGTTGGACGAAGCACTGAACCGTGCCGGCGGATCGGGTATGGTGACGGCCATCCATTCGGCCGAATCACGCGTCCAAATTTTGATTATCCCCACCAACGAAGAATTGGAAATAGCCGAGCAGACAGCCGCTTTACTCACTGCAGGAACTGTCAGTTAGACACTTCAATTTTGGCTGGAAAATTTTGCCGATAAGAACATCCGTGCTATAATTATCTATTATTGAGTGCGGTATCTGATCGTCATGCCGCATTGTGACAGTAGACCAGGCCAATACCCATTTTTTCACAAGGAGCGCGTGTATGTCCAACCATCCCATTGTCCATATAGAACTGTCCGCCAACGATCTAGCAGAGACCAAAAAATTCTACAGTGAGCTATTCGGCTGGAGCATGATGGATTTCCCGGAAATGAATTATGTTTCTTTCTCGTCTGGTGAAGGCGCGCCCGGCGGTGGCTTCAATCCGACCAGTGAGCAATATCCTGCAGGAACTGTTACGTTTTACGTTCACACCGACGATGTGTCCGCCAGCAAAGACAAAGCAGCCGCATTGGGCGCTAAAATTATTCAGGACGAGATGCCGATTCCCGGCGTGGGCACGATGGTCTTTTTCCTCGACCCGACCGGCAACATGATTGCGTTGTTGCAGCCGGATCCCGCAGGAATGTAAGTTGTCCTCTACCTGACCACAAAGTACAAAAACGCCGCTTTTTATACGTTTATGAAGCGGCGTTTTGTATTTTCTGCAAGTAGGCTAGGGAGTCATGAACACGCGTCGCCACAGGTTGGTCTGCAGCACGCTGTCCGGGTCATAGCGCTGTTTGAGTTCGCGGAAACGGGCGATGGTGTCGGCACCGAGGTAGGCGGTGGCCACCGAGGGGCGCAATGTGCTGTCCTTGGCCGGATAAAAACGGCCACCGGCATCGAGAACGATCTCGTCCAGTTCGCGTACCATGCGGACGATGCGTTGCCGATTGGCTTGTGTGATGCGGAAGTCGAGCGCCAGCGAAAAACCGTCGAGGCCGTGTGTCATCAGGAAAGCATCCGGTCTGTGGCGTTTGAGGACACCGAGGTAAGTGGGCAGGTCGTGTCGCTGTGTGGTGCGCAGGATGGTTTTGAAGGCATTTTCGGCCGAATCGCGTGGTATAAAGGGTTGGTACTGGATCAAACCGCCACCGCCGTATGATTTCTTCCAGTTTGGCACATAGTCAAGCAAGAAGTGAAACTGCGCGTGCGGCTGTCGGATTTTGCTGCCGCTAGTGGCATATGATACGGCATATTTGCCTAAATTGGCTGCCCGCAACCCGTAATTGTTGGTAAATAAACGCATTCCCTGCCAGATAATTGAGCGCGGTACGATGCCAAATATCGTGTCGCCCAGATTCTGATTGTCCACACGCAGTGATTGTTCGGGATAAGGATCGACCCCTTTTTCCAGGTAATTTGCCTTGTGAATCTGACCACGTCCCAACCCATTGCCACTGGCAACACCATCCACCCAGCCAACCAGATAATCAGATGTCGGCAGCAATGCCCGGAATTGCTCAAACATGACGGACAAATCGGTGCTTGCCAGTGCAACCACATCGAGTAATCCGGAGTAGACGCGCTTCATTTGCAGTGTGATGCTGGTAAAACAGCCCAACATGCCGAAGCCACCGATAGCGGCAAAGAAAATGTCACTGTTCTCATTCCGCCTGCAAGTGATGATCTCGCCGGACGGCAGCATCAGATCGAATTCGAGGATATGGTCGCCGATGGGACCGACTTTGAATGCGTTTTTGCCATGAACGTTCATTGCGGCGCAACCGCCAAGCGTCGTTTTGGCCGTGCCGGTAGCGACAGGCGGCCACCAGCCATCTTCAACGGTGTATTCCCACAGTTGGTGAATCGTCAGGCCTGGTTCAGCACGGATGACACCTGTTTCCGGATTCCAATCAAGGACGCGATTGAAGCGACACAGGTCGAGGACGATGCCGTTGCTGTTGTAGGCGGCGTCGCCATACGAGTTGCCGCCGCCCCGCAGCCCGATGCTGAGGTCGGTTTTATGGGCGATGGCAAAGACTTCGGCGAGTTGATCGGTGTTAATCGGCCGAAAAACCCAGCCCATGCCACTGCTGGCACCGCCCCAAGCCGGCACATCCTCCAGACGGCCATCGAAGCGCTTTAGCTCTTTTGACAACGCCACTGATAATTGCGGCATGCCCAATTCGTCTACGTTGTATTGTTTATCCTGCATCTATTTCTATCTCACTGTTTTGGCTCTCAGCTAACCGGTGACGGCTATATCGATGTGCGCCGGAAGATGAAAGAGGGAACATGGCGGATGATCAACATCACCCACCGCCATCGGCCGATAACATATACCGTTTGTTCCCGCTTTTCAATGGCTGCCACAATGCGTTGCGCGGCATCGTCAGGTGAGACGACCCAGAATGTCTTGGGCGCGTTTTCCAGCAGCACCGTATCGACAAAACCCGGTTTGATCGTCGTTACCGTCACGCCGCGTTTCGCCAGCCGGTTGCGCAACGACTCCAGAAATGTACTCAGCGCTGCCTTACTCGTATGGTAGCCCGGAAATGCAGCTCGCCCCCGGTCACCGGCTATCGATGAAATGCCGACAATGTGGCCGCGCTGTGCCCGGTGAAAGCGCAGGGCTGCTTCGTTGAGCCACGCCATGGCACCAATTACATTTGTCTCCATCATGGCGCGATCTTTCTGGAAGTCGTACTCATCCAGCGCGACGGCGGGTTGAATACCGGCGCAGTAGATGATCAGATCGAGGCCGTCGAGATCGGATACGATTTGCTGAAACAAAGCGGGGACTTCTTCGTAGTTAGTTACATCATGGACGTATGGGCGAGCATTTTCGAATGGTGTGCACACCGCTTCGAGCTGCTCGCGACGGCGGGCGACGGCGGCGACGAGCACGCCTTTTTGCGCCAAAGTGCTCACGAGGGCTGCGCCAAGGCCGGATGATGCACCGACGACGATGGCGCGTTGTTTGGGTTCCAGAGGTCTACTGGGTTGAACGGGCATAGTTTTCTGCTCGATGATAGTTTTCGGCCGATTAGCTTCCATTAGTTGAACGGATCGAAACCGGTTTTAAGTAGCCGTTTGCTAAACGCCAGATCGCCACATTCGGCCGAAATCCTGTATTTTTGATTTAAGCGACCTATTCTAACACAAGCATTCACATCTGTGATTTGTGCTCTTGGTGCGTATGGAAAGCGTTAAGGGAAGGGTGAAATCTAATCGGCCGATGTGTCGGTTACTGACGCCGTTTCCAGGTGGTGTTTGCGATTAAGCGTCGTGAGAGCCGCATCCATCACACGGTGTGTCGCTTCAGACAACGCAACGGGATCATCGTCACGAGCCGGCGTGAAAATCGGCAGCAGGTTGAGATGCACCGTTTTGCGCCCAGTAGAACGGGCAACGCGCCAAATCGCCGCCAGAATGGATCCTTCCTTGATCGACCAGTAAATGAGATCGTGCTGCTCGTAAAGGATCAAAGCGGGCATCACAGGCAGTTGAGCGCGTACCGCGATGTCAAATGCACCGTAGCGCAGTGGATAGAGTCTGGTTCCGGGGCGGATTGCCCCTTCCGGGAAGAGGATGATCGGCGGAAAAGGCGCAATAGCGGCTATCTCGTCACGGGCGCGGATGCGGGCTTGCTTGTCAGACAAATCGACGAATACGACGTTGATGGCATCACCGATTCGGCCGATAAACGGCGCTTGCTGCACGCGTTTGTCAGCCACAAAGCGCACAGGGAAGATCGAGAGCAGTACAACCACATCCATGTACGACTTGTGATTGGGAAAGATGAAGCCGTGATGATGGGCGATTTGTTCACGCGCAGGGCAAACAACCTCCAGATTGAAAACCTTGAGCACAATGCGAGCCAGGCCCAGTGTGATCCACGCACAAAGCGGCACGCCGTGCCAATGCAGCGGCAGGAAACTGGTGAGCCAGACGGCTGCAGCACCGACAGTGATGATGATCAGGATGACTGCGAGGCGCAGCGCCCCGATGACAGTGGCGATCATGTCAAATAGATGGGATTGCTGTAAATCCAGCCGCGGTCGCGGCCCTTGAATGGAATCAGGCATTCGATCCGGTACGCGCCGGGTTGGTCCGCAGTGAAGCTGAGGGTGGTGCTTTTTTCGGCCGATTTGATCACCTCGCCATGACGGATCAGACGCAGCGTACACAAGGCAGGTGCCACCGCTTGCAGCGTCGCGCCGATTTCCCGGCGCACCGTATCACCCATTGTCCCTTTGTCTAACCCGCGTGCAGTGAAGACGAAACCGTTGGTCGGATGCGGCAGATCGTAGCCGACCCAACCCGCTCCTCGGCCGATGACGGCCAAAATGCGTCGTTTGTCGTCGGCCACGTCGCCGGAGAGTGGTTCATCGAGCAATAGATGCGTATTGACAGCACGAAAACAATATTCATACGGGTAAATCTCACGCACAATAGGACCCAGCCTGATGCGTGTACCGTGGGCGTCGCTGTTGCCGACTGCGGCAATGCGCTTGCCTGCGGCCAACAGCGCATCCCATTTCGCCAGCGTTTCCGCCTCCGGCCCGATGATAGTGTGTTCCGGACGCAGCGCCAACGGTAGTGCCCGAATGCGTTGCCAGGTTGTATCGGCTATCTCCGGCCCCAGTTTGCGTACGACTTCATTGGCGAAGCTGGACATGAAGTTCCAGATTTCGAGGCCGGTAAAGCGCTCGATTTCCCACGTGTGCCAGCCGAGATTGGGTAAAACCGCTGCGCCGGGAACGCCGGCCTCAAACGGATGGGCCAGAAAAGTCAAGCCTCCGGCCTCGCCTGCTTTGTCGATCAATGTTTGTGGACGGCTAGCGAATGGCGACAATTCCGTTTCGGCGCCATAGACGAGCAGGTGATTGCCCTGGGGATGCAGGCGATTGTCGTGAACTTCTTCGCCTGTGAACAGCAGGACGCGCCCGTGTTCGTTCTCAACATAGCCGTCAAGTCCATCGACCCAGACGTTGTGGTCGGTGACGATGATGAAATCGAGGCCGGCAGCGATGGCGGCTGCGGCAATCTCGTGATGCCATTTTTCTCCGTCAGAGTAGGGGGTGTGCATGTGCATATTGCCGACTATTTCGTGCATAGGTGCGATTATAGTGTAAGCCAGGGCGGTTTCAAACTGGACAGGGGAAAGGTAATTTGAATTACTTGTCAACCGGCGTGTGACAAAATCTTGCCTGTTTTCGGCCGAATCCGACTATAATCACGCCCATGCGATCGGTAAATCATATTTTGGCATTGCTTGGTGTAGTTGTTCTGCTGCTGTCCGCCTGTACGACCGTGTCGCAGGAAGCGACGCCGTTGCCACTGCCGACGGCGACAGTCGATGTGCGCACGCTCGTCTACCCCGATCCCGTTCCCGCCCCGCTCGTGACGGTGACCAAAGCACCGCTCGATATAGTGGCAGTTGACAATCCCGGCTACTTCGCCTACGAAATTGGCGGGCGTTATCTCGAAAACGCCGCTTTCATTGCCGGCGTGACGGTTGCCGATGGACAACGTGTTGTGCTGTACGAGGCGTCATTGCCGGTTGACGATGGTGTTAACGACGGGGTCGTGATTTGGGACACACAAGTGAGCTATGTGACTGACGGCACGGCGGGGGCATTTGTCGTCCCCGGCACGGATGATGCAAGCGATCGTGTCACTGTGCGAGGCTGGTTGCAATCGGCCGATAGCGAGTCAGCAGCAACGGCTTTGTTTGACAGCGATGGAACATTGATCGGGATACAGTCGGCGGAAAGTGCGACCACGGCGATGCCGCAAGCCGGATCGGTTTTCATCGTTGAGCAGATGGTTTTCAGCGACGACGGCACGTTCGCCACGCAGCCGGGCGTGCGTCTGCTCGCTAACCGTTTGCTCCTCAGCCGCGAAGCGTTGCCGGGCGGTACGGTTTTCGCCGGTGTCGTTGCCGGCAATCTCTCCGGCGCAGTTGGGCAGGCATTGATTGACATCGCGGTCGCCAACGACGGTGGCAGGTCACAGGCAGCGTATCTCGATCCGCAGTTCGGATTCCAGTTTCGCTATCCGGCCGATTGGTCAGACCCGGTTTATGTTGATGGTGTCCTCACGGCGCATTCGGTCGATAAGGCTGTTCGACTCACTATTCGGCCGATGCCTGACGCCGAATCTGCACAGCAATTAACCGACGACGTGTTGGCTGAATGGAACGGCATTTCCGTTTTGCACGAAGATCAGCCCGATGTTGCCGGAGTACCCGGCGTGCGCACGTTTTACGGTTATTTCGACGCGGCCAATGTGCAGCGTACCGGTGCTTTATTGACCTTTCTTCAGGAAGACATCGGTTTCATCTTTGATCTTGACGGCCCGGCGGCAGACGAAGCAGCGATCATTGGGCTGGCAGACGAATTGGCGGGATCGTGGGTGCAGCGACCACTCGATGAAACGGTTGGCAATGCCATGTGGAAACAGCAAGGCGACCTTGTTGTTCCGGTCGGATTTACTACATCTGTTGCGGACCGCAGTTGGCAGCGCTACACGGATGCAGCCGATGAACGCCGTTTCTTTGGCGTGCGCAGCGATCCGTTGACGGGCCGCACGGAACCGGGTTTATTGACTTACTGGCGCAACATTGCCGGCTCAAATCAGCGAGATTTTGTGACCGACGCGCCGCAGCAAGTCGCTTTGGACGACACGTTGTGGACACGTCAGGCGTTTGCTTATCAAGGTGTAGACGGGATGTCGATGAAGGGTGCGTTGTGGGTGCAGGTGGGCGATTCGGCCGAAACTGTGCTTTGGATCGAGGCACCGGCAGCAGCGTTCACAACTCTTGAGGAAATCGCCCTCATCACCCTGACTAATAATCGCTGACGGGCAGCGCAGTTTGCAGAAGACGTACCACATTGCCGCCGATAATTTTGCGAATTGCGTCGTCATCCACGCCGGCGTTGACCAATTCCTGCGTGATGGCGGGCAGCGCGGTCGTGTCAAAACCGGTGCGAATCGCGCCGTCAAAATCTGATCCCAGCACCACGTAGTCTGGTCCCACCAACTCGACGACGTAGAGAATGCTCTCTGCTACATGGCGTGGTGAGCGTCCGCCGACAGCCGTGCGCCAATAGCCAATCCCGACAAGGCCGTTCTGTGCGGCGATGGCGCGGATATGGTCATCTCCCAGGTTGCGGGCGTTGTGCACAATGCCTTTGACGCCACCATGCGACCAAATTACGGGGCGCGTCGTCAGCCGCAACACATCGTCAATGCCCTGTGGTGACAAGTGCGCCAGATCGAGCAATAAACTCAACTCATTACAACGCTGCACGAAATCCCGACCACGTGATGTCAGGCCACCTTGATCGGTTCCATGCGCAGAAGCGGCAAAGCTGTTGTCGCGGAAATGGGTCAAGCCAAAGATGCGGTACCCGGCGGCAACCAGCGCTGCAAGACGCTGCGGATCGGGGTCGAGCGGGTAGACACCTTCCAGTGCCAGCAGAGCGGCTACCAGGGTCGGATCGTCATGCCAGGCGCTGATAAACGCGTCCAGTTCGGTGCGATTCCGGATCAGATGCAGTTGACCTCGTGATTGGTCGGCAGCGGTATGTAGTGTTGCGGCGTGGCGCAGTGCGCGTTCAAATGGCGTCAGCCGCGCCATGCCTGAGCGTTGAGCATAACCGGCCAGCGTGAGGATGTCGGGAAGGCGATTGCTTGTACGATTGATGTTGAATCCGATAGGTATTTGGGTTGCAGCGGCAAAAATCTGGATATTGACGCCACCGATTTGCAAACGCGGCAAATCGATGTGGCCGACTGTACTGTGTTGCAATAAATCTCGGCCGAAAAGCAGCGAATCGCAGTGGAGATCGGCGACGATAGACTTGTTGTGAAGAGCGGCTGTTGTAGCTGCAACCGGCGGCAGCGGTGTGTCAATGACTCGATTGAGCAGTCGTTCCAGATTGTTACCGACCCAGATAAACAGTGTGACGAATGCAGCGAAAGCGACAGCCGACCAGCCTAATAAGCGCACGCTGAGTTTTGCACGGCTTGTCACTTACTGATCCCATTGCGTACTGATGCCGTCGAACCGTCGCGCCGGTAATCGCCGGCCGCGACCAGGAAACCATTTTCCATGCGCGACACGGTATGAGCGCCGCCAAAATAGATGCTTGTCGTTTGCCAGCGATTGACGGGGTAGCCCATGCGCTCGACGCGATCCATTTCGGCCGAATCGCAGCCCCCTTCACACTGCAGTACGCCGTTTTCCACATGCAGGCGTGGCCGGTTGACGACGTCGATCAGGCGCAGTTGGTGGTCGAGCAGGTTGGATATGACCTGGATGATGGCGCTGCGAATGCGGGCGCTGCCACCACTGCCAACGACGAGCCGTATGTTGCCGTCTTTGAGCACAATGGTGGGCGTCATCATGGTCGGCAGGCGTTCGCCTGGCTGCCATTGATGCCAGCCGCGCGGATTGACGTCTTCTTCGCCAAGCATATTGTTGGGGATAAAACCAGTTCCGGGCAAAATGTAACCGGCCGATTCGCCTGCCGTTGTTGTCAGGCTGACCGCCATGCCGTTGCCGTCGATCACGCTGATGTGGCTGGTGTTGTTCGGTCCTTTTTTGTCGGCGACAAAGGGTGATCGTTCCCGCGCGCGAATGGCGTAACGCACATCGGCGGCATACGGGGCAATGAATTCGGCCGAAAGAAAGCGAGCCATCGCCACGTGAACCGGTAGTTGCGCCAAATCAGTTTCCCAATGGACGCGGGCGCGGGTGGTCGCTGCCATCACTTCGTAAAACAATTGCATCTGTTCGGCCGAACCGTGGCGGAGTGATCCCGCGTCAAATTCAGCCAGTAGTTTGAGCGTAAAACCGGTTAGAACGCCGCCTGCCGAACAGGGCGGTGGTAGTAAAACCTCATGCCCGCGATACAACACACGAATCGGGTCATTGTGGTAGACGCGATACGATTGCAGGTCGCGTGGTGTGATCAGGCCGCCGTTTTCGCTATGGTCACTGATCAGTGCCTGTGCCAGCGATCCGTTGCGCAGCAGGGCGTCCCCTTCCTCGGCCAACTGACTCAATGTTTCGAACATGCCGGGGATATACAGATGGTCGCCTTCGTCAAGAATGTCGCCGTTTTTGGTAAAAATAGTGCGTGCTGCGGGTGTGTGCGTGTAAATCGGACCGAGCAGGCGGCACGTCTGCGCTTGAAAGGGTGCCATCGGCAGACCCTGTTGCGCTAAATCGAGTGCAGGTTGCAGGATGATCCGCAACGGCAGTGAGCCAAAATCGTCGACGAGGGCACAGAGACCAAACACATTGCCGGGCACGGCGACGGCGCCGCGTCCCAGGTAAAAATCCTGTGTCGTTGCGCCAAAATCGATGGTGACGCGTTCAAAGTCGATAGCTTTCAGGCGTGTGGTCAGTGATTCGGCCGAAAGTCCTAACCCCGGCATATTGCTAAAAAAATCGTAGACGACACTGCGCTGCGACGCCGGGTCGAAAATCTGGGCGATGCCGCTGCCACCCGTATGCACCACGCCAATCTCGGCGATAAATGAGGCAAACGCTGCAGCTACGATGGCGTCGACAGCGTTGCCGCCTTGTCTGAGCATGGCGGCTCCGGCTTGTACCGTGTGTGGCCCCCCGCCTGCGATAACTCCTTGCATGGTGTAACTCCGTTGCTCAAATAGATGTCCTGAGTTTACATCAGAAGGCGCACCATGTGTAACAGGTGGGATAGGTCGATAGGTCGCGGTCAATCCGGAATGACGTTCGAAAATGGACTCCCGGGTTGGTACAATACAGTCAGCAGAGGATGATAGGCGTGCCGACAGCACGTTTGCAATAGTCATTGGTAGGACCTGGGCATGTTAGAGCAAATTCAAGCACAGTTACATGAGGAAATTGAGACCTATTTCGAGGAGCGGTTGCCACACTATCTGATGATGCTCAAATCATGGGTAGATGTCAACACCTTTACGTTGAACGTGGACGGTGTCAATCAGTTGGGCGCGATGACGGCGGACGCGTTTGTCGAATTGGGTTTTTCGGCCGAATTCATTGAGTCTGAGCAACCCAAATACGGCAAGCATCTCGTCTTGACGCGGAAAGGCAACGGTGGGCATACCATTGGCATGGTGTCCCATCTCGATACAGTGTTTCCGGCGCTGGATGAAATGATGAATGATTTTCGGTGGCGTGAAGAAGGGGATCGCATTTACGGACCTGGTACGATCGACATCAAGGGCGGCACTATTATCATCTATATGATGCTGGAAGCGCTGTCTCGTTTTGCGCCGGAAGTGTACGATGCTGTGACATGGGTTGTCCTGCTCGATGCGTCTGAAGAGACGGAAGGTGAACATTTCGGCCGAATTTGTAACGAACGACTTGACGGCGCACAGGCTTGCCTCGTATTTGAGGCCGGCTATGTCAACGGCAACGACGAATTCAAACTGGTCACACAGCGCAAAGGGATGATGACGTATCGCGTTGCTGTTGAAGGCAAAGCATCTCACGCCGGATCAGATCACGCTGCTGGGGCTAATGCGATTGTGCAAATGGCTGAAGTCATCAAGCGTATCGCTGGCTTTACCGATTATGAGCGTGACTTGACGTTCAATGTCGGGACAGTCAGCGGTGGCACAGTGACGAATCGCGTGCCCCATCACGCGACGGCCTGGGTGGAAATGCGGGCATTTGACATGGATGCATACCATCACGGTGTGCGCCAGATGTTGGCCTTGCAGGAAATGGAAACACTTTCGAGCAATGACGGCTACCAGTGCATGGTTTTGGTCGACATTCACCGTCAGACGAAGCCGTGGCCGAAAAATGCGGGTACGGAACAGTTGTATGCGGTGTGGCGCGATTCGGCCGAATCACTGGGTTATCAAGTCACATGGCAGGCACGTGGTGGTCTCAGCGACGGCAATTTTACCTGGGAAAATGTACCGACTATCGATGCCCTCGGTCCCGACGGCGCCAATGTGCATTGCTCAGAACGTTCGGCCGATGGCAGCAAAGATCAGGAATATGCGATTCGCAGCTCCTTCGTGCCCAAAGCATTGCTCAATACGGTTGCCGTGCTCAACCTGGTTAACGGTAATCAGTCTTAAACTGACCTGCGCCTCAAACAAGACGACATGGGGGATGAGTATGTTTGACCACGACGAAAAACCACACGATTATACGGGATTTGCTGAATGGGAAGCGGCACAACCGACCAATTTCTTCACCAGCGACCGCAATCTGCAGCGCACACTCGAATTTTATTGGGGATCGACGCGCTACAAGGAGCACGCCGCACAACTATATCATTTTGGCGGTGTCTCAGCGACCGCGCTTGACAAAGCGGCACGCATCTCCAACGAGCGTGCCAATTTACCTGTTCTCACCCGCTTTGACGCCATTGGCAACCGCATTGAAGATGTCGACTATCATCCCAGCTATCATGAAGCAGGCCGCTATGTCTATGGCTCCGGCGTAATGTCAGCTTATGGTGAGCCGGGTAACAATTTATTGGCATTGTCGCTGACCTATCTCTCAGCACTCAATGGAGAAGCGGGTCACAATTGCCCTTTGGCATGCACAGCCGGTGTGATCAAATCGCTGCAAACGGTGGGCTTGCATCCGGCACAGTCGCAGTTTCTGGAGCATACGCTCGACCGCCTGCTCGATCCCGATTACGATGCCAATTACATCGGCGCACAATACCTGACCGAAATTCAGGGTGGTTCTGATGTCGGTGCCAATACAACACAGGCGACACCGCTCGATCCGCAGCTCGGCACGTGGGTACTCAACGGCGAAAAATGGTTCTGTTCCAATGTCACTGCCGATCTGGCTTTGGTGACGGCGCGGGTACCCGGGCAGGGCGACGGCACACGCGGCTTGGGCCTGTTTCTCGTACCGCGCCACGTTGACGGCAAGTTGAACGGCATGTTTATCAATCGCATCAAAGAAAAAGTGGGCACGGCGTCGCTGGCTACGGCTGAAGTCGTCTTTGAAGATGCAGTGGCGTATCAAGTCGGCGATACACAGCGCGGTATCCAGAATGTAATGACGCACGTGATCAACACGTCGCGGGTCTATAACGCGATTTGCACCAGCGCTTACGCCCGGCGTGCCTATGTTGTCGCCTGGACTTACGCCGAGCACCGCAATGCGTTTGGACATCCGATCATTCATTTCCCACTTGTACAGGATGTGTTGACCAAGATGCGCAGCGATGTGACAGCATTGGCTTCCGGTTCACTGTTTATTGCTCGGCAGTTGGATCGTCTCGAATTGGGTGACGCGGATGCTGCTATTGAGGAGGCATTGCGCGTTGCCATCAATCTGAACAAGTATCGTTCGGCCGTTAACGCGCATGAGGTGATCAATCACGGCATTGAGTTGCTGGGCGGCAACGGGGCGATTGAGACGTTTTCGGTGCTACCGCGTTTGTTGCGCGACAATGTGGTGTGTGAAAATTGGGAAGGGACGCACAATGTGTTGATGGCGCAGGTGCAGCGTGACATGCGCCGCTACGGGCTGCACAAATCGTTTCTGGCATTGATTCGGCGCATGTTGGAGCCGTTAGCGGTGCGCGAGTTGCGGGTGAACGGGTTGCAGGCGTTGGATCAGATTTCGGCCGAATTGGACGCCATTCTCGAACTGGAAGAGTTGATGGCGTCGGTCTATTTTCGGCCGATGATGGATCGCCTGACGGATTTGTTCTATACGGCGTGTATGGCGGTTGAAGCGGCGTGGGAGTTGGCGCTTAAACAGGACAAAACGAAGCAGCGTCTGGCTGAATTTTATCTCTACCGCCGCGTGATGAAGCGGCCATTAAGCGAGTGGACGGCGTATCCGGAGCAGATCAGCCGTCTGTGCTACGATGTGCGTCCCTGGAAAGTCGATCACAAGGATCATTGGGAAGGTGACGACGATCCGTTTTGGCGTTGAGGATGATGGAAGAAGGATTCGGCCGAATAAATGCCAGGGACATTTTGCCGATTTACTGTCAAGTAGACTCGCACTTGCTGTGCAACCAGGCTGTAATCTGTCTGGTCGCCTGCATTCGCCTGTGCGTACATATTGCTGCTGACTTTGAGCAATGCTATAATTTGTCCACTCAGGGCGTGTAGCTCAGCTGGTTAGAGCGCACGGTTCACATCCGTGAGGTCGGGGGTTCGAGTCCCTCCACGCCCACTTTTTCCCTAATTGCTGCAAACAAACCGCTGAGAACGATCTGACAAGAGTGCTCTTGCTTCCAGCACATCGGCCGATTCCAGTTCGCTGTCAAACCACTGCAAGACGTTAGTCAGCAATGGCCGTGCTTGTGCCTGCTTGCCCTGCTGTTGCCAATGACGGCAGAGCGCCGTTGTTACCCTCAGTTCCCAAAATCTGGCCTTCTGCCGGCGTGCACTGGCGAGCGCCTGCTGCATACACGCTTCTGCACGGTGAGGCTCCTCCATCGATTGGTACAGATGACCCTTCACCCGCAAAATCTCCGCCTCAAAATACAACTCCTGTCGGCAGTGAGCTTCTGTTTCTGCTTGCTCCAATGCGTGCCATGCCTGATCGATTTGACCACACTGCCGATGCATATTGGCCAGCACCAACCAGCGTGTAGTGATCCCCAGCTTGCTGCCAATTGCAGATTCCATGTCCATTCCCTGCTGCATCAGGTCAAATCCTGCGGCTATTGCCGCCTGTGAACTGTCGCCCTGCTGTAAACAGGTAGCAACTGTGATCCCTCCCCAATAGAACGTGCAGATCGCCAGCAAATAGGCAAAACCGCCTTCTTCTGCCAGCTTGACGGCCGACTGTATGTGCGTCATTGCTGTTTTCAACTCACGTAGATACTCGCTATTGAACGTCGTAGCCGCCAGCATATGTGTAAACGCCGTGGTGTAAGGATGGTCCAGTGTCGAACTCCATGTAAGAGCTTGCTCCAGACAGCGCCTGGCCTCCGTCAGACGCCCCATATGCAGCTGCACATGTCCTTGCCAAAGCATGCCGGCAATGCCGGGATCCTGGCCGAAGCTGTAAACTAATGGCTGGTGTTTTACCGGATCGTACAAGGAAGTGGCCAGTTGAAAGTGTGCCAGCGCTGTTTCGTTATCACCCATGAAAAAGAGCGGCAACCCGGCCAGCACGTGCGCCCGCATGTGATGCATGTCGCTCAACGTTTCCTGGTCGACCACAGCCAGCATTTTCCGGGATACCGCAACAGCCTGAGCGAGGTCGCCCTGCACAGCGTAATAGGAGGTCAGCCAGAAGAGGCTGGTCACCATTTCGGCCGAAGCGTGAACCTGACCACATAGCTCGTAGACGCGATCGTAAACCGCCTTGACCTCTGAAGCAGCATACCCTCGAGTGGCCAGCAGCGCCGCGCCCAGGGCCAATCCGCAGTCGATTTGTTGCGCTAAGTTTTCAGGCGTTTCCGGCAGGGTGGAAAGCAAGGCTAAACTGCGGCGGAAGTGGTCGCTCGCCGCAGAGTTTGCCGAAAGCTGAAGGGCGTATTGACCGGCCAGTTGATAAAAATGGGCCGCCCTGTCGGGGACTTGTGCGGATTCGAAATGATAGGCTAGTTCGGCGGCAACCGCCATCGGCTCGACATCGGCCGATGTATACAGCTCTGCCAATCCTTCTGCAGTCAAGCGGTGCAGATAGGCCAGTTCGTTGGCGTCGAGATGGCCGTAAACATACTTCTGAAACAGGTTGTGGCGGAACCTGTAGCGGGAGATGGTCTGGCTGCCAACTTGTTGCCGTCCCTCCGATTGGATCAAGCGGTGGCTGCGATCCAGCACCGCGCTCAAGAGGTGAATGACCTCCCGCAGTGGCCGGTTAACTACCTGCGCCACCACTTCAGCCGCAAAGGTTTCACCTTGAATGCCGGCCACGCTCAAAAGCTGACGCAGTGGTGATGGTAATCGGCCGAACCGCTCGGAAACAATCGCCTCTGTTCGTGATGGCAGCTTCGCCCAGACATCTGCGTCGGCTACATGCCAGCGACCTTGCCCATTGCGCCTTAAGCCGCCCCTTTCCTGCAATGCCGCTACCAACTCTACTGTGAAAAGAGCGTGTCCCTGCGTCCGCTCAAAGATCATCTCGCGAACAGTCTCGTCCAAATCGTACTGTGCCGAATCCAACCACGCATTGACAAAGGAACGACCGTCGGCGCGATCCAGAGCCACTTCAATCTCGCCGCAATCTTGTGTTAGCTCGTGTACAAATCGAATAAGTGGATGGCGGTCGGCGTCAGGTTGAGATGGCAGCAATTCTTCCGGCCGATAGCTCCCCAGCAATAGAATAGGATACCCGGCAATCTGCCGCCACAGATGAAAAAGCAGATCAATTGAGGCGTCGTCAATCCAATGCAGATCGTCCAGTAGCAGCAACAACGGGCCATGCTGGCTGAATTCCTGCAGGAAGCGCCCCATTTGCTGAAAAATCAGCTCTTGAGCAGGGGAATTTGCATCTGTTACTGTTCTTGCATCCTCCGGCAGCAACGCGGGGTCAACCAACATGGTCATACAGTCCGGCGCTGCGCTTTGTAACAACTTCACGGCCGTTTGCCGTAGCTGCCAAAGGCGGTTGACTTGCGCTCGTGTCAGCGTACCGTTGCGCCACAATGGCTCAATGTCACCCACGGCCTGCGCCAGCATGCTGCGAAATGGCAAATAAGGATTACCCGGTCCGGCATGCGCCTCACAGTTGCCAAAGAGAGGAATCAGAGATGGGAACTGCGCCTGTGCTTGTCTGGCAAAAGTTCGCAGCAGGCTAGTCTTTCCACTTCCTGCTTCGCCTGTGACGAAGGCGATCCGCCCTTGCCCGACAACACTCTCATCAAGAAATCCATGCAACCTGTCTAGTTCTACCTCCCGGGATACAAAAGGATGCGCAACGGTCGTTTGCGGTTCGGCCAGAAAAGCAGGCGGTAACTGCACCGGCGACATTTCTGTTGCCCTGTCACGAATTTTGTTGTAAATCCGACGTGTTGCCGGCTCTGGCGGCACGCCGATCTCGGTCACCAACTGCTGCTCAAACTCTTCGTAGTGGGTCAGAGCTGTGTTACGCTGCCCTGTCTGCACCAGCAATCGCAACAATTGGCGTTGGCCTGGCTCATACCACGGTTCGATGCAGACCTGCTGCCACGCATAGCCTATGGCTGTTTCTAACTGGTGATGGGCTTCGTAGTACGTAGTGAGTTCGTGGAACAAATGCAGTTGTTGACGCTGTAATGCCTCTCGTTTGAGCAGAACCCATTCTTCAAAGGCGATGCTGTCGCTGATGGAGAATCCTTCCAGAAAAGGGCCTCTGACCAGCGCTACGGCTTTCTCCATTTCTGCAAGGCTCGGCACCGCATCACTTAGCAGTTGCTCAAATTGAACCGCGTCGATAATAGCGTCTGCTGCACGGTTGAATTGGAGAGTCTGGCGGGTGATGTGTAGGTAGTGGGCGTCTTCATCATCAATCAGTTGCCGACAATTGGCCAGGGCACGGCGCAAATTCGCCCGTGCCTTCTTCTCTGGCTGTCCGGGCCACAGTAGCGCTGCCAGCGTCTCCCTGCGTAGTGGCCGATCCGCTTCCAACGCCAGGTAGACTAGTAAGGCGCGCACTTTATCGGAAAGAAAGCCAGAGCCTGAGGCGTGTGCGGTCGTGATTTCCAATGGCCCAAGAGTGGAGATGACAAGCTTTGTCACGTTTATACCCTCCACGGACAGTGTACCTCCAAATCAAGAAGATGACCATGCGCACATCCATCTAAACGGGATTCGTTGGCAATCCAGAAGGATACTGGACGATTTCTTAACGCTATTTTGGTATGGTGATGGAGAATAACCGTGTCGTTGACAAGGTTTACGCACTCGGTGGGAACATGGAATGAATGGCACAATCACAATCGTGATAGTACCAGACGAAAGTATGTACCTCTTGTAATTGAGTTGGGCAATGGGAACAGAGAAAGCAACCTACCGTTCATTTCTACTGCGATTGTGGCAGGTGGAACAAAACGGAGATCGATTGTGGCGCTGTTCGCTGGAGGAAACTGGCACGTGCCGGCAGCGCAATTTTGCTGATTTGGAGGCGTTGTTTGGCTATTTAAGCGCTGAAACGAACGTGCCGCCTCCTGCTCGAGAGGAGACTAAGCGATGAAGAAACTAGTTTGTTTTTTGGTGATTCTATTCATCTTGCTCAGTGGTTGTGGTGGGGACAGTAGCGATACGAATTCAGCGGCTACTGATCCGGCTGAATCTCCAGCTACAGCAACGGTCGTGCCCACGCCTACCCCTATGCCGGAGCCAACCGAGGCTGTCGCTTTGATCACTTCGGCCGAAAATATGACCGGCATCTGGTCAGGAACCTTGGCAGGCGAAACCGGATACGTCATGTACACGGCAGATGGTCGCTACATGGTCGCACTTTCACAGGACGCATTAGCCTCAGCGCCCCGCGTATCTGGTGAATATTGGTTTGAAGACAACCAAATTCACCTGCGCGATCTGGAAAATGTCGGACATTGGACTCCGTGTGATACGGAAACCGTTGGCGTCTACGATGTAGTTGACCTGGGCGATGGACGGGTCACGTTCCAGATGGTTGTTGATGAATGCGGCGACAGCGGGTTTACCCGCAGCTACTTATTCACCAACATGATGCAGAAGTGGATTTCAGAGCCGGTCGAGGTAACCGTGCCGGAGTCATCGGCTATGCCGGAATCGGCGGACACGACAATGCCTGAGTTGGCGGCAGATCTGCAAGACATCGCCGATACTTGGGACAACCAGAACGGCGTGCCTGGCGTGATTCTGTTAGTCGATGCGCCGGATTTGGACTTCAAGTGGCAGGGTGCAGCCGGCATGGCTAATCCGGAGGAGGGAGAGCCTATGTTGCCCGGCGATCAATTCATCATCTCCAGCATGACGAAGATGATTACGGCCGCGACCGTCATGAAGTTGGTTGAGCAAGGTGACCTGGCGTTGGATGATCCCATCAGCCTCTACCTGCCGGCCGAGCTTGTTTCGCGGCTCCTTGTGCTGGACGGCGAATCATACGGCGACGCCATCACGGTGCGCCAACTGCTCAACCATACCAGTGGCCTGGGTGACTTCTCGAACGGCGAAGACGCCGACGGCAACAGGCTACCTGATTTCAAGGATCTGGTTCTGAATGAGCCGGACACGATCTGGGATGGATCGATGGTGCTGGAGTGGGCCATCGCCAACGCGCCGCCGGTGGCCCGGCCGGGAGAGACTTTCAACTACAGCGACACCAACTACCAGTTGCTGGGCATGATTATCGAATCGACCTCGGGACTGGCGCTACACGACGCCTATCGCCAGTTCATCTTTGAACCTCTGGGGATGGACCACACCTATTTTGAGTTTTGGGAAGCAGTCATTCCCGGTCCGGACGGCCGGAGCGTCAGCAACGCCTATTACTATGGAAACCTATGGAATGAGCTAGATAGTCATTCCTATGAGTGGGGTTCGGGCGGGCTTGTGTCAACGGCCGCTGATATGAACACGTTTCTTTGGGCCTGGGTAAACGACGATCTGTTTGCCGATCCGGCCAGCAAAGAGTCAATGATGGAATGGGTCGAAACGGCCGATGCAGGCGTTTATTACGGGTTGGGCATCTACCGCTTCGTGCTTGACGATTGGGATATTCCTGGTCTAGGCGAAATGCTAGGGCACGACGGCCTATTCAACAGCCAGGCTTTTTATTGGCCGGAGAAAAACGCGACCATCGTGGGGACCCTGAATTCAAATGAACCGCGGCTGGGGTACATTGGCATGATGATAGAGGTGATGACAGCCGTTGCGGAACACACAGCACCATAGTGTGAGGACGCATGCCATCGACAAAAGTATTGGCGATTCAAGAGGAATAGACATAGACAGATATTGGATATGCTATCGTGTACGTAGCCTTCGGTTATGGAATGGCATTGTGAATGTGATCTCCGTTCGCTGTGCTCACATCCGTGAGGTCGCAAACTTGAGTCCCTTATGCCCATGGAAAAAGCCCTCTACTGTAGAGGGCTTTCGTGGTTGATTTCTCTTCAATCTTCCCTCGCCTGTAAGTCGGGAAGATTTTCTGGCACATTTGCTCCGAGAAGCAGTCCTCAAGCTGCCGGATCAGTTCCGTTCGCCTGATTCGTGGCATCTGCGTGCCGATTCTGCAAGTGTTCTAAATAAAGATAATCTGTGCGTCTTCACTTAATTCCATGAAGTCAGTTGCGCCGACGATGCCCTCGACACCTTCATACAAATCTTCTTCGTGCAGTTGGAACATGTCTGTCGATAAACGGCATGCATAGAGCTTGCCGCCGGCGTCTGTGATCATCTCTAGAAATTCCGGAATTTCGGGGAACTCCAGCTTGTCCATTTCCTTTTTGATCATTGATGTCGCCATATTGGTCATGCCCGGAAAACCGGCCACCGCGTTGGGAATGCCAATGGTACGGTTGCCGAAATTCATCTTGTGCGGATTGCCGATAGGCGTGAACTTGAGGTTGCTCATCTCACGCTTGGTGATCATATCCAGTCCCCAGAACGTGAAGAAAATCGTCACGTCAATCCCTTCCATCAAGGCGGCGTTCGCCAATACTAGACCCGGATATGCCATATCAAGCGTACCCTTTGAACAAATAATGCATAATTTGCGATCAGTTTCTTTTTCGTCCCACATGATGTCACCTCGTTTGTCGTAGTTGGTACTGTTGTGTCAACAGGCTGTCGTTGCTAAATACAGCCATGTGGTTTGCCTAATCCGGAGACGTAGGCAATCTTTTTGGCCGGCTTTTTCGGGAACAATTCGTACAGGTCCTTTGTCGGCACGCCGGCGGCTACTTTGAGACGACGCAGCGTGGGTGCTTCGCCTCGCTCGTCAAAGTCAGAGCGTGAAAACTCGATTACTTGCCAGTGTGATGCCGTCAATTCATCGATACCGACTTCGTGTGCCAATTCCTGGGCCACATCTTTATCCCAATCTTGCGGGTTGGCCAGGAAGCCATCTTCATCAAATTCAATTGTTTTGCCTGCAATTTCTCGACTTGTCATGGTTTAGTTCTCCAAAAGGTTATAGTTTGATCGGGTGAGTTTGTTTTCTCATCCCTGATTATGTGTCAGACATCGTTTTTAAGACGTTGAGTGTTTTGCTCAACCCACGTCGTACGCCGGGATCGTTGAGCTGGCGCATAATGGCGAAGAGGGAGGGAGTTTCGGCCGAATCCTCTTCTGTCAATTCTATTACCGAACTTCTCAGCAGACGCATCAGTTCCGGCTGCGTCATTTCCTTGAGCGTATCCAGAATCAGCACGATGTTCTCACCCAACTGTTCAATGTCGTCCTCGGTGTAATTGGTCACAATTCGATCGAGGATGCCCATGCCGCCAGCTACAAACGTAAAGTAGCCTTTGCGCTCCATCTCGTCCAAACGCGCCATTACGGTCACAAACGCATCCTGCGACAATGGGCTGAGATCACTACCCAACTCGACCAGACTCTCAAACTGATCGAGCATTTGCTCCAAGTTGCGCGTATTGCGTAACAGCCGCTTGAACAGGTGCAAAATGTCTTCAAGCTGGACATGAGGCTCGATCTCTTCCAATTGCGTTACGGTTAACCGGTACATATCCATCGCGATCGGCGTCATATCTTGCTTCAGTTCTGACCATTCCAACCGAGCCTGCTGCTGTGCCCGCGCTTCTTCGGCGAGAAATGCAACTTGTGCGGTCAGCGCGTCGATCTTGCGATTGAGATCAGCGATGGTTTCAGATTCGGCCGATATGGGATTTATCACCAACGTATCCATGCCAACCTCCTAATTCCATTTGCCGGCCATCGACATCTGCGACGTGATCGGCATTTCCTTGCCCTTGAGCAAAATATTCCAATACATCCAACGGAACATCATTTTGCCCCAATGGTTCATTTCCGATTCCTGCAGCAAAGAGAATGGACCAACGCCAGGCAACGGGAATTTGCCCGGCAGCGGCTCAACATCGTAGTTAAAGTCGATCAAAATGCCTTTGCCGAAGCCGGATTCGATGTAGCAGTTCGCATGGCCGTCAAACTGATGCGTCATTTCCAGCCCATCGATATAGCGCAGGAAATTTTCAGTCCATGTTTCAACTGCGAAATGGGCGACCGAACCAGCTTTGGATGTCGGCAGCGCTGCTGCATCGCCGAGGGCAAAAATGTTGTCATAATCAGCGTGCACAAATGTGTGTTTGTCAACCGGCACATGGTTCAATTCGTCGCCCAAACCGGACTGTGCGATCATTTCAGCGCCCATGTTGACGGGAATTGTCACCAGCATATCGTATGGCACTTCATTTTCATCATACGACCGCAATACCTTCGCATCCTGATCCACGCCTTCTGCATAGAAATCGGTAACGAGGTGAACATTTTTGCGCTCCAGAATATCGCCGAGCAACGCACCGGCACGTGGCTTGGTGAACGCACCCGGCAGCGGTGTGACAAAGGTGATATCAACTTTGTCGCGCAAACCCTGTTCATGGAACCACCAATCAGCCAGGAAGACGAATTCCAGTGGTGCAACCGGACATTTGAACGGCATTTCCATGATGTTGACAACCAGTCGCCCGCCATCCCAATACCGGAGCCGCTTGGCGAGCGTTACTGCGCCGCTGTGCGTATAGAATTCATGAATCGTATCGCCCCAGCCCGGCCCTTCTAGCCCCGGAGTTTCTTCCGGCACAGGACGCGTCCCGGTGGCGATGACGAGGTAATCGTATTCCAGATAGCGACTGTCTTTGGCCAAACGAACCCGATTCTTTTCCGGTTCGATTTGTTCAATGGGAGACATGATCAAATTGACACCGGCGGGAATGTAGTTGCGTTTTGGTTTGATGACATCGTTAGGACCATAGATGCCGAACGGGATAAACAGGAATCCAGGCTGATAGTAATGAGTTTCATCTTGATCGACGATGGTGATGTCCCATTCGAGCAGATCGAGATGGTGAATCATTTTGTTAGCAACCATTGTGCCGGCGGTTCCTGCACCTAAAATCAATAATTTTTTCATCTGATTGGCTCCTTTAGACAAGAGGTGAAAGTGGAAAAGCGTGATTTTTCACCCATCATCCTTCATCCTTTCAATATGGTGCGCTCGCTGGCAATGTGTGACACGATGTCAGCAATGCGCTGAATGAGTGCGAGGACGTGGTCGCGTTCCGCACTGGTCAAATGGTAAACGTCATCGAGGTGTGGCTGAAGTAGATCGACTGTTACGCCGAGTTTGTGTGCCATGTTATCCAGTTGCGTACCTGTTGGCGGCCAGTTGTCCGGCGCAAGTCCGCCGACAAATACCATACCCTCCAGTGAGCTGCCCACGCGAATCAATCCGCGTGCGCACAGTAAGCCCAAAGAACTGTGGGTGAATGTCGGCGCAATAACGGGTTTTGCAGCCATTTCGTGCCAATGATCGACGCATGTTTGCCACACTTGCGGGTAGGCATGTAGCGCAGTGAACAGGCCGCAGGGATTGCTCGGCTCGGTGATCGGATTGCCCTGCATATCGGTCATAATGATCATCACGTCGAGTGCATCGGCGAATCCGTCTTGCACCAGTTGGACGCAATCGAGCGGCAAAATGTCGTGTAGACGACTGCTGGAAGTCGACTGGTTGTTGTGTTGAGCAACTGTGTTTTTATTGCCGAGCAGAGTGTGGATTTCGGCCGAATCAAATCGCCATTGCCGACCAACTTTAACAGCCGGGATGCGCCCGTCTTCAGCCATGCGGTATACCGTTGAGCGATCTACCAGAAGAATTTCCTGAACATCTTTGGCTGTAAGCAATGTTGACATCGATTCCGATCCATTTGTGAAATAATGAACAAGTATAGATGGAATGATACGGGTGCAGAACGGGTAGCAACAGTGACTTTCGGCCGAATCGCGTATGACAAATGTCACATCCTGCATACTATGCATGTGATGCATGTGCATGGCGTGCATTTTGTCGGTGCAAACTCCCATGTGGCCGCAGCGTTTTCGGTCAGTATCCGCACTTGAACCTCAATTCAATGCATATCAGAAACTCCTCAGACGCACTCGTAACAATTTTCACAAACAGTTGACAGAGTTATACTAGCGGATGGTGTCCGGTACTTATGCCGGTTTGACTACGTACTAATTCAAGGAAAATCTCATGCTTTCCAGATTCTTCGATAAAATCACGCGTCTATCCGTGCGGTTCAAATGGGTGACGTTGATCCTCACTTTTACTGTGTTGGCTGCCGGACTTTATGCTTTGACCCAGCTCAATCAGGAACTGCTGCCTCCGATTAGTTTCCCGCAAACAATTGTCGTGACGCAATGGTCTGACTCGGAATCGGCCGAACAGCTTCTTAGCGAAATAACCGATCCGCTTGATGCTGCCTTGAGTGAAATCGAAGGCGTTGTCAATGTTGAGTCGACGACCAACAATAGCTTTGCCGTGACGATTGTGCGCAACGAATTTGGACTGAATCAGGATCGCGTCGTCGAAACCATCGAAACGTTGACTGATGCATTTGCTCTGCCTGAAGGGGCTGAGATACAAGTGTTCACCTTCGACTTGGGTGATCTGCCGGTCGTGATTTCCAGTATCAGTTCATCGGAATTGACACTGCCCGAACTCAAAGCTGTGATCGAAAACGAACTGCGACCTACGTTACTCGACATCGAAAACGTCAGTGAGGTTGCCGTCAGTGGTGGTCAGGAATTGCCCAAAGATGAGCCGGCAGCCGGTGTTGCCGATGATTCGGCCGAACCGGAGCCGGAACCAACCGCCACACCCAATCCTGCCGCCGCCGAAAAACCGCTCAGCCGCCTCAATTTCACCTTGCGCACTGCGCTCAGCGCTTACGGCTTTGATGACATTGAAAATGCGCAGGATATTACGGCGGAGCAGGCATTGGCAGTCATCGGCCTTGGTGATATTGCTATACAGGCGTTGGAGCAACTCAGTGACGAAAATCTGCTGGCCATTGATCCGGAAACATTGGCTTACCTGCCTAGCGACTATACTGAAACACTCGATTCTGACTTGCTCGATGAGCTGAATGCGCGTTCGGCCGAATTTGGTGGCGTGGGCCAATTCACCCTTGCTGAAGCCGTTGCAGCCAAAGAAGCCGGCGTCAACGTGCTGACAGGTGAACCGCTCGATGCGGCCGCAATCATTGAAGTGCCAACTGCGACACCAGAACCTGAACCAACGGCCGAACCGGTCGAAGAGACCGTCGCTACTGGGGTTGCGTTGCCAGACGAATGGGTACAAGCGGCAGCGGCTCAAGGCGTCACAATTACGACCACGGCTGATTTGACGCCCGAATTTATCGGCGCGCTCGTCACGCTGGCTCCGGAATCACTCCAACTGTTGACGCCGGAAATGGTGCTGGCGCTGTCGGCCGAACAGTTGGCCGCGCTTCCTGAAGAATATTTCGCTACATTGGACGAGGAAACCCAGGCTGCGTTGGCGGAAAAGGCGGCTGCAAATGATGTCGCCATGGCCGAATCTGAACCGGTGGCCTTGCCCGAAGAATGGGTGCAAGGGGCAGCGGCTCAAGGCGTCACAATTACGACCACGGCCGATTTGACGCCTGAATTTATCGGCGCGATAGTCACGCTGGCTCCGGAATCACTCCAACTGTTGACACCGGAAATGTTGCTGGCGATGTCGGCCGAACAGTTGGCCGCGCTTCCTGAAGAATATTTCGCTACATTGGACGAGGAAACCCAGACTGCGCTGGCCGAAAAGGCGGCTGCAGATGCTGGTGCCATGGCCGACTCTGAACCGGTTGCCTTGCCCGAAGAATGGGTGCAAGCGGCAGCGGCTCAAGGCGTCACAATTACGACTACGGCTGATTTGACGCCCGAATTCATCGGTGCGATTGTGACACTTGCGCCGGAATCGTTGCAATTGTTGACACCGGAGATGGTGCTGGCATTGTCGCCCGAACAACTGGCTGTTTTGCCGGAAGAATTCATTGCGTCGCTTGACGAAGGGACGCAAGCCGCATTGCTGGCACGGCTCGAATCTTCGGCCGAAACACCCACAGTTGAACCGGTCGCGTTGCCGGAAGAATTGGTCGCCGGCGCTGCGGCACAGGGCTTGACCATCACGACAACTGCCGATCTGACCCCTGAACTGCTGGGCGGCATTGCGCAAGTTGCACCTGAATCACTGCAACTGCTGACGCCGGAAATGTGGCGGTCTATGCCGCCGGAAACGCTGGCTGCTGTCTTGCCGGTTGCGGGTGCGGCGTTGGATGCTGATTTGGTGGCCCAATTGGCGGCGATTGTGGCGGCTGCAACTGGTGAAATGCCCGATTCGGCCGAATTGCCGCAATCGTGGATCGACGCTGCTGCGACTGCCGGATTTCCTATTGAAACGACAGAAGACATCTTGCCCGAAGCGCTTTCCGGCATCGCCGGACTCGCCCCCGAACTGCTTGCCGACCTCACGCCCGAGATAATTCTGGCGCTGACACCGGCCAATCAGGCCGCATTGCCGGCCGACTACATCGCGACGCTCGATGAAGGATTGCAGGAAACGTTGGCCATCATCGCCATTCGCGATGCGCAATTCCAGTTGGCGCAGGCAGAAGAAAGCGGTGCTGACGAAGAAATGGTCGAGGAAGAACCGGTCGATCCGGCCCGCTTGCCTGATCTGCTGGTCAACGGTTTTGCGCAGCAGGGGCTGGAGATCGAAAACGCGCAAGACATTCCGGCCGATTTGATGCGCCAGTTGAGCGGCATCGGCGAGCAAGCGACGCAGTTGCTTGGTTTGCTGACACCAGACAATTTGCGCCTGTTGCAGCCGGAGGTAATCGCCTTGCTGCCGGAGGCGTTCCTCGACACGCTGGACGCCGATTTGCGTGCTGAGTTGGACGAACTGGCTGCCGAATTTGGCGGTGCGGGTCAACTTGCCATTCAGGAAGCGGAGGAAGCGGCTGCGCTGGCTGAAGGCGCACCTGCTTTATCCGGTGCCTGGCTCGAACCGGGTCCTGATGGCGAACCACCGCTATTTACGACGGCGGCTGACCTCGTGAATAATCCGTTTGCCCCTGGCGCAGCCGCTCTGTTGAGCTTCTTGCCGCAGCAGGCGGAAGATCCCGGTGCACTCATGTCATCGCTGACACCGAATGTGATTGCGTTCATCATCGAAAATGAGCCTGATTTCCTGGCCAACATGCCGACGACGGTGCTGGAACTGATGTCGGCCGAAACGTTGCAATTTATCATCGATGAATATGGTGATGATCTCGACGCTGAAAAACGGGACCGTCTGGCTGCCATTGCAGCCGGCGAGGTAGAAGTGTTTGTACCCGAATCGAGTATCACGCGTAGCAACAGCAATCCCGCTCTCATCCTGCAAGTGTTCAAAGAAGGTGACGCAAACACAGTTACCGTCGCACACGAAATCTTTGACGCGCTCGATGCGTTTGAAGCCAACAATGGCGTTGATATCGAACTCGCATTTGAACAGGCGTCGTTCATTGAAGATTCGATTAACGGTGTCGCCCGCGAAGGGTTGCTCGGTGCATTCTTTGCCGTCATCGTTATTCTGATTTTCCTCAGTGGTCGCGTCAATGGTAAATACAAGCTCAGTTGGCGTGCAACCTTGATTGTTGCGTTGTCCATTCCGACTTCGGTCTTGTTCGCGATTTTGCTCATGTGGCTGTTGCCGGTCACCGTTGGTCAGCAGTTTGAGACAATTCGCGATGGCACAAACAGTTCGTTCTTACGCGCGGTGTTGAGTCTTATTCCGGCGTTTGTGACGCTCAATATCATGACGCTCAGTGGTCTGACAGTGGCAATCGGCCGAGTTGTTGACGACTCGATCGTTGTACTCGAAAACAGCTATCGTTATATCCAAAAAGGCCACGATCCAGAGCAGGCTGTCTTCCAGGGTACGCAGGAAGTGGCAGTTGCCATTTTCTCCGCCACGATTACGACCATGGCCGTTTTCCTGCCGCTGGGTCTCATTGGCGGTTTGATCGGTACGTTCTTCCTGCCGTTCGGACTGACTGTCACCTACGCTCTGGCGGCTAGTTTTATCGTGTCGATCACGGCAGTTCCGGCTTTAACTTCGATGTTGATTCGCAAGGAAAACATCCCGGAAGAGAAAGAAACGTGGATGCAGCGCACCTACACACCGATGCTCGTGACTGCGCTCAAACACCGCGCGGTCACAATGATTATTGCGCTTTTGCTCTTCTTCGGCGCGATCTATCTGTTGACGACGTTGCCCCAGAGCTTTATTCCGTCGTTGGGTGAACCGACGGTCAATGTGACCATTCAATTGCCCAGTGATACGGGTATTCTCGAAACAAATGAAAGGGTCACCGAATTTGAAGAAACGGTGAGCGCTATTGCGGGGGTTGAGACAATTCTGACGGAAGTCGGCGGTGCCGGCGGCTTTGAGTCGTTTTTTGGTGGCGGCGGTGTCGCGCAAAATGCAGCTAATTTGACGATTTCGGTGCTTGAAGAGTATCAGGAAGAGATTGATGGGATTGCTGAAACGGTGCGTATGGAAGCGGCTGATGCGTTCGGCGAAGACAATGCGTCCGTTTCTGCTGCCAGTCAAACTGGTTTCAGTGGATTCAGTATTATTGTAACGGCAGATTCGCTCGAAGATCTCCTCAAATCGGCCGATGATATTCAGGCAGCACTGGCAGAACTCGATGCTGACGGCAACGGAAAACCCGACTTGTTTAACATCACGACTAATGCCGATGCCGCCCGCGACGGTGCTACCATCATCCGCATCGATGGCCGCCCGGCGATCAGCTTCAGTGCTGAACTGGATACGGCCGATACAATTGGTATTGCCACCTCCGCCAAAGAAGCCATCAACGCGATTCCAGGCCTGCCTGCCAATACTGAAGCAAGTGAAGGGTTTGATACGCAGCAGCAAACGGAAGGGTTTGCCAGCATGGTTTCGGCAATCGGCATCTCGATCATCATCGTTTACATCATCATGGCGATCACGTTCCGCAGTCTTGTCCACCCGTTTGTGATTCTATTCAGTCTGCCATTTGCCATGGTCGGCGCTGCACTGGCGCTGTGGCTCACGGGTAGTGTGCTCGGTATCGCAGCTATGGTCGGTATGTTGATGCTGGTCGGTGTGGTGGTGACGAACGGTATTGTCCTTATGGAGCTGGTCAAGCAGCTCAAGGAAAAGGGCGAATTGACTTACGATGCGCTGGTTGAAGCGGGTCGCACGCGTCTGCGGCCGATCTGGATGACGGCGTTGACGGCGATTCTGGCATTGATTCCGCTGGCATTGAGCAGGGAAGGCGGTGCGATTATCGCAGGTGAACTGGGCATTACCGTGATTGGTGGTTTGCTGGTGGCGACGGCATTGACGTTGATCGTGGTGCCGGTTGTTTACAGCTTGCTCGATCAGGGTATTGTCGGTTTCAAGCGGCGTATTGGCCGCAGCCAGTAGACTGTTCTTCTAAAGAATCAGGGCATCGGCCGATTTCGATTCGGCCGATGCCCTTTTCCTTTGCTATAGGACGAATTGGCTATCCGTCTTACTCGTTGAATAACTCGCCGACACTGCGTCCTTCGTGCGTGCGCAAAATCACCTCACCCAGAAGCGATGCAACGCTCAGCACCGTGATGTTGGGCAGCATGTTTTTCTCTGGAATCGGAATCGTGTCAGTCGTGATAATCTCTTTTATAGGCAGACTGCTGAAGCGTTCAGTTGCAGGATCTGACAGCACCGGATGGGTAAACACAACTTGCACGTCCAGCGCACCGTGTGCCTTGACCACTTCAATGGCCTGCTTGATCGAACCGGCCGTATCCACCAAATCATCGACGATAATCACATTTTTACCTTCGACATTGCCGATCAGCGACAATGCTTCGCGGCGTCCATCGTTGCCGATGCGCCGTTTTTCGATGAAAGCCAGTGGCACATTGAGTGCGGCGGCGTAATTGCGCCCTTTTTTAGCGAAACCCAGGTCGGGTGTCACTACTACGCTGTTGGACAAATCCTGTTTGCGCAGATAGTCGGTCAAAATGTAAAAAGCGGTTAGCGCGTCGCCCGGTATTTTGTAGAATCCCTGAATTTGATCGGAGTGCAAATCGACTGTAATCCAGCGATCAGCGCCGGATACTTCGATCAGGTCAGCGAGCAGACGCGCAGAAATCGGGATGCGCGGCTGGTCTTTTTTGTCGCTTTGCGAATAAGCCAGGAAAGGCATGACCACGGTCACACGTCCGGCGGAGTCGCGTTTCACACAGTCGATGGCGAGCAACATTTCCATGATGTTGCGGTGTACGGGGCGTGAATGTCCCTGAATGATGTAGACGTCCTGACCGCGCACACTGCCGCCCAATTTGACGAGTAGATTCTCATTTGGAAAGTCGATAACCTTCCAGGGGCTAAGGGGAATGTTGAGATGGTCGGAAATACGTTGTGCCAGTTCGGGACAACTTGAGCCGGCAAACAGTTTGATGTCGCCGTAGCTAATTGTAGAACTAGTCATAGTACCTCCCGATTGTGACAACCACTTGCTGCCGTATTGCAGTGTGATTATAGCGTTTATCGGCCGAAATCTGTAGCCGTCGCACTATCTCTGCCATAAATATCATGTGCCGGTCATTGTCGCATGCTAGACTGTTCTGCCTCATAAAACTCCGTAAAAACTAACAGGTGAACTGTACCTCAGGATTGTGTTTGGAGGCTTGCATCTGCCGTGTGACGCGTTAAGCTTTCCGGATGCTGTGCAGATTTTGCTTTGTGCTCTTGATGTTGCTGATGTTGTCGGTAGCCTGCCAAACGGGTGCAGCAACGCCTCCGGTGGCTGAAGAACCTGTGGCGACGGTTGTGCAGAGCCGTGTCACTGTTTCGGCCGAATCCATTGCGCCCACAACCGCTCCAACAATCGTTCCACCAACAGCAACAGCGCTACCAACACCCACACCGACGCCTTTCGTCATCATCAATCCATCTGAGCCTTGCGGCATCTTGCTGCCGCTGACATTACCAGCGCAGTCAGCAACAAGCGATGCCATTGATTTTGACGAACTGCCTGACAACATACCGGAACTTGCCTTACCCGCTTTGATGGAACTGCTGGCTGATCCCGGCCATGTCGGTCTCGCTGCCTATCGCGTCGGTGATAAAGCTAACGGCATCTTTCTCAATGCCGATACGCCGATGCCGCTGGCGTCGGCGGTCAAGCTCATCCACGCCATTGCCTATGTCCGCGCTGTCGAAAATGGTGAGCTGGATCCGACCACGGTCATACCCGTTGCCGATCTTGATGCCTTTTACCTGCCTGGCTCTGATTTGAACTCACACCGATTGGCGTTACAGGAATTGGCAGCAGACGGGAAACTGGTTGAAGATGGCACAGGTGTTTTGTTGCGCGACATACCGTGGATGATGATGCGGTATAGTTCCAATGCGGCAACGGATTATTTGCATGTTTTACTTGGACAGGAACGCATCGAACAAACCATTATTGATCTCGAATTGACACCTCATAGCGCTCCGTGCCCGTTTATCGGCCGATTTCTGCTGATGGGCAATCACACGCGCACGATTTCTGACCGCACCGCGTTGGAGGAGTTGATTGCCGAGCCCGAACGGTATGCACAAGATGTGGCGCTGCTGACCGATACATTTAGTCAGGATGCTGCATTTCGTTCGGCCGAAACACGCTGGGGTCGGCCGAATCCCAATACGCGCACGCAAGAAATGTACACCGCTGTCTGGGATACGCGCAGTACGGCTCGTGTTTATGCAAACCTGATGGCACGAATTGCCGCCGGTGATCTCGGTTCGCCTTACGGCAATGCCCTGCTGCGCAGCTATCTCGATTGGCCGCTGGAAGCGTTTCCGCGCAATCAGGAATTGTTCTCGGCAATTGGATTCAAAGGTGGAACATTGCCCGGTGTTTTAACCACCGTATATTATGGTTATCCGTGGGGTTCGGCCGAACCGATTGTCGTCGCGCTTTTTTACAATGACTTACCGTTGCGCACCTATCAGCAATGGCGTCGCTCACTACCCCACGACGAATTGGCACACTGGCTGCTACGCGATCCGGAGGCAATTCCTACACTGCGCACGCTGCTTGATCAATCACCTTGAGTTGTAGCGCCGGATGCAAGAAAATGTTCCCACCGGGCGTATTCACGCTCCATATTAGCCCGTGCCTGTGCTTCACAGCGTGCACGCATCGCTGACGTGTAGTAAATGTGTTTGCGGCGTAAAAATACCTGCAATTGCGCCATGCGTCCCAGTGCATACTGCGCATCAGAAACGTGTCCATATTCACGCCTTACGCGCTTTGAACTGTCCTCATAGACTACCTCAGCTGCACCCAGCGTTGCCAAATCCGCATCGACCAGAATCATACCGTCTCCGGTTTTGGGAGCATGTTGATGTCGGGTGTCGTCGATTAAAGTATGAATCATACTCACTGTGGTTTCCGGCAAATGCAATGGGGCAAGAGCTTCTTCTGCATACCGGGCGCTATCATGTTCGTTGGTTGCTGAACGGGGATTGTAGATCGCATCGTGAAACCAGGCAGCCAGACGGATGGCATTGAGATCATCGGCGAATGGTTTTAGAAACTCAATGTCCTGCAAAATCTGTTTGAGGTGGGCCAGATTATGGTAATAGCGTCCGTCAGCTTTGTAACGACCTGTCAAATCTGCAAACAAACTGCGAGCAAACGGCTCATCAGCGCCATACTCTTGCAATAGCGACCACCAACTGTCCCATAATCTGTCGATTATATCGTTGCGTTGGCTTTTGGGAGCACTCTGTTCTTCAAACTGCGTCACGACTATCGGCCGAATCCTATGGGCCAGGTGCGGGTGGCGTGAATGTAGCCGTCGGTCCGACCGGCGTGTCCGTTGGAGCAGGAGGTGTATCAGTCGGTGCAGGCGGCGTGTCGGTCGGCGCGGGTGGCGTAAAGGTTGCTGTCGGTACCGGTGGTGTAAAGGTCGCTGTCGGTGCCGGAGGCGTAAATGTCGCTGTTGGCGCCGGCGGTGTAAAAGTAGCCGTAGGCGCAGGCGGCGTAAACGTTGCTGTTGGTGTCGGCGTATCTGTCCCCGGTGGCGCAGGCGGCGTAAACGTCGGCGTTGGCGTTGGCGTCAGTGTGACCGGAGCGGGCGGTGTAAACGTCGGCGTCGGCGATGGCGTCGGCGTAAACGTCAAAGTTGGCGGCAGCGGTCGTGTGCGGGTCGGAGGTGGCGGCGGACCTTGTGGTGTCGCTGTCATCGTCGGTGAAGGCGTCACCAATGGCACACACGGGTCAAGCCCCTGTTGCACTTTTTGACCGTCGGAAATTGCGTCTCCCGTTGTACTCCACAGCACGGGGCTTAAGCAGCCGCTCTGGATCTCGAACAGGTCTGTCAACCCATCACTATCTGTATCCCCGAGCAGCAGATTAGTGCCAAAGCGAAACGTTTCATCACCATCCAGCACGCCGTCGCCATCGGTATCAGGATTATTGGGGTTGCTGCCAATAAGCGCTTCCTGGCCATTGCTGACCGAATCGCCGTCGTTATCATCAAGTGGACTGGGTAAGGTCACAGTCGGTGTCGGCGATCCATTTGACGGCACAGTTCCCGGCAAAATGATGACTTGAGTCGGTGTGGCTGTTGGTGTTGGCCCGCGCCCTCCCGGAGGGAAAATGAGCAGTGCTGTAATGAGAAAACAAGCCGACAGCAAGATGACAAAAGCGAGACCCGATAGCCAGCCAGGAATTATCGACTTGGCTAGCGCTTCGCCCGTTTGTATCTGGGTACCCCCACCGGATGAAGTCACTTCTACTCGGAATGGTAAGATCGTGTTCCCCGGTATCAAACGCGATCGTTTGGGCGACAGTGTCAGATTTACATCCTTGCTGTCACCCGCAGGAACTGCAACCCGGCCGGTTTCTCCGCCAAACACAATTTCGTCGGAATCATCTCGGCCGACGACAGAATAGTTAACCGTTGCGTTCCCCAAATTGCGCACTTTCACATTGACAGCGCCGGGCAGCACCGGATCGGTTGGAGCGATGTCCATTTCAAACCGTTCGAATGCATCGACGTTTAGTGTGGCACCGGTGCCAACTTGCGCGTCAGGGTGGTTTTGTGAGACCAATTCCACTCGAAAACGATGACGCCCATTGGCTGTCGAAGCGCGACGCGGTGGTTTTACCTGAAAACTGAGATTAATGCGTTCGCCGGGTGGCACCGTTTCAAATTGATCGGGCAGGCGTACCCAATCATCGGGTAAGCCAACGACACGCAGCTGTACACGATCTTCAACATGGGCCTGGTTTGTTACGTCGGCATTGAAATCGGCCGAATGACCTGGTTCGACACGCTTGGCAGTTTGCGCCAGAAAAAGGCGTAACGGAGCGGCTGAACTACTTGTTGCGGCGGCAGCTGCAGCACCGGCAGCCGCACCCGCAGCAGCGATGGCCCTGTCTCGTTCCGGCCCTTCCAGCACCATTTTGTACGGCCCGATCCGCACACTATCACCAGGGCGCAACAATACTTGTTCATCGACATTTAGTCGCCGGTCGCCAACATACGTGTCGCCGTCATCACTGCGATTCTGGAGTTGCCATCCGGCTTCTGTTGCGACCAGCCGTGCATGAAATCGCGAAACCGTATCATACGGCAAAATGATCTCGTTCTTGGCATCGCGACCCAACCGATAGAGCGGCAAGATCAGCGGCGTGCGCGTCGGTGTGCCCCGCCCTGTGTCGATAACCAGGGTATAACCGTCAGGCGGTGTATCGACCTCACGCGCATCGCTTCTTGGCGTAGAAAATACGCGTGTCGGTGCATCATCAAGCGCTAGTAACGTGTTGCGCAACACCTCGGCCATCTCAGCGCCGCTCGTAAAGCGATCTTCCCGGTCTTTTGCCAGGGCGCGATTGAGCAATGTATCGATTAGTGGTGGTGCATCAGGGCGAATCGAACTGGCAGTAGTGGGCATGTCCCCACGCAAATGTGTCATTACCGCCTGGGAGACCGTCTCAAATTCAAACGGCAATCGTCCGGTAATCAGTTCGTACAAAACGACGCCCAATGAGTAGAGATCGGTACGCCCGTCCAGCTCTTTGCCTTCAAGCTGTTCTGGTGACATATAGACCGGCGTTCCCATCATCACACCCATATTGGTGATGCGTTCGCCGGAGAGCAGTTGAACCAGTCCAAAATCCGTCAAAATGGCGCGAAATGGCGCAAAACGGGGTTCTTCCGGGCGTTGTACCCGTTTCAGAATGATGTTACCTGACTTTACATCGCGGTGAATGATATTTTGACCGTGCGCGTAGCCGAGTGCATCGGCCATCTGAATGCCGACTTGCACTGCGTGCGGCAACGGGAACAAGCGGTTCTGCGTTCCCAGGCGGTGCAGATGCTCGCGCAAGCTCCCGTCGCGCAAATACTCCATGGCGATATAGAGATTGCTGTCGGCGTCCTCGCCAAATTCGTAGATTTGAACGATGGAGGGATGGTCGAGTTGTGCGGCGGCGCTGGCTTCCTGCTTCAGACGTTCGCGAAATTCGGGTCGGCGAGCAAAATGGGGGTGCATGACCTTGAGCGCAACTTGTCGACCCAAATTCAGATCGCGAGCGCGATACACGCTGCCCATACCCCCATCACCGATGCGTTCTTCGATGAGGTAGTTGGCGATTTGGCGTCCGATCAAGTCACTCATGCCGGGTATGCTTTACTCTTCTCGATGGGCAAAAATCAATTAACTGGAAACGCTGTGCGTTACTACAGTTGCGCGGCGTCCTGATTGACATTGTTTGCGTGCATTATACCTCAGATGGCGTCTGGATCAGCACGCTCTGTAATGATTGTAGAAACGCAGCGACGGCATCCTCGTCAACCCAATAGTGGGTCACAGCCCGAAACAGCCGTGATCCTTCTGCGCCAACCCAAATATTGTCACGCTCGCGCATGGTTGTGGCGATTGCTTCGGCCGAAAAGGGCACATCATCTGCCAGCTGAAAGAATACCATATTGGTCACGACCCGATCCACATCGACCTCGATGCCGGGAATCTGGGCTAACCCATGCGCCAGACGCTGCGCATTGGCGTGATCTTCAGCTAGACGGTCGATCATCTGCTCCAGCGCTACAATGCCGGCAGCGGCCAATACCCCGGCTTGACGCATACCACCGCCGAGCGATTTACGTACACGACGTGCACGGTGAATGAATTCGGCCGAACCGCATAACAACGAGCCGACCGGCGCACACAACCCTTTGCTCAAGCAGAAAGATACCGAATCGACATGTTGTACAATCTCGCTTGCGTCAATGCCGAGTGCAACAGTAGCATTGAACAACCGCGCCCCGTCCAGATGCACCGCCAAACCGTGTTTGTCGGCGATACGGCGTATGTTGGCGAAATAAGACGGCGGCAGCGCATTGCCGTAGCGTCCGCCGACCGAATTTTCCACCAGGATCAGACGACTGCGCGGCCAATGCGGATCGTCACCGCGCACAGCGCTTTCAATGGCGTCGTGCGCCATACGTCCTTCTGCATCCACCGGCAACGGATGTGGCACAACGCCGCCCAGCGTCGCCATGCCGCCCGCTTCCCAGCAATATGTGTGGTAGGCGTCGCCGACAATGGCTTCGTCGCCGCGTGTGGTGTGACTGAGAATGGCGGTCAGGTTGCCCATTGTGCCGCTGGCGACGAAAAGCGCCGCTTCTTTGCCGGTTTTCGCTGCGGCCAGCGCTTCGAGTCGATTGACGGTTGGGTCTTCACCGTAAACGTCATCACCGAGCGGCGCTGTATGCATTGCCTGTCGCATAGCCGGTGTCGGCCATGTAACGGTGTCAGAACGAAAATCAATGCGGTCCATCATAATTTTTCGACCGAGATGCCTTGTTTGCTGAATAAACTGGCGGGAGCTGTATCGGGAATCAACATGCGCAGTGCTCGGGGCCGTATTTCGGCCGAAAACGGCGTCTCACCACCGGCATCACCGTCAATTTGGAACGGCATGGCCGGATCAGTTGCCATGCGTACCTGACGCCCGTGAACCATGACGACTGCTTCATCTTCCAAATGACCGCCGGTCGCCACTTGCCACAGGTTGCGCATCAGATCGCGCCGCGTTTTGCCGGGAAACAACCACACTTCAAACATCCCGTCATCAAATAACGCGCCAGGGCTTAACTCGATTACGCCGCCGCCAAACAAACGGCAATTGCTGATGATGGCAAACAGAAAATCGCCATTGATGCGTGTGCCGTCGACTTCTACATCCAGTTTCCAGCGCGGTAATTGGCGTGCTGAATACGCGCCTTTGAGGACGTAACCGGCGGCACCGAGTCGCTTGAATCGCTTGGAACGCGGTTCGATCTGGTCGACGAGATAACTGTCGATGCCGACACTGCCCCAGAGCAGCCAAAAGCGTCCATCCCCATTCTGACCCAAATCGGCCGAAAATACCCGCCCCCTGTACAACGCTTCGGCTGCATCGATCGCTCGATTGGGCTGGCGGCGGCTGGGGCGGGGCATCTGCATCTCCTTTGCCAATGAATTGCCCGTGCCGATAGGGATGGTCGCCATCACCGTATCAGTGAAAGCTAGGCCGGTAGCCACTTCGCCTTGCGTGCCGTCACCGCCGGCGGCAAAGACCAGTTGAAATCCCTGCGCCGCTGCCTGACGAGCCAGTTCTGTCGCGTGACCGGCGTATTCAGTTGCCTTCACGGAGACATCCCACTCGCGGGAACGCCAATAACGGGCGACATCTTCCATCATTTCGGCACAGTTGAGTGGTCCGGCTAAGGGGTTGTAAATCAGCGTAGCGCGCTGCAAAATGTGTCCTCGATCTACTGGTTTGCGCTGGAGACTGCGACTTACCTGTCGCTGTCCTCACAAGCGCATGTGCGGCTGAATTATAGCCAGCCGTCGCTAATCTGTGAAGTTTCGGCCGAAAACCGCCGTTGTCAGCCACTAAACCACACGCCGGCACGCTAATTCGTTAGCATCGCCTCAATAGCGCAACGCACAGCACACGCGTCTGTTGCACTGCACTACCACTGGGATATAATGGGACAGCTTGCCGGTGCGACGTTTTCGGCACGACGACCAGGCAGGTAATTTAACCAGATGGAGTTTTGAAAATGCCTTTAACACAAGCAGAAAAGACCGAATTGATCAAGAAGTATGGTCAGCACGAAGGGGACTCCGGTTCGCCTGAAGTTCAAATAGCAATTTTTGACGCCCGTATTCGCCAGTTGCAAGCACACCTGAACGCAAACAAGCACGATGAGAGTTCGCGGCGTGGTTTGTTGAAACTGGTTGGTAAGCGCCGCCGCTTTCTGGCGTATCTGCGCAAAAACCATCCCGACCGTTATCGTCACATCATTGCTGAACTGGGATTGCGCCGTTAATTTCTCGTCGAAAACTGGCAGGCGATGGCGTATCCCGCGATTGCCTGCCTGGATTGAATGTTAAGAAATTGCCCACGTGCCGACTAACACAAAATAGATGTCATTTTTGAACAGTCACAATTACCAGGACAGAAATTGGTTTTTCCGGTTTCTTGGGGTAACAGTGAATAGTTCGCCATTATAAATGAGGAACGCACTTCAGATTAGATTCAACAAATAGCAAGGTGGCTCGCCGGATTTGAGCAGCGCATTAGGAATTGGGCATTGTCCTATACTGGAAAGCGTCCGGTATGCGCCAATCCCCAGTCCCTAACCCCCCAATCTGCGAGCAACACAACTGTATAGACAGTTTTCAGCCTGGATGTGACTTGTCTCGAATGAGGTTTTATGGTCACAGTTTCGGCCGAAATGCAAGCGCAATCTTCTGCTGTGCGTTCCCACTACAAAAAGGAATCACAATGAACGAAGAACACAGATTTACAACGAAAATCGGTGACCATGAGATCACCGTCAAGACAGGCAAACTGGCTTTTCAGGCCGGCGGCGCTGTCATCATGCAACAAGGCGAAGCTATCGTGCTTGCCACGGCAACGATGTCGTCAAAGCCGCGCGAAGGAATGAATTTCTTCCCGCTCAGCGTCGATTTTGAAGAAAAACTGTACGCTGTCGGCCGAATTCCCGGCAGCTTCTTCAAACGCGAAGGACGACCGACGACCGCCAGCATCCTGACCAGTCGCCTTACAGATCGCCCGCTGCGCCCACTATTCCCCGATGGCATGCGCAACGAAGTCCAGTTAATCATCACCGCACTTTCGGCCGATCAGATCAATTTTCTCGATATCCTTACAGTCAATGCTGCCAGCACTGCGCTGACCATTTCCGACATCCCATGGAATGGGCCAATTGGCGCAGTCCGCATCGGATACATTGATGGTCAATTAGTCGCCAATCCGACCATTCAGCAGATGGAAGAGAGCCAACTCGACCTGAAGCTGGCCGGCTCACGCGACGCCATCATCATGGTTGAAGCCGGTGCTGATGAAGTTTCGGAAGCATTGATGATCGAAGCGCTCGAATTCGGTCACAAAGCATTGCAACCGCTGATCGACATGCAACTCGACATGCGCGAAAAAGTCGGCAAGCCAAAACGCGAAATCGAATTCATCCACGTCGATGCCGATTTGCGTCAACGCGTGCAAAACGCAGCCGGCGATCGCATTCTCGATCTTGTCACCAACGTCACCGATCGCCATGAGCGCAACGAAGGTATGCGGGCGATCACCGACGATGTCATCGACGAGATGACAGACGAAGAAGACGGCGGGGATAACCCGTCCCACATCTATGAGGTGCTGCAAGACGAGCAAAAATATGCCATTCGCAACCGCATTCTCAACGAAGGTATTCGTCCGGATGGACGCAGCTTGACGCAGGTTCGCGAACTGTCGTCGGAAGTTGGCCTCTTGCCGCGTACACACGGATCCGGTTTGTTCCAGCGTGGCGAAACACAAGTTTTGTCGCTGGCAACATTGGGTATGCCGCGTGAAGCACAAAAACTCGACGGCCTTGAGCCGGAAGAACGCCGTCGTTATCTGCATCACTACAACTTTCCACCATTCAGCACGGGTGAGACCTGGTTTTTGCGCGGCCCCAAGCGGCGCGAAATTGGTCACGGCGCACTGGCAGAAACCGCTTTGCGTCCCATGATCCCGTCCGAGGAAGAGTTTCCGTACACCATTCGCGTCGTATCTGAAGTGTTGTCGTCCAACGGCAGCACAAGCCAGGCGAGTGTTTGTGCATCCAGTCTGGCGCTGATGGATTGTGGCGTGCCGATCAAGAAGGTAGTCGGCGGTGTGGCAATGGGCTTGATTTACGATGACAAGAGCGGAAAATACGCGATTCTCACCGATATTCAGGGTTTGGAAGATCATTTGGGCGATATGGATTTCAAGGTGGCCGGGTCGAAGGACGGTATTACGGCAATTCAGATGGACATCAAGATTTCTGGTCTGTCGATGGATTTGATGCGAGAGGCATTGGAACAAGCGCGTATCGGCCGAATTGAGATCATCGATTCCATGTTGGCCGTTATGCCTGCTCCGCGTGCCGAACTAAGCGAAAGCGCACCGCGCATGATGACCATCAAAATCGATCCGAGCCAAATCGGCACAGTCATTGGTAAGGGCGGCGCCACCGTGCGCAGCATTCAGGACGAATACGAAGTCTCGATTGACATCGCCGAAGACGGTACAGTGTTTATTGCCGGCGTCGATGGTGAAAAAGCCGATGAAGCATTGCGTCTGATTGAGCAAATGACACGTGGTGCAGAGTTAGGTGAAATTTACGACGGCAAAGTGACCCGCACTGTCGATTTCGGTGCATTTGTCGAGATCATTCCCGGCATCGAAGGATTGGTACACATCTCGCAAATCTCACGCGAACGTATCGACACCGTTGAGGATGCCATCAAGGTCGGCGACCAAATCATGGTGATGGTTACCAACATCGATGGCGACAACGGCAAAATACGTCTGTCGCGCCGCGCTGTGCTGGAAGGGTGGACGCTCGAAGAAGCCCGCGACGCCGACCGTGGCACATCACGCAGCGGAAGCTCGCGTGGCAACCGCAACAGCCGTGGGCGTGATCGCCGTCGCTAATCCATACCGTTGGATGCATTGAACCTGTCTCGAAGTTGTTAATTTTGGATAGAAAGGCGTGGCATGAGTAGTGTCACGCCTTTTTTGTTGGTGCTATAATGTCTGGAAAGTGTGGCTAAATTCCAGTCCCAGAGTACAAAGCGTATGAGTTTGTCTCACCAAAAACCGCCTGACGATTCACATATTTCTCCTCCCTGGTCGGCGAGTACTAAATTCATTGTGACCGGTACATTGCTGTTCTTGTTGTTGGCGGCGTTGTATTTGCTGCGCCAGATGGTACTGCCTCTGATTCTGGCACTGATCCTGGCATACGTGTTACATCCGGCGGTCTCATTTATTGTGCGCCGTACCGGGATAAAACGAGGATTGGTAACAGGCGTTGTCTTTCTACTCTTGATCGCCATTTTGATTTCCATACCGGCGGCAACCATTCCAGCCATTGTTAGCCAGATCAACACGTTTATCACCAATTTGCCGCGCACAATAGAGCAAGTAGCTGCATTTCTGGAAACGCCGCCTGAAATTCAGATATTTACGTTTACAATTCCCGTGGCGCAACTGCCTGTCGATCAATATCTTGATAGCTTGATTAGGTTGGTGCAGACTGCTGGAACGCAGTCGCTGGTTTTACTGCGCGATGTCGCATCAGCCACGGTGAATACGGTTGTTTGGGTCGTGTTTGTCTTGTTTGTTGCCTTCTGGATGGTAAAGGACGACCGCAAATTATATGATGGGTTGGTGTCGCTTGTGCCTCGCGCCTATCAGCCTGATGCCCGTCGACTGGGAATTGAAATTGATACCGTTTGGAATGCGTTCTTGCGCGGCCAGGTTGTCCTGTCGTTGACAATTGGCTCCGTTGTTTTTGTGGTAGCCTGGATTTTGGGTCTGCCCAGTCCAATCGTGCTAGGCGTGATTGCCGGTGTATTGGAAGTTGTTCCCTACATCGGGCCAATTTTGGCGATGATCCCTGCCGCGTTGCTGGCTTACTTTCAATATGATCAGAGCTGGTTGGGTTCACAAATTGGGCCATTCTGGTTTACGGCAATCGTCATTGTTGCATACTGGGGCGTGCAACAGGCAGAAAACTATTTCATTGTGCCGCGTGTTATGGGACGCCAACTGAAGTTACATCCGGTTGTTGTGTTTGTCGCCGCGCTGGCCGGTGCGCGTGTGGTCGGTGTCCTGGGCATTTTCCTGGCATCGCCGATTTTGGCGACGATGCGGATTTTCGGCCGATATATTTCTCGCAAATTGTCTGACCGGCCACCATTTTCCGCGTCCGATGAAGATTTTGAGCCATTGCCTGTTGAAACGGTTCCAGATTCGGCCGAAAACAACGTGTCGTCTACTGCACCGACTGCTACAATTGCCGCCGAAACAACATCACCTGAAGAACGGAGTCTGTAATGTCACAACGTGTCGAACCGGTTGAGCCGAATGTCATAGCCGAGACTGAGAATTTTGTGGTTTGGTACAGTGAAGAAGACGAAGATGTCGTCTATCATATCGAACTCGGCGGCATTACATTGCATGTCAGTTCGGAAGAGTGGGATGAATTTGTCGTGCTGGTAAAATCGGCCGATCTGGTTGACTGACCCCCGGGTTTTAAGCAATTCGGTAAACCATTCAACGTAAACTGCCCATGGCCGAATACAATCCAATGATTCGTGACCTGCCCAGCGGGGAACGGCCACGTGAACGCTTGATGCATTACGGCGCACAGGCTGTCAGTTCGGCCGAATTGCTTGCCATCATTATCCGTACCGGCAGCGGCGGCGAAAATGTGCTGCGCCTGGCCGAACGACTGCTGGCCGCATTCGATGGTCTGAATGGTGTTGCCAGAGCATCCCTCACCGAATTACAACAAGTGAAAGGCATCGGCCCGGCTAAAGCGGTCGAAATCAAAGCCGCGCTTGAATTGGGTCGCCGCTTGTTGGTAACTGCGCCTGAAGAACGACCTGTCGTCTCCACTCCGGCTGACGCTGCCAATTTGCTGATGTCTGAAATGTCGTTGCTGGAAAAAGAGCACTTGCGCGTCATTTTGCTCGACACACGTAATCGCGTTATCAGCATGCCAACCATCTATGTCGGCAGTTTGAACTCGTCTGTTGTGCGCATTGCTGAGCTGTTTCGTCCGGCGATCAAGCAGAATGCGGCAGCGATCATTGTGGCGCACAATCATCCGTCTGGCGATCCGTCACCGTCGCCGGAGGATGTGCGGGTGACGCGAGAAATCAGTAAAGCGGGGAAGTTGTTGAGTATTGAACTGCTCGACCACGTGATTATCGGCCGAAATCGGTTCATCTCGCTCAAAGAACGCGGTTTGGGCTTTGATTAAGCTGCTACTGAAAGCCGTTGCGACGTGTTTGTGCGTCAGGGGACGGCAATAAGGCACCCGTTTCGTCAACCGCAGGCGTCTCCGACGCGGCATTTTCGCCAATCAAGGCTACATCAATAATATCGTAGACAAATGAATGGCCGGCTGCAATCAGGCTGATACTTTTGACCGTTATCGGCCGAATACCCTCTTGCGCCCAGCGTTCAATCAAATTGTCTGATTCATAGAAGACAACCTCGCCCAGTCGATTCGCACCCCAATGTTCGTTTAGATTCAATGGGTAGCCGCAAACACTGCAAAAATTGGGCGCGTCGGTTGAGGGTTGTCCGGTGGCGTAAATGCCTTGTTGCCAAACTTGTGCCTGTCCGTTTTGATCGTTGTACTCGATTCGTACCGTTAACGGACATTCCGTGCCCAAACTGCCGCACACAGGCAAACTCTGTGTCAAGAAGCGCATGCTGACCAGTAGCTTGAGTGCTTCATAAGCCGAAACATCCTGGTCGACAATTTGGCGGACGGACGCATCAGCGTGACCGATTCCGACGCGATCGATGCGCAGCACCGATTCATCGTTGATCGTTTCGATGTCTATGGTGCCGGTTGGTTGGTCGGGTAGCTCGACATTCCACGTCGAGACGACCCATTCTGCCAGACTGTCGCCGAATCCGCCGTTGCGCACAATGTTGCGAGCTGTCTGGAACGGGCCAGAAGGGGATTCGCCAATATTGATGATGCCGCGTTGGTTTGGTGCCAGCGCCAGTTCCGAGCTGCCGTCTGTCAGCGTTGCGTGTCCCTCGCTTACGGAGAGCTGGGTGCCGGTATTGGAAACGTCAATGAAATATTGTCCCGGCTCTGTGACGGAAACTGCACCGTGCTGTGTTTTAACCAGAAAGTCAACGGCGCGGCGCAAAGGATCGGGAACTGTCAGGCGGATGCGTCCGCTGTTGAGTTGCATTGAGATGGTTTGTGGTGCGTGGCTGGTTTCAAAGCGGGGAGCTTCGGCCGATTCCAGATCGAGATTGGTATTGCCGTACAATTGTACGCGCCCTGCCAGACTCATATCAGGTGCAAACAATTCGACAAGACCGGTATCGGCCGAATTGGTGATCAATTCGATGGGAATATCCGTTTCTCTGGCGCTGTCCGTAGCCAGCAGAGCCGATGTCTCACCGTCTGCATGTACCATGGCCAATGTACCCTGATTGGTTTGCGCAGAGACAATGAGGGGGCGCGTCGATTGCTGGCGGATCAGATTAGCGCCGACCGGAATCGCGATCAGCGACAAAATACAGACGAAGAAACTCGCGAGCAAAACAGCCCACGCGAGCCGTTGTCGACTACCTCTCATGAATATCGTATCGTAAACGTAGTAAACTCACCTGTTGCGGCGCTGCGCTTCGTATCGAGCCGGTCTACTATAGCAGCCGGTGATCCGTGTTGCAGAAATGCTTCAAGCGCATCCAGCATGTCGTTGCTACCTTCAGCAACGACGCGTACTGCGCCGTCTGGCCGATTGCAAACCCAGCCCACAATGCCCAATGCAACCGCTCTGCGACGCGTGAAATAGCGGAACGAAACACCTTGCACACGACCATATACGGTAGCTGTCAGTCGCTCAGTCATTTGCCTATAATTATACTCTCTCCCAGAGAGAAAATGGGAAGCCGTGGCGTGATCAGATGGGTACAGGGTGAGAATCGTCGGGCAGTTAAGGGTTGTTCAGGTCACGCAGAATGCGTCCGGCCATGCCGGGTCCTGCATAGACGAGGCCGGTGTAGATTTGCACAAGCGCCGCACCGACATCGAGCTTGGCACGCACATCATCGGCCGAAACGACACCCCCAACGCCAATGATCGGCAATTTGCCACCCGTTTGCGCGTGAATATGGGCAATGACAGCGGTGCTGCGGGCGCGTAACGGAGTGCCGCTCATACCGCCCGTTTCGTCGCGATTGGGATCACGCAACCCGGAACGACTGAGTGTTGTATTGGTTGCAATGATGCCGTCAATGTCATGATCCAGCGCAGCGGCCAGGATTTCATCCAGTTCGTCCCATGTCAAGTCCGGCGCGATTTTGAGCAGAATCGGTTTGCGTGGTACTGATCCGCTGAGTGTGCCGGCTTCGGCCGATAAGCGGCTCAACATCGCGTCCAGATAGGCGCGTCCCTGCAGCTCACGCAGCCCCGGTGTGTTCGGCGAACTGACATTGACCGCCAGATAATCGGCATAGTCATACACAGCACGCATCACGATGACATAATCTTCCACGGCATCGTCCAAAGCCGTCTCTTTCTGTTTGCCCAAACTGACACCGAGGACAAAGTCGCGCGGTTTGCGGTTGAGCGCCTGCAAACGCGGCACGGCAGCCAACGCACCGTGATTTGGGAAACCCATCCGGTTGATCAGCGCAGCGTCTTCTTTAAGCCTGAAAATGCGCGGACGTGGATTGCCCTGCTGGAACCACGGCGTCAGCGTGCCCACTTCGACGTGTCCAAAACCGAGTGCAGCCAATCCCGACGCCACGCGGGCGTCCTTATCAAAACCGGCGGCGACGCCGATGCGGTTGGGAAAGGTGAGGCCAAACAATTGGACGGGATCGGGTTGGACAGCTCCTCGTAGTGTATGGAGCAGTTTTCGGCCGAAAACCGACCCCTGCGCCCGCGCCAACGCCGCCACCGTGCGCTCATGCGTTGTTTCGGCATCAATGCGCGACAGTACCGGGAAAACGAGTGATTTGTACAAACTCATGCTACAAACGGAAACCGGGCTTCTCGAAGCTATCCGGCTTTAGAAAATTAGTCATCGTGGAGCCGCAAAACGGCCATGAACGCCTCTTGAGGCACTTCCACAGAGCCGATCATCTTCATGCGCTTCTTGCCTTTCTTTTGCTTCTCCAGAAGCTTCTTTTTACGTGTGATGTCGCCACCGTAACATTTCGCCAACACATCTTTGCGCAGCGCTTTGACATTGGCGCGACTGATCACGCGCTTACCGACAGCCGCCTGAATCGGTACTTCAAACAATTGACGCGGTATGCGCTTTTTCAGTTCAGTCACTAATTTAGTGCCGCGTTCATACGACATATCACGATGTACGATCATCGTCAAAGCGTCTACTGGTTGCTTATTGACCAGCACATCTAGCTTGACCAGGTCCGACGTGCGATAACCGGCAAACTCGTAGTCCATCGACGCATAGCCACGCGTGCCGCTCTTGAGCTTATCATAGAAATCGACGATTAATTCAGCCAAAGGAATGTCGTATTTGAACACAATGCGCCCCGAAGCCGGGTATTCCTGACCGACAAACTCACCACGTCGCTTTGTCGCCAGTTCCATGATCACGCCGTAATATTCTTCCGGGGAAAAAATCTGGACGTGCATCCATGGTTCGGCGATCTCAACATATTCGTCCTCAGACGGCAAATCGGCCGGACTTTGAATCACCTTGATGTCGCCGGAATTGAGCAGTACTTCGTAGCGTACACTTGGCGCAGTCGCCAGAATGTCGAGATCGTACTCGCGTTCCAGCCGTTCCTGTATGATCTCCATGTGAAACAGGCCTAAAAATCCACAGCGAAATCCAAAATTAAGCGCGTTCGACGTCTCCGGCTCGTAGACTAGCGCGGCGTCATTGAGTTGCAGCTTTTCCAGGGCATCTTTCAAATCTTGATAATCTTCATTTTCCGTCGGGAAAAATCCGGCAAACACCATTGGCTTGGCTGCCTGATAGCCTGGCAATGGCGCGGCAGCCGGTCTAGTGTGTGACGTAATTGTGTCACCAACACGGCATTCACGTACCGACTTCAAGCCTGTCGCGACATAACCGACTTCACCTGCCTGTAACTGTTTAACAGGTTTCATTTGTGGCGCAAACACACCAATTTCCAGCGGTTCGACGTCTACATGCGTTGCAAACATGGCGATGCGTTCGCGATCACGCAAAGTACCTTCAACAACACGTACATAAGCCACGACCCCTTTGTAAGAATCGTAATGTGAATCAAAAATCAGCGCTTGCAACGGTGCTTCATCGTCACCGGTCGGCGGTGGCACAATGCGCAACACTGTCTCCAATATCTGTTCGACATTTTGGCCGGTCTTGGCGCTGACCGGAATCACATCAGCGGCATTGATGCCGGTGATACTTTCGATTTCTTCGGCCACTTCGTCGGGCAGTGCGGCGGGCAAGTCGATTTTGTTGACGACCGGTACGAGTTCCAAATTGGCATCGATGGCCAGATACAGGTTGGCGAGTGTTTGTGCTTCGACACCTTGCGCTGCATCGACGACGAGCAATGCACCTTCACATGCCTGTAACGCGCGGCTGACTTCGTAACCGAAATCGACATGGCCGGGCGTGTCAATCAGGTTCATGATGTATGTATCGCCGTCGTCGGCATCGTAGGTCATGCGTACGGCTGATGCTTTGATGGTGACGCCCTTCTCACGCTCGAGATCCATGGTGTCGAGCAGTTGTTCCTGCATATCCCGGTCGGAAACAGTGCCGGTGAGCTGCAGCAACCGATCTGCCAGGGTAGATTTACCGTGGTCGATATGGGCGATGATACAGAAGTTGCGAATTTTGTTTTGATCCATAGATACCTAATTATAATGGTGACGACGAACCATAGCCAATGTCGTGCGTTTGATACCTGTTTGACTACTGTTTATGCTCAGAAATCTGCGCTAAATGCGTTATAATCGTGCGCAGCACAAGACCTGAACAAGCGAGTCGCGCATGAAAGCATTTGTAACCGGTGGGAGTGGCTTCATCGGCCGATCCCTGATTTCACAACTTATCAACCGAGGCTACGACGTAGTCGCACTGGCTCGCAGTGCAGCGAGCAGCAGCATGATTCAGTCGCTTGGCGCCACCGCTGTGCCCGGCGACATCACTGACAAGGAATCGATGCGTGCTGCGATGGTAGACAGTGACGTCGTTTTCCACACTGCTGTCTGGTACGAAATCGGCAGCCGGGACCGCACATCGGCCGAAGCGATCAACGTCGACGGCACGCGCAATGTCCTTACCCTGGCTGTCGAACTCGGCATTCCCAAAATCATCTACACCAGCACAATGGCCATTTTTGGCGACACACATGGCAAGATCGTCGATGAAACCTACATCGCCGCCGGACCGTTCGACACGGAATACGAGCGCACAAAATGGTTGGCACATTACAAAGTCGCTGTACCCTTGATTCGCAATGGGGCACCGATCACCATCGTCATGCCCGGCATGGTTTACGGCCCTGGTGATACCAGCTTTCTATCGTATTTGATGCGCCTGTTCTACCGTGGTTTACCCGCGCTGCTCGGACCTGATACCGTATTTTGTTACGTTCACGTCGATGATGCGGCGTGCGGTCTCATTTTGGCAGCAGAGCGTGGACGAGCCGGAGAAACCTACATTTTATCCGGCCCTGCCGTGCCTCTGGATGAAATGATGGATTTCTGGGCCAATCTAACGGCACGCCCGGCACCGAAAACGGCGCTAGCCAATCCGCGCATCCGTGCGCTGGCCCCGATTGTGGGCGTCGTGGGTAATCATGTTGCCTTGCCGCCGATTGTTACCGACGAAGCACTGCGTATGATGGGGCGAACGACGATTGCCACGTCGGTAAAGGCAGAGCGGGAGTTGGGCTGGCGTACGCGTCCCTTGCAATCTGGCATGTTGGAGACGTTGCGCTGGGTGGCAGAAACGCAGCCTGATCCAACTGTCAAGCCGGAAACGGTGTTGGTTGCTCTGGCAGGTGCCGGCGTGGCGCTCGGCACAGTCTGGCTGATTCGCCGTCTGCGCAGCAAACGCTAAACTCCACTAACAAAATCCGCAAGCTAACGTCCAGATTGGTAGTTGAGTGCTGCGCTTTGACGTCGATAGCGCTCCGCCAAGGCGGCGTTGCCTGCGTTTGTTGCCGTGCGAATGGCTATGTCGAAGGCAATGCGCGCATCTTGTTCGCGACCGAGGCGTCGCAATACGACACCTTGCTCGTAGTAGATGCCGGATTTGTCTATCGCTTTGCCTTGCCTTTCGGCCGAATCAGCTGCATCCAATGCCAGATCAAACTCGCGTAGAGCGTCCTCTAATCGGCCGATGTCCCCGTAGTACATGCCCGCCATACGATGTGCTGTCATCAACTGCGCCGAATCAGTTAGGCCCAGCGCCAACGCTTTGATCGCCCCTTGCGCCGATTTAGGTGGCAGCCGCTCGTGGCCGCCCGCTTCGGTGATGGCAAGCAAAAGTTGGGCTTCGGCCGAATCGGGACGCCGCTTGACCAATTGATTAGCTTCCCATGTGGCGCGTTTGGGTGCACCGCCGTTGAGCAATACCTGAATTCGGCCCCATTGCTCTGCCGGATCGTCGGGATGGGTTGCGCCGCGACCGAGAGGGATCGCTTGCCGGCGCTGGGATTCGGCCGAATCAAAGGCAACCGCTTCGAACCAGCCACGACGATCCAACAGGAAATAGCCCAGCAGCATACCTGCGTGGAAAACGGCTGTCATCCCACTCAAAAATGGCGTCGCGTTAAAATCATATATTGTGCGCCAATCGCCAAACGCCAGCAGCGCGGTGAAAATCGGATAATAAATAAAGGCGAAGAAAATCTGAAAACGAACCACACGCCGCCCCAAATATCGCACCCAATTCGATGCGTTGTGACGCGTCCACCAATACACACCAAGCGCCAGCAAAACGTTGCCCAACGTGCCGGCAAGACTGAGCAACCAGTGCTGCCAATCGTTAAATGTGCGATCTGGCAAGACGTAACCCCAGTAAAAGAAGTAGCCAAATTCGACGACCACGCCGCCGAATGCCCAAACAACAATGGCATGAGCCAGTTCGTGAATGAAAACGCCGATAGGAACGAAAATGTAGAATGAGGCGTCTTCAGCAACTTTTTTCTTGAAGCTGGTCAATGGCTCGACAACGAGTTGCGCCCATTCGCGCCACATCATGTTACCAAGCTTGATGCCGCGCCAGACGTAAACAAATGACAATAGGGTGAAAAGCAGCAGCAAAGGCTGCCAAGGTGGCCCTAAGGTTGTTTGGTAGGCACGAATGAACGGTTCGAGAATGCCCATAGTGGCATGCATGATAGCTGACTCAATGCTGTTTGCAAAGCGGCACTTGGTTGGTCACATGCGATACCAACGATACCTCGCACAACTTGCCGTTTTGCCGTTCATTTCGGCCGATATTCATGCTATAATCAACACAGACAAAAGTAAATATGAACCAAACGACCGCCCGGGAGAGTGTTCGTTGACAAGGTAGCGAAACGCCGAAGGTGCAAGAGCGATACAGCTTATCGCTTGAATCTCTCAGGCAAACGGACCGGGTAGTTGGGTGCTTCTGGAAAGGACGATTCGCTTCGTGCGATTCGCACACCGAAGGGGCAAGGGCGATATGAAGCATATCGCGTGAATCTCTCAGGTCAATGACAGGGGACGCCGGCAACACAGCATGTTGCGGCGTCCCTTTTACATTTGAACGACAGACTACAGCAGTCTGATTTTTTTAATCAACAAGTGATGGAGGTTGTTATGTCCGAAGTACGCGAAGGATTACTGTACACAAAGGAAGATGAATGGATAGACGTTGATGGTGATACGGCCACGGTTGGTGTTACCGATCATGCACAAGATGCCCTGTCCGATATTGTTTATCTGGAATTGCCGGACATGGGTGAATCATTTCGTGCCGGCGACTCGTTTGGCGTCGTTGAGTCCGTCAAAGCCGCTGCCGATCTCTACATACCCATTGACGGCGTTGTGACCGCAGTCAACGAAGCGCTGATTGATGAACCGGAAACCATCAATAGCGATCCATACGGCGCATGGATGGTCAAGCTGACCATCGCTGACAAAGCACAACTCGATGAGTTAATGGACGCAGCTGCCTACAAAGCCTATTTGGCAGAACGCGAGTCTTAATTGTCAGTACGTGAGAATTATTTTCAAAATCGTTAGTATAGAGAGCGCACCATGTTGCATACCAAACCAAACACTATCCAGACAGGCAACGGTACCGGCCCCCACACGGATAACCTGAGCCTGTTGGCGGCAACCGACACATTTGCCCGCCGCCATATCGGTCCCGACGCAGCCGCCGTCGCTCACATGCTAGAAGTTGTCGGCGCGGCGTCGTTGGACGAATTAATGCATCAAACCATTCCCGATGCAATTCGCATGGAGGGTAAGCTGCAGCTCGACGCGCCGCTTTCCGAATCGGAAGCATTACGCGAACTGCGTGGACTTGCCGCCCAAAACAAGCTGTTCCGTTCCTATATCGGAATGGGCTATTATGACACATTGACGCCCACCGTCATCCTGCGCAATATCCTCGAAAATCCGGGCTGGTATACACAATACACGCCGTATCAGGCTGAAATTGCGCAAGGTCGGCTGGAGGCGTTGATCAATTTCCAGACGATGGTCAGTGAATTGACCGGTATGGAAATCGCCAATGCTTCGCTGCTGGACGAAGGGACGGCGGCGGCAGAAGCGATGACGATGGCGCAACGCGCCATGCCGCGCAAGTCAAAAGCGAACACGTTTTTCGTTTCAGATCGCTGTCACCCACAGACGATTGCTGTCGTTGCGGCCCGTGCATTGCCGCTCGGTATTGACGTTGTTGTGGGTGATTACGCGTCGTATGATTTTTCGGCCGAAACATTCGGTGTGTTGCTCCAATATCCCGACACAGACGGCACGATTTATGATTATGAACCGTTTGCTGCTCAGGCGCACGCTCACGGCGCACTCGTCGTCGTCGCCGCTGACCTTTTGGCACTGACCTTGCTGCGCCCACCAGGAGAATTTGGTGCGGATATCGTTGTCGGCAACACGCAGCGTTTCGGCGTGCCAATGGGCTTTGGTGGGCCACATGCCGCCTATCTGGCAACGGCCGAACAACATAAACGCATCATGCCCGGTCGCTTGATCGGCGTTTCCATCGACGCTACCGGTGCGCCAGGCTATCGACTTGCGTTACAGACGCGCGAGCAGCACATCCGCCGTGATCGCGCCACGAGCAACATTTGCACCGCCCAGGTTTTGCTGGCAATCATGGCGTCGATGTATGCTGTTTACCACGGACCGAACGGTCTGACGCGCATCGCACGTCGCGTGCAGCTGCTCACAGCCGTTCTGGCGCGAGGATTGGCGCAGTTGGGCTATGTTGTTCCCGAGGAGCCGCACTTTGACACGTTACGCGTCGGTGGCGATTTTGATTCGGCCGAAATCCAATCCCGCGCTTTGGTCAATCAAGTCAACTTGCGCTACTTCGACAACGGCGACATCGGCATTGCGCTTGACGAAACTGTTTCTCTCGATGATCTAAGTACCTTGTTCGCTATCTTCGGCGACGACGGCTCGCTGGATATCGAAACATTGGCGGCTGCCGTTGACTTGACCTATCCCGACACGCTGCAGCGGACGAGCGATTTCCTTACACATCCTGTTTTTAACAGCTATCACTCCGAAACAGAGATGCTGCGCTACATCACAAAGCTGCAAAATCGCGACTTGTCGCTGGCGTATTCGATGATTTCGCTCGGATCCTGCACGATGAAGCTCAATGCGACCACCGAAATGATTCCGATTACGTGGCCGGAATTTGCCGGACTGCATCCGTTTGTGCCGGCCGACCAATATGCCGGATACACGGCGTTATTTGCCCAGCTTGAGCACGACCTGGCTGAAATCACCGGCTTTGATGCCGTTTCGCTGCAACCTAATTCCGGTGCACAGGGCGAATATGCCGGGTTAATGACGATTCGCGGCTACCATCATGCCCACGGCAATGATCATCGCCATATTTGCCTCATTCCCGAATCGGCGCACGGCACCAATCCGGCCAGTGCTGTCATGGCTGGCATGGATGTTGTCGTCGTCAAATGCGATCAAAACGGAAATATCGACGTTGACGATTTGCGTGCCAAGGCTGAACAACACGCACATGAATTGGCAGCGCTGATGGTGACGTATCCGTCGACGCATGGTGTGTTTGAAATGGCGATGCGGGAGATTTGCCAGATCATTCACGACAACGGCGGTCTGGTTTATCTCGACGGTGCCAACATGAATGCCCAGGTTGGTCTAGCACGTCCGGGCGACTACGGGGCTGATGTGTGCCATCTCAACTTGCACAAGACGTTTTGCATTCCGCATGGGGGTGGTGGGCCGGGAATGGGTCCAATCTGTATGACGGCGGCATTGGCTCCTTATCGGCCGAATCACCCTGTCATTCCAACTGGTGGCGCTGAAGCTTCCGGCCCAATCGCCGCCGCGCCGTGGGGCAGCGCAGCCATATTGCCTATTTCCTATGCCTACATCCGGATGATGGGTGAGCCGGGTCTGACCCGCGCCAGCCAAATCGCTGTCCTCAATGCCAACTATATGGCGCAACGACTTGATCCGTACTTCCCCGTGCTTTACACAGGGGCCAACGGACGTGTGGCACACGAGTGCATCATTGATTTGCGGCCAATCAAGGAGACATCCGGCGTTTCGGTCGATGATGTTGCCAAACGTCTGATGGATTACGGTTTCCACGCGCCGACGATGTCGTTCCCTGTTCCGGGAACGTTGATGATCGAGCCGACAGAGAGTGAGTCACTTGCCGAACTGGATCGTTTTTGTGATGCAATGATTGCGATCTGGGAAGAGATACAGCAGGTGGAAACGGGCGTGATCGCTCTGGAGGATAGTCCGTTGGTGCACGCACCGCACACTGCGGCGATGATCAGCTCGGCCGAATGGGACAAACCGTATTCACGCGAGACAGCCGCATTTCCGGCATCATGGCTGCGTCAGAACAAATTCTGGCCGCCCGTCGCGCGTATCGACAACGTGTATGGCGACCGCAATCTGGTTTGCGCCTGTATTCCAGTTGAAGCGTATGCGTAGCACGCACAAAGTGCGGATAAGTTTTGTCTGCGAAGCCGAACTTGCTAGACAGGTTCGGCTTCATTGCTTACAGGCATAGCGTTATTGCGGTTTAACCAAAAACCGGATAGCAGTGCGTTCTGCGCCTTCGATTTCGACCTCAACAAAAGACGGAACGCAAGCAATGTGGGTACCTTCTTCTTCCAGGTATCCTTTAGCAATGGCTATTGCTTTGACAGCTTGGTTAACGGCGGCTGCGCCAATGGCTTGCACTTCGGCTCGATCTGATTCGCGTATGACTCCGGCAATGGCACCGGCAACTGATGCAGTTCGCGAGCGGGCAGATACTTTAATGATGTCAAGTTCCATGTCCGGCCTCCCGGCGAACGTGCCTAGGGCACGATGTACGGCACATGACCGTACATATTTGCATTGTATTCCATTCGTTTGAGCGTTGTCAAGCCGTTTGCAGTCGTCAATTGTAGGTGTGGGATAGGGTTTTTCGGCCGAAAAAACTGACTCGTTCGACGACCCGATGCGCTGGTACAATACGGTGATGAAAATCGCTATTTTTACCTTGTTTCCAGAGATGTTTGACAGTTATCTCAATGCCAGTATCCTGCAACGGGCGCAGGCGAGCGGTCGGCTGACAGTTGACCTACACAACATTCGTGACTATACCCGCGATAAGCACTACATTGCTGACGATACCCCGTTCGGTGGGGGCGGAGGGATGATCATCAAGCCGGAACCAGTTTTTCATGCGGTTGAGAACGTGGTGGAAAATTCGGCCGAAACGCCGATCATTTTATTGACACCACAGGGTCGCTTATTTACGCAAGACGTGGCCGCCGAATTGGCACAATACAAGCGGCTGGCATTGATTTGTGGTCGGTATGAGGGTGTCGATGAACGCGTGCGCCAGCACCTCGTCACCGACGAAATCTCGGTTGGCGATTTTGTACTTACCGGCGGTGAACTGGCGGCGCTGATCATCGTCGATGCGGTCGCGCGGCTGCTGCCGGGTGTGCTCGGTGCAGAAGGGGCTGCCGCAAGCGACAGTCATGCCACCGGCTTGCTCGAGGGCCCGCACTACACAGCGCCGCCTGTTTTTCGCGGTTGGACTGTGCCGGATGTGCTGCGTTCCGGCCACGGCGACAACATTGCACGTTGGCGACGTGAACAGGCATTGCGGCGCACATGGGAGCGTCGCCCTGAGATGTTGCTCACTGCACCTCTTGATGAAGCGGATCGCTGCTTTCTGGCTGTTTTGGCGCTGGAAACGGCGCAGAGTCAGTCCTAAGTAAATTGAGCCTTATTTCGGCCGATTTCAGACCTTTTTTACCCCATACCCTTCTTCAAAATCTGTTAAACTGCAAAAAGACGTTCCATTTGCAGTAAAAGTCGATTTCCGGCGGATATTTCGGCCGATGATCAACTTGAAAATTGCCTCCGAATTTGCGTGAAAACCGTCCATTTTCCCCTTCCAATTTGGATCATCATGGTGTATACTGTTGGCACAAAGTGGAAGATAGTGGGGCAAAGTGGGACAATTGACCTCTTGACGTGCCTCTTAATACGCTATAGTGGGATAATTGAAACAAATGTTCTTGGGCGAATACACCCACAGCATCGACGACAAGGGGCGATTGACGATCCCCGCCAAATTCCGAGGTGACCTCGCTGCCGGATTGGTATTGACGCGCGGATTTGACCAAAATCTGATGATCTATCCTTTAACCGGCTGGCAAACATTGGCAGAGCGCATTCAGGAAAAGCCTGTCGCTGACAAACTCATGCGCGAGTTTCGTCGTCGCGTGTTCTCCGGCGCAACTGACTTGTCACCAGACCGTCAGGGTCGGATCATTGTGCCGCCATTTTTGCGCGAATTTGCCGGTATTGACGGGGAAGCTGTTGTTGTCGGGATGTTTGACTATCTTGAACTCTGGAGCGTCGAGCGTTGGGAAGCACAGCGCACTTCTATTGAAGATGGTTCCGATGATATGCGCTGGCAAGACCTGGGTATATAACGCGGGTTATGTATTGCAGGTCAACGGTGACGAAGCGATCATTTGATTCTGCCGGTCAAACCTCACCGATTTTCGGGATTTAATGACCAATTTTTTACATAGATCGGTACTTTACCAGGAGTGCCTGACGGCCTTGCAGCCGTACTCAGGCGGAACATATATTGACGGAACGGTTGGTGCAGGCGGCCACACACGCGGCATTCTTGAACACAGTGCGCCAGATGGCAAGGTGCTGGCTTTTGACCGGGATCCGACTGCATTAGAAGTGGCTCGCGCGCAAGTGGGGGCTTCGGCAGATCGCGTCACCTGGCTTCAGGCGAGCTATGCTGACATGCAGCTTTTGGCTCCTCAAAATGGGTTTGTGCAGGTCGATGGCATTTTGCTTGATTTAGGTGTCTCATCGATGCAGTTGGATACGCCGTCACGTGGTTTTGCGTTGCGTTATGATGCAATGTTGGATATGCGCTTTGATCCGGATCAGCCACAAACGGCAGCAGATTTGGTAAACACATTGCCGGAAGCAGCATTAGCCAATGTGTTTTGGCAATATGGTGAAGTGCGCAACAGTCGGCAATTGGCGCGTGTGATCGTAAATAATCGGCCGATAACGACTACCATCCAACTTGCCGATCTGGTCAGCGCCAACTCACCACGTCGCAACAAGCGCATTCATCCGGCGACACAAGTATTTCAAGCGTTGCGTATCGCTGTTAACGACGAACTCGGCGCACTCGAACGTGGTTTGCCCGGTGCCATTGAATTGCTCAAACCGGGTGGACGCATCGCCGTAATCAGCTTCCATTCGCTTGAGGACCGTTTTGTCAAGAATTTATTTCGCGATTTGAGCCGCGACTGTATTTGCCCGCCTCACCAGCCGATCTGCACCTGTGACTGGCAGCCCGTCGTGCGGTTGGTGACGCGCAAGGCAATTCAGGCATCAGACGAAGAAATGCAAGTGAACCCGCGCAGTCGGAGTGCGCGATTGCGGGTAGCTGAGAAATTATGAAACCCCGACATCAGACGGGATAGCGTTCAGATTCATGAGAACACCATCTGCACAGAATGATGAGCATTCGCGGTGGCTCACCCAGGCGCAAGTGGCCTTAGGGTGGGCGATTGTGCTTTTATTACTGGGCAGCGTGGGGGCGCTTTATCTGGGACAGGTAAGCCGAACGGCACTGGTAGGCAGCGAGGCGCTGGAATTGGAGCGTACTTTGACTGTGCTGAATGATGAAAATCACGACATTGAACAAGCGATCGCAGCGGCGACTTCCATAGGCGCGATGGAACTCAGGGCGCGGGAAATGGGTTTGGAATTTGTTCGGCCGAAACCGGAAGAGATCGACTATTTGAACACAACCGTTTATATAGCGCCTTCTGCGCCGGTTACACTCGCAACTGACACAGATATTGTGGCGCAACCAGTGACACCGCCGACAATAGGCGATGCTCTGTTGATCATTATCCAAGACAATTTTACGCAATTATTCCAGGGAGAATCTCGTGCAAACCGCTAGTAAAAGACGAGTATGGGTTATTGCTATCGCCATGATTGCAGCAATGCTCATTGTTACGGCGCGGCTGGTGCAATTGCAGGTTGTACAAGCCGAAGAATTGAAGCAGCTCGGCGACGGTATGCGTACCGAAGTCAAGGATACAACACCTGAACGCGGGCAGATTCTGGACAAAAACGGCAACATCTTTGCGACATCAGGCCGTGATTATCAGCTTGGGGGCGTACCGCCATGGATTACAAAGCCGGAAGCGGAGCGGCTCGCCACTGCCCTGGCTCCTATTTTGCAACAACCACGCTATGAGATTTTGGAAAAATTACTGTTGGAACAGCAACATGTGCGGCTTTCTGATCACTTTTTTGGCGGCAGATTGCCGGCGGAAGCAGTAGAAGCGATCCGTGAAATTGATCATCGTGCCTTGCGCCTGGAACCGCAGCCGCGCCGCCTCTATCCGCAGGGCGAGATGCTGTGTCACGCGTTGGGATTTGTGGACTTTGACAATATCGGCCGAAGTGGAATCGAAGCATACTATCAGGACGAACTGGCAGGAGAACCGGCTTACATCGCACAGCCTCTCTCGCCGCTTTACCCGCGTACTAATGACACAGCATTGCAGGGTGCCAATCTCGTTTTGACGGTTGACCGCACAGTACAGCGCACTGTTGAAACTTATTTGCGCGAAGCCATCGATTTTTACGATGCAACAGGAGGCAGCATCATTGCAATGGACCCACGCACCGGCGCAATCTTGGCAATGGCAGATTGGCCGTGTTATTCGCCGTATGATTTTTTTGATTATGATGAGTCGTTGCTTGTCAGTCCCTCACTCACCAAGCATTATGAGCCGGGATCGGTGATGAAACTGGTCAATATGGCAATTGCGCTTGACAGTGGCAAGGTTTCGCCGAGTACGACATACGATGATTTTGGTTTCTACGAGTTTGGCGACATACCGATTTACAATGCGGACCGTAAGTCGTACGGTACAGTCAACATGACGCAGGTATTGCAATGGTCGATCAACACAGCATCGGCCTGGTTGGCATCGCTGAATACGCCGGACACGTTTTATGACTATATGCATCGCTTTGGTTTCGGCCGAACCTTAGGCGTTGATATTGCCGGCGAATCCGGCGGGTACGTCGCAGTACCGGGCGATCCGCTTTGGACACAATCCAACGTCGCCACCAACGCCTTTGGGCAAGGCATCGCCGTCACCCCACTGCAAATGATTTCTGCTGCTTCTGCCATCGCCAACGGCGGTGAACAAATGCGGCCTTACATCGTGCAAGAACAGCAAATTGGCGAACGCGTTTACGTGCACCAACCGGAAATCATGAGTGTGCCCGTGAGCCGCGAAACGGCAAACCAGGTGACGGCCATGCTGGTTGAAGCTGCCGGATTGGGAAAAATCGACGGTTACACAGTTGCCGGCAAATCGGGTACGGCACAAATACCGGAAGGCGGCGTCTATCATCCAACCGACACGATCCATTCATACATTGGTTGGCTGCCTGCCGATGCACCCGAATTGATCATACTCATCAAACTCGACCGCGTCACAGCCGTGGAATGGGGTGGTGAGAGTGCTGGTCCGACATTTGCCAAGTTGGCTGAAGAATTGGCAGTTATGCTCAATATTCCACCTGACGAAATCCGACTGCAAAATGGACAGACAGTGGCTGCAACCGAATAACTCTACGGACTACAGGCAATCATGTTGACGATTGGTCATTTTCTCGAAGCACTAACTGACTACCGGGTAACCGGGGATGAGCCACGTGTATCGACCGTCGTCATTGATAGCCGTCAGGCGCAACAGAGCAGCGTATTTTTCGCCTTTAAAGGAGAAAATGTGGACGGTCACCAGTTTGTGCCTGCAGCATTTGCTATGGGTGCGATTGCTGCTCTGGTGGAGCGGCCAGATGGTGATGGTGCGTGGGTTGATTGTCGTGCAGGTGTAGAGAAATTGAGCTGGTCAGGCGAAACACCGCTGCAAATTGTGGTCGATGATACGCTTGTTGCGTTGCAACAGGTTGCCCGCTATTGGCGGCGTCGCTTTGATTGCCGCGTCATTGGCATTACGGGCAGTGTGGGCAAAACGACGACCAAGGAGTTGACAGCGCGTGTTCTGTCACAGCGCTACTGCGTGCTAAAGTCGCAAGGCAATTACAACAACGAAATTGGATTGCCGTTGACATTGCTCGAATTGCGTCCAGAGCATGAGCGTGTGGTGTTGGAAATGGGGATGTACACGCAGGGTGATATTGCCTTGCTGGCCGACATTGCGCAGCCGCAAGTCGGCGTGATCACACTGGTAGGAACGGTGCATTTGGAGCGGGTCGGAACTCGTGAGGCTTTGGTAGCGGCTAAACGCGAATTGGTAGAGGCACTATCGGCCGATGATATTGCCATCCTCAATGCAGATGAGCCATTGGTGATGTCGATGGTGCCACACACTCCGGCACATATTATTACGTATGGCCTGACGCCTTCGGCCGATTTGCGGGCCAGCGCCATTGAATCAATGGGTATGGCCGGAATCGGTTTTACATTGCATTACGGCAATGACAATGTACGTGTACAAATGCCGCTGCTGGGACGCCATAGTGTGCACACCGCATTGCGAGCAGTCGCAGTTGGGTTGGTAGAAGGAATGCATTGGTCCGAAATCGTTGTGGGCTTGCAAACGCATCGCGATGAACTGCGTTTGCTGGCAGTCACCGGCCCGCATGGTTCGACCATTCTGGACGATACATATAATGCCAGCCCGGCTTCAACGATGGCTGCGTTGGAATTGCTCCATGATTTGCCGGGAAGGCGCATCGCCGTGTTGGGCGACATGTTGGAACTTGGTTCGGCCGAAATCGATTCGCACCGGATGATCGGCATACGCGCCAGCGAAATAGCTGATGTGTTGGTCGCCGTCGGCTCGCTGGGGCACATTGCCGGTGAAGAAGCGCTGGCAGTCGGCATGTCGGCCGAACAAGTCTATTTGGCGGAGACGGCGACCGATGCCGTTCCGATTTTGTTCGAGATCATTCAGCCGGACGACGTGATTTTGGTCAAAGGCTCCCGTGGAGGCCGATTGGATCGCATCGTCGCTGCACTGACGGAATCGGCCGAAAAAGCGTAAGGTAATCTATTTTGAGTGACAGAGAAACCGAGTTTTTGCCAAAAACTCGGTTTCTGAACCGCTAATTATCAAAGAACAGGACTCACTTCATGCCATTTGCACTTACTTTAGGCGGCGTCACTTTCGTTCTCGCCGTCATTTGGGGAAGCCCGCTGATTGAACTGATGCGCCGGTTGCGCCTCGGTAAAAGCATTCGTGTCGACGGTCCCCAAAGCCACATGGTTAAAATGGGTACACCGGGGATGGGCGGTATTCTCATCATCGGTTGGGTCGTCATCATCAGCATCGTCGTCAACATCGTGCGCTGGGTCAACCAGCTTGAATTTGTCGAAAGCGCGTTTATTCCGCTGGCCGTCATGGTCGCGTATTCGATTTTGGGCGGCATTGATGATTATCAGGGTATCCGACAACGACCCGGCATCGGTATGTTGGCACGCGTCAAAATCTGGTTTCAGCTAGGCATAGCCTTGTTGGCAGGCTTGATCATCTATTTTTTCGTCAATGATGGGCGTGGATTGGTCGCAGTGCCGACCATTCCGTTCTTACTCGACATCGGCCTTCTGTACATTCCTGTTGCTGTTATTGTTATTTCAGGGATGGCGAACGCAGTCAATATCACCGATGGGCTGGATGGATTGGCAGGAACGATTGCCGCAGTCTGTTTTTTGGCGTACGGTGGCATTGCGTTTTTGCAGGGCCAACAATTCTTGCTGACATTCAGCATGATTGTGGTCGGCGCCTGCTTTGCTTTTTTGTGGTTCAACGCCAAACCCGCGCAGATGTTTATGGGTGATGTCGGGTCGCAGGCGTTGGGCGGCGCATTAGGTGTCGTCGCGCTGATGACCAATCAATGGCTGATCTTGCCTGTAATTGCCATTGTACCGATGGCGACGATGCTATCGACGATTTTGCAAGTCCTTTATTTTCGCTGGACAGGCGGCAAACGGCTGTTTAAGATGGCGCCATTGCATCACCATTTTGAGTTGATCGGCTGGAGTGAAACGCAAATTGTACAGCGTTGGTGGCTGTTGAGTATTTTGGCGGCGATGGTTGGTATCGCACTGGCATTGGTATGATGATGACGCAAGATCGACAGCAGACGCGTTTAGACGCATTGACCGGCAAGCGATTGCTGATCCTCGGTCTGGCGCGCCAGGGCAAGGCGTTGGCGCGATTTGCCGTCGGGCGTGGTGCGCAGGTGATCGTCTCGGATTTGCGTTCGGCCGAAACGTTGCATGCTGACATAGCTGAGTTGGCCGATTTACCAGTCGAACTGGTGCTGGGCAACCATCCGTTGACATTACTCGATGACATCGATGTGCTGGCGATTAGCGGCGGTGTTCCGGCCGATGCGCCGCTCGTCGTTGCGGCGCGGGATCGCGGTATTTCTGTCACCAATGATTCGCTTGAATTTCTGCTGCGTTGCCCGGCTCCGATTGTCGGAATCACCGGAGCAGCAGGCAAGTCGACGACGACATCACTGGTCGGTGCGATGGGAACGGCAGCCGGTCGGCCGACGTGGGTTGGCGGCAATATCGGCCGACCGCTACTGGCTGATTTGGATGCGATTCGGCCGAATGACCTCGTCGTGCAGGAATTGTCGAGCTTCCAGCTTGAGATTTGGACGCATAGTCCGCCGATTGCGACGATTTTGAACATCACACCCAATCATCTCGATCGGCACAAGACGATGGCGGTGTACACACAGGCCAAAGCCAATATTCTGCGTTTTCAGCCTGAAGACGGCATCGCCGTGCTGCCGTACGGCGATCTGGCACATCTGGAAGGGTTGGTTCAGGGACGGTTGCGCCATTTTTGCCTCGATGAACCGGTTGCGGATGGTGCATTTGCACGCGACGGTGCGATTTGGCTGCGCAACGGCGAGCATGAACAGCGCGTCTGTGCGTTAGATGACATTCAGCTGCGTGGCGAGCACAATGTGCGCAATGTATTGGCGGCGGTTGTGTTGGCAGCTTCGGCCGATATTTCGGCCGAAGCCATCAGCGAAGCAATCCGTACCTTTACCGGCATTCCTCACCGGCTGGAGCTGGTGGCAAAAGTCGATGGCGTAGCCTATGTCAATGACTCCATCGCGACGGCTCCCGAACGCGCCATTGCTGCCGTCCGTGCCTATGATGAGCCATTGATCTTGCTCACTGGTGGTCGTGACAAAGACCTGGATTGGGAGACGTGGCTAGAAGTTGTCGCAGGTCGCGCAAAGCATGTCATTTTATTCGGCGAATTGGCGGGAATGCTGGAAGCGCGTCTCGCTGGCGTGGAGATTGCCTTTGATCGGGTCGTTTCGCTGGCCGATGCGGTCATGCTGGCCCGCCAACTGGCTGAACCCGGCGATGTTGTTCTGCTGTCTCCCGGCGGCACGAGCTTCGATGCGTATAGCGATTTTGCCCAGCGTGGCGATGAATTCCGTCAACTTGTGAGGAACTGGTAATGGTTATCGACAATAAACGTATTCCACGCAAAAGTGCGCCCATTAGCGCCACACTGCGCATCCGTTTTGACGTCTGGTTGGCGCTGGCCGTCTTGGGATTGGTGGTTGCCGGCATGCTCAACGTCTACAGTTCGACACTGGTACTGGGTTACGAGGGAACCGGCGATCCGCTCTATTATTTCCGCACCCAAATGTATGCGTTGGGATTGGGTTTACTGGCAATTGTCGTCATCATGCAGTTTGACTACACGTTCCTCAAGAAATTTTCGATTCCAGTGATGGCAGGAACACTGTTGTTGTTGATAGCTGTTCTGGTTATAGGCGAAGTGACGTTTGGCGCAATTCGCGGCCTGAGTGAAGGTTCATATCAGCCGTCAGAGATCGCCAAATTGGCGACCATTCTCTACATTTCACATTGGCTGGCGAGTAAAGGTGACCGCATCAAGAGCGTGACCTATGGGTTGTTTCCGTTTTCATTGATGGTTGGCGTGGTTTGCTTTTTGGTCATGCAGCAGCCCGATTTGAGTACGTCGAGTCTGGTGGCGTTGATCGCGTTCAGCCTGTTTTTTGTAGCCGGTGCCGACTGGCGTCAGTTTGCAGTTGCTATTGTCATGGCGCTGGTCGTTTTTGGTATCTTGATGGTTACATTGCCACATGCCGTTGAGCGCATCGAACAATGGCAGGAGATGCTGCGCGACCCTAGCAATGCTGTCTGGCAAGTACAGCAGGGGTTGATCTCGCTGGGATCCGGCGGCATATTTGGTACGGGCATCGGCCGAGGTGCGAATAAATATTTCCTGCCCGTTGCCCATTCAGACGGCGCATTCGCAGTGTGGGGTGAGGAATTGGGACTGATTGGCGGACTCGCCGTTATTTTGTCATTTGCCGTCGTCGTCTGGCGTGGTTTCGTCATCGCGCAAAGAGCGCGGACATCATATGGATTTCTGCTGGCAATGGGTGTGTCGTGTTGGATTGGGTTCCAGGCGTTAATCAACGTAGCGGTGATTACGGCCACGGTTCCGGCGACAGGCATGCCTTTACCTTTTCTCAGCTATGGCGGTACGTCATTGGCTGTGACGTTGGCCGGCGTCGGTGTCTTGCTGAGCGTCTCGCGTGATATGGCGCTCGATAAAACACTCAAGCCATCACAATCGATATTAGGAAGAATACGTGAAACTGGTAATAAGCGGTGGCGGAACCGGGGGACACATTTATCCGGCTCTGGCGGTCGTCGAACAACTACAAGCCGCCGGCGTGACAACTGACCAAATTTTATGGATCGGTACACGAGGGCAAATGGAAGAGAAATTGGTGCCGCAGGCTGGTCTGAGACTGGCAACAATCGATGGTGGACCTATTGCGGGCGTACCGATACGAGATAAGGCGATGAATGCAGGGCGATTAGGACGAGGATTGGTTCAGGCAAATCGGCTGTTACGCGAGTTTCGGCCGAATGTCCTTTTCCTCACCGGCGGCTATGTCAACGTACCCGTAGCACTGGTAGCACGCACACGGCGCATTCCTGCCGCTGTCTATCTCCCTGATGTCGAACCCGGTGCAGCGATCAAACGAATCAGCCGCTGGGTGGACAAGATTGGCTGCACGGCTGACGGATCGCAGCGCTATTTCAAACCGGGGCAGGTGGTTGTGACCGGTTACCCGGTGCGCACTGAGTTGCGACAGGCATTGTCGCTGAGTAGAGTTGAGGCGCGACAGGCACTGGGCGTGGATGTGAATCGGCCGAATTTGTTTGTCTTTGGCGGCAGCCGTGGTGCGCAGAGCATCAACCGGGCTTTGATGGCAATTTTGCCGGAACTGCTCATCGACGCGGAAGTTGTCCACGTCAGCGGTACTCTCACATGGGACGAGGTTGATGAAAATGCGCAAACATTAGCGCCAGAGCTGCGTGCCCATTATCATCCTTACCCGTATTTACATGCGGAGATGGCGTTGGCATTCCGTTCGGCCGATTTGATTGTGGCGCGTGCCGGAGCCAGTATGTTAGGCGAAGGGCCAGCGTTTGGCGTGCCGGCTATCCTTGTTCCTTATCCACATGCATGGCGCTACCAAAAAGTCAACGCCGACTACCTGGCAGAACGCGGTGCAGCCATACGTCTCAACGACGACATGTTGCAAAAAGACCTGCTGCCAACCGTGCGTCAGTTACTATTTGATGACCGACGACTGGCAGCTATGGCGCAAGCTGCCTGGAAACTGGATCGTCCGCAAGCCGCCGCTGACCTGGCGCAACTGCTACAATTGCTGGTGACATGAGTGCGAGGTGTGAACAAGCAGCCGCACCTGAAGCACAGTTCGACATGACGATTAAGCGCATATACAGGGAACAGATACCATGATCATGCTCTGGGCCACACTAGTCATTATGATGGGGTTTTTTGCCATCATCGGCTCTTCACGCGGCTGGGGACGTGAGGTGGTTGCGTCGGCTGGACTCATCTTGGCGATCTTTGCCATTGACCAGGGCGGTGCGTGGGCATTAGGCTGGATAAATGCTGTTCCTCCGGCTGATGTGCCGCTAGAAAGTGTGCCGATTCCGGAATTGGAACGAATTCAACGTATTCAAATTATCGCGTTGACCTCGTTTATGCTCATTATGGCCGCGTTTAGCTTTCAGGGACCGACGCTAACCAATGTTGTCGCTGCCCGTCTCCGTATACGTGAAGGATTTCAGGAACGGATATTGGGCTTCTTTGTAGGTGCAATCAACGGTTATCTGTTGGTTGGCTCGATTATATCTTTCAATGAATGGATCTTAGGTAGCATTGGATGGGAACGGTTGCCGGTAAACAGGATGTACATTATGGAGCCAATTGTCACGCGGCCAATTGCCGGGGGAGTTGACTGGATGAATTATTTGCCGCCACAGTTTATGGCGCCGTTCTTACTGCCGTTGCTGATCATCGTATTTTTATTTGTCATTATTGTGTTGATTTAAGCAATGTACCTGACTACCCGGATCTCAGAAGTTTGAGAATATAGTCACGAAATCGTGATGAAAACCTCTGGCGTCCATTTTGAAGAAATTTGTAAATTATGTCTGCGAGTGAAAGCAATTTGTCTGCTGGTATAGCAATGCAACCCGGTATGCACATCCATCTAGTTGGTATCGGTGGTGCTGGTATTTCTGCCATCGCCCAGGTATTGTTGGGATTGGGTTACCGTGTTTCCGGTTCAGATATGCAGGCAAATACGCAAACTGTTGAATTGCAGGCTGCTGGTGCGACGGTGTTTGTCGGCCATTCGGCCGAACACATCGCCGGCGCACGTTTACTCGTCATTTCATCTGCTATTCCTCACGACAATCCCGAAGTCGTTGCCGCGCGCGCTGCAGACGTTCCTGTGCTCAAACGAGCCGATTTTCTCGGCCGATTGATGGTTGGTAAACGCGGGGTTGCCGTTGCCGGTTCCCACGGCAAAACGACGACGACCGCCATGATCTCTCATCTTGTCATTGCTGCCGGGCTGGATCCAACCGTCATTGTCGGCGGCATTATGCCCACTTTGGGCAGTAATGGCCGCGCGGGACAGGGTGATGTCTTCATTGTCGAAGCGGACGAATACGATCACATGTTTTTGGGTCTGAAGCCGGAAATCGCTGTCGTGACTAATATTGAGCACGATCATCCCGACATCTATGAGACAGAAGCGGCTTATCTCAATGCGTTTACCCAATTTGTCAACCTGCTGCCGTCGCACGGATTGCTCATTGCCTGTGCAGATGATGCCGGTGTTCTGCAGTTGTTGGATCGCGATTTGCCCACACGCAATATTTGCCGGTACGGTTTGACTGAAGACGAGGTGTTGTGTGCAGTCGAGTTGCGGCGCAATGCATTGGGCGGCACAGATTTTCTTGTTTTGCAAGAGGGCGCACTTGTCGGCTTGATGCGGCTGCGTGTGCCGGGTTACCATAATGTGCGCAATGCTCTGGCCGCCATTGCGGTGGCGTTGGAACTGGGCATCGATGCGGGCACAATTCAGACAGCGCTGGCATCATTTGGCGGTGTCGGCCGACGCTTTCAGGAGATTGCCACAGTCGGCGGTGTGACAGTTGTCGATGATTACGCACACCATCCGACCGAGATTCAAATGACATTGCAGGCCGCCCGCCAACGCTATCCGGGGCGTCGTGTCTGGGCTGTGTGGCAGCCGCACACGTTTAGCCGCACGCGGCTGCTGCTGGAGGATTTTGCGACCTGTTTTGAGGAAGCTGATCGGGTGATTGGCCTCGATATTTATCGCAGTCGCGAGAAGGACACGCTCGGTGTCACAACGGCTCAGGTCATCGAAATGATGGATCATCCTTACGCACACTATATCGGCCGAATTGAGGATGCCGCTGATTACATTCTGGATCGCGTTTTGCCGGACGACGTCATCCTCACATTAGGTGCCGGTGACGGCAACAAAGTGGGCGAGTTGATAGTCGCTGACTTGCAACGCAGGGTAAAAAATCTGAACGGAAATGCCCATGAAAACTGATACACAGACCGACTTACGGGACAGCGAACCCTTTGCAACTGCGTTTGGCGACCGGTTCAAACGCAAGCAGACATTGGCTAAATACACGTCGGCACGTGTCGGCGGCGCAGCTGAGATGTTTGTGACTGTCGAAACCGCAGCAGAATTGCAGATGGCGGTTGAATTGGCCCATCAGCACAACATTCCATTTTTCGTTTTGGGTGGCGGGTCAAACATTTTGATAGCTGATGAAGGCGTGTCCGGTTTGATTATTCTCAACAAGGCCAAAAATGTCACGTTTCGCAACAGCGGCGTCGGCGTGGTTTGTTCGGCCGAATCCGGTGTGAACTTATCGGCATTGACGCGCAAATGTATCAGCAAAGGGCTGGGTGGTCTGGAATGGGCCATCGGCATTCCCGGCACGGTCGGCGGTGCGGTCGTCGGAAATTCCGGTGCGCACGGTGGTGACATGGCCGGCAACCTGCTCTCAGCAATGATTTGGGTGCCGGGCGAAGGCGTGCGAATGTTCAGCAATCGCGAAATGCAGTATGGCTACCGCGACAGCATTTTGAAGCACGAACAGCAGCAAGACAGCCCGCGACGCGTCGTACTTTCGGCCGAATTGCAGCTCAAGCCGGAAGCGGTCGAAATTTTGACTGCACGTGCTGAAGGGTTTACGGCCCATCGCAAACAGACGCAGCCTGCCGGAGCCAGCATGGGATCGATGTTCAAAAATCCGGCGCATTATTACGCCGGGTACTTGCTGGAAGCGGCCGGGATGAAAGGGTTTGCCGTTGGCGACGCACAGATTTCGGAAAAACACGCCAACTTTTTTATGAATAACGGCAACGCTTCGGCCGAAGACATTCGCGCCTTACTCGCCGAAGCATGGAACGTCGTTCGTGAACAGTTCGGTATCGAAATGGAAACGGAAGTCGAACTCGTGGGTAACTGGCGATTTGACGAGTAGAGAATTGATTTTGCAGCAACTAGCGACCAATGAGTAAGAAGCTAAAAGTCGGCATTATTTTTGGTGGGCGCTCCGGCGAGCACGATGTATCGCTCAACTCAGCGCAATCTGTCATGAACGCGCTTGATAAGTCGCGTTACGACATCGTGCCCATCGGCATCACGCGGTCGGGCAAATGGATTACCGGCGGTGCTGTAGCCGCTTTGACCGGTGGTTCCGACGCCACACGACCTGCCGCACTGCTGGCCGGTGCCGGCACGAGTGCTTTGATGCAATTTGATACTGAATCGCGCATGTCGGCAGCAGCCGATCTCGATGTCGTTATTCCGGTGCTACACGGCACATACGGCGAAGACGGCACGGTGCAGGGTTTGCTCGAACTGGCGAATGTGCCCTACGTCGGCGCTGGTGTCGTCGGTTCGGCTGTCGGTATGGACAAGGCGATTTTCAAGGCGGTTATGCAGGCGCATGGCATTCCCATTTTGCCGTGGCAGTTAGTGCGCCGCGCTGACTGGCAAACCAATGGCGATTTAGTCATAGCTGAAGTGGAAGCGACTCTACGCTATCCCGTCTTCACCAAGCCAGCAAATCTGGGATCGAGCGTGGGCATCTGCAAATGTGCGAATCGCGCCGAATTGATACATGGTTTGCATGAAGCTGCGCGCTTTGACCGGCGCATCGTCGTTGAGCAAGGTATTGATGCGCGGGAACTGGAAGTGTCGGTTCTGGGTAATGATGAACCGATTGCCAGCATTGTCGGTGAAATTCGGCCGAAACGCGCTTTTTACGATTATGTCGCCAAATATATCAGCGATGATTCCGACCTGTTGATTCCGGCTCCGATTTCGGCCGAATTGTCCGACCGCATTCGCCGACTGGCTGTCGATGCATTTCAGGCTATCGATTGCGCCGGATTAGGCCGCGTCGATTTCCTGCTCGATCGCACCGACGATGCCGTCTACATCAATGAGATCAACACCATTCCCGGCTTCACACACATCTCGATGTATCCGAAACTGTGGGAAGCAACCGGCATCAGCTATTCAGAACTGCTCGACCGGCTCATCGAGCTGGCGCTGGATCGGTTTGCCGAAAAAGCGACATCGACGACGATATTTGACCCGGCAGCGTTGGCGGACCAGCGCAATCAAACATCAACCTCATCAGTATGAACGAATTGAGGCAAGAACGAAAACGGCGCTTGCGCAAACAGCCGCGACGCCGCATGCAAGCAGCGACTTCTGTGCCGTTGCCCAAAGTTGCACCCGTCCCGAAAACGGTACGCAAGCGTCGCTTGCGCAAATCGACTGAACCGTTGCGTCTGGCAGGATCATCATTGCGTACTGTACTCTTCTCGACCCGTTGGTATAGTGTGGCGCTGCTGGCATTGTGCATCTACGCTCTTTATCTGATTGGTGACAATCCTCGCTATTATCTGACAAATATTTCTGTGCAGGGTGCGACGGCTCTATCGGCCGAAGATGTCACTGCCATAAGCGCATTGGGTGGCCAGCATATTTTTGCAGTGCGGCCCGACGAAGCAGCCGCAAAAATCGGTCAACTTCCCGGCGTGGTCATGGCTCGCGTCGAGACACACTGGCCCGACGAGACGCACATCGTCGTCGAAGAAGATACGCCGGTCATTGCCTGGACTGAAAACGGCAACACCTATTGGGTCAACAACCGTGGCGAATACATTCCGGCCGCAACTATCGGCACACCGCCGATCAATATTGTGGCGGAACTGCCGCCGGTTGCCGTTGTTGACGATGTGGAAACGGCGGTTACTGATACAGATGCAGTTGAAGAGGAATCGGCCGAAAGTGTATCCGTGCCCATTGCCACTTTCCTGCGATTTGTCGCACCTGAACTCATGGTCGGCGCACAGCAGTTACACGACTTGCGCCCCGACATCGAACAATTCAACTATTCGCTCACCGGAGGGTTGGGATTCCAGGATGAGCGAGGCTGGTATGTTTACTTCGGCTCAGGCGCCGATATGGCACAGAAAGACGCATTACACGAAGCAATCGTTGCCGATTTGCGCAACAAATCGATTACGCCGACCTATATCAGCGTCAGCGATTTGGCGAAACCGTACTATTTTGCACCTGGTTTGGCAGCGATAGAAACAGGAGAAGGGTGACAGGCAACACGGTGACGTCACCTTCGACAAAACGATATGGAAGGCATTCTTTTCGGATTAGATATCGGCACAACCAAAGTGTGTGCCATAGTCGGTGAGATGCGCGACGGTCAATTGCAGATCATTGGCATCGGCATCGAGCCTGCGCGCGGCATGCGCAAAGGCATGATTGTCGATGTCAATGAAGCAAGCATCGCCATCGCCCGCGCCGTCGAAAAAGCAGAACAATCATCCGGCTACGAGCTCAATCATGCGCTCGTCAGCATGGCTGGAGAACATCTCGATTCGACCAACAGTTGGGGTTCGACGACATTGCGCAGCCGCAGCGCCGGCGTGACGCGGGACGATGTGGAACGTGCTTTGCAGGCGGCGCAGCACGAGCAAATTCCCAATGACCGACAGGTTGTCCATTTGGTGCCGCGCACGTTCACGGTTGATGAGCATCAAGGTGTACAGAGTCCGCTGGGTATGTTTGGTACGAAGCTGGATGTAGAGGCGCACATTGTGACTGCGACAGCGGCAGCGCTCAAGAATTTGAGCAGTTGTGTCGAGAAGGTTGGGGTTGAGGCTGAGGAATTGGTGTTGAATGTGTTGGCATCGGCCGAAGCGGTTCTCGATTCGGCCGAAAAAGAGATGGGCGTCATCATTGCCGACATCGGTGGCGGCACGACCGACATTGCATTATACGCCGACGGTGCCGTGTGGCATACCGCCGTCATTCCCCTCGGCGGCTATCACATCACCAACGACATCGCTATCGGGCTGCGCGTACCGTACGATGTCGCAGAGTCGGTTAAACTGCGTTATGGTGACTGTCGGCCACAGGAAATTGATCCCGACAACGTATTCACCGTCACGCCGTTCGGCGGTGAGAAAATCGTCGTAGGCTGGCAAGATTTGGCGCTGGTCGTCGAGGCGCGCGTTGAAGAAATGTTTGATATGGTGCTGCAGTCACTCAAACAATCCGGATATCAGGGCATGTTACCGGCCGGCATTGTGTTGACCGGTGGCAGCGCCCAGTTGCGCGGCATTACGACCGTTGCCGAGCGGGTGCTCAATGTACCGGCCCGCGTCGCTCAGCCTAGAAAGCTGGTCGGCCTGGTCGATGCGCTGCAATCTCCCTCCTATTCAACGGCAGTAGGGTTATTGTATTGGGCGATGAGCGGTTACAACGCGTTTCGTCCCAAAGAATCGGGGAACATTAACCCGCGTCGCGAGTGGGGCCGTCGTTTAGGCGGCTGGTTAAAGGTATTTTTGCCGGATTCGTGAATTATGAGATGTGGAACATGTGAGGGCGCTAGGGCCAACCGAAATGTGTTCCAGTCTCCAAGTTATACAGGGTAGAGGTGAACAATGAGATCGATGAACAGAATGCAAAGAATGCCGGAGTTGGAAGGCCATGCGTTAATTCGCGTGGTTGGCGTAGGTGGTGGCGGCAGCAATGCGGTCAACCGCATGATCAAGGAAGGGATTGTCGGCGTCGACTTTATCGCTGTCAATACCGATAGTCAGGCGCTGATGCACAGCGAAGCGCCATTGCTCGTGCATATTGGCGATCGCGTTTCGCGTGGTCTGGGCGCAGGCGGCAACCCTGAAATTGGTGAACGTGCCGCCGAGGAATCAGCCGAAGAGCTGCGCCAGGTGTTGAAAGGTTCCGACATGGTTTTTGTCACGGCCGGCATGGGCGGCGGTACCGGTACGGGAGCATCCCCTCAAATCGCCAAAGTAGCTCGCGAAGAAGGCGCCTTGACGATTGGCGTCGTGACACGGCCATTTTCGTTTGAAGGGGCACAGCGGGCCAAAGCAGCCGAAGCCGGGATCGAGAATCTGAAGGATCAGGTCGATACGTTGATCGTCATCCCCAATGATCGGTTGCTGGAATCGGCCGATAAGCGTATTTCGCTGCTTGACTCGTTTCGCCTGGCCGACGATGTGCTGCGCCAGGGCATTCAGGGTATCAGCGAATTGATTACTGTGCCTGGCCTGATCAACCTCGACTTTGCCGACGTACGTACAATTATGTCGCTCGGTGGCGCGGCGTTGATGGCAGTCGGACGTGGACGCGGTGAAAATCGCGCCGAAGATGCGGCCCGTCAGGCGCTGTCCAGCAATTTGCTCGATGTCACGATTGACGGTGCACGCGGTATCTTGTTCAATGTTACCGGTGGTCCCGATTTGGGCTTGTTCGAGATCAACCAGGCGGCGACGATCGTGCGCGAGACCGCTCATCCCGATGTGAATTTGATCTTCGGTGCTGTGATCGACGAGTCGATGGATGCGGACGAGATTCGCATCACCGTGATCGCGACGGGATTTGACCATGCGGGGCCATTGGTGCGCCGTTTTGGTGATCGGTCGACGACAGTGCGCACGACGCACCCTTCGTCGACTCGTGAATCCGTCCCGGCGAATGCGCCGTCGACGTCGCGCACTACACCGGTACGTGACCCGAATTATCGCGAAGATGACCTTGAGGTTCCGGCTTTCCTGCGTCGCCCTCGTTGAGCGGCGCTGTATCAGTTGAACCTGTCTAGCGGTCATCGGTTCATCATTCTACCCTCGGCGCAGGGGCAGTTGATTGCTGCCCCTGTGCATGATTTTCCAGCCAATCCAGTCGCTTTGTAGGCAGATTACGGCACGTTTGTCAGCGTGTCGGAGACACCGGTTTTTGTCACAACACAACGAAATAATTTCCATTCTCTTCGGCCGAAACGTCTGTCGATTTTGCTCAAAAATCACCCGCCTTTTTACTTGGCAGGTGATTTCGCCTATGCTATACTTCTAATCCCGGATAGCATATGTGGGTTCATTTTGACAGATACCCCCCACATGTAGCCGTTTCTTCCGGGATCAACGTAAAGGTTACATATGCGCTGCCCATACTGTAAATTTGAACGCACACGCGTTATCGACACGACCCATGACGCCAGAGGTGGCATCCGTCGACGTCGGGTATGTGTGCAGTGCAGCGAACGATTTTCGACGTATGAGCGTCCCGTTTTGGCTACACCGCTGCTTATCAAGCGGGATGGGACGCGCGAGGCATTCTCACACGATAAGCTGGAGGCAGGGTTGCGTGTTGCTTGCGCCAAGCGCCCTATTTCTGCTGCTGATATTGAGCGCATTATCGGTGAGATTGAGTCTGAGCTACAACAACTCGGCAAAGCGGAAGTGTCGAGTCGTTTGGTAGGCGATCGTGCCATTGCCAAGCTCAAAGAATTGGATGAAGTCGCCTATATCCGTTATGCCATAGTTTATTTGCGACTGGATGATCTGGAAGCCATACAAGGCGAGATCAATCGGTTGCTCAACGGATAAATAGTACCGATTTTTCGGCCGAATTCATTCTGCTATCATCGCAGCGTGATTCGGCCGAATTATTTGTATTGATTTGCGTACCCTAAATTGGTGTGATCATAGCCGCCAACATGATCACATTGATTCTTCTAATTTGTTGGCGCAAAATGCAACTCGATGGAGACCTAACCTGATGATTAAATCGCCGGAGCCAGCCGCCAAAGTCAATCCCAATGGAAAAAGAAACGAGACAATAAACAGTTTCAACGCCGAAAACGACACAATTCATTGGCCACAGACAATTGTGAAACGTGATGGCCGAATTGTTACATTCGACATTGAACGCATTGAGAATGCGCTGCGCAAATGTTTTGCCAGTCTGGTTGAAGCACCGCGCACACCGGTAGAAGTCATCTCGCAGCGTGCGGTCAATGTAGTCGCCGCCAAATACGGTGAGCAACCGACGGTTGAGCAGGTTCAGGACATCGTCGAAATCGTTCTGCAGGCTGCCGGCGAGTACGAAGCTGCCAAGCACTACATTCTCTATCGCGCTGAACACGCCAAACTGCGGGCGTTGCGCCCTGTTCCCGATGCGGTACGCGCTGCCTTTGAGGCGTCTGATCCGTTTTTCCCGACGCAAATCCAGAAATTCCAGTTTTACGACAAATATTCGCGCTTCAATTATCGTCTCGGCCGACGTGAGACATGGATCGAAACCGTGACCCGTACCGTCGATTTTTTGCGTGAGCTGTCACAGAATATATTGCCGCACGAAGTGTACGAGCGCCTGCATCGCGGCATTCTGGAAATGAAAGTGATGCCATCGATGCGCATGTTGGCTATGGCTGGCCCGGCGGCGCGGCGCAACAACGTCACCATCTACAACTGCTCTTACATGGGCGTCGACAGCATCGATGCGTTTGTCGAAGCCCTGATCATTTCGATGTGTGGTTGTGGTGTCGGCTACACGGTAGAGCGCAAATATGTCGATCAACTGCCACCTGTGCGGCGTCAACGAGGCGGGCCTGCACCGACACACGTAGTTGCCGATTCGTCAGAAGGGTGGGCCGATGCGGTGCGCTTTGGCCTGACACAATGGTTTAACGGCGAAGACGTGCGTTTTGATTACTCCAAAGTGCGGCCAGCCGGTGCGCCGTTGCATACCAAAGGTGGTCGTGCCTCAGGGCCGGAGCCGTTGCGCAAGATGCTGGAGTTTTCCCGCAGCCGCATTTTGGCTCGTCAGGGCAGTTTTTTGCGACCGCTCGACGCGCATGACATCATGTGTGCCATTGGCAGCGCAGCCGTTTCCGGTGGCGTACGGCGTACGGCGATGATTGCGCTGTTTGATTACGATGACAAGGAAATGTTGTTTTGCAAAGACGGCATCAATCTGGCAGGCAATGAGCAGCGCTGGAATGCCAACAACAGTGCGGTGTGGACACGCGAGTACAGCCAGGCTGAGGTGGCTGATTTTGTGTTGCAGATGGTGAAGTCCGGGCGTGGCGAACCGGGTATTTTCAACCGGGCAGCGGCCATTCGCACGCGCCCGGAGCGTCGGGCGGAAGCTGATTTTGGCACTAATCCATGCGGGGAGATCATTCTTCGGCCGATGCAATTCTGCAATCTCAGCAGTGCGATTGCGCGTCACCATGATACTGAAGAAACGTTGATGGAAAAGGTAGAGTTGGCGACAATTCTGGGCACAATTCAATCAATGGCAACCCATTTTCCCGGATTGCGGCCACGGTGGCGCGAAAATTGTGAAGAAGAGCGACTGCTTGGCGTGGATCTAAACGGCCAACTCGACTCGCCTGCGGCACAAGACCCGGTGATTCAGGCCAAATTACAGGCACACGCCGTCAAAATCAATAAAGAATACGCTGCAAAATTGGGCATAAACCAGTCAGCGTCAGTGACCTGTGTCAAGCCTTCCGGCAACTCGTCCCAACTGCTGGATAGCTCATCCGGTATTCACGCCCGGTGGTCGCCTTATTACATTCGCAACGTGCGCGTGAGTGCCCATTCACCATTGTTCAAGGTGATGCGTGATGCGAGCGTACCAATGGATCCGGAAAATGGCCAGGATGTGAACAATGCGGATACTTGGGTGATCCATTTCCCGGTCAAAGCGCCGTGGGAAGCGACGACGCGCCATCAGCTTTCTGCTATTGAGCAGTGTGAGTATTGGCTGCAGAACAAGACGAATTACACGGAGCATAATCCCAGTGTGACGATTACGTATCAGCAGGATGAAGTGCTCGATTTACTGAAATGGATTTGGGCGCACCAGCATCAAATTGGCGGCATGGCGTTCTTGCCGGCGTTTGACGCCAACTATGACCAGATGCCGTATATCGAAATTACGGCTGAAGAGTTTGAGAAGCGGAACGCCGCTTTCCCAGACATTGACTTTTCCAAGATTTATCGCTATGAAGATAAGGATTTGACGACGGCGGCGCAGGAAGTGGCTTGTTCTGCCGGGCATTGCGACCTGATTTGAGCGTAGTGTTCTGATTTCAATTTTGTATCGGGGTGGTTTTCGGCCGAAAACCGCCCCGTTTCTCATCCAATACTGTCTATGACCCTGCCTGCTGCTGAATTTCCCCATTGCCTGACACTCGATATTATCTACCGCGACATCGATGCCCTCGGTCACGTCAACAATGCTGTTTACATCACCCACATGGAAACAGCCCGCATCAAGTTTATGAGCACGGTTCTGAATGAGAACAGTGCCAACGTTCCGTTGATTTTGGCTGAGATTCGCTGTGCTTACCGTTCGCCCGCCTATTACGGCGAGCAATTATTCATTGGAACCGGTGTGACGCGTTTCGGCACAAAGAGTTTTGACTTCAGCCAGACGATTGAAACGACCACTGGTCGTCTCGTCGCTGAGGGACATTCCACCATGGTCTGGTTTAACTACGAGCGTGACGCAACGGAGAAGGTTCCTGATTGGTTCAGGGACAAAGTGCGCGAGTTTCAGGCCGCTTGGCCGGAAGGTGGTTAATTGGGGACGTGGGTGCGTCGCTGTGTCTCGTAGAGAAGCAGACCGGTCGCAACGGCCAGATTGAGCGAACTGCTGACGCCGTGCATGGGGATGGAGACGCGTATTTCGGCCGAATCCATCCCTTCAGACGACAAACCATGCCGTTCGCTGCCCAACAGCCACACCAATGGCGTCTGTAAAGGCGCATCCCACACTGTCAGCGACGCCTTGGCCGATGTCGCCACCACCTGCAAACCACCGGCACGTGCCCATGTCGTCACGGTGTTCAATGAAGGTGCCAATGCGATAGGCACGGCAAACAACGCACCCATACTGGCCTTGATCGCCGTAGCATGTGTCGGATCGGTTGTATCGCCAACTAAAATAACGCCATCGGCTCCAGTAGCGTCGACCGTGCGGATGATCGTGCCCAGATTGCCGGGATCGGCGATATTTTCCAGCGCCACAAAAACGCTATCGGGCAGGATGGGAAGCGAAGTCAGTTCGGCCGATTCAAAGGCGATAATCGCGCCAAATCCACTGGGCGTATCCCGATCAGTGATGGCGCGGAACACCGTTTCGCTGACTTCAACCGATGGGATATTGAGTGTGAGGGCATTTCGGCCGATGTCACTGCGCAACAGCGCGTCACACCAGACAATCGTTTCGACCGGAGCGCCTTCCTCCAGCGCCATCAGCACAACACGCAGCCCTTCGACAAAAAAAGCACCCTCACGGAGCCGGTGCTTTTTTTGCTGCAAGCGCCGAATGCGCTTGATCAGGGCGTTCTGCATACTCGTAATCATTCTGGATTGTGCCCGTTGGATGCCGGTGTTTCGGGCGGTAATGGCAACAACGCTGCGTCCAGCACGTCTTCCATGCGGTCTGTCAGGATGAATTCGATGTCTTGACGCAGTCGCTTGGGAATATCGTGCAAGTTGTTTTCATTGCGGCTGGGTATGATGACGATGTCAATGCCCAACCGTCGAGCGGCCAGTGCTTTTTCGCGCACGCCGCCGACCGGCAAGACGCGTCCGCGCAGCGTAATTTCGCCGGTCATGCCGACATTGCGGCGCACGGGACGCCGCGTAAACGCCGAAATCAGAGCCGTCGCCATTGCGATACCGGCTGATGGGCCGTCTTTCGGTACGGAACCTTCCGGGACGTGCAAATGAATATCGGTTTGTTCAAATAGATCTGGATCGATTCCCAGATCCTGGCAGCGACTACGCGTGTAGGTAAGGGCTGCACGCGCACTTTCTTGCATGATGTCGCCTAGTTGTCCGGTGAGTGAAAAGTTGCCTTTTCCAGGCATGAGATTGACTTCGATGGTCAGTATGTCTCCGCCCGCGGCAGTCCATGCCAGCCCGTTGACGAGACCAATTTCATCTTCTGCCCGCAGCATTTCGGCCGAAAAGCGCGGCGGACCGAGCAATTCAACGATCTTCTTTTCCGTTACACGGCGAGCGACCCGTTTGTGTTCGACAACGCGGCGTGCAATCTTGCGGCACACATTGGCAATTTCGCGCTCCAGATTGCGCACACCCGCTTCATAAGTGTATTGACGGATCAACAGCTTGAGTGCGCTGTCATCGAAGCGCACCCGCTGATCTTCCAGCCCATGCTCGCGCAGTTGACGCGGAATAATAAAGCGATGGGCAATCTCTAGCTTTTCCTCTTCGAGGTAGCCGGGAAACTCAATGACTTCCATCCGATCCAGCAGCGGTCGTGGAATGGGATACAGTGTATTTGCCGTTGTCAGAAACAGCACATCAGATAAGTCAAAATCCAGTTCGAGATAATGATCCTGAAACGCGACATTTTGTTCAGGATCGAGCACTTCCAGCAGGGCCGCTGCCGGATCGCCACGAAAATCCTGGCCGAGTTTGTCGATTTCGTCGAGTATGAATAGCGGATTTCGTGTGCCGGCGCGGCGCATTGATTGGATGATGCGACCCGGCAAGGCGCCAATATACGTCCGCCGGTGACCGCGAATTTCCGCTTCGTCGCGGATGCCGCCCAAGCTGAGGCGAATGAACTCGCGATTCAACGATGTGGCTATTGAACGGGCAATGGATGTTTTGCCTGTTCCCGGTGGCCCGACAAAGCACAAAATCGGTGTGCGCATTTCGTCGGGCGCGATTTGCCGCACGGCGATGTATTCGAGTATGCGTTCCTTTACTTTTTCCAGACCGTAATGGTCTTCGTCCAGCACGCGTTCCGCATGGGCGACATCGAGGTTGTCTTCACTTAGCGCAGTCCACGGCAAATCGAGAATCCAGTCGACGTAGGTGCGAATGACGCCCATCTCCGGTGACATGGGCGGCATTTTGGAGAGACGGGCGATTTCTTTTTCAACCCGTGCGGCCACTGCGGGCGGCAATTCGATCTCGGCGGCCCGTTCGCGCAATTCGACCAATTCCTGGGTGAAAATATCGGATTCACCCAGTTCGCCCTGGATGGCGCGCATTTGCTCGCGCAAGAAGTGTTCGCGCTGCGCTTTGTCAATACCTTCCTGTATTTCGGAGTGGATGCGCGTTTCTGTTTCCAGCAGATCGACTTCGCGGCCAAGCAGTACGCTGACTTCGCGCAGTCGTTCGTATGGGTCGAGGATGCCGAGCAGATGTTGCTTGACGCTGACCGGCGTGTCGAGAGTGGAGGCGATAAAGTCGGCCAGCCACCCGGGTTCATCGGCGTTGAGCGCATAGGTGAACGCGTCGTCGGGCATTTTGCGGTTGAGTTCGACAACGTCTTCATACAAGTCGAGAACGGCACGCATCAATGCTTCGGTGTTTTGGTTCCAACCGTCAGATTCTACGAGTGGGCGGACGCGGACACGGATGTAGGGGTTCCATTGTACAAATTCGACGATTTCAACGCGGCGTGCCCCTTGACTGAGGACGCTGGAACTGTTGTCGGGCAGGCGAATGATTCGGCCGATTTGGACTTCTGTGCCGATTGCATAAATGCCGTTGGCATCCGGGCTGGGTTCTTCACTGTTTTTTTGCGCACCAACGATCAACGTCTCGCCATTGGCAGTTGCTGCCTGTAATGCTGCCAACGATCGATCTCGGCCGACAAACAACGGCGTCACAATATGCGGATAGAGAACAATGCCGCGCAACGGCATGAATGGCCGTTCATAACAGCCGTCCTCGTCCAGAATCTCATCTGGAAACGTATCAGCAAACGCGAGCGCCTCTTCCAGCAGATCAAGCTCGTCAGGATAATCTAGCGGGTTGTCCATCCACACTCCAAATAACTCAAGATGTGGGCTTGATTGTAGACAGTCCTGTGGAATTGGCAAGAGGAGCATGAGGCGCATCGGTGCAAGAAGCGGCTTGGGGAGATAATTTCACGTTGAGTAAACGGAAGACCACACTATTAGGTTGGCGTGCGTTGACAGCCGTTGTAGGCCACGCTATAGTCCCTACGCATTGTATAAGGAGCCAACTGTATGGAAGCTTTAATCCAGATTCACGGTGCACTGGCCCAGACTGTCTGGTTGTTTATGCTTGTTCTGGGTGTGTGGGGATTATATCGAGCCATCCGCGGCTACGGTGTTGGGGCAAGCTATCTCGGTGCACTGGCAATTGGCGGTATACTCATCGCGCTGCAAGGATTGTTGGGCGTCATCTTGTGGTTAGGCAGTCCGGTTCGCCCGGAGCGTTTTGAATTGCATGTGTTGTACGGCGCTTTTGCTGTCGTTTTTCTGCCGTTTTTGTTTGCCTATATTAAAGGCGACGATACCAATCGCGGCCAGTGGGTGTATGCATTCGGCACGCTTTTTCTGTTCTGGATGATGTTGCGCCTCGTCGATATTTCGGGTTAGAGAACCGGGTGATCGTCACCTCTAATATGTCTATGTTTGATCACTTGATTCCTCAACGCGTCGCTGAAGCAACTGCGCGTATTCACGGTATAGCCCATGTTACGCCGGTATTGACCTCGCGTACACTCAATGCACGCGCCGGAAGTGCTGTGTTTCTCAAGTGCGAAAATCTGCAGCGTGTTGGCGCGTTCAAATTTCGCGGCGCGTATAATGCGGTTAGCCGATTGGATGACGGCACGCGTGCCAAAGGCGTCATCACGCATTCGAGCGGCAACCATGCGCAGGGATTGGCGCTGGCATCCAAATTACTCGGTGTGCCTTGCACGATTGTGATGCCGGACAATGCGCCGGCAGTGAAAAAGGCGGCGACAGCGGGCTATGGGGCGACGATTGTGCAATGTGCTCCGATTGACCGCGAACGGGTGGCGTTGCAGTTGGCACAGGCCAACGAGTACACCTTGATCCATCCTTACGATAACGGCAACATTATTGCCGGAGCGGGTACGGCTGCATGGGAGCTGTTTGATCAAGTCGGCGAGCTGGACTATTTATTCGTGCCGGTTGGGGGTGGGGGCTTGATCAGTGGCAGTGCATTGGCGGCTGTAGAGCGGTCGCCCGGCTGCCGGGTTATCGGCGTAGAGCCGGAATCGGCCGATGATGCCAATCAATCATGGCGCAACGGTACCGTCACGACCCTGGATGTAGTGCCGGACACACTGGCCGACGGCTTGCGCACGCGCTTCATCGGCGAGCGCAATCTGTTTGTGATGCAGCGCTATGTGAGCGATATGACGACGGTCAGCGAGGTTGCCATTCAGGTGACACTGCGATTTGTCTGGGAGCGGATGAAGATCATCATCGAGCCGAGCAGCGCGGTGGCATTGGCACCGGTCTTGCTGGGAACCTATCCGGTGCGAGGTCGTGTCGGTGTCTTGATCAGCGGCGGCAATGTTTCGTGGGATGTGGTCTGCCGTTTTTTGTCTATTGATCGAGTATCGTGATTTCGAATTCGTCATTGGATTCGGCCGAATGGCGATTCACATACCACGCTGCGAAGATGCCACCGAAAAAGCCAAACAAATGCCCTTGCCACGAGACGCCCATGCGTCCGGGAAAGATGCCAAAATCCGTGCTGCCGTAAATTAATAGGACGAAGACAGCCACGGCAATCGAGCGCGGGCTGCGTTCAAAAACGCCATTGAGCAGCAAATATCCCAAATAGCCAAAAATCAAAATACTTGCGCCTAAATGGACTGAATTGGTGGGGCCGATCAGCCAGGTACCCAGACCACCGATGATAATGATTGACGCTGTCACGATCAGAAAGCGGCGCAATCCTTGCATCAGTACAAGGAAGCCGAGGATCAAAAAGGGTACCGTGTTTGCCAGCAAATGGCCGAAACCGACGTGCAGGAAGGGGGCAAAAGCGACGTTGCGCAGGCCTTCAAGTGTGCGGGGGCGGATGCCGTAGCTATCTAGTTGGACAGGTGCAACGGCGTCAAAAAGCTCCACAAACCACATAAAGGCAACCAGGCCACCGAGGATGAAGAGAATGGTGCGCAGGGTGTCGTATTGTGCTGGTCGATCGTTCATGGTTTCTCCCATTTAGAAGCGGCGCAGGCTCGTTTCGTTTTCGGCCGAAAGCCGCGTATGAACCAATACGCAAACAGTGCTTGATAGTTGCACAGAGCCTGGCGTGACGCACGAGGTCTGTCATTGTTAATTTGTGACATTTAGCAGTCGCCAAGCGAGGCAAGCTCCATTATGCTGTGATCAAGTGAGGAATAGCGCCGTTGGTGTACGGCTGGCGGAGGCAAGTATGTACAAACACATTTTGGTTCCTTTGGATGGTTCTGAATTTGCCGAAAAGGCGCTGCCCCAGGCAGTTGAACTGGCCCGGCGATTTGAAAGCCGGGTGACTTTGATGACGATTGTCCCTCCGCCACAATTGGCAGCCGGCGGATTTATCCCGGATTCGGCCGAATTGTATCAGCGGCTACGCGGTGCCGCGTATACGGAAGCTGACACCTATTTGAACGCGCAGGCTGACAAATTGCGCGAGCACAATATCGACGTTGAGCACCGCGTCGTTGAAGGTGAGCCGGTTGCCGAATGTATTCTGGACACGTGCGAAAATAGTGATATTGACACGATTGTCATGTGTACGCATGGTCGCAGCGGCATTCGGCGGTGGGTATTCGGCAGCGTTGCCGAAAAATTGTTGCGTGGAACTGATTTGCCGGTCGTTTTGGTGCGACCTCAAGGCGACGACTGACCAGGATTGCTGCGTCAATTTGTGTTGTAATGCGACAGAGACTGCCACACTGGGAGTGAGGGATACTATGTTTGAGAAAATACTCGTTCCACTTGATGGGTCAAAATTGGCTGAATTTGCGCTTCATCATGCGTGCAAGCTGCAGCCGCGTGAGCTAATTCTCTTGCGCGTGCCGGTGCCACAGCCGGTTCAGTTAGACGTGCTGGCGGGTTACAGTTGGCTGCCAAGTGATGACAAGATTGATTTGGCACGCGCAGAGGCGGCTGATTATCTACGCGACGTGGTCAATCAGATGATGACACCGTGTCCGGTGCGCACACTGGTCAGTTCAGGTGATGAAGCCAGCGTGATTATCGATTCGGCCGAAAGTGAGAATGTCGATCTCATTGTCATGTCAACGCACGGCTATTCAGGTCTGACGCGCTGGATTTTGGGTAGTGTTACCGAACGCGTCTTGCGACAGGCACCGTGTCCGGTGCTGGCTGTGCGCGATGATATGGCGCTCGACAACATTATCATCACCGTAGATGGTTCACAGCATGCTGAATCGGCCGTGGTGCCCGGCCTGGAAGTCGCCCGCCTGCTTGATGGTCAGGTAGCGTTCCTCTATGTTACAAATGAAAGGCAGCACGCTGAGGCATACGTCAATCAGCTCACTGAAAGGCATCTAAATGGGCCGGTTGTTGTTTCTGGTTCTGTTTTGTCAGGAAAGCCGGCTGATGCGATTCTGGAACATGCGGAAAACGTAGCGGCTGACTTGATTGTGATGGCGACACACGGACGTACCGGGCTGCGTCGTTGGGTATACGGCAGCGTAACGGAGAAGGTGTTGCGCGGCGCTCAAAGCGCACTCATGGTTGTCCGGGTACCTTCCGACGTTTTGATGTAGGTTTGGCGGTGACAGTCACGCGGGAAACCGGCCAGTTTGGGCCTGTTTTGGGCGATGTGACTGTCACCGAAGTCGTGACGACAATCAGGCGACTGCGGCCATACGCTCTTCATGCCACTCGTTGCGCACGACCATGCGGAAAATATCGGATTCGGTGATAATGCCGACCAATTGATCGTCTTCGTCTACTACGGGTAGTCCGCTGACTTTGTTGTCGAGCATGGTTTTTGCGGCGTCGCCAATGGTTGTATTCGGCCGAATCACGACCGGCTTGTTCGTCATTACCGAGCTGACCTTCAGTCTGGCCAGCAAGTAGTTAAGCTCCCACACACTCAGGGAGGTAGCAGGCGATGCTTCGGCGCCGCGTACATCACCCAATGTCAATATACCTATCAATTTGCCGTTTGCATCGACGACGGGTAGGCGGCGAAACCCGTTTGCTTTCATAATTTGATGTGCTTCGGGCAGTGACGTGTCAGAGGTAACGGTTACAACATTGCGCGACATCCAATCTTGAACTAATTCTCGCTTCATCAATTTTTTCCTCGTGGTGTTCATCTGTGCCATATACATAGCGTTCCACACTTGCATTGTAGGGAGTATTGTCACCGGAAACAATACCGAATGTCATCTGGTCAGTATGAAGGATGTCACCGGCTCAGGTGACGAAAAGTGGTCAATCGTCACTGCAATCATGTGACATTTGCTACAATAATACAACTATCTTTTTGTGTAAACTATATGAAAAGCGGATGAAAGCAGAAGGTTGAAGCATGAAAAACTACTGCCTTTTTTGGCTTTTATCCATCCGCCTATACCCAGAAGGAGGCCATCATGTTGACAGTCAGCGATTTAATGACGTTTAATCCGAAAACTGTAACGCCAATGACACCGCTGACCGAGATTCGGCGTTTGATGCGGGCAGAGGGGTGCCGCCATTTGCCGGTGGTTGAAAATGGGCGGTTGATCGGCATCATCACCGATCGGGATTTGCGCGCAGTTGTCAACACGCCTGTTTTCGCTGTTGGTTCGGCCGAAACAGTGATGACGAGCAATCCGATTACTGTTTCACCCGGCACGCCCGCTCATCGTGCTGCCGAGATGCTCAACCTGTACAAATTCAACTCGCTACCCGTTGTCGATCATGGTGTCCTGGTGGGGATTGTCACGTCCTCTGATTTTCTGGCACAGTTTACCGAACACGAACTGCGCAGTGATTTTGATTACAGCCCGGGTGAATTCTGATTGCACTTTTTCGGCCGATAGTTGTCTTTGCCCAATTGCCCTGTATGATTAAGAGGTATCCTCTATTGTCATGTCCGCCAAAACCTGACGGACAGTTGATTCAAACTATCATACGAGGTTGCGGAGACACCATATGGCAGACTTGAGTGCCCATTACCTGGGCCTTTCGCTTCAATCCCCCATCGTTGTATCCTCCTGTCCCTTATGCCGTAATATCGACGACATGCTACGCATGGAAGCCGCCGGCGCAGGGGCGGTTATATTGCCATCATTGTTTGAGGAACAGCTCGAAATCGAAGACCTCAACCTGCAATATTATCTGGCTCATGACCGGGGTTCCTTACCGGATGCTCTCAAGCATATTCCGGAGATGAGTGAATACAACAAGGGGGCGGACGGCTATTTATCGCTGCTCTATCGCGCACAACAGGCGCTGCAAATTCCCGTCATTGCCAGCTTGAATGGCACATCGACAGGGGGCTGGGTACGCTACGCCAAGCTGCTGGAAGCGGCCGGTGCGGCTGCACTGGAACTCAATGTCTATTACATGCCTACAACGAGCAATGTGACAGGTGCACAGATCGAACAGCGCTATCTCGATCTGGTGCAACAGGTTGTAGGCACAGTCGCGATTCCGGTGTCTATCAAATTGAGTCCCTATTTCAGCGCTACGGCACATATGGCGCTGAAATTGGTTGAGGCAGGGGCAGACGGACTGGTTTTGTTTAATCGGTTTTATCAGCCGGATATTGATTTGGATACAGAAATGGTGACGCCTAACTTGCAGTTGAGTGATTCGGCCGAATTGCGGCTGCGGTTGCGCTGGGTCGCTATGTTGTATGGACAGGTCAAGGTAGACATGGCGATTACGGGGGGCGTGCATTCGGCCGAGGATGCGCTCAAGTCTTTGCTTGCCGGTGCCAACGTGGCGATGGTTGCATCAACCTTGTTGCGCAATGGCATTCCCCATATCCGCACCATAATAGACGGCATGAACCAGTGGATGGATGAGCGTGAGTATGACTCAATCGGCCGAATTCGCGGCAAACTCAGCCAACGGCGCGTTTCCAATCCGTCCGCTTACGAGCGTGCCAACTACATGCAAGTTCTCCAATCTTACCGTTAACCATTCGATCACCCACCTGCAGGATCACAAAGAGGGTAGACGCTCTAGGCGCCTACCCTCTTTGCTTGAAAAGGAGAAAACCATGAATTCTGGTCAAGAACTGCGCTTCTACAGCTACTTAAGCCATTAATTCCATATCAACAGCACTGCTTACAGCAAAACCGGATGCAAAATGTCTATCTCCTGGATGAGATGCGGCGTATTGATATGCTTCAACAAATACCGCTTCGCACCTGCCTGTAAAATCAAATCCCGTTCTACTTCATCGATAAAGGGCGACAATACAATGACATCGACACCGGTATGCACCACTTGTTGGATGTCGTAGAGACTGCTGCTTAGCTTAACGCCATGCGTTGTGTGCAGACCGTACAAAACAATATCGGGCTGAGTTTGACGAATCTGGCGCAGCAAGGATGGGACGTCGGCTACCGCGCCGACTATTTGATAATAGTCAACTGATTGCAATCGTTTTGCCAGTGCTTTGCGCACTTCGGCATGCCGATCCATGATCAGGATTTTCGTTTCACTCATGACCAATGCAATGCTTGTAGGAGCATAACCGATCTGGTACACAAGGCCTCGTTTGCGTTGATGCGTTTGTGAAAGCCGATCTGGTTACACAGTTATTTGTTACGCGTTTAGTATAGGTGAGACAGCGGCCCACTATTAGTGACAAACGTCATGTATTTGCGATTATTCGTCACTGAGTACTCAGTAACATAAATGACCTAAACATTCACGGTTTCCGAAGTTGGTGAATAAGCAAACTTGGAATTCGCATCATTAACAACTGTATATCGAGAATTTAGCTTTTGGCGACATACGGCTATGGAGAATTGCCAATTGATTTTGATACCTTTGCGCATCCGCTCAGCAATCAAGGCTAACAGTTCGGTTGACAATTCCTCGATCGTGGGGATACGCCGATTCAGGCAGAGTCGAGTCAAAGCCGAGAACTCAATTTCAATCATATTGAGCCAACTGGCCGACTTGGGCGTATACCAGAATTCAAATCGTTGCCCTAAAGCAAAGGCTTCATCAGCCGGCAAATACTTGTAAAAAGAGGCAATCGTATGTGTGTTGAGGTTATCGAGAACCAGGCAAATCTTGTCAGCCTCAGGATAAGCCTGTGACAAGCGTTCAACCCAAAAATGGTGAACTCTTTGCCTGTGCGCTGAGGATATCATCTCAGCTACTCGTTTGGCCAAATCAAGGTTCAATCGCTGCCAGAAGAACACAGAACCATTCTTTTCATAGGCATAATGCTCTTTGCGGATTTGACCGGTTTGCATAGCTATTGGTTCAACGGCGTCACCGATCAGAAAACAAGGACGTTCATCAAAGCAGACGACAGGACGCTGGATTGGAGTTGGGCATACAACCAGAGGATACGTTCCATTGCTGCGAGAAAAGCATGCGTCATTTTGCCGATTACCCACTGTCGCTTCAAGTGGGCTTGAGTTCGTTTTTTTGAGAATGCGTCGAATTTCGAAAGTGTGGGAAATGGTGTCAATATACTCAGTTCAACCACTTTTTCGGCCAAAAAACGCAGGCTCCACTGGCTATATCCTTCTGGAGCGTCGCTGCAAAGCCCAGGGCTGTGATTTGGGCTGGGTAATCCCCATCAATCTCTTTGGGACGACCGGGACGGGGTTTATCGGTTAAGAATTCCAGCCCATTTCTCATATTTTTAGGCCCAGAGTCGATGCGGTTTGTATCATCACACCGACGATTTGAGCCACCTTTGTAAAGGTGCTTCCTCGATCTAGTTCGAGGAGAGCTACAGCTCACGTTTATACATTTTGGCAGATAAACTGCCTTTGCTGATTAAGTTTTTCCAGATAAGTGCGATCATTATCGCTTAGGGTGACATGTTGTTTTTGCATAGTATCCGTTAGCTTATCTGCTTTTTTAAGGATTCAAGAGATTTTCATATCTTTTCTGTTACAGAGTACTGAGTGGTGATGGGGAAATAAAGACTGCTGCTGTTTGCAATAATGACAACAGTCTCAAAAGACATGCAGGTTAGTCGTTCGCTGGATGAACGGGTAGTCGCATAATGATGATTGTGCCGCTTCCCGGTGTTGATCGCAGCACAAAGCGCCCGCCTAATTCTTCAGCACGCGCTTCCATATTGGCCAATCCATGTCCAATACGCCGTGAATTGTCGTTGATATCGAATCCGCGCCCGTCGTCTCGAATAGAGAAAACGATATGTTTGCTGTCGGATGTAATTTCTACTTCGACCTGAGATGCTTTGGCATGGCGGGCTATGTTTGCCAGTGCTTCCTGGGTGGTCAGATAGACGGCATGGGCGACGACGGGAGACATTGACGCTAAATCGGCCGAATTGATGTTCAGTTCCACCGGTACCAATGTGTTTGCTTGAAACTCACGTACCAGTTGTGCCAATCCCAATGCCAAATCGCCGCGAAAACGGCGTGGGCGCAAATCCATGATGAAATTGCGGATGTCTTTAATCGAATCATTGAGGCCGTTGACCGCCATGTCCAGCAACCGCTGTGCTTCATCAGCCCCTTCCGGCAGTACCAGCTTCGTCGATTCGAGCACCAGCCCCATGGCATAAATCGATTGGATGATGCCGTCGTGCAGATCCATGCCGATCCGTGTTCGTTCGTCGAGTACGGCCAATTGCTCAACTTGCTCGTATAATTTGGCGTTTTGCAGGGCGACTGAGGCATGCGCGGCGAACATCATGACCAACTCAGCATCGTCGGCCGAAAATGCGTCTGCATCCATCTTGTCGGTGAAATACAATCGGCCGATAATGCGGTCGCCGGCTACAATGGGCGCACCAAGAAAACTCTTCATCGGCGGGTGATTAAGCGGAAACCCAACCGAACGCGGATCTTCAGCAATATTGTCAATTCGTATTGGCTGATCAGATTGTGTCACTACCCCCAACAACCCTAATCCATGCGGCAGGTGCGGAATCAACGCGACATCATCACGATGCATGCCGCTGATGACAAACGCATCCAAATAACCATCCACATTGGGAATACCGAGCGCAGCATAGCGCGCCCCGATTAGCTCACGTGCCGAATCGACGATCTGCTGCAACACCTTGTCCAACGACAATTCACTGCTAATTGCAACGGTCGCGTTGCTCAACGCCGTCAATTGGCGCATACGCTGCTGCGAAATCCTGGATTCCTGGCGTTCCGCAATCACCAGCGACTCATTCTGTAGTGCCGTAGCGGTTAAATCGGCAATAACAGCGGCAATGTGGCGATCGTTCTCGGCGAACTGAGTGCTACCTTGTTTGTCAATCAGATATAGTGTTCCCAACGACTGCTCATTCACACCGATATCAATAGACAATGTATCATCCACCAAAAGATGAGTGGGAATATGGCCGCTGTGAATGAAGAAATGCTCTAGTTCAGCTTGACGATGTGTTTCTATAACGACATAGCGCGTGCCGGTTAAGCTGCGGCAGCCGTCCGCCAGTGTTTGCAGAGTAGTCGTGATGTCCCCACCGTGAGCGACGACTTCTGTTAACTGCCTCAATGCAGCAAGGAATGTTGTTTCTGTCATATGTGTTTTGATAGATTGTGACGGGTCAAGCCCAGACGTTCAGCAAGCTGGGACTGGCGCATGAGCTAGCGATCGGCCGCTCTTTAATGCTATTCAAGGTGATTTGTTCTTGTAACCGGTGGCTAAATGTGCTCACGAAGGTGGTGTTTGATGGCGTAAGCGGCAGCTTCTGCGCGATTCGATACGTGCAGCTTGGACAAGACACTACTGACGTAGTTGCGAACCGTTCCTTCACTGAGATACAACTGCGTGGCGATTTCGCGGTTAGTCCGTCCTTCAGCAATTAGTGCCAGAACCTGCTTTTCTTGGGCGGTCAGGTCATTAAATGCGGCCGATTCTTCTTTCTCAATCGAGCGGCGCACTTCGTCGAAGACGTGTTGCATCAACGTTGGATCAAGTGTCGCTTCACCGCGAGCGACGTTTTCAATCGCCCGTATGAGTTCGCCACTGCCAACCTGTTTGAGAACGTAACCAACAGCACCCGCCCGAATCGCGGCGAATAGAAGCTCATCCTCGGCGTATGAGGTGAGCATGAGGACTTTGGTATTAGGCAGAGCCTTTTTGATTTGGTGACAGGCATCGATGCCGCTTCCACCGGCCAGACGAATGTCCATAAGGACAATATCCGGCTCATGGGCGATTGCTTTGCTGACAGCTTCTTGCTCAGACGCCGCTTCACCGATGACGGAGAAATGGGGGTGTCTTTCCAGCAGTGCTTTGGTACCGAGGCGGACAACTTCATGGTCATCGACTAGCAATAAACGTACTGTTGACATGGTTTTAAGTATACCGTGAATCGAGCAGGATTGAAAAGGAGTAGTCCGGGTAGATGAATGCGGTGCTACGGTTTTCAGGTAATGCAAAGATGGACAAGGTGTACGGCCTGGTCAAAGATTGGGTTGCTTTCGGCCGAAAAATCATGCTTTACTGCCCACATCACGGCCTAGTACAAGCGCTCCATGTGTTGTGCCAGATCAATATCACGTGTGCTGATCGCATTGCCGAGATCGTGTGTTACCAGATCGACTGTGACGCGGTTGTAGACATTGGCCCACTCAGGGTGGTGGTCTATTTTGTCGGCGAAGATGCCTACGCTGACCATCCAGCCGAGTGCTGTGGCAAAACTGTCGAATTTGAATTGCTTGTGCAGCTTGCCGTCCTTGACGTGCCAGCCAGGCAATTCGGTCAGTGCATCGTCAATTTCAGCTTGTGTCAGTTTATGTCTCGAACTCATGGGCTTTGTCTCCGGATATGTCTTTTGTGTTTTGGCGATGCGAGTTACAGTTGTCTTGCCCAGATGGGGTAGCGTTGTCCGGTCGGCCGAAATCCGAACTTATGATACAGTGTTTGGGATGGTAGATTGCCGATTTGCGTGTTCAGGCTGATGAAACGATAGCCACTATGTTGTAGCTGTGTGAATGCGGAGTTTAAAAGTGCCGTGCCTACACCCTGGCCCTGAACGTCGGGATGGACCGTGATGCGTACAAGATGGGCGCTGCGCGAGTCGGAGCGTGTACTGTATTGAAATGCCACGATGCGATTGTCTATTTCGGCGACGTCAAAACGCAGCGATTGGTGCCAGCCCAGACGCAATCCATCGGCACTGTGTCGCCAGATGGGATCAAACGCAATGGCTTCGAGGGTCGCAAGCTTCGGGAAATCAGCCAATTCAACCGGCCGAATGCGGATGTTTCGTGCCGTCCCGTTCAGCGTAATCAGTTTGGTTGCGGCATAGGTTTCGATTTCATCAACTTGCTCGAAAGCGGAGTGGGGTAATTGTGCATTGACCCATTCGGCCGAACTCAGCCATGCCAATTGAGACACCGCCTGCTCACGCAAAGCTGTCACCACATTTTCCAGCAACAGACCAAAAACACCCCCCAACTGACTCTCCGTAGATAAAGCCGCCAGCCGCACCCAGGCTGTCGGCAATGGGTCTGCCGCAGCACCTAAACACGCATCAATTACCCCATGCTGTGATGTGTGTACGAGGAATCCCGGTGTACCGATCCAATCCACCGGCATGCGCCAATCAGCATGCAAATGCAGGTAGCAGGCACTCTGGAGTAGGCGTGTGATTACTCCGGAATCAGCGGTGGCTGCAGGGCGCAAGTTGGATGCTGTGTTTGCGATTTCCACAACCGTATTGTACACTACGCGCACTCTTTTATCCTATTTGGCGACCGGAACTCATATGGCAGCAAAAAGCCAAAAAACAGGGCGCGAACACACTCTCGAAAACACTCTTGCCAATATTCAAAAACGATTTGGTGATGGTGCGATCATGAAGTTGGGTGACGCAACACATCTGCAAGTTGACGTCATCCCCACCGGATCACTGTCACTGGATATTGCATTGGGAGTAGGGGGTTTACCCCGAGGCCGTGTGATCGAAATCTATGGTCCTGAATCGTCAGGCAAGACCACGATTTGCCAGCACGTAATCGCCGAAGCACAAGCTCGCGGTGGCATCTGTGCCTTCATTGACATGGAACATGCCCTCGATCCCGGTTATGCTGCGCAGTGCGGCGTTGATGTCAACAACTTGTATGTATCACAACCGGATACGGGTGAACAGGCACTGGAGATAGCCGATGCGTTGGTTCGCTCCGGCACAATGGATGTTGTTGTCATTGACTCGGTAGCTGCGCTTGTACCACAGCGTGAAATAGAAGGTGAGATGGGTGATTCGCACGTCGGATTGCAGGCGCGATTGATGTCGCAGGCGCTGCGCAAGATGTCCGGTGTCATCAAACAGACCAATACACTGGTTATTTTCACCAATCAACTGCGCTCCAAGATCGGTGTTATGTTCGGGAGTCCGGAAACGACGACTGGCGGCAACGCACTTAAATTTTACGCTTCCGTGAGATTAGATATTCGCCGGATTCAGGCGATTAAGGCTGGTGGAGAGATTCTCGGCAATCGCACACGCATCAAGGTCAAGAAAAACAAAGTTGCGCCACCTTTTACGGAATGTGAATTCGATATCATGTATAATGAAGGCGTATCGAAAAGTGGTGATGTCCTTGATTTGGCCGTGAATTATGATCTGATCGATAAGCGCGGCGCGTATTATCGGTATGATGAGTTGTTACTGGGACAGGGCCGCGAAAATGCAAAGGAATACCTGCGTGAGAATCCGGCGTTGTTGGTAGAGATCGAGAATCGGATTCGTGAAAAAGCAGGCCTGCCGTACGTCATTGTGGAAGATGACGAAGAAGAGTAATATTCAGGATTGTCCAATCGGCCGAATTGGATACTATCATTCATCGTTTATTTGATTGAAAAGCGATTCATCGGCTTACAAATCGCTCAGTGTGGAAGACAACGTGGCGCATCGGGTCGCCACAACAGGCAACAACCCGATTTTGCTACGACCTAACGTTACACGAAACATGCAGCATTGGGCAGCAGTCAATCATAAGTAAGGCAAATGACTGCGTGTCCTGAAATGAGTTTATCCGCTCTACAAGTCTGGTTAATGACACTTATGATAACTCAGAACCAGTGCAACAGAGGACGAGGATAGCTTCTTGACCCAGGCCCTCAACCCGTTCAGCGATGTCAATGACATCGGTTCTGAATTGGTGCTAAACAGATTTGTTGACAAAGGCAACCGAGGAAAGGAAGCAGTACAACATATCGGGATGCACACACATAACCAGAATTATGTGTGTTGACTGCTAGAAAGGTAGGCGGTTCCTCATTTGGAGCCGGTTGCCTCATAGGTGTAATGTACAAAGGCCGTGGCAAAATTATTTTGCTGCGGCTTTTTATTTTGTGATGCCGACAATTACCGCGCTAAAACAACAACAGCGCAACGAACAGCGTATCAGCGTTTTTATAGACGGCGCGTTTGCGTTTGGTCTGCCGGAACCGGTTGCTCGCGATTTATTGCTGGGGCAAGAGTTATCGGCCGAATCGATTGCGGAATTACAGCGACAGGCCGATATCCATGCTGCTTTAGAGCATGCCTATCGGTTACTTGCAAACAGACCCCGCAGTTCGGCCGAAATCCGGCGCGCATTACAAAAAAAAACATATGCACCGGAAACGATCGACGCTATATTGACACAATTACATACAAAAAATTATCTTAACGATCGTGCGTTTGCCGACTACTGGGTTGAGCAACGCAATACCTTTCGCCCACGCAGTCAGCTTGCACTGCGACATGAATTAGGACAAAAGGGCGTCGCTAGAGAGATCATCGAAGCAGCACTCGAAAACGTCGAAGAAGAAGAAGCTGCCCGCACTGTAGCTGGCAAACGGTTAGCAAAGTGGGCAAACCTGACCGAACATGAATTTCGCACCAAAGTCTGGCGTTTCTTACAAGGACGCGGATTTGGATTTGACGTAATTCGCACTGTCACCGATGAACTCTGGCAAGCATTACAAACCGAACACTTGAATGATCAAGGAGATGACACATGGTAGTCTATCTACTTCTGGGGATAGTTGTCGGTGCCGCCATCGGATTCGGCATCGGATACTATCTCTGGAAAACTCGTTGGAAGCCGGATCAGGAAGCGGCACATGCCCAGCTAACAGCTGATCTGAATAAACGGCGCGAAATGGCTGAGCGTGAACTTGAAGTCATTTTGAATTCAGCCCGTGAGGATGCAAAACAGATTCGTGCAGACGGTGAACGCGTCATTGAGCGGCGTTTGGACGACCTGGCACGAGCAGAAGAACGTCTCGACGGCATTCGTGCCAGTCAGGACAAACAACTCAAGAAACTGGAGCGTCGCGAACAGAACATAAGCCGCCGCCAAAGCAATCTCGACAAGCGCGAAAATAGCTTGAAGGAGTTGGAAGCAGAGCGACAGGAGACTTTGCAGGCAGTAGCCGGCATGACGCAGGCCGAGGCCAAGCAAGCATTGCTCGATTCAGTAGAACAAGAAGCGCGGCACGATATGGCTCGTGTCATGCGTGAAATTGAAGAACGTGCCCGCGAAACCGCTGATGAACAAGCCCGCAAGATCATCGCCACATCGATTCAGCGCATTGCCGGAGAGCATGTCGCTGAGACGTCGGTTGCGCTGGTTGAGATTCCCAGCGACGATATGAAAGGACGCATCATCGGCCGATCCGGACGCAATATTCGTGCATTCGAACAGGCCGCCGGTGTTGACATCGTCGTTGACGACACACCTTCCGCTGTCACCGTGTCCAGTTTCGACCCGGTACGGCGCGAAGTCGCTCGCCGCGCACTCGAAAAATTGATTATCGATGGCCGTATTCACCCTGCCCGCATTGAAAAAGTGATCAAGGATGCTGAAAAAGAAGTTGATAAAGTGATCCGCGAAGCCGGTGAAGCAGCCGCCTACGAAGCCAATGTCCATGGGCTGCACCGTGAGATCATCAAAACGTTGGGTCGCCTCAAATTCCGTACATCCTACGGCCAAAATCAATTACATCATTCAGTCGAAGCGTCCAAAATCGCCGTTATGTTGGCTGCCGAACTCGGTGCCGACATTGAGGTCGCCAAAATGGGTGGCCTATTGCACGATTTGGGCAAGGCGATTGACCATAATCAGGAAGGCACCCATGCGATGCTCGGTGCCGAGTTGGCGCGTCGTTTCAATGTGCCCTCCAAAGTAGTCAACTGCATCGCTTCGCATCACCATGAAGTTGAGCAGGAGTCGGTTGAAGCGGTGATTGTGGAAACGGCCGACGCTATTTCCGGCGCACGCCCCGGTGCGCGTCGTGAAAGCCTGGAGAACTACATCAAACGCGTGCGCACGCTGGAAGAGATCGCCGTATCTTATGACGGTGTGGACAGTGCGTACGCGTTGCAAGCCGGACGCGAAATTCGCGTCTTGGTCAAACCCGATAAAATCGACGATCTGGCTGCGATGCGCCTGTCCAAGGAAATATCCAAGAATATTGAGGATAGCATGCAATATCCGGGTCAGATTCAAGTGACTATCATTCGCGAAACACGCGCGGTCGGTTTTGCCAAGTAAACAAACCTGGAAACCGAGTTTTTTGAAAAACTCGGTTTCTCAAGTTGCTATTCAAGGAGTTTTTCATGCGTACCCCTTTTATTGCAGGAAACTGGAAAATGAACAAAACGCCGGACGAGGCCATCGCTTTCGCCCGCGAAATACGCTACGAACTGAATAATATTGACGGCGTAGACATTGCGTTTTGCCCGCCGTTTTTGGCGATTCCAGGCGTTGCCGATGCCGTCAAGGCGACTAAAATCGGCGTTGGTGCACAAAATATGTACTTTGAAGAGAACGGCGCCTATACGGGCGAAATTGCGCCCAACATGTTGACACCGTTTTGTGATTATGTCATTCTCGGCCATTCGGAACGCCGCGCTTATTTCGGCGAAACGGACGAAGGTGTCAACAAGAAGGTGAAAAAAGCGCTGGAACACGGGCTGACACCCATCATTTGTGTCGGTGAAAGCCTGGAGCAGAATGAAGCGGGTGAAACGCACAGTTTTGTCAGCGGGCAAGTGCGAGCGGCGTTAGCTGGGCTTTCGGCCGAACAGGTAGCCGGTCTCGTCATTGCCTATGAACCGATTTGGGCAATTGGAACGGGAAAATCGGCCACTTCGGCCGATGCGGGTCGTATCATCGGTGTGACCGTGCGCGGTACCGTTGCCGCTGCCTTCGGTGAGAGTGCTGCACAAAAAATACGCATCCAGTATGGGGGCAGCGTCAAGCCGGACAACATTGCCGAATACATGGCGCATCCCGATATTGACGGTGCGCTCGTCGGTGGCGCCGCACTCAAACCATCGTTTGTCGATCTGGTGCGCGGCGCGGTTTAAGGGGTATGTGGCAGGGAACAGGGTCATGTCTTTACAGACGACTCGCGACTAACTGACCACTGACTACTGACCACTGTTCCACGTGAACGACATCTTCCTCCCGTTCATCTGGGTTGCCGTCACTTTGCCGGTATTGCTCGTGATGCAGCGGTGGATTCATAAACATTTGCGTGGCCTGGCGCTGTTGCTTACCGGCAATATGCGCTGGGCCATTATCGTCTATGCCATCATACTTTTTCCCGGCGTGCTGTTACACGAATTCAGCCACTGGATCGTGGCCGGAATGCTCGGCGTCCGTACGGGCAAGTTCTCGGTACTGCCGCAACATGGCGACGATGGCTCGGTGCAACTGGGTTATGTTGAGTATTACAAGGACAGCCGTGTCGGCCCGGTGCGCGAAAGTTTGATCGGCGCCGCCCCGTTTTTCTTTGGCACCGGCGTGATCTTGCTCATCAGCCACTTTGTGTTTGATTTGCCGCAACTGATTATTTTGATTCAGACCGGTGATGTGGACAGTCTGCTTCTCTCACTGCGCACGTTTCTGACCACAAACGATGTTTTTGTGTGGCTTTATCTGCTGTTTGCCGTCAGCAATGCGATGATGCCCAGTCCGTCTGATCGTCGGTCATGGCCGCCGGTACTGATCGCACTTGGCGTGATCATTGTGCTGCTCGTCGTTTTTGATGTGCAGCCTTTACTGACTGAGGGTGTGCTCAATCCGCTTTCGATTGGCGCGAGCTATCTGGCACTGGCATTCGGCTTTACGATTGTGATTGACATGCTGTTTATCGCGTTTATTTTTTTGCTGGAACTGATAATCGGCCGAATTCGTGGTGTTCGTGTTCAATATCAATAGCCCTGTGCTAAAATGTGTCCGGAACAATCCTTTTGTTGTCTTATAATTGCATAAACCAACCACAGTCAGGAGACCCCATGTCCAAATCAAGGATCATCATTGTTCTATCTGTGTTCACGATGCTGCTAGTCGGCGTTGTTGGACTCGCTTCCGCACAAGCTGACTTGCGCAGCGACGGGCGTGGCGATGCTGCGCCGGCCACCAAACAAATCGCGGCGCCACCGTCCGAATTTGCGGCGCTGCAACTGCCTGATCCGGCCACAACCGGTGTGCGTTCTCGCACCGCGATGTTGCCGGTTACCTTCGACGGCAGTGCGAACTGGGCCGGCGACTTGTTGCTGGATGCGCCATCGGCCGAAATCATCTGGTTTGCGCCGGAAGGAGCTACGTGGCACCTGACATTGCAGTCACCGTCCGGCCGTCTTGTCGAGTTGAGCGCCCGTGACATCCAACTGGGAACAGAATCCAATGCGTTTGCCGGACGCAGCGTGTCGCTCGAAAACGTGCAAACCGGGCGCTGGCAGCTTGGCATTACTGCGCAAGGCAGTACCGACGCCGGCTATCTTCTGGTTGGCAGCAAAGAGAGCGCTTACCAACTGTATTCCCATCTGACGACGCACGATTTGGTTGCCGGTAATCCCATCGGGTTTGCTACCTACGCCTATGCTGCGGATAGCGCGTATGACGGCGTACCGCAGGCGCTAGCAGGTGTGATCGATTCGGCCGAGTTGCACGTCACAGCGGCTGACGGACGCATGCGTACTTTTCCGATGGTCGATGACGGTCGTCACAACGATGGCGCTGCCGCCGACGGTGTTTTCGGCGCAGTCATCGTGGATGCCAAACCGGGCGAGTACGTGGCTCAGGTAGTCGCTTTTGGACATTCGGCCGAAGGCGCTGCGTTTGTCCGTACGTCTGAACATGTTTTCCCGGTTCTGGCGCAAACGGTGCGTCTGGACGGCACAGCAACGACCCGTGTGCTGGATGCGTCGCGGTTGCAAATTGACCTGGGCGCTCAGGCGAACGGCAAAGTCGTCGTTGCCGCTGAGGTGTGGGGCAGCGACGGAACGGAGATGATTCCGGTGGCGTGGATCAGCAATGTGGTTTCGGCCGAAGGTAGCACATTGCCGCTGACTCTCGATGCCCGCTGGATCGCACTCGCCGGTGCGCATGCGCCATTTGAACTGCGCCATGTTCGCGTGCAGGATATGGCGACACACATTCCAGTTGCCCGTGCCGATACCATCGCATTTGACGCGGACGCATTACCACTGGCCGCGAACAAAGCCATCAGCGCCGTTACTGATGACATGCTCATGGGTGCACGTCCGTCCGGCCCGCAGCCTAATGCCAGCGGTGGTAAGCTGTTGCTCGTTCACGGTTATTGTTCCGGCGGTGTCTGGCCGACATCGAACTTCACTGAATACAGTGTATTCCAGGATTACAATCAAAACCGCTCTCACGATACCTTTGCCACGTTAATTCGCGATCACGGGGCGCAATTCCCGTCCTTTGGCGTTGTCGCCCACAGTCAGGGCGGTGCGGCCAGCTTGCATTTGTATACATACTACTGGAGCGGTCTCGACTATTCATCCGGGTCTCGTTTGATTCAATCGGTCGGCACGCCGTATCAAGGCACAGCGCTGGCTGGTAATTTGGCGCTTCTTGGCCAAATCTTTGGTATCGGCTGCGGCACGAACTGGGATTTGACTTATGACGGCGCTGCGTTGTGGCTGTCTGGTATCCCGTCATGGGCGCGCAGCCGTGTCTATTACTCAACGACATCGTTTACTGACAAATGGTGGCGTTATGATTACTGTCAGATCGCGTCTGACCTGTTGTTGAGTGATCCGGATGACGGCACGACCGAAAAATGGGCGGGTCAATTATCAGGTGCCAACAATATGGGACACAAGACGGGTTGGTGTCATACATCGAGTATGCGTGATCCGGCACAGTACACAGATTATGCTCGCAATGTCAATATGAATGCATATGCCAATCGCTAGCTTGCCGACCGTGCTTAGCTGATTGCGTATACGCACGACAGTTCAGAGGTCTTCAATCTACCTCTGAACTGTCTGATTTTTCATCCTTCGTTTATTTGACATTAGGTGCTACACACGCTACGATGGTGACTGTGTTTTGACAATTGCATAGTGGAAGAATGACAGCGCATGGCCCGGACTTGTATGACCGGGTGACGAGGATGGAGGTCTTCACCGCGAGGTGGGGATAATGACAAACTGCTTGCAGTTTGTCTGAAGCATCGAGAGATCAGCGGATGCCTCCCAGGATTGCCACATCCTGCATTCCAGTGAAGTAGCTACTTCGCTGTTCCCCAAATGGTGTTGTGACAAACCGGTTGAGCAATCGGCCGAACAAAATACAGCATCATGTGGCCGTAGACAGTTACCTTTGTCTGCGTAACACAATGCCTTTGCGTAACACATGACAATCTGTTTTTCTTTTAACTGGATGCAGGTACCGGCTGCCGGTCAGTGACGCCTGTGTCCCAACACACGGAGGTAAAATCATGTGTGGTATCGTTGGGTATATCGGTTCTCGACAGGCATCAGACGTCATTTTGAGTGGGCTGAAACGGCTTGAATATCGCGGCTATGATTCGGCGGGATTGGCTGTGTTGACCCGCAACGGACACGTTAATGTGCGGCGTGATGCCGGTAAATTGAGTAATCTGGAGAGTCTCGTCGCCGCGCAGCCGGTTAACGGGCATATCGGCATCGGTCATACGCGTTGGGCAACGCACGGCGCACCCAGCCAACGCAACTCCCATCCGCATACAGGGATGAATGGGCGCGTCGTGGTCGTGCAAAACGGCATTGTCGAAAACTTTATCGAACTCAAGGACGAATTACAGGCGGAAGGCGTTGTATTTGCGTCTGATACAGATACCGAAGTAATTGCGCAATTGCTTGAGCGCTACGTGGAAAGCGGGTTGCCCTTTCTCGAAGCGGCGCAGGCGACACTCAACCGCCTGGAAGGCAGTAATGCGGTCGTCATGCTCAATCGCGATGACGATCGGCAGTTAATTTGTGCCCGGCTGGGCAACGCGGGCGGGATCACGTTGGGTATTGGCGACGGCGAGATGTTCATTGCGTCTGACATTCCAGCCATTCTGGAATACACGCGGCAAGTCGTTTTTCTGGAAAATCGCCAGATGGCTGTCATCGATCAGCGTGGTTATCGCGTAATGCATTTGACGGGTGAGCCGATTTCGGCCGAAGAGCACACCATCGCCTGGGATCCGGTCAGCGCCGCCAAGGGCGAATACCGCCATTTTATGCAGAAGGAAATCTTTGAGCAGCCTCGCGCCATTGTGGAGACGCTCGGTGGTCGCATCGACTTTGAGACAGGTGATGTATCGCTTCCTGAAATGAATTTGACGCCGGAGTTGGTTAACCACCTCAACAAAATCATCATCGTCGCTTGCGGCACCAGCTTTTACTCAGGTCTTGTCGGCAAATACCTGATCGAATCGATTGCCCGCATCCCGGTCGAAGTCGAATATGCGTCTGAATTTCGCTATTATCATCCCATCATCGATGACCGAACGGCTGTACTCGCCATTACGCAGTCGGGCGAAACGGCCGATACACTGGCAGCGATGGAGCAAGCGCGACAAGATGGCGCAACACTGTGGACGATTGTCAACGCATTTGGCAGTCAGGCGATGCGTGTGTCAGACGGCTACATTGCGATGCACGCTGGGCCGGAAATCGGCGTTGCCAGCACGAAGGCGTTTACAACGTCGATCGTTGACCAATATTTGTTGGCAGTTGCATTGGGTAGGTTGAAGGGATCGTGTTCGGCCGAACGCGCTCGTGAACTCATCTTTGATCTCACCCATTTGCCTGATTTAGCCGGTCGTGTCCTCGATCACGACGCTGAATACAAGGAACTGGCGCATCTTTTCCACAAAGCGACTGACTTTCTCTTTATCGGCCGAGGCATCAACTACCCCATTGCTCTCGAGGGGGCGCTCAAGCTCAAGGAAATCAGCTACATTCACGCAGAAGGTTATCCTGCAGGCGAGATGAAGCACGGTCCGATTGCCTTGATCGATGAGACGTTGCCGATAGTGGCGATAGCGACCAACGATTTCCTCTACGATAAAATGGTCAGTCAGATTCAACAATCGAAAGCACGCGGTGGCATTGTCATCGCCGTAGCGACTGAGGGCAACGAAGCGATCTGCAACGAAGCCGACCATGTCATCTACGTGCCGGAAGCATCGCCGTTGTTGGCTCCGATTGTCAACGTGATACCGCTGCAATTGTTGGCATATCATATCGCCGTTTGGCGTGGCTGCGACGTCGATCAGCCGCGCAACCTGGCGAAAAGCGTCACGGTCGAATAGCTCGATAATATTTTGCCAATAGGAGCAATGAGTAAAAAGTGTAGGTCGGATTGCCAATCCGACCTACATCATACTAGGAGAAAACATGAAGGCATCTGGCGAGTTTAACGTCGAATTGAAGCCACTGGAACCTTATGCGCAAGGAATTGATGGCATTCAACTCGGCCGAATGTCACTCGATAAACAGTTCAGTGGAGATTTGGTAGCGACGAGCAAAGGAGAGATGCTCAGCGCAATGACAACGGTACAAGGCTCAGCCGGTTATGTCGTGATTGAACAGGTTCAGGGCGCGTTGGCCGGCAGGGAAGGCAGCTTTGTCCTGCAACATTTCGGCATTATGGACAGAGGCGCAGGTCGTCTCATTCTGGAAGTGGTGCCTGATTCTGGCACCGGGCAATTGGTCGGTCTCTCAGGAAACATGTCCATTATCATCGAAGACGGCAAGCACTTTTATGAATTCGAGTATGGGTTGGAAGATTCTGCACTAACAAGTTGATTCTTGAAGAAAGCGAATTACTCGAATCGGTTGCGTGTGGTGTATGGCAATAAGTGCCTGATTTTGAGAGGGTAAAAAACTTGACATCAACGTGTGATGACATAAGGCACACGGCTATGCTATAATGCTCGATGGGGATTTTCAACTGGAGTGACAAAAAGAATTGGCAGTTGATTGCCGAGCGCAACATATCTTTTGAAAACATTGTCTACTATTTGCAGTACGGGTGATTGCTAGATGATATTGACCATCCGAATAAAACCAAATATCCTGGACAAAGGATTTTTGTTGTCGACGTTGGTGGATACATTTGCCTGGTGCTTTATTTGAACGACGAGGGCAATTTTTTCTTGAAAACAATTATTCTCTTGTTTCCGCTAAGTGAAAGGTGACGATGGCGATTAACCAGCCCATAATTGTAGGTGCTGAAATCTACAGGAGGGCAAAATGTCAATCGCCATCACTCAAACTATACATGTTTTACAAATAATCGTACAAACCGTACCGGTGGGTACGAATCTCGCACTTTTACAATTGATGTGGACGATGCTCAACGGCTCATTTTTACAAAGTCGCGGTGCGATTTTCCCCGCCTTGAAGGCAAATGGGTTTTCAGCGGAAGAAAGTCGACGGATATGGAGAGCCTTTCGTCAGGGTATCTGGCGTATCAACGAATGCATTGCCCGATGGCACAACTATGTTTTGTCTGAAGGAAAATGGCAAAGCCATGAATATGAAGGGTATCGACCAGTCGCCGTCGATTGGACAGCATTTTGGCGGTTCAAACTTAAAGGATGGACGGGCAAGATGTTTCACAGCTTGGCAGGACGAGCACTATGTGGGGTTGGTTTTGGTGTTATTTGCCAGGTTGGGCAGGTTGACGGGCAGCGAATTCCGCTGCTACGTCAAATCATTCGCACCAACAAGAAAGACCGAAGCGAGGCCACACTCAAAGCTGATACCTTGCGCTGGGTCAAGCATCATTTGGATGAGGGTGAAGTGGCGATTGCCGATGCGGGTGTAGAAATCAGTGACATGCAGGCGGTTGGCATGGGGCAATATGTGATTCGGATGGCCCTTAACTGCACCGGTCGTCGCAACTACTTGCCAGAATACAAAGGACGCGGCTGCCGACCCAAATGGGGTGAAAAAGTCCGCCCCTTGCCACGAGCCCATCTGGAAAAAGAGATAGAAGCGACCCCGCCTGATAGAGAGGAAGTCATCCAGTTTCAAGGGCGCGAGATCGTTGCTCAAGGCTGGGTTGACTTGATTCCATCGACATACAAACCAGGGCAAGCACCTGAAACCTTCACCATTTGGGTTTTCTTTGATCCCTTGTATGACAAGCCGCTGGTTTTGGGAACCAATCTGCAGCAGGCAGACCCTTTGACCATCTTCTGCCTGTATCAAGACCGGTGGCCGGTAGAGCAAATCCCGTTAGTAGCCAAGCAGATGTTAGGCTTGCACCGTCAATTCGTCTTTGCCCCGGAGTCTTGCGCTCGTTTGCCAGAACTGGCTTTGTTGATGGCTAATATCTTGACCTATCTGGTGACTGTCTTACCCCCGATGCCAACTGGCTTCTGGGATAGACACCCCAAAAAACATCTGGCCGTCTGCGTCGGGTCTTATCGGGCGAGTTTTTTCCTAAAGATGCCCTGTCTGACCCCCAACTTCGCAAAAAGACGTCGGTTACGACCCATTTGCCCAAGGGCGTGGCGGCTCATCGGCGGCAAAAAGCACCGACTTAACCGTTCACATCAATTTGACACGGTTTTACAATCGATTTTTTAAGGTTCACCGCTTTGAGTGATAGCTCAAAGTCTTTTGTCAATGCCACGTTAGCGGAAACTAGAGTTATTCCAAAAAGAAAAGCAACGCACCATTATCTTGGAGATAGAGATGCGTAAAGGAGACAAATTAGACGATATTGAACTGGATTCTGAAGAGCAGAAAATCGTACGAGATTTTGAGGCTGATAAGTTTGACTCTGTGTTAACGTCTCAGCGTCGCGAAGAAGTGCGACAGGCGGCTATAAACACATTTAAGAAAGACAAGCGTATCGATATTCGCATCTCATCCCGTGATTTGGAAGCGTTGCAACGACGGGCGCTTGCTGAAGGCATGCCGTATCAAACGTTGATCGCCAGTGTGTTACACAATTACGTTGCAGGCCAATTACGCGAGACCCCACTCTACAGGATTGCAGAGTAGTTTTGATCGGTTTGAGTTGCTTTTCGGCCGATAATCCATGCCCGACACCATCCCCATCTACACCATCGGCTACGGCAGCCGCGCCATTGACGATCTGATCGCCGTCCTACATCAGCACGACATTGCCTATCTGATCGATGTGCGTAGCGCCCCATACTCGCGCTACAAGCCGGAATTTTCCAAGAATGAACTCGATACTACCCTGCGTGCCGTCGGCATCCGTTATCTCTTTCTCGGCCGATCTTTAGGCGGGCGACCCGACGATCCCGATTGTTACAGCGACAGCTTAAAGTTGACTACGACAAGGTCAAACATGCACACTTTTTTCAGCAGGGCATCAGCGAATTCAAACCGCTTTTGAACAACAGCAGCGCGTTGTGCTTATGTGCAGCGAGGGCAAGCCGGAAACGTGCCACCGGAGCAAGCTGATCGGGGCTGTGCTCGATGACCTCGGTATTCCAGTCGCGCACATCGACGAAAACGACGAAATACAGTCACAGCAAGCCATCATCGACCGGTTCACCGGTGGGCAGATGACTTTGTTCGGCGACCACAGCTTCACGTCGCGCAAGCGGTACCGCGCAGAAGAAGGGGATAATGATGATTAAACTGGTCACTGTCGGGGCATATGGCTTCGACGCCGAGACGTTTTTTGACGCACTGCAATCGGCCGAAGTGAACACATTCGTCGACATTCGCTGGCGACGCGGTGTGCGCGGGTCCAACTACGCGTGGGCTAACAGCCAACGGTTGCAAACACGATTAGACGAATTGGGGATTCATTATCTGTATGATAAATCGCTGGCACCGTCTCCGGAGATAAGGAAGGCACAATATTCGGCCGATGCCGATGCTAAAGTGGCCAAACGCCAACGCACAACGCTCGCCCCCGCCTTCATCGCCGCTTACGAACAACACTATCTCGCCGATTTCGATCCGGAAGCTTGGCTGGCAACCATGCCACCAGACGCTGCCATCGTGGCCCTGTTTTGCGTTGAGGGTGTGCCACAAGCTTGTCATCGCTCACTCGTCGCTGACAAAATAAGCCACGAAACAGGCTGTTCAGTTGCACATCTGACACCGTAGCTGTAAAGTGTGATGAGGATATGTTTGCGGAGACATCACAATGAATTTAACCATTGACAATGAGTACGAAAATATTTTGATCAATGCTATGCGTATGTTGCCACCAAACCGGGTTGAACTGTTGGTAGAGTTTGCACGCTTTTTGGAAGCACAGAGTTTGAATGAGACGTTGTTGCAGGACGAAACCGAGGCAGCAATTGAAGCCGATAATGCACAGTGGGATGCATTACTGGCAACTGATTCAGCACAGAACATGCTCAAACAATTGATCGCCGAGGCATCGGCGAATACAGTGCGGGCAAGACCAGACCGATCTCTTTTGACGACGAACGCATTACACCGGGAAGGATGAAATCGACGACAACGTCGCAGTTCTGGAAGCTATATGCATCGTTGCCGGTGGAGATTCAACGTCGCGCCGATCGTGCCTATAAACTATGGCAACTCAATCCTCGCGCTCACAGCCTGTTCTTCAAACGAGTTGGTAAGCACACGCCTGTCTATTCAGTTCGTATCGGCCGAAATCACCGCGCATTGGGCTTGCTTGAAGGCGATACAGTCGTGTGGTTCTGGATTGGCTCGCATGATGATTACGAGCGTTTACTCAGCCAAATGTAGTTTCTCTGCATAGAAACGCCAATTCTGGATGGAATAATCGGTTTGGGTCAGCCGGGGTAGAAAATGGACATGAAAGTTGTGATCGTTGCCAAAACACGCATGGGGAGTGGTGCGTGTATCGGTGCTCTAACCTTCGAAGGGCGCAGCGTACGCCTCATCGCTGCTGACCGCGACACCAATGACCAGTTCAATCAGGAATACGCTGTCGGTGACGTGTGGGAAGTAACCTGCGAGCCAGACCCCGACAGCATTGCGCCCCACGTCGAAAACGTCATCGTTACTGCCAAACGCAAATTGCCGCCGCTCTCCGGCCTCTACGCATTTGTCATGCGTCACATGTCGCCCAAAGTCGGCGGGCCAGAGATATTGTTTGACGGCTTGACAGGCATCACGTCAGCCGGGGCGCTCTACGTAGCCGAACGGATCGGTGTTCCGTCGTACAGTACGATGTTCTGGCGTCCCGATCAGGCGCTGCAGCGCGATCTGCACGGCAAACGCATTCGCTACCGCTATCCGACGCCCGACGGTGGACGCACGGTGACGTTGGTTGGCTACCAAGAGCCGCCGCATGAAATTGCAGCGGGAACGTTGCTGCGTGTTTCGTTAGCGCATTGGTGGCGACCGGTGGAGATGCCGGACGGCGAATTGCGCTGCTACGTGCAGTTGTCTGGTTGGATCGAGCCGTCCGAATCGTCATTTCCGGTCATCGAGGTTGAGCAACCGGCGTCTTTACCGTCACAAATCGGCCAAAAGAAACCTCTCGAAGTCCTGCAAGATGTATTTGGCTATGATGCATTTCGGCCGAATCAGGACGCCATCATCGACCATGTCCTCAGCCGCCGTGATGCCCTCGTCATCATGCCCACTGGCGGCGGCAAATCACTCTGCTATCAATTGCCGGCGCTGATTTTTGAACGTCTTACCGTTGTCGTCTCGCCGTTGATTGCTCTCATGCAGGATCAAGTCGACCAACTCCGCGCCTGGGGCATCGCCGCTACCTTTCTCAATAGCACTCTGACACACAACGAATATATGGCAACGGTGTGTGCCATTCGCAATGGCGAGATAACATTGCTCTATGTCGCGCCGGAAACGTTGCTGCGGCCGGAAACACTGGTCATGCTCGAAGAAGTTGCGCCGGCTTGTCTTGCCATTGATGAGGCCCACTGCATTTCGCAGTGGGGTCACGATTTTCGGCCGGAGTACCGGCAGTTGATCGATGTGCGCCGCCGATTGCCACACGCCGTCTGCATAGCGCTTACCGCCACGGCGACACCACGCGTGCGCGACGACATCAAGGCGTCGCTCGATTTTGCTGATGAACAGACGTTTGTGGCGTCATTCGATCGGCCGAATCTGTTTATTGAAGTCGTTGATAAAGGGAACGCAGCACAGCAAGCTGCTGAGTTTGTCGCGGCGCACCGGGCACAGTCGGGGATTGTCTATTGCAGCACGATTCGTCAGGTAGAATCCCAGTCGTCGACACCCTGCAATTTCACGGTATCAACGCTTTACCGTATCACGGCAAACTAGACGCCACTGACGCGTAGCGCAATCAGGCAGCGTTTGTCCGTGATGATGAACCTGTAATTGTGGCGACTATCGCCCTTCAGCAGGTATCGATAAGCCGGATGTGCGCTGGATTTTGCACGTCGATTTGCCGCAAAACATCGAGCATTACTATCAACAAATCGGCCACGACCGGGCGCGATGGGTTGCGTGCCGATTGCCGGTTGCTGTTTAGCTTCGGCGACGTGCAATCAGTATTTTATTCGCGAAGGGCAGAATCGGAAGCGCAGGGTCGCCCGCAGCGGTTGTCGGCACTGGTCGATTGGGCGCAATCACGCGTGTGTCGTCGCCGTGCCTTGTTGACCTATTTTGGGAAAGCTGCACCCGTTGACCACTGCGGCATGTGTGACAATTGCACGCATACAGTTGACGATCTGGTCGATTTGACTGTGCCGGCGCAAAAGTTTCTCGCCTGCGTCTATCGCACAAGGCAACAATTTGGTGCATCGCATATCATTGCCGTTTTGCGCGGATCGCGGTCGCAAAAGGTGTTGCAGCGTGGCCACGATCAGCTTTCGACGTATGGTATCGGGATGGAATATTCGGCCGAACAATGGAAGCAGATCGCCCATCAACTTGTCGGTGAAGAGTTGTTACGGCGTGACATGCAACACGGTCAACTGCTTCTGACGGAACGTGGCACGACAGTCCTGACCGGCAAACAATCATTTTTTGGCGTCGATCCCGGCGTGACGCAAGCCGAACGGATGGCGGAAGAAATCGCCGCCGATTACGATGCGGCACTGTTTGAGCAACTGCGTGCCTGCCGCAAGATATTGGCCGACGAACGCAATGTGCCACCTTACGTGATCATGTCGGATCGCGCATTGCAGGAGATGGCGACGTATTTTCCGCATTCCGAGATGGCTTTGTTGCATATTCACGGCATCGGAAAACACAAAGTCGCTGAATTTGGAGATGTTTTCCTACCGATCATTCGCACATACTGTGTTGAAAACGGGCTGAGCGAGCGGCCGAAAACGGGCGGCAGCGCGACCCGGCGCACAAAACGGCGTTTTGTCGGATCGCGGTCGGACGTGGTCGGGCAGGCGTATGAAGCCGGTTGGAGCATTGACGAGTTGCGAGCGGAATACGGCGTTAAACGCCAGACGATTGTCAATCATCTGGCGAGATACATCGCAGCAGGCAATAAGCTACCTGCACGGCAGTTGATTGAGGAATCAGAATTATCGGCCGAAACTCAAACCGCCGTCTTCAACGCCTTCGACGAATTGGGCACAAGCGCACTCAGCCCCGTATTTACCCATTTCGACGGCCAAATCTCTTACGACGAACTCCATTTGCTCCGAGTCGTTCACAATCTCCGGAAAGCCACTGATCTCGCATAAAAAGCTAACCGCCAATCGGACCGGCTTCGTAGCGATAGATCAGGGCCGATTTGATCGCGTTGCGCAGATTGGTATCATTCGATTCTGATGCCACGCGATTGCCGTATTTCGCCATTAACGAACTCGGCTGATTGTGAACACTTTCCGGCGGCGTTAACGGATCAATCATCAGATAATCGGAACCATCAGACGTCCGCGCCTTGATAATAACCCAATGCTGGTCAAAGTCTGTACCGCGATCGCTATCTACCTGAGCGATGACAACATGACCCGCCGCAATGGCATCGTCGATGCGTTGTAGGGGATGCTCACCTGTCCACAGTGTGTCTTGCAAACCTGGTTCTTCATGTTCCCAGGAGCGCACGTTGCGATCTTGGCGCAAGCCTTTGAGAGCAAATATTGGCGCTGCGAACTGCACTGCGGAGCCGTTGAAGCCCTGTGAATTCGGTTCACGCTGGAACTGTTCGTTCAGCTGCGCTGGCGTAACGCGGCGACCATAGGCGGTTAACATCATGGCAAAGCAGGTCAGCAGGCAACCCCACGAGCCAATGGTTTGCTGTCCGTGCCCCAACTGATTACCGTTCCAGCGGGCATCGCGCTGTGCGTACCAACCGGATGGATCGTTGAGATTGGCTTGTGTTGTCGGCTGCGCGACAGTTGGCAGCGATACGATTTTAGCCCAGATGGTATCACCGAAGAAGTTGCCGCGATCGTCCTGCAGGCGCCAGTGACTTTCAAAAGTGGTGGCCCGTCCGCTTGCAGCAGTAGGTGCGGCCATCGGCACGGAGAGGACGACTTGTTCGCCGTTCTTGGTTGCCGGCACGATGTGGGCAGCAATACCTTTAGCCATGGCTGGATTGCCCGCGACATGAACGAGGCGGAAGCCGTCTCCCCAGTGGCGTTCTCCGCTATTTTCGACACGCCATTGCTTGACGAATGTCGTCCCTTCGCGCAGGCGTGTGCCGTCTGGTGTGGTGAGATCGGCGATCCAGCGCATGTCGGGTACGCGCACGTGACCGTCGCTGACAAGTGGCGCGGTGACGGTGATTTCAGCATAGAAATGACCGATCGGCGTGTCGGCGGCGTCGCGGAATTCCCAGCGGCTTTGATAGGTTCGGCCGAATTCCTTGGGCGCTGTCAAATTGAGTTCAATGACGATTTCGTCACCAGTTTTTGCAGGCATTGGTGCTGCGACCTCAGACAGCTTGTATTCCGTTTTGGCGATCATCGGGTCGTTGTGCGGTGCATTTTTCGGCGCATACACCAGCCGGTAGCTATCGTCCCACGTGCGTTGACTGGTATTGCGAAAGCGCCAGCGGTAGGTGAACGATGATCCGGCCGGTACGGCATTGTAGTCGGTGAGTGTGGAATCAAAGCCGATGAAGGCAGAGGGCAGCGGTAAACTAGCCAGCGCATCGGCCGATTCAAATTGCGGTATACCCCAGTCACGCATCGTGCGATAGGCGTCGTAGACATGCGGTTTTTCCTTCCCGTCAGCCGTCAGCATGCCCGCATTGCGCATCACGTCGTTCCACGCAAACCAGATCAGAACCGGTACATAATCGGCATGTTCAACGGCGATTTCTTCCACCATTTCGCCCATGTAGTCGGCGATTCTGCCGTAATGTTCCGGCCCGATTGCATGTTCGCTTTCGACGCCGACCTCGGTAATCCAGAGCGGCGTATCCGGGAAAGTTTGCTGGAACGGCCGAATTGCATCGCGCAATTTGCCCATCGGCCAGCCGAAAAAGTTGGTTTTGGCGTGGCGACCATAGGGATGGTAAGCGAGGGCGTCAACGGGCAGTTTGCCGCCAAGTAGATCGCGGACGCGTTTGGCATAGGCGACGGCGCTGTCGGGGCCGGTATTGAGGCCGCCAAAGACGATTTTAGCCTCCGGTGCGGCAGCGCGGATGGCGGCAGCCGTGTCGCGTAACACGCCGGCAAATTGATCGGCTGGGGCATGGACAGCAGACGGATTACCGACGCTGTCGCCTTCATTCCAGATTTGGTAAGCAACCTGATCGCCGTACACAGCGTAGTGCTTGGCGATAATTCGCGCAGCGTCGGCGAGCTGGCGACCGTAGCTGGGCCAATCGCCGTTGTCCCAGGGGCCGTTTCCCCACACGGTCTCCTGGTTGAGGATGATCAGTGAACGAATTCCTTTTTCGGCATACGCCTGCACGAGGGTGTCGTAAAGGGTGAATGCTTCCGGTACGGTGCGATGGCGAGCGGCGGCGCGGAAGACGTAACGCACCCATTCCAAACCGGCAAGACGGTCGCCGTCGATGCCGTGAGCTTCGGGGACATTGATGTTCATGCCGGGCTGGAAAGTGCGTTTTGTCTTCGGTTTTTGCGGTGGTCTTGTAGTGCCGACGATGCGTACATAGAGCCAGCGCGTGCCGCCAAACGCAACCCCATCGGCCGAACGCAATTCCCAATGGGATGCATAGACGTTTGGCTCTTGTGGTGCCGTCATTTTCAGGCTGAGATCGACTGTTTCATTCGGCCGAATTTCATCCTTCCCGCTCAACTCCCGCAGCGTGAACTGTTGCTTCATTGCCAGATCGGCCAGAGCCGCATCGGTAGTCGCCTCGACATGCGTTTCGATATTGGTGAACACAAAATCACCGTTCCACGCCGTTGCACTGGTGTTGCGCAGCGTCCATGTGGCCGTAAATTGCTGTCCCGGTTGCACGTTATTGTAATCGCCAACCGTATTGATGAAGTTGTCGACAGCGTAGCTCAGCGACGAGGTCGGTATGACGGCTCGTAACCAGCGAATCGGGCCAAAGCGCTTACCGATTTTGTTTTGCAATTGCCAGTTGGTAGCTTGGGTTCCGGCGGCTACGGGCGCGGTCAACGGCACTTTGAGCTGCACCGTTTGACCAGGCTTGACCTGGTGTGGTGCGCCCAGTTCGTTTAGCGTGTAAACGGTTTTGCTACCAAAGGATGATCGCGGGAAGTTGCCTGTTTCAGCATGTGGCTTGTCGGAGAATACAAGTTGGTAATTTTTGTTCCACGTGCTGTTACCGGTATTTTTGAAGGACCATAGGGCCTCGAATTGTGTGCCTGGCTCGACGAGGTCGAGGCTGATCGACGTGTCAAATCCGGCCGCTTCGGCCGAATCGAGCGTTGAGGGTTGCAATTCACCCTGATAATGGGGAGCGCCGTCTGGCCAGGTCGGTTTGCCGTCCCAACGACTTTCCAGCGCGTAATCAGTGAGCGGCTGGATCAACTGCTGCACCTTGTTGGCAATATCACCATACTCGCCACTGCCCCCACTGCTGCCGACCGTCCACAACGAAACACCGAGCACTTCGGGATGTTTGTCGTAGTATATAGCCGCTTCGCGCACATCGTGCATGGCACGACCGACGTCGGGTGCATCGCGGTAGTACCAGGCGCATTCAGAGATAAAAATGCGTGGACGACGGATGTTCATCTCATCGCATGCGGCGAACATATGCTGGTAACGACCGGTAATGTTCGGCTCGCTGTTGATCAGGGGGCCGAACGGGGGCGGTTGCGGATGCTTTGGGTCGGCACCTTCATGCAGGGCGATGCCGCATTGGTTGGGATGGCGATGGCACAGCCGCAGATATTTGCGCATGCCGGGCGTTTTCCAGATGGCTTCCTCCGGCGTGCCGGCTGAAAAGCCGAATGCCAGCGTGCGATAGCCGTCAGCCATGGCGAGCGTGGCAATGGTGTGAGCAACTTCGCCCCACCAGTTGCCGCCGTTGCGCCCGTCTTCCCAAATTACTTCCTTGCGCCCTTCGTTGCCCCAGATCATCCAGGTCAATTCTTTATATTGCGGCTTGTAGTCGTGGTGACCGGGGTCGCGTACTTCCGGTGGGATTTGCCGTTTGAACTGTTCCCAATAGTCGCGACCGGCTGCTTCGGGTTGTTTGTTGTAGTCGGGATTCTGGTCGGGCAGGTGCGGGCGGTATATATTCGGCCGAAAAACCCCAATGTGCGGCACACCTGAGCGAATGCGCAGATCGATCAATTCCTTGACGATGCCGTAATTGTCATAGCTGCACACGGCAGCGGGGCGTCCGGCTGCATCGAGACGCCTGAAGTAATCGCCGATGCCGCGTGGATTCCCTCCGATGCCACAGTGAACAGTGATCTTTTGGTAGCTCATGCCGACCTCCTGAAATGGTTGGTAAGTGCCGCGTAGTGCTGCGACTGACAGATGTTGGTTGTGTAGAACGTTTTGGCCTGTAAACATGTTAGCACAGGATGGAAGCAGGTCAACTAATAGGTACCGGCCCCTTGTGAGAATTCATTTCGGCCGAAAACAATTGACATTTAAGCTTCTGCCGTGTACCGTTGTCAGCGTGAACGCAATTCAGCGAGCACGCCAATGATTCATTATCAAGGAGATCGATTGCCATGAAAAAACAAAAGAGTCTGGCACTGGCTGCGATTGTTCTGGCTTTGATAGCGATTGTGACCGCGTGTGGCTTGACTGAGCAAGAAGTGGAGCAAGTCGTCGCAACAGTCGAAAATCTATCCTCATCTGAACTGGCCGGTTTATCCGCCACCATTGAGGCGTTGCCGCAGTCTCAAGTCGATGCGTTGGCGACATCGGCATCTTATTACGGTGTACCGACCCTGTCGCCGAATCAAGTGACGGCCGTGGTCGCGACAGTTGCGGCAGCCCGGGCAACGGCGACGGCAGTGGGTTCGGCCGTCGCGTCGGGAGAACGCGTCAACGCCACCGAGGTGCCTGTCAGTCAGGCACCAATCATCGTGTACTTCTTTGCATCAGCGCCCAATCAGCAGCAGGCAGAATCAGGTATCCGCTATTTCCTCAACTATGTGACCGATAATGCCAACCGCGTCGAAATTTTCGGCCACGTCATGGAAAATCCGGTTGAAGGTAGCTGGCCGGTCTACGATCAATCGGACAACTGGGTTTTATGGGCAGCCAACGATACCGCCTGGGTGGAGCAATCCCTGCAAGTGGTTCCTGATTCAGCTACCGGTGCGACGCTGCAAAATGTTACCGTGAACAGCAATCAGATCAACCTGGCTTTGCGCGACCCGCAATTTGTCGACGGCGATCAACTCACTGTCGATGTGAACGGCGTTGTCGTTGTCAATCAATACGTGATGGGTGGGCGGCAAGTGGCGTTTCCCGTTACGCTCAACAGCGGTGCCAACACCGTGACGATTACCACGTTGAACGCCGGTGTAACGCCGCCGTTGGTGGCTGAAGTTTCGTTAAGCGGTGTGACGGCAGGCCCGGCGATGCAGTTGACAGGTGGGCTGAACAACGGTCAGCAGCAGTCGTTTACGATTACAGCCCCGTAGATACAACTCAGCAGGTTGTTTTTGAACGCACAGATCGCATGGAGATGGCGTAATTGCCTTCTATGCGATCTGTGTGATTGCGTTTTTGTTGCTTCGTATTGATTGAATTCGGCCGAAATTCAGCCTGGTGACAGATTGCTCCCGCTGTTGCGACCGAAAACTACCTGGGTCGCCTCGTATCTGGGCACTGCAACCCGCTCTGGCGATCTGTCATAGCGTTTCGTTTGCTGTACAATCAACCGTTGCGGAGCCAGCCTGAGCACTGATTCCCTGAACATAAAGAAATAGACGGCCTTGAATGCGCCGTGTTGCGTTGCCCGGACCAACGCTCATTTCTAAATCTCACATTCATCCTTATAGGAGAGCATTCATGGATCCAAATATCGTGTCGTTGCCCTCTCCAGAACAAATCGAAGACCTTATTCAACGCGGCGAAATCGAAACGCTGCGCGAACTGCTCGCCGAATACCATCCGGCCGATATTGTCGATATTCTGGAGTCTTTGGAACCGGAACACGCCATTTTAGTATTCAGTTTGCTGCCCGATTACGAGGCGAGTGAAGTTCTCGACGAGACCAACAGCTTGCTGAGAGCGGAACTGGTCGAAAAGGTTGAAGATGAGCGTCTGGCAGACCTACTCGATACGCTGCCGATGGACGATGCTGCGGAGTTTCTGGAGGATTTACCCGACGAGACATCCGAACGCCTGTTGGATTTGATGGAGCCGGAAGAGGCAGAAGAAGTTCGTCAACTGCTGAGTTACGAAGAGGATACGGCTGGCCGTTTGATGACGCGTGACGTGATTGCGTTGCGCCGCCAATGGACGGTCGCACAAGCTGAGGAGTATTTGCGCTCACTTGATGATCCTGAAATGGTACATTACCTGTATGTTGTCGATGTTATCGGCCGATTGATTGGGGTTGTACCGATTCGCAATCTGATTTTGGCGCAACCGAATGAGTACATCGAACATATTATGATCGATAAAGTGATCTCGGTGTCGGTTTCGGCCGATGAAGCTGAGGTCGCCGAGTTGATTTCACGCTACGACTTTTATGCGATCCCCGTCGTGGGCGATGACGACAAACTGCTGGGTGTGATTACCGTTGACGATGCGTTGGACGTTCTGGAAGAAGAGGCAACAGAAGACATCCAGCGGCTCGGTGGTTCTGAACCCCTTGAACAACCCTATTTCTCTGCGTCCGTTCCGTTGATTGTACAAAAGCGCATCGTCTGGCTGCTCTTGCTTTTTCTCGCGTCCTTTCTCAGCGCTTCCGTCATAGATGGGTTTGAAGGATTAATTGTGCAGTTTGCCATTCTGGCCAACTTCATTCCGTTAATTACGGGCACCGGTGGTAACGCCGGATCGCAGACCTCGTCCACAATAATCCGCGCAATTGCCACCGGTGAAGTGCGTCTCAATGATGTGTGGCGGGCGTTGTTTCGCGAAATTGCGACGGGGTTGTTGTTGGGTGTCATGTTGGGCATGATTGGATTCGGGTTCGTCATGTTTGCCGGGTGGGTCGGCATCTGGCAAGGCGTTACTGTACAACTGGGTATGGTCGTGGCTTTGGCGTTGCCGATTGTCGTGATTTGGGCGGTTGCCATTGCGACGATCATTCCGATTGTGGCCGAAAAAGTGGGCATTGATCCGCCGGTTGTCAGTTCGCCGATGATCGCGACCATTGTAGATGCGACCGGATTGCTGATCTACTTCACCTTGGCGTCAATTATTTTGTTGTAGGTACGTTGTATCATGGAGATGCCCAGCGCTTTGATCGAGGTTGTGCGCAACGCGCGTCGCGTGGTTGTGCTGACGGGGGCGGGTGTTTCGGCCGAATCGGGCATACCCACTTTCCGCGACGCGCAGACCGGCCTCTGGGCCAGATACGATCCCGAAGAATTGGCGTCGCCACGCGCCTTTAAGCGCAATCCAAAGCTGGTGTGGCAATGGTATCAGTGGCGGCGCGACCTGTGTGCCGGTTCCACGCCCAATCCCGGCCACTTCGCGCTGGTGGAGATGGAACGGCGCATTCCCGAATTCACGTTGGTGACGCAAAATGTGGATGGGTTGCACGCATTGGCCGGGAGTCGGCAACTGCTCGAACTGCACGGCAACATCGGCCGATACATATGTTACGACCGCCGGCATCCCGTCACCGGGTGGGAGCCGACTGATGAATTGCCGCCGCGCTGCCCGATATGCCATAGTCTGGTGCGTCCTGACGTCGTCTGGTTTGGCGAACAGTTGGATGCAATCGTCATCAATCGCGCTGCTGTCGCTGCCGAACGGTGCGATATTTTCTTTTCAATTGGCACATCCTCTATCGTGTATCCGGCGGCCCTGCTGCCGCAACTGGCGCTGGAGCATGGAGCTATTTTCGTTGAGGTCAATCCCAATCCCACGCCGTTGACCCGTTTTGCTGATTTTGTTTTGCAAGCGCCGTCCGGTGTAGCATTGCCGGCTTTGGTTCAAACTGTATGGCCTGAAGTCGATTCCGGTAGCTGAGGAAAATGAACATCACTCGAAATTCCGATTTCTTCAGTGACATCTCGGCAGTCCGGCTTGCGTTTCGGCCGAATCATGCGTATGATCTCATCGGAAAGCATTTAGTCGCGCCGTGCGCGTATGGAGAATCTCATGACGACACAAGAAGCTGATCTGCCTATCAGCAAAGAATTGCTAGACATTTTGCGCTGCCCGCTGGCAGTGCAGTCAGATGAATACGGCGACGATCCCGGTCGACTCGAATTGGTACACAATTGTTGGCTCGTTTCGGCCGATTCCGGTCTCAAATACCCGATTCGCGACGGCATCCCGGTGATGTTGATCGACGAAGGGATGAAATGGAAGGACGTGGCGGTAGAAGACCTGCCGGTGCCGCCCCCCCCAGCTGAAACGAGCGCGCCGGTAGCTGATACAACAACACGATCGACCAGTGCGGCTACTGAATCAAAAGAAAAAGTGATCGCCCTCAAACCGGCTCAACTGGCTATTGTTTTGGTCGTTGTCATCGGTTTGATCGTGCTGCTCAAGAAACGGCGTTCGGCTTAAGAAAGTTGGATTGTTTGGCGGTTGGGTGGTTGGATAGTTCGACATGACGGACCAACCATCCAACTACTTCCCCTTCACTAAGAATAACCCCACAACCCAATCCCCCAGGCGTGGAAACAGGCGATTGAGATGCACAAACGCCCAATCAAGCGGCGTGATGGTCACTTCGGTGCGCCCTTTTTCGACGGCGTTGACGATTTTGCGGGCCACCTTTTCGGCCGAAACGCGAGTCACCGCTACATTCCCTGTGCCGTCGCCGCCTAAAGCCGAGTCGTGAAACTCCGTTTGCGTCGTGCCGGGATAGATTGTCGTCACGACAATCGGCGAATTGCGCAGCTCCATGCGCAGACCGCGCGTCAGCGCCGTGACCATCGACTTGCTGGCTGAGTAGAATGCCGTGTTAGGCAGCGGGCGGGCGCTGAGAATCGACGAAATGTTGATGATTTGGCCGCGACCCTGGCGACGCATGTGCGGAATGGCGGCCTGCGACGTTGCCAGCACCGCCAATACGTTGACATCGAGAATGGCGCGCGCATGTTCGAGCGGCAGGTCGGCGAGGTATGATTTGTGGCCGAGACCGGCGTTGTTGATCAGGACATCGATTCGGCCGAAATGCGCCACCGTCTGCTCGACGACCGCGTGACAAAAATCCGTGTCGCTCAAGTCACCGGCCAGCGCCAGTCGCTCGCCGGGAAACTGTGCCAGATCAGCGACCAATGTTTCCAACCGTTCGGCCCGCCGCGCCACGACGACGACATGGGCGCCTTTTTCTGCCAGAACCGTTGCCGTCGCCCTGCCGATTCCGGCCGAAGCACCCGTCACAACCACAACGCAATTCGCTACTTGCAAACGACTATCCTTTGCTGTCAGCGTTTAATCGCCACGATACGCGCTTTCAAGCGCCGCAATATCGATTTTCCGCATGGTCAACATCGCCTGCATCGCGCGTTGGGACGCCTCGTGATCGGGTGAACCGATCAGTCGCGGCAGCGCTTCCGGCACGATTTGCCACGACACGCCAAAGCGATCCTTGAGCCAGGCGCATTGACTTTCGCTGCCGCCATTGGCCGTCAACGCTTCCCACAAATAATCGGTTTCGGCCTGATCTTTGGTCGAGACGACGATGGATGCCGCTTCTGTTTGTGGAAATTGTGGCCCACCGTTCAACGCCTGAAACGGCACGCCGCCGAGCGTAAACGTCACCATCACTGCCGGGCCGTCAGGATGTGGCCGCATAATAGTTGTAATTTCGGAATTGGAAATCAGGGATGTGTATAAATGCGCCGCTGCTTCGGCTTCGCTGTCAAACCAGAGGCAAATCGCCACTTTTGTAGAGTTGTTTGTCATGTTCGCTGTGTTCCTTGTAGTAAACGGTCTGAGTGTGATCCCCAATTGCTTGTTGGCCAGCAGAATTGGGCAGTTATCCCTGTTCCTCTATCAAAACGGACAGCTTGCTCAACACTTCTCTGTAGACCGTTCGCGGCAGTTTGTCAATGTATTCCGCGTTTCGTGCCCGCCAATCTAGGCTCTTTACCTGGTCCGACAAGACAACGCCCGTTATGTTCAGTCCTTCAGGCAGTTCTACTTCGAACGGATACCCTTTCGCCTGGCTGGTGATCGGGCACAGAATGGCCAAACCGACTGGTCCGTTGTAACTGGACGGTGATAAAACTTAAGCCGGGCGACGCTCAGCCCGTTCATGTCCGGTTTGGGGGTTGAAGCTCAACCAAATCAAGTCGCCTTGGTTTGGAACATAGGTCATTACCAGACCTCGTCCCCGATACATGTGCCTATTTCAAGCTCACGATGCAGATTGTCTGCTGTAATATCCGCCAGCAGATCGGCCAGGGTTATTTTGGGTTCCGGCAGCGGCTTGACTATCAGTTGCCCATCGACGAGCAGGATTTCAACCGCCGTGTCGGGTTTGATTGCCAACTGATCTGCCATTGACTTTGGAATGCATGGAGCCAGACTGTTGCCCCACTTCTTGACCTGAGTTTGCACAAAACACCTCATCAAATGTATGTACAATGGTGATACATTGTTTTGACTCAATGACAATACAAGTGTAGGGTATTCTCAGTCCATATTGACTCAATGCAACCAAATCAACGAACTAACAATTCGCAATTCACCCCACAAAAAAGCCTCCACGACATCCTGGTTGCAACAGTGTTATCAATTCGTTTTGCCGTATTATGGACATCTTCTGCCCGCCGCGACCCAAATATCGTTGATAGTGTTAGCAACTTCAGTATGCCAATGCCCTAGCGCCTATTTCATGTTTGCTGCAAGCTCGTTAGGTAGCATAACCCTTGTGATCAGACTGCCCGAAGATAGTTTTCAAGATCGACATTGTTTATTGCTTCAGAAAGATAATCATGAACCTCTTTACGAGGCATAAATACAAGTGGATGCTCGAAAGCCATCCTCTTGTGCAAAATCTGAGCAACCTCTTGGGGCCAATACGCCATGCTCATTTGTACTACGTCTCCGTCAATTCTCTTTGCAAGGTCACGAATGTTACTCTTTGGCCCGATTCGATCTACGATGATTACAGTAGCCATAAACCATGTTGATCGTCCAAAATCAACTTCACGAGCGAACCGAGAGACTTTGTCGAGGGAGATTTCTGTGTTTCCACGCCCAATGAAGCCAATATCAAATCTCGCTCCTTTGCCTGCACCGACAAGCGCAGTTGCATCGCTTTCTCGATCTCCTGTGGATGACAGCCAGAATTCATTTTGAAATTTGCAGGTTTACCAGAATCTGCAAACTCAAAGCCTAGAATCTGCAATAACGAGCCCAACACAAAACGCTCAAATGTCTTCCCACATAATGACTTTTCGATCCTCGGATTGTCAGCGTTTGGGAGCCTATCATACCAAGAAGATAGACCATGAATTCCCAACTCATCTCCGCTACTTCTACATCGTCTCGGTAGATCTTTGCTGCTCAATCCCATATCTTTGACAGCCTACGGTTAAGCCGGCTGTCTCTTCATATCGTTTGACGATATAATTCTAATCAACAAGGATAACGACTTTAGAACATTTTCTTTGCACGCTTTGCCCGGTTGGAGTCCGCGCCACTGCAATCCATGCCGGATCAACTTTCGTTTCAATATCTTTTGCGATCTTGCATCGATAAACTGGTAATCTGTTCGATCCACGCAACAAGGCATCGGTCGCACAGTTTGTGGCCTTATGAAACGATCTTGTCAAACTCCTATGAGCCGCGCAAAGATTGCGTCTTGTGTAACATCGAGAACGATAGTTCGGCTATTCAGGCCAATTCTTCAATTTGGCTCGTACTACGCTTTCTCATTAGATAAGCCACGATCGTCATGAGTTCAGAATAGCTTATGGGTCATTGTCTCTAAAACAGTATGTCGGCTCCATCAATGAGCGCCACAATTCAAGTAGGTGGACTACGCATTAATCCCACCAAAATTTTGCTCTAGAACGAATTTCATCAATGTATGAGCTTTCTTGATCAACCAGTACGAATCGACGATTCTGTACAATAGTTGCATGTCCAGTAGTACCAATACCTGCGAAAGGATCAAGTACAACATCGTCGATAAACGAGTAGTATTTGATAACACGCTCTGCCAACTCTCGCGGGAAGATGGCAGGGTGCTTCTTGTCATGGGCAGGCATTATCTTCCATATGTTGATTCGCTCATAATCATCATCTATCTTCGAACGTGCGACAATGTCCTGATCGGGAAATGAGCGGATATTCCAATCTATCAGGCGATCCGTATGCTTCCGATAAACCAGTATATACTCCGTGACAGGCACTGGCTTATACTGAAGCGGATTACGATCTGCGGCAAATCGTCTGCCACGACCAGTTGCCCAACCTGCTCCTTCAGGCTTTTCCCAAATGATGTCGTCAATAAAATCGTAACCTTCCTCAATGAAAAGACGATGTATATCAAATGGGACTGCAATTCTTTTTGAGGCCTCACTGCGTTTTGTTCTTCTTATCAAAACGGGAGATACATTTATCACAAAGAATCTACCCTCATTTAGCACTCGATGGCATGCTCTTATAACCTTTCGCATTTTTAAAAGGTAATCTTCATAGTCAAGATAGTCCTTGTACTCAGGTCTTGCGTTGAAATAGGGGGGATGTAAAGATTAGGTCGATCGATTCGGCTGGAAACTCTTGTAGCACATCTTCAGAGTCACCTTGAGCTATCGTGTTTCGTAAGCTAGATACTTTGTAAGTGGTTTTCCTCTTGCGACGACGCTTCTTTGAACTTCCGTTGCGGTGTAGCAGTCTTGCTTCTAGAGTTGACTGGTTCGTAGATTTTTGACTATCGATCAGGGTGGTGAATGCGTCAACAACAATTTCTCCCACTCGAACCTTAGAATCTGTACCTACCAGTGGCACACGCCAGATATGATACCGGTCATCAACTTCAGGAAGACCCATTGAAACTGCATTGAATAAATCTATTTCTGAAAGCCATAATTCGGCAATTTCTCGTGCCTTTTCAGCGTTGACAACTCGATACTTTCTCTTCTCAGCTACAGTTTTTCCATCATTCATATTGCGAATTCTACCTCATATGTCCGCGTAGTGCGCATCACCTGCCCCTAGTGGGATCGGTGTGTTTGCCATGTTTGATCGTGTAGCGGCGGCGTGTACCATTGATGACGTATAAATGTTGATTTTATACGCATCTTCTGCAGCATAGACCAGTTCACTAGCACATTTGCCGCAAAAAGTGCAGCATAAAACTACAGTCGACAGTATATCCTGCAAAATTGTTGTAGAACGAAAGCTAATCAAGACAAAAACCGCTTGCCTAGATTTTAGGTCAGCAAAGCACATATTACAAGGTAGAACAGCGCCTTACATCAATGCTCAACGGAAAAGCATTTCAACTATAAAAGCCTTCGCAATCTCTCAATCACGGAGGCTATTTCCTCAATTTGATTCGGTTTACTTGCCTAAAATGTGCGTCACAATCGTCGCGCCGCTGCCGCCGATGTTTTGCGTCATGGCAATCTCCACGCCGTCGATCTGCGCGTCGCCCGCTGTGCCGCGCATCTGCTGCGTCGCTTCCACGATCTGATAGACGCCGGTCGCGCCCACCGGATGCCCACGCGCCTTGAGACCACCCATCGTCTGGATCGGCAGCCCACCGTTGGGGAAAATCGCGCCCGACTGCGCAAACGGCACGCCTTGCCCCGGCTCGACAAAGCCGGACGACTCCAGCGACAGCGCCGCCATCACCGAAAACGCATCGTGCAGTTCGAAGATGTCGATGTCGTCATGGGTCACACCGGCCTGCGCCATCGCCTTGCGTGTCGAAATCTCGGCCGCTTTGAGCCACAGCGGATCTTCGCGGTCGTGGACGGCCAATGTGTCGATCGACGAGGCTGAACCGAGGATTTTGACGGCGTCGGGTGCTTTTTCGGCCGAAACCAACACCACCGCCGCCGCACCATCCCCAATCGGCGATGCATCAAACAACGTAATCGGTTCCGCCACGGCGCGACCCCGCTCGTAGGTCCTCAGCGAAATCGGCTCGCGGAAGAGCGCATTTGGATTGTTCGCGCCATTGGCGTGCGCGTTCAGCGCAAACGGTGCGAAGTCGGCCTGCACATAGCCGTAGGTATGCATATAGCGCTGCATGACGAGCGCATTCAGCCCGACAAACGTCACGCCGTGTATGACTTCGTAATCGGCATCGGCCGCCGTCGCCAATGCGCGCGTCGTCTCTGCGCCTTTCGAGTCGGTCATTTTCTCGACGCCGACGACGAGGACGGCGTCCATCATGCCGCCGGCGATGGCGAGCATCCCCTGTCGCACCGCTGCCGCGCCACTGCCACATGCCGCTTCCAGTTTGACTGTCTCAACGCCGCGCATACCCAGATAATCGGCGACTTTGGTCGCCAGATGGTGTTGTTTGTTGAGCGCATCGCTGGTCATATTGCCGAGAAAGATCGCATCGACTTTGTCAATGCCGGCATCGTCCAGCGCCGCCCGCGCCGCATCTACGGCGAGATTGTGGACGGCCATATCCCAATGTTCGCGTACCGGTGTCTGGCCGATCCCTTTAATCGCAACTCGTTGCATAATGTGCTCCGTAAACAGAAATATTTTGAAGTTTACACGCAGAACAGTGTCAAAAGCTGTCAGCTAATAGCTGATAGCTTGAAGCCATCGGCTATTTCTTGGCTTTTTGCATGTGGAATATAAAGTGGGCCAGGTGCGCACCCAGCGCGAGCACGGTGAAGATCAGCGCGGCGAAAATCAAGGTGCCGATCAAGGTTTCGGCCGAAAACACATCACCGACCGACCGTGCCCCTTCACCCCACGCATTCAAGCCAAACGCAAAGATCAAACTCAGGATGAGCAATACGGCATACACAATTTTCATGATCACAAGTATCGGCCGAATTCATGCCACAGGCAAATGCCGCGCGTATCTGGACGATTGGCATACCGCTAATCATCTTCCGGGTGCGGTGGCGGTCCGGCATCCGGTGGAATCGGCACACCGTCCGGAATCGCGCTCAACCGGTCACAACTGATGCCCACGATGTCCTCCCAGAGGTACCCTTGCGCTTCGAACGTCGGAATGTCCTTGATCCAGCGTTTTGTACCGGCTTCCAGCGCGTAGACATGCGGCGAACCGAAGCATTTGTAGAGCAGGTGAATGGGGAGACCGTCTTCGAACTTGTCCAGAAACGTGTCGTTGACCTCGTTTACCTGTTCCCAGCGATAGCCGTAATGCTGAAATGCTTCGAGTGTCGTGATCCAGCGCTTCTGATTGTTCGCGAGGACGTAGATTTCGTCGCCTGAACCTTTGAGGACGAGGCCGTCGCGAATGACGAGCGATTGTTCATCGGGTAGCGCCCGCGCGAGGTTGGTGCCGTGCCGGTTGAAAGGAATATTGAACAGAATAATCAGCGCCAATACGCCGACTGCCATGCGCAGCAACATACGATCCATGCCGATTGAGGGCTGTGACGGTGACGCCGGTTCGATTTCGGCCGAATCATCTGCTTCAGGTGTTTCAAAGTCCGCGACACTGACTGCGTCTGCTTCCGGTTGTTCTGCAACTGTCACCGGCTCCGGTTCCGCTTCTGTAACGACTGGCTGCGGCTCGACGACCGGTGGCGTCTGGGGACTTTTTTCGGCCGAATCCGTGCTGAACGGTGTCGCAGCATCCGCTGTCCGCCGCGCCCGCCGTTCTTCCAGCGCATCGAGCAACAGGTCTAGTATTTGGTCAACTTTTGAGTCAGACATAATGCGCGATGAGTGAATAGTGATGAGCACCTGATCACTCATCACTGATCACTGACTACTGTACTATGAAAAAGCCCAGAACCTCGCCCAGACTGGCGAAGATATTGGTATAGAAATTGCCGCCGAGCTGACGGAACAGTTCAAATTCAATGCTGGGCGCACCGACAAACGGCCGAATCGTCCACGCCAACTGGCTGCCCACAAATGCGTAAACAATCATCCACAGCCATAATACCCAGCGCCGCGCTCGCGCCCCTTCCACATCATCGTTCGACGTCACAATGCGCATACCCTGCGCCAGAAACACCACGCCACTGACCCCGGCAATGATGAAGACGCCGACATTCAACAGCTTGAAAAACTGGTATTGGCTTGTCGTCAGCAGGAAAAATAGCGTAATCGGTGCCATGGCCAGCAGCAAGACGGCTGTCACCGTGATCGCGGTCAGGATCAAGGCGATGTTTTGTGTCAGAGATTGATTCGACCCGAACAGGACGTTGAAGAAGTAGAGCGTCGGGGCGCAAATCAATAACGTTGCCAGAAAGAGTAGGGGCAGCTTGAATGCCGAACTGAGTGTCTGCCACAAACTGTGACTCGACCCCATCACGGCACCATATAGCGCGAGAAAAACCGCGCTGGAAATCAGCATCGCCCGCATTTTTTCGCCGAGTCCGATGCCGTCGCGTATCTCGCCAAAAAAGACGCGCCGATCACGCAAAATCGTCTCGATGATGGCGAGATCGCGGTTTTGTCGTTCTTTACCGCGAACAAATCCTGATAAATTCATAGAACAACTCCATCGTCAGCTTCCAGTCTTACGCCTTCCGCACGCTGAGCCTGTCGCAGCGTCACCATTGGCTGGCTGTCGGAAACACGATAAATATCAGCGAAATCATCCAGAAAATGCCCCAACCTGCTACTGCGTATTGCCACCTTTTGAATTGCCACAATGGAATCACCAAAGCTGCAATCGCGACGATCCAGAACAATGGTGCTGACAAGATCTGCTGCCAACCGAGTGCGCTGCCTTCGGCCGAAAAGACGACCCACCGCAGCATCAGCGCACACACGACCGGCACTGCAGCCAACAGAATCGCATCGGCCGATTCCCATTCCAGATGAACAGCCTGCAATTGAGGCGCAACTTCCTCGATGCCAAATTGCTCCGCCGCTTTCAACAACGCCGCTTCCTCGTCCAATCCGGCCAGCTTGGCATCGGCGACAGCATCCTCTAAATGCGAGCGAATCTCGTCGAGCAAATCGCGTTCCGTCTCTTTGCTCAAATTCAATTCGCGCTGAATGTTTGCGAGCACATCGTCAATCGTCAAACGTCTCATGAAATATCACGCAAAGTTGCAAAGCTGCAAAGAAAATCTGCGTAATCTGCGGTTATCTGCGTCCTATTGTTCCGTACCCAGCAACGCCTGCATCTGCGTCATGAACTGCTGCCATTCGGCCGAACCTTCGCCCAACAACTGCTTGCCTTGCTTGGTCAACGCATAATATTTGCGCCGCCGCTCACCGGGGAGTGTGCGCCATTCACTCGTCACCAGGCCATCTTTTTGCATCCGATGCAAAGTCGGGTAGAGCAATCCTTCCTTCATTTCGAAATAGCCATCACTGCGTCGCTGCAATTCCTGGCTGATTTGGTAGCCGTACATCGGCTCGTCTGCCAGCAGCCGCAGCACCAGAACCTCGGTGCTGCCCTTGCGCATCTGATCACGTAACGTCATAATCAATACCTAATTTCCTTATGCATAATGATCACAAGTATAAGCCATCGTTTGACATTGTCAACTGCCGCAGTGCTAACGCTTATAAAGTTGTCTGATGCAAGCCGTTCGCTTTCAGCTTGCAACACGCTGTCTTGGCTTGCAGATTTATCGCTTTCTTACTCCTCTCCAACGCCTTTTTGACATAGTTCCTGTACCATCAAATGCAACAACAATAGTGGAGATTGATGACAGGCTAAAGCGGGTTTTCGCCTTCATCCTTTAAGAAGACATGAACTTGAACAAATACACGCAAAAAGCACAAGAAGCGGTGCTGGCCGCGCAATCGCTGGCACAGGACAGCAATCACAGCCAGATCGAACCGATCCATCTGTTGGCGACATTGGTCATGCAGGAAGGTGGCGTCGTGCCCCAGTTGCTCAACCGCATTGGTGGCAATTTACCGCAAATTGCGCAGCGGATCGAGCAGCAGTTGGGCAAACTGGCGCGTGCTTATGGCAGCACGACCGATATCCGCATGTCGCGCGAGTTGTCGAATGTGTTGAATTCGGCCGAAAGAATCGCCGGCAACATGAAAGATGACTACACCAGCACCGAACACTTGCTGCTGGCTTTGCTCGATGCCAATATCCGCGATCTCGGCTGGCTTAGCGAACTGGGCATTAGCAAAGATGCTGTGTTGGAAGCCCTGACGCAAGTGCGTGGCGGCCAGCGCGTCACCAGCCAGAATCCCGAATCGACCTACGAAGCGCTGCAAAAATACGGGCGCGATCTGACTCAACTGGCGCGACTCGGCAAGCTCGATCCCGTTATCGGCCGAGATGAAGAAATCCGCCGCGTCATCCAGGTGATCAGCCGCCGCACCAAGAACAACCCGGTGCTGATCGGTGAAGCCGGCGTCGGCAAAACGGCTATCGTCGAAGGTCTGGCGCAGCGCATTGCCAACGGCGACGTACCCGAAGGGATGAAAAACAAAGATTTATTCGCCCTCGATCTCGCCAGTCTCGTCGCTGGGGCCAAGTTTCGCGGTGAATTTGAAGAGCGGCTCAAAGCAGTTCTCAAAGAAATCAGTGACAGCGACGGACGCATCATCCTGTTTATCGACGAACTGCACACGATGGTCGGTGCCGGTGCGGCCGAAGGGTCGATGGACGCCAGCAACATGCTCAAGCCGATGTTGGCACGGGGCGAACTGCGCACCGTCGGCGCAACGACGCTCGACGAATACCGCAAACATATTGAAAAAGACGCCGCATTGGAACGCCGCTTCCAGCCCGTTTTTGTCGACGAACCGACCGTTGAAGATACGATTTCAATTTTGCGCGGGTTGAAAGAACGGTATGAAATTCATCACGGTGTGCGCATTCAGGACAGTGCCGTCATTGCCGCAGCCACGTTGTCGCATCGCTACATCAGCGACCGCCAGTTGCCTGACAAAGCGATTGACCTGATCGACGAAGCCGCCAGCCGTCTGAAAATGGCGATTGACAGCAAACCGGAAGCCCTCGACCGCATCGATCGTCAGATTTTGCAGCTCGAAATTGAGCGCGAGGCACTCAAGAAAGAGCGTGATAGAGCCAGCGTCGCCCGGCTCGATGTCATTGAAGGTGAAATGGCCGAGTTGAAAGAGGAAGCCAATGCACTGCGCGCCCAATATGAGACAGAAAAATCGGCCATCGACAGGGTGCGTGCCGTCAAGGCGCAGATGGATGAGGTGCGCGTAAACATCGAGCAGGCTGAACGCAGCGCCGATCTCGGCGAAGCGGCCCGTCTGCGCTACGGTGTCCTGATCGATTTGGAACGGCAATTGTCGCAGCAGGAAGCGCGGCTCAAGGAGTTGCAGCGCGACGGTGCTTTGCTCAAGGAAGAGGTTGACGGCGAGGACATTGCCGCCATCGTCTCGAAGTGGACGGGTATTCCGATCAGTAAATTGCTGGAAGGTGAAGTGGAGAAGCTGATCAAGATGGAAGATCGCCTGCACCGGCGTGTGATCGGGCAGGATGACGCCATTCGTGCCGTTGCCAATGCGGTGAGACGGTCGCGGGCGGGGTTGAGTGATCCCAATCGGCCGATTGGCTCATTCATCTTTCTCGGTCCCACTGGCGTCGGCAAAACCGAATTGGCACGCGCCCTTGCCGAATTCCTGTTTGATGACGAGCACAACATGGTGCGCATCGACATGGGCGAATATCAGGAACGTCACACCGTCAGCCGACTGGTAGGTGCGCCGCCCGGTTACATTGGCTACGACGAAGGCGGCCAACTCACTGAAGCGGTACGCCGTCGTCCATACAGCGTCGTCCTCTTCGATGAAATTGAGAAGGCGCACGCTGACGTATTCAATACTTTGTTGCAACTACTCGACGATGGTCGCTTAACTGACAGCCACGGGCGCACGGTCAACTTCAAGAATACCGTCGTCATTATGACCAGCAATGTCGGCAGCCAATTCCTGCAAGGCGCTACATTCAATCCGGAAGCTGCCCGACAGGCTTTGCACGCCCAATTCCGGCCTGAGTTTTTGAATCGCATCGACGATATCATCACGTTTAGTGCGTTGACCCGCGAAGATTTGGCCGAGATTGTCGATATTCAGACCGAAAATCTGCAGCAGATGCTGGCAGAGCGCGACATTCAGTTGCATCTTAGCGATGAAGCGAAGCATTTCCTGGCAGATACCGGCTACGATCCGGCGTTTGGTGCGCGTCCACTCAAACGGACGATTCAGCGGTACGTCGCCGACCCGCTCGCACTGGAGTTGCTGGAAGGGCACTTTGCTCCAGGCGATGCCATCCGCGTCACGATGGACGAGGACGGCCTGGTATTTGAGCAGGATATTCCACTGGTTGAAGGGGAAGTGGTGGCGTAAATTCGGCCGAATGCAAATCATTGAGACAGCCGGTTTCTCACCGAAATCGGCTGTCTGCGTTTGTCAGCAAATACACAAAGGCCTGCGCTATAATCATGGCATGGATAACGTCAGCGACCGGACCGGCACTTGGAAAGGACTAATACCCTATTTGCTCGTGATAGTCGTCGCCTTCATGCTGGATCGGCTGTCAAAATGGTGGGCGGCAGATTTCTTCACCACGCACGGCACAACGCAGTTGCATCCCTTGCTGATCTTGCAGGAAACATATAATCGCGGCATCGCGTTGGGCATTTGGCAGGGCATTGGACCCTTGATTGGCTGGCTCTCCATCGTTGTCGTTATCGTCCTGGCAGTTATGCTTGTGCGCACATCGGCGGACAACTACCTGTTGCGTACAGGATTGGCAATTATCATCGGCGCTGCTTTGGGCAATATGATCGACCGGATCAGTGCCGGGGAAGTACTCGACTTCTTGACGACGCCATTCCGTTCCAGTGTATTCAATGTGGCCGACGTGCTGATTTGGGTGGGGATGGGTTTTATTTTGTTAGGAGCATGGCGAGGTTCACGTCGGAACAGGGCGGAGCAAGTTTGACGGTTACAAAATAGTGTACAATTCAGCAAGATAGAGCGCACTTGATGTCTTAAGCAGTTGGAACGTGGAACTATCAAGAGGAAAATCGATAATGCAAGTATATGCCTATGAACTTACCATGCAAGAAGAGGGAATTCTTACACTAACGAATTTGCCGCTCAACGCCGGTGAGAAGATAGAGGTGATAATTATTCCTCGTTCAGAACACCGGCAAACAGAGCTACGGTATCCATTTTGGGGGAAACCACTTAGTTACTCGAATCCGACTGATTCGATTGCTGAAGAGGATTGGGAGGTATTGCAGTGATCGTGCTGGATACCCACATTTGGGTATGGTGGATTTATAATGATGACAAATTGACCGAGCAATACCGCGAGATTATTCAGAATCACGAAAATGAAGGGTTGGGCGTCAGTATTTTTTCATGCTGGGAAGTGGCCAAGTTAGTAGAATTAAAGAAACTGGTCCTCCATTGTCCTCTTCGAGAGTGGCTGGAAACGTCGCTCAATTACCCGGGTATGCGATTACTCAACCTTACGCCAGAAATAGTCATTGAATCAACTCAGCTTCCAGGTAAGTTTCATCGTGATCCGGCAGATCAAATTATTGTAGCTACAGCTCGTGTTCATAATTGCCCATTGCTCACGAAGGACGACAGAATTCTCAACTATCCGTATATTGAATTGTTGAACTGATGCAAGCAATGGTCACTCGAGCAATCTTTCGGCTTTGGCCTGGAGCACAGCTTGCGTCGCTGTGCCGGCCAACTGTTCGCGAATGACGCCGTCGCCGTCGATGAAATAGGTGGTTGGCAGGGCGACGACGCGATAGAGGCGATTGGTGACTGAATCTTCGTCGAGCAGCAGAGGGTAATCGACGCCAACAGATGTGGCAAAACGGGTGATCTCGGCCGAATCCTGCCCCTGATTGACGCCTAATACGACCGCTTTTCCGTCCATTTCCTCGGATAATCGCTGTAAATCCGGCATCTCGAAACGGCACGGCCCACACCATGTTGCCCAGAAATTGAGTACGACTACCTGACCGCGATAATCACTGAGCGACACGGTTTCGCCTGTCGTCGTTGTCAGTGTGAATTCCGGCGCAAGGTGGCCCGGTCGCGGCGCTTCGACTAATTCAGCGGGGACAGTGACATCGGCTGATTCGCGCGACACAAAAATGACAATACTGCCCACGATCATGACAGTGACAATTAGGGCAATCCAGGCGGTCGATTTGGAAAAATCGAGCCGGCTCATTTTTTGCCGTCGACAACAACGTTGTCAAGCGTGACACTGTACGCAGGCAACGTATCGGGTACGCCAGTCAGATCATAGACCATTGCACCGTCGATACGCACCGGCACGATTTCGCCGACGGGTAGTTCGCCGGGTACAAACACCATACCGTCAATTTCCGGGGCATCGCGATACGTTCGGCCGACTGACATCCCGTCACCAATTCCCTCTACCAACATAGGCAGCACTTTGCCTACCAATGCCTGATTCTTTGCCAGTGAAATCGGTTGTTGCAGCGCCATTAACTCATCGCGCCGCGCCTGTTTCACCTCTTCCGGCACTTGCCACGCTACCGTCGCCGATGGTGTGGACGCTTCATAGGAATAGGTGAACGCGCCAAAACGGTCAAATTGCAGGTTGGTAGCAAATTGTTTTAGCGCATCGAATTCTTCATCCGTCTCGCCGGGATAGCCGACGATAAACGTGGTGCGAATCGCCAAATCGGGGATGGCAGCACGCATTTTCTCGACAGTGCGATAAACCCAGTCGATGTTGGCCGGGCGGCGCATCCGCTTTAATGTTTCGCGGTGACCATGCTGCAGTGGTATATCGAGATACGGCAAAATCTGTTCGTGCCGCGCCATCGTCTCGATCAACTCGTCGGTGACGTAGCCGGGATAGGCGTACATGATACGTAGCCACGGGATATCCGGTGCGGCGGCGACGATGCCATCGAGCAATTGCGCCAGGCCGTTTTTGAGACCTAAATCGCTGCCGTAGTCGGTTGAATCCTGCGCGATCAAAATCAGCTCACGCACGCCGTTGTGTTGCAGTCGCACCGCTTCGTCGATGACGGCCTGCATCGGCCGACTCACAAGCGTGCCCTTGATTTCCGGAATGGCACAAAATGCACACGGACGGCGACAACCGTCCGCAATTTTGAGGTAAGCTGACGCACCCTGAATCGATGCGCGCAGCACGCCGCGCTCATCCCGCCCGACGGTGGTCGCGTCATCAGGCAGATGGTAGAGCGGCTCAGGATGTTTGTTGCGGCGCAGTTGGCGGATAAACGGCACAATGTCCATCCAGCGACGTGTACCGATGACGCCGTCGATGCCGGGAACCCATTCAACCACTTCGGAGCCGTAACGCTGCGCCATGCACCCTGCCGCGATGACGAGTTGGTCGCGCTGTTTTAAGTCGACCAGTTCCTGCAACGCGCCGATCGATTCCTGTCGCGCTGCTTCGATGAAACCGCACGTATTGACGATGAGTATGGATGCGTCGTCGGGATCAGCGCTGCCACTGAAACCGGCTTTGTGGAGCAGGGCAGCCATGCTTTCGCTGTCGACTGAGTTTTTACTGCAGCCCAGCGAGAGCAGATAGAATTGTTTTTTGCGTTGCGCTTTACTCATTGGGTGGTTAGCCACGTTTCTTCGATGACTTCGCCGCGGCTCCCTAATCGGCCGATTTCGATACCGTTGATCGTTGCATAAACGCCGGCACCGTTACCTGTCGTCAATTTGGCCTCTTCCTGTGCCGCATTCTCACCGGTAAAATCAAAAATATCCCCTTGCACGGCCAGCCCTTCGTACTGAACTTCGCCGTCAATAATGACTTGCAGCCAGGTGCGTTCGGTGATTTCCAGCAACAATTCAATCGTTTCCATCACCGCCGGTAATTCCGGGCGCGGACGGGTGACATCAGCGGTGCCAATCGCATCAATGCCGGTGCGCCCCGTCGATGTGATCGATTCGTTACCTTGCACAATGCCCGATGCGGGCAGCGGGATGGGCGTTGGTTCCCCATCACTGTTGAGTAGCTCAGTGACGGTATCGACAATGCCGGTTTCCGGCCTGTCTTCCTGGCTATTGAGGAAGAAGCGGCTGCCGACCAGTGCAATGGCCACGATGAGCGCGATGATGATGATGATGCGCAGCCATGAATCGACCCCGCGTTGATCTTCGATTGTGGCATTGATTTGGACGTTGACCGGATTGAAGAAGGCTGAGTCGTCGCCCAACGGTTCGGGTTCACGTACTGGTGCCGGCGTGAAAATCGGCGTTGCGGGCATTTGCCCTGCTTCCAGTTCGTAGCGGTCGATCAGGGGTTTGGCGTCGAGTTTTAGAAATTTGGCGTAGTTGCGCAAGTAGCCACGAGCATGAACAGGAGTCGGCAGCGCCCGAAAACGCCCATCTTCCATAGCCTGCAAATACTTCTTGGGGATGCGTGTTCCTGCCTGAACGTCATCAAGCGTCAGGCTGTTGGTTTCGCGTGCTTCACGCAGTAGGGAGCCGACTTCTTCCACCGGTTTTGATTGCCTGAAACAAAAAAGACAAAGGACAAACTGATTTGTCCCTTGTCTTCATGTCATTGTTTAGTCAAGGCTGTTATTCGGCCGAATCGAATTCCGTCTCATCTTCATACGTTTCGTCCGTTTCGTCTGTATCGATCTCATCTTCAGCTGTAGCGACAGCTTCTTCTGCCACAATGGCTTGTACCGGCTCATCTTCTGAGCGGATGACGACCTGAAACTGCGGCTGGAAATCGGCATTCAAACGAACGGTGATGGTATGTTCACCCAATTGACGTAACGGGCCACCATCGACTTTGCGCCGATCGATTTCCGTGCCAAGCGATTCATTGAGCCCATCTGTAATGTCGGCATTGGTGACCGATCCGTACAATTTGCCGTTGTTGCCTGCTTTGGCGACAAAGTCCAGCGTCACACCGGATATTCTTTCCGACAGAATCTCATATTCAGCACGCATTTCGGCGCGACGTGCTTCGGCGCGCGAGCGCCATGCCTCTGCCATATTCATCGCTTCCGGCGTCGCCATGACCGCCAACCCACGCGGTAGCAGGTAGTTACGGCCATACCCGCGGGCCACTTTTTTGACCTCACCCGCATAACCCAAATTGTCAATATCTTCTTTCAACAGCACTTGCATAGCTGATTAACTCCATTCGTGAAATTTCGCAACGAGTATGTTAGCAAAACCCGATGGTTCTGACAAACTTACGGCTTTGTGATTAACGATTCCTGTAACTATTGGGCGTAAATCTATGTTTTACGGGTGAACGATGGCTTTTTGCTGGCCCTGAGTCTGGTTTACTGCTGCAGTTTACCTGTCTGTAGACGTGTTGATAGTGGGTCAGGAGTTGCTGCTGTAGAGGTCATCCATGGCAACGAGAACGTCTTCCAGTTCGTGTACTTCTTCTGTGATCTCGTGTTGCAGGCGCTTGTACCGACTGCTGTCGATATCTTTGGCATCGAGAAGCATTGTCTGCGTGTAGATGGTGCCCATTGTTGTGACGGTGTTTTCGAGACGCAACTGCGCCCGTTCCATGGCGTTATCGAGTCGCTCAATGGTGTCGATTTGACGTTCTTTGCTCTCGATATTGGTTTTAATATCGGTGATGACGGCGGCATTATCTTCGGCCGATAACTGGCGTTGTAGTTGTAGAATGCGTTTTGCCGCACTGTCCCGATTTTGCAACAATCGGTCACGTTCTATCAGGTAGCGGTCAAGTCGCACGGCGAGATCGTAAATATCTTCAATCCAATCATCGAATTGATCGGCGATGCTTTGTAGTTCATCGCGCATCGCTGAGTACCTTCCATCACTCATTTCGGCTGTAATCCGAGTGCGATAAGTAAACGCCTGCTCGATTTGCTGCTGCAATTTCTCATTGCGCAGGCGCTCCGGCTGAAACTCGCTGCGTAACATCTCTGCCACGGCCTGTTGACCGGTCTGGGGGTCGGTCAGGCTGCTGTAGAGCATGGCGGTTTCAGCCACGACGCCGCCCAGCAAATACCCCCACCACGGAATGATAGGGATGATGTCAGGCCCAAACAAAGTGAGCAACACGGTCAAAGACAGGATGACAGCGCTTTCCCAGCGGAAAAATGCTTTTTGCAGGATAGCCCGTTGCGCCCGTTTTTCGAGTGATTCGCGGCTGTTGTGGGACATGGCGGTGGCTGGTCAGGTCGTTGTCGCGTGTGGCAATCGGCCGATCACTCTATCGGCCGATTGCCGTTCATGACGGATTGGTTATTCGCTTGTGCTGGCGTCGCTTTCGTAAGACAGCGTATCCGAATCGGCCGAATCGGACAGCCCCAGCCGGCGTTTGCGTTCTTCAAGCTGCATATCGAGCTCAGATCGGCCGATCACTTCATCCATCTGATCGTCGAGCCGGTCAGCGTACAATTCGCTTTCTGCGCTGGCACGGTCTAGACGAGAACGAATCGAGTCTCCGATGCGCGCAATGTCCGCATCGCCAACGCCCTCCAAATCATCCAGACTCTTGATTGCTTTAACCGTCGTCTCTTTCGACTTGGCTAGCTGCATCAACGTTTCCAGCTCCCGCTGTTCGATCTTAATGTCTTTGATACGTGCTTCCAGCTTCAAGCGGGCGCGCTTCAGGGCTTCATACTCGCGTTCCTGGCGCACCCATTGTTCGTGGTAATTCTCTTGCAGTCTGCGCGTGGAATTAAGCTCTTTTTGTGCCGCAGCCGCCAGGTCGTTTTTGCCCTGCATCAGCAGCATATCGACATTTCGGTCGAGTTGGTCGCCTTTTTTCTTGTATTCGTTGTATTTGCGTTCCAATGTGCGGACTTCGCCACCGACAGTCGCAGTAGCCTTTTCCAGATCATCGAGATTATCTTCCGCGTCGCGAATGTATTGTTTGAGTACTGCGGTGGAATTGGCTTCCAATGCGCGGTCGAGCAGATCGTGCATATTGGCAGAGATCAATGTTTGTGTTTTTTCAAGAAGTGATGCCATCTGTTGCGTTCTCCTTCGTGTTCGATGGGTTGAAACAAAATGTTGGTTAGACCGATAATTGCGTATCAGTCCGGCAGCCCGACTGATTGCGGTGTCCGCTTATTCTACGCTGTTGCCGCAAACTCACCAATCGGCAGTTGAATGCGGATGATAATGCTGTCTTCTGCCGTCGTGTCGATACTCATTTTGCCGCCATGTAGCACAATAAGCTCGTTGATGAGTACAAATGCTGAGCCAAACAGGGTGTTTTGCAGAATCGCGAGATCTTTGCGTGTGAATAATGCCTGGATTTGGTCGATATCCTGTTCTGAAAAAATGTGATGAAACACATGCAATTCAATAATAGCGTGATTTTCCAGACCGTACACGTGAATTTGTAAGCAGGGAGTTAGAGTAGGGCGGCAAAGTCGGCTGAAGATAGTGATTAAGCGCCGCAGCGCCAGTTCCAACAGTTGCGAATTGCTGGCGAGAACGGATGTATCTGCGTTGGCGGTTAACTGAATGATGGGTTGGTTTGGCGGGGCAGTGCGGTTAATGCGGTCGCATATGTCGCCTAACAATGCACTCACCGAGGTACTCAGATTTGTCTGTCTATCTGTATCATCTGGTTTGGTTCTGGTTTTGAGCTCGACCAATAATGTGAAATCGGTGACCATTTCCACCAGTTGTGTACTGCCATTGTCAATAGCTACCAGTGATGCTTTCAAATCGGTTACGTTTTCGGCCGATTCGACGCTGTGCAAAATCGATTGCGAATGGTTACTGACAATGTTCAACGGATCGATAAACCGTGGGCCCAACAGATCGAGAATACTTTGTCGCAGTTGTTGAAAATCGGTTGCTTCGACATGTTCTATGGCAAAATGCCGATCCAGACGTGCTTCAATCACACCGAGTAACTCATCCGCATCATATGGTTTAGTGACGTATTCATCAACTCCCAATTGGCGGCCACGCTTGATGTGATGCTCATCGTTGCGCGCCGTCAGGAAAATGAACGGGATGGTGATCCAGTCAGCATGCAGCTGCACCTGTTGCAAAAAGGTGTAGCCGTCCATCTCCGGCATAACAATGTCGCACAAGATGAGGTCGATGGCATGTTCAGCCAGCGTTTGTAAACCTGCGATGCCGTTTTCGGCCGAAAACACCTGATAACGATAGCGTGACTCTCCTGCTGCAGCTTCCAACAGATCGCGTAACCCGTCACGTAACAATTGTTCATCTTCAACAATAAGCAGATTGACTTGTGCAGGCGCTTGCGGTGTCACTTTACCTTTTATCTGGTTTACTTGCGGATCATAGATTGGCAGACACGCGGTAAACGTACTTCCGTACCCAGGCTGTGATTCTACTTCAATGTGCCCACCATGCAGCGCGATCAGATCGCGAGCAATTGTCAGACCAGCTCCCGATCCTTGCTGCTCCAACTGCGGCCGATCGTGTTGATAAAAAAGATCGAATAATTTAGGTATCGCAGCAGTCGGGACACCAATACCATGATCGGTAACAGCAACGCGCACAGTCGTATCTGTAGATGTAGCCTCAAGCATTATCGATCCGGGTTGACTGTCTCGCGGAGTAAACTTGATGGCGTTGTCGACAAGTCGAGAAAAGATATCGGCTAGTGTCGCCGGGTTGCCCCAAATCGGAGGCAATTTGTCGTCGATGGCGTAGATGAACTCGATACTGCGTGTAGCTGCCTGTGCTTCGTATTCCCGACCCACCTGACGCACCAGATTGCCAACATCGTCTATTGGTCGGGCGTGCTGCAGAATGGGTTGTCGTGCTTTGCCACTGGCCAGATCGATGACGAGGATCAAGTCGCGTACCAATTGCATCAGTCGCGAAACGCCAACTTGAATTCCTTTGAGATATTCGACGATGAGTTCGGGGTCTTCCTCTTCATTTGCCAAACTATCGTTCAAGATTTCAAAATAGGCTGTGACAAAATTGAGCGGCGTGCGGAATTCATGTTGCAAAGTGTGCAACATGTGACGGCGCTTGGTTTCGGCCGAATGTTGGCGTTGTGTTCTGCGCCGTAGCGTCAAGTCCAACTGTGCTTCGATCAACGTCAACAAATCCGCAGGATTAAACGGTTTTGTGATGTACAATTCCACGCCACTAAGGCGGCCACGCGCTACATCTTCCGCTGTGGTACGAGCTGTCAAGAACGTGAACGGAATGTGAACCCACTGTGGCTGTTGACGCACAGCTTCAAGTAACGCATAGCCGTTCATCTCCGGCATATTGACATCAGTGACGATCAAATCGGGTGTATACTCGGCCATCACACGGAGGGCATCTTGTCCATTTGCCGCCTTGAGAATGGTGATGTCGTATCGCGATGCCTCCATTTCCAGTAATTCGGCAAATCCGTCCAGCAGCGACGGGTCGTCTTCAACTAACAGGACGGTAGCTTGTGGCAGCACGTCATCGTTCGTCGCAGCGGTATTGGGGGCCATTGCAGTCGATGATTGTTTCTGATTTGATAGAGGAGTTTGTAAGACCATGCAGTTTGCCGACGACAGCATTGAGTCCAGAGTAAGTTCAGTATATTATAGCATACCAGAGGCAGCGTAATCGGCTTGTATCGTAAAACGATCCTAAAGATGCGTACAGATTGATAGTACGATACTGATCGGCTTATTTGTGGTGTCATTATTTGAACTGGACGAGGGCATATGGTTTTATTAGCAAGGGCATTATATGATCACCATTTGATAGTTCTGCGCGTGATCGGCGAATGGTGGGAAGTCGATCTCACCGGCATGGACAAGGATGCGGCCGTAACTGTGTTGGCCGACACATTGCAAGCCCTGGATTTGACGCATGAGATGCTGTTTTTGCCGGAGGAAGAGGTTGCAGCTCTGCATGCCCTGGCGGCTGGTGGTGGACGTGTTCCGGTGGCGATGTTCAGCCGCCGGTATGGGGATATTCGGCCGATGGGTCCGGGTAAACTGGAGCGCGAAGAGCCGTGGCTTGCACCGGAATCTCCGGCCGAAGGGCTGTGGTATCGTGGGTTTCTCTATCGCGGGTTTGACTCGGCCGATGATGAGCCGGTTGAATACTTCTATCTGCCCGACGAATTGTTGGCGCAACTGCCGTCGGCGCAGGTGATGGATTCGGCCGAAATCGTTACTGAAGACGCCATGCCGGTAGCTACACTGACGGCGGCGGCACCAGCCGCTGTCCCCGAACTGTTCGCCGCTGCGCCGGGCGACGCCATAGACGATCTAACCGCTTTGCTCAGCGAGGTGCAGCGCCTTGCGCCGGAACGCGATTTACCGTCCTCATCGCTGGCATACCTGCTCGACAAACATCCGTCGCGACAAAATCTGCTGCTGCGCCTCGCCTATGAAATGAACCTGTTACGCCGCAGTGACGGAATCTTGCGTCCGGCACGCGCTGCCATGACCTGGCTGCAACAAGCGCGTGCCGTACAGCTCGTCGCTTTGATGGAAGCGTGGAGCCAAAGCAACTGGAGCGAACTGCATCATACACCGGGTTTGGTGTGTGAAGCCGGCAGTTGGGAATACGATCCCATCGCCGCGCGGACAACGTTGCTGGACGCCATGCCGCACACCGACGAATGGGTTGCCATAGACGCGCTCATCGACGCGATCAAGACGCACACGCCTGATTTCCAACGGCCCAACGGCGATTACAGATCATGGTATATTCGCGATCAAGCGACTGATGTCTATCTTTCCGGATTCGAAAGCTGGGATGATGTTGAGGGACGGCAACTACATTTTATCTTAACGCAGGTGATGTTTTGGCTGGGTATGGTTGATGTGGCTGATAATGCCGTGCGTTTTTCGGCACTGGCGCTGGATTGGTTGCACGGGCGATCTCCTGTTGCGGATGAAGTGCGTGTACCATTGGTCGTCAATGCGGATGGCGTTTTGGTTGTGCCGCACAATGCCGGACGCCGCGATCGATTCCAGACTTCACGCATTGCCGATCCGTTGCCGGTGTTGCGCGGCAAACCGTTTCACTATCGGTTGTCGCCGGCGTCACTGGAACGTGCGCGGGCACAGGGCATTGAGCCGCAGCGCGTGCTGGCCTTTTTGGAGGAAGTGAGTAATCGGCCGATACCTGCAGCTACCAAACGCGCCTTGGAACGCTGGGCCGAAAACGGCGTTGAAGCACGTCTGGAATCAGTAGTCATTTTACGCGTTCGTGACGCCGCTGTATTGGACACATTGCGTCGCAACCCCAAAACGCGCCCCTTCATCGGTGAAGCGCTGGGCGATCTGGCCGCTGTCGTACGTCGTGCCGATTGGCAGGCATTGCGTGATGTCACTGCTCAATTGGGACTGCTGCTCGCTGTTGACGAGGACGAATCGTCTGCTTCATAACAATTCCCTGTTGCAGTTGTCATGATTGGCAAAGATGTTTTCAGGAACCGAAGCTGCGGCAGTACACAACCCGTAATACTTCTGTAACCAAATGACAACGGTATTGTAACGGCATGTTGCTATCATCAACATGATATTTGTGGAGGCACATCATCATGACCCGTTTGATTGTCATTTTGCTCATCTCTTTGCTGGCTCTGAGCGTGGTAGCATGTATGCCAGCCGCTGTTGAAACGAGCCAGACTGATAAAGCTGCCGCTGCTGTGGTGGTGACAGATTCCAATTCGGCCGAAATACCGACTGTTGAACCGACTGAACCGATGCCAGACCCGACGCCAACACCATTCCCTCTGCCCATACTTTACCCAGCGCCGCCAATCAATAATGACGTTTGGATCAACAACGATGCGGGATCAACCCTGAATGATTTGCGTGGCAAAGTCGTACTCGTTGAATTCTGGACGTTTGGCTGTATCAACTGTAAACGGGTGATTCCATACATGAATGAATGGTATGCCGACTACGCCGGAGACGATTTCGAGATTTTGAGTGTCCATTACCCGGAGTTCCGCTACGAGCACGATATCGACAACGTCCGCGCAGCAGTTACGGAACATGGAATCGAATTTCCGGTCGCCATTGATAACGCACGCATGACATGGTCGGCGTGGAATCAACGCTATTGGCCCACGCGTTATTTAGTCGACCGCGACGGCAATGTCCGTTTTCGCCATATTGGTGAAGGGGCGTATGCCGAAACGGCGGCTGCCATTGAAACGCTGTTGGCGGAATAGCGGATTACAATTTCTCCAGGACCAGAAAATGGGATAGTCCCAGCACGTTGAGTGGGCTTTGTTCGGCCGAATAGAGAATGCGTTTGAGAATTCGGCCGAAGCGCGGTCGTCTTGCTGCAATATTGTCGTAGCCGCCGAAAATGCGGCTATGGTGCACCTCGTAAACCGGCAAATCAGCGTATAAACGTCGCAGCCCTGCTCGTGTATACGTGCGAACGTGCGGAGCAAGCTGATTGCGCAATCCATTCGGCAGATAATTCACCAGCCACTTGTTGCCGAAATGATAGGTGCCACGCACATAAATGCCGTGTTGCTCAACCGGATACCAGCGATTGGGGCAGAAAATGACAATTCGTCCGCCCGGACGCGTCACACGAACCATTTCACTCAGGTACAACTGATCGTCAACAACATGCTCGATCACTTCGTTACTGAGAACAAGGTCAAACACATTGTCGGCAAAAGGCAAAAACTCGCCTACACCTTCACTAATGCCTTCAGCGTTTGGTAGCGCTTCAAAGGCGCGGTCGTGCTCAATCTCCAGACCAAAGCGGGCGCGACTATAAGGTGCAAATGCTTTTAGGTAAACCCCTGGCCCACATCCATTGTCGAGAATGGGGCCATCAGTTGCTGACCAGGAACGAATCATGGCAAGCCGTCGCTCCTGACCCGCACGCCACACATAACTCGGTTCTCCACGCAGAGCTGCTTTGTCTGAATGTGTCATTTTCGGCATTTCCTACGATTACCCTACAAGTATAGCGGCAAATCGGCGTGATGCTTTACACACGCCATGCTCATCGCTATAGTTAACTGTATCCGCATTGAGTTGACTGTTCTTCTTGTCACATGAATTCTGCAATATGACTCTTGACATTGATTATCCACAAAGAAACCCCACTGTTGACGTTGAAGATATGGGCGATGAAGCTGTGCTTGTCAGCGCAGATCACGCGTTTGTTCACACACTGAGTCCAACGGCCTATTTCATTTGGCAGCGGTGTGACGGAGACCATTCTGTTGCCCAAATCGAGGCTGATCTGCGTGCTGAATGGAAAGTTCCCGATGGCGTTGATGTTTCGGCCGATATTCGCACCTTGCTTGCCGAGTTGGCTGCAAAAAACTTACTGGCTTGAGCCTGAATTGAACGAATATTTGCGGGAAAAATTCGGCCGAAGGACCACAAAACAGCGGTGCAACATATTGACGAAAGAGTCGGCAACTGCTATATTTAATCTTGCACTCATATGAGGGTTGGGCGAATAAATACAATCTTACTTGCTTGGGGCGTATGCGAGAGTGAGTTTGGCCAGCCGTCAGGAATCTTTATCAGGCTCTTTCTCGCCTGAATCATGTGAAGACCCACAGCTGCACCACAAAACAGAGCATGACTAAACCGCAAAAGCTGTGAACGATACGATAGCCTGTGCACGTTGCGCTATGCATGACGCTACAGGCAAGTCATGGTTTACGGTTTTTTCAGAAGAGTCATCTCATGAGTCTTCACAAACAGTAACAATAATTGTCAATCGATAGGTCAATATCATCAATAGCCTATCGAGACCGGACGAAAAGGAGTAAACCTATTGCAGACAACCTGTTCGACTTCTCCAAACTGTTTTGTGTTTTTTATTGATAAGCCTGAAACAGGACAACACTCTTAGGAGGGGTGTATCCATGAATTTACAAAAACTTGGTGGATTTGCCTTAATAGTCGCAATGTTTGCGGCTGGCATATTTGTACTCGTCCAGCCGGCAAGCGTCGGTATGGAAACCACAGCACGTTCGCGACTTGTGCGCTCAATGGCGGCTCCCGGCGCTGGCGCGTTAACCCAGACCGAAGCAGCTGACTACAGCGTTGCCGTGTCCCCAATTGCTGTCAATCTCGCCGATGTTCAGTCGAGCGACCCGGCTGTGATGCAAGAACGCGGAATGCAAAGAGATTATGTCAATGACTACCGTCTCACCTATGATGAAATAACTGCTTTGCAAGCCGAAGCCATGAGTGCGCCGGTCAATAGCAATGTCCAGAACGCTGATGTCCAGGTTGATGGCGCTGCTCCGGCGTTGTTAGGTGGTTTTGATTCCATCGATTTCAACGAGGGCGGCACTGGCGTACCGCCCGATCCGGAGATGGCTGCCGGCGCGAGTCACCTGATTGCTGTCGTCAACTCATCCTTTGAAGTATATGACAAATCAGGGACGAGCCTGTCCGGCGTTATTTTTGGCGATGATCTGTTCGCCAATTTCTCCGGTTGTACATCTGGATTCGGTACATTTGATCCAAACGTCGTCTACGATGAAGAAGAAGATCAATACGTGCAAGTTTGGGATGGCGGTGGCGAATACATGTGTGTTGCTGCCACAACTACGGGCGATCCTTTAGGCGTCTGGAATCTCTACGAATTCCCTGCAACCCCCTTTGCAGGTCAATTCTTTGACTATCCTCACACCGGCGTTGGCGACAACTACATTGTCGTCGGATCCAACCAGTTTGGTGGTGCACCTGGCTTTGAAGGTCGCGTTTGGGCGATGGACAAAGCTGATCTGTATGCTGGCAATCCGGTAACAATGATTACCGCCAGCACAACCGATCTCTACGGTACACCTCAACCTCTTCATTTACATGGTTTCTTGCAAGGCACCTGGCCGGCATGGGGTGATGTACATTACTTCGTTACGGATATCTACGATGGCTGTACTTCGCAAGTCTGGCGCTGGGACATCGGCAATGCAGCCCCTGTAATTGCATCGTCAATAGACATGTGTGCAGCAACTGGTGTTGCTGGTGGCCTCCCTGTAAACACACCGCAGCAAGGTGGCTCCGCTATTCAAGCCAATGACTGGCGTAACCGCATGTTTGAATACCGCAATGACTCTGGCTGGATCACAGACTCCATCAGTTGTAACCCCGGTGGCGGTACAGTTAACTGTGCACGTTGGGGTGAAATTGATCTGATCCCGGCTGCACCGAGCCTTGTTCAAGCTGGTGTCTACGCCAGCAATGGCGAGTATCGTATCTTCCCCGACTTGGCTGTCAACGAATGTGGTGACATGGCGATGGGCTACACCAAGAGCAGTACATCCATGTGGCCCAGCATTTGGTTCAATGGCCGTGAAAGCGGCGATCCGCTTGGCACTCTGGGTGCCGAAGCTGAACTGAAAGCCGGCGAGATTGTTTACACGGCGTTTGACTCTGTCCCACGCCGCTGGGGTGACTACACCGGCATGACCATCGATCCCGACGGTCAAACATTCTGGTATCTCGGCGAATACAGCAAAGATATTCCGGGTAGTGCCAGATGGGGTACATACATCGGTAAGTTCGCTTACACTGCTTGCGGTGGTGGCGGGACAGATCCGATCATCGTAGTCAACCCCGGTTCACTGGCCGCGACACAGCCGCCAGACACCACGACCATGCAAGACCTCGACATCAGCAACGTCGGCGGTGCCGACCTCGACTGGAGCATTTACGAAGATGCTTCCGTCATGCGCCCTGTCAGCGCGGGTCGTGAGATTGCCACCGTAGGTGCCAACGGCGTAGCGGGACTGGCCGCAGCCGGCACCGGCACAGGCGTCCGCGCGACACCGGAAAGCCGGGCCAACCGCGACCTGGTCACCATCACCCACTCGGCGACCAACAACATCGTCCAGTTCAACTCAGTCTCCTGCAACGCCGGCGGACTGCACACAGACAACAGCTACCTGCGCGTCTTTGACCTCGATTCGTTCGGCATCACCGACAACTTCGACGTCACCGAAGTGGAGATCGGCATCGAACAGGCACTGGGCGCTACCGGCAGCCAGCCGATCAGCGTCAACCTGTACACCCTTACCGACCCCAATGCGCCGTTGACCTTCGGCAACCTGACGCCAATCGGCAGCACCGACACCACCGTGAGCGACCAATCCCTCACCCTGTGGACAGCGTCTGTCACCGGCACAGCGCCGGCCGGTTCCGTCCTGGTCGTGGAAATCTTCACACCAGACGGCCAGACAACAGGCAACAGCTTCTTCATCGGTTCCAATCCGGACGGACAGACAGGCCCGAGCTATCTGGCCGCAGCTGCCTGTGGCGTACCGGAACCACTGCCGACCGGCGACCTGGGCTTCCCGGGTATGCACATCGTCATGAATGTGACCGGTGACACCACCATGGGTGGTGGTGGACAGGCATGTGATGCCCCCGAAGACATCGGCTGGGCCTCTGTAGCCCCCGACATGGGCACGACGCCACCGGCAGGCACAGACACCGTTTCCGTGACCTTTGACTCGACCGGATTGGCCGACGGCACGTACGAAGGTGCCCTGTGCGTCGAGAGCAACGACCCGGTCACCCCATTGGTCGAAGTGCCGGTCTCACTGACCGTCGAGACACCGGTTGGTGCCGACCTCGTCTGCAACAACGATCCAATCGCGTTCGAAAGCGGTCTGCCGGCAAGCTGGTCGGTTGACACCCCGTTCGGCACCGTCTACTGGTCGACAACCGACGACCTGGCAGCATGCGACAACGGCGGCAACCAGACATTGGGCAGCGGCGAAGCAGCCTGTGCTGACTCCGACGAGACCAACGTCCCCGGCGATCCGTACGACACCTCGCTGGTGACCAACGCCATCGACCTGACTGGTTACAACTCCGTTTCACTCGACTTTGCGGTCAACTACAACGACATCGACGCGTCCGGCGGCGACATGTTCTCGGTGGAAGTCTCCACTGACGGCGGTGCCACCTGGACGAGCGAACTGTCGTGGAACAGTGACCACAACGAAATCGCCTCCGTTGACCTGAGCAGCTATGGCGGCAACGCCAACGTCCTCGTGCGCTTCCGCTATGCCGGCCTGGGCTGGGACTGGTGGGCGCAAGTCGACGACGTGTCGCTGACCTGTGCTGATGCCGGTGTCGGACCGATCATCGAAGTCGACCCGGACACGGTCCACTCGTCACAACAGACGAACACGACCAACGATGAGACGTTCAACATCAACAACCTGGGTGATGCCGACCTCGACTGGAACATCTACGAAGATGCCGCCTTCCCGGCCATTCCGGCCAGCGACGGCAACTTCCCGCGTGGCCCGTACGCTGCGTCGGCCGGTGCACCACCGGCGGCTGCCAATGCCCCGGTGAGCAAAGGCCCCGGCTTGAACGCGCTGCTCGGCTCGATGGCTTACGGCACGGAAACGCAGACGAATAACTTCGACGGCTTCGACCTGGATGTGCCGGAAGTGTTGACGCCTGTGGCGCCGTATGTCTGGACGACGTTCCCCGGCGCGGGTGCGATGGATGACGGCACGGACAACGTTTACTTCTTCGACGGACAGGTGGCGTATGAAGCCAATGTGATGACGGGTGTCATCACCCCGTTGGGCCCTGTGGCCGGCTTTGCGCAAGACCCCAGTGGTATGTCGCAAGACCCGAACACCGGTGTCTTCTACGTGGTGACGACCGATGTCGCGTCGTCAAACCTGTACACGGTTGACTTTGGCAGTCTGACGGCGACACCGGTGGGTACGGTGACCAATGCGCCGGCGGCGATCGCGCTGGCGTTTACGGATGCCGGTGATTTGTACACCTATGACATCGTCAATGACGTGCTGCTGTCGGTCAATCCGGCGACGGGTGCGGGCACGGTGATCGGCTCGATTGGGTTCGATGCCAACTTCGGTCAGGGGATGGATTACGATTCAGCCTCCGGCACGATGTACATGGCAGCCTTCAACAGTGGTACGTTCCAGGCTGAGCTGCGCTCGGTGAATCTGGGCAACGGCAATACGCAGTTTGAGGGTATCCTCGGCTCAGCGGTACCGGGCGGTTTGACGCAGCTTTCGTTCCTGGCTATCGAGGGTGGCACGCCGCCACCGCCGGAGGTCTGTGACGTGGCTTCGGACATCAGCTGGGCTTCGGTTGCGCCGGATATGGGCACGACGCCGGCGATGGGCAGTGACACGGTGACGGTGACGTTTGACTCGACCGGTTTGCTGCCGGGTGAGTATGAAGGCACGTTGTGTGTCGAGAGCAATGACCCCCAGAATCCGTTGGTGACGGTCTTGCTGCAACTGTGGGTTGAGGAACCGCCGACGGCTGTCGAGATGGCGGACCTGAGCGCGACGGTGAATGCGGACGGGTCGGTGACGGTGGCCTGGGAGACGGCTGCGGAAGTGGCGAATGCGGGCTTCAATGTCTATCGCAGTGTGTCGGCCGATGCGCTGGGTGAGATGGTGAACGGTGCGTTGATTGCGAGTACGGCGTCGGCTGGTGCCGGTGCGTCGTACAGCTTCACGGACAGTGCGGTCGGTGCCGGTATCTTCTACTACTGGGTAGAAGCGGTGGCGACGGATGGCACGACGTTTGCCCATGGCCCGGTGGAAGCGGTGACGCAAGCGCCGACTTCGGCTGGTTTGTCCGGCTTTGGTGGTGGCAGCAGCACGGCGTTGCCGTTGGTGTTGGTCGCTGTCCTGGCTGTGGCCCTGCTTGGTGGTGCGTTTGTCTCGCGTCGTAAGGCGTAGAATAAATAGTTGGATCGGGAATTCCAGCGCTGTTGGAATTCCTGTCCGATTCATTTATAATGTTGTTATCGGTACCAACCCAATCATTGCGCAAGCAAACAAGGAGAGTGACTTATGACAGAGAAAGTTTATGAAACACCGGAAGTGACCACATATAGTGACGCGGAAATCCGCGAAGAGTTGGGAACAGCTCAAGCTGTATCGTAGTCAAACACGGTAACTATAGTAAAGGCCCGGCAAGCACCCGTTTGTCGGGCCTTTGCTGTTTTTGTTACAATTGCGGTGTTATGACCTCGAAAATGCGGCTGGGGGATCGAGCTAATCAACGCGATGCGGCTGTACAGCGTGTCGCGTTTCGTTTTTACGACACCGCGTTACTGGTAGAGACTGATTCGGCCGAATTTCTGCACATTTTTGGTTTGATGTACCGTCATTTTCAAGTCGATGAATTGACCGAAGCAGATCTGCACTTCCAAATACTGACCGGCAGCGACAACAAATACGGTCAACCGGTGCTTGTGCTGGATGGGGATGTTTGGCCGCTCAATTTGCCCGCATTGGTGCGCGATGGTGTTGTGTTTGAAATGGTATTGGCGACAATCATGCGCCACATCCAATCGCATTTGCTTATCCATGCCGGTGTCGTCGCGCGTAATGGCGAAGCCTTGCTGTTTTCGGCCGATTCTTTTCACGGTAAAACCACACTCGTGCTCAAGTTGTTGCAATACGGCTTTTCATTTCTCTCTGATGACATCGCGCCGCTGAGTCGTCATGATCGTCGTGTGTATCCGTTTCCGCGCAGCCTGCGCATCCGTCCCGGCACGTTGTCTCTGGCTGGATACCCTGTGATCACAGGCGAGCAAGGGATCATATGGCGCAACAAGCTGCTGCTCGACGTCGAAGAACTCCGCCCCGATTGTATCGGCCGACCCGCTCCCATCGGACATATCATCATATTGCATGACGACACTGGTCATTCCCGTTTGCGGCAGGATGAAGAGACGACCACCTATGCGCTGACCGTTGTCATTGACAGAGCCGATCCGCAATTTATGCTGGCGTTGCAAGCGACGCCGGGTCTGGTGACATTGGCTGTTGCCGAACGGGAAGGGCATCCTCAATTGGATATGACCGTGACACACAAAGCTGATGCCGTAGCACATCTTTACCATTGGTCGCACACATGTCGTGTTTTCATTATCGAATTGGCGACAGATTTACCTGAACAGCCTGAATTTGGCCGAGAACCCCGTCTGGAAACCGTTTCCAAGAGCGGCACGATCACCCATTTGCTCAAGCAATTCAAGGGCAGTCACCAATCGAAGCTGTTTAGCGATGCCTATGGCGGCAGCAGTACCCGGTTGTATGTTGACCTGGCCGGTATGGTCAAGAATGCCCAATGCCATCGACTACGCGTCGGCCGATTGGATGACATGGTTGCGTTGATCGATGCGATTGCACGGTAATTAAACCGTAAATCCCTGCCTGTTTCCCCATATTGGATTCCAACACGCTTTGGCGTAGCATAAATTTAACTCCCGCAGCGATCTGAAAGTTAGATTAAGCTCCCATCAGAGGTTCCGACTTCAATGGTTGTGGCGTTTTGAGCATGATAAACTGAGCGTTGTTGCCCTCAGTCCTAACTCCGGCACGCCGGATGGCATTTTTGGACTACGCGTTCGTTACAAATGACCTGATTGCTTTTTCCCACAAAAATTTTTTTCAGTGATGGGTCAAGTTGCCAACTTGATCAGGAGAATTCCCATGAATCGCGCCAAGTTTATATTTCTGCTTGCACTAACCGCATGTATCGTGTTGCTCATGTCGTTTGCGACACAGGATGCTGCCGAATCGGCCGAAACTGTGCCGGGCATCCATTTGATAAGTTCAGACTCAGATGGGATCGTTCTCGACCTGGTCGTCGGTGACTATACCATCGACACGACAACGCATGATGGTGCGACATTTCATTCGATTCAGATCGCTGATATGGAGTTGACCAATGAGCCGGGATTACCTCAATTGCCGATTGCCGGTGTCATGCTCGGTGTCCCCACGGCTGAAGGTGTGTCAGTGCGCATCGTGGCGGAAGAAGTGGAAGACAAAACCGGGTTCTATATCGAACCGGCGCCGGCCTATCAACGCACCAACGTCAGTGATGATCCATCGGCTCCCCAATCGTTGACGCCTGTCTTTATGCTGAATGCAGCCCACTATGCTACGGATGCTATGTACCCGGCAGCACCAGTCATCGTCGCTGATACAGGCTATTTGCGTGATCAGGCATTTGCCCAAATTCAATTCAACCCATTCCAATACAATGCAGTTACCGGTGAGTTACGTGTCTCCAAAACGTTGCGTGTAGAACTGACCTGGGATGCAAATACGATGCAAGTCGCGCCGACAGTTGTGGCTCCGGAGTTTGAGCGCACATTGGCAGCAACTTTGTTGAACTACGAAGCGCTGGATCGTCCCCAATCGGCCGAAAAACCCGCCAATGTCCCGGCACCCCTGCGTGCCCCTCAAGCCGTACCGACAGCGCTTAACGTGCGTGTCCAGGAAAGTGGCATTTATCAGATCACGCGTACCGACTTCACCAATGCCGGTATCGATCCCGCCGGCATCGATCCCCGCACTATCAAACTGCACAATCGAGGTATCGAGACCCGTGTGCGCGTTACCGGCGAATCAGACGGGTCATTTGATCCTGGTGACAAGGTCATTTTCTATGGAGAAGCATACGAGGACGAATTTACCCGCCGCAACAACTATGTAGTCACCTGGGGTGGTTTCAATGGACAGCGCATGAGCACTGTCAATGGAGCACCTAGCGGCGCCACGATAGCACAGCGTTTTTCAGCCACACACCATGCCGAAGTGAATTCCAGCTACTGGTGGGATATGCCAAACGGCCACGATCAGGATCATTGGTTTTGGAATGGTCGCCTGGGTGCCCTGGTAAGCGGCATACCGGCAACACGTGATTACACCGTGGTCCTACCACCTATCGCCGACAGCAACGATGTTATGCTGCGCGTTGAACTGAAGGGATACACCTCTGCAAATCACGGCACGCGCATTTACATAAACGGCAATCTGGTCGATTCACAGATTTGGAGTGGGCAAATCTCTTTTGTACACAACATTGCTCTGCCGAACGGCTTGTTGTTGAGCGGAAACAATACCATCAAGGTAGAAGCTTATGACGGTGGCACAGGGTCACATCAATTCTACGTCAACTGGATCGAGATCGATTACCACGCCGCCTACAAAGCGGAAAATGATGTGATTGCCTTTGAACCGCCGGATTCATTGGGAACTGTCCAATTTGAGTTGACCAACTTCACGGCCAGCACGATTGAGATGTACGATGTGACTGATACAAACACAGTCAAACGGGTCACAAATGGCACTACAACCGCAACGGGATCGACGTGGCGCTTCAATGCAGAACTAGCGACAACGTCAAAATCGGAATACTATGCACTGACGACGGCAAAATACAAGACGCCTGCCGCGATTGAAGGGTTTGTACCGACGAATTGGCAATCGACAACCAACGGTGCAGATTACATCATCATTACACCAACGTCGTTGATCGATGAGGTGGATCCGCTTGCTGTGCAGCGCACTGCTGACGGGTTGCGTGTGGCCGTTGTTGAGATTGCCGCTATCTACAACGAGTTTAACTTTGGGATACCCAATCCACAGGCTGTAAGAGATTTCCTGACCTATGCGTACGATAATTGGGCGCAACCGGCGCCTCTGTATGTGGTGCTGGCTGGTGATGCGACGTATGATTATAAGAATAACTTGAATTTGACGACTTTCCGGGAGTACGTGCCGACGAAGATTATTGAGGCGGATAAAGTGCTCAATAATGAGGGTCAGGCTCCATCAGACAATTGGCTGGTTTCTATCGTTGGATCAGATATTTTGCCGGACATGTATATCGGCCGAATTCCATCCTCCGATCCCGTCTTTTTTTCCCACCATGTTGAGAAAATTATCGACTACACGGTCAATCCGCCTGATTCAAGCTGGAATTCAAATGCGCTCTTCGTAGCCGACGACGATACCGTCATCAATTTTGAGCAGTACAGCGAGAGCGTACAAGCCCATCTGCCGGCCAACGTCACCGCCAATCGCATTTATGCAGGCGATTATCTTCCAGGTATCAATGAGACCCGCGACATCATCAACGATATTATCGACACCATCGACGCCGGATCGCTCATGGTGCACTATACTGGTCACGGCAACGTCGAGCGGTGGGGAAGCTGGCTACATGGTGGCAACTTCTGGCATCGCAACAACGTGTCCGAATTGAACAACATTGGCAAATATACATTTGTGACCATTGGCGACTGTCTCAACGGCTATTTCATCTCCGTTGACAACCTTTCCATGTCTGAAGCGTTTGTTCGCGAACAAGATGCCGGTGCTGTTGCCGTTTGGGCTCCCAGTTGGTTAGGATACTCTACCGGTCACACACGCATTACCGAAGACCTCTATGATGCATTGTTTACGGAAGACCTACTCTATCTTGGTGAAGCAACAACAGCTGCCAAATACGAGATTTACGGCAGCAGTACGGCCTGGAGTGAATTGGTTGAAACGTACATCTTGTTCGGCGATCCATACACACAATTAGGCGCGCCCATTGATGCACCTAAAGTAACATCAACTGATCCGGCCAATGGCGCAACTGGCGTTGCACTCGATAAAAATGTAAGCGTCACGTTTGACCGAGAAATGGACACCGATTCCGTGACGCTTACTGGCGCACCTGGTATTACATTCACGCCTAGCTGGGATGCAGACAATAAGACAGTTACTTTTACGCACAACAACTTTACCCATAGTTCGTTGCTGACGTTGACGGTCAATGGAAACGACCGTTTCGGGATACCAGTTGATCCCGCCACGAATACATGGTCGTTTACTGTGACAACGGACACGGTCGTTCCCGATGTTACAGTAGGCGTTGAAGGTGGTGCTCTGGTTGATGTGGCGCTTGATGCCTCGATTATCATGACCTTTACTGAAATTGTCCGTACGTCCACTGTTGAATACACTATTTCACCACCTGTTGCAGGACAGCTAGTCTGGGAGAACCTGGGATCGGTGGCAGTGTTTCAACATCCGTTGCAAGCTTTTGATCTAAATGAGACGTACACATTCACTGTGCTCAATGCCGTTGACCTGGCCGGCAATGAGATGGCTACGCCGCGTTCAGTTACTTTCACTACAACCAACGTTGACACAGTACCGCCGCAAGTGGAGATTGAAGTAGAAGGTGGACAGACAGATGATGTGCCGCTTGATGCCACAATTATCATGACGTTCAGCGAGCAAATGAATACGAGCAGCGTGTTTACGACGCTTTCGCCTTCAGTTCCGGGCACGATATCCTGGGATGCGACGGAGCACATTGCGACATTTACACCGGACGAAGAGTATGCGCCTAATCAGGCTTATGCATTCACCGTAGATGCCGGAGAGGATCTGGCCGGTAATCAATTGCTCAACACGCCGGTCAGGCTGGATTTCACCACGATTAACCCGGATGATGTTGCGCCGACTGTGAGCTTCGATGTTTCCGGCGGTGATCCAACACAGACGGCGCTCGATGCACTGTTGGAATTGACTTTCAGCGAACCGATGAATACAGCGTCCATTACGCTACAATTGACACCAAACAATGCTGGAGTTCCGAGCCGCTCCTGGTCAGGAACACAGTTGACATTGAACTATCCGATTGACTTCGCGCCGGTCCAGGCGTATACGTTGCAAGTCAACGGTACGGATCTGGCCGGGAACGCTCTGACCGGACAGACCTTGTTTAGTTTCACCACTGTTTCAGACGACGCGACGCCTCCGACAGGTGTGATGTCGATTGTGGGTGATCCACCGCTCGATGCAGTGCCGACGACAGCGCAGATTCTCGTTTCGTTTAGCGAACCAATGAATACGGCGACAGTTGTTGCATCATTCGATCCGAACATTCCGTTTGCCAGTGGGTGGAACGATGACAAGAGTGTCATGACGTTGACACCTGTCGGTGGTATGAGCCTGGATACGACGTATACGGTTGAAATTGCGGCAGGTGCAGAGGATGTGGCTGGAAATGCGATGACGGCACCGATTGTGCTGACGTTTACGACAGAGACAAGTTCGGACAGCAATACGGTGTATATGCCGATCGTGATAAAATAGCGGCATGTCCACACCGCAGAGAGAAGTACCGTCCACTGTTGTTGATGTAACATTGCGACAGTGGGCGGCTTCGGCCGAAACCAATCTCATTCCTGTACGTGGCAACAGCATGAAGCCGCTGCTGCATGAAGGGGATGTGGTGCGCATCGAACACGGCTTGCGCGACATTCGCCGCGGTGACATTCTCGTGTTTCGTCAGCATGGCGGCTTGGTCGTTCACCGTTGTCTGCGCCGTGCAGGCGACCGTGCTGCGCCGTTGTTTATCACCAAAGGTGACAACGTGCGCCATCTCGATGCGCCGGTTGCTGCATCCGATGTGTTGGGACGGGTGCTTTCCATGCAACGGGGCGAAGACATGGAACGCGCGCTGGATACGCAAGCGTGGCGTCTATTCGGCCGATTTCTGGCTTTATTTATGCTGGCGTGGGCAATACCCTACTCTCGTTTGCGCGAATGGAAGCGTGAGCGCGTCGGGTCGCGCTATTATCGGCCGATACAACGCATCGGCGACACCTTGCTCGCCGTTTCAGCAGCCTTTTTGCGCGTTGCCGGTCATCTTCTCAATCGACGCCGTTCGTAAGACCCATGGTATCGGCCGAAACACAACTCCTTTACCTTTGTACACGGCAGGACCTTCTTCCACAGCATACTGCACAAATACAATCCATCGTCGGTGACGGTACCATTGACTGGGAATCGGTGTTTGATCGGGCGCGATTGCACGGCGTTGCGCCGCTCGTCGGTCGTAATTTGCAGCAATCCGAAGCAGTGCTGCCTCCCGCAGTTCTACAGAAGTTCAAACTGATGACGATGCGTAACATGACCGAGAAACGCCGGCGCAGCAATGTGTTGGGTCAGTCGCTCGACGTTTTTGCGGTGCACGGTGTGGATGTGATGCCGGTCAAAGGAGCAGCACTCGATGTGCTGGTTTATGATCACTTGTGGTACACAACGTCGGACGACATTGACATCGTTTTCGCCGTGCCCGATGAACTGTCTTTGGCTCCGGAACTGGCGCAAATCTTGCCCGATCTGGTCAACGCGCATATCGAGTATGATTATTACACCCATCACGACATCACGATGAACGCCACGTTGCGCGTCGATTTTGACCGCATTTGGCGCGACTCATTGAGCGGCAACTGGGAAAATCGGCCGATTCGTCTCATGTCGTGGGAAGATATGCTGATCGCGCTCTGCATCAACAGTTGTCGCAAACGCTTCTTTCGTCTCAAAGCGCTTTGCGATGTGGCTGAGACAGTCAATCGCGGTGCGGCACAGCTTGACTGGGAGTTGTTTCTGACAAAAACGCGGGATTATGGGTGTCCGGCGATTGTGTTTGCTGCCTTGCTGGCGACACAACTGACGCTAGGGTGTGCTGTGCCGGATGAGGTTATGGACGCATTACCGGTCCGCTCCGCACGCCGCTATGCCATCCGGCGGCTGGTAACAACGAGTTCGCCGGAAGCATTTGACTCGATTTTTACGGGCAAACTGGTATTCGGCCGAAATCTCGACACCGCACTCATGCTGCAATACGCTACGCTGAGTTGGCGTCAATTGGGTCGCAAGATGCGTTTTGTCTGGCGTACTCGTGGCAACAAGTCACTGCCTGGACCCCGACCGGCCTAGCTACCCGATCAATTCGTCGTATTTGCGGCGCACCGCCTGAATATCCTGCCACGTCAATGCTTTCGGCGAACCGGGCGTGCGCTGTGGATTGCGCAGCAAATACGCCGGGTGAAACATAGGCATGATCCAGCGCCCTTCGCGTTGATACCAGGTTCCGCGCACTTTCGTAATGCCCTGCCGTTCGTTAAGAACGACGCGCATCGAGAACCGCCCGGTCAGCAGAATCACTTTCGGATCGACCAGTCGAATCCCTTCCATCAAATATGGTGCGTAATATTCCAGTTCGGCCGGCAGCGGATCGCGGTTGTTGGGCGGACGACGAAAAACGGTGTTGGTGACGTAAATCTCGTTTTCCGGATCGAAGTTGACTGATTCGAGAATTTTGTCCAGCAATTGCCCCGATCGGCCGACGTAAGGCTTACCCAGCCGGTCTTCCTCTGCACCCGGCCCTTCACCGATTATCATCAGGTCGGCGTCGGGATTGCCGCGATAAATCACCATGTTGCCGCCAAACTGGGCCAATGGATCATCAGTCAGGCTCATCATAGCAGCGATGTAGTCGGCGTGCGTCTCAAAGCGTATCGGTTTTTCAAATAGATCAAACTGCATTTGCTTCCCTTAGAAATGTAACATGACTGTAACTTTATAGGCCTCACTCACAGATTTGTCAAATTTGGTCTGGCAGACTTGAATGGAAAAGAATGAATTGACAATACGTGACGGCGAACTACCTCTACACTATCCTACCTTTACTGCTGTATGATTGCCATTGAACACTTCGGATGCCGGGTATGTCTGTCAGATTACGACTCTTCCTGAATTGCCATGGGCAGGTAGTTTGAGAAGATCTCTCTGACGACAAATACTGAGAATTTTTGCGAATCGGTGTTGCCTTGCGGATCGGCTACTGTAATAGTGATCTCTGCTTGCAACGGGAAATCAGGGATTGGTTCGATGTCGATGTAGCGATTGTTGCGTATGCTGACACCGGCCAACACATCTGTTGTCTGCATGCTGAAAGTGAGTTGATCATCGCCGGTGTCCGGATCGTCCACGTATTGCCAGAGATCGATAGCCGGTACAATGGAATCTCCAATCAGGAGCATGAATGACGGCAGCGGTTCCAGTTCAGGAGCAGATGAAACGTTCCAGCCGACATCGCGAAAGATGCCGATTGTGACTGCGCCGGGTGAATGCAGCACCTCACCATTGTTCAAATAAGGTGTCATCAGGGCATTGGCTGTACCTTGCGGAAAGGCGCTTTCGTCGAGATGCGCGTAGCTGGAGCCGTTGATCCACTGTGTCGGCGCAAAAAGGCGTGGGCGCGTGCCGCCGTTGGCTGCTTGTGCGTTTGCCCCCAAGAAATAAACGCTGTTGCTCTGCAACTGAGCCGCCAATGTGAATGACGGATTCTGAAATGTGATCAAATCCTGGCCCGATCCATTTTCGGTAAATGTGTCGTAGATGGCGGGAGAGCCGGTGGGTTGACCGTTGAAGTAGCCCCAACAGCCATAACCGGCTGTACCAAAGCATTCGGCCGAATTGGAGAAAATGCCGTCATCTATCTCCATCGTACCGGTGAAACCGAGGCCGTGACCAAGTTCGTGCAACACAACTGTAACAAAATCATACGTATTGCTGGGCGCATTGCCGTCTGTGCCAAAATACCAGCTACTGAAAGCGCTGTTAAACGTGGCCGCAATGTCGGGCAGGCTACTGTTCAAATCGTACCCGGCAAGGCTGTTGGCCAATGCTGCCGGATACCACGTGTTGGTCCGCGGTGCGCCACTGAAATTGCGGATATTGTAATATGGCCCCGCACCGCCGAGGATGCCGGGGGAAAGTGCTGCCCATTCGGCGTTAACGAGGATGGGGACATTCGATGTGATTTGTGTTTCCCAAATGCTGACAGCATAGTCGAACGCGTTACGTGCCTGGCTGTCCCAGGAACCGATGTAGTTGACGAGAATAACGGCCGATTGTGGCGCTCGCCCAAAGTCCACTTGGGAACGTAGTGGAACCAGGTCTTCGTCCGTTTCTCCTGCCAGCAGGATGATCGGGTTGTCCTCAGTCATAAGTAGTTCGCCTGAGAACGGTTGTGGTGTCGGATCAGCTGAGACGGATGCAACAGAAAGTAGCACTAAAGATAGTGCGAAAGCGAAAAAAAGCGTGATGACGTTGCGTGATTTCATAGTCGTTTTGCGTTGTAAAGTGACCGGTGACCTTAACCAGCTTGTATTTGGTTCAATGTTACAGTGTTGAATCGTTCTGCCCAATTGTAGATACGAGTATGAGCGCGTCTTAAGCCGACTGATTTTCAAGCGCAAAGACATCGACGCTTACGCCTGGTGATACGAGAACGTGGTCAGGTGGGCGTGCGGGATCGTCAAAACCATTGAGGACGAGCAGATGGGCATCCCATGTCTGCAATTCGGCCGATTGCAGCGGGTAAGGTGTGTGATAGACGCGTCCGTTGAACAAGGTGTTGGTTTCGGCCGAATAAGCAAACAACACATAGCGTTCCGCCAGAAAATACTCCAGAGAACCCGGTTTCGCCACCGCAATTGGGCCGATACCGCGATAGACAAACTGTGATGCGCTGGTGTCGTCTTTCCGCTGCGTCTGATAGGTGACGGTGACGTTTTTCGTGAGGCGATTTGCCGTCATTTTGGCATGGAAGTAGGGTAACTTGAAAAAACGACGCGCTATCTTGACGGCAAGCCATTGGTTGCAGTCGAGCGAATAAAACCAGACGCCGGGAACGCCGTTTTGGTCGTAAACATACGTTCGTACGTTGGTCTCCAGGAACCACGACAAACCGGGCACAGGCGGCAAAAAACGGGGCCGAATGCGGCGCATGTAGAACGGAACGATGCCGATATAAGCGGTATCGTCAAACATATCGACATTCAATCCGGGCGGTAACGTGCGTTGTATGGCTGCAGCAGGTACGCGCCAATGCAGGAAGGCGAGATTGCGCCACGCTTGTTTCATCACTGCTGATCGGCCTCCTGGACGCCGCCGCACTGCTAATCTCTGCTCATCTGTCGGATTGATCATCATGTGGTTCTCTTCGATTAGGTAGAACTATAGCGTGTCTTGTACTCATGTTACAATAGGCGCATGAATGAGATTGTTGCTGATAGTTGGAATAGTTTGCAGGATCATTTGTTTGCCGATTCGTGGGATGCGGGCATCGGCCGATTTCGGTCACGGTTTGCGTTTCGCGGTCTGTCCGAAGCCAGCTATCCGTTGGCGACCACACTGATTCGGCTAGGTGGACCGTATACTGAGTTGGAGAACCATCTCCTGCGCAATTTTCGCAAATATGCGCATCGCGAAGTGGTACAGGGCGATTCGATCTGGCATTGGCTGGCCGTCGCCCAACATTACGGTTTGCCGACCCGGTTGATGGATTGGACCTATTCGCCGTTTGTCGCCATGCATTTTGCTACGGTCAATATCGAAAAATCAGATTGTGACGGCGTAATCTGGGCTGTCAATTACGAAAAAGCGCACCGTTTAGTACCGAGGGAATTGCAGAGAGAATTATCGGCCGAAGGGGCCAACGTCTTCACGGTTGAAATGTTGTCACGTGTTATACAATCGCTCAAAACATTTGACCAGTATGCCGACCAGGATTACGTGTTGTTCTTTGAGCCGCCCTCCATGGATGATCGCATCGTCAATCAATTCGCCTTTTTTTCGGTCATGCCGTCTGCTTGTGCCCGTCTTGATGATTGGCTCTATGAACATCCGGACATCTGGCGTAAAATAATCATTCCAGCGGCGCTCAAATGGGAAATCCGTGACAAGCTGGATCAAGCCAATATCACCGAAAGGGTGCTGATGCCCGGCATGGGCGGCTTGAGTCGATGGCTAAAGCGCCAATATAGTCCCAAAACATAAACGGTTCGGCCGAATTCGGCCGAATCACGACAGGAAAGGTCATGATCACTGTTCAGGAATTGACGCTCACGTTTGGTGAGCGCACATTGTTCAAAGACGTCAATCTGCGTTTTTTGCCGGGTAACTGCTATGGTCTCATTGGCGCCAACGGAGCCGGCAAGTCGACCTTTCTCAAAATCATCGAAGGTGAAATTGAACCGACCAGTGGCCAGGTAATCATTCCCAACAACCAGCGCATCGCCGTTTTGCAGCAAGATCAGTTCACCTACGACGAGGTCAATGTGCTCGATACCGTTATCATGGGTCATGACCAACTCTTTGCCTTGATGCAGGAACGCAACGCCATTTACGCCAAGCCCGATTTTGACGAAGTAGACGGCCTGCGTGCGGCCGATTTAGAGGTCGAATTCGCCGAATTGGGCGGCTATGAAGCCGAAGCCGAAGCGGGTGCGTTGCTGGAAGGTGTCGGTATTCCCACCGATTTGCACGACCGGCGTATGGGCAGCCTCGAAGCGGCACAAAAAGTGCGTATCTTGCTCGCGCAAGCGTTGTTTGGCAACCCGGATATTCTGCTCCTCGATGAGCCGACCAACCAACTCGATTTGGAAACGATTACCTGGCTCGAAGATTTTTTGGCGCGTTTTGACAACACCGTTATCGTCGTTTCCCATGACCGCCATTTTTTGAACAACGTTTGTACGCATATCGCCGATATAGATTTTCGCCAGATCAAACTCTATGTGGGCAACTATGATTTCTGGTACGAAGTCAGCCAATTGGTGGCCCTGCAAAACAAAAACCAGCGCAAGAAACGGGACGACAAAATCCAGGAATTGCAGGCATTTGTGCAACGCTTCAGTCGCAATCGGTCCAAGGCACGCCAGGCGACATCGCGCAAACGCTTGATCGAAAAACTCTCTATTAATGATCTGCCGCAGTCGTCTCGCAAATTTCCGTATGTGGAGTTCACACCGGAGCGCCCCTGTGGGCGCACAATTCTCGAGATACAGAGTTTGACACATACTGTTGATGGTGAACTGGTTTTGCGTGATTTTTCATTGGTGGTGAATCAAGGTGACAAAATTGCGTTTGTAGGCCCCAATGACCTGGCAAAGACGACGTTGTTTGAAATTCTGATGGATGAAATTGAACCTGACTACGGTGAGTTTCGCTGGGGAACGACGATAACGCCGGCTTATTTTCCCAAGGAGAACAGTGCGTTTTTCGAAGGTGACCTGAATTTGATTGAGTGGCTGGGACAATATTCGGCCGATACCAGTGAGACATTTCTGCGTGGCTTTCTCGGCCGAATGCTCTTTTCCGGCGACGAAGCATTGAAAAAAACGAACGTGCTTTCCGGCGGTGAGCGCGTGCGCTGCATGTTGTCGCGCATGATGCTCAGCGGGGCCAACGTCCTCGTCCTCGACGAACCCACCAATCATCTCGACCTTGAAGCAATTACAGCACTCAACGACGGCTTGATTCGCTTTCCGGAAGTTGTCTTGTTTGCATCACATGACTTCCAGTTCGTTGAAACCATCGCCAACCGCATTGTCGAAATTACGCCCAATGGTGTCATCGACAAAGTCGTGTCATTCGAAGAATACGTCAGCGATGACTCGGTGCAGCGCAGACGCGACGAACTATACGGCACCCATGAAGGTATCCGAGTATAGATGGGCGGCATTTGGTCGTCAGCTACCCACCAACTGTTGAGAACCGCATCATGAAACGCGATACAGCAACATTCGTCATCGGCCACATCAATCCCGACACGGACGCCGTGGCATCGGCCATGGGCTATACCTGGCTGCTCAACAATACGCGCCAGGGTGAATTCGTCGCAGCACGTGCCGGTCACCTCAATCCGCAAACGCGCTGGGTGTTGAGCAAACTGGAACTGGAGCCGCCGTTGTATATGCGTGATGCGTCACCCAATTTCGATGTCATCATGCACCGCGTCGATACAACGACGCCTGATCAACCCCTGCGCGAAGCGTGGCAAATCGCGGCGCGTACCGGCGGTGTTGCGCCCTTACTCAATGCAAACGGCACGCCTTACGGTATGGTGACAGCCCAAAGTCTGACCGGATTTCTCATTGAGACGATTGGCACACATGCCCACCATGAAGAATTGCGCGTCCGTGAACTGCTGAACAGGTCGTGCCGCGACGTGTGCGATGTGAATGTACCCAAATTTCACATGGGCAGCCGTATTCGCGATTCGTTGCCGCGCATATTGCGGGAAGAGCGCGATGCGTTTTTTGTTGTCAATGAAGAAGGGGCGTATGTCGGTGTTTGTTGGCAGCGTGAAGCCCTCAACCCGCCGCGCATCAACTTGATTCTCGTTGATCACAACGAGCCTGATCAGGCGTTGGCGGCGTTGGATGAGGCTGATCTGGAAGAAATACTGGATCATCACCGTTTGGGCAATGCATCGACGCGGATGCCGATTCGCTTTACGGTTGATGTGGTTGGCAGCACGAGCACATTGGTGGCTGAACGAATTTATGCTGCCGGCTTGAGTGCGCCGCCGGTGCTGGCGGGTCTGTTGCTGGCGGGCTTGATTTCGGATACGTTGTTGCTTAGTTCGCCAACGACGACGGAACGCGACCACGCCATGGCACGACGGTTGAGCCGCTGGGCATTGGTGCCTGGTTCGCCGTTGGCAGATGAGACGCTGGAGAGTTTTGCCGATGGATTGTTACGGGCTGGAGCAGGACTGGGAACGCGTGAACCGGCTGATGTGGTTTCGGCCGATTTCAAGCGTTACGAATCATCAGGTGTCAAATTTGGCGTGGCGCAGGTGGAAGTAACCAATCTCGTCGAACTGGTCGATCATCTCGAACCGTTGCGTGATGCTTTGGATGCTGAGCGGGAGCGGTTCGGACTCGGTTTCGTCATGCTGATGGTCACAGACATAGTGTTGGGGTCGAGCCGGCTTGTGTTGTCCGGACGTGTGCCGGGTCTGGATGAACTGCCATATCCCCATTTGCCGGACGGTACACTGGATGCGCCGGATGTCGTTTCGCGCAAGAAACAGTTGTTGCCGACGATTCTCAGCGCCCTGTCAAGCTGATGAACGAGTGCATGATGTTGTCATGACATCTGCAGTGCATACACATCGCCGGAGCCGGCACCCGGTTGCAACATTTCAATTCGGCCGATTATCTCTTGTGCAGTGAGCCATTCGGCCGATTCCCAGCAATGTGATTCCCCACGCGACCAATTAAATCGGTAAACGCCCAGTTCCAACAACCGTTCAACACAGGCCACGGCGAGTGACTCATTCGCTGCCAGATATTCAAACGACAGTGCGGGAAGTGGTTGCGACAAGCCGCGCAATACTTCCAGTTCATACCCTTCCACGTCGATTTTGCAGAAGTCGGGAACGCCGAACCGGGCAATTAGAGTGTCGAGTGTGGTGACGGTGACGGTTTCGGCCGAATCCCATTCCACAGATGCAAACGCGGTATCTTCACTAACTGTGGCGATCCATTCGGCCGATAGCGTCGTTACGGTTGGTGTTCGCGAACTGATGTGCAGGGGCAAGGTTCCTGCTTGCGCACCGACGGCCTTGTCGACGAGGGTTACGTTCGGCCGATTGCCGTAGAAGCGTTGCAGCACGGCCATACACGCGGGTTGCGGTTCCAGCGCGACCACGCGTGCGCCCATCCCTGCCCATAGCCAGACACGATTGCCAACATGAGCGCCAATGTCAAAACAGAGGCTCCCGCGACCAATGAATTGCCCGTAGAAACGGCGCAATCGCCGCTGCCGCACCGGAAGCGGTCCGTAATACATCGCCAGCGAACGCGTCAAGCCGAGCGTGGTTTGCCAATGCTTCATGCGACAGTCGCCACCGCTATACCGGCCACATAGCCGCTTGCCCACGCCCATTGAAAATTAAAGCCCCCGATGCGTCCATCCACATCGAGCAGTTCACCGCAGAGATAAAGGCCGGAACAGGGGCGCGACGCCATCGTTTTGAGTACGATTTCGTCGAGTGGCACGCCGCCGGCAGTTACCTCGGCGTAGTTGAAGCCCCGATTGCCGCTGATAGGCAACTTGTGTTGCGTGCAGGCAGTTACCAATGCTTTGCGCTGCACGCGTGTCAGTTGATCACCGGGTGTCTGGGGATCAACGCCACACTTTTCGCATAGCAAACAAGCAAGGCGATCCGGCAGTAAGTCGCGCAACGTCGTGTAGATGGTTTTTCGGCCGATGCCCTGCAAGAGGTCGTCCAGCATATGTGACTGCATCTCAGGCAGCCAATTGATCGCCAACGCGACGTCCGCATCTTCTGCCAACGCGCTCAGATAGTGACGACTGACATTGAGCACAGCCGGCCCGGACAGACCAAAATGGGTACACAACGTCGAACCGGTGTCACTGTGCAACCGTTTGCCACTGCTACTGAGCACGGTCAGCGTTGTGGGCAGGGTGACGCCGCTCAACTCGTGGACAAAATGACCCTCAGGCAGCAAGAGCGGCACGAGCGCAGGCAAGAGGCGTGGCGTCACCGAATGACCGAGTCGCTGCGCCAAGGTGTAACCATGGCCGTCGGAACCGGTTTTGGGTATGCTTTTGCCGCCGGTCGCTAGCACGACGCGTTTGGCTGACATATGACCCCACGGCCCGCACAGCGCGAAATCGTCTGCCTGTTTGTCTATGGTTTCAATGCGATGTGCGGGATAGATGGTGACGCCGGCTGCGGCACAGGCGTCGAGCAATGCATCGAGGATGGTACGTGCCTTGTCCGTCGTCGGAAACAGCTTGCCGGTCTCTTCGCGCTTCAGTGTGACGCCCAGTTCGGCAAAAAATTGCACCGTTTCCGGCACATCAAAACGGCGCAACACGTTTTTGATGGCGTTGCGGGAACCGCCGGCAAAATCGTCAGGTCTGACGTGCTCGTGCGTGACGTTACACCGTCCACCTCCGGCGATGAGGATTTTCGCACCTAACTTGTGAGCGCCATCCAGCACGACGATGCGTTGTTGCGGTGCCGTTCGCCCGGCCCAGATGGCGGCCATCAAACCGGCAGCACCGCCGCCGATAATGGCGATGTCGACGGCGGACGGCGTTTCGCTCCTGGTGTGCATATGCAGGCTTATGGCTGCCTACATGCCCGCATCGGCAAAAGACGCGCTGACTATTTGCTGTGCTTCTCTCTGAATTGCAGCCAGATGGTCTTCGCCTTTGAAACTTTCGGCGTAAATTTTGTAGATGTCTTCCGTGCCAGACGGACGTGCAGCAAACCAGCCGTTTTCGGTGACGACTTTCAGCCCGCCGATGGCTGCACCGTTGGCGGGAGCGTGGGTCAGTTTGGCGACAATCGGTTCTCCGGCAAGCGTGGATGCGGTTACTTGTTCGGCCGATAGAGCTGACAACACCGCTTTTTGCTTCCGGTTGGCAGGTGCGTCGCTGCGTTTGTAGACGGGGCTGCCGAATCGGGCTTCGAGGTCGCGGTAATGCTCGCCCGGGTCTTTGCCGGTCACGGCGGTAATTTCGGCTGCCAGCAAATCCATGATGATGCCGTCTTTGTCGGTTGTCCACACGGTGCCGTCGAAGCGCAGGAAGGATGCGCCGGCGCTTTCTTCGCCGCCGAAGCCATAGGAACCGTCGACCAGGCCATCGACAAACCATTTGAAGCCGACGGGGACTTCGGCCAGTTTTCGGCCGATTGCCCCGGCCACACGGTCGATCATGGAACTGGAGACGAGTGTCTTGCCGATTGCAGCGACAGGAGACCAATTCGGCCGATGCTGGAACAAATAGCTGATCGCCACGGCCAGATAGTGATTCGGATTGAGCAGGCCGCTACTGCGCGTCACGATGCCGTGCCGGTCGTAATCCGGATCATTGCCAAAAGCGATGTCGAACCGATCTTTCAGGCCGATCAAGCTCGCCATCGCATACGGTGACGAACAATCCATGCGGATTTTGCCGTCCTTGTCCACAGTCATGAAGCTGAACGTCGGATCGACGGCACGGTTAACGACTTCCATGTCGAGGCCATAACGCTCTGCGATGGGATCCCAGTAAGCGATGCCGGCACCGCCAAGAGGATCGACGCCGATTCTGAGACCGGCGTCAGCGATTGCAGCCATGTTGACGACGTTTTCCAAATCGGCAACATAGGGGGTAACATAGTCGTATTCGTGGGTCGTTGTCAGTTGCATGGCACGTGCCAGCGGCATGCGTTTGACTGCTTTCAAACCGTCAGCAATGATGGCGTTGGCGCGATTTTGCACGACAGACGTGATCTCCGCGCCTGCCGGGCCACCGCTGGGGGGGTTGTATTTGAAGCCGCCGTCGTCAGGCGGATTGTGCGATGGCGTGATCACAACGCCGTCTGCCAGACTTGTTTTGCGACCACGATTGTGCTGGAGAATGGCGTGTGAAATGACCGGCGTGGGTGTGTAGCCGCGCCCGGCCTGAATAAATAACTCAACGCCGTAAGCCGCCATCACTTCGATGGCCGTTGACAGCGCGGGTTCGGAAAGGGCGTGGGTATCCATGCCCAGATAGAGCGGGCCGGTGTAGCCTTGTGCTTGCCGATATTCGCAAATCGCCTGGCTGATGGCGAGGATATGGTTTTCGTTAAAGCTGTTTTCCAGCGAGGTGCCGCGATGGCCTGATGTGCCGAACGCGACCTGTTGCGTAATGTCGTTTGGGTCGGGTGTGTTGCTGTAATACGCAGAAACGAGTCGTGGAATGTTGGTGAGAAGTTCACGAGGGGCGGGTTTTCCCGCCAGAGGATGTAAGGCCATGCTGTTCTCCGGTACGCTGTTTGACGAATGCAATGTCATTATACCGGGCGGATGGGGTTTTGTGTTGTGTTCGGCCGAATATGACATTCTGCATACCGTGATGTGACAAACGCTACTCGACGGCCCTTTGCACAACCTATAGACTGAAACTGGGGAAGTCATTGCATTCCGCGCATTTTATTTATGTCTGCCAGGCGCGGTGCCTCGCTTGATAGCCATTCCCAAAACTTTTCGATAGACAAATAATCGCTTTTCTGTTCAGATAGGAGGCATGTGTGATGTCATCAAAGCGAATCCCAACACTGTTCTTTGTGCTTGTTACCATGTTGATTGTGTTGTGGCTGCCGGCCAACCATTTGCGTGCTGAGAAGGATGTAGCGGTGGTTGAGGCAACTTATGTCGTCAATAGTGTTGCAGATCCTGGAGACGGAACGTGCAACACGACCGAATGCACCTTGCGCGAAGCGATCGAGGCGGCAAATGCGTCGTCTGGCCTAGATCTGATTGCGTTCAATATTCCGGGTGAGGGTCCACATACAATTCGGCCGATGACGCCCTTGCCTCCGATTACAGATCCCGCAATCATCGACGGTTACACGCAGCCCGGTGCGTCACAAAATACGAACCTGACTGGTCAAGGTCTAAACACCGTCCTGATGATCGAGTTAGAAGGTTCGTTGACAAGCGCGGACGGACTGGTTTTCCTCCTCCCCGATGGCTGGGAATCGTGAAGTGAGAGGCTTAGCAATCAATCGCTTTACAGGCGCTGGCATCAATGTGCAAATGTCGAACGACGACATAGTGATAGCCGGCAATTATATAGGGACAGACGTTACAGGTGAAGTAGCATTAGGGAACGCGGTTGGCATTCAATTGGGAAATTACGCATGGAAACCGCAGATCGGCGGGTTGCTAGCCGCTGATCGAAATCTGATATCTGGCAATGACGACGGAATTTACTTGAGATTTACGGCTCTAGATCCCGGAAATGAGGCAACAATTCTCGGTAACTTGATTGGTACTGATGCCTCAGGAACAATACCAATCCCAAATGGCATTGGCGTTAACGCTGATTTTTGGGCGAGCGGAAATGTGATTGGTGGTGACGATCCTCAGGCTGCCAATGTTATCGCTGGCAATTCAGGACATGGCATCCGTATCTGGGAAGCAAAAAACAATGAGATTGTAAACAACCTGATTGGAACGGATGTAACTGGTCAGCTTGCTTTGCCCAATGGAGGCAACGGAATACAAGTAGGAGACTTCTTTGGATTTGTGACTGTAGACAATGAAATTCGCCACAACGTAATTGCGAATAATGAGGCGCTGGAGTCTACGTCAATCACTACGTTGAGCTCCCTCCGATTGATGTCTACGGCAACTTCATTAGTGAAAACAGGATTTTTAGTAATGGTGGGCTTGGCATCGACTTGACACCCATTGGTGTAAACCCCAACGACTCTGGTGACGGTGACGTAGGCGCAAATGATTTGCAGAACTATCCTGAAGTGACACTGGCAGCATCAACGGGATCGGGCATTCGCATTCAGGGAACGTTGTCATCGGTACCGGATTCAGAGTTCCATCTGGAATTCTATGCCAATCGCAGTTGCGATGAATCCGGGTACGGTGAAGGTGAGGAGTATTTAGGCAGCGGCGATGTGACGACGGGGTCAGATGGTGTCGCTGAGTTCGAAGTGACTGTGCCGCCAGATGTGGCAATTGGCCAATACATCTCGGCAACTGCCACCAATGCCGCAGGCTCAACATCTGAGTTTTCGGAATGTCGCTGGTTTGGGACGGTGACGTCTGTAGAGCTGGTGTCGTTCACGGCTTCGGCCGATCCTGCAGGTCTCGTCACACTCGAATGGGAGACGGCAGCCGAGATCGACAATGCCGGATTCAACCTGTACCGTCGGGTCACGGATAGCGATCCGGACACAAATCTGCTCGTCAATCCTGAACTGATCGCCTCACAGAGCAGTGCCGGTTCCGGCGCACGCTATGCCTTTACCGATGCGCCTGGATTGGGTGACTGGACGTACTCTCTGGCATCGGTAACGACCGATGGTTTTGAGGAGATTGAAGATTCTGTCGATGTTGTTGTGCAAGTACCGACTTCGGCCGAATTGACACAGTTCGAAGCGAATGGCACAGATCGAATCATTGCATTCGCGGCTTTGGCTGCGGTCAGCGGGGCTTTGCTAATCGGTATCGTCGCCTATCTGCGGTCGCGAACGCGCACGTGACGTGGCTGATTGGGTACGGCTGGAGCCGGCACAGACGCTGATGTACCCAAACTAGGCCGGCCCTACTGCAATCGGCCGATCGGTGCGGCTCCACTCACTCCACGACCCGACATACAGCTTTGGCTCAGCCAATCCAGCGTGCAACATGGCAGCAATATTGACACAGGCACTGACGCCCGAACCGCAGTAAAACACGGCATCTTCTGCCGGTATCGTGCCGAACAACGACTCAAACTGCCTGCGCAACACGTCGTCGGGCAAGAGCAAAAGCTGTTCATCCCAGTTGCGTGAATAATGGTGGTTGGCTGCGCCGGGAATATGGCCGGCTTTCGGATCGAGTCCCGCCGCCTCGCCGCGAAAACGTTCAGTATCTCGGGAATCGATGAGCAGGCGTTGCGCTGTCACCTCATCCAGCACGATCAGCCGGTCGAGGCGTGGTGCGCCACTGAAGCTGACAGGTGTGTTGTGTTCGACTCCGCTACGCACGGAATAATCACCGCGCTGCCATCCGTCCCAGCCGCCGTCGAGAATGGCCACGGCGCGGTGGCCCATGTAGCGCAGCATCCACCACAAGCGTCCGGCGTAGACCCCGCTCATATTGTCGTAGACGACGACTTGTGATGTATTGCTGATGCCCATTCGGCCGAAAAGTCCTACCATCATTTCTGGTGTCGGGAGTGGATGTCGGCCGAAATCAGTCGTTGGCGGACCGCTCAAATCATCATCCAGGTGGGCGTAGATCGCACCCGGAATATGCGCGTCGTTGTATGCTCGTAATCCCGCTGTCGTATCCGCCAGGTCAAAGCGACAATCGACGACAACCCAATCGGCTTCGTGCAGGTGCGCCGACAGTTCAGCAGCGCTGATAAATGTTTCGTATCTGGTTTGTACTGCCATGATGATATTGAAAAATGCGCGTGCTTTACTGTTCAACCGGCTCAATGGCGGCAATACGCCATTCCAGCCCTTCACTGATTACCAGCAATCGCCGTGGATGCGTCGCGCCATCACGGTCAGTGAATGTCATCCACAACGTGACGCCATCTTCACTTTCTTGGCGATTGGTGTACCAAAACGATGCATTGGCGGGATTGAATCCCAGCAGAGTTTCGGCCCAGGTCACATCCTGAGCTGGATCGACGGTGCGCAAATCCAGTGCCAGGAATGCATAAGCTGCCTGGCTCTTTGGTTGCTTGGCCAACAAATTGAAGAAATCGGCAGCGGTAATGTAAGCATCGATGTGCGATGGCGCGGGCACGGTCGGCGTCGCAATGATGATTTCCGGTAGACTTTGCTCTTGCGCCGGCACGGTTGGTGTGACGGTCGCAGTTGCCGTCGGTGTCTTGGTCGGCAGTGGTGTTGTCACTGGCGTTGCTGTCGGCAGCGGTGATGGTTCAGCAGTCGGTGTTGGCTCTATGACGGGTGTCGGTGTGACGATAGGAATCGGCGGAATAGTGGGGCGCGGCGTTGCCGTCGGCAGCGGTGTTGCCGTCGGTGTAGCCGTCGGCGGCAGTGTTCCCGTCGGCGTCACGGTTGGCGTTGCCGTCGGTGTTACAGTAATGGTTGTTGTAATAGTCGGTGTCAGGGGTATGGTTACAGTTGGTGTTGCCGTCGGCAGGGGTGTTGTTGTCGGGAAGATCGGCAGCGGATTTTCGATTGTGTCGGAACCGAATTCGACAGTCCAATACCAGATGTTGGGCGAGTCACCGTTGAATCGATAGCCGACGCCAAGTTGGTTGGCAAGTGGATTGAGCACCATCGGCCGATGTGAGGCACTGTTAACCCAAAATTCAACGGCTTCCGATGGATCCCGATACCCCCATGCTGTTGCTTCGCCGGCATAAAAACCGGTATAGCCTGCACGTGCTTGTCGTTGTGGCGGCCTCGAATTGTCCGAACCAGTGTGTCCGGTAAAGTCATTGGCCGCCATATCATCCACATGTGCCTGGGCGGCAACACTCAGTTCATATACGTAAGCTAGCGGCGGCAAGCCGTAAGTTTGCCGCGCCTTGTTGACATACCACATCAGCTTTTCAACTGCGGTGGCGTCTTCCGGCACTTCAGCGACGTTGAGGCTCAATGGTTGGAAATCAGCCAGAATGTCGGCGACTTTTTCTTCAGCCTCAGGTGTCGTAATAATGCCGTCCCCACCTAAAACCACCGGCACAAATACCGTGGACGGACCCTGCGCAACGAGAACCCAATTGCCGATGGCCGTGCTGCCGAATTCGTTTATGGCATTCATGACGACGTAGTAATTTCCGGGCTGCAAATAGGTATAGGTAATTTCCGCCCCTTCAAGAAGATGCCCGTCACCCATTTGCCACTCATATGCAGTTACTGTGTCGTCTCCAAAAGCGATGCCGTTGACGGCGACACCGGTCATGCCCTCGGCATCGACGATCATGTCGGCAACTGGCGGCAAACCGACAGTGACTGGCTGCGAAAACGTCGCTGCGCCGTGTGTGTTGGTCACTGTCAGAGCGATGTCGTAGTTACCGGCTTCGGCATACACGTGGCTGGGAAATCGTTCGGCCGATGTGGTTCCATCGCCAAAGTCCCAGGTAAAGGTCAAAGGCGCTGCGCCACCGCTGAAGTTGTCAAATGTCACTGTTTGGGAAACACTTGGCGACGGGTCTTTCAGTACAAATTGGGCTGATGGTTCCGGGACAATGGTTACCTGGCCGATTGCCCGTGTCGAGCCGAGTGGATTGGCAACCTCCACGGCAACATCGTAAACGCCTGCGGCTGCATAACTGATGGTTGGATTGTCAGCACGGACGATGCGTCCATCACCGAGTTCCCAGCGCTGAATGAGCGGGCCGGAACCGCCGATGTTGACATTGAGCTGTACCGGTTGGCCGACGCTGGCAGTTGCAGATTGGTTTATCGACACTTGGGGCAGGCCGCCGACCCAATAATCGGCACGTAGCGTCTCGCTTCGGCCGTTGACTGCATAGGTGACGAGCGCAGATTGAATCGGCCGATTCACGTCGGCGCTTCCGGTCACAAAGGGTAGGGCGAAAGTCACCTGTTCGCCGGAACGCACGACCGGCTGCCAGTTGAAAATACCGGACTGCATGTTGAAGGCTGCGCCGGCAGGAATATTGGCTCTGCTGACTGTTGCCGCAGGAGGCAACTGGATGGCAATTTGTGGCGAGGCTGTTTCAGCCTGGTTATTGGTGACGACGAGACGCATGACAATGGTCGCGCCGGGTTTGATGACTGGTGGATCGAGTGTCACATCGAGTTGCACTGGGCCAGTAGCTTGGGCTCTGCCGGTTACTTGCTCCGGTGGATCGGCAGCAGAAACCCACTGCTGAGTGGCAACTGCCAACAACAAGACAACCAAAAACAGACTACCCAACAAACTACGCCGCGTCATGAAGCGCAGTGTATCAGAAACAAAGTTCGCATACAACTGAAAGCTGTGCTCTTTCATGCGGGCCTATGTGAAAGATCCGCAACTCATATTCCAGCGCGAAAACGCCTTGTCATGTGCATTGTTTATAAGGTTTCATTGCACCACCATGCAGGATTTGTTACTCTTGGCGTATGTTCTGTTCCACTATCATCCCTACAATTGGGCGCAGCGAATTGGATCGGGCGGTTACCTCAGTATTGGAACAGGATTTTTCGGCCGAACCTCACGAAATCATCGTTGTCAATGACTCCGGCACACTACTACCTGATGCACCCTGGCACGGATACGAAAACGTAACGATTCTCAACACCAATCGGTATGAGCGCTGTGTGGCACGCAATGCGGGTGCTGCCGCGGCGCAGGGACGCTACCTGCATTTCCTCGATGACGATGACTGGTTGGAACAGGGTGCATTACAAGCATTGTGGGAACTTTCGCAACAGTGTAATGCTGCCTGGTTGTACGGCTACACGACGCTCGTTACGCGGGACGGTACGCCAATCATGACACTCAAATATGGATTGGATGGCAGGCGTGGCTTTGTCTCAACTATGGCGGGTGAGTTGATTCCTCTACAATCGTCATTGATTCGCAGCGATGCTTTTCATCGTGTCGAGGGTTTCGACCCGACTATCGTCGGCCCGGAAAATATCGATCTGGCACGACGCGTGCTGTTGTATGAGACGTTGGCCGAGACACCGCAACTCATTAGTTGTGTGGAACGCGGCGACCTGGGCAGTACGACCGATGTCGACAGGCTTGGTGCGCTGCTGCATCGCAGTCGGGAAAATGTGCTGACCCGGTCGGGAGTATGGCGGGCGTTGCGCGTTTCGGCCGATAACAGACCTTACTGGCATGGGCGCATCATTATTCTTTATCTCGGATCCGCAGCATGGAATGTGCGCCATCGCCACTTTTTGACCGCGTTGGGGCGTGCAGGCTTTGCCGGATTGAGTGCCGTCGCCTCGCTGCGCTACGCCGTTTCCCGCGATTTCTGGCACGCTCTCATCCGTCCATTCCGCAGCCCGACATTTACACAAGCGAGCCGGAATCATGGGTGAACCACCGACACCGATCTTCATTTTCTCGTTGCCGCGTGCCGGATCAACGCTCCTGCAGCGCATGCTCGCCGCGCATGATGCCATCGCTTCCGCGCCTGAGCCGACTTTTCTGCTGCCGCTGCTCTATACGCTGAAAGATCGCGACATCTACGCCGCGTACAGTCATGAATTAGTGGTGTGGGCGATCGAGGATTTCGCCGCTACGTTGCCCAATGGCCGCGCCGACTATCTGGCCGAACTGCGCGAAATGGCGCTGCGGTTGTATGGAAAATCGGCCGAAAACGATGAACCCTATTTTGTCGACAAAACGCCGATCTACTCACTGATCGTCGATGACATTGTAGAATTGTTTCCGGATGCCCGTTTCATTTTCCTCTGGCGCAATCCGCTGGCTGCCGTCGCCTCAATCATGCGCAGCTTCAGCAACGGCAAATGGTTCGTCTACCAGTTTGATATTCACTTTTATCGCGGCCTGTTCAATTTGATCGACGCTTCACAACGTTATGCCGACCGCAGTTGCACAGTGCGCTACGAGGATTTGATCGCCCAGCCTGACGCGACGCTGCAATCGATCTTCACTTATCTCGATTTGCCGTTTGACGCCACGATTTTGGAGCGCTTTGTGGACGTTCAGTTTGAAGGGCGCTTTGGTGATCCGAACGCGGCGAAAAGCACTTATCGCACATTGCGGCGCGATTCGCTCGATAGATGGCCGCGTGACCTGGCCAGTCCGCTGCGTCGGCGCTGGTGTCACCGCTATTTGCGGACAATTGGCGCAAAACGATTGGCGGTGATGGGCTATGATCTGGATTTGATTTCGGCCGAACTCAATGCCACACCGCGCACATTCCGCCACGTGCCTTCCGACGCATGGCGCATGACTTATGGATGGCTCTATCGCACTATCGAATTGCGCCAGATCAAGCACAAATTGCAAGCAGTTCGTCGCGGTGAACGGCTCTATCTCCACCAATAACCATCTATGATACAACCTGTCAGCCGGACAACCCGGTTCAAATACCTGTTGCAAGCGCGTCGCCAAAATGCCGAGATGATCGGGCGTGCGCTGCGTTTGGGCCGCCGCTTTAAGCCTGATTTTGATGATGTCGAAGCGTATTGTATGTTCATTGGTTATCCGCGCAGTGGCCATACCTTGATCAAGGCATTGCTCAATGCGCACAAGAACATTATGCTGGCGCAGGAACTCAATGCGTTGCGCTATGTGCAGTGGCATGTTAGCCGCGATATGTTGTATTCGCTGTTGATTGCTCGCGACCAATGGTTCGCCGACATGGGGCGCACTTGGGATGAATACAGCTACAACGTGCCGAATCAGTGGCAGGGACGGTACGAAAAATTGCGTGTGATCGGCGATAAACGGGCGGGGCGTTCGGCCGAAATTCTCACCGAACAGCCCGATCTACTAGTCAAACTGCAACAAACAGTGCGGGTACCGGTCAAAATCATCCACATCGTGCGCAACCCGTTTGACAACATCAGTACCATCCATCGCAAACACAACCTGACTCTGGCGCAAAGTATCGACTCGTTCTTTGCCAATTGCCATACCAACGCAGCGATCATGCAGCAATCAAGTGACAAGATTGCAATTCTTACGATTCGGCTTGAAGCATTTATCGATGATCCGGCAGCCAGTCTGACTGAAATGGGTGCTTTTCTCGGCGTTGCACCGTATGGGAGTTATCTGGAAGATTGTGCGGGACTGGTTTTTCGATCACCCAATCAATCCCGACACCGCATCACGTGGTCAAATGCTGTGATTGCGGATGTGACTGCGCGATCACATGAATATGCTTTTCTCGACGGCTATGACTTTGAGACGTAACCGTTGTGCAGTGCTTTCTGCGCGCCGTTTAGTTGAAATCGCAGTTCGTCTGCCAGCGTTTGCACGTGTGGCTCTTTGAAAATGCCTTCATGCGAACCGGGTACAGTGATGATGCTTAGCGGTCCGCGTGCCAATGTATGCCATTCGATGTCTGGTCGGCGTGTGCTGAGAAGAGGTTGCGCTTGCGCTTGCAATAACAGCACAGGCTGATCGTACGGTTGTGGATGGTAGCCGGCGATAGCTTGCCAGTGGGCTTCGATCATGCGTTGCCGAAATGCCGGCAGTTCACTGCCATAATCGAGCAAATCGGCCGAATCGACTCCATTTGCTTTATCCATCATCCATCTGCCCGCAATGCGCTTCCAACCGACACGCGCTTTGCGTCGTACGCGCTGCATGACCTGCCGGCTACCTAACTCGCGCATCGCGCTCGTCCAATGAGGAAAATTGCCAACGACGTGTAGTGCACCGCGCGACAACTTCTCGAGCTGCGAACCGTCATCCGCAACGTACGGAGCGTGGTCGAACATGACCAGTAGTGCCACTGTTTCGCCGCGCTCTGCTAATTGATGTGCCATTTCCAGCGCTACCGTGCCGCCTAAGCTGGCGCCGCCGAGAAAATAAGGGCCTTCCGGCTGCACCCGCTTGATCTCGTCGATATAAAACGCAGCCATTGCCGCCATATCGTCAAACGGCTCCGAAACGCCGTCGAGACCGCGTGCCCGTACGCCGTAGAAAGGTTGGTGGGGAGCGAGCAGCTCGCCTAACAGTCGAAACCAGAGTACGTCGCCCGTCAATCCGTGAATGCAAAACAGTGGCGTTTTATCGCCCAAAGGCTGAATCGGCACCAGAGACGACCATTGGTCATTATCGCTGTTTTCTGAAATCAACCGTGCCAATTGCGCCACAGTGGTTGCTTCGAAAAGCGTCGCCAACGGTAGATGGACATCGAATTCTTCGCGAATCTGAGTGAATAAACGCAGTGCTGAAAGAGAATGGCCGCCCAACTCGAAGAAATTGTCGTCGATGCCGACGCGTTCGATGCCGAGAACATCTTGCCAGACCCGCGCCAGATTGCGTTCCAGATCGGTATGTGGTGCGATGTATGGATGAAGGACGCTGACTTGAGCTGTATCAGGGTATGCGTCGGGTGACGTAATTCGGCCGATTTCCCCGTCCAGATCAGCGACCATCTCCTCCAGCACGCCGATTAGTTCAGCCGCAAGCTGCATGACCGTTTCGCGTTCAAACAAAGAGGCGCGATAGGTCAATTTGCCCTGTAGGTGGGCATCGGCTGCCGTTACCTCCAGTGACAGATCGTACTGCACGGCATCATTGAATGTGGGAATGGTTTCGACGTCGATTCCCGACAGGCGCAGCGTTTGTTCGGCCGAATCCTGCACCAAGACCATTGCCCGCGACAGTGGTGTATGCGCCAGATTGGGAAACGAAGCGACTTCGCTGAATGGAAATGTTTGCTGCGCTAATGCAGCCATAACCGTAGAATGCGTTTGTTGCAAGGCGTCGCGCAGCGTCAATGCCGCAGAAAAGTTGGTATACAGCAGCAGCGTGTTGTTGAAATAGCCAATCATTCGGCCGAATTCAGCCCGATCGCGCCCCGCTACCGGTGTGCAAACGAGCAGCTTTGTCTGCCCGGTGTGTCGTTGCAACAGCACGTCAAACGCCGTCAAAAAGACGGTAAACAATGTCACGCCCTCACGGCGAGCCAGCTTGCGCAGCGCAGCGATGAGATTGTGCTCGAAGTGCAACGGTATAAACTGCCCATCGGCCGCCGGGCGCTGCGTTAGATGATGGTCGACCGGTAGCAGTAACGACGGTACATCGTTGGCCAATTGCGTCTGCCAGTACGTGCGTGCAGCAGCACCGGCGTCAGATGCCAACCAGTTGCGCTGCCAGACAGCATAATCGGCATATTGCAGTGGCAGCGGGTCCCAGTCAGGCACATCTGCGCCACGTGCCTGACGATAAGCATGATCCAACTCATCGTAGAAAACGGCAAACGATTGTCCGTCTGAAATCGTGTGGTGCATGAGTAGAATGAGGACATGTTCGGCCGAATTCACTTTCACCAAAGTCGGCCGAAACAACGGTCCAGCCTGCAAATCAAACGGACGACGCACCTCGGCTGCGATGATCGCCTCTAAACTGCTGTAAGGATCGGTCGCATCGGCAACGGACTCGCGTTGCAATAACACCGTTGGCTCGCCAATTGCCTGTATCGGAGTGCCGTCTTTGCCTTTAGGAAATGTCGTGCGCAGGATTTCGTGGCGTTCGCTGACTGCATGCAATGCTTTCTCCAGCGCCGCAATGTCTAGCGGCCCGCACAATCGAAAGGCAATATACATGTTGTAGGCGCTATTGTCCGGCGTGAGTCGCAGCAATTGCCACAATTGTTCTTGTGCGACGGAGAGCGGTAGCGGCGCTGCACGTGAGACGCGGACAATGGGCGTTGTCTCGGTTAGCAGGGCGAGCAGATCAGCTTTGTGCGCCGCCAGTTCGCTCTTAATGGCCGGTGTGACCGCGCCTTTGGGTGCATTGATGCGCAGTTTGCCGTTTTCGGCCGAAAGTTGAATATCGAGCGCTCGTAACTGCGCCAAAAAATCGAACAGGTTCAAATCTCAAAATCCTCACGATCATCATCGCTGTCAATCGCGCCGCGAGTCGCCCATTGCAATGTGTCGATGCGCTCTGCTTGACCGGCAATGGTGCGTACGTCGAGGACGGCGTTGAGCGGCAGTTCCAGCCCAAACGTGCGCCGCAAGCGGGAGACGAGCTGCGTCACAAGCAGTGAGTGACCGCCCAATTCAAAGAAATCGTCATGCACACCAATCGTTTCAAAACCGAGCAAATCAGCCCAAATTGCCGCAATTGCCCGTTCTGTTTCACTTTCCGGCGCGACAAATTCATTGTCAAATGTGTTCCACGCCGGGTCAGGATCAGGTAATGCGCGGCGGTCGAGCTTGCCGTTTGGTGTCTGTGGCAGGGCATCGAGGAACACGAAATGGGCCGGCGTCATATAGGCGGGCAGGCGATCCTGCAAATAAGTGCGCAATTCGGCCGAAGTCGGAAACACCATCTGGTCAGTAACAACATAGGCAACCAGTTGCAAGGGCGCAGCGACCGCTTGCTTTTCGGTCAATAGCTTCGCCAGTTTTTCCCTTTGTGTTGCTGTCAACGCCTCGATCTGGTGTCGCATGTTCATTTAACCGCCTTCACGACGACCATCGAATCGGCCCACCAGGCGTCGTGGACATCTTGCGGCAGGTTGAGGTTGTCAACGACGCGCAAGGTCACCTCGCTGAAATGGTCAAACAGCAGCCTTTGGTGAGCGCGGCTAAATGAGTCGATTTCATTGGTTAGGTAAGTGAAAATACCGCCGGGACGCAGCACACGGGCCGCCGTCGGGAAAAAATGACCGGCGAATGTCACACTGCGCACGACTTGCTCCAGGTATTCGTCTTCGCTCATTGGATACGTGTGAAAAAAGACGCCATCATAGCGCCCCATTTGATCGACGACGTCTTGCCAGCGCCCGTGAATGACGCGAATGTCGCGGTCAGGATAGTGTGAGCGCCAGCGCTGGAATCGGCCGATAATCGCATCGCTGACCTCGACAATCGTATGTGAGGCGACACCGCGCTGCTGAATCATTTCGGCCGAAACGCCGCGTCCAAACCCGATTTCCAGTACATCACCGTGTGTTTCGGTGACAATGTCAGCCATGGCCTGCATAATCGGGCGCTGCCATTCCTCCATGATTTGTTCGTCCGCCGGATCATCTTCTGTCCAATGGTCGGGTTGCAGCGATGCGTCCGCGCCGGGCACAAATTTCTGAGCAACTGCGTTGAGGTGAATCAAATGGTGTGCAAATTCATCCAGGGCCGTGTTGAGCAGCCAATTGCGCTGGCCGTCGCGGGGCGGACGAATGAAGTTAGGATTGCGGATTTGCAGCGAAATGTCAAAATCGCGCAGGCGCTTGAGACGTCGAGTCATGAGTTCTCACGATTGAACGGCTGCGAGTAGTTCGCGAGCCGTATGCGGGTCGAGTTGGCTGATGGCAGTGACGAGCGCGTCAATATCGGCCGAATCAATGGCACTGTGTACCGGTCGCGCAATGACGGCAGCTTCTTCGACCAGCGGATGCGTAGTGAGTGCTGCTTCGATTTCACCGAGTTCAATGCGGTGACCGCGAATCTTGACCTGATCGTCGATTCGTCCTAGAAATTCCAGATTGCCATTGGCCAGCCAGCGGGCGCGATCGCCGGTGCGATAAAGCATACCGTCTGCAAACGGATTCGGCAGAAATTTTTCGGCCGATAGCTCAGGTCGCTGCCAATAGCCGGAGACGACACCGGCACCGCCAATGACCAGTTCGCCCGGTACGCCAATAGGAACCGGGTGCAGTTGCGCGTCGAGGACATACGCTTGCATACGCGGAATTGGTCGGCCGATGGGCGCAGTTGCCCCAACAATACTGCCATCCTGTGGCAGACGGTAGACGGTGCTCCAGACGGTACCTTCTGTCGGGCCGTACTCGTTGTAAAGCGCCGCGTGTGGCACGACACGCGCGTGCAGGCGACCAAGCGCAGACGGACACGCTTCTCCGGCGACGATGACGACTTGCAGCGACTGCAACTGCGCGGGTTCGGCATATTCCAGCAGCAATTTGTAAAGCGACGGCAGCATCAAAGTATGTGTTACGCGATGGGCGGCAATGCTTTGCGCCAGAATTGCAGTATCCTGGGTCGCGTTTTCCGGTGGCAAGATCAGTGTACCGCCCTGACACAATGCCCAGAAAATGCCCGCTACCGAACTGTCGAAAGCGAACGACGACAGCAACAAAAAGCGCTGTGCCGGCTGATCGTAGACGTGAAAACGGGCTGTAGTCGAATAGGTGAGTTGACGGTGGCTGACGGTAACCCCTTTCGGCCGACCGGTTGAACCGGATGTGTAGATCATATAGGCCGGATCGTCAATTGAAGCCGTAATCGCAGGCGCAGCGGCTGACGTTTGCTCGTCGATGATCAATGTGTTTGCAGCGGCAATGAGGTGACGCAGTGCGGTGTTTGTAATGACAAGCCTGGATCCGCTGTCCGTCTGCATCAATGCCAGCCGCTCCGGTGGATAAGTGGGGTCGAGCGGTACATAGGCGGCTCCGGATTTGAGCACGCCGAGCAAGGCAACCAATAAATCGGCCGAACGGTCCAGACAAATGCCGACAAAATCACCCGGTTTAACACCATTGCCGATCAATTGGTGGGCAATGTAATTGGCACGGCTATCCAGAGCCGCGTAGCTCATTGTGTCCGTCGCGGTTTGAACGGCGACGGCATGCGGTGTTGCCTTTGCATGATGGTGAATCAAGGCGTGGGCCGGCTGCGCGGGAGGCTCCGGAGCGTCAGCGTGTTGCCACGTTTGCAGCAGGTCGCGTTCGGCGGTGGGCAGTATGGTGAGCAATCCTACCGATTGCGCGGGATCATCGGCGATGCTGTGCAACAGCGTGGCGAAATGAGTAGCCATGCGCGTGATTGTACTGGCGTCAAACAAATCGCTGCTGTACTCGAGATGCATGACGGGATTTTCGGCCGAATCAGTCACGAACAACGTCAAATCGAATTTTGAGGCACCGAAATCGAGTTCCAACGGTTCCAGTTCCAGTCCGGGAAATGCGACATCAGTTGTCGGAGCGGTCAACTGCACAGCCATCACTTGAAACAATGGATTGTAACTGGGATCGCGTTCCGGTTGCAGCGCCTCAACCAACCGTTCAAACGGCAGCGCCTGGTGTGCGTAACCGTCCAGCGCCGTCTGTCGCACCGCTTCCAGCACCGTCATGAACGACATATCCGGCTCGATTTGCACGCGAATGACGATTGAATTGACGAAAAAACCGATCAGATTTTGCAGCTCAGGACGCGACCTTAGCGTAATCGGAATGCCAATAGCGATGTCGCGCTGCCCGGTATAGCGGGCAAGCAAGACGGCAAACGCGGCCAACATAGTCATGAATGGGGTCGCGCCTATTGTTTGCCCCAAAGCGACCACCTTCTGCACAGTCGTGCGATCCAGAGTATGTGTTTGCACGGCACCGTCAAAGCGCTGCTGTGCCGGGCGTGGCCGGTCGGTGGGAAGCTGCAACACGCCCAGGTCACCATCCAGTTGCTCGCGCCAATAGGTGAGATCGGCTTGTTCTGACCATTTTTGCGACCGCTGCCAATGCGCATAATCCTCGAATTGAAGCGGCATGGGGAGCAATGGCGCAACGGGTACCCCGCAATGTGCGGCGTAACGCCGGGCCAATTCGCGCCAGATGATGCCGGTAGACCATTCGTCGCAGATGATGTGATGGATGACCAGGAGGAGTATGTGTGTTTCGGCCGATTCCCGGATCAGATGTACGCGAAACAACGGCCCGTTTTCTAAATCAAATGGCTCCTGGGCGGAGGCCGTCGCGTAAGTCAGAGCGCTGTCTGTTCCAAAACGCAGATCGGCCTGTTTCAATTGGGCCGGTGCAGCGGGCAAAATGCGCTGGATGATGTCACCGTCTTCCAATGCAAATACGGTGCGCAAAACAGTATGGCGCTGCAGCAGGTCGTCGAGGGCGTGTTGCAGGGCATCGACATCGAGCGGGCCGGTCAGTCGTGCCGCGCTGTGCATGTTGTAGGCGGGTGATTCGGGTGCGAGTTGGTGCAGATACCAGAGGCGTTGCTGGCCGTAGGAGGCGAGAGATGGTGCTTCGGCCGATTTTCGGCCGATAGCGGATTGTATTGTCGCCGCCTGTTTGCCACGGAGACGTTGTGCCAGCAATGCTTGTTTCGCTGCCGATAGATTGCTTCGATCCTGCGCCATCGACTACTGCCCCCACTCAGCCAGCATCGCGGCAGCTTCATCATCAGACAACGCATCGATCTCAGCCATAATGGCTGCTTCAATTGCCTGCGCCAGCGCTGAAATGGTCGGTGCATTGAAAAAATCACGCAAGGGAATTGAAACCTCGAATTGTTGACGCACGGCACTGATCACTTGAATTGCGGGCAGCGAATGACCGCCGAGTTCGAAGAAATTGTCGTAGATGCCGATTTCGTCCAGGTGCAACGCTTGTGCCCACAGCCCGGCAAGAATCGCTTCGAGATCGTTGCGTGGTGCGACCCATTCGGCCGAACCTTGTGGCCGTACGCCGTGTGGCGACGGCAATGCGTCGCGATCGACTTTCCCATTGGCGGTCAGCGGCAGCGCCTCAAGTGAAACGATGTGCGTGGGCAACATGAAGTCGGGCAACGACGTGGCGAGGAATTGTCTTAGATCAGTAGATGTGACAGGCGCTGATGTGACGATATACGCAGTCAGTTGTTTGGGGTCATCTGTCGCCATGCGCGGCGTATAGTCAATCTTGTCGAGAACGGCGGCGACATAGGCTTCGTCAATATCGTCATCCAGTTCTTCCAGCGCTTCGTCGCGCTGTTTGTGACCCATGCGCACGTCCCAACTGTAGGGCAGGGCGTAATTGTGATAACCGCGCTCCTTTTGATGGACCCAAATGCCGACATCGTTAATGAGGCAGTTGGTCGAGCGACCCGTGTCTTTCGGCCGAATCCACGGCACATGCGTATCGATGTAAGCGTACAATTGGTCGAGATCGACATCACAATAACGATAAAAATCGACAAACTGAATTTCTTCAAAAATGGCATTGTCGTCAAACAACGACGTGTCCAGCAGGCGCGAAACGGCATCCTGTTGGCGATGATACGCCTTGCGGGCGTCGAGGACGATTTGATCAATGCCGTCCGGATCGAAAGCACCACTGCGAAACAGGTCGGGCGTCAACCGCGTCTCGAAAAACTGGCCGCGCGACAAACCGGTGACGATATAACCGATGTTGTGTTGCCGCGCTAACTTGACGGACAAGGTGTAAATAACTTTGAAGCATCCGTTGCAGACGTTGCTGAAACGGGCGAGACTGTCGGCAAAGATGGCGTCCATGTGTTCCGTTCGGCCGAAAACATGATCGACGCCCAACTGTTCGGTCACACGCCGGATGTTGGCTTTGGCTTCATCGGAGATGTAGCCGTTGTCGAGTGTGAAAACGAGCGGATTTAGGCCGTGATCGACCACCTGACACAAGACGTAGGTGCTGTCTTTGCCGCCGCTGAGCAGGACAACGCAATCGTATTTGCCGCGTCGCCGGGCGCGCATCGCGGCTGCGACATCGCGAAAGGCGTCCATATCGCTGAAATACGCATCGGCCGAATCGCGGTATCCGTCAAAGTCGCGGCAAATGTGGCAAATGCCATCGACAAACGTGATGTCGGGATAATTGGAGGCAATACCGCAGCGGTCGCAGTAAGTGATCGGTGAATTGGGTTTCGAATTATGGGATGAGACGGTGACGACAGCTTCGGTAACCGCGGGATGGGCGAGCAGGGCGGCTTCAATTTCACCGAGTTCGATGCGTGCGCCGCGAATTTTTACCTGATGGTCGGCGCGACCGAGGAATTCGATTTGGCCGTCGTCGCCCCATCGGGCAAGATCGCCGGTGCGATAGAAGCGCTCGCTGCCAATGCCTTCCACAGCAAGCGCAATGAAGCGGTCGGCGGTCAATTGTGGCCGGTTGTGATAGCCGCGCCCTACGCCCGCTCCGCCGATCAGCAGTTCGCCGATGACGCCGGTCGGTGCGGGCTGGTCGCGCTTGTCCAGAATGACGATGTTCGTGTTGGCTATCGGTCGGCCGATGGGAACGGATGGTTTTATATCGGCCGAAGGGTCAAAGTGGTGGCACATCGCGCCGACTACCGTTTCCGTGGGGCCGTACTCATTGTAAATTGCGACATTTCGGCCGAATTGCTCATAAATACTGTGCGCCAATTCTGTTTTGAAATCTTCACCACCGACGATGAGGCGCTTGATGCGGCGTGGCGCGAATCCCTGTTCGCGCACAAGAGCGAGATGGGCAGGTGTCAGTTTGACCACATCGACCGCATCGTCCTCAAAGACACGCAAAACAAGTAAGCGTTTGGCGTCTTCGCTGTCATCGCCATAAATAACAATTTCCCCGCCGGAGATCAGCGGAACATAGATCGAGGTCACCGTCAGATCAAATGCTAGCGACGAAAACAGGGGAAAGGCGCAGCATTCACCCTGTGTGTAGCGATCACGCGCCCACAGCACATAATTCGTCAAGCCGCCGTGTGTGAGCAGCGTGCCTTTAGGCTGTCCGGTGGAGCCGGAGGTGTAAATAGTATAAATGAGCTGCTCGACAGTAATGCTTTGAGCCGGATTGGCAACTGATTCTCGTTTAATCTGATCCCAATCGCTATCAACACAAATCAGTGTGATGCGATCTGATGGTATGATCGATTTCAGCCTGTCTGATGTGATCACCATCTGCACGCCGGCATCGCCGAGCATGTATTCAAGACGTGCCGCCGGGTAAGCGGGATCGAGCGGCAGGTAAGCGCCACCGGTTTTGAGAATGCCGAGTAATGTGACGATTGTTTCGGCCGAATGCTCCAGACAAACGCCGACAATCGTCTCGGCACCGACGCCACGTTGTGCCAGAAAATGTGCCAGTTGGTTAGCGCGTGCGTTAAGCGCGGCGTACGTAATCACGGTGTCACCATCACGCACAGCCACTGCGTCCGGCGTGGTGATGACCTGTTGCTCAAAGAGCGCAACGACATTGGCGTCTGGCATCATGGCGACGGCGGTGGCGTTAAAATCGATGAGAGTGGCTTGTTTTTCGGCCGAACTCAGCAGCGATACAGCACGCAGCGCCATCTTCCGACTCTCGATAAATTGATCGACCACACGCAGAAAATGCCGCACAGCCGCCTGTTGCTGGGCTGGACTGAACATCGCGTGATTGAAGTCGAAAAACAGCGCGAAATTATCGTCTGCTTCGTAGCGATTGACTTGCAGACGCAGCCCGTGTTGGCTGTCACCGTAGCCCGGATGATGCCATTCAAACGTCATGGGCATCCCGGCAAAATCGTCGTCGGGAATCGTGATGTAGTTGAGCACGACGTCAAAGGTGGCTTGGGTTACGGCACCGGCGACAGGAAATTCGGCGTGCCGCAGACTCCCCATCAACTCAGCCATTGCTTTTTGGAACAGCGAGCCGAATGTCTCGTCATCAGCAATGGTTACTTGCAGCGGGAAAATGTTGATAAACAGACCGATCGTATCGCGGAATGCCGACTTGACGCGGTTGTGAAACGGTGAGCCAATGCCCAGTTTATTCTGCCCGGAGATGCCGTAGAGATAAGCAAAGAGCAGGGTGTTGAACAGGGTGAGAAGGGTCAATTCGGCCGAAATAGAGCGAATGCCCGGTTCCTGTGAGATGGCGTGCAGCGCAGACGACCGTTGCGCACCCAATTCTACCCGCACGCGATCCGTTTGTGAGCCGGCGACGGCGTTGCTTTGGCCGTAGAGAGATAGTGGTTCGAGCGGTTCGGCCAGCTTTTCCTGCCAGTATGCACGCGCTTTTTCGGCGCGACCGGAGGCGAGATACGCCTGTTCGTATGCCGTGTAGGCAGCGAATTGCGGCTGCTCATGCAAGTCAGTGCCGTTGCCGAGTGCTGCATACGCTGAGGCGGTCCTGGCGTAAACGCGCATTGTGCCGATGCGGTCGATGGTGATGTGGTGTTGATTGTAGTACCAGACCCAGCGTCGCGATGCGAGCTTGATCAGGACGGAATCGAACAATTTGTCGTCCAGAGCAAAGACACGTTGTGTGCAGTTTGTCAGCCAGTTTTGCACCTGTTGGTCGGGATTGGATTCGGCCGAAAAATCCACGATTTCCAGCGCATTCGGCCACGCAGCAACGACATGCTGCTGTGGTTTGCCGCCGACATCGACAATAATCGTGCGCAGCGCATCGCTGCCCTCAACAACGGCGGCAAACGCTTGCGCGAAGCGTTCCGGCTCCACCGGCCCGTCAATGGCAAATGTGTGCGCCATGTTGTAAAGTGGTTTGTCCGGTGCAAGCTGCTGGCCCAACCAGATCGCCAATTGACTTTGTGTCAAGTCAGAACGCAGCACCACGGAATCGTTAACAGAATGAATCATCACGGTTTACGGCACAAATTCAACGTTGCAGTTGACGATTGCGGTCGAGATAAGCGGCCATCGTGTTGATAGACGCGAAATTTTCGATGGTCACATCCTGGGGGTGGACATTGACATGGAATGTCTCTTCCATGAATGCGATCAGGCGCATAATGCCTAGCGAATCGATAAATCCAGCGAGAAGGAGATTGTCATCAGCCGAAACTGTTCCCAGTTCTTCATCGACTAGCAATTCGTCAGTTATAAAGCGGTGTAAAGTTTGTTGATCTTGCAATCTGGGCCTCAAGCAATAGATAGTATGATTGCGCCGTTTTGCAGCGCTCTGCGGTCAATCTTGCCGCTTGTCGTGCGCGGAAAGCTGGTGACAACGACGATACTGCCCGGCACGGCGTAGGCCGGCAGCGCCTTGCGCACATGGCGGCTCAACGTTGTTTCGTCTACGGTATGGTTTGGTCGCAGCGTAACGGCAGCGGCGATTTGCTGATCGCCATCTTCGGCCGAAGTGGGGTACACAGCAGCTTCTTCCACAGCAGGATGGGTACACAATGTCGCTTCGATTTCGTCCAACTCGATGCGAAAACCGCGTGACTTGATTTGACGGTCTTTTCGGCCGATAAAATGGAGCAAGCCGACTGCATCGCGTCGCACCAAATCACCCGTACGGTAATAGATTTCCTCAAATTCCGGCAAAATCTGACGCGTGAAAAACGCCTGCGCATTTAATTCCGGTCGCGCCCAGTAGCCCGCCATCATGGTCGGTGTGCACACGAGCAATTCGCCGATTGCGCCATCGTCAACCGGCTGGTCGTCCTCATCGACGATCAAGCCTGTTGTGTTGTCCCAAATTCGGCCGATTGGAACAGGCGCGTCCACATCATCCCGGTTGCGTGGGATATGATAATAGGTACACTGGTTGACTTCCGCCGGTCCGTAGACATTGCTGAACGTCGCGTGCGGCCAGGCCGCCATCAGTGCGTTCAGGTGCTTGGGCGGGAACGGTTCGCCTCCGTACAACACCCAGCGTACTGCCCGACAATCCCGTTCTTCCAGCATACCACGCAGTAGCAGTTGAATCAGCGCGTAGGGAACTGAATACCAGATGGTGATCTGTTCATCCGCGACGAGTTGTGACAGGCTCGCCGGGAATTTCATGTGCGGTTCCGGCACAATTATCGTTGTCGCTCCGACTAATGGTCCGGCAAATAGTTCAAATGTCGATTGGTCGAAATGCAGCGGCGCGAAATTTGCCAGTCGGTCGTCAACTCGCAAGCCGTATGTGCGTGCCGCCAGCCGCGCGTAGCTCAGACCGCTGTGATGGGTGTGCATGATCCCTTTGGGCATGCCGGTCGAGCCGCTGGTGTACATGATGTACGCCAAATCCTGTTCGGTGACGCCGGAGTCGGGTAGCATGTCATGCGGCGCTTTGGCGACCTCCGCCCATGAAATGGCTGTAGTGGCGATGTCGTAGTCGCCATCGAGACCGATCAGCGTGTCGAGACGGATCGATTCGGCCGATAACGCTTTCACACCACGCAAGCGCGGCCTATGTGTAATGACACAGCGAATGTCACAATCGCGGATGATGTCGGCGGTGCGGCGGGGCGGGGCAGCAGGGTCGAGTGGGACATAGGCTGCGCCAGCCAGCAAAATCCCATACACGGCCAGCGCTGATTCGAGACTTTTGTGCAGGTAGATGCCGACGCGATCGCTAGGCGCAACGCCGTTTTCGCGCAAAACACGGGCGAGTTGGGTCGCGCGGCGTTGCAGTTCGGCATACGTCAGCGCCTGATCCATGAAACGAAAGGCGTCCTGGTCAGGATGTTTTTCGGCCGAAGCGGCGAGGATGTGATCGAGGCGAAAAATCATCATAATCCCAATAAGCTGGCGATGACATTGCGCTGCATATCTGACGTGCCGGAGTAAATCAGGCCGGGAACCGAGTCACGCAAATCGCGTTCTACTTCCATTTCAGACAAAATGCCGCGGCCTCCGTGAATGCGAATTGCATCCAGGCTTGATTCCGTGAAGCATTCACTCAAATACAGGTTTGCCATGGCCGCTTCCATGACATTTGACTTACCTTCCTGCTTGAGCCATGCTGCTTGATACAGGAGCAGCCGCGCCGTTTCCAACCGCACTTTCATGTCGGCGATGCGATTGGAGACTGACTGGTTCTTGCCAATCGGTTTGCCGAACGATTGGCGCTCGCGCGCATAGGCGACACAATCTTTAAGTTGTCGTTCCATGCGCCCCAGTTGGCTGACCAGAACAAAAGCGCGTTCCCATTCCATCGCGTGGGCGAACATACTCGCGCCGGCGCCTTCCGGGCCAAGCCGATTTTCCTCAGGCACAAAGCAATCTTCCAAAATCAGGTCGCCAAAAGGAACGGAGCGCAGCCCGATTTTTTCGTCGACCGGGCCACGTGTAAAGCCTTTCGTTCCTGTATCGACGATGAAGGCTGAAATGCCCCACTGTTTCAACTTCTCGCGGTTTAGATTGGCAAAAATGATGGCAAAGTCACAGATGGGGCCGAAGGTGATGTATTTCTTGTGGCCGTTGAGAATGTAACCGTCGTCGGTTTTTTCGGCCGAACTTTGCAGCGCATACGCATCCGACCCCATTTCCGGCTCTGTGATGGCAAAGGCACCGACCAGTGAGCCATTCACTGTACCCGGCACGTACTTCTGTTTCTGCGCTTCTGTGCCGAACGTGAGCAAATCAGCCTGCACGCTCCAGAGCAGCGAGTTGATTGCAAACGGCAGCCCATTGTCGCGGCAGCCGTAGCCCAGTCCTTCGAGAATGAGCATCGTCGTCAGCAAATCTGCGTTGCTGCCGCCGTACTTTTCCGGCACAGGCAGGCCGAAAATGCCAAAATCGGCGCACTTCTGCCACCCATCCGCATCGAATACACCGGCGCGATTGCGATCAACGAGGTCGTTATTCAGTTCCCGTTCAGCAAACTCGACCGTCGCGCGGCGGCGGTCGAGTTGCTCTTTGTTCCATGAGAAGTCCATTTTGCAGGATGCAGGATGAAGGTGCACGGATGGAAATATTCCGTTCGCCATTCACCCTGTTCAATTCACTGTTGCTACGTCGGAATGACTAACCGTCCCCATTCATCGACCGGTTTCCATTCGTCGTGGAATTCGATATTGTTCCACGAACCGAGACCGGGGAAGAACACTTTGTCATACCCGTGTGCTTCCGGATTGGCGCCGTTCCAGCGCTCGTCGAGAGGTTCGTCGGCGCGCTGGTAGCGTGTATCGGATGTGAGTCGGCATCGGCCGATTGGTGAGCGGTTATCGAGTGCGCCGTGAATAGTGTGCATGCCGAAGCTCAGCACGTCGCCGGGATTGAAATCAGTTGAGAGCCAGCGGCCACCCAGTTGCTCCTGCAAAATGAGTGGGTTGGTGCTGAGCCAGCTGATCTTTTCCTTGTCAGCATCCTGTTTGGCATAGGTGTTGAGCAGACGTTCGTTGGCGTGGCTGTTTTCCAGCACGATCAACGCGCCTTCTTCACGCCGCACACGACCGAGCGGGATCCAGGTTGTGAATACCTTGTCTGTGCCACGGTTCATGTATGGGCCGTCGGCATGGAAACCGCAGCCTTCGCCCGGGCGCACAAAGCGGGGCCAACGAAAATCGTATGGACGCACTTCACTGCCGAGCAAACGCTCGAGGTAACCGATGACGGCTTCGCTTAGCACGACATTCTCGTAGGCCAGACCGGTGCGCACGCTTTCTGTGAAGGCGCGCAAATTGACCTTGTCGACAAAAGTGTGCTCTGACTGAATTGCTTCCATGACGTCGTGGTTGATGGCGTCGATTTCGCCGACAGTGGCATATTTGAGCAGAATTTCGCGCCGTGCGGTCAAGACGACATTGGGATCGACCAATTCGCGGAAGAACAGATAGCCGTCCTGTGTCATACGTTCGCGCAGCGCAGCGCCATCATGCAAGATGTCGTTCGATTCGCGCAGTTCGCCGAATTTGTTGGGGCTGAGGTCCATTTTGACCCCGTTGGAATACAGTTCTGGTTGAGACATAGTTACCTCCCGGTTTTGATTATGATTATTTACGAGAAAATCGGCCGAATATACCCTTAAATTTATTCATGGTATCTTCCATCTTCGCCTGCGTTGTCGATGCTTGCTTGACTTCCGGCGGGACATGTTCCCCATAGTAATGGGTCGTCTTGGCGACAGCGGTAATGACGTTCTTGATTTCGCCTTTGATGGTGAAATCCTGGCCGCACGGCAGCAGTACTTTCGTGCCGTCTCGGCGTGCCTCGACGTTTTCTTCTTCAATGGCGGTGACCAGCCAGTGGGCAAATCCGGCGTGGCCTGTTTCCATGGCGATCCATCCCGGTTCAGCGGCTTCGGCCGAAAGACCACTGACTGCCTGGATGCCGCGCTGAATCTCGAAAACGACATCGTCGTAACGCGGATCAGTCGGATCGGCAATGGCAGACGGCGCATACAGCATCGTGCCCCGATGTGGCGGGCCACCGTCTAGCGCCAACATGCAATAACTGTCCCACATATCGCCCCACGCTACCGAGCCGTCATCGTTGTAAACCATAGGCGCTGATGCCATTGGCGCACGTGGATCGTTGGGATCGTAAACGATTTGTTCAGTCTTTTCTTCTGCCATACTTTTTTTCCTTGATTCTACAACGCCAACTGGTTGGTCTCTATTTGCCCGTGTTCCTTGTGACGCCTTTGTTGCCTAAATGATTCCTGTCTGCATAATCGCTTGAAATGTAATGATGATGCCGATAATTGTAATGAATGCGGCACTGAACGCAGGCAAGAAACGCACCGCGTGACCAAAAATCGGATAGCGTGCAAATATACTGTCTTCACTGGAATATCGTTCGACAATATCACGGGCTTTCACCCAAAGGATACCGATGCCGGTTAGGACGCCTGCCAGTCCAATGCTGAAAATGACGATCAATACCATGCCATAACCGACGCGCTCCAGCGCAATGGCACTGAGCATGAGAACGAGTGCCGACGGGCACGGAATGAGGCCACCTGAAACACCGAGAGCAAAAAGACTACCCCAACTGATGCCGCTGTCGCTGGTCATTGGCATATGACTGTGCGCAGCACTACCACCATGGGAGTGCATAAACCCTTCACCTTCGATAAATTCAACCTCTGTATGATCGTGACCGGCAATTGCAACTTTTTCCGGCCGAACGGCTGAGGCAAATCGTCCACGCATCAATTGCCAGCCGATGCCGATGACGAGCAGACCGGACGCCACTCCAAGCCAGGGAAACAGTTGCTCCGGCAAAATGTAACGCGATAGAAACAGTGTGATGAAGCCAAGTGCAAACACGCCGAGCGTATGCGTTACCGTGGTCGTCAGGCCGAGGAAGAGGGCGTGGGACACCGTACCGCGTGAACCGACCAGATAAGCTGCGACCAATGTTTTGCCGTGACCGGGTGTAAATGCATGGGCAGCACCCCAGCCGAGTGCCAGCAGGGCCACGAGTAAAATCGACAATGGGCTGGTGAGTTGTTCATTGATCAGTTCGGCGAATCGATCTTCCTGACCGGTCAGTGATATGCCGGAGCTTGAATCACCGAGAGCAGAAACGGTGACGGATTGGGTTGCATTGGACATGCCCAATGGTTCAAATGTGAACTCGGCGTCGGTGTTTTCAAGCATGGCATCGGATGGATAATTGCGCAGTTCATCGGTTAAATCTTCGGTGGGCGCTGTTGAATCCAGTAATACGATGTCGCTGCCGGCTGCAATGACGACTTCCTGCCAGCCCAGTCGGTCCGAAAAGTTGTTGTCGTTAAATTCAACTGACCACGGTGCGGCTGCCGCAGCCAGCGGGGCTGTGAAACTGAGTTCGATGCGCGTTGTCAGAAGGCCGCCATCCCCTTCCGGAAACGAGATCGCGTTGTCTTGCAAAGTCCATTCGGCCGATTCGCCTCCCACACGCAGATCGAGATTAGCTGCGATTGTTGTGACCTGTTGTGCGAGATAGGCAGTACTTTCGGCCGAATCGACCTCACCATCACGATTGCTATCGATTATTTCCCGTTCTTGAAATGTCGGAATTTCAGCCATATCGACGACGTAGACGAGTGTAATCAACTCGTCGCCGAGCTCCAGGCGACTGTAGCGACTGATGGCAAAATCGCCCATTGGATGGGCCAGCGCCAGCGCGGGAACAGCCAGCAGTGTGAATAATAGAAATATAGCGGCGATCGTTTTTGATCGTTTGGAAATTCGGTTTCTCATAACTGTTTCAGTTGTTACCCCTGTTATTGCGACGGTGCAAAGAAAGCATCGTACACCATCTGGGCAAATTGCTGCTCGCCTTCAGGAGTGAATCCCATGCCATTCGGCCGATACCACGATTGAATCCGTTCGGCCGATATATCGGCAGCCTGCATTTCCAGCCCGGCAGTGAGTATATCGATTTGCTTGTCGGTGGCAAAAGCAGCCAGGCTGCGCTCCGGCGCAAGTAAATCATAGTCATCGCTGACAGTCAATTGCCACGCATCGCCGTTTGTCGTTGACAAAAACTCATCGCTGAAGGTTGGTACAACGACAACATGGAGTGTTGCGCCATTGGCTTTGGCAACTTGCGCGGCGATCTCGATGAGATTCTCGGTCAGCCGGATTGATTTGTCTGGCAAGCTGTTCGGCTCCGGTTCTGCTGCAAAAACAAATGCGCCGATGCCCAGCGATGCCAATGGTCCTGTACCCTCGGGCAATTCAGCTGCATCGTCGCCGCTCAGCATATAACCGATTACCTTTGGCGTCAACAAGTGCGACCGCAGTGAACGCAGAAATGTGTGTGACACCGGGCCATGTGCATCGGTGAATCGATGCCACAATAGATGTTCGGCAAACAAACTGCCTTCGTGAATGTTCCAGAAACCATCGTCACCAATTGTATAAAACACGGTGTCGCGCGGCGTGCGCGGGTCGACTTCGACCATGTTGTTAGCAAAGTCGTCGCGTGCGTTGATAAAGATGATGATGTCGTTCGGCCGATAAATCTCGACTGTATTTTTTATCCCTTCGTAATAATGTGCCGGACCGAAGCCGGGCGCACCGAGCGCGATCACTTCTGCATTATCGCCATTGGCGGTCAGCAATGCTTCCAACTGGGCGCTGAACTGCTCATCTGGCTCTGTTTCCGCTGCATAAAGCAATTCGTCACCCAGCAACAAAACTTTGTGATTTTCATCGGATAAGTCAAACGCCGGTGCATGCCAACCATAGCGATTGACAGTTTGCAGGCCGCCATCGTCTGCAGCGAGGATGAGTCGACCATACGGCTTGAACAAACCGGCTGTGCTGCTAAACCCAGACGGCAGCGCACCAGCCATGGCCAATCCCTGTAAAACCAGTTCGAGCGCAATGGCGATCAGTGCCACAGCCAGAGTCAGTTTGCGCCAGAGCGGAACCGGATGTGTCTGACGCCATCCATAGAGTATGATGACAGCGATGAGCGCGTAAGCACCGAATACGAAAACTGGTTGCAACCCGGGATAGCCATCCACCAATCGCAGGGAGTTGAGTGCCAGGTAAACGACGAAAAGCAAAGCGATAATCGTCAACAGCGCAAGCCAGCTTCGAGATTGAATGAACGTCAGTATTCTGTTGACGCCACGTACAAACGGTTCTGGGCGCAGCATCCAGTAGAGCAGGGGAATGATGACGATGGTCCAGACAACGATTGTCAGAAAGAGGGGAAGCGAATATCGGCCGATAACCGGCTCACCGCTCTCGTGGGTAATCAGTTGGCCAAGCACATAAGCCCAGACAATGAGCAATGTGCCGATAGCAAGCCGCGCGCCAAGCGCACCGGGCTGTTCCGGCTGGTGTAAACGGGTTTGTGTTTCCATGAAAATAGTCTTGAAGCGCGAAGCCACCCTTATTTTTACAAATCAATCAGGCAGATGCAACAGCATACTGCAAATGTTCACAAAATACACCAACTTTTAGTACTCTGTTTACGGTTCCTATTTGGCCCGTTTTCCACGAGTTCGTTTTCAATAAACCGTGCAAAAAGTATACAAAACGTTATAAATTTTGTCAAATAATAGACAAAAACTGTACGTGCTGTATTATTGTGTTCACGTTTAAGTTTTGAAACAAAACCAATCAATTAATAAGTAATGGAGTACCCGATGAAAAAGATAGTTATGAGTTTGACAATAATGGCCCTTATGTTGGTATTGACAGTTGCAGCAACGGTCAGCGCTGACTCAATCGCTCCCAATGATGCTTCAGGTAATACCATTGTCGATATTGCTGTGGCAGACGGCCGATTCACTACATTAGTAGCAGCCGTCGTTGCTGCTGACCTGGCCGATACACTTTCCGGCGGTCAGTGGACCGTTTTTGCACCTACCGATGACGCCTTTGCTAAATTAGGACTGGATGCAACGAACATTGCTGACGCGTTCACCAAGGCTGAATTGACCGATATTCTTTTGTATCACACGCTGCAAGGAGAGGTTTTCTCAGACAAAGCGATCGCTTTAGTTGGTGATGTCACGATGGCCAATGGTCAGAAGGCTGGTTTGAAAGTTGCCGATGGTGCTTTATATGTCAACGATGATTCCAAAGTAATCATTGCCGACATCGCTGCATCGAATGGTGCCATTCACGTCGTCGATACTGTTATTCTTGGCCCGTGGCCAAAAGCTGATGACAGCAGCAACTCTAGTTCGACCAGTAGTGCCACTTCCAGTGATTCTTCAATCGTCGACATTGCCATTGCAGACGGCCGCTTTGATACCTTAGTTGCCGCGGTAGTCGCTGCTGATCTCGCCGGGACACTATCAGACGGAAGCTGGACTGTATTTGCACCGACTGATGCCGCTTTTGCCAAACTGGGTCTTGACGAAACCAATATCGCTGATGCGTTCAGCAAAGCTGAACTGACAGACATTTTGCTCTACCACGTGTTGCCGGGCGAATTTTTCTCGGACAAAGCAATTGCGTCAGTTGGCGATGTTACCATGGCGAATGGGCAGACTGCCGGTCTGAAAGTGGCAGATGGTGCTCTGTATGTCAACGATGATTCCAAGGTCATCATTGCTGACATTGCTGCTTCAAACGGCGCGATTCATGTAGTTGACACTGTTATTCTGGGGCCGTGGCCGAAAGCTGCTGCGGAGTAGACTTTATCTGTACAAATATAACGACTAAATAGAAGAGCGCACCGAAAGGTGCGCTCTTTTTCTTTGTTCGGCCGAAACGCCCACATAAGCAAGCTGCGAATCGCAAATGGAGAAGATGCGTTTACTCCTACACCGTTCAGCCACTATTATTTTGTCTAGTGATGATCGTGCAGATCGATTTCTCCCTGCGTATGGATATGCGGTCGCAGCGAATGGGGGCACTCCAACCCGTGCGTTTCCATCAACACGTCATCAGACATAATGTCGATTGGCGTTCCGTCGGCGATAACCGCACCGTCATCGAGCAAAATGACGCGTTCGCACACTTCCAGCACCAGTTCCAGATCATGCGATGCTACGAGAATCATTTCGGCCGATGCCTGAATGAAACGAATCAATCGGCGTCGCGACCGCATATCGAGATTGGCGCTTGGTTCGTCGTAAATGATCAGGCGCGGTTTCATTGCCTGAATGCCGGCAATGGCGACCATGCGTTTTTGCCCGCCGGAGAGGTGGTGGGGTGCGCGGTCGATCAAATCGCCGATGCCGGTCAGTGCAACCGCATCTTCAACCCGTTTTTCCACATCGTCGTAGGGCAGTCCCATGTTAAGCGGGCCGAAAGCGACATCGTCCCAGACAGTCGGCGAAAAGAGCTGATCATCCGGGTATTGAAAGACAAGCCCGATGGCCGGATGAAAACGACCCGGGATGACAGGTTGGTCGAACAGCGTGATCGCGCCGGAATTCGGCCGAAGCACGCCACAAACTGAATGGAACAACGTCGTTTTACCGGCACCATTCGGCCCGACAATACCCACGCGTTCACCTTCCCCAATTTCGAGCGATATTCCGTTGAGAACTGGTGTTTGTGGATAAGAAAAATGCAGGTCGGATATAGACAATCCGTTCATAACAACAGGCTCCCAATAGCGAATTGCCCGACGATAAACGCGGCAGCAACAGCGAGCATGGCGATTAGCTTCAGCGTGTCGCTACGTGTCACGGCAAACTCACTCAAGCTAACCGTGCCGAAACCATAGCCGCGTAAAATCATGGCTTTGTAGACGCGGTCTGACTGTTCATAGCTGCGCACCAACATGTTACCCAGCAGCGAAGCCAAGACAGACACGAGTTGCAGCGAGAATTGATTGCTGCGGAAACCGCGTAGTCGTACGGCGATGCGCATCTGTGTGAACATATTGCCGATTTCAAATATGTAACGATACGTCAACAGCGTTATGTCGGCTAGTGTGTCAGGGAATTTGAGCGCGCGCATGGCGCGAATGGCGTTGAGAAAAGTGTCCGTGCCGAAGAGTACGACCGTCAATGTAATAATGCAGATAAACCGCGTGGCCAACAGCACTGCAGCAACGACACCTTCAGTGTAGATCGTCAACGGACCGAGCGTGAAGAGCACCGTTGAGCCGGCGACAAACGGCAAAATCAGGACGATGATCAAGATGAAGAAGCCCGGCACTTGCAGACGACTACGCAAAAATGGGTATGGCAATTTTGACAAGTGAAAAATGATTGCTGTGACGATAACCATCGGAATCAACAACCATACTGACGTAACGAGCGCAAACGTAAACATCAGCACGATAAAACCAACCAGTTTTGTCGTCATGGCCCAACTGTGAACGGGCGAATCGAGATGGGCGTACTGGTCGAGGCCGGCCCGCGTCTGAGCGTCTGAGGGGGCTGGTGTACGTACAATTCGACGCGGCACGGTCGCCCGATGTACAGGAGCGACAAATTCCGGTTGACCGGCTGGGGTATCTACACGGGTGCGATTTCGGCCGAACGTACCTTCAATCAGTTCCGGTTTCACACGCCGTAGATAACTGACCAATAAGGCTGTAAATAAACCTTCCAACAGCGCCAACGGCAAATGGGCCAGACTCAACGCAATCGTCGCCGTGCGCTCCAGTTCTGTATCAATATCGGCGGGCAGCGTCGTAATGATCACTGTGTAGAACAACGCGACCGCCAGCACCACACCCAAAGCACCGGCGATAAATCCCCACAGCGCAAACCAACCTGTACCGGCATTCGGCCGACGGTACGCCAGCCGAAAAACCAGAAACGCAATGACCGCAGGCATACCCATGATGACCGCGTTGACGCCCAACGTGGTGAAACCACCATGCCCAAAAACGAGAAATTGCAGAATCAAGCCGACCAGGATCGACGGAAACGCATACCAGCCGAGTACGACACCCATCAAACCACTCAACAGCAAATGAATACTCACCGGTGGCACGGGAACGCGAATAGCCGACGCGATAAAAAACGCAGCCGTCAACAGAGCTGCCTTGGGAATCTCGGCGCGTGGGTCTTCCTGCTGGTTGATCTTGCGCAGGGAGTAAGCTGTCATGGCACCGGTGACAATGTAGCCACCTGCCAGAACAACGCCGGGTAAAAAACCGTCAGGAACGTGCATCAGATCGTTTCCCACGCATGAAATACAGGGCGACACCACCGAGTACAACAATGACGACGCCTGCCAGCAAGATGGTTTGTGTTGGTGAACGGCCTTGATTGCCGGCGCCGCTCAAACTGGTGGCGCTGCTGTCAACTGGTACGTGGAGCATTTCGCCGTGCCCGGCTGTGCGTACGCTGATGTCCCATGAGCCGGTAACGGTCGGATCGATGGGAAACTCAATGTGCCCGTTTTCGTCAGCTATTCCCTGAAAATACGGTTCGGACGGATTATCGGGTGCGTAGGCGACGATCTGAGCGTTGACCATGGGCTCACCAGAGTCGAAGACGGCGTCGATGATGACAACGCCATCGTCAAATTGCCAGACGATGTCCGTGCCGTGTGCCGATGCAGTGCCGACCACAACCAGAGCAATCAAGGCAGCGATTATCAAGTGGAAGGTTTTAAGAGAAGATGTGATCATTATGGTGCGCTATGTCCGGTGTAACCACCGACTGCTTCGTAGCAATGGCCTTCACCGACGTGCCCCAGAGTTGTGAAGGTATCGATGAATGTCTCGTAATCTTCGGCCGATAATTGTGCTTGCAATTCGGCCGAATTGATGTTGAGCTGCCCATTTTCTGCCAATGCTGCCAGCGGGTCAAAGCCCAATGCACCGACATTGAGACTGTCGTCCAGCGGTGCGTCGCCGTCGCCAAAGATATGGTCAAAGTGAAAAGTCAACTCGACATCGGCCGAATCACCGGCAGCCAGAATGCCTTTGCGTTCGTCCCCGACGTACTCTCCGCACGAATAGAAGGATTCATCCGTCACTGTAATAGAGAAATCAACTGTGTTGCCGTCTTTTTGCGCCGAACCTGCCATCAGCACGGTTGCACCGGCTGCCGGGCCGTCGCTCGCGGGCAACATGCGCCAACTCACGGCGTTGTATTGGCCTGCAGGCGCGTCATCGATGACCGCGAGACGAAGCGGTTCTGCGTCCGCGTCGCCTTCCGCGAGATCAACCGTTATGACATCCGGCACCGCAACGGCCTTTCCCTGTGGCTCAACGCCGCTCGCAGCATCGTAAGGCGGGTCGGTTTGATAGGCTGTCACGTCTGCCAGTGTCACCATAACACTGTCAAATGCAATCTCCCATCCATCTTTGGAGACAAACCCCTGACGAACAAAATCTTCACCGTTGGCATCAAAGGCAAGCGATCCTGTTTCTTCACTATTGCAGGCAATTGCTACAATGCCCGTGAACAGCATCGCGAAAAATAGTCGTTTAATCATAGACCCCTTATTGCGAAAATTTGCAACCATCAATGGCATTATAGCAAGGATGGAGGCAGAGACAATTGATTCGGCCGACCTGGTAATGATTCAGCGACAGTTGGCGCACAGACCGTGAATGGTGATGTGGTCGATGTCCGCCAGAAAGCCGTGTTCGTCGTTGAGATGGGCTTCCAATTGCCGAAAATGGTGATGGGATAAGGTCGTAACACTACCGCACGAGCGGCAAATGAGGTGATGGTGGGGGGTAGATGCAGCGACTTCATAGACGGTCTGGCCGTCGATTTCGGCCGAAACGACGATTCCCAGTTCGGCAAACAGGTTCATTGTGCGATAGACAGTGGCCAGGTCAATGGTCGGTGTTGTGGCATGAACTGCCTGGTATAGGTCGCCGATTGCTGTGTGTCGGCCGAGATCACACAGTGCGTCCAGAATGATTTCGCGTTGGGGTGTCAATCGGTGGCCTGCGCTGCGCAGTGTCGTGGCATAGTCGGTTGTGGTATGTGTCATATTAATATAACATTCATGCTGTGCTCATGTTGTACTCATGAGTTAGTTTGAGTTACGTTATCGCGCCGATGGGCTGTCCAGAGGCGCCGGCGCTAAGCCAATCGTCCGCAAAGTCAATCGCTCTCGCTTTCGATCAACTGAAGGTTGGCAGATCAAGCAGTTGCGCAAACCTTGTGGAAGATGTTACACATCCTGCACGAAAGAATAGGGGTTGAACGCGTCGTATGACACACTCTCAATGTTGACACGCTGACCCACATTGAGGCGCTCCGCATAGGCCAACAACACTTCCATTGCCGCCATATCCTCCAATGCAAAGCCAGTCGAATCGAAAACCGTCTTTTGTGCTTGGTACGAGACGTAAGCATTGGGATTCTTGACAATTTCAATCAGCGACGGCCCGATGTGACCATTATGCAACTGTTGGCATTCACCTTCCAGAATTGCCTGCGGCGTGTAATCGGGGCATACCAACGAAGCGTGCAGTAAAGTCAACGGTAGCTCTGTCTTGCCTGCCATGTCGGAACCAACCGCATTGATGTGAACATCGTCGCGCAAGAATGCATCATCGAGTACAGGACCTGCGCCCGGTGCAACCGATGTTGCAGTGCAAATGATATGTGCATTGCGTTCAATGACATCCCGGGAGACCTTGCGCACTGGTAAATCGAGAAACCGCGTACGATCAATAAAAGAATCGGTCACGGATTCGTTTATGTCAAATGCGAGCACTTCGTCAATGTGGAAGCAGCGTGATAAGGCGTGCAGTTGCGTCACGGCCTGTGCGCCGCAGCCAATCAAGCCGATAACACTGCTATCAGGATGTGCCAGCAGCTCACTGGCGATGGCGGATGCAGCGCCAGTGCGTACGGCTGTCAGATAGGTACCGTCACACAACGCGCGTAAATTACCGGTTTTGAGATCGTACATGTTCATCGTTGAAACAATGGTTGGCAACTCAAAACGCATCGGATTGATAGGGTTGTAGCTTACCATCTTGACTACGGCACGATCGCCGGTTCGTGCAACCGGCATCCATTCGAGGAGACTGGGATGCGGTTTTGTGTAAGAAAAACCATCGCGCTCGAATACGTTCATCGTGTTTTCGTCGTATTGGATAAATGCCTGAATGAGTGCGCGGATGGTTTCGTCCATCATAGTGTCCAATCCAACAGCGCTGACGACAGCGTGCACGTCGTCTCTTGTCAATATAACCGTATCCATAGTTCTGAAACCTTATTGTTAGTCAAAAAATCTGATCGATTTTCAGGAGGCAAGTACCCATATGGCAGCCTGCCAAGTATTGATTATTGTGTGAGAGGTGCAGTAATTATCGCGAGTTATGCTTTTACTTGCGAATGATCATGATCTTATTCATTGTCCGGATGGTCTGCATCTTATGCATGGATGCGGCATAATTGATCCGAACACAATTTGATCAATCGTGATGGATGCATGCACCCCATTCCCATGGCGACAGGTGTATGACACCTATCATTGCGCTTGATGCTAACAACATTCTCGTAGGAGTCAATATGTCCGCAATTGATTTAGCAGTAATCGGAGGGAGTGGTCTTTACGGAATGACCGATTTGAGGGATGTTGAAGAGGTGGTTGTTGATACACCATTTGGGCCACCGTCAGATGCAATTATTCTGGGTACTTTGCACGGGCGGCGGGTTGCTTTCTTGCCAAGACACGGACGCGGCCATGTCCACACACCGACCACCGTGCCGTATCACGCGAATATTTATGCGCTCAAGACTTTAGGCGTACGATATGTGATTGCCGTGAGTGCATGCGGATCGCTGCGTGAGGCTTTTGAGCCGGGGCATGTTGTCATTCCCAGTCAACTGTTTGATTTTACGAAGCTGCGTTCTTCATCGTTTTTTGGAACTGATTTGGTGGCGCATGTGAGTGCCGGCGATCCGTTTTCGGCCGAATTCAGCACTATTCTCTACGATGCCGTAGCCCATGTAGGCGGGACAGTGCATCAAGGCGGTACGTTTATCACAATCGAAGGGCCGCGTTTCAGTACACGTGGGGAATCCCATACATTTCGCCGCTGGGGGATGGACATCATCGGCATGACAACCAGCCCGGAAGCGTATCTGGCGCTGGAAGCGGAAATGGCGTACGCATGCATGGCGCATATCACCGATTACGACGTGTGGCACGAGACGGAAGACGATGTGACGGTTGAAATGGTTGTGCGCACATTGCTCAAGAATACGGCGTTGGCGCAGGCGGCTATTGCGCATATCGTGCAAACAATGGACTCATGGGCGGGCGAGTTTGCCGCGCACAATGCGCTCAAAGACGCGATTTTCACTGATCCGAAGCGTATTTCGGCCGAAGCGCGTGCGCGTGTTGGTGTCATTGCTGATCGCTACCTGCCCCCCAGTTGATCGTTGGCGGGTGGGATTTGAGCGTGTTGCGACGGTTGCCTATCGTGGTTTACGCACTGACGTTTCCTGTCACCCTCATTGGCTGCATGATTGCGGATAACTTACCATGAACACGACACGTATGAGGATCGGCGGCGGTATCGGCCGAATTTCCGGCACAATGCCGCAGCGCGGTCGACAGGAATGGCTCCTGTTGCTCGTTGCTGCCGGGTTTGTGCTCGTCAATGCCGTGTCACTGACTCTGGTCAATAACGACAGGTTAACGTGGGAAGCATTGTGGCGTATTGGTATCTGGCTGGGCTTGTTGGTGATTGCCGTTGTCATCGTCACACGGTTGCAGCCGACCCACGATCCCTTCCTGTTGCCGGTTTACGGCCTGCTGACGGGTTGGGGATTGCTGCTGCAGGCACGATTGGCACCGAATTTTATCGGCCGACAATTGATCTGGTACGCTTTAGGCACAGGCGTCATCGTCCTCCTTGCTGTTTCACCGCTCAATCTCGATTTATTGCGTCGCTATCGCTATACCTTGCTGCTTGGTGGTATCGTTCTACTCGGCGCGACATTGCTCTTCGGGGTCAATCCATCCGGCTACGGTGCGGCGCTATGGTTGCCGATTCCTCTGGTTGGGTCTGTTTATTTTCAGCCGTCTGAATTGCTCAAATTGCTGATTATCATCTTTTTCGCCGGTTACTTTGCCGATCGCGGAGCGCTCTTTGCCGGGCGCACGCCCCATTGGAAAGCAATTATGCGCGCCATCGGGCCACTGCTCGTCATGTGGGGTTTTTGTGTCGGGCTACTCATCTGGCAGCGCGATTTGGGCGCCGCGGCGATTTTCTTTATCCTGTTCCTCAGTATGTTGTATCTGGCGAGCGGCAATCGGCGCACAGTAGTAGCCGGACTCGTGTTGCTGATGTTGTTTGGTTTGCTCGGTTATTTTTTGTTTGACGTCGTTGCCCTACGCGTCGATGCATGGTGGAATCCGTGGCCAGACGCTGACGATCGCGCCTACCAGATCGTGCAATCACTTTATGCTATTGTCAACGGGGGTGTCATCGGACAGGGGATTGGTCAGGGTTTTCCGACCTACATTCCGGTCGTTCATTCTGACTTCGCCTTTGCCGCCGTCGCCGAGGAATGGGGTTTGATTGGCTCGATGACGATGCTGGGTAGCTTTGTCTTTCTGGTTTATCGTGGCATGCGCATTGCCGGTCGTCAACGCGGTTCATTTGCGAGCTATCTGGCTGCAGGGATGACGGTGTTGTTGGGATCGCAAGCACTGTTGATCATGGGCGGTGTGACGAAGTTGTTGCCGCTGACAGGTGTGACGGTGCCGTTTGTCAGCTATGGCGGCAGTTCGTTTTTACTCAACAGTGTGATTTTAGGCTTGCTGTTGTATCTTTCGGCCGAATCCAATACGACGAGCGATGAATAATCTCAATACACCGCGCCATTATACCTCCGGTCTGGGCATTGTTCTGATCCTGTGCCTGTTTGCCGTCGGCGCCTACCTGTTCTATTGGGTCGCGCTGCGCAGCGATATGCTGCTCAACGAAGACAATCCGCGTCTGGTCGAAGCCGAACTGCGCATCCAACGCGGGGAAATTCGCGATGCACGCGGAACTATACTGGCTGAATCGGTCGGCCCGGAAAGCCGTCTGGAACGGGTCTATCCGTTTAGCGCAATAGGCCCTGCGGTTGGTTACTATTCGCTCGTGCACGGCACAGCGGGGATTGAGGAGGGCCAGGACACCATTTTGCGCGGCGAAACGGACGATTTTTGGCAGGCGTGGCAGCGCGACTTGTTGCATGAGCCACAAGTGGGCAGCAATGTGCGCGTTACGCTCGCCAAGAGATGGCAGGATTCGGCCGAAAAAGCGCTAGGCGATCACAAAGGCGCTGTCATTTTGCTCAGCCTGACCGACAAAGCTGTCCGTGCCATGGTCAGCCACCCGACTTACGATCCCAATCTACTCGAAGAACAGTTCGACGCGCTCAGCGCCGATCCCGATAGTCCGCTGCTCAACCGTGCAACGCAAGGCCAATACCAACCCGGTATGTTATTGCAGCCGTTTGTGCTGGCCGCTGCGCTGGAACGCGAGTTGATCACGCTCGATCAGCCGGTTGACGATGCAACGGATGCACTGGTTCTCGACAGTCGTGTCTTTGAATGTGCCACCGCGCCGGGCGATGATGTGACGTGGCTGGACGTGCTGCAAAATAGTTGTCCCGGCCCAACTTATCGACTCGGCCAGACGCTGCAAGTCGATCAATTGACGCAGATTGTCGATGGATTTGGTCTGACGCTGACGCCGACCTTACCCATCGCGACCGCCGGCCCCGTTTTCGCACCAATTGAGCGGCCCGGTTTGGCTGCGATTGGTCAGGAGAATCTGGCAATTACGCCGTTGCAGGCGATATTAGCGTGGGCAGGATTGCTGTCAAATGGTGTGTTTTCCAGCGGCAAGCTATTGAGTGCCGTTCAGCCACCTGGTCAGGAATGGCAAGTCGCCGGGCCTGAGTTTCAGGCACAATCAATACGGCGAGCCGTAGAATCAGATTCGGCCGATCAGATCGTCAGCAGCCTGACTCGCGAAGGTTTTGTCGAACACGGCGCTATTGCCCTTTCCGGTCCGGAAGGAGAGTCAACAGTCTGGTATTTGGGCGCTGCGCCGGGTGGCAGTCCGACGTTTGCAGTTGTCGTCGTTCTGGAAGAGGGGAGTGATCCGATTGTAGCACGCGAAATCGGCCGAACCATCCTCGCCGATGTGCTTGAATAACTCTGGATAGCGTGTCCTGAGAATAATTGATTGACAGAAATTAAAACGTTATCGATCAATCCTCCCGTTTTGGCATCACAATCCACAAGATCACATACGGTAGGAAGCCGGGTAGCCCACCGGGAAGCAGCAAGATCAGGAAGATCAGGCGGAAAATGAAGGGACTCCAGCCTAACCAGGCTGCCAGACCACCGCAAACACCTGCTATCATACCGTTTTGTCGTTCCAGTCGATTTGTTTCGCTCATGTTGTACCTCGAAGCGCGTTTATCTTTTCTATGTTGTCGCTGTACTATACGCGACCGGTCACAAAACGTTGCGGTGACAGATCGATTGACGTGATTTCGGCCGAAAACAACATTGCCACACTCCCTCACAACCCGTATTATTAGGTTGTAACGTCATGAGCGACAAAACAGCGCCTTGATTGATCAGCGTTTTCTGCTTTGGGCTATGTCTCATAGACAGGGAGAAGAACTCATGAACCTGCCCATGCTCGACCCCGGAGATGTCCGTTTTTTCAGCGGCAGTTCCAATCGCAAACTGGCCCGTGCCATTGCCGAACATTGCGGCGTACCGATGGATTTGACCCACATTAGTCGGTTTAGCAACGACAATCTGTACATCCAGCTAGGTGCCAGCGTGCGCGGTCGCAAAGTATTCATTGTGCAATCACTTTCCCCGCCGGTCAACGATCATCTGATGGAGCTGTTGATGATGATCGACATAGCCAGTTCGGCGGGTGCGAGAGAAGTGCAGGCGATCATTCCGTACTATTCTTTTGCCCGTTCGGACAAGAAAGATGCGCCGCGAATTTCAATTACCGCTCGTCTTGTCGCCGATTTGCTTGTGACAGCCGGTGCGACCCACGTCATGACGATGATGCTCCACTCACCGCAAGTCCACGGCTTTTTTAGCGTACCCACTGATCCGTTAACAGCCCGACCGACCATGGAGCGCTATTTCAAGGAGCGTGACCTGACCAATACCATCATCGTCGCGCCCGACGTTGGCGCAGCGAAGTCGGCCGGTCGCTTTGCCGATATGTTGGGATTGCCGTTTGCCAGCGGCAATAAGGAGCGTATTTCGGACACCGAAGTGCGCATCAGTGGTCTTGTAGGCAAGACGGTGCAGGGATTTAGTCGGGCGATTATTTACGATGATGAAATCTCAACAGGCAGTTCAATGCTCGAACTGGCTCATGTGTTGCATCGCAGCGGCGTAGAAGAAATCACGCTAGTTTGCACACACGGCGTATTTGTTGCCGGAGCCATTGAGCGGTTAATCGCTGTCCCTTACATTAGCGAGATTGTGGCAACTGACACGGTTAGACTCCCCAAAGAAATACGCCGCAATCTGACCGTTTTAACCGTTGCCCATATTTTCGGCGAAGCAATTCGCTCCAACTACGCTCGTCAGTCCATTGGCGGGCTGTTTACTTTCTGGCGTGATGAGCTGGAAGGAAAGTAGCTGCGTAACGGACGAAAACACGCTTTAATCAACGACGACGACTGCTGCCAAATGATGAGCGGCGTGATGATGAGCTTGATGAAGATGAAGAACGGCGCGATGATGACCGGAACGATGAGCTGCTGCGCATGTTTGATGACCGGCTCCGACTTGATGATCGGCTGCTGCCAAAACTTCGGTTCAATCGTGTGCTTGTAGCCAGCGCGCGCCGTTGTGCCATTTCGATATTGTTGGCTGCTTGCGCGTTGGCTTTGAGTGCTAACTGTTGCGCTGTTGACGCACCCTTGTAGATGCGCTGCAATTGGTCGCGTGTCATGGTGCGGTTTGGCATTTCCGGAATTGTCTGTTGTGCTTTTCTGACGAGTTCACGCCAGCTATTGCCGGCGCTGCGATGACTGCCGGTTGCTGCAGCGCGACGGATCGCATCTTCGGCCGAATCGATTGCACTATTCGCCTTGTCAAACAGCGCATCGTACTGTTCCTGATCCTGACGGCTTTTGGCGTGCGCTCGCTGCGCCAGGTCCAGCGTGGTCCGATAATTGGTTATGGCCGATTCAAGTGCGGCGGCCAGAGCGTGATCCTCTTTGTCAGCCGCCTGTGCACGCGCCTCCTGTGCTTCAGCCAGGTGTCGTGCGGCTTTTTGCGCCATTTGCAGCGTACTCTCGGAGATGACGACGGCATCCAACCCCTCGACTGTCTGCAACATGCGCTTGATGCTGCTGTCATTTTCATTGACTATTGTTTCCAGTTCGAGCAACAAGGCGTTGATGTGAGCGACCTGGGCATCGGCCGATTGGTATGCCGCCGTCGCCAGTTCACGGCTTTTTTCCTGCGCAGTTTGTGCGGCCAGGAATTCGCGGGCGCGACGATGCCGCCGGGCCGTTTCCAGCAATGTTTGTGATTCGATCAATTGCGCATCGACTTCCGGACCGATTTTGCGATCTTCAGCGTCGCGCAGCGTGCGGGCGCGGCTCAAATCCTGTTCGGTGAGGGAGAGGGCTGAGTCGATTGTGCGTTCGGCGGCAACGACGGCAGTCAAACGTCCCAACACCGTTTCCATGTGGAGTTCAGCCGCTGCAAGATCAGCACCAAGCGTGACCAACAAATGCTGCGCTGTCTCGAATTGTTGATTGGCAAGAGTGTTCAGCGTGGTAGCGTGTTGCAAACGATCGTGGGCTGTGGTCGCCGTATCGGTTACTGCTGTCATGCCGGGCTGTAGATCTTGCCAGTTGAGTGCCGGATACGTCTGCAATTGCTGCCAGACACGGGGTGTTTCATGGAGCAAGTCCGGTTCGAGTTGGGTGATCGATGCATGCAATTCGGCCGAATATGCTGCGTTGGCCTTGTACAAATCACGCCAGGTCTGTGCATGAGCCAGCGCCGCTTCGCCGTCGGCATTGTATTCATCGATCCATGACCGCACCGAATCAAAATTGTCGTCGCGCAGCTTTTGCTCAATGGTATGCAAATCAGCTGCCATTTCATCGCGCAGCTGCGTAAGATGCGGCGGACGAAACCCTTCGTTTGTGATGTCGTCGATTACATTGTCCCGTTTGGTCTGGGCAGTGACTGTGGCGACCAGTTCATCTAACGTGTCGAGATCGTCTTCGATGATCGCAACTTCGTCGAGAACGCGGAGATACACACCATCTTGCAGCTTGGTGGCTGCGGCAGCGAGACGCGCATCAATCCCGCTGAACAGATGTGTCTCCGCTATGACGAAAGGGTCGGGGATTGCCTCCTCACTTGCCTGTCGGTCATCCTGAGCGTGTTGTAAGCGATCGGGTGCGTCACGTTGGGCAGCCTGCAATCGGCCGATTTGCTCCTGCACGTCGGCGATATATCCTAGAATCCCTTCGGCGTCAAGTGTGGACGGATCAATGATCATCAACTCCACGCGCAACGGCACGCCGATCAATTCATTGCGAATGGCGTCGAGCTGGTTGGCGAGACGAACATCGTCCGGTTTGCCTTCCAAGATGTCCATCGGGTCGAGCAAGGTGTGCAAGTCGTCATCAGACAGGTTGGTGATGCGTTCGGTTGTTCCGACGATGGTGACGTAAATGCTTTCCCAGTCGCCTACCAACTGTTCCAGCGACCGTTGCTCTGCAACGCCGGGCCGCACGAGACGCGTGCGCAGGTCAAAGGCATCGCTCAGCGCCTCGCGACTGCGGCGCAACCATTCCGTCACTTCTTCGTCGAGCGGATCGTATTTCGTGCCGCCGTATGCCTCAAAAAGTTGGTACAGGACGGTATCGGATACGGCGTTCCCTTCGAGCAAGCGTTCGCAGGCGAGCAGCAGATTGGCGACGCGTTGCTGCAATTCGCTGAGATGTTCCTGCAATGCTTGCCTGTGCCGCCGGGCTTCAAGTGCCGGACGAATGCTGTGCGGCCAGAGGTAGAACATGGCGAAGGCGACACCACCAACGACGAGAATGATGCCGATTACAGGGAGCAGGTTGCTGCTGTTTTCGGCCGATGTTTCCGGATTGGTTACAGACGGCGAGGAGACCGTGTTGCTTGTCTGCGCGGTCGGCGGATTGAGGATGATGTAGCCGTTATTGAGCGCATTGACAAAGCCGATGGTCGGATCGCCTGTGTTGATGCCGCCGCGTATCGTGCGTTTGAGAGCGTTGATGGCCGTATCGTTGTCCAATGATGTGTTGAAAAGACTGTCGCCGAATGTGATTGACGTTGCCCAATCGGCCGAAGTGGCAGCTTCAAACGCCAGTCCATTCGTGTCAAACGCGTCTGTTTGCGACAAATCGCGCAGTCCAACCGATGCTTCGACGCCGTCGATGAGATCAAACCAGACGGTTTCATTTCTGACTGGCGTATCGGTGAGAAAAATGAGCAGTTTGTAGCCGTCTTGGGCCCACGGTTGGGCGGCAGCACAAACGGCAGCGGTATCGAGATCGAGGTCGCTCTGGTTGATTATGTCGGCATAAGCACAGGTTTGGGCATGGGCCGTTTGCGGCGTGCTGATGCCTACCAGTATTGCAGCGCTGACGAAGAACAGGAAGGCGAAAAGAGATCGTTTGATTTGCGGCATACCATTTCTCGCATGGTGAACATGATGTGGCTAGATTGTATCATAGCCGATCTGTAGAAAGGGTGTGGTGATGCAACAATTCGGCCGAATTTGCCGTATAGTCAATGATTGCAAGAAACTATTTTGCCGGGAGAAAAGTCAATGAAAGACGGCTTGATCAACGAGTGGGAATACTACACGACGTTTTTGGAAGCGCGTATGAGTGAGACGGATACGTGGTCAGAAGCGATGATTCCGGATGAAGATCATCCAAAATATTCACCATACGCCATCATGCCGGAACTGAATCGGTTGGGCCGCAAAGGCTGGGAACTGGTACACATCGAACCGGTTATTGTCGGCAAGAATCACGATGTACTCGTGCATCCGAACAACATGGTTTACTGGGGGAACACCTACTTCTGCGTCTTCAAACGAGCCGTGGGCTAGCCGGCACCGCTACATGTCACGGTCGCGCAAATGGGGGAAGAGCAGCACATCGCGGATCGATTGCTGATTGGTGAACAGCATCGCCAGGCGGTCAATGCCTGTGCCGAAACCGCCGTTGGGCGGCATGCCGTAGCGCATGGCGCGTAGATAATCGTCGTCGATGGGATGTGCTTCATCGGCGTCGCTGGCGTATAACTCCTGCATGAGCTCAAAACGCGCTTGTTGATCGATAGGGTCGTTCAACTCGGTAAACGAGTTGCCCATTTCCATACCGGCAATGAAATATTCGAACCGTTCGACGTGGAAACCATCGCCCGGCTTGCGTTTTGCCAGTGGTGAAATGTCACGCGGGTAATCGTAGACAATCGTGGGCTGGATGAGGCGCGGTTCGACATGGCTACTGAAAACAGCATCGACTAGCTGGCCCCATGCCGCTTTGTCCGGTGCGTCAATGCCTTCGGCACGCAGCGCCGCACGCAAGCTGTCAGCGTCGGTGTGTTCCATGTAGTCGATCTCGGCGAATTGCTTGATGGCATCGCGCATGGTGATTCGGGGCCACGGTTGGCCGATGTCGATAGTGTTGTCACCGTATGTGAATTTCATTGTACCAAGTACGTCGCGCGCGGTTGTGCGTATCATATTCTCGACGAAATTCATCACGTCTTCGTAATTCCAATAGGCGGCGTAAAATTCGAGTTGAGTGAATTCCGGATTGTGTTTGAAACTGACGCCTTCGTTGCGAAAATCTCGGCCGATTTCATAGACGCGTTCAATGCCACCGACGAGCAGTCGCTTCAAGTACAGTTCAAAACTGATGCGCAGGTACAAATCCTGCTTGAGCTGATTGTGGTACGTGGTGAATGGTCGCGCTGCTGCACCACCGTAAATCGGTTGCAAAACAGGCGTTTCTACTTCGAGGAAACCATGGGCGTCGAAGTAGCGGCGCAGCGATTGCAGCAATTTGGCGCGGGTAATGAATACATCGCGCACATCGCGGTTGACGGCCAGATCGGCGTACCGTTGGCGATAGCGTTCTTCGATGTCGGCAAAAGCACTGTAGCGAACGATTTCGCCGTCGATTTCCTGTTCTTTGGCTTGCGGCAGAGGCGTGACCGCTTTGGCGAGCAGTTTCCACGCGCTGACGTGGATGCTGATTTCACCGGTGCGGGTGCGCATGAGGGAGCCGGTGGCTTGTATGAAGTCGCCGAGATCGATTAGTTTGCGCAAGATCAGGTGGGATTCTTCACCAATGTCGGCGCGGCGGACGAAGAGCTGAATTCGGCCGAAGCCGTCTTCAATATGCGCGAATACCGTTTTGCCCATGTCGCGGCTGCTCACCAGACGTCCGCAAACTGTGACGTTAATTGGGTCGGCATCGTCATTGCCTTCGACCGCTGCAAATGCCGCGATAGCTTCCGCAGTCGTGTGAGTGCGCTCCACCGTCGTCGGAAACGGGTCGATACCAGCCTCGATTAGTCGGTCGAGTTTATCCAGTCGTTGCTGCTCTAGTCGATTCGGTTCCCAAGCCATGTTTACTTCCTGTTTGCCGCGTCACCGTCACCATTAGAAGATAAAACAAAAGCCCGTTTCAAAACGGGCTTATTGCAAGATGCGTCATTCAACCCGTTAAGGTTTATTCGAAGTTGACGACTTTGAACTTGATCTCGCCGTTCGGCGCGTTGACGCTGACGATGTCGTTGATTTTGGAGCCAAGTAGCGCGATGCCCAGCGGGCTTTCGTTGGAAATACGCCCCTCTGCGGGGTCTGCTTCGGCCGCACCGACCAGATGATAGCGTTCTTCTTCATCAGAACCGTCTTCAACGACAGTCACCCAATCGCCAATCTTGACATGTTCGTGGGGTGTTTCATCCTCTTGAATGATCTGATGGTAGCGCATGATGTCCTGCAATTCCAGGATGCGACCTTCGAGGAAAGATTGTTCGTTGCGTGCAGCTTCGAGTTCAGCGTTATCAACAAAATCGTCGTCTTGTCCATCGTCCATGGCGCGATTCAGGCGCTCGGCGACTTGTTCCCGTTTGACTCCGGTCAGATAGGCTAATTCTTTTTCAATTCGTGCCAGCCCATCAGCGGTTATCAAGTGTGGTTTTCTCAATGCCATATAGAACCTCAATAAAACAGAAAAACCGCTGTTCAGCCAGCGGCACTCATGAAATCGTACTTCAGAGGCGGGATTATATCAGCACTGGCCTGAAAATCAAGAATTATGATGATATGGTCGAAACAAGCCGCCAATCTTTGGCGGGGTGAAGTGCAATCAGTAAACTTGGTTTGCTTGGTTTTGGCTGTTTGTCATATAGAAGATGCCGCGCTATTCGGCCGAAATGCCAATAAGAGATCATGATTACGAAACGACAATTAGGCTTGGGTTTGCTCATCATCGCTATCACCGGGATCGTCGCTCTGTTGACAGTCGATCTTGTTGGGGCAGGTGCGTTTCAGGGCATCGGCCCGGCACAGCGGCTCGGCTTGCTGGCGTGTGGCATTGTAGCCTTGACAGGGGCGACACTGATTCCATTAGGTGACAAACCGGCATGATTGCCACGATCCGGAGCCGTCCGCTCTATTTAATTCCTGCTGTCATCATTGGATTGGCGCTGCTGGCATTTATCGGCTACTTCGTCGTTTACAATATCTATGCGTTTGCTCTGTTCCGCTTTCCGTTTGACTATGACCAGGGCGAAGGATTCGAACTGGTCGATACCATTTTGTTCAGTCGCGGTGAGTGGCCGTACCGCAGCAACGACAGTTACCCTTTCTATTCATCTAATTACCCGCCCGTTTTCCATATCGTCATCGTGCCACTCGTGTGGCTGTTTGGCCCACATTACTGGACGGGGCGGCTCGTATCGTATGTCGGCACGTTGATCACGGCTGTTGCCATTGGCTATGCTGTACAGCGTGTTGGTAGACGTTGGTGGCTCTCGTTGCTTACCGGTCTGGCGTTTCTGGCTTCGAATTACGTCTACCACGTCGGCCCCTTGTTTCGTCAGCACATGTTCATGGTCATGTTGGAAACAGTGGCAATCGTGTTACTGGCTGTCACCTTTGACAAGGAAGAAGCAGATGGACGCCATTACAACAAACGCATCCTGGTGGTTATGGTGCTGTTGCTGTTGGCCGGTTACACAAAACAACTGGCGTATGCGACGGTCATTGCGACGTTCGGATTCATGTTTTTGCGCGATTGGAAACGGGCACTCAAATGGGCGATCCCGTTTGGCCTGGCGACTGGTGCCGTTTTTCTGCTGCTCAACATTGCTACCGATGGTGAATGGTTTGTCGCCACAGTGACGGCCAATGTCAATGAGTTTATTGAGGGTCAGGCGATTGGTCTGTACAAGCAGTGGTTCTCGCTGCACACAGTGTTAATTGTCGTAGCCGTTCTCACTGTCGTTTACGAACTGTATTTTTCGCGTTTGTCGGCGTATGCGATTTGGTTCGTCGTCGCTGCTGTCAATGGGGCAACGGCCGGCAAGTGGGGTGCTGGTGAATCGTATTTTGCCACTGCGATTGCCGCAAGCTGTATTTTGACCGGCGTGGCGTTCAATCTCGTGCTGAACAAAATTACGGGTTCGGATTTGGCACCGCGCCGGAAATTGTGGGTGCATATGATTGTTTTATCGTTGATTGGCGGTCTGTTTCTGGTGCAGGCGGACAAGGTGTTTCACATGCCGACGCATTCGCCGTTGTTGCGTTCGATTGCTGTCGCATTGGGCAAACCGACGGAGCAATGGGTGCCACCGCAGACATCGTGTTCGGCCGATTTGCCGCCTGAATCGATTCCGTATGTCGACAATGTTGCTGCCGGATTACTGGGCAGGCCACCCAATTCGGCCGATATTGCCGCCGGAAAACGGATCGCGCACCTGGTGGCTGAGGGGAACACGCCGGCTTTCAGCGAAGAAGCCGGATTTAATCTCTTTATCGGCCGAGATGTCGTCACTAATCCGACCCAACTTCTTAATCTCTACAAGAATGATCGCGTTGACTTGACGGACATGCTCGCCATGCTCGATGCGCAGGCGTTTGATACCATCGTATTTCGTGCGCAATTTTATCCGCCGCCCGTGCTGGATGTAATCGGTCAAAGATATGTCACCACTGATTTGGAGCAGATGAACGGGTTTGTCTACTGTATTTTGCGTCCGCGGAACTTGGTTGCGACCGTGCCATAATCTAAACCGGGAATGGAGTCTCATTCGGCCGATTCATGTGTCGTCTCATGCTCGTTTAAGAATGGGTATGAGAAAGCACAGGAATCGGGGATTGTCAGTTGATTTGTAAGATGACTCCGCTACCATAACCACTTGATTATTATCGATTATCTTTAAGTATCAATTGATCGACGGCGGCGTGAGCTGAATCGTCATTTGCGAGGAGCATGATGCAATTTATTAAGCGGCACAAATGGCGCATTCATTGGGCGCTGTATTTATCATTATTGTTAATCCCCGTTGTGGTTGGTTTGAGTGTTGTCGTCCAGGCATCTGATTTCAGCTCAGATGAAACAGGCGTACAATCAGTTCGCGCCGATGATAGTGGTGTGCAGTTCACCTTTCAGACAAGCGAGCCGGTCATCGATACGGACGGCATCGTCACCGTCGCCGGTCTGGAAGAACGCCTCAATCTGCCCGGCGCACCGGCACTGCCCATCTACAGCACCCTCATCGCTCTGCCGCCGGAAGCGACCGCCGCCATCACCGTCACAGCCGGTGACCGCGTCGCACAAGCCGTCACACGCCTGCAACCCGTGCCCACCGTCGCCGACAGCGACAGCCTGCAAACTGCTCTGGTTGAGGGCAGCGCGCTCTCGCTGGAAGCATTTGGCCTGGCCTACGACGAAGACCCGGCCATTTACGCTGGTGATACTGCCTATCCCGCGGCACTGTACACGCTGTCAGACCCCCAGTACATCCGCGACCTGCGCGTCGTGCAACTGACACTCTATCCGGTGCAGTACAATCCCGTTGCCGGAACCCTGCACCACGCCACCGAGCTGCACGTCGCGGTGCGCTTTGAGGGCGGCGACCTGACAAACCGCCAACCGGCCCCCAGCCGCGACACCGCCTACACGACCGGGCTGCGCGACCTGGTGCTCAACTATGCCCAGGCAGAAGCAGGCGATTGGCGCAGTCTGCCGCGAGCGACACAAAATGCGGCGGCGACAGCCCTGCCGGTTGGTCAGACGGCGTACAAGATCTCTGTCACCGAAGACGGCATCTACGAGTTGAGCTATGCCGATCTGGCGGCCGCCGGGATGCCGGTGAGTACGGTCGATCCCAACACGTTTGAGATGTTGTACCGTGGCGAACCGGTGGCGTATGAGTTCATCGGCGACGGCGACAGCCAGTTTGAGAGTGGCGAGGCGGTGCGGTTCTACGGCTGGCAGTATGAGGTCGATTACACAGACCCGCTGTACAACACCGGTGTCGAGCAGTATCCGAACCGGATTGAGCGGCAGCATGTCAAGGATCAGACGAATGTGTTTTGGCTGTGGGCAGGGGGGACGCCGACGCTGGTGACGAATCGGCCGAATGAGGTCGGCAATCCGGCGGTGAGCACGTTGCGGGTCACACAGACAACCGAAGTCGATGTCGGTGGTCATCCGACGTTCACCAATCAGTGGCACACGTTTGACAATGAGCCAGACGGTTATTACTGGTTCACATTGAGTGGCGGGGCAGCACGAACGGCCGATGCTATCGTGGCCCATCCAGATCCGGCTGGAGCCGACGCCGAAATCCTGGCTGAAATCAATAGTGTCAATACGGGCACCCATACCGTTTCAGTGCAGTTGGGTACTCACCCGGCGTTCAGCCGCACATGGACCGGTTACAATGACGTAAACATTGCAGGCACAGTGCCGGCAAGCGCACTTGTTGACGGTGGGAATCCGGTTACGTTGGATGCTGTCACAACGCTGGAAGTGAAAGCCCAGCGTTTGGATGTCACATATGATCGGCTGCTAATAGCTGACGATAATCAACTGGTATTCAAGGATGCTGCCGGCGGCGCACGCCAATTTGACATCAGCGGCTATACCGTCGGCGACGCAGCCCAGGTGATTGCCTGGGATGTAACCAATCTGAACCAGCCAGAGCGCATCGACGTATTGGCCGGCGCGATCAGTGGTAGCAACCCATACATTTATCAGGTTGGTAGTACTCATACGGCAGAGTCCCGCTTTATCATCGCCAATGAGTCGGGCGTAAAACAGCCACAGATCGAGTCGTATTTTGTGAAAAATATTGATCCGGTTGGAGGCGCGGACTGGTTGGCCATTGCCCATGCCGACTTTACTGCTGCGACACAAGATCTGGCAAACTACCGTGAAAGTGCCCTGGGTGGCAACTATGACGCGTTTGTTGCTGATGTGGCTGATGTCATTAACCAGTATGGTTATGGTTTACCAGTGCCAAAAGGAATTCGGGATTATGTGCATCACGCCTTGAGCTGGCCCACTGCACCGAGCTATGTCGTATTGGTTGGCGACGCAACGGCTAATCCGCGCCAGACCCTGGTTTGTGCAGAATGTATAGATTTCGTACCGACAAACCTGTTGTTCATCGACCGGTTTCAAGGACAAGTTCCCAGTGATCATCCGTACGCCACCCCGGACGGACTCGATGACTTTCCCGATCTGGCTGTGGGGCGTATGACTGTGAAGAGTGTGGCCGAGTTGCAAAACTTGATCAGCAAGACGATTCGGTACGAGGCCGCCCAGGCGGATCCGGACAATTACGAAAGCTGGATGTATGATATTCTGTTCACTTCCGATTATACGAAGGTGGGAGCGGAGAATTTCTGCCTGGATAACCAGAATTTGGCAGCCGATAATATTCCAGGCAGTTACAGTGCCAAACACCTTTGTCTGGATGACTATATGGCTGGGACGACTCCGACTCAGGATGAATCACATGCCATGTTCCTGGACATCCAAAGTGAGTTGGATGGTCCGCCACTGGGTAACAAAGGTAAGAGTATTGTCAATTACCGGGGTCATGGCGGCATTCAGACGTGGGGTGATCATTTGGTCGACATTGGCATCAATACGCCACCCTATTTCTGGTATAACTTCACACGCCCGTCTGTTGCCATTAGCGCAGATTGTCTGGATGGTAACTTTTCGTTTTTCAGATATGATGCTGCAACTGCCGAGTATTATGACTGGCCGGCACTGAGCGAAGCGTTTTTGGATGTGAATGGACAGGGAACGGTCGCACATTGGTCATCGAGTGGATTGGGATACAATGGCGAACATACAATTCTGCATGAAGGGTTTTACAAAGGTATGTTTGAACAACATCTTCGGCCGATTGGTGACATCGTTAACTATTCCAAGGTCCGCTATCTGAGCACGAGTGGCGGGCACGTATCCGAGGTATATGCGTTTATTTTGCAGGGTGATCCCGCGCTGAAAATGCCGTCAACGCCTGAGCCACCGATGCCCCCTACGCCGACGCCAACAGCGACACCGTCTCCGACGATGACACCGGAGTTTACGCCGACACCGGGCCCGTCGCCGACACCAACGTTTACGCCGACACCAAGCCCGACGCCGGTGGATGTAAAATATATCCCTGTAGTTAAAGGGTAAGATAATTATGAGCCAACCATCGAGACGTTTTACTGGATTCAGGCTGTTGGAACAGCATGTGAAAAGCCATATCGGCCGAATTATTGTCGCAATTATCCTGCTCACATCAATCTTGAGTGGCATGCTGTTGGCATCGCGATCGGCCGATGCCAATGTCACCCTGCAATATTTTGAAGCGGAAGCCGTTGCAGGCGGCATTGCATTAGAGTGGAAAACGGCAACTGAGTTTAGTTCATCAGCTTTCTACGTGAAACGCGCTTTGAATCGCTCCGATTTTCTGCCGGTCGATAACTCCGTATTGCTTGAAGCAGATGCGATTGAGTTGCTGGACAGTCAAGGAAACACGGTCATGACCATCGACGCACAGGGTTCCGGTGGTAGTGGTGCAACATATAACGTACTCGATACAGGTGATGATCTGACTGACGGCCAAACCTATTGGTACCGGTTGGTAGAGATCGAACAGGGCGGTAACAAAATTGCCCAGATTGATGATGATACGTTTGCGACGCAAGGTGAAATCGGGACGCCGACACCGGGCGTCACAGAGGTTGGCCTCCCCACGGCGACATCGGCTCCAACGAATACACCGACCACAGCTAATACGGTGACACCGACACCGGCGGCGACAGCGACATCCGGGGCGACAGCCACATCAGTCGCAACGTCGACATCTACAGCTGCGGCTACAACGGCATCATCTGCAGCAGGAACTGCGACCAGTACGCCCGTCCCACCGGCTACGCCAACGCTGATTCCAGTCGCGACTGCGAATGATGCTACAGATGATCCGGGTGAAATTGGAGCGGTTCCCGTTGCAGAGGCAGCCGGACAAACTAGTTATCCCGGTGAGGTTACACCGACGCCGGTGACGCCGGAAGCGTATCTGGGTGATCAGATACCAGGATCGATCGATAATAATTCGGCCGATAGTGACAGTACCGACCCGACCGCGCCAGCGATTATTGGCGAAAGCGAGACGGCCAGTGCCCAGTTGCCGCCGCCCAGCAACAGCGTGAGCAACGAAACGACGTCAACCAATCGAGCCATTCTATGGATCGGTTTCGTCGCAGCCTTACTCATTTTTGCAGCCGGCGCCTTTGGTTCGATCATCATCTTTACTCGCAGGCGTACCGATGAAAGTTAGTCAAAAGCCGTGGTTTCATCGACTTGGGCTTTTGGTGCTATTATTCGTTGTGGGCAGCGTTTCAGGTGCTGCTTGTGGACGAGATAAAAAACAGACAGCGGAACAAGTCGATCGCGTCAAACTGGCGATAGCCGATCCGGGTATTTATCGGGTGACAGTGGATGAATTGCGCGATGCGGGCCTGGATCTGACCGATCTCGAAGCGCAACGCCCCGCACTAACAACCGGCGGACAGTCGATCCCCTATCTTATCGATTCAGACGCGATCATTTTTTATGGTGCTGCTGCTGACAGTCGCTTTGCCAATGTGAAGAGTTACATCGTTGCAACGGACGCGGAAGGTGTCCTGATGCGCCAGGCAAATGCTGTCTCGTCGGATGGCCCAGAAGTGAAGGCGGTGCACCAAACAATACATCTGGAAGAAAATCGATTCTACGATCCGCGCGCCATCCAGCCGGGAGTCGAAGAGGTCTGGTTTTGGGAGACAATTCGCAATTTAGGCGCAAGTAACCAATTTGAGTTGACGGTGATGGTACCCGATGTTGTTGAAAATGCTGCCGCTGATCTGCGCGTCAATCTGTATGGAGCGACTTATGATAATGGTGTGGACGGCGATCACACCTTTGACCTTATCGTCAATGGACAGAAAGTGGAGACGGTGCAGTGGGATGGGCAGACGCACTTCACTGCCGACGTCGTGATCCCATCCGGCGTGCTCAGGGCCGGCGACAATACGATTGTTATTGACAATTCGGCCGAAGGTGCGACATTGCTCGACATCATGTTGCTTAACTGGCTCGAACTGACATATGAAATGCCCACAGCGGCTTTTGCTGATGCGATTGAATTTACCGACGTATCGGGTGTTGTGACACTAGAAGCAAATGATTTGGTGGTGCTAGACATTGCTGATCCAAACGCGCCTGTGCGCATTAGCAGTAGTGTTATCGGTGATACGGATACCTTCGCTGTAACCGATGTGATGCGCATCACAGCGGCCGATTCCCGCGCACTGAAACAACCTGCTGCAATGGAACCCCTATTGCCGACGACATGGCGAGAAGCTGCCAATCAGGCAGACTTGCTGATTGTGACGACGGCGGCATTGGCTCCGGAGTTGGAACCACTGGTAGCAGCACGCGAAGCTGAAGGTATTACCACATCTGTTGTGCCGGTTGAAGAAATTTACGACGCGTTTGGCTATGGTGATCCGTCGCCGGACGCTATCAACGCGTTTGTCACCTATGCTGTGGCGCAGTGGGAATCGCCGGCACCTGCCTACTTGCTGTTGGTTGGCGACGCGACGACAGACACGCGTGGTTACCTGGCGCAGCGTCCAGATAATCCCATTGAACCACCGGCAAATATCGTACCTTCCCCGCTTATTGCGGTCAGCCACAGTGGTGAAACGGTATCCGATGCGCGTTTGGCTGATGTGGATGGCGATCTCATGCCGGATTTGGCGGTCGGCCGCTGGCCGGTCGCTGATGCCAACGAGGTGCGCGACCTCGTTAGCCGAACGTTGGCATATGAAAATGGGGTTTCGGCCGATACTGCTTTGTTTACAATGGACGGCACCAGCAGCGAATTTTCCAGTTTCACATCCCGCCTGCTGGAAGAAGCAACATTTTCGGCCGGCGGCGCGACGCTGCTCGATGGTCCCACCGCTCAAACAGTTGCTGATAACTGGAATGACGGTGCGTGGCTGATTAGCTATGTCGGTCACGGCAGTCTCGATCTGTGGGGCAAAGATGAAGTGTTTTCGGCCGAACAGGTCAGCGCTATTGCCGATGATGCCGTTGCGCCTATCGTGCTGCAATTTACCTGTCTCTCCGGACAATTCGCCCATCCCGAAACAGAATCTCTGTCTGAGGCATTGATCAAACACGAGTCCGGCCCGGTCTTGCTTGTCGCTGCCACCAGCCTGACGCTTTCTTCGCACCAGGAACCATTTGCCGTCGCATTACTCCAGGCATTGCAAGACCCGTCTGTCGAGCGCATCGGCGACGCATTACAACGTGCCAAAGCCAGCTTGAACCCGGCTGACAATCCGGGATTGCAAGAGATCAGCGATACGTTTGGTTTGTTGGGTGACCCGTCAGCTAAAATTGTGCGCCCAGGATCGTCGCAGAGCGCCGCCGTCGGCAACTAGACAGGCCGCTAAATTCTTTCTGAATGGTGTCAGTCTTTGAAAGCCAGTGACTGTCATTCCTGGTAGCGTGTCAGTAAATGGCATTTGTTTTGCTTACGGAGCAGCTAGTTTTGATCGTCAATGAACAGGGCCAACCACTCAAACAGGACGCATTGAAAAAACGCCGCTGGTCATGGCTGCGTCTCTTTATCGGTGTGTTGCTGAGTGTTGGCGGCTTGTGGTTGGTGACGCGACAGGTCAGTTGGGATGCCTTTCTCGATGCCGTAACATCGGCCGATGGGTTTCTCATTCTCCTGGCGCTGATCATTGTAATCGTCACAAGTGCGCTCAAGGCATGGCGTTGGCGTTTCATCTTCTACCCACCGGAACGAATGCCGTCCTACAAAGCCACATTCTGGGCTACCTATCTGGGGCAATTCATCAACAACACGCCGCTACGAGTCGGTGAACTGGCTCGTGCATACACCTTGAGCAACGAAACCAACGTCAGCACAGCGCAGGCACTGGGCACAATTGTGGTCGAAAAATCACTCGACTTGCTCATGATGGTGTTTACACTGGCGCTGCTACTGGCATACGGATTGCTTCCAGGATTCATTGACAATCCCGGCCTGATTGCCCTGACCGCATTCGTGTTGATGGGATTGCTCTATGTGATAACCTATCGTACCGACTTTGCCATCCGTACCGCCGTCTGGTTTGCAGCCATTTTTCCTGAGCGCATAGAGCGATTTATCGTACGATTGGCTACTTCGGGATTGAAAGGTCTGGCCGCGCTGCGCAACCCCCGGCTGACAGTTATCTTACTCGGCGCATCGATTATTATCGCGTTTTTGTCGGTGCTCGTGCCTTACCTTCTGTTCCTGGCGTTTGAACTGCCACTTGGTTTGGCGGAGGCTGCATTACTGCATCTGGCTCTGACGGTGAGCATCAATGTGCCTTCGACGCCGGGACGTATCGGCGTGTTTGAAGCGACCGTCTACATTGTATTAGCCTGGTTAGGGCTTGATAATGGGCCGTTGATTCTCGGTTATGCGCTGGTTTTTCATGTGGTAACGCTTCTGCCGCAGCTCGTATTTGGCGGTATTGCGGTTGCTCGCAGTAACTGGAATTGGCGCGATGCCAATTTTGTGGAGTAGGCGGCAGTGATGCGACCTGAAACAGCACCAGTTGCGATGAGAGTTGTTGACGACCCCGATCAAACCCGGCGTTCCGTGCTGTGGTGTGTGTGGGCACCGGTTTTGACCGGTACGATTGCGCTGTGCGTCTACAGTTTGACGGTCGCAGGCGATTTGTCGTGGGCTCATTTCAGCAGTGATGGTGGGGAGTTGATCACCGCTGCGGTAACGCTTGGCGTGCCGCATCCGCCCGGCTATCCGACCTATATTTTGCTCGGCAAAGTAATGTCGTACCTGCCGTTGGGCAATGTGGCATTGCGTTTCAATGTGCTTTCGGCACTGTGTACGGCTGTGGCGGCTGCTTTTGTCAGCGCAACGGCGTTACATTACCCGCGTCGTGACGATTTGCCGTTGTCACCAATCGTTGCCATGTCGGTTGGGTTGACCTTCGCCTTTGCGCCGCTGGTGTGGGGTCAGGCGCTGATTACCGAAGTGTACACGCTCAATCTGGCCGTGTTAGCCGCGTTGCTGTGGGCTTTGCTGGCGCAGCGTTCGCCGTGGTTGGTCGGTTTGCTCTGGGGGTTGAGTCTGACCACGCATTTGACGAGTGCGCTGATGCTGCCGCTGCTGCTATTGGTTCGGCCGATTAAAGAATGGGCGGCGTTGTTAGGTGGGGCGTGTATCGGTGTGCTGCCGTTTTTGCTGCTGCCGTTTCTGGCGCTGGGCGATAGTCCGGTGATTTGGGGTGACCCGACGACATTATCCGGTTGGTGGTGGTTGATTAGTGGTGCGTTATATCGGCCGAATCTCATCTCCCTGCCCATTGACGCACTCAGCAGCCGCTTGCCGCTCGCCATGGTCGGCCTGCTGCGTCAATTCGCATTCGTGGGCTGGTTGCTGCTGCCAATCGCCTTTACCCGGCGCAACCGCACACCTGTAGCCTGGCTTTTGCTGGGAACCGGTGCACTCTACGCCGTTTATACAATCATTTACAACAGTATTGACTACGTGCTGTTTTTTCTGCCGGGCATGCTGATTGCCGCGATTTTACTTACGCCAGGTATGCGCAAGCTAACCGTATGGTCATTGCTCTTGCCACTCTTGCTGCTTGCGCTACACTTTGGTTCGTTTAGCGAACGAACCGACGACGTGCGCGGCGCGGTGCAGACCTTCATGGATTCAGCACCTCAGGACGCGTTGCTAGTGACAACCGGGGACGAAAACATCTTTTCACTCTGGTATTTCCAGCATGTGGAAGGATGGCGACCCGATCTTGTCGTCGTCGATGCCAATTTGCTCGGTTTTGATTGGTATCGAAATCGTTTGGCAAAGCAATACCCGACCGTGGTTGGACTGGAGCGCTATGACGTGGCCGCTTTTCAGGCAGCAAATGCCGAACGGCGTGTTGTTTGTCGCGGTAGCCTACACGCTGTCGGACAGATGGATTGTAGTGAGGTTGCACGTTGAGTCAGAACGCGACTAAAAGTAATCGAACCGGTTGTTGGATTGGCCTGATTCTGCTGGCAGGATTTTTGCTGATTATGGGCTGGCTGGGCTGGAAAGGATGGCGCACGTATACAGCGGTGCGCTCCTTGCAGGCGCGGCAAGCTCAAGTCGAAGAGCTGGCATCTGCCGGTTTGGAAGGCGTTGATTTGCAGGCGCTTGACGAGTTGGTGACGGGTTTGCGGCGCGATGTGGCAATTATCAAAGCAGAAACGGCGTTGTTTATGCCGTTGACGGCTTATCTGGGCTGGGTTCCCCAATATGGTCCGCTGCTGGTCGATGCGCCTCAGTGGCTGGAAATGGCGGATGCCGGTACGCTGGCGTTGGTTGATCTGTTTGCAGCGAGCCGACCGGTTATCGAACAGATGCAATCGGCCGAAAACAGAGACTTGCGCCAACTGATCGCCGCTTTGGATACCGTACAACCCGCGCTCGAACAGAGCAAACCGTACATAGAACGCATTGAGACCGCATACCGCGATATCGACAGTTGGCAGACACTGCCTGCCGGTCTGGATGCATTACAGGAACCGATCGACACCTTGCTCCCATTAGCGCCGGATGCGGTTGATCTGTTGGGTATTGTGCCGGAGCTGATGGGAATGGATGGTCCGCGCACGTATTTGCTGTTGGCGCAGAATGAAGACGAACTGCGGGCGACCGGTGGCTTGATCAGCGGTATCGGTTTGCTGCGTGTTGAGGACGGCGCGATTCAGTCGCTGGAATTCATCGATTCTTACGATGTGGATGATTTGCGCAACAAGCCGTACGATGCGCCGCCGCAGCCTTACGAGCAGTTTATGGGTATTCGCTTGCTCTTGATGCGCGACGCTAATTTCTGGCCGGATTTTCCCTATTCGGCCGAAAAAGCCGCTAACCTGTTTCGGTATGGGCAGGACGGAACATCGCCCATTGACGGCGTCATTGCGATAGACCAGGAATTCTTACGTGTTTTACTCGGTGTGACCGGCCCTGTTGCCGTTGCAGAACTCGACATGACCGTTGACGCGAACAACATCGTTGAGCAATTGCGTGCTGCTTACAATACAGATGGCGATGAAGAAGTCAGCGGTGAATGGTGGCAGCAGCGCAAATCATTTATGGCACCGGTAGCGACAGCCATTCAGGACAAAATATTCGACGATCCCGGTGCACTGAACATGCGCCAGTTACTTTTCGATGTGTTCGATTCGGGTAGAGGTAAGCATCTGCAACTGTACCTCACCGATCCCCAGGCTGCCGCAGTCGTAGCACGCATGGGCCTTGATGGGAGCTTGCCTGATCCAGATGGCGGTGACATCGTGCTGGTGCAGGATATGAATATGGGTTACAACAAGGTCAACGCCATTGTCGACCGACGCCTGCATTACGCGGTTGACCTCACGACTGACGTTCCCACTGCACAGATCGACGCAACTTATATGCATAATGGAACTGGTAACCGTGCTGATTGTGAACATTTCACGGCCTATGATACTGATAATCAGTATCAGGGCTTTTTTGATAATTGTTACTGGAATTATGTCCGTGTCTATGCGCCGACCGGATCGCAGTTACTAGAAGCGTCGTCTTATCCGGCACCGGCCGATTGGTTTGTTACCGGAGAAGCGTGGGACGGAGTCGCGGGTACGATTGAGGATCCGTCGGGCTTGACAGTGTTCGACAATTTCCTGGTAGTGGAGCAGCAGCAATCGGCCGATACCTTTTTCCGCTATCAACTACCTGCGTCTGTGGTGCAGACGCTGCCCGATGGGAGTAAACAATACCGGTTAATCGTCGTCAAACCTGCTGGTACGCGAGTAGAACCTGTTCAAGTACAGATCGCATTGCCGCAAGGGGCGACTGTTATTGACACCGATTCGGCCGATGCCACAATCGATGGCAATACGGTGGTGTTCGACTTTTTGCTGAGCAAAGATACGCCACTTTCCGTCCGGTATCGGTAAACCGTTGAGACGACATCGTAAAGTGACCGAAAAAGACCATCATTTTTCGTTTACATTTTTGTGCGCAGTCGTAACGCGTGCCTGATCTGCATCGAGCAGACTCACATTTCGAGAGGACGACATAATGGTTAAACGATTGAGCTTTTTCACCATGTTAGCCGTGCTGTTAGCCGTATTGGCTTTGAGCAACCAGCCGTTGGCGGGACAAACAGTGCCTGAACCGACAGATACGCCAGTGCCTCCGGCAGCGACGAATACACCGCCACCAACCAACACGCCACTCCCGGCAGCAACTAACACACCTCCGGCAGCTACAGCTACCCCGGTTCCGGGTGCAACAGCAACGCCGACGTCTGTACCAGCCGCATCAGCCACGGCAACACCGACTGCGGCGGCGACCGGGACACCGGTAGAGGAACCGGTTCTTACACCGAGTGTCGATGCAGCGCTGCCGGCCGATGCGTGTGCCGATGCCCCTGTCTTTGTTGTTGAGCAAGACGTTGCCGCCGTCAAGGCCGGTCCCAGTACATTGTACGCCACGACGACAACGTTGGATGAAGGTGCCGTGCGCACCATTGTTGGCCGCTATGCGTTCGGTGCATGGTGGCTGATCCGCCTCAATGCGACGACAACCGGCTGGATTGCTGATACCGATGGTATCGTCGTTGGGCGTACGGTCACCGTGCCGCTAGTCGCAGCACCTGCACGCAATGGCGCGACACCGACACCGGCAACGTCCTGGAATCCGACACCGAATCCGGATTGCATCGGTGTGCCGACGTCTACGCCTACCGCTACCCCAACCCCGACACCTGCGCCATCGGCTGCGGCGTCGGACAATACGCGTGGTGGTCAAGAAGATGAGATTGTCGTTGTGAGTGGTTCTGAACCGGAAGAGGATGCCCCAACTGCAACTGTGGTATCGACTCAGGCAATCTCGGATGTAACTGAGGAGTCGCCCACTGTAATCGAAAGCGATACCGCATCGCAAAATACGCCTGTGCCACCTGCATCTGATGTCATAGCTGAAACGACGCCGATTTGGCCGTTGTTGATTGGCATCGGTTTGGTCGGTGCGGCTGTCGTCACGTTTATTGTGGTACGGGCACGGGGCAGCGCATAAAATTCTGTTTCGGCCGATTTCCCTCTTCTATTGACGGCAGATAGACAAGCGTTTATCTGCCGTTTTTCTTACCTCACTCTTACAAAATGCGGGTACGATCATAGGTTGAAAAAACAGATAACTACCAGAGCAGAAATCGTTTTTTTCAACTAAGACAAAATCCGGTTTCTTCGATCAGTTGTGGTAGTGTGACAATTGTAGTCGGCAGCATGCGGTTGTCGGCTTGGAACTACACTGGAGGAAATATGACCACACAAGCCCCTGAAGCTTATCAATTCAAGGCTGAAATCAAACAATTGCTGCAAATTCTGGTGCATTCGTTGTACAAGGATCGCGATATTTTCCTGCGCGAACTGATTTCCAATGCATCCGATGCGTTGGCACGTATGCAGTTTGAACTATTGACCAATCAAGACGTGCACGACGCCGAAGCAGAGCTGGCGATCTGGCTGAAATCTGCCGAAGATGGTGACACGAAAACGCTGATTGTCAAGGACAGTGGCATCGGCATGACACATGACGAGATCGTGCGCAATCTGGGTACCATTGCCCAATCCGGTGCACGCGAATTTTTGGCGACATTGCGCGACGGTGCAGCGACGCCGACCGATGTCATCGGCCAGTTTGGCGTCGGGTTCTACTCTGTGTTTATGGTTGCGGATGAAGTGCGCGTCGTCTCGCGCAGCTACCAACCTGATGCTGAGGCGGTCGCCTGGATTTCAGATGGTGGTGAGGATTTTCGCGTGGAATCGGCCGAAAAAGCCGACCGTGGCACCGAAATCCACATCAAACTGAAAAGCGACGCGAGCGAATTTGTCCAGTCGTTCAAACTGCGCGAAATCGTCAAAAAGCATTCTGACTTCGTCAGCTTCCCCATCTACATCGACGACAATGAAAAACAAGTCAACCAGCAGCAGTCACTGTGGCGCAAGCCGTCTCAGGACATTGAGCAAGAGGATTACAATAATTTTTACCAGCAGATGACGCTTGATTTTGAGCCGCCGCTGGCAACTGTGCACTTTTCCTCAGATGTGCCGGTCAACGTACGTGCCATGCTTTTTATACCGGCAAAGCGCGAACGCAACATGTTTTCACTGCGCAAAGAGCCGGGTCTCAAACTCTATTCCAATAACGTCCTGATTCAGGAATATAACACCGATTTGCTGCCCGAATGGCTCAACTTTGTCGATGGTGTGGTTGATTCGGAAGATTTGCCGCTCAACGTCAGCCGCGAAACCGTACACAACAACCGTTTGATGGCGCATTTGGGCAAAACGATTCGCAAGCGCGTGCTGCGTGAACTGGGTCGCCTGGCAGAAAATGAGCCGGAAAAATACGATCAATTTCTCGACCAGTACCAGTTCATTCTCAAGCAGGGCATTGCAATGGAGCCGCAAAGCAAGGACGAAATCGTGCCACTGCTGCGTTTTCAATCATCCAAATCTGATGGCGAGCGCATTGCACTGGACACGTATGTGGAGCGGATGGGCGATGAGCAGGAGGCGATCTACTATGTGTTGGGCGACGATATACGCTCGGTAACGCACAGTCCGCACCTTGATCCGTTCAAGGCACGTGAGCTTGAAGTGCTCTATTTTGTCGATCCGATTGACCCGTTTATGGTGACGGCGCTGCTGGAGTACAAGGATAAGAAGCTGCAAGATGTCGCCGATGCCGGGCTGGAGTTGCCGGAACTGGATTCGGCCGAAACGGAGCCAGAACCCGAACTCGAGGAAAAAGAACGCAATTTGCTCGTCGGTCGCTTTGTAACGACGTTGGGTGATCGCGTTACTGAAGTGCGTGAAACGAAGGTGCTGCGCGATAGCCCATTGCGCATTGTGCCGGCGGAAGACGGCATGAGCAGCGGTATGCAGCGCATCTATCGTTACACCGATCAAAATTATGAGATTCCGAAGATGATCGTTGAGCTGAACGTGCGCCACCCCATTTTGGTCAATCTCGGCCATATGATTGGAGCAGAGGAATCGGCCGAAGTCATTGACCTGACCATCGATCAGCTTTACGACAGTGCGCTGGTGCAAGAAGGATTGCATCCCAATCCGACCGCCATGCTGCCGCGCATTCAACGCCTGATGGAATTGGCAACAGGCAATCAAGCCACCGGCGCTCTCACTGCCGGAGATGAAGCGTAAGTCGGGTTGCCAACCCGATCTACAAGGGAGATAGCATGTCAAACGTCATAATCGCCGGATTTGCCGGCGAACACACAGCGCAAGAGGTTTATACCGACTTGCTGAAAATGAAAAAGGCGCACGATATTGAGTTGGGGAACGCGGCAGTAGTCGCCCGTGATGCCGCTGGTGAAATCCACATCACGCGTACCGACAACTCGATTTGGGCCGGATTGGGGACGGCTGTCGTGGCCGGCACGCTGCTGGCCGTATCCGGCGTCGGCCTTGTTTTGGTTGGTATTGGAGCGGTCGGCAGCGGGATGCTGGTCGACAAAGGGTTGCATCCGGATATTTCGTTTGATTTTCTCAATGAAGCGAACGCCATGCTCACGGAAAACGATACGTCAGCGGTGGTGATTTTGGAGAAAAAGGAGATTCCGCAGCCCATTATCGACTTGCTCAAAGAGCGCGGTGGCCGAATTCTGAAGACAACGTTATCGGCCGAAGCGGAGGCTGAACTCAAACACGCCCTGGAAGAAAGCGCGTAGTTGTTGCTTGACGGCAACACAAAGAAACCTCCGATTTCGGCCGAAGTCGGAGGTTTTGCGTTTATTAGAAGCCATACCAAAACGACCTGTCCTCTGAACATGAGCATGCTGTCGGTGAAATCAGGCGTTCATCGCGAATTCAGTGGGTTGGACGGATAAAACGGAAGAAACCAACGAATTCAAAGCGCCTAATCAGTGAATATTTGCCCGCGTTGCATTAGCTGCCACCAGTTGATTGAACCGTGCCGTTATTCAACCGCACGATGCGGTCACAATGAGCCAAAATCGGAACGTGATGGGCGATAACAAGGGTTGTCCGCCCCTGCATAAAAGTTGCCAACGCATCCATCACCGCATTTTCCGTTATCGCATCCAGATGGGCAGTAGCCTCATCCAGGATCAGAATCGGCGCGTCCTTCAAAATGGCGCGTGCCAACGACAGCCGCTGCCGTTCACCTCCGCTCAGCAAACGACCATTTTCCCCAATCATCGTGCTATATCCCAAAGGCAAACCGGTGATGAACGTATGAATGTGTGCCTGGCGGCAAGCGGCTTCAATTTCCGCGTCATCGGCATCTGCCTTGGCCAGTCGTAGATTGTCGCGGATGGTGCTGTTGAAGAGATGCGTCTGCTGCGAGACGACGGCCACCACCTGCCGCACATCCTCAGCCCGATAATCCCGCAACTCTCGACCATTCAGCCGGATATGACCCGTATCATAATCCCAGAAACGCACCAGCAAATTGATGATGGTCGATTTGCCTGCACCGCTGGGACCGACTAGTACCACACATTCCCCTGGGGCAATGTTCAGGCTCAAATCACGCAAGACAAGCGGCTGATCGGAGGCGTAGCGGAAGCTAAGGTTGTCGATCTCCAGTCCAAAAGCGTCGGGCAGCGGCGCGGCTTCTTCCGGATCACGGACAGGTGGCGGCGCGTCGATCAACTCGAACAGGCGTTGTGCTGCGGACTTGCTTTCGGCCGAAACCTGCCATGCCTGCGACAACGGCTGTACTGCTTCAAAGGCAGCGACGGCCGTCAACGGCAGCAGCGCCAGATAAACACCCGCCATCGCGCCACCCGTCACCAGCGGAATCCCCAACCAGAGCACGGTTAATCCGGCCAGGCCGGTAAACAACACTGCCAGACCGTTGCCCAGGCCGCGCACCAGCGCCAGCCGCTCCTGCACGTCGTTTAAAGCCTGCGTCAACTGCTGCGTCCGCCCGTGAAAGGTTGCCGTTTGTCCAAAAGCCAGCACATCGGCAATGCCCTGCACTTCATCGACCAAAGCCGCGTTCAAATCGGCGCGGACGGCGATCATCTCGCCACTGGGCCGGTGACTAAGCCATCCTGTCAGCAGCGGCAAAACGACACCCGTCAACAGTAAAAAAAACAGGAGCGCCACGCCTAGCCAGATATTTAATACGCCTAAAATGGTGCAGGCAACGGCTGTTACCAACCCAGCCGCCAACGGTGGCACAATGGCGCGAATATAGAAATTCTCCAGTGTTTCCATGTCGGCCATGATGCGTGTCAGCAAATCGCCGCTGCGATACTGCCACAGCCGTGCCGGTGCCAGCGGTTCGATAGCGGCATAAAGCCACGTGCGCAAATGGGTGAGAATTTGAAAGGTGGTGCGATGGGTGATGTACCGTTCGACATAGCGCAAAACGGCGCGACTGATGGCAAAAAAGCGCACGCCGGTTATCGCCAGTGACAGATCAACCATATATGTGGTCAGTGCCGCCTTGGAAATGAGGTAGGCTGACATTGCCATCAAGCCCACGCTGGCACCAATCGTGCCAAAACTGAGCAGAACGGCCAGTGCAATCCACCAGCGGAACGGGGCTAACAAGCGCAGCAAACGCGCAACTGGTTTCATGCCGCGCTCCCCGCATATGCCTGCGTCAATGCATGATAAGGGCCACGTTGTGCCAGTAAGGTTTGATGATTGCCATGTTCCAGAATGCGGCCGTTTTCCAGCAAAACAATCTCATTTGCATCCGCCACCATGTGCAGTCGGTGGGAAATGATGAGCGCCGTTCGGCCTTGTGTCAGCCGCACCAGAGAGTCGCGCACCAACGCTTCGCTGTCCGCATCGAGATTGGCGGTGGCTTCGTCTAAAATGAGGAACGGCGCATCTTTCAGGTAGGCGCGGGCGATGGCTAAACGCTGGCGCTGTCCGCCGCTGAGGCGCACGCCCTGTTCGCCAATGGCGGTGTCATATCCCTGCGGCAGTGCTTGAATGAAGTCGTGGGCATGGGCAGCCTGCGATGCTGCTATTAGTTCGGCTTGTGTCGCGTGTGGACGAGCCAGCCGTAAGTTTTCGGCTACGCTGCCGTGAAACAGGTGCGGATTTTGTGGTACCCAGGCGATCTGACTGCGCCATGCATCGGCCGAAACAGTCGTTATCTGCAAACCGCCTACTGAAATTACTCCCGCATCCGGCTCCACAAAACGCAGCAGCAAATGAGCGACGCTGCTTTTTCCCGCACCCGTTTTCCCTACCAGCGCCACCGTCTGACCCTGTGGAATTGTCAGCGAGATGCCGTTGAGTGCCGGACGCTTGCCTTCGGCGTATGCCAGGGAGATATTGTGTAGACAAATATCGCCGGAGAGAGGCGTTCTTTGGGGATGACTGTTTGTTGATGGAGAGATCGGCCGATTTTCCACCGGCTTATCCAAAATGGAGAAGATTTGATCGGCAGCCGTTTTACCTGCTGTGCCGGCATGGTATTTCAACGCCATCTGTCGCAGCGGCAGGAAAAATTCAGGCGTCAGTAGCAGCACCGCCAATGCCTGGTTAAACGGCAGTGCGCCGTTCATCAGGCGCAAACTGACTTCCAGCGCCACCATCGCCGTCGCCGCCGTCGCTGCCCATTCCATCACCAAAGACGTCTGGAACGCGGTGCGCAGGATGTCCATCGTGGTGTTGCCGTACTGCTCGCTGATCTGACGAATGCTATCTGTCTGTTCCTGACTGCGTCCGTAGAGTTTGAGTGTGGGCAGGCCTTGCAGGATGTCGAGAAAGAATGCGCTCATCCAGTTCATTTCTTCAAAACGGCGTTCGCTGATCGCTTTGGTCTGTGTGCCAATCAGCGCCATGACCAGGATCAGCATCGGCCCGGCAAAAAGCAGGACAAGGCTCGTCCACGGATCAATCACGAGAATGGCGAGAAAGACCAGCACGGGTACTATGACGGCCAGGATACGGGCCGGGACATACTGAGTCGTGTATTCGTCTAAATTTTCAACGCCGGAAATAGCTGTGTGTACCAGTTCGCCGCTCCGTTCCCCCACCGTGTACGCTGGTCCCAGCCGCAGAATGTGTTCAGATAGCTGTCCGCGCAGGTCGCGTTTCAGATGGCTGGCAGCGCGTTGGTTGATGACATCGGCAATCCAGATGAGAGCAGTTCGGCCGAACAGGAGGATGAGCATGAAGACAAAGAGTGAGGTAACGTCCGTTCTCCTCGCATTGCCTAAAAAGACACGGTTGATCGTCTCACTCAGCAAGACCGCCTGCCCCATAAGTAGCAGAGCCGCCGCCACTCCACATCCAATTGCCAGACTGGTCAGGCGACGGCTCTGTTTATTCAGTTTTTGCAGACGGCGTTCAACCTTCATACATCAGTAACTTTGCGGCGTCAGTTTCACCTTGCCCCGGAAAATATAATAGACGCCAGCCGTATACAACAACACAAACGGCAGGCCAATCAAGGCAATTACCAGCATAACCGTCAGCGTATTCGATTCCGAAGCTGCGTTAAAAATAGTGAGGTTATAGGCCGGGTCAATCGACGAAATCAACAAATTGGGATACAGTCCGGCCGCCGCCGAAAACAGCAGCAGCGCAATCATCGCCCCGGACGCCAGAAAAGCCACAAAATCCCGCCCCTGACGCAGCATATAAGCAGCCACAATGAGAGCCACCAATGCCAATGCCGGGAAGATGATCGGCCAGATTTCTGCCAGGTAACGCTCGGTAATCGTTTGATGTTGCAAAACAGTTGAAATCACCACCAGCGTATTGAAAACAAAAAAGATAATCATCAATCGCGGAATCCACTTTCTCACCCGCGCTTGTAAATTTCCCTCAGTTTTCATCGTCAGATAAATAGCGCCATGCAAAGCCAGCATAAAAATAGTCGTCACGCCTACCAGTAAAGCAAAAGGAGAAAGCAGGCTCAACAGCGAAGCGCTAATGTTCTGGTTTTCATCCAACGGTATGCCGGCCATGATGTTGCCAAAAGCGACACCCAACAGCAGAGCAATGCCCAGTGAGGACAAAAAGAAAACGGTGTCCCATAACGAGCGCCAGCGTGGATTTTGCTCCTTACTGCGGAATTCAATCGCCACGGTACGCATGATCAGCACCACCAAAACCAGCATCATGGCAATATAGAAACCAGAGAAGAGCGAAGCATAAACCAGGGGGAAGGCGGCAAACAGCGCCCCGCCGCCCAATACCAGCCACACCTCGTTCCCATCCCACACCGGGCCGATACTGTTCAGCGAAATCCGCCGCTCTTCATCAGTTTTGGCGACAAACAGATGTAATATACCAACCCCAAGATCAAAGCCATCCATAATCAGATAGCCGGCTATCACAATCACAAACAAGACATACCAGATAACGTTTAGCGACATGGGTATCCTCCGTTAAGCCCGTGGCTTGCCAAATATCTCTCGAAAAGAGTCTGGCAACGACGAAACAGGCTTTTCTTCGACTGCGGATAGTTCTTCCGGCCCATGTTGAATCTTTTCGTTGAGCAAATAGATAAACAAGATGAAGAGAATGCTGTAGAGGACGACAAAGGTTCCTACGGAGAAGGCAACCTGCGAACCAGTCAAGATGGGAGAGATAGCATCTGCGGTCAGCAGCAACTCCCATACAATCCAGGGCTGGCGACCAAATTCGGCCGTCCACCATCCACTCAGTGTAGCCAACTCAGTCAGGCCAATCGAAAAGACAAATATCCACAATAACCACCGGGTCTCAAAAATACGTCGCTTCCAAAAGAAAAACAGCGCACCCAGCAGGCTGATCAATACAAAGAGGCCACCCAGATTGATCATCAAATGGTAAACTTGAAAGGTGAGGTTGACAGGTGCCCAGACATCGGCGGGAAATGCTTCCAATCCGGTGACAGTAGCGTTGATATTCTGGTAAGCCAGAAAACTGAGCAGACAGGGTATGGAAATGCCGGTCGTTGTCATCTCCGCCTCATTGACCCAGCCAACCAGATACATAGGAGCGCACGATTGACTTTCCCAGACACCTTCCATAGCTGCTAACTTCACCGGCTGATAATTGGTCACTTCAATCGCCTGGTTAGCCCCAAAGAAAACAGCTTGGGTGATGCTCAGGATAACGAAGACAGGCAAGGCCACTTTAAATGCCGACCGGGAAAGGTCCACGTACCGGTTTTTGAGCAAATACCATGCACTCACACTGAGCATCAGTGATGCCCCAACCATCCAGGAAGCTACCCACACATGAAGCAAGCGAGGGAAAAACGAAGGCGTAAGGACAACTTCGGCAAAACTGGTCATGACTGCTTGTGGGCCCGTGGCTCCCGGCTGAATGGTATATCCGGCAGGCGTTTGCATCCAGGAGTTTGCCATCAAAATCCACAGAGCGCTGAAATGTGCGCCAAAAACGACCATAAACGTTGAAAGTAACCACATGCGTGGCCCCAGCCGATTGCCGCCAAAAAGCATCAAACCCAGGAAACCGCCTTCCAGGAAAAAGGCAAAGATGCCTTCGGCGGCCAACAGAGCACCAAAGATGTTGCCGACAAAGCGGGAGTATTGCGCCCAATTCATGCCAAACTCGAATTCCTGCACAATGCCGGTAGCGATACCCATAGCAAATACCAGACCATACACTTTGACCCAGAAGAAAGAAATCTGTCGCCATTTGGGATTGCCGGTGCGTACGTAGATGATGCCGATGATGACGAGCAGAAGACCCAAGCCCATGGAGATAGGCGGGAATATAAAGTGGAAGCTGGCTGTCAGGGCAAATTGAAATCGGGATAACAATTCTGGGTTCATACCTTTCCTCTCCTCCAACCCCCATACTAAGGGTGCAATTTGCGTTGTGCTGTCCTTATTGTAGCAGTGAAACTAAGCCGATAGTCGAATATATGCCAATCTGAAATATAGCTTCTGCTACAGATGGTGCTTCCTCACAGGCCTGTAAATCCTTATGCACAGATTTTTATTCTCAGGGATTTCCGGAGCATGTGTATCTTGTCCGACCAATCCAATGCGGACAAGGATGTACCCGCTCCGGCCAATACATTTAGCAATTTGGGGTACCAAAGTGTCGAGCGGAGTAAATTTGCGTCTTGCGCACTATTCATTTTCCTGCTCAGACTCTCGTTTTTCGCTGGTCGCAATGACCGCTTCTAAATCTTCATCGGTCAATGTAATACGCTTGCCTCGCTTTTTAGTTAGAATATTCCAGCCCCAATCAACGATAGTGCTACTCTTTTCTTCACCGCCGGCCAGGAGAGCAAGATGGACACCCAGCCAGGCTAGCCACGCAGCATGTCCTGTCATTGTGCCGTTCCCGGGCATTTGTACAATAGCTGCACCACGACCGATGGCTGCCATAGTGCCTTTGTCCGTATACTCAAAAGGCTCGGTTTGTTTGCCGTTAACCAACCGTTCAATATTTTCACCGACATGGCGCCCTGCTTGTTGCGCCACAGAGCCAAGTTGAGGCAGCAGTTCATTTGTTTTAGTGTCGGTGATTAAGGCGATATCACCCACGACGAAGACCTCACTCCGACTGTTTAGACTTAGATCAGGTTCAACTGGAATGCGGCCACCACGCACCTGTTCCACACCTAGACTGTTGGCTAGTGGATGCGCCTGAATACCAGCCGCCCACACCAGTGTATGTGTTTTGACCAGTTCGCCTGAACTGAGCGTTATATGGGTAGGGTCAATTTCAGATACGCCTTCTTCCAGCCGTACCGTTACATCGAGCTTTTCCAACGCCTTTTTGGCGTATTTTTGCAATTTTGATTTGAATGGTTTCAACAGCTTTGGTCCCGCCTCAAAGAGAATAATTTGTGCTTTCTCATTGATTGGCAGATTGGGATAGTCTTTGAACGCCACGGCATGCAAGAGTTCGGATAAAGCTCCGGCAGTTTCAACGCCTGTTGGGCCACCACCTACAATACAGAAATTCAAAGCACCTTCATCAATCAGGGCTGGATTTTTATCCACGGCTTCCAACAACCTGTTGATATGTGTCTTCAACAAAAGGGCATCGCGCATGGTGTACAACGGGAATGCGTATTCTTGCGCTCCTTTGGTACCAAAAAAGTTAACTACCGCTCCCATACTCACGACCAAATAATCATAGGGAATTGGTTCCATACGATCTAAATGCACTACTTTGTTATCCAGATCCACGCTCATTACTTTGGCCTGGTGGAACAGTGCGTTATCTTGTCGATGCATCATTTCCCGTATGGGGAAACCTACCTGATTGGCATCGAGTTCATTGGTTGCCAATTGGTATAGCAATGGTTGGAACGTATGATAATTGTTCTGGTCGATCAGCGTGATTTTGACGGGTGCGTCTTTCAGTTTCTCCATCGCACCCAGACCGGCAAAGCCACCGCCCAGGATCACAACGTGTGGTTCTTGCATGTTAAAACTCCTTTGGCTGGAAAATTGGCTGACCTTGTGTGCAAATATTAAAGAGTGGGTTACATGTCATTGAGTTGCAATATTGATTTGCGTTTGCTTTTGCGCAGCTGAACCGCCAAATGCGTTACTCAATGCTTTTCGCAGCCAGCCTGAAAAGTATTTTGTGGAAGTGCAATGGTTGCTTCGATATGTTCTTGCGGTATGTAATTGTAAAGGATGGGAGCTATTTGCAGAAAGGATTTTACCAAATGAGTTGGCGCTCGGCATCGTTTTGTGGTTAACGAAGGTGGAATGCAACAAAGGGTACGAACTTCTCACCAATTTCGCGATAGCGTGTTGCGCTACCGTCTGTTTCATGACCCAGAACACGGCACAGATTGCGTGCTGATCTTGGGTATTTGCGGGCGTATTGCACCATGCGCTCGCCGGACTGTTCGGCCGAAAGCAGTTCAGCCGTCACGTCCATCTTTTTGCGCCCAACCTGAATCGAGACATCCGGCGTCTTTTTCAAATTCAAATACCAATCTGACTTGAAGCCAAAGCCTGACGCGACGACATATTCATCCGGTTCCGTGCGGTGTGCGGCTACTTCAAGTACGGCTTGACGTGGCTGGCCCGATTTTCGGCCGATATGGTGCAGCAATAAAAAGCGCTCACCCATCAACCAGCCCAAATGAAGCCGGTACAACCAGATTGGCGCACGCCAAAGCAGGCGTTCCAGCCCGGTTGGCGGTTTGCGTCCCGCTTGCTCACTCATCATCGTCCTCCGTACGCTCACGACCCAGCAACCAGGCCACCATTGCCCCAACCGCGACAACAGCTGCAGCAACGCCAAACGGCGCCGCTTTACGCACTGTCGTAACCGGGACCGGTAACTGTGGATTCATGGCGAATTGCGCCAATCCGACCCGCACATCAACTTCGTGCTCCCAGAAATGCAATGTCACGTATTGAAACATTTGCGCAATTGTGTGTTGACCGCCCGGCATGTTGGCATTCAAATTGGGATAGTTGCCTGACAGCAGCAATTCGCCGTCGCGCAAGTCATCGAGCAGCGTGAGCAGATCGGCGTGCGCCACGTCATAGGCGACATGCAACTTGGCCGGAGTTTGCTTACGTGCCTTGCGCCGCGTGTAAATAATGTTAAGCCGGTCGAACAGCCAGGCGGGTGGGGTTAACATGCGTCGACTGCGAATCAGTTTGATGTCAAGCGGCAGATTTTTAGCCGCCATCGTCATGTGATATGCTATTTCGCGAATATTCCAGGCGGGATTACCGCTGGGATGTTCCCAGGCTGCATCAGGAATCTCGTCGAGTAGCGCATGGTATGCCATGCGCGTGCCTTCCAATTCGGCGCGTAGCGCTTCGCGGCTGACAAACTCATTGTTGACCGACATAATGTTCCTCTTGAGGCGTGTGGATTACCAGGAAATCGAGTAATTTCGGCCGAAAATCGCGCCACTCATCGCCCAGCCAGATCAAGTGTCCACTGTTCTCCAATGTGTGTAATTCGGAATCAGGTATGCGTTTGGCGACGTTGAGCGCATGTTTATAGCGCACATCAGCATCGGCCAGACCGTGCACGACCAGCGTCGGGGCGGTAATGGCTTCGAGTTTGTACATGGGCATTTGGGCCAATTGCGCCAAATCGTTGTCCAGTCCGCTTTTACGCAGGCTCAACGGTGCGGTGCTGCGAATCAGGTTCTGAAACCAGTCTAGTTGCTGCGGATCGCCCATAGCCTGTTCTACCGTAGCGTCGATTTGGTTGGCGTCGAGTGTACTCTCGGTTTGCAGCATCGAGCGCATGGATTGGGCGGGGAAACGGCTTGTGAACAGATCATACAGCCAGATGCCGAAGTCGGCGATGCCGGTGTTGTTGAGGTAAATTTTGCCCAGAGCGGTATTGGTTGCGGCTTCATTCGGCCGATATTGTTCACTGACCGCTGACATCATGATCAATGCCGAGACGCGTTGTGGATGCCGCAATGCCAGTTGCAGCGCAACGGGTCCGCCCGCTGACGCACCGGCGACAATTACTGATTCAATTTCCAATACATCCAGCAGTGCCGCGAATGCATCTGCTTGCGCTTCAATCGTACGCCCTGTGTAGAGCGGTGTGCCCAGATAACCGGGGCGCGACGGCGTCACAACCGAAAACCCTGCGGCGGCAATGTCGCCGAGGAGAAAGCCCTGATCATAACCGCCCGGTGCACCGTGTGAAAGCAATACAACCGGCCCTGTCCCTGTCCATTGGTATTCGACCGGGCCCAGTCGGGTGTGCGCGATGCGACGTTCGGCGATCAGACGGCGCTCAATGTCAGTCTGCCATTGCCGATAGCGCTGGGCAATCACGTAGCCACTAATTGACGTGAGTAAAGCGCTTGCCGCAAACCAGTTTTTAGCGTGTTTCATATTGATCTCCTGTGTCACCCTATACGCATTCTCGTAAGCACGCGTTGCGTAGCACACTCATACGATAAGCCAAACTGAGACCGGCGTCAACGGTATCAACCGATCGGTTGATTAAAGAATCATCTGGTTGTGTGCGGGGATTCATTCGGCCGATTGGTTACAGCAAACGCTCAAAATGAGACAATGATGCCATAACGACAACAACCAATGTGAACCAAAACAGGAGATTAAAATGAACGACATTAACGAATTGAAAGCAGCAGAAAAGAACAGTGAAGCAAAGAAAAACCACGCACATGGCCCCGTCAATTCGTGGGCAGCCGGTATCTTTATGATATTGCTCGGCGGTGTCTTTCTGGCGACGACAAATGATTGGTTTGAATTAACATCATCACGCTGGATGCTCTGGCTACTAATTCCGGCGTACTGGGTACTCATCGCTGCATGGTCGGCTTATTCCAGTGACAACCCGGAAGCACGTGCAAAGAGCTTGATGATACTGTTATTCGGCTTGATGCCATTCGCTTTTGCCGCTATCCCGGCGCTTGGCCTGGGTTCTCAGTTCATCGCGCCGCTCGTATTGATTATCATCGGCCTGTCGATGATTTTCCGCCGCACATTCGCATAACCCACTTGGTTGGGGCGACCGACCGGTCGCCCCATATAGATTCTTTTAGAGGTATATCATGAATCCTGTCATCTCAGTCAATCATCTGCACAAAGCCTACGGCACAACCGTCGCTGTAGACGACATCTCATTTAACGTGGCCCCGGGCGAGATTTTCGGCATCGTTGGCCCCAATGGAGCGGGCAAAAGCACAACTGTCGAGTCGATTATGGGTCTGCGTGAACCGGACAGCGGCAATGTTTCTGTGTTGGGTCTCAATCCACATACGCAGCGCAGCGCCGTCTCGCAGCGTATCGGCATTCAATTACAGCAAGCCGCATTGCCGGATCGCATGAAAGTGTGGGAAGCGCTCGACCTGTATTCATCGTTCTACACTAACACGATTCCGTGGGAGCCGTTGCTGGAAGAATGGGGATTGGGCGACAAGCGCAATGCCCGTTTTGTCAACCTGTCCGGCGGCCAGAAGCAACGCCTATTTATCGCTTTGGCGCTGCTCAACGATCCGGACGTGGTTTTTCTCGACGAACTGACGACTGGCCTCGATCCGCAGGCGCGCCGCAGCACGTGGGATCTGGTTGCCGATATCCGTGACCGTGGCAAGACGGTTGTCCTGGTCACGCACTTTATGGATGAAGCGGAAGCGTTGTGCGATCACGTGGCGATTATTGACCACGGCAACATTATCGCGCTGGACACACCGGCACGGCTGATCGAGCAGGTGGATGACGAACTGCGCGTGACTTTTGAGGTGGATGGGCCATTTTCGGCCGAAATCCTTTCCAGTTTACCGCAGGTCAGCGACATCTCGCGCAGCGGTCGCCGCTGGACAGCACGCGGCGATGCCCGCAACTTGCTTAGTGCCGTCGTCATCGCCCTGGAGCAAAACGCTGTACGCGTTACCAACCTGCAAACCGAACGCGCTTCCCTCGAAGACGTGTTCATCACACTCACCGGACGACAGATTCGGGCGTAAAGTCTGTTTGATAGTTTGATGGTGTGCTAGACAACGTAACTGACTACTCAGCTAACCAACCAATTCAAGAGAGAATATCATGCAAGATTCAACTGTTTTAACACAACCAACCGCGATTCACACGACGACCAAAGGTCAACTCTGGCGCAGTTTCGGCCGAATGACATGGATACAGCTCAAACTGTATTCACGCGAACCAATCGCCTTTTTCTTCACTCTGATATTCCCTGTGTTACTGCTCGCGATGTACGGGATCATTTGGGGCAACGCACCTGGCTCCGGTTACTATCAGGATTATGGCTACATCGACATGCAGTTGCCTGCATTGACCGCCGTCATCATCGGCACGGTTGGCTTGATGAGCGTGCCGGTCAGCGTCGCGACCAACCGCGAGCAGAAAATCCTGCGCCGTTTCAAGGCGACTCCAATGCGGCCCTTAACCTATATTGCGGCCGATGTGGCGGTCAATTATCTGGTAGCGCTTGTCGGTATGGCAGCCGTTATCGTTGTTGGCGCGCTGGTGTTTAATCTGCGCTTTGCAGGCAGCTTGCCCGCATTTTTTGTCGGCTTTACGCTGGCGACCTTGGCATTCATCGCTATCGGCTACATTGTCGCCAGCCTGGCACCGACGGCACGAGTGGCCCAGGTTGTCGGCCAGCTCATCTTTTTCCCGATGATGTTTCTCTCCGGTGCCACATTGCCGCTGTTCCTCATGCCGGAAGGTGTGCAACAGGTTGCGCAATGGCTGCCACTGACACAATTGGTGGTATTGTTGCAAGAATTGTGGCTGGGCGTCGGTTGGAACATGACGGCGGTCGTTGTTTTGCTGGCGATGCTGATCGTGGGTACATTGGTCTCGGCACGCCTGTTCCGTTGGGAATAATATCATTAACAGGGCGACCGACCGGTCGCCCGTACATATAATCTGGTAAACTGGTTAAAATGAGCGAAAAGATGAGTGAGAAGGTGAATTCGGCCGAAATAACACAACGCAACGATGTTGATGTCTGGGAACGGTCGGGATGGTTTTGGTCCGGCCTGTTTTATCTGACCCTGATCGTACCGACCATTCTGTCGCTACGTAACAACGAACTCAATGCGCGACAAGTCCAGACTGTGGTCGGCATCGCGCTCTTTCTCGCGTTGTGGCACGCGGTGTTAATCCTTTACCTGCGCTCGCGGCGTAGCCGGGCAGACTGGTGGCCCAATCAATGGCTGATGCTGGTTTATGTTGCTGGTCTCATTATCTGCTGGTATGTGTTGGTACAGATTACGCCGGCATTTTATGTGCTGTTATTCAGCTTGTACGGTCAGCTATTTTCTGTGTTGACCACGACAATTGCGATACCGGTAAGCCTGATCCTGACCGCGCTGGTGGCCTATCTCCAGGTTGAAACCAACGATGTCTCGCTCGGTTCTCCATTCTTGTGGATATTTCTGCTGATGGGTGTAGCCGGAGTTGGTTTTGCGCTGTGGATCAATCGCATCATTGCGCAAAGCGCGCAGCGGCGTGAGCTAATTAACGAATTGGAACGAACACAGGCGCAACTGGTTTCGGCCGAAAGGCGTGAAGGTATGCTCGAAGAACGCCAACGGCTGGCCCGCGAAATCCACGACACACTGGCGCAAGGCTTTACCAGCATCGTCATGCAACTCGAAGCGGCCGAACAAGCACTGTCGCAAGATCCTGATCTGGCCGGCGACCATATTGATCAAGCCCGCAGCATTGCCCGCCACAGTTTGGAACAGGCGCGACGCGTTGTCCAGGATTTGCGCCCCGATTTACTTGAAAAAGACCCACTGCCGGCTGCTATTCAGCGCGTCGTTGCCGATTGGTCGATGCAGAGCGGGGTTGCCGCGCAAGCGACGACGACCGGCTCTGTTGCCCTGCTACATCCCGATATCGAAGTGACGGTGCTACGCGCCGTGCAGGAAGCGCTGGTCAATGTGGAGAAACACGCGCGCGCCCGGAATGTCAATGTCACGTTATCCTATTTTGATGACCTGATCTTACTGGACGTACAGGATGACGGTGCCGGCATGGACAGCCAATCGCCGGCCGCCGGTTCGTTTCGCAGCGGTGGCTTCGGCTTGACGGCGATGCGCGAACGGGTCGAGCAACTCGGCGGATCGCTGCACATTGAGAGCGAACCGGGCGAAGGTACGACGTTAACAATTGAAATTCCGTTGCGTCATCTGGAGGAAACGGTATGAGTGATATTCGCATCGTCATTGTGGACGATCATTTTGTGGTACGTGAGGGATTAAAAGGTATTTTGGCCGGGCAGCCCGATCTCGTCGTCGTCGGTGAAGCGGAAGATGGTGCAGAGGGCGTGGCGCAAGTGAAAGCGCTTTTGCCGGATGTCGTGCTGATGGACTTGCGCATGCCGGGCATGGATGGCGTAACGGCAATCCAGACACTGCGCAGCGAAAATGTGCCGGTCAACATTCTGGTGTTGACGACGTATGACAGCGATGTCGATATTGTGCAGGCTATTGAGGCGGGGGCTACGGGCTATTTGCTCAAGGATGCACCACGGCAGGAGCTGTTTCGGGGGATTCGCGCTGCATCACGCGGCGAATCGGTGCTGGCACCGGCCGTTGCAGCGCGGTTGATGACGCGGATGCGAGCGCCGGCGGAGGAGCAACTCAGTGCGCGTGAGATCGAAGTGTTGCAACTGGTCAAGGAAGGGAATAGCAACAAGGAAATCGGCCGAAACCTGCACATCAGCACGGCGACAGTCAAGACGCACCTGATTCACATATACGGCAAACTGGGCGTCTCGGATCGCACGTCGGCGGTGACGGTGGCATTGGAGCGAGGTATCTTGCGCTTGGGCAAGAAGTGATAGCTTGTATATGGCCTTAGATAAATCGTGATTGGTTATCTGTGAGGTGACGATGAAATGTCATAATATTCGTTAAGATACGCGTACGATTTCACGATAAACAGCGATGGGCGTAACTGCAATGGCCGGGTAAGATACAGATGCGATTGCTGCTTGAAATGCACTCAGAATATCGACAAGAGGATCTATCGCATCAAGTGCCGTGTTCATTTCGTCGGCTGAGAATTGATTGACACGAGACATCAAAGAATTTAGCGATCTTAGCTTGTTTAGTGGCATCGTGACTTGGCTTACTTGAGCGAGCATTACCCAATTCTCTTGTGGCCGTCCTCCATACTTGAAAATGAAATCGCGAGTTTCCTCTCGTAGAAATTCCCTTTTCAAAGGCCCAGCTAGTGTAATTTGAGATGAGAAATCCAGTTTAATCTGGATAGTGTCTCCCATCATGGCATCAACTACTAACGCTATATCTTGCAGTGGAGATGACTTCTGTTTCTTATGCTGTTGTCGTCCTTTCGGCTTGGCGTAACCCTTCTCATTGGTTGTTCCGAACAGACTGTTGATCATAAACTCGTTTTCGGCAAGAGTTTTAATCAGTTGATAGTCTAGAACCGTTGCAACACCACGAACTGAAATGAAAGACGCGTCGGCAAAGGGACATCGTCGCGATTCCAGTCATTCTGACCTTCAAGTATTAGCCCATTCTGCTCCAAAGCTTCTAAAGCTAGATTGAAGGAATAGTCGTGAAGGATTTTACTCGATTGAGCGTTGGATTTTGATGCATATCTTGCGTCAAATGACAAGGGCAAGGATGATGCCAAAACCCCTGCTGCTATTCCCGCTTTTCCCTCTAGTTCTGCTGACTTGCCCTCTATTACTTTCTCAAGAACGCCCTTTTCTAGCTGGGCAATAATCGATTGAACTCTTTCCAAATCAAGGTATAAAAAATCTCTGTACATGATTACTGTAGCTCTTTGTTTGTTGAAGCTAGCCAAATGTAGGCCAAAGAAATTGTGGAGTTACTCTTGCAAGTATTTTGCCCTAAGAGACTGATAGGGATGTCTTCGTCAAGAATTTCTCCGTCCTGTCTATGTGGGTTAAGGAAGGCTAGCAGAAAAACTGCCGAGTCTACTGATCCGCTGAATATACGGCGACCTCTTCGGCGATGCGGTTGCCTAGAGCCATTTTTGCCTTCTCAATTTCATAGTGTGTTTGAATACCGATCCAGAATTCGACTGACATGCTGAAATAGCGTGCGAGACGCAATGCTGTATCGGCACTGATCCCGCGTTCGCCATGAACGATCCGATTGATACGCATCGCGGGGACGCCAATGTCTTTTGCCAGCCGGTACTGCGAAATCCCCATTGGCTTTATAAATTCTTCCAGCAAAATCTCGCCGGGGTGGATTGGTGTGTAATCTCTCATTGTCAGACCTCAATGATAATCGACAATCTCGACGTCGTATGCGTCATCATCGTACCACTCGAAACAGATGCGCCATTGTCGATTAATACGAATGCTGTGTTGACCGAAACGATCCCCGTGCAATGATTCAAGGTGATTCGATGGCGGTACTCGAAGATCATTTAGCGTAGCAGCCCTGTGCAACATGATCAGCTTTCGTTCTGCTACACGCTGAATGTCATGTGGCAGTCGTTTAGAGAAGCGACCGCTAAATACTTTCTCTGTATCGCTATCCCTAAAACTCTTGATCATAGAGTGATAATATCCCTTTGAGATATTATTGTCAATGGTTGCTAATCTGGCGCATGTAGATGTTGCCACCAGATACCGGTGCATTCGGGGAGGATGGTGAGCTTTTCGGCCGAAACCCGATCCCCCAGTTCATCCCCAAAGAAGAACCGCGTTAACTCCTCCGCTTCTTCAACCGACGCAAAACGATAATCCGTCCGAATCCACGTCTTCTGAAAGCCGTGACGCTGCAACTCAGCGAAATAGGGTTGCAGTGGTTCAGGCGCGGTCGGCTGCTCAAAGCCTGTGCCGAGCGTTTCCAGCAGGATGAGTGTGCCGTTCGGCCGAAGCACACGCTGCAATTCCGCCAATGCCGCCTCCAAACCCGCAGCACCACCATCAAGCATAGCGTAACAAACGCTCCAACCGCTGATCGCGATGTCTGCACAGTTGTCCGGGCAGGGTAGATTGTCATGTATTGCTACCGCCGTTTCCCAGATAATGTCATCCATTTGGCGTAGCTTTCTCGTGCAGCGTTCCAGCATATGGGCTGAGGCGTCGTAGGCGCGGATTGATCGTGCCAGTGGTGCGAGCATGGTCGTTAGACGACCCGTTCCCGCACCGGATTCGACGATGTCTGTGTTGTAAATCGGCCGAATTTTGTCAATCGCCGGCAAAATGTGCTGCTGATAATCCTCCGCCAGCACCAAACGATCATAACGTGCCGCTTCATTAGCGTAGATCGAACGATGATCGGGTTCCATGCGTCTGCTCCAACAAAAAAGAGACCGGCTCAAGCCAGTCTCTCTCTTGGAAAAGGAAAATCAAAATGCGCCTAGAAGCGCATCGTGTCTACCAAAGAGTTCAACTTCTCGGCAGTTGGGCGCAATTTGTCGTCACCCATGCGCGAAACAGGTGTGTCACCCAGATGATCGAGTTCGGCCAGTGATTCCCGTTGATTGTTGATGTAGATCAAGCCTGTAATGAACTCAGTCTTTTCCTGCGCCCACTGCAGACGGTGCAATGCGCCCATCTTGTCAGTCGGATCATAATCTTCTTCCAACTTGCGCAATTCGATAATCGACCCGTCGTGCATTTCAACCTGCTGCACCGTTCCCGGTTCATAATCGTCGATCACGATTTCCTCGCGCACGGGAACCCAATTGATGTCGTGCAGCGGTTCCTCGTTTTCTTTACCGAATCCGTAGCTTTTAGTCGACTCGTCGCGGTTGTTAAAGGTCACGCACGGGCTAATGATGTCGAGCACGGCTGTGCCACGAAACGCAATGGCGGCCTTGAGCAGCTCGCGCACCTGCTTCGGATCACCGGAGAAAGAACGGGCGACAAACCCGGCACCTGCCAGAATGGCTTCCATGCAAATGTCGATGGGTGGCAATTCATTGGTACCGGCGTATTTTAGCGACTGACCTTCATCGGCCGTTGCAGAAAACTGGCCTTTTGTCAGCCCATAGACACCGTTGTTCTCGATGATGTAGACCATGCGCACATTGCGGCGCATGATGTGCTTGAATTGACCCATGCCGATGCTGGCTGTATCGCCGTCACCGCTGACGCCAATGCCCAGCATGTTGTGGTTCATCATCATCGCACCAGTGGCGACTGACGGCATACGGCCATGCAGCGAGTTAAATCCGTGTGATTGGCTCAGGAAATAGGTCGGCGACTTGCTGGAGCAGCCAATGCCACTGAACTTCATCAAATTTGTAGGTTTGATTCCCACGTCGTAGGCTACAGCGATGATTTGGCTGGAGATTGAATCATGGCCGCAACCAGCACATAATGTCGACGGACGACCTTTGTAGTCATCACGCGAGAGTCCGATACTGTTAACTTTTTGTTGGCGTCTTGAACCCATTGTTAATCCTATGTTGGTGTGAGCCTATTAAAAATAGTAGCTCAGATTCCGGTTTACGCTTCTTCGCGCTCCCTGATGGCGGCAGTCACAAATCCGGCTGTGAGCGGCAGGCCGTCCTGATAAGCTATCGATCTCATTTTTGTCGCGATGTCAGACATTTCTGATTGCAGAATGGTGTGCATTTGACCATCGCGGTTCATTTCGATGACATAGACGCGATCATAACGTTCGACAAAAGCGCGTACATCGCCATTGATTGGCAGTGCCCGCAGTCGCAGCGTCGCTGTTTCAATACCCACTTTGCTCAGACGGTGGCGGGCTTCTTCAATAGCAGGCCATGTCGTGCCGTAGAAGATGATGCCGATATTGGCATCGTCGTTGTCTTCGACGACGGGTGCTGGAACCATTTTGCGTGCCGTATCGAATTTGTGGACAAGGCGCTTCATATTGTTCGCCCAATCCTCGGGGCGTTCACTGTAGAGTGCCTGTTCATTGTGGCCTGTGCCACGCGCGAAGTAGGCGGCACGCGGATGGTCAGTGCCGGGTAATGTGCGGTACGGAATGCCATCGCCGTCAACATCTTTGTAGCGGGCAAATCCGAGTTCTTCAACTTGTTCGGCCGAAAGTACTTTCCCGCGCTTGATCGGCTCGTCTGGCATCGTAAACGGCTCTGTCATCCAATAGTTCATACCCAGATCGAGGTCACTCAGGACGAGCACGAGTGTCTGCAATTCTTCCGCCAGATTGAATGCTGTCGTACCCATCGTGAAGCATTCCTCAGTTGTGGCCGGGAAAAGCAGCACGTTTTTTGTATCGCCGTGTCCGAGGTAATAGGAGAAAATGACATCACCCTGTCCGGTGCGAGTGGGCAAGCCGGTGCTGGGGCCGACACGCTGGATGTCCCAGATGACCGCCGGTACTTCGGCGAAGTAGGCCAATCCGGCAAATTCAGCCATGAGCGACACGCCCGGGCCTGAAGTCGCCGTCATTGCACGTCCGCCTGCCCAGCCGGCACCGACGACCATCCCGATGGCAGCCAGTTCGTCTTCGGCTTGAATGACGACGAGCGAATCTTCGTCGCGCAGCGCCGTGCGATAGCCGTTGATCGCATCGACAACGCTGGTGGAGGGGGTAATCGGATACCAGGCGACAAATGAGGCGCCTCCGACCAGAGCGCCTAAGCCTGCCGCTTCATTGCCCGTAATCAGGATTTTGCCTTCTGTAGCATTCATCGGTTCAACGCGGAACGGGTCGACTTTTTCGATGTTCTCTTCTGTCCAATCATATGCCATTTGGATGACTGACATATTCTGTTCCACAAGTTTGCGGCGGTTGCCAAAATTGTGCATGAGTGCTGCATCGATTACATTCATGTCAATGCCGAGGATGCTGGCGAGTGCGCCGACGTAGACCATGTTAGTGAGATAATCTTTGATGCGGCCTTTTGTGCCCGTTTCGCGAATGATTGGATTGACCGGAATGCGATAGAAAATGATGTCATCGCGGTCGGGAGCACCTTGCCACTCTTCAGGCAGGACGCAGACACCACCACTGGGCAATTCCTGGATATCGTTGATCAGGGTGGCCTGGTTGAAGGCTACGAGAAACTTGGAATCGTCTTTGCGCGCGATGTACCCTTCGCGGCTGACGCGAATCTGGAACCAGGTCGGCAAACCCTGAATGTTAGATGGAAACAGGTTTTTGCCATTGACGGGAATGCCCATTTTGAACAGGGCACGCATGATGGTCATATTGCTGGTTTGGCTGCCTGTGCCGTTGGCCGTGGCGACGTTGATGACGAAGTCATTGACGATTGGGTCACGATCTTCGGGCGAAGCAACCGATTGTGGTGTGGCTTCAAGGACACTCATCGAATAATACTCCTTTCCGAGAACAATTAGCGACCGTTAGCCTGTACTGAGGCCGGGGTCGTGGTTAACAGGTTAAAGTGGTCGATCAGGATTTGGCGCCCGTCGTCGAAGCGCCCGTCGGCCAACGCGTCGACGATACGCGCATGGTATGACCAGATGGTTTGGAAGTATTCGTAACTTTGGTAGCGGGTCAACTCTGTCGCGTCGTAAGCGTCCCAATAGGCGGTGAGCAGGCCGATGATGAAGGGATTGTCGATTCGGCCGAAAATGGTCATGTGCAGATCGCGATGTTCGTTGTAAGGAATCTGGATGCCATTATCACCTCCACCAAGTTTGCGCTGCGCCGTTTCAACAACTTTTTGCAAGCGCGCGATGTCTTGCGGCAGCAACTGCATCACCGCTTCGTCCCAGAATATCGTTTCCAGACCCCGGCGTAACTGGCTGATCTGTTCAAACGAGGCTTCTTCCATCGCCAGCGCAAACAACGTGCCGGGCACGACGACCGGAACGAAGCTGAACGGTTCGCGCGTCATGCCGACGCGTGGTTTAACGGAAACCAGACCGAGCGCACGGGCGTGCTCGAGTTGTTCGCGCAATTTGCCGACGCTAATTCCCAATTCCTGACTGATTTCAGTCAATGTCGGCAGTTTATCGCCCGGTGACACATCGTGGTCGATAAGGTATTGCAGAAAAGTAGAATCCAGTTTCTCTAAACGCATTGATCGAATAAATCCCATATTACGATTAATTAGAATTATACACCTTTTTCTTGTTCGTAGCGACAAATCTACATGAAATTGCTACTATTTGCTCAGCAGAATTCCATGAAGATTTACTATCACGATCATTTTGTATTGCCCTTGCCGGAAGGCCATCGTTTTCCGATGGCGAAATACCGCTTGCTGCGCGAGCGCATCGTCGCGGCGAAGCTGGTCGATCCGGCAGATTTGCAAGTAGCGGATGGTGCGACGGATAGTGAGATTTTGCGTGCGCATTCGGCCGAATATCTGCATAAAGTCAAAAACGGCCTACTGACACAAAAAGAAATCCGCCGCATTGGGTTCCCTTGGTCACCGGAACTGGTAGAGCGTTCACGGCGGTCGGCCGGCAGCACCGTCGCGGCATGTCGTGCAGCGCTTACGGGTGACATTGGCGTCAATCTCGCCGGTGGCACGCATCATGCACACCGCGACTGGGGCGAAGGGTACTGCGTGTTTAACGATGCTGTTATCGCAGCCCGCTCCATGCAGGCAGAAGGGAAAGTACGACGTGTGGCCGTGATCGATTGCGATGTCCATCAAGGCAATGGAACGGCGGCGCTGACTGCCGGCGATGCATCGATCTTTACGTTTTCAATACACGGTGAAAAGAATTTTCCGTACCGCAAATGTGCCGGTGACCTCGACATTGGGCTGCCTGATGGAACGACTGACGAATCGTATCTGGAGGCGCTGGAACACAGTTTGTGGCGCGTTTTCACGCGGGGACGACCGGAGCTGGTCATTTATCTGTCTGGAGCGGATGCGTTTGCCGGTGACCGGCTGGGGCGGCTGGCGTTGACAAAAGACGGGCTGGCGGCGCGGGATCGGATGGTGATGGGTGCGTGTCTCGATGCCGGCGTGCCGTTTGCGGTGGCGATGGCGGGCGGCTACGCAGCGGACGTAGCCGACACCGCCGATATTCATTTCAACACGGTGCGGTTGGCCGCATCGCTGCTGTAATTACTTGATTTCGATGCCGCCGAAGAGAGCGGTGCCTCGGATAATGATCTCGGCCGATTCTCCCGGCAGTGCCTTGCGTTGACGACGCTTGTCTTCAAATCCGCCAAAAATCGGCGTGATGTGCGTTTGAATCAATGTATCCGGTGACGCTTTGATCTCCATGCCGCCAAACATGGCGAAAACATGAATGATGGCCGGAGGTTCAGCGACTTGCACGTCGGTGATATCCAGTTCCACACCACCAAACACCGCTGTCAAATCACCGCCTTCAAATGATTGTGCTGTGCTGCGCTGTGAGTTGCCGCTGAACATGGCAAATAGCTTGAGATACTCGTTGCCGTTGGTGTTGCTACCGTCCTGACCACGCGCTCGGTCAATAATGATAACCAGGCCAACGATCACCAGCGCCAACGGCCAAAGACGCCATACATTTGACCACGAAATGATGTCTAGTGCTGCCAACTGGGCTATGCTGCCGAAAACGATCAGGATCAACGCGCCGCCCCAATTGGTAAATCGACTGGCAATCAATATCCATACGCCGAGCAGGACGATCAATGAGGGGATCCATACTGTCAAATTGCTAAAATCGGCCAGACCAAGCGTTTGTAGCAGGAACACCACGCCCAACGCCACGATGACAAATCCGACTACCAATTGTGCTGATGGGCCACGATGCTGTGTTTTCTCTTTCATGTAAGTCGCTCCTGATGTGAAGACACGTCAATCTGAAACCCTATACGCGTCAGTTGCCGAAATGTTGCACTGTATCCTGCGTAATAATCGAATGTGCCCATAATACTGGCTTGGCCGGGTCGCCACGCAGGCTGAGTTCTGTTGTAATCAATATTGATGACCAGATCAAAAATCGGCAGCATGAACTTTGCGTTGATTTGCAGTTTTTGTAAACTGACAATAAGAACATCGGCCGATCTTTGCACTTGCCGGCAGTGAGACACTACAATTAGCAAATGGGATTTCACGGTGGCGGCTGGTTCGCCTTTATCCGGTACGACGAAGAACAAGACCAACCGCACGTGACACGAGAGTTGTTACGACGTGTGTGGGAATATGCACGTCCCTACAAACTGCAAATCGTTGTCCTGATCATCACTGTCTCTGTTATCTCCGGCCTTTCCCTCATCCCACCATTACTCTATAAATCCCTGATCGACACGGCGATTCCGGAAGAGAATTTTGCGCTACTAAATCTGTTGGCATTGGGCATGATCATTGTGCCGATTCTCAATGGCTTAATTGGTGTCGCTCAACGCAATCTCAGTGCGCGTGTTGGTGAAGGCATTATCTACGATTTACGCCGCAGCCTGTATGGTCATATGCAGCGTATGTCGCTGCGCTTTTTCACAGAGACGCGCACCGGCGAGTTGATGTCGCGACTCAATAACGACGTGATCGGTGCGCAACGTGCGGTCACAGGTACCATGCTGAATATTGTCTCCAATACAGTGTCGGTACTGTTTACCCTGGGTATCATGCTCGTGCTGGATTGGCGGTTGACGCTGATTTCGCTGGTGATCTTGCCGATTTTCATCGTGGCGGCACGCAGTATTGCCCGTAGATTGCGCCTGATTCAGCGGCAGTCGCTCATTTATTCGTCAGAAATGAATGCGACGATGAATGAGACCCTCAACGTGAGCGGGGCGTTGTTGGTCAAATTATTCGGCCGAGAGCGATACGAAATGAGCCGGTTTAGCAAACATGCGACTGATGTGCGGGATATTGGCGTGCGCTCGGCAACGATTGGTCGCTGGTTTATGCTCATTTTGGGCGGTGCCACTGCTGTCGGTACGGCGCTCGTCTTTTGGCTGGGCGGTCAATTCGTATTGCGCGATATTGGCGGTTTCACGCTGGGGACATTGGTGGCATTTGGTGCCTATCTGACGCAGTTGTATGGTCCGCTCACGTCGCTGACGAACGCGCCGGTCGAGTTTGCGACATCGATGGTCAGCTTTGAACGCGTTTTTGAAGTGCTCGACATTCCGATTGAAATCGTTGAAAAGCCGGACGCGAAGCCGCTGCCTGCTGTGCAAGGACGGATTGAGTTTAGCGATGTTACATTCAGTTACACGGGTGACAGCAAAGCCGGTCTGGATGAGGTGGCCCGATTTACCTGGGGTGGCAATGAGGCGCATTTGAAGCGTGGCAAAGCGCGTGATAGTGAGGAAGTGGATGATTCGGCCGAAACCGTCACCCCCCAACGCCGCAACGCCCTCGACAATATCAGCTTCACCATTGAGCCAGGCCAACTGGTTGCGCTCGTCGGTCCGAGCGGAGCCGGTAAAACATCGGTCACTTACCTGATTCCGCGTTTGTATGATCCGCAGGCAGGCAGTATTCTGATAGATGGCATTGATATTCGCGACATTCCCTTGGAATCGCTGGCTGAGAATATCGGTATGGTCACACAGGAAACGTACCTGTTTTACGATACCATTCGCGCCAATCTGCTGTACGCACGCCCCGATGCCAGTGACGCTGACCTCGTCGCGGCGGCCAGGGCGGCCAACATACATGAGTTTGTCATGTCATTGCCTGACCGCTATGATACAGTTGTCGGTGAACGAGGCTATCGGTTGAGCGGCGGTGAGCGGCAGCGCATGGCGATTGCCCGGGTGCTGTTGAAGAATCCGCGCATTTTAGTGTTGGATGAAGCGACGTCGAGCCTCGATTCGTTGTCGGAAGCGCTGATTCAAGAGGCGCTGGCACGGGTGATGCAAGGCCGCAGCAGTCTGGTTATTGCACATCGGTTGTCTACGGTGTTATCGGCCGATACAATCCTCGTGCTTGATCAGGGCCGCATTGTCGAACGCGGCACACATGCCGACTTGTTGGCGCAGAATGGACTGTACGCGACAATTTATCGCACGCAATTCGAACCGGAGCCGACTGATTCGGCCGAATTAGAACCAGAGCGCATTCACAGCGCAACTACACCAATACTTTAGGAGTTTGAAACAATATGACCAGGAAATCATCGAGCCGTACAAGCTCGCGCAATACAAAGTCGACAAATGATGGGCCGAACTGGGTCATCATTGGCAGTATCGTCGGTGTCGGAGCCTTGTTACTCATTATCTTGATTTTTGCATCCAACCTGAGCGGCAGCAACGAAGTCAGCACCGCTGCTATTGCTACCGAAGGCGCCGCTTCCTCCACTGTAGAAGCAGAACGTCAGGAATTGGCTGCAACGGGTTTACTGCCTTATTGTGAAAACAACCCCGAGCGTTGTTTCAGTCAAGGTGATCCCAATGCGCCGGTGACTATCTTTGAGTTCTCCGACTATGGTTGCCCACATTGTCGCAATTTTAATCTGGACAATCTGGATTCAATTCGCGCCGAACACATCGATACCGGCAACGTGTATTGGGTTACTGTGCCATATGGGTTGACACAGCAAGGTGGCGTTGTCCAATATCTGCCCAGTGCAGCGGCGACGCTTTGCGCCAATGAACAAGGTGGGGCTGTTGAATTCCATCATGAATTGTTCCAGATTCAGCAAAGCTCACGAGCGAATACCGACGGTGCCTTTATGGATATTGCAGAGGCGCTGGGGTTGGATACGGATGCGTTTGAACAATGCCTGGACAGTAACCGGTACAATGCCGTTGTGTTAGCCAACATCGATCTGGCCAACAATATCGGCGTGCGTTCCACACCGACCTTTGTCATCAATGGCGATATGGTGCCCGGCAACGATCCCGCCACCATCCGTCAACGTATTCAAGCCAATCTTAGTGGATAGATTTTCAGCGAAAATCAAATGAACTGAAGCACATCTGTGATTTTTCGGGCGTGAGCTTGTCGCAACTGATTGTGACAGGCTCAGCTTGAGTAGCTCTTAATGGCTGCGCTTCGCATTCTGTTTTGTAACTGACGGCCCGTGCAAACAATGATATTTGCGTCACTTTCTCCCGAACGTAGCGGCAAAGCCCGAATCCTGTGCCTGATCGCGTTATTGCTGGTGGCTGTTGCTGCCGTTGCCTGCGGTGAAGGTGTGCCGGACCCGGAAGATATTCCCGGCAGCGGACCGGAACGGGGCGAACAGCTTTTCCTGCTGAATCCGTTGGGCGCATCGCCTGGTTGCAGCACGTGTCATGCCGTGGATTCGGATGAAACGCTGGTTGGTCCGTCGCTGCGCGACATTGCCAGGGTAGCGGAAGAGCAGACAACGGGATTATCGGCCGAAGCGTATTTGCACGAAGCATTGCTCAATCCGGATACACATTTGGCGACCGAATTCAACCCCGGCGCGATGCCGCGCTATGGTGAATTACTTTCCGACGCGTCGATTGACGATTTGGTCGCCTATATGCTGACCTTGCGCTGAGTTGAACAATACAATACGGACAAATTGCGATAATGGAAACAAGATCAGACTGGTTTAACGACTTCATCTCCAAATACGGTGTGGCATTGGCGTCAATCGTCGCGTTGGCCGCGACATTGGGCAGTCTGTACTTCAGCGAAGTGCGTCATTTTGTGCCGTGTACTCTGTGCTGGTACCAACGCATCCTGATGTATCCGTTGGTCATCATCACGCTGGTAGGAATGATTACCCAAGATGATCTTGTGCCCAATTACGTGCTGCCGTTTTCTGTCATCGGCATCGGCGTATCGACCTATCATTATTTGATGCAATTGGGATACATCACCAGCGGTACAGCGTGTGCCGTCGGTGTGCCGTGCAGCGGTCGCTACATCAATTGGCTTGGTTTTGTCACGATTCCGTTTCTGGCTTTGACGGCGTTCGTTTTGATCACAGTGTTGATGGTGTTGGTGCTGCGCGCCCATCGACGCGCCGACGCGTAGCACAGTTTGACAAACCGTCTGCCTGGCTATCTCTCGGTGAAGAAAGGCGAGTCGTCGGAGGATTCAGAGTTTTCGGCCGATGCTGCTTCTTCCGTCCGTTGTAGTGCTTCTACCGGCGTCACATCCATATTGTCCAGCCACTCACCGACAATGTGAGCGCCCAGAACCGGCGCATAAATCGAACGCGTCGTCCCAATGTCGGCGTGCCCCAAAAACTCCTGTACCACCTCGATAGGAATACCCTCGCGCAGCAACTGCGTGGCCCGGAAATGGCGAAAATCATGGGCCGACAGTGACTCGTGCAGCCCTTCGGCGCGCACCGCTTTTTTAACGATATTGTGCGCTGATGTGGCTGAAAGCCGGGCGTTGAGTCGGTTGCGGCTATGGGCGACAAACAGCGCCCGATTGCTGTCGGTGCGCTCTTTCAGGTAGGCGCGAATACTTTCCAGCGCATAATCGCGGAAGTAGAGCGTGCGTGCCCGATTGCCTTTGCCGATGATGGTGGCATATCTGGCGCGGCCTTGATCGATGTTGGTGCGATTGAGGGCGACGACTTCGCTGATGCGTGCTGCCGTGGAATAAAACGTGTGGACCAAAGCGCGATTGCGTAAGAGTGACAGCCGGTGATTATAACGATCGTTTTCCGGCGGCAAGGGCAGGGTGTCGTAGTAATGCACGATGCGTGGAACGTCGGCGCGGGCGTGTTCGAGATCGACGACATTGGCGGCCATATTGCGGTCTACTTTGCGACGGCGAATATGGCGGCGCAGCTTATTCAAATCCACATCGGCCGATAAAATATCCAATCCATCCAGATAATCGAGATAACCCAACACGGCAGCGGTATAGGTCGTCACTGTGGCGCGCGAACGATTGGCGGTCAGCCAGGTTCTGAACTCGAGTGCCGTTGCCGTGGTCAGCAAGTCCGGGTTGAGCGGCCATTCGTTTTCGGCCGAATAGCCGTCTTTCTCGAAATGTTGCAGCCAATCGGCAAACAGACGCAATCCGCTGCGATAGGTCTGTTCCGTCTTCAGGCTTTGTGCGCCGGCCTCCTGCAGGAAGCTCTCCGCATAAAGCCATGACGGTTGATCCGGCAGCGACCGCCCGGATATCGATAGTTTTCTTGCGTTTCCTCGACTCATGCTTAAGATAATAACATGTGATCAACAACTGACAAAGTCACGGGAGTCGTCTATGCTATTTTCGGGAAAGAACGTACTGGTTACAGGGGCATCGCGCGGCATCGGCCGATCGATAGCGCAGCAGTTTGCCGAGCAGGGGGCATGCGTCGCTGTCCATTACCGCAGCAATCGGGCGGCGGCCGAAGAGACGATGGCGTCGTTGGCAGGTGCGGGACACGGGTTGTTTTCGGCCGAAATGGGCGATCCTCAGCAAGTGCAGCAGCTAATCGACGATGTGGTAGCACAGATGGGACGCCTGCACATCCTCGTCAACAACGCCGGTATCTACATCGATCATCCCCTGCCGATCACCGATTACGACACATGGCAGGCCGTCTGGTCGCAGGTATTGGCCGTCAATCTGACCGGCGTCGCCAATGCGATGTGGTGCTCGGCACGGCACATGCTGCAATTTGCCGACGGCGGACGCATCGTCAACATTTCATCGCGTGGGGCGTTTCGCGGCGAACCGACTGCACCGGCGTATGGCGCAAGCAAAGCGGGTCTCAATGCCATGAGTCAATCACTGGCCAAACTGCTGGCACCGCACAACATTTCTGTCGCCGTGGTCGCGCCCGGCTTTGTCGAAACCGATATGGCGGCCGATCATCTGGCCGGTGCTGCCGGCGACGCCATTCGCGCGCAAAGCCCCTTCAACCGCGTTGCGACGCCGGATGAAGTCGCCCACGCCACTCTATTTCTGGCGTCGCCGGGCACGGAATTTATGAGCGGCGCGATTCTCGATGTCAATGGGGCGTCGTATTTACGGACGTGAGAGATGACTAACGAGCAGGAAATTCGGCCGATTCCCGTCGTCACAGCGTTTTTGCGCCGTGACGACCGCATTTTGCTCGTGCGGCGCAGCGGGCAGGTCGGCAGTTATCGTGGACTGTGGGCCGGTATCAGCGGCTATCTCGAGGATGAGACGCCGTTGGCGCAGGCGCTGCGCGAAGTGCGTGAGGAAACCGGATTGCAGGTGGATGATGTGGTGTTGCGGGCGGTCGCCGATCCGCTGCTTGTCGTCGACGGTGACCGGCACTGGTTAGTGCATCCGTTTTTGTTCGACGTGCTCAAGCCGGACGTGATCCGGCTCGATTGGGAGCACGTGGAGATGGTGTGGATTCGGCCGAAAGAGTTGCCCGCTTACGCAACGGTTCCCGCCTTACTGGAGGCATGGGAAGCAACCATGCGTGCAGAGAAAGATAGTGCCCACCGTTGACACGAAACAGTCGCAAGCGTATCCTTTGTGAGTTGGTTTTGGGTGATTTGGGATGGATTATCCGTAATTGTTTCTCGATGAACCCTCGATTGCATTGATAAGTGGAGATTAATTCGGCTTATTACACCAATAGAACTGTTTATACAGGTGGATATTCGGACTATACCGATAATTAAGTGGTGATGCCGAACATCATTCGGCATAATAATTGTTAGCGTGCCATAGCAAGCACATAATCAAATAAAGTTGAAATCAAAAAATAAAATGACACATTTCAGTCAACTCGAAAATATTCCACAACTCGGCTATTTCCTTAGATATCGTTACTGGAAAAATGCGGTCAAACTGCTCCACTATCAGCTAGACATTAAAAATAGAAACCGTCATTTTAATACTCTGAGTATGTTTTATTACGAGGAATTAGGAAAAAAGACAAAAAAACTAAAGAATAAAAAATATTTCAGGAAGAGAATAGCAAACAACCTATTCTATGGGCTAGAAGAAGAATTCGCTATATACCCATATCCAATACCTAAATCAAATCTTGGCTTGCGTAACTACAAATTCCTCACTTATCCATTGAGACTAGTTTACTATTCGGTAGCGCTTTATATCTTGGATCTTTCACAAGAGGTAATCAGAGATTACTATTTAAAATATAAGCACCTTCATGCTGACTATGGCGGCAAACTTTTTTTTGATGACGACAAAAGGAATCTAATTCTTAACTACGATAGCATTTGGTACAAACCTCATTACAAACGCTTTCGCGCAACTGTTCGAAGAGAAGTAAAGGACAACTTGGAAAATAAGATCGTTATTCATATCGACATCCAAAACTACTATGACGAAATTTCAATCCCAATCCTTTTAAATTTTTTGAGCAACTATGTGAAGCCGAGTATCCAAAGAGAAATGCGGTTCGATGCAATTTCACAAGGGCAAATAACTGCGTTTTTTAAATTTCTAGGAAATGGTAGCTTGGGTATTCCTCAAAGTGATAATGATATCACATCTAGCTATCTAGGATTTTTGTATCTTGCTTTCGGAGATTTACTTCTAGACCAAGAAATCTCTAAGACTTACGAAATTGTCGAGAGCCATCGAATTATCACCTTATTTTTGCGCAAAGAGAGCGCATTTCTACTATTTCATGCAAAGAGAGCAGGTTTCTACTCCGCAAATTGCAGCGTATTCCGTCAATTTCGAGCATTTCTGAGTCGAGCGGTCAAACTTCATTAGAATTAGGAACCTAATGGAGAGTGACCAATGACGATCAAACTTGGACTGACAACAGAAAACATCAACACACAATACGCGCCGCTAGCGGCACTATTCGCACATTATCAACAGAATCAGGTCTTGAAACCGCTTGAACAGGTCATGATTCCCATGAAATCGGTCGAATTCAAGTCGATTGACAAGCTCGTGCAAGTATTTGTGAGCGTTTTAGCCGGTTGCCAGACACTGTCACAAGTCAACCAAAGGCTCAAACCAGAACGACCGCTGGCACAAATCGGCGGCTGGCCACGCTTTGCTGACCAATCGGGGCTGTCAAGAACGCTGGATGCGCTAACGCTAACGAATATTGAGCAACTGCGTTCAACAACGCGTCAAATCGCGTGCCAATTCAGTCAAGCTCGCCAGCACGATTGGCGCGGCCATCTGTGGCTGGACTTCGACTTGAGCGGTTTGCCATGTGGTCAACGGGCTGAAGCGAGCCAAAAAGGATACTTCAGCGGTAAAAAAACGTGACAGGACGGCAGTTGGCGCGTGTCAACACGGTCAAATACGGTGAAACGCTGTGGTCAGAGCTGTATCCGGGCAATCAGCATACGGTCAACTGTCTGCAACCTGCCGTGACAGCGACCGAAAGTTCATTAGAGTTAGCCCAAGCTCAGCGTCAACGCACCGTATGGCGGTTTGACGGCGGGGCTGGCAGCGATGAACAGTTCCAATGGCTCTTCAACCGTGGGTATCACGTTGTTGGCAAAGGGCTATCCAACTTCCGCGCTTGTGCGCTTGCACAGCAAGTACGCCGTTGGGACAGCTACGCTGATTGTCAATTGGGCGAGGTGACGCCCCCCATTGATTACGGTCGCCCTGTGCGCGTTTTCGTCAAACGCCGACTCAAAAAGGACAAATGGCGGCACAGCTACTACGTTACTTCACTCCAATTTCCTTCCAAAGGGCTGTTCATGACGGCGTACAACCAGAGAGGTGGTGCCGAGGTTGAGCAATTTCGGCAAGACAAACAAGGCTTGGCTTTAGCTGCTCGGCGTAAGGCATCGTTGAATGGTCAGAAAGCGTGCGTCCTGTTGACCGACTTGGCTCACAATCTGCTGACTCACTTCAGCCGCCATGCTCTGGCCGAATCACGCTTCAGGGCTTTTGGTTTGAAGCGCATTGTCCGTGACCTGCTTCACATTCCAGGCGCACTCCATTTTGAGGGCGTAAGAGTGAAAAAGGTCGAGTTGCTAACTCTAAACCAAAATTCGCGAGACCTGATTATTTGCTTGGAAAAGTACATTTCTGGCGGGTAGAAATCGCCGCTCTTTGCACGTAGGGGGTAGAAACCCGCTACTTTTGCACAAAATTAAGGTTATCAGATATGGACGATATATCGGTTACGATATGAAAGTCTCGGGCAGAGGAAGTGTTGGATTCACTTTCTGCCAGATATGGTCGACATGAGAAGCGGGACTTAGCGGCACAAAACTGATTGTTTTGGCTCGATGACGACAAATCGGGTAAAGATTTTTCGCTGATTTGAAAGGTGCTCTCTGGCTGAAACCTGGATGGTGAAACAATATCATCAAGGAAAGTGTGACAGATATTGCCCAGCTGGAAGGCCAAAGCGCCCGCCGGATCGTCGCTGGATTTACATCAGGATCTTTGAATCAGAAATTCTAAAGGAAGTCTATACGCCAAGTGTAAGCCAGCTTTTGAAAAAGGCAGATAACAAGGCAAGGATCAAACACATATTCACAGATTTCAATTTTGATTTAATAATTGCTCAACCTAGGGAGATCCTGATAGTTTTACTGCATGACAGAGACGCTGATAAAGCTTTTAGAAAATTCCTTATTTCTAAACGAAATCTAACTTCCCGCGAAGTTCATCTAATATTGACATATCTTTGCCAAACTGAGTTTAAATCCGGCAAATTGAAAAAGTCGCTTCGAAAAAGCCGACAATTAAAGAAAATTATGGAGATTTACAAATACGGGAAAATCCCCTCAAAATTACCAGGTTATTTTGGATTGGATGCTAAACAAGTTATGAAACTCTCCAAGATGCACAATGTTATCGAGCAGGCGAGGTTACGGGTATTGTCGGAACGTCAAAATCAATATTCTGTTGCTCTTAATCACTTGCTCAATGAAATTCATGCAGTTTGCTTCAAACTTGATCCTCGGGAAATAAATGAAAAACAATATGATGCTTTAAAAGCTATTGAGTTCCTTATAACAGACTGTCAGGTTCCACACGAAACTTGCATGAAAATTCGCAATTTGTTTGATCGCCGTAACAAGAATCCTGTTTCTCATGCAGATCCAATAGCTTGGCCTGTAAGTAAAGAGGAATATTATGATTACCACAATCACGTTGGAAACTGCTTACGTCACATTCTTTGATAGTTGTGCGTCATGCTAACAATGTTTGCAGCGGAGCGGCGAGTGATGGGCTCACTTGAATCATTCCGATTGACTGAGGCTCTTGCCCGGCCCGCCGCCCGCTGAAGCTGGCGTTAATTGGATTGCTGGTGACTGTCACAGCGATTAAGAATTCACTTACCCCCGTTTGTTTGAGACAGTCGACGTAAAATCGGTGTAGAAAGACAGACTAAGTCAATAAGGCGTGGGTAATTCAGGATTCAAAGCGAGGATAAAGTGATGGACAATTTTGAGCAGAACGAAGCGTACGAAACTATTGAAACTTTATTTCGACATAACCTGTGGGCCAATACCAGTCTGTTTGCCACTTGTGCTGCGTTGAGCGATGAGCAGTTGAACAGCAGTATTATCGGCACATACGGCTCGATCCGCGATACGCTGGAGCATATTGCCCGCGCCGAGCAATCGTATTTGCATCGCGTTACGACTGGTCAACCATTGCGGCGTCCGGCAAACAGAGAACCGATGACAATAGCTGAGTTGCAAGCAGCGGTGCAAGCGAGCGGCGCAGGCTTTGTCACCGCTGCGCCACAGGTTCAGCCTCACGATTTCGTCATCGTCGATTGGGACGGCGCACCGCGCAAAGTACCCAGCGCCGTCATCCTGACGCAGGTTATCAACCACGCTACCGAACATCGCGCCCAGATTATGGCGACGCTGACACAAATTGGTATTGAACCGCCGGATCTCAGTGGCTGGACGTATTTTGAACTCCATGACAGCATCAATACGTTGGATTGAACGGTGTTTTCGGCCGAATATCTCCCTTACCACCTCAATGCAAGCAGGTAATCCATGCAAAGTAAAGCCAAAGACGTAGACAGCTATCTGACAGAAGTGCCCGCAAAACGGCTGGCAGTATTACAGCAGATTCGCGCCCTTTGTCTGTCTACGCTCGACGGCTATGTCGAGAGCATGGCCTACGGCATGCCCAGCTATGTACGTGACGGTGTCGTCGAAGTCGCTTTTGCCAGTCAGAAGAACTACATCTCGCTGTATATCCTGAAACAGGACGTATTTGACCGCCATCGTCCGGCACTGCAAGGATTGAACCTGGGCAAAGGCTGCATTCGCTACACCACGCCGGCCAAAGTCGATCTCGCGGTCGTAGAACAGCTTTTAGCAGATACAGTCGCTTCTGATGCCCCGATCTGTTGAGAAACGGTAGAACGAAGTCGTGATGGTGTCTTTGCGCGGGGAACCGGCACACGATGGATGAAGAGCCGCGTTCGTTTGCGCAATGGTTAGAATTTCTGCGCATCGATCGGGCGCACGGTGCCGGCCAACTGGCGCAACTGGCGTTACGCGGGATGATCGATCAGGCGCGTGTGGTTTCGGCCGAATCGACCACCGATCTCATCACCACCTTATCCGCACAAGCCGAGCAAATGGCTGCTGTTCGGCCGAGTATGGCGCCGCTGTACAATTTACTTACCCGGTGGCGTGCGCAACTTGAGCAACTCCACGATGCCGACCTGGCGCAAGCTCGTACCAAAGCGACGGAACGGGGCGAGCGCATCCTCATCGAAGCTGCGTTTGCGGGGGATCGTGTCGCCGACCATGCCGCCGCCCTCCTTGACGGTCATCGCACCCTGATCACCCACAGCTACAGTTCGACTGTGCTCAAGACTTTTTCTGCTTTGCGCCGGCATGATGTCCGTGCCATCGTCACTGAATCACGGCCACTCTACGAAGGCCACCAAATGGCACGACAACTCACACAGTGGGGCATAGGCACGACGCTGATCACCGATGCGCAACTGGGTTTGGCTGTGGCTGATGCCGACGTGGTGCTGGTCGGTGCGGATACGGTACTGGCTGACGGTGCTGTCGTCAATAAGACCGGCACCTATCTGCTGGCGCTGGCGGCGCATGATAAAGGTGTGCCTTTCTACGTATGCTGTGAGTCGTTCAAACAGGCTGATACGACTCAGCCCCACCTGGAAGCGATGCCGCCAAAGGAATTGACGGCTCCTGACTTACCCCATCTTGCCATACAGAACATCTACTTTGACGTGACGCCGGCGCGGTTGATCACAGGCTGGATTGACGAAAACGGATTTCGGCCGAATCGTTAGTAACGATCTCGGAAACCGATGCAGGTGTTTAGGGCTTAGATGAGGTGATTAATTCTCTTCTGGGAGTTGGAGTGGAAGTCACGGCTACTGTCTCATCACCTGATGCAATGGATATCTGTGAAATTTGCGAATTTGAGGGTAATTGGTCCTCTACAAGAGGTAAGGATATCAAATTGCTTTCCGGAATTGCCGCTTTCGATATGGTTAACGGTGTTGGCGTAGCGGTATGTCTTGCTATGGCAACTTGAGTCGGTACCGTTTCCGGTGTTTGAAGAGAAAATTGAACTACGTTTACACAGTCAAGCGTACCGTCCTCAGCTTTCAATAACTCGGCCCAGATCCACCCCACTTGTTTATCGTCTGGCAGAAGAACATGAAACCACAATTGACTTTCAAGTGTTCCCAACAAAATGACAGGATCACCTGAGTTCAGTTTGGCAACAATATTGCCTTCGTCAACAATGGGTTCTTCACGAACATTGGCGCGGTTATTGATAGAAGTGTCAACTGTTGCAATGAGGAGTTTGTCCGTAAGCATTTGAGGACATGTCTGTGCTAGCGTAGTTGCATCCACAGTTGCTGTTGAAATGTTGGGAGTAGGAGTATTTGTCAGTACTGGTACTTCATCTTTGTCCGGTTTGTCAACCATATTTTCAAACAGTGATGATACATGCTCATCAACAGATGATAGCTGCATATCAAGCCAAATAACAGCTTGTTCATACGTGTAAGGTAAATCGAGACGCCGGAGAACAACGCCTCCGATGAGAGCTAAAGCTGCATGAAAAACTGCTACTTTAAGACGATCAAGAGCGTCCTCCCATACCTGTTGTATTCTGTTTCTAAGTTCAGTAGGATCCCTACTAACAGCATTGTTCTCTGCTGAATTATTCGTAACAATACCCAATCTGAATCTGTCATCTAGACCGGTAACTTGTTCTGTATCCATGAGGCAACCAACTGAAAATAGTCAACTGGAAATTGCAGTCAATACACGACATAAGGTTTTTGCTTTCACGGAATGCTATCTTGATTGAAGATTGCCAAACCTGTAACAACTATACGCCATTTTGAGCCAAAAAGTTGCTCAATTTCAGAGAGAACAGTTGTGATAATGATAGAGTACACTCTTAATACATATGTTGAATGTGCAGTGTCACACCAAAAAGAATATATGTTCTAATTTTAGCACATAGTTGTATCCTTAGCAAATGTCAGAATTGCCCTAATATAGTTTTTCCAAAGTCAAAGGCGAACAAAGTAGCAGTTGGGATTGAACCTTGTCACTACATAGAAGATCTTGTATAGCTTCAGCACAATACCTTTTCTGACGACGTGTTACAATTCTCTCACTCCCCGATCAATTGTACGACCAACTGCCGCCGCCGTGCGCGATTGTCAAAGTCGACAAACACGATTTGCTGCCATGTACCCAGTGTCAAACGTCCATTGATAAATGGTACCGTCAACGACGGCCCCAACAGCGCCGCCCGCACATGGCTATGTCCGTTCCCATCACCCCAGCGCGCGTTGTGGGCATAATGGCGGTCGGGACTGGCGATCTCGTCAAAGAGCCGCTGCAAATCGGCAATGCAGCCCGACTCATACTCGATCGTCGTTAGCCCGCTGGTTGCTGAAGGCGAAAACAACGCCACAATACCGTGGCGCAATGGCGACTGTGCCACGCTCTGCGCCACCGCATTGGTTACATCGACAATGTGTCCAATGCCCTGTGTCTCAAATTCGATTTGGCTATTGATAACTGTCATGAAGCAATCCCTGCCTGTGTTCCGATAGATGGTTCGCTGGTGGCCTATTATCGTCACGAACAAACCAACTATCAAACCACAACGATTATTTGCACAACGTCTACGCTTTCTGCACAACTTCTCCATATTTGCCGATTAAAATCCATTATGAGCACTGCCGGACAGGTTTCGGTTGTGCTGTCAGGCATTCTTCACAGGGAGCAAGCGGTGAACGACAAAAGTGTGAAAAAAAGGAAAAACAGATGGATTTGGGTCGGCATTGGTGTTGCCGTCGTAGTTGGTATACTGTTGGTCGTTTTTGCACGGCAATCGGCGGCAGATGACGAAACGCCGATGATGGAGACGGTGACCGCCTTTGTCGGCGATCTGTCAGCCAGTGCCAGTGCCAGCGGTCATGTCGCTGCCCGCAGAAACGCCGAACTCTCTGTAGAGCAACCCGGTATTGTTACAAACGTGCCGGTGCGCGTCGGTGATGTCGTGCAGGCCGGCGCTGTACTCGTTGAACTGGATACAACTGATCTGGCATTCAACCTGGCGTCTATGGAGCAGGCATTGCGAGTCCAGGAAGCTAACCTGGCGACACTGCTCAAGTCGGCGTCAGAAACAGATCTGGCAGCAGCGCGTGCCAATGTCGCGGCAGCGCAAGCCAATCTCGACGATGTGCTCGACGGACCGTCGGATCTCGAACTGGCAGTGCAAGAGGCCAATGTGCGTTCGGCCGAAGCCAATGTCACCAGTTCGTACGGCAATTTGCAATCGGCGCGGGACGCAATCAGTGATGCGCAAATCGCAGCGGCCGCAGCGCAACTGGCGGCGGCCAAACTGGCACAAACGCAGGCGCGTCTGGCGAACGAGGACAATCCTACGTACGAAACCGATCAGGCGCTGCGTGATGCCGATGAACAAGTCGCCATTGCCCAGTCGCAACTCAATGAATTGTTGGACGGCCCGGCTGTCGGTTCGGCACAGGCCGGTGTAACCGCGTCAGCCGCACAGCGCGATGCGGCACAAGCTAATTTTGAGGCGTTTGCTGACGGTGCGACGGCGACGGCGATTGCGGCTGCCGAAGCGCAGTTGGCGCAGGCGGAAGCAGCGCTAAATGCATTGGTCGACGGTCCTACTGCTGCCGATATCCGTTCGGCCGAAGCGCAAGTCGAGCAGGCCCGTCTCAACGTCGAAGCGGCACAGGAAGCGCTCGACAAAGCGACGCTGCATGCTCCTTTCGATGGCGTTATCACCGCAGTCAACATCGCACCGGGTGAATTTGCGTCCGGTGTCGTCGTAGCGTTGACCGACAGCAACAGTCTGGAACTGGTGCTCGACGTTGACGAAGTCGATATCGGTGCCTTGGCAGTCGGTCAGCCAGCAGTTATCGCGTTGGAAGCGTGGCCGACTGTTGAAATCGAGAGCGCCATCAACAACATTGCACCCAGTACACAGAATAACAGCAGCGGTCTTGTCACTTATCAAGTCTATCTCGACCTGGGTGCTACCGATCTGCCGGTGCGTGTCGGTATGACAGCCAACGCGAATCTGATTACGGCCAATCGACAGGATGTGCTGCTGGTTGAGAGCCGGGCGATCCAGGCCAATCGCCAGAACGGCACGTTCTCTGTCATGGTGCTTGATGCAGACGGCACAACGCGTGAAGTACCTGTCACCATCGGTTTGCGCGACGGCGTTTACACACAAATCACAAGCGGTTTGCAGGCTGGTGACGAAGTCTTAGTAGGCGATTTGCCGACGTTTGACTTTGACGCCGAGAGTGGACCATTTGGCGGCTAGCAGCGTGTTAGAAACCGGGTTTTTTCGGAAAAACCCGGTTTCTCAGGTCATGAAAGGAATTAGACATGAGTAAATCAACTAACAGAAAACGCAGGCGCTGGCCGTGGATTGTCGGCATCATCGCCGCTGTTATCATTTTGGGAGGCGTTTTTGTCGGTGGACGTATACGGGATGCGCGTGCGCAGCTCACCGAGTTTCAAACAGGTGAAAAAGTGGTCGCGTTTGTCGGTGATCTCGCGTCGACGGCGACAGCCAGCGGACGTGTTGTGCCGCAGCGCGATGCGACGTTGGCTATGGCGACCAGTGGTCGTGTTGCGGATGTATTGGTCGAGGTCGGCGATGTGGTGCAGCAAGGCGATATCCTCGTACAACTGGAAACGACGGCGCTACGGCGGACGGTTGACACAGCGGCGCAAAATCTGGTGATTGCCGAGGCTGCGCTGGAAAAATTGCTCGATGGGGCGACGGCGGCTGACATTGCCTCAGCGCAAGCGGCGGTCAACAGTGCGCAGGCAGCTCTCGACAGTGCAATGAATGGCGCGACACCGCAACAAATTGCTGCTTCGGAAGCGAATGTGCGTGCGGCGCAGGCCAATCTGAATGCCGCATATGCCAATTATCAGTCGGCGACTGAGGGGCCGTCTGACGCTGACTTGATCTCGGCCGAATCCAATCTGCAAGCGGCTGCTGACCGTCAACTCGCTGCCCGGCGCGCTCACGAAGCGGTGCTAACTTGTACCGTCATCGATTTGCCGGGCGGCGGGACACGTGAATTTTGCGCCGAAGACGAACAGATCGAATTGGCTGAAGCCAACGCCATCGCCGCCAACGCTGAATTGGCAGCGGCTCAGGCGCAGTACGATGCGGTCGTTTCCGGTGCTGCGCAGGGCGCAATCAATGCGGCGTCGGGCAGTATCGCGGCGGCGCAGGCTAATTTGGAAGCGGCTCAAGCCAATCACGAACTATTGCTGCAGGGATCGACGCCTCCTCAAATCGCATCGGCCGAAGCGCAACTGGCACAGGCACAGGCGACGCTCGAAAATGTATTGAATGGCGTTTCGGCCGAACAGATCACCATCGCCGAAGCGCAAGTTGAACAAGCCCGCATCGCCTTGCAGAGCGCAGAAAACAATCTCGCCAAAGCGACGTTGGCAGCGCCATTTGACGGCATCGTGACCGCCGTTTATGTGACCGAGGGCGAAGCAGCCGCCGGCCCTGTCATAGCGCTGATTGACCGCGACAGCATGGAGGTCGTGCTCAGCGTCGACGAGGTTGATCTGGCGACATTGGAGCTGGGCCAGGAAGCTATCGTCACGCTGGAAGCCTTTCCCGACGTGGAAATCGACAGTGCCGTTATCGCCATTGCGCCTGTCAGCCAACCGGGCGAGAGTGGACTGGTCAGCTACGACGTCAATCTCACTCTGATCGAAACGGATTTGCCGTTGCGTGTCAACATGACAGCCAATGCGCAGTTGATCACGTCTGATCGCGAAAATGTTTTGCTCGTGCCCAACGCAGCCATCACCGCTGACCGCACGACCGGGAAATATTACGTCAACCGCGTTGCTGAAGATGAACGGCTGGGCTTTGAACAGGTCGAAGTCACGGTCGGATTGCGCGACAATCGCAACACGGAAATCACCAGTGGTCTCAGCGCCGGGGATGAATTGATTGTCGGCACATTGGATTTGACCGGCCCATTCGGCGGCCCCGGACCTGGCGGCGGGCCTGGTGGCCGCGGCCCGTTTGGAGGTGGTTAATCATGGTAGCACAAACGATACCTGCAACGATGCAGGCACGGTCACACAACGGACGCATGATCGAGTTGACCAATATCACGAAAGCGTATGCGATGGGAACGCAGACGGTGCATGCATTGCGCGGTGTCAACGGCACGATTGATCGCGGCGAGTTCATCGCCATCATGGGACCATCCGGCTCAGGTAAAAGCACATTGATGAATATCATTGGCTGTCTCGACACGCCCACAGCAGGCACGTATATTCTCGACGGTGTCGATGTCAGTGACATGACCGATGATGAGCAGGCGCGGATTCGCAATCGCATGGTCGGCTTTGTTTTTCAGCAGTTCAATCTGTTGCCGCGTACGACTGCGCTCAAGCAGGTTGCATTGCCGTTGATGTATGCCGGTTTCGGCCGAAGTGAGCGATTGGAGCGGGCAAAAGCCGCACTGGAACAGGTGGGTCTCGGTGACCGCATCGATCACAAGCCGGATGAGTTGTCCGGTGGTCAGCAGCAGCGCGTGGCCATTGCGCGAGCATTGGCGACTGAGCCAAGCATCATTCTGGCCGATGAGCCGACCGGAGCGCTTGATACGCAAACAGGTGAAGATATTATGGCGCTCTTTCAGGAGTTGAACGATCAGGGCATCACCATTGTCATGGTCACACACGATCCGGAAGTAGCACAATGCGCCCAGCGCACGATTCAGATTCGCGACGGCTTGATTGTCGATGATGGACGTGGACAGGCGGAAGGTGACGCATGAATCTCTCAGAGAGCTTTTTGACGGCGCTCGACGCCTTGCTGGCTAATAAATTGCGTGCCGTGTTGACGATGTTGGGCGTGATTATCGGTGTCGCTGCCGTCATTGCGCTTGTATCCATCGGCAACGGCCTTGACGCGTTCATCACGGGTGAAATTCAGTCGATTGGATCCAATCTGTTGTTTGTAACGACTGATAGCGAGAATAGCGGCGGTTATCCGGCACTCAGTCTGGACGATGTTGAAGCGTTGTCCGATCCGTTTAATGCGCCGGCGCTGGCTGCGGTTTCGGCCGAAATCGGCGGTCAGCAGGAAGTGATCGCCTATGGCATCAACGAACGCACTGCCGTTAATGGCGTCACGTACAACTATTTCGATGTCAACAACTACGTCGTTGAACTGGGCAACGGCTTTTTGCAAAGCGACCTGGACACACGTGCCCGCGTCGCCGTCATCGGCCCGGAAATCGCCGAGACCCTGTTCGGCGACACCTTTCCCATCGGGGAGTCGGTTAAAATTGGCGGTGTCTCCTATGAAGTGATCGGCGTTACGGAAGCGAAAGGCGAATCTGTCGGCAGCAATCCCGATACGACGATTTTCGTCCCGTTGTCAACGGCGCAATCGCGTCTCTATCCGCGACGTACCCGTACCGGCGAACGCGCCATCAACCTGATTACGGCGCAGGCGGTCAGTGAAAACCAGACCGATGCGGCCATCGAGCAGATCACAGAAACGTTGCGTGACCAGCACGGTATCATCTACGCTTCTGATGATGATTTTACTATTATTAGCCAGACAGCGTTGCTCGAAAGCTTCAGCGCTATCACCGCGACGTTGACGTTGTTTCTCGGCGCCGTTGCCGGTATCTCACTCGTCGTCGGCGGCATCGGCATTATGAACATCATGCTGGTCAGCGTCACGGAGCGAACGCGTGAGATCGGTATTCGCAAGGCAATTGGTGCGCTGCGCCGCGATATTTTGCTGCAATTCCTGATCGAATCGGTACTCCTGAGTTTAATCGGCGGCATTATCGGCATCGTTCTCGGTGCGAGCGCGGCGTTTGCCTTGAGTAATTTTCTCGGTGAGTTGGTGCCGACGGTTGACCTGGGCACAATTGTGATGGCGACGTCGTTTGCGACGGCTGTGGGTGTCATCTTTGGCTTGTATCCGGCGTGGCGGGCATCCAATCTTCGGCCGATTGAAGCGCTGCGTTATGAATAACCACATTGTTGCCGTAATTTACCGATGCCCAGCCAAATTCCGGTACAATCAACGGCAGAATGTGTGCGCAAGAGCAGTCTGAACGGGTTTTCGCATACGGTTCTAATCTGTCCACAGAGCAGATGACGCGCCGTTGTCCTGGTGCCGTCTTTATAGCACGCGCTAAACTGCCTGGTTTTGCGTTGGCGTTTGTGCAATGGCATACGGGTTGGGGTGGTGGTGTAGCCAGTATCGTGCCGGATGATGCCGGTGTTGTTGAAGGTGTTGTGTATGCGCTTTCGGCCGAAAACCTGCACGCGCTCGATGGCTATGAACCAACCCGTGACGGCAGCTACTGGCGCGAACAGGTCACGGTAATGACCGTTTCCGGTGATGAACTGGAGGTCTGGGTATATCGTGGACACGTGGCGGCAGAGGCACCTTTTGCCCCATCTGCCGGTTATTTAGCGACTATTGTAGACGGCGCACGCGGACATGGATTGCCGGAATCGTATATCGCCGAACTGATCCAATCGGCCGATGGACAATGACACAAACAACATTAGTCGGCGGCGTTTTTGAGCGCCGGCTTCCAACTCGGCATAGCTGCGCTCGTGGCAGCGTGTCGTCAAGGGACAACGATGACGCAAACAACGCTTCCTTTTGCGGTAGAAGAGGCAACTGTAGCTGATTTGCAAGCCGCGATGTCTAGTGGCGCATTGACGGCTGTGCAATTGGTCGAGGCGTTGTTGCAACGCATTGACGCGCTGGATCGCCATGGCCCGACGCTCAATTCCGTCATCGAACTAAATCCCGATGCAATGGCGATTGCAACGGCGCTGGATGTAGAGCGCAGGGCAGGGCGCGTGCGTGGCCCGCTGCACGGCATTCCGTTTATGGTGAAGGACAATATCGATTCGGCCGATAAGATGCTCACAACCGCCGGTTCGCTGGCGATGACCACTTCCATGCCTGCGCAAGATGCCACCGTCGTGCGCCAACTGCGCGAGGTCGGCGCGATTTTGCTCGGCAAAACCAACCTCAGCGAATGGGCCAACATCCGTTCCACGCAGTCAGTGAGCGGTTGGAGCGGTCGCGGCGGACAAACGCGCAATCCGTACAAACTCGATCACAATCCGTGCGGCTCCAGTTCCGGTTCTGGTGTTGCCGTTTCCGCTGGATTTGTGCCGGTGGCATTGGGCACGGAAACGGATGGCTCAATCGTGTGTCCGGCGCACATCAACGGCATTGTCGGCATCAAGCCAACCGTCGGTCTGACAAGCCGCGCCGGCGTAATACCGATTTCGCATAGCCAAGATACGGTTGGGCCGATGGCGCGCACAGTAGCCGATGCTGCTGCTTTCCTCGGCGTGCTGACCGGCGTCGATCCGCGTGATGCGGCGACCGGGGCGAGTGCAGGCTGGTCAGCGGCAGATTACACACAATTTCTCGACCCTGACGCGCTGCGTGGCGCACGAATCGGTGTGCCACGTACCGTTTATTTTGGCTATGATGAGGACGCTGACGCCATCGCCGAAGCAGCCTTGGCTGTCCTGCGTGCTGCCGGTGCGGAAATCGTCGATCCGGTGACGTTGCCATCGGCCGAAGAGATACGCGAGAACAAAGCCGAGTTGCAGGTATTGCTCTACGAATTGAAAACTGACTTGGCGGCGTATCTGGCGACCCGTGTTCCGCATCCTGATCACCTTGATGCAGTCATTCCCCGGTCGTTGGCTGACTTGATCGCCTACAATATTGCGCATGCAGATCGTGAAATGCCACATTTTGGGCAGGAATTGTTTGAGCAGGCGGTCGTGAAGGGGCCATTGCCTGATCCGGCCTATTTGAAAGCATCGGCCGATGCGCGGCGCATGGGTCGAGAAGAAGGTGTTGACGCGGTGCTGGACGCATACAAGCTTGACGCCCTGGTAGCGCCTACCGGTGGCCCGGCGTGGCGTACCGACTACGAAGCGGGTGATGCCTATGGTGGCGGCAGTTCAACCCATGCGGCCATTGCCGGGTATCCGCTGATAACCGTTCCGGCTGGTTTTGCCGATGGACTGCCGGTGGGTCTAACCTTTATGGGTCGTGCTTACAGCGAGCCGACATTGATCGGCCTGGCCTACGCGTTCGAGCAGCTCACACAGGCACGTCGCAAACCCGAATTCTATTTGTAGAGCAGATTGTCAATCTGCCTAGCGGTCAAAATGAGCAAAGAACGTGTGCTGGTCGTTGATGACGACAAAGAAATTGTGCGCCTGGTGCGGGGCTATCTCGAAAAAGACAGCTATGAGGTACTCGTCGCTTACAACGGCGAGGCGGCCCTGCATGCCATTCGTCGCGAACGGCCGGATTGCGTTATCCTCGACCTGATGTTACCTGATCGCGATGGCTACGAAGTGACTCGTCTCGTGCGGGCTGACAGACAACTAGCCGCCACGCCCATCATCATGCTCACGGCCCGTGTCGAAGACACCGACAAAATCGTCGGTCTTGAAATGGGCGCAGATGATTATGTGACCAAACCGTTTAATCCACGCGAGGTGGTGGCACGAGTGCGAGCGCTGTTGCGCCGCAGCCAACTGGAAGCGGCAGCAGCGACCGCGCCAATCCTGGCAAGCGGCACCGTACGCATGGATACGGGCAGCCGCATTGTAACCGTCAACGAGGAACCCGTTGACTTAACGCCGACCGAGTTCGATATATTGCGCGTACTGCTGGAGAATCCCGGCTATGCGTTTACGCGTGACGAGTTGATCGAGCGCGGTTTGGGATACAGTTACGCCGGGATGGGGCGCACATTGGACAGTCACATCAAGAATTTGCGGCGCAAGATCGAACGAGATCACAAGAATCCAACTTTGATTCAAACGGTCTACGGCGTTGGCTATCGTCTGGCAGAGGACGGGAAGACGTGATGAATCGTCTCTGGGTACGACTCAGTTTTGCGTTTGGTATGGTAGTCATTGCTGTGCTTTTGATCATTGGTATTTCGTCCGATCAGGCGCAAAATCAGCGCTTGTTTGATGTCGCGATCAGTGAGCTGGATTTGAGCGCCCAGGAAGAAGAAGCGGTGCAATTGTTGCGTGAAACCGGCGTGTTTGAGCACCTGCGGCGCAATGCAACCGGTGCGTTGCCGGCCGTCGTGCTGTACGTCGCGGTCGTGACCGGATTCGCTGCAATTATTGCCGGTGTGTTGATGAGTCGCGTTCTGACACGTCCGTTGACAGAGTTGCAGGAGATGGCACGGGCCATCGGCACCAACGATTTGAGCGTGCGGGCTGAAGTGCACGGCTCGGAGGAAATGGTCGAGTTGGCGCGAGCGATGAATCAAATGGCGACTGATCTGGGTTCGGCCGAATCCCTGCGTCAGAATCTGTTGGCTGACGTTGCTCACGAACTGCGCACGCCGCTCACCGTTATTCAGGGAAACCTGCGCGCCATCCTCGATGATGTCTACCCATTGGAAAAAGAAGAGATCGCTCAACTTTACGACCAAACGCGTCATTTGAATCGGTTGATTGACGATTTGCGCGACCTGGCGCATGCGGAAGCCCGTCGCCTGCCCCTCAACCGAGTGGAAGTCGATGTCGCTTTTTTGGTCAATGAACTGGAAGGGATGTTTCGGCCGATAGCTGTCTCGCGGCAGATTGCGTTTCGCGCTGAATTATTAGGTGCGTTGCCGCTTATTTCGGCCGACCGCGACCGACTCAAGCAAGCTGTCAGCAATCTGGTGGCCAATGCACTGCAGCACACGCCTGCCGGTGGCACCATCACGCTACAGGCAGAAGCCGTTGGCGCAACATTGGAAATTCGCGTTCACGACACTGGCACGGGCATTGAACCGCAATATATCGACCACGTTTTCGACCGTTTTTATCGCATCGATGATGCACGCAGCCGCGATGCGGGCGGTACCGGCCTGGGCCTGGCGATTGCCAAGGCAATTGTCGAAGCCCATGACGGCACCGTGGTTGTCAGCAGCCCCGGATTGGATCGCGGCAGCACCTTTGTCATCCGCCTGCCTGTTTGAATCACGCAACCGGGTGCAGCTTCTTAATCGAGTCTGCCCACCATTTTGGCCGGTACGACAACTTCATCAAATTCTTCGGCCGATAAATAGCCCAGTTTAAGCGTCGCTTCCTTGAGCGTGGTCCCTTCAGCATGTGCTGTTTGGGCGATTTCGGCCGCTTTGTAATAGCCGATCTTCGTATTGAGCGCCGTCACCAGCATTAGGCTGCGGTTGACAAGTTCGTCAATGCGGGCATGATTTGGCTCGATGCCAACGGCACAATTGTCGTTGAAGCTCTGGCACGCATCGCCGATCAATTGGGCGCTCATCAGGACGTTGTACGCCATGACCGGTTTGAAAACGTTCAATTGAAAATGCCCCTGCATGCCGCCGACGGAAACGGCGATATCATTGCCGATGACTTGCGCACAGACCATGGTCACTGCTTCGGCCTGAGTCGGGTTGACCTTGCCGGGCATGATGGAACTGCCAGGTTCATTAGCGGGCAGGACGATTTCGCCGATGCCGGTGCGCGGGCCGCTGGCGAGCAGGCGGATGTTGTTGGCGATGTGCATCAGGCTGACGGCAACGCGTTTGAGGCTGCCGCTGATTTCGACCATGGCGTCGTGGGCGCTGAGTGCCTCGAACTTGTTTTCGGCCGAAACAAATGGATGGCCTGTCAGTTCGGCGATTTTGGCCGCGACGTGGTCAGCGTAGCCCGGCGGTGTGTTCAGCCCCGTGCCCACCGCTGTGCCGCCCAGCGCCAGCTCGCGCACCCGCACGAGGCTGTCTTGCAACGCTTCCATACCGCGCTGTAGCTGCATGGCATAGCCGCTGAACTCCTGTCCCAGCGTGAGCGGGGTGGCGTCCATCAAATGGGTGCGGCCCGTTTTGACGATGGACATAAATTCGGCCGATTTGGCCGCCAGTGTGTCGTGCAGTAACTGAATCCTGGGCAATGTGTGTTCAACCACCTTGATGTAGGTGGCGATGTGCATCGCCGTCGGGTAGGTGTCGTTGGAACTCTGGCTCTTGTTGACGTCGTCGTTGGCCTTGACCAATTTTTCCACGCGGAAATCGGTGCCTAAAATCTCGGTGGCGCGGTTGGCGATGACTTCGTTGACGTTCATGTTGCTTTGTGTACCGGAGCCGGTTTGCCAGACGACGAGTGGAAATTGGTCGTCGAGTTTGCCTGCCAGCACTTCGTCGCATGCCTGGGCGATGGCAGTTGTTTTTTCGGCCGAAAATCCCGCCAACTCCCGATTGGTCAACGCCGCCGCCTTCTTGAGAATAGCGAAGGCGTAGACGATTTCGCGCGGCATGGTCTGGCCACCGATTTTGAAATTCTCCAGGCTGCGCTGGGTTTGCGCGCCCCAATATTTATCGTCGGGCACTTGAATCTCGCCCATCGTATCTTTTTCAATGCGGTATTTCATGGAAAACTCCCATAGTTGTGCAGTTCAGATTTCAACCCCTAATTGTACCTCAGGAGGTTGAATGAAACCGACAGGAATTCGCGGAATTTTCCACGCAGAATGCGTTGACACAATATATGATGTTGATTACAATGTGGATAATATTACACATTCGATTGGGGATAGTTATGAAAACAATCCAAATGACTATTGACGATGAATTGCTCGTTGCAGTAGATGATGCTGTGGCAACCATCGAGACAACCCGCTCCGCATTCATCCGCGACGCCTTGCGTGCAGCGTTGTTGCGGTTCGAGATTCAGCAATTGGAACATCAGCACGCTGCCGGGTATGCACACAAGCCAGTTGAGGCGGGTGAATTTGACATCTGGGAAGCAGAACAAGCCTGGAGTGAATCGTGAAACGTGGCGAAATTCGTTGGTATACGTTTCGCGTACCCGACAAACGTCGCCCTGTGCTCATTCTGACACGTCAATCGGCAATACCTTATCTGACCAGTGTGACCATCGCCCCATTGACCACCACGATTCGTGATATTCCTTCGGAAGTATATCTGACGCCAGACGATGACGGCGTCTTTCAACAATGCGCAGTCAATTTTGACAATATCCAAACAGTTACAAAATCAAGGATCGGCAATCTGATTGCAACGCTGTCCAATGAACGGTTGCAAGATGTCGAGAAGGCAGCCAGTTTTGCGCTGGGTCTCGACTCATTGATCTGATCCCGTCAACACACGCCCGCATCCATTATTATGATCAAACGGTTACTCATCTGGACTTTAGCCACTCTCGGAGTATTGCTCTTAGCCTTCGCTATTTGGGTATTCTGGCCTGAACAAGACAATCTCGATCAGTTGCTCGACTCTGGGGATCTGTACGACGCTGAAATCGTGCGCGACGAATGGGGTGTGCCGCATATTTTCGGCCGAACCGATGCCGACGCCGCCTATGGCCTCGCCTATGCCCACGCCGAAGACGATTTTGAGCTGATTCAGCAGGCGTTGCTGGCTGCCCGTGGTGATTTGGCAACCGTGTACGGGCAGGAGGCCGCGCCTAATGATTATCTGGTTGGACTGCTGCGCATCTGGGATGACATCGATGCCCAATATGAGAGTGAGATTTCGGCCGAAACACGCGCCGTTCTCACCGGCTATGCGGCCGGCATGAACCAGTACGCCGCGCTGCATCCGGACGAAGTGATACCCGGCATTTTCCCGGTCAACGGCAAAGATGTGGTCGCAGGCTTTGTCCACAAAACGCCGTTTTTCTACGGTCTCGATGGGGTGGTGGGCAGCTTGTTTGGCCCGGAACGGCCTCAGCCGGTAGCGACAAAATCGGCCGAATTACCCCAGACCGTCCGCTACGGCTCCAATACGTTTGCCGTCAGTCCGACCCGTTCGGCCGATGGTGAGACATTCCTGGCGATCAACTCCCATCAACCGTGGACCGGCCTCGTGGCGTGGTATGAAGCCCATGTCACCAGTGAAGAAGGCTGGAACACCACCGGAGCCCTGTTCCCCGGTGCGCCCGTTCTGCTCGTCGGCCACAACGAAAATCTGGGTTGGGCGTTTACCGTCAATTCGCCCGATCTCATCGATGTGTTTGTACTCGACATCAATCCTGACAATCCCAATCAATACCGATTCGACGGCGAATGGCGCGATCTGGAAGTGCGGCAGGTTCCCATCGAGGTCAAATTGATGGGACGATTGCGCATTACGGTCAATCAGGAAGCGTTGTGGTCGGTTTACGGTCCCACCGTACGACAGGATCACGGCGTCTACGCCATCCGCTACGCCGGCATGGGACGCGTTGATTTGATCGAGCAATGGTATCGTATGAACAAAGCCCAGTCGTTTGCGGAGTGGCACGACGCAATGGCGGCAGGGCCGCTGCCGATGTTTAACGCCGGTTACGCCGACCGCGAAGGCAACATTTACTACGTCTATAACGGGCGCATTCCGGTGCGGGCTAAAGGGTACGACTGGGAACTGTTCCTGCCCGGCGACACATCGGAGACGCTGTGGACGGATTACTTGCCCTATGATGAGTTACCGCAGGTGCTCAATCCAGCCTCTGGCTTCGTACAAAATGCCAACAGCACACCGTTCCAGACGACGATTGGGCCGGACAACCCTGATCCGGCGCTGTTCTCGCCGACATTGGGTATTGAAACCTACATGACCAATCGGGCGCTGCGGGCGCTGGAACTGTTCGGCGCGGATGATTCAATTACGTTTGACGAATTTGAGGCGTATAAATGGGATATGGCGTATTCGGCCGAATCGGACATCCCTGAACTGATCGCCGCCTTGCAAGCCGCGCCGCTACCTGACGACCCGGATGTGCGTGCCGCCATCGAACTGCTGGGTGAATGGGATTTGACCGCCGACCCGGATGACACCGCCACAGCGCTGATGATTCTGACGCTCAATTATCTCAACGAGCAGGACGACGTGCCGTTTAACGCGACGAGACTCGTGGGCAACGATGCCGTACCTGTGGATGTGCTGCTGGCCGGATTGACGGAAGCGGTGGCGACTTTGCAAGCGCATTTCGGCCGAATCGACCCGCCGTGGAGCGCAGTCAACCGACTCGTGCGTGGCGACGTCAACATCGGTCTCGGTGGCGGCCCTGACGTGTTGCATGCCATTTACGGCGACTTTCAGGACGAGGACGGCACATTCCACGGCATTGCCGGCGACAGCTACGTCGCGTTAGTGACATGGGATGCAGACGGCACGGTGTCGTCACAAAGCATTCACCAGTTTGGCAGCGCCACCGCTCGCCCCGATTCACCCCATTTTGCCGATCAGACACCCCTCTTCGCCGCCCGCACGCTCAAACCGGTCTGGTTCACAGAAGCGGATGTTCGTGCCAATGCTGAGCGCACGTATCGGCCAGGAGAAGAAGTGGAATAGCTTATAGCGTTCAGCCCTCATTTGTTACCCGATACGTTTTCGATACGGTCACCTGATATCGTTTCTCCCATAAGCAACTGCAAGGGAGATAACGAACATGACCGTTTACACCAACTACACCACTTCTGCTCAAACGACCGATTACGCGACACAAAATGCGCTGCAACTGTACGCCAATGCGACCTATCAAAGTGCTATAGACAAAGTTTTGAGCTTGGTTGGACGCGGGCGACGCGCACTAGCGACGATGAGCAAGGCACACACGGTGGTTAACAACGGTGCTCGTGAAGCAGTACGGGTTCCGTTGCAGGCGATTTGCGGCAGCGCCAATGGTGGCCGGACGCACGATTTCGACACCCAATTTCGGCCGATGCAGACACGCACGCAGGATCGCTGGTTGTCCGTAGCCATCGCCCGGCAGCGCGGACGCCAATTGCCGCCGGTTGAACTGGTACAAGTCAACGACAGCTACTACATCGTCGATGGCCACCATCGCGTTTCCGTCGCCGCCGCCATGCAAGATTCACATATCGACGCAGTTGTCGTCGTTGCGCACTGATTCGGGAACAAAAATCGGGCGAATCACATCAAATTCAGTCGCCATAGCCGTCAGGATGGCGGCGATGCCAATCCCAGGCCGACTGAATAATATGGTGCAGGTCAGAGTATTGCGGTTCCCAGCCCAATTCTCGGCCGATGCGATCAGAGCCTGCGATGAGAATGGCTGGGTCGCCGGGTCGCCGATCACCCACGATGGCCGGAATTGGATGGCCGGTCACAGCGCGGGCGACATCCAGGATTTCGCGGATACTGTACCCGTTGCCCGTTCCCAGATTGTATGTACGACTCCCCTGATCAAGGGCACGCAATGCCAGAATATGGGCTGATGCCAAATCGCGGACGTGAATGTAGTCGCGGATGCAGGTTCCGTCCGGTGTCGGGTAATCGTCGCCAAAAATCACCAGATGGTCGCGCTGCCCCAGCGCAACTTGCAGTATGATGGGAATCAGGTGTGTTTCCGGGGCATGGTCTTCACCCAGCGGCGGCACGCAGCCGCACGCGTTAAAATAACGCAGAGCGGCATATTTCATGCCATAGACGCGATCCATCCAGAGCAGCAGACGTTCAAGCAGGTTTTTGCTCTCACCGTACGGGCTGCCCGGTACAATGCGCTCTGTTTCATCGATGGGCATGCGCTCCGGATTGTCGAACAGATTGGCTGTTGATGACAGGACAAACCGTTTGACGCCGTACTTGACAGCCGTTTCCATCAAATTAAGGCCGTTGACGACATTGTCACGCAAATAGAGAAACGGTTTTTCCCACGATTCGCCGACCAGTGTATAGGAAGCGAAATGCATAACGGCGTCGATGTCATGCGTTTCAAAAACGGCACGTAGTGCAGCCCGATCAGCCAAATCGCCTTGCACAAATATGGCCTGGGGATCGACGGCGGCTGCGTGGCCTTGATAGAGATTGTCGTAGACGATGACGTCGTCGCCTTGGCGAATGAGTTCGGCCGAAACGTGAGAGCCGATATAACCTGCACCGCCTGTTACTAATACTCGCATTGATTACCTCTCCATCCTGATTGAGTATCTTCTTTGGAAATGAATTGCTCGATTAAGTAGTTTCTGTCTCGTTGCTGCGGACACGTACTTTGCTGTCGGTTAAGAATGTGTTGGGAACGAGCACACGCTCACCGTCGCGGTAAATCTCGGCATTGATCGTGCCGATTGCCTCAAGCGTGCCCTCGGCTTCATCAATCGCGATCGTGTCGCCCAATGCATACATTTCGCGTGCATAGAATCCGGCTAGTACATTGCGGACAACGCCGCGTCCACCGAGACCAAATGCCAATGCCAGTCCGGCAAGGAGAATGGCGACAACATAGACGAAAATGTCTGTCAGGATTTGGGACTCGATACCCATTTGCTGCAAGACGACGATGACGACGATGCCGAGCAGTATGATGCGCACACCATTGGCTATTGCTTTGCCGAATTCGATGCCCATGTTATTGACCGCTGCCTCGACCATGTCAGCTATGGCTTTGGCAAGCAATGCGCCAATGATGAGGAGAATAAATCCGACAATAAGGGTAGGCAGGAAAGCGATCAAGGCGCGTAGTGGCTCAACGGCCTGGCTCAGACCGAGTTGATCGAAGGCAGTCAGCAGGAAGTTGAGAAAAATGATCCAGAACACCAACATGCCGAAGATCTCGGTCGGCGTACGTTTACTGGTCATGCTGTTGAACAATTCGGCGCGGGCAACGATGTCGTCGAAGCGGATCAATTTCAATAAACGTTCGACAATGTAGCGCAGAATTCGGCCGATTACCCAGCCGACAACCAAAATAACGACAGCGATCAAGAGATTCGGCAGATACGAAATGATGCCATCGATCATCTCTGTGAAAATGTTTTGCAATGTTTCCAGCATGTTACTTCTCCTACGTTTCAGAGGCTATTGCCGACATTGATTATTGCTGCTCGTCGCTATGATGCCGCATAGTGTCCCACTTTTCGATTTCATCGTTTGTGCCCGCAATACGTGTGACAAACGGGCGCAACAATGCCCAATAGACGGTACTCGCTGCTTGCGTGCCCAGACGCAGTACATCACCTGTCAAGTCAGTGCGGTGTATACGGTCGAAGAGCTGTTGCTCGACTTTTGCCGCTGTTGCATCGTCCAGTTCGGGCACCTCGCTATCGCCTCCCGGCGGTGTCAAGTTGATTTCATGCCACAATGTGTCGACCGTTTCCAATGCGTCATCATTCTCGGACAGATACGTCAGGATGCGCTCGGTAGCGTCGGTGTCGAGGTCACCGGCAACAAAGCGTTTCAGTTCTTCGGAGGTTGGCTGCCTGATCATGTGTGACTTTCAGTAGCGTCGGAACGCAGTTTGTATTCTCGTTGCAAAGCCAGTCGTGCCCGCTGCACGCGCATTTTGGCCGCGCTGAGACTGATGTTCATGATGTCCGCAATATCCGCGTAAGGACGTTCCTCTACGTCTTTGAGGATGATGATTTCTCTTTCTGAAGGACGCAGTGCATTGAGGGCATCTGCCAGCAATTCGCTCAATGCCAATTGGTCATACGTCTGGTCCACTGTTTCGGCCGAAGGAATGAATTCAGTTGCAACTTCTAACTCGGTCTGGCTTTCCTGTGGGCGGCGCGACCGGCGGCGCAGTTCATTTTGACACGTGTTGACGGCAATCCGGTAGATCCACGTCTTGAATAGTGATCTCCCTTCAAATTTCTCCAGATTGCGATACGCCTTGAAAAACACTTCCTGTGTCATGTCTTCTGCGTCGCTCCCGTTGCCCAGAAAACGGTAACAGATGTGCCAGACCATCTTGTTGTGGCGTCGGAACAGTTCCTGATACGGTCGATCATTGCGTTGACCACGGTTCAGGCACAAAAGAACCAGTTGGTCGTCGTCTAGATCGGTCAGGGTCGGTTGGATCAGTAAGGTTGCCACGCCTCAATTCTACTTGCGAACTGAGTTCTTGTCGTGTAAAAGGTCCGCTTAAACCAACTTCAACCATGTTATAGATAGACACTGGTTATTGCAGAGTGTCACAACCTGCTCGTAACAAAGCAGTTAGCATTGTCGCTTGCCAGCCGACATGCTTTGTGTCATCATTGATTTGTGCAAATGAATGAGCAGATGGCGTTGACTTTATTTGATATTGGCTGTATTCAATTCGGCCGATTTCCGTTGCATAGTGGTGTTGTATCGCCGATCTACATCGATCTGCGACTGTTGGTATCCTTTCCCGATGCACTGCGCGAAGCTGCCCGCGCCTATGCCGCTGTCCTTGACACGCTGCAATTTGACCTTATCGCCGGTATTCCGTATGCAGCACTACCGATTGGAACCGCCATTTCGCTGGAAATGAATCGTCCGCTGATTTTTCCACGCAAGACCGCCAAGAGTTACGGTACAGGCAAGACGATTGAAGGCAAATGGCAGGTTGGTCAGCGTGTTGTGATTGTTGAAGACCTGATCACGTCAGGTGACAGCATTTTACAGGGCATCGCCGCATTAAAAGCGAAAGGATTGCAGATTGCAGACGCAGTCGTACTCATCGATCGTCAGCAGGGTGGACGTGAGTATCTGGCAGAGCAGGGATACACGCTCCATTCGGTCATGACGCTGACCTATATTTTGACCAGACTTTACAGTTACGGGCGGATCACTTCCAGTCAGCGCAACAAAGTGCTCAATTTTCTCAATCTGGCGGCCGATTAGCGTTTCGGCCGAACCACTCGATTTTTCTATCTCGCGATAAATGACAAAGATCACCTCAGTAAGGTGCGGAAAGCATCTGGTGCTGTGGTACGTCTAGGTGATAGAGTGTAGGTAACTGACACGACTCTTTCACTTGCTCGACTTGTCGGCAATGTTGATGCGTTTTGCACAACTATCATCGATAAGGACGAAGGACACCTCATGAGCACAGATTGGAAAACCCTTCATCAACGCGCTACTGTTATCGATTTGCACGCTCACATGGCACTTAAGGCAGCGCTGTTCCACGACGGTCTGTTGCGCCATCGCCGTATCCTCAGCACCATTTCATGGCCGTTTCATGTGCGCATGACCTTCGATCTCTTGAATTTGGGACAAGTTGACGCCGTGATGTCCGCAACTTACACGTTGGAGGAACCGTTGTTGCGCCATGCGCCGCTTCTGCATTTGTTGCGCGTCTTCATGCCACGCACGTGGCGACACAATGTGACACCCGATTACTTCTCCGGAACCCTGTATCAACTCGATGCACTCGAGAAACAAACGACCATTTACAATGACAACCGATCATCGGCACAGCGCCCTGCACGCGTTGTCAAGAGCGTTGCACAGCTGAATGCCGCATTGAATGACGGTGCAATCGCTGTAGTCCACACAGTAGAAGGGGCGCACAGTTTGCAAGGTGAGCAATCGGGTAAAACAGTAGCATTTCCGCCTTCGGCCGATGCACCGGCTGTCGCAGCGGAACTACTGCGCAATCTCGAAATTCTGTTTGAGCGCGGTGTCGCGTCGCTGACGCTGGCGCATTTTTATCCTAACTGGATCGTTGCGCCTTGTTTCCAATTCCCTGAAGCAGCTTTTCCACTGACACGCTGGCGCAAAGCGTTGGCCGAACATGATTGGACTCTGGGCTTGTCCCGGATCGGTGAGCAGGTCGTCCAGCGCATGTTTGAACTGGGGATGTTGGTGGATTTGACGCATTGTACACCGGCGGCTCGGGTGCGTATCTATGAGCTGGCCGACCAGCACAATGCAGGCCATTTGCTGTTGGCAACCCATGTCGGCGTTACTGCGATCAACCCGTCACCCTATAATCTGGCCGATTGGGAAGTGCGCTGGCTGGCTGATCACGGCGGCTTGATTGGTGTCATTTTCATGAATTACTGGCTCGCACCGCAGGCGAAAAAGCTGGGGCTGGATTTCATAGTCCGTACGATCGCGCATCTGATCGATGTGGGCGGCGCAGATCATGTTGCTATTGGCACAGACTTTGACGGCATGACGGATCCGCCGGATGATTTGATCGATTCAGGGCAATGGCCGCGCCTGACGCAGCGTTTGGTTGCGGAGAGGGGGCATGATCTGGGCCGAAAATACAGCGACGATACGATTGAAAAAATCCTGGGAGGTAATGCACTCCGCTTTTTGCGTAGCGGCTGGGGCAAGCGAACTTAATCACTATATGGGGGTAGTCATGGTTAACAACACTGTCGATCCGACTGTCAATGGTTCTTTTGCCGAACATGGGCGCAGTGATGCCGCTGGTGACACTGATTCGGCCGAATTTAGCGATTTGTTCCATATTGGCATCAACGCACTCAGGATCAGGCCGCCACGCTATGCCAAGAGCATATTAGGCGCGCCCGGCACCTGGGTGCCGCCTTACCGACGCTATTCTGAATTCAGCATCCTCAACCTGTGGCGTCCCATGCGGACAGCCAACTTCCTCTTCAACATCACCGTACCTGCGTTACCGATCAAACCGCCGCCATTCGGCCCGCCTGTCCTCAACAATTTGTTCTGGAAGCCGACTGTAATTCTGCATCGACCGGATCACAATGGCGATACGACGACATTTCCTGACGAAGCCTGGTTTTTCATCAACGGCATGATGACAGATGACCATGTAGCTCAGATCAATGCGGCGTATCTGTCGTACTTATTCCACCGGCCGATCACGATTATTCAGAATTCAACCGATTCCGGCCTGGTCGATTTTTTGCAATGCATGGTCGGTAAGGAATGGCAGCGCATGACTGAGCCGGCTATTGTCGCTTTCCCGCCGATCTATGACGCGCTCAAGAGCCGACACAAGCAGCGTGTGGTGGTGATTGCGCATTCGCAAGGCACGATCATCCTCGCCAATGTGCTGCGTATGTTGTATTCATTGACGCCTTTGCCGCGAACTGGTGGGGAGGTTGGCTTCGAATCATTGCTGGGATTCGCCGGGTCGGAATTTGTCTGGCCGGATCAGAGCGAAATTCGGCCGAAAGATTTCGATCCGCTCACCGTTGACGAATTAGCGCGGCTGGAAGTCTACTCATTTGCGACATGCGCCAACAACATGCCTTATCATACATGGCTGGACGAGCGTTCACCCGTTCCGTGGATAGAGCATTTTGGCAACGAATACGACATTGTTGCGCGTCTCGGAATGCTGGCACCCGATGACAAGCAGTGGGACATCAAAATTGAAGGGCTACGCTATGTGCACCGCAGCAAATGGGGACACTTACTTAACGAACACTACCTGTTCCCGATTGCCGATTACCAGAAGGACGGTCGCAAACGCGAAGGTATTGGGTGTGCCACGCCGTTTACATTGGTCAACGCAGAGGCGCCATACGGCGAAGCCATGCCACGTTTATTCAGCTACATCAATGGTGGCCCTAAAAACTCAGTGCATTGAAAATGAATGATGGTGAATTGTGATGACGGCACATCTTTCACAATTCACCATTGGCCATTCAAATTTCCCAAAAAATCAGGCTCTTCCCAGCACACCCGCTAACAGCGCCATGCGAATGTACATGCCGTTGCGTACCTGGCGGAAGTAGGCGGCACGCGGATCGCGGTCTACGTCGTAATGAATTTCGCCGACGCGCGGCAGTGGATGCATGATGACCATTTTCTCTTTGGCGTGAGTCATCAGCTCAGTCGTAATCTCGTATTGATTTTTGACTTGCTCGTATTCGCTCAAATCGCTAAAACGCTCTTTTTGGACTCGTGTGACGTAGAGGACGTCTGTGTCAGCGATGATGTCGGCGACATCGTGGGTTTCCCGTACGTCGATGCCGGCGTCGCGCACCTGATTCATCGTAGTCAGCGGCAACCGCAATATCTCCGGTGAGACGAGATTGAGCTTGACATTGTACATGGAGAGTAATTTGGAGAGCGAGTGCACCGTTCGGCCGAAACGCAAATCGCCCACCATCGACACGGTTAACCCGTCCAATGTCCCCAATTCCTCCTGAATGGTGAACAAGTCGAGCAGCGCTTGCGTCGGATGTTCACCGGCACCGTCACCGGCGTTGATGACCGGCACGGTGGCTGCTTCTGCCGCGGCGATTGCTGCGCCGATTTGAGGGTGACGCAAGACGATTACGTCGGCGTATTGCTCCAGTGTGCGCATCGTATCTTGCAGCGTTTCTCCTTTGCTGACCGAACTGAATTGCACACCACCGGTAATCGGAATGACAGAACCCCCCAGACGTTCCATGGCGGCGATGAACGATGAACTGGTGCGTGTGCTTGGTTCATAGAAAATGCAGGCAAGGACATTGCCTTTGACGAGATCGGCGGCTCCGACTATTTCGACCATCTCACGCATTTCGCGTGCACGGGCAAAAATGTAGTCGATTTTTGCCTTGTCAAATTGGTCGACTGACAAAATATCCATGCCGGTCAATCCGTTGCCAACCAGCGCAGGTTGTCCGCCCATCACATCGTAATCAAATAATGGTTCCATCATTCTATGTTTCTCCTGTTCCATCAACATGATTCAATTCCTCCAAAAAATGGGGTAGTTAACTCGATGTCGGTATGAGGTGGCCGGAGCCGGGTTCGGCCGAAACGATGCCGTTCTCATACACCGTTGTGCCGCGCAAAATGACGCGACTCACATAGCCCGCAACTTCACGACCGGCGAAAGGTGTCCAGCCGCATTTGCTGAACATCGTCTCATTGCGAATTGTCGTCGGTTGCAGCGTGAACTCGACCCGTGTGTCGGGCTGTTCCGGCAGATTGAAGATGCGACGCGGATTGGTGTGCATGAGTTCGATCACTCGGTCGAGGCTGAGTTTTTCCTCAGCCACAGCAGTGAGCATGAGCGGTAGCGCCGTTTCCAATCCGGCGACGCCTGGAGGTGGCGTGGCAGAGCGCTTTTCGGCCGAAGTGTGTGGCGCATGGTCGGTGGCAACGCAATCAACCGTGCTGTTGAGATGTTCCCACAGCGCAGCGACGTCATCCGGCGTGCCCAGCACCGGGCGCATGTCAGCCCAGACCCCCATGCGTTCGTAATCGGACACGTCCATAAGCAGATGGTGCGGTGTCACCTCACACGTCACCGGCAAGCCGCGCTCTTTAGCTTTGGCAATCAGCTCGATCTCTTCCCGGCGACTGATATGGCAAAAGTGGACATGGCGATCATAAGCTGCTGCCAGCCCGATACCGACGGCAACGCTCTGCTTTTCGGCGTGCATGGCTATCAATTTATGGCGCGGCCATGTCTCGAAACAGGCGGCCAATGTGGGTACATCGTCGACGCGCAATTTGCCGAATGTGTCGTTGAGGTAGATTTTGAGTGCCACCGCGTTGGCGGCGATTTGGGGAAGCAGGTAACTATCGGCCGAACTGGCCCCCGCATACAAGCCGACATCGCAACGGCTATCACGGCGGGCTGCGTCGAGCGCCGTCTGCATGGCCTGCGGCGTTGTCAATGGCGGATTGGTGTTGGGCATGCCCAGCACCATCGTCACGCCACCGGCCAATGCAGCCGCTGTGCCGGTGGCAAAATCTTCCTTGTGTTCACCGCCGGGCACGCGTAAATGGGTGTGAACGTCGATTAAGCCCGGTAAAATCAAGTCAGTCATACGGCTTTCCTGTAGTCGGCTGCATGCAAAAAAAAAGCCCGATCCCCCACAAAAGGGATCAGGCATCGGTTTCTCGCTTATGTCGATTAGGTAGCTTTCGCTCAGTGATCGGCCGAATCATTTTTCATTTCTCCACGTGCGGCCACGCACTGAGAAGCAACTATAACAAGATTCAGTTGGCTTTGCAACTAAAATTCCGGGACAATAGAGGAATGAACGCTTTGCTAACGCGCCTGTGACTGCTAAACTGATAAGCTGACCAACTAACAAACCAACCAAAGAACCAGCTCAAAATATGACTTACCTCGAAAAACTACTTGCCGCACAACAACGCAATAATTCCTGGCTTTGCATCGGTCTTGATCCGTCTCCGGACAAGATGCCGATCATGGGTGTCTGGAAATGGGATGAACCGATTTTGCCGTTCAACAAAGCGATTATCGACGCGACGGCCGATCTCGTCTGTGCCTACAAGCCCAATTTGGGCTTCTACATGCAGTGGGGCGCATACGGCGTCGTGGCACTGGAGCGTACCATCGCTTATATTCCCGATGACATTCCGATTATTCTCGACTGCAAAACAGGCGACATCGGCCATACGCAAGCAGCGTGGGCCAAAGGACTGCTTGACCAATGGCAGGTGGATGCAGTTACCGTCAATCCCTATGTGGGAGAAGACGCAGTTCGGCCGATGATTGGCACGCGTTCTGACAAAGCAGTTTATGTATTGGCACGCACGTCCAGCCCCAGCGCCCCCCAGTTTCAGGGCGACTTGCGTGCGGGCAGTGGACTGGCTGCGGATGTTATTCGTGGGAGTCAGTCGTGGCCCGTAGCCGGCGCGTTGGGCTACGTCATCGGTGCGACGTACCCTGAGGAACTGTGCGTGGCTCGTGAGATGGCGCCGACGGCTAACTTTTTGATTCCGGGCATTGGTGCACAGGGCGGCGATTTGGAGGCAGCCGTTCGTTACGGGGCCGATGCGCTGTGTGGGCCGGTGATTAATTCCAGCCGCAGCATTATCTATGCCTCAGCCAGGCTCGATTTTGCCGATGCGGCACGCGAAGCGGCCATGAAAGTGCGCGACCGTATCAACGCGCTGCGGGTGCATTCGGCCGTATGAGACAGGTCATCGTCATATTGTTACTGCTGGTAGTATTGCTATTGGCGGCGTGTGCGTCAGATTCGGCCGAAGTAGTGCCTGACAATCAGACGCCGTCTATTGCCCAACCAACGCAAACGGTGACTTCAGTGCCGACGGCAACGGCGACGCAAGAGCCTATGCCGACAGCGACATCGACTGTGACAGCGACGGTGGTACCACAGCCCGTTGCTCCGACAAGTGAAGCGACGTTGACGCCAACGCCGGCAGCGCAAGAAGTGATAGCCGAATACAAAATTGTGGGATTTTCGGCCGAAACCCATCCCATCGAAGCGTGGCAGTTTGGCAGCGGCCCCAACCACCTCATCTTCGTCGGCGGTATCCACGGTGGTTACGAATGGAACACGGTGTTGCTCGGCTACGAGTTGATCGACTATCTCAGCGCCAATCCGCAGCTCATACCCCCTTCGGTGACCCTGACCATCATCCCCGCAGCCAATCCCGATGGCGTTGCCCTCGTCACCGGCACGCGTGGCCGCTTCACGCCCGATCAGGTCGCCGATGAAACCGAACGCGGGCGCTTCAATGCGGACAACGTCGATATCAACCGCAACTGGGATTGTGACTGGCAGCCGACCGGACAATGGGGTGGAAATATCGTTAGCGGTGGTAGTGAACCGTTTTCTGAGGCAGAGAGTTACTATCTCAAAGAGTATTTTCTGGCGGAACAGCCGCGTTTGGTCACTTTCTGGCACAGCAAGATACCGGGCGTCTTTCTGGGGCAGTGCGATGGCGTTGTAATACCCGATACGCGCCTGTTTGCTGAGCAATACGCTACGGCGTCCGGCTATCCGCTCGTTGAAGACGGCTTCACCGCGTATCCCGTGACAGGGGACGCATCCGATTATCTGAACAAGGTGGGCATCCCGTCATTTACTGTGGAACTGGAGACGCGCAACAGCCCGGAAACAGATCGCAATCTGTCCGGGCTGCTGGCAATTTTAGACAATTTCCGTTAACTCTCCAACGTTGCTTTGTACGTAGGGTCGTGCCGAATTAACCAGCTAAACGGGACGTCACACAGTCATCTTATGCTGTGACCGGACGTTGATCCGCTTTCGGCCGAATCCAGTACATGATGCTATAGACCAGATAGCCGACGACGATTAATGTAGCGATAACCGTTGCCGGGAAAATGACCGGCACGTCGGAAAATTTGACGGCAATACCGACGAAAGCCCAGATGATTACACCCAGATACGCAATATCCTTGCGGGCAAATGTCATCAAGCCAACGATGATGACGGCGACGGTCAGAACAATGACAAACCAGAATTGCTCACTCAGACCAAAGCGCGTCCAGCCGAGATAATCGAGCAATGATGTCGCATTGGCAATGGTAGCCACCGTGATCCAGCCCAGGTAGATGCTGAACGGAACCTGGACAAGCCAGCGTTCAGCGGTGGGAACAAGTGATCGGCCGATGTCCAGCTTGATATAAATGCCGATTAAGCTTGCCAGCAGACCCAACATCAATAACATCGACAATGCGAATTGGGCTCTCCCAACTTAAACGTGATCATGGCGGCTGATAAAGCACGCGCAGGCGGAGAAGATCAAAGTTGGCGCGACCGTACATTTGGCGCTTAATCAATTTGAGGCGATTGACCTGACCTTCCACTTGACCTTGACTCCACGATAGCGAAAGTCCATTCGAGACAGCCGCATAATCATTTCTCAAACCGTTGGCGAACCCGATTAGCGGTCCGAAGTTGGCGATGTCGACATCGTTAAGCCATGGGTCAAGTAGGGACGCTGTGCGTTGCTTTGTCATCTGAAGAAAGCGCTTGACAAGCGAGTCAAGAGTAACGAGCTTTGGGGCGGCCGCTAACAGACGATCACGCATCGCGATCTCATCCGCTTGTAGATGAACTTGCTCCCTGAACAGCAACCACGATGCTTTCACAGCAGAAACCGGTTTTGGCTTGCGTTGTCGGGCAAGAAACGGTTTCATATCGGCCGTTTGGCGTCGAGCAAGACGAACGGCAGGTGGCAACTGCTGCCGCTTCTTAACTGCCCAATCGGAAACCAATCCACGAGAGCCTGAGAAGCCAAGCGTTTGAATATCACGGAACAGTTGACTCGCATTGGTACAACCGGCCAGCCATTGCTCCTCAAGATAAGGAATATACGGTTTGAGTTTGCGATAGTAACTTTCTGGCGACCGATCGTACTGTGGGCAGGTATCCACTGCCAAGTAACGTTGCACGGTTCGATAGGTGAGGTGTGTCCGACGCTCAATTTCGCTAATTGTATACCCCTGCTGCCGCAATGCATGCACTTCATCGAAACGTGCCCGTCGACGTGCCTGCCGCTCGACTTTCTGCTGTTCGACCTTTGTCAGCGGAATAGTGGGTGGTTCGGGAACGGATGGTAGTGCATCGGTACTTTGTGTCGGTGTTGGCTCTGGTAGCGGTGGTGTCGCGGCTGCCAACCGTGCGGCCGGATATGCATCGAGCACCATTTCCACTGCTTCGCGCAAATTCTTGAGCAAATGCCAGCGGTCGGCAACAATCGTTGCTTCCGGTAACGCATCAACAATCGCCTTGATATATTCACGACCGCGGTCACGACTGATAATCTCAATACCGGGATGACTCTTCAACCATGCTGCGACGGTCTCGCTATCCCGTGTTGGCAGCAAGTCAACCGGCTGATGGGTTTCGAGGTCAACCAAAATCGTGCCGTAGTGATGGCCCTTGCGTTTGGCCCAGTCGTCAATTCCCAACACGGTCGGCACGCCAATCGTTTCTGGCGACCAGTGACGAACTCCTTTGATGAGCGTGGTGGCGCTCACTCCCATTCCTTGACGCGTCAATGTCCGCCTGGCCGCCTCGCCTCCAATCTCAAGTGTTGTGGCCGTTTGAATCTCGACTAAGCGGTCGGTCCGTCGCATTCTCGGCCGCAGCAACTCCCTAAATTGCTCGGCGAAGGTCACTTTGCCACATGTTTGATTGTCGCAGAAATAGCGTCTCACTCGGAGCAAAAGGCGAACCTTTCGACCCAAACAAGGTAAGTCACCTGGATGGCGTGTGTAGCTTGAGTGCTGTCGCTGACTTTCTACGCCACAATTTGGACATATTCCACTGGTGGCAATCCCATATAATGAAAAGTGGACCGATTCTTCGTCCACAATTATCTGCCGTATGCCGATCCGTCGTTCGGCTGAAAACAACAATTCCATCAACGGCCTGCTCCTTCTCAAAGCCGTTGATTATTGTCGTTTTCTTGTCATTCCGCTCCTTTCACGTTTAAGTTGGGAGAGCCGCGAATTGTTGGTAGTGCCAGGCAAAAATCCAGGCACTGTTAAAAAAGCTGCTCGCAATAAACAGACCATCAATGCTGCGCAGCCGTTCGTTGTTGCGTTGGGCCGGCAGCGCCTGGTAAATGGCATAGCCGGCCAGCGCTAAATAGATCAATCCCCAAATGGAGAAAACATAGCCTGCCGGTACGAAATACACGTCGAAACTGTCGGAAATCTGGCCCGTATTAAGCCCGTTGATCGGTACGATATTGGCCAGTGCATTAATTGTGATTGTTGCGCCTAGTGCAATGATGACCAAGGCTTGGCGCAGTGCATTGTTTTTCATGTTGCCCTCTCTCCTTGTCTTTTGTCCACAAATTGAACAGAATATGTCTGATATTGTACAGGGAAAATCAAGATTGTCAAGTGTTTGTCCAGATTTGAAAGCGTCAATCTGATATGTTTTAGACAGAAGTTGTCTGATAAATGTCAGGTTGACACATTGAGCAGATCAATTGTTTAGCCCACCCAGACAGAGATACTTGATTTCGAGGTATTCTTCAATGCCGTAACGCGATCCTTCTCGGCCGATTCCCGATTCTTTGATGCCCCCAAATGGCGCCACCGGTGTCGAAATCATGCCGGTGTTGATGCCGACCATGCCGTATTCCAGCGCTTCAGCCACACGCCAAATTCGGCCGATGTCCCGCGCATAAAAATAAGACGCCAGCCCAAACGGCGTGTCGTTGGCCATCGCAATGACATCATCATCTGTCGCAAACCGATATAAGGGTGAAACCGGCCCAAAAATCTCCTCATTGGTCAAAGCCATAGCAGTTGTCACATCAGTCAACACTGTCGGCTGGTAAAATGTGCCGCCCAGTGCGTGGCGTCCGCCCCCTATGGCCACGGTTGCGCCGTGATCGACTGCATCGGCGACCAACATTTCTACCTTATCCAATGCAGCTCGATTGATGAGCGGTCCTATATCTGCACCCGTTAGTCCTGCACCGACCGACAATGCGCCGACCGCCTGTGCATAGCGCGTGGCAAATTCATCGTACACGCCGTCTTGCACGAAAATGCGGTTGGCGCATACACATGTTTGTCCGGCATTGCGGTATTTGCTGGCGATAGCGCCTTGCACTGCGGCATCAATATCGGCGTCGTCGAAGACGATAAACGGCGCATTACCACCCAATTCCAGCGATATTTTTTTGACCGTTGCTGCACTTTGGCGCATCAACAGCTTGCCGACCTCAGTTGAGCCGGTAAATGACAACTTGCGCACGATGGGATTGCGCGTTAGCTCTTCGCCAATGGGCACCGGGTTTTTCCCGGTAACAATATTGAGGACGCCGGATGGAAAACCGGCACGCATAGCCAGTTCGGCTAATGCCAGTGCGGAAAGCGGCGTGTCTTCCGGCGGTTTGATGACAACGGTACAACCGGCAGCCAGCGCAGGGGCGACTTTGCGCGTGATCATGGCATTGGGGAAGTTCCACGGCGTAATCGCCGCAATAACGCCTACGGCCTGTTTGATAGCAATCAGTCGCATGCCATGCCCGTGTGTGGGTATGACGTCCCCATAGACGCGTTTCGCTTCCTCAGCAAACCATTCGACAAAGCTCGCCCCATAACGGATTTCGCCCCGCGCTTCCTGTATCGGTTTGCCCATCTCGCTGGTCAATAAAACAGCTAAATCTTCGAGATTTTCGAGCATCAACTTGTGCCAGCGCAGCAGGATGTCGTGACGTTCGGATGCCAGTTTGTTGCGCCAGTCTGGAAGGGCTGTTTGCGCGGCTTCTATGGCGCGGCGTGTTTCAGCCGAACCCATGTCGGCAACAGCTGTGATGGGCGATCCGTCGGCCGGATTGATGATCGGATACGTCGCACCGTTATCGGCCGAAACCCACCTGCCGTCAATGAATCCGTCCGTTCGTACCAGAAGTTCATCCTGCAAATCCATTGTCTCTATCTCCCGCTTGTTTCCTGCCCAAATTCGATGCCATATGTTTGCATAAAGTTGTCGAAAAGCGCTTTGTACGCTTCCGGATCATCGACAATCATGGCAGCATGGGGTGATCCCCAGTCGAGCAACTGCAATTGCGTCGTCGTTTTGTCAGCATTGTCATAAATCGCTTGCGATTGAACGGCAGGTGTGAATTCGTCTTGCAACGAATGTACCAGCAGCACCGGTACGTCGTTGGTCGTTTCCCTAACCGCTTCTTCCGGTGCAACATCTCCCATCTGAAAAGCAGCCCGCAAATTCATCACAACACCACCTGCCGGTACAAATGCCTTGGCCCAATCGCCAAATTGCTCGCCAGCCTGATACACCAGAATGTCATTCATTGTGCTATAAGGAGAATCGGCTACTACAAATGCGACATCAGGTAAGAGTGGCAACATCTGCAATGCCGTCGCCGCGCCGTAGGAAACACCGATGACACCCATGGCAGACGAATCGAGCCCGGTCTCCTCTACCAACCAGTTGTAAGCTGCCATACCATCCTGCTTTTCAAAATAGCCGTAGGAATGGTAGGCATCACTGCTGTCTCCGTGTCCGCGTGCATCATAAGCCAGCAAATCACAGCCGCGTTCCCAAAACAATGGCGTGTACGAAACCGCGTGTATCCTCGTTCCGGTATAGCCGTGGAGAAACAGGACAGCGCAATCGGCGTCGGCTTCGTTTTCAAAATACCAGCCGGCAAGCGTGACATCGCCTGCGTCAATCGACACATCTTGTGGCTCTGGCAACCCGAAATCAGTCAGCAGCGCCGCCTCCGATCCCCAATCCGACTCACTCAGCGCTTCGTCAAGCGACCGCGTCGGCGTATTGATGACAATGTTGGCAAAGTAAGCGCCAACGGCGAAGTAAATGACGACCACCACGACTACAACAGTTAGCAATATCCACCATCTTTTGCGCATCAATCTCCTCCATTCCTGTTTGGTAACACGAAGAGTCTGGTATGAGCCATCTCCGCATTACCCAATTTTCCTGTCTCGTTAACCTTTCTCAATCCCGCCGCAATTTGCGGTATGTAATCCGATGGGGTCTATCAGCCGCCGTGCCAAGCCGCTTGCGTCGATCTTCTTCGTATTCACTGTAGTTGCCGGGATAGAAAAACGCGGTGCTGTCCCCCTCAAAGGCCAGCGTATGTGTCGTAATGCGGTCGAGGAACCAGCGATCGTGGGAAATGACGATTACCGATCCGCCGTAATTGTTGATCGCTTCTTCCAGAGCGCGTAAGGTCGCAACGTCAAGATCGTTCGTCGGTTCGTCGAGCAGAATGACGTTTGCGCCTGATTTGAGCACTTTGGCCAGATGGACACGATTGCGTTCGCCACCGGAGAGAACGCCTACTTTCTTTTGTTGATCGCTGCCGCTAAAGCCAAATCGCGACACGTAAGCACGGGAGTTCATCTCGTAATTGCCGAGCTGCAACTGTTCGTTGCCGCCGGAAATCTCTTGCCAGACCGAATTCTCCGAATTGAGTGTATCGCGGCTCTGATCGACATAGCCTAATTCTACGGTTTGGCCGACTTCGAGCGTGCCTGCATCTGGTGTTTCCGTGCCGACGATCATGCGAAACAGGGTCGTTTTGCCTGCGCCGTTCGGTCCAATAATGCCCAATACGGCACCCGGCGGCAGCTCAAACGTCAAGTGGTCGTAGAGCAGGTTGTTGCCATACGCCTTTGCCAGATCGTGGGCGCGGATGACAAAGTTGCCGAGCCGTGGCCCCGGTGGAATGTAGATTTCGAGATCACGCGGTGAGGCTTCGCCGCCTGATTCCAGCAAGCGATTGTATGCTTCAATCCGCGCCTTACTTTTGGCTTGACGCGCTCGCGGACTCATGTTGACCCATTCCAGCTCGCGTTTGAGCATTTTTTGACGCTGTGATTCGCTCTTTTCTTCGCTGGCGAGGCGTGCCTGACGCTGTTCAAGCCAGGAGGTGTAGTTGCCTTTCCACGGGATGCCGCGTCCACGATCGAGTTCGAGAATCCAGCCGGCAATGTTGTCCTGGAAGTAACGGTCATGGGTGATAGCGATGACAGTGCCTTTGTACTGCTGCAGATGTTGCTCCAACCAGGCAACTGTTTCCGCGTCGAGATGGTTGGTCGGTTCGTCGAGCAGGAGGATGTCCGGTTCTTTGAGCAGCAGGCGACAGAGGGCGACGCGACGGCGCTCGCCGCCCGATAGCACGCTGATCGAGGTGTCGCCCGGCGGACAGCGCAGAGCATCCATCGCCAGTTCAAGGCGGCTGTCGAGGTTCCACGCATCGATGCGGTCGAGTTCGTCTTGCACTCGTCCCTGGCGGTCGATGAGCGCCATCATTTTGTCGTCTGTCATCGGTTCGGCGAATTTCATGTTGATTTCGTCGTATTCGCGCAGGAGATCGACGGTGGTTTGAACGGCTTCTTCGACGATGGCGCGGACGGTTTTGCTATCGTCGAGGTGCGGTTCTTGCGGCAGGTAGCCGACGGTGAAGCCGGGCGACTGGCTGATTTCGCCGATGTATTCCTGATCGACGCCGGCCATGATGCGTAGCAAGGTGCTTTTGCCGGAGCCGTTGGGACCGATGACGCCGATTTTTGCGCCGTAGAAGAACGAAAGGGAAATGTCTTGGAGGACTTGTTTGTTTGGCGGGTGGATTTTGCCGACCCGGTACATGGAGTAGATGATTTTTTTGTCGTCGGTTGTCATTATGCCGCTCCGCAGGGATTGTGATGATTCTTATAGTGTAGCATGAAAGGTGACATACTTCACTGTGGACTGAGACGTTGTACTCGACTGATTTCCCAAAGAATCGGCCGATTTCTGCAATTTTGCCCTAATGATTGCCTATGGTTTTAGATTGCAGTATGATGCCCGACCGGTCGTTATTCGGCCGAACAAGTCCTCCAGCTTTTAGTGATTTACTTTTGCAGTACCATATCTAGATTCGGTGCGACAGGCGAACAACTTCTTTAACGAAAGAACGTTTTCATGCAAACAGCACATCAATGAATTCGCACAGCTTCAACTGGCTGACATAGCTAATTCTGTTGATAGAACGCATTCAGTTTTGCTTTACTATCAATTGTGGAGGTAAACATTATGATCAGGGCATAAGCCCATTACACCATTTAGCATGAATCTTATGGAAAATGTTGGAGCACATGGTCAAGTTGCTTCGACAACGCGCTTGAACTGTTGACGAGATAAATGTATACGAGGGAAAAAATGAACTATTCGAAATTGATACGGGCTGGATTGCTGTTGGCTATTGTTGCGGCAGGCATATGGTTACTCTCCACGGCAGTCTCACCCGCCGTTGAACTGGCTTCGCGCGAGTCTGCAGTGCAGGCTTTTGCGCCTGGTATTACGGGCAGTCTATCTGATCAGGAACTGTCGGCCGATCAGGTAGCTTATTCTGTTTCATCACCGATTGTTGTCAATATGTCAGATATTCCAACTGGTGTCTATGATCCGGACAACCAATTGGCCCGTTGGCAACGTGGCGATCTGGACATGATGGAAAATGAAGGGATTCGCAATTCGGCCGAAATGGCAGCGATGCGTGCTGCCTCTGAAAAACTCGAACCGAGCACCGTTTTGCAACGTCAGGCTTTGAGCGTTGTTCCTCAAGCCGCAACAGCCGGTGTTGCCTTCGACAGCCTTGATTACAATGATTGTTGTGGTGGTGGTGGCAACGTGCCGCCCGATCCGGAACTCGCTGTCGGCCCCAACCACATCATTGCGGCTGTCAATGTTGCTTTTGAAATCTACAACACCAATGGCAACCTGCTCGTTGGCCCAATAACGTTTGCCAGTTTCATGGCTGGCGATTCCAACTGCACGGGCGTCTTTGACCCGAACGCCAACTACGACGAAAAGGCAGATCGCTTCGTCCTGGGTATTGACGCTGACGGTACCCATTTTTGTATTGCCGTTTCGCAAACAGGTGATCCGACCGGTGCTTGGAATATCTACTCTTTTGACACATCTCCCAGTCGGCGTGATTTCTTTGACTATCCGCACACCGGAATCGGTGACGATGCCATTTACATGGGAGCCAACATATTTTCCGGCAATCGCTTTGGCCACGCACGAGTTTGGGCGTTTGACAAGGCTGCCATGTATGCCGGCCAATCAGCTGCTGCCGTTTCCGTCAGTCTGGGCTCCAATGACGATACGCCACAACCTTTGAACTTGCACGGGTATGCGCAGGGTACATGGCCGAGCGGTGGTCCGCACTATATTTTGACGGAAAAAGGGTACAACGGTGCAGATTACACCGTTTATGCGTGGGATGATCCATTTGGGGCTAATAACTTCAGTACCGTTGGTACCGTTGATCTGGTCGCTGTTACTGGTGTAGCCGCAGGTATGCCTGTCGATACCCCGCAGCTTGGTGGACAGACTATACAAGCCAACGACTTCAGACCACAAGATTTCGAATACCGCAACGGATATGCCTGGACGGCGAATACGATTGCTTGTAATCCCGGTGGCGGTACCGTGAATTGTGTGCGCTGGGCCAAAATCAATCCCGCAACTGCCACAGTGGTCGATGCCGGTGTTTTTGGTACAAACGGCGAGTATCGCACGTTTGCTGACCTGGCGGTCAATCACTGTGATGACATGCAAGTCGGTTACTCGAAGTCGAGCAGCAGCATGTATCCAGCCGTATTTGTGACCGGTCGCCAAAGCACTGATCCGGCAGGTACGTTGCAGAGCGAAGTGCAGATGAAAGCGGGTGAGATCACCTATACGTCGTTTGAATCAAGCGCGCCACGTCGCTGGGGTGACTATACTGAGATGACAATTGCGCCTAATGGCACAACATTCTGGTATCTTGGTGAATACAGTAAAAACACGGGAACAAGCAATGGACGCTGGGGAACCTACATTGGCTCTTACAGCTATAATTGCTCCGGTGGTCCAGCACCTACGCCAACCCCTGGTCCGACAGCGACACCTGTACCGACACCTGCGCCGACGGCGACACCGGCTCCAGGTGGTACAATGCATGTCGAAGCGCTGTCCGGTGCGACATCCAGCTCTAATGGTGGTAAGTGGAACGCGATCATTACTGTCACGATCGGTGATGCCGGCCACGGTGCGGTTGCCAATGCGACCGTTACCGGTGTTTGGAGTTCGGGTGCAAACGGCAGTGGCTCGTGTGTCACGAATGCCAGTGGGCAGTGCGATATTGTAAAGAACAATATCAACAAGAATTCTTCATCAGCCACGTTCACCGTTACCGATGTGACCCATGCGTCTAATTCATATGATTCGGGCGCTAATCATATAAATTCGATCACGGTGACGAAGCCGTAGATTGACGTAAAGATGGTCGAGTAGCTCGATCGTCGACTAGCCTGAAAAGAGAGGATTCCGTTTGTGCGGAATCCTCTTTTGCATTTCTATGCCGAATTGAGTTCATATCAGTCTTATTGGTAGCAGCAATCAGTCGATTCGGCCGAAACGTGTCATTTGTCACTGCAAAAAGATGACAAGTAAGGTGCAGAAGTACAACATGATTCTTTTATCATGAAGACATCAGACTGGTATGCAGCGCATTAACCCGTCTCACCGGTTAACTAGCCACATCGTTTTGTCTTTTTTGTGAGGAAAACGTCATGATCATCAAGGTACGCTATCTCATTCTTATGCTGATTGTGTTAATTGGCATTCTGACAACAGTTGCCACGGCAGCACCGACGTGGACACCACTTCCCGTAGATGAAGATCCTTTGCTCCGTCAGCCAGGCACTCAGCCGACACATGGGGTTGATCTGGATGGGCCTGATCAATGCCACAATTGCCACGCCGATTACGATCCGGACACTGAACCGTTTGAGAATTGGCAGGGTTCGATGATGTCACAAGCTATGCGCGACTTCCTTTTCTGGCCGACAGTGGCAGTCGCGGCGCAGGATTCGATTTGGGCGTTGGACAATCCCAATGCGACAGATTTGTGTATGCGCTGCCATTCGCCTGCAGGCTGGCTGCGCGGTCACTCCGACCCGACGAACGGTGCGCATATGGCCGGCGATGATTTCGACGGTGTGCAATGCACGACATGTCATTACATGTACGATCCGTTCTTTGAAACGACTTTTGCCGGCACTAGAGAGGGCGATGATTGGACAGGTTATTGGGATGAAACGGATGCCAGCAATACGCCTTCCTCTGCAGCCGCATTGACAACATACAACGCTGATGCTGTTGAGTCTTCAGGCATAACGATGTTCAATGATGATTCGTTTTACACCGGCAATGTACCACCTATAGATTACACGGAGAATGGAGGCGGACAGTATTTCATCAGTACAGACTTGAGCCAGCGACGGGCTTCCTTCGCTGATGCCAATGCCAACCACGGCATGCTGTACAGTCGCTACCACAAGAGCAAATACTTCTGCTCCACTTGCCACGACGTGTCGAATCCGGTTCTTCAAAATCTCGGTGCCGATCCGACCCAGCCATTGCCCTCGGAAACTGACCCCGCATACAGTTATTATCATGTCGAGCGTACGTTTTCCGAGTTCATGTTATCCGATTTTGGGTTGCAGGGAGGTGCACCAGGTAGCGGCACTTTCGCACCTGATGTCTTTGATACGTCACAACCGAACAACTACATAGCCAGTTGTCAAGATTGCCACATGCGCGATGTTCCCGGCAAGGGCGCTGATAAAAATCAGGCTTTGCTCCGTCCAACCGAGAGCGATGAACATCCAGGCAGTGGTGTTCCGCAACATGATTTAACTGGTGGTAATGTTTGGGTGACGACGGTGTTGGCGAGTACAGTGAGTGGATCACCTATTTACGATGCGTTTAATGCGGCGACTTTACGGCAGGGGCCAGCTACCTTGACATTGGATCTCGACGCTGGCGAAGGTCTCAATCCGGACGCGTTACTGGCTGGTGCAGCACGGGCGCAAATGATGCTACAAGCTGCAGGAACGATTACTGATGTCGTATATAGCGGAACGACTGGTGTGCTCAACTTCACGGTACAAAATCATACCGGCCACAAGTTGATTTCTGGTTTTCCAGAAGGGCGGCGCATGTTTGTCAACGTACGCTACTATGGGGCCAATGATGAATTGCTGTACGAAGTGAACCCATACGATGCGGCTGCAGGAACGTTGAAAGGATTAACCGGATACATTTATGATGATCCGACCGGGCAGTTGCCCGACCCGGTAGCCTTATCGGCCGATGAGAGCTACGTCGATTCGCTTGTTTACGAGATGAAGCCGGCCAGCAGCATCACTGGTGAAACGACTACCTTTCACTTTGTATTGGGTACGGAAAGGTACAAGGATAATCGCATTCCGCCACGCGGTTTCAGGATTGGTGAAGCGATCGGGCGCATCTCTGAGCCGGTTTGGGCTGGTAGCCCGGACATTGGTTATTATGATTCGGCCGAGTATGCCGGTGGATATGATGCAGTAACGTTAACGGATGATCTGGCCGTTCCCAACGCGATAAAGATTGAGATTACCGTTTACTATCAAACAACCAGTCGTGAATATGTTGAATTTTTACGCAACGAAATCAATGAGACGCCGCCCCTCACGTTGCCGGACACGGCATACTTGATTCAAAGCGATCCGTTTTTCGACGGGTTACGTGCCTGGGGCGACACCATTTGGGACGTTTGGGTGCATAATAAGGACAGCGCCGGTGCTGCACCGATAGAGATGATGCAGGCGGCATGGGAGGCTGATCCGACAAGCCTGACAACACGTAGTTTTGAGGTGGGGTCGCCTGTATCTGGCTGGTCGTATGGCATTCCTGCAATGCTATTATTGGCATTGACCGTATTATTGCTAACTTACCGCAAAGCTCGTAGCGTCGCGCAGGTTTGATTACGTGTTATTTGATGCAGATGTTGACAACGGACTGCCTGTCCTGAACTGGCATCCTGTTTTGACTAGTTGATGGTTTTTTGCAGGAATGTTTGAACCTGTTCGCTGATAAATTGCGGCTGTTCGAGTTGCATGTAGTGGCCGGCACCGGGAACTTCGACGTAGATCGCATTGGGAATACCGTCAGCGAGAGTTCGGCCGAATTTGGCCGGCATCATCTTGTCTTTTTCGGCGCTGATCACTAATGCCGGAACGTCGATTTCTGCCAATCTGTCACGCACATCAAACCGGCTGCAAGCGACAAAATCACCGTACACGATGGCAGGTGGCACGGTGAGCAGTCGCTCGCGCGAACGCTGCACGACGGCCGGTTCCGTGTTGCGTGCCCAGCCGTATTGGGCAATAAACGCCGTTACCTGTTCGAATTGTTCCAGCGTTTGGTTGAGAATCAAATCGGAAACGAGCAGACGTGCGCCGGTGCCGATCAACACGAGTCCGCGCAACCAGGTCGGGTGTGTCAGCGCGACGGTCTGGGCAATGGCACCGCCCATCGAATGGCCGATCAAAAAGACGTTGTGCAGGTCGAGGGTGGTGATGAAGTCGATGACGACGGTGGCGTACTGGTCGACTGACTGGAATCCCGGTTCGGCCGATTTGCCATGTCCCGGTAAATCGAGCGCGTATACGGTTGCACCTGGCAGAAGGCGCAATTCGCCCGGCCAGTCCAGATGACTGCCTCCTGCGCCGTGAAGCAGCACGACAGATGCGGATGCGTTTTGCACAGGACGAACGGCGTAAAAAAGCGATTGCTCAGCGAGTGTGACAGTGGGCATACCTGATAGTGTACCTTGCTGATCGTCCACGGGCCAACCGTTAACAATGCCGACTTGTTGATAGACGAATTGCCCGGTTGGTTTATAATACAAGTGAGGTTAATTATCATGATAGACGACAGGCAGGAAATGGACGCCCCAGAGATGCAACAGACCGTCAACGGGCACAGCGCGTATGAAGCGGAAGCTGTTTCGGCCGAATCCGAGCCGGCGTACGTGCCGGTCGATGATCCGGAACCGGCAGCGCCGCTCATGTCGCTAGCCGACATGCCCGATCAACGGGCTGCATTCGATGCGCCGGGCGCCATCGCGCGGCTCGTCGCCGGTCTCGTCATCGAAGGCGTCTCTGAATTGAACGGCATATTGCAGGCGTGGGAAGTGGACAACCCGCCGGGCCAACGCGTGGCGCGGTTGATGGACGAGATGAGTTCGGCCGAACGCATTCGCTATGCGTCATTGGGCTTGACGGTTGAAGCGACGCAGCGCACACGTTCCGTGCTGGATCGATTGGGACAGCGGGCATTGAAAACGGGAGAGAGATGGCAACGTGTCATTCGGCCGATTGCCGACAATCCGATCATGCGTCCCGCCAGACAGCGCTACGAAGACCTGGTGGCACGAGGCGAAGAAACTGTTCAACGCTGGATAGAAACAGGCCGCTTTGAAGAAGCGCATGGCCGCGCCATGGCCCGTTCCACTACCAGCGAGATCATCGACCGCGTCATCGGTCATCTCGAATACAACGAGACCACGCAGGGATTGATTCGCGCACAGGCAGATGCCTATCTCGCGTTTCTGGTAGAGAACCCTGAGCCCGTACGCGAACTGATCAACAACGAAGTCGGCGCATTTCTCGGTGAACTGGAAGGCGATCCGGAGCAGCTTGACGGTCTCGTGCAGGAAGTTGCCGACCGCTATATCAATTATATTCGCGCCAACCCGGCGCTGATCCAGGCGTTGATCGAGGAACAGGCGGATGTCTATCTCGATCATTTGCAGGAAAATCCGGAGCACGTGCAAGCTCTGATTCAGGATCAAAGTATCGGCATGGCCGGTGAAATGATGGACGAGGTACGTGTGCGAACGGTGACAGTCGATACGCTGATGGAGCGGCTGGCGCGTGGCGTTTTGCGTCGCCAACCGGTTAGCACTTCGGCGCCGCCCCAAGTGCGCGAACTGGCTGATTACAAACCAATCGATGAGCCGGTATCTCGCGCATCGGCTCATAACGGGGAGAATGTGACGTGACGATTCGCACGATCCACCAGCAGTCGATGAAAGGAGAGTTTGCCGGATTTGCCAGTCGGTTTGTGGCATTTGCAATCGATTTGGCGATCGTGCTCTTATTGGCCGGCATCATCAATTGGGTGATTATTGCGGCATTGGGGCTGGTCGGTATCAATCCCCTGGCGCCTGTAGACACCAGGGCAAGTGATTTTAACCAACTGGTCACGGTCATCAGTAAAATTGTGCTGGCCGTGATGCCTTTTGCTCTTTTGGTTTCCTATTGGTTGATTTTCTGGACAGTGACCGGTCAGACAGTGGGCAAGCGCATCATGGGTGTGCGGGTTGTGCGCATGGATGGACAGCGCATGAAAACCGGTAACAGTGTGCGTCGCATCATCATGTATTTCGTTTGCATGATTCCGTTCTTTCTAGGCTTCTTGTGGATTTTGATCGATGATGAACGGCGTGGTTGGCATGACAAAGTTGCCAATACCTGTGTTATTTATGCCTGGAATGCACGCGAAGTAGAAGGGTTCATGAAAGGTTCGCAGCGCCGTGTGCGACTGGTGGAAGAGCGGATGGGCGCTCACACCGCAACGGAACCAACTGTACAGGCTGAAGGGCAAGAAATCTCATCGGCCGAAATGTGATGTCGCCGCTTCAGCACCACCATTAACAGCGAGTTTTAGAAACCGGGTTTATTGCAAAACCCGGTTTTTTGATCCGGCAGTCTGCTAACGATTTGTTTCCACAACTACCGGAAAATGGTCGGACGCGACGCTCTCGATGTTAACGGCATCCGTCGCCGTGATGTCGGGTGTATGGAATACCCAGTCAATGCGGTGTTGTGGATCACGCGCATTAGCCGTATAGCCCGGTCCGTTGCCAGCCTCAGCCCACGAATCGACAAAGCCTGAATCCAGAACGAGTTCCATTTGAGGCCAATCCGGTTCCGCGTTGAAATCACCGACGAGAATTGTATGCGGCCGATTGTTCCAATGATCGAGAATCACCTCCAGTTGCGCGAAGTGAATCTCTTCTTTTGTGTAGTCATCGTTGCCTTTGTGCTGTAAATGGGTGCTGTAAAAGAGAACGGGTTCGCCGGAGCCGGTGTCGATTTCGGCCGAAACAAATCCCCGACCGATCAGCGTGCCTAACGACGGCAATAATCCTGTTTCGACGTTATCCAATGGATATTTGCTCAAAATCGCATTGCCCCACAGCGGATCATCGACAGTCGGTACAAATGCCATGTAGGGCATATCGAGTCTGTGGCTCATCCAACCGAGCATTTCCACCGATCCGTCCAGTATCCAACCACGTGATAGTTCCTGAAAGCCGACGACATCGGCACCGGACGCTTCTATGTTGTCGGCAATCCGTTCGAGTCCGTTGGCCCCGTCAATGCCCATGCCGGAATGGATGTTGTAAGTCATGACTGTGAGTGGTTTATCGGCCGAAGGCGGCTCGGGCTGCGGTGAAACAAGGTCGATGACGAGTAACAAGATGGGAATGATAAGCAACACTGTGGCCGCTGCAAGTGGGAAGGTGTAGTCAGATACTGTTGCATCGAGGCGATAGACGCCAATCACGGCGCAAATTGCCAAAATGATTGCTGCCACGACAGGTAAATCGCTCATAGCCAGCGGCAGCGCCAATTCGAGCGCCATGTAATACATGAGTGCCAGTCCGGCAAACAGCAGCCAACTGATGCCAAGCACAATGCCGGCTGCCCAGATGTTGCGATCAGTTTCGGCCGAATCCCCATCGTCAACCAGTACAGCCAAGACGAGGCCGGCCGCTATGGTTCCCAATACAATAACAAAGGATAACAATTGACTGCTTTGCCATATCACTAAAACGGCAAGCAGAACCACAATAGCCCGCAACCAGAAAGGCTTCGTGCTGAGCCATACCGGCCCGTAGGCTGCCAGCCAGATAGCGGCGATGTTGCTAATAACGAGAAAAAGTAGGGTCAGTGAAAGTGACCAGCCGTTGACCGTTGCTTGCCACCCCTGATTATTCAAAATCAGCCATTCGAAAAAGAAAAACGTGCCGATTGCCAGCAACGGCAAGGCCGAGCGCAGTGTCAGATGATGCAATGTTGTCGTGCTGCGCGCGGTAACGATCAGCATGTAAACGAACCAGACGAGCAGCAGCAGGACGACAATGGTACCCCACGGCGATTGCATCCAACTGAATTCGAGGGTGCGTGCCGCGCCTTTGAGCGCTGTATCCAGCGCGAAACCGAGCAGCACGCCGAAAACAAATGCGTTGCGGTCGCGGGTGAGCATAATGGTCAGCAACCACAAAAAGCAGATCACGCCAACCATTGACGTCCACAGATCGATGTTGGGTTCGAGCGTGATTTGTTCGAGCAGGCGTGCAGCGAACAGGCCTATTCCGGCGATGTAGAGAGCGATTTTCGGCCGAAAAAGCCACACCAGCACCGGTGCAAGCAAGCTCAACGCAAACGGAGCCAGGGCATACGGAATCAAATCAGTCACGCCGAGCTGTTCTGTATCGCGCAGATACCAGCCAATTGACGGAAACAACACGCGGATTTGCTGTGCTCCGAGGACAACGGCGAGGGTGACAGTCAAAAGCGGGGCGTGTTTGCGCAACATGATCTTTTCCTCCAACTGGTGCATCAAGTCCGGGCGTCAAACCCCTACGAGTCCGGGATCGCAACCGTCGCCAATGTCGTTTGTATTGCGTCGTGAATGCGCTTGTTGCTAGCAATCAGTGCCAGTCGCGGCGCGATTTGATAGGGCGTACCATCGACATGCGTGACCAGCCCGCCCGCTTCCTGAACGAGTAAGACCCCGGCGGCCACATCCCAACTGTGCAGCTTGAACTCCCAATAGCCGTCGTGACGCCCGGCAGCGACGTAGGCCAGATCGAGTGCCGCCGAACCGGCCCGGCGAATGCCTTGCACCTGGCGCAACATCGCGCCCAGTTGCGCTACATTATTATGTGCGCTCGTCTGGTGATCGTACGGGAATCCGGTGGCGATCAGGCTTTGGGTCAAGCTGGCTGTTGTCGAAACGGCCAGACGTGTCCGCTTTCCGCCTCGCTCCAGATAAGCACCCTGTCCGGTGATGGCAGTAAAACATTCGTCGAGCACCGGCTGATAAATGATACCGATTTGAGGCTGATTGTTCTTGTAAAGGGCCAGGGAAACGCAGAAAACAGGCAAGCCGTGTGCAAAGTTGTTGGTTCCATCGAGCGGGTCGATGTACCAGCAATAATCGCTGTCGCCGTTTTTGGATGCACCTTCTTCGCCGACGAGGTTGTGGGCTGGAAAAGCGGATGTCAGGCGTTTGGTGATCAGTTTTTCGGCCGATTTATCGTATTCTGTCACAAAATCGACGGCTGAGCTTTTGGTTTCGAAGCTGATCGTTCGGCCGAAGCCATCCATCAGTAAAGCGCCGGCTTCACGCGCGATGGCTACAGCGGTATTGAGAGTCACGGTATAATCTTGCATACACTGATTTTACGTCGTTATAAGCATTTGACGAATTTTGAACTGCGGCTTGTCCAGAGAGGTAACTTTGTGCGTCGCTATGTTGGAATAGGATTAATTATCGCGCTGCTGATCATGGGTTTTGCCGCGTTGGCAGTGTGGCTGACAGGTAGAAACGTCTATTTTGTGGCTGCCGGCGAAGAGTTGGTGCAGGAAACCTGTTTAGGTAACGTCCGGTTTGCTGTCATCGGTGACTTTGGCAGCCCAGGCGAACCATTAGCCGATGTCGCTACGCTGGTTTCAAGTTGGGAACCGGACCTTGTCATTACGGTCGGTGATAACAATTATCCCGATGGTGAAGCGGCAACGATTGATGCCAATATCGGCCGCTTTTATGCCGATTTCATCTCTCCCTACATGGGTGCATACGGCAGCGGCGCAACTGAAAACCGGTTCTGGCCAGTGCCAGGCAATCACGACTGGCGTGCGCCCGATTTACAGCCGTATCTCAACTATTTTACTTTGCCGGGTAACGAACGCTATTATGATTTGGTACGCGGTCCAATCCACTTTTTCATGCTAGACAGCAATGCGCAGGAACCGGATGGCAATTCGGCCGAATCGATACAAGCGCAATGGCTGCAAGACCAGCTTGCAGCGTCAAACGCGCCATGGAACATCGTCGTTCTGCATCATCCACCGTATAGCTCAGGCCGTCACGGCAACAATGCAACCCTGCAATGGCCGTTCGCCGAATGGGGAGCCGACATCGTGATTGGTGGCCATGATCATGATTACGAACGTCTGCATCGAGATGGCATTGTATATATTGTGAACGGTCTTGGCGGTCGCGAGATCTATGGATTTCGGTCGGCAAATGAGGGAAGCGTAGTGCGCTACAACCAGGAACACGGCGCTATGCTTATCACCGCAGGCGCTGAATGCATCAATATGCAGTTCATCGACCGTCAACAACAATTAATCGATAACAAAACGCTGCAGAAAAATTGAGAAGAGAAATTGCTGGGCTGAAGTGCACACTGTCCGCTTGCGTGCCAAATCAGATCCGTGCGCATTGCTAGACGCGCCGATCTTTCCATTTAATGCCGCGGCCTAATAATCGCTGCGCAAAACCCCAAAACGCTGCAGCTTGCACGAGAACCGCGCCAATCGGTGCATAGCAGGCCAGCGTAACCGATCCAAAACGCCTGCCCCATTCCAGAAACGGCAGAAAAACCAGCGCCCACGATAGAAAAAACCAGCGCCAACGCGCTCGCCCGGTCGCTGTCATTGCCAACACGACAAAAGGACTGGCGGCTCCGGTGATGAACAGTGCGGTTAAAATGGAGCCGGAACCTGCCCAGCGCATCGATCCGGCCGATAAGCGCGTCATGCCCCGCCATAAATGGATCAAGTCAGGATACATAGCAACGGAACCGGCTTCGTCACCGTGCAGAATAGGCACGCGGTAGCCCAATTTGGTCAGGTAATGACCCATAGCCACATCTTCCAGCATTTCACCGCGCACGGTAGCAAAACCGCCGCTATTCTCATAGACATCGCGGCGTAGCAGAATATATTGCCCGTTGAGTACAGGCTGGCCGGTTTTCCAACCGGTGAACAGACCAGCAAATGCGGTCTCGAGTGCGGCGGCATCGAGTTTGCCGCGGGTCTCTTGTTTCAGGAACAGGCTCAAGCCGTCAAGCTGTTGTTCGAGTGCGTAGCAAACGGCGCTGGCAACGCTGTCTGGGTCGTGCCAGGTGTCGGCATCGGTGAAGAGCAACCAATCACCACTGGCGGCGGCTGCACCGTGATGGCAGGCATTGGGCTTGCCTTTCCAGCCGTTGGACAGGTTGCCATTGAGTTTGATAACAGTCGCGCCGTGTGCTGTGGCGATGGAAGCGGTGTTATCGGCCGAATGGTCATCTACAACAATTACCTCGACAGCACCCGGATAGCGCAACGCGTTCAATGACGGCAGCAATCGGCTCAAATTGTGTTCTTCGTTGCGGGCCGGCACGATGATTGAGAGTGACGGCAGGGAGATGCCACTGTGATCGCGCACATCCAATCGTGGCAACGACCGATAAGCGCGATTGGCACGCATTGCCAGCGGCGGTACGAGCAGCAACATCAATGCCGTTCGCTGTTTGTGATCAAGTACGCGGCTCGAAATTCTTTTGGTGTGCTGCCCGGATTCAATCTTCATTTTTCGGCTTCACATCAATTGACTCATGAATTGAAAGACCCTATCGCCGTGACCGGGCAACTCTTCGTGACCATGATCGTGGTAGAGTGCCAGCGATTTTGGCGAGCGCAACTGATTATACACGGCAAATTGCGTGGATGGTGGACAGATTTCATCCATTAGTGTCAGTGCGAAGAGGACATTGGCGTTAACGCGTGGCGCGAGATTGTGGACATCGATGTAACCCAATTTCTCGAATAGGGCTTGCTCTCTTGTATGCAGCGGGTCAAACCGGCGGAAATAGTCGCGTAATTCGGCATAGGCATCGATGTCGAGGTTGAGTTCCCAGACGCGCTTGAAATCACTGAGAAACGGGTAGGTCGGCGCCGCCAATCGTATACGCGGCTCGAGCGCAGCGCAGGCAATGGTCAATGCGCCACCTTGACTGCCACCCATTGCACCGACGCGGGTCGTAGCGACGCCGGGCAACGCCATCACGATCTGAGCCAATCGTACCGTGTCGAGATAGACGTGGCGGAAGAACAGTTTTTCGGCCGAATCGTCGAGACCACGCACAAACTGCCCTGAAAAGGTCCAGCCGGTCGTGCCGCCGGGGTCTTGCGACAAGCCGCCTTGTCCGCGTACATCGAGCGCTGCAACGGTGAAGCCGGCGGCGACATAGCCGAGTTTGTCGCTCCACTCACCGGAGTTGCTGCTGTAGCCGTGAAACATGAGCAACGCTGGGCCGGGCTGTGTTTGGTTCAACGGGCGCAGCAGCTTGGCGTGAATGCGTGCGCCGCCCGTTCCGGTGAAATAGAGATGTTCGCAGCGGGCGAAAGGTGTTTGAAATTCGGCCGAAACCAGTGCAACATCAGGATCAACGCCTGCCAATTCCGCCAGAGCAGCATCCCAATACGCGTCAAAGTCGGCAGGACGCGGGTTTGTCCCCATGTAGTGTTGCATTTCTGCAACGGAAAGTGTGTCTACCGATCGCATTCGGCCGAATCGCTCCTTTCGCGTCAGGTTCTCAACTTGTTGACGAAAAACAAACCGGGTAGATAAAACCCGGTTTGCGACAGCTTATTCGATTGTAAGCGCAATGGCGCAACAGCGCAATTGACGGTATGCGGTTTTACGCCTTTGCATCCGCCGGTAGCTTACCGCGTTGCCAGGGCCACGCACCGACGGTCAGGTTGCGCCGTTGGAAGAAGAAGATCGCCAACAGGAAGGCAAACAAACTGACAGCAAGTAAAACCGCCGTATTGACCGGGTCTTGCCCGTCAATCAGACCGGATGCAGTCGCGTCGTAGTAATAGAACGGAAATAAGCCTTGAATGCTTTCCAGCGACGTGATCATGCCGGTCAAATTACTGCCGATGTAGCTAATCAGCACAACAGCGGTGGCAATCGTTGCTGCAGCGCGACGGCTGGCACTAAATGCGCCCAGAAAAAGGCTGATCATGCCGAATGCCATGACGAGCGGCCATGCCGTCAGTATGCTGAGAAACAAATCCCAGGCTGATACAGTCGTCTCGACTTGATCGAGGATAGCCGACATGGTCAATGCACCCCCGGCTGCGACGATAGCCAGTATGAGGAAGAGCGCGATACCCAGTGCGATGGCCTTCACAGCCACGATTTGCCAGCGCGGTATCGGTAGCGCGGCAATCAGTTCGAGACGTCCGTTGTCTTCTTCGCCCGCCAGTGTGCCGGTGCCGTTGATCACGGCATAAATTGCGACAATGACAGGTACGAGGTTGGTGACGGTAGAAGCGACGTACTCTTCAAACCCGCCCATGCTGATGCCCATCGCCTGATAGATCGCGAGATCCATCAAGTCTTCGAACCCTGCCATTTGGTCGGCGAATTCAGGATAAATGCCGACGTAGATAATGGGCAGGAAGCAGAGACCGATGCCCCAGCCGATGATCGCATTGCGGCGAAAGCGCAGCTCGCGCAGCAGTAAATTAAACATGGTTGCCTCCATTTCCTTTGCCGTAGTAGGCAAGGAAGATTTCTTCCAATGTCACCGTTTCGGTTTCAATGTTGATGATGGTGTGGTTGACGCCGGTAGCCATGACGGCATTCAGGTTGTCGCGTATTTCCAGCAAGACGCTTTGGTCATCGCGTTCGATTTCGGTGACGCCGTCGATGGCAAATGCATCGGCCGAAGGCATTTCTGCAAACGTAAGACGCAGCCGTTTCAGTTGTTGCGCGACCAAATCTTCGACGCGTTCGGTCGCAACCAGTTGACCGTCACGAATGATGCCGACACGGTCACAAACTGCTTGCACTTCCGGCAGTATGTGCGATGAAAAGAAAACGGTTGCGCCTGCTTTGTTGGCTTCGCGCACCATTTCCATGACTGTTTGCTGCACCAATGGGTCGAGTCCGCCGGTCGGCTCGTCTAGAATGAGCAGATCGGGCTTGTTCATGAATGCCGCCACGATGCCGACTTTTTGTTTATTGCCGCGTGAATATTCGCGCATACGGCGGCCGGTATCGAGATCGAGTCGTTCAGCCAGTTTTTTCCAGTAGGTCGGATCGGAATTGCCTTTTTGCAGCGAGTAGTACATTTGAAAGAATTGCCGGGCACGCATGTTGTCATAGAGACTCAGTTCGCCGGGCAAATAGCCAACGCGGTCGCGTACGGCTATCCCATCTTTGCGACAATCTTTGCCGAAAATGCGAGCTTCGCCGGCAGTCGGCCGAATAATGTCCAGCAACACGCGTTCAGTCGTCGTTTTACCTGCGCCATTAGGCCCGAGAAAGCCGAACACCTCTCCTTTTTCGACTTGCAAATTGACATTGAGAATCCCCCGGTGTTTACCGTAGTAGACGCTCAAGTTGTGGGTTTCGATTACGTAGTCTGTCATGATAACCTCAATTCACTGTGCAACGGGTTTGGTTGACCAAACCCTGCTCACTGCAACTCTTCCAATTACTGTTGACCACCAGCCTGCAATTGGCGGATGACTTCTTTCCCTGCTTCAGGATTGCCTCCGTCTTTCGGCGTCAGAGCGCGATCCAACATATCGGCAATGCCGTCGAAAACGTCCTCTAACGGTGGAATAAAGCGCGGCTCCAGGATATCGCCAATGACGATCAGACTGTACGATAACATAGTCATAATGTGCGCGACGACGGCAGGATCGAGTTCGGGGCGAATGGCGCCTGCTTCCTGCATCATCATGACAAAGCGGTAACGTGGTTGTTCCGTCTGTGCTGACCGCATTTTTTGAAAGATGTTGTCTGGTTTGCGCAGATAGGTTCCGAAGACCCGGTTGTCCTGACTGAATATGGCTGACATGAATGGGCTGTCCATGAGCGCGATGAGAATGTTCTTGTACATTGGGCCGATGCGTCCGCCGTCAGGATCAGCCTCGAGCAGTTCACCCCATTTTTGTGTATATCGCTGTGTTTCGCGCAGGAACAGCGCTTCGAGCAGGGCGTCTTTGCTGTCGAAGTGCAGGTAAATGGCTCCTTTGCTGACGCCTGCCCGACGGGCGATGTCGCTAACCGTGGTTTTGTCGTAGCCGTATTGGACGAACAAGGCGGCGGCGGCATCGAGAATTCTTTGTTTGCGCAATTCGTTTTCTGATGTCGTCATTTGACTATTTGACCAATAATGCAAATATAGTCAAATGGTATCGAGTATTACACTGATTGTCAAGGAATTGGCCAGTGGAGGCATTTCGATCGGTAATAATTCGGCCGAATTTCCCGTCGATCACCCCTCACAATTGAATCCGAATTAGACGTTTTTCCATATTGACAGCTCATCCGAAAAGGAATATCATGTTACTGACTGATTATCAGTCAGTAACAAGCATCTGCCCATAGTGAGCCACATGGCACGTACTGTCAAATCACCGGACGAACGGCGCAATGAACTAATCGATGCCGCGCAACAACTCTTCTACACAAAGGGTTATGAAAGCACATCGGTCAGCGATATTGTCAAAGCGGTGGGCGTGGCGCATGGCACGTTTTATTACTACTTCGATTCCAAGCTGGCGGTTGTCGAAGCCATTGTTGAGCAGGCGGTAATACAAAGCCAGGCTGTCCTCCACACCATTGTCGCAGACGAGACGTTATCTGCTATTGCCAAATGGCAAAAGGCGATGCAGGCAACCGGCAACTGGAAAGTTGCGCGCAAAGCAGAGTTGCTCGAGGTTGGGCGCATGATAATGAGTGACGAGAATGTTCTCCTGCAGTATAAGCTGCGCAACAAAGTGCTGGAGATGACGGCGACTGAGTTGGCCGGAATCATTGACCAGGGTGTTGCCGAAGGGGTGTTTACGACGCAGTGGGTTGAAGAATCGGCCGAGATCATCACCATGGTAATGGCATCGTTGAGCGATACTGTCGGCGAGTTGCTGTACCATCCCGATGCCTACGACAACCCAACCCTGATTGTAGAACGCAAGCACGCAGCAGTGCAAACAGCTATCGAGCGCATTTTGGGTGCGCCAACCGGCACATTGCCCATCATTGACTCACAAACAATCAATGCCTGGTTCACAGAATAACATCGTTTCAGACTAAACATGTAGTCACACAAAACAGACAATCAAGTTCAGAATTAAGGAAGGGCGTTATGAGTATCATCGAAGTGACAAACCTGTCCAAATATTACGGCAAAGCCAGAGGGATTGAAGATGTCTCCTTCAATGTCGAAGAGGGTGAAATCTTTGGCTTCATAGGTCCAAATGGTGCAGGTAAGTCGACGACCATCCGCCTATTCCTGGCCTTGATCTATCCGACCAGTGGACAAGCCAAAATCTTCGGCAAAGACTGCATCGAATTTGGCCCTGAAATACGCCAGCAAATTGGCTATTTGCCGTCAGAAGTCTTTTACTATGACAAGATGAAAGTCATCGATCTGCTCAAATACTCCGCGAGTTTCTATGATCGAGACTGTACACAGCGGATGCACGAACTCGCTGATTACATGGAACTCGATGTGAAGCGCAAGATCAACGACCTATCATATGGCAACAAAAAGAAAGTTGGTATTGTGCAAGGTTTATTGCACCAGCCTAAATTGATCGTTTTGGATGAACCTACCAGCGGACTCGATCCGCTTATGCAGCAAAAGTTCTTTAGCTTGATCCGCGATGAGAATGAACGCGGTGCGACTGTTTTCTTTTCGTCCCACATTCTCGATGAGGTGCAAAGATTGTGCAGCCGTGTCGCAATCATTAAAGATGGCGGCATCATTACTATCGAAGACATCAAAACGCTCCAGAAAGACAATTACAAGAAGGTCAATATCGTGGCAAACGGTCTCGACGCAGCCCATTTTGATGTTGAAGGCGTCACTAATTTGCGACGTGACGATGGAGCGGTGCAGTTCTTCTACAAGGGTGATATCAATGTCATCACACGATTGATCAGTGAGCATGACATTGCGGATCTGGACATTGAAGATCCCACACTGGAAGAAATCTTCATCCATTACTACCAATAGGTGTCTGGCATGAATATCTACAAGCACGAACTCAAAATGAAGATAGGTTCTGTCATCGGTTGGTCGATTGCCGTATTTGCCATCATTTTCATTTTCATGGCGATGTTTAGCGCCATTGCGGAGGATGCGGAACTACTTAACGAAACGCTGGCAAGTATGCCGGAGCAGTTGCTGCAGGCTTTTGGCATGACCGGAATTGATATGGCTACGGTTTTGGGCTTTTTCGGTTTTGCGTTTACGTTTTGCCAAATCTGCATCGCCATTCAGGCAGCCAACTACGGTTTTTCGCTCGTTTCTGTTGAAGAAACAGATATGACGGCCGATTTTCTGTTGCCCAAGCCGGTAAGCCGCTCGAGGATACTGACCAGCAAATTGTTGGCTGCCTTGACTGCGCTGACCATCACTAATGTCGTTGTTTGGGTGAGTAGTTTCCTGGCAATCAGCATGTTCAGAGACGGCCGACCCTATGATTCGCAGGCATTGATCCTGTTATTGGCAGGTGTGTTGTTGTTTCAGCTCGTGTTTTTGACGGTCGGTGTTGTGGTTTCGCTGTTCATGAAGCGTGTACGCAATGTGACGCCCTATACGATGGCGCTTGTTTTTGGCGCGTACATTTTGAATGCGTTTGGGGGAATGCTCGGTGAAGATACGATTGAATTGATCACACCATTCAAACACTTCGACCCCAATTATGTTCTCGGCAATGCCGGATACGATGTCCCGCTGGTGTTAATCAGCGTAGTATTGGTTTTGGTTTCGATTGTGGGCAGCTATCGTCTTTATACCAGGCGCAATATCCAAACGGCGATGTAGTTCCATTGAGAAACGGATTGCGAATTTGTGTGAACGATCTCACAAGTCATTGTAGAAAGATTGAAGGAAGGGCAAAATGAACATATTTTTACGAGAACTCAGAGCCAATCTCAAATCGCTGATTATCTGGGGTGTTATTGTCAGCCTCTTTGTCGCGGTGGGTTTTTCAAAATTTACAGCCTATGAAGGCAATCCGGAATTGTTGGCGATTTTGGATGAAATGCCACCGGCTATTTTGTCGGCATTCAACTTTGAAGCGTTTAACTTGACAACAATCAGTGGTTTTTATGGTGTTATGTTCTCTTATTTTGCGCTGATTTTGTCGGTTGCCGCTGTAATGTGGGGCAGTGACATCATTACCAAGGAAGAACGTGATAAAACGGTTGAATTTTCGCTGACATTGCCGGTGCGACGCGGCAAGGTTGTGACGGCCAAGACGTTGGCGGCTGCCGTCAACTGTATCGGTCTGTTATTGATTACCTGGGGCGCGGTTCTGGTAGGAACTTCGTACTTTGAATCGACAAACAGTGACTATTATCAGTTTGTGGCATTGACGATGGTCGCGTTATTCTTGTTACAGATGATCTTTCTGGCGATTGGTGTTTTTCTGGGTTGTACGTTGAAACATTATAAGCGCGCTACATCGGTTGCTGTCGCGATTTTGTTAGGAACCTTTTTCTTATCGATCATATCCGGCATGAATGAAAATCTGGCGTTTCTGCAGTACTTATCGCCGTTCAAGTATTTTGATCCGGCATCGTTGTTGCATGAAGCGACTTTCGACCCGGTTTTTCTGTTGCTGACGGCTGTGATCGTGATTGCTTGTGTGGCCGGTGCGCATTTCACGTATGCCAGACGCGATCTGTATATTTGACCAAGGTTTAGCCATTTTACGCAGTGACCGGACGGTGTGTCCGGCTTGCAATCAGGAGTAGCACATGATTGAGTTACAACATTCGGCCGATTCCAATATCATCATCGTCACAGCGAAAAGCAAGGTGACAGGCGATGATTACGAAAACGTCTTGATTCCGGCCATCCAATCCACACTGGAACAATACGACAAGCTGCGCTTCCTATATGTGCTTGGCGAAGAGTATGATGGGTTTGATCGGCACGCGTTATGGGATGATTCCAAAGTTGGCATGAAGGAACTGACACATTTTGAAAAGATCGGCGTTGTCACCGATGAGACCTGGATTCGTGGGGCGGTCAAAGCGTTTGGTTTTCTCATTCCCGGGGATGTCAAACTGTTTGACAATGATCAGTTGGCAGAAGCAGAAGCGTGGATTGCAGCATAGGCAAGAGATTATTAGTGGGAGGGGTGGTTTTCGGCCGAAAACACGCCCTCTCACTTTCTATGCTTGAGATTGCCGTTCACGGTTGCGGCGGCGGTCCTGCATCGGCCGGAATCGGTATACCATCCGGAATGCTGCGCAATTCGTCGCAAAAAATAAATTCAACATCGCGCCAGACATAGCCACGACTATTAAACGTTTCAATCGAGTTGATCCACCGTTTTTCCCCACCGTCAAGTAAATAAATGTGCGGACTCGAACTGCATTTGAGTAATATTGGCCCCGGTTGTTCGTACACGATTTGCTGAACGCTGACAGGGAGGTTTTCGACCGCTTCAAGATTCGCGCCAAAGAGCCACGGCAACGCGACAATTCCGATGACCGTCCAGACCACATAGGCGACTGTGCCGTAGCTGAACGCACGATACATGCCGTCCAGCCAATTTCCTTCCTTGGCACGCAGTTGCAAGAGCAAAATCAGGCACAGAAGGCCGATATTGATCACATTCCAGCCGATAAACGTCAATCGATTGGGTGTCATCCGGTCGAGTGCAGTGCGATAGATAATGGCCGCCAGCGCATACACACTGACGAGCAGTGCCAATGCAGCCACAGCAATTATGCCCCTGCGCACCCAACGCGCTACAGCCGGAGACAAATCAGCTTTGTTCACCGGCGTTGCGCCTACCAGCAGCACAACGATCGCAAAGAGCATGGCATTGTAAATGATGAGCACATCGCGGTTATCAAACGGTGCACTGAAATTGAACGGAATGAAAATGAGATAGACGAGCAGCACAATCAGCGTCAACGGCAGCAAAATGCGCATCAGCAACGCCACCAATTTGCTCAATCCCTCATCAAATGATTGGTCGGCAGGCGGCACGCGCGGATTGTAAATGATGGCGATGGCGATGACGGCAATCAATCCGATGCCGCCGCCTATAAACAGGCGCTGCATTGATACCGGGAAATCAATATCGAGCGCCGCAAACAAGCCCACTGTGATGCCGGTGAACAAAGCCCCGGCGATTATGAACAGCCCACCTGTAACCAGCACTTCCAGCGACTTGATCAAGAAACTGAAGCGATTGACCGGATCACGGTGTTTGTAAATGACATACACGCCTATCGCGGCCCAGCACAGGAGCGGTAAATGGATCGCCATCAGGTTGAGGTATTGCTCCTGAAAAGGGCGGATGCCCAATTGCGGGTAGATCAGGAGCACATATGCGACCGATGCGATCACGGTGATGACCAGTATCACAGCCAGGCGCAGTTGTTTGCGACTGACCGCAAAGAGATAGGTCAGTATGAAAACAGTACACAACGGTCCGGCCAACAAGACGATGAAAGGAATGTAATCGCTGCTGCGTCCCTGGAAACGCTGGACGGTGACCATATACTGCTCATCGGAAAGCCACCAAAAGAGCAGGGCATTGAGCAGAGCTAATGGAACGGCCCAGCCCCAGGCGACGGCGAAGTTTTTGGCGCGTTCGGCCGAAACCTGTAGTCGATAAAACCAGGCGGCATAAAGCAGATTGTCCGGTGCGGTAGCATGGCCGGCATCAATGGCCTGTCTGAATGCATCGGTTTCGCCGGTTTTTACCGCATTTTGATAGAGTTGTTCCAGTTCTTCGGGTTTTTCGGCGAAGTCGCCAATTGTGTCGTGGTATGACATGGTATGTGCTCCCTGAAGTGCGTTTCCGGGAAATTGGAAGGCGTTGCCAATCAATACATAACATAATTATGTATCAGTTCGCAACAAAAAGCAATGACCAACTGCTGGAAACAGCTTGGATGCAGTCACTGTTAATAGTAAACTGGAACAGAGTTAAGCAATCCAACTGAGTAACACAGTCATGAATTACACGCCCATTCTGGAAGAAATATACACTGACATCCAGCCGCTGCTCGGTGAGGGTAAGATCGCCGATTACATTCCCGAATTGGCTCATGTTTCGGCTGATAAATTCGGCATGGCTGTACAAACTATCGACGGTGACCTCTATCACATTGGCGATTCGGCCGAAAAATTCTCGATCCAGAGCATTTCCAAAGTATTCACGCTGACTATGGCTATGCAGCTTGAAGGCGACAAGCTCTGGACACGTATCGGGCGCGAACCATCCGGCACGGCATTCAATTCGCTCGTACAACTCGAATACGAAAACGGCATTCCACGCAATCCGTTCATCAATGCCGGAGCACTCGTCGTCACCGACATCATCCTGACTCACTACGGCAATGCACACCGCAGCGTCCTCGACTTCATTCACATCCTGTGCAGACAGGCCGACATCGACTTTGATCGCGCCGTTGCCCATTCAGAACGTGAGACAGGTTATCGCAACGCGGCACTGGCTTACTTTTTGAAAAGTTTTGGCAATCTCCACAACGATGCCGTGCAAGTGCTCGATGCGTATTTCCATCATTGTTCACTCGCGATGAGTTGTGTCGAATTGGCGCGTGCAGGCATTTATCTGGCAAACGGCGGCAAACTGCCGTGGAATGATCAGGTCATTGTCACATCAAATCAGGCGAAATATATCAACTCATTGATGCTGACGTGCGGCACCTATGATTCAGTCGGCGATTTTGCGTATCGGGTCGGATTGCCGGGAAAAAGCGGGGTGGGGGGCGGTATTCTAGCCGTGATGCCCAACGAATTTAGCGTTTGTGTCTGGTCGCCGGGGCTGAACGCGAGCGGCAATTCGTTGGCCGGCACGCGTGCGCTGGAACTGTTTACGACTTTGACAGGTATTTCAATATTCTGACTTGGTGTTAAGCCGCGTCTCACACTCGCATCCCTTCCTGGTGCTGATCATAGAATGCTTCGTGCTACTCAGAAACCATCTTTGTTTTGGGTCTGAGACCGTTTGTGGCACCCTCATGTGGGATTGCTCTCAACCGATCGGTTGATCACAGAATCCACCGCTAAATCAGCATTTTTCTAGCGGACGGTTGACGACCTGTAACTGCCATTCCGCTATCATGATGGTATCAAATTCACTTCAAGGAGATAGCGAAATGACTACGAAAACTGAACTCACAAAATCTGTACAAACTGAGCGCAGCCCGCTGCGCAAACTGCTCTGGGTTACATCGTTAGCAATGGGACTTTCGGCTGCTGCCAATCTCGTTTTGTATGCTATTGCTGGAGCGATTGCACCGGAAGTAACGGCGTGGCCCGGTGCCAGTGTTGGCCAGGTCGTCGGAGCAACCATCGTCTACCTGTTGATGGGAACAATTGCACTGGTTCTGGTTGCGCGATTCTCATCCCGTCCGGTCCGCACTTACTGGGTTGTGGCGACCATTGGCCTGCTGCTCTCGCTGGTGATGCCTGTTGGGGCGGGAATGGGCTACGGTGCGCCAGGAGCGCCATCGGCCGAAATGGTTACCGTGATTACGCTGAGCTTGATGCATGTTGTGACGTATGCCATATCGGTACCGATGTACACAAACCTGGTTTTGCAAGAGAGCCAAGCGATGTAGGTATTGATAGGAATTCGGCCGAACACTTTCTATAGCATCAGCGACGCCACCCCAGTCTTTCACTGCTGACAACTTGCCGATTGCGCTACAGACGTAATCGGCAAGTTGTCATTTAACGTGGCCAGTGGCATGCTCTACCGGACGAATTCCATGATTCGTCAGATCGGATAGCGTATATCGACGTGAGGTGAAGATGAGGAACAGGCGCTTTGGCTGAATAAACTCTCCAGGTTCGTTGTATGCTCAGAAAGAGATTGTGTTACAACGATACACGAGCGGATAACGCCTTTAGTCAAACGATTTCCCCAGGAACCACTATGCTTTCACCTACAGATGCCCTTGAACGTCTGCGTACAGGCAATCGCCGGTTTGCTTCAGAAATGCGCAGCCACGATCCACTCGTTGGACGTGACCGCCGCGCCGAATTGCTCGCCGGTCAAGCGCCGTTCGCCATCATCCTCGGCTGCTCTGATTCGCGTGTTCCGGCTGAGATCGTCTTTGATCAGGGGTTGGGAGACTTGTTCGTCATCCGCGTGGCAGGCAACATCATCGCGCCGTCGCTGGTCGGCAGCGTCGAGTTTGCGGCAGAGCAGTTTGGCACGCGCCTTGTCGTGGTTCTCGGCCACACCAATTGCGGCGCGGTGACGGCGACGCTGGATGAATTGGAACGCCCGTCAGGTAGTCGCTCGCCTAATTTGCGTTCGATTGTCGATCGAATTCGGCCGACTGTTGAAGAACTGCGCCATACTGATCTATGGCACGACCGGCCGACGCTACTCCACTATGCAGTTCGCGCCAACATCCGCGCATCGGCCGCTCAACTGCGGCACGGTTCGCAAATTCTGGAACATCTCATTGCGCACGAAGGGCTGCTCATCGTCGGTGCAGAGTATTCGCTGGAAACGGGACTGGTCGATTTCTTTGACGAAAACGGACGCAGCTAGAGACAGAACGACACGAACCAATTTGGTGCGATTCGGCCGAAATCAATCCCAATCGCGTAAATCCAGCATGCCTGGCGCACCCGCTTCGATTTCGTCTACATAGGCAATGGCGTCAACGCCAACGCGACACGCCTGCGCAATTGTTGCTTTGAGCACCTCAGTTTTATCCCGGTGCATTGTCACAATCCGCACCACAAACTCGTCCCGCGCCTCCGGACGCGTCACCACGCCCTGTATCGCCGTAAACGGCACAACTTGACCGGCGGCGAATCGCAGTTGGTTGGGATGCACAAACATGCCGCGCACTTTGACCGCCTCCCCTTTGCGCCCGACCAGCATCAGCGCCCGCTCCTCTTGCCGGCTCGTACCCGGATTCGGGTCTACATTGACTGCCATATCGCCTGTTCCCAGCCGGATCAATGGATAAGCACGGCTGAAATTGGTCACGACTACCTCGCCGACCTCGCCCGGCCCTACGCATTGTCCCGTATCAGAATCGACGATCTCGATAACCGGCTCGGGCAACAGGTGCATTGCCATGCCGCCGTCTGTGTTGAGAGCCAAAAAACCCAATTCGGCCGTTGCGTAGCCGTTGCCGACCGCAATGCCGTACTGTTCGACAAGCCGCTGACGCCAACTGGCCGCCAGTGGCTCGGCTGTAAACAGCGCCTTGCTCACCTTGTAGGCAGGCTTAAACAGTTCGCCGCTTGCTTCCGCTTTTTCGATGAGCTGCTGTAAAAAACTAGGTGTGCCTACATAGCCAGTGACGCCCAACGTGTGCATCATCATCAATTGCAAATCGCTGTTGCCTACGCCGCCGGGCACGACCGTGCAACCCAATTGGGTCAGGGCAGCATCAAGTGTCAAACCGGCCGGTACGAGATGGTACGATAATGTATTGAGCACAATATCATTGGCTTCAAAGCCACACTGACGCAGCACCTGCACGATAGTATCGAGCGACCCGCTGTCATGTTCCGTTTCCGGCTCGTACAGTGGGCCGGGCGAAAAGAAGATGTGTCTGATTTCATCCGGCGACACGGCGAGCAGGCCGCCAAAAGGTGGATCGGCTTGCTGCATCCGGATGACGTCGTCTTTGGGCAGGACAGGTAGTTTTTGCAAATCGGCGACTGTCTGAATATCGGCCGAATTGACACCAACTGCATCAAAACGCACCTTCGTTGCCGGACTGTGGGTATACGCATGTTCAATTTGGCGTCGCAAACGTGTGGTCATCGTTTCCTCCTGGGTTGTGTGACTGGGTTTAGCGGGTGCGCACTGCCATGGCGACTGCGCCGCCGGCCAGCAGCACAAAGCCGACAGCCAGGGCGACGATGCCAACGCTGATGCCGCCGGTCGGTTCAGCCGCAACCGGTTCCGGTGTCGGCACGGTTGTCGGTACAATGGCAGCGATCACTTGAGTTGGTGCGAGGGTGGGTTGAGCCGGTTCGGCCGCTATTGTCGATTGCACTGTGGGTATGGGTGTTGTGGTGGCGGTGGGAGCGATGACCGGTTTCGGCCGAATCCACAATTCATCGCCCACATGCAGCAAAGCACTCGCCTCCAAATTATTGTACGCCAGCAACTCGTCCAGCGACAGCCCATAATTGATCGCAATCGCCCACAATGTCTCACCCGACGCGACAAAATGCGTCAATTGCGGCGTCGGAGTTGGCGGTGGTGTTTCACCCGGCAGCAAGCGCACTCTCAATTCGCGACCCGGCTGCAACACCACATCGAGATCAATGCCGTTGAGCCAGAGTAACTCCGGCATTTCGAGGTCGTAGAGGTACGCGATGTACCATAGGTTCTCACCTTCCTGCACAATATGTGACGAGGGTGGCGTCGGAGTCGGTGGCGGCACCCAATCATCGGGTGGCCTGACCAGGATTTCTTGGCCATTGATGACAAAATCACCATCGCTCACATTGTTGATCTGCATCAGGAAATCGAGATCGACATCATAATAAGCGGCGACTGTCCACAACGCCTGACCTTGTTGCAGTACATGGACAATCGAGCCGTCTTCACGCGGTTCGGCCAGTGTGATCGGTGTAACGCGTAACGGAGCAGGCTCATCGGCGGGGACGCTGCCCAGAATCGGTGCCGGTTCGCCGGATTTGTGGCCGATAACGAGGGTATAGAAGTTCTGATCGTGCCCCTGTGCGAAGCCGATGCCGCCGTCGACGTGCTGCGTTGCCAACATGTTTTGCAGGTGAACGGCGCTGTTTTCCCACCAGAGAACACCACCGCGCGGACTGAGTTTGGTGCCGCCAACGACGTTTTCTGAAACGCGGCCGAAGTAACCTTGTGCTTCTGCCCGGCTCAAAGGCGTGGAGCCACCGTAGCCGCTATGTGAATAGACGTTGTTTTCGGCCATGTAGTTGGACTGGTTTTGGGCGGCAGCGGCCAGTTGACCATTCCACTGAAACGGCGGCAAGCCGTTGCGGGCGCGTACTTCGTTGACTAGCCGAAACATCTCGGAGGCAGGATCACCTTGTGCCTGTATCGGCCGAAAAGTTGACGCGATCACTACTCCGAGCAAGATCAAAATGGCTAACGGACGGCGCATAGTGCGCCTACTATAACCCGTCCGCACCTCGTTACAAGGTGCGCACCTTATTTCTCCGCATCTGCTGAGGAAATTTGTCATAAATGCGCCATGTTATAAACTGCTCAACGTCTGGCATGCTTCCTTTCCATCATGTCCACGACCCCGTATAATTACTGATTAGCACATGGCGATTCATGCGCAAACCAAAATTGACATGCAGATTACAGTATAGTTTCTACCACCGGCAGCACACCATATGCCGGATGCCGAGGCATCATGTTCAAAAAACTCGTAACAAAAATTATTGGGGATCCCAACCAGAAGATTCTCAATGAACTGCAAGAGATCGTTGACGAAGTCAATGACCTGGAGTTGCAAATCCAGAAGATGAGCGCGGAGCAATTGCGCGACCGCACCTATGCACTGCGCGAAATGGTTCAGGCAGGCACTGACCTTGAAGATGTGCTGCCGGAAGCCTTTGCCATGGTGCGCGAAGCGTCGGTGCGTACGACCGGGATGCGCCACTACGACGTGCAGATCATGGGTGGTATCCTGTTGCACCGCATGAACGTCATCGAAATGCGCACAGGTGAAGGTAAAACGCTGGTCGCCACCTTGCCGTTGTATCTCAATGCGCTGCCCGGCCAGGGTGCGCATCTCGTAACGGTTAACGAATATCTGGCGCGTCGTGACGGCGGCTGGATGGGTAGCATCTATCATTACTTGGGTTTGTCGACAGCCGTCATTGGACCGCAGCAATTCTCCGCCATTTTTGACCCCGATTATGTCAATCCCGGCGCTGATCTGGAAGATGAGCGCCTCGTTCATTGGCGGCCCTGCACGCGTACCGAAGCATATCAGGCCGACATCACGTACGGTATCAGTAGTGAATTCGGGTTCGATTACTTGCGCGACAATATGGTCACCAATGCAGAACAGTTGGTGCAACGCTCACATTATTTTGCCATCATCGATGAGGTTGACAATGTGTTAATCGATGAGGCGCGCACCCCGCTGATTATTTCTGGCCCTGCGCCGCGTTCCGGTAAGGATTACGCCCGTTTCGCCGACTATGTGCGCGGTTTGCGTGAGAACACAGAGCCTGAGGATATGCCGCCCGATGGTGACTATGATATTGACCACAAAAGCCGTTCCATTACGCTGACTGAAATCGGCATCGCCGAAATCGAACGCCGTGTTCCGGAAATTGATCATGAAGGTGGCGATAGTCTCTATGATCCGCGTTTCTATCATCTGACCTACTATCTCGACAATGCGCTCAAGGCGCAATACATGTTCCATCGCGACAAAGAATACGTCGTGAAAGATGGCGAGGTCATCATTGTTGACGACTTTACGGGTCGTTTGATGCCGGGTCGGCGTTATTCAGACGGTTTGCACGAAGCGATTGAAGCCAAGGAACGGGTTGAAATCAAGCGGGAAACGGTTACGGTCGCGACGATTACACTGCAGAATTACTTCCGCATGTACGACCAATTGGCCGGAATGACCGGTACGGCTGTCACTGACGCGGAGGAATTTGATAAATTTTACTCGCTGGGTGTTTTCCCGCTGCCGACTAATGTCGAGTACATCGTCGAGCGTACCAACCGTGGTCTCGTTGAGCAGCGCATAAAGGAAGACGGTGCTGAAAAAGTGACGTATCTCGATCCGAAGACGCAGGAACCTGTATTTTTCAAGCGTGTGGATTATAAGGATCAGGTTTACAGTACGCTGGAAGCGAAAGACAAGGCGATTCTGGAAGAGATCGAGCGGGTTCACACACAGGGTCGGCCGATTCTGGTTGGTACGACGTCGGTCGAGCATTCCGAACAAATAGCTGAATCACTCAAGCGCCGCAAAATGAAATTTAACGTCCTCAACGCCAAGATGCATCAATCCGAAGCGTTGACGGTCGCACAGGCGGGACGGCGCGGTGCTGTGACGATCTCAACCAATATGGCTGGTCGTGGTACGGACATTTTGCTCGGCGGTAACGCCGAAGGTCTGGCGGCGGAAACACTTGAGGCGGAAATGTTTGACCGCAATGCGCTCAAGTTGTTGGCGAAAACCTGGCAAGTGGATGGTGAGGAAGCGGCCAGAATTTCGGCCGAAAACAATCCCAAACTCAAACCTGAATTGGTCGATGCCCTCATCGCTGTCAAAACCGAGTTTGACGACGCGATGATTGCCATTGACGAGCAGACAATGACTGGTTATCTGTCGCGGCGTATGCAAGAAGATTACAATGTCGATTTCAGCCACATTCGCCAGGTCATGCGGCGTGTACAGGCCAATCAGCTGCAAGAAGCCCGTGAATACCTGGCTGAACTGGATGTCGATATGGCTATGGTAGAAGACATCACGCGCCTGCAAGATATGTACAGTCGCTACCAGATGGCGCGGCAGCATGAGCTACATATCGCCAATTTCCTCGGCGATATGTTGTTCGAACGCCATTACAATGCGCGTGCAGCGCTGATCCGTTCAACTTTAGGCGGTGATCTCGACGAAGCTCAACGACTGACCAAGACAATTCCAGCACTTGAAGAAATGTGGATCGACCGCATTCTGCAAATCAAGAAGGATACGGAGGAAGAACGGCGCAAAGTATGGGAGTTAGGTGGCTTGCATGTTGTCGGTTCAGAACGGCATGAGTCACGCCGTATTGACAATCAGTTGCGTGGTCGTGCAGCGCGTCAAGGTGACCCTGGTTCGTCCCGCTTTTTCCTATCCCTGGAAGATGATTTGATGCTCCGTTTCGGTGGTGAGCGACTCAACAACTTCATGAATCGCTTCAATATCCCCGATGACATGCCAATTGAGAACAATGTTCTCGACCGTCTGATCGAGAGTTCACAGACACGTCTGGAAGGGTATAACTTTGACATCCGCAAGAACGTCGTCGAGTATGATGACGTGATGAACATGCAACGGCGTGCCATTTATGGCGAGCGCAAACGCATTTTGCTCGGCGAAACGATTGATCTAGATGCCAAGGTGCACGATGCATTTGCCGATGTCATTGATGAGTTGGCTCACAATTATATTGACGATTACATTGGGTATGTGGAACGTGAACTGGATCAGGCAATTGGAGCATACAGCACGGATGCCACTGATCAGGTCAATGTTACCGGTGTGTTGATTCGAATGCGTGGTTTGTTGCCGGATGTCATGCAGCTTGACCGCACTGAGCTGGCGGATTTGACTGCAAGTCAGTTGCGTGCACGGTTGCTGCCGTTGGTGCAGAAGAATCTGGAAGAGGGCGTCAATCTGTATCAGCTGTTACGCGCTATGAGCCGGTTTATCCCGATCATGCCGGCAATTCCCAATGTGGGTGCATCATTGGCGGGTCGTCGTGACCGCTTGCCGGCGCGCGAGTCGCTGCGTCGGGCGTTTTTGACGCAAGTTGAAGAACTCAATAACGAATTTCTAGCGCAGCAGCTCGATTCGGCCGAAAAAGACGCCTTGTGGCAAGAGACCAACCGACAAATCAATGACGCATTTGTGCGCTACAATGTTGAAGGTGTCTCCGTCGATGTGTTGCGTGATCAGCAGGATAAATTCAAGGAACGGGTTGAAGAAGCATTACAGAAGTTGCTGCTCGACAGCCTCGAAAAACTGAATAGCGAGCAGTTGGTGGCGGCGTTGAACATGTACGTTGCCAAACGGTGCGACAATTGGAAAGAGCGCATTGGCGAGGAAGAATATCGCCAATTCCAGCGCACCCTGTTGCTCAGTGCCATTGACCGCGAGTGGCGTGATTATCTGACTGCGATGGATGACTTGCGCCGCGAAATTGGGTTGGCGGCCGTTGCGCAACGTGATCCCAAAGTGGAATACAAGCGGCGTTCCTACGAGATGTTCCAGGATATGCGCCACAATATTGATGAAGATATCGCCAACCGCTTCTTCCGCGACATTGCTCAGCATCAAGCGTTTGTGCGTGAGCAGGAGCATCAAGCCCAGGTGCAAACCCAGTTGAATCAGGGCGGGTATGTCGTTGTACAGAAGAAGACGGGTAAAGGCACAGAAGTGCGGCGTGATTCACCCAAAGTGGGGCGCAATGATTTGTGTCCGTGTGGCAGTGGCAAGAAATACAAACATTGCCATATGCGTCAGGATGAAAAGGCGGCCAAAGTTGCAGCCGTTGGCGGTAATGGTTCCGGTAGATCGGCGCAATCAGCGGGAAAGTCGAAGAGCAAGAAGCAGAAACGCCGCAGACGTTAGTACGGAGTGGCAAGCGGTCAATTTTGGCACAGTGGGCAGAAATGCGTGCTGCGCTGTGCCATTTTGATGCGTTCAATCGGTGTGCCGCAGATGAAACAGGGCATGTCGGTGCGGCGAAACACCATGACGGCGTTTTGCATGTCGCCTTTTTCTCCGTCGGGCTTGACGTAGTCGCTGATGCTGGCGCCTTCGCGGGCTATGCCTTCGCGCAAGACGCTTTGGATGGCGGTGTGTAATCGGCCGATTTCATCTTCTGTCAACGTGTTTGAGAGGCGGCGCGGGTCGAGTCCGGCGTGGAACAATGCTTCGTCGGCGTAGATATTGCCGATACCGGCGACAAAGGTCTGGTCAAGCAGCAGCGGTTTGAGGGCGCGTTTGCGGCCAGATAGACAGTCGCGCAACACATCGGCCGAAAACGAAGCGTCCAATGGCTCCGGCCCCAATTTCCCTAAAATCTCCTGCGGATCTTTTACCAACGCTACCGTGCCGAATTTGCGTGGATCGCGAAAGCGCAGTTCATGACCGTTATCCAAAGAAAAAATCGTGTGGACGTATTTGCCGGGTGGTGTCGCGTTGGAGACGACTGACAGGTGGCCGGTCATGCGCAGATGGATGATCAAAGTTTCATTGTCTGCGAGGCTGATGACGATGTATTTGGCGCGGCGTTCGACCGCGTGGATGCGCAAACCGATGATGCGGTCGTGTAATGCCTCCGGTGTGGGTTGGGCGATATGACGCGGCCAGTAAGTGCGAAAATCGGTGATGATTCGGCCGATTAGTGGCTCGCGCAGCGCTCTGACAACGGTTTCGACTTCAGGCAGTTCCGGCATTGTGTGTTATCCGCGTGGCAAATTCTGGAAGTCTGCGGACATCATTTTTTCGAGCAGTTGGCTCACTGCTGCATACGGATTCTGGCGGCGGGCAGCAACATCTGCGACAACAGCATCCCGTTCATGCTGCGGGATCAGTGCTACCAACCGGGCAATAAAACGCGCAGTCAACAATTGCTCGATTTCCTGCCGGCTGCGATCTTTTTCGCGTTCAAACCAGCGACCGGTTTCGCGCAAATAGGTGTAATGTCGGCCGATTTCATCTACCACATCATCGACTCCGGAACCGGTTGTGGCAACTGATTCGAGTACCTGGGGTTGCCACGATAATGCGGACTGCTCATCGGGCACACCGGCAACATCGACAACCGTGCCGTGGTGCACCGTTTTTGCTGGATGGCCGAGTTGTAACATGGCCTGCAATGCTTTGACTGTGATGTCTGCGCCGGGACGATCCGCTTTATTGACCACGATGATGTCAGCAATTTCAAGGATGCCTGCCTTGATTGTCTGAATATCGTCGCCCATACCCGGCGCTTCGATGACGATGGTTGTGTGTGCTGTGGCAGCGATATCGACTTCTGCCTGTCCGGCACCGACCGTCTCGATCAAAATTGTGTTGAAACCGCCCGCATCCATCACTTTAACAGCGGCACCGGTTGCCCGCGCCAGGCCGCCCAAATTGCCGCGTGAGGCCATGCTGCGAATAAAAATGCCGCTGTCGCCGTACAGATCGCGCATACGAATGCGGTCGCCGAGTAAAGCGCCGCCGCTGAACGGGCTGCTGGGATCGACGGCAATGATGCCGACGCGTTGATTTAGATGTCGCAAACGCTTGGCGATTTCATTGACGAGGCTGCTTTTGCCGGCTCCGGGCGAACCGGTGATACCGACGATATGCGCGTTACCGGTGAGGGGATACAGGTGGGAAATGACGGTTTCGGCCGAATCATCGCCCCGTTCCACCTGCGTGATCAAACGCGACAACGCACGGCGGTTTCCGTTACATGCCTGTTCGATCAGGACGTCCAACTCAGGCACGTTCCGCAACCGCCTTGCGAATTGTCGCCGCGATCACATCCATACGTGTGCCCGGTCCAAATACGGCAGTGACACCGGCATCTATCAAAGCTACCGTGTCTTCTGACGGAATGATGCCACCGACAAAGACAGGCACATCACCCATGTCGTTTTCACGCAGCAACGTGATGACCCGTGGTACCAGTGCATTGTGTGCGCCGGATAAAATGCTTAACCCGACTGCATCGACATCTTCTTGTAAAGAGGCTTCGACGATCATTTCGGGTGTCTGGCGCAATCCGGTGTAAATAACTTCCATGCCAGCATCGCGCAGTGATCGCGCGATCACCTTCGCTCCACGATCGTGTCCATCCAGCCCTGGTTTGGCGATGAGAACCCGAATTTTCTGCTCTTCCATATCAGCTCCTGGCACACATCTCTGTTGGATAGCTGTGCCTGCTCATTTTTCGCAAATCAATGCCACACGCATGTCGTTCCCATTCGGCAAGCAGCTGCACATTGTGGGATAATGGTGCATTCGAGACCATTATACTGGGTGCTGGCGGGTTTATCGAACGCACTATGTGTGATCAGGATGGATGTCACCGTCAGATCGATGACGGTCAGCATGACAGGTAAACGCGTGATACGAACGTATTGGAAAACAATCCTCAAAGTCGCCATCTCGGTAGGTGGACTGGCTTATGTTGTGTATCAGGTGCCGTTCGCGCAAATCTTGTCTGAGTATGCCGGCGCAAATGTCGGCTGGTTGCTGATTGCTGTGACGCTGATGATGATTAGCCTGGTGGTGCGGGCATATCGTTGGTCGTTGTTGCTGCATGGGATTGGGGTGACTGTTGCTTTCGGCCGATTGGTCACACTCTATTTCGTCGGCAACTTCTTCAACGCATTTCTGCCCAGCGGCTTTGGCGGCGACGTCGTTCGTATCATTGAGATTGCTGAAGATGTACCTGGTGATGTTGCTGTCGGCACAGTTATTGTCGACCGGTTGACCGGATTGATGATGCTGTTCGTTATGGCATTGCTGGTCTTGCCGTTGCGACCGGAATCGTTTCCGGTTACGTTATCTGTTGCCATTGGGGTTGTATGTATTCTGGGTTTGCTCATCGGCGTTGTTTTGCTGCAAGGTTCACTGATCATGCGCCCGCTAACGTGGTTGCAGCAGTTTGACTTGCGTACGGTCAACACCGCAATAGAGAAATTCGTGTCCCCCATAATGAGCGCCATTCACCGCTGTGGCGTGAAAGCTGTCATCGAGGCATTGGCAGTTTCAGTCGTGTTCAATCTCATGCTGGTAGGCTGGTGGTATGCTTCGGGCAATGCGCTGGACTATCCCATTCCCTATACCTACTATCTATTGGTAATACCGATTCTGTCAATTGTCATGCTGGTTCCATCCATTGGCGGTCTCGGTGTTCGTGAATTGATCGCACCGGCTTTGTTTTCCGGGGCGGGATTACCACCTGAGTCAGCGTTTGCGCTGTCGTTGCTTGTCTTTGTGCTGATGCGCCTATCGAGCTTGTTAGGATCGCCGATTTACATACTGTCGGTAGTGCGCCGTGCGCCAGTTACCAACCCACAGCTAAGTGAGGTCGAAAATGAATGAAGCGTCAGCAGGTCCGGCTTATCGTATTGAAACGCCGCGCATGGTTATCCGGTGCTGGAAACCGGGTGATGCACAATTGCTCAAGACCGCCATCGACTCTAGTCTGGATCATCTGCGTCCCTGGATGCCTTTTGCAGCCAATGAGCCGACTGATGTGCAGACCAAAATCAATCTATTACGTCGATTTCGTGGCAATTTCGATCTCGATGTCGACTATGTGTACGGGATTTTTGATCGAGATGAGGTGGAGGTGCTGGGCGGTACAGGATTGCACACGCGGATTGGCAAGAATGCGCTTGAAATCGGGTACTGGATTCGTGCGGACGCAGTCGGACGTGGTTTGGCGACGGAAGCAACGGCGGCTTTGACGCAGATAGCGTTTGTCGTCAACGGAGTAGATCGTGTTGAGATTCATTGTGACCCGCAAAATAGTGCCAGTGCCGCTGTCCCGCGCAAGCTCGGATTCACGCATGAAGCGACGTTGCAGCGGCGCATAGCGTCCGGTGATGATGGTGAAATGAGGGACTCGATGATCTGGACGCTGTTCCGCGATGCGTATAAGCAGACGCCGGTTGCAGACGTTACGGTTCTCGCGTATGATGTTTTCGGCCGAATATTAAGTTGATTTCCAATCAAGATGATCAACAACACAAACAAAATGAGGTGATTTGGATGCGACACAATGATTTAACTTTCCGGGTTCACCCTATCGTGATTCTTATAGGCGTCATGATGACGGCACTGGTTGCCGTGTATACGATTGTCGCTGCTGCACCAGAAGCATATGGTGTTGAACTGAGCGACAACCAGACAAAAGAAGCTATGCCGGACACCGTGGTTGTGTTTGGCAATACCGTGACCAACACAGGAACATTGTCTGACACCATTCTCCTGCAGGTCAGCTCGCCCGGCTCGTGGCCCGTTGCCCTGAGCAGTAGCGACTACCCGACGCCGTCACTTGCAATCGCCATTGATCTGGGACCGGGTGCGGCGGCTGAGTTTGACATGACCGTCACAGTTCCGGACAATGCCACCGGCGCGACGGAAAATATCAAGATAATGGCGACTTCAGTATCAGATCCGACCAAGACCGCCAGTACACTAAATATTATAGACATCCCGTCGCTGGATGTGTTCCTCCCCATTGTTTTTAACCAATATCCGCCGGTTCCCGGACCGATTGTGCTCAATCCCATCAACAACAACGACGGTGATGCACTGTACACGGTTAGTTGGGGGCTGGCAGTGCGGGCAACATCCTACGTTTTAGAAGAAAGTACCAATTCCGATTTTTCTTCGCCTGTGATTGTGTACCAGGGAACGGGAACCTCCTGGACGACACCCTCGCCACGAACGGCAAACGAATACTTTTACCGTGTACGTGGTCTCAATTCGTTTGGCTATGGACCCTACAGCAATGTCGAATCGGTCGTAATTGCATCATTCTATGCTGATTCCAATCAGATCAACGGCGGTCAGTGTACCGTATTGCGCTGGTCTTTTGTCAACGTGCAAGGCGTTTTTGTCTCATTTGGCAAAGGGTATGACAAGGTAGGTGTAAATGGCGTGGATAGTCGAACTGTCTGCCCCAGTGTAACGACGACATTTGCTGCTTCAGTTGTCTATGCCGATAACTCTATCGGCAACTTTGCCTATACGGTCAATGTCAACAATCCGAACAATATCTGCATGGATCCGTATGTCAATTACTTCCAGTCAACGTCGTATAATGTCTCGCCCAACGAGAAATTCACCATTTCCTGGGATGTGCAATGCGCTCGCGCCTTGTACCTGGTAATTGGGAACGGGGCGCAGCAAGCAGTGACCGGAACTGAATCACGAGAAGTGTCGATTACCCAAACAACTTTGTTCAAGTTGGTAATCACGAAGAGCGACGGATCAACGGTCAACGCATCATTCACAGTTAACATCAAGTAGCCCGTTGCCAATTAGGAACCAGGTGTTCTGTTTCTGATTGAGCCAGGTTCACGTCGTATCGATTCCGGAATTTTGCGCCGGCGTCTTCGTTCAAAGTTGCGGAGACGCCGGCGCATTTTACAGATTACAGTGGAACCGACGGTGCTTGCATCGACAGTTCCTGTTCCGTCACTCCGGCTGGATCAGATGCAACTCGCGTTGTGGGAACGGAATTGAGATGCCGGCTTCATCCATGCGCAGTTTGATTTGTTCGGTCACATCGAATTTGACCAGCCAAAAATCCTCAAAACGAACGAAAAGCTGCACGGCGAGATTGACGCTGCTGTCTGCTAGTTCTGCTACGCCGATGCGTGGTGCCGGTTCAGTCAATATCTGTGGGTGTGTGGTGACGATATCTTCGAGAATCATCTTGGCGTCGCGTATGTTGTCACCGTAGGAAATGCCGGCAACCAGATCGAGGCGGACGTAGTCTCGTGCTGTATAGTTCGTGATGTTGTTGCTTAAAATCTCGCCATTGGGAACAATCACCTTCTCGTTTTGAGGGGTCACGACGACAGTGTTGAAGATTTGCAGTGACTCGACCCTTCCCGAAACATTGTTTACTTTGACGAAATCTTCGACGTTGTAGGGGCGAAAGAGGAGCAGCAAGATGCCGGCGGCAAAATTGCTGAGCGCTCCTTGCAACGCGAGACCAATCGCCAATCCAACAGCTGCAATGGCGGCCGCGATGGACGCGGTTTGGACTCCCACAATTGCCAATGCGCCGACGATGACGGCAGCCAACAGCAGATAGTAAAGTAAATTGCCGAGGAATTTGATCAGAGTTTCGTCAAATTCGGCGCGTTGCATTGCTCGCAAAGCAGCCCGTTGTATGAGTCGGGCAACCCATCGGCCGATAATCAGTACGAGCGCGGCAGCGACAAGGCGCAAGCCCAATGCAGCCAGCCAATCGACTATGGTATCGAGTGTAATTTGTGAAATATCCATGTAACCTCCGTGTTTATTAACGGCCGAAGCCGATATCTTCATTGCCGACTGCCCACGCATGGGGCATGGCATCTGTATTAAATGCGATTCCGACCTGGGCGCGGCGGTCGACGGCGATCAGGCCGCCTTTGCCGCCGGTGCGTTGTTCCAGCAGGTGGATGGCCGCTCGAGTTGCCGATTCGGCCGATAGACCCATTCCAACAAAATCGCATGCTGTTTTGCAAATCACGACCTTCATCAATGATTCGCCATGACCCGTAGAACTGACCGCCGCTGTCCAATTGTCGGCGTATGCACCTGATCCGACAAGCGGTGTATCGCCTACGCGACCAGGCATCTTGTGTCGTGTGCCGCCCGTCGATGTTGCAGCTGCAACATGACCATTGCGATCAATGGCAACCGCGCCGACTGTGCCCATCGAATTCGGTTCGGTGAAAATCTGCACAGTTTCGTATGAGGCATCCTTCTGCAATTGCTTAAACAGTTCCAGTTCACGTCCGACGAGCAATTCTTCCACAGCGCAGCGCGGAAAACCGATAGCATCGGCAAAGGCATCTGCCCCGGCAGCGACGAGAAAAGCATGTTCGGTATCGAGCATGATGCGCCGCGCCAGACTGATAGGATGGCGCACGCGTTGAACAGCAGCGACTGCGCCCAGGTTGAGATCGCGCCCATCCATGATGATGGCGTCCATCTCGACTTCACCTTGCTTGTTCAGATAACTGCCGCGCCCTGCGTCGAGGATGGGGCAGTCTTCGAGAACCCAGGTGGCTTGTTCGACCGCATCGAGTGCACTGCCACCATCGCGGAGGATGGTTCGGCCGATTGCAGCCGCCTCACGACACGCAGCGACGGCTTCGTCGATATTTTTGGCGCGTATGTCCCAGGCACCTGCGCCGCCGTGTATAGCAATGGCATAGTTCATTGTAAACTCCAGTGTGTAAAAATGGGAAAATGCCGCGTTGAGATGCGTGTTTCGGCCGAATCTCGTTTGACACCCCAAGACAGTTTGCTATAATTCGGGGCGCTGCCTTCCTCAGTAGCTCAATGGCAGAGCATGCGGCTGTTAACCGCAGGGTTGTTGGTTCGAGTCCAACCTGAGGAGCACACGAGACGGTGGGTAAAATAACCTGCCGTCTTTTTCTTTGTCTGTGTGGGAAGCAGTTTCGCAGACGTCACAACCCTGTTCAAACACTATTCGGTTACCGTCAAACCAGTAAAGCCAAGTGGGACGACCTGCACAAACGTGTTGCCTACACCTAGCGGTAGCGGATTGCCTTCCAGATCGACGAATGTCAGCATATCATGTGGATCCAGTCGCTGCCAGCGGCCTTCCAAACGCAATCCATCGCGGAAAAGACTCGCCGGACCTTCACCCCATGCCTGAATCTCAATCGAAGGACTGCCCAATGAATCTTCAATAATCGTCGTGTCGACGTGATTGATACCGAGCACGATGACATTGCGAAAGGTCAAAGCCTGGTTTGTATTGGCGTCTACTTGCTGAATACCATCTGTCCAACGCTCATAGCGGTTTGTGGCTGAGTTGTATTGCCAGAACGCCCGGGTTGCACCGTATTTGACATCGATGCCTGTGGCGGGTGAGCCGTCTTGTGGTGCCTCTTCCGAAAAAACCATGCCGTTTTGAAAAGCAGGTGCCACATTGATTTCACGCAGATCGAGAATGTTGCGCAGGAAGAAGGTGTCGGTAAACAGCGTGTGTTCAAATGCTTTGTTGGGGTCCTCAACACGGTAAAAGCCGTCATGCCCAAAATCGGGAGAAATGACGCGTTCGAAGAACTCACTATCGCGAAACTTGAGCCTGACCGGGCCACTGGCACCTGAGTAGGCAAATGCCGCATCGTACATTTTGGGAATCTCGAGATCGATCAGACGTCCGCTGCGTATTGAGCCTATGGGTTCGGCGTCTTTGCTGTAGAATATCGCTGTGAAGCGCGTAGCGCCGCCCTCAGCGTAATGCTCAAAGACGATGTCGGCGTTACTCAGTCCAGACTGGGGGCGCACAACTGGCGGATAATTGGACACCTTGACTGCCAGTGGGCGACGCTGGAGAACGGCCGGATCGGAGACGGTTTCGCCGGTTAAGGGATTGACGTTTTCGGGAAAATCGGGGCCAATCAAGCCGGGGATTGGGGTGGGTGTGACTTCGGCCGAATCCTCTTCTACAACAGTTGCTGTCGGCGCGGTTTCATCACTTCCAAGGACAATCACAGGTGCAGGTAGTTCTGCGGCTGCCGGCGTGTCCGTAGCAGGTGGGTTCGTGGCCGGCAACGGGGTATCTGTTACTACTACGCTGATCGCCGGCTGCGTTGACTCCAATTGTTCCTCACCGCCACATGCAACCACAGTGGCGACCACACAAAGCAGGAAAAATAACAATAGAATTCGTTTCATAGCTTACTGCTCCTCAAGCGACCGGATTGTAGCAATCGCGACAACTTACGGCAAAGAAGCTTGTGATAGCTGCGACTATTTAGTACAATGTGGACGCTTATCAAGCATGTGGGGTGGTGGCGGAATGGCAGACGCAGCGGACTTAAAATCCGCCGGGCGCAAGCCCGTGTGGGTTCGACTCCCACCCGCCCTACACAATAAGCCCGGAGACGGGCTTTTTTGTATTCTGGCGGTTTGGTCAGCAGAATTATGTCTGATTTGTTGAGAAATGTGTACGCAGCGTTGGCAGAGGCCGGCATCAGAAACGAGATGCCGCTGGTTGTCGGCGTGTCCGGCGGGCCGGATTCGCTGGCACTGCTGCATGTGCTGCTGCGTGTCCATTCGGCCGATCAGCTTGTCGCCGCTCATCTCAACCATCAACTGCGCCATTCGGCCGATGCCGATGCAGCATTTGTCACACACATTGCCGCTGCGTGGGGCGTACGGTGCCGGTTTCGTACGGTCAACGTCGCACAATTGGCATTGGCAGAAGGGCGGTCACTGGAAGAGGCAGCGCGGTTTGCCCGATACCGGTTTCTGGCAGAAGTTGCCCATGATATAGGGGCGGCGTATGTCGCCGTCGGCCACAACGCCGATGATCAGGCCGAAACGGTCCTGCTGCATGTGTTGCGCGGCAGCGGTCTGCAGGGATTGCGCGGCATGCAACCGGTGGCTGATTGGCCGGTCGATTTGGAGTCCGGCAATCGGCCGATTTTACAATTGTTGCGACCATTGCTCGGCGTTACCAGAGCGGCCATCGACGCGTATTGCCGTGACCATACCTTGACGCCAGTGCTTGATGAAACTAACGAGGATGTAACCTATTTGCGCAATAGGATTCGCCATGAACTGCTGCCGTTGCTGGAAACGTACAATCCGACGATACGCGAGCGGTTGACGGCGATGGCAGATGTGATTTCGGCCGATTTTGAGCTACTACATGCATTGGAAACGGTAACCTGGCAGCAAATTGTGTTGGAGCAAGCTGATGAGTATGTTGTCCTAAATCGATCAGCATGGCGTGCGTTGCCGTTGGGACTACGGCGTCGACTGTTGCGCCATGCCGTCCTGGCTGTGCGTGCGATAGCCGGGGATTTGCCGTTGCGCCCAATTGAATTGGCCCGGCGCATCGCCGAGGAAGGGCACACAGGCGCACAGGCGGAATTGCCGGGCGCCGTGCGCTTGCAGGTGTCGTACGATCAAATCACGATTGGCCGCAAAGGAGCGATGCCGCAACTAGATGCACCGCAAATGCCGACGACGACAGCAGTTTGCTTGGCGGTGCCGGGTCGGGTTCAGCTTGCGACTGGTTGGGAAATAGTCGCTACACCGCTTGCTGCAACGTCGCCAGATCGACTGCAATGGGTGGCCGATCGCTGGCAGGAAGTCGTCCAGCTTCCTGTCGGTGCGGCGTTGTGGGTGCGCACACGGCATGACGGAGAGCGCATGCAGCCGTTGGGCATGGATGGGAAGCGGCGCAAATTACAGGATGTGATGGTGGATGCACACATCCCGGCGGCTCTACGTGACAGATGGCCGCTGGTCGTGACGGATGATCATCTTGTCTGGGTTCCGGGCGTTCGGCTGGATCAGCGTGCAGCTATCGATGAGACAAAACGCGACACCGTATTCATTCACTTGCACTGCTTGCGCAGCGCGTGATGGTATCGAAGCGGACAAAGTGAGGAGCAGGCTCATGCAACCGATGATTGATCAATTTGTGACGTTTGTCTACACGCGTGATCTGGCAGCTTCGGCCGAATTTTATGAAACGATTCTCGGTTTGCCGCTTGTACTCGACCAGGGTCTGTGCCGTATTTATCGCGTCAGTTCTGATGGTTTTCTCGGTGTCTGTGCATCGGCCGATTCAGCACCGGAGCCACGCGGCATCATACTGACACTGGTAACCGATGAAGTTGATGCCTGGTACGAACGCTTGCTAACGTATGGCGTACCCGTCGAAAAAACGCCGCAACTCAACCCGCGTTTCAACATCTACCATTTGTTCGTGCGCGATCCAGACGGGTATCTGATCGAAATTCAGACATTCCTCGATCCGAAATGGCCGCGCTAACCGTTTTGTGTGCGACCTGTTAGAATTACACAAGCCGACGCAACAGATTCGGCCGATGTGCGTATAGGTTACAGAACAAATCTATCGTTAGGAGCATTCATGCGTATCATCCTCTATCTGGGCAAAGGCGGCGTAGGCAAAACGACGACAGCCGCTGCCACTGCATTGCGCAGTGCGCAATTAGGCTATAAAACCCTCGTAGCCAGCACTGACATTGCCCACAGTCTGGCCGATTCACTTGACATCGATCTCAGTCACAAGCCGGTACGCGTTGCCGAAAACCTGTGGGCGCAAGAAATCAGCGCCATTGCCGATATGGTCGCATATTGGGATGTCTTGCAGGAATATGTCGCCGGATTTGTAGCGTCTGACAAAGGTCTCGACCGTGTCATGGCAGATGAATTGTCCGCTATCCCCGGCATGGACGAAATTGTCGCTCTCCTGCATATCAACAAACAGGCGAAGGATGCTGATTTTGACCGCGTTATCATCGATGCGGCACCGACCGGTGAAACGATCCGTCTTTTGACGCTGCCGGACACATTTCGCTGGTACGCGGCGCAGGCTTTTCGTTTTCAGGGGCGCATCAGCAAATCGCTCAAACCGCTGGCTGGACGTTTCTTGCAAGGGCCGATGGATGTGCTCAATGCGCTGGAGAAACTGGATGCGGCGACGGCAGAACTGCGTGAAACGCTTAGTGATCCGGAAATCACCAGCTATCGCGTCGTCGTTCAGCCGGAAAAAATGGTCGTACGTGAAGCGCAACGCGCTGTCAGTTACCTGGGGTTGTTTAACTATCCGGTTGATAGTGTGGTGGTCAATCGCGTCTTGCCGGAAATGGGTGATGAAGGCGAGTTTTATCAAAAGCGGTATGAGATTCAACAAAAGCATTTGCGTTACATCGAGGATTCATTTCGGCCGATACCGATCTGGACAGCGCCGTATTATGCCCACGAAGTCGTGGGGTTGAAAGCGCTGGCTCAATTGGCTACCGATTGCTTTGGTGACGCAGACCCCGGACAGATTTTTTACACAGGCATGTTACAGGAAGTCGTTGAACTGGAAGACGGCGCTTACATGTTGCGTTTACCGCTGCCCTTTGTCAGCGGTGGTGACGTGACATTGCGCAAGCGCGGCGATGAAATGTTCATTACAGTCGGTAACTTCAAGCGTGAAATGATACTGCCCACAGTCCTTGCCAAGCGGCGTACGCGTACCGGTCGTCTGGTAGATGGCGTACTTGAAATCGAGTTCGCACCCTTGCACAGCGAACCCCTTCCGGCGTGAGCGAGTGCCGGCAGTCAGTCGGCGATAAAACAGTTAAAGATAGCGACGGTATTATGCCTATCGGCCGATTTGGTTCGATAGGCTTTTCATTTGTGCAACTTTTCTGCACAGGTCGCGTATTGATCTACACAGATTTCCGGAGGCGAATAATGACCAAGGAATACGACGAGATCGAAATTCTAAAAATCGAAGAAAAAGACATAATTGCAGTTGAAAATGAAACCACCACACATTTGACCAGTAGAGGCGACGACCGCCGTACACTGGGCAAAGTGCTGATTGGTGCCGGTGCTGCCCTGTTATTCGTTAACTTGCTCGGCTTGTTCACCGGCTTTTCATTGGGTCAATTCTTATGGCCGTTGTGGTTTGTCATTCCTGGAGCGCTCATGCTGTGGCCGGCGCGTAACATGGAACCGGGCGACAATCAAACATGGGCATGGTTGACAATCCCCGGAGCAGTTCTACTCACTCTGGGCGGCATGTTTTTCTTCATGAACATGTTTGACCACTTTGAAGCATGGGCTTACGCCTGGCCGCTGTTGCCTATTTCAGTTTTGTGGGCGCTACTTTACATCAATCGTTATAGCAATGACGAAGACATGAAACACGGTTTGCGTTCGGCTATCCGCGTCCTGTTCTGGATTATGGCCGGACTTGGAGCTTTCTTTGAGTTACTGATCTTCAACAACGTGCTCGGTGTTTTGTGGCCGGTCTTGTTGATTGGCGGCGGCATTTATCTGATTGCCAAGCATCGTCGCCAAACTCTACCTGCTGCCTGAGTCCATTGACGGCAGTAACATCACATTCAGTCCTTTGACAGGACGTATCGATTTATTGTCAGTAAACGATCGGGTGCCGCAAATTGCATTGCGCCCGATCGTTTTGTCATGTCGGTTATGCAGTTCGGCTTTGGCAGCTACAGTTTACCGTAACATCAAAGTCGTGTTTTCCGAAATGACAGTGTGATATACTAACCTTGTACCATCACTCCTTTGTCAGCTTAAAGTCGAAATCTACAACGTACAGGATTTGATGGTTTGTATGGTGTCCTAGACCGATATCTTATTTTGTGAGAGGAAGAAAAACATGTTATCTCAGGAAATACCCAATATTCAGGCAACTGTATCAGAAACCCAGGTCAATGAAACGGTTTCGGATGTCATGAAGCGTGTTTACGGATTGATGACACTGGGCTTGTTTTTGACGGCTGTTGTAGCCTGGGGTGTTTACAATTCGCCGACACTACTGAACGCGATTTTCTCTAACTCGATTCTTTTCTTTGGCATCATCATCGGTCAGCTCGTGCTGGTTTTTGCCGTAGCGGCGGGCGCATGGCGCTTTCCACCGCACATAGCATTGACGTTGTTCCTGGTGTATGCAAGTATAAACGGCCTCATGTTCTCGACCATCTTTTTCGCGTATACGGCTACCAGTATCGCTTCTGTGTTTGCCATTACGGCCGGCATGTTTGCGCTGATGAGTGTGATTGGGTTCACGACGAAAACGGATCTGACGAAAATGGGTACGTTTTTGCTCATGGGGTTGATCGGTATTCTGTTGGCTTCGTTCGCGAACTGGTTTTTGAGGAATGAAGCGCTTTACTGGCTGATTTCGTATGCAGGTGTGGCGATATTCCTCGGTTTGACGGCGTTTGATACGCAGCGTATCAAGAAGATGACGGTAGCGTTGGTCTACAATCCCAACGGCGAAGTGGAGACGACGATTTCGCGCATCGCGATTTCGGGAGCGTTGTCGCTCTATCTCGACTTCATCAATTTGTTCCTGTTCTTGCTGCGTATTTTCGGCCGAAACTAACGCGCGACAACTCAGATATTCGCAAGGGCTTCTCGATTAGAGAAGCCCTTTTTTGATCGCTTGTGCAAATGGCTGTCATGAGAAGATGCGCCGTGCAGTGGCGACCTGCTCTACAAACTCCGCGCCGTGTTCAACTGCGTTTAATTTGTCGAGTGCTTCATCGTACGCAGTTTGTGATTCGACCGATTGATCGGCCAGCAAGTTCGCCAGACAAACGTATGCTCGATTGAGCAGGAGATCGGACTCTGAATCGGCCGATTCAGCCGCCTGCGCCGCATCACCAAACCGTTGCGCCGCTGCACTGTAGTTGCCATTGTTCAATTCATAAGCGGCGACCAGCCACAATGCACGACTCAACGGTACTGGCCCCTTTTCCAAAACATGCGCTAGTTGCAGATTAACCTGTGCCGCTTCTCGCCCCAGTGCCAGTGCAGTCGCATCGACGCCCAAATCGGGTTTGCCCCAGCCGGGCCAGACAAACGATGCCAGATTGTACGCCAGGCCCTTTGCGCCGGATAGGACAGCATACGCCGTTTCACTGTTGTATTCCGTCGCGCCCAAATGCAGCGCCCACTGAATGCCGGCCCAACTCAACTTGACGATCATAGCCAGATTTGGTTCCTGCCAGTAGAAGTGGCGTATGGCTGCATTGAGAGCGCCGATCGCCTCGGCCGAATCGGGATGTTGACTGGCTAGCGCCAGTACGTTAAACGTATCATCTTGTTTTGCATGTTCAATCAATTTCTGCGTCAATGCTTCATTGTTCATCTCTGTCGCTCCGAATAAAACAGGTTTTGCCGAGCTAATCTACACTGTAGCAGGCTTATTCGGCCGAATCAACCCCGATTTGACCCTGTCCGACATCGTCCTCATAGTTGCCGTTGTGCGATTCGTCGATTTCTGCCGACTTACTCGCTGAGGATGTTGCCGGTCGCTGAACGCGTTACAATTGTGGATGATGATGCAATTCGGCCGAAAACAAGCTTTCGGCCGAATGTGTTCCGAAAAAAAGGTACTCATGCCCATTCAGAACGTTTTTGGTGACTTGCCTGAAGTGACAACAGAGCGGCTACGGCTGCGCAAACTGCGCATCGAGGATATCGACGCCGTTTACGCTTATGCGTCCGATCCGCAAGTCAGCCGCTACACACTTTGGTCCACACACCGCACATCGGCCGAATCGAAAGCATACATCAAAGCTGTTCTCGACCAATACGCAGCCGGTGAGGTCGCTGTATGGGCACTGGAGCGTTCGGCCGATGGTGTGTGCATCGGTACAGGGGGCTTTGTTTCCTGGCAACCGCAGCACCGGCGCGCCGAAATCGGTTACGCGCTGGCACGTGCTTATTGGGGAGTTGGCTACGGCACAGAAGCTGCTCGCGCATTTATCGAATTTGGCTTTGAACAAATGCAATGCCATCGCATTCATGCCTTTTGCAGCCCGGAAAACATCGCATCGTGGCGCGTCATGGAAAAAGCGGGCATGTCGTTTGAAGGCACAATGCGCGGTTACGTGCAGGTAGACAATCAACCACAGGATTTGCGCGTCTATGCCATTCTGCGTGACGATGGATGAATTATGAGGGATGAAGCGTCCTCTTCCGCTTTCCGCCTTCCGTCTTCCGCCTTGGCCTCGATTCGGCCGATAACAGCAGCCGATACAAGGCAGTTTGCGCTGCCAAATCCCGTGAGCGGTGCGGTGGGGTGGGTGATGGGAAGCCCTAAACCGGTCGCCGTCGCTGCATTTTACCCTTTGCCCGGCTTGCAACACATTGCCGAGATGCATCTATACACAGAACCGGCGCAGCGTCGCCAGGGTTACGCTTCCGCACTGCTCGCGCACGCCCATGCCCATATATCGAAGCAGAACAGAGCGTTCAAGGAGATTTCGGCTGCGGTGGGAAGACTCGATTCGGCCGAAGCGCGTTTTCTGTTGCAACGTGGTTATGAACCCGGTCACGAAGAGTGGACCATGACCAAACGCAATCTGAAGCCATTGTCAGGCAGCGTTGCTCGTCTTAGTCAATACCCGTTGGAAATCGCCATTCCCCGTTTCCGTGCGCTGTATGAGGACGCTTTCCGGTCTCATCCCTGGTACCAGCCCTGGGAGACCGATGATGATGTCTGGAGCGATCTGCATATTGCGGACGAATTCCTCTTTCTCGAACACGATGGCAGACCAGTTGCCGTCATCTGGGTGCGCTTTCCTCAGACCGCCGTCGCCGTATTGGAGCCGTTAGGCGTTTTGACAGCGATGCAGGGACAGGGATTCGGCCGAAAATTGTTGGTCGCAACACTCGACCGGTTAGCCCGCAAGCAGGTGCGCACCGTCAACCTCGGCGTATGGCGTAGCAATCAGCCCGCCGTCGCTCTCTACCGCTCTGTCGGATTTATCCACACCGCCTCACATCACTATCTTTCCCGCTCATTGCAGACAACCTGACAGCCGCGTCTGCAACCGGCAACGTTTCTTGACAGCTAACCCAAGTAGCTGTATCGTTTCTGTGCCGTCATTTCAATCGTTTGGAGCACCTATGTCCCGCACAAAATGGTCACTCTTTGCAATAATCCTTTTCATTGCCCTGTCGTTCCTCATCTTGCTACCGGTTGCTGCGCAAGACGGTGAGGATGGTGAAGACGCAACGCCTACACCCGAACCGACGCCGGCACCGACATTGTTGATCGACGTAGCCGGAATTGATGCATTTCCCGGCGTCGATTTACAGGTCAATGCACGCGACGGGTCGGGCGAGATGCTCGATCTGACTCGCCAGTTCATCGCTGTCACGCATGACGGCACGATAGTAGATGATGTGCGTCTCATTGGCGATGTCGATGTCGGTACGTACACAGTGCTACTGCTTGACTTGCCGCCCGGTGTCGCAGACAGTTTGCCGGCGCTGCAAGATGCAATTCTGAATTTTGCATCGGAACCGACCATGAAAGACCAGGTTGACTACGTCGTGGTTTATCGCGTCGGTGAAGGTGAACCAGTGCAACTGTTGGCTCCGACCAATTTTATTAATGGGGTGGAAAACGAATTCCGCACACAGCCACCGGATACGGATGCGGGGCCGACTGCATTGATCGACACCTTGTCAGCACTGCTCGATGATGTTTCCGGGTCGCAGCCGTTGCCGGAACTGCGGCCATCCATCGTGCTGTTTACGGACGGCACAGATGCGGTCAGCGAAGCGGAGCCGGATGCCGTCATTGCGCGTGCTGTTGAGTTGGGTATTCCAATCCACACAATTGCCGTCGATAATGTAGATCTAGGCGAATTTGCCACCACTGCCGGGCGGGAATTTCTCGCTGATCTGTCGGCTCAGACAGGCGGCATCGGCCGAATTCTGGACGAGCCGGAAATGGTTTCCGACATCTGGAATCGCATCGCGGCCACGCGCAGCAATACGATTGTGCGTTACATCGTGCCGGAACCGGCTGCCGGTACTTTTGACGTTACGCTGAGTTTGCCTGACATGCCCGAAGTGCCGGCTGCCACGACCACAGTCACGATTCCCGGTGATATTCCCACCATCGTCTTCACCAATGAGCCGCCAACGGACGAGAACGGCGATTCGGCCGAAACGTACACTGTGTCAATGCCGACTCCTGGTGACGAACTGCGCTTGCACTTTACGACTGAATCCGGTTGGCTGGACGGCACGGCCCGCACTATCGCTGCCGCGCAGCTCGTTGTCAACGGTGAGCCCGGACCGGAAATTGACCCGGCGCGGCTCGATAACTTTTCGGCCGAAATTAGCGGGTTGACGACAGGTCTCAACACGATTGCGCTCATCATTGAAGATGCTGACGGGAAACAGGCACGGACAGATGATTTGCTTCTGATGGTCAGCGAAGGCGAAGCCAGCGTTCCGCAATCCTTGCGTACACCACTGACTACGGCCGGTTTAATCGGGTTGATTTTGCTCGGAGTAGTGGTCGTCATTGTGATTGTGTGGTTGGTGCGTACGATACTGCGCCGCATGCGCGAACGTGCCAATCGGCCGAAATACGTCGATCCCAATCCGCGGCCCAAACAGCGTGCCGAACCGACCCGCATTGTCGATCAGGAAAGCGAGGCGACGACACCGCCTGTGTCCGAGCCGACAACGCAACCGGAGCAAGCGCCACCGCCGCCGGCTCCGCCTGTGTCCGGTACAGCCCAATTTGAACTACTGCGCACGGCAACGGAGCTGCCGCAGCGTGTTGCCGTCTCACGGCCTGAATTCCTCATTGGCAGCGCACCGACGGCCGATCTGGCATTGGTCGACGATCCGGACGTGGCTCGCATTCAGGCAACTGTTATTCAGGACGGCGTCGTCTATCGCATTTTTGGTGAAATCGACGCCCCGCAATTGTTTATCAATGATCTTCCTGTTCCGGATTACGGGGCGCAATTGACCGACGGTGATGTGATTGCTGTCGGCGACGTGCAGTTGCGATTTTTGCAGGGATAGGTTTCGGCCGAATTGACCATGCTCCTCGACGAGAACGCGCTAACTCCATTGCAGCAAGCGGTCGTAACGGCGACAAACGACCGTGACAACTTGACCCTCTTTATCAATGGGCGTGCCGGCACGGGCAAAACGACAGCAGTGCAACAGCGTTTGTTGCACCTGCTGCGTGCCGGCGAACCGGCTTACACCATCCTCGTCCTCGTCGGCGATCCGGCGCAACGCGACAGCTTCAGCGACACAATACGCAGTTCTGACATCGGCTCTTTTGCTGAACTCAAGCTGGTTCACTACAGTCAACTGGCGCGTGAAATGGTGATCTTGTTCTGGCCGCTGGTGGCACGCGACGCCGGTTTCGCCGCCGCATTCCGACCTCCGACTTTTCTCGGTTACGATTTGGCGCAACTGCTAATGTGGCAGACGATTCAGCCCCTGCTCGACAGTGGTGCATTCGTCGATCTGCGATTGCGACCCCAGCAAATTGTCAGTCAGTTGCTCGACACACTTAATCGTGCTGCTCTCAACAATCTCGATATTTTCGCGGCGACACAGCGCCAGATCGATACGTGGGCGGGTGAACCCGATCACGTGCGTAATTTGATGCAGGCGCGTGATGCGGCAATTGCGTTTCGCGAGCGCTGCCTGGACAACAACTTGCTCGACCTATCGTTGACAACGGCGACGTTCAATCAACATGTTTTGGCACATCCGGAATTCTCGCGCTATTTCAGTGAGCGCTTCCGCCATTTAATCGTCGACAATGTGGAAGAACAGACGCCGGCAGGTCAGGCGTTTATCGCGCAGTTGCTGGATAAAACAGTTTCGACGACGATTGTGTACGATACGGACGGCGGCTACCGGCGTTTTCTGGCGGCTGATCCGGTCGGTTCGGCCGATTTTGAGAAAGTCGCCACAGAAACCTTTGTATTTACTGAGAGCTTTACGGCGCAGGACAGCGTTAACGCGCTGGCTGCCGTTGTCAAAGGGGCGTTGCAAGGCGTGCCTGTGCCGCAGGCCGTGACGACAGCACAGACTGGTGTGATCAGCGTTATCAGCGAACGATACCGCCGTGAAATGGTTTTTGCATTGGCGGACGAGTTGGCAAAACTTGTCTACGAAAAAGGCTTCCACCCCCGCGACATCGCCATTATTGCGCCGTATCTCGACGGTGCTGTACGCTACAGCCTGACGCAAGCTCTCAAGCAGGTTGGGCTGCCGACAAACGCGGTGCGCCGTCGTGCCAGTCCGCGCGAGGAGCCGCGCGTCCGTGCCTGGTTGACCTGGTTGGCGTTGGCTCATCCCGATTGGGGCATTTTCCCGACGACGTTTGATGTGGCGGAGGCGTTGACATTGTCGATTGCCGGGCTGGATCCGGCACGGGCGGCGCTGGTGACACAACATTTGTATCGGCCGAATACACTGGTCTTGCACGATTCGGCCGAATTAACTGAACCCATCGCAGACCGTATCGGAGTCGAATTGCTGACGCTCGTCGACAAAATACGCGTTTGGCTGGCAGAGAACGGCGGGGCGTACCCACTCGATCAATTTATCTATCAACTATTCAACGATTTGCTCGCTGGGCGCGATTTCCAACCGGAACCGGACATCGCCGGTGCTGCGGTATGTGACTGGCTTGTGCGCACCGCGAGCTATCTGGTCGAATCCGGGTCACGTTTGGGTTTGAACACGCCGGCGGCTATCGGCCAGGCATTCCTCAACAGCATCAATCAGGGCTTGATTTCCAGCAATCCACCAGATACCGGCGATCCGCCTGATCCGGACGGCATTGTAATCACCACCATTTACGGTTTTCTGCTACGGTCACAGGCGGCACGTGTCCAGGTTTGGCTCGATACAGCCGCCAGCGGTTGGTGGGACATTCCACGCCAGCCGTTGAGCAATGCGTTTGTGTTGGCGCAAAGCTGGAACCCGGAGCGGGCATGGACGATGGCTGAGGAAATTGACATTCGCAATGAATTGCTGGCGCGACTTGTGCGCGGCCTGTCTGCGCGTTGCCATGACGGTATCATCCTGGCGACGAGCGACCTCGACCGGCGCGGCGCACGGCAGGATGGCGCTTTGTGGCGTGCTTTGGCTCCCGTCTTGTCCGATCCGCTTGTAAGCAGTTTATGATCTACTACTGCTAACTATAACCTGACACTCGTCTGCTCTCCTTTTTACTTGTAAAAGAATATTGTCAATTTGTAAAGCAAGCTTGACAATCCTGAATTTGTCGTTATACTATATGTAAAGTAGACTTTACAAAATGTACAACGTGGTTGACAGGAGCGAGATATGAAAGCAGCTAATCGGACATATATGCGACAAATGATCGTGGCGATGGGATTTTACGTTGTGCTTGTAATTGTGTCGGTGTGGCTCATCGGCCGAATGGAAGAAACAATCTGGCGCATACCAATTGCCTTGTTGCCGGTGATTCCCGCCGCGTTTGCCTTGCGTGCTTTCATCCGTTACCTCAACAGCATCGATGAGTTTATGCAAAAGATGCAGCTCAACGCGATTGCCATCGCTGCCGGTGCAACCGGCATGATCACATTTGCGTATGGCTTTCTGGAGAACGCGGGATTGCCACGCTTGTCGTGGACCTTCATCTTTCCGCTGATGATTGCGATTTGGGGCATTGCTCTGACTGCCATTGAACGGAGATACCGATGAACAACAGGCTCAAGGTACTCCGCGCAGAACGCAACTGGTCGCAAGCGGATTTGGCGGAACGGCTCGATGTATCGCGTCAGACAATTAACGCTATTGAACGCGGCAAATACGATCCCAGTTTGCCGTTGGCGTTCAAGATTGCAGCGCTGTTCGGCCGAAAAATTGAAGACATTTTTGAACCTGATCCGGAATGAGAAACCGGTTCACAACTGAAAAGTAAGGAGAAAATCATGAGTGACAAGAACCAATCACAGAGTAAAATGGGTGTTGGTATGGCAATTGGAATCGGCATCGGCGCAGCGCTCGGTGCGGCGATGGGCAATATAGCTGTTGGTATCGCAATTGGTGTTGCTATTGGCGCTGGAATCGGAACCACCTGGACGGCGCAAGCCCGGCGAGACGCTGAGGACGACGGCCCTCAGGATGATGCCTGATGAATTGGAATCGGGAACTGTCAGCGTTCGGTCAGCGTTATAGATGTAGACGCGCTGCTTTAATAGCGTGCGAGGAGATTTGATATGTTGCAACGTTTTCATTGGCTGATAGTTCCGATTGGGTTGTTGTTATTCGTGTCGTGTACAACGACGCAAGGCGATGAACCGGTTGCGGCGACTGATTCGGCCGAATCCGGCAGCGCACTCGTCACGGCAGCGGCAACACAACCGCCACCACCGACAGCAACACCGGAAGGACCAATGGTGACGACATCCGAACCACAGTCAGTTGAAATTGGGAGTGGAGATTCGGCCGAGGCGCAATCGAACAGTAAACCCGCCGCCCCGCCAGAAGAACCGGAAGTTTCGGCCGAACTGGATCAACCGTTTTTGCTCGGCTACGAACAAACGGCCTACCTGGCTACAGACGAGTTATACGTGACGTTTAGCGCCGTATTGGAAGATTCGCGTTGTCCGACCGACGTCGATTGTGTCTGGTCAGGTGCGGTAACGGTTGAACTGCAGTTGTTCTTACCTGAGCAACCCGTGGAAACAGGTACATTGCGACTTGTAGCCGGGCAGCAGGAAGGGTCCGGTGAGTTGTTGCCGGGCTACATCTTCTCATTGATAGCCGTTGAACCGTATCCGGATAATGCCGATCAACCGACGCCTCTGGCAGATTATGTCATTGAACTGCAAATCGGCACGCGACCCATTCGCCCACTAGAATAGAAAAGCTGAGAAGCCGAGTTTTTCTAAAAAACTCGGCTTCCGTCCTCTATCAAGCAGCCGGTCGCCTTTCGGCCGAACTGTCTGTAAGTGGCGGCGCAGATGGCACACGTGTTTCGTCTTCTGCGTGCGGCAAGTGACCGCCCCACGGTTCCCCCGTTGCTGCTAACAACGCGACATCCAGCACTGCTTCAATATGCTCTACCGGAATAATCGTCACTTCTGCGCGAATCTGTTCCGGCAGGTCAGGAATCTGTTTTACATTCGCCTGCGGTATGATCACTGTCATGATACCTGACCTGTGGGCGGCAATCGTTTTCTGCTTGAGACCGCCAATCTCCAGCACCTTGCCGCGCAAAGTGACTTCCCCTGTCATCGCCACATCTTTGCGCACCGGGCGCTGCGTGAACGCTGAAATCAATGCCGTGGTAACGCCTATTCCGGCACTGGGGCCGTCTTTTGGCGTCGCCCCAGCTGGAAAGTGAATGTGGATGTTGGTCTTGTCGAATACAGCCGGGTTGAGGTCGAGGGTACGGGCATTGGCACGTGCATAGGTCAACGCCGCTTGAGCCGACTCCTTCATCACATCGCCCAATGAGCCGGTCAGCACCAGCCGTCCGTTGCCTTCACTCAAACTGACCTCTATTTTGGTCAAGTCACCGCCATTTGCGCTGACTGCCAAACCGGTTACAACCCCGATTTCATCCTCTTCCTCCGCGACACCGTAGCTCACCTTTTCCGGACCGAGTTGGTCCAGGATATACGCCTCGTCAATGGTGAATGGGCCACTTTCACCGCGTGCGACAGAAACGGCGATTTTGCGGATCAAGGTGCCGATTTGCCGTTCCAACTGGCGCACACCGGCTTCGTACGTGTAATTGTGAATTAACTTGCGAATTGCGGCTTCGCTAAAGTTGATGTCGGTAGTGGCGACGCCATGCCCACTGGCCTGCTTCCGGATCAGGTAATTTTGTGCAATCTGCACCTTTTCATCTTCGATGTAGCCGGGCATTGTGATCGATTCCATGCGGTCGTACAATGGCAGTGGAATAGTGCGTGTGGTGTTGGATGTCGTGATAAAAATGACCTGACTTAAATCGTACGGCACTTCGAGATAATGATCGGTGAAGCTGTGATTTTGCTCCGGATCGAGTACTTCGAGCAGTGCGGCACTGGGATCACCGCGCCAATCGCTGCCGACTTTGTCGATTTCATCGAGAACGATGACGGGGTTACTCGTCTTGACATCGCGCAGGGAGCGGATGATGCGACCCGGAATGGCGCCAATGTAGGTACGGCGATGGCCGCGAATCTCGGCTTCGTCGCGCACACCGCCCAAACTGATGCGCACAACTTCTCGGCCGATGGCACGCGCAACTGATGTCGCGATAGATGTTTTGCCGACGCCGGGCGGGCCGTTGAGGTTGATGATGGCCCCTTTCATGGCGTTGCCGGCCAATTTGCGCACTGCGACGTATTCGACAATGCGATCTTTGACATCGTCCAGGCCGTAATGGTCTTCGTCGAGAATGGCACGCACGTGATCGATGTCCAGATTGTCTTCGGTAGCGATGCCCCATGGCAGTTCGGTCAGCCATTCGAGATAGGTGCGGATGACACCTGATTCGGCCGAATGGTCTCCCGCACGTTCCAGGCGTGCCAATTCCTTTCCCGCTCGTTCCCTTACCAGTTCCGGCAGTGGCAGATCGGCGATCTTGTTGCGTAGTTCTTCGACAAAACTGACCGTATCTTCGCCCAATTCACGCTGAATTGCTTTCATCTGCTCACGCAGCATGAAATCCTGTTGTGCCTTGTCAGCGCCGGCACGCGCTTCCTGCTGAATCTTGTTGCGCACATCGGCAATGCGAATTTCCTGTTCCAGATATTCGACGATGAGAACCAGTCGGGCGACGCCATCAGCTTCCACCAACAGATCGATTTCGTTTTCCAGCGGCATGCTGAGCAGACCGGCGATGTAATCGGCCAGATTGCCGGCCGTGCGATAACTGCGCAGGTTGGAAAGCAGGCGGCGGTTGACTTCACCGAGCATGTGTGCGTATTCTTCGACGTATGCAATTGCTTCCGCCATCAAATCATCTGGAGCGCGTGTGTCTTCCGGCAGCGGGCTGTATTGTCCGGTCAGATAGGGCGTGGTTTGGACAAGGCTGTCGAAGAGTACACGGCGTTCGAGACGGACGCGCATTTGCGTGCCGTGCTGCTGGGTTTCGTTGAGCGCCAGCACGGTTGCCAGAATGCCTACTGGGGTGAGATCGTCGGCGTCGGGGTGTTCAATTGAGCCGTCGTACTGTACCAGGACCAGAATGGGCAATGATTCTTCGAAAGCGACTCTGGCGGCGTTGTAGGATTGTTTTCGGCCGATTGCAATTTCCTGAACCTTTCCGGGAAAAACCGCGCCGCCACGTAAAGGGACGACCGGTGCTGTACCTGTCGATTGCGTTGCACTCATAGTGGTATATCCTTGACCCGATTGTGAAAAACCATGCAATACATGGTGTTCGTGTTTAACTTATTCTAGTTGACCGCAATGATCGGAACAACTGTTCCATGTAGGAGTTGCGTTAGAAGTCACGCACCGCTTTTCTTGCTACTGACGCAAGCCCGGCTGCCACAGCAATTCCCACCAGCCGAATCCGACAAACAACTGATACATCCACAAAAAGCCCCAAACAGCAATGATGATTGACAACGCGATCAGCGGCCATTTGAGTTTGGCGAGAATACGTACAAGGCGATTGGCCTGTCCGCTTTTCACGAGATCGGTCGGATCGTTTTCAGCGAGCAACAGCAGCCAGAACGGAGCGGCGTCGAACCAGTAGCGATAGCCGAATTGCGACGATCCGGTGTTATGGTAGAGCCAGAGTGGGATCATCGTCGCTAACAGTCCAACCCAGGCCGCGATAGTGAGTGGTGTGCGGCGTAGCGCGGCAAGCAGCAGGAAACAGGCGGGCGTGACGAGAAAAATGCTCATGCCAATCGGGTTAGGTTCAAAGGCCGTGGTCGCCACAGTGTCGAAGTCGACGCCGGCGAGCAGATGATCGCAGGCATCAGATAATACGGCGGGTGCGTTGCCGTTGATTAGAGGCGGATTGAACAGCGATACGAACAGATTGCAGCCGAGGAAGTGCGGATTGAAGCCGCCGTATTCGGCGTAGGCGGCGATGACATTGGGCGCGCCGGCCGTGTACTGGTAGCCGAAATCGAGTGGTCGGCCGAAACGCACTGCATTGTACCCACTGTGCAGCAACACGCCGAGCAGCAACGGCACAATCAGCAGCACCATCTGGCGCAGCCACGGACGGTTGCGCCGTGTCAGCAGCAGATAGACGGCGAAAAATGCTGCACCGAACAACATCGTTGGTCGCGCCATTCCTGCGAGCATGATGAACAGCCCGGCAACAAACCAGCGATCCCAGCGCAGTGCTGCCAGTAGAGCCAATAAGCCAAATGTGATCGCAACGAGATGGGCTTGTAACCACACCGAACCAAGTGCGGCCATATACAAATACGGCGTGCCAACCGCGAACAGCAGCGTCAGCCACCGTTTGCGAAACAGGTATTGCACCAGAGCAATATTGAGTGCGCCGAGGATGATGCTGGGCAGCACATCGGCAAAATCATTGCCGAAAAGTGCCACAAATGGCATCAGAAGCACGGCGGGCAGCGGTGATCCGGCCACATAAGCGCGGCCATCCGGCGCAATCAGCAAGTCGTACAGATTGCTGGTTTCAATGAGGTTGATCTGGCCGTGGAGCAGGGCGTCAGCGAGGTAGACATAATGGGGAGCGAGCGATTTTTCATCTGTCATCCACCCTGCGGCGAGGACGTAGATCAACAAAGCCGCCACAAACCAGAACAGGCTGCGGCGGCTCCACGCATCGAGATGCGTCTTTACGCTACTCATTGTGAAAGGGGAGTGACCAGCGAGGATTCATTGACCCCCTATGGTAAAAGCTAAATAATCTATACCGGTTCCTGTTCAGACAGACTCGTCTTGGTGTTGACGATGTAAGGAACTTTGACTTCTTTGACAACGACCTTTGGTTCGGGCACTGTGACGACTTCGGGCTGCGGGATAGTAACCTTGATTGGTTTTTCAGCAACGGTGAATTGTTTCATGCGCGACATGAACGTCAAAATCGTGATCATCGCTGTGAAGAAGGCGATGATGATTTTGGTCGGATCGATGATAGGTTGCACTTCGATACCATCCGGGCCAACTGCAATGGCTGCGACCGGTCGATTGAGGATGGTGCCGCCGCCGCCACCGCCGCCGCCTTCATCGTGACTGCTTTCGGCCGAATCGTCACCCGCCACGTCTGCCCCACGATCTGAACTGCCGCCACCGTAGCCAAAACCCAATGCCGCAAACGTCTCCGATGCTGTGATCACAGTTTTGTCGCCGGCTGTTACCGGATGGCTGAAAACGTGATCCGGCTTGGCAATATTGACCATTTTTTGCAGAAAATCTTTTGCTTCGGCTGCCGACTGAAATGTTCCACGTACGATAGGTCCGTTTTCACTCATAATATCTCCCGGAAAGGATGGAAAATGACTACTTTCTACCTTCCGCCTTTATTACTGCATTGTAACGGAAGTTTTCAGAAGCCTAGCTTTTGTTATGAGTAGCGTTTGCCCCAGATGAAAAAGCTAGGCTTCTTTTGTTACAGTACAGAGTAATTACTTACCAGGTGCGATAAATCTTCACTATTAGCCAGGTGATCATGCCGATGATGATCGCGGCGGCGAGACTGACTAGTTGACCGATCAGGGTCAGGTTGGGAATTTGTTCGCGACTGATCTGGCTATTGTCATCAATTTCCAGATAAATCGGCCGATTCCAGACTGCGGCTCCCCAGCGGCCGAATCGCAGCGTCAGCGCTCGCGAAACCGGTGTGACTGCCTTGCCGTCGGCGTAAAATGTCTCGCCTCGCTGTGATCGCCAATCGAACAGTTTCTCTTGTTCGCTCATCGTCATTTAGAAACCGAAAAAATCGGTATCCTCGTCATCGTCTTCGTCGAATCCGTCATCCACATCCACATCGGCGTTGACGATTTCGAGCGGTGTGCGCAGCCAAAGATGGAGTTCTTCACCGTCATCGGCCGAAATCAGCCGCATTGCCGCAACATCGAGTTGTTGTCGCAACCGCATTTCATCCGGAAAATCGAGCTGAACCGCACGCCCGTCTACCCATGCATCTGTGCAGCGGGCGCGGATGTCTGCCCCGGTCGCTGTGCGTAGCCGACAAAACGCGATGTCAATCGGCTGCGGACCTTCAAAAACTGATAAATTCCACAACTCCGGTGACGCTCTAAAATCCGGCGTCGGCCCTTCTAAAATGGTGATGTATTCAGGCTCCATCATGATTTCTCCGTTTCAGTTTAGTGAATCTTACTGCGGATGGATGGCAGTGACAAGAGAAGATAAGAAGGTCATCGGATTGAGGTGACAAGTGACAATCTTCACTGCTGTATTTCGTGAGCGGATACTCATTTGTGCGCGTGCTCAAGCATGTATCGTAGCCGTCGCATTGGGTGGTAGATTACAATTGGGTGGGTATGTCATTATTCGTAAGCTTATTAAGTCAAACACGGCGCGCTGTGATGTGGTGCGCGGTTTTGTTTGCCCTCATCGTGATTGCCTGGCTGGCGCGTGATTCGGCCGAAGCACAGGGCAATCGGCTCGTCCTTGCTTTTTATTACGCCTGGTACGATCCCAGTTCGTTTGGCCCCGGCAAAACGCCGTATTCCAATCCATCGCCGTACTATTCATCTGACGCCGGCACCATTCAACGCCAGGTAGCTCAGGCTAAAGGAGCCGGCATTGATGGTTTTGTGCAGAGTTGGTACGGGCCTGACGCGTCGCAGCAAACGGAACCCAATTTTCGTACGCTGCTCGATACAGCTGCCGCCAACGGCTTTTACGCCGCCGTCGATTTCGAGCCGGTCACGTTTATGAGCAGTAACGAAGATCGCATCGTGGCGCTGCAGACATTGCTGGCAACCCATGCGCAACATCCCGCTTACCTGCGTTTCAACGGCAAGCCGGTAATCTTCTTCTGGGCCAATTGGGCGCTTTCAGTGGACGATTGGGCTTACATCCGCGCTGCTGCCGATCCGGGCTACAGTTCGTACTGGATCGCCGAAGGGGCCAATACCGACTACCTTTCTGTATTTGACGGTTTGCATCTGTACAACATTGCCTGGTCGGCCGATCCAGCTTCGACAGCCGCCAACTGGGGTGCGACAGCACGTTCATTTGGTGCTTTGTGGGTCGCAACAGCCATGCCGGGCTGGAATGACACGCTGTTGCCACGCAGCGATGCCTTTTCACGCGACCGTGAAGGGGGCGCATATTATCAGCGCAGTTTCAACGGTGCTGCGGCCAGTAATCCCGATATGCTGATCATCACCTCGTTTAACGAATGGCCGGAAGGATCGCACATCGAGCCGAGCAATGAATTTGGCAATACTTACCTCGATTTGACTGCGCAATTGAGCGCAGCGTACAAAGCCGGTACGGTTGCCGATGTGCCTCCCCCTCCGGCGCAGCCGACGGTGACACCGGGGCCGAGTCCGACACCAACTACACCACCGACGCCGGTTCCATTGCCCACACCGCTGTCCGATGGTCGTATTGTCTACGCTGTGCAGCCGGGCGACACGATGATCGGTATTGCGTCGCGCTTCAAGCTGACGTTGGCCGATTTGTATGCCGTCAGCGGCGTGACGCCGGGATCGCTCCTCAGCGTCGGCCAGGAAATCGTGATCGGGTACGCAGACCAGAATGACACGCAGCTCAGTGGTGAGCGAACAAGTTCGACGGCACAACGATTCAATTCGGCCGAATTAGCGGCCGACGGTAGTTATGTTCATCGCGTAGAGTCGGGCGACACCCTGATCAGCATCGCCATTCAGTACGATTTGACTTTAAGTGAATTGTACGAAGTCAGTGCCCTGGACAAGGATTCTCTGCTGAGTGTCGGGCAGGCAGTGGTAGTTGGGTATCAACCGGGTTCTGAGCCGCCGGTGCAGGCGACAAAGGAATCGGCCGAACCCCTGATTCCGCCTCAATTTGCCAACGCCAAAATACGAGAGGACGGCAAATTTATCCATATCGTCGTGGCCGGTGATACGCCGGGCAGCATCGCGCTTCAATACGGCCTGACACTCGACCAATTCTACGCAGTGAGTGGCTTGGCAAGTGGCGCTTTGCTGCAATTGGGCCAGGAAATTGTCGTCGGCGATGTGCCGCAACCTGCTTTCCAGGGTGGATCGACTGATATGCCGCTCGCCCCCACGAGTACGCCGGTGCCAACAGCAACACCGACTGCGCCACCGACACCGATTCCTTCGCCGACACCGATTCAGCCGACATTGCCACCGCCACCCCAGGCTGTGGCTGAATCGATTGCGGCTGCGGCAACGGCCACGCCCAACCCGGTGTTGGCGCAGCGTGCCCAGGAGCCGGTTACGCGACAGAGTTTGCTCCCGGCGTTTCTGGCGCTGTTCGGTTCGCTTGTTGTTTTGTTGGGGATAGGCTGGTATCTGCTATTCGGCCGAAACAGAGCGTAGCTTAATCATGCTCACTTGATCAATGCAATCGCCAATACATCGGCCAGCGTCGAACAGCCGATCAACTGAATGCCGTCCGGCGCAGGCACCCGTTTGGCTTGCCGACGCGGTACCACGCAGCGTTTGAAACCCAGCTTCGCCGCTTCCTTGATGCGCGTCTCCAGTTGGCTGACTGCACGCAACTCGCCGCTCAATCCAATTTCACCGACGAACGCCATATCTGCATGGATCGCCTGATCATTGGTGCTGCTCGCGATCGCTGTCGCAATTGCCAGGTCGGACGCCGGTTCGTTGATTTGCAGGCCGCCGATGACGTTGACGAACAAATCCTTGTCGAACAGCTTGATACGCTCTCGTTTGCCCAATACAGCGGCAATGAGTAACAAACGATTGTAATCGACGCCATTGGCTGTGCGGCGCGGGTTGGCGAAAGCGGTCGAACTCGCCAGGGCCTGTATCTCGACCAGCAGCGGGCGCGTCCCTTCCATTGTGACAGCGATTGCGGAACCGGGCGCGTTAGCCTGTCGCTCTGCCAGAAATGCCTCCGATGGATTAGGTACTTCAACCATACCGTTCGACACCATTTCAAAAACGCCGACCTCGTTGGTCGCGCCGAAGCGATTCTTGACGCTGCGCAACAGGCGATATTTGTGAAACGGATCGCCTTCCAGATACAGAACGGCATCGACGATGTGTTCCAGTACGCGCGGTCCGGCGATGGCGCCTTCTTTGGTGACGTGGCCGACGAGAAACACCGTTACGCCAGTGCCTTTGGCGACTTCCTGGAAGATGCCGGCGCATTTGCGCACCTGGCTGACACTGCCTGCCGTTGAATTGGAATCATTGGTGACGGTGGTCTGGATGCTGTCGATGATGATCAATACGGGTTTGATCGCCTCAACATGGTCCAGCATCGCTTCAATCGACGTTTCCGTGACGAGAAAGAGGTCGTCTGCCAGCATACTGAGCCGGTCTGCCCGCATTTTAATCTGGTGCAGGCTTTCTTCGCCGGAGATGTAGAGAATGCGTCCGTGTTGGTTGGCGAGGATGCCGGCGACTTGCAGCAGCAGGGTCGATTTACCGATACCGGGATCGCCGCCGAGCAGCACGAGTGAACCAGGCACGATACCGCCGCCGAGGACGCGGGAGAATTCGCTGAGCGGCAGGCTGAGCCTTTCGTAGCGGTCGGCTTCAATGTCACGCAAGCGGCGAGGCTCGCTGGAAATGGCGCTGACACGTCTGGTGGCCTTCGTCGTCGTTTGCTCCGGCACGATGACTTCTTCGGTCATGGTGCCGAATTCGCCGCATTTGGGACAGCGTCCCATGTATTTCGGTGTGGTACGGCCACAGGCGCTGCAGACGTAGCGGGTTGTTGATTTTGCCATAGGTTTGTCGTGGATTATCGGCCGAAAATCACATTTTCAGCCTGTTTTAGACCAGATGAGCTAATTATAGCACGGATTATCCGCTGTGACGGCGCACAAAATCGTCGATCAGTTGTCGGGCAATGCTCAAGGGGGGCGGTAGCTGCGGCAGCTTATCGGCCGAAAACCAATCCGCATCCCTGATTTCACTCTTTTGCAGTACCAGGTCACCGCCCGCATACTGCGCCTGAAACGCGATCATCAGTGAGTGTGGAAACGGCCACGGTTGACTGCCAAAATAACGGATGTCGCTGACACTGATGCCGACTTCTTCCATGATTTCGCGTGCGACCGTTTGCTCCAGCGACTCACCGGCTTCGACGAAACCGGCCAGCACACTGTAAAACCCACGCGGAAAGCGGGCGTTGCTGGCAAGTAGCAGTCTGTCCCCGCGCTCGACGGCGACGATAATGGCAGGCGCGAGGCGCGGGTAGTTGGTCAACGCGCAATTAGGGCAGATCTTGACGTGTTCGTCTACCTTTGTTGTGGTTGGCGTGCCGCATTGACCGCAAAATTGATGGGTGCGATCCCAGTCCACAATTTGCACGGCGCGGGCGGCTACCCAGAAAATGGCTTCATCGAGCAGCGGATAGAGTGTACGCAGTCCCTGAAACTGCATGTCAGGTGGCGGTGGGGTGTCGGGATCAATTTCGGCCGAAAAACACGGTACGCCGTCCAGATACCCTACGAACTGCGACCGCACCGTCGCCAAGCCCAGTGCGACCGGCTTAACGATAAATGGCACGGTTGCGCTACCACTGTCGACACGGACAAGCAGGCGGGTATCGCGGAAAATAAACCAATGCGCCGCCCGGACAGTATGCGGAACTTGGGCTGCCGGTACGAAATGGTGATTACGCATCACGGGTAGGGATCAGTTGTGGGATTGGGATAGGGCGCGGGCGTATTGTCGCCATCCGGGTCAGGCGTGGCTGTGCCGATGGGCGGGGGCACTGTTTGCGTCACTGAGGGATCCGGCGTTCCGGTGACGGTCGGCGTATTTCCCGGTGTCGGTGTGCCTGGTGTCGGTGTCGCCGAACCAGTAACTGTTTGCGTTGCACTGACAGTGAGTGTCGCTGTCGGTGTCGGTGTTGACGTAACTGTCGCGGTTACCGTTGACGTCGCTGTCGGTGTCATCGTCGTTGTCGGTGTGGGCGTCGGTGTCGCAGTAGATGTGGGCGCTTCGACAGGCGGTGCGACAGGCGGCAATGTCGGCTGTATGACAACTCCGCCTGATTCTTCGGCCACGACTAGCCCGCCATTCAGCGCGATAGAAATAGGATTCGGCTGCACGATTTTGTGTACGTCCAGATACCAGACTGCGTCGGAAGCTGGTTCTTTACCACAGCCCAGAGGTCCACGATAGAGACGCCAGATGCCTTCAACTGTCATTGGGTAATCTTCAGGGAGTAGTGGCACCACTTTCTCGAATCCGACCGCATTCATTTGCAGACCGCTGTCGATCAACGCCCAACTGATGCGCGGCCCACGATAGGGTTGACAATTGATTTTGGGCAGGGCTGAAAATGAACCACTGACGCGAATGTTTTGATTGAGAAATTGATTCGGCGTGGCAGCGACTTCTTCAAATGTGACCGGTTTGGCGACAGCAGAAAAATACAGTGTACCGGGTGTGGGGGTTGCCCGAATCGGCCGAATCTGGTTGTTGTTCTCAGATTGGCACGCAGCCAGCAGAAAAAGCAGGATGATGAATAATAGATAGCGTCGCATAAATGATAACCGCCGCAATTTGCACGCTAATTCTAACGGATAAGCTGTTAATGGCGAAATGGTGCAGGTGAATTTATCGCACAAGTCTCATGCACCCTGGGTAGAGTGATTAAAACGAGGTTTGCGCTTCTCGACGAATGCTGCCACTGCCTCAATGTGATCGGCATGCGGCCATTGTTGTTCAAATAGCGTCGATTCCAAAGCGTATGCCTGTTCAAGCGGCAAACCGTAGGATGCATAGACGAGTTGCTTGAGTGCGGCTTGCGCTTGATTGGGCAGGGTAAGCAGGATTGCCAATTCTGCTCGTACTACTGTGAGCAAATCCTGATTGTGTGGCACTTCGCGGTGAATCAGACCGACGCGATGTGCTTCCTCCGATGTCAGAACACGCCCAGTGAGCAGGATTTCCAATGCGCGGCTCTGACCTATCAGCCGCACGAGTCGCGCCGTGCCGCCCCAGCCGGTTGTCAGCCCCACTTTGACCTGCACAAAATGCAGCCGCGCCGTATCGACCATGTAGCGCAGGTCGCACGCCGTGATGATTTCGCAGCCGCCACCGTAGGCGTCACCGTTGATGGCCGCAACGGTTGGGCAGGAGAGTTCTGTCAAGCGATGCAGTGCATTGCCCATGATGCGATTGAGCCGACGCGCCGTTGCGACGTCGAGATGACCGACGTGTTCTTTGATGTCGCCGCCGGCGACGAAGGTGCGATTGCCTGTGCCGGTGATGATCAAGGCGCGTAGCGTGCCGTTGGCGTGATCGCTGTGTGCCTGTTCAACGGCGGCGGCGAATTGTTCTTGCGCTTCCCAGTTGAGGGCATTGAGGGATTTCGGCCGATTGACCTGCACCGTGCCAACGGCATGATCAATAGAATAAACAATGGGCTTTTCTTTCATGACTTTTATCTCCGGGTAAACAACCTTAACTAATCGCAAATTCCCTTGACAAAGGAGTATTTTGGTGTCATATTTGACACCATGAGAGTGGTCGTTGACACCAATATTCTCGTCGCAGCATTGCGATCAGGGCGCGGTGCGTCTGCGTTATTTTTACGTCTGATTCCTGATCATCGATTTCAGTTGTGTTTGTCGCTTCCGTTGTATTTCGAATACCTCGATGTAGCGTTACGGCCTGAGCACCGGCTCGAAGGTTTATCGGAGCAACAAATAGTAAGTGCTATTCGATACCTGACAGCGCAATCGTATCATCAGGAAATATATTTTCACTGGCGACCTTTTTTACCGGACAGCAGTGACGACATGGTATTGGAATTGGCCGTTGCTGCTCAAGCGCAATACATTATAACCTTTAACATAAAGGATTTTCGTGGAATTGAACGATTTGGGATTACAGCAATCAAACCACGGGACTTTTTAGTTACGATTGGAGAGTTAAAATGACAGCTTTTACAGTCAGGCTCCCTGAAAGTTTGCACAAACAAATCAAGCAGTTGGCAAAAGATGAGGGGATATCGCTGAATCAATTTTTGACGTTGGCGGCTGCCGAAAAGATGAGTGCCTTACGGACTATCGATTACTTGCGTCTAGAAGCTGAAAAAGGCAGTCGTGAAGACTTTGATGCGCTGCTTGCTGCGCTTCCAGATGCACCACCGTTACCAGGTGATGAAATCTGATGAGAATTGCGTCATTCGGCCGATTGACCTGCAACGTGCCAACGCCGTCATCAATTGAGTAGATTATTAGTTGAGAGGACATTGAATTGACCAATAATGGTTAGGAACTGATGGCTAGACAGTTTAGCAAAGTTCACTGCCGACCCTGTTGCTCCCTTAGATGATTCAGCCAATTCCTTGAGTTTGACAGCATACTATCAATTTACCTTACCATTTTGCAATGGACGAATGAACGGCGTATTATCCCATATGGTAAGTGTATGGTTAGCGACGCGGTCCCTGCGTCAAGAAAGGTCTATTCGATTCATGGCCTGACAGAGCTTATTCTAGGCCAAATCTGGACAATAATCACGCTCTCTGGAACGCTTTTTACCTCGTTAGCTCGTTTCTAGTAGCCGATTTTGGGAAATGAACGATATGCAGAAATTACCACAAAGACAACCAGTATTCGCTGACATATTTGCCGGTTGTGGTGGGTTGTCATTGGGATTAATTAATGCGGGATGGCAAGGTGTTTTTGCTATCGAAAAACATCCTCATGCTTTTGAAACACTAAAAACAAACTTAATGTCACCTGAAAATGAGTTCTTTTGCTGGCCTGAGTGGCTACCTCGTAACCCAATAGATGTATCCAAGTTTGTAACGCAATATGAAGAAAAACTAACCAGCCTTAAGGGTAAGCTGACTCTTTTGGCAGGCGGGCCACCATGTCAGGGGTTTTCACTAGCGGGGGAGCGTGCTCACACTGATCCCCGTAATTTACTTGTCAAAGAGTATATTAAAGTCGTTAGCATATTGGAACCAAGAATTCTGTTGATAGAAAATGTTCAAGGTTTTGCATTAGCTTTTAAGAAGAATGGAAACGGCAAACATAAATACATTCCGTATTCCGATTTTGTAATCAAACAGTTGGAAAGTTTAGGGTATAAGGCATTTCATGAAACCATTAATTTTAGTGACTATGGTGTACCACAATTTAGAAGGCGTTTCATCCTTATTGCCGTAAAGAAAAGTGATCCTTTGCTTACAAAACTAAATGGAAGAACCCCATTTGAATTATTAGTAGCAACGAGAAAAGAATTCTTGTCGTCAAAAGGGCTTTCCTCTGAATTGCCGGTTTCGGTCAAACAAGCCATTGGTGACCTAGAAGTACATGCTAAAGAGTTGGTTGAAAGTAATGATTCGCCTATTAAAGGGTTCAAGCAAATCGCATATAAATCTAGTTGCTTTAGCTCTTCATTTATTGAGTTAATGCGTAAAAATTATGCAGATGCACCCAATAGCTTGCGTTTACCGAGACATAGACCACAGACGACTGCACAGTTTAAAAGGATTATAGATTCTTGTACATTGGGAAAGACAATCAGCAAAGATGACAGAATACGTTTGGGCATCAGTAAACGTGCTATAACGCCTCTAGATGAAAATTTGCCTTCGGTAACAGTTACGACTCTACCAGATGACATCATCCATTACTCAGAACCCAGAATTTTAACTGTAAGGGAAAATGCGAGATTACAAACATTTCCTGATTGGTTTGAGTTTAGAGGGAACTACACGACAGGTGGATCCAAGCGAAAGAATGACTGTCCTCGTTACACACAAGTAGGTAATGCTGTGCCGCCTTTATTTGCTGAGGCGATTGGGCTGATTTTGAAAGATTTAGCCTCGTACAAGGGGTTAACATATGAATAAGACCCTTCATTTTAAAACTAACACGCTTCTGAAAAACCTCATTGGTAAAGACTTGATTAATGACGACAATATTGCGATTGTTGAGTTAGTGAAAAATAGTTATGACGCAAATTCAGACAATGTATTGGTAAGATTTACTCATTTTTCATCAAAAGGAATATCGACCGATTTATCGGAAATACTTATTCTTGATAAAGGTTCTGGAATGAATCTGTCTGATATTGAAGATAAGTGGCTTAACATTGCTTATTCTGAAAAAATTTTGGAGGAAAAGAAGGATGGCGCTTATTTAGCAGGGAATAAGGGGATTGGTAGATTTTCCTGCGATAGATTAGGTGAACAGCTTGATCTCCTTACACGGCAAGATGGCAGACGTTTACTTCATTTACAAATCCATTGGCCGGAATTTGAAGTTGAAGGTGACAAGGACTTGACAATTCAAGAAATTGATTTAGCAGTTCGAGCAATCGATGATGCCGAAGCCGCTAAAATTGCAGGTATTCATAAATTTCCTGAGCATGGCACTGTTTTAGTAATTTCAAAACTCAGAAGTGTTTGGAACCGTGACCGCCTCAAAGACCTGAAAACTTCATTGGAGAAGTTTTTAAATCCCAATCAACTTTTCCTACGAGACAAATTTAAGATTAATCTTTCAGTTCCAGATTTTGAAAAAGCTGATAAAAACAAAAGCTATCCTGATCGCATTAATGTGGAAATTCAAAATCAGATTTTTGATAAGCTAAAATTTAATTCCACCTACATTGAGGCAAAAATTTCTGAAGATAACAAAACCGTCTCAACAACTCTTTACCATGAAGGTGAAAAGGTTTTTGATCTCGTAGAACTCAATGAACGGTATCATCTTCTTTCAGGAACCCATATTGTTATTTATTATCTGAATCCCTACAAAAAGGCTTATTTCAAGCGTCAAACCGGCGTTCGTTCAGTCGATTTTGGTTCTATTTTTCTTTTTTTAAACGGATTTCGCATTGCACCCTACGGTGACAGAGGTGATGACTGGCTAGGTTTAGACGTTCGAAAGACTCAAGGGACTTCTCGATATTTAGGTAGCCGTGATGTTGTGGGAAGAATTGAAATTACCGGAAGCGAGAAAGAGTTCAAGCCTATCTCAAGTCGGGAAGGGTTGAAGAAAACTGCTTCATTTAACCAGCTTCGCGAGGAATTTTTTCTTGATGTACTTCGAAAACTGGAGAAATTTGTTGTTGAAGGTCTTCAATGGGACAGTATTCCGGATTCATTGCGTCAAACGATTCGTTTAGAAGAGGGTCTTGATTGGGATAATACGCAGGAGCAATACGTAGAGTCTTGGGAGCGTAAACAACAGCGAATCGCTTTGTCTATCATGACTCTGATTGGTTCATCGCCAGATCGCATCATTAGATTTTGGTTTAATCCGTCCCTGTTAGAAGGAGTGTTCGAAAGTCGTCAAGAAGAAGTGAAGAATTTGTTGGATGATATTGAAGGTTTTGAACCCGATAAAATTGACTCCAGTTTAACTAGAAACCTCTCAAAAATCAGGAGAATAATTACTGAAAAAGAAGAGGAAGCGAAAACTGCGAAAGCAGATGCCGCTGATTTGCGGGTAGAAGTTGCAAAACAACGGGCAAAAGTCGCAAAACAAGACAAGAAAATTTCGAAGTTGGAAGCTGAAACAGAAACTTATCGTGCTCAAACATTCTTTTATGAACAAATCTCATCACTTAACGTTAAGCAATTGTTATCTTATCATCACCAAATAAACCTCGACTCTCATAAGGTTGATAATTATTTAGCAAAAGCCGTTAAGGGGCTTCGCAATTCTAACAGTACAAGAGAAATTTTAGACAATTTACAGAAAGCATCTTTGATTAATAAACGAATAGCTACTGTAGCCCAGTACGCTACAAAAGCAGATTTTCGTTCAGGTATAAAAAAAGAGCTTACAGATATACCTGCTTACATTGAACAGTATCTATTACGAGTAGCCACAGATTTCAATGCAACTGGTCTGAAACTAGAAGTTATTAATACCGTTCAAGAATTATTTGAGATAAAAGTCAGCCGGGTTGAGATTTCCATTTTAATAGACAATATTATAAGCAACGCTCATAAGGCTCAATCAACCAGGCTAACCGTGACAATTTCTAAATTGTCGACAAATCGATTACAAATCTCTTTTATTGACGATGGAAAAGGTTTGTCTGATGAACTACCAGGTGTTGACTCAATGTTTGAACTAGGTGTTACAACAACATCTGGTTCGGGGTTGGGTCTTTATCACGTTAAGAATATTGTTGAAAAAATTGATGGGAAAATCACAGCCATACCGCTTGAGCCTAATGGTATGGAATTTAGAATAGAGGTTACAAAATGAGGCTTGTTTTCTCGGTCCTTTGGTTTGATGATGATGAGGAATATTTTGATTCTTTGGACCTAGAGCCATTAGAAAATGAAATTTCATCTTGGGGATTCTGGCCTGAAATTGAAAAAGTTACAACACCTGAAGAATTTATCAGTCATTCGCCTTTTAAGTCATATGACCTGATTGTTGTGGATCGCAATTTAGAAGGTTATGAAGATGGCCAAGAGTTCATTGCAAATATCAGAAAAAACGCAATATACACCGAAATCATTTTCTATACCGCTGGCAATACAAGTGATTTATGGGAAGCAATTCGCGACAAAGAACTTGAAGGAATATTTGTTTCATCCAGAAATAACCTTTTATCTAAAATCGCAGCAGTAGGTCGCCAAGCTATTCGCAAAATTCTTGATCTTGAGAATGTGCGAGGTATTGTAATGGCAGAAGTTGGTGAATTAGATCTTTTACTAGATGAGATAATCACACTAGGAATAGAAAGTTTATCTGAGGAAGACCGTTCGCCAATATTCCAAAGATTTCATGAGAATGCTGTTAGTCAAACCAATAAATGTGCCATTGCTTTAAATGATTTTATCGAACAGCCAAATGCCGTTGGAATGCTTGCACTTTGTGATAGTGATAAACGCTGGCAAACCTTTAATCGTTTACGAAAAGCTCATATCAAATTAAAGGGCAAGGAGAAACCAGGAAATTATGTTCAAGACATATTGCGTCCTCGAAATTTCTTAGCTCATGGGAAACCTGAGCCTCGTGAAAATGGAGGGTACCTATTCCGTTATAAGGATAAAGAATATTATTTTGACGATGAGGTTAGTCAAGGGCTTAGGCAAACGATTTTAAGATACAAGAATGTGTTTTCAAGTTTCATTGATCTCATTAAAGAGGAGTAGTGCATTACTAGACTGTACTCTTGTGTTTCTTTATTTACAGTTCATTGCATTGGTCGAATGGTTTATGCCAGTGTCCGCACTTCAGTCTACCCCATGTGGCGATAGTATCGATGAGATCGGCCGATAATGCCACAGTAAACCCATCGCATCGCAACTACGAATTCTCCACGGAGTTGTCGGTGGCGCATGGCCGGCCCAACCCTTCTAAAACCCAGCAACCCATCCTCTGTTCGCGCCACTTGCTCGCATCGACCCACGTCTCCGTGACGAGAAAATCCCAGTGCAGGTGATTGCCGGTCGAGAGTCCGGTCGTGCCGACTTCGCCGATTTTGTCGCCGGCGTGCACGATCTGCCCTTTTTCGGCCGAAACCTGTGACAAATGATACGTCCCGGAATAAATGCCCAAACCGTGATCGATGATCACCGCGCCGCCGCGCACATAGAGCGGCTCCGCGACCACGACAACCCCATCGGCCGCTGCGTAGACCGGCGTGCCGCCATACGCGGCAAAATCGACGCCTTCATGATAGCGGTTGTACGGTCCGCCGTTCACCGAACGCCGCGTGCCAAATAACGACGAAACCACCAGATAATCGTCAATCGGCTCGCGAAATTCGGCCGACCACATTACGCCGGGCGTGGCCGCTTCCCAGATGGCGAAGAGCCGGGCGCGTTCTGTGGCGATGGCATCCGCGTCGATTTCAGCTGCAGCACCGGTGTAATTCACTTCTTCGTAGAGCCATTCACCGGGAATCATCAGCCACGGCTGTGACCACGGCGCATGACCATCTACATGAACCGTAAACTCGTGTGCGCCGGCCGGATAGAACGCGCCTGTGCCGCGCACGCCGACAACGTACGGAAACTCAAGCAATGTATCGAACGGCAGCGCATCGAGAGCGGCGGCATCCAGTGTGGCACTGACGGCGACTGGCTGTGCTACGGTTCCGCGAAATGCCATCCCCTGACCGGGCACGGCAGGGTTGTGTGATAACTCGAGCGTTGCAAAGCTGGGCGGCAAGTCGCGTGGCAGACTGCCGGCATCATCGACAAAAAGGGCTAGATCAAGGTGGAGGAACGGTGCTTGCTCCGTGTGGTTGAGGCGATCCAGTTCGAAAGGGGTTGTGTTGTAGGCGAGGGCGGTCAGGAGGCGCGATTGGTGATTCGGCCGAATGGCCAACCCGTGTTCCCGCACACTGTCTGCCGCCGTAGTCTGTTCAATTGGAATAGCAACCGTCGAGCCGATGATTGGTTCGCGGCCCGTGTTGAGTATGCCGTTCGCATGCCACAGAGTTTCGGACGGCAGGCCGTACTGGTACGCCAACGCGGCCCATGTATCGCCGACCTGCACCAAATGGGACACCCCGGTTTGTGCGTGAATTGATTCGGCCGAAACCATCGCGATCACGATGACCGCAAACGTGATGAGGATGCTGATCCTGCTCTGTGGCGCCTGCCGCTTTTCCCTTGTTTTCATAAAGAGATCGTAAGCTGATTCGGCCGAAACGTCAATCGGTTGACGCTCATAACGCGCTGTGTTATATTGCTGCTAACGCAGTGCGTTATAGCTTTCGCACAGCATTTTGCGTAGCAGCATAGGGCAGTTTGTCTAGCGAGAAGACAGCGGCATGCAGCAACAAAATCTGGTATTTCTGGGTCTCGGTACCAATTTAGGCGACCGGCAGCAACAGTTGCAGGACGCAGTCAACGCGCTGGGCCGGATTTTGACTGTCGATGCCATTTCCCACATTTATGAAACCGATCCGTGGGGCGATGTCGATCAGCCCGACTTTCTCAACATCTGCCTTGCTGGTACTACCGCTTTGACGCCACAGGAGTTGCTGCGTGCCATCAAGCTTATCGAACACGATTTGGGGCGTCGCGCCACCCGCCGCTGGGGGCCGCGCGTAATCGACATTGATATTCTGTTTTACAGCAATGTCATCATCGATACACCTGATTTGCAGATTCCGCACCCGCATATCGCCGAGCGTGCCTTTGTCCTGGTTCCGCTGGCCGATATTGCACCCAATTTGATCCACCCACAAACAAATCAGGCAACTGAAGCACTGCTGCGCCATGTCGATCGCGCAGCGGCACGACGCATTGCCGGTCAACTGACCATACCGGAACCGCCGACAGAAGCGGCCGTTCCGTGTGAAAATGCCAAAGCGGAAAATGAACCTTACCAGCATGATTGCGAACCGTCGCTCACTTGATTCGTTCGTGTGGGGCAGCCGCACCTACGTCATGGGCATTATTAATGTGACGCCGGACAGCTTTTCGGGTGACGGCCTTGCTCATGGCAGCGATCCCGCTGCCCAGGCTGTGGAGCAAGCGCTTACTTTTGTTGCCGAGGGAGCTGATATTCTCGACATTGGCGGCGAATCGACGCGTCCCGGAGGCGCAACGATTACTCTGGATGAGGAAATCGGCCGAATTCTACCGGTAGTTCGCGCTGTTCGTGCTACGGTCGATGTGCCCGTTTCTATCGACACGTATCGCGCCAAAACGGCCGAAGTTGCGCTGGCAGCCGGTGCGGATTGGGTCAACGATGTGTGGGGCTTGCTGCACGACAGTGAAATGGTGCATGTGGTCAGTTCGGCCGAATGTCCTGTCATCATCATGCACAATGGCCGTAACCGTCGGCGCGAAGAGAAAGACGATCAAGCCGGTGGTTATTACGGCTATTTTCACTACGAGGATGTCGTTAGCGAAGTGAAAAGCGACCTGATGCAAAGCGTCGCACTAGCCTTGAGCACCGGTGTGCGCGAGGACAATATTATTCTCGATCCCGGCATCGGATTCGGCAAGACCGGTGCGCAAAGCATGACACTGATCAATCGCCTCGATGAGCTCAAAGCACTGGGCTTCCCCGTGTTGTTGGGCAGCTCACGTAAAGGGTTCATTGGGCATGTTTTAGGCGGATTACCCGCTGACGAGCGCGTGGAAGGCACGGCGGCAACCGTGGCCATTGGCATCGCACGCGGCGCCGACATCGTGCGCGTCCACGACGTACGCGCGATGAAACGCGTCGCGCAGATGACCGATGCGCTTGTGCGATAAATGTTGGATGAATGGCGTGTTTGTTGGTTGGATAGTGATTTTCCTCCAACCAACTATCAAACTAACCAATAAAGTTATTTGACAGCTTGGACAAATTGTGGAATACTGAGTGCACACTCATTTTCTGAGCGTTCACTCAAAACCGAGTAAGTACTCACTCAATGACACAAAACAGCAGTTTTCCACCGGCACCCAGCCGTCGCGAACGACGGGCTGCCGCACGTCGCGCCGACATCCTCGAAGCTGCCGCCGGCGTTTTCAGCCAATACGGCTACGAAAATGCGACCACGCGCGAAATTGCCGAACGTGCCGATGTTTCCGAAGGAACCCTGTACAACTATTTTGACAGCAAACAGGCACTCTTTCTCGGAGTGGCCGATGCATTTGCTGATAGCCTTGTCGATGCCATTGCCGGTGTCGACGTTGATGATCTCGAGCACAGCATGACGCATTTGTTTGCCGACCGCTTTCGTAGCGGGCGCGAGCGCCGCCTCTTGATGATGTTTTTGTACAAGGCACGCGTCGATGAAAATGGCGAACAGCGCAGTGTGCACAACGCCATTTCCCGCCTGGTTGCGGCAACCGAAGCCCGTGTTCGCGAAGCGATTGACGCCGGTACGATGCGACCGGTTAATCCGGCAGTGGCCGCCGCGACGCTCAATGCGGCCATCATGGGTTTTGCCATTTTGTATGAGTTGAGTAGTGCTATTCACGGTGATTCGGCCGAACCTGACAATACCGCATTCCCGCCTGAACTGTTGGGTGAAGCTGTCACTGATATTTTTCTCAATGGACTTTCCGAAAATTAAATGGGGGCATTGCAATGTTAGATTTCAGACTCGATGAAGAACAACGGATGCTGACAGATGCCATTGCCCGCTATGCAGAGCAACAGGTGCGCAAAGTGTTCCGCGATGCGGAAGAACTGGGCGAGATTCCGGTAAATGTACTGCAAGCGGGTTGGGAAATCGGTCTGCTGCCGACGATGATTCCGGAGGAATACGGTGGTTTTGGTGATCATTCGGCCGTTACCGGCGCAGTCGCGATGGAGGCATTTGCGTGGGGCGATTTAGCCGTGACGCTCAATTTGATGGTGCCTAATTTAGTCGCCATTCCGGTACTGCTCGGTGGCACGGACAACCAGAAGGAAGGGTTGCTGCCTGAATTTTGCGACGAAACCCCTCCGCATTTTACCGCTGCGCTGACTGAACCGGTGATTCAGTTCAACCCGCACAAGCTGCGGACAACGGCCGTGCGGGATGGGGATGACTATGTGCTCAACGGCATCAAAACGGTGGTGCCGTTGGCTGGTGACGCCAAAATGATGCTGGTTTATGCCAGTGAAGAAGGTGTGACGCAGGCATTTCTCGTTTCGGCCGAATCTGACGGTCTCAAAATTGGCGCACGCGACAAACTGATGGGCATCAAGGCATTGCCGACCTACACGGTTACGCTCGAAAATGTGCGCGTTGCGGTGACGGCAAAATTAGGCGGCGAGGCCGGGATCGATTTCGGCCGAATTCTCAACCACAGCCGCGTCGCTTTAGGGGCCGCCGCCGTCGGCATGGCCCGCGCCGGTTACGAATATGCCCGCGACTACGCCAAACAACGCGTTCAGTTCGGCGAACCTATCGCTCACCGTCAATCAATCGCCTTCATGATTGCCGACATGGCAACCGACGTCGACGAAGCGCGTCTGATGGTTTGGGAAGTGGCCTGGCTGCTCGATCAAGGCAAAGACGCCACGCACGTAGCGGCTGTGATGAAGCAGCGCATCGACAATCTCGTCCTCAACGTCGCCGACCGCGCTGTGCAGGTACTTGGCGGTTATGGTTACATCCGCGAATACCCGGTCGAATTATGGTTGCGCAACGCGCGCGGCTTCGCCACCTTTGATGGGCTAACAATAGTCTAATTTCGGATTTGCGATTTTGGATTGCGGATGGCCTTGTCCGACCGAAATCCCCAATCCGAAATCCGAAATGGAGAAAAATGATGATTAACTTCGAAATCCCTGCCGATTTACAAGCACAGCAACAACTCATCGAGATGGTGGCGAAGCAGGCGATGCGTCCCTATTCGCGCCAGCTAGACGAGAACGAACATGCTCGGCCGAAAGTGTTTTTCGACATGACCTGGCCGTTCACTTCGAACATGGTGCGCTCTGAGATCAAAGCGCTCAAGAAACAACTGAACGGAGCCAATGGCAGCAACGGCAGCGTAGCGGTCAAAGACAAACCCAGAGTCAACAAAGCGATCCTGGCCTTGATTCTCATGATCGAGCAGATGAGCTGGGGCGACACCGGACAGTATCTTTGCCTGCCCCATCCAATGCTCGGCGGAGCAGCGGTCAACTCGGCCGGAACAGTCGAACAGCGTATTCGCTTCCTCGAAAAGTTCAGTAAGGGCGAGCCGAAATGGGGCGCGATGGCGATTACCGAACCGGGCGCAGGCTCTGACAACAGTTCCATGCGCACGACCGCCATTCTCGACGAAGAGACCAACGAATGGATTCTCAACGGTGAGAAAATCTTCATCACCAATGGCAAATTGGCGCTGGATGAATCGGATGGTCTGTGTGTCGTGTGGGCCACGGTGGATCCGAAAGCCGGTCGCGCCGGCATCAAATCGTTTGTCGTCGAAGGTCATACGCCCGGCGTGACCATTGCCAAACAAGAGCACAAACTCGGCATCAAAGCCAGCGACACCGTTGCCCTGCATTTCGACAACGTGCGTGTTCCGTATGAAAATCTGCTCGGTAGCGCTGAAGTACGCCAGAAAGTGTCCTCCAAAGGATTTGCCGGGGCGATGAAGACGTTCGATGCGTCCCGTCCGGCTGTCGCTGCCAGCGCTGTCGGCATTGCTCGCGCTGCGGTTGAATTCACCCACGAACGTCTCGCTGAAGAAGGTATCGTGCCTGATTACACCAAATCTCTGCACGAAATGACCGCCGTTGAGCGCGACCTGATGGAAATGGAATCGCGCTGGAAAGGGGCCTGGCTGCTCACGTTGCGCGCTGCGGCGCAGATGGCACACGGTGAAAGCAACCGTCTTGAAGCGAGTATGTGCAAATACCGTGCCGGTGAAGCCGTGACGTGGATTACGCAGAAAGCGGTCGAATTGCTCGGCCCACTCGGTTATTCGCGTGAGCTACTGGTCGAAAAATGGATGCGCGACGCCAAGATCAACGATATTTACGAAGGTACGCGCCAGATCAACCAACTCATCGTCGCTCGTAGCATCCTGGGCTACTCGCGGCGAGAATTGAAATAGAAAATAGTGGTCAGTGAACAGTGGAAGAATTAGTAGCTGAACACTGATCACTCGTCACTGATCACTCATCACTGAACACTTCTATGAAGGAGACACACATGACATATCGTATTGACAAAGTCGGCGTTGTCGGCGCAGGGACGATGGGGGCCGGAATTGCCGCGCATCTGGCCAATATCGGCATCCCGGTGGTGTTGCTCGACATCGTCACGCCGGGCCTGTCCGACGCTGAAAAAGACGATCCGCAAGCGCGTAATCGCCTGGTGCAGTCATTGTATGACCGCATGGCGAAGGCGCGTCCGGCCAATCTGGCACGCAAAGATCGCGGCGAGTTGATCACCATCGGCAACATCGAAGATGATTTCGACAAGCTGGCTGATTGTGACTGGATTGTGGAAGTGGTCATTGAGCGACTGGATATCAAGCGTCAGTTGATGGCACGGCTGGACAAGGTCCGCAAGCCAAACGCCATTGTTTCGAGCAATACGTCGGGCATCCCGATTGCCGACATTGCTGCGGAAAGCTCGGAGAGTTTGAAGGCGCATTTCCTCGGTACGCACTTTTTCAATCCACCGCGCTACCTCAAACTGCTGGAGATCATCCCGACAGACGACACGGATTCGGACGTGCTTGATTTCATGGTCGAATTCGGCCGAAATACGCTCGGTAAAGGTGTTGTCGTCTGCAAGGATTCCCCCAACTTCATCGGCAACCGCTTTTTCAGCGTCGCTGCCAGTTACAGCATCGAATATGCCTTTGCAAATGGCTACACCATTGCCGAAATTGACGCGATTACGGGGCCGCTGATCGGTCGGCCGAAATCCGCCACCTTCCGCCTGATGGATCTCGTCGGACTCGACGTGATGGGACACGTCAACAGCAACCTGTACGACGCCGTGCCCCATGATGCCTACCGCGAAACATTGCGTCCGGCCAAAACCAGCGTCGTGATGGAAACGTTGATCAGCAACAAATGGCTCGGCAACAAGACGGGCCAGGGCTTTTATAAAAAGGCAATGGTCAACGGCAAGCGCGAATTTCTAACGCTCAATCCCGACACATTCGACTACGAAGTGGCCGAAAGCGTGCGCTTTGCCAGCGTCGGCGCAGTGCGCAAAATCGAGGATTTGGGCACGCGGGTTGCCAAATTGCTGGAATATGACGACCGCGCTGCAACTTACGTGCGCGACACCCTGCTGTTTGGCTTTGCTTACGCTGCTTACGTGGCGCCGGAAATTGCCTACAAGTTAACCGATGTCGACGACGCGATGCGCTGGGGCTTTGCTCATGAAGCCGGCCCGTTCCAGATGTGGGACATGCTCGGCGTGCGCGAGACGGCTGCTGCGATGGAAGCCAGTGGACTTGAAGTCGCGGATTGGGTCAAGGAAATGCTCGACGCCGGTTATGATTGTTTTTATCAAAACGGCAGCTACTACGATTGGAATACGAAGCGCTACAAATCGGCCGAAATCGACAAAAACATCATCCTCGCCAGACAGTGCGACGAAATTGCGCGTAACGACAGCGCCAGCCTGCGCGATATGGGCGACGGCGTCTTGCTGCTCGAATTCCACTCCAAGCTGAATGCCCTCGATGGCGACATCATCGCGATGGGGAATATCGGTCTTGAGAAACTCGAAACCGAGTTTGATGCCATGGTGATCGGCAACAACGGTCAGGATTTCAGCGTTGGTGCCAATCTGGCGATGGTCGGCATTGCAGCCGCACAAGGCATGTGGGATCAAGTCGAAAAGATGCTTTACGACGGACAGAAATTCCAGATGGAACTGCGTTACGCGCGCAAACCGGTGGTCACTGCGCCGCACCAGCGCGTGCTCGGCGGTGGCGTGGAGATGACGATGGCCGGCTGGGCATCGGTCGCCGATCATGAAACGTACATGGGTCTCGTTGAAGTCGGTGTCGGCATCATCCCGGCATGGGGTGGCTGCACCGAAATGATCCGGCGCAAGGTCAATCCGGTGATGCGCACCGATAACGCCGATGTATTACCACCGTTGCAAAGCGTATTCGAGCAAATTGCGACTGCCAAAGTCGGTGAAAGTGCCTGGCAGGACAAGGAACTTGGCTATTTGCGTGACAGCGATGTGATTGCTTTCAACAGCGACCACCGTTTGAAGATGGCGAAAGATTTGGCGCTGGGGTTGGTTGAGGCAGGCGTGAAAGCGCCGGAAGTCGAGAAAATTTATGCAGCCGGACGCGATTTGTACTACGCGCTGCTGTTGGGTCTCAAGAGCTTTGAATGGGCCGCCTACGCGACGCCGCATGATGTGACGGTCGGCAAGAAGCTGGCTTACGTCCTCTGTGGCGGCGACTTGAGCGAAGGCACATGGGTGGACCCGTGGCACATGCTCGACCTCGAACGCGAGGCCGTTATGTCGCTCGCCGGGACGGAAGAAACGAAAGCCCGCGTCATGCACATGCTGCAGACGGGCAAGCCGCTACGCAACTAAGATAGTGTAGGGCGGAATGCCATTCCGCCCTACATTTAGGAGATTTTTCATGACACGTGAAGCAGTCATTGTAGCCGGCAAACGCACGGCTGTTGGTAAAGGCAAGCGCGGTGTGACGCGCAATGCACGTTCAGATGATATGGCGGCGACGGTGATCCGGCATTTGCTGGATGAAACCGGTCTCGATCCGGCGCTGGTCGACGATGTTGTCATTGGTTGCGCGATGCCGGAAGGGGCGCAGGGATTGAATTTCGGCCGAACCATTGCGATGATGGCCGGATTGCCCAGCGACGTACCAGGTATGACCGTCAATCGCTTTTGTTCCAGCGGGATTCAAACGATTGCACAATCGGCCGAACGCATCATTGCTGACGGTGCCGATGTCATCATCGCCGGCGGTGCCGAGACGATGAGCCTCGTTCCCATGACCGGGTTTCGCGTCAACCCCAATCCGCGCATGGTTGTCGAAATGCCCGAAGTGTACATGGGCATGGGGCTGACGGCCGAACAGGTCGCTGATGAATTCGACGTTTCGCGGCGCGATCAGGACGAATTTGCGGCCGAAAGCCATCGTCGCGCCTGGGCAGCCCAGCAAGCGGGCATATTCAAAGACGAAATTGTCCCGTTTGAGTTCGAAGAAGTGTATGCCAACGGTAAAGGCATTGAGCGCAAGACGATTGTTTTCGATACGGATGAACATTTCCGCCCTGGCACATCGGCCGATGGATTGGCCAAACTGCGCCCGGTGTTCAAGAATGGCGGTTCCGTGACCGCCGGCAATGCATCGCCACTGAGTGACGGCGCCGCCGCCGTGATCGTCATGGAGCGCAAACTGGCTGAATCGCTCGGTTACAAACCGTTGCTGCGTTTCGTCGGCTACAATGTCGGCGGCGTGCGGCCCGAGATCATGGGCGTCGGTCCGATCAGAGCGATTCCGCGTGTACTCAAACGCACCGGATTGTCGCTTGACGACATCGACTTGATCGAACTCAACGAGGCGTTTGCATCGCAGGCGGTCGCTGTGATTCGCGAATTGGATCTTGACACGAGCAAGGTCAACGTCAACGGTGGCGCGATTGCGCTGGGGCATCCGCTGGGCGCGACGGGCGCGAAGTTGACAGTGCAGTTGATGCACGAAATGGCCCGCCGCGGCGGCCAATACGGCATGGTGACGATGTGCATCGGCGGCGGTATGGGCGCAGCCGGTATTTTTGAGAATCTACAGAACTAAATTGCCAAGCCTATCCCGAAGAAAAACCGAGTTTCTCCCGGAAGCTCGGTTTTTTTGTCATTGTTGAGTTACTCGCCACCCAGACTCAAAATGGCGGGTTGAATGATGTCGATGGCATCGGAGACGCGTTGACGGGCTAAACCCCATTGTTGGAAAGGAATAGAGCCTGGATCCTGTGTCGTCAGAAAATCGCGGCAGTTGCCGGTAATGTCACGAGCACCATCGACGAAGACGGCGACTGCTTGCCGGTAAGCGCCATGAGCGCCCTGTTCGGCTGCGCTCATTGATGTGGTGTCGAGGGTCGGTGAAGCGGCAATTGCCTCGTAGACAGAGATGATAAAGCCGCAATCGACGTAGCCGGTGTTCACGGCATTGTCAATGTGCCCACCGAAATCCTGAAAGAGGCCGCGTGTCACTGTCATTATGTCCAGCAGTGAGCTATTGTTTACTGTTTCTGGTGCAGAATCCGATTCGGCCGAAGGTGCTGCCGGGGCAGGTGTAGCCGTTGGTTGTGGCGTCGGTGTCGCCGTGGGAGCCGGCGTTTTTGTGGCCGTTGCTGTGACAACGACTTCCACTTCCTCGATACGAGTAACCTCAACTTCACGCGTTACTTCTACCGTGACCTCTTTTTCCACAATCGATGTTACCTCGACTGTCACCTCTTCCTGGACGAAAACTGTCTGTTCAACAAACTCGACAACCGGTGTCTGTGCGGCAAGTGTGCCGTCGACAGCAGCCTCAATTTCTGCCTGTATGTCGTTACAGGCCATTAACATTCCGGCACAGCAAATTGTGACGATAAACAGAACTAGACGTGTCCGCATGATCTTCCCCTTGTTGCTGAGGTCAGCAAAACGACTCAGCGACATACGAAATCGCTTCTATAGAACAGATTCATTGTACCACAGAAGCAATTCTGAATGTGATAAGCTGTTTGGAGCTATCCGGATTGGTTCAGGGGATACGATATTGATTGATGAAGAGGGCTGTTTATTTGTTGCCGGCAACCCGGGCTAATTGGTCCAATTCTTTTTCATAGGTTGACTGTAGGAAGCGTGTCGTTAGACGGCGTTCGATTGTGCCGAACAGGCCGTCACGCACCGCCACTTCGGTAGCGATGGTCACATGACTGCCGTTCCCGTGCGGGTCGACGGTGAACGTCGTCACACTGCCCGCATCGCGATCGGTCTCCACCAGTACGCGCCCCGGTTCCGGCTCCGTGATCACAGCCTGAAAGCGTCGTGTGCGGCCCATCACCCGCATCTCAAACTGTATTATTGTGCCTGCACCGACGCCGCCTGTGACAACGTGCAAGCTGACAAACGGCGGTTTGGGCAGAATGCGTTGGTGGCTGTCGTTGTAGTCGGCGATGATGCCGTAAACCGTTTCCGGCGCTGCGTTGATAACACGGGAGGCTGATACGTGAAGTGTTGCCATGATTTAATCGGGGTTGGTGACAGGAATTGGCTCTGTCAGCCGTAAGCGGGTGGCGACCAGGAAGTTCCCGTTCCCATGATGAGCAGAGAAACCGAGTTTATGCCAAAAACCCGGTTTCTGAGTGTATTGCCGTCGAGCGTTGTCAACTTTTGAAAAAGTTGACAACGCTACTTTTCGCCGGAGTTCTGTCGTTTACTTGCCGGCGGGCATGCGCAGCGCAGGGTAGCCAAGCGCCGAGGGCTGGCTGCCGGCTGAATCCGGCCCGACATTGGTCACATCGAGACGACCCCAGCCGTAGACATTGTTCGGTACGGCGGTTGGCAGGTCGTGACCACATCCCTGCGATGTCGTCCGCGGCATCGCTTCGCCCTGCAACCAGATTTCGATGGCATCGACATCACCGATCAAGTCCGGCTGTGCAGAGAGCAATAGCGCGACGCCGCCGGCAACGTGCGGGGTTGCCATACTCGTGCCGCTCCAGCCGCCGGCGTAGCCACCACCCGGTACGGATGACCGAATGCCGACGCCCGGAGCAGAAATATCGGGCTTCATCCAATGGGCACGGTTCACGAACATCGGGGCTGCACTAAAACTGTTGACCGGGCCACGACTGCTGAATCCGGCAATGTTGTTGGCACTGTCGGTCGCGCCCACTGTAAATGACGCATCGTAAATGGCTGCCGGTGTATTGATGCTGCCGCACGATGAGCCGGAATTACCGGCCGCATGGGCGGTGAGGATGCCGGCGGCACGTACGTTGTTGACGACGGTGAGCAGCATGTCGGGATTGGTGCAGCCTTCGCTGACCGGGCAACTCCACGAATTGTTGATGACATGTGGCGCTTTGGTCGGATCGGCGTCGAGGATGGGGTCGCCACCAACCGGATAAGGCGCGATAAACCATTCGTAGCATTCCGTGTAAGTGGCCGGTGTGCCGTTCCCCTGATCCATGTTGCGGCAGCCGATCCAGGTTGCGCCGGGTGCAACACCGATCTGGTTGCTGCCGCCGTCATCGCCGACCATGGTGCCCATGGTATGGGTGCCGTGGCTGTGATCGTCGCATGGTTCGGGCGAGTTGGCGCCACAAACGCCACCGCCACTGTGAATGCTGTCGTGCCAGTTGTAATCGTGATCGGCCGAAGCACCGTTCCAACCGCGATATTGGTTGATCAAGGCCGGATGATCCCAATCGTAACCGGTGTCCTGGCCACCAATGACGATACCTTGCCCGGTATAGCCGTTTGCCCATGCAGTCGGTGCGCCGATTTGCGCGATGTTCCACTCAATGCCGGATGGATCGTGTCGTTCGGGCGTGATCATGGGTTCTTCGAGATGCACGGTGGGGTTGGCAAAGAGGTAAGCGACGTCGCTTCGTTGGGCCAATGCCTGTGCTACGGTGAGGTCGCTGCGCACCCAAATCATGTTCGCGACCCAAAATGATTGGAATTCAACGCCGCGCTTTTGCAGGTCGGCAATCAATGGCGCTTGCGTGCGTTGGGCGTGTGTGGTTAACGTGTCGAAGACGAAGGCGCCTTTGGCCGCTTTGGTGTCGAGTTGGTCGGCGGCGCTGATATCGGCCTGGTCAGCGAGGTAGACGAGGTATTCGGTTTGGCCGGTAACCCCTTTTTCAATGACCCAGGGATCGACTTTGGCTTGCCAGTCGGCGGCGACGGCTGACGATGAAGTCAGGGAAAATAGAGCAATGAGCAAGGCGACTGCGGCCATGCCGATGCCGAGGAATAAGAGTTTGTTACGATTCACAGGGGACTCCTTATGTGCGCTGGGCGCTATTTTAGTTACGGGTTGCGATTATAGCAGAGGAAGCACTTGCCGCGATATGGGATTGCGGAATTTTCATGAAAAATGGGGGGATGTTTCGGCCGAATTCATTCTGGCACGTAACATGTGCCCAGGTAGGGATATCAGCGCGTGAGAAACTGAGTTTTTTGCTAAAAACTCAGTTTCTGTCACGTTAGCTATTGGGCATTTTGAATTCGGGGACCATGACGGCGCTGGAATCGGTCGTCGTTTGCAACCGAATTTGCTTCAGTGGTTGATACTCCGGATCGCCGGCAAACGCCCGAACGGCATCTTCTGTCGGAAAACGTAAGATGACAATACCTTCCGGCGGTTCGCCTTGCAGCACTTCAGCCTTAAACGAAGCGGCGACCAGTTCGCCCTGATGTTTGTCGAGCATGTGCCAGGTAGCCGGCAGATACTCTTTTTGATAGCGATCCGGATCGGTAATGGTGTGGGTCAAAATGTAGTAGGCCGTCATGGTTTTGCTCCTGAGAATAGCAGTAGATTGTGCATTGAGTATAGAACTCTGCAAAGTATAGAAAATCACATAGCGCGATGTCAAGTCAATGACGCATATTGCAGCTCCCGGTACGATGCTGCAAACCACGGATGAACGACCAGGATTTCGCTGCGTCGCTGCCAGAGGTGGTCGAGGTAGACGAATGCGGCGGCGTCAATGGAGCTGTTTGCGGCAGATAATATCTCTCTGAGGTAGGGTGGGTCACCAAATTGATCCCAGGCGATTTTGTCGGCGACGAAGACGATTTTGTCGAGCTGTGAGGCACCGGGTTTGAGTGTGGTGTGGCAGCCGATGGCGCTGAGAATGGCGGGATCTTCGATATAGAAAAGACTGCGAGCCATTTCGGCCGATAATTTTTGATGCACGATCATTGGTGCGCGGCGTTCCTCAGGCAGCACATCGAGTCCCAGCGCATCGGCCACGGCAATCCGCTCTGCATTGGGAATGACGGCACTGATGTCGTGCAGCCAGCCACCGATTTCGGCCGAATGTCCATCCACGGCAAACCGTTCTGCCAGTATGCGTGCTTCAGATGCCACGCGCAGGCTGTGTTCGGCAGTTACCGGAAAGCCGCTTTCGGTCAGATACACGACCATGTCGGCACGTAGGTCACCGGTCAATCGAAGTTGCTTCGCATAGCGACCAAGCGTTTCGGTCATATTCATCTCACAACCGGTTTATTGGCAATCACGAGATCGTAATTCGATTGCCATGGATGTGTTACCGGGTATTCCAGGCCATGTTGGACGAGAAAGGCTTCGAATTGTTGTGGAGTGCGGAATCGGCCGAAAAACAGCCGCGCTTCACGATCACAGCGCCGCGTAATCAACAAGGTGCCACCCGGCTTCAAGACGCGCACCATTTCGTGCAGCGCCGTCGACTCATCGGGAATAAATTCCAGTGTTTCCAGGCAGGAAAGCACAGAGCAAATAGCAGAGGGCAGCGGCAATGCTTCCGCGAACCCGTGCACGAGCAAAACACGGTCGCCGTGTGGCTGCAGCAACAATTGTGCGCGGCGCAACATGCCTCGCGACGCATCGACCCCAATGACGCGACCATCAAAACGTGAGTCATCCAGCAGAAAACGCGGCACACGTCCTGTGCCGGTGGCGACATCGACGACCAGTGCGTTATCACCTTGAACGTAGCCCAGAATGGGTTCAACGACTAACAGTTCTTCATCTTCGACGACGTACTTCTTGATGCCCTCGTAGCGCGATGCAGTGATGTCGTAGAGCCATACGACCATGCGCCGTCCCAGATAGAGACCTTCTGTGGTGATGAAAAGCCAGTAGAGCAGGGCACAGGCTGTCAAAATAGTTGCAACAGCGATGATCCAGATCATGTTTGCGACTATACCAGAGTGGGCGGATTGGCTCAAAGGGTGCAGCAGAGTGGGTAGATGCTCTATGTCGCTGCACTAAAATCAGGCTGCTCGTGAATCGCGCTGTGATTTCGGCCGATATCCCTACCGTTTCGCCCGTTTTGCTGCTAAACTGAGCGGACAATAACCACAAATCAATTCAAAAAATGCTATGGCACGAAAAAGTTTAGGGTATACAGAACTGGAATGGACCTGTCCTTTTTGTAATGGACGCAATCCCGGCACGGTGACAATTTGTGGCAATTGCGGGTCGCCGCAACCGGAGGATGTCGAATTTCATCAACCGGTCAAAGAAACGCTGATCACCGACGCGGAGCAGGTCGCCGAAATTGAGTCACGTGGGGCAGATATTCACTGTGCTTATTGCGGTACGCGCAATCCCGGCGATGCGATAACCTGTTCGCAGTGTGGCGCTGAATTGACCGAAGGAGAACAGCGCGAGAGCGGTCAGGTGCTTGGCGCTCACCAGGACAAAGATGTACCGGATGTGAAATGCCCGGCGTGCGGTACGATGAATCCCGCAGAAGCGCCTATGTGCAGCCAATGCGGTCAAAACCTGGCTGCTCCAGTGACGGAAGCAAAACCGCGCCCGTCTGCGACCGCGACAGTCGGCAAGAAGCAAAGCGGTGTGCCTGTGCTGGCAATCATCGGCATTGCTCTGTTTGGCTGTATCGCGATCTTTCTGTTTATGTTGTTGTTTAGAAGTGAAGAGGTTGTGGGGACAGTGCAATCGGCCGAATGGGAACGGGCCGTCGTCATCGAAGCGTTACAGGACGCACGCTACCAGGATTGGGAGTCCGAAATACCGGACAATGCCACGAGCATTGGCCGTTGTGAGCAGCGCATCCATCACACCCAGCCCGAACCGCCACAAAATGCCGACAGCCGCGAAGTGTGTGGCACGCCGTACACGGTCGATACCGGTTCCGGCTTCGGCGAAGTTGTGCAGGATTGCCGCTATGAGGTGTTTGCTGACTACTGTGAATATACTGTGCTGGAGTGGGCGGCGCTGGATACGATAGTCGCTACCGGGAATGATTATGCGCCATATTGGCCGGATGTCGGTGTGCTGGAAGAAAGCCAGCGGGAAGGCGCACGCAATGAGGACTTCATCATCATTTTCAGCACGGATGGCGACACCGTGCGCTATTCACCGTCATCGCTGGAAAGTTTCACCCAGTTCCAGCCCGGCAGCGAATGGATCCTCGAACTGAACGCGCTTGGTGGCGTGATCGGCGTCGAGCCCCAATAAGATAGGTATGAGTTATTGGTTATGGACTCATTCAGTTACAGTTTGATAACCAATAACTCTGTAACCTGATTTCTAACCTTGCTCCTGGTGTGCAGCGCAATAGTCTGAGCCGGCCTGTGCCGTGCGTTTGCACTGCGTTCCGGATTTGGTTGTTCCTAGGCAGCGCTTTGGTTCGGCCGATTTCTCGACTGCGCTATCCGGCGCAGGTGGCGGCGCAGCGGCAGCTTCCATGTCCGGCTGTGGCGCTGCTGTCTCTGCTTCCGATTCTTCCAGATGACGTTCAACTGCCACGTCAAACTCTGTCAGCCACATTACGCCGAGCAGGATTACTGAGTACGGCAGTGTCAGGATGACGCCAACAGCTCCGATTGTGAACGGAATATCGACGAGCGTATGCCCTTTCTTGTTGCGTACAATCACCCGGCTCACCGTCACATCGTGGAACAGGTTGTTGAGCGTTTCCAGCAAATCGCCACCTTTGACGTGTAGTGTTTCTGTCCATGTTTTCGATTCTTTACGTGTTTCTTCAGACATTGCTTTCCTTCCGAATTGTTTTATATGACAGCGCAGATTCAGTCTCTCTAAATCGTGCGGATATGCATAGGCAGATACAGTTGACCTGCTGCCAGACTTTACGCAGAGAGGAAAGAAAAGTTGCAATAGCCGGACTGATGTGCCGTCAGGACAGCGCACATTATCCGCTTGCAGCGTTGCATTGTGCCGAATTTGTCAGTGTAAGGGTTGTCAGCGCAATGATGATGGCTGTTGGTGCCATTTGGTGAGGAGTTCGCGTTCGCGTTCACGGGTCAGGCCGGCACGCCACTGGTAATCGGCGGGGCGGGTGGCTTGCCAGGTCAATGTGGCGCGTATGGTGTCGTCAATCGGCCGATAAGTCAGTCCGGCTGCAACCGCCTTGTCAGCACTGAAAGCGTCAAAAGCACGGTATTCTTCAGGAACCCAGAGCGGCATCTCCACATACGCACCGACCTCATTTTCCAGCAGAAACGCTTCGTCAACCCAGGTAAAAGCGGCATTACTGCCGCTGATGCGTCGGCAGCTTTCCAGCGTAGCACCCATTGTCGTTTCTGGTTCGGGGCCAATTGTATTGTAAACGCCGGTTGCCTTTTGTTCGACCATGCGCACCGTCCACGCGGCCAAATCGCGCACATCGATGTATTGTACCGGTCGTTCCGGCCGACCGGGTGCCAACACCTCACCGCCATCAGCGACACGCACCGGCCAATAGGTGAAGCGGTCGCTGCGATCGTGTGGCCCAACAATAAGACCGGGCCGGATGATGAGCGTGCGATCTGGCAACGTCTCGGCAACGGCGCGTTCGCATAATACTTTCAAGCCGCCGTAGGTTTCTCCAGTGACGTTTTCGACGGTCGGATCCTCGAGTTCGATAACGGGCGCAGTTTCGTCCTGACCGGTCGTGGTCAGGTTGGCGTAGACGGAGCAGGTGGAAACAAAGGTGTAGTGCGCAACTGTGTCGGCCAGCTTTGTGGCCGAATCGCGGGCGACACGCGGCACATAGGCGCACGTATCAATGACAGCATCCCAGGTTCGACCGTCAAGCGCGCTGAGATCACCCTTATCGCGATCACCGATCAATGTTTCCAGTTGTGGAAAGATGTCTGCACCGCTCTGCCCGCGATTGAACAGGGTGACGGTGTGACCGGCAGCTACGGCTGCTTCAGTGATATGGCGGCCTAAAAAGACAGTGCCGCCGAGTATGAGTAGGTTCATGGCGTTGTGTTTGTTTCGGCCGATTCCAGAATGTTGAGTAGGACGTCGACTTCGGCGTGACAGCAGTCACACAATTGCAGATGATGGTAAACTGCAGGCATCAAGGGGGCAATATCGACCCCTTGCGCCATTAGCTCTGCGATTTCGTCCATGACATCATCGACATAGGCGCAGTCGCATTCATCTTCCTCTGTGGCTGTAATCATATTCAGCATATTTTCCAGCCGTTGCAGCGCAGGTAATAGTTGTTCATCCATAATGTGATCTTCCTCACCTACTTGACGCGCCCAAAGGCGTGATTCTTACAATGCCAACTTCTGGAGTTAACGAAATGTCGCCAGGATCGATTCGGCCGAAAGGCCATCTTCTTCCAGTCGCTTCTTGACGCGCAAACGTGCATCGTGGAGTAGTTTGTAGAGGGCGTTGCGTTTCATACCCATACGATCGGCGGCTTCGCTCATGGGCATACCGCCAATGGGCACGAGCAGCATCGCTTCACGCTGCTTGTCTGTCAACTCTTCGGTGATAATCTGCTCGAGGTGGGCCATCATCTCAGTGCGCTCTGTGGCGCGTTCCGGTGTCGGTGTGTCGGCGGCAAATGAACGGCTAAATGGCGATTCGGCCGAAAGCATGTCGTCTAAAGAGCGATCTTGCCATCGTTTGCGGCGCAATTCGGTCAGCGCGACCCGCACCGTGATTTTATGTGCCCAGGTCGTGAATTTGCTGCGCCCGGCGAACGTCTCCAGGTTGGCGAGGATTTTGAGCAGGGCTTCCTGGACGAAATCTTCGGCCATTGGCGCAAATTCGGGGCCGGATGTGTTGACCCAGTTGGTGAGACCACGGCGCAAACCATCGAGTAGAATAGGACGCAAATCGGCAATCGCGTCTTCGCGCGCCGGGCCAATAGCACCGAGATCGGCAAGCCATTCATCGTTGGTTCGTTGCTGCATGGCGTGTATTGTAGCTTGTGTGCCGGATTGACTCAATCGAATGTGACAGATGACGTGTTGGATTCGGCCGAAACCGATACAATCTCAATTGACAATTCCATTTACGGCAGGAGTTTTGATGACAGATAGTGACGGCAGCAAAATCATTATGTACGGTACCGATTGGTGCTCTGATTGCCACCGGGCGCGTCGCATTCTCGATGAGCAATCCGTCGATTATGTCCGCATCGATATTGATCGTCATCCCGAAGCGCGTGCCCTCGTAGCGCACATCAATGACGGGCAGGCTCGCGTACCGACGATTGTGTTTCCCGACGGATCCTTGTTGGTGGAGCCATCAAATCGGGAATTATTGCGTAAACTGGCATTGCTAGACTGATTGAATGGGGGTTGGCAGGTGTTTTTCGGCCGAAAATCAACATATTACGCCCCCAAAATCCGCCGCATACCACGTTTTTTTGAATTGTGCAATTTGGAACAAACCAATTTCATTTCTTTGCTATCGCTTGGTGCCTGTGTTATAAATGAGAGGAATTTCACAATCACAACAGCGAGGATATTGCCGTGACAAATGAAGTCCTACAGAATTGGCAATTCATCTTCATCTTTGTAGCCTTATCCCCAATCTTTCCCGCCGCGCCAGTCATTCTGAATCGCTTGCTGGGTCCTCAAAAACCCAATGCGATCAAGCAGCAGACATACGAATGCGGTATCGAAACGGTAGGCGATACTTGGATCCAGTTCAAAGTTCAATATTACATCTACGCGTTGATCTTTGTCGTATTTGACATTGAAGCGGTTTTTCTGTTTCCCATTGCGGCGGCTTGGGGTTTGCTCGGCTTGTTCGCTGTTTTTGAAGTAGCTCTCTTCATCATCATCCTCGCCGTCGGCTTGTACTATGCCTGGAATCGTGGAGCACTGGAATGGTTCTAGGCCGTGTCAGTGACGCAGTGGAGCACACTATATGAATCCCATTGATCTACTTATAGCCACCTTACAATTGCGATTGGGCGAATATCTCGTCAGCGTTTATGGTTCTGAAAATTGGGTATTTGTTGTCCGCGATGTCCTGACAGTCCTTACGATCTCAACGTTCTGCTTGCTTATCGTTATTTTTTTGATTTGGCTTGAGCGCAAAGTCATTGCCCGTATGCAAGACCGTTTAGGCCCCAACCGTGTTGGTGGTCGTTACGGTTTACTGCAAACAGTGGCTGATGTGCTTAAACTGCTCACAAAAGAATCGCTCACGCCGGCTGGCGCTGATAAATGGGCTTATAACCTCGCCCCGTTACTCATTGTCATGACCGCGCTTCTCATGTGGGCGGTGATACCTTTTGGGCCAGGTGCAATGGGTGCTGATCTCAACATCGGCGTTTTCTATATTCTGGCGGTTAGTTCTGTATCCGTTGTTTGCCTCCTGCTGGCAGGGTGGGGGTCGAACAACAAATATGCTCTACTCGGCGCTTTTCGTTCGGTTGCCCAGTTGGTAAGTTACGAAGTACCGATGGTGCTTTCACTCCTGATACCTATCATTTTGGCGGGTTCAATGGCTACCGAAGCAATCATTGGTGCCCAGTACATTCCTTTCTTGTTCGTTATTCCATTGTCAGCCGTGATTTTCTTCATCTCGGCATTGGCAGAAACGGGTCGGACGCCGTTTGACTTGTTGGAAGCGGAATCGGAAATTGTGGCTGGTTTTCACGTCGAATATGGTGGTATGAAATTCGGCATGTTTTTCCTCGCCGAGTTCATTGGCACGTTGTTGATGTCGGCTCTGTTTGTGACGATTTATTGGGGTGGCTACACATTGCCGTTGGTTAATCTGGTTCTGGGCGTGTTTGGTTTGCCGCCAATTGACCTGGCCTCGCTGGCCTGGGGTCGGACGCTTTCATTACCGATTTTCTTCGGAAAAGTGTTTGTCATTTATTTTGTTTTTATTTGGATTCGGGCCACGCTGCCACGCGTACGTATCGACCAGATGCTGAATCTGAACTGGAAGTTTCTGGTTCCGCTGTCTCTGGTGCTGATCCTGGTGGTTGCCATTGTGGACAAGGCATTGCCGGCCAACACGAATGTGTGGGCTTATTCGGGTATTATGCTACTCGCCAACATTCTCATCGCGGTTGGGGCTATTGAGTTACTGCGTCGCCGTGGTCGTCAGGAACGTGCGGCTGCAGAAGCAGCACACGATGATGAGTTGGCAGACATTTCGGCCGAAGCCCTTCCTGCGGCTCATCATTAAGTTCAGGAGTATGTTGAACCCATGACATCGCAACAAGTCATCTTCATCATCCTCGCCGTCATAACATTGGCGTCTGGTCTCGTCGTCGTTACCAACCGCAACTTGTTTCATGCTGCGTTGGCGATGATGCTATCCTTCTTTGGCGTAGCCGGATTTTACGTGCTGCTCGAAGCACCTTTCCTAGCCGCTTCACAACTGCTCGTTTATATTGGCGCTATTTCCATCCTCATCATCTTTGCCATTATGATGACCCGAAGACTGATGAGTACAGACGAATCGCCGTTCAACTCGCAGTGGATCGCCGCACTGTTTGGGACTTTGCTTATTGGTGGCTTGATCATCTTCGTCATTGTCAGCGTCTTTTCACCATTTGGTGACATTATCATTGCCAATTCCGCGCCGCCTTCACTCGCTGTTCAGGAAAGCACTGTGTTGCTCGGCCGATCATTTGTTGACCCTGATCAATATGTTATTCCGTTTGAAATCGCCTCCGTGTTGCTGCTTGGCGCGTTGGTCGGTTCAATCGCCATTGCCAGACCGGAGAAAGAGTCATGATTCCGCTTTCCTGGTACCTAATTGTCTCCGCTTTGCTGTTCTCCATCGGTTTGTTTGGGCTTTTGGCTCGCCGCAATGCTGTTGCCATGCTCATGGCCGTTGAGTTGATGCTCAATGCAGTCAATATCAATCTGGTAGCATTCTGGCGTTACCAAACACCGGAAGCGCCGGCCGGCCTGGCCTGGGCCGTCTTTGTCCTTACAATTGCGGCAGCAGAAGCCGCCGTCGGCCTCGCGCTGATTATTTCAGTGTACCGTCGCCGTGATTCTGTAATTGCAGAAGAACTTGATACACTAAAGTTTTAACGCACTGAACGCTGCCATGAGGTTTGCTCTATGAGTGACGCAACAATTACTACGCTAACCTATCTGGTTCCTGTTGGACCGCTATTAGCGTTCGTTCTGATTTTGCTCGTTACGCGCAAAAGCCGCACATTGAGCTGGATTGTGGCGTGGCTGGGTGTGTTCGCTGCACTGGCACTGAGCTGGGTTGTCGCGTTCTACACATTTGCCCAATTCTTGACTGATTTACATGAGCTGGAATTGCACCCACTGGTTGTATTCAGTGAGTTTATCTGGTTGCCGTTTGGCGTTTGGACGCCGGAGGGTTGCGCCAATTGCCTTTACATGGGTGTTGGCGTGGATCCGTTGACAGCGGTAATGCTCTTTGCCGTTGGTTTCACTGTGACGATGATCTTTATCTACAGTGTCGGCTACCACAACTGGGGCAAGCCGATCGGTAAAATCCTCGGTGTACCCAATCACGGCCAAGAAGAACCGCTCATGGCGCGCTTTTTCGCGTTCATGTCGTTGTTTGCAGGCGGTATGTTGGTTTTGGTTGTAGCCAATAACCTGCTGTTGTTGTTTATTGGCTGGGAAGTGATGGGCCTTTGTTCGTACCTACTCATTGGGTTCTGGTATGCGCGTGAATACGAACCTGATCCCAAGAACCCGCAAAAATTGCCTCCGCGTTGGGCGTCTGTCAAAGCATTTATGACGACGCGCATCGCTGATGTAATTATGTTGCTTGGCATCGTCTACTTCTATCGCGTGTTTGGCACGCTCACCTTCAGCCAGGCATTTTCGGCCGAATCGCTGGAACATGCACTGGAAACTGCGGGTGCAACAGGTTTAGGTATCATGACGTTGCTCATTTTTGCCGGTACAGTCGGCAAATCGGCACAATGGCCGCTGCACGTCTGGTTGCCGAACGCAATGGAAGGCCCAACACCGGTTAGCGCCGTCATTCATGCGGCGGCAATGGTTTCGGCCGGTGTCTATCTCTTGTTGCGTATTTTCCCGTTGATTGGCGTCGGCCTCCACGAAACATCGTTTGTCGGGCCTGTCATCGCCGGTGTCGGCGTGTTTACGGCATTCATGGCGGCAACGATGGCGGTTGCTCAGGATGATGTCAAGGGCGTCTTAGCCTATTCGACTATTTCGCAGTTAGGTTTCATGGTTGCTGCAATTGGCATGGGTGCGTACATTGCTGCTGCCTTCCATCTGATCACGCATGCATTTTTCAAGGCATTGCTCTTCCTCGGTTCAGGTTCTGTGATTCATGGTATGGAGCATGGGGCAGAGCATGTCCATGACCATCACACGGATCCACAAGACATGATGAATATGGGTGGTCTGCGCAAGAAAATGCCGATCACGTTTTGGACTTTCCTCATCGGTGGACTGGCGCTTTCCGGATTCCCGTTCTTTTCGGCCGGTTTCTGGTCGAAAGACGAGATTTTTGCGGAAGCATTCGCCAAGGGCACTGTTGAAGGCGAGATTGTCGCGTTGGTCGTTTTTGTCGGACTGGTCGCTGCCGCCCTGTTGACGGCATTCTACACGATGCGCCAGATTTCGTTGACTTTCCTCGGCAAACCCCGTACACCTCTGGCAGAACATGCGCATGAAAGCAATCGGTTTATGACGATTCCGCTCATTTTGCTTTCGATTTTCGCCGTTGCTCTAGGCTGGATCGGTATTCCTGACAACTTCATGCAAGGTATATTGCCGGTTTCTGAAACGCGCAACATTATGCATCATTTTGTCGGTGCGACATTGTATGAATTGTTGCACGAATTGGGGTTGCTGGAGCAGTTCTTGAAAACGCCGGACTGGTCTTGGGTACCCTTAATTGCATCGCTCTTGGTCGCTACTCTGGGTTTGTTCGCGGGTTGGTGGATTTATGGCCGCAAGCCCCTCGAATCAGGTCAGGAAGATCCGTTGGTGCGACCACTCGGCCCAATGTACGGTTTCTTGATGAACAAATGGTATTGGGACGAACTGTATGCAACGGTCTTTATTCGGCCGACAGTATGGGTTTCCGAAACATTGGTTTCTCAATGGATCGATAAAGGCGTCATCGACGGCATTCTGCATATTGTCGCCAATGGCTATTACGCATCGGCCGGTATTGCCGCAAGAATCGAAGTGGCGTTGTTTCACGGCGTTGACGTACTCAAAGATTGGACGCTCGAATTTGCACGTGGTTTGCGCTCAATTCAGACCGGCAAGATTCAGGAATACGCATTGGTGTCGACGATCATCGGTGCCGTTTTGGCCATCATGATTTTGTGGATTGCCTCTGGCGGATGGTCTGGCTAAACATTTTGCTTGTGTTATCGCTTAGGAGAACAGTTTCATGGATCTGACTTCAAGCACCTGGTTAGTAGCTGCCGTGTTTTCGCCATTGGCGATTGCACTGTTGATTTTGCTGCTGCCATCAGACTCAAAGGTCTTGACTCGCTGGGTAGCATTCATTCTCAGCTTTGTGCCGCTCATTTTTGTGTTGATCATGTGGTTCAATTATGATCGTATCGATCCTGGTTTCCAGTTTGATACGGGTCTGGTTGAGTGGTTCCCGGCAATTGGTTCGAGTTTCCATATGGGTGTCGATGGTATCAGCTTGCCAATGATGTTGCTTACAGCCATCCTGACGCCGTTGGCGATTCTAGCCTCCTTCAATATCGAAGATCGGCCGAAGATGTACATGTTCCTTTTCCTCTTGTTGGAAACTGCCATGTTGGGTTTGTTTGCAACGCTCGATCTGATCGTATTCTTCATCTTCTGGGAATTCAGTCTCGTGCCGATGTATTTTCTGATCCGTCTGTGGGGCGGCAAAGATCGCGCCTATGCCGGTTTTAAATTCTTTGTTTACACCATGGCCGGGAGTCTTGGATTACTCCTGTCTATACAAATCATTGGCCTGTCGACTGGCACTTTTGACATCAATGAGTTGTACACGGTTTGGGTGCAACTGGAAGGCGTTCTGCCCGTTGTGGGACTGGATGCCAACACAGTCAAGATAATCGCCTACATTGCGTTTGTTATTGCTTTTGCCATCAAAGTTCCAGTCTGGCCATTCCATACCTGGTTGCCCGATGCACATACACAGGCACCGACTGCCGGTTCTATGATTTTGGCTGGTGTATTGCTAAAGATGGGTGCTTATGGTTTCTTGCGTCTGGTCGTGCCGCTGTTCCCACAACAAGCCCATGATACAGCATGGGTATTGGCACTATTGGGTATGCTCAGCATTGTTCTTGGTGGTTTCGCCGCATTTGGACAATGGGATTTCAAACGTCTGGTTGCCTACTCGTCCATCAATCATATGGGCTTTGTCGTTCTGGGTATTGCCGTATTCGCCTGGGTTTATGGCTTACAGTACACGACTGAGGGCTATCGTCTAGATGCCATCATTGCTACAAACGGCACCGTCATGCAAATGTTTAATCACGGTCTGTCGGCTGCCGGCATGTTTTTTCTCGTGGGCGTAATCTATGAGCGCACACATACGCGCGATCTCAAACAGTACGGTGGTATCTGGAGTGTTTTACCCGTATTCGGCGGCATTCTCATTTTCGTTAGCATGGCCTCGCTTGGATTGCCCGGATTGAACGGATTCGTTGGTGAGTTCTCAATTACAAGAGGTGCTTGGGGTATTTTTACTTTCTACGTCGTTTTGTCGATGCTCGGTCTATTAATGACTGGTGCATACATTCTCAAAGGCATCGGGTCCACACTACACGGTCCATTGAAACCGGAGTGGAAAGGGTTGCCCAGCATGACCATACGCGAACATATTGTCATTTGGCCACTCATGCTGCTCATGCTCAGCCTGGGTTTATGGCCCATGTGGTTGCAGGCTGTAATCAACGACACCGTAACAGCCATATTTAACTAATCTAGCATTGGTGATTCAAGATGCAGCAAACATATACAGTTTGCGCTTCGAGCTAAGGTGTAGTCTATGACTCAATTCCCGTTCTTGTCAGTTGTTGCACTGTCCCCGTTTGTGGCGGCGGTCATCATTTTGATGCTGCCAAAAGAACGTGGCGAGAACGCACGTATGATTGCGTTGGGAACGGCATTGCTTGGGCTGATACTGTCAGTATATATGTACGTCGACTACTTGTCGAACTTACCACCGAGCGGCTTGCCGTGGCCGGATACGCTGGCTTTCGTCGAGGAATATGCTTGGGTTCCCAGCCTCGGCATCAACTACATTGTCGGTGTCGATGGTTTGAGCTTGACCCTGGTGCTATTGACATCGATTGTCGGCGTTGGCGGCGTGATGATTTCGTGGAGTATTGATGATCGTCCACGCGAATTTATGGCGTTCTTTATGCTGTTAGTTGCCGGTGTGCAGGGCGTTTTTGTGGCAGTAGACGCGTTTCTGCTCTTCTTCTTTTATGAAGTTGCCGTTCTACCGATGTACGTCATGATTGTGATTTGGGGTTGGAAAGAACGACGCGAGTATGCAGCGATGAAGCTGACGCTGTATATCTTGATCGGCAGTTTCATTTCACTAATCGCATTTCTAGTTCTCTACTTTAAATTGCCGGATCTAGGCATTGAATCGACATTTGACATGCGGGTTTGGTCCGAAGCGAATTTCGCCAGTGCTATTCAGATTCGCTGGTTTATGCCGCTGTTTATCGGCTTCGCGATTCTTGCAGGTATGTTCCCGTTCCATAACTGGTCACCTGATGGTCATGTCGCTGCCCCGACTGCTGTTTCGATGATTCATGCTGGTGTTTTGATGAAGTTAGGCGCGTATGCAGCCATGCGCATGGGTATCCAGTTTCTGCCGGAAGGTGCAGTCTATTGGATGCCGTTTATCATTATTCTGACGACGATCAACGTCGTTTATGGATCCTTGGTCGCGATGAGGCAAACTGACCTCAAGTACATGATTGGTTATTCGAGTGTGAGCCACATGGGCCTTGTTACAATGGGTTTTGCGACAATGAGTATGTTGGGTTTTACTGGCGCAGGTATTCAAATGGTCAGTCACGGTTTAATGACGGCTATGTTCTTTGCTTGTGTTGGTATGATCTATGACCGTGCCCATTCCCGTGATATGAATAAGCTGAGCGGCATGATGAAAATGTTTCCATGGGTTACAGTGGCTTTCATTGTCGCCAGTCTGGTTTCGATGGGTATGCCGGGACTATCCGGTTTCATTGCTGAGTTCCCGATTTTCCTCGGTGTGTGGGAAGGTGGTGATTTGAATTTGACGGGAACGATTTTTGGATTGAATCCAGCTTCGTTTTATCCTATTGTCGCCATCATCATTGTTCTAGGCATTATCACGACTGCTGCTTATCTGCTCCGAGCAACGCAGAGCGTATTCTTTGGCAACTATGATGCTGACAAATGGCACGATATGAGGCCAATTTTGGCACTGGACAAGATCGTATTGGTGTCATTCAGCGTTATTCTCATTGTGATAGGTGTACTGCCGTCTGTCATAGCACCAATTGTGGAATCAGGTGTACAGCCTGTACTGATGCGTGTTCAAGAAGCGCAGGCCGGATATACGGTCTTTGATAGTGTGCATGCAATTGCGATGACTGTTATCCAATGGTTTGGAGGTGCGTAGGTGACTCCTAGCATTTCGTTGGAAAATGTTCTGGCTATCCTGCCGGATTTGGCTTTATTGGTCTTGTTGATAGCTGTTATCGTGTATAACGGTTTGATTGCGGATGACGATGATCGACGCAATGTGGGCCTTGTGACAGCATGGGGTGCTGCTATTATCTTGTTCGGAATGCTGTTGCTGGCATTTATCTATCCGGATTATTCGATGCAACCGACATTGCATTGGGGTGGTATGGTTGTAGCCGGGCCAGTTACATTGTCGTTCCGAGCCATGTTCTTGATCGCTTTGATGCTCACAGCGTTGCTTTCGCTCGATGTGCCTGAGTTGCAACGTGGTAGTTATTTTGCCCTGCTGATTACGGCTACGATTGGTTTTGACATGATGGCTGCTTCGGCCGATCTCATCATGCTTCTTGTCGCGCTGGAAACTGCTAGCATTTCTCTATATCTGTTGGTTGGCTTTAATACCAGGAGCAGGCGCTCCACAGAAGCCGGCATCAAGTATTTCGTTTATGGTGCTTTTGCCTCAGCCATCATGATGTATGGCATGAGCTTGTTGTACGGTGTTACCGGCTCTACCAATATTGCCGTAATTGGGACGATGGTGGGCAATGCGTTTGCGGGTGTAGTTCCTGTAGAAATTATCAGCTTGTTGCTGGTGTCCGCTGTTATGCTCGTTGCCGGTTTTGCATTTAAGGTATCTGCTGTTCCATTCCATTTCTGGACGCCTGACGCTTACGAAGGCGCACCGACAGTTGTAACCGGATTTTTGTCCACCGCTTCCAAGGCGGCTGGTTTTGCGGTTTTCTTCCGAGTGTTCTCAGCAGGCGTGTTTGGTTATCCTGAGCCTGGACGCGCATCATGGGCATGGTGGGCGATGTTAGTCGCCATGTGTATTTTGACGATGGTTTTGGGAAACTTTCTGGCGATCTGGCAACAAGACATCAAGCGCATGTTGGCTTACTCCAGTATTGCGCAAGCCGGTTACATCATGATGGGTCTGGTAGCATTGTTGAAGAGCCAGGGTGATGATGTTCCCAGTGCTGCCGGTGGTGGTGCGGCGATATTCTACTTATTGATGTATGTGTTTACCAATATTGCTGCTTTCGGCATCATTGTGTTGGTGAGTCGCAAATCAAACTCGACTCAGATGAAAGATTTCTACGGCTTGAGCAGGCGCTCGCCGTGGTTGGCACTGGCGATGTTGGTTGCTTTGCTGTCTTTGGGTGGTATTCCACCAACTGCCGGTTTCTTTGGCAAGTTCTTCATCTTTCAGGCCGCGGTTGAAGCAGACCTCTGGTGGCTGGCAGCAATCGGTATCTTGAACGCGTTTGTTGCGCTGTTCTATTACTTGACAGTGGTCAAGTATATTTACCTTTATCGCAGCGATGACGATGATGTGAGAATTACGGTCTCACGGGCTGCCGGCGTTGGTTTGGCTATCACTATCGTTGCGGTATTGTATCTGGGAATTTTTGCAAATTCGGCGTATACGTGGGCAATCGAAGCGGCACAGAATTTTGTGCAATTTTGATGTGCTGTTCGGCCGATATTATTGACATGCACAACGCTGTTTTAGGGCAGTACAAGCCTGGTATTTAATTGCGGAAGCAGTCGTTTGTGATATAATTCCCAAGCTTTATTTACTTGACCCTATGTCAAAACAATCCAACCCGCAGTCGAACGATGTGATGAGACTCACTGTTCAGGTTGGATGCTTGATTCCACTGGCTAGCATGCTCATTATTGGTGCGGCAGCGGGAATCGGTTACTTACTTGACAATTGGTTGGATACAGGAAACATCTTTTTGATACTCGCGATTTTAGCGAGTTTTCCGATTACATTGTTCGCCATTGTGCGCATAAGCCTGTGGGTTTTACAGCGCAATCAGATTCAAGAAACAGCGGTAACACAAGATCAGGGAGAATAAGCGGAAGCCAATGATCAAAAAACGTTACATCATTCTCTTATGCGTAGTCGGCATGATCGTTTTTGGTACGGTCATCGCATTCACTAAACCTGTTTTGCCGTTTATCCAGGTGCCCGGAGAAGTACTTCCCGGCACAGAAGGTTTCCCACTCGGAAATGGGTTGACGAATACATTTGTAGCAACGGTTTTGACGTGGATCATCATCGCGTTGCTCGCTCTGGGGTTACGTGCGCGCAAACGGTCGGCCGAAGAAGTGCCCACTGGTTTCTACAATTTCTTCGAAATGCTTGTTGAAGGCTTTTACGGCTTTGCAGAGCGCATTGCCGGTCCTAAAGTGCGGTCACTTTTTCCTTACTTTATGACCTTTACGCTGATCATATTAGTAGCTAACTGGATGGAACTCGTTCCCGGTGTCGACAGTATCGGCATATGGGAATACAAGCCTCATTTCTATGCTGTGCAGCTCGCCAATGACCTAGAACGTGAAGGCATACCATTTGAGTCAGAGTTGGAGCGAGAAGAGTTTATACACGAACAGGAAGAGTTCTTTGCAGAACAACGCTTGGGCGACCTTCGGGTTAATAACAATCTGCTGATTCTCGCAACTGCCAATGAAGATCCGACTGCGCCACTAGAGTATACAGAAGAGGGTCTTCCGGAAGGTACAAATCCGGAAGCGGCCCAATGGACTATTGTCCCCTTTGTTCGTGCTGCTGCAACTGACCTGAACTTCACAGTGGCATTTGCTTTAGTATCGATGTTTATGGTGCAATATTATGGCTTCAAGCATTTAGGCTTGGGTTATCTCCACAAATTCTTCCCCTTCCTCGACAAGGGGTGGCGTGGTGTGGTTGGTAAGCAACCCATCAAGGCCATGGACCCGGTTGTCGGTCTGCTGGAATTGGTCAGCGAGATTTCCAAGATACTTTCGTTCTCCTTCCGTCTCTTTGGCAATATCTTTGCGGGACAGGTACTCCTGTTTGTCATGGCGTTTATCCTGCCTGTTGCCAACATCGCATTCTTTGGATTGGAGTTCTTTGTCGGACTGATTCAGGCGCTGGTGTTTGCACTATTGAGCCTGATTTTTATGGTCCAGGCTACGCATAGTCACAGCGTAGGTGATGAGGGCCATCACTAATAAGTTACTGAGTTGGAGTCTGCAAGGCATAACCGCCAGAACAAATAAGATTTCTAAATAGCAGAGGTTTTTTCGCTGAGTCATAACCAAGCACCGCCCGATATTATACGTGTGGCAGACTGCGTAAATCAGGCAAATTGACAATCACTTGATCTTGGTGGATTATCGACGAAACCCATTACTGAAAACCAAATGTTGGAGGATTGACAAAGATGGATGAAGCAGCTGCAATAGCTCTGGTAGTTGGATTGAAAGCAATTGGTGCCGGATTGGCTATGTCTGGCGCTATCGGCGCTGGTGCCGGTATCGGTATACTCGTAGGTGGCGCAGTACAAGGTATTGCCCGTAATCCTGACGCTAGCGGTGATATTCAGACGAACATGATTCTGGGTATTGCATTCGCTGAAGCTGTTGCTATTTACGCACTCGTTGTCGCGCTGATCATTTTGTTTGTGCTCTAATTTTGAGTTCACACAGTCAATAATCAGACTTATCCTAAAAAGGAAAAGAAAGATGGAAGCACTAGGTATCAATTTAGGATATCTCATCACTCAGATTTTGGGTATTACAATCCTCCTGCTTCTGATGGTGGGCATGGTATACAAGCCCATTTTGCGTGTTCTTGATGAGCGCAAAGCGCGTATAGCGAAAGGATTGGAAGATGCGCGTCAGGCGGCAATTGCACGTGACAATGCTGATGCAGAAGCAAAAACAATTCTCGATGCTGCCCGTGTTGATGCAGCGAAAATTCGCGCTGAAGCTGCCAATCAAGCTGAGGAAACTGCCGCAGGTATTGTGTCTAAGGCGCATGAAGATGCAAGAGACATTAAAGCCAATGCCCGTGCAGATGCAGAAGCAGAACGCAATCGCATTCTTTCCGAGTTGCGCGGCCAGGTTGCTTCAATTTCGATTGCAGCAGCCAACAAGCTCGTTGGTGAGTCGTTGGATGAACAACGCCAGCACGCATTGGTGCAAAATTTCTTTGCGAAAGTACCAGCTGAGGTAACGCGTTTGAAGGGAACTTCGGCCGAAATTACAAGCGCATTGCCGTTGACTGCCGATGAACAATCTGCCGCAAAACGCAGCATTGGCGTTGAGAATGTTGCATTCAAGGTCGATCCGAAGATCTTGGGCGGTCTTGTTGTGCGCGTTGGTGACCAGGTCGTCGATGACAGCGTAGCAGGCCAGATGAGTACGTTGCGCGATTCGCTCAATTAAGCGTATACGATTTTCGCCGCACAATAGTTAATACCTTAACGGGTAGATGAAGGATACGCAAGTACCTTTGTCTATCCGTTTTGTGTGTTTTGAAGAGAATGCGTCGTCATGTCAGCAGAACAACCGATAGTCCAACAACTTCCACTTGGCCCATTGCCGACAAATTCCTACATTTTTGCCTGTAAGGTGACGCACGATGCTGCCATTATTGATCCGGCATGGGAAGGTAAGGCTCTGGCGGATCATGTCACTGATCTTGGTTTTACCGTTACTGCGATTCTCTTGACCCATTCGCATTGGGATCATGTCGGTGGGTTGGTCGAACTAAAAGAAGCAACCGGCGCACCGGTTTATGCCCATGCAGATGCCGTTCCTATGTTGCAGGTAGCTTCCGACATCGGCCGAAGATATGGTCTGACATTGTCACAACCTGAGCCGCCCGACAAATTGGTCGTTGAAGGGGACGTCATCGGAGTTGGTGAATTGCGTTTGCAGGTTTTATTTACGCCTGGTCATGCGCCTGGACACGTTTCGTTTTACGCACCGGAAAACAATGTGTTATTTGACGGTGATGTGCTTTTTCAGAACAGCATCGGCCGAACAGATTTTCCCGGATGCAGCCACGCTGATCTCATGCATTCCATACGCCATAAGTTGCTCCCGCTGCCGGATGAAACCCTTGTTTTGTCCGGACATGGCCCCCAAACGACAATTGGCGCTGAAAGGCGCAACAATCCCTACCTGCGTTAGCGCAGTCGAAACCAGATTCTACCGATAAACCGGTTTCTCATTGATCAGGCCAATTCCAATTGAAGAAAGAATCCTCGCTGACCGGTCCACCGGGTGCAAAAATATAGTCGCCGTCATCGCGTTCACCGGTGATGCGCACAATACGCACGCGCCAACGGTACTGGTCATCAGCGCCCGGCGACGGTTTCCACTCGTCAAGCACCTGGAATGAGGTTTGCCGTGTATAGGCGCGGTGGGGATGACTAGTGAAATCGCTCAAATTGGTCACTTCGACCATATACATCTCGTCTGCCGCCAGATCTTTTTGTGCTAACCATTGCAACACAAGCGTATCATTGCTTATTTGTGCATCGGGTTGCGGATAGAGCAGGCGTGGGCCGGCCGGTGTGGGCGTGGCATTGAATTCGGCCGATTCCTCTTCATCCGTAAAAATAAACTGCTCATACACGCTGGGAATGCAAACCGTATCACCCGGATTGATCACAACTTGTTCATTGAGCCGATTGGCAGCCAGCAATGCCAACAGATCGATGCCGTAACGGATGCTAATGCCAAACAACGAGTCGCCGCTCTGCACCTCATATTGTTCACAATCCGTTGGATCAGCGACAAAGACGGAGCCGTTGATCTCGACTTCGACCGGCTCCAGCGGCGGTGTCGGTGTCGGCCAGGGAATCTGAATACTTTGACCTGGTTGCAGCGTGCTGGGATCGATGGCGTTCGTTTCAATCAAGCTGTCAACCCCAACACCGTAAAAAAGAGCAATCGAAATCAGTGTTTCGCCACTGCTAATCTGGTGGAAACGCGGTTCTTGTGGCGTTGCGGTCGGTGCCATTGTCGGCGTAGCGGTGGGAGATGTTTCCTCAACGATGCCCGCCATGTCGGAAACAGGCGTTTCAGTTGGAAATGGTGTTGGTGTGCGCGTTGGCCTGACGATTGTCGGCGTGGCCGTTGGATAGAGTGCAGCGGCAATTGGCTCAGGATTAAGCCAGGTTTGCAATGCTAACCCGATGGCCAGCAAACAAAAAATACCCAGTATGATCTTCAATGGTAAAAAACGGTCACGACGAATGCGTTGTGTAAAACGACCGGCTGGCGTTGCGGCACTCGGTGATTTTTGCTGTCCATCGCGCTTGTCCAATACCGCCGTACACATCATGCAATGTGTTGTGTTGGCTGGATTGAGTGTGTCGCACTGCGGGCAGCGGCGAGAGGGTGTTTCGGCCGAATTGGGATCAGATTGTTGAGTCATACGCAATAACAGGCGAGATTACTCCCTCGCACCGGGGAGCATTATAACAGAGCCGTTTTAGCGTACAAAAACGAGACATGACGATCTCAGCGAATGCAAAGAAAAGGGGGAGCGCACTAACACGCTCCCCCTAGATGCTCACAGTCTCAGCAGGAATGCGAAAAGCTATTCGTCACGCCTGCGCACAACTGTCCAGCCGGCCAGGCCGAGCAAGCCGAGCGCAGCCAACAAGAGCGGCAATGCTGCCTGGTTGCCCAGATCGCCGCCCCAACCGGTCAAAGATACCGCAGTCGGGGCCAGGGTAGAAACCTTGATCGCCGGATGGCGCGTAACTGTGCCGTCGGTGCTCACATCTTCCACAGCGTAATACCAGACACCGAGCTCCGGTGCATCGCTAAACGCGTAGCTGGCGCCGCTGCCGGCAGATGCCGTCGCACCGATCAACTGGCCGTTGAGTTGCTCATAAACGCCATTCAATTCGGCCGAACGCACTACGTTGAAACCAACCGTATCGATTTCTGCAGCCGTTACCCAACTAAGCTCAACCGCACCGTTCACCACGGTTGCGCTGAAATCAGCGAGGACAACAGCCGTCGGCGGCATGTCAAAGCAGAAGCGACCAACCAGTAGATCGTGATCAGTCGGCCGATTATCAACACTGAATTCTGCATTGGCATGAACGACATCAAACTCTGCACAGCGATTGTTGAGCAAGTTGTCAGTCACGAGCAAGCTATCCAACACCTGCGAATTGCCGTCAAAGATATAGGAATACTGTTCGTTTTCTGGCAAGGTGTTCATCAGATTCGTCATGACGTCGCCGGCAAGCGTTTGCAGGGCTGACGAAAATTGGAAATCGTTGAAGTCGCCGAGTACGATGACATCGCTGTTGGTATCAAGTGCCAGAATGCTGTCCACGAAGTCGTTGACAACCTGGGCTTGCTGGCCGCGCTGTATCTCGGAGGGGAACATCGGCGGTTGGACACGTCCAAACAGCGGATCGTCGCCACCTTTTGAGTTGAAGTGGTTGGAGATCACAAAGATTTTCTTGCCGTTGAACATGAACTCACCGGCCAACGGCTTGCGACTAAAGTCGAATGCCGTGTTTGTCGGATCGATGCGTCCCGGACTAAACGTCAACTCGACGCCTGTACCGCCCAAAACGGCTGAAGTAGCTGTCGTGGCGTCACCGCCGGGCCGGTCGATAAACGTGACGCGGGCTGGATTGAACAGGAAGCCGACGCGGATATTACCGCCCGGCACACCACCATCAAGCCCATCCAGAGGCGCGATGTCGCGGTATTCATAGACCGGCCCACCGGCTGTTTGAATCGCGGCAATTAACGCGCCGTACGTTTCACTGGCATCGACTGTGCCGTCATCTGTTGTGCCATTGTTGTCTTGAATTTCCTGCAATGCGATAATGTCCGGCGATTGCAAGTTCGTGACGATTTCACTCGCTAAATCGTCGATTTTGGCCTGATCGGATACGGCACTCAGATTTTCGACATTCATTGAAGCGGTAGTGACGTGCAGTGGATCGGCAACCAACGGTGTCACTTCACGTGTCAATCCACCGTCGTTGGGAAGTGGCAACGGGTCAAAATTGAGCATCTTGAAGTTGCCGAAACTGTAATCGACGATACCGATCAACGGATCAGAGAACGAGTCACCTACTTTGACCAGCGGTGGGTTTGGTACGATGCTATCGTCAAAGATGATGCGTTCCGGATTGAAGTCATTCGGCCGAATATAGATACCACCACGCGGCGTCAGGAATGTCGCGTTCGCTCCATTGTCACCTACTACCGACATTTCACCGAAGCGATTGCTGTCAACAACGATGGCGTCATTGACCTGTATCAACATCGATTCCAAACTCTCGTAGAAATCAATTCCATCCTGGTCCGGGTCAAAATTAGGCGTCATGTTGACATCACCGGTCGAGTCATTGTCGATGATCATGTCAGGAGGTATACGTCCGCCGTTGCCGAGCACAATGGGTGCCGGTATCGGATTACCGCTAGAGTTGACCATCACCTCCGGATCGGAGATTTGTGTTGTGGACAGATTCCCGGTGTCATAGCCACCCGGATAGAATTCAGTGACCGTACCGACAACGGTGACGTCATCGCCAACGGCAACCGACGGTGTACTGCCGACAAAGACGAGAATGGCGTCTGATGTAGCCGTATCGCCATCACCTTGCGGGTCTTGCATGTAGAAACTCAGTGGCCGTACGACGGTAACAATGCCTGATGTTTCCACAAAATCGCCTTCATAGGGCGAAAGATGTGCGTGATCCTGTATTTCCATGATGGTGAGCGCAGTAGTTTCAATGGGGCATCCGACAAACGCTGTCCCGTCGACCATGGTGCCGGGGGAGTGGACAGCACCATTGCTGCCTGCCGCTGTCGTGTGCTCAACCAGCGGTTCCGGTCCAGTAATATCCGGATCGCGCGTCAGGGACTGGTCATTACCACCTTCGCTACCATAAGTATAGGCTATGGAAGTCAGCATATCCGGGCTCAAGAGTGTTACCGTGTCGCCGGCATTGTTGAGTCCCAGTGCACCGCTGGAGGCTGTTTGGACGACGCTGCCGCCAAACGTGCCTGTTGGTGTACCGCCACCAAAGACAACGACAGAGCAGGTATCGGGCACGATGGTATCGGCCGGGAATACGTGGCGCGTACTGTTTTCGTCACTGAGTGTCCAACCACTGAGGTCGAGATTTGCGCCACTCACGTTGACGATTTCGACAAATTCATCTTGCGTGCTGTCACGCACGCCATCTCCGTTAGCGTCGCCGTTAGGTTCGGCCGGTGGGCTGTCAGGATGGGGGTCGGCGAGAATTTCGTTGATGACAAGGCTTGTGGGAGGAACACCATTGCTCGCACCCATTGTGCACGCTTGTACGAACAACGTCACATCACCTCCAGATGACAGCCACTCGTAGCCGTCATTGGGGCCTGCTCCATCGGGTACACGGGCGACACATTCACCCGGATCAATAAATGGTGCACCGTCCCAGCCTTGTTGATCGAGGCGTACGCGCCCACTATCGAACAGGTAGGCGACATCACTGGTGGTGAGATCGACACCCGTAGTGCCTTCACTTACCCAATCAACGTTTTCTTCGAGTGCCAGGAAGCCATTGGCCGGTACGATAAGCCCACCGTTCAATACGGCGACGTCATCGCCATCGCTGATATACCAGCCGCTGACGTCGACATCACTGCCGCTGGGATTGTAAAGCTCAAGACGGTCTTCTGTGCCAGATGGGAACAGATCGACTTCGTTGATGATGAGTGCGCTGCCCAAATTGACACCGGCGGCATCATTGGCGCTGCCTTGTGTCGGAGTTGGATCGAGGTTCCAATCGTTGGCGTCATTGCCGCTGTCTTGTCCGTCGGACACGCGTGCGGTTGAATATTGCACACTGTCGCTGGCGAATGGAGCTAACGGCGCAGCGCCAGAGTTGCCGTAGGTAACGCTATCGACCAATTCGGCCGAATCATTGTAGAGTTCGATCTCATCACCACTGTTGCTGAGAGAGAAGGTGTTATTGACGATCAGATAGCTGCCCGCAGTCAGAACACCGGCCAATGCATCGGATGATCCGTCGCCATCCGTGATCGTCCAGCCGGTCAAATCCTGGTCAGCATCACCGGCGTTGTACAGCTCGATCCATTCTGTGCCTTTAGGTGCAAATTCGTTGATGACCACACGCGCAGTTGGAATGGAAACGACATCGCATATGCCCGGATCAGGTGCGGTGAACGTTGTATCCCATGTGACGACAATATCTTCCGTGGTTTCGTCATCACCGGTAATGCCATTGCCGCCGCCGGAGAGTTCGTTGCCGGCTTCCTGCTCAATGCGTTTGGTGGATGTGCCGGAGCCTGGGTCACTGGCTTGCTGTGGCATGGTGAAGGCGTCGTCGAGGTAAGTGGATGTATCAGTGTCAGCATCGGGGCCATCGACAGCTACGCCAGTTTTATTGGCGATATCATTGGCATCGGATGGTGTGCCCAGATTGGTCATGTCGATATCAGACACGAGATCGGTCGCACCGTCCCAATAAAACATCGTCGCGTTTTCGCCGCTGTTGGTGAGGCCGGCACTGGCACCGATGGAACCGGTGTAGGCTTCGAGCATGTCAGGCGTACCGGCGTCGGTGCCGTGTATTTCATAATCGGCCGAAAACCCGAATGCCGTTGCAAACCCGGCACCGTCAAACGCGATGACGACTGTTTGTCCGGATGTAATCGTCGCACCATTGGGGAAGCGGGCGATAAAGTCCGAGCTGCCTATGTCGGGCATCGGTCCGGCACCAAACTCGCCCGGCAACAGGGCATAATCTTCATCATCTGACAAATAATAATCGGTGAGATTGATTGTCGCGCCGGTCGGATTGAAGATCTCGATAAATTCGTTCTCGGTCGGTGTCAGAACAGCTTCACAGACGTAGAGGTGATCGTCTGTTTGCGGTGCGGATGCGCGTACTGTACCCGCAGTCGCTACAAGTGTGAGCATGAACAAAAGCATACCAAACAACAATAGATAAGGAACAATTCTACGTGAATCAGTCATAGTACAACTCCTGCGCACAAGGAAAGTGCGTCAAACAGATTAAGAAACTTGGCTACAGTAAGTCTATCTGGTGGGTGGGGTTTTATCAAGGAGTTTCGGCCGAAACTGGTTAATGTCGCGTAAAAGCCACAGCGGTTCATGCTCTGGTCGCCAACTGTGCAAAATCCCTATCCAGTACACCGGTTTCGCGGGCTTGTCTTATCAGGTAAATTGTTTCGACGATAAGGGCGAGATTCAGTGCCAATGCTGCGGTTGTGATGCCTGGCCATTGTGCGAACAAACCCGTGATCAACACCAGTACAGTCACGATCACGTTGAGCGCCATGCCCATGTTGACCGGGTTGGTGCGTTTGGCGCTGATCAGGAAACCGCGCAACCCAAATGCGATTACTGACAGGGCAGGGAATAACAATAACCAGATTACGCCCGCTTTAACCAGTTCGGCAACGCTGAGTGGCGCATTTTGTACACCCAGTAAATATAGATTGAGAAGCGGCGTTGCTATCAGAATAGCGACACCGGCAGCCGTTACGCCGGTCAGCGTGAACATGAACCGACGCAGCACGAAAGACATTTGTGGTGTTTCATTTAGTGCGATAACTGTTTCAGGGAGTGCCAGCGCGGCAGCACGCGCCATCAACATGATTTGGAACAAAATCGGCCAGGCTGCCAGTGAAAGGGTCGGCTGTGGCAAACGAGTCAAAGCGAAGACGACAAGCGGTTGGACGAGTAATGTGAGAACAGCGGTTCCGGCCAAGGGCAAATGAAACCAGAATAACGCGCTGTAAGTCAATGTTTCGGCCGATTGTGGGTCTTGGTATGCAAGTGGACCGTGGATTATCGGCCGAACTGCCCATGTGACGTACAATGCTTCAACGACAACGCCAACCATCCACACCAATGCCCCGACGACAATACCGGGCAATGAGGTCAGCAGCGCCAGCGTTATTGCCGCAATCAAGCCGGAAGCAAGACGAATGACGGTGCCAAACGCGACGGCTGTTGTATGTCTGTGTCCGATTAAAACGCCCTGCAGAAAACGGCGCCACGCGATAGCTGCGCTCCAGAATACCATGATTTGCAGGCCGATTTGCACCCAGTCGGCAACCACAGTGGGAATACCCATGAGCGTACGACCAACCAGATCAAACAGCGGTGTAAATGCCAGCAAAGCCGAAATAAGTGTAAGCCCGATCATCCAGTGTATTGTGAAGCGCCGCACTATGAGATAGCTTTGCCGATCTTTGACAAGCGCCGTTGATGTGGCCAGCAAATTGATGATAGGGCTTTCGAGCGCAACAGCGAGTCCGATGACTATGCCGGCTGCTGCGACCATGATGATTGGCTCCGGCAGCCGGTTCAGCGTGGCTGTGATCATGGGTCCTTCGGCAGTCATGAGCAGCCAACTGGCGTATAACGGTAGCCAGAATTTGAAAATATCGCGTTGTCGCATGGGGTTGGTTAGTTGATTGGGGTGGGCCAGAGCATATTGTCGATGAGGCGGATTCGGCCGAAAGCACCCTCCTGCTCTTAGTTTACCGCCGCTTGGAGCTATTGACAATCACTCATTGTGTCCATAAAATGTAGTATATACAGAAAAGTATACACAAGGCAAGTGATTGCGATGGAATCAGCAAAAATCTTTCAAAACGGCGGCAGTCAGGCAGTGCGCATTCCCAAGGCGTATCGTTTCGATTCCGACAGCGTCTATATCAAACAGACGCCGATGGGCTTGCTATTGATCCCCAAACGTGACAGTTTCTGGGAAAATTGGCTGGCGCAACTGCGTGAACAGCCATGGGATGTGACCGTCGAGGATATTGAGGCACTGCCATCTCAGGAGCGTGACTGGGATGACGTATTTGCTTGATACCGATATTTGCATCTACTTGCTCAACGGTCGTTATCCGCAAATTGACCGCCGACTGACGCGATGTGAGCCGGATGCCGTCATGCTTTCGTCGATTGTCGTTGCCGAGTTGGCTTATGGAGCAGCCAACAGCAGTAATCCGCAGCGCAATTACAATACATTGGAACTGTTCGTGTCCGCGTTTACTGTGTTGCCTTTTGGCTACCGTGAAGCTCGATCTTATGGTGAGATTCGCGCTCAATTACGGAGACTGGGAACGCCAATTGGTTCGGCCGATACGTTCATTGCCGCTCATGCCCATGCCAATGATTTAATCCTCGTAACCAACAATATCAGACAATTCCAGCATGTCTCTGACCTGCAACTCGAAAACTGGCTTGAATCCCAAGAGTAATCTTATAGGTGCGTGAGGTGCGTGGTTGTAAGTGAGTCTGTTAGTTGGTTGGGGTGAGCCAGAGCATATTGTCGATGAGACGGATTCGGCCGAAAAATACAGCCAGCGACAGCAACGCGCGATCAGTCACCTGCTCCACTTCCTGCAACGTCTCCGGATCGGCGACGCTCACGTAATCGATTGTAGCAAGTGGCTCAGCCACAATCGTGTCGCGCATCAAAGCACGAAGGGCGTTGCCATCCCGTTCGCCGGCATGCAACATCACAACCGCCTCTCTCAAGCAACGACTTAGTACGGTTGCAGCGCTGCGTTGTTCCGGCGACAAATGCACGTTACGCGAACTCATCGCCAGCCCATCCGGTTCGCGTCCAGTCGGACAAACCACCAGATCGAGGTTGAAATTGAGATCGCGTACCATGCGCTGAAGCACAATGACTTGCTGGGCATCTTTCTGGCCAAAATATGCACGAGTCGGTTGCATGATATTGAATAACTTGGCCACAACCACGGTCACACCGGCAAAATGGGTCGGTCGCGATGCGCCTTCCAATGGTTGCGAAACGTCGTTCACACTGACCGATGTTTGAAAGCCGGGAGGGTACATGACATCGTTGTCAGGTGTAAAAACGAGATCGACGCCAACTTCACGCAGCAGGGCCAGATCGCGCTCCATGTTGCGCGGATACGTACTCAAATCTTCAGTCGGTGCAAATTGGGTGGGGTTGACATAAATGGAAACAGCGACGCGATCATTGTCGGCGCGAGCACGCTCGACCAGTGACAAATGACCGGCATGGAGATAGCCCATGGTGGGTACAAAGCCCCAACTGAGCGTGGGATCAGCCCAACGCAAACGGCGCACAACCTTTATTTTCGGTGTTACCTGCATCAAATCTGCTCTACGAATTGATAGCGGACAGAAATTTGTCTAACTCTTCTTGCGGCATGGGATACGTGTGTTCCACAGCCGGAAAGTCGCCGGTTCCCACATCTTCTCGATATTGAGTCAGCGCCTGTTTGATCGCGTTGCCGAGCTGGGCATATTGTTTGACGAAGCGTGGCAGTTGCTTATCGTGAAGACCGAGCATGTCGTGCCAGACGAGAACCTGGCCGCTCGTGCTGCCACCTGCACCGATTCCAATGGTGGGAATGTTGAGTCGTTCGGTGATGGCTGCTGCAACGGGCGCAGGCACGGCTTCGAGAACGACGGCAAAGCAGCCGGCGTTTTGCAGTGCGTAGGCGTCGTCGAGCAATGCCTGTGCCGATTCGGCCGATTTGCCCTGTACGCGATAGCCGCCCAGTTTGGAAACAGATTGTGGTGTGAGGCCGATGTGGCCCATCACCGGTATACCGGCGCGGATGATAGCGCGAATTGTCTCGACCATCTCGCGACCACCTTCCAGTTTGACCGCATCGACACCGCTTTCTTTCATGAACCGACCGGCATTGCGCACCGCTTCGGCCGAACTGACTTCGTAGCTGAGAAACGGCATGTCGCCGATGACAAACGCCGTCGCGTTGCCACGCACAACCATGCGACAATGGTGCAGCATTTCGTCCATTGTCACGGCTACCGTGCTGTCCAATCCCATCATGACCATGCCCAACGAGTCGCCGACGAGGATAATGTCGATCTCGACCGAATCAGCCAGACGCGCTGCGGTAAAGTCGTAAGCCGTGACCATGGAAATCGGCCGATTGTCCTGGTACATTTTCTGCAAGGTGAGGATAGTGGTTTTGCGTCGCATAGGTTTTTTTAGCAAACAGTTATCAGGGAACAGTTATCAGCGAACAGCATAAGCCAAGCTGACGGCTGATGGCTGACCGCTATAAGCTGATTATAGAGTTTCCCAGTTCGATATTCCACTGGTTGCCCGGTTCGCCACGTTCAACCGCATGGACGAGTGCCAGAAGTTGTGCGTTGACGGGTGTGGCGACACCGAATTGCTCTCCGGCACGAACAACCGCACCGCATATGGCATCGATCTCGGTCCGTGCACCGCGTTCGATGTCTTGCAACATCGACGAGCGATTAGTGCCAGTAGCGACGGCGACTTGAATGCTGCGTGCGCCGGGATCGATAAACGGCAGTGCGATGTCCTGCGCTTCAGCGACGGCGGCGACTTCGGCTGCGGCGGCTTGCATGATGGCGCGGGTGTCAGAATTGGCAGCGAGAAAGCCGTTGGGTACGCGTAATAAGGCTGTCAACGGATTGATGGCGACATTGATCGCCAGTTTGCCCCACAGCAGCGCACGGGCATCGGCGACTACGTCAACGGCGAATCCTGCGTCACGTAACAGCGCAGCAAACGGGGCTATCGGCCGAATCAATTGACCGTTATCAGCCAGCACCGTCAACCCGTCACCGGCGTGGCGCACGACACCGGGCTGCAACAAGGTCGCTCCGACAGATGTGATGCCGACAGCTACGCGATCTGCGCCAAATGCGGCGGCGAGAATGTCGCTGTTGCCAAGTCCATTTTGCAGCGTGACGATCACGGTTTTGTGGTGCAGGAGCGGACGAATTCGGCCGATGGCGGCTTCTGTTTGATAGCTTTTGACCAATACCAGAACTACATCGACCGGCGCGGCGCTGTCCGCTGCATTGGTGGCGATGACGTTTGTCGTTGTTTCACTGCCGTTTAGCTCGACAACCGTCAACCGGTTTTGGAGTGCGGCCAGTTGCTCCGGCCAACGCCCGATCATGATCACATCGGCGACTGAACGCAGTCGCGCCGCAAACAAACAACCCAATGCACCGATGCCGATTATCCCAATTCGCATCACGGCACCTGTTCGATTGTGAACTCTGAATGAAACCATGAGATTCTGTGTTCGGTGTCAGACGCGATGCGATTACAATTGCAGCCTATGCAATTGCCTTCGACTGGTGAAATCGCTTCTATACTCACGACCTTATTTGCCGTTTGCGGCGCAGTTATCGCTGCGTTCTGGCTGAGCTTGGTCATCTGGACATTTCGGGACATGCGCCGCCGTTCACGTGACCCGTTCGCGCAGATTATGGCAGCGATTTTGGTTGCCGTATTGCCGTTTGTCGGCATCTTCGTCTACCTGATTCTGCGCCCGCCGGAGACTTTGGCGGAACGTTATGAACGGGCGTTGGAAGAAGAAGCGCTCTTGCAGGAGATCGAGGAGCGCCCCCGTTGTCCGGGCTGCGGACGCATTGTCGATCCGCGCTGGCAAATTTGTGCGCATTGTGAGCAGCCTTTGCAAAAGCGATGCGTCCACTGCGTGGAATTGCTGGAATTGTCGTGGACGCGTTGTCCGTTTTGCACAGCGCCGCAGCCGATGGTTTCGGCCGAAATTTCCGCTAACCCTGCACCCGCTGCAGACGAGCCGACAGACGTCGCTATACAATCGTAAATTGGGTCGGATCGATATCCGATTGCGGATATTGGGGATTGAGTTCACGCATCGTGTCCACCAATATCTGCGAGATAGCCCAGTTGCGATACCAGTTTTGATTGGCGGGAATCACATACCACGGTGCGTATGACGTGGAACAACGGCTGATAGCCTCTTCAAACGCTGCAAGATAATCATCCCAATACGCGCGTTTTTCCAGGTCTTCCGGGTCAAATTTCCAATGTTTGGCGGGATCATCAAGCCGTTCCTGAAAACGTTCTGCCTGCTCATCTTTAGAGATATGCAGGTAAAACTTGATGATAGTCGTGCCCGTATCTGCCAGTAGCTTTTCAAACTGGTTGATCTGCTCAAAACGGGGTCGCCAGACTGCTTCCGGCACAATGTCGTGAACGCGCACGACGAGCACATCTTCGTAATGTGACCGGTTGAAGACGGCGATCATGCCTTTAGCCGGGACGACTTTGTGGATGCGCCACAAATAGTCGTGATCCAGTTCCTCTTTGGTTGGCGCCTTAAACGATGCAACGCGAACGCCCTGCGGATTGATCCCGGAGAAGACACGCCGTATGGTGCCGTCCTTGCCGCCGGCGTCGAGTGCCTGGAAGACGATGAGTAATTTACGCTTGCCTTCTGCGTACCAGCGATTTTGCCATTCTGCAAGTTCTTTGCGGTTGGCTTTGAATGACGCTTCGGCTTCCTTGCGTTTGCCTTCGTAATACGTTTTGCCATCGGCCGAAATCGCCGACAGATTCAGTTGAGTATGGGGTTGAATGCGGTGTAATTCACTCATGAGATTGTGTTACCTGTGATTAATTGAGCAGGATATAGGCATCATTTTAGCACATCCTGCTGCCTGTAATATCCATCAGCACGCTTTGTTGCAACTATGTCCGGGATAGTGCTTTCTGATCCAATTTTCATAAAAACCGCCCACTAGTACTCTGGTGTGAATGAGCCGTGAAAATGGCGTGCAGGCAAAGTGAAAACCTTCATTTTACTGTTTACTAGACTATTTTGCCGTGTTACTGTGTGGCTGGCTTACAGGGGTAGTGCCCATTTCGGTGCACTCAACAATAAATATGTTTCAGGAGACACGGTATGACCAAGAAAGGTACTGTGAAATGGTTCAATCGACTAAAGGGATATGGTTTCATCGATCCTGCCGAGGGCGGTACAGAAGTTTTCGTACACTATAGCGCGATCGATGGCGAAGGGTACCGCAACCTCAGTGAAGGCGATCAGGTCCAATACGATGAAGTTGATTTCGGCAAAGGTCCGCAGGCACGCAATGTGCGTTCTGTCCGGCGCGTACATTGATAATACCCGCAGAGTGGGAAGCGGTTTTATTCAGAAGTCGTGGATACTGAAGTACGGCAACTGATACGTGGAAATGGGTTCAACCTCCGAATTGTCGAAGAAGGCTTAGAAGTTGTCGCGTTCTTTTGATAATTTGGTTGCAATATCTTGGGTTGATTCTGCCTGGGGTTTCACTTCAAAGACAATTGAAGCTGTTTGAGTTGCTGCGAGGCGCAGCTGTTTAGCGCAGCATCGGATTGAGTTGGCGGGTGCGACCGTAAATCTGCGCCAGGATAGCTGGCGCTTCCCATGCGGCTGCCAAGCGAGGCTGACCCCCGACCTGTATCAGGGCCGGTATAAACTCGATTTGACGGACGCCGTCGCGGTCTAGCCATGCATTGAGAATGGCCGTCGCGGGATCACCATCGATTTCGAAAGCGAAATTGCCCAATCCATAGACAATAACGCCATCGCCGTAGAATTCGACACCCTGCAAAATATGGGTGTGGTGACCGATGACGAGGGTTGCTCCAGCATCGATGGCAGCGTGGGCGGCATCGCGTTGTGCCGGGCTAGGCGGTATTTTGTACTCGTAGCCACTGTGCAAGACAACGATAACGTGATCGACGTTGGGCAGGATCGCGGCAACATCGGCCGAAACCACTTCAGGATGCCCCCACGCGACACCCGGCTTGTCCGGTTCGGCTTCCCATTGCGCCATGTTATAACCGTGATACTCATTGGGTACGTGGACATAGCCCAAAAAAGCGAGTTTCATATCGTTGATAGTGACGATGTGGGGCGCACGCGCCGACATGTCATCATGGCCTGCACCGATGGCGGCAACGTTGCTAGCCGTCAATAGATCAATTCCCTGTGCCAGTGCGTCCGGGCCGTAATCAAGCGCGTGATTGTTGGCGAGCGACACGAGGTCAAAACCGGCCAGCGCCAATGCGGCGGCGGCGTCGGGCGGTGCCTGGAAGGTGTAGCTTTTAGGTTCCGCCTCACCTGTGTCACCCAACGATGATTCGAGATTGCCGAGTGTAAAATCGGCCGAAACCAGTTCCTCGTAAACTTCTGCAAAAGGATAGGCTAAATCACCGCGCCCAATGCGTTCGCCCAGAAAGCGGTCGAGCATCACATCGCCGACACTGGCAAGATGAATGATCGATTCTTGTGGCCAGACCGCTGCCCAGTGTGCAGTGAGCGCATCGAAGTCAACTTGACTGTTAGCGTCAAAGTGCAGCGACCATGTTTGCTGTAATGGATAATCGGGGTTAGATGGGTGCAAGCCGTCGATGCGCAGCGCTTTTTGTGTCGGCTCCATGTCGCGCCACGGTATGACGACGGCAAAATCGTGGCCGTTTGTCTCAATGTCAACTGCTTTAGCGAGAGATGTGGCTTCCCATTCCGATGTGAATGGTACGCTGACAGCAAGAGCTATTCGGCCGATTACATGTCCGTCTCCATCGGGCAGCACTGCAGCATCGACTGCGCCGCTGGCCAATGCTGTTGCCGGATCATCTGTTGTATAGAGTTGCCAGGGGCCTTCGGGTAGCGGTTGAGGAAAATCGGCCGAGATCGCAATCAGCGGTAATGGGTGGGGCATCACCGTTGCCATCGCCGTCGGCATAGGTGTATTTGTCGGTTGTGGTGTTGCCGTCGGTGTGGCCGTGGCTGCCGGAGTCAGTTGGGCCGTCGCCGCTGACTCGGCGCTGTTGGATGTTGCGGGCGGTACTGCGGTTTGCTCAGCGACTGGCGCAGGCGTACAGGCGGCGAAAAGTAGCACTAGCCACAGCATGGCCGCGATACGCATTATTCTGGAATACATGGGACGGGGTAGGTGTCGAGCAGATACGAGGTCAAAAACGTTTCTTCTTCGTGCAACATCGTCGCCAATTCGACACCGACATAGCGATAATGCCACGGCTCATAAAAAAAGCCGGTCAACTCGAATGCATCCCGCGGATAGCTCAGCGTCCAGCCGTATTTGTGGGCGTTTTCAGCCAGCCATTTGCCTTCGCTTGTCTGGTAAAAATAGGTGTGAAACTCGATCTCCTCACCGACAATGGACGCCAGCTCCGGCGATCCGAAGTCGACAGTTGTACCCAATTGGTGTTCGCTGAAGCCGGGACGCGCACTGAGGATGGAGGCTGTATCGGGGTACTTCTCTTTCCATTTGGCGTAGGCAATAGCCTGGGATGCGTAACTGCGATAGCCGGAGATGATAAACGGGTTCAGTCCCTCGGCTTGCATGGCGGCAATGAGATCGACCAGCGGTTGTAAAGCCGGCTCGCGAATTTCGGTAGGGTAGCCGAGGGTGACGGCAAACGGCAATTGTGAGTCGATCTTGACGAGGTCTTGTGGTTCGTATTCGCGGCTTATGCCATAGGTCAGTGTGACGATAGTGAGCAGGTTATCGGCGTCGGGTATGCGTTCAGAACACAGTGGAATCGGTGTTGCGGTAGGTATTGCGGTTGACGTGGGTGTTGCCTCGGGTGTCGGGGTCGGCGTGGCGGTGGCCGCAGTGGTCGGCGTGGCGGGCGGGGGCACTGTGGGTGGTGGGGTTCGCGTCGGCGTTACCGAGGGCGTATCGGTGACAGGCAGCGGTGTGGCGGTTTGTGCAGTGCTGCGTTCTGCTTCGACTGTCGCATTGCAAGCGATCAATGTGCCACTCATGCACAGGAGTAGGAGTGCAGTAGCTAGTTTGAAACAGCGGAAATCGAGTTTTGCTTTCATGATGCAGCGGCTGATTCTAAAGCAACCATCACCAATTTTCAACGATTTTCATACGGTTGTTGGCTATACTCAAGAAGGTAATCGGCCGAATGCACGAAAATTCGGCCGAAATCAATGGACAGCAACTATGCGCCTTGCAAAATCAACGAGGTGCAGTGCATACGGAGCAACTGATGTTCTATTTCGATCCGCTTTATCTGATTATTGCCATTCCCGGCCTTATTCTGGCGTTGTGGGCGCAATCACGCGTCAAAAGCGCATTCAAGAAATATTCAAAGGTGCGCACATCGCGCAATCTGACCGGCGCTCAAGTGGCACGCGAATTATTGGACGCCAACGGTTTGTACGGCGTGGCAATCGAGCGAGTCAATGGTGAATTGAGCGATCACTACGATCCGCGCGGCAAAGTGCTGCGTCTCAGCCAGGGCGTTCACGATTCGCCCAGTGTAGCTGCGGCAGGCATCGCCGCGCATGAGATGGGCCACGCCCTGCAAGACCAAGCCAAGTATGCGCCGTTGCAGGTACGCAGCTTGATGGTTCCGGCGGTGCGTTTCAGCAGCAGATTAGGCCCGATGATTTTCTTTGCTGGGTTAATGTTGAGCTTTTTTACCGGCGGCAGTTCAACGCTCAGCCTGTCGGTCATGACGTTGGGGTTGATTTTGTTTGCCGCAAGTGTGGTGTTCTCGCTGGTGACGTTGCCGGTTGAGCTAAACGCCAGCCGCCGCGCGAAAGAATTGCTGGTGACACACGATATTCTCTATCCGAGCGAGATGGAGGGTGTCAACAAGGTGCTCAATGCAGCTGCGTGGACGTATGTTGCAGCGGCGGTGCAGGCGATTTTGACTTTGTTATACTACGTCACAATTATGAACCGGCGACGTTAGCTGGCGACTCCAGGATTTCGTCTGAGATTATGGCTCTGATGTGTGCAGTCGTACGCAACTGCCCACTGCGCTAAAATGTCTATTGTTCGCCAATGTCCAGTGGCGTCTCCGCCACTATCCCCGCCAATACCTGTACCGTTGACTTGCCCCGTAATCCGCTTTCCGGATTGAGCAGACAGCGATGCCCCAAAATAAACGGAACCAGCCGCTTCACATCATCCGGCAGCACGTACTCCCGTCCCTGTAGCGCTGCATATGCCTGGCTACCGCGATACAATGCCAGCGATCCGCGCGGACTCGCACCCAAAATCAAATCGCCGTGAGACCGCGTCGCCGCGACCAGCCTCACGATAAACTCGCGCACCGTATCATCCACATGCACATCCCACACCTGTTGTGCCAATGCCGGAAGCTCAATGCCGTCGACCACCTGCTGCACTGTTGTAATTGGATGCTCTCGACCGAGATTGAGTAGCATCTGATTTTCATTTGCCTCATCGAGATAGCCCATGCTCAGCTTGAGAAAAAAGCGGTCCAGTTGTGCTTCCGGTAGTGGAAATGTGCCCTCGTACTCAATCGGGTTTTGCGTCGCCAGCACCAGAAAGGGTCGCGCCAGTTCACGCGTCACGCCGTCCACTGTTATCTGCCGTTCGCCCATGCACTCCAGCAATGCTGACTGGGTGCGCGGCGTCGCGCGATTGATCTCGTCCGCCAGTAAAACATTGGTAAACGCCGGACCTGGGACAAAGGTGAATGTATCGGTACGCCTGTCAAAAATGGACACGCCGGTAATATCATTCGGCAGCAGATCGGGCGTACACTGAACGCGTTTGAAATCAATACCTAGCGAGCGTGCCAGCGCACGTGCCAGCATCGTTTTACCTGTTCCGGGTACGTCTTCGAGTAAAACATGACCCTCGCAAAGTAAGGCAACGATGATCAGTTCAATGGCGGCGCGTTTGCCGACTATGACGGTCTCGACGTTGTCGGCAATGCGCTGGGCGAAGGTTTGAATGGCGTCCATACATGTCTCCTGTGGCATGATCATAGCACAATTGGCTAATATGAGTGTCTTCGAAGTAAAGAGCGCATTTCGGCCGAATTCACTTCATGTCGAACCAAAAATCAAACTCCCTTCCCATTGACAAAAAGACCGCAAACGTTCATACTAGCACGTGGATTTGCAATTCTGCACCTCGTCAACACTTTGTCCACAGAGGATTGACAACCTTCACTTAAGTCATTGAAAAACCACCTGAACCACTTGTAGTAAGATTCACGAACGACTCAAACAATCACATAGTTATGTGTGTACGACAAAGGTAGTAGCATGGATTTCTCCTGGTCAGAAGAGCAGTTGGAGTATAAACGCGCAGTCATTGCGTTTGCCCAAAAAGAACTGAACGAAGGCATTGTCGATCGTGACCGCGACGGCACATTTTCGCATGAGAATTGGCAGAAGTGTGCCCGGTTCGGCATATTGGGCTTGTCTGTGCCAGAGAAGTATGGCGGCAGTGAAGCAGACATTTTAACCACGATGCTGGTCATGGAAGGTCTGGGATACGGCTGTCACGACAATGGGCTTATCTTTGCGCTCAATGCGCAGATGTGGAGTATCCAGCATCCGATTCTGGCGTTTGGCAGCGAAGAACAAAAACAAAAATACATTCCCAAATTGATCGACGGAACGCTCATTGGCGCACATGGGATGACAGAACCGGGGTCCGGCTCAGATGCGTACAGCCTGAAAACACGTGCCGAACGCGTAGCTGGAGGTTATGTGCTCAACGGCACAAAAATGTTCGTCACCAGCGCTCCCATCTCAGATTTATCGATTGTGTTTGCCACGGTTGATCCGGCCAAGGGGATAGGTGGCATCAGCGCGTTTATTGTTGAAAACGGAACACCTGGCTACTCGACCAGCCGCGACATCGAGAAGATGGGATTGCGCACTTCACCGATGGGTGAACTGGTGCTTGAAGATTGTTTTATCCCCGTAGAAAACCGCATTGGTCCCGAAGGAGTCGGCAGCAGCGTGTTTAGCAGTTCCATGGAATGGGAGCGCAGTTGTATTTTAGGCAGTCATATCGGTGTTATGGAGCGTCAACTGGAATCGGCCGTTCGTTATGCCAGAGAGCGACGACAATTTGATCAGCCTATCGGCAAGTTTCAATCGGTATCCAATCGCATTGCCGACATGAAAGTACGACTGGAAACGGCACGCCTGATTCTCTACAAGGTGGCCTGGCTGAAGAAGCAGCGCAAACCAGCCGTGATGGAAGCCGCGCTGGCCAAATTGTATTTGAGCGAAAGCTTTGTCGCTTCGAGCCACGATGCAATTCGCACGTTTGGCGGCTATGGGTACATGACCGAGTTTGAGGTCGAACGCGACTTGAGAGATGCCATTGGCGGCACACTTTACTCGGGCACATCGGATATACAACGTGTGATCATCGCACGTTTGCTAGGATTGTAGCGTGGTAACCCAGGCAGTATGGAGGTGTTTATGGTTTAGAAATCGAATGAAGAAGGTCTTCAGGTGACAGGGACAAGGTCATTTCGGCCGAAATCTCTACGGATCAAGTAGATGAACGAAGTTCACCACATTAGAGGAGTTTACACATGTTGCGAAAAATGATAGGAATTGGCGCCATTCTGGCGATTTTAGTGGCTGGCATATGGGCCGTCAGCACATACAGCGGTCCTGCGGCTGAAACAACTGCCCGCAATCAGGCAATCGGCATGATGGCAACGGGCGGTACGCTCAGCAATTCCCCCATAGAAGAACCACCGGCACAAGGTATTGTTGAACCGGTTGCGGTCACACTGGCTGACATCCCCGCTGGCGTATACGATCCCAACAACCAGTTTGACAGATGGCAGCGCGGCGAAATTGATATGGAAAATGAAAGCTTGCGCACTGAGGCAGAAATTGCAGCGTTGCAGGACGCGGCAATGAATGCCGGAGTGAGTGAGAATGTTCAGGTTGCAGCCCTTGATGGCCGTGCTCCTGTTGCAGGCACCAGTTTTGACAGCCTTGACATCAACGATTGTTGTGGCGGTGGCGCGAACGTGCCGCCCGATCCGGAAATGGCTGCCGGTCCCAACCACGTCATTGCCGTTGTCAATGTAGCAGTGGAAGTATATGACAAAAGCGGAACCAGCTTGACTGGCCCGGTGACTTTAGCCAGTTTCCTCGGTGCCAACCCGACATGTACTGGCGTTTTTGACCCCAACGTCTTGTACGACGAGAAAGAAGATCGCTGGATTATCGCTGCTGATGCCAATGGTACGCATTATTGTGCCGCAGCATCTCAGACCAACGATCCGCTCGGTGCGTACAATATCTATGCATTCCCCACCGGTGGTGGTTTGTTCTTCGACTATCCCCATGCTGGTGTGGGCGAAGATGCGATCTTTATGGGCGCCAACATGTTCAGCGGTTCGTTTGTAGACAGCCGTGTTTGGGCGCTGGACAAAGCGTCTATGTATACCGGCGCAGCAGCAGCGTTCCTGATGCAGAATCTGGGCAGCTCCCAGGACACACCGCAGCCGATGAATCTTCACGGCTGGGCACAGGGAACATGGCCGACGGACCTGAAGCACTACATCATCACCGAAACGGGCTTCAACGGTGCAAATCATACGCTTTATGAGTGGGATGGTCCTTTCTCAGGCCCGAACACATTCGGCAGCACCGCATCAATCAATCTCAACACAGCTACCGGTACGACTGCGTTGTTCCCGGTCACTGTAACCCAGTCTGGCGGTGGTGGAACGATCACGGCCAACGACTGGCGTCCGCTTGACTTTGAGTATCGCAATGGTTACGGTTGGACGACGATGACCATCGGTTGTAATCCCGGCGGTGGTACAGTCAACTGTGTGCGCTGGGCGCAAATCGAACTGCCGACCGGTGCGATTGGTCCGGAAGGTGCGGGTGTTTTCTCCAGCACAGGCACCCATCGCTGGTTCCCTGATCTGGCAGTCAACGACTGTGACGATATGGCTGTCGGTTATTCCAAATCGAGCAGCAGCATGTTCCCGGCAGTGTGGGTAACGGGACGTGAGGATGCCGATCCGGCAGGCACGTTGCAGTCCGAAGTCGAGATGAAAGCTGGCGAGATCACTTACACAGCTTTTGACGGTGCACCGCGGCGTTGGGGTGACTATACCGGTATGACCATCGATCCGGATGGACAGACGTTCTGGTATCTGGGCGAATACAGCAAGATTACCGGCAACGCCAATGGTCGCTGGGGCACGTATATCGGTTCGTTCACTTACCCGGATTGCGGCGGTGGCGGTACTGATACGGTGATCTCGCGCAAGATCAAATCGATCTACAATCATCCCAACTTCCCCGGTCTATATCTGGCTAAAGTCCAGGCAGTTGATCCTGTAGCAATGTTACCTGTCGCAGGCGCTGTCGTGGATGTAACCTTGACATTGCCGGATGGCACGACGATGCCGAGTGCAGTAGCTAATAGCAGCGGTTGGGCCAAATATCAGCAGGCGACGGCCGGTGGTGGCAACTGTACGATTACGGTTGACAATATAACCGCTCCCGGCTACACCTTTGATCCATTCCAGGGCGTGACGACGCAGACGATTTCCTGCTCGATATTGGAGTCCCAGTTGGAATGGACTGAGACACCATAATCGGCCGAATTGAGTCGATAGTTCAAAGATGATATGGGTGGGCAATCGGCGTTTAAGCGCTGATTGTCCACTTCACATTTGTTGGTGGTAGACTACCTTCATGGACAGGTACGAAGAAGCTGCTTTGTATGAGCAAATCGCTGAACTCCAACGCGAAAACTGGGCTTTGCAGCAGCGTCTAGACTATGAGATCCCTTACCACGATTTGGTTGCCCAATACCGTGCTATTCTCAATGCCATTCCCGACCTGATCTTGCGCATCAATCGTGCGGGCATTGTTGTTGGTTATCGAGCTTCACGCGAACTAGGCCCGTATGTGCCACCGAACCAATTTGTTGGTCGTCATGTATCTGAAATCATTTCGGCCGAAGCGGCGGAACGTTTACTGGCACTACTAGAAATGGTATTGACAACTGGTCAAATGCAGGTTTTTGAATACCGATTGCCCGGTGGGAGTGCAGCAGAATGGCGCGACTTTGAAGCCCGTATCGCATTGGTCAGCGTTGACGAAGTGGTCAGTGTCGTGCGCGATGTGACCAGTCGTAAACGCGCTGAGCAACATGCATTGCGTTCAGAGCGGTTGGCGGCTTTAGGCTTGATGGCGGCAGCGCTGGCTCATGAAGTTAACAATCCGCTGCAAATAATGCAAAGTCATCTCGACCTCGTACTTGACTTTGATTTGTCATCGGCCGAAAAAGAGCAGTATTTGCATATTATTCACGCCCAAATTGAGCGTTTGAGCTTCACAACGCAGCGGATCCTCAACTTTGCCAACCCACAAAAGGCGCAGCGGCAACCAACAACAGTTGTGCGGCCGATTCGGCATGTATTGGTGCTTGCCGCCAACCAATTGCAACAAAAGCACATCAGCATATCTACAGACTTTCAGCCGTCTTCGCATGTCATGGCCGATCCTGACGAATTGGCACAACTTGTACTTAACTTGATCTTAAATGCAGTTGAATCGATGAATGGTGGTGGCAAGATTCACATAGCGACCTATGAACTGGACGAACACGTCGTTATCGCTATGTCTAACAACGGACCGGCGATTCCAGAAAACGATTTGCCGCACATTTTTGAACCCCTATACACGACTAAAACAGAAGGTTCCGGACTCGGTCTCTGGCTGAGTCATGAAATTGTCAAACGCTATGGTGGCACATTATCGGCCGAAAATCTGCCCAATAACTCTGGCGTGTTGTTCAAAGTGAAATTACCGATAGCAACTGAAATATGATGCTTCCACCTGCAACGGAATCAAGTCAGCGATCGGGACGGTTGCTCATTGTTGACGATGAATCTCACATCCGCTCCGCATTGCGGCGAGCGTTTACAGAAACGGGACATGATGTTTACGAAGCTGCGACTGGTCAGCATGCTTTGAATTTGCTGAAGGCAATGCCCTTTGATGTGATGGTGCTTGATTTGCGCATGCCCGAAATGGATGGGATCGAATTGATTCAGCAAGCTGGGCAAATTCGGCAGCCTTTGTCGATTATTGTGTTAACCGGATATGCTTCCCTGGAAAGTGCTATTACTGCCGTGAGGTCGCCGATTGTGATCGATTATTTGCAAAAACCGGTGCGGTTGCGTGACCTTGTGACAATAGTAGATCAAGCATTGATACGATCCGGCAAACAAACTCAAACTGGTGCGTCGCCTTCAGAACACGACAGCGTTACGGAGGAATCGGCCGAAACGACATCACAACCGCAGACCATTCAGGTCAATCCCCTTTTGCTCGATCCAAACCGACGCATTCTGAAATCGACGGTTGATTTATCATGGCAATGTGAGTTGACTGCCAATGAAGTCGCTGTACTGAAAGCACTTATGGCTGAACCCAATCGTGTCTTGAGTTGCAGCGAATTGGGATATGCTGTCTGGCATCGTTACGTGGCAGAGCCGCAGGCACAGGGACCAATTCGGCTGATCGTCTATCGCTTGCGACGCAAAATGCGTTCTCTTCCGGCACACGCTGACATAATCCGTACGGTACGTGGTAGCGGCTACGTGCTATTTTGAAGTTCTGCATTGAAATAAAATTGCAATGTTGCAAATCTGGATATTCGCTATACTTTGTTAAGAGTCGACAGCTAGTCAATTCTGATGCGACATCGGTACCAAGCACACACATCATTGCATCCCTCTACCAACTTTGACAAGCGGATTCATTGGGAATCTGCTGGGGTCTTTCCGTATCGTACGCAATTTAATGCTGATCCGTCCTATTGATGGATGACCTGTGCATAGATGAGAATTGTTCGAGGTCTCCCTTTGCCTTGGGCGATGCGACCAGCACACATTTGCGTGGAAAATTACACCTTGTTTTTGTAAATTAATCTCGGAGAAGTTGATGGCGTTTTTGCTACATCAATTGTTAACTGAAAGTGCTGCGCGATTGCCTGACCGCGAAGCCGTCCGCTTTGAGGGGCAGGGCATGACTTATGCTGAGTTAGATACAGTGACTAACCAGACCGCGCGGGCATTGCAGGATGCCGGTGTGCGGCGTGGCGATCGGGTCGGGCTATATGTGCACAAGTCGCCGGCATCGATTATCGGTGTTTTCGGTATCATGAAAGCGGGTGGCGTTTATGTGCCGCTCGATCCCAATGCACCGGCCAAACGATTGGCATTTATCACGCGCAATTGTGATGTGTCGGTGCTGCTGACTTCGGCCGAAAAGCTGCCAACGCTCGCCGAATTCTTTGAAGAAGGCACGCCACTGACCCATGTCATCCTCACTGATGCTGCTGCCGATGACGTGACTCTACCCGAATCAGTTAACATGGTGTCGTGGGACGAGGTGCGCAGTCAAAGCGCCGAGCCTGTCGACGACGGTGGTGTCATCGAGACCGATCTCGCCTACATTCTCTACACCTCCGGTTCAACCGGTGACCCGAAAGGTGTCATGATCGCCCACCGCACCATCTTCACATTTGTCAACTGGTGTTATGAGACATTTCGAATTTCGGCCGAAGATCGCATGACCGGTCATGCACCGCTGCATTTTGACCTGTCCACTTTTGATATCTACGTGACGATTAAAGCCGGCGCGACCCTTGTTCTTGTACCGGAGACCTTGTCGACATTTCCCATCAACCTGGTGCGTTTGCTGCAAAATGAACGCATTACAGTTACCTATCTGGTGCCGTCGATCCTGTCGCTGATGGTCAACTACGGCCGTATCAAGCAGCACGATTTGTCTGCGCTGCGTACAGTGCTATTTGCCGGTGAAGTTTTTCCGATCAAATACCTGCGCATGCTCGTGGAAGCTGTTCCACACGCTGATTTTTACAATTTGTATGGCCCGACTGAGACCAATGTGTGTACGTACTATAAAGTGCAGCCACACGATTTGGAGCCGGAGCGGACGCAACCCGTTCCAATTGGCATCGCCTGCGAAAATATGGAAGTTTTCGCTGTCGATGATGATGGTGAACTGGTGACTCAGATCGGTGTGGAGGGTGAGTTATGGGCACGCGGCTCGTGCGTGGCTCAGGGTTACTGGGGCGATGCGGAGAAAACGGCACGCAATTTTGTGCCCAATACGTTTCAACCGCACTACAAGGAAACGGCCTATCGCACCGGGGATATTGTTACGCTGGCAGAAGACGGGCATAACTGGATATATGTCGGCCGACGCGATCACATGATCAAGAGCCGTGGCTATCGAATTGAATTAGGTGAGATTGAGGCAGCGCTTTACAATCATCCGTCGATCAAGGAATTGGCCGTTGTTGCTGTGCCGGATGAGTTGCTGGGTAACCGCATTAAGGCGTATGTCGTCTGCCTCGAAGGGCGGATGTTGACGCTTCCGGAGATCGAACAACATGCACAGGCGCATTTGCCGCGCTATATGGTGCCGGAAAGCTTTGTTTTTCTGGATGAACTGCCGAAAACGTCAACCGGAAAGGTCAATCGGCCGAAGTTGGCACAACTTGGCATGGCGAAACAGACAACGTAAAGAACTCATTGAGGTAAAAGTCAACCTAACGGAGACAAAGAATAATGCAAACAGATGTTGTTATTGTTGGTGGCGGTCCGGCTGGTGCAGCCAGCGCCCTTTTCCTGCATAAGCAGGGTATTAAATCGATCATAGTTGAGAAAGAGGCATTTCCTCGCTATCATATTGGTGAGTCATTGACGACCAGAGCCGGTAATTTACTGCGTGAACTGGGTTTTGAAGCGGAGATGCTCGAGTGGGAACACCCGCGCAAAGTCGGTGTTAAAGTATACGGTCCTGAGGGCAAGAATTCGTTCTATGTGCCTGTGATGGGGCGTGACGACAACGGTGAATTGTATGATACGTATACCTGGCAGGTACGTCGTGCAGATTTCGACAATATGTTGATGGAAAAAGCACGCGAGTGCGGTGTTGAGGTGATCGACGGGCGTGCGCTTCGGCCGATACAAGATGGTGACAAAGTTGTCGGCGTCGAAGTGCAGTTGGACGACGGTGAAACCGTCGAGATCGCCTCAAAAGTCTTGATCGATGCGTCAGGTCAGTCCACATTCCTGGCCGGTGCCGGATTGACCAGCCCCAAAGATCGCGATCGTTACGATAATCAGGTCGCCATCTTTTCACAGGTACGCAACACGCGACGCGACATCGACAATCGGGACGATACACTTATTTTTTACCAGAAGATGTTTCACTGGGCGTGGTTCATTCCGCTTGATGACGACGTCGTCAGTGTTGGCGTCACCGTTCCGACAGAATACTTCCAGTCACAAGACGAGAGTCCGGAAGCGTTCTTGTTGCGGGAACTGGGTGAACTCAACTCAGAACTCGATATCCGCGTGCCTGACCGCACATTTTTGGAGCCGGTTCGCGCTGCTTCCAACTACTCGTATCATATCGAGCAGTTTGCCGGAGATGGTTGGCTGTGCGTAGGTGATTCGCATCGTTTTATTGACCCCATCTTTTCGTTTGGCGTGACCTTTGCCATCGCCGAAGCCAAAAAAGCGGCCAATGCGATTGCCGCTTACCTGAGCGAAGACAATCAGGGTGACGTCGCATCACTGCTGGCTTATCAAGAAGACGCCGAGTCAGGTCAGGATGTGATTCAGGCCTTGATCGATGCGTTTTGGAACCATCCGTTTGCTTTCGCTTTTTTCGCTCATAGCCGTTATGTCGAGGATTTTGTCGATATGTTTGCCGGGCGAATTTATATGGATGAGCCGTCGCGCGGTTTGCAGGCGATTCACACGATTAACGAGCAGCATCCCGGCAAGATTGCCGGTCAGTTGGCTTAGTGTCGGGCTGCAAAATGGTCCATTCGGCAAGTGCTTAAGCTATTGGTTACTCTGGCAGCGCGGGCATCCTTGCCCGCCTGCAGACAGAATGAACCACTAAAGATAGATCAAAAGTAAAGGAGAAAGGATTGTGAATACCGAACAGATTTTGGAACGGTTTATTGTCGACGAGTTGCTTTTAGGTGCGGGTGCGGAACAGATTGGCGTGGATGATCCGTTAGTGAGCAGCCGTGTTCTGGACTCATTGGGATTGTTGCGGATGGTGACATTCATCGAGGAACGCTTTGGCGTGACAATCGAGGATGGTGAGTTGATTCCGGACAATTTTGAGACGATCCGCCAAATTACAGAAATGATAGCGAGTAAACAGCCCACTTCGGCCGATTAGTGCGGAAGATTGCGGATAGGGGACATCATTCATTAAAGAGACATTCGGCCGAAACAAGTTCAATGTGTCCGGCAAACACGCCCCGTTTGTGAGAACATTGATTAGGCCAGGAGCAAAACTATGAAAACTCAAGTAGCAATTGTAGGTGGTGGTCCTGGTGGCGTGGCAAGCGCCATCTCATTGGCGAACAAAGGGATTCAATCGGTGATCATCGAAAAGGATCAATTCCCGCGTTTTCACATCGGTGAATCGATGACCGGTGAATGTGGCGGTCTGGTTCGTAAATTGGGGCTTGAAACAGAGATGCTGCAACGTCAATATCCGGTAAAACATGGCGTTCGTGTCTATGGTCAAAGCAGCGAAAACACGTTTTGGATTCCTGTGATGAAGCGATCCGATGAAGGTGAGTTGGAGGAAACAACGACCTGGCAAGTGCGCCGTAGCGACTTTGACAAGATGCTCCTCGACAAAGCCAAATCGCTTGGCGTGCCGATTATCAACGGGAAAGCAACCGGTGTGATCCAGGCAAATGACAGCACTGTCACGGGTGTTGAAGTGCGTCTCGAAAACGGCGAAGTTGAAATGATCGAGTCCGAAATGGTCATCGACGCCTCCGGACAAGCCACGTTTCTCTCCAATATCGGAGTCGCCGGCAATAAGGACCGCGGTAAATATGACCGTCAGTTGGCTCTTTATGCCCATGTCACAGGCGCACAACGAGATGAAGTAGACAACACCTTGATTTTCTACGAGAAGAAGAATCATTGGGGTTGGTTTATTCCCATTGATGACGAAACGGTTAGTATCGGCATCGTGGCTCCGACAGATTACTATAAGAGTTATGGTGAAACGCCTGAAGAATTCTTTAAACGAAAACTGCACTCGTTTCATCCTGAGATAACGCGCAGGGTGGCTAATCTCGAGTCAATCGGAGAGGTGCACGCGAGTTCCAACTACTCGTATCACATCAAAGAGTTTACCGGTAAAGGATTCATCTGTGTCGGTGATTCCCATCGTTTTATCGACCCGATATTCTCGTTTGGTGTTCACTTTTCCATTACGGAAGGAATGATGGCAGCGGATGCCATTGAGGCCTATCTGGCCGATGGACAAGGCCGTGAAGCAGAAAATCCATTCGCCGAGTTGCAAAGTCATTTTGAACTGGGTCAGGATTCGATTGAAGATTTAGTCGACTGTTTTTGGGGCAACCCGTTTGCGTTTACATTCTTTGCGCACCAACGGTATAGAGAAGATATTATCGATTTGTTCGCCGGTCGCGTATACCAGAAGAATCCGTCTCCGGGATTGGCAGCGCTGCGAACTGTTAATGCGCAGATAGCAGAACAAAATATGACAGTTTCGGCCGATTGATCGTACTGTTCTGCATAGAAAACATTGTCCTGTTGGATGTAACCACAACAAAAGATTGAAAAATGAGGGGAGGTTGCCGGTTTACAAGCAACAGGTGTTCCGGTATGTGATACAAAGCTGCCACGTGTTGCAACAGGATGCAGTGGCGGCTCAACCCACAATTTCTGAATTAATAATTGAGTCAGATTGGGCACAATTTACAGCATTGTGCTTATTGCTTAGATGTGTACCGCACGTGTGCATCCGGGCAAACAAAGACCGTGATCAAAATCGTCTATTGGTGACCAGCTTGTCCATCTTTGCTGATGGTTAAGCGTGACGGATTGTCTTCAGTCATGGTGTTATGTGCTGTCGAATAGCTTTTGCGATGTTTCTGGAAGTTCTCGGCTTTAACCCACCGCCAAATCAAAGCAGTTAGCCGTCAATAACGCTCGCAGCGCTGTTCTAATTTTCAACTTACAGGAGAGGGATTTCATGCAAGGTGAAGCAAATGAGTTGAAGCTTCGTGTTAAGAATCGGAATACTATTCCGACTCAATGTGATGTTGTTGTCATTGGAGGCGGGCCAGCCGGAAGCAGCGTCGCTACCGCGCTAGCACAAGCCGGTTTCGACGTTGTCCTTTTCGAAAAAGAACGGTTCCCACGTCCGCAGGTCGGCGAAAGCATTATTCCGCATATGTGGCGCTACACTGATATGCTCGGTGTCAGCGATGCGATTCGTGCTGAAGGCTTTCTGGCAAAGGCAGGCGGTATCATCGTTTGGGATGACATCATTCACCAGATGCGTTTTTCCAGTTTTGGATATAACGATCCGGATCGCGTTGGTTTGCACGTCGAGCGCGATATTTTTTATAACTTATTGTTGCAGTTTTACGTTGCATGTGGCGCAAACGTCTTTGAAGAAGTTGCTGTAGGCAAGGTAGATTTTACTGACAATCAATGGCCTAAGGTTGACTACGTTGATCGCCGTGGCGGCGGATTTCAGCGTGGTGCAATTGCTTGTCGCTATGTCGTTGACGGCAGTGGTCATGCAGCGGTGATAGCGCGTCAATTGAATGCTCGCAAGCTGGTAAGCGAGGAAGTCAATTACCTTGGCATATGGGGTTACTACAAGAATTCGTACTTCGTAGGTGTCGATCAGCGAGCCCATCCGCCGGAGGATGCGTATGCTGTCAAGCCGGTCACATTTGTCACCTCATTTGAAGATGGCTGGATATGGCATATCATTTTGCGCGAAAGCACCAGTGTTGGCCTGGTGATTAATCGCGGTCAAATCAAGGGCATGGGTCGGGAAGCTCAGGAGCAATATCTGCGTGAATCGGTAGCCAAAGTGCCCATTCTCCAGGACCTGCTGGCGCCGGCAACCTTTATCGAAGGTTCTATGTGTTTTCGGCCGGATTACTCGTACTATTCACAGACAATCGTCGGTGACAATTTTTACTGTATTGGCGATGCTGGTGCATTTGTCGATCCGATTTTTTCGCAAGGTGTCGTTGCTGCTTTTTATAATGCAGCGACTGTCGCCTGGGCGATTAAAGCTTCTTTTGAGAATGAAAGTCGCCGCACACGTTACAGTCAGCTTGCTGAAAGGCAAATGCTGCAATATTATGGTTTTTCACGTTTGTTGGCATTGGGTGACTTTGGTGGCGAAGGTGTCGATCCTCATCTGGTCAAATCAATGATGCGGGCTTTCCCGCGCAACGAATTGGAATTGGCCATGGCGGCATCTATGACAACGAATCGCTCTCACTATTTACAGCGTATGATCCGCGAAGCGGGTCTGTTTGATTATTCGGGAGAGGATTTTGCCCAGGGCAAGCTGGAAGTGTTGACTGGGGTAACCTTCTAGTGCCGCAAATAGTTAAAGGTGTAGGTTGCGATCCCAACACTTCGCAAAATCATGCAAGCAGGGTACTAGGCGCTCGTTATGACGTGGATTACTAAAGGTGATTTGCCTTTTCTAGCCTATTCGGCGGCGACGGTGGCCACGCGGGCAGTCCCGTTGTCGTACCGTCGCCGTTGGACGATTCCGGTAGCGGACAGGTTAGGTGGTCTCTGGCGGCTGGCTGATCGGTCTGCGGCGGCTTTGGGTCGTCGCAATATGCAGGCGATCATGGGTGATCGTCTCAATTCGGCCGAGATCGACACAGCTTTACGAGAACATTTCAACGTCATTGTGTTGGGCAAACTCCTCAACGATATGCTGCCCGACTTGACGCTGGAGCAGTTGGAACAGTTTTTGCGGTTGGAAGGCAGGGAACACCTCGATGCAGCGCTGGCAAAGGATCAAGGCGTTCTGCTGCTCGGTGCGCATTATGGGTTACACGGCTATGTACCGCTTACGTTGTATCAACGCCTGGGATTGCCATTTAATACCGTTGTCGGAGCCGAATTCCCCATCGACAGTTGGGTTTACAATCGATTTGTCCATCCTGTACGCAGCCGCAACTGGCATGAATTGCCCGTCATCGACAACACGCACGGTAACCCGCAGCGGGCCATGCTGCGCTGCCTGCAAGCCAAAAAGAGCCTGCTGATCTGGCCCGACCTGTTCAATGACGACTTGTTTGAGCTGTCTTCTCCGCAGGTGTTGCGCATGCCCTTGCTCGGACACACATTGCCGTTTCGCACGGGAACCTTCCAACTGGCCCAGTGGACACAAGTACCGACGCTACCGTTTTTCATCTTGCCACGTGCTGATGGTGGCTTCGTAATGCGTGTGGAACCGCCATTGACTATTGTGCAGGAAAAATCGATTGACGGTTTGTACACCAATGTACTCGGTTATGTGCAGCGACTGGAACGGCACATAGCGGCACATCCGGGCTTGTGGTGGCAATGGCGTCAGCCGCGTCTACTCGAAATAATGCATCCCGCAAAGCCGCTTAACGTTGCATCAGAAACAGGCATTTCCTGAATGGCTGCTATAGCGGGTACAGATTCTTGCGCAAATATGGCCCTAATTTGAGCGACAAAGACAGAGGCATGTGCTGCCACCCCCATCGTGCGAGTCGATAAAATGGTACGCGTTCCATTTTAAGATCGAGATCGGGAATCGATGTTCCCCTGCGCAAATAATGTTGGTAGTAGAGCGGTTGGGTTTCAGCACCCCACAATGCTTTGAATTTGTAGTTTCCTGAATGCCACTGGCTGCGTCCCATGTCAACGCAGTGTATGCCGTTTTGACATCCCCATTCGAGCATTGCCCAGTAGAGTGCGTCGTTGGGTCGCAGATCGCGATCATCGCGGTAGGATGCAGCCCACTGTGCCAGGATGTTGTTTTCGAGTAAGAACAGCAGGAGTGCACCAATCGGCCGATTATTTTCGGCCATTGCCACCAGGATTCGCGTCTGATCAGGAAACTCGGCAAAAATATTCTCGACCAACTCTTTGGTGAATACCGGTGTTCCCAGCAGATGGACACTTGTCGCAAACACATTATAGAAAAAATCGATGTATTCAGCGCCGCCTGTGACAACAGACACGCCTTCTCGCTGTGACCGGTTCACGTTTTTGCGCTTGTGTCGTGAAATACTTTTCCACAATATAGCATCATCGTCCGGCAGGGCCAGCCGCTGCGTACAATGGCGCTGTACAGTGACCAAATCGCCATCCCAAACGTGTGTGCTAGCCGTCAACGAAAGCCCGTCAGCATCCAGTTCATCAGTCAGGGCGATTGCTGCTTCGAGCAACGCCTGACCACTGCGCTCATCGTCCGCGCAAATTGCACCGGGGGGAGATGTGACACTTGTGCCAAACAGACGGCTGTTGAGTACGAAAAGGGGCAAGATGCCGCATATTAGGTCGCCTTCTCGCGCGACTAAATAGCGCGTTTCGTGACCATACGTTTTGTCCAGCACCTGCTTCCAACCTGCCAACTGCATGAATCCGGCGTCAGTCTTGCGGCGGACATAACTATCCCATAATGCTTCTTCGCCTGGTTTCAGGTCACCAACAATGATGTCAGCCATTGGTCTCACCCCAAATCTGTTCGCGGAATACGTCGCCGGCTGGCCCGAATGAAAAGTCAGTCAGCAAGGATCGCCATTTGGCCTCGGTTTTGTCGAGATTGAGGTAGCGACGTGCTTTGAAGAGACGCGGCAGCCCTTGCAATACGGGTTGTTCCGGATCCATTTCCCACGGATGGACGTAAAGTACGGCTGAATAACCGCTGCGATCGAGTCGGCCGATGGCGTGCTTGATGGCAGCGTAAGGCATGGCGCGGAAATAGACGCCGCCACCAACGGGCAGGTTTACGCCCAGCGGCAAGGTGGCGACCGGCAGTTCGGTTAGATGCCCGCCACCCGCTTCAATTTGGTGTGGTTCACGCGGTGCGTCCGGCACCCCATAGCGATGGTTGAATACCGGGTATATACTGGAATCGTAGTCGAAACCCATTTCGCTAAGGATGTCAAACGCCCACCAGTTCTTTTTGACGATGGAGAAGAACGGGGCGCGATAGCCGCGCGGCTTTTCGCCGGTGACAGCCTCGAGTGCATCAGTAGATCGCTCCAGATCGGCGCGAAAGTCGTCTGGCGTCATGTTGTAGACGAACTCGTGATGTTGACCGTGGCTGGCGACCTCATGACCTTCTTCCTTGATCTGGGCGACAAGCTCCGGATGGTGTTCGGCAACGTAGCCGAGAACAAAAAAAGTTGCTTTGGTGTTGGTCTCTTGCAGCAGTCGCAAGACTTTTTGGGTGCTGTAGACAATGCGGTCTTCGTAGTCAGGCCAGGTTCGATAATCTGGAACCATGCATTGATGCCAATCTTCTACATCGATGCTTATGACGTGTTTCATCAGGAATCTCCCGAACTGTTTGTTTGTGGCAAAATACTGTTTCCGGTGGCTGACGTGGGTATTGCGATGTCAATTTGCAGAAACGGTGGAGTAATTTGTGTGTAATTGTGTTCGACAGCCGATCAGTCTTGAATTGAAGTGGTTAACATAGGTCGCGGGACGAAAGTGGAACAGATTTTATGCGGGTTGTTGCCATATCCGCACGATGTTATCGGCCGAATAGGTTGCCAGTAAATTCCCATTCGGATTGAAGGCAAGTGCTAATACCCATTCCGGATGGGGCAAGATGGCTACTTCATGTTGAGTAGCAGTGTTCCATAACCGCGCGGTATTGTCCAGACTGCCGTAAGCGATAATCGGCCGATTGGGTGCATAAGCGACAGACCAAACACGATGAGTACTTCGAATGTGTGCTTGCTCATTGCCTGTAGCTACATCCCATACCCTAATGCTTTTGTCCCAGGAGCCGCTTACCAGAGAGGCACTATCTGAACTAAATGCAATCGAAGCGATGTGAGATGTATGTCCTTGCAGAATGCGTTGTTGACTGTCGACAATCCGCCAGAGGCGTATTGTTTTGTCGATGGATCCAGAGGCCAAATACGCGCCATCCGGACTCATTGCCAGCGCGATTATCTTATCGGTATGTCCAGATAAGGTCACCTTTGCTGATCCACTGACGACATCCCAAAGGCGTACCGTATTGTCCCAGCTTGCCGAAGCCAGCGACCGACCATCCGGCGTGAACGCGATATCGATGACGCGATCTTTGTGTCCGATCAATGTTTGCAGGTGTTGATTGTCGCTCACACGCCACAACTGAACGGTATTATCGGCCGAACAGGAAGCCAGCAGTTCGCCATCTGGACTAAAAGCAATACCCAATACGGCATCTTTATGCCCTTTGAGGATGCCGCCGTGGTTGATACCCCATAGACGCACAGTGCGATCCCACGATCCCGACGCCAGCAACGAGCTGTTCGGACTAAATGCGACACTTGTAATGCCACCCCGGTGTCCTTTCCATTCACCTTTCAATTGATGGTGTGCGATGTCCCACATCTGCACAGAAAAGTTACCGGCACCAGATGCAAGCGTGACACCGTCTGAACTAAACGTGATAGCACCCACGCTATCTGGATAACTGGAAGACAAAGACCAGTCGCCATTTGTCGCATCTGTCTGGTTACCTGTGTTCACAACATCCCCTTACTTTTCCATTCTTTTGCTTTGGCCCCAAATGTGACCACGCTTGTATTCTAACATCAGTTCTATCCCGATGATAGGGCAATTTCAAAAAAGAAGCCTTCCAAGTTCGGAAGGCTTCTCAACAGTCAATCGGTCAGGATTCTGGCGTGATTTCTGCTACCAGAGAAAAAGGTTGACAACTCTACTTTTCGCCTAATATAGTCACTAAGGCGAGGCTAATGCAAACCCATCTATCGCCTGACCGGCAAAGCCATGCAAAGAGCCATCCCAGTATGACGAAAAGGTACAACTCGTATTGTCACCTAATACCGGCGCAGCGCATAGCAGAATATCTGCCCCATCACCGCTCGCACCTGTGACAGTAAACGCTCCGGCAGTCGATAGATAGATGTTGCCGTTACTGCTGTCTAGCCAGGTACCCCATACGTCTTCACTACTCGAATCGCTTAAACCGACATCCGATCCGTCAAAATACAGTGACCATGTGTTGCTGACGCTGTCCAAAACAATCATATCTTCATCTCGGAACGTACCAAAACCGACATCGCCACTGGCCGCAACGCTGATGATCAAATCGCCAGTTGGTGAGAAACCGATTGCATCAATATCCTCTCCGTTGGCTGACAGGTCATAACTCGAGCCGTCAAGGTACATTTCAAAGCTGCCGTCAGTAACCGCGCCTGTCGTTGTCGGTATGAATTTGACGATGTCCGAGTCATCAACACTGCCGACACCGGCAATGGCAACCGGAACGTTAAAGCTCATCAGAATCGCACCGTCGTCTAGAATAGCGAACGCATCCAGATCGACTGTAACGCCAACATCGGAGAGATCGATATAGATATCCCATACTCCAGAGGCAGCATCGTAAGTCAAAATATCTTCGTCCTTAAAGACCACACCGTCTACGGTGCCGGTACCGGATGAGCTGACAAACATACCGCCTATGGTCTGTTGTTGTGTGGCGAAGTCAACGCCGAAACGGCTGCTGCTGTTCACAATGGAACGTGGTTTACCGGGAATCAGACTGTACCAACCTTCGTCCAATGACGCCTCGTCGACGGCAACTGTGTAGTTGCCGTCAGCCAGACCACGAAACTCATAATTACCGGCCATGTCTGAAACCGCTGTCGTTACCGAGTTGTCTGACGCTGTCAGTGTCATCACTACATCTGGATACGGTACATCTTCCGGTGCGTCGTAATCACCGTCTTTATTGTTATCCTTGAAGACAAACCCAAAGATACCATTGACCAGGATGTCAAAATCGACAGTAAGCGGTGTGTCTGTTACATCAATATTGGGTGTGTAAGTGTTCCGATGTCCGGGTGGCAAACTGCTACTGACAATATCAATGGCATAGCCACCAAGGGCCAATTCCGTGAAACTGTAACTTCCATCGGCGTTGGTTTGTGCTGTGAATTCGCTACCATTTAAGAGAGATGTCAGTTTTACATCGATGCCTTCAAGTGCGTATTCGATGGTCGGATCAAATGTGCCGTTGTCATTTAAATCTGCAAACACGAGTCCGTTTACTGCGCCGACTGGTGGTTGCGCTGCGAAGTCGATACTGCGATACAGTGTGTTGACGGTAACCGTACGCGTTTTGGATTGCGGATCGCTGATCCAACCAAGATCGAGGCTACCTTGATCGACGGTAATAGTATAATCGCCATCGGCGAGTGCCTGAAATGCGTATTGTCCATTTTCGTCCGTCATTGTTGCGGTCAGAGGTATTCCGTCGGCATCACTGAGTATCAGAACGACATCGGCATAGAGTGTATCGATTGTTTCCGAATAAGTCCCACTGATGTCGTGGTCGCGGAACACCATGCCACCTAGCAAGTTGACTTTGATCGGAATGTCCCATGGTGTTGATAAGAGATTGCCGATGTTAAATTCCTTGTCGTTGGGGACATTGTGGCCTGCGGGCAAGTCGTTCGCATTAATACTCAGCGTATAGGTTAGCGGAGCCAATCCACCGAAGTAGTACAGGCCTGCGGCAGTGGTTGTTATGTCGGTAGTGTTTGAGTTGCTATCGGTTAAGGTTACGGCGACATCACCCAGAGCATCGTCTTCGGCCGAATCGAAAATGCCATCTTCATCGAAATCTGCGAAGATACGTCCTTCAATTGCAAAAGGATAGTTCGTGACCCAATCATCACCACAGTACAGCTTGATTTGATCGAGTGTCTGCCTCATATCATTGTCGAGTAGATCGGTATCATACCCGAGGAAGACAATAGGACTGCCTACATTTGAGTCACACATTGCGGTGCCTACCTCCTCAACCTGCGTGGGGGTCATGGAACAATCGCCGAAGACAGGGCAGCCGCCTGCCATCGCTTGAATACCCCAGGATATGTTCGCAATATAGCCGCCGTTGAGAACCGCAACTGCGTCCTGCACAAACTCAGTCAAATCACCTTTGTGATAGGCGTACGAGAATTGGATTGAGTCTGTATGAATCCAATTGTAACTGGAAGCGTAGGAGGGTAGGGTGATGTGGAATGTACTTAGTTCTGGCCAATAGGTTTTGGAAATGTGCGCAGCTTCATCGACTTCGGCAGTGTCTGGGCAGACATCATTCCAGTCGCTGCAATCATGTGGTTCGTCGATTGTCATATGGGCCGCAATCGTGCCGCTGGCAACGTACGGATCGATAAGCCCGACAAAGTCATTGATCAAGTCTTCGTATGCGACCAAGTCAATGCCACCTTCAGCCAGTTTGATGTCGTCTGTGGATCCATGGAGCTTTACGAAAATTCGAGTGCCGCATGCCTGGGCAATGTCTAGTGGTGCTGGATCGAACACGCCTTCAGAATTCATCAGTGCCTGACGCCCCAGGAAAGCATACCTATATTCGCAAATGTTAGCGCTTGGTGGTGTTCCCATTGCCAGGGCGCTGACTCCCTGGGCTGTGATAGATGATTGTGTGGTGGAAATGATGATAGACAAAAACAATGCAGCCACTATTGTGGCAGCAATTGTCGTCCGTAGATGATTGCGAGACATTATTTGACCTCCGGGTTGCATGTGCATGGTGTTGCGAGGTCAAGTTTTCAGACAGCGTAAACGTATTGAAGAAGCTAGTCTAGAAGAAAAGATATTCACCAATACATCGTTTGATGGAGTGGATTTCAATACGATAGACGTTACGATAACGATACTGAAAACTCAGACGTTTGCCTGTGAGAATAGAGGATAACGCTAAAGAACTATTTCTATTATCACTTTCGGCCGAATCTCAACACGGCAAGTACATGCCACTACGAAAAAATCGGATGAAATTCTTAGAGGGGGGCTGTATTACTTCGGGCTCCACATCTGTGACGTTGCCGTAAGAGGTTTGTTTACCTAACAGGCTGATCATTGGGATCAGCTAGTAAACGCATTGCCCCCGCCTATCTCTATTCTACCGTTAGCGCGCTGACTTGAAATAGGAAATTAGTCCGCAACTCGCATTGTAAGCGCAAGAATCGCATAAGAAGTTCGGCCGAATGAGCCGCATAAGCTGATCTCCTCGAAAATGGTTACCCATACGTATTGCCTCTCGTTCGTGGCTCTGCTACACTCGTGACACAAATCAAATAGCAAACTTGTCTCAAGATGTCCGCGCCCCGGATGGCCGGACGGGAACGAGAAATTGTTCCCGGCGAAACTGGTGGCCCGATTTTTATCGGGGAGTCCAGTACTGTCCCGCAACTGTAAGTGAGAATTGTTGATTCTTGCAAGTCAGGTCGACCACTTGAGACGCGTTTCGGCCTTCGTGGTGAGGGGTCGGGAACGAACCAAATCTAATTCCCGACTCGGTGCTTTGGCATCGAGTTTTTTGTTGCTCCGACTATGTTTCGGCCGATCGCGTCATAAGTTTGATGACTGCCAGGCGATGGCATGTGAAACGCATACGGAGACCAACATGACACACAAAAATACGCACAGGTTGAAGCGAATCGCAGGAGGTGTTCTGGCTGTACTGCTCATGATAGGGTTGGTTGCCTGTGATGGAGCGACCAATTCGGCCGAATACGAGCCGCCGTCCGCGGCTGTTGCAGCCAGCGTAGCCTGGTTACAAACGCAAGTAAACGAAGACGGCGGTTACGGGATCGATTTTGAAACTGGTGACGCCGCCTCGTCAGTCAGTACGACATTGGATGCCCTGCTTGCGCTCGCCGCCGGTGATGCGGATGTAGTGGCGCAACGCGACTATTTGCAAGCGCATTCGGCCGAACTGAACGAATATGCGGCATTATCCGGCGGTGCAGCCGGAAAAATCATCCTGGCGCTGGAGGCGGTTACGGCAGATCCGACCAATTTCGCCGGCGCTGACTGGATAGCCCTCACAAACAGCCACGAAGCAGACGGTGTTTACGCGCCGGATGCGTTTAATCAAGCGTTGGCGGTTTTGGGGTTAGCGACTGCCGGCGAAGCCGTTCTGGAGCGTGCTGTACAAGAACTACGCGATTTGCAAGCCGATGATGGTTCCTGGGATGACGGCTTTGGTACGTTACAAAACCCGGATGCGACAGCCATGGCGATACAGGCGCTGTTGGCAGCGGGCGCGTCGCCTGACGATGCTGACATTGCGGCTGCGTTGGCATTTCTGGAAAATGCACAATTGCCGACTGCTGGCTGGGAATACGGAGTTGGATTTGGCGAAAGCGCCAATACCACAGCGGTCACCATTCAGGCATTGTTGGCACTAGGTGAGGATTTCTATTCATCCGAAAGCCATTGGGCCGTGAACGGAATTACGCCACTCGATGCCTTACTGTCGTACCAAAGTGAAAGCGGTGCGTTCCAATTCTTCGACGCAGACGATCTGTTTGCGACACTGCAATCGTTACCGGCATTGGCCGGCACTACATATGCTGATATGTCCTCAGGAGATAGTCGCTAGATGGTACGATTGCTGCGCTTTTCGCTTGTTTTTTCGTTTACGATCGCCGTTTTTCTTGCGTTGACCACGGGTATGGCATCGGCGCAAGGGGAGGTTGGTCTCGTCATTGCACTGGGTAATGGTCAGATTGAAACGCAGTGCATTGCCGTTACCGAACCTGGCACAACTGGCTACGAATTGCTGGAACAATCCGGTCTGGATATCGCTGTGGATGCACAGGGTATGGGTGTGGCGGTGTGTAGCATCGAAGGCGTTGGTTGTCCAGCCAATGATTGCTTTTGCGCGTGTAAAGGAGGTGGCGAATGCAATTATTGGTCGTATTGGACACACGAGAATGATGCCTGGCGCTATTCGCCAAACGGCGCCGGTCGCGAACAAGTAGTGGCAGGTGATGTGCAGGGGTGGTCATGGGGGCCGGGAGCTGTCAATTCGGCCGAAGCGCCGCCCGCGATCTCATTTGATGCGATTTGTCCGGCCGATACGGCACAAGCAGTGACCGTTACTCCGACAATGCCCAAATCGACAGTCGACTGGAAATCGTTTGCATCCTTTGCTGTCATCATGGCTGTTGTCGGGGGTAGCTGGCTGTTGCTCACTTACGTGCGCCGACAGCCGACATAGTTTGAGGCTTAATCTGGTGTCGATGATGAGAAACTGCTTTCGGCCGAAGATGGCATTTCCGGGTCGCTGAACTTACCCGCAGCATCGGGCAAATAGGGCGTAACCGCAATCACAGCGTCGAATGGCAGCGGGCCATAAATGTGCGGAAACAGTTCCGTTCCGCCAACCGTGTTTTCAAACTGCAGAACCGTCTTAACATTGTTGGCATCGATGACAAGCAAAAGCAAATCCCGTCGGTTTGCGTAGTATCGATTGGCCGTTGCCGTGATTTGCCCCGGCAACGAGCAATGAATGAACCCTTCCGCAGCCAACGACGGCGGTCGGTAACTGTCGGCTTGTTGTGCCTGTCGCCACGCTTCCTCAGTAACGATGTGCAATAACATAGAATTCATGCGTGTTGCTCGGCCATATTGCCGGCAATAGGGTTCCTATGCCAGGCATTGAATGACGACAAAGGTCGTGTCGTCAAATTGCGGTGCGCTGCCGGCAAAGGCGTCCAGTGCTTCGGTAATCGCGTCACAAACAGCAGCGGAAGATTGACCGCGCGTTGCGGTGATGACATCGTGTAATCTTTCCAGGCCAAATTCGTCCTGAGTTGCGTTCATCGTTTCGTTGACACCGTCTGTATACAGTACCACGATGTCGCCGGGTTCCAGTCGCACCGACTCTTCGGCAAAGCGCATGTCTTCGATGATACCCATGGCTATGCCGTCGGCACGAAAATACGATGTTTCTCCGTTGGCGCTGACGTACAGTGGTGGGTTGTGGCCGCCGTTGGCATAGGTCAGTATGCGTGTTTTTGGATTCCAGACAGCGTAGAAGACGGTGACAAAAAGGTCGGATTCTGTGTCGTGCACGATGATATCGTTGGCGCGGCCGAGCGTAGCACCCGGTTCGATGCGCGTAAAGCCGACCGAACGGATAATGGTGCGACAGAGTGCCATGAACAAGGCTGCCGGGATGCCTTTGTCGGCGACGTCGGCAATGACAAAGCCGTAGGATTCGTTGGGCAGCGCCAGAAAATCATAGAAATCGCCGCTGACCTGCCGGGCGGCACGCCAATATGCTGCCACGTCGAGGCCGGGAATATGGGGTCGGCTGTCGGGGATCAGGCTGGATTGAATGTGGCGGGCGACGGCGATTTCCTGTTCGAGACGTTCACGTTCGGCCGATTCTTTGTACAAGCGATCATTGACGACAGCCAAAGCAGCCTGTTGCGCCATACCGGAAAGGATATTGAGGCGACGTCCGGTAAGCGGGCGACCGGTGCTCGGTGAACTGACGAGTAAAGTTCCCACCATCTGCCCACGCGCATAAAGGGGAACAATTTCGGCCGTTTCCGTTTCAAAAATGTGATTGAGCGGCTCCGGTAACGTGACCGTGTACGCTTTGGCCTCAGCCAGCGTACCCATCTCGTGTTCGTGTATTTCCAGTTGCGAAAAGTTGATGCCTTCGTCGATCAGACGCAAAGCAGTTGGGCGTAGACCATGGCTGGGACCCAGCTCAAACTCACTATCCGCTTCGTTCCATGTCATGAGCAGGGCAGACGGAACGCCGACCAGCATGGGAACCAGGCGGACAATGGTGCCTAAAATCTCGTTGAGATCGAACAGGCTGTTGACGGCTTCAGCCACCTGCAACAACGCTGTATTGACCCACGCTTCCTCTTCCTGTGCGGCATGCAATCCTTCACGTTCAACGGCGCGTGCCGTTTGTTCGACGATGCTGATCATCAATTCGTGCTGCCGTTTTGCGCCGCTGTCAAACACGTAGGCGCTGCGGGGTCTTGGCGGTGGCTCTTCCACGATTAACGCCCCCAGCAATGTGTTTTGTACGAGTAACGGATAGAGTGTGATGCCGTCTGGGCCAATGTGGTCGCTCCAGGGCGGTGTGCGTTTGCTGGTGATTTCGGTGTGGCCAATGTGCAATGCATCCAGCGGCCCCCATATGCCGATTGACAATTCGGCCGAATGGAAGCGTGCCTCCTCTTCGGCCGAAACACCAAAGATGGCCCCTGGAAAATAAACATCGATTTCGCGGTCCCGCAGCAGGATGGCACAGCTTTCGACGCCTACCAATAATGGAATCAACCGCACAATGGCAGCCAGCAAATCATCCAGACCATCACTTTGATTGATTGCATCAACCACTTGCAATTGCGCCGTTGCCTGCCAGGCTTGTTCCCGTTGACGACTTACCTGGCGTGCCTTGGCTAATGCCGACGCGACATTACCCGCCAGCGCTTCCAGCACCGTCTCCTCGCGCGGCGTAAAGCCGCCAATCCGGTCACTTTGCACATCCAGAACGCCGATCACCTCGTCGTCGACCAGCAATGGGATGGCGATTTCCGATTGCGTTGCCGTTGCCTCGCCGTCGAATGCCGCAATGCCCGTGTGGCGAACATAGCGTGCGTCCGTATTGACATCGTTGACGACAACTGCTTGTCGTGCAGCGACGGCGGCTCCGATTACGCCTTCATGAGGGGCAAGCCGCACGGATCCTGGTGCTAGCTCTGGTACGCTGGTGGCTTGCAAAACAGCCTCACCACTCCTCGTATCCATACCCAGCACGTTTACCGGATGAAAACCCAGGCGATCACGAGCCAGCTTGACGACGTGATCGATGATTTCAACCATGTCCTGTAATTCATTGACTTGTTGCGAGATACGGCTGATCATTTCCAAATCAGCCGCTCGTGTACGCGCTTGTTCGTATAGTGACGCATTGGCCACACCGGCAGCAGCCTGATTCGCAAGAATTGCCAGCCGCTGCAAATCCTGCTGCGTGAATTGTCGTGGCTGATCGTGCTGTGCTGCCATGACGCCGAGCGTATTTTCACCGCTGACGAGAGGCAGGTAGATGGCGGAACGACCGGGATGACGGCTGACATAATGTGGTTCGGCCGGTAGTCGGGCTATTTCATCATGAAGGTCCTCGATGAGCAACGGTATTCGCTGATCGCGTACCCATGAAATGATGCCGACACTATCTTTCAAGTCATACGCTACCGGTACGTCTTGATCTTCACCGCCAATGCGCCAGTAGAGGATTTGATAGAGATTGTGCTCAAAGAGGCCAAGTTGGAACGTATCGGTATCGATAATCTTTCCGGCTTCATCTGCAATCAACCTGCACAAGGCCATGATATCGAGTTCGGAGGCGACGATGGCGCGGCTGGCTTCCTCCAATGTTTCCAGTTCTGCGACGCGTTGTTCCAATGCCTTGCGGATTTGTCTTTTCCGAAAATAGACGATGAGGACAATGCCTAGGGCGAAGGCCATCGCCACCATTGCGAAGAACAGGACTATGCCGAAAGAGGAAGGCGGCGCAATTTGAAAGTGCCGGAGCATCTTATGCGCAATGATGGTCATCGGTACTGATGGGTGAAACGCAGCGGATCAAGTAATGCCTTCTAGTGCAGCTTGTGCGGCGGCAACGGAATCGAACATGTCGAACAATTTGTCGAATCCGACAATGGTGAAAACTTCCATCACATGGTCATCCAGATTTGCCAAAACGAGGTTGCCGTCGTGTGTGCGTACTCTGCGCCAAACGGATACCAATATGCGCAGGCCACTACTATTGATGTAGGTGACGTGTTGCATGTTGACAATGATACGGAAATGGCTGTTGACCAGTAGTTGATCAAGTGCGTTTTCGAACTGGGCGTTCAGCGCATGGTCGAGCCGCCCGCGAACAGTGATGATATAAAGTCCACTGCTGGTATGTTTCAACAAAATGGGATCAGTTTCGGCCGATTTTCGCCATTTAACCAGTGTCAATGTGTTTCCGACATACGGCTCATAGCTAAAATGAACCTCATCCATCAGCGTGCGGATAAAATGGAGGCCAAGCCCACCGATCTTCAGATTTTCGTCATCAGCAATTGGAGATTGTTCTAATGCTGTGATATCGGGAGCGAAACGTGGGCCGGTATCTTGCAGTGTGATCGTCAACGCATCATCGGTTGTTTCCCACGTTACGATGATATCGCCGACGTTTTCTGCACCATAAGCATGTTCGATAATGTTGGTAGTGGCTTCATCAGTTGCCAATTCGACTTGAAACCGGGCGTCGTCTTCGAGTTCGGCCGCATCATAACCGGAAACCAAAAATCGGCCGATATTGCGGATTTCTGCATACCGGCCTGGAAAAGTAGCAGTCTGTTTCATGACGTCGGCGGTGCGTCATAGCTGACGTCTGTCGCCACGCAACTGTTTATTTCTTGGCGAAATCGGCAACGGCTGCTTCAACCGTTGTTTCAATGGGGAACAGTCGTCCCATCCCGGAAAGATTGAGAACATCAATAACGCGCTCGGAAGGTGCAGCGATGACGACATTCCCATCAAAGACACCCAGCTTCACCATCTTACGCGCACTGACAATTGCGCGTATGCCGGCGCTACTCATATAATCGATCTCGGACAGGTCGAGAACGAGATTTTTCTGACCGCCGTCGATGACATCGTTGAGTACTAAATCAAAGTCTGAGGCATTACTGCTGTCGATGCGACCGGAAGGCTTAATGACGGTGCAACGATCCATTTCCTCGGTGGTGATGGTCAAAGTCATGAGCATTTTCTCCAGGCTTTTGTTTGTTGGTGAGGTTGCGAGCATTATATCACAAAAATATGGTGCAAATAGAGATGACCGACTACAATGCGTACAGGATCTGACCAATCCACCATACCTGATGACAGCAGACCATTCAGCCTCCAAAAAAACGCGTCAATTGACCACGACTGTCAAAAACAAAGCCCTTGATCTGGGGTTCAATCTGGTCGGTATTGTGCTGGCTGAGCCCAGTATGCGGCTGAATGCTTATCTAGCCTGGATTGACCGCGAGATGCACGGCACGATGGGCTATCTGGCGCGCCCGGATCGATTGGCGCGGCGACGCGATCTGAATGTCATCTTGCCGGGAGTGCAATCGATAGTCGTCGTTGGGCTGAATTATTTTGCAGGCCGGTTGCCACCGGAAGTCACCGCCGACCCCAGTCGTGGACGCATCTCGAACTACGCTTGGGGTGTCGATTACCACGATGTGATGACGCCGCGTCTGTATGAACTGGCAGAATGGCTGGCAGACGAGACGGGCGGCGCGGTGCAGAGCAAAGTGTATGTAGACACGGGAGCGATTTTGGAGCGGGATTTGGGCGTTTCGGCCGAATTGGGTTTCACGGGTAAAAATACGATGTTGATCAATCCGCGTCGCGGCTCCTTCTTCTTTCTCGGTGAACTGCTCACGACCGCCGCACTCACGCCCGATCAGCAGCGACGCACCATGCCCAACTGCGGCAGTTGTGCGCGTTGCATCGCAGCGTGCCCGACCAACGCCTTTCCCCAACCCTATGTTCTCGATGCCAGACGCTGCATTTCCTATCTGACCATCGAGTTGAAAGGCTGGATTCCGCGCGACCTGCGCCCGCTGCTGGGCAATTGGGTGTACGGATGCGACATCTGTCAGGATGTGTGTCCGTTTAACCGCTTTGCTGCGCCGACTTCGGAGAGTGGATTTGCTGCCGCAGATGTTGCCAGCGCCGCTCCGCCTTTGCTTGAACTGCTTGCGCTAGATGAGGCAGCATTTGAACGCCGTTTTGCCGGCAGCCCGATCCGACGCATTAAACGGCAGCGTCTGGTGCGCAATGCCTGTGTGGCGGCGGGCAACTGGGGTGCAGGCGCAGCGGTGGTACCATTGACCAAACTACTCGATGATCATGAGCTGCTCGTGCGCGGACATGCGGCGTGGGCATTAGGTCGGATTGGGCGGCAAGATGGATTGGCCGCGATAGCGCAGCGGTTTTCGGCCGAAACCGACCCCGACGTGCGCTATGAAATGAAACAAATTGTTGGTTAGTTTGCCGATCGGTAACCTATCCATCTATCCCACTTCACAATGGAGATATCTGTGACTGACCTGCATCCTGCTTTTGACTGGCAAGAAATCGCGCGTTTGGCTTTGACATCCCGCGCCATGGACGACCTTGAAGAAAACGAATTGACCCCGCAAGGCTTGATCGTCTACCAATTTTCCGCACGCGGTCACGAACTCGGCCAACTCCTGCTCAGTCAACTGCTCGGAAAAGCGCTGGATGGTGCAGGAGCTTACTACCGTTCACGCCCCTTTATGCTCGGCTGCGGATTGACGGTGGAAGAAGCGTTTGCATCGGGAATGACGCGGGCAGGCGGATTGAGCGGTGGACGCGATGTCGGTGTCGTTTTCAACATGCCTCATCGCGGCAAGGCGACCATTTTACCGGCTGCTGGCGATGTCGGTGCGCAGTACACGCCCGCCGTCGGCTGGGCGCAGGCGCTGCGCTATCGCGTTGACGAGTTGGGCGAAAGCGAACACGACGGCAGCATCACGATGGTGTTCGGCGGCGACGGCTCGGTGGCGACCAACGGATTCTGGTCAGCGCTGACCATTGCGACGACACTGCAATTGCCGGTGTTGTTTGTCATTGAAGACAACGGGTATGCCATTTCGGTGAAGGGCGGTTTGCAGACACCGGGGCGCAACATTGCGGCCAATCTGGCAGCGTTCAACGGTTTACAGATATGGGACGGTAGTGGCGTGATACCGGCGGAATCGGCCGAATTGGTGGCCAATGCGGTGCAGCACGTGCGCGACGGCAACGGGCCGGGACTGCTGCGGTTGACTGTGCCGCGTCTGGCCGGCCATTCGAGCGCGGATAATCAGGCGTATAAATCGGAGACAGAACAATCGGCCGAATGGGAACACGATCCCCTGCCGGCCCTGCGCGATTATCTCGTGCCGACATTGCTCAGTGCGGATGAATGGGATGCGCTTGTGGTGGAGACGGCGGAAAGTGTACGAAAATCGGCCGAAACAGCAGCCGGTATGCCGGAACCGGCACTCGAAACAGTTGCCGATTTTACCTTTGCCGATCCGCTGCGCCCGGCGATGCATGGCGGTGTTCGTGCTGCCGGAATCGCGCTGCCGCCCGGTACGACAATGCCCATCGTGACCGATCCGCGCCGCATCAACATGGTGCAGGCGGTCAACCGCGTCCTCGAAGTCGAACTGGCGCTCAATCCGCGCGTCGTCGTTTTTGGCGAAGACGTCGGGAACAAGGGTGGTGTTCATACGGCGACAGTCGGTTTACAGAAGAAGTTTGGCGAGCGGCGTGTGTTTGACACCAGTTTGTCGGAGGAAGGAATAATTGGCCGAGCGACGGGCATGGCGTTGGCCGGTTTGTTACCCGTGCCTGAAATTCAGTTTCGCAAATACGCCGACCCGGCAACGGAACAGTTGCACAATTTGGGAACATTGCGCTGGCGGTCAAACAATCAGTTTTGTGCGCCAGTAGTGGTGAGGGTTCCGGGGGGATTCGGCCGAAAAATCGGCGATCCGTGGCACAGCGTCACCGACGAAGCGATGTTTGCACACGCCGTCGGCTGGCAGGTCGCTTTTCCGTCCAATGCCGCCGATTGCGTCGGTCTGCTGCGGTCAGCGTTGCGCAGCGACAATCCGACGTTTTTCCTCGAACACCGCGCTCAACTCGACGCGGCGTGGGCACGCCGCCCCTATCCCGGCGATGACTATGTCGTGCCGTTCGGCCGGGGCAACCTGATTACAGAGGGGAATGCGCTGACGGTCGTCACATGGGGTGCGATGGTCGAGCGTTGCGATGTCGCTGCGCGTGACCTGGACGGTGTGGAGATCATCGATCTGCGCACCATCATGCCGTGGGACAAAGAAATGGTACTCAACTCGGTGCGCAAAACGTCGAAATGCCTGGTTGTACATGAAGACATCGGCGTGGCTGGTTTTGGTGCGGAGGTGGTGGCGACTATTGTCGCGGAGGCGTTCATGGACCTCGATGCGCCGGTGGAGCGGCTGGCAGCGCCGGCCGTGCCGATTCCGTTCAACATCAATCTCATGCACGCTGTCGTGCCGTCGATTGAGGTGATTCGTGCCAAAATGGCAGAATTGCTGGCATTTTGACGCGCTGTACAGGTCACCTTAGGCGAATTGACGGGCGTTTGTTTCGGCCGAAAATCAATACACTGCCTTAGGACACGATGCATCGTGTCCCTACCGGTTATGGGGTGGTTTCGGCCGAAAATCAATACAGCGCTCTGTAACGCCTGCCGACCCTTCCCGCAGAAATAATTTCACGGTTCGTCCCTATTTGTAAGAAATCACACCCGCCCGGCTACTAATTAAAGCGAACCGACAAGAAAGCAGTTGAGGAGCACGGTAGCAATCGACATGGCGGACAGGATGAGCGCAGATGAACAAAAGCGCATTTTCGACGGGTGGATAGACCAGCACAAAGGCATCATCTTCAAGATTGTGCGTGCGTATGCGTTTACACCTGACGACCAGGACGACCTGTTTCAGGAAATTGCGCTGCAAGTCTGGCAATCAATTCCGGACTTTCGTGGAGACGCCCAGGCTTCCACATGGATTTACCGGGTGGCGTTGTTCACTGCGACCAACCGGGTGCGCCGAGAAAAGCGCCGCCCGCCTACGCAATGGCTCGGCACCGTCGAGCACATGTTGACCGCGCGGGATGTGCGGCAAGATGACCAGGTGGCCTGGCTCTACGAACAGATTGCGCTGCTGTCGCCGATCGATCGCTCCGTGTGCCTACTCCTTCTTGACGGATTCAGCTACAAGGAAATCGCCGCTCTACTGGGGATTTCGGAGAGCAATGTCGGTGTCAAGATTCACCGTGTCAAGCAGCATCTGCTGCATCGTTCACGGGAGGTCAGTAATCATGGAGTTTGAAGAAATGCAAGCTATTTGGGATAGTCAAAACGAAGAGAAATTGTACGCTATAAACGAAGCGGCCCTCCACGAGCAAATTCGCCGCAAGGGGCGCTCGGTAGAGCGCAAGGTCGATATACTGGAAGGGATCATGATGGGCGTTAACCTGTTGGTCGCCATTGTCCTGACGGTAGATGCCGTCATTGACGGTGAGCCGCTGCGCTTCTATCTGATCCCGGCCGCCTATTTCGCTTATTTTATTGTCGGGCTGGTGTGGCGAATGCGTCGCAGCCGGGCGCAGGTGCAGTTTGAGCCGACCATGGTCGGTGATCTGGACAAGGCGATTTGGCAGATCGACTACCTGATTCGGCAAACCCGTGCGATGTTGATCTGGTATCTCATTCCATTGCTGGTGTTTATTATTTTGGTGCTGGGGTGGGGTAACGGTTCGTTATGGGCAGCGCTGCTGGCGCTCGTTGTCATTCCGCTGGCATACTTCGGCGGCCGGTGGGAGGTCAATAAGTTTTACCTACCCAAAAAGCGCAGTCTGGAATCGCTGCGGGCGACGCTGCTGGAAGCGGAAACGATGTAAGGTAAGGTGGGGTACTTTCGGCCGAAAATCAGCATCATAATGGGGTTTGATGTATCGAACCCCATACGCATCATTTAATCGCGACGTTGTGCTGATTTTGCTGCGCAATGTAAGCGATCACGTTGGACGCAGCGACAACCAGTTCTCGAACCAGGTGTGGTAACGGCATCGATTGATGTATCATGCCCCACCGCGCCATTACTCTGTCACTCAAGAGTATACTCTCAGCGATTTCTCCATCGCCGTGACCCATGTCACATGGCAACGCCACACCCTTTTGACAGTTGTTTGACACCGCTATGCTAACCTAAAGACAACTTCCACTAACGGTGGATTACGCGTTTGCATTCGTCATCATGTCGGAGGGAGTGAGATGCGGCGGTTAGTTGTCCTGTTCCTGGTGATAAGCGGAGCATATCTGCTTGTTGCCCATGTACCGGCTATGGCTGCGAGCGACCAGGTGCGACTCGCCAATCAAGTTTCTACCACGCCGGAATCGGCCGAGCGCAATGCGATTCTGGCGAGTTCGGTGCAGATCGCCATGGTGGGCACTGAGCATATCACGACCATAGACGGCCATACGCGGTGCACACAGCACGTAATCAAGGTTGCGCATGGGATCGCCACGCTCGTCGCGGTCAATGAGTCCAACCTGCTCGTGTCGCATGATCATTGGGAGTTGCTGGATAGCGGCGTTCTGGTGCGCGTTGACTTACGCACTGCGAACGGTGATTTGCTGGTTAGCATGGATGGGGAACGCTTCATGCAATTGATCCGCTATCGTGACGGCGCCACTTTGGTGCTGATGGCACCTGAACCGCTAGATGTACCGGGATTGGCGTTTGCAGCGCCGGGAGCGTACCATGTAGAAAGTGGCACGGTGGTCAATATTGTGCACCAGGATGGACGCAGCCCAAATGTACTGGCGGTGTCGCCTGCCGTCGTCGACAGGAATGCGTTCAAACAGGGCAAACAGGTGATGACCCTGCACACGACAGATGGACAGCCGATCGTGCCCGGTGACTCAGGTGGTGGGGTGTGGGTGGCGGATCGATTAGTGGGGAATGTGTGGTCGGCGGTTGCGGAAACTGAGGAGAAGCACATGCTCTTCATGGGCGTTTCGTGGACCTCGACGTCGATCTCGTCACAGCATGTGGTGGTGGCCGAATTGCCGCCGCTGGCATACGTTGCAGGTGCAGCAGGAGGCGTGAGCGACGCGACAGTTGTTGATGGAATCACTATCCATTGATGGCAGAACGCAGTTGCGGACAAGGATGTTCGCGTTCCGACCAATACGATGGAAAATTGCGGTGTTAGGTGGTGGTTTCGGCCGAATCCCACACCGGCAGCGCATCCAGTTCAGCCAGTCGCGTTTCCTGATGCTGCACGGCAGCGGCGAGAAATGCGTTGAACAGCGGATGGGGGCGATTCGGCCGACTTTTGAACTCCGGATGGAACTGGCTGCCTACCATAAACGGATGATCGACGAGTTCGCTGATTTCTACCAGCTTTTCGTTGGGTGATAAACCGGAAAAGATCATGCCATGCTGCCGGAAGACATCGCGATAGGCGTTGTTAAACTCCCAGCGATGGCGGTGGCGCTCGTCAATGTGGCCGGAGCCGTACGCTGCCGCCGCTTTGGTGCCGGGGACGAGGTGGCACGGGTAAGAGCCGAGTCGCATTGTGCCGCCCATGTCGGAGAGATCGTGCTGATCGGGCATGAGACTGATGACCGGATGACGCGTGCCACTGTCAAATTCGGTGCTGTTGACGGATTCATCGTGCAGGATCGTTCGGCCGAATTCGATGCACATCACCTGCATGCCCAGACACAGCCCCAGATACGGGATTTTGTTCTCACGCGCCCAGCGTGCTGCCATGATTTTGCCTTCAATACCGCGATAGCCGAAGCCGCCCGGCACAACGACACCGTCGACCCGTTCGAGTTGATCCCAGCCACGGTCACGCTCCAAATCGGCCGAATAGACCCATTCGATCTCGACAACACGATGATTGGGAATGCCCGCATGGTAGAGTGCTTCCTTGACGCTCATATACGCGTCGTGGAGCTGCACATATTTGCCGACGATGGCAATGCGGATGGTCGGTTTGGGCGCTTTAATCGCCTGCAACAGCGTTTCCCATTCGCTCAATACCGGCTTGCTGACATTTAGGCCCAGGTGATCGGTGACGACATCGGCCACGCCGGCCGCTTCCAGTTCCAGCGGAATGCCATACAAATGATCGCTGGTGACAGCGGGAATGACGGCCTCTTCTTCGACACTGCAAAACAGCGCGATCTTCTGCAGATGTTCTTCCGGTATCTCGTAATCGGCGCGCGCCAGGATCACATCAGGTTGGATACCGATGCTGCGCAATTCGCGCACGCTGTGCTGCGTCGGCTTGGTTTTGAGTTCCTTGCTCGCTTTGAGGTAGGGTAAGTAAGTGACGTGGACGTAGAGCGTATTATTGCGGCCAACATCCGCACGCATCTGCCGGATTGCTTCCATAAACGGCAAACTCTCAATGTCGCCGACTGTGCCGCCGATTTCGACCAAAACGACATCGGCCTGTGTCTTTTCAGCCAGCGCCTTGATGGCGCGTTTAATTTCATTGGTGATGTGCGGAATGACCTGAATCGTGCCGCCCAGATAGTCGCCGCGCCGCTCTTTGGCGATTACTTCGGCGTAAACGCGCCCGGTGGTGACGTTGGACATCTGGTTGAGGCTGATGTCGATAAACCGCTCGTAGTGGCCGAGATCGAGATCGGTCTCGGCACCGTCGTCGGTGACGAATACTTCGCCGTGCTGATAGGGCGACATCGTGCCGGGATCGACGTTGATGTAGGGATCGAGCTTTTGGACAGCAACGGTGAGACCGCGTTCTTTGAGCAATCGGCCGAGTGCAGCCGCGCTGACTCCTTTGCCCACTGAACTGACGACGCCACCGGTGAAGAAGATGTATTTGGACATAATGTTTTCCCTCAAAAATAGTTCAACGTAAATGGGCAAAGCTGTAAAAAAAAGAAAAGTGGGGCATGTCACTTCGGGCGACATGCCCCACTCATTTCAGTTTGTGTCGATCCGTTTTGGTTTAACCATAACGGAATGTTAGCATAGCACATTTTGTCAGTAGGTCAATCCCTTTTCTTTGCGCGCCGCACCGTAGGGAGCCAATGCAGCGACGATGGCATCGTGTAAATATCCGTTGTCGGCGATGATGCCGTTGGCTTTGACAAATTGATTGTTGAAGGTAATCGGCCGATTACTCAAATCGACTGCCACGCCGCCCGCTTCCTGCACCAGCAGCACACCGGCGCAGATATCCCACTCGTGCTTAGGTCCGCGGCTCCAGGTAGCATCACATTGCCCAGAGGCGACTCGCGCCAGCTTGTAAGCCACGCTGCCCATCGTGCGGATTGTCATCTGGTCTTCAAACGGGGCGAATTCACCCCGTTTGCGTTCCGAGCGGCTGGCGTCGATGATGGAGCCGGCAAGCTCGCGCCGGTCGCTGACCGCATGCGGCTTGCCGTTGAAGGTGAAACCATTGCCTTTGGCGGCACTGTACAACTCGCCTGTCGCCGGATTGTAGATGACGGCCAGGATGGGCAAACCGTCTGCCACCAGCGCGACTGATATGCTGAATTCCGGAATGCCCATGATGAATTCCTTGGTACCGTCGATGGGATCGACGCACCAGAGCAGGCGTTTGTCGAGGCGCTCCGGCGTATCGGCCGTTTCTTCGCTCAACCAGCCTGCTTCCGGCAAGAGGGCTTGCAAGCGTTCCTTTAGCAATGTATCGGAGGCAAAGTCGGCATCGGTCACAGGATTATCGGGGGCTTTGTCGGTGACGTCGTAAGCTGAGCGGTAGAAGGACATGACGACTGCGCCGGCCGCTTTGGTGATGTCGATGACTGCGGGTAAATACTGTTCCATTATCATTTCCTGTTTCTGTTGACTGGTTAGTCGAATAAATCTGCTGCGTTAATTGTGGTGGTGGATTCGGCCGAAATGCCAATCGCTTCTGAATCGCCTGCCGTTGTGGTGTCGAAATTCTGAATCACATAGTCTGCAAAACGGGCGTCCGCCGTGTCCAGATTAACTGTGAGCAGGCCGACAAAGCCGGGCGATGAAAATGTAGGCTGATCATACGTGTCGACGACGATTCCGTTGATAATGAGGTCGATAGCGTCGCCTTGCTTGGTGACGGCGAGACGGTTGGTGTTTGTGCCTTTGAGCAATTCGTCGGACTCGGTCCAATTGATCAGGATCGTGACGACACCGCTGTCAACCCGGCGCAGCGTATACGCTGTGCCAAAATCGGGATGGTCGAGCCAGACGTAGAAGGTGTAATAGTTTTCAAGCGTTGAATTTGCACCAAAGATGAGACCATACAAGCCATCAGTTTGTGCACCGCCGGCCGTTGTCCAGCGTGCGTTGGTTTCAATGAAAAAGTCGGTGACGCTTGTGTACGGAGCGCCTGCAAGCGCAATGACGGGTTGCTTGATGCGCATTTGATAGGTGCCGTTGATATAGTTGAGCGCGTAATTGGCGTTGTCAACTATCGGCCAGCCGGAAGTGGGATCATTGAATGAATCGCAGAAGTCAAAACTGCAATACGCATTGAGAACGACCGGCAAATACACCGATTGTGTTTCGCTGTTTGCCGCAGCGACAGATGCTGAGTGAGTGCTATAGGCGATGGTGAGTAAAAGAAATCCAAAACCGAAAATAAGTGCAAATTTAAGAAAGGTCTGTTTCACGACAAATCCTCCGGCAGTGCGTTGGTGGTTTAGGCCGGAATCGGCCGAAATGATTGACGATAATCTGCCCCTGATTGTATCAGATTTGGCAGAAACAATTCTATTGCCGGTTGTCTGTCGTTACCGCGCTGCCGTGACAGATTGTTCGCGTCCGATAATCACCACCGGTTCACCGCTGACACGCGTGAGAAAGAGGATGCGTTCCCGTTCGCCACGCAAGCGCAATTGGCGCTGCAGGGTGTCCGTGTCGAGCGGCGAACCGCGCTTCTTGATCGTGACTCGGCCGATGTTGTGTTCACGTAAATAACGGCGCAGGCGTTTGAGTTGAAAAGGAAACCAATCGTCAACGACGAACGACCGCGCAAACGGTGTCTCTATCGGCCGATCGGATGTCAGATAGGCGACCGTCGCATCAATTTGGGTCGCGTTGAGTTGCGCGGCCAGCGTTTGGACGAGGTGGGCGCGGATGACAGCGCCGTCCGGTTCGACCAGCCACGCACGCGGTTGTGTAACCGCGACAGCCGCGTCCGGCTGTTCGACAAGCGTCGCCATTTGATCGATTGCGTACCCGGATGTCGTGAGCAAGGTGGCTCGACGCCTTTCTCCGGAGTGCAGGCCGCCAAACCACAGCACCGCTTCGCGCAGGTCGCCGTCGACGGAGATGAATTCGGTTTCGGCCGAACCGGGCAGTTCAGTGTAATCGACACCCGGACTGATTTTGACGCCGATGTGTGGCGTGATCGCCTGCCAGCGGTCGATGACGGCGAGTGGCGGACGGTAATGCTGTACGCTGTAAATGCGCTTGCCGCGTTCGTCACGGCGTCCCGGATCGAAAAAAAGGGCATCGACGTCGGTCGGTGTTTGCTCGGTCACATCGGCGACAACGCCGGTAAAGCGCGGCTCCTGCCCATAGACCGCGACATTGTGTTGCGCCATGGCGACATGCAGTGGATCGATGTCGTAGCCAATCACGTTGGCTACCGCATTCAAACCGATCGCGTCACCGCCGATGCCGCAGCATAGATCGGCAACTTGCGTGGTGCCGAATTGTTGGTAGCGAGAAGCGCGATAGGCGGCGATCGGTTCGGCCGAACTCATCTCCAGCCCGTGCCGTGTGAAAAGCATCTGGTCGGCGCGACTAAACTTGGCAACGGCCTTTTGGCGCAGGAGCGCCGTTTCGAGTAGCGCATGGGTCTGTTCGGCCGAAAACTCCTGGCGCAGACGCGTTGCCCACGGCAACTGATTGTGCTGGTCGAGCGGTTGGGCTGCCAACTTAGCCAACCAACGCCGGCCTTTTTCGCTGTTGAGAAAGTCGAGATCGCTTAGTTGCATGCAATTCCTGCTGATCGCAACACCCCAGGCCAATTATGCCCCGGTCCGACCGATATAAAAAGCGATATAAATTGATTTTACTCTTGAATTCGGCCGAACAACACCTTAAACTGAACATAACACATATTGGAGCCATGAATAAAGACAAAACCTTTGGTGAAGTAGTAAAAGAACGACGAACTAGTCGTGACCTGACGCAGGCGGAATTAGCACGCCGGGTCGGATGCGCCACTATTACCGTGCGCAAAATTGAGTCTGACTCAATGCGGCCCTCACTGCAAATTGCTGAACGCCTGGCCATGTCACTTGGCGTACCGGTCAGTGAGCGGGACATATTTGTGCGCCTGGCTCGTTCATCCTCTACTTCGCCTCAACAGCCCTCTCCACTGCCGACTCCCCGGCCTTTGCTGGAGGAAATAGGCGACGAAGATCTAAGTGGTCGCGCAATACGTGGTTATCAGTTGGCTGAGAAAATTGGTGCAGGCGGGTATGGCGCAGTCTACCGCGCTGTCCAACCGTTCGTAGAGCGGGATGTTGCGATCAAGATCATTTTGCCTCAGTACGCCGATCAACCGGACTTCATTCGCCGGTTTGAGGCGGAAGCGCAAATGGTGGCGCGGCTCGAGCACCCGTTCATCGCACCACTGTACGATTATTGGCGCGAGCCGAGTGTGGCCTATTTGGTCATGCGTTTGTTTCGCGGTGGCAGTTTACAGGACGTTTTGAAACAGGGCGCGATAAGCCCCGAAGTAGCGCTATCCTATTTTTATCAAATTGGCGTTGCTCTCGATGCCGCCCATCGTGCCGGAATCATTCATCGCGACATCAAACCGGCCAACATTTTGCTCGATGATGATAACAATGCCTATCTGGCTGACTTTGGCATAGCCAAAGATCTCGGCAACCTGGATATGGACAATATCACAAGAGAAGGGATGATCCTGGGATCGCCCGCGTATCTGGCACCGGAGCAACTGCGCGGAGAGCGTGTGCGTCCACAAGCTGATATTTATTGTTTAGGTGTTGTGTTATATGAAATGTTGACAGGGCGTCAGCCGTTTTCGGGAGCCACACCTGTTGATTACATGCACCAGCAATTGCATCAACCACTTCCAACATTGAGCAATGGTGCCAGTGGCTTGCCCAAATCATTGAATCTGGTGTTGCAACGTGCTACAGCAAAAAATCCCGAAAATCGTTATCCAGATGTGCCTTCAATGCTCGCTGATATTCAGCGAATATCCTGGCGCAGTGGGTTCTCAGGCATAATCACGCCACACAATATTGACGATGCTGACTGGAATTCTGTTGAAAACCCGTACAAGGGGCTGCGTTCATTCGTTGAATCAGACGCTGACACGTTTTTTGGTCGCGAAATGTTGGTGCATACGCTCTTGGGTCGGCTTGGTGAGAGCAACGACTTGAGTCGATTTTTGGCTATTGTCGGGCCCAGTGGCGGCGGCAAATCCTCTGTTGTTAGGGCGGGCTTGATTCCTGCATTGCGGCGTGGTGGTTTGCCCGGTTCTGAGAATTGGTTTGTAGAGGTGATGATTCCAGGTTCGCAACCGCTGGAAGAGTTGGAAGCTGCGTTGTTGCGTATTGCTGTCAATCCGCCTTCAAGTTTGCTCACCCAACTTAGCACAGATGAACGTGGTCTGCTGCGAGCGGTTAAACGCATTCTGCCTGCTGATCCTGCTGTCGAATTGGTGTTGGTCATTGATCAGTTTGAGGAACTGTTTACGCTGGTCACGTCAGAATCAACTCGGACTCACTTCTTGAATAGTCTCATCACGGCCGTTCTCGATGAACGCAGCAGATTGCATGTTCTGGTTACGTTACGGGCTGATTTTACTGATCGCCCGTTGCAGTACGTTGATTTTGGTGAATTACTGCAAAAGCGCACAGAGTTCATACTGCCCTTGAGTTCGGATGAAATGGAGGCGGCAATTGCGCAGCCTGTATTGCGATTGGGTATGACATTGGAGCGTGGTTTGACAGCGGAGATTATCCGCGATGTGGGCGATGAACCGGGAACGCTACCCTTATTGCAGTATGCCTTGACTGAGTTGTTTGAGCAGCGCCAAGATGGTCGATTGACTCGTGCCGCTTATGCTGCGAGTGGTGGTGTTGTCGGTGCCCTGAGCCGACGCGCCGATGTGATTTATGCCAGCCTGGACCCCGTGGGGCAAGAAGCAGTGTGCCAGCTGTTTTTGCGCCTCGTCACTTTAGGCGAAGGGGTTGAAGACACGCGACGCCGCGTGTTGCGCTCCGAGTTGGGAGCAGTTTCTGCGGGAGCGTCTCTTGAGACGCTCCTACCAATTGATGAGGTGGTGGAAATGTATGGTCGTTTCCGCCTCCTCACTTTTGATCACGATCCGGCGACACGCGAGCCGACGGTTGAGGTGGCGCATGAAGCGTTGCTGCATAAATGGGCTCGATTGCGATCGTGGTTGGCTGAAAGCCGTGACGATATTCGGATGCAGCGCTTGTTGATGCTGGCGGTCGCAGAATGGGAATCGGCCGAAAGAGATCCGGGCTATTTGTTACAAGGGACACGTTTCGATCAGTTTGAAGCCTGGGCATCACAGTCCACTGCCGCCTTGACCACAGTGGAGCAGGAATTCCTCGACCTCAGCCGCCAGGCTTGTGAAGAAATGCAATCGGCCGAAGCAGCCCGCTTGCAACGCGAGATCAGGACAGCCCAGGCGCTGGCACAGGCAGAAGCCGAAAGAGCCGACGTGCAAAAAGAAATGTCCCAGCGATTGCGCAGACGTGCAACCGTTCTGACGGCAGCCCTGATAGGCACCGTGATACTTGTGCTCCTGTCGCTGTTCTTTGCCTATCGCGCCACGCAAGAGCGTTTGACCGCGCAGCAACAAACAAATCTGGCTGTCTCTCGCGAGTTGGCCGCCGCATCCACCATTGCCCTGGATGCCGATCCTGAGCGCAGTATCTTGTTGGCGCTGGAAGCGCTGGATATAGCTCACTCTGTAGAAGCGGAGACCGCATTGCATCGCGCTTTAAAAACGTCACGCGTGATCAAGACGTTGCAAGGACATACAGATGGTGTCAACAGCGTGGCTTATCGGCCTGATGGTCTACAATTGGCGACCGGCAGTGAAGACGGAACGGTTAAGCTTTGGTCGGCCGAAGGAGCAATAGAGCGGACTCTGCAAGGACATGACGGTGGTGTGACTGCTGTCTTGTTTGACGGTGACGGCGACACACTGATCAGCACAGGTCGGGATGGACTCGTCAACGTGTGGGAACCTGACACAGGTGCGCAGTTACTTAGTTTCGACGCACACGAACGGGCAATCGTCTCCGCCGCACTCAGTGCAGACGGGCATCGACTTGTGACAACCGGTCTTGATCGAAAAACCAATATCTGGCTCTTGCCCGATGATCCGGCTCTGTTCGAAGAGACGGATGTATGGCAGTTGCCTGCCGACAAGGCGATTGCAGTTGCCACCATCAGCCCTGATGGAACCAGAGTGGCAACAGGCAATGACGACATGACCCTGACTGTTTGGCAATTGCCCACAACCGAAGATGGTCAGATCGAAGAACTGTTCACCCTGGACGGTCATACCGGCCGGGTGACTGATCTCGCCTTTTCTCCTGATGGAGACCGGTTAGCGTCGACTAGTTGGGATGCAACCGCGCGCATATGGGATTTAACAGCCTCTGAACCTGCCAGGGCAGCGTTGATTTTGACCGGTCACACGGGCGTGGTGAGTGGTGTTGCTTTCAGTGCAGACGGGTCACGCCTCGCTACCAGCGGTCTCGACAGCAAGGCCAAGGTTTGGGATCTAGCAACAGGGTTGGAGTTGTTGAATCTGGTCGGCCATGATGGCAGCGTGATGGATGTTGCCATCAGTGCTGATGGGCAGCAGTTAGCCACGGCAGGATCCGACTTCACTACGCGACTGTGGGATAGTTCACCCGTTGGCAACAGTAATTCGACTTTCGCCGAGCACGAAGGGCCTGTTTTTCGGCTCGATGTCAGTCCTGACGGTATGCAAGCCGCCAGCGCGAGTTGGGATGGCACAGTTCGCGTCTGGGATACTGAAACACGGCAGGAAAGTTGGGCGCTTGCCGGACACAATGGACGTGTTTTAGGAGTCGATTTTCACCCTGATGGACGCCAGCTAGTCACCGCAGGAGAGGACGGCCAGGTCATTGTCTGGGATCTGGCGACCGGCAAAATCATTTGGTCGTTGGCCGTGCCGGGCGCAACAGGAAACCAGACTGTATTTGACGGTGCATTCGATGCGATCTTCAGTCCCGACGGCAAGCAATTGGCAATTGCCGATGCAGCCGGCAAGATTCATATGTGGGCGTGGCCGGTCGAGGCGGGTGATGAACGACAGCAGATTTTATTGGGTCACACGGACATGATTGAGACGATAGATTTCAGCCCGGACGGCACGATGCTGGCCAGTGTCAGTTGGGACAGAACCGCCAGATTATGGGATCTGGCGACTGGTGAGACGTTATACACGTTCACCGATCATGTTGGGCCCGTTGAAGGTGTCTCATTTAGCCCTGACGGTAAGCGACTGGCGACGAGCAGTGGCGATTCCACCGTCATGATCTGGTCTGTTGAGTCCGGTGAGCACTTGATGACCATTGCCGGCCACGCCAGCGGTATCCCGTCGGTAATTTTTGACCCGACAGGTACGTTTTTGGCGACAACGAGTTCTGATTCCAGTGCGATATTGTGGGACAGTCATTCCGGAGAGCGTGTATTGACACTGGCAGGAGATAGTGATGCCGTTCTGGATGCAGCATTTAGCCCGGATGGCCGCTATTTATTCGTGGCCGGTTTTGATACGCTCGTTACCCGTTACTTGCTCCCGCTGGATGAAGTAGAGGCGTTGGCGCAATCCCGTTTGACCCGAACCTGGACGGAAGTTGAATGCCGCACTTTGTTACATGAAGCAGTATGTTCAACCGGCGATTAATGTTGTCGGCAACGGATGCTTGAACCGTAACTTTTTGCTTGTTTGTATTTTGGCAGGTCAATAAACTACACTGTAACAGAAGTTGTCAGAAGCCTAGCTTTTGCTATGAGCAGCGTTTGCACCGGACGAAAAAGCTAGGCTTCTTTTGTTACAGAGTAATAACGGGCCTGCCTGTGCCCCAATACCCTCAATTATTACTTCCACAACCGATACAAAAAGCGATACTAAAGCGTTTATCTCTTGAAGTCGGTTCCCTTGTTTAGTAGACTGAAATTGACGTTGTCGAACAGTCTTTTGATAACTTCCGAACACTGCATTTTGAGACATTATCAGCTTGATAGTAAGCCGAATCGAGATGATTCGGCCGATTACAGGAACACTCACATGAACACGCCGGATACTGCATTTCGATTCAACGAAATAAGCCGACCGGACATCAAAGGGCAACTGGTTGTCGCTGATGGCTATGATCATCGAGTTGATCAACTTGTCAGCGGCAGTCTGGAGATCATATTGAGTTTTGATGCTGCCGGCGATGAAGTAACACAAAAAGTCTATCTGCACGGGCGTTTTGGTTTACTTCCGACTTTAACGGGTACTTATGAGGTGAAGGTTATGTTGGTTGATCCGGAACCTGTCAAGAAGACTCAACGGCTACCCAAAATACGATCAACAGACTATCTCAATCAATGGCTATGGCATTACGATCACGGAGTTTAGCATGTTATCTACTAAAAAAGTGTTGCTGGTGAAATCGCTTCTGACAGCTTTTCTTCTTGTGTCAACGTTGTTGGTATTTAGTCACGCGGTGGCGACTGCTGAAAGATCCCAGGCATCGCTGACGCACGGACCGATTGTCGGTGGTGTTACGCACAATAGCGCAACCATTTGGCTCAGATTCTCTGCGGGTCCGTCTGATGTTGTCGTTCGCTATGGTACCGATCCTGAGATGATCCAATATTCTGAAATTGATGCAGTGGCACCTAACAGGAAAGATCATATTGTCAAAATAGTCATTTCCGAATTGATAGCAGGAACAGACTATTATTTGCAAGTGTTAGTCGATGATGTGCCTCAATTGTCAGTACCAAACCAGTTCAGAACTGCACCGATGCCTGGCGATGACAATTCCCGTACGTTCTTGTTTTTGGCTGATTTTAAGCGAAGCGACGTTAACATCGCATCGACAGAAGCATTATCTCATGCGATAGATGAAAACGCCGAACTGGTAGTTCTCATTGGTGACATTGATCACAGCAATCCGCATACATTTGTCGAACACGGTGATATGTGGAAAGGAATAACTGAGCGCACCGGGGTCTATCATGCATTTGTCGACATCCTTGATCGCATGCCGGTCGCTTATACGATGGACGATCACGACTATGGGGGTAATAACACAGACAAGACATTTCCTTGGAGAAGGGATGCTATCAATGCGTACCGATATTATTGGCCTACCTATGACCAAAGCGGCGCAGGTATATGGCAATCATTTGACTGGGGCAATGTAGAGTTTTTTCTGTTGGATTTGCGGTCGCAACGGAATCCCTATTTGATGCCTGACGGGCCTGATAAATCAATGCTCGGACAGTCTCAAAAGCAATGGTTGTTTGATAGCTTATTGAGTTCATCGGCCGAATGGAAAATCATCATCACCTCTGTCATCTTTAATCGCGAAACGGCCCCTGTGCGAACAGATGCCTGGCTTGGCTACCTAACAGAACGACAAGAAGTCGTAGATTTCCTGGATGATAATGGCATACAGGGTGTTGTTTTTGTGTCTGCTGATGCCCATGCTGGCGCGATTGACGATGGTACGAACAGTGATTTTCCTGAAATGCTGGTACCTAGTCCAACGCTCAATGAATGCGCAGGTAACCATGAAAACAACTTAGGTGAGTGGAGTCATGGAACGTATGACAATTACCCTGCAGCATGCCGCGGATATGGTGTGATAACGGTATCAGGTGATTCACTGAATATGCGAGTGATTGATGAATTTGGTTCGATTGTATTGACTTACACAATTTCACCTTGATCGTATGCTCAGTGTTTCTGGTGATAACCAATAGGATTGAAAACACTATGCGGCATGAGAAAATCTTGAATCGTTGCTGCCCTCACTCTCTCCACTCGTGGAGGGGCTTGTCTAAAAGAAGGGCTATTGTACGAGATTATCAACGAGAACCTTTACATACTGCATCTTGCATTAGCGGGGTCAATTGATTAGACATTGAGGCGCAGTCAATCGTCATCGATAACCAGGAAAATCGAGATGGCCAATCTGCACAGACAGGTCGGTCATCTTATTGAGTTTGATGCTGCCGGCGATGAAGTAACACAAAAAGTCTATCTGCACGGGCGTTTTGGTTTACTTCCGACTCACTCTGGTACTTATGAGGTGAAGGTTGTGTTGGTTGATCCGGAACCTGTCAAGAAGACTCAGCGGCTACCCAAAATACGATCAACAGACTATCTCAATCAATGGCTATGGCATTATGATCACGGCGTTTAATGTCACATTACAACAGATCAAAAAGGTGAACGAGCAGGTTTTAATCCTGTCTTTGGTAGGTCGTCACGCGAACAGATAAACGGCCAAACATTCGGTCGCCGCAACCGGCAGCGCATGGCTTGGCCTGCACAATTTCAAATGGCTGTAACTGATATTGTTGGTTGGAACATTTTTTACGGAGGATACTCAAATGCGTAAAGCACAAATTTTCATTCTGGTGGTTGTGGTTCCCAAAGGCGCGTTTTTGTGCCTGTTACAATGGCAGAAGTTATGTCGGCATGTTCGGTCAACAACGAAGTGATGGCCGAAGTGTTCGACAACCTGCAGGTAGCAGTGGACGCTGCTAATCCCGGTGATCTATTGACAATTACCGGTATATGCATCGGTACGACTACGATTGACAAGGATCTTGTGCTTCAAGGCAACAGTGTGCTCCCGGAATTGGAGCAAGCTACACTGGATGGTGACCGGGCTGGCAGTGTGCTAAAAATCACTGATGCAGTAGCCTAATGTCGTAATAAATGGGCTTGTCGTCACAGGGGTGGGGGAAGCGGATTTATTGGTGGTATCAGGAATAGCGAAGCTAATGTTGCGATAAATACCTGACAGTCATGAACAATTTCTCAAGCAGGTCAGGCGGTGGCATTTACAGCTATGGCGGGAGTGTGACATTAAACAACTCGGTCGTTAGCACAGTTGCGAGATTTGCGGTAGTGGCATCCAAACGATGGTGGTAGCGCAATGGTGTTGAACGATACGACAATCACCGGAAATTATGCTGAAGGTACTGGCGGAGGTATACGAAACGACGGCAAAATGCAACAATGGCGCGATAATTGTAAGCAATAATGTGATCGGCTCTTGCGGTGGTGGCATATTCAACGGTGGCAAAATGCAGATAAACGACGCGACAATTGCCAACAATAATGCCGCAAATGATGGTACTTACACCGGACGAGGCGGCGGCATATGCAATTACGGTTATTTAGTGATAGAGGACGCGACAATAACCGAAAACAGCGTTGAAGATCGGGGTGGTGGCATCCACAACATTGGCACAATAAGTCTAAATAATTCTGTGGTCAGCAATAATAGTGCTTCTTACAGCGGTGGTGGCATTTACAACCAAAACACAATGGAGATAAACGACACCACCATCACGAACAATAGTGCCGTGGTACGGTGGTGGAATAAGTAGTTATGTTCAACATGGAATGGTCACGTTAAACAATTCTACGGTCAGTAACAATAGTGTTATTGGTGATGAAGATTCTGCGGGCAACGGTGGCGGTATTTACAATTCTAGAAACAGAATGGTGTTGAGCAATACGACGGTAACTGGCAATAGTGCCACCGGTTCCGGTGGCGGTATATACAACTCTATTGCCTATAGCACAGGATCGATGACGATATATGACTCATTGGTTACTGATAATATTGCAGACAAGGGGGGCGGTATCTTCAACTACAACAGTTCTGTGAGGATAAACGGCTCATCAGTCGCAAATAATACTGCAAGTAGCGAAGGCGGTGGTATCTACAATTCTGGTACGGTGCGTTTTAATGCCACCTCAACCGTCAGTGGCAATTCAGAGCCGCAATGCGTCGGTGTGGTGTGCCCAATCGTGGAATAGCACACAGCAATTACCAACTGTCGCACATTGAGAAAGTAGCTGTTTCCAGATTTCGGAGCGGCGTGCGATGTCATCGTTTTGTAGCAACAGTATAGACGCTCTGTTGTGATCTAGGCTGTTGTCGTGGAGGATAGTCCAATGCGTAAAGCACAGATTTTCATTTTGGTGGTTGTGGTTCTGATGGCTGGTGCGTTTTTTGTGCCGGCTTTGGCGGCAGAAGCTATGTCGGCATGTCAAATCGTCAACGCGGCTTCGGCCGAAGTGTTTGACAACTTGCAGGTAGCAGTAGACGCTGCTAATCCGGGTGATCTATTGACAGTGACCGGCACATGTGTCGGCACGACCATGATTGACAAAGACCTTGTACTTGAGGGCGACAGCGCGCCGGAAAGTGAACAGGCGACCCTCGACGGCAATGGTGCCGGTAGCGTCCTTTCCGTCGCTATTGATGTGAATGTTACTGTCACCGGACTTACGATCACCGGTGGTTATTCAGAATTTGGAGGGGGCATTTACAACGAAGGCGCAATGGAGCTCAATGAAGTGACAGTCAGCGATAATGCGTCGTATTATGAAGGGTGGCTTGGCGGTGGGGGTGGTATCTACAATCTTGACACGATGACACTTAAGAACTCAGCGGTGACCAATAATACTGCTGTCAGCCAGGGAGGAGGCATCTACAATAAAAATGGCGGTAAGATGAACTTGAATAATTCAGTGGTCGGAGGAAATCTCTCCACTCACATTAACTTTGGCAACGGTGGCGGTATCTACAACGATAACTATTACGCTGGCACCTGGATTCGGTTACAGAATTCTATCGTTGTGGGTAATCGTGCTGAAAGTCTAGGTGGCGGCATATCCACATACGGTTTTCTGATGTTGAGCAGATCGAAGGTTACAAATAATACGGCCGGACGTTCGGGTGGCGGTGTATTTACTGGAGCTGGCACTAACACAACAATACGGACGACGATGATCCGTTTCAATTCTGCCTCATTGAATGGTGGTGGCATCTACGCGCCGTTGGACGGCTAGATCGGCAGATTCGGAAATCAGTGACAATCGAGCCGGGGAAGATGGTGGGGGCATCAGTGCTAGCAGTACAGATATCCGCAGCACCTTATTACTCACCAGGACCACAATACGGAATAATGTTGCGCATGGTCGTGGTGGGGGTCTCTATGCCTATGATAGCGGTTATGGATTACTTGTTGTAGAAATGACCGATTCGACAGTCAGCAGCAATAACAGTAGTGCCAGCGGAGGGGGCATTTTCAATTCCACGCGTGCTGGCGGTATGACGCTAAACAATTCGCTGGTTAACGACAATGAAGCCGATCACCACGGCGGTGGTATTTATAATTTAGGTGACTTGACGTTGAACAATGCGACTGTCACCGGCAATTTGACTGGTGACGGTGGTGGTGGCATCTACAACGATCGTGGTGCAAGCAGTATGACGCTGAATGAATCGACAGTCAGCGACAACAGCGCCAACGATGGCGCCGGAATGTATAATAATGACGCAACCGGTTATGTGACATTGAACGATTCGACGATCGACGGCAATACGGCCAGCCGAAATGGTGGCGGCATCTTAAACGCCGGAACAGGCGATGTGATAGTAAACGATTCGATTGTCAGCGACAATACAGCCACCGACACGGGAGGTGGCGTTTACAATGGCTTTGAAGGCGCGATAAGTTTTGTGGGCTCAATGGTAAACAGCAATAGCGCCGCTTCTGCGGGCGGTGTTTATAACGACATTGGCGAGGTGACCTTTGATGCCACCTCAACCGTCAGCGGCAATTCAGAGCCGCAATGCGTCGGCGTGGTGTGCCCAATCGTGGAATAGCACACAGCAATTGCCGCCTATGACCGTAGCTGTTTGCGGATGTCAGGGCACTTGGACTAGATTCATGTTGAGATAAACATGCTGGCGCTGCACTACCTGAATGTTTGTTGCGAGGGCAACGAAGATAGGTTATGTACGTACCAATCAGTCGGAATTTCAGAAACCTGCAGCAACAATGCGAGACAGGTAGGTTGCGTATTGTTGCTGCTTTTAACTTGCTGCGTATCGTTAGCGTTTCGATGTCAGGTGATTCGACATGGTAACAGTGGTTTTCTCACAATGCACCGTCCAATGCACCGTCCAATGCACCGTCATTTTGCGTTCGATGTGGATTGCGCAATACGCGCAAATATGCCTTGAAAATAACCCAGTTAAAGGTTATGATAACGGTGCAGTACCCAAATCACCGTAACGGGTACATACCATCAAGGTGATCCGCACTATCTAGATTTAAGTCAGAACCTTCCTGATACAGGATAGGCCAAATACATATCGGCCGAATTCTGCTCGCCACATTGGTTCTTCCCCGATAGCGCGTATTGCATACCGTGCATATCATGATAGATACGCTGGGGAACGCCGTTAATATGCGTTTCCCAGCCTTGGACCTCAAGGGGCGCCACATGTCAAATAGTGATACAAAAAAAATCTGTAATCGACGATGCTCTATTCCCGTTGCCCTATTTATTTTGGCAACCCTGTTTATTCTGGGACTTCCATCCCAAACAGTTTCGGCCGATCATCCCATTACCACCATAGCTACGGGTACAGAACCTCGTGGCATGGCCGTCAACAAGACGACCAATCGACTTTATGTTGCCAACTATGTCAGTGATGATGTAACTGTTATCGACGGCAACACCAACTCGATCATAACAACCATTGCAGTCAATCCGACACCCTATGCAATCGCGGCGAACACGACGACGAACCGAATCTATGTCACGCATACTGGTTCAAGTTCGGTAACCGTAATCGACGGTGCCAACAACACCATAATCGACACGATCAATGTCGGGGCGGTACCTGTTGCGGTAGCCGTCAACGAAAACACAAATACAGTATACACTGCCAATCGAGTCAGCAATGACGTGTCGGTTATCGATGGCACCATCAATATGGTCGTTGCAACCGTTCCCGTGGGCACAGCGCCTGCAGCTATCGGCGTTCATGCAGATTCCAACAAGATCTATACGGCCAATTTCATTAGCGCCGATGTCACCATCATTGATGGCTTCACTAATACCGAACTCACCACCATAGCCGTTGGCGCGGGACCCACAGCCATCGCGGTTCACGACTCCGACAATCGCATCTATGTCGCCAATGCAAGTGATAATACCATTACAGCCATTAGCAGCGACTCCGACACCATTGTCGGGAGTTCAATAGCGTGCAACGATCCGCGTGCGATTGAAATTGATCAGGTTACCAATCGCCTTTACGTTGCCTGTTTCAGATCTTATGTTGCCATCTTGAAAGTTGATGCGCTTGGGATAGAAAAAAGTGGTACGGTCTTAGGCGGTGAAAGCGTTCGTGCTCTGGCCATCAATGAAAACCTAAACGCAGCATATGCATTGAACTCCAATAGCAATACTATCAATGTCATTGCCACAGATGAAGATATTCTGGTTGCAGCCTATGATGTCGGTTCCAAACCGGCGCTGGTAGGAGTTAACAGAGTTACCAATAAAACGTATGTTACGAATGGGAGGAGCGATGACGTTACTGTGATTGACAATGTGACAGGTAACACCGTGTCCACCATACCGGTTGGGGATCAGCCCAAGGGCGTAGGTGTGAATGAACTCACGAATCTGGTTTATGTCGCGAACTGGCGAGGGCGTTCAGTTTCAGTCATTGATGGGGCAACTGATGCGTTGCTCACCACGATCCAGCTATCCGGTAGACCACGTGGCGTTGCTGTGAATGCGGCTACCAATCGCATCTACGTACCCTCCACAAGTACAAACAGTATAACGGTGATTGACGGCACGACCAATATGGTGATTGACATGATAGCCACGGGTGACCAACCACACGAGGCAGTAGTGAACTCAGAGACGAATACGATATATGTGGCCAATACGGGCAGTGATGATGTTACGGTAGTCGATGGCGACACACATGACGTGATCGCAACGGTTGCTGTTATGAGCGATCCGGTGGGCATTGCACTCAATGCCGCTACAAATGTCATTTATATCGCGAATCGCGGCGGTAATAGTGTTTCAGTTCTCGATGGCAACACCAATACAGTGATGGACAGCTTTCCCGTGTTTCAGCCAAACGGCATTGCCATCAACCCGGTGACAAATCGCATTTACTTGAATCAGATAGGCACAACCTATATGTCTGTGTTTGACGGTACCACCTATGAACGCATCAGCACGATTGAGGTAGGCAGATCATTGAAAGGCGTTGCAGTAGATGAGAATACCAATGATGTGTTTGTGGTTGTGGTAAATCGCAACGAGTTGGTCCGCATTGATGGTGGCGACGGTGTCACTGGATCGGCATATTTAGCAGAATAAAATCTGGAGCGGTTGCCGGTTTGTGGAGCTTATCGCGTGGTTCTTGTGACTTTTCAAGGCAAATCGGGTTCCAGCTCGGTCTCATCCGGATCGGTTTCGATTTGCATTTCTAAATTGGAGACGGATGTCGGTTGTGCAACGACGGTGCGGCCACAGTAAGCGCGATAGCCGCATTGGGCACAGATGCTCAGGTCATCGGTGAGCGGCCAGACGGCGTTGGGCGCGACCATGTGGCGGTCGATGCGTTCGACGAGGGCGGTCAGCTCAGCCAGGTTGTGCTGATGCCAGTCAGCATGGTAGCGCAGCGTCACTGATTGCTCTGGCGCGTTGGCAAACCAGTAGGTGAGGGCAATCTGATCCGGCGCATAACTTCGGCCGAATGCCCCCGCCCCCTCGACCAACAGCGCCAGGTACAGCCGTGTTTGCCAATCTTCACGCAATTCGTACGCTTTGCGCGGGTGACGTTCGGTTTTCCAATCGTAAATATGGGCTGATTGGTCGCCAAGCACGAGGAGATCGTATCGGCCGAAAAGAAAATGCCCCGCTATTGGCACGGTCAGACTCGCTTCGGGATACGTGTTGTCACCCGGCACAGCAGGCGGGTTGGCGTGAAACGTCGACCACCAGCGCTGGACATCGGCGTCAGCATCAACATCCGGCGCCACAGCCATTCCCAGAAAATACTGTTCCAGCAAGCGATGGAAAGCGGCCCCGCGTTCAAATGCCGTTGCCAGGCTAGGTGCGACGGGCGGACTGGGCCAGGCCAGGCGGGTAACAGCGCTCAACTGAAATTTGCGGCGGCACTGCGTGAACGCGTGCAACCGGTAGCGGCTCAGGATGATCGATGCGCTCAAACGATATTCTCCACTTACAGTTTACAGTTAAAGAAACCGAGTTTCTCCGAGAAACTCGGTTTCTCAAGCCAACCTATCAAGCAACAGAGCCGGTACGGGCGACGCGCCACAAGCGGGCGATAGTCGTCCGGTCAAACATGCCCGGTGTCCGGCGTGCACCCGGCTCAACACCTTCAGGCAACAGCAGACGCAATCCACCCGGCACAATACGACATACCATCGGCGATGGCCAGACAAGCGCCTCACCGTCCACACCTGCTTCAATTGCGCCGCCCTCTGCTTCAACGGTAAATGTTTCCGCTGTCCATTCCAGCCATCCGGGATGTTTTTGCGGACGACCAACGGTAGCCAGTGCCACAAAACTGTCCAGTTCGGTCTGTGACGTGACCGACAAGCCGGCAATGCCTAACTTGCCGGAGTCAACCGTGTAGCGCTTGCCCATGTCAAAAAGCTTGTCGGTTAGCGTGTAGGGATTGTTAGAAATGAGCAGCATTTGCGCTGTGTCGTAGCGTTTGCCGTTCGGACCGTCAAAATGCAAGTCAAACGCCTGGCTTCGATCACTCATCATGCCCGCAATCGTGCCGAGTTTGTTGTCGCGGTACTCTGGTTTTTGCACGGCGGAGGCGTATAAACCCAGACTGATGTTGTTGACAAATACGCGTTCGCCGACAAGGGCATAATCGACGCGCACTTCGTGACCCGTAAAACTGGCCAATGCCTTGGAGGGATCGGCGCGATCAAGGCCCATATCTCGGCCGAAATGATTGCGCGTTCCGGCAGGAATGCAGACAAACGGCACATCATGTGCTGCGGCAATCCCGGCGACGAGACCCAAAGAGCCGTCACCACCGGCCATGCCGAGCGCGTCCGCTCCGTCGGCGATAGCATCGCGCGCGAGTTGAGCCAGATCGTCGCCGCGTTCGAGCATGATGGTTTTGATACCCATGGCTTTGGCTTTGGCTTCGATGTCGAATTGTTCGACTTTGCCGCCGCCGGACCAGCGATTCATGATCAACGCGGGGTTTTTCGGCCGATTGTCAATGTCAATCTCTCGGTCGAAAAAGCGAATATCTTCCGGCAGCGCGGCATCCGCCAGCAGCCAAAAGGCAATGACAAGCGCTATGACGATAACGATTTGCCAGGCAGTGACAGAGCTTGTAATCGACAACAGATAGAAGAGCAGTACAGCCGCCAGTCCGGCCAGGATCAAATAGAGCCACTTTTTATGGCCTGGTGTAATCAGACCTCTGAAGCCGGTGATGGTTACGATTGGCAGCATGATCACTGCAACGATCAATGAGGTTGCATTGCGTACGAGCAAGAGCATTGTCAGCACAATGGCGATAACCAGCACTGCCAGAGCTGCCAGAGCGACAAGTCGCCGTCTGGTTGTGGTGTGCGCTACATTGTCATTTGCCATAATTGTTTCTCAAATCTGTATAAATAAACTGTAATGGTAGTTTCAGAAGCCTAGCTTTTTCGTCTGGTGCTAACTCTACTTATAGCAAAAGCTAGGCTTCTTTTGTAACAGAGTAATAAATCAGCCAACTTTAGCATTGGCATGGGCAAAATTCAACCGATTACTGCGGTGAGTTGGCGAGCGTGCGCCAGAAGTCGGTATCGGCCGAATTGAGACCCTGCTCACGCAATGCACGCGGTGATTGCGTATCGAGCCAGGCGACAACCGCCTGCGCCATTTGTACGCCGTCGGTACAATAATGCTGGAAATAGCGTTGCTGGGCATAGCGTTGCGTCAGTTGAGCCAAAAGTTGCGCGTCGCGACCTTGCAGCACTGGCAGACTGCCATTGGCGCGTGCCGTATCGACGATCGATTGCCATTGCTTAATTTCGTGTAGTAACTGCTTGGTGTCAATTTCACGCAAAAACTGGGACGCATCCTCATCGCGCAGGAGATGCAGCGACAATTTTTCACGCGTGCGCGTCACTGCAACATAGAACAAACGGCGCTCCTCTTCCAGATTAAACGTGGTCATACCGGTAAACGGCAGCATACCTTGATTGACGTGGGGGACAAAGACGACCGGCCATTCCAGCCCTTTGGCCTGATGTATGGTTGACACCGTCAGGGCGTCGATTTTGCTGTCAGCTTGCAAATTGCGATGTTCGGCTAACTCGCGGATGTGTTGCATGAATTGCAGCAGCGTGCCTTTGCCCCGTGCGTACAGTTGGAATGCAGCCACGCCCGCCGCGCGCCCGTCGCCAATTTGTTCGTTGCCGCTGCTGTCGCGCAAGTACATCTGGAATTGCAGCCGCCAATCAAGTTGTTGCAGCGTTATTTCGGCCGATTGCTCTAGTTGTTGTGCCAGCCAGCCCATATCGTCTGCCAGCATGTCGAGCGATTCCGCCACATACGGCGAGACGCGCTCGGCGTGCGTGCGCAGCGCATCGGTGAAGGGCATCTGCAACTGGACAACGGCGTAACGGATGCTGTCATGCAAGTCACGGCTGATATAGCGTTTCGGCCGATTGTGCGTGTCGCGCCATGCTTGTTCAAACGCCGACCGCTGGCGCGACGACAGCCGTTTTCCCAACCGCATCTGCTGCTCGATCCAGGCCAGTCGGCAGTACGCAATCAGCGTCACAATTTCAAAGCGCTCGTAAAATGGTTTGCTGACGCGGTAGGGGATGTCGTGTTCGATCAATTGTTGTTCGATGTGGGGTGTTTGCGCATTGAGGCGCACGAGTACGGCGATGTCGCGCCAGCGACGTCCTTGCGCGTATTCCGCCATGGCAGCAGCAACGATGTCACGCGCCATTTGCTCCACATTGCTGTGGGGTGTAATGTGCAGATGACCGTCGAATCCTTTGGTCAAGTTGAGTTGTTTCGGCCGACGCTGCTGATTGTGGGCAATGACCCGATTAGCCAGCAAGAGTGGGCCGATTGGGCAGCGAAAGTTATCTGTAATCAGATATGTTGCTGCCTTGTACCGTTTGGGAAAATCGAGAATGAAGCGTGGATGGGCGCCGCGCCACTGGTAAATGGTCTGGTCATCATCGCCGATTGCCATGTAATTGCGCTGTGCGGCCAGCGTGTCGAGCAATTCTGACTGTACCAGATTGATGTCCTGAAATTCATCTACCAGTACACAATCGTAGCGTGTTTGCCACATCTCACGCATTTGTGGAAAGCGTTGCAGCAATTCCCAACCGGTGAGCAGCATGTCGTCAAAGGTGATCCAGCCCTGCGCCTGCCGCACTTCCTCGAATAGTTGGTAAAGCGGTAAATACCAGGCGAGCTTATCGCTGGGCGGCTCGGCCTGGCTTGCCAGTTTGCGTGCACTGCGTGGCAAGTGGGCGCTTTTCAAATCGGCGTAGGCGAGATTGCCTTTGCTGCGACCGACGTAATCGAGAAAATCTTGTCGGTCGAGTCCATTGAGTTCGCGTTTGTACGGTACGTCGCGCCGTCGTGCTTCGCCCAGCGCGATATTGAGCACGAGTTGGTCGAGTTTGCCGGTTTTGTGGCGGCTTTGGGGTGTGGTAAGCAGACCGTTTTCACGGGCGGCCATGACGATGTTGCGGCCGAGTGCGTGCAGTGTGCTGACTTGCACAGGGGCGCAGGCCGGCCACCGCGTGAGCGCCTGGCGCAAATCACGTTGGTTGTTTTTGCCGAATGAGGTTGCCAGGATGCGTTCGGCCGAAAAGATGCCTTCACTCACCAATCGGCCGATGCGATGCACCATGGCCGTTGTTTTGCCCGCACCGGCGACAGCAAAGACGAGGGCGGGCCCGGTGTCGTGATCGACGACAGCTTGTTGTTGGTCAGTGAGGCGCACGGGGATTAACGGATAAACCTGATGCTGAAACCGGGTAGAAACAGGTTCATTTGCCGCAACGCTGTTTCCACCCGGCGCAGAACCTATTTGATGTACAGCCTGTATTGGGGATCGTACATCAGCGACTCGATGTATTTGCGCAAATTGGCCGGGCGTTCCTCCGTTGCCAACGCTTGCTCGTAGGCAATCTCGGCGACGGCGACGGCAATGCTCGCCGAAACTTCCCGGATTCTGGTCAAGCTGGGAAAGAGGCGACCGTAATCGAGATCATCGGCCGAAACCATTTGTGCCAACGTCTCCGCTGCTGCCAGGAACATCTCGTCTGTGACATGTCGTGCACCGCTGGCAATGATGCCTAGCCCGACGCCGGGGAAAATGTACACGTTGTTAGCCTGTCCCGGCAAAAACGTCTTGTTGCCGACAGTTACCGGCAAAAACGGACTGCCGCTGGCAAAGACAGCGCGTCCTTCTGACCATTCATACGCTTGCTTGGCCGTGCATTCAGAACGCGAAGTCGGGTTCGACAGCGCAAAGATGATCGGCTTGTCATTGATCGCCGCCATTGCCTCCACCACTTCCTGTGTGAATTTGCGAGGTTGGCCGGACACGCCAATTATCGCTGTGGGCTTGAGTAACTTGATCGCGTCGAGAAAATGCTCACTTTCTTCCGCTTCATGCGCGTAAGCCAATTTGTGATCGGCTAAATCGGTGCGGCTTTTGACAACGAGACCACGCGAATCGAAAAACCAGCAGCGCAATCGAGCTTCTTCGGCGCTCAATCCCTGGTGCACCATGGCTGACACGATCAGGTCAGCGATGCCGATGCCCGCTTCGCCCGCGCCGAGGAACAGCAATGTTTGTTCGCGCAATTCACTCTGGGTGAGGCGCATTGCCGACAGCAATCCGGCACCGGTTACAGCAGCCGTTCCCTGTATATCATCGTTGAAGACGCGGGCACGATGACGATATTCGTGCAGCAGTCGAAACGCGTTGGAGTTGGCGAAATCCTCAAATTGGATGACGGCTCGAGGGTAGGTTGACTGCACTGATGCGATGAATTCTTCGATGAGTGCATCGTACTCTTTACCGCGCAAACGGCGTTGATGCAGCCCTAGATAGAGCGGATCGTAGAGTAATTCGTCGTTCTCCGTGCCGGTATCGATGGTGACAGGTAGACATTGGGTCGGTTCGATACCGGCACATGCAGTGTACAGTGACAGTTTACCCACGGGAATACCCATGCCGTTTGTGCCTAAATCACCGAGTCCGAGGATGCGTTCTCCGTCTGTGACCACGATGATGCGTACGTCTTTGTGGGGCCAGTTGTCCAGGATCTCGGTGACGCGGCCTTTGTCTTGTGCGGAAATGTAAATACCGCGCGGACGGCGGAAGATGTGACCGTATACCTGACACGCCTGGCCAACAGTTGGCGTGTAAATGATGGGCATCATCTCTTCCAGGTTGTCGATGATGACGCGGTAGAACAAGTCCTGATGACGGTCGCGTACGGCCATCAGGAAGATGTACTTTTCCAGATTGGTCGGCTTTTTGCGAAAGTTTTCGAGAATGCGCATCTGGTGCTCGCGTTGTGAGGCGACGTGTGGCGGCAGCAGGCCACGTAATCCAAATGTGTCGCGTTCTGCTTCGGTAAATGCGGTGCCTTTTGTCAGTTGCGGATCGAGCAAAAGGTCCATTCCACGCGGAAATTCGGCCGAATTCGGATCAATTGTTTTTCGATTGGTCATGTAACTCTCTCCTGTTACCGTGTCGCTGACCGCAGCGACTTGTTAACCTTGCATTGGCGTGTGCGCGGACCAGGTTGCAAATGTGCATGGTGAGTCGGTAGAACTCAACACCGTGATATTGTAGCTGTTTGCACGATTTTCGTCAGGTCGGCCGATTTTCGGGAAGTGAACAAGGTTGTCACGCGCCGTTCATGAGTATCTAACAAATAGCGCTGTGTCAGAGGGTGTGAATTTGGCCTGGACTGGCCGGCTCGTTATAATCATCGGCCGATTTGCAGTGAATTATGCCGGCGCGGCATGAACGCGCGGAAGGAAAGCACATGAGAACTATTCTGGTAGGTATTTTGGTTGTCTTAATTATCGGTTTACTCGGTGTGGCCGTTGTGCTGGGCTACAATGTGTTTACAGATCAGTCAGCGAGTTCAGATTCGGCCGAATCATCTGCAACCGTTGCTGCTACACAACCCGACGAGATTGCACCGACGGCCGAAACGCTTCCGCAGCCGCCGCTGGTTCTATTCCCGACCGACACACCTGAACCAGCGACGAACACGCCGGAGCCGACTCCAACACCCTTGCCGACCGATACACCAACTGTGCCGACTGACACACCGGTTCCACCGACAAATACACCGGCACCGGTAGTTGTACCGCCAACCAATACACCGGTACCGGTACCGCCGACAAATACGCCGGTACCACCGGCGCCCCCACCGACCAGCGCCAATGGAATCAGCGCAACCTTTTGGAATCTTCAGGATCGTTCCCAATTTACACCGGGTGGCTTGATCTGGTTTGAATGGACAATCGTCAATTCAAGCGGTAATCCGGTGCCGTATGGTTGTATCGGTGCCATGCCGCAGAAGGACGGTGCTGATCGGCCGGATTGGTTCAAGACGAGTTGGGGCGGCAGTCCCGGAGACGCTGTGCCACCACAAGGGTTCAGCGCCGATGACAATATCGTACTCAACGAAACCGGCAATTACACATTGCGGCTGGCGATATCGTTTGATGATTACAGTGTATGCAGCAACGGAGGCGGCACATACCATACGCTTTCCAACGCGATTCCATTTACCATACGGTAATGGTTGACCGGACTTGAAACTAAAGCGGACGCCCTCATTCAAACAGGGCGTCCGCTTTTTTATTGTCTGGATGGCACCATTGGCGCCCCATTGCCGTTTGCTTCAGGGTTGGCTGGCGAGTGCTGTGGCAGCGGCATAAATGCCCAGGGCAATCAATAAAGACCACAAGCTGGTCACAGTGCCGGTTTTGCGAATATAGAGCAATCGCGGGAATATAAACAGCAGCGCGAAAAGAATCAAAACGAACACGGTTGTGACAAACACATTCGTGCTGCTACCCGTGCGCAATAGTAGCGATGCCAGATAACTACTCAACGCACTAATAATCAGGTTAGCGCCGAGCAGCGTCAGCAGCGCCACGCGCTGCGGATTAGAGACTGGTGCAATCTCTGGATGAGGTGGGGTGATGACGACAAATATGTACAGCAAGGCAAAAACCACCATGACTGATGGGCCTAAAAGGAGATAGAGGGAGTTGCCGCTGTCACCAAAATCGAGGCGGAAGACGGAATCCATAAAACCGGATAAGTCGAGTAGCACGAAGATCATCACCATAGCAAAGATGATGGCAGCGCCGACGCCGACCTTGCGGTTTTCGACAAATGCGAATGGTTTTTCGGCCGAATCCTGTTCCGGCAGTCGTTTGAACGCATTCACAGATGCGAGAAAGACGACATAGAACACCGCCATGATCGTCAGATTGACGAGCATCCCAGGATCGACTTCAGTTTGCACAAAGCGATCGAGTAAAAGCGGTCCGATGAGCAGATAAATGAGAATGCCACTGATGTCAGCGACAGGTGCAGTAAAGTGGCTGATGACTGTTCGGGTTGTTGTGTTCATACGATCAGTTGCAGGAACTGAAATAACCGGATTTCTGTCGGAAACTCGGCTTTTTGAAGTGGGTTTTACGTGCCGTAAACCATGACATCCGGCCCAATAAGCTGTATGAAGCGGTCGAGTACTTCGCCTTCGTGAGCGTGGCGACCTTCCTGATATTTAGAATAGAGCATGTCACCGTTGACAACGACATCAAAGATACCTTTGGAACCGCCGATAATGTTTAGCTCTTTAATGATGTGTTGGTAGTTACGCATGAGATCATCCGCCGCACGGGCGGTGCGTTGCCAATAATTTCAAGGCACACAGTAAGTTATCGAAATGGTGTACTTTTCATTCATAATAAGCCTCCGGGTGTGTTATCGGCCGATAATGATCATGGTGTACATGTTCAGCAAACCGGAGTATAGGGTGGCTCACCACGCTTGACAAGCTCCCAGCCGTAAGTTATGATCTTTATTCGGTGTGGGCCTGTAGCTCAGCTGGGAGAGCGCTACAATCGCACTGTAGAGGCCAGGGGTTCGAGTCCCCTCAGGTCCATTGTACATTGCAAACATAGACAACAAGGCTGTGAACAGGAGTAGTAGGTCACTGTGCAGTTGCACGACCTCAGAGAGTTGCGCCATCGGCTGCAAGCGCGACAAACAGGACTGAACTCGCCTGGAAGCTGCGCCGCTGAACGGAATGTCTCAGTAGGTGGCGACGGGTTGCGCACGTTACGCGTTTGAGAGGATGACAGGCACATTGCGGCAGTGACATTGACGATTGTAACGTGTCTGGTACAATCGTGGTCTGCTTTTCAGGGCCCATAGCTCAGCTGGGAGAGCGCTACAATGGCATTGTAGAGGTCAAGGGTTCGAGTCCCTTTGGGTCCACTGACATTGCCCTGCAATGGACAATCTGTCATCAATCAGAGTGGTACCGCGGAAGCCCTTTCGTCTCTGAACGAAAGGGCTTCTTTGTTTTATTCAGGGTAAGATTTGAGTATTGGAAAGCGTCTGTAGGTCATAAAGTAATTTGGAATGGACATGAGATCATGACTGTTACCTGTGTTGTCATGCAATTTCATACAACCCTCGCACTTATTGTGCCCTGTCGTTAGTCGTTGCCATTCGGCCGATTGCTTTTCGGCCGATGCAGCGTTACTGACAGGGCTTCCCCCCTTTGACCGACACCAATCCAATAGCATACAGAACAGTAGTTGACAAATGGAAGTGAAACCATGTCTGATACATATAAACCACGAGAAATTGAAGCAAAATGGCAGGCCCGCTGGCAGGAAACCGGCCTGTACGAGCAAAATATAGATTACGACAAACCCAAGCACTATGCGTTGACCATGCTGCCCTATCCCAGCGGTGATCTGCACATCGGCCACTGGTTTGCAATGACGCCCAGCGATGCCCGTGCCCGTTTCAAACGCATGCAAGGCTACAATGTGTTGTTTCCGATTGGCTTTGATGCGTTTGGTCTGCCGGCTGAAAACGCGGCCATCAAGAACAACCAGGATCCCAAAATCTGGACATACGACAACATTGAGCGGATGCGCAAGCAGTTGAAAAGCATGGGCGCGATGTTCGACTGGCGGCGCGAAGCGATCTCGGCCGATCCCAAATACTACAAATGGACACAATGGTTCTTCAAGCGGTTGTACATGATGGGTCTGGCGTATCGCGACTACGCGTCAGTCGATTTCTGTCCGTCTTGCAACACAACCCTGGCCCGTGAACAGGTTTGGGGTGACGATCGGCATTGCGAGCGCTGTGGCACCCCAGTCATCAAAAAGAAACTGGATCAGTGGTTTTTCCGCACGACTGATTATGCAGAGGAATTGCTGGATTTCAGCGATATTGACTGGCCGGAACGCGTCAAAACGATGCAGACCAACTGGATCGGCCGTTCCGAGGGCGCTGAAGTCGTGTTCAAAACGGAGCAGGGCCACGATATGCCGATTTTCACGACGCGACCCGACACGCTGTGGGGTGCGACGTTTATGGTGATGGCGCCGGAGCATCCGCTGGTGGATGCGGTGACGACGGACGCGTACCGTGCTGCTGTGGCTGACTATCGCGAAGATGCGGCCCGGTTGAGTGACATTGACCGCGAATCGGCCGAACGCGAGAAAACCGGCGTCTTTACCGGCGGCTACGCTATCAATCCCGTCAACGGCGCACGCATCCCCATCTGGATTGCTGATTACGTGCTGATGGGGTACGGCTTCGGCGCAATTATGGCTGTTCCCGCTCACGATCAGCGCGACTTTGAGTTTGCACGGCAATTTGGCCTGGATATTGTGCCGGTCATCGAGCCGGAATCAGGCCCACTGGACGGCGCGACAATGCCGGAATCCTACGTTGGCCCCGGTGTGATGGTCAACAGCGGCCCGATCAATGGCATTGTGACAACCAACGACAAAGGGCGCAAAAACCCGTCAATCGCCGCGACCATCGACTGGATGGAACAGCAAGGCATCGGCGCGGAGGCGATCAACTATCGCTTGCGTGACTGGCTGATTAGTCGCCAGCGCTACTGGGGTGCGCCCATCCCGATGATCTACTGTGACGTATGTGGCATCGTGCCCGTGCCGGATAGCGATCTGCCGGTTATGCTGCCGGACAATGTCGAATTCATGCCCACCGGTGAAAGTCCGTTAAAGTTGCGCCCGGATTGGTATGAGGTTGCTTGTCCCAATTGTGGCCGACAGTCAAAGCGCGAAACAGATACGATGGATACGTTTATGTGTTCGTCATGGTATCAATACCGCTATCTGAGTCCCGATTTTGACGGTGGCCCGTTTGATCCGGTCGAAGGGCGCTATTGGCTGCCGGTTGACCAGTATACCGGCGGCATTGAACATGCAACGATGCACCTGATCTATACGCGCTTTTTCACCAAGGCGATGGAGGAAATGGAGTTGGTTGACTTCACAGAACCCATGCTGAAGCTGAATAATCAGGGCATGGTGCTGGGCGTAGACGGTGAGAAGATGTCAAAGTCACGCGGTAATGTGGTCGCACCGGATGAGCTGGTCGGCGAATACGGTGCCGATACGGTGCGTGCTTACCTGATGTTCTTCTCGCGTTGGGAACAAGGTGGCCCCTGGAATTACGACGGCATCAAAGGTCCGCAGCGTTTTGTGCAGGATCTGTGGGATGTGGCATCGGCCGAATACAGTCCTCAAACTGAAGACGCCCAGGCAACCCGGCAACTGCGTCGCCGCACGCATCAGACGATTGAAAAAGTGACCCGCGATATGGAGTCACTGTCGTTCAATACCGTCGTTGCTGCGCTGATGCAACTGCGCAACGACATTCTGGACGCACAGCGCAACGCCAATGTCAGCATGGCTGCCTGGCAGGAAGCAATTGAGACCATCCTGCTGCTGGCTGCACCGATAATGCCCCATGTCACCGAGGAATTGTGGGCACGCAGGGGCAAGACCTACAGCATTCACACGCAATCCTGGCCGGCATTTGATCCTGAAATTGCGAAAGAAGACACGATCATGTTGGTAGTGCAGGTGAACGGCAAAGTGCGTGACCGCATTGAAACACCAGTCGGGCTGGATGATGATACCGCGCAAGCAATGGCATTGGCATCAGAACAAGCCCGGAAATTCATGGATGGAAAACAGCCGCGCAAAGTCGTTGTCATTAGAGGTAAATTGGTCAATATAGTCGTATAGACAGATGTGCAGCCTGGCAGGGATCGGTCATCGGCATAATGCCCGACCTTGCCAGGCTGTTCATGTCATAATGAAGAGTACAAACTGTCGAACTAGACAGCCTCGCGTATTGTGTCAGCTACTCTTGACAAGTACCGATCAGATTATTCTTTGCTGTAAACGCTGAAAACCAGTCGACGCAGCCGGGTATGGCCTGTAAAATCCCTTTTTCTATCCGATGACTGCGAAAATGGACGGAGGAATTATCCCTATGCTCAAACGCGTTTTAGTACTTTCAGCAACAGTTGTTCTCATGTTTTTGGCAATCGTGGCGCTCATGCGTATGACGACGACTCCGCTGGCTGCAGCGCAAGCCTACGTGTACACATCGCCCAGAGATGGCGCACGTCTGGTGCAGCCCGGCACGACAATTGCTATCCGCTATGCGGAAACGGTCGATCCGGCCACCGTTGAAGGGCAATTCGTCGTGACCGGTTCACAGAGTGGGACGCATGACGGTGTCGTGCGGGTCGCTGATGATGGCCGCACGATCATTTTTGTGCCGACTGATGAGTTTGCACGTGGTGAAGTGGTGCGAGTGCAGGTGCGTGATGGGATAGAATCGGCCGAAACCACGCGCCTGTCAGGCGGTGAGTTTGCGTTTACTGTCGCCGCCACCGTTGCCCCACAACCGACGCTCTTCGAACAAATTGTTGATGGTGCTTCAACACCGTCGGCCACGCCCAATCGAGCGCCGATGACTGCAACAACTGATTTGAAGACTGTTCCGGCCGATTTTCCGCCGCTAATCGTAACCGTGCCGGCTTCCGGTACCGGCGAGGGCGGTATCTTTCTGACCAATTTCACGGTTGATTGGCAGCGCTTCAGCTTCTCCGATTCCAAATCATACCTGCTTATCCTGGACAACAACGGTGAACCGATCTTCTACCAGCGTATGACGCCGGGTGTACCGTATTTCGACTTCAAAAAGCAACCCAACGGGTATCTTTCTTACAACGAAGGGAATGGCCCCGGATTCTACGTCATGAATGAACAGTACGAAGTTATCGACCTCTTCTCTGTCGGCAACGGGTACCCGCGCACAGACAATCACGACTTCCAGATGCTGCCGAACGGCCATGCTATTCTGATGATCTATGACCGCCAGCCTGTCGACATGAGTCAGATTGTTCCTGATGGTGATCCAGATGCCATTGTCATTGGTCTTGTGTTGCAGGAATTGGATACAGAGAAAAACGTCGTATTTGAATGGCGCAGTTGGGATCACATTCCAATCACTGATACAACAGTCGACTTGACGACAGATGAGGTCGACTATGTACACGGCAACTCTGTCGATGTCGATCATGACGGTAACTGGTTGATTTCGAGTCGCTATCTGGATGAAGTGACCAAGATTGACCGCGAAACCGGTGAGATTATCTGGCGTTTGGGTGGTAAACAGAACATGTTTACGTTCCAACCGGCAGGTGGGGAGCCTTTCTTTGATCAGCACGATGCACGTCGGATAGCGAACGGTAATTTGACTCTGTTCGACAATCGGGCGGCGGACGATTCCACTTATGCCAGAGCGGTTGAATACGAGCTGGATGAGGAGAATTTTATTGCGCGTCGCGTGTGGGAATATCGACAAGATGCACCGGGCGGTGCCGTGGCGATGGGAAGTGCACAACGGCTGGCCAATGACAATACACTTATCGGCTGGGGAACGATGTACCCATCTGTAACTGAGGCACGCATAGATGGCACCGTTGCATTTGAATTGACGTTCGGTCAGTATCTGACGCCGACGATGACCCGGAACTCGTATCGTGCATTCCGCGATATATGGGAAGGCGATCCGCAGTGGCCTCCGGTGCTGGTCGCATCGCAGATCATGAGCGATGCGTTGCAGCTAAACTACAGTTGGAACGGTGCGACCAATGTCATCTCTTACAATGTGTATGCAGGTGAGACGCTTGACGACATGCACCTGTTTGAAACTACGCTCAAAGACGGGTTTGAAACGGTGACGGTTATTGATACGCCGGGAGCAGACTGTGTCTATCAGATCGAGCCGGTTGATGTGGACGGCACACCCATGATGCGTTCCAATATCGTTTTGGCGCCACATTGCATTGTGTCGCAGCTTTTGATGCCGATCCTGGTACAAGATTAGGGCGTATTCGTCCGTTTTGGTGAGTGATAGAACGATACCGTCACCTTTGACTAACGGTGTGGTTCTTTTGCTGGTGCGATCTGTGGATTGCTACGGCTTCGGCCGAAATGAAAAAGCCCTACTCGTCTATGCGGGTAGGGCTTTTCGTTATTGCAATGCGCTGCGAATTAGATCGGGCACGGTCGCCAGTGCACCAGGCAATTTAGTGGCATCACGACCACCAGCCTGAGCCAGATTCGGCCGACCGCCGCCACCGCCACCCACCAATTTAGCAACCTCGCGCACGAGATCGCCCGCTTTGACGCCGCGTTTGATCACATCTTGCGTCACGACGGCAACGAGCAGTGGGTGATCATCTTTGACTGTGGCGAGGACGGCAACGCCGCTGCCGACGCGGTCGCGGAACCAGTCAGCCATTTCGCGCAGATTTTCGGCCGAAGCCCCGGTTACCGTGCCGACCAGCAAATTGACGCCGTCGACAGCTTGCAGCGTGTCCCACAATGCATCGAACTGGCTTTTGATCATTTGGCTGCGTAATTGCTCCAGCTCTTTGTGCAGAGCGCGATTCTCATGCATGATTGCTTCGATGCGCTGCTCGACTTCGGCAATGGGTGCGTTGAGTTGGTCGGCAACGGTTTCGAGTTGTGTCAGGCGCTGCGCTACAAATACCTGCGCACCGCGTCCTGTAACTGCTTCAACGCGACGTACTCCGGAAGCGACGGAGCCTTCATATGTAAAATTGAATCGGCCGATGTCGCCGGTACGTTGCACATGTAGCCCGCCGCACAATTCCATGCTGTAATCGCCTTGTGGGCCGATTTTAACCGTCCGCACAATGTCGCCGTACTTCTCACCAAATAACGCCATTGCGCCCGCTGCAATCGCCTCTTTTTGCCCCATATACTCGGCAAAAACGTCGTAATTGGTCAAAATAGCATCGTTAATGGCCGCTTCAATGGTGTTCAGCTTTTCGGCCGAAACCGGCTCATTGTGAGAAAAATCGAAGCGCAGCCGGTCCGGGGCGACAAGCGACCCCTGCTGCGTGACATGCGTTCCAAGAATAGCGCGCAATTCCCGGTGGAGAATGTGCGTGGCAGTGTGGTTGCGTCGAATATCGCTACGCCTTGTGTTATCAACGACGACATCGGCAAGTTGACCGACTGATAATGTGCCGGAAACCAATTTGCCCTTATGTACGATGAGCCCGGCGACGGGTCGCATCGTATCCGTCACGGCCATGGTGCCGCTCTCAGTCGTGATAGTGCCGGTATCGCTGACTTCACCACCGGCCTCAACATAGAACGGTGTAGCTAATGTCACGACTTCTACCACTTCACTGCCGGATACGGTATCGACGCCAGCGCCGTCCTGTAGCAGAGCAACGATCGGCGCATTCATCGCGTAGCCGCCATACGGATCATAGTCCACGCCGGTTGGTTCGAGTGTGCCGTCGTCGATCAGTTGTTTGAGCAGGTCGGCATAGATGTTCTGACCCACTTCGTATTGGGAGAAGCTGCCTGCGCCGCTGGCAGCGGCGTGTTTTGCTTTTGCTTCTACAAACCCCTTTTCATCAACGGACATGCCGTGTTCTTCCGCAATGTCACGGGTGATTTCGATGGGTAGTCCGTAGGTGGCGAGCAGATCGAACGCAATGTCACCTGGTATGGTGGTCTTGTGGTGATGATGACAATCCAGAATCACGTCGTCCAAATGTTGCAAGGCGTTGGTGAGTGTGCGTGCGAACCGTTCTTCTTCGATGGTGATTGTTTTGCGGATAAAGTCGGCACGAGCGCGAATGTCAGGATACGCGTCGCCCATTTCGTCGATGAACACTTGCGCAATGTCGGCTAGAAACGGTTCGTTGAAGCCAATGGTTCGGCCGAAACGGGCCGCACGTCTAATAACCATGCGCAGCACATACGGCGCACCTGTGTTGCCTGGAAGCACGCCATCACCGATCAGGAATGTCGCCGCACGCCCGTGGTCGGCAATCACACGATAACCGACATATTTTGCCGCGCGTTCTTCATCTGTATCATCGAGCAGTTGTTGCACCCGATCTAATGCAGGGGAGAACAAATCAGTCTCATAATTGGTTGTTGCGCCTTGCATGATGCGAGCCATCCGCTCCAGCCCCATGCCGGTATCAATCGAAGGGCGTGGCAATGGCGTCAAATTGCCCGCTTCATCGCGGTCAAACTGCATGAAAACGAGATTCCAGAATTCGACAAACTCTTCGTCATCATCAGCATTGATGCGATCCGGATTCATCTGGTCGATGTCACCGACGTAATAAAAAATCTCAGAACTAGGCCCACATGGCCCGACATCACCCATCTCCCAGTAATTATCTTTCTTGCCGAAACGGCGAACACGTTCCGGTGCGACATAACGTTGCCATAGCATGTCGGCTTCGTCATCTTCTTCATAAATCGTCACCCACAGCCGGTTCTTGTCCAGTTCAAGCAATTCTGTCAGAAATGTCCAGGCGTAATCGATAGCCTCGGCCTTGAAGTAATCGCCAAAAGAAAAGTTGCCCAGCATTTCGAAGAAGGTGTGGTGACGCGGTGACGGACCAACGTTTTCAAGGTCGTTGTGTTTGCCGGAAACGCGCATACATTTCTGTGAGGACGCGGCCCGATTGTAATCACGCTTTTCTTTGCCCAGAAAAACATCGGTAAACTGGTTCATCCCGGCGTTTGTGAAGAGCAAGGTAGGGTTATCTTTTTGCGGTAGGGGCGCGCTGGGGACGATCTCGTGATTGATTTCATTGAAATAATCGAGAAAAGCTTGCCTGATTTCAGCGGCTGTCATTTGTCTGGGCATAGTCAATTGCTTCCGATTGGTTACTGGATGATAGAATCTGAACACTCAATTTTAGCGCAATGCGTCAAAGTGGCAATCGGCCGAAACAAGCGCCGGCGCCATTTCTCCGGGGTTCTAACGCAAATCACCGCCAACAAAGAAAAACCCCGATGATTTGGTATCATCGGGGCTTTACAGTCGAATTCTCAGCGGGGTAGTAAATTACTTGCGCTTATTCGCGGTTCCACCAGTTCAGCGTAGATGCGTCGGTTGTAATGTAACGTGGCGTCACAATACCGGCCTGTGTAATCATGTGATAGCGCGCAACCGGCACATTGCGGATGATGAAAGGAATACAGTCCAGTCCCATTGTAGAGCATTCTAAGGGGAGCCGTCGATTGCCGTACCGATCGACAAATGTCCGATAATAGTCGACGTACCCGTTGCCGTCCGGATCGAGGTAACCGAGCCAACCGCGATCCAGGTCAAACAGTATCTCAGAAATGTACATCGATTGTCCCCTATCGCGACAACGCTCTGCATCAGGGCCACACAACGGATCAAGTGGGTCAAAGATATTTTCAACCGTTGTTTGACCGATTTGCATGCCGTACTGTTGCCCGATTAAGTTTTCAATGTCGGTGTCGGGTAACTGGCAATACCAGGTTTGTGATCTGTTGCGCACCTGAGTGTGTTTCAGAGCGGTGCCGGTTGGCTGTGGCCGACTGGTATCAATCGTAACTGTTTGCGTGTCGTCGATGGTAACATCCTGGCCACAATCCATCCATCCACCGTAAAAAATAAACCCATCATCAATGCGCAAAAGCGCAGAAAATGAGTGGAAACGCGTCGCCATGCCTTTATTGACAGGGATGCCGTGCCATTCTATCTCGTACGTATCGATGCAGTCGGGCGGATTGACACAGGTCCAGCGCGTCGATGTGTTGCCACTTTCAAAATTGTACCCTTCGTGCTTTCCGTTAGGCCAGGGTAGATTCTCGGCTCCGTCACCGGTTAACCACGGATAGGAAAGCGATTGACCACCGTTTAGGGCAATAAATTGTTGGGAAGGCAATGGTTCGTCGGGTGACATGTGGCTGTGATCGTGCCAGCAGTCCAGTTCGACGTCGTAGTGTGAATGCATCCGCGTCACATCGTGACCGGCCACATCGCAGGCAGGGGCATCTGATGGTGAGGCTACCTGCGCAGGTGCTGATGATTCGGCCGATGGTTCGTGACTGGCCCAGACACTGCTGGTGGATGAGGCGAGAAAGATGGTAATGGCGACCAGGCTACCAAAAACGATAATCAGGCGCAGCGGACGTCTATTTTCTTTGTGCAACAAATTACTATACTCCATTTTGATTTACTCTCTACATAAAATTTAGCTCAATATCTATCATTGTGTTTGCAACAGGCAACTAGTGGACTCTTTAGCTAGTCGACTTGTTGTGGAACATGGTACCTACGGTTTTTTGACACGATCTTCCCTACAGGCCGACTTTGACATGGCCAGATTGCCAAATCGTTTTGTGATTATGTTGTGCAGTGACTAGCAGACGACCCCGATGTTGTCTGTCGATGGGCAATTTTCGCTTGCGAAGAGCATATGAATGTATTTGTCTGCAAGCATTTGCCCCGAATTGAGCGCAGCAAGTATAGCGATAGATCATCATTAGAGAACACAATATACGGAGTTCTCCAATCCCGCTAATGTTTTGCATAGGAGTTTGTGACACACATTCTGAACCGATTGGCGGAAACTCTAGTCACCAAAGTCACCAACGGTTGTTTCGGCCGAATTGTCCTGGCTTTCAAACCAGGCTTTGAAATCCCTCAGCTTGATGTTACCTGGATTTGCCCGACAAGCGCCCTCAATCAGATCGCCCTGTCGATCTTCGCGATTGGCCCAGTCAATGAGTTCGAATGCAACGTCGATAAGGCTCCGGTTGTTCACATGTGCCACATGCTCCAATCGAACTGACAAATAGATTCTGACCATGATTCTGAGCGAACTATAAGTATAAGCATCTATTATTGCTTCGAGCAGCTTTGCAAATGCTATCCCTTCAATCTTTTTGGCCACCTTACGCTGTGACAATCGTTGTTGGTCCATTGGAATAAACCTGCTAATAAGGGGTTTAATTTATGAGTATGATAGACAATGGATTACATAGTTATGATGAATGCCGGTAAGGCATCGCGCGTGGGTGGCACTTTATGTGACTCTCAAATCGACCTCCTGAAAATGATGCAATGGCGCGCTGCGTCAGCGACCTAATATTAATCACAGGATGAGAAGATCGCCTCTTGAACTAAACAGGAAATAACATCACAAGCTTACTTGTGGCTCAACGCGCATCACTCAACAAAAAATCCGGAATTAACCGTACTGAAAGACCATTCGTATAGCTTTCCGTCAACCGATACCTCGACGTGATACGTTTCTCCGACTTGGAGTGGGTACTCTGTCATGATGACGATGGCATTGTGTTTATCCAATATGCCACGCCCAACTTGTTGTTGGTAACTGTTTTCGTTGACGTAACTGGTTTCATCAAACAGACAGTGCTCAAGTTCTGTGCCATCGGCCGTCGTGACACGATGTTCAGTGACAATAGGTGGTTGGTTGTGACCACCGAGCATCAGAATGATAGGCGCACCAACAGGGCGTTCATATCCAGGACAAGCGCTCAATGGATTGGGCCATTCAGACAACGTGCTGCGAATGATCCATGTTTTGCCACCGTCACCGGGGAACATGATGGGATACGCATCGTCGACTAAAGCTGCTGTGTCCACACCATTGGCAATGTCTATGACAGAAGCCATATTGAGTGAACCGACTTCTTCGTTATGCGTGCTGAAGCCGACCGATTCGAGCGCAGGGTTCAAAAGCGGAATGGCATGAAACGGTGCGGAAATCCAGTAATCAATCGCCCAATTGAAGGTAGAGTCAGATCCGGAACTGGCAACGATATTCGAGCTCTTGGCCGCGAATAACCCTTCATCGGTATACCATTGGCTGATCTCATCTTCATCGTGCTCAATTGCATCTTCCTGAACCATATAATTGCTGTGGAGCTTCGCGTAGTCAGTTAGCTTTGTATCCTCGCTAACGGTGTCCAGATTTGCCTGCTGCCGGAAAGCGTTGAGATAGCCCAGCCAATCAAGTTCAGCCAGGCCCATATTTTCAATAGTATCAATGTCATCAGCATTGGTTTCAGCGGTTGTGGCTGCTTCAGTGGCAAGAACAGTGTCTGGTTGTTCCGTTGCTTCTATGCCGGGCTTGGATTCGGCCGAAACAAGATTGATAGCTTCTTCATTCACCACAATTGGCAGCGCTTGTGGCGTTGCCGTGGCTGTTGCAACCGGAACCGGCGTCATCGTCGGTGGAGGTGGGAGCGTTAAATCCGGCTGACCGGCATTATTTGTTGGGGCAAAAGACGTACTATCTGGCCTGGTCTCACTTGAAGGTACCTGAGAGGATTTATCGGTTACAACTTGCGCTGCTGCAGCACTTTGCCGCCATGGTGCCACGCGTATCAGCAGAAAAAGTAAACAACCGAGCAAAATTACATTCGTGACAACGGATAATTGGGACAAAACGGGTTTAGACATCATAGTCTCCTTGTTCCATAGTGGGCAACTTTCGCCTCATTTTCCTCGTGAGCATGTTAAGCATGCACTACTCTGGAACAGAGGCAGAATTGTCCATACCTTGTTTGTTGCTCAGTAGTCTGGCGGGATAGGAGTCGATGACCCGAATGGCGGAGGGTTTCGAATCTTTATGGCGCTGAGCGCAAGACGCGAATCGACAATAAACGATATGAAATTGTTGTACTGCTAGTAAAAATCACTTATAAAGTACTACACGCAATACTGCTTTGTCAAGATGAGTATTATGCGAAATATGCAGATTGGTACCAATGTACTACCCTGGAGGGGCTTTTCAGCATTGCAATCAAGTTGTCACCAAGATGAAACTGATTTGATCCGAAATGGATCGCGGATCACGAGGGGGGGATGTCGTTTAGCTAATTGCTTACGATGGACAGCATAAGTCCAGCATAGGGGTTGTTGGCAGACACTCGGTGGCATGATGACACTGCCTGGAGCGGGGAGGATTTCGACTAATGCGGCAGGTTTACTTCAGCTGGTACCAGTTTCGGCCGATGCTCCCTTGAACCTGGAGCGGTACGTCCAGTTGATAAGCATTGCGCATGGTGTTTTCGACCAATGTTTTGACGGTGTCAACTTCAGCTTCCGGCACCTCTAGCAACAATTCGTCGTGTACCTGCAGTAGCATCCGCGCATCGTAATTTGCTAGCAATTCTTCGTGTAGACGTAACATCGCTACCTTGATAATGTCGGCAGCAGAGCCTTGGATCGGGTAATTGATCGCCTCACGCTCCGCACGGGCTTCAAACTGACGGTTGCGACGCCCATGCATTTTGAAAATCGGGAAATAGCGACGGCGGCCCATCAGCGTTTCAACATAGCCCTGGTCGCGAGCCAATTGCTTTGTCCCGTCGAGATAGCGTCGTACGCCGGGGAAGCGTTCAAAATACGTTTTGATGAATTTCTCAGCTTCTTCCAGTGTCAGATCGGAGTCACGTGCCAGCCGGTAAGCACCCATGCCGTACATCAAGCCAAAGTTAACTGCTTTGGCGAAGCGCCGTTGTTCAAATGTCACGGCGTCCGGTTGAATGCCATATACAGTCGCCGCCGTCGTGCGGTGAATATCCTGATTTTCACGAAATGCTTGCAGCAACGCTTCATCCTGACTGACATGCGCCAAAATGCGCAGCTCTACCTGCGAGTAGTCGGCGGCCAGGAAAACGCAGCCCGGTTTGGGGACGAAACCGCGCCGAATTTGCCGTCCCGCTTCGGTGCGAATGGGGATGTTTTGCAGATTGGGCGAGTTGCTTGCCAGGCGCCCGGTGACAGCACCGGTTTGATTAAAGCTGGTGTGAAGGCGTCCCGTATCGGGATTGACCATGTCGGGCAGGGCATCGACATAGGTGCTTTTCAGCTTACCCAGTTCACGGTATTCGAGAATTTTGTCTATGATACCCGTGGTATCTATTTCGTGTAGCGATTCTAATACACTGGCAGAGGTCGAATAATAGCCGCTGCGCGTCTTTTTCAGCCCCTCAGTGGGCAAGCCCAAATTTTGGAAGAGTACATCGCTCAATTGCTGGGTGGAATTGATGTTAAACGGCTCGCCGGCAATGGCGTGAATCTCCAACTCGAGTTCGTTGAGCCGGTGACCGTATTCGGCCGATAATTCGCTAAAAAACGCTGTGTCAATTGCAATGCCCTGTTGCTCCATGTCGGCAATCACCGTGATGAGCTGCATCTCCAGTTTGAGCAGTTCAACTCCGTTTTTCTCTTTTAGTTCAGCACGCAACGGTTTGACCAACCGCAGTGTCATGTCCGCATCGGCCGAACCGTATGGCGCAGCATCTTCAATCGGCACTTCAGCAAAACTCTTTTGCTTGCTGCCCTTGCCGATCAGCGTTTCAATCGCCTGCATCTCGATGCCCAGCCGCTGCCGCGACAAATCCTTCAGCCCTTTGAACTTCGTGCTTGGGTCGCTGATCCACTCCGCAATCATTGTGTCAAAGGTCAGCGGTGTGACCGTCAGGCCGTGGCGTTGCAAAATGACATAATCGTACTTGGCGTTGTGGGCAATTTTGCCGATGGCCGGATTGGTCATGGCCGGGCGAATCGCATCTAGTACGACTTCCATCGGCAGTTGATTGGGGGCTAGCTCCGGCGCACCGGCGAACAAGTTCATCTGCCCGCTGGTGTTTTGTCCGGCACGGTCGAGGTGCCCCACAGGAATATAGTAGGCGACCGGTGTGTTGACGCTGAGACAGATGCCCACCAATTCGGCCGAAATCTTATCCAGCCCCGTCGTCTCCACATCAAAGGCAATCTCTTTGGCATTGTTCAGCACCTTGACCACCGCTGCCAACTGATCCGAGGTTCGCACAACAATCGTTTCTGTTGCCTTGACCTCCGATAAATCCAGTTCGTCACGCGGCACGTAATTAGCCAGCCGCTTCGATAACGAACGAAACTCCAATTCCCGGAACAATTCGAGGACGGAATTGGCATCAAATTCGTGTAGTACGCAATCTTCGATGTTCAATTGAATCGGTGCATCTGTTACAATTGTGGCCAATTTACGGCTCAGATAGGCGTTGTCGCGGTCGGCTTCCAACTTGTTGCGGTAGCGCGTGGCAATCTCATCGAGATGTGCATAAATATTGTCGAGATCGCCGTATTCTTCCAGCAACTTGACCGCTGTTTTTTTGCCGATGCCGGCTACGCCGGGGATATTGTCGCTTTTATCACCTTCCAGCGCTTTCCAGTCGATGATTTGCCTGGGCTGCATCTCGTACTCTTCCACAACGAGCGCCGGTGTGTAGATACGTGGCTGGCGTTGATAACGGCTGGGCGGCAGTTCGACTACCGTGTTGTCATCGACAAGTTGCAGCAAATCGCGGTCGCCGGTGATGATGTGTACCGGGACGCCGAGCGGTTTTGCCTGTTTTGCGATTGTGCCCAGCACATCATCAGCCTCGTAGCCATCCAATTCCAATACCGGGATATTCATGGTGCGGATCACCTGACGAATACGCTCAATTTGCAGCGCCAATTCGTCGGGCATTTTCTCGCGTGTGCCTTTATAGTCGGTAAACATATCGTCGCGGAAGGTTCGGCCGACATCGAAGCTGACTGCGAGGTATTTCGGCGGATCGTCGGACATCATCAAGTCGAGAACGGTGCGTGTGAATCCGTATGTGGCGTTGGTTGGCTCACCGTCTTGCGTGGTGAACGCTTCCAGCGGCAGAGCATAAAATTGGCGGTAGGCGAGGGCGTGTCCGTCGATCAATACGAGCTTGTCAGCCATGAAAAATCTCCCAATCAGATGTGTTCTTTGCTTAGCTTTCCGCTGCGACCATGGTGCTAAAGGAATGAACGTGTTGAGTTGTTCTGATTATACCGCACGTGGATTGCGACAGCGTAAATCGTCAAAACACGTTAAGATCATCTTCTGTAGTGTGGAATTCGATCCTGCACACTGCAACGAGGAAGTAACCTATGACAATGAACTGGTCTCGACTCGAATCTGACTGTACCGACTTTATCCAACGTCTGATTCAAACGCCGAGTATGCCGTTTGAAGAAGCTGAAATTGCACAACTCGTCGCTGATGAACTGCGTCATCTCGAATTGGACGAAGTTGGGATCGACGAAATGGGCAATGTGTTCGGCATTTTGTATGGTGAAGATCGATCTCTGCCGAAACTGGTGCTCAATACGCATCTCGACCACGTCGATCCGGGCGATCCGGCATTGTGGCCGTATCCGCCGTACAGTGGCGCGATTGCTGATGGGTGCATTTACGGGCGTGGCGCGTCTGATATTAAAGGGCCGGTCGGTGTTCAGGTTTACAGTATCGCCGCGTTGATTCGCGCGGACATTCGGCCGAAACGAGACATCGTTTTCACCTGCGTTGTGCAGGAAGAGATCGGTGGTGCAGGAGCAATACATTGGGCGTCCACTGTCGATTATCCCATCGAGTTGCTCATCATTGGTGAGCCGAGTAGTAACCGCATCGCTGTTGGTCATCGCGGGATATTTCCGATTATCGTGACGTTTCATGGCCGTTCAGCACATGCCAGCGCTCCGGACAAGGCGATCAATCCCAACTACGCATTGGCGACATTCCTGTCGCGGCTGGAGCGCGAGCAAAATCAGCTTGGCGTTCATCCCCGATTGGGTGCGACAACTGTTGCGCCGACGACAATCGAAGTCGATACGAAAAGCCGCAACGTCAGTCCGGCATGGGCGCGAGTTTGTCTCGATTTCCGCACCGCGACCGAATCATCCCGTTCGCTGGCGGCTTTCATCGACAAACTGGCGGCTGATTTGCTGCCCTATACATTGAGTAATCCTTATGACGATTCGGCCGAATTTGACGCATCCGATGAGATTGTTACCGGTTTTGACACTGATCCGGCTGCCGCAATCGCCCAACGCGCCATCGCGGCCCTCGCAGACGGCATGGGACATGCACCCGAAATCATCAGCTATAATTTTGCCACCGACGGTCGCCACATGGTCGGACTCGGCACTCCGATTCTCGGGTACGCTCCGGGTGATGAAAGCGAAGCGCATACGGCCGGCGAAAAAATCCAGATTGCCCAAATCGGTGAGGCGCTACGCGGTCACGTCAACTTGCTGCGTACCCTGTAGTCACCCTTTCTAATCGATCACCAGTCGTCAGTGGCTTCAAGGCCATCTTCAGGCAAATCAGGTGGTGTGATCAAGGCGCAAATCGCGCCTGCCGGGTCCTTGATCACGCAAAAATCACTGTAACCCATCTTGCGCGGACCATCCAGAACCGTGCCGCCCAATGCGATACATTGCTCTGCTGCGGCGTAGGCATCGGCTACGGTGATGTAGATCAACCAGACAGGCGGCAGGTTGGCATTGCTGTCGCGTGCGTGGCAAATGCCCGTGACGACCGTGTCGCTGTCGGGCAGCTTGATGTCGAAGTCGTCGTATGCGCCCATGTTGTGCGGCGCGGCGTCCCAGCCAACGACTTGCTGGTAGAAATTGCGGATAGCAACGGCGTCCGGCACTGTTAAATCGAACCAGGCAATCGTGCCGACAGCGGGTATTGGTGGTGTACTCATGGTGGTTTCTCCGATGGTGTAATACTTTATTGTATATAGAACACCTGTTTTAGTAAAGGGGTTCGGCCGAATTTCCAGCCGATAAACAAATTTCAAACGGCGCCGGCCAGATAAGCTTTAGGCTAAAGCTGAGGTGGATGTGGGGATGGCGAAAGGGGAAAAGGGTAAAATCGGCCGAAACCCATCCTGTTCATCCGGAGAATTCATGCCACGAATCGCTCTTCTACTGCTTATTTTACTGGTTGTCATTATTGCCATTCCGCTTGTCAATGCCACTGAAGCGACCTGGCAGACCAAAGTCGATAAGGATGTTCTGACAGCCGCTGCCAATGGCAGCACCGAGTTTTTGCTTGTACTCGATGAGCAAGCCAATTTGGCAACCACTGACAGCAGAGCTGACAAAGCAGTTAAAGGAGCAGTGGTGTATAGCAGGCTGACCACATTTGCGCAGCAGAGTCAACAACCGCTGCTCGACCAGTTGGCGCAGCTACGCGTGCCGTATCGTTCATTTTGGATCGCCAATGTCATCTGGGTGCAGGGTGACGCGGCTGTGCTGGAACAAATGGCGCGAAGTCGGTTGGTGGAACGCGTTGTAGCGAACAAATCGTTTTCGGCCGATTTGCCACGCCCGGTATCTGCCGACATGCCGGCCACCGTTGAATGGAACATCAGTAAAATCGGTGCACCCTCCGTCTGGGATATGGGGATTACCGGCGCCGGAGTCGTCATCGGCGGACAAGATACCGGCTATCAATGGGATCATCCGGCGCTCAAGGCCAGCTATCGCGGTTGGGACGGTTCGACGGCAGACCACAACTACAACTGGCACGACGCGATTACGTCCGGCAATGGTGGCGTTTGCGGTCTCGACTCGCCGGAGCCTTGTGACGATTACGGGCACGGGACGCATACGATGGGTACGATGATAGGCAATGACATGGATTCGGCCGAACCGGGTTGGCCCAATGATGCTGCCAATGCCATCGGCGTTGCACCTGGCGCACGCTGGATCGGTTGCCGCAACATGGATGTCGGCAACGGCACGCCGACCACCTACATGGATTGTTTTGAATGGTTTATCGCGCCAACCGACCTAAACAACACTAACCCTGATCCGAGTAAAGCGCCGCATGTCATCAGCAATTCGTGGTCGTGTCCCGAGTCTGAAGGGTGTCTTGATCCCGACATTCTCAAGCAAGTAGTGGAAAATACCCGCGCTGCCGGCATTGTCGTCGTTGCCGCCGCCAGCAATCTCGGCTATCTGGGTTGTTCATCAGTCAGCACACCGCCGTCCATTTATGACGCGACGTTTACCATTGGCTCCGTCAACAGCAGCGATGTCATTGCCGGCAGCAGTGCGCGTGGCCCGGTGACGGTAGACGGCAGCGGACGGCTAAAACCTGACGTAACGGCTCCCGGTGTCAATGTGCGCTCGGCGTGGACAGATGACATTTACCTCATTGCCAGTGGCACGAGCATGGCGTCGCCGCATGTCGCCGGTTTGGTTGCGTTGTTGATCGATGCGGATCCGGAGCTGGCAGGGCAGGTTGAGGCGCTTGAAGCGCTTATTCGGGATACAGCAGTGCCGTTGCTGACGGCTGAGGATTGTGGCGGAACGGCTGGAGAGGTGCCGAATAATGTGTACGGATTCGGCCGAATTGATGCTTTCGCCGCCGTCCAATCCCAAATCGGTTTCCTTGAGCCGGCAATTTATTTGCCCACAATTCAGAATCCGTAGCCGTCACACAAAAAAGCGGCCCTCATTGAGAGCCGTTTACTCACACAAAACATAATATCAACAATTCTCAGCAGGAACCGGCTACGCAAGCAATTGCTACCCTCAGGTTGTTTGCCGCATCATACAGTCTGCTTTTCAATGAGGCACACGCATCCTTACTCGAAACACCAGTATAGCCATCGCCGAGGAAAATATCATCAGTCAGGACCTGGAGAGGTGAACTGCCAGGTGCCGGTAATTTGGAAACAGTTGCCCGACAATCGTTGTAGTTCTTAAGCGCTGCGTCATAGTCTCTCATTGCAATTCGCAGAGTCATTTCGCATATGATGCATGTGTCACTCTTTTCAGATGAAGGGGTGTGCGTGTTTGCCTCAATTAACAATGCTGCAAGCAACAAGTCATAGCTTCTGGCTGCCAGTTGACCATCTGAAGTAGCCGAATTAGCTTCGTTACGCACCGCAATGAATTCGTCCCCAATGCTTAACAATGGTTTTGATGGCATCTGACGAAAATCCGATTGCCTGTTCAGAACCGCCTTATAAAGTTCTGATGCATTCTTAATTCCGGTTGGCTTCTCTTTACCTAGCAAATCGGAAACAATGTTGGCAATGTGCAACTGCTGTTTGGCATCTCTATACATCTTAGCTCCTATAGATTATGTGACTTGTCGCTTATGATTCTAACTTGATTGTAAAATTGGAAGGCACTTTTTTCCAATACTCGCATTTGCGATTCGATATACTCATCTTCTGAATGTCGCCGTACCGGGCATTATCAGGTGCACTTCTAAAACAAAAAGCGGCTTATTTAGGCCGCTTCAATAACCAGTAACGAATGGCTTAAGACCTAAAACAGGCCCCAATCACCGCCTGCGCCTTCTTCCATCATCGATGGATCCCACATTTCTGTGCCCATCTCGACCACGCCAGGTTGGCCGGTTACGCTTTGCAATACTGATTTGACTTGCGCAATGATTTGAGGACCGTAAGGACAAAACGGCGTCGTCAAGATCATTGTCAGATGAACTTTGCCTTCATCTCCTATTTCAACATTGCGTACCAGTCCCAGTTCAATGATGTTCAACCCAATTTCCGGGTCGATAACGCTGCGTAAGCTTTCCAGGACTTCTTCTTCTTTACTGATAATCATCGTGTTTCAACCTCTGCGAGGGGGATTAGTTGTTCCTGTGCTTCCAGTGGTGCAACGAGTGTAAAACGGCAGCGATTGTCGCCTTCGATCATGCAACTGTGCTGCTCGATTTTTACCTGCATCACGGATTCGATCAGTACGGTATCCAGCGTACAGACTTCCTGGTGTGTTTGCCCAATTGAGAGCAGGGGACAACTATATTCGATAATGTCGTACTTGTCCCCGTTCTTTTCCCATCTTGCCAGGAAACCTTCGTCTTCGAGCAGGTCAACGAGATAATCAAGACGCGCTTCCATGGGCAAATGTTCAAATTCACCAGTATGATCGTCAAGTATGCCCTGTACGACACCTTGAAACAGATCGGTGACGACTTCGCCCGAAAAGCGTTCCTTCATCTCGTCCAGCAGGCGCGAGCTTAGTGCCAGATAGGTTTTAGGAAACAGTTCGTTCCCTTTTTCGCTAACACTATAGACATAGTACGGACGCCCGACCTTGCGCCTTACGCTATCTGATTCGATCAAACCATCGGCCATCAACCCGTTGAGATGGTGGCGCACCGTTACCGGTGACACATCGGCTGCTGCAGCCAAATCGTCTACGGTGGCGCGATGCATATCCTTAATTGTGTGTAAAACGGTTTCTCTGGTCGTGCGTTTGCTCATGCTTGGTATCATGCTTTGATCTTTTGATCTTAATTTTATCAAATAATTCGATAAAAGTGTACCAGTTATGCATCAACACGTCAATTGTTATTATTTGTATGATTAATATCATAAAAATTGACCGCGTAAAATGCACATGCTATACTTGACCCAGGTAAGAGTCTTGTAGGACTGGCTGCATAGCACTCGTATGTGACGCAGCGCTACAGTATGCTTGCTTGTGGCTGATTTTCGGCCGAAAAACGACTATTTATCCATCTGTTCTAGGAGACGACATTCAGATGACAGCTCTTGAAATCCGAAACTTGCACGTCAGCGTTGCTGATCAATCCATACTGAAAGGCATTGATTTGACCGTTAAGCAAGGTGAAATTCACGCAATCATGGGGCCAAACGGCTCCGGTAAAAGCACACTGGCCTATGCACTGGCCGGCCACCCATTTTATGAGCCGACCGCCGGGCAAGTCATTTTCAACGGCGAAGATTTGCTCGAGATGGACGCTGATGAGCGTTCCCGCGCTGGTCTGTTTCTAGCCTTCCAATACCCGGTCGCTGTCCCCGGCGTCACTGTCGCCAACTTCCTGCGCCAAGCCATCAACGCCCGTCGCCGTGCCGAAGACCCGGACGACAAAGGCATTTCGATTCCAGCGTTTCGTCGCTTGCTCAAAACCAAGATGGACATGCTCGGCATCGATCACAAATTTGCCGGGCGTTACCTGAACGAAGGATTTTCCGGTGGTGAAAAGAAACGCGCGGAAATCCTGCAGATGGCAGTTCTTGAACCGTCAATTGCCATTATGGACGAGACAGATTCGGGCCTAGACATCGATGCCTTGCGCGTCGTTGCTGAAGGTGCGGTTCGGCTGCGCAATGAAAGCGATATGGGCGTGATTGTCATCACCCATTACCAGCGCCTGTTGAATTATATTGTACCTGACTACGTCCACATTCTCATGAATGGTCGCTTTGTCGAACACGGTGGGCCGGACTTGGCTTTGAAGCTGGAAGAACTTGGCTACGACTGGCTGCGTGAACTGTATGGCACTCCTGAGGAGGCATAGATGACAGATCTGATTCCACGCGAACTAACCGAAGAAGAAGTAGTCGCAACCGTTAACAGCAATTATGCTCTGAAATACGGCTTTGCCGATGTTGAAGATTATGTCTTCAAAGCTGAACGCGGCTTGGATGAACTCAAAATTCGTCAGATGTCGGCAATGAAGGGTGAGCCGGAATGGATGCTTGATATTCGTCTGAAGGCGTATCAGCATTTTCTGAATCGGCCGATGCCGGAATGGGGTGCAAATCTCGGCGAAATCGATTTTGAAAGCATTTACTACTACATCAAGCCGTCCGAACGCCAGGAAGATACCTGGGAAGATGTGCCGGGCTACATCAAAGACACATTCGACAAGCTGGGCATTCCCGAAGCAGAGCAAAAATTCCTTTCCGGAGTCGCCGCTCAGTACGAATCGGAAGTCATCTATCACAACATCAAGAAAGACCTTGAAGCCAAAGGCGTCGTCTTTCTCGGCATGGACGATGGTCTGGCTAAATATCCCGAACTCGTTCGCGAATATTTCGCCACGATTATTCCCTACAACGACAACAAATTTGCAGCGCTAAACACGGCCGTCTGGTCTGGTGGTAGCTTCATTTACGTCCCGCCGGGCGTACATGTCGAAATGCCGCTGCAGGCATACTTCCGCATCAACGCCAAAAACGCCGGTCAGTTTGAGCGTACGCTGATCATCGTTGATGAAGGCGCATACGTCCACTACGTCGAAGGGTGTACAGCGCCAATCTATTCATCCGACTCGCTACATTCGGCCGTTGTTGAAATTATCGTCAAAAAAGGTGGCCGCTGTCGCTACACCACCGTACAAAACTGGTCGAACAACGTCTACAATCTGGTAACCAAACGCGCCGTTGCCGAAACCAACGCCACGATGGAATGGATTGACGGCAATCTCGGTTCCAAGATCACGATGAAATACCCTGCCGTCTATCTAACCGGCGAGGGCGCTCACGGTGAGATTCTGTCGATTGCGTTCGCCGGTAAAGGTCAGCATCAGGACGCCGGCGGCAAGGTCGTCCACCAGGCACCAAACACCACAAGCCGTATCATTTCCAAGTCGATTTGCAAAGACGGCGGCCGCTCGTCTTATCGCGGTCTGCTCAAAGTCGAGCCACAGGCATTTAACAGCAAGTCGAACGTCGTGTGTGACGCATTGTTGCTGGACGAACACAGCCGCTCTGACACGTATCCGTACATCGAGATCGACAACGATGACGTGACCATCGGTCACGAAGCATCGGTCAGCAAAGTCGGTGAAGAGCAGCTTTTCTACTTGATGAGCCGCGGTATCAACGAAGAAATGGCTAATACGCTGATTGTCAACGGCTTTATCGAACCGCTTGTCAAAGAACTGCCGATGGAATATGCCATCGAAATGAATCGCCTGATCCAACTCCAGATGGAAGGATCGATTGGATAACAGAGGTTTGATAGGTTGAAGGTTGGATGGTTATGGAATTTTGCTAACCATCCAACCAACCAACTTTCCAACCAACAAACTAACAATGTCACAATTTACACGAGAAGCAGTAATTAGTTTGTCGGCTCACTTGAACGAGCCGCAATGGATGTTAGATCGACGGCTGGCAGCATGGGATGTTTACGCGTCGCTGCCTATGCCGACAACAAGCGACGAGCCGTGGCGGCGCACCAATTTGCGTCGCTTTAAGCCGGATAATATTGGCCCTTCACTGAACGGTACGGCTGATGCAGCCGTTGCATCGGTGCCGGACTATCTGGCGGCGCAGTTGACCGAAGATAAGACCGGCGGCTTGCTGGTACAGGTTGATGGCATCACGCAGTCGTATGAACTGAGCGAAGAACTGCAGTCGCAGGGCATTATCTTTTGTGATATGCATGTGGCCGTGCGTGATCACGCTGAACTGGTTCAGAAGTGGTTCATGACCGAAGGTGTGCCGGCGACGGATGGCAAATTTGCGGCGTTGCACGGTGCTTTCTGGCGTGGTGGCACGTTCCTCTATGTGCCCAAAGGTGTGAAGGCGGCTGCGCCTATGCACAGTGCGTTGTGGTCAGCCAATGGCAAGACGTTTACGCATACGCTGGTCGTTCTGGAAGAAGGAGCTGAAGCGACGTTTATTGATGAATACGGTTCGGCCGAATCTGGTTCAGACGCCTTACATGTTGGTGCAATCGAATTACTTGTCCGCGACAACGCCAGCCTGATGTATGCTAGCCTTCAGGACTTCGGCACCAATATGTGGCAGTTCAATCATGAACGGGGCCGTGTTGGTCGTGACGCCAGGCTTGACTGGGTCACCAGTGCCATGGGCACACGGTTGCTCAAAGCATTCCAAACCGTTGAACTCGATGGTCAGGGTTCGTGGGCACGTATGTCGGGCCTGTTCTTTGCCGATGGTCGCCAACATTTTGACCTCGATACCCAGCAAAACCACAACGCGCCTGACACCGTCAGCGACTTGCTCTACAAAGGTGCCTTGCGCGACAAATCGCGTTCCGTCTGGCAGGGCATGATCAAAGCCTTGCCCGGCTCACAGCGCATCGATGGTTTCCAGGCCAATCGCAACTTGCTGCTCGATAAAGATGCACGCGCCGACTCCATTCCCGGTCTCGAAATCGAGGCGGATGATGTAGCCTGTACACACGCCTCCACGGTCGGCAAAATCGACGAAGAGGAAGTGTTCTACCTGATGAGCCGTGGCATTCCACGCGAAACCGCCGTACAGATGGTTGTCGAGGGATTCTTTGACCCATTGATGCAGCGCATTCCGTTTGCAGGCGTACGGGCACATATTGCCGAGCGGATTATTGAGAAAGTTGGGTAAAGCCCGAAAAATGTGATTTTGAGCGGCAGCACACCGGCGAAACTGGCATGTGCTGCCGTTTTTCATTTAGTCGGATTCATCCGACGCTATTCTAAAGCCCGGGCATTCATGTCCGGGCGAAGCCCACCCGGAGATGAATCACCGGGCTAAAGAGTGACACCCCATAAATGGGGTTTTGTGAAAAACTGGAGACACCCATGTCAGCAAACTACGCAAATCCCGAAGTATTAGTCAGCACCGATTGGGTCGCCGCCAATTTAGGCGATACCGACAACATTCGTTTGGTCGAATCAAACGAAGATGTGCTTCTCTACAGCACAGGCCACATTGCTAACGCCGTCCACATCGATTGGGTCGCAGATTTGAATGATGCCGTGCGGCGCGATTATCTCGACGAAAAATCATTTGCCGCGCTCATGTCAAAACACGGCATCAGCAACGATACAACCGTTGTTTTCTACGGCGACAAGAGCAATTGGTGGGCGACCTACGCATTTTGGGTCTTCAAGCTCTTCGGCCATGCTGACTGCCGCATTATGAATGGTGGTCGCGCCAAGTGGATTGCTGAAGGGCGCGAAACGACCAAGGTGAAGCCATCGTTTGCTGCCACTACCTATGCCCCGCAACAACGCGCTGATTACAAAATCCGGGCATTTCGCGATCAGGTGCTGGATCATGTTCGTCACAATCAGCCGTTGGTCGATGTACGCAGCCCGCAGGAATTCAGCGGCGAACTGCTGCACATGCCGGGTTCGCCACAGGAAGGGGCGCTGCGCGGTGGTCACATTCGGGGCGCGGCCAATGTGCCGTGGAGCCGGGCGGTTAATGAGGATGCGACGTTTAAGTCTGTCGCTGACTTGAAGGCGATTTATGAGGGTGAGAAGGGATTATCGGCCGATAATAACATCATCGCCTATTGCCGCATCGGTGAGCGCAGTTCACACACGTGGTTTGTGCTGACATACTTGCTCGGTTACCCCACCGTGCGCAACTACGACGGCTCCTGGACCGAATGGGGCAATCTCGTCGGTGTACCTATCGAGAATCCATCACGTTCCAATTAACCGTCAGTCGGATTGACAATCGGATCAATGATAATAAAGTGGGCGGCCCTAAAAGTCGCCCACTTTTTACTTTCTACTGACTGCTACGCTACAATAGACCTATGCTAAACGTTCAAGAAGTCCGTACAGACTTTCCTATTCTCAGCATAGAAGCGCATCCCGGCGTGCCGCTAATCTATCTCGACAGCGCTGCCACATCACAGAAGCCGTCTGTCGTCGTAGATGCAATGAATGCATTCTATCGCAGCTACAACAGCAACGTCCATCGCGGCATTCATCGCCTCAGCGAAGACGCGACAACCGGTTACGAAACGGCGCGACGCAAAGTGCAGGCGTTTATCAATGCAGAATCGGCCGAATCCATCGTCTATACGCGCAACACAACCGAAGCGATCAATCTCGTCGCCTACAGTTGGGCACGCACACAGTTGCAGCCCGGCGACGAACTCCTGATCACCGCCATGGAGCACCACGCCAACATCGTGCCGTGGCAATTGATCAGCGACATGACAGGCGCCACCCTGCGTCATGTCCCGTTCCGCTCAGACGGCACGCTCGACATGGCAAAGTTGCCAGAATTGTTGAGCGATAAGACCAAACTGTTCGCCTTCACTGCCGTTTCCAATGTGTTTGGCACGATCAATCCGGTACGTGAACTGGTCGACGCAGCACACGCAGTCGGAGCGCTGGCCTTGGTCGATGCAGCGCAGGCTGTGCCACATATGCCGGTGGATGTGCAGGCATGGGATTGTGACTTCATGGCGTTTTCAGCGCACAAAATGTGTGGGCCGACCGGCATCGGTATCCTCTACGGCAAGGGCGAATTGCTCGAATCGATGCCACCGTTTATGGGCGGCGGGGACATGATTCGACGCGTCGGGCTGGACAAATCGACCTGGGCAGACCTACCGCATAAGTTTGAAGCCGGCACACCGGCGATTGCAGAAGCCATCGGCCTGGGTGCAGCCGTTGACTATCTGACCGGCCTGGGCATGGAAAATGTGCACGCTCACGAGCAGTTCATCGTCAATTATGCCGTTGAAGCACTCAGCGACGTGCCGGGATTGACGATTTTGGGGCCGGGAGCAAGTCAACGTGCCGGTGTGGCAGCGTTTACGCTGAATGGTGCGCACCCGCATGACATCGCCCAATTACTCGATGAAGATGGCATCGCCGTGCGTGCCGGACATCACTGCGCGATGCCACTGCATCAGATTTGTGGTATCAATGCCACAGCACGAGCCAGTTTCTACGTGCACACGACCACCGAAGAAGTCGATAAACTCGTTGCCGGTCTGCATCGTGTCCGACGCGTCTTTCGGCTAGAATAGCCGACATGTGAGAAACCGGGCTGCTGTAAAAGTCGGTTTCTGTACCGGCAGACATCATGGCCGTTCCGCTCAGCTCAAAAGACAGTACACTTTCCCAAACAGTTACGCCCCGCACCAATACGTGGCGCAACATAGCGCGATTTCTGCTCACGCGCATTGCGACGTTGATCGTTGCCGTTGTTGCCGCCGTCTACCTCACCATCATCATTGCCAATTTCGGCGGCTACGTCGATACCATTATCGCATCCCGTATCGAGGAGCAGGTTGGATTCATGCTGCTTGGCGGCTGGTTGAGCGACCTGCCGTCAGAAGAACGGTTAGCCACAGCCGAGCAGACAATTGAGGCGATGCAGGACGCAGCCGGTCTCAATGATCCGTTTCTCGTGCGCAGTGCCCGTTGGCTGGGTGACGGATTGACCCTTAACTGGGGGGAGCCGGAGCGAGCACGGGCATACGGCCTCAACGCCGGCGGCAAGAGTGTAGGAGGCGTCATTGTCGACAATCTGTCGCGCAGTTTGCTGGTATTCGGCACGGCGAATGTGTTTGTCTTTGGGGTATCGGTGTTCATCGCGCTGGCATTGAATCGCCGCCAGGGCAGTCTTGTCGATCGCGTGTTCATCTTACTTTCGCCAATTTCGGCCGCTCCGGCGTGGGTATACGGTATCTTGCTCACCGTATTCTCTTTGCGGTTTTTTGGTTTTTCGCCCGGCGGCACATTTGATACGTTGCCGGGCGATCTACGCTGGGCGCAGTTGGTCGTGTTGGGTAGGCATCTGCTCCTGCCGTTTATTGCCATTTTGTTGTCGGGATTGTTCCAAACTGTTTTTATCTGGCGCAGTTATTTTCAGACGTACAGTCATGAAGATTATGTCGATATGGCTTATGCCAAAGGGATGCCGAAGCGTTTGATTGACCGCCGTTACATCATTCGGCCTGCATTGCCGGCTTTGTTGACGAGTTTTGGCTTGCTGGTCGTGTTGCTATGGCAGGAACTGATTGCGCTCGAGTATTTCTTCAATGTGCAGGGTCTGGGACGCCTGTTTATCACGGCGCTGAACATCTATGACACGCCGATGATTGTTGCGGTGGTGACGACGTTTGCCTATTTGGTGGCGATTACGGTATTGCTGCTCGATATTTTGTATGTGGTGATTGATCCGCGTGTGCGCGTTGGCAGTGAGAAGGAACCGACGAGAAATAGAGGAGAAGGCTTCGGCCGATTTCGTTTCAAAAACCTGCATCGGCCGAAAATTACTTTCCCATCTATTCATTTTGCCGATCTCGCGGCTGCCGGTAAGCGGCTGGCACAGGGAACCTGGCGCACATTGGAGGCGCTGCGACACTATCCGTCAGCCGTCATCGGTCTGGTCATCATCGGCTTGTTGCTGCTCGTGTCCGTTTACACCGTGTTTGCCATTCCTTATTCCGAGGCCGTCTCGTTGTGGCGCGGTGACGGCGATGTGTGGATTCGCAATCCGCGTGACGCTTTTCCGACGTGGGTCAATTGGTTCCGCAGCGATGATTTGCCGCCTACGTTTGCGTTTAGTTCGGCCGATTCGGCCGAAAACAAACAAACGACCGCGGTGAGTGAAGGCACTACCGAAGTCGTTATGCCGTTTACGTTCGATTATGATTACGGCGACTACCCTCAGGAAATCGTCGTCGATGTGACCGCCCAATACGAAGAGCGGGGGCCACACGTCACTATCTGGTGGACCTGGCCGGATGGCAGGGAGCGGGAGCTGACCAGTTTTCAGCCACGTTCGGCCGAAACGTACTACGTCAGTCGCGATGATCGTCTCAAACGCCGGCTGCGCAGCGACTTTCCGTTGCAGGCGTTGTTTCAAGGTCCGGAAGGCGACAGCGCGCAACCACTGCCGGGAACCTACACGCTACGCATTGAAGCGTTGCATTTCGAGCCGGATTCTGACCTCGACGTTGACGTGACGATTATGGGGCAGGTGTATGGATTGGCCGGCACCGACACGCAGCGACGCGATTTGATGATCGCGCTGTTGTGGGGTACGCCGGTGGCGCTGACTTTCGGCATTATACTGGCCGTGACGACGTCGGTGGGCAGTATGTTGATTGCGGCGGCCGGCGCGTGGTATGGCGGCCTGGTGGACCGCATTATTCAACTGCTGACTGAAATCAGTCTGATTTTGCCGGCATTTGCCGTGAGTTTGATGGTGTTTACGCTGTATTCGCGCAGCATTGTCGTGATTCTGGTGGTTACGGTGCTGCTGACTGTTTTCGGCCGAATGGTGAAAACATACCGCGCGACCTTCTTGCAGGTGCGCAGCGCACCCTACATCGAGGCGGCACGCGCTTACGGCGCCGGCGACGGGCGCATCGTGGTCCGCTACATGCTGCCGCGCATCGTCACCGTGCTGATTCCGCAGTTGATCATCATGGTGCCGACGTTTGTGTTTTTGGAAGCGACGCTGGCTTTTCTCGGCCTCACCGACCCGTTGCTGCCGACATGGGGCAAGCTGGTCGTGGCGGCGTTGTCGTACGGCGTGCATACCGACGCGGTTCATTTAGTCATCGCGCCGCTGGCTCTGCTGTTTATCACCGGTTTCGCCTTCGCCATGGTTGGTATCGCGCTGGAGCGTGTCTTTGAACCCCGTCTGAGGGAAAGTTGACACAGCTCTGTTAGCATAGTGCATGGAGACGTGAAATAGGCCGCTGATTTGTGTTTATCTTAACTGGTTCATGGTGAATAGTTGCGTCCTATTCTCGAAATAGCCATCTGGTAGTACGATAAGTACTGTGTAACAAAAGAAGCCTGGCTTTTCTGTCTGGTGCAAATGCTACTCATAGCAAAAGCCAGGCTTCTGAAATCTTCCGTTACAGTATAATAAGGGCGTAGACTGATTGGCTGGAGAAGGTAAAATGAGTCAGGACATGTATCGCGAGCAAATTATTGATTTATACGAAAATCCGCTCAATTATGGTGAAATTGATCGGCCGAGCTTCACCTATGAGGAAGACAATCCGCTCTGTGGCGACGTCATTCGCATCGATGTTGTGCTGGACGATGACAATCGCGTGGCGGACGTCAAATGGAGTGGCGACGGCTGCGCCATCAGCCAGGCGGCGGCGAGTTTGCTCACCGACGAGATCAAGGGCAAAACGCTGGCAGAAGTGCGCAACTTCGACAAGGATCAGTTGTTAGAGTTGCTCGGCATTCAACTGAGCATGATGCGCGTCAAATGCGCGCTGCTGTCGCTGAAAGTGCTCAAAGCGGGCGCGTACGGCATGCCTGACCCATCCGAGATGCGCGCACACGAGTAGACAGTGCAGAACTGAGAAACCGAGTTTTTGTCAAAAACTCGGTTTCTGAGAAGTCCCAAATCACATGACCAATTGGATTGAAGTAGCACGATTTGACGAAATTATTGAAGGCGAACCGTTTTTCTACGATTTTGCGTATGAGACGGTGGCGCTGATCCGTGTGGGCGATCAATTGTACGCGATTGAAGACCGCTGCACGCACGACGACGGCCCGCTGGCAGAAGGTGTCGTGGACACGACGACGTGCGAGATCGAGTGCCCGCGCCACGGTGCGCGCTTTGACCTGCGTAGCGGCGAGGCGCTGTCGCTGCCTGCGTCGCAGCCGGTGCCGACGTATGCCGTCAAAGTGACAGACGGCGTCGTCTACGTCCGCGAGCCGGACGCGTAACGCGGGTTGCCAACCCGCGCACCAGGAGCAGTGACCCGCCA
>JAMLHW010000004.1 GCA_023954475.1 Anaerolineae bacterium
ACGCGTCGCCCCGGTCTGGTCCAGGCCGTTAATCGGTGAGGCGGCGCAGGCGGCGGCGGGCGCTTCGTCCACCGCCGGGCTGACCGGCACCAGGGCATGGGTCAACGTCGGGCCACCGTTGTTGGCCAGTGTGGTAACGAGAATGTCCGACAGGTGGGTGGGATTGGTGCCATTGCTGGTGGCGGTGATGTCGGAAGCGCCGGGCGAAGCATAGTAAAAGGCCTCGGCGTTGGTATGGCTGCTGTCGCCGAGCAGGTTGTAGTCGGCCAGGTAGATGTTGCCGCCCCCCGCAGAAGCCAGTTCATCGCCGGTTCCGGCCGAATTGCCGGAGACGAGCGAACGATGGAGATAGGTGCTCGCTGTGCCGCTTAATCTGCCCGTGTAGACCCCACCCCCGTTGGCGGCGGAGTTGCCGGTGATGGTGCTGTTGTTGAGGGTGACCAGGGCCTGGGTTGGGTGGCCGGAATAATCGTAGGCGAAATTGAAAATACCGCCGCCCTTCTGAATGGCCGTATTACCGCTGATGGTGCTGTTGTTGACCGTCACCGCCACCAGGGTGTCTGCATAGTAAGATTCGGCACGGCTGAAGATGCCGCCGCCATATGACGCCGAATTACTACTGATGGTGCTGTTGTTGACCGTCACATTGATGCCGGTGGGGTTGTTATCGCCGCCTTTCCGCGCCCAAATCCCCCCGCCGCTACCGGCTGAATTGCCACTGACAGTGCTGTTGTTGATGGTGAGCGTACCTCGGTTCAGGACAGCGATCCCACCACCATTAGAGGCCGAGTTACCGCTGATGGTGCTGTTGTTGAGCGTCGCATCCCCGCTGTAAATAGCCAGCCCGCCACCTGCAGCACCGAAATCGCCGCCCGTCAGCGTCGTCTGGTTCAAGGTCAGGTTGCCGCTGCTGGTGACCCGCATGATGCGAAAATTGCCGGCTGCGCCGCCGTCCCGCTCGATGGTGCTGTCATTGCCCGCAATGGTGACCTCGCTGGTGATGTCCGGCAGGGCGGCGAAGTAACCATAGGCGGCGGTGTACGTATAAGTGTTGCCCGCCAGGGGAATGGTGTCCGCGCCGCCGACATCAAGACAGCCACCGGTGGGCACATCGGTGTTGGCGGTGATGATGGCTTCCACCAGCGAACAGCCATCGTAGCCGTTGAGTCCGGCCGCGCCGGGGGTGGGGCTGATTTCGGTAGGATAGCTAGGGTTAGCATACTCCACCGCGCCGATGTCACATTCATTGCCGCCATTGCCCGGCCCGCCGGCGCGCGTCGCCCCGGTCTGGTCCAGGCCGTCGATGGGGGCGGCAGCACAGGCTGCAGCCGGCGCTTCGTCCACCGCCGGGCTGACCGGTACCAACGCATGGGTCAGCGTCGGGCCGCCATTGTTCGCCAGAGTCGTGTCCAGGATGTCGGATATGTGCGTGGGATTGGTGCCGTCAATGGTGGCGGTGATGTCGGATGCGCCGGGTGTCGCGCCGGAAAAGGCCTGGGCATTCGTATGGCTGCTGTCGCCAAGCAGGTTGTAGTCGGCCAGGTAGATATTGCCGCCACCCAAGGCAGCCAGTTCATCGCCGCTGGCCGAGGCGGCGTTGCCGGAGACGAGCGAGCGATGGAGGGTGATGTCGGCCGTTCCGCTAACCCTGCGATTGTACACCCCACCGCCGTTGGCGGCCGAGTTTCCCGTGATGGTACTGTTGTTGAGGGTGATGGTGGCCTGGGATGGGTAGCCGCCGTAGTTGTAGGTATAGTTGTGAATGCCCCCACCATTGGCGGCTGAATTGCCACTGATGGTGCTATTGTTCACCATCACCGCGACCTGAGCTAAAGCGTAATAGGCTCTGGCAAGGACGCGAATGCCACCGCCGTCGCCGGCCGTATTGCCACTGATGGTGCTGTTGTTGATCGTTACATTGATGCCGGTAGCGTTGTTATCACCAAATTTAGCGGCCGATATGCCCCCGCCTGCGCCGGCTGAATTACCGCTGATGGTGCTGTTGTTGATGGTCAGCGTGCCCCGGGGGAAGACACCAACCCCCCCACCATTGTTGGCCGAATTGCCGCTGATGGTGCTGTTATTGATCGTCGCTTCCCCAATGTTGACATACAACCCCCCACCCGTCGCATTGAGATCGCCGCCGCTGAGTGTAACCTGGTTCAAGGTCAGATTGCCACCACCGTTGACTTTCATCAGGCGGAAGTTGGCTGCGGCGCCGTCCCGTTCGATAGTGCTGCCGCTGCCCGTAATCGTTATGTCACTGGTGATGTCGGGTAAAGCCGAGTCTGTGCCATAGGTGATGGTGTAGGTGTAGGTGTTGCCGGTCAGGACAATTGTGTCCGCCCCGGCGGGATCGCCCGTGTCGCAGTCGCCATAGGGCTGGCCCGTGGTGGTGTCGTTGGCGTTGTGGATGGCTTCCACCAGGGAGCAGTAACCATCGACGACGATGCCGGATGCGCCGGGGTCAACGGTAATGGTGGCCGCGTGGATGCTGGGGGTGGGGCCAAGAGCGAGCAGGAAAGCGGCCCCAACAATGCCTGTGGCAAAAGCACGCTGCAAACGCCGCCGCCAACGACGGGGCAACCCGTTCAGTTGCCGGCGAAAGTACGATGTACGATTTTGCAAACGCCGGGCACGCTTGAGCAACAAGGCAGCCAGCCAGGGCATCTCGGCCGATTGCTGCATTTGGGTACGGTAAACGGAAATTAGAGCGCTATCTGATTGTCGGTTGCGGGACGGATCTGATTGTTTCACATGTATTTCCTGATCTCGACGCTTATGTGGCCACTGAAGTCCCGCAAATTGTAGTCCACTAAAACCAATTGTTCAAACGGCTGTGCAAAGCATCCAACTTCTGGAACACATCGACTGCGGTGAGCTATAGCGTGCCTACCGCAGCAATTCCGGCATTTCGGCCGAAACACCCTCCTTCAACCCACATGCCACACAAGCCGTCCGCTCTTTACCCGCATCGACGACGATTTCGCTGCCGTCTACGCCAACAGGCTTTTTCCAACTCGTGAACTCACAGTCGGGATAGCGGGCACAGCCGTAGAAAATGCGGCCCTTACGCGTGCGCCGTTCGATCAGCTCACCACCGCCTACCGGACATGTCACACCGACTTTTACCAGAATCTGCTCAGTATAGCGGCATTTGGGGAAGTTGTTACAACCGATAAAACGGCCATAGCGCCCGTCGCGGTAAATCAATTCACCGTCTTCGCATGACGGGCAGGCACGCCCTACCGGTTCCGGCGCAGCGCGTTCCAAATCAACTTTTTCGATCTGCTCATCGGCAATCTTCAGATGTTCCTCGAAACGCTTGTAAAACGTATCGACAACCGGAACCCAGGGCTTGCCGTCGACAATTTCGTCCAACTGCGTTTCGAGTTCGGCCGTAAAGTCAACCGACAGTACACGCGGGAAATACTCGACCAGCAGATCGTTGACGATTTTGCCCGTCGGCGTTGCGTACAGGCGCTTTTTGTCGCGCTCGACATAGCCGCGTGATTGCACGGTGGAAATGATGCTGGCATAGGTACTTGGTCGGCCGATGCCGTTCTCTTCGAGGGCTTTAACCAGGGACGCTTCAGAATAGCGTGGCGGCGGCTGCGTAAAATGCTGTTCCGGCAGCAATTTGACCAAATCGAGCAATTCGTTGGTCTGCAAATCGGCCGAAACCTTATTTTCATCATCATCCGGCCGGTCAGTCGGTCGTGTTTCTTCGTAGACCGCCAGAAAACCGGCAAAGCGCAAGGTCGATCCGCTGGCGCGGAAATGATAGCGCCGTTTGGTCACCGCAACCTCAGCTTTTCCGGCATAGATATCAGCCATCACCGTATCGTATTGTGCCGGCGCCATTTGCGACGCGATGAAGCGTGACCAAATCAGCCGGTAAAGACGGTATTGATCACGCGATAGCTCACTCTTGATTTGTGAGGGGATGCGCATCACCGCAGTCGGGCGCACCGCCTCGTGCGCTTCCTGCGCCGCTTTGGAACGGGTGCGATAGATCGGCGGTTTCTTCGGCAAGTGATCGGCACCGTAACGCGCCGTCACATAGTCACGTGCTTCTGCCTGCGCCTGCGCCGAGACGGTCACACTGTCGGTGCGCATATAGGTGATCAACCCTTCCCGTTCGCCGGCACCGATGTCGACTCCTTCGTAAAGCTGCTGCGCGATGCGCATCGTCTTGGACGTGCCGAAGTTGAGTTTGCGCGATGCTTCCTGCTGCAAGGTACTCGTCGTAAACGGGGCGGCCGGTTTGCGCGTACGCGTGCCGACTTTGACTTTGCCCACGGTCCATTCGGCCGAATTCAGCGCGGCAACATGCGGCGTGACCTCTGCCTCAACTTTTAGTTCCGGCTCCTGTCCGTCAATTCTATGGAGACGCGCCTTGAAAGTGTCTGCTTTTTTGATTTTCTGCCGGTCGAGAATGGCATCAATGGTCCAATATTCTTCCGGCTCAAAGCTCTCGATTTCGCGTTCGCGCTCAACTACCAGCCGCACAGCGACCGATTGCACACGCCCCGCCGACAGCCGCCCGGCGACTTTGCGCCATAGCAATGGGCTGAGTTTGTAGCCGACCAGGCGGTCCAGAATACGGCGTGCTTGCTGCGCATCGACGCGGTCCATATCGATTTCACGCGGATGATCAAACGCTTCCAGAATGGCCGGCTTGGTGATTTCGTGGAAAACGACGCGTTTGGTACGGTCGGGATCGATTTCGGCCGATTCCAACACATGCCACGCTATCGCCTCACCTTCACGATCAGGGTCGGTAGCCAGAAAAATCTCAGAAGCGCCTGCCGCTGCCGCTTTCAGTTCCTTGACGACTGCGCGTTTATCGTTCGGCACGCGATATTCCGGCGCGTAATCGTGCTCGATGTCCACGCTCAAACGGGACTTGAGCAGATCACGCACATGGCCCACGCTCGACTTGACTGTATAACCACGGCCCAGATATTTACTGATGGTACGTGCTTTGGCAGGCGATTCAACAATCACCAGTTTTCCGGAACGGCGCGCAGTCGTTCCGGCAGATTTCGACTTGCTTTTAGCCTTTGATTTCGACTTCTTGCCACGCGTTTTTTTACCACGCGTTTTCTTGGGTTTGGCGTTGGCACGCAGCGTTTCAGGATCGGGTTTAGGCAAGTTATCATGCATGGACGTATGACCGCGCTTGTACATATTTGTCCCGCACACAGTACACGTACCGCGCGTCGCCGGACTGCCATTGGCAGCCCATTCCGCTTGCGGGTTTTCCATCACGCGATGTTCTTTACACTTCAAACAATAACCAATGATTTCTTCACTCATAAATAAAGTTCTTGCAGGCAAACCGGGCTGACCGTAATGGGTCATCGGTTAGCCACACCATATTGCGTTGTCATTCAATAGCCAACTGGGAAAGACGGCGATGTCATGGTTCTTGAAACCGGTTGACCACTGGAAAACCGGTTTCCGGAATCACGTATACAGCTCCAATTCCGTACCTACCATACCATTGACTAGTTTTTTCACTAAGGGGATGCTGTCCTTATGAACGACCAGCACGGCATGATCTGTATTGACGACAATCATGCCTTCCAGTCCCACAGCAGCCAGTAGTTTGTCTTGCTCATAGTTGTAAAGCAGACAATCTTGCGATTCATACGCCTCCACCAGCCCGCGTACCACATTAGCGGTCGCGTCACTGTTGATGGCTTCCTTCAATGCGTATAACGTGCCGGGATCGCTCCAGCCCATATCGGCATGCAGCACCAGCGCATCGTGCGGATCGATGTGCCGCAAAATCGCATCGTCAAAACTGATCACGTCGAGTGTCGGATACAGGCGCTGCAATGTCTCATCATAGCGATTTGTGCCAATTGACGCACCAATTTGTGTCAAACTTGCCCACATCTCTGGCGCGTGGCGCTCATATTGTGCCTGGATATAAGCCACCGTCGTCACGAAGTAGCCAGTATTCCAGACATGCGATCCGGCAGCGAACATACGCCGACATTCGGCCGAAGCGGGACGATAGGTGAGCGAACCAAAGCCGTAATATGATAACCCTTCAACTTCACCGGCACGACCGTTAAGCCCAATCCAGCCCAATTGATCGTTGGCAAATCGCGGTGTTTCACCCATAAACGTGATCTGAGCGCGATCGGCCGTGATGAGGCGACCTGCCGTCTGCAAAACGCGTTGGAAAGTAGGTACCGCGTCCATGTAGTTGTCGCCCCATAAAATGGCGACCGGTTCATCCGTTGCGCCCGCACGGGCCAAATGTACCATGGCCAACCCAACCGCCGCCGCCAAATCGCGCCGTGTCGGCTCACCGATCAGGTTTTCGGTCGGAATCATCGGCAGTTGTGCGGCAATGATCGGCAAATATGCCTGGTTTGTGGATATGTAGATGTTCTCAGCACCGACCAGGTCAAGAACGCGGTCAACGGCAAGCTGTACGGTTGATTTGTCACCGATAATCGGTTCGAATTGTTTAGGTGATGCCTTGAGGCTGATCGGCCACAATCTGCGGCCACTGCCACCGGCAAAAATCACAACTTTCATTTGATGTATCTAAGCTCCAACAAGCAAATTTACTGGGTCGGGAACCGGGTTCATCCTGTAACTCGAGGTCTGTATCGACCAAAACCGCGGCTGCTCCGGCACCGTTTGCAGCGACCGGCACTCACTGCTTATCGGCCGATACGGTATAGACCGGCCCGTCTTCTCGGCACATCACGTATTTCATGCCGCCAACCTGCTGCACCATGCCTTTCAATTCCATCAACGTCAGTGTGCTGCTGACCAGTGCCGTCGGCAAGCCCGATTGTCGACTCAATTCATCGACATGCGTCGGTTCATCCACTAAATGACGCAGCAACAACGCTTCTTCGGCCGATTCCGGCATAAACAACTGCACAGCTTGCTGTTGTGTCGCCTGCGTCAAATTCAATTCTTCCAACACATCCTCGATAGACGTAACCAACTTCGCACCTTCCTGAATCAGCCGGTTGGTACCTTTGCTGGCCTTGCTCGTCACCGGACCGGGCACAGCAAAAACCTCGCGATTCTGCTCCAGCGCAAATGAGGCTGTGATCAAAGCGCCGCTACGTTCACCTGCTTCAACAACAATTGTGCCCAGTGACAATCCGCTGATAATGCGATTGCGCGGCGGAAAATTCCTGGCATCGGGCGGGGTATCGAGGGCATACTCAGAAATCAAGGCACCGTGCCCCGCCACGATCTGTTCTGCCAAACGCCGATTTTCAGGCGGATAGATCTGATTTAGCCCGGAACCGAGTACCGCAATGGTGCGCCCACCGGCTTCAATGGCGGTTTTGTGCGCCAGTGAATCGATACCGCGTGCCAGACCGCTGATGACGGTAATACCGCTGCGTGCCAGACCCAGTGTTAGTTCACGCGCCACCTGCCGTCCGTAGGCAGTCAAGCGGCGTGTACCGACCACGGCAATGGCCCACTCATCGGCCGATAACAATTCGCCGCGCATGTAGAGAACAGGCGGTGCCATGGGAACTTCACGCAAATAACGCGGATAATCGGCCGATTGCCATGTCAGTAGACGCAATCCGGCCCGTTCAATCCGCGCCAGTTCTGCATCCAAATCCAACGCCTCGCGGGCCGCAACCAGGTTTTCTAACGTGCGTTTGTCGATGCCCAATGCGTACAGTGCACCCACATTGGCATACCAAGCTTGCTCCAGATCATCAAAGCGATCCAGCAGCGCCTGTATCTTGGCCGGGCCGATGCCGCTCACCAAATTAAAACCCAGCCAATACTTTACATCAGACATTAGTCTAAAATAGCGGTCTTTCCGGCTTTGTCAAGCGTTGTGGCACGTGTCTGAACTCTGTTTTCACACAATTGGCATCAGCGCAAGCCAGGCAAAAGCCGAACTTTCATGTGTTTGGCAGCCACATCGAGTGCCAGGATAACCTGATCAATATCAGGCAACAGGAGTTCGCTATCCGGCCCGGTGACGACAAAAACGAGATTTGAGCCGGTTTCAATTAATTCCGTTACTGTACCTAATTGTTCACCACTCTCACTTTCAACGGCCAGACCGAGCAACTGAAACAAATAAACTTCACCGTCATTCAACGGAACAGCTTCATCGATCGGCACTTGCAGCCAATGTCCGCGTAGCGCATCGGCCGATTCGCGATCATCACATCCGACTAGCTTGAGCAATACAACTTCGCCATGCGAGCGCACGCTTTCAACGCTGTGCAGTTGAGGGGCATCGTCCCACTCATCGGCCGAAACGTATACCTGTTCCAACCATGTAAACCGCTCAGGGACATCAGTGTGGACGGCAACGCGCACTTCACCACGCACACCGTGTGGCTTCGTAATTCGGCCGATGACCAAAAAACGAGGCTCAGCGGACACTGCCGCCGAGCCCCGTCGATTTCGTCTTGCTCGACTCACCACTATCTATTCCTGGAGCGGTTCACTCCGCCAATTCCACCTGAATACGCATGTCATCATCGGATGCCATCGCCTGTGCCACAGTGCGAATCGCATTGATCACGCGGCCACCACGGCCAATGACACGTCCCATATCACCAGAAGCAACATGCACTTCAAGTAACAACGACGCATCTTCGTCGATCTCGCGCACTTCTACCTGGTCCGGGTTATCGACGAGTGCTTTGACAATGTATGCGACTGTGTCGGAAAATCTCGCGTCACTCATAACTATTTTGGCACCTAAACGGGCTACTCGGTATCGGGTGTTTCGTCGGAATCGGCCGAATCATCAGCCTCGCTGTCGTCTTCAGCCTCGCTGTCGTCTTCAGTATCCTCATCGTCACCGTCAAAAAAATCGATGACATCTTCAACCGCATCTTCAACTGCATCCTTTACCGCAGCCAGGAAACCACCTGTTTCTTCAGCTTCTTCGGTCTGTTCAGCCTCAACGACCGCTTCCTCTGCAATCACTTCTTCAACGACTGTAACACCATAAAATTCAGCAGCCAGCGCATCAATGCCTTCACCTTGATGCACGCGCGTCAAGCGCTCGTAGGTACCCTGACGTGTCAAAAGACCGCGCACAGCATCAGTCGGCTGCGCACCGACGCTCAGCCAATACAATGCCCGATCCTCAGCAATCTTGTAATCGACGGGATCAACCAGCGGATCGTAATAACCAATGCTCTCCACAAAGCGACCGTCGCGCGGCGCTTCTGCATCGGCGACAACAACACGATAGCTCGGCTGGCGCTTTTTGCCCCGGCGAGTCAGACGAATTTTCAACATAGTATCACGTTCTCCATTTCAATCAGAAAATTATCCAAGCTTGTCCAAAAAGAGTCAACACATCGTCAACTCAGTCAAAATCAAAATTTGCCACCAAGAAGATTACTCAATGCGCCGCGTCGTCCTGCACCGCTACTCTTCAACTGCTTCATCATTGTCTGCATTTCGCGGAATTGCCGCAACAATTGATTCACTTCTTGTACAGACGTACCGGATCCGGCAGCAATGCGGCGCTTGCGGCTCGCTTTAAGCAGGCGCGGATTGCGGCGTTCTTTCGGTGTCATCGAATAAATAATTGCCTCGACACGCTTCAATTCACCCTCTGCTCCAGATAAATCGACATCATTCATCATCTGGCCCATTCCCGGCAGCATACCCAGCACCTTGCCTAACGGGCCCAACTTCTTGATCTGCTGCATCTGTTGCAAGAAATCTTCAAGGTCGAACTTACCGCTCATCAGGCGCTCGCCCGCACGCTGCGTCTCTTCCTCGTCTAGCTGCTCCGACGCTTGCTCTATGAGCGTCAGCACATCGCCCATGCCCAGAATGCGGCTTGCCATGCGATCAGGGTGAAACAACTCCAGACCATCCAGTTTTTCACCCGTACCCAGATACTTGATCGGTACACCGGTTACTTCACGCATTGAGATAGCGGCGCCACCGCGGGCGTCACCATCGACTTTGGTCATGATCAGACCGGTTAGGCCAACCGCATTGTTGAAGTCGGTCGCTACGCGCACAGCTTCCTGACCTGTCATCGCATCAGCCACCAGAATCACTTCAATCGGGTCGGTAGCAGCTTTAATTGCTTTGATCTCGTCCATCATCATGTCATCGATGTTGAGACGACCTGCCGTGTCCAAGAGTACAACGGTAGCACCTGACTCACGCGCTTTGGCAACACCGTTGGCACAAATAGTCGGCGGACGACCATTAACGCCTTCATCGTAGACAGGAATATCCAGTTGACGACCGAGTGCCTGGAGCTGATCAATAGCAGCCGGGCGATAAACGTCAGCCGCGACGAGATAGGGACGACTGCCTTTTTTGCGCAAATGTAGTGCCAATTTGGCGGCGGTAGTCGTCTTGCCGGAACCCTGCAATCCGACCAGCATAATAATTGTTGGATTTTGCAATCCTAATTCAAGTCGCCCCGGCTCACCCAGCGTGTTGATCAGTTCTTCGTGGACAATTTTGACCACTTGCTGACCCGGTGTAATCGTCTGCATCACCTCGACGCCGACAGCACGCTCACGCACGCGTTTGACAAATTGCTTAACAACTTTGAAGTTGACATCGGCTTCGAGCAGTGCGAGACGCACTTCACGCATGGCAGCATCGACATCGGCTTCGGTTAGCTTGCCGCGTCTTTGCAGGCCGTCAAAGACGCCCTGAAGTCGATTTCCAAGTGATTCAAACATGCGTTACCTACTCGTGGTGAACAAACCACAAGACCCGGAATTCTAACAAAGCCGCCGAGGTTGGTCAAGCAGCACTGATTGCATTTATCTCTTGCTTACACCGATCTGCTTTAGCCGGTGAGGCGTAGCCATAATGGTGGGCCAAGAATGAGCAGTCCAACCAACACAGAGCTACATGCACCGACGAGGACAGTTGCGGCTGCCACATCTTTGGCTACTTTGGCTAGCGGATGATAGTCAGGCATGAGCATATCGATAATGGCCTCAAGCGCCGTATTCATGAATTCAGCGATCCAGACAATGGTGATGGTAATGATCAGAATAGCCCAATCAGTACGCGATAGTCCGAGCCATAATCCGACAAGAACAACGCCAATAGAAACTACGCCGTGAATCCAGGCGTTTTGTTGGGTGCGCAAAACATACCACCATCCGGCAAATGCGTAGCGAAAACTGCGCGCGCGGGCCATCATCGAAAATGGCTGCTGTTGCGGTTCTTTGGCGCTCATTCGTCTTCTCGGGGCATAGTGAGGGATGATCCGAGTTTGGTCAATATGGTTTTTTGTGCATACCACATGGCTGCTTTTTCGGCCGAATCCCCATGATCATATCCCAACAAATGCAGCGTACCGTGTACCGTGAGTAAACATAACTCGGCATCAAGTGAGTGTCCCCACTTTTCTGCCTGCCGCGCTGCCTGTGGTATTGAAATGGCGACATCTCCCAAATACAGTGGCCCATCCGGATATAATGGCTCTCCGTCGGCAAAACTGAGCACATCGGTCGTCTTGTCCACGTCCCGATAGGTGCGATTCAGCATCTGCACCGTTTCGTCATCGGTCAACAGCAGCGCCATAGAAGCAGACGGCGCCACACCTTCGTGGGTCAAGGTCATTGTGACCGCATCCGACAGCACGGTTTCAATTCCGTCCGGCACATCGACATCAATTTGAATGTCAATCTCATACGGGATCATTGGCTCTGGGTTGCGGCAACAGACGGGTCGGTTGTGGGCATTTCGGCCGAATCCCGCACCACCGGCGGCAATTCCGACCGTGACGGCAGTGCTTCCATTTCAGTCACGCGATGGGTCGGCGGCGCTAGGACAGCCGGCCTGTTCTGCGCTTCAATAGCTTCATTCCCTTCATAGCGCACACGAATATGGAAACGTCCTTTCATCGTGTCGATAAACGATTCCCGTGCCGCCTTGATATCACCAAGAGAAAGGCCTGAATGATCCAACTGGCCTTCCTGCAAGATTTCATCAATCAACGTGTTCACCAACTTCTCGACTGCCGCCTCGTTATTAGGCTGGATAGCGCTCGATGCCGCCTCCAGCGTATCCGCCATTGCTACCAGACCCGTTTCGCGTGAGGTCGGCAACGGGCCGGGATAGCGAAAACGAGCCATATCAACTGAATCCGGATCACTCTCCAGCGCGCGGGCTTTCTTGTAAAACCCTTTCAAAACACGGTTACCGTGATGGGTAGCAATAAACTCCTGAACTTGTTGCGGCAGCCGGTGCTGTTGCGCCAGTTTCAGACCGTCACTCACATGCGAAATGATGATGCGTGCGCTGCTGTAGGGATCGAGTTGATCATGTGGATTGATCCCTTCCTGGTTTTCCGTAAAGAACGGCGGTCGCGTCATCTTGCCGATGTCATGATAGAAAGCGCCGACACGGACTAGCGACGCATTGGCATGAATACGTTCCGCTGCCTGTTCGGCAAGGTTCGAAACCATAATACTGTGATGATAGGTGCCCGGCGCCCGGCGCAACAATTCCTTGAGTAATGGATGGTCGAGATGGGACAATTCCTGTAATTGCAGCGTAGTGATAATACCGAGCACATTGCCGATGATATAAAATCCTGCAATGGTCAAGCTGGCAGCCAGCAATCCGTTAGTCAGTGCCAGACCCAACAACACGGAAAAATCGAACAAGTCAACCTGCGGCGTCGCGTTAAATGCGATGACGACGAGAATATTGCCGATGCCGGCAATGAGTCCGGCGCGAAATATGCCGTTGATACGCTCAATTCGGCGCAGAGAGAAGATCGCCATTAAACTGCCGACAACAATATAAAATGCCGTTTCCAGTGAATTGCCGGCAACATACCCACCAATGCCACCCAACGCCAGCATAATGATGGCAGCAAAACGCACGTCGAAGATAACGGCAACCAGCATCGCCAACGCTACCGCAGGGAAAAGAAGCTGGACAAACATCTGCTGCTGCGTCAACATAAAACGCGCCAAAACAACGAAGATGATAGCCAGACTCGACAGCAAAACAATATAACGCTGTCCATGGTATCGCGGCAGATTGAATTGACGCCAATACAACATGCATACGGTGACACACAAAAATGTCACCAAAGCGATGCGGCCGACGATTTCCCAATTCGTCGTTGACTGCAACAGCCCCAATTGTGCCAACGCTTCTATATGTTCGGGTCGAACTTCCTGACCTGCAACAACGACATTATCGCCTTGAATGATAGTTTTGGTGACGGAATCTACCTGGGCACTGGCATCTTCGCGCAACGTGGCTGTTTCTTCAGCATTCAGGAAGCTGTTGGGAATGATAAACTGAGTCGCCAGGTTCATCACGACGGCTTCTTGTGTTTCGCTTAGCCCAAAACCCAATTCCCGGCTCACGCGATTAGCGAAGTCGTAGTTGCCGTCATTTCTGATTTCGCTGCTCATCAATCGGCCGATTATCGTTGACACCTGCCCGCGCACCGTGTCAAAATCGGCATCACTCATAGTCAGCAGGCTGGTTGCCGTCTCAGCATCCACGTCAACGCCTTCAACTGCCTGCAACGTCGCGATCTTCTGTTCTAGCGTAGCCGACGTATCATTGCGCACAACTTTGATGAAATCGAATACCTCACGAGCAAAGCCGTCTTGGGTTCGGCCGATATCGCGATCTATCGACGAATACACTTCGTCAACTGCGGTCGCTGCGTTTGCACGCGCCCGCTCCGTCAGGACATCGCTCAGATAAGACTTGTTTTGTGTGGCGACAATCGTTTCCTGAGCGATGTCACCTTCCTGCAAATCGAGTGCAGTGGGGTTGGTCAGACTGGCAGACAGAATGAGCGTCAGCACAAGCGATAACGCTACTGTGTATACCCACGGTAGCCACGCTTGCAGCATGTTTTGCAAACGCATTCTGGAATCGGCCGATGCAGTTTCCGACGGCGTCATAAACGACTCACTGTGAACACAACGTGCTCAACTTTCCTTTTCGCGTAACAGATCGTTGACAACCTCGTTAATCAAGCGACCATCTGCCTTGCCGCGCAACTGCGGCATCAATCGACCCATGACCTGTCCCATTCCACGCACATCGGTTACACCAAGTTCCTCTATGACTCCAGCGGCGACCACCTCAATTTCTGCACGGCTCATCATTTGCGGTAAATACCGTTCAATGACAGCCAGCTCACGCTGCTCAACGACAACAAGATCAGATCTGCCTGCCTTTTCATAGTCGACAATACTCTCCCGGCGTTGTTTGGCCTGCTTGCTGAGTACAGCCATCACGCCACTGTCATCGAGTTCTTCGCCGCTGTCTACTTCTGTCTGTTTAATGGCCGCGTTGAGCGACCGCAACGTATCACGCGTATCGGTATCACCCGCTCTCATCGCCGTTTTCAGGTCGGCATTTATTTGCTCTCGAACACTCATTTCGGTGTGCCTCCGTAGGGTGATTGTAGCATTTGCGTCGAAAAAGTGTCAACTTCGGCCGATTACGACACATGAAACCGGTCGATCCGGCATTGACTATAAGTGAACTATGCGAAGCTGCGAAACGACAATTATGCTATGCGCTCAAGTCTCGTATGCAGCTTTGCGGTAATCGCTGCGGGGAATCATGATGGTGTAGAGATTGAGATCGCCTTCGCGACCGTCAGCGCGAAATTGATCGATGATTTGCAGTTCGGCCGAAGCTGCCAGAACTTCCGTCGCCGCAGCGTCAATCAGGCTGACATAACGCCGTCCCGCTCCGCCACGGTGCCATGAAAGTAGATAATCGCCCGGTTCCACATCGCTTCCTGTCAAGCCGACTGCCGACCACGGCAGCAGCTTGCGACGTTGTCGATCACTATCCATGAATTGCCAGTTGACCAGAATCAACCGTCCGCCCGGCTCCAATTGCACCGCCATCTCACGCAACAATTGAGCGCGTCGCGCTGCACCGGGAATGTGCTGCATTGTCGCCACACACGCCATACCGGTAAAGTAACCGAGATCAGCCAAGACTCCCGGCATTGTGATGTCGCGCTGGAAATATGTCATGGCCTTGTGCTGCGGGCCAGCTGCCAACAAAGGCACGCTAAAATCGACCCCAATATATGTCGCAATTGCATTCTCTTCGAGCAGATACTGTCCCAAGCGGCCGGTGCCACAGCCCACATCGAGAAAACGGTCACAAGGTTGAGGCAGTGCCTGAGCTAATCGGCCGAATCCCGACCACGGACGGCGGCGACTGACTGCAAACGCGGTGCCAAACTGCGTATAAAATGTGTGATTCAGCGCAATGAGTTGTGCCGCTACCTCGGGTTTCATCATGACATTTTTGAACGAATGCGGCGCGTATTGGTCACGAAGAAATGACGCCCATCCGCCAACCGCACCCATACGCCGGGTGCATCGAGAGCAACAACCTGTCCCGCAAGCCAATTTTCCCCTGTGCCACCGGCAAACGTGATTTCGACCGCATCACCGGGCTTAAATCGATCGATCAATCGTCTCATATAGCGTTTGGTCACAATGCGCTCAAAAACCGAACCGCTGCAAAGTCCGCGACATGGCATCGACATAGCCGCCACCGAACAAACGGACGTGGACGAGGAGCGGATAAAGGTTGTAAATGTCACACCTTTCCTCAAAAAAACCGTCTCGTATCGGCCGAATGGCAGCATACTGCTCATAAAATGGACGATCAAACGTATGGAACAACGTCGTAAACGCCAGCTCGATCTCCGGATCCGCATAGTAGATTGCCGGATCGAGAAAAGCCGTGACGCATTCCGCATTTGCCAGCACATTAGTTGTCCACACATCGCCGTGGATCAAAGCCGGTTGTTCCGGCTCAATCAGCCATCTGTCGAGATGAGCCGCAAACTGTTCCAACCGGTGCAGCACAGGTGATGGCAACATCCGCTCGGTAGCTGCCTCACGTCCAAAATTCAGCAACCGCTGCTCACGAAAAAAGTCAACCCACGATGCCGTCCAGAGGTTAGGCTGATGTAATCCACCGATCAATGTATCGATTTCCAGACCAAATTGGGGCGCAGTTACTGTGTGCAAAGAGGCCAGCAGTCTGGCAGCATGGCGCTGCGCCGACTCCGAAAACTGACTCCGGCCCGGTTCACAGGTCATAAGCAGCAAATTGGGGGATGCCGACAGCACAGCAGGTACAGGCAACTGGCTATTTTCTGCCAGATAGGTGAGCATGGCCGCTTCGATATCCAGTCTGGCGTTCGGCCTGTCGTCAAACTTGGCAACAATGGTGTCGTCAGCTAATGCAACGCGATACACGTCACCGATGCTGCCGCCGCTCAGACGATGCACTGCCATCGGCCGAACACCCAGTGCTGCTTCAATCGCCTTTTCTAGTGACACGACCCATCACTCATACAAACCGGTCGGCCGATTGTCAAGGCTAACCTGATTGTTCTCGCGACGATATGCTTCTACCTCTTCCTCGCCCCGATTTTCTGCCCACTGAACGAGTAAATCGCGCTGACCGACATAATCGTACAACGGCACGGCAAATCCACACGATGTCTGCACCAGATCGACATGGACATCGAAAATCTGCCGCGTGCCGGGTATCGGCCGAAAATGAGCGAACAACGCGTCCCACGCCGGATCACGAGGATAAACCGCCGTCGCCTCGCCGTAAAGTCGCAAGATCATCGGTTGGCCGGTAAAAGCACAAAACAGCAGCGTCATGCGTTTGCTTTCCAGCAAATGGGCCGCGGTTTCATTGCCACTGCCGGTCACACTGAGCCATGCAACGCGATTCGGACTCAAAACTCGCAGCGCATCCAATCCTTTCGGCGACACGTTCACGCGGCCGTCCGGTGCCGCCGTCGCCACAAAAAACATGTGCTGCGCTGTGATAAATTCCCGATGTTTGTCTGTGATTGCAGGGTATTGTTGTGCCATAAACCAACCAGATTTTGCGCGGTCATTGGACTGACCACCGCAACTACTATGTCCGTTCCTACCACGCTCGATTATGGTGCAGCGGCTCGAAAATCGTCAAACTCGACAGCGACCGTACCCAACTCGAAAGACCCACCGGTAACGCCGACATCGCCGGTTGTATGCGAGTTGTCCTGTACGCTGGCCAGCAACTCACCGTTGGCAAACAACGTCAATTCATTGCCGACACAACGCACCAGTAGATTGTTGTTAGCCTGACCCTGACGAATGGCGGTCGAAGGTTGATAATAATTCGGTGCTTCGCCGGTTAAATACTGTATTTCGGCCGATTGACTGTCGTATTTACCAATGGCGTAATAGCCGTCAGCACTGACAAGAAAAACATAAAAGTTCTGCAGGTCAGTGTAGCGACAAATCACGCCGTATGCATTGTTGTCCGGGCCAGATACCGGTATAGCGGCAACCTCAATAACCACATCGTCAAATTGGCGGCCCGGATTCGACCATGCCAGTTGCCCGTTGTTGCTGACGTCGATGCGCATCACACCGTTTTCAATGGCCGCCGACGCACCTCCACTGTCAAATTGCGCCCAACCACACAAGGCCGGATCATCAAATGTGTCGACAAAGCCACCGATTTCACTGATGCAGGCGTCTACGGGCGTTGTGAATCGCTCTACTACCTGACAACCTGACATTGTGAGTACCAACAGCAGTCCAACACCAATTGCGATGCGCATTCGTTTACCCACTTTTCGCCTCTTGCTCATCAAGAAGTGTGGTGACAGCATCAATATCTTCTTCAATGCCGCTATTGTGCCGTGCTGAGACCAAATACAGACCTACAGCGATAAGCCATAAGACAATGATTATCACAGCGACAGCAGTTAGATTGGCAAACATGATATTACTCCATGGTCAATTTTCAACAGATACATTTGAATCCCGGCATCGGCCGAAATACACTACGAGTTAAGCAGAAAGTAATTCCGTTGGCAAGCGCACACTGCTTTCATTTCATATTGATACAATAAACAGCACCGTAATCTTACAGACGGGAGTCCCACAAACTTTCGGCCATACCGTTTTGCTGGTTCTCGTAGCGGGCCATGACAAACAGTGCATCGGAAAGTCGGTTGAGGTAGGGAATGACAAACGGCCCCACCCCTTCTTCACGCGCCAATGTCACGACATCGCGCTCAGCACGGCGGCAAATGGTACGTGCCAGGTGCAATGACGCTGCACCCGCTGTTCCGCCAGGCAAGATGAAGTTCTGCAACGATCCCACGACCTCCAGCAGGTCATCAGTCAACGCTTCCAACTTGGTAACGTGCCGTTCCTCAATCTGCGGAATGCTAAAACGCTCTTTGTCGGCTTCCAGAAAGCACAGATCGGAGCCGAGATGAAACAGCTCATTTTGGATTACAGGCAATTCAACCGCTAAGCGAGGCGTGACGCCCAAGGCCACAGCGACGCCAAGCGCAGAGTTGAGTTCGTCGACCGTGCCGTAAGCGGCAACCCGCAGCGATTCCTTGGCGACGCGCTGACCGCCACCGAGTGATGTCATACCTTTGTCACCACCTTTCGTGTAAATCTTGTCCAGTTTTGGCATATATCTCATTCCTACTAATTATGTGTCGTTTTCGGCCGAAACATCAATCCATCCAGTACATCCGCCACAGTCAACCATCCTGTTTGCGGAAACAAGTCGGCAATTTGTGGTGTAAATGCCGGGTCGCTCGTGAGCACATCGGCCGAATTGCCCATTGCAACTAGTTTACCCTCAGCCAGCAGTGCCACCCGGTCAACCAGAGCTGCCGCCAATTCAACATCGTGCGTCGCCAGCACAATCGCCATACCGGCGTCAGCCCACCTGCGCAGCAAATTTGCCAGCCCTTGTTTGGCAGGCGCATCCAGACCACGCGTCGGCTCGTCGAGCAATAAGATCTGTGGTCGCGTTACCATAATAGCAGCAAGCGCGACACGTTGCCGCTGGCCGACCGATAAATCGCGTGGATAGGCGCTCTGGACAGCGCTCAGCTCGAGTTCGTGCAGCAGTTTGTCAGGCGCAATGGGTGGCGCATCGTCCAAACCATGGTTGCGCAATGTGATGAATAGCTCATCGCGCACTGTGTCGGCAAATAGCAAGTCATCGGGATTTTGCGGCAAGTAACCGATAGTGCGGCAGATGTCGGCAACCGTACGACCGGCAATCGGCCGATTTTGTACCGTGATCGCGCCCTGCCGCGTAGACAACAGCCCCACAATCGTCTTGAGCAGCGTGCTTTTGCCCGACCCGTTGCGCCCCATCAAACCGATTATTTCGGCCGATTGCACTCGCAACGATACGCCATGCAACACAGCCCGGTCTCCATATCCGGCATGAACCTTATCGACTTGTAGTAGCGGCGACTGCCTCCGTCGCACAACGGGTGTCGGTTCAATTCTCTCTTGCGAGCCCATCTGCACCGCAAAGGGACGAGCCGCTTCAACTGTCAATGGCAGCGGCGTCCATTTTAGCGCTTCGGCAAGGACAAACAGTGGCGGACGTGCAAGGGTATAAGCAATGGCGTTTTGGACAGGGCCATCGGCCGAAACAGCGCCATTTTCCATCACGATCAACCGATCACAATACGCCAGCACACGCTCCAAACGATGCTCGGCCAGAACAATCGTGAGACCAAGCTGCTGGTTAAGGTGAACCAGGCCGTCGAGCAACATTTCGGCCGATTGCGGATCCAGTTGACTCGTCGGTTCATCCAATACCAATACGGACGGACGCAGCGCCAACGCCGTTCCAATAGCGACGCGCTGCCGTTCACCACCTGATAATGTCCGTATCGGCCGATTGCGCAACGGTGTCAAGTCAAGCAAGTCGAGTACCGCAGCAACGCGTTCTTCCATTTCCGGCGCAGGCAGACCGGCATTTTCCAGCGCAAACGCGATTTCCGGTTCTACCGTGTCGAGGACGGCTTGCGCTTCCGGCGTTTGAAAGACAAAACCGACCGTCTGCCCAATCCTCGACGTGCCCGCTTCCACCACGTCAACACCATCGACGCTCACTGTACCCGCAATTGTGCCGCCGCTAAAATGAGGTACCAACCCGTTGATGCAGCGCAACAAAGTCGATTTGCCACAGCCGGATGGCCCTGTGACAAGGACAAATTCACCGCGCTCAATACGGAGCGATACGTCACGCAAGGCAGGACGGGCAGCGTTCGGATAGGTAAATGTAATGCCTTCAAACGCGATCACGATGTTCCTCTATCATGGTCACGAGTGCCGGAACGAGAAGCAATAACAAAGCCAGTCCCAGCCACAGATTAAACGACGGTATGTCCAAACGAGGGTATGGAGAATAGGCAATCTGGTCACGCCACAGAATGACGATGATCAATAATGCCGTTGACGCAATGAGGATGAGTACATCGGCAATTGTAACGGGTTTCGGCCGATAGACTGTCACCTGCACCGTACGCCCTAAGCGCCACAGGACAAAACCCATCACACCCAATCCCAGCGCCATCACGCCCCATCCCGGTGCACCCAGCCACAGTGTCAATCCCCACCCGAGGATTGTCAAGAACAACGTTACCAGCAGCAGCAGACGCAACCGCGTTTGCAACGTCTCGTCTTCCACCGTGCCGTAGCCGCGACTGACCATTGCCTCTGCCAAACCCATCGCCCGCTCCAGACCGCCCACCAGCAGAGGAATGATCAGCGGACGCCAATCGCGCACACCACGCAGCGTATGGCCGCGAATCGCCTGTGCTTCACGAATACGCTGCCAATGTTGCTGCGTTTCCGGCACATAGGTCACAGCCACCAATACAACCACACCGAGATCGCGAAAAGCACGCGGCGTCAATCGAACCAATTCATGCACAGGAACAATTTCGTTGAAGGTGACAAAAGCCGCCAGCAAAGCTACCAGCACAAGACCGTTGACGGCACCGTAAACCAATGCTTCAACCGTTAAATCGCCGCCAATCAACCACCATGAGCCTGGCAAACGGGCAATCACCGTGACGCCAATATGCACAAACAATACATTGAACAACGCCGCAAACAGGACAATCACGACGCCAATGCGCCACAATGAAACGCGAAACAGACGCTCCTGACTCCGGCATGTGATGCCGACAATGCGCACCGCGCCAAGTGCCAGCAGCACGTACAAAGGGTGGCGTGACAGAGAAATGGTCACAACGGCCGCAGCCAGCCAGACCAACCACGATTGCGCCCGCACTGTCATCGGCCGACCTCAGAAGTTGTTAGCGTAGATTGGTCTAAACGAACGAAAATAATACGGTCATGAAAACGTGCCAGAGCCCGCAGCGTCGCTGCACCGAGAACGGCAATCAACACGGCATTCCCCACTGCACGCACAACATCCCACACAAGCGATGTGGCGACATAGAAAACCAGATAACGGGCAACGGTAGTGCCGACCGTTGTACCGTTTTGCCAGGCCATATCAGCTTCAATTGCCAAAAACGGCCAAATGTAGAGATTGATCAGCAAGCCAAAAAGCAGGCCCCACATAAAACCAAAAATGGCAAGAGCCAACACGGCCGGCGTTCCGATTCCCAGCCGACGCCTGGGCAACCAGCCGGCCGATGCGCCTACCCACCCGGCAACGAACATCTGGTACGGCAGCCACGGACCGACACCGCCGGTAATCAGCGCCGAAACGAACAGCGTCAATGTGCCCATCAACAGCCCGAAACGAGATCCAAATATGTAACCAGCAATGATTATCGGGGCAAAAATGGGTGAGAAGCCGCCCGGCAGCGGCACAGCGACCTCAATAAAGCGCAAAACCGCAGCTATGGCGACCAAAACACCCAATGTTGCAATTGTTTTTACGCCAAGTGTGCGTCCTTGCAGTTCGAGCATCAATACGAGCAGGCAGAGCAACAGCAACAAAGCCGTAAGCAAACCTGTTTCGCTGCGCGAGGCAGTTGCAGCTTCGGCCGATAGGAGCAACGGCTGAAAAAACGGATACAGGAATGCCAGTATACCGATGAGTGCCGTCATCATATAGACGGCAACCGTAATCCAACGCTTCACCACCACCTCAGGCTTGATTTATGAATATCGTGACCATGCATGATTGTACATCACTTCGCACCACGCTTCGTTGTGGCACAGTTTAGCGCTAACATTCCATCAAAAGCGCAATGCGTTTCGGCCGCTGTGCCACACACATTTTGTTAGCACCCTGTCAGATTAGGCGCATTCGCGTATTGCCCCGCATCGTTGACTGAGTATAATTAGGTGTTGGTCTGCATGCACAAATTATGTTGCAGACAAGAACAACACGGCTCTCAACCAACGCGTTCTGAGAGTCTATTCTGAGGAGAATTGCTATGTCGGCCGAAAATGAAACAATTGCCGCACCCCAACGCATTGAGGAGGTGCAGCGCAAAACCAAATTGACCGGAACGGTCACCCGCACAGAACTCTATGGAGCGTTCATCGACATCGGTGTCGGCGTCGATGCTGTGATCCACATTTCCCAATTGGGTGACAAACGCGTCAACCGCGTTTCAGACGCTCTCAAAGTCGGGGACGAAGTGACTGTGTGGGTCGATAAAGTAGACCCGGAAACCAATCAAATCATCGTTTCCATGAACGAGCCACTGGCAGTTGAATGGGATGATTTGCACGAAGGCCAAGTCTACATCGGCAAAGTTGTTCGGCTAGAAAACTTCGGTGCATTCGTCGATATTGGTGCTGAGAAAGAAGGACTGGTACACGTTAGCGAACTCGCTCATGACTACATCAAACATCCTTCGCAGGCCGTAAACGTAGGCGATGAAGTACAAGTGAAGGTGTTAGGAGCCAGCAAACGCAAACGCCGCATCAATTTGAGCGTCAAAGCACTCACAGATCGTCCCGTTTCAGAATCAGATGAAGGCTCCATGGACGATCTTGATTTTGAAGATGACGAAATCGCACCGACTGCGATGGAAATTGCCTTCCGTCAAGCTACCGGCGAGACATTGGACGGCATGCGCAAACGGGATCGCTACAACAAAAAACAGCGGTACAACAGCAGCAAACGGCGCAAGATGCAGGATGATGTTATCAAGCGCACATTAAATTATTCGCACGAGTAATTTGCGGCTGATTCTCCTCAGAAACGCAAAGGCGGGGCCATTTTGGTTCCGCCTTTTTTATTCGGCCGATAACAAGACAAAACCCACCGTTTCGTTCAATCGATTAACAACGAGTCGCTGCTCGTTTCACCCTCAAAATACAATAGACGGCCAATCGATCATCATGGCTTCCAGTTGCTCTCCAGCAGCTACTTGTCTAACCTCTGCGGGAATAATCACCAATCCGTTGGCCTTTACCAACGACGTGATCATGTGCGAATCCTGGCCGCCGGTCGTCACAGCTTCGTAGCCGGAATCTCTGCGCGTTATGATGGCGCGAATGTAACTTTCCCGCCCGTCTGATTGCAGCGCTTCACGCACGGTTACGGTGACACGCGGACGCTCCAAACAGGTGTGTCCACCCATTTTCAGGATTGCGGGCCGTGCGAAACGCTCAAACGACAGCATGGCCGACACGGGATTGCCGGGCAAACCCAGAAAAGGAATGCCACCATATCGGCCGAATGCCAATGGTTTTCCGGGCCGCATCCGCACCCGCCAAAAACCAACGGTGCCCTCACTTTCCAACACCGCTTTGACCACATCATAAGCCCCGACTGAAACCCCCGCCGAACTGACAAACAGATCGACGCCAGCTTCCAGTCCTGTTTGCAGCCGGTCACGAACAGACGCTTCCGTGTCACCGGCATTGCCCAGCATCACGGGAATGCCGCCGGCATCGGCAACTTGAGCCGCTTGGGCATAGCTGTTACTGTTGCGGATTTTGCCCGGCGTGAGTGCTTCTTCGACAGCTACCAATTCATCACCGGTTGCCAGGATTCCTACGCGCGGTCGCCGGACGACGGCGATGCGTGCAACACCCAGCGACGCCATCATGCCGATTTCCTGTGGCCGGATAACCTGCCCGGAATTGATTACAACAGCACCTGCTGTCACGTCACTACCGACACGACGAATATAACCACCGCTGCCCACGGCTCGATTGATACGGATTGTGTCGGGCAGCGGGCGCTCACGATTGCGCCATTGTTCGTCTGTATTCTCAACGGGCACAACGGCGTCAGCACCTGCCGGAATCGGTGCACCGGTCATGATGCGTGCGGCACAGCCTTGCGCAACGGTAAATGGTGGGTAGCTGCCCGCTGCAATGTCTCCGACAACGCGCAAAGTCACCATATTTTCGGCCGATGCCCACTCGATATCCTGCGCACGAACTGCATACCCATCCATCGATGAATTGTCAAATGGGGGTAGGCTATCACGTGCTACGACCTCTTCCGCTGTAATGCGGTGGCGTGCTTCTGACAAGGCAACAGACTCGACATCTAAAACAGAAACGGTGGCTAAAACACGCTCTAACGCGTCCGCCACCGTCAAATACTCAACCTCTGCCACACGACTCTCCTGTTTTTAGGACTTAACCGCCCCCGTCCGCCAATCGACCATCCAATTCCAAATCAGCCGCAGCGCCTTGCATCGCGCTGAGTACGTTGCCGACATGGGTCCACAAATCGAGCTGCTCGCCAAAGCAAACGCGGCTGAAGTCGGCTGTCGCCTGCTCGACGTGATCGCGGTCAACACCGGCGGCAAAGCGGCGCGTGTTCCATTTTTTGCGCACAGATTTCAATTGCACGTCGAGGATATTGCGATTCGGCCGAACCAAAGCCGAAGCAATGATCAAACCGGTAATTTCATCACACGCGAGCAAAGCAAAATCGACTGGTTTTTCGGGAGCAACGCCTGTGCCGCCTTCGTAATGCGACATGATAATGCGAATCGTCTCATCATCCCAGCCATTTTCGCGCAAAATCGGCGCACCCAACATCGGATGCTCGTTCAAATTCGGATGAATCTCCCAATCAAAATCGTGAATTCGGCCGATTGCTTCCCAATAATCCGCATCTTCACCCAATTGGTCGGCATAAAAGCGCATTGCCACACCAACCGAACGCATGTGGCGGCGCAATCCGGCATCCTGCACATACTGACAAACCAACGCCCAGGCTCGATCAGCTTGTGTCATGCGCCCTTGTTCCCGCAATCACATGCACCGTCTTCATGTTTGGAACAACCGGCAGCCGCTTTTTCCTGCAATGCTTTCAGTTCCGCCAGCGGTTCCAACTCCTCGCGCAACACCTCGTGGTACTCGCCGTTTACATCGACCAACACTGAGTCACGCAAAACACGTACATCCAGCACAATGCCGTCACCGTATGGTGTACCAACTTTTGACTTATATTTAGGTAAACGTTTCTTGGCCTCGACATACTGCTCATATTCATACACCAAGCAGCAACGCAGACGTCCACACATGCCGGTAATCTCGCTGGGACTGAGTGAGATGCCCTGAGCTTTCGCCATCCGAATCGATACAGGGCTGAATTCAGTGAGAAATGTCGAGCAGCAGCGCGGCCCACCACACGCGCCATAACCACCGAGGATTTTGGCCACATCACGCGGCCCAATCAATTGCATCTCGATCCGTGCTTTGAGAGACCGGGAAATGCTATTGCTCAATTCGTTCAATTTGAGCTGCTTGTTTTCCGTCGTGTAGGCTACCGTCAGCCAGGAACCATCAAAACTGTAGGTTGCCTTGATGAACTTGACATCTTTAAGACCCAATGCATGAGCTTTTTCGCGGGTCAAAATCAAGGCTTCCAACTCTTTACCCTGCCATATTTGCTGCATCACCAGATCACGTGGCGTCGCTTTGCGTTCCACGCGTCGTACATTGCGCCGTCGGTTGATTTCGTCACTTGGCACATATTGGACAACCTGGCCCAATTGGCGACCACGCCGGGTTTCAACAACGACAAAATCGTCAATGGCAACGTCACCGTTTTCACCACCCAGTCGAAAATGATACAACTTGCCTAATTTCTGAAAGCGAATGCCAATGACATTGCTTTGTTGTTCTTGTTCACGAACTGTTCCCATTCAGTCATACTCCAACACATCGGCCGATGTGTATTCAGGCTACTATCCATGGCACGGCACTTAGCCAATCATTTCAATCGGAACAAAGTTGCCGCGATCCATCAGTGTCAACACACTTACCTTGGCCGCAATCAGCGCCGCAATGTCAGCAAAAGCTTGTGCTGATGGCGACGTTTCGGCAAAAACCGTTACCGGCTCACCGGCATCACCACCGATGCGTATCTGCGCATCGAGTGGAATCGCGCCAAAATACGGCACATCATTCGATTCAGCCAGCTTCTCACCGGCACCCGTCCCAAAAAAGTCGCCACTCATATTTTCAACAACGCCGAGAATCGGCACATTGAGTTGTTCAAACATTTTGATCGCGCGCAACGCGTCACCGGCAGCAACTGCCATCGGCTGCGTTACAATGACTGTCCCCGTTAGTGGCATCGTCTGTGCCAGCGAAAGCTGGGCATCACCTGTGCCCGGTGGCAAATCCACGATCAAGTAATCGAGTTCTCCCCACGCTACGTCGACCAGCAGTTGACGAATGGCACTGTGCAACATCGGTCCCCGCCATACCAGTGCCTGATCGGGCCGCATCAAAAACGCTGTCGAAATAAACTTGACGCCGTAATTTTCGGCCGGCACCATTTTGCGGTCGCGCGGCGGCGGCATTGTATCAACGCCCATCATCATCGGGATATTGGGGCCGAGAATATCGGCATCGAGCAAACCAACTCGCGCACCCGTCTTTGCCAGTGAAATGGCAAGATTGACCGACACCGTCGATTTACCGACGCCGCCTTTGCCACTAGCGACGGCAATGGTGGTGCGAAAATTCTTGCCGACATCGCTCGTATGCTGGTGGCGCGGTACGTTTGAATCCCATTTGACGGTTACATTCGTGATACCCGGCACTTGTGCCAGTGCAGCACGTGAATCGGCTTCCATCTTGCCCTTCAGTGGGCACGCCGGGGTGGTTAACATGATGGTAAACGTCACGTCACCACCATCGATTTTCAGATCACGCACCATATTTAACGATACGAGGTCGCGGTGCAATTCAGGCTCAATGACAGTACTCATTGCTGCCATGACAGCTTCTTTGGTTACTGCGTTATTGTTACGTTTAAGCATGATTCTTATTATGTCTCACCTTATCGGCCGAAAGAATTCAGAAGCTTAACACACTGTAACGGAAGTTTTCAGAAGCCTGGCTTTTACTATGAGTAGCGTTTGCACCAGACGAAAAAGCTAGGCTTCCTTTGTTACAGAGTACTTATCCTACTAACTTCTCTCCGCTTAGAAAAGTTGGATATTAAGACAGGTTGCCCTCCCCTAATATCCAACCGCATGGTTGTTATTCGATTGCATGCAGGTAAACCCTGCATATGATCAGACAAACAGTCTGTTTCAAGTATTACCTAAATCTCAACCGACGCAGGGTCGATACCAAGCGCCTTCAGTTCCTTCTTGTAAGCCGATTTGGCTTTGGAGTTGGCAATACGCGCCTTGCGAATATCGGCCGGATCCATATCGTCGGTGATCTCGATCAATTGCGGTGGCGGCGGCACATTGGCAGCAGGAGCAGGTGTCGCGGTGGCAGCAGGTGTCGCCTGGCGTTCCTTTGCCGCCTCGACACGTTTCTCACGTGCGCCTCCGCCCTTCTTTTTCGATTTCGCAGCGGCTTCCGCCTCGCGTACTTCCGCTTCGGCCAGTGCCCGACTCGGCGCAATTTCACGCCAATAGCTGATCGGTTTGGTCAAGCGTTCTTTGTCATGGATATGGGCAAAGGTGCGATCATAGCTCGCCAACTCGTAATCATGATCCATTTTGATGGCATCAAACGGGCAAAATTCGGCACACAGACCGCAATTCATGCAAATGTCAATGTCGATGTAAAACTCTTCCGGCTGCGGATTCGGCCGACCATTGGGCAATGTACCACGCTTAATCCAGATACATTGTGGCGGACACACCTTGGCACAAATCCCGCAAGAAGTACACCAATCCTTGCCGTATTTCTGACCGGCCATCGGCTCATCAGAAATCAAGAATGGCACAAAACGAAAGCGCTCCGGCACAGGCAGTTTCTCTTCCGGATAGTTAACCGTAATGACGCCTTCGCTCTGCAAACTCTGACGTACTTTAAGTGCATCCGGGTTATAGTATCGGCCACCGCGCGTCATCCAGCGCAGGTCATCGACATAGGTATCGACGAAATGCTTCAGCGTGACTCCTAACCCTTTGATAATACCTGTTCCGTACATAACTGCTCCCTAACGAGCGTCGCCGCAGCTAAAAACAGCCTGCGCAATACGCTGTTAACGATCGACTTCTCCCAACACAATATCAATGCTTCCCAGAATTGCCACCAGGTCGGCTACTTTATGTCCTATACTCATCTTTTCCATCGCCGTAAGATTGATGAAACTGGGAGCACGAATATGATACCGATCCGGGTTGGAAGCACGTCGCTGTGCGGTCACATAATAGCCCAACTCGCCTTTTGGATTCTCAACACGACTGTACACTTCGCCACCGTTGACGCGTACCGCGTACTGCGGTTTGCCGGTCATGATGGGTTGTCCCTCGGTCGCTTCCAAATGCGGTAAAACCTGTTTGATGATTTTGATGCTTTCATAAATCTCGTCAACACGCACGAGATACCGGTCGTAAATGTCACCGTTGTAGCGCACCGCCACGTTGAAATCCAGTTGATCGTAATATGAATAAGGTTGTGCACGACGTACGTCGTAGGCAACACCGCTGGCACGCAGCAAAGGACCGGCAGCACTATACGCGATGGCATCTTCGGCCGATAAATATCCAACACCCTGCATACGTGCCTTTGCAATTTCATTGCCCGTAATCAACCGCTCAAACTCGGCCATCGCCGTGGGCAAGCGCTCATAAACCAATTCGTTGAGGTACGCCATCGTCGGTTGTTCACGCACCCGTTCCGGCAAATCAAACGCCAGGCCACCAAAACGCATGTAATTACACATCATGCGTGAGCCGGCCGCTGCTTCAAAAAAGTCAAGAATCAATTCGCGCTCAATGTAGAGGTAAAGCATCGGCGTTTGCAGCGCGCCAATGTCGTTCAGCAAAAAGCCCAACGCCCACGCATGATTGACAATACGCGTCAACTCAACCATCAAAATGCGGATCCATTCGGCACGTTCTGGTGGTTCAATATCCAGCAATTTCTCGACAGCTAACACATAGCCGTGATTGTTGGACATCGACGACAAGTAATCGAGCCGGTCTGTGTACGGAATGTTTTGAATGAATGTGTTGCGCTCACCGATTTTCTCGTGATTGCGATGCAAATAACCCATCACCGGCTTGAGTGCAACGATCGTTTCGCCGTCGAGCGTCACAACCATGCGAAACACGCCATGCGTCGACGGATGCTGCGGCCCCATGTTGACCGTAACTTTGTCGGTCTTCAAACCGGGTGTTTCGTCACGCTGGACGGCAACTTCGCCGTACATGTCGGTTTCGACTTCGTACTCTTCACCGGTTGGAATCCATCCATCCGGATAGGTGACGTTTTTGCCATAGCGATTTAATTCTTCGGCGCGAATGACATCACCACCAGGCCAACGGCTCCCGAACGGCTTGTTGTCTTCTTCGTAAAATGCTTCACGCCAATCTTTGCGCATCGGAAAGCCCTGAAACTCTTCCCACATTAAGATGCGGCGCAAATCGGGATGACCGTCAAATTTGATGCCGAACAAATCCCAGATTTCGCGTTCCTGAAAGTCGGCACCGGGCCAATACGGCGTCAGAGACGGCACGACGGGATTATCGCGATCTATCTGCACCTTGAGCACAACCGGCCCGCCACCCTTTTCAATGCTATAGACGTGATAGACGACTTCCAGTTTGTTGTCTTTGATCAGATCGACACCGGTGACGCTGGACAGATAATTGAAGCCCAATTCTTCGCGCAAAGCCATGGCGACGGCAAGCAGTTGGTCGGCTTCGACTATAACGCCACTGTAATCTGGCCGATCATCGTCACGAATATCGGGAAACCGCTCTTTCAAATCAGCCAACGCTTCTTCTGGTGGTGAAGCGTATACAACCGGAGCGTCACCTGCTTCCATAACCATCTCGGTCTCACTCATAACATTAGTCCTTTTTCGCTGACGGTGTGTGCTTGGTAAATAGGCATTTCGGCCGAAACCACATTACGCCGCTTCCGCTTCCGTGACCTTCTTGGCCTCGGCACGAATCAAATCGAGTTGGCGAATATCAACCAAATCGGGTCCCAGTACGGGAATCGGCACAATTTCCGTACCAATGCCATTTTTACGATACCAGGGAACAGTCGCCAGGCTTTGCTGATCGATCTTTTCCTGCAGAGAAATCAAACCGTGAATTAACGCCTGCGGCGTGGGGGGACAGCCCGGCACATACACATCTACCGGCAAGAATTTATCAATACCATCGACGACGTTGTACCCTTCCTTGAAAGGGCCACCTCCGTTGGCGCAAGCGCCCATGCTCAACACATAGCGCGGTTCCGGCATCTGATTGTAAAGACGGATGATGGTTGGCACCATCTTCTTTGTAACCGTACCCGACACAATCATGAGATCGGATTGGCGTGGCGTAGCACGAAAAACTTCCATGCCAAAACGGGCCAAATCGTAGCGACTCGATGCCGTACAGATCATCTCAATCGCACAACACGCCAACCCAAATACCATCGGCCACACCGAGTTGCGACGTGACCAGTTGTAAACGGGATCGAGTAATTTTGAAATATTGGTGATGAAGACGTTGTCTTTCACGTCGTCGGGGATAGCTATGTCTGATTCAAGCGCGGGAATGGAGGCGTCTGCCGTCATCAAAGTGTCTCCTCAGTCCATTCGGTCTGAATATCGAGCAAGATTCTGTCAGTTACCAGGGCCGGATCGTCTTGAAAGCCGGGAAGTGATTCCACCAAATGCGCCAACTGGATGAGGCCAACATCTTCCGGTGATAAGTCGGGATATGTCTGCTGCAACATCACGACAATGGCGTATGTGGAATCCCAATAAAGCTCTAGCCCTTCGTTCAACGCATTCTCCCAGGTGAAACCGGTGGAAGCGCTCTGCTGATGAAGTTTAGTCAAAGCGCAATGGTGCGCCGGCACAGTCAGAAGAAGTGTGCCTTCTCGGTGGATTATAACAAATTTCACAATCAATGCTAGATGCGTTTCGGCCGATCACCTCTGCAAAACCGGCTGATATGGCCCTTGCAATGAAGCGTCACCACGTTACAATCGCCCTCAGTTATGCGCATTTTACTCTTGTCACCATACCACAGCGGCAGCCACCAAGCCTGGGCTGAAGGATACACTGCGCACAGCCGGCATACAGTCGATTTATTGACGCTGCCGGGCCGTTTCTGGAAATGGCGCATGCATGGGGGCGCGGTTACTCTGGCGCGACACTGGCTCAATTCGGCCGAAACAGTACCCGACATCATCATGGCTGACGACATGCTCGATCTGTCCACCTTTCTCGCCCTCACCCGTTCTACAACGGCGACTATCCCCACCGTGCTCTACATGCACGAAAATCAGCTCACCTATCCGCTACCTGCCGACGGCGCGACCGGACCGATGCGCCGCCAACACGGTGAACGCGATTTGCATTACGTCTTTATTAACTACGCTTCCATGCTCGCCGCCGACGAAATCTGGTTCAATTCACGCTTTCATTACGAAAGCTGGTTTAACGCGCTGCCGGGCTTTTTACGTCGCTTTCCCGAATACAATGAACTGGAAACGGTAGCGATGCTGCACCGCAAGGCGCACATCATGCCGGTTGGTGTCGATTGGCAGCGATTGGAACCCGGAATCGAGAAAAAAGAATCGGCCGAACCATTGATTCTGTGGAACCAGCGCTGGGAATACGACAAAAATCCCCGCGCGTTCTTTGATCTGCTCGACAAGCTCGACAGGGCCGGTCTGCCGTTTCGCGTGGCGCTGTGCGGTGAGAATTTCAGCAACCAGCCGGTAGAATTCGAGCAAGCCATCGTCCGACTGGGCGAACGCATTGTACACAGCGGTTATGCCGATGAAGCCACATACCGCCGCTTGTTGTGGCAAGCCGACATCGTCATCTCCACGGCATTGCATGAGTTTTTTGGCATCAGTATTGTGGAGGCTATCTACTGCCGCACGTTTCCTCTGCTACCACACCGTCTCAGTTACCCTGAGCTAATCCCGCCGCAATATCACGCCGATGTTTTGTATGCCGATTCGGCCGAACTGGAACAAATGGCGATCAACGCGCTCACACAACCTGATTATACCAGACGCATTTCGGCCGAATTAGCCACCGCAGTCGCATCTTATGGCTGGCGTAACATGGCTTCACGCTATGATGCGCGATTGCTAAAAATCCACAAACTACTTGACGAGTCAACAAACCGGTAGATAATTGGATTTTACCGTCGTTGCGAACGACCAACCGAATTTTATGCCGCCGCCTACCACATCACTGCCTTTTCCCTGTGTTCTCACTATCGAGCAGCACACCGTCACAGTGTTTTGAGGACGGCGACCTTTCAAGGAAACTCACCAATATGGAAACTTTACTCATTGATCGTATGCCTGCTTCTCTTTCTCGTTTACCTGAACTTGCGTACAACCTGTGGTGGAGTTGGACACCTGAAGCGCGTTCCATGTTCCGCCAACTCGACTATCCGCTGTGGCGCAAAACCAACCATAACCCGATACGCATGTTGCAGGAAATCAGTCTTGAGAAACTGAATGAAATCGCTGAAGATCCATCGTTTCTGCGCCTTTACAAAAAGACGATCATGATGATGGATAAAGAAATGGCGTTTGAGGGTTCCTGGTTCACAAAAACTTACCCGGAACAAGCGGGCGATGTGATCGCTTATTTTTCGGCCGAATTTGGTCTCCACAACTCCATTCCCATCTATTCCGGCGGCTTGGGCATCCTGTCCGGCGACCATGCCAAAGAAGCCAGTGATCTCGGCATTCCGCTCGTCGGCATCGGCTTCCTCTACCCACAAGGTTACTTCCGCCAACACATTCCAAATCACGGTTGGCAGGAAGCCATCTACGATCAACTGGACATTACCAAAGCCGCTATTCAACATGCCTATGACGCGGATGGCAATGATATCAAAGTGACGGTGCGCATTGGTGACCGTGATGTACACGCCCGCGTTTGGCATGTTCGTGTCGGCCGAACCCCACTCTACTTGATGGACACTGACGTCGACGAAAATGATCCGTGGAACCGCGAACTGTCAGCTCGACTCTACTCCGGTGACAGCGAAATGCGCATCCGACAGGAAATGCTGCTCGGTATCGGTGGTGTTCGGGTCATTCGTGCGCTGGGCTATAATCCTAAAGCCTGGCATATGAACGAAGGACACTCCGCATTTCTCATATTGGAATGCATTCGTGAGAAAGTCGCCGCCGGTCTTACCTTCGAACAAGCTGCCGAAGAAGTGCAAAATCGCACAATCTTCACGACACACACGCCAGTTCCCGCCGGTCACGATGCTTTCGCTTTCCAGGTTGTTGAGAAATACTTCCAGGGGTATTGGCAAGAATTAGGCATATCTCTGGAACAACTGCTCGAACTGGGCAACCACCAGGAAGCATGGGGTACCGCGTTCAATATGACCGTCCTCGCACTGCGCATGTCCGGCCAATCCAATGGCGTCAGCGAACTCCACGGTGCAGTTTCCCGCAACATGTGGCAAGGAGTCTGGCCTGAAACACCTCCAGAATCCAACCCCATCACACATGTAACCAACGGTGTTCACATGCCAACCTGGATATCAGCCGGTTTATACGATCTGCACAAACTGTATCTCGGTCCCGACTGGTCGCAGAAGCAGGATGATCCCAAAATATGGGAGCAAATGACCAACGTGCCGGATGAGGTGCTCTGGGATTTACACATGATCATGAAGGGAAAACTGATTTCCTTCATCACCGACAACGCGCGACGTCGTTGGCTTGCCGGCAACACAGACCCCGGACAAATCCTGACAAGCGGGACCTTGCTCGACCCCAATGCGCTAACCATCGGTTTTGCCCGCCGCTTTGCCACATATAAGCGTGCCACACTGATTTTCCACGATCTGGAGCGCTTGCGTCGCATCATGCTCAACACGCATCGGCCGGTACAGTTCGTGTTTGCCGGCAAGGCACACCCGGCTGATGATCCCGGCAAATCGATGATCCAGCAAGTCTACAACATGGCAAAAAGTCACGAAATGGGCGGGCGTGTTGCCTTCATCGAAAACTATAACATGCATTCTGCTCACTACCTGGTTCAAGGCGTCGATGTGTGGCTGAATAACCCGCGCCGCCCGCGTGAAGCCAGCGGAACGAGTGGCATGAAGGCAGCGATGAACGGCATTCCCAATCTGAGCATTCTCGACGGATGGTGGGTTGAAGGGTATAACGGCGCTAACGGCTGGACAATTGGTTCGCAGGAACCGTTTGATTCTACTGCTGAAGAAGACGACGTTGATGCCAATGCCATTTACGAGTTGTTGGAAAATGAGATCGTGCCACTGTACTACTCTCGGGATCGCGACGGAATTCCGCGCGGCTGGGTTGAAGTGATGCGTGAATCAATTCGCTCGGTTAGTCCGCAGTTCAGCATGACACGTATGCTGAAAGATTACACAGAGCAGCTCTATATCAATGCGCTCCGAGTTGCAGAACTCAGCCATGCTGACTGATTAGCATCGCCGTTCAATAAACCTCGTTACTTTATAAATCTGAAGCGCGGTGCAGCGACACTATTATGTCGTTACACCGCGTTCTCATTTTCACCGCCATTGTTTGCAACGCCGTTTGCAACGCCAACAGTGCGGCAAAATTAAGTATAATGACGATGCAATCGTCTGTTACACGTAGCCGGGTTGCCGCCTACAGTACACATTCGCGAAAGCATCATTGCAAACGAGTACGCTGATGAAAAAATGGGGCCGCCGCCTTATCTATTTACTGATAGCCATTGTTTGGTTGGGCATCATGCTCTTTCCGACATTCGCCTTCGTCTTGATGCGCAACGAACAGATCGAAATCGGAGCGACGCGTATTTTCATGCTGCTCGAAGAGGATGTTGCCGGCATTGGTGTGCAGACAAGTCGACCTGCTCGCACTGAAGACGACGTTTCATGTCAGCGTGGCAGTATTTTCTATATCGTGTGGCAAGGTGAAGCCGAAGGGCAGAATGCGACTTATTGCACCTGTGACGATGGCAGTGACCGCATACGCGATGGGCGTTGGTGTCGATCTCCCTGACGAACCTTAGAGGGTAACAATGCTGCAGCCAGTTTGGCAAGCCATTCGGCCGAAACACCTCATTTATCGCTGCGCTCAATTGTGGTAGAATTTGAACTATGGCGTTGACGGATACACCACCTACAGAATCATCCTCGTCATCGATCCCGCCCACTGATGACCAACTGACGCGTGCCAAGGCACTGCGGCGTTTTAATTGGCTGTATATCTATACACCTATCATCGTCGCAGCCTCGTTATCGTTAATCGCCTTGCTGCTCTTGACCTGGTTTAGTCTGGTGCCCGACTCGGCCGAAGAAATCCTGTTCATCTCCGGTTTAGCCGACATCATTCTCATCGGCTGGATGTGTCCGGCAACGTTAATTTTCAGCTTGGGCCCAATTGCAGGTATCTATTACTTTTACAGGCGGCGACAACACGGTTCCTATGTACGAGAACCATTACAGCGCCTTTCCTGGCGTACAGACAACTTGCTTGATGCCTCGCAGAGCAAAATCAAGGGCGTACAGCCCCATGTAGCCAAGCCGTTTATCGAAGCACATGGCTGGGTTGCTTTTTTCCGCAACATCTTGCAGCAGATCGTACAGTCAATCAGAAATCTTTTTGAACGGAGAAACTAATGGCAAATTATCAGGAGCAAGAAAACTGGAAAACGAAACTCCTGGTCGGTGGCACGATAGTCGGTGCTATCATCGGCCTGGCGACGGCATTTATGCTGGCGCGAGCGGCTGAGGAGAATGGCGAAGGACCACCCAATATTGATACGATGGACGCGCTCAAAATTGGAGTTGGCATCATTGGCACAGCACGCACAATTGCTGCACTGGCAAACAAGAATTAGTTGCACAGAATTCGGCCGATTCAGACGTACAGTAGTGCGCTAATCGCACTCTAACACAAACGCGCTATAATCGAAATCGTCGGTACAATACCGACGATTTTGTTATGCAAAGAACTATTGACGCATTTTGAATTCGAACAGCGTCAATTACGACGGGATTAACAACAGCAAAGCTTATTTGGGGCCATCCATTTGTTTACCGTAGCGCCGCCAAAAGACTTTCGGCGCCGGATTTTTCGGCCGACCCATTTCGTGGCAGATTACCAATTTTCGATTTTGCCTTGTGGCACACGTTACCAACTGTCTTCCACACAATTCGGCCGATTACCATTGCACGACCGCACAACCAATTTATCTTGTGTCAAGCAGCGTGTCGTGAAGCCTGCAACCAGCCTCCTGCTCATTGATCCCGCTAAGGAGAAAACAATTGAATAATCGTGGCGGTGGACGCCGCAACACCCGTTCCCGTAAATCACGGCAATGGCGTCGTATGGATTTACATATTCATACACCTGCCTCAAGTGATTATCAGGAACCCAACGTAACCTATCTCGATATCTTGCATCAGGCAGAACTGCGTGGGCTTGACATCATCGCTTTTACCGATCACAACACCGTGGCCGGTTATGCGGCCCTGCGACAAGAGCTGCAAAACCTGTTGCTGCTAGAAGAATTACAACGCATTCAGCCCGATGAAAAATATCGTCTGGATGAATATCGCCGTCTGCTGGACAAAATCCTGATTCTACCGGGATTCGAGTTTACCGCGACATTTGGATTCCATATCATCGGTGTATTTCCCCAGGAAACCTCGATCAGCGTATTGGAACACCTGCTCCTGACACTGAATGTGCCGCCGGATTTACTCAAATCCGGCAGTTCCACAGTTGGCTCAACCAGCGATGTGTTGACAGCTTATCGCGTCATCAATGAAGCCGGAGGCATCGTCATTGCCGCACACGCCAATTCGAGCAACGGCGTCGCTATGCGTGGCTTCGACTTCGGTGGACAAACACGCATCGCCTACACACAAGACCCTAATCTGCATGTTCTCGAAGTAACCGACCTCGACAAACGAGGCCGTTACACAACACAGCGTTTTTTCTCGGGATCAAAGACAGAATACCCGCGTCCCATGCGATGCATTCAGGGTTCTGATGCGCACCGGCTTGTCCGCGATACCAAAAACCCCAAATTGACTGGCATCGGCGACCGCATCACCGAAATCCTGCTGCCGGAAGTGAGTTTTGCAGCCCTGGCGCAAACACTTAAAAGTAACGACCTGGCATTGACACGCCCATTCCACGGACAAGCACAACCGCTTGACTTCGTACAAACAGCACGAGAGAGCGGGGAAAGTATCGTCCAGGTTTTTCGGCCGAGCATGACGATTCGAGGCGGATTTTTCGACACCATCTTGCAAGACGTTTGCGGCATGGCCAACACCAACGGCGGCACAATTTACATCGGCGTCGCATCCGATCCCAAAGTAGCTCCCGCGGGTGTGCGTGAACCGGAGAAAGCAACCAAACGCCTCAACAACGCCATCCAGGAACGCTTCAGCCCAGTACCTGAAGTCACCATCGACCGGATTCGTTCTCAGGGAAAAAACATATTACGCGTTGCCGTAGAATTGGGCGATGACCTGCCTTACTCATTGGACGAAAACCAAATATTTGTGCGGGACGAAACCGAAACCAATCTGGCCGTACGCGATGAAATTGTGCGCCTCGTTGAGCGTGGCCTGAGCAAAAAGCCGGTGACTAAACCAACGACGTCTAAACCGGGCAAAGCGGCCGAGACTGTGGCACCGGTTGTGTCAAGCAGAACCATTCCAGCACCACGCACCGGCGTTGAAATTGTCGATAGCACAAAACGCAATGGCAAGGTGTACCATACAGTTCGTGACTTGCGCAACAACAATCTGATTCAAAACGTAACGCGCCAGTCAGCCCGCAAATTGTGGCACTATGCTATCAAGCAAACCGAAAACGGCGTGCCATCAGAGCAGGAGATCACGTGGAATGGTGACATTGCCCTACTCAACAAGCGTACAAAAGACAATTACACCTGGTATGACCTCGCTATGCGCGAAAACGATACAGTCCATATTTATTACGGGGTCACAGACAACGGTCTGAGCGATGAGTGGCTGCTGCTCCTCAGCGAATCAACCTGACTGTAACTGAAGTTTTCAGAAGCCTAGCTTTTGTTATGAGTAGTGTTTACTCCAGACGAAAAAGCTAGGCTTCTTTCGTGCAGAATACTAACGACCAATCAGAGTTCAGAAGATTCGGCAATTATTCGCTTCAGTTGTACAGACAATTGAGCTTCTGCACTCTCACAGTAGATACGGTCAATGATATACCATGTGGATGCGCCTTGTTTCAGCAGCGACGTTGACTGCCTCAATCGCGACGGCTTTCTTCATCATCGGTGGTAAAAAGCCACATCATCTTGGTGTTAAAAACGGCATTCTGGCACCTTGTCCGGATTGGCCCAACTGTGTATCAACTCAGACTGAGGGTGGCTACCCGCAAGCCCAGCCAATACCGTATGACGGAAACACAGCAGCAGCACGAGCACGAATTCTGCAAATTATCAATGCCGCTTCGCGTACGCGCATCGTCACGGAGCGTGACAACTATATCCATGCCGAATATAGATCGCGTTTTTTTCGTTTAGTAGATGATGTGGAGTTTTATTTTGACGAAGCGAGGAGCGAAATCCATTTCCGATCAGCATCGCGCATCGGTTTCGGCGATTTGAATGCCAATCCGAGGCGTATGGCTGCTATTCGCGCCGCATTCACACAAACATGATGCAGCGTTGCAGTGCAGTGTAAATCACATCTTCTATGGCAGCGGACCCGACCAACGACCTATCAACCAATCGCAATAAAATCATCCTGGTTGGCGCAGTTGTGGCAATCGTTTTAATCGTTGTCGCTTTCGTCGTGTCGAATGACCGGCAGGGTACGACAGATCAAAACCGCGCTCCACTCATCGCATACCTGGCACCAGACGACAACGGATTATGGCAACTGTTTGTCGCTGAAGTCGATGGCAGTGAAGCTAAGCAGTTGACAGGCCATGATCAAGATATACACACGTTTTCCGTTGCACCAGACGGCGATGCGATTGTGTATGCGCTGCCTGACGAGAACGGCGGCAGTGCTGTCTGGTTAATTGATCCCCGGGATTCGGCCGAATCTGAAATCCTCTTCGCCTGCCCTGATGAACTGTGCACCAATCCAATCTGGACACCTTCCGGTGACGCGCTGCTCATCGAACGCGCCAAACCCGATGCACCACAAGCGTCCCGTTTGTGGTGGCTGACACGTGACGGCGAGACAACACCGGTTTTTAGCGATGAAAGCATTTACGGCCAAAACGCACAATTTTCTCCTGACGGCCGGCAAATTGCGTTCTTCAATCCATCGGCCGATGCCATTATTCTTTACGACCGGGAAACCGGAGCCAATACCATACTGCCAACGACGATCATGACGCCGGTTGTGTGGCATCCTGATGGGAGTGCGTTATTGTTTCGGGACATGCAAGCGTTCGGCGAGCAGTTCGGCATCCGTATGTTGCGTTACGACGTTGACACAGGGGATGTGACCAATTTGACGGTGGATATGCGTGATGACGAGTTGCCGGCCATCTGGACCGACGAAGATGTCATTATTTTCGGCCGAAAGCGTTCGCAGACAGCCATGGGGCGTCAGCTTTGGTCAATGAATCCCGACGGCACACTTCACGCGCTGACTGCCAATGCCGATGTACAATACAGTGTTTTCTCACTCTCTCCCGATCAAGAGACCATACTCATGCAGCAATTCAATATCACAACGCCTGGTGCGCAACCGGGTATCTGGCAGTTTAACCGCGCCTCCGGCGCCATGCAACAGGTTGTCCCGGTAGGAATTCAACCACAATGGCTACCATAAACTGCTGTGCAGAGAGAAAAATCGGCCGAATTTACCTGATTTTGCTGTTTATTGTTTACGCAGCGCCCATTTCCTGATACGATGTGCTTAAGCCAGCCCAATATGGTCTGTGTAACGTTGTGTCAAAATCGATTGACGAACCAATGCCCTACCAGTTGCAGTTTGACACCAACTGGTTCAAACTACACAAATGATGGTGTCATAAATTGGGAAAAGGAGAAAATCACATGAACTACAAACCAACCTCATCAGTCAAATTGCTAATTGTCACCTTGCTGTTGGCATTGTTGCTCGCCGCAGGCATTACCGTGCGCACCGGGCGCGTGCAGGCGGCTCAATCTAATCCGACGATTGCGGAAATTTTGTCCGGTGACAGCAACTTTACCACCCTGGCAGCAATTTTAGATGCATCTTTGCTCACGCAAACGTTTAATGGCGAAGAGGTTTACACCGTTTTTGCACCGACAAATGATGCGATTGCAGCCTTGACGCCCGATATGTTGGCTGCAGTTGAAGGTGATCCACTCGGCGCACTGACTGATTTGATACTTTTCCACACTCTGGAAGGTGCAGTTTCGGCCGAACAGTTGGGCGCAATGGACACAGTCGACACAGTTGCCGGTATTCCACTGAGCATAACCGTTACCGATGACGGCACGATTCTCAATGGCTCTGTCCATCTCATCCTAACCGATGTAATGGCCGCCAACGGCATCATTCACGTCGTTGACGGGGTGCTGATACCCGGCGCAGCGGACGATACGGCAATGGCACCGGATATGGATGCAGCCACAGAAGAAACCGATGACGCTGACACAGAAGAAGCTGCCGACACCGAAGAAACTGCCGACACCGACGAAGCCGCCGATACCGAAGAAGCTGCCGATACCGACGCGGCTGACGACGCTGATATGGCTGACGACGCTGATATGGCTGACGACGCTGACACGGCTGATGACGCTGACATGGCCGACGATGCTGACATGGCCGACGATGCTGATATGGCTGACGACGCTGATATGGCCGACGATGCTGATATGGCTGACGACGCTGACATGGCCGACGACGCTGATATGTCTGACGATGCTGATATGGCTGACGATGCTGATATGGCTGACGATGCTGATATGGCTGATGATGCTGACATGGCCGACGATGCCGACACGGCTGATGATGCTGACATGGCTGATGATGCTGACATGGCCGACGAGACTGATACAGAAGAAGCCGCTGCTGCCGACTCAGCAAGCGATGACGAAGCAGAAGACGATGTCGTCTACGGTTACTCGATAGCTGATGTACTCGAATCAGCGCGGGCATTTTCAATGTTGACTGATATTCTGGCGGCGGGAGACGGTCTTGAACTGCTGCGCCAAGACGGCGAGTATACCGTCTTTGCACCAACCAATGCTGCCATCGAAGCGTTGCCCGCAGAATTGTTAGACGCATTAGCGTCCCATCCGGGTGCCTTGGAACGTCTTGTACGCTATCACATCGTAAAAGGTGTCATACCATCAGCAGAACTGGCAGATTGTCGGCTGTTACAATCAAGTATCGGAACCGGCATTAAGGTCGAGATCGATGAAGAAGGTAATTATTTACTTAACGGCAGCACCCAAATCCTGATCAGCGATGTCATGACAGACAATGGCATCATTTACGTGATCGATTCTGTTTTGCTGCCCCCGGCTATGCAAAAGTCGATGATGCATGACCATGAGGCGCATATGCCAATGCACCCGCATCGGCCGATGCACCCCCACCATCACGCACCGTCCATGCCCTGAGCCAGACCTCACTGCTATTTACAGGCGTTGCCCTTCCGGGTAACGCCTTTTTTTGTGATTCGTGCCTGACGTGCACAACGCCTTTGAGCCAAATAATCGATTGCCCGTGTTAACGGCGAATCCGCTAATCTAATACCATACCAATAGACGCTCCCGATCAGTTTCCGTAGAATGCGGGGCTGTGGCAACAAACCGCCGCGAACAGGAGATACTATGTCAAACAACATTGAAGAAACACCACAACAACCCCGAAAACGATCGTGGAAACGTATTCTTCTAATCGGGTTAGCTATCGTAGTCGGATTCATCGTTGTGGCATCGGTCGGCTTCGTCGCCTGGGCGAACAATACACCCGAACCGACCAGTGCGGCCATTGCAGCACTTCAGTCAGATGGGGTTGTTGCCATTCAGGATGAAGACGGTGTGTTGCGCTTTGAGCCCACTGGGCAGCTTGCCACAACTGGTTTGATCTTTTATCCAGGTGGCCGCGTTGACTATCATGCTTATGCTGCGCCACTGCGACAACTCGCTGAACAAGGATACCTCGTCCTCGTGCCGGAGATGCCGCTGAATCTTGCCGTTTTCGACGCAGACAGCGCGGCAACACTGATTGCCGACAATCCCGATATCGATACCTGGGTTGTCGGCGGCCATTCACTGGGTGGCGCAATGGCGGCCGGATTTGCCGCCGACAATTCTACCCTGATCGATGGTCTGGCTTTGTGGGCAGCTTATCCGGCAGCCGGTACAGATTTGACAGCAAGCCCACTCGAAATTGCCACCATCTACGCTTCCAACGACGGCCTGGCAACGCTTGATGACATCGACAATGCACGCTACCTGTTGCCGAATGATGCACAGTGGACGTTGATTGAAGGTGGCAATCACGCACAATTTGGATCCTACGGCGTACAAAACGGTGACGGCATTGCGACGATTGATGAGGCGACACAACACAGTGCCATCGTGGCAGCGATGATGGAATTGATGGCACGCCTGGAGGAATAACGTTTCGGCCGATTTGACACATCAATGCCATGGACAAGCTGTTGTTCATGGTTTGCAAGAGCACGTTTGCAGCGTGCTCTTTTTTTGTCACAGTAATTCTAGACAATAAGCGGAGATTTGTAGACAGAACTATTGCAAAAGTATTACAAACACATTAATTGGAGGCAAAACAGTTTACAAATTGACAAAACATTGTTAATATATCGACAAATGCTGTTCGGACAAGTTCAAAGATGTCCAAACAACAAATGTAAATTATTGAAATAGAGGAGCCAAAATGAACTTACGTAATGTGTTTTACCTATCAACCTTTTTAATTCTCGCACTGGTTCTTGCAGCTTGTAGCACTGCCGAAGAGACCAGCGAGCCAGTTTCAGAAGCAACTGTAGTCGTGGAAGCAAGTCAGGATGAATCCATGGACGAAGCGCCAATGGATGAAGAAATGGAGTCAATGGATGAAGAATTGCAATCCATCGCGGCGATTGCATCTGGGAACGACGACTTCTCCACCCTGGTGACCGCACTCGATGCGGCTGGCCTCGTTGACACGTTTGCCGGTGACGGATCGTTCACCGTCTTCGCACCAACCAATGCCGCTTTTGCCGCCCTCCCTGAAGGTACGCTGGACGCATTGTTAGCTGATCCTCAAGGCGCACTGACCGACATTCTGACCTATCACGTCGTCGGTGATGCGGTATTGGCTGAGCAGGTTGTGACACTCGATTCGGCCGATACGCTCAACGGCGCACCGATTGCAATTGCAGTTGTGGACGACGGTGTCGTTCTGAACGATACCGTTAATGTTACAGCGACAGATATTATGGCTAGCAACGGCGTCATTCACGTCATCGACGCAGTTTTACTGCCTCCGACCGACGAAATGATGGAAGATGAGATGATGGAAGAGCCAACACAGACGATTGCTGAAATTGCAGTTGCCAATGATGATTTTTCCACTTTGGTAACAGCACTCGAAGCAGCCGGACTGGTTGATACGTTTGCCGGCGAAGGCGCATTCACCGTCTTTGCTCCGACCAACGACGCGTTTGCCGCTTTGGGCGACACATTGAACGATGTACTTGCTGATCCGCAAGGTCTGTTGACTGACATTCTAACCTACCATGTCGTAGACGGTGTTGTATTGGCCGAGCAGGTCGTAACACTCGATTCGGCCGATACGCTCAACGGCGCTCCGATTGCAATAGCCGTTGTTGACGGCAGCGTGGTACTCAATGACAGCACAAACGTCGTTGCAACTGACATCAAAGCGACCAACGGCGTCATTCACGTCATCGATGCAGTCTTATTACCTTCAACCGACGAGATGATGGAAGACGAGACAGATGCGATGATGGAAGAGCCGACGCAGTCGATCGCCGAAATCGCTGTCTCCAACGACGATTTCTCAACACTTGTAACGGCATTGACAGCAGCTAATCTGGTGGAAACCTTGTCCGGTGAAGGTGAGTTTACCGTGTTTGCTCCAACGAACGATGCTTTTGCAGCGCTCGGCGATACGCTCAACGATGTACTGGCTGATCCGGAAGGGTTATTGACGCAGATACTTCTTTACCACGTGGCTGATGGCATTGTACCGGCCGAAAAAGTTGTCACGCTCGATGAAGCACTCACACTCCAGGGTGATGCCATTACCATCGAAGTAACGGACGACGGCGTTATTCTCAACGACACTGCCAACGTCATCACTACTGACATTAAAGCGACCAACGGCATTGTTCATGTCATTGACGCAGTATTGTTGCCACCAACACCCTAATGATTGAATTGAAAATGAGGTGGGCTGCCTGTGTGTAGCCTGCCTCGTTTTCCACGCGATATTTAACGTACTAAAGGATACTTACTCGTGAAAACTGCTCTAGTCTGGGGAGCAACCGGCGGAATTGGACGAGCGGTAACAGAGTTACTGCTTACAACTGGTTGGCAAGTAGTTGCTTTCAGCCGCCAACCACAGCACCTTGATGGGATAGCCACCTTTTCATTTGAAGCCAATTTTGCCAATCCGGCCTCGGTCGATCACGCACTATACAACGCAGCATTGACGATCGACGAGGCCGACCTTTTCATCTATACAGCGGGTGACATAGCGCAGGCCAAAGTGGAAAACATGGATTCGGCCGAATGGCAACGTATTATCGACGCCAATCTGACCGGCCCATATCTTACGACCCACGCCAGCCTGCCGCTGCTAACACCAGATGCGCATTTATTCTTTATCGGGGCCATAAGCGAGCGCCTCCAGCTACCATCATTATCATCATACGCAGCCGCCAAAGCTGGGCTGGAGGCGTTCGCGGCCACACTCGCCAAAGAACAACGCAAACGCAAAGTTACTGTCGTGCGCCCCGGCGCCGTCGATACGCCATTTTGGGATAAAGTTACATTGCGCAAACCCGCAGATGCTGCGCCGCCGGATCGCATAGCGCAGCGCATTATGACAGCTTACAATCAAGGTACAACAGGTCATCTCGACATAACGCACTGAGAGGAAGTGATATGCCCCAATTCAATTACGAATTCACAGTTGCAGCGCCGGTAGCGGCTGTTGCTGCATTTCACGGCAGCACCGATGTCTTGAAAAAGCTGTCACCGCCACCGATGTTTGTGCAAATTCACGGCTTTGGCGAGATGGAAGAAGGCATGATTGCCGATTTCACACTGTGGCTCGGTCCGATTCCGTTGCGCTGGCAAGCTGAACATTCCAACGTGTCACAAAATGGGTTTACAGACACGCAAATCAAAGGGCCGTTGCGCTCATGGCAACACACGCATAGCTTCGTTGCAGAAGGACCGCAGCAGACTCGGGTCCGCGAACACATCGACTATACCCATCCGTCAGGGCTGAAAGGTATTTTTACGCGTCTGTTGTTTGGTAAACCGGGGCTGCTCTTTCTATTCAGCTATCGCAAGCGGGTGACGCAGAAAGGCGTTGCCCACATGTTAGCCGTCGCCTGATAGAATTCGGCCGAAACAACCCCACCCTGTCATGAGTTCTGCAACACCGCACACCGTAGTCATCGGCGCCGGAATCGGTGGCCTCACTGCCGCAGCGTTACTTATCAAGGCTGGCCACCGCGTTACCGTTCTCGAAGCGCAAACGTACCCCGGTGGCAGTGCCGGAACGTTTACCTATCAGGGTTATCGCTTTGATGCCGGGGCCACATTGGCCGGCGGCTTCGCGCCGGGCGGCCCACATTATCGTCTGGCAGAGCTGTTGGGGCTTGAATGGCCGATCAAGCCGGTTGACCCGGCCTGGGTTGTCCATTTGCCGGATGGTCGCACTGTGACCCAGTGGGCTGATCACACTGCCTGGCAATCTGAACGGATCGCTGCTTTTCCAAATGCGGAAGCCTTTTGGCACAAGCAAGAAATGCTCTCCAATCTGTCCTGGGACATTTCCAGCCGCCACTTTCCGTGGCCGCCACAGAAACCAGGTGACTTGCTCGACCTGACCTTGGCTTTGCGGCCACGCACGCTGCGCGCTATGCCATACATTCTGCGTACAATGGCCGACATCATGCCGGACAGCGATCCGCTGTTTAGGACATTCATCGACGCCAACTTATTGATTTCGGCGCAGACAACGGCAGAAAATGCCAATGCATTATACGGTAGCGCTGCACTCGACCTGCCGCGTCGTGGTGTCAATACGGTGCGCGGCGGTATCGGTGCGCTGGCACAAACGCTCGTCGACTGGATACAGGCCAACGGTGGTACCGTCCATTTCAAGCAAAAAGTCGGCCGAATCGATGTGCGCAATGGCAAAGCAGTCGCTATTCATGCCAATTTACACAGTCGCAACAAGCGCTCACAACGCACCTTCACGTTTGACAACCTGCTCGCCAATCTAACACCTTGGAGCTTGAAAAATCTACTCGGTGACAATGCCCCGGAGAAAATGCAACGCACTGTTGACAAGCTTGAGCCGACCTGGGGAGCGTTTATGCTTTACCTGGGAATTGCTGCTGACGCGTTACCGGCAGATGCAAACGGACATTATCAAGTGATCGGTGATCATATGCGCCCATTGGGCGAAACTAACTCGATCTTTATTTCGATGTCGCCGGTTGATGACGATTCCCGCGCACCGACCGGAATGCGGGCGGTCAATATCTCGACGCACACCGATATTGCGGCTTGGTGGGCGCTACGCAACAACCAAAACCGCAAAGCTGAATACCACGAGCGGTGCGATCAGTATACGGAACAGATGATTGCCCTCACGGAACGTGCGCTGCCCGGTTTCAAACAGGCGATTCGCCTGACGCTTCCGGCAACACCTGTGACGTATGCCCATTGGACAGGACGAGAATGGGGCATGGTGGGTGGTTTTCCGCAAAGCTCGATCTTGCAGGCGCGAGGCCCACGCACGGCGCTCGAAAATGTGTGGCTGGTCGGGGATAGTATTTTCCCTGGTCAATCAACGGCGGGCGTGACTTTGGGTGGTATGCGAGTCGCGCAGGATGTGATCAATGCAGAAGGGCGTTTCGGCCGAATTTCGATTCCTCAATTCAGTTTTGGCAAAAAACTACAGCGCACCAACGCTGAGACAACCGGCTAGCTTCCCCCAACATGATCAAACAAAAAAGCGTAACCGGGACCGGTCACGCTCTAAAGTAACGACTGGTGCCTGCTGGTGCTTTGTCAGCGAAGCAGAGAACCGATGATCGTCTGTGCGAAATAGAGGATAAACAATAGGATGATCGGGCTGAAGTCAAGACCTGAACTCGGCGGCAAGACGCGCCGAATGGGCGCTAAAAACGGCTCTGTGGCGTCGTGGATAAAGCGCACGACAGGAAAAAACGAGCTGCTCGGACTGATGCGCACCCAGGAAACGATAACACGGGCGAAAACGAGAATAGTTAAAAATGTGAAAAGCGTATTGATAATCGTTGCAATCATTACGTAAATCCTTTAGTGACGTTCACCGAAGATGGCTCGGCCGATGCGTACATGAGTCGCACCTTCTTCGATAGCAATTTCAAAATCGTCGGTCATTCCCATAGACAGAGCGGAAAAGTCGTGATCAGGCAGTTGGGTTTGCAACCACAAACTCAATTCACGCGTGCGGCGAAACACATCTCGAATCAATGCCTCATCAACGCCCCACGGCGCCATGGTCATCAGACCTCGTACTTCTATACGCGGCAAGGCGGCAATGGTTGCAACGGCTTGCAACACGGTTTCGCGCTGTCGGTCGTCATTTTCCCAGGTGCCACATTGAAAACCGTGCTTACTTTCTTCACCGGAAACATTGACCTCGATGAAAACCGGTAAGTTTCGGCCGATTTCCACCAGTTGACGCGATAATCTCTCAGCGATCTTGACCCGATCCACAGCATGAAAGTGATCGGCGTATTGGGCAATCGGCAAGCTTTGGCGTGTCTGCAGGTTACCGATGAAATGCCAGTTTGCATCTCGAAGTTGTGCCAGTTCGGCATGCTTGACAGCAAATTCAGTTGCCCGATTCTCTCCAAAATGTCTGACACCGGCTTCATACGCCGCTATTAACGCATCAGCCGGTTGTGTTTTGCTGACAGCGACAATGGTAATCAGTTCGGCCGAACGACCTGACCGCTGTGCTGCTTGTACAACACGCTCCACAATCGCCTGATAACGGTCTGCAACGACACTCATACCATCATTATAGGCAAATCAAGCACTGCAGTCCGCCAGTCACCGGGCATCTTATGCCTTATAGACGATTGTATGCCTTTAGGCTGCGCAACATATGCACTGTCAATGCACCTTTCCATTCCCTCTCTGCCGTGGGCCAGACTTCGTCGTAGTCACCAAACCAGCTCCAATTAGGTGCCCACGCACCGTCATCGCCTTGATGCGCGATTTCGAAATCGAGATTGGCCTGTATATCGTCGGCCAGGACTTCGGCTAACGGCGCATCAGGAAACGGCGCCAGATCGAGTGGCTTGGCGGCATAATCGCTCCAATTTTCCGGATCGCGCTCGACGACATGGTCGATAATGGCATGGAGTTTGTCGAGAATCGCTTGTCGGTATGCGGCTGGAAGATTATCGGCCGAAACCGTCCACAACCAGCACAGCATCGCATTGTACTGAATCGTCTCAGGTAATGTGTGCAGACAATCCATCATCTGTTCCGTTACTGTCTTCAAAAATGGTTCCGGAACGAGCTCAGCATAATGCCACAAATGACCAGCAATCTGAGCGCTCGGATTGGAATCGAAGCCAACCGGCAACGGGTTATCACTATCAAACGTCCACCACGGAGCATGCGGCGCGGAATTCATCGGCGGCGTATTGAAATCCCAACGCGCTCGCGCCGTGTCGTAGCTTTGCAGACAATAACTAATCGCCCCACGCACAAGTGAGCTGGCGGATGTCACACCTAAATCGCGCAAAATTTGCAGGGCAACCGTTGTGCCGATTGGCGTCGACGGTTCACAGCGGATATCCGGTTCAATTGCGTTGCCAAACCCACCGTCGGAATTTTGATAGTCTGCCAACGCGTCGAGAACGGCATCGGCCGAACCCGATTCAAAGTAGTAGCTGAACTGTGTCCGTTCCAGATCACGCCCTTGCGTGAAGATATAGGTACGGGCTTTAGTGAAGTTTTCGGCCGAAAGTTTCATAGAATCTCCAGAATTCGCCAGAGGTTGAATCTTCAAACAGCTATTCGCGTTCTAAAATAAGTGTCACAGGGCCGTCGTTGTGAATTTCGACATCCATTACCGCGCCAAACACGCCGGTCGCCACATCCAAACCAATATGGCGCAGAGTGGCGACAAAATGATCAAAAAGCGGCTCAGCGTGTTCGGGGCGAGCTGCTTCAATAAACGAAGGGCGCCGTCCTTTTCTTGCGTCACCGTACAGCGTGAATTGTGATACGGCCAGAATGCTACCATCGACATCATCCAGCCCGCAATTCATCTTCCTTTCCGCATCTTCAAAAAGGCGCAATCCGGCGATCTTGCGCGCCATCCATTCGACTTGCGCCTTTGTGTCGCTGTGTGTAATGCCGACAAGCAATGCAAAACCAGGGCCAATTCGGCCGATAACGGTACCATCTACAGTGACTGATGCGCGGCTAACGCGCTGCAAAACAACTCTCACAGGATTCCGAGTTGGCTGTTGTCGCCCAGCGTGAACTTGAGCGATTTTGGTTTGATTGGGGAGCGTTCAATGGTTACATTTCGGCCGATAAGGCTATCCTGAATTCGCGCCTCAATATCGCGAATCGTGCTGTGTTCCAACACCATCGAATGCTCAATCTCGGCATTTTCCAGTGTAACATTGTGGTAAATAGCAGTAAACGGGCCAACATAACTGTTGATGATACGCGTATTTTCACCGATGATCGCCGGGCCACGAATGACGCTGTTGATTACTTCGGCACCTCGCTCCACTTTGACGCGCCGCCCGACCTGGCTATCGCGGTCGATATAGCCTTCGATCGTGTAATCCAATTCTTCCAGCACCAGGTCATTGGCCTCCAGCATGTCACCCGGCTGTCCGGTATCGATCCACCAACCACGATGCACATAAGGATGAACGCCGTATCCATTGTCGATCAGCCACTGGATCGCGTCCGTGATCTCCAATTCACCACGCCATGATGGTTTGATGGCATGGGTCGCCTTATGAATGTTTTTGTCAAACATATAAATGCCGACCAACGCCAAATCACTGGGCGGGACTTTGGGTTTTTCAACCAGGCGGCGGATGGTACCATCATCAGCCAGATCGGCGACACCATATTGCTGCGGATTGGGAATGCGCGTCAAAACTATCTGGCTGTTCCACTCATTATGTGCAAACTCGCCGATCAACTTGCTGATACCGCCTTCGATAACATTGTCACCCAAAAACATGACGAACGGATCATCTCCGAGGAAATCTTCGGCCGTTTTGACCGCGTGCGCCAACCCCAATGGCTCTGCCTGCTCGATGAATGTAATCTCCACATCCCAGCGACCACCGCGTCCGACTGCTTCTCGAATCTGGCGGGCATTGCTGCCGACGCCGACGACGATGCCGATCTCGTTGATACCGGCTTCTTTTACCGCCTCGATCACGCGAAACAGTATGGGCTTGTTAGCAACGGGAATCAGTTGTTTGGCACTGGTAAATGTCAACGGATAAAGGCGTGATCCCTTGCCTCCGCTCAAAATCAATCCTTTCATGAACTCTCCATTTTCTGTAGTACAGGCAATCTGCCTGCTTTGTCGCAGACAAGTTGTCTGCGCTACGGGTTTTTAGCCGTAGCTGCCTACGGCGCTATCGATGGTGGCGTTGGTCAATGTCACGCCGACAATACGCACGTTGGCCTGATCCAACGTCTGTTTGGCGCGTTCTGCCTGGTCGCGGCGCGTCTTGCCGGCCTGAACAACGAGCAACACACCATCTGATTTGGCACCCAAGATGACAGCATCAGTGACGGAGATGACGGGCGGCGCACTGAGAAGGACGATGTCGGCATGTTCCAACAAGGTTGCCAGCACGCGATCGACCTGTTTTGTGCCGAGTAAATCGGCCGAATTGGGCGGCTGCGCCCCGCTCGTCAACAACCACAGATTCTCTACTGATGTTTCTCGCAACGGTGGCGCAACGGCTTCATCAAGCACCATCTCGGTAAATCCCGTCTCATTCTGCACCGCAAACAAATTGTGCACTGTCGGCCGACGCAAATCACAATCGACGGCAATTGTGCGCTTACCGCCTTGTGCCATCGTCACTGCCAGATTGGCCAGCGCGATGTCCTTACCCTGATCAGGAGCAGGCGACGTGACAACGAGCGTTTGCAACGGTTTGTCGAGACTGTAAAACGAAAGATTGGTGCGCAACGTGCGATACGCTTCACTTTGCGGAGAACGGGGGTCAGTCAAGGTAATCAGGCTCATAATACAAGTTGGTTAGTTGGTTAGCATGATAGTTGGATCGAATCGTTGCCGCCCCAATACATGTCAAACCACCTAACAGTCTCCTCACTATTTCGGAATTGTGCCGATGACGGGTATGCCGAGATACCGCTCAATATCTTCGCTGCGGCGAATAATGCCGGATTCGATCCATTCCAGAATGAAGACGAGAATCACGCCCAGCAGAAAACCAAACACAGCACCGGCAGCAACATTGATCTTCGTATTGGGCCCGGCAAGTCCAGCCTGCGGATCATCGAGGAATTGGGCCTTAATGCGATCTTCCTCGCGCAAACCGGCATTCTCAGTGTTGCGGAATTGGATCAATTGGTCACCCCAAACACGGGCAATATCGTTCGCCAGATTAGGATCGCTGTTTTCAACATCGATCTGAATCAGGTTCGAGTCAGTTGCCGGGGCAATGGTAACATCGCCAAGCAATGCCATCGGATCCATGTCGAGTTGCAACTCGTCAATGACATCTTCGGCACGATAGCTGCTACGCAACCAGGCTGAAAAATCACGAATCAAGGCTTGCGCAGCCTGGGTTTGGCCAAAATCGGGGCGCGACGTAATCAACAGGCGCACCGATGATTTGTACGTCGGTTCCTGCATTTTGCTGAAAGCGAACGCCGCGCCTGCCGTGAGCACCGTGGTTACAAGAATGATCCACCAACGGCGTTTGAGAATGCGAATATAGTCGTTGAGTTCCATATAATTTGTTTGTTGGTTGGTTGGTTAGTTGGTTAGTTGGTTTGTATTTGGTTGGGTGGCTGATAAAACCATCCAAACGTACCAACCTCTCAAACTAACAAACTAACTATCTCTATGTTTTTCGGCCGAATAAGCGCCACTTGCGTTTCGGAATCTCAGCCATGACCGACATATCCAACGCTTCAATCTCGATGCGGCTGTGTACAGTCGGGTCGAGATATTCGGCGAGGAAAGCGAGTAACACGCCGACGATCAACGCAATAGCAATGCGCAACGGCAGGTCGAGTTGATTGGTAATGGGCGGATTGACGGCATTGACAATAGGTTGATCGAGTTGGATGATTTCGGCCGATACGCCACCCAACTGCGGCAACGCTTCCCCGTTCTGCTCCTTGAGTACGGTAATCGCTGCGTCGATCATCGCCGCCAGTTCGGCTTCATCGCCGTGGCTGAGCGACATCGTCAACATACTGCGCGAATAATCAGTTGCCAATCCACCGCCATTTTTCCAAATTGCATTGTACGGCACGTCGAGGCCTTGCTTAGCCAATTCTGCACTGACTCGTTCCGAAAACGTCGTACCTTTGATCCAATCTGCCAGCGCCGCAACGGTATACTCCGAAGCTTGCCAGTTCGCCAGCCGATCTTCATCGTCAAATTGCGCGTTTTCCAGCGGATATTGGCCGACGATGAAACGCACACCGACATTGTAAAATGTACTCGCTTCGGGCGGCGGCGAATAGGTCAGCAAGCCCAGTGTCAGCACAATCAGCGCCGGGATCAAGGCAAAAGGCCACCTTCGTTTCAATATGCGCCAATAAAGCCATAATTCCATACAGTTTGATCACCGCCTAAGTTTTGGTGACAGGCCCAACACAAGCAAATTTCCAACTCAAAGCAAATCCCTAAGTTCTTCTCTTGACAACTCAGTATCGCGCAAAATCTTGCGTAACAATCCACGCCCTATGGTCCTGCCTGAATGAACCGGAATAGTCGTTACGCGTCCGTCCATATGCTGCATTCGTACATGACTGCCTTTTTGCCGTACAATACGAAACTCGGCACGCTGCAAGGCACTAATGAGTTCTAGTGAGGATAGCTGCGGTAGCCTTTCGCTCATACTGCGACGCGTTGTACACCAATAAATTCGGTAATTTCAGATTCGTCATCTAGCTCGTCCAGACACAATTCAATCACTTCGCGCATGTTACGCATTAACTCATCGATTGTTTCTCCTTGAGAGTAACAACCGCTTAATTGAGGGACTTCACCCACATAAATACCATCTTCATCGCGTTCAATGACGACATAGTAATCACGTTTTGCTTTCATTTGCTAATACTCCTGAGAATAAAGTGTCCGATCAAACTTGAACTCCATGTCTACATCATATTGCAAGATGTTGCCGGGCTTCTAATTTCTGCTCAATAAATGTCGTCATTTTGCGCCGGAAAACGCTCGTATCGAATTGTTCGGCGTGCCGGCGAATAAAAGACGGGCTGGTTGTCAATGGATCAAATTGCTCAACAGTACGAAAAATGGTTTCGGCCGATTGGTCATCAAAACACACACCTGTACCCTGAACTACCGTCTCGATAGCGCCACCGGCTTTATAGGCGATCACAGGTCTACCCGCTGCCATTGCCTGAATCGGGCCAATGCCAAAATCTTCTTCGCCCGGCCACATAAACGCTTTGCACCGCGCCATCAAATCGGGCAGCGCATCATCGGGTACAAAGCCGAGAAAGGTCACCGTCGGCCCAGCCAATGCTTCCAATCGCTCGCGATCACGGCCAGACCCACCGATCGCAAGAGGCAATTGTAACCTGTTGAACGCTTCTATTAAAACGTCTAGCCGACGGTAAGGCACTAATCGGCCGACAAATAAATAATAATCATCCAGCCGCGACGCCGGTTCAAACCGTTCTGTAGCCACCGGTGGATAAATGATAACTGCGTCGCGCTTGTAGACCTTGTTGATTCGCTGACGGATTTCATCCGAGATAGCAATGAAGTAATCCACACGATCGGCTGCCAGCCTATCCCATACGCGCAAAGCGGTCAAGAAAGGTATCAGAGCTGCACGAGTCATTCGGCCGAGATTTTCCTGTTCAGCATATTGGTGATAGCGCCACACATAACGCGTCGGTGTCAGGCAGTAGCAAATATGAACCGTTTCCGGCCCGGTGATGACACCGTGGCAAAAGCCGCTTTTATTGCTCAACACTAAATCGTAACCGCGTAAGTCGAACTGTTCAAATGCGGTTGGGTACAGCGGAAAGTAAAGTTGCTGCTTCTTGTGTGCCAGCGGCAGCTTGTCGACAAAACTCGTGCGAATATCCCAGTCGCGCCAATGGGCGGGCATCCCGTCACGCCAATATAGCGATGTATACAGTGGTGTACCGGGATAAAGATGAACCAATTCCTCCAGCACATCTTCCGCACCACCCAGCTGATTGAGCCAATCGTGAACCAGGGCCGTTTTCATACGGGTATTGTCTACCGGGAATCGGTGTCTCAGTCGAGACCCAGCCGCTCCATCCGGGCTGCCAGTTCGGCTTCAACTTCCAGACTGTTCAGCGCTGAATCGAGTTGTGAGTCAAGGCTGCTGGTTTGCACTTCCCAGGCAGCATCTGCATGATCGAGGCGACGACGAATGTTTTCGGCCGATTGAGCCACTTCCATATCACCTTGCCCCATCAACGAATCGAGCGACTTCATCGCCCGTGTCGATACCTCTTTCGCTTCCGCCAATTGCAGCAAGAAACCCAATTCCTCCCGTTCCTGCCGTGCAATATCCAGCCGACCCTCCAGCTTGATCAGAATATCCTGCAGCGTTTCCGCCGCCGCTACCTGGCGCTCCAACGACGCGTCATACGTTTCGATAAGCTGGAGCGTCGATGTCAATCGCTTTTGTGCCATCATCGCCTCGGTGCGTTGCTCTTTCATCAGAAATTGATCAACGGCAAAATCCAGTTTTGCGGCATCTTCGGCAAGCGCGTCGCGGCGGCGCTTTGACTGCTTGACTTGCGCAAACATCGGCGCGATGGTTGCTCTGAACTCGGCGATTTCGTCGGTGGCCTCACGAATGTACGCATCGTAGACGGCCAGATCGTTCCTTTGAACTGCTTTATCAGCGAGATCGTGCAGATTAGCTTTGAAAAGTGTGCGGATTTTTTGAAAGAGGGTTGCCATGCGGCAATTATACTGGAGTTTTATTGAATGGGGCAGAATGCGACTAACACGTTGCGGGGAACGTGAACTGCGCGATACACGAAGCACCCTGCACGATTCACATTACGTTGCTACACTCACAACGAATACGAAGGCGGCTGCTCCGCGTGGGTGCAGCCGCCTTCTTGCTTAACCGATTGTGCCGGGTTCATTCGCGCGAACGAAATCTGCCCGGAGAGTCAGGAGGCAACCGGGTTAAAGCCGATTTGATTTTGGTTGATTCGCCATTTTTGACAGGGCGAACCAACCAGCTAACCGACCGAACTACTCGATAGCGGTTTTCCCGCGTTAGGCGTCCTTGACGATAACCTCTTCGTCGTAATCTACTTCTTCGGTCTGGACCTTACCGACGAAATTGTCTTCCGGCATGATGATTGCCAGAACGACATATGTCAGAATGGCCGGGAAGAAGGAAGTCGCAAAGGCGAAGACGACCCAAAGGATGCGAATGATTGTCGGATCGATGCCGAAGTATTCAGCTATGCCACCCGCAACACCGAGGAACATCTTGTTATTTGTACGCATTAGTCGTTTGTTGTTCATTTTATTTCTCCAATCAAAGGTCTGATTTGTTGTTTTCGCATTCACTACACATTACGCAGGGTTCGGCCGAAAGTTGCACCAATTCAAAAACCAACTATCGAAAGACATTTTCTCAACCGGTGCTCACCTGATATAGCCGAAACAACAATATCTGGTCTGCGTAAAACGATGTGCTACACTTGTGCCGCAATGCTTCAACGAACCATTACTGCGCTCCTATTGGCATGCCTTGCTTTTATATTTGTCGGCCGAATTTCGGCCGAAAGCACCGGTCATGATCAACTCATTGCCGCGCTCAACAGTGAACGCAGCGCAGCCGCCCTACCCACCGTCACATTCAGTCCAGTACTAGCATCTGTCGCACAGCTTCAGGCAAACTACATGGCCGGTACCGCTTCGGTAACGCATTACGGCGCTGCCGGCGGCAGTGTCGCTTCACGTGCCCAAACTGTCGGCTATTCCGGGGAAGTCAACGAAATCATCTTTGGCGGGGTCGCCGATCCGGACGGCATTGTAAAATGGTGGATGGGTTCAGACGCACATTGGCCGATCATTCTCAATCCTGCATTTAGTCAGGCTGGTGTAGCGACGGCGACCAACGCAGAAACAGGGTGGACGTACTGGTGTGTCGTTTTTGGCGCACCCGCCGGGCAACGAAGCGCCGATGTCGCCTTAGTCAGCGTAGAACGCGTCGACGCCGCAGTGACACAATCGGTGCCGGAACCGGTCACTGTCGCTGAACCTGCCGCACCAGCACCAACCACGAACGAAGCCAATGCAGCGCCTGTAACGGTACAAAATCCGCCGCAGGCCCCCGACTTGGCGGATTCAGCCACTGTCGTTTCGCCAATTGAGCAAACTAACACGCAGGCGAACACAGCACCCCCGGCAGCGCCTGACGCAGCAGAAGCAGTCATCGCGATTCCGGAACCGGTTGCTGTGGCTGAAGTTGCCCCGGCAGCACAACTGCCTGCGGTTGTGACGCTTGGCGGTGTGGGCGGTCTTACCGATGTCGTCGTCCCGCACCATACAACTATGGCGGAAGAGACAGTGGATTCGGCCGAATCCTATCAACAAGCGTCTATGTCACTCGACCCGGTGCATATCGCCATCGCCGGCATCGCCTTAATCGCCGCTGGATTGTTCATCACAATCGGCTATCTGAAACCTCGTCGCAACTACGATCCGTTCCGCCGCCATTATTAACTGCCGGTAACAACTGTCAGGTTATGGTGACAGGCATCATCAATAACCTGATTACAGATGACCGGATTTGGATATGAAGATCGCCGTCCTCTCCGACATTCACGGCAATTTACCCGCGCTTGAAGTCGTTATGGCGCACATCGACCAAAGTCGCCCTGATCAAGTCGTTGTCAACGGCGATGTGGTCAATCGCGGGCCGCAGCCAGCCGAATGCTGGCAATGTATCCGTGAACGCCTGACTCGCGACGGCTGGCTGATGACTCGTGGCAATCACGAAGAGTATGTAGCGGCGTGGGCTGTTCCTCGTCCTGAATTGACACAGGCAGAACAGGATTTGTTTCGGTCATCACGCTGGGCATACCATCAGTTACACGGTGACGTAGCCGCCTTCGGCCGATTGCCCGACCGCATCAGCCTCACAGCACCCGACAACGGCGAAATACGCATCACCCACGCCTCGATGCTGGGCAACTCAAATGGTTTTCTGCCATGGCATACGGATGAACAAATTCGGCCGAAAATTGCGCCCCCACCGGTTGTGTTCGTCACCGGCCATACGCATCGCTTTTTTGTGCGTCAAATCGACGACACCCTGCTCGTCAATGCCGGATCTGTAGGCTGTCCGTTGGATGGGAATAGTCACACGGGCTACGCCGAGTTGATATGGCACAACGATGCGTGGCAAGCCAATCTCATTCGCCTACCTTACGATCGCGATGCGACTTATCATCACTTTACCGAGTCCGGATTTCTCGATGAAGCGGGGCCGTCAGGTTTGTTGATGTATCTGGAATGGCTGGATGCGCTGCCGCATATGCCCGGTTGGGGTCGTGCTTACGGCGACAAAGTGCAGACAGGGCAGATAACGGCGCATGACTCAGTCGCCGCTTATCTGGATTCAATCGGCCGAACGGTCGAATTGTAGCCGCTCCCACGCCCGTTTGTATTTGCGCAACCGACGTAAGTCGCGATCAGTAATTTCATTCAGCCGCAACACATCCATATTGTGCCGCAAATCGGCCAGTTTGATGCGTCGCGCCAACCGATTCGGCCGAATGCGTTCGATATATTCATCATAGCTGTGCGCCGGATGGTGGGTCAACAGATCGATGGTTGTGATGATTTCGGCCGAAAATCCCGATGCTGCCAGGTCATCCAGCGTCATTTCCGTATCTTCGATCACATCGTGCAACACAGCGACAATGCGCTCCGTCTCCGTCTCCATCTGACACATCAAATGCAGCGGATGCAACACATAGGGATCGCCATTTTTCTGTACCTGACCGGCGTGGCTGGTTAAAGCGATAGTAATGGCTTTTTCAAGTTGAGACATTGTTCGTTAAGTGGTTTGGTAGTTGGATAATTGGATGGAAACATCAGGCACGCCAACGGTCATCAACTATCCAACTGACTGACACTATCAAGCACTATCAAGCTGTCATGGTCGTATATGTCCGTCGCCGATACAGACCCATTTATACGTCGTCAATTCTTCCAACCCCATCGGGCCGCGTGCATGCAGCTTCTGTGTGCTGATCGCCACCTCCGCACCGAGGCCAAACTGACCGCCATCGTTGAAACGGGTGCTGGCATTGACAAACACGGCTGACGAGTTGACCTCGTTGACGAATTTGGTGGCGTTGCCCCAATCATTGGTGATAATGCTGTCAGAATGATCCATGCTGTGTTCCTGCACATGGGCAATCGCTGCATCAACATCAGAAACGATCTTGACACCCAGAATCAAGCCCATCCATTCCGTATCGAAATCGTCCGGACCGGCCGGCACCACTACCGCATCGTGACCGTTGCCGAGCATATCGTAGGCGGCTCCAGCAGCACGGATTTCGACACCGTGCTGTGCCAGACGTGCCGCCATTTGCGGCAGAAAAGCGCCGGCAACATGGGCATGGACGAGGACTGTATCGAGTGCATTGCAAACGCTGGGGCGCTGCACTTTGGCGTTTTCGATGATGGCGATGGCGGCAGGAAAGTCGGCCGATTCGTCCACGAACACGTGACAAATGCCAATCCCACCCGTAATCACAGGCACAGTCGCCTCGTTGCGACACAATTCATGCAGACGATGGCCGCCACGCGGAATGATCATATCTACGTAGTGGTCGAGGCGCAGCAAATCGCGCACCAGAGCACGGTCGGGATCGTCGATGTATTGTACGCAGACGCGAGGTAAGCCCGATTTCTCCAGCGCAGTTTGAATGACTTGTGTCAGCGCAATGTTGCTGCGCAGCGTCTCGCTGCCGCCCCGCATAATCGCCGCGTTGCCGGTTTTCAGGCTGAGCACGGCGATGTCGATAGTCACATTGGGCCGCGCTTCGTAGATGACACCGAGCACACCAATCGGAATGCGGCGCTTGGAGAGACGCAGGCCATTGGGTAAGACACGGCTCATGAAATCCGCGCCGACCGGATCGGGCAGCGCAGCGACAGCGCGGCTATCGGCTGCCAGTCGGGCAATGCGCTGTTCAGTCAAGAGCAAACGGTCGAGAAGCGCATCACTCAAACCTTTTTCGCGTCCGGCGGCAATGTCCAGCGCGTTTTGAGCAAGTATTTCGGCCGATTGTGCTTCCAATTCATCTGCAATGGCAAGCAAAGCCGCATTTTTGACATCGGTGTTTAGTGGCGCAAGCACGCGACTCGCCGCACGGGCAGCTCGCCCCATCGCGATCAAATCAGTCGTCGTTTGTTCCGTACCATTGACTATGTTCATCATAACTGTTGCTCCAAATCGGCGATCGTCGCCTCGACCAATGCTACCAATTCGGTCAGCATGGGCACGTCAAAGCGGAATTCGGCTCCGGCAGCTTCAAAAAGCGCGGGCAACGTGCGCGTGCCGCCCAATGATAAGGCGTAGCGATAATCGGCCAGCGCCTTGTCGTAATCCTCCAGGCTGTTGCGCCATACCTGCATCGCACCGATTTGAGCCATGCCGTATTCAATATAGTAGAACGGCACCTGGAAAATGTGTAATTTGCGCTGCCAGCCGGTTTCGGCCGAATCCCGGAATTGCGACCAGTCGACCAATGGAATGCAGCGCTGCCACAATGCCAGCCAGTGGGCATCGAGCTTCTTTGTATCCATCGCCTCATCGGGATGGGTATAAACCCAATGCTGGAATCGATCGACGACAGACATATAAGGTAGGAATAGCAGGATGCTTTCCAGATGTTCAATACGCGCACGTGCCGCCTCTTCGGCCGAATAGAACCCACCTCTTTCACGCACCAGATTCGGCGCAGCCAGTAGCTCCATCGCCATCGACGCCACTTCGCAGAACTCCATCGGCGTGTTGCGCTGCCAATATAGATCAGTGTGCGCCATCGACTCAAATGCGTGAAAGGCGTGTCCCGCTTCGTGGAGCATCGTCTGCACATTGTCATGCGTGCCGACACCGTTCATGAAGATAAAGGCGCGCTCGCGTAGTGGTAAAGTCGAACAATATCCGCCCATCGCTTTGCCCTGACGTGTGTCGAGATCGAGCAAGCCATCGGCAGCCATCGTATCAAAATACAGTGCCAGTTCAGAATCAAGCTGGTGAAACATGGACGAACAACCGGCGATCAATTCTTCCTGCCCTCGATACGGCTTGAGTGGTGGGCCGTCAATAGTACTGACAACGATGTTGCCCATGTCCGGGACCCAATCCCACGGCATGAGCCGATCAACACCGAGTCGTGCCTGCTTTTTGCGCAACAGTCGTTCAACCGCCGGGACAACGACCACTTCAATTGCTTCGTGGAAAGTGAAACAATCTTCAGGCGTGTACTCAAACCGCTCCATGCGCCGGAATGCATATGCACGGTAGTCGGGAAAGCCGGCATTTTCAGCCACTTTCTGCCGAAACGGCAGTAATTTGACAAACAGGTCGTTTAACGGTTGGCGAATGGATAGCCACAGGTCGAGAATGGTGCGATAGGCGCGTTCAGCTTCGGCCCGATCATCGCTGCCGACATGGGCGACGAGTTGATTGAGATTTTGCTGTTCGCCATTCCATTCAGCGCTGAGGTTGCCGGTCAACTTATCGTACTCGGTGTTCAGCTTGGCGATCGCGGTAAAGAGCGGCAGGTTTTCTTCGCGGAACATCGCCACCTGGTTGCGAATACTGCGCATGGCTAATGCGAGGCCGGTTTCGGCTTCGTTCAGGGAGAGCAAACGCTGTTTGAGCTGCTGATCGGCCGATTGCGCTTGTGGTCTCACATCGGAGACAAAGCGCATATAGGTTTCTTCGACTTCTTTGTCGTTTGTGTCGAGGGTTGTGTTGATGTAGATCAACGATCCGGCTTCGTGGATGAGTTTGGAAAGATGGGAATACTGTTCGAGCCACTGATGTATTTCGGCCGAATTTGTGCCAATCTCGCGCTGTTGCAAAGCCTCAAAATAGGGAGCAAATGTTTGCCAACTGTCGCTTTGTAAATTGTCAATTTTGTCAGGCAATGCCAATGTATTCATGGTCGAGTGTTCCCTGCCGCAAGGCCATTGTGATCATCTGATGGAGTCACATTGTAACAAAAAAGCCCTTGCCTGGGCAGCAAGAGCTTGAATACAGCACGATAAAAAGAGGCGACGACCGGATTCGAACCGGTGAATAGCGGTTTTGCAGACCGCTGCCTTACCACTTGGCTACGTCGCCATAATCGACAACGGCAGGCAAATGCCCGCCGTATGGTTGGTCGAGAGCGGGCGACGAGATTCGAACTCGTGACCTTCTCCTTGGCAAGGAGACGTTCTACCGCTGAACTACGCCCGCATGTTATTTTCGAGATGCCAAGACCCAGACTCGAACTGGGGACTCCTGCATTTTCAGTGCAGTGCTCTACCAACTGAGCTATCTTGGCGCACCGTGTTAATGTGAGCGAGATTTTACCTAATGCACGGCACGATGTCAAGTTGGCTTAAACGCTCGGGTGCTTGAAAACTGTCGTCTACTCGTGCAATGTTGCACAAGTGCCTGGTTTACGCGTAGCTGCATGTGATTTGGCGGTAAAGGTTGACCAAAATGTTTCAGACAAGGCATTTGACCAACCCGAAGACCGGGTGGCGATTTGCTTGACAACGGAAGTCAGCGTTGTTAAACTGCCGGGCGGTTGTTGAAATTTTGAATAGATTCAAACGCTACCTCACACATCATCCATCCCACATGTATTGTTTTTTGATAAGGTAATGTTGCTTCGTTTGGCCGGATATTGAGACTCGGGCGACCGTGTATTGACGGCTGCAATTCGGCCGATACCTGACAAAACACATACTGACCATTCAAATCAACCGTCATAAGGTTGCTTACCATGCCCATTTCATCTTTTCAAACTGACATTTCCGGCTATACTCTGTTTGGGAACAGCTTGATCGAATATCTTCAAGCTGGCTTGTTAAAGATGGGATGGAGCACGAGTCACAATAGTTGCGCGTTTGCTAAAAACGCATATCGTTACGCGCAACGCGGCCCTGGAGATTACAGGTGTTAGGTTACGCAATTGCTTTTGCATTAACGTTGCTGCTATCGTTGGCGCTGACACCTTTGGCACGTAAACTTGCGTTCCGTCTCAATACTGTTCACTATCCCAAAGCAATATCTATCGACACACACGTAAATCCCATCCCCTATTTAGGTGGACTCCCCATCTTCACCGCTTTTATCGCCTCGACCACCTTAATCTATGGTTATTTGGGAGACCTGGTGATGGTCATACCTGCCCTCATCGCCATGACAATCGTCGCTATTGGTGGATTTATCGATGATGCCCATCCGTTGAGCGTGCTTGGCAAGTTTATCGCCCAAATTGTTGCAACGACCTTCATACTCGTAACCGGCCAGGATTTTCTCCAGATATTGCCCATTTTGGGTAGTACTGTTCCGGACACAATTCTCGCGTTTATTTTTCTCGTCGGCCTGATGAACGCGATCAATTTTCTGGACATCATGGACGGGTTGGCTGCCGGGGTTGTCGCCATCGCATCACTTGGATTTGCAGGTGTCGCCATCCTGCAAAACCAGCCCATCGTCGCTGTGATGGCGTTGGCGTTGGCCGGTAGTACCATTGGCTTTCTTTACTACAATTTTAATCCGGCCCGCATTTTCATGGGCGATACGGGCAGTCAGTTCATTGGCTTTACGCTTGCGCTGTTTCCTCCAATGTTACTCAAGCAGAATACGGCAGGATCAAACCAGGTACTGTTAGTTGCCAGTTTGATCATTCTCACCATTCCGCTTTTTGAGATGACCTATACGAGCACCATTCGCATTCTCACCGGAAAACGACCCTGGAAAGGCAGCAAGGATCATTTTGCGCTGCGTGTCTTCGCAATGGGATATTCCGTGCGCAAAATTGTCTTAACAACCTATGCGATTGGTATTGTGGTTGGTATCGCCGGCATTGTTGTAAGCAAATTGTCGATCGGTTTTGCGATTGGTGTTGCCATTGTTGTTTTGGCATGTTCGCTGGTTGTCGCACGTTGGTTGAGCCGTGTTCATGTTCCAAAACCTGCCGCAGGCAGTCAGAATCCGGTCAAGCCGACCTCATGATGGTGCGGTTGAAGCCGGCAGAGTTGAAACAGGTGCGTCCTGTAAAAACTGAGCTTGACTAATTACAGCATTGATGTTTAATCACATCATTCTGAGCATCAACAGCACAGTACCCATCGTTCAGATTAGTCAAAAGGTTATTTGAGGCAAATAGAGTATGTATTCAGTCGACACATTAATTGTCGGAGCCGGTATCAGTGGGCTTTCTTTTGCCAACTTTACAGAGCGTGACGACTACTTGATTGTAGAAGCAAATGCGGAAATTGGCGGGTATTGTCGTACAGTAAAGCAGGATGGATTTGTCTGGGATTATTCGGGTCACTTTTTTCATTTCCGTCATCCGGAAATCGAGGCTTTTTTGCGTGCGCGTATGATCTCGGCCGATATTCGGCGTATCCAGCGTTCATCAAAAATCCTGTTCAAAGATACAATCATCGACTTTCCGTTTCAGAAAAACATTCACCAACTTCCACAAGACGATTTCATCGACTGCCTGTATGATTTGTACTTCCGCGAAGGCGGTGAACCAAAAAACTTTGAAGAAATGTTGTACGCCAAGTTTGGCCGTGGCATTTGCGAACGCTTCCTGATCCCGTACAACGAAAAACTGTACGCCTGTGATCTGGCGGAACTCGACAAAGATGCGATGGGACGTTTTTTCCCGTATGCCGATATCGAAGACGTAATTCGCAACTTCAAACAAGCCGACAACAGGTCTTATAACGCGACGTTCACCTATCCACGCGGCGGCGCGATTGAATATATCAACGCGCTGGCAGCCGGCGTCAACGACGGCGCAATTGCTTTGGAAGAACGTCTGGAACGTCTCGACATCGATAACCACATTGCATACACAAATCGGCGTCCCATTGCGTATGAGCGGCTGGTTTCTTCTGCCCCGTTTGACCGTCTACTGACAATGACCAATCTAACCTATAATCCGGCCACTTTTACGTCAAACAAGGTATTGGTCTTTAATCTGGGATTCGACCGCAAAGGGCCGGAAGATGTTCACTGGGTTTATTTCCCAGAGCGCAAATATTGTTTTTATCGCGTTGGCTTTTACGACAACATTTTTGGAAGCGACCGCATGAGCCTGTATGTGGAAATCGGCTTTCCCACCGCCGAAGCGGTGGACGTAGCAATGTGGCAGCGGCGTGTATTGACTGATTTGAAATCGGCCGGTATTGTGCAGGATCATCAGCTCGTGGCGCACCATTCTATCGTTCTCGATCCTGCCTATGTGCATATTACAAAGCAATCGATTGCAGAAACGTCCCGTCTGATGGCTGAATTGAATGCACATGACGTATACTCCATCGGCCGATACGGTGGCTGGAAATATTGCTCGATTGAAGATAACATTATCGAAGCACGCACGTTGGTCGAAACAGTTGAAGGACACGCTGTCAGGTTGAATTCGGCCGAATCCATTACTGATTAACCGTACAAATACAACAGGAATTGGGAGACTAAGTCGATGCATCATTTGCCTAAACGATTCGCACATTACTTATTATTACTCGCCCTACTTGTCATCGTTTCAGGCTGCGATTTGCTACCCCAGAGTGATGGCTCAGATACGGCAGCCGTTGATGAAACGACCCCGCAAGTAGATGCGCAGACAGATGAGCCTGAAGTAACAGTGACAGAAACCGCTGACGAACAAACCGAAACGCTCTTGTCGCCATTCCTGGCTAAAAATGTGACTATCTTCGGTGTGTACGAACCGACATTGACAACTGATCTCAGCTTTGTCCGCGATGGTCAGATTGACGAAGTCTATGTGCAAGAAGGTGACACCGTCACAGCCGGACAACCACTGGCGCGGCTGCATTTGACAACAGCCAATCCCGGTGTCGCTGCTGCCGAGGCGGCTTTGAACACAGCCAAAGCACGCCTGGCGGAATTACAAGTTGGCCCATCTGAAGAAGAGATCGCTGCTTACGAAGCATTGCAAGCAGCTGCAGACGCCCAAATCACCGTTGCCAGAGCCAACTACAGTGTGGTTGCCGCTCCCGCTAATGACGCCGTTGTGCAGGCGGCCGAAGCACAGGTTGCAGCAGCAGAGTCAGAGCGTCGCGCTGCCGAAATCAATTACAACCGCCATTTGACCGAAGAGATTCTCGGTGATCCCGAAGAAATCGCGCGCTACCAACTGCGAGCGGCCGAAGCCAACTACAATGCTGCTCTGGCTGCACTCGACGCTGCTCAGGGCGGAGCCAGTTCGCAATCATTGTATGCTGCCGGCTCAGCCATTAATGAAGCTGAGGCGTTGGCTGCCAGCACAGCAGCACAACTGCAACTGGCTTTAGTCGAAGTTCCGGAAGAGACGATTGCCGTTCTCGAAGCAGAAATACGCGAGGCGGAAGTAGCGCTTGAAAACGCACTTGCCGAAGCCGCCTTCAACGAAGAGCAGGCTGTTATCACTGCGCCATTTGACGGAACGATTGTGTCAGTTAATGTAACCCCGCAACAGGCGGTCACGCAGGCAGATACTGCGTTTGTTCTGACTGATTTGAACTCAATGCGCGTACGTTCCAACGATCTCGATGAATTGTACATTGTTGCTGTTCAGCCGGGTCAAAAAGCCATTGTCACGTTTGAAGCGATGGGCGATCATGAATACACGGGCGTCATCGAGTCGATTTCGCTGCGTCCTATTACCGGTGATGACATCAATGTGGGCACGAACTATTCGGTCGTTATTGCGCTTGACGACCCAGACCCGGAATTGCGCTGGGGTATGTCATCGACAATTGAGATTCAGCTAAGAGATTGAGCCCGGACCAGACGAGCAAATTGCGTATCGACAATACGAAACTTATAGAAAAGCCACCAAATCAGCTCGAATTGAAGCAATGGCCATGCATCATGCAGTCGGTCTGCGGCAAAACGCTTTGTCTGGGCTCTCTTTTTCTGCTGACTGACACTCCTAGCAAACCCTTTTCGACAGCTTTTTCAGCATGCTGCATCACGGTTTTGCCTTGCATTCAGGTATTGTGACTGCTCGTAATCGGCCGAAAATTATGCAACAACGACAGCCTAACATCCTCATGCTGACGCTGGAGTCGACGCCGGCATCCCATGTCTCGTGCTACGGCTATGCACGCCAAACGACGCCGCATATCGACCGGTTTGCAGCAGAAGGTGCCCTGTACGAACAGGCGATTGCTCCAGCGTGTTGGACGCTGCCGGCACACGCCAGCTTGTTTACAGGTCTGTATCCGTCGCAACACGGCACTCATTTTGGCAATCCGTTTTTGTCAAAAGACGTCGTTACCATCGCAGAATTGTTGCAGCGGCGCGGCTACGCAACAGCGGCATTTACGACCAATGACTGGGTTAATGAGCGCTTTGGATTTGATCGGGGATTTGAAACGTTTCGCTGGTCAAAACGCACGATGGAGTGGCTGAAATCGCTGTTTTCGGCCGAAACCAAGGCCGAAAAAGTGATCCGCTATGCACGCGACCCATTTTATCCGGTCGGGCATCGCAACAATAAACTGATCAAAGCGTGGATCAAGCAGTCACGACAAACTGGCAGACCATTCTTTGCTTACACACTCTATTTTGAGCCGCACTACCCGTACCGACCGCATTATCCGTATGCGCGTGAGTTTCTCAAAGACACCCAACGTCCTTGGTGGCGTGTCAATATGGACCCGGACCGTTATATGGCTGGTGCAGCGACAATGACAGCCGACGATTTTGAGGTGATCAATGGGTTGTACGACTCCCGTCTGGCCGGGACAGATGCGATTATCGGCCGATTGCTCGACGATTTGCGCCAAGATGGCATACTCGATGACACGATTGTCATCATCGTCGCTGACCACGGTGAGAATCTGGGCGAACACCAGTTGATGAGCCATCAATATTGTGTCTACGACACATTGGCACACATTCCGCTCATTATTCGCTACCCCCGGCTTTTCCCTGCCGGTATGCGCATTGCAGAAACGGTGCAATCGCTGGAGTTGTTCACGACCATCATCGACATTATTGGCATCGACCGCGAAGAGATTCCCAACCAGGTGCTGGGCCGCAGTCTAGTGCCGGAAAACATTGCCGACAAGCCGCTACCTTTCGCCGTAACGGAATATCTGGTATCAAATCTCGCACGGATGAAGCGCCTCTATCCCGATAAGGATTTGTCGCGCTATGACCGCCAATTGCGTGCCATTCGTCAGGACGGCTGGAAAGCGATTTTCGCGTCTTCCGGCACTGCGGAACTGTATCATGTCACCGAAGACGCCGGCGAAATACACGATCTGGCCGACGTGCATCCTGAACATCTAGCGCGGTTGCAAACCCTGCTGCAAGATTGGCTGCTCGCCGTCGGTGCGCCGCAGACAATTGCCGCAAACGGTTCCAAAGAGGAATTGGATGCCGATCTGGTCAAGCGGTTGCAGGACCTGGGGTATTTTTGATGGGTAACAAGCCAATGTCTGTCACACAAAACCTCGCATTCGATCACTGCTATGACTGAGCATAACGCAGAAGAGATGCCGCCTGTTGCGGATGATGTGCTGTCGGCCGAAACTGAAGCAACAGATTCGGCCGATACGACATCTGCCCCTCACAAAGAGGAGCCGAGCATTCGCAAGCGTGCCTCGCGCAACGTCGTCTTTCTCGGTCTGTCCTTCTTCAGTCAGACCGTCTCGCAACTGCTGATCCTGTCAATGATCGGCCGATTGGCAGGCGCAGAAAACGCCGGTATTTGGGCCTATGTTCTCGTGTTCACCGACCCGTATGCCGTATTCATCGATTTCGGCACAACCCGTATGCTCGTTCCGGAAGTCGCCCGCAACCGTGAGCTTGCTGATCGTCTGTTGGGCAGCGCCCTGACGCTCAACATTTTGTTAGGCGTACCGGGACTGTTCATCCTCTACTTCGTTGCCAATTTACAGATTTTCGGCTTGCCGTCAACGACGATTACGGCCATTGGACTGACGGGGTTGGGATTGATTTTTTCAACACTGATCTTGTCGATCCGGTCTACCTTCCGCGCTGTTGACCGCTTCGACCTGGAAGCAATCAACAGCTTCGTTCTGGCATTAGGACTTTTGATCGGGGCTTTCATCTCGCTTTGGATGAACATCCCGTTTATCTGGTTCTTTTTTGCTTCCACTTGCGCCTATTTCCTGGTTCTTCTGCTCAGTTGGGTGCAATACAATCGCAATATCGGCCGAATACGACTCAATTTTGAGCCAAAGTACGTCTTCGGACATGTAGCCGCCAAATCGTTGACGTTCATGTTCATCAATTTGCTCAACCGCGCCTACATCCGTGTCGATATCTTCATTTTGGGATTCTTTTGGGAACCGGTCACGGTTGGATACTACGCGCTGATCACCAACCTGTTTTATCGCTTCGATGTCATTACCAGACTATTCATGATTTCTATTTTGCCCAGCATGTCGCGCGCCTATGTCAAAAATCGGGTGCGTGTCGGCTTCTATTTGAACCAGGTACTGCGTCTCCAATTCATTGTCGTCGTACCGGTCACCGTCGGCGGGTTCTTTCTGGCTAGCCAACTCGTTGCGCTCATGTACGGCAGCGGCTACGAGCAATCAGTCATCTTCTTTCGCCTGCTGATCATCGTGTTGCCGCTGCGCTTCATCAATCGCACGTTCACGATTACGCTGGCCGCGATGGATTTGCAACGCTATTCAGTTTACGCACTCGCGGCTGCCGTTGTCTTCAATATTGCGCTCAATTTCATACTCATCCCTCAATATGCCGGACTGGGGGCTACCGTCACATCAATGGCGAGTGAAGTATTGCTATTTGTCTTGCTCTACATCTCAATTGAAGCCATTGTCAGAAAACAGCTCGATTGGGTAGGCTTTGCGCGTTTTGTTCCCGGCATTGTCATCCTGATTCCAACTTCGTACTTTTTACAAAACTGGCCGTGGTGGCTCGTGTTGCCGCTTATCTCCGTTGAATATCTCTTCGTTCTGTTGATTGTGCGTGCATTGTCGCAGTCGGAAATGAAATTCATCACGCGACCCATGCGGCGTGTGCGCTTCATTTCGCCTGTTGCGCAGGGTCACATCGAACGCTTCATGCTCGCTCGTGCTTACGATCGGCCGAATTGAGCGAGGAACTCGAACTTATGCGCAAATACAAGGTACTCCAAATCACTAACTTCATGGACATGAGCGGCCAGCAGGAAACGGTGCTATCAACAACTGCCGGCCTCAATACAGATTATTTTGAAGCCCAACTGGCCGCGAATCTATCGGGCAGCACACGACGCAATGTCGATACGATTCTCGCCCGACGTGCACGTTCGATCCCGCACCTGCATGTACATGACTTGCCCTATGTACGCATCATGCCGTCACCGTATCACGACACGCGCACGTTGATCGATCTTGTGCGTCTCATGCGTCGTGAACGGTTCGACATTGTGCAAACACAGGCAACGAAGATCGCTCTTATCGGCCGAATTGCGGCTAAAATTGCCCGTGTACCCATCATCGTTCACTTTTCCCACGGCTGGCCGTACGAGTTCACCCTCATCCCCAAACCGGCACGCACCGGCTTTCTCATGATGGAAAAAGTCGCTGCCAAAATGACCGATCAATTCATCACCTGCGACTACGCGCTGCTGGAATCCGGCATCCGACACAATCTCGGAACACGCGACCAATTTGTCGTCATCCGCTCTGGCATGGACCTAGATCGTTTCCTGACCGTCAATCAAAACCAATCTGCACTGCGCCAATCCCTGGGGATTCCTCCCGGTGTGCCCGTTGTCGGCACCGTCATGATCTTCGAGGCCAAGAAAAAACCGGAATTAATCGTCGAAATCGCGCCGCGCCTACTCGAAGCCGCACCCGACACCCACTTTCTACTCGTCGGTGATGGTGAAATGATGAACCCGATCAAGACCCGCATCGCTGAATTGGGCTTGCAAGATCAATTTATACTCACCGGTTTACGCGAAGATGTGCCTGAACTCATGGCGATCATGGACATTTTCGTCCATCCAGCCTGGTTCGACGTGCTGCCACGCGCAATCGTACAGGCACTCGCCACCGGCACGCCCGTCGTGGCAACTCGTGTTGGTGGCATCCCGGAAGTCATCACCGATGGTGAAAACGGCTTTCTCGTAACGCCACGCGACCTGGATGCGTTGGCAAGTCCGGTCATCCAACTGTTGCAAGACCCGCAGTTACGGGCGACAATGGGGCGCAATGCACGTGAGTCATCGTCAGCCGCATTTACCGTCGATGCCATGATCAAAGCGACGGAAGACCTCTACATGACATTGATTGAGAAGAAATTTCAGGACAACGGAAAACGGTATGAGAGCACTGAGTCTGCGTAATCCGACACAAAGTGAATACACGAGAGCGCCCAAGCTCATCGAATGGTTGTTGATCGGTATTGTCATCACAATGCCCTATCAACGTACCATTGTTTTCCCAGCCCTGCGGCAAGGATACATCGTCGACCTGTTGATCATGGCTTTCATCGCTCTCGGATGGTTAATCATCTATTGGCGTCGTCAACCAATCCGTCTGCCTACGCTTGGAGCGCATCTGATCATTTTGTTCGGTAGTATTCTCGGCATCATCAACGGCCTCAATCGGCCGGAAGCGATGGCGACATTGATTAACGATATCTACGTTTGGGTACTTTTCTACACTGCAATCAACCTCATTTACCACCGCACGTTTGTCCACAAATTGATCAAGGTTTGGGTCATCGTTGCCGTGTTAGAAAGTCTTATCATCATCTACGCTGTCACGTTTACAGCCGACCAGAAACCAGGTCGTGGCAGTGCCGGCAACGAGGTTGCCGTAGAATTGCAGCAAGTAGGATCAGAGCTTGAGGGCGGCGGGCCCAGTTTGGCCGAAATCCCTTCTGAGCACAAGCAAGCAAAGCATATCTTGAAGCGATTAGGTCGCAATGCTGAACTAAAAGGCCAATTCTTCGTGCCGGGAACCGGGCTGGGTACGTTTGCCAACGGCGACTTCACAGCTAACTATCTTGCTTCTAGCATTTTCATCGCTCTGGCAGCGCCATGGAAGCGACGAAAGTGGTTGTGGAAAGGCAGTTCGGTCGCACTGATCACGGCGGCGTGCTTCTTTACTGGTGTCAGTTCCCAGTTGCCTGTTATCCCGGTGGTGGCGGCCCTTTATGTGTTGCTTGTGGCGACGCCTCGCGTACGCCTCTTTACCATCGTTGCCAGCGGCGCAGTTATTGCCTGGGCATTATTGGCGCTCGTGGCAACGCCCTATATGACAGGTACTGACTTCTTCCACTGGATCAGTCAATCAAGCTCGGAATCGATTGCTGCCGGTATCGGAGGTATCTCATCCGGGCTCGAAGATCGCCTTGCTTTGGTCAGTGAAGGATGGGCAGAGTACCGTGAACATCCGATGGGGCTAGGGCCGCATGGTATGCGCTCGTCTGGCGTGGAGAAAAATGTTCACAATGAATATCTGGCGTACTTGTACGAACGCAGCATAATTGGTTTGGTCGGCTTGATGCTGCTCCATTTGACCATTATTGTGATGGCTTTGTGGAGTATGCGCACGGGGGACCATACTCACAAATTGGTCATGGCAGGGCTTTTGGCGGCTTATTGCCAGTTCGTTATTAATGATTTGGCGCATGAATTGTTGCGTCAACGCGATATGTGGATGTTGGCTGTCCTGGTTGTCAGCTATGCGAGCCTGGAATTGCGTCGGGTATGGCTGGAACGACGCGCTCAGAAGTTGAGCCAATATCCATGGGCATTTGCAGAGCCGGTGGCTCAACCACCGCGCGTTCGCGTGGCGACCGAGAGCGGTTGATGATTCATTTCGGCCGAATTAATATCCTGTATCAATGGTACAAAGATCGGTTCAGACAATCTGTTTACTCATGTAATGTAGGAGGCTCAAGGGAAGCGCATGTTGGAATTTGAAACCTATTTGACGCTGTTTTGGCGTTGGTTATGGTTCCTGATACTGGGAGCAATATTGGGCATAGGAGTCGCCTACTTCATCCTCGATCAGCAGGAACTGCTCGAAGTATATGAAGCTACGGCAACTGTCACAATTGGGGCACAACTCGAAGCCGCAGTCGTCTCATCCGAGGAACTTTCCATCGGACAGGACCTGGTACCTAATTTCGTCGTACTGGCAGAGCGGCCTCCGATTACGGACAACGTGATCAATAACCTTGGGTTGGACATTTCGACCAAAGAACTGGTCGATAATAAACTCGATGTCGTGCAACAGGGTCAAACACGTGTTGTGTTGATAATCGGCAAGGATCAAGATCCTCGTATTGCGGCTGCCATAGCCAATGAAACCGCACGACAATTGCGCGACACCGGCCCCCTGCGTCCGACAGAATTGATCCAGATCGTAGCGCTAGCACCCGTGCCGACCAATCCGAGTAGTGAGATATACCTGATACTGGGTTTGAGCGCACTGGCAGGCTTATTCCTGGCGGCGCTTATTGCCGTGTTGATCGAGTTAAAGCGCGACCGGCCACAGACTTTGAGCTGGGCAGCATCGCGTATGGATTTACCCATTTTGGGGTCGTTCAAGCTCAACAAAGTGTTGCCGCGTCGTCGCCGCTGGTTCGGCCGAATTCAGTCACCTGATAAATGGCCGACCCCGGCACAAGTATGGTGGGTTGTCATGGAAGCGTTTCACAAAATGCTGAAAATGACTGACGACACATCACTTGCAGAAGCAAACAATATCGGACATACAATTGTCGTCAACAGTGCCAAATCGACCCGCTCAACACCCGTCGCTGCTGTCGAATTGGCGCGAGCCTGGGCTGCTTCCGGTAGTTCCGTCATCTTAATCGACGCCGATCTGAAACAGTCAGCAATTTACAATTGGCTCGGTACGCAGGATGAACCGGGCTTATTCAAACTGCTCGAACACAGCGAAGATGCTGATTTTTCGACCCTGGCTGAGCAGCAATTGCTATCTACGCCTGTCCCCAATCTGAGAATCGTTCGCGGCGGCGTCAAAACAGCCAACACAATGCCGCTATTAAATCGCAAGCCGTGGCAGCAGGTAATGGCAGCATTGTGCCAATTGGCCGATGTGGTTATTGTCAACAGTCCTGCCGTCGATTCCGGCCCTGAAGCGATGGTGCTGGCAAGTCAGGCATCCGGCGTGCTGCATATTGCCGATTTGGGCAAAATTGGTTCGGCCGATGTCAATGAAGCCGCCGCACTTCTTGCCAACAGCGGCAGTCATATCATCGGCATGGTAATGAATAAGTAAGGGCCATGAACAGCCTCTCACTGCACAGTTTTTAGTATGGGAGAAACCTATGTCGGATAGTCCGACAATAACAAAGCAGCCGCCCAAGTTAATAATTATTGGGTTTGACGGTGCCACACTGGATTTGATTGAACCGTGGGCACGTGCCGGACATCTGCCCAACTTCGCGCGGCTGATGGCAGAAGGGGCATGGGGTGAGTTGAGTAGCACCATTCCAGCGCATAGCGGCCCTGCCTGGACGACATTTGCGACAGGCTTGCAGCCGGGCAAACACGGTGTCTACTACTTCACGGGAATCACCAGAGACGATGATTACTTCCGTTCGGTCAGTTCGGAAACGATTCAAAGCCGCACAATTTGGGACCTGGCCGGCGAACAGGGCCAACGTGTCGGTGTCATCAATGTGCCGTTGACCTACCCTCCGTATCCCGTCAACGGGTATCTTATCTCCGGCATTTTTGCGCCGGATGCGGTCAGCGCTTTCTGGCCGCCGGAATTACACGACGAGGTAACGGCAGTTTGCGGTGAGTACGAGATAGAAGTCTACGGCAAAGTCAACCGCCAGGCGCATTTTGACGCGATTCTCGATGCGATGGAACGGCGGTGCTGTGCCGCCGAATATTTGATCGACAATTATTCGGCCGATTTTGTCACCATTGTATTTCGGATGCTCGACAGCGTACAGCACAAATTCTGGGCCGACATGGATCCCCAGCATACGGTACACAACAAGCTCGGCAAAGATGCCATGCCTGATGCGATTCTGGAATGCCACAAAACACTCGACACGCTGCTGGGTCGCCTGTTGGATAAAGCGGGACCGGAAACGACCGTTTTCATCTTGTCCGATCACGGATTTCGTGCGGAATACGGTCGCCTGGCAATTAATCGCTGGTTGCGCGATCAGGGCTTGTTGTCACGCCCGCGTGGATCAGCGTCACTTCTGGTCAATGCGATGGCGTTGGCCAAAAAGCTGGGACTGACGCGCATATTGGGAACTGTCGTTCGTTCGGCCGAAGGAGCCAAATACAGACAGGCGCTGGCCGACCGCAAGGGGATGTTTTATCGGTCCATCGATTGGTCCAAAACGAAAGTCGTCTACGGTCCATATTACGGCTTCAATATCAATCTCAAAGGGCGCGACCCGTATGGCATCGTCGAACCGGAAGAATACGAGCCATTGCGCGACCAGCTCATTCGCGATCTCAAGGCGCTGCACGATCCTGAGACCGGTCTGCCCATTTTCGCGGAAATCTACAAACGAGAAGATATTTATGAAGGAGCAGCATTTGATTTGGCACCTGATTTAATTCCTGAATTGGCTGAGCATGTAACTGATGACGGTCGGCGTTGGGGTTTTGGTCTCAACCAGAATCCGGCTGCGTTTGATTTGTTTACACCGCCCAGCTTGCGTATGTCGGCCGATCATGCACACGCCGGTATGTTCATGGCAAAGGGTCCCCACATCAAATCACAACACGTCACCGGGCTGCATATCGCCGATGTCGCACCGACTGCCCTTTATGCACTGGGGCTGACTGTGCCGGAAGCGATGGACGGCGTGGTTCGTCTGGAACTATTTGACGAGACGTTCACGGCGCAAAATCCCGCGCCATACGACGACATCGACCTGTCTGTAGATACAGCTTTGCGTGCTCAGTTTTCGGCCGAAGACGAATCAGTCGTCACCATGCGCCTGAAAGACCTGGGCTATTTGTAACAATCAGTAGGTGTCAATTTATGCGCCAGTAGGAATGTAAACATACATTATGCTTTGAAGCTGTCGAAGCCGGACTAGACAAGGGGGATGGGCATAAAAATCATATTAGGGCCGCAATGTAAATTAGGGCATACTAAATGTTGGGCTTTTAAGAGAGTAGATCGACACGTTTTGAACAAACCACCACTACCATAGAGACACTTATTCCGGATGCCTCAAAAAAGCTTACTGGCACAAGTAAATCTGATGCCGGATTGAGTTTAGTTAAGTGTATTGTTACCCACCTGCTGTCGGCACTATACTGTAAGTCTAATTGGAACCCAAATCTGTATTCGTCCATTTTGGGGCACCATTCCGAACGACTCAATAATAATCCACGGGGAGTTGAAATGTAATGAGAGAAGAAAAGCGATTATTCCTGTCGCCTCGGGCGTTAACACATATGAGTTTGGCAAGCCTGGCACTGATCTTGGTTCTGGCTTTGTCAATAGCCATATGGCGATCAGCTTCGGCCGATTATATTTTCACCACCATTCCCATCAGTGTCGGGCCACTCGGTGTCGCCGTCAACGAAAGAACCCAACTTTTTTATGTAGCAAATGCCGATAGTGGCAATGTATCTGTCGTCGATGCTAATGCTTACACAACTTTAATGACCATCAATGTGCAGGGTACACCTACCAGCATTGCTGTCAACGCCACGACAAACAAAATTTACGTCGCCAATCAGTCTGATTTTGTATCTGTCCTTGACGCCGAAACCAACAGTTTCGTTAAAAATATCGATTTTGAAATTCTCGGTGGCGATGGGCCTATCGGCATCGGCATCAATGAGGTGACAAATCGCATTTATGTCTCAAATAAATGGAGCGATGACGTTTTCGTCATAGACGGTGAAACGGATGAAGTAATCGATATTATGGGTGCTGGAACCGGGCCGCGCTTTGTCGGTGTTAATCCTATCACTAACATGATTTACGTACCCAATATCGAGAGTCGCGATATGTCCATCTTCGACGGCGCGACCAATCAATTAGTCGCCACTGTCCCAGTTGGGCGTGAAGCACGTGGTGTTGCCGTCAATCCTGTGACCAATCAGATATTCGTCACGGCGGGTAAGGATGATAAAGTAGTCGTCTTCGATGGCACAGACAACTCGGAAATCACGACCATTTTCGTGGACGAAGGTGCTGATCCACGTGACATTGCTGTCAACCCTCTTACGAATTCGATTTTTGTAAGCAATGCCATAGGTGCGACCATGACGGTCATCAACGGTGCAACGATGGAAATCATACAAACGATTGAAGATTTGGAACGTCCGCGTGGAATCGCTGTCAATCTGTTACACAATCAAGTCTATGTTACCAGCAAGGAAAACAATCTTGTCTATGTTATTCAGGCAGATTCCAGACTGCCCGAGCGCAACTATCTTCCCTTGGTGACTGCGGTGCAATAGAAGCTGACGGTCTTGAATAGGCAAAACAACCCACGTGACCCCGCATCCTGAACCAAACATTATTTGGATGGACAATCTCACAACTACCTGTTGAATCTATATCGCAACCTTCACACTTTTGGCGAATCATAGAGTACCTTTCCACTACTTAACAAGGAAATCTACATGTCACTTAATAGCTCAGTTCAAACAAAGAATGTGCGACTCATAGCCATAGGTACAGTAATTCTGATGGCTGCCTTGTTTATGTTGGCACTGTCATCGCGCAGCGTATCGGCCGATTTTCCCGTCGCTTCCGTCGCAGTCGGTACAGACCCACGCGGCATTGCTGTCGACAAAACCACCAACCACATATACATTGTCAATCGATTGAGTCGCGATGTCTCAGTCGTTGACGGCAATACAAACACGGTTGTGACAACCATTCCCGTAGGCGTATCCCCCTTCGCCATTGCCGTAAACACTGTAACCCATCGAGTATACGTAACACATATTACTGCCAACGCTGTCACGATTATCGACAGCGTGACCAATTCTGTCATTAATACTATCAGCGTGGGTGCTCGCCCCATCGCCATTACAGTAAATCAAAGCAGCAACACTATTTATGTTAGTAACAGAAACAGCAACAATGTTTCAGTAATCGACGGCGCCACTGACAACATTATCACTACCATCCCGGTGGGTTCAACGCCGTCAGCAATTGGCGTGCACGAAGCTTCCAACAAAATTTACACAGCCAATTTCAGCAGCAATGACGTCACTATCATTGATGGCGAAACCAATAATGTCATCACGACAATTCCAGTTGGCGTTCGCCCCATTGGCATGGCAGTTCTTAATGCCGGAAATGGGCCAGAAAACCGGGTACTTGTTGCTAACTCGGGTAGTGACACAGTTTCAGTGATCAACGTCTTAACCAATGCAGTCAGTGAAACATTAAACACATGCAATGATCCGCGCGGCATAACCATCGAACAACAGACTGCACGAACCTACATAGCCTGTTACAAAACAGCAATCTCGATCCTCGATGGTCAAACCCATGAAGAAATCGCAACGGTATGGGGTGGCAATCTTGTACGTGGCATAGCAATCAACGAAGACATCAACGCAGTCTACACTATTGATGCACAAACCAACACACTCAAGACAATCGCCACAAACCAGGATATTCTGGTCGCTAAATATCCGGTTGGTTCCCATCCCATTGACGTTGCCGTCAACCAAAACACTGGTTTGTTGTATGTCACAAATGGTTCAGGTAACGATATCACGGTCATTGATTCAACAAACGGCGACACCGTTGCAACGGTGACTGTCGGTGACGAGCCATTGGGTATTGGCGTAAACGAAGTGACCAATATGTTGTACGTGGCAAACTTTCGTGGGCACAGCGTATCCGTCATAGACGGCTCAACTCAAAGTGTAATCGCTACTATTCCGCTCTCTGGAACACCACGTACAGCCGCTGTCAACACCGTCACGAATCGCATTTATGTGGCCGTAGGCAGTGATGACTTAGTCGCAGTTATTGACGGAGCCACGAACACGGTAATTGCTACTGTTCCAACTGGACAGAGTCCGCGTTTAGTTGGCGTCAATTCAGTGACCAACAGAGTTTATGTACCGAATAAGGTAAGCAATGATATGACTGTGATTGACGGTGCTACGAACACAGTCATCACAACGATACCACTCTTGACAGAACCTAAAGCGGTTGCTGTTAATGAGGTAACAAACCGTATTTACATCAACAATAGCCTCAGCAACTCGGTTTCAGTTGTTGACGGAAACAGCAACACCGTGATCGATACCATAGCATCGGAGAACCCACGCGGTATAGCCGTTAACCCTGTCACCAATCGACTATACCTGTCTCATTACTACGTCGATTATCTTTCGGTGATCGACGGCGCGACAAATCAAGAAGTATCGACCATCAAAGTAGGTACAATTCTGCGTGGTGTAGACGTTGATGAGAATGCAAATGATGTCTATGTCGTCATTACAGATGCGGATCAAGTGGCACGCGTCGATGGTGGCGACTAACAATCTGACAATCAAAGCTTGTTGGCAGAGCCACCGTAAAATCGAAAGCAATTGACCACGGCGACGTACACGGTCGGAAACTATAAGTTGCAAAGTTGGAGAAGGCCCTAAACATGAACAGTAGCGCTACAGGAAACACGCAAACCCCAGGTGGCCCAGCCATGGTGATTGGTCTGGACGGCGTAACCTTCGACCTGATCATTCCCTGGGCCGAACAAGGTCATTTACCCAATCTCGCTCGACTCATGCAAAACGGCGCGTGGGGGCCATTGAAAAGCACTGTTCCTGCACACAGTGGGCCGGCATGGGTCACGTTCATGACCGGTTTGCATCCGGGTCGGCACGGTGTCTACCATTTTGCCGGCGCTACGCGCGATGAGAAATACTTTTCCGCCATGTCATCCCATTCAATCCGCAGTCGTTTCTTTTGGGATTTGATTGGCGAGGCCGGCCATTCCGTCGGCGTCATCAATGTGCCACTCACCTACCCACCATTACCGGTAAACGGCTATATGATTGCCGGTCTCTTTGCACCGGACGGTGAAAGTGCGTTCTACGACAAGGCACTGTACGACGAAGTGATTGCGGCATGTGATGAGTACATTGTCAGTGCGCCGGTGCTGCAAGATCGGCAGGCGTTTCTCGACGCGCTTCTGGAAGGAATGAAAAACGGTCTCGAAGTGGGCGAATATCTGTTCGAAAAGCATCCGACTGATCTGTCGATCATTGTCTTTCGCATGATCGATTCGGTAATGCACCGCTATTGGCCCGACATGGATGAACAGCACCCATTGCACGCCGAATTGGGGAATGACGCCATCCCTGACGGCATTCTCAACGGCTACAAATTGCTCGATGACGCTATCGGCCGATTGATGGCAAAAGCAGCACCTGACACGACATTTTACGTGTTGTCCGACCACGGCTTTCGCGCCGATGATATGACCTTTGCGTTTAACAAATGGTTGATTGATAAGGGAATGCTCAAACTCAAAAGCCACCGCGCATTATTCTTGAGCCTGGTAACGCGCTGGACAGAACAACTGCATCTAGATATGGTACTCAAGAAAGTAGGCATGCGCTTCATCAAAGCCGTCGCCGGCGAAAATCGCTACGAAAGCTGGCTGTACAAAACCGTAGACTGGAGCGGCACCAAAGTCGTATTCGGCCCAACGATGGGCATGAACATCAACCTCAAAGGTCGTGATTATGAAGGCATCGTCACTGAGGAAGAGTACGAACCGCTGCGCGACTGGCTCATCGAAGAGTTGTCAGCGATTCGTGCACCGGAAACAGGTTTGCCGATCTTCAATCAGGTATGTCGGCGCGAAGACATCTATTCAGGCGAATCGCTCGACTTAGCGCCGGATGTCGTGATTGAAATGGCGGAATACGTCACTAACGGCAGACGCTGGGGCTATGGCATTGCACCCATCTTTTCTGAATGGCGTCTGTTCCCACCACCTGCCCGCCGCCTTGCCGGTGAGCATGCACTGGAAGGCGCTTTTATTGCTGCCGGACCACATATCCGGCCGGGCAAATACGAGCAGCTAGACATTGTCGATGTCGCTCCAACCGTCATGTACTCAATGGGTGTGGCTACACCGGAGGACATGGACGGTAGGGCGATGACCCAGATTTTTGACCCGACGTACGTCAGCGACAATCCGGAACAGTTTTCTGACATCAAAATGGTTGAAGCACATCACACTGACGAATCGGCCGATTCCGAGTACGAAGATGTCGTCACCGAACGGTTGCGTGAGCTAGGCTACATAGAATAAGTGCAATTCGCACATCAGGAGTTATCAGTATGGCGTCATCACTTTCTGCTGCGTCAAACGGCAAATCGGCCGACAAGGGCAAAGTCATCATCATCGGTCTGGACGGGGTCACATTTGACCTGATCAAGCCATGGGCGGAAGCCGGGCATTTGCCCACCATGGCACGCCTGCTCCAGAACGGCGCACACGGCAACTTGGCCAGCACCATTCCCGCACATAGCGCGCCTGCCTGGTCTACCTTCTCCACCGGACTCAACCCCGGCAAACACGGCGTCTACTTCTTCCTCGGCCCGTCACGCGATGAACAGTATTTTCGCCCCGTTTCGGCCGAAAGCATTCGCGGTCAACGCTTTTGGGAAGTCGCCGACATGCAAGGCTACAACGTCGGCGTAATCAATGTGCCGTTGAGCTTTCCGCTGCGTCCGGTACAAAACGGCTACACCATCGGCGGCATGTTTGCACCCGATGCAGAAAGCACCTTTTCCTCCAGAGCCATCTATGACGAAGTGATAGCTAAATTTGGCGATTATGTCGTCGAAGCCGATCGTGTTCCAGACAGAAAAGCGTATTACGATGCCATGATGGCCGGCACGCGTTTGCGCGGCGACGTTGCTGAATATTTGATGGAAAAACATCCTGCCGATCTGACCATCGTCGTCTTCCGCATGATCGACTCGATGATGCACAATTTCTGGGCAGACATGCAGCCGGAACATCCGTTACACGACCGGTTTGTCGATGATGCCATTCCCAACGGGCTGCTCGACGCGTACAAATTGCTCGATGATATTGTCGGCCGATTGATCGAACGCGCCGGGCCGGATGCAACAGCCATGGTCATGTCCGACCACGGTTTTCGTGCCGAATACCGCGGCTATGCCGTCAACAAATGGCTGCGCGAACAGGGATTGCTCACACTCAAGCGCGGACGCGGCCCGTTGATCATGGGCGTGGCACGCACCATCCAGCGGCTAAATCTGCACAATCTGGCCAAGAAAACATTGAAAGCGACACGCGGTGCCGTCTGGCAAGAGGCGGTTTGGGCGGCGGTCGATTGGGACAAAACCAAAGTCGTATACGGCCCCGGCCCGGCTTTCTACATCAATAAGAAAGGGCGTGACGCCCACGGCATCGTGACCGACGAAGAATACGAAGCGCTACGCGATCAAATCATTGCCGGATTCAAAGCGATACGTGACCCCGAAAATGGGCTGGCCGTTGCATCAGACGTGTATCGACCCCAGGATATTTATAAGGGTGACGAAATTCACCGTGCGCCAGACTTGATTCCTGTGCCGGCTGAATATATCAACGAGCAGGGCAACCGCTGGGGTTACGGCTTCGGCCCCATGATGATGGCAACACAATCATTCCGCGCTAATCCGCGCTACACCGGCGCACACTCGCCCAACGGCATCTTTCTAGCCCAGGGGCCGCACATTGTGCCGGGTGAATACGACGGGCTGCAAATCGGCGACCTGCCACCGCTGGCATTGTACGCTTTGGGTGCTGACGTGCCGGCAGCGATGGATGCTAAAGTACGCACCGAGCTATTCGATCCGGCGTTTACGGCAGCCAATCCTGCCATTTACTCTGATCTGGATATACTGGCTGATGCGGTATCTGGACAGATGATGGAAGATGAAGAAGCGGCCAAAGTAGAGTCGCGCCTAAAGGATTTGGGCTATCTGTAACCTCCATGGTAACTAAATTCGGCCGAAACCACAGCGTTCGTGAGCGTCGCATCACGATCAAACTGATTGCGCTGTTGATCATCTTGTTGTTAGCTGGCTGTCGCGAGTCAAATGATCCTGTTACGGATCCAGCAACAGACGTGCCTTCCACATCAACAACAGCTGCACAAGCTACAGCGACTGAGCCACCTGCTGCGACAAACGCTCCACAGTTACCAACAGCCACGTCATTGCCGACGCCGACAACGGTACCAGACGCGTTGCCCACTGCGACACCTGTTTCGGCCGAAACACCGACCCAACAAGCCACACCGCCCGACGCAAACACCGACGACATTTCCTTTGCCAACGTCGCCGTACTCGCCGTACCCACCGACGCTGTCTACGTCGCAAATGCCGACGAAATCCGGGCTGCCATGCGTGAACTGAAAGCCCTGGATATCAATATCATCTTCCAACTATTTCCAGCAGATTCCACCGTGGCCGACTGGCGCTCGTTCCTCGACATCGCAGCAGAAGAAGGCATGCTGGTCGACCTCGGCATGGAAGACGGGTCGCCACGCTGGAACGGTGCCGACTTTGATCTCGGCCCGTACGAGACGCTGTTACGTGAATTGGCCGACCATCCAGCATTGTACGCTGTCGCCATCATCGATGAGCCGTATCACAAAAAGCACAATTTCGAGATCACGACAGACCGCTTACAGCTTCTGTACCGGCAATCAAAAGCACTCGCACCCGATCTCCCTGTCCACGTCGGCTTTAGTCGCGAAATCTGGAAAGCAGCCGAAGGACGTTACGGCCCTGAATACAGCTTTGCGCCCGGCTTATGCGACATTTGCGCCGTCAGCACGCTGGAGTTCCGCAATTATGGGGATGGCAATTTTTTCGACGCCGAAACCGCGCTGAACAATCATCTCGCCTCACGGGAAACGATCCGTCGGTTAGCGCCGGACAGCCAAATCTGGACGACGGTGCAGGCGTTTGGCTCTGTCAATACAACAGATAACGGTGAGGGCGGAACATATTACATGCCTTCGGCCGATGAGTTGCAGGAGATGCTGGCACTACTATTTTCGGATGAGCTTCAGGCGGCCGGCGCACTGGACGGTGTCATGTGGCAGCAATGGGCATCGCGCTATACCGATCAGGACAGTAAGCAGTACACCCTTTCCGACCCCGAATTCGCCGCGCATCGCGAATTGATGAAACAGGTCGGCGAAAATGCCGGGTTCACGCCGTAACAGCCTGTCACTTCCAGTCTGATTTTGCTTTCCAGATATCAGGCGAGTGTCTGTTTTGGGTTAGTATCGGCCGAAATCAGTCGCCCATTCCCCACAATCCATCATAATTAGTGCCATACAACCCCGCGCCAAATCTTGCGTAGAGGAAATGATTGCAACTATTTAACAAGCAGTGAACCGACTCATGGCTACACCCGTAATTGAAGTCCACAACCTCGTCAAACAATTCACCCTCGGTGAACAGACCGTCAATGCCGTCAACGGCATCGATTTTGCCATTCAACCCGGCGAAATCGTCAGCATCATCGGCCCATCCGGCAGCGGCAAGAGCACCTTACTCGGCCTGATTGGCGGACTCGATACACCGACATCCGGCACCATTGCCATTGACGGCGTCGACATTACCGCCATGAACGAGCGCCAGCTTACCGCCGTGCGCAACGAGAAAATCGGCTTTGTCTTCCAGTTTTTCAACCTGATTACGACGCTGTCGGCGGTTGAGAATGTGGCGCTGCCGATTCAGTTTGCGGTCAAGAAACAGTTCAACGCCACCGAACGCGCAACAGAACTACTGACCATACTCGAACTGGATGATCGGCTGCACCATCGGCCGAATCAACTCTCCGGCGGGCAGCAGCAGCGCGTCGCCATCGCCCGTGCCCTGGCTAACAATCCACCGCTGCTCCTCGCCGACGAACCAACCGGCAACCTCAACACCGAAGCCGGTGCTCTCGTCATGCAGACCCTCAAACAAGTGCGCGACGAATTCGGCACAACGGTTGTCATCGTTACCCACGACCCGACCATTGCCACGCAAGCCGATCGGTCGCTGGAGTTGGTCGACGGGAAAATTGTTTGATAGTCTTTGGTTCTTTGGTTTGATAGTTGATTCCAGCCAACCACCCAACATAACCAACCATGAGTAATCTACGTTTCTACCTCCGCCACGCCCTCAACAACATGAACCGCAACCGGCAGCGCACACTGTTTGTGCTGTTTTGCATCGCTGCCGGTGTTGCCGCTGTCGTTTCGCTGCGCACACTGGGTGTTATGATTGGCGATGCGGTAACCGGCAACTTGCAATCAGAACTACGCGGAGACATGACGATTACACCGGGCTTCAGTGGCGGGCCTGATTTTGCCGGATTCGGCAATGACGATTCGGCCGAAAACGAACTCATCGAACCCGGCGGCCAGTTCCAACCCGCCACCTTCAGCGACATCGGCATTGAACGCATCACGGCATGGGCCGACGAAAACGGTTACGCCATCTCGCCGGCACAGCGCAACAGCCAGCCACTGCAATCACGCCGCGCCGAAAATCCCGAAAACGCCGAACTGACCACGCTCTACTTCATCGACGAAACAAACTACCCGTTCTATCAAACGCTCGAATTTGTCGCGCCGGACAACATGCGCCTGGCCGACGCCTATCCGGAGCCGACCAGCATCGTCATTTCCGCCAAACTGTCCGAATTGCTCGGTGTCGGTGTCGGTGACCAGATTCGGCTGACCGGCGCACGCGACCCGTTTACCGTGACAGCCATCGTCGCCGATACGGCCGAAGCCAGCCTGACCAATCCGCAATCGCTGATCATTCCGTTCGTCTACGCGTCCTACACAGCCGGTGAAACACTATTTAACCGGAAAGCCGACATTTTTTACGTGCAACTACCACAAGACGCTGACGTTTCCGCTGTGGAAGAGACGTTCCGCGCCGATTTTCCCGACATCCGTACGCGAACAACCGACGATGTGCGCGAAATTTACCAGCAGATCGCCGATTTGCTGACCCGCCTGACGACGACGATGGGTCTCGTGTCGCTGCTGATCGGCGGCATCGGCATTGTCAACACGATGGTCGTCGTCGTGCGCCGTCGTGCGCTGGAAATCGGTGTACTCAAAACCATTGGCTTGCAGGGACGCCAGATCACGACGATGTTCATGCTCGAAGCGTTGCTGCTCGGTATTTTGGGTAGTTTTCTGGGCGTCCTGCTCGGCATCGGCCTGACCGCCCTGCTGCGTTCGGTCGGCGAACAACTGGCATCGCGTACGCTGCCGTTCACCATCTCGCCGCAGGCCATCGTCTACGGCATGATTCTGGGCGTGGTGATTACGCTCGTCTTTGGCTTTTTGCCGACGCTGTCGGCCGGTCGTGTTCGGCCGAATGTCGTGCTCAACCCCACTGATGACAGCCCCATTCCGCCCGCCGGCAAGCTGCAAACAGTCCTCATTCTCGGCATCCTAACCGTGATCATGGGTCTCGTCGTGGGCAATATCATTGGCAATTATCTCGTCGGCGTCGGTGCGACACTCGGCGTCGTCATAGCCCTCGGCGTGGTACTGCTCGGTTTGTGGGTGCTGGTGCTGATCCTGAGCATCGTGCCCAGCTTCGGCAGCATCCGGCTCAAGCTGGCCCAACGCGCCATCGGCACACAGCGCGTCCGCACCGCCAGCACACTGCTCGCGCTGATCATCGGCATGGGCGGCCTCAGCGTCCTGCTGCTGTTCACGCAGAGTGTCCTCAATCTGATCGATACGACATTCGAGCAGGCGGTCGGCGGCAATATCCTCGTCGTGCCGCAATCGTATGAGACCACCTTGCAGGCACAGGAGATGCTGGCAGACCTGCCGGGCATTGTCGATACGCAGTTACAGGCGACATATTCGGCCGAGATCGTCGCCATCAACGGCAATACGGACATGGAAGCGCTCACCGCCGCTGCCCGCGCCATCGGTGAAGCGCAGTACAATCCCGACGACGATACCTCAACACAGGTGCAGGCAGGTGCAGGGCAAGGCAGCGGCCAGGGTTTCGACCCCGTCGGATTCCAACTCGGCTTCCTGGCCGAACAGTTGACGCTGCAAAAACTGTCTGATGGTGTCGATCCGTATACCGTGTCGCTCGGCGAGGACATTACGCCGGACAGCGACCGCGGTCTCGTCCTGCAGGCCAGCGACGCCAGTGATTGGTTCGACCTCGATGTCGGCGACGAATTGACCTTCCGCTACAACACCGACGAAGAAGTGACGCTCACCATTGCCGGCATCATCGCCAACCCGGTCGATGCCATCCCGCTGCAGCTCAACATCGCCGGCGCCATTTCCGCCGCCATCGTCAGCGACAATGCTGTGCCGGACGGGGTGGAACCGGAGACGTCGGTGCTGATCGTCGATGCCGAACCCGACCGCGTGGACGATACGGTCATCGCCATTTCCGAGATTCCCGGCGTGTTTGTCTTTGAGACCAGCCTGATCAATTCGTTTATCACCGCCATTGTCGACCAGTTGACGGCGCTGCCGATGGTCGTCGCCATATTGGCCCTGTTCGCCAGCGGCGTAATCATCGCCAATACCGTCTCGCTGGCGACATTGGAGCGCAGCCGCGAAATCGGTATTATGAAGGCGCTCGGCCTGCGCACCAACCAGGTGTTGAGCCTGCTGCTGCTGGAGAATGGGTTGGTTGGCTTGTTGGGTGGTTTGATCGGTGTGGCGCTCGGCTCAGTGTTGGCATTGGCACTGGTGATTGCCGATATTGGCGGCGACAGTAATTATCCGGTCGGCACGGCACTGGCCCTGATCGCGCTGGCGCTGGGCATCGCCATCGGTGCGACGCTGATCACCGCCATCGGCGCCTCCCGCGAAAAACCCCTCGTCGTCCTGCGCTACGAATAACCCCGTGTAGGTCGGGTTGGTAACCCGACCAGGGCGGAATACCATTCCGCCCTACCCACCGGTCGATAGCAGGAAACGGCCATCTCAAATCGCGTTGGGCATCGCCACCGGCATCTCTCGCGAAAAGCTGCGCTTCGTCCTGTGCTACGAGTAACGCCTGTAGGTCGGGTTGGTAACCCGACCGGGGCGGAATACCATTCCGCCCTACCCACCGGCCGATAGCAGGAAACGGCCATCTCAAATCGCGTTGGGCATCGCCACCGGCATCTCTGCAGCTGCGCTCGGTCTGTGCTGCGATGCAACACGCCTGTAGGTCGGGTTGGTAACCCGACCAGGGCGGTTCTCCGCCCTACCCACCGGTCGATAGCAGGAAACGGCCATCTCAAATCGCGCTCGGCATCACCGTCGGGGCAACGCTGATTAAGGCCGGCGGCGCCTCACGCGAAAAACCGCTCGTCGTTCTGCGCTACAAGTAACGCCTGTAGGTCGGGTTGGTAACCCCACCGGGGCGGAATGCCATTCCGCCCTACGCGTTACGCCTCCCTATATTCGAGATGGTACACGCCACCACCGCTACCGCCTGCGAATACAGTGAAATAGAGTCTATCGGCAGTCGATGATGCAGTGGGGACAATGCCAACCGCTAGCATCTGATCATCGAGTGTGATTGACGTCAGCAGCGTTCCCGTTTCCAGATTCCACACTTTCAGCGTGCTGTCATCCGAGGCGGACACGGCGCGCCGTCCGTCCTGGGTCACGGCCACCGCGCGGACCCAAGCCGCGTGACCCGACAGCGTGTGTTCTTCCGCCCCGTTTCCAGATTCCACAGGCGTGCGGTCATCCGAGGCGGACGCGCCGTATCCGTCCTGGGTCACGGCCACCGCGCGGGCCCAAGCCGCGTGACCCGACAGCGTGTGTTCTTCCGCCCCCGTTTCCAGATTCCACACTTTCAGCGTGCGGTCATCCGAGGCGGACACGGCGCGCCGTCCGTCCTGGGTCACGGCCACCGCGCTGACCCAAGCCGCGTGACCCGACAGCGTGTGTTCTTCCGCCCCCGTTTCCAGATTCCACACTTTCAGCGTGCGGTCATCCGAGGCGGACACGGCGCGCCGTCCGTCCTGGGTCACGGCCACCGCGCTGACCCAAGCCGCGTGACCCGACAGCGTGTGTTCTTCCGCCCCCGTTTCCAGATTCCACACTTTCAGCGTGCTGCATCCAGGCGGACACGGCACGCCGTCCGTCCTGGGTCACGGCCACCGCGCGGACACAGCCGCGTGACCCGACAGCGTGTTCTTCCGCCCCCGTTTCCAGTTCCACACTTTCGCGTGCGGTCATCCGAGGCGGACACGGCGCCCGTCCGTCACGGCCACCGCGCTGCCAAGCCGCGTGACCCGACAGCGTGTGCTTCCGCCCCGTTCCAGATTCCACACTTTCAGCGTGCGGTCATCCGAGGCGGACACGGCGCGCCGTCCGTCCTGGGTCACGGCCACCGCGGACCCAACCGCGTGACCCGACGGCGTGTGTTCTTCGCCCCCGTTTCAGATTCCACACTTTCAGCGTGCTGTCATCCGAGGCGGACACGGCGCGCCGTCCGTCCTGGGTCACGGCCAGCGCGGACCAAGCCGGTGACCCGGCAGCGTGTTCTTCGCCCGTTTCCAGATTCCACACTTTCAGCGTGCGGTCATCCGAGGCGGACACGGCGCGCCGTCCGTCCTGGGTCGGCACCGCGCGGACCACAGCCGCGTGACCGACAGCGTGTTCTTCCGCCCCGTTTCCAGATTCCACACTTTCAGCGTGCTGTCATCCGAGGCGGACACGGCGCCGTCCATCCTGGTCACGGCCACCGCGCGGACTTCAAGCCGCGTGACCCGACAGCGTTGTTCTTCCGCCCCCGTTTCCAGATTCCACACTTTCAGCGTGCGGTCATCGGGCGGACACGGCGCGCCGTCTGGGTCGGCCAGCGCTGACCAAGCCGTGACCGACAGCGTGTGTTCTTCCGCCCCCGTTTCCAGATTCCACATTTCAGCGTGCGGTCAGACGAGGCGGACACCGCGCCGTCCGTCCTGGAGTCACGGCCACCGCGCGGGCCCCAGCCGCGTGACCCGACAGCGTGTGTTCTTCCGCCCCCGTTTCCAGATTCCACACTTTCAGCGTGCGGTCATCCGAGGCGGACACGGCGCGCCCGTCCGTCTGGGTCAGGCCACCGCGCGTGACCGCGTGACCCCGCAGCGTGTGTTCTTCCGCCCCCGTTTCCAGATTCCCACTTTCAGCGTGCGGTCATCCGAGGCGGACACGGCGCGCCGTCCGTCGGGTCACGGCCACCGCGCGGGCCCTGCCGCGTGACCCGACAGCTGTTCTTCCGCCCCCGTTTCCAGATTCCACACTTTCAGCGTGCGGTCATCCGAGGCGGACACGGCGCACCGTCCGTCCTGGGTCACGGCCACCGCGCGGACCACAGCCGCGTGACCGGCAAGCGTGCGTTCCAGTGCTGGGCTTTCGCGTCGCCGACTCAGCAGCGTGCGCCAGCGTTCGCCCCGCAAATTGCCGCACAACCTCTCTGCCTGCTGCCGCAGCGGGTCAATGGCGCGATCAGCCACCCGGTATTGCATTTGCTGTGCAAAGCGCGTTGCTTTTCCAAGCAAGTCGCGTTGCAGCAGCGTGTGTATTTCCCGCTGCAACGTTCGCAGCAGCAAGCCTAGCTGGCGCGTCACTTCAGCCAGCCCGCTCATTTCCGGGCCAAATTCAGCAGTTTGCTGGAAGGTCACCAGGTCGAGCGCGGTCAGCAAATCCTCCTGCAATGCCAGCGCGCCCCGGTCGACGTATTGCCGCTGCATCTCCTCCAGCCCCCAATACGCGTCGCGCAGGTTACGCGCACAGTGCAACCGAAAGACGTGTCGTTGTGCCGACTCTACCCGCGCTTCGGCGAACTCCTGCACCAGCGGGTGCAACCGGATCTGGCCCTCCGCCAACTGCTCCACCAGGCATGCATTGACCAGTGCCTGCACGCCCCGCGTCAACTTTTTGATCGATCGCCTGTCGCGCACGCCTGCCAACAAACCCAGACGCGCCACCGGGATCACCGCTGCCTCGTGTAATTGCCCGGCTACGGCAAACAGGTGTCGGGCTTTTGTCGTTTTCCAGCCCCCGCCATTGTGCTTCCAGTGCGGGCGTCAGGCTGGCAGCGTAGTAATCCTCCAGCGACAGTTCCGCTTCCTCAGCGTAGCGATCAGCGCCCAACTCTTTCAAATCGGCCATGTAATCGGCAATCGACGCATCGGTGTCGCGCAGCGCCGCCGCCGCCAGATTGAGCGCCAGCGGCAACAAGCCGAGCATGTCTACGCGCATCAGTCCCGGATCATCGGCCATCGCCATGGCGTGTACCGCTCACAATCGCGCGTGCCGTCGGCAAGTCAACCGTCTTCAGGTTAAAATCCTCAATTCCAGTGGGAAAATCGCGTCGGCGTGTCGTCAACAGAAGCGTCCCGCCAAAGGTCAGCGGGTTTTTTCCCGCGCCCAGTTGTCGTTGGGCAAACAGGACGGGATCATCGACATTGTCGTAAACGAACAGCGTTTGCCGGTTCGCGCTCCAGATAGTTGGTCAACGCAACCAGCGGTTGGTCATCAAAATCGGGTCGCTGCGGGTCTTCGACGGTCAAATGCAGAGTCGCGAGCCACCGCCAGCAACTGTGGGCGCAGGCGCTCCGCCGCGTTGAGCCATGCCACGCCGCCCGGGTAGGCGTCCCGGTAGCGGTAGACATATTCGACGGCCAACTGCGTCTTGCCGATACCGCCCATGCCGGACACTGCCGCCGCCGGGCGAATGCCGACCGCGTTTTCCTGCTGCAATTTTGCGTGCAGCGCCGCCAATTCGCGTTCGCGCCCTTTGAAGCGCTCATTTTGCAGAAAGTCGACGTAGAATAACGGCCGCTTCGACTCTTCAGACACCTTGCCCTGTTAACCGACTCAATGCGATAGCATCGCCGATATGATCAATGGTAGCATCTCCATCAACGTTAACTTGGTGACCTTGTATCGTCTGGTTGCGGTGATCGAATTGCGTTGCGTCGCGTGTCCTCGAGAGTTGTATCCGTCTGAAACCACGTCGCATCAAATTCGTCGCGCACCTGCTGCAACCGGCGATTCGTGTCGTTCACACTGTAAGCCGCTGCGATCAACCCCTCAACCCGGTCGCGTTCCTCCGCCCAGCGGATCACATCGCCGCACATGGTCGGGAACGGCGCGTTATTGGATGAGACATCCGTCAACTCAAGCCCAAGACCGCCCTTGAGCATGGAAGTAAAAGAATTCGGGTTGAACGCCTTGCACAGCGCAGTGTGTAGTTGCGTGTATTTTTCGGGCTTGAGTCGCATCGTCAGCACTATTCCCACAGGTCATCCGGCAAGTTGCTCATAATCTTACAACAAGTGGGGCAAATCGCCACGACAGAGGAAAGGTGACCGCGCCGTTGTGCGTCTTATCTATGTCCGGGTGCAACCGGTTTGCGTCCCGGACCGTGTTTTCGGCCGAAACACATTCCAGTCAACGAGCCGCACCATGCGGCCACACTTTCGGAGGATTATCTCATGCAGTTCAAAGTCAAGGATCTCGCCATTGGCGTATCCGCCCACAAGCTTATCGACCTCGACAAGCTCTGTCTGTTCCCCACGCGCCGCTGTCGCTACTTCATTACCACCATCCACTGTAAGCCGTGTACCTGGATTCCCTCAATCATCCAGTGCGATCCCTGCACCTTGTTGATCACCGAGATTCCGATTACAGACGGCCCCTGTGGTTTGGCCCATACCACCTGCCTCGACACATTGTTGTATGTGCTCGACGTGCGTCAACTCGTCATCAACCCGGATGATCTCGGTCTGGTACGCGAGCAAATGGACAAATTCTTCAATGTCGTTACAGAACGTGGTGCCGAAGTCGCACGGGCAATGGCCCCGCAGACACTCGAACAAGTCGATCTCGTCGAAAGCGAACTCAAAGCAGCACTGGAAGAAATTCAGGTGTTGCGCGACCGCTTGCAATAAGTGCTTCTACCGTGGTGGGCGTGCTTTGCAACACGCCTGCCACCCCGCCCTACACCTCGGAGTACCCTGTGAACACACACCCCACACCGCACATACGAGCCAATCAGCAGTATCAACTCGTGCTCTACGACCGGCTCGATGCTGCTGTCCAGGCGGAATTGTCTGATCTTTCGGCCGAACCGGGTTTCTACGGCATATTGGAACCCAACGACCCCGAATCCGGTTTGCCGGTCAAAGCAGTCGATACCGACACAGCGCTGCTGTTTTTGACGCTGCAACAGGCTGGCCCAGTACCGCACTATGTCACCGTCAGTCTCGGCGCACGCAGCCGGCAGTCGATCGCCGATCTGGTTTTGAACGACGTTCTGGAAATCGCCACGCCGGACGGCTCGCACTGGGTCAGCGGCGTGCAGGCACATACCGTGTTGCAGCCGGGCAGAGCTACAGGCAGCGCGACAAACCACACGATTACACAACTGTCTGAGGCAGCGGTGCGCTACGGGCAACTGCTCGCCGCCGATCAACTCGCCGTCAATGAGTTGGCGCAGCGGCTGTACGCGTACAATGCGATTCCGATCTCGGCCGAATGGCGGCGCCAACTGCCGGACACGGACGCAGTCGAAGCGTTTCTCGGCATCGACGCGCGTGCCATGCAGCCCCAGTTTGACCGCGTCCAATCGGCCGAACCCAACGGCTGGCTCACGTTTCGCGCACACCACAATCGGCCGATGCGCCAACGACTGGGCTACAAACTCTACGTCAGTCCGCAGCCCCGTTACTTGCCCGCCATCTGGCCGCAACTCGTCGCCATATTTGCGCAACATGACGTACACGCCTTCAAAGTCGGCGGCACTGTGCAGGGATTGCTGCGCCCCGACAAACTCGTCGCCTATTTACCGTCCTTAACAGCGCTCCACGCGCTTGCGGACACATTGCAAGCTGAATTGGCCCACGTACCGGCGCAAGGCGTGCCCTTCACCGCCCCCATCGATGCAGCCGGACTCCTCTCCTGGGGCATGGATCCGCCGAACGCGGCCAACGATGTCGTCTGGCACGGTCGCCAAAGCTGGCGACTATGGATCGCCGGTCAACTGGCTACAGCCCTTGTCGCCGCGCAACACGCTGACATCGCCGTCGAGCCGTGGCGTTTTGCGCTGGACAAATTGACCCTGCTCGGCGTCGCTACAGCGACCTGGACACCTGAACAAACTTTATGGCAGCAACACGGAGAACAGTAACATGGCATCCATCAGCGATCCACTCGTCAAAGCAAACGATGTAACGCTCATCCCCGTCCTCGATTTGCCGGAATCGATGCGCAAACAATTCGAGTACGAAGCAGGTGATTACGCCATTGCGCGCGATCAATCCCGTGCCAACGGCAAAATCATCAACGCCGATACAGCGGCGCTGATCAATGCGTTCTCACAGCCGGTTTCAATCGCCGAAGCTGTGATCCGGTTCAGTGCCGAGCGGCAAGTCGATCCGTATGAGACGTTGGAGCAGGCATTTCCATTGATTCAGCAATTTGTCAACAGCCGCATTCTGGTGCTCGAAAGCCAAAATGACGTTGCGGCTGAATCCCAACCGTTGCAGTACGGGGACACAATCGGCCGATTTACCATCACGCATCTCGTGCAACAACTGGAAGACACCGCAATCTATCAAGCCACAGACGACGACGGGCACGTCGTGGCAATCAAACAACAAGCCGAACATACATCTGCCGCCGTCACGCGCCTGTTGCAACACGAAGCGACCATTTTGAACGCACTCGACGGCGTAACGACACCGGAATTGATGGCGATCGATGTCGCCGACGACCGCGCCTTTCTGGCAATGGCGTGGTGTGACGGCGTCGATGCGCTCACCGCAGCCGGCGAATTGCGTGACGACCGGCCTCAATTGCTGCACCTGCTGCGCAGCGTCGTCGCTGCCTACGCCGATATCCACCGTCAGGGCATTGTTCACGGTGATGTGCATCCCGGCAATATCCTCATCGACGGCACGGGACAGACGCGCTTGATCGACTTCGGTCTGGCGCACAAAATCAGCGCCGGCGAAGCGCTACGTGCTGCCTATCGCGGTGGTGTCGCCTTCTACTTTGATCCGCAATATGCGCAGAGTGTGCGCGACCAAACGCCGCCGCCTTCGGCCGATTTTTACAGTGAACAGTACGCCGTCGCCGCCCTGCTCTACGAAATGTGTACCGGCGCACACTATCTCAATTTCTCTCTGGAACACGCCGAATTGTACCGTCAGATTGTGGAAGAAACGCCGCTACCATTTGCCGCACACGGTGTCGCCGCCTGGCCGGAGCTGGAACGCATTTTGTCGCGTGCATTGCGCAAAGAGCCGAGTGATCGCTTCGCGGATATGGCCGACATGCTCGCCGCGCTGGACGCCATCGACAACCCACCGACGACAAACAAGGTGCCTGAACTAACGCCTGAATCGGCCGAATTCATCGGTGAAGTGCTCGATACCTATCGACCCGACGGCGATTTGTACCAACATGGGCTGCCTCGTGCGCCGCTGGCGTCGGTCAAATACGGTGCGGCTGGAATCGCCTATTTTCTCTACCGCGTCGCCTCGTCTCAAGGTGACCCGGAATTGCTGGCCCTTGCCGACCTCTGGGCAACCCGTGCCGCAGCGCTGACACAGCGCGATGATGCGTTTTTCAACGCCGAGATCGACATTTCGGCCGAAACGGTCGGCCACATCGCGCCACTGCATTCCGCCAGCGGCATCGCCGTCGTGCAGGCTCTGATCGCAGCCGCGATGGGCTACACCAACGGGGTTCTCGAAGCAACTGCCGCCTTTGTCTACTGTGCCAATCGCGATTGCGACAAACTCGACCTGACTTTAGGCAAGGCTAGTGTCATTCTCGGCGCGGCGCAACTCGTCCCGCTCCTCGAAAACCACGAATTGGCGGAAAAAACCGGCCTGATCATGCTCGGCGATAATTTGACGGCGCAGTTGTGGGCTGAAATCAAACACTATCGGCCGATTGGTGTCGATTCTGAGCTGACCAATCTGGGTATTGCGCACGGCTGGGCGGGTATGCTTTACGCCATCATGCGTTGGTCACAGGCCACCCAAACACCGCTGCCTGACGGCTTGCGTGACCGACTCGATCAACTCGCCGGGCTGGCACAACCAGCAGGGCGCGGCGTGCGTTGGCCGTGGCAGCTCGACCAGCCGACCGGGCATATGCCGGGCTGGTGCAACGGCACGACCGGCTATGTCTATTTGTGGACGCTGGCCCATGCGCTGTTCGAGGATGCGCGCTATCTCGATTTGGCGCTCAAATCCGGTTGGCAAGCGTGGGAGGATGACGCCCAAATCGCCAATTTGTGCTGCGGCTTGGCCGGGCGTGCGTATGCGCTGCTGCACTTGTACAAGGTCACCGATGACGCACATTGGCTGAAAAAAGCGATGCATTCGGCCGAGATTGCCCGGCGCAATATCCGTCTCGCCCAACCGGATGAATATCGCGGATTTGAGCACAGCCTCTACAAAGGCGAAACCGGTGTCGCGCTGCTGCTTGCTGATCTGACACAACCCGACCAAGCTGTCTTCCCGTTCTTCGAAGCCGAGTTCAGCTAACCGAACATGTCCCGCATGGCGTAACACACATTGATAAGCGAAACCACGTGTTTGCGCGATTGTATGTTACACTATTAACCTGATGATCAAAGTTTGTCGGTCATGACAGGATGCCACCAGCGTGTCAATCGGCCGAAGCTTTATCTGAACACATCTCAATCGAAGGCTTGCTGAACGGGAGATACACATGAAACAGAAACGCTTTTGGTCAATCCTCTTACTTTTTGCCGTGGTTGTAGTCACGGCTGGAACCATCGGCTTGAGTGGTCACGCTACTGCACAATCCGACGATGCGGTCGCCCAGGCAGACGATGTCTTTGTCGCCCGCGTCTACTACGACACTATCGCTGATCTGGAAGCGTTGGCGACTTACGATATGTGGGAGTTCAACAATCTCCAGGAACAGTACGTGCTGGTCTCAATGGACGACGCTATCTACAACGAACTAACCAAAGCTGGTTGGCGCGTCGTCATCGACAGCGAAGCCACGGCACAGCTTGCTCCGGAATTGGGCAACCGCACATTCTACGGCGGTTATCGCACCGTCGATGAACTGCACGCTGACATGGCGACTGTCAATGCAGCCCACCCCGATCTGACCGAAATCGTCGACTACGGCGATAGCTACTGCAAAGCGCAAGGCGGCTGCACGACATTAGGTGGCGATAACCAACCCGGCTTTGACTTGAAAGCGATCCGCGTCACCAATGAGGCTATCGGCGGCGACAAACCGGTCTTTTTCCTCGTCGCGGGCATCCATTCACGCGAAATCACGACGCCCGAACTCGCGATGCGGATGCTCGACTGGTTGGTGGACGGTTACGGCGTCGATGCTGATGCGACATGGATCGTCGATCATCACGAAGTGTGGATCATTCCGTCACTCAATCCAGACGGCCACTGGATTGTCGAACTGGGCACACAGCCGCCGTACAACGGCAACCCGTTCTACCAGCGCAAAAACGCCAACCGCAGCAACGGGTGCAACACGTGGCCGCCGACCTCCTTTACACAGTACGGGGTCGATCTCAACCGCAATCACAGCTTTGAATGGAATACAGGCGGCAGCAGTAGTGCACCATGTGACCAAACTTATCGAGGCCCGTCAGCCGCCTCAGAAAACGAAGTAGACCAGTTTGAAGACCTGGTGCGTGCACACATTCCCGACCAGCGTGGCCCCAATCCGACAGACGCAGCACCGCGCAACACGACCGGCATCTTGATCACATTGCACAGCTACAGTGAATTGGTCTTGTGGCCATGGGGCAATGTAACGACGCCCGCGCCAAACAAGGCAGGCTTAAAGGCAATTGGCGACAAATTGGCAACGTACAATGGCTATACGTCGTGTCAACCTTCCCTGTGCCTCTACATTACGAGCGGGACGACCGATGACTGGTCATACGGCGAATTGGGAATCCCATCCTATACGATTGAGGTGGGCACACAGTTCATGCCGCCCTATGGTCAAATAGACAGTATCCAATGGCCGGATAACGGACCTGCGCTGCAATACGCTGCAAAGATCGCGCGTACGCCTTACCGACTTGCGTTTGGTCCGGACGCGCTCGCTCCGACGGTGGTCGACAATGGAAATGGGACGGTGACGCTGACGGCCGTGATCGATGATACGAACAACGGAAACAAGAATATCCGTCGCGCCGTATACTTTGTCGATAGTCCGTATTGGGATGGCGGCTCGGCGACGCTGATGGCGGCGCTTGACGGTGCTTATAACAGCCCAGTCGAGACAGCACAGGCGACGATTGACATCAGTGGCTGGAGTTCAGGGCGTCACATCGTCTTCGTTCACGGTATGGATCGCGGACGCAGCTTTGGCCCTGCCACGGCAGTTTTCATCGACGTTCCCTAAACCCATATTGTCGTCTGTTTTACCTTACCCTGTCATGGAGACCGGCTTGTCGCAAGTCGGTCTCTTTTTTTGTTAGCGACCGGCAAACAGGCGATGCAGGCGTGCCCGATTTCGGCCGAATGCAGTAAAATAGTTGGTATGAGAACACCAGCAGGTAAAGAATGCCGTTTCTATTATCAAGATTTCCATCGAGGCGCAAACGAGCAAGAGTGCCGACTCGTTGCGGCAGCGACGAATTCGGCTGCCTGGCGTCCTGAAGATTGCGCACAATGCCCTGTTCCGGAAATATTGATGGCGAACAACGATCCTAATCTGGTTCTGGAAGCACGTATCAAGAAAGGTGTGCTGCGTATCGGCCGAAAAGTCGAAGTCAACGCTTTTTGCAGCAAACATCTGGTCACCGTATCCAATCCACACATCGGCTGCCCCCAATGCGCGGCTGAACGACCGGGCGTGCGCGATCTCTTCGGCGAATGAGGCCGGATTCTCCGCTTCTATTGCGCAGAAAACAATTGAACGTCATTGCCAAAACCTAAACACCGCACGAGAAATAGATGTATCAAGCGATTTTACTCGACCTCGATGACACATTGCTGGGGAACAATATGGACACGTTTATTCCCCGCTATTTCGGTATGCTCAAACAGTATGCTGACCAATTGAATCTCGATATTGACTTGATGCAGGAACTACTGGTATGCACCCAGGCTACCATTCGCAATACCGATCCGCAGCTAACGAACCGAGAAGTGTTTTGGGCCTTGTTCGGGCAGCGTACCGGCCTGGATACGAACTGGTTGGAGTCAGAATTTGACCATTTCTACCGCAAGCACTTTCCACAAATGCGTGACGTGACCCAATTTCGGCCGAATGCACCGGTTCTCATCGACTATTGTTTTGCACAAGGATTCCAGGTCGTCATTGCCACCAATCCCCTATTTCCCAAACGTGCCATTGAAGAACGACTGGCATGGGCTGGTATTCCGGTAGCGCACTACGATTACGCGCTGGTGACAACATACGACAACATGCACGCGACTAAACCAAATCGTGAATACTACGCGGAGATTCTCGACCGTATCGGCGTGGATTCGGCCGATGCGATCATGGTCGGCGACAATTGGGAAAATGACATCAAACCAGCGGCAGCACTTGGACTGGATACATTTTGGGTCAATGATTTGCCGGTTGACCCGCCCTCCCCGAACACTGTCACCGGATCAGGATCGTTGACTGCATTCCACGCGTGGCTACAAAACACCGTACAGTAAGGCGTTCCCGCTACAAATGGGGCAGCATTATCTGGTTGCTGACAGGTTGGCTTGTAGCCTGCGCAACGACGAGTCCACCTGAATCAACGCCAACAGTGCCGCCAACCGCCCCGATTACAGTGACAGTGCTGCCGACTGCAGTGCCAGCCACTGCAACACCCATTCCAGCAACAGCAATTCCCACACTAACTTTGACACCAACCCCAATGCCTACCAATCCGTCTGCAACAGCACTAATAGTGTCGCCGACGGTGATACCGACACCGCTGTCGGTGCGTTTTGCCGTTATTGGTGATTACGGCGGCGGTGGTGCGGGCGCGTGGGATGTCGCCTCGTTGGTAGCAAGTTGGGAACCTGATTTCGTCATCACGTTGGGCGACAATAATTATCCCAGCGGTTCGGCCGAAACGCTGCCACAAAGCATCGCGCCGTACGCTGAGTTTATTGATTCAGGGCGCTTCTTTCCCATACTCGGTAACCACGATGTTGATACAGAGCTGGGTCAACCCTACTTTGATACGTTTGACCTGCCCGGCAACGAACGCTATTACGATTTTGTGCGGGGTGAAGTCCATTTTTTTGCACTAAACAGTGATTGGCGCGAACCGGATGGCATCAACGCCTACTCAGACCAAGCCAATTGGCTGCGCGAGCAATTGGCAAACTCGACCACTGCCTGGCAGGTCGTCTATTTGCACGCTACACCATTGGTCTCACGTGAGCAGAGCCGTGTTCCGGCACTGGACTGGCCGTTTGCCGAATGGGGTGCCGATATTGTAATGACAGGACACGCTCACATCTATGAGCGCTTGGCGCACAATGAGATCACTTACATTGTAAACGGATTAGGTGGGCACAGCATCTACGACATGGATGATGAAGCACATCCAGACAGTCAGGTACGTTTTAATGGTGACTTTGGAGCGCTATTGGTCGAAGGAATGCCAACGATGATGAAGCTGCAGTTTGTGACACGAAGCGGCATTGTGGTTGACGCATTCGAGTTGCATAGAAACTAACGATGTATCACGCCAACCAGGTAAAAAAAGAGCGCGATTCGGCCGAATCACGCTCTTGATTAGAAAAAACTATCAGGCTACGCGCGTTTGCGATAAGCGACACCGACTCCAACCAACGCCATCAGCGCAATTGCAACCAACAATACCAGCGTTGATTGCATAGTCACAGCGTCACCACTGACACCTGTCAAAGCTGTCGATGTCGGGGCCTGTGTTACGGCTGTCACTGGTCCATGGATCGTTGTAATACCGTCTGCACTCACATCTTCCAGGAAGTAGTACCATACACCGGAACCCGGCATATCGCTGAATGAATATTGTGCCCCAGCACCACCGACACCTTGCGACGCGATGAGCGCCGGTGTCAACAACGATGCAGACGCATCCCACTCAGCCACACTGCTGCGATAGACGTTAAATCCGGCATGGTTTACTTCCGCACTGGTTGTCCAGTTAAGCGTAACCGCCGGAGTTGCCACATCGGCCGAAAAATCGTCCAGAGTCACTGATGTCGGATGAGCACAATACTCAATGGCAGCATCATCGATGTACCAGCCCATTCGATTGACCACGGTGGTCGCAAACAGACGGAATCGAATCCGAACTGAAGGATTATTCGCGTAATTGTACAAATCGACATACTCTTGGGTCCAGTCGACCGTTGCATCGCGTGTTTCACGGGTCCAGAGCAAGGTATCATTTACCCAGACCTGGATTTTGTCAAAGGGACCAAAAATATGATACCAGTTCCAGAAAGTCAGCCGCACCGGTGGATCGAGCGTGGACAAATCAAATTCCTGCATTATTGTCGTTCCTTGGCCGGAATTTGCATAACACCCATCGAGATTGTTTGCCCAAACGTTGTTACCTGAATAGGCACCGGCCGGTTCCGGACCAATACCTCCGCAACCTTGATATACACCAGGCACAACAGCACCCCATTCCCAATCATCAAATGCCGAGACAACATTCCAGCCGCCGTCATTGGCTTCAAAATCGCTGAAATAAAAGTTGGTCGGCACACCATTGGAACAACCAAGTGGCTCCAAAGGAGTTACCGGAACCCAACCGTCAACGCCATCAGCGTCGGCGGCCAATTCTGCCAGCTCTTCATCTGTGTAACCATCCGCAAACACACCAACAGCCAACATGAGCAAAACCAACGATGCAGCCAGTGCAATCAATCGCCCAATCGCTTTCTTGTTTTTCATGTCCTAGATCCTCCACTGTAATCGTATACACCGACAGAACAATCAACGTACAAAATCAACATCTACTCTAGTCTACAAGTCGCCATCGCCACAATAATGCTAAACTTGTGTTTCTCTGCACAATCCGATAAACGAAATTTCAATTTAGTAATCTGCAATTCGGGTATCTTGTCAACAATTGGCCCTAGAAAAGAGCAGAGGAAAAGTCTCGCATTGAAGGCAATCACATTGCAGAAGAATATCACAAAGCGTCGAAAAAAGTCAACAATTCAACAGTTTTCAATGTCCGTAACTGACACAGAAGACGATGTTTTTCCACTGGGTTCGTCAACCATATACGGCGTGGTTCAAGGCGACCAAAGCTCGTTTATGCTGTTCAGTATCTCTTCACGCGGCAAACCACCAGCCTGCAATTCGTAGTCGCTTTTTTGCAGCAACCGTTCGTAAAATGCCAGACCTTCTTCGACCATGTCTCGTTGAGTCACATATGTTTCAATCAGTTCGAAGAGCGTATTTTCGGCCGAATCGTAGCGTCCAGATTTTTCCTGGTAGACAAACAACTTGAACATAATTCGTTCCGGCAGCACATACTCATCCAGAGTCTGCAACAACATCTCAATGGCATCATCGGTCGGAATATGTGTGAGATCATGCCCTATGACCGTATCAAGATGCAATTCCAATGCCTTGAGTCGTTGGGCATAGGCTGCATCTTCATTGCCAGCACGCACCTCCAATTCAGCTTGAGCGGTAAGCAATCCGGCCAGCATGAGCACCTCGCCTGCGCCGCCCATCTCGCCGTGATGCAATGACACCGCCAATTGTTCGGCCGATAAACGGTTAACCGTATCCAGGTTCAATCCGACATATAACGTCAACGCTTCCTCAATTTCCTGTTCGGCTTCCGCAATGCGCCGCTCATCAATAAGACGCATGAGTTGACGCAATACGGCACCGGCTTGCTCAACGATTTTCATGATGTAATCGTCTTTTAACATGCTGACTCTCCTGACGGCTTTACCGTCACAATTCGGCCGATAAATATGTTACTTCTCGACGCTTGGCTGTTACGGCATCGAGATTTGCGGCACCATTCCGCAATTCATAGTGATGCTTCAGATAAGCTAATTCACTACAACGATGATAGAAAGCCGACTCCCGGCGAAACCGCCGCCATCCATACCGCGAGAGAACGTGCAACAACCTGGCAGTGCGGTGTTGAATTGAGCACGCAATCTCATATTGACTGAGCCGAATCGTTCCATATTCGAGTTCCTTTTTCAAATAATCGCGAATCCAGCGGCGCTCCTGTAACAGTGCCCAGACGACAATGACAATCAATACAACCAAACCACTCGAATCAGTCAACGGGGTGATAATGGTTGGAATTCCGTCAACTGTACCAAGATTGTGGATCGTGTGCAGCAAAACGGCGGCAAACCAGCCACAAAACGGTGCAAGCCAGCGGACAATACGGCGTGATGACAATCGGCCGAAAGCAACACCCAATCCCGTCATGCTGGTAAACAACGCATGATTGAAACCAAAAAACACGCCACGCCCCAGCCAGGTTAACCACCATGCAGTCAAGTTATCCGCAGCATACAACGGAGCCATGACAAGTACATTTTCCGCCCAGGCAAATCCCAATCCAATCATGGCACCGTAAATGAATCCATCCAGAGGCGTATCGAACTCTTTCCAATAGAACAGCACGAGCAGCAGCAGTGCAAACGCTTTGATCGTTTCTTCGACAAGTGGTGCGCCGATAATGATCCAGCTTCCTTCCAGTTCGATCCATGAATTCAGCGGCAGCTCGAACATTCCGCGTACTCTGACTGCGAAATAGGCACCGGGAAGCGCTCCCCAGAAAAAAACGGCCAGCAACAACGGTCCGGGTTCCTTTTCGTATTGATCAGCCCAATAAACAACGGCAACAAAAATGAGAACAGGAATTGCGGCGGCGACAATTGAAACCAGATAGGCGTTGAGTGGTACGGTCACAGGATCAACATCGCATCGCCAAATGAATAGAAGCGATAGCGCTCGGCAATGGCTGTGCGATAGGCATGCATGATGGTTTCGTAGTCGGCAAAGGCGGCAATCATCATCAACAGGCTCGACTGCGGCAGATGGAAATTGGTGAGCATGGCGTCCACGGCACGGTATTTGTAGCCGGGATAAATGAACAAATCGGTATTGCCGGAAAAAGCCGCAACCAGTTTCCACGGGCAGTAATCGGCCGAATCTTCGGCAACATGGCGCAAACTGCCCATAAGCCCGGCAGAACGCAGCGCGGCCGTTTCCAGCACACGCGTTGCCGTTGTGCCGACGGCGACCAGTCGCCCGCCGGCCAACTTGACGCGATTGATGCGTTCGGCCGATTCCGGTTTCAACTGCGCCCACTCCGAATGAATGTGATGATCAGCGACTTCAACCGCCTCGACCGGCTTAAACGTATCCAATCCGACATGCAGTGTCGTCGTCTCAAACTGCACACCGTTATCGCGCAGCGCCAACAACACATCCGGCGTAAAATGCAGCCCGGCGGTCGGTGCAGCCGCAGAGCCAACCGGACGCGAGTATACGGTCTGGTAGCGTTCCGGATCAGACAGCGGTGTATGGATATAAGGCGGCAACGGCGCGTGACCAAACTCGTCGAGCAGATCATCGAGCGGTTGACTAAACGTGATAACGCGCTGCGCGCCGTCGCGTTCGGCGACGACCTGTGCCGTCACGCCACTATCATCACCCGCATCGTTATAAATGACCAGATCGGTGCCTTCGCGTATCCGCCTGCCACCTGCCAGAGCCGACCACGTCACTTCATCGAGGCGTTCGAGCAACAGCAGTTCGATACGCGCACCGGTTGTTTTTCGGCCGAAAAGACGCGCAGGTAACACGCGGCTGTCATTCGCCACGACAATATCGCCGCGCTGCACATAATCGACAATGTCGGTAAACCGCCGGTGTTCAATGACACCAGTCGGCCGATGCAACACCAGCAATCGACTGGCATCACGCGGCTCCAGCGGGGTCTGCGCGATCAATTCCGGCGGCAAATCGTAGTCAAAATCGGCCGTTTTCATCGTGAACGGTAACCCCAGTCATCATCGCTCAAATACAGATCAGCGATAATCGCCTTGTGATCAGACAGCACATCGGGCAAAACGCGATAGGCCGCAAAATGCAAGTTGCGCGACAAAAACACCCAATCCAGCCGTCTTTCGGTGCGACGATACGACGCCAGCCCCCTTGCACCCGGCCTGTACGCACGCAAATTGAGTCGGTGGACGAGATAGTTCAGCGTAGACTCGGTGCTACGCCATTGTGCATTGAAATCGCCCATAATAATAACCGGCCGATGGCGACGGACGACCGTGTTGATCAACATGCCCACCTGCCGGCGGCGGACGTCACGTCGGGCGAAATCGAGGTGCAGAGAAATGATGTCAATTTCGGTCCACGGCTCTTGCGGCCATCTGACAGTTCCAATCACAAAACCTTTGCGCGGCGTTGTACCGGTCGGTTCAAATCGCACCGATTTCGTATTGGTTAAAGGCAAGCGCGAAAGCAAAGCCGTTCCATAGGAATGGCCGATATATTTGACATGTTCACCACGCAGCGAATAGGCAAATTCGCCTTTGTGCGCGACGTATTGCACATGGTCAAAATTACCGCTCCAGGCACAGGGGCCGTCGGCTTCTTGCATAGCAACGACTAATGGTGCTTCACGTCGCAAGACTGCGGCGACATCTTCCAGATTTTTCCGAATCATATCGGTTGATTGGAACAATTGGTGCGCCTTGTCTTTGCGGCCATGTGCTAAATTCAATGACATGATGCGCATCGTCTTTGTCGCGGTGGTTGGCCGATTTTCTACCTGCCCTACTGGTTGCTCCACTTGTTCGCCTATCATGCGATTTTACCCGCCCAAACCGTTTACTATATCTTCTGGTAAAGATGCTTTGATAATACACCGCTTTTGCGTCTGTGGGTGTAGGAATTCCGTTAAAGAGGCGTGCAACAGATGCGCTGACTTGTTGCTATCTGTTGTGGGTGGCGCACTGCCATTGGCATAGAGCCAATCACCGACAATCGGGTGACCAATAGCAGCCAAATGGACGCGAATTTGGTGGGTGCGTCCAGTGTGAGGTGTCAACTTTACCAGAGATCGTGTTGCATCGGCCGATTGGTCCAGAACGCGATATTGTGTCAAAGACGGGCGTAACTTGACAACTGCGTCAACCCAAAAACGCGGCGGTCGGGCATCCGGAACAGCCCCGATGGGCAACTCAATCGCGCCTTGCAGCGGTGTCGGCACGCCGTGGACAACGGCCACATACTCCTTGCGCACGCTGCCGGCCTGAAACTGCGCCTGGATGAAGCGCAAGGTGTCCGTGTCTCTGGCAGCCAGGATGACGCCTGAGGTATACGCATCAAGCCGGTTAATGAGCGTCGCTTCCGGATACGGCGGGTCGTGCTCAAATCGCAGATGATAGATCAGATTGGCCTGCACATAGCGTCCGCGTGCATGAACGCGCAGGTTGCGCGGTTTGTCGATGCCGAGCAACCAGTCGTCTTCGTAGACGATGCGGTAATTGAAATCGGCCGATACCGGTTCAATCTCCGGCAACTCGCAGGCGACAATGGCATTTTGGCGGACGATGATTGCGGCCGATGTCACTTTATCACCGTCGACCGACACGCGTCCGTCTGCAATGAATTCGTACCATTTTTCGGCCGAATAATACGTGAAGCGACCTGCCAGATAATCGATCAGACGCGCCTGGTGATATGGGGCAGGAACCGGGGACTGGACACGCATCTCAATCGGCCGAAGCTCCCAGCGCCATTTTGCGCCGCCGACGCACCACACCTTCCAGCGTATACAGTGCCAACGCAGTCCAGATGATGCTAAATCCAACCAACAATTGTGGCGAAAACGGTTCGTCAAAAATAAATACGCCTATCATGAATTGAAACGTCGGCGCAATATATTGCATAATACCCATCAACGACAGTGGAATCAGATGCGCCGCAGCAGCAAAGCTGAGTAACGGCACAGCAGTGATGATGCCTGTACCAATCAAAAGCAAATCGGTAGTCACATCGCTGTGGCCAAACGAGCCATTGCCGTTGACAGCCCGCCACAGCAAAAACGACAGCGCAAAAACGAAGAGCAGGCCGGTTTCCAGCGATAATCCTTCCAGCGCGGGCAACTGTACCTTCTTCTTGAGTACGCCGTAAAAGCCGAAGCTGAAAGCCAAAGTCAAGGCAATCCACGGGGGACGGCCATAGACTGCGGTCAAAAACAACACGCCTAATGCTGCCAGTACAACCGCTGCCCACTGCCCCGGTCGCAACCGTTCCTTGAAAATCAGCACACCTAACACCACGTTGACCAACGGGTTTATGAAGTAGCCCAGACTGGTTTCAACGATAAAACCGCTGTTAACCCCCCAAATATAGGTAAACCAATTGATGGACAACAACACCGCCGCAAAAAAGACAGTGACGACTGTGTTCCGATTGTGCAGGGCCGCACTCACCCAGGACCAATTGCGCGTAACAGCCAGCAACCCGACGCAGAACATAAACGCCCACACCATGCGATGACTGAGAATTTCGATAGGCGGCACGCCATCGAGCCATTTCCAGTAAATCGGAAAAAAGCCCCACAAAGCGTAGGCACAAAAAGCGTAGAAGATGCCTTTTCTCATGGGATGGTTGGTTAGTTGGTTGGGGTAGTAGAGATTAGCGGCGGAAGATGCGGATGAAGATGTTTAAAAGAATCGTGCCGAGGACACTGATGACGAGCATCGTGGCGAAGGGAAAGTAGATTTTGTAGTTGTCACCGTCGAGCCGGAAATCGCCGGGCAAGTTGCCCAGCCACGGAAAATAGCGGATGGCGACGAGGATGACAATGCCGGAGAAGACCAGTGTCGCGCCAATGATGATCAGGATTCGGCCGAAATCTTCCATATTGCTCTCTTAAAATAGTGTCGGCTGCTGCTTGTCGGCCGAATCGCCGCTATCCGGCAAAGCCATGCCTAGATGGGCATAGGCGTGTGGCGTCGCTACGCGACCCCGCGCTGTACGCTCGAGAAAACCGAGTTGGAGCAGATACGGCTCCACGACATCCATAATCGTGTCTGATTCCTCACTGATCGAAGCGCCAATCGTATCCAGCCCGACCGGCCCACCGCCGAATTTTTCGATAATTGCCAACAGCACACGACGATCCAGTTCATCAAGGCCCAGTGCATCGATTTGCAACAGATCAAGTGCGGCGTCGGCTACCTCCTGATCGATGAACCCGTCAGCCCGTACCTGGGCATAATCGCGCACACGACGTAACAGGCGCAAGGCCACACGCGGCGTCCCCCGCGCCCGCTTGGCGATCTCATCTGCGCCACTGTCGTCTATTTCCACATCCAGAATGCGTGCGCCACGCATGACAATCGACCGCATTGCAGGCATTTCGTAGAAATCCATCCGGTATTGCGCCCCAAAGCGGGCACGCAGCGGCGCGGTCAGCAAAGCCAGTCGGGTCGTCGCACCGATTACGGTGAAACGAGGCAACTTGAGGCGCACATTTTTCGCGCCCGGTCCCTTGCCGACGATGATGTCGAGTACAAAATCCTCCATGGCCGGATACAAAATTTCCTCGACAGCACGGCCTAATCGGTGCACTTCGTCGATGAATAAGATGTCACCCGTGCGCAAATTGGTCAAAATCGCCGCTAAATCGCCCGTGCGCTCGATGGCGGGGCCGGCAGTGATGCGAATGTTGACATCCATTTCATTGGCGACGATATGCGCCAGTGTCGTCTTGCCCAAACCGGGTGGACCGTGAAAAAGGACATGGTCGAGTGGTTCGCTGCGTGCTTTGGCCGCTTCGATCAGGATAGTTAGATTGTCCTTGAGTCGTTCCTGACCGGTGAACTGCGTCAACTGCTGTGGCCGCAGCATCGTATCGAGCGATGCATCTTCGCGTTTTTTATCGGCCGAAATGTGCCGTCGAGTTGTCGGGTTATCAGACATAAAGCGTTGTGTTTTCCAACGTCGTGCTGCATAGGATTATAGTGCGGATTGTGTTTTCAGGAAACGTTGCCGAACGGTCTTTAACGCAATGGCACAACGTGACAGACACGCATTGGTCTTTTACTCGCGTGGGCAATTCGCCATTCGGCGTTACAATCATGCGCCAACTCAGACAAAGGGAGAAAATCATGGTTTTTGAGTCGAAGCACCCTCTCGTCAAGCACAAACTGGCCCTTTTGCGCGACATGAATACCGAGCCGAAACAGTTCCGCGAATTGGTCAACGAATTAGCTGTCTTGATTGGATATGAAGCAGCCGCCGATTTACCGACCCGCGAAGTCGACGTGCACACGCCCATGGGTACCGCTGTTGAAGCACAATTGGATGCCAAAATTGGTCTGATTCCGATTCTGCGTGCCGGATTAGGCATGGTCGACCCGATATGGGATTTGATTCCCAATGCGGAGGTGTGGCATATCGGCATGTGGCGCGATGAAGAAACGCTGGAACCGGTCTGGTATTACAACAAACTGGAAGGCACGCCGCGTATTGGAACGGCGTTCATCCTCGATCCGATGCTGGCAACGGGCGGCTCGGCGTTGGCGACGATTGATGTCGTCAAACAATGGGGCGTAGCCCGTATCAAGTTTTTGGCGCTGATCGCTGCACCGGAAGGCATTGCCGCTGTGCATGCGGCGCATCCCGATGTCGCTATTTACACGGCAGCCATCGACTCGCATCTGAACGACATTGGCTACATCGTGCCGGGTCTGGGCGACGCCGGCGACCGGCAGTTTGGCACAATCACGTCGAGTTCTTGATCACCGTGTATCATTCGGCCGAATTGAGGCATTCCGTTTGTTTTACAGCTTGATCTTTCTCATCGCTGTGGTTACTGCTTTGGCATTGTCGCCGGCAGCGATGCGGCTGTCGCGCCGCTGGGGCATTATGGCTGTCCCAGGCGGTCGCCGCCGCCATGAAGGCGCCATTCCCAAGCTCGGTGGCATCGCCATTTTCGGTGCGTATGGTGTGGCAATTGGTCTCATATTCTGGCTATTGCCGTTGGATGCGGATTCGGCCGAAGCAGTTAACGATGCCCTTCGTTTACGCGGCGTCATGCTCGGTACAGTCGTCGTCTTCGCCGGCGGCCTACTCGACGACAAATTCGACTTGCCGCCGTGGGCACAATTCGGCATCCAGATCACGGGCGCACTCATTGCTATCGCCCACACCGTTTTCATTGGCGTCTTCACCAATCCATTGAGCGGCGATTTGGTCCAGATCGAGCCGGTTGTCCCTGTCGCTGCGTTTGTCATCACCCTGCTCTGGATTGTCGGCATTATGAACGCCGTCAACTGGCTCGACGGCCTCGATGGACTGGCGAGCGGCGTTGGCATCATCGCATTGCTGTTATTTGCGTGGCACAGCTATTCGCTGGGGCAAACGACCGTCGCCGCGTTTCCGTTGGCGCTGGCCGGTGCGCTGGTCGGATTTCTGCCATTTAATTTTGCACCGGCCAGGCTGTTTCTCGGCAGTGCGGGCGCATATGTACTCGGTTACAATCTGGCAACACTCGGCATTTTGTCGCCGGCTAAAATTGCTACAGTGTTACTCGTCCTGGCTTTGCCATTGTTGGACGGGGCGTGGCGTATTCTTGACCGACTGCGTCACGGGCGCAATCCGTTGCGCGGCGATCGCGGTCATTTGCATTATCGCCTGGCCGATTTGGGCTGGCCGACACGCCGCATCGTCATGTTGTATTACGGGGTGGCGTTGGCGTTGGGATTGGTGGCTGTATTGGCAACGTCCGGATTGACCAAATTGCTCGCTCTCATCGTGGCCGGCTGCCTCATTTTTGGCTGGCTCGTCTGGTTGAGTCGGCAATCGGCCGAATCAACGTGACACACTAAGCTGCGCGTAACGCATCTTCAAACACAGTCAAGGCATCCTGAATCTGCGATTGTGTAACAATCAAGGGCGGTATCCAGCGGATCACATTGCCGTATGGCCCACACGTTAGCAACAACAGACCATTGTCCCGACAAATCTTGACAATTGCGCTCGCTTTGTCACCCCAGGGATCACCATTTGCCTTGCTGAATTCAGTGGCAATCATCAACCCGCGTCCGCGTACATCGCCAATTTCCGGATATTGTTCCTGCAATTTGCGCAAGCCTGTCATCAACAAGGCGCCCATCTGCTCTGAATTTTCGTTTAGTGCTTCTTCTCGTATCACCTGAATCGTCGCTACTGCAGCTGCGCAGGAAACTGCATTACCACCGTACGTGCCACCGTGCGATCCAACGGGCCACCTATCCATCAGATCACGCGTAGAAGCAATACCAGAAAGCGGCATACCTGATGCGAGTCCTTTTGCAATGATCACGATATCCGGCACAACACCGCTGTGATCTACTCCAAACCATCTTCCGGTACGTCCAAAACCGCTTTGAATTTCATCGGCTACCAGTAAAATGCCATGTTCATCACAGATCCGGCGCAGCGAACGCATGAACGCATCAGGAACGGGTACATAACCGCCCTCACCCAACACGGGTTCAATAACGATTGCAGCGGTTTCGTGAGGCGCGGTCTGTGTTTTGAGCAGTCGCTTGAGTTCTTTTACACAGAACTGGTTGGTTGTTTCTTCATCCCAGCCGTAATAGTAAGCATATGGGAATGGCGCTACAAAAATGCCCGCTACAAGAGGTTGATAACCGGCACGATAAATGGTTTTGCTCGTCGTCATTGCCATGGTCGCGTGCGTGCGACCGTGAAACGAACCTTGAAATACAATGATGTTTGGTTTTCCGGTGGCAGCACGGGACAACTTTACGGCCGCTTCAACTGCCTCGGCGCCAGAGTTCGAAAAAAAATAAGTATCCAGCCTTTGCGGCAATAGCCGACTCAACTCCTCAGTGAGTTGTATCATCGGCTTGTGATAGACAATATTGGCTTGCGCATGCAAGATTTTTGCAGCTTGATCCTGCACGGCCTTCACGACTTTTGGATGAGCATGACCCGTATTAGTAACGCCAATTCCACTGGTGAAATCAACATAACGGTTGCCATCGACGTCAAATAGATATATCCCTTCGCCATAATCAGCAACGATAGAAGTGGAACGGCTCCACACGGGAGAAATGTGACTCAAATTGTACTCGCTCATAATGTCCTTCCAACGATAGTTCAAATGTGCCTGACCGCTGTGACCTAATGACAAAATGACAATAGCAACGACATTGCGTATACCGAAATCGCGTACGGATAGTATCTTTCACTCAATCGAAGAACTTCAGAACGATTAATAGTCCAGTAGCCAAACACAGTATGGACGTTCGCAATCAAACTCTGACGAGGCGTTTTCATCTCACTGGTCATCAATGATCACCGACTTAAATCACTTTTCAGACTGATTGTAATTATGCTATATTGAAGGAGGAAATCGTTACCGACTTCGCTTTCATCGGCACGGTAGATTCTTTATTCAGTCTCAGACGCAATCGGCCGATTGCACGATGCAATTGACAAATCGAGTTGTTGCCAGGGCGCAGTGTACCAGCGCAAATATTCTTCAACGTGCTGCGACCAATATGGGTCAGCGTGTCCTCCTTCGTTCAACTGCCATACATGCGGCACACCGGCGACTTCCATATTTTCATGTAGTAGAAGCGTGTTGCCTATTGCCGCATCATTTTCGCCGATGTCGAGATAGATGCGCAAGCGGCCCAAGTCATTATTGATGCTAGTGTGCTGCGGATTGATATCGGGCGCATCGTTGTAATCGAGCAGTGTGGCGGCGTGACCACCTACGCTGGCAAACAGAGTCGGGTTTCTGAATGCGATTTCAAGAGACCAATACCCGCCGCGAGAAATACCACCAATGGCACGGAGTCGCGGATGGCCGGCAGCACAATAGGTCGCTTCAATATGCGGGATTAGTTCATCCAGAATAATCTGCTCGAATGAATTGGGGCCGCCTGATGTCGTGACGGATGCAAATCGGCCGTCGGGCATGACAATGATTACGGGTGGTATTTCGCCTGCCTGAATAAGCGCTTCGGCCGATTCCAGCATGCCAACCTCTTCCCATTCCCACTCTGCCCGTAAATTGCCGTGTAACAAATAAATTGTGGGATACAGTTGCCCGGTCTGACCATAACAAGGTGGCAGCCAAATCCGGTATGACCGCGTAGGTCCTTCAATGACACTTTCATAGTCACCGACAATCAATTGGCCTGGTTCACCACAGGGTGTTGGCGTCGGCAGCATCGTCGGCGTCGTTGTCGGCTGAACTTTCTGCGACGGAGACACCTGCAAACGTTCAGCAGCGTGATCCGTCACCGGTCTCACTGGCTCAGGAACTGGCTGCTGCAAATCGTCGGTATCAGGTAGTTCGGCCGAATTGCTGCAAGCCAACGCGGCCAACAACAACAAACCCATCATAACCCAGCCACGAAAACGCATGTTGATACCTGCTACCAGGGCATTTCAAGCGGCGGCGCATCGAGTAAACGGCGATAAGCACCACGCCATTCGTCTGGTTTGCGTGTCAACGATTTGATCTCAATATCGTCAAAACGCGGGAACAGTTCCATGAGCAATCCGGGCAACAAATCCCACGCTTCGTGTCGCAACACATCGTCAAGATTGGCAGCCATCTCCTGTGCCCATGCCCACTCGCTGATGAAACGCTCCGCCTTAATCCAGTAACCGCGCTTTTCCCACGCTTCGGCCGATTGCATTACACCATCATGGATTTCCATCAAGTTAAACACAACCGTCGCCGCCATATCATGCGCCTCCTCATCCAGGCCGTCTTTGCGGCTGAGTTGCCATAACATTTCGGCAATCGTACGCCGATTGCGGTTACGCAGTTTGGTCGGATTGTTGGTATTGATTACTCGGCTCATACTATCTCCTGCGCGGCGATCATAGCACACGCCACATACATGAGCCATAGGCGCTGACGGTTCAAACTGGTCAAGACGCTTCATGCCACGGACGAAACGAGTTCATTCTGTTGCCACCGCTAAAATCTGCTAGAATAGCATGACAAATGGTACGCGTTACAGTCTGGCATGCAACACTGGCTAACCAGATTGTGCAAGCCGTTTCGTAACATGGCGCAAGGCGCGCGCTATGAGAAACACAGTGCGATTTCCGGACGATTTCCGGTCGCGACGCCACACTCTGGCATCAACCTATGGATTCGGCACCTTCCGAAAACCGACCGCAAACACCTGAACCGGCAAACGGACAGTCGGAACCGCTCGAATCGCTCCGTGAAATTCTGCTGCGTCGGGATCGTGTACGTGTCCAACTACTTGAAGCGCAAGCCGCACAACTAGAAGAACAAATTACAGCGTTGCAAGCCGAACTGGCAGAACTGCAAGTTCGCATCGCACTCAGCGATGAAACTCTGATACCCCGCGTTGAAAGCGGGTTCCCCTCATTGACTCACAAAGCAGTGACCAATCATGCCAATGAAATGGCCGAAGCAATCGGCCCCATCATTGGACAAGCGACACGGGTTCAAATTCGCGACTCACCGGATGAATTCGCCGAGGCATTATCGCCGATCATTCTCAAAACGGTACTCGCTGTCGTGCGTGATGCACTGCGCGATTTACAACGGCAGATTGATAGTCGCTTACAAACATCGGCTAATTGGCCGCGTTTTGTACGCCGTTCCTATGCGCGTATACGTGGTATTTCGCCCGGCGAACTGGCCCTGCGCGACGGGCTGCCGTTTTACGTACACCAGGCGTTTTTGATTCAGCACGAATCGGGACTGCTGCTGGCACATTATGCCCATGAAGGTGTCGGTACGGATTCCGATCTGGTCAGTGGCATGTTGACCGCCATTCGCGATTTTGTGCAGGATTCGTTTTCGTCAGCGCAAGGTGAACACGAACAACTTGACGAAGTGGTCTACGGCAATCAGCATATTGTCATTCGGGGCGGTGCTTATGCTTATGTGGCTCTCGTCTTTGAGGGAATCGAACCGGCTGGATTGCGCAGTCAACTGTATCGCTTTGTCACGGAGTTGCATGCTGATTACGGCAATGAACTGCGCAGCTATGATGGGGGCCAGGCAGTTGAGAGCTTGTTTCGGCCGAAATTAGGCCAACTCGTCACAGCTATCAATCAAACTGAAACGACACCGGATGAGCTAAACCCCGTTGATCGCACGCAACAACGCGCGGTCATTGCCGGTGGCTGTCTGCTCCTGCTGTTGACCATCACGGGCTGTTTCTTTCTTTGGTTTACGATTCGCTTGCTGCCACTGGCTATCTACGGGTTGCCAACTGCCGAACCGCCAATAACCATCATTATCACGGCCACACCGACAGCCACAGCGATACCGTCACCCACTGCAACACAAACACCTGCACCCACTGCGACCCCGACTGCCGAGCCGACAGCGACACCGACGCCACAGCCAACGGCGACAGCGACACAAACCGCCACAGCAACTGCTGTGCCGTCAGCGACCGCTACACCGGTCATCACGACCATCGCCAACGTTTGGACACGCCCCGATCCTGATTTGCTCGCTCCACTCGAAGTGGCATTGGAAGAAGGCACACCTGTAACTGTTCTAGCGGTGCAAGGTGATTGGGTGCTAGTTGAGTGGGATAATCAAAATGGTGCCATCGACTCGGGATGGGTTTTTAGCCGCTGGTTGGCCATAGACGGCGCGCCTTATACACCACAGGTGTCAGAGGAGCCGTGACAACTGCAATGAGAACTGTACAGAAAAAAGTGTGTATGCTTGGTGATTTTGCTGTCGGCAAAACCAGCACGGTGCAACGCTTCGTGGAGGGCATTTTTGATGACCGCTACCTGAGCACAATTGGCGTCAAAATCAACCGCAAGCAACTCACTGTTGACGATTATGTAGCCACTTTGTTAATCTGGGATCTGGCCGGTGGTGATGACTTTTCGTCAGTCACTCAAAGCTACTTGCGTGGTGCATCCGGTGCGTTGCTCGTCTGTGATGTGACGCGTGCCGAATCGCTTGCACTAGTCGAACGCTACGCAGCACAGATCAGATCGGTCACGCCGTCCGCCAGCCTGATCTTGCTCGGCAATAAAATTGATTTGACGGCGCAACGCACTGTGTCCGATAGTGATCTGGAAGCATTCAGTAAGAGAATAAACTGCGGCTGGCTGACCACCAGCGCTAAAACCGGACAAAATGTTGATCAAGCATTTGTCCAACTGACCTTGCAGATTATCGCTAAAAGCCATCTGGCCGAACACGATGATCCGGCGACATAAGCGTGCTTTACCGGCTAAATAGCTGCATAACAGCAGCGATTATGATGCAGCGACACAAACAGCAAAGATTAGCAGATAGGCGGCAACGCTAGCCTATTTTTATTGCATTATTGTCTCGTCTTGTGTCGCGCTCGTTCATGAGAACATAAAAGTGTGCCAATCATGACTTCAACCTCATCCGATTTACCCGCAGCGCTGCAAGAAGCAATCACGCGGCGTCATGTACACGACGGCACAGCTCATGCGATCGTATCAACGGAACTCAAGATCATCCATTGTTCGGCCGATTTCGGCCGATTTCTTCCTGAAAACACGGCACAAATTGAAGGCAGTCTGCTGACAAGTTTGTTTGCAGAATTCATCGGCAGTGAACCCTACTTGCGGGCACTACTCCATAATCCTGATGAACACTATGCCATTAAACGCGTCAATCGCACAGCACCTGACGACTCTGTACACTATCTCGATCTGGAGTTAACTGGTTTTGATCCGCAGCGGCCGGAATTGGGTTGGTTGTTCACGATTCGCGATACGACTGAAGTCGGCCGATTGGAGCAATCCCTTATCCAGGAACGCAACCAACTCCGGCTGGCACGGCGCGAATTGGCGCTTGTCAACCGTGAATTGTCACGCCTCGACCAGCTCAAAACGATCTTCCTGTCGATGGCCGCGCATGACATCCGCGCACCTTTGACCGTGATTCGCGGCTACGTCGAAATCTTGACATCGATGGCCGAAATCAACCCGGTTGACATCGACTTCGATGAGTTTGCCGCCTTTCTCAACACGATTCGCGTACAAACTGATTGGCTCGACAACATCATCAACAATATTTTGGGGTTGGATCAAATTGAAAATGATCAACTCGTACTGCACATCGTTCCATGCGATTTGAATAGTATCATCATGGATATGTGTGACATGATGCAGGCAACGGCAAAGCTGAACCAGCGCACGTTGACCTGTTCGCCGGCTGATCACCCTGTCATCATCCCTGGGGATCACCAACGTCTGCAGCAAATCCTACAGAACGTAATCGGCAACGGCATCAAATACAATCAAACTGGCGGAAAAGTCCACATATCCCTATCGACATCACCAGAGTTCGCGATTTTAACTGTAACCGACAATGGTGTCGGCATCGCACAAGATCAGTTACCGCATATCTTTGAACTGTATTATCGCACTGAATCGGCACAGAAAAGTCAGGTTAGGGGAACAGGGTTAGGCCTATTCATCGTGAAGACATTGGTCGAAGCACACAAAGGCACAATTGAAGTCAAAAGTACAATCAAATCCGGAACCACTTTCACAATTTGTCTGCCATTATTGCTTAAAAAGTAAAACAGGGTCGGATATATTTGCAAAACCTGTACAAAATTAAACAGGTGCAGTTTTTCGCGATTCGGCCGATAATATGGCCGGTGTCAAAAGCGCGACACTTCGCGATAACAATCCCTGAAAACCAGCCCTCATCATCACTAGCCAGTCCATCAGCAATAAAATCACAAATTCCGTGCAATTTCTGTACATTTTATTGACAGGATAGATTTTGCATGGTATAGTTAGATCAGATTATTGAGTTTTCAGGAAATACACATGAGCGAAGTCAGCAACAGTTACTTGTCAGCAACCTATAATTTGAAAGCAGTCGTTCAGGAAACTGGTCTGAAGCCCGACACGTTACGTGCTTGGGAACGGCGTTATGGGCTACCCGATCCGGATCGCACATCGGGCGGACATCGACTTTATTCAGAACGTGACATCGATATCCTGAAGTGGCTGCTCGCTCGCCAGGATGAAGGACTGAGTATCAGTCGTGCTGTGGCACTTTGGCGCAGCATCATAGACGAGGGTGAGAATCCGCTGGAAACGATGCGGATAGATTCGGCCGAAAGTGACCCGCTGCCCATCATTGTCGGTGAAACGCTGAACCAATTGCGCGATGCCTGGATCGACGCGTGTTTAGAGTTTGACGAACAAACGGCCGAAACGATTTTGTCACAAGCCCTGGCGCTTTATCCTGCCGAAACCGTGTGCTTCGACATTTTACAAGCCGGCCTTTCTACTATTGGTAGGCAATGGTACGAAGGTGAAACGACGGCACAGCAGGAGCATTTTGCCTCAGCACTGGCGCTGCGTCGCCTGAATACCATCATGGCAATGTCCCCCCCGCCGACTCGGGAAGGACGCATTTTGATTGGTTGTCCCCCCGGAGAAGAACACACATTCCCACCGCTCTTACTTACCTTGCTCATGCGGCGACGCGGCTGGGATGCCATCTATCTCGGGGCGAACATTCCACTTGCACGCCTTGAAGCGACACTCGAACATGCTCATGCACAACTCGTCGTCCTGACAGCGCAGACGCTGCCGACTGCTGCGACCATGCTTGAGCTGGCCGAATTACTGGATGAACACAATATACCACTGATGTATGGTGGATTGGCTTTTAATCTCAATTCCGATCTGCAAAAACGTATACCTGGTCACTTTCTCGGCAAAGATTTGCGCAGCGCTCCGCTGGCACTCGAACGGCTTCTCAACGCACCGCATACTGTTGCATCGGCCGATAATGTTCAAAAAGCATCGGCACAATACCAGGCTGCCTTAGGCCATTATGTCAGCAAATTGTCACATATTGAGGCAGAAATTTGGGATACATTTTTGCTCGAACCGGGCGATCATTCCTATTTGATGCAAGCTAATCGTGATTTATCGCGCTACATCATTGCTGTGCTGACACTTGGCAACATCAACTATGTCGCAACAACATTGGATTGGGTACACGGGTTGCTCGTCAACTACGATTACAACGTACCTGAACAAGCATTAAATGCCTACCTGAAAGCCTACTATCAAGCGGTCGCAACCCACATGGATGAGCGCGGTGCTTTGCTGACCACCTGGTTTGAGCACATTCTCAATATTTCACATAACAGCAGCATGAACGGAAAAAGCTGATTGAGCAACGGACTATACAATGAAAGTTATTATCACTGGTGGCACAGGACTTATTGGACAAGCACTAACTGCTGATCTGGCCGCTGACAACCACGAGATTATCATCCTGAGTCGCGATCCGGATACGTTTGCAGGCACGTTGCCGAAAGGCGCATCGTTACAGCAATGGGATGCCCAATCGGCCGATGGGTGGGGTCATCTCGCCGATGGCGCCAACGCTATCATCAATCTGGCCGGCGCAGGCATCGCCGATGAACGCTGGAGTAAAAAACGCAAAGCCCTGATTCTCGACAGCCGCGTTGATGCCGGCCAGGCAATCGTGGCGGCGGTGCGCGCTGCCAGCAAAAAACCGGCTGTCGTTGTGCAGGCATCTGCTGTCGGCTATTATGGTGCACAACGTGACGCTGTCCTGACTGAAAAAGCACCCGCCGGAGACGATTTTCCCGCGGAAGTATCCAAACAATGGGAACCGGCCACAGCAGAAGTTGAGATGATGGGAGTGCGGCGTATTATCGCCCGGTTTGGTGTGGTTCTCAGCAATGATGGGGGCGCTTTTCCGCGCATGGTCAAACCGATTCGCATGGGGGTGGGCGGTCGCATTGGCAGCGGCGATCAATGGCTCTCCTGGATACACATTGATGACGTTGTCCGCGCTTTGCGTTACCTGATCACTGCCCCCAAAGCAGTCGGCGTATACAATATTACAGCACCAGCGCCGGTCACCAATGCAACATTTGTCAACATAGTCGGCAATGTCATCAATCGGCCGACTTTACTGCCGGTCCCCGGATTTGCCATGAAAGCATTGTTCGGCGAAATGGCCCATGTCTTGCTGACCGGACAGCGGGTTGTTCCGGCAAGATTAACAGACACAGGATTTCAGTTTCGCTTTCCGCAAATCGATAATGCAGCGCGCGATTTATTAACAACAGGTACCAATTGAATTCATCAGTAACCCAGGCTCCAGTAATTACGATAGACTTGGGCCATGCTGTCGGTGAGTGCAACAACGTGAGGACACTAAAATGAGAAACAACCAACTACATGCAAACGACAAAAACAAAAGTGACCAACCGGCCATTTATTCCGACATTGTCTTTGAGATGCGTGATGATCTTGTGGATGAGTTGATGGATGCAGCGTCCTCAGTTTATCGCAAATTATTTGCTACCAAATCGGCCGAAGAACCCACGTTGACCTACGAAGATGGGCACGTGTGGATTGGTTTGAGTTAAGCCTCAGCCGCTAATCAAACTTATGAGGCGATGTTCTGAGAGCATCGCCTTTTTTATTGCCCATGAAACACACGACTGCAATCTGGTGGCTGCGCCGTGACTTGCGCCTGAGCGACAATCAGGCGTTGACGGCTGCCGCACGCGCCACAAACATCATCCCCCTTTTCATCATCGATCCTGTCATTCTCAATGCCGATACGTACAGTGCCAATCGCTTTGCTTTCTTGTTGGCCGGGCTGCATAGCCTCAACGCAGACCTGGAGCAACGTGGTAGCCATCTCGTTATTCGCCAGGGCGACATCATTACAGAATTGCAGCGCATTTCGGCCGAAACTGGTGCGACTGCCATTTTCGCCGAAGAAGATGTGACGCCCTATGCGCGGCGTCGCGACGCGGCTGTACGTGCTGCCGGTTTGCCGCTGACCCTGACACCGGGCCTGACCGTGCAACGCCCCGATGCGGTGCGCAAAGCAGACGGCACGCCGTACACTGTGTTCACGCCGTTTAGCCGGGCCTGGCATGTGCTGCCACGGGCAGAACGTGTTGATTTGTTGCCATCACCGCAAACGATGGGATTTTCGGCCGAGATTACGTCGCTGCCCATCCCGGATCACCCTACCCTACCTCCTTCCGTACCATTCAAAGCCGGTGAAGCAGAGGCGCAACGCCGTCTACAAGCCTTCATCCGCGAACGGGTCTTTGCCTATGGCGATCAGCGCAACCGCATGGACATAGACGGCACGTCGCGCCTGTCACCCTATTTGCGCTTTGGCATGTTGTCAGCTAGAACGGCGGTCATCACTGCACAAGAAGCAATCGCCGATGCTGCAACCGAGCAGCAGCGCAAAAACGCAACGACCTTTCTGACGGAGCTGATCTGGCGCGAATTTTATCAGTCAATTTTGCACGACTTCCCGCATGTGCGGCGCGGCAATTTTCGTAGCGATTACGACAACATCGCCTGGATCAATGGCCCTGACGACTTTCAGGCATGGTGTGACGGCGTGACCGGTGTCCCGGTTGTCGATGCAGCCATGCGCCAACTGCGGACGACCGGTTGGATGCACAATCGCGCACGCATGATCGTGGCATCATTCCTGACTAAAAATCTACTGATCGACTGGCGCTGGGGCGAACGCTGGTTCATGCAAAATTTGATCGACGGAGACCTGGCGGCTAACAACGGCGGCTGGCAATGGACGGCGGGGACCGGCACGGATGCTGCGCCGTATTTCCGCATCTTCAATCCGGTCACGCAAAGCAACAAGTTTGATCCCGATGGGGAGTTCATCCGCCGCTGGGTTCCGGAACTGGCAGCAGTCGAGAATAAATTCCTGCATGCACCGTGGGAAATGTCGCCGGCGGATCAGAAACAATGTGGTGTCATTATCGGCCGAAATTATCCCGCTCCATTCGTCGATCTCAAACTGTCACGCCAGCGGGCGCTGGATACCTACAAAGCCGGCCGCGAATGAAGCCGAATGCCTGGCTGTAGGCCAAAACTACATTTGCAGTGCACTGCAGGCTTGCGTTATTGCCCGTAAACCAACGTGTTGGGGAAAAATGCAAACCAGCCGAACCAATACGCCAGATGACCACCTACACGCGCCAATGTTGCGCTGTCAGGCCCCACTAAGGCATCTTCCGTCACTTGCCAGACCGCGCCCGACTCATCAATCACCGTATTAGAATCGTCGCCGGGCGTGAATGTATGTTCATTGCGTTCGTAAGCGCGCACTTCTGCACCGGGAATGTACGCCGCTTCCCGGCTGGAGCGGTATGATGTGCCCGTCGTCTCCACAATGCCGTTAGGCGCAATCAGAACGACATTCGTCTCACCGACTGTGTCATTGACGACGATCTCCTCCGTCACCACGTCAATCGGGTACGCCTTGGGCACGCCATCAAGGCGCAGCGCGTAGACATTGGATTTGTCGGGAAGCAGTTCGCTGCGCTGCCAGACGGGAAACATCGTATCGGGGCTGGAGAAATAGTCGGCATACGCCGCACCACGCTCATATAAACGCGAAAAACCGGTATCGATGTCGAGAACGACCGTGTCTGGGTGCTGATTTTGCCATTCGCGCCACGTCGTCAGTACAATCGGAAGAATGTCGAGCGTGACACCGCTATCGACCAACGGGCCAAGCGCCGGTTGACCGGTAAGCTGATTCCACAACGTCTTTGTCTGACGATCGTACATGAGCTTATTACTGCGCAGCAAAAAACCGGACGAGCCGAACGTGTAAGTCTCGCCGTCGGAAGCGCGTCCGTCATACGCTACAGCAGCACCGCAGAGGGTGCAGTATGCAATGGATACCGGCACACCGCCGACAATATCGTTTGCCATTTCGTGCCAATCCATAATGCGCAGCGGATAGGCGCGGCTGTCACCGTTGAACGAGAGGCCAAATACTGGTTCGTCTGGTTCGAGATACGTTGCTTTATCTGCATCGACAAAATTGGGATTGTCGAGCGCTGGAATGCCGTCGAGGACGACGCCACCCCACTGGATTTCTTCGACGCGAATATCGCTGGGAAAACTGTCCTGGAAAAATGTGCCAAAAGCCGGATCGATTTCGGCCAGAATGCGCCCTTTCCACGACGTAAATTCGGCCGGTGGTTCGATATCTGTGGCGCCATACCATTCGATCCACGCCGGCCAATCATAGCCGATATCGGTTCCGGCGAGTTCGTCAAGGGCAGCGGCCAGTTGCTCGCGTTGATCCAGTGCCCACGGCACGATACCTATTTGCCCAGCACGCATCAGTTCAATCAGCACGGGAATGAAGCGATCATCGCCGGAAGCAACGGCTGTTTCGAGGGCGGCCAACGCTTCATCGCGGCGTCCATCGGAAAGATCATACATCAGTTTGCGCACGTCAGCGTCGGTCAGCGGCTGCGTCGGATCGATGGCATCGTCATCAGCTTCGGCGGCCGGATCAGATTCAACGGTTGGGTCGGGATCGGCGACTATGTCGGGATCGGCTTCGGCCGATTCAGTTACAAGCACAGCAGATACATCAGTCGCATCGGCCGAATTCTCCGGCGTCGGTTCAGCCGGTGAGCATGCCACAACGGTCAAAACAAGCAGCGAAATCAGCAGCAGCAGATAGTGTCGATTCTTCATCCAGTGTAACCCCCATGTTAATGACTCTATTCTAGCGTAGCAAACGCCCAATGATGGTTGCCGTAAGCATCTTGTAACCTCTCACGCCACTGGCAAAGCAGTCACAGTTCAAGTATCATCGGCAGAAAGGTGGAAGGCGGAAAGAAGAGATTCATCCTTCATCCCGCCTTCAGGAGTGTGACGATGGCGCTTTACGGTGGGATAGAAGCAGGTGGCACAAAAATTGTGTGTGCGGTCGGCAGTGGCCCAGATGACATGCGTGCTGAAGTACGGTTTCCGACAACGAGACCGGAGGACACCCTCGACAAAGCCATTGCGTTCTTTCAGGAGCAATCCCGTTCGGCCGAAATCAGCGCCATTGGCATCGCAACATTCGGCCCCGCCGACGTCAATCCCTCCTCACCGACATTCGGTTTTATCACCTCCACACCCAAACCGGGTTGGGCTAACGCTGATTTTGTCGGCCCTGTCCAACAGGCACTTGGTGTACCCGTCGGCTTTGACACAGACGTCAATGGTGCGGCGCTTGGCGAATACCGCTGGGGCGCAGCGCAGGGACTGGACACATTCCTCTATTTGACCATCGGCACCGGCGTTGGTGGCGGCGGCATGCTCGGCGGCAAGCTGATGCACGGACTCGTTCACCCGGAAATGGGACACATGCGTCTGCCACGAGACCGCCATCGCGATTCGTTTGCCGGTATCTGCCCGTATCACGGCGATTGTCTGGAAGGTCTGACGTGTGGCCCGGCGCTGCAGGCACATTGGGGTGTTGCCGCCGAAAAACTACCTCCCGATCATCCGGCATGGGAACTGGAAGCCGACTATCTGGCATTGGCACTGCACAACCTCGTCTGCATCTTGTCACCACAGCGCATCATTTTGGGCGGTGGCGTGGCGCAGCAACCAATCTTACTACCTCTCGTCCGGCAGAAGTTGCAGACATTGCTCAACGGCTATGTACAGCATCCAGCGATCATCGACGACATCGACACCTATGTCGTTGCACCCGGTCTGGGCAATCATGCTGGGGTATTAGGTGCGATCGCACTGGCTGAGATGGCGACACGGAACACGGAGTAACTCACAACGTGAGTGACGAAGATGTAATCCGCCTGCTGGAAAAGGCTGAACTGGGCGGCTGGGAAACGCTGAATTTGTCGGATCGCGGTTTGACTGCATTACCGCCGCAAATCGGCCGATTGACAACCCTGATCTCGCTCGATCTGAGCGGCAACAACCTTACCAGACTGCCTGATGAAATCGGCCGATTGTCCAAATTGCAGTCGCTCGATCTCGGTCCCGCCCGCGCTCACCGCAGCAACGACCATACATCCGGAATTGGCGCCAATTGTCTGACCGAATTGCCGTCGGCACTCTTCCAGCTCACCGAACTGCGCTTCCTCATCGTGCGCGGCAACTGCCTGACTACGTTACAAGACGAAATCGGCCGATTACGCCAACTCCAACTCCTCGACATCGGTAACAACCGCTTGTCCACCTTGCCCGATACCCTGGCACAACTGGAAAATCTGGTCACGCTCCACGCCGACAATAATGCCATCGCCGCGTTACCGGAACGGAGCGAGCGGCTGGGAAATTTGTCGGTTCTGGAATTGGGCAACAACCGGTTGACCGCTTTGCCGGCCGGGATCGGCCGAATGACCCGCTTGCGCCTGCTCGACGTGGGCAACACACTCAGCAAACGGCTCGTGCGCGGTGAAGACGGCACGCCGGTCGAGATTGCCGCTGCCACAAACCAAATCGACGCCTTGCCCGACGGCATCGTGCAACTACCGCGACTGGCGCAACTGTTTGCCCGCAACAACCAGATCGCTCGCCTGCCCGACAAGATGGCACAAATGAAAGCACTGCGCCATCTCGACTTGCAGGGCAATCCGCTGCCGATTCCGCCGGAAATCCTGGCAAAAGCGTATCTGCCGCACGCCATCATCCGTTATCACGATGAGGCAGTCAATGCACCGCCGGAAGTTCAGCTAAACGAGGCAGTCATTACCGTTATCGGGCCGGAAGGCGCGGGCAAATCAGCCCTGATCGAACGATTGATCAGTGAAAGGTACGATGCAAACAAACAGCACGAATCGGGATTGTCGGTGCGTGCGTGGCACATTGAAGGGGACGATCAGCGCATTCGCGTCAATTTCTGGGACGGCGATCCCGGCCTGACTGCGACGCCGCATCAATTCTGGAGTGCACAGCGCACGCTCTATTTGCTGGTGACCGATGCGCGGCATGACGAGACAGATAACCGGCTGGCAACCTGGCTGCGGTTGATCGCCAATTTCAGTGCCGACGCGCCGGTGATCATTGCGCACAACAAAACCGATCTCGGCCGATTTTCACTTCCTGAGCACCCGCTACGCAGCAAATTTGCGCAAATACACGCTATCGTACCTGTCTCTGTGGCAACGGGCGACGGAATTGACACTTTACAGGCAGAAATCATCACCGCCATTCGCGCGCTCGAACATGTCGATAACCTGATTCCGCGCAGTTGGTATCAATTTAAGCTGCAAATCGAATCGTTTGCCGCCCCGTTGCTGACGCCGGAGGAATTCGGCCGAATGGCATCGCGTCAAGCAATCACCGACGCATATGAGCAGGCTGTCCTGCTCCAGTTCCTGAGTGACATCAACATCGTCGTGCGCCTGATCGAGCGCAAGCGGCAGGAAGTCACACATATCATCAAGCAAACGTGGCTTGTGGCGGCGATTTATGCCATCTTGCATGCGCCTACCGGCGGCAAATTGACCGAGGCACACCTTGCCGAGATTCTCGACCCGGCTTCGCACCCGCCGGAGACACACGCCATCATTTTGCAGGCTATGCAACAGCTTCAATTGGGCTTCCGGCATAACGAGCAATTTGTCGTACCGCAGCAATTGCCGCCGACACAGCCGTCATTCACCTGGCAACCAACTGATCCGGTGGTGCTGCAATATCGCTTTCCGGTGCTGCCGCACAGTGTAGTTGCCGGCGTCATTGTCAAGCTGCGACAGTTCATTGTCGATGAAGTTATCTGGCGTGACGGTGCTCTGTTGGCAGTGGGCGGATGTCAGGCGTTGTTATTGGGTGATTCGGCCGAAAACACGCTGACACTCTCCGCCGTTGGTGAACCGTCCGCAGCGCGGCAACTACTTAGCCTGTTTCGCACCCATCTCGACCAACTGGACGACGACCTGCCAGGCCTGGACATACAGCGTTATGTCTTGCTGCCGCCCGACTTGTTGGTAGGTGAGAGCTTTGACCATTTGCTGACGTTGGAGCAAATGGGTGTGCAGCGTTTTGTGCCGGAAGGGACGAGCCAGACTTACTACGTGACTGCGACGCTCGACCGCATTGTCGCGCCGCAAGTGCGCCATCATGCAGCACCTGCCGTCGCAGTCGCAGCAGCAGTGGATACTGAAACAAAAGTGACGGCTACCTGGGAAACGGAATCGGCCGAAAGGCAGTTGATCCGGATGCGCCGCATTCGTGGTCTGGTTGAAACCCACGCCCGTACGCGTGCCAACAGCCATTTCCTGTTGCTCGGCGCGGCGTGGCTGATCGGCTATCTCCTTTTGCTCCAGCTAGATTTTCTGGGCATTGGCAGCACTATCATCGCGGTATTGATCGGCGCTACGTTGTATGTGCGCCAGGCGCGACGGTTCAAATCATGGTCGCCACGCGGCATGTATACGCGCCTGCTCGCCCAACAGCGCTTCGACACCTTTGCTGAAATTGATTTCGACGACGCGCTCTATCGCCGTCTTGAAAACGAACATGGTTTTCACGACACATTTTTGTAACAACCCAACTGTCGTTATCCCAAAACATGAACAAACCACCTGATCGCTACCCCATCGACCGTTATCTCAACGTGCGCAGTGCACTCGGGCCAACTTTTTCGGCCGATAATCGCTACGTGGCGTTCATCAGCAACATCACCGGCAACTTTGAGGCGTGGCGCATACCGTTTTCGGCCGAAAACGACGCCATCCTGTGGCCTGATCAATTGACCTTCATCGGCGATCGGGTCATGAGTGCGGTGTATTCGCCAACCAATCCCGATTTGCTGCTATACAGCGCCGATAGCGGCGGTGACGAAAACGCGCAGATATTCCTGCAAACCTTTCGCGACGGTGAATTACTCCGCGAAATCAAGGTGAGCAAGGGATTTGAGAATGCCATGCACATGCAACTCCAATGGCTGCCCGGCGGCGGTGGGTTCCTCTTTGTCGCCAATCGTCGGCGACCCGATCGTTTTGACCTGTACATACAGCCTTTGGACGGTCCACCGACATTGATCTACGCACAGGATGAACCGGGTTACCTGGCGGGTGTGACCGTGGCCCCATCTGGACGGGATGCCGTCGCTGTGCGCACGGCAAGCTCATTTTCCGGCCAATTGCTGCGCATCGATCTGGAAACCGGCTCGGTAATCGATTTACGTCCGGATGCAGACGCAGCACGTTACTACGCGCCACATTATGCCGCCGACGGTCGCCATGTTTATCTCTTGACAGATGCCGCATCCGATTTTCTTCATCTGGCACGCCTTGATGTAGCCGCGCAAACGCTGCAACCTGTCGTCGCTCCCGACTGGAATGTGAGCGCCCTGGCGCAGTCGGCCGATCGCCGCCACTTGTTTTACACGGTCAACGAGGCCGGTCTTAGCGGTCTGTTTCTGCTGGACACAACCACCGGCGTGACACGCCAGGCGCCACAGTTTTGGGATGGGCCGGGCGTGGTCGTCGATGAAATGAACCACATTTCGTTTTCGGCCGATTCCCGGTTTGTCGCTTTCACCTGTTCGAGCAGCACGCGCACGTTTGATGTCTTCGTGTGGGATGTGGAGCAGGATGTAATTCGGCCGATAACGCGCTCCTCACACGGCGGCCTGCCTGTGAGCAGCTTCGCCAACCCCAATCTGATCACGTACAAAACGTTTGATGGGCGCGACATGCCGGCATGGTATTTTCCACCGCCCGAAAAAACGACACCGGCGCCATGCGTTGTCGTCGTTCACGGCGGCCCGGAAAGCCAATGGCGACCCGGCTTCAACTTTCTCGTGCAATATTTCGTCAACAACGGCTATGCGGTGTTGGCACCCAACGTGCGCGGGTCTACCGGTTACGGACGTGCCTATTCCAAGCTGGACGATGTACGCAAGCGGATGGACTCGGTCGCCGATCTGGCCCATGCCAATTTATGGCTGCGCGAACAAGCGGAAATTGACGCCGGACGCATCATCGTCTATGGCGGCAGCTACGGCGGCTTCATGGTTTTGTCGTCATTGACGACGTATCCGGCTTTGTGGGCTGCCGGTGTCGACATTGTCGGTATCAGCAGCTTTGTCACCTTTCTGGAGAATACCAGCGCCTACCGTCGCGCCCATCGCGAAGCGGAATACGGCAGCCTGGAACACGACCGCGATTTCCTGGAATCGATTTCGCCGCTGACGCATATCGACAACATTGTCGCGCCGCTGCTCATCATACACGGGCGCAACGACCCGCGCGTACCGGTCAGTGAAGCCGAGCAGGTGGCCGCTATCCTCAAAGAACGTGGGGTTTCGGCCGAATTGCTGGTTTTCGACGATGAAGGACACGGCATTGTCAAGCTCAAGAATAAACGCGTCATGTATGCCCGCGTCGTCGATTTCCTGTCGCGACTGTGACAGCAACCGATTCAATCGAGAGACATTACGCCGCTGCGCGGGATCATCGAGTCGATGATAATCAGTGGAGGATAGGTCATCTGCCTATCGGATTAACAACCTGATTTACAGGGGAAAACAGGCTGTCAATCAAGCCGACTGATCGGCAACACGCGTGCCCCGGACAACCGCACCAGATCGGCCGAACTAATTTCCAATGTGGCGGTCGGCTTGCCGCTGCCGCAGTAAACGGGAGCCATCGTCCAGACTGCCTCGTCGATGACAACGGCGACATCGTCGCGCAGCGTAATCGGGCAGACACCGCCGACAGGGAAGGATAATTCGGCCGAAACATCATCCGGCGACAACGCACGCAGCGCCCGCCGATTGACGCCAAATGCCGCCGCCACCTTGCGGTAATCGATCCGCTCCCGTCCCCGATTGGCTGCCAGCACCAGTGGTCCGTCCTTCACCCGAAACGCCACTGTCTTGAGCATGTTCGCCAGCGGAAACGGCAAATACGCATCCATATCCGCCACCGTCCGCAGCACCGGATGCGCGTGCATCGTGAACGACACCCCTTCACGCGTCAGAAAAGCCTCAATCTCGTCAAACATCGTCGTGGGCTAGGTTTCAGGCACGTGCGGGAATCGGCCGAAATGCATTTCTTCCTGTCGAATCTCCAACATGATCGGCCGATTCATTTTGAGCACATCGACTGTAACTCGGCCGATTGCTGTCAATCCCTCTATTTTGACGCCTTCATAAGTGAAATGAGTGGACCATCTTTCGAGGCGCGGGTGGAAGATTGGCGCTTCAGACTGCGAAACACCATCGGTTGCGCTCTGACGCGCACCCTTGAAAAGTGAGCACGCAACACAAGCGAGGGCTAAATTCTCCGCACTGGTCGCACCACCTGCCACGACCGGCTCTATGTGATCGATATGGAATGTAGCAGCCTGACCACGCTGTGACAACTGGCAATACTCACAACGATTACCCGCTCGTTCTACGACGAGTTGGCGTAAAGACAATGGTATGTTGCTCAATGGGTTTGCTCAATACGCTCAGCACGAAGACGCAACAATGACAAAAACTCTGCAATTTCAACCAGGCCTTCAGCCTCTTCGCGCTCAGATTGACTCAGCGGATGACCCTGATCTTGCTGGTCAAGCAAACGCTGCAAACGCGCTTGTACAGCATCAGGCAACTCAAACCGCACGTGCTGTGTGTCAATTGTCATCAACATCGCAACCACCTCTTCTCAAGTAGTTTCCACACAAGCTCAGTATAACACAAACATCCGATCGCCATCCGATGCAAACGGCTGGTACGTGTGCTAGACGAAGACTTACCCCCACCGTCTACATTCTGCACCGGATGACAACGCTCGACAGTGATATAATAATCGCTCAGCGACGCCGTCGCAACCAAGGAGTCACATGAGTTTCCGCGAATTCATCGCCAAAGCTGAACAACACGGCGACCTGATCGTCATCGACAAGCCGGTCAGTGTTGATTATGAACTGGCCAACATCGCCAACGCCCTCAAACACAATGTCGTATTGTTCACCAACATCATCGAACATCCCGGTGCGCGTGTTTGCGCCAACCCGTGCGCCGAACGTCGCTTCTTCAGCATTGATCTCGACGTTCCTGTCGATCAACTGCTGCACCATCTCGCCGCCGCCCTCGAAAACCCGGTCGAGCCAGCAATCGTTCAGACTGCACCCTGTCAGGAAGTCGTCGTTGAATCGCCCAAACTGAGCGAGTTGCCTTTCCTGCTGCATTTGCCCGGCGATGCCGGTTACTACTGCGCCAGCAATGTCGTCATCATCAACGATCCCGATTTAGGTCTGAACATGTGCTACCACCGCATCTTGCGCCTGGATGACACGCATCTGGCAGCGCGGATTGTCGAGCGGCGCGGCACGCATACAGCCATGCAGAAGGTAGACGGCGATTTGCCGGTTGCCATCTGTATCGGCGTGTCGCTGGCAACTCATCTGGCCGCGTCAATGGGACCGCCTCCGGGTGTTAATGAGATGGCAATTGCCAATGCGCTGCAACCGACGCCGGTTGTCAAATGCCTGACCAATGATTTGTACGTATCGGCCGATGCTGAGATCGTCATGGAAGGGCGCATCACACACCAACGTTCGGCCGAAGGGCCATTCATGGACCTCACCGAGACAATGGACGTTATCCGGCAAGGCCCGGTGATCGAAATCGACTTGATCACGCACCGGCGCAATCCGATTTACCACGCACTGCTGCCCGGCGGCCTCGAACACAAGATGTTGATGGGCATGCCGAAAGAGCCAACGATATTTGCTGAAGTCAACAAAGTCGTGCCTTGTACCGGCGCGGCCATCACGCCCGGCGGCACATCGTGGCTGCATGCCGTCGTCCAAATTGACAAACAAGGCCCTGACGACGGGCGCAAGGCAATCGAAGCCGCATTCAAAGGCCACGGCTCACTCAAACACGTCTGGGTTGTCGATACCGATGTCGATATTTACGATCCGGCGCAGGTCGAGTGGGCAATGGCAACCCGTTTTCAGGCAGACAAAGATTTGATGATCTTTCCGGATCAGCCCGGCAGTTCGCTCGACCCATCCGGCATTCACGAACCCGGCCAAAAAAGCCGCACGGCCAAGCTGGGACTGGATTGCACCATTCCGTGGGGCGCGGACAAGGCAAAATTTACGCGTGGGGAATACGGTGAAATCAACATCACAGATTACATTAGTTGAATGAATGGCTGATTGGCAAAACCACTGGCCAACCAACATACTAACTGACCAACAAACCAACATGATTGCTCTCTTAGCTTCCGAAGGTGAAAGTCTATTTATTCGACAGGAGTTTGGGTATGTCGTGATGTTGAGCATCGCGGCAGGTGTCGCCATTCTCGTGCGTTACATCAGGATACCGTACACGGTGACGCTGGTGCTTGTCGGTCTGCTCATGTCAATACTGCAGTTGCCGTTGGAAATCACGATCAGCAGCGAATTGATTTTGGCGCTGCTGGTTCCGCCACTGATTTTTGAGGCAGCGACCCATCTCAAATGGGATGATCTGCGGGCCGATTTGTTCCCCATTCTGTTGTTTGCGCTGCTCGGCACGCTGCTAAGTACGTTTCTCGTCGGCGGTGCGACGTCTTGGGCATTGGGGCTGCCTCTGGTTGCTGCGCTGGCGTTTGGGGCACTGATTTCGGCAACGGATCCGGTCGCGGTGATTGCGTTTTTTCGTTCGCTGGGCGTGGACAAACGGCTTTCGGTGCTGGTCGAAGGCGAGAGTTTGTTCAACGATGGGATTGCTGTAGTCATTTTCAGCCTGGCAGTTGGTGCAGGCATCGCCATCGCAGAGGGTACGTACGAGGGATTTTCACTGTCTCAGGCAGTAGTTGAAATAGTGGTCGTATCGTTTGGCGGTTTGATGATCGGTGCCGTATTGGGTGGCGTTGTCTCTTATGTGATATTGAAAAATCTGGACGACGCTTTGATCGAGACAGCGGTGACGGTGGCGCTGGCTTTTGCAGCGTATCTGACGGCTGAAGATTTCGGCTTGTTGTTCAACCTGGGCGACATTCATTTCAGCGGCATTTTATCGGTTTTGGCAGCGGCGTTGTTTGTCGGCAACATCGGCCGAATCAATACCTCCCCCACCACACGCGTCACACTCGACAACTTCTGGGAATTCCTGGCCTTTGTCATGAATTCATTCATCTTCCTGATCATCGGCTTGCGCATCCAAATCGACCGCCTGACCGCCAACATCATTCCCATTCTCGTTGCCGTCGTCGCTGTACTGGTCAGCCGTCTGATCGTTGTCTACGGTTTGAGCTGGCTACATGCTCGCGTACAGCCACGGATGAGTATTCCGCGTAACTACCGTCATGTTATCTTCTGGGGTGGTCTGCGCGGCGCGATTGGTCTGGCGCTGGTGCTGACATTTACCGGCGAGATTTTTAGTCCAGCCGTGGCTGAAGATTTACAGGCAATGACATTCGGCGTCGTCTTGTTCACGCTGCTGGTGCAGGGCCTGTCCATGAGTTCCGTTATTGAGCGCCTGGGCCTCTCCAAACACGAACCAATCCGCGAAGAACAGCAAAAGCGTCAGGTACGTGTCTACGCCAAACGAGCGGGGCGACAGGAATTAGACAATCTGCACGATGCGGGCATCTTGTCTCCGGCTATCTGGAAAGCAATGGCAGCGGTATATGATGCAAGAATCGCGCAGCGAACGGCCCTACTGCAAGATTACCTGGCAGAATTTCCGGAACTGGAGCAAGAAATGGTATTGCAGGCACGCACCGATTTATTACGCGCGGAACGAACGGCTGTGGCTGACGCAACCCGTCGTGGCTTGATTACAGAAGAAGTCCAGGAAGAATTGTTTCGCGAGATAGACAATCGCTCGTCGGCGCTGGATATGATCAAGGCAAATCGGGGGCATTAATGCACGAAGAACGCCAGGTAATTGTCTGCGCAACACGCGGCGGTGAAGGCAGTCGCGCCCTGCAACAGGAAGCGGTAGCTCGTTCACGTCATGGAACGTCACTGTTGATTTTCGTCTACGTGGTCAATCACCGTGAATTGGGTAATCTGGAGGAAGGTGAGATTCCCTACGTGGAAGAGGAGTTGTCCTGGTTGGGTGAAACGCTTCTACTGCTGGCACAAAATCGGGCAAAAGAGGCGGGCGTTTCGGCCGAAACCGTCATTCGCACCGGTTCACCACTGGCTGAAATCGCACAGGTCGCTCGCAACTACAAAGCTAATCGGATCATGCTCGGCGCACCCCGTGGCACCACTGCCAACGTCTTTGGCGACGACGAAATCGAACGCGCCGCCACCTTGTTGAGTGATGAAACCGGTATCTCTGTTGAAATAGTGCGTCCTGAACCATTGCAGCAGCATGCATAGACAGCACACTTTTTGCTCGTATTGCGGCGCCCGTTACCGCGATGCCACAGTTCGACCGCTGACCTGTGACCATTGTGGCAATACGACGTGGCTCAATCCTGCACCTGTCGCCGTCGTGCTGTTGCCGGTAGATGATGGTGTGCTGACTGTGCGGCGCACAATCAATCCGGGCAAAGGCAAGTTGGCGCTACCCGGTGGCTACATCGACCTCGGTGAAACCTGGCAACAAGCCGCTGTACGCGAATTGGTCGAAGAAACCGGAATCACGATCACGCCAGAACAACTTTCCGTGCTGAACGTGCGCAGTGCAGCGGATGACACATTGATCATCTTTGCGCGCGGTCCCCATTTGCGCGAAGGTGACTTGCCGCCATTCGTGCCATCCCGCGAATCGGCCGAACGCGTCATTGCCAGACAACCGCTGGAACTGGCATTTGGTTTTCACACCGAACTACTGCGCGCATTCTTTGAAGGACATTGAAATGGCTGGCAGCCAAACGACAGACAATAATACTCTGGCACTAAACGCCGCTGCGCTCATTCGCGACAGCTTTGCCGATTATTGCAACCGTTTCCAAAGCATCACACGTCGGGCGCAATCCTGTTTTGAACAGTGCGATTGGCATGCGACACGCCAAAACCAGCGCGATCGGCTCTCTGTTTACAATAACGTCGTCGGCCCTTGCGTAGTGACGATCAACGAACTACTCGGCTCACTGGTAGATGACAAAACGGTCTGGGCCAGTATGAAAGCTGCCTACGCGCCGCTGATTGCACAGCGATTCGACAGCGAACTGGCAGAGACATTTTTCAATTCGGTCACGCGCCGCGTTTTCGCAACGGTCGGCGTGGATGCAAATATCGAATTTATCGATTACACGGCGATTTTGCCCGATGTGGCATGGGAAGGTTCGCCGATCTATCGTTCGTATCGGCCGAATGACGACATCGGCGCAACGATATTGCAAATCTTGCAAGATTGCGACTTTGATGCACCATTTGCACACGCCGCCCTCGATGCAGCGATGATCGCTACTGAAATACAACATCTGACACCACATGCTGGACAAATAGAGATCATTCGCTCTGTTTTCTATCGTGGCAAAAGTGCGTACTTAATCGGCCGAATCCAGGATAACGCCAATCCATCTCGTCAAACACCCATCGTCCTCGCTCTGCAAAACGGCACTAACGGCATTTACGTCGATGCCGTGTTGCTCACCGAAAATGAAACGAGCATCCTGTTCAGCTTTACGCGCAGCTATTTTCAGGTCAACGCCGAGCGTCCTGCTGCCGTGATCGCATTTCTCAAATCCATCATGCCGCTCAAGCCGGTCAGTGAACTGTACATCGCCCTGGGCTATAACAAACACGGCAAAACAGTACTGTACCGCGAACTGATGCGCCATATGGCGCAGTCTGATGACAAATTTGAGATTGCACGCGGCGAACGCGGCATGGTGATGATTGTGTTCACCCTGCCTTCGCTGCAGGTGGTGTTCAAGGTCATTAAGGACAAATTCGACCCGCCCAAAACATCGACACGCGCAGATGTAATGGCGTGTTACAAACTCGTTTTTCACCACGACCGCGCCGGTCGCCTGATCGACGCACAGGAATTCGAGCATCTAGCGTTTCCACGCGACCGTTTTCAACCAGAGTTGCTCGCTGAATTGCTCAATGGTGCCGGCGATACCATCACACTCAACGACGACATGGTTTCGATAGCTCATCTCTATACCGAGCGTCAAATTACGCCTCTCAATCTCTACCTCGCTGAGCATGACGGCAAACAGGCGCTGGCGGCAGCGCTCGATTACGGTCAGGCGATCAAGGATTTGGCAGCGACCAACATTTTTCCAGGCGATCTGTTTCTCAAAAATTTCGGCGTCACCCGCCACGGTCGCGTCATTTTCTACGATTACGACGAACTGGCGCTGATTACCGACTGCCGTTTCCGCCGCATTCCACCGCCACGCAACTGGGAAGATGAAATTTCTGCGCAACCGTGGTTTACCATTCGGCCGAATGACGTTTTCCCTGAACAGTTTATCAACTTTATCGGCCTGCCGCCCCACCTCAAACGTGCGTTCAGTCAGCAACACGGGGAACTGTTCGATGTGCGCTTTTGGCGTGACCTCAAAGCGCAGCACGAAGCCGGCATTGTGCCCGATGTTTTTCCATACAAACACGAACGGCGTTTTTACTATTTCGCCGAATAGTTGAATTGGAACGGGAATACCCGGCAAAGGAATCAACGCCAAGACGCAGGTGAAGTGAGCAACATGACAATTACACTCAACGCTGAACAACGTGCCTTGCTGGACGGCGCATACGGTCCTTCGCGACAAATGGCGATGCGGCTCGTGCTCGATTTGGCGGCAACGGCCGGTGCAACCGAACTGATTCCAATTCAATCGGCACATCTTTCCGGTGTTTCGCCGCTGACCGGCGGTCTTGGTCTGCGCCTGTTCCTGAAGAAACTGGGTGACGATCCCCAAGCCAAAGTCGCTGTGCCGACGACGCTGAATTCGGCCGGCTGTGACGAAGCACAATTTGACGCGATGCACATCGTCGCACCTGATTTTCTCGAGCATAACCACGAAATTGTGGAAGCGTATACGCGGCTTGGCGTGCGGCCGACGCAATCTTGCATTCCCTACGAGTTAAACGATGTCGTCACCGAAGGTGTGGCTGCGTGGGCGGAGTCGAATGCGATTTGTTTTGGCAATTCGTACTGCGGGCTGACAACCAATCGGGAGTCGGGTTTGTCGGCATTGGCGTGTGCGTTGACTGGCTATACGCCGCGTTATGGTTTGCTGGAAGAGGGTGTGATTCGGCCGAATATCCATGTAGTGGTTTCGGCCGAAATGAACGATCCGACTGACTTCTCCATCCTCGGTGACTGGTTCGGTACACAGCGCAAACCATCGTGGCGCACGCCGCTCGGCATCATGCCGTTCATCAGCGGATTACCCGCCGATCTCAAACATGAGCAACGCAAAGCACTCACCGCCGCCGCCGCCAACTACGGTTGTCCACAACTCTTTCTCGACGGCGAACACGGCACTTTTTGTGACTATGCGCAAGACGTTCGAGACACATTGCACTTCACGTCGGAAGTCCTCGCCCAGCGCTACGCCGATCTCACACCACCAGAACAACCCAGCTTGATCGTCCTCGGTTGCCCGCAAGCTTCCGTCGGTGAGCTACGCATGGTTGCCGAACAATTGCAAGGTAAAACTGTCCACGCCGCTCCTGAAAACAAGGCCGACCTGCCGCCACTGTGGGTCTTCACATCGCGCCACAACAAAGCGATAGCCGAGCAAATCGGCCTGGCCGACATCATCACGGGTGCAGGCGCATTGCTGCTGGCCGACACCTGCCCCGAAGTCGTCCCGTACGATCAAAGCTGGGTCAAGCGCGTGCTGACCAACTCGATGAAAGCCGAACACTACATCAAATCCGGACTCAACGGCATCCCGACATCGGTGATGACCCTGGCAGATTGTGTAGCGGTGGCAGCAGGAGAAAAGGGGATTGAGGAGCAAGAGGCAAGGGGCAAGGGGCAAAAAACGGCTCCAGGCACGAAGCGCAGTTCCGAAATCCGAAATCCGAAATCCGAAATCAAATCCGGATCATTTGCGTCAGTCGGACACGGTCTGCCCTCGCAAGGTGATTTCGTAGTCACCGGTGAAGCGTTTGTGACGGATACGCCAATTACGCTACTCGGATTTGTCAACCGTGTGACAGGCGAAATTGAGGAAGAAGGCCACCCGGCAAATGGGCAGTCGCTGGCGGGAAAAATCGCCGTTTTCCCCAAGGGCAGCGGTTCGACCGTCGCACCGTATGTGCTGCTCGAACTGTTCTATCGCGGCAATGCGCCCATTGCCATTGTCAATACCGACATCGACCAGCAAAGCGCCCCGGCGTGTTCTCTCGAGGCCATTCCATATGCGTATGGCTTTGACAAAGATGTGATCGCCAACATCAATCAAGGCGATCAAATTGAATTGCGACGCACGGATAAGCGCGTCACCGTTCGCGTCCTCAAGCGAATAACGTAGCCGTATTCCTCCAAACCGGTCCTCGCTCTATCTGCATCGCGGCAGCGGTGTAATCCATCCATAACTGACAATAACGAATTCATTGGGAAAGGTTCGGCCGATGAGTTACGTCTCCTTGTTATCAACAACATTTGCCGGCTTGTCAGTCTGTTCCAGTCGGGCGGAAGCGAAGCAAATCGCTTCCGCCACTATTCTCGTCCTGTAGCGCTGGCAGCCCTTTGTCGTCGTGTTCAATGACTCAAGGGTCAATAAACCATTCCCGCTTCTGGGAGGTTTTCGCATTGGGCTGATCTCTTGCAAGAATCATCCGGAAGTTCATGTCAACTGACACATGGATCGTTGCGCGACGCATAAAACCCTATTTGGTTCATGGAGGACCACATGTTAGATGAAGTAATAGTTCACGAAAATGGTATGGGAATCGACGAAGTCAATGGTAGCCAGGATGACAACATGCCTGTTGCCAACGACGGATCACAAGTGAATCAAGACGATGCCATCACGGCCGAAGCATCATACGTCGGCACACTCGGTGATGCCGGGGAAACTGCTGTCGCTGCGGTTGAAGTTGGTGACGGATCACCGGCTACTGGTGATTCGGCCGAATTCTTCGCTGAGGCTGTAGCCGAAGGTCAGGATGCTTGGATCGCTACACTCGAAGGCGATGCACTGGCAGAGGCGATGCAAGAAGTCGTCATCGGACCAGATGATCGCATCCGTATCACCGGCACAACCAGCTATCCCTGGCGCGCCATCTGTTCCCTGCGCATTACCGCCGGGGACGATTCGCAATGGATTGGTACCGGTTGGCTTGTCGGGCCACGCACCGTCATCACTGCCGGACATTGCGTTTTTATTCACAACAACGGCGGCTGGGCAAAGCGCATTGAAGTAATCCCCGGTCGCAACGGCGCACAACAACCATATGCGTCATGCGTCGCCACCAGCTTCCGCAGCGTCGTCGGCTGGACGCAAAATCGCAAGCGCAGCCACGATTACGGCGCAATCATTCTGCCCAGTAACTGCCGCTACGGTGACCAGGTCGGCTACTTTGGTTACGCCAACTACAGTGACAGTACGCTGGAAGACATGTTAGTTAACCTATCGGGCTATCCGGGCGACAAACCGGTCGGTACGCAATGGTTCCACTACCGCCGCATCACCGAGGTCGATGACCGCGTGTTGACTTATGATATCGACACTGCCGGTGGACAGAGTGGCGCTCCAGTATGGCGCTACATCAACGGACAGCGCTATGCCGTCGGCATCCACACTAACGGCCATTCGTCAGGTAACTCGGCGACGCGCATCGCCAAGCCGGTGTTTGACAATATCAAAGCGTGGAAAGCGCAAGGCAGCTAAAACACACAGATAGCGGTGACAGTCACTTCAGAAAGTGACTGTCACCTTACTTGCCAACGCAATGAGTGAAATTATCGGTCGTGTACTGACCTCTGCTGGCGCACCGATAAACGGTGCGATCGTACTATTCGTCGGCGACAGCCCTGCGCACGACGACATTGCCGCCGTTACCAATGACGCAGGAGAATTCAGGTTTGCGGGACTGGCTCCCGGTCACTATGAACTACTGGTCAACAGCGAGTGGCACGGATTGCGACGCGTCGTCGTTACCGTTGGTCGTGACGAATCGATACCGTTAGTTGTGCAATTCGACTAATACGCAACGAGATCAATCTCCGAGGGAGGTTAAGCAGGACGTTTGCGCTTCCCTGTTCCGCTGGCAATCAGCGCAACGACAGCCACAATCAACAATCCAAAGCCAACCATCGTAATAATTCGGCCAGACGGTCGTAACTGCATTGTAAACACGATTTCGTGTGCGCCGGGTGGCAGAATAACGGCGCGGAACAAGCCGTTCGCCTTGATGATCGGCGTCGGTTCGCCGTCAATCGTCGCCTGCCAACCAGGATAGTAGGCGTCGGTGAGAACGAGAATGCCGCCGCTACTGCTTTCGGCCGAAATTACAACCCGTTCCGCCGCATAGTCGACAATGTCAACCGCACCGTCAACCGCGCCAAAGTTAAGCGGTTCGTGATCAGTGAGGACAACGGCGCGACGCGGATCAAAGCCGGGGTCGCGCATGAGATCGACGGCGTCTGTTGTCGTTTCGGCCGAAACAGCCTCACTCACTATAAACGCCCGGGGCAACACATCCAGATTCTCATAGACTTTGACATCGCCGGAGTGAATCAAGCGATGATTGCCCGGCGTCAGCGGCTGAAAAGCGCCGTCGCGTCCGTCAACCAGCGCCAGACCTGCAATCGTCCACGGCGTAGCCGCGTCGTCCGGCTGTGCTAGCACAATCGCCGACGGCACAACCGGCGCATCCCATCTGACGCGATAGAGATTGTCGTCGATTTGTTCAATTGTATTCTGTTGACTATGCGAACTCGTTTCAATGATAACGTCACCCGGCTCACCTTCGCTAACGATCCACAACTCAGTTGCCTCAAAGTGCGGCACATAACCCACCGTCGCCGACTCCCCCGACTGTAAAACGACTCGATGCTGTAAGTCGAAAAACACTTCGATATCGTCGTGGCGCAGCCATTGGTCGCCGACTTTGTCTGTGATCAGATAGCGCACACCAAACAGGTCGAGCCAACGCGCATCGGGCACGACGTCGATACTTTCACGCAGCCGTCCGTCCACTGTGTCGGCATCGGGCGGCAGCAGCAGATCGGCGACGGCAGCAAAATCGGCCGAAGGCAACACCCCACCGTCAAAACCGTCCACCGCTGACAAACCGTAAACGAGCGACAAATTGGGCACGATAATCTCGCGCTGCTTCACCGTCGTCGTGTATCGCTCACGGGCTTGCTGCGACAACTGATCGGCATAAATTGTGTCTATTTCAGCTTGATCACCGGGGTCGAACAAACCCAGCGACATCGATAAATAACGCCCCGGCGGGTGTCCAGCCGCACGGTCGGCAATGGCATCCGCCTGAAGACGGGCGACGGACGGACGCACGTCAAAATACGCTTCCGGTGTAGTCGTGTCGTACGCCGACAAGACACGCGACGCGACAAACAGGCTGATGATGACGATAGCGAACAGAATGTAAGGCGTGGCAGGTAGTCGGCCGAATGGCTGCCACAACAGCAAAAACAGCAATGCCAGCTCAACACCCCATCCTGCGAGCGACAGTGCGTTCGGCCACTCGGCAGGCGATTCCGGCGGCATAAGAACCCATTGTGACAATACGACAGACACCCATGCCATTCCAATCAAACCGACGCATACCAGTAGCCCTGCCGCAATCGGCCGACGATCACGCCCGGTGATACGCCAACCACGTGCCATCAACCAATCCCAACCCGCCGCCGCCAACAACGCCGCCCCCAACGCATACAACGTCAACCAGCGTGCCGGAACGCGAAACAGATCAAAGCCGGGGACGTGAATCAAACCGTAGCGATAGAGGGGATTGGCCGCACCCAGTGCCAGAAAGAGACCGACAACGGCGAGACCCAACGGCGCGACGACAGCGCGGTTGGTGCGCCATTGCCATGCGCCGACGACGGCCAGCACAAGGGCGACCAGCGGCAAATAGGCGACGTACTCGACGTAGGGTGTCTGGCCGTAGCCGGGCAATAGCGCTCGCGCTGCTAGTAATGGGTGCAGGGAAAACGACAGCGCTTCGTTGGTCGACAAGCCGCCCTGACGCAGGGAAAGCCGAGTCAATTCCAACAGCGGCACAAGTTGTACGGCAACCAGAAGCGCTGCCAACAGGACTCCGCCAACGATGACGAGCGCAGTAAGAACGGCTGCCTTACCCCATGCCCCACGCCGCACGGCCAATTGCAGCGCACTCCAGAGCAGCAGCGCTACACCGGAAATAAACACGGCTTGCGCGTGACCGGCGGTGAGTTGCAGGGCAAACAGAATGCCGATGGCGAGCAGTTTGCGAAGGAGGGAGCGCCATTCGGCCGAAACCATCTCCCAACCCGTCGCCACGCCGAGCAACCACGGCAGCCATGCCAACGCCTGCGCCTGATTGATGTGCTCGACCTGGGCAGTGAAAAAACCACCGAGCGCAAAGAGCAGCGCCGCCAGCAGCGCCGCGGTCCGACTCGCGTTGAGCGCGCGCCGGGTCGCCCAATACGTACCCAACCCGGCAATCAATACGTGAGTAACAATACTGACACTGACGGCGTAGGGCGTTTCCAGCAGCAGCCACAGCGGCCAGTTGAGCGGATAAAACAGCCCGACCTGGCTGTTGGCGAGGAACGGCGCACCCATGAACAGATCGGGATTCCACAATGGCAACCTGCCGGTCTGTAGCGCAGCTGCGGCAGCGTGCCAGTACGGATAGAAATAGAGATAGATATCGCCGCGCGCCAGAATGAGGTTGCTGAAGATGTTTTTGGCATAGATCAACGCGACACAGGCGATGAGCAACGCCGGAATCCAGAGGTTGCGCAATCTGATTTGAGGAACGCGGGTCATCATTGCTCGATTTTGTAGAGAGTCATGCCGGTTGCCGTCAGTACCGATTGTAAATCGTATCCGGCGTCGTGCAATGTGCGTTGGAACGGGATGGCTTCGGCCGAATCGGGCAGCACAATATAGCGCTGATCATCATAAAACGCGTCGAGATCGGTAACCAGTTGGCCGGCGTGGGGCACCCAATTGACATAGACGCCTGTGTCGAAAAAATAATAGCGCCACTGCCAACTGGCCCAATGGTCGTAGAGCACCGTTCCGTACGGCGCGTCGGCGAGATAGGTGGCTATCTGGCCAGCCCCGTTATCGGCCGAATGGCGTTCGGAAGCATCTGCACGGATGACCGGCCAAACGGCAATTAACGCCATCACCAGGACGGCGCTGCCTGCTGCAACGGCAATCGTTCGGCCGAATCGCATTTGTACCCATCCAACTGCCCAAACCAAGGCACGACTAACCAGTACGGCAGCTATCGGAACCAGAGGTAATAGATAGCGCTGCCACGTCGGAATGGCGACCAACCAGTGCAGCGCCAGATAGCCAACGACAAAGGCTGCCAACAGCCAATCAATCGCTGCTCCCGGCCTGGGTCGCTGCCACTGCGAACCCAAAAATAGGAGCAGAATTGCGCCTAGGCATACAAACAGCCACTCACTGTGTACAGCGACAGCAATCCAGTCGTTCAGGCGCGGCAGGAGTTCCCAGGAAAATATCGGCCGAATGCCCCCATAACTCTGCCATTGTCGGCCAAATAACACGCCGCCGCTCCACAACATAACGAGGGCGACGACGGGCAGCAAACCGATCAGCCAGCGCCGCCATGCTGCCCATTGCCAGCCCTGCAACACGCCCAAACCGGCAATGAGCGGCAAAAACAGCCACGCCTGGTATTTTGTCGCTGTCGCCAACCCGAAAAACAGACCGGCAAAAAACGCACGGCGTCCACCTACGGCCAACAGCGCGGCGACGAGCAAAGCCGTCAACAAGGGATCGGTAAACGCCGTAGCGCTAAATTGAATGGCGAGCGGGGAAATGGCGACAAGACCGGCAGCGACCAGTGCAACGCTGGTGTCGCGATAGAGCCGTTGCGCCCACTGTGCCGTCAACGGAATGAGCAACAGCGATGCGATCAAGTCGGGCAGCCGCGCCGCCCAGGTCACGTTGCCCAACAGCGGGTAGAAAATGGCTTGTGTATAGAAAAGAAGGGGCGGTTTGTCGACACCTTGCGTTTGCAAAAGCGGATCGCGCCAGACGGCAATCAACCGTGCCCACGACGCAAAAAGCGCCTCATCGGCCGAAAATGTGTTGGCAAAGACTCCCGGCAACCGCAGCGCAAACGCGACGATCAAAAGGATAATCAGTCCGATCTGTGCTAAACGCGACACATCACGAGTCAGCTAACGGCTGAAAGCTGATAGCTGTTAGCTTTTCAATCGACAAAACGATATTTGATCAACGTCCACAGCGCCATCGGTCCGTCCTTCATCGGCCGAATCTTTTTGCCTTCCTCAAACTCGCGTCCGTAATACGAAATAGGCACTTCGTAAATGCGGTAGCCACGCTTGAGTACCTTCGACGTAATCTCCGGCTCAAACTCAAATCCTCGCGAACGCAGTGAAATACCGCGCACAACGTCGGCGCGAAACGCTTTGTAGCACGTTTCCATGTCGGTCAAAATCGAATTGTAGAGCAAATTGGTGACCAGCGTCAGGAATTTATTGCCGATCATGTGCCAGAAAAACATGGCGCGGGTCGGACCACCGCGCAGACGCGAACCGTAGACAACATCGGCGCGACCTTCCTCAATCGGCCGAATCAAATTGGCATAATCACGTGGATCATATTCTAAATCCGCATCCTGAATCAACAGAATATCGCCCTTCGCTGCCGAGAACCCGGTGCGCACAGCGGCACCTTTACCCTGATTGCGATCGTGTAAAATGACACGAATCGATTCGTCCAATGCTTCAATCGATGGATAAAGTGATCGCGTGCCGTCCGTCGAGCCATCGTCGACAATGATCAATTCATCGGCCATTTCAACAGCAAGCACTTGACGCACTGCTTCTTCAAGCAGCGTTACTTCATTGTATACGGGCATGATCACAGATAATTTCACAATAATGTCTCCTCATACCGACAGGTATATCACACCCGTTGATAGGCGACGGGCAACTTTGCAAGCGCGCAATTATAACATTGCCCTCTACCCGCTCCAATCGCAGTGCGCTACATATCGCAGCGACGCGACTACGCTTGGGCTATAATTACCCCATGCAACATATCAGAAACCTCGTTTTGGACATGGATGGCGTCTTGTGGCACGGCGAAACGCCAATGCCGGGCTTGCCGGCTTTTTTTGATGGATTGCGACGGCTCGCCATTGGCTATGTGATGGCAACCAACAATGCGACCAAAATAACGACGCAATATGTGGAGCGATTCGCCCGTTTCGGTGTGACAATGGAGCCGTGGCGCATTTTGTGTTCGGCCGAAGTGACCGCTCTCTATTTGCAACGCAGCTATCCCGCCGGAACCCGCGTTTTCGTGATTGGCGACAGCGGATTGCAGTCGGCGATGACAGCGCACGGGTTCGTCGTCGTCAATCAACCAGATTACAGTATGCGCCTGCCACAACTCAAGCCGGATGTGGCCTTGGTCGTGGCTGGTATGAGCCACACGGTGCGCTACCTCGACTTTGCGGAAGCGGTGAGCTACATCAATCGCGGTGCAACGTTCATCGGCACGAACGGCGACATCACGTTTCCTACAGAAATCGGGCCGCTACCGGGTGCCGGCTCGCTGCTGGCTTTGCTGACAACGGCGACCGGCGTTACGCCAACGACGATTGGCAAACCCGGGCCGATTATGTTCGAAGAGGCGGTAAAAAGATTGGGTGGTTCGGTCGAAAACACGGCAATGGTCGGCGACCGGCTCGAAACGGACATTCTCGGTGCCAACAACGCTGAATTAACCTCGATCCTCGTCCTCTCCGGCATCGCCCAACGCGACGATATTGCGACATCCGGTATCACTCCCGATTACATCGTCGACGATATCGACGAACTCCTGAACCAATTAAAGGTGGCGCACGCAACGTGAAACCCATCAATCTCTACGACTTAGACCTAGATGAACTGACCGCGTTTGTCGTTTCCCTGGGCGAACCGGCCTATCGCGCGCGCCAATTGTGGCAATGGCTCTACCAACACGCCGTCGCTGACTTCGACGCGATGACCAATCTCTCCAAGTCCCTGCGACAGAAACTCGCGACACGCGCCACCTTGCATACCTTCGAGCAAGCGATGGTGCAATTTTCCAGCGACAACCAGACAAAAAAGGTGCTTTTCAGGCTGGCAGACGGCCAATTCATCGAAACAGTGCTTATGCGCTACGAAAAACGGCGCACGATTTGCATCAGCACCCAGGCCGGCTGTGCCATGGGCTGCGTTTTTTGTGCGACCGGTCAAATGGGATTTATGCGTAATCTCAGTGTGGCGGAAATCGTCGCCCAGGTCGTCTGGTTTGCCCGTGAACTGGCCGAGACCGGCGAGCACGTCTCCAATGTGGTCATGATGGGCATGGGTGAACCGCTGCACAATTACGACAACACAGTAAAGGCATTGGATTGCCTGACAGACGCCGACGGGCTTAATTTAGGCGCACGCAAAATCACGATTTCAACGGTCGGTTTGGTTCCGGCGATGCGCCGCTATGCGGATGAGCAGCGTCAGACGCCGTTGGCTGTCTCGCTGCACGCCGCTACCGATGCCGAACGTGACAAGCTAATTCCAGTCAATCGCCGCTGGAACATTGCTGCATTGATGGAAACGTGTGCGTATGTGATCGAGCAAACGGGACGACGGTTGACGTTTGAATGGGCACTGATCCAAAATGAAAATGATACGCTTGAACAAGCTGATGCACTCGGCCGATTGGTGCAAGGCATGTTGTGTCACGTCAATTTGATTCCGCTCAACCCGACACAGGGCTATGGCGGCGGGCCATCATCGCGGAGCAATGTCGAGGCGTTTCAAGCGCGACTGGCGGAATACGGGGTGTCGAGCACGGTACGGGTGCGGCGCGGCATCGACATTCAGGCGGGATGCGGACAGTTGCGCGACCGGGCGATTTTAGAGGCGCAGCAGGGTAAACAGCTTTCCAGTTAGCAGTGTCGGTTTGAAAAAGGAGATTTCGGCCGAAATCTCCATGACAAGCTCAACAGACCCAATCAACAACCGATATACCAACACGGATCGTCGCGGTTGCCGTTGAGTCGAATTTCAAAGTGAATGTGCGGGCCAGACGATTGACCGGTATTGCCACTGTAGCCGACCACATTACCCTGATACACAATTTGCCCCGGCACGACATTGAAACCGCTGAGATGCGCGTAAAATGTCTCAAAGCCATTGCCGTGATTGATCACGACCAGGTTGCCGTACCCATAGGCATTCCAGCCGGCATAAACAACCGTGCCTGTGTCAGAAGCATATACTGATGCGCCTTCGGATGAGGCTATATCGATCCCCGGATGTCCGTACCAATAGTATTGCGTAAAGCGCCGTGCCGAGACTGGATAGATAAACGTCCCTGTCCCGACAACGATCGGTTGCGCCTGGCTGCCCCACCAGGAACTGCCAGCAGCAGGCAACTGGGGTGGTGTCCAAACAAACAATTCGCGCACAGCACCGGGTACCATGATTTGGGTGTCGGGGTAGACGCGATAGGGAAATTCGAGATTGTTGGGGCCGTAAGCAATAATGGCATCGACCGGAATACCGTATTTATTCGAAATACTTTCCAGCGTCTCACCCGGACGCACGTCGTGCAAAACGCCATCAATGGGCAAAATGGTCAATGTGACACCGACTTGCAACAGACTGGATTCGCTGCTGAGAAATTCATTCCCGCCCAGCAGTGTTTCCGGAGCAATATCGAATTGCGTAGCAATGCCGCCCGGCGTGTCGCCACGCTCAACAACATATGTTTGTAAATCGTGCTGGGGGAGCTTACCCTGATAGGTGTTAGGATTGAGGGCTGGGACGAGGCTGTCGTCGGTGTACACTGGCACATCGGCAAGGTTGATCGGAATAGCAGCGGATGGATCGTCGTTTGTCTCATCATTGTCGCCAGACGTTGTGACCGGCAAACGGCTACGCGTTGAGGTTGTAGCGGAAGATTCGGTTTCGGCCGAATCCGAAAACGCCACGTGCATACCACGCCACGCCACGATCATCACCACCAGAACAACGGCGATCAATAACAACGTGCCTTTATAACGCTCCAACCCACGATTCCCATTCATAACGCAATCCATGCTGTCGCGACAGCGGCTGGAATGCTATCACAATCTGAAGAAACAAAAAAGCGGCCCTCGTTTGAGAGCCGCTACAATGAGAAAACGTTTATCGACACCAGTCGCTGCTACATCATATCCTTCGTCAATTCCTCAAGGAACTCATAGTTGGTCCGAGTGCCTCGCAACCGCGTCATAACAGCCGACGTGGCGCTACTGATGTCATAACCAGGCGTATCCATCAAGTGGGCCAACATACGGCGCATCATGTAAACACGCGACAATTCATCGCCGGAAAGCAACAAATCTTCACGACGCGTGCTGGAGCGTTCGATGTCATAGGCCGGGAAAATGCGGCGCTCTTGCAAACGACGGCTCAGAAGTAATTCCATATTGCCTGTGCCTTTGAATTCCTCGTAGATGACATCATCCATACGGCTGCCTGTATCCACCAAAGTCGTGGCGATAATCGTCAGGCTGCCGCCAAACTCGACATTTCGTGCTGCACCAAAAAAGCGTTTCGGCGGATAGAGCGCTGATGGATCAATACCACCGGATAACGTACGGCCACTCGGCGCCACAGTCAAGTTGTAAGCACGCGAAAGCCGCGTAATCGAGTCCAGCAAAATGACAACATCGTGTCCTGTCTCGACAAGGCGCTTGGCTCGCTGCAGCGCCATTTCAGCGACACGACAATGTTGTCTCACCGGCTCATCAAATGTCGAACTAATCACCTCGCCGCGCACCGATCGCTGCATGTCGGTAACTTCTTCGGGACGCTCACCGATCAATGCAACCATCAAATGCAATTCCGGGTAGTTGGTCGAAATGCCGTTGGCGATTTCTTTTAAGACTGTCGTTTTACCTGCTTTGGGCGGTGACACGATTAATCCGCGCTGACCTCGGCCGATAGGTGCAATCAGATCGATCAAGCGCGTCGACAAGATATTCGGATCGGTTTCCAAAATGATTTTCTCATCAGGAAAGATGGGAGTCAGATCTTCGAAACGCGGTCTGACCTTTATGTCGTCCGGATCCAGTCCGTTGACAGCCTCGACACGCAGCAAGCTGAAATACTTTTCGTTGTCTTTTGGCGCACGCACCTGCCCCATGACTTCGTCACCGGGACGCAGGTTAAGTCGCCGAATCTGTGAGCTGGAAACGTATACATCTTGTGGCCCCGGCAGATAATTTCTGGCCCGCAAGAAGCCGATCTGCTGTTTGTCATCATTGACGATATCGAGTATACCGCCAAGAAATAACGTTCCTTCTGCTTCAGCTTGTGCTTGCAAAACGCCGTAGACCAGGTCCATTTTGCGGCGGGTACTGTAGCCGGGAACTTCCAAATCTTTGGCAAGATCACGCAAATCGGCGATTTCCAGCGCATTCAAGCGCCCCACAGTCCACATATTGGCATTGTTGGAGCTTCTAGACGAGGAACGACCCGACCTGCTGCTGGTCTTTTTTTGTTTTGTGGTGCTATTCATACGTTTGTCCTTGAGGAATCCTGGGGATTGACTTGATGTACGCTCCCCAATCCGTTAAGAATTGCTTGTAAATACATCTTAACTGGTGACTTCCAATATGTAGTATTGATTTTCCAGGTTCGGGATTCCAAGCAGTTTAAGTTTTTAGCAAAAACCCAGTGTGGGTTGAATTTGAATGGGTAAGCTTTCAATTGGTGATACGAAACGGCTCCAGTCTTCGGGAAACTTAGGTTGTATTGACATTTGTGTTAGATCAACGTCAATCTGATCTTGTTGAGCGAACATGCATCAGATGACAAGACATAAACTCGATGATGTTGTTTGGCCTAAGATTTATCGCTGTTTGAAATTAACACCAGGCATCTATGTTGGCAATGAGGCGAAAACACGAGCCTTTGTTGATGCTGTCCATTGGCGTATGAGAACTGGTGCTCCCTGGGAGGATTTGCCAGCGGAGTTTGGTAAACCGAACTCTATTTTCAAGCGGTTCGCTCGCTGGTCTGACAGCGGCGTCTGGGAGAAGCTGCATCAACATTTCATCGAAGATCCTGACATGGAATGGTTGTTATTGGATAGCAGCGTTGTCCGCGCTCACCCATGTGCGGCTGGTGCACCCAAACAAAACGGCGGGCAACAAGCACAATCGTTGGGCAGAAGTGTGGGTGGGTTCAGCACAAAAATCCATGCATCTGTTGATGCACTGGGGAATCCGTTGCGCTTCTTGTTAACTGCTGGCCAGCGAGGCGATGCACCTCAGGCGATTGCCTTACTCGAAGGGTTTGAGTTTGCTGGTGTTATGGCCGACCGCGGGTATGATGCAGACGGAATTTTGGACTTCATCATGGAAAACGATGCTGTCGCTGTCATTCCAGCTAAGAAAAATCGGGTTGAACAACGCGAAACCGATTGGTTCACCTACAAAGACCGCCATCTGGTCGAGTGTTTCTTCAACAAAATCAAGCACTATCGGGCGATATTTTCTCGCTTTGAGAAATACGCGAGCAGATACATGTCGCTTTTGAGCTTTGCATCCGCTCTTATATGGCTCAGATAGAAATGTCACTAGAACCTAACAATTACCATTTTTACTATGCCGTAAAGGGCACGGAATTTTCATGCGCTTGGCGTTTGAAAAATTGAACACGAGGTAATGGTATGCAAAACGTAAACGTGAATTAGTGCTGCTCTGACGCAGTTTGTATGGATATGGTACCTACCGCTAAATATCCACTCTCCAGGGCTTGGTCGAAGTGCGAGGCCTTTTTCCAATTATCAAGTGCAAATAGAGTGAGGAATACAATAACGACTAACAGGGTGGACGTAAAGAGTATAACATGACGAATTATCAGAGTCAATCAGAATTCTGTATGAAGTGAAGGAGATTTAAGGTGAAATAATCGGCCGAAACCAGCTCATTTAGTACCAAGCATCGCTTCCGCCTTCTCCACCAATGTCCGATTGCCGATATATGCCGGCACGCGTTGGTGCAAAGACTGCGGTTTCACGTTGAGCAATGATTGTGTACCATCAGAACCATAGCCACCCGCCTGTTCCGCCAGATACGCCAACGGCGCCGCCTCATACAATAAACGCAACTTACCCTGTGGCTTCCGCAATTCGGCCGGATACAAGAAAACACCACCGCGCAGCAAATTGCGATGAAAATCAGCAACCAGCGAGCCGATGTACCGTTCCGAGAGATTCGGAGAGTCATCACCATCACGTAGCCACTTCATATAAGCTTGAACCTGAGGCGACCAACGCGGCCAATAAGCATGGTTGACACTATAGTACGCCGGCGGTTCCGGAAAGCGCATGTTTTCATGCGACAGCAAAAATTCTCCGATATCCGGGTCAAGTGTGAATCCATGCACACCCTTGCCTGTGCTATAGACCAACATCGTGCTTGAGCCGTAAAGAACATAACCGGCGGCCAAAAGATCACGCCCTGGTTGCAAACAATCTTCCAGACGGCCTCTGCGATCTAGATCCAGTGTGCGAAATATGCCAAAAATAGTACCAATGCTGACGTTTACATCAATATTGGATGATCCGTCCAGAGGATCATAAACCAGAACGTATTTTCCCTTCTCATATCCTTCCGGAATCGGAATGATGTCCTCTCGCTCCTCAGATGCCATCACACACAAGCGGCCAGTATGATCACAAAGTTTGTAAAGGACGTCGTCGGCGTAAACATCCAATTTCTGTTGATCTTCACCCTGCACATTTGTCGCACCGGCCCGCCCCAGAATGGGCAACAGCCCGGCCCGGTTTGTCTTGTGGGCAATTACCTTGGCTGCCAACGCGATGTCGTACATCAAGTTGGTGAAATCACCACGGGCATTCACAGGCTGGTTTTCCAGAATAAAACGCTCGATAGTGACGATTTTCTTGCTTTGCAGTGAGATGTCCATTGTGAAATTAGCCTGTGAGAATCAGTAGATAATAGACGAATGTAACTGACCACATTAAGCTGTCTATACGGTCCAGAGCACCACCATGTCCGGGGAACAGGTTGCCGGAATCTTTAACGCCGGCCTGACGTTTTAGCAGTGAAATCGAGAGATCACCTGCCGGGCTGACTACTGAAGTTAGCAATCCAATCAAGAGCACAGTAACAAGTGAAATATCGTACCAGTATGAGAAGATGTAACCGATAAGCAGGGTTACCATTGTTCCAAATACAACACCGCCGAAGTATCCTTCTATCGTTTTGTTGGGACTCAGGCGCGGTGACATTTTGTGTTTGCCGAGTACAAATTTGCCGGCGACAAACTTGCCGACAAGATACGCGAATGAGTCGGCAAACCAGGTACCAAGCATGGCTAATGTGGTCCAGACCCAGGCCACTTCAATCAACGCTTCGTTGCCTTCTGCTGTACCGATTCCCCGCAGTCGCAAAAAATGGCCGGCAACCCAGCCGAGCAGGATTAAACCGGCCGTCATTGTCAACCAATCGGCCGATGCCGTTTGACTACGCTCGCTTTCATAAAGCCACAAACCGTAGCACATGATGATCACGAATGATGCAACCAGGGTTGGTGCCGTATATTGCGGAAACCATTGCGCCACAATATATTGCACAATTACCAGAGGCAACAGCACGATTACTGAGGATCGCCAACCAATCTTGGTGGAGATGCGCGTAAATTCAACGACAGCGATGGCCAGAAAAATGACTAGAGGAACGAAATAAAACAGACCACCGAGATAAACCAACAGGATTGCCAGTGGGCCAAGCGTAACCGTGATGAGCACACGTTTCAGGAACATAGGTTTAGATCAGTCTTCAGTTGAAACGCGACCAAAACGTCGATCGCGGTCGGTATAAGCAACGAGCGCATCATACAGCGCAAATTTGTCAAAATCCGGCCATAACACCGGCGTTGGGTAAAACTCGGCATACGCTGCCTGCCAAATCAGGAAATTGCTAATGCGCTGCTCACCACTCGTGCGAATCACCAAATCAGGGTCAGGCAAACCGTGCGTGAACAAATACGAGCTGAAAAGCTCTTCGTCCAGATCATCAGGCTTCACACCATCGGCAAGCATCTGCCGGACCGCATGCAAAATCTCTGCCCGTCCCCCGTAATTAAAAGCTACATTGAGAATCAGGCGATCATTCAGTCGTGTCAGTTCGAGCGCATCACGAACTTTTTTCTGAATGTTTGGCTCAACGCCCGTTAGTTCGCCGAGATGATGGATACATACACCTTGTTGGTGCAAGTTACCGATTTCCTGATTTAGAACCCGCGCAAAAATACGCATCAAGGCACGTACTTCTCGCTTCGGCCGAGACCAGTTCTCCGTAGAAAAAGCATAGATTGTCAAAATCTTGATATTGAAATCGACACACGCATTAATCACGCGGCGCAAATTTTCCGCTCCGGCACGATGTCCAGCCTGTCTTGGCAGGCCCCGCGCCTGCGCCCAGCGACCATTACCGTCCATGATAATTGCGACATGCGTCGGAATTTTCACAGCGGACAGGTCCAGGGTGTACTCGGTTCCCATTATCAAGTCGGTTATCAAGTTGGCTCGCGGCGCTTATCCGCTGGCGATGTCCATGATTTCTTCTGTTTTCTGCTTGCCTGACGCGTCTACCTCTCCAACGTATTTGTCTGTCAAGCCCTGAAGATCATCCTGAGCACGATAAAATTCATCTTCAGAAATTATCGATTCATCCTTGAACTCGCGCAAATCGCCTAGACAATCACGCCTGACATTGCGTATGGCGACTTTGGCATCCTCGACACGAGTGCCGACTTGTCTGCTCAAATCACGACGGCGCTCTTCCGTCAAGCGCGGAATGTTCAGACGAATGACTTGCCCGTCATTATTGGGCGTCATACTGAGGTCTGATTTAAGAATGGCCCGCTCAACTGCCTTGATCGCGTTCGCATCATATGGCCGAATGGCGAGTTGGGACGGCTCAGGTACAGAAATAGTTGCCAGTTGGTTGAGGGGCATTTCCACACCGTACATTTCTACCATCAGTCGTTCGACAAGCTGGGGAGATGCACGTCCGGTTCTATAACCGGCCAAATCATGATCCAATGCCTTTACGGCACCCTTCATTCTTTGTTCGGCGTCATGTAATACTTCTTTTATCATATTGCGACTCTCCATGAGCGTTCAGAAGATTAGCCTGAGTAAGCACCGGCTTTCAAAAATCAAACTTCTGAACTTTCCCACCTCGATACATCGGGTAAAATCACGATTTGTGAAGTCATCGCGATGTGGCAATAATAACATCAAGAAATCATTGTACCCACACTTTCGCCAAGTACAAACTTCTTGACGCTTTCGGGCTGCCACAGGTTGAGCACAACGATGGGAAGATTGTTCTCCATACACAATGAAATCGCTGTGCTGTCCATTACCCGCAGTTTAAAGTTAAGCGCATCAATGTAGGAAATCGCATCAAATCGCGTCGCATTTGGATTTGTGAACGGATCGTCGTCGTAAATACCGTCCACTTTCGTCGCTTTGATCAGAATCTCCGCCCCGATTTCATTCGCACGTAATGCGCCGGCCGAATCGGTCGTGAAATACGGATTGCCGGTGCCACCACCAAAGATAACGACACGCCCTTTTTCCAGATGACGCATGGCACGCAAACGGATGTACGGCTCGGCAACGGTGCGCATTTCAATGGCGGTCTGGACGCGCGTATCGACTCCGGCGCGTTCCAACGCATCCTGAAGCGCCAGAGCGTTCATAACTGTGGCAATCATGCCCATGTGATCAGCGGTCGAGCGTTCCATACCCTGATCCATACCGATGCTGCCGCGCCACAGGTTTCCGGCACCGATGACCACGGCAATTTGTATACCGAGATCGTGTACAGTCTTGACGGTCTGCGCAACATGATCGGCGCGTTGGGGATCGATGCCAAAGCCACTGGAGCCAGCCAGTGCCTCGCCGCCGAGCTTGAGTAAAATGCGATTGTATCTTGGATTTGTCATGGAGTCTGCTCTATAGATCGACTGGGAATAAGGTCGTTGTCTTGCCCGTAGTTGTCTTGAACATCAAAGGCAAACAATGGAGTTCATTTCGGCCGAATTGCCACCCGGAATCACCGAAAAAGAAGTGGGCGAGTCTTGTGACTCGCCCACGAATTGCAACTTCTCTACAAACTCTCGCCAAGCTCGTACCGTTCAAACCGGCGGACGACGATATTTTCGCCTAATTTACTGATGGCCGTGTTGACCATATCCTGGATCAACATTGAATCATCCTTGACGAATGGCTGCTCCAGCAAACAATACTCTTCGTAAAACTTACGCATGCGACCATCGACGATTTTGGCAACGATCTGTTCCGGTTTCCCTTCGGCCAATGCCTGCTTCGTCAACAACTCGCGCTCTGATTCCAAATCAGCTTCAGGAACATCATCCTTGCCCACATAACGTGGACTCATCGCTGCGATCTGCAGTGCGATGTCGTGCGCCAGTTCAACAAATTCCTCGTTGCGAGCCACGAAGTCTGTTTCGCAGTTGATTTCGAGTATGACACCGACACGATTGCCCGGATGGGCATACATTTCGATCAACCCTTCGTTAGCGCTGCGCCCCGATTTCTTGGCAACGCGTGCCAATCCTTTTTCACGCAAGATAACTGTCGCTTCGTCAAAGTCACCATTTGCAGCTTCCAGTGCTTTTTTGGCATCAAGGACACCGGCACCGGTCGCTTCGCGCAGTTCTTTTACCATTTCTACCGTAATATTCATTCTTGTCGATCTCCAACTTTTAATCGTTTGGGCATTTTCGACCGGCGTTTGTGGCGGGTAGCACCCCGATCCTGCCGGATTAATTGTAACTGACTGTCTGATTGGGGAAACCGGGCTTTGAACAAAACCCGGTTTCTGTATCTGACTTACGATGTATATTCAACCGCCAGTGCATATGCTCTTATTCGGCCGAATCGCTATCACTTTCCGTCTCATCTTCACCGTCTGCCTCTTCAATCTTCTCGACAACCGGCTGTTCATCGCGGATCTTGGCCAACGTGGCAGCGCCGAGCAGCGCCTCATCATCAGCGTCGTGCAATCCGGCGTCCTGTGCGCCCGGTACATAGGCATCGACATTGATGATCTCGTCTTCCAGCGTCGCCTCACGCATATTCATCCCTTCCAAAGCAGCATCCGCCACCATGCCACACATCAGCTTAATGGCACGAATTGCGTCATCATTGGATGGAATCACATAATCAATGCGATCGGGATCACAGTTTGTGTCAACCATGGCAATAACCGGAATAGCGAGTTTATTCGCCTCCAATACAGCCGTATCCTCGTTGTTGATGTCGACAACGAACAACAAATCCGGCAACGTGCCCATACGGCGAATACCGCCAAGCCGATCATTCAGTTTTTCAATTTCGCGCTCGAATGAGAGCCGCTCACGCTTTTTCAGGCCATCAAAGGCACCTTCATCACGCTGGCGCTCCAACTGCTCCAAATAGTTGATGCGCTGGCGAATCGTTTGCCAGTTTGTCAACGTGCCACCTAACCAGCGTGTGTTGACATAGGGCTGGTGTGCCCGTGTCGCTTCCTGAGCAACGGTGTCCTGTGCCTGGCGCTTGGTGCCGACAAAGAGAACCTGTCCACCGTCAGCAACCGTGTCGCGGACCAATTCGTACACTTCGTGCACGATTACTATCGTTTGTTGCAGGTCGAGGATGTGAATGCCGTTGCGTTCCGTGAAAATGTACGGGCGCATTTTCGGATTCCAACGACGGGTGCGGTGTCCAAAATGGACGCCAGTTTCCAACAGTTGTTTCATTGAAACAATGGCCATAAATCTATCTCCTTGTTGTTTTTTCCTCCACGTCGTTCAACCCCGACGAAAACTCACACGGCCATTGTCGTCAGCGACGACTTGTGAGCACATTCCGGCAAGTCCCGACGTGTGTGTGATTAATGCTGAACCGGCAAATTCTGTCCTGTCCAGCGGCAAAGCGTCCCGATTATAGCGGAACTGTTCACCAGAGCCAAAAGGTTTATCCAGCGATCATCTTGGGGAAATCCATTGGCGCCTCAATTTTATGGTCACCCACTTTGTCGCGGCCTCATGTAAGCTTGAGATGTTCGTGAAGCTAACAACTCCTCAATGGCGCAACCCCAATTGCCGTGTTTCGGTTTCTGATTTCGCATGTGCGCTCGACCAAACACTTTACCTAAACCTGCCTCGTCAAAGGTTGCACAACAACCTCTATCTGGGGTAAGCTTGTACTTTGGGTGCCCAGATAATGATAGATTATCATACTACCATTCAATTGTTTGTATCTGTTCACTTGGAATAATATCGCACAATTATAACGGCATATTTTAGGATAATAATATGAGCGATCAGCCACATGAAGTCATTGAGGCCCGCGGCAAGTTTCTGTTTATTGGGGGCGAGAAATTCTACGTGCGGGGCACGACGTACGGCCCATTAACCCCTGTTGAGGACGGTGAATACCACAACCCATCTGTAGTTAGCAAAGATTTCTCTGCTATGGTTGCCGCAGGTATCAATGCCGTTCGAACATACACTGTACCCCCAGTATGGCTACTCGATATTGCTCAAACATACAATTTGCGCGTGATGGTCGGCCTGCCGTGGGAGCAACACGTCACCTTTCTTGATGACAATAAATTGCTTGCTTCCATTGAAGAACGTGTACGGGCAGGCGTACGCAGGTGTACCGGACATCCGGCCTTACTCTGCTATGCGATCGGCAATGAGATTCCGGCACCTATTGTTCGTTGGCATGGTGCCGCAAAAGTTGAGAAATTTCTTAAAAAGCTATACCTGGCTGTAAAAGAAGAAGACGAATCGGCGCTCGTCACTTATGTAAACTACCCGACTACGGAGTACTTGCAACTGCCCTTTCTGGATTTTCACTGCTTCAATGTCTACCTTGAGGACCGCGAAATATTAACCAGCTATATTGCTCGTTTGCATAATCTTGTTGGTGAAGCCCCACTCGTTCTGGCGGAAATTGGCCTTGACAGTCTGCGCAATGGAGAAGATGCACAAGCCGAAACACTTGATTGGCAAGTGCGAAGCGCATTTTCTGCCGGTTGTGCAGGAGCATTTGTTTTTGCCTGGACAGATGAATGGCATCGTGGGGGACAGTTGGTAACTGACTGGAAATTTGGATTAACAGATAGTTGGCGCCAACCAAAGCCGGCTCTAGAACGCGTGTCGCAAGCTTTTACTGAGGCTCCTTTTCCAATAAGTGACGTCTGGCCACGGATATCGGTCGTCGTCTGTAGCCACAATGGGGCTGCGACGATGCGCAGTTGTTGCGAAGGACTCTCACGCTTGCGCTACCCGGATTTCGAAGTCATTGTCGTTGATGACGGTTCGACAGATGCAACGGCCGATATTGCCGCTGAATATGGGTTCAAAGTTATCAGTGTTGAGAATCAAGGACTTAGCACAGCACGCAACATCGGTCTTGAAGCTGCGTCCGGTGAAATTATTAGCTATATAGATGATGATGCCTATCCGGACCCTGATTGGCTGACCTATATTGCCAATGATTTTATGAATAATGCCTATGCAGGCCTGGGTGGGCCAAATCTGACACCTCCTGAGGATGAATTAGTTGCCAAGTGTGTCGCCAATGCACCAGGCGGCCCAATTCACGTTCTCTTGAGCGATCAGGAAGCGGAGCACATACCAGGCGTCAACATGTCATTCCGCCGCGAGGCGCTGCAAGCGATCGGTGGTTTTGATCCTCAGTTTCGGGCTGCCGGTGATGACGTGGACATTTGTTGGCGACTACTGGAAGCGAACCAGGTCATAGGCTTCAGTCCATCTGCCGTGGTTTGGCATCATCGACGCGCATCTGCGCTTGCTTACTACCGTCAACAAGTTGGCTATGGTAAGGCCGAGGCGCTTTTAGAGAAGAAGTGGCCCGAAAGATATAACGCGCTCGGCTACCCTGCATGGCATGGGCATCTTTATGGCGGCGGATCATTCAAGTGGCGTTCAAGACGCCTGGAGAAGATTTTTCACGGTGTCTGGGGTACAGCACCATTTCAGTCATTATACGCTCCTGGCCCGGGTGGTTTGACTTCACTTGTTTTGATGCCGGAATTTTATTTGTTCTTTATTTTGTTGTTCGCAGTAGGGATGCTCGGGTTTTTGTGGTCGCCTCTCTTTTTGGCTATTCCAGCAAGCCTTGTTGCGATTGGCATGTCGGTCATGGCAGCGGCGCGCAATTCGCTCCTTAATACGACTAGCTGGACACATTTAGCCTGGCACGAAAAAGCCGAACGCGGATCTTTGACGACTCTTTTATTCGCTATACAGCCTCTGGCTCGGCTACATGGTCGGCTGAAGTATGGCCTGGTTCCGTGGCGGATCAGTAATGTGGGTATTCGGCCGAATATTACAACCTTCTTTAAGCCACTTCCACGCTCAGCACAAATATACAGCAAACAGTGGCGCAGCGTTGTTGACTGGATGGTCTGGCTTGAATCTGGTCTAAAACAGCGTGGGCTCGCCGTGAATAGAAGTGGTGAATTCGAGCGTTGGGATCTGTACATACGCCTGGGAGGTCTGTGTATCATACGCCTACTGATGACCGTTGAAGAATATGGGGAAGGGTTACAACTTGTCCGCTATCGACTACAGACACATATGACAAGGCTTCCACTGGCTATCATCTTATGCTTCATCACTTTGTCAACACTAACGACGTTTGCCGGTGCATGGTACGCGAGCATACTGTTCGGCATGTTTGCGTTAATAGGCATCGTTCAAACGCGTTTGCAAAAGATAGCGGCAATTAGCCAAATTACAGAAACCCTGGCAGAGATGGAAGAGAAAAGCAAAGTAAAACTAAAGCCACCCCAAAAGCAATTAGACCTCGCTTCAAATTCAATTGAAGAACCACAAGCAACTATACAAAAGGCCAGATATACAGGCTAATTGTCAGGCATTGTCATTGCCATCAATGCGGCAAAAATACATGCTACAAAACCAAACGATTTACTAATCAACGCTGTCTAGCATCTAGCCCGATGACCCTGTATTGGTTGGCTGTTTTCTAGAATTGAAAGAATGAACAAAAAACGATCTGGTGATCTGCAATTAATTGGACGGCTTATAAAACTTGCCCGTCCGTTTTGGCTACAGATCATCCTAATTTTCATACTGAGTCTCTTGTCTACCCCGCTGGCACTGCTGACACCGGTGCCGTTGGCCATTGCAGTCGATAGCGTGGTAGATTCAAAGCCGCTACCGGGTGTTTTGAATACACTGTTTCCTCAAGGAACGCTAGATGAGCAAGCTATACTGATGTTGGCTGCAGCGATGACCGTAGGAATCGCCCTTGCAACAGGCTTGTTGTCATTGACGAAATCTATGGTGCGTACCTATACAGGTGAGAATCTCATTTTGGCATTTCGCTCCAGATTGTTTCGTCACGCCCAGGACCTGTCACTGTCATATCACGATAGCAGGGGATCATCAGATGCACTTTATCGCGTGATGTACGATGCCACATCAATCGCCGACGTTGCGATCGATGGATTAGCCCCGTTTGTTACGGCCGCATTTACGCTGGTTGCAATGTTCTGGGTCATCTTCGAGATTGATGCGCAAATCGCATTGGTCGCTCTAGCCATCGCGCCGGTACTTTTTCTGACCGGATACACTTATCGCCGACAATCGCGCAGCAAATGGCGTGAGGTTAAGAAGCTCGATCGTGCCGCGCTGGCCGTTGTCCAAGAGACACTTTCCGCTGTTAGAGTTGTAAAAGCTTTTGGGCAAGAAAATCGTCAGAGTGAAACCTTTTCCGGTCGCTCAAAATCTACAATTCGTGCTCGCATCAGTGCGTATTTCATTACATATGGCTATTCTCTAATTTCAAGTCTAGTCACAGCTATTGGAACAGCTATTGTTCTGGTACTTGGCGTCAATCATGTGCTGACCGGCGTGATTTCATTAGGCGCTTTCCTGATCATTATGTCCTACCTCGGCCGACTTTACTCTCCGATGGATACAATGACACAGAAACTAGGGAAGATGCAATCGTCGCTTGCTGGAGCCGAACGAGCCGTGCAATTACTAGATGAGCCGCCCGATGTCCAAGAAAAGCAAGACGCCCTTCCTTTGAAACGCGTGCGTGGCGCAATCAGGTTTGAAGACGTCTCCTTTGCATACGATTCCCGAAACACAGTACTGCAACACATATCTTTTGACGTGCCTGCTGGAACAAGGGTAGGCATTGTAGGGCAAACCGGTGCCGGTAAATCAACCATGATGGGCCTCCTCGCCCGTTTCTACGATCCTACATCGGGTGCTGTTCTGCTTGATGATATTGATATCCGAAACTACAAGCTCGCAGATCTGCGCAAACAGTATGCAATCGTTCTTCAAGAACCCGTGCTATTTTCTACGAGCATAGCCGAAAATATTGCCTATGCGCGACATGACGCGACGGAAGCAGACATCATACGCGCCGCAAAAGCTGCCAATGCCCATGAATTCGTCAGTAATCTTCCTGATGGTTATGAAACCTTGGTGGGCGAACGAGGAATGAAGCTTTCAGGCGGCGAACGTCAACGTATTTCTCTGGCTAGAGCCTTTCTCAAAGATGCGCCAATTTTGATTTTGGACGAACCCACAAGTTCCGTCGATGTTGGGACAGAAGCGGTAATCGTTGAAGCTATGGAACGCTTGATGCAAAATCGCACCACTTTTATGATTGCTCACCGGCTGTCAACGTTGGAAAAATGCGATTTGCTCCTTGTTATCGAAGCCGGCCAATTGATCGATGTACGATCTGATGTCAGTTCAGTAATTGAGTACGCGATTGAAGAGGGCGGTTTTGAAAGCTCAAAAGCAGGAACGGTAGCACACCATGTCTAGTTACGTCGCTAACGAGGTTTTGCATACCAACATTGACCAGCACCCAGCAGCGCTAGCCTGGCAGCAGTGGTGGTCAGGTGTTTTTACATTTAACACTATTGTCGTCATCAAGGAGCGCAGAAAAAGCGGTATTATACGGTCAGGTCTGTACCGATTGACCGATATGACCAACGGTAGAAAACCGGTAATTGCTAAGAGACAGAAAACGCACAAAACTGAATACGAGCGATTCATTTACGAAAATATTCTCTCCCCTTTGCCTATTGCAACGCCAGAATATTTAGGACATTGGCCAGAACCTGAAGGTGAATTCTCATGGGTGTTTCTAGAAGATGTCGGCGACATTGGCGTTGATCTGAGCAAAATAGATCATCGCAGAAAACTGGCAGAATGGACTGGAATTATGCATGCTTCGGCGGCAAATCTGGAAATCATCGATCAACTTCCGCTTCGAGGCGCAAAGCATTATCTTGAACACGCTCAATCCGCCTTCTCCACAATCAACCAAAGTCTCACAAACAACGCTTTAGCGTCTGAAGACGGTGAGTACCTCAACAGCATGTTACGATGCTACGAGAATCTTATCGCGAATTGGAGTCAGATTGCGGACCAGTGTAGGGATTTTCCGGTCACGTTTGTACATGGCGACCTCGTACACAAAAACATGCGTGTTCAGACTAGAGATGCTGGTGAGACTGTTGTTGTGTTCGATTGGGAAACGTCGGGACAAGGTTTGCCGGCACCTGATCTGGCATCGATCAAGGTGTTGGACATTGCTTCGTATTTGTCGCCAGTGCAACAACAATGGCCCAACCTCACCATGCGAGCAATTGAGCGACTGGCAGAACTTGGCAGTTTGTTCCGCACGCTGGCAGCAATAAACTGGGAAGCGCACGACCTGTTGGTTGAATCTCCCTGGGTCAAAACACGCGTAGCAAGAATGCAGCTTTATTGCCAAAGAATTAGTCGAGTGCCCGGAATTCCGTGGCAGATAGCGTAACATGGTCACAGCTGAAGAGAGAGCATGGGCAGCCTGGAGAAGAATACATCCAGAATCTACTGCCGTCCGTGCGGTGGAAATGATTCAACCAGCCCATCGGCGTTCTACTGTCGTACGTTTAGAGGGTGTGCCGGGATTTGAATACAATATTATGGCCAAGGAGTGCGATACTTCTCAGGCTGAAATTGAATTTAGTGTCTATGCTGAGATTCTGCCTCATATTCCTCACCCAACACTGAAATGTTTAGGTATCGTGAAAGAGCTATCGCAGGGAAGTAGTTGGTTGTTTGTTGAAGAGGCGGTCGGTGAAGTGTACTCACATAGCAACACAGACCACCAACTGCCGGCAGCGCGATGGCTTGCGGCACTACATGAACATGCAGCGTCGCTCGTCAACCGGGTTGATCTTGAACAGCGAGATGTTGAGCATTATCGAAATCTGGCAGAAGCAGCTCGCGAGACATTGGAGAACAGTTCCGGAAACCCTGCGCTGTCAAGTGAGCAGTCAAAGTTGGTAAGCGATTTAAGGAGACAATGTGAACAATTGCGCAATCGTGTATCAGAATTGCAATGGTTGTTTGATGAGTTTCCCAAGACGCTTGTTCATGGTGGGTTTTACGGTAAGAATGTTCGGATAGGCATACAAGACGCTCTACCAGTCGTCCTTGCGTATGATTGGGAAAGTGCTGGTTGGGGAAATCCGGCGGTAGACCTGGCTTATATCAATCTCGACCTTTATGGAGCACAATGTCTTGCCGAAGGTCTTCGTGTTTCGCCGGAGTTGCTGCACGCCACAGCAATTCTGGGCAAAATGTTGTGGGTTGTCAAAGCTATACCCGGCGAACACAAAACCTTAGCATCACCGTGGCTGCATAAGGTCATGTCCAAATTGGCCTATTATCGGGATGAAATGAAACAAGCCATGCTTTTGATGGGATGGGAGCTGTAGCATGCAACTCGGGTATTATCCGATTGCTGAGCACCCTGCTGTTCGTGCTTGGGCGCGGGTCTCGAGCAACAAACGCTTGCCCTCGCTTGTTTTGCCCGTGGAAGAAAGTGGCAAAGCGTCTATCTACCGTCTCGTCGGTATCCATGGTGACAAGACATCAATAATTGCAAAGCGATCTCATTTTTCAACTATTGAGATCGAACGCACGATGTATGAAGAGATTCTGCCTCGTTTACCTGTTTCGTCTTTACGGTATTATGGATCTGTTGCGGATTCAGATAGCGAGCTGTCTTGGCTGTTTATCGAGGATATCGGCCGATTACTTCAGCCAAAATCCCTCCTAAATTATCAATGCGAGATTACCCAGTGGCTGGCGACATTTCATACGACATCCTCAAATATCGTTCCACCGGTAGACTTCCCACGCAAAGACACCACCTTCTTTCTGCAACGTCTGCAATTAACACGAAACCAATTCTTGGAACGACTCACACATGACGACCTGAAATTGCGTGACCGCCTCGTACTTGAAAACTTCGTCAGACAATGCGATCTGCTGGCGGCAAATTGGGCACAGATCGAAGATCGTTGTCATGATTTGCCCGACTGTATGGTACATGGCGACGTTGCAGATGAGAACATCGGAATCGATGGAACGGCAACAGACAAAAGGGTACTCCTGATAGATTGGGAAAAGGCTGGATGGGGCAATCCCGCCGTAGATCTGCCTCAGGCCAGTTTTGAAGTCTACGAAGCGATCAGTCACAAACAATGGCCACATTTGAGCCTGTCTCATCTGTGCATGATCGAACAATGCGGGCGCATTTTCTCCGTCTTTTCCCGTAATTTAGGCCCAAAGCCTGCAAGAAAAGTGCACCATTACCTCAGGCGCCTGCAATTGGTGAGTCGCGAGATGAAGCTAACCAAATCTTCGTTTCTTAGACAATTCGCCACACCGATATCAGAGTCCGAAAAGTCTTTGAAGTCAAATGCAACGACTGCCTGGCTAGACGTAGGCGCGACTCATAGAATGCCCGAACGAGTTTCAATTCTCCATGAAAAAGCCGGCAAATCCGTTGTCTGCCGTCTGATTGCGGCGGGCCCGTTTGGAGAATCGATCATTGGCAAACATACGATGTTCGAACCTGCTCGGATTGAAGCACTGATCTATGAACGGGTTTTGGCTGAACTCGACATTGAAGTGCCAAAGTATTATGGATTTCTACCAGAACCCGACGGTAAATCGGCATGGGTGTTTATTGAGGACGCAGGCGAAATACGCTTCCAAAAAGATGATGCGGAACACCGAGTATTAGCAGCATATTGGTTGGCCAAACTGCATACCGATGCAGTTCAATTGGCGAGTGAATTGAATTTACCACAGTACAACGCATTCCATTACCAGGAATTACTCCAGTCTGCGCGCAAGAAAATTGACATAGGTATGGGCAACCCGACCTTCTCTCATTGGCATCTCGAAGTGTTGCAGGCTGTCTTGAACGAGCTGGCTTTCATAGCCTCACACTGGAATACGGTCGAACAGTTTTGTATGCAAGTGCCTGCGACACTTGTACACGGTGATTTTGTCGAAAAAAACGTAAGGATGCGCGTGTATAGCTCTAAAACGTCACTTGTCGCTTTCGACTGGGAAAGCGTTGGCTTTGGCGTACCGGCTGTCGATCTCGTCAACGTAGACGCGGCAACCTATAGTGCCGCTGTGAAACCCGTTCGGCCGATTTTCACAGAAACGTTTACCCAACGCTTAGTCGATTTGGGAACGGTTTTTCGCACGCTTCAACTGATTAGCTGGGCAGGCGACACGCTTGGCTTTGACTGGGCTGAACGGGCGATCAGAAAACAACTATTCTACTATAAGGATTGGCTACGGAATTCCTTCGAAGCTTTTTTGCAGGAAGGTTGACCGAGTTACAGTTATGAGTTTAGGACAACCGGACTCAGAGACGCTTGAGCGGCAGTTAGCCCGGCTTTTTGCAGATCGGAACGCCGCAGCCGGTGCGCTTTTGTCTTTGGAACGAAGAAATAACCCTTATAGCAGCGCCTTCCCCAGCGAGATAGTTGTTTGCCGTTTTGCCGACCATTCGTCGCAGAAACTCCTGCTTAAATATGGTGTTGCCGGCAAGCATACCGGCCACGGTTATTGGGGAAATGTCGGCTATGAGGCGAGTGTGTATGAACATGTACTTGAACGCCTAGCACTCTCGACGCCACGTTACTTTGGCTGCTTTGTCTATGAGCCGGCCGGTCAAGTGTGTCTGGCAATTCAATATTTGGAAGGGACCACTCGCCTCGACAAATGTTCTGAGAGTGCGCTTTTGAGATGTGCAGAATGGCTTGGTGCGTATCATGCTGTTGCCGCCGTCATCGGCAATCTTGCCAGCGTACGGAAAAAGCTCAACCAATATGATGCAGCGTATTTTGGCGGTTGGGTCGAACGAACGCTGGTTTATTCTCGCGTGCTGCGACATCAATATCCTTGGATTGAGCGCCTATGTGAAAGCTTCATGGCGTCAGTCGAAATGCTCACTGATGACCATCTCACAATCATTCACGGTGAATTTTATCCCAACAACATCCTGGTAGGTACCGAACAGATCCATCCGGTTGACTGGCAGGCGTCCGCAATTGCGCGCGGCGAGATCGATTTGGCAAGCCTGACGCAGGGATGGCGCAACACACAGTTGGTTGAGCAATGCATTCTGGCGTACCAGCGTGCGCGTTGGCCACAGGGAGCGCCTCAAGATTTCGAGAACGCGCTTGAAATCGCACGTGTTTATTGGCCTCTGCGTTGGCTCGGCGACACACCGGAATGGACGTTGAAGCCGGAGCGTCGGTGGTATTTTGACAACCTTTACCAGGCGGCAGAAGCTGCCGGTTTGCTTTGATTCAATCTTTCATTCGCGATGATCAGGAGCAACACATCGGCATGAAACTTGAGATTAACTACCCTCCGGTCACTAGAGAGACCGTTGTTGTATGGGGTTTGCTTGGCTCGTACCCTTTCGGCGGTATGACCTGGCAGGTGTTGCATTACTTGGCCGGGTTACGCCAACTGGGTTTTGATGTGTGGTATGTGGAAGACTCGAACAGACCGGTGCTCAATCCTTCGAATTTGTGGCATTCGGTTGCGTTTGCGGAGAATGCAGCCTACTTGCAACGCCAAATGGATGCTATTGATCTGGGTGATAAGTGGGTTTTTCGGCCGAAATCTGGCGAGGACACCTGTTATGGCGCAAAAGACGTTGTCGGGTTAGCCAATTTGTACCGAAACGCAGCCGCCGTATTCAACCTGTGTGGTTCACATTATATTCGCCCTGACCATGATGACATCTCCTGTTTAGTCTATGTACAGACCGATCCGGTATTGGACCAGATACGAATCGCACTTGGTGAAGAATGGCTCACTGATCAACTAGATCGCCACGACGTGTTATTCAGTTATGGGGAGAATCTGGGTAACTCCGACTGCACAGTACCGATTGAGCGCTACACATGGAAGTCCACTCGACCTCCTGTCGTGCCGGAGTGGTGGGGATCCAATAGCACATTGCCCGACAATTATCGCTTCACAACCGTAACGACATGGAAAGATCACGAAAAAGATATTGAATGGGCTGGCGTGAAGTACCTGTGGCGCAAAGATTTACAGTTTCAGCAGTTTATAGCATTGCCTCAACACTCACAGTTACCTCTGGAATTGGCCGTGGAAGGCATTAACGATGATGACAAGCTGAAGCTAGAGCGTCACGGTTGGCACATAATTCCGGCGCGGTCGCTGTCAGATCCTGAGCGCTATCGAGATTACATAAGACGTTCGGCGGGTGAATTCACGATAGCCAAAGACCAATACGTACGTATGCGAAGTGGCTGGTTCAGCGATCGTAGCGTTTGCTATCTTGCTGCTGGTCGGCCCGTAATTACGCAAGAAACCGGATTCAGTAAATTCATCCCAACCGGTGAAGGTTTGTTCGCCTTCTCCACGATAGACGAAGCGGCTGATGCAATCGACACGATCGCTGCAGACTACAGCCGCCATTCCCAAGCCGCTCTTGAGATTGCACACGAGTACTTTGATTCCCAACGAGTCCTGTCAAAGATGATGGATGAGATAGGATTGCTCTAATGACACTGAACTCATCAAAACTGCGAATCATCGTAAGTGGCTTAATCGCGCAATATCCGTTGGGTGGCGTAACCTGGGATTACCTTCAATACGTTCTGGGTCTTGCTCAGCAGGGACACGATGTTTACTACATCGAAGATACTGGACAGTGGCCATATAATCCCGAAGATAGAGGTACAGGTAAGGGTTACGAATATAATGTCCGCTACCTTTCGGGAATTATGCAAAAGTTTGGCCTAGAAGAACGGTGGGCCTACTGCTTCCCTTGGGAGACGCAATGGTTTGGGATGTCTGATCGCCAGCGAAGGGAAAGTAGTAGAGTCTGCGGACTGCTGATTAATATCGGAATTAACATTACTGCGTAATCATAGGATTTTCGGGCCGTCGAACTAGTATATATTGATTCTGACCCAGTCTTCACCCGGTCAAGCTTGCTCGCGGCCAGCAAGTTTTTTGTAAAATGATCGATACACACGATGTTCTTTTCAGTTTCGGTGAAGCTCTTTCTGAACTGGTGTTACCCGACACAGGGTATCATTGGCGGCCAACGCGTCAGCCAATAGTCTTAAACGAGTGGCGAACTGATAGTCAATATCGCGATGTATTTACTACGGTTATGAATTGGACCAGTTATAAACCAGTTAAGTTTGAGGGGAAAGCAATATGGCCACAAAGATCTCGAATTTAAACGTTTCCTTGATCTTCCGCAGTTGGTGCCTAATGTTAAGTTTGAATTGGCCGTGAATGAAGGCAAGACGCGGCGTACGCCACGAGATCTTCTCAAGTACAAAGGCTGGTACATTGTAGATCCTGAACAAGTTTGTCCCGATTTTGACAGTTATCGCAACTATATCCAAACATCGAAAGCGGAGTGGAGTATAGCAAAGAATGGCTACGTGGTTATATTTATGGGATGGTTCAGCTGTCGCTCTGCCTGTTATCTCGCGGCAGGGAAGCGGTTGTGCAGGATACAGGTTTCTCGCGCGTATTACCAGTTGGCGAGGGTCTTTTTGCATTTGGAACCCAAGAGGAAGCGGTCACCGCAATTCACAGCGTGAACGAGGATTATGGTCGACATTCGAAAACCGCTCGAGCTATTGCCGAGGTGTATTTTGACTCTAACAGAGTATTGACGAGTTTGATAGCACGAGCGATGGAGTAAAGTCTAATGTCAATACGTATTGCTAATTGCTGGCTGGTTTAGTTTTGAACAAATGGGTGCAGCCGGCGACTTTTGCGCCCGAGATCTTTTATGCGATTGGTTGAAAGGTGCACCCAGCATTCCCTTTGAAATTGCTGTGGCCAAGCCTTTTTCCGGTGGCGTTGATTGGCAAGAAGTAAATCCCGCCGAATATTCTCATGTGGTTTTTGTGTGCGGCCCGTTTGGTAATGGCTGGCCTATTACCAGATTTCTTCCCGTTTTGTAGATGCGCGCCTGATTGGTGTCAACCTGTCGATGCTTGAAGCATTGGAAGTTTGGAATCCTTTGACCTATTGCTTGAGCGAGATAGCTCGCGCTTTGCCCGGCCTGACTTGTGTTTCCTATCTCAACAACCCAAAGTTCCAGTAGTCGGCAAAGTCCTGGTTCACCCGCAGACGGAATATGGCACAAGGGCCATGCATGCCGTCGCCAACGAGGCCGTGGAACGACTCCTCGGCAAGCGCGAAGTAGCTACTGTGCCAATCGATACGCGTCTTGATGAGAATAATTCGAATCTACGTAGCCCGAGGGAAGTGGAATCTTTGATTGCGCGTATGGACTTAGTGGTGACTACTCGCTTGCACGGTACTGTTCTCTCGCTCAAGAACGGCGTCCCGGTATTAGCTATTGACCCCATTGCGGGAGGTGCAAAAATAAAGCGGCAGGCTGAGACTATTGGCTGGCCAATTGTGTTTGCGGCTGACCACTTGTCAGAAACCGCTTTGGATGCGGCTTTTGACTTTTGCTTGAGTGAAGAGGCAAAGTTGGAAGCACATTCCTGCGCCACACGCGCGAACGCACTTCTACATAATGTTCGAGAAATTCTTGTCGGGGATTCGAAGTAAACCACACAAGTACAATCGATTGATGTTTGGGGATTACAATCGACATGCTGATTAAAGTGAAATCGGTCTGCCACTTAGAGGTTGTCACTAGCAGGCTGTCGGAAAAGTCAATTGGACCTTATATACAGTGGCTGAATGCAATACAAAACCACCATATACAGGGGTCAGACACATTTCCAGCAAACTGTAAGGGGATTACCTAGATATAGCAAAACAACCTTACGCAAGACACATCGTTTTCATGTCCTACAGTAGACAATTTCGATTTTACACTGGAAACACTTTGGTGGAATGCACAAGCATCGTGATCAAAACGGCAAAAGAATCTGTAGACAATGTTGGTCAAATATCTATCTATCAATTCAGAAGATTGGGCCGAGAATATTCTGCGATCCTAGCCTGTTATGAAGTTCTTGAAGGAATAACTGCTATGGCACGTATCGTCCTTGGTTCGTATATGATTCGCTACCCACTCCGGCGGCATGATGTCCTGGGTTCTACAATATCTGGTAGGTCTCCATCAATTAGGACACGAGATTTATTTCGTCGAGAAAAGTGGTTGGCGTAATTCCTGCTTCAATCCCGTCCGCAATGTAATGACCGACGATTGCGGGTATAAGTTAAAACAGTTCATGAGTTATTGTCACGTTTCGGACTTGGTGATAGATGGTGTTTTGTAAACGCCACTGACGAGTATGGCTTGTCGCAAAAAGAAATCGAATCGGTATTTGAATCGGCAGATCTGTTCATCGATATGGGTACTCACGGCTCATGGCTGGATGAGGCTAAAAGCAGTGGCGTGTGCATCATGATCGACGGCGAACCAGGCTTCACACAGATGAAGATGGCAAAACGACTTGAAAATGGTGAGAAGCTACCCACTTACGATTACTATTATTCGACTGGCCGAAATATCGGCATAGATACAGTAGCGCACCAACCTTGATATGCCGGTGGCGCTGCTGCCCATCTGCCATTGAAATGAACATCTTCAGGTACGCCTGGATCAAGGAATGGGCCGTTCACGACAGTAATGAATTGGCAATCATACGAACCGTTGACATACAATGGTATTTGAACATACGGACATAAGGATGTTGAATTTGCCCAATTCATGAGATTGCCTCGCATGACTGACCATCCTTTAGAAGTGGCGGTGTCTGGCAAACACACACCAATAAGCCAGCTACACGAAAATGGCTGGCGTGTGAGTGATGGGCATGACGTCACTTTGTCCTTCGACTCCTTTTTAGCCTACATATGCAATTCAACTGGTGAGTTTAGCGTCTGCAAGAGCGGTTATGTGCGCCACAATACGGGTTGGTTTAGTGATCGGAGTGCTGCCTACCTAGCCAGTGGTCGTCCGGTTATTTTGCAGGATACCGGTTTCAGCCAGCACTTACCTTGTGGCCAGGGTTTATTCGCGGTACGAACAAGCTATGATGCAGTCGGTGCAATAGAGGAGATTTGTGGGAACTATCAATTGCATTCAAAACGAGCACGTGAGCTTGCTGCAGAATACCTTGACGTGTCCATAATTTTACCAAAGTTCCTTTCTGAAGTAGGCGTGTAAACATCATTCAATAAATTGCTATTTAGTGTGTAGTTCAACAGGCGAATTTGGTATAGCACTAAAGACCATATTTAACCGGGCTTTCCAGGTTAAATCATAATGTTAACTTTATCGAAGACAACTTCCAATGTCAGGTTGCACGAGAGCTGGCAATAACCGAATTTAATTCAACAAAAGTTCTTTCAGAACTTCTCGATAGAACCATGAGTCAAACTTCATTATGAGCACGCCCTATGTCGTCAATTCGGCCGAATTGACATCCACACTACAACAAGCGCTGAATCAATTCTACGAGCAACCACGAGCCATCACTACGCTCGCGCGCAAATCCTCTGCCTATCGGATGAGTTTTCTGATCGAAGAGTTGACGGTAGCGCTGGATGACGGCACTGAACTTGACCTCATCTTCAAGGATTTGAGCTGGCAATCATTGACTGAGAAGGCCAAGCACGAAAAGCCGCTGTTTCTCTATAACCCTGAACGTGAAATTCAAACCTACCGACACATTCTCGCTGATCACAAACTTGGTCAAGCAGTTTGCTACGGTGCGATTGCCGATGCGGAGCAGGATCGCTATTGGTTGTTTTTGGAGAATCTGGCCGGGCTTGAACTTTATCAAGTGGGAGAGTTCGACAGGTGGGAAAAGAGTGCTGCATGGCTGGCTCAGATACACACAGCCTTCAGGACAGATGTTGATCAATTCGCTACGGTAGTCCCATTGGTGCACTATGACGCGGACTACTTTCGCCGCTGGCTGGTGCGGGCGCAAGCGTTTGTTGAAGCAGCACCAGATGCTTCGGCCGAAGCACGTGAACAACTGAGTTGGCTATCCGAGCGCTACGAAAAAGTAGTTGAGGTCCTGGTTTCACTACCTGTCACACTGATCCATGGCGAATTCTACGCATCAAATATATTAGTTGAACAATCAGGTGCTGATCTGCGCGTAAGTCCGGTCGATTGGGAAATGACCGGGATCGGCCCTGGCCTGTTGGACTTGGCGGCCCTGACCGTCGGCAACTGGACCGAAGAGCAACAAGCCGCAATGGCAAAAGCTTACTTTGATGCGTTGCCTGCGGACAAGCATCAATTCGAGACTTTTGAATCCCTGTTGGAGACGCTAGCCTACTGCCATTTGTATACGGCAATCATGTGGCTCGGCTGGACACCAGAATGGGCACCACCGGCCCAAATAGGCTCAAACTGGTTGGGAGAAGCTGTACGTCTGGCAGAGAAGCTGAGGCTTTGAAAAAACACCAACTGCGGATACCGTGAAGAAAATCTTATAAGTGTGCCATCCCGAAATACCGCGCACCACATTCAGATTGCGCATGTGCGCTGAATGAGATACGTCCCAATTTAGGCTTGATGGGCGGCTGAACAAGCCTCACAGTAGATCAGATGACGCTTTTTCAATATACTTCGGCCCATGCGAATCCTCAATCACGCTTTGCTGTTGTTTATCTTTGCCGCGATCATGCTGACAGCATGCGGCTCCAATTCGGCCGAAACGGAAAACAACACGACTCCTACGCCGGTTGCAACGACGACCCCGCTGGTGACTGAAATAGTCAGACCATCGACCATACCGGAACAAACCATTCCCGTCGCTACGATTGACGACGGTATGTCATTGCGCATCTGGACCAGTTCGGAGTTTCAGGCACTATACAACAGCAGCATGTTGACAAACGCCGTAATTTCGACATTCAGTGAAACACATCCCGATGTCACCCTTGAAGAAGGCACCAAATCGGCCGAAGGCAATGGTGGGATTCTCAACTACTTGCTCTATGGACGCGACGTAGCACCTTCTACGCTGCCCGATGTCGTTTTGTTGCCATCTAAAACATTGCGCCATGCTGTTGACGACGGTGTTATCGTCATGCCCGATCCGCCTCCGACCACGACTGTCCAGGCCGATTTGTACCCGGTAGCCGGCGCACTCTTCACGAGCGAAGACAGGCCAATTGGGTATCCCGTTGCCCTGTCACCTGTGCCGCTGGTTGTCTACCGCAACGATGTGTTCACACAAACCCTGCCATCCACGTGGAACGACTTGATCGCGTCAGACACGCTACAATTGGGCATCGATATTCCGTCGCGGGGCGCGCGGCTGTTACTGGGCCTCTATCTGAGTCAGCGCGATTTACCGGTGGATGAAACCGGCAAATTGGTCTGGGATCGCGAAACGCTTGAACGTGTATTGTCGATCTTGCAAACGGCGCGTGACAAAGACATTTTTCCCGATGCGACCTTGTCAACCAATTCGGCCGAAGCCGTATGGCAACTACTGGAAAGCGGACAAGTCAATGCGCTCATCACGACGAGCGATGCACTATTTCAACATGTCGACCAACTCGCTGATGTGCGGGTCGGCCCACTTCCCGGCGTCGATGGCCCGTTGCGACCCCGTCTTACCGGTTGGGGATGGACTATCAGCACTCTCCAACCGCAGCAAATTGATTTATCGGCCGATTTCATCACAGTTGCAACTGCCCCAGAGGTTATCGGCAGTTGGAGCGCCACCACATTTGCCCTGCCTGCCTACAAAACAGCTTTCCAGAAGTGGCCGCTAGTTGGTGACCCCGTTCACACGCTGATCGACAACGAACTCGCACGCGCCAGACCATTTCCCGACCATGTCGACGCCGCCACGCTCAGCCTACTACAAGAAGCCGTCTCTCGCGTGCTAATCGTCGGTGAGTCGCCGGCAGTCGCCGCGGATCGCATTTTCAATCGCTAACTACCAGTTCAATCACCCAACAACACAGGTTATTTACAATGAGCATCAAATTCGGTACCGACGGCTGGCGTGCCGTCATCAGTGAAACATTCACTTTCGGCAATCTGCGCCTCGTCTCTCAGGCTATCGCCGACTTCATTCTCAGCGAAAACGACACAGATCCGTCAGCCGTGGTCGGCTTTGACACCCGATTTCTCTCCGACCGCTACGCCGCCGAAGTCGCGCGGGTCATGGCGGCCAACGGCATCAAGACATGGTTAGCCCGCGCCGATACACCGACGCCTGCCGTCAGCCATGCCATCGTCGACAAACAAGCCACAGCCGGGGTCATGATTACAGCCAGCCACAATGCGCCGCGCTATAACGGCCTCAAACTCAAAGCCAACTTTGGCGGCAGCGCCTCACCCGCGCAAAACAAGCTGGTCGAGCGCAATCTCGAACGCAATCTGCTCAATGCACATGGCCCCAATTTGATGGATTACGATCTCGCGCTGAAGCGCGACCTGATCATCAAATTCGACCCGGCGTGGGCGTATTACGCGCACCTCAGCACACTGATCGATCTCGACGTGATTTCGAGCGGGGAACTGCGCATTGTTGCCGACGGCATGTTCGGTTCCGGACGTGGCGTCATCGGCGAGATGCTCACGCGCAGCCGCACGCACGTTCATAACATCCGCCACGAAATGAACCCCGGTTTTGGCGGCATCCACCCGGAGCCTATCGAGCGCAATCTCGGCCTGCTCATCTCAACTATTCAAGCGGGCCATTTCGATGTCGGGTTGGCGACAGATGGAGACGCCGACCGGATCGGCGCGGTTGATGCCAAAGGTAACTTTGTCGATCCGCACCGCATTTTTGCGCTCGTACTGCATTATCTGCTGGACAAGCGTCAATTGCGGGGCAGCGCGGTGCGAACAGTGTCAACTACGCGCATGATCGATCGGATTTCGGCCGAATTTGGTCAAGAAACTATCGAAACACCGGTCGGCTTCAACCACATCGCTGACCTGATGATCAAAAATGGCGTCGTAATGGGCGGCGAAGAGTCCGGCGGCATGAGCATTAAAGGCCACATCCCCGAAGGCGACGGCATTTTGATGGGGTTGCTGCTGCTGGAGGTCATGTCAGCGGCACAGAAACCGCTGCACACACTGGTCGACGATCTGCTGGCGACTTACGGCCCGGCGTGTTACAGGCGCACGGATATGCGTTTACGTCATCCGGTTGACAAACTTGAATTGACAGAACGGCTGGTGAACGACGCGCCGGACAGCATCGCCGGTGTGGCGGTTGAGCGCGTTGAAACCGTGGACGGTATCAAATATTATCTCGATGACGGCAGTTGGCTCCTGATTCGGCCGTCAGGGACAGAGCCGGTACTACGAGTTTATGCCGAAGCGCCGGATGACGATCGTGTCCAGGCATTGTTGGGGTTTGGCGAGTCGGTAGCGCAGGCGGTATAACAGAACTCAAAAACCGAGTTTCTGGCAGAAACTCGGTTTTTTGATCATCGAGTCTGTCCGGCAATTTCCCGTTATACATCGGCAAATCGGCCGATAATCCGTGCTGTGTGTCGTGTACCCCGTATGAATCCGTCGAGGCTGATGTTCTCATTGGGTGCGTGAGCCCGGTTGCCCGGCTCGCCCAAACCGGCAGTGACCACCGGCACATGGAGCAGTTCGACAAACGCCGCCATGGGGCCGCTGCCGCCGACCATCGGCTGCACCACCGGCGCGATGCCGTAGACATCATGCGCGGCTTCGTTCGCCAGCACGACAAACGGATCGCCCGGATCAATTTTCGCTGCCGGATAGCCGCCAATCGGCCGAATCATCACGTCATCAAATCCCTGTGCATCGAGATGGGCGCGCAACTTGCGCAACAAATCAGCCGGTTTTTGGTTCGGCACCAGGCGAAAATCGATTTTTGCTGCGGCTGCGGCAGGAATAATCGTTTTGGCTCCTTCGCCCTGATAACCGGAATCAAGCCCACAAATCGTTATCGCCGGTTCAAAAACGGCTGCACGACGCATGTCGACGCCACCTTGATACCCTTTGAGGAAATGGCGCAATCCGTACATCTCCTGCCATTCCGCCGCTTCATCGGGCAGCGCGGCCAATAGGCGCATATCGACTTCAGTAGGCTTGACGACATCGTCATACCAACCGGGAATGGTGATGCGTTCTTCAGCGTCTTTAAGCGATTGCAGCGCCCACACCAGGCGCCAGGATGCATTGGGAAAAATCGTACCACCCAAGCCGGAGTGAATATCGCGGCTGGCGGTGCTTACGGACAATTCGACATAACAGATGCCACGCAGACCTAACGATTGCACCGGTGCGCCGTCGTGATTGATGCCGCCAAACTCCCAGATACACGCATCGGCCGCTAACAGGTCGCGATGGTCATCCACCCATTCGTAAATCGACGGACTGCCAATCTCTTCCTCACCTTCAATGACAAATTTGATGTTGCAGGGCAACTCGCCGTCCTCATCCCGGAGCGCATCGAGCGCTGCCAGACGCGCAATGATATGCCCCTTGTCATCGGCCACGCCACGCGCATAGAGGTGATCACCGCGTTTGGTCAATTCCCACGGTGGAGAATCCCACAGGTCGAGCGGCTCCGGCGGCTGCACGTCATAATGCAGATAGAGCAACATCGTCTTGTCACGACGCCCCTGCGCCTCACCGAAGACGATCGGCTTGCCTGCGGTGGGCATGATACGCGTATCGAAACCACGCGCACGCAGCATCACAGACACAAGATCCGCGCATTCTTCGATGCCGTAATCTTGTGCCGAGACGCTCGGCTGGCGACACAACACGGCCAGCTCGTGTAAATTGGTACGCAAATTGTCTTTGATGTGGGCATCGACACGCCCGTATCGTCCATTTTCCATCGTCGCTTCCTGATGTGCTTGTTTCACCGACAAAACATCGGTAAACAAACACCCCGCAGCATGGCTACGGGGTCTGGTAATCTGTAGATTGGCCGGGCGCAAAATGACCCCGACCGACAGCATGATTTTAGCACTGATGGCGTGTTTCAGCGAAATTGGATCGGCATTGTGGAGCGGCAATTTCAGTAGAGCAACCCAGAAGGGAATGCTACAAGCAAATTGGTTCGTGTTATTTCTGTATATGCGATGTTTAATAATACCAATTTGCTTGTTTTCGGCCGAAGCGCCTTCTAAAATGAATGGTGACAACGGATAGTTCAATCGTTTATGAAACGACTGAACTTTGAGAAATTCCAAACTCTTGAACACACAAGTGTGGAGGCAAAATGAGCACGAACGGAAAAGTCAACAGTGAAGTCGGCAGCCTGAAAGTCAAAATCGGGCTAGCCCAAATGCTAAAAGGCGGCGTCATCATGGACGTCGTTACCCCGGAACAGGCAGTCATTGCCGAAACAGCAGGTGCAGTCGCCGTCATGGCCCTGGAACGCGTCCCGGCTGACATTCGTGCAGACGGCGGCGTCGCCCGTATGTCTGATCCCGGCATGATCCGCGAGATCATCGCCTCGGTCTCCATCCCTGTCATGGCAAAAGCACGCATCGGCCATTTCGTCGAAGCACAAATCCTGGAAGCTATTGGCGTAGACTACATCGACGAGAGCGAAGTACTCACACCGGCCGACGAAGAGCACCACATTTACAAACACAATTTCAAAGTCCCGTTCGTCTGTGGCTGCCGCAATTTAGGTGAAGCGCTGCGGCGTATCGGCGAAGGCGCAGCGATGATTCGCACCAAAGGTGAAGCAGGAACAGGCGATGTGGTCGAAGCTGTGCGCCATGCCCGCACCGTATTTGGCGAAATCCGTCGCCTGCAATTGATGCCGGACGAAGAGTTGATGACATTCGCCAAGCAAATCGGTGCACCGTATGCGCTGGTCAAAGAGACTAAAGAATTAGGGCGTTTGCCGGTCGTCAACTTCGCTGCCGGCGGTATTGCCACACCCGCCGACGCTGCCCTGATGATGCAGATCGGCGTTGATGGCGTCTTTGTCGGTTCAGGCATCTTCAAAAGCGGTGATCCCGCCCTGCGTGCCCGCGCCATCGTGCAAGCCACAACGCATTACAACAATCCGGAAATCCTCGCCAAAATCAGCGAGAATCTGGGTGAGCCAATGGTCGGGATCAGCGCCAAGAGTTTGCCTGACAACGAGCAGTTAGCCGTGCGCGGCTGGTAGACGAGACACAAAAAGTGGAAGATTGGGAGATTGAGTCAATGGCGCAAGAACACGCTCAAAATCTCCCAATCCCTCAATCTCAAATCTACAACCAGAAATTATCCATGAAAATAGGTGTACTGGCGCTGCAAGGCGCATTCATTGAGCATATCAGCATATTGCGACGACTCGGCGCGGAAGCGGTCGAAGTACGACTGCCGCTAGACCTGGTCGGACTAGACGGCTTGATCATCCCCGGCGGTGAGAGTACGACGATTGGCAAGTTAGCCGTCATGTATGATTTGATGGAACCGCTGCAAACCTTTGCGCAAACGAAACCGCTGTGGGGCACATGCGCGGGCATGATCTTTATGGCAAAAGATATTGGAATGGATCAGCCGCTGCTCGGTGTGATGGATATTGCGGTCGAACGCAATGCATTCGGCCGACAAGTCGACAGCTTCGAAATCGACCTCGACATCCCCGCATTTCACAACAATGGGCAGGCGAAAGGCACCTCCCTCTACCATGCCATTTTCATCCGCGCCCCCAAGCTGGTCGCTGTGCGCGGCAACGCCGCAGTCATCGCCACCCTACCCGACGGCACCGCCGTTGCGGCGCGCCAGGGCACCATGCTCGTCACCTCATTCCACCCGGAACTGACCGACGACACGCGGTTTCACCAATACTTTCTGGAAATGGTCGCGGAGACAGCCAAAGAAAGAGGATAAGAATCGGCCGAATTTCCCGCTGCGCTCTCAGCCCCTACTATACCACCGGTTTGCGACGCCGGAATAGCAACGACGGCGCGGCAATACCCACCGCAAGCGCTGCCAACACAAACGCCGTCGTTAACGTGTTCGGAACCACTTCGCCCAACAAAATCAGGTCAGTTCGGGTCGGGCCACCGACGCCGACAATATCGGCAATACGCAAAATACCCAACATCGCGCTAAACGCGTAAGTGCCTGGAACCATCGGTATCACACCACTGACAGTGAAAACAATGGACGGCAATTGCATGTGACGGGCTATCAAAAAGCCCAGTGAGCCGACAACGGTCGCTCCGATAAGCGACGCCATGACAATGTGATTGGCTGCGGGCAGGTCAGATTGCAGCATAAACGTGCGGCTTGCATGTCCCAACGCTCCGCAAACCGCACAACCAAAGAGTGTCCGGTACGGCACATTGAACAAGACAGCAAAACCGGTCGCAGCGACAGCAGCCCATAGCGCATCGACAAACAGATTCGGTGGCGCAGCAAATTCGGTCCACAAACGCGTCACCGGCAAAATGGTAATCGCCAGACCGATACCGAGGGCAATTGCCAACGAGATAAGTGCCCCGGTCACACCTCGTACTAGGCCGGTGACCATATGGCCCTGGAGTAAATCTTTACTGGCATTGATCAATGGTACGCCCGGTACGAGCAATAAGACACTGGCAGCCAGCGCAATTTGCGGTTGGCTGCCCAGATCAAGCAGCACGCCAGTTGCCGCTACCATCGTCGCGACAAACGCGGTAACGACTACCGTCAGGAACTGATTGAAGTAGCGTCTGGTCATTTCCTGACGCACGAACATGGCGACCGCAGCGGCAACCCACGTAACCCCAAATGCGGCCCAATCGCCGCCAAACAGGCGACAAAACGCAGCACATGCCAACCCAACAATGACAATGACCAACAACCGATTGTAGAGCTTGGGCATCGTATCGATCTGTTCGAGTTTCTTGCGAATGTGAACGCGATCCGACTGGTGCGCTTCAGCCCTGTAGCTCAAGTCATTGACACCTGCGACAATGTTCATGTCCACACCACCAAAACGGACAAGGCGGCGGATGCGTGTGCGAAATTCGTCGCCGCTCAGCGTGGTAATGACAATGGCATTGGGCGAAATAAAAGCATCGATCCAGTCGCAGCCGAGAGCCGTGCCGAGATGATGAATGGTATTTTCGGCGCGTTCGGTGTCAGCACCGTGCTGTAGTTGCAATTGGCCGGCCCACAGGGCCAAATCGATAACATCGCGCAGTTCGGCACGCGGCAGTGGGGGTTTCACTTCGGCCGAATGCTGTTCTGACGGCGTTTCACTCGTACTCATAGACTCAATTGTAACCGTTATGTCGCAGACGTCATCGTGCAAACTACCTAATGCCGGCGCGTTGTGCTGAACGAGGAACCCAAACGCCACAGGATTCGCGGTATAATCGGCATGGAATGCACAAACGTCATCTGCGAGGGCTGCCATGTTCAGAAAAACTGTATCATTTACTATCGCCTTGAGCATTGTCGCACTGTTGCTGGGATGTCAGACGACTGTCGAAGTAACGCCAACGCCGGCAGACGGGCTGGGCGGCATTGCCAACCCGGCTGCCGTCTACTGCCGTGAACAGGGTCAGACATACGAAATTCGCACGGCATTGACAGGCGATCAATATGGTGTCTGCCTGTTTGATGACGGCAGCGAATGCGATGCATGGGCGTATTTTCGCGGTAGTTGTATGCCGGGTGAGATGGAAACAGTTCCGGAACCGGCACATCCAGCGGTCAACGTCGTCGCTGAAATCGGTCTGGCGGATACGGTTGCCATTGACGTGTGGCAGCGCGATGGTGCTTCGGCCGAATTTGTCCCGCTTTTGACCATCGACGATAATGAAACCATCGAACGACTGCTGCAAGCCGTCAATCTCGATCTGCCGCCCAACGAAGCCGCCGATTGTCCCACCCAATACGAACTGCACTTCCGCAATGCAGATGATGAAGCCGTGATTCTCGGCTTTGCCTGTGCAGGCGTCACGCCGACTTTCTTGCGCGGCGCAACGCGCTACTTTGATGGGCGGGACATCATCGTGCCTGAGGCCTTTCGGGTGCTGCTGGAGTCAAAGCTGACCGCTGAGCCGCTGACCGGCGCAACGGTTGCGTTCGAAGGCGTTTCACTGGCGTTCGATGAGACACTGGCAGGCAGCGTTTCGGCCGAAAATGTGCCCGGTTTCGCCTTCATGGGCGTCGAAACCATTCCCGACCACATCCAGTTCTCTTTCGTCGATTATGCCATTCCCGACCACTTCCACGAACCGCGCATCATCATCTATCCCATTGACCAGTTTGACGCAGCGGGCGGCATTGCGCTGCAGACCACCGCAGCGCTGCAGACATTCCTCGACAATCCCCGCGACGATGTAGACGGAATGCCGTTTCTGCCCCTGTTCAACGCCGCGCAGCAACACGTCAGCCAGATCAAAACCGTCGATTTCCAAAACGGTCGTGGTGTGCGTTATCTGACGATGTTCGGCCAGGCATTGCAGCCGGTCAACAACGACACGCTCTTTTACACTTACCAGGGCATTACCGATGACGGAGAACAATACGTGGCAGCCATCTTGCCCGTGACCCATCCGACACTGCCGGACGACAGTACCATCGATCCCGAGCAATTTGACGCATTTGCCGAAAATTATCCGGTTTACGTCGACGAAATGGAATCCCTTCTGAACGGGTATGATGCCGCCAGTTTCACGCCCGATTTGACGCTACTGGATGACATGATGGCGTCGCTGCGCATTGGAGAACCGGTAACGGAAGCGGTGACGGAGCCTGATTCGGCCGATGTGCGCACCAATCTCGCCACCGATGCCATCATCAACACCAGTTCCTTCCTGCCGCCCGACCTGGCAGGAACCTATCACGGCATCGGCGCTATTGACGGCTTGCCTGAAACGGCATGGGTTGAAGGCGTAGACGGGCCGGGCATCGGTGAGTGGATTCAACTCGACTTTGTGGAACCCGTTATCGTTGCGACAATCGGTGTCAATCCCGGCTACGCGGCCACTGACGAACTGTTTGCAGCCAACAATCGCGTCAAAACGCTGACGGTACAGTTCATCTTCCCGGACGGCTCAACTGATTCGACGACGCTCTCTTTTGCAGATACGCCCGGCGTCCAGTTAATTGATCTCCCCAATCCCGCCATTTTGCGGGCCGTGGGGTTGATCATCGACGACATTTATCCGGGCAATACGTATGATGACACGGCAATTGCAGAGATTGAACTGTATTGAGAAACAAGCAGACCGAGAAAAACCGCGAGTCTACAACCATAACCGGTTGCGATCGGTGCTCTATTAGTGGCGACTTAATCCGGCATGCCGACGGCGCGTAACACCAAAGTGGTCAAATCGTCAGCAGCATTCTGAACAAATGGTTCGGGATTGGGGACTTCGAGCAAACCGAGGATGATTTCGTCGCAGCCACCCGCTATGAATTCGGCCGAATGCCGCGTGTCTTGAGCCGGAATAGCATCATCTGCAACCGCAGCATCGAGCAGCCGCTGCCAGAGACGCGTCAATTGACGCCGAAATTCCAGCCGTTTTTCTGCCAACGAAGGCACTGCACCAATACCCCCAACGAGTAACAGGTTGACAACCGCCGGTTCATAGACAGCCAGATTGATATACGCCTGAACGCCGGCCTTGACCTGCTGCGGCAGTGTTTGCTTGCCGGCGACCGCCTGCTGAATCGTCTGCAGCAAAAAATCGGCCGTTTCCTCATACAAGTAAACAAACAACGTCTCCTTGTCGGGAAAATAGAAGTAAAACGTCCCGATTGCCACATCCGCCGCGCCGACAATGTCGCGCACCGTGGCGGCATGATATCCTTTTTCCGCAAACACCTGGACAGCGGCTTGCATCATGGCGGTGCGTTTGCTGTCCTTTTTACGCCGTGTTTTTTCGCTGCTACGATAGCTCATGGTCTCTCTCATTTTCCGGAATGGGTCATGAGCATAATGCAGAGCGTGCGTCATGTCAACTCAGGCCGACCATTTTTAACGCAAATGCACACGAGCAAGCGGCATGATCGAAGGGTTGGGAACACATGCGGCGGGTCGCCGGTGCGCACAGGATTGACTACAATCACGCTATGCACCCATTGAGTGTCGATCGTGACCTTGAACTGCCGTTGTCGCGCCAGGTAGCGGATCAACTGAGCCGGCAAATACGCGACGGCGCTTTGCAACCGGGCGAACGGCTGCCGCCCAGCCGTAATCTGGCACAATCGTTGGGCATCGGCCGAATAACGGTGATGGCCGCCTACAAACAGTTGCAGACCGACGGCTACGTCGTCACGCGTGTCGGTGCCGGCACGTTCGTCGCCGAACTGCCCATCACCACAACCGATGTCGCCACTGCTTCTCCGCTCGCATTAACCACCTGGGGCGAACAGGCTGTAGCGGCGGAGCGCGACCATTTTCGGCCGAAAATACCCGCGCACATTGAGTACGACTTTGGTTTCGGCCGCACTTTTCCCCATGCCTTCCCGTACGACATCTGGCGCAAATTGCTCGGTCGCTACCTGAGTACCGATGACACACTCCTTTCCCGCTACGGCTCAGCCGCCGGTTTCACTCCGTTGCGCGAGGCCATTGCAGCCATGGTGGCGCGACGACGCGGCGTGCATTGCACACCCGATCAAATCGTCATCGTCAACGGCGTGCAACAAGCCATCGATGTCATCGCCCGTCTGCTCATCGCGCCGGGTGACGAGGTGCTGGTCGAGTCGCCGGGCTATACTGAAGCGTATGAGTTGCTGACGGTCTACGGAGCGCGACTTCGGCCGATTCCGGTGACGACACAGGGCATCGACGTGACCGCATTGCCGCAAGACGACGCGGCACAGCTCGTTTTCGTCACACCGACCAACCAATTTCCACGTGGTGGAACCCTGCCGTTGCCGGGCAAATTGAGGCTGCTCAACTGGGCTGCAGCGCATGGCGCCTTCATTCTGGAAGATGACTACGACAGCGAACTGCATTACGGCGGTGACCCGCCGACCGCGCTGCAAGCGCTCGATCAGCACGATTGCGTCATTTACCTGGGCACATTCTCCAAAGTGCTGTTTCCGGCACTGCGACTGGCGTACGTCATTTTGCCGCAGCGCCTCGTGCCGCCGTTTCTGGCGGCCAAACGGTTGATCGACCGCGGATCGCCGACATTGACGCAGGCGGCGATTGCCGATTTCATCGTGGAAGGTCATTTTGAGTTGCACATGCGGCGGCTGCGGCGGACGTATCGTGCGCGGCGGTCGGCATTGGTGCAAGCACTGCAACAATTAACACCATCCCTGACTGACTATGCGCAATTAGAAGCAGGCTTGCATGTGATGGCGCGGTTGCCGGACGGGATGGATGAGGCGCGATTGGTGCAGCTTTCGGCCGAAAACCACATCCACATCATGCCCGGCGCACCGTATCACCTGGAGCCGCAGCCGCCGCCGTCGGTGTTGCTGGGATTCAGCAATATCGGTGTGGAGCGTATTGAGGCCGGGGTGCGGGAATTCGGCCGGATCATCGGCACACTGCCATAACAACCCTCCCCAACCACGCCGCGACAAAGTATAATGCAGTCGCCATCCCGTGGAGACAATAAATATGTCCGTACAGTTGATCCAACAATACCACGCCGCTGTTGATCGCAAAATCCGCTACGGCGGCAGCAGCAAAGAAAGCGCCGTGCGCAACGAGTTCTACAACCTCGTGCAGCAGTACGCCCGCCCACGCAATCTCGAATTTGTGCCGGAAATCAACTACCGGCTGCCCGGCGGCAGCTTTGTGACGCCAGACGGCACGCTCAAGGACGCACTGCGCCAGGACTGGGGCTATTGGGAAGCCAAAGACACGAGTGACGATCTCGATGTTGAAATCGCCAACAAGCAGGCCAAAGGCTACCCGAACAGCAACATTCTCTACGAAGACACGCAGACGGCGGTGCTGATTCAAGCGGGCGAGGAAGTCGGGCGCGTCACTATGCTCAACGCCGCAGCCCTCGATGCACTGCTCGGCCGATTTGTCAGCTACGAAAGCCGTGAAGTGCGCGCCTTCCGCGAGGCAATTGAGCGCTTTAAGGAGGATGTGCCCGCGCTGGCGGAAACGCTGCGCGACATCATCCGCACGCAGTACGAAAAGAACGCCCGGTTTCGCAAAGAGGCAGCACTGTTCCTCGAACTGGCGCAGGAGGCGATCAATCCCGCCGTCGAATTGGCCGACGTGCGCGAGATGCTGATCCAGCACATTTTGACGCAGGATATTTTCAACCGCATCTTTGACGACCCCCATTTTCATCAGGAAAACGCCATCGCTCGCGAGCTGGGTGGCGTGGTCGGCACGTTTTACACCGGCACGACGCGACGCACCATCGATGCCAAAATGAGCGGCTATTACGAGGCGATCAATGCCCGCGCCGCCGCCATTTACGACCACCACGAGAAGCAGCGCTTTCTCAAAGTGCTCTACGAGACGTTTTACAAGGCGTACAATCCCAAAGGAGCCGACCGGCTGGGCATCGTCTACACGCCCAACGAGATCGTGCGCTTCATGATCGAGGGAGCCGATTGGCTGTGTCACAAGCACTTTGGGCGCACGCTGGGCGATGAAAACGTCCACATTCTCGACCCCGCGACCGGAACCGGCACATTTATCACCGAGATTCTCGACTACCTGCCGCCACAGCAGTTGCCGCACAAATACCGGCACGAACTGCACTGCAACGAGGTGGCGATTTTGCCCTACTACATCGCCAATCTCAATATCGAGTACACCTACCAGCAAATCACCGGCCAGTACGAGCCGTTTGAGCACATCGTCTTTGTCGATACACTCGACAACATGGGCTTTGCCTACGCAGGCAAGCAGATGTCGCTGTTTGGCCTGGTGGACGAAAACGCCGCCCGCATCAAGGCGCAGAACGAGCGCGATATTTCGGTCATCATCGGCAACCCGCCGTACAATGCGTGGCAGGAGAATTTTAACCAGCAGAATGCCAACCGCCCGTACAAAGAAGTGGACGAGCGCATCAAACAGACTTACATCAAGCACGGCACAGCGCAAAATCAAATCGGCGTCTACGACATGTACAGCCGCTTCTACCGCTGGGCGAGTGACCGCTTGGGTGATGAAGGCATCATTGCATTCATTACCAACAGTTCGTTTATCGACGGGCGCATTTTCGACGGTTTTCGCAAGCTGGCGGCTGAGGAGTTCAGCGACATCTATGTGATCGATTTGGGCGGCAACATTCGCAAGAATCCGAAGCTGTCGGGGCCGAAGCACAACGTCTTCGCGATTCAGACAGGTGTGGCGATTGCATTTATGGTGCGTCGTAACGTTGACCAACGCGATGTAGGGGCGACCCATGGGTCGCCCCTACCGGCGGCACACATCCATTACGCGCGGCGGCCCGAAATGGAGGAAGCCAGCGACAAATTGCGTTTTCTCGCTACGACGCGGCTGCGCGACGTTTCATTCAAGCCCATTACCCCCAGCAAGCGCCACAACTGGATCAACCAAACCGACAACGACTTCGACGACCTTCTGCCACTCATTTCAAAAGACGTCAAAGCAGGCGATTCTCAAGAAGCTGTCTTCAGACTTTTTTCGCGCGGTGTGGCAACGCAACGTGACGAGTGGGTCTACGATTTTTCGGCCGAAACGCTAGAGCGCAAAGTGCGCTTCCTCATCGACACTTACGAAGCCTCCCGTAAAAATCCCGACTACGCCAATCGTATGCAAATCAAATGGGACCGTGAATTGACGAAATATCGGGACCGGCAAATCGAAAAACAATTCAATTCGGAACAACTGATAGATGGGCAGTATCGTCCGTTCGTCAAAATGCGTCTTTATTCTGACCTGCACTTCAACGGAATGACTTACCAATTACCGAATCTGTTTCCAATTGGAAGGTCAAACGCAGCGATATGTTTCACTGATTCCGGTTCAGAAAAGCCCTTCATGACCATCGCCGCTGAAGAAATGCCAGATTTGCATTTGGTCGGAGCTGGTTGCAGTGCCCAATGCATGACACTGAATCGTTTTGACGACCTCGGCAATCGTGTGGACAACATCACCGATTGGGCGCTGGCGCAATTCAGAGGAAAGTATGAAGGCGGCTCCGCAATCCCACATCCGAAATCCGAAATCAAAAAGCGCGACATCTTCCACTACGTCTACGCCGTCCTGCACCATCCGGCATACCGCCAAAAATACGAACTCAACCTCAAACGCGACTTCCCGCGCATCCCGTTCTATGCCGACTTTTGGCAGTGGGCGACGTGGGGCGCGCGCCTGATGGACCTGCACCTGCATTACGAAACGGTTGATCCCTATCCCCTCGACCGCCACGACGCCGATCCCGACACCGTGCGTAAGGCGTACAGGGCCAAGCTCAGCGCCAATACCGCACAGGGCGTCATCACCCTCGACACCTATACCATGCTCAGCGGCGTGCCGGACGTGGCGTGGACATACCGCCTGGGCAACCGCAGCGCCCTCGAATGGATTCTCGATCGCTATAAAGAGCGCAAGCCACGCGACCCGACCATCCGCGAAAAGTTCAACACCTATCGCTTTGCCGATTACAAAGAACACGTTATCGACTTACTCTGCCGCGTGACGACGGTCAGCGTCGAGACGATGGCGATTGTCAACGTCATGCCCGCCTCCGTCGAAGAAGCGCTGTAGGATGTAGGTCGGGTTGTTAACCCGACTGGTCAGCAGGATGTAGGTCGGGTTGTTAACCCGACTGGTCGGATTAGCAATCCGACCTACAATCTTTGGCACGTTGGGTCGGATTACTAATCCGACCTACGGTTCAATCCGTTGTACAGGATTATGGAAGAATTTTACCGCCGCAAACTCCCGCACATCCAGCCCAAAGGCACAACGTTGTTCGTGACGTTTCGCCTGGCGGGGTCGCTGCCGCGTACGGTGATCGATCAGTTGCAGGATACTTACGAAGCAGATGGCGGTGGCTATGAAGCAGGAAAGCGGTATTTCGGCCGATTCGACGCCCAACTCCACCAATCCACCGGCCCCCACTACCTACGACAACCTGCCCTCGCCACCGTCGTCGCCGACAGCCTGCGCTACCGCGACGGGCGCGTCTACCGCCTTGATGCGTTCACCGTCATGTCCAACCATGTCCATGCCGTATTTGCCCCACTGGAAAACGGCATCAAACCCGATGGTACGCCATCTTACTACAAGCTTTCTGAAATCATGCAGTCATTAAAGCGACACACCGCGCGGGCGTGCAATCGTCTGCTGGAACGGCAGGGAGCGTTCTGGCAGGCTGAGACCTACGATCACGTGGTGCGTGACACCGAGGAATGGCGCAGGGTTGTGCGTTACGTAGTTGAGAATCCGGTCAAAGCGGGTCTGGTTGACGATTGGCAGGTGTGGCCCTACACCTACTGCGCATACCTGTAGGGCGGAATGGCATTCCGCCCCTGGTCGGATTCACAATCCAACCTACGGTGCTGGTACGTTTGGTCGGATTATCAATCCAACCTACTGCGCATACCTGTAGGGCGGAATGGCATTCCGCCCTTGGTCGGATTGACAATCCAACTTACGGGTATTGGTGTGTTTGGTCGGATTAACAATCCGACCTACTGCGCATACCTGTAGGGCGGAATGGCATTCCGCCCCTGGTCGGATTAGCAATCCAACTTACGGGTATTGGTGTGTTTGGTCGGATTAACAATCCGACCTACTGCGCATGCCTGTAGGGCGGAATGGCATTCCGCCCCTGGTCGGATTAACAATCCGACCTACGGATTGGGTTACACAAATCCATTCTCTCGATACCACGCGTACGCCTGTTCAACCATCGTCGCAAAAGGCGTCTGCGGCAAATCGAGTTCCTGCCGTGCCTTCGACATATCCGCATAGATGAATTTACGTGCAATGCGCACCTGATTAGCGTCAATCGGCACGCGATTGCCCAATACCAGCCGCGCCACGTCTACACCGACGGCTGCGAACGGCATCAACGCGCCGGGCAGTTTGAGTTTCGGCGGTTTTCGGCCGACAATGGCGCAAATCGTCGGAATCACCACATCGTACGGGACGTTCTCCCCACCCAAAATATACCGTTCGCCTGGCCTGCCCCGCTCGGCGGCGGCTAGCTGCCCTGCGACGACATCCGCCACCGCAACAAAATTCGAGCCGCCCGGCAGAATGAAATTCACATTGCCGCGTGCCGCTTCGGTAATAATCGAACCCGAAATCTCATTGACATCGCGCGGCCCCAGCACAATGGCCGGATTGACAATCACCGCCTCAAGCCCTTGCCGCACGGCAGAACGCACTTCGAGTTCGGCCAGATATTTGCTGTGACCATAGGGAAAACGGTGCGGGGGCAAGTTAAATCCGTGCGACTCCGTCAACAATTCGTCGCGTTCCGGAACACCCATCGCCGCCAGCGAACTGGTGAACACAAAGCGCTTGACACCAGCCTGCTGCGCCGCCGCTAACATGCGCTTGGTGCCGTCTACGTTGACTTTGTAGAGCCAGGCTTCGCCCTGCCGCCAGTAATCGGCCACTGCGGCGACGTGAAAAACCCACTCACAATCTGCCATCACTGCCGCCAGCCGCGCAACGGGATCGAGCACATCGCCGATTGCACTGGCAAACTGGAGACCGCCCAGCGCCCGCAGCGATGACGTTTCACGGTGCAACACGCGCGGCACAATGCCACGTTCATTCAATCCCGCTACGAGATTGGCGCCGACAAATCCGGTTCCACCTGTCACAAATACATTCACGACTTTTCACCTTCCCACATCACGTTTCATTGACTATGCGCAGTTTTTCTGCAAGCAAATCGGCCGAACGGGACGACGATCCGACATAAACCGTGTACATAGCCGGTTCAACACGCCATGCTTTGCCGGAAACATCGAAATAAGCCAACGCTTCGGCCGATAATTCGAATGCGACATCCTGGCGTTCACCCGACTCAAGCGCGACTTTGCGAAAAGCGTAGAGCCGCCGTTTCGGCCGCATAACCGCGCCATCATCACAGCCCACATACAACTGCACTACTTCAGCCCCGGCACGCGTTCCGGTATTCGCCACTGTGACCTGTACCGTCACTGTCCCATCCACCGCAATCTCCGCAGCCGACAGGCGCAAATCGGTGACGGCAAACGTCGTATAACTCAGCCCAAAACCAAACGCAAATGCCGGTTCGTGGCCGTCGCGATCCAACAGCCAATAGCCGTGAAGATAATCGTAGGTGATCGTTGTGGCGTTGCGGTCGAAAAACGGCAACTGTGCGGCTGATTTGGGAAAAGTACACGGCAGTTTGGCCGACGGATTAACTGCGCCGAACAAGATGTCGGCCAGCGCATGACCGCCTTCCATACCCGCGTACCACGCCATAACGATGGCGGGAACGGTCTGGCGCCACGCTTCGGTGACGATGGCGCTGCCGCCGACCATGACGACGACGGTGCGTGGATTGGCAGCAGCGACGGCGCGGATCAACGCTTCGTCATGCGCATGCAGGGTCAATGCCGCACGGTCGCCACCGATTGCTTTGCGCAACGGCGTTTTGATGTATTCGCCTTCATCGGCATGGGTGTAACCGACGACGATGACGACAGTTTCGGCCGATTTTGCCGTGCGCACCGCACGTTGCACATCACTGCCGTCATCAAACAGAACGTCGCCGACGGCGGCGCGGATACCGGCCAGCGGTGTAACGACGTAAGGAGGACGCACCATGCTGCTGCCGTGATCACCCGTGTTGGCGATGTCTGCCAATCGGCCGATAACTGCAATCTGACCCGCCTGCCCTCCCTTAAGCGGCAAAAGCGGTTGCTCGGAGTCGGCGACTACTTCATTTTTGAGTAGTACCATCGACTTGCAGGCTGCTTCACGCGCCAATTGACGGTGTGCATCTCCGGCAACTGCATCTTGCCGGTAGCGTTCCGGCTCGCCGACGCCGGCAAAACGCAGTTTGGCACGCACAATGCGCAACACGGCGTTGTCGATAGCGGTTTCACTCACTTTTCCTTTGCGGATGGCGCGTTTCAGATTTCGGCCGAAACGCAGCGTAAACGGCATCTCAATATCCAGACCCGCCGCTGCCGCATCTGCTCCTTTCACCCCAAAGACAAAATCGGAAATGACAAAACCCTCAAAACCCCATTCCTCTTTTAAGATCGAGCGTAGCAGCACATCGTTATGGCCGCAAAACGCACCGTTGACCTGATTGTACGCGCTCATCACCGACGCCACGCCTGCATCGACACATTGCTTGAAATGGGGCAGATAAACTTCACGCAAAGTGCGCTCATCCACCTGCACATTGACCCTAAACCGGGCGTTTTCGATGCTGTTACAGGCAAAATGCTTGACACACGCCATGACATGACGCTGTACGCCACGTGTCAATGCAACGCCCATTTCACCGAGCAAATGCGGGTCTTCACCGTATGTTTCCTGCGCCCGACCCCAGGCCGGATGCCGCAACAAGTTAACGCAGACGCCACCAAAAAAGTTAGCACCTTGGATCCGTGCCTCGACGCCGATAGCGTCGCCGATGCGTTCCTCAAGCTCGACATCCCACGAGGCACCGCGTGCCATCGACACGGGAAAACAAGTCGATTCGTACATCACAACGCCGCGTGGCCCATCGCTGAAGCGGATACCCGGTATGCCTAAACGTCGATTTTCACCACCTGGAATTGGGCTGGCGTTGTAAGCACGCAGCATCCCCCAACCATCGAGAAGTGGTGATTGATCGCCAGACATCTGGGCGATCTTTTCATCCAACGTCATCTGATCGCGCAAATTGGCGGCGGCTGCCTCAATTTGGCCGTCGCTCCAGTTAGACGTATCGGGCAAAGCGCCCCAAACACCACCGGGAACCAATTTTTGTCGTAATTTTATGTGCTTTTACTCCCTTGCCATAAGACTGGCATCTCAAATTTCCAAACTTGTGGGTCGGGGTGCGACCATTCTGATCGTACCGTCGCTGGCAAGCAGGATGCTCGCGCTCCCTAAACTCCTCAAAATCATGAAATCAGGATACTAGTGCTCTGAAAGCATCACAGAAGTTCGATTACCGTCGCTTCGCCCTGCCCGACACCAACGCACAACGTCGCCAGCCCATAACGCATTGATGCGCCGTTTGCAGCACGCCGCCGCATTTCATAGAGCAGCGTGGTCAAAATGCGTGCACCGGAACAACCAAGCGGATGGCCGAGTGCAATTGCGCCGCCATTTACGTTGACAATCTCGGGATTCATGCCCAATTCACGCATCACGCCAAGCGACTGCACGGCAAATGCTTCGTTTAGTTCGATCAGATTGATGTCATCCAGCGCAATGCCTGCACGAGACAGTGCCTTACGCGTTGCGCCGACGGGCCCCAGTCCCATCACGCGCGGATCGACACCGTGTGCGGCTGATGCTATCCAACGTGCCATCGGTTTGAGGCCGAGTGCTTGGGCTTTTTCGGCCGAACACAGCACCATTGCACACGCCCCGTCATTCAACCCGCTGGCATTCCCCGCTGTCACCGTGCCGCCCTTGCGGAATGCCGGTCGCAACTTCGCCAGAATTTCGGGGCTCGTGTCCAGCTCATAGCCATCCGCACCCTTTTTGATACGTGGATGTTCATCCGTATCGACGACAATCGGATCGCCTTTGCGCTGTGGCAGCACAACCGGCACAATTTCATCCTTAAAACGGCCGTTGTTGATAGCATCACACGCCTTGCGTTGGCTCTCAAATGCGAACGCGTCCTGCTCTGCACGCGTAATTTCGCCGCCCGTAACGGCCCCGGCACAACTTTGATCGTAGATATTTTCGGCCGTTTCTCCCATCGCCTCCAACGGGAACATTTCGGCCATTTTCTTGTTGGGGTAGCGCCAGCCGAGCGTCGTATCGTAACCGGTAATATTGCCGGGCGGACCAAAAGCACGCTCGTTTTTGGGGAATGAATACGGGGCGCGGGTCATGCTCTCGACGCCACCGGCAACAAACACATCACCTTCGCCGCAGCGAATGGCGCGGGCAGCCTGATTGACGGCGTTGAGACCGCTGGCGCACAACCGGTTCAACGTGACGGCGGCAACATGGTCGGGCAGTCCGGCGAGCAGCGTTGCCATGCGTGCGACGTTGCGATTGTCTTCGCCGGCCTGATTGGCGCAGCCAAAGTAGACTTCTTCGATCAATGCCGGATCGATTCCTGCGCGATTGATAGCTTCTTTGATGACGTGGGCGGCCATATCATCGGGCCGCACGGCAGACAACGCACCGGCCAATCGGCCGATTGGAGTGCGGACTGCGCTGACGATGACGACTTCTTTCATGACTCAAGCTCCAGTGTGGAAGGTTTGCAGCCACAATTATACTGTAGGTTGTTTGCGAAATACGATTCGGTTCATCGGAATGTAAGCACATCACCCATTCCGCCAATTCCAGACCAAAGATCAGGTACAATTACGAGATGGCAACTGAATGGGACAACATCATTGGGCATGATTGGGCCGTTGACGTACTGCGCTCTGCCATTGAGTACGACCGGATTGGACAGGCGTATCTGATCACCGGTCCGGAACAGGTCGGCAAAACGACGCTGGCAGTGACCTTTGCACAGGCGCTGAATTGTCAATCGGCCGAAAGCACAGCCCGCCCGTGTGGAACCTGTCGCAGTTGCACCTTGATCGCCGCCGGGCGACACCCGGACGTACAACTGATCGAACCGGAAATCAGCAGTCGGGGCAAGGCGTCGATCAAAATCGAAACGATACGAGAACTGCAGCGCGGCTTGCAACTCGCTCCTTATGAAGGACGCTACAAAGTCGCCATCATTAGCAATTTCGACGCTGCCAATCAAAATGCGGCCAACGCGTTTCTGAAAACGCTGGAAGAACCGCCTGAACACGTCATCCTGATCCTCACGGCAACAGAAGCAGACGTACTCCTGGATACAATCCGGTCACGCTGCCGTGTGGTGGGCATTCGGCCGATACCGACACCAGCCATCCGCCACGCCTTGACCACCCGGTGGGGCATTACTGCAGATGATGCCGACAAACTGGCCCATCTCGCCGACGGACGACTCGGCTGGGCTGTGACAGCAGCGACACACCCCGATCTGTTGGTCATGCGCCAGACGCAGCTTGCAACATTGCAGGAAATTCTCGCCGGTAATCGCGTCGCACGGTTCCAATCGGCCGACCAACTGGCAGGCAAGCCGGAATCGCTACCAGTGCTGCTGCAATTGTGGATCAGTTGGTGGCGTGATGTGCTGCTGCTGGCAACTGGCGATCAGAGCGATGCGCTGACGAACATCGATTATCTGGGTCAATTAGCAACGCTAGCGCACCGATTGACGCCGGACGAGGCACTCATTGCACTCAATGCGACTAAAAATGCGCTGTGGCAACTGGAACGCAACGCTAACACGCGTCTCGTTTTAGAGAATTTGTTCCTGAAATGGCCGAACGCAACTGAGATAGTTTTAGGGTAAAGGGGAAGGGGAAAAGGCAGCAAAGCACACAGCTAACAATCTCCCACCTCCCGTCTCCAATCTCACCAATCTTCTTCACCATAACCCGGCTCATCTTCGCGCAACGTGGCGTAAAGTCGGTCGACGTAGTCGCCCCCATCAAGGGTGAGATCGCCGATCTCAACTGCGTCCTGAAAGCGATCCCAGGTCGTGTGCAGAAAAAGAATGCGCCGCCAACGCAAACTGATGATCGGCCGCTCCAACTCGATCAACGGTCCCAACTGCACTTTGAAATAGGGATCGGCGGCGCGGGGATGATGGGGTTGGTCAGGCAGCAAGTCGCGGCGCGTGGTCAGTTCGTGGCCGAGGTTACGGGCGTAGAAATGGATGGCCCATTTGTCATCGTCGAATTTTCGGCCGAAATAAAATGCCACATATTCCGCGTACAACCCTTTCGGCATATGCCGTGCCGGTATGCGATACCAGCCGTCGCGTTGAATGCGGGCAAAATCGGCCGGTTGCGGCACATAGGCGACGAGTACACGATCTTCCGGATACATGCTGTCTATTTTGCCGATAAACGGGGTCATCGGCAAACACATCCGCGTTCTGTAAGCTGCAACATGGTTTCAGTTCAATCACACGCTGCACAACTGCCGGGTTTGTGAACCACAAGCCGGATGTTACAATTGCAGGACGTCTAACGAAGAAGCTGAGCATGAAGAAAGCAACCCTGTTACTCTGCGGTCTCCTGTTTCTACTGGGTATCGTTGCCCTGGGAACCAGGATTGGCACACAACAATCGGCCGTCGCCCAAAGCAGCGATTTGTCGAGCAATCAATTTGTTGTTCGTCTGTACTACGATGATCCGGCAGCGATTCAACCCATTGCAGCCACATTTGACGTGCTGGAACACCGCGATCTCGAAGAACAGTACGTGCTGATTCTGGTCAATCCCGATGAATACGCGCTGCTGCAATCGCTGAATTACGACGTAGCGATCGACGTGGCCCGTTCGGCCGAATTTCAACGTCCGCACGTCAACCTGCCCAACCAACTCGACGGCATTCCCGGCTATCCCTGCTACCGCACGGTTGAAGAAACCTTTACATCGGCCGCCAACATGACCATCAATTACCCTGATCTGGCGACATGGATCGACATCGGCGACAGTTGGGAACGCACGGAATTCGGCAGCCGCAACGGCTACGATATTCAGGTACTCAAGCTCACCAACGTGAACACACCAGGTCCCAAACCGGTGTTTTTTGCCATGAGCGACACCCATGCCCGTGAATATGCGCCGCCCGAATTGAGTACGCGGTTTGCCGAGAATCTACTCGCCAATTACGGCGTCGATGCCGACGTGACCTGGCTACTTGACTATCACGAAATTCATTTGCTGCTCATGACCAATCCCGATGGTCGCAAACAGGCAGAAACGGGGCTTTCCTGGCGCAAAAACACCAACCAGAATTATTGCAGTCCAACGAGCAACAGTCGCGGCGCGGATTTGAATCGCAATTTTGAGTTCCAATGGAATTGCTGCGGCGGTTCCAGCGGTAGTGAATGCGCTTTTAACTATCGCGGACCGACGGCCGCGTCTGAACCGGAAACACAAGCCGTACAAACGTATGTGCGCAGCATTTTTCCGGACCAGCGTGACGACGACCTGAACGCGGCCGCGCCGGACGATGCGATGGGCGTGTTTTTCGACATTCACAGTTATGGTGAAGATATTTTCTGGCCGTGGGGTTGGGGCAACCCGGTAGCGCCCAACGGTGTCGATTTGCAGACACTCGGCCGAAAATTTGCGTGGTTCAACGACTATTATCCGGTGCAGGCTATCGCCTACGGCGTAACTGACGGCGCAACTGACGATTTTGCGTACGGCGATTTGGGTGTCGCGGCCTACACCTTTGAGATCGGAACGGCATTTTTCCAAAGCTGCACGGTGTTTGAAAATACTATTCTGCCCGACAATTTACCGGCACTGATCTATGCTGCCAAAGCGTCCCGCGCACCCTATCAATTGCCGTCCGGACCGGATGCGGTTAACGTGACGCTTTGGGCCGAATCAGTGCTGCCGGGCACACCGGTAACCGTTTCGGCCGAAATCACCGACTTGCGCTACAGCACCAACAACGGCGTCGAGCCTACGCAAAACATCGCGGCGGCCGAATACTACGTTGACACGCCGTACTGGATAACGGATACGCTGCCGGTCGCACTGCCGATGGTTGCCGCCGACGGCACGTTCGATGAAAAGAGCGAAGACGTGACCGCCGTTATCGATACGACGGGACTTGCCGCCGGACGCCATACCGTTTTTGTGCGCGGACAGGATGCGGACGGCAATTGGGGTGTCATTTCGGCCGAATTCCTCGACATTACACCCGCACCGACGCCGACGCCGACAAATACCCCCGTACCGCCAACGCCGACGCCCACACCTATTCCGCCAACGTCAACCTTCACACCAACACCAACAAACACAGCAGTTCCGCCAACGCCAACCTTCACGCCAACGCCGACAAGCACAGCGGTTCCGCCAACTGCAACAGCCACATCTGTACCGCCCACCGCTACCTTTACCCCAACGCCGACGACAGCACCGACAATGACATCCACGCCGACAATGACGCCGACAGCGACATCTGAACCGGACAACGGGTACAGGCTATATTTGCCGTATGTCGTGGTGAGTGGTGATTAATCGGCCGAAACACGTCTGACCGGCATAGCGCTCCATGCATTCACGACTTAGCTACAAAGCCCAACTACGCATTTTCCTGCTGCCTTATGTCGTCGGTTCGCTGATTCTGGTCATCATTCCCGCGCTGGCAACTGTCGGCGTGGCATTTACCGAGTACAATGCCATTCAACCGCCGCAATGGGCCGGTCTCGCCAACTTTGTCAAACTGTTTAACTCGCCGCTGGCACGTATCTCACTGCGCAGCACCGTTATTTTCCTGCTTGTCGCCATCCCGCTGCGCATGACCGGTGCGCTGCTGCTGGCCCTGCTGTTGCAATCACGCCGCCGTTTCTTCACGTTTCATCGCGCCGCCGTCTACTTGCCCACCATCATTCCCGAAGTTGCCTACGCCATCATCTGGCTCTGGATATTCAATCCGCTCTACGGGCCGCTCAACTGGTTTCTGGGCTTGTTTGGCGTCAACGACATTGCCTGGCTCACTGATCCGGCGACGGCACAGGCGGCCATTATTTTTATGTCGCTGTTTACGATTGGCGAAGGGTTTATCGTGATGCTGGTCGGCTTGCAAAATATCCCGCTGGCATACTACGAATCGGCCGAAGTCGATGGCGCGACCAACTGGCAGGCATTCTGGCGCATCACATTTCCGCTCATTCTGCCATGGATACTCCTGCTTTCATTCCGCGATCTGATCATCGCCATGCAAGGCACATTCACACCCGCCTTCGTCATGACCTATGGCGGCCCCAACTATGCAACCACCTACGCGCCGCTGCTGATTTACGAACTCGCCTTCGACTTCTTCGACTTTGGCATGGCAGCGGCAGCACTGATCGTCATCTATCTCGTGCTCGTCATGCTCATCGCCGGCGTACTCAACATTGTCAGCGGCTGGGGTGACAATGCGTAACATCCGTATCGGAACCCATCACGCCGTCGCCATAGCCATTACAGTGCTGTTTTTATTGCCCTTGTTTTGGGCGGCCGGCACGTCGCTGCGCACCGTCGGCGCACCGCCGCCCAATACCGTCACCTGGTGGCCGCGCGATGCGCAGTGGGGCAACTACGGCTTCATCTTTGAGCTGGTACCGATGGCGCGTTATCTGCGCAATTCGCTGCTGGTCGTTGCCCTGGCTGTGCCGATCACGTTGCTGACAGCATCGCTAGCCGGTTTTGCCATGTCACAACTTTCAAATAAAGCACAGCGCCGTCTGCTGATTTTCAGCGTGCTGCTGCTGATGATCCCCGGTGCGTCGGTATGGCTTTTCCGGTTCCAAATTTTGAGTTGGCTGGGTCTGCTCGATACGATTTGGGCGTTGGTCGCGCCCGCATTTGCCGCCAGCAGTCCCCTGTTTGTACTCTTGTATTACTGGAATTTCCGTCGAGTGCCGCAGGAAACATTTGAAGCGGCACGGCTGGATGGCGCTTCGGCCGTTATGTCATGGCGACGTATTGCCCTGCCATTGGCACGAGGAACAACAATTGGCGTCGTCATTCTGACATTTGTCCTCTATTGGAGTGATTTTGTCAGCCCCGTTCTATATATCTTCGACACAGCATGGTATACATTGCCGGTCGGCTTGCAGATTCTCAAACAGTTTGATGCGACCAATTGGCCGTTGCTGATGGCCGGTGCGGTGATCATGACAGTGCCGGTCATCGTGCTTTTTATTGTGCTGCAACGCTTTTTCCTCAGTGATTTCTCAGTTGCCAATCTGTTTGACCGCGGTTGATCAACGATATAAGGATACGTGCCCGATTAATTCCTAAAGTGGCGTTTTTGATTTAACATATCTTGGAGCAATGTGATGCGTAACAAGTTCTTACTGGTGCTGTTGGTGTTGGCATTAGGCGTTTTGGTGGGGTGCGATTCGGCCGAAAAAACGCCTGTTTCATTCATGGTATTTGGCGATTCGGCCGAATTGGCAGCCTACGAAGCACTCGTCACCGAATTCGAGAACCAACATCCGGCGATCGAGGTTGCCCTGCAACACATTCCCGACCAGGGTGACTACCGACGCCGTTTGGCCGCCGCTTTTTCCAGCGGTGAACCGCCCGACATTATGCTGCTCAACTACCGGCGCTTCGGCACCTTTGCCGATCAGGGTGGCCTGGAACCACTCAGCGACTACATGGCGGCGTCCGAAGTGATTGCCGAATCCGATTTCTTTCCCATCACCATCGACTCCTTCAAATGGCAGGGTGATTTGTGGTGTATACCGCAAAACATCTCCAGCCTTGTCGTTTACTACAACCGCGACCTGTTTGACGCAGCAAATATCCCCTATCCGTCGAGCAATTGGTCATGGGATGCCTTTCTCGACGCCGCCCGCGCCCTCACACAGGACACCGACGGCGACGGTGTGGTTGATCAATACGGCGTCGGAATTGAGCCTAATTTGTTCCGCCTGGCACCATTCATCTGGCAAAACGGCGGACGGCTGGTGGACAATGAGAGCAATCCTACTCAGCTAACGCTGGACGAACCCGTGTCACTGGATGCGCTGCAATGGTTTGTCGATTTACAGGTCGTGGAAGGTGTTGTGCCGGATGCGGCGGCAGAATCGGCCGAAACGTCCCAATCCCGTTTTCTCAACGGCACATTGGGCATGATTTTCAACAGCCGACGCGGAGTGCCCACGTATCGCACCATCGACTCGTTCACCTGGGACGTTGCTCCGCTGCCGTTCAGTCGTCGCCCGGCCGGTATTCTACACAGCGATGGCTACTGTATGGCTGCCGCTACTGAAAACAAGGATGCTGCCTGGACGTTTATCGAATTTGCCAATTCGGCCGAAGGGCAATCAATCGTTGCGCCATCCGGACGCACCGTACCCTCACTGCGGTCTGTAGCGGAATCGCCACTCTTCCTCGATCCTGCTCAGCCACCAGCCAACAGTCGGGTCTTTATCGATAGCATCCCGTCGTTGGGACGTGTGCCGATTATGTCGACCTGGATTGCAATTGAAGAAACGGCAGGCAATGAGATTGAACGCGCATTTTATGGACAAATTTCGGCCGAAGAAGCTGCCCGGACTGCCATTTCGCGCACACAAACGTACTTCGATCAAAATAGTCTGCAACCGTGAGCAGAAAAGAGCGCGATTCGGCCGAAAAACAGGTTAACAGACGATGGATAACCTGTTATACTCTGCTAACAATTAGTCTGCACCTGTCAACAGATTTCAACACAGCGTGTAACGGCTAGGGGCAATAGCGAGCAGCCGCTACACACACACCATAACGACTTCATCCAAATCCTGGCTGTGAACTTATCAGGTAACAATCTATCTCAATTCGTTTCTTGATCTGCCGTCAGCAACTGCTGCCGGCAAGTACTATCAAAGCGCAGGCACTCGTCTTACCACATAGGGGAAAGACGAGCGGCACTACGCACCGCAACACATAATTTGTAAGGAGAGTGTAGTGATATGAAAATCGGACGTTTGGTTTTTGGTAGCACGCTACTAATTTTGGTCGCGTGCATTGTGTTTTTGCAACCCGGTGACTCAATGGCTGCCTTGCGTGAAAACTTACGCAGTCCAAATACCGGGCAACAACAGGTATCGGCCGAACCAGTAGGTGAAGTCATCGTCAGCGATCCAGTCTATCCCGTATTGACAGCAGCAGCACGTGACTTGCCGCCCGTTGTCATCGAACCAACACTTGACCGCGAAATCAATCCACGGATGGATCATTCCGGCCAAACCGCTAGCACGGTTGATGTTCCCGGTAACCGTGATCCCCTCCTGGACATTCAGTTGAATGCACCGCCGCCGTCCGCTTCCGGCTTTGATACCCCCATCTTCAACTTCAACGGACAAGGCTACACTTTCCTCAATCCGCCCGACACCGTTGGCGATATTGGTACCAATCATTATGTCCAGATGATCAACGCCACGCTGGTTGCTGTCTATGACAAGACTACCGGCAACATGATCAATCAATTCAGTCTGACCGCATTGGGTGGTTGTACAACCGGCGCCGGCGACCCGATTGTGCTCTACGACCACATGGCTGACCGGTGGTTGCTCAGCGAATTTGGCCCCGGTAACAGCCTCTGTGTTCTCATTTCACAAACACCTGATCCATCTGGGGCGTATTACTCCTACAAATTCAATACACCCAGCTTCCCCGACTATCCCAAATACGGCGTTTGGACAGATGCATACTACGCCACAACGAACGAGAGCAGTCCGGCTGCCTATGCTCTGGACCGCACCAACATGCTCGCGGGCAATGTAGCGACCAGCCAGCGGTTTACCGCACCTGGTTTGCCTGGTTTCGGTTTTGAGGCAATGACACCGGCCGATTGGGATGGCGCTATGCCGCCGCCTGCTGGTGCGCCTGGCATCTTCATGCGTCATCGCGACACAGAAGCACACGGCAATTGTGCTGACACCGGCGCACAGGATTGCCTGGAACTCTTTGCCTTTGATGTTGACTGGAGCAATCCCGGTAACTCGACCTTCACCAAATTGCCCGATGTCGCCATGACCGAATTCGACTCGAATATCTGTGGCTTGACCGCTTTCTCCGGCATCCCCATGCCCGGCGTTGCCAAATGTGCCTTCAATTCGCTCGACCCATTGCGCGAAGTCATCATGTTCCGCCTGGCGTATCGCAACTTTGGCGACCATGAGACCATGGTCGGCAATCTCGTCACCGATGCCAGCGGTAACAATGACGCCGGTGTACGCTGGTTTGAATTGCGCAAGTCAGGTGCATCCAATTGGTCAGTTCATCAGGAAGGGACGTATGCACCCGATAGCAATGGTCGCTGGATGGGATCGATTGCCATGGATGGTGACGGGAATATCGCCCTCGGCTACAATGTTTCCGGTAGCGCTACATTTCCATCATTGCGCTACGCCGGTCGACTTGCCGGCGATCCGTTGGGCACCTTGCCGCAAGGCGAGTATGTCATTGTGAACGGCAGCGGTGTCAATGGCAGCAGCCGTTATGGCGACTATGCAGCCATGAGCATCGATCCGATTGATGATTGTACGTTTTGGTTTACGGGCGAATACAATGCAACCAGCCAATGGTCAACGCGCATTGCCGCTTTCCGCTTTGACGAGTGCGGTGGCGGTGGCACTGACACAGTTATTTCACGCAAGATCAAATCCATTTACAACCACCCCAACTTCCCAGGTCTGTATCTGGCCAAAGTCCAGGCAGTCGATCCCGTTGCAATGACGCCTGTCGCTGGCGCTGTCGTGGATGTGACCTTGACATTACCAGACGGTACGACTATGCCTAGCGCTGTTGCAAACGGCAATGGTTGGGCAAAATACCAGCAAGCGACCGCCGGTGGCGGCAACTGCACCATTACAGTTGACAATATCACAGCTCCCGGCTATACGTTTGATCCGTTCCAGGGTGTGACGACGCAGACGATTTCCTGCTCGGTGCTTGAATCCCAATTGGAGTGGACTGAGACACCGTAATCGGCCGATTGTGGCAGAATAAACGGAGTGGGCAATCTACGTCATGGCGTTGATTGCCCACTTTCATTTTCGGTAATACGCACTTTCCCCAAAGTAAACCTTGCATCCCAATGCATTGATATGACAGTAGATCCTTCTTAACAAACATATGAGAACCTGCTATACTCTTATTGGCGGTTAATCTGTTTACGCCAACAAACTTCGACATAGCATGCAATCGCTTGGGGTAATATTTAAGAAAAGCTGCTGCATGCTCTTATAGCGACTTTATCCGAACTCGTTTTGTTAACTTAGTGCTCAAGCAACCATCTAAACTCGTTTTTGATTTGTTGTCAGAACATTCTGGCAGCAATAGTAGTCTAGGCGTAGCTGGCCGGTGGTTTACCCTGTGGATTCCCCAGGAAAGCTTACGCATGGCAATACACAGACTATAGGAGGCCAGTGTATGAAAATCGTACGTTTGTTTTTAGGTAGTGCGCTGCTGATTGCGGTGGCGTGCATCGTGTTCTTGCAACCCGGCGACTCGACGGCTGCATTGCGCGGCGCGATGCGCAGTCCGGATGGCGGGCTGCAACCATCGGCCGAATCGTATGGCGAAGTCATCGTCAGCGATCCAGTCTATCCCGTATTGACGGCAGCGGCACGCGACTTGCCACCGGTCGTCATCGAGCCAACCCTCGACCGCGAAATCAATCCGCGCATTGATTATTCCGGCCAAACTGCTAAAGACGTTATTATCCCCGGTAGCCGCGACCCGCTGCTGGATGTGCAGTTGAACGCCCCGCCACCATCTGCCCAGGGATTTGATACGCCTATTCATAACTTTGAAGGACAGGGCTACACCTTCCTCAATCCACCGGACACCGTCGGTGACATTGGCACCAACCATTATGTCCAGATGATTAACGCGACACTGGTCGCCATCTACGACAAAACCACCGGGACAATGACCGATCAATTTGATCTGACACAACTGGGTGGCTGCTCCACCGGCTCCGGTGACCCCATTGTGCTCTACGATCAATTGGCTGACCGCTGGTTGCTCAGCGAATTTGGGCCAGGTAGCAGTCTTTGCGTCTTCATTTCCCAGACACCCGACCCATCAGGAGCATATTACTCCTATCAATTCAACACACCCAGCTTCCCCGATTACCCCAAATACGGTGTTTGGACGGATGCGTACTACGTCACAACCAATGAGAACAGCCCAGCCGCCTACGCATTGGACCGCGATAATATGCTCGTTGGCAACGCAGCCACCAGCCAGCGGTTTACAGCACCTGGCTTGCCTGGATTCGGTTTCGAGGCAATGACACCGGCCGATTTGGATGGTGCAACACCACCACCTGCCGGCGCACCTGGCTATATCATGCGCCATCGCGACACAGAAGCCAACGGCAACTGCGCCAATACCGGCACGCAGGACTGCCTCGAGATATTTGCTTTCGACGTCGATTGGAATAACCCAGGCAATTCTACCTTTACAAAACTCCCCGATGTACCAGTTGCCGAGTTTGATTCCAACTTATGTGGCCTGACCTCTTTCTCAGCTATCGCTATGCCTGGCGTACCCAAATGTGCCAGCAATTCACTCGACCCGTTGCGCGAAGTAGTCATGTTCCGGTTGGCATACCGCAACTTTGGTGACCATGAAACACTGGTTGGAAACCTTGTCACTGATGCAAGCGGCAATGATGATGCCGGTGTGCGCTGGTTCGAACTGCGGCAAACCGCTGTTGCCGGTTGGTCCGTATTTCAGGAAGGCACGTATGCGCCTGATAGCAATAGTCGCTGGATGGGCGCGATTGCCATGGATGGTGCAGGTAACATTGCACTAGGTTACAACGTATCCAGCGGCAGCACATTCCCATCGCTGCGCTATGCTGGCCGTCTCGCCAGCGATCCGCTAGGCACATTGCCACAAGGCGAATACACATTGGTTAGTGGCTCTGCCTCGAATGGCAGCAACCGTTACGGCGACTATGCTGCCATGAGCATTGACCCTGTTGACGATTGTACTTTCTGGTTTACCGGCGAATACAATCCAGCCAGCCAATGGTCGACGCGTATTGGTGCGTTCCGGTTTGACGAATGCGGTTCGCCGGACTACACGATGTCGACGTCACCGGCATCACAGGATATCTGCGAACCGGACGACGCCATCTACACCGTGTCCACCGGCTCCATCTCCGGTTACAACACGCCCATCGACCTCTCCACCGTCGGCAACCCCGGCACAGAGAGCTTTGTCCCCAACCCGGTGACCCCCGGCAACGACAGCACGCTGACAATCAGCGGCGCGACTGCCGGCAACTACACCTTCGACGTCGTCGGCGACAGTGGCGGCAATATGAAGACCAATACGGTCTCGCTCAACGTCTTTGACGGCGTACCCGCTGCCCCCACCCTGGTCTCTCCGGCTGACGGCGCTGTCGATGTGCCGGTGCTGCCGACCTTTACCTGGAACGCGGTAGCCGACGCCACCGACTACACCATTGAAATCGCCGATGACGCCGGTTTCACCAATATCATTGATTCCGCCACAGTCGCCGGGACGAGCTACACGCCCGGTGCACCGCTCGACATCCTCACCACCTACTGGTGGCGGGTGACTGCCAACAATATCTGCGGGGTCGGTGCGACTTCGGCCGAATGGAGCTTCACCACACTCGAAGGCGAAACCATCTCCTGCAACGGACCTGCCGTCGGCTTTGAACTGGGTCTGCCCGACAGTTGGGTCGTCGACACCCCGTTCGGTCCCGTCTACTGGTCGACAACCGACGACCTGGCAGCCTGCGACAACGGTGGCAACCAAACCCCCGGTAGCGGCGCGGCAGCCTGTGCCGATGCAGACCAAACCAACCAGGCCGGCGATCCCTACGACACCTCCCTGGTGACCAATTCGTTTGACCTGACCGGCTACAGTACAGTCTCCCTCGATTTCGCGGCAGCATTCCAGATTTACATCAATCCGGATGACTACTTTGCCGTTGAAATCTCCACAGACAACGGCGCGACCTGGACCCAGGAACTGTTGTGGGATACAAACCACAACAACGGCGGCGAAAACGTCTCGCTCGACTTGAGTGCTTACGCCGGTAACGCCGACGTCCAGGCACGCTTCCGCTACTACGGCGAAGGCTGGAACTGGTGGGCACAAGTCGACGACGTAGCGCTAACCTGTGAAGCGGGTGGCGGCGATCCCATTATCAATGTCAACCCCGGTTCACTGGCCGCGACACAGCCGCCAGACACCACGACCATGCAAGACCTCGACATCAGCAACGTCGGCGGTGCCGACCTCGACTGGAGCATTTACGAAGATGCTTCCGTCATGCGCCCCGTCAGCGCGGGTCGTGAGATTGCCACCGTAGGTGCCAACGGCGTAGCGGGACTGGCCGCAGCCGGCACCGGCACCGGCGTCCGCGCGACACCGGAAAGCCAGGCCAACCGCGACCTGGTCACCATCACCCACTCGGCGACCAACAACATCGTCCAGTTCAACTCAGTCTCCTGCAACGCCGGCGGACTGCACACAGACAACAGCTACCTGCGCGTCTTTGACCTCGATTCGTTCGGCATCACCGACAACTTCGACGTCACCGAAGTGGAGATCGGCATCGAACAGGCACTGGGCGCTACCGGCAGCCAGCCGATCAGCGTCAACCTGTACACCCTTACCGACCCCAATGCGCCGTTGACCTTCGGCAACCTGACGCCAATCGGCAGCACCGACACCACCGTGAGCGACCAATCCCTCACCCTGTGGACAGCGTCTGTCACCGGCACAGCGCCGGCCGGTTCCGTCCTGGTCGTGGAAATCTTCACACCAGACGGCCAGACAACAGGCAACAGCTTCTTCATCGGTTCCAATCCGGACGGACAGACAGGCCCGAGCTATCTGGCCGCAGCTGCCTGTGGCGTACCGGAACCACTGCCGACCGGCGACCTGGGCTTCCCGGGTATGCACATCGTCATGAATGTGACCGGTGACACCACCATGGGTGGTGGTGGACAGGCATGTGATGCCCCCGAAGACATCGGCTGGGCCTCTGTAGCCCCCGACATGGGCACGACGCCACCGGCAGGCACAGACACCGTTTCCGTGACCTTTGACTCGACCGGATTGGCCGACGGCACGTACGAAGGTGCCCTGTGCGTCGAGAGCAACGACCCGGTCACCCCATTGGTCGAAGTGCCGGTCTCACTGACCGTCGAGACACCGGTTGGTGCCGACCTCGTCTGCAACAACGATCCAATCGCGTTCGAAAGCGGTCTGCCGGCAAGCTGGTCGGTTGACACCCCGTTCGGCACCGTCTACTGGTCGACAACCGACGACCTGGCAGCATGCGACAACGGCGGCAACCAGACATTGGGCAGCGGCGAAGCAGCCTGTGCTGACTCCGACGAGACCAACGTCCCCGGCGATCCGTACGACACCTCGCTGGTGACCAACGCCATCGACCTGACTGGTTACAACTCCGTTTCACTCGACTTTGCGGTCAACTACAACGACATCGACGCGTCCGGCGGCGACATGTTCTCGGTGGAAGTCTCCACTGACGGCGGTGCCACCTGGACGAGCGAACTGTCGTGGAACAGTGACCACAACGAAATCGCCTCCGTTGACCTGAGCAGCTATGGCGGCAACGCCAACGTCCTCGTGCGCTTCCGCTATGCCGGCCTGGGCTGGGACTGGTGGGCGCAAGTCGACGACGTGTCGCTGACCTGTGCTGACGCCGGTGTCGGACCGATCATCGAAGTCGACCCGGACACGGTCCACTCGTCACAACAGACGAACACGACCAACGATGAGACGTTCAACATCAACAACCTGGGTGATGCCGACCTCGACTGGAACATCTACGAAGATGCCGCGTTCCCGGCCATTCCGGCCAGCGACGGCAACTTCCCGCGTGGCCCGTACGCTGCGTCGGCCGGTGCACCACCGGCGGCTGCCAATGCCCCGGTGAGCAAAGGCCCCGGCTTGAATGCGCTGCTCGGCTCGATGGCTTACGGCACGGAAACGCAGACGAATAACTTCGACGGCTTCGACCTGGATGTGCCGGAAGTGTTGACGCCTGTGGCGCCGTACGTCTGGACGACGTTCCCCGGCGCGGGTGCGATGGATGACGGCACGGACAACGTTTACTTCTTCGACGGACAGGTGGCGTATGAAGCCAATGTGATGACGGGTGTCATCACCCCGTTGGGCCCTGTGGCCGGCTTTGCGCAAGACCCCAGTGGTATGTCGCAAGACCCGAACACCGGTGTCTTCTACGTGGTGACGACCGATGTCGCGTCGTCAAACCTGTACACGGTTGACTTTGGCAGTCTGACGGCGACACCGGTGGGTACGGTGACCAATGCGCCGGCGGCGATCGCGCTGGCGTTTACGGATGCCGGTGATTTGTACACCTATGACATCGTCAATGACGTGCTGCTGTCGGTCAATCCGGCGACGGGTGCGGGCACGGTGATCGGCTCGATTGGGTTCGATGCCAACTTCGGTCAGGGGATGGATTACGATTCAGCCTCCGGCACGATGTACATGGCAGCCTTCAACAGTGGTACGTTCCAGGCTGAGCTGCGCTCGGTGAATCTGGGCAACGGCAATACGCAGTTTGAGGGTATCCTCGGCTCAGCGGTACCGGGCGGTTTGACGCAGCTTTCGTTCCTGGCTATCGAGGGTGGCACGCCGCCACCGCCGGAGGTCTGTGACGTGGCTTCGGACATCAGCTGGGCTTCGGTTGCGCCGGATATGGGCACGACGCCGGCGATGGGCAGTGACACGGTGACGGTGACGTTTGACTCGACCGGTTTGCTGCCGGGTGAGTATGAAGGCACGTTGTGTGTCGAGAGCAATGACCCCCAGAATCCGTTGGTGACGGTCTTGCTGCAACTGTGGGTTGAGGAACCGCCGACGGCTGTCGAGATGGCGGACCTGAGCGCGACGGTGAATGCGGACGGGTCGGTGACGGTGGCCTGGGAGACGGCTGCGGAAGTGGCGAATGCGGGCTTCAATGTCTATCGCAGTGTGTCGGCCGATGCGCTGGGTGAGATGGTGAACGGTGCGTTGATTGCGAGTACGGCGTCGGCTGGTGCCGGTGCGTCGTACAGCTTCACGGACAGTGCGGTCGGTGCCGGTATCTTCTACTACTGGGTAGAAGCGGTGGCGACGGATGGCACGACGTTTGCCCATGGCCCGGTGGAAGCGGTGACGCAAGCGCCGACTTCGGCTGGTTTGTCCGGCTTTGGTGGTGGCAGCAGCACGGCGTTGCCGTTGGTGTTGGTCGCTGTCCTGGCTGTGGCCCTGCTTGGCGCTGCGTTTGTCTCTCGTCGTAAGGCGTAGTATGCAATGAGGTGGGCAGGGTTTCGGCCGATATCCTGCTCACATTTCACAATATTTAAAGGCGGTCTGAGCGTTGTACCCAGACCGCCTTTTTCTATTGACCGATTCCCTACTTTCGCGTACGTTCTGTAAGTTGACTAAAAAACCTTAGGGGAGGCTTATTATGAAATTCGGCCGAATTCTCGTCGGTATCCTCCTGTTATCAGTCGTCGTATCAGCGATCTGGTTACAACCAGTTCCTGAAGCCCCGGCAAACGCTGAGCGTGCACCTGCAACTACTCAAAACCAGATACACCAGACGCAAAATCAGAACAACATATACACACAGATCGCGCCGCAGATCACCATCCCTGCCCGCGATCTGCCACCTTATCAAATTGAACCGACGCTGGATCGTGAGATCAATCCGCGAATGGCGCCACTCGGCTTTCATGATAGTGGATTGCGCATCTCCGGCGGCCCCGATCCGCTGTTAGTAGCACAAAATGCCATTTCCGGTTCGGCCGATATGACATTCGCCACACCGCTGCTCAACTTCGACGGGCAACCTTATGGTCTTGTCAATCCGCCTGACACAGTCGGCGCCGTCGGATTGCAGCACTATGTGCAAATGGTCAACAACTCAGGTGGAGCAGCCGTCGCCATCTATGACAAAGACACCGGCGCTGGCGTCATGACGTTCAAGCTTGATCAGCTTGCAACTGGCAATTGTGGTAACGGTTTTGGCGATCCAATCGTGCTGTTTGATCAGTTGGCAGAACGTTGGTTACTCAGTGAATTTTCAGTATCGGGCAATTATCTCTGCGTCTATATTTCACAAGGCAGCGACCCGACCGGTTCTTACTACGTCTATGCATTTCAAACGCCGAGCTTCCCCGATTATCCCAAATACGCCGTCTGGCCAGATGCCTATTATGTGACGACAAACGAATCTACATCTGTCGCAACACCTGCTGTCTATGCACTAGATCGATCAGCCATGCTCTCCGGTGAAACAGCGAGTGTGCAGCGATTTACAGCGCCTCCCCTGGCGGGGTTTGGCTTTCAAGCGTTGACACCTGGTGATTGGGACGGCGCAACCCCGCCACCAGCCGGCTCGCCGGCCTATTTCATGCGCCACCGGGACACAGAAGCCCATGGCCCGGCTGGTTTTCCCACTCAGGATTTTCTGGAAGTATGGGCTTTTTCTGTCGATTGGTTCAATCCGACCAATTCGACATTCACACAAAGCGCCAATATATCTGTGGCCGAGTTTGACTCAGATTTGTGTGGTTTGTTCTCATTCGAGTGCATTGTCGAACCGGATATTCCACCACTTGACCCGTTGCGCGAAGTAATCATGTGGCGGTTGCAATACCGCAATTTCGGCACGCACGAAACGCTGGTCGGCAACTTTGCAACAGACGTTACCGGGAATGATGAGGCCGGTGTGCGCTGGTTTGAACTGCGTCGCAGTGGTGCGGCAGCATGGTCATTGTATCAGGAAGGAACGTATTCACCGGACAATGGCGCTATTAACCGCTGGATGGGTTCGATTGCTATGGACAGTTCAGGTAACCTGGCGTTGGCTTACAATGTTGCCAACGGCACCACTGTATACCCGGGTTTGCGTTATGCAGGCCGCCTGGCATCGGACCCGTTGGGTACATTGCCACAAGGTGAATATGTGCTGGTTGACGGAAGTGATACGAGCATTAGCAATCGCTATGGTGATTACAGTGCAATGACGGTTGACCCGGTTGATGATTGCACATTCTGGTTTACCGGCGAATACAATTCGGTTGATGGCGTATCCGGTGGTTGGTCCACACGTATCGCCGCATTCAAGTTTAGTAATTGTGGAACCGGTTCTGACTTTGTCCTTGCGGTTGAACCTGCGCATCAGGTCGCATGTTCGGCCGATTCGGCAATTTACAGAGTCGATGTCACTGCGCTGGGAAGTTTTTCCGATGATGTCGAGTTGTCAGCAAACGACAATCCTGGCGTGATTGAATTTGATCCGACAATTGTCACGCCAACCGGCAGTAGCACAATGAGCGTTACGGGGGCAACCAGTGGTGCGTATACATTCGAGGTAATCGGCAGCGCCAGTATGGATCCGTCTTTAGTCCATACTGAAATAGTGGGATTGGACGTTATGGATCCATTGATCACATCGGTGACATTGATTTCACCTGTCAACAATACAGTTGATGCGCCGCTGCGCCCGACATTTACATGGACCGAAAATACCAACGCGACCACGTATTTGATCGAGATTGCTACGGATGCAGCTTTCTCTGACATCGTTGCTTCGGCCGAAACAACATCCCCCTCTTACACACTCGACAGCGACTTGGCCGACTTTACAACCTACTATTGGCGGGTCACACCCGGTAACGCATGCGGCACAGGGCCTGTGTCAACCACATCAACCCTGCGCACCGTCGCGTCAGCCGCACTCTGTACACCGGGTTCGCTGCCCCAAACTATCTATTTTGACGACTTTGAATCGGGTGCATCGGGCTGGACTCATGGCACATTGGACGAAAACAGCCAGGATACATGGGAATTACTCGTCGGCAACGGCTTATACGGTTCAGTCGGTTATCATGCTTCTGACTTACTGGGTGGAGCGAATGAACAGGTCTTGCTGTCACCAGTCGTGGCCATTCCCGCAGAATTAGAGCAGGTTACATTACAATTCTTCAACCAGCAGCGTATCGAAGCTATTCCGGCTCCGGATGACGGATGTTATGATGGCGCTTTGCTGGAAATTTCGGCCGATAACGGCGCGACATGGACACAATTGGATACTGAATTGTTGACAGACCCGTATGATGGCGTGGTTTCGGCCGATTACAACAACCCACTCGGCGGTCGCAACGCATGGTGTGGTGATCCGCAGGAATGGCTCAACGCAGTCGTCACACTGGACGACTACATCGGCAACGACGTCCAGTTTCGTTTTCAGTTTGGAACAGACGGATTTGAGTTGCGCGACGGCTGGGATATCGACAACGTACTCGTGCAATCCTGTGTCGGAATGACTACGTATGAGATCAGCATTCCCGTTGTATTCAGCAGATAGCGATAAACAAAAAACCGAGTTTCAGTGAGAAACTCGGTTTTTACATCGCGTTAAAACAAGACCATTGCCAATTCCTGGCGATATTGGCGGGTCAACTCATCATCATCTCCCAGCAATTCAAAAATCGCCAGAATAACCTTGCGCACTTCACCTTTGCGGTAGCGCTTATCCTGGCGCAACACATCTATCAAGCCATCCAGCGCTGCTTCGACATTTTGGCGTGCAAACAATCGCGCCGCCTGCCGATACTGCATCTCAATCAGAGACGGATCATCATCGTCCCAGCCATCAGCATACTGAATCAAAAAACCGGCCAGTGGCTGTAACAATTCTGATTGCGCCAATTCCTGCCCATTGCGACAGCGTTGCAATTGCTCTTCAGCTTCCTCACCGTTCCCACGACGCAGCAAAACCCGCGCCAGACCCAACGCCGCACGCGTATCATTCGGATACTCATCGAGAATGGCGCGAAACGCTTCCTCAGCTTCGTCCCAATGATGGGTCGCCATCAAGCTCAACGCTTCATTGAGGACAAAATCCTCCTCATTAGGCGCAATCTTACTCAGAAACTGGCGCAAAATCGGCTCTGGTTGCATACCTGTAAACTCGGCAGCAATTTGTCCTCGCACATACGCTTTGACGGCTGGGATACTGCGAATACCACATTGAATCGAAAGATTGGGATTGTCGTCTACATTGACTTTAGCCAGGATAAAACTGGCGCCCGGTTCATTGGCTAACTGTTCTAACATTGGCCCCAACATACGACACGGACCGCACCACGGTGCCCAGAAATCAACAACGACGGGAACATCCCACGATTGTTGTAACACATCCTCGTCAAATGACCCTTCATCGACATCGATAATGTTGCTAAAATCAGTCATAGCGATTATCACCTCACTCACTGACCCAGATTCGGGTGCTGAAATGTCGAAATTATAGCATGGAATTATTGGCGAACACTTAGAACGTAGGCCATACGCAGTATTTGCCGTTGCTAAACGTGGGGATCAATAATGCGGCACTTGGCAGCTAGCGTGTGGCACGCACTCCGACACCTATCATTTCAGGGTTGTTCTGAAACCGGCTCGCCGCGATTGATCTCAATGGGGCCAAAGAGCAGTTGTTGTTCGGCGGTAATCTCGTGACGCTTGATTAATTCGAGTACGGCCAGCAAAGTGACTGATAGCTCGATGCGTGTGGTTGCTCCGGAGAGTAATGCTGAAAACGGAAAGCGGTGCCGGGTGCGTGCCGTCATGCGTAGTTTGGCAATCTGATCTTCAATCGTGAGTACGCGTGGGGCAGCGACGGAAACGCTTTCGCGGCGCTGCTCGTGACGCTGCAATATGGTCATCATGGTCAGCAGCAATGTTTCGGTTGTAACACCGGACAAATCGAGTTTGCCGTCGATTTTCACCGGTGGGGATACGCGAACGTAAGTGCGCATTTCGGCCGATTCTCGTTGCTGCAAATAATCGGCCGAACGCTTGAACTGCTTGTAAACACGCAACTGGCGCAACAACGCCTCAGCCGGGTCCTCCTCTTCCTCCCCTTCCAGCGTCACGGGAGGCGTCGGCAGCAGCGCACGGCTCTTGATCAACATCAGGCGTGCGCCCACAACGATGAAATCGATCAACTGCGGCACTTTGTCTTCTTTCAACAATTCGACCTGTGCCAAATATTGCTGCGTGACTTTTGCCAGCGAAATGACGGTAACGTCCAGTTCATCGCGGTCAATCAAATGCAACAGCAAATCGAGCGGCCCGGAAAATGTGGGTACCTCAATGGTGTATTGCTTGGCCTGGCTGGGTTGAATCATCGTCAGGGATAGAATTCAGAAAATGTGCGTCGTTTACACGTCATCATCCTCGACGTAATCTTCCATACGCATCGAAATGACCTGACTCGTACTGTCACTCCCCATGCTGATGCCATACAACGTATTGGCTGCCTGCACCGTGCCGCGATTGTGGGTGATGACAATAAATTGTGTGCGCAAACTCAACTCGCGCAGCACATCGCGGAATCGCGTAATGTTGGCTTCGTCGAGGGCCGCATCCACTTCGTCCATGACGCAAAACGGCGGCGGCGAAACGGTCAACAGCGAAAAGACGAGCGCTGCTGCGGTCAACGAGCGTTCGCCACCAGACAAAACGGCCAGCCCCTGCTCTCGACGACGAGGCAGCCGGGCAACAATATCGACACCGCTCACCGTCAAATCATCCGGATCGGTCAGGATCAATTCGGCCGAACCACCGCCAAACAACTGACGAAACAAATCGCCAAATACAACATTGACCCGCTCCACCGTTGCCACAAACTCACGCGATGTCAATTCATCCAGATCAGCGATCACACCGCGCAACTGTTCTTCCGTTTGCTTCAAATCCACCAACTGCTGTTCCATGAATTCCACACGTGCAAACGTCTCATCATATTCCTGAGGCGCGTCCGGATTGATCGCACCCATGCGCTGTAACTGGGCACGGCGTTTCTGGATACTCTCTTCCAAATCTTCCGGCAATTCATCGACGACAGGCAATTGTTCAACCAGTTCGCCGATTGGCAATGGTTCCTGCACTGTCTCATCATCGTCATGGCTGAGAGCAACGACGCCAAAATCAGCGTGAATGCGTTCTTTCAGCCCATCGAGACGGCTTTCGGCCTGTGCAAACGCCACGCGTGCCTCGGTGTATTCTGTTTCGAGTTGATGGGCGCGACGCTGGCGCACGGCAATGTCGGCTTCGAGATCGGTGACCATACGCACGAGTTGCGCACGTTGGTCGCGCAGTGGCTTGATGCTGGTGTCCAAAGTGTCTACGGCCAATTGCAGGGCATGCAATTGCTGTTCTTCTCCCGCCAGATCGATGTCTGCTTTTTGCCGGCGCAATTCAGTCTGGCGCGCTTGTTGTCGGCGCAGACGTGACTCGATTTGACCGAGTGTGGCACGACGGCTATCAGCAACGGCACGGCGACCGGCGACAATCGTGCCGGCTGCCTCGATGCTTTGTCGGCGTGCGGTACGCTGTTGTTCTGCTTCAATCATCGGCAATGCGGCCAGTGCGGCACGGGCGGTTTCCAATTCGGCGTCTATGATCTCGTTGGCTGCAATCAATTCGGCCGAATCCCTTTCGATTTGAGCAATGCGCTTTGTCAACCGTTCGATATCATCATCACGCGAAGCACTTTGCCGCTCCAGGACAGCCAACTGCTGTTGGGCCAGCTCCAAATCACGCTGCTGCAATGTACGCCCGCGTGCGTTTTCCTGCTCTTTAAGACGCACAGCAGACATGCTGCGGTTCAGGGAATCGAGTGACTCTTGTTCGGCTGCAATGGTTTTGGATTTGGCATCGATTTCGGCTTGCAGGCTCACAATGTCCTGCTGTATGGCAGCAACCGCAGCAACGGCATCACGCCAGTCGCGCTCTTGCTGCAATATCGTCGCACCATTATCGGCCGAATGCGTTTCAACAATACCGCCACTGTGGACGACCAAACCATCAAGAGCGACGAGCGTGACACCGGCAGGCATGTGGTGCACCAGATCAAATGCGGCTGCTGCATCGGCAACCACCAATGTGCGGTTGAGAAATGCGGCGACGATCGGAGCGGCCTCTTTTTCGGCCGAAACGAGATCGTGCGCCCACCCGATTACAGCCGGATGATCGGGTGCCGGCAACGCAGCGGCAATAGACAGACGCTGCTGCGCTGCCACGATCAACGCCTGGCCGCGATTTTGCTCGACAAGCTGCCACAAAGCGGTCTCATCCGGCACGATGAGGGCACCAAGGCGTGCGCTCAATGCCGCTTCAATCGCCACCGTTAAATCAGGAGGGATAGTCAGCAATTGGGCCAATCGGCCGATTACCGTCACATCACCGCTGATCTTGACCGACTTCTGGCGCATTTGACTGAGCATATCGCGCCGCGTCTCCAGACGCGCCAGGTCCTTGCCCAGCTGCTCCAACTGCCGCCGCAGCTCAGTTTCTTCACGACGCCACTGCTTCAGCAAACGCGCCTTGTCTTGCTGCTGCGCTTGTTTTTCGCTGAGCTGCGCCTGTATCGCTGTGTGCTGCTGCACCAAAGCGTCCAGACCGGCAGTCAACTGCTCGATGCGTTGCACCATTTTGAGCGGGACAGCCGCATCGACAACTTCGTCGCGCCGTTCCTGCAGTCGTTCACCCAATTGCGTCAGTTGCCCGGCCAACTGATCGTGCTTCTGTTGTGCTGATTGCCGTTTGCGTTCCAACTCAGCCACTGTGCTGCGCCACCGTTCGACTGCGCTCTGCTGCTCCTTAAAGCTGACGTCAAACGCAGCAAGCTCTGCCTGTTCTGCCTGCAAGTCAGCTTGCGCCGCTTCCAAATCGGCCATCGCTTGCGCCAAATCTTGCTGAGCAACGGCTTGCTGCTGTTCCAAATCGGGAATCTCACCTGCCAATTCAGCCAGTTGCGTATCGCTCAGAGCTTGTCGCTCGCGCAAAATGGCAACCCGGCGATGCAGTTGCTCGACCTGGGAGCGTACCTGGTCGCGTTCATCTTCCTGATCGTGTATCTGTTGCTGGAATTCATTGAGGCGCAGGCGCAATTGTTCCAGGCGCTGCTGCTCTGCGGCCAACACACGGCGACTCTCGCGCCAACTGATTTCGGCCGAAGTCGATAATTCCCGTTTCTGGCGCAACGCTTTGCGGCTCACATGCCAGCGATACCCATACCAAACACGCAACAAGGCACGCAAATCCGTGTACACCTGTTCATAATCCCGGGCGCGACCAGCCTGGCGCTTTAACGAACGCAGGCGGGGTCGGATCTCCTCCAGTACATCGTTGACGCGTTCCAGATTGCGCTGCGTTTCGTGCAAATGGCGCAGCGTTTGTTCACGGCGATCTTTGTAATGGCTGATGCCGGCCGCTTCTTCAAACAATGCACGGCGCTCGTCAGCTTTTAGCGACAGGGCGCGATCAACCAGACCCTGTCCGATCATCGTGTAGGAACGACCTGCCAAACCACTCGTGGCCAACAGGGCGTTGATCTCCCTGAGCCGCACTTTATTGCCGTTGAGATAGTATTCACTGCTGCCGTCACGGTAGACACGCCGGGCAATTTCAACTTCGGTGTAGTCGATGGGCAGCTCACCCTGGCTGTTATCGAGCAACAGGCTGACATGCGCCATGCCCGCACGCGCACGCTGCTGGCTGCCGGTAAAAATCATATCGGTGCTGCGGCGGCCACGTAATTCGCGGAAGCTCTGTTCGCCAAGCACCCAACGGATAGCATCGGCGATATTGCTTTTGCCGCTGCCGTTGGGGCCGACAATGGCCGTTATGCCTTCATCAAAGAGGAATTCAGTGCGGTTAGCAAAGGTTTTATACCCTTGCAAGTAAAGTCGTTTGAGACGCATGGAGAGCAGTAATGAGTGTTGGGTAGTTGGCGATGATGGCTGTCACCAGACGCGACACAATAAGCCTTTTAGATAGGCGGATTCAGGGAATGATAGCAGCACAGGATGATCGGCCGATTGCGTCATTGTCTGCACGATTTGCGCATCGCGCCCGGCATCGATAACTGCGCCAAAGACAACTTTCTGGAACAAATCGGCGCTAACTAAACCGGAGCAGGAAAATGTCGCCAATATACCGCCGGGTCGCAGCAGGCGAAACGCCAGCCAGTTCAAATCTTTGTAGCCACGCGTGGCTCTGTTTACATCGCGTTGTGAATGCGCGAATTTGGGCGGATCGAGAATGATGGTGTCGAACTGCCGACCGCTGTCGCGATAGTCGCGCAACAGTTGAAAGGCGTCGGCTACGACGTATTCGTCTTGCCGTCGATGGTAACCGTTGCGCCGCATGTTGGCCTGAGCCAACGCAATTGATTCGGCCGAACTGTCCACATGAACCACCGAACGCGCACCGTTGACCGCTGCATAGACGCCAAAGCCGCCTGTGTAGGCAAAAACGTTGAGTACATCACCATCCGCCACATAGCGTCGGGCACATGCCACTGTCCGATTGTCGCGCTGATCGAGATAGAATCCGGTTTTGTGTCCGTTTAGCAGATCAACAGCAAACTTGAGGCCGTTTTCAGTAATGACGACCTCGTCAGGAATGGCAACGCCGTATAGCACATCAGTCGTCAATGGCAATCCTTCTTTTTTGCGTACAGGCGCATCAGAGCGGTCGATGACCGCGGTCGGCTGCAACAACTCGACCAGTAACGCAGCCAACATCTGTTTGCGGCTGTCAATACCGGCGGTCAGACATTGCATGACGAGATAGTCGCCATACTTGTCGACGACGAGACCAGGCAAGCCGTCTGCTTCCGCATTGACGAGACGTACTGCATTGGTTTCGGCCGAAAGCTGCAACTGTTCGCGCCAGGCCAGCGCACGGACAAGGCGCTCACGCCAAAATGCGTCGTCAATCACGTCATTCGCATCCCATGTTACAATGCGGGCTTGAATTTGCGACCGTTTGTTGACATACGCCGTCGCCAGATACTCACCCCCGGCGGCGCGGACGGCAACGAGATCACCGGGCTGCAAATCGCCTTCAAAGCGTTTGATCGCGCCGGAAAAAATCCAGGGATGGTGCCTGACGATAGACTTGTCGCGGCCAGGTTTTAGAAATAGATTGCCGACGATGGATTCCATAGAGAAGTGAGTTTAGCACTGCCGCCATTGCTTTACAAATCATGGAAACCGGTCGGCTGTGATCGTACAATGGAAGTTCGGTTTCGGCCGATGATCAGCCAACAGTGCAACAGGAGTACAGCATGGGCATCGTAGTGACGGTAAAGCAACAGAGTTTGACAACTGCAAAAGGCAGCATACGCGGGCATAATGTGTTAATCGACCGTCCTTTGGCGAAGGGCGGTACCGACATGGGTATGATGGGCGGCGAAATGCTGCTGGCGGCGCTCGGCGGCTGCTTTATGAGCAATCTGCTCGAATTGGTACGCACACGCGACGCAGCAATCACTGACATAACCGCAACGATTGATGGCACGCTCGCGCAATCGCCCAATCGGTTCAGTGCGGTCGATATGGTCATTTCGGCCGAAACGGACGACACGGCGCTATTCGAGAAATTTGTCCTGATGGCAGAACGCGCCTGCATCGTCGCCAACACACTCAAAAACGGGACAGCCTTGACAATTCGCACCCTGACATAAACTGTCGAGTCGCCGTAAAAGGAGCGTATCGTTATACTTACGCCTATGGATGAGCCTGATCTCATTGACCGCGCCAAGCAAGGCGATGTAGCTGCTTTCAATACGCTGGTCCTCACTTACCAGGAGGCGGTCTACAACTACGCCGTCTATGTGGCAGGTGATGCCGACATTGCTGCCGACGCTACACAAGATGCGTTCATCTCAGCATACAAAAAACTGAACAGCTTCCGCGATGGCAATTTTAAGGCGTGGCTCATGCGCATTGCACGCAACAAATGCCTCGATCAACTGCGCAAACGTCAGCGCCATCCACAACCGTCGCTCGATGAAATGACAGAGGACAATGAATCGTTGTCAATTCTGGCCAGTTCAACACCAGGGCCGGAATCGCGTCACGAAGAGTCGGAGTTGCTCGATGCCGTCGGTCAATGTCTCGACGCGCTACCTGAGGAACAACGCACAACGGTTGTTTTGCGCGATGTCGAAGGCTTTGAATATGCGGAAATCGGCCAAATCCTCTCTGTCTCTTTAGGCACAGTCAAATCACGTATCAATCGTGCCCGCCGCCGAATGCAGGATTGTTTGCAAGATGTCATGGAACTTCTGCCGGATCGGTATCGTTTACATAGTGACGTAATCTAAACGATTCACGGACTAGTTTTTATCATGTTTGAGTGGTTACAAGACATATTCAAATCGGCCGAAACACGCCGCCAGGAACGCATCACAGCCTATGTGGATGGTGAGTTGACACCGGCGCAACGTGCCGCCATCGAAGCGGAAATGGCCCGTGACCCGCAGCTTCAGGCAGACATTATCGCGCTGCAACGACTGCGTGGCGCAGTGCGCCGGTTGCCGCGTCGCCCGGTACCGCGCAACTTCGTCCTGGATCCGTCCCAATTCCGCGCACCGGCAGCAACCCGCTCGCAACGCGCTTACCCGACTTTGCGCGTTGCCACAGCGCTGGCCGGCATCGCCTTTATCTTTCTGTTCACGCTGACTTTGCTGCAAGACAACACACGCTCATCAACCAATCTGGCTGAATTACAAGCCGTCGCCGTCACAAACGTTGTGGCTGATGATCAAGAAGAAGTCGTCGTCACTGTCGTAGCTGACGTTCAGGTAGAAATCGAGACAGAGCCGGCAGAAGAGGAAATGGCAGCAGGTGCTGCCAGTGACACAGCAACAGACGAATCGCAATCAGCACGTATCATGGCTGCAGAGGAAGAAGCGGTGGCGGAAACGATGGAATCAACCGAAGACGGTGCGGCTGAAGCGTTGATGGTTGAGGAATCGGCCGATATGATGGCCACTGAACCTGAAAGTGCTGCCGTGGAGTCGCCGCCCACCAACATGCCGACACCAGAGCCGACACCTACGGCAACATTGGTTGCGACAGATACACCGGAGGCGGTCGCCAAGGCGGTTGTTCCTACAGCGACAGCGGCGGAATCGGGCGAGTCGATGCCCGAGCTTTTGTCGGAGCGAGACCAAACTGAACCAGCTTCCCAATCCACAACCTTGACGCTGCTGATCGTGGCCGGTGTCGTATTTCTCGTCCTATTCGCGATCACGTTTTTTGTAAATCGCCGCCGCTGATAATTCGGCCGATACCCCTCGTAGCCCCAGCCACCAAAACGCCGGCTAATACCTTATAAAATCGCCAAATAAATGACAGTGTGCTATCTTTGGTTCCATCAGATTCTTTCCTTAACGCATAGAACCGCTTTTTACTAATTCGCCATACGGCAAACTCGCATTAACTGCCGCAAACGGCGGCTCAAGAGGAATACCGATGGATATCTTCGCCAAGATCAAGGATTCACCGCGCATGCAAACGGCCGTCAAAGCCAGAGAAGCCGGGATCTATCCCTATTTTCTGCCGCTGGACGGCACCGAAGGCACAATCGTCACCGTCGATGGGCGCGACATCATCATGATCGGCTCCAACAACTACCTGGGGCTGACAACCCATCCCAAAGTGCGTCAATATTCCAAAGATGCTATCGATCGTTACGGAACCAGTTGCACTGGTTCGCGCTTCCTCAACGGAACGCTGCGTCTGCATCTGGAATTGGAACAACGCCTAGCCAATTTTGTCGGTAAAGAAGCCGCTCTCGTCTACAGCACCGGCATGTTTGCCAATCTGGGCTCCATTTCATGCCTCGCAGGGCCTGATGACTATCTCATTTGCGACAAAGAAAACCATGCCAGCATCGTTGACGGTGCCCTGCTCAGCCAGGGAAAGCTAAAACGCTTCCGCCACAATGACATGGACCATCTGGAAATGATTCTGGATCGCTTGCCGGACAACTCCGGTCGTATGGTCATCGTTGACGGTGTCTATAGCATGAGCGGCGATATTGCCCCTCTTGACGAAATCGTTCCGATTTGCAAGCATTATGGAGCACGTCTCTACGTCGATGATGCACACAGCATCGGCATGTTAGGCAATGGGCGCGGCACAGCGGCACATTTCGGACTAACGGATGATGTCGATTTGATCATGGGCACGTTCAGCAAGTCATTCGCTTCGATTGGGGGTTTCATCGCCGGTGATCGTGACGTAATTGCCTATATTCAACATCACGCACGCTCCTTTATTTTTAGCGCCAGCTTGCCCCCCGCCAATCTCATGGCAGCGCAAGCCGCTCTGGAAATCATGGAGACCGAGCCGGAACATGTCGAGCAATTATGGGACAATGGCTTGAAAATGCTCAACGGATTGCGCGAACTGGGATTCAATACCGGTAACACGCAGACACCGATCGTCCCTATCATTATCGGTGGGGTCGAACCAACATTGCTGACGTGGAAAATGCTGTTTGAGCGCGGCGTTTACACCAATCCGGTCGTGCCGCCAGGCGTACCGGAAGGTCAGGGGCTGCTGCGAACCAGCTATATGGCGACGCATACAGAAGAACAACTGGATCGGGCGCTGGAGATTATCGGCGCAACCGGCCGCCAACTGGGCTTAATCCCAAACGGACGACATTAACAACCACACTTATCAGGCGTTACGCAGGCTAGGCGGCTCTCCGCGCTTGTCGAGGTGCCTGTGGCTGCTGGACTCAACAGACCCGACTTGCAGCAGTTCTTGCCATGGCGTAACTTCTGATTGATTTCAGAGGATTTAATGGCACAAATTTCAACACCTCCCGGAATTGAACTCAGCACTGCAACGCATACTTTTCTCGATCAACCGCAACAGCTTTTCATTGATGGTACCTGGACGAATGCCGCATCGGGCGAAACCTTTGACACGATCAACCCTGCTACCGGTGAATTGCTGGCACGTGTCCCGTTAGCCGACGCGTCTGACGTCGATCAGGCCGTCGCAGCAGCACGCGCCGCGCTTGCGGGTAAGTGGGGCCAAATCAATGGTGAGCAGCGTGCCCAGCAGTTATGGAGAATTGCTGATCTGCTCGACGCGAATGTCGATCATCTGGCGGAAATCGAGACACTGGACAACGGCAAACCTTTTCGCGTCAGTCGTTACGATGTGATTTTTGCTGCGCGACATTTCCGCTATTATGCAGGCTGGGCAGGCAAGCTGGAAGGCAGCACCGTTCCTGTTTCGATTCCCAACCAGTTCGTCTATACACGCCGCGAGCCAATGGGTGTCGTCGGCTTAATCATTCCGTGGAACTTTCCGCTGCTGATGGCAGCATGGAAATTGGCACCGGCACTGGCGGCAGGCAACACAACAATATTGAAGCCGGCAGAACAGACGCCGCTTTCCGCGTTGCGCCTGGGTGTACTGCTACAAGAAGCCGGGTTGCCGGACGGGGTAGTCAATATCGTGACGGGTCCCGGCCTGCCTACGGGCGCTGCGATCACAGAGCATATGGACGTAGATAAGGTGGCGTTTACGGGATCGACGGCCATCGGCCGAAAAGTCATGGCTGCCGCTGCCAACTCCAATCTAAAACGCATCAGTCTCGAACTCGGCGGTAAATCGCCCAACGTCATTTTTGCCGACGCTGACATCACCAATGCCGCCAAAGGCGCAGCGTGGGCCGTATTTAGCACCGCCGGACAGGAATGTGTCGCCGGCTCGCGCCTTTTCGTCGAACGCGCCGTTTATGATCAAGTACTCGACGGCCTGACACTACAGGCCGAACGCATCCGCGTCGGCAACGGCTTCGACAAAGTCCACGTCGGCCCCATCATCACTGAAACACAACTCGACCGCGTCATGAGCTACATCGAGAGCGGCAAAGCGAGCGGCGCTCAAGTTGTCAGCGGTGGCGAGCGGCTCGGCGACGAACTGGCAAACGGTTATTTCTTGCGTCCGACCATTTTCGCCCATGAAGACGATTCGCTGGACATCGTCCGCGAGGAAATTTTCGGTCCGGTTGTTGCCGTGACGCCATTTGACGATTGGGATGAGCTGGTTAGCCGCGCCAATACAACCGAATACGGTCTGGCCGCCGGCGTTTGGACACGCGATGTCGCCAAAGCGCACCGTTTCGCCCACGCCGTGCAGGCAGGTACAGTCTGGATCAATGGCTATGGTCTCTTTGATGCCGCCGCTCCGTTCGGGGGATACAAACAAAGTGGTTTCGGCCGAGAGATGGGCAAAGAAGCCCTCGAACTGTATACACAGGTCAAAACCGTCTGGGTTGGGGTGTAGAAGATAGACATGAGCCACAAAAAAGGTCAAGAGCAAACACTCGACGCCAAAAAAGCTGAATACAATCGGCCGTATCTGGGTGATGAACTGATCGAAAACGAAGAATTCGCCGCCATTTTTCGCCAACGAGCCTATGCCATGCGCCACGATGCGCGCGAGTTAAGGGCACAGGGAATTACACTGGGGCCATTTCTGGAAATCGGTGCTGGCAACGTCCAGCGCAGCGCCATGTTGATGAATGAATTTGGCGTCGACGGCGTTGCCACCGAGATCAGCTTCAAATCGCTCAAAAACGCGCAGCATGTCTATACCTTGCTCGATTTCGAGTCAGGCCCCTTGTTGATATGCTGCGATGCGCACCACATTCCGTTCTTGCCCAATACATTTGCCTTCGTCTTCGCTTATCAAACATTGCACCACTTCGACGATTTGCGGCCGATTATTGCTGAATGTCATCGAGTTTTGGCGCGACACGGCCACTTCTTCTTCGACGAAGAACCGGTGGATAGCTGGGTGCGGCGCATGGCACGCGGCAACCGCATGTTGTCGCATCCGCCCACACGCGCACAAGCGCTGGCAATGAAAATCGGTGTGGAAAAATTGTTCTGGGATGACGGCGAACACGAACGGTCGCAGGGCATCACCGAGGCACGCTTTGACATCGACGAGTGGCGCGAATTTTTGCGACCGTTCAAGGTTGAATCGGTGGTTGTCAATCGCAAATTGAAATTGCGATCAGACTTATACAAACCGGCGCTTACAGCGTTTTTGTCCAGTTTGACAGGCGGGAACATTCGCGGACTATGCCGCAAAGATAACGGCAGGCCGGTCACGCAACCTTTCCGCGAACGGCTGATGTGTGTCGATTGCCAGTCTGATGGATTGATGATGCAGGAAACGTATATCGTCTGCCCCAACTGTGTTCGCCATTACCCAATTGAAGACGGCATTGCCAGTATGCTGCCGTTGGAAGTGGCCCAATATGTCGCGGCACCGATCAATTGATTACAGGATAGATAGTATGGAAGCAGAAGCGGTTGTTTTACAGGAATTGACCGACGGCGTTTTAACAGTGACGTTGAATCGGCCGAATAAATACAACGCCCTCAACTACACCGTAGCCAGCGAAATCACGACAATCTGCAAGCAAGCCGGTCGCGACACAGCGATTCGCTGCATCGTCATTACCGGTGCGGGTAAAGGGTTTTGCGCCGGTCAGGATTTAACCGAAGTCGAGGATCGCGGTGACAACTTCTCCTTCCGCGACCATTTACTGCGCGGCTACAACCGCATGGTTATCGCCATGCGATCATTGGAAAAACCGATCATCGTCGCCGTCAACGGGGCGTGTGCCGGGGCCGGTCTCGGTCTGGCACTGGCGGGCGACATCCGCATCGCCTCCGACCGCGCCAGGTTTCTCACTGCATTCATCGGCATCGGCCTCGCACCAGACAGCGGCGTCAGCTACTGGCTGCCGCGTCTCATCGGCCCGGCACGCGCCGCCGAAATGTTGTTCACCAATGACATCATCGATGGCATGACGGCGGCCGAATACGGCCTCGTCAACCGCTGTGTGCCGCACGACGAGTTGATGCACGAGGCAATGGCGCTGGCGCAACGACTGGCCGATGGCCCCACGCATGCGATCGGCGTCACCAAACGGGCATTGAATAAATCACTTGGCGTCACATTTGCGGAACAAGTCGATTACGAGGCGTATTTGCAGGATGTGGCAGGGAAATCGGCCGAATACAAGGAAGGTGTCACCGCCTTCCGCGAAAAGCGCAAGCCCAACTACCATTCAACGTAGGATGGAATGGCATTCCGTCCCAACTGGAGCACCCCATGAAACTAATCGCCCTGTACAAACAACCGGAGGATATCGACACATTTGAACGGGAATACGCCCACCACGTCGAACTGGTCGCAGCAATTCCCGGTCTGGAAAGCACGACGATAACCCGTTTTTCGCGCACATTGGCCGGCGATGGCTTCTACTTGATGGCGGAAATGGCCTTTCCCGACAACGACACATTCAAAGCAGCGATGCGCAGCCCGGAAATGGGTGCAGTCGGCGCGGATATACAGCGGTTTGCCGGTCATCTGATGACACTGCTGATCGGCAGCAGCGGGTAGGCTCATGAACACGATTGCCGTCATCGGTTCCGGCACGATGGGCGCAGGCATCGCCCAGGCTGCCTCCCTGGCCGACTACGAGGTCATCCTCTACGACTTGAACGACGACATTTTGCAAGCGGCATTGCAGCGCATTCGCGCATCAATTAACAAAGGGGTGGCACGCGGCAAGACACTGCCGACCGTTGCTGAACGGGCCAAAGCTGCGTTCACACTCACGACAAGCCTGGAACGATGCGCTTCGGCCGATTTGGTCATCGAAGCCGCACCGGAAAAACTGGACCTCAAACGCACCATTTTTGCCACACTGGATGCTGTTGCACCGCAACACACCATTCTCGCCAGCAACACCTCCAGCCTGAGCATCAGCGCCATTGCCGCCGCCACACAGCGCCCCGACCGCGTCATCGGTCTCCACTTCTTCAACCCGGCACACATCATGAAACTGGTCGAAATCATTTGCGGCGACCAGACCAGCGACGAAACGGTCGCTGCTGGCACGGCATTCGCTGAGCAGGCCGGCAAAACCGTGGTGCTGTGCAAGGACACGCCCGCCTTCATCGTCAATCGCGTCGCACGTCCATTTTACGGCGAGGCATTGCGCATGTTAGGCGAAGAAATCGCCGATGCCGCCACCATCGACAAGTTGATCCGCTCCGCCGGGTTCCGCATGGGACCGTTTGAACTGATAGACTTGATCGGCTGCGATGTCAATCTGGCCGTGACACAGTCGGTTTACGACGCCTATTTCCAGGAACCGCGCTATCGTCCGCACCCGATTCAGCGCCGCATGGTCGAAAGCGGTCGTCTGGGTCGCAAGAGTGGTCGCGGCTTTTACGAGTACAAGTCGTAAGTTAATTGGTTTGTTGGATGGTTGGTTGGAAGAAAACCATTTTATCCAACCAACTACCAAACTATCCACCTATCCAACCATCTTTACGTTATGAAAATCATCATCGCCGGTGAAAATCCCTTTGTCGAGACCGTTTATCACCTGTGTGACGCGTCCGGACACGTGGTTGACGCGTATCTGGTCGAAAACTTCATGCAGGCAGTGCAGAGCGGCTATATTATCGAAAATCTGACCGACGCGGATGTTGTCATCGAACTGCATCACGAATCCCCTGCGGCCAAAAACGAATTGCTGCTGCTGTTGGCCGATGTCGTGCCGCAGAATGCGCTGATTTTGACCTCGGCGCTGGCGACGAGTACGACGCAGGCAGCGAGCTGGGTACCGCGTCCGGAGCGGGTGATCGGTTTTGGCGTGCTGCCGCCGTTTGAGGAAGGTGGGCTGGTGGAGTTGGCGTTGGGACTGAATTCGGCCGAATCCACTCTCACCCGCGCCCAATCATTCTGGGAATCAGTCGGCATGACGCCCGTCGTCGTCAAGGACAGCGTCGGCCTCGTGCGCGCCCGTATCGTTTGCTGCATTATCAACGAAGCAGCGACGGCGCTGCAGGAAGGCATCGCTACACCGGCAGACATCGATCAAGGGATGAAGCTCGGTACCAATTATCCGCACGGGCCGTTGCGCTGGGCCGATTATCTCGGCATCGACACTGTGCTCGGCGTGATGCGCGGCCTTTATGACGAGTGGCAGGAAGATCGCTATCGTCCTGCGCCGTTGTTGCGTCACATGGTCATGGCGGGTCGTCTCGGCCGAAAAACCGGGCGCGGCTTCTACGAATACGATTCATAATGCAATCTGGCCTAATCGTGCCAGATGAATGGTCATGTACCGATAGATTGAGATTGGAATGTCGTCGATTTCTTGCGCTACTGCCCTGCAATTTGCTACCCTACATATAACACAACTTACTGGATAGGATCAAAATGGAAGCGACACAAACCTATGACGCGCAATTAGCCGAATTTGAAGGCCGCATTGCTCGCGGCGAAAAGATTGAACCGGGCGACTGGATGCCCGAAGCTTACCGCAAACAGCTGATCCGCATGATTTCGCAACACGCCCATAGCGAAATCGTCGGCATGTTGCCCGAAGGCAAATACATTCCTCACGCTCCGTCTCTGCGTCGCAAAATGGTGTTAATTGCCAAAGTGCAGGATGAAGCCGGACACGGTCAATACCTCTACCACGCCGCCGAAACACTCGGCGCGACGCGCGAAGAAATGATCGACGCCCTGCTCACCGGCAAAGCCAAATACTCCAGCGTTTTCAACTACCCCACGCTGACCTGGGCCGACATCGGCATGATCGGTTGGCTGGTCGATGGCGCAGCGATCAAAAACCAGTTGATGCTCTCGCACGCATCCTACGGACCGTATTCGCGGGCAATGGTACGCATCTGCGCCGAAGAGACATTCCACTACAAGCAAGGCATGGAGATGATCGTCCACTACGCCACCAACGGCACCTCGCGGCAGCGCACAATGGCGCAGGACGCACTCAACCGCTGGTGGTGGCCGTCGCTGATGATGTTCGGTCCGCACGACAGCGATTCGCCCAACAGCGCCCAGTTGATTCGTTGGGGCATCAAAACGAAGACCAACGATGAATTGCGCAATGAATTTGTGACCGAAATGGTGGAACAGTTCAACGCTATCGGCTTGACTGTGCCCGATCCCGATATGGTCTACGACGCTGAGCGTGAACAATGGATTCACGGCCCCATCGACTGGGACGAATTCTGGCAGGTAGTGCGCGGCAACGGCCCGATGAATGCCGAACGGCTGGCAGCGCGGCGCAAGGCGCACGACGACGGCTTGTGGGTGCGCGAGGCGCTGGTCGCTTTCGCCCAAAGGGCTTGATTTCGGATTTTGGATGTCGGATTTCGGAGCGTCTTGCCGAAATCCCAAATCCGAAATCCCATATCACATTATGGACACACAATGGCCTCGCTACGAGGTGTTTAAACAAGATACGCCCAATAAACCGCACCAGGCGGTCGGATCGGTACATGCGCCGGACGATAACATGGCGCTGCAAATGGCGCGGGATGTCTTTGTGCGTCGGCCGAAATGCCATCATTTATGGGTCGTTCCAGCCGATGCCATTCTAATGGTAACAGCGCAGGAGTTAGAAAAGGGTCTGGATTCGGCCGAACCCGATTCCGCACCGCAACCATTCCACGTTTTCCGCAAAGACAACCAGCGCCGCTCAATGACTTACGTCGATCACGTCGGCACAATTAACGCCACATCGGCGCACGCAGCGTTGAAAGCAGCACGGGAAGAATACGGCGACGACGCTTTCGTCTGGTGGATCGTGCCCGACAGCGCCGTCATCACCAGCGACGACGTGCCGGTCGAAAGCTGGTTTGCCCCTGCACTGGAAAAGACATATCGCCATCAGTCAGCATACGGCTTTGTCCATCCGCAGCGACAAGGGCGACGACGTAGCCAATCCGTAGAGAGTGAGGCGTGACGATGGAACCGCAATTGCAGCAGGCCCTCATCAATCGGCTGTTGGCAGTGGCCGACGATGAACTGATTCTCGGCCATCGCAACGCCGAATGGACCGGTCACGCGCCAATTCTCGAAGAAGACATCGCCCTCGCCAACATCGCTCAGGACGAACTCGGTCACGCCGTATTGCTCTACGGCATCGTGGCAGATTTGGGCGGTGATGACGCCGATACGCTGGCGATGTTCCGCGACGCTGACGCGTTCCGCAACGTGCAACTGGTCGAACTGCCGAAAGGGGACTGGGCGTTCACCATGGTGCGTCAATTTTTGTACGATGCGTACGAATTGGCGCTGCATCAACGGCTGCGTGAGAGTGCTTTTCGGCCGATTGCCGACGCCAGTGCCAAAATCCTGCAGGAAGAAATCTACCATTTACGCCACAGTCACGCCTGGGTGGAGCGACTCGGCCTGGGCACGTCTGAGTCCAATAGGCGGATGCAAGCGGCATTGGATACATTATGGCCATATGTGGGGCAGCTTTTCGTCGAATCGGCCGATGCAGAGATACTCGTCAAAGCCGATTATTTTCCCGCGCTAGCCTCAGTGCAAGCCCATTGGGAGCAAATCGTCATCCCACATCTGGAAGCATCCGGTTTGGTTGTGCCCGACACAGCGCCGATTGACGCGCCACGCACGGTGCACACCGCCCACCTCGATGCGTTGCTGGCCGACATGCAACTGGTGGCGCGATCCGACCCGGAAGCAACGTGGTGAGAGAACGATGATCAACGACTTATCGGCCGAAACCATCTACAACGCCCTCAACGAGGTGATGGATCCAGAAATTCCTGTCGTCTCGTTAGTCGAAATGGGCATCATCCGCCATGTTGCTGTTAAGGACAGCGCTGTGACCGTGACGATGACACCGACCTTCTCCGGCTGTCCGGCGCTGATCGAGATGCAGACCTTGATCCGCGACAAAGTCCGTGAGCTTGGCGCAGACAATGTGCACGTCGAAACAGCGATTGCGCCGCCGTGGAGCAGTGACTGGATCACCGACGAGGGACGGCGCAAGCTGAAGCAATTTGGGCTCGCTCCGCCACAAGCGCACGGCGGCAATGTCGTCATGACTTTCTTCGACCCGGTTGCCTGTCCGCGCTGCGACGGCACCGACACGACGCTGAAAAACAGCTTCGGTTCGACATTGTGCCGTGCCATCTGGTATTGTAATTCGTGTCAGGACGCATTTGAGCAGTTCAAGTCCCTTTGACGACAGCAGTTGGCGCCGGCTTGAGTTGAACGGCGCGGCTATAGAGCGGGTCGATGACCGCCATCGCTTTGTCGTCAATCCCCTCAAAACCGGCTACACCAACGCCCAAATCGATGATTATGGCGGCACCAAGCGGCGGCGTTTTCGCCATTGGCCAGGTACGACGGTGCGCCTGCGTGCGCGGTTCTCGGATTCGGCCGAAAATCTGCAGGGTACCGCCGGATTCGGCTTCTGGAACGCGCCGTTTGCCGATCCCACCGTCACCCGACCCACGCTGCCGCAAGCTGTCTGGTTTTTCTTTGCGTCGCCGCCCAATTATTTGCCGTTTCCACGACGCGGTCCGGCTTTGAGCTGGTTTGTCGGCACGGTCGATGCCCGCCAACCGCGTGCGCTGGCTATTGCGCCCCTGACGCTGCCCGTTCTCCTGCTCAACCAGATCGCCCCATTGCGGCGTCATATCTGGCCGTGGGTGCAGTCGCGCTTGTCGATCAGCCATGCCCCACTCACCTGTCCGCTGGACGAATGGCATGATTATCGTCTCGACTGGCGTGCAAACGGCTGTGCGTTTTACGTCGACGATACGCTGGTTTTTCATACACCGTACGCTCCACGTGGGCCGCTCGGTTTTGTCTGCTGGATCGACAATCAATATCTGATTGTGACGCCGCGTGGACGCCTGGGATACGGTGTCGTGCCGCTGCCGACGCAGCAATGGCTGGAAGTTCGTGGGCTGGAATTCGGCCGAATCGACGCCGCTTGACGCCCCACTGCACCCTGCCAATACCCTCTGAACACCATTTGACAAACTTTGACATGGCCCAATCGCCATGCTATACTTTCCTACCTCTAAAGCGATTTGGAGGAATGGCCGAGTGGACTATGGCGGTTGTCTTGAAAACAACTGTAGCGCAAGCTACCGGGGGTTCGAATCCCTCTTCCTCCGCTCTCGATTAACAGGTTAATTGGGGAGATGCCAGAGTGGTCGATTGGGGCCGCCTGCTAAGCGGTTAACGGGTTTTAAAGCCCGTTCATGGGTTCGAATCCCATTCTCCCCGCACGACGTCGGCTTGGCAAGTAAGCCGTTTTTGGTATACTTTCGAGTCTGTTCGTCAAGCGCCCTTAGCTCAGTGGATTAGAGCGTCTGGCTACGAACCAGAAGGTCGGGGGTTCGAGTCCCTCAGGGCGTATACGCGAAATCCCACATCTAACGATGTGGGATTTTTGTTTTTGTGCTTTCATTCGGCCGATTCACTTTTCTTCTCCGCCCCGTTCCCCGAACACGCACCGGGCTTCACATCCCGAATACGCGGACTAGCTACCGGCATCTCCTTTGACGCCTTGCCCGTACCGTCAGTATGGGATTTCGAGTTGATCGTGTAGCGTGCTGTGCAGCTATCGCTATCCTTCGCGCCCGCCTTGCGCTTGATCGATCCTGCCCACCCCCAGGTCACATTGGCGATAGGCTTCCAACTTTTCTCACCGGTCGCCTTCCACATCAGATACATCTTGAAGTTATCAGTCATGCTGACTGCCTGGGGATTGTCATCCAGCTTGCGACCGGGACAATCGTCAGATTCAATCGTATGCGTCCCGGCAGCCGTCACAGCGACGGAACATCCTTTCCACGGTGGCCCACCGTCGTGGTGCGCCGCAGTCGCCGTGAGACATTCTTTTGTGCCGTCTGCTTTCGTCACGCGGCGATCGGTGCTCAGCACGTTTTGCATCAGCGCCAGTGTGCCTGTGCAACCGGTGGCGGTCGTGACCTTGCCCTCGAACTTCATGCCGGAATCGGCCGAATTGCCACACGTTCCTCGCGGTGTCGTACATAGCCCCAGCCTGAATCGGCAGCTACCTTTGTGTTCAATCAACTCGGGGTCTTTACCTTTCGCCGTGAGCGATACAAATGTCGGACAATTTGACGCACCGCTGCCCAAACTCTCTGCATCGCTGTCACCATCTTCAAACTGGTGTGGCGAGTTGATAGCGATACGCCCAAGGTCATAGGACACCGCAGTTGGAGTCAGATCACTTAATTGCGCGGCGGAATCTCGCTTATCAGCCACCCATGATCTCTGCAACGTTGCTCCAGTTGGTGGCCTCTCAGGAAACTTGTGAATGGTGCGAACACGACTAATCATCTCCCGGCTAGACGCGACACTACCTGTGGATGACGATTTTTGTGCCGGTCTGTGTATCTGGGCTAACGTACGCATGATGACTGTTGTTGTGATACTTCATATTGTTCGGACGGATGGCGAAAGGTTCAACTTGCTTAAGCATAGTGGAGTTGCCGTCTCGCTGTCAACACGACATTACCGGCTGTCACATTCATGCCAACGAGATATCACGTTAGTTTTACCGTTGCACGGTGCGCTTTAAGGATGCGGGCAGTGTATACGTGGTAGAATAGGTGTTTGGTCGCTGTATTTCGGCCGAAACTAGATCAAACGCAAACAAACAAATGTTGACCGTCATTCGATGAAAAAGTGGCAATTCTGGCTTGGATTCGGCGTAAGTGCCGTTTTTTTGTGGATGGCCTTGCGCGGGCTGGATCTCAGCGCCGTCTTCGTCTACATTCGCGAGGGAAATTATCTCTGGCTCATTCCCAGCGTCACCGTCTATTTCATCGCCGTGTGGGTGCGCACCTGGCGTTGGGATTACATGCTCCGTCCGCTGAAAAAGATTCCCGTGCGCCGTCTGTTTCCCGTCGTCGTCATCGGCTACATGGGCAACAACGTCTACCCGTTCCGCATTGGCGAACTATTGCGCTCCTACGTTCTCTACCGCCGCGAAGACATCGCCATCAGCGCCAGCCTGGCTACCGTCGTCGTGGAACGCGTGTTTGACGGCCTTGTCATGCTCGTCTTTGTCTTCGTCGCCTTGCCGCTCGTGCCGCTGCCTGAAAATGCTGCCTGGATCAGCAACATCGTCGTCTGGGCCAGCGCCGCCTTTTTTGTCGCCTTGATCCTGTTTTTCATCATGGCAGCGCGCCCCCAATTTGCTTATCAATTTGCCGAGCGCATGTTCAATCTCTTTTTGCCGCAGCGCTGGCGCGAACCACTGCTCGGCGTCACGGCCCGCTTCCTCACCGGCCTGGGTGCGCTCAATAATCTGCGCGACGTGTTGATGATATTTTTTACATCCGTGCTGATCTGGCTGCTGGAAACGGTAAAATACTGGTTTGTGATGCAAGCGTTTAACATGGAATTGTCCTTCTTTGCATTGATGCTGATGAACGGCATCGTCAATTTGGCGACGACGCTGCCGTCTGCACCCGGTTACGTCGGCACATTTGATGAGCCGGGCATTCGCGTTTTGACTTTATATGGCGTCAAGGCCAATCTGGCAGCAGCGTATACACTCGTTCTACATGCCGCGCTTTGGCTGCCGATCACGCTGCTCGGTTTCTATTACATGATACGCGAAGGGCTAAGCTGGTCCGATTTCGGCAAAGCCGTAGAGGTAGCGCAGGCAGAAAATCAGCCACAGGTCAATGCCGACGGCCAGTAAGAGCGGTATAGTTTATGGGTATGCAGATCGGGATAGTAGGTGCAGGGATTGCCGGGCTGTCAGCAGCCTATGATTTATTGCAGGCGGGACACAATGTGACGCTGTTTGAAGCAGACGCGCACACGGGTGGCCTTGCTGCCGGCTTCCGCGATGACAAGTGGGAATGGTCTGTCGAAAAGTTTTATCACCATCTCTTTGAAACGGATAAGGCTATTATTGATTTAGTTGATGAATTAGGAATCGCTGATTCCTTGTTTTTCCCGACGCCGCGCACGTCGCTCTGGTACGAAAACGCCGTTTATCCTTTCAGTAATCCGCTCGACTGGTTTCGGTTTCCCGGCTTCAATTGGCTCGACTTTTTCCGTTTTGGTGTCATCGGGGTGCCATTGCGCTATTTGCGTATCTGGAAAATGCTGGAAAGTCATTCGGCCGATTCCTGGACACGACGCTGGTACGGCAAAAAAATCCACAACCTTATCTGGCGACCATTGCTCATCGGCAAATTTGGGCCGTATTACCGCGACGCCAATATGGCCTGGCTCTGGGCGCGGTTGCATGTGCGCAGCTTCAAACTGGGCACGTTCGTCGGTGGCTTTCAGACATTTATCGACCGGTTGACGGCAGCCGTTGCACAACATGGTGGCGTTATCCACCTTGCCACACCAGTCACGGGTATTGAGCCGCAAGCAGATGGACAGATACACATCGAAGCCGGGCAACACAGCGCGACGTTTGACCAGGTATTGCACACGACTTCGCCCGCTTTACTCGCCAAACTCGCGCCGTCGCTTTCGGCCGATTATCTGAGCAACCTTCTGCAACTGAAACACATGGGCGCTGTCGTATTGACACTTGCCCTGCGCCACCCGCTGCTGGAAGACGGCACCTACTGGCTCAATCTGCCGGCAGAAACACCCGACAAATCTCAAACCGACATCCCGTTTCTCGCCCTCGTCGAACATACCAACTACGTTGATCCATCCCATTTTGGCGGTGATCACATTGTCTATTGTGGCGACTATGTGCTTCCTGACCACATCATCATGTCCATGTCCCAGGACGAAGTCGAAGCCCTGTTTACGGCGGCTTTGTCACGATTCAACCCAAAGTTCGATCCGACCTGGGTACGTAAAAGCTGGCTGTACCGCGCAATGTATGCGCAGCCAGTTCCTGAACGCAACCACTCACATAATATACCGGCATTGCGCACACCCGTTCCCAATTTATACCTGGCCAGCATGAGCCAGGTATATCCCTGGGATCGAGGTACAAATTTTGCCGTCGAGATCGGTCGCAAAGCGGCCCAAACCATACTCAAAGATTTGTCTGGAGGACAACCAACATGAAAATAATCGTCGTCGGAACCGGCTATGTCGGTTTGCCACATGGCGCTATTTGCGCCGAATACGGTCACAACGTCGTTTGTTACGATATCGACGAGATGCGCATCGAAGCGTATCGCAGTTGTGAACGCGAACGCATCGAGCAATACATCAACGAACCGGGCCTCGTTTCGGTCATCAAGGAACAACACAGACGGGGTCTAACCTTCACAACTACGATCAACGATGAAATCGAAGATGTGGAAGCGATCTTCATGTGCCTCAACACGCCGCCACAGCGTGATGGCGCTACCGATATGACTTACTATCTCAACGCGGCGCACCATTTGGCCGAATTGTTGGCACACCGCACATCGACACATCGCATCGTCATTGTCAACAAAAGTACCGTCCCCATCGGCACCGCTCGGAAATTGGCTCGCATTTTGATGGAACACAACGCCGAAAACGTCGGTGTCGCATCCAATCCAGAGTTTCTGGCACAGGGCAAAGCGGTTGAAGGGTCGCGGCGGCCCGATCGCGTCGTTGTCGGTGCGGATACACCCGAAGATTTGCAGATTCTACGCCGTCTCTACTCGCAATTTGTCAACCATGTGCGTATTCGCTACACAGAAACGACACCAGAAACGGCCGAGGCGATAAAATACGTCGCCAATACATTATTGCTCACGTATGTCTCGTTTTGGAATGGTGTCGGCGCGCGTCTCGGCGAATCCTATGCCAATTTGCGCATGGAAGACCTCAAGATCGGCGTCACATCCGATTCGCGTATCAGCACATGGGGATCATATGTCAGCAACGGTGCCGGAGGCAGTTGCTTTGGCAAGGATATTCAATCGCTGATCTACCAGTTAAAACAAGCCGGTCACGATCCGTCGTTGTTGCAGGCAGTGTACGACATCAACGAACATCAGAAAGAATATTTGATTGATCGTGCTGAACACGAGGCTGTTTTCAATTTTAACCACAAACGCATTGCGGTATTGGGGTTGGCGTTCAAGAAACGCACCAATGATATGCGCGATTCGGCCGCATTGAAGGCGATTAAGGCCTTGTTGGGTCGCGGTGTGGCAGAAATTCGCGCCTATGATCCGCTGGCTGTCCATGACGCGCAAACGCATTGGTTTAATCCACTGGACAACCACTTATATGAGCGCATTTCGTATTTTGATTCGGCCGAAGCCGCCATTACCGACAGTGACGCCGTCTATATTTCTACCGACTGGGAAGAGTTCCGCAGTCTGTCGAAAACCATTATTCATTCTGTACAGCCGCCATATCTGATCATTGACGGAAGGCGCATGTTACCAGATTACGAAAAGCTGGTGGCGTTGGGTTACAGTTATCTGCCTGTGGGCGGTGTTTTGCTTACACCAGAAGAAGCGCAGGCTGAAACTCAAGAAAATAACGTACTGGCTCAGCTACTCTAGAGTTGGTAGCAACCGTAGGAAACAAAGCATGAGTTATCCCCAAAAACGAAGTTGATGTGTAAGGGAGAAGGCTGATCAAGCCAGACACGACTCATAACAGGGCAACAACGAAAAAGCGGCATCGCGACAACGCGGTTCCGCTTTTCGGCTCAGTAACAAAACAAATCGCGCTTGGTTGCCGTTCCGACAATCTGGATATGTCTGCATGAAAAGCCTCCCAGGATTGTGATTCTCGATTGTTTCGCAGTGTAACCTCGAGACTTTTCACACCAAAAAAACGACCTGACTTGCGTCAGGCCATTTTCTTTTGAGTCAATATTCGACCGCGTTTCCATCCAGGTAAATCAGGAGTGGCGGCTGAGGCGGCTTTCCAGTTGGGTGATACGTGCTTCGTAGTGGCGACGCGTTTCTAGGGCAATTGCATGCCGAGCGACGGCAAAGCGAATAGAACGCACGAGAATCGGACTGGTCAGTCGTGATTTAACCAGGTAGTCTTGTGCCCCTTTTTCGGCCGATTTAACTGCGACAACCTCTTCATCAATGTTCGTCAACACGACGACAGGCGTATCCGGCGCCTGTGCCTGCACTCTTTCTAATGTGTCCACACCATACGAATCCGGCAAATACAAGTCTGTTAAAACGAGCGCATAGGACTCATTTGCCAGACGCCGCAAACCATCAGCCGCCGTCGTTACCACTTCAACACTGAACTTCACCTGCCTCGACAAATCAAGCAGCTTTTCAATAATCTGCGCCTGCAACAGATTATCTTCGATCAGCAAAATCTTCATCATTTCAGTATTCATAGCTACCTCATTTACCTGATAGGTGACCGTAATTCAGTCGAGCAATCGTACTAAATGGTAACGCTTTTTACCTTTACGCAACACAGCGTACTGGCCGTCCAGCGCATCGGCGACGGTAACGGCGTAGCCGACATCATCGACGCGGTGGTTGTTGAGTGAAATACCGCCGCCGGCAATCGCGCGTTTGGCGTCTCCTTTGGATGTTGCCAGTGTGCTCTCGGCTAACATGTCAATCAAAGGCATACCGTCACCTGCCAGCGCTACGCGGGGCACATCATGGGAGGCGACACCGGCAAAAATGTCAGCAATATCACGTGCCGAGATGCCGTCCAGTGACCCGCCAAAAAGTACAGCAGTTGCCTGTTCGGCCGAAGCCAGCCCGCTCTCACCGTGAATCATGCGCGTCACTTCACCGGCCAACCGACGTTGCGCAGCGCGTTCGTGCGGACGCTCAGCAGTGGCGTGTGACAATTCGGCAATGGTATCCTGATCGAGCCATGTAAACGTCTTCAAGTAGTTGACCACATCGTCATCACTGGTATTGAACCAAAACTGATAAAAGCGGAACGGCGATGTTTTTTCTGCGTTGAGCCAGACTGAGCCGGTTTCTGTTTTGCCGAACTTGGTGCCGTCAGCTTTGGTCAACAACGGGTAGACGAGCGCATGTACCTTGACGCCTAATTTGCGCCGGATCAGTTCGACCCCGGCGAGAATATTGCCCCATTGATCGCTGCCGCCAACCTGCATGGTGCACCCTTCGTGCTCAAACAAGTGCAAAAAGTCGTACGCCTGAAACAACATGTAGCTGAACTCAGTAAATGACAGGCCACTTTCGCGCTCGATCCGCGACTTGACTGAATCTTTGGCCAGCATGTAGTTGACCGTAAAATGCTTGCCGATGTCGCGCATGAACTCGACGAGTTTGAGTTGACCGAGCCAATCGATGTTGTTGACGATGCGTGCCGGATTACTCTTGACCTCGAAGTCGAGAATGGCGGCCAATTGGGGTTGAATACCGGCGACATTGGCAGCGATCTGCTCGGCCGATAACAGATTGCGTTCGGCCGATTTGCCGCTCGGATCACCAATCATACCCGTACCGCCACCCGCCAGCGCAATCGGCGTGTGACCAAAACGCTGCAACCGTGCCAACTGCATCATCGGCACCAGATTGCCGACATGCAAACTGTCCGCTGTCGGATCAAACCCATTGTAGACAGTCACTTTTTCCGTCGCCAACAGCGTCTTGATTTCCTCAGTGTGATCAAATATCTGATCACGCCATTGTAATTCTTCAAAAATGTTGCTCACCGTTTACTCCCGATGTGTCCTTGTGTCGTCAATTATCCCGACTCACGGCATGTCACGCCACCCCGAGCTTGCGGGACCGTGAGTCAGGGAACAAAAAACGCGAGGCACTGCCTCGCGTCGTGAATGTGATCAAATGTGGTTGAGGTCAATACGCGAACATCAATCCCATCTCACAACGGAGGCGGTTTTCTGTGCTCGGATAATAATACGTGCGCAGATGATTTTCGCATGACATGACGTCAGTCTAGCATCACGCTGGAAAATTGTCAATCGTCGGGAGGTAGAAACAGTGAGAGCCAGGTCGCCGCCGCCTGGCTCTCTTCAAAAGGAGGAGAAGAAAAAGTTTTACCCTTGCTGTAAAGCATTATAGAGAATAAATCGACGCATTTCTTTACGTGTAGCCTACGTCAATCTGACGCAAAACCTACGCTTGTGAAAATGTTTACAATAGATCAATTAAGGGGTTTTGACGCTATGTGCTGCACACCCTTATCGCGTGGCTTTTGCGCTACAATTGGTGCCATGCAGCGTAAATGGTCGTTCTGGTTGATGGTGCTGGTTTTGATGGGAGCCGCGTTGCTGCGCCTGCCGGCTTTGGAACAGGCGCCGCCCGGTTTGCACTATGATGAAGCCGCCAATGCCATCTTATCGGCCGATATTGGTGTGCGCGGTGACAGACCCGTCTTCATTCCCGATTACACCGGCAAAGAAGTGTTCTTTTTTTACCTGGCCGGCTTCGCAATGCGGCTGGTAGGTGAATCCGTGCTTGCGCTGCGGCTGACAGCCGCATTCGTCGGCATCATCACCGTGGCCGCCACGTACTGGTTAGGGCGCGAACTGTTTCCGGATCGCGCACGGGGTCGTGACATCGGACTATTTGCAGCAGCGTTGTTGGCCGCCAGTTTTGCCCATGTGCTGTTCAGCCGGCTCGGTTTTCGCGCCATCACACAACCGTTGCTGCAAGCGATGACCATCGCCGCCCTGCTGCGCGGCATACGCACACAACAATGGCGCTGGCTCGTCGTCGGTGGCGTGTTTCTGGGATTGACTGCCTATACCTACCTGGCAGCACGTCTGTTTCCACTGGTGATCGCGGTGGCATTGCTGCCCATATTGTGGACACGTTCGCGGCAGCGCTGGGCGCAGATTGGCGTGTTTCTCACCGTTGCGCTGCTCGTCGCTGCGCCGTTACTGGGTTATTTTATGCGCAATCCGGAGCGTTTTTGGGTGCGCATCAACCAGGTTTCGGCCGAATCCGGCAGCGGACTCAGCGACAACCTTATCAGATCATTTGGCATGTTTTTTGTGTCGGGCGATCCCTACTGGCGCTTCAACATACCAGGCAAACCGTTGCTCGGCATTGTAATCGGGTTAACTGCCATCGCCGGGTGGGCGTGGTTGCTGACGCGATGGCGGCAGTGGCGCGCTCCATGGCAGCGCGCCGCTCTCCTCGTCCTGCTGTTCGCTCCGCTGATCATGCTCTTGCCGACCGCCCTGGCAGTGGGAGAAATCGTACCGAGCAACTTGCGCGCGATTGGCGTTATGCCATTCATCTTCGTTCTGCCTGCTGTCGCGCTGCGCGAGTTGGTCATATGGCTGCCGCTGCGCCGCCCATCTTTGGCCATGGGCTCAGCAGCGTTGGCCATTGTCATCGTCGGCGTCCTCATCACCGCCAACAGTTACTTCAATAAGTGGGCCACGCGCAGTGATGTTTTTTACGAGAATGACAGCGACCTAGTGGCTATGAGTGCTTTCATCGATGCCCACGATCCGTCTGTGCCGTTATTTGCCGCTGCGCTGCATTACCGGCATCCAACTGTGGCATTTTCGGCCGAACAGTACGATATGGTCAAATGGCTGCCCAACAGCGCCGCATTGGTTTTGCCCGCCGACGGCAGCGTAACCGTCGTCTATCCGCACAGCAGCCCGGCCCCGGCGTGGGCGCTGCCCCTGTTGAAAGAGGCTACACGCTCCGATGGTCCGCCAGGGCCGGATGGAGAACCACTCTACACTGCATTTGCGCTGGACACGCCCGCGCCGCTACCGCCGACCACAGCTCTGGACGCCAATTTCAGTAATTTGCTGCGGCTAAATGGCTATGCCGTTGCACCGGGAACAGCCGGCGGGACATTGCCGGTAACGTTGCTCTGGGAAGTAGTCGGCACAACTGACCGCGCTGTGCTGCCGTTTATCCATATCGAAGATCAGGCAGGTTTTCGCTGGGGACAGGTTGAATCATTTGCTTATCCGGCAGAACAGTGGGAAGTGGGTGAAACCATTGTCCAGCACGCAGAGATCGCGCTGCCGCCCGGTATGCCAACGGACGCTTATCGGTTGCATGTCGGTTTGTTTGATGCGAATTCGGCCGAACAATTGCCCGTGCTTGATAGCGGCGGGCGCTTTGCCGGTAGTACCGTGCAAATTGAACCTGTTGTCGTTGTTGCCACTGCCATGCCAACTGACAGCGAGTTGCACCCTCCCATTCGACTGGATGCCGCTGTGCTGCCGGGTTTGCAGCTTGTCGGCTATGAACGCGGCGGCAATACGGCAACTGGCGGTGAACCATTTTGGTTGGCGCTGTGGTGGCAAGCAACGGATCAGTTACCACCATCGCTAGCGACACGACTTTATCTGACCGACCCAAATAGTATCCGTCACTTGTGGCTGGAAACGCAGCCGGTGCAAGGACGATTTCCTTTTGCAGACTGGAGCGCACCGCTGTTTGTACGCGATCATGTCGTACCCACTGTGCCGTTGGATGTACCCGGTGGCACGTACACAGTTGAACTGGATGTCACTGACGGCAATGAAACGCTTTTCACCGCTGATTTGGGCGAACTCACTGTCACGGCCACTGAACGCAGTTTTGTTGTGCCGCCGGATGTAACGGCGACAGATGCAACTTTCGGCAATGAGATTGCGCTGGCAGGTTATACAATGATCCCGATAACGTCGGAATCGGCCGAATTAACGCTGGTATGGCAGGCACTGAGACCGCCTTCGGCCGATTACACGGTCTTTGTCCACGTCCTCAATCCCGACGGCACGTGCTGTGCCTGGCAGAGCGACAGCCCACCGCGCCAGGGCCTTTATCCAACATCGCGCTGGCTGCCGGGTGAGGTGATTACCGATACATACCTCATTGAGTTGACTGAAGAGATGCCACCCGGCATTTATCCAATCGAAATCGGCTTTTATCTGCCGGCCAACGGACAGCGCTTATCAGTGCATGTGCCCGGTTTGCCGGACGCTGACTTTTTCTATTTGGAGCCGTTGGAGGTAGAGTGACAGGTTCGACCGATTTGGCAAACAGGATCAACGATGTTACAGTCTCGTGCTGCCGTTTCCAGAGTGTATTTGCGCTGTATTGGCTCTGAATTCGGCCGAAATCATGCGTAATTCAATCCGGTTGCTGACGGCATTTCTCACACGCGATTTTCACATTGAAGCCAGTTATCGCCTGTCATTTGTGCTCAGCTTCAGCAGCATCCTGTTCAGCACCTTCATCTTCTATTTCATCGCCCAAATCGTCGACATCTCTCAGGCTGCCCCACAGGGAGCGGCCGAACTGGCCGCCAATGATCAAGATTATTTCGCGTTTGCCCTCGTCGGCATCGCGTTTGCTGCCTATTTCGGCGTCGGTTTACGCAGTTTCGCCTCCGGACTGCGCAGCGAACAGACGACAGGCACTTTGGAAGCGGTGATGCTGACGCCAACGCCGGTTTCAACAGTCATCGTCGGATCGGCATTGTGGAGCTATGTTTTCACCACGATTCGCGTCGGTGTCTATTTGTTGCTTGGTGCCTTGTTGGGAATTCGGTTTAATGTCAGCTCTATTCTAGTTCCGGTAGCCGTCTGCTTGCTGGCCATTATTACTTTTGCCAGCATCGGCATCATTGCCGCAGCCGTCATTATGATCATTAAGCGGGGCGATCCGGTCACCGCAATCATGAGCAACTTCGCCAACCTTGTCGGCGGCGTCTTTTATCCGATCGAAGTGTTGCCCGATTGGCTGCAAGCCATTGCGCGTTTATTGCCGATTACGTATGCGCTGCGGGCAATGCGGGCATCGTTACTGACGGGCGCCACGTTTAGTGATGTCGCTTTTGATCTGGCCGCTCTGGCGATCTTCTGCATCATATTATTTCCGCTGTCTCTGCTGCTGTTCCGCTATGCAGTACAGTGGGCAAAACGCGAAGGCACATTGAGTCATTATTGAAGCAGTTTGCAAAACCGACAGGTGTGCCACAAAGCAACCGGCTAAGCGCTCACCTCGAAACGCAAAGTGATAATTTCCAAACTTTCCGGCGTACCCAAAACTGAAACCCTGTCGCCCTGCTTGAGTGTCGTGTAACCATGCGTGACCAGATATTCGCCATCACGCTGAATTGACAAGATTAAGGCATCATGGGGCAATTGCAATTCACGCAGCGGCACGCCGTTGAATGCCGGATCGATTACCTCAATGTCGCGAACTTCTTCCCGTTCAACCATGCCGAGCAACAATGACGTGGTTGCCGGCGAACGTACAAACTGATCCAGCAAACTGACCATAGTCATGCGTGGATCGACGATAGTCACGTTCAAATCGGTGAAACGAGCGATGTGTGTGTCGTCATTGATGCGCACAATTACATTGTTCGTGCCAAATCGTTCGTAAACGATCTCGCAAACGTTGTAATTGTCATCATCGTTGTGCAACATGACGACGACGGTTTCAGCGTGTTGTACACCGATTCCAAGCAAGGTTTCGGCCGAATAATCACTGATCATGCGTACCGGTATGTCATCAGAATCAATCGCATCGTATCCGTCTGTGCCATACCCCACCAACAATACGCCCCACTGATTGGCCAGCAACTGCCGCGCCAATGCCCGCGACTGATTATCAATACCGAAAATTACCGCATCCCGGTCGCCATCAAATTCCGGCTTCTGCGCGCGGGGATGTGCTTCCCCCACTCGGCCGATGGCATACTTGAAAAACGGCGGCCCGATCAATTGATTGATGACGATGATACCCACCAGCAGCGTGATAAACCCGGCGCCCCATCCAGGAAATTCGACGCCTACCTCTTTTGCCAAACCCAAACCGACACCTGCCTGCGTGATATAAACCATCCACGCCAAACGATTGTGCTGCCGCGGTTCACCCGCTAGTGTACCGCCAATCAAAGCACCGACAAAAATACTGCCCATGCGTACAACGACGATGATTAAGGCAACCAACCACACATCAGCCAGTACATCCAATTGCAATTCAGCGCCTGTCAATGTAAAGAAAACCAGAAAAACGACAGGCGCTGCGTACTCGAGCAAGTGAATAAATTCCTGGCGACGTCCCGAATAGTTGGCAATCATGAAACCACCAACCATTAAAATCAACAACGGCTCCAAAAAAAACTCAAAGCCAAACAACAATTGACTTTCGATACGAACGGCAGTGGCAAAAACAAAAACCGCATAACCCAATGTCAACATGATCAATATTTTGAAAAAGTCGGAAATGTGCCGGTTGATGATGAAACGCAGCACAAAATAGATGCCGACTCCCAGTAATACTGCCGCACTCAGCTCTGCAATCAGCAAGATCAAGAACCCTAAACCAATTTCCGTCCCCGTCACGAACAGATCGGCGATCGAGGAGTTGATTGCGAATAGGACAATGACGACGACATCGGTAACAATCGTTACACCGATTGCCGTCTTGGTGAAGGGTCCTTTGGCGCGCAACTCATTGATAATAGCGATGGCTGAGGAAGGTGAGCGTGCAATCATGATCGCGCCGACCAGAATCGCGACGGCAACTCGAACCGATGTTGTCATGTCACGCATGAACGGGATGGTGGACGCCAATAGAAAAACGACGATTGAAACTGTTAGAAACGTTGCGACGGTTAGAGCCAGGGTAACCCAGGCAATACTCTTGAGCCGTCCCTGCAACTCGCGCAAATGCAATTCACTGCCGGCACTGATTGCGATGAAACCCAAAGCCACCTCATCGACAAAACGCAGCGTTTCGACGGCATCCTCATGGATGAGATCGAGCACATAGGGACCAACCAGAATTCCGGCCAGCAGATAACCGCTGATTAGCGGCAAACGATAACGCGTGGCAAATGCGCCGATTTGGCGAGCTGCCAGTGCCAATACTGCGAAAATGATTAACGGTATGGCAATGACTGATGGTTCCGGAAGGTCAAACAATTGGAATTCTCCATAATGTGCATCAACGTACGATGCTACACAAATACCATATGTAGTTGTACCAGAGAGTGATCAGAGAGGTCAACTGTTCGAATCATTCAGCACCTATGTCACTTTACGGTTTTCAGTCCTGAAGCGTCTCGGCTAAAAAAGTGGCAAGTGGGTCTGCCATTTCGGGAAAAACATCAGTATGGGCATTCATCGGATCGTTATGACTCAGTCCCGGCAGCAGCAACACATTTGGCTGCGCACCTGCGGCTGTGTAGTTTGCCGCAAATTCCTCGGCCACCGTTGCGTCGACTGTGACATCCTGGTCGCGGTGCATAATCAAAAACGGTGGATCAGTTGCGTCGAGCCAGTATAGTGGCAGCTTCGACAAAATGTCGCGCTGTGCATCGGTTAGTGTATCCAATGTGCGCCATTCGTGAGGCGGAACTCCGGCGATCTGGTCGAGGATAGCAGTCAATTCGGCCGAATCCGCTCCCATAAAACCCGTATAAGCACGCAGGCAATTGTTGTCATTACCACACGCCGTAAAATCACCAAAGAAACCGCCAAACGTCGCCGCCGCCTTCACGTCGATTTGATCAGGCACCGGATACGGACAGTCGCCCAACAATTCGGCCGAATCATCAACGGTCGCTGCCAGCGTCGTCGGCATAGCCCCCAACGAATGCCCGAACACAGCCACGCGATCGAGGTCAAACGCATACGTGTCAGCATTGGCCTGCACCCACGCCAGGACACACAACGCATCTTCCGCCATATTGCGGACGCGATAATTGGGCACCAACACAGCATATCCCTGTTGCGCAAAATAGTGCGCCATGCCGCGATAATCGGTTTTCGTGACGCCGGAACCGTGGAAAATGATCAGTACGGGCAACGAAGCGACTGTTTCATCGCTGACGTACAATTGCATTTTAGCGTTTGTGCGCTCATCGTCCGTATAGTTTAAGTCCGGCGGTGGCGTCGGCGTCGGGGGCCGTGTCGGGCGTGGCGTGTTTGTTGGCTCAGGTGTGGCAGTTGGGATAGTCGTTGCGCTTGGCGATGCGATTGCCTCTGATTCGGCCGATTCCGTCGCTAAAATCGTGCCAATTTGTGCACTTTCGTCCGAATCGACTGCGCCGCTGCCACATGCTGCGAGCCATACCATTACAACCAGAAATAGAAGAAACACATTGTGTCTGGGTAACATGTCACTTTTCTCCAGCATCCATTCCGCCGTATTTTACCAAACCTGCAACAAGTCGAATGCATTCATCGCCACTATCTAACCAAAACGACTGCGGCGGAATGTGGCGGCATCGCGGTTTTTTCGGCCGAAATCGACCACATCCATGCGACTTTCACATCAGAAACGCGTATTATAGTACTATAACGAGACTTTGTTATTCTCTACGCCCGCACGGGGATGAATCCACCGTGCTACAAAGCCACGCCCGTTCAAACGGGCTTGCAAACCCGATTCATCGGGTGCCGTTATGTAGCCCAGAGATTTATCTCCGGGCGGCTCAAGTGAAATCTCGTTGTAGTAACAGGGTATTGGTATTGACCAGGATCGATCTCCGGAGGGATCAAATGAACACACAAAAACACAAAATAGTTAGCCTGGCTGGCCTTATGGCTGTCCTGGCGGTTGCCATTCTCTGGATGGTGCCGACCTCACACGCATCTGAATTTCTCAGTGGCGACACAGTCACAATCGAAGCAGGGCAGACCGTCAACGATGATGTCTATGCGACCGCGCAAACGGTCATCGTCAACGGCACGATCGAAGGCGACCTGATCGCATTTGCTACAGATGTCACCATCAATGGCCGTGTGACGGGCGATGTGCTGGCTGCGGGCCAGTCAATCATCATCAACGGCACGGTCGAAGATGATGTGCGCATGGCTGGTATGTTACTGCAACTCGGTTCAGCCGGTCAGGTCGGCGATGATGTGATGAGCGTCGGTTACGGCTTTGATATGAAAGGCGGCAGCCAGACCGGTGGCGACGTGACCTTTTTAGGTGGTCAGGCAGCTATTGACGGCACAATTGACGGCGATCTGACTGTCAATGCGGGCAGTTTGGCGTTTGATGGAACGGTTGCGGGCAACGCTGATATCGCTGTAGGCAGTCCGGAAGGGCAGCCGGCAGTCGATCCGTTGCTGTTCATGCCCAATGCGCCCGATCTGCCGACTGTTACGCCCGGTCTGACCGTCGGTGATAACGCTCAGGTCGGTGGCACGGTCAACATGACTGTGCCGGATGCCGCCATTGCCGATGATGCAGCCAAACTCAATCCAACCGTTGACGTGGTGGCAGCGCCGGCAGCACCGCAAGATGACAACAATGTGGCTGTCGATGCATTGATGGAGTTTATCGGCCGATTCCTCGTTTTTGCCGTCGCCGCGCTATTTATCGTCTGGTTAGCATCTATCCTGCTGAACGAAGCGACTGGCTTTCTGGGCGAAAAACCGTTGCCAAGTCTGGGTTGGGGTGCACTGCTCTACATTATCTTCCCGATTCTGCTTGTGACCCTCACTGGTGCAGTCATTTTCATCGGCCTGATTCTGGGCTTGATCGGGTTGGGTTCCATCGGCACGTCAATTGTCGTGTTTACATTGATGGTCCTGGCACTGGCATTGCTGGCATTTATAGTCATTCTGGCATTGCTGTCCAAAGTGGTCGCCGGTTATGCGCTGGGCAAGCTGATTTTCCGTTCGCGTCCCGCTACCAGCTTTTGGGTCGTCATGCTGATCGGGCTGGCAATCGTGGCTTTACTGATCGCTTTGCCCTATGTCGGTTGGTTGTTCAACCTAGTCATTTCGATGCTGGGATTAGGCGCATTGTGGCTGGCGTATCGCGGCAACCGTGCAGCAAATGCGGAAAGCGCCAAAGCCGCCGCCTGATTGATGGTTATGGGGCAATGGGAAGTTGCGCTTGCCGCAATCTCCCATTCTCCCCTTTTGTGATTCTCTTCCTCAGGTTTCGTTGCCAACTGCTGCAACGATATCTTGCGCCGCATCGATCTCGTCCTGAATGATCGTGTGGCCCATGCCCGGATAAATGCGTTCGGTGACGTTTGCCCCCATGCGCGTCAGCGTGGCGGTCGTTTCGTGGACGCGCTCGACGGGAATGTGGAAATCGACGTCGCTACAGCCGATGAAAACCGGCATGCCGGTCAGTGATCCGGTGTAATCGCGTGGCGTACCCGGTAGCCCAATCAGACCACCGCTGAAGACGAGCAGACCACCGTAACGTCGCGGATGACGTGCGACGTACTCCGCACTGAGACAGGCTCCCTGCGAAAAACCGCCGATGATGATGTTTTCGGCCGAAATGCCCGCCTCCTCCACCTGTTCAACCAGATCAGCTATCGCCTGAATCCCCGACGAAATTCCCGGCTCGTTATTGGCCATCGGCGCGAGAAAACTATACGGATACCACGTATTGTTTGCGGCTTGTGGCGCCAGATACGCCATTGCGGGATGCGGCAGCGCCCGCGCCAAATCGAGGATACTGGTTGCTGTCGCCCCGCGTCCGTGTACCAGAATCATCACCGCATCAGCAGCATCGAGCGGCTTGCCTGCTGCAAACACAGACTGATTTTGATGTGGTCCGCTCATGATTGTGCCGCCAATGCCGGATGATTAAACTTTGGCACAGCGTTCTCAATCGTCTCGCGGTGCTGCTCCAGCCACGGCGGCAGGCGCAGCGTCGTTCCCAACGTTTCAACCGGCTCATCATAGAGAAAACCGGGCGCATCAGTTGCGATTTCAAACAACACACCGTTCGGCTCGCGAAAGTAGATCGAGTGGAAATATTGCCGGTCCTTGACATCGGTGACGTGATAGCCGGCAAGGCGTAGTTGGCTCTGATACTCAGCTTGCTCGGTGTCATCGACGGTGCGGAAGGCAATGTGATGGACGGATCCGGCACCCTGGCTACCACGCGGCTGGCCGGGGCGTTCGAGTAGATCGATGTAGACACCAATGTCGTTGGATGCGCCTTTGTAACGATAGCGATTGCCTTCCTGCCCGACAAAGGTGTAGTTGAATTGGCCGAGTAGAATAGCGGCGGTGTGTTCGGCCGAATCGACCCAGAGCGTGGCGCTGTGAAAGCCGCGAAGTTCGTGTTCAGCAGGAATAGGGCTGCCACGCCACGGCTGAATCGTTGCCGGTTCGTCGCTGACAATCAGTTCCAACGCCATGCCGTCAGGATCACGGAACGGGATCACTTCCTGCCCAAAGCGCATATGTCTTGTACCAATCGTCACGCCGTTTTCAGTCAGTCGGTGGCGCCAGTAATCGGCCGAATTCGGCCGAATGGTGTATCCTGTCGCCGCCACTTCGCCGTTGCCCGGCGTGCCGCGGCGTGCGTGCGGCCACGGAAAAAACGTCATAACTGTGCCCGGCGTGCCGATTTCATCGGCAAAGTAGAAATGATACGTGCCGGGATCGTCGAAGTTGATCGTCGTTTTGACCATGCGCTGGCCGAGCAGCGTATGGTAGAAATCGACGTTGCGCTGCGGATCGCTGGCGAATGCAGTGATATGGTGGATGCCTTGTATTGGTTGCATGATACTCTCCAGATGTTAATTGATTAGCTGATCATTGTCTTGGCGTCCCAATCTGCGCAGCAAATCGCCGAGTTGACGCTGCTCATCGGCCGAAAGGACGCTCATTTCGTCTGTTACTTTGGCCACGTGGCCAGGGAAAATGGCAGCAATCAGGTCGTGCCCAGCTTCAGTGAGTTGCACATTGATACAGCGCCGGTCATTCAGATCGCGTTCACGGGTGACGAGACCGTGTTTGCTCAAGTTGTCGATGACGAGCGTCATATTGCCGCCACTCTTGAGAATTTTGCTGCCGAGTTGGTTTTGGTGCATCGGTCCAAGGTGGTAGAGCGCCTCCAGTACACCAAATTGACTGATGGTCAAATTGTGGTCGCCAAGATGGCGATTGATGCGTTCCGAGACGGCCGCCGCTGCCCGTTCGAGCTTAATGTAGACATCAAGGGCATTTTGTTCTGTTTGTGTGCCGCTGTAATGGGTCGCCATAGCAATTAATTCGATATTAAACTATTTGATGTTGAAATAATACCGATTTACATGGCTGTCGTCAATGATTTCGGCCGATTCTTACGCGTCATTGATAGATCATCATCCCCAAAAACCTTGACATGGCATATTTACCAACGTCACTTGCTGAGAACTCGACCGACTTTCCATCCGGATATGCCGCTTGTTCTGTTGCGGCACGCCGCATGCTATCCAATCTGTGTTATCAACAATTCCATCGCGATTCCATTCCCCAGACCGTGTCTTCCCCTGTATAATTCAATTAACACAATCTACGAAAACAGCGTCCAAATCTGGAGACAGGCACCATGGCACTGGCCGTACCAACCCAAGCCCCCTACAAACCAACCAACAAAATCCGCATCGTCACCGCCGGATCCCTCTTCGACGGCCACGACGCCGCGATCAACATCATGCGCCGCATTCTGCAAGCATCCGGCGCTGAAGTGATCCACCTCGGCCACAACCGCTCCGTCGACGAAATCGTCAACTGTGCCATTCAGGAAGACGCACAGGCCATCGCCATCACCTCCTATCAAGGTGGCCACCTCGAATTCTTCAAATATATGGTCGATCTGCTTGTTGAAAAAGGATGTAGCCACATCAAGGTGTTCGGCGGTGGTGGCGGGACGATTCTGCCTGACGAAATCGACGAACTGCACGCATACGGTGTCGCCCGCATTTACTCGCCTGACGATGGCCGCGCAATGGGCTTGCAGGGCATGATCGACGATTTGCTGCAACAAGCCGACTTTCCCACGGGCAAGCTGGATGCTGACCGCTGGCTTGAGGCAATTGAAGCGGCGTACGGTTCGGCCGAATCGAGCCCCAACGGCCGATTAGCAGTCAAACACGAAATCAAGGAACGGATCGAAGCACGGGCAATCGGCCGACTCATTTCCGCCGTCGAAAACGAACCCGACCTCGTCGAACCGATCATGGAAGAACTACATCGCCGCATGGAAGGGCTGAAACTACCGCCCGTTCTGGGTATAACCGGCACAGGTGGTGCAGGCAAATCTTCGCTCGTCGACGAATTGGTACGTCGTTTCCTGATGGATTTCGACGACAAACACATCGCTATCGTCAGCGTCGATCCCAGCAAGCGCAAAACCGGCGGTGCTCTGCTCGGCGACCGCATCCGCATGAACGCCGTCAACCACCGACGCGTCTACATGCGTTCCGTCGCCACGCGCCAATCCAACCTCGCGCTGTCCAAACACATGACCGAGGTGATGAATATCCTCAAAGCGGCCCAATTCGATCTGATCATTCTCGAAACCTCCGGTATCGGCCAATCCGACACCGAAATCGTCGATTTTTCCGACGTGTCGCTCTACGTGATGACGCCGGAATACGGCGCGGCAACCCAGCTCGAAAAGATCGACATGCTCGACTACGCCGACATCATCGCCATCAACAAATTCGACAAACGCGGCGCACAAGATGCCCTGCGCGATGTCAAAAAGCAGTTCCAGCGCAATCATCGACTATGGGATACGCCGAATGACCAACTGCCGGTTTTCGGCACGATTGCGTCGCAATTCAACGATCCCGGCACAAACAAGCTATATCGCGTCCTGATGCAAACCATCGCTGAGCGGACAGGTGCCAATCTGCGCACATCGCTCAATCTCGAAGAAGGTGATTCGGAGAAAATTTACATCATCCCGCCACGGCGCGTGCGCTATCTCTCTGAAATCGCCGAGACGATCCGCACATACGACCGCTGGACTGATGAACAGGCTACCATCGCCAACCGTCTCCAGCATTTGAGCGGCGCCGCCGAAGAACTCCGTAGCGCAGGTTTCCAACCTGCCGAACTCGACAATCTCCACGATCAACTCAGTCTCCAACTGGACAAGGCCAACCAACTCATTCTGGAAACGTGGGCAGAGAAAGTCGCCCGCTACAAAGTCGACGAATTCGTCTATCAGGTGCGTGGGCGCGACATCCGCGTACCGACCAAATTTGAAACGCTCTCGCGCAACCGCATTGCGCGTGTCGCTATGCCGCGCTACACGGCCTGGGGCGACATCCTCAAGTGGAGCTTGCAGGAAAACGTACCCGGCGAATTCCCCTACACCGCCGGTGTCTTTCCGTTTAAGCGGCAAGGCGAAGACCCGACGCGCATGTTCGCCGGTGAAGGCGGTCCCGAGCGCACCAATAAACGCTTCCACTACGTCTCGCTCGGCATGCCCGCCAAACGGCTCTCAACCGCATTCGATTCGGTGACACTCTACGGCGAAGACCCGGCGTACCGGCCCGACATCTACGGCAAAATCGGCAACTCCGGCGTCTCCATTCCCAGCCTCGACGACGCCAAGAAGCTTTACAGCGGCTTCGACTTGTGCAATCCGAAGACATCGGTGAGCATGACCATCAACGGCCCGGCAGCGACCGTGCTCGCGTTCTTCCTCAACGCCGCAATTGATCAACAATGTGAACGATTTATCCGCGAAAACGGCCTGGAACATCGGGTTGAAGCCAAACTGGTTGAGGTTTACGACAATCGTGGCCTGGAGCGGCCCCGTTACAACGGCGAATTGCCCGAAGGCAACGACGGCCTCGGCCTGATGCTGCTCGGTTTGACCGGCGATCAGGTACTCGATGCCGCGACGTATGGCGCAATCAAAGCGCGGACGTTATCGCAGGTGCGCGGCACCGTGCAGGCCGATATCCTCAAGGAAGATCAGGCGCAAAACACATGCATATTCTCGACGGAATTCTCCTTGCGCTTGCAAGGTGATGTGCAGCAATATTTCATCGATCACACCGTGCGCAACTTCTACTCGGTGTCGATTTCCGGCTATCACATCGCTGAAGCCGGGGCGAACCCGATATCGCAGCTCGCGTTTACGTTGGCGAACGGCTTCACGTTCCTCGAGTATTATCTGGAACGGGATATGGATATCGATGCGTTTGCGCCGAATTTCTCGTTCTTTTTCTCGAACGGGATGGATCCGGAGTATGCGGTTATCGGCCGAGTTGCACGCCGCATTTGGGCCAAAGCACTCAAAAACAAATACAAAGCCGGCGAACGGGCGCAAAAGCTCAAATACCACATCCAGACATCGGGACGGTCACTGCACGCGCAGGAAATCCAGTTCAACGACATCCGCACGACATTGCAGGCGCTGATGGCGATTTACGACAACGCCAATTCGCTGCACACCAACGCCTACGACGAAGCGATCACGACGCCGACCGAAGAATCGGTGCGACGTGCGATTGCAATCCAGATGATCATCAACCACGAACTCGGTCTGGCGCAAAACGAGAATTCACTGCAAGGGTCGTTTATCATCGAAGAGTTGACTGATCTGGTCGAGGAGGCGGTGCTGGCGGAGTTTGACCGCATTACGGAGCGCGGCGGCGTGCTAGGCGCGATGGAACGCATGTATCAGCGCAGCAAGATTCAGGAAGAATCGCTCTATTACGAGCACAAAAAGCACACCGGCGAATTGCCCATTATCGGGGTCAACACCTTTTTGTCAGACGACGGGTCGCCGACGACGATTCCGAACGAGGTGATTCGCTCGACCGAAGCAGAGAAAGAATTCCAAATCACGCAGATTCAGGCATTGCAGCAACGCAATGCAGAACGTGGTACGGAAGCGTTGATTTCGTTGCAGCGAGCAGCGATCCGCAACGAGAATCTGTTTGAGGTGTTGATGGAAACAGTGAAGACGTGTTCGCTGGGTCAGATTACGCACGCGATGTACGCAGTCGGCGGGCAATATCGACGCAATATGTAGGTAGTAAAGGTTGAATCCATAACTGGAGGTTTCGGCCGAAAATACATCGAGCAAGAGGAAAAGGAGCATGAAACCGATACAGATTGCCGGAGCTGGACCCTCCGGTTTGACAGCCGCCATCAACCTCGCAATGGCCGGTTACGAAGTCCACGTCTACGAAAAACGATCCGATGCCGGCAAACGTTTCCACGGTGATGTCCAGGGGTTGGAGAACTGGTCTGAACCGGTAAATGTCATTGAAGATATTGGGCAGATGAACATAGCGGTCAATTTCGACTGTGCACCGGTCAACGAACTGACCATCACCAACGGCAGTGCCGACCGCGTTTCACATTATCCCGACGACCAACCACTGTGCTATGTCGTCAAACGTGGCGCTGTACCGGGCAGTTTGGACCAGGGCTTGAAGGAGCAGGCGTTGGCCGCCGGTGTTCATCTGCATTTCAAGCAGACGATTGCACTGAATTCGGCCGATATTGTAGCTACCGGCCCCATCTCACGCGAAATTTTCGCCGTCGATAAAGGCATCGTTTTTCACACCGACCACGAAGATGCGTACATTTTCCTCGTCAACGACGATGCAGCCTACAAAGGGTACTCCTATTTGCTGATCACCGACGGCTACGGCTGCATGTGCACCGTTTTGTTTGACAAATTCGACCGTTTGGATGCATGCTACGAGACGACAGAAGTGATGATGCAGGAGCTATTTGACTTCGACATTCGCGAACCCCAAAAAGTGGCCGGCGTCGGTTGTTTTTCGACACAGAATATTTATCAGAAGGGCAGATCGCTGTTCGTCGGTGAAGCGGCCGGTTTGCAGGATTTAATGTGGGGTTTTGGCATACGGTCAGCGATCACTTCGGGGTATATGGCAGCCGATTGCATCATCAACGGTAAAGATTACACAACTGTCGCCACAGAAAAATTTGCGCCGCGCCAGAAAGCGACAGTGACGAGCCGGTTTCTGTGGGAATTGGTGCGTGTGAAAAACTATGCCGTCGTCGTTGCGGATCGCAAGACAGCCGTCCCTCGCAGCGCGCTCAATCTGGGGCAATTCTACAATTTTAGTACGCTAAATCGAATCATTTACCCTGTGGCGCGGCCGTTTATGCGCAAACGCTACCCCAACCTGCGTATCTAATAGGGGTCATGATCTCAAATTCAAGAACTAACGACCGGTGACAATGCTCTGCCACGGTTTTTGATATAAAATACCGATATGGCAAACGGTTTCACCTCCTTCCTGCAGCGCAGCAAACTCATCCACGACGCCACGCACCTGCCCGGCACGCCGCTGTTTCGCGCCGACAATGTGACTGTGCGTTACGGGGACACAGTTGCACTGGATGCCGTGTCGTTCGAATTAAACACGGGTGAGCAAGTTGCCGTCGTTGGCCCCAACGGTGCCGGCAAAAGCACGTTGTTCAGGTTGATGGTGGGCGAGATTCGGCCGAATTCAGGCACAGTCACGCTCTACGGCAGCACACCAACCGATCACCTTTGCGTCGCTTACGTGCCACAGCGCAAAGCCATCGACTGGCGTTTTCCTGTCACCGTTACCGATGTCGTCATGATGGGGCGCGTCCGCAAAATCGGCCTGTTCCGCCACCCCGGACGCCGTGATCGCGATCTCGTGCGGGACAGTCTGGAACGGGTTAACATCGCACCGCTGGCCGACAAACAAATCGGCGAACTGTCCGGCGGCCAGCAGCAACGCGTCTTCATTGCGCGGGCATTGGCACAGGAAGCCGAATTGTTGTTGCTCGACGAGCCGTTGACCGGCCTCGATATGCCCAGTCAGGAACGGTTCTTCAATCTGCTCGACGCCGTCAGCGATTCGGGCGTGACGACGATCATCGCCACCCACGATCTCAATCTGGCAGCCCGGCAGTTCGATCAGGTGATGCTGCTCAACACGCATCTCGTCGCTATTGGTGCGCCTGAACAGGTGCTTTCGGCCGAAAATCTAGCCGCTGCGTACGGCGGCCACCTGCACACTGTTGGCGATGTGATCATTGCCGACACCTGTTGTGAGGAGTGACATGTAGGTCGGATTGACAATCCGACTTACAAAAGATTATGTCCTTCCTAACTGATCCGCTCGCCTTTGAATTCTTCCAACGCGCACTCGTGGCGGCGCTGCTGGTCGGCGTACTGTGTCCGATTGTCGGTAGTTACGTCGTGCTGCGCGGGATGGCGTTTCTCGGTGACGCCCTGGCACACATCATTTTGCCCGGCGTCGTCATTGCCTTTTTACTCGGTATTCCACTCGTCGTCGGTGCCCTGGTAATGGGAATCGTGACCGCCTTCGCCATTGGCGCGTTGAGCGAACGCAACGTACTGCGCGAGGATTCGGCAATCGGCGTGATTTTTGCCGGAGCATTTGCGCTCGGCATTGCACTACTGTCAGCAACCGATGGCTACGCCGTCGATCTGGCGCATTTCCTGTTTGGCAACCTGCTCGGCGTCACCACGAGCGATTTGTGGGCGATGGGTGTGCTGAGCTTCATCGTCCTGACCGTGATCGTGCTGTTATTCAAGGAATTGCAGCTCGTCTCATTTGACCCGCTGTTGGCGCGGACGCTGCGCCTGCCGGTACGGGCGCTCGATTATTTGCTACTGTTGCTGATTGCCGTCACCATCGTCGTGGCGTTGCAGGTAGTGGGCGTGGCGCTGATGCTGGCGATGTTGATCACGCCAGCGGCAGCGGCCTCGTTGTTCACGCGCCGCCTGCTGCCGATGATGTTGTGGGGTGCGGTAATTGGCGCTTCGTCCGGTGCCATCGGCCTCTATGCGTCGTTTTACCTGAATATTGCGTCCGGCCCGGCGGTTGTCCTCGTCGCCACGCTGATTTTTGGTCTGGTGTATCTCTTTGCGCCGGAGCGCGGCCTGATTTCGCGCAGGATGGCATCCGCATGAATGTGGCTCAGATAGAACACAAGCTGGCGGCGCAGGGGCATCGTGCGACGGCAGCGCGTCAGGAGGTGATCGCGGCACTGCTGGCGACGGATGCACATGTTTCGGCCGATACACTCTACGAACAACTGCGCGCCGACGGATCACGCGTGGGACGGATGACGGTGTTTCGCACGCTCGACTTGTTGGCTGAGATTGGGGTGATTCGGCCGATTTACCAGGGCAGCGGCGCGGCCCATTTCGTCGTGCTCGAAGACGGCCACCACCATCATCTGGTGTGCATGCACTGTGCACAGACAGTCGAATTTGACGATTGTTCGCTGGCGGATGAAATGGTCGGGCAACTCGCAGCACGGCACGACTTCCAGATTGCCGGCCATTTGCTCGAAATCTACGGCTTCTGTCGCGATTGTCAGCCCACCAGCAAATGAATGCCGGCCGCCAGGACGAGAACAGCCACCAATGTCTTGGCTATCCGTCGGTCAATGCGATTCAATAATCGCGCACCCAGCCACACGCCGGGAATCGAACCCAACAGCAAACTGAAGACAATCCCCCAATCGGTTTCCCCGGCCACGACATAGGAAATCGACGCAACGCCGGCCAGAATGGCACCGTGGACAACGTCCATGCCAACCATTTCATTCAAGTGCATGCTGAAGAAGATGAGCAGCAGCGCCATGATCACGGTGCCGCCGCCGATAGAGGTCACCCCGACCAGAATACCACCCACGGCTCCAACAGCGACCAGGTTAAATGGTGTCGGCAACTGCACATGCTCGGTACCGCGCTCCGCAATGATGCCGAAGACGCGGGCGAGAAAGATCGCGGCAACGACGATCAGGACAACGCCGAGAATACGTGAGAGAATGGCTTCCATTTCGGCCGAATGCCCGAACCTGAGCATCGCCTGCGCTCCCAGCAGCGCAGCAGGCAGGCTGCCAAACGCCAGCCACATCACATTGCTGAAACGCACGTTCTTCTCGCGGATGTGCTGCGTGCCACCTACGATCTTTGTGATCGCGGCAAACACGAGATCCGTACCGACGGCTGTAACCGGGTGCATGCGCATGACAATGACCAGAAAAGGGGTTGTCAAAGCGCCGCCACCCATGCCGGTGAGTCCGATAAGCACACCGATGACGAACCCGGCGACGACAGGAATGAGTCGTTCCATCGTCTGCTCCTGCTCTGCTTCTTGAAAACAGTTTAATCGAAATAGGCATCAATTTGCAATGCCTGTGTCAGACGAAAGCGGTAATCGGTGCGTGGAATAGTGATGAGACCGAACTGTTGCAGATGGGCGTTGTCGAACTGGACATCGAGTAGCGCATAGCCGCGTTCGCGCAAACGCCGCACGAGATGGACAAGGGCTACTTTGCTGGCGTCGCGTGCCGTGCTAAACATGCTTTCACCGGCAAACAAACCGCGAATCGCGACGCCGTACAACCCGCCGACCAATTCGCCATGCTGCCACACCTCAACGCTGTGCGCAAAGCCGAGTTCGTGCATACGGGTGTAGGCAGCGATGATGTCGTCGTTGATCCAGCCGCCGTCACGCTCCGGCGCTGCACATTGTTCAATCACGTCGCGGAAGCACGTATTGATGCGCACATCGTAAATGCCTTTGCGCACCGTTCGGCCGAGACGGCGCGGGCAGTGAAAGCTGTCGAGCGGCAAAACGGCACGCGGATCGGGATCATACCAGTAGATGCCGTCATCGTGCGCCATCGGAAAAACGCCCTGCACGTAGGCTGAAAGCAGCAATTCCGGGGTCAGCTTCATGGGGCAATCATATCGTACTCTTACCCAAATCCAACCGATTGTTTATTGGAATCTGATTTCGATGTGGGAAAATTGCTGGGTTAGATTATTGGAAGCGGGAGCAAAGCACATGAGCAATGTTATTGATGTCAGTCAGGCCACGTTTCAGCGCGATGTGATTACACGTTCGCAGACGACACCGGTCATCGTCGACTTTTGGGCACCCTGGTGTGGGCCGTGTCGCATGCTGGGACCGATTTTAGAGAAGGTCGCCAACGAGCCGAACAGCGGTATCGTCTTGGCCAAGGTCAATTCCGACCAGAATCAGCAGTTGTCAATGCAGTTCGGCATTCGCGGCATTCCGGCGGTGAAAGCATTCTGGCAGGGGCGTGTCGTAGATGAATTTGTCGGAGCGCAGCCGGAGCCAACTGTGCGCCAGTTCGTACAACGCGTCAGAAGCAAGGCGGTGGCGACAGCGGCACAACCAAAAGCGCGCGCAAACGGATCACGCCCTTCGGCCGAAGCGACTCTGGCACAGGCAAAAAATCTACTCAATCGGGGTCAGGGTTGTGATGCCGTGCCGTTGCTGCGCGGCGTGAATTCGGCCGAAGCGCAGAAATTGCTGCCGCTCGCTGAATTTGTGTGTGATGTGACTCAAGGGCGCAAGCAGACGGGCAATGCGGAACTGGACGATCTGTATCGGCAATCGGCCGATGCGCTCGCCACACGCCAGCCAACCGCCGCCCTTTACATGCTGCTCATGGCGCTGCACCGCGAATCGCCGCAACAGCGTCCAGCCACCAAGAAGGTGATGGAAGGCCTCTTCGCCCTCATCGGTGAAAACGACCCGGCGGTGCAGTCGTACAAGCAACAGATCGCAACAATGTAGATTGATGGAAATACGGATGATGGAGATTAGTGCGAATATGTATCGAAGCTTTTTGATACGATTCGCGCATTCCGCGTAATCTGCGTCCTATTTTTTACGCCGGTAGTGGATTTGCCATTGGGTCGTCCATGTTGCGCCGCCGTCGTCGGAGCGCTGCCAATCCCATTCGAACGCATCGGCCGAAATATCGCGCCACACCATGCGCAGGATGAGCGGTTTGCCGTCGCGTTCGGTTTCCATGTGCAATTCCATTTTGTCGTCGTGGAATCGGCCGATAAAGTCCAGATACGTACCATTGCTGTCAACCCACGTCTGCTGCCAGACGCCGCGCTGCGCATGGTAAGCTGAAAGACTCCTGCCGTAGAACCCGTTGACCTCGTCGGCAAAATTCTCCTCGATCACCTTGTCGTTCCACAGCGCGGTGATGTGGTTTGTTGCCCTGCCGGCTTCGCCCCACTTCAAATCCCATGCGCCCAACCAGAAATCAAATTGTCGTTCCGGTGCAATGCCCATAGTACGTTCTCCAAAAAGCTGATACATATGAATATCAACCAATTATTGCACGAAATGATCGTTGATATCTTTCAATATGACTAATTGTGACTGCCCTTCATGTTGCTGTACCATTGCATTAAACAGAGACTGTTTAGCAGCACTATTGTCCTTGTGTCTGTCATACGCACGAACGTGACAGACCCTCGCTATAGTATGCCGAACATCAACAAGTTCGTGACCGTCCGCATATTCGCGCTCAAGATCAACTTCTCCGCTAACGGTGAAAGCAAGAACTAGCTCATATTGTCCTAACCAAAGAGAGTTTACAATTGGAACATATACTCTGCTGAATTGAGACGTTTCTACAGCGCTGGGAGGTAACTTGACCTTGAAGTTAGCGGCATCCAATGTGCTTGCATAAATTTGAAGCTTTTCGAAGCAGTCTAACAGTTCATCCGGTTGTACCATAAGGGTCTCGTCTACATCAAATCGTCGGGTGATCTGCCACCCCATACGAACTGCCAAGACTAATTTGCGCAATTCTTCGGATTCAAACATGGAATCGGAAGGGTCGCGCATGGCCATGGAAAAACTTTTTCCGTCTACAGTTTGTAAATGTAAACGAATTATTGATGTCGTGGATTTTGCCTGCCAGCATATCCAAACAAGATCAGACATTGGTCTTAGATCAAACAAAGGTACAGTTTCACCCCACGGTACTTTGAACGATATGCTAACTTTGTTTTGACGCTTTGTAGGTGCTGAAAGGATGAAGTCAAGATATGGTGCGGACAAACGAAGTTTCTGGTATTTTTTGTCAAGTTCAAAGGCGAAACCGGAGGGACCAATCACTTTGACTGGAAACTTGACAATCTCTGTTCCCTCAGCCAACTCCAACGCTAGAGTTGCTGCGATTTCAGACTCATTTCGGAGAAACTCTACTTCGCCACCCGGCCACTCCTTTCGAAGTCCGACCGCTTCTGTGCCAAATCTCAAATCTTTGAATCGAATCTTTTCTACTGTGAGCGGCCCTCGAAGTCCCATCGAATGATCAACAAGGATTTGTAGAGGATCTTCACCAGGTTGAACGGTCATTGTGAATTCGCCTATGTGGCCGCCATTTTCATAACCAACCTCCTCGACGTATTTTTGCTTTTTAACAACATAATCATTGAAACTGGGACCAACATGAGCGACGATTGTAGCCCTTAATCCATTTCCATTCATCGGATAAATGCAATGCATTTCCTTATATGTCAGAGTAGACTTGATTTGGTGAATAGGTCTGCTTTGAGCAGCATCGGCTTCCCTTAACCGCTTGAGTACCCGTCGAATGAGTCTTTCGTCAATGTGAATCAAGAAAGCACGCTGGCATTCATTCAAGCCGTCAAATTCGCAAACCAGAAAAAATGCGGGAAGTGGACTTTTGACCAAACGCTCCCAGTTACTGAGCTTGATGTCACGTTTACCAGTTCGACTATCGGTTGACTTAACTTGAACTAGGCATTGAATAGGTGCAATCCTTTTGTCTAGAGATGTACGTGTTTGTGGTTGTTCAGAGTCTAATGGAAACTCGACAACGAAATCCCAACCGGATTCATCCTCGTCTGACCGATTGATGATCAAATCTGCTTCCGTTGCCCATTTTGAAAGCGTTTTTTCGCCGAGCTTACCAATTTTTAGTGCGGATCTTTTCTTGCTCATGATTACCGATTTTTCTTCACGCTGACCATGTTAAACCTGTGACGAAAGGAAATCGAGAATGTCGATCTTGGTCAAAATACCCTCGACATGGCCGTCGGTGGCGATGACGGCGACGTTGCTGCTGCTGAAGATGCCCATCAATGTTTCGAGGGGCGTATTCGGCCGAACCACCGGTACATTGCGGTCGATCAGCGATTCAATTGTCTCGTCCGCCGTATGCTCGTGATCGGTCAGCAGCATGTGATTGAGCAAATCGATTTCCGTCACCAGTCCAACCAGTTGTTCTTCGGCATCGACAACCGGAACCTGCGAAATATCGTGCCGTTTGAGCAAGCCAATCACATCGACCATCCGTGCATCCGGCGCAATAGCGACGATGCCTGACATGCCCTTGGACGCATTGATGTCACTCGCCAGATGCTCGACCCACGTCGTCGCCAGGAAGCCGTTTTCGCGCATCCAGTCATCATCAAACACCTTGCTCAAGTAGCGCGAACCGGAGTCGGGCAAAATTACGACGACGACATCGTCCGGCCCGAGTTTATGCTCACGCGCATATTTGATCGCGCCCACAACGGCCGAACCGCACGACCCGCCAACAAACATCCCCTCTTCGCGTACCAGACGCCGCGTCATCAGCAAGCTCTCGCGGTCATTGACCTGCACAATCGTATCGACAACGCTCAAATCAGTCGTACTCGGCAGGAAATCTTCACCGATGCCCTCAACCTTGTAACTTTCAGCCTTGGTATAACGACCTGATCGGTGCAGCTCGTACAAAATAGAACCAATGGGATCGACGCCAACGATTTGTACGTCCGGATTTTGCTCTTTCAGATAGCGTCCACAGCCGGTAATCGTGCCACCCGTTCCCATGCCGACGATCAAATGGGTGATGCGACCCCCGGTTTGTTGCCATAATTCCGGGCCGGTGGTCTCGTAGTGCGCCTGTGGATTGGCCGGATTGTGGTATTGATTGGCGAGAATGGCGTTGGGCGTCTCCTCGACCAGCCGTTTGGCGACGGAATAGTAACTGCGCGGGTCTTCCGGCTCGACGGCGGTCGGTGTGACGACGACGCGCGCGCCAAATGCACGCAGGAGCATGATTTTTTCCTGCGACATTTTGTCGGGCATGACGAAAATGCATTTGTATCCTTTCAGCGCGGCGGCGATGGCGAGACCAACACCGGTATTGCCGGAGGTCGATTCGACGATCGTGCCGCCCGGCTTGAGCGTGCCGTTGCGCTCGGCGTCTTCGATGATGTACGGGCCAATGCGATCTTTGATCGAGCCGCCGGGATTGAAGAATTCGACTTTGGCGAGGATGTCGCACGGCAGGTCACCGGCAACAGAGTTAAGCCGCACGAGGGGCGTATCGCCGATGGTTTGCAGGATGTTGTCATGGATGGTCATGGTCATTTCAGATTCGCGTGTCAGAGTCATAGCTATGTTCTTCGGCCGATGGGTGCAAAATAGTGACGTTTTCGGCCGAAATTCAGTCCATTCGTCACTATTTGCAATTAAGGATGTGTGTTACTTGTAGTATACTGCAATTCGGCCGAATCCTGATCGACTTTGTGCCGGACGCTGTGCGACATATAATTGTTAGATGGTTGGTTAGTACCTGGTAGGATGTCAAGACCCAAACAAACCAACAATCAAATTATCAAACCGACAAACCACACTTCACAAGGAAGCGGGCAATGAGCGAAGCAAAACATCTCGTAGCAGTTATCGGCGCCGGACCTGCCGGTCTTTATGCCGCCAGGCTTTTGGCGTCATCCGGGGCACATGTTGTATTGTTCAATCGCGACATCAAACCGGGCGGATTGGCCGAATACGGCATCTTTTTCGACAAATACAAGATGAAATCGGGCTTGCGCAAGCAATTCAAGAAAATTCTCGATGACGACCACATCGCCTATTTTGGCAACGTCACCATTGGGCGCAACGCCGATTTCACACTCGATCAGATTCGCGCGATGGGTTTTGACGCCATTCTTGTCACCGTCGGTGCACAGGGCACAAAATGGCTTGGTCTGCCGGGCGAGGAGTTGACCGGCGTCTATCACGCCAAAGATTTAGTCTACCACTATAACAAACTACCTCCGTTCAGTGAGGAACAGTACGCCATCGGCCGACGCGTCGCCATCATCGGCGCAGGCAACGTCATGCTCGACATCGCCAGTTGGTGCATCCGCTATCTCAAGGTGGACGAGGTCGTTTCTGTCGTGCGGCGTGATCCGGCAGCCGTAAAATTCACAAAGAAAGAGATGTCAATTGTGTTTGAAAACCTCGACATCGCCGCACTCGATGCCGAGATCGAACGCACACGTCCCATCATGGAAGCAGTGGGCAACGATCCGGAGGCAGCACGTGACTTCATCCTTTCGGCCGAAGCGCGTGCCTATCCCAAACTATCCGATACACGTTTCCGCTTCGAATTCCTCTCACAGCCACAGCGCATCATCGGCGACGGCAACGGGCGCGTCTCCGGCCTCGAAGTCGAAGACACGACGCTCGTCTTGCGCAGCGGCGGACGCACCAGCGCCGTCGGCACCGGCCACACACGCGTTATTGATGTCGATACGGTTGTGTTCGCCATCGGCGACAAGGTTGACAACGACTTTGGCCTCCCGGTGGAGTGGAACGAATACGTCAAGAGCAAGGCGCCGCAGTTCCCGATAGACGATATGTCCTACGAAGCATTTGATCCGGTAACCGGGCAGACGATTGACGGTGTGTTTGTCGCCGGATGGGCACGATCCGCCAGTGACGGTCTGGTTGGCGCAGCACGCAAGGACGGCGAAAACGGAGCAAAGGCTTTGCTGGCGTACCTGGAGACAAAAGAGGCAGGAGGCGTTTCGGCCGAATCGATTGGCGAAACCATTCGCGCCAATGTCGCCAGCGTCGTCGACAAAGTCGCACTGGATCGTCTCGAAGCGGTTGAAGAAGCCCACGCGCTGGCCGACGGTCTCGAAGAGTTCAAATACAGCACCAACGAAGATATGCTCGCCGTGATTGCAGGCTAGAACTGTGCCGATCCACCCGGGCATCATTGTCCGGGTGGCTGTCGTATCAACCAACGCCCATGCCACTGATTTGCCGCAAAATCGATTCGTTGCCCAAATTGGCTTGGCTGGCTGAACTGCAATCCGGCCACGCCGCTATTACGGTTTATCACGGGGCGTGGGTAGAAGTCAGTTCGGCCGAATTTTTTGAAGGTGCGTGGAACGGTGCTTACGACGCGCGCCGCTTCGACACTGCCACAACATTCCTCGGTTCCGGCGCACGTGAAGTCGCCGGCGGCATTCTGTTCTGCACGCCAACCCATCTGTTTGAACGCCTCTACACTGTTATCCATGCGGGTTCACGACTGATCTCTAATTCGCTGATCTTCCTGCTCGAACACAGCAACGACGGCTTTGATCTCGGTTATCCCAATACGTATTTCGATCTGCTCGACTATGATCGGCAGGGCTACTACAAGACCGATAAAACGCTGCACACGCGCACCGGCGCGACTGTTGCGCTGCTGGAACACGGCAACTTCCTCATCGACGCGCAACTGACCGTCCAACGCTCAGAAAAAACACAGGAACCGGCACCGGAGACTTACGGCGATTACAAACGAACGCTGATGGCAACGCTGGACGCGCTGCTAACGAATGCTGCCGATCCACGCCGCGTGCAGACGTTTCGGCCGATTGCTTCTGCATCACGCGGCTATGATTCGACCGCCATCACAGCGCTGGCACGTGAACTCGGTGGCACGGAAGCAATCACATTCGCCACCAGCGACGGCAATCTGCTGGCCGATGACGGCAGCGACATTGCTCTGGCGCTGGGGTTGACAGTCGAACGCTATGATCGCATGGGTTACAAAAAGCTGGCGCAACCGGCCGAGCCGGAATTTTGCGTCTGCCCGACGGGCACGACGATTCCGATTGCATCGGCCGAAGCACAGTTGCGCGGCGGTATCTACATGACAGGGCGTTACGCCGATCTGGCCTGGGCGATGGACGAGAAAGATATGCTGCCATATTTGCTCTGGCCGACGCTGTTTAACCGTTCCGGCTCGACTTACGAAGAATTTCGGCTACGTGTCGGTTTTTTACACTTGCCTGTACCAGGCATCATGATTGCTCACAGTCGGCGGTTGTATGAGATGAGCAATTCGGCCGAAATGCGTCCCTGGTCACTCAACTCCGACTATAACAAGCCTATCCCGCGCCGCATCGCCGAAGAAGGCGGTGTGCCACGTGACCAGTTCGGCATGGTCAAAATGGCGTCGGCACACTCGATTTTGTTTGAGCAGCACACCTTTCATCCGGACAGTTGGACTAGCTTCAACACATTCCTGACCGAACATCCTGAAATCAACGCGACGTTACAAGCACAAACTGCGCCACTGCTGAAACAATGGCATCGCGTCAAGAAAGGCGCCGTGCGCACGGCACGAAAGCGACTGCCATACAATCTTTATCTGCGTACCGTTTTGTTGCCCAACGCACTCACACACCGCGTCAATTCGCCGCTGTGGGGGTCGCGTTTTCTCTATACGCTGCATTGGGGTTTTGAGCAAATCCGTGATCGCTACCAATTTGATCAAACAAAACCGTAGAATTCGTGGAAAGAATCGGCACAGAAAGCGCGTCATTACAAGCAGAATACACAAATCCATAAACCGCGAGAACCCAAAAGATCAGACGCGAACCGTGTCGGTCGTTGGAAGATGCAGACGGAAACGAGTTAGCTTTCGTTTCGACGGTCAATGAATCCTGCCCAACGCCACACAAACAATTGTTAACAGGCGTTCTCGCGGTTTTTTGCCTTACACGATTCCCTCTACTTTGCGATTCCTATCCCAAAACGGCCAGACAACTTGTAAACGTACCCAAGCTATTGGACAGACGAGTAGCTACAGCAGCCTATGTCAGCTAGAATCGCCGCCAAATGACCGCGCCGACTGAACCTGACTTGAAGCAGCACAAGACACTCAGCGAAAACAAGGGTGTCATTCGCGCTGCAACGGTACTGTCAATCGGCAACATTGTTAGCCGCATCATGGGGATGGTGCGCGATGCTGTCCTCAGCAGCGTTTTTGGTGCGCCGACAATCAGCGCCTATGAAACGGCAGCATTGATTCCCAACCAACTGTATGAATTGATTGTCGGCGGCATGGTCAACTCGTCGCTTGTGCCAGTGTTCAGTGAATATGCCCTGCCGGAACGGCGCAAAGAGCTGTGGGCGATTGTCAGTGCCTTTCTGAGTGTGATGATCGTTGTATTGGCTGGTATCGTGTTGCTGGTCGAACTATTCGCGGTACCGATTGCACGGTTGGCCGGCGCAAATAATTTTGACGATCCACAGTTGACCATTATTACGATAGAACTGCTGCGCCTGGCTGCACCGGCGATATTCACACTGGGCATTGCCAGCATTATTACAGGCGTACTGTATGCGCGCAAGCAGTTTACGATTCCGGCGTTTCTGCCTGCCTTGTTTAATGGGGCGATTGTGGTGATGGTCATGATTCGGCCGAATTCCATCTCCAGCGCCGTTATAGGGTTGCTCATCGGTTCCACCTTGCAGATCATCATTCAGCTGCCCGCCATCCGCGACGCCAAACTGCGCTGGGATTTCAACTGGCGCCATCCTGTCATCCGACGCATCGTCAAATTATATATCCCAATCGTTGCCGGATTGGCTATCAGTTCCGTCGTCATCACCATCAGTATCAATCTCGCCAATCGCACCGGCGACTCCAGCGTTACTTACATGCGTCGCGCCACGACCCTGATGCAGTTTCCGCTAGGCCTCGTCGTCACCGCGCTCTCCATCGCTATCCTGCCCACCCTGTCTCAACAATCGTTGACAGACGGCGCGGCATTCAAAGACACACTGGCCGGCGGCATTCGTCTTGTGTTGGCACTGATCATGCCGGCCACATTCGGATTATTCGCATTGGCCGTACCGATTGTCGATTTGTTGTTTGGCCACGGGGCATTCTTGCCGAGTGACGTTGAAATGACCGCTCTCGTTTTGCGTGTGTACTTGATTGGGCTGCCGTTTGCCGCCGTCGATCAAATGTTGATTTTTGCCTTTTACGCCAGTAAAGATACGTGGCGACCGGCTATAGTCGGCGTGATCAGCCTCGTCGTCTACATGATTTTTGCGGTTGGCACGTTGTGGGTGCTCAGCGGTCCCCGATTTCACACACAGATGGAACAATTAGCAGCATTGCTGGGCGTTTCCTCAACCGAACAGTTGGGCTTGCTGAGTCTGATGATCGCCGACGCAGTAAAACATGTCTCGCATTTGCTTATGATGGTGTGGCTATTGCGACAGCGGATGGGAGGTTTGGCGGGTTACGGCGTGTGGGCGACGCTGTTCAAGGCTACCAGCGCTGCCGCTGTCACTGGCGTGGCAGCCTATGGTGTGGCACGTTGGGCGGCGACCAATTTACCGTTGTCCGGATTTCTGCAGGAATTAGCGGTCGTTGGTCTTGCCGGCGCGGTCGGGGTGACCGTTTATTTAGTACTGGCTTTTCTGCTTGATTTGCGCGAGGTAAAGGTGTTGCTGCAGCGCATCAAAAGGTGACAGCCGTTGCGAGGGGACAAACAGCGCCGCTGCCGGCGACTGTCACCCGGATGCTAGTGGTAGCCGTTTATTTTATCCGGGTTGAGAATGATGATTTCGTCCAGCGGATCGATAGTGTCGTCACCGGTTTCGATGGTCTCAAACTCCCCATCGACGACATTGGCTTGTGGCACGTCTTCGGCCGAATTCGGCCGACCAGCCATCTTCGCCTCGTATTTCGCAACCACATGGGGCGGTGCCAGTTGCAGGAATGTCGTGATACTGACCACAAACAGGGCAATATCATCGACCGGCGTCAACAACAACGGGTTGACGACACCTTCAAACGGGAACAACCAATACGCCACAGCCGTAAACGGAATGACTTTCAAATAAAACGGTACCTCAGGGTCTCTGAGCAGATACAATGCTAACCGCACTTTGCCAAACATCTCACCTAGAAATCCGGGGTCACGCCAGTTAAATTTTTTGTTTGTTGCCTCACTCATGCATTCACATCCTTTTATCGAACCGCTCGCCAGACGTACCATACGCCTGTTCGCATTCGGTTGGTTCTATTGACTCTGTCACTGACCACTACGCAAGAGTCACACATCTGGTTGCATGATGACGGCGATCTAATCATATGTCAATGATTTAGTGCTTTCAGCCACACTGACGTAGCGTTTGCACAAGTGCGTTGCAATGTTACAATCCCGCCTTATGTTGCTGATACTGAAGCTAGCCGTTGTTGCCTTTTTCCTGATCATGTTCGTGCGCCGCGCTTCGTTGGCGTGGGGTATCGGTTTATTGACCGTGGTCGTGGCGCTGCTGCTGGACGCGTTTGCGACTGTTTTCGGCCGAACCGAACTACTCGAATCGCTGGGCGCCTTCACCTGGGTAATTGGCGGTGGGCTGGCAGCCGGTGCATTCCTGTGGCTGGTCGGTTTACTGCGGGGGCAAGTCAGCAGTTCGACAGCCGTTGCCGTCGATCGCTTTGCGCCACGTGCATCGGCCGAAAAAAAGGAACCATCCAACCTCAGTATCGCCGGCTTTGACCGTCCCTTCATCTACGCCCAAATGCGCGACAATCTCGGACCTGATGATTTGCTCGACGTGATTTTCGATATGGGTCTCAACGAAAACGCTGTCATCTCACCCGGCATGAACAGCGGACAGGCGATCAACCGCATCATCGATGACGCCATCGAGCGCGGTGACACGATGCTGCTGGCAACGTCAGTCGAACGCTGCTTAACTCCGATTGCACCCGATCATCTGCCGCGCCTTGCCAAAATATCAGACGAAACGCCGCTGATGGTGCTGCGCCAATTCATCATCGCCCATTACGATTTGGCAGGCTTGCAGGAAATGGCGCGCAAACTGGGGATTGATTGGGAATCGCTGGGCACAGGTCCCAAAAAGACACGTGTTCGCCTGATGATGCTTTATCTCAAACGGCGTAATCGCATGGATGAAGTGGTGAGACTCGTCAAATCGGCCGACACCTCAGCCGTCTGATCCATCCTTCATCCTTTTCTCACATCCTCTTTACCTTTCACCTCACATTGTCTACAATGCGCATGTGTTCTGACGTAAGACACAACTTCCGCCAACCGTGGGTCATTACCCCGCTTTGATTTTGGAGCCTCCCATGTTCAAAGACATCGCTGATGTTCGCAAAGGTCTTAATCAACAACAATACATCGCTTCTCAGGAAATCTCGACTGTCGTTTTTCTGTCACAAAATCTGTGCAAACCAATTTTGACAGAAGGGCCGCCCGGCGTCGGCAAAACCGAATTGGCCAAAGCCGCCGCCAAAGCATTGGGCCGTCCGCTGATCCGGCTGCAATGTTACGAAGGGCTGGACGAGAGCAAAGCGCTCTACGAATGGGAATACGCCAAGCAGATGCTCTACACGCAGCTATTGCGCGACACATTACGCGGCATACTGAGCGATACAGCCTCGTTGACCGATGCAGTGACACGACTTTCGGCCGAAGAGGATGTCTTTTTCTCCGAGAACTTCCTGCTGCCGCGTCCTCTTTTGACCGCACTGATGGCCGACGAGCCGGTCGTCCTGCTCATCGATGAAATCGACCGCGCCGACGTCGAGTTTGAGGCATTTCTGCTTGAAATCCTCAGTGATTTTCAGGTCAGCATTCCCGAACTGGGCACGATTTCCGCCAAACACGAGCCGATGGTGTTGCTCACCAGCAACAACACACGCGAATTAGGCGAAGCACTCAAACGGCGCTGCCTCTATCTCTACGTCGATTATCCTGTGTTTGATGAAGAATTGGAAATCGTGCGGCTCAAAGTGCCTGGTCTCGATCAGGAACTGGCGCGACAGGCGGTACAAACGGTGCAACAATTGCGGCGCATGGATTTGCGTAAAGTGCCCAGCATCAGCGAAACACTCGACTGGGCACGGGCGTTGATCGCCATCAATGCCCGTCAAATCGACGAGGAAACACTCGCCAATACGCTAACCGTTTTACTCAAGTATGAAGCCGATGTTGCCAAAGCAAAACGCATGATGGGACGTGGCGACAATCCGCCGCGTCGCCGCCGGGGATAAGCAACGATGGACGATCGCATAACGGAATTTGCGCGGGGGCTGCGGGCTGCCGGTGTGCGTGTTTCAGTAGCGGAATCGGCCGATGCGCTGCTCGCCACGCGCCTGCTCGGTATTCAGGATAAAGAGACATTTCGCGACGCCCTGCGCACGACGCTGGTAAAAGAAGGTAAGGATTTTCCTGTTTTCGACAAGCTGTTTCCGCTCTATTTCGGCAGCGGCGGCCAACCGCTGCAAGATGCCACCGAAGACCTGACGCCCGGTGAGCAAAACATGCTGCAGCAGGCGCTGGAATCGTTCGACGACCGTTTGCAACAGTTGCTCGACTGGCTAACCAGTGGCGACGGCCCCACACCGGAAGAGTTACAGGCTATGGCTCAGGAAACGGCCGATCGCTGGGCCGATAGTCCCCACAAGGCAATGTGGGTAACACAAAGCATGTTGCGCGAAATGGGTTTCAGCCAGCTTGAGCAAAAGTTGCAGGAGTTGATCGAAAAACTGCAACAGATGGGCATGAGTCAGGAGTCTATCGAAAATTTACTCGGTATTGTGCGCACCAATGCGACCAGCTTGCGGGAACAGGTAGCCGAAGCGGTTGGCCTGGAAGTGCAGCGGGAAAGATCGAATCGGCCGAGTGACCTCAACACCTCCGACATCATGCACAAACCGTTCGGCGCGTTATCCGAGGCCGACGTAGAACGCCTGCGCATCGAAATACGCAAACTCGTCAACCAGTTGCGCAGCCGCGTCGCTCTGCGCCACAAACGCGGCAAAGACGGTCGTTTCGACCCCAAAGGCACCATACGCGCCAATTTGCGCTACGGGGGCGTGCCGGTCGAACTCAAATTCAAGCGCAACAAGCTCAAACCCAGCCTCGTATTGTTGATGGATGTATCGCGCTCGATGGAACCGGTTGTCGAGTTCATGTTGCGCCTGATGTACGAACTCAATGACCAGATTTCCAAAATACGCCTGTTTGCCTACTACGCCGATTTGACCGAACTCGACCCGCACATCGCCACTATGATCGGCAACGATCAGGTGGACGATGCGTTTTTCGCCATCCGCCATATACATCCATACCAACCGTACGCCACCGATTTGGGCAACGGATTGGAGACTTTTTTCCACAAGCATCTCAACGCAGTCGATGGCCGCACAACGGTACTTTTCCTCGGTGATGGACGCAATAACTACAACGCATCGCGGGCCGATCTGATCAAGGAATTGCAGCGACGCGTCAAGCGGCTGGTGTGGTTTACACCAGAGCGTGAAATACAGTGGTTTGATGGGGATTGCGACATGCACGCCTACGAACCGTATTGCGATTCGGTGGCCGTTGTCGGCAATTTGGCTCAGCTTTCGGCTGCTGTCGACAATCTGCTGACGAGCTAGCCGGGTGACGGCGCCGCCACCCGGTTGCCGGTTGGTTCAACGCAGTCCGTTGACGATAGCTTTCACATTGCTGCGGAACATGCCGACGTAGGTGGCGGCTTCTCCCACACCCAGTGAACCGGAGTAAAGCGGCATGATTTGCACTGTGTCGCACTGATCCAATTCGGCCGATATTGTTTCAGCCAGATCCGTCCTGCTGGTCGTTTCGGTAAAAATCGTACACACACCTGCCTGTTGCATAGCGTCGATCAGCGCTGCCATATCGCCGGCAGACGGCTCGGCGCTGGTGCTGAAACCGGGCATAACAGTCCCCACCAATTCAAATCCGTACGTATCAGCGAAGTAGCCGAGTGAATGGTGGTTGGTAACCAATTTGCGTTGATCCTGCGGGATAGCAGCAAGCAATTGATCGGCTTCAGACGCGACTGTCGCTAATTCGGCCGAATAAGCGGCGCGATTGGCCGCGTAACGGGTCGCGTTGGCGGGATCGAGTTGACTCAAGACGCTTTCCACATTGCTCGCCCATTGTGCCACGTTGTCAATCGCAAACCAGACATGCGGATCGGCGCTGACAGAACCAGTCTCCTCATTTTCAAAGACGCGCGGTGTAATTTCGGCCGAAATCGGCACCACTTTGGCCCCATAAGCAGCTTCGATCTGTGAGGCTAATCGTTCTTCCAAATCCCAGCCGTTGACAAAGATGACATCGGCTTCTTCCAGCGCGATCAGGTCACTCGGCGTCGCTTCGTAGCTGTGCGGGTCAGCGCTGGTGTTGAGCAATGTTGTCAATGTGATAGCGTCGCCACCGACGTTATGGACAACATCACCGATGATAGTCGTCGTCGCAACGACATTGAGCTTAGCTCCCGCATGGTCAACGGCAGCCAGGTCAGGTAAACCCAAGATGTCATTTTGCGTTTGGGCAGGTGATGAGGCGGCATTACCGTCGCCACACGCAACCAGCAGCAGAAACGCAAGGAACAGAAACAAGAACGTGAAGATGTGTTTGGGAAGCAAGGTAATCACAAATTGATATTTTATATCAGAAAGGGTTGGAAATCAATTGTATTTACAGTGGACTCGATGCAACGCGATCGAGGGCAAATGCAAACGTCACCAGCTTGAGCGGCGTAAAAACGGTCAAGCCGAGGCAGGTGGCGTCATCGACGCGGCGCAATTCGTCGATCAACCACGGCCACGGCCACGGTGAGGCCGGCGGATAGACAATCACCAATGATGGTTTGCCGTCCAGTAAAGAGGGGCACTCTTCCAACAACATGGGCAATGTGGTGCGCCAACGGCCACGCCGCTGCACAATATTGATCCCTTGGTCGGTCGTTTCGAACTGCTTGCCCCACCAACCACCGAGTCGCGTTAGGAAGAGTGACGGACGGGAAATGAACCGGTGTAGTTTTCGGCCGATGATCATCCCTCTGTGTGTACCGAGCAGTGATTCGGCCGAAGGGGGTGTCAACTGCTCATAAACTAAGCGATAGTTGCGAATGGCTTGTTCCCGATCGAGTTGCTTTGTCATATCCACGACTCACCTCGCCAGGATCATAACACATTTGCAGCTTCACCGAACAAGATCAACACGTACGCCACAATGCAAAAAGCGCACCAAACGGCACGCTTTGTCACTTTTCAGGGTGATGCAGAGACTTGATTTTGTGTACAAATCAGGCTGCCAGCAACAGCCCAACGCCGATCAGGGAAAAAACTTGACCGCCAACCAAATAGGCCCACAGCAGTTCGCCACGCGATTTGCCACCGATTAGCGCGATGACAAAGGCAGCGGCAGCAAGACCCAACAGCCACAAGGCGGCAAAGGCAGCACCACTCAAATGCGGCAATGCAGCACCGGCGGCAAGCGCAAAAGTAATCCCCAACATCACGGTTGCTAGAGGCCATACGGGCAGATATGTGCGGGTCGTTTCGGCGTTTGTGGTGCGTGTTGACTGTGCTAACATGAGTGTCTCCAATCCCAAACAGTGACTATCTTACACTAAACATGATAGCGGATTGAACCGGTCTTATCTTGACCGGACACTGACCACTTACCGTCTGGTTCCCTACGGACTACGCAGAAAACGACGATATTGCCTGATTTTGCACGGGTAGCTTAGGTGCTACCTAAAGTGACCGTTGTCAAGCCACAATAATTGACGGTGAGTTGCCAGTCACCTTGCGGCTTGTCTGCTTCAAACAACTGCACGATGCGAGGGGAATCTTGTGCCGCAGACTGAATTGTAAACTGTTGGTCTTCGGCCGAATTCCACAATATGACCAAATCAGGCGTACCCATGTTTTGCACGTGATGGACACCGATACCGTGCGTTACCTCAACTAACGCCCGCATTTGGCTCGGCGTCAGCGCCGTTTTGTAACCAGCCAACACGTGCGCATCGGCCGAAATCTCATCTAGACGGGTGGAAATTGCCAGTTTGGTAAACGAAGGCAAATGGAACGTATCGAGCATCGCCCAAGCGCGTTCGGCAAAACGATTGCGATGCGACAGAAGCGTCGACCAGTGCGTTTGCAGATGGATCACCAATTCGGCCGAAACTGACACCTCATATACCGCTACCGTCAATTGCTCGCAAACCGGATCATAGTCGCTGCCGACAGCAAGCGGCATTCCGTCCACTGTTACATGCACATCCGCTTCCGACAGACCGAAAAAGCGAATGATATAGTCACGCTGCGCCGGAATCTGGTTGGTGTCACCTGTCGCCGCGCCGATAGTGAAGGTCAATTCATTGTCCTGCCAGTTTTGCACCATCTGTGTCGTGCAAATCGTGTCGATAACATGGACACCGTCATCTTCAACCAGTGTAAATTGGCTGTCAGCACCGGCGTAGACACGAATCTCAAACGCGTCAGGGTTATCGACACTGCCCCAACCTGTCGCCGCATTGAGTGGCAAAATCGCGCCTGCTCTAGCAAAAACAGGCATATCGCCCAACTTGCCGTAGACAACGTGCCACCTGCCACCATTGTAATATTCGCCGCTTTCAAAATGATACCAATCCCCTGCCGGTAGCCAGACCACCTGACGTGTCAAGCGTGTGTCGGGAGCGGCCGGTTCGATAAACGGTGCGGCGATGATTTGCTCGCCGAACGTATACTGCCAGGGACAATGGTAGGCTTGCTCGGCTGTGGGGTAATCGTGATACATCGGCCGAAGCGGAGCAACCCCGCTGCGATGGTAATGCCACGCCAACGTATACAAGTACGGGATCAATTGATGGCGCAGTTGCAACGCATGTCGCGTCACGCGCAGCGTCTCCGCATCAAACCCCCACGGTCGACGCTCGTGAAACGGGTTGTTTGTCGAGTGCAAGCGCAAAATAGGACTAAATACGCCAAACTGCACCCAACGCGCATACAGTTCCGGATCCTCAACACCAAACATGTGGCCGCCAATGTCATGACTCCACCAGCCATAACCGACATTGGCAGCCGTTGCTGTAAAGTACGGCTGGAACGCCAGCGATTCCCAGTTGACCCATGTATCGCCGGAAAAGCCAATCGGATAACGGTGATTGCCCAATCCACCCCAGCGCGAAAAAACAAACGGTCGCGTTGCGCCGTTACGTGCCAGATCGTAATAGTGCAAGTGATTGAGCCACCAGAGCGGATCGAGGCCGGGCAAACCGCTAAGCTCGCCCTGCTGCCAGTCGATCCACCAGAAATCGACACCATGCGCTTCTTGTGGATGATGCAAGAGTTCAAAATACGCTCTGGCAAACTGTGGATCGGCAAGATCAAATGCGATAGTTTCGCCAGTCGCGGGATCGAGACCCAGCCGTTCAGCCATTTGTGTGTACATGGCTTCATACGGGCGGACGCCAAGCGCTGGGTGCAAATTGAGTGCCGTACGCAAGCCGCGTTCGTGCAAGGCGGCCAGAAACGCAGGCGGATCGGGAAACAAATCACGATTCCACGTATAGCCAGTCCAACCGTTGTAAGGTGCGACTGCGGTCAAATGCCAATCCATATCGACGATGCAAACGCTGAGCGGCACATCATGGTCACGGAAATCATCCATCAGGTCGAGCAGTTCCTGTGCCGTGTAAGCCCAGTAACGGCTCCACCAGTTACCCAGGATATAGCGCGGAATCGGCGGAACGCGCCCGGCAATCTTGAAATAATCATTGAGACACGCCTGATAATCGAATCCGTAACCGATGAAGTAGTAATCAAGCGCGTCATTGTTTTTTCGGAGTTCCAGCCAGCCATCGTCATTGAACAGCAGCGTTGCAGAATCGTCGATCACGGCCCAGCCATCGCGAGAGATCAAGCCATCTTCAAGCCGGGTTGCGCCGCTAACCTGGTCAAGTGTGCGTGTTGTTCCGAGCAGATTTCCGGTTGGTCTGTCTCCGAAATGCCATTCGGTTCCAGTCGCTTTGACGGTGATGGTGAGTGTTTCGGCCGAAAATTCGCTTCCAACATCCAGCTTCAACACCAGCGCACCGGTCTCCAATTCAAACTGATCGCCGTCTTGATTGGTGCGATACGTCGGCACAGGTTGTTGGCGATACCACACCACCTGACTGGTGCGATCTTCAAATTGACCGTCGGCTGCATATTCCAGGCGCAACAGGCGTTCGGTCAATACGGTGATGCGCATGGTGGCGAATGTGATGACGGCGTCAGGGTGGGCAACTGGCGCTGTTTTCGGCCGAAAATAGTGTGGGATGTCCATGGTCACGGTCCTGCGAAGATTGGTTTCGGTTAATTACCGACCCCATTTTCTACCGAAACAAGATTGAGCGCAAAAAGGCGGAATAAAAGCGGGCGGTTCAGATGAACCGCCCGCTTTCACAAAAGGAGGAGAAGAAACGTGGTTAAAACAGTCTGCTCAAATGACTAGTAGCAGCAGGCCAAGCAACGTCATTATCTGTCCGGCAATCAGCACCAGCCACAACGGAATGCGCGTCACTTGCGACCCAATCAAGGCGATGAGGACAACACCAACGGCAAAGCCGAGCAAGAAGATACCCAGGGCATCGCTACCGTGCAGGTTACTAAACAGCCACTCAACCAGTACTGTGCCAATGATCAGCCCGACAATTAGCGCAATTACAGCGACGATGTAAGGTGCGACGCGCTGTCCTAAATGTGTCTGCTGCATTTCAGTTTGAGGATGAACCATGACTGATATTCCGTTAGTCGCCGCTTAGGCCGACTATGTAACCTAATTATCGCTTGCCCGCCAGACGATTCGACCTTGCTGGTAATTATCTGACGCTGAAGATCGTCGCGCACCTTGCTCTATAATGATTAGAGTCGGAAAATTGCGGACAATGACACCTCTATTTCATTAAAACCCAAAATCGGCCGAAAAGTTGGTGAAGATGGTGTGAAACTGCCTATGAGAAACTGATTGTCATCAGGGAACTTTTACACTGGGTGAAACGTTTGCTAATCAGACCAACACCTAATCGTTTGGAGGAAAAGATGAAAACCCGCAACACCTTGTTATTGGCAATATTATTACTGCTCACGATCCAACTCGCTGCCTGTAGTGAAGATAGTACATCTTCGTCTAGTATGCGGATGCTTGCAGCGGCTGATTCGGCCGATTTTGCCGATGAAGCCTACTACTTCGAACAAGCCGAATCTGCCGCAGAACCCATGCCGGTACTCGCCACACCCGCTTTCGACGGCAAGGCAGCCGCTAATCAAGCACCTGACCAGCGTCTGATCATCAAAGACGGCAACATCACACTCGAGGTCGAGGACACTGAAATCGCCGTCGATAGTGCCACCGACATCATAACCAGCATGGGCGGCTACATCGTCAGCCAGAACATGTACACGGCGGACGACCAGATCTATGCCAACATCCGCTTTGGCGTGCCTTCTGCACAATTCGAGACGGCCATGCGCCAATTAGGCACGCTGGGCGAAGTTCTGGGCGAATCGGCATCCGGTCAGGATGTAACCGAGGAGTACATTGATCTCGAATCACGGCTGGAGAATCTCGAAGCGACCCAGGAACGGCTGCGCGTTTTCCTCGAAGAAGCTCAAACAACAGAAGAAGCATTGATGGTGCATCGCGAACTGCGCCAGATCGAGGAAGAAATCAATGTCATCATTGGCCGGATGGAATATTTATCAGATCGGGCTTCGTTTTCATCAATCAACGTGGAAATTCGGCCGATATTTGCTCCTTCCGTCAATGAACCGGATGAATGGCGTCCCGGCTACACCATTGAAAACGCGTGGGCACAATTCATCTCGTTCACACAAGACATTCTCGATGCATTGATCTACTTCGGTATTGTCTGCGTACCCTGGCTGCTGGTCGTGGGTATTGTCGTCTTCGTCGTCTGGCGCATTGTCCGTCGTCTTCGCCGCCGCAGACATGCATCAGAAGCGGAAAGCGGTGCTACGTTGCCCTCCAGCACGGATGAACCGCAAGCAGACATACATGATTGAAAAAGTTACCGCATTTATTGTGCGCGGTTATAGCTCAGAGGTGTCCATACCCGCCGCTTTGGGCGGGGCACCCTCTGAGCTTTTGTTGTTGCGCCACCGGTTTGCCGGGCTTCAGATGCCAGCCGGGACAGTCGAGGTAGGGGAAAGTGCGGAAGAAGCGGTGATCAGGGAATCGGCCGAAGAAACCGGCCTTGCTGACTGTACCATCGTCACGAAACTGGGCGTCGCAGAGACAAAACTCCCTGCTGATCAACGCATCATCGCCGCGTCAGCAACCGTCTTCGCACGACCCGATGCTACCAGCTTCGATTGGGCACGCATTCGGCGCGGCATCCGCGTCACAACGACAGGCCGCAGACAAGCCGGATTTACGCAAATCAGCTATGTCGAACACGATCAGATGCCCGATCCTAACTACGTTACACTGCAAATCACCGGTTGGGTCCGCAACGAACTCCTAACCGACACGCAAATTCGCCACTTCTTTCTACTCAAAACTGACAGCGCAACCCCGTCCGAATGGCAAAGCCATACCGACAACCATACGTTTACTTTGTTCTGGACACCGCTTTCACAAATACCACCCCTCGTCACCTCACAACAGCATTGGCTCAAGTGGCTGGAGCATCTTCAAGGTTAAAGGCTCCGGCAAAATGGCGGCGGATCAATCCAGATGCGCCTTCACCGATTCGGCTACCTCAACCGGAATGCCGGGTACCGAAGCGATTTCTTCAACCGTCGCGTCGCGTATGCCATCCAGCGACTCGAACTGATCGATCAATAATTTACGTCGTTTAGGACCAACACCTGGAATACTGTCTAATATTGACGCCGTTCCCGCCTTTGAACGCCGTTTGCGATGGCCTTCGTTGGCGAAACGATGTGCTTCATCGCGTACGCGCTGCACCAGATACAAACCCTGCGAACGCCGATCCAAAAGCACTGAGACCGGATTATTGGGCAAAAACAGTTCTTCCTCCCGTTTTGCCAACCCAACCACAGGCACTTCGTCCTGCAAGTCGAACTGCTCCAAAATCTCCACTGCCATCGCCAATTGCCCTTTGCCGCCGTCGACAATCAGCAAATCAGGTAGCAGTGCCCACGCTGTTTCGCGGCGCGGCTTGCCGATCTGATTGGGATCGGTCAATTCGCCGTTGCTCGCGTCCTTATAGCGCTCAAAACGGCGCGTCAGCACCTCTTTCATCGCACCGTAATCGTCATTTGTAACGCTTTTGACGTTGAATCGACGGTAATCGCTCTTGCGCGGAGCACCTTGCACAAAAACGACCATCGAGCCAACGGTGTTCGTTCCCTGCGTGTGGCTGATGTCGTAGCACTCAATGCGCGACGGCTGTGTCGGTAAATCGAGCGCTTCCTTCAATTCGTTCATGGCGGTGACGTGCTTGGAGCGGTCGGCAGCCCATTGCTGTCGCAAAGTGGCCAGCGTGTCGGCTGCATTGGTAGCAGCCATATCGACCAATTCTTTTTTCTGGCCACGTTGCGGGATTTGCAACGATACCTTGGTGCCGCGTTTCTGCTTGAGCCACTGCTCGATAATGCGCGCTTCTTCCACTTCACTAGGTAACAACACTTCTTTCGGCACATGGGCAGCACTGTCGTAAAACTGGGTCAGGAAGTCACCAAGCACCGTTTCATCATTTTCACCATCGGTATTTTCGAGCAGGAAGTATTCTCGGCCGATTAGCTTCCCATGACGAATAAAGAAGATTTGGACACACGCGTCTCCTTCATCGCGGGCGAAGGCAACGACATCTTGATCAGCTTTGGCGGCACTGATTACTTTTTGTTTTTCGACGATTTTCTCAATTGCCCGCAGCTGATCGCGATAGCGGGCGGCACGCTCAAAGTCGAGGTTTTCGGAAGCGACCAGCATTTTGCGTTTGATGTCGCGGGTGATGTGTTCGGATTTACCGTTGAGGAAATCCATCAACTGTTTGATCATCGCCCTGTATTCTTCCTGGTTGACTGCGCCAATGCACGGGCCGTTGCACAGTTTGATGTCGAAGTAGAGACAAGCGCGGGGGTCGTTGCCGGTAATGGTGCGATCACAACTGAGAAACGGAAAGATGCGGCGCAGCATGTCGAGTGTTTGATGCACCGCCCATACCGATGTGTAAGGCCCAAAGTACCGCGCCCCATCACGCACCATACGCCGCGTTACGGTCACTTTGGGAAACGGATCGCCCCAGTGTACTTTGATGTACGGGTAGCGCTTGTCGTCTTTGAGCCGGATGTTGTAGTATGGCTTGTACTTTTTTATGAGCGTATTTTCGAGCAGCAGCGCTTCGAGTTCGCTTTCTGTCGTGATGATTTCGAGGTCGGCGATCTTGTCGCGCAGTCGTTCGGTTTTGAACGAGTCAACTTTCGGCCGAAAATAGCTCCTCACCCGGCTGCGTAAATTGATCGCTTTGCCGACATAAATTACCTTGCCGTTTTTGTCTTTGTGCAAATACACACCGGGTACAGTCGGCAGATTTTTCAACACCGTTTCGATACGCTCAGGGACTTCATAGCTCATATGTTTGATTATAGCCAATTTGACCAGTTTGACCGACACATTTGGCAAAACACTTCGACTGTATTGTGTGTTCGGCCAAAAACAATTCGCATCTGGATTGTAAAACTAACCTGCGAAACCTTTACCGCGGCGCTTACCCGGCACTCATGCCACATGGTTTGAATTGATGAGTTATGGACAGACCCAAAAGCCATCGGTAAACTATTGTGGATGAATTCTGCTTACACCTTCTTTGTACACTGTAACGGGAGTTTTCAGAAGCCTAGCTTTTGCTATGAGTAGCGTTTGCACCAGACGAAAAGCCAGGCTTCTTTTGTTACAGAGTACTTTGTCCGCTAACAAATGTAAACTTCACTATTTTCGGATTCAGACCACTGATTTTGCCTAAAACACTAGCACAGAAGCAATCTTAACCGCCTGCAACAGGGAAAGGAGCAATCTGATATGCATACAGAAGTCAACAGCCAACACAAGTTACCAATTTGGAGTATTGTCATCGGGTTACTGCTCATGCTTGGCATAACCACCACGCTCGTTTTTGCGGTAGCAGACGGCAATCTGGACCCCACTTTTGACGGTGATGGTATTGCCGTGACTGAAGTGAGCGGCCTCGACAATGAGGCGCACGCCATTGCGACACAGCAAGACCTCAAAACAGTGGTCGTCGGACTTGTAACAAACGGCGACGGCACAACCGATTTATTGCTGATACGGTACAGAGAAAACGGCACGCTGGATACGACGTTCGGCAGTGGCGGCAAGGTCATCAGTACGCTCATGGACGCAGGAAACGGCATCGCGATCCGCCAGGACGGCAAAATCGTCGTAGCAGGCTATAAACAAGTCGGCGCAAATACCCAGTTTGCCGTTGCCCGCTTCAATTCAAACGGATCGCCAGACACAAGTTTTGGCACCAACGGTGTCACTTTAACGCCGGTTGGAAGCGGCGATGCGGTTGCACATGGCATTTATTTGCAACTGGATGAACAGATCGTCGTTGCCGGCTCAAGCGAGAATGCGTCACAAGACATGGCTATCATACGCTATTCGGCCGATGGCGTACTTGACAGCACATTTGGCACAGGCGGTATCGTCCAGGTCGATTTCCCGCTCGGGCTCGCCGATGTCGCCAACGGTGTCGTCGTACAACTGGACGGCAAAATCGTCGCGGCCGGCGCAACTAGAACTGACCGGCCACGTCAAGACGAAGACTTTGCTCTGGTGCGCCTGAATACAAACGGATCGTTGGATACCAGTTTCGGCAGCGCGGGGACAGGATTAGTGCAGACGCCTATTTCCAAACCCAATCCTACGGACAATCGCAATGACGGTGCTTTTGCTGTTACGATTCAATCCGACGGCAAAATTGTGGCTGCCGGCTATTCTGAAATCAATCAATGGACGGTCATGGTAGCTGTTGTGCGCTATTTGGAAAACGGGACATTGGATACAGAAGATTACGGTGGCTTTGCCAATCAGGCTAATGGCTATGTTCAGTACAATACCGGTGACAACAGATCGATTGCACGCGGCGTCTCCATCCAAACAGACGGTAAAAGTGTCGTTTTCACAACGGCCGAAGCCAGCACCAGTGCCAGCATCAACGTCGGATTCATCGTTATGCGTCTGGAATTGAACGGGATGTTTGATTTCGGTTTCAAAAATGGTTATCTTGTGGTTGATTTGCCTGATGCGGAGAGAGAATCTGCTTATGGCGTCGCGCTGCAACGCGACGGCAAAATTGTCGTCACCGGACTTTCCGAGTTTAGCGGTGAAACACGTACAACGACAATGCGTGTCATTTCCGGTGCTCCCCTCATGGCTGTCGATCCCAGTATCCTCAACTATGTCATATTGCCCAACGACAACCGCATTCAGTCCAAGTCATTCAGCATCAGTGGCTATAATGAGACCAGCTCAGCAGATGAACTGCGCTGGTCAGTCGTCTCAACGGAGGAATGGCTGACAATCAACGAGGCAAACGGTGTCGGTGACGTCACACTACAGGCAACAGTTGATGCGACCGGTATGGAAAACGGCATTTACTCGGCCAAGATCGTTGTATTTGCCGGCAGCGCCACACGACAGGAAGTTGAAGTCATTCTCGAAATTGCGGATGAAGCACTGACCTATGCTCCGTTAGTGTTGAGCAATTAGCAACAGATACGCACAAATACCTGCTGCCTACTAGACATCGATAGCCCGTTTATCCTGTGGATAGACGGGCTATTTTGTCTAGCTACGCCCGATTTTTTATAACTCGTAGCAAAACCAACACCTTGCGCCACAATCTCGTGGCAATGCAATCGCATCTCCGCTAAACTTGCGTGAAGAATTTTGCCTGAATCAGGCAACTACTTTCATAATACGTGAACGACTATGAGTAAAAATCCCACCAGAAACAGTCCGAATGTGCTTTTCGGACTATTTTCAATACTCTTCGCGGTGCTCCTTACCCTGGTATTGATGCAATTATTCCAGTCAACCGGTTTTCTCTGGCCGTGGCTGTTATCGATCAATATTGTCACATTTCTGGTCTACGGCTACGACAAATTGATTGCGGGATCGGAGCGTCGCACCCGAACACCTGAGTCCATTCTGTTGCTGCTGGCTCTGATTGGCGGCACATTCGGCGCGGTTGTGGCGATGGTACTGTTCAGGCACAAAACGGCCAAGCGCAGCTTTCAGTTGAAATTCGCCATTGTCCTCATCGTTCAAGTTGTCGCTATCATGTTGTATTTTTGGCGAAATCAGTAGTCTTATGGCTATCCCAGGCAAGCTGCGCAACGCATGAATCGCTGATTGACTCACTTCGGCCGATTCTGCCCCTAAACCGATTTGATGGATAATACACGTTCACCTGGTTTGAATGACAACACGCTTTTCGGCCGAATAGTGCGCTGGGGATCACTCTTTGTCGCCATTCTCGCCGCCCTGTGGCTCACAACACAAAGCACCGCCGCTCCCCAACTCATCCTGCTCGTTCTCGTCTACGTCATCGTCATCAATTTCAGCATCCCGCTCTCAGTGGGCTATATGGGCCTCGCTCCGTTAGTCGCTATCGGCGCCTTTTGGACGCTCGACTTTGAGTCAGCTTTGTTTACCGCGTTAATTGGATTGACATTAGCCGAATTGATCAGTCCGGTCTGGGAACCCTTATGGCGTGCTACTGCATCGCAACAAGGCGAACGGCGACAACGCCTATTACAAGGCGTCGCACTGCTGATCACGATTGCTGCGACCGGTTGGATTTTTCGCAAACAAGTGGGCCAGCCATCACTGGCCGCCAACTGGCTGGGCGAGCTGGCCGAGTCAGATTTCCAATTCTATGCGCCGCTGCTTTATGCAGCCTTGTTTCTGCTCAGTTACAACGTGCTGGTCGCGCTGATTTGGCTGGTATACAGACGGTCATTGCTGGATTTTATCAACGAGAGCGGATTGACGACATTGGCTCTGCTGCTCGTGTCCCTGCCGTTGTCGCTCATCGTGGCTACATCGGCCGTTACATTGCCGGTTTTCGTCATGTTGTGTGTCGGTATGGGTGGCGCTGCGATTATCAGTTGGGCAGCATGGCGACAGCGTTTTCTCATGGCACGCCGCTTACAGGAGTTTGCCGATCTCAACCGGATCGGCGCCACGTTGCGCGAAACACTGGATTACGGGCTGGTGCTGCGCCAAACATACGACATGGTGCAGGCGCTGATTCCATCGGCCGAATCCATTTCCATCGTCTTGCACAATGCCGACGGGCAATGGGAACAAGCCTTGCCCAACGCAACCGGTTCGGCCGAATTGATAAAGCCCTATACACCCGATGATTTCACCCTGCACGTCGTCAATCGCAACAAACTGCTCGACCTCGATCCCGACAACATGCACTTCGCTGCACGTCACAATTTGATCCCGCCCTCTCCCCAGCCGCGCGTATGGCTCGGTGCACCATTGACTAGCGCCGAACAAGTGACCGGTGCTATCGTCGTGCAAAAAATTAATAACGACGAACCGTTTACGCGTTGGAATCGCGAAGTACTGGTCGCCATTGCCGGTCAGGTCAGTGCTGCCATCCAAAACGCCCGACTCTACGGCGAAACGGTACGTCTCTACAACTTGACCGATGAGGCATTGGCACAGCGCCTCGAACAGCTCCAGGCACTGCTCAACGCCACGACCGATGGGGTATTAATGGTTGATCGCAACGGACAAATCGTTCTGGTCAACCCCACAGCAGCGCAGTTTATGGGGCAACCACTGGCTGCATTGCACAATAGCCAACTGGAGCCGGAAACGGCAGCAACGGTGCTTGGCTATGATCGCGATCAGCTCAAAACCACTCTGGCCCAACTGGAAACGGGCCACGATCCGGACACAACGCGTGTCATTTTTGAGCTTAACGGGCAGGGAGAACGACGTTTCATCGAGCGTGAAGAACTCCCGGTTTCGGCCGAAAATCAGCAACTCATGGGCTGGTTAATCATCTTGCGTGACGTCACGGAAGAACGTGAACGCGCTGAGTGGCGTGCCGACCTGACCCGCATGATCGTCCACGATCTGCGCAATCCCGTCACCACTTTGAGTAGCACCGTCACCCAAATCGAAAAACGGCTTCCTGATCCAGAGCGTGCCGACATCAGTCACCTGTTATTTACAGCGCGACGCGGCTGCGACAACATGCTTGAAATGGTCGATGCCATGATGGACATCAATCGCGCCGAAGCCGGTAAACTAATCGCCGATCCCGACGCTATCCGCCTCACCAACCTCACCGAACACGTCTTCGATTACATCCGTCCACTGGCAGAACGACGCAACATTGAACTGAACTACACAATCGACCATGAGGCCCCGCCGGCCTGGGCTGACATGGAGTTGACGCGCCGTATTCTCACCAATCTGCTCGACAATGCCCTGAAATTCACACCGTCCGGCGGCCACGTTACCGGCCTCGTGCAAACTGAGCCGGCTCTGCCCGGCCATGAACCCGGAAACCGCGTCACCATTCTCGATACTGGCCCTGGCATTCCGGAGTCATTACGCGCCCGGATTTTTGAGCGCTTTGTTACGTTTAATCGGGGCGGTGGCCAGATTCGCGGCACAGGTCTGGGATTGACATTCTGCAAAATGGCAGTAGAGGCACAGGGCGGCGCGATTTGGGTTGAAGAAGGGCCAGACGGCGGCAGCGCCTTCGTCTTTACCCTGCCCGGCATTCCTGAGTTTTAACAGCTGCCAGCTAACAGCTTCTAAGGCGTCAACCGCGTGAGCGTGCGCGGGAAGGCGATAGTTTGGCGAATATGCGGAATGCCGCACAGCCAGGTTACCATACGCTCCAGACCCAAGCCAAACCCACTGTGCGGCGCACTGCCGTACTTGCGCAAGTCGATGTACCATGCGTAGGCTGACAGCGGCAGCTCGTGTTTTTCGATGGCAGCAACGAGCAAATCGGGATCGCTCATGCGTTCACTGCCGCCGATAATCTCGCCGTATCCTTCCGGCGCGAGCAAATCGACGCTCTTGCACACTTCGGGACGACCGGGCCACGGCTCCATGTAGAACGCTTTCACCTGCGTCGGATAACCGTAGATGAATACTGGCCGATCGAACTGCTGGGTCAATTCCGTCTCGTGCGGTGCACCAAAATCGTCGCCCCATTCGATTTGAAGCATTTCCTTGCGTTCCGGATCGGTTTCGGCCGATTGCAAGGCGTGCAGCCGTTCGATAGCTTCGTCGTAACTGATGCGCGGGAATGGTGCCTGCACCTTTTCAAGAGCACTGACGTCGCGTTCCAGGGCTTCCAGTTCGGCGCGGCGTTCTTTGAGCGTTGTCTGCACAATATAGCTGACAAATTGCTCCTCGATTTCCATGAGTTGATCGAGGTCGCAAAAGGCTATTTCCGGTTCAACCATCCAGAATTCAGAGAGATGGCGACGGGTTTTTGACTTTTCCGCACGGAATGTGGGGCCAAAACAATACACTTTGCCAAAGGCAAAAATATTGGCTTCATTGTAAAGTTGGCCGGTTTGTGCGAGATACGCCGTTTCGTCATAATAACCAACTTCAAACAAGGTACTCGTACCTTCAGCGGCGCTTGGTGTGATGATCGGTGTATCGATGTTGACAAAGCCATTGCCGTCGAGCCAGTCGATGATGGCGCGTTTGACTGTGGCCCGAACGCGCAAAACCGCCCATTGCTTGCGCGAACGCAAATGCAAATGACGGTTGTCCATCAGGAATTCGATGCCGTGCTCTTTCGGCGTGATGGGGTAATCGGAGACGCTCTGCAAAACTTCGGCCGATTGGATATCGATCTCGTAGCCGCCGGGGATACCGGGTGCACGGTCATTTTGCTTGACTGTGCCGTGGATGATCAACGAGGCTTCCTGCCCAGCGTAGCGCAACGCGTCGAACAATTCCTCGCCCAAATTGGGCTTAAACGCGACGCATTGGCAAATGCCCGATCCGTCGCGCACGCGCAAAAACATGAGGCGTCCTTTGCGCGTACTCTGGTAAATCCAACCTTTGATTGTTACTTCCTGACCTTCGTATTGTGCAATGTCTTGTATGGAGATTACCGACGCCATTAACTTTATCCTACATTGTGAGTTGATTATCGTAAGGTTATCACCCTTATTCTACACCAGAGTGGACGAACGGTCGTCTTTCGTCACGCGCCAGATTGTGCTGTTGGCTGCTATTCGGCCGAAAACATTGCCACCCGCCACCGCTTCCAGCCAACGATTCTGCCATGCTGACCAACGAAAAAACCAGCGCCCATTACCGTACGTGATAGCACGGCATTCATCAATACAAAAACCCGACTGCGCCAACAGACGGTGCAGCGCAGGCAGCGACATCATCCGGGTTGATGAGGGAGGCGTCGTTTGCGACAAATAGCGACGTGCAGTGCGACGCAAAATCGACGGCACACCGTTCGCATTGGGGTAAGTAAAGATAAACGGCGCTCCAGACGCCAAAACGCGATTTACTTCAGCCAATACCGGCGCAAGTCGCTCAAATTTGTCCAGCAATCCCAGCGCAACGACACCGTCAAACTGTCCGGCGGTAAAAGGCAACTGCTCGGCATCTGCCACCGCGTAGTCGCCGTACTGCGCGTAGTGGGTACGGGCAAATTGCAACATAGTCGGCGCAAAATCGACACCGACAATATGGGAAAATGGTAACCCGGCGGCGATTTGCCAGACACCGACACCCGGTCCGCAGCCCACATCGAGTACGCGACGCGAACCCGCCTGCTGCAACCATGCCACAGCAAGCTCCAGCCGTCGGCGCTTTTCCAAACTGAATAAAGAGGTAGGCAAGTAGGTTGTGTAGTAGGTGGCGCCAACGCCATCATAGGCCGCACGGACGAGCGCTTTGTTTTGTGATGATTGTTCGGAATCGCGATTCATACGCTACAGGCAAACGCGTCTATGGGGAAAATCGGTATAATGGGAGGCGCGTTTGGTTTTGCTGTCAAGTATAGCCGACGCGTATGAAAAGTGTCGAAACTACCTTTCGGCCGAGGACAGACCTACATGAGTAATCATCTGACCGATGATCAAATCAATGATTATGTGGCGGCGACAACGACGAGCGATGAACGCGTCGCCATACAACAACATTTGACGTTTTGTGCCGACTGTCGTACCCGTGTGGAAACGGCCAGAAGCAATAAAATAGCACCTAAAAAGCCTGCATCGACAGCTTCCGTGACGCCCGATAAGAAATCGCCGCCGCGTACTGTTTTAATCATCGGATTGGGCATCGTTTTCATTCTGGCTGTCGCGGCATTTTTCGTGCTGCGTCAGGACGACAACAATACTGTGGCCGCACCACAGGTTGAGAATGGTGCGCCACAGCCGATCGGGTTGACGGAAGGCGACCGCCCGTGGCTCAACGCGCCCGGGTGGGGACGCGCCCGTCTCGTGGCCGCTGCCTCTACGACTGATGCCGTCTCGATTGCCGTTGATGACAACGGTGATTCGTATCTCTTGATATTTGTCCGTATTGGAGAAGAGCAGTTTCCGTATGTCGTTGCGCTTAACCGTTCGGCCGAAATCATTTGGACACAGATCGTCGACGTACCACCGTTAATCGTGCCCGATTTACCGCAAATCGTGTGGAACGGCTCACAACTCGATCTGTTCTGGATTAGTGACGAACAACTCGTGACGGCTCAAATGAACACGGACGGCACCTTGAGCAAGGAGCCGCGTGTATTGTCCGGTGACCGCATTGTGGGCAGCTTTGATGTCGTCAGTGGGCCGGATAACACTGTCACGCTCTGGTATTCGGGAACACGCCGTGATCCGGGATTGTATGCGTTCTTGCCCGGTGACCTTTCGGCCGAACCGACCCTGATCGACCCCGAAGGATTCCGTCCATCCATCCGCTACGATGCTGACGGCGTCCTGCATGTCTCCTGGCTGAACTATCCGCTCGGCTTCGAGACTACGACGTATTACTATGCCGCGTATCCGCAAGGTGTAGCCGTGCCGGGCAGCGAATCAGCCGTGCGCACACGATCACTGGGCACAAACAAGCGGCTGCAAGGTCCCGTACTGGGCGTAGACGCAGACAATGTCTATCTTTTCTGGAGTGAAGAAACGACTTCCGGCCCCAGTGCCGGTGACATTGACACCGAATACCTAACGTTTCCGCTCGGCCGACCGGAGCTTGTAGGCAGCCCTGCGCAAATCCAGGTTCCGGCAACATACGATCTGGCGTATGATGACCCAGGCACGGATGGTGTGTCCGCCGGCTCACGTGTTTCGCTACAACCGCTAACTTATCCCGGCACATCACGCTTGTCGAGTATCGCCACCAATGTGTTTCCGCAATCAGAACTGGTGATCGGGTACCGCACCGACCTGCCCTATTTGTGGCGCAATACGCAGATGCAAGTCGGTACGGCGTTTTTGAGCGCTGGTGTACCTGTCGGGCATCAACTGGTCACTTTTTCGTCAGCGTTCTCAACCTCGCCGTTTGTAACCAGCGAAGACAGGTTTCTAGCGATGACGTGGCTGGAACAGAATGATGAAAGCGCCTGGAACGTCTACTATGCCACAACACGTCCGGAAACACGCCAAGCCATTCGTGCCTTATCCGGCAGCGACATCGCAGGCATGGCTACCGACTCGATTTTTGGCCTGTTGTCAGGGATGGTGCTGGCACCGATTGCTGTCGGCATCTGGATGATCGTTCCGGCGTTGCTGCTATTTGGCATGATGCGCTTTGTGCGGGGAGATGACAACAACGAGTTTACCATCGGCATGATCCTTGTCATTATCGTGTTTGTCGTGCTGTACAAAGTGATTCAAATAGGGAGTCTACCTACAACTGACATTACACCGTTTGCGGCCTGGATCCCCATTTTGACGCCGACTTTCGGCCGAATATTGCAACTGTTTATGCCGTTTATCATTGCGGCCATTGCGCTCGCCGTCTCATACTATCTGACCTACGGCAGAGGACGCCAGTCATTGCTCTATTTCATGTTGCTCTATGCGGCACTGGACGGCGTGATGATGATGGCGGTATACGGAAGCTGGTTTTTCGGTGCGTTGTAGATGGTAATGGTGCCGAATTGACGATTTGCTCGATGAGTCAGGATGAGCGACTGAAGACAACCTTGAGTACAAAACGCGGTAGTGCCAGCATCCGCCGCCAGCGCCACGGTTCGCGGAGCAGACGATACAACCATTCCAGATGTACCATTTGCACCTGTTTGGGCGCACGAATGGCTTTACCGGTGACGAAATCGAGTGCGCCGCCGACGCCGATAGCGACGCGCACAGTTGACAATGCTGCGCGATTGCGGGCAATCCATTTGTCCTGATTGGGCGCTCCGTAAGCGACGAAGAGCATATCGGCCGAAACAGCATTGATGCGCGCTACAATCGCATCATTTTCCGCCGGCGCAGGTGATCCCGCATAACTTCCGGCAATCACCAATCCCGGGTAACGCGCTTGCAACACGGTCCCAGCCGCAGCGGCGACACCGGGCGCGGCACCCAGCAGAAACAAACGCCATCCATGCCTGGCACACCGTTCCGCCAAATCGTAAATCAAATCGGAACCGGGAACACGCTGCGGCAGCGGTGTGTGCAGCCACCGTGCCGCGTAGAGCAGACCAATACCGTCCGGCAAACATAAATCGGCCGAATGCAACACGGCGCGAAACGCGGCATCCGTCTGCGCGGTCATGACGAATTCAGGGTTCACGGTGGCGAGCTGGTGCAGGTGCGGTTCCTGCATGTATGCGTCCACCAAAGCCAGTGTTTCCTCTGTGGTGACGGCATGGATAGGAACGCCGAGGATGTTGACGGTGCGCACAGGTTGCATCATGTCGCTGCTTTTTCGAGTAGGTCGAGCGTTCGTTCGGCCGATTGCTGCCAGTCAAAGCGCTGTACGTTGCGCTGCCCGGCTGCGATGAGGTTGGCTTGTAATGCGGTGTCGGCAACAATTCGGCCGATGCCGTCAGCCAACGCCGCTACATCAAGCGGATTCACTGTCAGCGCCCCATCCCCGGCAATTTCCGGCAGAGAACTGCTGTCAGCACACAGCACCGGCGTGCCACACTGCTGCGCCTCGACAACCGGAAATCCGAATCCCTCGTAGAGTGACGGAAAAAGCAGCGCCGCTGCGCCGGAGAGCAATGCCGCTTTATCTTCGTCAGCCATGTATCCGGTCAAAATAATCCGTTGACGCAGCGACGAGGGCAATTGATCCAGGGTGTCGCGGATGGGATCGGCCATCCAGCCGGCTTTGCCTGCGAGGACGAGGTGGTGAGGAATGTGCGCAGCAATCTGACCGAAAGCGGTGATCAAGCGTGTCAGATTTTTGCGTGGCTGAATGGTGCCGATATGCAGGCAATAAGGTTGGATGATGCCGTAACGGGTGCAAACACGATTGATTTCGGCCGAATCCGTCACACGTTGCAATGTCGGATCTTTACCGGGATAAACGACAGCTACTTTTTCCGGTGACGCCGCCATCAAACGCACCACATCATCACGCGTGGCACGTGAATCAGCCAAAACGACACGACTGCGGCGCACATTGTGGCGTGAGCTCCAATCGAGATACAGCCGCTGACGACGCGTATGCATTTCCGGAAAAGCGAGATACCCCAGATCGTGTACTGTAGCGACTGCGGGGCCACGGTAACTGGCTGGAATAACGTGCGCCGGTGTAAAAAACAGGTCGGGCGGTCGCCGGTGTAGCTCTGCGGCCAGGCGCACATGCGTCCAGAGGCGGGGAAACGGAATCACAACAGATGTGATCAGGGGTGACATGGATTGCAGCGCAGCGGGGAGCGGCCCATTGCTGTACAATCGCACATGATGCCCTCGCTGTTCCGCGAGCGGCAGCAACGCTGTAATCAAGCGATAGGCATACGCTTCTGTTCCGGTACGCTCCGTATCAACAGCACGACTGGCGTCAATTCCAAATAACATGGGTGTGCAGCGACAAACGCTAACGATCACTCACGGCTAAATACAGATCAGCCACCCACCCTTCATCACCGGCAATCGTGCGCACCTTGACCCAAATAAACCCATTTGCATCGACCGGTTCTTCGCTGTCAACAAGCGTCACAATCGCGCCGTCATCGAGAATTTCGATGGTGTTGGAATTTGTGCCCGGTGCGTCGCGCAAATAAGCACCGCTGCCTCCTGTGCCCTCAATCACACCGCGTCGGATAAACGGTGTCGGCGTCGGCTGCGGCGCATTGGGGTCTGGTGTCGGCGTCGGTGTGAAGGTCGGCGGTACGTTTTCGACAAAAACCGTGGGGGTCAGTGTCGGCTCACCCGGTTCCGCCGTCACTTCTTCCGGCGTTTCAAGTACGGTTGTTAACTGCTGTTGATTGTAAATGAGTAGTGCTATTGCCGCGAGAAAGAGAAATATGGCGGCTATCAGTGTAAAGCCGGCGCGGCGTAAAATCGATTCGCGTTCGAGCGAGTAAAATCGGGCACTACCGCGACGAATACCGCGATAGGCGGCCATTGCGGCGAGCAAGGCGGCAACGGTCAGTCCCAGCGGAATTAACAAACTGCTCATGCGAGTTGTTCAAACTCAGGGCGTAACGCTTGCATGGGAATTGGGCCATCGCGAAGTATATGTGGCGGCACGACGGTACAATCGAGAATAGTGCTGGGTGTGCCACCGCCGACATAACCGCCGTCCAGAATGGCGGCAGCAATGCCGTCAAATATGGCGAACGCATTTTCGGCCGATTGGATGGGCGGTTCGCCAGAGCGGTTGGCACTACTGGCAGCCACGGCTCCACCCGCCGCTCGAATCAAGCGTCGGGCAACGCTGTTATCGGGAATGCGCACAGCAATGCCGTCATTGGGTGTCAAATTATCAGGCAAATCGGCGCTGCGGGGCAAGACAAGTGTCAATGGGCCAGGCCAGTAGGTCGCGACATAAATATCGATCCATGCCCTTTGTGCTGCACTCATGTCGGTCAGGTCATCCAATGCCACTGCATCGGCGATCAGGATCGGGATACCTTTGTCACGAGCGCGCTGTTTTGCACTGTAAAGACGCTCTACGGCAGCCCTTTGCCATGCATCAACACCAATTCCATAAACTGTATCAGTGGGAAAGACAACCATTTGGCCGTCACGTAGCAGGGCGGCAGCATAATCAATGGCATCAGATTGGGTTGCGTCAAGGTGAATGGTCTTCATGATAATGGTTTGTATGAGCTAATATTGCGTTGCCGTTACCGCCACACTCGATGACGATGATTCGATCAAGTCCGGCGTAATCACGCAAACAGGTAATTTTTGCTTCAGGAAAATTCTGCCGGGCTAACTTTGTGGTTGCTTCGCGCTGACGCCAACCAATTTCAAGCAGAATAACGCCATCACGGCGCAGTTTTTGCGGCGCCTGGGCCAGTAGAGCTCGAATCAATTGCAGTCCATCTGCGCCACCGTGCAGGGCTAACTCCGGCTCATATAATTTTACACGGCGATCAAGCTGTGTCCACTCGCTGGATGAGATATAAGGCAGGTTGGCAATGATAATATCGGCCGAATCCGGCATTGGCTCAAGTAAAGAACCATGAATGAACTGCACGTTTTCAACTCTATTTTCATCCGCATTGCGTCGGGCGACGGCTAGTGCCGCTGCGGAAACATCGATGGCTGTGATCGTGGCGTGCGGCAGCTCACATGCCAGACTGACTGCGATGCAACCGCTACCTGTTCCCACATCGACGATGTGCGGCTGCTCGCGTCCGGCAGCAAAATGCAGTGCCTGTGCCACCAGCAACTCAGTTTCTGCACGCGGGATGAGGACATCGGGGGTAACGTGCAAGGTGATGTGGCGGAACGGCATTCGGCCGATGATGTAGGCGACCGGTTCGCCGGCAGCGGCGCGTTGCACCTGTTGTGCGTAAGTTTGACACTGTGCCGGTGTCAGTATCTGATCGCTGTGGGCAATCAGATAGGCGTGATCGACTCCAAGCAGATGTGTCAACAAGAGGCGGGCGTCAATGTGCGGCGTCGGTGAGTTGTCGAGTTGTTTTCGGCCGAATGCCAGCGCGTCATCAATCGATTGCATCATCGCTCCGGACTTCCTAACACTGCGACAAGTTCCAGCCACCCGTCCGACCACATTACCGTGTGAATCACCAAATAAAACCGCCGCAAGGATTCCCTTACGGCGGTTACCAGTACCATTAAGACTGAATCCTACCCTTCAGACACTAGATCCGAATCGAATAGCAATCCAATATTGGGGATGTTAAGAGCACCATCACCGATGAAGGGGAAATATTTGTCTAACGTCTCTTGATAAGTCAAGCCCGTATCAGCTTCAGCAAGCAAAATGCCGATCCTGTGCCCGGCTGGAAGTGCTGTCACTTGAATCTCAAACAATCCTTCCTCGTCGCTGCGTCCATTACCCAACACAGCGCCATTGAAAGTCATATCGACAACACTAAGTGTCAAATTAGGCGGCGCCTGACCCGTAACCACTGTTGCACCGGGATTTAGCGGCGTATCCAAATCAAACACGGTTTGTCCGCTCGAATCAGCATTGTCTTCAGCGGGATACGGATCTGGAATAGTTACGGCGGCATCTGTGTTACTCGTCACCGGGTACGACTCCGCATTGGCATCATCTACCGTAAGTGATGCACCTGCCGGATAAGCAGGTGCTCCCAAATTGCCCGGAGTAGTTTCATTACTCCCGGCAGATCCACAAGCTGCCAGAAACAAAATCATACCAAACAGCACAACACTGCCGCCGGTTTTCACTAGAACTGAAATTGTATTTCGGTACATACGAACAAAAACAGAAGTTGCCAAATGACAACTTCTGTTTTCCATTGAAAGCTGATAGTTTTCAGAAACTACGGACTAACGTTGAATCCTTCGTAGTTCTTGGTGTCCTGGATAGCACCAGTTAATGAACTTTCATTCGCAATCGCAACGATCGGCTCAGATGCTGTAATGGTCACACCATTCACTGTGGCGTTGAGTGAGGCAAGCGATCCGGAAACAACAGTCAAGTTGGATGTGCCACCATTGGCAACACGGTAGAACGTCTTGCTTGCACCCGGTGCAATTGGATCTGTATGGCTGAGTTGAACAGTACCACCAGTGGTAGGTTGATATTTCAACGTCACGATCACGGAGGATGTACCCACGTTCTGTACCTGGATGCCGGTCGTATTGACGACACTGCTACCAAAGTCTTCTTTCACCAAAGGTAGATTGATTGCCGCTGTAGCGCTGACATCGGCGAAGCAGGCATAGGTGGTAAGACGTTGTGGTGTGCTTGCAACCGCTTTATCATTGACGATAGCTGCAATTTTACCGTTGGCTGTGATAGTACCTGAGGCCAATGTCCCTACAGGCAAGTCATTGGCTTGCAAGAAGTTTGCCGATGCGCCAGGCTGAACGTTATTGACTGATGATGAGCTAGATCCACCACCGACATAGTCATAGGAAACAGTAATGTTCACAGGAATTGTGTCTACGTTCTGCACCTGAAGACCAGTTGTGGTTTGTTTGCTGCCGTACGCATTGCGGAGCAACGGGCAGTAAGCTTCCGTAGCATATTCATTCGGTGTAAATGCTTTGGAACCTTGCAGGTTTTCTGCAACAGATGTTACAGTCGGATGCTCGAGTGAAGCACCAGCTAAGGCCGCGGTTCCGGTCACGGTCAAACCACCAAATTTACCGGTACCAGTCGGTGCGCCGGCATCTGCAGGAACAACAACAACCATCGCATTGGCCGGTACATTGTTAAACACTTTTGTGTATTCGGTTCCGTCGATGCTGAACTTGGCTGTAATGTTGTTTGTCCCGGCGCTGGCATTCTGAATATAGAATGTTGTGGTTCGGCCGGAGTGGTCGCTCTTGGCCAACGGGAAAGCGATGGACATGCTTGCATCACTGCCGCTCGTGCCGCGATATTGGCCGGATGCTGCCCCGACTCCCTTGTTGTTGACATTGACGACTGCTGCCACAGGTTGATCGGCGCTGACAACTGCAGACCCGATAAAGCCGGCGCTAACCGGGCAATCGACGTCAGTCAGATATGTATATGACTGACCAGGCTGCAATGTCTGGTTGCCACAATCCGTGGAGACTCCGGCTTGATCGTAAGCCTGGAATGAGATGATGCCCTCGTCTGTGCCAATATTCTGAATTTGCTGGCCGGAAGTCCACCCCGATCCGGGGAGGCCTTGTGCAGCCACAAAGCTGAATGTTATGATGAGGCCCACGATGAGCAAAAGTAATACAGCGAGTCTTTTCATTTCTGTTTTCTCCTAAATGTAAGCATGTTTGTGTTTTGAGACAGTGCTATAGTGTAATTCTATCAGTCACACCCATGACATCACAATACCTCGATTGATGTATTTACAGGTAGTAGCATGCGGATTTTCGGCCGAAAACGGCTTCTAACCCGTCTAATACCGGTGACTATCTCTAGTGCTGCGACTTTTGACAGCAAACAACATCTAAAATCATGGTGTGCAACTGGCATAAACCGGATCGGCAACGTTTATGTGTGCTTAACCTTTCTCAAGCCGTTTCAACGCAAATAACCGAGTTTGCGCAGCCGCTCAGCGATTTCATCTTCTTGCGCCTGACTCCATCCACTGTCCTGATCATCGCGCACCTTATGCGGTACCTCAGTTGTTCGTGGTGGATGTGTGCGCAAAAGGGTGGGATCAATAATCGGCCGAAGCAGTTCGCCATCCAAATGAGTCGGAATACCGCAATCCAACAAATAGAGAATTGTCGGCGTCAGATCAATAATACCAGCCGCAGGCGCATCAGACGTTGCCGCAAAATCAGGCCCGGCAGCAATCAGGATACCTTCCGGCCGATGACTTCCTGACTCATCCGTATAAGGTTCACGGAATAACACACCGCGCTGCGCCGCAAATTCGTACCCTTTTCGCGTAATATAAGTGTGATCACGCATGACGCAGACTATGTCCGGTGCAGACGCCGCACGCTCACCGTGATACAGGTCTTCACGAAAGTAAATCGTGTCGATGACCGGCAGCCCATCCGCCGGATCGATCAGTTGGCGCAAGCGAGTGGCAATCTCCTGACGCAGCGCTTCGTATTGCTCTGCCGGCACGATGCCCTGCGGTTCCCGGCCTTGCAGGTTAATGAAAATCTGTCCGTAGTAACCAAAGCTGTACACTTGTGTCCTTGACCAATTGATGGCCTGATTGAATTCCGGGCGCTCGTCGCGTGGTAAAACATTAATACGTCCACCAAGTGCCCGTTTAATCATCACTTCAACGCGATGGAGTCGCAATCGTGTCAACGTGTCCGAAATGCGTTTACGCGTAATTCCCAGTCGGCGTGCCCAGGAATGCACTTCTGTGGCCTCGTTGAGTTGCAGCCAACCTTGCTGCCACAACCATTCGTTCAGGAACACATCGCGATAAAGTGGGCCGGCACCGTGATCAGACATGATAACGATGTTGGTGTCTTCATCGGCAGCGGCGACTAATTGCCCTACCCAATAGTCAAGCCGTTGATAGAGATCGAGGATGGCGCTCTTGTAATGGTCCGGTGCGTGCGGGTCGTGGCGCGGATGTGTCGGATCCATGTGCCGCCAAAAGAAATGACAAATTTCGTCGCTGTTGCGGAAAACAATCATGAAAAAGTCGGACTGATCGGTTTTCAGAAGTCTTACTGCTGCCTCACCCTGAATGTCGGAAATGGCATGCATATCCTGCAACCATTCATCATCGCGCCCCGGCTCGTAAAAGAACTTCTTGTTTACGCGGTAGCCCTGAGCATTTAGGGCTTTGGTCATTTCCGGCGGATAGGTATAAGCGACATAATCGGGTGTACCCAGCCCGGTAACGAGAAATCCATTGACCGCTTCCGGCGGATAGGTCATGGGCACATTCATCACGCCCACACGCCGGCCACCGTCGCTCAACATGCGCCACAGAGATGTGCCGTTGATGTGGTTGGCGCGGACGACACGAAAATCATAACTGTCCTTGCGACGCTCGACAAAGTCGAGTACGCCGTGCTGGCCGGGATTGACGCCGGTAATAAAACTGGCCCAGGCGGGTGGCGAATGGGCAGGAATCGTTGAGTTCAATACTGTCAGCGAGCCGCGTGTGATGAGCGACGCCATATGGGGCAACTGCCCTGCGGCTACCCATGTTTCTATTAAGGGATGGGGTGCGCCGTCCAGCCCAATCACGAGCATCTTGTGTGGCGTTTTTTCTGTTGTCATGTCGGTTTAGTTTGTGATTTTCTGTTTATCCGGAAGAGATGTTGTTTCAGGAAGGCGCGATCTTCGGCCGAAAATGCACCTAACACTACGATTGCACCCAGGTAAACGCCGGCACCAACCATCACTGGAATGAACAGCATCAGGTCGCGCAATGGATAGACGACCAGCGCCATGATGACCGTGGCTAATATCGGCCGAAAAAGTTGCGGCAACAAAGACGAGCGCAGCAAATAACGCTGCACAAACCAATACAGGCTGAGATAAAAGACCAACGTCGCCGCAGTGCGCGCCAAGCCGGCACCGACGATGCCTAACACGGGTATCAATGCCAGATTGAAAACGACATTGGTTACCATGCCGGTACCGGTCAGCCAGCCCGCTTCGCGTTGCCTGTGCAAAATGAGTATGAGGCGTGCGTTGGGAACCATGAGAAAAGCAAACAACACCGCCCAAATCATGACCTGAAGCACCGGAACAGCCGGTGCAAAGCCATCGCCGTAAACCAAAGCGATGATCGGCTCAGCCAGCAACGAGACGCCAGCCACAATCGGCAGACTGAGCAAGAGCAGATAATGATTCGCCTGATTGTAAATCCACGGCAGTTTATCCGGTTCAGCCTCTGCGTAGCGTGCCATCACCGGATAAAGCGCGGTGCGTACGGCGCCGGCCAACATCCAAAAACCCAGCACAATCGTCTGAGCCGCACCATACCAACCCAACTGCGTTTCAGAAAGCATGATCGATATTAAAAACGCATCGAGCTGAAAATCGATAGTTGAAAAGAAACTGATCATGACAAACCCAGGCGCCTGGCGCAGCTGGTCCCGTGAAAAGTGCAGGTCGATTCGCGAAAGCAACGGTTGACCCGACGAACGGAACAGCCAATACAAACCAGGCAGGAAAACCAGAAGTCCGATGAAGCTGCCCAACGGCACAACCCAGGCGATTGTCACCACATCTGCACCCTGGCTCAGCAGCCAAAATCCGCCCCCCAACTTGATCGCACTGCAGACAAGCGCGGCCAACGTGGGCAACGCCAATCGTTCGTGTGCTACGAAAACGGCCTGACATAACATGAACGCAGCTTCCGGGAACAGGGCAAGCGTCAATATCCGGATGACCTGCGCTGTTGTCGCCGAATAGGGCAGAATTGTGGACAGCAACAACAGGATTACGGCGTACGTCAGCACAGCAAACAGCATGCGCATGGCCAGGTAATTGCTGAAGTAGCGGCTGCTCTCACGACGGCGTGGGGCTGCTTCGCGAATCAGCAATTCATTGAGACCGACTGCGGACAGGGCCAGCGCAATGGTGAAGTAAGTGATGCCCAGATTGAACGTGCCGGCCTCAGTGGGGCCAAGCTGACGCGCCAGCGCAATGAAAATCAACGCATTGCTGGCTTTGACCACCAGATTGGCAGCGTAAGCCATCAACGTGTTGCTCAGTAGGCGCTGGAGTGTGTTCATGGGGACTGTTGGCTTCCGGCTAAACGGATTCTGCGTTATCTGGACCGGTTTTCTCGCTGATGCAGACCCAGCCCAGCGTGGCGTCTTTCTGTGTATCGAGCCGATCCAGGTAGTAGAGCGGGATCGGCATGATCAGAAAGAAGAATCCATGCACAGCGAGTTGGAAAGGGCGCTGCAGCAGTTGCAGCCAGCGGTTTTTGCGTTTGGGAAACAACCAATATTCCATCATTTGCAGGTTAAATGAAAGAAACCAGAAGTAACCGCCCCACGGGCGCATCTCGACGACGCGCATGCCACTGGCTTCCATCAACGTCTGGAAGCCGAATGATGTATAGCGAAAGAAGTCGTGCGGTTTTTGGTGCTGGTGCCAGTTCATCGGGGCAGCCAGATAATAACGCCCGCCCGGTTTGAGAACGCGTCCAATTTCGGCCGAAACCTCAAACGGCTGATTGACATGTTCCATGGTCTGGATACACACTGCGGCATCAAAACTGGCGTCAGGAAATGGCAGTTGGCGTAGATTTCCAACAGTGTCCAGGCCGGTATAATCCCATGTATCGTCACCCACAGCCAGATCAACACCCACGTAATGAGTGTGGTCAAAGTAATGTTTGTAGCGCCCTTCACCTGATCCCGCATCGAGCACATGAGCGCCATGCGGGATTTCGGCTCGCGCCTGATCGAGCATGCGCAGCGTTTCGATGCGGTTGACTTCAATCCGGTGACTGAGCCACTTGGGCAGTCGTTCGAGAAGTTCTCTACGTCCCGGCATAGCAGTTCCTTTCAATTATTCGTTAACAGAAGTCGCCGACACCAGTTGGCGTGACGCGATCCACCCGTTGTGCAGCCCATGCACGTATGCGCGCGCCGCTTCCCATTGACGATGCCAAGCCAATTTGGCGAGTGTCTTCATGGCACTGCCAATACGAAACAAGACGATGATCCAGGTTGTCCCGGCATCACGATGTACGCGGTAAAATATCACACTGCTGCGTGCAAGGTAAAACCGGCGCAGTGGCGATTCTACACCACCCGTACTGACAGCGACGCGATGATAGAGTTTTGCCGATGCCACTAACCGCAACCGATATCCAGCCGACTGAAAGCGCAGCGACCAATCCAAATCTTCAAAATACATGAAGTAACGCTCGTCCAACAAGCCAACTTTTGCGACTGCAGCCAGATTGACAAGCACACACGTACCCAACACGTAGTCAACATCATGCGTCGTGATCTGACCGCTATCGATCTGGTTTTGCAACCGATCGCGCAAGTCCAGGGTGTGCTTGTGCCGCCGCGCTCCACCGTACCAAATGCGGTTGGGCTGCGCTTCGTAATAGATCACAGGTGTTAGCAGCGCGGTGTCGTCGCTCGTTTCTGCCAACAACTGGTCGAGCATGTCTGCCGACGGGAATGCGTCGTTGTTGAGTAACAGTGCATAGGTGTAACCCTGCTCTATCGCATAGCGCAGCCCGTGATTGCTGCCGGCTGCGAACCCGACATTATTCGGTAAGCACACTAATTCGGCGGGTGCTAGACCGGCGGCGAGGATTTCGGCCGAATTGTCGCCTGAGCCATTATCGATCACCAAAATATCGACATGCGTATGCAGGGAACGCAACGCCTGCACACATTCGAGCGTCAGCTGCGGCTGTCGCCAGTTCAACGTAATAGCCAGAATACGCATCATCAAGGGCGCGATTATAGCAGACGGCAGGCAGACAGCGATGTAGCCGGAGCACGATGTGGACGCCATGTGAGCAAACGTAGAAAGCATTCATGTGGCATTTATCGATTCGTACCCGGTGCTGTGGGGCGGCTGGCACCCCAAGCCCAGGCCAGCTTGGTGAGATAAATTGCTGGGATGGTAGTCAGATTTCGGCCGAAAACACGCCATTCTTTAAGTAAAATCCGAGCCGTCGTCACCAGCGCCAGCAACGGCGCCAACAACAGCGTTGCTGACCGGTAACGCAAAAAATGCGGCGCAGTTAACATGTCTGCCTGCGCCAGTCGAATCTGGCGCGAGTAATATCCCGAACGCGCACAGTCACGCCAGACGGCGGCCAAATCACGACGATTGTGATCGTGGTAGACGGTCGCCGCCGGCCAGAAATAAGGTTGAAAACCGGCACGACGCATGCGAGTCGTCCATTCCATATCCTGACCGCGCCGCAGCCTTTCGTTTAGCAATCCGACCTGCTCAATGACGGTGCGTTTCACTGCCAGATTGAGCGTGGGCAGCAGCGGGCGGGTTGCCGGTCGGCCGGTGCTGAACACCTCGTGGAAGTTGGATAAATTGTAACTGCGATGCCAATACCCTTCCCCAGTGGGTACAACGCCGCCGCCGACAACTGCGTGTGTTTGCAATGCTTGCATGTGTTCGCTCAACCAATTGGGCTGCGGGATACAATCTGAATCGAGGAAAATAAGCCATTCGGCCGAACTGTAGGCAATGCCCAAATTGCGTGCCGTGCCTGGCGGCACAGGAATCTTCGTATCCACCAACTGCACGTTGGGATAATCAGGCAACAATCCGGCGTCGTCTTTACCGATGACAAACACACGCAAGACATGGTGAAACGCCTCCTGCCGGATAATTGCGTCGATGACGCGATCAATGACCGGTGAATTCAGACTGGGAATAATGATGTCTACAGATGGCATGTTCATGACTTAAGCACTGTACGTAGAATATGCTCAAACTGCGCACCGAGTGCGGCAGGCGTATGGCCGCTCAAATAAACAGCATGACCGCTTTTAGCCAATGCTTCACGCAAATCAGGTTGTGCACGCAGGGTTCGGATGGCGTCCGCCAGAGCAGCACCGTCTTCGCGCGGAATGAGCCAAACGTCGCGACCATGTTGCAGCACTTCGCTCACAGCGGTGGAATCACCGGAAATGAGGGGACGGCGCATTGCCAAAGTTTCCCATACTTTGTTTTGCACTGTCATGAGCGCCTGCGGGGTTGTCCCGAAAACACCTAAACAGATGTGCGCCTGCGCAATGGCCGTGTGCAGTACATCCCAATCGACAAAGCCGTGAAATTTGATGTGAGATAATGCATGGTTTTCGGCCGAATCGATGATCCGTTGTTGCTCCGGGCCGGCACCGTAAAGGTGAAAAACGATGCCGGGATCGTCACGTAAAATAACGGCAGCGTCGATAATGACATCCAACCCGTGCGACGGCAGGAAACCGCCGAAATACACGACGCGAAATGGCTCGCTGTCAGTTGGCACCGCCTGTGGCTGATACGTCGAGTTATCTGCGCCGTGCGGCACATAGCGGAACCGCATCGCAGGCAGATCGTATTTGGCACTGACATAGCGTTGATAAGCGCGATTCTCCATGATGAGCAGGTCGGGCCGATGCAGCCCCCCCTTCTCCAATGCAAACAGCAGCCGAGCTGTCGTCGGGCTTTTGTTTGTCAGGCTCCGTTCTTCAGCGACCAGATGCAGCGACATGAGGACATCGAGAACAAGCGGTTTGCGACGCAGACGGGTAAGAATTCGGCCGAAATACGCATCAAATTGCCCCGGATAGCCGATCACCATCACATCATAATCCGGCGCACGCCTGTATGCACGCCACAATTGCCAGTACGCCTTGACAACTCGCCACACAAAACCGACACTGCGCCAACTGCCGCCGGCAGTCGCCACCCGATCTGCGATGCCGCGCCAGAGCGTAGCGTGGCATTCGTACACGTCAACGCCCTGCAAGCGCAATCCATCGATCAGAATGCGGTTGCGTGTATAGCTTTCGCGATAGGTGCCAAAATAACAGACACGCAGGGGATCGTGATCAATCGTCATGGTGTCGTGAGGCTAGCGGGAAGCAATCCTCGGGTTTTCGGGATCAATACTATTTTGGTAAGCAAGAGGAGCCATTTTATCCTGCCGATCAATCAGGTAGAATTCACTGTCTGGACAGATTGAATTGTTCAATTGGTCTAGCCATGGTTGTTTAACCAGCTTCTGCTTGGCGGCAATGGGAAGTTGCTTGAGCATAGGCTAGATTGTAACACCGAGTTGGAGAGAGTTGTAAACGGCGAGGCGATGGCGCACCGCCGCTGTGGGTACGATGATTGTAGTGACCGGTGCAACCGGGTTTATCGGCCGATCCGTCATGCGTCAACTCAACGGGCGCGGCATTGCAGCGCGTCCGTATATCGGCCGCATAAACGATGCCGCCGCCCTGCGTGACCAACTGGCCGATGTAGAAACCGTGATCCATCTCGCGGGAGCCGAAACGCGGGGTCGCAAACAACTGCTGCATCAAGTCGACGTACTCGGCACGGAGCAAGTTGTCAAAAGCGCCCAGTTCCGCAACGTGCAGCGCATCATCCTGCTCAGCCGACTCAATGCCAATCCCAACGCACTCTTTACGGTATTGCGTGTTAAGGGCCGCGCGGAGCAACTTGTCAGCCAAAGCAACCTCGATTACACCATCATTCGTAGCGCCACAGTCTTCGGTCACGATGACCGGTTCACCAACATGATCGCCGCTCTGGCGAAGTGGACCTGGCCGTTTGCATGGATACCCGGCCACGGCACAAATCCGATGCAGCCATTATGGGTCGAAGATTTGGCACGCATCCTGGCCGATACGGTTACACGCACCGATTTGGACAAGCGCACAATTGAGGTTGCAGGAGAAGAACGGCTGCGTTATGAAGACATCTTGCAGCAAGTTCTCACCGCGAGCGGCATGCAGCGCCTTGCAATTCGTCCCAGGCCCCAAATTGTCCGCACAATTCATTCCCTGCTGTTCAATTGGTGGTATTATCCTCCTGTCACGCGCTTTGAATTGTCACTCTACTCGGCAATTCCGGATGTCACTCAGGTTGATAGTGTACGCAGCACGTTTGGATTTCACCCACAACGTCTGGGACAAAATCTGGCTCATCTGCGCCGCCGCCGTCTGCGTTGGTATCTTTTTGCACTGCCGCCATCACGCTATGAGGCGCGCCGCAGACACAAGGCGTGATAGAGTGGATGAAGGTAACTATTCGGCCGAAACCAAACCCATTCGCGCAGGGCTTACCCAAGTCAAAACTGCACTGGACAACTCATATGCATATACTCATCACCGGCTCCAGCGGCCAAATCGGAACGAACCTCGGCTTGCGCTTGCAATCTGAAGGCCACACCGTCCTGGGCGTTGATATACGACGCAACACCTGGACCAACGACATCGAAACCGTTTATCAGGATTTGAGCATGCCCTACCGCGATTTCACGCGGGGCATCGGCAATGTCGTCTATCCTCATGACATCGATATCGTCGTCCATTTTGCCGCCCATGCCAAAGTCCACGAACTGGTCGAGCAACCCTATCGCGCCATGGAAAACATCACCATGACGTTTAACACGCTCGAATTTTGTCGCTCACGCAGTTTACCAATCATTTTTGGCAGCACGCGGGAAGTTTACGGCGACATTCATCGCTACATCACCGAGGAATCACACGCTGATTTTGCGTTTACCGAAAGCCCGTACGCTGCCAGCAAAATCAGCAGTGAGGCACTCGTCTACTCCTACGCCGCCTGCTACGACATCCCGTATCTTGTGATGCGCTTCAGCAATGTCTATGGCCGCTACGACAACGATTTGGAACGCATGGAGCGTGTCATTCCCCTGTTCATCCGCAAAATCAACCGGGACGAACCGATCATCGTTTACGGTGAGGAAAAAGTGCTTGACTTCACGTACGTCGATGATTGTGTGGCCGGTGTGCGTGCGGGTATCGATTTGTTGGTTGAGCGGCGGGACAAGAATCACACAGTCAATCTGGCTTACGGACAGGGCAACAGCCTGGTCAACATGGCACACTTTATCGGTGAAGCGCTGGGCAAAACACCCGACATCACCATTCAACCGTCACGGGTAGGTGAAGTGACCCACTACATCGCCAATATCGGCAAGGCGCGGGCGTTGCTCGGCTACAACCCGCAGACGCCGCTGCGTGAGGGCATTCACAAGTCGGTTGCGTGGTCGATGAATTGGTGGCGAGAACACGGTGAAGCGGACGGCAAAGCGTAGGATTGATTTCGGCCGAAACGGTATAATCGCACTATGACTGGACGTATATACATCGATATTTCAGCCGCCGTACACAGTCGCGCCGGGCTGGGACGCTACTGTGAACGGTTGGCACGGGCCATCATTGCCACCGACCCGAAACGCTACGCTATTTTTTACAATTACGGTTCTAGTGGACGTCTGCCCGGCAGCATGATCGGCGTTTACAATCGATCAGTCCGTTGGGGATACAAACCCTGGCGCTCCCTCGTTTTGGCCGGACACCTGGCGCATCTTTCGTATCGACACCTCGTGCGCGACGCTGAATTGTTTCACGCGACTGAGCATCTTCTCATACCGTTGCGTGGCGTGCCGACGGTTTTGACCGTCCACGATCTGATCTTCCAGTTATTTCCCGAATACCACAAAAAGCTCAATCATGCGTATCTCAATTGGGCGATGCCGCTTTTTTGCGAACGTGCCGATGCCATTATCGCTATATCAGAGGCGACGAAACGCGATCTGATGGCTGCCTACAATGTTCCGGCTGATAAGGTGACTGTGATCTATGAAGCAGCGGCTGAGCTGTTTGCGCCGCCTTCGGCCGAAGAAATCGCCTCCGTCCGGCAACGCTACGACTTACCCGAGCAATTCCTAATCCATCTCAGCGTGATCGAGCCGCGCAAGAATCTGCTACGCCTGCTCGACGCGCTCAAACGGCTGCGCCTCACTCACCCCAACCTGAACCTTGTGCTGGTAGGTAGCCGTGGTTGGCTTTACGATGATTTTTTTGCCAAGATCGAGTCTGAAGGATTAAACGACGCCGTCCAACCATTGGGTTGGGTTCCTGACCAGGATTTGCCGGCCGTGATTGCCGCTGCCACGTTGGCTGTGCAACCCAGCCTGTATGAAGGATTCGGCTTGCCTATTCTGGAGCACATGGCAACGGGACAGGTGGTCGCGGCCAGCAGCACGAGCAGCCACCCCGAAATCGGCGGTGATGCGGCTCTGTATTTTGATCCGACCAACGTGGATGATATGGTGGCCGTTATCGGCCGAATTCTGAACGATCCCGACGAATACGCTCACCGTCGCGAACTGGGCCTCAAACAGGCGGCTCAGTTCAGTTGGGATCGCACCGCCCGCGAAACCATCGCCATTTATGACCGCCTTCTTCAATCGCGTAGCTGACACAGCGCGTTCTGAATCCGGGCAAGGCCAACGGCTACGCCTGATTGGAGCCGTGCTGATTCTGTTGATCGTGCCGCTGCTCTATCTCGGCTCGATGGCAACCGGTCTCGTCGTCGGCGACCCGACTGAGTACACCTTTGTCGCCAACGTGCTCGGCATCGCCCACCCACCCGGCTATGCATTTCTCACCTTGCTCGGCCACGTGTATCAAAAGCTGATTCCGTTCGGCGGCTATCCGTGGCGGATGCATCTGGTGAGCGTCACAGCGGCGACTGTTGCCGTCTTTTGTGTGTTTGGCATCGTACGCACGATTGGGGAAATGGTTCGGCCGAATCGCTATGTCCTCATTTCGGCCCTGTTTGGCGCCATTGCTGTCGGCACCGCCGCCAATTTCTGGCAACACGCCATCCACGCCAATCCGCACATCATCACGGCGCTGTTTCTCGCCGTCAATCTGTATGCCCTGACCAAATGGTTTGCCGCTGAGCGCAGCGAGCGGCGCAACAACGGCTGGCTCTACCTGTTCTGCCTGTCGGTCGGTTTTGGCGTTACCCACCACCCGTTGACCGTTTTTGCCCTAGTGGCGTGTGTGCTGTTTGTGCTGTGGATTCGGCCGAAAATCATTCTTGACTGGCGCACCTTGCTCAAAGGCACAGCATTCGTTTTGCTCGGCCTGGCTGTGTGGCTCTACTTCCCATTGCGTGCGTCTGCCCTTGTCGGCACACAGTTTCCCGGCGACATGAACACGCTTGACGGCTTTCTCAATCTGGCATTGGCACGCGGCCTGCGCGTCAACCTGTTCCACTTCGGCCTTGCGGACCAACTTAATCGTCTGACTGTCTTCTGGACACTGCTGCGCCTGCAGTACGCGTTGCCGCTGATCTTTCTGGCTGTTTTGGGCTTTTTCTGGCTGATTTTTGCCAACCGCACTGCCCCAAAAACCGAGTTTCTGGCAGAAACTCGGTTTTTAAGCTCGCTCAAGCCGTTGGCATTTCTTTACGGTGGCGCATTCTTGCTCAACTACGTCTTTGTGATCAATACGGTTCAGGACGTGATGGCGTATTTGTTGGGGCCGTTTTTAATCGTCGGTATGTTGAGCGGCGTCGGCCTGTTTGGCTTATTGTATTGGATGCAAACACGTTTACGGGTAAAACGCAGAGCCGGATTGCTCTTTGGTCTGTTAATTGCCGCTCTGTTTCTGCTCGGCCCGATGCTGCAAATTGCACGCAACGGCTCGCTGGTTTCTCTGCGCGATTACAGTGAAGGTGACGACTATGTGGCAGCCGCTTTCGATTATTTTGATGGTCAGGGTGAGGGTGCGGTGCTGCTCAACGATTGGGAACGGATGACGCCATTGTATTACACGCAGTTGGTCGAAGGACAGTGGCCGGATGAGCGGGATATTCGGCCGATATTCGTCTCGTCGGCCAAACCGTGGATCGATCACGTCTACGAAAACCTGCCCGGCGGCCCTGTCTATCTCAATGGCTACCGCGCCGAAATCCCGGCGGCGGGTTTTCGCCTGCGGCCCCGTGGCCCGTTTTATCAGGTCGTTGAACCGGGCGACACAGCGATTCCACCTGAACTGACACTAGTCAGCGCCGCAATTGACGATTTTGAACTGGTCGCCTTTGCTCTGCCTGAAACCGCTGTGCAAGCCGGTGATTACGTGCCGTTGACCTTGGCGCTGCGGACGCCGACGGGGACGGAGAACTACTACGTGCCTGTGCTGCATGTCGGCGATATAGTCATGCCGTTCACAACCGACAGTCATCTGACGACAAATCTATACGAGCCGGGCGAAGTCATCGTTGAGCGTTTCGATTTTGCGCTGCCCCACAATCTTGCGCCCGGCACATACCCGGTGACGGTGCGCGTGCAACAGCTCATTGAGGATGTCGACACCGGTATTGACGTGTTTTTGGGTGAATTGACCGTTACCGCCAATCCCGATGCCCCACGCGTAGACGGCTTGCTCGCCAATTTCCGGCAGCGGGTCGGTTTGGCGGGCGCAACTGCCCGCGACGGATTTGAGCGCCGCACTGCACCGTGGGCGGAGCCGATCTATGCGGCACCCGGCGATGTGATCGATTTGACCCTGGAATGGAAAAGCCTGGCGCCGACTGAGGAGAGTTACACCATTTTTGTGCATTTGATCGATCTGGCTAATCGGCCGATTCTATCACTCGACTACACACCGCTCGGCGGCGCGACGCCGACCCATCTCTGGTTTCCCAAATGGTTGCCCGGCCAGCAAATGCTCGATCCGTACCGTATGGAACTACCTGAAGACCTGGCACCGGGTCAATATTTGATCGAAGTCGGTCTTTACGAAATGACCGGACGCCGGCGCCTGCTCATGTCTGATGCTAACGGCAATCACATTGGTGACCGCACTATTCTCGGCAGCGTCATCGTCGAATAGATTGCAGGCGGGTGATCCAAATTTACCATGATTTTCGTGAGAGACAGTCGGCCGAATCCAAACAATCCCGCTCTTTACAAACTCCATATGTTTATGTAATTCCTATACAAATAGTTAGAACATTCGGTCTAATATGATATAATATTTGTACTTGGGATGGGCGCCGGAAAATTACCTTCATCATTCATTTTGAACAAGGAGAACACACGATGCACGTAGTTAAAAAATATCCTGATGGCGTCTTCAGTTGGGTTGACCTGTCTACCCAGGACCAAGAAGGAGCGAAAGCATTTTACTCTGGATTGTTCGGTTGGTCATTCCTCGATATTCCAATCAGCGACGATTCAGTGTACTCGATGGCGCAGATTGACGGTTATAATGTCGCCGGACTTGGTCAGGCAATGGATCCCAATATGCCCACCTTTTGGGCCAGCTATGTCAATCACAGCGATATTGATACGATAGCTGATCGCGCCGCAAAGGCCGGTGGCGTTGTCATGATGCCGCCGATGGACGTGATGGATTCGGGTCGCATGACGATGATTCAAGACCCGTCCGGTGCTGTCGTAGGAGTCTGGCAACCGAAAAATCACACTGGCGCACAACTGGTCAATATGCCCAATACGCTGGTGTGGAACGAATTGCAGACCCGCGATCCCGAAGCGGCAAAAGCATTTTATGCCGCAACGTTTGGCTGGACAGATTCGTCTGATCCCAATGGCTACGTCATGTACTCGGTTGATGAACGCATTCAGGCTGGCATGATAACCATGGATGAGTCCTGGGGTCCTGTACCGCCAAACTGGGCAGTTTATTTTATGGTGGAAGACGTGGATGCGAGTGTAGCGAAGGCGCAGAGTTTAGGTGGAACTATCATGGTTCCGCCGACGGCTGCCGGGGAAATGGGCCGGTTTGCGGCTGTGCAAGACCCACAGGGTGGTGTCTTCACTGTCATGCAATTCAATGGTCCGGTCGATACGCCGCCCGGATAAATCACCGTTCTATGTCATCAAAGCCCGACTCTCAGCAGCGAGTCGGGCTTTTTCGTTTCGGCCGAAAACACGCTCAATCATCGACTTCGGCGCGAAAATCAACAACCTCGTCATCAATCACGCGAAACGAGACGTTGACCGGATTGCAGCACACTTCACAATCCTCAACATACGCCTGTTTCGCTACAGACAAATCCAGCAACATCGAAACCGAGACACCGCAATACGGACAGTCGAAAAAATATTCTTCCTCAAACATTGCTTAAGACCATCTCCTTGTGCTGATTGAACAAAAAGATTCGAGATAGCGTATCCGGCTCTGCCGCGACACTCAATCCGGTTGAAAATAAGAATAGGTCAGCGTCATCACTGCGGCGATGTGTTCCGGGTCGCGGCTGTAACCGGATGAACTGACCATGTGCGTCGAGTCGTCGAAGTAGGCACCCGTTGTCGTGCGCACATCGGCCGAAGTTGCCAGATAAGTATACGTCTCGGCCATCTGTTCCGGTGTGATCGCCGCTTTGCTCTTCAACGCATACAAGCGACGCTTGTATTTGGGCATATCAGGATAACGCGTATCCACGTCAATGCGGACATTGGTCACGCGAATCGCATTCACCGTGATCGGCGTATTCTTGAGCGGATCGGCTAGCCAGTACGTGTACATGACCTGGGCTAATTTTGATTGATAATACGCTTTTTGCACGCTGAATTTGCGCTTTACAAACTCGGGATCGTCTAGATCGATCTTCAGGAACGGGTAGACGACAAGCCCTTTCGACGAGATCGTAATGATGCGACCCTGTTCGCTGCGCTTGAGCGCATCCAGCAACAGATCAGACAGCAAAACCGGGCCGAGATGGTTGGTCGCCCAGATGCTCTCAATACCGTCTTCCGTTATCGCACGTGTTGTGGCACGAATGTCAAAGGCGGCGGCGTTGTGGATCAATACGTCGAGCGTGTCGTACCTGGCAGTGAATTCCTTTGCGAATGCCCGAATGGATGCCTGCAACGACATATCGACGATCATGAGTTCGACCGCATCACTGCCGCTCGCTGCGCGTACGTCGTGCAATGCCGCCTCGCCGCGCTCCTGATTGCGGCACGCCATGATGACGCGAACGCCTTTTTGCGCGATTTGAATGGCCGCCGCTTTGCCGATGCCGGAATTCGCTCCCGTGATGATGCAGATTTTCTCTGTCATTACATGCTTCCCTTATCGTTCCATGTTTACTGAATCCTATTGTAGACCAGAAGGTGTAGACTGTTAAGTCAATGCGAGCGCTTGCCTGCCGCTACCATTGGCGCTACCATCCCGATGTTACCGTGTCTCATGCTGACATCACCGCCCATGCAACAGGAATCATGCCATGACCGCAATCTTGCCGCTAGCCATCCTCAGCCCTCACGGTGGATTGGCAACTCCACCCGACCTCAAAGAGCGCATTGCGCTGACGCCGGAACAGATCTTCAACGAAGCGGATGCCTACATCGATGATCTTTTCGACTTTCGCGATCGCGTTTTGTATTATGAGACATTTCCCTTCGGCCGAACCCTCATTGACGTCAACCGCCCGGCCGATGCCACGCTGCACCACCGCAAAGGGGACGGCGTCGTCAAGACGGTGACCGGTTACGGTGATGCGGTGTATCGTCATGGAATGGAACCGGATGCGGCGTTGGAACAGGCCCTGATCAGCCGCTATTGGCAGCCGTGGCACGAACGACTGGCACAGATCGCCCGGGATGATCGCGTCAAACTGGTGCTTGACTGTCACAGCATGGCAGCCGTCGGGCCGACCACATACGACGATCCCGGCGCGTTGCGTCCGCGCGTCATGGTCGCCAATTTGGGTGATGAACAAGGCAACCTGCATCCGGAACGGGCAAGGCTGTCAGCTTCGGCCGAAATAGCGCACTTCACCGCCAAAACCCTGGGCGACAGCCTGGCCGACGTACCCGAATTAGCCGCCACAGGTGCGCTATATGCCCTGAATCACCCGTTCTGGGGTGGCTGGGATTTGTGGCTGCACGGCACAGGAGCACAGCCGTGGCTGATGATCGAACTCAATCGTGGACTCTACATCGGCGCGCAACATGCCACTGCACCCATCGTCCCCTTGCAACCGGCGCTGCGCACGCACATGCGCGAACACCTGTGGCAGGCGATCACCGCCATCACCGATTTTGTAATTACCGGTGGATGATAATCGAAATCGATGTTGCTGTATACTGTTAGGTGTACTCTTAGGCTTCTTTGTTAACAAGGTAAGGCAACTCTCTATTTGAAGCCAGTTATCATGACTGATGTTGGTGATCGAAAGACGCGAAGCCGAATGCTGTTAGATATTCGTTCGTCAAACGAAAGGGTTTCAAAACTTATCTATTATGACAAGCAAAAATTGGACACGAGAAGAATTAATCCTAGCTTTTAACCTTTACTGTAAAACACAATTTGGAAGAATTCACAATCGCAACCCAGATATTATTGATTTGGCTAACTTGATTGGACGTACTCCTTCCGCAGTTTCTTGGAAATTGGCTAATTTTGCACGTCTTGATCCATCGCTAAAGAATCGGGGCATCTCTGGTGCAACTCATGGGAGCAAAACTGAAAAAGATGTTTGGGACGAATTCAATCAAGATTGGGAAAGTTTAAGTTTTACAAGTGAAAAATTATTAGCTCAATTTAAGGGCAAAGCTGTTGAAGATATTTCAAACATTGATACTTCGGACTTGCCACCCGGAAGAGAAAGAGAAATGATTGTACGGGCAAGAGTAAATCAGAGTTTTTTTCGAAACTCAATTCTTGCCGCATATAATTCAAAATGTTGTATTACTGGTTTGGCGATACCAGAACTTTTGAATGCGAGCCATATTGTCCCTTGGTCTGTTGATCCTCATAACCGTGTAAATCCACGAAACGGTTTATGTCTCAATGCCATTCATGATCGGGCCTTTGACAGGGGATTATTAACCATAACCTCTAAATTTACAGTAAAATTGTCACCATCAATTAAAATACTCCAAAATGATGAGGCTATTGAAAATTTATTATTTAGGTATGAAGGTGTGCAAATCGATTTACCAGACAAATTTGTTCCTGAATTGGGTTTTATTGAATATCACAATCAGAAGATTTTCAAGGGATAGCAATTTTGAATTCATTTGTGAAATTTAACTACCTGTATAGGGATGCAGGCAATTATAAATCTTGGGGAGAATTAATATTTTCAAACCCTGATGAATTAAATTTGGAGGAAGTGGACAGGCTATTGAGGCTAGCGTTTGATCAAGAAATAATATTTATTGCACACCAGATAGATGTTCCTGAATTATTTTTATATGCAAAGGATGATCTAAACGATGATGACCATTGTTTTCATGAATACGATTCTGTTGAACTTGCTGAAGTGGCCGATTCAAGATTAGATAGTCGTTCAATAAAACAATTTCTCCAACAAGTTGAATTTGCATCAATTTCTGGTTGGAAAGCTTTTTCTCCTCTGAAAAGACTTGCGAAAATTCGAAAATATTCTAATTGATCTGCACAAAATTGAAAATGAAACCGCTGTAGATACAGGTTTTGCGACTTGGTGCGATGCAAGAGAAGACCATCCCACTCGCTCCGAATATCGTTTGTATTATCCTGCCACTACTGTTTCTGAGGTCGCCGCTGAAGGCGACCTTTTGGTTATAGGCAAGTTGCCAGACAATTCCATTATAGTCATTGTTGTTCGTGCCGGAACAACTTTTGAGAATAATATTTTGTGGTTGTTTAATCTGCCGGATGAAGGAACACAAAAGCGATTTACTGTCCAAGAAATCGAAGAAGAAAACGATCCTGAACTTGACTTTGCTTCACGCATTATTCTCACAGAGTTAGGTATCGAAATCAGTGAAACTGATGAAAATTACCTTGAGGTGATGTTGGAAAAATTCAGGGGAAAGTTTCCAACAACACGCATATTTTCTGCGTTTGCCCGTGAAACCCTTGGCGATATATCCGCAATCGATAACCCTGATAAAGCAGTAATAGCTTGGATGGATCGGGTAGAAATGCTGTTTCGTACTCTAGAAAGGCATTTTGTGAGTGAACGTATAAAAGATGGATTTGAGGATGTGGACACATTCATTAGTTATTCGTTGAGCGTTCAAAACAGACGAAAGTCTCGCGTCGGACATGCTCTTGAAAATCATCTTGAACAGGTTTTTACGGATAATTCAATTACATATTCGCGTGGAAAAGTGACAGAGTACAAAGCGAAACCCGATTTTATTTTTCCTGATATTGAGCATTATTACAACCTGAAATTTCCAGACACACGGTTAACAATGCTTGGAGTTAAATCTACGTGTAAAGATAGGTGGAGACAAGTTTTATCAGAAGCTGCTCGTATTGAGGATAAACATTTGTTGACGTTGGAACCGGGAATCAGTGAAAATCAAACAGATGAAATGGTGGCTAATAATCTTCAACTTGTGATTCCGCAGAGTCTTCATGCAACATACAAGCCAGGCCAGCAATCGTGGCTCGTAAGTGTTCAGTCATTTTTGCAGTTGGTAGAATCAAGGCAATTAGTGTAAAAAGCGCAACCCAACAACGCTTGTAGCCGACCTGCGAGATCGGTTTCTTTCGAAAGTTTTGGTGAATTGCCCAGGCTTTAGCCAACCACTCGCAGGTGGATGAAGCAGGCGTTAGGTGTCCATTTGCGAGTATGAGGGAAAATGTGAGGGAAAATGTGAGGGAAAATGGATCACCAATTCAGTAGTGGTTATGGTTGGGGGCAGATGTCGATTTGCCTTGACAGCCCGGGCTGATATTGATAAGATGACGTCATGATGAAACGACTGGTTTCAACGCGATTTAGCTTCTTTTTTAGCATGGTAAACGACCCGCGCCGCAGCGCAGGAGTTGCACGCTGACAAGAAGCAATCACGTCAGACACGAACTTCACGAGACGCGGCTCGCCACCGCGTCTTTTTTTGTGTGTTGGCCACGACTGAGAAACCGGGTTTTTGGCAAAAACCCGGTTTCTGAGGGAAAAACTCGGTTTCTCAGACCGGCAAGGTATACTTGAGCGGTTTTTTGATGAGGAAGTAAACAATGCTTGAAGAATTGGAACAATTACACGAGGCAGCGCTGCAACAGTTGGCAGCCGCCAACTCCGGTGACGACCTCGACAACTGGTACAAACAAACGCTGGGTCGCAAAGGGTCGATTCAACTGTTGACGCGCAAGGTCGGCAGCCTGGCGGCTGACGATCGGCCGATTTTCGGCCGAAATGTCAACATCGCCAAAAAAGCGCTGCAGGAAGCGTACGACGCCCGTGCCCAGCAGGTCAAAATGGCCGAGTTGGCAGCCAAAATTTCGGCCGAAGCGCTCGATGTCACCCTGCCCGGACGCGTGCAACCACAAGGTCGCCTGCACCCGATCACACAGACAATGCGCGCCATTTACCGCGTCTTCGGCGATATGGGCTTTCAGGTCTACCGCAGCCGCGACGTCGAAACAGACGAAATCAACTTCGAACTGCTCAACTTCCCGCCGCACCATCCGGCACGCGAAATGCAGGACAGCTTCTACACCAACACGCCCGACGTGATTCTGCGCACCCACACCAGTGGCGGCCAGATTCGCGCCATGCACGAATACCATCCCGAACCGATTCGCGTCATTTTGCCCGGCATGTGCTACCGCAACGAGCAAATTACGACACGCAGCGAAATCCAGTTCACGCAGGTTGAAGGACTCGCCGTCGGCCACAACATCACCTTTGCCGACCTGAAAGGCACGCTGACCGAGTTCGCCCGTCGCATGTTTGGTGAAGAACGCGACACCCGTTTCCGCGCCAGCTACTTCCCGTTCACGGAGCCGAGCGCGGAGATGGATGTCTCCTGCTTCCTGTGCGACGGTGACGGCTGTCAGGTGTGCAAATATACCGGCTGGCTCGAAATTCTCGGCTGCGGCATGGTGCATCCCAATGTGTTGCGCAACGGTGGCTACGACCCTGACACTTACACCGGATTCGCCTTCGGCCTCGGCCCCGAACGCATCGCCATGCTCAAATACGGCATTGACGACATCCGCTTGTTCTGGGCGAACGATTTGCGATTCTTGGAACAGTTTTAGATAACCTACAGCCATCAACAGTCAGCTATCAGCTTGCGACATCTGGCTGACAGCTTATTGCGGAGCTAAACATGCAAGTACCTGTCTCATGGCTCGGCGAATACGTCGAGATCAAACACACTATTGAAGCACTGGCAGAGGTGCTGACCAACGCCGGACTCGAAGTCAAGACCATCGACTACATCGGCATTCCCGGTGCGGACCTGGAATGGGAACGGGACAAGTTGTTCCTGGCGCAGGTGATCGAGGTTGAACAACATCCCGATGCTGACAAATTGGTATTGGCGACGGTTGAATATGGCGCAAATCGGCCGAAAACAGTCGTGACCGGCGCACCCAACCTGTTCCAATACGTCGGTGCCGGCGATTTGACCGAACGCCGCATATTCTCGCCCCTGATTCTGGAAGGCGCGACCTACTACGATCCGTACAAGAACAAGCGCAAGACGACGCTGAAAGGCCGTCCCTTGCGCGGCATCTACAACGACGCCATGCTCTGCTCCGAGGTCGAAATTGGTCTGGGCGACGGCCACGACGGTATCATCTTGATTCAAGAGGATGCGTACGGCCCGAAGTATGTGCCCGGCACACCGTTAGCCGACGTATTGGGCGATGCTGTGTTGGAAATCGACATCATTCCCAACATTGCCCGCTGCGCCTCGATTGTCGGAGTCGCCCGCGAATACGCGGCATTGACCGGACAAACCGTGCGCTATCCCAGCTACGACGTCGTCATGGAAGGCGCACGGGTCGGCGACCGCATCGTCATCACAACTGGGAATCCCGAATTCAACCCGCGTTTCTGCGCCCTTTTAATTGAAGGTGTCTCGCAAAAGCCCGCACCGTACTGGATGCAGCGCCGCCTGAAATTGGCGGGACAACGCCCGATCAATGTCATGGTCGACATCAGCAACTATGTCATGCTGGAGATGGGGCAACCCAATCACGCCTTCGACTACGACTTTCTGCGCCGCCGTGCCGATGCGTATGCACCGGATGGTCCGGTGCAGATCATCACGCGCTTGCCACACGACGGGGAGACGTTGACGACGCTGGACGGTGAGGTACACAAGCTGCTGCCGGAGAGCATTCTGGTCACTGATCCACTGGGCAATCTCAGCCTGGGCGGCATCATGGGCGGCCTCGACAGCGAGATCAAAGACGAGACGACGAATGTGCTGCTCGAAGCGGCGGCGTGGAATTTCATCAATATTCGCAAAACCGGGACGGCGCTCGGCATGCACACCGATGCGTATTTCCGTTTCAGCCGTGGCGTGCATCCGAGCCAGGCGTTGCTAGGGGCGAAACGGGCTGCGGAATTGATGCGCGTTTTGGCCGGCGGGACGGTTGCGCGGGGGATCATCGACACGTATCCGGATGTACCGGAAACGGTTGTGGTCGATCTCGATCCGGTGTATGTGCGGCGGTTGAGTGGACTGGATCTGGATTCGGCCGAAATCACCACTCTCTTGCAGCGTCTCGAATTCACTGTCGAGCCGAACGGCGCGCTGCTGCGCGTCACCGTGCCCGATCACCGCATGGACATCGATGGGCGTCACGATCTCGTCGAGGAAATTTGCCGTGTCTACGGCTACGACCGCATTCCAAGCACGATTATTGCCGATGCATTACCGCCACAGCGCGGCAATCCCGAGTTGGAAGGGGAAGAGCTGATCAAGGATTTGCTCGCGCAGCAAGGGTTACAGGAAATCATCACCTACCGGCTGACTTCTCCTGAACTGGAAAACAAAATGCTGGTCACGACGGCACCGGATGATCGCCCCTACGTCAAACTGACTAATCCGATTTCCCCGGAGCGCCGCGTGCTGCGCCACAATTTGCTGGCGTCGGTACTCGACATCGTCGCCCGCAACAGCCGCTACCAGGAGCGCATCTGTGTTTATGAAATCGGCCAGATCTTTCTCGTCGATGAGGAAGAAATTTTACCGGAAGAAGCGGCATATCTGGCGTTGGCGATGACGGGCCTGCGCACAAATGCCCATTGGCAACAAGACGATTCGGCATGGATCGATTTCTATGATTTGAAAGGTGTGCTGGAAGCGCTTTTCGGCCGATTACGCGTCTCGGTCACTTACGAAGCATCTACCCACCCATCTTATCGACCCGGTCGCACAGCCAAACTGCTCATCGATGGACAGCAAGTCGGCTGGATGGGTGAACTGCATCCGCTGGTCGCTGAAGCGCTGGACATTCGTCTCGAAAAAGGACAGGGTGTCTACGCCGCTGAGCTGAATCTGCCCAATTTGCTGGCAGCCATTCCCGGGCAGACGCTGTTTCGGCCGATGTCGGCCTATCCCGCAGTGCGTGAAGATATCGCTCTGATCGTGGATTCGACAATTCCTTCGGCGACCGTGGAGGCGGAGATAATTAAAGCGGGTGGTTACCTGTTGCAATCGGCCGAATTATTCGACGTTTACACCGGCAGTCAATTGTCGCCCGGTAAAAAAAGCCTCGCCTACCACCTGACATTTCAATCGCCGAACAAAACATTAACTGATAAAGAAACCGGCAAACAGCGCCAACGCATTGTCCGGCAACTTGAAAACACCCTCGGCGCCCGTCTGCGCGAATAGCCGCGCAAGCGACTCTGTAAACAGTGGCTCTGGCCAGGTTTTGGTCAGAGCCTGTTTGCTTTTTGGGCGTCATGCTGCGCAATCTTCCACGCTTCCAGACGCTGCAACCGCGCACTTCCAACCTCGCAAAACAACTCAAACTGATAAGCCGCAGCCGGAGCCGGAATGACTAGCGTCAAGCATACCCTCGCATCGACAAAAACCTCGACGACCGACCGATCCAAAAACAGGCGGACATCGACCGGACGGCCGTCTTCGCTTTCAAAATGAGCTGACTTATCATTCAATGTGACCTTGTCACCCGTAAAACTGAGGCAGATCGACTCGCTTCCTGCTTCTGTTGGAACAAGGCGCAATCCGAAACTTGCGCCTGAGTCGCCGGTGATTCTGGCGTGGATATCCAGCGCATCGCTGTGAAAGCCCTCGGGCCGATACCGACCCAGGCTGATATTTGTTGCCTGAATTCCCTCACCGTGCAGCATCGCTATCTCTGGCACAACGGCTTGATGCAGGCAGCCTTCGTCATCAACAGTCAACATGCGCGGTAAAGAAAAACATCCATTCCAGCCTCTGCCGCCAGCGAATCCGCGAATCCAGCCAAAACAGATGCAGCGCTGTTGATCATCAAACAAGACATTTGTAGCGTAGTAATGATCACTGTCGTCGACGTTGCCTGACCTGTGCGAGGTAAAAATGCCCGTTATGACATCGAATTCACCCGTGAAATACTCAACCAGGTCATGCGTTGCCAACAATAGCACCCAACGATCACCCAATTTGAAGAAATTAGCACATTCAACAGATATGCGTGACGGATCGGGATGTTGGAAGAGGACCCCCCGATATGACCAGCGCTCAAGCGTGTCGTCCAGTGCCTCGTACAAAAGGACGACCGCCGCTTTCCTTTCCTTTTCAGACAACGCTCCTCCGAGCAACAAGAATGTCTGTCCGTTATGCTCAAACACAAACGGATCACGCCAGTCGACAATCTCCACGGCACCGTGAAGTTGCGCTGTTAGTATGGGATTCGCCGGATGTTTACGCCATGACAGCAGGTTCTCATCACCTAAAGCGGCCCATTGTTGAGCGCCATCATATACGTCCATCTGCGGACCAATGGCGGTATAGAGAATCATGGGAGGCTGCCCTTTGCGCAGCATGAGACAGCCGGAAAAACAGTGTTCCTCGCCGAGCGAACGATCAGGTTTTAGAGCAACTGGCAAGTGTTCCCAGTCGATCAGGTTGGTGCTGCGTGCATGTCCCCAATGAATGCTGCCCCAGTCGTCATCGTGGGGATTCCACTGGTAAAAGACGTGATAGTAGCCTGCGTGAAAGATGGTGCCGTTGGGATCGTTCATCCAACCGAACGGCGCGCAAAAGTGATAGCGCGGGCGCGTCGGATCGTTCTGGATGTGTAACGGTACATTTGTTGAATAAGTCATTGTCGCAACCAAAATTGGCTCACGTTTTCTAGTTTGTACATCCACAGAAGTATACACGCTGGAGCAGCATTGAAGTATCGAAAAAGCATTGACGCTTGTATCTATTTTTGATATGGTACTTTCCAGAATGCGGCGCAAGGATTTTCGCGATTGTGGATCGGGGGTCTTCTTGTATATTCACAGTCAAGAAGCTACAATTCGCGACGGTCAATAAGCCCATTGAGGTTTTATTGAATTAGTTCATATCAAGCTTTACGCGAGGAGAATTTAGATGAAATCGAAAAAGTTTTACTTGATGTTGGTTCTGGTGCTATTCGGTGCACTGTTCCTGGTCGCCTGTGGCGGCAGTGACGAGCCTGAAGAAACCACCACGACCTCCGAAACAACGGCTGAAGAAGCTGTTGTCGATACAGAAGCGACGGCCGAAGCTGAAGCTGCAATGGCTGAAGAAGAAGCCATGAACGCGGAAGCAACAGCCGACGCCGAAGCGGCTATGGCCGAAGAAGATGCGATGAACGCAGAAGCAACGGCCGACGCCGAAGCGGCCATGGCTGAAGAAGAAGCTATGGCTGAGGCTACCGAAGAGCCTATGGAAGAAGATGCGGCTGCAACAGACGGCCCTACACTGACCATTTGGGCAGATGAAACTCGCGCACCCGTACTTGAGACGCTGGCTGAGCAATTCAAGGCCGATTACGGTATCACCCTAGTAATTGAGCAGGTTGCCGAACGTTACGAGCAATTCAATATTGCTGCCCCCGCTGGTGAAGGCCCGGACATCATGTTGGCTGCCCACGACCGCCTCGGCGGCTTTGTCGAGAGTGGTCTGGTTGCGCCAATTGATTTAGGTGCAAAAGTTGACAACTTCACGCCAGAATCAGTGCAAGGCTTCACGTACAACAGTGAACTGTACGGTATGCCGTACGCAACCGAGAACCTGGCTTTCTTCTACAACAAAGATCTCATCGATACACCACCCGCAACATGGGATGAAATGGTCGAAATGGGTCAGGCATTGATGGAATCTGGTGACGCCACACAGGTTATTGCCTTAACCGGCACAACCTACGACATCTTCCCGCTGAACACTGGTTTCGGTGGCTATATCTTTGGCCAGGACGCTGACGGCAACTACGATCCGACAGATGTGGGTCTTGACAGCGAAGGTTTCATTGCTTCCGGTGACTTCCTGCAAGGTCTGGTGGCTGATGGACTGATCTCAAATACCACCGACTGGGATACCGCCCATGTGCTGTTTGAGCAAGGCGATGTTCCGTTCCTGATGGCTGGCCCGTGGGCACTCAACCGACTGCGTGACTCTGGTGTCAACTACGGTATTGCCACATTCCCGACCGGACCTAATGGTGAAGTCAGTGCGCCATTCTTAGGCGTTCAGGGCTTCGTCGTCAACGCGCTTAGCGAAAACGTACTGCTGGCACAGACATTCTTGACCGAGTTGGTTGCCAATGATGACATCATGCAGGCTTTGTTCGATGCCGACCCGCGTCCGTCCGCATGGATTCCGGTACTGGAGAAGATCGACGATCCGGATATTGCAGCATTCGGTGAAGTGGCTCCAAGTGCTTCTCTGATGCCATCGATTCCTGCCATGAGTGCCGTCTGGGGCACATGGGATCCGGCAATTGCTCTGATTCTACAAGAGCAGGAAACGGCAGAAGCGGCATTGACTAATGCTGCGACACAGATCCGTGATGCCATTGCCGAACAATAGTGAGATAACAGGCAACACACCATTGTAATGTAAAAAAGCCGAGGAGGTGACTAGTTCACATCCTCGGCTTTTGTCTAATTAACTTCTGGCTTGGCAATTGACTCAGTTATCAATTAACCGGATTGTTGTTGGATCGTATTGGCTGAAGGGTCTTTAAACTGACGCCAACAACGCGTATACTGCCAATTATCCGGTAGTTGTAGTCTAGTACCTACGGAGGGCTCCTATGACCACTTCAGTATCGGAACAGGCGCAGACTGGTCGTTCTACTCCAACTGCGACTATTACGGGCATGTTACTGCGGCTTATACTGCTCGGTGTCTTTGACATTGGTGCCGTTTGGTTAATCACCGGCATGTTCTTTGACGGGTATTGGCCGCTCGCCGCAATGCTGGCGTTCATCACGATTGCTGTCAATATCATATTTTTGCGCGAAGGCATGTATCCTTTGCGCTGGATGGCAGTCGGTCTGTCATTACTTTTGTTGATCTCTGTTTATCCGATTTTCTACACCGTCTATCTTGCCTTCACAAATTACAGTGACGGCTATTTGTTAACAAAACAACAAGTCATCGACCAGAAAGAAGGTGACGTTTATTTGCCCGAAACAGGTCAAGCAGTAGCTTACACCGCCTACAGATCACCAGACGGCAACTATGTACTTTGGCTGCAATCTGAAAATCCCGACTCGCCACTGAACAATGTGCTGGCTGAACCTGATGTCGATATAGGTGAAAGTACGATTGAAGTCGGCGACTTCGACGAAAACGGCATACCGAATTCAGTGGCAGGCTATGAACGTATTCCAACAGCAGGCATGTTTGTGGCACTCTCCGAACTGGATAAAATTCTGTTTGGCGGTACCGAACAAGGGGTTCAAGTTCGCGGCATCAATGAAGCGTCTCAAGTGCAGCAGCGGTTTGTGTACGATCCGGGTACCGATACGATTACCGATCAGCAGACGGGAATCGCTTACGCACCTGTAAATGGGCAGTTTGTCGACGAAGAAGGCAATAAATTGCCGCAATCAGGCGGTTTTATTATTACCGTCGGGCTTGATAACTTCAGTCGATTCTTTGGCAGCTCAGCTATTGGCGGCCCGCTTTTTCAGGTTATCGTCTGGAACTTTGCATTTGCGTTTCTGACAGTGCTAATGACGTTCTTTTTAGGGTTGTTTACTGCCCTGTTGTTTAACGACTTACCCGGCAAAAAGATCATTCGATCACTGCTGATTGTCCCTTATACCATACCGAGTTTGGTGACAATTCTGGTGTGGAAAGGCATGCTCAACGAGCAAATTGGTGTGTTTTCCAATGTGCTGCAAGATATTTTCGGGTCATCGCCGCCATTTTTTACCAATCCAACCTGGACACGGTTTGCGATTCTGACGATCAATCTCTGGCTCGGCTATCCGTACTTCATGTTGGTTTGCAGCGGTGCATTGCAGGGCATACCACAAGACATCTACAGTGCAGCTGATGTCGATGGTGCTAACGCCTTCACGAAGTTCCGCAAATTGACATTGCCTTTGTTATTGGTTGCCGTCGGCCCGCTACTGGTAGCCTCGTTTACGTTCAACTTCAACAACTTCAATGTCATTTACCTGTTTAACAAAGGTGGCCCACCCATTCCCGGAGCGGATACACCTGTTGGCTATACGGACATTCTGATCAGTTATGTCTACAAATTGGCCTTTGGCGGCGCACGTGGTTCTGACTACGGACTCGCTTCTGCCATTACAATAATCATTTTTGTAGTTGTGATGGTGATCACGCTGTTGCAATTCCGTTACACAAATATGTGGGAGGCAGGCGAAGATGTCTAGTATTACCAGTTTTCGTCAATCAGGTAAACGCCAGCGGCAACTCAGTAAACTGATCCGCTTTATCATCGCGATCTTCATGATCTTGTTTGCACTGTTCCCGGTCTTGTGGACTATTTCAGCATCGCTGGACTCAACCGGATCGTTGGCAACACAAAAACTGATTCCCGACAATGCCAGTCTGGATAATTACAGAACGCTGCTCAACAGCACGACGTTTCCCTATAAGACATGGCTGTGGAATTCGCTACGCGTCGCTACGGTTGTAACAATTCTATCTGTGCTGATCACGACCATGACGGCTTATGCATTTTCACGCTTTCGCTTTTCCGGCAGAGAGTCGATGCTGAAGTCGATCTTGTTGATTCAGGTTTTCCCGGCCACGTTGGCCATGGTCGCTCTTTTTGCCCTCGTGCAACAACTCGGTACGTTTATTCCGGCTCTGGGCTTGAATACGCTCTCCGGATTGTCGTTTATCTATCTGGGTGGTGCGATGGGTATCAATATCTGGCTGATGAAGGGCTTTTTTGACACGGTGCCAAAGGAAATCGACGAATCGGCTATGGTTGATGGTGCAACACATTGGCAGATTTTCTGGCGTTTGTTGTTCCCACTGGTACGCCCAGTGGTTATCGTTGTCGGTTTGTTGACGTTTATTGGTGTCTACGGTGACTTCATTCTGGCGCGGATTCTGTTGAAGAGTACGCCGAAGCTGACGGTTATGGTCGGTTTGTATATCTTCCAGGACAATCAGTTTTCGCAGAATTGGGGCGTCTTTACAGCCGGTGCCGTGATGGCAGCTGTGCCGATTGTAATTCTTTACTTGCTGTTGCAGGATTATATTGCCGGGGGTCTGACCGCCGGTTCGGTTAAGGGCTAGACGCCTATCATAGAATTACTTCTGCAAGCCCTGGAGCAATCTCCGGGGCTTTTTTGCTCCTGGTTGGCAATATAGTGTCTTGCTTGCAACACATTTCGGCCGAAACAGATCACGATTTGATTATTGAAAAATGAGGCAGGTGCGACCACAAAGATAACGGCCGGCCAGTGACGATGCGAGATCACGTATAATTATTGACAAGGTTCTCCAAGCATGACACAGATCGAGCAGCGCTTTCAACCCAATTTTCTACTACACGGCGCAGATTACAATTACGAACAATGGCTCGACTATCCTGATATTCTGGAAGAGGATTTCAGGTTAATGCGCGAAGCCAACTGCAATGTGATGAGTGTGGGTATTTTCTCGTGGGCGATGCTGGAACCTGCCGAAGGTCAGTACGATTTTGAATGGCTCGATCAGTTGATGGATACACTGCATGAAAACGGCATTCAGGCTATTTTGGCAACACCCAGCGGTGCCAAACCAGCCTGGATGTCGCATGCGTATCCGGAAATCCGGCGGGTGGACGCGCAAGGTCGGCGTGAACCCCACTTTCAAAGACACAACCATTGCCCAACGTCTCCTGTCTATCGCCAAAAAGTACGGCAGATCAACACACACCTCGCTAAACGGTACAGGGCACATCCGGCAGTGCTCATGTGGCACGTTTCCAACGAATACAACGGCGGTGGATGTCACTGCGACCTTTGCTACGCCGCTTTCCGTGCATGGCTGCGCAACCGTTATGGCACGCTGGATGCACTGAACCATGCGTGGTGGACGACGTTTTGGAGCCACCGCTACACCGATTGGTCTCAAATCGAACCCGTAGACGGATCGATACAGGGACTGATGCTCGACTGGCAACGTTTTACCAGTGATCAGATGCTCGACTTCTTTCTGGCTGAAATTGAACCGCTACGTGCACATACACCCGACGTCCCGTTGACGACCAACTTCATGCGACCGGACGTGGGTCTCGATTACTGGCGCTTCGCCCAGCATATCGATGTTGTATCGTGGGACAGTTATCCTCGTTGGCACAGTCAACCTGAAGAGTGGCCTGTCGCTGTGGAAACGGCTTTTTATCACGATTTGCACCGCTCTTATAAGAACCAGCCGTTCCTGTTAATGGAATCAACGCCCAGTCACACTAATTGGCAGGGCATCAGTCGGCCGAAAAAACCAGGCATGCATCTTTTGTCGAGCATGCAAGCCGTCGCACACGGCGCCGATGGCGTGCAATACTTCCAATGGCGTCAGAGTCGCGGCGGCACAGAGAAGTTTCACGGCGCCGTGATCGGTCATGTGGCCAGCCGCAACGCGCGTGTGTTTCAGGATGTCAAGTCGGTTGGAGCGCATCTGGCACAGTTGTCACCCGCTACTTCTGTCTCACAAGCTGAAGTCGCCCTCCTGTATGATTTTCAGAATGAATGGGCTTTGACATTAGCACAACTGCCGCGCAACGAAGAAAAACAGTATCAGGAACGGTGTATCGCCCACTACCGGCCATTTTGGCAGATGGCCGTCCCTATTGACCTGATTGCCTGCTCAACATCTAATCTCATGCCATACAAGCTGATTATCGCGCCCATGCTGTATTTGCTGCGCCAGGATATTGCCGCACGCCTGGACACATTCGTGCGTCGAGGGGGAACGGTTGTCCTGACTTATCTTTCCGGTCTGGTCGATGAAAGTGATTTGTGCTTTATTGGAGCATCCCCACTTCGGCCGATGCTCGGTCTGTGGGTAGAACAGACTGATGTATTATTTGATCACAACACTCAAACGCTGGAACTGGAAGCCGACAATGATTTAGGCATGAGCGGCAGCTATCCCATTACCCACTTTGCCGACATTGTGCATACAGACACAGCCATCCCTGTAGCGCGTTACGGTCACGATTACTACGCCGGTCAAGCGGCGGTGACTATCAACCGTTATGGTGCTGGCCAGTGCTTCTACGTTGCCGGACGTGCAGACACCCGTTTTCTACATGACTTTTACACCGCTTTAAGCAATAATTTACAGTTGGCGCGTGCGGTTTCTGCCCCGTTGCCACTGGGAGTTACCGCTCAACAGCGCCGACATGGCGATCAAACCGCTCTCTATCTCATGAATTTTCAGCCAAGCTCTCAAACAGTTGAGTTGGATGGTGGCATCTATGAAGATGCGTTGACAGGAGAAAGGTTGCGGCACAGCGTTGATCTTGAGCCACTCGGCGTGCGTATAGTGTGGCAACGCTTGCAATGACAACTCGTACTTAAGCGCCACTGTCAAAATCTGGAACAAATCTAATGTATCGCAAACTGATCTTAATCGTAATCGTCAGTATACTAGTTTGGCTGGTAAGTGCGTGTGGTGGGGACGGGAATTCGGCCGAAAATACGCCGCTACCTGCTGCAACTCCCCAACCAACTGCCACCGCTACACCTACCAACACACCTACTCCACCTACAGCGACACCGGAACCAACTCCTGATCCACTGTTTACTGGAACCGATGGAATGCCATGGTGGAACGATGCCGTGTTCTATGAACTCTTCGTGCGCAGCTTTAACGACAGCGATGGGGATGGCGTCGGTGATATTCAAGGCGTGATCGAAAAACTGGATTATCTCAATGACGGCGATCCGGAAACGACGGACGACCTCGGCGTCACCGGCCTCTGGCTCATGCCCGTCACCGAATCACCCAGCTACCACGGCTATGACGTCATCGATTACTATAACATCGACGAAGAATACGGCACCAACGAAGATTTTAAGCAGTTGGTAGCAGAAGCCAACAAACGCGGCATCCGGGTCATCGTCGATCTGGTGACCAATCACACCGGACGCGACCATCCGTGGTTCCAGGAATCACGCGACCCCGACAGCGACAAACGCGATTGGTACATCTGGCGCGACGAAGATCCCGGCTATCGCGGCCCTGATAATCAGCAAGTATGGCACAAAACGCCTGACGGCTACTACTACGGCGTATTCTGGGACGGCATGCCCGATTTGAATTACGAAAATCCGGAAACAACTGAAGCGATGTACGACATTGCCCGTTTTTGGCTGGAAGATATGGGCGCAGACGGGTTCCGACTTGACGCAATTAAGCACATTGTAGAAAATGGCGAGTTGCAGGAAAACACAAACGGCACACACGAATGGTTGCAGGGTTTTTACGAGTTCTACAAAGATGTCAATCCGGATGCGCTGGCGGTTGGGGAAGCCTGGACCGGCACGCAGCAGGTGCTCAAATACACCGACGGTGAAGTCGATATTGCCTTTCAGTTCGATTTGGCGAACGCCCTTCTCAATAGTGCTGACAGTGGTTTTGCCGTCCAGATTGGCAAAGAACAGGCAGCGGTCGTCGATACTTTTCCACCCAATCAATACGCCACGTTTTTGACCAATCACGATCAAAATCGCGTCATGACGCGGCTTGATGAAGATGAAGGTGCGGCGCAGGTGGCCGCAACCTGGCTGCTGACATCGCCCGGCGTGCCATTTATTTACTATGGCGAAGAAATCGGCATGACCGGTCAGAAACCGGATGAAGATATCCGTTTGCCGATGCAATGGACAAGTGATGACGGGTTAAGTGTCGGATTCACGGAAGGGCGTCCGTGGCGTTTTCCGGCAGCCGATTACGAAACACGCAGTGTTGCACTACAGGACGAAGATAAAGCGTCGCTGCTCAATCATTATCGACAGTTGATCCACCTGCGCAACACCAACGCGGCGCTGCGCATTGGCGACTGGATTCCGGTGGAATCGGATTCGAGCAAAATCTATGCCTATCTGCGCTCTTATGGCGATGAAAATGTGCTGGTGGTGATCAATTTCGGCCGAGATGACATAAATGATTACGCTTTGACACTTGCCGAAGGGCCACTGTCGGAGGGCGTGACGCCCGTCATACTGCTCGGTTCCGGCGAACCGGCAGCGCCGGCGATCAACGCCGCCGGTGGCTTCGACAACTATATGCCGTTGCCACTACTGCCGGCGCAAAGCAGTACGATTTTTGCGCTGCAATAGAAATCGAGGAGCAGCAAACTCAACACCATGATCCCAAACTGGCAAACCGTGCGCTTCGTCCTGCTGGCAAGCATCACGGGTCTTCTCTACATCATCACAGCTACAGCAAGCGCTCAAGATACCGGCCCGGTATTCCGTCTCATCGGCCCTGAATCCGGCTTCAGCGCCTTGCTCGACAACGAAGAAAAAGTTACCGGTCAGGCATGGGGCGACTATGATCAGGACGGCTATCTCGATTTGTACGTCACACGCGACAACGACGCTAATCTGCTGTTCCACAACAACGGCGACGGCACATTCAGCAGGTCGCCGCTGTGGCAAAGCGTCGCCCTTCCCGACGCAGCCAGTGCAGGCGCGAGTTGGGCAGACTACGACAACGACGGCTGGCCCGATCTGTATGTCATGAACTGGGGCACCAACACATTGTTTCACAATCAGGCGGGGCAAGGCTTCACCAACGTCACTAATAGCGCCGGTGTCGGCAATGACAAGAACGGCAAAACAGCGTCGTGGGGTGATTATGACAGTGACGGTTATCTCGACCTGTACATCGCCAACTGGGCCTGCGTGCCGCGTTGTGCACGCCCTGAACAAGGTGATGCCGACCGTCTCTACCACAACAATGGCGACGGCACATTTGAAGACGTAACACAAACTGTTCTCGGCAGCATGTTTGCTGGTGCGGGCTTTGTTGCCAGTTTTGTCGACTTCGATAATGACGGCGACCAGGATATTTATCTGGTCAATGACGAATTTATCAACCCTATCGGCAATGTACTCTGGCGCAACGACGGCCAAGGCTGCGACGGCTGGTGCTTTACCAACGTCGCCACCGAAGCGGGCGCGGACACAACAGTGATGGGAATGGGACTGGCAACGGCCGATTACGATGGTGACGGTGATTTTGACTTTTACTTTTCCAACGCCGGACCGATGACGTTGTTGCAAAATCAGGGTGACGGCACCTTTCGTGATGTGGCGCAAGAGGCAGGCGTCCAGTATGAAAACGGCGTTGCCTGGGGTACGATCTTTCTCGACTATGACAATGACGGCTTGCGCGACCTCTATTTGGCCGTGATGGAAGGTGTGAACGGGCAGGATGCCGCCAATCCCTTGTTCCGCAATCTGGGTGACGGCACGTTTGCTAATTTGGGTGCAGCGAGTGGAGCCGCCGATCCGGGGCGCTCGATCGGCGTCGCTTATGCCGATTTCGATCAGGATGGCTGGGTGGATTTAATCGTCGGCAATTTTGACAGCAGCTACAATCTCTATCGCAATATCAGCGGCAATACGAGTGAAAATAACTGGATGACGCTGAAATTGGTCGGCAGTGGGGCGGTCAATCGGGACGCAGTGGGCACGCGCGTTACCGTGATGGATACGAGTGGACGGTCGCAAATGCAGGAAGTGATCAACGGCGCAAGTCTGGGCGCGGGAAATGCGCTGGAATTATATTTTGGCCTGGGAGCGGCAGAATCGGCCGATGTGACTGTGCGCTGGCCGGACGGGACAGAACAGGTTTTCGGCCGAATGGCAGCCAATCAACGCCACATTTTGACCTACGGAGAATCGGCCGAAACAGATGTGCCGACCAGCATCGCGCCGTGGGAACCATTTGTTTTGATCGCCTTGTTGCTGCTCATACTTGCAATCTGGGGATACTTTTTTCTCCGCTGACCACCTTGATTTCTCTATCACCGGTATTTTACGACTTCGATACCGGGTTTCTCCGGATGAATGGGGGACGGACATGCAGACGACAATCAGAAAACTCGCATTTCTCTTGCTAGCAACAGCCACGTTACTAGCAGCATGTGGAAATGATGACAATGGAATAACTCCGACACCCGGCTCAATCGACACATCGCAGATCGAGAATCTATTGGCAGCTACAGCCACACCGGTGCCACTGCTCACGGCGCCACGCAGTCCGGGCACTCTGTTCATATGGCACGCCTATGGCACAGGTAGCGCCGAAGAAGCAGCCCTGATTGCCGTCATCAAAAACGCGCAAGAAACATTGCCTGACCTGACCATCGACGTGTTGCAGTTACCTCAGGAAACCATATACGATCAGTGGGAAGCGGGTGTGGCAGCGATTTCCGGGCCGGATATCCTCATCGCACCCAACGACCGGCTGCCCGGCCTGGCACGTGACGGCCTTGTCTTGGACCTGACCGACCCGCTGGCCGGACAACTCGATGGTTTCAGTGACACAGCGCTGACAGGCATGAGCGTGGATGGACGGCTCTTCGGTGTGCCGCAATCGCTTGCAGGCACCGTTCTCTACTACGATAAAACCCGTATTGCCTCACCGCCACAGACGACCGAGGCGCTCCTGACAGCACAACAATCAAGTCAGACGGTCGGCAATATCGTCAGCGCCTATTATTTGTACAGCTTCATCCCAGCATTTGGCGGCGTGATAATCGACGACAGTGGTACAACAGCCTGTCCACAACAAGACGGCATAGTCGCCGCATTCCAATACCTGGTCAATCTCAAAAATTTCGGTGGGTTCTTTGATGTGGAAATCGGCCGAGTTGATGAACTGTTTCTCGACGGCACGCTGGCCATGATTGGCAACGGCTCGTGGGAATTATCACACTATGAAGCGGCGCTGGGTGACGATCTCGGGGTTGCCCCGCTTCCGTCAGGCACAGCACCCGCACGTCCGTTTATCAATGGCGATGGTCTCTACATCAATCCCAAGAGCCGCAATGTAGAAACGGCATTGGAACTGGTATTGAAGATGACCGACATGGAATCGGCCGAAATCTGGGCCAACACAGCCTCGCACATTCCGGCCCGCAACAACATTGTTCTTGCCGATCCCAATTTGCAGATGCTTGCACAGGCACTCAACACGGGACAATCCGTACCCGATTCCCCCAGCTTTGAATTCTATTGGGACATTTTTGACGACGCATTCAGTCAGGTCCTCAAAGGCACATCTGATCCGGTAGATGTCGTTGCTGCGGCGTGTACTGCACTGCAGGAAGCAATCGACAGTCAATAGCTGACTGTATCGACAGTCAATAGCTGACTGTATCGACAATCAATAGCTGACTGTTTCGACAATCAACAGCTGAGACTGCCGGTTGCATCGGCCGATTGAATTGGCTATAGTCACATATGGGAGTGGCTGTGTCCCGGTGGGCGCCCCAGTCTTCAAAATTGGTGGCCGGTCGCGCAGAGCGAGCGGCGGTGGGTTCGACTCCCATCCATTCCCGCCTCATCATTCAGTGACAAAAAAGCGTTCGGCCGAAAATCGGCCGAACGCTTTCTATATCGATACCTGAAAGCCGAGTTTTTGCCCAAACTCAGCTTTTTCTGTTTCTCACTATTCTGGCGGAACCAGATACACTTCAAAAATGGTGTCTTGATCAGCCGGTAAGCCGGCCTGTGCCCCTTGCTCAGCCGGTATCACGATCTGGCGCGTGCCGCCGGCCTTCATATCGGCAATACCCTCTTCCAGAGCGAGCAACGGCATTTGACCGACGCCAAACGGGAACGACAACGGCGTGCCGCGACTCTCTGAACTATCGATCTTGCTGCCGTCTGCTAACCACAATACATATTCGAGGTTGACCAGATCGCCCTCTTGCGGGGTTGCGCCAGTGCCTTCTTCAATATCATAGATTTTGACGCCGCTCTCCAACACTGTGTAGTCGGCTTCGTCAACTGCTGTCGGCGGTGGCACTTCGCGTGCTTCAACCAGTTCGACTTCAAACGTGAGGAAGCCGTCCGGAGCAACACCGCCGATTCCCTCAGCCAACGCGGCCGGAATAATCAACTGGCGTTTACCGCCTACGTTCATGGTACTCACGCCTTCTTCCAAACCCGGGAACATCTGATCAGCACCCAGTTGAAATACTAGCGGTGCGCCATTATCGGCCGAACTACCCAGCAATCCACCATTGTCAAACCAGCCGACGAACTCAACGACAACCTCATCTCGGTCGGCCGGCAGCGCGCCGCTACCTTCTTCGATATCGTAATATTTCAAACCGCTCTCAGTCTCAATGTAATCGCTTTCTGCGACTTCCGTCGGCCGTTGAATCGGCTGCATCTCGATTAAATCGACTTCAAAGATCAGCGTCGAATCAGGGGGAATAGTTCCTGAGCCATTGGCCCCATACGCGATATCCGGCGGGATGATCAAGAGGGCACGTGTACCTTCCGGCAATATGCTGAGTGCTTCATCCCAACCGTCAATGACACTACCGGTTCCAACTGAAACGGGGAATGGTGTGCCGCGGTCAATCGAACTGTCGAACATAGTGCCATCGGTCAGCCAACCGGTGTAGTCGGTCAGCATCGTATCACCGGTTTGAGCGATTTCACCATCGCCTTCTTCGAGAATAACGTATTGCAGGCCGGACTCAGTTGTGATCAGGTCAGCTTCGTCGTATTCGGGAATCGGCCGAGATGGGGGCACAGCATCAGTAACAGCTTCGCCACCTTCGATTACGACAGTCGGAACGGCTGTATCGGCCGAATCATCACCTTCCACCGCATTATCTTCACGAGGCGTTGCCGGGCCGCACGCAACGACCAGCAAGAGCATTAATAAGACAAGTGTGAACTTCTTCAATTTGTTCTCCTTCAATACACAGTTAACAATTGCAACGTGCAAGTATAGTCCCGGCGGCGGCAATAATCAACGCCAGGCAATGATAGCAATGCGTCTTGTAGGCTTACTCATTCCCTGTTCATTCCAGGCGAATGCGTGGATTGAGCCAGGCGTACACGAGATCGGCACCCAGATTAGCAAATGCGAAAATCAGCACCGTTACCAGTGTAATTGCCTGCATCAACGGCAAATCGCGCCGGTCAATGGCAAACAGTAGCGCTCGGCCGATGCCTGGATAATTGAAGACATTCTCGATCACAATCAGACCACTGATCAGCCAGCCGATACTGATGGCGATCACCGTAATTGTCGGCAGTAACGCATTGCGCAAGACGTGTTTGCGCGTCACCGTGCTGCCCGTCAATCCTTTGAGCCGCGCCGTGCGCACATAGGGCTGCTTCAGCTCCTCAATGACCCCAGCCCGCGTCAGGCGGGCGATGTACGCCAGCAGCACAAAAGTTGCCGTCAGCGCGGGCAAAATCAGCATGGGTAGTGCTTCTCTGAATGTCGCATCGACGGGAATAGATGAGTTGGGCGGGAACAGCGGCCAACGCTGCGCAAATAACTGTATCAAAATCAGCCCGGTCACAAATTCCGGCAACCCAACGACAGCGAGCGACGAGACACTGATCACGCCATCGGCCGGTTTGCCTTCACGCAATCCTGCCCACACACCGAGGAATACAGCCAGCGGTACGGCAATGAGCAAGGCGACAATAGCCAGCATCATCGAATTGCGCAAACGCTGCATAACAAACGGCCGAATTTCAGTTCCTGTGCTGTATGATGTCCCCCAATCGCCCGTGATGAAATTACCAAGCCAACGCACATATTGCACGACGAGCGGATCGTTGAGCCCGAGTTCCTCGCGCAGTTGTGCCACGGCCTGTTCACCTGCTTCGCGGCCCAGGATAACCCGCGCCGGATCGCCGGGCAAAACCTGCGTGATCAGGAAGATGATCATGGAGGTGAGCAGCAGTGTCAGCAGGAGGAAACCGAGGCGGCGGACAACGTAGCGGGACATGGGGTGGATGGTTGGTTAAGTTGGTTAGTTGGTTTGGCTTGTTGGTTGTTAACGGCTGATAGCTGACGGTTGAAAGCTATTAGCTGTCAGCTCATAGCTGCTCAGATCGCAGTTCATTGAGTGGGATATGGCAACGAATGCGGGTTCCTTCGGCCGAATCGCGCCACGGTGGCATTTCTTCGCGACAAATGTCGCCCAGGTAACGGGGGCAACGGGTGTGGAATGGACAGCCGGACGGCACATTGATCGCACTAGGTACGTCTCCGCTCAGCAGAATGGCGGTTTGCTCCTGATCGGGATCGGGATTGGGAATAGCGGAAAGCAGCGCCTCAGTGTACGGGTGGTGCGGCGGTTGGAGCAACATTTCGGCCGAACTGAACTCGACGACATGCCCCAAATACATGACGGCAATGTCGTCGGCCAGGTAGCTGACGACACCTAAATCGTGCGAGATAAACAAAATCGCGTTGCCGTGTTCCGCCTGCAACCCATTGAGGAGGTTCAATATCGATGCCTGCACCGACACATCCAGCGCCGACACCGCTTCATCGCCAATCAGCAGCGCCGGGTTGGTGGCAAAGGCACGGGCGATGGCAACGCGCTGCTTCTCGCCGCCGCTTAATTGGCGTGGATAACGCGTTGCATAATCGGCCGAAAGACGCACAGATTCCAACAATCGCGCCACTTCCGCATCCGCTTCCCGTCTTGACAGACTGCGCAGGCGCATCAAAGGCCGCCGCAGCGACTCACCAATCGTCAGATACGGATTGAGCGTTTCTTCGGGATTCTGGAAAACATATTTTATTTCGCGCAACGTCTCCAGATCGCGCCCTTTAAGGCCGGTCGGCAGCTCACTGCCCAGCAACACCATTTCGCCACTGCTGCGGCCGGTCAGGCCGACGACGGTGCGGGCGAGTGTCGTTTTGCCGCTGCCGCTTTCGCCGACGAGCCCGAGCGTTCTTCCCGGCTCAACGCGTATCGAGACACCGTCAACTGCTTTGACCAGATCGGGCTTGTCGCGTCGTAAAACCTGCTTCATCGTGCGCGTGACGGGAAAATGGACGGCAACATTGTCGGCAGTAAGAATCGTGTCGCGATCAGTGTGCCGATTGCCTTCAGCGTAGACCATTTCGGCCGAATAATCCACTACCAGCGACCCATCCGCAATTTCATCGCGCCGATGACAGCGTACACGCGAGTCACCGTTGGCGCTCGTCGCCAAATCAGGCCAAGTGGCACATGAATCGACGGCGACCGGGCAACGCGGCGCAAAAACACATCCTTCCGGCCGTTCACCCAACGCCGGAATCTGGCCCGGCATACTTTGCAGTTGAAAACCAATTTTGCTTTGGCCGAGTTGCGGTACGCTGGCGAGCAAACCGCGTGTGTAGGGATGATTCGGCCGATGGTAAATTGCCGATGCCGTCCCTTCTTCGACCAAATCGCCGGCGTAGAGTACGAGCACGCGATCACAAATTCGGCCGACAACGCCAAAATCATGCGTGACGTAGAGTACCGCCGTGTCGCGCTCGCGAATGAGGTCACGGATCAAGTCGAGGATCGCCGCTTCAGTCGTCACATCGAGCGCCGTCGTCGGTTCGTCCATCACGAGCAGCTTCGGCTCCGTACTCAACGCCATCGCAATCATCACGCGTTGCTGCATACCGCCGCTAATCTGATGCGGATAACTTCGTGCTACCCGCTCCGGATCAGGCAACTTGACCATACTGAGAAGGTCACGCACACGCGCATTGGCCGCGTTTTGGCTCATGTTTTCGTGTTGACGCAAAATTTCAGCAACCTGTTCCCCAACGCGGATCGACGGGTTGAGCGAAGAAAGCGGGTCTTGCGGCACGAGCGCAATGTGATTTCCCCACAAATCACGCAGGTCAGCGTCGCTGCCAGTGACCAGATCGCGTCCCATGAAATCGATATTGCCTTGTGTAACGCGTCCATTTTTGCCCAGATAACGCATGATCGCCAGGGCAATCGTCGACTTGCCGGAACCACTTTCACCGACAAGGCCAACCGTCTGCCCGGCGGCAACGTTGAACGATACGTCGCGCACGGCGGTGAGCCAGTCGCGGTCGCGTCGGTAGGCAACGGTTAAATTGGAAACGGTGAGGATCGATTGGTTGCTCATCTCTGAAACGTATTGTCGCACATGGCTCGACGGCTGCAACCTTTGGACGCCTCGCCTATTGTCGCGATCATTTCTTCTGTCAGTCAGGCACTTGGCATTCGGCCGAAAATCCGATTTGACATTCTTCCTCGATTTGTTACGATTGTGAGCCATGTCAACTTTGGCTGATGCACTATTCATTCGACGCCGACGCCCGGACTCATTCCACGGTCTGGCATGGTGCGTTGCCTGAATTCAGCCTCAGCCCACCACAAGCAAAGCGTAGTTTCACCCGCCAGACTCAGCACAGTTTGGCGGGTTTTTTGTTTTGGGTCGGTTGGTGAAGCTTGGCGGCGAAGCAATCTCCCAATCTCCCAACACGGAGTGATTTATGATTAGAGCAGGCATTTTCGGTGCGACGGGGTATACGGGGTTTGAACTGGTGCAGATTTTGAATCGACACCCAAGCGTAACGATTGCGTTTGCGACATCGGAGAGTTATGCGGGACAGACGCTGGACATGATTTTTCCGACGGCTCCAGCAATTGAGTTGGTCAGGAGTGAGGATGCGCCGCTGGATTCGGCCGATACCGTATTCCTCTGCCTGCCACACGCTGCTGCAGCCGCCACCGCCGTACGCGCACTCAATGCGGGCTTGCGCGTCATCGATCTGAGTGCCGACTTCCGCCTCAAAGACGTGGAGACGTACAACGCATGGTACGGCGTCGCGCATCCCGCGCCCAAATTACTCAATGAAGCCGTTTATGGCCTGACGGAAATCGCCCGTGACCAGTTGCCGACAGCGCGGCTCGTCGCCTGTCCCGGCTGCTACCCGACAAGCGTCTTGCTTGCAGTCAAGCCGATATTAGAAGCGGGGCTGGCAACGGGAACGATCATCGCGGACTCGAAGTCGGGCGTTTCCGGTGCGGGACGCGCTCCCAAGCAGCACACGCATTTTGTCGAGGCGAGTAACAATTTTTCGCCATACAATATCGGCCGAAAACATCGCCATCTCCCCGAAATCGAACAGGTCATGCACTGGTTCGATCCCGATGCGCCCGATCTGATCTTTTCGCCCCACCTGCTGCCGGTACCGCGCGGCATTCTCAGCACCGTTTACATCCCGGTCGGCGCTGTGGATGAGGCGACCTTGCGCGATTTATATACGCCATACGATACTGAGCCGTTCATCCATGTGTTGCCGGCAGGGCAACTGGCAACGCTGGCACATGTCGTCCACACCAATCATTGCGTCATGGCCCTGACCAAAGTCAACGGTATGTTGATCGTCACATCAGCCATCGACAACCTGCTCAAAGGCGCAGCAGGTCAGGCTGTGCAGAACATGAATGTCATGTTTGGCCTCGACGAAACAACGGAATTATTGTAGGTTCAGAAACCGGGTTTTTGACAAAAACCCGGTTTCTCCAGGCTATTTGACTTATGCGTGTACTTAAAGTTGGCGGAAACGAACTGAAAGATGCTCACTTCCTGAGTGGTTTGGCTGCTGCAATGGCTGCATTTGATGAGCCGGTCGTGATCGTGCACGGTGGCGGGCAGGCGATTGCCGATTTGCAAACGGCGCTTGGGTTGCCGATTGAAAAAGTCGATGGTTTGCGTGTGACCAGTGAAGCAGCGATGAACGTCACGGAAATGGTGTTATCCGGATACACGAACAAACTTCTTGTGCGAGCATTGCTGGCGGCGGATGTGAATGCAATTGGTCTAAGCGGCGTCGACAGCGGTTTGTTGATAGCGCGGAAGAAGGTACATGATTCGGCCGATTTGGGCTACGTCGGCACAGTTATGGCCGTCAATACACCGCTGCTCGATCTCTTGCTGACCGAAGGTTTCACGCCAGTCGTGTCGCCCGTGTCGCTCGGTCTCGACAACCACGCCTACAACGTCAACGCCGACGAAGCGGCAACCGCCATCGCCGCCGCGCTCGAAGCCGATCAGCTCGACTTCATCTCCAACGTCCCCGGCGTCCTCCAAAACGACACACTCATTCTCCAACTATCCAACCATCAAACCAACCAACTGATAGCCGATGGCGTCATCTTCGGCGGCATGATTCCCAAAGTGCGCGCCGCCCTCAATGCTGTCGAAAAAGGGGTCACACAAGCACGTATCGTTAACTTGGCAGGATTGAACACAGACTCTGGTACACTTTTCAGAGTTGAAGCATAGACTCACGCAAAGACGCTAAGGCGCAAAGGATTATCCGCGATAATCAAAAATCCGCGTCATCCGCGCCTCTATCTGAGGAACACATGGACAACAACGCAATCATTCAAGCCGAAGCAAACAATATCGTTCAGACCTATATTCGGCCGAAACCCGTTTTCACACACGGCAAGGGCGTGTACCTCTATGACAGCGACGGCAACGAATACCTCGACTTTGTCGCTGGAATCGCCGTCATGGCGCTCGGCCACAGCGACCCCGAGTGGATCGCTGCCGTCAACGCACAAGCCGGACAGTTGACTCACGTCAGCAACCTCTATTACACTGCACCTCAGGTCGAATTGGCACAAAAACTGGTCGCCACATCGTTTGCAGACAAAGTTTACTTCTGCAACTCCGGTGCCGAAGCCAACGAATCGGCAATTAAATTTGCACGCAAATACGCCCGTGTCGTGCATGGTCGCGACGACAAAACGAACATCGTCGCTTTCAGCGGCAGTTTTCACGGGCGTACGATGGGGGCGCTGGCCGTCACGCTGCGCGACAAATATCAGAAGGCGTTTGAGCCGTTGATGCCCGGTGTCGTTCGGGCAGAGTACAACGACCTCGCTTCGGCCGAAAACGCCATTGATGACCAGACTTGCGCCGTAATTGTTGAACCGATACAGGGTGAAGGTGGTGTGCGACCTGCTTCGGCCGAATTCCTGCATCATCTACGCCAACTGTGTGATCAACACGGCGCATTGCTCATTTTCGACGAAGTGCAATGCGGCCTGGGCCGCACCGGCACATTGTGGGCCTACGAACAATACAACATATTACCCGACATGCTCACAGCCGCCAAACCGTTGGCCGGTGGCTTGCCGATTGGTGCAACGCTTGCTACCGACGCCGTCGCCGACGTGATGCAGCCGGGCGACCATGCCAGCACCTTCGCCGGTGGCCCACTCGTCTGTTCAGCGGCCCAAATTGTGCTCAATCGCGTCGCTAAACCGGCATTTTTGGCCCAAGTGCGCGACAATAGCGCCTACATGATGGCACAGCTTCGCCAACGCCTCACAGGTGACGATGTGGTCGAGATTCGCGGCTGTGGCTTCCTGATCGGTGTCGAGTTTGCCCATCCGGTGAACGATCTGATCACAGCGGCACTGGCGCACGGATTGATCGTTGTCAATGCCGGCCCGAATGTGTTGCGTCTGGTGCCACCGCTGATCGTCAGCCGTGAGCAAATCGATACCGCAATCGGAATTCTAGTGTCCTGTCATACAACAGACACTTAACAATTACTTGCAAGAGAAGAGGAAGAACGATGGATGTATTCACCCAGATATTAACAGATGTATTTGCTCTGACCGTCGATGTTATGGCTGCATTCTTTGTTGCATTCGGTATCGCGTTTGGGTTTGCATCGCTGTTTGCCGGGCGGCGCCTGTTCTGGATTTTTACCGGCGCGGTCGGTTTAACTGCCGGATTCTACATCGGACGGGAATTGCTGGTGGATTCACCGCACTTCGTGACGGCCACATTGACAATCGTGCTTGGCATTCTCGGTGCACTCGCAGCGCTCTATCTGGCAAAACCCGCCGCGTCACTGGCCGCGTTTATCGTACTGGGCTCGCTGGCCTACATCGTTGCATCCGCTGCAACGCTGCCGGACTGGCTGACGTGGGTGCTGTTCGCCGGGCTTGGTATACTCGCTGCCGTTCTGGCATGGCGCTGGTTTGATTGGGGCGTGATCATCAGTTCGGCTCTTGTTGGCGCGATTGTGGCGGCAGTGGGTCTGAACGCCGTGATTGGCCTAGTGCCGTTGGTTGGCACTGGTCTGTTTTTTGTGTTGCTCGTTGCCGGTATCTGGTATCAGGCACGGGATATGCGCCGGACGCGCCGATACGAAGCTCAAACAAAGCCGGTCGCCGTTGCGGGTGCGGCTAAGGTGGCGCGTACCGAATCGGAGCAAGCGGCCTCGGCGCAACCGACAACGCTCACAGTCGATGTCGAACCGGAATCGGCCGAAACTGATCCATCTGTATGACATCTACTGTGCACACGGCAGTCGTCAGGCCGGCTACGGTTGACGACCTGCCGGGTATGATGGCGCTTATTCACGAATTTGTGCGGCGCGGCGACATTTTGCCGCGCACCGAATTATCCGTTCGCATGAGTATCAACGACTGGGTCATCGCTACACTCGACGGTCAGGTAGTGGGCATCGGATCACTGCTGATCTATTCACCGCTGTTGGCCGAAGTGCGTTCGCTAGCGGTGTCGGAGCAAGCGCAGGGATATGGTTTCGGCCGAAAAATCATCGACGAACTACTCAGTATGGCTGCCGCCTACCACATTCCGACCGTCTTCGCCCTGACCCGTGTCGTCCCGTTCTTCGAGCGCATGGGCTTTACCGTCACCGAAAAAGAAGCCTTTCCCGAAAAAATCTGGCGCGCCTGTCGCCTCTGCCCAATTCAGGACAACTGTGACGAGATAGCGGTTGTTGCAAAGTTAGAGATAGAGTAAAGAGATAGAGGACGACGCATGACATTTAAATTCGAGAAGTTGGATGTCTGGAAACGGTCAATTGAGTTTGCAGATGAGATTTTTGGTCTCGCAGATGATCTTCCTCAGACCTATCGTTTCTCACTCACTGATCAGCTTCGTCGCGCGTCTTTGAGTATTCCCACCAACATCGCTGAAGGCAGCGGTCGGGATGGCGCTAAGGAAAGAGCATACTTCTACAAAATCGCCAAAGGATCGGTTTACGAAGTGGTCAGTCTGCTCGTCATAGTCGGAAAAAGAGGCCATATTACACGAGAAAAATACCGATTCCTCTATAAAGAAACGGACGAAATCGCTTCTATTCTGTCAGCCTTAATCAACAAATAATTGAAGGTGGAGCCTCTATCCCCACCCTCTACACTCAGGAGCTAACATGTCAAAACCAGAAGTCAAAAAAGCCGTCCTCGCCTACTCCGGTGGGTTAGACACATCTGTCATCGTGCCGTGGTTGCGCGAGAACTACGGCTGTGAAGTGATCTGTTTCTGCGCCAATATCGGGCAGGAGGCAGACGAACTCGAAGGTCTTGTCGAGAAAGGTCTTGCCAGCGGTGCGAGCAAAGTTGTCGTCAAGGATTTGCGCGAAGAATTCGCCGCCGATTTTCTGTTCCCGATGTTGCAGTCAGGCGCTGTCTACGAAAAACGCTACCTGCTCGGCACATCGATCGCCCGTCCGCTGATCGCCAAATGGCAGGTCGCCATCGCTGAAGAAGAAGGTGCCGATGCCGTCTCGCATGGTGCCACCGGCAAGGGCAATGACCAGGTGCGCTTTGAACTGACCTATAAGGCGCTCAATCCAACATTGACTGTGGTTGCGCCGTGGCGCGAGTGGGAAATTCGTTCGCGTGAAGATGCGCTGGCGTACGCGCGTAAATTTAACGTGCCGGTGACACACACCGAGAAATCGATCTACAGTCGTGACGCCAACCTGTGGCATCTGTCTCACGAAGGCGGCATTCTCGAAAATCCGGCCAATGAGCCTGAAAAGATCATGTACCAGATGACGATTGATCCGATGGATGCGCCGGATGAGCCGGAAATGGTTGAAATCCAGTTCGAGGAAGGCGTGCCGAAAATGGTCAACGGTGTGGCGCTGAGCCCGGCCAGTGTCGTTGCTGAATTGAACATGATTGGCGCACGGAATGGCATCGGCCGAATTGATCTCGTCGAAAACCGTCTGGTCGGCATGAAATCGCGCGGCGTGTACGAAACACCCGGCGGCACCCTGCTCTACGCCGCCCATCGCGAACTCGAATCACTCTGCCTCGACCGCGATACCTTGCACTTCAAAGAACAACTAGGCGTGCGCTACGCTGAACTCGTCTACTTCGGCAAGTGGTATCACACCCTGCGCGAAGCAATGCAGGCATTCATCACCGAAACACAATCGACCGTTTCGGGTTGGGTGCGCTTCAAACTGTACAAAGGCAACGTCATCGTCATGGGTCGCTACAGCCCCAACAGCTTGTATCGTGAGGATTTCGCCACGTTTGGTCAGGAAGATGTCTACGATCAGAGTGATGCCGTCGGTTTCATCAACTTGTTTGGCCTGCAAATGAAGGTCAAGGCGATGATGGAAGTCAGCGGCGGCGGACGGACGAAGTACGCTGCGCCGGATTACAATGTTTTCAAACGAGATTGAGGATATCGGATTTTTGATTTCGGATTTCGGATGATACCTTTCCGAAATGGGAGTATTCATGACCATCACGTCTCTTCCCAACGGCTCGATCACCTCACCACGCGGTTTTCGCGCCGGATCGGTGATCGCTAACATCAAATATCGCGACCGGCTCGACCTGACATTGCTCGTATCCGACACGGATTGTGCAACGGCGGGCGTATTCACGCGCAGCCAGGTCGTGGCCGCACCGGTGATCGTGTCGCGCGAGACGTTGCAAGCCAATGCCGCTGCGATCCGGGCAGTGGTTGCCAATGCAGGCAACGCCAATGCATGTACGGGCGAACCGGGTTTGGTTGCGGCGCGAGCGATGCAGCAGGCCGTTGGTGACGCGCTGGGATTTTCGGCCGAATGCACCCTCGTCCTTTCCACCGGTGTCATCGGACTCCCCATGCCGGTTGACAAACTACGCGCCGGCATCGACGCCGCAGCCAAGCTGCTGAATGCTGACGGCGGCCAACTGGCGTCACAGGCGATCATGACCACCGACACGCACCCTAAATCAGTTGCTGTGCAGGTTGCGCTGTCGGGTGGCGCGATCACAATCGGCGGCATGGCTAAGGGATCGGGCATGATCCATCCTGACATGGCGACGATGCTGGGCGTCATCACAACCGATGCTGCCATCGATCCGAGTACACTGCACTCGTATTTGCGTCGCGCCGTCGCTGTCAGCTTCAACCGCATCTCGGTCGACGGCGATACGAGTACCAATGATACGGTTTTACTGCTGGCGAATGGTGTGTCTGGGATTGAGTTTGATTCGGCCGAAGATGACGCGGCCTTTCTCGCCGGACTGACATCAGTTTGCCAGCAATTGGCGCACATGATCGTCCGCGACGGCGAAGGCGCGACCAAATTCGTCGAGATTACTGTCAACGGCACGAGCAGCGACACAACCGCCCATGCCATCGCCAACACCATTGCCACATCCCCGCTGGTCAAGACGGCGTTCGCCGGCAGCGACCCCAATTGGGGACGCATTTTGGCGGCGGCCGGTCGAGCGGGCGTGTCTTTTGACCAAACGGCGTGCGATTTGTGGATTGGCAATGATGGTTTGACATGGCTGCAATTGCTGGCTAGTGGTACGCCCACCGATTACGCCGAAGACGGTGCAGCTATGATCTTTGCCGCAAGTGACATCGTCGTTCGCTTGTCGGTTGGCTGTGGTGATGGCACTGCAACAGTTTGGACGTGCGATCTGTCGCATGATTACGTGACGATCAACGCCGATTACCGGACATGAATTTGTCTTTGACTGTTCTCGACGAGACATTTGCCATTCACCGGTTGGCGCCGGATGCGTCTGTGCCGGATGGCGTGTTTTCGGCCGAATTTTACTCAATCACAAAATCGGCCGAAGAACTCTCCATCGTTGCACCGGCATCGATTGACATCAACAGCGATCACGTCTCCAGCGACTGGCGTGCGCTCAAGGTGATCGGCCCACTTGATTTCGCCTTGACCGGCATTATGGCTGGTCTGGCGACTACGCTGGCCGATGCCGACATCAGCATCTTTGCGGTCTCGACATACGATACCGACTACTTATTGGTCAAAGCGCAAACGCTCATACGCGCAACCAACGCCCTGCGCCGTGCCGGTTACAGCATCGGATAAGCAGAGATGAACGTCCTCAGAATCGAAGAACAAACACTCAATGCATGGCCTGCGCTCGAAACGTATCTGTATGATGGGTGGCTGTTGCGCTTCAGCAACGGCTACACCGGACGCGCCAACTCGGTCAATGCGCTTTATCCGGGACAATTGCCGCTAGACGAGAAAATCGATTTTTGCCTGTCGCTGTATCGTGAACGCGGTTTGCAGCCTCTGTTTAGGCTGACCGAAATCTCACAACCATCAGAGTTGGATGCAGAGTTGGCTCAACGTGGTTTCACGTATTACAACGAGACCTGCGTGCAACTGCTCGATCTCAGTTGGAGTGGCGCGATGGCATCGGAACGGGCGTATATGTTGCCGGATCGCTCAGGTCTTGAGTCGTGGTTACATGCATTTCATCGCTTGAATCCGGCACGGCGCGATGTGGAAACGCACGCGAAGTTGTTAAATGCGGCTTTCGGCCGAAAATGTCCAATGATTCTCAGTGTCGAGGGCGAGACGGTTGCTTGTGGTCTCGGCATCAGCGACAATGGCTACTTCGGCTTGTTTGACATCGTCACTGATGCTGAACATCGTCGCAAAGGATATGGACGTGAGTTGACGGAAAGTCTGCTCAATTGGGGCATTGAGAGTTATGCGCACACGGCTTACCTGCAAGTCATGACCAATAACAAACCAGCATTGGCATTGTACGCGCAACTGGGATTCAAAGAACTGTACCGTTACTGGTATCGCGTGCCCAAACTATGAACGTGAGAGAAATGTGATGAGCAAATTATGGGGTGGTCGCTTCGCCAAAGAAGCGCACGATCTGCTACGGCAATTCAATGACAGCATTGATTTTGATCAACGCCTTTGGAGTGAAGACATTGAAGGCAGCATGGCGTGGGCGCGGGGACTCGTCGGTGTCGGTGTGTTGACGGCGACGGAAGCGAATACGATTGTGCGTGGGTTGGAAATGGTTTCGGCCGAATGGGAATCCGGCACGTTCACCATCCAGCCTGGCGACGAAGACATTCACACGGCAAACGAGCGGCGTCTGATCGAACTCATCGGTGATGTTGGTGGCAAGCTGCACACCGGTCGCAGCCGTAACGATCAGGTCGCCACCGATTTTCGGCTCTGGACCAAACGCGCCGTCGATCAGGTACAGTTGGAATTGCACCAACTGCAAACAGCACTGGTCGATCATGCTGAGCAACACATGGACGTAATGCTGCCCGGCTACACCCATTTGCAGCACGCACAACCTGTGCTCTGGGGGCATTGGTTGCTGGCCCATTTCTGGCCGCTGGAACGGGATCAGAAACGTTGGGACGCGGTACGGGATTCGGCCGATTCCTGTCCCCTCGGTTCAGCCGCGTTAGCCGGCAGCGCTTTTCCCGTCAACCGCGAAGCACTCGCCGCCCGGCTCGGCTTCAGCCGCATCACACCTAACAGCCTCGATGCCGTCAGCGACCGCGATTTTTCGGCCGATTTCCTCTACGCCGCTGCCATAACCGGCCTACACCTCAGCCGTTTGTCCGAGCAGTTGATTTTATTCAGCTCGCAGGAATTCGGCTTTGTCCGCCTTGACGACACCTTCAGCACCGGATCCAGCATCATGCCGCAGAAGAAAAATCCGGACACGCTGGAGTTGACGCGGGGGAAAAGTGGTCGGCTAGTTGGCTTATTGGTTGGTTTGATGACAACGTTGAAAGGTTTGCCATCGACTTACGACAAAGATTTGCAGGAAGATAAAGAAGGCGTCTTCAACGCGTTTGACACGCTGACGATCGTGTTGCCGGTGATGACAGGTGTGATCAACACGCTCAAGCTGCAGCCAGAGCGCATGGCAGCGCAATTGGAACCAGGCCTGATCGCTACCGACATGGCCGATTACCTGGTAAAGAAAGGGCTGCCGTTCCGTCAAGCACACCACATCGTCGGCGAAATCGTGCAATTATCAGAAACGAGCGGCGTGCCGATCACTGAATTGTCGTTGACGCAGTTACAAGCAATTAGCCTCTTGTTTGAGCCAGATGTAGTCGAGGCGTTTAGCATTGCGGGTTCGCTGGCGGCCCGTGATGTGGTGGGTGGCACGGCACCAAATGCAGTGCGTGAGCAAATTGCGTTTGCACGTCAGGTTCTTCGCTGAATCAAAAAAGCATTGTCTGGCTGGTGTTGTTACAATCATATTCTTGAGACAACACTTTTCAGCGAAACTACCAATGAAACTATCCATTCCAGTCGCATGCCATTCGGCAACATAACAGTTGTCTTACTGGAGAAAAGCTATGAGTGAAGTGAAAATCGATCCACGTCAATTGATACAGGAACTCAGTGTTGAGGAATTGTGTGAAACGGCCGAAACATATTACGCTGCGATCACTGACCCTATACCGCAAATGGCAAAACCGTTCTCCAACACACTAGACGCGCCGCACTTGCTCTACAGCATGGGCATGTTGTTGTCGGGAATGCGGCTCGGCAAGTCGATGACCGTCCTCGATTTTGGCGCGGGTACGTGCTGGTTTTCTCGTTGCCTCAACCAGATGCAATGCGTGACTATCTCTGTTGATCCGTCAGCATCGGCTTTGGAAATGGGGCGGCGGCTCTTTGAGATGCAACCGATTTTGGGTGGAACGTTACAGCCACCTCGTTTTGTGCTTTTTGATGGCTATACCATCGACGTCGCTGACGAAAGTGTAGACCGCATCGTCTGCTTTGACGTGTTTCACCACATTCCCAATCAGGAGCAGGTATTGCGCGAGTTTTACCGCGTTCTCAAGCCGGGTGGCATTATCGGATTCAACGAACCAGGTCAAACGCATTCACAGACGGCGCAATCGCAATATGAGATGCGCAATTTCAAGGTTTTGGAGAATGATATTCACCTTGACGAGATCAAGGCGCTGGCTGAAGGGATCGGTTTTGGCGAATTGCGTATCAAATTGTTGCTGACGCCAGATTTTGAAATGAGTTATGCGGATTATGTACGCACAACTAAGTGGAAATTACCACCGTCTGCGGCCAGGCACAACGCAGTGGCAGCAACACGTAATGGAACGGTGTTTTTCTTCACAAAAGGCACGTATATTAACGACAGTCGTAGCCACACGGGTTTAAGTCACCGGCTGGAGGTCTTATCGTACGACAAGTCAGTAACAAAGGGCCGGCCTTGTAACATTGTTGTTCGCGCCTATAACACTGGCTCGGGTCGTTGGTTGCACGAAAATGTGGGCGATATTGGTGTTGTCAAGGCCGGCGTCCATTTGTATAAAGCGGATGGCACATTGCTCGATTTGGATTTCGGCCGAGGCGTGCTCCAATCTGATGTCATGCCGGGCGATTCGGCCGAAATTCCCATCTCCGTCACTTTCACTGAACCCGGCGAATATAAACTGGAAATCGATATGGTGTCGGAAGCTATCATCTGGTTCGGACTGCTGGACAGCGAGACGCAGACGATTCAGATAACCGTCACCTAAATGAACTCAGCGTTCTCGGTTTTGCCAACGGTCGATGATTTCCGGCAATCGGCCGACGCGTTGTCTCAGTGTCGTATATTACGGTAACGCGGCGATGAACAGTTCGCCGTAGCGACGGCTCAGCACGCGCTTGTCTGAACGAATGCACCGGGACATCATTGCTCGGCGCTAATTTATTGGTTGTAGTCGTAGGGCGTGATAGTAGCGTTCTGAATACGGTAGCCGGCTACGCCAATGTCAGTCGTTTGACCTTCGGCGAGAAGTTCGCCCACCACCCATACTGGGTAATACGAATCGCCCACATCAACACCATTGCCGTCCGCTGCAGTGACATATACTGTTTGATTTGCAGGCGGTGGTGGCACATGGATACACGCGCCAAAATACGGTACGAGCAGGAATTCGGTAATCGTATCATCCTGGTATTCGAGAGGAGCGATAAAACCGGGAAGCTTGATCTTCTGTGCGTTTAGCTCACTGTTGATCGGTGCATTCATAAACTCTTCCTGCATCAGATCGTACAAATCCATCGCGGCAGAGTCACCGTCTTGCATCTGATTCAGTTCGTCCTGATATTTGGCCATGATATCTTCGGGACGAAAGCCGGGAGGCACCATCTCTTCCCATGCGAGTTCACGATATCCCTGGTCATCGATGACGACAGCGACAGGCGTGGCTTCGGCCGATTCCTGCGGTGTGGTAGGAACTTTGGGTAACGCTTCACCCAATTCGAACTCAGCTTCTTCTAGTGATGGCACATTAGGTGGTGTGGTCGGCATTACTGTCAATGTTGGCGGTGGTTCCATTGTCGCTATCGCAGTCGGATTCTCAGGAGTGGGTTCGGCCGAATTGTCCAATACAAGATCGGCAGGGGTCGGTGCGGCCACAGAAGGTGCTGCAGGCGCGCATGCTGCAAGAACGAACAGCAAAATAGATAACGATATCACGAGAAAACTGAAAGATTTCAAACGAAATGTAAGCATGCGTTTCAATACCTAGATGCGAATCGACAAACCGTCCTCGACCGAACGTCGATATGCAACGATACCTGGAATCAGGCTGATTATCAGTGCCAACAAGATGGCGACACCGATCATCATCCACTGTCCCCCGTCCGGCGGAGTTAAGGCGATCGAAATGCCATACAGTTCGGCCAACAATGGCCGCGCCATTGCCAGTCCAACATATAGCAGCAGCAGCCCAAACAAGCAACCAGCCACCACGATCATTAATGTTTCCAGCATGAACAGCAACAAGATATGGTACGGATGCGCACCAACAGCACGCAAGACTGCCATCTCGCGCCGCCGTTCGTTGAGCGTTGACAACACAGAAGTCAACATGCCGATCAAGGCGGAAAACAGTACCAGCGCCGCCAGCACAGCCAATACTTGTTCAAATACGCCGATGGATCGCCACAATTCAGCAAGCGTTACGCCAGGCACAATCGCCTGGAGCGGCTCTTCCCGATATTCGTTGATGGCTCGCTGCACCTGAAATGTCTGAATCCGGTTTTCCAGACCCAGCATGAACGCGGTGATTGTTTGCGGCTCTAAATCAAATTTCCGTGCTTGTTCGGCCGAAATCTCAAGCGGCATACGCACTCCAGCATTCCAATCGATGTGAATCGCCTCAATGCCCTCCAGCGAAATGTGCACAGTTCGGTCAACCGGCGTACCTGTACGTTCCAGAATTCCGACCACGTGAAACGGCTTATCGTCGTGGGCGGCAAATTCAGTTGCAATTGCGCCATGTGAAATGATAATCTCATCTCCAAGCACATAGCCTAGTGAGTCAGCCACCTCCGCGCCCAGCACCGTGTCGTAGAGATCGGAAAATGGCACGCCTTCCTGGAATGCCAACGCCTCGTCCTGCCCATAACGATAATGTTGGAAGTAGTCTTCATTGGTTCCCATCACCCGAAAGCCACGATGCGAATCTCCCAATGAGATTGGAACAGTCCACGCTACTTCATCCAGTGCAGCAATATCCTGAAATGACTCCCACGATACATTATTGGTGGCGTTGCCAATACGAAACACGCTGTAGAGCAGCAAGTTGATCGATCCGCTCCGTGCGCCGACGATCAAATCAGTTTGTGAAATTGTGTTGACAAAGCTATTGTGTGCTTCTTTGCGCACCTTATCCACGCCGAGCAGCAAAAACATGCTGACGCTAATTGAGAAGATGGTCAGCAGCAAACCGACGCGTCGATGCCACGCGCTTTTGAATGCGATGCGCCAGATCACGTCTTTGCCAACTCCTGCCGGGAAACTGCCGCTCGGGCTGCTTCGTTGATCACATCCATCTCGACAACCCGTGAAAACTGGTCGGCAAGATGGGCATCATGGCTGACAAAGATGAGCGTACACCCTTGCTGGTCCGCCTCGCGAAAGAGCAATTCCAGAAAACGACTGCGGTTATCGGCATCGAGTGCAGAGGTCGGTTCATCTGCGATCACGATTTCAGGCCCTCCGATCAATGCGCGAGCTACCGCGACGCGCTGCTGCTGGCCGACGCTGAGCTTGCCTGCCTGTTTAGTCAGTAAAGCAGACGGAACGTTGAGTGCTTCCAGAAGTTGCTTTGCCTGCTCTCTTGGGTTGCCTGCTTTCTCACGGCGGCGATGTGAAAACCAACATGGCAGCACGACGTTTTCTGCGATGGAGAGGTAAGGTAGCAAATTGAACTGCTGAAAGATGACGCCCAGATGATCGGCGCGAAATTGGTCACGTGCCCGCTGATTGAACTCATCTAGCCGTGTGCCGATGATAGTGACCGATCCGCTGGTTGGTTGATGAATGCCGGTCAGTAGATTCAGCAGCGTGGTCTTGCCACTTCCGCTGGCACCACGCAGCAACAGGTGCTCACCACGCTCGACTGAGAGATACGGAATGTACAGCAGGTCGTCTTCGTGCTTGTTCCACGCAAAGCGCAGATCACTCAGTGTCACAACGGCGTCAGACATGGCGTAGGTCATACTGCTAGCGCAGCATCACAACTGGGGTATCCGGGGTCGCTTCGGCCGAAGATTGCACGGTATCGGATATCCACTGTACGTCAAGGTCGGCGAAGTTGGGGAATCGCTCAAACAGCGCACTCAAATCGAGGGACTCGATCGCTTCTGGGTTAGCGCAGGTCAAGGTGAAGGCAGCCTCAATGTCGCTGTGGACTTCTTCGTCGCCGTGATCGTCGTCAGCATGGTCGTCATCTGCATGGTCATCCTCATTGTCATGGTCTGAAGCAGATTCCCAATCAGAGATAATTGCTACCTCTTCAACTACGCACTCAGCGTCGTCATTGAAGCCTAAGAGGTCATCGTTTTCTAAAGATGCGAAAGCATCAGCAACGACTTGCTTATCACTATCGCTTGTCGGCTCATACTCAAAACCAACGATGTTGAAAGCGGGGGAATCGAGATCGGCTTGCATGTCGCTGCCACTCCAGGCAATAGTCAATGTCGCTGCACCGTGTTCGTGTGCACCGTGTTCGCGCATTTCAGCCGAATCATGGTCATCGTCATGATCGTTATCGTGATCTTCGTCCACCGTATCAGCCCGTGCCGGAGCAACCGGTTCCGTTGACTGCGAGCTACTGCATGCCGACGCCAACACGCCTATTGCCATCAGGCAGATTACCCCGAGCATCACTTGCTTCATAACCATTCGCATTGTAAGGACTCCTTTTTGATATAAAATATCAAAAAGGATTATACAGAATTCATATAAGGATGCAAGAGCACAAAATGCTACATTCGGTTTCTTTATCAACGCAATTTGGGGAAATGGATCGAAACAATTCAGGCTATCTCTGCAAGCAAACGCAATCCGTGTGAATCGAATCACCCTTCCAAACAGCTTGTTTGGTGTACTCAATCTGGTGATCAACGCGCTCGGTTTTGCCAGCGGTCGATGATTTCCGGCAATCGGCCGACGCGTTGTCTCAATGTCGTACATTCCGGTAACGCGGCGATGAACAGCTCACCGTAGCGGCGGCTCAGCACGCGCTTGTCCAGTACAACCACAATGCCCTCGTCGTCAATGCGGCGAATCAATCGGCCGAAACCCTGCCTGAACTTCAACACCGCCTCCGGAATCGTATACTCATAAAACGCATTTTCAAACGTCTCCGACCGCGCCGCGATGATCGGGTCCGACGGCACATCAAACGGCAGCTTGACCAAAACCACCGCCGTCAACGCCGCACCGGGCACATCGACACCTTCCCAAAACGAGCGCGTTCCCAGCAAAACCGCCCGCGCGTCCGGCTCTTTGAACTGATCGAGCAACTGCTGCCGCGCCGACCCTTCACTCTGAGCCAGCAGCGCGATGCCCAGCTCATCCAAAGCAGGCGCAATCGCCTGCGCCGTTTCCCGCAACTGCCGGTAGGATGTGAAAAGCACTAGCGTACGCCCTCCCAACGCAGCGACAATATCGACAATGGCCTGATTGACAACTCGTTGATAGCCAGGCTGATTTGGCTCCGGCACATCTGAACACAGGTAAAGCAGTGTGTTGCTTTCGTAATCAAATGGCGACCCTACCGCCAATTCATCACTGTGACCGGCATTCAAACGCGTGCGAATATAGTCAAAGTTCGCCTCGTCATAGCGTCCAAGCGGTGCCGTGCGCAGTGTCGCTGACGTTAAAATCACGGCATCTAGCTGGTTGAACAGATGCTCCTCAACCAGTGGGCCGACATTGAGCGGTGCCGCATGCAGTGAAACGCGGTCGCGCCACACTTCCGCCCAGTAAATCATCTCGGTATTGGGCCGAGCAATAATCTGGTCGAGATTCAGGCGTGTTTCTTCAACGCCGGATGCATTCGCCATCAATGCTGCCTGCAATTCATCGGCATCTGCAATATCGAAATCCGCATTTTTTAGGTCAGCTAACCCTTTAGCGAGTTTGTTGAAATGTTTTTCGATGCGTTGCAGGGGCACATTGAGATTGTCCCAGGCAATGACGACGTCATCCCAACCCGGTTGGGTACGAATACCGTCGATCAGGCGTATCTGTTGCGCGAAATCAGAATTTCGGCCGAAATAATCGCTCAAGAAATAGCGCAACGTATCAAACAATTCATCCAATCGAATGTGGGCCAGTTGCCCTTCCTGACGCGCATCCTGTATTGCCTGGGCAAACACATCCTGTGCTTCCTGCGGTATGCCACCCAACTGGTTGAGCAATTTACCCAGCAGACCCGCACGGGGACGCGTCACATCGTCCAGAATCGCCTCCAGAAACTTTTTGTCCGCCTGAAAACTCAGCCCGTTGGTGACCGCGTCTTCGAGATGATGCGCTTCATCGATGATCAAATCACGGAATGGCGGCAAAATCTGGCTGCCGGTTGAGACATTGGCGAGCAAGAGTGAATGGTTGACAATGACGATATGCGCCATTTCGGCACGACGACGCGCGATGTGCAGCGGACATGATTCGAGCGCACATTCGTTCGTGCGACATTTGGCAACATCGGCGCTCAGACGCCGCCACGCCATGCGTTCACCCGGTGTACGCAAGCTGATTTCGGAGACATCGCCAGTTTCACTGACACCCAACCAGAGCAGAATACGCGCATAGACGGCCATTTCATCGGCCGAACCCGGCCCATTGTGACGCATCTGCTTGAACAGGCGCGTACACAAATAATTGTTGCGCCCTTTGCGCACAGCAGCGCGAAACGCAATCGGAATCAATGCCTGCAGCGCAGGAATATCTTTATGCAGCAACTGATCCTGCAAGTTGATTGTGTTGGTTGAAATGACAACGCGTCGCCCATTGATCGCAGCCCAAAATGCAGCCGGTAACAGATAACCGATACTCTTGCCCGTGCCGGTACCTGCTTCAACTAGCAAATGCTGTTGTTGATTGAGCGCATGACCGACAGCGGCCACCATGTTGAGTTGTTGTTCGCGGAATTCGTAGGCCGGAAAATATTGGCTGAAATTGGCACCGGGTAGCAGCATCGACGCGATGGCATCGACGTCAATCGCTTCCAATTCGTGGTCTTCGCGTGCAATGACTGTTTGCCCCTCCAGTCGTGGGGGCCGGAACAGATTGGCGACACGGCTTCTGCTGACCGTACCACTGTCAAATGCGTTTTGCATACCCGATTGCGCCGCGTCGCGGAAGAAAACTGTCTCCGGCCAACCGATACCGTCTCCGGCTATGATAATCTCTTCCAGCAGCGGCAGCGGAATGCGTGCAGCGCGGTCGAGCAGCACTTCAAACAGGGACACGGTGTGGCGAGCATCGTTGAGGGCGCGATGATCCTGAAAACGGGCAAATCCAAAATGGGCGATCAGGTTTTCGAGGGAATATCGGCCGATTTCCGGTGCCAGGATCGACGCCAATGTGACTGTATCGACGCGATAATTGTTCATGGCCAGCCGTTCCGCTTGCAAAAAGCCCTGATCAAAGCCGACGTTATGCCCGACGAGGACGTGGTCGGCGATGATACGCTTAAGCTGGGCACGGACAGAAATCATGGCCGGTGCATCGGCAACCATATTGTCATCGATGCCGGTCAATTGTGTGATTTCAGATGGAATCGGCCGATTGGGGTTGATCAGCGTTTCAAACGTATCGAGTGTCTTACCGTCACGCCAGACAACAGCAGCGACTTCAATAATTGCGTCGCGTTGAGGGTTGAGACCAGTTGTTTCGACATCGACAAAGACGTAGGTGTTGGTGGGCATGGACAGACTTTCCGGTGCTGACGATGCCGCAGATTATAGCACAAATTTTCGGTTCACGTCGGTGACAGTTATGGCTCAGGCGGACCAAATGGACTGATGGGGGGATTGGAAAACGGGCCGGTGATGTCATCGTCCGCTGCTGTTTCCCATGTCTGATCCAGCCGCTGAACGGCATCCCGGTTCACCAGAATGGTGTACAGATTGTCTTGCGGATCGATTGCAATCACGCCAAACTCCGCATCGATCTCATCCGGTGACAGACCGTACCGCTCGCAGACATCAGCCACCGTCGGCGGCTCACCGTCCCATGTAAACGTGTACATTACTTGATCGGACTTCATGTCATCATTATAACGTGAAAAACCGGGTTTCCGGCAGAAACCCGGTTTTATAAGTTCATTTAGCCACAACAGCCGCAGCCACCGTCATCTTTGGCCGGTTTCGGGTCTTCGTCAGCGGCAGTCGCGCCTTGTGCTGTCACGAATCCCATAAGGAAGGCGATTTCTTCGGCCGAAAGCGAAGCAGCATCACTTCCCAGGGCTTCACTCAACGCCATCGATGCGGTCTCACCCGCAGCGGCGCTGGCTCCGATGGTACGGCGTAACCAGATGCTGTCACATAGTTGTGGGTAGCGCCGGCATATGTCGAAGTAACGGCACAGCCACGGGTAGCGGCTGCAAATGTCAATGACCGGTCGGCACAAGCGATCAACCAGCGCACAGCCGTTGATGACGCCGTAACCGTGCTGGAAATCGTAGCCGGTCGGACCGAGGTCTTCGGCTGTACTCGCGACCAGATGGCGAATGGCGGCCGGACTGGTGGTGGAATCGGCCGAATCATACGGGCGTTTCGAACGTATTGCTGCAACAACACCGGACACCACCGGTGCAGCTGCCGATGTGCCGCCGTCAGCAGCATACACACCGGAACCCCGGAAATGTGTATATCCTGAGATGTCCGGTTTGCGTGCTTCCAGATGACCCGGTCCCGTGGACGAGTAGCCGACGCGCGTTTTGGTCGTATCGACACCAGCGACGCTCATGACATGCGGCGATGAATTTGCACCATAGATGGTCTGTGTCGTGACACCGTTACAGCGACCATCCGGGCACGGCGCGCCACAATTGCCTGCAGCAAAGATAATGTCGGCTCCCGCTCGCTCCAGCGTGGCGACGATACGGTTAAAGGGATGGTTGGGATTGTCGCTGTAGTTGCCTGGATGTCCAACAGGGAAATCCCAGTCAGTCGTAAACATGCCCCAACTGTTGTTGACAACCAGCGACCGGTTTTCGCCCGGACGGCGTGGCGCGTTCATCACATCGAGCAAATGGCGGTAAGCACGTACGGCATCAGACAGGAACGCTCCGGCAAATCCGGACGGTGTCGGAAAAAATCCGTGCAACAACGCAATGTCCAGGATTGTACATTTGGGTGCGGCGATGCAGACATCGTAGGCGACCATTGTGCCGTGATCAACCGGAATGCTGCCTGGAGCCGGCGCGGCGCCGTCCCACTTCCAACTGCGTGCGGCGTCAAAGTTAGGCGTTTTGCCGTGTGCGTTGAGGTAAGCGAGGTTGATGCCGGTATCGACAATGGCAACCAGTACGCCTTCACCGTCCATATCACATTGTCGCATACGGGGAACACAAAGCAACTGTTCTACAGTTTGATCGTTGCCGACGGCCGGAGAGCCGGGACAAACGGCAAAGTTGGCAATTTCGACATCGGAATAGTAGCCGACGACGGAACGCTTGCGGTTAACTTCAGTTTCAAAGGCTGCCATATCTTCATCAGCGACGGTGCCACGCACAAGATAGGTCGATGCAGCAGGGCTGTCGTCGACGGCGAGGTTCGCCATGGGATCGAACAGCTCGTTCTCTGGATGGGTGCCTGCCTGGATGTTGGGCAACGGTTCGCTGACGTAGGTATCGTCGTAGCTGAAGGTGTCGAAGCTGGGCAGCGCAGCTGCTTCCAGCGCGGCGGATTCACCCGCAGCAAATGCAGCGGATGCTTCGGCCAATGACTCATTGTAAGCCATTTCAAGAATAATGCGTCTCTCGGTCATGGTATCCTCCGTGATCCATTTCGGCCGAATCGAACCATGGCCGCAATGGAAATAGGTATGCTGGAGCCAATGCGACGGCTCCATACTGGCAATCTGACCTTAAGACGATTATGCGATTGGGTTTCTTTCCTGTGGATTGGGGACTTCAGCTTGTCGTGGAAAACAAACAGCATGAAGCGACCGACACATCTGTGTTGGCCGCTTTGAAATTCAACTGTTACGCTGTGTGCTGTGTTTCGGCCGATTACAGCAGATAAACGGTGAGGATCTCTTTGTCAACATCGTGCAATTCGACATTGACCTGTCTGCCGCTGGTTAAAGCCAGACTACACACCATCAGGCAATTCGTCACACCGGATGGGTTGCCGCCTTTGATCTTGTGCCAGCCACCATCTGCGCCCGTAATATTGGCGTAACCGTTATCATTATGGTGCGACGTAAACGTTGACGTGATGTTTCGATTGTTTAACCACATGGATTGACTCCTGATTGTGAGCGATTTATACCGGTATTTTCACCGATCATCTCCATCATAGCATGGAAATCGGGTCTCGTGTAGCAAAAACGCGGCGCAAATAACAACACCACAGCGCATTGTGCAGCGTCAATCTGCACCCTGCAAGGCACGTTTCAAGCCATCGGCCATCAAATTGACGCCAATCACCAAAATTGCGATGGCCGCTGCCGGAAAGGTAAGCGCCCACGGTGTCGTCGATACATGCGGACGCGCCTCGTTGACCATCAAGCCCCAATCGGGATTCGGCGGCTGCACGCCGACGCCGAGAAAACCCAATGACGCCACCAGAAAGATGGCATATGAAAAACGCAGCGCCGCTTCCACCGTGAGTGCTGGTAAAACGGACGGCAAAATTTCGCGCCCCAGAATATAACCTAGCGACTCGTTGCGCAAACGCGCCGATTCGACAAATCCCTTATGCTTGACACCGAGCACGACACTGCGCACCACGCGGGCGACAATCGGCGTATAGACAATGATGATGACGATCAAAACACTGTTGCGCGATGGGCCAAATGTTCCCAACAGCAGCAACGCCAACAGCAACGCGGGCATCGCTAACAGACTATCAAAAAAGCGCATCACACCTTCGTCAAACATCCCACCAAAGTAGCCGCTGATCAGACCAAAGAAAGCACCGGCCAAAACAGCCAGCAACGTGCCCAAACCAGCGAGCAACAGAATATCACGCGCCCCAAGCACGACCCGACTGAACACGTCACGTCCCAGATGATCCGTACCGAACCAATGCGACCGCGACGGCGGTTGCCGCAATGCATCGTAGAATTGTTCGTTCATGCCATATGGTGCAATAAGTGGGCCGAAAATCGCCAACAAAACAAACACAATTACGATTGACGTGCCCAATGCAGACGTAGGGGTACTGAACAATTTGCGTAACGTTTTGAGCAGGTTGTTGCCAGTGGTGACAGACGGAGCGGCGGAAGGTGTGGTTGGTGATAAACTCACAAGAGAATTGGGAGAAACCGGGTTTCTTCGAGAAACCCGGTTTCTGTATTTTCTACTGCCCCATGCTGACGGTGCGGAAATCAGTGCGGCCAGGGAATGCTTTTAGCTCAAAACCCTGAAAACCATCATCAATGGCTGCAAATTGGGCAAAGAAGTACGGAATAATGACTGGGCCACGCTCTGCCAGGATACGCTGGATGTCGGCGTAAGCCTGAATGCGCTCCGTTTCATCCAGTGTTGTACCGGCAATGCGTGCCAATTCGTCAAACTCAGAATCGGAAAAATGTGATTCATTCCATTTGGCATCACTCACGAGCATAACATCCAAATAGAATTGCGGATACGGACGTGAACCCCAACCGGTGATGCCCAAGTCAACTTCAAGCCAGCCGTCATCACCGTAGTAGACGCTTTCCGGCTCGACGCTCAGCTCAACATTGAAGCCGGCTTCAGCCCATTGCGATTGCAGCACGGCAGCGAGATCAGGTCGTCCGCCCGTGTCGGGCGTGTGCAGCACGAGGTCGATGCCATCCGGATAGCCGGCTTCGGCAAGCAGCGCTTTGGCGGCTTCAGGGTCGCGCGGCGGCAGCGGGGTTGGGTTGTAGTAGGCTTCGTAGAGCGGACCGATGGGTGTATCTCGGCCGACAGCGCCATAACCTTGTTGCACGATTTGCAAAATGGCTTCGCGGTCAGTTGCCAGGCGCAACGCCTGCATGACCAGCGGATTGTTACCCGGTGCGCGATCAGAACGCAAACGGATGGCATCAAACCCGTTGGTGGGGATAGAAATCATGTTGATGCCGGCTTGATCTTGCAGACTCTGGAACAGTGAGGTCGACATGCGCATGACCAAATCAACTTGTCCGCCTTGCAGTGCATTGACGCTGGCGGTTTCATCGTTGAAGAAAATAATCTCCAGTTCATCGAGCTTTGGCTGGCCGTCGATAAAATAGTTTTCGTTGGCAACCATTGCAATGCGATCTTCAGGCGCGTAGTTAGAGAGTATAAACGGTCCGGTTCCGTTGAAATTGGAGGCGTCTTCCGTTCCGTTTTTGATGATTAGCGCGTGATTGTCGCTCAGATCGTAGAGGAAAAACGGGTTGGATGCGGCGAGTTTGAATGTGACTTCGAGGTCGCCGGTAGCTTCAACCGACTCGATATTGGCGTAAAGATCGGCTGTGGGGTAGCCACTGTCTGGGTTACGCAAACGGTCGAAGGTGTAAACAACGTCTTCGGCCGAAAACGGATCGCCATCATGCCATGTCACGCCATCCGCCAACGTGAACACATACGTCAGGCCATCATTGCTGACCTTCCACTCTGTTGCCAGACGCGGAATGATTTTCGATTCGGGGCTGACATCGATGAGATAATCATAGATGTGATTGGCGACGAGGACTTCGGCATCGGACGAAATCAGGGCCGGATCTGTTTGCACAATCGGCTGCATCGCCACGACCAGCTTGCCACCGTCGGCCATTTCGGTTTCGGTCTCAGCAACTAGCTCCGCAGCGCTGTCATCGGCCGATGCCGTTGTGTCATCACCGCTTTCGGTAGTCGGTGCAACCGCTTCCGGTTCCGTCGTCGGTTCGGCCCCACTACAGGCAGCCATTGTCAACAGCAAGGCAAGTAATAGAAACAACAAGGGAATTCGGCCGAATTTTCTGTGAGTAGTTGGGATCATTTCTCACTCCTTTGAGATAGGTATCGTAACAAACAGACATGGTCACCGCTGTGAAGGCAATCAGAGTGAGCACAAGTCTGATGTATTATAAGGAATTGTCTACCCATTGTCAGGTAAGCACGATCACAAATACGCAATTCTGATGTCTAGTCACAGTCGCAACATTACCAGATTCGTGACGTTTGGCACTGTGCTCTGTGAATTGAGACACTTTATAATGACGGCAATTGACAGACACGAGATCCGATTCCCCTTAGCTTTTGAGTCGAATCTGATTGTAGGAACATGCAAAATCAGATGAAAACACGCTCCGCACTTCTAAACCGACCCGACCGACAGGGTCAAATCGTCATTGTCATCCTCGTCGTGGCAGCATATGCTGCGACCTTTCTCAGTGCCCAATTCGATGCAGACACTGCATTTTCGACACAGCGCATCGCATTATTGCTGGGTCTGGGCATCGTCTATTTGGCAGTGGCATTGAATGAAGACCGCTTCTTTGCCCGTTTTGATTCACCTACCGGCACAATTGCCTTTTTCGCCATCCAATCGGTATTGGTGCTGACCATTTCCTTTGTCGCCGATGTCGGCGCGATGTGGCTGTTGGGACTGCCACTCGTCGGCACAGCAGTACAGCGTCTTTCCCCGCTCTGGCGTTGGCCGATTTATGCCGTCGCTGCCGGCACGATCGCTGTGCCGGTCGGATTAGAATTCGGCTGGGCGCAGGGATTATACCAGGCCATCGTGCTCAGCCCGGCCATTATTTTTGTCGTCTGGCTGGTTAAACTCCTGCAACGGGCACAACAGCAGAAGCTGGCGGCTGAAGCGTTGACCTTGCAACTGGAAGACGCCAATCGCCAGTTAGCAGCATTTGCTGTGCAAGCGAAAGAGTTGGCAATTGTCGAGGAGCGCAACCGGCTGGCACGCGAGATTCACGATAATCTCGGTCATTATCTGACTGTGATCAATGTGCAGATCGAGGTGGCAAAAGTAATCATGCCGACTGATCAGGCGCGAGCGCTGGATGCGTTGGAAAAGGCGCAACGACTCACCCACGAAGGCCTGACAGCGGTGCGTCAGTCGGTGTCGGCACTGCGCACGGATCCGGTGGGTGATCGGCCGATTCTCGAAGCCATTGCCCAGTTGATCGAAGATGTGCGACGAGCCGGCATTGTCGCCGATTACACGGTGACAGCCGAACCGCGACCATTGGACCCGAAGACAACACTGACCCTGTATCGCATTGCGCAGGAAGGTTTGACCAACGTGCGCCGCCATGCGCACGCGTCCCGCGTCGATGTAACGCTGGATTACGGTGATCCCGATGCGATTGTGTTGACAATGCGCGATAATGGGGTGGGAAGTGATTCGGCCGAAAGCGGATTCGGCTTGCTCGGTATGCGCGAACGCGTGCAACTGCTCAACGGTACACTGACTATCGATACAGCACCCAACGCCGGTTTTGCGCTGACAGCTACCCTACCGGGTTAGTCCGCCGCTATTGGCAAATGATTTTAGATTTTAGGCCTGCGTTTCGCTGACGCTTCCCCAACGCTGCCGTCGTTTCCGGAACCTCCCCGCTTAGCAGTTCGTTAATGATGTGATGCGATTCGACACGAATGGTGTCCAATAGTCACGATTGAACTGGAGAAAAAAAGCATGGCGCATAATGGCAAAAAACGGCGGGGATGTTTTGGGTGTGCTGGGACGGTAATTTTACTGGGTCTATTCATGGTTATCGTCGTCGGTTTGATCGGCGCAGCAGCGGCAGTAACCGTCGTGTCCTCAAATTTATCGGCCGAATTGGAAGACGGCATTTCACGACTGGCTAACGCCCGCGACCGCGAAACATTTGCCACCACCGAAATCTACGACCGCAACGGCAACGTCCTGTGGGAAATCTTCGGCGAAGGCAAGCGCACCCAGGTTTCCCTAAGCAGCATTCCACTGCATATGCAGCAGGCGACCATTGCCCTCGAAGACGACACGTTTTACGAAAATCGTGGGTTCGACGAGCCGTCGCTGGTCGCCGCCGTTATCGCCAATCTGCGCAATCCCGACGGCCGCCCGGTCGGCGGCAGTACCATCACGCAGCAACTCGTGCGCCACATCGCCTTTGACTACGAGGAACGCACCAGCGTCAGCTACAATCGCAAACTCAAGGAGCTGATTCTGGCGTGGCGGATGACCCAGGATTTCAGCAAAGACGAAATTCTGGAGATGTATCTCAACGAAATTTACTACGGAAATCTCGCCTACGGCGTTGAAGCGGCGGCGCGAACATATTTTGACAAGACATCGGCCGAATTGACACTCGCCGAAGCCGCCTTACTTGCCGCCCTGCCCAATTCACCCGTCGAACTCGATCCGTACACCAATCTCGAAGGTGCCAAAGAGCGCCAATGGGTCGCCCTCGTGCGCATGGTCGAAGACGGTTTCATTACAATGGACGATGCCAACGCCGCTTACTTGCAAGAATTGACGTTTGAACCGCAAGAAGTCAGCCTTGTCGCCCCACATTTCTCCATCTACGTGCGCCAATTGCTCGAAGAACAACTCGGAGCCGATGTCGTCGCCAACGGCGGCCTGCGCATCACCACATCGCTCGACCTCGACTACCAGCGCCTCGCCGAAGAACTGGCGCGTCGTCACGTCGCCGATCTGGCCGATAACAATGTCAACAATGCATCGTTGGTGGCTCTAAAACCGGGCACGGGCGAAGTTTTAGCCATGCTCGGCAGTGTCGATTACCACAATGACGATATCGACGGACGCGTCAACGTTGCGCTCAGCCCGCAGCAGCCGGGCAGCACGATGAAGCCATTGACCTACGCCGCTGCCCTGTCGCCTGACACCGAAACGGGCGTCGCAGCATGGGATCCGGCATCACTCGTGTGGGATGTGCCCGTCGATTACGATCTCGTCGACGGCTCCGTGTATCAACCGGTCAACTACGACGACCGCTTTCATGGCCCCATTCGTCTGCGCGATGCCCTGGCAAACAGCTACAACATCCCGGCATTGCTCGTATTGCAGGACATCGGCGTGCCGCGTTTGCTCGAATTCGCCCGCACCATCGGCATTGACAGCCTGGGCGATAACGCGGCCAACTACGGCCTGTCGTTGACGTTGGGCGGTGGCGAAGTGACGCCACTGGAGTTGACCGGAGCCTATGCGACGTTTGCCAACGGCGGCGTGCATGTGCCACCGGTCGCGGTGTTGAAAGTTGAACGTGCCAATGGCGACGTGTTATATGAATACGAGCCGCCGCAAGCCGGACCGGTCGTCGATCCACGGGTGGCGTTCGTCGTCAGCGATATTTTGGCCGACGATGCGGCTCGTGTTCCGGCAATGGGACGCAATAACGTGCTCGACTTGCCGTTTCCGGCAGCGGCCAAGACGGGTACGACCAACGATTTTCGCGACAACTGGACAATGGGCTACACACCTGGATTAACCGTCGGCGTGTGGACAGGCAACACGGACAACAGTCCGATGATCGACGTGAGCGGGTTGTCGGGCGCTGCGCCGTTGTGGTCGGAATATATGCAAGCGGTCTATGCTGATCCGGCTTTGCGCGAGACGTTGCAGACCAATGGCGTGCAGCCACCGGACGATTTTGTGCCGCCGCCGGGCGTTGAGCGGCAAACGATTTGCACGATTGAGTCGGTGACTGTCGGTTCGGCCGAATGTGCGCTCACCGACAGCGAATGGAAACTGGTCGATACCGATGTTCCCGCGCCGACGCCGACCGAAGTCAGCGAAGCGCCGCTCGTTGTCTGGGAATCGGTCGATCCGTCAGTGGTTCGTGCGCCGGCGTTGCCGCTGCCGCCACCGTCGCCTGAGTCAATTGCAAATTCGGCCGAAGACGAAGACGCTATTCCACCACAACTATTCTGCACCATTGCTGCCGGCGCTGATGCAACAACCCTCCCGCCGCAAGCGGTCCCGACACTATTCCTCGAAGCGCCGCGCAACAGTGAAAGCCTCAAGGCTGCCTACGAATGGGCGTTTGCGCGTGGCTTGTCGATTTTGCCTGCCGCCAACTGCACTGAAGACGCGCTGGTGCGCGATCCCAATGCACCCGCTGTGTGGCGCATCAGCAGCCCACGCCCCGGCGACACGTTAACCGGCCCGACATCTATCGACGGCATTGCCGATTTCGATCCACAGCGCGTACAGTTTTACAAGCTGGAAATCAAGGGTGCGGGTACAGACAATCAGTGGGTGACGTTTGGCAATACGCACGACACGCCGGTTGCCAACGGGCGGCTGGAATTTCTCAACGCCGATGGTTTGCCGCCGGGTGATTACGAGATTCGGTTGATCGTGGTGCAGTGGGACGGCAACTATGTCGGTGAACCGTACACGATTCCAGTGACGATTGGACGGTAATTGGCCTGCTAGAGGTCGAGGGTGATGCGGAGAGCGCGGTCTACTTGCTGCATCGTATCGGATGACAATGTGCCGCGCTGCCGCAACAGGCGTGATTTGGCGATGGCGCGTACCTGTCCGCTCAAAGCAATTGAATCGGCCGATAAGCCGCCTTCACCTGACGCAATCGCTACATTGTTGGGGTACGTTTTCTTGACGTTGGTTGCACTGGTCAGCGGAACAATGACGATGACCAGGCTTGTTTGATTAATGGCGTTGCGGCTGACCACGATCACAGGACGCAATCCTGCCTGCTCTGATCCCTGTGTTGAATTGAGGTGGCGTCGAAACATCGCCCCGGTTCATGACAAAGCCTGTTCGCCCTGAGTCAGCGCTTCCCAATCATTGTCGGCAAATGCTTCGGCGAGTCCTTCGTTGAGGGCATGATAAGCGATGTCATCGGCCGATGCATAGAATGCGCGATCAATTTCGTCGCGTTCCATTTCAACAAGAAAGCGTTCCAGCGCAGCCACAATGATACTGTTTCGGTTCGGAGCTTGTCCGGAATCCACGAAATGTTGGCTGCGTTGAATTAATTCAGCTGGAAATGTTACGGTTGTTCGGACTGTTTCAAATTGGGCCAGATTCATTTTCATCAATACTTTCATCAAATACAATGTGGATCTAGCCATCATTATAGATGGGTAATTTGATGTTTGTCAAATACTATCTTTACATCTGTGTGATAATTGTCGTGAATAACTGTGACGATCGTCAATTGGCAGTGTAAATTTTTCACCTAGACTTAATCAATAGGCAAGTTTTGCGTCGCACTTTCAACGTGTTCTAAATTCTGGAGGGAAAATTCCAAATGTTGAGAAGACAGGTTCTTGGATGTAGACTTTTGCGGTTTCACAAGAAGCGTTTATATCAATTGGTTCTCGTGTTCTGCTTCTCGCTAACAATCACGTTTGTCGAAGGGGCAGGATTGCAACCCGAATCTACTTATGATTCATCAATTGAATTGCTTGGTCGCAAAGCTAATCAAGCTTCGCTTCCCCCAAATAATATGTCGGGCGATGTGTGGTCTGTGTATACTGATCCGTACTGGGCTTTTTCGATTATCCAGCCACCTGGCTGGACACTTCAAAATCTGCCATATCGAGATTTCGGATTTCGATTAGCAGCCCCAACATAGTCGTCGATGAATTGGGGAGACCGCTAGAAGGGGCATTTCTATCAGTCAATGTTGTCCCAGTGACTTCGTTGGATTGGAGTAGATTTGAAGATGAAGCGTATTGGGATAGCGAGATTTCATCTAGCGAGTTACTCGATCTAGACCGCGCGGAGGGGAGGCAAATACGGGGTGTCAATAAAGGTGGCAATACCTTTGTCGATAATGTCTTGTTTCATAACGATCACTTGTATCATTTTAGCTTCACTCAAGCCGCCGGAACAAACTTTGCCACTTCAGATGTTGGATATAAGATGCTAGCAAGTATCAAATTGTCAGGAGTTCCGGAGCCTTATCCACCGCCAGATTATGATGCACTAGGTATTGAGCTTGCATCTTTCAATTTTCCCTCGCTCAAACATGCGTTTCCAGATGGTCCCGGCAATGTAACCGATGGTGGTGGATACAATAACGGTGGATTGCATACTGGCGGCGATAAATTTGCATTAGATTTTTGTGAAGATAGTCTGTGTCAACAAGCTGGAAGATACGTTATTGCGCCAACCGATATCACATTTGTCGCAACAGCTTCAAATCAGAGAGATTATCATTTTTTTGAAATTGATAATAATGGAACGGACAAGTTGTGCATGACTCTTGCTCATTTCTACTGGGATGTTTGGAGCGAAGGTGAATACCAATCGTAGCGGGTATGCAGTTTTCCCAACAAACTGTTTTGGCACCCCTGAGCAATTATTCACCACCACACGTTCACATGGCGCTATTCACCACACAAGCAACGAAACCCTGCAATACAACTGAACCAAATAGCAGAACTGCTATCACTTACGAAGGTCTTTTCGAATTGGATGGCGATGGATATGAAGCATGTTGGAGTGGGACTTTACAAACGTATGCTGAGGCTCGTAATTTCAACGAATTATCCAATTTGCGCTTCACCAACTAGCCAACTGCAAAGGGGTATTGAAATTGATCCTGGGGACTGCTTTCCAGACGATCCGCCAGATCCAGGTGGCGATACAACGCCTCCTTTCGCAACTGGCTTTTCAGCAAGTGTTACAAACGGCATCGCAAATATCACGACATCCGGTGTACAAGACAATGACGGAGGTAGTGGCATTCGTGAAGTGAGATTTAGCGCCAAATGGAGCGGTGAATGGCACGGCATTGGCATAGACTTTACTAATCCCTATTCTTTAGAGTGGGATATGTGTGCCAGTGGTGTACCAGATGATGATGTCGAATTGGGCATGGAGGTTTGGGACAATGCAGGGAAACTTTGACATGGGAGTGAACACAATCCAAATCCCCATATAACCAAATCGTATAATTGCCCCCACCGGAACCACCACCAGTAAGTGATGGTGTTTATCTGTATACGGGTTCTTCCTACAGCGGAAATGAATGTAAAGTATTACAGGATGAACCAAGTATTACACAACATTGCGGTAGTGGTTTTAACGATCAGATAAAGTCCATCAAGATGGTGGGGCAGTGGTCGACAGTATTATACGAAGACGATGACTACGGTGGCATTTTTACTGTCTTCAACGGAAGCGATCCAGACTTGTTCGACAATGCCATCGGCTATTCAACATCATCTATTCGTGTGAGACGCACATCCCCATCGTTATTCACTCTCTATGGGCTTGGCGATTGCTATAATGGGCCATCATTTGATAGCGATCGTACTGTTTTCGATTTGAGTCATTGGGATTTCAATGATGATGCCGAATCAATTGTGATTCAAAGTGGATATGAGGTGATTTTATGTGAGCATGCAAATTTTTACGGCATCTGTGGTCGCACTAGCCAATCCAACCTGACATCAATGCGATAGCAAATGGTCTCAGAAACAAGGTGTCTTCTGCAAGGGTTTGTTCCGGCAGTTGCCTGCCTGCACCAACACCACCGACCCCAATCTCCTAACCAATGAATCGGACGAAATACTCTAACGAAAACATTCTACTTGATTGGTCAGGAACTGTACCCAATATTATGCAGAGTATTGGGAGGGAATTTACCTGATGGTCATAAAGAAACCTTTGGATGGAGTAGTGGAACGCTTTGGAATCTAGAACTATTGAAGCATCGACTGAGCCATACTATTGGCATGTCAAAGCATGGAATGAGTATGGTGAAGGACGGAACTCACAAAGCTCATTCTTCGTTGCAAGCCCACCCCCGACACCACCATCAAACTTGACGATTGAGACCGTCTCAAAAGATGCTTTCTCTACACTGGCATGACAATTCAGTAGACGAGACTGGTTTCAATATCTATCGTTGGGGATATGATGGCTCAAGCTGGAGTTTCATCTTCCTTGACTCAGCATTCGCCAATACGACGCTGTACTCTGACACGGGGCTTAATTGCGGTACAACTTACTACCATGAGGTCACAGCATATAAGGAGAATAGTGAGTCCACGCCTACCGAATTCGCTGAGGCACATCCACACCTTGTTCTGATCCATCTGATTCCAGTACGCTCTTCGTACCTATCATAGCATTTCAGTTCCAAAGTAGTGGCAATATCGTCTTTAACTCCGATCGAGATGGTGACAATGAAATCTACACAATGAATGCCGATGGGTATAATCCAGTCCGCTTAACTGACAACTTAGCAGACGATACTTTGGCAAAGTGGTCTCCAGACGGAAGTCAGATTGCATTCGTCTCAGACAGAAGTGGTAATAATGAGATTTATATCATGGATGCAGACGGCAGTCATGTCGTTCGGCTGACACATACAGTTGCCGACGACAGCCACCCGGACTGGTCTCCAGACGGAGAAAAAATCGTATTCCATTCAAATCTGGACGGCGATTATGATATCTACGTTATGGACGTCGACACACCCAATCCCTTAAAACTCACAGACAATTGGCATCGATGTAACTGCCAATATTCACCTGACGGTAACAAGATATTCTATCAATCGTGGGATTCCAATAGTTCGACACTGGAATTGTTTTCCATGAATAGTGATGGCAGTAACATCACTAAAATCGCGCATTTAGGTTCGAGCAATTACGAGCCGGCCATTTCTCCAGATGGAACAAAGATCGTTTATTTCTCTCTTCGAGATGACAATCCTGAAATCTACATAGCGAACATAGATGGAACAAACGAAATCAGGTTAACATATGATCCAGACAATGACTACAGCCCATCGTTTTCTTCGTCAGGGCAATACATCATTTTCCATTCAGACCGCACAGGCAATCGCGAAATTCATCGTACGAACCTCGATGGTTCTAATCTCGTTAACCTGACTAACAACCCCAGTGAAGACAGATGGGCTGACTGGAAATAGATATAGCCAACAACAATGAATGTGGCCTACATTGAATACCGCTTTTGCAGCCACCATTTTGCATGAATAGCAGTCGCTTTAGTTCGTTGAGTCCAAAACAACTTGACTGAAGCGGCTGCCATTCTATTTGATGTTATCCCCGCTTTGTTACACAGCTCCACTATTGCGCAAGGCGAGTGTTTGCCAGATAGTGCGCACCATGATCTTGAAATCGAGCAGCAATGACCAGTGCTCGATGTACCAGACATCATACTTGGTGCGCTCAATTACCGACGTATCGCCGCGCAATCCGTTGACCTGCGCCCAGCCGGTCATGCCGGCCTTTTCCTGGTGACGCAACATGTAGTCAGGTACTGTGCGGCGGAATTGCGCTACATAGTGCGGCTGTTCCGGGCGTGGGCCAACCAGACTCATTTCGCCGAGCATGACATTGATCAACTGCGGCAACTCGTCGATATTGATTTTGCGCAGTAATGTCCCCAACTTCGTCCGTCGCGGGTCTTCTTCTACCGTCCAGCCCGGCCCGTCCTTTTCCGCGTCCTGGCGCATCGAGCGGAATTTGATCATCTTGAACGACTTGCCGTCCAGTCCCATGCGCTCCTGAACGAAAAATACAGGGCCGGGCGACTCCAATTTAATCGCCACGGCGACGAGCAGCATGAACGGCGACAAAACGATCAAACCGAGCGTCGAGCCGGCAAAATCGATCAAGCGTTTGAAAACCAGCTTGTAACCACGCAAATTGTAGTCGCGCACTGAAAGCAGCGGCAAACCACCCAAATCGTCGAGACCAGCCTCTGAGGTGATGTACTGGAATAAGTCAGGGAATATCTTGATCGAAACGCGGCCACGCTGACAATGCGAAATGATGCGGACTGTTTCCCGATGTCCCAGTTCGGGAACGGCAATCATGACTTCATCGATCTTGTAGCGCTCGATCAGGTCGGGCAAGCTCTCGACCGGGCCAAGGACAGGCACACCGCGCAATTTGCGCATACCGCTACCGTCATCGATGATGCCGACCAAATCATAGCCCAGATAAGGTGACCACTGGATGCGCTTGAGTATGATCTGCGCCACTTCACCTGTGCCGACGAGCAGGAGTTTGTCCTGGCCGATGCCGCGCCGCCGCAGCCGATCTCGTACAGCTTGATGAAAAATGCGGCCCAGCATAAGGAAAACGATGCCCAATACCCACGTATAGATGATGATGGTGCGCGGATAGTCTGTGAGGAGTGTGTTGCCTTTGAACAAAAAGGTTGAGGCAGCGACGGCAAACAGCGAGCCTATTGAAACGCCGGCAAATACGGCATAAAACTGATCGATGCGCGATGGAGCACGCGGCACAAAATACTGCCCGTTGACCAACAACACGCCGACAATAAAAACGACCTGCAACACGATTAGACCTGTATATGTTCTGAGTGGAACGAGACTGGCCAGTTCATCGGGAAAATCAATGTAAATGCGTAACCAATAGGCGCAAACAAATGCAGTGATGATCATCAAGGCGTCAAGCAAGATAAGTGTGATGCTGAAGATGATGCGGTAACGCTGGCTGTTCATGTTAATTTGACAGGTTAGGCTGGGACATGGTCGCGCTGCAACAACGCAGCACCGGCTACAACATCGGGCCAAACCGCTCGCCCGCCTTTAGCGGCAATGCCCAAGAGTATAATCTGGTGTAGGGGGAAGCGTGTCTCCTGACGATAGTGCTTGTAGTAAAAAATGAGCATGGCGCGATAAAATTCCGGATGTGCGCGGCTGTTTTGTTTGCTGGAGGCGCGTTTGACGTGCCAAGCGACGACATCGGGATTGTAGACGACGCGCCAACCGATATCTTTGACGCGTTTGGCCAAGTCAAGGTCTTCGCCGTACATCCAGTAGCGGGTGTCGAGCAAGCCGATTTCCTGTAAGGCGGCGGCGCGAATGAGCATAAACGCCCCGACGACGGAATCGACCTCGGCCCGTTGATCGATGTCAAGATAGGTGAGATTGTATCGGCCGAATCTTCTCGACTGTGGAAACAACTTACTCAACCCCGTAAAGCGGTAGAGCGATACCGTCGGCGTCGGAAACGAACGCCGACACGCGACATCGAGTTCGCCGGTCGGCAGCAGCAATTTCGGCCCCATGATACCGATATCAGGATGAGCATCCATGAAAGCGATGCTCTTCGCCAGCGTATCCGGCTCCAGTTCAGTATCAGGGTTGAGCAGCAGGCAATAGCGCGGCGGCTGCGCGGCGTGCTGCACCACATATTCCCAGCCCTGGTTGTTGGCAGCCGCGTAGCCGGGATTATTGTCATTGGCAAGTAATGCCACCTGCGGAAAATGACGCCGCACCATAGCGACACTGTCATCGGCCGAATTGTTATCAACAACACAGACGACGACATCGAGATCGCCAACCGCAGCAAAAACGGTCTCCAGACAACGTCGCAACAATGCCGCGACATTGTAGTTGACGATGACAATGGCAAGATCAGCGGTATGCGTCGCATCACGCTGGTTATCTGTTGCTAACTGCGCCTGTTCCGGCATATAACTTCACTCTGTTCTTCCACTTAGCGCGACATTTATGTCACGCTTCATACCCCAATTATGCCGCCGAAGCTATTCTAGCACACGGCTAAACGGCCACAAATGACCGCCAAAAGCATGACGGGTTCCTGACTGCTAATCGCGTGCTAATAGAATGTCCGTACAATACGGCTACGGAGATCATTGTTATGAGAAAACTGAGCACATCTGTCCTCATGGTTGTCTATTCGGTGCTGTTGATCGTTGCCGGTATCTGGATTGGACAATCGGACATCTTTGTCATGTTGTCAGGGGGCATTTCGGCCGATACACCCACGTCACTACGCCGCGAATTTGCCCCGTTTTGGGAAGTCTGGAGCTTTGTTCACGAGGAATATTTCGACCAGCCGCTGGACAACACAGACCTCGTCGAAGGCGCAATACGCGGTATGCTGGAGACACTCGGCGATCGCAACACGATTTATCTGCCGCCCAGCGAGCATCAGGCAAGCGAAGATCGTTTTAACGGTCAATTCCAGGGTATTGGAACGACAATAGAGATGATCGACGACCGCGTGGTAATTGTCACGCCCTATGAAGGGTCGCCGGCGGAAATGGCAGGATTGCGACCGGGTGATGTGCTGGTTTCGGCCGATGGCACCGATCTCACAGGACTCGACATTGCGGAAGTCGGGGCGCTGGTGCGTGGACCGGCAGGCACTGTCGTCGTACTCGAAATTGACCGCGATGGGGAGATTTTCACCGTAGACGTGACGCGTGACATTATCGATGTGCCCAGCGTGCGCACCGAACTGCTCGATGACGGCATCGGCTATGTGCGCATCAACCAGTTTGGCGACCGCACAGACGAAGAGCTGAATGAACAGTTGCCCGCACTCATAGCGCAAGAGCCTGTCGGCCTGGTTATCGATTTGCGCAACAATCCCGGCGGCGGCTTGAATACCGTCGTCGATATTGCCGAACAGTTCATTCCCGAAGGCGTGATTTTGACAGAGCGGTTCGGCGACGGGCGCGAAGTGGTGTTTGAGAGTGACGAGGGTGGCCTGGCGACAGCTATTCCGCTAGCTGTGTTGATCAATGAAGGCAGTGCCAGCGCCTCGGAGGTGTTGGCGGGAGCGCTGCGTGACCAAGGACGCGGCGTGTTGATCGGCAATACGTCTTTCGGCAAGGGTACGGTGCAGAACAATCGCACGTTGAGCAACGGCGGCGGCGTGCGTATCACGATTGCGCGTTGGCTGACGCCGGACGGCGAATGGGTGCATGAGACCGGATTGCAGCCCGATTTTGTGGTGCTATTTCCAGAGGATGATTCGGCCGAATCTGACATCCAGCTCCAGGCGGCGGTCGATTATCTGTTGGGGCGAGAAGTGACGGGGGTTGAGAGGGATTCGGCCGAATAATGTTACTTCACGAATCCAACATAAATTGGTCGAGATCGAGATTGCCACTATTCCAGGCTACAAGGCCCACCCAATTGATCGCACCAGACTCATCACAGAATCTTTCAATAAATTCACGCGTAAAGCGATTCACGATCCGGCTTTTCTCTGCATGAAAGACGTCATTGTGTTCTTTCGCACGGTAGCCAATCGGTTCGATAATGTCCGTGTACAAATCCTGATTACCACTAATCAGATACCAGAAATTTTGGCCGACAACCTTCAAATATCCTCTGACAAAGCTTGTCTTCGTCTTACCGTAACAAATACCCAGCACGGCCTGAACATGAGACCATAGCGTGCCTGCCTGATCGTCGCGACAGCTTTCTGCAAATCCTGTTGTAGTTTGTTGTGTTGCGAACTGTTGCCCCAATTTGGTCCGGACTTGATGGAAACCACATAGTGAATTCCATCGCGGACAAACTCGAGATCAACACCTGTGGCTGCTGACTTGCGACCCTGACAGGTCTGTCCCGCGACGTAGACAGCTAATCCCTCCAGAAAATCCCCGAATAACTTCTCCTCCGAAGACGAGAGAAATGCATCGAGTAGGCCTTCAATCAATTGGCCGGCTGTCGCCACATTTTTTGCTTTGAATAGATACGGGTTCTTTTTCAGGAGCTTGTCGAGAGAGAGGCGCTCCAAAGACTTGATGCGATGCTCATGAAAATCAACGATGTTGAGATTGACGTAAGCGTTTACGTCATCTAGATCGAGTTGATCCATTGTTCAGGTAGGTTTCCTGTGCTTCCCTTACAACTGTCGGTAGAAGCTGTAACTGTAAACCAGACAAACGGTCTCTCGCCAGGTCGCAATACGCTTCATTTACGTCAATACCGACAAATTGCCGGCCAAGTTGGAGCGCCGCCACCGCCGTCGTACCGGAGCCGATAAACGGATCGAGTACGATGTCTCCCGGCTGCGTGAACAACCGGACAAACCATTCCGGCAACGCCTCCGGGAAAGCTGCACTGTGACTTTTGTTACCGCATTCAGTCGCCATATGGATCACATTGGTCGGGTACACACTGTCGCGTCCCACCCAATTTGACACATTCTTACCAAAACCGCTGCCGACTTTGGATTCATCGCGGATCTGATCGGTGTCGCTGAGCGCAACGAGCCGCGTTTTAGCCCAATCCCCAACCGGAACCATCACTTCCTCCTGATACATATGGAATTTGCGATGTTTATTGAATTGCAACAGCCGTTCCCATGAATCACGAAAGCGATTGGGCCATTTGCCCGGATATGAGTTCTTTTTGTGCCAGATGAACTCTTCGGTCCAGAGCCACCCCTGCTCGCGCATGCGCAGGATCAACTCGATCACATAGGTAGAGCGTTCGCCCTTGACAACGCGTTCTTTAATATTGAGAATGAACGTGCCAGTTGGCTTGAGAACACGCAGAAACTCCTCCGATTTGGGCAGGAACCAATCCACATAGTCGGCGGGCTTTATGCCCCCGTACGTGTTACGCCGTTGATCAGCGTAGGGTGGTGAAGTGAAGATGAGATCGATTGAGTTATCCGGCAGTTGGCGCAACTCAGTTGCACAATCACCGCAGATTATCTGGTTTACAAATTCCATGCTGTGCCTCGGAAAACTCGAACATCTTTTCTGATAATTGAAGTGTAGTGAATTAAGCATAGATGTCAATTGATCCCATTTCGGCCGAATAGTCTGCTTCCATCAAGCGAATAATTCTGCTTAACATACCAGTTACAAGATGTTAACTGTTTGTTTACACCTCGTTTGCAGTCTGTTAAACCATTGACGCTACGATTACGCACAGCAATTTAATCATGGAAAAGGCTGTGACAAATCGCCTTGAGGAGATACTGAATGCAGACTGTTCGTAAAACAATCAATCGCCGGCAGGCACCGCTTATTTTCCTGGTTGCGGCCATACTCATTGGGATTGCATTACTCTATCCGCTGTCGGTGAGTAGTAGCACACCGCCAACGGCAACAGAGGCCATCACACTGTCACTTATCGGCCGATACAATCCTGAAATATACGACGACACGGGCGGTGCTGAAATCGTCGCTTTTGATCCCGTATCAATGCGCCTGTTTGTCGTCAATGCAATTGACCAGACAGTTGACATACTCGATGCGTCTGATCCGACCAATCCAACACTTGTCGATCAAATTGACGTGACACCTTACGGCAATGCAGCGAACAGTGTCGCCGTCAGTGGCGGCGTCGTCGCAGCAGCCGTTGAAGCCGATCCCAAGCAGGATCCAGGCAAGCTCGTCTTCTTCGATAGCAGCGGCACGTTCCTCAATCAACTGACTGTCGGGGCACTACCAGACATGGTCACATTCTCACCGGACGGAAACACCGCCCTCGTAGCCAATGAAGGTGAGCCGGATGATGACTACGTCGTCGATCCGGAAGGGTCGGTCAGCATTGTCGATGTGTCCGGCGGCGTCATTGGCTTGACCGATGCCGATGTCGTTACCATTGATTTCACTGATTTCAACGTCGGCGGGCCACGCGAAGGTGAACTCGATCCCGGTATTCGCATCTTTGGACCCGGCGCGACAGTCGCGCAAGACCTGGAACCGGAATACATCGCCGTTTCGGCCGATTCCCAAACCGCCTGGGTCACGCTGCAAGAAAACAACGGAATGGCAATCATCGACATCCCGACTGCCTACATCGAGGCAATTGTAGCCTTCGGGACAAAAGACCATAATTTGCCCGAAAACGCGCTCGATGCCAGCGACAAAGACGACATGATCCATATCACGAACTGGCCTACAAACGGCATGTATCAACCCGATGCGATTGCCGCCTATGCCTGTGGTGCGACCACCTGTCTAGTCACGGCGAACGAAGGGGATGCACGCGATTACGACGGTTATAGCGAAGAAACCTCAGTCGAGGACGTCGTGCTCGATCCGACAGTTTTTCCCGACCGCGATACGTTGCAGTTGGAAGAAAACCTGGGTCGTCTGAACATTACCAGCGCCAACGGCATGGCCCCCGACGGCGAATACGAGGCACTCTACAGTTTTGGGGCGCGGTCCCTGTCGATTTGGGCAGCGGACGGCGTACAAATCTACGACAGCGCCGATGATCTCGAGCAGATCACGGCGGATGAATTGCCGGATAACTTCAACGCCAACGAAGACGATCCGGAGTTTGACAAGCGTAGCGACAACAAAGGGCCAGAACCCGAAGGCGTTACGACGGGCAGCATCGGCGGACATATCTACGCCTTTGTCGGCCTGGAGCGCATCGGGGGTGTCATCGTCTATGATGTGACCGATCCCAATGCGCCGAGCTACACGACGTATATCAATACGCGCAATTTCGACGGCAACATGGACGACGGGACCGCCGGGGATCTCGGTCCTGAAGGGTTGATTTATATCGATCCATCTGACAGCCCTAACGGAAAATCTCTGCTCGTAGTCGCCTATGAGGTGAGTAACACAACGTCCATCTATCAGATTGACGTGGGCAACCCGACGGTGGTTGAATTGGCAGCGTTTGACGGTGTGTACAACGCGGCAAATGGCGCCGTGTCACTCAGTTGGAGCACATCGGCCGAAATTGGTAACGCCGGCTTCAATATTTACCGCATCGCCGCCGGCGGTGTTGAAACGCAACTCAACAGCGAGCTTATCGCGTCACAAAGCGCGTCGAGCGGGGCCGATTACAGTTTCGTCGATTATCCACCTTCGGGCACATGGCAATACGCGGTTGAAGATATCGCCACCAATGGCGAAGCGACGCGCCATCCCGCGATTACGGTGCTTGCGCAAGCACCGACATCGGCAAATCTGACGAGCTTCTCCGGTAGCAATGCATCGCCAATTGCGCTTTTGTCACTCCTCGCAGTTTTGCTGATCGGCATAGCCCTGAAAGCCAAACGGCGCATCGCGTCGTAACCGCAAAGCATTCTCAATTTCTAAGAGGGTGACTGTATTCTAGCAGCCGCCCTCTTTTTCGTTGCCTGAATTGTTTTTCCGCCAGACGATAGTTGCTCAATGTTGTTCGCATCCATCAATACAACCGAAAATCCACTCGCGCCGAGATTGTTACATGCTGTTAACAAAGCCTTGACCATTTGTTAAATCAATCGTGCTACGCTTTACAGCATGAAACAAAATAGACAGATAAAAAACACAAAATCCACATGGATGGTCCAACTGGCCAACCACTACCGTGCTGCCCGTACCCGCTTTCCAGAGGAAAAACTCCTCGTCAGCTTCGACATTGACGGCACGATAATCGACTTGCGTCATATGGTCGTTTACGTCTTGCAAGCTTATGATCGCCATTACCAGACGAACTGGTTCCATGCCCTGCAACCGGAAGATATCGACTTTCACGAAAATCAGGTCAGCCTTCTGCTGAAAACACTCGACGTACCGCTTGACGAGCGCTCGCGCATTTTAACCTGGTATTTCGATACGCGATGGTCAAAAGAAGCGATTATTGAATCGCATCGGCCGTTTCGCGGTGTACTCGAATTGATTCGCTGGTTGCAACTCCAGCCCAATACGTTTGTCGGCCTGAACACAGGTCGGCCGGAATCGCTGCGTTTCGATACGTTGCAATCTCTAAACCAACTGGGGCAGGAATATCGCGTTCAGTTCACCACAAGTTTGCTTAAGATGAACCCATACGGATGGGAATATGTGCCGCGTTCAAAAGCTGTAGCGACAAAGGCGTTTCGCGACGAAGGGTATCGCATTGTGGCCGCCATCGACAACGAGCCGCAAAGCTTGCAGGCCATCGCATCGGCCGATGTCGATAGCGAGATATTGCTGCTCCATGCCGACACGTTGTTTGAAACGCATCGGAGTGCGCTGCCTGCACGCACAGTCGTTGGCCGCAGCTACGATGTTTCTGCTTTTGTCCAAAAACGTTCCCTACCGCAACACGTGCAGTTTGTCTGGCAGCGTGTCGACAGCCGCGCCAAATTGGAGCGATTCATGCAAGCCGACATTCACTGGGCAGAAGTGCCGATTTACCGCGATCCATACACGCAGCAGTTGGCTGTCAATGTCGGCGAGAGCGATTTGACGCTTGACGCAGTGCTGGCAGCTTTCAATTCGGCCGAACGCGGCATCAATCTCAAGCTGCACGACACAGGTCTTTACATCGATCAGATTCTTGAACTTTGTGACAAACATGCTATTGCCGACAACAATCTGTGGTTCAGTGGCGATATCGGCATGCTGAAGGAACGCGATTTTCGTGTGTTAGCCACGCGGCGGCTCGGCGCGATTGTTCAGGTCAACATCGATCCGTTGGCATCCTTGATTTGGAGTGCGCCCCAGCACGCAAAGCTCCTGCTCGAAGCGTTTGTCTCTTGGGGTGTCACCCGCTTCTCGCTTGGCTGGCATGTCGAGCACAGGAAAAATGTCCTCAAACAATTCGAACACTGGGATTTCGACATCAACATTCACGATGTCGACACCATGGAGGCTTTCTTGCGTGCTGCTTTGTTGTTGCCGACTTCGATTACGTCCGATTTCAGTGTGAACGGCATTTCGGCCGAAAACGAACATGATGCCGCATCGATTATTCCCCTCACCTTTGCCTAAACTATGTTGGAGAACCCATGCACATACTCGTAACTAACGATGACGGCGTCAATGCCCCGGGATTGCTGGCACTGGCACAGGCGATGCGACAATATGGCACGATTACCGTTCTTGCACCCGATCGAAACTGGTCTGGTGGCGGACACGTCAAGACGTTGCATCGCCCACTGCACGTTAAGGAAACGCGCCTCGCCGATGGGACATTGGCGTTGGCAGCCGACGGTGCGCCATCCGATTGTGTCGCACTGGCAACACTTGGAATCGTGAAAGAAAAGATCGATCTCGTCGTGTCCGGCATCAATCCCTACGGCAACATGGGCCACGATGTCACGTATTCCGGGACGGTTATAGCAGCCATGGAGGCGGTGATTTCCAGTACATCGGGCATCGCTTTTTCGCTGGCGGGCAATGAGCATCACGATCACTTTCACTATGAAACAGCAGCTTATGTTGCGGGTATCATAATCGGCCGAATCATTGCCAAGGGATTCTTGCTGCCCGATTTATTGCTCAACGTCAACGTACCCAATCTACCAATTGAGAAGTTGTGCGGGATACGCATTACCAAGCAGGGCATGCGCGTCTACAACTCCCAACGCGACAAGCGGCTCGATCCACGCAACGCACCGTATTACTGGATCGGTGGCGATGTACCCTCTGGAATTCCCGACGAAGGCACTGACTTTGGCATGGTTGCAGCCGGTTTTGTGTCCATAACACCGCTGGACCTCGATTTAACCGATTATCGCCGTAGACAGGTGCTCTCTGCCTGGGACTGGGCAGACCCCATTACTGCCGACAACCCTCCTGAAAATGAACACAGCCCCACAGAACCCGTGCACAGTTTTTCAGATTGAACGCTTCCTGAAGACACAGCACAACCGGTACTGCTTATGACAAGAAAGTTTTTTGAGCGCAAACTATACCGACTCGAAGTCAATACATTAGCATTGGGCAGCATTGCCACAACAGCGATTAACGCAAGTGTGACAGCGTTGGCACAACGAGACATCATTCGTGCGCAGCAAATTGTTGCCAATGACTGGGTAATCAATGCCGCGCGCTTCGAGTTGGAAACGGACTGCCTTAAACTGATCGCCACACAACAACCGCGTGCAAGCGATCTGCGCAGAATCCTCGCCATCATCGGCATCGCGATAGAACTGGAACGTATTTGCGATTACGCGAAAAGTATTGCAAAAATCAATATCGCATTGGCTGACGAGACGCTGATCAAGCCATTAGTCGATATTCCACAAATGGCAGCCACAGCCACGGCGATGTTACAACAAGCTTTGATTGCTTTTTCACAACGGGACGCACCGCTCGCGCGCCGTATCCCGAAGGAAGATGATGAGGTCGATGCGCTGTATCTGCAGGTTTACCGCGAGTTGATGACTTACGTGATTGCCAATCCGGCTCACATCGAACAGAGTAATTATCTGCTCTGGGTAGCACACAATCTGGAGCGTGCGGCCGATCGCGTCACCAACATCTGTGAACGTGTCATTTTCATGGTGACAGGCGAGCTGATGGAGTTGGAAGATAATCATTGGCGACCGGTTCCGTCACTAAATTACGCCAGGACGGCCCATCTGAATAATTCGGCCGATTGACGACTTTTGCTCCACTTTCCGTGCCCACTCCCCCCAAATAGCCACATTTCCGATGAGTTAACTTCCCGTTAACAGAATGTTACAACAACCTTAACACGTTCTTGAACAATTGTTAAACAGCATGTGTTATGCTCACGTTTGTGAATCACGACACAATCAAATCGTGTTCACACCAATCAATTTGAAACAGATAACCTTAAGTCGAAGGGAGTTTACAAACAAATCATGAAGAAGTTGACCGTATTGCTCGTTGCCTTGCTCGCGATTCTCCTCGTCGCATGTGGCTCAGATGAGCCGGAAACAGTAGAAGTACCAGTCGAAATCGGCGGCGGAGCAAATAGCGAAGCTGACACCGCTGCAGATGACGAAACCGATCTGGGCGTAACCGAATCCATGGACGAAATGCCAATGGTCGATCCGTTGAACGTCACCGGAGACATTATCGAAGCCGGCAGTTCAACTGTATTTCCGCTGGCCGAAGCCATTGCTGAACGCTTCATCGATGAAGGCTACAGTGGCAACATCACCATCGACAGCATCGGCTCCGGTGCCGGTTTCTCCCGCTTCTGCGAAGCCGGCGAAACTGACATTGCCAATGCCAGTCGCCCAATCCGCGACAGCGAAGTGGAAAGCTGCCAGGCGATTGACCGCGACCCGATTGAGTTCCGCGTCGGCACGGATGCGCTCGCCGTCGTCGTCAGCAGCGACAATGACTTTGTCGATGACGTGACTTTCGCGGAATTGCAGGCAATCTTCTCCACCGCCGAAAATTGGTCTGATGTGCGCAGTGAATGGCCGGACGAGCCGATTCAACTGTACATTCCCGGTACCGACAGCGGTACTTTCGACTACTTCGTCGAGGAAGTGTTCGAAGAAGACCCGGAACCGATGTTGTCCGCCGACCCGCAGATGTCTGAAGACGACAACGTCCTCGTGCAGGGTGTCAGCGCCAGCCCGTACGCGATTGGTTTCTTCGGCTACGCCTACTACCAGGAAAACCAGGACATCCTGCAGGCGCTTTCGATTGAAGGGGTCGAGCCTTCGGCCGAATCGGTCGACAACAATACCTACCCGCTGGCTCGCCCGCTTTTCATCTACAGCGATTGCAGCGTGATGAATGATAAGCCACAAGTTAACGACTACATCAACTACTTCCTGACCAATGTCAACGAAGTTATCAACGAAGTCGGCTACTTCCCGGCTAGCGACGACGCGCTCAATCAGGCAAGAGACAGTTGGCTCAATTGCAACAACTAATTTGAAAGCAGCTATCGCTGTGTTTTGATCAGAGAAACCGGGTTTCTTTCGGGAACCCGGTTTCACCTTTCCTACGAACTGGAGGAGCTTCATGGCTAGCGAAGCGCCATTAGCACCCACGACACGTGTCGATACAAGCGCACTCGACAAAAAACCACGCGCCCGAGAGACAATTATTCAGGCTCTCCTGTTTATTGCCGGTGCCATCTCAATTCTGACGACAGTCGGTATCGTCTATGTACTGGTTTCACAGGCATGGCTCTTTTTTAGCGACCAACAAGTCAACATTGTTGAGTTCTTCACCGGCACGACGTGGCAACCGCGTATCGGCCGATTCGGAGTATGGCCGTTGCTCAGTGCCACATTGATGATTACCACTATCGCCATGTTCGTCGCCCTACCGGCCGGTCTCGGCACGGCGATCTATCTCAGCGAATATGCTGCGCCGCGCACCCGCGCCCGCCTCAAACCGATTCTCGAAATTCTGGCCGGAATCCCTACTGTCGTCTACGGCTTTTTCGCGTTGACCTTCATGACACCCCTGCTGCAATCGATTTTTGGTCCCCAGGTGCAAGTATTCAACACCCTGTCAGCCGGTATCGTCGTTGGCATTTTGATCATCCCGATGGTCGGTTCGATGAGTGAAGACGCGTTGCAGGCCGTGCCGGACTCATTGCGGCAGGCGGCCTATGGTATCGGTGCAACAAAACTGGAAACGTCACTGCGCATTGTCGTCCCTGCGGCGATCTCCGGTATTGCGGCTGCGGTTGTGGTAGCAATTTCACGCGCGATTGGCGAGACGATGGTTGTGACGATTGCTGCTGGTTCCGGGCCTAACTTTACGCTGAATCCATTTGAAGCGGCCGAAACGCTCACCGGCCACATCGCTCGTATTAGCGGCGGCGATCTTTCCTACGATTCCGTCGATTACAACAGTATCTTTGCACTCGGTCTCCTACTGTTTGTCATCACGCTGATTCTAAACATGATCAGCCGCCGTATCGTGGCCCGCTTCCGCGAGGTATACGAATAATGGCGCAAAACACCACAAACGGCTTCCCTGAAGGGGATGCACTGCAAAGTCAGATTAGCGGGCGCCATCTGCGCGGCACGATTTGGCGTATCGTTTTTCTAAGCACACTCATTCTCGCCATCATCGTACTCATCATCCTGCTCGTGACCATTTTCGTCGATGGATTCGGGCTGGTTGCCGTACAAAACGTGGTTGAACCGGAATCACTTGTCCTCGATTATGTCGAGACCGATATGCTCACCGCACCTGACACCATAGCAAGCGAAGATGATAATGAACTGGTCGCAGGTATCGCCGGTGATCCAGACGGTACAGGCTTTTTCGGTTATGCATTTTATGCCAACAACAGCGATAAACTGCGACTGGTTTCTATCGAAAACACAATTCCCGATGATACGACGACATCCGATGGAAGCTATCCTCTGACGCGACCGCTTGAGCTAATTTCGAGCGCCAGTGTCATTGCAGCCAAACCGCAGGTCGGGCAATTCATTCTCTATTACCTGCAACACGTCAACGAAGAAATTGAAAACATCGGCTACTTTGCCATTCCAGACGCAGAAATCAGCGAAATCGAATTGGCTGTGATGGAGGCTCTGGGGTTGGATACAAGCGGCAGTGTACCGATGATCGATCCGGCTACTGTCTCCGGCAACATCACCATCGCGGGCAGTTCGACGGTTTTCCCGCTCACCGAGCGCATCGCCGAACGGTTCAAAGCGGACGGCTACGGCGGTGAGATCAATATCGAGAGTATCGGCAGTTCGGCCGGAATCAGAGCGTTCTGTGTCGACGGCAGTATCGACATTGCCAACGCCAGTCGCAAAATCCTGCCGGAGGAACGCGCGGCTTGCCGCAGCAATGATCGCGATCCAATAGAATCTCAGGTCGGTACAGACGCCATCGCCGTCGTCGTCAATCCGGCCAATACGTTCGCCGATAATCTTTCACTCGAAGAGTTAGGCATCTTGTTCACGACAGCGGCGGTCTGGTCAGATGTAGACGGTAGCTGGCCGGACAATCCGGTACATCGTTATATTCCGGGTGCCGATAGTGGGACGCTCGATTTCTTCGCTTCGACTGCATTTGATTTGCGGTTGCAAGATTTGCCGAAGGATGCGCTGGTTGCCATTCTCGGTGCAGGCATCACGGAAAATGTCGGTCGCCGACTGGAACGGGAACAGCGATTCTACAACAATGCGGTTGTGTTCAATTCGGCCGAAGAATGGGTTGCCGTATGCAGTAGCGACGAACCACCGGCCGGCTGCACCAGCGAAGAACGCTCACAAAACAACGTCTACCTGCTGGTACAGGAACGCATCGTTCAACCCAAAATCCTGCAAGCATGGCCTCTGACCGAATCGATCTTCAATCGACAGACAATTATCGATGAAGTCGGCGCTACGTATCCCGATGCACGCGTCGAGTTCCGTTCGTGGCTCAACCGACATTTCTTGAACAGTCCAACATCAAGTCAACCCGAATTGGCCGGATTCCGCACGGCTATTCTCGGCTCAATCTTTGTCATCATCATTTGCATTCTTTTCGCCTTGCCGGTCGGCGTCGGTGCCGCCATCTATCTCGAAGAATACGCATCGCAAGACAAATGGTACAACCGCATTATCCAGACCAACATCTACAATCTCGCCGGTGTGCCGTCAATCATCTACGGTATGCTCGGTCTGGCAATTTTCGTGCGCGCACTGGAACCAATCACCAGTGGTGCTTTATTCGGCTTTTCGGATGCCGCTACCGCCAATGGGCGCACCATTCTTTCAGCCGGCTTGACATTGGGGCTACTGATATTGCCGATCATCATTATCAACGGGCAGGAAGCGATTCGCGCTGTCCCCAATTCACTGCGCCAGGCCAGTTATGGACTAGGCGCGACCAAGTGGGACACCGTGCGCTCCCACGTTTTGCCGGGGGCTATTCCCGGCATTCTCACGGGTAGCATTTTGGCGTTTTCACGCGCCATCGGCGAAACGGCACCACTGATCGTCGTCGGCGCATCGACATTCGTCACCGTCGATCCGACCGGCCCATTCTCCAAATTCACCGTGATGCCGATTCTGATCTACAACTGGACATCGCGTCCGCAAAAAGAATACCAATATCTGGCGGCGGCAGGGATTATCATCCTGCTGGTGCTATTGATCATCATGAATTCACTCGCCATCTATCTCCGCAACCGTACGCAAGGCAAACGAGCATGAGTAACAACAACGGCAACTACGTCCTGCAAGCTGAGGACATGAATGTCTACTACGGCAGTTTTAGAGCTGTCAAAAATGTCAACCTGAACATAGCCCCCAGGGCAATTACAGCCCTGATTGGGCCATCGGGCTGCGGCAAAAGCACTGTTTTACGCGCATTTAACCGCATGAATGATCTCGTGCCGGTGGCGCGAACCGAAGGAGCCGTTACCTTCCACGGGCGCAATATCTACGAACCAAACGTCGATCCCGTCGAGGTACGCCGCCGCATCGGAATGGTTTTCCAAAAGCCCAACCCATTTCCCAAGAGCATTTACGACAATGTCGCCTGGGGCGCGAAGCTCAACGGATTCAAAGGCCACATGGACGATTTGGTAGAGGAATCGTTGCGGGGCGCGGCGCTCTGGGATGAAGTCAAAGACAAGTTGAGTCAAAGCGGTTTGTCTCTATCCGGTGGGCAGCAGCAACGCCTGTGTATTGCACGCGCAATTGCTGTAAAGCCGGAAGTCATTTTGATGGATGAGCCGGCATCGGCTCTCGACCCAATCGCGACACTGCGCATCGAGGAATTGATTCAGGAAATCAAACAAAATTACACGATCATTATTGTCACCCACAACATGCAACAAGCTGCCCGCGCGTCGGATTTCACTGCGTTTTTCAGCGTCGATGATCATCGCACCGGTATGCTCGTGGAGTTTGGTGAAACGAATCAGATTTTCACGAATCCACACAACGAGACGACTGAACAGTATATCACCGGTCGGTTTGGTTAGTGGTGCATGTATAAGCTCGGTTTTCAGGAAATGATCTAGGTCTGAGGTGCCAATATGGCGAGAGAACGTTACATCACACAACTGAATGTCTTAAGAGATCGGGTATTGAAGCTGGGTAACCTGGTTGAAGAAAATGTGGTACGAGCGACGGAGTCGTTTGTGAGGCGTGATTTGGCTGTTTCGGCCGAATTGATTGCCACGGACCAAACTGTCAATGCAGAGTGTATCAGCATCAATATGGCGATCCTGCAACTGATTGCCTTGCAACAACCCATTGCAACTGATATGCGTTTTTTGGCAGCCAGTCTGGAAATTGTCGACGAACTGGAGCGCATTCACGACTATATAAAAAGCATCGGCAAAATTAGCACAACCCTCGAATCAAGCGAAATTGATGCATTAATTGGGTCATTAATCCTACAAATGGGCGAAAAAGTGCGCTATATGCTCCACTTATCCCTTGATGCGTATGCCAAGCGCGATGCCGATCTCGCCTATTCGGTGCCTGCATACGACAATGATGTCGATAAATTGTTTGAGGATGCCAATCACCGCATTATTGCGCTGATTATGGCTGATTCTACTCAAGCAACCGCCGCCAACTATGTGCAATGGGCTACCCACAATCTGGAACGCTCCGGCGATCGAGCCATTAACATCTGTGAATGGGTTGTTTACCTGGTCACGGCTGAGTACCGTGAATTCGATTCTGAATACGAGATGCCTCGACCTTAAAGTGGCGTAGACTTGTACTCTGAGTGAGGTAGTTAAAGGAATGGCGAAGCAGAATATCTTGTTTTTGTGTACGGGCAACTCGTGTCGCAGCCAAATGGGTGAGGGATTGATCAACCATTTTTGGGGCGACAGTTTTGAAGGGTTTTCGGCCGGAACGCGACCATCAGGTTACGTCCATCCGTTGGCGATCAAGATCATGGCGGAAGTGGGCATCGATATCAGTGCTTATGAAAGCAAATCGGCCGAATCACTACGCCACATCACCTTTGACCGCGTTTTTACCGTCTGCGACAATGCTGCGCAAGACTGCCCGGTTTGGCTCGGCCCAGGCCTTGTGCAACATCGAGCTTTTCCTGACCCGGCCGAGGCCACCGGTACAGAAGAAGAACAATTAACCGTTTTCCGCACGGTTCGCGACGGTTTGCGTGCCATGCTGGAACAAGAGTTGGATGGATAAATTATTGGATAGTTCCGCCCTACCTATGAAAACGCCTCCGAAATCTGACGTGCCTACAAACAAACCAGTAAAGAGCACCATTCTCGTCGTCGAAGACAATCAGACCCTGCTCGATACCGTCATGTACAACCTCGAACAGCAGGAATACAACACACTCGGCGCCACATCCGGCTATGTCGCTCTCGATCTGATGCGACAAAAACAGCCCGACTTAATCGTCCTTGACCTGATGCTGCCTGGCATGGATGGGTTTGATGTGTGTCGTCGCGTACGTAAGGAATCGAATGTACCGATCATCATGTTGACCGCCCGTGACCACGAAATCGACAAAGTGACCGGGCTGGAACTGGGTGCGGACGATTACATGACCAAGCCATTTTCAATGCGCGAATTGATCACGCGTGTCAAGGTCATGCTACGGCGCGATGCCATGCTGCGCGAACAATTTACGCAGGACGATGAAGTCAACGTACTGAAGCCGCTTACATTTGACAACTTGACCATTGATCCGTCACGGCGTGAAGTAACAGTCAACAACGAAGTGGTTCATCTCAAACCCAAAGAATACGAACTACTCTTGTTTATGGCGCACAACCGCGGCGTGGCATTGTCACGTGACTTGCTGCTGGAACGTGTGTGGGACTGGACTCATTCCGGCAGTACACGCACCGTTGATGTCCATATTCGCTGGCTGCGTGAGAAGATTGAGCCGACCGAATCATCGCCACGGCATATTGTGACGGTGCGAGGGTTGGGCTACAGATTCGAGTAGTGACTTTATCAGTCAAAACCCGGTCTGCATTTAGAATCGGCCGAAACGATCAATCATGCCCGGGAATACCGCAATCAACGCCAGGAATGAGAGCGACACAGCCATATCAAGCAGACGATCCCCCAAATCAGATGCGTGATTGTCAACCAATGCCCCATCCGCCGGCACCAAACCCTGACTATTGAAATCATCCCCTTCCTGTCCACCCGGATGACAGCCCAAACAATTCGACAAATCGTTGATACCCTCATCGCGGTGTTCTTCTTCAAATTCGCCGCCATTGTGGCAATTCGTGCAAGAGAAACCTGAGCCACCACCGGGATGACACGCACTGCAATTGCCGTTGGCATTGCCATGATTCATTGGGAATGAATGGTTAAAGGATGCATTGCCAAAATTGCTCGTATCCTGATGACAATCGCGGCAACTGCCTGAATAATGGTTGGCCGGCGGTGAATGGCATTGCGAACAATCTGCATCCCCGATGGCCGAATGATTAAATCCGGCATTGTTGAAGTTATTGGTGTCCTGATGGCAATCGCGACACGTGCCGGCGTAGTGATTGGCCGGTGGGGCGTGACACGCGACACAATCTTGATCGCCAATCAAACTGTGATTGAAGCTGGCATTACGGAAATTGCTCGTATCAAAATGGCACGAACTACACGTACCCGACCAGTGATTGGCGGGCGGCGCATGACACGCCACACAATCCTGACCACCGGTGAAGCTGTGATCAAACGTCGCGTTGGCGAAATTGCTCGTGTCGAAGTGGCATGAACTGCACGATCCTTGCCAATGGTTGGCCGGCGGCGCATGGCACGTAGCACAATCCTGCCCCGCAACAAAGCTGTGATCAAAGAACGCATTGCGGAAGTTAGTCGTATCCGTATGACAAGCGCTGCACGTCCCGGCATAGTGATTCGGTGGTGGTGCATGGCACGTGGCGCAATCTTGCCCGGCGACGACCGCATGGTTAAAGTTGACGTTGACAAAGTTGCTCGTGTCGAGATGGCAACTGCTGCACGCGCCGGGAAAATGGTTGACGGGTGGCGCGTGACAGGTGGCACAATCCTGAGAAGCCACGACAGCATGGTTGAAATTGACGTTGTTGAAGTCGCCGGTGTCCAGGTGACAAGCACTGCATTGGCCAGGGTAATGGTTTGTCGGTGGCGTGTGGCAGGTGACGCAATCGGCCGAACCTATTTCCTCGTGACTGAAATTGATGGTCGTAAACGCCGTTGTATCCTGATGACAATCAATGCACTGGCCCGGATAATGATTGGGCGGCGACACGTGGCATGTCGCACAATCCGAGGTGTCGGTTGCACTGTGGTCAAAGCGAATCACTTGAAATGACGTCGTGTCCTGATGGCAGTCGATACATTGACCGGGATAATGTTCCGGGGGTGACACATGACACGCAGCGCAGTCGGTAGCATCGATAGCAGCATGGTTGAAGTTAATCCGCTGAAAAGTGTCTGTATCCTGGTGGCAATTGATGCAGTCGCCGGGAAAATGGTCAGCCGGTGGCGTGTGACAACCGGCGCAATCGGTCGTATCGACAACGCTATGGTCAAAATCGACCAGCAGCCAATCCGTTGGTGAGTGACAGGCATTACACGTAGTGCCGTTCTCGCCTCCGTGCGGATCGGTGTCACCGTGACAGGCGACACAAGTTGACTCGATTCCCTCATAGTCCCCTTCGGTATGGCACGCGGTGCATTCGAGGTTGGCATGGCCGTCGACCAGAGGAAAGAAACTGTGCGGCATTCTTGTCCCCGCCAGATGGGGAAAGGGAACAGGTTGGCCGGCAGCTAATCGGCCGATTGGCGTCTCAGTCGGTTGTAGCAGAACGGATAGGGAATTGCCGGGTAGTTGTTGAGCAGCACCTTGTGGCGTTTGCGCATACAAATACGCCGACGTCACAATAGCCGCACACGCCAGCAGCGCCGCCGTCAATGCGATGATGCGTCTCATAGCGCCGCAACCTCCTGCGCTTGGGCCAGCAGCGTGATACGGTGCAGCAACTCAGCGCGATCATCGATGTAAGGCAACAACGGGGCGGCGTCAGCGCCGTGTTCAATCAACTTCCGCAGCGGATCGGCAGCCGATTGTTCACCGATGATCAATGCACCGACCAGTTTCGTGTTGTCCAAAACCAGTCGCAGCGAACTGTCACCTTTGTCCGACCACGCACTGTTGTACGTGCGTGGAAAGGTAAACCAAACTTCCGAAGAGCCACGCGACAAATTGTGCGCCTGTTCCATGCCGTCTTCGTCACGCGGATCGGGATTGATCTGACCAATGGCTGTCACGTGCAAGCCAAACAGCATACAAACATTAAACGGCGTGCCTTTATCGTAAACGGTTCGTTTTCCAACCATATTTAAGGCAGCTGCTCGCCCGGTCGCTACCGCACTGGGCCAAAGACTGTCAGCCAGATGTTTACCCGACCAGCGGTCGTACACTTGGGCACAATCGCCGGCGGCAAAGACGCCGGTCACATTGCTCTCCAAATATTCGTCAACGAGAATGGCGCGGTCGGTCAAAATATCTGTGCCGCGCACCAGATCTAATTGGGGCCGCACACCAATGGCGACACCAAACAGGTCGCACGCAAATGTGTTGCCGTTTTTGAGGCGTACGCCGGTCACTTTGTTGCGTCGATTGCCCAGAATTTCCACCGCTTCGGTGTGATAATGGATATGAATGCCGTGGTGGCGCATCTGCTGTTCGAGCAGAGCGCCTTCGCTTTGGTTGAATACTTTGCTCCACAGCCGGTCGCGGCGCACAAAATAGTGCGTCTCCACGCCACGACGCGCCAAGCCTTCCACCATTTCCAATGCCGTGATGCCGCCACCGATGACCACAGCGCGGCGTGCGCGGCGAACTTTCTTGAGGAGATGGCGCACACCTTCCAGCGAATCGAGAAAGACGACGCCGTCGAGATCACCGCCGGGATACGGCGCGGGTACAGCGGCGGCGCCGGTGGCAATCAGTAACCGGTCGTAGGGTAATGTCTGCCCGCCGTTGAGTGCGACCAGCCGGTTGCTCGTGTCGAGTGCGGCAGCCTTGCCATAGACGAGCTTCAGGCGCTGGTCAGTGTACCAGTGCTCGGTGCGGGCGACGACTTGCTGCGGCGGAATGTCGCCGGTGAGGACATAAGCGAGACCGGGCCGGGAGTACATCGGTGTTTTTTCGGCCGAAACAATCACCACTTCCCCAACCGGATCGTATTGTCGAATCGTCTCGGCAGCCGTCACACCCGCCGCGCCGTTGCCAATGATCAAATAGCGCATCACGACTCCTCTTCCCAGCGCAGCGTGCCACGCGGACACACGTCGATGCACGCGCCGCATTCGAGACATCCTGCCGCGCTGACCGGCAACCCCTGGCGGGCATGGCTGCGCACATCGATGCCCATGGGACAGTTGTAGCCGCAAATGCCGCACTGCACACAGCGCGAGGCGTCGGCGGCGACATGACCGGGCGCTCTGTGGTTGTTTTCGGCCGATTTGGGCCGTCGTTTGAAAAATCCGTTAATCACTGCGCAGTAATTCCTGTTCCAATCGTTCTGTTTCTGCTTCTGTGCCGGTAACGTGACAAGTCGTGCAAGCATTCAGTTCAGCCGCAGTCAAGGTCAGGTCGTCGTGTTCGGCCACCATTTCGGCCGATGCGTGACATTCGGCACACGTAAACGTCGCCATCGTGTCCGTATGGCAGGTCAGACACGGAATGTCGCCCTCTTCACCGTGATCCAGCGGGAAAACGTGCGCGAGCAATCGTGCCGGTCGCCAGTCGCTCTCTGTATGACAGGCTGCACAATCGACGCCAAATAATCCCGCGTGCAATTCAGGTTCGTCATGGCAGCCGACACAATCGCCGGGTGTGCCTACGAACCGTTCGTTTGCATGACAACTTTCGCATTCGATTTCACTGTGCGCACCGATCAGTTCAAACAGGACAGCGTGATGATCCGGCGTGAATTGGTCGAGGGCCACACTGAACAAATCATTGGCTGTGCCCTGGTGCTCAAGATGACAGGCCGTACAGGCGAGATCAGTGAGGCGACCGTGCAAACCGGTTTGTTGTGTGCGCTGGTCGGCGATGTTGGTGTGGCAGTCGATACATTTTTCGGCCGAGATCAACTCAAAAGCCATATGACACGCATTGCAATCATCAGCAAACGCAGCGTGGTTCGCAAATCCACCGCTCTCCAACCCGCTCTGACTCACAGCTGATAAGGCGCCGGGGCTAAATGCCCGCCCGCCGGTCAGATAAACCGCGACACCAAGCATGACCAGCAGCACCACCGTGGCAGCGATGGCAACCGGAGAAAGCAACGGATGATGACGTGGTGGTAACATAAACCGCTATGCGTGCTGATCCCTGCCCGCGATGTCCTAAAAAATCCCAGCCCGGAAATAAATGGCGGCAGCGATATGCAGCGCAATAGACGTGAAAAGCGCCAATCCAAGCGGAACGTGTGCTGTGTGCCAGAGCCGAAACCAGCGCCGGGTTTGCTCGTTGGTGAGCAGCCGCCGATCGAGCGCCGCGTGTTTGCGTTGCAACCGCGTAACAATGCGCGTCAGGTCGGCTGCTTCGCGCTCCACACGGGCAAATTCGCGCCGCAACCGACGTCGATAACGCCATCGGCCGAATCTGCTTTCCGGATAACGCGGCGACAACTCCGCGGCCAGCAGCCGCAATTGCGTCGGTTGCTCGGCTTTAAGATGGACTTGCTGCTGCTGGAGCATGTCAATTTCGGCGGCGATCACCCGTTGTTGGGCAAGGACTGTGCTGCGATTGCGCTGCAGGGCAGTGTAGAGGTATCGGCCGATAAAGCCGCTAACCACCATCAACACAGTCAATGCCATCGTCACCCCGGCCAAACCGCGAAATTGGAGACCGGTGTGCATCAGCACCAGAAATGGACCGACGATACCGGTAACGATGTGAAACGACAGCCACCAACGCACTGGCCCGGCACCGTTCAGCAGGCGCGTCCGCTTGCGAATACTGTAAAGCGTCTCCGTCATCAGCATCAGCAACGTGCCGATGATACCCAGCCAATGCCCGAACGGGTGTCCACCGCGTGGTTCACCCAGCAAGTCATAAGCGACATAGATACCGCTGAGAATAATGATGATAATTAGGGCAATTTCCAGTTCAACCGGTTCGCGCCGTTGTCTGCGTGTTGCTGTAACTTCCATAGTTCAACTTGTTTCCGAGCAGGCTACTGGTTACTAGGTCGTATTGCACGCGCAAAAGTTACGCCGGAAATCGAAATGAATCGGGTGTGGTGTTATGGCGTGTTGCCAAAATTAGCTGTTTTGACTGGTATCATCCCGCACAGATGGTGGCGTTCCCCAACCGCCGCCGCCGGGTGTTTCGATACGAATGATGTCACCTGCGTCCAGTTGCCGTGTGACCTTGCCCGGCAAAATGACCATTGCACCTTCGTGAAAAACACTATTTTCCCCCGGTTGACCGTTTGCGCCGCCCAGTAATCCATACGGCGCACGCTGTCGGCGCTCACTCATGATAGTGACGGTCACCGGTGCCAAAAATTCGACGGCACGCACCAATCCGTCACCGCCACGCCGTTTTCCCGCACCACCAGATCCGCTACGCAGGCTGTACTCGGCAACACGCAGCGGAAAACTGTATTCCAGCGCTTCGACCGGAGTGTTGAGCGTATTGCTCATGTGAACGTGCATACCGCTCCCCCCATCGGCGTCTGGCCCGGCTCCACAGCCCCCGCCAATTGTCTCGTAATAGGCAAAGGTTGCGCCCTGCCACGTTCCGCCAAAGGTGAAATTGTTCATCGTGCCCTGCCCGGCTGCCGGAATCAATTCCGGTAAGGCGTGCGCCAATGCGCCAAAAACGACATCGACAATGCGTTGTGATGTCTCGACATTACCTGCGGCGACAGCATGGGGTGGCTGCGGATCGAGCAGTGAGCCGGGGGGGATTGCGCATTGCAGTGGCGCAAAGGCACCGGCGTTCATCGGAATATCGGTTTCTAGCAGCGCCAGAACGACGCAGCGCACACAATACGCGACAGCGGAGACGACGATGGCGGGTACGGCATTGAGGTTATTTTCCTGCGCCGGGGCTGTCCCGGCGAAATCGAAGCGCATTTGCTCGTCGGCAACGGTCACAGCGACGACAATCGGGATGTCCGGTTCCATATAGTCGGTGAAGGTGTAGTGTCCGTCGGGAATTCGGCCGATACCAGCCCGCGTCAACCGATCGGCATATCCAATCAACGCATTCGCCTGTTCCACCACCGTTTCCAGGCCATAACGCGCCACAATCGCCTGCAGGCGACGCTCACCGGTAGCGTGTGCTGCCAACTGTGCGGCTAAATCGCCGTCGCGCTCGGCCGGTGTACGCACATTGCGCAAGATCAACTGCCACACAGCTGCATTGCGCTGCCCGGCTGTGACCAGCTTGATGGGTGGAATGATGAGGCCTTCCTGATAAATTTCCGTCGACAGCGGCATCGACCCGGGCGACATGCCACCCACGTCTGAGTGGTGGGCGCGACTGGCAATGAAAAACGCTGGAGATTCCAGGCGCGGTTGTGTCTGCGTGATAAAAACCGGGGAAACGAGCGTGATATCGGGGAGGTGATTGCCGCCCTGATAAGGATCGTTGAGGATGACGACGTCACCCGGCTGGAACGGGCTACAAATCTCAATGGCGGCGCTGACCGAGGCCGGCATGGCACCCAGATGCACGGGGATGTGCGCTGCTTGTGCCAGCAACTGCCCATTTGTCAGAAACACGGCGCAACTAAAGTCGAGCCGTTCCTTGATATTGGGGCTGTAGGCGGCGCGTTCGAGCGTGACGCCCATTTCTTCCGCAACGGAAGCGAAAAGGTGATTGAAAATGGCGAGTTGGGCTGCGTCGCTCATCGTGTGCAATCTGACCTAATCGGCCGAATCCGAGTCAATAAAAACGGGCAGATTGGCAAGGGCTACGACATGCGACCAATCGGCATCGCCTTCAGTGAAGACAGCGGCGATTTCTGATACGTGCCCGTCGGCCGCATCGACAACGCTCTCCATCGCCTTGAGCGTACTGCCCGTACTGACCACGTCATCGACAATGATTACGTGTTTGCCGCGCACCGTATTGCGATCTTTTTCATCGAGATACAGCTTTTGCGGCTTGCCGGTGGTAATACTGACCGACTCGGCTGCAATGGCGTCACCCATGTAGCTCTTGTACGTTTTGCGCAAGACAACGTAGGGAATACCCATGATAGCGCTCATTTCATATGCCAGCGGAATCGACTTCGCTTCGGCCGTGACAATGGCAGTTGCAATCGATTCCTTGAGGTGTTCGGCGAGCGCCGCTGCCGCTGCCTTGACGATGATAGTGTCGCCAAGCATGTTGAAAATGGCAATGGTAACCCCAGGTGCTACCTCAAACAGGGGCAGGTTTCGCTTGATACCGGCGATTTCTACGGTGTATGTTTTGCGCATGTCAACTATCCTCCTGATTTAACGCGGGTTGTTCTGGATCATATCAAAGTGCACTTCGGGAAATTCGGCCGAATCTCCTGTCAGGAGCGCTGTATCAATCCCTTTTAACTGCTGATCAAAAAACGCGAGCGCATACGTGTTGATGATTTCCATTGACCGCGTACCGTCTAACGGCCCTTTGAAACCCAGAGCAGCGGCAAGCGGTGTCAATAAAGGTATATTGGTAAAGTCCCAGTGTGCCGTTCCGTCGATGGTCATATAACCGGTCACGTCAGAACTGTTGTCTAGCAGGTGCTCGACGCGCGTCGTATTAGCTGCCCATGGCCACAATTGACTGAACTGCATGAACAGCGGCTGCGACAGACCTGATTCGATCACGCTATCGGAGACGGGTTCAGCCCATGTGTCGAGGCCAAGCGCCGCCGTGCAGCGCTCATCGGTGCCGCAAAACTCGATGACCGTGCCGCCTCCTGTCGAATGGCCGAAAACTCCGATTCGGCCGAAATCGATCAGGCCGTTCAACACCGAATCACCGGAAGCCACCTGTTCCAATTCATCAATCGCCAGACCGACATCAGCCGCACGCGTACGCACCAGTTGATTGCGGCGCTGCTCAAAGTCAGGCCCGTCAGCACCCAGCACGTCCGGATCGTTGTAAATGGCACGACCATCGGGAAAGATGACAAAGGCAGCATCATACGGGTGATCGACCGATGCGACGACATAACCGTGGCTCGCCAATTCCTGCAACAAAAACGTCGATTGGCTGCGAAATCCACTCCACCCGTGCGAAAAAACAAGCAGTGGGTAAGGTGCTGCACCCGTATCGGGTTGCGGCACGGCGAGGGCACCGGAATCAATCAAGTTAACATGACTCAACATAAAGGCAGGCAGTTCGAGTGTCTGTGCCAATCCTTTTATCGCCAGATCGACCTCGTCAAGATAGGGCGCGGCGGTTACCTCATTGTCCGCCGCAGTCGGATACCACACTTGCAGCATGATTTCGCGCGGTGCATCGGATGCAGAGCCATATTGCTCGATTCGCTTTGGATCGACGGCATGCAGCGCCATTGTGCCGACAGCATAGGGGCCGCTCAATTCGGGTAAATGGGGGACGGGAAACACCAATGCCGCAGCCGTGCCCAGCAGCAAGATGAGCAAGCCGACGATTCGGCCGATAACAGACATACCACCGCGCCGACTTCCGTCCTTCATCAGCAGCGCCCAGATAGCAATGATCGCAGTCAAAACGTAAGCAGGCACCATTTGCCAACGCGCACCTTCCAGCAGCAAGTGACCTGCCAGCATGACAATGGCGACCAATGACAGCCAGCGGCGGGCACGCGGCAGGCGCGGGGCAAACAGAAGCAGCAGCGCGTCAACGATGACAAGTGCAATTTCAAACAGGCGCATGTTACAATTATCGAGTATCTGACCACAATAAACAACCGCTGCTTGAGGGAGTTATAACGCCGATGAAAGCAATCATCGTCCATACTGCAGACGAAAAACCTGTATTGAACTGGGAAGATGTGCCCGATGTCACCATTCGGCCGAATGAATGTCTCGTAACGGTCAGGGCGACCGCCGTCAACCGTGCCGATTTGTCCCAAGCGCGAGGCAACTATCCGCCGCCGCCGGGCGCATCAGACATTCTCGGGCTGGAAATGGCAGGCGAAATCGCCGCAGTCGGGGCAGACGTGACGGGTTGGCAGGTCGGCGACCGGGTATGCGCCCTGCTACCGGGCGGCGGCTATGCCGAGCAGGCCGCAGTACCGGGCGGCATGCTGCTGCCGCTGCCCGAACACTGGTCGTTTGCGCAAGGTGCAGCCGTACCGGAAGTATGGCTGACAGCATTTGTCAATCTGTTTCTGGAGGGGAAACTGCAGGCAGGCGAAACGGCGCTCATTCACGCCGGAGCAAGTGGTGTCGGCACAGCAGCGATTCAGTTGGCAAAAGCAGCAGGCGCAACCGTTTATGTCACAGCAGGTGCAACACACAAACTCGATCGCTGCCGGGAATTGGGCGCGGATCTGGCGATCAATTACAAGGAGCAGGATTTTTCGGCCGAAATCCTCGCGGTGTCAGACGGCGTCGATGTCATTCTCGATCCGGTTGGTGCAGGGTATCTGGCACGCAATGCAGAAGTGTGTCGCCGATTCGGCCGAATCGTCAACATCGGGCTACTCGGCGGCGCTCAGGCACAAATCAATATGGCCCATGTACTGCGCAAGCGGCTGACCATCATCGGCTCGACACTGCGCACACGCCCACTCGCTGAAAAAATCGCAATCACAACGCAATTTGCCGACCGCTTCTGGGATCAACTGCTCTCCGGCGAATTGCAAATCGTCATCGACAGCCAATTTCCTGTTGAGCAAGCACAGCAAGCCCACGACTACGTGGCACAGAATCGCAATATCGGCAAAGTTGTTTTAACTGTTGCGTAACATCGCAGGGAAATGGCGGGTCACTCGTCCAGCAGCTCGTCTCTGAACATCATCGCTTCATTCAGCCGCCTGTCAGCCAAACTAATCGGTTCGGCAATCTCATCGTAAATATTGCCCAGGCTCAACACAATCTGCTTGGCAACCCACTCCGGTGGCAGGTCGCCAGTTGGGAATTGCGGCAAAAACTCCACCACATACTGTGCCAGCGATTCACGTGGGTTGCCTGCCTCATAATGCGCGCTGACGCGGTCACGCAGCGCCCGCAAGTAAGCGGCAACCGGCTCAATTGCAGCGCGTGTTGTCACTGGGCCACGCCCTGGAATAATCGTGTGATATTCCTCGTTACTTTGCAGCCATTCCAGACTTTCCAACCAGCAGGCGCTGGCCGGCGCACCCACGATCGGATGCGTGTCAACGACGACAGAATCACCGACTATCGCCAGACCGGCGTTGGGAAGCAATACCCATGAACTGCCGTCCATTGGTCCGGGAGCGTGCTTGAGGATAATGCGGTGTCCACTCTTGTACATCATGATTTCACCGCTGAAACTCATGGCCGGACGCTCGACTGGAGCCGTATTTAACTCACGCGCGCGGTGAGGGCGCCGCTGAATCAAGCTGTCCACTATCGATTGCGGGTACTTTTTATCGAAGGTGTACAGGCGATCGGCTGCCGATTGCTGCAGAACGATGGGCGCATTGAGCCAACGGGTATTGAGAACCCGATCACCGTGGCTGCTCGTCAAAATGATTTGCTGCACTGAGTAGGGGCTGAGTCGATGGAGGCGGGCTGCCCAGTCACGTGCGTCGCGGGCATAGGTGGGGACATCGATACAGATGATGCCGGCCGGCGTCAAAATGGCGCATACATTGACGTCATCGTATTCTGTTTCGACAAAGATGTTTTTCGCTACTTCTTGCATTGGGTCACTCGATAAGAATAAAGTCAGTTATAGCAACGCACCGGGTTATTGTCGCAATTGTTCTTTTGCTGCTGCTAATGCGGCAGAGAGCGCGGCCGGTGGTTGTTTTCCGTTGTAAAGGGCGTTTGTGCTGCCTTGTGCAAAGGTAGATGAGCCACCACCTTTGCCGTCACCCAACTGGTGTAACACGCGTTGCAACAGATCGGCCATGTCGCCGTCTACATCTTTAGATCGGGCAAAAATCAGTGCCGTCGCTGGAGCGTAGACAGCAAACAGCACAATTGTACCGGGTTTGCGGCTGATTTGGTTGGCGAGGTTGCGAATTTCGGCCGAATCTCGTTCGGTAAACACCCTGGCAATGACGGTTGCGGATTCCATTTCTTCGCCGGTCGCATGTAATTGGTCAGCTTCATACTGCAATAAAGTCGCTTGCTGCTGTTTGATCGTTTTGCGTGCCGCTTGCAGTTCGGTGCGCATTTTGGTCAGGTTGGAGCCGATTTCCCAGTAACCGCATGTCAATTCGGCCGATATCTGATTGACGACGCCATTTTTGGCACGATAATCAAGCAAGGCACGCTGCCCACAACAAAATTCGACGCGCAAGTTACCACGCTGCCGATCCAGCTTGACAATCTTGATCAGTCCAACTTCACCAGTGTGCGCTACGTGCGTGCCGCCACATGCATTCCAGTCAAACCCGGCAATCTCGACAATGCGCAATGTGTCGCCGTCGACGTCAGGAACCTTGCGCAGTGCCAGTTGGAGCGCGTCTGATTTGGACATGAAACTGGCTGTTATCGGCCGATTGTCCCACACGATTTGATTGGAAAGTGTTTCGACGGCATCCAACTGCTCTGATGAAAGATGCGGTATATCCAAATCGATAGTGACAGAATCTGGGCTGAGATGAAACCCGATTGTATTGGCATCTGCCAGTTGCACAAACGCGCGGCTGAGAATGTGCTGTCCGGTATGTTGTTGCATGTGGTCAAAACGGCGCGGCCAATCAATTTCGGCCGAAACGGTTACCTCGTCCGGCCAGGCATCCAACACGTGCAGTACTGCATCGTCGGCATCACGCGTCAGCACATCGACAACCAGACAGGCATCCAAGCGTCCTGTGTCGTGTGGCTGTCCACCCGAAGTCGGATAAAAATAAGTCTGATCCAGCACAACTGCCGGGCAACCGTCAACCATAGTCCGTTCAACGACTGTAGCCGTAAACCGGTTTGTATACGCATCATCATAATAGAGTCGATTATCCGTCATACTTGCACCTGCAAAGCAGCTATTTTTTACCACAAAACAGAAAAGACGCATAACCAGCGCTGGTCATGCGTCTTCAAAATGCGAGATGCAAGGCGATCAATCGGTTGAATAAACCGGCAATATCAAACTAAACTGTGAACCGCTGCCAGGCGCGTCCTCAACCCAGATTTTGCCACCATGCGCTTCTACGGCCAATCGGCAATATGCCAGCCCCAAGCCAATACCCTTAGCCGGATTTTCAGAAGAACGGAAAAACTTCTCAAACACCTTCTCCCGGTCACGCGGAGCAATGCCCGGTCCTTGATCATGAACAGACATGAGCACAAAATCCGGATACGCTGATGTTTGCGCTACAGCCAGCGTCACCGTTTGACCGCGCTTGGAGTATTTGAACGCATTATCCAGCAAGTTGATCAACACGCGCTGTACCATATCCGCATTGACGTCCATATCCGGAAGCTCATCAGCGATGTTGGTGACGAGTTTGATCTTGCGCCGGCTGAATTGAGGCGACATCATACCAATGACATAATTGACAACCGTCTCCACCGCAATCGGATGTCGCTCGGCAACCGGCGAACCAGATTCGAGCTGGTTGATATCGAGAAGAGAGCGAATTAAATGGTGCAGGCGACGGCTGCTACGCGTGGCCACATCGAGCATGGTGGCTACTGTAGGATCAAGCGAGCCGGCCATTTCCATGCTCAATAGTTCCAGACTGGCGAGGATATTTGTCAGAGGATTTTGCAAATCGTGGTAGAGCATGGCCGTCAAATCGCGGCGCATGGCTTCCAGCTCAACTTGCTGCGAAACATCGTGGTAGATCCACTGCATAATGCGCATATCGTGCATGAAGGCTGATTTGGCATGAATTTCAACCGGTGTGCGCGATCCGTCTCTGGCAATGGCATGACGGTCCGTGATGACGATGTGTTTGTTTCGCTCGGTGAAACTGCCGTTGAGTCGTCGCAGCGATTCGATCACGGCAGCAAAAGAATTCTGGTGCAGTACATCCAGTGACTGACCAATCAATTCGGCCGAATCATATTGCAACAATTCACTGGCTCGCCGATTGACCTCGACAATGATGCCGTCATAATCAGTCAAAATGATCGGGTCGATGCTGTCGTCAAACAAACTCATATAGCGGGCTTCAGCCGCTTGTGTTCGGGCAAACTGTTGTGCGTTGGCAAAAGCAGTGCCGGCAAGACTCGCCAGACTTACCAGCAATTCCAGGTCATCCTCCGTGAAAAACTGGTTGCGCGGATTGAGTACCTGGATTGTACCGACGACCTTGTCCTGCACTTTTAGTGGCGCAACGATCATCGCTTTTGTTTTGACACCGGAGCGCATATCGCCGAGTGTGGAGAAGCGTTCATCCTGATCGACATTATTGACGCGCACCGGCTCACCGTTCGACAACACCCACCCCGAAATCCCCTGATTTGCAGGAATGCGCAGTCCAACAATACCGTCGCTGCCCTGGCCTTCTGCCAGTTCATAAACCAGTTCGGTGCGATCCGGACTGGCAAGCGCAATCGATAGCGCATGCGCTTGAAAAATTTCGTTCATCTGTGCCAGCAGGGACTGGATAATTTCATTCAGATCCAGCGAGGAATTGATAACCTGGCTGGCTCGATTGAGAAGGCGGGTGACTTTGAGTTGATATTGCGTTTCTTCATACAGCCGCGCATTCTCGATGGTATTGGCGGCCTGACCGGCAATGGCTGACAACATGGTTTCGTCGTCATCGGTAAATCGGCCGATACCCAATTTCGTCAGGGTCAACACACCAATACCCTGACCACGGGCGACTAGCGGCACGCAAATGGCTGATTTCGGTTGGTTGTTGCCCTGCTCATCAGGCCGCGCCAACCACAAATCACTCATCGACGTATCATCGATGCGCACAGTCGTTTTTGACTGCAAGACAACGCCGGCAACGCCTTCATCCAACACATTTTCGATAAATGTATTGTAATCAGGATGCAATGCCGTTTCCGCGTCAATAACCCAGGCATGTTCCACGCCACGCTCAGCGCTGGCAATGATAATACTGCCGTCTACGGCATCAAGTTCAGTTGCAGCTACCTGGAGAACACGAGGCAAAATTACGTGAATGTCAAGACCGCCCGCTTCAGTATGCTTCAGCAGGTCGTTGACAACATACAATGTTTGCAACCGTTCACGGATCTGGTGCTGCTCGATCTGGGATAAGTCGCTTGTCATTGCCATCATGGCGGCAGTATAACATACAGTTGAAGTACGACGTACCATAAAATGTCACAACAACTTTTATTTCACGTTGCAATCACGGCACTCAGTACCACAGGACTATGAGGTTGTGAACATTATCACGATATTCACGTTATTCTGGTACTTTTGTACTCACAAAAGTGCCGCTGTTTGCTTCATGTGCTGATCATGATTTTCACGTTTGAGGTGGTGTGCTTGCGTATTGGCACAGCCGGGTTAATGGCAGATGAGATTTTTCGGCCGATAGTGGGTCTGCACGCGATATGGATACAATCAGGCCGCCGGCAGTTTTTTGGAAAAGCCAATCCGATGTTTAACAATTTACCGATAATCCGCCAAAATCATTGAATCCTGTCAATCATGAAGCAAACTCTGACCATGCTCAAATTTAATTCACGTTCACAAATTACCCTGCTTGCTGTTGCCAGTCTAGTTGTGTTGGTTAGCCTGGTTGGCCGTTGGGGTCAAACAAACGCTGCATCCGGGCCACCAACTGCACCCCCGCCCTTCCCTGTGCTGCCGCCTCAATTTGAAATGCAGCGCACCGCATCGCTCGAACGCGTCAGACCCGGTGCAGTCGAAATGGTTGGACCACTTTACGGTATCGATTTCATCAGTTCGGCCGAAGCGCAAGCTGACCCACAACAATTCGCCAATGCCCATGCCACCGGTGCAACCTGGGATCGCTGGCCACTGTACTGGACCGGCGTAGAACTCAGTCCAGGCTCCTATTCGTGGACAAATGTGGATGCAACGGTATCGGCCGAGATCGATCAGGGTTTCGACATCAACCTGATTTTCCTCGGAGTCCCCGGCTTTTACTGGAGCAACGGACGTGCCGTGCCCGATTTACTATACGAAACCGTCTTCACCGACGGGACAGACATCGACGGGCCGGGCAAGCAAATTAACCCAAACAACAAATGGGCCGCATTCATCGCGGCCGCCGTCAACCGCTACAGACCCGGCGGCGTCCTGGCGCGGGCAGAAAACTGGCCCGAAGGCGTCGGTGTTACCCACTGGGAAATGTGGAACGAGCCTGATCTGCCGTTTTTCTGGAGTGGAACCAAAGCCGAATTTGCCCGCCTGCTGAAAGTCGGTTACCTGGCGACAAAACACACCGACTCGAATGCACAGGTTCTCTTCGGCGCCGTTGCCAACAGTTTTGAACCAGGCTTCTTCGAATACTACGACAATGTACTCGACATTCTCGACAGCGACCCGCAAGCCGTGGCGACTGGCTATTTCCACGACATTTTCGCCACGCACAGCTACTTTTACGCGTGGCAGACGTATTTCCACATCGACCGGGCGCGACAAACCATGTTGGCGCATGGCATCGACCACCCGATCTGGCTCAACGAGAGCGGTGTGCCGGCGTGGAACGATTATCCCGGCCCGGTGTGGGACGGCACGAGCGCCTTCCGCGCCACTAAAGAAGAACAGGCTGATTACACCATTCAATCCGCCTTTTATGCGCTTATGGGTGGTGCAGAAGCCATTTTCCACTTTCAGTTGATGGACGGTTGCGGCAACCAGCCGGCGGGAACTGATTTTCCTCCGCACAATGGTGAGCTGTGCGACGCCAACGGCAACTTGATCAGCGATCCGAGCAAACCATGCGCCGGTGACGCGTTCGGGCTGTTCAGCAATGCTACCGATGCCGCCTGCTTCCGACAACACCCGCAGCCGGAAACGGCACGGTTGAATTTTGGCGCGTTTCAGGTGTTGACAACACATGTCACTGATGTTGAACCGCTGTGGTATCAGCCCGGTGGCGGCGTGGAACAGATTGCCTTGTATCGGCCGAATAGCGGCGAACGCCTGCTGGCTGTGTGGGCACGTACCAACGCGGATGAAACAGTGACCATTGCCGCCCTTGACAGCAGCGCGACGCTCATCGCACCTGACGGCAGCACCCAAACAGTGACGCCAAACGGCGGACAATACGTGCTGAATTTATCCGGTGCAACCAACCAGAATTATCCGTTCGGCGGTGGCGTCTACGCCATTGGCGGCGAACCGATCATCGTCATGGAGAGCGACCGACAAGCACCCGCCGCTACGCTCAGCGCCACCGTCATCAGCACACCGACCGTGCAACTGACATGGACAGGCGACGACGGTCTGGGAGGCGGTCTCGACAACTTCACACTGTCTGTTGCCATCGACGGCGCGGCTGCGCAGCCGTGGCTCAGCGATACAAGCCAGACGACGGCAGTCTATCCCGGTGCAGAAGGGCACGTGTATTCGTTTTACCTGACAGCAAAGGATCGTGCGGGCAATGTCGGTGCAGCCGAACCGGTCACGGTCGATTTCAGCGGCATCAATGCCGTCAAGCTGGTCGACAAGACAACCGCCGATCCCGGCGATGTGATCACCTACACGATTACAGTCGGCAACACCGGAGACATGACGCCGACATTGACCATCAGCGACGTACTGCCGGCCCATACCAGCTACATCAGCAACACGCTGACGGCGTCATTTGGTACAGCCGCTTATGCTGATGGCGCGATCACGTGGCAAGCGGTGATGCCGCCCAATACGACGGCGACGCTCACATTTGCCGTACAAATTGACCCGCTGCTGGATGATACGAACGCGACGATCATCAAAAATCGCGCCTGGCTAACTGACGGAGATGTGTTTGAGCGCTGGTTATCGGCCGATACCGTTGTCGGCGAAGTACACGTTTATCTGCCTAACATCCACCATCGCTAGCGGGAAATGCCAATGCAAGCATTACAACTTACCGGCACCGGACTGCGCTACACAACCGACTATCCGCAACCGCAATGTTTACCGGGTGACGCATTGATTCGCGTGCGTGTGGCCGGAATTTGTTCGACCGATCTGGAGATCGTTAAGGGATACGCCGGATTCACTGGCGTACTCGGCCATGAGTTTGTCGGCGAGGTCGTGGAGGCGAATGATGCAACGTGGCTAGGCAAACGCGTCGTGGGCACGATCAATATTTCGGCCGAATGCAATGGCACATGTGGTCGGCGTTGCCCGGAACATTGCCCTGATCGCACCGTGCTCGGCATCATCGGCAAAGATGGTGTGTTCGCCGATTTCGTGACCTTGCCGCTCGCCAACTTGCTGCCCGTGCCAGACACTATTCCCGATGAGGTAGCCGTTTTCACTGAACCGCTGGCAGCCGCCATACGTATAACCGAACAAGTGCCAATCGCCCAGAAGATACCTGTCGCCGTCGTCGGGCCGGGCCGGTTGGGGATGTTAGTGGCGCAGGTTTTGCAGCAGGCGGGCGCGGATGTAACGGTCATCGGCCGACGTGCTGTTTCTCTGGAATTGGCTGCACAACTGGGCATGAAAATCGGTTTTGCGGACGATTTTGCCGGTGAAACGTTTGCGCTGGCCGTGGAAGCGACCGGCAACGCTGCCGGTCTGGCACAAACGCTGCGGCTGGTCGTTCCGCAAGGCACCGTCGTGCTCAAAAGCACCTATGCCGCCAACCCGACCGTCGATTTGACACCGGTCGTTGTCAACGAACTCAATATCATCGGTTCGCGCTGCGGCCCATTTGAACCGGCACTCGATCTGCTGGCAAGCGGCAAGGTTGTCACCGAGCCATTCATCGAAGGGCGTTACGCGCTTGCAGACGGAATCGCTGCTTTTGCCCATGCCGCACAGCCCGGTGTGCGCAAGATTTTGCTCTATCCCGATCTGCATTGAACCGACGATGTCTCCACGTTTGTACAAAGTGTCGCTTACGGGCGCCTTCATCGGATTTGTGGTGCTGGCGGTAATCTACAGTGCGTTGCTACCGCCATTTGAATACGCCGACGGCCCACGCCACCTCGCGTACATGCAGTGGCTGGCGGCAGGCAACGGCTTTCCACCGCAGGGTGAAGCGGCGTGGGCAACGCCTATCAAACAGGAAGCGGGACAACCGCCACTCTACTACCTCGTCGGTGCTGTACCCATTTACCTGCTGACACGTGCCGATCCGCAGGCTGTCGCTGACAATCCGCTGGTGTTTCGGCCGAATCCGACTTATTTCGGCCCCGCTCCCCGCGATTATCCCGACAACGATAACATTGGACTGCACTACGCTTCAGATATGCGACCCCTGCGCGGAGAATATCTGCTGCTCTACGCGGCGCGGGGTGTCACACTGCTCTTTGGTCTGTTCCTGCTCGCCGCCGTTTACTGGCTGGCACGCGAAATCTATCCGCAGCAGCACGAAGTCGCGCTGGCTGCCGTCTGGCTTGTCGCATTTATGCCGCAGGTGATCTACATCAGCAGTGTGGCATCCAACGATATTCCGGCAGCGGCGTTGTCAGCGTTGGCCTTGGGGATGCTGGCCCGCACGCTACGCCAGGGATCGACTTTCGGCCGATCGATCATTCTGGGTGTTTTCGTCGGGTTGGCGCTGCTCACGAAAATCAGCGCCGTTGTCATCATTCCCGGCGTAATTGTGGGCTACGGCTGGCTGTGGCTGCGCTCAGCCGAACATCGTGTTCACGTTGGAGCCAACGCGTTGCTGGCTGGACTGGTCGCGTTTGCCATCTCCGGCTGGTGGTTTATCCGGGCGTGGCGTTTGTACGGTTCACCGCTGGGTCTGACGGCGCACGACAATGCGCCATGGGCTTTTACGGAGACATTTGTCCGTCCACCGCTCGCCAGGCAATGGCGTGATGTATTCGAGTCGTTCTGGGCGTCGTTCGGCTGGGGACCGGTGGAATTTCCTGACTGGGTCTACGGCTTGCTGGCGTTGCTGGCGCTTGCGGCGGTGGCCGGATTGATTGCCACCGTGATTCGCTGGTGGCGCAGGCACGCCCACGGCACACATTACGCGGCTTTTCTTGCTGAGTTTCGGCCGATTCTGTTCGTCATTTTCGTCGTCGTGCTCGCTTTTTCAGCAGCGGCATTGGAAAACTGGATGCGGCGCGTGAGTGCGGAATTCGGCCGATTGTTGTATCCGGCACTCGGCGGTGCGGCTTTGCTGCTGATCACCGGTTGGCGTGTCTGGCACACGCGATTGGTGTGGGTCATCAACGTCATTGTGCTCGTGCTGGCGGTGTTGACGCCTGTCGTCATTTTGCAGCCGACTTACCATCCACAACCGTTGTCCGAGCGCAAAGTCGCCGCGCTGCCACCGTCGCTGGGGTGGCGGTTTGGCGATGTGGCGGAGTTGATCGCTGTGACACCGCTGCAAACCAGCGTCGATGCAGATGCTTTGCTGCCGGTGGAGGTTTGCTGGCGCGTACTCGATTCGGCCGAAGACAATTACCTCGTTTTTCTCCATCTCGTCGGGCCGGACAATGCCGTCGTCGCCAATCGCTACACCGTCCCCGGACTGGGAACCTATCCGACCGCGGCGTGGCAGCCAGGTGACATCTTTTGCGACCGCGTCGTCGTGCGCACCTGGGACAACGTGACGCGCACACTGGTCTACAAGCTCGAAGCGGGGCTGATCACAGAAGATTTGAGCAAACGACTACCCGCCTTCACAGTTGACGGAACACCGTTGGCCGATACATTTGTGGGAAATGTGCGGCTGGTAGCGCGGATCGACATAAGAAATGCAGCAGAGATTCCACCGGTGCCCTTAAACCTTGTCGCTGCCGATTTACCGCCAGTCTGGCAAGCAGGTGAAACGGTCGCTACGACATTGCAATGGCAGTTGGGCAATTCGGTGGCGCAAGATTATCAGGTTTATGTGCATGTCCGTTCGTTGGAAAATAATGAAATCGTCGCCCAAAGTGACGGGCCACCGGTGGCCGGTTGGTATGGCACATCGTGGTGGCAGCCCGGCGAAGTCGTCGCTGATACCCGTTTGATCGATGTGCCGGAGACAATTGCACCTGGCAGCTACGCTGTGTATGCCGGTTTGTATGAGTTAGCGACCGGCGTTCGTTACGGCGATGAGCAGCACGTAGGCGTGATCGAAATCAGCGCACCGTAGCTGTGACGGCACATTTTTGGCGAGAACCCGGTTTCGTCGAGGCTAATTGTCCGGTACGATTATTTTGTAAATCATCGGGTTATAAATCCCACCGAGATAGATATCGCCGTTGACATCTGTACCAAACGTCGTCCAGCGTGGGGTTGTTGCATCAGCGGCAATGAGATCTTTCGGTGGCAAATTGGGATATTCGGCCGATAGCGTTTGAATCGTGCGATCATAAAAATCAGTAAACAGATACAAACCATACAAACTTGGATACGTCGCACCGCGATAGACAAAGCCACCGATCACCGACGTACCGTCGTCGATGTAGTATTCGTAAACCGGAAAAGTCAACATCTGACCGTCACATTCTGTTGTGTGCTGCCATGTGCCCTGATAGCAACGCCAACCGTAGTTGCGGCCACCGAAACCGGCCGGTTCGACATCGATCTCGTCGTGTACGTATTCTCCCACTTCACCAATGAACAGGTCGCCGGTTAGTGTATCAAAGCTGAATCGCCACGGGTTGCGCCAGCCATACGACCAGATTTCGTCACAAAGGCCGCCGGGGCCATCGACAAATGGATTGTTCGCCGGGATCGCGTAATTGCCGACACCACAATCGGCCGAACCATCATTCCTGTCAACATCGATGCGCAGAATCTTGCCTAACAACGTGTCGCGGCGCTGGCCGTTCTTGAAAATATCGGCAGGACGACTCGCTACCTGGGTCGGGTCGGGACCACCGTCGCCGATGGACATGTACAAGTACCCATCCGGACCAAAGTGCAATGCGCCGGCGTTGTGCACCAATCCAATATGCTCGCCCGTGTCGTTGGTAAAAACCGGTTTGGGCTGCCGTAACAACTCGACATAGCTGTTGCGATCTGCCTGGTTGGGATCAGAAGCCGAGACGTTGAAGCGCGCCAAAATGATGTCGTGCGTATCGGTTTCAGTGTAACTGACGAAGAATTGCCCGTTAGCCGCATAGTTGGGGTGAAAGACGAGTCCGAGCAACCCTTCTTCCCAGTTTGAATCGGGATCCCAGATCGATTGGACTGAACCGGAGATGTTGAGGAACGGCGTCGCCAGAGCAGTGCCCGACATACCATCCGGGGCAACTTCCATAACGTAAATGATGCCGCGCTGCACGGCAATAAACAGGCGATCATCACCGGCATGGGTGATGGCAGTGATGTTGTAATTATTGCCGAGATTGGTAGCTCGGCCGAATGGATAGATGACGGGTGGTGGCGGTGGCGGTAATGGAACTACGACTATCGGCAAATAAAGTTCGGCCGAAACCTGTCCAGACGCATCACCCTGCACCGTAGCCGATGCAGTCACGATCACAATCAGAAAAACGAATACGCATGCCAACCATTGCATCCACTTCATCATTGGCTCCTCCAGAAGTTGAGCCAATTTTATCGCAACACTGATCGACATGCATGACAACTTCATAAACCTATCAGACCATTTCCAGCATCTTCCTGAGAGACGCTTGATCGCCATTTACTTTTCAGTTAAACTAGAACATATGAGCGATCAATGGGTTCGTGTAAGCGAGATTGGTGAATATATCTATTGCCGCCGGGCATGGTGGCTGCGGCGTATGGTCGGTTACCGCTCGGTCAATCTGGATCAAATGCAGGGCGGCGCCAGTTACCATCAGCAACATTACAAACAAGTTCGCAGCGGCGTACGGTTGCAACAGATCTATCGCATCGCTTTATGGATAATGGGCATTGCAACAACACTCGCTTTGCTGTGGTGGTTCTTGCAAATAGTTTAGCGGTGGTGATGCATGTTAGCGCAGGGGTTGTTGGCGTTTGGAATCGCTATGCTGCTGCTGGCTACGTTGCTCTGGATACGCATGTCCAGCGTCGAGAAGCGACAAAAAGCCGGCTTGCCGCCGGGCAAAGTTCTCTATGCTGACAATGGCATCTGGCACCCGCAAAGTGCGCCGCTGGCATCCCCGACACTGCGTCTGGCGGGCAAGCCGGATTATCTGGTAGAGCAGCGCGACGGCATGATTGTCCCGGTGGAGATCAAATCACGTGCTGCACCAATTGAACCTCATCATTCGCATGTGATGCAGGTGGCGGCGTATTGTCTGCTGGTGAGCGAGGCATATGGCATTCGGCCGAATCACGGGATCATCCAGTATCGCGACCGCGCCTTTTCCATCGCCTACACGCCCCAGCTTGAAGAACAACTCCTGGACACCCTCACCGACATGCGCCATGACATGAGCGCCTTCGATGTCAACCGCAACCACGCCCAGCCGCAGCGCTGTGCCGCCTGCGGTATGCGCAATGCCTGCGATCAACGCATCGGCTAGCCGGTCAACTTACAATCCGAGAAAAGCAAACTTCTGCTCAAAAGTGGACACGACAAGTTCACCAATCTCCTCCGGCAAGCAGGCTAATTGCCATTTGTGTTCTTCTGCCATTGCTTCCTCCGAACCCGTCGCTGCTCGGACAGCCTTGAGCGCATACATCGCCGCGCCGGGCGCATGGTCTGCCATATGCGCTGTCGCCACAGCATGACCGGCAGCACGCGCAGCATAACGGGCAGCGTCACTATCCACCTCGCGTGCAGCGGCATGGGCAGCAACGGCGGCGGTACGCGCTGTGCCAACTGTGATTTCGCCGTGCGACCAGGCGCGAGCCGCGTCAATGGCTGCTTGTGGCCGATGATCCGTTGGCTTGTGGCTGGTGAATAACGAGAGTACATGGTCTGCACATTCGGCCGACCACATCGCCAGGAGACGATGTCGTTCAAGCGTGAGCGGACCACCACGATGGACTGCTATGAATCGTTCATCTCTCATGAGCTTTGGTGTTCATGACATTGAAGCTATGTAGCAGGTGCATCTGTCTGCTGTCCCAGAAACAGATGCAGTTGCGCGGCGTGTTCCTGCACATGCCGCATGGTATACATCAGCAATTCCGCGTAAGGCACCTCTCCCCAGGGAAACGAACATAGGCGGCGAGCCTGCTCACCTGTCAGTGAGGCAATCGTTTCCTCAGTTCTTTGACGACAAATCTCCAGATAACCCAGCAGGGCTGCACGCGTATAGGTTTGCGGAAGCTGTTCGTTTGCCTCCATCTCAACCAGTTCAAACGGTTCCGGGGGCACAAAACCATCTTCTGTTCCAGTCAAATAGAGGTCGAGCCAGAAAAGCGTATGGTAGCAAAGGTACCAGTATGCTGAAAAACCGGCAGCCACCCATTGATCCGGCTCGTCTTCCCACAACTGCTTTTCCCAAAGTGTATCGGGACAATTGCGCAGCGCAGCGCCAAACGAGTCAAGCGCCGCTGCAAACTGTCGCCACAACATCGCATTGTC
>JAMLHW010000005.1 GCA_023954475.1 Anaerolineae bacterium
GTGACGCAATTCGTCGGCTTTCCCCACGGTATCCACATCACACACGATGCCATCTGTGCCATGATCGCGCAGCAGCCGGACGGTGTTTTCGGCCGATTACTCGTCATCACCGGCAAAGCAACCGGCGACCCGATTGGGGAGTGCAAGCTGTATGGTCCTGATGCTGCCGGCATCGCCCGCACCGACGTCAAATTGCTGCCTGAGTTCTGGGGCCACAAGTACGGCGTCGAAGTCAAACGCGGCCTCATCGCTTACCTGTTTGCCCACACCGACTGCGTCGCCGTAGAAGGTACACCCAATGTCGCCAACATCGCGTCGATCAAGATGCAGGAAGCAGTCGGCGGCGTGCGCGTCGGCGAAAAGACATTTGTGCCGTCGGCAGCGCAGCGCAACTTCATGCTGCCGGTGCATAGCATCATCTACCGGGTTTATCGGCCACAATCTTGATAAAAACCTAAAAAACCGAGTTTTTCCAAAAAACTCGGTTTTTGAAAGCCAGTAACTCCCCCAACGGGTGCTTTCTGTTGCCAGTTGACATACTCGCCTCCATCTGCTAACATATGTTACTAATAACATAGTGTACTAGGAAAACAACATGACGATTCAATACGCCATTCTGGGCTTCCTCAGCCGGGAACCGTTAACCGGATACGATTTGAAAAAGCTGTTTTCCGAATCCGTTACCCTGTACTGGTCGGGCAACAACAACCAGATTTATCGCGCGCTGGTCGATTTGCACCAGGCCAGTCTCGTGACCAGGGTCACGGAACATCAGGAAAGCGGCCCATCACGCAAGGTGTATACCATTACGACAAACGGATTGGCTGCCTTGCGCGATTGGGCATTGACGCCGCCGGAATTACCGCAGTTGCGCAACCCGTTTCACGTCCAGTTAGCGTGGACGGCACAGCTCGACGACGCGGAACTCGACGCGCAGTTGGCCGCCTACGAAGAAGAAGTGCGCGTCAAATATTTGATGGTGCGCGAACAGGAAAGCCGCAATACGGCCACGCCGCAGCGTACCGCGCGCGAAACATTGATCTGGCGCAACATTGCCGCGAATTGGATCGCTTTTTACGAGAATGAGCTGCAATGGGTGCGCGCATTGCGCGCCGATCTGGCCGCACTGTAGCGTACACGGAGGCAAACGGGAGCATTATCATGAATGAGAAATCGATTTACAAATCAGAGGCGGGCCGACAAGCCATCATGGCGATGTATGACGATATGCTGGCGCACTGGCCGGTTCCGTATCAGGCGTTGACCATTGCCACGCGCCACGGTGAGACCTTTGTCATTGCTTGCGGCGATCCGGCTTTGCCGGTGCTGGTTATGCTGCACGGCGCCGGCAGCAATTCGGCCGTTTGGCGTGGTGATATGCCTGTGTTGAGCCGCACCCACCGCGTGTTTGCTGTCGATTTGATCGGAGAACCGGGCAAAAGCGCTCCCAATCGGCCGAAATGGGATTCACCCGCTTATGCCGACTGGATGACCGATATACTCGACGGCCTCGGCATCGAGCGCGCCACGCTCTGCGGCATCTCGCAAGGCGGCTGGACGGCGCTCAAGTTTGCCGTCTCGGCACCGGAGCGGGTCGAACGGCTCGTCCTACTCGCACCCGGCGGCGTCGTGGCTGACAAGGTATCGTTTTTGCCACGCGCGGTGCTGTACATGCTGCTCGGTCAATGGGGTGCACGGCGCATGACGCGCATCCTGTTTGGCGATCAACCCGTGCCGGACGGCGTCGAGGAGATCACGACGATGGTGACGAGCAATTTCAATGCGCGCATCGGCGTGGTGCCGCTGTTCAGTGACGACGAACTGGGTCGGTTGACGATGCCGACGCTGCTCATCGGCGGCGGCCAAGATGTCATTCGCGACAACGAGAAGATTGCAGCGCGTCTGCGTCTGCTGCTGCCGGATGTGGCGGCCATTATTCTGCCGTACGCCGGACATGCGCTGCTCAATGTAACGGATTTGATCGCCGATTTCCTGTCAGTTGCAGCACCTGTCGCGGAGGCTTGACATCAACTATGACACATAAAGTCGAACTATGGGTTGCCATTCCGCCCGGACGCGTGCTGCTGGAAACCGGCGGCTATTTGGCACAGCCGACTGAGTTTGCGGTGGCACCTTTCCTGATGGGACGCTTTCCGGTCACCAATGCCCAATTTGCCCTGTTTGTTGACGAGGGCGGTTATCGCCGGCGCGACTGGTGGTGTGATGACGGGTGGGCACGTCTGCACAAAGAGCGCTGGAGCGAACCGCGCTTCTGGCACAGCCGTGAATGGAATCGGCCGAATCATCCTGTCGTTGGCGTATCGTGGTATGAAGCGATGGCGTTTTGCCGTTGGCGCAGCGCCGTGACGGGCCAGGCGATCAGGCTACCGACCGAACAACAGTGGCAGCGTGCCGCCCAGGGTGATGCAGGGTATGAGTTTCCGTGGGGCAACGACGAGCCATCGGCCGAATGGTGTAACTGGAATCGCGTCATCGACACGACGACGCCGGTCGATGCGTATCCGGACGGCGCATCGCCGCTGGGCGTCATGGATATGAGCGGCAATGTGCGCGAATGGTGTCTCACCGGCTGGGAGAGCGGCACCACAGTGCAGGGCGGCGCTGAGGTGCGCATGGTACGCGGTGGTTCATGGAGTAATGACAGCCCGATTAGTTTGCGGGCCGCTAACCGCAGCGCCATCGATCCCAATACGCGCTTGCATCCCGGTTATCGCAACGATGTTACGGTTGGGTTTCGCTGTGCCATTGCCCGGCGGCAGGCTGACTGAATGAATGAGAAATCGGGTTTTTGGGGAAAACCCGGTTTCTGCGCGTCGCGGCCGATACCGCGCCACGTCATTTGCGCATCACCGAACTTGACATCGGCCGAATTGCGTGCTAATATGTCGCCATACGACATGTCGCGCACTGATACGTCAGCACAGGAGCACCGCCTTGGAAAGTCAGCCATTTGCCCCCTTATCTGAATCGACTTATCTCATCCTGCTCAGTCTTGCAGCCGGCCCGCAACACGGCTACGCGATCATGAAATCAGTTGCCGATCTGAGCGACGGGCGCATGCAATTGAGCACCGGCACACTGTACGGTGCCATCAAGCGCCTCGTCAACGACGGCTGGATCGAACGCTTTGACGAAGCCGACTACAGCGGCGGACGCGACCGCAAAGCGTATCGTCTGACAGAATTGGGGCTGCGTGCCCTCAATGCAGAAGCAGACCGGTTGCGAGCGCTGCTGGCAGCACACGTGCAGGTCATGGCGGGGTGAGTGATGCGGCTGCAATCCCTGTTAACTGCCGTTTACGGCTGGCTGCTTCAATTATATCCGCGCTCATTTCAGGATGAGTACGGAATTGAAATGATCGATGTGTTTGCGGACGCGGTGGGCAATTCGGCCGAGATCAACACTTTCTCATTACTGCGCATCTTTGTGCGTGAGCTGCGCGATTTACCCCGGGCGCTGTGGCGCGAACACACAACAGCAAGACGCAAGGAGGTACTCGCCATGGGTACGATCCACTCCCAACCTCTCCTGCTACTCGGCTCTGTCGATGATCCCGGTACGCGCCGCGATGCGTGGCTGGCAGCACTACCCGCGTTGTTAATTGTCCTGATCGAAGCTATACCGTCTCTCTTCTATGCATTTGAGATCGTGCCGTGGCCGCAAAACGGATCATCGCTTTTGGGATTGATCATCACGTTATCGGTTGCGGCATTGCTGTTCCTTGTTCTGATCTATGCCTGGCGCAACGGCTGGCCGCGTTGGTCAGCCAGTTGGTATCTGTACTGGGGTGTCGCCTTGGCGGTGCCGTTTTTCTATCTGCTCAGCATGTGGCAACCAACTCAAACCCTAAACAACAGCACCGTTGTTTTGTTTGTCGTGCTGCCGTGGCTGATCGTCGTCTGGTTATTCAAAATTATGCGCGATGATCCGTTCAAGGGGATGTTGCTGGCGCTGCCGGTCGTGACCGTATTTTGGTCACCTGTGCGGGAATTTGTCGATCCGAAAGTGCGTGAACCCATCAATCTGTTGATCTGGCTACTGACCGCAGGGGCAGCCTATGTGATTGTCCGGCGCGGCAATTTGAGGCTGAGTCTGCTGGTGACAGTTGGCGTCAGTCTGATCAACGGATTGTTGATTTCATACGCGCAGGTATACCGGAATAGCAGCACGATGGCCTACCGCAATCCACCGCCGTCGTTTGGGCAGGTCGTGGAATGGTTTGCACCGACGATGATCGGGACTGCGGCGCTTGTATTGGGCATGTTGCTGGTGTGGTTGATCTGGCAATTCGGCCGAAATCTGGGTCGTCACGGTCGTTGGGGCGCAGCGCTGATTTTAGTCGCCCTGTTCATCAATCTCGGCAGTTTTTTAACGTCATGGTGGGTGGCGGCTGAATTGGACTACGTTCGCATATGGTTTTTTGACATCGACACGTCTACAGCCGTCCTCGGCAATTTGTTCAACCTGTCGCTATTGCTCTATCTCGTCGGTATCGGATTGTTGATTGTCGGGATGCGGACGCGATTTTCGGCCGAAAAGACCGTCGTTCTCAGCGCGTTGTTACTGGTACCCATCGCACTGCCGTTTTTCTTCGCGTACCCGTTTATCTTCCTGATGAACTGGGCGCAACTGGAATTTCCCGCCATTCTCGCGCGACTGACAGCACTGTCAGCAAACTGGCTGTTTACACTAGGCGCAATCTGGCTCATTGCAACCATTGTGCTGCTCACTGTCAGCCGACATTGGCTGTCGTCGGTAAGAGCCGCGCCTTGATTTCGGCCGAATCGCACTCATCCAAACCTGAAAGGATTACAACAGTTGGCCGATGCCGAACGTGATCACGAAGATCAAAGTTGCCTGCGACATGTGTTTGAGTTGCGGCGCGACCTGTGGCGGTGTTTCTGATCGCCACACAGCCAATGCGCTGCGAATGAGCAAGGGGATACTGATCAGATAGAGGAATTGCCACGGACTACGGTACGTAATGATGACGTAACCGGTTAATAACGCAATGGCGATCAAGATGAGCAACCAATGGTAGATTTGCGCATTTTTTCGGCCGATGCGCACGGGAACTGATCGTTTACCGGCTGCTTTGTCCGTATCGATGTCGCGAATGTTGTTGATATTGAGCACAGCGACGGCGCACAACCCGACGCTCGTCGCCGGTAGAAACAGTATCCAGTCGAATTGCAACGTCTGTAGAAAATAGGTGCCGATAGTGCCCACCCAGCCAAAAAAGATCAGCACAAACAAATCGCCCAGACCCATGTAGCCGTATGGATTCTTGCTGGCAGTGTACGCGATAGCCGCCCACACAGCGCCCCCGCCCAGTGCCAGAAAAACCAGCACCAGCACGCTGTTTTGCAGCCCAAACAAGTACAGTACCATCGCTAACCCGCAAACCATCGCCAGCAGGGCACAGATGATGATGGCGCGTTTCATCTCCGCTTTGGTAATCTGGCCGGATTGCACCATGCGCCTCGGGCCGAGCCGTTCCACGTCCACGCCGTGGACTGCATCGCCGTAATCATTGGCAAGGTTGGAAAGGATTTGCAACAAGGTAGCTGTAACGACGGTCAAGACGGCGACCGGCCAGTTGAGCGGTCCGGCAGCGGCGGCAAGAAATAAGCCCATAAAGATGCAGGCGAGGGCAAGTGGCAAGGTTTTTGGCCGAAATGCCTCCCACCACACGTTCATCCGACCTGAACTACCTGCTGTTTGACTCATACTTACCCGAATTTTGCGCTACAATGGTGACAAGTGCAAGCGAGAATTTTTGCACAGCGATGGCCGTCACCTGTTGCATCTTTGTCAACAGCTCACATCTCATCGAACGGCTTATGGTGGCGGGTATCACCGTAATCGGTTGCCGCTGACTTTGCGACTGCTGTACCAACCAATATAAAACAGGGTGCCACATGCCCAACAGCTTCTTTATTTTGATACCTATCGTCTTCTTCGCCGATCTCATTGCCATTGCCGTTGGCCTGGCTTACAGTGCGCGCAAAGCGGGCAAGTCCGTCTTTCAATATTACGATCCGCAGCCAGCACTTTCGATCGTGGGAGCCTATTGCGCTACTGTAACGGTCATCACATTCCTCATCTTTCTCAATGAAACCGTCAATTTTGTCAATGCTATCCTGTATTCGCTGCTATTCAACAGCCTCAATCTGCTGCTGGCGATGATATTACTTGTTTTTATCGGCCGGGCCACGATGGGGCGTGAAGCCGATCCTGACTATGACGGACAAGAGGATGAATCGGGAGCAGACACGTAATGCATCCGGCTACACAACGGGTCGTCGCTGCCGCAGCGGAACGCGGTTTGTCCATTGACGTCGTGGAATTTGCCCAATCGACGCGCACTGCGCAAGCCGCAGCAGATGCAATTGGCTGTGACGTGGCGCAGATTGTCAAGAGCCTGTGTTTTACCGCCAACGATGCGCCGGTAATGGCGTTGGTATCGGGTGCCAATATGCTCGATACGAAGAAATTGGCGGGCGAATTGGGTATCGGCCGAAAAAAGGTCAAACGCGCCGACGCCGACCAAGTCCGCGCCGCGACCGGATTCGCCATCGGTGGTGTGCCGCCCTTCGGCCATGCAGAACAGATGATTATCTTTATCGATGCCGATTTGATGCAATTTGACGAAATATGGGCGGCTGCCGGCACACCCAACACCGTTTTTCCCATCGCGCCGGAGGTATTGTGCGCCATAACCGAGGGTAAAGTCATCGATCTGCGCAGCGAGTAAGCCCAGTTACAGGTTCGCAGCGCCACCTCTTTTACGTGCTACAGGATTTTCCATGCCCCAAAAAGTATGCGTTATTGGTGCCGGTTCGGCCGGTCTGACAACAATTAAGGCACTCAAAGAGCACGGAATCCCGTTTGACTGCTTCGAAATGGGTTCTGACATTGGCGGCAACTGGCGTTTCAACAACGACAATGGCCGTTCGGCGGCATACGAAACGCTGCATATCGATACATCCAAAGATCGAATGGCATTTTCTGACTTTCCCATGCCGGAAAGCTATCCCAACTACCCGCACCACACGCAAGTGCTGGCCTATTTTGAGCAATATGCTGACCAGTTCGGTCTCCGTGACCACATCACGTTTCGCACCAAAGTGGAGCGCGTCGCGCCGATTCCCGTAGCCAGCGTCGGCGGTTACTTCGTCACGGTGCGCAATCTGGATAGTGATGCGACGAAAACGGTGCATTATCGCGCTGTGCTGGTGTGCAATGGTCACCATTGGAACCCGCACATACCTGATTTTCCGGGACCATTTGCCGGTGAAACGCTGCACTCACGTGCCTATCGCAGCAATCGGCCGTTTGCAGGCAAGCGGGTTCTGGTAGTCGGCATCGGTAATTCAGCCGTCGATATTGCCTGTGAAGTCGCGTTGCTGAGCAAACAAACCTTTCTTTCGACGCGGCGCAGTGCCGTGATTATTCCACGCTATCTGTTGGGACGACCGACTGACAAATGGGTGACACCACTTTCGTCCTGGCTGCCTCCCGCTGTGCAAATGGCTACATTCAAACTGTTGCTGGCAATCGATGTGGGTGATCAGGCGCGGTATGGTGTCTATCGGCCGAAACACGGTCTCCATCAAGCCCACCCCACCATGTCCGGCGAGCTGCTCGACCGGGTCAAGAGCGGGCACATTATCATGAAACCCGACGTGCGCGAACTGGCAAGCGATGTGGTCCATTTTGAAGACAACAGCGCAGAGCAAATCGACGTGATCATTTACGCTACCGGCTACCTGATCACGTTTCCGTTCTTCGATCCCGGCTTTTTTGAGATCAACAATAATCAACTGCCACTTTACCATTACGTCGTTGCGCCCGATCATCCCGACCTGTACTTCATCGGTTTCATTCAGCCGCTGGGCGCTATCATGCCGCTGGCTGAGTTGCAGGCGCGATGGGTGGCGGGTGTTCTCAACGGCTCTTTGGCACTGCCGACAAAACACGCCATGCGCAACAGCATTGCCAGAGATCGCCGGACACTGCAGAAGCGCTATGTCACCTCACCGCGTCATACGATGCAGGTGGACTTCTATCCGTACAAACGCCGCATCGAGAAAGAAATCCGCATGAGTCGCAAGCGTGCCCGGAATCTGCAGACCAATCGTTTTGCCAATAAGCGACCATGACAGTCATCGGCCGATAAACATTGCAATCAAAGCAGTCTGGAAGTCACGCACGACAAATCAACGATTCACGTTATACTTGCCCCAATACTTGCAGCGAGAGTGACTTATGATAACTGTAGAACCGGTCGAGACCAAGAAACAACGCGACGAATTTATTAAGCTACCCTGGAAAATTTACGCTGACGATCCCTATTGGGTACCGCCGTTCTACTTCGAGCGCCAGGAATTTCTCGATCCCCAGAAGAATGCGTTTTTTGAGCACGCGCAAGTGCAGTTGTTTATCGCCTACCGCGATGGCAAACCAGTCGGCACAATTGCAGCGGTCGAAAATCCGCGCCACAATGAGTTTCATGAGGAGCAGGCTGCCCATTTTGGACTGTTTGAAACTATTGAAGATGCGGAAGTGGCGCACGCGCTGTTTGACACTGTCGAGACATGGGCGCGTGCGCGAGGCCTGAACAAGCTGATCGGCCCTGAAAACCTGTCGACCAATGATCCTACCGGGCTGAAAATCGAAGGATTTGACACGCCGCCGATGCTCTACATGACACACAATCCGCCTTATTACCAGACGCTGGTGGAAAATGAGGGGTTTGTCAAAGCAATGGGGACGCTGGCATGGTACGCCGACCGCGAGCATTTGCTCAACCATGTGCCACCCAAGTTTGTGCGAGTAGCAGATATAGCCCGTCGGCGCAACAAGGTAACGCTGCGCAATCTCAATCTCAAGGATTGGGATGGGGAATTGGAGCGGATCAAACGCATTTACAACGGTGCCTGGGAGAAAAATTGGGGGTTTGTGCCGCTGACCGACGCGGAACTGGAGCATATCGCCGAAGGACTCAAACTGTTTGTCGATCCGCGCGTGTCGTTTATGGCCGAAATTGATGGTGAGGCCATCGGTTTGATGATTCCGCTGCCGGACATCAATGAGTTGCTGATCAGATATCGGCCGAAACCCAACACGGTCAGTGCCTACTTTTCCGCACTGCGCGTGCTGACGAAACGGCGCAAATTGACCCGTTTGCGTGTCTTCATGATGGGCGTTTTGCGCGAATATCGCATGCGCGGTATCGACGCGCTGCTCATGTACGAAACGCTCATGGCGGCTGCCGAAGTAGGTTACCTCGAGTACGAAGCTTCGTGGATTCTTGAGAACAATGACGCCATGAACAAACCGGTCCAAGAAATGGGAACCAGAGTGTATCAACGCTTCAATATTTACGAGAAAGCTCTATAGGCTGTTAGCTGAATACCTGGCAACCGCCCGACAAACTATCCCACCAACCACCAGCCTTCCATTTCGTCATGATTTCCCACTTTGACACACTGCCTCAATTGCCGATTGGCCGGCGCTGGCGCAGTCAGCTAAACCCGATGCCATCGATGTTGGCGCTCATTCGCCGTGGTGAGAAGATGTTGTTGATCAAACGCTTGCAGCCACCGTATCAGGGTAAGTGGGCGCTCGTTGGCGGCAAATGGGATTTCGGCGAAGCGCTCGATGCCGTTGCGGTGCGCGAGGTCAAGGAAGAAACCGGTCTCGATTGTGACTTTGTGGCGCTGCGCGGTATAGTCAATGAACGCGTTGCACCTGATGATGATGTCAGCGAAGGCGGACATTACCTGCTTTTTATTTGCGATGTCGTCGTCAGAAATGGAATGGCCCAGGAACAAGCAGAAGGGCCGGTGGCGTGGTTTGATGCGCGTGAATTAGCCCGGTTACATGCGGAAGATGCAATTGTGCCAACGGATTATGTAATCATTGAGCGCTTCGGCTCATCCGAGAAGCGCATTCGGTATTCAGAAGCAACTGTCCTATCCCGTAACGGACCCAGCGGTGACAGCGAAATCATCGCATTTGACGAACGCTAATCCCCATTCAGCAGCTTCACATTGCAGCAAAGAAAAAACAGTGTGTTACGATATGGACAAAGTGCGCACGGCATGCCATTGTGGCGGCACGTTGTCGAGTATGATGTCGTTTGCGCCGAGAAATCGAGCCAATTCCACGATGGCGTTGGCGATTTGTGCCAGCGTCGCGTTGTCGTCGGGGGCATCGTCTTCAGCATAGATATTGTGAATGTGCAAGGTGTTGGTTTTGCGATCCATTTTGGGATCGATTCGGCCGATTAACCGATCACCGTGCAAAATAGGCAGCACATAATAGCCGAACTGCCGCTTCTTCTTGGGCACGTAAATCTCAATGCGGAAGTAAAAATCCCACATCAATTCAGTGCGATCGCGGTCGCAAATCAGATTGTCAAACGGCGACAACAGCGTCGTGCGTGGCTGCCAACCACCATTGCGCAATGTTTCCAGCAACGGCATATCGGCGCTGTGCACGTACCAATCGCCCGGCCATTCGGCCGAACCGTCACGAATAATGACGGGGACGATTTGACCTACCGCTGCCAATTTGCGCAGCGTTTTGGACAATCCTTTGTAGCGGTTGCGAATAAAATGTTGTTTGATTTGTTTTTCTGTGGCAACGCCGAGCGCCTGGATTGCTTTTTGTGCAGCGATAGACGTGACTTGTTCATCCGGCCATGGCTCAGTAGCTTGCGCTTGCGCTAAATAATTCTCGGTCAGCCCCCATTTGCGATGCAGTTGGTCACGGTCGGCAACGACGAGATCGCCGCGTGTCCACAGAAAGTCGATCATCATGCCGACGTTGCGATTGTTGGTCCAACCGCTCGATGGCCAGGCGTAGGTCGAGCGGTCTTCGAGTTGGGTGGAGGCGAGGGGACCGTTTCGGCCGATTTCAGCCAACACATACTGCCGAAACGCATCATTCTCCTGCATCCAGCGACGCGCGCGTTTATTCCATGCACGGTCACCCTGAGCCCAATTGCGCATCATAGCCTGGTGCAACGGATAATCTTCGACCAGCACAAACGACGCTGCGTGTGCCCAATATTCGAACAGTTTCCAATCCTGGTACAACAACTGGTGAAAGTCATCGTAGTTGAACGCGCCCAACCGACTCCGAAGCACCAGATATTGCGTGCGTTCGACAGCACGAATCGGATCAATCTGCACGCAGCCGATGTCGCGAAACACGTCGTAAATGCCGTCGGACGTCGCCGGTGCACGCGGGCCAGCCAGCCGCTGGCGCGTAACGGCGAGGCGTCGCGCGTCTGTCGGTGTCAATTCAAGTGGGGATTTTTTCGCCATGAACCATCCTCTCCCGCTGATCTTTGCTCTATTTTAGCACGCATGTTCGTATCGTCAAGTTGTGAATCGCTACTTTTGGGATAGGAGCGGGACAAGCGGGGCAGCTCGGCTCAAATCGCGCCGGTAGCGACGAGCATGGTGAACGCACCGAGGAACCAGTGGATGAGCCAGCCATAATAGAATGATTGTGTGCGCCAGGCAATGAAACCGAATCCGGCGCCCCCAAAGAGCGTTGTCAACGTTTCGGCCTCAGGTTTACCCAGATGCATGAAAGTGAACGGCACAGCCTGCAACCAGATGGCCGCGCCCGGCCCCAACGTCTGCGCCATGGTAAACAGCAGAAAACCGCGCCAGACAAATTCCCAGCCGAACATTTCGAATCCATTTTCGACAATGATTCCGGTAACTGAATCAGGCGCACGACTGGTGTAAAAAGCACGCATCTCTGGTGTGGCTGCCAACGTGAGCAAAATCAAGGCCATGACGGCGCAAACAGCGACGACCCAGAGCAACCCCTCACGCCATCGGCCGATACGCAGTCCGTAGTGTGCCGGTTTATCGCGGAAAACAAACACAATGACGAGAAGTGGCACAAAAAAGTAGACGACGAAGCGATTGTAGGCATCGTTGGCAAGCAGATCGCGTCCATAATAATCGAATAAAGCCAGTAATGTCGTGAGGATGATAGCGGTGGTCAGCCGTTTATCGAATGTGACACCGCCGATGGTAAATGTACCTTGCATGGCTGTTCCGTTAGCGGTAGAGGTCTTTGGCTTTCGGCCGAATTAAATCGCCGGCCTTACCGTCGTCCTGCGGCAGCTGCAGTCCGCGCAGCAAGACAACCGGCGATCCTTCAGCCCCTTGCCCCATCAGCAACCCGGCGGCAGCAGCAATCTCATCAGCGACGCCTACATCAGTGTGTTGCAGAATACGACCGTAGCGATCAGGCTCACCACGCCGATCCCACAGGGCGGGGATGCCGGCCACACCGATGGCGACGCCAAGCGTGCCCAACCGATGAGGGCGTCCGTGGCTATCAGTGATGACGACACCGACCGGGACACCGAACGCCGTTTGCAGAGATTGCCGGATTTTTTCGGCCGAAATATCCGGCGCCACCGGCAACAACAACACGACATTCTCATCATTCTGACCTGTATTGGAGCGATCGATCCCTGCGTTGGCACTGACAAAACCCAATTTATGCCGCACGACCAATACGCCAGGCGCCATCCGCGAAATTTCATCGCTCTCATCGAGAATCACTTGCACAAGACGCGGATCCTTTTCCGTCTGCTGTGCCACCTCAACTGCTGCGCTATCGGGTTGTACACTGGTCAGATCGACAAACCGCCCCTCCGCTTTCGAGACGATCTTTTGCGCAACAGCGATGACATCTCCGGGCTGCAGCATCAGATCGGCTGCGCGCAGTCGATCGGCGATAATGTGCGCCACATCATCCTCTGACTGAATGTCCGGCATGTCGGGAACAACAATCAAAACAACTGCCTGTCGGGTTTGTGCAAAATCCGTCATAATGTATAAAATCTGTTATCAGCGTCGCGCTGTTGCTGATTTCTGATCCCAATCTAACGACGCTGTGCTAAAGTGTAGCGGTTTGATTTGATTGGGGCGAGTCGTAAGTAAGAAATGGGATGACGACTGCATCAATAGGTGTGAACAGGTTTGACAATTATTTTGGGTCGGCCGAACAAATTTGAATTGACATAAACAGGCAAGGAGTTAACGATGGGTAGTCCCTTAAATATTAATGATAGTGATTTCAGAGCTGAAGTTCTCGAAGCAGAAATTCCGGTGTTGGTCGATTTCTGGGCCGTTTGGTGTGGTCCGTGCCGTATGATAGCACCGACGGTTAAAGATATCGCCGCCGAATATGGGGATTACATAAAAGTCACCAAGCTCGATATCGATCACAATCCGGAAACTGCCGGACGCTACGGCGTCATGGGCATTCCGACATTGATGTTGTTCAAGAATGGGCAGGTGGTGGATCGCATCGTCGGCGTGATGCCCAAAGATGCAATTGTGTCGCGTGTGTTGCAGCACGTTGACATGAAAGCGGCTGCATAATAAGTGAATTCACGAAACTGAGTTAGTCATATGAGCTCAGTTTTTAAACTCTGACAAGAAAACGCCCGTCCGATGTTGGACGGGCGTTGTTATTTCTGCTTATGACTTCGGCCGATTATAACTTGTCGGCGTCAGACACATCGTCGTTCGGCGACTTTTCTTTGCCGGCCGGCGTCATCTGTGCGGAAAGCTTGTCTAGCTCAGCACTGAGCCAACCCAACGCCTGAGAAAGGCCACCGGCCACTTTTCGGCCGAAGTCTCCCGTTTGTACCTGCTCCTTGAATTCGTCCGCTTCCGCGCGAATACGCTGACCGGCATCACCTTCGCGCACTTCACGGACAACCTTGTCCAGCTCAGCCGCAAACATATGTACGCCTTCGCGCACTTCCTTTTCGACCTTTTTGACTTCTTCGCTTTCCCAGGCCAGGCGCAGCGTTTCGCCCATTTGACGTCCTAGATCGCGCAATTGCCTCACGACGTCTTCACCGTCGCCAGCATTGCCTTTGCCCGCCTCGTCATACTCTTCTACAGGAATTTCGATTTTCAGCCGTTCTTCTTCTTTCATACCATCAATTGTCTGTTTGTCATCTGTCATTGCGCACACTCCTTTGTGCAGCAGCAAGCACGCTACTGTCGTTGTCTTATTCTATATCCATTACGCAGAAGGGGGCAGTAAGTTGCGGTGGGAAGCGAAAGAAGAACCAATCAATCTGCTGCGGTGGATTGAATGACTAATCGGGCGCCGGCGTGGGGGGCAGGACGGGAATGGCCGGTACGTCTGCTGCTATACCGGCAAAATGAGCCGTCTCGGCAAGTATCCAGCCTACTTGATCATCGAAACAACACAGTTGCCACCAGAGCCCCGACAAATCCTGTCCAACCACAGTATGTTGAGCATCACGAGCAGCGACACCAATAATGGAATAGGATAAACCGGGGCCGGAGCGCACGTTGACCAATTCAGCCAGCACGGTAATGCCGGGTGTGGGAACAGGAACGACCGGTAGCGATTCGCCTGCTACATCTGTTATTGCCATAGTTGACGACAGCCAGCCTTCGCTGTCATTCACACAACATACTTGCCACCAATCGCCGGCCGCGTTACGGCCCATGATGGTCAATTGCTCTGCAACGCCAACTGTACCTAACCAGGAAAAGCTGATGTCTGGGCCGCTACGTATATTGACTTTCCCTAATGTCACGGCATCGGCCGAAAACACGGTCGGTGTCGGTATCAACGATGCGGATGGCGCAACCGGCGTCGCTGTTAGTACGAGCGCAAATTGTTCCGGCAACCTGATTGGCCTCAGCGTAGCCACAACCATCGGCGTCGCCGTCGCTTCCGGCAGTGGTGTGGCTGTAACAGACCGGCTGATCGCCGCTACCAGATACTGCGATGTCGTTGGAGAAACAGCTTCGGCCGATAGTGCCGGCGTGCGACTCTGCAGCCAAATCGTCAAGATAACCACAAACACAACGAGCAACGAAACATATGTTGACCAATGCATATGTAACATTCGCCGTTTGTGCTGCACGACAATTCTCCTCGACAATCGTTGTGCGACTAACTGTTGTTGCTCGTAAAGCGGACACGCAACATGATGTTCAGTCAAACAATAACGCTGCTGATGTGACAAGGTAATCTCGTCAGGGAGGATTGTCCGGCGACAAACGACGCCCTCCGATGGATAGATCAGCTTCGTGTGGGGATCATCCGCCAACCCCCGGAATGGGCAACCATTTGGCAGGTGCGTCATAATGAATAAGTTTTAGGGAATTGACCGCAAACATCATACAAAGTTGTGAAAGTGCCGGAGTCGGCAACCGTGAAACTAGAAGCATTCATGTCTTTTTCAGTACAACTCTAGATACGATGTGCGGTAAACAAAGCTCATGATAACTGTTCGTGAAATCAACACAAGTACATTGGAAAAAATTTAACGCAGATTGCACGCTCCGTAGTACCGTGATATACTTTTTCTGGTTAAGCTACGTATTGCGTATAATGAAGGTGCGAAAAGTGGGCAAACCCCACTTTTTTTGTTTATCATCAACATGAGCCGTATTGCATTTGGCGATGCAGCAACAGGTAGACAAGGGATAAAACAGACAGGTACAGACAGGATGAAGAGCGAATTCATTTTGGCTTTTGAAGAGGTGTGCAAAAACAAAAATCTGCCACCAGATATTGTCATCGAGGCACTTAAAACAGCCCTCGTTTCTGCATATCGTCGTAATCTAGGCGTCAGCAACTCACAGGAAGTGACGGTCGATATTGATTCGCGCACAGGTGAAATTGTCATCTTTGCGGAAAAAGAGGTCGTCGATTCCGTGATAGATTCCCGCACGGAGATCTTGCTTGAAGAAGCACGCCGCTTTGCGCCAACGGCAGAGTACGGTGATGTGATCATGGCAGAAAGTACACCGCGCAATTTCGGCCGAATTGCGGCTCAAACCGCCAAACAGGTGATTTTGCAGCGGGTGCGTGAAGCTGAACGCGACCATCTCTTTGACGAATTCGCCGGACGCGAAGGTGAAATTGTCAACGGAACCGTCCAGAACATCAGTGGCGGCAACATCACCATTGGCTTGGGTCGTACCGAAGCGATACTGCCCCGCAGCCAATCGGTACCCGGAGAACGCTATCGCCACCACGATAAAATCCGCGTTTACATCGTCGAAGTGCGCCGCACCAATCGCGGCCCACAGATCTTTGTCAGCCGCAATCATCGCAACTTACTGCGTCGCCTGCTCGAACTGGAAGTGCCCGAAATCTATAACGGCCAAGTCGATATCAAGAGCATCGCCCGCGAAGCTGGTGCGCGCTCGAAAGTTGCCGTCGTTGCGTTGCAACCTGGCGTCGATCCGGTCGGAGCCTGTGTTGGTATGCGCGGTGTTCGCATTCAAAGCATTGTCCGTGAACTGAATGACGAAAAGATCGACGTGATCGAGTGGGATCCTGATCATCGCAACTTCATCGCCAAGGCCCTGAGTCCCGCACGTGTATCACAAGTATTTTTGGATGATGATCCTATTGGCGGACGGACGGCCACTGTCGTCGTGCCGGATGATCAATTATCGCTTGCAATCGGCCGAGAAGGACAGAATGCGCGTCTCGCGGCCAAGTTGAGCGGGTGGCGCATTGACATCAAGAGCCTCACTGAGGCTGCCACAGACAGTCTGGATTTGATCGACAATCCTGCTGCAGATCCCGCCATGCGTGATGAACAGATGGTCAATCTGGTCAACATGATCATCGAAAAACGCCAGATGGGACGCCCGATCACGGCCGAAGACTACAACAATCTCAGCCGCTTTGTGGCCGGTGTCGAAGGGCGCGTCATTGCTGCGCGTGCCTCTGATCATGAAGCGTTGCGCCAGATACGTGTCGAGGCCCGCGATCGCGTACCGATCGCTTATTGGCAACTTGAACTCGAAGAACTCAACCTGCTCCACCGCGTCCACAGCTTGCTGTTGGAAAACGGCTACGAGACGGTTGGAGATGTTGCGTTTCAGGCTGAGTTGGGAGATGACGCATTCCTGGCTATCGAAGGTATTGGCGACAAGGCTATTGAGAATATCCACACGCGCCTGGCTGAATTCGCCGAGGAATTTGCTGAACTCCAGTTAGAAATGGTTGAGGAAGCGACTGAGGAAACTGATGAGGAAGCGATTAAAGAAGCGGAAATAGAAGCGTTAGTTTCGGCCGAAGTCGAAACCATCGCTGTCGAAACTGAAGCCGAATCGGTCGCTGTAATCGAGCCAGAAGCCATCATGGAAGAGTCGACCATAGTGGACGATGAAGTAGCACCTGAATCAGTTCCCGCCATTGACGATCTGAGCCAATCACTGGTCAAAGAAACGCCAACCAAGAGAGAAAAACCGAAACCAGTACGCATATTGGCACCGGCCACGCCAATTGAAGAAGACGAAGACGATGAGCTAGATGCGTCCGGTAAACCGCGCAAAAAAGGCCGCAAACTGGTCTTTGACGAAAATGCTGGTCGCGTAGTGGCTCAACGCAAGCGCAAACGCAGCCGTAGGCGTGATGAATGGGAAGATTTAACCGACTATTAGCAAGTCGGAAACCTATTCTTGCTGATAAGCACGGTTCTTTCAGGTCGGCAATAGTTGGTCACAGATGACAAAATGACGAAAAAGCGGCAAACTCGCCCTCGCAAACACGTACCACTGCGTACTTGTATCGTCTGTCGGCAACAATCCGACAAACGCCAGCTGACGCGCATCGTGCGCAACCCTGATGAAGGCGTCATTGTCGACCCTACCGGCAAAAAAAACGGGCGTGGTGCCTATTTGTGTACCAACCCCGCATGTTGGGAACGGGCAATCAAGACACAAGCTTTGGAACGGGCGTTGAAAACCACCCTGACCGAAGTCGAACGGGACACACTATTGCAGTATCGTCCTGATGAGGTTATTCCACAATGATTGTGTAAGCCGTACGGCGTTTGGCGCCTACTTGCCACTTTCAGGAATAATCGCATACACGTTTACAACCAAAATTGTGGGCTGTTTCTCATTCAACAAGAAACACCCACATTTTCGTTTTTGATGGGTATAATTGACCACATCGAAAAAGTTAACAATTCACAGCAGTTTCACTCATACCATTTTCAGCGGTGAACTGACTCTAGCGCAAACAGAATAGAGAAAAAATGTCTAACACCAGAACGATTATCGAAATACCAGAATTTGTCACCGTGCGTGAACTTGCCACGTTAATGGGTGTCAGCCCGATTAACATCATCAAGGAATTGATGAGCAACGGCATCATGGCAAACATCAATCAGCAGATCGATTTTGATACTGCCGCAATTGTTGCCGAGGAATTGGGGTATGAGCCGCGCACCGTTACCGTTGAGCAGGAAGAAGTTGATGAAGAGGCATTGCCGACATGGCACAAAGTACTCGCAGGCGAAAAAGAAGCGAATCTGGAATCGCGCCCACCGGTAATTACCATGCTCGGTCATGTCGACCATGGAAAAACGTCATTGCTGGATTATATCCGCCGTGCAGATGTCCAAACCGGCGAAGCTGGGGGCATCACGCAACACATTGGCGCATATCAGGCAAGGTATGACAATCGCCTCATCACATTTCTCGACACGCCCGGTCACGAGGCGTTTACCGCTATGCGGGCACGTGGTGCCAAAGCGACGGATATTGCCATTCTGGTCGTAGCGGCCGATGATGGCGTCATGCCGACAACACGGGAGGCGCTGGATCATGCACGCGCAGCCCATGTCCCGGTTGTCGTCGCTTTGAACAAGATCGATCTACCCAATGCCAATGTTCCGTTTGCCATGCAGCAGTTGTCGGATGCCGGTTTGGTGCCGGATGAATGGGACGGCGACACGATGGTAATCCAGGTGTCGGCCAAAACCGGTGACGGCATTGAAGATTTGCTGGAAGCGATTTTGTTGACGGCCGACGAGATTCAGCCACGTGCCAATCCACATGCTGAACCGAGTGGTGTTGTTCTCGAAGCGCGATTGGAACGAGGTCGCGGCATCACGGCTACTTTGCTGGTGCAAAACGGCACGCTCAAGTTGGGAGACACGATTATTGCCGGTGAGCATTTCGGCCGAATCAAAGCTATGTACGACTACAACGGCCAGCGCGTCAAAGAAGCAGTGCCGTCGACACCGGTGTCTGTTTCCGGACTGAACGGTATGCCGGAAGCCGGCGACCGATTTGAAACGGTCAGCAGTGAAAAAGAGGCACGTAAAGTTGTCGCTGAGCGCGAATCGCAAATGGAACACATGATCGTTGCCAAGAAACCGGTCTCTCTGGAAGATTTCCTCAGCAATCTGGCGGGTGAAACGGAAAAGAAACTTCTCCTCATCGTCAAAGCCGATGTACAGGGTTCTCTTGAACCGCTCGTCAAGGGACTGGAACGACTCGGCAACGACGAAGTTTCTCTGGAGATCTTGCACGCAGCAACCGGACGTATCTCCGAAAGCGATGTCATGCTGGCATCCGCATCTGATGCCGTCATCGTCGGGTTTAACGTCGATGTCGACAGCGCTGCCAATGTGGCGGCTAAAAGCGAAAAAGTCGAGATCAATGTTTACACCATTATCTACAAGCTGTTTGAAGACATTGAATTGGCCCTGAACGGCATGCTCGATCCCATTTACGAAGATGCCATTATCGGCCGAGCTGAAGTGCGTGCCGTCTTCCGCGTCAAGGGTGTCGGCAACATTGCCGGCTGCTACATGCGTACCGGTGTCGCCCGCCGTAATGCGCAGGCACGGGTTATCCGCGATGGGCGTTTGCTGCATGAAGGTGATGTGAGCAGCCTCAAACACCTGGCTGATAATGTCCGGGAAGTCAAAACAGGTTTTGAATTCGGTGTCGGCATCAGCAATTTTAACGATTTCAAAGAAGACGACATTATCGAGTTTACCGAGCGCAAACGCGTGCGCTGACATCAGAGCGACTAGCCCTGTCAGATTTTCGCGACCTGTTTGAGGGGATCGGTTAGACCGATTCCCTTTTAACGTTGGAACTCGAACTTTCACAGCTATCACTTACCATGAGTACCATCAAACAGCAACGTACAGCAACACAGATCCGCACCATCGTCAGCGATCTCTTTACGTTCCAACTAAGCGATCCGCGGTTGTCGGGTTTGACCGTAACCGACGTCAAAATCGACCGCGAGTTGCAACATGCCAATATCTATGTCCACGCGTTGGGTGAAGATGAGCGCGAACCAGAAGTGATGGCCGGGCTGGAGCACGCTAACGGGTACATTCGGCGCGAAGTCGCCCGGAAGTTGCAGTTACGCAGTGCGCCGTATTTACACTTCCACTGGGATCCGACATTGGCCCATGCCGAGCACATCAATGAACTTTTGGACAACCTCGACATTCCTCCAGCCAACGACGACGAAGATGACAACCTGATAAGCCTCTAGCGCCTTTCTCATTCCGACAAACAATTTAGAGATCGGACCTGTGGGATGATCCGGTTTCTCAAGCTCGTGAAGCATATTTAAGGAAGGCAATATGGCTGCAAAAACCCTGCAGAAGGATATCATGCAATATTATAAAGAGAGTCAGGCTATCAAAGATGCCATCGCCGATGCAGAACGTATTCTGATCATTACCCACGTCGATCCGGATGGCGATGCCTTAGGATCGCTGACTGCAGTCGGGTTGGCCATGCAGCAGTTAGGCAAGAGTGTGACGCTGGCAGTTGATGGTGGACTGCTGCGTCGGTTTTCGTTTTTGCCGCTGGCCGATCAAATTGCACAATCGGCCGATAACACCACGTATGACCTCATTATCAGCGTCGATTGTGGCGATGAACAGCGTATGGGCCATACGTTTGCCGATTTGCCGCTGCCGCGACCCACGCTGATCAATATCGACCATCATGTCACCAACACCAATTTCGGCTCTATCAATCTGGTCGATGCTGAAGCGGCTTCTACTACTGAAATATTGACATTGCTCTTCAACGATCTCGATATCCGCATGACATCTGACATTGCCCAATCCCTTCTGACGGGCCTTGTGACCGACACACTCGGCTTTCGCACGCTCAACGTCACCCCGCGCACTTTCGAGATCGCCAGCCAAATGATGCAGGCCGGCGCTGATTTGCCCACCATTACCATGCTTGCCCTCAATTTGAAGCCGCTTTCCACCCTCAAGATGTGGAATGTGGGCTTGTCCAATATGCGTATGAAGAATGGGTTGATCTGGACCACGATCAGTAAAGCGGAGCGCGACGCATTGGGTTACAACGGTACCGGCAGCGGTGGCCTGGTGAGTATGATGAGCGATGTGGAAACGGCAGCTATCAGTGTCGTGCTCAATGAATTGGATGATGGGCGTATCTCGGTCAGTTTCCGTTCGCGGCCACCTTACAATGTCGCCGATCTGGCAATGAATCTGGGCGGTGGTGGCCATCCACTGGCTGCAGGCTGCACACTTGACGGCCCGCTCGACAAGGCCGAAACCTTGGTTGTCGATCTCAGCTTGCAGGCAATCGAAACCGCAAATCACGATTGACAGCCATCCGGCGCACCCATGGTAGGCATTCTCAACATCGACAAGCCGTCCGGCATGACATCACATGATGTTGTCAGTCGTGTACGCCGCCTTGCCGGTACGCGGCGTGTCGGTCATGCCGGCACACTCGATCCATTGGCGACTGGGGTGTTAGTGGTTTGCCTGGGGCAAGCGACGCGGCTGGTGGAATATGTAGTCGATCGGCCGAAAACATATGTGACGACGGTTCGTCTGGGGCAAACGACAAACACATATGATGCTGATGGCAAAATTGAGCGTATACGCCCAGTCGCGGTCACTGATGCTCAGTTGCAGGCAGAACTAAGCCGATTTAGAGGCGTGATTGACCAGATTCCGCCTATGTATTCGGCAATCAAGCGCAATGGCAAACCGTTGTACAAGTTGGCGCGACAAGGCGTGACGGTCGAACGCGCCGCACGCACGGTCACTATTTACGATTTGCAGTTGCTCGAACGCAACGGCAATGACGTGACGCTGCGCGTTGACTGTTCGACGGGGACATATATTCGATCATTGGCACATGATCTGGGTGAAGCGTTGGGTTGTGGTGGGCATGTGACGGCGCTGCGGCGTACACGTGTGGGTTTGTTTTCGGCCGAATCCAGCATACCACTCGATCACCTTTCGGCCGAAAACATAGCTGACCACTTGCAGCCGCCGGAACGAGCCGTCAGTCATCTCCGCTGCGTCGTTCTCACGCCGGCACAAGCCGAAGCCGTATATCATGGCAAGACGGTGACTCAAACCGCCGCCATGACCGAAAACGAGTTAGTGTACGCCGTAGATGATGCCGGCCGGTTTGTCGGTGTCTTTCAGGCACAAGGTGACCAGTTGCGCCCACACAAAGTTCTCTATCAGCTCCCACACACAAAAGCATAACGAACCGCACCCCGATGGCCCAACGACACGTCTACGACCTGGCTGACATTCATGACCACATGCCGACAGCAGTGGCGATTGGCGTCTTTGACGGCGTCCATCGCGGGCATCAGGCCTTATTGGCTGATATGGTCGCTGCGGCACGTGCTGCCAATTTGCGGCCTGCTGTACTCACCTTTTTCCCTCATCCAAAACTCGTCATTCAAGGCCGGACAGAAGGGCGTTATTATCTCTCGCGCCTGTCCGAACGCGCCCAATTGCTGGTTGATCTGGGTGTCGATTTAGTGATTACGCAACTGTTTGACGAACAGGTGCGCATGACACGGGCGCGAGAATTTATCGGCCGATTGCAAGCTGCCGTCCATCTGCGTCAATTATGGGGCGGCAATTTCAGTCTTGGGCATCGCCGAGAAGGTGACTACGATTACCTATCCCGCCTGGGACAAGAACAGGGGTTTACCGTCCACTTGAAGCAAAACCTGGTCATGGCTAACGGTGAGCGTGTCAGCAGCAGCCGCATCCGGCGTGGATTAGCCTCCGGCGACATCGATGATGTCAATGCCTGCCTGGGACGCGCCTTCCGTGTCTCCGGCGAGGTTGTGCAAGGAGCGCAGCGAGGACGTACTATCGGCTTTCCCACAGCCAACGTCGCCGCCTGGGAACAGCAATTGCTCCCGGCCAACGGCGTTTACGCCACAATTGTACGTGTTGGCGAGCAACGCTATGCAGCAGCAACCAACGTCGGCGTGCGCCCCACCGTTGCCGGAAATGACGTGACGGTAGAAGCGCATTGTCTCGACTTCGACGGTGATTTATACGGGAAAACAATTGAGGTTGATTTTGTCAGCCACATTCGTGGGGAGAAAAAATTCGCCGGAATGGATGCGCTTAAAGCCGGTATTGCTGCCGATGTCGAACAGGTGCGTCGTTTAGCCCTGCTTACAAAATAGCGCCATCAACCCACTTTATCCGACTTCAGCTCACGGCTATGCCGTGCAAATGAGTCTGCAAAAAATGACCGGTATGCGATTCAGGCACAGCAGCCACCTGCTCTGGTGTTCCTTCAGCCACAATTAGACCACCGCGTTCACCACCTTCCGGCCCCAAATCGATGAGGTGATCGGCCACTTTGATGATGTCCAGATTGTGCTCGATAATGACGACAGAATTGCCTTTGTCAACCAACCGGTTCAGCGCCTGAATGAGCTTGGCTACATCGTGCGAATGCAGGCCAACACTCGGCTCGTCGAGAATGTAAATCGTACTGCCGGTAGCGATTTTACTTAACTCACGGCTGAGCTTGATGCGCTGCGCTTCACCTCCACTCAATGTTGGAGCAGGCTGCCCAAGTTTGATGTAGCTTAGGCCAACATCCATCATGGTTTTCAGACGGCGTCTGATTTTGGGAATGTTCTCGAAAAATTCAATTGCTTCTTCTATCGTCAAATCGAGTACTTCGGCAATGTGTTTGCCTTTGTAGCGCACTTGCAACGTTTCGCGATTATAACGTGCCCCTTTGCAGACATCACATGGCACATAGATGTCGGGCAGGAATTGCATTTCGATGCGATTCTGGCCCTGGCCCTGACACGCTTCGCAGCGTCCGCCTTTGACATTGAAACTAAAGCGGCCCGGCTTATAGCCACGAATTTTACTTTCCGGCATGCCGGCAAACAGATCGCGAATGGGGTTGAAGAGACCGGTATAGGTGGCCGGATTGGAACGCGGTGTTCGGCCGATTGGACTTTGATCGATTTCAATAACCTTGTCCAGATGTTCCAACCCTTCAAATCGCACGTGTTTGCCCGGCGCTTCCTTCGACCGGTAAAAATGCTGGTACAGTTTTTTACTCAGTGTCTCGACAACCAACGAGCTTTTACCGCTGCCGCTCACACCGGTAATGCACACCATTTTGCCCAGCGGAATGTCAATATCGATATCCTTGAGATTGTTCTCAGCCGCACCGACAATGACAAGGTGATTGCCGTTTCCAGGGCGTCGGGTGGCCGGCACCGGAATGCCCATACGCCTGCTCAGATAGGCGCCGGTCAGTGATTGTCTGTCAGCGGCGACTTCATCCGGCGTGCCTTCAGCGACGATTTCACCGCCATGTTTGCCGGCACCCGGGCCAAGATCGATCAGCCAGTCGGCATGGCGCATCGTGTCTTCGTCGTGTTCAACGACGAGAACGGTATTGCCGAGGTCGCGCATACCCTGTAAGGTGCGAATGAGGCGTGCGTTGTCGCGTTGATGCAGGCCAATTGACGGCTCATCGAGCACGTACAGGACACCCATCAGACGTGAGCCAATTTGTGTCGCTAGCCGAATGCGTTGTGCTTCGCCGCCACTTAGTGTGCCGGCTGTCCGATCGAGCGTTAAATAATCCAGGCCGACATCGATCAAGAATTGGAGCCGTTCTTTTACTTCCTTGACGATGGGGCGGGCGATCAGTTGTTGGCGCGGCGTGAGGGCGGTTTCGGCCGAAGCCAGATCACTGATCCAATCCAGCCCACGCAGTACCGTTGAACTGGTCACAGCGCTAATCGTCACACCGTCAATATCAACTGCGCGAGCCACCGGATTGAGTCGTGTCCCGTCGCAGGTGCGACACGGACGATCGACCATAAACTCGGTCAACTTGTCGCGCATATAATCAGATGTCGTTTCCACATAGCGTCGACTGAGATTGTTAATGACGCCTTCGTACTGACTGGTGTACACGCGTGAATGGCCTTCGCGATTGGTATAGTTGATCGGAATTTTGGCATCGCCGCTGCCGAACAAAACAATGCGGCGCTGGGCTTCAGACAAATCGCCAAACGGCACGTCTAGGGGAATGTCAAAATGCTCACATGTTGCCCGGATCAACTGCCAGTAATACCCTTCACGGTCTTGCGGCCACGCCACAATCGCGCCGTCCAGCAATGACAACTGGTTGTCAGGAACGACAAGATCGGGGTCTATTTCCTTTTGAACGCCCAGGCCCTGACAACTTGGGCAAGCGCCATGCGGATTGTTGAAGCTGAATGTGCGCGGTTCGATTTCGGGGATGCTGGTGCCGTCGTAAGGGCAAAACAGATGCTCGCTGAAAAGATGATCAGTCGGATTTTGCCGGTCGCTGACATCGTTGATGATGACGATGCCGTCACCGAGTTTCAGCGCCGTTTCGATGGAGTCAGTGAGGCGCGAGCGGTCGGCCGATTGCTCTTCCGGATCGTCGGTCTGACGCAAAACAAGTCGATCGACGACAGCTTCAATGGTATGATTTTTGTAGCGATCCAGTTCGATTTTGTCGTCGATTTGATACAACTCGCCATCAACACGTACCCGGACAAAGCCTGAGCGTCGGACATCATCGAAGACGGTTTGGTGATGTCCTTTGCGATCTTTGATCAGCGGAGCAAGAACCTGAATCCGGCTGTCGACGCGCATTTTGAGTACAGCATCGACAATCGAATCGGCCGATTGGGGCATCACTGGGCGGCCACATTCCGGACAGTGCGGCGTGCCGACACGGGCATAAAGCAGACGCAAATAATCGTAAATTTCAGTGACGGTTCCCACTGTCGAACGCGGATTGTGGCTGACACCCTTCTGATCAATCGAAACAGCAGGACTCAATCCCTCAATTTGGTCGACATCGGGTTTATCCATCTGCCCCAGAAATTGACGCGCATAGGCCGATAACGACTCGACATAGCGCCGTTGTCCTTCAGCAAAAATCGTGTCAAACGCCAGCGACGATTTACCGGAGCCTGAGAGACCGGTGATGACAACCAATTTGTCGCGTGGAATTTCCACGTCGATATTTTTGAGATTGTGTTCGCGTGCACCGCGTACAATGATATTTTTGAGTGACATGATTCCAACCCGATTGGAGTCGCAATATCGAATAGCAGAACAAGTATTCTACCACAATGCGAACGGTGTATCCATTAAAAGAGCATCAATTAATGCGTCTGTGAGCAAAGATTGGTCAGTGAGAGTGTCGCAGGTAATGGGGGAAGTGGCGCGATTTTCCCGTCTGTGACGCGATGCCGGGTAATCGGCCGAAAAAAACGGGTTAACCAACACAAGGTCAGCTAACCCGCCAAAAAGCTTATAAATTGTCGGTCAGGAGATAACGCAATGGCGTCAATTACGCATCAAGCGCGTCGTAGCCTGGCCCTTCGGAGAAGAAATCGTAGTTAGGCGCAATGTCTTCGGTCAGATCCAACACTTCGCCGCCTTTGAGCTGCTTCGCATTGAGCAACTTGACCTGGTGTCCATCAACCTCACCTTCAAACGGCTGTCCGTCGGGCAATAACTCTTTGGTATCGGCAATCCAAACACCTGCCGGTGCAGTATAGTCAAATGGGACTTCTTCTTCGGGGAAAATCGCTTCATACGGACATTCCGGCACGCAAGCGCCGCAGTCGATGCAGGTATCAGGGTCGATATACAACCATGGCCATTCCTTTTCGGGATGACCAAGCACCATGCATTCAACCGGGCAAACTTCCACACATGCGGTGTCACGCAAGCACAGTCTGGTTACGATGTGGGTCATGAATAACTCCTTGTTGCCAAGTTAACTTGTTTTTTAACCGTGGTTAAACTCGTTTCTTATTGTACACGCCAACAACTGATTTGTGAAGTGAATTACGGACGGAAATTATTGCGCATCCTCGATGTGTCGCAATGTGCCATCCACCAAACGCGAACTCTGTTCACACTGGCACACAGTAACAGTACACTGACTATCCAAAACGGCTGGTTACACGTCCCAGAATCAGTTCTGCTGATACCGGCCCAAAATGGCGGCTGTCGATGCCCACATCCGGATTGTCGCTGATCAATTCACAGCGACCATCTTCATGTACAGTCAGCACGCGCTTGACGAGTTTCAGTTCGGGGTGATCGGGGTGGTAGGCGACGACCACATCACCGGGTTTCGGCCGAATACGGTCATAAGCACGCGGGTCAAACAAAATTTCATCGCCCGCAAGCAATGTCGGCACCATCGACTCCTCAACCACGCGCATACGCCGCCGACGGCGCAACAACCAGAGCCAAAATTCGCGGTTATTGTGCTCTGGAATCGCATCCAACATCTGTCACCATGCCTCACAAAAGAAAACTCCCGGTCACATTGTGCCGAGAGTCCCATGCTAAAAAACCGGGTTTCTGACAGAAAACCGGTTTTTGAAGTAAACAGTTGTGCTTAACTCGCTGTGTAATACGGAACGTCACGCCCTTTGGTAGCCCAGAAGATATTGTGAATCTCCTCAATGGCGGCCATCAATTCCTGAGCATGCTCCAGGCTGACTTCAACTTTGACCGCCGAGCACAGCTTGGCTGCTTTCCAGAACGTATCGTGCAAATTGGGATATTTTTCCAGGTGTACCGGTTTGAAATAGTCGGTCCACAGCACGAGCAATTCCGTCTTGGCCAGATGTGCCTGCTCTTCCTTGATAGCAATATAGCGTGACTTGCTGTTCTCGGCTGCCAGGCTGTTGTCGCCTTCCAGTGCGATGAGCTTTTTGGTCATCGACAAGACAGCTTCAGCAGCGATTCGCGCCGAAGCGGGATCATAGACCCCACACGGGCCGTCACAATGTGCGTAAACTGCTTCTGCCGGAAACCATTTTGTGATCTTTGCAGCTAATCTTTTCATGTTTGCCTTCCTTATGACTGAGTTGAGATTGGAGTTATCGGCCGACTATTGACCGAGTTGCGGTCGCCAGTTAGGATTGTGCTGAAATCGGTACAGCTTCGACCAATTGCATTCTAGCCGTGCACGATGGCTTTGTCAAAATCATGACGTTACTCAAACATAACATATACATTTCTTCGAGCAGGAGAGAATGACCACACCTCCAGAGCAGGTTGTCGTTGCCGCCAAACCACGTGTGTCACCGCTTTTGGGATTGGCAGTCGGCGTTTTAGCGATCTCAACGGGATCGATTTTAGTGCGCATTGCTCAAGGGGAAAATGTACCGTCGCTGGTGATTGCTGCCTGGCGATTGACGTTTGCCGCGTTGATTTTGTTGCCGTTTTGTTTAGCGCGCCGGCGAGACGAGTTGCGATCCTTGAATTCGGCCGATATGCGGTTTGCTGCATTGTCCGGCATGATGCTTGCTCTGCACTTTGCTACCTGGATCACCTCACTGGAATACACGTCGGTCGCCGTTTCCACTGTGCTGGTGACAACATCACCGTTGTGGGTCGCGTTGGCTGCGCCGTTTTTTCTCGGCGAACGCGTCACGCGTCCGGTCAAGATCGGTATTGGTTTGGCGCTGGTCGGCAGTGTCATAATCAGTCTGGGCAGCTTCGGCGGCGGGTCGGCACCTGTTTGGGGCAGCCTGTTGGCCTTGCTGGGTGCGATTACGGCGGCGGCTTATCTGCTTATCGGCCGAAAACTACGCGTCAAACTATCTCTACTGACCTACGTCACGCTTGTTTACACCATCGCCGCCCTGATCTTGATCGTGCTCGCTCTTGCCGCCGGCAATAATTTACTCGACTATTCAGCACAGACGTTTTTTCTCTTTCTGCTGTTGGCACTCTTCCCGCAGTTGATCGGCCATTCCTCTTTCAATTGGGCGTTGGGTTTTCTGCCGGTGGCCTATGTCACTGTGGCCGTGATCAGCGAACCAATCGGCGCGTCAATTCTGGCATTGCTGTTCTTTCAAGAGATACCGACACCACTGACCCTGCTGGGGAGCGCTTTCATTCTGGGCGGGCTGATCGTCGCCGGACGTAAAGAAATAGAGTAGCGTCCGTATACAGAGTAGCGGCCGTCTGCAGAGCGCAACCATGTGCCGCGAACTAATGTAGACGGTTTCGGCTAAACAGCCATCAAATCGGGCCAGTTATTTGATGGCGTCTCACATAGAATTTTCGGCCGAAAATGGGCCTAATTACTCCAGTAAAACGCCCACGCTTTTTTTTACATAACACATACATTTCTTCTACTTCGTTCTAATGCAAATCGCCTATCCTGATACCGTAAGGTAAACATTATCTCGCCGATAATCGGTCGCGCAGCAATCCCGCGCTTGCACCGTGAGGCGTCATTGAAAGAGGAATTGAGCGATGAGTAAAATTATTGGAATTGACCTGGGAACGACAAACTCGGTTGTTGCTGTCATGGAAGGCGGCGAAGCGACGGTGATCCCCAGCGCCGAAGGCGGACGCACCGTACCGTCGATGGTTGCGTATACGAAAAACGGTGAACGGCTGGTCGGCCAAACGGCCAAACGACAGGCGACGATCAACCCGGAGAATACGATTTTTTCGGTGAAGCGCTTTATCGGCCGAAAATACGACGATCCAGCCACCGCTGACGAACAAAAAACCGTCCCCTACGCCATCAAACGCGGCCCCAGCGGGGATATTCGCCTGCACGTGCCCAATGCCAAGCGCGAATTCACGCCGCAGGAAATCTCGGCGATGGTACTCGGTAAATTGAAGCAAGATGCCGAAAACTATCTCGGTGAATCGGTCAGCAAAGCAGTCATCACCGTGCCCGCATACTTTGACGACAGCCAGCGCCAGGCGACCAAAGACGCCGGACGCATTGCCGGTCTGGAAGTGATGCGTATCATCAACGAACCGACAGCGGCAGCGTTGAGCTACGGCCTGGACAAAAAAGAAGACGAAACAATCCTCGTTTTCGACCTCGGCGGCGGCACGTTTGACGTGTCAGTGCTCGAAGTGAGCAGCGGTGTTGTCGAAGTGTTGGCTACCAACGGGGACACGCACCTGGGCGGCGACGATTGGGACAGAGTTGTGGTCGGCTGGATTGCAGATGAATTCAAACGCGAACAAGGCATTGACCTGCGCAATGACCGCCAGGCATTGCAGCGTGTGCGCGAAGCGGCCGAAAAAGCGAAGATCGAGCTGTCGAGCACGATGCAGTCTGAGATCAACCTGCCGTTCATCACGGCGGATGCCTCAGGGCCAAAACATCTGCAACTGACATTGACACGCGCCAAATTCGAGCAGCTAACGGCTGATTTACTGGAACGTGTCGTCAAACCGATTCACAATGCGCTGAAAGATGCCGGTATTTCGGCCGAAAAGCTGGACGAAGTCGTCCTCGTCGGTGGCTCCACCCGGATGCCTGCCGTACAAGCCAAGGTGAAAGCCGTCACAGGCAAAGAGCCAAACCGCAGCGTCAATCCTGACGAAGTGGTTGCGCTCGGCGCAGCGTTGCAAGGCGGTGTGCTCTCCGGCGACGTCAATGACGTCTTGCTGCTCGACGTGACCCCGTTGAGCCTCGGTTTGGAGACGCTTGGCGGTGTGATGACGCCGTTGATCCCGCGCAATACGACGATTCCGACACGTAAAACACAGATTTTCAGCACGGCGGAAAGCAATCAGACGGCTGTGGACATTCACGTATTACAGGGTGAACGGTCGATGGCTGGAGACAACAAGACATTGGGTGTCTTCCGGCTGGACGGTATTCCTGCCGCGCCGCGCGGTGTGCCGCAAATCGAAGTGACGTTTGATATTGACGCCAACGGCATCCTCAACGTCAGTGCTCAGGACAAGGCGACAGGCAAAAGCCAGGCGATCACGATCACGGCCAGCACAAACCTGAATGAAGCAGACATTGATCGCATGGTGCGTGACGCAGAACAACACGCAGCCGAAGATCAAAAGCGGCGTGAACTTGTCGAGGCACGCAACACGGCGGAACAGGTTGTCTATCAGACAGAAGAGACACTGACGAACTTGAACGGTCAGGTTTCGGCCGAAAACCGTGCCATGATCGAGCGCAAGCTCCAAGACCTCAAGGAAGTGGCTCAGCAGGATGATGTATCCCGCATTCGCAGCCTGACTGACGAGGTACAACAAGCTGCCATGACGTTGGGCCAGGCTGCCTATCAGCAACAACCTGACGGCGCACAAGCCGACAGCACCGGTCATGTGAACGGGGATGATGAAGACATCGTCGAAGGCGAATTTGAAGCCGCGTAACTGATCGGCCGATTTTTCCACTACCAATAAGAAGACCAGACTCGGAAAAGTCTGGTCTTTTTTTGCGCCGTAAACAAGCGTGTTAAACTGTCTCTCACGTCGATCAAATGCTGTGTCGCTCCATTTTCAGAGCGCGCAGCGCATCCAGGTGGCGTTCAGCTTCAACGATTCCCGCCTCAATCGGCCGAGCTGTGTCGTTTAAATCAAGCGTGCCAATCGCATCCACCGATGGGCGCATCATAATATCGGGAAGATGTTGTCTCAACCGCAATTGGTGTATGTGCCATGCCATGATGCGCGATGAGCGCCACAATGATTGCAGCACGCCCGGCTGTTTGGGTTCGTCACCGCTGATTCGGCCGAACCAGGCACCCCACTGAATGCCCGTAACGTCAGCAATCGGATCCACCCAAACATGTTCCGTTTCCAAAGCCGGCTGCACATCAACCGCGATCACATGCGTCGCACCCTGCGCATACGCCACATGTGTCGCCAGGCTGTCGATTACCGCTCCGTCTGCCAATTGTCTGTTATCTACAACAACCGGCGGAAACACACCTGGAACCGCGCTCGTTGCTAACAGAGCCGGCACGAGCGCCCCCTCAGACAAAACAACTTCATCACCCAGCACCATATCAACGGCCATCAACGACACCGGCCGTTGCAAATCGGCAAACGTTCGGTCGCCAATCGCGTCCTGCAACTGTTGGCGCATCCGCTGCTGCCGCGCACGTGAGGAGACAAGTTTCACCTGTTTGACGGTGTTGAACGGACCTGTATCGGGATTGTTGAGCACAAGCGCACGTTGCAGCCCGGTCGCAATTGCAGCGGGCGTATTACCCAGCGCCCACAGCACGCCGACGATACCGCCCATGCTCGTTGCCACAATAAAATCGACGGGGATCTGTTCCCGTTCCAGCACTTGCAGCACGCCAATGTGCGCCAATCCGCGGACACCACCGCCACCGAGTACGAGGCCAATCTTTGCTTGCATCATGCCGACCATTATGCCACAAAAAACGCTGCATCCGTATCATGGAAGCAGCGTGATCTGGCCAAGTTTTTCCGATTCTACAGTTGGACACGGCGCAGACGCGGGGCGTTTGAGACGACGCTGATGCTGGAAAACGCCGTCGTGCTTTCTAACGGCAGACTGTGTTATACTGAACGCGGAACAAGGTGATATATGCCGACGATTGTGATCGACAGTTACAAGTTTCGCTTCTATTCGTCAGATCGCTTTGAACCGCCGCATATGCACGTGATCAAAGCTGAAAATGTGGCTAAAGTGTGGCTACAACCTGTTCAATTGCAATACAATCACGGATACAATCTGTCCGAAATGAACAGGATTCTGCGTCTGACGCGCAGGAACCAAGAACGTTTGTTGGAGGCATGGTATGAGTACTTTTCCCGATAATGTCAAAGAATCCGTGTCGGCAAGCCATGTCTCGTTTGCAGATAATACGTTGCACATCACATTGAGCGACGGACGTGTCATTAGCGTGCCGCTTGCCCGTGTCGATTGGTTGAACTGGCTCATGCAGGCGACACCTCAACAAAGGGCCAACTGGTCTATTGAGCCGGGCGGCTATGCCGTATACTGGGAAGACCTGGATGATGGCATCGAGATTGCTCATCTGTTGAGTATGCAACCTTTGGCATAATAATTTCCAGTCTCAAAAAATCGGAATGCCGAATCGATAGCAGTTGAAGAATCAACCTTATAGCTTCACTCGGCGCAGACGCAAGGCGTTGGAGACAACGCTGATGCTGGAAAATGCCATCGCACCCGCCGCCAGGATCGGGCTGAGTTGACGCAGGAAGAGGGGCACGCCGTCAAACGGTGCCAAGACACCGGCTGCAATTGGAATGAGGACGATGTTGTAGCCAAATGCCCAGCCGAGATTTTCCTTGATGTTGCGCATCGTGGCGCGTGAGAGATGGATCGCCTGCGGTACACTGTTGAGGTCACCGCGCATCAGGACGAGATCGGCCGATTCCATGGCCACGTCGGTTCCTGTTCCGATCGCCATACCGACATCGGCTTGCGCCAGCGCGGGTGCGTCGTTGATGCCATCACCGACCATGGCGACGGTGTAGCCTTCATCCTGTAGTTCGACCACTTTGGCAGCTTTGTCACCGGGTAACACTTCGGCAAAGACGCGGTCGATGCCCACTTCGGCCGAAATGGCTGCTGCCGTCGCCGCATTGTCCCCCGTAATCATGCCTACCAGCAGGTCATTTTCGTGCATCGCGCCGATCGCGTCACGCGAACTCTCTTTGACCGTATCGGCAACGGCAATGGCTGCGCTCACTTGTCCGTCAACCGCCAGCCACATCGCCGTCTTCGCTTCATTCTGCAACTGCTCGACCTGGGGGCCGAGTCCGTTGAGGTCGATACTTTCGCGCTGCATCAGGCGCAAATTGCCCAGCAAAACGTCGTGACCGTCGACGTTGGCGCTGATGCCGTGTCCGGCAATACTCTCGAAACGCGCCGGATTGACCAGCGTGAGGTCGTCGTTTTCAGCCGCTGCAATGATTGCCTGACCAATGGGGTGTTCGGAGCCTTTTTCGGCCGAAGCAGCCAGGCGCAGGATTTCGGATGTGGGATTTCGGATTTCGGAAGCATTCTCCGAAATCGCAAACCCGAAATCAGAAATCACAACATCTGTAACCGCCAGTTCGCCTTTCGTGATCGTGCCAGTTTTGTCGAGTAACACCGCATTGATTTGCTGGGTTTTTTCCAACGCTTCGCTGCTGCGAAACAGGATGCCGTAATCAGCACCTTTGCCCATGCCGACCATAATCGAGGTTGGCGTCGCCAAGCCCATCGCACACGGGCAGGCGATGACGAGCACCGCCGTCAAACGCAATAGCGCCACGGTAAAGTCACCGGTAGCGACCATCCAGACAGCAAATGTCAGCAGCGCAATCCCAATAACGACCGGCACAAAAACGGCCGAAACACGGTCGACGGTGCGCTGAATGGGAGCTTTGCTGCCCTGCGCCTGCTCGACCATGCGGATAATCTGAGCCAGCGCCGTGTCACGCCCGACTTTGGTCGCTTCAAACGTGATGAGGCCCTGCTTGTTAATCGTCGCACCGATGACAGTGTCGCCAACCTGCTTTTCGACCGGTAAGCTCTCACCGGTCAACATGCTTTCATCTACCGTCGAGCGACCGTCAGTGACAACGCCGTCTACCGGGAATTTCTCGCCGGGACGCACGATGACGCGGTCGCCGGGTACGACTTCTTCGATAGGCACGTCGATTTCAGCGCCGTCACGAACGACACGCGCAGAGGTAGCGCGTAAGCCCATCAGTTTTTTGATGGCCGCACTGGTGCGTCCTTTGGCACGCACTTCGAGTAGTTTGCCGGTAACGATCAGGGTGATGATCATCGCCGATGTCTCAAAATAAACGTGGTGACCCAGCGCCATCGAGCCAAAGGTTTGCGCCAAAACGACAGCAACACTGTAGATGTAAGCCACGGACGAACCCATGGCGACGAGGACATCCATATTGGCGCTGCCGTTGCGCAGCGATTTATATGCGCCAACGTAGTAATCCCAGCCGACGTAAAATTGCACCGGTGTCGCCAATGCCCAGAAGAGATAGTTGACCCACAATGCATCGGCCCAGGCACCGAGCAGGCCGAAATCCCGCGCCATGCTCAGCGTAAACAACGGCACGGTGAAGATCATGCCGACGATCAGGCGGCGCTTCTGGTGGTCGATTTCGGCTTCGCGGGCGGCGGCTTCGGCATCTTCGGCCGATTCGCCCCCACTCACTTCCACCACGTCATAGCCCGCCTTGCGCACCGCTGCCACCATTTCTGCCCGTGACGTGGCACCGACTGCATAGGTCACAAGCGCTTTTTCGTTGGCGTAGTTGACATCCGCCTGCAAGACGCCATCTTGTTTGCGTAACTGGCGCTGTATCGTGTTGGCGCAATTTGTACACGTCATGCCGGTGATCGGCAGTTCGAGTGTGGCTGTCGGCACCTGGTAACCCGCTTTTTCGATACGCTCAATGACGGCAGCGGGCGAGGCGACTGCATCATCGTAGCTGATCGTCACTTTTTCGCTGGCGTAGTTGACCGTGGCAGCACTCACCCCATCCACTTTTTGGGCGTTGCGTTCAACCGCACGCACGCAGTTGGCGCAGGTCATGCCGAGGACAGGGAGGGTCAGTTCTTTTTGGGACATGGAAGCTGATAGCTGTTAGCTTTTACGCTGCCGGATAACCGATTTCGTCGAGTAACGCGCTGATCGATTCCCAATCGGCCGGGGCATCCCATTCAACGGTGACTTGTTTGGTATCTTGATCGGCCGAAACAGTTGCAACGCCTTGCAGTTCACTGAGTTCATTCTGCACGGTGTTGACGCAGTGGCCGCAACTGATATTGGGGACGACAAAAGTTTTGCTGGTCATATTCACTCCTTGACGTTTGTAGGTGGTAAACACCTATGATTTGTTTTGCATGTCAAACACACTCGTAATCTCAGCAAGCATTCGCTCGCGCTCGACAGGGTCATCCCCACGGATGGCAGTCGTAACGCAGGTGTGAAGATGATTGTCGAGTATCAGCACCTTGACCTTATCAAGAGCTGCTTCAACAGCCTGAATCTGCTGAATGACGTCGATGCAGTAAGTATCGTCTTCCACCATGCGTTGCACCCCTTTGAGGTGACCGGCCGCGCTGGCGATGCGACGGGAGATGTTTTTGCGTGTTATCTCATCCATAGTTTACCCCCCCCATGGGGGTTGGGTAAGAGAATTATAGCTGCTCTCGTAAAGTGATCAAGGATTTCTCATAAACAAAAAAGGCCGAATCGAGGGATTCGGCCGACACAACTTTCAACTGCTACCACACTCATTCTGTCTTTGGCGCGGGAAAAATATAGCCCAGCCCGCGTTCCGACACAATGTAGTGTGGGTGTTTGGGATCATACTCAATCTTGCGCCGCAGCCGGTGCACATGCACATGCAATCGATCCTCATTTGCCGTCTCAAACGGCCATATCCGACGCATCAAATAATCCGACGTGACAATACGCCCGGCACTGTGCAACATGAGATAGAGCAGCTTGGTTTCTGTCGGCGTCATAGACACCTCTTTATCGTTGACGAACGCAGTGCGATTGGGAAAATCAATGCGCAGGATGTCGTCTACACGCACAATCGGATCAAGCGTATAGCCAAAATCCCCAATACGTCGCAATATGCGTCGCACACGGGCAACCAGCTCGGCCGGGCTAAACGGCTTGACGATGTAATCCTCTGCGTATTGCTCAATCCCTTCGATTACCGTTTTCTCATCGCTGACAGCCGTCAGAATAATCACGGGCAAATCGCTGAAACGATGCACTGCTTTGCAAAACTCAAAACCGCTCATACGCGGCATATTGAGGTCAACAATGGCTAAATGCGGCATCCCGCGGCGTTTGATTAAGTTGAGCGCATCACTACCGGAGTTAGCCGTGACAACTTCAAAACCAGCCTTGCGCAAAGCAATTTCGATAATGCGCACCGTTTGCTGATTATCATCAACCGCTAGAATGCGATGTAATCCTTCGTCAAACTCTGTCATGAATGCTTTCTCTGAATGTAATGCTTGGTATCCCCATGACGGTGGGGTAGAATGAATTTGGGATAATCTCTAGCTAATACGAATGATGTAACGAAAGGTGAATCCAAGTCAAGTTGCTCAATTGCTGCCGATAACCCGGCACACCTTATACTATAACATAACGCGTCTAGTCCGTATAGGAATAATCAGACGACAAAAGTACTACTCTGAATTGCTGCATGATCATCGTTTATATTGGCATTTGCTGGCTGATCGGCATCGCCCTGACCCAATTTATCGATCTTGACTTGGCGGCGTGGTCATTGGCGGCATTGGCAAGTCTGGTAGCTGCTATCGTTTTTCAGCGCAGCGACAAACGCATCGCGCTTTTGCTGGTTTGCCTGTGCTCACTAACGGCGGGAGCCGCCCGTGCCGTCGCCGCACAACCCACGCTCGACAGCAATCATGTCGCCATTTACAACGACACGCCTCGCGCCGTCACGCTCATTGGAACCGTGGTTGAACCACCTGTCATCCGTGATCGCAGCATCGATCTGCGGGTCGCTGTCGATGAGATTGCATTTCGGGACGGTACTTCGGCCGAAACCCACGGTACCATTTTAGTCACCACGTTTCGCTTCCCGGTCACTGAATACGGCACACAACTGCAAATCCAGGGCAAGCTGCAAACGCCACCCGAATCATACGATTTCAACTACAAAGAATATCTGGCACTCGAAGGCATTCACAGTGTCGTGTACCTGCCTGCCGTTGATGTCCTTGCCGCAGGACAGGGCAATCCGTTGCTCCACGCCGTCTACGCGTTCAAAGACCGATTGTTTGCCGTCATCGGCGAATTGTTACCCAATCCGCAGGCAGGCGTTTTGGCAGCGGAACTGCTCGGCGATGACAGTGGCATACCAGAGCATGTCGTTGAAGATTTTCGCACGGTCGGCTTATCGCATTTGCTCGTCGTCTCCGGCTTTCATGTTGCCATCGTGACGTTGATCGTCGTCAGTTTGTCAGAGCCGCTGTTGGGACGCCGTGGTGCGGTCTACTTTACCAGTGCCGTCCTCGTTTTGTACATGATCATGGTCGGTGCTGAGCCATCGGTGGTGCGAGCAACCATTATGGGCATCGCTTATTTGATCGGGACGCGGCTGCTGGGACGACCGCAATCGGGACTGGCATCTCTACTCGTGGCGGCGATCCTGATGACGGCGATCAACCCACTGGTTTTGTGGGGTGTTGGCTTTCAGCTCAGTTTCGCGGCGACGTTGGGTTTGATTCTCTATGCGCGGCCATTGGACGGCTGGATGCGGCGCATGCTACTGAAACGGGTTGCCGTCGAGACAGTCGATGGCTGGCCCGGCTTAATCGTACGCGTGATCGTCGCTTCCCTGTCAGCGCAAATCTTGACCATTCCGCTCGTCGTCTATTATTTCCAGCAATTCTCAACCGTCAGTTTGCTCGCTAACGTATTAGTGATGCCCTTCCAGCCGCTAATCATCATGCTGGGTGCGTTGACAGCACTCCTGGGGTTAATCTTCATGCCGGCGGCGCAGGTCGTGGCCTGGGTGGTGTGGCTCTTCCTGACGTTTACGATTAGTGTGACCGAACTGCTGTCTGAACTGCCGTTCGCTTCTGTGCCGGCGCAGGTAACGCCGCTGGGTTTGGCTGTAATCTACACGATTATCGGGGTTCTGACCTGGGTGAGTCGTCAGGAAATGGAGCGCCGGGAACAGATTTTCGGCCGAATTCGAGCCAATTTCACACTCAAGGCAGCCACAACTGTCAGCGTCATCGCCGCACTGCTCGTGCTGCTGTGGGGGGTGTCCCAGCCGGACGGCAAGCTACACATCGCCTTTCTCGATGTCGGACAAGGGGATGCGACGCTGATCATCACACCATCCGGGCGCAGGATTTTGATTGACGGCGGCTATTATCCAACTTTGATGACGAGTTATCTGGGTCGCTACCTGCCTTTTTGGGATAAGGATATCGACATGTTGATCGCCACCCACCCCGACGCTGATCATATTTCCGGATTGCCCAGTGTGTTTGATCGCTACGACATCGGCCAACTGGTGACGTATGGCGCCGAACACGGCGAGTCCGATATCTACGACGAGCTGCTCGACATGGCAGAGGAAAACGATGTGCCGCAAGTGGCCGTGCGGGCGGGCGAAACGATCATCATCGAAGATGGGGTGCGGCTGGAGGTGGTGCATCCCGGTGAGCAGTTGAGCGCGGCGCGTAATGACAACTCCGTGTCACTCAGACTTGTCTATGGTGATTTTACGACGCTGTTATCGGCCGATGCCGAGGAAAAAGCAGAGCTTGAGATGGTCGAAAGCGGATTGCCGTTACAAGCCATCGTTTTCAAGGGCGGCCACCACGGATCGCGTACTTCGAGCACGCTGCCGTTTCTGCAAGCTGTCCAGCCCCAAATTGCCGTGATTTCGTCCGGTGAGGGCAACAAATTCGGCCACCCGCACAGTGAAGCACTCGAACGCTATGCACAAGTCGGAGCCACTGTGTTGCGCACGGACGAACTGGGCACGATTGAAGTCATTACCGACGGCACGCAGATGTGGTGGGAAGCGTTGAAATAACCGACTTGAGTCTGGCGAAAATCGAGACCCTTAGGGTTTTCTCTCGAGTAATCAATCCAATTTACGAACAAAACCCTAAGGGTCTTACCTCGAGTAAATTTCAAAAACGCCAGTGTTCAGTAACCGATTAGCGACGAAAGAGTCATTTCTGTTCAAGCTCAACACAGTTTCGAACCGGCTTGTTGACATAGACACGGTAATCGAGATCATGTATCATGAATTCCAGAGCTTATGTTCGTCCGTAGTTTGAGAAAAGTGCCGAAAATGGCAAGCCACACTGGTTACAAGAGGTGTAACGATGACAACAGAAGAAACGACAATTGAAAAATTCGAAACACGTGACGCGTTTGCAGAAGCATTTCGCGGTCAAAGGAATATCGACGCGGCCGATGTGAGCGGGGTCGATTTGGTTGGCCTGACCATTGCGGCCGGCAATCTGGCGAAGGCTAATTTCAGCAACAGTGATTTGACGGGCGCAAAGCTCGCCGGACTGAATCTGGAACACGCCACCATGCAGGGCACCAACCTGTCTGGCGCAAAAATAGCGGGCGTGAATCTGGAATCGGCCGATTTCACCAATGCCAATCTGACAGATAGTACATGGGCCGGCGTAAACGTCGAAGGCGCTGACTTTAGCGGCGCAGACACGACAGGTGCAACCGGCATCGGCGTCGACTGGAGCAGCGCAGCCGTGCCGCCTGATCCAATTCCTGAAACAAAGACCGTCGACAAACGACTCATTGCCGTGCCTGTCGCCGTGGTTTTCGCCTTGTTTGGCATTGTTCTGGTGCTGCGGCGACTCAAGAAATAGGTTGGCCGGAAGGTAACATCGATCGTGCAGGCAGGGATGCTTGCGCTCCATAACAGGAGCGCGACCATCTTGGTCGCTTTGGGCAGGCAAGGATGCCTGCTCTCCGTGGACCATTCCGGCCGAATCCCATTCGCTACATTGACATTGAACCCATTAACGGTATAACTACGGCATTGGAGTGCAGTACCAGTCTGCGCTCACCATCAACGTATCAAGGAGCAGTGCCCGATACCGATGCCTACCTTCCAGGATACCGCCAACTTCATCTGGCAAGTCGCCGACGACATTCTGCGCGGCAACTTCAAAAACTACGAATACGGCGATGTCGTCTTGCCGTTCGTCGTACTGCGCCGCCTCGACTGCGTGCTCGAACCGACCAAAGACGCCGTCATCTCCCAGTATGAACAGTTCAAGGAGTTGCTCGACGAGAGCCAACTCGTACCGCTGCTGCGTCAGGCCGCCGGTAACCGACCGTTCTACAACACGTCGCGCTTCGACCTGCGCCGACTGGCACAGGACGCGCCCAACATCGAGGCCAACTTCGCCAACTATTTGAGCGGCTACAGCCCCAACGTGCGCGACATTGTCGAGAACTTCCGGCTGGAGCGCACGGTGTCCAAGTTGGCGCGTAACAACCTGCTCTTCATGTTGGTGGACAAGTTCACCGAGATCGACCTGCATCCCGACGTGGTGCCCAATCACGAGATGGGCAACATCTACGAGGAATTGCTGCGCCGCTTCTCCGAAATGTCGAACGAGACGGCCGGCGACCATTACACGCCGCGTGAAGTGATCCGGCTGATGGTCAATCTGATGTTTGCCGAACACGCGGACGAATTGCAGGGCAAGGGACTGATTCGCAGCGTCTACGACCCGGCGGGCGGCACGGGCGGCATGGTGATCGTCGCCAAGGAGCATATCCAGCGCACGATCAACGCCGACGTGCAGATCGAGATGTATGCGCAGGAGCTGAACGAGCAGACGTACGCCATCGCCAAGTCGGACGTGCTGATCATGGGCGAAAATGCGGACAACATCCGCCACGGCAACAGCTTCACGCAAGACGGTTTCAAAGGGCAGACGTTCGACTATATGTTCAGCAATCCGCCGTTTGGGGTCAGTTGGAAGAAGGAGCAACGGTTCATCAAGAACGAGGCGCGCGATCCCAACGGGCGCTTTGCTGCGGGCTTGCCGCGTGTCAGCAATGGGTCGCTGCTGTTTTTGCAGCACATGTTGAGCAAGATGCAAGCGCGTGGTAGTCGGATTGCGATTGTGTTTAACGGGTCGCCGCTGTTTACGGGGGATGCGGGCAGTGGCGAGAGCGATATTCGCAAGTGGATTATCGAAAACGATTGGCTGGAAGCGATTGTCGCGCTGCCGACTGACCTGTTTTACAACACGGGGATTGCGACGTACATCTGGCTGCTGACCAACCGCAAGCCGGCACAGCGCCGGGGCAAGGTGCAGTTGATCGACGCGACGGCGCAATGGGTGCCGATGCGCAAGAGCCTGGGCAGCAAGCGCAAACAGATCAGCGACGACCAAATCGCGGCGATTACGGCCGAATACGCCGCTTTTGCCGAGAGCGCGACGTGCAAGATTTTTGACAACGCTGATTTTGGCTACACCAAGGTGCGGGTGGAGCAGCCCCTGCGCCACACTGCCGGCACCTCAACCGGTACGGGTTTGATGCATCAAACCCATACAGACGGCATTGTGCGCGATAAAAAAGGGCAGCCGAAAGCGGACACGAAACTGCGCGATTACGAGAAGATACCGCTGACGGACGACATCGACGCCTATTTTGAGCGCGAGGTGTTGCCGCACGTGCCGGATGCGTGGCTCGACCGCAGCCAGGACAAGGTGGGGTACGAGATCAACTTTACGCGTTACTTCTACACCTACACGCCACTGCGCCCGCTGGAGGAGATTAAGGCGGACATTTTGGCGCTGGAAGCGGAGACGGAAGGCTTGCTGGCGGAGATTCTGGCGTGATGCAACCGTATCCAGCGTATAAGGAAAGTGGCGTCGAGTGGATTGAAAAGATTCCGTCCCACTGGACTACAACTCAGGTCAAGCGGGCGTTAGAGTTTTTGGATCACATGCGAATTCCCCTAAGTGCTGAAGTACGTGGAACAATGACCAACAAAACATACGATTATTACGGTGCATCAGGGATCATCGACAAAGTTGATGATTATCTCTTTGACGAGTCGCTCATTCTACTGGGAGAAGATGGTGCCAATTTAATCAATCGATCTTCACCACTTGCATTTCTAGCTCATGGAAAGTTTTGGGTAAACAATCATGCACACATCCTGCGTCCACGATCAGGAAGTCTTGGATACTTTGTCAACCTACTCGAATCCATTGATTATGTTCCGTATGTCTCTGGGTCTGCACAGCCTAAGTTGACGCGTGAAGCGTTAGGAGCGGTAAGAGTCGTCGTACCTCCGCGTGAAGAACAGCACTCAATCGCGGCATTCTTGGATGAGAAGACAGAAGCAATTGATGCGCTGATTGCCAAGCGGCGGCAGATCGCATTGTTGCAGGAGCAGCGGGCGGCGCTGATCAATCAGGCGGTGACGAGGGTTGGATCGGAATCGGCTAGATGAGTTGGCGAAAAATACCCATGGATCGGCGAAATTCCGGCCGAATGGACTGTGGCTCCAGTCTACTCCAAGTATCTCGTTCAACTTGGAAAGATGCTTGATAAGAAACGAATCTTGCTAATGGTAGTATTTCCATTAGCGGTGCGACAAAAACAGTTAGCCGTGATGAGTTCGAAAAGCATAGCGTTGAGCTTGATGAACGAAGCATTCTACTATCAATAAACGGAACTATCGGAAATTTAGCATTGTACCAAGGTGAGGGAATCATCTTGGGCAAGAGCGCAGCCTATATAAACAGTGGGACACGAATCAACAGATTATTTCTGTATCATTTTCTCAGGTCAGAGATTGTTAGAATCTATTTCAGTAGCGAATTGACAGGTACAACAATTCATAATCTTTCCCTGAAGTCAATTCGCAATACGCCGACTTTAGTCCCGCCGCTTGCCGAACAAGTAGCCATTGCGAAGTTTGTTTCTAACAAAGATTCAGAGTTTGAACTTGCAATTCGACGTACCAACAGAAGCATTAGTCTGCTAAGCGAATACCGCACCGCCCTGATTTCAGCCGCCGTCACCGGCAAAATCGACGTCCGCGATGTAGGGGTTTGATGCATCAAACCCCTACAAATACATCAAACCACAACAGATGCATCAAACCCCTACATGACAGGTTGAGGAAGGGTACCATGCAGTCGAAATATGACCCACACAAACATCGTCGGCAGTCAATGCGACTGGCGGGATACGATTACACGGGATATGGCGCGTATTTCGTCACGATCTGCGCCTATCGTGGACAATGTATCTTCGGCAAGGTTGAGGAACACGCCATGTTGCCCAACGATCTCGGCCGAATTGTCACGGAAGAATGGCGGGCAACAGGTGTTCGTCGTCAATCGCACGTCCGGTTAGACGCATTTCAGTTGATGCCGAACCACTTTCACGCGATCATTTGGATTATCGGAAACGCACATTCTGAATCAGGGGCAAGTCGAATATTCAGCCAACCGCAGTCCCAATCGCTGAGCACGATTATCGGCAGTTTCAAAGCAGCAGTAACGCGAGCGGCAAACGATGTGGTGCGGCCGATTTGGCAGCGCAACTACTATGATCATATTATCCGCAACGACACCGCGCTGGCTCGGATTCGCACGTATATTGACAACAACCCGGCTCAATGGGCGGTGGACAAACTGTATCCTGACGCAACACCTAACCCATTCAATCGTTTGTGGCGCGACGCGACTGACAATGGCCAGGAATTCGGTTGATGCCGTGGCAGGTTGATGGTAGGGGTTTGATGCATCAAACCCCTACCCGTAACATAATATGGTAACTGGCATACAACTTTACGACCTAGCATACGATTACTTGCTCAGCTTTGAGGGAGTTTCGGCCGAGATGATTGACGCGATGGTACGACTCGAACGGGCATTGAAGCCATTTATCAGTAACCTTGCGTAATAGGGGCGTGGAATGCCTAAACATTACACTGAACAGGATTTCGAGGTGCATATAGAGGCTTATTTGCTGGCATCGGGATATATGCACTGCGAGCCGGAAAGCTATGATCGCAAGCTGGCCTTGATTCCATCCGAAGTCATCGCCTTCCTGCAAGCCACCCAGCCCGATCCCTACAACAGACTTGCCACGCAATTGGGAGAAGACACCGACGCACACATCCTCAATCGCCTGAGCAGCGAATTGAACAAGCGCGGCGCAAATGATGTGCTGCGTAACGGCATCAAGACACGCGGTGCGCATTTTCGCCTCTACTACAGCCGTCCAGCCAGCACACTCAACCCCGATCATTGGCTACTGTACGAGCAAAACCGCTTCGGCGTCATGCGCCAACTCAAATACAGCACGCGCAACGAGAATAGCATCGACATCGGACTATTCCTCAACGGTGTGCCGATTGTGACAGCGGAACTCAAGAATTCGCTCACCGGTCAAATGGTCGAGAACGCGATCAAGCAGTACAGGTTTGACCGCAATCCCAAAGGCGAACCGCTGCTGGCTTTCAAGCGTTGTTTGGTGCATTTCGCTGTCGGCAACGAAAAAGCGTTTATGACGACGCGGCTTGCCGGTGGCAAAACCCACTTCCTGCCGTTCAACAAAGGCAGCGAGAATCCAGTCAATCCCGACGGCCACAAGACAGCGTACTTGTGGGAAGACATCTGGCAGCCGGACATATTGCTCTACCTGATCGGCCACTATCTGCACATCGAACACAAAACCGAACGCATCTACAGCCCAGAGAAAGGCGACTTCGTCGAAGAGACGAGCGAGACACTGATCTTTCCCCGCTATCATCAACTCGACGTCGTGCGCAAGCTGCTGGCAGCGGCACGTATGGACGGCGCAGGCAACAACTATCTGGTGCAACATTCGGCCGGATCGGGCAAATCAAATTCGATTGCGTGGCTGGCGCACCAACTGGCTAATTTGTACCAACACGCCGACGACACGCAGCGCCTGTTCGACTCGATCATCGTCGTCACCGACCGGCGTGTCCTCGACGCACAATTGCAGAACACGATCAAGCAATTCGAGCAACAAGCGGGCGTCGTCGTACCCGTCGAAAAGACATCGGCCCAACTCAAAGAGGCGCTGGAAAAAGGCAAGGCGATCATCGTCACCACACTGCAAAAGTTTCCCGTGATCTCGCAGACGACGGCCGATTTGCCCGGCCAACGCTTTGCTGTGATCATCGACGAAGCGCATTCAAGTCAGTCCGGCGAGTCGGCCAAACACCTCAAACAGACATTATCCGCGCAAGGCATCCCGACCGACGGTGCAAACGGCGACGAGGACGACGAACAGGACGAAGCGGTCTTCGACCTCGAAGATGCAGTCGTGGCTGAGATTCAGGCGCGTGGAAGACAAGCACACATCAGCTATTTCGCTTTCACCGCCACGCCGAAAAACAAGACGTTGGAACTATTCGGCCACAAGAACAGTGAGGGCAAGTTCGTCGCCTTCCACGTCTATTCGATGCGCCAGGCAATTGAAGAGCGGTTCATCCTCGACGTGCTGGAGAATTACACGACGTTCAAGCGGTTTTTCAAGCTGGTCAAGACGTTGCCCGACGATGAAGAAGTCGAGAAGCAAAAGGCGCTGCGCCTGCTGACATCGTATGTCGATCTGCAACCACATGCCTTCGCGACCAAGACCGAGATCATGCTCGATCACTTTTTGGATGTCACCGTCAACGCGATTCGCGGACGTGGTCGGGCCATGGTCGTGACGCGATCACGCCTGCACGCGGTGAAGTTCTGGCTAGAATTCAAGAAGCAGATGGCGGAGCGCAATCTGGCGTTCAAGCCACTGGTGGCATTTTCCGGCACGGTTACCGATCCTGATTCAGGTGCCTCGTACACCGAAACGAGCTGCAACCAGCTTCAGTCGCGGGTCAGCATTCCCGATGCGTTCAAGATGCCGGAGTACCGCATTTTAATCGTCGCCAACAAATTCCAGACTGGTTTTGACCAGCCGTTGCTGCACACGATGTATGTAGACAAGCGGTTAGCTGGTGTCCATGCGGTGCAGACATTGAGCCGCCTTAATCGCACGGCGTGGGGTGCAGGCAAGACAGAAACCGTCGTGCTCGATTTTGTCAATGATGCAGAGGAGATTCAACGTTCGTTCCAGCCGTTCTACCAGACGACACTGCTGGAAGATGAGACGGAACCGGATAAGCTGTACGACATGCAACGGGACTTGGCCGCGTATGCGGTGTACAGTGACGATGACATTGAAGCGTTTGCGGCTGTGTTTTTCAATTCGGCCGAAGCGGGCGAAAAGCTGCAACCGATATTGGATCAGGTGGTCACGCGCTGGGGTTACAAACAGGACGAAGAGCGTGAGGCGTTCCGGTCATTGCTGCAAGGCTACATTCGCTTGTATGGCTTTGTGTCACAGCTAATCGCGTTTGCAGACAGTGATTTGGAGAAGTTGTACGTGTTTGCACGCCATCTGAATCGCAAGCTGCCAAAGCGCAAAGTGGAACTACCATATCACGTGCGAGATGCCGTTGATCTGGATTCGTTCCGCATTCAACAGATATTTGAGGGGAGCATTCAACTCGAACGTGAAGATGGGACAGTTCGTGGTATTTCGGCCGAAGTGGGATTACCGCACGAAGACGAGAAAGAGTTGCTCAGCGCCATTGTGGAAGCGCTAAACGAGGCGTATGGTACGGAATTCTCGCCGGAGGATCGGGTTGATTTGCAGCAGATTCACGAGCGGATGACAGCCGATGAGGAGTTGGTTGCGGTGCTTTCGGCCGATAATACGCAAGCAGCGATGCGCAATAAATTCGATGCGGTGCTGGATGCGATGCTGCTGGAGTTTGTGCAGACGAAGCTCGATCTGTTCAAGAAGGTGTCGGAGCCAAGTGTAAAGCAGGAATTGCGGCAGCGCTGGTTTGCGGGGATGTATCGGCAGGTGCAGAGTGGAAATCGGCCGAATGCAAGTATGTGAGTTTCGGTCACGGAGCACGACCATCCTGGTTGCAAGGGGCAGGTAGGAATGCCTGCGGTCCGGGAAAAGAAAAACCCTCTGGCATGCGCTAGAGGGTTTTTTGTGGGCGATACTGGACTCGAACCAGTGACCTCTACGATGTCAACGTAGCGCTCTAACCAACTGAGCCAATCGCCCGAACGGATTGAAATTATACTGCGTTCACATCGTTTGGCAAGATTTCCTTCTGCGCTATAATCCCTATTCACAAACAAATAATCCACTCATCCCCTTATCCAGAGCCGTGGAGGGACCAGCCCGACGAAGCGGCGGCAACCCCTGAGTGATGGCCAACCATCCGGGAAGGTGCTAACTCTGGCAGGCGGAACCAACGACCTGTAACCGTCGTTGCCCGGCTGGAAGATAAGAGCGAATTGCAGCGTTATGCATGCCTCTTACCTGCCGGTGAGAGGCTTTTTTATTGCGAGGAAAGAAAGATGACATTAGTGATGAAATTTGGCGGCACATCGGTTGGCAGTGCAGACGCGATACGCAGCACGGCGGAACTGATCCTAAACAGCAAACAGGAATGGGGCAATGTCGTCGTCGTTGCGTCCGGCATGGGATCAAAGCCGATCAAGGTGACCGATTTACTCCTCGATGGTGCTTACGCCGCCGCCAATGATGATGAAGAGACGTACAAAGCGTATGCAAAACAGATGCGCCGCATTCACTACACGGCTATCGACGGATTGCTGTCACCCGATCGCGAGCGGCAGGCAATTTTGGCAGATAACGAACGCTTTATCGGCCGATATGAAGCCTTATGCCAGGCCGTTTTTGTGTTAGGTGAGTTGACACCACGGGCACTGGACGCTATCGCCGGCATGGGCGAGCAGATGAGCGTCCGTATTTTGGCAGCGTATCTGCGTGAACTCGGACACGACGCAGAAGCGGTTGACGCGACGGAGATCGTGGTAACGGACAGCCATTTTCAGGCGGCTGCACCCCTTTTCGATCAGACCACGGAGAAAACGCAAGCGCATCTGTTGCCAATACTGGAACGCGGCGGCATTCCCATCGTTACCGGTTTCATCGGCGCGGATGAACACGGCGTGACAACGACGTTGGGACGCGGCGGCTCCGATTACAGCGGCGCCATTCTGGGGCAAGCGCTCCAGGCAGATGAAGTCTGGATCTGGACTGATGTGGACGGCGTAATGACAGCCGATCCGCGCATTGCGCCCAACGCACGCTCCATTCCGACGTTGACGTACCGCGAGGTGAGTGAGCTGGCATTTTACGGCGCAAAAGTGCTCCACCCCAAGACGATGCGTCCGGTAGTGGAACACAATATTCCGCTGCGCATCAAGAACACATTTAATCCCGACCATCCCGGCACAGTCATCGTCAGCCACTCCGAAACGCCCAACGGCTTTCTCAAGGCTGTGACGGCGATCAAGGATCACAGTTTGATTACGGTTGAAGGCAAGGGCATGATGGGTGTTCCCGGCATTGCCGCGCGAACGTTTGGCGCCGTTGCCCGCTCGGGTGTAAGCGTGTTGCTGATTTCGCAGGCGTCGTCAGAGCAGTCGATTTGTTTTGCCACGCCGGCCGATTCGGCCGAAACTGTCATTTCCGGTTTGCAAATCGAATTTGCGGTTGAAATCGCTCAGCGCGACATCGATCGGGTCTGGGCGATCAGCCCGGTTTCCATCGTCACCGCTGTCAGCGCCGGCATTCGCGGCACACCGGGCATTGCCGGAAAATTGTTCACAGCGGTCGGTGACAACGGCGTCAACATCATCGCCATCGCCCAGGGATCGTCCGAATGCGGCATCAGCATCGTTGTCGACGGTGACGACACCGCGAAGGCGGTCGCTGCGGTGCATGAATTGATCGTTGCTCATCTCTGATGCGGCCCGACATTTGCGCTGCGGCGCTGCGCGATTGAATTGACAAGTCAGCATCATTCGTGTATCTTTTAACTACCATGTTCATTCAGGTTGTCTATTTACCCGTCCCTGCCGGCCCTCGTTACATTATGTAGCGGGGAATTGAGCGGCGTGTTTATGACCAACCTGTTTTGACCGTGTGAATCTGTATTCACAAACTATGCCGTCAATTTTGCCCCGCTTTTGCGGGGCTTTTTTATTGGAACAGACAACGGTCAGCCGACAGCTTTCAGCAGAAGGCGCCACGCGCCTACAAATCAATGAAAATCGTAGGGCGGATAGGCTATCCGCCCATCGGATTAACAATCCGATTTACAGAGGAGAAACCGTATGCGAATGAGTCATCAATTCAGCCAGACGTTGCGCGAAGCGCCGGGCGACGCCGAAGTTGTCAGCCATCAATTGTTAGTGCGTGCCGGTTACATTCGGCCGATTGCTGCCGGTATTTTCAGCTATCTCCCATTCGGCCGACGGTCAATGGACAAAATCAAGGCGATCATCCGCGAGGAAATGAACGCCATCAACGGGCAGGAAATGACCATGCCGGTCGTTAATCCGGCCACTGTATGGCAGGAAACCAACCGCTGGTACGACATCGGCAGCGAGTTGGGGCGTTTTCAAGACAAAAACGGGCGCGACATGGTGCTGGCGCTGTCGCATGAGGAAATCGTGACCGATCTCGTGCGCCGCGAAATTCAGTCACATCGCCAACTGCCGCAGATGATCTACCATATGCAGACCAAATGGCGCGATGATCCGCGTCCGCGTGCCGGATTGATTCGCGCCCGTGAATTCACCATGCTCGACAGCTACACCATCGACGCCGACGAAGTGGGACTGGCAGCGCAGTATTGGACGCATTATCAATCCTATTTCAACATTTTTCGACGTTGCGGCCTGGAAACGCTGGCCGTCGAAGCTGATACAGGCATGATGGGCGGCAAATTTGCACATGAATTTATGTACGTTACACCGATTGGCGAAGACACATTGATCTTGTGTGACGGCTGCGGCTATCGTGCCAATCGTCAAATCGCCGTCTTTTCAAAATCGCAAGCGGTCGCTGAACAACCGTTGCCGTTGGAAAAAGTGGCTACACCGGAAACCAGGACGATTGATGATCTGGCTGCGTTTCTCGGTGTGCCGCACGCACGCACGGCAAAAGCTGTCTTTATGATAGGCACGTTTGTCGCCGCGCAGGAGAAGAGCGAACGGTTCATCTTTGCCGTGGTGCGTGGCGATATGGACGTGAACGAGACGAAATTGCTCAACGCGGTTGACGCGAAAGCGTTGCGTACGGCAACGGAGGAAGAAATTCGCGCCGTCGGTGCTGTGCCGGGCTATGCGTCGCCGGTCGGACTGAGCGATGTTTTGGTGGTGGTCGATGACGCGATTCCAACCTCACCCAATCTGGTGGCAGGCGCAAATGAAGATGGATTCCACTTGCTCAATGTCAATTACGGACGCGATTTTTCGGCCGATATCGTGGCAGACATCGTTGCCGCTGCGGAGGGGGATGTGTGCACGACTTGTGGAACGGCGCTGCATACCGTACGCGCTGTCGAAACGGGCAACATTTTCTGGATTGGTACGCATTACAGCAATTTGATGGGTGCGACGTTTTCGCGCGGCAAGGAATCGACGCAAACGCCGGTGCAAATGGGATCCTACGGGATCGGCATCGGCCGATTGCTCGCCTGCATCGCCGAGGAATACAATGACGACGACGGTCTGACATGGCCGATCACCGTCGCGCCGTTTCAGGTACACCTCGTGCAAATGCGCGGTACAGAAACGGAAGCGGAACAAATTTATGCCGACTTGCTGTCCGCTGGAATTGACGTGCTGTTCGACGACCGCGACGAATCGCCGGGTGTCAAGTTCAACGACGCGGATTTGATCGGCGTACCGCTGCGCATTACGGTGGGCAAACGGGCATTGCAGCAAGGCGGCGTCGAATTGAAACGGCGCACAGAAAAAGAGCACCGGATTGTGCCGCTAACAAATGTTGTGAATGTAGTCCAAAAGGAAATTGAGACGCTGCTGGCCGCAATCAACGCCACTGTACAGCCGGTTTCGTTACCGGTGTCATCACACGAGGATAATTGAGATTGATGGAAGAACAGAGGAAACTCAACAATCTCCCCAATCTCAGTTTACAGCAAGTGACGGGCGTCGCCGTTGAGGGTGAAAGCAGCCCAGAAATAGGGCAGCGCGAAGTCGTCGCTGCGCAGCAAATCCAGTTGTGCCTGACGTAGAGCTTCGGCCGAATCGCGACCATCCAGCCAGGCCCGGTAAAACGCCGTCATCAATTGCGCCGTAGCGGCGTCATCCACTTTCCACAGACCGGCTACCAGTCCGGCGGCACCGGCGTAGAGAAACGCGCTTGTCAAACCGAGCACATCGCCGCCCAATGACTGCACCCGCGCCGAATCACAACCGCTGAGCACGACGGTCGCGCCTTGCAATCGGCCGAAGCGCAGATACAAATCAGAGGCACGCAACCAGCGCCCACCGGCCAACGGCATGCCCGAACCGAGCGAATGCGCCGCATCGTAGTAAATGTGCCCGGCCAGATGAATCAGTGGTCGCTGCGCCATCTGTTGCAACAGCGCGTCCTGTGTGGCGTCCGCATTGCGCAGCGCGTCGGCGTCCGGCAACAGCGTGAGCAACGAGTCAATTTCGGCATTGACAGCCGGCAAATAATCAGATTGCTCCGGTTCACCAGGATAACCGAGCAACAAAGGTCGTTCCGTTTTAGGCGACGACGGCAGCAACCGGCGACAATATTGCCAAATAGTCGCGCTCGGCGCAATTTGAATCGTCCAGCGCTCGACAGCGTACTGCTCGTGGAACCCATCGTACAGACCGGCAAACGGTATGTGGAACAGGCTGCTGTGCGGCAAGATGATCAGGCGCGATTTTTCACCGATGCGCGTTTCCAGCGGAGCCAACAGCCAATCATACAGTTGGGCCAATCGTTTTTGCACATCGCGCCGGTTTCTTTTCGGCCGAATGACCCAACGACGCGACTGCCGCCATGTTGCTTCCACCGTCGGCAGCGACACTTCGAGCGGCGTGAGTACGAGATCATCCAGTGTGTCGCTCGCCGTCAGGACGTGCAACTGCCCGTCGGCGATATAATACGACAGCAGCATGGTGTTGCTGTCGAGGAGGTCATGGACGTTGGTGAGATCGTTCTGTCGCCCGCTGCGCCATGCGTACGCCGTATTGTTTGCTGCGGCCAGACAGTCGTCCAATTGGTGCAATTGCCGTCGTAACTGCGCCAGTTCGTCCTGGGTGCGTGCATCGCTGTCGGCCACGACCGCCGCCCGCTGCCCCGTGGCGATCAGTTGTGCGCTGCTGCTCGCTGTCGCGACGGCAACACGTTGATCATACGCTGTGGCTATGGCTTCGCGCTCGGTGAGCAAGTCGTGCAGGTGTTGGTCGAGATCGTCATCGGTGAGCGGCTGTTCGACGAGCAAATCGGCTAGCGCCCGTGCTTTGAAATGCTCCACCCAATGCAGCACACGCGCTACACGCGTCGCGTTATCGGCCTGCGTATGGAGGGCGGCGAGCAATTCTTCGCCGATTTGCTGCTTGTCATCGAGGAAACCGGCTTGATGATGATGGGTGTTGAGGTTGCGTCGCATTGTGTCGAGCAGGTCGAGGGCGTGGGCGAAATGGGATTCGGCCGAATCAATCGCACCACGCGCCGCAGCCAGCCGCCCCAACCCATGCCTGCAACGCACGCTGATCAATGGCGCGGCGTCACCGGAAAGATCGAGCGCGTGTTGATAATGCGCTTTAGCCGTGTCCGGCTCCAGTTTCCATGTGCAATCAGCCAGGAGTGTCACCGCCTGCGCCTCCCGCAACGCCAATCCATGATCGATAAAGGGGCGCATAGCGACGCGTGCCCGCTCAATGGCGCGGTCATCGCGGCCCAGCTTATGCAGAATTTCGCCCTGCTCCAACTGCACTAAACCGAGCAAAAGCGGCACGTTGAGCGTCGTCAGCAATGTTTCAGCTTGTTCGAGCGCGTCCAGCGCCCGCGTCAGGTTGGTGACGGTCGGATCATCAAGCCAAACGTGTGCCAGTTCGACCCATATCTGGGCTGACTCGATGCGGAACCCTCTCGGCCGATAGATGGCGAGTGATTGTTGCAGGAGACGTTCAGCAGTGGCGTTTTGATTGAGAGCGCGACGGATGCGGGCTTCGAGCAAATCGAGCGCGGCAGCATCTTGTCCATCGGGAGGCAGAGCTTCGGCCGAAACACGCGCCTGCATCAAATAGTCCAGCGCCTCCTGTAAATTGCCTTCCCGCAGATTGAGGAAGGTAAGGTTGCGCTCGACACGGACCACACTGTACGTATCATCGGCCGCTTTTAGTCCCGCATACGCTTGCTGGTAATACGTTCGCGCCTGCTCCAGCCTATCCAGGTTTTGCGCAGTGATACCCATGTGGTGCAGCGTACGCGCCATCCACAAAGGCGCATCAAGCTGAGCAAACAATTGGTACGCTCGTTCGAAACCTGCCAGAGCTTCTTCATCGCGCATAGCCCACATCAATACTTGAGCCAAATTCGACTCGACAAAGGCTAAACCTTGTGGAAAATCCACAAATTGCGGACGTAGCCACTCAGCCAGTGCAACGGCATCATCAAACCGTTCCAGATGTCCCAGTGCGTATATTTCACCTGTGCGGGTTTTGGCAACTTCAAACGGGGTACTATATTCTGCGTAGATGGCAGCGGCCACCTGAAAAGCTTCGAGACTTTCTGCACCAAATCCATGTGCACCGAGTACGTTGGCGCGGCCACGCCAGACCAGACCCATTCCTGATGGATCGATGCATTGATCAGCAAGTGCAGCTGCCTGATCCAGCAGCATCAGCGCAGAGTCGAGATCGCCTTCGTATCCGGTTTGCTCAGCCTCATATTTGAGCTGTTCAATTTGACGCATGACGTGCGCCGAGTTGTCGTTACCAGCATACATGTTGGAAGTGAATGCGATTTGTCACCTTTTCCCGAAGCAGTAGAAGGCTATTTTTACGTACTTTTCTTGAAGTACACTTTGTAGCCGTAGTAAACGGTGCCAATCGCAAAACTGATAAATAGCGCACCATAAATAACTGAAAACCCAACAGGATAGCTCGTCAATTCAGGCGTTTCAGGGCCCCGCGTGAAACCGCCAATGCAGCATCCATTGTCACCATTTACGAGAATCTCAATCGCGTTGCTCGTCCCGTAATCGCTAAAGAGTGGCGCAAAATAAAACAGGCCGATAATCCAGAGGACAATCCAAGCGATCAGGAATGCGAAGAACCATTTTTTATCTCTGTTTGAAACGCTGTTTGTGTTCATCATTATCCCTCCTGCCCACTATGTTGCTATGACGATTACGGCATTTGCCGGCAATCTTACGGCAACCGAATGTCGCTAATAATGTGATGCTGACCGGCGATGTGTAGAAGTAACGCATAGGTTTGATCTGTATGTAAGCGCTCAAAGACGCAACTCCCCATTTCGTCAATGGTGCTTTCCTGGACTATCACTGCGTCTGCGCTGGTCAAGATCCACGTTGATGAGCCTTCTAGTCGCTGTTCGAGTTGGTCGTTTTCGGCCGAAACCGTACAGAACAAATCACGCATAGACGCATCGCGTTCATTGACACCGACATCGAGTTCGACAGTCAGACTATCGCCCAGAGCAACCTCAACCGGCTCGACATCCAGATCGGCACCACGAGCCAGCGCGGCGCGTGTTTGAGGCGCAAATCCGGCAAACGGCGTCGCCACAGCTGCTTTGACACGCGGCCACAATTGCATACCCTGCAAATCTGGTCGCGGCGGCACTTTTATAGACAATACGTCGTCATCGGCTGCCGTTTGTTGTGCCGACAACTCCGACATAATTTGATATTCCACTACACAATCACTACACACACTGAAATGTTGCTTCAACTCCGGGTATTGACGCTGGGCATCAGCCAGGTCCAAACCGGCATCAATACAGCGAGCCATCAACTCACCGGCAAAATTGCATTGAATATCATAACTGCCGGTTGTATAAATGCGTTTGAGCGCACGCTCAAGAAAATAGATTTGTGGTGTCATGTTCTCACCTCACCATTAAATTTGAAGCCCACACTGCTGCCGTCGACTGATTTGTACCAATACAAAGTTGTGTGACACCAGGCGTTGCAGGTGTGACCCTCTATCTTATTAGACCGCAAAAATCGGTCGCACTTACAGTCCCAGTACATCTTCACTGGTTTTGAAGCCGTAGCCCTGCAGACATTTGCGCAAATCCTGCCGGGCACGGGCGGCAAGCTGATTGACATTGTTGCGCGTTAAATCCAATTCTTGCGCTGCTGCCGCCGGACGCATTCCCTGCAAATCGACCAGCTCAAAAACCCGACGGCGCTGTGGCGAAAGTCGCTTCACACAAGGTTGCAAACGTGCCCAAATCTGCGTTGCATCTGTTTGGTGCAGCGGACTGCTATGATCCGGCGGATCAAACGTTAATTCAACTGTGTCGATCTCGTCGCCGAACTGCCGAATTACTTCGCGACTCAGGATGGTCCAACAATAGGTACGGAAACTGCTAGTGAAGTTGAACTGGTAGATACCTCGCCGTTGCAAATTCTGAAACGCTTGAACGGCGGCATCGTAACCGCAATCATCTGATTGTCGATAGCGACGCGCGAGGTGGATTGCATCTTTGTAGAGCATAAACCACAGGTCGTTGGTGGCGTCTTCGTCGCCCTGACGCAGGAGTCGGACCCATTCCTGATCACTGACTGTTGTCATATTGAAGTTGTCCGTATATCTTGTCGATACGGTGAAACTACTGGAGCTCCCTGTAGATATCGAGTTAAGTTGACGTTGCCTGTGATTTGCTCAAAAAATCCTGACTACACCAGGTAGAGAACAGTTAGCAAGTTGAGAATCGTGAGATTATCGCGTGATGCTAGCACAAGTTGAGACGAATTACCAAATTGGGTGTCACCGCATGTAAATTGCGCGTTCTTATAAGGTAGAGGTGCCCGAGGGAAGCGACTAACCCGATTGTAGTCGAGAGTCAGAGGCAGCTTGGTAGGCGATTCCAGTCGCCGCATTGACCTTCCGTTGTGCTGGGGAGTATGGCGGGAGGTTTTTTTGTGAGATGGTGTTGCGGCTTGCCCCATACAAATGATTATCTGTTTCTGACACAGAGTCAGACTATTTCTTACACGGCTCAAACAGATATGGCCTATACTTACGAAAGGCCATTTTCGGCCGAAATGACGTGATCATTTACTGACAACCCGCATGTCTTGCGGGTAACGTAAGGAATTAAAAAATGCGCTTTGATCGCTTTACAGAACGCGCTCAGGATGCTGCAGCGCGGACATACGAAATCGTACAACGATATAACCATACCCAGATGGACACAGAGCACCTGCTACTGGCTTTGCTGGAACAGGAAGACGGGGCAGTACCCAAGCTCATGCAAGATTTAGGCGTCGATACCGATGCCATGCAGCGACGCGTAGACGAAGAGTTGCGCCAAAGCCCGAAAGTATCGGTATACGGCAGCGGTGTCGGACAGGTTTTTCAAACGCCCCGTATCCGCACCGTGATTGAACTCGCACAGAAAGAAGCCAAAAATCTGAACGATGAATACATCTCTACCGAACACATCTTCCTGGCCATGCTCGCCGAACGCAACACACCAACGGCGCGCATCATGCAGGAATTCGGGGTAACACGTCAAAAGGTACTCGATGCCGTCAAGACATTGCGTGGCGGGCAGCCGGTAACCGACCGCCAGGCAGAGAGCCGCTATCGGACATTGGAGAAATTCACACGTGATCTCACCGTTTTGGCGCGTGAAGGCAAACTGGACCCGGTAATCGGCCGAGATGATGAAATCCTGCGCGTCGTTCAGGTACTCAGCCGCCGTTCCAAAAACAACCCGGTACTCATTGGTGAAGCCGGTGTCGGCAAAACTGCCATCGTTGAAGGATTGGCACAGAAAATTGTCGACAACGATGTTCCCGAAAACTTGCTCAACAAAACAGTCGTCTCCCTCGATCTCGGTGCCATGATTGCCGGCAGCCGTTTCCGTGGCGAATTTGAAGAACGCCTCAAAGCAGCCATGGACGAGATCAAGCAAGCCCAGGGTGAAATCATCCTCTTTATCGATGAGTTGCACACCGTAGTCGGAGCCGGTGCGGCACAAGGCGCGATGGACGCCAGCAATATGATGAAGCCCGCCCTGGCGCGCGGTGAGTTGCAAGCGGTAGGCGCGACGACAATGGACGAGTACCGCCAATACATCGAGCGTGACAGCGCACTGGAGCGCCGTTTTGCACCTGTTTTTGTCGATGAGCCGTCAGTCGAGGCCACGATAGAGATGTTGCGCGGTTTGCGCGAACGGTATGAAGCCCACCACAATGTGACTTATTCTGACGATGCATTGGTGGCAGCGGCCAAATTGTCGCATCGCTATGTCAGCGACCGCTTTTTGCCGGATAAAGCAATTGACCTGATGGATGAGGCAGCGGCCAAATTGCGCGTCGCGCTGCATACGTTGCCGCCTGAATTGAAGGCGCTGAAAGCAGAATTGGACAAACTAAAATCGGCCGAAGAAGAAGCCCATACGGTACGCGACTATGAACGCGCGGCCACCTGCCGCGCTGACCGGCTGCGCGTGGAAGGCGAATTTCAGGAAATGTACGACGCCTGGCAAGCGGAGAATTCGCTTGACGAGGTCGTCGACGAGCATGACATTGCCGAAGTGGTGTCAGCGTGGACCGGCATTCCGATGAAGCAAATGCTGGAAACAGAAGCAGATAAATTGCTGAATATGGAAACGCGTCTGCATGAACGCATCGTCGGCCAAAACAAAGCGATTGAAGCGTTGTCGGACGCCATTCGCCGCAGCCGCTCCGGTTTGAGCGATCCCCGTCGGCCGATTGGCTCCTTCATCTTTCTCGGCAGCTCCGGCGTCGGCAAAACTGAATTAGCCAAAGCGCTGGCCGAGTTCATGTTTGACGATGAAGATGCCCTGATCCGCATCGATATGAGCGAATACCGCGAACAACACACAGTCAGCCGCCTTTTCGGTGCGCCACCCGGCTACGTCGGCTACGACCAGGGCGGACAACTCACCGAGCAGGTGCGTCGTCGTCCGTACAGCGTCGTCCTGTTCGACGAAATCGAAAAGGCGCATTCCGATGTGTGGAATGCACTGCTGCAACTGCTCGACGACGGGCGTTTGACCGACGGTCAGGGTCGTACCGTCAATTTCCGCAATACGGTCGTGATCATGACCAGCAACGTGGGCACATCGTTTGTGCGTCGTTCCGGTGCACTCGGCTTCGGCCTGGGCAGCGACGATGAGATGAATTCACACAAGCATATCGAAGATGAACTGAAGCGTACTTTCCGGCCGGAATTTATCAATCGCGTCGACGAGATCATCATTTTCGAGCCGTTGTCACAAGAGGACATGGTCGAGATTGTCGAGTTACAGTTACAGGAGATTCGCACACGGCTGGCTGAACACAATCTGACCGTCAATCTGACTTTAGCAGCCAAAGAATGGCTGGCGAAGCAGGGCTATGACAAAGATTTCGGCGCTCGGCCGATGAAACGGGCGATGCAGCGTTACGTAGAAAGCCCTCTGTCGGTGAAGATGCTCAAGGGCGATGTCAAGCCCGGCGACATCGTCGTCGTCGATGTCGAAGACGGTGAACTGATCTTTACCAAACAGGTCGAAGAGGCAGCTTACGTATTGTAATTGGCACGTTAGTTGACGAGCAATTCAAAGCGGAGAGCAAGCGTATGCTCTCCGCTTTTTTGTTATTGGACCAAGCCGGGATTGTCAATGCTGCCTGAAGAAATCTGCCTTCCGGCTTGGTTACTACTGTTTACCTAACTGGTCTGCTTGATAAGCTGGCGCAGCTTCAAGGCAAAAACGCATACGATGATGCCGCCAAGCAAGATCAAGAAACCGATGAAGCGCACAAACGTGGCGGTGAAGAATGCGGGGTTGACAAACATCAACGCGCCGACCACCAGAAGAATGATACCGGAGATGAGGCTTACCCAGCGCACGCGGCCGCCGCGCAGCGCCCCTAACAACGCGATAATTGCGGCTAGCGACAGGATTCCGGCAGTCACATAAACGATGGCGCTCGATGTCATGGTAGCGAGCTGTGAACTGTAGGCGATGATGATCGCGCCAATCCCCATACCGACAAGACCACGCACTATCGAAGAACTGCGCCGCCGCAGTCCGTTGATAAGATGGATGGCACTGTCAAATACGATGTAAACGCCGATCAGCAGTGCCAGCAGGTTGAGTGCCGCATCGGGTGTAAACAGTGCAATTAAACCGATAACGCTGAGTACGATGCCGCGCAGCAGCAGAACCCACCAACCTTTGCGCATGACGTAGTCATAGGCATCGTCTTCGGCCGAATGCTGTCTGTTGATGACGATTTCCCCTTCCAGAACATCAGGTGACGCACCAGAACCGGGGCTTTCTTCAAGAATCTCACCTTCAATGATGTCATCGTCTTGGAAATTGGCCATTGTTAACTCCGGGAGACATCACCGATATCTGCATTCTGTGATGGGGGAAGTTGACTGATGTACGCTTCAGCCGCCTTGCGATGGCGTTCTTCCTGTTTAACCAATGCGCGTTGGCTTTTCATCAACTTGACAGCTTCATCGAATTTCAGATCGTGGTGGTGCATATAATATGACGCCAGCAGAACGGCGGATCGACCGCGTCCTTTGGCGCAATGGACAAGTACGGTGCACCCTGCATTGTGGGCTTTTTCGATGAAGTCGACACCTTCGGCTATGATTTCGGCCGAAGGGACTGTCACATCCCATACCTTCAGTTGCAGATAGTCGATGTCATGTTTTTCATAAAAGTCGAGGTCGTCGTGGCGTTCGGCGCGAATGTTGACAACAGCATTGATACCGTTTTCCAGGATAAAGTCGTAGTCGCGATCATACGTCGGTGCCCCACCCAGCCAGATACCGGGCGTAATCTCGCTAAACCAGTCATTGTCGCTAACCGTTTCGTGGAAGAACCGGATGGCAGGGTAGAATTTATCGAAAACGTAGTGAAATGGATTCATGCTGTAAGTGACCACCCTTTTCATCAACTGTTTTATTGCACTTATAAGAGTAGCGATTTCTTGACTCTACGGCAAATAGGTGCCTGAAATAGGACGAATGAACAAACCGGGGTACAGTTCAGGATATTGTATGTCCTTTTCGGCCGAATACGATCATGACATCTCCGAACAAACCACCCACACTTCAACGCCGTCAGCCCAGAGGAATCGATGTTGAAACGGCTTTGCTCAACTTCGCCATCGTCACATTTATGGTCGAACCGTCTGCGTTACGCCGTCACGTTCATCCTCGCTTTGAACCGGAAACCATCATCGCACCGGACGGCACCGAGAAGGCGTTGATTTCCGTCGTGCCGTTTGTCGATAGTGACTTCCACTTTGTGCATTTGCCACAATTGAAATGGCGATTCGGGCAAACCAATTACCGTGCCTATGTCCGCGATACGCAGACAGACGCACACGTAGTCTGGTTTTTCGGCACAGTGCTGGATTCGTGGACAAACGTTGTGCCGCGTTTTCTGTGGCGCTTGCCGTGGCACCGGGCACGTATCGAATTTGATTGTGTGTATGATGAGCAAGCCGGTCGGTTTACGCGCTATCAGATGTCGGCCGCAAGCGAGTGGGCTGCGGCCGAATTGACCCTCACCGACACCGGTCAATCACCACAGACGCTACCGGGCTTTGACGCGCTCGGGACCGGCTTGAGCCTGTTGACGCATCCGATGCAGGGTTACTACTACCGGCGTGACGGCAAAGTCGGCGGGTACGAAATCTGGCACGACTGGCTGCAAACGACGGTTGGTCGAGCAGAAGTTGCCCGCTTTCCGCTGCTGGCACGGCTGAATCTGGTCACGGAAGGGGATGTGAGCACACTTCACAGCGTATTGCTGCAACGCCGGACGGATTTCACCATTTACCTGCCGCCACATAAGGTAGCATAAGCCGGTTTCGGCCGAATTCGACATCCACCACCACCCAAACAACACATACTCTTCATCTACACTTCACATCTGTGCGTAAACTGGATAGAGAGTGTCATCCATTGGCACGATCACGTTCAAATGACAATCAGTGTGGAGAGTATGAGCATGAAACAACGACAGAAAAGTTGGTGGCTGATCGGTTTGGTAATCTTCTTATTCGCGTGTAGCGCCGAGCAGCCCGGTTCAGAAACGGTTGCATCGAGCAATACAGTTGCGGAAGCGGCAACCATCATTGATCAAATCACCCAACCGGCGACAGACACGATGGAGCCGGTAACGCCAACCGAGGCCGTGGTTCAACCTGTGAGCACCGGAGCGCAGCAAACGCTGCCGTCCGAAGCGATGCGTACTGCGCACATGAGTCCAATTCCGGACGTGTACAGCGGATTGGTGAGTCCGATTTCGGCCGAAACGGAATCACTCGAACGCGGGGCGGAAGTTTATACCAGCTTTTGCGCCGTCTGCCACGGTGACGGCGGCATGGGCGATGGCCCGGCAAGCATCACGCTCAATCCACCGGCGGCTCCTGTGGCTCAATCCAGCCGCATGATGAGCGATGCGTACTTCTTCTGGCGCATTTCTGAAGGGGGCCAGGGCGACCCGGTCTCTTCGGCCATGCCTGCATGGAAAGCCAGCCTCGACGAGCAACAAATCTGGGATGTCATCAATTACATGCGTTCGTTGGGTTCCGGCGCAGAGCCACGCCGGGTGATGGGCGGCATGCAGTTCAACCCGGCGGCCGAACAGGTCAAGCAGGAAGCGATGTTGACCACTGCCGTTGAGATGAAGCTCATCACGCCGGAAGACGTCGCGCTGTTCCAGAAAGTCCACGATCTGCTCGACGCGCAAATGGGACAAGGCAATGGTGTTGGCCAGACCAACGGGCGCGGCAACCCCAATGCGCCCGGGCGCAACGGAACAGCACCGGGTGGCGGCAATGGCTTTGGACGTGGGCAAGGCGGTCCCGGGCTGGGTCAGATGGAGGCCGAGCGGATGGCCGGCATCGGCCGATTGGTGGCTGATGGACTCATCACGCAGGAAGAAGCATTGGCCTTTGAGCAGTTGCACACCCTGCTGACACAAGCAGGTTTGCTCGACTAGTGGTTTATTTGGGTTGCTGACGGTCATCGGTGTAGAGGCTTGCTGCAGCAAGCCTCTACATGATGCCTTTACATGGCATTTTTTCGGGCGGCAATCAGGCCCGACGCGTGGTTGCCAAATTCGGCCAGCGCCACGACTCCGCGATCTTCGTTCTCACGCGTGCGAACGGAGATGCTGTTTTCGGCCGATTCCCGATCCCCAACCACCAGCATGTACGGCACCTTTTGCTGCTGCGCATTGCGAATCTTCTTGTTCATCCGCTCCGGCCCGTCATCCACGTCCACGCGCAATCCAACTGAGCGCAAAGCTGCTCTCACCCGGTATGCATAATCGACATGCCGATCCGCAATCGGAATGACCACCGCCTGCACCGGAGCCAGCCACAGCGGAAACGCACCGCCATAATGCTCGATCAGAAAGCCGACAAAGCGCTCGTGACTGCCCAACGGCGCACGGTGAATACACAGCGGCGTCTTCTCCGAGCCGTCACGGTCGACATACGTCAGTTCAAACCGCGCTGGTTGCACGAAATCGACCTGATTCGTCGCCAGTGAAAACTCGCGACCCACCGCACTCCACACCTGCACATCGATCTTGGGCCCGTAGAACGCCGCTTCGTCCTCCAGTTCGACAAACGGCACGTCCGCTTTGATCATCACCTCGCGTACCAATGCCTCCATCTTGAGCCACATTTCCGGCTCATCGACATATTTGTTGCCCAATTCGGCCGATGCGTGTTTACTCAACTGCATGACGTACTTGTCAATGCCAAACAGGTCGAAATAGAAGCGGTACAGGTCGATGACGCGCATGAATTCGCTCTCAAACTGCGCTTCCGTGCAGTAGATGTGGGCATCGTTTTGCTGTGCCGCTCGTACCCGCATCAGGCCAAACAGCGATCCACTCGCTTCGTAGCGGTAGACCATGCCGTATTCGGCGATGCGCATGGGCATGTCGCGATAGCTGCGCTGCCGGTCGCCGAATATCTTGTGGTGAAACGGGCAGTTCATCGGCCGAAGATAATAACTTGCCCCTTCCTGTTCACTCGGCGCATACATTTCGTCGCGATAATACGGCAGATGGCCGCTGCGCTGATACAGCTGCTCTTTGGCGATGTGCGGCGTGCTGACGCGCAGGTAGTCGTGTTCTTTTTCGAGCGCGAGTTTTTCCAGTTCTTCGCGCAGGATGTTGCCGTTGGGCAGCCACAACGGCAAACCGGGGCCAATCTCGTCGTCAAAGATGAACAGGTCGAGGTCGCGTCCTAATCGCCGGTGATCGCGCCGACGTGCTTCTTCCATAAGCGCCAGATGGGCGTCGAGTTCGGCTTTGCCGGGAAAGACCGTGCCGTAAATGCGCTGCAACATCGGCCGAAATTCATCGCCCCGCCAATACGCACCGGCCGAGTGCAACAATTTCAACCCGCTGATTGGAATCTCGCCCGTGTGCGCGACATGCGGACCGCGACACAAATCTTCGAAGCTGTCTTGTCGGTACGTCGTAAGTGCGTCGCCGTCCGCCTCGAATTGATCGATGAGTTCTAGTTTGTAGGGTTGATCGGCGAACAGAGCGCGGGATTCGGCCGAATCGATTTCCCGTCGCTCAAACGGAAAGTTGCGCTGGATGATTTTGCGCATCCGCTTCTCGATCCGCGCCAGATCGCGCGGCTTAAACGTCACAGGCTTGCCATCCGCATCTTCGCCGAGATCAAAGTCGTAGTAAAAGCCATCCTCAATTGGCGGCCCGATGCCCAGTTTCGCAGCGGGATACAGTTCCAGAACTGCCTGCGCCAGCACGTGCGCCGCCGAGTGGCGCATTTTGTAGAGGTCTGATTGTTCGTAGTTAACCTGAGTTCGGAGTTTATGTGTTGAAAAGAAAACATCTCCAATGTTGATAAAATGGGTTCGCTGAAACGCATTCAAACAAAGGAGATGTTGATATGAGTCTACTGGAACTGTTCTGTGCTGTCGATGATTTCTGCATACGATATGAAACCGAACAAGCAAGGCAATTGGTCAGTAATCACCGCAAGCGTGGCCCGAAACCAACTCTGTCAGCTAGTGAAGTCATGACCATTGTGATCTGGTTTCATTGTTCAGGCTATCGCAATTTCAAGAGCTATTACCAAGACCATGTCTGCGTCCATTTGCGTGCTGAGTTTCCGGAGTTGGTGAGCTACACTCGGTTTGTTGAACTGATGCCAACGACACTGCTGCCGCTGTGCATTTACCTGAAATCTCGCTTCGGTCTTTGCACTGGCGTCTCCTTTGTGGATTCAACACCCCTGCCTGTGTGCCACAATCGGCGTATCAAACGCCACAAAGTGTTTGCTGACCAGGCTAGACGAGGAAAGACATCGATGGGCTGGTTCTACGGCTTCAAACTGCATCTGGTGGTCAATGAACACGGCGAACTGCTTGGCATCAAGATCACAGCGGGCAATGTCGATGACCGTAAGCCCGTGCCTCAATTCGCCAAAACACTGTTTGGCAAGCTGTTTGGTGACAAAGGGTATCTTTCCAAAGCATTGTTTGCTCAGCTCTATGACGATGGCGTCCAATTGATCACACCGATCCGCAAGAATATGCAAAACCGACTGATGCCGTTAATGGACAAAGTGCTCTCGCGCAAACGCGCCATCATCGAAACAATCAACGACCAATTGAAAAACATACAGCAGGTTGCTCACACGCGACACCGCAGCGAAGCTAATTTCGCTGTCAATGTCATAGCGGGCTTGATTGCTTACACACATCAAGAGAAGAAACCTGCTCTAAACCTATCCCGCAATGAGCGGGATGTTCTTCCTGCCGTCATCTAACTCCGAACTCAGGTTAGTTATTGTTATTCCCTGACATTGTTTATTACCTTGAGCTTTCAGCGGTCCGCCTACAGCTACAGCCAGTAAAAGCTGGTGGCTGATAGCTGACGGCTAACCGCTCGATCAAAAAAAGGCCGCTCATGTGAGCGACCTTTCGACAAAATGACAAACAGTATCGAACGCTCACAGCGTGGTAGTTCGGGTCGTGGTCCAGGTAGCAGTCAGAAAATGGTTGTTCACGGTGTTTGTGTTATTCGGCCGATAACAGCCGCAATCCCTGTTCTTACATGACGTAATGTGAGCCTGATTGTTTCCAGTCACGTTCCAAAATCGCCGTAGATTGCTTCCAGATACTCGTCATGATTGATACTGACATCATCGAAACCCGATTTATACTTGCCAACAATTTCCAACGACCGTCGTTTCATCTCGTCCAAAGAAGGCTTTTCCTGCTGTAAGGCGGGCGTTGATTCGGCCGATTTTTCTGTCCCTAATGGATCGTTTTCCTCATTCATGGCCTCAACTTGTGTATTTTTGTCGCTCTTCATGAAACATTACAGCGTCAGTGACCGCTCATCAATCAAGCTTGCGGCATAAGCCACAAAGTCAGCAACAGATTGCACGCCGCGATTCTCGTTGTCCCGCGTGCGCAGCGCCACCGCGCCCGCTTCCACCTCATTGTCACCAACAACCAGTTGGAACGGAACCTTCTGCAATTGGTGATTGCGAATCTTCTTGTTCATGCGCTCATTGCCGTCGTCCACTTCCACGCGCAAGCCGGCCGCCTTCAACTGTGCCGCAACTTCTTGCGCAAACGGCACATGCCGATCCGCAATTGGAATCAACACAGCCTGCACCGGAGATAACCACACGGGAAATGCGCCGTTGAAATGCTCGATCAAAATGCCGACAAAGCGCTCCATGCTGCCAAACGGCGCGCGGTGGATCATCACCGGCCGATGCGGCTCGCCATCTGCACCGACATATTCCAGACCAAACCGCTCCGGCAGCAGGAAATCAACCTGCACCGTGCCCAATTGCCATTCACGCTTGAGCACATCGCGGAAGATAAAATCGAGCTTCGGCCCATAAAACGCCGCTTCGCCCTCTTCAACCACATAGTTGAGACCCAGCTTATCGGCCGCTTGCCTGATTGCCGCAATGCCGCGCGCCCACATTTGCGGCGCTCCGGCATATTTGTCGCTGGCGGGATCATTTGTGCCCAGCCGCGCGCGGAAATCGTTGAAGCCCATCGTGTTGAACACGTACTGAATTAACTCGACGACGTGGATGAACTCTTCCTCAAGTTGGTCAGGCGAGACGAATAAATGTGAATCATCGACCGTGAAGCCGCGCACGCGCGTCAAGCCATTTAGCTCACCGCTCTTTTCGTAGCGATACACCGTACCGAACTCGGCCAGACGCACCGGCAAATCGCGGTAACTGCGCGGTTTGCTGCGGTAAATCTCGATGTGATGCGGGCAGTTCATCGGTTTGAGCATGAATTCCTCGTCATCAACCTCAATCGGCGTGTATTGGCTATCCTTGTAATATGGATAGTGTCCGCTCGTTTTGTACAGTTCCAGATTGCCGATATGCGGCGTGATCACGGGCTGGTAGCCGCGCTCCATTTGCGCTGTGCGCAGAAAATTCTCCAGCGTTTCGCGCAAGATCGCGCCTTTCGGTAGCCAGAGCGGCAACCCGGAGCCGACCAGCGGCGACAGATGGAACAGTTCCAACTGCTTGCCGAGACGGCGATGATCGCGCATTTTCGCTTCTTCGAGCAAATGTAGATAGTCATCCAGTTCGGCTTTGTTGTGCCACGCGGTGCCGTAGATGCGCTGCAATTGTTCGCGGTTTTCATCGCCGCGCCAATAGGCGCCGCCGCTGCGCAGCAGTTTGACCGCGTTGGCCTTGACTTGCTTGGTATAGCCGACATGCGGCCCGCGACACAGATCGACAAATTCGCGCTGCGTGTAAATACTCACTTCCTCGACGCCTTCATTTTTGACGAGATCCTCAATTAACTCGATCTTGTAAGGTGCATCGGCGAAAAAGACAAGCGCTTCGTCGACTGTCATGGATGAATGCTCAAATCTGGCGTTTTGTTTGAGCAACTGCTTCATCCGCACTTCAATTTTTTCCAAATCTTCTTCGGAAAACGTGATGAGTTTGCCGTTTTCGTCTGCGCCGAGATCGAAGTCGTAATAAAAGCCGTCTTCAATCGGTGGGCCGATGGCGAGTTTGGCTTCGGGATAGAATTCAAGCACCGTTTCGGCCATGACATGGGCGGCCGAATGCCGGATGCGGTACAGGTCTGATTGTTCGTATGGTACGCCGTTATTGTCTGACATGGTTCCTCTTTCAAGCTGTCAGCTTTTAGCTATTAGCTGTCAGCTTATTTTATTTTGCTGAAAGCTGTGTGCTGAAGACTGTCAGCTCATTCAATAAAAAAACGCCATCACCCATGTCGGGGCGATGACGTTTGCATGCGTTCGCGGTTCCACCCAACTTCGGCCGAAAGCGGTTAGCTTTTAGCCCTCATTGTTCGGCCGATAACGGAGCCTGCCGGGCTTTCATAGTTGCTTGTGCGTTCCGAAAGCCACTCGTGGGGGGTTTTTGCCGTCGTCGTCGCTGTCGTGATTCTCAGCCGTTGATCACAACTCTCTGCTGCTTGAGCGACGGGTACTCGTCCCACTCAACGTGTTGCCACCTATATTTGTACGGATCATTATAAACCAGCCGTCTGTGTTGTCAAGCCGGATCGCCGTGCCTATAATGCGGCGTTGCTCACAATCGGGCAATTGAAATTTCAAAGTTGGCAACTTTGGCGAAAGTTGACAACTCTATTTGTACCATTATGTCGTCACCAGAAACTCAAACTGAGCGCAAAATGCCGTTGTGGGCCAAAATGCTGATTGCCGGTCTGTTATTGGGTCTGTTTGCCGGCAGCGTGGTCTGGGTCTACTCACAGGCGCATGGATTGGCGTCAAATATCGAGATTACTGCACCGCAGTTTAACGGCGTCGTGACGGATGTTTCGGCCGAATCTGCTGCCAACCGATCCCCAGATACACTACTGCCCACACCGACACCGCAATCCGGCCTGCTTTCACCGTCCGGGCTGCAGCCGTGGCAGGGCAGCGAACGCGTCACCATTTTGCTCATGGGCAATGACCGACGCTGCGAAGAAGAAGGGCCGACACGCAGCGACAGCTTGATGGTCGTTTCGTTGGATCCGTTGGGCAAAACCGCCAGCGCCGTTTCCCTGCCGCGCGACAGTTGGGTACAGATTCCCGGCTTTGACGTCAACCGCATCAACATGGCCCACTACGACGGCGAGGCTTACGAATACCCCGGTGGTGGCCCCGCTCTGGCCCAACGTGCGGCCGAAGCATTCCTCGGCATTCCCATCGACTATTATCTGGCGATCAATTTCGACGCCTTCGTGCAGATAGTCGACATCATCGGCGGCATCGATATTCAGATTCCCGAGACGATCAACGATCCCAACTACCCCGACGATTGCTACGGCTATGCCGGTTTTCACGTCGAAGCAGGCTGGTACGAAGGTTTTGACGGGCAGGCGACGCTCAAATATGCCCGCACCCGCGCCACCGAAGGCGGCGATGTCGACCGTGCGGCGCGTCAACAAGCGGTGCTGCTTGCCGTCCGCGACAAGGTGCTGCGTCTCAATATGCTGCCGCAACTGATCCGCCGGGCGCCGCAATTGTGGCAGGCTTTGCAGGACAACGTGACGACCAATCTCACGGATACACAGTTGATTCAACTGGCGTTGTTGGCGCAAGAAATACCGACGGAAAATATCGAAACGGCCGTCCTCGACTTCAACTACATGTACAACGAAGTCACGCCGGATGGACGCCAGGTACTCGTTCCCAATCGGGAGGCGATACGACAACTGCGCCGGATATTGTTCCCACCAGCCGCACAACCGTTGCCGGAAATCGGGGATTTACTGGAATTGATGCAGGCCGAAGGTGCTCGCGTGGCTGTTTACAACGGTACGGCAACGTTTGGCCTGGCAAGTTCAACGCAAGCATGGCTGATCGAACGGGGAGTAGATGTGGTTGAAATCGGCAACGCCGTTTCGGCCGAAACGCCCACCACCACCATCGTCGACCACGGCAACCATCCCTACACGCGCCAATACCTCGTGCAGCAAATGGAATTATCGCCGCTCAATGCCAGACAGAGCACCCAGCCGCCAATCGGCGATTTTGACATCCTCATCACGCTCGGCACTGATTGGGAAACCGTTCTGCCGGTCGAGTAATCACCCACACGTAACAAAGCAATACGCCATCTGTCATGGAGGCTGTTCAATCGAAAAGGGATTGAGATTCGGCCGAGATCAGCATATACTGTAAATAACGAATTGGAGTCAGCGAAACTCCTGAGTGGAGCCGATCCGGAGTAAGGCGCGTAACCATGGCAGACCTGTCGCAAGCGATTTGGAGCAACGAACTTTATCGCAAGCTCATCTTGACGATCATAATTGTGCTGGGACAAAGCTTGCTCTCCCGATTGCTAATCTGGATAGCGACCAACAAAATCCCCGAAGACAGTCCTCACATCTATACCATTCGCAAAGCGATTAGTTATTCGGTCACCATTCTGGCAGCACTGCTGATCTTCGGCATCTGGGTCGAAGGATTGAGCGATTTGTCGGTCGCGCTGGGCATCCTCGCGGCCGGGCTGGCATTTGCGCTGCAGGAAGTCATCGGCAGCTTTGCCGGGTGGCTCACCATCATCAGCGGACGCCCGTTTTCTGTCGGGGATCGCATCGAAACCAGCGACATTCGCGGCGATGTCGTCGATGTCAGCATTTTGCGTACAACCTTGATGGAGATCGGCAACTGGCTGCAAGGCGATCACAATACGGGACGCATCGTCACCGTATCCAACGCCTTCATCTTCAAAGAACCGCTTTACAACTATTCAGCCTATCTCCGCTTCATCTGGGACGAAATCTCTGTGCCGGTCACGTATGAATCCGATTGGCAGCAAGCGATTGTGATCATGTTGGAAACAGTGCGATCACATCCGAGCTTTCAGGATTTGCAGCCGCAAGCCGATGAGCAGCGACGATTGGCACGGCGCAAGCTGGCGGTGAAGATCACGTCACTGGAGCCGCGCGTATTTGTCAAACTGACCGACAACTGGATTGAATTGGGCATGGTTTATCCGGTAGATAATGATTTGCGGCGCACATTCCGCAGCGAGATCAGTCAACAGATTTTGTCCCAATTCGCCGCAGCCAACATCACCATTGCATCGCAGACGGTGGCTATTACGCGTTTTCCGACCAACAAGGGGTTAACGGACGCGTAACAGGCACGCCCCCACGAAATGCGCCGCTTCCATTTGCAAACCTCCGCTTTGCGTTACAATCACCCTATCCAACTTATGAGATTCTGGCGGTGACAATCCGATGCGCGCCCAAACAATCGACGATGTAATCAATATTCTGGACACAATTGTTGCCACTTGCGTGGACGAAAACAGCCGTGCCGGTTTTTTTGCTGCGCTGTATCGCATGGTGACAGTTAAGGTAAAGGATGCCGTCAACGCCGGCGAATTTGAAGACGGGGATCGACTGGAACAACTCGATGTCAACTTTGCCAACCGGTATTTTGATGCTTTCTTTGCCAGGCAGCAAAACAAACCGTTGACGCTGGCATGGGATTACACCTTTCGCCTCGCTCCCAAGCCCCATCCACTGATCTTGCAGCACCTGCTGCTGGGCACCAATGCCCACATCAATCTCGATCTGGCTGTTGCTGCGGCCGATGTCGCGCCGGGCAACGCCATCCACGGTTTGCAGCGCGACTTTGATCACATCAACACCATTCTGGCGACACAAATTGACACAGTGCAAAACAGCATCGCCGCTGTGTCCCCCCTGTTTGGGCTGATCGATCGGGTTGGCGGCGATCTGGATGAAGCGGTGACGCGGTTCAGCATCGACAAGGCGCGGGATGCAGCCTGGGAAAAGGCAGTGATTTTGGCAGGTTTGGATGCCGCTGAACGACAGCGAACGATTGCTTTTTTTGATTTGCGGGTACGGCTGCTGGCGCGCGCGCTGTGTCCCAGTTATATTGTGTCATCGCTGCACCGGCAGGTACGTTCGGCCGAAATGGATGATGTGCCTGCTGTCATTGAGTGGCTCGGCCGATGAAACTGACCTGGAAAAGTGCGCCACGCGATGCGAACAAAGTTGCAGCGGCCATGCGCCGTACGCAGCAGCTTGGCCCTGCCGGATTGGCGCAACTGGCGACACTGAGCATCTGGACACACCGGCTCAAGAGCCAGGAAGACGACGACGTTTATCCCGGCATTACGCTGGCTCACATGGCTTCGCTGCTGCGCAATCTGGTGGCAGTGGACAGCGGACCGCTGCCGCTGCCGTTTTTATCGTACTGGCTCGACGATCCGCTGCCGCAAATCGACGTTGAACTGACGGCTGCATCGGCCGATGACGATCAACGCCTGCAACAATTCATCCGCGAAACCGACAGGCTTTCCCCGGCCTCAGCCCGGGTGCGTGAACAACAGGCACGCCTGCTGCCGTTGCTGGCAGAAGGCAACGAGTTTCTCGTCACCGGCGCATTGACCCGGATCAAGCAAACGTATCTGGCGCGCGATTGGAAAAACTATTTTCAATTTGGGTTGGCGCTTGACGAATTGATACGCCACCTGCAGCCGTATGCCGACGGGTATCGCGCTCCGATCTTTCAGTTTCTGTCCGATCTGCTCATCGAAAATGCGGTCGCAGCGCATTTTGACCCGCTCGTCGTCGTGAGCTGCCTCAACTGGTTCCTGGTGACCTGGTCGGGACGCGATGCCTTGTCGCAACTGGCGGAACGGGTCGAAGGGTGGCAACAGGAATGGCCGGTGGTCGTCTTTTGTGTGCACAATCGCATCGGCCGAACCATTCGCGTCGTGCAGTTCAATTCGGCCGAAGGGCCTTTCGACAAAACCAACCGGCTGTTGCACCCGTCCGGCGGTCGCTCCATCGGCAGCCTGCTGGCACAAAAAGATCGCATTCGCGCCAACGACGAAGCGTATTTCGTTTTCCCGCTACCGGACGGCAGCGGCACTTACCGCTTGCGCGTCGAAGCCGGCGGTATGGCGCGATTTCTCTTCCGCGCCACAACCGAAACGACAGCAGCCGTCGCCGCCAACCACGCCTATGTTTGGACCGTCTCTGCGCACGGCACCGATCAGGTTCAGCCACTCGAATTCATCGACGACGCCTAACCCGGACCAGAAACCGGATTTTTCCTAAAAAATCCCGTTTCGCAGACTCGACAAACCTCACCATACGCCGTGTTCTCTGTGGTGTATGCTGCAAAATGTGAACAAGCCCGGCATTTCACCTGCCTGCTTCGATGGTATAATGTGAGACAACACGGCAGCAGCAAACGCAAACGGTCGGCGCCCCTTGCCCAAACCACCCACGCGCCATCAGAAAGGATTAGCAAATGGACGCTACACAAAAACCAAGTAAATTTAACTGGCCCAATGTCCTGTCGATTTTCCGTATCTTCCTGGCGGTGCTTGTACCCATCCTCATGCTGGCTTTTGATACGATGGAAGCGCACGTGCTGGGCTTTGTCCTGTTTCTGATCGCCTCCATCACCGATTTCGTCGACGGCAAACTGGCCCGTCGTTACAACTGGATCACCGATTTTGGCAAGATTATCGATTCGATTGCAGACAAATTGCTCGTGCTGGGTACGATGGCAGCCCTGGCCGTTGTGGGGATGTTTTCAATCTGGTTTGTCGTGTTGATTGCCCTGCGCGAAATCACCATTACGGTGCTGCGCATGTATTTCCTCACGAAAAACGTCGTCGTTCAGGCAGAAAAATCAGGCAAAATCAAGGCGTGGGCACAGGTGGGCACGATTATTTATGCGTATTTGCTCTGGCTTTATGAACAATATGTCGCTGCGGCGACGTATGACGGTTCGACATTGGAGACGGTGTTGACGGTGATTTTGTACGCTTTCCTGCTCGTCGCCCTCTATCTGACACTGCAATCGGGCTTTGTGTTTTTCCGCAACAATTGGGGGCTGCTCACGGGTAAACAGGGAGAGGCGGCGCAGTAAACCGGTTGCGTGCCACCTCTCGTCGCTCACGCGCCGGCGATGACAAAGCCATAGACGATCAGAAATTGAGCCAGGTAATAAGTGCCCATCACCAGGTAGTCGCGCGCGGGAACCGCTCGGCCGAATTTGTGGATGGCGATCAGCGAATCGGAAACAGCAAAGAAGACGGCACCGCCAATCATGTACCAGTTGCGCGGCGCATGGAACGTCGAAGCCAGCACCATCAGAAACAGCACAACCACATAGAGCAAAATCGGCAGCCGCATCTTGCCCAGACGCGGCCATAAGTAATAGACCAGCCCCCCGGCATACGCCAGCACCAGCAGCACGACAAGCGACGGCAAGGCGCTCACCTGCCAGACGACACCGGTCAGCAAAAAGGCGCTGATATAAAACAGGTGCGCAATCAGGAACAGCAGCAATCCGACGACAAAGAGTGTGCTCTTGCCGGTGTGCTGCAATTCCAGCGCGATGTCACCGCCGGCCGAGAATATGAGCGCCGTCAGCACGAGCACACGCCCCAGGCCATCGACCTCGGCCAGGGTGACACCTATCAAGATGATGATCGGGATAATTTTGACGAGCGGGCTGAACCGGTACGGGCGCAGCCGGTTTGTAGCCAGAAAAGTAACGGCGGCGATCAGGTAGAGCAGGACAGGCAGAGCGAGCATAGAGACCTCTTGCTGGTTGGTGTGGCGATTATAACGGATTCTGTTTGACCGGGCGCGTCGAATGCGTTTACAATGGTCGCAGCAACCAACGCCAGACAGGATGGACACATGGCTCTGACAGGACAACAATTCGAACTGCTGCATCAGGCGTTTCTCGACGCATTCAATCCATCAGGTTTTGAGCAGATGTTGTTGGCCAAGACAGGTACCAATCTGTGGTCAATAGCACGCGTAAACGGCAACTTCACCGACATCACCTTCGATGTGCTCAACCATTTCGCCCAAAAAGGCCGCCTGCGGGAACTGCTTGACGGCGCAACGGCATTTAATCCACTCAACAAGGCTTTGACACAGGTCGTGCGTGACGCGCAGGCGTGGGATTTGGACACACCGGTCAAAATGACGCAAACACTTTTTGCAACACCGCAGCAACTGCCGCCGGAGACGGTACACTTCGTGGGGCGGGAGCGGCTGGTGGCGCAGGTGCAAAGCGCCGTGCAGCCGGGCCGCGTGGTGACGCTGTGGGGGCCGGGCGGACGGGGCAAGACGGCGGTAGCGTGGCGGGCGCTGCACACATTGCAGGAGTCCGGCGCGTTGTTGCAGCGCTTTCCCGACGGCGTCCTGTTCCACACGTTTTACGGGCGGCCCCAGACCGATGTGGCGCTGACCCATTTTGCCCAGTCGCTGGGGATCGACGACGTGCGCGACCCGCTGGGAGCGTGCCGCCGGGCGCTGAGCGGCAAATTAGCACTGCTGATCCTCGACGGGGCAGAAGATGCCGACGACCTGCGCCGCGTCCTCGATGTGCGCGGGGGGTGCGGCGTACTGATCACGACGCGCAATCAGAGCCAGGCACCCGACCTCGATTGGCTGATCCCGGTCAATCAACTGGCGATGGACGATGCGGTGGCGCTGGTGCGCGTGTGGGCGGGCGCACGGGCCGGCGACACGGAGACAGTTGAACAAATTTGCGCCGCTGTCGACCGGCTGGCGCTGGCGGTGCGGTTGAGCGGCATTTTGCTGGGCAAGCTGGGCATGACGGCGGCCGCGTTTCTGGCGTGGCTGCGGCAAGACCCGCTGGATGTGCTGGTGGACGACGCCGGGCGGCGCAGCCGCAACGTCAACCGGCTGCTGGACAAATCGGTGGCGGAGGTGGGCGATGACAGCGCCGTGGTGCTGACGATTGCGGGGAATCTGGCGTTTGTGCCGTTTGGGGAGCACGTGTTGCAGGGGGTGCTGGGGAGTGAACCGCACACCTGGTCGCGGGGGCGGCTGGTGCGGGCGGTACAGCGGCTGGTCGACTACGGCTTGCTGACACGGCCTGAGCCGGGGTGGTTGGCGGTGAGCCATGCGTTGATCTACAGCTATGCGGGCGTACAGAAGCCAGGGTTTTTGGAAAACCCTGGCTTCTCGGCCACGGCAGCGCTGGGCGCGTACTACATCGCCATGGCAGAGCGGGAAAGCGCGCGCGGCCTGGCGGGGTACGCGGTGCTGGACGAGGAGCGGGCACACATGCTGGCGCTGCTGCCGCGACTGGCTGCGGCTGAAGCATGGGAAATTGCCAACCGGCTCGTCTGGGCAATTGCCGGGAACAGCAGCTATCTCGATTATCGCGGCTACTGGACGGAGCGGATGGCGGCGCTGCGCCTGGGCATTGCAGCCGCCCGTGCGCTAGACATAGAGTACGATGAAAGTGCGCACCGCAACCATTTGGGACTTACCCTTGCTACTTTAGGAAGATTGGAGGAAGCAATCTCACATTACAAAGCTGCGCTGAAATTGGCTCGAAATATCAATGACAAAAAGGGGCAGGGAACAAAACTCGGTAATCTCGGGAATGCGTACTACAGTCTCGGCCGAATAGAGGAAGCGATCGACCAGTACCAGCAGGCGCTGGCGATTAGCCGGGAGATCGGCGACCGGCGCACGGAAGGGAGTCAACTCGGTAATCTCGGGAATGCGTACTACAGTCTCGGCCGAATCGAGGAGGCAATCGACCAGTACGAACAGGCGCTGGCGATTGCGCGGGAGATCGGCGATCGGCGCGGCGAAGGGAATCAACTCGGCAATCTGGGGAATGCGTACTACAGTCTCGGCCGAATCGAGGAGGCGATCGACCAGTACCAACAGGCGCTGGCGATTGCGCGCGAGATCGGCGACCGGCGCGGCGAAGGGGCTCGCCTCGGCAATCTGGGGAATGCGTACTACAGTCTCGGCCGAATCGAGGAGGCGATCGACCAGTACCAACAGGCGCTGGCGATTGCGCGGGAGATCGGCAACCGGCGCGGTGAGGCAAATCACTGCTGGAATTTAGGATTATTATACGAAGAGTCCGATCCGGCACGTGCAGTGCAACTCATGTCAGTCTGCGTCGCGTTTGAGCAAGAGATCGGCCATCCTGATGCAATTGCAGACACACAGCGTGTCGAGGAGATCAAGCGTCGCCACAACCTCCCCTAAACGCTTCGCACCTGTTTGCGCCGCACGCGCATAACCGACCAGAACAAACGCACGCCAGGCCGCCAGGGCACCAAGTGGCCTATTTTTCTTAGCGGCTTTGCGCCTTGGCGTGCCTATCAATCCTACACTAGCGGCCGAAACGATAGCCCAGGCCGTATTCGGTGATCAAGTAGTCGGGATTGGCCGGGTCCAGCTCGATTTTGCGCCGGATTCGGCCGATGTAGACCCGCAAATACTCCGCCTCCCCATCGTATTCCGGCCCCCACACATTCTTCAAAATCAGGCGGTGCGGCAGCGTCTTGCCCACATGCTGCATGAAGTAATGCAGCAGATTGAACTCCGTCTGCGTCAACTTCACCGGCTTGCCGCGACAAATCACCGTCACCGCAGCGGGATCGAGCTCCAGTTCCCGGTAGCGCATCACATCACGCACGGCATCGGCCGCAGACCAACTGCTGCGCCGCAGCATTGAGCGCACCCGCGCCAGCAGCTCCTCCACGCCGAACGGCTTCGTCAGGCAGTCATCCGCCCCCTGATCGAGCGCCCGCACCTTGTCCGACTCCTCACCCAGCGCGGTCAGCACAATGATCGGCACCGTCGACGTTTGGCGGATGCGGCGACACGTCTCCAGGCCGTCCATGTGCGGCATCATGACATCGAGCACGATCAGGTCGAGCGGTTCCGTGTTGAACACAGCCAGCGCCTCCAGTCCGTTGGACGCCGACACAACCTGGTAGCCGCGTGCGGCGAGATTGCGGCTCACGAATTCGCGGAGCGGTTTTTCATCATCGACAACGAGAATTTTGGGCATTGATAGCTCTCAGTTTTCAGCAGTCAGCTTGTATCTTCCCGAATTTTCGGGTAATCGTAGGGCGGAATGGTATTCCGCACAGTCGGATTGACAATCCGACCTACGCCTTGCCCCAGATTTTTGAGAAGATACGTCAGCTTCGTTCAAAGTCGTTGATCTGGGATTGGTGAATCCATTTTGTTTGTGAGATTCGTGCTATTCGTGACTTGCTATGCTAATTTTCCGGCAATTTAATGGGTAGGGAGAAGCCGAATGTCGTGCCGGGATTTTCTGCGTGCAGCCACATGCTGCCGTCGTGCGCTTCGACGAAGCCTTTGCAAATCGCCAATCCGAGGCCGACGCCGCCGGTATGCCGCGTCAGCGTATCATCCAGCCGGTAAAACCGCTCGAAGATTTGGGTTTCTCGGCCGGGCGGAATGCCGCTGCCGTAATCGCGGACGGCGAACTGAACGCTACCGTTGGCGCGGCGCGTTTGCAGTTCGATGGGCGCGGCGGCCGGTGAGTATTTGACCGCGTTCTCGACCAGATTGCGGGCGGCGGTGCTGATGCGCGGCACGTCGAGCGGCACCGGCGGCAAATCGGCATCCATCGCCAGCCGCAGACGCTCGCACACATCGGGTGCAAAACCGGCCACAATTTGCGGCACGATGTCGTTGAGCGAATACAGTTCGCGCTGGATTTCGAGCAAACCGGCTTCGATGCGCGACATGTCGAGCAGGTTTTTGACGAGCGCGGCCAGCCGGTCGGCTTCATCGCTGATGGTCTGCAAAAATTCGTGCTGCGACGCTTCGTCCCAGTGGACGTCGGGCGCGAGCAAGGTGCTGGCGTAGCCCTTGATGGTCGCCAGCGGCGTGCGCAGTTCGTGCGAAACGGTGGAGAGCAACGCCGATTTCATGCGGTCCAGTTCGCGGTCGTGGGTGATGTCCTGCCACACCTGGCCGCGCCCAAGCAGTTGGCCGCGGGTGTCGGTGACGCCGAAGCTGTGGATGCGCAAATCCTGGCGGCGTCCGTCGGCCGTTTCGCGCGTCAGGTCAAAGCTGTAGTCGTCGTCGGCAGTGAGGGCGGTGCGGTAATGGTTGAAGGTTTGTTCGGGGTCTTCGGCCGAATTGAGCAGCAGGCGCAGAATTTCGGCCGAAGCAATTTTGCCGGCATCTTCCCAATCCATGCCGACCATCGCCGCCGCCTGCCGATTGCAGAGCAGCACTTTGCCCGACACGCTTTCCAGAATCAACCCTTCCGACATGCTGTTGACGACGGCTTCCAGTCGCCGCGTCTGTTCTTGCAGACGCTCATCAGACAATGCGTAGAGGGCGGCGTTTTCCATCGCCATGGTCGCCTGATTGGCAAAACTCGACGCCAACTCCAGTTCGCTGTAGCTGTAGCTGTACGGTTCGGCTTTGTAGAGCAGCAGCACGGCGGGGCTGGCATGTACGGTGGCGAGCGGAATGGCGAGCACAGAGCGGAAGCCTTCGTTTTCAGAGCGGCTGCGAAACGGCGCGTAAGCGAGATCGGTAGCGGTGTCGGCAATCTGGATCGGCACCTGTTTGCGCAAGGCGCGCATGGAGGCGGATGCCGGTTCGGACGGTTCAATGCGCAGGTGGGTGACGTAATCGGCCGATAATCCGCGACTGGCCCGAATGCGAAACAGCTTGCTGCGCTGATCCAGAGCAACGACAGCACAACGCTGCACGTTGAACAGCGTTTCCACCTGCGTCAGGATGTTGGCGATCACCTGGTCGACATCGAGCGACCCGGCCACCACGCGGCTCGTTTCCAGCAGCGTTGCCAGTTGCAGGTAGCGGCGGTTGGTTTCCTGCTCCATGGCCAGCAGGGATTCGGCCAATGTGCCCAACTGCGACTGCTGCTGCGCCAGTTCGCGCAACTGTGCGTACTCGTCATCGCGCAGATGACCGCGCCAGCGGATAGCTTCGCTGAAATCGACCAGCCGCGAGAGCGGATCGATGTATTTGCGCGAGAGCGCCCACCAGATGGCGATGCCGATCAGCAGTGGAATACCGACGACGAGGGCGCTGCCGAGAACGAGACGGTCGGCGGTAGCGTAGGCCGTGGCCGTTGTTCGGCCGATGAGGACGGCACTGCCGTCGGCCAGCGTTGTGCCGGTGAGCAAATGCCGTGCGCCCTGGGGATCGGTAGACGTGAACGCTGTGTCGGGATTGAGGCGTGCGGTGCGCAGGGTGGTTTGCTGCCAACGCTGCCAGGCACTGGAAACGGGCGGATTGGTTTGCCAGATGATGTCGCCGTCGGCGTCAATGGCGATGGCGTCGTAGCCGGGCGGGATTTCGGCCGAATCGCTGTCCAGTGGCAGCGCCTGCGCCAATGCCAGTTGCGCCGCAGCGACATCCTGCTGCATGCGGCTGCGCATGATGAAGGCAAAAATCAGCACGGCGGCAAACGCCAGCGCAGCCACGATCAGATAGAGGCGCAGCAGCCGCATGCGCAGATCAGGCTGGCGTGGACCCTGGAGCAGGTCAGTGTAGTTGGGATCGTCGCGCTGTGAAATCACTTTTCGCCGTCGCTCAATGGTCTGGTGTCATTATAGCGGAAAATACGGTCTGTCAATCGGCCGAATGTGACCTTCATCACTCGTCGACGATGACAAAAGCGACTTCAACACCGTTATGCTACCGGTTAAACCGTAGGGCGGATAGGTTATCCGCCTAGCGCGATTGACAGAGAAGCTTGAACTGCCGCGATTGAATCAGCTATAATGTAGCTATTCTGATTGACGGAGAATACAAATGGCTTCCGCAGCGAGTACATCGACTCACCAATTGATTATCGACTATCCAGATGAATTGCTGTGGGCATTGGAGCAGAACGAAGCACAGTTTGAGCAGCAAGCACGCACTTTGCTGGCGGTCAAACTGTACGAATCTGGTAAATTGACCACAGGTTTGGCCGCCCAATTGGCCGGTATGCCGCGTTCTGCATTCTATTACACGCTTTCACAACACGGTTTGTCGCCATTCGGCACGGACCCGGATGACCTCGCCGACGATCTAGCCAATGCCGCAGCCGCCAGTCATTCTCAATAACACCCCACTCGTCGCTCTCTGGCAAATTGAATGTTGGGACATTTTACGCGAGCTTTTTGGAGAGGTGCTAATTCCGGCAGCAGTTCATGCCGAGTTTCTGGCGGTCGATACCGTTTCACGAAATGAGGCACTTGCAAGGGCCAACTGGATTCATGTGGCTACACTTGCTGATGCCAAACTTGCCCTGGTTTTTACGTCGTTGGATACAGGTGAAGCATTGCGCTTGAAACCGGAGCGCGTTTGGTGGTGCTTGACGAACGCAAGGCTCGTCGCATGGCGTACAGACTCGGCTTGCCATTGACCGGCACAATCGGCGTAATTCTGCTCGCCAAACAGCGTGGTCTTATCAACAGAATAGGCCCATTATTGGAACAACTGATCGAAAACGGTCTGTTTGTGGACTCCGAACTTGTTGCAGAGGCTTTGCGACTTGCTGATGAAATGCCATGATGAAACGTAACAGCCGCAGAATCACCACCGTTTTGCTGCTATCGTCTATGAGGCGACTCAATCGGATTGTATCAATTCGGTAAAGCAGCATGTTTATCCTGCGTGCCGTTGGGGAGAAACTCGCGCTACTCGAACAGACGTTAGCAGTTGAACAAGCTGCCGGTGCATGGCAGGATGCTGACTATCCTGAATTTAGTGACAACGACGCCATTGACTCATGGCTCGACAAACTGCGCTCGTAATCCCTTTTGTTTGGAAAGTGAACACTGATCTCGGCCGAATATGACCTTCATCACCTTACGCCGGTGACGAAAAGAACTATCAACGCCGAACGTAGCCGTGTACACTGCAATTATGGCGGTGCATATCAACTCGCCAGGCTGCAATACGGGCAAGCTATCCGTGCTGCAATTTTCAAAGGGGGTCTACGATGACAATTCCACGCCAACCGATGTCCGGCATTGATACAGCCTGGCTACACATGGATCGCGCCACCAATCTACTCATTATCAACACATTGATGACGTTTCCGGAACCACTCGATATTGCCAAAGTGCGCGACATCATGGAAGAGCGTCTGCTCTACTACGACCGTTTTCGCCAGCGCATCACCCATTCGTGGGTGCCGCTGACGCCGCCGGTGTGGGAACCCGATCCGCACTTTGACATCAACTCGCACATCCACCACATCGCGTTGCCTGAACCCGGCACGCAAGCGCAACTGGAAATGGTGATCAGCGACTTGATCAGCCAGTCGCTCGACATGACGAAGCCGTTGTGGCAACTGTACGTGATCGACAATTATCTCGGCGGCAGCGCCACATTGACGCGCATCCACCACTGTGTCGCCGACGGCATTGCGCTGACCCGTGTGTTGTTGTCGTTGACCGATGATTCGGCCGATGCCAAATGGATGCCGCCCGATTCGGCCGAGATCGAAACTGAACGCACCACCTTCGACAAACTATTCGGCCCGACCCTGGCGCTAACCCAATCCGCGCTGCACACCACGGGCGCTGTCTGGCAGGGCGGCAAACAGATGCTGCGCCATCCGACGGAAGCGGCTGCTACGGTCAAGCTCGGCATACGTGGCGCAGCACGTCTGGCACGACTCGTGTTGTATCCGGCCGATCCGCCCAGCCTGTTCAAAGGCGATTTGGGCACGCGTAAATGGGCGACCTGGTCGCGTCCGCTGCCGCTCGAAGAAGTCAAAGAGATCGGCCACCACTATGACGCGACGATCAACGACGTGCTGCTCACGGCGATGAGTGGGGCATTGCGCCGCTATCTCGTGTCACAGGAACAGCCGGTCAGCGACATGGTGATCCGCGCCTATGTGCCGGTCAACCTGCGCCCGCTCGACGGACCACTGCGTCTGGGCAACTACTTCGGCCTCGTTTTCCTGTCGCTACCGGTCGGCATTGTCGAACCGCGTCAACGGCTGGCTGCACTTAAAAAATGCATGGATGAGATTAAGACTTCACCGGAAGCCATTGTGTCGTTGAGCGTGCTGTTTGCGATGGGATTTGTGCCGAATGTTATCGAAACGTTGGGCATCAACTTCTTCGGCATGAAGACATCGGCAGTGATGACCAACGTACCCGGTCCGCGGAAGACGATCTATTTCGCCGGTGTGCCGGTGCGAACGATTATGCCGTGGGTGCCGCAAACGGCCGATATTGGCCTCGGTGTCAGCATTTTCAGCTACAACGGCAGCGTGCGCCTCGGCGTAATCACCGATGTGAACCGTGTCCCCGATCCGCACCAGATCATCGACGGTTTCCACGACGAATTCGACATGCTGCTGGCATTGGTTGAGGAAGAAGGGCAAATTGCACCCGATCAGTGTCAGGCACTGACAAAGGCCGGAACGCGCTGCAAGCTCAAAGCACAGCCCGGTACGGAATTTTGCCATGTCCACCAGCCGGAACTGGTAGCAGCGTAGCAGGAGAAAACCGCGTTACATCCGGAAGAGCAATGCCCGCCGAGGCGGCGATCACTGCCGGTAACTGGTTGATAGACTTTCAAAGCGCACCACGGATGCGGTGCGCTTGAGAAGGCTCTGCATTACGGGGTCGGCACCATCCCGATTTGCTGCATCATACCCAGCATGTCGCTGACAGTCCAGTGTTCGGTTATCTGACCGTCGGTCACGGTCAAAATGTCCATGACGTCGATTGCCACCGATTGCCCGGTTCCCGGCAACCCCATGAACGGGCCTGAATGCGTGCCGTGGAAAGTTTTGAACGTCACCACCTGATCACCTTCCGCTATCTGTTGGTGAATTGTAAAGTGCATATCCGGAAAAGCGGTAAACATCATCTTGAAGAATTGTCTAGTTCCTTCCAGGTCAGTCTTGCCTGAGTGATCATAAAACATTGGACTGAAGAGTTCATCCAAAGCATTCAGATTGTGTTGATTCTGAACCTCTACGACGAAACGACGGACCAGGTCTTTATTGTCTTGTAATGACATGGGTAAACGCTCCTTGCGCTGGTCGGATGAGCTTTAGTCGCACCCAACCTAATGAACAAATCGTGGTCAAAAACGTGTCAAACTCTCAATCGAAATGTGCCAGTGATTGCAACAGGGATTCGGCCGAAACCAATTCAGGAAAATCACCCTTTTGCTCAAACTTGTCATAAACACCAATCAACATTCGTCGGGCATCGGCGCATCGGCCGATTTGTTGCCACAACTGCGCCAAACTCGTCGCTGCCCGCAATTCCAACATGCGCGCACCTTGCTGTGAAGCTGTATGCATTGCACAGCGAAACGTCGCAGCAACCACATCCACATCTGCACACATCGCCCACTGCAACGCTCCACGCAACCTTTCAAGCTCTGCAAGCCAATAAACGCTGCCGCTGCTTTGTGCAATTTCGAGTGCAAGCGTTAGAGCCTCAACTCCCTCGCCCCATTCACCGAGCTGCAAACAGGCATCTGCTTGCCAACCAATCAATTGTGTGGCGGGATAGGCCGCTCCGGAAGCGCGCCACTGTGCTGTGCCTTCGCGCAACTGAGATAGGCCTTCCGGCAAATCTCCCTCCAGGCATAAAGACCAGCCATGTAACGCGGTGGCAAAAGCCGTCCAATTCGTTAATTTGAAGGAGCGGCCCAAAGACATAGCCGTCTCGGCATACCGCTTTGCAGACGCTGCGTCACCTTGCATACACCGGCATAATGCCTGCATGGCGTGCGCATAAACCCGGCTGACTCGATGGGTCATCGACGGCATCAATTGCGCCAGAGCATCGGACTGATTGCGTGCCAGTTCCGGATAGCCCATCAACCAGAGCGTTTTGCTCAGGTATCCGTGCAGACTGATGGCAGGATCGTGGCCAAAACGATAAGCGTGCGTCTCGTGATAGGCAGGGTCGTAAAGCGCCAGGCCTTGTTCAAAACGCAAGCGAGCTTTCTGCAGTGAGCCGGCGACAAGTAAATTGCCGCCGTTTTCGCGACATGCCTCCAGCAACAGATCGCCATCCTCCTCCGCAAGTGCAATGGCGAGCAACTGCTCGGAAATCGCCAATCCCTTCTCTGCCTCTCCACCAGTCCCGTAGTTGCGCGCCAGGCCAAGCAATGCAGTGAACAAATCGGCCGTTTGACCGCTCTTGCGACAGTAAGCATATGCTTCGGAATAGACCCGCGCCGTTTCGGGAGCGGCATAACCGTGCACGACAGTCGCGGGTATTGTCAGATCAAGCCGCAATTCAACGCCCTTGTGCAAATGCTCTGGTGTTTCCGGCAGGCTCTGCAGGAGGCTCAAACCACGCCGGAAATAGGCGATTGCCTCGCGATTAGCTGACTGGCGCACCGCATAGCGACCTGCTAGTTGTAAATAAGTAATTGCTTTCCAGGACAGTTCGGAATTTAGCCGGCACGCTTGCTCAAAATGAAATGCCAGATTGCCGGCATTTGCTCCAGCCACTTCGTCGGCCGATTGCTCAATTGCCAGTCCAATACAGCCGTGGAGTTGGAACCGCCGGTGGCGCGGCACATCGCGATAGATGACTTCGCGTATAAGGTGATGCGCAAATGTATAGTCGGAATCAGCGCCACTCTCTTCAATTAGCCGTTGGCGCAGCAAGTCGTCGAGGGAGACAAGCATGTCTGTTTCATCGAGTTCGGTCACCCGACTAAGCAAGTCGAAGTCGAATGTCTTGCCAGCCACCGCGGCTACCTGCGCGACTGATTGAGCATGGCCACTCATTCGGCCGAAACGGGCCTGTATCATTGTCTCTATCGTGTCTGACAGCGGCAGATCGGCTCGACTCAGTTGCTCGAAATCGGCCTGCCATGTACGCTGCTCCAGCCGGATTTGCCCTGTTTCAAAAAGCGATTTCACGATCTCGATCAAGAACAAGGGGTTACCTTCCGTTTCGCGATAGAGACGTTCAGCAAATGAGCGTACGGCTTCATCACAACCAGAGATTTGTCCAACCAATTCAATCACATCTGGTTGTGTTAGCGGTTCGAGACGCACATGTTGACTCATTCGATTCCGCTCAAGACGTCGACTCAGCGTGGCTAACGGATGATCGGGTTCGATGTTTTCGACACGGTATGTGCCGACCATGAAAACGGATTGTCCAGTCAATTGCCGGGTCAGGTAGTGGAGCAATTGCAGGGTCGAATCGGATGCCCAATGCAGATCGTCCAGAACGATCAGGAGTGGCAATTGCACGGCCAGACGAACGAGCAGCCGGCTCAAACCATCGAATAATTGGAATGGGTCTGCACCGGAAGACACGCCAAACGCCGGCACATTGAGACCGGCATGATATTCGGGCAGAAGTCGGGCAATCTGTTGGCGTACCCACAACGGCAATTCGGCCGAAACTGACTCGATCAGTTCAGTCGGCAGTTGGCGCAGCGCTTCCACAATCGGTTGATACGGCGACAGACGCTCAAGCTCATAACAGCACCCATGCAGGATGTGTGCGCCGTTCCAGCGCATCCGGTCAGCAAATGCCCCAACGAGTCGCGATTTACCGACACCGGCCTCGCCTTCGACCAACATCAGGCTGCATTCACCTGTCATGGCGCTATGCCAACCATTTGCAAGTAGCTCTAATACTGTGTCACGACCGACCAATGGAACAGTCTGTGCAGCGTCACGCGGATCAATGCCGCGTTTGCGTCGTACCGGACGTACAACAGGCATCTGCATCTGCTCAGAAGCAACGCTTTCTGTCACAATGAGTTGCCTGAGTTGACGCGTTTCCGCCTGCGGTTCGATGCCCAGCTCATCTCTCAGAAGCTGCCGACAGCGTTCATATTGCTGCAATGCGGCACTGCGCTGTCCCATCTGCTGGTAGACGCGCATGATCATCTGGTGTGCATCTTCCCGCAGCGGATCGTGCTCCAAGAGCAGCATTGCCACAGACAAAGCGCTTTCGCAGTCTCCGGACAATTCGTATGCGTCCATAACGCGAGTCAGCACATTTGCATAGACGGTCTCCAGTCGATATCGTTCAGTTACGATCCAGTCATCGAAGAAACCTTCGAGAAATTGGCCACGATACAATGCGATTGCTGCCTGCCAATCTGAAAGATGCTTGCTTGTTGCGTACTCGACAAAGGCAAGTGTGTCCACCCAAAACGGTGCGTCGTGATTAAAGTGAACCACATCACTATCAGTCTGGATGTAGTCGAATGCTTCCGGCAGGCAGCGCCGAATGTGCCACAAGGCAGTTGACAATGAACGGCGGGCTTTGCGTTCGGGACGATCCTCCCAGAACATGTCGCTCAGCTGACCTCGCGTGTGTTGTTTGGGATGTGTTGCGAGGTAAACCAGGAGAGCCTGTGCCTTGACGGTGACCGGCTTAGGCAGTTGCTTATCGTCCTGCCACCGCAGCTCGAATCCCCCCAACGTGTAAATCCGTAACATATCACGTGCCCAAAACAATGATCAAAGCAGAGTGTAGCGCTTAATCGGCGTGTTGAAGCGGTGCTGGCTGCAGAAGCGACACTAACTTAAAATGAGCATGTCATAGATTTACGACGCTGAATAGTGTAAAAACTCCTCTTCCGCTAAGACATTTGTCATACCTGGTAAGGTATGTCAGGATGGTGGCTTGGTTTTCGGCCGAAAACCACCATCACGTCGCTTGCACATGCGCCACGGCATCGCGAATCGTCGCGCAGATGTGCGCGGCACCAAGCACATCCACAACGCCATCTGCCTCCAGCATGTTCAACGTCCGTTGTGGCACGTGAGCAAGATAAAAAGCACAGGCATGGTCAGCCAAATCGGCCTTGATCTCCTTTAGCATGTCAGCCCCCTCAATATCTACAAAAAACATTGCGCTGCAGTCAACAATCACAGCACGATAATCTGCCTGCGAACCCATTTCGCGCACGCGGCTCCGCAAAGAATAGGCCGTTGCAAAATAGAGCAACCCATCAAAGCGCAAGACGGCGATTCCAGGCAGCGGTTCTGCATCGCTTTCCTCGCCCAAATCGCGAAATACATCGCTGCCCGGCACGCGCCCCAGCAACGGCATACCCGGGACCGATGCCCGGTAAAGCAGCAACAAAACCGAAAGCGCAATACCGATTAAAATACCGGGAAACGCACCGACAAACACCACAATGACCGTCGTCACAATCGCCAACCAGAACTCAGAGCGATTCAAATTGTAGAGCCGCTGGAATTCACCAACTTGAATGAGTCTAAACACACTGGCCAGGACTATTGCCCCCACAATAGCCCAGGGCAACGTACTGAAAAAGCTGGTTGCCAGCAAGAGCGTCAATATCATCAAGATCGCATGGAATATTCCGGCAAGCTGTGATTTTGCACCTGCATGGGCATTACTGGCTGTCTTACTCAAGCTGCCGTCAACGCAAAAACCACTCAACAAGCTGGATCCGATGTTAGCCAACCCTTGAGCCAATAATTCCTGATCTACATTCAATTCTTCACGTGCATGTGCTTTGTACAATCGTTCGGAAGATATCGTTTCTGAAAAGCCAATAATTGCAACGACAAGCCCGCCGAGAATAGCTAACAGGAATTGCGCTACGTCCAGATCAGGCAAGGAAAGCGTCGGTAAGGCCGGCATAATGGGGCCGACTGTGGCAACGCCCAGTGCCTCAAAATCAATGATACGCCCCAGTACAAGCCCCGCAATCAAAATAAGCAACATTAACGGCCAGCGACCGACGCGGTTTCTGAAAAACACCAGCGATCCAATCGTGATCAGGATCAGCACACTCGAAATGACAGTGCCTGCCGGATTTTCACTGGCAGATTGCAGAAAAGCCCGTAGACCAATATCAGTCACGTCATCTGCGCGAAAAATGTTTCGCAGTTGACTGACCATGATCAAAATAGCGAGACCGGCAATAAAACCGGTTAGCACACTGTTGGCAAGGAAGTGAGTGATCCAACCCAGTCGCAGCAAACCACCCGCTAAGAGCAGGACCCCCGCAACGAAAGCAACCAGAGCGGCGATAAAGACTATTGAATTGGACGAGGTAACACCTGTCGCGGTAATCACTGAGGCAGTCAAGGCTGCAATGGTAAAACTGGGGCCTGTACTGAGGAGACGTGATTGCCCGAATACGGCATAAATCAACAACCCCATGGCAGAGGCGTAGAAACCGTATGTGGCCGGTACACCAATCAGCGCCGCGTAGGCCAGGACATGTGGTACAGCGACGCCCCAAACAGTTAGACCAGCGAGTAAATCAGATGACAACCACATTTGGTTGTATTGAGGCAGCCATTTTAAGATCGGCACATAGGATGATCGAGGCTGGCGTGGAGGACGGTTTTGTCGGATCATGACGACATTGATTATCGTTCGCTTGGGAAACCACGGCAACAGGAAGCTGGTAACATATGCTAAACGATTTCTTTTTCACTGGTTCCTGAATCGTGCTATAGTTGAGATCAATAGAATGCAGCAGGATTTCGGCCGAAAAATGACCTTCTACAACGACCCTGAAAACACACAACAATACATCGAGATGGCCGCAGGTTACGACGGCGCGAAACTGATCGCCATCCTGCGCGAATACCTGCCGGACGGGGCAACCGTCCTCGAACTCGGTATGGGACCAGGTGTCGATCTGAAATTGTTGTCAAAACATTTCACGGTCACCGGCTCTGACTATGCGCGGCCTTTTTTGGAACGCTATCGCGAGATCGATCCTTCGGCCGATTTGCTCCAACTCGACGCCATCACACTCGACACCGACCGCACCTTCGACGCTATCTACTCCAACAAAGTATTGCAACATCTGACACGCGACGAACTGCGACAATCATTGGCACGACAACTGAAACTACTCAACGATGGCGGCATCGCCCTGCACGCGTTTTGGTACGGCGACAAACCGGACGAACTGATGCACGGCCTGCGTTTCGTCTACTACACCGAAGAAACGTTACGAGTACAGATCGACACACAGTTTGAACTGCTGCGCAGTGAACGCTTCGCAGAAATGGAAGACGGCGATTCACTATTCGTTGTACTACGCAAACGACAACGTTAGCCACCATTCCAACTATCAAACAAAGTTCATACAAAATCCGATATTGACTGACCAGTCAGTTTTTGTTATACTGCTGCCCATGAACGACAAACGCACCCAACTGCTCGAAGCATCTATCGACCTTTTTGCCGACGAAGGCTTCTGGAACACGCCTACAGCACGCATCGCCAGACACGCCGGCGTCGCGACGGGCACGTTGTTCAACTACTTCGAGTCAAAAGATGTGTTAATCGATGAGGTCTACATGCAGCTCAAGCATGAGTGGATGCACCACATCATGCAAAACTTTCCCCAGAATGGCACGATTAAAGAGCAGATTGAGCACATTTGGTTTCGTCATATTGACTGGGGACTGGGTTTTCCGCGTCGTTATGCGCTGAAGCAGCAGTTGGCGCTCTCCGATCTGGTCAGCGACGAGGTGCAACAGCGTCAGCAAGAAGCGCTTGCGTTTGGTTTCGAGATTGTCGAGCGGGGGATGGCTGACGGGTTGTTTGTGCCGATTTCGGCCGAATATTTCGGCATGCTCATGGTTGCCAATCTCGATGCAGCCGTTCAGTACGCATCCGCTCATCACCTCAAAGACATGGCATTGACCCGCCACATTACGACCAGCTTCGAGATCTTTTGGAGAGGGGTTACTAACTAGCTTTTTTTGGGAGCGAGAATGACTGACCGCTCAATCACAAAACCAATGATTTACTGACCCGTTTAACTAACTGTAACAAAAGAAGCCTAGCTTTTTCGTCTGGTGCAAACGCTACTCATAGCAAAAGCTAGGCTTCTGAAAACTTCCGTTACAGTCTAACTACCAACAATGGAGACTATTATGAAAACAATCGTCATCACGGGTGCCAGTTCCGGCATCGGCAAAGCAACAGCCAGGTATTTCGCAGAGCAAGGCTGGCAAGTAGCCGCGACCATGCGCAAGCCGGAAAATGAAACCGAGCTAAACCAGATCGAAAATGTATCTGTCTATCAACTCGATGTCACTGACAACGATTCAATCGCGAATGCCGCCCAGCAGATCATAAGCGATTTTGGCACGGTCGATGTCGTGCTCAACAACGCGGGCTATGGTTTGATCGGCCCGTTTGAGGCAGCAAGCAACGAACAGATTCGGCAACAGTTTGATACCAACGTGTTTGGCCTGATGGAAGTGACCCGTGCCTTTCTGCCCCACTTTCGCGCCAACCAGGCAGGCCTGTTTCTGAATGTGTCATCTATTGGCGGGCGGATCACCTACCCGCTAAACAGCCTGTATCACAGCAGTAAATGGGCCGTTGAGGGCTTTAGTGAATCGCTGGCCTTTGAGCTTGGAGAACTCGGCATTCAGGTCAAGCTGATCGAGCCAGGGGGCGTAGCGACCGACTTTAGTGGCCGTTCGATGACACTCGCCATGTCACCCGATTTGCCTGACTACATGCCTATGGCACAAAAAGTAGCAGCAGCCTTTCAATCACGAGGCTCTGCCAGTTCGGCCGAAATGATTGCAGCAGGCATTTACGAAGCGACGACCGATGGCAAAAACCAGTTGCGCTACCTACTCGGCGAAGACGCCAAACAGAGCTATGCCATGCGCGAACAGGTCGGTGACGACGCCTTCATAGCCGGTATGCGTGAGCGCATGTTGGGATAAGAGATCTGAAACAAACTGCTACGTACCAGCGTGGCGCAACCGATACAAGGGAGATCGTCATGAAAACCTTAATGTGTGATCCAAAATTGTTTGAAAAAGACCTGACAGGTCGTGTTTACATCGTCACCGGGGCCAATTCTGGGGCAGGATACGCAACCAGCGCACAGTTGGTGGGTCAGGGTGCCCATGTCGTTGGCGGCTGTCGCCGCGTCGAGGCCGGCAAAGAAGCGTTTGCGGCATTGGAAAGTGAACGCGGTTCGGCCGATGTCATAGCACTCGATTTGGCTAGCCTTGACTCAGTTAGAAGCTTTGCAGAGGCGTTCACCGCTAAGTATGACCGACTTGATGGCCTCGTCAACAATGCAGGCATCATGGCGTGTCCTGAAGGGAGAACGGAAGATGGTTTTGAAACTCAATTTGGCGTCAACCACCTTGGACACTTTCTACTGACGGAACTGCTGCTCGATATCCTGGAAGACAGCGCACCATCACGCATTGTGTGCGTCTCCAGCGTGGCCCATGTCGGGTCGCGAAAACAGATGGGCGAGATCAATTTCGACGATCTCTTCTTTGAAAAGCGACCATATGACAGGAGTGTTGCGTACACCCAATCGAAGTTAGCCAATATTCTCCATGCATCGGAATTGGCACGGCGGCTCGAAGGCAGCGGCGTTTCCGCTTTTTCGGTTCATCCAGGATGGATCCGCTCCAATCTGGCACAACACATTGGCCCAGTCTGGGTTCAAAACGTCTTGTTGCGACCGTTCAGCAGGCCGTTGGGCATCATGTCGTGGGATGAGGGCGCACAGACGACACTACATTGCTTGCTTGACGACGACGCCCCCAACCACAGCGGCGCCTACTACAGCCAGAACAGTATCCTCTATCCCGATAAAAAAGACCGCGCCGGCGGCTGGCCGATGGTATCGCCTAATCCCAATGCACGCGATCCCGAATTGGCTGAGAAACTATACGAGATCAGTCTGGAGTTGGTCGGCCTCAAAGAGACAATGTAGCGAGGTCACACAAAGTAACAAATAGCCTTGCCGGTCTCATGCATGACCGAATGAGGCAGAATACGAGAAATAACAGAGTAAACACTGGAGAAAATACAATGAGTTCAAAATGGACAACTGCAAACATCCCTGATCAGAGCGGCAAAGTTGCTATCGGCACCGGTGCCAACAGTGGCATCGGCTACGAAACGGCGAAGGCATTGGCTGCAAAAGGCGCGACGGTCATCATGGCGTGTCGCAATCTGGAAAAAGCCCATGCAGCGGCTGACAAAATCAAGCGTGATGTACCCGGCGCAAAACTGGACATCATTCAACTCGATCTGGCAGACCTGGCTGCCGTGCGCGAATTTGCAGCACAGTTTCAGGCGCGCTACGATCAACTAAACCTGCTGATCAACAATGCAGGCATCATGTTTCCGCCGTTTACGGAGACAAAAGACGGCTTCGAAGTGCAGTTCGGCGCAAATCATCTCGGGCATTTCGCGCTGACTGGCTTGCTGCTCGACACGTTGCTGGTAACGTCGGGCGCCCGTGTCGTCAATGTGAGCAGTATGGCACATCGCATGGGCAAAATTGATTTCGACAATCTGAACGCTGAGAAAGGTTACAATCCGTCAGCGGCCTATGCACAGAGCAAACTCGCCAATCTCCTGTTTTCACTTGAGTTAAATCGCCAGTTTGAGGCACACGGGCTCGACCTCATGGCAGTATCAGCGCATCCGGGTTGGACGGCGACGAATTTGCAGCGCGGACTCATGGCAACAGCAACCCGCATTGTCGGACAATCGGCGCCGATGGGGGCGTTGCCGACGCTGCGTGCAGCGACTGATCCCAATGTTCGGCCGAATGAGTACTACGGACCTGCCCGCTTCGTGGAAGTACGCGGTTATCCCAAGAAGGTCGGCACTATCGCCGCAGCTCAAGACGTCGCACTGGCGCAAAAGCTGTGGCACGTGTCGGAAGAGATGACCGGGGTGCGTTATGAATGGAATCAAGCAATAGAGGTGGCTGGATGAATAAGAGAAACGTTTTGATCGGAGGCGCAGCCGCAACTGTGGCAGGCCTTACCATGTACAAATTGATAGGCGATAACGGCGAAAAAGAAGCCCCATGGACGACAAATGACATTCCCGACCTAACTGGCAAAGTCTTCATCGTGACGGGCGCAAACAGCGGCATCGGCTACGAGGCGGCCAAAGAGTTTGCCCGCAAAGGGGCACAGGTTATTCTGGCCTGTCGCAATCAGGAAAAAGCAGATGCGGCGCTGAGCCAGATCATGGCTGAGATTCCAAATGCTTCGGCCGAAATCATGATTCTCGATCTCGCCAGCCTGGAATCCGTGCGCCGCTTCGCTGCGGAATTCAAAGCCAATTACAACCGTCTCGATGTGCTGGTCAACAACGCCGGGATCATGATGGTGCCCTATGGCCAGACTGAAGACGGCTTCGAACGCCAGTTTGGCACCAACCATCTGGGGCATTTTGCACTGACCGGATTGCTAATCGACGAGTTGCTTGCTACGCCGGGCGCGCGCATAGTCAACGTCAGCAGTAACGGCCACCGCATGGGCACGATGAATTTCGATAACCTGATGTTCGGCGGTGGTAAGGGTTATTCACCGACACGCGCGTACGGACGCTCAAAATTGGCCAATCTGCTCTTCACGTATGAGTTGCAGCGTCGTTTTGACGCGATTGATGCCGATGCGATGGCGACGGCGGCACATCCCGGCGGCTCTGACACCAATCTGAGTAATCATCTGCAAGACGGCACAATGTTCAAGCTGATGGAACCTTTAACAGATCGCATGGTGCAGAGCGCGGCGATGGGTGCACTGCCGACACTGCGCGCGGCGGTTGATCCGGCAGCTAAGGGCGGTGACTACTACGGCCCTGACGGCTTCATGCAGTTTAATGGCTTCCCGGTCAAGGTTGGGTCGAGTAAGGCGTCACACAATTCGGCCGATATGCAGCGTTTATGGCAAGTTTCAAAAGCGTACACCGGCGTCGACTTCGCCCAACTGGATTGAGTTAGAGATAGAGGCGCAGATGATGCAGATGGCGCAAATAGGATTGATTTGTCTGCGTCAATCCGTGAGTTTAGCGTTGTCCGCGCCTGCATATGATCACCAGGAGGAACAGGGTATGGGCGTATTGAGGCAGAACATTCGCTTGTGGTGGCAACCACCGCGCAACATCACCGATCGCGATTTGAATCGGAGCGTGACATTTCTGGAATTGTTCTACGATCTGGTCTACGTCGTCCTGATCGCACAAATAGCCCATTCGTTGTCCAAAAACCCCACGGTCGAAGGCGTGGCAGGGTATGTGTTTTTGTTCGTCATGGTCTGGTGGGCGTGGCTCAATGGCTCGATCTACCACGAATCGCACGGCAACAACGATGTCCGCACACGCGTTTTCACGTTTGCCCAGATGATTACAGTCGGGGCGATGGCGATTTTTGCTCACGGTGCGCTGGACGACACATCGGCCGAATTTGCGCTGGCTTTTGCCGCCTACCAGTTGATTTTGACCTATATGTGGTGGCGCACCGGCGTTTACGATCCGGCGCATCGTCCGTTTTCGCGCCCTTATGTCGCACTGTATTTGCTGACAACGTTGCTGATGATCGGGTCGGTTTTTGTACCGGCTCCCACGCGTTTTGTCATCTGGGGCATTGCGCTGTTGATTTCGCTGTTGCTGCCGATTTTGACGTTGGGTTATCGGCCGAAAAACGAGTCAGAACGCATTCAAATGGCGAGCATCTTGACCGTCAGTCCTGCACTGGTCGAGCGGTTCGGCTTGTTTACGATTATCGTGTTGGGCGAAGTCATCGTCGGCGTCGTCAACGGCGCTGCCGGGCATCGCGATTTGAATTGGGAAGTGGGCATCACGGCTTTGTTAGGCATGCTTGTAGCGATTGGCGTGTGGTGGATATTCTTCGATTCCATCTCACATCACAAACCAAGAGCAAACTCGGTGATGACCCGTGCCTGGTTTTATCTGCACTTGATCGTGGGGATGGGCATCGCCGCAACCGGCGCCGCCATGCTCAATGTCATCGAATCAGTCGGTGAACCGCTGCCGTCCACTGTGCAATGGCTTTTGGTGGGGGCGATCAGCGTTATCCTGTTCGGCGTTGCGCTGCTGATGAGAACGATTCAATACCCTGCTGAGTTCGAACCAATCTATCGTACTGCCGGTCTGCTCACGTTGGCCGCTGCTGTGGCCGCACTGGCTTTGGGGTTCATCAATCTGCCGGCCATTCCGCTTCTGATTGCGTTGATAGCACTGCTGCTGGCTCCGATGTTTTACGGCATCAAGGGATGGGTCAGCATTGCGGCGGAGTATGGCCTCGAAGCTGTTGAGCACAGCGAATAAGTTATTGGAGAGCGACCGTTTCGGCCGAAAACAACCCTACCCAATTACCAGGTTAAACAAATAGCCGGTCACCACAATCGCCATCGCGACGATCATGATGAAAATGAGGATCAGGCGTGTATTGATCACACGCCGCAAAATCAAAATCTCCGGCAAGCTCAACGCAACGACTGACATCATGAACGCCAACACCGTTCCCAATGCGGCTCCCTTGCCCATCAAGGCATACACCACCGGAATGATGCCCGCCGCGCTGGAATAGAGCGGAACTCCCAACAATACGGCAGCCGGAACAGCCCACCACGTATCGCTGCCCATTACGTCCGCCAGAAAATCTTCCGGCACGTAACCGTGAATAGCCGCGCCAATACCAATACCGATGATCACAAACGGCCATACTTTACCGACAATCATGCGTGTCGCTCCTGCCGCTTCTACAATGCGATCATCCCAGGAGGGCTTGTACAGCACACCCATTTGCTGACCGCTTTGTACGTTCCACACAAAATCGGCGACAAACCGTTCGGGCCGCATTCGGCCGATTATGACACCGCCCAGAATCGCAATTATCAGCCCGGTGACCAGATACAGCGCCGCAATCTGTGCGCCAAAGAGGCCAAACAACATCGCCAGCGCAATCTCGTTCACCACCGGCGTCGCGATCAAAAATGAAAATGTGACACCCAGCGGAATACCACTCTCGACAAAACCGATAAACAGCGGAACGGCCGAACACGAGCAAAACGGCGTCAACACACCCAACCCCGCAGCAATCACATTACCGACCCCTTCGCGTTTACCACCGAGCAACGCACGCGTCTTTTCGGGACTAAAAAACGAACGAATGAGCGTCACCAAAAAGATCATCCCCGCCAGCAGCATCAAAATTTTGGGCACATCGTAAAGGAAAAAGTTGACCGACTCCGCCAGATGTGTTTCCGGCGGCAAACCGATGAGATCGTACGTCAGCCAATCTGCCAGGTTTTGCAGTTGTCGCCATACCACTACCCAGACAATCGCCACTACGATGACCAGCGTCGGCAATTGCCATGCCGGGCGGGTCGGCGGCAATGTCAATTGTTCGGTACGCATTAGACTCCCTCTGGTTGACAAGTTATGCTCGCAAGCTGCCCTTCAGGACCGCACAAGACAGGCCGTGTTTCGACACGCTCCACATCCAGCAAGTGCAGCAGCCAATCGCGCAGCAAACTGACTTTGCTGCCGTCAATAGCATAGTAAATCCAGCGACCGTCGACGCGGTCGCGGCGTGAGTGGATGAGACCGGCCTTGCTCAGCACATTGAGGTGATGCGAGAGCAGATTTGGTGCCAATCCGAGTTCGTCGCGCAGTTCACAGTTACAGGAATCGCCCTGCGTCAGGCGTTCGAAAATGCGCAAGCGATTGGGATCGGCAAGTGCTTTGAGACTGGTGCTGATCTGATCGGGCGTAAGCGTTGTCGGCATTGTGTTTTCCGTTTGTTCTGAGTCAGGCCGTTGCTAACGCTGCGTCAGCCAGCCATGTGCTGATTTCGCCTTGTGACGGAATGCGGCCGTATGACACGACGCGTCCATCGACAACGAGGCCGGGCGTAGACATAATGCCGTAGGTCATAATCTCGCCATAATCCGTAACTTTCTCGATCGATACATCCAACTGCATGTCGTCCGCGACCTTGCGCGTCATTTGATCTAGTCGTTTGCAATTTGCACAACCGGGGCCTAAGACTTTGACGGTAATCATTGGTTCATCCTCTAATTTAGTTCAACAGTAGTTGAAGTAATATACACAAAGCATACTGCTGACGATCTATGACGATTAGTGACGAATGTCACAGATTGTGCTGCCAAAGATCATAGTTCAATGATCATTGAATTATTTGGCTGATGTTGGATGCGTTCCCTGACAAAAACGTCCGGGTGCACAGTTGATGTAAACCGGATTGTTAATCCGGTAGATGGCAGTGGTCTTGTCGGATTACAAATCCGACTTACCGATGATGGCGATTAGGGCGGTGTAGCTGTCGAGTCGAATAGGGAGTCGTGTTGTGTTGGTTAAGGTGGTGACCGTTTCGGCCGAAAGCACATCCACCACACGCCCACTGACCGCCTCTGGCAACAGCACCGTCTGCTCAACCGGCTCAGCACCGAAATTGATCGCCGTGATCTGATACCGGCCATCAGGTAACACATGCACCATCACCAGCAAACTGCCTTTGCCCAGCACAGCAACCTGCGTCGCTTCATAGATGCGATATCGTTCGCGTAAACGCAGCAAACGCTTTAGCTGAGAAGCAAACGAATCCGGGTCTTGCAATTGTTCCGGCAGTGGCCCATATAACGACGGCGCAGGCGGCAGGTCAGCGCCGCCCCCCTTACCCAGCAGATCATAGCTACCGCGATTGATCCAGCGCGTATCGCCGTCTCCCATCAGATGTTGCACCTGCTCCGGCGGCAGCGGCAGTGCGCCGACCAAATCCCAACCGGACAGCGCAAACACACCGGGCTGAAATGCATTGTAGATCACGAGCAAGAGATGCAGGCGCTTGATTTGTTCGCGCTGCGCGGCGGTCAGGTTGGTGATGTCAGTAATGCTGAGCGTGGCTGTGATCAAGCTCAAGGTTGTGCAGGCAATGCCATTGGTCGTCGATTGCAAATTATACGGTGCGTTACTACCCATACAGCGGCTGAACATCTCGTGCCGCACGCGTTCACGAATCGCACGACCGGTGAATGTCTCATCGTCTAACTCGAATGGCGTCTCCGCGTGGCGTGTCCAGAAATGCACCAATTCGAGGGTCAATTCGTCATGGTTTTGCAGGGCGTGGATCAAGGCATTCGGCCGAATCCCGTACTCATGCATCAGCGACAACATCAAACGCAAAAACGAAGCGTCGCCGGTGACGAGGGCGTGATGGTAAGCCGGACGTGTGACAAAATCGTAAGACAAATCGGCGCCACCCGCACCCATCGCGGCCATATCTTCCAGCGTCAGATTCAACTCCTGAAAGCTGAAACCGCCGACTTTGCGAATCAGGCCGGCGATGAGTTGATTGCTGATGACGGCCAATGGATGGCCTTCGGAGATGACGGTGCCATCGGCCGATTTTTCTATGCCCAGAAAGCCGTTGGCGTCTAAACGCAGCATCCCCTCGCCCAAAATTTTGAGCGAATGCAGCACATCGCCCGCGATGAGCCGTTGGGCGGCAAACGTTTGGTCGAGCCAGTTGAATACCGGCTGTCCTTCTTTGAAATAATGCAAATAGACCCAGCGCCGCGTCACGCCATCCACGCCGACGACGGGCGCGGTGGCACTCCAGTTGCTTTCCTTGACACCTGGTTCGTAGAAGATAACGCGCGGCAATCGGCCGATAATGTATTCTTTGGCCGCCAATTGATCGACCACCTCCGGCTTCAGATTGACCGAATCCCGTCCTTCAGCTACATCCGGCAACAATGCCCAATCCGCCTCGTCGATGGCGACCATGTGGTACAAACCGGGATAATCGCCAACGGCGCGTTCCGCCAGCCGCCAATCGGCCCCCTTGCCGCTGTGAAGCGGCACAATGTCGCCGATAACCGTCACGCCATGCGCTGCGGCCGCTGCCACCACCGCTTTGTATTGTGCGTCACTGCCAAACTGCGGGTCGAGTTCCATGCTAATGCGGTCGAAATGGCCGTCAATAGTCGGCGTGTATGCTCTGCCGCGAATGCCGCCCGCCCGTTTGAGCGGGCCAGTGTGCATCGCAGAAATGCCAATGTCGTGAAACGTTACCCACAGATCGGGATCGGCCAATGCTTGCAGGACAGACTGGCCGGCCGGCGTCACAATCGCGGAGGGATACGCGGTAAACCAGACAGACGCGCGCGCAGCGGCCGATTCAGGCTGTGTAGCTGCATACGGACGCTGCCATTGTTCGCCGCCACCTGAATACCGGGCGTGCGAATCACGGGCACTCAACTGCTCTGCCTGCGCCAGCATGGAGCGTTCTTTCAACCAATCGATGTATGATGCTATTTCTTCCATCTCAAACCTTCCTCGATTCAACCACGTGACGCCTTGGAGCATTGTCGTTTCAACAGTGATTATGGCTAGATTCTATCAGAAACTGATCGCGATGAATTGATGTAACGCGTAGCATCATTTCTGACATGGACGACGATGTCGTCTATGACGCGCCATATCCTCTGATGTGTGGCAATCGATTGACAAACCTGGTCTAACCTCGTCTAATGAGGCAACCTATCAGGAAGAGGCACATTGCATGCACATCAAAGTAATCATCCGTGAAGCGCTGCGCGATTTCAAAACGCAATTCTCACAATTCCTCACGTTCTACATCATCTACTCTATTGCCGTTGCCGTCCTGCTCCTGCCGGGCGCCATCTGGTTGCTCAACACCTTTGTCGCTACAACCGGCAATGCCGCGCTCAGTGATTATGCGCTGGTCGGATTCATTCTATCACCAATCGGGATCGCGACTGTCATCATCTTTGGTGTCATCGCTCTGGCATTCGCGTTTGCGCGTGATACCGGCACAATGTTGATTGGCTTTGGTGCAGCAGCGGGCACTCCAGTCACTTTCCGCCGCGCATTTGTCTTAATGCTGCACCGCCTGGGCTCAATATTGTGGCTCAATACATTGGTTGTTGTCATCGTTCTCATTACCGCCGTGCCATTTCTGCTGCTTGGCTTTGCGGCTTATAAAATGATGCTACCCGGCGACATCAATTACTATCTCGCAGAAAAACCGCCGGAATTCTATCAGGCGCTACTTGTGATCGGTGTTGTCGTGTTGGCTTTTCTGACCGTCGCTGCTTATTTGTATGTAACATGGTCATTTATACTGCCTGCACTGCTCTTTCGGGATAAACGGGGGCGTGCAATACTGGCAGAAAGTCGGCATCTCGTCAAAGGGCACTTTTTCAAGATTGCGTCGTTGCGCGTAGGGTGGCTGATCGTTGCGTTTGGCACCGTGATTGTTGTTCACTGGATTTATTGGCGCATCGGACAGGCTGTTTTTGAACTGCTGGTATCCGGTATGACCAGTTTGCTGTTTGTTTCGGCCGGTTTGATCGTTTTGGATGCGGTTTTGCTCGCCATTTTGAATTTCCTGCGCACGACATTGACGGCGTTGTTCGCCCTGCATTTGTATGAGGCTGTGGTGACGGAGAAAGGTGTGGGGATGGGGACGGTGGCGGAATTAGATTCGGCCGAAACACAAACCCAATGGCACATTCCTCGCGTCGTTTACGTTGTAGCAGCCGTTGCCGTCATCGTGGCCATCATCGTCGTCGCCTTCGGTCTGCAAAACACAGTTGCCACCAACACCTATGCTGAAATCATCGCTCATCGCGGTGGGGCCATTGCCGCGCCGGAAAATACACTGGCTGCAGTGAGACAAGGCATACTCGACGGCACAGATGTCATCGAGATCGACGTACAGGAAACCAAAGACGGCACCGTCGTCGTCCTCCACGATGCAGATATTCGACGCGTAACTGGCTTGGCAAAAAACATCTGGGAAGTGAACTACGATGAAATCAAAGATCTCGACGCCGGAAGTTGGTTTGATCCCGCGTTCTCAGACGAGCACATTCCCACATTGGAAGAAGTACTGGACGAGATCGGTGATCAGGCAATTGTACTCATTGAACTGAAATATTACGGACATGATCAAGCATTGGCGCAAAAGGTTGTCAACATGGTTGAAGAACGCGGTATAGAAGACCAGGTGCGCATTATGTCATTGCTGTATTCAGGCGTGCAGGAAGTAGAGCAGTTGAATCCCGATTTAGAAACAGGTTTGCTCGCCGTGGTCACGGCAGGTGATATTACGAATCTCGATATTGATTTTTTGGCCATGTCACATGGTGAAGTCGATCGCGCTTTTGTCGATGATGCACATCGCAAGGGTATTGAAGTCGCTGTCTGGACCATCAACGACCATGCCGACATGGTGCATTTCATCAATCTGGGAGTTGACAGCTTGATTACCGATACACCCACCACGGTACACGATGTCAGTGCAGAGCTTGCAAAGTTGACGCCATCACAACGCGCATTGATTCAGGCGAATCAATTGTTTGGATTTGATCAGGTGACTGAATCCGGGGAACAATAGAACCGACTTATCTCTACCGGTCTGGCTGGAAAATTTGTCAAATTGCGTCTGTCTGTGCTTTTCCTTTGGCCGCATACAGCCCCAATCCATGTGCAACTGCGAACGAAACCAGTGCGGCCATAATTACAGGGACAGTATTCGTCGGTGACAAGCCGACGATCAAGATGCCGATAACCGCCAGTGCCAATGGAATGGGTACGACAGCCGCCGGAATAGCCACAATTAAGCAACCGATAGCTAACGCAGGTGGTATCTGCGGAAAAAGAACGTTGACGGCTGCACCCAATGTGCCACCGATGAATAACATCGGAAAGATGGGGCCGCCAATGAACCCAAACGACAACGCACCACCCAACGCCAACATTTTGGCCAGGGCATACACAATCAACAGCGTAGCACCAATTTCTGCTGCCTGGCTGGTTGTGGTGCTGAGTCCGGCTGTGCCGAGGAACAGTGTGAGTGGCAGTGCCTTACCGAGCAGGCCCAATAGAATTCCACCCACCACGCCACGAATTACAGGCCGGCTGTTCAATGGAGCGACTAATCGGCCGAGAAGCCTGGTAATCAACAGGAAAATAATGGCCAAAGGCACGGCAATGATGCCAAATACAATGCCGGCACCAATGTGCCAGACATTTAAATCGTAAGATGGTGGCTGCACAATGCCTAACAGGCTGGAGAAGGTGTCGCCACCTACCCAGAAAAAAAGACTGAAACCGATCGCTGCCGCAAGGCCCGAAATGAGCAATGTGCCATAGTACAGCACCGTCTGCATGTGCGACGATTCCAGAATCATCATCAACAGGGCAAAGGGAGAAGAAAACAAGCCGGCGTAGGCAGAAGAAACAGCGCCAATCACATTGGTACGAGTCGTTTCAACATCGAGCTTGCGCCATTTTGAAACCCAGGATGCCAACCCCGTTGCCAGCATACCGATCGGTACCTCAGGGCCCAGGCTGAACCCACCAATCAGCGAGACAAGCGATACTGCAAGCGAGGCAGGCACCGGCGCAGGGTCTAAATAGCCATTATTGACCGCCTCAAACACATCTAGTTGCTTTGCCGATGAATATTTATGGATTAAGCCGACGATAAGACCGGTCACCGCCATGATGATGACAATGTTCCATGAACCGGAGAACGGTTCCCATCCCGGGGGGTTGGGCCAGACCAGATCAATACTTCGATCGACAATGGTATTAAAGACGAGGGCACCAATTGCAGCGAACAAACCAAGCGACACACCCCAGCCAAGGCGACGCCAATACACTTTTGATCGCAAGTTTAATTCATCTGACATAATGTTCCTCTCGCTCAAGCGTTGTCACACCATAATTGACTCGCAACCATAACGACGTTGCATGAATTATGCAACCCTATTTTGTACATTCACTCTGTTCGACAAAAGGCACGCTGACACCGAGAACACAACGCGTGAATTCCTGAATACCTTCGTCGGCGACGAAGTAACGCAAATCGAAACGATCCCTTACAATTCCCCGTCAGCCAATCGACGCAACAACTCGCGTGCAAACGCAATTTCTGTAGTGAAATGCGCTTCGCTCCACGCCGCAACGATACCCTGCCAGCGTGCATCGGGATCAAGCTCTGCATATTCGCGGACAATGGCGATTTGCGCCAATGCCTCCTCCCCATCGCTGATAAATTGTTCTAGCAGGACACCAAGTCGTGCCGGTTCGGCCGATTGTCCGAAAAAGAGGCGCAGCAGCATCGCATGTTTCATCATCGTCGGCTCAGCCGGTGTTTCGTTGAGCCAGACGCGAAATGCGGTCGTGCCAGCTTCTGTGATTTGGTAGAGTCGTTTATCGGGCTTGCCGTCCTGACGCACCAATTCGGATGTGACGTAGCCGTGTGCAGCAAGTCGGCGCAGTTCGGAGTAAATCTGGCTTTGGGCCGGACTCCAGTAGAAGTAGTGTAGGTTTTCGGCCGATTTGCGCACCTCATATCCGGACATTGGCTCTCTCGAAGTGAGAAAACCAAGCACGGCATACGCTGTGTTTGGTAGGGGCTTGGTCATCACATTCAACTCCAGTCACAAATATATGCCAATTTGACATATGACTTTTTGTAGTATACACTTTGCCCAACCATATGACAAATAGTCATATGATTGCGGAGAACAGCCATGACTCAAGAAATGATGGAAGCCCTGCACCCCGATCCTGACAAAAAGGGAACGCGCGTTACCAAAGCGACCTATCTCATCTATAAGGCAGCATTACTGACTGTGATTCCCGATGCGGAAGAAGGGATTTATTTTTCTGACTTGCCTAAAGCGGTAGAACCATATTTGACTGAAGATGTGATCAGAAACACATCAACAGGTTGGTGGGTGACAACGGTCAAGCTCGATTTAGAGGCACGGGGATTGATCGAACGCGTGCCCGGCAAAGGCAAGCAACGGTTGCGAAGAGTGTAGCCGAGTCAGCCACATCAGGCACGTCCAAAGAGCGCAATCAGATATTGCTTGGCCTTGACCGGCTGCCCCGACAACAACGCCTGCGCCCGGAACATACGCGCCACTGCCCGCAGAATGAAGATCGCCGTTGCCGCCTGCAGCGTAGCCGACAGCACCAGTTGCCATAACGGTACATCAGTAACCGTCATGCGCGAAATCATCGCCACAGGCGCGGTCAACGGAAACAGACTCAATGCGACGGCAATGACGCCATTTGGAACTTCAAAAATCAGGAACATGAACATGTAGGCGCCGATAATCGGCAGCATGATCATAAACGATGCGCCGCGCGTCTCTTTGGCGTCCGGAGCCAACGCACCCAATCCCGCCATTAATGCGCCATACATCGCGTAGCCGCCCAGGAAGAAGATGATCGCCCAGAATAACAGGTCCAGGGGCACTTCAAACCCCTCTGGAATTGAAAATGCCTGCCCACCCAATCGCGTCACAATCCACATCACGCTCATCCACATCGCTGCCTGCACCAGGCCGAGAATTGCCAGCGCGATAAATTTGCCGTTGAGCAACTGTTTGGGGGTAATCGACACCATCAGGACTTCCATAATGCGGTTCTTTTTCTCATCGGTAATTGCCGTAACCAGCATACCAGCCGGGATCAGGATGACCATGTAGAGAATCAGTGTCATCAACGTCGGAAACATCTCGACGAGGAAGTTGTCTGAGTCAGTGCCCGGCCCCAGTTCGAGTGACTCATCTGCGCGCTCCAAATCGGTGACAGTTACATTGAGCGGTTGCCACACGCGCTGCGACAGCGTCGGATTGTCGAGCAAATTCGCCAACAACAACATTTCAATGCCACGTGGGTTACCGCTGTTTTCGCTGAACGGGCCGAACTCGTTGACATAGTAATCGTAATGCCCGGTTTCGGCATAATCAGAACCAATGACATAGTAACTGCGAATGTCGCCGGCTTCCAATGCAGTGGCTGCACTGGCTTCATCGGGGAATTGCTCCAGCCATCCTGGCGGTATGTTGGCGGGCAACCATGCAAGCTGGTGGGCCGGATCGACGTAGCCTTCGGTAAAGGTTGCCTGTTCCGGTTCCGGCTCACTTTCGCCGGCGTTGTTATTGATGAGAATGACTGCCAACAAGATGACTGCAGACACGATTGGCAAGCCGAATGCCAGGATGAGAAAAGAGCGTCGCCGCAATGTGACACGCAATTCGTTGCGCATGATTAGCAGTGTTTTGTTCATGATAACCCTCTATGCTGCGACTCTTTCGGCCGAATCCATCTTTTTTCGGCCGAAAATCTCACTCAACCGCACACGCTTGCCATAACGCAGCATCGTCAATCGCAACGCCCGGCCCGCCATCCACATCAAGATCAAACCACCGACAAGCCCGATCAACGCCGCTAACCCGACTTGCCACCCGGGCACGACAAACGTCAAACTGCGCAAGGCCAGTGTGATGACTGACGTGAATGGGATCAAGCTCAAGACAACGGCCAGCGGCCCGTCCGGATTTTCGACAATCGGCACAATCAGATAGATAGGGACAAACATCGGCAGAAACACCAATCCGCCCGCCTGCTGTGCTTCCTGCGACTCGACCAGCGTCGTGCCGATCAGCGTCATAAAGGCGGCGATGAATACATACGATGTCAGCGCCACGACAATGATCATACCGAAGTCGCGCCATACCGGTTCAATATTTTGCAACCAGGACAAATCGAGAACGTTCTGACCTATCCAGATGGCAAGCAAAATAAACACGGTCCAGACGAGCAGTTGCGTCAAGCCGATCAACAAAGCGCCGATCACTTTACCTGCCATCATCAGATTAGGCGACGTCGATGTGATGATGATCTCCATAGTGCGATTCTCTTTTTCTTCAACGACAGCGTTCATCATGTAACCGGATGTAGTCAGCGCGAGAAAAGCAAAGACAATGCCGACGATCAACGGCAGGAACATGCCGATCTCCGGTCCACCGTTATCGTAATCACGGCCAGTGCTAGTGTCATAAATGGTGACATCGACACCGCTCAGAAAGCGCTCAAGCGCGGCAGGATCGCTTTGCAACAGGACGTTGGCGCGGACGAGTCGGTCAAAGTAGCTGAAGGCGCCGTAGTCGGGATCGTAGTAGACCAATTCGGCCGAACCGCTCCGAGCATAATCAGCCGCAATCACGTAATAAAGTTGGATTTGTTCGTCGTCGAGCGCCTGCTGTGCTGCTTCGGCCGAAGCGAAACGCTGCAAAATCACATCGTCCGGCGGCTCGACCACAGTCAGATCCGCCAACAAACCCGCTTGATCGACGTAGCCGACTGTCGTTCTGTCTTCTTCAATCAGCGCCACCAGATAGCCAAAACCGATTACAAACGCCACGAATAGTGGCATACTGAACAGGACGAGTAGAAAAGAGCGCTTGCGTACTTCACGCGAGAAATGGTGCGAGGCGATGAGCCATAATTTTGACATGGTTGTTACCCGATTGCTGTATTGATCCGCGATTCTATTATCCTGTCTCGTCACTTACTGCCTGAATGAAGATTTCATCCAGCGTAGGGACATCGATTTCAAATTGCTCAACCGGTATCTGCTCATGGACGAGGTAGTTGAGAATATCGGCCGGTTGTGTTTCGGCCGAAAGGGTCAGATGGTTTGCCCCGTTCTCTCGCTCCACGTTGAGCACACCCGGCATCTCCGGCAGATCGCCCACCGTCTTGACCAGCACAGCATGCCCTGAGAAAGAACGGCGAATGTCGTTTACCGGCCCGTATAGCACGTTGGTTCCCTTGTTGATTAACAGAATCCGATCACACAACGCCTCCACCTGGTGCATCATGTGCGTCGACATGATGATCGTAGTGCCTTTGGCGCGTAACTCGTGCAGCAGCGTCTTGGCCAACTGCGTGTTGACCGGATCGAGACCGCTGAACGGTTCATCGATGATCAAGAGTTCGGGCTCATGCAGCACGGTGCTGATAATTTGCGCCTTCTGCTGCATACCGCGGCTGAGTTCCTTGACCTTTTTGCGCTTGTGCTGGGCTAAATCGAATTGTTCAAGGTATGGATCAACGCGTTCGCGTGCTTCAGTTTTCGACAATCCCTTGAGTGTGCCGAGATAGACCAGGCATTGATCGAGCTGCATATCCTGATAGAGGCCGCGCTCTTCCGGCATGTACCCGATGCGATTTTTCTTTTCCTCTGTCATCGGCCCGTCGAGAATGGATACGTCGCCGGTGTCAGGCTTGAAGATGTCGAGCATGAGGCGAATGGTCGTCGTTTTGCCCGCGCCATTGGGGCCAAGCAAGCCAAAAATCTCGCCGTCGCGCACGTCAAAACTGACGTCTTGCACAGCCTGAATTGGCCCAAAAGATTTGGCTACGTGGGAAACGGTTACGGGATTCATAGTGGTTTTCCTTGTCTATGGCTATCAGCGGAGCGCATACTAATTGAAATCAGTATACAAGCCTTTACGCATAATTATACGATTTTGTTGCCGTTTTCGGCCGAATTCATACAGAAAACCAGTCTCGCCCGTGACAAAAGTCACGAAATAAACCACATTTGAGATGATCGGCAAACTGTATTTCTCTGCAAAACCAGGTCATGGAAACCCTGGCAACACATTCCACGTCCCTATCATGGCAGAGGTGGTTGTTCGGCAATCATCATAACGTCCATTCACCAATTCTTGCAAGCTGAGGTAAAAATTATGCAGATATTTGATCAACTGATAACCCACGACGGTTTTTTCGGCGGCGAAAACGGCGTTGCTGAGTACATCATTGGGGTGCCGGACGGGTACCAGTACGGAGGTTCGTATGAACTGACTGTCGAACATGGCAGCGCCGCCGTCATCATGGAACCGCCATACGGCACGCAAGGACAGCTCTTATTCAAGGTAAAATGGAAATATGCTTTCTGGCAGAGTAAGTGTGTTTATCGACTGCACGTTTCGGCCGAAGAAATTCCCGTTGTCACACCGCCACCAAAACCAAGTTTACCATTAGTTCTTGTGCCTCCATTCCCGGTCATCAATGGTACCGATTTTACTGATGGATTATTGTCGAGCACGAGTGCGTCGCTCGTTTTCGATTTGCTGGAAATAAAGGTCATCGATCCCGATGGGCTGGCGCGCGTAGAAGTCGAGGCCGAGATCGATATTCTTGGTGCGACATTTGGCGGCAGCGTCACGGGCAGCGGTGCAACTGTCGTTTCCGAAATAGAGCTGAACGTCGGCACACCAACTGTTCTGGGTGCAGACGACGATGATGTTTGCAATGATACGATCAATATCATCGATGAGGAGATACCCTGGTCCTGGCTGACCACACATATCGTTGTCGATCCTACTTATCCCGATTCAATCACGCTGTCGTGTGCAATCGATGTCAGTGATCCTCAACCAAACCAGGAGTTCGTCATCTGGGTCGCCCCATGGTCAACTATCTGGTATACGAATTTCTTGTCTTTGCGGGGGTTGCGCACAACTTTGAGTGTGGCAGTTAGAAGGATAACTATTCGTCCAGGTTAATTGTGCAACCTAGACGCAAGCGACTGTACACACTGCCTGGAGTCCAATCGCACATCATTCGCAGGCAACGATAACGGTGCAAGGGCATAGCAAACGCGGTATCATTGGCATATCGTTTCAAGAGAGAAATGCTATGCTGGCTCCCGGTGACTTTTTTGACCTATCTATGCCTGCGACGGCGGCATTGTTCGAAGGCTGCACTTTCGTTTGGGAAGCAATCGGCCGAATTCCCCACCACACCGCCCGCCTTGTCGGAGACACCCAGACGATCCGCGGCACGGTGATGGACGGCGCACATATCGGCGACAAACCAATCTTTGTGGCAGAAGGCGCGCGCATCGAACCCGGTGCCTTTATCGAAGGGCCAGCCTATATCGGTCGCAACGCCGTCGTCCGTCACAGCGCCTACGTGCGTGCCAACGTGATCTTGCTCGACGGCGCCATTCTCGGCCATGCCAGCGAGGCGAAAAACGCCCTTTTCCTGCCCAAAGCCGCCGCGCCCCATTTCAACTACGTCGGCGACAGCATCCTCGGTCACCACGTCAATCTCGGCGCAGGCACCAAGCTGAGTAATCTCGGCGTCCTCAGTGCGAAAGACCCGCGCACCGGCCAGCGTCCGACCATTAAAATCACGGTAGATGGCCGCGAATACGATACCGGATTGACCAAGTTCGGTGCTATTCTAGGCGACGATGCCCAGACCGGTTGCAACGCTGTCCTGAATCCGGGCTGTCTTATTGGGCCGCGCAGCCTGATTTATGCCAACACCAGCTTGCGCAAAGGATTCTACCCGGCAGATGCCCTGGTCAAATTACGTCAAACAATTGAAACGGCTCCGCGCCGCACTAACTGAAAGCTGACTGCTGACAGCTAAATGATGAGGAAAACCATGAGTAGCACAAACGGTAAAGGTTATAGTCAAGAACGTTGGAGCCTGGACGAATTGTTTCCGGCGCTCAATGCACCGGAAGTTAACGCAACTGTCAGCGAGGTTCAGGCGACGGTACAGGCGTTTGAACAATTTCGGCCGAAATTGACGCCCGACATCGATGCAGAAGAGTTTGTCGAAATACTCGACGCCCAGGACGGCCTGGTGCGCCAGTTCAACCGACTGTACGGGTTTGGATCGCTGAGTTTTTCGGCCGATACGCAAGACCAGCAAGCCCAGGTATTTCTCGCCCGCGTGCAAAAACTCGGCGCAGAAGCACAAAATCGCACCATGTTCTTTGAATTGTGGTGGAAAGAACTGGACGAAGAATCGGCCGAACGCCTACTTTACTACAGCGGTGACTATCGCTACTGGCTCGAAGCGCTACGCCTCGAAACACCCTATACACTCACCGAACCCGAAGAAAAGATCGTCAACTTCAAAAACATCACCGGTCGCAGCGCCCACAACCAAACATACGCCATGCTGACGAACCGCTATACCTTCTTACTCGAAGTGAACGGCGAAACAAAAGAACTGACCCGTGAAGAATTATCCGGCTACTATCGTGACAGCAATCCGGAAATGCGTGCCGCCGCCTACCGGGAACTGTACCGCGTTTACGGTGCCGATGCCCCGATTCTGGGTCAGATTTACCAGACCCTCGTCCGCGACTGGCGTAACGAATTCGTCGATATGCGTGGTCACGCAGCGCCAATCGCCGTGCGCAATCTGGCAAATGACATTCCCAACGACGTTGTCGATACGCTAATCGATGTCGTCAAAACCAATGTCGGCGTGTTTCATCGCTTCTTTGCGCTCAAGGCACAATGGCTCGGCGTGGAAAAATTGCGCCGCTACGACGTCTATGCACCGGTCGTGGCGACTGACAAACGCTACCCGTTCGCCGATGCCGTCAACATCGTTCTCGAAAGCTTTGACGAGTTCGAACCGCGCATCGCGCAGTTGGCACGACGCGTCTTCGATGAGCACCACATCGATAGTGAGATTCGTCCCGGCAAACGCGGTGGCGCATTTTGTGCCACACTCGCCCCCGATTTGACGCCGTGGGTGCTGCAATCATACGAAGGACGTCCACGCGACGTGGCGACCATGGCGCATGAACTGGGACACGCCATTCACTCGATGCTGGCCGAACACCACAGCGCATTGACGCAGCAATCGTCTTTGCCCCTGGCGGAAACCGCATCGACGTTTGGCGAAATGCTGCTCACTGACCGTTTGCTGGCACTCGACGCCGATCCTGAAGTGCAACGCGATATTTTGTTTACGCAGATGGACGATGCGTATGCGACCATCATGCGGCAGATATTTTTCGCCATCTTTGAGGTTGATGCCCACGAAGCAATCAATAATGGCGCTTCTGTAGATGAATTATGTGAGCTGTATCTGGACAATTTGCGCGAGCAGTTTGGCGAATCGGTCGACGTCAGCGATGATTTCAAGTATGAGTGGGTGGCCATTCCGCACATTTACCAGGTTCCGTTTTATGTCTACGCCTATGCATTTGGGCAACTGCTGGTGCTGGCGCTGTACAAACAGTTCCTTGAGGAAGGCGCGTCGTTCAAGCCGCGTTACATCGAGTTGTTGGCGGCCGGCGGTTCGGCATCACCGGTGGCTGTGTTGACCAAAGCGGGTGTGGATATCCATTCGGCCGATTTCTGGCAAGGCGCATTTGACGTGTTGGCCGAATATCTCGGCCGATTGGAAGAGATGCCGCTGCCAGCCTAACCCGAAGTAACAGCATGACGATTAAAATCTACAACGTTCTCACACGCCAAAAAGAAGCATTTCGGCCGATTCAGGAAGGCCGCGTCAACATCTACGTCTGCGGCCCGACCGTCTACGACTATTCGCACATCGGCCATGCCAAAACATACGGCAACTTCGATGTCATCGTCCGCTACCTGCGTTATCGCGGTTACGACGTACTCTACGTGCAAAACATCACCGACGTCGGCCATCTGCTCGACTCCGGTGAAGACCGCATCTTGCGCAAGGCACGCCAGACCCAATCGACACCGATGCAAATTGTCGAGCGCTACACCAAACTGTACTTCGACAACATGGACGCCCTCGGCGTGCAGCGCCCCGACATCAGCCCACGCGCCAGCGGCCACATCCCGGAACAAATCGAGATGATTCAGCAATTGCTGCGGGAAGAACACGCCTATGTCGTCAACGGCTCAGTCTATTTTGATGTGTCATCATACCCCGAATACGGCAAGTTGAGCGGTCGCCGTGTGGAAGATCAGGAAGAAGGCACGCGGGAAGCGGTGCGATCAGAGAAAAATCATCCGGCCGATTTTGCCTTGTGGAAAAAGGCGGAACCGGAACACATCATGCGCTGGAACAGCCCGTGGGGCGAAGGATTCCCCGGCTGGCACATTGAATGTTCGGCAATGGCGCGGAAATACCTGGGCGAAACATTCGACATTCACGGCGGCGGCATTGACAATATCTTCCCGCACAACGAGTGCGAAATTGCGCAAAGCGAGTGCGCCCATCACGGCGCGACATTTGCCAATTACTGGATGCTGGTCGGGTCGCTGACGCTGGACGGCGTGAAGATGAGCAAGAGCCTCGGCAACACGCTGACGCTGGCTGAAGCGTTGGAACGTTGGCGTCCGGAAGCGATTCGCGCCTTTATTTTGTCGAGTCATTACAGCAATCCGATTGATTTTTCGGATGTAGCCGTGGAATCGGCCGAAAAAGGGTGGCAGCGCATCTGGGGTGCCGTCAGCCTCGTGCGCAATCGCCTGCACGACGCGCCCGACGGAGAGGTCGACGCCGATATTCTAACGTGGCTGGAAACGTACAAGGCGGCGTTTATCGAGAAAATGGATGATGATTTCAACGCACCGGCGGCCATCGGTGTGCTGCAAGAGATGACACGCAAGGTCAACAGCACGCTGGCAGAAAATGCCGCCCTGTCATCTGGCACTCTGACAGCTATTGATCAAATTTATCGCGAGTTGGGCGGCGATGTGTTGGGCATTGTGCCCGATTCGGCCGAAGCGGGCAGCGCTGACGCCGAACGGGAAGCCGGCTTGATTCGCGTATTGATTGACATCCGTGCCGCAGCGCGCGCTAACCGCGACTGGGCCACATCCGATCGCATTCGCGACCGGCTAGCCGAACTGGGTGTGACGCTCAAAGACGGCAAAGACGGCACGACCTGGACTGTGAGTTAAATGGGGCGCAGATAAACGCAGATGACGCTGACAAATTTAGTCACAATCTGCGGTTATCCAAAAAATCTGCGTCCTAATCCTCTAAAATATCCGTGGAAACGCTTTTTCGCCGCAACGCCGTTCTCGAAGCACTGCGCAGTGAACGCCGTCAGGTGATTCATCTGTGGGTGCAGCGTGGGTTGCCGCGCAAAGAGATCGCGCCCATTCTACAGGCGGCGCGACAGCGCAACATTCCCGTTACCGAAAGCGACAAAGGCACAATCGGGCGCAAAGCCGGCGACATTTCCCATCAAGGGGTAGCGCTGGAAGTTGGCCCGTATCCGTACGCCACGCTCGACGACATCATCACCCGCGCTGAAGCAAGCGGCGAACCGGCGTTCATTTTGTTGCTCGATCTCGTGCAAGGGCCGCAAAACGTGGGGCAACTGCTGCGCACCGCCGAAATTTGCGGCGTCCACGGCGTCGTCGTGCAGGAGCGCCGCGCCCCCGACATCACACCGCACATCGTCGCTGCTGCTGTCGGCGCAACCGAGCATCTGCTGATTGCGCAGGTGACCAATCTCAACAGCGCCATCGATGCGCTCAAGCAGGCCGGCGTCTGGATTGTCGGTCTGGACATCGATCCGACAGCGCACAAATTTGGTCAAATCGATCTCAACATGCCGCTGGGCGTTGTGGTTGGGCATGAGGGCAGCGGCATGCGGCGGCGCGTCAAGGAAAGCTGCGACATACTGCTGCGGCTGCCGATGCGCGGCAAGGTGGATTCGCTCAATGCGTCGGTGGCGGGGTCGATTGTGCTCTACGCGGCGTGGCAGGCACGAGGGTTTGGGGAATAGCGGTTTCGGCCGAAAACCTCTTGACTTAGTCATGCAGGTTAGCTAACATATTGTCATGAAACAAGTCACCATTCACGAGGCCAAAACCCATCTCTCCAAACTGATCAGGCAAGCAATTGCCGGAGAGGAGATCATCATCGCTCGTGGCAAAGAACCGTTGGTGAAACTCGTCGCTTTGCCGGAAGCGCGTCCCGAAAGGCGTTTGGGTGGCGCAGAAGGATTGATCGTGTTCATGGCGGATGATTTCGACGCACCTTTGGAGCAATTCGAAGAGTACATGCCGTGAAGCTGCTGCTGGATACGCACACACTATTGTGGGGCATTGGCAATGGTCCTCTGAGTCCTACAGCGCGACAGGCATTTCTCGATCCGGAAAACGACCTGTTTTTTAGCGCAGCCAGCTACTGGGAAATTTGTATCAAGCTCTCACTGGGCAAACTGAAATTGGTGTCTAACTGGAACCAGCTGATCGAACGTGAACTGCAAGTCAACACGATTCGCTGGTTGCCACTCGAAAAGACGCATTGCCGCGCACTGGTGACGCTGCCATTTCATCATGGCGACCCGTTTGATCGTCTCCTGGTCGCTCAGGCGAGTGTGGAAGGGATGACGCTGCTGACGGTTGATGGAAACATCGGCCGATATGCAATCCCAACGCTCTGGTAATCAAATAGAGGGCAACTCATCACCGTTGTTCTCGATGTACGTATCCAGCGGTGTGTCGTGAACATCGACATGTGTTTGGCGCGTTTTACCGCCTGATTTCGGGTCTTCCACCAGCCCCATTTCGTACAATGTCTCCATAATCCGCGCTGCTCGCGGGAAACCGACACGCAAGCGCCGCTGCAACAATGACGTGCTGATCGTGTCATAACGCTGACACAAATTGATCGCCTGTTCGAGCAAATCGTCAGTATCTTCAATGATAGCCATGCGCTTGAGCAGATTTTCCCACGGCGGCGGCTCCGCTTCCGTTTCCGGCCAGGCATTCTGCCAAAAGGCGGCGAGCCGGTCGATTTCATCGTCGTCGATAAAGCAGCCTTGCACGCGCTGCGGCGCGGCGGCATCGGGACCGAGAAAGAGCATGTCGCCGCGACCGAGCAATTGTTCGGCGCCGGATGTGTCGATGATGACGCGTGAATCGGTGTTGGAAGCGACGGCAAAGGCGATGCGGGCGGGGAAATTGGCCTTGATCAAGCCGGTAATAACGTTGATCGACGGGCGCTGCGTGGCGACGACGAGATGCATACCGGTGGCGCGGGCCATTTGTGCCAGACGACAAAGCGTGCGTTCCACTTCGGCCGAATACATTGCCATCAAATCGGCCAATTCATCGATAAACAGCACAATGCGCGGCATGGGCGGCTGGCCTTGTTGCACCATGCGCCGATTGTAGCTCTCCAATTGCCGCGCCCCGACCTGTGCAAAAACCTCATAGCGCCGTTCCATCTCCGCCACCAGCCAGCGCAATACGCCGATAATCCGTTCCCCGTCTGTTTCCACTGCGCCGATCATGTGCGGCATTCCATTGAAACGGATCAATTCGACCTTCTTGGGATCGATGAGTACCAGCTTGAGTTGATCAGGCGTGTTGTTGAACGTCAGGCAGGTGATCAAAGCGTTGATCGATGCCGACTTGCCCGATCCGGTCGTGCCGGCGATGAGCAAATGCGGCATTTTAGCCAGATCGACGGCTACCGGACGCCCGGAAACGGTCTTACCTAGCCCAACGGCCAGCGGTTTTTGCAGACTTTGAAATTCAGCGCTTTCCAGAATGTCGCGCAGGCGCACCAGTGATGCTTCTTGATTGGGCACTTCAATGCCGACGATACCTTTACCCGGTACGGGCGCTTCGATACGCAAACGTGGCACAGCCAGCGCAAGTGCAAAATCAGCGCGTAACCCGGCGATTTGCGAGATGCGCACTTTTTGTTCGTGAATTGTGCCGTCGGGTCGTGGACGTTCCAGATAACCGGGTTCGACGCCAAATTGGGTAATGGTCGGCCCCTGCTCGATCTGGATGACTTTGCCTTTCAATCCAAAGTCGGTCAGGGTACGTTCGATGATACGGGCTTTGTCGCGAATTTCGGCCGAACTGAGATGCTGCGTCGTGCCTTGCTTGAGTAGCGACAGGGGCGGCAACTCCGCATTGCGTACCGGCACAATGATATTCTGTACCGGCTGCGTCACGGCAGCACGCTCCAACTCACGCAATTCGCGCTCAGTGGCATCATTGGCAAAAACCAGATCGGGATCAACGTCAACCGCATCTGCCCAAGCACGCAGCCGACCCGATGCGTAGACCAGCACGCGAATGATGTCGGCCCATGTGACATTGAACACGAGCAAGACGCCCCAAGCGACGAGAATGAGAAAGAGCAAGCCGGTGAGAAATGGTCCGATCAGCGTTTGTAACGGCATCGTCAAGGCCCAGCCGGCGATACCTCCGGCACGCCCCAGATAGGCGTCGTCGAATGTCGCTGTGCTCAATTGATGCGTCAAAGCCAGCGCGGCAAACAAAACGAGTTCAAAACCGATGATTTGTTTCGGCCGAATCCAATTCGGCCGCTCCGTACGCCGGAAAAGTAAATGCAACCCAATCGCAACGCCGCTGGCAAACAGTACATACGCACCCCAGCCCAAAAGTTGACGCGACAATCCCGTCACCCATGCCAAAAAACCGGAATGCGTCAAGCCGGACAATCCCAACAACATCACTGCCGAAAAGACAAACAACAGAAAGCCGACAATCTCGACCCGCCATTGCAGCAGGCGAGGGATCAGGTGTTCGTCCCAGGTAGGAATGGGCGAAGGGGTTGGTGTCGGCGTTTTTGCCGGACGGGATGATGTCTTGCGGCGAGCCATAAGCGTGTTGTTATTATATTGTAGTGGTAGCGAACAGATGTTTCAAGTCGAGCGGTTTTGCGTCGCGCATTCTGCTCATATGCTGGCAGGGTTTAGGTGACGGCAATGCCTTCGGCCGAAAACGATTCATACAAGCGCTCGTCCACCACCCGCTTCATGCGCAGCACAGCCTGATACACATCGCCGAACGACGTGTACAACGGCGCAATGCCCAGGCGCAGATTGTCAGGTGCACGAAAGTCCGGCAGCACATTCATCGCTTCGATCAATGCCAGATCAATGCGCAGCGCTTCTGCATGACCCAACGAGACATGCGAACCGCGCCGCGTCGCGTCCACCGGTGAGTTGAGTGTAAAACCGAGCGGTGCGAGTAGGTCGCGCCACAATGCGATCAAGAACTCGGTTTGCTGCACCGACTTGGCGCGCAGTCGTGACATGTCTGCTTCGAGCAGCAAGTCGATGCCCGGTTCGATGGCCGCCAATGAAAGCAATGGGGGCGTGCCGGTCAAAAATCGGCCGATGCCTGCCGCCGGCGCATAGTCGAGATCAAATGCGAACATCTCCTGTTGCCCAAACCAGCCGGAAACGGGATTGCGCACGCGCTCGTGCAGCGCTTCGCGCACAAAGAGAAAAGCGGGCGCGCCCGGGCCGCCGTTGACGTATTTATACGTGCAACCGACAGCGAAATCGGCCGAAGCGCCATTCAAGTCAACGGGAATCGCACCCACCGAATGGCTCAAATCCCACAGTGCCAATGCACCGGCTGCGTGTGCCGCAGCCGTCACCTGTGCCATGTCGTAGACATAACCGCTTTTGAAAGCCGTATGTGACAAAGCAACCAAAGCCGTGCGTTCATCGATAGCAGCCACAATCGCTTCCGTCGCCCCGACCAGCAAGTCAACGGGCACGATTTTCAACGTGAAGCCGCCGAGCAAATCGAGTGCACCCTGCAAAATGTAGATGTCTGACGGAAAGTTGCCATTGTCGGTGATGATGACTGTTTTGTCAGGCCAATTGGCTTGTTGTAAGCGCAATGCAGCCGTCACCAGTTTGAACAGATTGACCGATGTCGAGTCAGCTATGACAATTTCTTGGGGTTGTGCGCCGATGATTCGGCCGATTTTGGCCCCCAAACGCTACGGTAACTCAATCCACCCCTCATTCCAACTGCGAATCAGTCGGTTGCCCCATTCGTTTTGCACCATCTGCGTCAAACGATCGGCCGAAGCCAGCGGCAGGCGCCCCAGCGAATTACCGTCGAGATAGATCAGGTCGGGATCATCGATCACAAACCGCGTCCGAAAGTGAGCGAGTTCGTCCTGTCGATCCATCGCAACTGCGTACGCAGCAAAATCCGAAATGTTCATACAAGCTCCGGCAATGCAGCAAAAGCGAATGCCACATTGCGTAAGAAATGCTCTTGCACTCTGTGCTAAACCGGTGGGCATGATACAATGCCCTGTTATGCACGTCAACGACCGCCATGTTTTGCTCTTGTTCCTGGATGGTGTCGGACTCGGTTCGGCCGATCCGGAGAGCAACCCGTTTGTCACCGCTCACCTGCCCCATCTGACCAAGCTGTTCGGTTCGGCATGGTATGTCAACGGGCGCGGACGAATACAGACCAATCGCGCCACGCTTGTGCCGACCGACGCTAATCTCGACGTGCCCCATCGTCCACAAAGCGCTACCGGGCAAGCGACCATTTTGACCGGGCGCAACGTGCCGCAGGAAGTGGGCGCACACATCGGGCCGTGGCCAACTGACGACATCTACACCATCCTGCGTGAAGGGACAATTTTCAACGCGGTCAGCAACGCCGGCGGTCACGCTGTATTCCTCAACCCGTACCCGCAACGTTATTTTGACGCCATTGCGCGGGGACGACGCAATTATTCCGCTATCCCGTTTGCAGCCGTACAAGCCGGTTTGCCGTTGCTGACCGAACAGGATTTGCGCAATGGGGCAGCGGTCAGTCCCGGTTTCACCAATCGCGGGTGGCGCGAACAGTTAGGCGTGACTGACATGCCGCTACTAACACCGCATGAAGCCGGTGTGCGTATGGCCCACTTGGCGCAAGCGCATCACTTTGCGTTTGTTGAGCATTGGCCGACTGATTTTGCCGGGCATCGCGGCCCGTTTACGCAAGCAACGGCAACGCTGGAATTGATCGATGCCGTGATCGGTGGGCTGCTGGCGGCTTGGGATGAGGAACGCGGTTTGCTGATTATCACCAGCGATCATGGTAATATTGAAGAAAAACAGCATGGTAAGCATACGCGTAATCCGGTTCCGACCATCCTGCTAGGCAATAATCACAGAGAATCGGCCGAAATCGTTCACAATCTAACCGACATCTCCCGAGTGATCCAATACCATTTGGGCATTGAGCCATAATTATCATGAGCATAACATCTGAAGCATACCGCGACGCCTTGCGTCATTTTCCGGCAGGCGTCACCATCGTCACCATTCTTGCCGACGGTGAGCGCCACGGCCTTACTGTCTCCGCATTCGCATCGGTTTCGCCAACGCCACCGTTGATCATGGTCGCCATCGACCATCGCCATCGCGCCCATGATATTTTGCAGAAGCCGGGTGCAACGTTCGCCGTCAACATTTTGCACGCCGAGCAGGCCGAGCTTTCTAATCGATTTGCCTGGGTAAAAGACGAAGATCGTTTTGCTGAAGGAAACTGGACTGCGGCCCAAACCGGCGCGCCGGTTCTCGCCGATGCGCTAGCATGGCTCGATTGCATCATCTACGCACAATACGAAGCCGGCACACACACTATTTTCATTGGCGAAGTGCAAGCCAGCAGCACGCCGCGCCATGATGAGCCGCCATTGATTTATTGGAATCGTTCATATCGTAAACTGAATCACAGCACACCCGCTGTTTGAATCGACCTGTTGGAGGTCATGTGAGTACAAAATCTGAAGAAATAACCTTATCGGCCGAAACTGCACCCGAATTCCCCGATGTGACCCTTGAAGAATTGACGGAACGCATGCAAACGGCCGTCGCCGATGCCGGCTGGAACACATTGATGCCGGTTCAGGCCAAATCAATCCTGCACATCATGGCCGGTCGCGATGTCATGGCACAAGCTCGCACCGGCAGCGGCAAGACCGGAGCGTTTCTACTGCCGCTGCTCGAAAAACTCAATCTGCTCAAGAATGAGGTACAGGCGCTCGTCCTGGTGCCGACGCGTGAACTGGCAGCACAAGTGGGTCGGGAAGCTAATGTACTGGGGCGTAGTGCCGGGATGCGTACGGCCGTTTTGTACGGCGGCGTCGGTTACGGTAATCAATTTACCGCTCTCAAATCAGGCGTACATCTGGTTGTCGGCACACCGGGCCGCGTCCTCGATCACCTCATGCGCGGTTCGCTGACACTGGAAAAACTCCAGGTGCTCGTACTCGATGAAGCTGACCGCATGTTGTCGATTGGGTTTTACCAGGACATGAAAGAGGTACAACGTTACCTGCCCAAGCGCCACGTCACAACCTGTCTCTTTTCAGCCACCTACCCGCCGCGTGTACGCCGGTTGGCTGAAGAATTTTTGCGCGATCCGACTGTATTGAGTCTGAGTAGCGATCACGTCCACGTCACAGATACTGAGCACGTCTATTATGAGGTGCCGGGAATGCAAAAAGACCGCGCTCTGGTGCGCATCATCGAAGTCGAAAATCCATCCTCAGCGCTGATCTTCTGCAATACGAAAGTACGGGTCGAATATGTGGCGACCGTGCTGCGCCGCTTTGGCTATGATGCCGACTATTTGAGCGGCGACTTGTCGCAAAAGGAACGGGAACGGGTGCTGGGACGCATTCGCCAAGGCTCGTTGCGTTTCCTGGTGGCAACCGATGTGGCGGCGCGGGGTATCGATATTCACGAATTATCACACGTATTCCAGTATGAATTGCCGGAAGATCACGAAATCTATATCCATCGCGCCGGACGGACGGGGCGCGCAGGGGCATCGGGTGTGGCGATCACGTTGGTCGATGTGCTGGAAAAACGGCATCTGAGTAAAATCGGCCGAACCTACAACATCGACTTTCAGGAAATGCCGACCCCGACAGATGACGTTGTGAACGCCATCATCGGTGAACGCGCCATTGCCCTACTCGAAGCACGGTTGCGGGGCCGCGACCGAATCCAGACTGAACGCCTGCAACGTTATGTGAATCTCGCCCGCGAACTAGCAGGCGATGAAGATGGTGTGCAAGCGCTGGCAATGTTGCTCGATGATTTTTACGAGCAGGCAGTACACGGCCCGACAGAATCGACTGCCGAGCCGAGCAAGCCACCTAAATCAAAATCGCGCCGCCGTCGGTCGCGGTCGCGCAAAAGCTCCAGGTCCAAATAAGCGTGATTTGTCGGTATCGTTATTGACAATCACCCCACCACCCGCAAGCAAAACCCCCACCATTGACAAGGGGGTTTTTTGTTGCTTCCCAGCACTGTCACATTTGTTCCAGACTTCCTGCAATTCACCTCATGAAAGCTTGTCGGCAACAAGCGCTTCTCAGAAAAATTAATGTGCATTCAACCAAACTTGTTGAGCAAGACAGATAGCTTCCAGAGGAAACGCACACATCTTAACAAGTTTGAAACAATATCTGCACAGAAACCAAATACGCGGAGACTAGACTTCGCCATGCACAAGATAAATGCATATGAGGTGACCATGACACAAAAAAGCAAAAAAACGAAACGACATAATCGCACCAAAATCAATTTCGCGCTGGATATTGTTCTGGCATTGATATTTGTCTTTGGTATGGAAGTGTATTTTACCGGCATACCGCTGCATGAATTGCTGGGTTTGTTCTTTGCAGTGGGATTGATCGTCCACCTACTTTTGCACTGGGATTGGATCGTCGCTTTGACGCGTACGTTCTTCAAGAAGCTGCTGCACCAATCCCGTGTGAACTACGTACTCAATGCAGCGCTGCTGATCGTGGTTGTCGCCATGACGCTGTCTGGGATTGTGATTTCGCAGACGCTGGGATTGTCACTACCTATGGCCGACAGCACCTATCTCACTTGGTCGACGGTGCACGCGCTGTCTGCCCAACTGGTGCTGGTCCTGGTAGCGCTGCACATCGCCATGCACTGGCGCTGGATAGTGACCAATTCGAAGAAGTATCTGTTCATCAGGCCCAATACGAGACAACAACAGGTATCGTCAAAGCAGACACCATTTGGTCGTCGTGCTATCAGGGAGCAGGCTCATGAATAATCGGCCGATAAGACTCACTGATGCCCTTTTCTTTCTTCTCTTCTGCGCTGTACTCATCGCAATTGGGATAATGCTGATGAACAGTGGCTATACCGAGAATCCTTTCACAAGCATGCTGGCAATTCTCGATGTCCATCAAGCATTGCAGGCTTCGCCGGAGCTGGCTATTCCCACCGCAACTGAAAACGGCGTCAACTATTTCTCGGAAATCTATCTGGCATCATTTCCAGACGTACTTTATGACATCTGGCTATTTTTTGTCGCAACTGCTGTAATCATCCTGATCAGTCGGCCGATTCGGTGGCTGGTCCAACGCTTTAGCTAATTGCAACGAAACACGCAACAAGGAGTTGATGAATCATGACTATTCCCAAACAACTACGAACCAAAACCTCACGCCGCAAAGCGCAAGCTGTCGGCATGACGGCACTTTTCGCTGCCACAACAATGGCAGGCTGCACCGTAAGCAATACCGTCACTGCACCCGACATGCCGGTGCTTGTTCCGACAACCGTGGCTGAGTCTGCGGCTGTGGTCAATACCGCAGTGCCTCAAATCGTGTTGCCAACCGCAACATCTCAGGTCGCTGTAGCGACGCAGGAAAGCGAAACCGTAGCAAATCCAACAGCAACAGCAACGAGCTTGCCAACTGCAACACCGATACCGACTGCGACACCCATACCACCGACTGCGACACCTGTGACCAACGGCCTTTATACCGACGGTTATTATCTCGGAGATTCGATTCGCACCGATCGCTGGGGCTACACACAGGTCGGTGTCCTGATTGAAGCCGGCAAGCTGGCCGATGTCGAGATCGTTGCTTATCCGACATCGACACATCGTTCCGCGCAGATCAGTTTGTCTGCATTTCCCAGGCTCATCTCCGAAGCGATCTCCAACCAAAGCGCCGATATCGACGCCGTGACACGGGCAACTGATACCAGCGTGGCGTTTATTCGTTCGCTTGACACAGCTTTGGACGATGCGCAGGTTGGCAACGGATCATGAAACAGACCCGATTTCACATGGGTATGCCTATTACGGTTGAAGTTGTCGATGCCGAATTTTCGGCCGATGACTTCAACCTCATCTTCAACTATTTTGCATCCGTCGATGCACGCTACAGCCCGTTCAAAGACAGCAGTCTGGTCGGTCGCATCAACAGCGGTCAACTACATCCAAAAGATGCCGGAGAGGAAATGCAAACCATCTTGTTGCTGGCAGAATTGACCCGGCAGCAGACAAACGGCTACTTCAACATCTATCAAGATGGACATTTCAACCCGTCAGGCATCGTCAAAGGGTGGGCCATTCAGCAGGCCGCCAACATGCTTAGAGAGCGCGGCATGCAAAACTACTACGTCGATGCCGGTGGCGATATGGCCGTCCGTGGCACCAATTGGTGGGGGCAACCGTGGCGCATCGGCATCCGCAACCCATTCGACACGACACAAATCATCAAAACAGTCGCCCTGACAGACGGGGGCATTGCGACATCAGGTCTTTATCAGCGCGGCAAACACATTTACAACCCGCACGATCATACTGACGCATTTGACCACATCGCCAGTGTAACAGTCATCGGCCCTACCGTTCTCGATGCCGATCGCTTCGCGACTGCCGCTTTCGCCATGGGCACAGACGGCATCTATTTCCTCGAAGAACTGGCAGGCATAGAGGGTTACGCCGTCGATCATAATGGTCTGGCAACGATGACCAGGCAGTTTCCTCAATTTGTTGCCGTCACCGACCGTATTGCTGTGTGTGGCTGAATTGGTTTGATTCTTTGCAGGATAGACGCTAGACTACTGATAAACTACCTGACAGACAATTGCCATGCCGCCTCTGACTTTTTTTCAACCCGGCGCACAACCAGACGATGCATCACAAACATGCCCGATTTGCGGCAAAGGTGTACCGGCCAGTCCGCGCTACCCCAATTACGTGTGCAGCGCATGCTTTGTAGAAGCAGCGGATGAAGACGGCTATCTGCTTGATTTTCACAACATCAGTATGACCGGTGGGTTTGAAGCTGTCTATCGTGCAACGAGACAACGACGTGACAGTCATATCTGCTACATTCGCGGCATCCAATGCTATGCCAATGAAGCGCGGTTCGGCGGCATCGTGATTCAGCCGATTAGCGATAAATCATGACCAGTGATGTCTGGTGTTCTCCGTTTTGCAGCGAATTACAGCCTGCCGGAGCAATCACTGCGTAAACATATCCGTTATGGCAGAAAGATTGTTTGAACCAGACCAACAGCTCATCACCAAAGCACGATCGGTTTTTGCGAAATTGGAGCAATTGTATTGGGTCATTGGAGGTGCTGCCTCCGGTAAATCGACAATTTGCGCAGCGCTGGCGGCGCGGTTCGATGTCGAATTGATCGACATGGATGCGCGGACGTACGGCTCCTTTTTCGGCCGATATGATCCCGTCCGTCATCCAGCAAGTACCGCATGGCTTTCGGCCGATAATCCGCTTGCCTTCTTGCTCAACATGACGTGGGCACAATTCGACAGCTACAACCGCACCGCGCAAACCGAATGCCTTGACCTGCTCGCTGACGAGTTGGCTGAATTGCCAACAAATCGACCATTACTCGTCGATGGCGGAATTACGCATCCGTCGCTGTTGGTGCAATCCCTTTCGGCCGAAAAGATCGTCTGTCTCAGTGCCTCCAATGCTTTACGCATTCACGAATGGGAAACAGCCGAGAATCGTGCCGAAATGCGAAACTGGGTAACAAGCTTACCTAATGGGGATGCGATGTGGCAGAAGTTTCTGCAATTTGACCGTTTGATGACTGCAACAATGCTCCGCGAAAGTCATACAACGGGAATTGTTGTGTTTGAACGCAATGCTGCCACATCGGTAGATACCGTTTCGCATTCCGTCGCAACCCATTTCGGCCTGACACAAACAGGCGGAGCACCAAAATGACCCAGTACACCAGCCGCCGCTTGACACCGACCGATGCTGACTTTCAAACCCTTTCTGATGTCGAGCAGCTATTCGATCCGGACGATTTCGGTTCGGCCGAATCACAGCGCGAAGAGTACGAAGCATTCGACCATTCCTATCTCTACGAGGAATATTTCATCGAGCAAGACGGGCGTCCTGTCGCCTCCTTTCGCTTTCATGAAACGCCATCGATGCATGTGCCGGGCAAGGTTCGTATCTGGTTGATGACTGCCAAAGAAGCTTCGGCCGAATTGTGCGAGTTTCTCGTCACCGAACTAGAAAAAAAGATAGCTGAGCATCCGATCAATCGCGCAGTCGGCCCTGTCAACGAAGAATACACAGCCTTGATGGCCGCACTCGAACGGCACGGTTTCCGCAGTGTATTGTTTCAGGTCGCATCCAAACTCGATGTCACGACGTTTGATTCGTCCATCTACGCGCCCTTACTAAATAAACTGGCAGAAGAGAACATCCAGATCAAATCTTTGGACGAATTGATGAAAACTGATCCCGCCTGGGAAAGAAAACTGTACGAAATGCAATTCATCGCGCGCAGCGACATACCGCGCAAACCGGGCGTCACCGCAACCAAAGTGCCGTTCGCAGAATGGCGCAAGCAGAGGCAGCGCAGCGATTTCAAACCGACATTGTGGATGGTCGCCGTCACTGACAACGGTGACTATGTGGGAACGGGCAATTTCTGGGTTCGCGATCCCGAGCATAGACTGGCCGACAATGGTTTCCTGGGCATTTTGCGTCCTTATCGACGGCGTGGCATTGCGCGGGCGCTCAAAGTTACCCTCATCAAACAGGCACAGCGTGAAAGGATACAGAGCGTTTATACGTCCAATGAACAGAACAATCCGATGTTGCAGCTCAATCTCCAGTTGGGTTTTGTGCCGCAGCCCGGTTGGCACCAGATGGACAAGCGTTTCGATCACTCGGGGGTTTGACGTGTCAAACCCGTACAAATGGATATTTGGAGACAGTATGGCTGACTATGCCTTGCGCAAAATGGCGTTAATCGATGCCGATTTCCAGACGCTTTCAGATATTGAGCGGATGATGGCTCCTGAAGAATATGGTTCGGCCGAATCGTGGCGCGACTATTATGCTGACTACAATCCGAATCTGATCAACGAGACGTGGATCATCGAAGATGGTGATCAACCTGTCGCATCGTTCCAATTTCACGAGACGCCTGCCGCCCGTGTTGCAGGCAAAGTACGCATGTGGCTGATGGTGCCGGAAGATGTTTCGGCCGAATTGTGCGACTTCCTCGTCACCTCACTTCTGGAGAAGATGGCGCACTTCCCTATCAACCGCGTCATTGGCCCGATCAATACGGCCTACCCAACGCTGATTGCAGCGCTGACGGAGCACGGTTTCCAATGCATCATGAAAGGCGTCGATACAACGCTCGACGTTACCGCCTTTGATCCTGCACCATTTGCTGCGGAAGAACAGCGGCTTGCTAATGAAGGTATTCGTATATTCTCTTTGCCGCAATTGATGGAAAGTGATCCTGAATGGGAGCAGAATTTGTACACTGTGCAGGCTATCGTACGCCGCGATCATCCTCGGCCTGAAGGCATTTTAGCCACGACTATCCCAATCGAAGAGTGGCGTAAGCTCACCTTTGGCAGTACGATGCGTCCCACTCTATGGATGATCGCCGTTGCCGCAAACGGCGAATATGTCGGCGTCAGCAACTTGCATGTCGAAGATGCGGCGGGGAAAGTGGCACACAACGGACTAACCGGCGTTTTGCGTGCTTATCGGCGACGCGGTGTTGCGCGTGCGATCAAAGTCAATCTGATCAAAGCGGCACGTCGCGAAGGCATTGAGAAAATCCACACGGGCAATGAGGAAAACAATCCGATGCTGCAACTCAATCTACAGCTCGGTTTTCAGATCCGCTCCGGCTTCAGTTGGCAGCAGTGGGAGAAACGCTGGTAGGCTGGTGCGCGAATGGATTGCGTTTCGGCCGAAGCAGAAATCACTATCATGATTGACGATATAAGCGACATTGCCAAGCACTACAACAGTGCTCCCGAAAATGAAGACCAGCGGCTGCAACACCATCAGTTGGAGTTCGAGCTGACCTGGTGCTATCTGGCCGCGTATTTGCCGCCCACTAGCCAGATACTCGAAATCGGTGCGGCAACCGGTGGCTACACGCTGCCGTTGGCTAAAGCCGGCCACACGATCACCGCCGTTGACATGTCGGAAACGCTGCTCGAGTGGAATCGCAAGCGCATCAGTGACGCTGGGCTGGCCGATCGTGTCAGCTACATTTCGGCCGATGCGCGTGACCTCGCTGCCATCACTAAAACCGACTACGATGCTGTTTTGCTGATGGGGCCACTTTACCATCTCGTTATTGAAGCAGACCGGCAAACGGCATTGCGCCAGGCATCTGCCCGTCTGCAACTCGGCGGTCTCATTGTCAGCGCATTCATCAGCCGCTTCGGTTTTCTCAGCGACATGCTCTCGCGCTATGCAGACTGGATCGAGCGGCAAGACGAAGTGCAATCGGTCATGTCAAAGGGGCGCGATCCCGAAAATATGCGTGCGGGCAGCTTTCGCGGCTACTTTGCCACGCCGGCCGAGATTGTGCCCTTACACGAGCAAATCGGATTCGAGACAGTTGTTGTGGCAGGCGTTGAGCCGATCGTCGGGGGTGATGACGACAGTTACAACCGTCTAACCGGCACACAGCGCGCGTTGTGGCTCGAATTGCTGTATGCTATCAGTCGGGAGCCGTCCATAATCGGTGCATCACGTCATCTACTGTATATCGGCCGAAAAACATAGCGACCTCGCAATTGACCGACGCGTGCTTTACATCCGCCGACCAATTTAATATAGTACATTCAGCCACACAGCGTGTTACTTTGATCTGGAGAGCAATGTCATGCTAGACGAGTTGATTGCGTCCTTCGTTCCTATTCCTGCAGGCAGATTTTGCATGGGTTCTGATCAGGGCCGAGAAAACGAACAACCCATTCATGCGCAAACAATTGCCCTGCCGTTTACTTTATGCCGCCACACCGTGACACAGTCGGTTTGGCGTGCCGTTATGGACGATGAACCATGGCGCAGAGATGATGGCGCGTTGCGCAACAACGTCGAATCGGGTAATGATTATCCGGCAACGTATATCACATATGATGATGCCGTCCGCTGTATCGAAAGACTCAATGATCTGGATACAAACGCTTATTATCGACTGCCGACAGAAGCGGAATGGGAGTACGCCGCCAGAGCAAATACAACCACGGCGTTCAGTTTTGGCGATGTCGATGCGGCTTTGAGCAAATTTGGCTGGTATCAACGCAACACACAACAGGCCGGGCTGACATGCGCACAGCCGGTCGGCCGCAAACTGCCTAATCCGTGGGGCCTTCATGATATGCACGGCAATATCTGGGAATGGGTATCTGACACGTATTACGGTTCCCATGCCGCTTTGCCCAACCAACGGTCGGTCGAAAAGGTGCTGCGCGGTGGCGGCTGGGATTATCCGTCCGACGGCTCGCGATCTGCATTTCGCGAGAGTTTGTTGCCGTCACGCACCAATCATGCAATCGGTTTTCGACTGGTTCGCATTCCGCTTTCGGCCGAATTCTCGACACCGGCCGATCTGAGCAACGTATCAGTGCCGTGCCGGGAAATCGACGGCGCTCGCAGTGGCAGAATACCGTCTCCCATGACCGTTCCTGTGCGCGAAACGGCTCAGTTCCGACAAATACAGTCAGCCCTGCTCTCCGGATTTAATTTCAGCACCCTAACGAGCATGCTGCGCGGTGAAATGGGCGTGCGGCTCGAAGACATCACCATAGCGCAGAGTTTTACAGAGGTTGTGTTGGCTGTGGTCAGTTGGGCAGAGAATACAGATCAGTTGGAAAAGTTGATCGGCGCTGCTTATCGGGCTAATCCGACCAATCGACAAATCGCAGCAATGTATGCCGATCTGGGGTGATGGATGAGATGTCATTTTCGGCCGAAACCACACCACGATTAATGTGACAAAGCCCCTACTGCTCCAGCAACCCGGCAAACTCTCTTAACGTCGTTGCATTGCGCATGCGCATACGCGGCCATTCATAGCGCCCATCAAAACTGTGCCACTGACCACCCTGCGTCGTCACAGCACCCCACATATCGAGTTCACGCAACACATCAATTGTCGTTTCATCGTAAAAGCCGCCCGGATAGCAGAGAAAACGCGGTGTGTAGCCGATATGATCAGCTATCGTCTGCTGCGATGACTGAATCTGGAAATATTGGTCATCGCGTTCCATACCTGCCAATTGCGGATGCGTCACCGTATGCGATTCAATGCGCATACCAGCTTGTGACATCTGCTCAACCATTTCCCATGTCATATACTGTTCTGCGCCCTGGTCAATCGGCCCGGTGATGACAAAGAACGTCGCCTTAAAGCCATGTTGCTGCAGAATAGGGAAGGCATTTTCATAATTGTCGCGATAACCATCGTCAAATGTGATGATGACCGGTTTCTCAGGCAGATCTTGCTTTTGCGTGATCACGAGCGCCAAATCATACAGATCGAGCGGCGTGTAGCCATTGTCTGCCAAATATTGCATCTGCTGCGCAAAGTTTGCCGGAGTTACCGAGAGATCGAGCCTGTATTTATCGGCGTCGGCCGGTGGTGTACTAAGATAATGATACATCAGTATCGGAACACGCACTGTATCGCTGATATTGTTGCGCGGTGTTGGCCGCGGCAATACGGTCAGCAGATCGGCAATCGGCACGGTTGTCGGTGTTGCAGTGACATTGCCGGCATTAGTGGTTACCGGCAAGCGCGTAGCAGTTGGCGGCGTGGTTGCTGGCGGCAGCGGTGTCGTTGTCGGTGCGACAGTTGGCGTATCCGTGGCAGCGGGCAACGGCGTCAGCGTCGCGGTTGCCGTACTGGTAGAGATAGCCGGGGTAGAAGTTGCAACCTGCGACAGCGCTTCAGTGATTGTAATCAGCGACTCATCTGACTGCGGTATTACTGCTTGCTCAGTGGATGGCGTCGCAACGCAGGCGACCAGCAACGGCATAGCCATCAAGAGCAGAAGCAAACGTCTGATGTGTCGCGACGAGCGTATCATCCAATGGTGTTGCATGAAAACAAGTATCCAGACTGTAATTGTACAGCGCGATGAGGATAGCTGAGGCAATGAGCGTCGTCAAGCAACGATGAATTCAGATTAGAGAAATGGGGTAAGCAGTTTCGCCGTTGCGCTTCGCGTCGCCGACATGCTGCATCTGATGTAGGCATGAAACGTGGCCTCTGTTATACTGTTGTCTCGACGCATTGAGACCGTTGTTATCCCGTAATCGGCCGAAATTTGATTCAATGTTTCACAGCTATGAAAGCCGACGGCGCAACGCGAGATAATGCTTGGGTATGGCATATTGATGTAACGTATTGTCCTATTGGGTTTGTAGGTGTACATTGCAACACGGACACAGGATCGTTTGCGTGGATGATTCGGAGCTAATCGCTAGAGCAAAAACAGATAAAGAAGCGTTTGGCGCCTTATATGAGCGTTATGTCGACCGCATTTACAGCTACGTCTACTATCGCATTGGCAATGTTCAGGATGCTGAAGACCTGACAGCCCGCATTTTTTATCGCGCAATGCAGCATATCGGCCGATATGAAGACAAAGGTATCCCCTTCTCCGCATGGCTGTATCGCATTGCACGCAACCTCCTCGCCAACTGGTATCGTGACCAAAGCCGCCGCCATATCATCTCACTCGATGACATCATGCATTGGCGTCTGTCCGAAGACACCCCAGAGCTGTCTGCGCAACTGACAGAAGACCGCAATGCGCTATTGGAAGCCGTGCGGCACTTACCAACGGAGCGTCAGGAATTGCTGATTCTCAAGTTTGTCGATCGCCTTTCTAACGCTGAAATCGGTGCTATTATGGGACGCAGCGAAGGGGCGATCAAATCTCTCTATCATCGCACATTACTTTCTTTAAGAGATGAGATGCATGGTAGTACAGCGGGTGAACAACGCAAATCACGTTTTTGGTTGTCGCGCTTTACGGGCACACAGTTCTAACATCGCTACAACAATTGGAAAAGCCGCGAACAGCCCTTCTACAACTTCATAATGATGGAGGTGTTCCATGCGCATTGTGATGGACGATGCCGGTGACGCACCGGCTGAACTGCTCAAACAATACAATATCTATGTCGTGCCGATCAATATCATGTTTGGCACAGAACAGTTTTTGTCGGAAATTACGATGACGCATGCTGAATTTTACGAGAAAGTGCAGGCCGTCACTGATGCCAATTTTCCAAAAACGTCGCAGCCAACACCCCACCAATTCGAAGAAGCTTACCGTATGATACTTGCCGCAGGTGAGTCTGAAATCCTGACAGTTACCGTCAGTAATCGATTGAGTGGCACCTATGCTTCGGCCGTTGCCGCTATTCGTGAATTAGAGGGAGAGGGAACATTTCATTTGTTTGATTCACAGGCGGGGTCAGCGGCGCAGGGGTTTATGGCGCTTGAGGCTGCGCGAATGGCACGCGATGGCGCATCGGCCGCAACAATTCTGGCAAAACTGGAGAAAATGCGCGACGACATGGTGATCATGTTCACTATCGACAGCCTGGATTTTGCACGGCGCGGTGGTCGCGTCAGCAACGTCAAATCGGTGATGGCGTCACTGCTCAATCTCAAACCGATCACCGAGGTTCGTGACGGCATCATCGTCGAAGCCGGACGGGTGCGCACGCGCACGAAAGCCATGGCGACAATCGTCAGCGGCGTACAACAACGAATCGCCAACCGCCCGGTACGCCTTGCCATTATTCACGCAAATTGCGGGCCGGAAGCTGACCAGTTATTAGCCCAGGCACAGCAAGCATTACATGTGACTGAGTCGCACATTACTGAAATGGCGATTGGCGTGGCTATCAATTTGGGGCCGGGTGCACTGGGGATCGTGGCAATTCCAGACGAGTAAGACGGGATTTTCGGCCGAAAACATCCCGCATTGGCACTCAATCCGAGGCCTTTAATGGCAGGCGACTGCCTGCTGTGGCTTATTGCATCGCGATTTGATTGTGATAAAATGAACACACTACTTAGGCAAAGTTAATGCGTATATAAACTGAAAACTTTAAAGGGGCGAGCCATCATTTCCGCTCACATGGACGCTAGAACGGGAAAGCCTGCATGAATAATAAAAAGCATCTACTTATCGTCGCGTTGCTGATTATCGTCGTCATGCCCATCACCTATGTGATCCTGACAGCCGTGTACCAGCTTCCCATTGCCGCGAGCACACAAGCTGACTCAATTGACAACATGTTTACAGGCCATTTCATCTTGATTTCAGGTCTGTTTGCACTGGTCATGGTTTTCATGTTGTACTCTCTTTTCGTTTTCCGGCGTCGCCCGGATGAGGAAGGAGATGGGCTCTACATACACGGCAATACGGCACTCGAAATATTCTGGACTGCGGCACCGCTGGTGCTGGTCGTTGGTTTTGCAATTTGGGGATCGGTCATGCTGGTTGACATTACCGAAGCCAAAGCGGACGAAATGGCCATTGATGTGACAGCGCGGCAATGGTCATGGAGCTTTGCCTATCCGGAGCAAGGCGGTTACTCTTCAATCGAACTCGTACTGCCGGTTAATCGGCCGATTGTCCTGCAAATGCGTTCCGAAGACGTGTTGCACGATTTCTGGGTGCCGGAATTCCGGGTCAAACAAGACCTCGTTCCCGGCAGCATAGAAGTGCTACGCATCACGCCCAACGTCGAAGGCGAATACAAAGTGCGCTGCGCTGAAATCTGCGGACTCAATCACTCCGGCATGCTTGCAGACGTACGCGTCGTCAGTCAAGCAGAATTTGATGCATGGGTTCTCGAAAAACAATCCGGCCCCGATCCCTTATCAATGACACCCGAAGAGCGTGGCATCCTTTGGTTCCAACAATTTGGTTGTGGTGGCTGCCACAGCGTCGACGGCAGTGATTTGGTCGGGCCGACCTGGCTTGGTCTTTACGAACGAGAAGAACTACTCGAAGACGGCACCACCGTCATCGCTGACGACGACTACATCCGCAACTCCATCCTAAATCCTGCCTCGCAAATTGTTGCCGGTTACGCAAATGTCATGTTGCAAACCTACGGTGAGCAATTTGCTGTCGAAGAAGCAAAATACAATGGGCAGATCGACATCATCGAGGACATCATTGCGTACATCAAGACGCTCGAAGAATAGCGCCACGTAAAGCTGGGAAATAATTCATGAAAGCAATCTTGACCTTCACACGTAGCAGATTTGCCCGGGCACTGGTCGCCGGTGCGCTGGGCTTAATCGTTGCCGCCATCCTTGTGGCCATCCTCAACTCGGCACACACAACATGGGTAACGCCTGGGCTCGAAGCGTTGGGTGTCCAACTGCCGGGACAACTGCTCGATTTGGCATTTTGGGCAGTCGCCATCTTGATTTTGCTGGCTATTGTCGTAACCGCGTTTTTGAGCGGGTTTGGTATGTTCCACAGCCGCAGAATGGGTCGCTTCTGGTACTATGCCGCCGGCACAGCACTTGTTTGGGGTGTGCTTGGGCAGGCTTTAACCGTGGCTATTGTTCTGTTTATCAGCTATCTGACAATGGGCAGCGATTTCAGACTCACAGATGGTAACGTCGCATTGGCTGCCATCTTCAGCGTCATTGGCTTCCTCTTGTTTAGCGGCGTGCTTACCGACTGGATTCAGTGGATATTTGGCCACAAAACGGAACTACACCACGGGGCACCTGAGGGTGAACCAGAGTGGATGCGCTATTTTAGCGTCGATGTCAATCACAAAGTCATCGGCATTCAGTATGCCGTTACAAGTGTGCTCGTGCTGCTCGTCGGCGGCACGCTGGCAATTGTTTTCCGACTGGAGCTATCCGCGCCCGGCATGCAGTTGATCACCGAAAACACGTATAACACGTTTTTCAGTGCACACGGCATCATCATGATTGCCAGTATCCTGCTGGGCGTTGGCGCGATGGTGAACTATCTGGTGCCGGTGATGATCGGTGCATCGGATATGGCGTTCCCACGCCTCAATGCATTTAGTTTCTGGGTCAGTATTCCGGCAGCCTTGTTGATCGTGTCTGCCATGTTTGTCGATACCGGGTTTGACACAGGCTGGGTTGGCTATCCCCCACTGAGCACGGTTGGCTCACTGGGTATTATCCTATTCCTGCTCGGCTTCTATTTCAATGGGTTCGCCTCTATTGCCAGCGCCATCAACGTGTTGGTGACAGTTGGCGTTATGCGGGCGAAGGGCATGGCATTGTTCCGCATGCCGATTTTTGTCTGGACAGCGATTTCCGCCTCTATCATCCAGTTCACAGCAACCCAGACTGTCGGTGTGGCTTTGACAATGGTGGTTGCGCAGCGCGCTTTGGGTCTTGGATTTTTCGATCCGACACCGGTGGCAGCCGGCGTACCGGTGGGTCAACCGCTTTTGTACCAGCAGTTATTCTGGTTCTACTCTCATCCTGTCGTCTACGTCTTTGTACTGCCGGGTTTAGGTGTCATCAGCGAATTGTTGCCCGTGTTCTCGCGCAAGCCACTATTCGGCTATAAATGGGTCGCCCTGTCGAGCTTGGGCATCGCGTTAGTCGGTTTTCTGGTTTGGGCGCATCACATGTTCGTTTCTGGCATGGATGATTCGCTGCGCATCCCGTTTATGATTTCGACCATGTTTGTCGGCATCCCCACGGGCGTCAAGTTCTTTAGCTGGCTGGGTACGTTGTGGGGAGGCAAAATCATCTACCCAACACCAATGTTGTTTGTGCTTGGCGCTATTTCAGTGTTCTTGATAGGCGGCTTGACGGGCCCGATTTTGGCAACGGTACCGACTGACATGCATTTACATGACAGTTATTGGGTCGTCGGTCATTTCCATGCGACGATGTTCGGCGGTTTTATCTTCCCGTTTTTTGCTGCGCTGTATTACTGGTTCCCTAAGATTACCGGACGAATGTACAACGAACGACTGGGCAAGCTGCATTTCTGGCTAATGGTTCCGGGGTTCTGGGTGATGAGTCTGGGCCAAATGCGCATTGGTCTGATGGGTATGCGTCGTCGCATCGCCAACTACGACCCGGCGTTGGGTGTTGAGGGTACGCAAATATTGATCACGATTGCGGCGCTTGTAATTGCGTGGTCGGTCTTGATTATGCTCTACAATCTGGTCAGCAGTGCCCGTTCGGCCGAATTGGCGCCAGAAAATCCATGGGAATCGCGTTCGCCCGAATGGGTCGCTCCCACACCGCTGCCTGAATTCAACTTTGACCGTCCCATCGAAGTCGTCGGCGACCCTTATGACTACGGACTGGCCGATTCCAAATACATACAGACAATTCCGGCTGCCGGTGATTGATTCATAATCCATTGAGGAGAAGCGTCGTGCAAGATAACAAACGGGCAGCTTATGCCCTGATCCGCAATGTTTTTTTGGTTTTGTTTGTCGTGTCATTGGCTGAGCTTGCTGTAGCAATCTATCTCGAATCGACCGTTCTGCTCCTGCTCCTGGCATCGGCCAAAGCCGTACTGGTCGTCTATTACTTCATGCATATCTATCGCCTATGGCGACAGGAGGCACACTGATGAGCGCAGTGACTACCCATCACGACGACCATGCCCATGACGATACCCATGCACACGAACTGCCGTATGGACAGCAGTTACGCGCCAACCGGCTGGGTTTGTGGCTCTTCCTGTTCTCCGAAGTATTTCTGTTTGTCGGTCTGTTTGCTGCCCGATTCTACTTGTGGCGCGATGCTTCCGGCGTCGTCCGTCCGGAATTGGACCAGGTAGCCGGTCTGATTGCAACCTCGGTTTTGCTTATCAGCAGTTATTTTATGGTGCGTGCTGAAGTAGCCGTTCAGCATGGTGAGCAAAAAAAGATGCACAACAGTCTGATCATGACGTTTGTGATGGGGTCACTCTTTTTGTTAAGCGTGATTTTTATCGAGTGGGGCGTACTGGATCTGATTCTGGACAATATGTTCGGTGTCACTTTGTTTGCACATGAGGCAATTAAACCGGGCGATGGTGCGTTTGGTGCCGTATTTTACGGCATGACCGGTATGCACGCCCTGCACGTGATCAGTGGCCTGGTTCTGATTTTGATTATCCTGGCAAACGGACACAAAGGGGCGTTTACAGAGGAGCGCCACTGGGGCGTGGAAGCGTGTGCGGTCTATTGGCACTATGTCGATGTCGTCTGGATTTTCTTTTATCCGGCGCTCTACCTGATCGGCACAGCCGTTACGTACCACACGTGATTTTGTGGCGTTGCCAACGCCGCAAAGATAGCATCAATTATGAAGGACGGAGGGGCAACTCGTCGTCCTTTCTGCGTTTATGGGGGTAAACGATCGTGGATGATATGACGTCTGCTGTACTGCGATCGTGGGAGTTTCGGCCGATAATCATTATTCCCATCCTGCTTATGGGCGTACTCTATACCATCGGCTGGCTGCGCCTGCGTCGTCTTGGACGATTTCACGCACGGCGACCTCATCTGGCCGCATGGTGGCGCTTGCCTGTCTACTGGCTGGGATTGGTGCTGATTGCCCTTTCCCTGCTTTCACCCATCGACACAATGGCCGGATTGTTGTTCAGCATGCATATGGTGCAACATCTATTGTTGGCGATGCTGGCACCGCCACTGCTGATGGCTGCCAACCCGATGCCGGTGATCATGTGGGGATTACCCGGCAAAACACGTCGGCCGATTGGTGCGGTTTTATTCAATCGACAGTCTGCTATTCGGCCGATTGTCACCAAAATCACACAGCCCGGCATCATGCTATTCGTCTACATTATCTTCTTGTGGGGTTGGCATGATAGTAGCATGTACAATGCCGCACTGCGCAGTGATCTTGTACACGATATTGAACATACGACATTTTTTATCACCGCCATGCTCCTGTGGTGGCACATAACCGGTGCCGGGCCACGTTTTCATAAACGCCTTGGCTACCTGGGGCGTGCCGCACTGGCGATTGCAGCCATTCCGGCAACGATGATCGCCGGAGTCGCCATCGCCTTTGCCTCCACACCGATTTACACCTTTTACGAATCTGTACCGCGCCTGTGGGGGATAAGCGTCATGACTGATCAACAACTAGGCGGCGCAATTATGTGGATCCCCGGCAGCATGATGTTTCTGCTGGCAGGTCTGGTCTTGATAGGATCCTGGCTAGTCGTTGAAGAACGCAAACCACACGTCTATCTCGACACCTTGCTGCAACAGGAAGACAAGGGAGCTTACTGATGCGTTGGTGCAAAACGGCGGCGTTGTTCTCACTGCTGCTCGTGCTGACAATCACCGCTGCGCCTTTACATGCCCACGGCGGTGGCACGCCCCGCATCGTCAACGCTGAACTCGGTTCCTTGATCGTGTCAGTTTGGACACAACCCGACCCGCTGGAGACAGGCACAGTGCACATCACGGTAGCATTGTCCGAGGCAGTTCGCAACGCCAATGGCCGTGTAGAACCGGGTGAACCGCTGCTCAACCGGGAAATCGCCCTGTTAATGCGTGCACCGGAAGCCACTACCTTCTCCGAAATTATCCCGGTGACACATGAAAATGCAGCGAACAAACTTTTATATGAAGCTGATTTTGACGTCGCAACACCAGGTGTATGGCAAATGACCTTGCAGGTAGAAGGAGCGGGCGAACTGCCATTTGAGTTGGAGATTCAGGACGGTTTGTCGCTTGACTGGACGCTAATCGGCGGCGTCGCGCTGGTGGTCGTGGTGCTGGGCTGGTTGCTATCGCAGCGCCGCAAGCAAAGTCAATCGATAGAATCGATGCCTTGATTGGAGAGAAGGATGAAACGATACGAACATACGCAATTCGGAACCGCATTTACAGTGATAGTCATCATAGTTGCGGTCTTGATCGCGTGGTCGTCATTTGTGGCGACCGGCGGGCTAGATGTGACCTTCTGGTTGATGGCCGGGTTTATGTTTGTGCTTGAACTGCTGTTTGGCTGGCTCAGGGTTTCGGTTGACAACGAAGTGGTTGAGGCGCGCATGGGCATTGGTCTGGTACGCAAACGCATTCCGCTACGCGAAATCGTCTCTTGTCGCATCGAACATCTGGCATGGTACAACGGCATTGGACTGCGTTATACACAATATGGCCGCGTATACACTGTATCGGGCCGACAAATTGTCGTATTGGACAAAGTGGATGACAGCACTTTTGGAATTGGTAGCAATGAACCGGATGCATTGTGCCGTGCCATTACAGATGCCGTAAACGAGCAAGTGTGATGAATACCGTTCGCAAAGCGTTTAGCCGTCGGCACATATGGAAAACGGCGTTGATTGCTGTGTTGATCGTGGTGTTTTTGCGCCTCGGAGTTTGGCAGTTGTCGCGGCTGGAAGAGCGCAAAGCGGCCAATGCTGTGTTGGCAGCGCAGTTGGCGCAACCAGCTTTTTCCGTCAACGGACTGGTCAATTCGGCCGAATGGGAGACGCTGGCCGACCGGGCTGTGACAGCAACCGGAACCTACGACTTTGCCAATCAACTCGTCCTCGTCCAGCAGCGGGCACAGTCACAACTGGGTGTCCACCTGGTAACGCCACTGCAACTCGACGGCTCTGATGCCATCATGTTAGTTGATCGCGGCTGGGTTCCGACAGTAGAAGCCGCACCAGAAAGCATTGCCCAGTTCGATGAGCCGGGCCTGGTGACGGTTACCGGGACACTGCAAGCATCCGAGCGGTTGCCCAGCACAGCACGCACCGATTTTGATTCGGCCGAATTCGAGCGTGATGTGTTCCAAATCAACATTCCCCGGTTGCAGAGGCAGATGCCGTATGATCTGTTACCTGTATTTTTACTGCAGGCGCCCGATGCCGACCAAGGACCACTCGACCAACCATTTCGGCAAGAGCCTGTTGTTGATTTATCCAACGGCCCCCATCTCAGCTACGCACTGCAATGGTTCAGCTTCAGCATCATCGCGCTGATATTCTATCTGGGCTACTTGCAGCGTTACGGTTGACTTGTGACGGTTCCCTACAGATTGCAGAGATAGTGTATAATCATCATTGTCACTAAAAAGACACCGAATTGACAGGTGGAAATCCTTAAGCAATTGTGACAACTGTGTACAAACTAACCTGGCCGGGCTGCCCTCGTAATCTAACATGCGCTAGAATGTGATCAATGTGGCGCTTGACCGCATTTTACCGCAACAACCGGCACGACATACGACTTCCACGAGAGAGTAAGTAATGCGCGAAAGACTGAGCTTCAATGAATTTTGGCTGACGGTTTTGCTGCCGTTGCTGATGGTGATAACGGTTGCATTTGCCATCGAATCGGCCGATTTAGTGAGTTCCGTCAGTGTTCGGCCGATACTCCTCCTCGTCGGTACAGTCGCCTTTGTCGCCGGAGTTGCACTGGCAAAAAGTCAATTCCCATACTACACCGCCCACATTTACTCTTTTGTCTACGGCGTTTTCTTTCTAGGCCTTGTTCTGGGGCCCATGCTACCCGATGCTGAATTCATGACCTGGCGCGAACGCATCAACGAGTTGGTCATGATGCAATACAATTGGTTTGTAACGGCCATTGATGGCGGCTCTAACCGCGATTCATTTATCTTTGTCGTGCAAACCAGTGGCATTTTCTGGCTGCTTGGCTACACAGCCGCCTGGTACACCGTTCGCTATTTACGCATCTGGCGCGTCATTTTGCCCAGCGGTCTTGTCTTGCTCAGTGTCGTCTACTACTACTTTGGTGCCCGCCCTCTATATCTCTACATGGCAGCTTATGTTGTGCTGTCCTTGCTCTACATCACCCAGACGTTTCTATCATCGCGACAACGCCAGTGGCGCGCTGCCACCGTCCGTTACGAAGGCGGCATTAGCTGGACATTTATGCGCAGCAGCCTACTGGTCGGTTTACTGGCTATTTTGTGCGCCTGGTGGCTGCCGGCAGCCGGAGCCAGTGATACAGTGACCAGTGCCGTCAACCGCGTCAACGAACCGTGGCGGCAATTTAGAGACAGTTGGCAGCGTCTGGTCGCAGTTAATTCAACCGGCCAGCGCGTCGCCGATCCGTATCGCGATTCCTTACCACTCGGTGGCCCCCGCCAAACGGGCGATCAACCCATCATGGACGTCCGCGTCTCCGAAGAATTACCTTATGCTTATTGGCGCGAAACAGTTCTCGATACATATGCTGATAACAGTTGGCAAGTCGTCGACGGCAACACCATAACCTATTACCCTGATGACGGTCAATTCAATACAGAACCGGCGCAGCAACGCATGTTGGTTACTCAGGCTTACATTAACTATGTGTCAAATGCCGGCGCGATCTATTCGCTCCCCGATTTACAATTTGCTGACCGGCAAATGTACGTCAAACTGAACACGACACCGGATGGATATCATGATCTGGCAGCAACCCGGGCGCGATATGCGTTGCAGCTCGGCGATCAGTATCAAGTCACATCGTCTATCAGTGTTGCCGATGCGGGCAGTCTGCGCCGTGCATCGACTAGCTATTCACCTGAAATCCGTGAGCAATATCTGCAAATGCCAAACACTATTTCTGAGCGGACACGGAATTTGGCAGCGGAGTTAACGGCCTCCTACGACAATCCTTATGATAAAGCAGTCGCCGTTCAGAATTGGCTGCGTGACAATATTGAATACAATGATCAGATCGATTATCCACCCGCTGACCGCGAATTGATCGATTATTTCTTATTTGAAACTCAGGAAGGGTATTGCAATTATTACGCTGCATCGATGGCGATAATGCTGCGCTCGCAAGGTGTTCCGACGCGGTTGGCGCGCGGTTTTGCGTCGGGCGAATATTTGCCCGAAGAGGGATTCTACCGTGTGCGCGCCCGCGACGCGCATACATGGGTTGAAGTGTATTTCCCTGAGTATGGCTGGATCCAGTTCGAACCGACGGCTATTATCCAGCCGATAGTACGTCCCGAAGGAGAAGATGCCGCTGGCGGAGATGATGATCCGACTATTGCGGAAGATCCTGACCAGCCGGTACTGGATGGCGAGACGGAACTGCCGGAACGGGACCTGGAAGCGTTTCTCGAGCCAGAGGACCCGTTTGGTGACGGTGGCGCGACGGGCGGCGACGGGTTTCTCGGCAGTAACACAATACCGTTTGTGGGCGGGTTGTTCCTGATTGCATTTACGGCTTTCTTGATGTTGCTTGCCGGCCGTTACAATCGACGCGTTGAGTCTAGTGTGGAACGCAGTTACTCCCGATTAGTTCATTGGAGTCAGTGGGTTGGCGTGGAAATTCGGCCGAATTACACACCATATGAAAGTGCCGATGTGCTTGCCGCTGCTGTGCCGGAGGGCGAAAAGTCGATCCGCGTTCTCATTGACGAATTTGTGCAACGTCAATTTAGTGGACGGGCGTCAGGGCTGAGCGTGTTTGCACCTCGCAATGAATGGAAGCGGCTACGCCCCATTCTGCTAAAGCGCTCAATACGTTCACGTCTCGACACATTTTTGCGACGGAAATCTTCGTAGCCAACGACAAAGGTAGGTTGTTGAAGCGCCATCCACTATGCATAGCGCTTAATTGACATTTCGGCCGATTTGTTGTCAATTGCAAAATGCAAGCTACACTACATTTTGCGCATGGAAATTGTCGGTACCCAAATCATTTTCCCATCCTGTTTGGTTAACACGCATTAGAGCATCTTGTGATTGCTCCATTCCTTCGATACGGTAGTGCTTGAACGCTATCAACCATACGCTGGCGGTGTGTCAGTAGCTGTAAATCACGCAGCGGTTGACTTCATTACATACCAGACATTGATTCTCAAAACTGACGTTTAGTTGATACAAGGGACTCTGGCAAGGAGTGTTTGATATGATGCGACGTTGGATATATCCGGTACTTGTGCTTGTGATTCTATCGATCTGGGCGATGTATATGCTTGCGACGAATCAGTTTGGCCTGTTCAAACCGTATTGGCCCCTTTCGTTGACGATGCTGTTTGGCTCATTTGTTGCCGGCGCAACGCCGCAAGGTGGCGCGGCAGTTGCCTTTCCCGTTTTCACCAAAGTGTTCCAAATACCATCGGCCGATGCGCGTACGTTCGGGCTAATGATTCAATCGTTTGGCATGACAATGGCCTCAATCACAATACTCTTGCGTCGCACCCCACTGATGCCCCGCGTTTTGCTGTGGTCATGTGTCGGCGGCGCCATCGGCGTCACGCTGGGAACCTTGCTAATCACCATTCCCAACCCATACCCCAAGATATTGTTTACTATTTCATTAACGGTTTTTGGTGTCGCACTGTTTATCTCGCGCTGGATCTTGCGTTGGCCGGTAACAAATCGCATTGTCGGCTGGAATATTCGCCATATTCTCGTCTTCGCAACGGTCAGCTGTGCAGGCGGCATTTTTGCCGCATACACTGGGGCCGGTGTCGATGGGATGATCTTCATCGTGCTGACTTTGGCCTTTGGTATCGACGAACGTATGAGCACACCGACGACTGTGATTGTCATGGCAGTGGTATCAATTGTCGGCTTTGCCCTGCACGGGTTGGTCGTGCAGGATATTGGTATTGTCAAAAATTACTGGCTTGTTGCCGTCCCGATTGTCATCATCGGAGCACCATTGGGCGCGTATTTCCTGACAAAGATCAGCCGCGATGTTCTTATTGTCGCCATTTTAGTTTTGATTGCGACCGAGATGTTGTCCACCGCCATCTTGACCCCGTTCACCGGCACGATGATCGCCGTTACCGGCGCAGTCATGTTAATGACAGCCTTTATATTCTGCTGGATGTTGTATTATCGCTATCAGCATAGGCCATCGATTGATATACAACCTGTACCGGTCGCTGAGGTATCGGCCGAATTGGAACAGCCAGCCTTGTCACCGTCATTGCCGGAGAAATCGATTGTTTAGTCCTGCAGCATCCCACCTTACAAAGGTTTGACCGCCGTGTAGTAAATCCATTCACGTGCGTCGTAAAGCGGTAGCCCGGCTGCATCCGACAGAACAGCCACTTCGTCAAATCCAGCGTGGCGCAACAGCAACACCATGCGCTCCGGGTTGTACACCTGATCGATGAGAATGATTTCATCCATCCGACCCGTTTCCAGGTGCAAAATATGGAAGCGTTCGGCCGAAAGTTGTTCCTCCTCTAACCAGAATCGCTCACCGAGATGCAGAAACGGGCTTTTACCCCACAAACCGGTCTCATCGGTAAACCACCACGACCTGTTTTTCCTGTCGACGAAGTCAGGATTGAGCAATTCCAGCACCAGAACACCACCCGGCTTCAAGGCACTGGCAATGGTAGTCAATAGCTGCTGCGCTTCAGCGACAGTCATCACCGCAAGCTGCCCGTAGATCAGCATAGCCGCATCAAACAACTGCCCGGCCACGTCCAGCGCACGGACATCTTGTTGCACGAATGTGCATTTGTCGGCTACACCACCGTTTGTGGCGAGTTCGCGAGCATAGCGCAATGCCGCCGGTGCAAAATCGACGCCGGTGACAAAGACACCGCGCTGTGCGAGCGGTACAGCGTATAATCCCGGCCCACAGGTCACGTCGAGCAGCCTGTACCCCGGCTGCAATTGCAGTATTTGCCAAAACCAATCGATTTGGATAGCGCGTTCGGCCGAATTGCGTGTCGCAGCGCCGTGTGACTCGTCCAGATGTTCCCGCAACATGCGCTCAGAGAAATCAGGATCATCCCACGGCAAGTTACCCCCATAAGCCCAGGGAATGACGTGATTCGGCCGATTATAGAGCCGCCACAACGCATTTGATAAAGCTTCCTGATGTTCTGTCATAGACAAATCCTTCCTGTACAGCGGTTTCGGTTATAATCTTACCATCATTATCCGACTTTTTAGCCCAAGCGCCGGAGGCAACTCATGCAACCATCGCAATTGCGCAGCCGTACCTCAACCATCGACATCTATATCAAGTTGGCTCAATACCCGATTCTGGCCGATAAAATCCGTAAGCGCATGCGCGAAGAGGTATTTTCGCGCGGCATCATCAAGCAAGAGGATTTTGAAGCAGAAGTGAAACAACAAGCCATCGAATCACAATACCGTGAAGGGCTGTTCGATCCGTTTAGCGAGGAGCCGGCCACAGTATGGCGCAAGCGCAAAGCGCGTATTCGTGCATTTCACACCGACTACTACTTTGCCTACAACCTGCCACTTTCTTTGTTCGATGAAATCGTACACGAAGTCGTGCAGAGTAAGCATACGCAAACTGAGTTGATGCTGGCGTTTAATCCTGAAATCGCGCCGTGGGAGATGCTGTTCCGGCAGGGTGAAATCTATGAGAGCATGGCGCCGCCTGAACGTGAAAAAGTAAAACACCACCTCCAAGAAATCAAAGTTGTCCTTATTCGGGGCATGATTACCGATCAACTGCCACTGATTGGTGTAGCCAGGAAAGTACTCAGCATTGCTGACTTAAGGCGCATTCATCGCCGTCGTATTGGTGACGGCAAAATTGGCGGCAAAGCGGCAGGCATGATCATTGCCTGGAAGATCTTGCAGCATCAATCGCCAGACTGGGGAGGCGATATCAGTGAACAAGTATCGATTCCGGACTCGTTCTTCCTCGGAACCGATGTGATGTATGATTTTCGCCGTCACAATGATCTCGACTTCATCATGAACCAGAAGTACAAGCCACTGGAAGAGGTGCGTTCTGATTATCCTGTAGTGATTGCGGCCCACTTATCGGCCGAATTCCCCGAAGGCATACGTGATCAATTACGGCTTGTATTGGAAAAAATGGGCAACAGACCCGTCATCGTGCGATCTTCCAGTCTGCTGGAAGACAACTTCGGTTCCGCTTTTGCCGGTAAGTACGATAGCTATTTTTGCCCCAATCAAGGCACACCCAAAGAGAATTTGCAGGCACTGGAAGAAGCCATCAAACGCGTTTATGCCAGTACCTTGAGTGCAGATGCACTCTTGTATCGCCAGCAGCACGGACTAATCGACTACGATGAACGCATGGCGATCCTTATTCAAGAAGTGCGAGGTCATCAATATAAAAACTTTTTCTTCCCTACCGTAGCCGGCGTAGGATTCAGTCAGAATCCATTCCGCTGGAATCCCAAAATTCGCCGCGAAGATGGCTTTCTGCGCATGGTGTGCGGTATGGGTACTCGGGCTGTCGATCGTGTCGGCAACGACTATCCACGTTTGATATCGCTCAGCCATCCGTTGCTGCGACCGGAAACAACTTCATCCGCTATCCGACGCTACTCGCAACACCTTATTGATGTCATCAATCTGGAAAAAAACCAGTTTGAAGTGCTGCCCATCAGTGATGTGATTGGGCTGGATTATCCCAACCTGGCATATGTTGCTTCGCTGGACAAGGGTGGTTTCATCCAGCAATTAGTATCTATTGTTGATGTAGAAGACCCTGATGATCTTGTTTTGACATTTGATTACCTGGTAAAGGATGGGCGCTTCGTACGCTTATTGCGCAACGGATTGATGCGGTTGGAAAAACTGTACGGTACGCCGGTGGATATTGAATTCACGGTAGAAGTCACTCCGACCTACCCGTACCCTGAGTATGAGCTCTACATCTTGCAGTGCCGACCGTTAAGTCAGCGTGCAGGAGGCAGCGAGATAGTTGACTTACCCACAGACGTGCCGGAAGCAGACATTATGTTTACGGAAAAGCGACTCGTGCCGGATGGGCGCGCCGATGGCGTACGTTATGTGGTATTTGTCGATCCGCAAACGTATCGGGAGATTCCAAATCAAACGATGAAGCTGGAGATTGGTCGTGCTGTCGGCCGAATTAATAAAGCGCTGGAAAACGAAAAGTTTATTCTTATTGGCCCGGGCAGATGGGGTAGCTCCAATCTGGACCTCGGGGTCAAAGTGAGTTATGCCGACATTTACAACACCAATGTTCTCGTCGAGATCGGTGTGGAAACAGAGAGTGGAGCCATGCCGGAATTGTCCTACGGCACGCACTTCTTCCAAGATTTGGTTGAGGCGGGGATTCACGCCCTGCCGATCCATCTCGAAGACGAAGGGGGTTTCATTCGGTGGGAATTTTTCCGCAACGCGCGCAATGCATTGACAGATGTTTCGCCGCAAGATGAACCGCTCAGTGATTTTCTACGCGTGATCGACATTGCCGAGATACCGGGCAATCGTCGGCTCAATGTCGTTATGGATGGTGGTCGGGACGAAGCGATGGGGTACCTCGCAGATGGTGAATGGGACACGCCGCCCAACGGCAATCACAATGGTACAGTCTCGTCATTTTGAACGAACCGGCCAGACGGTAAGCGCTGTCGACCAACGCGGTTGTTAATCGCATTAAGTATTTTATGTCGGATGTTGTCATCACACACGTAGACCAGGTTTCGGCCGAATGGCTGACGGTCGTATTGACCGCACGCGGTGCATTGACCCGTGGTTCAGTCGTGCATGTCAAGGCTGACAGTGGTGGCGGCAACTGGTCTGAAAACGCCCGATTGCATCTCCACTACAGCGAAGACGCACAGGGCGACCTGCCTGTCGATCTCTTCCTGAAGCTGGTTGACACCGATACCGGCGATGGCGAGTTTTTTGGCCCGTCCGAAGTGACGTATTACACACGTGATTACGTCACTGTGCCCGAAGCGCCGCTACTTCGGTGTTATGACAGTGCTTATTCAGAAGAGCAACGACGCTATCATCTGCTGCTGGATGACGTGTCGGCAACGCATGTACGGGCATTGGATGTCAAGCCGACGCCGGCATTTGGTCTGGCGCTGGCCGAAGGGCTGGCCGTAATGCATGCACGTTGGTGGGGAGCGGAGCGACTACAAGAAGCCGGTGAATCGTTGCATTCGGCCGATTTTATTCGCCGGTTTGCCACTATCGCCGCACCGGGCGTCACGCCACAATTAACATTGGTGGCAGATCAGTTACCGGCAGGTTCGGCCGAATTGCTAGCCGACATCTTCCGTCACCATCCGCAACAAATGGTAGCCCGCACGACCGATCCCAACGGTTTCACCATCATCCACGGCGATGCCAATGCCCTAAATATCCTCGTTCCCCGAGTCGGTACGCAACCGATCTACATCATTGATCGCCAACCATTTGACTGGAGCCTGACCATATGGCTTGGTGTCTACGATTTGGCGTATTTGATGGTTTTATGGTGGGAATCAGACGTGCGACACGCATTGGAAGAGCCAGTTTTACGCCATTATCATGCCCATTTGCGGACCAACGGGATAACCGATTATTCGTGGTCACAGTTATGGGATGATTACCGACTGGCCGTGGTGAAATGTGTTTACGTAGCGACGGAATGGTGTCGTGGCGGCAATGTGGCCAACTGTGCTAAACACCAGTGGATTTGGTTTCCAAAATTGCTGCAAGCGCTCACTGCATGCAACGAATTGCGTTGCTCTGAGCTATGGCGCCAGTAAACGCATCACGAGTGGTCTGATTTCGGCCGAATCCAGGTGTTGCAAAGAAAAAAACGCCCACTGCATCCGGTGAGACACAATGAGCGTCAGCCAATCCGACTGGATTCTAGCCGCGATTGCCGGAGGATCGGCTCCGACGTTGTGAGCGGTCGCGCGCTTTTGTGTTGCGCCCTCGATAGCCGCCCCTTGACGAACGCGGTGTCTTGGAACCGCTGTGTTTTTTCTGTTTTCCGGGCGGTGGCGGCGGCGGATTTAGCGGATCAAAGTTTCCGTAATTAAATCCCGGCAGTTGACGCAGTTCGATGGGTTGGCCCAACACCTGTTCAATGTCGCGCACCATCTTGCTGTCTTCCGGTGTCACAAAGGTGAATGCGTCTCCGTTCTCATCAGCGCGACCAGTTCGGCCGATGCGGTGTGTATACGCATCCACCGTGTCCGGCATGTCAAAATTAATCACGTGCGAAATCTCCGAAACATCAATACCACGTGCGGCAATATCCGTCGCCACCAGAATATCATACGAACCGTCGCGGAATCCATCCATCGCACGCACACGCTGATTCTGCGACATGTTACCCTGCAGCGCTGTCGCATTAAAATCATGCTGCACCAATTTACGGGCCAGATTACGCGCCCGATATTTAGTGCGCGTAAAAACTAACACGCGTCCAGTAGACATTTGACCCAACATCGCGATCAGAAGCTGCGTTTTCAGGCTGTTGGGAACCGGATACAGCGCATGGTCTACAGTTTCTGCCGGCGCAATCACGCCCACCTGCACTGTAAGCGGATTATTGAGAATGCTGTCTGCCAGGTGGCGAATGTCATCAGGCATTGTTGCAGAGAAAAACAACGTCTGGCGTTTTTTCGGCAACTGCTTCAAAATGCGTTTGATGTCGGGCAAAAAACCCATGTCGCACATGCGATCAGCCTCGTCCAACACCAGATACTCAACATGGGACAGATCAATATCGCCAGTACTCATTAAATCGAGCAGGCGTCCTGGACAGGCAACGACCACTTCAACACCGCGCTTGAGATCATCGATCTGCGGATTTTTGTTGACACCGCCATAAATGGAAACACTGCGTATTTTGGTCTGCTGGCCCAATTCAACAATTGTTTGATGGATTTGTTCAGCCAGTTCACGTGTGGGCGCAACGATAAGCGCACGCACGGTACGCAGTTGGCCCTTGACCAGACGCTGCAACATAGGCAGGACAAAAGCTGCCGTCTTGCCGGTGCCGGTTTGAGCCAGACCGAGAACATCGCGGCCTGCCATCACAGCGGGAATAGCTTGACTTTGGATAGGGGTCGGCGTTGTGAAGCCTACAGCCTTGACACCGGCCAGAATGCGCGGATCAAGGCCAAATTGTGAAAAACTCATGACAGGGTCTCCTTGACTCTGAACGGAACCAAGTCGCACCCTTAGCCCGAAAGTAATTTGTGTCTTTAGTTGAATTCATGGCGATGCACATGCTCGCCAAGTGTGGCAGTATAGCCGCTACATTGCTGCTGCGCCACTGCTGCGTCGGGCGCTACGGCAATTCCTATCTTTTCTTTGCTGCGCCGCTCGGTTAGAGAATAACGGCAAATAACAAGTAACCACCGCCCAACAGAGCACAGTAGACGGCGAATGGAATTAAACTATGCTTGCGCACCCAGCGCAACAAAAATACGATACAAACCAAACCGACAACGGCCGATGTGATAAAAATCGTCAACAGCACCGGAATCTCAGCACTCAGGTTGGGTACATCGCGTAAGTCGAGTAAACCTAACATCCCTGCGCCAAAAATAATTGGTGCGCCAAGCAAAAAACTGTAACGCGTTGCCGTTTCGCGCGTCAAGCCGCGTATCAGGCCGCCTGTAATCGTGCTGCCGCTGCGCGAAATACCGGGCAACAGCGCAAACATCTGAAACAAACCGACCACAATCGCATCTGTCCAGCCCATGTTCTCGAGTGGTTTCGTACCGGTGCGCAACCGTTCACCTAACACGAGCAGTCCAGCCGTAACGAGCAGAAAAAACGCTGCCGCTGTTGGATTGCCGAAAACATCTTCAAACCAGCTTTCAAAAAAGAAGCCGGCCAGCGCTGCCGGAATTGAACCGATAAGGATAAACCAACCAAGCCTTGAGTCAAGCGTGCCCAATGGTGACCGATCGACGATGCCCCGTAAGACTGCCACAGCAATATGCCACAGATCGCGCCAGAAAACGATCAGAATCGCTACCAGTGTGCCCAAATGGGCAACGACAACTTCTGTCAGGGTTGGATTGGTTATGCCGAATATTTCAGGCAGCAGCACGGCGTGGCCGGAACTGGAAACAGGCAGAAACTCAGTGGCACCTTGAATGATGCCGATGATAATTGCTTCAATTAGACTCATAGTGCAAATACTTGTTGTGGATGATTGGTTATTGACTCGCCACCTCGACGGCCGGATAGAGGCTGAGAAAATCGTGGGCGAATGCCTCTAGTCTTTGTTCGGCGATGGCGCTGCGCATTTGACGCATTAAGTCGAGCAGAAAGTGGACATTGTGCGTTGTGAGCAAAATGTGGCCGAGGATTTCGTTGGCCTTGACGAGATGGCGCAAATAAGCTCGACTGAAATGCCGGCAGGTATAGCAAGTGCAACTATCCATAATGGGTGCGCCGTCACGTTCAAAGCGGGCATTGCGCAGGTTGAGCCGATCACCGGGAATCCAGACGCTGCTGTGCCGCGCCAGACGGGTGGGTAATACGCAGTCGAATATGTCGATACCGCGCAGGACGCCGTTGACGAGATCTTCGGGTGCACCGACACCCATCAGATAACGTGGCTTGTCGTGCGGCAATACCGGATGCATCCAGTCGAGCACTTGATACATGTCTGCTTTGCTCTCGCCGACAGCCAGACCGCCAATGGCGTAGCCCGGCAGATCGAGGCGACTGAGAAATGCAGCACTTTCCTCACGGAGATCGCGGAAGATACCGCCCTGCACAATGCCAAACAGCGCTTGATCGCTGCGGGTTTTCGCTTCAATGCAGCGCAACGCCCAGGGATGGGTGCGTCTGGCAAGCGATTGCTTGAGGTAATTATAGTCGTTGGGATCGGCACATTCATCGAACATCATGATGATGTCGGAGCCGAGATTTTCCTGGATGGCGATGCTTTTTTCGGGTGTGAAGCGATGTGATGATCCATCGTGATGTGAACGGAAAGTGACGCCATCGTCGTCAATTTTGCGTGTTTTGCTGAGGCTGAATACCTGAAAACCGCCACTGTCAGTCAATATCGGCCGATTCCAGCCCATAAACGCATGCAATCCACCCATATCGCGTATCAATTCATCACCCGGTCGCAGATACAGATGATACGTGTTACTCAAGATCATATCTGCGCCCATTTCTTCGAGATCGCGCGGGCGCAGCGCCTTGACCGTAGCTTGTGTTCCAACCGGCGCAAACACGGGTGTAGCAATGATGCCATGCGGTGTGTGAAAACGTCCGAGGCGTGCTGCACCATCCGTCATTGAGCATTCAAAGTGAAAAGACATACGACGAATTATAGCAGTGTGCTTCGGACAACGCCGCCACCAGCCAGTCCGCAGCTCAGTTACGACCCAGATTACGCATTAGCTGCGCCATTGTGTTATAGTGATAATGACTTCTCTTTAGCTGAACTTTTCAGGCGGCAGTTCGAGAGTTCGTTGCTGACGCCACAAGCGATTATGTGCCTTTTTATCACGATATTGCTCCTGGCCGGTCCGCGTGCCGGCATTCTCATCTGGTGGTTGCTTGACCGGGCTTTGTGGGGTCAGGCTTTCAGCAGGTTTCTCTGGCCTGTGTTGGGATTTCTGTTCTTGCCGTGGACGACTTTGGTTTACGTTTATGTCTCTACGGGTGGCGTGATGGGGCTGGAATGGGTCTGGTTGGCGTTGGCGCTTTTCATCGACATCAGTTCCTATGCAGGCAGTGGCTATGCCCACTTGGATTGAGGGGCATGGCCGACTCAACCCTGCCTTGACCCGGCAGATGCTACTCAGGCGGTGTAAAAAACGCCAGCGGCCCGCCGCCGATATTGAGTAGCAAATCGCTGCCGTTGACCACTTGTGCCCAGCTTTGCCCCGGTCGCGGCGACCGTGTCCCGCCGGTAAATATGTGGCGCAAGGCCGCTGTTTGCCAATCAACGGCATATACCTTCAATTCGCCGCTGGAACCGCTATTGGCATTAGCAATGACGTACGGCGCGCCTCCGACGATTGTCAAGCTTACGTCGCCGTCGACCAGGCCGGCGTAAGATCGTTCCCAGAACAACGAACCGTCTTCGTGGAAAGCAAGCAGGCGTTGGTCGCGGGAGTCGGCATGTGCCAGCAATATGCCATTATCCGGCAGCGCAATAATGTCTCCGCGCTGTATCGAGCCGGTCGGCAGTGCTTTGATCATTTCGGCCGAATCCACCCCGTCTTGCCATCGGTACACACCTTCCATCGCGTAAACCCAGAGCACATCACCTGCAGCCGCCAATTTGCCGCCGATGGCGGCGACGATCTCAGGTCTGTCTGCGCCGCGTAGCGCCCACACCGTGCCGCCGTCTGTCACTGTCGACAGAAACAGCGTGTCATCATGCAATATCCAGTCAAGCAGCCGCCATTCACCCGATTGCCGCCACAACAGATCGCCTTCGGCCGAAAAAGCCGCCATTTCCGTCCGCCACACGGCGAGCACGCCACCATCTGCTAGCGGCAGCAAGTTGGGTACACCCGATTTCCCCAAATCGGCTGTCCAGGCAGGCGTAGTGTTTTCGAGTGGCAGTGAGAACGCACTGATCTGGCCATAACGATCCGCCACGACCATCAGGTGCGGCTTGTCATGTACCAATGCCGCCCGCACACTCTCCATTTCGGGCAGCAGCACACGATCACTGCCATCCGCCAGGTCAACAGCGCGAAGCTGGTTCCCTTCTATGACGGCGAATTCATTGTCTGACAGGACACCAACCGTGCGTGTCTCCGTGGTTGTAAACGCTCGTGTCCACTGAACGCCGGGCTGTGTGATGATCCGTTGTTCCCAAATAGTCTGTGACGGCGCCAGCCAGCCGACCGTAGTCGGGTCTTCTTCCCAGTAGCCGGTTAACGGGGCCCATGGTGATTGTGTGCGCATTTCGAAATGTAAATGGGGTGATGTACGGGGTCGGCCGATTTCCGCTATTTTGTCACCGCGCTGGACACATTCTCCCGCCGTCAATGTCACGCTGGGCGGATCGAGGTGACCATAAAATGAAAGCACTTGCGACCCGTCATTGTAACTGTGCTGGACAATGATCACACCCTTGTCCCGCCCCCAACCTTCCGGCTGCGCATAGGTGACCAGACCATGGCCGATAGCATACACCGGTTTGCCGAAGCTCGACCCACGACCATACCACCAATCTTCACCGGCATGATATTTGTCATATCGACTGCGAAAAATCCCGAAATCGCTGCCCCCACTTAGCGAAGCTGCATCCGGTGGATCAAGCGGAAAATCAAAAACATCGACGACACCACAGGGAAATGTACTGTTGTATTCGGGCGTCGCGAGTTGAGCGCTGCGCGGATTGCCCGACACAGTCAACGGCATAGCCGTCGGGGTTGGCGTAGGCGTTGGCGATGGGGTTGGTGTCATCGTCGGCGTTGGCGTCACTGTCGGCGACGCTGTCGGTATGCGGGTTGGGGTCGCCGGCAGCGGCGTAGGCAGCACAATGACCGGTGTGACATCTGGTTGACTTGCCGTTTCTTGGGAGCAACCAATCAGTATTGTGACGCAAAGGATCAAGATACTGAAGCCCAAAAGTCGCATAAATTGCCGTGTTTGCATAGCGCATCAAGTGTAGCCATGTTTGAGGCGGAGTGTGTGCGAGACGCCGCGCGAATAAGAACGGATTAATGGTACGGTTGCAACTTCTCAGTAGCGATGCCGGCAACCAATGTTGTCATTTGCAGGTGACTCAACTATCATCATGCCGACAAGATACAAGGCAACACTTTCATGGACGCACGCCGTCGTACCTACATTATTCTGTTGAGCATTATTCTGTTGACAATTCCGTGCTATTGCACCGGGTTTGGGGCATTGCGCATGGCAGACCGGAATACGGTGCCGACAGTGACACCAACGGCACCACCCACATTCGTATTGCCCGGCACAAGGCTAACGGTGACCAATACAGCTACAGCGACGCGCACGCCCACAGCCACGCTGACGCCATCTACAACGGTCGGCACGCCCGATGCTACGCCGACATCTGCCCCTACACTTACTTCGACACCGACTCGCCTGCCGACTTTAACACCGACACCGACAGCTACAGCAAGTCCAACAGCAACGCCCACACCAACACCAACGCCGACGCCCACACCGACGCCGACCTCAACACCCACACCAACGCCCACACCGACGCCATTGCCGACAAGCACGCCATCACCCACGGCAACGGCTACGATGACGCCTGAACCGACGGCAACAGCAACACCACTGCCGACCAACACACCCACTGTAGCACCGACGAATACGCCGCTGCCGACACCAACCTTTACCCCGGAACCGGTACCAACAGATACGCCATTACCTGAACCGACGCCGACCAACACACCGGAGGCTTGATCGCATTCATTATGGAAACTTTGCAATTGTTACGTACGTTGTCTGAAGCGCGTGGCCCTTCCGGGTTAGAACGGGCAGCGACAGATGTCATCGCCGATTTGTGGCAGCCGTTTGTCGACTCAATAGCCGTCGACCGCTTAGGCAGCCTGGTCGCGACCAAGAATGGCTCAGGAACCGCGCCGCGTCCACGCCTGATGCTGTCCGCCCATTGCGATGAAATTGCGTTGATGGTGACAGATGTTGTGGAGGCGAATGGATTTGGCTTTTTGCGTGTGACTGCGGTGGGGGGTGTTGATATTCGCCATTTGTACAGCCAGCGTGTCGTCGTGCATGGGCGCGAGGATATACCGGGCGTGCTGGCGTCGCTGCCGACACGGCTGTTGCCGGAAGACCGTCGCTCCGGCGCTTATGGATTTGAGGATTTGATGGTGGATGTGGGACTTTCGGCCGAATCGACACGCAACCTGATCCGCATTGGCGATTTCGTCACATTTGATCAGCATTTGGTCGAGCTGGTCAACGGTCGCGTTGCAGGCAAAGCACTTGACAACCGGGCCAGTGTCGCCGCCGTTACAATCTGTCTGGAACAACTACACGGACGTGCGCATGTGTGGGATGTGCTTGCTGTGGCTTCGTCGCAGGAAGAAACGCGACTGCTTGGCGCAGCTACGAGCGCTTATCGCTTACAACCGGACGCGGCGGTTGCGCTCGATGTGTCCTATGCCACATCGTATAACGCCAAAGACAGTATCAACGTCGAATTGGGCAGCGGCCCGATGATCGATCAGTGCATCAATATTCATCCCGGCATAAACAAAGCGCTGATCGACGCTGCCAAAGCGTTGGAAATCAAATTCACCCATGTCGGCTACGGTGGCAACAGCGGTACCGATGCCCAGTATATTCAGATTGCCCGCGCCGGTATTCCCACGGGCTTGTTGTCGATTCCGCAGCGCTATATGCACACGATGGTCGAGACGGTCGACATCAAGGATGTTGAACGCACCGGACGACTTCTGGCTGAGTTTGTTGTGCGATTATCGGCCGATTTTATCGACACAATTTCGGCCGAAATGCTGGAGGCGTAGATGAACGCGTTACTCAAACAACTCACCGAAGTCAACGGCGTCTCGGGCGATGAAAAAGCAGTACGCTTGCTGTTGCGCGACTTGATCAAAGACCACGTCGACGACTATTGGGCAGACGCAGTCGGCAACTTAATCGCGCTCAAGAAAGGCACCGGCGAATCTGATTTGCGCGTCATGGTCGATGCCCACATGGACGAAATCGGACTGGTCGTCAAATCGGACGGTTCCGACGGCACACTGGAATTTGACAAACTGGGTGGCATCGATAACCGTACCCTATCCGGCAAAGTCGTACACATCGGCAAGGACAAGATTCCCGGCGTCATTGGGCTAAAACCAGTACATCAAAGCAGCATAAGAGAACGCAGCGCGGTTCCCAGTGATCTGCGCATCGACATCGGTGCCAACAAGAAGGAAGAAATCAACGGCAAGGTGAAAATCAGCGATCACGTCGCTTTCGTCAGTTCGTACACCGAGCTTGGACCGACAGCAATTGGCAAAGCGTTTGACGACCGTGCCGGTTGTGCCGCGATTGTCGAACTGCTGCGCGGTGAACGCTACCCGTTTGACTTGTATGCGGCATTCACCGTGCAGGAAGAAACGGGCATGGCCGGCGCATTGGTCGCTTCCTATCGCGTAAAACCGGATGTCGCTGTCGTATTAGAGTGTACGCCGGCCTACGATTTGCCCAACGAGAAAGATGTCAGTGCCAATACAAAGCTGGGTGCGGGGCCTTGCATCTATGTGATGGACAATCGGACGATGCATGATCCGCGTCTGGTCAAACATGTGATGGAATCGGCCGAAAAACACCATATTCCCTTCCAGATCAGGCAACCAGGCGGCGGCGGCACCAACGCCGGCAAAATCCAGCAAGCACACATCGCCGTTCCCGTCGTCACCGTCGGCCTGCCCGGACGCCACGCCCACACACCAAACGGCATGATCAGTCTCGACGACTACAAAAACTACGTCAAACTGGCAGACGCCGCGCTGCGCGAGTTGACACGCGACACAATCACACGTAACTCATAAAACAGATCTGTGTGCCCGCCCAGCACGGACAAGCTTTCTCCATTACGCATTTATGACAAAGGAAAAAAGATGGAAGCATTAACCAAAAAACTCGTCGAAGCATTTGGTCCTTGCGGATTTGAAGATGAAGTCCGCGACCTAATTCGTGAAGAAGTGGCTCCCTATGCCGACGAAATCGAAGTCGACCAGATGGGCAATTTGTATGCCTTGAAAAGAGGGGACGGCAGCGGATTGAAAGTAGCAATCGCCGCTCACATGGACGAAATTGGCCTCATCGCCACGCATATTACCGAAGAAGGATTTGTGCGCTTTACCAATCTGGGATTCATCATTCCACATACGTTGATGGGAGCCCGTGTCCGATTCGCCGACGGCACCCTGGGCGTCGTATCGCGTGACAAAGCCCGTTTCGTAGCCGACATGGACAAAATGCCGGGAGTAGACCAACATTTCATCGATGTAGGCGCATCCAGCCGCGACAATTGTCCGGTCAAGATCGGAACACCCGGTGTGATCTGGCAAACAATGGAAGTTCAGGGATCGCGCTGGATTGCACGTTGTCACGACGACCGGATCGGCTGTGTGATCGGCGTCGAGGCACTCAAACGCCTGGCCGAAACGCCGCACGACGTCTACTTTGTCTTTACCGTGCAAGAAGAAGTCGGCACACGCGGCGCGGCTACGGCTGCTAATCGCATTGAACCGGACGTGGCGATTGCGGTGGATGTTACACCGGCATCAGATGTCATCGAAGGTTTCCCAATGCAAATGAAGCTGGGCGACGGACCCGGCATCAAGATCAAGGATATGGGCATGATCGCCCACCAGGGATTGGCCAGATTGATGCAGCGCCGTGCCGAAGAAGCCGGCATTCCCTATCAGCCGGAAGTATTACTCGTTGGCTCGACCGATGCGCGAGCGATGCAAATTGCCGGGCCGGGTTCAGCCGCCGGCGCGATTTCGATTCCGAACCGCTATACGCACACGACGAGCGAAGTGGTTGATGCGGCAGATGTCGAGAATAGCGTGCGTTTGCTGGTTGAAATCCTGAGCAAACCCATCGCGTTGTAATGTAACAGCGCCTGTCTGTCGTGAAAAGTGAGCGTTATCTCGGTCGAATCGGCTACAGCGGATCGCTTGAACCGACTGCAGATACGTTGCGCCAACTCCATCGAGCACACATGCTGACGGTGCCGTTTGAGAATCTCGACATTTCGCTGGGAAACCGTATCGAACTAGACCTGCCTTTGCTCTACGAAAAAATCGTCACGCGGCGGCGCGGCGGTTTTTGCTATGAGTTGAATGGCCTGTTTGCGTGGCTGTTGTGCGAATTGGGCTATGATGTCGTGTTGCTTTCAGCGCGGGTGTTCAGCAGCGGATCGTTTAACGCCGAATTTGATCATTTGTTGCTGCTGGTTGACACGGGCGAACAGTTGATTGCCGATATCGGGTTCGGTGATTCATTTATTGAGCCGCTGGGATTCACTCAAATCGGCCGAGATACTTCAGGCCGTTCCTATCGCTTCATCGAAGCAGACTCCAACTGGATTTTGCAGCAACAGCAACCACTTGCTGCCTGGCAGACTCAGTACAAGTTTACGCTGCGACCGCGACAATTGGCCGATTTTCGGCCGATGTGTCACTATCACCAAACATCCCCACACTCCGGCTTTACGCGGAAGTCGATTTGTTCGCTGACATTACCAGATGGCCGCGTTTCGCTGTCCGCTAACCAGTTGATCGTCACGAAGACAGGCCAGCGCCACGAACAGACAATACCCGATACAACCGCCTACCGTGTTGTGTTACAAAAGCATTTTGGTGTTGAATTAGATGATGAAATCGATTTGACTGTGTTACTGTACCCGAAAACTGCCACGTAACGCCGTAACCAACCTATGAATGTCGGTTGCCGGCTACTGTTCCTCGGCGTAGCCGGTCATCTCCATGTACCCCCGCGCCGTTGTCGGCCGACTTTCTCGCGTACCGTCAAACTGTACCGCGCCCTCCCAATAGACGCTATTGGCGAAATTGAGCTCCTGATTATCCATCAGCGCACCCCCTCTAATGCTCAGATCGATGCCGGGCAACTCCAGAGACCACGCTACAGGATACGTCGCACCGCTCGCCGGGCTTGTCCAGCGCTCGTCAACCGTCAGATCCCAGTCCGTTACGTTCAGCGATTGAACAGTGCCATCGGCATTGATGAAACTGCCGCTGCTGTATGGTTCCACCGAACCGTCAGCCTGCCGAATCTCGAACAACATCAGCGCCGTGCCATCATCAAATTGCAGTGAGAGCCAATCCCAGCCGGTTGCGCCTTCGCCGAGTACGCTGGTGCTGTATTCGTGATCTTTCCACGCCTTTCCTGTGACCACAAACGTCTCGTCACCGAGCCGGATCGTTCCGTCGGCGAGTTGCTGTACCTGCGAGTAGTAATACGACGCGTTACCCGGTTCTTCGCTCTTGGGGCTGAGGCCGCCGTCGCCGTGCAAAACGGGCGGCAGCGTCTGTGTCAGGTCCAGCGTGAGCGCGTAGTCGTCCGTTGCCGCGTCGATCGTAATGATGTCACCGTTTTGTGTGACGCCCCAATCCTCAATCCAGACGCGATACGGTTCTGCCTGCGCTCCTGCCAATCCAGCCGCACCTCGGCTGTACAAATCTGAATAGTAGAATTCTTCATTGTCAATGTCGCTAATTGTGAAGTGGGCGAAGTAGATTTGATTGGTCTGCCAGTCGGATTTGGGATTGGGGATGTCGGATATCGGATCGGGTGGTGCGAGTGCACGGCGGAAAATGGTGAACTGGAAGCCAAACTGGCGCGCGTCTTCCGTTTCCAGATTGCCCGTGTAATACCACCATTCGGTCTGGTAGTCGTCGTGTGCGCCAAAGTCGCGCGGGAACTCGATATTGTTGGGCTCGGTCGCGCGTGCGTATCCTTCGTCAGCCTCTGCGGACAGGGCTGTGATCAGGGTTGAGGCGGGTGTTTCGGCCGAAACCGACTGTTCGCGCCACCATAACCCAACCACGACAACCAACAAACCAACTATCAAACCAACCAACAATGTTTTCTTCATCACTCACTCCGAATTGCCGACGCGATCACCGTCTTACCCAGGCGCAGCGACGGGTAGATCGCGGCCAGCAGCGCGGCAACCACCGCGATCAGGAACGCCTGCACAAAGTAGCCCGGCTCCAGATACATCTGCAGCGTCCAGCCGAAAGACCGCAGGTTGATGACGTAAATTAGAATCCAGGCCAGAATAAAGCCAACCGGCATGGCGAGAATGCCTGCCGTGCTGCCCATCAGGCCCGTTTCGAGGAATGTCAAGCGCCATAATTGACTCAACGTCATGCCGGTGGCACGCAGCACACCCAGTTCGCGCGCCCGCTCCAGTTGTAAGCTCATCAATGCGCTGAGCACGCCGATAAACGCCACTACCGTTGCCAGCAGGCGCAGGGCCGACGTAATCGCAAACGTGCGGTCGAACACTTCCAGCGAACCGGCACGCAACCCCTCGTTTGAAGTAATGGTCAGGGCTTGCATGTCGGCAAATTCGGTTTGCATCGCGGTGACGATGGCGTCAATGTCCGTACCCGGTTCGACGAACAAAGCCAGGTCGGAAATGCGATCATCGCCCCATTCGGCCGAAAACAGTTCTTTGCCCAACCAGACGACGCCACGCTCCGATGTGTAATCGTACAGCACTGCGAGTACCGGAAATTCGCGGGGACCGGACGGCGTTTGCAGCGTCAGCGGTGCGGGCGGGAGGCTGATGCTGTGGCGCACCATGAACGGCTCGGAAATGATGACGCCTTCCCCAGCCAAAACGCGATCCCACAACGTCGCGTCGTCGCCGTCAGACCAGAATATCGGCCGATTCCCGTTCGACACGTCGTCACTGACCGCAAAGGCGTCAATTGATTGTGCCAGATCGGGCGCAAAAATATCTATCGACCGCGCCGATACACCTCGTTCGACGCCCGGCCATGCTAGCGCAGCTTCCATTACCTCTTGCGAGACAAACCCGTTGTCGCTGGCATTGGTCGTGGTGGGCGGCGACAAATAGATGTCGGCGCGCAGCGTTTGTTCGAGCCAGATTTCGACCGTCTGGCGGAACGAACCGACCATGATCGACAGGCCGATGATCACCGACACCGCAATCATCAGCGCTGCAATCGCAATCGACGTGCGGCTCAGCGAGCGGATGATGTCGCGCGGCGCCATGCGACCCAAAACGCCGAGCAGGCGATTGCCAATCGGTGTCAGGATACGCATCAACACGACGGTCGTCGGCGGCGTCAGCAGGGCCGCCGCGAACAAAATCGCGAAAATACCGGCAAATGCCAAAATCAAGCCGCCCAAATCGATCCACAGGAACAGCGCGCCCATGACACCGAGCGCGATGCCGCCTGCGATCAGCCACGGTTGCAGCGTCGTGATTTTCGATTCGAGCGTGGAGCGGCGCAGCGTGGCGTTGGGCGGTGTGCGCATCCCGTCAATCGCCGGCAACAGCGAGGCAAACAAAGCCGCTGCTACGCCAATGACCAGTCCTTTGACCAGCGTGAACGCCGGAACGGTGACGCTCTGCACGTTGACGACGAAATAGAGGTCGTTGATCGTCTGGGTGACCAGGCCGACCATGCCCTGACCGAGAATGACGCCGAGACCGAGGCCGAGCAGCGACCCGATCAGACCCAGCACGGCGGCTTCGGCCAAAATCAGGGTTGCCAATTGGCCGCCGGTGACGCCCACGCAGCGCAAAATACCGAACATTGGCCGACGCTGGACGACACTGAAAGTAACCGTATTGTAAATGAGGAACATACCGACGACGAGCGCCAGCAAACTCATCGCGGTCAGATTGAGTTCAAAGGCGGCGGTCATCTGCTGAATGGCGTTGCCGCGCGCGGCGGCGGTTTCGATGTTGGCGTTAGCCGGTAAAATAGCGCTGATTTGCGCTAAAACAGCATCATCCTCGACGATCAGGTCAATGTGACTCAGCGTGCCGACCTGGTCGAGCACCTGCTGTGCCGAGCCGATGTCCATGAAGATCAGATTGCTCAAACCGCGTTCGGTGAGGGCGTCAGTCGTTTCAATCAAGCCAATGATGCGGGCCGGCGTCGTTTGTCCAGCGAAATCGATGGTGAGGGTGTCGTTGAGGGCGAGATCGTTGGCAGCGGCAAATTCGGCCGAAAGCAACACGCTATTCGGCTCGACTAAAAATGCACCGAGATCGGTGCCAATTGCGCCTTGTTCACCACCGAGATAGGAGCGGAACGGCGGCTCCGCAAATGGGTCAACGCCGAGCAGGCGCACCGGCTGACTGCCCAGTTCAGGGCTACCGACGTAGCCTTCGACGACGGGCGCGGACAGTTTGTAGCCCAATTCGTTGCGCAGCGCGACGTAGACTGATTCGTCCAGTCCATTTGGTCCGCCAATGATGCGATGAGTCGTTTTACCAGTGACGGTATCGGCCGAAAGCGCAAACGCCCGACTCGCCGAGCCATTCGCCAGGTCAATCGAAACCATCATCGCCACGCCGAGCGCGACACCGATGATGAATAGCACATATTGGAATGGACGCCGTCGAATGCGCCGCCACGCCGTGCGATAGAGGGGGAACGTCGAGACAGTGGGGTTCATCGCATCATCCCAGTATCGGTTCAAAAGCTAGCTGATAATCGTCGCTTTCGCTGTGACCGCTGGTCGCGATCAACTGTCCATCGTGCAGGCGGAAGACGCTATCAGCAAGCGGCACAACCTCTGGGCTATGTGTCGCCATAATCAGCGTTTTGCCTGCTTCGCGTGTCAAATCGAGCAGCAGCGCCATGACGCGTTCACCCGTGTCTTCATCGAGATTGCCGGTCGGTTCGTCGGCCAGGACGAGCATCGGATCGTGGGCCAAAGCGCGGGCAATGGCTACGCGCTGCTGCTCACCGCCCGATAACTTGTCGGGAAAGGTGTCGCGCCGGTCGGCCAGGCCAACCCGTTCGAGCAAAGCCATCGCCGTTTTTTCGACCTCTTTCTGCTTGCGACCCGCCAACTCTGACGGCAGGGTGATGTTTTCGAGGACGGTCAGGGTTGGAATCAGGTTGAAAAACTGGAAGATGAAACCGATGTTATCGCGCCGGAAGAGGGTTCGCTGCTTGTCGGTCATGGCGGTAATCGATGCGCCGTCGATAGAGATGTCGCCGCTGTTAGGAATTTCGATGCCGCTGATCAGGTTAAGCAGGGTGCTTTTGCCGCTGCCGCTGCGACCCAGCAGAATCGTGAATTCGCCGCTGACAAAGTCGTGATCAAGGCTGTCGATGACAACGCGGTCGCGCCCACCTTCAGAAAAGTGTTTGTTGAGATTGCGGATGGAAACGACAGGAACTGAATCTCTGGTAGTCATGGCAACTTCTCGCTCAAAAATATTTGCAAAACATAGAAAACAAGTCGCAATTTATTGATCGTTTGTGAAAGATAGCACAAGCAGCTGTTTTTATCAGCGCACACGGCGGCAGTCATGTTTATTTCTAACGGAGAGCATGGCAGCGCAACTTACCAGCATGGAATGATGAATGCTGGTTCACCGACGCGACGCGAGGTTCGTTTTTCAAATAACCCATCGCTACAATTGGCTGATTTTCACAAACTGTTTCGGCCGATAGCGGTCGATTTGATCTCATTATTGCAAGGAAAACCCCATGTTGTCACGAATGCGTTTGATATTGACGCTCTTTGTTTTGGCCGCTCTCATACTGGCGGCATGTAGCGAGGATTCGACTCCGGAAGATACAACCCAACTGCCGACTGCGGCTGCCACTGATGGTATCGCAGACGATTCGGCCGAAACCACGCCCGATGCCGCGACCGATGCCACACCAACCCCCGCGACCGAAGAAAGTGAAGTCGATTCGGCCGAACCAGTTCCACTCGATGGCCCCACCACCATCCTCCATCCGGAGAACCTCTCCGCAGGCGATCCGTATGCGCCCGAATTGGGCAATCTCGGTTACGATGTCGAGCATTACAACATCCAGTTGACACTCACGCCTGATCTCCCTTTCATCCAGGGCGTGACGACCATCGATGCAGTGACCACACAATCGGGCCTGTCGCAGTTGAGCTTCGACTTCATCGGCTTCGAAGACGAAATCGTGACTGTCAACGGCACACCGGTCACCTCGTTCCGTGACGGCGACAAGCTGATCGTCAACTTGCCTGAGACCGTGCTGGCCGACACCGAGTTACAGATCGCCATCGCCTACGAAGGCCAGCCGGTCAACGAGCCGTCGATTTACGCTCCGTTTGCCGAAAGCATCGGCATGACGTTCCGTGAGGGCAGCATTTTTGTCCTGTCCGAGCCGGATGGGTCGCGTTACTGGTTTCCCAACAACGACACGCCGCGCGACAAAGCAACCTTCACGTTCGACGTGACCGTGCCGAGCGGTCTGTCGGTAGCGGCTAACGGCGTCCTGATCGATAGCGAAACCGGCGTCGCCAACGCGTTTGCCGACGGGTCGAGCGGTGATCGCTTTGTCTGGCAGCACGATTTTCCGATGGCGACCTATTTGGCAACGGTCAACGTGGCCGAGTACGAATTGTTTGAAGGCGAGCTGAGTAATGGTGTCCCGACACGCGATTACATTTTTCCAGCGTATCTCGACCGCTACAACGCATCGATCGGCCTTGTCGATGACCAAATGACGTGGATCGAAAATCTGCTGGGGCCATATCCGTTTGAAGTATATGGACACGCCGCCATCGATCAATCCGGCGCGGCGCTGGAAACGCAAACGATGGTCGTCATGCCGGCCTGGGGATTTCGTGAAGATGTGTTAATGCACGAAATGGCACACATGTGGATGGGTAATATTGTCAGCCTCGATTCGTGGGCCGATATGTGGCGCAACGAAGGATTTGCCACCTATTTCACCGAGATGTGGCTGGCACAGGGCGACGATGAGGCTTTGGAATTGAGCATTGAAGCGATGCGTCAGGCTGTCACAGACGAACCGAGTGGCTATCCGCTCAACGCTCCGCCACCGCAAGAGCTTTTCGGCCGAGACAGCTACATCAAAGGTGCCGTCGTCGTTCACGATTTGCGCCAGACCCTGGGCGATGAGGCGTTTTTTAGCGGCTTGCGCACCTATCTGGAGCGTTACGCAGGCGGCACGGCAACGCACGAGCAATTCCAGAGCGTGATGGAAGAAGCCGGCGGCATTGATCTGGATGCGTTTTTTGCAGAAGCATTTCAGTAGGATCGGCGTTTCATGAACGCCTGGACGACGGTTTCCGGAGAAGTTGTGCGTGGACATGGCGTGGCGTCGGGGATTTCGGCCGATAGCCCTTATCCCGATGGCTCTATCCCGCTGCAAATGCCTCATTTCGCGGCGCGTGGCCTCGATTTGTCGCCCTATTATCCGGCAACGCTCAACATTTCTATCAAGCCATTCGTCTTTGAATTGGTCGATCCGCGTTACACGTTGCGTAAGGTCAACTGGATCGACCTCGTTCCGCCGGAAGATTTCTCGTTTGCAACCTGTAAACTGACGTTTGCCGATGCAACATACGATTGCCTGACCTACTACCCACATCCCGAAACAAAAGTGCAGCACTTTCAGAACCCGACGATGATCGAGGTTTTGGCTCCTTTTATTGACGGCATTTTTTACGGCGCACGGGTAGAATTGAGTCTCAATTCGGCCGAGATCAAACTAACGATCCAACCAACCAGCTAATCTACAACCTGACAAAGGAGAGTTCACTTTCAATGAGCATTCAACCCGACACCTGGATTCGTGAAATGGCGCTCGAACACGGCATGATCGAGCCTTTCGTCGACGGCCAGGTGCGTCAAGACGTCATTTCCTACGGACTATCTTCGTATGGCTACGACATTCGCGTGGCAGACGAATTCAAAATCTTCACCAACGTCCATTCGGCCGTCGTCGATCCCAAACATTTCAACCCAAAATCATTCATCGATTATAGTGGCGACGTTTGCATCATTCCGCCGAACTCGTTTGTATTGGCACGAACGGTCGAATACTTTCGCATTCCACGCAACGTACTCACTATTTGCGTCGGCAAGAGTACGTATGCACGCTGTGGCTTGATCGTCAATGTGACGCCGTTTGAACCGGAATGGGAAGGGTTCGTCACGCTGGAAATCTCGAACACGACGCCGCTGCCGGCCAAGATTTACGCCAATGAGGGTATTTCGCAAGTGCTATTCTTTAAGTCGGATGGCGTTTGTGAAGTATCGTACGCTGACCGCAAAGGCAAATACCAGCACCAACAGCAGATTGAACTGCCGCGTCTCTAGCAAAACACGGCAAGCAACGTGAGGACGCAGAGATTTCAGTTGTTGTCTTTGCGTCTTTGCGTGCGCTTGTTTTCGGCCGAAATCACATCGCGAATATAGTAAACCGGCTTGTTCTGACTTTCATAATACGTGCGCACCTGCAGTTCAGCCAGCAGCCCCATCGTTAAAAACTGAACGCCGATAATCGACAGCAGCACACCCAACAAGAGCAATGGGCGGTCACCAATTGTCGTTGCATTAAATCCATCCAACCCACCTGACAAACCGGCCCACAGTTTGACACCGAGTAAATAGAGCAGAGTAAAGAAACCCAGTCCACCTGAAACGATACCGAGTGCGCCAAAAAAATGCATCGGCCGATCTCCGTAGTGCCGCAGAAACAGAATGGTCATCAGGTCGAGGATCACGCGAAACGTGCGCGACAAACCGTACTTCGATTGGCCGGCGACGCGTGGGCGATGCGAAACCGGCACTTCCGCCATTGAAAAACCGGCGTTACTGATCAACTCAGGGATAAAACGGTGCATCTCACCGTACAGACGCAATTCCTTGACGACTTCTGAGCGCATCGCTCGCAGCGAGCAGCCCCGGTCATGCAACTGGACACCGGTTGATCGCGCGATGAGGCGATTGGCAACCCGCGACGGAACCCGGCGCACGACATTGTCCTGTCGATTCTGCCGCCAGCCGTTGACAACATCGTAGCCTTCATCCAGTTTTTCCAACAGGATGGGAATATCCGCCGGATTGTTCTGGCCGTCAGCATCAAGGGTGACAACGACAGCCCCGTCCGCGTAGTCAAAGCCTGCCGCAAACGCCGCCGTCTGGCCAAAATTGCGCCGAAAACGAATGACAACGACGTGCGGATCGACGGCAGCCAGTGTTTGCAGCACCTCAAAACTCCCATCCTGACTGCCATCATCGACAAAAATGACCTCGTAATCACCGCTCAACGTCGCTGCAATCTCGTCGTGGAGCGCGTGCAGATTGGCCTCCTCGTTGTAAACGGGTATGACCAGACTGAGTTGCTTTGTCGTCACATTAGCTAAGTCAGACATGAGTTCCCAGTAGACGATTACTCGAGCGTGTGATTCTATCACCCGACTGGTTCTCGACAAGCGCACAACGCTTTGCGCCGGAACGTGTTAATACTAGCAGGAAAAAACGTCTATGGACAACTGAAACCAATTTTGTCATCGAGATAGTAACTACAAACCTTGCCCGCAGAAACTGTGATATTCGCTCACCAAATGCCTGTGAACGATCAAAATACACTCAGTTTCTGAATTGAGCATTTATTCGAGACTGACCAAATGCGTGTATCTGTAATTGCAACGGTGAAAAATGAAGGGGAAGCGCTGCGGCGCCTCCTGGATTCGCTGGTCGACCAAACGGTGACACCGGATGAGGTGGTCATTTGTGACGGCGGGTCGACGGATGAGACGCTTGAGATTTTGCGCGAATATCAACGTTGGCTACCGCTAAAAATTGTGCTTGCACCGGGCAGCAATATCAGTCAGGGTCGCAATCGGGCCATTGAGACAGCAACCGGCGAAATCATTGCGGCAACCGATGCCGGTGTCCTCTTGTCGCCGGTGTGGCTGGAGGAATTGATTCGGCCGATTCAAACGAACGAAGCCACCGTCGTCAGCGGCTGGTTTGAACCCGATCCCTACACCGACTTTGAAGTTGCGATGGCCGCCACAGTGCTGCCGGAGCGTGAAGACATCAACCCACAGACATTTTTGCCTTCCAGCCGCTCTGTCGCGTTTTGCAAAACAGCCTGGGAAGCGGTGGGCGGCTATCCGGAATGGCTCGACTACAGCGAAGATTTGGTCTTTGATATGGCGCTAAAAGAAGATGTCGGTAACTTCGCCTTTGCGCCGGGGGCCGTCGCCTACTTTCGTCCGCGTGGCAGCTTGCGCTCGTTCGGCAAGCAATATTACAACTACGCACGCGGCGACGGCAAAGCCAACTTGTGGCCTAAACGTCACGCCATCCGCTACGCCACCTACCTCATCGCGCTGCCGCTGCTATTGCGCGAGATCTGGCGTGGCAAATTGGTCGGCTGGCTGGGCTTGTTGGTCGGTGTCATCGCTTATTCGCGGCGTCCGGCAGTACGATTGTGGAATCAAACGTATGGTTGGCGTCCTCCAACGCGTGCACGCGCATTTGCACTGATTCCAATCATCCGCTTTGTCGGCGATGTCGCCAAAATGCTCGGCTATCCCGTCGGCGTGTTGTGGCGCGTTCGCAATCGCGAGCAAATCGCATCGTGAATTGAAAGTCGGATGGTCGCGCTGGGTTGTTGAGCGCAGGCACAACCTAACAATCCGTTAATTGCTGATCGCTACTGGGGTAGTTCGTACAGTTCGACTAGCACACCGCCTGTGCCTTTGGGGTGGATGAACGCGAATTTCTTGCCGCCTGCGCCGACTTTGGCTGTTTCGTTGATGAGAGGAATTTCGGCCGAATGCAATTTTGCCAGCATCGCTTCAATGTCATCGACTTCAAAGCAAATATGATGGATGCCCGGCCCGCGTTTCTCCAAAAACTTGGACACGCCATTCTCTTCAAACGGGTACAGTAACTCAACGGCGCTGCCGCCGGCATCCAAAAACGCTGTATCGACACCTTCATCAGCGACACGCGCCACGTGATCGAGAGACAGACCCATCAATTCGTGCCAGAAACGTTGTCCGGCTTCCAGGTCGTTAACAGCAATGGCAATGTGGTTGATATTCTTGATCATAGTATTTGGTTGGGCGTCCGCCATTCGTTCGCCCCTCCGCTTTTGAATTCAACCGGATTGTAGCAGACAGCGCCATTCGGCCGATGTGCCAATCCACACCCAAAACAACGCAATTTGTCACAAAGTCGGATAGATTAACGGTCGCGGAGCGTCAAAAAAGCTAAGGGAAGCGACGAAAGCAAAATCAACAACAACGAGGGCGCGGCGGCCTGTGCAAAATACGCTTCCGAAATGCTCGACCAAACTGACATCGGCAGCGTACGGAAACCAAGCGGACTGAGAATCAATGTCGCCGGCAGTTCTTTCATCACGGTCAGGAAGACAAGCGCGGCCCCGGCCAAAATGCCCGGCGTAACCAGCGGCAGCGTCACCCGGCGGAAAACGGCGATCTTGGTTCGGCCGAGACTGCGGCCCGCTTCTTCAAGATGCGACGACACCTGCAACAACGAGGTGCGTGCCGTCCCGACTGCCTGTGGAATGAACAAAACCACATACGCACCAATCAGCAGCGGCAGCGTCTGGTATAGGGGGCGGGCATAATTGATGCCGAAAAAGACCAGCGCCAGCGCAATGACAATGCCGGGCAGCGCAAATCCGGCGTACGTGATGCGTTCAACGACTTGACTCAGCCGTGTTTGGCGTCGCGCCGAGAGAATGGCTACCGGCAGCGCTGCGATAACCGTGACAACTGCCGCAATGCCTGCCGCAGAGAGCGAACCCAGTGCCGGCTCCCACAACGACGCCAACGCCGCGCCACCGGCAATGCCGCGCAGCAGCCAATAGCCCAAACCCAAAGCAGGCAAAATCAGGCTGAAAAATACCATTGTGCCGACAAACAGCAGTGCAGGCCATTTCCACAGCCCTAAAGTGACCAGCTCAGCTTCACGCGCACAACCGGCCGATTGACGTTCGTAGCGCCCGCGACCGCGTGTACGCAAGTCGAGATAGAGCAGCAGCATGGTCATGGCGACTAGCACCAGCGACAGCACCGCCACCGTCGACCGGCTCGAAAACGATTGATATTGCACGAAAATAATGCGTGTGAACGTATTGTAGCGCAGCATGGAGACAGCACCGAAATCACGCAAAACATAAAGGGCGACCAGCAAACCGCCGGCGACGATGGCGGGACGTAAATGCGGCAGTGTGACGCGCCAAAACGCCTGTCGCGGCGTGTAGCCGAGGCTGCGTGCAGCTTCGACCAGTGACGGATCCAGTCGGCGGTAAGCAACGCGGACGCTGAGCAGGATATACGGATAACTGAGTAATGTCAGTACGACAAATGCGCCGAAGAAACCGTAGACTGACGGCAAGCGGGTAATTCCCAGCGGCACAAGCATATCCTGCAACATGCCGACCGGGCCGAAGATCGAAATAAACAGATAGGCGGCAACGTAGCTGGGCAAAACGAGCGGCAGTGCAGTGGCGACAAACCAATAACGCCGTCCGGGCAGATCGGTTGCGGTAGTCAACCACGCCAGAGGTACGGCGATGACGACGCTGCCCAGTGTGACAGCGGCGGCAAGGAGGGCAGTTCGGCCGAATGCCTCAACTGTCGATACCTTGAATAACACATCCAACGCACCTGTTCCCAGTTCCAACGCACGCAGCACCAGATGAATCGGTGTCAACAACATCAACCCGGAGACGAGCAATGCCACCAGGACAAGCAGCACCGATGACCATGATCCGTTCAGCCTGATCTGGCGTGAACCGGTTGCGGGAAACGGTATGGTGATGCGTTTGCTGCCGACAATAACACTCATACACTTATTATGGGAAATCTCGCCGGCAGCGTCTACGCGAACTGTTAATTCCGAAGTTAACACAGTCTGATCTGAAAGTTAACCGGGGTTAAAGCAGCGACTACGTGGATGCGTGTGGCGCAAAGTTGGCGGTGGAATTATGATCGCAACATGACGCATGTGACTTGCTGGAACAACCCGGCTGCTGACCTGCCGGGAACCAAAGGAGATAGTCGGTATGAGCGATGAGGTTTTGACGATTGAACGACGCGGCCATGTGTTGCTGATGGGGCTGAATCGGCCGAATAAATACAACGCTGTCACTCTGGAGCTGTTCCACGCGCTGGCCCACGCATACGGCGAATTGGAACGCGACCATGAGCTGCGTGTCGGTGTCCTGTTTGCGCATGGGGCACACTTTACTGCCGGCGTTGACTTGCAGCAGTGGGCGCCCGTGTTTGCAAGCGGCCAATTCCCCGCGCTGGCGGAAGGCGCGATCGATCCCCTCGGATTCGATGACGCCAAACGCATCACCAAACCGATTGTGATGGCGACGCAGGGAATGTGCTACACGATTGGGATCGAGCTGATGTTGTCGACCGATGTGCGCGTTTCGGCCGAAAATACACGCTTCGGCCAGATCGAAATCAAGCGCGGCATCTATCCGGTCGGCGGCGCCACGGTGCGACTGATTCACGAAGTAGGTTGGAGCAACGCCATGCGCTGGCTGCTGACCGGTGACGAGTTCAGCGCTGCCGAAGCGCTGCGTATGGGATTGGTACAGGAAGTGACGCCGGTCGGCGAACAACACAATGGTGCCATTGCCATTGCCGAAACCATTGCCGCACAAGCCCCGCTTGGCGTATACGCCACACTCAATTCGGCACGATTGTCCCGCCGTGAAGGTGAAACGGCTGCGTTTGCCCGCTTGCTGCCTGACTTGCAGCCCATTATGCGCAGTGAAGATGCCGCAGAAGGCGTCCGCTCGTTTCTCGAACGCCGCGATGCGCAGTTCAAAGGCCGCTGACAACGCTGGCTGGAGAGTATGCTTTTTGATTACTCAACCAGTTACCTTGATGTGACCAGCTTAGCAAGAACAAGCTGCCGAAGCGAAACAGTATCGGCCGAAAACCGCCACTACAAACAAAAAAACCCGGCTTCTCAAAGAAGCCGGGTTTATATGCAACAGGTTGACGTAAGCGTTATGCGCCAGCACCCGCTGCTGCCGTAGCAGCCATCTGACGCCGCACGTAATCCTCAACCAGCAGCAAATACGGCCCGGCATGCTTGATCGTTTGCAACAGCGTCGTCATGGAATCGACCTCTTCGACCTGCTCATCGACATACCATTGCAGGAATTGATTGCTGGCGTGGTCATTTTCTGCAATCGCCAGCGAGACAATATTGTTGATTTGAGTCGTAACAGTCTTCTCCTGATCGAGCGCAAATGAAACGGCATCAGCCGCACTCTCAAACTCATTGCGCAGCATCGGCTGGTCGGGAATGATCGGCTTTGCGCCCGTATCGAGCAAGAAGCGCACAAATTTCATGGCGTGAAAGCGCTCTTCTTCAGCCTGTGCATAGAAAAACTGAGCCAGATCAGGCAAGCTTTCTTCATCAAAATAGACGGCAATGGCGATGTATTGCGCAGATGCGGTAAATTCGTTGCGAATCTGATCGTTGATGGCATCGACGACTTTAGGTGAAATCATCATGGTATAGTGCTCCTGATTGTTGCGTTTATGGAACCGCCGTTTAGCGTTTCCCAAGTAGACAGTGTAGCACAGCAACGTCAAAAATCTGTTGGAAACTCCGTTCAAGCACCACTACCTGACCGACAAAACACAGCCATAATCCGGCACGCTTCGTGTTTTTCCGGCCACTGTTTCTAACGTTTGCCGTGGCAGGGGCTGCCGAGCCGATTCCAGGTCAACCCGGCGTAAGTGACTTGCACCCAGCGGTCGCAGCGCTGGCAAACTGCCTGTACGCCAAAGCCGATGTCGCCAAACGGTGTCAATTCGTGGCCGTCGAGGGCGGCATCTACCATGAGTTGCAGCAGTCGTTCACGAATTTTTGCCGAGCGGTCAGCCATTGTATCATCAGAAGCCATCATGTCTCTCCGGTTTATATATGGGAGTCCACATCATGCTTTACGCAACACTGGGTCATTTGGGTGCATTTCGGCCGAAATCCGGTTTGTTGTGCTGGACATTGCCCCGCCTGCCCATTACAATGAGTACCGAGCTTTGCGAAGGTGAGCGTAGAGACTGCAAGCAATCTCGTTCCCCGTTTCCTGGCATTGAATCCGATTCCTTATCCTCAAGGAGGCACTATGACTGAACTCAAAACACAGAAAAACGATGGCGATGTTGAGGCATTTTTGCACAGCGTAGAGAATAAACGGCGGCGTGAGGACAGTTTTGTCATCCTCGACTTGATGCGCGAAGTGACAGGCGAGCCGGGCGCGCTGTGGGGAACGAGCATTATCGGTTTCGGCAGCTATCACTACAAGTATGCCAGCGGGCGCGAAGGTGACTGGTTTGTGACCGGCTTCTCTCCGCGCAAACAGAACATGACACTGTATATCATGCCCGGTTTTGAACAGTACGACGATCTGTTGAACAAATTAGGCAAGCACAAAACCGGCAAGTCGTGCCTCTACATCAACAAGCTGGACGATGTGGATTTGGATGTGCTGCGTGAACTGGTGGCACAATCGGCCGATTATATGGCGATACAGTCAGAGGAATGAATGATGGACACTCCGCAACATCCCAATCTATTTGTACCTGATCTGGCCGATTTGCTGCCCGAAACGGGCGATCAAACAATCGTCAGCAAGCGCGTCTACCAGGACGACAAGGTGACGACGATTTTGTTCAGCTTCGCGCCCGGGGAGGAATTGTCGGAGCATACGAGTGCTTTTCCGGCCATTCTGCACTTTTTGTCCGGTTCGGCCGATATTACGCTCGGAGACGACACCCACAGGGTGACTGCCGGTGCGTGGACACACATGCCGTCTCACCTGCCGCACAGTATACGCGCCGTCACACCGACGACAATGCTGCTGATCATGCTGCGCGGTGCGTAACAGCCTGTCGCTACCCGCTTACTCATAAACCGTTCGCACAATTCCGCCAACTGTTTTGCGGACGGTCACTTAGCCTGGTGAAAAGCGCCCTAGCTTGCTACCAGCCCGTAGTGACCAAAAAGAGAAACCGGGTTTTGGTCAAAACCCGGTTTCTGTTTGAATATCCCCAGTCGAACCATTCAGTCGTGGTTCTCACCAAACTGAGGCTATGCTTTGCGCAAGTTGAGTATCACGGTGCTGCCGCCGACTGTTACTTCGGCCGAAGTCAGCTAAGACCGTGACGCAGCAGACGCTTGTCCAGTAGCACGTATCAGAAAACGCAATGCTTCATTGACTGATTCATCCGTTGGAAACAGTAACGATACATCCGGATCCAACCGAATCATCCGTTCGCTTTGCTGAAATCTCTCTGCGAGAACACCGCGTCCCACGACTTCTAACTGATCGAATTCGTACTCGGCACGTAGTTCGTCATCCTTGTTTGCACTATTTTCTGCTTGCATAATAGTCTCTTTCCGATCGCGTCGCTTTGCGACAGCTAATGATCCGAATCGTGTCGCCACGGTATGTGTGCAAAACCAATAACAACCTTCCGTCTACTGACATACCAAGTGTGATATAACGATCCTCTTCGGCCGAATGATCTGGATCGTTAGCCATCACTGCTAACTCATCACCAAACACAGTCATCGCTTCTTGAAATGCAACACCGTGTTTGGTGATGTTACTCTCGGCTTTGGCTGAATTCCACTCAAACTCTAGCATAAATTATGCTACCTGTACAGAATTCACACTTTGCTCAAATTCAGTACTACTGTGCTGCCACCAACTGTCACTTCGGCCGAAAAAGCACCATCACTACCCGGCCCCAGCACATCAGCCAACGTCTCCGACCGAATCAGGTCATTGAAGTTGACCAGAGCGTCAGCCACATCCCCTTCGGCCGAATACGTCACAATCACGCGGTCGCTGATTTCAAAGCCGGCATCCTTACGTGCATTGTTGAGCATCCGCACCAGGTCGCGGGCGTAGCCTTCCTGCATCAGTTCCGGCGTCAGATGCGTGTCCACGGCGACTGTCACGCCTTTATCACTGGCTACCGCCAGGTCTCCCTTCGCCTCGGTCTGCACCAGCACTTCTTCGGCCGATAACACAACTGATTCACCGTCCAGGACGAGCGTCAATGCGCCGTCTTCCTGCAGCGTCCGCGCCACAGCAGCCGCATCAAGCGACGTCAGTGCTTTGCGCACAGCCGGGAATTGTCGGCCGAAACGCGGCCCCAGCGCCCGATTGTCAGGCAGAATCTTGTAGTCGACCAGTTCGCCGACTTCAGAAACGATCTCAATCGCTTTGACATTGATCTCTTCCTGCAATACGTCAGTCAACTCCAGCAAGTCGATGCGCTGCTGTTCTGCGCCGACATTGATGCGCACGCGGGCCAGCGGCTGGCGCAGCTTGATATCGGCCGAACTACGCGCCGCACGCCCCAGGCTTGCTGCCGTGATCGCCAGTGCCATTTTGTCCAATAGCGCATGATCGAGCGCATCCACACTGTAAGCCGGATACAGGCAGTGGTGGACGCTCTTGGGCATCATTGACGCTGTCACATCATCTGCATGGCCGTCGCCAAATGCCAGATTCTGGTAAATCGCTTCTGCTGTGAACGGCACAAACGGCGCAATCAGCTTGATGTATTGCATCAAGACCAGATAGAGCGTCTCATACGCGGCCTGCTTGTCGGCGTCCATCTCGCCGCGCCAGAAACGGCGACGCGACCGGCGCACGTACCAGTTGGAGAGGTCGTCGAGGAAAGATTCGGCCGAAACCGTTGCCCGCTGCGCATCAAATCCATCCAGATGACGGCGCATCGCCAGCGTCGTCTCTTTGAGGCGCTCGACGATCCATTGATCCAGTTGCGCATTGGCCGGATTATCCGTCTCACTGCGGTCGTGGACATCTGGTTGCCAGCCATCCAGATTAGCATATGTCACCAGGAAGCTGGTCACATTCCACAATGGGATCAGGAATCGGCGGCGCGTTTCATCACCGTTGTGATAGCCAAAACGCAGATTTTGCTCCGGCTTACAACTCGCATAGAGCCAACGCATCGTATCAGCCCCCATCTTGTCGGCGGCTTCGTTGAACTCGATCATGTTGCCCCAGCTCTTGTGCATCTCGCGCCCATCTTCGGCGTAGAGCGTGGCATAGCTGAACAAATTCCGGAACGGCCCAACGCCGTCAGCCATCAACGTGCTTTGTGCCAGCAAGCTGTAGAACCAGTTGCGGAACTGGCCGGGAAAACTCTCCGAAATCCAGTTAGCCGGATACCATTTGCGCCAGAAATCACGGTCGCTACTGTAGTGCAATGTGCTGATCCCGACGATGCCGGCGTCCAGCCACGGATTGCCGACATCCTGGATGCGTCCAGTGTTTGCGCCGCAATGCGGACAAGCGATCTTGACCGCGTCAATATACGGCCGATGCGGTGTGTGGCCGTCAAACACGTCCCAGCCCTCAACCGCACGTTCTTCCAGTTCTTCCCGGCTGCCGATGACGTGGAAATGACCGCAGTCGGCGCATTCGTAAATCGGTAAAGCCAGGCCATAATAGCGCTTCTTGCTGATCATCCAATCGTGCATATTGCGCAGCCAATCCATTTCGCGTTCTCGGCCGAAACTCGGATACCAGTTGGCTTGCTCGACTGAATCCATGATCTGGTAGCGGAAACTGGCCGCCTTTTCCTCAGGCGTCACGTCCTCACGCGGCTTGTCGTACAGTTCGCCCATGTTGATGAACCATTCGTCGACCAGACGATAGACCAGCTCGTTGCCGCAGCGCCAGCAATGGGGATAGCGATGCGCGTAGCGTTGTTTGCGGTAAAAAGCGCCGGTGCTGACCAATGCGGCGAAAACGCCGTCTGTCACGTCGAAGACCGATTGACCAGACTGCCAGTCGTAGCCTCCCACAAAATAGCCGTTCTCGTCCAGCGGTGCGACCACGGGCAAGTTGTGTTCGCCGGCCAGCTCAAAGTCTTCGGCGCCACAGCCCGGGGCGATGTGTACGATGCCTGTACCTTCTTCCGCACCGACTTCATCCCATTCGATAACGCGATGCGTGTAGCCCGCTGCAGCGAATGCATCCCGGATCGCAGGCATGTCGTCAAATGGACCGCTGTATTCCCAGCCGACCATGTCAGCCCCTTTCAGCGTGCCGACTACTTCGTTGTCTTTGCCGATGAGTGTGTTCTGCATTGCGCCTTCGGCCAGGTAGTAGGTCCAGCCATCGGCCGATTGCACCTTCACATAGTCGAGTTCCGGGCCAACGGCAGCGGCAACATTGCTGCTCAGCGTCCACGGCGTCGTCGTCCAGACCAGCAACGCCTCCTTTTCCAAGACGCCAGGGGTTTTGGAAACCCCTGGCGTCTTCTTGGTTAGCGGAAATCTGAGAAACACCGACTCGTGAGTGACTTCCTGATACCCTTCCGTGACGATTTCGTGTTGACTGATGCCGGTGCCGCAGCGTGCACACCACGGCATGACATCACGCCCTTTGTACACCCAGCCGTTGTCAAAGCATTTCTTCAGGAATGCCCAAATCTGATAGTTGTTCTCGTCGCTGAACGTGAAATAGGAGCCACCCATTTCCGGCATACCGAGCAAACCGACGACCTGTTCAACCGTACCTGTGACTGGCCCTTTTGGCCCTTGCACAGTGATTTCCTGATTGGGGTCTTCGATCAGCAGATCGCGCAGGCGCCGCAGTTCATCGGGATCATTCCAATCCATCCAGTAGCCGAGGCGCTGCGATTGCTCAGTCTGGACAGCGGCGTAGTTCAGCACCTGGCGCTTGCACTCCAGTGTGAATCTGTCGAGGCCGAACGTCTCAATTTCGCGCTTGCTGTTGAAGCCAAGCCGTTTTTCGACGTTGACTTCGACCCACAATCCCTGGCAGTCAAAGCCATTTTGCCAGCGCTGGTTTTTGCCGAGCATCGCCTGGTAACGTTGGAACAAATCTTTATAGGTGCGGCCCCAGGCGTGATGGACGCCCATCGGGTTATTGGCCGTGATCGGCCCGTCGATGAAGCTGAAGATGCCATGCTCTTTTTCGCTGGCGGCGCGCAGGCGGCGCAGTTCGTTAAAGGCGTCGGTGTCGCGCCAGAAGTTCAGGATTTCTTGCTCCTGCTCCACAAAATCGACTTTGTTGTTTACATCTTTGAATGCCATGATTTTCTTCCAAATTGCTATCCGATTTAACAGTGATTAGTGATGGCCAGACTATGCCTAGCGAATTTGCCAACATTCGCCGGCCACAATAATTCGCCGCAGGTTACCGAATGAAGTTGAGTTAAGTTTTCGCATGCTAGCCCTCTTCAAAATAGTCCGAGTCAATGCGTTTCATGTCGTATGAGACAAATGTTGTGACACCAACTCCATAGTCGATCATGAGTTCGGCCAAGTTGTCACCGCTTATGAGCACGATCTTTGAATCAATACGGGACGCAAAATCGCGAGCGCCCTGCGAAAAATCCGATGTCGTAATAAAGATTCCTTTTCGCGCTCGCCGGCCTTGCAGCGCACCGGCAAACTTCTGAATTTCGGGACGGCTTACTGTAGTTTGCCAGCGCTTGGCCTGTATGTACACAACGTCAAGCCCTAAGCGATCTTCGTTGATGATTCCGTCAATTCCTTCGTCACCACTACCGCCAACTGCTTTGCCTGCTTCAGCTCGCGTACCACCATATCCCATTTTGACTATCAGATCGACGACCAGCTTTTCGAAGAAACCTGGAGAGCAAGTTTGGATTGTCTCAAGTATTTCCTGCGCCAAATCTCTGCGCATTTTTTGATAGGCAGACTCAATTGTTTCTTCCGGTGTTTGAGAATCGTCTATATCAGAAGTTGCTACTTGCTCATTTTTGGCGGTTGGCTTCTGAAATTCGCGAAACTCCTCGAATTGCCGCAAGAAAGCAGCGTCAATTCTCAGCGGGTTTTGTTGAAGAATGGATTGACCTCGTTCGGTAATCGAATAATGGCCACGTCGTGTTGATTTTAGTAGGCCCGCCTTAACGAGATAGGTTCTGGCCCAGCCAACGCGATTGTTGAATGTTGCCTGGCGTCCACTTGGCAGCAGTTCTTTTCGCTCAACATTGGTCAAGTGGAACTTGTCACCGAGTACGTCGTAGGTTTCACGCAACGAGTGCTCTTTGCCGTCTGCGGCAAGTTGGAGAAGGGGTAACATTAAGGACTGGTAATCTGGAATTGCCATGTGGCCCTCTTGGATGATTCGAGCTTAAGCTTCTTCGGCCGATTCCGGCTCGTAATCAGGGCTGATACGCAGCTTGTACAGGCCGCGAAAGTCCTCCGGATCGGCCGGTTGCCCTTTGCGCAAAATGACAATGTCGCCGCGCTGCGCCAGCTTTTTGGCGAAGAGGCGGATACGCTTGAGCAAACTTTGCCACTCTTCGGGATAGAGCTCCTGTGCGATGGCTTCCGGCTTGACGGCACCATCCGGCCCGGCTGTGTAGCAGCGTGCCAGGATGGTTTCATAGATCAGGTCGTCGCTGATTGTCTTTTTCTTTTTGGGTTGTTCTGTTTGATTTGTCATTTGTCTTTTGTAGTGCAGGTTTGGAAACCTGCGTTACGTGCGAATAGTGCGGGTTTCGAGGGCGGTGAGGCCGTCATCACGCTGCATTTTCAGGGTCCAGCCGTCGTCGCTGAGCCATAGGCGACGGGTTTGGTCGCCCCAGGCAATGGTGACGTGTCGGGCGTTATGCTGCGTGTGCCCGATGGTCACTGTTTGTCTGTCAACTGTGGTAATTTTCGGCCGAAAGGCCACCAGACCGAATAATTCTGCCAATTTCTCCTCATCGTACATATTGAGTGTCCAGGCTGTTTCCACTTGCGGATACCGCGCCAACAACGCCAGGCCCACGCTCGACGGAAAGAAGAATACGCCATTTCCGGAAAATTCATCCTCATACCGTGAACCGTTGACCTCGCGGCTGTTGGTGGTACCGTCCGCTTCAAACAGGACATTGCCTTTGACGACGGTACCGTCGCCACCGTAAAAACGATACGTCAGACGTTGCGGTGCGCCGTCACCATCGCTGACGAGATGGTAGAGATAGCTATTGCCCGATTCGGCCGAACGCGAATCTAAATCAACGCGCAGCACCGTAAATCCATCGGGCGCTTGCGTCAACCGCCACGCTTCGTTTGTTCCAACCGGCTCACCATTCAGCGAATAGCGCAACAATCCGGCGGCCAGCCGCTTCTCGTAAGGTTGTTCATGTACTAAAAAGCGCATATCAGTTTAGAGTAGAGAGATAGAGGTTTTTTCCACTATCGCCATCCTCTATCGCCATCCTCTTTCTCTATCTCTAGCTCAATCTTCTAGCTCCACATAAATCCGTTTGTTGATCCGCCCTTTGCTCTTGTAGTTCGGGATGCGGATTCGGCCGATTTCACGCGTATTTGCCACATGCGTGCCGCCGTCGGCCTGCAAATCCAGCCCAGCCAATTCGACTGTTCGTACTTCCGTGATGCCTTCCGGCAGCAAGTTGATCTTCGTCCGAATCAGGTCAGGAATCTGAAACGCTTCTTCGCGAGGCAAGATGTTCACCGTGACCGGTCGTCCCGCCGTCACTTCCACATTGACTGCAGCCTCAATATCACCGACCAACTCTTTTTGCAGCGTCTCAAACTCAAAATCCATACGCCCGCTGAGCGGTTCCATATTGCCGCCGGTCACCTGCGCACCGTAATCGCGCCAGACGACGCCGCACAACACGTGCATGGCTGTGTGTGTCCGCATCAGCTTGTAGCGCCGATCCCAGTCCAGCGTTCCCGTGACAGCAGTGCCGACGTCTGGCAAGTCGCCGGTGATGAAATGGGCCGGTTTGCCGGAAATTCGGCCGACTTTGGTGATTTGCCAGGTTGTCGTGCCGTCGCTCAGCGTGCCGAAGTCGCACGGCTGGCCGCCGCCGCCCGGATAAAATGCGGTGCGGTCAAGGATGACGCCGCCGTCCACGTGCGCAACGACGGTTGCTTCAAACTGTTTGACGTAAGCGTTGGTTGTGTAGAGTAATTCAGTCATGTCGTTAGTTTGATAGTTTGTTGGTTGGATAGTTTGGCAATGTTTCAATCAAACTGCCAAACCGGCCAACGTACCAATAAAAAACGCCTTCATCCCATCCTGGGACGAAGGCGCATTGTCTCCGCGGTACCACCCAAATTCCCAACGACGCTGTTGCCGTCGGACACTCAGTGCAAGAACCATCATTCTCGCAATTCCCGTAACGTGGAATCAATCCGGCTCAGTCTACTCAAAACGGGTCGCTGAAACGTGACCGATTTCTTTCGGTGAGCAGCTCCGGAGGGATTTTCGGCCGAATCTGTTTGCCTGACTTCCACCACCTCAGGCTCGCTCATAACAGATAACCGGCGTACTCGTCTCCATCATCGCCGTTCACTATGCTGTTAAGACGGAATTATAGCGGTTTGGCTTTCCCTCTGTCAACCACGCGCCCGAAACAGTGACCAAAAGACAAACGCGGCGGTCGCGCCCCACGCGAGGTAGCCCAGCATCGTTGCGCCATTCAAGTAGAGCAACGTGCCCGAAATGAGCAATGCCGCCGCCAGAACTGTGCTGTTCAACTGGCTGACGCGCCGTTCCAGGCGATCCAGGCGTTTGCGTGTTTGTTCATCCTGAATAGTGCGAATCTGCAGGCGACCCGCTTCGGCCGAATCGAGAAATTGCTGCAACTGCGCCGGCACACGTGCATAGCGCCGGAATGTCTCCGTGATCACGTCACGCGTTAGTTGCCGCCCCTCCTCGCTGCGGATCACCTTTTCGCCGTATTTTTCAATGTGATACCACGGGTTGATTTCGGGATTGAGCTGTGACACCAACCCCGACAACATGCCGACGGCGCGACCCAGATAGATAAAATCCTGCGGCACCTGAAACGGAAACTCAAAGAGCAAATCGCGGAATTCAAGGGTCAATTCCTGCACTTCACGCGGATCAGGACGCGACAAATCGAGCAAATTGCGCCCCCAAATTTGATCGAGCAGCCGTGCATTGGCGATATTGATGCGCTCCAGATCAGCGCCGGGCAGGAAAAAACCCAGTTCTTGATACGCTTGTGTCAACGTGTAGGCGTCGCGCTGGGTAACAGCGACGAGGACTTTGCGCAGTCGCGCCCGCAATGCTTCAATACGCCCAACCATGCCGAAATCGACAAAGACAATCTGAAATGGGCGCGGAGCGGGCGGCGTCTCGGTTTCGGCCGAATCAACCCCTTCCTCAACCTCAACCACCGCAGCAGCCGGATCCGGCCCTAACGGACGCACGAATAAATTGCCGGGATGCGGATCGGCATGGAAATACGCTTCCTCAAAAATCTGACGAAAATACACCTCCAGCAGCTTGTCAGCCACAATCTTCGGATCGATGCCGGCAGAAGTCATCCCTTCTACATCCGTAATTTTGATCGATTCGACATTTTCCATCACTAGCACGCGACTCGTACACAGATCGGGGTAAAACTCAGGAATGTTGACGCCTTGATCATGCGCAAACATGGCGCGGAAGCGAGCCGCATTGTCTGCTTCGAGCATGTAGTCGAGTTCTTCCCACAAAGTGACCGCGAACTCTTCCATCAGAGCGGGCACATTGGCGCGGCGGCCTATCGGCCGATATTTCATGATCCAGCGTGCAACCACACGCAACGCTTCCAAATCAGTCGTGACAACTGTCTCAATATCAGGACGCTGCACTTTAATGACAACCGCCGCGCCGCGCTGTGAAACCGGATTGCCGTCCTCATCTTCGTCAGGCAGCAACCAGGCACGGTGCGTTTGACCCAATGACGCAGCTGCCATCGGTTCCGTTTCAACCTCAGCAAACGAAAGCGCCGGATCACCCAGTTCTGCATAAATGGCGGCACGAATCTGATCGAGTGGTACCGGCGGCACTTCATCCTGCAGACCTTTCAATTCATCAGTCACTTCTTTGGGCAAAATATCGACCCGGGCGCTGAGGAATTGGCCCAGCTTGATCATGACGCCACCCATACTGACGGCCAACTCGCGGAAACGGCGTGATTGTTTGCGATAGCGTTCCGTGCGGGATCGTCTGACATAGCGTCGCACCACTGGGATTCTGCCCAGCACGACATCCCAAAAGATGAAACTAAAGATGACACCGCCAAAAAAGCGTGTAATGCGCGTATAACGGCGGCGATCGATAGCAGGTGTGGTCGTCTCTTCCGACATAATTCAATGACTGCAACAAAAAAAGGCTCCACCAGCCGGCGAAGCCTCTTGAATTAATGCCCCATAGGGGACTCGAACCCCTGTTTTAGCCTTGAGAGGGCTACGTCCTGGGCCGCTAGACGAATGGGGCCATACGTTGTGAGATTCTAGCAAACGCCGTGATCCCTGTCAAACAAGCCACCCGTTGTTAACGGCTTGCTGAGTATTGCCGCAATATTGATTTCAGCTACCCTAAAATGTCCGCAACCACATCCTCGACATGGTACGGCACCTGACCCTGACGCGACAAACGGCGCACGCCATCCAGATGATTGCCTAGCGTTACAATCGCCGGCTCTTCCACCCATTCACCCTGAATCTTCTTCACCTGACCCAGCCCGACAGTAGCGAGCAAGCCATTACACAAACAACGCCGATCCTCAGTGTTGCGCTCCAGGCCTCGATCCTTCACATAAGACGCCACGGGTGCCGAAGGACAACGTTGAAATAATGTGCGTTTACCATGTGCATCCGGTTTGTTGAAGCCACGCTGTTGTAACATACCAATATCGCAAATACGTGGTCGATCAGCATAGACATCAGCCTGAGAAAGCGTCCCTTCCAATTGCGCAACTTTGAAGGAAAAACCAGTTGGTGAGAACGTGGTCGTGCGCACCAATTCATCGTCATCAGCGCCCTCTTTCATCGCAGACAAAATGGCATTGCGGTATTCCGGCTTCATGCCCGATTCTTCCGACATGGCAAAGATCGTGCCAACCTGCACACCGTTCGCGCCTGCTGCCAACGCGTCGCGAAATTTGGGGCCACTTCCGTAGCCACCTGCCAGCCAAAACGGGATGCCAACGGCGCGAATGGCAGCCAGATCCGCTTCATCGCGCTCACCATAAATCGGTTGTCCCAGTTCGTCGCGCGTGGGTGGCCCCAGCGGATTGGCATTGTGACCACCCGCCGTATGATGCTCAATGATAAAGCCGTCGGGAGGGGCGGTATCACTTTCAGCCAGTGCTTGTACGAGTCGTTCCAGTGACACAATCGCCAGAAACGCCGGTTTTTCCACTGGTTGCGCAGTAAATTTGCCGTCGACGATCTGTTTAGGATCAAATACAATCGCAAATTCTTCGCCCGTTTCGCGGTAAAGCACTGAGATTTCATGCACGACCGCTTCGTGGTTGGTCAGTTGCTGACACAAAGCAGGTAATCTGTCCGGGTTACCTGCGCCGACAACAACGCCATCAACACCAGCCAGCATAGCGCCATATAGGACATAGATCAGCGGTAGTTCGATTTTGTGAAGGAAGTTAATGAATATATTGCCGTCATGCCCTTCTTTGGCCAGCCACACTTCAGCAAAGCCAGTGGCGATCAGCAGTTCGATAATGTCGTCGTCCAGTTTGAGCAGTACCGTTTCGGCCGATCCGTTGGGCAAGGCAAACGTGCGCGATCCATCATGCCGCTGCACGATCTGCATTGGTGCGCTGCGATAACGGGCTTCGGGCGCCTTGCCGCCTGCAATGAAATATTTGTCGCAGATTTTTCGGCCGATTGCCACCCCGAATTTATCGTCGAGTGCCTGTAATGCGCGCCGTGCGTGGCCGCCGGGATCACCTAATTGCAGCAACCGCACATAGACAACGTCGAGTGCTGTCCCCGAGACTGTGCCAGCCGTAATGCCAGCCCGCTGCATGGCAACGGCGCGAGCCAGCCGCCAGTGAGATACATATACACCCATCCCGCCCTGAATGAGCTTGACTTGTTCAAGGTTTTCCATGACGAATCCACCTCTGGCAATGAGCCATCGAGTCGGTCTATTTTACAGCGGCAAGTGGGAACGGTGGGTGTGCAGTCCAGAAGACGAAAATGGAGGGCAAATAACGCCACTCTTCTCGGCTTGCGGTTGATAAATGGAGTATAGCCGAATGGTAAGGTTAACCCAACTTTTCTCAGGGTTTACCCTACCGCTACAAATTGAGGCGTCTGGCCGCCGAAAGAACAAGACGAGATGTTGTTGCTGCGCTTTGCAGTCGTATTATTGGTTAGCTAACCACTCCAGAATAGCAGATAATGCTTCGTCATCGAGAATACGATCGGCGGCATTGTAATTGACACTATCGGCCGCTGTCAACGCATCGGCCGATTTTTCCTCATACTTCAGTATATGATTGGCATTCTCGGGATACACAAACGTCACCGTAGCGCTGTTGCCCACCGCTTCCTCCAGACGAGCGCCATCTGTCTCCCAATCGATTTGAATATCTTTCTTGCCGATCAACACCAGCACAGGCACCGTTACCTCCGTCAACCACTCAGCCGGATCGACCACAAATAATTCGCGTGTGAAAGGCAGATTGGCTGGCGTTTCCAAACTAAGCAACAGTTGCTGCAAACCTTCAGGCAGATCCGGGCTGGGTGCGACCGGCTCACCGGCCAGGAAACGGGCAATTGCCTCGTCAAACAGCGCCAGCATCCCTTCAGGATCGAGAGTTCCGGCTAATTGCGGTTCGATTTGCGCGCGCAACACCTCAGCGAGAGTTCGTCCCGGCGGCGCTGCCAGGATCAACCCGGCAAGCGGCGTATTGGTCGCCTGACGCTGGTAATTGAGCGCGTGGAGTGTCCCCTCACTGTTGGCGAGCGCAAAAATGCGTGATGCGTCGACAGCGTCGTGATCTGCCAATAATGCCACACCGCCGGCCACTTCATCGAGATGGCTTTGCATGCTCAACTGGCCCATCAATTTCGCCATGTTGCTGGCTGCGTTTGGGCCTGTAACGCGCTTATCGTAGCGCAAAGTCGCGTAGCCCGCGCGGGTAAGGGCATCGGCCAACAGCGCGGCACTGCCGTTTGTGCCGGGCAGCAACGGAGAATTCCAGTCGCGGTCGGTGGGACCGCTACCTGCCACCATGATGACGGCAGGAAATGGGCCGTCTCCTTCAGGCAAGGTCAATGTTGCCCCAACAGTTGTATCGTCGATGGCCCACATAACCTCTTCTACGCTGTAAGGCAAATCAACCTCAACTTCTGCACTGTCGTCGACGGCGCGTTCGGCAGCCGTCAATTCGAATGTGCCGGTAGCCTCACCTTGCACGAAGTCGCCGGCAATGGTTTCGGCCGAAACTGTACCGTCAAACTGCGCACCCACACCGGCGATCTCGAAATGCAGTTGGTCGCCGTCGAGCGTGATATTTTCCAGCGGCAAACCAATTGCACCTTGCTGTGGGATGTCAATTGTCCCGACCAACGCATCAGCGTCACTGATGAACTCGACATTGATTCCAATCTCGACGCCGCTGGTCGCAATCACACCCTCCCAGTACCCGACAGGCGCAGTGGTTGTGTCAGTTTCGGCCGAATCAGATTCGGGTGTGGCCGTTGGCTCAGGCGTATTCGTCGCAGGAATTGGCGTTGCCGTCGGTTCCGGCGTAAGTGTTGCCGTTGGCTCCGGCGTCGCCGTCGGTTCAGGTGGCACGGCAGTGGGCGTGGCTTCTTCCTGACCGCCACAGGCAATCAGAGTCAGCAAGATAGTGAAAAGGAGGAAGGTAGCTATTTGTCGTAACATGGTGCTCTCCAGCCGGTCGACATCAGTTGCAGATGCTTTCTATTCGTCGCCAAAATGCAAAAACGCGAGGCAGTAAGGGTAGCTCGCGTTTTTTGTATGGGATCATATTTAGGCTGCCGGACCTGGATTCGAACCAAGACTAATGGATTCAGAGTCCACTGTTCTACCATTAAACTATCCGGCAATGAACTGCTATTTTACTCAAGCGCCTTGCGCAGTGCAAACGACACGCAGCACGATTGTTTCAGCTCAATGTGAGTGACAGGTCATACACATGGCGTTTGCGCCAACCGGCAACGGCAGCAACCTGTGCTGCGGCATCTTTGCGCGACAAGCCGTCGGTCAGGGCAGCCGCCAATGCCGCTCTCACCTGATTTTCATCCCATTCGGCCGAATCGGGTTCTGCTCCCGCGATCACCACCGTCACTTCACCACGCACCTGTTCGCTGCCAAAATGAGCCAGCGCCGCTGCAGGCGTACCGCGCACAAGCTCTTCGTACAGCTTGGTCAATTCCCTCGCCACACACAGTTGCCGCTGGCCGAGTACCGCAGCTATGTCTTCCAGGAGCGCTGTCAGCCGGTTAGGCGACTCATAGACGATCAAAGTATGCGGCAATGGCGCCGCATCTTGCAGCGCAGCGCGGCGTGCTTTTTGTTGGCGCGGCAAAAATCCGAGGAAGAGAAAGCTGTCAGTCGGCAAACCGGAGGCAATCAGCGCCGTCGACACAGCCGATGGCCCGGGAATGGGGATCACGTTTATTCCGGCATCGATGGCTGCGCGAACGAGTCGATAACCGGGATCGGATATCGACGGCATGCCGGCATCAGAGACGAGCGCCACATCGGCCGAAGCCAATCGCGCCACCAATTCGGCGACCTTTTCCGGCCCGCTGAACTCATGGTAACTGACCAACGGTGTTTCAATGGCATAGCGTTTGAGCAATTTGCCGGTCGTGCGCGTATCTTCTGCCGCGATCACGCTGACCTCATGCAACACGCGCACGGCGCGAAAGGTCATATCTTCCAGATTGCCGATGGGTGTGCCAACGAGATACAGGTTACCCATGTGTGGTTAATCAAGACCGACCAGCACATCGACGACTGCTTGCGCCCGCGTTTCTTCGAGCCACGCTGTCGCCACTTCGTTGATGAGGCGCTGCTGCTGTACGGCAGTGTATGGGCGGGCCGGATCGCGGTCTGTTACGAGAACGACGTAATAGGTCGTGATACCGGTGGTGACGGATATGACATCGCTGAATACACCGGGCTGCAAGGCAAAGGCAGCGTCTTCCAGTTCGGGCACAGTAAGCATGCCGCGTGTAAACCAGCCGATGTCGCCACGTGTAGTCGCTTTGTTGGGATCGGTTGAGTAGAGATCGAGCAAGGTCACAAAGTCACCACCGCCCTGTAACTGAAAGACGACTTCAGCGGCATCTTCGGCGCTGTCCGTTTGAATGACGCGGGCACGGACAAATTCGGCCGAATCGCCCACGTCAGCCGTCACATCTTCCAGCACACGCGTGCGCAGCAACTCCGCAGCAACGGCATCGTGAAAGGTCGCTTCTGTGTAGCCATTTTCCGCCAGCCACAATTGATACGCTTCCGGGCCGATTTTGGCGACAGTCTCGGCAATGGCAGCATCTACCTCTTCCGGCGTGATGCCGATGCCGCGCCGCGCCGCTTCCTGGGCAATCAACACATCTTCGATCAGCTTCTCCAGCGCCGCTTTGCGCGGATCGAGACCGCTAAACTGCACTTCCTGAATCGCCAATTCGCTCTCGTAAGCCTCGAGATAAATCGGCTCGCCATTAACCGTAGCGGCCAATGGGCGCGGTGTGGCGGTTGGCGTCGGGGTTGGTAACGGCGTGTTTGTCGGGGGAATGGGTGTGTTGGTGGCAGGAATGATTTCGGCCGAAAGCGGCGTCTCAACCTGACCATTACCCGCATCGTCGGCACATGCGCCCAAAATCAACGCTAATACAGCCAGCAATGCCACCCAAATGAAGCGTTTTCGAACAGATTCGAACAGTGTCATGTGAACAATTGTAGCAGCACGTAGACAATGATGACGATTGTGACGACGGCACATCCAACGCGAATGAGGGTATTGGCAATTGATGCAGCCAGCCGCAGCGCCACAATGACGACCAGGATGATAAGCGCTGCCAGGACCAAATCGGGAATGAAATCGATGTTTATTCCCAGCCCGAGGGTAAAATCACGCAATCCGTCAAACATGCTACGTTCCTTCGATTTTGCCGCAATCTGGTCAGGTGGCGCAACGCCACGGTCAAACCGGATTGTGCTATGGCAGCGCGTCCGCCATAACGGCGAGATCTGGTTCGCACCCCGTCCACAGGGCAAAAGCTTGTGCGCCTTGTCGCAACAGCATACCCAGTCCGTTGACAGCGCGGCAACCGACATAATTTGCCTGCTGCATCAGGCGCGTTTCGCGCGGATTGTACACCAAATCGTAGACGATGCAGCCCGATGGCAGCGGCACAAGCTCCGGCCACGGAGAGTACTCACCATAGGGCGTCATGCCCAACGGCGTTGTATTGACGATCAGCGGTGAAGAAAACGGGATGTCGCCCAACTCGTCGAGTGCGTGTGCGACCAACTCTGCTGCGCCGCACCAGGGCCGCAAGTCGGCGATCAGGTCACGGGCTTGTTGGGGACGTCGGGCAAACAGATGGACGTTGGTTTGCGCTTGCGCCAATGCGTAGACGACGGCTCGTGCCGAGCCACCTGCACCGAGCACAATGCAATCGCGACCGGCAAAGGGGATGTTGTTGGCCGTTAAATCGGCCGAAAATCCCGACCAATCAGTGTTGTAACCAGACGTTACCGGCTGTTCACCGGCGTGATCGATGACAATCGTGTTCACCGCACCGATTGCCAACGCGGCATCGTCAATGTGGTCGAGCAGCGCCATCACCGTCTGCTTGTGCGGAATCGTGACATTGACACCGCGAAAGCCCAGCGCCGCCACACCACAAACCGCATCGCCCAGTTGCTCCGGCGCCACCGGCAGCGGCACATAGACGATATTCAATCCCAATGCTGCGGCTGCCGCATTGTGCAGTGCCGGACTGTGGCTGTGCGCCACAGGCCATCCCAGCAGACCAAGCAGTTGTGTGTCCCCGTCAACCATCACCGAACGCCTGCTTCACCTGTCGTAGGTCAGGTGCAAGCTCGTTAGGCGGCGAGCAAGCACACGAAATAATAACATTGAAATCGTTTGCAGCTTTTTACGCGCCTTTTCACATGCGCTTTCATCATTGTTCTCGACTTTCCCCTTAATGATGTAAAGTCGGCAAAATTTGTGAATCTAACCAATACTTTGCCGAAAAGCAAAGAGTAATTTTTGACCGCCGCTTCTTGCAGAATCTTGACTTTGCCAATCAGGCGTGGCGTTTGCGGAGTCGTGTCAGACAATGCTTTTTCAGCCCCACACAACGAAGCAAAGACAGCATTCGATAAGAAACGGTACGGTAAAGACGCTGACCGCAGCCATCAAGAAGACTTTACCGGAGCTAGGGCTTCGGGGTCGGCTGGGTCGGTTGTTGCAGGCTGTCGTTTCGGTCCGTCACCGGCACGGTGATAAAAGGCTGCAGGCTCGTTGGCTAGCGCAGTAAGCGCATCTAGTTGCACCGTTTCAAGCTGGACGGTAGTCGCTGTCGCGTTAGCGCGTAGTTCGTCTAGGGTCTCGGCTCCAACAATGACTGATGCGACTGCCGGGCGCGACAGTAACCAAGCGAGCGAGACCTGATATAGTTGTAGTCCCCATGCACGGCTGAGTCGCTCGACCTCGCGGGCAATGGCGATTTCGGACTCGGGGAACCCGGAACCCTGGAATCGCTGATCTCCAGCGACGTCCCGGGCGAGAACATCAAGACTGGCAAGCAAGCCACCGTGCACCGGCGCGTAGGGGATGATAGACAGCCCGAATTGCTCACAAGCGGGCGCAAGTTCGCGTTCAGCAGATCGGTCAATGAGATTGTACTTAACCTGCACGGCGACAGGCGCGTTTAGACGACGATCGTCCGCGATCCACAGGGCACGGGTGACCAGCCAAGCGGGGTGATTGGACAGCCCGACATAGCGGATCTTGCCCTGCCGAATAAGGTCGTCGTAAGCTGCGAGGGTCTGCTCCAGCGGTGTGTGCGGGTCGGGGTCGTGGGCATAGTAGAGGTCGATATAGTCGGTCTCTAAGCGACGTAGGCTCGTTTCGACTTGGCGGATGATATGCCTGCGCGACAGGCCACGGTCATTGACGCCATGCCCAACGATCCCGTTGGACTTGGTGGCGATCACTACCTCGTCGCGGCGACCACGGAGTGCTCGACCAATGAGTTGCTCGGCAGGTTCCCGATCGGCCGCAGCAGGAGCACCTGGCCGGTCGAAGACTGGCATATTTCCGTACACGTCGGCGGTGTCAACGAAGTTGATGCCAAGGTCGAGCGCTTCGCCGACGAGTCGATCGGTGTGCTCCGCAGTCGGTGCGACTCCAAAGGTGGCTGTGCCGAGCGCGATCTGGGACACTCTGATACCGGTCGAACCAAGGATGGAGTATTTCATAAATGGCTTCCTTCTCTTGTGCAAAGAGTTAAACGATTATACGGTAGCTGTCAATGAAAGCAGTGATGTGAAACCCGCCTAACGGCATTAACGATGACTCCAGAATGCAACAAGGCCATCGGAAATTATCGTCGGTTCGGAGCCATCGCTGGGAAAGACGGCGATGACAGGTTCTTCACCGAGTTGGATGGGGAGGGCAATGGCGTCACTGGCAGGTGACCAGAGTGCATGACTGCGGCTGTACTGATCGTAAAACGGCAGAAACTGGGTCAAAAACAGAAGGCTGGGTTCAAAGACGGCGATCCATTCGGCCGAATCTTCCTCAGCGCCGTCTCCCACAGTTGTTACCCACAAATCAAGCGTAACACGCGGGTGGCGCTGTGCAATACGCTGCAAGGTCGCATCGGCCGATTCACTACCTTGAAATTCCGGGCGCAGCGTCAGATAGGCGATCTGTCGACCATCCGGCGACCAGAAAAAGGCCAGCACAAAGTCTTCGACCAGCACCCGTTCTGCGCCTGTCGTCGCATCGATCAGATGCAGTGGCCCGAACGACCCGGTTTCGGCCGAATCCGGCGGCGCGACAAACGCCAGTTGATCGCCCTGCGGATTCCAGGCCAACGCAGTCGTCTGATTGTGATCGAGAAGGGTTTCATCACCTGTTACCATATTGCGCACGACCACCTGACGCTGCGACTCATCCACTTGCGCATATGCCACATACGCTCCGCTTGGCGCTATGTCTGGCGATTGGAAAAAGCCCGGTTCAGCAATTGAATCACCGCTACCGTCGCCGTCAGGCGCAATGAACGCCAGCCTTGCGGTGCGCCCACCAGGCACACCGGTATGGATCAACATCTCACTGCCGTCATCGTGCCAATCCCAATAAAACGGCTGCCCAGTCGTCAACAAAACCGGATCCGTTACGCCGTCTCGTGCTGCCATATACAAACCTAAACTGCGCGAATGGTTGGCGATGAAACTGATTTGCGTGCCGTCCGGCGACCAATAATGATAAATGGGCGCATCGGCATCCTGATAAATGGTGCGTGGACGCGAATCGGCCGAATCTTCCAGCACGAAAATTCCACCACGGCTACCATCACTGCCAATAACAGCGATAGCGTCATCTTCCGGCGACCACGATGGGAATTGATAGAACATATCTGACGCAGTTAGCGTGCGTCTTTGCTCACCCGTTGGCGCGACCGTTTCAATTTGACCGGCTGTATTCACCAGCACCAGGCGATTGGGAAGACCGTCTGCCACACTACTGTTGCCTGAGAAAAACACCGGTAGCAACACCAATGCTAATACGCCAAAGACAACACAAGGCGCAATGACGACGGGCATGATGATAGCAAGGGCAACTGCACCACTACTGCCGGAAAGTTGATCTTCGTCAGACATAAAATACGTACCTCGCAGTCTTTTTTACACATCAACCCCTGCAACGGTCTGGATTGATAGCGGGCAACTATTGATAATTGTAGTTCCCCGCAAATCATAACAAACAATCTGCTGCTGTGCCGTTGGTTCACTGCCTAAATGTGATTTGACTGTATCTTCTCAAATTTTCCGGGAAAAGACCCCAGGGGTTTCGCAATAGAATGAGTTTACCTCCGGCAATACGCCCAAACCCCTGGGGTCTGCCGCGCTTTTCTGGGAAGTTAGGTTTGACTCAACAAAAAAGAACGTGTTACGATGTGGCAGTATGAATATTGCTGCGCACAACCATTTGTTACAATAGCATCTGTATGCGTACCAGCGTTCACCCTGATTTGGAGACACCATGCACGATCCCGATTATGCCATCGAGACCAGACAGTTGAGTTATTCTTATGGTAAACATCGCGGCATTGATGCCGTCGATTTGACCGTCGCTAAAGGTGAAGTGTTTGGCTTTTTGGGGCCAAACGGTGCCGGCAAGACAACAACGCTGCGCTTGTTACTCGATGTGATTCGGCCGAAAACCGGTACAGCATCGATCTTCGGCTACGATTGCCAAAAAGAAGGTATTGCGGCCCGTCAACACGTCGGCTATCTACCCGGAGAACTGGCATTGCCCGGCAATATGCGCGGTCGCAGCTACCTCAACATGCTCGATGCCATACGCGGCAAGGCCGACGCCGACTATCGGCGACAACTGTACGGGCGTCTCGATCTCGATATCAGTCGGCGCATTCGCGAATACTCACGCGGCAACAAACAAAAACTGGGCCTCATCGCCGCCATGATGCACAAACCCGATGTGTTGATTCTCGACGAGCCAACCAGTGGACTCGACCCGCTCGTCCAACAGACAGTGCTCGATCTGGTGCGCGAAACGCGTGAGGAAGGTCGCACGGTGTTCTTTTCGTCGCACAACTTGCCCGAGGTGCAAGCGGTGTGTGACCGCGCCGGTATCATCCGTAACGGCAGACTGGTCGCCGTGGAGAGCGTCAACGAGTTGCTGCACCGCTCATTTCACCGTATACGACTGTGGGTGCGTGAACCGATTCCTAACGAGACACTGTTGATAGAGGGTGTGAAAGTACTCGATTCGGCCGAAAATCGCTACACAGTCGAAATCAGTCAAAACCTCGACCAATTCATGTGGGCCGTCGCCGGAAAAGGCATCATCGACATCGAAACACTCGACCTCTCGCTCGAAGAAGTTTTCCTCGCCTATTACGGCAAAGGAGCCGACAATCATGTTTAGATTATTTTGGGTTGAACTCGTGAAACGGCGTGTTGCCATCTTCGGCTGGGGTCTCGGTTTGGCCGCATACGGCGCAATGGTCACCGCGATTGCGCCGGAATTGGCTTCACAACTCGGTGCCATAGACCTGCAATCAATCGCCATCTACGCTGCGATGGGCATCACCACCAATATCGACTCTGCCTTGAGCATGTTGAGCATGTACATCCCGTTCATGGGTTTGATGGCAGCCGCCTACGCGCTGATCGCCGGCGTCAATGCATTGGCCGGTGAAGAAGAAAACGGCACACTCGAAAATGTACTCGCCATGCCGCTACGGCGACGGCGTATCGTCATCGCCAAAGCCTGGGCATTGGCTGTGGCCGTCGCCCTCGTCCTTTTCATCGCCTTTCTGGGCTACGCTGTCGCATTTCTCGCCATTCAGGATCAACTCGAATCGTCCATCACGCTAGAGAAACTACTGCTGGGATCACTGGAACCGTGGCCGCTCTGCTTTGCATTTGCCATGCTCGGTATGCTGCTCGGCGCCTTCCTGCCACGCCGTATACACGCCTTGATGATCGGCCTGATCATCCTCATCGCCGCCTATTTCATCAACAATCTGGCGGCAATTTCACCGTCGCTGGAAACGCTGCAACCATTCTCGCCGTTTTACTATTACGGTGCCGGTGCTGCGCTGACCGACAGTCCAGATGTCAACAACATCCTCATTCTGCTGGGTATTGGGTTGGGAGCACTGCTACTGGCCTTGATCAGCTTCCAACGCCGCGATGTCACTGTAGGTCAGTGGCCATGGCAACGACGCCGCGCACCGCAACCCTGATAGAAGTTTAGCGAGATCAAACGTGAGGCGAACGCCAAAATCATTTGTCCGATGCAGCGGTCACTGTCGGTCGGGATCGTAGTAAAGTGGATTGCGACAAGGATTAAAGGTGTGCCCTAGAATAACAGTGTAGTTGGTCGCTGCCGTGGCATCCGGTTCCAATGTTACTGGCTGATTGTGGAAAATCCAGCTCATCAGATCGTCGTACGCACCCTTGAAATTTTCGCCGTGATACGTGATCGTTGTACTGATCGGCTTGGTCGTGTCAAGTTGTGTGTAGACAGGTATGAATCCCCACCACGTCAGATTTTCGGCCGCCAGTTGAAAATCTTCCTCGTATTCGGCGATCACCTCGACAGTCAATGGCGCACGCGATGACCGTCCCAACGCCGCCGGCGACATCAATTGACCCAATACAGGTGCGGCGTCATCCCAACGCAACAGCGAAATCCATTTATTCGTCTCCGGCAGCAAATCGCCTGACTCAAGCGCCTGATTGAGCGAAAGATGGCGCAATCCATTCTCGCGAATGGCGCTCGCATGAGACGCCAGCCGCAACAACGTCGGCAGATCAAAATCGGTTTCTATTTCGTCACGATAAACAGCCCAAAGTGATGGCAGTTCAGCGATCAAGCCTGCGTCCACGCCATTGCTGAGCATGGCGGAGAGCAGTTGCTGCTGACGACGCGTTCGGTCGGCATCGTTTGTCGAACGGCGCGAGCGTGCATACCAAAGCGCGAGGTCGCTGTCCATTTCGTGGACGCCGACATCGAGCGTGAAGCGTTCGTAGTTTTCTTCGACCGTCGGATCCATGTCCGGCTCGATCAAGCGCCAATCTTCGAGCGGACAAGTATTGACAATTTCGACCCCGCCGAGTGTGTCGATGACTTTTTTGAATCCATCAAATCCGAGTCGGGCATAATAGTCGATTTCGATACCGAGGTTAAAGAGTATCGTGTCTTTGAGCAATTGTGGGCCGCCGCCGGGGTAATTTGCGCCGCCGCCGTGTGGCAACGCCAGATTGATGCGTTCAATTGTCCAGCCCGGAATGTAGACGTAAAGGTCTCGTGGTACTGAGAGCAACGTCGCTGTCTCGGTTTCGGTGTTTATCGACGCGATGATGATGGTGTCGGTGCGTCCGCCCTGTTTGTATGCGCCGTCGTTGCCTACCAGAACGATGTTGATGATATTGTCCGGCTTGGAAAATGGCGGGACCGCTGTCGGGATGGGCACGGGCGGCGTGGGCAAGCTGGGATCGAGTGCGGCAAACGTGCGCGGTGTTGGTGTCGCTGTCGCTGTCGAGTCCGGTGCCGTGGTAGAGACTGGTGTAGCGGTGGGTGCTAATGTAGGTGTTGCAGTTGGGGGGGCGTCGTCGGCTACGGCTTCGGCCGACTCGGTCTCTGTCACCTGTATTTCAGGCATATCGGTCGCTGTAACGGTTGGTAGCACGGTAGCCGTTACCGGGTCACTCGGCGGTGTCGCATCCGCAGCGGCAACACAACCGCTGATGATCGCAGCAACGCATACGAGAACAAACATTACAAAAAACTGACGCATATTTCGGCCGATACCCTGGACCATTACTCAACACCACAAACACATGATATACACTTGAATTCAGAATAGTACACAATCGTCAACAATGCAGCACGCTGATTAGCCGCCGGATACCCCACAATCTGAAACGACACTCATGAAAACCACAATCCCAGGACAACGACAACAAGTCCCCCGAAGAACGACGACAGCAGATTAACTACATCATTGTTCATCCAACCCCATCCGCGCAGTGGCGCCATCACACGCCCGTATTTGTGTTGTTTCTCCGTTTCTTTCTGCTTGACATCATCCCAGTAAATGCGCTGCACCGTTGCGCCGAGCAAACTGTCGCACAAACTGCCCGCCAATCCACCCAAACCACCGGCCATAAACAAAAACCACCACCCGTCCGGACCAGTCAACACACCGGCGACAAGCCCGATCAACGCGCCACCGGCAAATGATACCGCTGTACCCAACAGCGAAATGCCGCCGGACGTGCCGACATCGACAATGCGTCCTGATGTGATTAAACGCGGTGGTTTGCGGCTCAACGTGCCCAATTCAGTAGCCCAGGTATCAGCATTGACCGTCGCCATCACACCGATAAACAACCAAAACCAGATAGGCGACGGCCAGACGGCGCTAAACACAGCGATGATCGAACCCAGACCACCGTTGGCAAAAACCTGCATGATGTCACGGCGTGATCCTTTCTCAAATTTCTCAGCCGCCTGCCGCTTCTGTTCTTCTCGAAAATGGGACAAGGCGCTCGAACTGATGAAAAAGACGCCGAGCAGGATACCCCACACCCAGCCACCAAAGCCCATCGTCAATGTACCGACAAGCAATGCACCGACAGCACCGGACGAAGAAAGCCAGCCACGCCAGAGTGCCAGCATGACAATGACGAGACTGACAACAAAAGCAATGGCGATTTGGTCTACTGCAATTTGCATGTTATGCTCACATTTGATCTGTCGGAGAAGTGTATCAAAGCGGTAAAAGCATTTCAATTTTCGGCCGATATCTGGCTCCGACATAGTAGCGATCATCGGGCTGGCGTCGCCTGAAAACGTGAAGATCGTTTGGTGTTTTTGTGAATTCTGTAATATGATCCTCTCCTGTTGCTTGTGTAAACTATACTAAGTGAGAAAAGAAACAAGCGCGATTGTCATTTCGGCCGAAACAGGCACAAATCCGTCTGCAATCCGGCCCGTCACAATGCGCAGTTTGCATCGTAACCAACAATTCAGCCAGATGGAGCATGGCGATCATGAAATCGATGACCAGAACCGACATTAGAGAAAACCTCAACCCGTTTGCCATTGCGCAAGCCCAGCTAGACGAAGCCGCTGCAGAATTGCGTCTTGATCCTGACATGCACGCTTTTCTGCGCGAACCCATGCGCGAGTTCCATTTCACCATTCCCGTGCGCATGGACGACGGCAGCACCCGCGTCTTTCGCGGCTTTCGCGTACAATACAATGATGCACGTGGCCCCGCCAAAGGCGGCATCCGCTTCCATCCCGATGAAACCATCGATACCGTGCGCGCACTGGCCGCATGGATGACATGGAAAACCGCCGTGGCCGATATTCCGCTGGGTGGCGCAAAAGGTGGCGTCATCTGCAATCCGCGCACATTGTCACGCAACGAGCTTGAACGCCTGAGTCGCGGCTATATGCGTGCGGTAGCCCGCATTGTCGGCGTCTCCCAGGATGTGCCGGCACCCGATGTCAACACCAATCCACAAATCATGGCGTGGATGATCGACGAATACGAAACGCTGATGGGATTTCGTGAACCCGGCGTCATTACCGGCAAGCCGGTTCCGTTAGGCGGATCTGCAGGCCGCACACCGGCGACAGCAATGGGCGGCATCTATGCCATCCGCGAAGCTGCCAATATGCTAGACATGAATCTGGAAGGCGCAACCTGCGCTGTCCAGGGCTTTGGTAACGTCGGATCATATGCGGTGAAACTGGCTGCCGAGATTCTGGGCATGACTGTGATCGCCGTCAGTGACGAATTTGGCGGCATTGAGAAACGCAGCGGCATCGATTATCATGAATTAAGCCAACATCAGCGCCGTACCGGCGGCATTGCCGGCTTCCCCGGTTCACATCCGATCAACAACGACGATTTACTGACGTTGGATGTCGATGTGTTGATTCCGGCAGCTATCGAAAATCAGATAACTTCGGCCAACGCCGCCCAAATTCGCGCCAAAATCGTCGCTGAAATGGCTAACGGCCCGACGACGCCGGAAGCGGATACGATTATGGGCGAGAATGGCATCTTCATCATACCCGATTTCCTGTGCAACGCTGGTGGTGTGATCGTTTCGTACTTCGAGATGGTGCAAAATAGCTACCAATTCTACTGGTCTGAATATCACGTCAATGAAGAATTGGATCGCAAAATGACCGCGGCGTTTGATGCGGTGTACAAGATGTATTCACAGCGCGGTGTTTCCATGCGTGTTGCGGCGTATTTGGTCGCTGTACAGCGTGTAGCGGAGGCAGTTCGCTTGCGTGGTTGGGTATAAGTGACGGGATAACAGGTGTATTTCGGCCGAAAATCCCGAAGCACAATAATCAATATTGAAATCACAAGGCCCGTACCATCCAGGAGCGGGCCTTGTGTCTGATTGACGACAACAGCATCAAAGTTGCAACGTTTGCGTGGGTAAAGGGTTGTATCAGATAGGCGCATCAACTGCGCCGGAACACCATTACAGACCCATCACCAATAACGAGACGAGGATGATCGATCACCTATGTCCATTGTAATTGCCATTGCCACTGCGGTCGCCGTCGGCTATTTCATCGGTGCGATTCCGTTTGGCTTCATCTATCTGAAATTGTTCAAAAACATCGATGTACGCAAAGTCGAAAGCGGACGCACTGGCGGCACGAATTCCTTCCGTGCCGGTGGCGCCTGGATCGGTCTGTTGACTGGGGCGAGCGATATTCTCAAAGGGGGCGTCGTTATCTGGGTGTTGCAGGCACTGTTGCGCGATCAGGTAGCGGCCGAAACATTACCATGGATGCTGGCATTGGGCGGCATTTGCGCCGTCATCGGCCACAACTGGCCCGTCTACACCGGCTTTCGCGGCGGTGCGGGCACATCACCCAACGTAGGTTGGTCGACGGCCCTGTGGTTTCCAATGCTGCTAATCAACCTGCTCATCGGCACGATTATATTCATCACGATAGGCATCGCGTCGATCATCTCGCTCGTCGCTGCGGCTATTGTGCCGACCACGTTTTTGATTTTGAAGCTGACCGGCGTGACCGGTTTCGATACCTGGGCGTATGTTATCGGCGGTGTGATAACCGCTGTGATCATCGCCTGGTCACTGCGCCCCAACATTCAGCGGTTGCTGCAGGGCACAGAACGCATCGTTGGGCCGCGCGCCAAGCGCATCGAAGCGCGCCAGGCAGCGAACGACCATTCCAGCGCATAAGAGGAGTTGCCAACTTTCCCAAAAAGTTGGCAACTCTATGAACCTCATTGCTTGGTCAGCAGTTCGTAGTGCAAAAAGCCCATTGCATCCGTTTTGACATTGTCAATGGTGGGTAATGACAAGGCACTGCGTGCTGCCTGTGTCAGGTCGAGTGTGGGATAATCGACAGCCCATTGGCGTTGCATGGCAGCATAGGCCTGATCCCGTTCGGCCGAATCAGTCGCCGTCACCACCGCTTCATAGGCTGCATCCATCGCCTCGCTTTCATAGTTGATGCACAAAAACGAATCCGTCATAAAATAGTACATCCAACTCATCGGCTCCAGATAACGCGGCGGCAAACCCGGTGTCGGCCACCCGACCAGAAACGTCGGATAATTGCAACTTTCACCACCAATATTTCCCTGGAATTGATCCCATCCTGCACTGAGCAAACTCACTTCAATCAATCCCGTTTCCTCGAGTTGACGCTTGATTTCCCGTGCATACTCCGCTTCTGCAAACGAATAACGCCCATCATCGACAAACCACATTTCCATTGCCAGCTTGTTGCCGGCGTTGTAACCGACTTGCGTTAGCAGATTGACCGCCTGTGTCAAATCCCGCTGCGGTTCCACAGCAATTTGCCCTGGTACAGAATTAGGCACGGGACTGAACAAACCGGCTCGTTCGCCACCGAAAATCGTCGCCAGTACATCCCGATCCAGCGCGTACGCAACCGCTTGCCGCACCAATGCGTTGTCCCAGGGCGGTTGACTCTGATCAAAAACAAGATGACTCTTGAATGAATACGCTGCCGGCCAGGCGCGAATACCATTACGGCCTGTCAACTCGTCGACATCGGGTTGCCCTACACCCAACCACGCCACGTCAATTGCATCGTTGAGCAGCGAATTGCGCATGGTAGCCACATCCGGGTAAAAACGCACCTGAATGCTATTGAAAGCTGGTGGTGTGCCCGGCCAGGTCGGATTGGCATTCAAATCAACTGAAATTCCGGCTTCGTAACCCACCACTTCATAGGGGCCAATACTCTTGCAATTGGTCAGCGGATCAAAAACAGGCAATTCGCAACTCGGCGCCGTCACAAAGTAGGGTGGCGTGGCGATTAGGCTTGGGAAAAACGCCGTCGGCTCTTGCAAGATAAACTTGACTGTATTTGGTCCGGTAACCTGTACGGCATCGAAATCGGCATACGAGTCTGCGTTACTGTCCTTAAGGAAATTGTTGACGTGCCACGTCCAGGGTGCAACGCCCTGTACATTCGCTTGCACAATGCGATCCATCGACGTTTTTACAGCTTGCGGGGTGAGCGGTGTGCCATCGGGAAATGTGACGCCTTCCCGCAGTGTAAACTCGTACTCCAGGCCATCTTCCGACACCGTGTAACCAGTTACCAACACGGGAACGAGGTTGTTGTCGGCATCATACATCAACAAGCCGCCCATTGTGTTGACGAGCAATTCCCAACGCAAAATATCGGGGATTGCGGCTGTGTCAAAGGTGTCGACTGCACCCACAACGCCGATGACAATTTGGTCATCCGGTGTTCCGACGCGCGACTCACCAGCGGCAATTGTCGCCTGCGTTACAAAATAGTCGCGGGCCAACGTCGTCACAGCACCAGTAGCCTTGATTTGATTGAGGGTCGTATCGAACAGTTCAAGTAAAACGGGATTATCCTCAGCGACGGCAATACCGTAGTTGTCAGTCGTCAGCCAGGCTTCACGTCCTGTGCCACCAACGATTTGGATTTGCTGATAGTAACGCTGGGTAAATGCACCGGCGTCGTAATGGTTCAGCACAACGGCGCGGACTTGTTCATCGACAAGGGCTTGCAGTGCGGTTGGTACGTCGGGGAACTGTACGATTTGTTCATCCGGATGGTTAAGTACGTTGCGAGCGGTTGCTTCACTGGTTGTGAAAGCAACGACGCCCAACGGCATGTCGGGACGCAGTGCTGACGCTGTTGTAATTTCGCGTTCGTCAGCCAGCACGACAAGTACCTGGCCGATTTGCAAGTAGGGTGTGGTGTAACTGATGCCCGGCTCCGGCTCTTCGGGGATGATGATGGCGGCAATGGAGGCGTCGAATTGACCATCGCGCACGCTGTCGAGCATACCATCGAAGCGGGTAACGACGAATTCGTACTCGATACCGGTTTCGGCCGAAATAGCATCCATCATCGCCGCATCAAAACCAACCACATTGCCAAAGTCATCAAAATCAGCAAAAACGCCGCTGCGATCAGGTGCATCGGTTGCGACGGTGATAAACGTGATCTGATCGGCCGATTGTGGACGCACACGTGTCGGAGTGGGCAGCGGCGTCGCTGTCGGTGGAATCGAAGTCGGCTCGGCAACGTCCGGTTCGCTACCACACGCCACTGCGCTTAACAATAGTCCAATAATCAATAAGTAAAATCCAATCTTGCGCATAATTATTTCTCTGGCTGTGCTGTGATGGCGACAACCAACGCGGCAGTATAACAATGGCGTTGACAAGCTACAAGCTGCAATGGCGGTTTGTGAATTGTGGCTGTGTGGCGCTCAGCTCAACGGAACAACAGTGCCCATTGCGCTGACGTCGTAACCGGGCAGTTGCCCGACGGCGTGGCGGAAGTCAGCGTCAGCTAACACATCGAACAGTGGCGCGAGTAGATCAGAATGGGCGTATGCGGCGGCAATGACGAGATCGTAGCGTTCCTCAAAAAGCGGCACAAAATCGAGATCGAGTGCCTGCGCTGCGGCAGCGATTCCCAGCCCGCAATCGGCGCGACCCGATGCAACAGCGGCTGCTACGGCGAGATGGGTATATTCTTCCTGTTCGTAACCGCTAATCGTTTCGGCCGAAATGCCGTCCTTCTCCAACTCATAATCGAGTAAGACGCGTGTGCCTGCGCCACGCTGACGGTTGACAAAACGCACATCAGGCCGCACCAGATCTGATAGCGACATGATGCGCTTGGGATTGTTGGAGCGGATGATAAGCCCTTGCTGTCGGCCGACCAGCGTCACGAGTTGTACCGGTGTATCGGGCAAATAACGCGGCAGATAGCTGGTGTTGTATGTGCCGGTTTCGGGATCGAGCAGGTGTGAACCCGCAAAATGGGCATGACCGCGCCGCAGCGCCACCAACCCGCCGAGGCTGCCGACGTTGGCAGAAGTCAGGCGGCGATTGCGCTGCGCCAGGAATTGCGCCAGCAGATCGAGGGTCATGTCGTGGGACCCCACGGCGAAAATGGTGCGATCAATTTCGGCCGAATCCCGCAACAGATTCACCCGAACCGCCGCACCCGCCGGATGGCCTTGCGCACCACGCGGCACAATGACGATGCCGTCCGCCCGTACTAACGACGATATGACGCCCGCGCCCCTCTGCAACGGCGCAGCCAATACGCGGTCGCCCACGCGCCCGACAGCGACACGCACATAATCATCGTCACCGCTCGGCGAAGCCAGCTTGCGCGTCAAAGTCGCCTCAATTGTCTGCGGTTGGTCAATAGCTTTGCCCAACCAACGGTGCAACAGCGGCTTGACAAAAATCTCACCAGTCATCGCAGCCGACACCGGGTATCCGGGTACACCGATGATGGGGACGAACGGCGAAAGGCTGATGGCTGATAGCTGATGGCTGATGAGACCGAGGATAACGGGATGGCCGGGGCGGACAGCGACGCCGTGGACAAGGAGGTCGCCGAGTTCCCGGATGATCTCGGCCGAAAAATCTTCTGAACCGGCCGATGAACCCGCGTTCAACAAGATCAAATCGTGCTCTTGCGCCGCTTCGAGTACGCGAGCACGGATGGCCTCCCGGTTATCGGGCGTGATGGGAAACCGCGTCGGCTCACCACCCCAGTCGCGCACCTGCGCCGCCAGCACGAGCGCATTGTATTCGATGATGTCACCCGCTGCGACCGGTGCGCCGATTGGTTTGAGTTCACTGCCGGTAGGCAAAATGGCGACGCGGGGTCGTCGCGCAACGCTGACTGTGTCGTGGCCGCAGCCGGCAATGGCTCCCAGGTCAACTGGACGTAGAGTGTGACCAGTGGGCAGCACGAGTTCACCGGCAACCATATCTTCACCGAGGGCGCGGACGTGTTTCCACGGCGGGACGGCGGCACGGATGCGAATGGCGTGGGGTGCGCGAACTTCGGCCGAAAGTCGTCCTTTTGCGTCCAGCGGCTCTGTCTGCTCGATCATGATCACGGCATTGGCCCACGCCGGAAGGGCATCGCCGGTATTGACATACTGCGCCTGCTCGCCGACTTGCAGAGAGATCGGTGCGGTCAGGCTTGCGCCGTCGGTATCACGAGCACGAACAGCAAAGCCATCCATGGCTGATGCGTGGTAATGGGGCGAAGACAGCCGCGCCCAAACTGGTTCAGCCAATACGCGTCCGAGTGCGTTCTCGTCGAGTGGGATCGTTTCGCTGCCGAGAATATGGTCCAATTCGGCCGATTGCAACGCTTGCTCAAAACGCGTCTGTGCTGCGGATAACGGAATATCATGCAAGTAAAAACTCATAACAATTGAACCTTGACCGAAGAACCGGCAGCAACGCCGTTCGCGTCGGGATGGATGCGCATCAGGCCGTCGGCACGGGCAAGTGTAAAAATGAGATTGCTCTTGCCAAAGAGCGGCTCGGCATCGTAGCCCGCTGCGGTTGGAATCAAACGCACGGCAATCCAATCTTCACGACCAGATACCGAAGAGAGATTGACGGTGAGTCGAGCAGTGACGAATGGTTTCGGCCGAATTGACTGCAATCCCAACCATCGGTCTAGCAACGGCGCAACAAAAATGCCGGCTATGATCAGGGCGCTGACCGGATTGCCGGGCAAGCCGATCACCGCCTTGCCGTTGCAAACCGCCAAAATCGTCGGCTTGCCAGGGCGCACGTTGACACCGTGAACAAGGACGCCGGGTTGCCCAAGTTGATCAATGGTTTGCGCGGTCAAATCGCGCGCACTGACTGAAGATCCGGCAGTGAATACGACGATATCACATTCGTGAAGGGCGCGTTCGGCCGAATGGCGAAACGCCGCCGGATTGTCCGGAATAATGCCATAGATGACGGGTTTGCCACCCGCTCGCTCGACTGAGGTTGCCAGTGTATAGCTGTTTACATCGTATACTTGGCCGGCTGACAGTGGTTCGCCTGGGGGAATTACCTCGTCGCCGCTGGATAAAATGGCGACACGCGGTTTGCGTGCGACGACAATGTGGGTGATGCCCAGCGCCATCAGACCGCCAATTTCGGCCGAACGCAGGCGTGTTCCCGGCGCGATCACCTCATCACCTCGCCGCACATCTTCACCGATGTTGAGCACATTTTCACCGACGCCGACAGCACGCAAAATCTCAATTTCGTCGGTAAGCGCCTGCTGTGTGTGCTCAACCATCACAACGGCGTCGGCACCTTCTGGCAACATGCCGCCGGTGTGAATGATCATGCACTGGCCTGACTGCAGCGGCGCTACGGGCATCGTTCCCATGCGTACTTCGCCGACCAGTTTGAGATATGCAGGCAGGCTTTCGCCAGCGCCATGTGTATCGGCCGAATGGACAGCATAGCCATCGACCGTCGCACGGATAAATGACGGTAAATTGAGCGGTGCAATGACGGAATCAACGACGACACGATGCAGGGATTCGGCCGAAGGCACACGCTCCGGCTGCGGCTCAATTACCAGATTTTCCAGCAGCAGCCGCAAAGCATCCGGCGGTGGCAACAACGTCAGAAATTCACTCATTGGGGCATGAAATGCGTTTACAAGCGTGCTTCATTAGGGGGAGACAGGGACAACAATGTCCGAAATTCTAACTTTTTGTCACAGCGCCGTCTCATTGCGCTCTATTTGGCGATACTCCAGCACATGCTCCGAATAAATCAACCGTCGCGTACGCGTATGGCCGCGCAACACCATTGACTCTGTATTCGCCCGATCGCCATCAAATTGGATGCCACGCAGCAAACTGCCATCTGTTACGCCGGTTGCAGCGAAAAAGACCTCCTCGCTCTGCACAATATCGTCCACCGACAAAATACGCTTGAGGTCAACACCTGCCGCTGCGAGTGCCACACGGTCAGCTTCATCACGAGCAGCTGGTCGCGCTAGCATCGCGCCGCCCAGCGCCCGCACGGCACACGCCGAGATCACCCCTTCCGCCGCGCCGCCAACACCCATCATGGCATCGACCATTGTTCCTACCGTCGCTGCCTTCAACGCACCGGCTATGTCTCCTTCGGAGCGCAGCACCACACGGGCACCAGTCGCCCTGATTTCATCGATCAAGGCCTGATGGCGCGGCCGATCCAGTACAAAAACGACGATACGGTCAACGGGAACCTTTTTCATGCGTGCGATCAGTGCCAGTGTCCACGCGGCCGGTGCGTCGAGACATTCCGGGACAAGCGCTTGAGCCACATCACGATCAACGACCAGTTTCTCCATGTATTTTGCCGGATGTGGTGACCACAATGTACCACGCGGAGCAACTGCCGCCACCGAGATTGCGCCATGCTGACCCGCTGCCAGCAATTTGCGTCCGTCAATTGGATCGACGACGACATCAACTGCGGGGCCTTTTCCATTACCGACCCGCGTTTTCGCCACCAACGGCAAAGCGTGTTCACCTGCCCAGGTTTCAGCTACGGCTATTTCTCCGTCCATATTTAGGTTGTCGAGTGCTTCAAGCATCGCATTTGTTGCATCTTCTTCAGGCGTGTCAGGATCGCCTTTGCCCATCCACCGGCCACCTGCCAACGCCGCCGCTTCCGTCACTCGGACCAGGTCAAGTCCCAGATTGCGTTGTAATTCATTCATTTCTCTGCTCCGTAGCTTGCATTTCGTACAGGACACCCGTCAACAAATGCGCCTCTTCCCATGCCAACATGCCGCCATCCAAAATGATCACGTCGGTGCAACCCTGTTCATGCAGCATGGCTACGGCACGTTTGCTGCGCCGTCCACTGCGACACACGAGCACGACCGGTTTGTCATTGTCAAAAACCAAATCGCCCGTCATCAACGAAGACAGCGGCAAGGATTCCGATCCGGGCACGTGACTGCGCCGGAACTCAGACGGTTCACGCACATCGATGACGCGCGGGGGATCATCGGTGATCAGTTGCTGCCACAATGTGCGCGGGGCGATAGATCCTGCTGACAGATCGACTTCACTTTCCTCCACAAACAATTCACCGACGAAGTCCGCCTTGGGCAGGTTCTGGCATTCCTTAAAAGCACGCACCGGACATTCGTAAATGCAGATCGCCGGATCGAGTTCACGGTAAAACAGATCGGAAATTGCGTCATCCTCATTGAGGAAAGCACCCGGACCGAGGTGATCGGAGAGCCCAGTCGAATCGATCAGAGACATGACCGGCTGAGCGACACGGACGAGATAGAGTTGACCGCCACGTTCGGCGCATTTCGCTGCGAGCATTTCCAACATGTGGATACCACTAAAATCGATTTGATTGACCTGATGTAAGCGAAGCATCAGGTAACGTTGATCAGGATTAGCGTCCATTTGGGCCAAAATTTGTTCTTCGACATGCATGACGGCGCCGAAGTACAGATCACCGGAGATATTGATGATTGCCAATTGCGGACAGCCTTTGCGTTCGCCCAACGCCAAAAAATGCTTGAATTCTTTGTCGGGCAAGACCGGTTCGACTTGCGGGACGCTGCTGTTCATGATGTAAAACGCGAAAGAGAAGAGAATACCGAGCAAGACGGCAAATTCGATGTGCAGGAAAAGCGTGGCGATAAACGTAATCCACATGATGATCGCGTCGTAGCGTGCGCCGCGCGTGATCCGTGCGATTTCGGTGCGGTCGATCATGCCCCAGGCGGTTACGATGAGTACACCTGCCAGTGCCGAGGTGGGCAAATAGCGACCAAGTGGCCCGAGCGTGAACAACGCAATCAAGACGAAAATGCCGGAGAAAACGGCCGCTAACCGCGTTTGCGCACCCGATTTGAAGTTGACGGCCGAACGCGAGAATGACCCGGCAACAGGATAGCCACTGAACATGCCTACGGCAATGTTTGCCAGCCCCTGGCCGACAAATTCCTGATTGCTGTCCAGGCGTTGGCCCGTTTGGGTTGCAATTGAGCGCGAAATGGCGGTCGTTTCGACGAGAGCTATGGCGGCGACTGCCAATGCACCGGTAGCGACATTGGAGAACAAATCGAGGTTGACGCTCTCGAACGAGGTCAACGGTGGCAGCGAACGGAGCAGTTCGCCAATCGTCGCGACGCCCTGCTCTGCTAACCCAAATACGGCGACCAGAATTGAGGCGATGATCATGCAGATCAGCGCTGCGGGAAGCCGATCGTTGATGCGCTTGAGAACAAACATGAAGATGATTGTGCCCACGCCAAGCGCCGTTGTCGCCGGATTCAGTTCGGGCAAATTGACAACTACCTGATGGACGTTTTCAACCAGACCGTGCGATGAGAATTCGAGGCCGAAGAGGGGTTTCAACTGTTTGATGGCGATCAGGACGCCGGCTGCGCTGGCAAAGCCGACGATGACGGAGTGGGAGACAAAGTTGACGAGGACGCCGAGTCGGGCCATGCCGAGCAGAAATTGGATAATGCCGGCCAGTAAGGCCATGACACTGGCAGCGAGGATAAATTCGGCCGAACCTGCATCTGCCACCGCCAACAAACCCGACAAAACCAACAATGAAATCGCGTTGGTCGGACCCGTGTGCACCTGATTCGACGATCCCCACATTGCGCCGACAAACGCCGCCACCACGGCGGCATAGATGCCCATCTCCGGCGGCAATTCGGCAATCAGCGCAAACGCAATTGCCTGTGGCAGCAAGATCACGGCAACAGTCAAGCCCGCAATCAGATCGGCTCGTACCTGGCTGCGATTGACTCTGAGCAACGTGCGTGGCTGCAATAAATAACGGGTTGCTGTAGTCGTCCAACTTGAGGCCTTCACGCTGGGGCGTCTCCTTCATGCGTATACGTCGTCAGCTTAACACGCGGATAGGTGTAGCGCCTACACCTATTATAGATTATAGACAAAAAAATCCGGCTACGAAACCACTCCAAGCAGAATTGTTGCGCTTTTGCCAGATTGATCGCCGGTTAACTTGTACTTTAACCGGGCAAAAGACAGACCTTGTCCGTCGTTAACTCCGATTCACACCATCAGTCAAGTTTTATTTGAACGAGAAGTCTTGTTTGGCGGAGTACAAAAGGTCACAATGGATAATGAATAACTAACTGGTACAAGCACACCTCAGAACTCAGCAATAGGTGGCAATTCTACTCTACAATTCGTGAGGAGTTTACACAATGAGACATTATTGCAAACAGTTTTTGGTCGTGGCAATGTTGCTATTTGCCGTTGTGGCATGCCAATCGGCCGAAAACATCACCGCAGACAACACAACCGAATCCGACAGCCTGATCATCTATTCCGGTCGTTCCGAGAATCTGGTCGGGCCGTTAATCGAGCAATTTGAAGCAGAAACCGGCATTGACGTTGAAGTGCGCTACGGCAGCACAGCAGAAATGGCCGCGTTGTTGCTCGAAGAAGGCGACCGCTCACCGGCCGACATCTTCTACGCACAAGACCCCGGCGGACTGGGTGCCATTCAAGCCGAAAATATGTTGAGCGAGTTACCTGACGATGTGTTGACACAAGTTCCGGACCGCTTCGCGTCCCCTGACGACGATTGGGTCGGTATTTCCGGTCGCGCCCGCGTCGTCACCTACAACACAAATGCGATTACCGATCCGGCGACTCAATTGCCGGATAATATGATGGGATTCACTGATCCTGTGTGGAATGGTCGCATTGGGTGGGCTCCGACAAACGGCTCGTTTCAAGCGATGGTGACGGCAATGCGCCAGGTTTGGGGCGACGAGCAGACACGCGACTGGTTGGCCGGTATTCAGGCCAACAATCCGGTCGTCTATGACAGCAACACGCCGGCCGTTGCCGGTGTCGGCGCAGGCGAGGTCGACGTCGCCTTTGTCAATCACTATTATCTGTACCGCTTTTTGGCGGAAGAGGGTGAGGATTTTGCGGCACGTAATTATTTCCTGCCCGGTGGCGGTCCTGGTTCGCTGCTCATGGTGTCGGGCGCAGGCATTCTCAATTCGGCCGAAAATCGGGCCGCAGCTGAACAATTCATCAGTTACCTGCTCTCACCGGAAGGGCAACAATATTTCGCTGACGAAACGTACGAATATCCGGTCATCGCCGGCGTGACGATTAACCCGTTGCTGCCGCCGTTGGACAGCATCGATACGGCAGCAGTGGCGATCGATCTAGCTGATTTGTCTGATCTGCAAGGCTCCGTGGAAATGTTGAGTGAGCTGGGTATCTTGCCGTAACACCACTGGCATATATACCCTTGTAGGATCATGCTGATTTGTGCTACAACTCACGCATGATCCACCACTGCAAAAACGGCATCGATTACTTTGAATTTAGTTCGTTTGCGACGGACAACCGGCTGACACATGCTGTTTTCGGCCGAAACGGGGGCGTCAGTGCGGCGTCGCTCACATCGCTCAATCTCAGCCTGGCTGTCGGTGACGACCCGGAAAATGTCATCGAGAATCAGCGCCGGGCGTTTGGACTATTCGGGCGAAGCCGTGACACACTCGTCCATGCCCATCTCGATCACGGCGACGCCGTCGCTCGTGTCACCCGCGCCGACCACGGCAGTTTGCCGCAAGCCCGGGTTGATGCCCTGATCACGGCTGATCCCGGTTGTGGTTTGACCATGAACTTTGCCGACTGCACACCGATTTTTCTCTATGATCCGGTGCGTCAGGTGATTGGGCTAGGCCATGCGGGCTGGAAGGGAGCGCTTGCCGATTTGCCGGGCGCGATGGTACGTGCCATGCAGGCTGAGTTCGGATGTGATTCGGCCGATATGCGAGCCGGTATCGGACCCACCATTTCAGTCACTCGCTACGAAGTAGACGAGCCGGTGATCTCAGCCGTTCACAACGCATTCCCCGACGATGCTGACGAGCTGCTCGTTTATCCTGAACAAACGACAATCACCGGTAAACGCAATTCTCAGCGCAGACAACGCCCTCATTTTGACCTGGAACGCGCCAATCTACTCAACCTCAAACGTGCCGGTGTGCAGCATGTTGAACTTTCGGGATTATGCACGGCAACTCACACCGATACTTTTTATTCACATCGTGCAGAAAGGGGAGAGACAGGTCGGTTTGGCACGATTTTTGTCTTGCAAGCGCGGTAATTCGGCCGAAAATCTGGTTGACTTCCACCCAGCAAGGCCATCTCTGTATATGAATTTCTAATAGAATAGCTTGAACAATCAACTGCTTTTATGCTACCCTGTTCTTGGAGGAAGTTAATTCAGTCGCCGGAGGTGGGTTATGAAAAGCAGTGTTGACAAAAGCGAAGACAAAACGCCAAATCCTTTCTCACATTACCTACACACAATCATACGGCGCCGAACATACGTGCCCGAAAATCACGTGCGCGTCATCATGCAGGATAACATGTTCTATGACATCCTGCCCGCCGGTTATTACCGCATACACCGGTGGAAATACACCCTCGGCCCGGAAATCAGCATCGGTTTACGCTCTGCCTCATTGGATGATGTAAGCTGCTATTCACGTGACGGTGTACACGTCAAATTAAAGGGACGAGTGCTTTTCCGCTTCGATCCCAATCTCTGCGACAGGACAATTTTGCATGAAATTGTCAAATTACCGGAAAGCGTACTAGGTGGTCTCGGTAAACGCAGCGCAGCTAGAGAGTTGCGTCATGTCGTAGGTGAATATTACGAAATTGAATTGCGGTCAGGCGCGACAAGGGCAGAGATTCAGAAAACAGCAACCGAACGCATGAAAAAAGCAAGCGAGTTTCTGGGCGTGACAGTCGTCGGTCGTATTAACGTAGAAGAAATCATATTTCCACCAACTGTTGAAAGAATGCACCATATCGCCTTTGCAGCCCAACTGACGGCACCCAACAGTCAGGATTACAGGCGAGAAATCGTCCGTCTGCTGCTTGAAGTCGAGAGATTGCGCCAATTCCAGGGTAATCTGCGGATTGATGAGCGAGAGCGTCAAATATGATCAACGGCTTTAGCCAAGTTGCCTGTCTGTCGTTGATTCCCTTTCCAGACTATCGATATCTTTGCTGCTTCGCGCATGAATAAGCTTAATCGGGCCATAAGGTGTCAGATCACGCGTTTCGGCCGAAGCTATCAGTGTGGTCACAAATCAACAACCGAACAACCGTGTCACTCGTGTCAGGCCAGCCAAATCCACAAAGAGCCGCTATAATCGAGAGGATGTCTAGCACACAGCTATTGGTTGCCTTGATCATTTTCGTTGCCATGTTTGTGCAAGCGGGCGCCGGTTTTGGCTCCGCATTAATTGCCATGCCGTTCCTTGTCGGCTTGCTCGGGGTGAACACAGCCACGCCGTTGATGGCTTTGGTAGGCATCATTGCGTCAATCATTCTGTTGTTTTACTATCGTACCGCTTTTAATTTGCGGGTGGTCTACCGATTGTGCGCGGCCGCAGTGCTTGGCGTACCTCTGGGAGTACTGATTTTACGACACGTCAACTCCGATATTGTGACCGCATTTCTGGGCATTGTTTTGATCGTGTATGCACTATATGCCTTGATAGGTTTCACACTGCCGCAGCTTACACGACCCGGATGGGGTTATGTGTTTGGTTTCTTGGGAGGTGTGCTCGGTGGTGCGTATGCAACCAGCGGCCCACCTGTGATCGTTTACGGCAATTGCCGTCGCTGGGATCGCGATCAGTTCAAAAGTAATCTGCAAGGTTTCTTCATTGTCTCTTCGGCCGTTTCCATTATTAGTCACGTGGTAGTCGGCAACTACACACCAGTTGTCTGGAGCCTGCTTGTCGTGGCCTTACCGGCCATGCTGATTGGGCTGGCTTTCGGAACAATGCTGGACACTTATATTAACCAACATCGTTTTCGCCAACTCGTGCAGGTAATGCTTGTATTCCTGGGCGTCAGTCTGATATTGTAACTGGCACATGATTAACGCTACAATTGTGATTCCAGGCAGACAGCCTCTATGAATACAACATATTCTGGCTCAAACACACTTGAACGAGAAAAACACCTGACACAATTGGCAGGCTGCCATACAATAGAGTTGTATTGTAGGGTGAGCGCACCATAACGAATACCTGACATTGATCACAAGTCGTACAATAAGGAGGTCATATGACCATTCACCTTTATCTATCGCTAGTTCCTGAAGCACTGATTGCATCTATGCTCCCTCCCGACAGATTCGGCGACTATTACGCCACTGGTGAACACAAGAAAAGCAAGGGCGAGGCCATGTTTGTTGAACTCGAACCGGATTTCCGTGATGAGTTCTTCCGCATTGATGAAGGGTTTGCGCGCTGCGTGCCGCATGCAGATGGAACGCCCAAAAAATCTGTTTATATCTCGACTTACCGTGTGTTGGAACATGTGCCAACAAGCGTCATGCGCAAATTCTATTTGGTAACAGCCTATGGTGAAGTGCTGGGAATGAATCGCGCCGACTTTGTAGATACCAGCGGTGATGACTTGCATCTGTATCAAGAGATTGCGCCAGTCAACCCACTGGTGGTCAGCACGTTGAATCCCGTAGATTTTTACGAGTTCCTGACCAAAGATCCGACAAGCATGATCCATTTACCGGCAATCGCCTTTGTTGAGCTCCGGCTGGGCAATCTCGTTGCAGACCCGGAATTTGGCGCGGTTGGTGATTTACCGTATCCGTACATCCATCACTTGCGCGAGAGTTTAATTGACGTGCGCCACAAGAAACCGACACATACCAAGATGGTAAATCGCGTACAACCTCCTGATTTTCCTTATCGCACGATCAAGAACGGGATTTTCCTCGGCAATAGAAAGGAATTGGTATATTTCCCGTTACCGCCCCGTGATGAATTGCGCAGCACCTACTATCGGTGGTGGCGTTCGGCCAATAAATAACTGGTAGTTTGCGCGATGACCGCGCATGACAACGTACAAAAAAGATCGGCAAGATGCCGATCTTTTTTCATGCGCAACCTATAGGCAACTGTAGGTGCAGCGAACAGTTACTGGTAAATAATAATCACCGGCTGTGGACTTAAAGCCATCACCTGCTCGGGCGTCAGCAGGTAGTCATCGTAGACATAAAACAGTTTGATGCCACCATATTCAAATGCGGGTTCGTTTGCGTATTGCAAATAATTGAACACCTTGATATCTGTATCAAATGTGCCATCGGAATCAATGACAAGTTCCACATTGGGAAAGTTCTGAATGAGCGTCTTATCAGGTAACATACTGTTCTTGAATTGATGCAGGATTAAGACACGATTGACGCCGATTTCCTGGGCGATGTCTTGCATGGCAGCCTGCACTTGATTGATCTGGTCGGCATAGAGTTGTCCTACATGCACGTTGGGAATTTGCTCTTCTGTCATGGCGAATTCAGGATCGATTGCCAGGTGAACGTGCGGATAGTAAAGCAGGTGCCGAATACGCTCAAACTCGGTCATGATGTCGATGCGACCCGGCTGAATATCGAGAATGCTGGCGACGCCATTGGCATTGGCTGAACTGACCCAGTTTTCGATGGTGGGCATATCGACAAGATGGCGCATCTCAGGTGGATTCTGGTTTGCGACAGTTGTGACCATGTGATACGCGGGCATAACATAACGATCTGAAAAACCGGCATATTCCCAGGCGAGATTGTGCAATAGACGCAATGTCATGTCACGTGGCTGATTCCCCAATATACCGAGGCCACGTCCCCACGGGCTGCCGTAGAAAGTAACCAGTCGGTAGCGGCTCAAATAGGGCACGGGTGCTCCCGGGACGGCGTTGACTGCCGGCACAGGCTGTGGTGTTGGTGCTCGTGTCGGTGTTTCGGTTGGCTCTGGCGTGTTCGTCGGTTCCGGCGTCGCTGTCTCGGTCGGAGTAGGTGTTATGGTCGGCGTTGGCGTGATAGTGGGGGTCGGGGTCGGGGTATCTGTGCCAACCGGCGTTGGGGTCAAGGTGGCAGCCGGGATTGGCGTGAACGTGGCCGGTTCCGCGACTGGTGCCGGTGTATTGGTCGGTGTGGTGACGAATGCAACCGCTTCTGTGATTTCTGATGTGGGCTGGCTTGTCTCTGTTGTGTTTGTCTGACAGCTAGCCAAGAAAATAGTAAGAATTAAGAGAGCAAGTAAAACATGAAATGATGGATGATAGTATTTGCCCAAAATGATGATATCCCTCAATATTCAAATTTATTTGGACTGTCCTGCACGTTGTATCTATAAAACCCTGCGCATTTGTATGCCAAGTGGGGCAAAGATAACATATTTGCACGACTTTGACCTGATATGCAAATCGGCCGATTAAGCAGTTGCTTTCGGCCGATTGCGTTTATAATCTGATAATGAATGTGGCACAATAATGTCACACATATTGCACCAGGGAAAATTATAACATGTCGGCCTCACTAATCGAATCCAAATGGCAGATATTAGGGTTTCTTTTATTCTGCCTTGTGCTCACAATCGGGTGCGTTGCCAACGCCACATCTGAAACAGTACCAACTGCTGTGCAAACTGAGCCGACGCTGACGGCGACGATAGCAGCCACACCCACACAGCTATCGGCCGAACCGGCTACTTTTACGCCCGCTCCCACGCTGACACAGGCGGCAACACCTACATCAGCGCCTTCGCCGACGCCGGCACCGGTCGAAACACCGACAACTGAGGCAGCCCTTGAACCGGAGATTGAAGCGACGACAGAACCCGATTCGGCCGAATCAGCGTGTCGTTCACTAGACCAACTAACTGACATTGGCCGCAATCGCAACATCGTCTCCGGCCCCTGGCCGCGCCCACCCGCATGGAACGGCGAACTGCACAGCGGCACCGGCGCGGGCCTCAGCCTGATTCACCTCGGCTTTGACGTAGAAGGACCAACCACACAACTTACCACATTGCTGGACATACTCGACAAATACAATATCAAGACCACCATGTTCATTTTGGGGTCCTGGGCTGAAGCATCACCCGAATGGGTGACCGAATTTGTCGCAAGGGGGCATGAAGTCGCCAACCACTCGTATACACACAGCAACCTGGGTGAAATGAGTGCCGAGGCCGTCATTGGCGAACTGGAACGCACCGAGCAAATAGTACAACAGATTGTCGGACAATCGACCAAACCCTGGTTACGCCCGCCTTTCGGTTCGCGTTCGCCGGAGAGCATTCAGGCAGCTTTTGATGCCGGATATACGACCGTCATCTGGACGAGCAGCACCGATGACTGGCGACCGGAATACACCGCCGATGATATGTGCAATGCGTTGATGGAAGGTGCTTATCCGGGCGCAATTCTGTATACCCACAGTTACCGACCGGAGATTCCCGAAGTAACCGAGCGCTTCATCGCCGAAATGATCGATCGCGGCTATACATTTGTGCCACTGTCGGTGATGATGGCCGGTGATCCGGCCCAATTCATCGAGTAAACTACATCGTCTGACTGAAAATCCCATGCAATTATCTGTTGACGCAACCTATTTGACGCAAACATTGATCGATCTGGTTCAAATCGATTCGCGCAACCCGTCGTTGACGCCGGATAGTCCCGGTGAAGTGACTGTGGCCGCTTACACGGCGCAGCGATTGCGTGATTTGGGGCTGGAAGTATTTGCGTATGACGTGGCCCCGAATCGGCCGAATGTGGTCGGCATTCTACGCGGTAGCGGTGGCGGCAAATCCCTGCTACTCAACGCCCACATGGATACAGTTGGCACAGAAGGGATGGCCGCGCCGTTTTCGGCCGAAATTCGTGACGGCAAATTGTACGGGCGCGGCAGTCAGGACATGAAGGGCAGTTTGGCAGCGATGCTTGCCGCTGCCAAAGCGATCGTGGATAGGGGCATCGCATTATCCGGTGACCTTTTGATCACGGCTGTGGCCGACGAGGAATATATCAGCATTGGCACCGATGATTTGGTTAAACGGTTTTCGGCCGATGCAGCCATCGTCACAGAACCAACCGACATGCGTCTCTGCCGTGCTCATCGCGGGTTTATCTGGTATACCGTTACGTCGGTTGGTCGCGCCGCACACGGCAGTCGCTACGACGAAGGCGTCGATGCTATCATGCGTATGGGGCGTTTTCTCCACGAACTCGACAAGCTGGAACAGGAACTGCGGCGAAGGCCACCACACCCGCTCGTGGGTACACCGTCGCTGCACGCGGCGATGATTGCGGGCGGCACAGAAATCAGCGTCTATGCAGCCCAATGCACACTGCAAGTCGAGCGACGTACCAATCCAGGCGAAACCGTCGCGCAGGCAACAGCCGAACTCGAAACATTGTGCCAGCGTGTCAATGCGACAGATACGACCAATCAACTGGCAGTCACCGTCGATTTCTCACGACCGGCTTTTGAAATTGCCGCCAATCGGCCGATTGTGCAGGTCGTCGAACAGGCTATGTCAAAGCGATTGGGTCAGGTTGAACCACACGTCGGCGCAACCTTTTGGACAGACGCGGCGATTCTGGCCGCTGCGGGTATCGATACAGTGCTGCTGGGACCCGTCGGCGCAGGATTGCATTCGGCCGAAGAGTGGGTCGATCTCCAATCTGTTAGCGATCTGGCCGCCGTTCTCGCCGAAACGGCTCGCACCTTCTGTGCCTGAATGGTTTTCGGCCAAATAGAAACAGCTTATCGTGGCTCATGCTACAATTTCACTATGGTACCAGAGATCGCAATTCGGCCGATTCATCCCGACGACACAGCAGCGTTACACGCTATATTGTCTCATCCCCTCGTAACAGCACAGACACATCAACTGCCCACACTGGCGTTGGAAACTGTCCGAGAGCAGGTGGCAAACAGCGATACACAATCGCCGCGCTTCGTCGCCGTCGTTGACGGGATCACGGCAGGTTATAGTACGCTGCGGCGCTCGCGCAACCCACGTCGAGCGCACGGCGGTCGGTTAGACCTGGCTGTCCACCCCGATTATTGGAGGCAGGGTGTCGGCACAGCGCTGCTGGCAGCAGCACTGGATGCCGCTGAAAATTGGCTCAATTTAATTCGCGTCGAGCTGGATGTGTTTGCTGATAACCGGCCTGCGCTTGCCCTTTGCGAGCGCTTTGGTTTTGAGCGCGAAGGGTTGCAGCGCTGCACCGTCTATGGGCCTGGCGGCTGGCGGGACAGCATCATGCTGGCGCGGGTGCGTGTGCCAAGCTACGATCCGCCTTTGCGAGAGTCGCCGCTGCCGCCGATAGAGCGGGTGAACGCAGTCGGGACCGTGACCATTCGGCCGAAACGAGCCGAAGATGCCGCCCATATCTACCAAACGATGACCGATCATGCTGTAGCCCGCACTGTCTCGATGCCGCCTTTTGCCGAAACCGCCCAAATAGTGCCGCACTTCGCCTCCACCGCTGCGACTCAGCATGTTTTTGTCGCCGAGGTTGACGGCGTTATCGTCGGCAATATCGGCTTGCACCAGAAAACCGATCCCCGTCGCGCTCACGTCGGCGGACTGGGCATGTCCGTCGCACCCGCCTATTGGGGCCACGGCATCGGCACACAACTGTTAGCAACCGTCGTCGAGTTGGCTGATACATGGCTCAATCTCAAGCGCATCGAACTGGAGGTCAACGTCGACAATCCGGCAGCCATCCGACTCTATGAAAAGTTCGATTTTGAACGCGAAGGATTGAAGCGCCTGCACATTTTCGGCGCGGGCCGCATTGCCGACAGCTTTGTCATGGCGCGTCTGCGCTGACGGGTGCGGCAGACCAAAGGCGACACATCTACTGGAGGTACTATGAGCGACAATAACGCTTTCCTGGGCAGTTGGGTAATGGATGTTGCGGCATCTGATTACGGTGGCCGACCGTCACCGTTACAAGCGACCTACGTCATTCGGCCGAATCAAGACGCACCCGGCTACACGTTCGACATGGCCTGGACAACCGACGACAATCAGCCAATAACGGCAACTTTTGACGGCGTACCAAACGGCGAACGAATTCCCTACGGCGATCCGGCCAAGGGTGGCATGATCGCGCTGGTACGTGTCAACGACCGGCAGCTCGACAGCTATTCCTATGCAGGAGATGCTGTCATCGCACAAGCCAGTCGTGTCCTGTCGGCCGATGGCAACACCATGACCGTCACCCAATGGGGAATGGGTATCGGCGCAGGTGATCCGCCGCTGCGCAGCGTATCGATCTACCGGCGTCAATGACGCGGTGACCGCCACGTCAACAGCCTGAATGCAGACATTGGAAATACCTTGAAAATTGACCCTTGCTGTTGACACGCTCCGGCAACTGCGCTATTCTCGCCTCATCTAAATTCTGATCTGGATAAACTACATACCGCCCCAGACTTTAGAGTCGGGCGGTTTTTTGTTGGCAAATCCACAAGCCTTTGAGGTATACAATGAGCGAAAAAGTAGTGGCGCAAGATATGGTGATTGGTATTAACTATGTGCTTCGTCTTGACGACGGCACCATTATCGATCAAGCAGCGGCCGACGATCCGTTGCTCTATCTGCACGGTCACGGCAATATCATTTCCGGTCTGGAAAGTGAATTGACCGGTTTACAGGTCGGAGACCGCAAGTCTGTTACCGTCGAACCGACAGATGCATACGGCGAATACAATCCGGACGATGTCGAGCAACACCCACGCGACATGTTTCCTGCGGATATGGACCTGGCCGAAGACATGGCGCTGGAACTGCGCGATCCCGAAACTGACAATACATACGAAGCTATCATCACGGCTGTGAATGACAAAGTTGTCACCCTTGATTTCAATCATCCTCTGGCTGGTGAAACATTGTATTTCGATGTGATCATCGTCAGCGTGCGCCCGGCATCGGCCGAAGAAATTGAACACGGCCACGTTCATGCAGAACACAGCCACGCACATTAGCCGTTTACACAGCAACGAGCACTGTTTTCCCCGGCTTTAAATCCGGGTTGAAACCATCTTAATTCAGCAATAATGAGAATTGGGGTAGATGGTACCGCTAAAATAAGGGGTTGCATTTCAATTTTCATGTATACTAGTAGCGTCTTGCATGTATTATTGCAAGCACGATGCAATGGGAATGGCTCATTAATGGCCTTTTCCACATTACTTTGAAACTTCACTTCTCGGTTCACTTGATTGGTTCGCTGATTGTCGTACCAGGGTAGTGCTGGGGGACAATCACCTTCCAATGGAGTGGGTCGGGAAGTTTTGTTTTTTTCTGTTTTTGAACGATTTAGGTTATGGAGAACGAGAGTGAATATTTACGTTGGAAATATTAGCTGGGGTGCCAGCGAAGCAGACCTGGAAAGCGCATTTGGCGAATACGGGGCAGTAGATTCCGCAACAATCATCAAAGATCGCGAAACTGGCCGCTCACGCGGTTTCGGTTTTGTCGAAATGCCTGATGATAGCGAAGGTCAATCCGCAATTGACGCGCTGAATGGTTTTATGCTGGACGGTCGTCCGCTGAAAGTCAATCAAGCACGTCCGCGTGAGCAAAGCGGCGGCAATCGTTATAGCAGCGGCGGCAACCGTCGTCGTTATTAGGTCGTAATCAGATACGACTCCTTTATCGGCCTGCTTTCTGTGTTAAGAAGGGCGGCCCCGCTTTAGTTTAGAATATCGCCGAGAACGAACCGGTTCAAAAGCGAAGCGCTCCCAAAGTCACTACCACTTTGGGAGCGTTTTTATTTCCGGCTACTTACAGAAATGGCATCACGCACTGTTTTCAGGGTCGTCGACTGTAAGCCGCAGCACCGAGCAATAGCAAAGGCGCGATCAGCGCCGCTGCGCAGTTGCCGGAAACAGGTACCGCATCGACTTCGGCCGAATCTGTCTCGTTGTCATCGGGTATCACCGGCGTCGTTTCGGCCGAAACAACATCCGGGATCGTCACTGCACCACCTTCCGCTTCATCCACTACCTCATACGCAACGCCATCGTACACCACCAATACCCGTTCACCTGTAGCAAAGTAATCGGCCAACACCGGCGCGGCATCGATGAGCGCAAAATATGCGTCAGACAAAAAGCCCACCGACTGTGGCGTCATCGTATCGCTATCAAACGCCGTATCAATCCACACACCGTCGCGCGACAGAAACGTTTTCGACCCGACGAAGCGCATTTCCTGTTGCCGTGTAGATGCAGAACCAGGGCTGAGCGTGCCTTCAACGACAACCTCCACTTCTACGACCTCTGTGACGACAACCTCTGCTACGGCCATTTCCGCATTTTCCATCGCTGTTTCCACCGCTGCAGCACCCGTTACCGGTGCCGGCCGTTCCATTGCTTCACTCTGCATGACCGCTGCTTCGTCGCGCTGCGCCTGGCTGAAAATATCGTCTTCGGTGATCAGGAAGCTCGTGTATGGCGTCATGATACCGTAGCGGGTGCTCAGGTTGATGACGCTGCGCACCAATTCGGCCGATTCCCCCTGCAAGCGGATTTGCGTCATCAAATTGCCGATGGCCCGCGTTGCCCACAGACGCGGAATGAAATCGTCGCCGCCCTGTGTGCGGAATGTGTTATCGGGATATACAAAGCGCTGTTCCTCACCGTTGACCAGACCAGTCAGCGTGATCGTTGCCGGTCCACCTTCGCGATAGCGCCCTGTGAGGACCAGTTGCGAGCCGGCAAACAAATCGGGTAGATTATCCGGATACAACTGCTCAACCTGTACGCCGCCGAAATCAAGGGCAATGTCAGTGAGAACGGGTGTGTTAACTTTGGCAAAGAAGGCGCTGACGATCTCGTTGAGTTGCTGATTCGGCCTAACATAGGTCGTCGCGCCGCCGTGATTGGCTGTCAGACTGTCGAGCAAAAACGTATCGACATCGTCACCGACGCCAAAGGCAAAGATGCGCACATTGGGCGGCGTATTTTGTGCTACTGCTTGTAGCAGCGGCCCCGTTTCGACGATACCTCCCGTCGCCAACCCGTCGGTGAGAAAGATGAGCGTAGTCGGCCGATTGGGATCAGCTTGCGTCACCGCTTCGAGCAACGCCTGGCTGATATTTGTGCCGCCCAGCGCTTGCAAACCGTCAATGAACTGCTCGACTTGTCCGGGATTGCCAGCCGACATCAACTCGTTTTGGTAATTGCGCACCCCGGTGCTGAAGCTAACGATGTTGAAACGATCTTGCGGGTTGAGATGGCCGACAATGTAGCGGGCAGCATCTTGCGCCTGACGCAGTTTGGGGCCTTCCATGCTGCCGGACGTGTCGAAGACGAGCAACACGTCTTTGGCGACCACTTCGTCAACCTGAATACTGGGCGCAGCAAGCAACAAAAATGTACCGTCCTCGCCCGGTTGTTTGTAGCTGAGCAGGTTGAGACCAATCGCTTCGGCCGAAACGGAATAGTACAGCTCAAAGTCGGTATCCGGCGTGACATCGTTGGCTTCGTAGCCGATGACGGCAGCAAATTCACCGTTGCGCGAGATGTCAACCGGATGCGTCGGCGAGTAAATGGCGCGTAGCGGGTCGTCGGATAGCAATTCAACGCGGATGCGCTGATTCTGAATCGGCCGATTAGTGTATAGGCTGCTCGATTGGGGGAACGCATAGCGCACCAGTCCGTTATCCGCTTCGAGCACATGCTTGTATTCGATCTCGACGCGACGCGATTCACCCGGCGGAATCGGAAACACATTGGCCTGAATCGCGTCTGTGCCCACATATTCCAGCAATGCCGGATCGCGCAATTGACGCACGATTTCGTCATAAATGCGCCGCGCTTCCCCCGCACCCAGCAAATTCGCCTCGATCGGTTGTCCATCAACCCACATCGTCAACTCAGTGACGGCTGCATCCGGCGGCAACGGAAACAGATAAGTGCCTTCGGCAACACGGTCGCCGTCATTGACAAATTCCATCTCGATATGGGTCGTCGCGATTTGATCGGCAATGGCGACATCGACCCATTGGTACTTGATGCGCACATCGTCAAATTGCCATTGCGGCACAAGAGGATCCTGGGCAGCGGCGGTTTGCACGCCGGCCAGACACAACAGTAAAAGCAGGGCAAGAACAAGTGACTTCTTCATCGTTTAACCTCCCGGAAACTCAATAAGCTGCAGAGCGCAGTTATTTCTTTAACGCGGCTACGATGGCAAATGTTCCCGCTGCCGACAACATCCACATGACCATTTTCTGAATCGAGAGAGTCTGCGGGACTATTTTCCTACAGACAAGGAGGCTCGCTTCATGGTTTAATGCAATTAAGCTCGGTGAGGTTTAAGAGGAATCCTCCCCACAAAAGACTGGCACGAGAAACGCGACTGGAACCACCTCCCAAGCCTAAAGATCGATCCTCCCCTCCTCGATTTATGGATCGACTTGTTCAGGTCATTCGGTGCAAGTTGCAATGTACCAACCTGTTTGCCGTCTACGTTGAATCGTGGGCGGCTTTTTCTGTTTTATCGGTTGCGCGTTCCAGGGAAACAGTCAGAGGAGCATGATGGTGTCGGGGTTGGTCTCGATGATCTCGGCCGATAATGATCCGTGCGACATCTCCTGCAGCGCTTCCTGAAAAGCCGGAAAATGCTCCACCGTAAACTGGGCGGTGATGAGAATATCGGCCGAAAATTCCGTATCGAGCAATTGCCCACCGTGTTCATCCAACAGCAGTTTGATGCGTTCAAAATATGTGTACGGAAAAACCAGCATCACCGTATGCGTCGGCACTTTTTCGGCACGCGGTGCAATCTCCAGAACAGCCCGTACTGCATCGCCATACGCCCGCACCAATCCACCCGTACCCAGTTTGGTGCCGCCAAAATAGCGGGTCACCACCACAGCCGCATCACCCAAACCACTGCCCTGCAACACCGCCAACATCGGCCGACCTGCCGTGCCCGACGGTTCTCCGTCATCATTGCAGTGCGCTGTCACGGCATTGCCGTAGCCGACCACGAAGGCAGGCACATTGTGCGACGCGTCGGCAAATTCCTGTTTGATCCGTGCCACAAACGCTCTGGCTTCATCGACGCTGAATACGGGCGCGAGTGTGGCGATAAAGCGCGAGTTGGATACTTCGATCTCGGTACGCGTTTCTCCGGCGGGAATGGGATAACGGATCATATTTGTTTGAGGTAAGCGGTGACCGAATCGACGGATCGCACCGGCCCGTGTCCGGGATAGATGCGTCTGGCGCCGCGTTCCAGCAACAAACGCCAACTCGCAGCCACGGTCGCTGCATCTTCAAGGCCGATAAAGGCTGGATGCGTCAGATCGCCGGTGAAGACCGATCCGTCATCGAGCAAGAGCGATACGCTGTCATCTGAGTGTCCCGGCGTGTGCAGGATTTCGCCTGGGATGCCGATTTGTTCCAGTGTAGCGCGACTCGCAGCCACCGGCATCACAACATTACCCTCGGCTGTGATTTCGACGAAATTATCCTGCGGCTTAACCCACGTTTTCATGTGCGGAATGGCGTCAACCTGGACATCGAGGACGAGCAACGGCACGCCGGCCTGCTTTAGTTCCTGGCCGAGACCGGCGTGATCGATATGGTAGTGGGTGGCAACGGCGTAGCGGATTTCGTCAAGCGGCACATCCTTGCGCTTGAGAATCGATGCGAATTGGCCCATCGTTCCCGGCCAGCCGAGATCGACCAGCAGGCGCGACGTGCCTAAACTGATCACCCAGTAGTTGGTTGAACGATAGCCGACGTTCACAATGGTGATTGCACTCATATGACTCGTTTTGTTGCACGATGTCTACAGCCGATTTTCGGCCGATGTCACACACAAGATATGACATTTGTCACTACGTAAACCATGCAACTGCTGTTATTATACTGCCACCTTACCAAAGTAACCGTTTGCGATACGCAGCGCGTCCAAATGTTTTATGGTCAGGGGGAAAGTCTGGAACCAAAGCCCGTGGGCTTTGCCGGCTGCCCAATCGTGTAGCGTGATTAACGCTGCTGCGTTTTGAAGGACCTTTGGAGGAGTTGATAACAGGGTGTGGCTAACAGCTGCACCCTGTTTTGATCTGCGGAGCAGTTTTGTTCCGGTGCAATCGGCCTGTTTTTCCACGATTGCGCTGTGCCTTGTGTTGCTGCGGTTTACTCTGCTGCGGGGTCAGGTTGATCAAAAAGCTGACGCGCCGCCAAACGGGGACGGAATAAAGATCAGCAGAAACAAAATGATGATGCCGACGCCGACCAGTTTGCGCGGCAAACCGACATCGGTCACATCATCGAGCGGCTCGGCATGAAATCGGCCGAAAATAAACAGCAACAAAATCCACAACACCCAGAACGTCGTCCGAAAATAAATCGTAATGACCATCAGCGCCAACACAGCCGGCCAGAAAAACAGCCGCGCCCGCTTGCCAAACAACACATAAGCGATATGACCGCCGTCCAGTTGTCCCACCGGCAGCAAATTCATCATCGTCACCAGCAAGCCGCACCAGCCGGCGAACGCTACCGCGTTGAGCGCCACATCGACACCTTGCGCCGGGTACGCTTCACCAAGCACCGCCCACGTCATCACTTGCGTCATAATCGACGATCCTACATAAGCCGATGGGATGTAAAAAGCCAGTTCAGAGGTCGCCAACCCAATGGCGAAAATCGGGATGGCGAACACCAATCCGGCGAGCGGGCCAGACGCGCCAATGTCGAACAGGGCGCGTTTGTTCTTGATCGGTTCGCGGATGGCGATAAATGCGCCCATTGTGCCGATGATGGTCGGCACGGGAATGAAATACGGCAGGGTGACGTGGACTTTGTGGAAGCGGGCGGCGAAGTAATGACCCAATTCATGCGCGCCCAGAATGAGCAGGATGCTGAGACTGAACGGCCAGCCGCTCAGCAAAAACGCGCTAATCGATTGCATACTCCAGTAGGTTGGCGGCCGATCGTTGTACAATGCGCCGACGAGCAAGGTGCTGAAGATGGTGGCGATGAAGAGGATGAGATTGATGAAGGGATTGGTCGGTTTCGGCCGAAAAACCTGCGGCAGCCCAATCAAAACCGCTTCGCCGTCCTGGTCGCGAATCAGCGGCGTGTAGCCAAACTGTTCAAAGCGCTGGCGCAGCGTATCAAACTGCGTCTCCAGGTCACACAGCAAGGTGCCGCGAAAACGAACGTGGTCTTTCTGCGGCACATCAATTGTGATGTCGCGCACCGCATACAGGTCAGCAATTGCAAACACCAACCGCTGCACCTTGTCATGTAAATCGGCCGATGCTTCATCAATGTGCGGCTCGTCAATGTATTGTTCCACACCTACACCATATTCACGATTACAAATCTTTCAGGAAATCATCCATATCACGTCGCTTCCGTTCCTGCGAATCATTGTGCTCTTTGTAGACTCGCTCTTGTTTGTCGCGGAAGAAGACGAAGTAAGTCACGGCCACTAAAATGAGCAACAAAGCCAACTGCAATACCGTCATCGCATGGATGATGCTTTCGTTACCGGAAGTGTAATCCGGTATGACAGCAAGCTCATATGAACTCGGCAGGTTCGTTCCCGGCGCAGGTTCAACGGTTATCTGAACTGTTCCCTGGTTAAACGTTTCAAAAAACGCCTGCGGCACGCCATTGACATGGATGGGATCGTAATAACGCACATGGCGATAAGGGCGGGTTTCGCCAACCACATCTTCACTCGAGACCATTACCGTTGATTGACCACTCAAATTGAACCAACCCGATACAAAGACAATATATCTTCCTGGCTCCAGATTCTCGATAGCTGCCGGCTCATCGGGCAAAATAAAACGATGCACTTCGTCTGGGGTGACGCGTTTTGCCCATCCTAGGGCATCCGGCAGAAAAGAGAATGGTTCACCAAACCCTTTGATGACGTTCCAGGGTGCGAAGAAAAAATAGATGACCAGCATAAACAGGCCCAGCACCAGCAGCGAACAACCAGGGGATAGGCGACGCGTCCCGCGCACTCGATAAGGTTTTGATTTTCGGCCGAATTTCATAGCATTGCTCTCCGCGTGCAATGGTTCGGCTATGAACACTACTTCGGACCAGGCACATTCGGCTCAGACTCATCGTCGCCATCACCCCACGTGATGATCCAGATGCACAATCCGGCCACCAACGCCGTGATGACGACCAACCAGAACCATTGGCTGCCCTGCAAACCGACATCCCGTGCCTCAAAAAGCAGGATGGCGATCATGCCGATAGCCAGTACAGCCCACGCGATCAAACGCGGATGTTTGTTGATGATATTCTTTGCTGCGTCCATAGGTCAAATCCATCGTAAGGAACCGGGTTTTTGGCAAAAAACCTGGTTTCTATGCCTCAATTTTCTCCCACGCGTATTCAAATTGCGCGACAGTCGCCGCCATGTCGCCGTCTGTGTCGATGACGACATCGGCACGGGCGATTTTGTCTGCCTGCGGTGCCTGGGCTTCAATCCGTTGTCGCGCCGCTTCTTCTGTCATGTTGCGATAAGTCATCAGGCGCTGCAATTGTGTTTCGGCCGAACACGTCGTCACCCAAATCTGATCACACAGCGCGTGTAGCGGTCCTTCCAGCAACAAAATCGCTTCCAGTACGGTTATTGTAGCGTCGCTCGCCTGCACCTGCCGGGTGATTTCCTGACGAACAGCCGGATGTACAAGCGCCTCTAATGTACGCAACGCCTCCGCATCGGCAAAAACGACCCGGCCCAATGCACCGCGCAGCAGCGTGCCGTCCTCAGCAAACACGACATCGCCGAATGCGGCGCGAATGCCGTCCTGAACCGCCTGATCGGTTGCCAGCACCTGATGGACGACTTTGTCTGCATCAATCATTCGCGCGCCGCGCTCGGCGGCAAGCTGCATGACGGCCGATTTCCCGGTCGCAATGTTTCCTGTCAAACCGATGACAACCTTCATCGTTCCGCCTTCATCCGTCATCCTTCGACCGCCAGCTTTTCCCATTCAGCCAGCAACTCCTCCAACTCACGCTGTGCCGTTTCGTAGGCGTCTGACGCGGCCTGAATTCGGCCGAAATCCTGCGCTTCGCTCGCCGCCTGTAGTTCATCGGTACAACGCATCATCTCTTCCTCAACCGCCTCGATTTGCCCTTCCACCAGATCCAGCGCCCGACGGCGGCGGCGCATTTCATTCTTGCTCAACCCTTTGCGCTCCGGTTCAATCGGCTGCGATCCGTTGGCAGCCAGCTTTTCCGCCTCGCGTTCGGCCCGGTCGGCTTCGCGTTCCTGCATGCGCGCCGTCAGGTAAGCTTCGTAATCACCGTAATAGACGCGCAATTGATCGTCACGCAGTTCCCAGATTTGGGTCGCCAGGTGCGCCACCAGATAGCGATCGTGTGACACCATCAAAATCGTACCGTTGAATTGTTCGAGCACTTCCTGCAAGATTTCCTGCGCCGGAATATCGAGATGGTTGGTCGGCTCGTCCAGCAGCAGGAAATTGGCGTCGCTCAGCGCCAAAATCGCCAGCGCCAGCCGTCCCCGCTCGCCGCCACTGAGCAAGCTGATCGGTTTGTACACGTCGTCACCGCGAAACAGATAACGTCCCAGATAATTGCGTGCTTCACCGACAAACATGTTGCTGTGGCTCAACAACTCATCCAACACCGTATTGTCACGGTTGAGTTCGTCGTGCGCCTGGGCAAAATAGCCCACTTTCAGGCTGGCACCGAGCGTGATGACACCGGCCAACGGATCGATGCGCTTGAGAATCGTCTTGAGAAAGGTCGATTTGCCGGTTCCGTTAGGGCCAATCAGGGCGGCGACTTCCAGACGGTGCAGTTCAATATCGTCGGCGCGGAAGAGCGACACGCCCGGATAGCCGATTTCCAAATCGGTTGTGCGCATGACGATATTGCCGCTGCGATGGCCGGCGTGCAGATTGAGGTTGAGCTGCGGCGGTCGGTTGGTCGGGCGCGGCAGCGCTTTGATCGCCTGCTCGACATCCGGCACTTCCCATTTTGCTTTGGAAATGCCCCACTGTGCGCTGGCTTTGGCCCAGTCCATCTGCAGCGAATCCGGCCCAGCGATCTGCACCATTTTGACCTGACGAATGAGGCGTTTGAGCTTGCCGACGGCCATATCTTTGGTCGAATCGCGGGCGATATTGCGCTTGATGAAGTCGAGTTCCTTGAGGAATGTGGCCTGCATGTCGTCGTACTGTTTTTGGCGCAGTGACCAGCGTTCTTCGCGTTGGGTGACGTAATGGGAATAGGTGCCGCGATATGTTTCGACGCCGCTGCGACTCATTTCCCAGATGTTGTTGACCACTTTGTCGAGGAAATAGCGGTCATGGCTGACGACGATGATCGCGCCGTCCCACGTTTTCAGTGCGCCTTCGAGCCATTCGACGGCGGCGATGTCGAGATGGTTGCTCGGTTCGTCGAGGATCAGCAAGTCGGGTTTTTCGAGCAGGAGTCGGCCGAGTAGTGCGCGTGTCTTTTGCCCACCGCTGAGGACGTCGAGTGACAACTGCTGGCTCTCTTCGTCAAAGCCGAGGCCGGTGAGCACCTGACGGATGCGCAGCGGATAGTCGTAACCGCCCGCTGCTTCAAAACGATGTTGCAGCGATGCGTATTGGTCGAGTAATTCGGCCGAATGGTCGCCCGCCGCCATCCTCGCCTCCAGTTCGCGCAGCTTCTTTTCGTCGTGGCGCAGTTCCGCAAAGACGGTCAGCATTTCTGCGTAGACGGTGTGGGATCGGCCGATAAACGCCTGCATCGCCTCTTGCGGCAGGTAACCGACCCGCGTCCCTTTGGCGATGTGCAGCGTACCCGTCGTCGGCGACGCTTCCCCCGCCAGGATCAGCAGCAGCGTCGTCTTGCCGATGCCGTTCGGCCCGACCAGGCCGACGCGCCCGTCGTTGGGGATACTCGCCGTGATGCCGCCGAAGACATCAAAAGCGCCAAATGATTGCCCGATATTGCTCAGTGAAACCAATGCCATGCGCTAATTATACCAACTCCCGCCATTACCATAACATCGCGCTTGTGTAGACCCAGGCTATCGCTTACAATCAGACAGTGTGCTGAGCCAGAGGGCATGTTAGGCGACATTGTGGCAATTAAACGAGGATAGCAAGCATGAGGTTAACGGGGCAACAACACCAACAACTCGTAGATGCACTGCTTGACGGGTTCGAACTCAGCTCATTCGCACAAATGGTGCGGGCATATCTCGATGTACGCCTCGACAAAATCATCGCATCAAACGACAACTTTGAAACCGTTGTCAGCAAAACGGTAGGATGGGCGGAGAAGAGCGACCGCGTCAATGACCTGATTGCTGGCGCAAAAACGGCCAATCCGACCAACCGGGCGATAGAGAACCTGCCCGACAGCTATGACCAACCAACTTCCCAACCATCCAACCAACAAACCACTCTGATCGCCAATGCGCCGTACGGCTTAGACAGCGCGATTGTCGGGCGCGAGGACGAGTTAGCGCTGCTCGACGACTGGTATTTGCACGACATCCAGCACCCGCTGCTGGCGGTGATTGGGCTGGGCGGCATGGGCAAGAGCGCGTTGACATGGCATTGGATACAGCGCTTGCAGGCGGACGGCCACGCACCGCCGCTGATCGTGTGGTGGGCGTTTTACGAGACGGACGGCACGCCGGACAAGCTGATGGCCGATGTGTTGACGCACTTTGGCGACGATCCCAAGCAATTTGCGAGCTTGCGGCAGGCGGTGAACCGCTTTATCGGGCATTTGCGGCGAGCGGAGGCGCTGATCGTGCTGGACGGGGCGGAGCGGCTGCTGCGCGCCTATCACGGGATGGGGGCGGCGTATCAGGGAGACGACGAGCAGACGGCCGACCCGCATGTACGCGCCAAAGCACGTGAATGCGTCGATCCGGTGGCGGGGGCGCTGCTGCAATGGCTGGCGGACCCGACCCTGACGCAGGCGAAGACGGTGGTGACGAGCCGCCTGTTCCCGCTGGAGTTGGCAGGGCGCGGCGGCACGGGCTTGCGCGGGGTGCGGCGGCACGACCTGACCGGCCTGTCGAATGAGGCGACGTACCATCTGTTTCGCGGGTTGGGCGTGCAGGCGACAAGGGCGGATGTGCGGGCGGTGTGTGAACCGCTGGGCTACCATCCGCTGAGTTTGCACCTGCTGGCGCGCTATGTGGCGTATGACCCGCAAGCGCCGAACGATTTGCGGGCGGCGGTCGATTACGACCCGGTGCCGGATATGCTGGGCAAGCGGACGCAGGTATTGCAGCGCGCCTACGACAATCTGCCGCAGCGCATCCGACTGCTATTGAGCCGCTTGGCCGCATTGCGCAGCAGCGCCACCTGGGACGTGATCAGCGCCATCACAGACAACGACAAACACCTGCGCGACGACCTCGCCTTCCTCGAAAAACGCGGCCTGATCCAGCGCACCGTCCATGCAAAAGAGTCGGCCCTTTCCTCTCGTCCCTCATCCCTTTCCACTTCTTACGACCTGCACCCGATTGTGCGCAAGTACGCTTATGCGCGGCTGGCCAATCCGGCAGCGACGCACGCGCAATTGGCGAGCTACTTTAACGACGTGCCACGGCCGGAGCAGGTGCGCAGCATCGCCGACCTGCAGCCAACGATTGAGCTGTACCACCATCTGGTGCGTGCTAAGAAGTTTGACGAGGCATGGGTACTTTTTCGAGATCGGCTTTGGCACAAAGTCTATTATCAACTTGGTCAATATCAACTTCAAATCGAATGCTTATTGGCTCTTTTTTCAAAAGGATCAAAGCATTTGCCTGATTTGAGTGATGAATCGCATCAAGCTCATGCCTGTAATGAACTGGCGAACAGCTACAGCCTGTCCGGGCAGCCGGCAGCGGCGATTCCGCTGTTTGAGCAGCACAATGCTATTCGCGAGAAGCAGGATGACAACCGCAATTTGGCGGTTGGGCTGGGCAATCTGGCCAGTCGTTATAGAGAGGTCGGGGCGTTGGCCGGGGCGGCGGAGAATTTGCGGCGCAGCATTGCGCTGTGCCGCGAGAGTGAAGATCGGTTTAGCGAAGCGGTCGGGCATCGGGATTTGGGGCGGTTGCTGGCGTCGACGGGGGAGTGGGCGGCTGTGGCCGAAGCGCTGGACACAGCACTGGAACTATTTTCGGCCGAAAATCATCTTCAAATGCAAGGAGTAACATGGGCCGGACGGGCTGAGGCCGCCCTGCTGCAAGGGCAAGCCGACACAGCGGCCGAGGCAGCGCGTGAAGCGTATCAAATTGCCACTAGTAGGAGAAATGAACGCGACCGGATTCGATCTGAATGGCTAATGGGCTGGGCGGCGCTGGCGCAGCAGCAGTTCGACGACGCCCAACACCACCTCGACACCGCCCTGCGCCGCTGCCGCGCCATCAACATGGTTGATCATGAACCCAAAATCCTGCTGGCGCACGCCCGTCTGGCCGCCGTCCGTTCCGAACCGCAACAGGCTCTCGACTTCCTCCAGGAAGCCCAAACCATCGCCGAACGCGCCGGCTACGTCCTCGACCTGGCCGACATCCACAACCTGCGCGCCCAACTCGCCCGCGACAGCGGCGACCGCACGCTCGCCCGCCGGCACGCCCAACTCGCCCGCGACTACGCCTGGTGTGACGGTCCACCGTATGCGTATCAGGTGGCGCTGGATGAGGCAGAACGGTTGTTAGGGATATTGTAGGCGACCGCCGTCCCGATTCAATACAGCGGCTTGCTGGGGTCGATTTCCTCTGCCTAGCGGTTGATACCGCCGTCGAGATTCCATAGGTTGTCAAAGCCGAGCGGCGGCAACTGACGGATGACGGCGGCACTGCGACCACCGCTGCGGCACTGCACGACGATCTCGGCCGATCTTACAAACTTCGCGCAGTTAGGTTTGAACCGTCATACCGGTTGCGGCATGGTTGTAATCAACGCCCTCAAGACACGATTTACTGATTCCGAATCCCGAAAATGTGCCGCAACATCCGGGTCAAGGATGACCACTTGTTGATTCTCTTTGAGGACAAAACGATTGGGTTTCGCCTTCCGGTAATCAAAGCTGTATTCAGGTAGCAACTCATCGTGTGTTGTTTCGTCTTGCGTGGAATCAGACATTTTCTTCATAATCCTTGCGCTCTCGCCTCGTTGTTACTCTTGCACTAATCAATCTTACAACATCATTCCGTTCGGTAAAAGATACCAGAACTAGACGGCGTTGAGCGGAATATCCAATGATTATCTCGCGTTTTTCGCAAACACCTTGCGAGCGTCATCAACCGTAAATGACCAATGAATCTTACGACAAGCGCGATTAGCTTGAAGCTCCCACGCCATCAACTCAGTGCCCAATGTCCATTCGTCGGGGATGCGACGGCGCAGACATTGATGACGCATGATACCGATTTCAATTTCGGCCATGTTGAGCCAGGAGCCATGTGGCGGTGTGGTGATGAAATACGCTGCATGATTCCACAACAGCCTCCCGCTTGCCAAAGATTTCAGCAGAACCGAATAACGATGGGTATTGAGGTTGTCCAGAACAAGCTCAATGCACTCAACGTGGGGATAAAGCACATCAACCAGATAACGTATCGCGTAGGCAAATTGCTCCTTTTGCGCCGACAAGTGACCAACACAGCCCGTTGACCAGCCAGTGGCTCAACGAAAACAAACGAATTGCGTCCCACGGCGTTGATACTCATAATCCTGCTTGCCGAGTTGACCGACATTGGCGGCTTGTGGTTGACGCATGAGCCAACAACTGGTGCGATGCTTTATCAAAGCAAACGACAGGTCGTTGCGGATTGTAAGCACGTCGATACAGCTTAAGGATCCCTTCCATCCGCTTGATGAACAAGGGTGTCAAAGGTGGCGATGCACCAGCATTTGAGGCGCATGGCTTCAGTTTGTTTTTTAAAGGTCATTTGCACTTTGGAAGGACTGATGGTGTCGATTTTACCATCAGCTACCATCCGTTCGGCCAACAGGCTCGATCGTCCAGCGGGCATATCAGCCTGGTGCGTCACTACAAGCCAGGGCAATTAGATACGCCTCTTGCTCGTCATTCAGTTTCGGTTTCACGTGGTGTATATGGGTTGCCGTTCAGCGCATGGTCCAATCCCTGTTTTCCAATATCGTTGGCGAACGCGTCTGACTGTTCAATCCACATATTGCAATGCTGCGATTTCCTCATCTGTTTTGTCCTCATCTGCTTTGAGGAGAATGTGGGCATTGGTAATCACCTGTGCCTTTGTGCGTCCGTATCGCACCAGCTTCTTCAAATCTTTTCGTTGTTTGGAGGTAAGGTCTACATGATAGATTTTTGGCATCCATCTAGCATACCCTACCCGTCAATTTTAGAAAATCACGACACTAGACGGCGTTGAGCGGAATATCCAATGATTATCTCGCGTTTTTCGTATCTTCCCGAATTTTCGGGTAATCGTAGGGCGGAATGGTATTCCGCACAGTCGGATTGACAATCCGACCTACGCCTTGCCCCAGATTTTTGAGAAGATACCTTGAATGCCATTCATCATCAAAAATTAAGGCCAGAGGATCAGCAAACACCGTGCAGGCTTCTTCAAAGCTGACTCCGTGCTTGCTAAAGTTGCCGGCTGCTTTTCTTTCATCCCACTCATAATTCATGATTGAAGTATAACGTTCGTCAGGTCGTCTGTATAGTCTTCTTCAGCCAACTCAATACAGCGGCTTGCTGGGGTCGATTTCCTCTGCCCAGCGGTTGATGCCGCCGTCAAGATTCCACAGGTTATCAAAGCCGAGCGGCTGTAGTTGGCGGATGACGGCCGCACTGCGACCGCCACTGCGGCACTGGACGACGATCTCGGCCGATCGGTCCAACTCCGCTACCCGATTCAACACATCCCCTTTCGGAATCAACAGCGCACCGTACTCGCTCAGGTTGGAGATGTCCCATTCATGCGGTTCGCGCACGTCGAGGATGACGAGATTATCGCCATTGTCAAGGCGGGCTTTCAGGTCGGCGGGCGACAGTTGGCGCACTTCCGTGGCGAGGGCGAGCGTGCCGCCGGGGACCGGTTCCGGTTCGGCCGAATACGTACTGTGATCGTGCGCCGGCACGCCGCAGAACTGCTCGTAGTCGATCAACGCCGTCACCGTCGGATTCGGGCCACAGACGACGCAGTTGGGATTCTTGCGCAGCTTCAGTTCGGTGAACTCCATGTGCAGCGCGTCGAACAGCAGCAAGCGCCCCTTGAGCGGCGTGCCGATGCCGGTGATCAGCTTGATCGCTTCCAGCGCCTGCATCGTGCCGACAATACCGGGCAGCACGCCCAGGACGCCGCCTTCAGCGCAGCTCGGCACGAGGCCGGGTGGCGGCGGTTCGGGATAGAGGCAGCGGTAACACGGGCCGTCCTCGGTGTTGAACACCGTCACCTGCCCTTCAAAGCGGAAGATGCTGCCGTAGACGTTGGGCTTGCCGAGGAGGACGCAGGCATCGTTGACCAGATAGCGCGTCGGGAAGTTGTCGGTGCCGTCGATAATCAGGTCATACGGCGCGAACAGGCGCAGCGCGTTGGCCGAGGTCAGCGGCTCGTTGTAGAGATCGACCTGCACGTTGGGATTGGCAGCCTGTATGCGCTGTCTGGCGATTTCGATCTTGCTCTTGCCCAGATCATCGGTAGTGTAGAGGATTTGGCGCTGTAAATTGGTGTGATCGACGGTGTCGTAATCGATGATCCCGATTCGGCCGATGCCCGCCGCCGCCAGATACAACGCCAACGGTGATCCCAAACCACCCGCGCCCACGATCAAAACGCTGGCCGCTTTGAGCTTTTTCTGTCCGGCCATGCCGACTTCCGGCATGATCAGATGCCGACTGTAGCGCTTGACTTCTTCCTGTGACAATGCGACGGCTTCTGCCCGTCCGTTGACGATGCTATTGTGACTCATAATTTAATTCTCCAACTGACGCGCCAAGTGTGTGGCGCTGGTCAGCCCATAGTTGATTTGTTTAACATTGCCCTGTGCGCCGACAACGATCGTCGTCGGCAGGGTCATCACGCCATAATCGGCCGCTCGCTGTGGGTCTGCGGCCACATCAATCGTCTCCACATGCACCGGCAAACCCGCTTGCAACTGCGTCAGGAATCGCGCCTGCACCGTACAGGGTGCACAGGTATCACTGCGAAAATACAGGATTGTAGGGGCGATCCATGGGTCGTCCCTACCGACGGTATTGACCAATGGTGTCAAGCGTCGGCGCTGCCACTGCTGCCAGGCGACAAAACTGCCCGAACTGATGGCGACGATTAAGGTGGCGATTAGCAAGCGTCCAATCATTTTTGTTCTCCGTAGAGGCGGCCCATGCCTATATGATGCATCGTTTCCGGGGTTTGGTGCACCAAACCCTTACGCAACCGGTTTCTGTGTGAAACCGCGCACACCAAGGCGGTTCAACTGGTAGTAGGCAAAGCAGCCCGCGCAAAAGCCGAGAAACAGATTCAAGGCGGCCAGACCGACGACCAGCCAGACCAGCAACCAACCGACGAGCGGCAATCCGGCTGACAAGGCCAGTGTTGCGAATGCAACGACGACACCGCCAAACCCCTGCGCGAAGCGGTGCGGTTCCGGGTTGTCTTCGATTATGTCGGGCTTGACCCAGCCACGTGGTTTGAGCAGGTGCTGGTAAATCTGTTTGAAAAGGGCGAGATTCGGCCGAATCGTGCCCACAAGCATCACCACGCCGACAAACGCCACCAGCCACCACAGATCGGCGACAAATGCCACGATCAACAAGCCGATGATGAACGCCTGATTGACCTTGAGTGCCGACTGATCGACGCGCCGTGTTTTTGTCTCAGCCATATCTAGCCTCCGGCAATCGACGGCACGATCAACAGCGTTTCGTTGCCCTGCAACGCTGTATCCGCGCCGTCGAGATAGCGAATGTCTTCCTGATTGAGGTAAATGTTGACGAAACTGCGCAGTTGATCGCCGTCGTACAGATGGTTGCGCAGGTCGGGATATTGCGTCGTCAGGTCGCCGAGCGCCTCGCCGACGGTGCCGCCGTTGACATCGATGCTGGCGTTGCCGCCTGCGTATTGGCGCAACGGGGTTGGAATGCGAATGATTGACATGAATATGATTCTCCTTGTTTAAGCGGACAGCTATCAGCCTTCAGCCAACAGCCATCCGTATTTTACTGAAAGCTGATGGCTAACTGCTGACCACTATCGTGACGATGGCGATTTCTTCCTCGACAAAACCGCTGCGGTCGTGACTAAGCTGCCAGGAGCGGTTGGCGAGTGCCTTGCCGCCGCGAATTTCGGTGATCAGATATGAGTAGCCGGGCCACGATGCCCACGCCAGATCGCGTGGTGACGCCATGGCCGGGTGGTCCGGGTGGCTGTGAAAAATGCCGACGATGTCGAGTCCGTCGTGCATGGCTTCGAATTCGGCCGATAACCATTCCTTCTCATCGATGCGGAAGCGTTCCGGCTTTTCCGATTCGACAGGCCAGACATTCTGCATCGGCCGAATGGCCACAACGACATTCCCCGTCTCGTTGTGCTGCCCCAAAAGCAAGCCGCACCCTTCATACGGATAGGCGTCGATGCCGTGTTGTTCAATCTGTTGTGTGAGGTCTGATGGTAAAGTCAACATGTTTGATAGTGTGATAGGTTGTTAGTTGGATAGTTGATTACTGTTCACTGACCACCATCTTCTGGTGTAGAGCTTGTGCCAAATCTGCGATTAAGTCTTCAGCGTCTTCCAGGCCGAGCGCGAGGCGGACGAGATTGTCTTTGATGCCGATAGACAACCGTTCTTCGGTTGACAATTCGTGATATGACATCAAAGCCGGCTGCTCGACCAGCGTTTCGGGGCCGCCCAGACTGGCCGCCAGAAGCGGAATCGTGAGCGCATCAATAAACCGCGAGGCGCTCTCCAACGGCGAGAAACCGGGTAAAGATGCGAGTTCAAAGCTGACAACACCGCCAAATCCGCTCATTTGTGTGGTGGCGACTGCGTGATCGGGATGTGCGGCCAATCCCGGATACCAGACCCGCTCAACCGCCGAATGCGCTTCGAGAAATTCAGCCACACGCTGCGCCGTCTCATTCTGGCGCGCGACGCGCAGTGCGAGTGTTTTGAGGCCGCGACCGAGCAGGAAAGCTGTGTGCGGATCCAAAACGCCGCCGAGAATGCCCTGGCTTTGGCGCAAACCGTGCAGCAAGCCCGCTGCGCCGACGACGACACCGGCCAGCAAATCGTTGTGACCGCTCAGATATTTCGACGCGCTGTGGACGACAAAATCGACGCCAAATTCGAGCGGGCGTACGTTGATCGGCGTCGCAAACGTCGCGTCGATGATGGTTTTGATACGCGGATGGCCTTTGGCGATGGCGGCGAGGCGCGCGAGATCGACGACGCGCAGATAGGGATTAGTTGGACTTTCACTGAGGATGATGCGCGTGTTCGGCCGAATCGCCCCTGCCAACGCGTCATAATCACCCAACGGCACCACCGACGTCTCAATGCCCAGTCGTTTGAGAAACGTCTCGCAAAATGTGCGCGTACGACGATAACAATCGTCGGTCAGGATAATGTGTGCGCCGGTCGGCAAGACGGTCAGCAGCAAATTGGTGATGGCCGCCATCCCGGTCGGATAGAGCAGCGCTGCCTCACCGTTTTCCAGCGCAGCGATGCGACGCTCCACTTCCTGCACGGTCGGATTGCCGAAGCGGGCGTATTCGCTGCGACCGTTGGTCGTCCCGCCCCACATTTTGGCATCCTGGAAGGCGCTGAGATCGGCCGAATCAGCAAACGTGTAGGTCGCTGTCTGGACAATGGGCGTTTGCAGCGCGTGGTAGGGATGCGTGCGGCGTTGGGCCACGTGGCCGTGAATGGCACGCGTGGCAAAACCGTGTTGCGCTTCGTTATGCGGTTGTATTGTCATAAACATTCCTCTTGAACAGGTTGCTACCCATCGGCCGAAGAGTTCGTCGGACGTTTGCATAAAAAAACACCTCTACCACAAAGATTTGGTGAGGTGTCCGCGCATCATCGCAAATCACCTACCTTATCTTTCAGTCCACGCGAATTATGTGCAATTTGCACGCAATTCGCCCTTCTGCCGGATTTAGCACCATTTCCACTTTCGTGGCGGTTGCTGAGGCTTCACAGGGCCGTTCCCTCAACCTCTCTCGATAAGATGGGCAGTCATTATCTCGTTGTTAATGGCTAATTTCTCGTTAGCCTGGAGCATAATAACAAACCAACTTGTCGATGTCAATAAGTAAAGAGCTTTTAGCTATCAGCCATCAGCTTTTAGCCTTCTGAATTCCGCCTTCATCCTTCATTGCTTCCAGAATCTGTCGCTGAGGTATTTGAAGCCGTTGTCGGGCAAAACGGTGACCACAACGCCGTCGTCGAGTCGTTGCGCAACTGCGAACGCGGCGACGACGTTGGCGGCAGACGACACACCGACAAACAAGCCGGCTTCCCGTGCCATTCTGAGCGCCATTTGATACGCATCTTCGGTACGGACTTCGATATTTTCATCGGCCGAAAATTCGTCGTAAATGCCCGGTTTGAGCGCCGTCGGCATGTGTTTCAGCCCTTCCAGGCCGTTAAACAGGCTGTCCGGCTGCATCGAAATTGCTTCAATACCGGGATTGAACGCGCGCAAACGACGGGTCGTGCCGGTAAATGTGCCTGACGTGCCCAGGCCGGCCACAAAATGGGTCACGCGCCCTTCGGTTTGCCGCCAGATTTCCGGTGCGGTCGTGTGGTAGTGAGCGAGCCAATTGGCCGGATTGTCGTATTGTCGCGCGTAGAAGTAGTCGGGATTCTCCCCGGCCAGTCGGCGCGCCTCAATGATCGCACCGTCCGAACCTTCAAGCGGATCGGTCAACACCAGTTCCGCACCGTATGAGCGCAGAATGGCGATGCGTTCGGCGCTGGCGTTGGCGGGCAGCGCCAGCGCGACCTTGTAGCCGCGTGCTGCGCCGAGCATGGCGTAGGCGATGCCCATGTTGCCCGATGTCGAATCGAGCAGGGTCATGCCCGGACGCAACAAGCCGAGCGTTTCGGCCGATCTGATGATATTGAGCGCCGGACGATCCTTGACCGAACCGCTCGGGTTGAACCATTCCGCTTTGGCATAGACGTCGACCGTCGGCGCAATACCGGCTGCATCAGCCAATTTGCGCAGATTGAGCAGCGGTGTATTGCCGACTTGCGCTTCGACGCTATCGGGTTGGAATTCGGGTAAATTGTCGAAAGAAACAGGTTGTATTTGTACTGCTTGCAACATATGTGCATCCTGAGTTGTGAGCAAGTTATAGATGTCTGCTGTGTTGGCCAGACAACAAAAAACGGTAGCTGCTTGCTACGCCGGGCTGTCGCTTGGGCGAGGAGGCTGCTACCGTGTCTTACTTACTCTTGCTCAAAATGCATAAAGAAGACGGCGGATCAGCGTCCCCGCCTCATACACAAGCAATCGTACTGGTGATGGGTTATCAAACTCAAAGCGTTCATTGTGAATCAGTATAGCAACTCGAAAGTCAATGTCAATTAACAAAAGGTTACAATTTCGGCCGAAAATAATCGGCGGTTTGTCCTGTAGACGGTGTTGGGCAGCGCTTTCTTACCTTTTCGGCCGAAACAGCTCAGGCGAGATTCATTTGACTACGCTACCAGCTTCGCACTGAGGATGCGGTCGAGACGGAATGAGCGTTGATCGTCCCGCAAATGACAGTGGGCGATCAAGTAATCGTGTCCGCGGTGATGAGCGGCGTATCGGGGTGAGATGACGCGTTCAGTGACGCCGTCGCGGCTCATGTACAGGATGATTGCTTGCCTGTTTTCAGCGATTGCTTCGTCCAGCGGGGCAGGCAATGGGATGGGGACGACAGGCGGCGTGTAAATCGCTTCGCCCTGCGCGTGGAGAATGTCGCCGACTGTTTTCATCCTTTTTTTACCCAGTTGGCGCGTCATGCGCTTGAGCACTTCGGCAGTCATGTAGACATCGTTGAGCGCCCGGTGCGCCGTACCACGGCGGACGCCAAGCTGAGCGGCGATGTGGCCGAGACTGTTTCGGCCGAAATAAAAATGGTTGCGCGCCAGCAACAACGTACAAATCCAGGGGTTGGGCAGCACCGGTTCGCGTTCGGCCGGCGCATAACCCGCCAGCCAATATTCTAACCCCAGAAAACCGGCATCGAAAACAGCGTTGTGGGCGACGATGACGGCACCGTCGAGCAAAGCCAGCAGTTCGTCCGCAATATCGACAAAGCGCGGTTGCCCCTCGAGATCGCTGTCGTAAATGTGGTTGACGGCCGACGCGCCCGCGTCCATCGCGCGGTCGGGATAAATCAGGCGGTCAAATGTACCGACTTCTTGCCACGCTTCCAGCCGCAGCGCACCGACTTCGACAATGCGATTACCCAGACCGGGGTAGAGACCGGTCGTTTCGGTGTCGAGGACGACAAGTGGAACCTGTTCAATGGGTTGATCGAGCCAGGATTGCTGCATGAGATACACCTCCGTTTGCGCGGATCATGATTCGGCCGACTGTTCGGCCGAATCCGGTCGCTCAATCCCTGCTTCCGGAAAATAACTGTCCAATTGCGTTATGATTTCCTCCAATCCCGGTACAACTACCGTACCCTGACCCTTGCGCGAGCCGCGCTCCAGTGCGTACACATAGGAAAAACACGCGCCAAAGAGGACGATTTGCGCCGAATAGTAGACCCAGATCAAAACCGCAACGAGCGATCCCGCCACGCCGTACAATGAACGGCTGCCAAATGTTCCCAGATAAAAACTGATCAGCGCCTGACCGATGAAAAATAGGACCGAAGTGATGATTGCGGCGATCCAGACATCGCGCCAGGCAATACTGGTGCGCGGAACCATTTTGAATGTCATGATAAAGATGATGAAGGCAATGAGGAGGATCAATACCCAATCGGCCGAAACAAGTAAATCAGCCAGTGCGGGCAGGTACCCGGATATCCAGATAGTCGCAGCCTCCTCAATCGTGGAAATGAGCAACATCGCGACAAACAACAGCACCACGATTACCACCATCACCAACGATGCACCCCATTTGACAATCTGACTGATCAAACCAAATTGCTTTTCCTCAGGCACACGCCACAAAGTGTTTAGCGAATCCTGCAACTGACGAAACAAACTGGTAGCGCCAAACAGCAACGTGAGCAAGCCGATGATGGTGGTAATCGTCGTCGACGTCGAATCGATCGTCTGTTCAAACATGGGTTCAAGCAACGCCACACCATCTGCTCCCACAAACTGCTCAGCCAGTGTCAGCAGTTCATTCTGTGCCGTTTCCTTGCTAAAAAACAGACCGGCAATCGACACGGCAAAAATCAGCAGAGGAGCCAGTGACAACGATGCATAGAACGACATCGCCGCCGCCATACGCGGGGCACGATCACGGACCCATTTGTGTCCGGCCCGCACCAGGATGGTCAATGACTGGATGATCCAGTTAATCATGTTGCAACCTCCGGCTTGCAGCGATCAGCTTTTAGCCGGCAGCAGATAAGGCATGCGCCAGGTCCTTGACAAGATCGTCGCCGCTTTCAATGCCACATGAGATGCGGATCAGATTGCCGGGCACCGCCAGCGGGGAATCGGCAACTGAAGCATGTGTCATCGGCGCAGGTAGCTCGATAAGCGATTCGACGCCACCGAGGGATTCGGCCAACGTGAATAATTCTGTCTTGTTGGCTATGATGCGTGCTTGCGTTTCGCCACCGTGGACGGTGAATGAGACCATGCCACCCGGCCCGGCCATTTGTCGACGCGCCAGGTCAAACTGCGGATGGCTTTCCAGTCCGGGATAAATGACGCGCTCGACGGCGGGATGGTCAGCCAGGAATTGGGCAACCTGCAAGCCGTTGCGGCAATGCTGCGCCATACGCAGTGCCAATGTTTTGATACCGCGCAATGTCAGGAAACAATCCTGCGGCCCGGGTACAGCACCAATTGCATTTTGCAGGAATTTGAGCCGGTCGTGCGCGGTTTCATCATTGGTGATCAGCGCGCCGCCGACGACATCAGAGTGACCGCCAATGTATTTTGTCGTGCTATGGACAACGAAATCGGCGCCCAGTTGGAGTGGCTGCTGCAAAGCCGGCGATGCGAACGTATTGTCAACGGCAAATTGTGCGCCGTTGGCATGTGCCATGTCGGCAATGGCGGCAATGTCGAATAGTTTCAACAATGGGTTGGTCGGTGTTTCGAGCCAGACGAGGCGCGTTTTCGGCCGAAAAGCGTTCTCAACCACTGCCAAATCACTCATCTCAATAAAATCAAAGTCGATGCCGTAGCCAGCCAACACCTTCGTAAACAGGCGATACGTGCCGCCATAGACATCATTGCCGACCAGCACGTGTTCGCCTGGCTGCACCAGCCGCAGCAACGTGTCGATAGCCGCCATGCCCGATGAAAATGACAAACCATACCGCCCGCCTTCCAGCGTTGCCAGCGCATTTTGCAGCGCGGTACGCGTTGGGTTACCGCTGCGGGCATAATCGTATCCCTTGTGTACGCCGACATCACTTTGGGCAAAAGTCGAAGTCTGGTAGATCGGCGTCATCACGGCACCGGTCAACGGATCGGGTTCAACGCCAGCGTGAACGGCCAATGTTTCAAAATCAAATGCTTGTTTGTTTGTGCTCATGGCAATCTCATTCAGTGCAACTGCTGCTCAGTGAACCTGACGTTTTGGTCATTTTCAGATGACGCCAGCAGGGTTGTGTTGCTTGATTGTAGTTTTTTCACGTCCATTTTGCCATAATTGACGGCGTATTGTAAGGTGCTACCTGATGCTATCATACCAATTGAAATCCCGTTTTGATCGCGACACATTTTCGGCCGATTTGGTTGCCGGCTTGAAGTTTGCCGTTGCTATCATCCATCAGAATGACCCCATTCCAGACGGTAAATACGGCAACGTTTCGCGCGACATCGTCGGGAAGGTTCTTCCGGCAGCTCAAAACTGGCTGACTGCATCCTCAACTGCGGATAGCACGTGGATGTACAGTAAAGCGACAGCGTGCCTGCAACGGCTATGTTGAGCTTACGCGTGACAGGCAGCAAGCAACACAGCGGCGTGTTGGTTGGCGTTTTCTTGCTGTGTTCGCTGTTGGGCCTGACCATCAACCGCGTCGCATATGAATGGTCGTTTCCACACGCTATCTGGCTGAACAGCGGCTGGTCTGCCGTTCTGTTTGCAGTAGTGACCGGGTTGGCCGGTTGCTGGCTGGCGTATCGCTTATTGCCCATTTTGTCACCGGGGTTAGTTCTGCTGGTATTTGTACCGTTGGCACTTAATCTGGTGACGGTTTTTGCGGCCGAATTCCAACCCGTCGACTCGCGCATCCTCCTTTTTGGCTCGCTTTGGCTGTCTGTCGTTCTCCTGATTGCCGTTCTGCATCCCCATGCCCGCCATTGGGTATGGCTGGCGTGGTTGTTCGTCGCGTTGGCAGCGTTGTACGGATCCACGATGGGCAGAACGGTTGGTTCGGCCGATACATTTGAGTTCCAGGTCATCGCGCCTCAACTCGGCATTGCCCATCCGACCGGCTACCCACTCTACCTGATATTGGGCAAATTGTGGACATTGCTGCCGTTTGGCTCGGTCGCATGGCGGCTCAATCTCGGCACAGCCACCTACGCGCTGATTGCAGCCGGATTGGTCTACTTCATCGTGCGCCGACTCTTCGACCAGCCTTTACCTGCGCTGTTGGCCGCGGTCGCTTTCGGCATATCGCCAACGCTGTGGAGCCAGGCGACGGTAGCGGAAGTATATTCGCTGAACGCGCTTTTGGTGGCGGCGGCGCTGCTGGTGATGGTGGTCATTTTGGGGAAAGGGGAAAGGGGAAAGGCGCAAGGGGATTCCTTTGCGGTTGCGCGGTCCTACCTGAGATTGTTTCTTTTACTCGCGTTCCTCATTGGATTGGGATTGACCAATCACATTACGACGCTTTTGCTATTGCCTGCGGCTGGGTTAACGTTTTTGTTTGCGTTGCCCAGCTTACGCGAAAACGGTGTGCTGCGGCAGCCGCGATTCTGGATTGGGATTGTGGCAGCGTTTTTGCTGCCGCTACTGCTGTACGCCTATTTGCCGTTGCGTTGGCAAGCGGTAAATGGAGAGGCGATGGGTTTCGGCCGATTCATCTCATGGGTCACCGGGAGTCGTTTTCAGGGAGCGCTGCAATGGCTGGCATGGCTGCGTGACGACACACGCTACAATATTATCGGCCGATTGTTCACGACAGAATGGGGATTGATTGGCTTGATCATCGTTGCTGTGGGACTGGTCGTCCTCGTTATGCGGCAACGTCGCGTTGCCGTCATCCTCACCGTTGCATGGCTGACCTACACCTTTTACGCGCTCAACTACTATGTTCCCGATCTGGCCGTTTTCCTCATCCCCGCCCACTTGATTGTGGCAGTCGGCATCGGCAGCGCCCTTGCTGTTCGTCAGTCACCAGCCGGCATCGATCCTATCCAACTGCTCTCTTTTACTGCGCTGGTGGCGCTTGCACTGCTGGCGCTGCCGCAAACATGGGCTAAAAATGACCGTTCGGCCGAAAATCAGTTGCTCATCTGGGGTGAAGGCATACTGAACGGTGACTTGAACACCGGTTCAGCCATTCTCGCAGACAGCGAAAAGATCGCGCCGCTTTACTATTTACAACAAGCTGAAGGCGTGCGGCCCGATCTCGACATCACGGTATTGCCCGACGAAGCGGCGTATCGCGCCGAAATGGATGCTCGGCTGGCAGCCGGTCAAACAGTTTATCTGGCACGCTACCTGCCGCGTCTGCCCTACGCCATGCGGTCAAACGGGCCTCTGGCAGAGATGATTGTGGAGAGAGAGACGGCGCTGCTGCAAAATGAGCCGCTTGTGTCGGCTGCGGGTATTGATTTGATCGATGTGACCGTTTCGGCCGAATCGCCGTATGATCCCACACAAACGGCCGTCACCTTCACCTGGCAAGCCACCGAACCCGCAACTGAACCGCTGCTCGTGCATTTGCGTTGGTCAGGTGACGCTGTTGCAGGCACTGCAACCAAAGGTCGGCACCCGGTCAATAATCTCTATCCCACCGTCGCCTGGCAACCCGGCGAAATCGTCACCGACTTCCACCAGTTGCCGCGCCCGCTCGCGCCCCATCCACAAACGTTGGCGTTGCAAGTTGCTCTGGCACCGGCATTTACGCCGGCAGCTGATCTCAACTGGCAGACGGCAGCAACGGTTGCATTGCCCGCAGCAACCGCTGCGGCTACGGTAACGCCGCTGCGTGTCGATTTGGGTGACCTATTTCTGGACGGCGTATCTGTGCCCACACAGATTCGGCCGAATACACCCCTCCCCGTCACACTCAGCGGACATCACCTTGATGCCGACACGCTGACGCTCACGTTGGCTGGAGCAGGCGGCTCAACACATCAAAGTGTCACATTTTCTGACGACTCCGACGCGCCGCAACCGTTTGCGTGGCAAACGGAACTCGATACAACAGGGCTGACAAACGGATTGTACGCACTGCGCGTCGATGATGGAAATTGTGGCTGGATGAGGGGAAATTCGGCCGAATGCAAACTCGCTGACATCACCATCGATGGCGTGCCACTTCCCGCCGACGCCACCAACTTCGACGACAAAATCGCCCTGCTCGAAACTACAATTCCTGAAACCGGATTGATACCCGGCGGTCTCTTCGATGTGACCTTCACCTGGCAAGCCCTTGCGCCACTCACCGAAGATTACACCGTCTTCGTTCAAATCCTCGACGAAAACGATAACATCGTCGGCCAGATCGATGCCTGGCCTGTGCAAGGCACGTTGCCGACAACAACCTGGCAACCCGGCCAAATCATCACCGATCCCTACACCGTCCAACTCGCTCCCGATTTGGCTCCCGGCAATTACCGGCTTGTCGCCGGCTGGTACCTACTCGCCACCGCCCAACGTCTTCCCGTCATAGACAGCAAAGGCATATCCGTCGACGACAAAATCACTGTCCCCAACCTCACCCTGCCTTGACCACGCAGTCAAGCATAGACGTCAGTCCGATGCATTAATATCACCCGTATTGCCATTCACGCTCACCTCAGATTGAGTTGCACAAGCCTGCGGCACTCGCTACCATAGCCGCATGAACAAAACCGGTTCTGTTTGGCGTTATTTTGATATCTGGCTGCTGCTCGCTGTCGTGTTGCTCAACATCTACGGCATTCTCATGATTCGCAGCGCCATCACCGGCGCGCCTGCGTTTGTCGGCTTCGAACAACAACAAATGATCTGGATGGGCATCGGCCTCATCGCCATGTTCATCGTCGCGTCTATCGATTACCGCATCCTCACTTCAGCGCATTGGTTTATTTATGTCGGCTTAATTGCCCTCCTGATCGTCGTTACGTTGATCGGCACCGCCGGCAATGAAGCAAACCGCTGGATCAATCTCGGCTTTTTCAACTTTCAGCCGTCTGAACTGGGCCGCGTCCTTATCCCGGTGACTTTGGGCGCATTCGTCGCTGCTCGTCAAAATCGCGTCAATAGTTTCAGCAATACATTCATCACCTTGTTTTATATGGGTGTGCCTATTCTGTTCATCTTTACGCAGCCCGATTTAGGCATGTCAATTCTGTACATGGTCATCTGGTTTGGCATCATGGTCGTTGCCGGCTTGCCGCTGTCGCATTTTGTCGCCCTCGGTATCTTGGGATTTGCCGCTATCATCATTGTCTATCCCAACCTTGCCGATTATCAACAAGCGCGTATTACCTCGTTCCTCGATCCCGAAAGCGACCTTGAGCAGTCTCGAAACATTACGGCGGCACTGGTTGCCATCGGTTCCGGCGGCTGGTGGGGTAAAGGGTATTTCAACGGCACACAGAGTCAGCTCGGTTTCTTGCGCGTGCAGCACACCGACTTCATTTTCTCGGTCGTCACAGAAGAAATGGGGTTTTTCTTTGGCGCATTGATTGTTTTGGGGCTGATGGCGTTTATCTTGCTGCGCATCTTACGCGTCGCTTCGATTACGCCCGATCCGGCAGGCCGGTATATTTGCGTAGGCATTGCAACAATGCTTTTCTTTCAGACGCTCGTCAGTGTCGGCATGAACACACGCCTTTTGCCTGTGACGGGTCTGACATTACCTTTTGTCAGCTATGGTGGTAGTGCGCTTGTTACCCTGTACATTGCCATCGGTCTCGTTCAATCCGTCCTCATGCGTCACCGCAAACAGGAATTCGGCTAGCAGTTCGTTGGAAAAAGAATAAGGGCCGTAGTTAATGCGATTACAAGGATCGCCAAGACATTACTCTGTGCGCACTGATTGACGAAACCGGTATTTCACCGTACGATCCCTCCTCAACTTACCAATACCGTTGCTGCTCAATCTACTCGTGGCTCTGGCCTTGAACTTCCCTGCGCCTTTACGTCAAGCGGATGATTGAGTGTGACATTTTACAGGAAATCACATGACTGTACGCGTTCGTTTTGCGCCCAGCCCTACCGGCTTTCTACATATTGGCGGTGCACGCACTGCCCTATTCAACTGGCTCTTTGCCCGTGGTCACGGAGGGCAGTTTATTTTGCGCATCGAGGATACCGACCAGAAGCGTTATGTCGAGGGATCGCTGGATGATATTATGGCATCGCTGCGCTGGTTGGGCCTGGACTGGGATGAAGGCCCCGATGTCGGAGGCCCGTTTGGCCCCTACGTACAGTCAGAGCGTCGTGAGTTGTACCGGCAATGGGCTGATTGGCTAATTGAGAACGGACATGCGTATACCTGTTATTGCAGTTCGGCCGAATTGAAGCAGATGCGCAAAGAACAAAAAGAGAACAAAGATCGGCTGGGCTACGACCGACGTTGCCGCTACCTCACCGCAGCGCAACGTGCCGAGAGAGAAGCGGCCGGACTGACGCCCGTTGTACGCTTTGCTGCGCCGTTGGAAGGCACAACAACATTTCACGACGCCATACGCGGCGACATCACCTACGCTAACGAGCAAATCACCGATCAAGTGCTGCTCAAATCTGACGGCCTGCCGACCTATCATCTGGCTAACGTTGTGGATGACCATTTGATGCAGATCACTCACATTATGCGTGCCGACGAGTGGATCAATACCGCTCCGCTACACGTCAACTTGTACAAAGCGTTCGGCTGGGAGCAACCTGTTCTGGCGCATTTGCCCGTGGTGCTTAGTCCCAGCGGCAAGGGCAAACTGAGCAAACGCGACCAGGCCTTTCAAGAGGGCAACGACCTCGTTCTGGTACAGGTTCGCGAATACAAGACCAATGGCTACCTGCCGGAAGCGGTAGACAATTTCCTCACAAATGTCGGTTGGTCCTTTGGCGATGACGTGGAAAAGTTCACCATCCGTGAAGCTGCGCCTCGTTTTGAACTGGAATCGATCAATCCTGCTCCGACAAATTTACCGTACAGCAAACTGGATTGGCTAAACAGTCAATACATTCAAGAAATGGACGATCTGGCACTGGCACAAGCGCTCAAACCATATCTCGAAGAAACCGGCTACGAAGTGAATGTCGATTCACTGTTGGCCATTGTGCCGGCAATGAAAGTGCGCCTGAAACGGCTGACCGACGGCAACGAGTTCCTGCGCTTTCTATTTGATGACGATTCGTGGCAACCTGATCCGGCAAAGTTGCGGCACAATCGGTTGGTCGATCCGCTTGATGCGTTTGTGCGATCACGGGATTTTGTGCGTGATGTTGCGTCGTTTACCGTCGCTAGTGTGGCCGAGGGCTTGTACGCTATCGGTGAACAAGCAACAGACACCGGCAAGGCTGGCCCTTTGTTAGGCGTGCTGCGCTATGCGGTGACGGGACAGCAGGCATCGCCGCCTCTGTTTGAATCCATTGTAGCTTTAGGACGAACACGGACGGTCGAAAGGTTGGATGACTGCATCGCAATGCTGCAATAGAGCTTACGCGCGGTCGTCAGTTGCAAATAGTGATTGTATTCTGAAGCCCTGGCCGGAGGTTTTCGGCCGAATCCCTTTCCCATTCTGACCCCGGTCACCCCACAACATGACCTGATACATGACCTCTGGCACATCAAACCGTGCCGTCACATCTGCTATCCTGTAAACATGACCGAAGAAAAGAGAATGGCGTAAGAGCCGGAGGAACACAGATAACCTCACGCTCTCCCAAAACTCTCTAACCGTCCAAAGGAGATAGCGATGAACAAGCAAGAACTCAAACAAAACAACGGCTGGATTGGCGGACTGATATTGATTGCAATTGGCGTAGTGGTCTTACTCACCCAATTGACTGACTTTAATGTAGACATCTTTCAGCGTTTTGACGGTGCTCTGATCATTCCGTTGATTGGCGGCATTTTTCTGCTCGCCGGCATCGTGACCCGCAACGCAAGCTTTATCATTCCCGGTGGGATCATCAGCGGTGCCGGTTGGGGCGCAACTGTCGTCACAGGTGCGATTACAGTGCCTTTCTTTGCGGGCTGGGATGAGGGCAGCATCTTCATGCTCACCTTCGCTGCCGGATGGGCGGCAATTACACTGCTAACCGCCATTTTCACTGACAAAACCCACTGGTGGGCGCTGATTCCGGGCAGCATCATAGCCCTCATCGGTCTCGCCGTCGAGTACGGTGGCGCATTCGCCACCATGGTCACGACGGTCGGCAAACTGTGGCCCATCTTCTTGATTTTAGGCGGTATCTCCGTCATCGCTGACCAGTACAAGAAATCAAAGTAACGAGGAGCAGAGAACCATTCTCTGCTCTTTTCCCTTATCCCTTTGTTCACAGGAAATCCCATGTCTGAACCAATTCTCACGACCCGCAACCTCACCCGCAAATTCGGCGATTTTGTCGCCGTCAACGACGTATCATTCAGTGTTTTACGTGGCGAGATTTTCAGTCTGCTCGGCCCCAACGGTGCCGGCAAAACGACGACCATTTCCATGCTCAGTTGCCTGATAGCACCGACAAGTGGTGACGCCGCTATCGACGGCCATTCTATTAACGGCAATCCCAACGGTGTGAAGAATGCCATCGGGGTCGTGCCACAGGAAATCGCTCTATACGACACGCTCACGGCACGGCAAAACCTCAACTTTTGGGGTCACATGTCGGGCATGAGTGGCAAGGCGCTCAAAACACGTATCGAAGAGGTGCTGGAACAGGTCGAATTGACCGACCGCGCCGATGACAAGGTCGAAGCGTATTCCGGCGGTATGAAACGACGCATCAATATTGCCGTTGGGCTGTTACACAAGCCCAAACTGCTGTTCATGGACGAGCCGACAGTCGGCATCGATCCGCAAAGCCGTCGCCGTATTCTCGACATGGTGTCCGATTTGCGCGATCAGGGCATGACAGTGCTCTACACGACACATTACATGGAGGAAGCAGAAGAGCTTTCTGATCGTGTCGGCATCATTGACCATGGCAAGTTGATTGCATTGGGTACACAGAAAGAACTGACGAAGCTCGTTGGGCAGCAGGAATCGTTGCGTTTGCATCTTGGCGAAGGAATTACGGGCGAGTCGGTGCAAGAGCTATTTGCCAACGTGGATGGTGTACTGCAAAGTAACGCTCTCGACGGTGAAGTGATCCTAAGCGTGACGGAAGCGGCGACGGCGCTGCCTGGTGCTGTCACGGTGGCCAATGCGAATAATATCCGCATCCGGTCGGTCGATATTCAGGAGCCCAATCTGGAAGCGGTTTTCCTGCATTTGACAGGACGGGCTTTAAGAGACTGAACCATGATAAACAAGATTTTACGCATTGCACTAAAGGATTTGCGCATATTGTTTGCGGATCGTGCGGCTGTTTTGATGATGTTGGCCGCGCCGCTAGTGCTGACTCTGGGCATGGGCTTTGTGACCGGCAGTTTCAGCGATGATGGCAACGGAAATAGCATCAGCGACATTCCAGTGACGGTAATCAATAACGATGAGGGCGATTTCGGCCGAATCCTTGCCAACACCTTTGCCGCACCCGAACTCGACACCTTGTTCGCTGTGACAACGGGAACCGACCTCGCCGCAGCCAAACAGGCCATCGACGACGACCAGGCTGCTGCCGTCGTCATCATTCCCGCCGGGTTCAGTGATAGCATCATGCCGGATCCGGCCACCGGTGCGGTAAGTGACGCGTTGCCGGTCGAAGTGTACAGCAACCCGGCTCGGCCGATTTCGGCCGGTGTTGTGCAAAGTATCGTTGCCGACTTCACCCAACAGGTTACAACCGGCGTGGTCAGTGGACGGGTGCTGATCGAGCAAATGATCGCGGCCAGTCTGATTGCGCCTGATGAGGTGCCTGCCGTTGCCGCAGCGCTTGGTCAGCAGTTACAGACATCGGGCGGTTCACTGAACCTGATTGGACAGGAAGCGCCTGTGATTCGGCTCAATTCGGCCGAAACCACTGCGGCACAGCCCGACACATTCGATCCCATCGCCTTTTTCGCTCCCGCCATGGCGCTGCTCTTTCTCATGTACACCGTCACCCGTGGCGCACAGAGCATCCTCACCGAGCGCGACGAAGGTACCATGTCGCGCATCCTGACGACGCCAACCTCAGTCTCCCAAGTACTCGGCGGCAAGACATTCGGCACGTTTCTCAGTGGTGTCGTGCAGGTCGGGCTGCTGATTGTCGGTACAGCGATATTGTTTCAGCTTAACTGGGGATCGCCATTGGGTGTCACATTGTTGATCATTTTTGTCGCCGCTGCCGCGACCGGCTGGGGCATGCTTATCGCTGCCGTCGCGCGCACACCGGGACAAGCCGCCAGCATCGGCACAGCACTGATGCTCTTGTTCGCCATCCTCAGCGGCACGTTTTTTGGCCCATCGGCCGATACACCGTTCATCAATATCCTGGGCAGTATCACGCCTAACAAATGGGCGCTCGACGGCTTTGTCGAATTGGCTTCCGGCGGCACAGTGGCCGACATCGTGCCCATGTTAATCGCCCTGACGATCATGGCCGTCGTATTATTTGTCATTGCCGTTATTGTTTTCAGCAAACAGTGGCGGACAAGTCGCTAACTATTCTAGTATTTCGTCACTATCTATGGTGAACGGGCCTCAACGACCCATTAACCACTCACTCTAAAACCATCATGCACAAAATACTTTCAATTGCCTGGAAAGAAACGATTATCCGCTTTTCATCGCGGACAGAATTGCTGTTTTTCTTGATTTTGCCTATCGCGTTTACCTTTATTCTGAGCGATGGACTGGCGGGTGACCCTTCGGAAGGAACGCAGAGCATTGAGTTACTCGTTGTCAATGTGGATGACAGTGAGCTGGCACAAACGCTTGTCGATGGGATTGATGCGACATCTGCGGTACGGGTGGCACTGGTTTCGGCCGAAACAGCTGCAGACCAATTCGCCGACGACGCAACCGCCGTACTGACTATTCCCACCGGATTTGGTGCAGCCGTCAACGCCGGCGAAGCAGTCACACTCGACCTGCAAAAAGAACCTGACAACAACGATGCAACCATCGTAGAGCAAACCGTCAATGCCGTCATTGGATCACTCAACCAACCACTCGCCATTGCACAGGCCGGGGTCGCCTTTGCCGAGCAAACGCAGCCATTCGCTGACACGGCTGCACGCGACACCTTTTTCGTCGCCACACTCGATCGAGCACAAACACTGCTAGCCGATGCACCGTCACGTTTTGTGGTCACCAAGCCAGATGGCAGCATCAGCGAAGAAGCCAGTTTTGATGTAACGGCACACCAATCGGCCGGTCAACTTGTGACATGGGTTTTTATTCCCCTGCTCGGCGTCGCTGCGGTCTTCGCTTTTGAACGCAATCACGGCACATTGCGCCGTCTGCTAACCACACCAACGACGAAAGCGACACAACTGCTCGGCATCGTTAGCGGTCATGTCGGCCACGCCATCGTACAGATGCTCTTGCTGATGGTTTTCGGTGCGGTCGTGCTGCAAGTCGATTGGGGGAAATCGCCGCTTGGGCTGGTCATCATGATGCTATCGTTTGGACTGGCAGGTGTAGCCCTGGGAACCATGCTGGGCACACTGATCAAAACGACCAGCCAGGCTAGCAGCGTTGCCATTTTGCTGGGCATGGCGATGGCGCTGCTCGGCGGATGCTGGTTTCCGCTGGAGATTTTTCCGCCAGCCGCACAAACAGTTGCCAGATTTTTACCCACGACCTGGGCAATGGAGGGGTTCAGCAATCTGCTTGCAGTCAACACGGGAATCGACGGGGTGCTGGTTCCGGCGGCGGTGTTGCTGGGCTTTGCAGTTGTATTTTTTGGAGTAGGCGTGTGGCGTTTCCGCTACGAATAATTCTGAAGAATAAGGCATTTGTCCGGATGGATTGTCACGCTACTTTTCCTGATTTATCCGCGCAAATCAGCCTCATTCCTGAAACCCATGCCGGAATACTTCAGGAAGCAGCTTGCAATGCTTTGATGACGTGACGTAAGCGCCCGGCGTAGATGAGCATGTAGAGGCCAATGGGTACAGCAAAGAGGCCGATGATCCGGATCACGGCCTCGCTGGTAAAGGTGGGCAGTGTGGCAATGGCGAACCCAGTCAGGATCAGCAGCAGGCTGACAGCGATGGTGGAACCGGTCGTTTCGGCCGAATCCCGTTTCCTGATGCCATTGATCAATTCCATTGAACCGACCACAATCAACCCGGCCGCTGCCACATAGACGGCAACCGTTTTGGCAAACGCGGGCGCAGTGATGACCACTGCACCCGCTACCAGTGAAATCAAGCCTCGAATTTGTGTCGTGCGTGCGCCTGGATTGGCTTTTCGGCCGAACAAACTCAGCAGCAACATGACTGCGCCATCCACCAGCAGATAAATACCAACCAGCACCGTAATCAGGTCGTTATCTGTCGTTGGGTTGAGCAGCGCGTAGAAGCCCAAAATCGTGAGCAGAAAGCCACGCACCACCAGCAACCACCAACTGCGCTTCAACTGCTGCTCATAAGCCTGTCTTGAAATAGCATCCATACGCCTAATTTTGAAAAACAGTAACCACCGGGAACACAGGGGTTTTCAAGCAACTCGTCCCGATTTCTCTGTGAACTCAGCGGTTGAATTGTGTCAAACGCAAATAGAAGCTAGAACAAACCTATCACTCGTCCGGTCTCGGGATCGACATCCATATCGTAAAATGCCGGGCGGGTCGGCAAACCGGGCATCGTACTCATCGAACCCAGCAGCGGATAGAGGAAGCCCGCACCGACGCTGGCGCGAATCTCTCGCACCGGCACGGTAAAGCCGGACGGTGCACCTTTTAGCGAGGCGTCATGGCTGATGCTCAAATGCGTTTTGGCCATGCACATAGGCAGCTTGTCGAAGCCGTTGCGAGTGTACGATTCAATTTGGCGTTCCGCTTCTTCGGAGTACTCGACACCGTCAGCATTGTAGATTTGTGTAGCGATGGTCTCGATTTTCTCTTTGATCGTCATATCGAGCGGGTACAGGAAGTTAAAATCACTCGGTTTTTCGCACGCGGCAATCACGGCACGACCCAGATCGACAGCACCGGCGCCACCTTGTGCCCAATGGTTGGACATGACAGCGTCACTCGCCCCCGCTGCCAGTGCCTTCTCGCGCACGAGAGCCACTTCAGCCGGCGTATCGGTATGGAAGCGGTTGACAGCTACGACAACCGGCACACCAAAACGACGGGCATTGCGAATGTGCGCGGTCAAATTAGCGCAGCCGGCTTCGAGCAGTTCCAGATTTTCCTCAGTATACGCTGCGTGAAGCGGTGCTCCAGCGCTCACTTTGGGGCCGCCACCGTGCATTTTGAGTGC
>JAMLHW010000006.1 GCA_023954475.1 Anaerolineae bacterium
AGCAATCCACTCTGCCGGCTGAATGCCGAAGGGTGTAAATGCGATTTTGGCTTCGAACGCCGGGTCTGATTTGCACAGATTGAACTGCACCGTCATGTCATCGACTGCTTCGATGGACTGGATTTTGCCGCCGTAGTCGCAGTTTTCAGCAGCAACCATCATGGCTGCGCCGTGATCGTCCATTGCGTCTTCGACGTCTTCCATTACTTCTTCCGCGTCGTCCATTGCCGCATCAGCCGCATCTTCAACCTCGGAAGCCGCATCTTCGACTGCGGACTCAACTTCGGATGCCGCATCTTCAACCGCCGACTCAACTTCGGCAGCTGCATCTTCCACTTCAGCAGCAGCTTCCTGAGCTGCGTCTTCCACTTCAGAGGCAACTTCTTCAACCGGATCTTCGGTTGAGCCGCATGCAGCCAGGAAAATGCCCAGTGCAAGCATCAGAACAAGTAACCAATAGAATTTTCGGTTTTTCATATTCTTCTCCTTTTGTAATATGAAAGTGGTTGGTTGCAGCCCAATGAAGTCACCGATTTTGCGACATGGCATCGGACTGCGGATGATTAGATTTTCGTTGTTTTACGGTGCTTTGTCAACTTTCGGTGGCATTTTGGTGTCACAATGCGTTGGATCACTCTGTTTTATGTAAGTCTGCTTAACAAATGGCGTGAATAGACAAACGCCACCCTTTGTGCCTCGATACAGTATGAGCGAACGATGCCGTTGGACAAATGCTGATTGGGAGCAATACTATACGCCGGTATAATTCATGGCATGAATAACCGTCAAATCGCCGACATGTTTGACAGAGTTGCCGACATGCTTGCCATTCGCGGCGACAATTTTCATCGTGTGCTGGCCTATCGCAAAGCATCCGAAACACTGCGTGCTTTGAGCCAGCCGGTTGCCGACATTGCCGCCACCGGCAGTCTGACTGACTTGCCCAATATCGGCAAGACGTTGGCCGAGAAAATTGATGAGATGCTGGAGACGGGTGATCTCGCTTTCTATCATCGCGTTGCCGCAGACGTGCCGCCTGAGCTGGTTGAGTTGCTGCGTGTCGAAGGGTTGGGGCCGAAAAAGGTCAAGCTGGTCTATGATAAACTGGGCGTCGTCACGATGGACGATCTGGAAACGGCGGCGCGTGCCGGAAAGCTGCGTGACTTGCCGGGTATGGGGCAACGCAGCGAAGAGAAGATATTGGCCAATCTGGAAGCGCTGAAGCAACACGGCGATGATCGATTTCCGCTGGGTGATGCGTGGCCGTTAGCCCAGCAGATTCTGACGGAGTTGGAAACGCTGCCTGGGGTGACGCAGACGGCAGTCGGTGGCTCGTTGCGGCGGATGTGTGAGACGATTGGCGATATTGATTTGCTGGTATGCGCTTCGGCCGAATTTGCGCCGGCGATCATGGACCATTTTGTCAACCTGCCGCTCGTCGAATCCATTTCCGGGCACGGCCCGACCAAATCACGCGTGACCTTGCTCAACGGCATCGGCGTCGATTTGCGCGTGTTGCCGGCAGAGAATTGGGGAACGTTACTCTCCTACTTCACCGGCAGCAAAGCGCACAACGTCAAACTGCGCGAACGGGCGCGCCAACGCGGTCTCAGTCTCAACGAATACGATTTCACGCGTGATGACGGCGGCGATCCGATTTTGTGCGCCACGGAAGAAGCGGTATATGCGACGTTGGATTTGCCCTACATTGCGCCGCCCTTGCGCGAAGATCGGGGCGAAATCGAGGCGGCCAAACAAGGACGTTTGCCCGACTTGATTGAACAGAATGACATTATCGCCGATTTACATATGCATTCGACCTGGTCGGACGGCAAGGCGACGATTCTCGAAATGGCGCGCGCTGCACAAGCACGCGGATTGCACTATATTGTCATTAGCGATCATTCGCGCAGTCTGGGCATTGCCAATGGATTGTCAATTGAGCAACTGCGAGAGCAGGCAGCAGAGATCAAATCGGCCGATGCCGAAATGGGCGACGACTTCCGCATTTTGCACGGCACAGAAATGGAAATCAAAGCCGACGGCACACTCGATTATCCCGATGATGTCTTAGCCGAACTTGACTTCGTAATTGCTAGCCTACATGTCAGTCTCAGCCAGACCCGCGATCAGGTAATGAAGCGGGTATTTGCCGCTCTCGATAATCCGCATGTCGATATGCTGGCGCATCCGACAGGGCGTCTGATTCCTGACCGCCCCGGTGCCGACCTCGATATGGAGCGTGTTTTCATGGCTGCGCTGTCAACGCGCACCATTTTGGAGATCAATGCCAATCCACGCCGTCTCGACCTGACTGATGTCAATGCACGGCGTGCGGCACAACTAGGCGTCAAAATCGCGATCAATTGTGACGCCCATGCGCCCGATCACTTTGACTTTTTGCACTACGGTGTGGCAACGGCACAACGTGCCTGGTTGACGCCAAACAATGTCGTCAACACCTGGCCGCTGGAAAAATTGCTGCGCTTCATCAATTAGTACAGATTAGTGCAGGGTTGTAAACAGCCCCAGCCAATTTGCAGACCAAACCTGCGCACCAAACTATGGCTCGCTACGAAACACCGGAAGATCCGCGTGACTCAGAATTAAAGCCCAGGCGACTGCGGCGCAACCGCTCTGACGGACGCGACTACGTGCCGTTGATTGGTTTGCTGCTGGGTATCGTCGTCACTATCATTGCCATCGTCGTTGCGTGGCAATTGGTGACCAATTTTCTGATACCTGAGCCGCTGGTGGTTGCACCACCTGCGCCGACGGTTGTCCTGGTGACCGCACCGGCGACAGCAGCCCCGACGGCGACGGCTGATTTGGCAACGCCGACACCATTGCCGACGCTGACACCTGAACCGACATCGGACCCGGCGCTGCCACCAGAGTTGATCACAGTTGGATTGTTTGCCAGTGTAGCCAACACAGGTGGTATCGGTGTGACGGTGCGTGGCGGACCGAGTACGAACAATGCACCCCTATTGATAGCACCTGAAGCAGCCATTGTCGAGATTATTGGCGGGCCGACTGAAGGCAGCGGTTTTACATGGTGGCAGTTGCGACTCGAAGACGGGACCGAGGGCTGGGCGGCGGCCGATTTTTTGGAGCCTGCAGGCAGGCCCGAAGGTTGGGGCACCGGCAGCGACACAGATAACAGTGAGAGTCAGTGATGCGGAGATTGTGACGTGACGAAGGAACCAGATGCAGCAAAGCGCATAGCCCAATTGCGCGACGAATTAAACTACCATATCTATCGCTATCATGTGTTGGACGCACCGGTGATCAGTGATGCTGAGTATGACACGCTTTATGCTGAGCTGGTGAAGCTGGAGTTGGAGCATCCTGACCTGGTGACACCTGATTCACCGACGCAGCGCGCCGGTGGCCCATTGACGGAAGGCTTTGAGAAAGTGGCGCATCCGGCCCCGATTTTGAGTCTGGCGAATGCGTTCAGTGTAGAAGATTTACGTGCGTGGCGGACACGCATCGGCCGATTATTGCCCGACGACATCTCCCTGACCTACATGGTCGAACCCAAGATCGACGGCCTGAGCATTGTTTTGACTTATGAAAATGGCGTTTTCATGCGCGGCGTGACGCGCGGTAACGGCGAGATCGGTGAAGATGTGACCGCCAATCTGCGCACCATCGCGGCATTGCCCCGGCGCATTCCTGTTGATCCGGCCAGCGCCTTGGCTGCACCGCCATTGCTTGTCGTGCGCGGCGAAGTATTTTTCCCGCTGGACAAGTTTGATGCATTTAACGCCTCGCGTGCAGAAGCGGATTTGCCATTGTACATGAACCCGCGCAATGCGGCTTCCGGCTCACTGCGTCAGCTCGACCCGTCTGTCACTGCGGCGCGCCCGTTGACGCTGTTCGTCTATGATTTTGTGGCGTGGGACGGCGTTGAAATTGCGTCGCAGCGTGAGCGGTTGACCTATTTACGGGCGCTGGGATTTCCTGTTTCGGCCGAAGCGCGTTTTTGTCCTGCGCTCGACGACGTAGCTGCTGCATACGATGAATGGCTGGAACTGCGCAACCAGCTCAACTACGAAGTGGACGGCATTGTCGTGAAAATTGATGATCGACCATTGGCCGATGGTTTTGGCGTAGTTGGCAAAGATCCGCGTGGCGCAATTGCGATGAAGTTTCCTGCGCAGGAAAAGACGACGAAATTGCTCGACGTGGCTGTCAATGTGGGGCGCACCGGCATTCTCGCACCGGCCGCCGTGCTGGAACCCGTCGAAATCGGCGGTGTTGTCGTGCGCAACGCCACGCTGCACAACTACGATGAAATTGCCCGTAAGGATATTCGCATTGGCGATACGGTCATTGTCAAACGAGCCGGTGATGTCATTCCTTATATCGTCGGGCCAGTCTTCGATTTACGCGACGGGTCCGAGCGCGTTGTTGCACCGCCATCCCATTGCCCGGCGTGTGGGGAACCGGCGACACAAATGGATGGAGAAGTTGCCGTTGTTTGCGACAATCCGTCCTGTCCGGCGCAGTTGGTGCGGCGTGTCGAATATTTCGTGAGTCGCGGCGCGATGAATATCGACGCTTTCGGCATGAAAACGGGTGAACTTCTGATCGCGCAAGGCATGATTCACAATATTGCCGACATCTACTATCTCGATCGCGATCAGTTGCTCGAACTGGAAGGATTCAAAGACAAGAAAGTCGATAATTTGCTGGCCGGCATTGAAGCGAGCAAGGCGCAATCGGCCGATCGCTTACTCACCGCAATTGGTATTCGCTTTGTGGGCAGTGAAACGGCGCGTCTGTTGCTGCATGCGTTTGGCAGCATCGATGCACTGGGCCAGGCATCGGCCGAAGCATTGCAGGAGGTAGACGGCATCGGGCCGCAAACGGCAAATGCGGTCGTGGCCTGGTTTGCCGATGAAAAGCATCAGCGTTTGCTGCAACGCTTCCGCGACGCAGGTTTGCGCTTTGCCATTGAGGTGCAAGATTCGAAATCGGCCGAACAACCTCTCGCCGGCCTCACCTTTGTCATTACGGGTACGCTGCCGACTTTGACGCGTAGCGAAGCCAAAGCGATGATCGAACAAAACGGCGGTAAAGTGACCGGTGCCGTGAGCAAGCATACCGATTATCTGGTAGCCGGCGAAAATGCGGGCAGTAAACTCACCAAAGCCGTGCAGCTTGGCGTTGCGATTCTGGATGAAGAGGCGTTACACGCTAAAGTTGCGGCGTCTTAAGCCATTGTGCCGGTGAGGATTGACCTTTTCGGCCGAAACCATTACGATATAAAGACCGATCTAATTCGTGTAGTCTGTAGCCAACGACAGGACGCACGGTTCACCATTGAAGGAGCCTTCGAATATGTCAGAAGAAGCAAATGTAGCCGCTGCCACAATCACTGCGAACGGTCACCCAAAATCGACCGAAGCTGAGCGCGACTCACAAGCGGAGGCTACTCTCAAATCGGCCGAAGTCGTCGCGGCTACTGACGAACCGAAACAAGAGCCGCTGATCGATCTGAGCAATCCCAGCTTCTACATCAATCGTGAGTTAAGCGCTATTGAATTCAATCGTCGCGTACTCAACGAAGCCGTCAACACCACACATCCGCTGCTGGAACGCCTCAAATACATCGCCATTTTCGGTTCCAACATGGACGAATTCTTTATGGTGCGGGTGTCCGGCCTCAAGCAACAAGTCAAGCTCGGTATTGAAAAACGACCGGCCGATGGCTTGTCACCTCGCGAACAACTGGTTGCTATCCATCGCATCATAACGCGCCTGGTGGAGAACCAGACCACGTATTGGCGCGAACTCAGCCAGGAACTTGAAGAAAACGACATTATCATATTGGATTACAAAACAATAGGCTCGTCGCGCAAAAAGAAACTGCGCAACTTTTTTGAAGACGAAATCTTCCCCGTGTTGACGCCGCTGGCATTTGATCCTGGCCATCCTTTCCCACATATTTCCAATCTCAGTCTTAATTTGGCCGTTATGTTACGCGATCAGGAAAAAGGTGAAATTCACTTCGCGCGTGTCAAAGTGCCTGGTGCCCTGCCACGACTGGTTCCGTTGAAGCGTTATGCGCCCGATGATCTCGTGTTACCCAGCGTCCATAAATTCGTCTGGGTAGAACAGTTGATTGCTGACAATCTGGATCGCCTTTTTCCGGGTATGGAAATCGTTGCTGCCTATCCGTTCCGCATCACCCGCAACACCGATATGGAAGTGCAGGAAGAAGAAGCCGACGATTTACTATTGACCATTGAAAGCAGTTTGCGTCAGCGGCATTTCGGCAATGTAGTTCGCCTGGAAGTCAACGAAGAAATGCCGGATTCAATTTTGGAGATGTTGATTCGCAATTTGGCAATTGATAGCCATGACGTATACGCTGTGGATGGGCCACTGGGGTTGAGTTGTTTGTGGGAACTGCACAAGTTGTTCCGACCTGAACTGAAAGATGAGCCGTATCATCCGAAGCTGCCGTTGCCATTACACACGGCTGAGAGCATCTTCCATATATTGCAGCGCCAGGATGTGCTGCTCCACCGACCCTATGATTCATTTCAACCTGTCATCGATTTTATCGATGAGGCTGCAGCCGATGCAGCGGTATTGGCCATCAAGATCACACTCTATCGCGTTGGTCCTAACCCGCCAATCGTTCAAGCGCTGATCAAGGCGCGGGAAAACGGTAAACAGGTGGCAGCGCTGGTCGAGTTGAAAGCGCGTTTTGACGAAGAGAGCAATATTGAATGGGCGCGGGCACTGGAAAACGCAGGTGTTCACGTTGTGTACGGGTTGATTGGATTGAAAACACACGCGAAAACATGTTTGGTTGTGCGTCGTGAGCGGGATGGTATTCGCCGCTATTTGCATCTGGCGACCGGTAATTACAATGCGAGTACGTCGCGTCTTTACACCGATCTCGATTTGCTCACATCCAATGAGCAGTTGTGCGCTGATGCGAGTGAGTTGTTTAATCAGTTGACCGGCTATTCTAAGCAGAAAGCGTATCGTAAATTCCTGGTTGCGCCGGTTTCATTGCGCAGTGAAATGATGCGTCACATTGAAAATGAAATGGCGCTGGGCGATGAAGGACATATTGTCATTGTGTGCAATGCGCTGGTCGATGCACAGATGATTCGAGCGCTATATCGGGCGTCACAGGCTGGTGTCAAGATTGAGGGAGTCGTCCGTGGCATTTGTTGTTTGAGGCCAGGTATTCCCGATGTGAGTGACAATATCCGCATTGTGAGCATCGTTGGGCGCTATTTGGAGCATCCGCGTATTTATTATTTTGGCAATGACGGCAATCCAACTGTGTTGATAGGCAGTGCTGATCTCATGCCGCGCAATATTGACCGACGTGTCGAGGTTGTGTTCCCTATTGAAGATGACGCGCTGAAGGCGGAAATCATCGACCATATTGTCGCTATTAAATTACAGGATACGTTGCAGGCGCACGAATTGCAGAGTGACGGTTCTTATGTTTGGCTACGTGATCAAGTCGATGACGAGGCGAAAGCTCTGGACAGCCAAACGTGGTTTATGCAAGAACGTCCGCTTATGCACCACGTCCGTTCAATTGATATGTAATCGGCCGATAATCCTCACGCTGCAGACACACGGCCAGGTACACACTACCTGGCCGTTTTTTTCGGCCGAAATGAGTTGACAGCACCTGGGTGCCTAACGTACACTTCAACCAGCCATGTTAACCACAAAAGCAGGGAAAAGGAGGTAACCATCGTGTTGAAACGTTTTTTTCATGTGCATCGGGCTGCTATCATATTGGGTGCACTGCTCATGTTGTTGCTGATGCCGGGCATCGTGCGTGCTGATGACGGCTATCATCAACCATACGATCCCTATGCAGTAGGCATAGGCGGGGTGGGCTATGTCGTCCAAGCAGGTGACACCTTGTCATCTATCGGCCGACAATACGGCGTCAGCGTAGCCATGCTCACACGGGCTAACAACATCGCCAACCCCAACATTATTTATGTTGGTCAATGGCTGATTATTCCCAATGTGGGCACGGGTGGTGGTTCTTGTCCTGGCGCGGCGCATGTCGTGCGGCCTGGTGAGACGTTGTTTCGCATCGGACTTGCCTATGGGTACACGTACTGGCAACTGGCCTACTATAACGGTTTGCCGGATCCGAACATCATCGAGGTTGGGCAAGTAATCTGCATCCCATCTTGATCAGTTCGTATGATAACGCGTTGAAATTCAAGTAGAAAGTCAATCACGTTGACATCGGCCGAAAGTCCGGGCTGGCATTCAGCTCGGACTTTCTCTCTTGTGGCGGTGGTGCAATGAGTTGACACCGTGCCGCCTTCGCTTACAATCCGTTTATTGACTACGCAACATGTTTGAAGGAGAACGGCGATGCAAATCAGCGGCGAGTACGTTTTTGACGCACCGCGCGACCGGGTTTGGCTGGCGGTGCGTGATCCGGATGTGTTAGGCACGATTTTGCCTGGTGGACAGGGAATCGAGGAAATTGGAGAAAATCAGTACGCGGGCAAACTGCAAATCAAAATTGGACCGGTGCAAGGGGTTTTTGACGGCAAGATTGCGCTATCCAATTTGGTAGCTCCGCAAAGCTATGATGTGGTCGTGGACGGAAAAGGTGCACCGGGCTTTGTCAATGCGTCCGGCAGCTTGCTGCTGACAGAGCAAGGTGACAAGACGCACATGGTTTACGAAGGGACGGCGCAGGTGGGCGGTCGCGTTGCCGCAGTTGGCCAACGGTTGCTCGACGCTTCGGCCAAATCGATGGTGCGACAGAGTCTGGATGCGCTCAACGTCTATGTGCAGGCACAGCAGACGGTTGCAAGTGATGGTTCGGCCGAAACCGATCCAATTAGCGAACCGGCAGCGCGTCGAGTCGAAATTCCTGGCTATACACCGCCGTCACAGGCTGAACTGGCATTCAATGTAGCCAAAGATGTCGCCGCCGACCTTGCCCCCGATCCGTACAATCCGTGGCTGACATTGACAGCCGTTGCCCTGGCGGCATTATTCCTCGGTATTCTCATCGGCAAACGCAAGGAATAGCCGGCTGGCCGTCACGTCGTCTGATTTGTTGCCATTGAGTCCAGATTGTCGCGTAGTCGTTCGAGGCCATCCTGTAATTCGGCCGATTGCGTCAGCGTCAGCGCATCCCACCCGACATAAAAGAACTCATCGGTCCGCGCTTCGGCTTCCTCGCGCACTTGCCTGCCTTTGGGCGAAAGGGTATGACCGGTGCCCCGTTCCCACAACCAACCCCTGTCGACAAGGTCCGCCAGCGCACGACTGTAGTCATCTGCCGTATAGCCGCGACTGGTGCCGATACGATTGGCAATTGATTCGGCCGAATTTGCTTCACCGCGCCAGATAACCGTCAATGTTTCCCACACGATGCCGGTTACGCCCAGCGGTTGCCACGCAGCGATGTGGGCACTATCCCGAAACCACGACAAATCAGTCAAAAACTGCTCGATGAGGACGACAGCAGCAGCACCGACATCCGGTGCAACGCTGCGACTGACGGTCAAATGGGATTTGTCTCCCGGATGTGGCGCTTGCAACGTCGTCATCACGATCTCAGCCAGTAAATCGGCGAGATAACGCAGTTCGGTGGCAGCAAGCGGTTGCAGTTGTGTCAATGCCTGTCTGACAGCCGCAAAGCTGGCGAGCAAACCGGTGGTGGCCGTCTCGGTGATCTCGAATGTTCCTGCGCCGTGCGGTTGCAGAATGCCGCGTTCCACGCGTTGTGCCACTATATGGCGTTGCTGCGCAATATTGGTATACGGGTACATGGCGTGGTATTTTTCGGCCGAAAAAAATTCTGGCTTCAACCCGTATGCCAACACGGCCACAAACCAATCCGGACCTTCCAGGCCGGCAGCGGTCGCCGCCTGCGCCATTTCATTCTGGTAGAATGGCTGAAACGCCTGTGATGTCGATTGTATCAGCGCAAAACGGTCGTTGTTCATGGCATGTTCCATACAAGAGTTGTAGTGTAACTTCAGTATAGCATGACACCCACAGCATGCGACAATTGTTATCAGATAGTTACGGTCTAGTGCATCCTGTAACTCATCCTACATTCTGTTTATTGAAAAAGGGTAAACTCGCTCTGAGTGATGGTACAAAATACCGTCATCGTTTGAAGGAATACGAATCTCAAGCGATTCGGCCGATTACCAGACAAATAGCACGTATTCGATAATTATGTCAACATTAGAAATCCCCAGCGAACTCAGTCACAATCAGCGCTTGCTCGATTATGTGCGTCCGGCAGAGTGGCAAAATCCGACGCCAAACGGACGTTATAACTTCGTTGTCATTGGCGGTGGCAGTGCCGGTTTGATCGCTGCATCCGGTGCCGCCGCTATCGGCGCCAGGGTTGCGCTGATCGAGAAAAACTTCCTCGGCGGCGACTGTCTCAATGTCGGCTGTGTGCCGTCGAAGGCTTTGTTGCGGGCCGCTAAAGTGGTCGGTGAGATTGATCGCGGGCGTCACTTGGGTATTGCAGTAGATGGGCTTTCGGCCGATTTTGATGCCGTCATGGACCAGGTGCGCAAAGCTAGAGCCGAGATCGCCCCGCACGATTCAGCGCAGCGTTACCAGAAGCTGGGTGTCGATGTTTATTTCGGCGATGCGCATTTTACTGGTGAAAACATGCTGCAAATCGACGGACAAACGGTCGAGTTCAAAAGAGCATTGATTGCGACCGGATCGCGCCCAGCTTCGTTACCCATTATCGGTTTGGCTGAGGCAGGTTATCTGACCAACGAGACATTGTGGAATGTCAAAAACCAGCCTGAGCAGCTTGCGATCATCGGCGCCGGCCCGGTTGGCGTCGAAATGGCGCAGGCGTTTCAGCGCTTGGGTACGCAAGTTACACTGTTTGACTTTGAGCCGCGCATTTTGCCGCGTGAAGACGCGACGGCGTCAGCCCTACTTGCCGATGCGTTGCTGCGCGACGGTGTTGTGTTGAAATTGGGGAGTGAGATTGGCCGTGTTTCGGCCGAAAATCATGGCAAACGCATCGAATATGAGCAAGATGGCGAAGCACACAGCATGATCGTCGATGAAATTCTGGTTGCCGCCGGGCGTGCACCTAATGTCGAAGGGCTGAAGCTTGAAAATGCCGGCGTCAACTTCGATGATGACGGCATTGTCGTTGACGATCACTTGCGGACGAGCAATCCCGCTATCTACGCGGCTGGAGACGTTGCGATGACGCACAAATACACGCATGTTGCTGGTCACGCCGGAGCCATCGTCGTGCAAAATGCGCTGTTTCCAGCTATCAAGCGCAAAGCGAGCAGCCTGATCGTCCCCCGTGTCGTTTACACCGATCCCGAAATTGCCCATGTCGGCCTCGATTCGCTCGCGGCAGCGGAACGAGGCATCGCCATCGACATGTACACGCAATCATTTAGTGGCGTTGACCGCGCCGTTACCGACAGCGAAACAGAAGGCATGATCACAGTTCACGTCAAGCGAGGCAGCGACAAAATCGTCGGTGCGACCGTCGTCAGTCGCGACGCCGGAGAGTTGATGAGCCATATCACGATGGCGATGAAGTACAATATCGGCCTGAGTAAGATCATGATGGTTGTCTTTCCCTATCCGACGCAGGCAGAAGTGCTGCAAAAAGTGGCCGGTCAGTACAATCGCACGCGTCTAACGCCAACACTTAAGCGCATCCTCGACTGGTGGATGGCAGTCACGCGCTGACATTACATGTGGATGGATCGTTTTTTGATCGGGCAATTAGTCGGGTACGTTTGTGATCCCGGAGCGTTGGTGTCGCCCTTCGGCCGAAAATGACGTACCATTGACCAAACTCGTTTCTGGAGTACACCATGACGACCGATGACTTGTTGGCGAGCTACAACTACGATGCCTTTGTTCCCGAGAAATTTGGACCGTGGATGCGCTTTCACGAAAGCCCGCCGCTGTGGGAACGTGCACCTGATTTTCCTTTGTGGCATCTGGATGGTTCCGAAACGCGATTGAGCGCCATTTTTGCACAAAACCAGTACACGGTGGTCGAATTCGGCAGCTTTACCTGACCGTATTGTGGGATGGCGGCGCCATCCATGAATGCAATCGCGGCACAATACGCCGCACAGAAGATTGGGTCGATTTTTCTCTACACGCATGAAGCACATCCCGGCGAACACTACCCGCACATCACCTCGTTTGCACAGAAATTGCGCCATGCACAGGCGTTGCGCACTATCTATGGGGTCAATCGGCCGATTTTAGTCGACGCGCTCGACGGTGCATGCCACCGGGCTTACGGCAGTATGCCCAACATGACCTGGATTTTTACCCGTGCCGGATTGCCGATCTACAAATCCGACTGGACTGATTCCGATAGCGTCGCTAATATGCTCGATTACCTCGTGACGATTCGGCAACGACGCCGTGATGGGGAACGCGTTGCCCCGTTTCACGTCGAGCGCATTGATTTCCGCACCAAAGATCAGGATGGATTTTACGTTGGTCTGACGCGCAACGGCTCCAAAGCGGTGCGTGAATTTGATGAAGCGTTTGAATAAAGGCTGAAGGCAACAGCTATGCTTCAAGGCATTTTTTGCCGGCACGATGTGCTGCGTGGAGAAAATCGAGTAAGCGTCGGTCGGGATTTTCGGCCGAAACTAGCACGTCGTACGGTAAAACCGCGCCCGTCCAACCGTCCGTAAACCAATACGCCTGTGCCGGTAGCACCTGTTTTGTGTACGCCTCCGGTGTGGGATAGGCAGTCGCATAAAAGTACGGTTCTGCAATACTGCCATCGCCGGTGACAAAGCCAAACGTCATTTGTTCGTCGGCGTACTCCGGATTGTCCGGGTCCTGACCAGGAACGCGTCGTCCGGAAAACCACGTCACGGCCAGGTCAAAATGGTGCGGAAAAACATGGACAGGACTCGATTCTTCCCGAAATCCGGCACGGAATTGTTTGAACACATTGTCAACTTGTACCAGGGCGTTGCGGTACGTTTCGGCCGATTTCTTGTGGTAAGGTAGCAAACTCTCTCCCTCAAATCGCTCACCTGCAAATCGCATAGAGACACCCATCTTGTCCAGTGCATCGACGACTGACGCGGCAAAGCTGGCGTGTGACTGTGCTGCCAGCCGCACAGAAGCTGTCATTCCGCCGCTGTGTACAATTTGTAGCCGATGTACATGTAGATTGATGGTTACCTGAATGCTGCTGCCGCCAATAGGTACTGATGATGTCGTCAAGCCGGCCGGTGTGACATAGAGTGTGCCCATCCACCAATGTTTCTGTTCGGGCGCATAGTGTTGCCGTATTCTGCCCAGGACTCTGGCGAAATAATGCAAGGTGTCGCGGGTAGGTTCCCAGTTTGAAATGTCTAGTGGCGGAAAGGCATATGCTGTCATGCGTTGCTCCTGTCATTGTCAATCGTAGCCGCCAATGCTTGCAAACCCAACAGATAACTGGTCGACCCGAAACCGCAAATTTGCCCGACGGCAATCGGCGCGATGACCGATTTATGCCGAAACTGTTCACGGGCATGAATGTTGGAGAGATGGACTTCGACAATCGGCAGCTGAGTTGCAGCTAAAGCGTCACGTAGCGCAATGCTGTAATGGGTCAATGCACCGGGGTTGATCAAGATGCCGTCCATCTTCGGCCCGTCAACCGGCCATTTTGCTGTGTGGATTTCGCTAATCAGGACACCTTCGTGGTTGCTTTGTACCAGGCGCAGCGTGATTTCGTGTTTGTCAGCATACGTGGAGAGCATGGCGTCAATGTCGTCTAGCGTGACCGTACCGTAAATTTCCGGTTCGCGTCGGCCGAGTAGATTTAGATTGGGACCGTGAATGACGAGGATGCGTTTCATGAAGTGTAGTCTACTTCATGAACAGACCGAGACCAACAAATTGATAGTTGGCGCTTGTCCGACACACATGCAGCCAACAGCCCGCCCTATTTGGCGAGGTTAATGGGGATTCTGTTGACGGAAAACCAGGGAAGAGTGGCGTTCGGCCGTTTTGAGTGTAGCAGGGAAAATTACCGCACTCTTGAGCTTGCAAAGCCGGTTTCCAAAGGTGGGTTGAACGGCTACGCTGTTTACGAGTTTGTTGAAAGGTGGGCTAACTCGCGCCAGCGTTCGTTCGCGCCTGTGCGTAGCAGTGCAGGATCAAAGTCTGCCAGTGCATCCCAGCCTTCAACGCCGGCTATTTCTCTCATTTCATCCGTCAGTTCGATTTGCAGCGTACGCCCGTCTGTCCGCAATTCAATGGTCAAGGTATCCTGCCCATCGTCGATTATTTCGCGAATACACATGCGGTCGTGCCCTTCCGGAAAGCGAATAAATGCGGCAGAGCAGCGTTGGCAGAACGATAAACTCGCATTACATAGTCCACGATCCATCACAACTTTCATAGTAGCGTCCTTTTCTATTGACGACCTTTTTCAAGCATTCGCTTTCATTCTAAAGGCAGACTGTTTCGGCCGATAGTGACAAATGTCAGACGCTTGGGAAACAATTGTAATCTAAAGTTCGAACAAAAAAGCGCGGCAAATTGTCCGCGCCTTTCTGTTTCGTTCATTTTTTGGAGTTAGCGTCAGCGCAACCCGGTCAAATAACGCGAAATCACCATACGCTGAATTTCGCTCGTGCCTTCGTAAATCTCCGTGATTTTGGCATCGCGGAAATAGCGCTCAATAGGCAACTCCTTGCTGTACCCCATGCCACCGTGAATCTGCACTGCCTGCGTCGCCACCCACATTGCCGTTTCACTGGCGAATAATTTGGCCATACTCGCTTCCAGCCCGTAGCGTTCACCGGTTTCCATTGCGCGTTGCTTGGCCAATGCTGCCTGATAGACGAGCAAACGACTGGCATCGACGCGACATTTCATGTCGGCTAATTTCTGTTGGATCATCTGAAATTGGCCGATTTTTTGCCCAAACGCTTCTCGCAGTTTGGCATACTCAATGCTGGCCTCCAATGCTGCTTCGGCAATGCCCAGCGCCTGTGACGCAATGCCGATGCGACCGGCATCGAGCACAGTCATGGCGATTTTAAAGCCTTCACCTTCGGCGCCGAGTCGATTCTCAATCGGGCATTCGTAATCGGTAAACAGAATTTCACCGGTTGCACTGGCGCGAATGCCGAGTTTCGGTTCTTTTTTACCGCGCTCAAAACCGGGTTTGTCCGTTTCGATGATAAAGGCCGTCACCCCTTTGTGCCCTTTTTCAGGTTGCGTCATCGTAAACAAGACAATGACATCGGCGACCGGTGCTGATGTTACCCACGATTTACGGCCATTGATGATGTAATGGCTGCCGGTCTCGCTTAACACGGCACGACTGCGCATTGTGCCTGCATCGCTACCGCTCATCGGTTCTGTCAAGCTGTACGCGCCGATCTTGGCGCCGCTGGCGACAGGTACGACGTAGTTCTGTTTTTGTTCCTCTGTGCCGAATTTGAGGATGCCGTGACAAAACAGCGAATTGTTGACCGACATGATGGTGCCGTGGCTGGCATCGACTTTGCTGATCTCGGTCAATGCCAATGCGTAGGCAAGTGTGTCCATGCCGGCGCCGCCGTATTTCTCTGGCACTTCAATGCCCATGAAGCCCAGTTGCCCCATCTGTTTGATGGTTTCAGACGGAAAATCGCCCGTTTCGTCGAACTGCGCGGCGATGGGAGCGATGGCGTTTTGGGCGAAATCGCGGGCAGCGTCGCGGATCATGATGTGTTCTTCAGTGATAAATGGAAAAAGCTCTGTGGTCATGTTTGCTCCTTTGGCTCAAGGATGGAAGCTGAGGGATAGAGGCGGGAAAATTGCCCTTCGAGCTTGCCTGAATTTGCTGCACAGATTATACGTGTGGGGAATGGCGGGGGCAATAAGTAACAAACGTGTCACTTGCCGTATCCGCTTTCGGCCGAAACCTGCTAGAATCGTTTTTATGTTCGCTGAAATTGTCGTCAATGTCGAAGCACCGCTGGAAGGTACGTTTCACTACCACGTACCGGTAGATATGCGGCGCAGGCTGGTTGTCGGGCATTTAGTCGAGATTGAATTCGGCCGAAATCTGGCCCAGGGTATTATCATCGCCTTCGACTCCGAAGCGCCGGTTGAAGAGACCAAACCAGTCATTACACTCATCGATCCTGTTCCGGTCGTGCGGCAGTGGCAAATTGAACTGGCTCAATGGATCAGCGAGATGTATCGTGCCCCACTCAACAACTGCCTACGCCTGATGTTGCCGCCGGGTTTGACGCGCTGGTCGGATATGACACTGGCAATCAATCCGTATTGGGACGGTGAAGGGCGGCTGACAGATGCACAGATGGTGCTGGTTGCGTTGTTGCGCGAGCATGGCGATTTACGCGGACGTCAAATCAAACGTCACTGGCCTAAAAAGCTGGGCAAAAAAAAGTGGCGTACAGCTGCGTTGCAATTGGTCAAACGGGATATCCTGGTGCGTGGCACGGTTTTGGACGCGCCACGCAATCGGCCGAAAAAAATCCGCACAGCCGAACTGATCACTGATCCGGAGCGCATTCGCGCTGAAGTCGTACAACTTGGTCGCGCCAACAAGCAAGCCGATGTCCTCGACTATCTGGCAACCAGTGCCGATCCGCTACCCTCTGAGGCAGAGTTATTGGCGGCAACCGGTGCGACGACAAAACACCTCGCCAAACTGGAAGCAGATGGTTTGATTCATCGTTTTGCCGGTGAGACGGTGTCAGTCGAAACGGATGGCGAGGTGCTGGAAGTGGTGCAACCGGCTGCTGTGGGATTGGCAATTCGGCCGAAAGAAACGCTGGGCCATATTTTGCGCCTGCGCGGTGCGCAGAAATATAACACCGTGTTGCACCATCTCGCGACCGCCGCTCAACCTGTGCCGGTTACCGACATTTACGCGGAAACGGGTGCGACAATCACCCATTTGCGCAAGCTCGCCAAGCTCGATCTCATTCGCCTCGGTGATGAAGCCGTCTGGCGTGACTCGTTAGCCGACCGTGACTTTGTACCCGTCGATCCGCCGCTGCTCACCCATGATCAGGCACGCGTCTGGGGGCGCATCAAGAGCGATATGCTCGATGACGAATCGGTGTCGCGTCCCATTTTGCTGCATGGCGTCACTGGCAGCGGCAAGACGGAAATCTACATGCGTGCTGTTGATTTTGCGTTGGCGCAGGGGCAAGCGGCGATTGTCCTTGTGCCGGAAATTGCGCTGACGCCACAGACGGTGCGCCGCTTCGCTGCCCGTTTTCCCGGTCGTGTCGCGCTCATTCACAGCCGCCTCAGCGAGGGTGAGCGTTACGACACATGGCGTCGAGCGCGTCGAGGGTTGTTTGACATCATCATCGGGCCGCGCAGCGCCTTGTTTACGCCGCTGGATAATGTAGGCGTCATAATCATTGACGAAGAGCATGACGCCAGTTACAAGCAAACACCGCCTGTGCCGCCTCCATACTACCACACGCGCGAAACGGCGATTGCATTCGGCCGAATCGTCAACGCAACTGTCATTATGGGCAGCGCGACCCCGGATGTTGTCACGTACCACCGGGCGCGGAGTGATACATACCGCTTGCTCGAACTGCCACGCCGTGTGATGGGCCACCGCACTCGTCTCACTGAACAGGCAGAGCGCATCGGCCGAAATTTAACTTATCAGGCACAGGAAGGTGATCCCGACGATGCAGTGACGATTCCGCTACCGCCGGTCGAACTGGTCGACTTGCGCCAGGAACTACGTGCCGGCAACCGTAGCATCTTCAGCCGTCGTTTGCAGACTGCCATTGACGAGACATTGGCGCGGCGTGAACAGGCGATCCTGTTCCTCAACCGGCGCGGGACAGCGTCATTTGTCATTTGCCGCGATTGTGGACACACGTTGCACTGTCCACGCTGCGACACGCCGTTGACGTACCACCGGCCGAATCTGGCACTCACCTGCCATTATTGCGGACACCGCGAGCAGCAGCACAGTGAATGTCCCAACTGTGGTTCGCATCGCATCCGCTACTTCGGATTGGGAACAGAGGAGTTGGAGACATTGGTGCAACAACGCTGGCCGGAAGCACGGACGGTGCGCTGGGATCGCGACACGACGGCCGGCCGCGACACGCACGAGCAGTTGCTGGCTAGCTTCATCAATCATGAGGCGGACATTCTGGTAGGCACGCAGATGATTGCGAAGGGGTTGGATTTGCCGTTGGTGACGACGGTGGGGGTGATTTCGGCCGATGTCGCGCTTGGTTTGCCCGATTATCGCACCGGTGAACGCGCCTTTCAGGTGTTGACGCAGGTCGCTGGCCGTGCCGGACGTGGCGTGCTTGGCGGAAGCGTCGTGTTACAGACGTATCAGCCCGAACATTATGCCATTCAATCAGCTGCCGACCACGATTACACGCAGTTTTACATCGACGAGATTCGCTTTCGCACCCAGCATGGACTACCGCCTTTCCGTCGGCTGGCGAAACTGGTGATCAGCGATCCCAACCCGAACAAGGCGGAAGAAGAGGCGGCTGAGTTAGCGAATCAACTGCGCTGGCAGGCTTATGAGTTGCGCATGGATGCCACGGAAATTATCGGGCCTGTGCCGCCGTTTTTCGGCCGAATTGACCGTCGTTATCGTCGCCAAATCCTGATCCGCTCCACTGATCCGGCACGACTTCTGGCCGAAATGACGATTCCACCTCGCTGGATCGTCGACATCGATCCAGTCAGCACCCTCTGACGATTTCGGATGTGAGATTTCGGATTTCGGAACGGTTTATCGTAGGTCGGATTGCCAATCCGACTTACTTGCCATTCACCGAAAAAAGCAGTGAACGATACCAGGAGCACGCATAGCGCCTCCAGAAATCCTCCGCGCTCCAGGCAACTCTGGCAACTCTTCCGATATCCAAAATCACCAGTCCGCAATCCAAATACCCCCGAACCGACTCGAACGGTTAACCTACTCCTTAGGAGGGAGTTGCTCTATCCTTTTGAGCTACGAGGGCGAAATCATGCTAGAGCATTCGTTTGCTGCTAGAATTATAGGCAGACAGCTAGCGAATCGTCAACCGACACCGCATTGTACCCATGCTACCCATCTTTGTTTACGGCACACTGTTACCCGATCAGCCCAACTTCTTCTTATGGCGTGATGCGCTGACAAAAATAGTCCCTGCTCGCCTGAACAACGCGTGTCTTTACGACATGGGCATGTTCCCGATGCTGATTGAAGGGGTAAAAAGCTCCGTGCAGGGAGCCGTGGGTCATGTTAAAGTGGGGCAATACGCGCATGTGCTGGCGCAACTCGACAAACTGGAAGAGTTTGATCCGCAGCAGCCGGACACGTCAGCGTATCGGCGGGTAAAACGCACAGTCGTTGTCGCACCAGGCAATGCGATCGATGCGTGGGTTTACGTCGGCAACAAGGCCCTGATTGGGACACAGCCTGTGATTGCGTCGGGCGACTGGCTGGAACACACACACAACACGATGCTCGCTATTCGTGACTGGTGGGAGAATTGGGATCGATCACCGCTGTTTAGCGATAATCCAAAGCGAAAGTGACCATCATTGCAAGCGAAATCGGTTTGTCAGTGACTGTAACCTGGACAAGAATCATGATCAAAATTGGTGTATTGACAAGTGGCGGCGACGCGCAAGGCATGAACGCAGCCGTGCGGGCCGTTGTGCGGACCGGATTGGCGCACGGTGCAGACGTGTTTGCCATTCATGAAGGGTATCAAGGCATGATCGATGGCGGCAAGCGCATCCAGCGCATGAGTTGGAGCGATGTCGGCGGCATTTTGCATCAAGGCGGCACGATTATCGGATCGGCGCGTTGTATGGCGTTCCGTGAACGAGCAGGTCGCCTGCAGGCAGCTTACAATCTGGTATTGCACGGCATCGACCGGTTGGTTGTGATCGGCGGTGACGGGAGTCTGACCGGTGCTAATATCATGCGGCAGGAGTGGGCTGGTTTGTTGGCTGAATTGGCAGAACAGGGCCGAATTTCGGCCGAAAATGCCACAAAGTACGAACAACTCACCATCGCCGGATTGGTCGGTTCCATCGACAATGACACGGCGGGAACTGATATGACCATTGGTGCTGACACAGCGCTGCACCGCATCACGGCGGCCATCGACGCAATCACCAGTACAGCGGCCAGTCACCAGCGCGCGTTTGTCGTTGAAGTGATGGGGCGGCATTGCGGTTATCTAGCGCTGATGAGCACCATTGCCGGTGGCGCCGATTGGGTTCTCATTCCCGAAAGTCCGCCGGATGTGGACGACTGGGAAACGACCATGTGCGACGTGTTGCGCAAGGGACGGGAAATCGGCCGACGTGACAGTATCGTTGTCATTGCTGAGGGGGCGATTGATCGGCAAGGCAATCATATTTCGGCCGATTACGTCAAGCAAGTCCTCGAAAAGCGGCTCGGCGAAGATACACGCGTTACCATTCTCGGCCACGTGCAGCGTGGCGGCTCACCCAGCGCTTTCGACCGCAACATGAGCACAATGACTGGTGCTTATGCCGTGGAAGCGTTGCTCGAAGATGTCAATTACGGCAAGGCATTCCTCGTCGGCATGTCCGGCAACCAGATTACACAAAAACCACTGATGGAATGCATCGAACGCACCCATGCTGTGGCCGCCGCCATTGCGGCTCGCAATTTTGAGACGGCGATGGATTTGCGCGGCAGTTCGTTCCGGGAGAGCTTTGGAATTCTGCGCACATTGGTGCGGGCATTGCCCCATGATCCGCCACCGGGCCAGAAACCATTGCGACTGGCTGTGATGAATGCAGGCGCACCCGCACCCGGTATGAACATGGCCGTGCGCACAGCGGTGCGTCTTGGCGTCGACAAGGGTCACACCATGATCGGTATCAATCATGGCTTTCGGGGCCTGGTTGAGGGCGATTTTCACGAACACGGCTGGATGAGTGTCAATGGCTGGATGAACATGGGTGGTTCTAATCTGGGAACCAATCGCACTGTACCTGACGGCAGCGATTTCTATGCCATTGCTCGCAACTTTGAGGAACACGCAATCGATGGCCTGCTCGTCATCGGGGGCTGGAGCGGATATCTGGCAGCATTGGAATTGTACAAACGCCGCGACGTGTTTCCGGCATTCAATATTCCGATTGTGCTTATGCCGGCGACCATTGACAATGATTTGCCCGGTTGTGAATTGAGTGTTGGTGCGGACACGGCACTCAATTCAATTATGGAGGCAGTGGACAAAATCAAGCAATCGGCCGTTGCATCGCGACGCGTATTTGTTGTCGAAGTGATGGGGCAATATTGCGGTTATCTGGCGCTAATGAGTGCGCTGGCGACGGGTGCCGAGCGGGTTTATTTGCCTGAAGAAGGCGTGACGCTGAGCGACTTGGAGAAGGATGTTCGTGCATTGCAGACTGGCTTCCGCAAGGGTAAGCGACTGGGATTGATTATCCGCAATGAGAGCGCCAATGTTGTGTATACGACCCAGTTTATGGCGGCACTGTTTCAGGAGGAAGGTGGCGGCTTATACGATGTGCGTACGGCGATTTTGGGCCATTTGCAGCAGGGAGGTGATCCCACGCCTTTCGATCGGTTGCAAGCCAGCCGACTCGCGTACCGATGTATCAACTATCTGATCGAGCAGGCGGGCAGCGATGAGCCGCAAAGTGCAGCGGTAGGCATTGTTGGCAGCAAGGTGCGTTTTACATCAATGGATGATTTACCTCGCTTGATGGATGCGCTGCACAGACGGCCGAAAGAGCAATGGTGGTTACGGGTTCGGCCGATTGCGTTGATCATGTCTCAGCCTGGCCCCGACGCAACGCCTGTTAGCGTCGGGTAAGATCAGAGACGCTATCTTGACAGCGCTGTTTTGTTCCAATTACAATAAAGTATGAGGAGCGACTTAAGCCTTTTTCAACGGAACTGCGAAGTGAATACATTGTCTGAAACCCATTTGCCACAACGTTCGAATGGAATCCGGCTTTTGCGGTGCTGATATTCGCGCCGCGTTTTCGCGTCGCGTTAAGGAAACTTCACAAACTACAACAAGTCGCAAGAAAGGACGTATGGAGTACAAGGATTACTATAAAATCCTCGGTGTAGATAAACAGGCTGACGAGAAAGCTATCAAGAAAGCGTACCGTGATCTGGCACGACGTTATCATCCGGATCGCAATCCCGGTGACAATTCGGCCGAAGAGAAGTTCAAAGAGATCAACGAAGCATACGAAGTCATCGGCAACGCGGAAAACCGCGCCAAATACGATCAACTGGGCAGTAACTACCATCGCTATCAGCAGATGGGCGGCGCACCTGGTGGATTTGACTACGGTCAGTGGGGTGGGTACGGCAATGCGCAGACGTTCAACTTCGAAGATTTGAACGGTTTGTTCGGCGGCGGCGCCAGCATGGGTGGCGACGGTGGCTTTTCCGACTTCTTCCGCACGTTTTTCAGTGGTGGCAGGGGATCGCGTGTCAATGCCCAGCCTCTTCATCGCGATCTCGAGCAGGAAATTGAGATTTCGCTTGATGAAGCGTATCACGGAACAACGCGTGTCCTGGTCAGCGAGGACGGCAGCCGAATCAAGGCAGCAATTCCCAAAGGCGCGCGTACCGGCACCAAGATTCGCCTGCGCGGTCGCGGCATCGAAGGTGGTGACCTGTACTTGATTGTTAAAGTATTGACGCATCCGGTGTTTAAGCGACAGGGCAATAACTTGCATTCAACGGTTGCTGTCGATCATTTGACCGCCATACTCGGTGGACAGGTGAAGGTGCCGACGATGCGTGGCCCGGTCAATCTCAAAATTCCGGCCGGGACACAATCAGGGCGTAAGTTCAGATTGAGTGGCCGTGGTATGCCACACCTCAAGCGCGCCGACGAGTTTGGCGATCTGTTGGTCACAGTGGAAATTCACGTGCCGACAACGTTGAGTGAAGAGGAGCGTGCATTGTATAAGCAGTTAGCTGAGTTATCTACGACAGGAGGCACTTAGTAAGTTGGTTGGAGTGGGGGTTTCGGCCGAAAGCCGGCTGATTTTAGTGGCGGCTACTGATTCGGTCATGTGAAAGGAAATTGTTATTTTGGATGGGCGATTTGCTGGCGACTTCATGATGAAAAAGTAACTTCCTGGACATCCTGCATTGGAGTCCGTCGAGAGACTATGTAGTTACTGGAAAAAGGAAAAACCAATTGAAAAAGGTGTAATATGAAGACAAGAATTCGCAGTCAGATCGTCATTTTGGGCGCGATCATCGCGCTGTTTGCAGTGTCATGTGCCCAACCCTCTCCATCGGCTTCCGCGCCAGATCCTGTCGACCTTGGTGTGATAGAGACAGCAGTTACGGAAGTTGTTGAAGCCGGTTCTGAATTAATCAACACAAGCTCACCCCCAACGAGCCAACCCACGGCTGCTATTGCGCAGGCGCCTTCGCTTATGGACCTTGAGGATGTGCTTGTCAATCTATATGAGCAGACTAATCCATCTGTCGTTTTTATTCTGACACTGGCCGGCACGACGCCACTTGGCAGTGGCAGCGGCTTTGTCTTTGACAATCAAGGTCATGTGGTCACAAACAATCATGTCGTTGCTGACGGCACATCATACGAGATTGTATTCTCTAACGGCGAACGGTCTCGAGGTGATGTCATCGGTGCCGACGCTGATGCCGATCTCGCTGTAATTGAGCTGGATGAGGTTCCAGAAGGCATTGAACCGCTTCCACTGGCTGATTTCAGTACGGTTAGCGTTGGGCAGTTTGCCGTTGCCATCGGTAATCCGTTTGGACAACAAGGCTCAATGTCACTGGGCATTATCAGTGGGTTGGGTCGTTCGTTGCCGGGTGAATTCGATCCACAGACATTTGGTGCGTATTCATTACCCCAGGTGATTCAAACTGATGCTCCGATCAATCCGGGTAACTCCGGTGGGCCGCTGCTCAATCTGGACGGTGAAGTGATCGGCATCAATGCGGCAATCCGCAGCGATACGGGTGTAAACTCCGGGGTCGGGTTTTCCATTCCGGTTGTAGCCGTCGAACGCATTGTGCCTGAGTTGATCGCCAGCGGAAAATACACGTATCCGCGCATGGGCGTGTCTATTGATTCTGACATCAGTCTGGCTCAACAAGAGGCGTTGGGTCTGGCGCAGACGACAGGCGCTTATGTGACGGAGGTTTCAACGGGAACGGCAGCAGAGAGAGCCGGCCTGCGTGGCGCTAATCGCACGACAGGTTTAGGTGGCGATTTGATTGTCAAAATGGACGGTCAGGAGATTCGCGACTTTTCTGACCTGAACAGTTTCCTGGTTTTTGAAACGGAACCTGGTCAGACTATTGTTGTAACGGTTTTGCGTGACGGTGAATTACTCGATTTACCATTGACGTTGGATGCTAGACCGTAGTTGATGAGGGATGGGGTTTCGGCCGAAATCCCATCCTATATTATTTTTTTGTTGCAGTTCGAAAAAGAGTTTCCTCTTTCTAACTGCACAATTAGTGAGTGAGCTAGCCGCACCTTCGTGGCGATATTGCTCTTTAACAGATCAAGGAGGTTGGAATGATCACACAGGACGATTTGCAGGTACTTATCGCTTTCGATGCCACCCCTTACCTGGTTTACAGCGCCTACGTTGATACAGACATGCGCCATGAAACGCTCGATGCGGTCAAATTGCGCATCCGTAGTATGCTTAAAGAAAACGACGGGATGCCTTCGCGCGATCAGGAATCTATTGAGCATTATCTCGACCTCGAATTTGACTGGACGAAACCGGGCGTAGCGATTTTCACCTGTGCAGCCCGCGATTATTTTGACGCCTTTCCAGCAAACGTATCGTTCCGCAATCGCTTGCGGGTTGGGCCTCGGCCTTATGTCAAACCGCTGGCTCATTATCTTGACTATTATGCTCACTATGGGGTAATCCTGGTCGACAAGCTGGGAGCACGTTTTTTTGAGTTCCATCTCGGTGAGTTACAGCGCTATGATAGTGCGCTGGGTGAAGACGTACGCAAACTCAAGCGAGGCAGTGGATCGACAGCAACAGGTATGCGCGGTGGCAATCCGGGTGCACGACACGAACATGAAGTGGTTAATCGCAACTTACGTGAAATGGCTCAGATTTCGGCCGATTTCTTTGCCGATAGTCGTATCCGCCGTCTTTTCATTGGCGGTAGCGCAGAAACAGTTGCTCAATTCCAGGAATATCTGCCGAAAAAGCTACTGAGTTGTATTGCCGGCACGTTTGCGATAGACATGACAGCCAATGATTCTGAGGTGCGCGATCTCACGCTGGAACTGCTCAAAGAATCAAACAACGAGCGTGAACACAGGCTCGTCGAACAAATGGTAACTACCGCTGCTAAAGGTGGTGCCGCGACAGCCGGCCTCGAAGAAACACTGAAAGCTGTGCGTGAAGGCCGAGTTGACACCTTGATTGTTAGCGACGGTTATCGCGCACCCGGTTACTTCCACTCCGAATCTGGTTTTGTCACATCCAGCCTTGCTTTTAGCCCCTATCCGTCAGATGCTATCGACTCGGTTGACGACATCGTCGACGTCGCCGTGGCCCGTACAGTAGAGCAGGGCGGGCAACTGGAAGTGATCAGCAACCACCCCGATTTGGAAGACGTAGAGCGAATTGGCGCTATATTGCGCTATTGAGCTTCAAAGCAACCATATCTCATAAGCGATGAGGCGGCCCACCGGGCCGTCTCTTTTTTTGCCGTTTCCATCTATCTTGCCATCCTGTATTTGCATGTATTAAGCTAAGCAAAAACAGGCAGCACAGAACGTCACCCGATCCATTTTCTGCGATGTCGCGCCATCAAGGTATAATATCTGGAGTCGTATTGCGACTGTTCTGAATTGGAGAGAAGAGATTATGACACCTGCATCTCCCACATTACGCCCATTGACCATGTCGCAGTTGTTGGACAAGTCCGTTCGTGTCTTTCGCGCTCACTTTTGGACATTATTGGGAATCGTCGCCATTCTGCAGATACCTGTCGTCATTATCAACGCCTTTTTTGCCGGAAGAAGTCTATTTGATCTGGTAGGTATTTTGGCATTTGATCCCTTTCAGCCTATTCCTACTAGCGGCAGTGGCATCAATTCCTTGGGGACGCTGGCCTCGTTGATCACGGCTTTACTGGCGCAGTTGGGCAACGCAGCGCTTTGTTGGGCTGTTGCTGCGGCGTTGTTAGGCGACCGCATTTCCATTGGTTCTGCGTACAGTCAATTGCGTGCACGTTGGCCATCGGTTGTGGGGTTGTGGTTCCTGACCACCGTCATTTCAATTGCGTTGGGCATCTGGTGGATTATTGCCTGTTTCATTGGCTGGTTTACGGGCCTGGGTATGCTGATATTCTTCAACTTTGTCATCTCGCCGTTGGCGCTGGTCATCATCATGGTCGAGGGGCGCACGGTATGGGATGCGTTGCCACGTGCATGGAATCTGGCCAGGCAACGGTTTTGGTGGGTGCTTTTTCTTGTTATCTTCCTGTCTGTTTTTGGCCAAGCATTGATCGCCGGTCTACAAGCAGTTCTGATAAGCGGCCTGGGCGTATTTCTGGTTGATCAGGGGTTGAGCGGTGACTTTGCCGGTTTTGTTCCTGCAGCCGTCTTGATCAATGTAGCCACTCTTCTGTTGGGGTTGTTGATTTTGCCCGTTTATTGGACAGGTATGTCGGCGCTGTATCTCGACTTGCGTGTACGCTTTGAAGGTACTGATCTGGCGTTGCAACTGGCACATGTTGATGTGGAGACGGCCGAAACAAGTGCGCCGACCATGGCGCAGGTTGCGGCAGCCCCACGTGCTGCAGTGCGTCGAGTGATGCCACAAGGCGGTGAATGGATGTCGTTTCTGGCGCTTACCGTAGGGCCATTTGTGCTGCTTGTGCTGGTATACGGTGTTTTGGTAGCTTTGGCCTTTTTCCTGGTTTCGGTGGCCGGTTTTTGAGCGACGCGATGCGCATACGTGGGTGGTCGGTGTCCGTGACGATGGTTTTGGCGCTGCTTGTCGGTGTGGCGACGCTGCATGCCCAGGTTGTCGATCCGTTGCCGGAGACTGCCTATTGGGAACTGGTTGCCCGCACGCGTGAGATTGTGGAGTTGGGCGAAGACCTGGACGCCATTTCGGCCGAATGGGAAGCTATCCACACGATTCTGCTGGCAGATGGGCGCATGATGCCCATCGATACCAGCTACGTGACAGGATTGCTGTCGGCCGAACCCGTTGATCGTACTGCCGCACTCAGTGCATTGGATGCATTGACCGCCGCTACATCGACCTGGCGTTCGACACCGGCCAATCCGACGGCAGCAGACAGCCTGGCAACCATTCTCGACCGTTCTGAATTCGACTATGCCGTGCAACCACCGTCCTTGTGGGAGACATTGGGGCAGCGGGTGCTTGAATTGTTGTTTGGCTCAGAGACAATCGGTACATTCGCCAGGTTGATGTCGCAATTGTGGCCGGTTATTGCAATCGCTGTGATTGTCGGCGCAGCTGTCTATATTGTGCGTAGCTTTTTCAACCAGTTTGCGCAGAATGTTGATTTATCGGCCGATGATCCCCATGTCCCCAACCTGACTGTAGCCGGCGCGCGTAACCGCGCTCTCGAACGCGCCACCGACGGTGATTACCGCGATGCTGTCCGTTACCTCTATCTGGCAACCCTGCTTCATCTGGACGAGCAAGGCATACTTGATTACGACCGCACCAGAACGAATCGCGAATATGTGCGCAGCGTGCGTACTAATCCCGCCGTAGCGGCTGACTTGCAGGCTGTCGTACACGTTTTCGACGAGACATGGTATGGCTATCATCCATTGAGTGCGTCCGCCTATACGGCTTATGCGGCGCGTATCAATGCTCTCGTCGATGGTAAGCGTGCGCCGGTTGTGGAGGGCACTGGATAATGCGTCGGCCCACACGTGACACCCTGGTTGCTGTCGTGCTGCTTTTTTTGTTGGTTGCTGTCGCCATCATTGCGGCAATCCAGCAAGCCGAACGACCACTTGCGCCGCCGTTGGCGAGCTTCTCATCCCAGCCTAACGGTGCCAAAGCGCTGCGCTTGTGGCTGGAAGACCTGGGGTTGGTGACATCGGACAAAGCGCTTGCGGCGTTTGAGCTTAACGACGCCATGCACCTGGTGTTACTATTGGAGCCGACGATGCCTATTCTCGAAACGGAATGGGCAATCATCGATACGTGGGTTGAGGCAGGTGGCACCTTGCTGGTAGCCGGTGATTCATATGGCATGCGCGCGGTTATTGATCATTACGATGTCGATATGTTTTTCGATACGCCTGAGACGTTGGCATTTGACGGCCAAACGCCCTTGTTGAGTGGATCGTTGTTGATGGATTCGGCCGAAATCGAGCCTCGCGCCTATTTCAGCACCGATCGTGACGATGTCATCGTTCACGTTGCCAACGGCGACCGACCGCTGACGCTATCGTTTGAAGACGGTGACGGGCGGGTTATCCTGAGCGCCACGCCATTTCCGTTCAGCAATCAGGGCTTGCAACAAGCCGGCAATGGTGCGTTTGTCCTCAATCTCATCGAAGCGGCCCGTGAAGACGGATTGATTTGGTTTGATGAATGGCATCACGGCGTGCGGGCGCGAACGGCGAGCAGCACCGGCGTCGACAATTGGTTGCGGCAAGTGCCGACAGGGCAGGCGTTCCTGCTGTTTGCCGCTATCATTTTTGTGGCATTGTTATTGGGTGGGCGTCGTTTCGGCCGAACCTGGACCCTGCAGACCGACCAAACACGCCGTACGCCGCTGGAATACATTACGGCTATCGCCAATCTCAACCGGCGTGCCGGAAATCGCGAGGCTGTTCTCGACAACTACCGTTACAGACTGAAGCGCGCATTGGGCCGACGTTACCGACTCGATCCGAGCTTGCCGGACGGCGAATTTCTGGCACAGTTGCAGGCACACGATCCCGACAGCGACATCGACGCGATCCGCTCATTGCTGGATCGCCTTTATCGCAGCAATATGAGTGAATCAGAACTGGTCAAACTGGCAGGAGATATCACGCCCTACCTCGATTGATCGGGTAAATAGAGCAGAACCAATCGACAATTCGCTATCCATGCCCAACAACGAACCGGAGCAACCTTTTGGACTTACAACAACTTTATCTCGATTTGCGCACTGAAGCAGAAAAAGTACTCGTCGGCCTGGACGAACCGTTTGAACAACTCATCATTGCCCTTTTCACCGGTGGCCACGTCTTGCTCGAAGGTGTACCAGGTACAGCGAAAACGTTGATGGCGAAGACATTGGCGCATCTGATTCGCGCCGATTTCAAACGCATTCAGTTTACACCGGACATGATGCCGTCTGACATTCTGGGCACAAGCGTTTTTGACATTACGACAGGCAAGTTCAACCTGAAAAAGGGGCCGATTTTCACCCAGATTTTGCTCGCTGACGAGATCAATCGCGCGCCGGCCAAGACGCAGGCAGCGCTGCTTGAGGCGATGGAAGAGAAGCAGATCAATCTGGAAGGTACGCGCTACGTGCTGACACGCCCTTTTATGGTCACAGCGACGCAGAATCCGCTGGAATATGAGGGCACGTATCCGCTACCGGAAGCGCAACTGGATCGTTTTCTGTTCAAGGTGTTGGTTCCCTATGCCACGCCGGAGACAGAAAGAGAGGTGTTGCGGCGCTACCATGCCGGATTTGACGCGCATGACCTGGTGGCGTCGGGACTGGAAGCGGTGATCTCGGCCGAAACCGTCATCGCAGCCCGCGAACATATCAATTCCATTACGGTGGAAGAAGGCATCATCGAATACATTGTGGCTATAGTCACCGCCAGTCGTCATTCGGCCGATGTCATTCTCGGTGCCAGTACACGCGCTGCTACCCACGTATTGCTGGCAGCCAAGACGGCGGCAGCCCTGAACGGGCGCGATTTTGTTACACCGGACGATGTCAAAGGCATTGTGCCGCCCGTTTTTCGTCACCGACTGCTGCTCAAGCCGGAAGCCGAAATCGAAGGACTCGATGCCGATACCGTGATTCAACGCATTTTGGGTCGCGTCGATGTACCGCGCTGACGCGGTCCTTGCACGATGATCACATTGCGAGCCACTTTGCTACTGCTTGTCGCTGCGCCGTTGTGGGCAGTCAGTGAATGGGTTGTTGCCTTTCGCTGGATTGCCCTGGCTTACGGCGTAACAGTGTTGGCTGTATTGCTGGTGGATCGTCGCGCTGCCGGAAAAGCTGATCAATTTGTGGTACAGCGGCACCATGACAACAAGCTCAGTCTGGGAGCCGATAATCAGGTTCAGGTAACACTGCGCAGTCGTCAAAATCGGCCGATTGTGTTTTGGCTGCGTGATGAGCCGCCCGATACCTGGGTCGACGCGCCGATTGTCCTGCGTGGTGCCGTCGCCGCACGTGAGACGTGGGCGGGGCGCTATACGGTTCATCCGTTGCGGCGTGGTGATTACGAATTTGGCGACCACACCGTGCGCTGGTTGGGGCCGCTGCGACTGACTGTGCGTCAGAGTCACATTGCAGCGACTGCGCCTGTCAAGGTATATCCGAACTTGCTCAATGTACGCCGCTACGATTTGCTGCTGCGGCGCAATCGCCTACAGGAATTAGGGCTGCGCAATACGCGCATGTTTGGTCAAGGTACTGAGTTTGAGCGGCTGCGCGATTATGTTGCCGATGACGATTTCCGTCGTATTGACTGGAAAGCGACAGCACGCCGCCATCGGCCGGTGACGCGACAATACCAGACTGAGCGCAGTCAGATGATCATGGTGGTGATCGATATCGGCCGAATGATGCAAAGCCCCGTTGAAAACATGGCAAAACTCGACTACGTCATCAACTCCGCGCTGTTTCTCAGCTACGTCGCGACCGGAATGGGCGACAAGGTTGGTTTGATGACATTTGCCGACGAAGTGGGTCAATTCCTCAGCCCCAGGCAGGGACGCACCCAGTTTTATCGTATTTTGGAACAACTGTATGCCGTGGCAGCCCAGCCGGTCGAACCGGACTATCGACGCGCATTGGCTTATCTCGGGGCCAAACAGCGTCGCCGGGCGCTCACTGTCATTTTTACTGATTTAAGCGGCGGAATCACAATGCAGGATTTGGCAACCGGTGTCACTCAGTTGGCGCGACGCAGTTTGCCGCTCGTTGTGACAATTAGCGATCCCGATGTCGTCGCCGCTTCCCGGCAGCAACCCGTCGATTCGGTAGGCGTCTACAGACAGTCGGCGGCTGTCCAGTTGCTCGATGAGCGTCGTCTCATGCTTGATCGTTTGCAGCGCAGCGGTGTGCAAACGCTGGATGTACCGGCAAATCAACTGTCACCGGCGGTCATCAATCGCTATTTGCAACTCAAGGGTAAAACGCTATTATGATGCCGCAATAGCATCTGTCGTGTTTTTGCGAACAATCCGGATTTATTGATCGATGCAAGCTATGCCAAGACAATTCCGCTCACGTTACTCCTGGTACCTTTTGATCATGTTGCTAATAGGCACAGCATTGGCGTGCAATCTGTCGCCGGCTCCTGACAGGGTGCTGCCCTCGCCGCCAACGCCGGGCGGCACGATCGCTGCGCCGACGGAACCTGGTGCGTCAGGGTCAGATGCACCAACTGCAACATCCACTTCGATTCTGGCTGCTACGGCGACGCCGCGCATCGGCACGCCCGCACCGACGGCGACGTTGCGCGGGACACCGACAACGGCGAGTGGTGGTTTATTGACGTTTGACTATGCTATTGATTGGCGTGTCGATCCCAATAATGAGGCAGTTGCCATCGCCCGCGTCACGATAACCGCGTCCGGCGGCAATGGGGAGTATATTTACTTTCACGATGATCTGCCGGTGGATGGGCCGCAATTCGAATATCGTTGGGCGACGTGTCGCGATAATCCGGGGAGTTTGCGCGTCAATTCGGCCGATGGGCAGACAGTGCGCACCAATTATTTTGAAACACCGCCTTGTCCTGATCCGTAGTCAATAAACCGGATTTTCGGCCGATTCGGGCCGTCAATTTGCTGCCGCAATGCGAATGAGCCACGGTTGCGTCGGCGCCGCAGTGCTCCAGCCGTTGACAATCGCAAAGCCGTGGCCGGTCAGCAGCGCATCCAACTGTTTCGGCTGCCAGTAGGTGAAGAAGCGTGGTTCGTCGTAGCCGTAGGAGGTTGACGACCAGTTTTCGCCGTTGCCCTGCTTGACAGCGAGGCCCAGCACCCCGCCGGTACGCAACACGCGATGAAAACCGGTGATGACGTTTGGTGCAGCGGATCGTGGGATGTGCAGCAGCGATGCATTGGCCAGAATGCCGTCGAATATTCGGCCGAATGGCAAGTAGTCCATATCCGCCAATACAAACGCTCCACCGACTGACTTTCGGCCGATGGTCAACATGGCTGGCGACAGGTCGATACCGATAGTGTCGTAGCCACGATTACGCAGTTGTTCCGTGTCAAAACCAGGGCCGCAACCGATGTCGACGACGCGCTGACCCGGCGACAATACGGCAGTAAAAGCATTGATAAACGGTGCTACGAGAGACCGATCCTGGTTGGCGGATGCGTAAGTGTTCGCGATGCGATTGTAGGTCGCAATCGTGCGGTTGCTCATGAACCGTTTTTGCGAGCGAGATCGGATGTAATGGCAATCAATGTCGCGCCGTCGATCAATGTCAGCGGTTTGTTGCGTGCCCAGTCGTGGGCGGAAGGAGAAATTTCGGCCGAAGTAACCAGAAAAGCGTGGGCAGCGCGTTCGTGAAGCAATGTGCCGTACAACTCGCGCACGATCTCCGGCCCCACACGCGAGCGATACCGTTTGCACTGGACGATGGCACGTTTTCCCGGTGATGCGGTCACTTCCAGATCGACGCCCAGATCACCGGCACGCCCGCGCACCGTCACCTTATACCCTCTGGCACGGAACACATCGGCAACGTAATGTTCAAACTGCCGTGGCGACAAGGCATATAGGCCGTCTACGCTCATGATAGGTGCCGCATTGGGGGCAAAACGCATGCGTTGTTGCCAAATCAACACACTCCATAAGCCAATCAACGTCAAGGCAGCAGCCAGTTCCCCAACGTAAAACATGTCCAGCAGCGACTTAGGCAGCGTTGACAGCCAGACAGGTTGTGACAGATAGTGCAGAACAATCCAAGCAAAGAATACCACTGAAAATAACAGTGTAATAGCGGCAAGCGAACGCCGTTTGCGTGGCTGTGTGCGAGTGATCAAGCGGGTGCCATCTTGTAACTCTTGCGAAAAATAGGCGCGTGCAATCATAATGAGCATGAGAAGCCGAGTTTCTCGAAGAAGCTCGGTTTCTATATATTGAGTTGTCAATCAGTTATGTCGATCAGCAATTCGGTATCTTTCTCGCGAGCGATGCGTCGGCCCTCTTCGACGTTGACACGGGTGAGTAAAAACATACCGATGCCAAAAAACGCAACCAGCGCCAACACGCCGGGTCGGCTGCTATCCCAAATTGCCACCGATGCGACGAAGACCAATGGGCTGAGAAACGATGCGAATTTCGACATAATGCTGAAGAAACCGAAAAATTCACCACTGAGCGCGGTGGGCGACATCGAAGCGTAGAGACTGCGGCTGAGAGCCTGGCTACCACCCTGGACAACGGCGACCATCCAGGCGAGGAACCAGAATTCGATAACGGAATTGAGGAAGAAGCCCCACACGGCGATAATGAAGTAAGCGCTTAGCGCGAGCATGATCGCGCGTTTTGTATCCATGCGTGCAGCAACACCCTTGAACAAAACCGGGCCCAGCAGGAAGGCAAACAGCAGGCCGATGAGTTGGGTTCCTATCAGAATGCCGAGGATGGCGCCGAGATTGCTGGTGCGCAATGGGGGTTGAACTTCGATCTGTGATATGGCTAAAGCATTGCCGGCACTGTCAGTGTTTGACTGGCCCGTGTTGATGAGGCTGAGTACGTGTTCGCCTTCTGTTTCGGCTTGAAAGGCTGACTTGACGCCGTAGCGTGTCGTGGCGTTGTAGGCATCAATTGTGACCGGTTCTTCGTCTTCAAGCAAGGGAACGCCATCGATCGCCACCGCCCAGATGCCTGACTCAGGCCCGGTTGCGTAGACGATTTCAACGGGTTGCCCATTGAAGGCAATATTCAGACGGGCTTCGGCATCATCGCTAAAGGCGTAATCGATGTTGCGTTCGCTGTCATTGCACCAGAAGGCATACCAGGCACACGCTTCGCCCAGCAATTCGGCCGAAACCGTCTCCACCCGCCAATCTCCATCCAACTCAACAGCCGGATCAATGACCGTGTATTTGCCTTGACCGACAGCCGTGTCCGTACTCACGAAGTTCGGCGACGGCGTGCCGGTCAACCCTTGGGGCAGGAAGCGGGAACTGGCAATGCCCACCAGCGGCAACATGATGATGTTGAAAATGACAAAAGCCGTGAACATCGTCTGGCGCTTGTCCGCTTTGGATGGCAGGTTGCCAAAGATGAGACTGTAAGGAATGCCGACAAACTGTACGAGTAAAATTGCCAGCGTCAATTCAATTGTGCCAAAACCCAACTCCGTCCCGTAAATGACAGCTACGGTGATGATCACGCCGATACCGTCGTTGTAGATCAGAAACGCGATGAGAAACTTGAACAGTTCACGGTATTCGCGGATGCTTCCGAGGGTGTCGGCAATGCGCCGAAAACTGACACGCATCAAACTTTCGCCCGGTTCGAGTCGTTTTGTTGCAGACCGTGGTTCGGGTACGTTGCGGAAGATGGGTACAGAGAAGACTAGCCACCAGATAGCGACACTGAATAGCGAGAGGCGAATGCCCAGATTGTTGTCAGGCAGGGCGAAAATCATGGCAACGTTGATGGCCAGCAACAGACCGCCACCTAAATAGCCAACAGCGTAGCCGGTTGTCGATACGCGATCCTGATCTTCTTCCTTGGCGACATGGGGCAAGAGGGCGTCGTAGAAAATATTCGCGCCACCGAACCCAATTCGGCCGAGTACGAAAAACAGCGACGCCATAAACCAGTCACCCGTGTTGATCAAGATCATCAGGCCCGTGCCGATGACGCCGACCATGACAAAGAAAGTCAGGAATTTCTTTTTGCCACGCTTGATGTCGGAGATCGTTCCGAGAACAGGTGACAGAATCGCGACGATCAACACGGCTACGCTGTTTGTGGCGCTCCAGTATTGTGTTGCGGTCGCTGCACTGGAAAGATTGGCTCCGGCCACGGCGCTGTAATAGGCCGGCAAGACGGCGGCCATTATCGTCGTGGCAAATGCCGAGTTAGCCCAGTCGTACATGACCCATGAGCGTATGCGCTTTTTGTACTCTGCTGAGCTAATGCGGTTGAGATCGGTCGTTTCGACTGCCGCCATGTGAATCCCTCACTTGTGTGTCGTTGCAGAAAGCCGCAGATCGTCGCCAATCGATCTACTGCTAGTGGAAACAGTGCTAATGATAATCAGTTGTGGGGAAAATCTCAACCGATTGGTTTCGGCCGAAGTTGGCAGGGATTCTGAATGGTTTAGATCGGCTATTCGTTGGCGGTTATGTACGGTTGCGGCGCAAAAATCTCCGGCCGGCACGGATCGTAATCTGTGCCCAGGATGATGCGGTAATTGGTTTCGCCAATCGTCTCCGGATCGAGTCCGATTTCGGATTCGTGCATATCCATAATCCACGAGATTAGCCAATCGTACGAGCCTTTCAGATTTGGCGCGAAGTAAACCATGCGCGTTTCAGTTACCGGTGAGAGTTCCACCGGACTGATAATGGGCGTAAAGCCGTGCCAGCGCAAATTTTCGGCCGTCAGGATGGGCAGCACCGGATCGCCGCTGGCATTGATGATTTCTACTGTGATGGGCACGCGGTTGACGCGGCTGAGGGCGGGTGGCAGGTAAAGGCGCTGCAATGTGTTTTGCATCACGTCCCAGTTGACGAGCTGAACGGCATACCCTTCTTCTGTGCGGAAGGGAATGACGTTGTCGCCGGCGAGATAGATGCTCTGGATGCCGTTTTCACGGATGCCGGGTGCCATGGTTGCAAGCTGCAGAATTCGGCCGATATCGAGGTCAGTCTCAACTGTTTCGCGGTAAATGCCGTACAGTTTCGGCACTTCCCGGATCAACCCGGCGTCGATGCCCTGGTCGAGGATGGCGCGCAAAATTTGTTGTTGTCTGCGCCCCCGATCAAAATCGCTTGTCGATTTGCGCGAACGGGCATACCAGAGCGCCAGATCGCCATCCATGACGTTGACACCGGCATCCAGCGTGAATTGCTCCCAGTTATCTTCATCCTCGATATCCAGTTCCGGTGATTTGATGCGCCAATCGGTCAATGGGCAGCTATTGATGACGGTGATGCCACCCAGCGTGTCGATAATGTCTTGAAATCCGTAGAAGTCGATCAACGCGTAGTAGTGAATCTCAATGCCGAGATTGTAGAGAATAGTGTCCTTCAATCGGCCGATACTGGAATAGGCGGCTGTGTTGATGCGCTGCATTTTGCCGCCGGGAATCTGCACGTAGAGGTCACGCGGTATCGACATCATCGATGCCGTTTTGCTCTCGTTGTTGACCGACACAATGATCAACGTATCGGTATTGCCACCACCATCGCCGTAATCGGCACTATCCTTCCCGATCAGCAGGATATTGGTCGTGTTTGCCGGCACTTGAAACGGTGGTACCGGCGTCAGCGCCGTTTCACTTTCGACAAATTCCGGCAAGATGTGGCGCTCTTGCGGCACGCTTGTCGGAGTAGGCGATGGAATTGGCGTCACGGTTGGTGTGGTATCAGGCTCTACAGGTTGCGTGGCAGTCGGTGAGGCGCTAGATGTCTCGCTGTCCACCGTTGGTAGTGAAACAGGTGTTGGTGTAGGTGCTGCGATTGTGTCAGCAACTGTCGGGACTGCGGTCGCGGGCAATTCGGTTGGTGTTGCAGTCGGATCGTCAGTGACGCCGCTGCGTGCAATGGAACGCGGTGTTGCAGCAGAATCGGCCGATGCATCGGTACATGCCGTGATCAACACGAGCGCAACGCTCAGCATCAGAAGCAGCACAATCGCTCTTGCGCTGCCGAAAGGAGAAATCAGGCGCTTACAGTTTTTCACCAAATAGATACTCAGTACGGCGGAAAAACAGATAACCGACAATCAAAGTGAGGACGGAAGTGACAAATGTGCGCAGCAAATAAGACGGGTCCATGGCAACACCGCCGTAACCGACACCCCACAACACCGTGCGATAGCCGTCAATAATCGACGCCATCGGATTGATCCAGCGCATCAACACATCGGCCGGTATACCTCTAATCGGTTCTGTTTCCGCAAAAATCGACAATGAATAAAAGACCGGAGTCAAAAAGAACCACGCCAACATCACGACTTCCAGAATCATGGCGACGTCGCGGTAAAAGACTTGTGCTGAGCTGAGAAAGAAGACGAGACCCAGCATGAATATGATTTGAGTCACTACCAGCGCGGGAACCCAGAGCGCATGAATGGTCAAACCCAGGCCGGTAGCGTAGAGGAAGAAAACCAGTACCAGCATCGCCAGCAAAAAGTGCACCAGATTGGAAAAGACAATGGAGCCGGGCAAGACAATACGTGGAAAATAGACCTTCTTGATTAAGGAACTGTTGCTCAAAATCGAATTGGAACCGCCGACAACTGAGCCAGAGAAGAAGTTCCACGGCAGGATGCCAACCAGAATGAATACGGAATAGTTGGGTATGTCCTGATTTGCCAGCACATTGAACACGAGGGTGAAGACGAGCATCATCAGTAGCGGATTGAGCAAGCTCCACAAGATGCCGAGCACCGAATTCTTGTAGCGTACTTTCAGGTCACGGACAACCAGATTGTAAAGCAGGTATTGGTAGGCGCTGAGTTCGGTCAAATGGGCAAACCAACTGGTATCGGCCGATTTGGATGCGCTTCTGGATTGGGTGGGAAAGGAAGACATATGACGATTACCGACTCCTGCAAATGGAGCACAGAAGCGGATTATAGCGGAGTTGTGATGCGGGTGAAGCCACGACTTCGTGTGTTAACCGTCCTTTCACGTTGTATGAGGACAGGATGAGCGCTCACAGTACGGTTGCGTAGACGGTTTCGATGTCATTAAATTGATCCTCAATCGCGCGTACCGGTTTTATACCTCGTTCCAACCGGGAGACTAAATCACGATCAAGCCACAAGCGCTCCAAAATGGCGCTCAAGGCGCTGGCATCTCCTGGTGGAAAGAGTAATCCGTCGATCTCGTCATGGATTTTCTCCGGCATGGACCCGATGTGTGACGCGATAATCGGCAGACCGACAGCAAAAACCTCTTGAATGGTTAATGGTGACACTTCATACCACAATGTCGGCAATACAAACACATCTAAATCAGCAAGCGCTGGCCACAGATCGGCGCGGTTGATACGCCCGGCAAGCTGAATATTGTCGTGTCGGATCGACTGTTGCAACTGCGCGCTGTAGTCGGGAAACGTGTCGAGGCTGCCGTAGATGGTGAGTTTGATTTTATCGGCCGATAATGCATTCACCGCCTCGATCAGCACGTGCAGCCCTTTTTGCCGCGCAATACTGCCGACATAGCCAACGTGCAGTTGGTCACGCGGTGGCCTGGAAGCGTGTTGGGCATGGGCTGCCGCTACTGCTGCCTGCGGCAGATCGATACCGTGCGGAATGAGCACGATATTGGCGGTCGGTAGTCCAATCTGCGCGTAGATGGTGCGCACGAACTCAGTCGGGGCGATGACTTTGTCAGCATGCGTCAAAACATCGCGCAGAAGAGCATTGCGACGGCGCATCATGGGTGCAACGCTCCATGCAGCAATTCCTGACGGTGGCAAACCGGCTCGTGCCAATGTACAGCGTCCACAATTGTGCGCACGGTGGTCCGGCCCGCTACAAATTGTCTGGTCGGTGTTGGTGAGCAGTTGGGCGTTGGCACAGCCATACCAGTAATCATGCAGTGTGATCACGGTGGGAATGCTACGTTCACGAATTTGGGTCACGACAGAAACCGGTATGCCCATCAGATGCTGGATGTGGACGATATCAGGTCTTGTAGAGTCGAGTGCTTCACCAACGGCAGTTTCGATCTGTTTATTGCGAAATGTATTCAGGAAGACGGTAGTGCGACTACGGGGGCCGACTGGAATCGGCCGAATTGCCACGCCCTCGTCCACCATGAAATGCTGCGCGGCAGCCGGTTTGGCAAGCGACGGAAATATGACTGTAACGCGATGCCCGCGCGCCACTTGCTCGCGGGCCAATGTCTGTGCATACAGTTCCGTACCGCCGACAAACTCCGGAGGATACTGGTGAACGAGATGCAGAATGTTCATTGACGCGATGCAACCGCCAGCAGATCGGCGTAAATCGCCAGCACGTGTTCGCTGACATGCTTCCAATTGAACCTCGATTTCAACTGCGCATGTCCCTGCGTGCCCAATCGCCGGCGTAAATCGACGTCGCCGGCAAGCTGCCGAATGGCGTGCATCAATGCCGGTACATCACCGTAAGGCACGAGCAGCCCGTCGACGCCGTCCGTGATGACACCGGGGATGCCTCCCGCGTTGGCACCGATGACGGGAATTTTGTGCGCCCAAGCTTCGAGCAGCACAATACCGAAAGAGTCGATGCGCGACGGCAGAAGCAGCATATCGGCGTTGTGCAGCAATGTGTGTTTTTCCACTTCCGATACGATGCCGAGATGCCGGATGAAGCGTTTGTCAGATGGATTCAGTGATGCGAAATAGGAATCGTATTCCGGCGTTCGCTGCCCAACCAATACCAAAGTGCGCTTGAGTTGGATAGCTGCCTGAGCGGCGTGAATGGCGCCTTTATCCTGACTGGCACGCCCGACATAGATGAGATAAGGCGGTTGAATATCATATTGGCGCAGAATGGCTTCATTGTCCCCCAGCCTGGGCAGTGGATCTAGACCGCCACCGATTGTTTCGACCCGCTGCGGCACAATACCGTGTTCGAGTAAGCCCTGTGCTTCAATGTCGGTGAGGGTCAACACAGCTGATGCATTGCGCAGCATCAAGCGTTGATGATCCATTAGTGCGTTGCGCTGTACGCGATCATCATTACCGGCACCAAAGTGCATGAACGGTGTTGCCACAAACGGCACGTCATTTTGCCGCGCCCATTGCCAACCGGTAAACATGGTATTTTCCCACGATATGTTGAAACCGTTGACAATGTCGACGCGCCCCGGAATGCCATCGAGAACGTGGCGTATGCCGGAAATGGAAGGGACTTGCCGGGACATTTGCGACAGTACGCGCGAATAGTCGCCGGGTACGGTTGAGATTGTGACCATCGCTTTGCGCCAGGTGAGCAGGCCGGGCCAGCCACCGAGCATCGGCCGAACGGGACAGCGAATGATGGTCAGGCGCGGATGGGAGCGATCCGTGGTAGCAGCGCCTGAACCGTGCCAAAAATCCCCCTCTGTTTCGGCCGAACTGGTCACGACCGTTACTGTGTGACCGCGATCGGTGAACTGCCGCGCTAGAGCGGCTGCGTAACGTTCACCACCACCGGGCAACGGTGGAAATCCGGGTGTCAAAAACAAAATATGCATGGTGCGATTATAACGCACGATGCATCATTGCCGCACGGGTTGTCATGGAAAAAGAGATTGTTCGCAGGGATCGAAATCGCTGTAATCCGCAGCCTATCGTGTCACGAGGGGCATGGAACAAGTCATTATGTCTCCGATGACTGTCAAGACCGGCAGCATGATCGTGCTGTTTGATGGGACGTCGCCCGGCTCTTCACTGACTCCGACATCGAATGTGATGAAGCCCAGTTCGTGCCTGCCGTCCGCTAGCCCTTCTACATCGACCTGAATGTCGAATACAACCTGTTCGGTGTTCAGGGCACCGGTAACGGGCGTTACGGTGACACGTGCCGAATCTGTATCGACGTCCCAGTCGACATGCATCGGCTCAGTAAGCTGCATGGTGATGCTGGTTTGTGGGTTCCTATCGTCCCCGGACTGATGCAGGATAGTTACCGCGTCAACACTGAAGACAGGTATAGGCATTGTCGGTTTGGTGCCACTGCGCACAGCATCACGGCGGAACATCGGCCATTCGGCCGAAATCGATGCCCCGTCCAATGACCAGACATGTAACTCGCTGAAATTGGCGATTAACTCTGGTACGCCGTCGTGGTTGAGATCGCCAACAGCTGGATTATTGGGCATACTGCCTTCCATCGAGTAAGCTGGCAACGTCGATTGCCATCCGTCACTGGCTGTCAACTGCGTACCATCTCCGTCAATAATCGTGACAGAACCATTCATGCTGTAGAAGATTTCCATAGCGGCATCGCCATCATAATCGGCCAGGACAATGCTTTTACCTAAATCGACTCCATGCGTGTAGCCGGAATCGGTCAATGGTGTCATAGGAAAGCCGGAAACGATGCTGCCGTCTGCATGCCACGCGTAGAGTAGGCCATCCTGGTCGACAAGTACCACTTCATGTAAGCTGTCGCCCGTGATGTTGCCAATTGCCGGTGATGTGATTGTGGGACTTGATGTCAGTTTGCCGTCTTCCCAACCGGGCAGATCGTTGCCGGTCACGTCCCAAGCGTAGACACGGAAGCTGTCGGTAGGATGATCGGGACTATTGTTGTAGTAGAACGAGCCAGTTCCGATGACAATTTCCGGTACACCGTCTCCATTGAGGTCAGAGACAGCCGGGGAAGATTGCACGGTTTCCAGAACGTACTTGGGAAATCCGGGCAAATGATTGCCGAAGCGGTCGATGACATAGACGGAGCCACCGCACGATCCGGGCATCCAGCCTGGAGGTAATTCGTAGGGACAAGTCCAGCCGTCCGCGTCGCCACCCCAACGCTCGTCGAGATTGCCTTCGTCCGTGCCCACGATGATTTCGGGATAGCCGTCATCGTTGAGATCGGCAATTGCGGGTGATGACCAGATGGTGTCGCCTAAGTGGCCGTTGAACTGGTGCCAGGTGGGGAAGCGCAGGTAATGATAACTGTCGAGCGGAAAATTGGGCAGTTCAGTGCCGTCGTGATGCCATGCATGTAGTTGTTTGTCGAAGCCACCGATGACAATTTCGAGATCGCCGTCCAGGTCGAGATCGCCCAGAGTCGGTGTTGCGAAGTAGCCATATGGGCAGCCATCGCTGTCGGGTTCGGCTAGCTTCGGCCAACCGTCTTCTAATTGTCCGGTATGGCTTATGGCGACGACGCCGCCCGGTCTGCAAACAGGATCGCCATTGAAACTGGATGTGGCAATGACGATTTCGGGATGACCGTCTGCGTCGATGTCACCGATTGCAGGCGAGGATCGCAGGCGCTGTGCATCCGGTTCGAGTGCGAAATAGGGCGCTAAATCAGTATCCCACACGATGTTGCCGATGTGATCGACGACGACGATGTGTGCTGAGTTTGTGGCAATGATGATGTCGTCGTGGCCGTCGCCATCGATGTCAGCCAGGGCAGGTGAGGCGTAATGACAGTTGGTGTCACTGCTGCCTTCGGCACAAGGGGCTGCCGGTAAATCGATGACAAAATTGGGGGCAACCTCGTGATTGGATGATGCGGCAGCTTTTCGGCCGATACCAGAAACCATGATCGCGGTAACAGAAAGTATTACGGCAAACAGTGTGCTTAGCAGTAGACGACTCTCATTAAGTCGAGTGAAAGCAGGAGAAAATACTGCTCTGTTCCGTTGCGCGATCGAAGCTTTTTTTCCCATCAAGATGCGTCGATTCTAAACCAATGAACAGTCATTACAAATAGGACTAAGGTGTTATTTTCAGGGGAGCTGGATTATAGCGTAGGGAATACGTAGGACAACACTCAGAAAGTGATCATGATTGAATGCGCTGTGGGTGAGGAGAGTTTTGGGCGAGGATATTGCGGAACATGACGAGATATTTGGCGACGATTGTGTCCCAATTGTAATGAGTCTGGGCAAATATGCGACCTTGTCGGCCGAGTGTTGTGGCAAGCTCGGCCGAATCTCGCAGCAGATTGAGGCCGGCTTCAAACTCGTAGTAATCGTGGTAGTAGACGCCGCCATTGCTCAATTGCACTTGTCGCTTCGTCACACCGCAATTGCCGTGCACCATCACCGGCGTCCCTGCCAACCATGCTTCCAACACAATCATCGACAAACTTTCGTGTAGCGATGGTAAAATCAGCGACAAACTGGCAGCCAACCCATCAAATTTGTCCTGTTCTGTGACATGTCCCAGTGCTCGAATGCCGGGATGATCGGGCAGGGGCATGACGGGGCGACCCATCAACACCAGTGGCAGGGGCGCGTCGCTGTTTTCATAATAGCGTTGGTAGAAGTCGAACAGTTCGACGACGTTTTTTGCCGGATCAATTCGGCCGACATACAGCAAAAAATCGTCCGGCAAGTTGTACCTGGCACGAAACCGGTCTCCGTCGATGTTGTCGGGAACATTAATGCCGATGCCGGTGTCGATGCCGGGCACATGTTGATTGCGCGTGATGCGGTTGACGAATTCGCGTTCAGCCGCCGTATTGTAGGCGATGTAGCGTGGCAGATGAAACGTGTTGCGGAACAGTGCTAATCGCAGCACTTCGTTGTCATGTGCCGTCGGCACGAGAATGGCCTTGTCGGGCACAATCTGAATACCGTAATACGTGCTGGCGTATTCAAAGGAGAAGAAAATAAAAATGTCGTACTTATCACGTCGTTCAGCAATAGCCTGTAAGAGAGCGGCCGAGATCGGGCCTTGCACATTAAGCCAGTTGTATTCGTCGAGCAGCGAATGCTCCTGAAAGAAAACATAATTGGAAAGTGCCGTGTGTTTTTCGATGCGGCGCTCGTGATCGACGCCAAAACGATGGACAGTGACGCCGTTAACGGTTGATGTTCCGGCTGGAAAATAGTTAGCCCAGGTGAGGTAATTGAGGGCGCGCGTGGTCAGCACATCGACATCGACGTAGGGTAGAAGATGTTCCGCCAGCCAGCGGGCGTGTAACTCAGCACCACCGCTGACTTCTTCTCCGTAGCGCTGCACGATGATCGCGATTCGCGGTTTACCTGTATCTGGACGGATTGATGCGCTCATCTATTTTCAAGCGTTGTCAGGTAATTGCGTAGCCTGGTTGCTACAGTTGGCGCGAGAAATTGTTGCACGCGCTGCTTTTGCTGGAGTTGCAAGCGACTGCGTATGGCGTCATTGTCAATCAGGAGATCGACGGTGGCAGCAATTCGGCCGAAATCCTTCTCGACAAACAAGACACCGGCGTCACCGACTGTCTCGACCACGCCTTCTGCGCCAAAGGCGAGAAAAGGCAGCCCAAAATACATGCTCTCGATAAACGGCTTGCCGAATCCCTCATGTTCGCTCATTGATACGTAGAGCACAGCATGTCGGTAATAAGTTGTCAATGCCGTTCGCGACACCTTGCCTGGCAGCAGGATGCGGTCGGCAACGCCCAATGTGGCGGCCATTTGTCGCACACGGTCAGCATAGCCGACGGTCCACGGATCGCCGACAAGGGCAAGTTGGGCATTCGGCCGAATACGACAAACCAGCGCCAGCAGCTTGACCAAATCTTCCTGTCGTTTGTTAGGCGCAAATCGGCCGACAAACAACAACGTTTCCTGGCCTGCCAGAGCCTCTACCGTTGCCGGATCGTCAGGGAAATCGTAGTCTGCTTCATTCAGCGCAATCGGCAGGACACCGGTATTGGTGAATCCGAGCTGATCCAATTCGCGTTGATTGAGAAGCGAAACGCCGAGCGCCAGCATTGTTTGTGGACGCAGTGCCAATAGCTGGCGCATTCCCTTGTCCGCTGCGTGTTGCCAGACGGCATCGACATGGCGCAGGAAAGCGGGCGGCGTCATGTTGTGATAGATGAGGACCAGGGGCAGTTGGTGGCGCAAGAGAAATTCGGCCGATTCGCTGCCGGTACTGTGATGGTAGATAGCGAATTGTTCACTGCCGGAACGTCGATAAGCTGACAGGGGCAGCACGCGATCAGTGGCATCGCCATCGCTGTGCCAGGCATAGATCGACGAATCGTATCCCCATTCGCGCAGCCAGCGCTGGATGTCAAATGCGTGATCGCTGACGGCATCACCAGTTGTCGCACCTTCCAGAAACTGATGCGCCACCCGCCGTTCACTCATCCTTGAACTGCTCCAATTCCTGTTGCAACTGTTCAATGGCGGCGTGTTGGTCAGCGACGATGCGGCTCATTTCGTTTATAATGTTTACTAATTCCGTCGTTTGCTGTGTTTGTGTGCGTTGCAAGCGATTGACATAAAACAGGATGACGTTGTGCAATTCACTGCGGATGGTGGCCCAAATTCGGCCGAAAAACGGCATGCGTGTTGCCGCTGAAGGTGCCAGTTCCGGTGTTGTATCGGCTGCAGGCAACGCGTTGAACTGCTGCACATGGTACTGAAGCGTAGGCGCAAAGGCGAGGGCGTCTGGTGACGGTGGTGCGCTGCGAACGCCGTATGCAGGTATCACCGGCAGCGGTTGTGCCAGCACGGTATGCGCTTGATACGTTGCCTCAACCTGGTCGGCAAAATCGTTGCCGAGGTGTGGATTGGGCAAAAATAGATCGTCAGCCACCATGTCTCACTTGGAAGTTGGTACGTCGTCTTCCATCTCCTGCGCCAACAAACTGATTGCCTGCAGGATGTGATAGTTATATTGCGTCTGCTGCACGGCGAGCTGGTTGACGTAGAAAAGCACCAGTTGGTGTACTTTGGTGCGTGCCCACTCGATGATTCGGCCGAATACGGGAATACGCACCGGCGTCACGTTTAGCTTGACACCCAATCGGTCATGAACCAGCGCCGCGTGATAAAGATGATCGTAAAATGCTTGTGGAAGCCGTTCACCGCCTGCCGGTACAATCAAATCGCCGCTCGTCGTCCGCGAAGCTTTGCTCTCTAAAATATGCGTGCGAATCTCCTGCATAATCGCTTCGACTTCGACCTCATTTTGTGGAATCTGTTCGTCAGGATTCATGCTAACTCCCGGATACGTCGAGAATGGGTGCGTCGAGAGTTGGCACATCGGCCAAACTGCCGTCGACATCTGCATAAGTGCCGCTCACCCAGACGAGGATACCGTTTCCGTCTTCCAGCAGCAACCACACATTGTCACTGCTTAGCCCACGAACGATCAACCGGTCACCGTCGTTGACCTGACCCAGCACACTGTATTGTAGACCAGGCCCGGTGCGCATATTGACGCGATCGGCGCTAATCGTCGCTGTCACCAATGGTTGCAGCGCCACGGCAATATCCGTTTGGCCCGGCGTGATGGCAACCGTCGTCGTAAACGGTTCATACCAGCGTGCGCTGACAGCGAGTAGATAGGCATCGGGGCCGGCAGGAACTGCTTTGAAAACCGTCGCCCCGTCATTATTTGTGTAGATCACGCGTCGATAGGCAGCTGTTGGATTGGCGAGATTGACGCGAGCCAGTGGCAGCGGTTCGCCGGAATCGTCCGTTAGCACACGCACGGCAAATGTCGTTTCGCGAATTGGCGTTGCCGTCGGCGTCGGTGTGGAGATCAGGAATGGCGTGGCTGTAGGCGTTGCCTGTTTCGTTGGTGTGGCTGAGACGCGTGCCGCCAATGTCGGTGTGGCAACCGGTGTCGGCGTTTCCGGCCAACTCACTGCTGCGAACTGCCGATTATCTTCGACAGCACAGGCAATCAGCAGTCCGATAAGTATTGCGCACAAAACTGCACTGCTTAAGCGACCATGTGGCATCGGCCGACCTAGAATCCTTCCAGTTGCGACAAATCTGCGATGCCTTCGGACAGCGCCGCGATGTGTTGCAACAGCGCCAGCCGATTTTCGCGCACCGCGTCATCATCGTCCATCACAAGAACATGGTCAAAGAAGCTGGTGATAGCCGGTTCCAGCTTGCGCAGATTGGTGACAAATGTCGGAAGCGTCCCGTCGGCGGCATTTGCTGCCACCGTGTAGGCAGCAAACAGCGTCTGCTCCTGTGCTAAAGCAAAAGCACCCGGATGCAAAGTGAAACGCTGTGACAAGCTGCGTGTGATGCGCACACAACGGGCGTACGCATCGAGCAAGGTTGTCCAATCGGGCGCGGTGATTGCTTCCGAGAGCGCGGCGCAGGTGCGGAAGGCATTGGCTGGATCGTGCGCTTGTTCGGCCAGCACAGCTTTGACGACGCTGGCGCGATTACCATTTTCGCGCAGCAGAACTTCAAGTCTTGTGGCAATGAAGTCGAGTACTTGCATCTGAATGTCTGGGCCGGCAGGAATGGGCTGCGTTTCGGCCGAAAGCGCAATCGCCTGCCGCAAATCGAGTGAGACGGCGTTGGCTGCCAGATTTTCAATGATTTGAATCGCAGCGCGTCGTAAGCCGAACGGATCATTTGACCCCTTGGGCAGCAAGCCGGCGGCAGTCAGGCCGACCAAACTGTCGATGCGATCGGCCAGCGCCAGTACGAGACCGGGGCGTGTTGCGCTCACTGTCTCATATTGTTCGGCAATGGCGCGACACACTGCTTCCGGTTCGCCGTGCAGTCCGGCATAATGACCGCCCATGATGCCCTGCAACGCCGTCATTTCGACCACCATTGATGTTGCCAGGTCAGCTTTGGAGAGAGCGGCAGCACGTGCAGCACTGACTGTCTCGTCTGCATAAAGACCGATCATGGCGGCCAATGCAGGCGTGATTTGCTCCAGCCGGTGGACTTTGTCGAGCATAGAACCAAGCTCAGCCTGGAACATGAGCGTGTCGAGATCAGGCAAGAAGCTCGACAATGGTTTATCTTTGTCTTTGTTGTAGAAGAATTCACCATCGGCAAAGCGGGCGCGGATGACCTGCTCGTTGCCGTGAATGACCGTATGGAGATATTGGTCGTCCCCGTTGCGCACGGCGATGAAATTGGGCAGTAATTCGCGTTCGTTTTTGTAGACCGGGAAGTAGCGCTGGTGTTTGCGCATGACGGCGACGAGGATTTCGACGGGCAGATCGAGGAAGCGCTGCTCAAATCGGCCGATAAAAGCGGTCGGATATTCCACCAGATTGGTCACTTCATTGAGCAGACCTGGGTCGTAGGGCAGCGTACCGTCAAGCAAAAGCGCCAATTCGGCCGATTGCGTCATAATCCGTTCCTGTCGTTCGGCGGTGCTGAGGACGATACTGTTGTCGCTCAATAGTGTCAGATAACTGTCGGCGTCGGCGATCTCCAGCAGTGGTGAGCCGTACGGTCGCAAACCGCGCGTGGCCCGTCCGGCATGCAGGCCGGCGTAGGAAAATGGCACTACAGCTTCGCCAAACAGCGCAACCAGCCAACGCAGTGGACGACTGTAACTGATTGGACTGTTCCAGCGCATGCTTTTAGTGAAGCTAATCGCTGCGATCAAATCGGGCAAGAGATCAGCCAACACGTCGAGTGTCGACTGGCCGGTTTCGCGTACGACAGCGCTGACGTAGCGTTTGTCCCCTTCTTCTACGATTTGCAAATCGGCGACGCTGACCCCTTTGCCGCGTGCGAATCCCATCGCAGCACGAGTCGGCATTCCTTCACTATCAAAGGCGCGATCGGCTGGCGGCCCTTTGGCGATGGTTTCGAGATCATCCTGACGCGGGGCGAGACCGTAAACGATGACTGTCTGGCGGCGCGGCGTACCGTCTACAAGCACATCGTCGTAGCGCAGCCTTGCTTTGTCGAGCATGTCGGGAACGAGGGTGCGCAATTGATTGAGGGCAGAGGTCAAGTCATCGGCGGGCAATTCTTCACTGCCGAGTTCGAGCACGAAGGTGGCCGGTTCGCCGGGTGCTGTGCCGGGGATGAGCGTGGTGTGGGATTCGGCCGAATTGAGTCCACCCTGCCAGCTTTCATGGTCGAGCAGGGGGAATTCCAGCCGTTGCCGCTGTTCGATATAAAGTTCCGAGACCTGGCGGGCAATGCGGCGCATGCGCTTGAAATAATCAGCCCGTTGTGTCACACCAATCGCGCCGCGCGTGTCGAGGATGTTGAACAAATGCGAACATTTCAGGTTGTAATCGTGGGCCGGTGCAACAAGCCTGGCGTCGAGACAGCGCTGCGCTTCGCGTTCATACGTGTCGTACGTTTGGGTCAGCGCTTCAACATCGGCCACGTTGAAATAATATTTGCAATGCTCAATTTCGCTTTCCAGCAGGATGTTGCCATAGGGAATTTGTGCGCCGTAATCGATGTCCCAGACGCTGTTTTTGTCCTGCAAGGCCAAAATGATGCGGTCGAGGCCGTAGGTGATTTCGACACAGACAGGATCGAGATTGAGACTGCCGGCCTGCTGGAAGTAGGTAAATTGCGTGATTTCCTGCCCGTCGAGCCACACTTCCCAGCCGAGACCCCACGCACCGAGCGCCGGGCTTTCCCAGTTGTCCTCGACAAAGCGGATGTCGTGTTGACGCGGATCGATGCCAATTGCTTCCAGACTGCGCAGGTACATGGCCTGCGGATCGCCGGGATCGGGTTTGAGGATCACTTGCAACTGGTGGTGCATTTGCATTCGGTTGGGGTTGTCGCCAAAACGCCCGTCGTCAGGGCGGATGCTGGGTTCGACATAGACGACGTTCCAAGGCTCCGGGCCGAGAACGCGCAACGACGTAGCCGGGTTCATCGTGCCTGCACCGACCTGAATGTTGTACGGTTGCTGGACGAGGCAGCCTTGCGCCTGCCAGTAGTCGAGCAGTTTGAGTATGGTTTCCTGAAAGCTAAGATTTTTAGTCATGTTATGGTTTGCCTGCAAAAGTTGCCGACCGCTGATTATAACATGGCTCCGATTCAGTTGAAACCGGTTATCATCATACTCGAAAGCGGATATGACAATTGTCCGGATAAATGCTGACAAAGTTTCATTGTGGCCTATAGAAAAAAACACTACACTGTTAGTAGCGATTATCCTAGCCGGTTCATCACACTCCAAATCGCATGAAATTGTAAGTATGTGGTCATAGTGTCCTATGGCAGTGGTTAGCACATTATGCCGGGAGGCTAGCAAGATGCGCAGAATGGCCTACTTTATCTTGATGGTGTCTTTTCTGTTGATCAATGTAGTCGCGGTCGCGTTCGGCAAAGAATCGTCTTCTGTCCATAACGACCACATCCCCAGTTCACAAGAGTTACCAATATCCCAGAATCAAGCTTTCGAAGAGTCAAAGCCGACTGTAGGCTGGACAAGTTGGGGTTCCGATTTTCTGGAAATGGTCGAGGATGGCGACTATGTTTGGATTACCGGATCGTATGGTGCAAGACGCGTAGCAAAAGATGGATTGGAAATGGACATCTTCAACTACTCTACCGGTTTTCCGTTTGGGAACGTTTATTCGATCGTCGTTGATAATGATGGAAATCGTTGGTTCTCGACAGATGTTGGCTTGAGCAGACTTGATTCGGCCGATAATTGGCTCCACTTATGCCTCGATCCAAATGGCGCTCCATTCCATCAACTTGCAGTCAATGCTGACGGCACCGTATGGGTAAAAGGGCTTGGTAATGGAGCAGTTTATCGCAGTGGTGTCGATGGTAGTTGGAAAATGTATGCAAATGAAGTTGAAGCAATTGAGGCTGATTTTGACGATGCGGTAAGTACGGTGCGTACAAGCACCTTATGGCTTGCTGCAGGTAATGAAGTCTGGCTTGATAGTGGGTTTAATCTGGATGTTTACGATGGTGTAGAGTGGCACGACCGTCGTCCATTTACGTTAAATGGGCCGATCTTTGACGTACGCGTCCATCCTGATGGAACGGTATGGGCGGCACAACTTAGGCAAAGTTTTATTACTTCCGTTCTATTCCATTGGCAGGACGACACCTGGTATGAATATGGACACTCTGCAATTGATGCAAGAGCATTGGCATTGGATATTTCTCCGAATGGTGATGTTTGGGTTGGTCACGTTGGCAGAGACATTCCACACTCTGAAGGCTACAATTTGAGTCGGTATGATCCAACTTTGAATGAGTTGATTGACGTAACAGGCATAAACTATTTGACGTCATACATTCTTGCAACACAACAAGATGTGTGGACGCTTACACCCATGTCCGTCCGCATTCCGAGCCGTGACGCCGAAATCAATGCTACACCTACCAATTCAGACGTTGATGCTGTATTCACCGATCATCAAGGTAGAGTCTGGGTACACGATGTTTTTGTTGATCGCGACACAGGGGAAACTATTGTCGGCACACTGGAGGCTATCAATGACCAGGGTACATTATCGAATGAAGATGACTTATGGTCTTTTAGCACCAGCATTGAGATGCTTAAAGATGTCGAAGTAGTACTTGATAACAGCATATGGGCAACTGGTTATTACTTGGATTATTGGGGAAATATTGAGCGAATACCTCCAAAACGCTTTATTGATGGCGAGTGGGTCGCGTATTATGCGCCTGGAGGTTGGAGTGAGGCAATTGTCGAAGCTATTTTTGCTGAGAGCGAGCGCAGAACGTGGTTCTATTATCGAGTAGGTAACTGGATAGAAGGTTATTCACAGTATGTTTATTCTTTAGATGACGGCGGTACACCGCTGAATTTTGACGACGATGTGTGGACGCAGGTGGCGCTTCCAGACACGGTTTATATACGATATATTGCTGTAGATAGTCTCGGCCGAATTTGGTTCGCTAGCGGCGATGGTATTTACCGCTATGACAACGGCGACTGGCAACAACTCAGCTATCTGAACTACTCTGACATTACCGTTGCACCAGATGGAACGATCTATGCAAAACACGAAGACAAGGTTGTCACATTCGCAATCGATGGCACGCGAACTGACTATCAGATTGATGAGCTAATACGGTCCCAGCCTGACCTCATTCGCACTATCAGGCGCCAAAGTGCATTGTGGACCATAGCGCCGGACGAGAGCATTTGGTGGTGGTCGGGAGATGTATTGCGGCGTTTAGCACCCGATGGAGTCGAAACAGAACTCCCGTTGAGCATGATGCCGTTTACAGATGTCGACAAGTCCAACATTGCTGTTGATGAATACAATCATGTTTGGTTTGCTACCGAAGATGATCTGTGGCGTTGGGCACCGTTTCCGGATTTTGCTTTGACTGAAAGACTTTGGTTTGCTGACCCGGAAGTGGAGCGACGAGTTCAAATTGAAATTTTGAATACGGAAGGATTTGAGGGCCCAGTCACCTTGTCGTTAGTTGATCTGCCGGATGGTGTGACAGTGCAACTAGACGAGTATTCGGTTCCTGCTGGTGGCAAGGTGTGGGGAACAATCTCGGCCGAATCTACTATCCCACCCGGAATCTATCACGCTACGTTGATCGGCGAAAGCGCAACTAGTACACGCATCGCGCCCATAACAATTGTCGTGGGTCATATCAGCGATTTCTACATGCCGCACATTCGGCAATAGGTGGTTTGAGTCTATCCCTGGCCGTTTTCGCTGACGATGTCGAGCGACGTGATGTGACCACTGCGGAAGCCGTCGAGCATGCTCTTTAAGCTGTCGGCAACTTCGTCGTCACCGGTATGAGCAGCGAGTAGTGTCGCCTTCAGAGCTTTGAATTGCGCCGCCCGCTCTGTTTGTTCGGCTTGCATTCGGCCGATTGCCGCCGCCGTTTGATCGTCCAGATGTTGCAGAAACGCATCCAGTGTCTTCGTCAATGCCTCAAGCCGGGCAGCACGTTGTGCCTGTTCTTCTTTGAGGTAGGCTTGTAACACATCCGTCAAATCAGTCAGGGCGGCGTCACGCTCGGCAATCAATCGCTCGTTCTGGGTGTGATCGTGTTCAGTACGGGCTGTGGCTTCGACCTCAAGGGCATTGCGCAGCGCGCGATTCTCTCGACGCAGCGCATTGATCGCGTTTTCAACAGCCAGAAAACGGTCATCGTATTGGGTTGCCTGCTCGCCAAATAGCAAATTGCGAATCTGTTGCAGGTCTTCCGGTGGTTCAGGCGTCTTGTTTTTCGACATAGCGCAATCCTTTGGTGATCGAGATGACTGTTTTGCAACAGTATAGCATAGCGTTACGCTCGGCTCAATGGCGTGAGCTAGGAATTGGGTTCTATTGGTGAGGAATCGCGTAGTTGGGCTTCATTACGCAGTCGTTGCAGAAATTCGGCCGATTTGACCTGACGTTCCAGATGAAAAGCCAGATAAGCATGTAAGTGGTTTTCCAGTTCACGGTGCAGCGCCGTGCGCAGTTGCAGCGATTCGACCGCTCCCCATTGACGTGTTTGTAGGTAACGTAAAACCTTAACCGCTGCCGCCGAAATCGGCCGAACATTGCGGTCAGCACGTTCATGACCCGGTGCAATCAAGCCGCCTAGTTCGACGCTGAAAAATTGATCTTCCTCAACGATTGTCGCTCCGGACACGACGCAACGGAACAACTGCGGCTGAAACCCGACCAGTGTCAGCAAATGCAACTCGTAATGGCGTGCTGCCAACAAGAAATTGTCAGTCAGGGCAAAGCGCGCCAGCGCATCGGTCAGCAACTGATAGAGTGTGCGGTTGACTTCCTCATCGGGCGCGAATTTGTCCAGTAACTCGGTCACATAAGCCGCATAGGTCGCACGGACCAAATCTTCGCGCAACGGTGCGTACGGCTCGACCAGTTCGGCTTGCGTGACGATGTGCAGATTGCGTCCCTGAGCGAGCAAATAGTTGGCACGCATAAACAGTTCGACGTGGCCCGTTTTGCGGCTTTGTGGCTTGCGTGCCCCTTTGGCGATAGCGCGAATTTTGCCGTATTCGCGACTGTAGAGCGTCAACAAGCGATCTGCCTCACCGAAATCGGAGCGACGCAAGACGATGGCTTCGGTGCGAAAGGTGCGTTCGCGGGGCATCAGGGCAGGTGTTCCGGGCCGAAGTGGTCGGGTAGCAGGGTGTAGAGGGTAGTTTCGCGCACGTTGCCGTGGATGTCGAGCAGGAAGACGGGAATATCGGCCGAAAATTCCGCCAGCACCTGGCGGCAGGCGCCACACGGCGATCCCCCGTTTTCTGTACAGACAGCCACAGCCAGAATTTCGCGCACCCCATCGCTGACCATCTTGAATACCGCTGACCGCTCGGCACAAATCGACAGACCGTACGAGGCATTTTCGACATTGACGCCCGTATAAATTGCGCCGTTTTTAGCCAAAATAGCGGCCCCGACGGCGTAGCTGGAATACGGAGCGTACGCATGTTGGCGTGCTTCACATGCTGCGGTCAACAAATCCTGACGCTGCCGGGTAGAAATAGAGGATACAGAGTCGCTGTGCATAAATGGCTATCGTTTCAACTGCCGTCAATGTGCGTAAACGGTTTGACAATTGCGCCGTCCGAGATGACCGCATTGCGCAAGACAACGCTTGGCCCGATGACGCAATCTGCGCCTATTGTCGTCGTGCCCTGCACATAGGTGTTGGGCCAGATAATGGTATCTTGCCCGATTGTGATGTCCACGTCAAGGTATGTCGTCTCCGGATCGATCAAGGTGACGCCGTTGGCCAGCCAATGAGCGTTGGCGCGATGTCGAAATGCTTTTTCGACTTGGACGAGTTCGGCGCGTGTGCCTGCGCCGAGGCATTCGGCGGAATCTTCGGCGATAATGGCGCGTACTGAACGCCCTTGTTGCACGGCGAATTCGACCAAATCGGTGAGATAGTATTCGTGGCCGCTGCGTGCCTGACGCAACGGCAAGGTATGGATGTTGCCCCACAGAAATTCGGCCGAAAAGCAGTACACGCCGACATTCAATTCAGGAATCGCCAGAATAGCGTCGCCATCGGGGCGTTGACGGGCGGCGGCGACTTCGCAGATTTCCAGGACATTGCCGGAAGCATCGCGCACAATTCGGCCGAAAGAAGACGCCGTGTCGCCCAGCACAGAGAGCAGCACGATGGCTGCGTCTGTTGCCGCTTGTTCGTCGGCCAGGCGTTGTAATGTTTCCGCACGCAGCAAAGGCATATCGGCGTAGGTGACGATGACACGGCCAGCTTTGCCCTTGAGTAGCGGCTCTGCCATCATCGTCGCATGGCCGGTGCCCATTCGTTCCGGCTGCACGACATACTGACCGCGTGTACCGAGCAGGTCGGCGACACCGGTTTCGCCGGGACCGACGACAAGGACAGGTTTGAGGGAAGCAACTTTTTCGGCCGAAGCGAATAAATGCGCCACCATCGGCTTACCGCCCACGTCATGCAGAATCTTCTGTTTTTTCGACTGCATGCGCGTGCCTTTTCCGGCGGCGAGAATCACAATAGCTAAGTTGTTCATGGCTGTTAAGTTGATGTGCTTCAGGTTGGTTGATATGACAACGACAGCACCAGGTTCAAGAAAAAGCGCCGAAGCCACACGATAATCGGCTTCGGCGCTAAATACAGGCTGGGGTGGCAGGATTCGAACCTACGAATGGCGGATTCAAAGTCCGCTGCCTTACCACTTGGCGACACCCCAACAGTGAGTAACGAAGATCGTAGCACAACGGTATTGAAATGGCAAAAGTCGCTGCGTCTCCGAACGGGTTCTTCTAGCGCTGAGTCGTCTGAAATCCAACTTTCTGGAAACTTGAAGACAAGTCCATTTTCGTTGGCTACATGGTGCCTCGTATACGGTTTGAACGGCGTTCGAAATCAGTGCATCTCTTGCCGTCCGTTAAGCGCCCGGCTCAATGTGATTTCGTCTGTGTACTCAATATCACCGCCGACAGATAGGCCGCGCGCCAATCGCGTCAGACGTGCATTGCTGCCGGCCAGACGACGCTGCAAGTAAAGTGCTGTCGAATCGCCTTCAAGTGTCGCGTTGGTGGCGAGAATGACTTCGTTGAATGCGCCGTCATCAATGCGCTGCACCAATTCCTCAATACGCAAATCATCCGGCCCAATGCCTTCAATCGGCGATAACGCACCGTGGAGAACGTGATACAAGCCAGTGTATGCACGTGACCGTTCGATTGCAACGACATCCAGTGGTTCTTCGACGACGCACAGCACCGTTTCGTCGCGGGACTCATCGGCACAGACTTCGCACGGATCGTTTTCCGTGATGTTGAAGCAGCGGGAGCAGTAGCGCGTTTTTTCGCCCAATTCCAGCAATGCCGCAGCCAGGTCGGCAGCGAGCGACTTGTCGGTGCCGCGCAACAAATAAAAGGTCAGCCGCGATGCTGTCTTGGGACCGACACCGGGCAACCGCGCGAAGTTGTTTATAAGTTGCTGAACAGGTTGGGGAAGAATGTTAGCCATAACAGATGTCGTACACGTTTCTGCCGGTCGGATTGATGCCCAAGCTACATTAAGCCGCCCAGTAGATCATTCATTCCCATGCCGCCGGAAATACTTTCCATGCGTTCAGCAGCCATTACCTGTGATTGTTCTACTGCTGAATTGATGGCTGCGACCAACAAATCCTGTAAATCCTCGAGCATATCGGGGTCTTCAGGATCGATCAAGTCCGGGTTGATGGTGATTGATTTCACACGCTGATGTCCGGAAATGGTGATGGCGATTGCGCCGCCGCCTGCCGTAACTTCGACGTACTCATGCTCCAGTGCTTGTTGGGCCAGCGCCATTTCTTCCTGCATTCTCTGAACTTGCGCCATCATCGCATTGGGATTGCTGACAGCGGATTTGCTTTTCTTGGGTTTGCCGCGAAATGAGCGACGACTTGACATAGTTTTTCTCCTTCGTAAATGTAGGTCGGATTGTCAATCTGACTTACTGTTTTTGTTCATTTGCCTGTGCCGCACAGCTACGTGATCATTCCTTCAACAAAACGGTGGAATGTGATGCAATTGCACATGGCATCAAAGATGCCGACAAACGAGGTCGGTCATCCGGGTTGTGCGGCTTTGCTGTGATTATTGGTCACGGGTTATTGGTTGGGAATGCGTATCTCCTGACCGACTTCAATGCGATTGACGTTGGCGATGCCGTTGTAAGCTGCCAGTTCATCGACGGTGATGCCATAGTTGAGGGCGATACGGTAGAGGTTGTCACCCGGTTTGACGATGTAGATGGTGTCCTGGTTTGGGTCTGGCGTTGCTGTCGGTGTGGCATCGGCCGAATCGGTCTCTTCACTATCCCCTTCACCTTCCTCAGTACCGGTTGTGGAAAGGGGGATGACCAACTCATCACCGACTGAAATAACGTTGACATTGGCGATGTTGTTGGCGGCTGCGATTTCATCGACTGTCACACCGTACTGTTGTGCGATGGTACCCAAGGTTTCGCCACGAACGACAGTGTGGATGACGTCCTCTTGTGGCGCTGAACTCGAATCGGCCGAATCCGATGTGCCGTCCGTTGGGCCGGGCGCTGCTGTTTCGTCGGTGCCGTCAGAGGTAGCTTCGTCAGGTGGCTGCAATTCGGCATCAGGGAGTAACTCGTCACTGCCCTCATCACCCGGAGCGGGTGGCGTAACCGCATCGGCCGGTCGGGCGCTGTCCTCTGTACCGGCTTCCACCACAGAAGCGGGCATCTCGGGCGGTATGTCATCTTGCAGGGAGACGGTGCAACCTGCCAGCAGCAACATGAGCGGTAATACCATGAACCGCAGCACTTTCCACCACTTGATTTGTTTCACCATGTTTCTCCACCATTGAAATTATGTTCGAGTGTGACGGCAGTCTACCATAGGCAAAAATGGGCGTCAAGCGCATGGGGCACACGTTTATCATCGTTCGCTGCGGTTCGTGGGCATGGGTATAATGTGGTTGGTATTTTTATGCTATTGGAGCCGGTATGACTGCTGACGATAAACATGACGCAGCGATTGTCAGCCTAGCCGACTTGCAATTACAATACTTGTTGCTCGCTTACCGAAAGTTGACCCAGCATGTCTGAATTCAATCCACTAACGTCATTTCTCGACCAACGTCCGTGTATGATCATTGATGGTGGTCTGGCTACCGAACTGGAGCGACAAGGCTACGATCTGAGCGATGCATTGTGGTCAGCACGGTTACTGCGTGATGCCCCGCAGGCCATTGTGCAAGTTCATCGCGACTATCTATTGGCTGGGGCAGACTGCGTGACGACGGCGAGTTATCAGGCGACGATCACCGGGTTTGAGCGGCTGGGAATGTCATCGGCCGCAGCAAAAGCGCTCATACAGCGCTCGGTTGCGTTAGCTGTGACAGCGCGTGATACATTCTGGGCGGATGAACGCCATCAAATCGGCCGAATCAAACCAATTGTCGCTGCATCCATCGGACCGTACGGTGCCTTTCTCGCCAACGGCGCGGAATATACCGGCGATTACAATCTAGACGAGGATAGCCTGGTAGATTTTCATCGCGAGCGGTGGCACATCCTCGCTGAGAGTGACGCCGATTTGCTCGCTTGTGAGACGATTCCGTCGTTGGTTGAGGCGCGGGCGCTGGTGCGTCTGGCGGCAACAACACCGAATCGCCCGGTCTGGATTAGCTTTAGCTGTCGCAACGGGCATCAAATAAGCGACGGTACGCCGTTGGCGACGTGTGCGGCGCTGCTGGAAGGTGTGCCCAATGTCGTCGCCGTCGGTGTCAATTGTACTGCGCCGCGCTACATCACAGCCTTAATCGACGAAATCCGGCAGACATGTACCAAACCCGTTATTGTTTACCCTAATTCGGGAGAAATGTGGGACGGTGCAACGCGTAGTTGGGTTGTAGTCACCGATTCGGCCGAAATGCCGTCGCTATTTGCGACACAAGCACAAGCGTGGCATCGTGCCGGAGCAACCTTGATTGGGGGGTGCTGTCGCATCACGCCCTCACACATACACCACATACGTTCTGTTCTCGCGCAGCGGTAACATCTGCGGCTGTTGCGGTCAGAATTAGTTTTCTACTCTTTTGTCTATGACCAATGTTGCCATACAAACCAGGAATTTGAGCAAGCGTTATGATGCGCAGGCGGGTTGGCGGCGTGGCCAGACGCCACCCGCAGTGACGGCAGTCGATCGAGTGTCGTTGACCGTTGCACGAGGTGAGTTGTTTGGTCTATTAGGGCCTAATGGGGCAGGTAAAACGACTTTGGTCAAGATGTTGAGTACGTTGATCTTGCCGAGTGAAGGTGATTTGTGTGTTAACGGGTATAAGCTGGATGATGCTGCGGGGATACGCGCTACGATTGGTCTGGTTGTATCGGACGAGCGCAGTTTTTACTGGCGTTTGTCAGCGCAGCGAAACCTGCGTTTTTATGCTGCGCTATACGGATTGTATGGACAGGCGGCGGCACAACGCATTGACGAGGTACTCGCTGCCGTTGAACTGACTGATCGCGCTGACGATCGGTTTAGCAGCTTCTCGTCCGGTATGCGGCAGCGGCTGGCGATTGCCCGTGCGTTAATGCACCGGCCACAGTTGCTTTTTCTAGACGAGCCGACACGCAGTCTCGATCCGACGCATACACTGCAACTGCATGATCTGATCATGCAGTTGATGGACAGTCTGGGAATGACTGTATTTCTGATCACGCATGATTTGGTGGAAGCGGAGAAGTTGTGTGATCGGGTGGCGGTGATGCATCGGGGTCGGATTCAAGCAGTTGGTCCATCGGCCGAATTGCGTCGCCAACTACAACCTCAGCAAAAATACGCACTGACAGTTGGCACGATTTCGGCCAAATTAAAAAGCCGTTTGCTGCTTGCTGACCCTGAAATACAGATCGATCATCACCAGATCAGTTTTTACACGCCGGAACAGAGCGACCAGCTCACACGCGTCATTGATTTGCTGCGTGGCGATGATGTCGTCATCCACGCCGTAAACAGCCGCCCACCGACATTGGAAGAGGTCTTTGCCCAATTGACCGAATCGGCCGAAGCGCCCCGCTGAAACCGCGTTCTATTCACTACAGGGCAATCGGCTCGCGGTTGACACGTTGGCGCTCAGCTTGCATGATGGCGAGAATCTGGTCGACGGTTTCTTCGCGCCGGTTGCTGGCATTGACAACCCAATAGTCGAATTCATCGAGCCGTTTCATTTCTTGCCGCGCTGTCGCCATGCGCAATTTCAGGTTGTCGGCACTGTCGGTCTGGCGATTGCGCAACCGTTCGATCATCGCTTCTTCTGATTCAGCCATCAGAAAAATAAAGATGCCGTTGGGAATCAATGATTTAATCGTCGCTGCGCCCTGTACATCGAGCCGCATGATCACGTCGCGCCCACTTGCCAGTGCATCCCGGATTTGTTGCTTCGGCACGCCTTTGAAATCATTGTAGACAAGTGCCCATTCCAGCAGCTCATCTTCATCGATCATGCGGGCAAACTCATCTTCGCTGACAAAGAAGTAGTCGACTCCGTGAACTTCTCCCTCGCGTGGTTTACGTGTGGTCGCGGTGACGACGAAGTAAAATGAGCCGGGACGACGCGCCATCAAATCCTGAGCTACGGTATCTTTTCCGACGCCTGACGCCCCGGCAATGACGATCAACAGTGGATGATATGGCCGTTTGTATGGGTTCATCGCGCTCCTTGTGTGTGCCGAAAACAACCAGGTTTGTTCAGAAACTGCTTTGTTGAGTGACTGCTACTCAAACAATTGTGACGCAAGTGTATATGTGATTTTAACACGTGGCAACGTAAAATAGGGTGCGGAGGAAGAGAGCAACATGCCAACTTATGAATTTCGTTGTGAGACATGTGGACGCGCTAGCCGACTATTTTTCACTTATGCTGAGTACGACGATGCCACTCCGCAGTGTGCTCATTGCGGTAGTATGCAGTTAAGACGACGAATCGGCCGAATCACTATTGCAAAATCTGAAGACGCGCGTATGGATGCGTTACTCGACGATCCGATGCTCGATTCTATCGACGAAGACGATCCGCGTGCGCTAGGCCGATTTATGCGCAAAATGAGTGCCGAAACGGGTGAAGATTTGGGTGAGGAATTTGGTGAAGTGGTCGACCGGCTGGAAAAAGGGCAATCGCCGGAGGAAATAGAAAAAGCGATGCCTGATCTGGCTGATGAAGGCGCGGGTGGTTTTGGTGGGATGGACGATTTTTAGGTGACGTATTGAGTGCGGTGTGTTTGCAGTCAAGCGCGTAGTGTCGTTTCCTTTTCGATCATTCAGAAGATACGCATTCTTTCAATTACCGTAGCGCGTAAATCGGCTTGAACGACTTCAATCGGCCGATTGGCGTTGACAATAACCCAGCGCTCCGGCTCGGTGGCCGCCAATTCGTGATAACCTTGGCGCACCCGCTCGTAAAATGAGCGTGCCTGCAAGTCCATGCGGTTGATCTCGACGTCACCGCGTTCGCGTCGGAGCAAGCCCGCTTCCACATCGAGGTCGAGCAGAAAGGTCAAATCGGGCTTTAGGTGTTTGACAGCAAATGCCGTAATACGCTGCAACATGGCCAGATCAAGACCGCGACCGTATCCCTGGTAGGCGATCGTACTGTCGTAGAAACGATCACACAATATTGTTTTGCCTGCGGCGAGATTCGGCCGAATCAATTCGGCCACCAACTGCGCTCGTGACGCTGAATAGAGTAGTATTTCCGCTTCGCTCGACATGCCCGTATTCTTGACATCGTGCAAAATCGTGCGAATGCGCTCACCTATCGTTGTGCCGCCCGGTTCACGCGTTACCAGTGCATCACAACCCGATTCGCGCAAATACTCACTCAACAACCCAATCTGCGTCGATTTGCCACTGCCGTCCGGTCCTTCAAACGTAATGAACATGATTTTTGGTTAATAAGGGTAAAGGGCAGCGGCAAAGAAGTATCCTGCTTCTCCTGCCTCTTGCCCTTTATTTCGTTTGCTTTCAATTGCTGCCGGGTGGAATCGAAAAAATGCGTACGTACCGGTTTGGTTCGCGCCCGTAGCTGTGGGATGTCAGATCAGCCTGACGCGCCATCTGGTGTTGATAACGGCGCATAGCCGTGCCGACCGGTCGCAGGTTGACGGTTTGTTCACCCGACTGTACACGCCGGATAGCTTCACCTGCCTCGTTGATAGCGCGCTCAAAAGGGTCGATTGGCGTTGCCTCCAGACCCAACGCTTGCGCCAAAAAGCTTTCCATTTGATTGACCGTGTTGGCGCGGAGCACATAGACGGGAATCTGGTTTTGTTCCGCGTCCATGATCAGCCGCCTGCGCTTGCGATAAAAGCTCTTCAGTGTGACCAGATAATCAGCATCATCAAGCTGATCGACGATTTCCAGATGAATGCCCAGGTTTTTAGCTGCGTCGAGCAACCGGTTGCGGGCTACACCATAGGCAAAGACGGCGGCACGTTTTTTCTGGGGTTCGGCCGAACCGATTTCCATTACGTGCTGGACTGAGTTGCCGTTCGACTTGCCGTTATCGGCCGAACGGCGTCCTCTCGCACTGCGTAGCGGCTGATCGACGAGGTCCGGCAAGTCAGCCCTGCGCCCTGTCACGCTTGGCGTATTGGTCATGACTTCCTGCTGTTCGACATGGATTTGGCCGGCTTCGTCGCGATAGCGCAATTCCACCTGGGCCGCTCGGCCGCGCAGCATCGCATCGACAGATGCGGTGACATCGCGATGTACCAGCAGGCGTTGTCGCTCCTGAATTTCGATCAAGATGTCAAACGTCGCCGGCGCACGCCGTTCCAACACTGTTTTTTGCGTACCGCGTCGGCGTGCTTCATCGTCAGAAAGCGTAACACTCTCGATGCCACCGACCAGATCGGAGAGGGTCGGGTTGAGCAAAAGGTTTTCCAGTGTGCGACCATGCGCTGTGCCGATCAACTGCACACCACGTTCGTTGATAGTGCGGGCTGCGGCCGCTTCACGCTCGCGTCCAATTTCGTCGATGATGATCACTTCGGGATTGTGGTTTTCTACCGCTTCGATCATCGTTTCGTGTTGGTACGACGGGCGTGGCACTTGCATGCGTCGTGCCCGTCCGACAGCCGGATGGGGAATGTCGCCGTCACCGCCGATTTCGTTAGAAGTGTCGACTATGACGACGCGTTTATCTTCCGCGAGGATACGTGCCATTTCACGCAGCATCGTCGTTTTGCCGACTCCAGGTCGGCCGAGCAGCAACACACTGCGCTCTTCTTCAATGAGGTCGGCGATGATGTCGATGGTGCCGTAAACAGCACGCCCAATGCGGCATGTCAAACCAACCACATCGCCGCGTCGGTTGCGAATTGCCGATATGCGGTGCAGCGTACGGGCGATGCCGGCGCGGTTGTCATCGTCGATTTGTCCCGTTCCGGCAACAACCTGATCGATCTCGGACTGCAATACTTCGGCGTCACGCAGAAACTCTTCACGGTCCGCAAAACGCGCGGAAGGTTGTCGGCCGAGATCCATAACTACTTCGACCAGCTCATCGGCGTGACCGGTATTCATGATTGGTTCACGAATGGTGGCAGGCAAGATTTCGAGAAATAGTTCCAAATCTATATGTGTTTGTTGTGACTGATTAGTCATAAATGATCTGTTTATACCTGTTTTTCAGCTGACTTTTTGGCAATACGCCGTCTCTCGAACGGAGAATAGTTCGGTGGCGTATGCCGCAAAAGTTAGTTTGGTTCAATGTGATGCACGGTCGTGATGCCGGCGCTTGCGTGTGTTGGACTGCTTCTGCTCGACAAGAATGCGCCAGCCTGTTCGTCAAGTGGTCAATGTTGTGTGCTCATGATCGTCACGTTCGTATTTTTGTGCCAGGGGCGTTGATCGCGCTGTGGCACTTTCCTCTTGCATGTATGATTCCAACGGGCGCAATGGCTTCTTGATGTGCTGCACAATGTGCTTGACCATTACGGCCTGGCTGCCCCAATATTCAAACCCATTGGCCTGCAGCGCACTTTCGACCCACTGCTGTGAACGGCGCAGACGACAGAAAATCGGCCGATTCTGTGTTGGTGGTCTCTCGTTCAAAATAGTCCCAACAAAGTCATCCAAAGGCGCAGCGACGTTAGGGTGCACAAACAAGCGCATCCACGATGCATCGCTACCGCGCTGCAAATGGGCATAGGTCATCAATTCGCCGCTTTCGCGCAAAACCCATTTGTCTTCGCCGTCCAGCGGTGGACGTGGTTCTACTAATTGAATCATTTGCGGCACAGTATGGGCATAAAGCAATTCAATGTCCCGTTCATCTTCGCGACCAGCGACACTAATTGCCTGTCGCGCTGTGACCGGTGCCACAAACCCATTGTGAACCCAGATGTCTTGCCGCGTGTAGACGGCGAATCCGGCCCGACGCAAAATTGGCAACTCGGGGCCGTTTTCCGGTGCTTCGGCAACGACACTGAGCACACCTAATTTGCCAACCTCGACCATCGTCTGATCGAGCATTGCCAGCCAGATATCTTCGTTGATAGGCAAATCGGTGTCTGCTCCGTTATCGGCCGAACCCATGTAGAGCAAGTGCGCCTGCGTCTTTGTTTCGTTGATTAACAATTGCACAAAGCCGACGGCGTCGTTTTCGTCCGATTTCCAAATGAACGTCGGCGCTTCACCGCTCCCCACCATATCACGCAGGGCGTTCCAAAGCGAGTGCGATTGCCGGGTGAGTGCGGCTTCCGCATTCAGCGGAATTTTGTGCCGATCAAGCCGGTGGAGCAGGTTGAAGTCTGGCAATTGAAAAGGCCGAATCATGTTAAAAGTAGTGTAGCAGTCAGCGTAATTGAACGCAAGAGTCGGTAACCGTGGAAACTGGAATCGTTAACGCTTTTTTTGGTGCTTGCATTGATTAGCTAACCCAACGATACAAAGATTATTGACATAGTAGAACAGATGTGCTATTCTACAGAAATAGAACGTGCGTTCCGGTAAATTAGTCAGGGGCCACCTTCGGCCGAAACCGGGACAGTGGCGCAACACCAGCATCTGAAGGAGGTGCTCAATGAAAAGCGAACTGATGTATTCCCCACAAAAAGACCCGTATCGGTCCGATCCGCCGCCATTTATGTGGCGCATACGAGCCAAATACGCAGCTATCAGAAGCGATAGCTCGTTATCGCGCCAGTTGATCATTGCCGGCATTCTGGCCGTTTCCCTGATTGCGTTTGAGATATTCAATTTCGATACGACCCGCTTTGCCCTTTCAAATTTCCTCAGCGGTGCCAGCTTTATTGGCATTTCATGGGCTGCGATTCTCGCCGTCGCCTTTTGCGCCATTGACTTTGCCGGCCTGGTGCGCATGTTTACGCCGGAAACCGGAATCGATGAGCACAAAGCCGTATGGTATTTGATGGGAGCGTGGTTACTGGGCGCAACGATGAATGCAGTCATGACATGGTGGGCCGTTTCTTTGACTTTGCTCGACCATAATTTCGGCAATGAAGTACTCAGCCGTGAGCAATTATTGCGTTTTGTGCCGATTTTCGTCGCTGTTCTGGTCTGGCTCACACGCATCCTGTTCATCGGTGCCGTGACAGTGACAGGCGAAAAACTGATCAACCAACACCGTTCGCAACGTGCACAACCTGCGACCAATACGCGAACCGGCTCCAGCTCTGCTAAATCCCGGCAGTCAGTGACGCAAACGCCGACCAGATCTTCCACTGTGTCGCCACAGCGAGGGCGTGCACAGATGAAAGAACGCCCGGCATCAATGCCGTCGCATAGACCGGCGCCAAAGCCGGCACCAAAGTCGACACCTCAGGCGAATAGCAACGCCGGTCGCAATCCGATGATGGACGACTATCCGACACAAGTCGTTGAGCAGATTCCCGTGACACCTGCACAACCTGCTAATCGGCCGACAACCACCAGAACCCGTGTCAAACGACGCCCTCCTACCGTGGGCAATGGCAAACCACCAACGCGCGGCGCCAGTAACATTGAAGCGCGGGCACGCCGTTAGTGGCTGTCCTGCAAAAATCCATCAACTCAAACTATTCAAGACAGATTGCGGGGTAATGAAAAGTGGCGGATAATACGTACTTGTTAACAGGGGACGTGGAAAATCATAGAGTTTCACTGAACTCTGCTGCTGTCCCGATTCAACCACATTTTAGAAATGTGCCTATGGTGACGCCGCAAAACGACGTACACGAATTTCATACATACCATGCCGTAGAGACACCGATTCACTTCACCGAGTATGATTTAGGCGTATCCGGTGATCCGATTGCGCGTCGGATGGTGATTGTTTTGGGCATGGTTATACTGACCTTTGTTACGTTCTTTACGTTGTATACATTGTTTGGTGAAGGTGAAACCCTTACCGTCGCTAATAGCCAATCTGGTGCAGGTGTGGTGCCGCTGCCTGAGACTGGCAGTGTGGATGCACCTAGTGCACGACAGGCAGAGGATATTAACCGTGGATTGCCTCCTCTCGGTTCAACAGACCTGAATGGGTTGATTGCACCCGTGTTCACACCTGAGGTTTTGCGTTGGAGTGACAAGATCGTTGACTGGGCACAAGCTGCCGGTGTTGATCCTAATCATGCGGCGATCATCATGCAAATTGAGTCGTGTGGTGATCCGCAAGCTGGTTCCAGTGCCGGGGCACAAGGCTTGTTCCAGGTGATGCCGTTTCACTTCACGGCAGGCGAAGATATGCGTGACCCGGACACGAATGCACGGCGCGGCTTAAACTACTTCGCAGAGCGTTTAGTTCAGACGAATGGTGATGTTGGACGTGCGTTTGCCGGTTATAACGGCGGTCATGGCGCCGCTGGTTCGCCTTACAATTCATGGGCAGCAGAGACGCAGCGTTACTTCTACTGGGCAACGGGTATATTGGAAGATATCGAGGCTGGGCGGAGTGATAGCCCACGCTTGCAGGAGTGGCTCAACGCCGGTGGGTCTGCGTTATGTCGTCAGGCAGCCCAGCGACAAGGAGTGGATGCATTGTTGGCGCAATAGCATCCAGGTTGGCGACTTTCTTGTAAGGAACGGCATTGCCGTTCCTTTTTTTATAGGGTAGCAAGCTTGCGCAAATTTCGAACAAGACACGCCTGCTTGACCACTGATTGGTTGCGATTGCATTTGTCTCAGCGGCGCATTTGGAGGCGCATTGAAATGATACGTCGTTTCAGTTGCGATGAAGTAGCATTCTATCTTGCCCCAACCGTGTTAACGTTCCGTAAATTATCAGATTAGCGCCAGGCTTGGCTCGTTTGCCCGCCCAAATCGACTTGACGGTAATATCTATCATTTCTATAATAATAACTTGCGTTATTCCTACATGCATTCAGTATAATTTGAGCCATATGAAAAATTCCAAGCGTCTTGAACTGTCCTAATCGCTTAACATCAGCCAAAAGGATAAAAATCATGACATCAAAACGTAACCTGACCCAAGTTAAACCCGTTGACGAAGAAGACCTAGAAGAGTGGGACGACGAGGAGCTTGCGGATGGGTTTGATGATTCGGCCGATGATGAAGCCTACGACGATGACACGTTGTTTGAGGACGTCACACATGCTGACCTGGACGACTTACCAACCGAAGATGGGCTGGACCTCTACTTTCGGGCAATGAGTCATCATCCGCTGTTGACCAAGGAAGAAGAAATTCACCTGGCAAAAGCGATTGAGAGCGGTAAAGCTGCGGCAGAAGCATTAGAAAATCAATATGCGGTTAGCGACGAAGAACGAGATGAATTGGAACGAATCGTTGAATCTGGACGGCTGGCGCGTGATCATCTGATTCGCTCTAATACGCGCCTGGTGGTGAGCATTGCCAAAAAGTATCGCGAACGTGGTTTGTCTTTTCTTGATTTGATTCAGGAAGGCAATATCGGGTTGATCATTGCCGTCGAAAAATATGATTACCATCGAGGCAATCGGTTCAGCACTTATGCGACATGGTGGATCAGGCAATCTGTTTCGCGAGCTATCGCCAATTATGGGCGCACCATACGCATTCCGTCCCATCTGCACGGGCGTATCAACAAACTGCACAAAACCCGTCAGGAATTGGAACAGGAACTAGGCCGCATGCCGACAACGGAAGAAATTGCGGAAGCGCTCGAATGGCTGCCGGGTCGTATTGAGTGGCTGGAGAAGTCGACGCGTCCCGCGATTCCACTAGAGTCACGCGTCGGTGATGATCAGGACTCTGAGCTCGGTGATTTCATCCCTGATGACAGTTCACCAACGCCAAGTGACGAGGTTGCCGATAAGATGCTCACAGCAGAAATGCAGAAACTGTTGGAGCAGTTATCGCCACGTGAAGCTCGTATCTTGCGCTTGCGCTACGGTTTGTACGACTCACAGCCGCGCACGTTGAAGGAAGTCGGCCGATTATTTGGTTTGTCTCGAGAAAGGGTGCGTCAGTTGGAGCGCAGTGCGTTGCACAAGCTGCGTTCGCCCAAACTCGGCGGCGATTTGTGGCAATATCTGAGCTAATTGTTGGCGCAAATTCGCACATTTCCTACAATCAAGCCGGTTGATTATGCGTGATCAACCGGCTTTTTTTGTCGCGCAGACAGCTTGTTTGCAGCAAATAGATGGCCGTTCTGTTTTACTGGACATGTTACCGACGCAGACGATTGAATTAACCGAATTTGGCACAGTGACGTTGGCGCGGACTGCATTGACAGATGTCGATGCACGACTGGTTGAGGCAAATTATGGAGGTCGACTCTTGGTGATACCGCCGTCATACCAGACACATGACCGCTGGGTACTGAAAGCGCAAGGTTGGATCGGTCACATGCCTTTGACGTCGGATTTGATGGTTGTCGTCACCCCAAAAGTTGACATCAATAATGTCTTTCGCATGTTGGAATACGTTTACGACATTGATATGTTCTTGCCACAACGGGATACACAGGTGGCGACATTGCTTGAATTTTATGATCGATTGGCCCAATTGCTGGCCGAACGCGTTCTACAGCGCTGTGGCCAAGGTGTATACCGTGCCTATGAACGCCGCGAAGATCGTCTGTACACAGTGCGCGGGCGGCTGAATATGCGTGCAATGGCGCAGCAGCCGGTTGATGTGATGTTGCCGTGTGCTTATGAGGAATTTTCGGCCGATACGCCGCACAACCAGATCATCCACTGGACATTGCACTGCATTTTGCGCACCGGACTCTGCAAGCCGGAAACGCAGCACAGCGTTCGTCACGCGTACAATTTGCTCAACAGCCTGGTGACGCTGACTCCGTTTGCTGCCGACGAGTGCCTGGGGCGCTCGTATACACGGCTGAACGGGGATTATCGGCCGATGCACCTGCTTTGCCGCTTCTTCCTCGACAATAGTGGCCCAGCTCACTGGCACGGCGAGGTTGACATGCTGCCGTTTGCCATCAACATGGCGGCCCTGTTTGAAAAATTTGTCGCCTGCTGGTTGCAGTGCCATCTGCCCACCCATCTCACGATCACGGCACAAGAACGGCGCACACTCGACAATGGTGCACTGAATGTCAACATTGACCTGGTGCTGCGCAATCGAGCGAGCGGGCGCGTCCTCGCCGTTCTCGACACCAAATATAAAGCCGACAAACGGCCTTCGCCCAACGATATATACCAAATCGATTCGTATGCTGACATTATGGATACGTCCAACGCTGTCTTGATCTATCCGGAACCGTTTGCGCAACCGTTGTCCACGCGCCATGGCCATGTTCACGTACGCAGTGTCTGTTTCGACCTCTCTGGCAATCTGGAAGAATCCGGACAGCAACTGCTTACCCAATTGCATCTTCACGTTGCGGATGTTTCCCGACGCCACTTTATCTCGTGATCTCTGCGTCGCCTTCGCACTGCAATGCCAACTTCCGCTATAATAGATACACCCCACGCAAGGAGACGTTCATGGGCCACCCAATCATCGGCTGGGAGCGTGAAGTACCTGTTCCCGATAAACATCAATTTAACCATTTTCTTTCGGCCGAAAACGGGCGTCTGCACCTGGCCGACTTTGACTTGATGACCTTATTCGAAGATTCGGCCGAGACACCTACCATGCCATCCCCGCTCGAAGTCGTCTATTTGCCCTTGATTGGCCGGCGCATCGAGGCCATGCGCCAAATTTTCGCTGACGTGATTGATGAAATCGGCTATTCAGGCAAATTTCACTACGCTTACGCCTCCAAAGCCAACGCAGCAGAAGAAGTTGTCCGCACGACATTGGGTGCAGGTGCGCACCACGAAATGTCCTCAACGATTGATGTTGAAATTGGTCGGCTGATGGTCAGGCGCGGTTTGCTAACGCCAGAGCGCATGGTTATTTGCAACGGGTTCAAGCCCAGTGGTAGCGAATACGCTGACAACATCATTCGATTCAAGCAAGAACATGCCAACTTGATTCCCGTTATCGAAGATTTGAGCGAAATACCGCCATTGATCGCTTCGCAATTGCCGTTTGACGTGGGTATTCGTCAAAAGTGCTACGGTAAGCACGAAAACATATACGATATGGATGACGCTAATTCACGCTTTGGCATGCATCTGGACGACATCTGGCGGGCTGCCGATTACATTGAAGCGTCACCCAACTTGACCCTGAAACTGTATCATGCGATGGTCGGCAGTCAGATATTGCGTCGCGAGGATTTTGTCGACTGGCTTGAGCCACCGATTGAGATTTTTGCCAAGCTGCGCCAGAAATATCCGACGCTGAGTATTTTCAACTTCGGCGGCGGCATGCCCGTGCCGATGACGCTCGACTTTGATTTTGACTATCATGCGTTTGTGCGGTTGCTGTTGACGCGTATCCAGGTGACGTGTGAGCGCTATGGCGTGCTTGCACCGGACATCATGGGTGAATTCGGCCGATATACGACGGCCGAACACGGCGCACACATTTTCAAAGTCATTCTGGTCAAAGATAACGACTCTGAACTGCCATGGTACATCATCGATGGCTCAATCATGACATCCTTCCCCGACGCGTGGGCATTGCACGAGCATTTCATCGTCTTGCCGCTCAACTACCTCGATAGGCCATTTCAGCAGGTTCAACTCGGCGGTGTGACATGCGACAGTGATGACGTCTATCCGCCTAAATTAAGCAAATCACCACTGTATCTGCCGGTAGAAACAGAAGATCTTCATGTCGGTTTCTTTAGTATTGGCGCTTATCAGGAGATGTTGGGCGGTGTGAAAGGCAGCAAGCATTGTGTGCTGCCGGAAGCGCAAGAAGTGATCATTGATCGCGCCGCAGACGGCAGTTTGACATTTGAGGTGGTTGGTGGACAGCAACCGGCCGATGTGTTGCAAAATCTCGGCTACCGCGTAACAAGTTAGCCGATTCGGGACATGTTATTGCGTTGCAGGATCGCGTTCTATTTGAATGACACGTGAATACCGCAACGCCTACAAGAAAATCCCCGTATAGAGTGCAGATATGGGTCTAGAAGCACAAATTAGAAGTATAGCCCCCGATTTATGCACGAGTAACCGATAATCAGTAAGCACCGAAATTTCCAAGCGGAGGAGAAAAATGGACAGAACGCGCATTATTTTTGCCGCCATCATCGGCGTCACGTTGATCATCATCTGCGGCGTTTTCACGTACAATTTTATCAGCGACCGAGCCGCGACTAACGCGACGCCCGAATTCACGGCTGTAACACCCGGTGCGGCTGCTTCGACGCCAATCGTCCAACTCGACTCGCCTGATCCTGTTTTTGGCGCGAATTACGATTCGGCCGATGGCCTGCCCACCTACATCTGCGGTGCCGACGCTTTTGGCAGTTACTTCACACTGCAACAAATGCAGATGTCCGGCAAAGATATTGAACACGGCTTTCATCTCGGTATCGTGCCGTTCTTCCTCGACGATGATCCCGCCTACGACGTCTCCGAAGAACAGCGCACCGCGTTACTCGAAAGCGGTCAATGGGAATGCTTGCTGACGACGTTGGACAGCGTGGCGTTGAAAAGTCCGGGCGTTATCACCGCCATCGTCGATGAAAGTGCTGGAGCCGACCAATTCTGGGGACGCGACATTGAAACTCTCAACGATCTTGACGGCAAGCGTATCACCTTTGCCCGTGGCAGTGTCGGTGAATATTTTACTTATTACGTGCTGTCTATAGCCCGTCTCAACCCCCGTTTTGACGTGACGTTGTTGCCGCAGGATAGCGTCGCCGATGCCGTCGCATTCTTTAACGAAGGCAGTGCCGATGCCGTTTCCGGCTGGGAACCTGACATTTACGATGCCGAAGGCGGTGGCGGTAATACCTTACTCAGTTCAGAACAACTGCGCATTGTCATTGATAGCATTGTCACTTCGCGGCAGGCAATTGCCGACGATGCCGACCTCGTACAACGTTTCCACGATGCCTGGTTCGACACACTCAAAGCACAGGTCGAAGATTTCGATACAGCGGCTATGCAGATTGCTGAATGGGGTCACAATGACTGGAGTTTTGTTTATCCGGAGTCCGCTACGGACGATTTTGCTATCTGGCTGGAAAGTGTGGCGCAGGCTGACTTGGGCGACAACATAGCCGTCATGCGCGACACACGCCCATTAGTTAACCGACTCGAAATTGCACGTCGAGTGTGGGCGGCGGCTGGTCTGGATGTGCCGGATGACGACGTGGAAGCGTTAATTAACCCTGGCTTTGTCAGCCGTTCGGCATCCCAGGCTGCTTTGCAAGCAAATGGCAAACCGGTCAACGATAGCTTTTCGATTGCAGCGCAGATCGATGTCAGTACGATTGCAAACTCCGGAGACGCGACAACGCTGGCCGTCTTACCGTGTCGCCGCTTCTCGTTTTTGCCGGAATCGACCGAATTGACGCTGGAGTCACGGCGTATCCTCGACGATTGTGTGGTGCCGACAATGTCGCAGAGTATCGGCTTGTTGCTGGAAGTGGAAGGGTCATCAGCCTGGCCCGGACCAGCTGGGACGTATACTGAAACAGAGATCATCGAATTTGCGGAGGCGCGGGCACAATCTGTGGTCGATTATCTGATTTCGCAGGGAATTGATCAGGCGCGTTTTGTGGTAACAGCCGTTCTCCCACCGGAAGATCACCGTGAATCGGAAGATCCGCTGGTACAGCAGGAAGATCGCTTTGTTGAGATGACGCTGATCACGAGTGGACGGTAGCCATGATTTCGGAACTGAGATTTCGGATTGCGGAGAACAGGATGAAGGTTGCAACGTTGCGTCCGTGGTTATTGCTTCTAGTTATGCTGGCGTTAACGGTTATGGCATGCGGTTTTGGTGGTGGGGATGGTGTGCCGCGCAATGCGGCAGCGGCAACGGTTGTGGTCAACAGCAGCACGGCGGACTGGATTACAGCGGCGGCGGCGGCGTTTAATGAGCAGGAAATTGAATCGGCCGATGGTCAGCAAGCGTACATCAATCCGATCATTTCGGCCGAAACCGGCAATGCCATCGTCCAGATGCAAAACGGTGCAATGCCTGATATGTGGATTCCCGATGACGGAGTCTGGACTGAAATCGCAGCCGATCAAGGTGTAGCTGGTTTTGGCGATGATTGCGTCTCTGTCGCAACCAGCCCGCTCGTCATCGGTATGTGGGAAGATGTGGCGCGATCACTGGGCTGGCCGGGGCGCGACTTGGGTTGGCTCGATGTGGGTAGCGTAGCGGCTGATCCGTCGGCGTGGCAATATTTCAGCGGTGGGCAATACGGCGAGTCGCTGCGCTTGAGCCACACACATCCCGGTCTGTCAGCGACGGGTGCAAATACGCTGCTCGCACTGGTGCAATCGGCCGAATCGAAAACCGACGCCGTCACCCCCACTGACATCAGCCAGCCAATCGTGCAAGCTTCCGTCGGTGCGTTTGAAAGCGCCGTCTCGTGGTTCAGTCAGGAAACGAACGGTCTCGCGCGCGAAATGTTCAATCGCGGCGCAGATTTCTTGGGCGCAGGCGTGATGTATGAAAGCGATGCTGTCATACACGGTAACGGGCAAATCGTGCCGATTTATCCGTTGGAAGGCACATTTGTGGCAACCCATCCCGCGTGCATCAACGCCAACAGTTCGGCCGAAGCACGGGTAACGGCGCGGCTCTTCCGCGATTTCTTGCTCAGTGACGAAGGCCAGGCGTTGGCAGCCCAATACGGCCTGCGTTCGGCCGATGGGGAATTGAGCGGGCCCTGGTTATCGGCCGAAAACAGCGTCGATCCCGACCAGCCGGCTATCATCTTCGACGCGCCAACAGTCGAATCGATCTACGCCGTACAGGAATTATGGCGGTCAGCGCGTAAACCGATCAATCTCGTCATGCTGCTCGACAGTTCCGGCAGCATGGACGGCGACAAGATTGAGAACATGATTTCGGCGGCGGCAGCTTTCGTCACCCAAATGGGCGACGAAGATTATCTGACCATTGTCGAGTTCTATACTGAACCCTATGTCATTGTCAACCACGAACAGGTTGGCCCCAGCCGCAGCGAAATTATCAACACGATTCGCGCATTGCAGGCGGGAGGAGACACAGCGCTTTATGACGCTGTAGCTTTGGCTTCGAGCGTTATAGCCGGCACAACGTCGCCGGAGACGAGCAATGCCATGGTTGTCCTCACGGACGGGCAGGACACGTCGAGTATTTCCAATTTCGACCAGACGTTGATCGACAAAGCCCGTGCCAACGGCACATCGCTGTTCACGATTGCCTATGGCCGAGACGCCGAGCAAGTGATACTCGAACAATTGGCGCTGGCAGGTAACGGACGGTTTTATCTGGGCACCGAAGCGAGCATTGCCGATATTTACGATGAAATGTCGGCGGCGTTTGGCGGCAGTGTCGGAATAGGGCGCTAAACAACAGGAGAAGTTGATGCAACCGGATCGGGACTTAACACTGGATGTCATTTACGATAATTGGCGCGACTACAACGGAAAGCTGCAAGCCTGTGTTGCCCCTCTGACAATTGAGCAGCTAGCGCTGCAACCTGCACCCCATATGTGGCCGCTGGGACAAATTGTCCAGCACATTATTTCGGTGCGGGCTGGGTGGTTTAGTGGTACGTTGCAGGATGACGATGAAGCGATGAATGCGTATATGGCCTGGGGCCAACGTGATTCGCCAAATCGCAATGCTACGGAACTGGTACGTGGACTTGCAGACACATGGGCATTCATCGAAAGTCGCTTGCGTGCCTGGACATCGGCCGATTGTGCGCAAACCTTTCCCGATGAATGGGATGGTCAAATTTTCGAGGTATCACGCAGTTGGGTTATCTACCACGTCCTGGAACACGATCTGCATCATGGTAGTGAAGTTTCGTTGATCGCCGGCATACACGGCTTGAAAGGTCTTGATCTCTGAATGAATTATGCTGACTAATGCGCAGAAGATACGTGAGTTTCATGCGGCAATGGGACGGCCACACCCCGATGCGCCGCAGATGCCCGATACGAACACGCTGCGTTTGCGCCGGACGCTGGTGAGCGAGGAGTATCAAGAGGTGATGGCGGCGTTTGAGACGGTTTTGGCGCAGGAAACAAACGATTCGGCCGAATTGATCGACCTGATCCACGAACTAACCGACTTACTCTATGTCACTTATGGCGCGATTACTGCCTGTGGCGTCGATCCGGATGCCGTCTTTGCCGAAGTTCATCGCGCCAATATGCAGAAGGCGAATGGCCCACGTCGCGCTGACGGCAAAGTGATGAAACCGCCGGACTTCCAATCGGCCGATGTTGCTGCCGTCATCGCTGCCCAACAAAAAAGCCCGTGACTATGTCACAGGCTTTGATTCTAAGCATCTCAGCTTTCCACTAGCCATCTGCATTCGAGACAGCGAACTTGTCAAAATAATGTAGCGGGTCTGACTCGTGGACCCATACCCACAAACCGCCGTTTTCATCATAACCGTCCGGATTGACGACTGTATCGGCGCTCCAATCATATACCCATTCCGCATCCAGTGGCGGCATATTGACACAGCCATGACTGTGCTTGTAGCCAAAACGGTCGTGCCAGTACGCCCCGTGCAGGGCGATTTCGTTGTCAATATCGAAAAACATCGTGTTAGGCACGTCTTCGACGAGATAGTAGTCGATCAACCCTTCCGCGCCTGACATGTTTGTGTAGTCATGCCGGTAGCGTACGCGGAACAAACCCTCATAAGTCGGCCATCGGTTCAAACCAGAGGAAATCAGCGTGGCAAAAACCATGCGGTCACCTTCGTAGGCTGCCAATGACTGTTCATACAGGTCAACCTCAACCCATTTGTCGTTCGGTCCGATATCATCGGGCCGCTTGTTCACGTCGACCAGACTGACGTATTGTTGGTTGATCCACATACCGTTGCCGATGTCATACCACAGCCAGCCGTCGTCAGCCTCAACCGCGTCATAGACTTCAAAGAAATAGTAGCGCTTGATTTTTTCGAATTGATAATCGGGCTCTCCGCCGGGAACGGAACTCGGCCGAAAATCGACAATAAACCAACCAAATGGGCGTTGCGGCTGTCGATCAAGCACGACGCCATGAAAGTCAGAAATCGAAACGATAGCTACTTCGGCTGCACGCACGTATTCACCGATGTTAATCTCGTACCAGCGCTCACCCTCTGACTCCATAGAACGGCGAATAGTAGCGTAAAGGAATCCGTCACCGACATTGCGGACAACGGGCGAGGCTGCGCTTGGTTGTGAGTAGACGTTGGCAAAATCCGCAATGCGTCCCACCCACATTCTGGTCAGGATGTTGTCTTCACGGAGTTCAGGTTCGGCAAATACCGGGCCGGCCGGTTCCAGCGTCGAGGAAATTTCACAGGAGTTTAGATCGTCGCCGCGCAACCGATAACAGATCGCTTCGGCCGAATCGACCCATAGCAGGCTCAATCCGATTAAACTCGCTATGACAGCGACCAAGAAAATGCGTTTCATACTATGTGATACTCCAGAAACATTGTCAATTCAGTGCGAGAAAGCGTCACAAAACGACAATTATGCTCCGCACCTTACTCATATTATAGAACATCTGCCCAACAGCGTACAGTGACGTACAGCAATTGTAGCCTACGCTAAACCACTGAACGATGTCAGACTGCTTACAAAGCACCTTGGTATTCAGAACAGGCAGGTGAGTTCGTGCCAATGCCTGCAGAAAATACAAAGGCAAATGCACCTGTGATCAATCCCAATTGCATCCATAACAAAATACCTGACAAAGCGCCGATTTCAATCGCATCGGTCAGCCCGTATACATGCAAAGCCACTATGCCTGCCCACGCACCCAAAGCCAGCAGTGTCACCGATGAGCGCTGCCAAAACAGCTTCCACGTCAGCGCAGTTGCGCCCAGCAGCATACCTAAATAGGCGATCAGACCGGGTAAACCTACGTCGAGGGCGGTTTGCAGAAAAATGTTGTGGGCATGTGTTCCGACATATGTTGCCGAAATCGCGATAGGATACAGACGGTGGACAACTTCCGGAAATGCCGCTAAACCGGTTCCGGTAAACGCAAAATCACCCACTGCCGTTATGGCCCAGCGCCACACTTCCTGGCGAAAAGTCAGCGTCGCCAACGAACCAACCGCTGTTTCGCGCGGCGGCTCTGTCCAAATCTGTTGCAGAAAATCTGCCGGCAAACGCCACACAACGACTACGGCGATGACAAGACCAAACAGCAAAGCGCTGGCAAACAGCAGGCGTGGCAAGCGATCACGATGGTGAATTGCCAATGCAAATATGATAAAAGTGGTCACTACGACCATAGCCAACCAGGCGCTGCGAGATTGTGACAGCAACAACACACCAGCTAAACTGATCACACCGATCAACCAAATCAGCCGCTCAAACCAACGCATGCGCGGTGACAATACCATGACAAGTGACAGTGGATAAGCCATTACTGCGGTTGCTGCCAGTCGATTGGGATGCGTCTGACCCAGAGTGGTGGGGGCAAAACGACTCAATTGCGCAATGGTTTCGATTACAGGTTCCAATTGCGGCAGTTTGACATTCCAGCGCGTGGTGATCAGTCCGAGGCCGGTCAATCCTAGTGCCAACAGCAACGTGGCCAATGCGCCGATGTGCAGCTTGCGCTCGGAAGTGACAGCCTGGCGGGTCAGCAGGCGCCACCAGCCAATGCCCAGCAAAACGCCCAGACCATTCGGCCGAGAGAGATCGGGATCGGCCGAAACCAGCACACCGACCACGACAAACACCAGAAACACCCACAGGGAAAACGTCAATGGGGTGCGTGGCAGCAACGGCTGTTTGAGAACGAAGCATTGGATTAGCCAGACCAGGAGTATAGCAACGGCTACTGCTACGGCTAATGACCACCACATCTGAGGTTGGAGCAGTAGTGGTGTCGCCAACAATACCAGCAATATCTCTGCTGTATCCAGCCATCGGCCTATTTGCTGCGTCTTTTCCCCTGGCATCGTAGATTTTATTGCATCAGCCTATCGGCTTTGATTGGATTGCCTTATGGATTCTAGCGCCACACTTCCCAGGCAACGTGCTGCAACTCCGGCGCAATTAGCTTCTGCCATGCCAGTTGCACCGCTTTGTGTGATCCCGGTGTCGAAAACACGACCGTGCCGCGATAAACACCGGCCGTCGCCCGCGACATCATCGCCGCTGCGCCGATCTGATCCCAACTCAACATGCGAAACAACTCGCCAAAACCGGGAATTGTTTTGTCCAACTTGCGTGCCAATACGTCGTAGGTCGTGTCACGTTGGGAAATTCCGGTACCGCCGTTGAAAATGATGACCTGCGCTTCACCGGATGCAAACGCGTCCAATGTCACTGCAACTAAATCCGGTTCATCTTTTATGATGCGATAAGCCACGACCCGATGCCCTGCAGCTTCTATTTCGCGGCGCAGATAGTGATAGTTCGTATCCGTTTCCAGTGTGCGGCTGTCACTGCACGTGACAATGGCAACCGCGATTGGTCCGCGCTCAGCGGCGAATTGCTTGTGTTCCTGGCTGCTTCCGACTGGTTCACTCATGGGCTATAAGCACAAAAAGCCGCCGACGGAACCCGTTGGCGGCTGAAAATGACACGGTTCGGTGTTAAAAACCTAGCGTTTTTCTTTGTAAACAACGTGACGACGCAAAATCGGATCGTATTTTTTCAATTCCATGCGTGACGGGTCGTTGCGGCGGTTCTTCGATGTAATGTACATGTGACCGCTTTCCGTGCTCATCATGCGAATGACAATCCGTGCGCCTTTCTTTTTGCTGGCCATGCTACAAGCTCCGTAATCTCTCTGAAAATCGACCTGTAATTATACAGACTTTCTGCCACCTGCAAAACATCAGTCTCGTTTTCTTATGCTTTGAGCAACGATTTGTACCTTACGCCAGCTTCAGCGGGCGCGGGCCGAGCGGTCTCGTAGGTCAAACGGAACGAATGAGCAGCGACCTCGCCGCTCCGCTGCAAGCATTGTTAGCCGTAAGTCGGCATCTACACTGACTTTAATAATGGAGCATAACTCGAATTATTACACTTGCTGATTGCCAAACGCGTTTATATGCCAAAGGTCGCGCTCTCCTAATCTGGTAACAATGAGGTTATAGCTTCCCATTTCCTCAACTGTTTTTACACGCTGACGAAAATCAGAAGAATTTTGCCAACGTCGCAACACTTTTTCGTCACTGAAGATAATTTCGCGAAACGTGTTTCCTATTGTACGTCGTCGAAATTCTCTCATTTTGCTACGTTTTATAGAACGCTTAATGTGCCATTCGTTCTCTCTAGCGTTCATGCTAGAAGAGATTTCTAGCATCAGACGAGGAGAAAGGGCAGTCATTATGCTATTCGGGTTTACCAAAACCGCAGAGTCAGTTAATGGGAAAGTATCTCTTGCGGTTCTGTAGAGCGTCCACTGTGAGAAAACAAGTGGAGCCACAGCTTTAAACAATAGATCCGCATCAGATAGCATCCACTTTAGTTGAATAAAATATTCAAATTTCTCCTGGCCAAGTTCCGAATTCATCTCAAGCATCGAATTCATGATAGCATGACTGCGAAGTAGTTGAAGAAAAACAAAGGACGCTAGAAATACTTTTTCTTGAACAGTGGCTATCGATTGATGCTTAATGACCTTAAGGAGTATTTGATATGATGGCATATTCTCGATTGCCGTAAGTATTTCTTCAAAATCAATGTAAACTGGGTATTGATCTTCTGTACTCTCTTGACAAAACTCTTCATACTTGTCTGGGTGGTGACGTTTACAAAACTCCTTTGCGGTTTCTAGGGTAATTTCAGCAACCCCAAGATATTTGTCGAAATGTACATTTTCCACAGTTGTGCGATAAATCTTGTCAGATTTAACGTTCAAAGCATATACAATTTGCTCCCGGGCCCTCACCTTGTCAACGAATTACTCAGAGACTGTTTGTAATAGTCCTGATTCAATAAGCTGTCCAAAAACAAGGATTGTAATGATTACGTTTTGTAAATTCCACAATAGTCCCTATTTTCAAATTGCAGCTAACGTTTTTATCTAAATATGACTAAACTGGTCAAAAATTGTATATTATTTTCGCTGAATTACAAAGTTGTGTACAGTTTAAGTATGAGTAGGTTTCTGCAACGAGTCCGGGAAAAGGCCCGTACTGTTGGTCTAGCGGATGCGACAGAACAGGCGTAAACGAGTTGGATTAGACGCTATATTCTCTTTCACAGTTTTCAGACTGAATTGGAGATCAGTCGATCGCCCCGTGAGGATATTGAAGCTTTTATCTCTTTTTTGACGAACGAGAAGCAGTTGAGTGCTTCTTCTGTCAACCAGGCGATCAGTGCACTGGTGTTTTTGTACAAAGAGGTGCTGCGGGTCGATCTACCCACATGGTGTCAGCGAGCCTATTGAGTGCACTATTCTGCTGTCACTTTTCACTCAAATATCGGCGAGAAATATTCGGACCGCACTGACAAACTGCTCATATTGATCATAATGGGCCATGTGGCCGGCACCCTTGATCTGCACAACGCTTCCGTCGTTCCATAACGCGGCCATGGCACGCACATCGTCTTGTGTAATCAGGCCATTGTTCAGGTCACCGGTTAGCAACAAGATTGGGCAATGAATTTTGGGGAGAGCCTCCTGCCAATGTGGCTCGGGCTGTTGAAAAGTTTGCACTACATGGGGGCTTACCAGGACTTTACTCTCCACTTGCCAGGCAAGTTCCTCTTCTGTCCAGTTTGGATTGTCCTCTTGCCATTTCGTGGTTAGCTCCTCTCTCGTCATGGAGATTGTGTCATTGAACCAGTCGGTCATCCCATCCGCCGTTGCCTGCCATCCGCCCCATCCGCTCCCCCAGCAGGGTTCATAAAGAATCAGGCCGGCCACCCGATCCGGGTGATCTGCCGCAGCAATGATGGCCGCAGCAGCACCCCCGGAATGCGCGATGAGTCTCAGGTTTTCCACGTTTAGGGCGGCTATGAAGTCGATTAAATCGGCTGCATGTTCTTCAAATGTATATCCCGTATCCAACTTTTCGGAATAGCCATGCCCTCGTTTATCGTACAATATCACGTCATAGTCATCCTCCAGCGCTTGTGCGACACGTGAATAGCCTATGCCCATGTCGGTTACACCAGTGGCGACTATCAGGACTGGTTTGCCGTTGCCGTCACGTCCACCAGTACGATAATAGTGTAGACTGACCCTGTTGGCGATTACATTGCCTTCAAACCATTCTGTCATGTTCCTCTCCGTGGATAGTTGCGCAAGTAGCTCGGCCGAACCCTGCCACCTTATCCTACGCCCTAAAACACCAACATACCACATGTCGCCAATGCTGCCATACTTGTCTCAGAGTAGCGAGATGCGCCATTTTGTCAACGTGATCAATGCTGGGTGCTAAGCGGCGTTAAACTGTAGAAAACAGAGACGTTCGCAAGTCCGTGTAACCGAAATCCACTTAAGGCTTCAGTAAATTGTCATCAAAGAACACGATCAGATGTTGTTCGTAGGCCACCGGTTCAAACTGTTCAAAATCGACATGGCCGGCCTTCGGTACAAGCCACAACTCCTTCGGTTCGCGTGCGGCATCGCAAAGCATTTGCCCGTCATCGCTTCCTACCTTGGCATCCGCTCCGCCGTGGATGATCAAGATAGGCCGAGGACTGATATCGCCGATGACAGCCGCCGTGTCCAGCGCATCGACGGAGAATCCCCACTCCCTTTCTGCCCAGAAGAGTATTGAACTGGCCAATAGCGGCACGGCCCAATGGGGTAGATCCGGCTGCTCAAACTGAATAAATGTCTCGATGGTGTCTTGCGAGAGCGAATAGGCGCTGCCCGTAGCAACTGCTTTCAGTCCATCGTTGTGCGCAGCGTAAAGGATCGCCGTGCCACCTCCCATCGACTCACCAAAAATGCCGATGCGCTCGGGATCGACATCATCACGCGTCAGCAGATAGTTGTACCAGGCGTCGAGATCTTTTTGCTCATGGTAGCCAAAGCTAATCAACTCTCCGTCACTGGCACCGTGAGCGCGGAAGCAGGACAGCAGCACGTTGTAACCGTGCTTGTTGAGAAATGCAGCCTCGTAGAGCGAGTCCGGCATTGGGCCGGGCGATCCGTGCTGAGCGATGACAGTCGCGCCGTTGGTACCCGGCACATACCATCCCGTCAAGTTGAGGCCGTCTTCTGTGGTGACAGTAACTTCTTCAAATGCCATACCGAAATCTGTCGGTGTCTGCTCGATCTCGGGCCGTTCTGCCGCAGGATGATAGATGATGTCATGGGCAATTCCGCGCGTGAAAAACGCTACGCTGATGACTCCGACGATCACGATCGCGCTTACAACCAATATCCCGATTTTGACCCATTTATTCATGGCACACCTCCGCGACTGTCTGGGAGGCGGTGTTTACTTCACGGACCAAGTGCTGCACTGCATGAATCGATTGTATCTATCCACGGAAACAGCCACCCCCGCACCTTGTTTGTAGTATGGCATGTAAGGAATCGAAGTGTCAAGTGATTTTTGTCACATGTACGGGGCAAACACTGTGTGCATTGTCGCTTCATCTTGCCCTTCGGCCGAACCGACCCACTACACTTTTTCTCACCTGCCTGACTCGGCCGAAACCGCTATAATCTCCCGCATGCGAATATTCATCATCGGCGCCAAAGGGCAACTGGGCACAGCCCTGACGCGGTGCCTGAACACACACACATTGACGTTACGCGATTTGCCGGAACTGGATATGACCGATCGGGAGGCGCTTTCGGCCGAAATCGATACCGTTCAGCCCGATCTCCTGATCAACGCCGCCGCTTACACCAACGTCGACGGCTGCGCCCAAAACCCACAACTCGCCTACCGCGTCAACGGCCTCGGCCCGCAAAATCTGGCGTTGGCGTGCGCCGAACACGACATCCCGCTCGTCCACGTCAGCACCAACGAAGTCTTTCCCGGGCGCAAAGCGGCAGGCTACGATGAATGGGACACGCTCGAACCGGTTAATCCCTATGGTCGCTCCAAGGTGGCTGGCGAACACAACGTGCGTGCGTTGTGGCGCAAACATTACATCGTCCGAACAGCGTGGCTCTACGCCCCCGGTGGGCGCAATTTTATCCACGCCATTTTGCGTTTTGCGCGGGAGCGCGGCGCGATTCGCGTCGTCACTGACGAGATCGGCAATCCGACCAATGTCGCTGACCTGGCGGCAGCCATCAAACTACTGATGACGACCGGACAGTACGGCACCTACCATTTCGTCAACAGCGGCGCGTGTTCACGCTGGGAATTCGCCAACGAAATTCTGCGCCTGGCAGATCTGGAAAACGTGCTGAACGAACAGATTTTGAGCAGCGAATTTGACCGCGCATCGACACCGCCACCGCTCGGTGCATTGAACAACAATGTCGGAGCAGCGATTGGGATTGCGCTGCGACCGTGGCAAGTTGCTCTGGCGGACTATTTTCGCGCGGAAGCCCTTGATTCCTGACTGGAAGATACACTTTATCAGCAATGAAAAATAACTTGAAACCACCTGTGGCCGCTATTCGGCCGAAAAACCTCACCATCCACAACCACACGCGCACCGACAACTACTATTGGCTGCGCGAAAAGCACAATCCAGAGGTCATCGCCTATCTCGAAGCAGAAAATGCGTATACCGAAGCGATGACTGCCCACACCGCCGATCTGCGCGACAAATTGTATGAGGAGATGGTCGGCCGAATTCAAGAAACCGACGACACCGTTCCGGCCCGCAAAGGCGACTACTTCTACTACTCACGCACCGAAGAAGGCAAACAATACCGCATCTACTGCCGCAAACACGGCAATCTCGACGCACCTGAAGAAATTCTGCTCGACATGAACATCTTCGGCGATCAGCACGACTACGTTGTACTCGGTATCTATGAGATAAGTCCGGACCACAATCTTCTGGCATACGGTCTTGACACGAGCGGTGCGGAGACATACACCATTCGCGTCAAGAATCTGGCAACGGGTGACTTGCTAGACGATGTGATTGAGCAGGCCGCCGGTTCGGCCGAATGGGGCGACGACAACACCCTCTATTACACGACCGAAGACGACGCCAAACGCGCTGATAAATTGTGGCGGCACACGCTCGGCGCACAACAAGCTGATGACACATTGATCATCCACGAGCCGGACGCCCTCTACCGCGTCTTTCCGCACAAAACGCGTGACGAACGCTATTTGATGGTCAAGCTGTACGGCATTGAAACGCAGGAAACGCAGTTCATCGACCTGGCACAACCAAACGGTGCTTTAGTGCCGATTCAGCCGCGTATTGCCGGCATGCGCTACACTGTCGATCATCGCGATGGTCTGTTCTACATTGTGACTAATGCGGATGAATCGCCGAATAATAAGGTGGTGACGGTTTCGGCCGATAATCCCGCCAAAGCCAACTGGCGCGACTGGCTGCCCCACCGCGACGATGTCAAGCTCGACGCCATCGACCTGTTTGCCGGACACATGGCCCTCACCGAACGCGCCAACGGCCTGCGCCAACTGCGCATCTTTGATTTTGACAGCACAGAAACCCACACAATCAGCTTTCCGGAACCAGTTTACACCGTCACTGTGAATCGTAATCCTGAGTACAATACGACCTTGCTCCGTTTCACCTACATGTCGCTGACAACGCCCGACTCGGTTTACGATTACGACATGGACAGCCGGCAACGTGAACTGAAAAAGCGCAAACCGGTGCTTGGTGGGTACGAGCCTGATGATTATCAGTCAGAGCGTATCTTCGCCACCGCGCCGGACGGCAAGCAGGTTCCGATCTCCATCGTCTACCGCAAAGGCGCCCGCGACAATGGCACTGTGCCGCTCCACCTCTACGGCTACGGCTCTTACGGGTACACCATTGACCCGACTTTCAATTCAAATCGACTGAGCTTGCTCGACCGCGGCGTCATTTTCGCCATTGCCCATGTGCGCGGCAGTCAGGTCATGGGACGCCAATGGTACGACGAAGGCAAATTCCTCAGCAAGAAAAACACGTTCACCGATTTCATCGCCTGCGCCGAACATCTCATCGCCAACCGCTACACGACGCCGCAGCAGATGACAATGGAGGGGCGCAGCGCGGGCGGTTTGCTCATGGGCGCGGTGCTCAACATGACGCCACACCTGTTCAAGGGTGCGGTTGCCGGTGTGCCGTTCGTCGATGTGGTCACGACGATGCTCGACGAAAGCATCCCGCTGACGGTCGGCGAATTCGACGAATGGGGCAACCCGAAGGACAAGACATACTACGATTACATGCTGTCCTATTCGCCCTACGACAATGTAGAGGCGAAGGATTATCACAACATCCTCGTCACCGCCGGACTCAACGATCCGCGCGTCCAATATTGGGAACCGGCGAAATGGGTCGCCAAATTGCGCACGCTGAAGACGGATGACAATGTCCTGATCATGAAAATGCACATGGGTGCCGGCCATTTCAGTTCGTCGGGTCGCTACGACTATTTGAAGGATGTCGCTTTTGACTACGCCTTTATCCTGGATATGCTTGTACTAGCTCATCGCAAGTACTGAATGAAGGAAAAGAACGATGTTTGAATGGCAAAAAGAGATAAGGGATGGAATGTTATTGATGGTATCCCAAAACAGAGGATACATTGAAGCAACACACAACATCTTACGGTACGTGCATGAAATCTATATTGAAAACAATTCTCACCTTTATACAGAGTCTGAATTGTATTGGATAACCCATTATCTGGATAGTGTGGTCTACAAATATTTTTTGCTAAGGTTAGCAGTTGAGCAACTCCAGTCCGTAAGACACGGAAGAATTTATGAGTCCCTTTGGCCAGCTATTGAGAATAGCGTACAAACTCTGGATTGCTCCGATGATGAGCAGATATTGGTCTCCTTTGCTCTGGAAGCTTTCTTATTCGAAGCTAGATCGTTTCTCGATATTTACATGATACTTGTATGCTTACTGTTAAAAACCGGGTTCACAAAAGGTCATATGAGCAAGTCGACATTCTTTAGTGAACTAGACAAAGTGACGATACCTCCTTTTGCACAGAAAGCAGATTGGATGAAGCAATACTTTGAAAAAAAGGTGTTCGGTCATGAAGAAAATCCTGGTGCTACAGTGTCCCGTAATGATTGGGGTACTTTGTTGAGAAGCCTAAGAGATAGAATTGCACACAGAGATATTATTACCTTATCGTTTGATAGCCAAGAAAGATTTACAAATGATATTCGCCTTGATTGGCCAACTTTAAAAGGTATCACGTACCATTTATTTGCCGAAACCATTGGAAATGAAGTACATGCTCTATTTCATCAGGCACTTTGTCACATCTATGAATTGAAATGGGACGATTATCAAGCGGTTGCTCAAGAAGCAGTCTAGCTATATTTGTGTCGATGAAAAGTACAGATACAAAGGGTTAAATTCTCGATTGAGTAACCCATCGTGAACATTGTCTCAATCATTATTCCGCACCTGAACGGCAAACAGCATCTCGACGACTGCTTGGGCAGCCTGCGCCGCCAGACATTTACCGATTTTGAGGTGTTACTGGTCGATAACGGCTCGACGGACGGGTCGCAGGCGTATGTTCGAGATGAGTTTCCTGAAGTAGAGGTGATCGAAATCGGCCGAAATCTCGGCTTCACCGGCGCATGCAACCTCGGGTACGAAAAATCCAAGGGCGACATCGTCATTCTGCTCAACAACGACACCGAAGTCGATTCCCATTGGCTTGAACATATCGTCAACGCCTTCGCAACGCATCCCGAAGTCGGCAGCGTCGCCGGCAAAATGTTGCTGTTCGACCGGCGCGACACCTTTCACACGGCCGGCGACTTCTACCGCGTAGACGGCATTCCCGGCAATCGCGGCGTTTGGCAGCAAGATCAAGGCCAATACGACACAGAGGAACCGGTATTCTCTGCCTGTGGCGGCTCTTCTGCCTATCGTCGCGCCATGCTTGACGAAATCGGCTTTCTCGATGACGATTTCTTTTTTTCCTGCGAAGATGTCGATTTGGGTTGGCGCGCACAATTGGCCGGCTGGCGTGTGCTCTATGTGCCGGAAGCCGTCGTCTACCACAAACTTAAATCATCCGGCGGCGGCACGATTAGCAGCTACTACGACGGTCGCAATTTCCTCTACCTAATCTGGAAAAACTATCCCACGAGCCTGCTCAAGCAGAATTGGCCGTCGATCCTGCGGGCGCAATGGCGAATTTCACGCGAGGCGCTGGCAGCATGGCGCGGTGCAGCCGCACGTGCGCGATTGCGTGGACAAATCGCGGGTTTGATCGGGGTGTTCAAGATGTGGCCGAAGCGCCGCCGGATTCAGGCTAACCGTCGCGTTTCTGACGATTACCTGATTTCTATCCTCACACCGGTTGACGAGACTCAGTCAGATGGGTAAGATTGCCCGTTCACTAAAAACGGCCTATCTCTATGAGCGAGTCACCTTACTTAAGCGTCATTATTCCTGCCTATAACGAAGAACGGCGTATCGGCCGAACCCTTGACGCTATCCACACCTATCTGCAACAACAGACGTTTTCATGGGAAATTCTGGTCGTCCTTGACGGTGTTTCCGACAATACTCTCGACGTCATCACCACGTTTGCCGACCAGAAAGAGCATATCCGCTGGATCGACCGCAAAGAGAATCGCGGCAAAGGGTATACGGTACGCGAAGGGATGCTGGCAGCCGACGGAACTGTGCGCCTCTTCACCGACGCCGACAACTCTACTGACATCTCCCACTTTGACCTCATGCGACCTGAGTTTGACGCCGGCATCGATGTCGCCATTTGTTCGCGTGACAGCAAGGATGTGTCCACGGCGCGACAAGCTGTGCCGCAACCGTTCTTGAAGCGCATGTTGGGTGACCTGGGCAATCTGTTCATTCAGATCATGGCGGTGCGCGGCATCTGGGATACGCAGTGCGGTTTCAAGGCGTTTTCGGCCGAATCAGCACAACAAATCTTCACCCAGGCTCGCATTGACGGTTGGGGCTTTGACATTGAAGCGTTGGCATTGGCACGACGATTTGGCTACGCGATCAAAGTGCTCCCGGCCGATTGGATCGATGACACAGACACACATGTCAGCCTGTTAAATTACTTCGGCACTTTCTGGGAAACGGTCAAAATTCGCTGGTATCTCTCCACCGGCAAATATGGGTCTAAATCTAGCAGAACCACCAGATAAATGGTATGATTGGGGTAGGCTGGAACGTGTTATTCGGCCGAAAACCATCAATCCGACGCCCGAACCAGGGTCATCGACCAGCGGAATATTGCAGTGCCGACACTCGATATCGAACACAGGGTCGCCCAAAAACGCCAGATCAGCCTCATTGCCGGTCTCGACGAAGTCGGACGCGGTGCACTGGCCGGCCCAGTAGTCGCCGCCGCCGTCGTTTTACCCCTCCACGATCTGGAAAAACTGGAACGCCTCGCCGAGGTCAACGATTCCAAACGACTCAGTCCTAAAAAACGCGAACAACTCTACGATATCATCATCGCCAACGCCGTTGCACACGGCATCGGCAGCGCATCTCCTATCCGCATCGACAACGAAGGCATCATGGCTGCCACCCGACACGCCATGCGCGAAGCATTGCACCACATCCAGCCGGAACCGGAATTCCTGCTGATCGATGGCCGCATTCGGCTCAAAGATGTCAACATCCCACAGCAAGCGGTGGTCAAGGGTGACTTATTGAGCCTGAGCATTGCCGCTGCCTCGATTCTTGCCAAAGTCAAACGCGACCGGTACATGATTGCTCTCGCCGATCTCTACCCGCAGTTCGGTTTTGATCACCACAAAGGGTACGCGACTCCCCAACACCTCGCTGCCTTGCAGGAAAACGAACCAATCGCCTTGCATCGCCACTCGTTTTCCCCTGTGCGGCTGCGTCTGATTGAGTGATCCACACACTTGCGTTTAGCTCGGCAGTCGTCTCGCCGGTGAAATCTCCCAACTCAAATACGTTTACACAAAATTAATAGCCAAAAGTAATTCGGTGTCGTACTATTCGGGCACGAAGCAACACGGGTTCGCTTGCCGGAGGTGTATATGACACGAACGAACGTCTTTGACAGCCACAAACGCGACAAATGGCTGCGTTTCTCACAGGAGCTCAGTCCCGAAACCAATCCCGAAGTGATCCGGCTCATGGGTCAACTGCGCATGGTTTCGCATTCGTTGTATGTATCGAGCGAGCAAAACCTGAGTGAATCAGGCTTGTCTTATGCTCAATACCGCATTCTGGTCAGTTTGCTCTACAACGAGATGATCGAAGGTAATCCCACGCTCAATCCGTCTGAAATCAGTCATATGCAGGGCACGAGTCGCAATACGGTCAGCGCGCTGATCCGCTCACTGGAGGAAGCAGACCTGATTGTGCGCGAATTGGATGCCGATGATCGGCGCAAATTCAACATTCGACTGACGGACGCAGGCCGTGATTTGGTGAGGGAACATTCGGCCGAACATTTTCACTTGCTCGATCAGGTCTTCGCTGTTCTCGTACCGGACGAAATGGAAACACTCACCAGCCTATTGGAGCGCATCAGTGAGGCGATCTACAACGTACGCGCCGTCATGGCGTAGCAACGCAATTAGGGAGAAAGAGTATGCAAATGTCTATGCAGAATCGCAGGGCGCAGCGCAGAAACCGGCAAAATGACGGCCCCAGTGCCCTCAGGCGCAGCTTGAGCTACATACGTTCGTATCCACGCCTCGCCATTTTGGCAGGCATCGCACTGGTCATTGCCACGACGGCGCAGCTTGCCGTGCCCCAGTTGGTGCAAAACATCATCGATACGATTACCGGCACAGCACGGGATCAGGCGATTTTGGATTTACCTCCGGCACTGTTGACCTTCCTGAACAGCCAGGGAATCCAAACGGCCGATTTAACGGCCGAAGCCAAAACCGGTATCGAAATGGCGCAATCAGCACTGATTACGTCCGGACTGGTCATTGTCCTGTTTGCGGCAGCACGTGGTATTTTCGCCTTCACGCAAACGTATTTGTCGCAGGCACTGTCTGAACACATTGCCTTTGATCTGCGCAATGATCTTTTTTCCAAGATTCAGCGGCTTAGTTTCAGCTATCACGACAAAAATCGCACAGGGCAATTGATGATTCGCGCCACCGATGATGTTGAGCGCCTGCGTGTTTTTATCGGACAGGGTTTGCTCATGGCGTTGCAGGCATTCATTCTGTTGACGGGCGCGTTGATTATTCTCGCTTTGACCAACTGGCGCCTGATGCTCGTCGCATTGCCTGTTTTGCCCATTGCCTTTTTCCTGTTTATGCTCTTTGGCAGGATTGCACAGCCTTTGTTTCGTGAAGCGCAAAGGCGGCTTGCAGCGGTCAACAATGTGTTGCAGGAAAATCTGGCCGGATTGAAAGTCGTCAAAGCGTTTGCCAGTGAAGAGCGGGAACAAGCGCGTTTCGGCCGAAGTATTGATTCACTGCGCGACCAGCGCATCCGCATCAGCCGTACACTGGCATTGTTGTTCCCCACTATCTTCCTCGTCGCCAATCTGGGGCAGGCAGCCGTACTCTACTTTGGTGGTGCGCAAATCATCAACGGCACACTGACGCTGGGTGAATGGCAAAAATTCAGCCTGTACTTGACACTGGTCTTCATCCCGATGGGACAGCTCGGTTTTATCATTTCGCTGATGGCGCAGGCTTCTGCCAGCGCCACACGCATTTACGAAATTCTCGACGCTGAAAACGCAGTCACCGATAAGCCAGATGCTCTGGTATTGGATGAAGTTGAGGGACATGTAACTTTTTCAAACGTGACCTTCCGCTATTTTGCCGGTGGTGACCCCGTGTTGACCAACATCAATTTGGAAGCTGAGCCGGGGCAGACGGTTGCCCTTCTCGGTTCCACAGGCAGTGGTAAAACCTCGATTATCAACCTCATTCCGCGTTTCTACGATGTGAGTGACGGCAGTGTCACCATTGACGGTCACGATGTACGCGACGTGACCATCGACAGTCTCCGGCGCAACATCGGCATTGTGCTGCAGGAAACGACGTTGTTCTCCGGCACTATTCGCGAAAACATCGCTTTCGGCCGACCCGATGCGAGCGATGCCGAAGTAATAGCCGCCGCCAAAGCCGCCGCAGCCCACGACTTTATCGACGGATTCCCGCAAGGATACGATACGCCTGTCGGTGAACGCGGCGCTACCTTGTCAGGCGGTCAAAAGCAGCGCATCGCCATCGCCCGTGCGTTGCTGATGAATCCGCACATTCTGATTCTGGACGACTCGACAAGCAGTGTTGACCTCAACACCGAATACGAGATTCAGAAAGCGCTGGACAAGTTGATGGAGGGACGGACGAGTTTCGTCATCGCGCAACGTATCAGCACCGTTCTCAACGCCGACCAGATTCTCGTGCTGGACAAAGGTCAACTCGTCGCACGCGGTGTGCATGAGGAATTGCTGGAGAACAGTCCGATTTACGCTGAAATATATTACTCGCAGTTGGCTGAAGATGTCGCGCCCGATGCGGCAGCTAGCGCATAAGGGGGTGCACTATGTTTAATAACTCTGCACAACTATTTGGTCAAGAAACACTGAAAGCCTCCAATGTACGCAGCACACTGCGGCGCTTTCTGGCTTACTTTCGCCCGTACTGGCTGATATTGCTCATGGTGCTGGTCTTTCTGGTTGGCAGCACGTACATGACTGTGCTCGTGCCGGATTTGATCGGCCAGTCTGTTGACTGTTATCTGACGCCGTTCATCGCCGGAGAACAGGCGGCCGAATTCATGCCGTTTCTGGCGGATTTGCCGGAATCGGTTACGAGTCAAATCACTCCCGATGCCGGTTTTGAATCAAATTGCTGGTACACGACGCCCGATTTGAGTCTGTCATCTAGCCAAGCGCTCAGCGCATTTGGCGGCCTGATTCTGCTAATTGTTGGTCTGTATGTGTTTAGCGCCATATTCACCGGGCTGCAATTTTATCTGACGAGTTGGGCCGGTTATCACGTGCTGCGCGATCTGCGGGCAAAAGTGTTCGTCCATGTGCACCGCCTGTCACTGGGTTATTTTTCCAAACATGAAGCAGGCGATGTCATGAGCCGCTTCACAAACGACATGGATACGATTCAACAAGTGATCGGCTTTGGTCTGGTGCAGGTTGCCAGCGGCATTATGCTGTTGTTCTGGATTATCTGGACCATGATGCGACTGAGTGTCGGCTATGCCTTGCTGACGTTGATTACGTTGCCGTTCATGTTTGTTGTAACCGTCTGGTTATCGTCGCAGGCACGCAAAGCGTTCCGCCGCGCCCGGCAGGAAATCGGATCGGTTAACGCCGATTTGCAGGAAAATATCGCGGCCGTACGCGAGGTGCAGGCTTTTGGTCGTGAGGAAGAGAATATAACGCAGTTCCGCGAAGGCAACGCCGCCAACCGCGATGCCAATATCCGGGCACAGGCTTTTTCGAGTGCGCTGGCGCCGTCTTTGGAAGCATTGAGTTACGTTAGCATGGCAATTGTCGCCGTGGTCGGTGGACTCGTATTGATCAACGGCGGCTCGCTGCTGGGCACGACGGTTAGTCTCGGTTTGGTAATCACGTTTATCGGCTATTCACAGCAGTTCAACCGCCCGGTGCAGCAGATTGCGATATTGTGGACCAATATCCAGAACGCGATTGCCGGTGCTGAGCGTATTTTCAACTTGCTTGATGCGACGCCTGATGTAACCGATTCGGCCGATGCCATTCCTCTGCCGCCCGTTGCCGGACATGTCAAACTCGAAAACGTCTGGGCCGAATACAATCCCGGCGAGCCGGTTTTGCGCGGCATTGACATCGAAGCCCAACCGGGCGAAACCGTTGCCATCGTCGGCCCGACCGGTGCCGGCAAAACGACGATTATCAATCTGCTGCCCCGATTCTGGGATGTCAGTGCGGGCAAAGTGACGTTTGACGGCTACGATGTGCGCGACGTGACCCGCCACAGCTTGCGCAGCCAGATCGGTATCGTCTTGCAGGACACGTTCCTCTTCAGCGATACCGTTGCCAACAATATTCGTTACGGCAAGCCGGATGCCACGGACGAAGAAGTGATCGAAGCGGCTAAACTGGCGCGTGCCCACGACTTCATTCAAAACCTGGAAAACGGCTACGAGACTATATTGGGCGAACGTGGTTCCGGCCTGAGTCAGGGACAACGGCAGCTGATTGCCATCGCCCGTGTCGCCATGACTGACCCGCGCATCCTGATTCTGGACGAAGCGACGAGCAGTGTCGATACGCGCACCGAGCGTGAGATCCAGGCAGCGCTGAATAAACTGCTCGCCGGACGCACCAGCTTCGTCATTGCACATCGCTTAAGTACCATTCGCAACGCGAATCAAGTATTGTATGTCGAAGCCGGCGAGATTGTCGAAAAAGGAACCCACACGAGTTTGCTGGAGCAGCAGGGCAAATACTACGATTTGTATATGAGCCAGTTCCGCCGTACGGTGACAGACGAAACGGTGGATGAAGAGTTGACTTTTATCGCGGATTAGTCGTATTCAAAACAGGTCAGAGGCCTTGAGAGGCTTCTGACCTGTGATCGTTGTCAACCCTGGGGGAGTGAGGTTTGTGGATTATTCGGCCGAACAATACGATAACGGCATGAAGCCTCTGGAGCGCTTCAGTCTGGCGCAACGGCGTAAACGGCTGCTGCGCCACGTTACAGGTCGTGTTCTAGAAATTGGGGCGGGTACGGGCGCAAATGCAGACAAATACGCCGCTTTGGCGGACGATCCGGATGGGTTATTGGTGGCAACGGATGTCCATTTCGGCCGATTAACCGCCATTCCCCACAAAAACCCCAATGCGACGGCAGCATGCCTGGACGCACAACGATTGCCATTTTCTGACAACAGTTTCGACTTCGTCGTCGGAACGCTCGTGTTTTGTTCGATACCGGAACCGTTGACGGCGTTAGCGGAGATTAAGCGGGTGATTCGGCCGAAAGGGCGACTCATTCTGCTCGAACACGTGCGCGGCAACGGCGTTATCTCACGTCGCTTCACCGATTGGGGACAAATAGCGTGGGGTGCGCTGCAAAGTGACTGTCATCTCAACCGCGAAACAGTGCAAGCAGTCGGGAAAGCCGGTTTCACAATTACCGACTACGATCAATCAGGCTGGTTTGGTATCCTGGCCGAAATCCAGGCCGTCGCTCTGTGATTTTCACCAACAACCGGATACGCATCTACGCACGGCGTTCGCCGTGTAGTGTAACGATCAGTCGTCTGCCACGTGCCCGGTCCCGATGCTCACAAAGATAGATACCCTGCCACGTCCCCAGATTAAAACGGCCATTGGTAATTGGCACAGTCACCGAACTGCCCAGCAGCACCGCTTTGATGTGGGCCGGCATGTCATCCGGACCTTCGTATGTGTGGACAAAATACGGCGTATTTTCCGGAACGAGTGCGTTGAAATGGCTTTCCATGTCGATACGCACGGTCGGATCGGCGTTTTCGTTGACGGCAAGGGATGCAGAACTATGTTGGATGAAGATGTGTGCTGTGCCGATAGTGAACGAACCCAATTCGGGCAAGCGGCGCTCAATTTCACCTGTTATGAGGTGAAATCCTCGTCGTCGTGCGTCAAGTTGTATGGTGTGTTGTAGCCAGTTACTCATGTGGTTGTCTCATTTCGGCCGATTTGCTCACCGATTATAGCGGACAGAAGCGATGGTACGGCAATACGTTCAGGGCAATAGAAACAGCATAGCCACGCCACAAAGCGCGATGAGCGTGCCGGTGACGCCGCGTGCCGTCGGCCGATCACCAAAAAAGAGAAAGGTCATGGGAATCAGCAGCACAGGCGGCAGTGCCATAATCGTGGCGGCGATGCCGACGCGTGCATTTTGCACTGCCACCAGCGAGAACCAGATACCCAGAAACGGCCCGACCAGCGCTCCGCCCATGATGGCATACAGTGCGCGGCGATCATGGAGTTTGACGATGGTCGGCCGAACGTTGCGTCGCAGCGCGGTATAGCTCCACAGCACGATGCCACCTATCAAAATGCGAATTTGTGTGGCCGACAGCGCCGAATAGCCGTCAAGCAGCGCGAATTTGGAGAATATCAGGTTCGATGTCTGGCCCAGTACGCCGAGAAATGCCATCGTCAGGCCAAGTCGATAGTTGCGCTGCTGTGCGGATCGGGATTCGGCCGAAACCGTTTGCTTTTCCGTCACCACCAGCGTCACACCGCTAATAGCAACGACAATACCCAGCATCTCGGTACTGTCGATCACCTCGCCAAAAAACAACCAGGCGAAAAACGTACTCATGATTGGTACCAGCGCCATGACCAGCATCGCCAGTTGCGGCCCAATCAGCACATAGGAAAAAAAGAGTGCCGCATCGCCCAGCACCAGCCCCAGCACGCTGGAAAGCGCCAGCCAGCCCCAACGCCACGGTTCCGTTCCCCAGGGGAAAACAGCACCGAGTAGTAGCAAATGAGCAATCGAGATGAACAGAAACGCGAAAACCAGACGGGTGCGGTTGACGACGTCAGACCCGACACGTCGTCCACTGTAGCTGAAAAAGATCGCCGTAAATGACCAGCAGACTGCTGTACCGAAGGCGGCAAAAATGCCAATGGCGTTCACGCGTTCAGTCGCTGCCAAACCAACGGGTAATGTGAAGCTTCGATTAGCTCAAGACTGTTGTCATCGGGATCGCGGAAGTAGATCGAATGTGTCCCTTGTGACCAGGTTTGTTCGTGTTCGATGGGGACGCCGTGCGCGATCAGACGCTCGCGCCACACATCGAGTTCGGCCGATGGTATGGCCAGGGCAATGTGTCCGCGCCCATGCGCACCATGTGCGGGAATGACGCTGACGCGTTTTTCAAGTGCGACCAGGTCAAAAAGAATGATGGTCGAATGTTGCCCTGTTTGCAGGAAGCAGGCGTCGCCAAAATCGGCCGAAACCGCCAGTCCCAGCACATCGACATAAAACTGCCGCGCACGCGCCAGGTCGGACACGTACAAAACCGCTTCTGCTACACCGAGAATTGTTGTCATTTGTCTGCCTATTGTATGAGTGCCGTTATCGGCCGAAGCTGCGCCCGTTTACAATCAAACGGCACGGGCTATAATTCAGAATGCGCAATTTTACGTTGCCACGCAACCATGCGCCATCCCTCAGTCACAGACGGACGACACATTTATGACAAATGCAACAACAAAAACGATACTGGATAATGGCTTGACCGTGGTCATGAAAGAGATGCATCACGCGCCTGTTGCCACGTTCATGGTGTGGTATCGCGTGGGCAGCCGCAACGAAAAACCAGGTAATACCGGCGCGGCACACTGGGTCGAACACATGATGTTCAAGGGCACGCCGACCATTCCCGCCGGAGAGCACGACCGCACCGTTGCCCGCGAAGGGGGCCGTTTCAACGCCTTTACCTGGCTTGATTTCACCGCATACTACGAAACGCTACCGTCTGACCGCATTGAATTGGGTTTGCACATGGAATCTGACCGCATGATAAACGCGATCATGCACCGTGATGAAATTGAATCGGAGCGTACGGTGATCATTTCCGAGCGCAATATGTATGAAAATCAGCCGCTATTTCATTTACGCGAAGAATTGTCTGCGGCAGCATTTCGCGTTCATCCATACCATCATGAAACGATTGGCGACGCCGCTGATTTAGCCACGATGACACGTGACGATTTATACGGTTTCTATCGGCGTCACTACGCACCCAATAATGCGATTGCCGTTGCCGTCGGCGACTTTGATTCGGCCGAAATGCTGCGCAAAATCGAACACTACTTCGGCGATTTACAACCCAGTCAACCACCTGACCCCATCACCCGCACCGAACCGCCACAAAAAGGGGAACGCCGCGTCACAGTCAAAGGCCCCGGCAATACAGCCTACCTCATCGCCGCTTACAAAGCTCCGGCGGCCACTGATCCTGATTATTACGCCTTAGCTGTTCTCAACTCCGCATTCGCTGGTGGCGGCAGTCTCGGTTTCTTTGGCAGCAGCACGACCAACAAAAGCTCACGGCTCTACAAAGCATTGGTGAACAGTGAGCTTGCAGCAGGCGTTTCGGCCGGTGCGACACCGACCATTGATCCGTATCTTTACACCATCACAACCGTGGCACGACCGGACCGGACATTAGCCGAAGTAGAAGCGGCACTCGACGCCGAAATTGCGCGGTTGTCCATGGAACCGATTACGCAGGCCGAACTCGACAAAGCGCACAAACGCGCTCGTGTTGAATTCATCATGTCTGGCGAAAGCATCACCAATCAGGCGCAGTTGCTGGGCATGTCTGAAGTCGTCGCCGGTGACTATACGTGGTACGAAACCGCTCTGGAACGGGTCGGCGCTGTCACACTGGCCGACATTGAACGCGTGCGCGACCGCTATCTGCGCTCTGACCAGCGCACCATCGGCCGCTATGTGCCGCAGAACGGTGCAGTTTGATGGTTTGTTTGCTATCGGACAACAACCTATCAAATATTCGACCCTTTTGGAGACATTATGTCTAAAAGTTTCCCCAACGCAGACACCATTCACCGTTACAAACTGGCAAACGGGATCACAGTATTGGTGTACGAGAATTTTTCGGCCGAAACATTTGTGATCAACGGCGTCATGCGTGGCGGTGCAATAGCTGAATCGGCCGAAAAAGGTGGCCTTTCCGCCTTTACTGCAGCATCCTTGATGCGTGGCACGGTGACGCGTTCATTCGACGACATTTACGAACAACTGGAAGCAGTCGGTGCTGATCTCAGTTTCGGCAGCGGACGCCTGCTGACCAGCTTTTCGGCCGATGCATTGGTTGAAGATATCGATCTCGTCTTGTCTCTGCTCGCCGACAGCCTGCGTGTGCCGACTTTTCCCGCAGTTGAGTTGGAAAAAGTTCGCGGCGAAATCATGACACGACTGCATATGCGTGCCAACGATACGCGCAGCATGGCGGGTCTGGCTTTCAGCGAATTGCTGTACGGCGATCACCCATTGGGGAAGCCGGTTAGCGGTCACATTGAGACAGTAGCAACTATCACACAGGATGATATCGTCGATTTCCATCGCCATGTCTACGGGCCGGACGGCATGATCATCACAGTTGTCGGCGCAATTTCGGCCGAAGATGCGGTTGCACGCATAGAAAGTGCACTCGGTGATTGGCACACGCCTGATCGTGTGGCATTATCTGCCATTGGCGCGGTACACCGTCCCGATGAGTTGGTGCGAACCCATGTGGATATGCCCGATAAAAGCCAGTCTGATATTGTCCTCGGGTTGCCCGGTCCGCTACGCAGCGCACCCGATTATCTCGATGTACGTGTTGCCAATACGATTTTAGGTGTGTTCGGTATGTTTGGTCGGCTGGGCAAGAACGTGCGTGAAGAAAAAGGCTTGTCGTATTATGTTTACAGTGTGTTGACTGGTGGCCTGTTGCCATCACCGTGGACGGTACGTACCGGCGTTGCGCCGCACGATGTCGAGTTGGCTATCGATAGCATTCGCGCAGAAATCAGGCGCATTCAAGATGAACCGGTATCGGCCGATGAATTGGCCGACACACAAGCCTATCTCACAGGATCACTGCCGGTCAGCCTGGAAACGAATGACGGGCTGGCATCAATTATCGAAGACCTCGAACTTTATGACCTCGGTCTCGACTATCTGGACAACTATCGGGATGCCATTTATACGGTATCGGCAGAACGTGTCCAGCAAGCGGCTCAGACGTATTTCAGCGCCGACGAAATCGCCATTGCTGTTGCCGGCCCACAACGGTCATCTTGATCACGATTGACAGGTTTCCGCGTTTGCAGACATCTGATTTCCAAATTCTCGAAAAAACCAGGTTGGTCGTTCTCGCAAAGCAATGATAGCATCCGGAGTAGATATTATCGCAGTCGATCGTGTTGCGCGCGCCGTAGAACGCAGTGACACGTTTCGCAATCGCGTGTTTACGGCGCAGGAGCAAGCGTATTGCGACGGCAATGCTGAACGGTATGCCGGACGGTGGGCGGTCAAAGAGGCGGTTGCCAAAGCGTTAGGCACAGGTGTCGGCGACGTTACCTGGCTGGAAATCGAGGTTGTCTGCGACGAACGAGGAAAACCGGAATTGCAGTTAAGTGGTGCGGCGGCTGTGTTATCGGCCGAAAAAAACCTGCTGCACTGGTCAATCAGCATCGCTCACGACAATGGCATGGCAATCGGATATGCTGTCGCCACCGATCACTGAACACTCATCACTGTCTACAACCAAATGTCTCGCACACTCCTCACCATTTTGGCTCATCCCGATGACGAATCATTCGGTATCGGTGGTACGCTGGCCAAATACGCGGCTGAAGGCGTCGACGTTCACATCTGCATTGCCACAGACGGCGTTGCCGGATCGGTTGCCAAAGGACATGAACAATCCAAGAGCGAGTTGGTCGCCGTGCGGCGGCGCGAACTGGATGAAGCGGTGGCCGTACTAGGCGCGACATTGCATCGGTTGGATTACCGAGATTCCGGTATGACGGGTGATCCGGGTAATGATCATCCCGAGGCATGGATCAACAGTGACGACGATGAAGCTATCGGCCGAATTGTGCAGTTGATACGCGAGATTCGGCCGAATATTGTCATTACCCACGACGAAACCGGTGGCTATTTCCATCCCGATCACATTCGCTGCTGGGAAATCGTCACACCGGCGTTTTTTGCTGCCGGCAATCCGGAACAATATCCTGAGATCGGCCCCGCGCCTTTTCAACCGGCACGACTTTACTACACCGCTTTTCCCAATACACTGGTAAAATTCTTTGTATTGATGATGCGTTTACGTGGTAAAGACCCGACGAAAGTCGGCCGCAACGAAGATATCGATCTGACTCGACTCGGTATCCCACCTAAAAAGATACACGCTCGCATCGACTATCGACATTATTGGGACGTCAAACGCGCAGCAAGCGCCGCCCACGCCAGCCAGGGTGGTGGACAAATGGGCTTCAGTCAATGGATTCCAATTTGGATTCAAAAGCGTCTTCTGGCTAAAGAAAGTTTTATGCGAGCCTACCCACCGGCACCGGATGGCTTTCGTGAGAACGATTTGTTTGAGCGCGTGTAGCAAGGAGCAATGAGTTATGACTTTATTTTCACGGACATTGCGCCTGTTTTTCTTCCTGATAGGTTTGGGCGTCGGCCTAATGGCAGCCATCATTGCACTTCTGACGCGTCAAATGGTTAATCCACCGCGACAGCGGCTCTGGACAAACCCCAAAGACATTGGATTGGACTACGAGGATGTACAGTTCCCGGCGCGTGACGGCGCACGCTTATCCGGTTGGTTTATTCCCGGTTCATCAATGAAAACCGATGAGAATACCGGCAAACGGCCGACTATTTTGCTTGTGCATAGCTGGATGTGGAATCGATTGGGCAATTCGGCCGAATCGATGCTCGACAACATGAGCGGCGCACTGCCCGTCGACTTGTTGCGTTTGACCCACGCCCTGCATCGCGCAGGTTACAACACGCTCATGTTCGATCTGCGCAACCACGGTCTCAGTGCGTCTGTGCCGCCAACTACTTTCGGGCTGCAAGAAGCCAACGACTTGCTCGGTGCAGTTGACTACGTGGCACAACGAAGTGACGTCGACGTGCAGCGAATCGGCGCAATCGGCTTTTCGGTTGGCGCCAATGCCATTCTATTTAGCCTGCAACACACTTCCCAACTCAATGCGGCTGTTCTGGTGCAGCCGGCTTCACCCTCTTCTTTTGCCGACCGATTTTCGGCCGATTTGCTCGGTCCGTTAGGTGCACCCGTGATCATGCTTGCAGAAACTGCTTATCGCGTCTTCGGCGGTCTGCCGATGCGCACCATCAGACCCATCGACGCTGCTGCCGGAGCCGGAAAAACGCCGCTGCTGTACGTGCAAAGCAATCGCGACCGCTGGGGCAGTCTCGATGATGTCGCCGATATGGTCGCCGCAACACCTAAAGCATCGCCCCCGGTCTACATCGACGCCGGTCATCGTTTCACCGGCTATCAATACATCCTCAACCAGCCACACGTTTGTATCGACTTTTTCAACGCGCAATTTGCCAGCTAAGGAGTCGGGAGATGCAGGCGGATGTACTCATTTGTGGCGCGGGCATTGCCGGTGTGGCAACGGCGTACGAACTGGCTGTCAAGCATGGTATGCATGACGTGGTGCTGATCGATGAGCGTGCCCCGCTGACGCTGACCAGCGATAAATCGACAGAAGCGTATCGCAACTGGTGGCCGGGGCCGGATGATGCCATGATTCGGTTGATGAATCGCAGCATCGATTTGTTGGACGAACTGGCAGAAAAAACGGGCAATCGTTTTTTACTCAACCGGCGCGGCTATGTGTATGCAACGGCGCGTCCGGAGCATGTGAAAGCAATGCGGGCTTCGGCCGAAAATGCGTCACAGAACGGCGCAGGCCCTTTGCGTATTCACGAGCAACCTGATAGCGACTATACGCCCCATTCGGCCGAAAACTACCGCAATCAACCTGATGGCGCCGACCTCCTGCTCAATCCTGAACTGATCCGAAAACATTTCCCCTATCTGAACGACAAAACCGTTGCGGCTTTGCACGCACGGCGCTGCGGTTGGTTCAGTGGCCAGCAATTAGGCATGGCGATGCTCGAAGCGGCACAGGAACACGGCGCACGGTTTGTCAATGGACGTGTGACGGCAGTCGATTCGACCGGCGGCAAAGTGCATTCAGTCACGTTGGCGGACGGCACAGTGATTGCGACACTGGTTTTTGTCAATTGCGCCGGGCCATTTGCGACCGACGTTGCCCGTTTGCTCGGCGTCGATCTGCCGTTGTACTCGGAGCGACATATCAAGCTGTCGTTTCCCGATCATCTGCAAATCATTCCGCGTGATGCGCCAATGGTGATTTGGGAAGATCCGCAGTTTTTGCCGTGGTCGGATGAGGAACGCGACTGGTTCATTGATTCGGCCGAAGATCGGTGGCTGTTGGACCGATTTCCGCCTGCTGCTCATTTCAGGCCGGAAGGTGGCGGCAGCAGTCAGAATGTCCTCTTGTTGTGGTCATACCACACGGAGCCGGTGGACCCAATCTTTCCGCTGCCGGTTGATCCACTGTATCCGGAAATCACGCTGCGTGGTATGGCGACGGTTGTTCCCGGACTGAGCGCGTATTTTGAAGCATTGCCGAAACCGTGGGTCGACGGGGGCTATTACACGCGTACCAGCGAAAATCGGCCGATTATCGGGCCGCTCCCGATTGAAGGCGCGTTTACACTATGTGCGTTGTCAGGATTTGGGCTCATGGCGGCAACGGGATCGGCCGAACTGCTAGCCGACCACATCGTTGGTGCGACACTTCCAGCCCATGCCGGCAAATTCATGCTGAGCCGCTATGACGATCCGGCCTATCTAACGATGCTTGCCGACTGGGGATCGGACGGGCAACTATAAACTGACAGAAAGGCGGGTACTGTGCAACTTTTCGGCCGAAATCCACGTATAGGTGATTGTTGCGGCTGGTTGGTTACTGGTCGTTGCAGCTACCCATCACCACTCCGACAACACGGCAACATGACGTCTAAGCACAATAAACAGCTTAGAATCATTTTGCAATATTCAATTGGCGATCATTCATTGCTATAATGCAAAATATGATTGCAAGCAATAACCGCATCGTACGTTACCTGTACGAGTCGTAAAAAGGAGCAAAACCATGCAAGGTTGGATAGCGCTGATTCTCGTTATCATCGGGTTTGTTGTCGTCATCTCGATGTTTATTAAAATCGTAAAAGAATACGAACGCGCCGTCATTTTCCGCCTCGGTAAAGTGCTGGAAGGTGCAAAAGGTCCTGGTTTATTCATCCTGGTTCCCTTTGTCGACAAGATGGTCAAAGTCGATATGCGCACCATCACACTCGATGTGCCATCGCAGGAAGCGATTACACAGGACAACGTCACTGTACGCGTCAACGCCGTGACCTATTTCCGCGTGCTTGACCCGGTCGCCTCCGTTGTCCAAATTGAAGATTATCGCCGTGCCACGTCGCAAATTGCCCAGACGAGCTTGCGCAATGTCATCGGGCAATCGACCCTGGACCAACTGTTGCAAAACCGCGAAGCGATCAACGATCAGTTGCAGAACATTATAGACGAGGCCACCGAACCCTGGGGCATCAAGGTTGCAATTGTAGAGATCAAGGACGTCGAACTGAACACGCAAATGATACGCGCCATGGCCCGTGAGGCAGAAGCCGAACGCGAGCGGCGCGCCAAAGTCATCCACGCTACTGGCGAGTTGGAAGCATCCAAAGAATTGGCGGAAGCGGCACGCGCCATCAATGCTGAGCCAGGTGCAATGACATTGCGGTACCTGCAAACGCTGACTGATATTGGTGTCGAAAACAATACGACGACGATTTTTCCGCTGCCCATCGATATACTGGCACCGTATTTGCAGCATCAGGCGCAGAAATGGGCCGTCGATGCGCAAAACGGCAGCAAATCGGCCGAATAACGGATCACAACTCGGATGGAAATATCAATCCCCGTTTATCTACAAGATATCGGGGATTTTTCTCGTGTAATGCCAGGTACGCTAAACAGTTGGTAAATTTCAGTCAATTGCCATTTGCTCATTCGCACACAATCGACTACAAATGCGAGTGTAGAAGTCAGGCGTCTGAACCATCATTAACGCGGCGACACACATCCGTTTTTCAACCGTCATTATTCTTGATTCATACTCGGAGTCAATTTGTCCAGAAGACTATTAACAGCGAGCTTGTTGAGTATCATCCTGTTTGTCACCGGATGTTCTCTGATTAGCCCTCCGGAACGACCGCCACTGCCTACGCCACCGGCAACCGCAGTGCCGTTCGGCGGTGGCCAGCTAGTCAGCGAAGGCGATGCCCTTCTCGACCCGTTTACACCGGTGCGTCCAGACGTTGATCCTGACATTCTTGCCTTGATGAATGCTGTTTCACAACAACAACTTACTGCATATATCCAGCAATTGGGTGAGTTTGGCACGCGCAACAGTTTCAGCGAAACACAGAGTGATGTATACGGCATCGGTGCAGCACGACGCTGGATTTTTGATGAGTTTAATCGTGTGGGGCAGGGGCGTTTACAGGTAGAGTTCCAGGACTTCCAGCTTGACTATCAGGGTTTTTCGACGCCGCAGCGCAACATCGTCGCTACACTGCCCGGAACCGGTAATTATCCTGGCGTAGTTGTTGTCGGTGCACACTATGATTCCCGCGTGGGTGAGCCGACAAACAACACCGCGCTTTCGCCGTCTGCCAACGACAACGGCAGCGGCGTTGCCATGCTGCTTGAGTTGGCGCGATTGATGAGTTCGCGAACGTGGAACCAGACAATTGTGTTTGTGGCGTTTGCTGCTGAGGAGCAGGGTACTGCGGGCAGCCGTCGTTTTGTCACCAATTCAATTTTGAATGGGCCGTCTATCGATTTGGCAATTAACAATGACTCGATCGGCGGTCGCGCCGGCATACCGCAGCACATGCGTCTGTTTGCACCACAAATGGAAACGTCACCTTCTGGTCAGGTAGCACGGTATATTGATTTTCTCAATCGTCTTTATTTGCCGGACTTTCCGCTGGTTAAACTTAATACACTGGACCGCGAAGGGCGCTACGGCGATCATCGGGAATTTATCAATGCACAGATCGGCGCCGTGCGTTTGATCGAGTCAGATGAAGACCCGGAAATGTTAAACAGTCCGCAAGATACGTGGGATAAGATCGACTATAATTATCTGGCAAATTCGACCAAAAACAACTTGATTACGATTGCTAATTGGGCCGGTGCCCCGGCGCCAACGCCGCCGCCCGCGATTTCGCGGATGGCAGACCCGTCGATGATTTTGGTTTCATGGCAATCAGATCCAGCAGCAGCAGGCTATGCGTTTTCATTTCGGCCGATTGAATCGATCGAAATGCCCGAATTGCGCATGGCCGGTGCAGAAACAAATGGCCGGGTACGCTTCACTGGAATCGACCCGGCCATTACCTATGCCGTCAGTGTTGCCCCGATTGGGACAACAGGGCGCATCGGTGGTTTTTCACCTGAGATCATTTTACCGGCGTTGACCGACGAAATCGCGGCACAAAGCCCGTAACGCTTCATTATTCGGTCTCAAAATACGTTTTCAGAAACCGGGTTTTTGTCAAAAACTCGGTTTCTCTTATTTACGGCAACTGCAATTCGACCGCTTCACACCCTGCCGGTGCTTCAATCACGGTTCCATCATCCGTTCCAACCACATTGTAATCGATGCGGAACTGACCGTTTTGTATCTGTGGAGCAGCACCGAAAACATCGAAGTTGATTTCGCCGGCTCCGTTTAGTTCCATGCGCACGATGTATTGACCATCGACGGCGACGAAGATATTGCCGGTCGCCTGCTCCAATCCGGCAGCTTCCAAATCACCGAGGGCACTTTCATCAAATGTGAATTGCGCTACTTCGATACCGCTGATTTCCACATTGGGGATACGACGGCGCAATTGGCCGGGATCGATAACAAGGCGTGTGGGATCAAAGACATCGTGCAACGTCTCCGCTACGTCGAGACCAATTTCAGCCGGTATGACAGTACACGGTTCGCCTTCGGGCGCGACGTATACTTCATTAGACAGCGCCGTCAACGTGATCGACGAGGTGGCTGGGGATTCGGCCGATTCGCCACCCTCAAACGCGAAAACGACTTGCTGTGCCGGTTCTTCAGCATTTGATGACCATGTCAGCCGCATATTCTGTGCTGGAACGGCGTTGTCTTCAGCTTCCAGCGTCATGGTGCTTTCCCATGTGTAGCTGGTAAAGGCGCTGTCCAGTGATTGAATGATGCTCAACGCATCATCCGGGACGGATGCGACCAAATCAGTAACCGCTTCTTCCATTTCCGGGGGCACAGCAACAGGCGTTTCATCACACGCCACAGTAAAAACCAACAAAACAGCGAAACCAATCACAATTAATGCACGTCGTTTTAGTTCAAGCATAAATCACGCTCCTTGTACGCCAATCAGCGTCACATTTTTGCACCTATTTAGAAAAACACGACGCCACATAGCTGGTACAGTAAATTTCTAGATCTGTGGGTTGGAGCGCCACCATCTTGGTCGCTTCGTATTTGGCCAGCAGAATGCTCGCGCCCCTGGAACCCCTCAAGATCATCAAATCAGGGTACTCGTATGTGGTGTCATTGACAGGACTCATTCATCGGCCGCTATCAAAACCTGCGATCCTTCATCGCTGCCGAATATGGAAACGGTTACTTGCTCGCCGTCACGAGTGAAAATATGTGTCTGGAACGGACCAGTGGTCACTGACCCTTCCGCTACAAATGTCCAGCCGTCAGCAGGCATCGCTTCCTGATAAAACGCGCCCAACTCATCGGCCGACATTGCGCTGGTATAGGAAGCGAAACCGACAAACGTAGCCAGTTCGGCGGCGTCTTCGGCAATTGGATATTCAGCGCCGCCACTATCGGCATCACATCCTTCCGGCAACGTGATCTCGATCGGCTCATTGACCTGCATCACATTGTATTCCATGCGGAACAGATTGGCTTCCGTCACGCCGTCCATCATCGTCATATCGGGACCGGTGCCCTCGGCGACCATGCGCACGAGATAACCACCGTCTGCAGCAATGTAAATGTCGCCGTTAATGGTTGCGAGATCCAGTTCTTCAGTCGTGATAAAACTGCTTTCATCAAATTGATAGTGAATGGTCTCGATGCCGTTGATTGTCTCATTCGGCCGAATGCGACGCGCTTTATTCATTTCACTGGTGAAGTCCGATGGCGAAAACAGTGTTTCAGTTGGATCCATACCGTCAGTTTCCGCGCTAGAAAACGAGAAGCATCCTTCTCCCGGCACAGACATATACGCGGTGTCACCGATGGTGGCAAACGTAAATCCGCCTGCCGCCAACGCGCCCGCACCGGCCGCATCATCTGCAGAGACGCCTTCGGTGCGCATGGCAATCAGTTCACCGGGTGGATCCTGGCTGAACTGCATGTCCATGATCACGACTGAATCGGGCTGACCATCGGCCGAAAACGTCATGGTTAACTGCGCTATTGCAGAGTTGAATGCTTCAACATCGGCATTCAATGCGGTCAGATCGGCAAATTCTTCTTCGGCAACCGTTGGCTCAGGTGTCGGTTCCGGCGTATCTGTTGGCGCAGGTACCGGTGTCGCTGTCGGTTTAGGTGCTTCACTGTTGTCAGCGGCAGCAGTGTCGTCATCGGTCTCGGCAAGCGTTGTTTCACCTGCGGAATCTTCTACAGCAGGTGTTTCTTCTTCAGCCCCACCACAGGCGACCAAAGCTATACTCAGCAACAACAGGATTATCAGTATCCAGGAAAAACGTTTCCTCATAATTCTCTCCAATGGGCAAGCCACCTTTACAAAGGTGACAGATCTAGGTTGGCAGGCTTTATAGTTGATAGGTTTGTTCAACAGTCATGACGATGGGCTTGACGTCGGTTTCGGCCGAAACGCGATCAGCCCAGCCGTTGACGTCTACTTCGATATAAGGCCACGTGTTGTAGTGGCAGGGAATGACCACTTTCGGTTTGAGATAACCCAGTGCCAGCAGCGCATCATCCGGCCCCATCGTGAAATTGTCGCCGATTGGGATGATGGCAACATCGATGCCATGCGCCCCGGTCAGCGCCATGTCAGAATAGAGCGCTGTGTCGCCGGCGATGTAAATCCTGGTTGAATCAGTTGTCAGCAAGAAACCGCCCGGATTGCCGCCGTAGCTGCCGTCGGGTAAGCCACTGCCGTGAATGGCGTGGGTCATTTTGACGTGGGCAAATGGATGCTTGTAGCCACCGCCGATGTGCATCGGGTGTGTGTTGTCAACACCCTTGCTGCCGAGCCAGTTGACGATCTCGAAGTTGGCGATCACCGTTGCGCCGGTGCGTTTGGCTAGTGGAACGGTGTCGGCAATGTGGTCACCGTGACCGTGTGTCTGGAGGATGTAATCGGCCGAAATCGCTTCCTGTTTGACTGTGGCCAATGGATTGTTCGGCGCAAAAAACGGATCGACGACGACCTTGGTGCCGTCAATATCCAGTGAAAACGTGGCGTGACCGTGATAAGTGATTGCAATTGACATGGAAACCCCCTGATTTTTCAGAATTTGGCTATTTGTTAGTGCGCTACATGGCGCTGCGTCTGACCAGAAAGCTGATGCCAAACGCAACTCACATACCACATAATACAGTATAAGCGGCGCTCAAGGCCACGTCAAACGGATAAAAACTATCGCACTTTAATTCGGCCGAATTCCCAATTCAGCCATTTACTATCTGATGCGTGTCATGCTGCTGGATGACTTTTAGCGCATCTTTACGTTTCAGGCGAGCTTACTTGTCACCGCGCCCCAGCGGTAACGGCGCATCAGTTCAGTGTTGCCGAAGAAATGCTCTTCCAAATAGGGTTCGATCTCCAATCGCCAAATGTCGGGCAGGTACACGGCGAGATCAGGAACGAGGAAGAAGGAGACACCTACGGCGTAATTGGAGTCGCCGATATCAGCGTTGAGTTCTTGTAATAGGGTGATGAGAGGTTCGACAGGATAGCCGGTTGCGGCGTGAAAACGCCGCAGGAGGTCGAAGTTGGGTTGGAGGTGGATGAAGGCGAAACGGCGACGCAGCGCGTGGTCGACGAGGGCGATGGAGCGGTCGGCGGTGTTCATCGTGCCGATAATGCGCACGTTGCGGGGGATGCTGAACGGTGTGCCATGGGCGAGTTTTATGGTCTCGTCGCGGTATTCGAGCAGGTACATCAGTTCACCAAAGACACGGGAGAGATTGGCGCGGTTGATTTCGTCGATGATCAGGACGAAGATGTCGTCGGGTCGTTGGCGGGCGCGGTCACAGAATTGGCGAAAGCGGCCGGGCACAAGGTCATAGGAGAGCTGGCCGGCGCTGGTTTTCGGCCGAATCCCTTCCACAAAATCTTCATATGCGTAAGCCGGATGAAACTGCACCAAATCCTGCCGCGAGTCGTCGCCATTGGTCAGGTAAGCGGCCAGCTTGCGTGCCAGAAACGTCTTGCCTGTTCCCGGTGGCCCGTAGAGTACAATCTGTTTTTTTCTGGTGAGGGCATTGATTATTCGTCGCACTTCACTTTCTTCGGCATACACATCGCCAACCAGCATTTCAAATGAAAAGGCATTTTCATGGTGTGCCGTCGGAGTATGGGTAGAATCGTCAGATGCAGCCTTGTCTGCTTCCTCACCCGGATGAAACATTACAGAGCCACTCAAATCATATTTGTGGATAGTAACTAACCAGTGGCAGAATGTATCAAAAATGTCAGCAGTCCGTGCCGATACATCGCGGGAAGGATTGAGTATTACCTTCAACGACTCGAATAACTCAAATGCAAGAGTATTTATAGCAGGGTAATCTATCAACTTCTGACTAAACTTGGTGCAAGCAAAATAGTTGATCACCTTACGTGATTTGTTGTTTATTAGAACAAAACTTCTCGGGTCAAGAGCGCTTAGCATAGGAGTAAGTGTGCCGGTCTGAAAGCCTTTGGAGAAACGTGATTGCGAAAAATCCTCACAGAGTTCCGTAAGCCTTTCCGGAGCATCAACTGCATTTTGTACAAACTCGAAAATGGCCTTAGAAATAGCAGGCCAATCATTTGCGACTGCCCACTTCTTAGCCTCAAACTTTACTTTCAAATCTCCAGTAAAAGCTGGCGCGATTGAAATCCAGGCTCCGCGATTTCGATTGAATTCAGTATCGCTATGTGGCAGAAGTCCGTTCAGAACCAAGTCAGTTATGTCTTCATGAGCCTGGGCAGCTTTAACCACTCGTTTGAAATTGGCCCTTGCTTGGATTCTGTTGCTTTCGTAGGTTGACAAATGTTTCTTACCTTCGGGTTTCAGCAGGAAATCCGTTGTAAATATTCGAAATAGTCTTGAAAACTCGTCAACAGCTTGTTGAGAAAGATGTGGTTGGGCGGTTTGGTCCATAATTGATGCCTGTGCTTCACGAATTATCATTTCTCGAGAGGTTGATTGATAGTCAGCTGCAGGGACGCCGAGTTCGATCTGGCCTTTGGTATTCAATCGGCCGATACGCGCCTTACTTTCCCTGTGTGCTACCCAAATCAAACTCTGCACGTCGATCATGTCGCGCGGTTTGAACTCGGCCAACGCAGCTTTGAGTGCATGCGCGTTCTTGCGAATCAGGCCATATATCTGTCCGGACGGCACTGGTTGGTAAACGTCACCGGCACCGACAAAGCGCAAAAACCATTCAGCCGCTGTCGGCTTGACGAAAAACTCGGCCGACGGGTGCAAAAAAAACAGGAAAAAAGTTGGAAACGCCCACGTATTGGGCAGATTGAGCGAAAAAAGCGCCTTGACGTAGCGATCAAAGCGGACTTCAATCGGGTCACGACTGTGCAGCAAATCGTTGAATTGAGTGCAAAAAGTGGCTTTGTCGAGATTGTCAGCGTAAAGAATACGCAGGTCACCGCTGCTCGGTTGGGCATTGTAGAGGAGGTTGGTCATTCGGCCGATGCGTTCAATTCGGCCGATAATCTCATCATATGCTTGTTCATCCAGCAACTGCTGCAACGCGCCGCGCCCCAGCAACTGACGTGCTTGCTTTGCCGCTTTGCGTTTGTACGTGATTTCATCCGCGACAAACGGTGTGTGCGTGAAGCTGTCCCAATCCGGATAGCGCTCATGAATCAACTCGACCAACTCTGTCGCGTACTGTTCCATTCCTGCGTGTGTCACCGTTTCCACCGTGCTGAATTGTGAGTGATGAGAGTTGGCGCCGTTGTTTTCAATTCCATCCATCCCCAGAAATCTGACTGACCATCTCAGCCACTGTCGTCGACCGCTTTGCGCTCTGCGGGTGGGGCGACAGGTTTGGCCCCTTCTGTTTCAAGACAAAACGGCATGGGATCGTCACCCCGTAGCAGCGCTGCCAATGCCGGACTGTCGGCGTAGTAACCACGATGGCGTTCCGGCAACTGGGCCGCGATGTGAATCATGATGTAGTGCGAATAGGCATCGAGGTCTTTGCCACGTGGTCTTCGGCCGATTTCAGGCAAGGTAAAGGGTGGCCCGGCGTGAATTTCCAGTGGCGTACGGCGCAAGCGCTTCAGATTCGCCTTGTACAGATTGGTGTTGACAACGCCTACCGGCAGCAGCGGTACACCAGCGCGTAGCGCCAGATACGCAGCGCCGTTTTTTGCACGTGCCATCTGCCCGTTCTTACTCCGTGTTCCTTCGGGCGCCATGCCGAGAACCTTGCCGTCATCCAGCGCCGCCTGAATTTTCTTCAATGCCGCCCGGTCAACTTCGCCACGATTGATAAAAATGGCACCAGTCCACGTCATCAACCGCCCCAGAATCGGCACCTTTTCCCACTTTTCGCCGGCCATGTAGGCGCGTCGTAGTGGCGGTGCAAACGCCAGTAGCAAAACAGTGTCCATCACGCTCATGTGGTTGACGACAGGGATAAATGGGCCGGTCTCCGGAATATTTTCATACCCGGAAGCAGTAATCTTGGCAGTGAAAAACAGCAGGATTCTGAGGACGATACGGACGAAACGGGCAAATAGCATGATGATTTTCGCTCGGTGTAAAAATAGGTAGCTGTCGCTGTCAACTCAATAGTAACACAGGTCAGGGCAATGGGATACGCACGCCTTGTACATGAACGGCAGCACTGACGACTGTTCCGCCTGGCGGCGCGACGGCGGCGTTGAATGCGCGAGTCGCTCCTGGTTGCAACGGCTCAGTTTGGAAGAGCTGCATGGTTCCGCTGACGTTGCCCTGTATGTCGTACAGCGTGGCCACAATGGTCAACGCCGCGACTGTTTCCGTGCCTGTATTGGTGACGTTTCCGCTGATTGTGGCGCGATTTTCGGCCGAATCCACCTGCACATTCTCTGCAACCAGATCGAGATAGCGCGTACCCAGATCGATTACTGTACTGCCGCCAATCACAGACGCCACGCCATTGATCGCGCCTGTATCCGGGGCCAATTCCACGAGTACACTGAATGGTGCAACTTCCCCGGACGGGATGACACCCGGTACGACCCACGCCTGCGCCACGCCTGCCGTTTGACCGGCGTTATCCAAAAGGGCAATTTCCACGCGCACATTTTCCGCCGCCGCTTCACCGCGATTGCGTATCTCGCCGACCACCCAGACCGCCCCGACCGGCGTGCGATAGGTGCGCAAATTGGTGACATCAACGCTAATCGGAACGGGTGTCGCGCGACCATCCTGAAAAACCGGCGTAGCCGGTGGCGGCAGGATCAACTGCTGACCGATTTGCAGCGTTTCAGGGCGTACATCGGGGTTATTGGCGACGATCTCTTCGATGGTCGTATAGTTGAGCCAGGCGACATCCCATAGCGTATCGCCTTCGACGATGGTATAGACGATCGGGGTGGCTGTCGGCAATGGGGTGGGAGTTGGCAGTGGTGTCGGCGTCACCTGGATAACGGCGACGGTTGGCGGCACACGCGTGGCGAAGTCGACGCCGATTTGCGGCGTGGCGGTGGGCGTGGCGGTCGGTGGTGGCGGCTCTGTTTCGGCCGAATTGCAGCCGATCAATACCACACACAATAAGACAAACAAAATGAGTCGCATAGACGACGGCAAGTATAGCCAATGATTGATGAATGTTAAATGATGTACGGCGAATTGTGAAAGCGGTACAGAAATACGCACTTACCACGCGTTGCCCGTTCGCCTCAGTCTGGTGACTGCGCTAAACTTCCTGTGATGGATTACATCACCTGGCTGCGCAGCAAACTCGGTTCACAAAAAATCATTCTGGTATACAGCGACATCATATTGCGCGATGAAGCCGGTCGTATTTTGTTGCAACTGCGCGTCGATAACGGTCTGTGGGGTCTCACCGGCGGCATACTGGAAATTGGTGAGTCCTGGGAGCAATGCGCTCGCCGTGAGTTAGCTGAAGAAACGGGTTTAGTCGCGGGGCCGCTGCAACTGGTCGGCATTTATACCGACCCGCGCTACGATAGCGTGTATCCCAATGGGGATGCCGTGCAGCAATTCACGGTCTGTTTTATGGCACAGGCGGCAGGCGGTGTGATGCAAGCGGATTCGGCCGAATCGCACGCATTGCGCTGGTTTGATCCCGACAGGTTACCCCGTTCTCAAATGGATCTCTTTTATACGACGATGATCGATGCCATGTTGGCCGGAGCGCCGCCTGTTTTTCTGCCGCCATCCCACAATGGCACCTTGCGCGAATATTACGCCATTGCCCGCCGTTTTGTCGGGCATGAGACGCTGATTTTGCCGGGGGCAATGGTTATTGTCGAACGTGCCGACGGTCGCATTTTGCTCATTCGGCGTAGTGACATCGGTGAGTGGTGGCCGCCGTCCGGATACACGATGCTCGGCGAAAATGTGGCTAATACAGCAGTGCGCGAGGTTTGGGAAGAGGCTGGCTTACGCATCGACGTGGACCGCATTATCGGCATCTATTCTGAGCCGTACCACGTTTTTCCCAATGGGGATCAAGTGCAAAATGCCGGCATACTGTTTCGTGCGCATCCGCTTTCGGCCGAATTGCAGCCCAATTCGGCCGAAGTGAGCGATGTTGGCTGGTTCACGCGCGATGAATGGCTCCAAAAGGCTGTCGAATATCCATTTGGGAGACTGGCTCGACTCGCCACAGACCATCTCGACCAAGGAGTGTTCATCGCATGAATAACCGCATTCTGCGTTTGATTATCGGTGTCGGCACGCTACTTGCAATTAGCGTCATTGGCTACATGCTTATCGAGAACTGGACATTCCTCGATGCACTATACATGACTGCCATTACTCTCAGCACCGTTGGCTTTGGTGAAATCCATCCGCTGAGCGACGTTGGCAGGATATTTACGGTCTTGATCGTGCTCGCAGGCGTCGGCATCATCGCTTACAGTGCCAGTTTGTTCACTTCATATCTGTTCGAAGCCGGATTTGCGGGTAGTTTCAGGAGAAGACGGATGGAAAGACAATTACAATCCCTAGAAAATCACGTTATCGTCGTCGGCTATGGTCGGGTTGGGCGCAAGGCCGCGCAGGCGTTATTGGGCGAGGATCGTTACGCGGTAGTTGTTGTAGATGAAGATCAGGAAACTGTGGAACAGGCAAATTCAGAAGGGTTTCTGGCATTCCAGCTCGATGCGACCCGGGATGAAGCATTGTATGCGGCAGGTATCGAGCGTGCCAAAGGGATTCTGGTTTGTTCTGGCAGTGATGCGACCAACCTGTTCGTGGTCTTGTCGGCACGCGAGTTAAATCCGGGACTGCGCATTGTTGTGCGCTGCAGCGATCAGACGAGTGAGACTAAGATGCTTCGTGCGGGGGCAAACAGTGTCGTATTGCCGCACACGATTGGCGGTGTGCGCATGGCAAATTCGCTAATGAAGCCCAAGGTGACGGAGGTGCTGGACGTGGTTTCGGCCGATAGCGGTGTCCATTTTGTCATCGAAGAGGCCTCGATTCGCGCCGATTCCGAACTGACCGGACAGACAGTGGGTGAGGCCGATTTGCGTCGGCGTGCCGGCGTTACTCTGATTGCCATTGTGCGGGCCAGCGGCGAAGTCGACCTCGACATCAGTAGCAGCACGCGCATCAACATGGGTGATCAGTTAATCGTGATGGGCATGCGTGACAGCATTCGCCGTTTTGAAGCTATTGCCGGCACAATTTGAGCGTTTCTGCTACGGTAGGCGGAAGCGCAGCGCCGGATCGCCAAGCAAGTTAAATGTGTGAATGACTTCCGCCAGTGATGGATCATCGGCCGAAGCTTGTTTAGCTGCCATCAACGCCTCGCCTAGTGTGACCGTTTCTCCAGATAGTAGATCTTTGTAAAACTCATCTGACAACGGTTCTTGCTGATCGGGCAAAGACCGCCCAGACGGTGCAATGGCGGCAACAATGCCACCGTCTTCTGCCCAGAGCAAGGCTTCAGCCAGTGCATCGTCAATGGGGTGGTTGAAATAGCCGTTGAGACAGGTGAATGTCGTGAAAATCGGCAGGCGTTTGATGTTGATCAACGTCTCCGCATCACTGGCCTGGAACACTTTTTCGTCACCCCAGACTCGAACACTGCCATGCCCGATATAATTGATGAGACCGACGCCGTTGTTTATAGCACCCATGATGGCATCGCGAATGTCCTCATTTTCGGTCATATACAATTTCTGGACTTCATATCCGCCGTTGTCAAGTGCGTCGGCCAGCCGGTTGGAAGCGAGATCGAAATGGGGTTCGTCGTCAGAGACGAGCAATGCATGTCTCTGCCACTCTTCGGGGGCGCTAGTTTCATAGGCGATTGTTTTCTCGACCATTGTGTTCAACTGTTCAATATTTTGCGCGGGAAATCGGCCGATGGCGATTTGGGGTTCCAGCGAATCATCCTCAAAGATACCGAACAATGTATCGCTGGCGACATGACCGGCAAATGTCGTGTAAACCAAAAATGTCGGCAACAGATTGGCGTTCTGGCCATTTTCAAAGTCATAGACATCGTACGTTGCATCTCCAACCAGCAATGCAAAACGAGGCGGCAGCTTCCAATTGCCGTATGCATAGGCGAGGAAATCACGCAGCGCCTGTGGCGTTTGGCGTCCAAATCCAAATTCATCAAATACCTGCTGTGCCGAAACCACCATTGTCGTCGCTCCCTGGCCTTCGCGATGCGCAATAAGCGGCTGCAAAGCCTCTTCAAAGCCGGTAACATCAGCGACGATAGCGATGTAGTCTGCTGTATTGTCCGGTGAGCGCAATGTGCGTTCCCATTGCGGCGCGACAGTCATGGGGATATGATGGGCGCTGTCTGGCTCTAAAGCAATGTATTGGCTGCCCACACCGCTTCCCAGAAACGTGACACTGTCATCGCCGTACTCCAGATCTGTTAACAAGATTGGTCGATCAGGCTCGGTGATGTCAAATACGAGTGCTTCTTCACTGGAATTAAGAATAGAAATATTGTTATTCAGGACGCTCGATGCGGGGTGACTGAAGTGCAGTTGTTCATCGTTGAGAGCGAGGTTGCTCTCATACTCGAGATCGATCCAGTCGATGTAGATGGCTTCTCCTGCTGCGCCTGTATCACCGGGGGCGGACAAAACTATCGTGTTGGTGCCTTTGCGCAATATGTTTTTAGGGATATCGCCGTTGATCGTTTCAGATTTGATGCCGTCCCAGGTTTGGTCGGCCAGCAGATGCCCGTTGAGCGTGACGATCAAATGGTGATCCGGGTTGGGTGGTGCGGCATTGTTCGACCACACATGAACGGTCAGTTTGCCTTCACTTGCGACGGGGTCCAGATCATTGATTGTGATCGGAAATTCAGTCGGCGCAAAGATGCGCGGTCCCAACCAAACATCGTCATTGGTGGCCTGTGCGAGAAAATTTTCATTTTGCTCCCAGTGGTAAATTTGCTTGCCAATTGGTGTCCCTTCAGCCGTGGGTGCGGCATCGCTTGTATTCATGGCCATGCCGGTTCCTGGAGCTAACCAGTAAACGACTGGGGCATCGAGTGTGTTTGTCATTACCTGGGCGTAGAAATACAAGGCGCCTTCTTCTAAATCGCCAACTACGTGGAATGGAACGGGTTCTCCGTTGCGGGTTAGGGAGAGGGTATCGGCCGATAAATCTGTAACCGGCAGTAATGCCTGGCGAATCTGTTCGGCCGAAACGGATGCGATCCCGTTGTTCATAACCGTAAGGCGCAACGCCGCCGACTCTGAACCACCGGGAAGTGGTTCTAACATAGATGCTTCCGAATTTACATCCGGCTCACCACGGAGGGTGTAGAAAGCGGCCGCCAGAAAGCCGACTGTGAGCAGAGATAGCGCGGTAATAACAATTGTTCTACGCATAATGTTCAGACTGTTGCCCTCGCTTGTACAACGTCACATGCTTTTTTAGCGTTGTACAAGCTATCAGCGCGGATGAAGTTAAGCTTGACGCCGTCGCAGTAAAAGCAGAACTAAGGCTGCAATGGCGAGCAAGACGATGACAAAGACAAACGCCGATCCCATGATCAGGGCGGTGCGTGTTGATGATGAAGGTTGTGTGTCGCTGCTGGATGTGGTTGTCGCCACGTCGGATGTTAAGTTCGGGTTTGCTACGCGTTGACCTATAATCCGTGCATCTGCCTCTGCACTACTATCGGCCGAAGCAATGGCTTGCGCAGAGTTGTCCGTATCGGCCGAACCCAGAACTGTGGGTTCGGACAGCGACTCGGCTGCAACACCGGCACTGTCGTCCACACCGGCATCCGCCGGATACGCGTCGTCAAGGCCTGTCTCTTCAACCGGCGCTGGTTCAGGCGCTGTAGAGTCTTCCGGTGGGGTGGTTGATGAGTCATTATCAGCACCGCTATCAGCGCCAGTGGCGGCTAAAGTTGCCGCCGGTTCCGGCGTTGCTGTCGCATTCGGTGTTGCCGCGGACTGCGTTGGTGTTGCTGTTGCTGAGGCGGCTGGAGTCGCGGTTGCCGTTGCTGTTTGTGTAGCTGTTGCAGCTGTTGCGGGTGTTGCTGTCGGTAAGCCAATCTCCTCGTTGAGTACCAGCGAGGCCGCTTCTGGTCCTTTATGGAAAACTTCTGTTCCGGTAGAAGCGATGATCTCGGATAAATAGTAGTAGTAAGTTTTCTCTTGCTCGACATCGTCGTCCACAAGCTGATAATCGGCCGGTGAGGTGCCGCCGGTCGGCGCGATCAAACCGATATTGACCGTTTCGGCATCAAACGGATCTTCTTGCATGTCTGCGAGTGTGTATTCAGTTTCGCTGCGCCAGACGTTGAAGCCCAATGTGTCGAGTTCTGTTTCCGTATGCCACGCCAGCACGATCTCGTCTTCGGTTCCGGCCGCCGTGAAGTTAGTCACAACGACGTTAGCCAGCGTATGCGGCGCTAACAGAAGTAAAGCGATTGCGTTGGCAGCCAGAACGAGACCGATGATGCGGAAAAGTTGTCGACGATTGTGTTTCATAGAAAGTCCTCTGCTTATGATTGTCTGCTCGGTTTAGTTACGGTTGCGAGTCGTGCGGCGACGGCGACGACGAGATGTGTCCAGATTGCCAATCCTAGGTGCACGCCACGTGCATAGTAACGTGCCAGTTTTTGGGGATGTCGGGTTGCTGTAATGAGTCGCTTTTCGGCCGAATCCCACTCATCCCGCGTGCGAAAACCTGAATCGCCACACAATCGCTCTTCGGCCGTTGCAACAAATGCCAGGTGCCGATTGAGATAGCTACCGACACCTGTTTCAAATGCCAGGATGTGATGAGCGCGTTTACGACTCGTGACGCGTCCAACCAATGCCGTTGCCGGCCATAACGGATCAAAACGGATAGAACGGTCACCGCGGGTTATCAACATCAAGCCGTCTGTATTTGGCACCACACCGCGATAACGATGCGTGACAAAGCTGTCATGAGCCTGTAACAGAATGATGTCACCGGGTTCAAGCTTTGATGCAAGACAGTTCGTGACGGAAATGGTGTCGCCTCTGCGCAGCAACGGCGCCATGCTGTTGCTGATAACGGTGATGTGTGGTGTTTTACCGTCATGCAACCCGGAACGGATGATCGCGGTGACTGTGGCGATATCGGGTTTTTCGGCCGAATCGTCCAGATAGCTGTTTTCATCAATCCCGTTGCTTTTTGTCGTCAAAACTGATTCCACGGTTGTCACAGGTTGGGTCGTACGAAGCCTATGGATTCATAATGGTCGGCAAGTTGATGAATGCCGAAGGTCGCCACAAATTCAGTTGCAGCGACGGATCACCAATCAACATGAAGGTGTCATGCAAATCTTGTGTGGTAGCTGGCCCCTGTGCTGCAAGATTGAGTTTTGCCTCATAGATTGCTTCGCCCAGTGTGGCCACATGATCAGTAAACAGCGCATCGTAATATCCTGCAATCAGAAAATCATGCCCCGTCTGCACCTGCAGACCGGTCGGTGCATACCCAGCAACAGCCCCACCACCACTTTTCTTGACCAGTGCTTCAGATAATCCATTGCTACTTGTATCGCCCAGATCAAAGCGATGGGTTTGCCCTTCAAGGCAGGTCATCGGCAGCATGATGGGCAGTTTGCCCGCATTGTCCAGTAACGGCACATCGGGAACCTGGAAGTAGTTTTCATGACCCCAGTTTGTGATGCCGGAATGTCCGGTGTAAATGATATGTTGAGCGCCACTGCGGAAGGCGTTGATGACTTCGTTTTTGAACGTTGTTACGGTGCGTTCGTAATACGGCTTTGTCTCAGGATAGCAGGTCAGGGGAGCGTAGTAGATTTTTTGTGCCTGCTGACCCTGTGCAAGTTTCTCACTGACAAACGTATCGACCGTGTTGTGAAAATCTCCGGCACCATCCGTCTCACAGTCTGGTGTTAACCTGTAGTTGTCGGTGGCGAAGACGTGGTTGCTTTGCCATGATGCAGCCGGAGCGTCTTCGTATGTCAGTATTTTTTGCACCATGACGCTCATTTCGGCCGAATTGGAGGCCGGCAGTCGCCCTAGCAAGAAGAAAGGCAGATTGTTTTCAGGTGCGTCGCCGGAACTCTCGAACGCCACGTACTGGTTATCAGCTGCCGCTTCACCGATGTAGGTATCGATGCCTGAACGCAAGTAAACGGGGACGAGATTGCGCCCGGCGTTTAGCCCCATGACATCGCGATGGTCATAGCTGGAATCGCCGGCGAGCAGAACGTAATCGCGATCACCGCCCCAGTTTTCGTAGACATATTGCAGAAAGTCGCGGATTGCCTGCGTGCTGTAGCGTCCGTAGCCAAATTCGTCAAAGATGTCTTGCACGTAGACAACGGCGACATCCATTCCCTGATTGGTACGGCGATTGACGAGGGGCGTCATTGCGCTATCCAGCGACGGATCCGTGATGATGATCATATCGGCCGAATTGCTCGTCGCCCGCAAATCAGATGCACTGTCTTTCTCTACCTGCAGCGTACTGTTGTCTGTATTGCGTAGACCGGAAAGCGTCGCCATTTCAAAACGCGTCGATACCAGGTTGGCGCGTTCAAACTCGCCATCGATGACACCGGTGATTTGCTCAGGTGCAAGCGAATCGGTCACGTCAAAGACAAGTGGATTGGTGGTAAAGCTGGCAGAATCGGCTTGATAGCGCCACGTGCCTGATGCAGATTGCTCAAATGCCAGACGATCATCTTTTGCAACCAATTCGCGCGGCAGGTCGATGTGAATCCAGTTGAGAATCATGGTATGCAAACCACCGCTGATACCGCTTTCGTTATCGAGCAGGCGAACTGTTACGGAGTTTGATCCTTCCTCCAGCAACGAAGAGTCAAAATCGGCCGAAAATAAATGCTTCCCACTCTCATTCAGAGCACTGCCGGTAAATGTCGCAATTGAACCGACCATTGTGCCATTGATCTCAACCTGATAGCGATGGTCATCATTCGCACGAAAGCCCCATACTTCCACTTCGATATGCGCCGTGCCACTGTCGATATCAGAGACGGTAAACGTTTTGCTGATACTGCATGTCGCACAACCGTTTGTCGCATTGTAGGAAAGCGGCACGTAGTCGCCCGCGACGAGCGGTCCGTCGAACCAGTGATCGTAAGCATCAGACGGATCATTTAACGGAAAGTTGGTGTAGTAAAGCGTGTCGCGTTCAATTTGCACCGGGTGATCATACACATCGACAACGGTCGCACTCGCCGGGGTGCCGTCTGCCGTTGCCATAACCAATGTGCTGCCGCTGCCATACGTCAACCAATACGCATTCGTCTCTATATCGTGGGTTTTGATCGCTTCGCCATAAAAAATAATGCGGTCGGTGGCGTTGAGCGTGCCGTTGCTGTTGACATCGTCTACTTTGATGTGTATTTCGCTGTCTTCGTAACACATGCGCAGTGAGTTTACAGATGGTTGTGCGCCGAGGTCGCTGCCGTAAATGACATACATGCCGGTTTCAGACAGGGTAATGCGGTGGGCATTGCTGCGCAGCGTACTGTTGGCCAGGCACGGCGACGCCGGAGGGATTGTCTGTGGTGCCTGATACGGTGTGCGCCAATTCGCGCCGGATTCGAAATTGAGTACTGTGTTGCGCAGCAGGTTTGTGAACGTGTCGCTTTCGGAACGCATCGTTGATGGTGTGCGTTTGCCGTCAGGATAATCAAACTGAATGGATACCGTGATCTGGGAATGGACGCGAGCTTGTCGTGTGGCGTTGTTAACTTGGACTGGATGCAGTTGCACCGGTACTAGCGTGTAGTCGCGCAGTTTGACCGGTTCGCCCAACGTTACCGGTTCGGCCGAAATCCAGCGGTCAGCCGCGTACACAGCCCGATTAAAGCGATCCGTTGCCGTAAAGGTGGGCGTGGCGTTGGGATCGTCGAAATCGTATGCTGCCAGCGTTTGAGTTGTAACCGGCGCGGCGATCACGTCTTGCAGGGTAGTGGTTTCGGCCGAAATCGAGCCCAACACCGGCACAGCACCGGGGGGCACGGCGATCCAGAAACTGGTCACGGGCAAATCAGGTGCGCCTGGGTCGCCGCTGTTGCTATAGCCGTCGATAAGCAGCTTTTCGGCCGATTGCCCATCGATCATGGTTGCTATACGTTGCAGAGGGGGAACATCGACTATAAATTCAACGGCTTGATCGGAACTCGTAACCAGCGCAATGTCGGGTATGGGGCTGGTCAGAGAAGGGGTTTCTGCTGCTGCACCGGGTAGTCGGACTGTTGTCGCGACAAGGGCAACGACACCAAACAGCAGTAAACCAAGTAAGGCCTGTGTTGAAGGGCCTTGCTTGCGGTTGCGGAAAAAGTGCATGGAAAGCTCCTGAACGGCATAACACTGCTGCATGACAAGTCAGATTGAAGGTACTGAATCGCGATGCAAGCAGGTCGAGTTGGGCAGAAATTATTGGCTTTGAACCCGGTAATGTATCACTAGAAATCAAAACCAGATCGGGCACGACTGCGTTACCCGATGTGTCTTTCTGCGACGGCGCGTATTGTACCGTAGCGTTACTGTCATTAAACCATAGCTAATCGCCAAGTTATGGCTTTTAAGCATATGCTAATTGGCTTGTCACGAGTCTCTCACGCTTTGATAGTCGGCCGAAAATGTCACGGAGACAACAAGAACTTTGTCCCGATTTCGGCCGAATGGGATGCAATATTTCCTATGTGGTTGGCGGAAAACTATGTGCAATCTCGAATCGGCATGCATGCCGATAGAGAAAGGTCGTGTTACCCCGTAACGTGCCTTCAGGCCAAAAAACTAGCTCATCAGAAATGCAGAGCAACCGGAATCTTCTTTGCCACCGATGTTTGTGTCACAAACGCCGGCAACTGCTTCAAGCGTTTGACGATGGATGACGGCCGGCTTTTCGTAAGGCTTTTTTTCGTTCTTGGGCTGGGGTGCAGCTTGCTGGTTCATTGAAGCTCCTGACGATTGGTTGATACTGTGATTATAGGGATGAGAAAGGGGAAGTGTCAATGCAGTGTGACTAGACTCATTAAGTTGTCATGCGTCCCTTGCTTGTCAAACAGAGCGCTTTGCATTGCAGTTTTCTGCACGACTAATCGGCCGAAACCATATTCCCATGGTACGCCATTCGGCGCAAACGTGCTTCACGGTACGCAATCGACGAGCAGCCAAGCAGATCGCCGTCTTCAAACGCCGCAGCGCCGTGACAACGAACGCAAAACGGCTGCAATTCACACGTCGCACACACGGGCAACGCACCCAATGTCAACGATGCTGTTTCCTGCCACACGGGCGAATTGTGCCAGATATCGGCCAGTGACTGTCTGCGGATGTTGCCGGCATAGACACGCGCACCGACGCAAGTATAAATGTCACCCAATGGCCCAATGGTCATACCGTTCATGCCGATACCGCAAAACCGAAAGTGATCGTCGGACGGCGGTATATTCCAGGTTTCCGGCGTGACGGTGCGGCGCATGAATGCCAGCCACTCGTCATCCTGCGGGCGGTGACGCAATGGCGATGGATCGCCGGTGTGTTTCGAAACGACGGTGGGATCGTAAGCAAAGCGGATGCCGTATTGGGCAGCGATGGCACGTAAACCGTCGAGATCGTGAATATTTTCGCGCATCAACGGCGTCTTGATCATGCAGCGCACACCGCGTTCGGTGAGCAAGTCGATGGCTCGTAACGTGAGCGCATGTGACCCGGGAATTTGGGTAATGGTGTCATGGACTGCCGGGTCGGCGCTATACAGGCTGACTTCGACCAGGATCGGCCTGGTTGCAGCAATCTGATCGGCTAACTCCGGCTTGACCATGATGCCGTTGGTGTAGTAGCGAATGGCAAAGCCGCGTGCGCGGGCGTAGTCGACGATGTCAAACAGGTCGCTGCGCAAGAATACTTCGCCGCCGGAAAATGTGATGGTGAGTGCGCCGAGTTCGGCAATTTGATCGACCAGATCGCAGGCTTCCTGTGTGCTCAATTCGCCAGGCACACGTGCACCCGGCGGCAGCACATCCAGATAGCAGTGGGTACAGCGTTCGTTGCAGCGATAGGTCAACTCCCAATGAACAGAGAACAGGCGGTGACGCTTTTGCGTGTTTTGCACGATGCGGTCGTAGGCGTTGATTTCAGGCGCGGCGATGTACTGATCAGACATATTATTGTGCTGTTTCGGCCGAAAAAACTAACACGTTTTGCGCGACCATGCTTTCTACAAACGATGTCACATCCTGCTCGGCAACTGTGGCTGAAACATCAAATTCGTCGATGATACATTCCGTAATTTGAGCCACCGTATGATGACCGTCCGACAACTCAAAAATGCGTGCGCCGACACTATTGAGCACCGTCACTTCACCGACATCGGTCAGGATAAGAACAGCTTCGTCGTCAATGACGCGCCCGGCTGTCTGCGGGTGTGGTTGAGGGCTGAGATGCGAGATACTCATCGATAACGCTCCAAAAGGTATCAACTTGACGGAAAGCTAGCGCCGCGGTGGGCACAGCGGCTACCAGTAAGGCGGCAATGTTCAGAATGCCAAGTCCGGTCTGTGGCGTGGCATTGGCAAACGGTGTGGCTGCTGCAAGTGCAGCTAGTGCCTTCGCTGGAGAAAGCGGCATAATGCTGTGTTCATGTGCCTGTTGTAGTCGGAACATTGCCCTCAGTGGGACTGACTCGTTGCGGTGCGATCCGATGGCGAAGCTACCGCGAAACGGGACGCCGTGCAAGCGGAACCCGTTGTGGTGGCGTCGTACCAAAACCAGATCATCGCTGAAAACAGTGGTATGTAGCAGCGACAAGTGCGCAATTGTGCTTTTGCCCGCTCCGCTGGGACCAAAGAAAACATAGCCCAAACCTCCACGCACGATACCGGCAGCGTGAAGCAGGAGAGCGTCGTGTTTGAGACATAGCACGGCGTAGGCGACGCGGAGAAAGTTCTCAATATCGGCGTTGGGGGCTATTTCGAGATGGCTGCAATTCCGGGCGAGGTCAATCGTGCCGCGTTCGGTGTACGATGTGAAAGTCAGTTCAGATTGGCGCACCTGAATGTCGATGTCGAGGAAGGATCCGGGTAAGGGACGATTGAACTGCACACCCGGTTTGGTCGTGATAGTGATATTGAGGAGTGGTGCTTCGGCCGAATCGATGCTGAACCCGGCATATTGCGCCCGTAACCGCTGCGCGAGGGCATGATCTTCCGTGTGTAGCGCTACCTTGAGTCCGGCGATATCGATGGAAACAGTGTCACTCATCAGGATCGTTAGCGGGCAGTTAGTTCGATAGGGCCTTCAAATTCGCTGTTGCCTTCGCGTCCGACCGTTTCCAACTGATAGAAGTAAGTCACACCACGTTGAACGTTCGTGTCTTTGAATTCATGTTCACTACTGCGGGTGGGATCGTTGTTGGCCGGGATCAGGGTATCGGTAATCTTGACGTATTCGCCATCGGCCGATTCGGCACGATAGAGATTATAGCCAATTGTGTCCAGCTCATTCTCCGTCGTCCATTTGATCGTCAGGCTGGGTGGTTGAAAAAACAGAACATAGATCGTTGCTGCGATCAGAATAAGGGCAACGGCGCTAAACAGCACGGTGCCGATTGTCCAACGGCGTGTTGAAGCTGCTTTGATACCTGGTTCTTGGCTACTGTTGTCGTTTGTTGCTGTGTTGGAGTCGAGCATATTCATACAATTGCCTTTTGTATGCTGTCCGTGGTCTCAATACACCTCTTGCCATTCCAGTTCAATGTCGCCAAATGAGACCATGTCACCATCGCGTACACCAGCTTCGCGCAGCGCTTCATTGACGCCCAATTTGTCCAGTATCCGTTGAAAACGCATCGCCGCGCCATCGAGATCGAAGTAAGTGCGAGCTGCCAGCGAGGTGACGTTTTCACCGACGACACGCCATTCCCGCGATCCGGTGCGTTCGATGTGAAATTGTTCGGGATCGCTTTTCGGCCGAATCACGATGTGCTCATCTTCAAGTGATGTCGGATCCGGAGCTTCTGCCAGAAGTTGTTTGACGCGATAGAGCATGTCACGTACTCTCTCGCCGGTGACGGCCGAAATCGATGTGAATGCATACCCGGCAGCACCGACAATTTCCGCAATGATCGGTTCCCAGGCAATGGCATCCGGTAAATCCATTTTATTCAACACGACAAGTTGCGGTCGGTCTTCCAGACCCGCACCATACATTGCCAGCTCAGCGTTGATCTGTTTCCAGTCCTCCAAAGGCTCCGGTGCACTGCCGTCGAGTAGATGCACGAGCACGCGCGTGCGCTCAATGTGGCGCAAAAAGTCATGACCGAGGCCATGTCCTTCCGCTGCTCCTTCTATCAGACCCGGAATATCGGCGACGACAAATGTATCGCCATATTCGTCGAGTTGAACGACGCCCAGATTAGGTTGCAAAGTCGTAAAAGGATAATCGGCAATTTTCGGCCGAGCCGCACTTATCACTGATAGTAAAGTTGACTTGCCTGCATTGGGTTTTCCGACCAATCCCACATCGGCGATCAATTTGAGTTCAAGTGTAACCCACATCTCTTCGCCCCGTTCACCTCGTTCAGCGATGCGTGGTGCTTGATTGGTACTGCTGACAAATCGGATATTGCCCCGACCATGACGCCCGCCTGTAATCAGCGTCGCTTCCTGACCAGGTTCTGTAAGATCGGCAAGTACTGCGCCGGTTTCAGCGTTGCGGATTACCGTTCCCGGCGGTACTTCGAGCCGCAATGTTTCGCCATTAGCCCCCGTCATGCGATTTTGCCCACCACGTTGGCCGTCACCTGCCTTGAAATGGATGTTGCGGTGATAGTAACTAAGATTGTTCAGCTTCGGGTTGACGACAAAAATAATATCGCCTCCAGTGCCGCCATCACCGCCGCTTGGGCCACCAAAAGGCACGTATTTCTCACGGCGGAAAGCCATCAGGCCATCGCCGCCATCGCCACCTTTGATGTAGATTTTTGCTTCGTCGAAAAACATGGTTGTTGTGATTGCTCGTGAATGCCGACTCTCGCTAAGAGACTTGAATGGTAATTGGCCCAATTCAGGGAGCCAACTTGTCTAAAAAATCTTTGAGGCCGGCAAGTCGCGGATCAATTGTGTCATCCTGGCATCCGCAGTCGAATTCATTCAGGTTTTGCCCACATTCTACACAAAATCCCTGACAATCTTCCCGACAGATTTGCTGGATAGGTATGGACAACAGAGCCATTTCGCGCACCAACGGCGCTAAATCGACCTGTCCATCTTTCTTGACAACATATTCACCCTCCGGTGCTTCATGGGGTGGGTAAAAGAACAGGTCGTCGAGTGGGATTGTTATCGGTAAATCGAATGTTATCAGACAGCGGGCGCATTCGGCCGAAATATGGCTGTGCAATTCACCGCTAAAATAGATACCCTGCGTCGTGCGAGACGCTTTGAAGGTACCAGTCAATGGGAAAAGAACGACGTCGCCACCCAATTTTACCAAAGGGTAGTTGAGTTCGATCTCCCGGCTTGTACCCGGCAGCGCTTCTAACAGGAATCCGAAATTGAAGCGTAAGTTTGAGTATTCGAAAGTGCTCATTTTGATTTCCTGCCTATAATGGGAGTAACGCACCCTCGGTGAAACAGCGTGCGGAGTGTAGCATAGGAATTGCCGGGACGTCAATAAGAGAACCATGAGAGCAGGTGTAGGACAGTTCGTGGAGCAGTTAGGAAAGGCAGAGGTCAATGGTGCCTGCACCAATCAATATGCTTATTCTCATATTGGGAGTTGGATGAACCAACTACGCCGTCATAACTTGACGCGCTACTTGTCAGCTATGGAGCAGAGCAAACCGACGCTGATCCTGGTTGGGGAGGCGCCCGGTTATCACGGTTGTCGGTTGACAGGCATTCCGTTTACCAGCTCACATACGCTGGTACAAGAAATGGTTCCCGGATTTGAGAATGGCGGTGCGTTAGCCGGAGCGGGAGTAGAATTGCAAAAAGAGGCGACGGCAACAATGGTTTGGTCGGTGCTCCAATCGCTGCAATCGTTGCCGCTTTTGTGGAATGCGTTTCCGTTTCACCCGCATCGGCCGAATAATCCAGAAAGCAACCGACGTCCTACGTCAAGTGAATTGAAGCAGGGTGGGTTGTTTCTGCTGCGATTGCTCGACTTGTTTCCTGATGTGCAACAAATTGCCGCGGTGGGTAATTCGGCCGAAATCAGTTTGCGTCGACTTGGCATACCGTGTGCTAAACTGCGCCATCCTTCGCATGGTGGCAAAGCGCTATTTACTATCGGGCTTACTGAATTGATGCAAAATGAAAACTGAGTGAACTGCTATGAAATTACTCGTCGCAACCCATAATCAAGGCAAAGTTGCCGAGCTGTCGGCGATGGTGCGCGATTTGCAGATAGAGTGTATCAGTCTTGCAGATGCAGGCATTTCGGCCGAAATTGATGAAACAGGCCATACTTTTTTAGAGAACGCCACACTCAAGGCCACGTCATATGCTCAATTGAGCGGTATGCTGACCCTGGCGGATGATTCCGGGCTGGAAGTTGACGCGCTTGACGGTGCGCCCGGCGTGCATACAGCGCGTTTCGGCGGCTCAGACCTGACGCAGCCCGAACGCAATGCCTTGTTGCTGCAATCACTAACCGGTATTCCAGATGATCGGCGCAGCGCACGCTTTCGCTGCGTTGTTGTGTTGGCTGGCCCCGATGGCTTGCCGTTGGCACAGGCTGCCGGCACACTCGAAGGCGTTATCGCCTCGGCTCCGGCAGGCAGTGGTGGCTTTGGCTATGATCCCATTTTCATGTTGCCGCACTCTGGTCACACACTGGCAGAATTATCGGCCGAACAAAAACGTGCCATCAGCCATCGTGGTCAAGCATTTCAGCGCATCACGCCGGCAATCCGGCAGGCATTGAATCTCCAGCCTTAGTCTCACTTCGTGCATTTTCACTTACAACTGATCGCCGACTTCGGGTTTGGCGTTGCGTTACCTGAGTAAAATATGAGGTGATTTGGCATCGTGCCCGTTTAGGCCAGTTGGGAAACAAGATCTGAAGCAGTTGACTTGACAATATGACAGCAAAAAGGGTATCATACTCAGTCGCGCTAATGCGCAAAAACATGTTTTTCGTTGGACAAGTGATACTATAAACCCGCTTCAGCAAACTGTTTTGCACCGGTGAACCCATTTATGGATGTTAGGGGTACGACGCTTCGTCGCACCCCTACTTTAATGTAAGCAGTTGCTGTTGAAATAGGTCAATGTGTTGCTGTCGCCAATCTGTTGGGAGCAGGTAACCGTTTCATGTCTTTCAAACTCAATACTAAAAATTACGCCAATACCAAGTTCCCCCTTGAGCTGCCGAGACTCATCGATGTTCAGCTTGAATCCTTTGCCCGTTTTAAGGAGCAAAGTCTGGCCGAATTATTTGAAGAAGTGTCGCCAATAGTCAGCTTTAACGGTCAGTTGAAGCTATATTTCCCTTGCAATCGCCCAGAAACCGAGGGATTCGACCTGAATTATTGGTTCAGTGAGCCGAAATATTCGGTTGAAGAGTGTGTGGAACGCGATATGACCTACGCCGCACCACTGTACTGCAACGTGTTGCTCTATCGCGCTGACCTCGACCAGCCAATGGTTCAAGAATTATTTATGGGTGATTTTCCGTTAATGACGCCTTCCGGTACGTTTGTCATCAATGGCACTGAGCGCGTTGTCGTCAGTCAGTTGATTCGTTCGCCGGGCGTTTATTTCGAAATTGAGGAAGAACGGGCAACCGGTCGTCCGCTGGCGATGTCGAAGTTGATTCCTGATCGCGGCGCGTGGATGGAGTTTGAAACGCGCAAAACTGATTACCTCACCGTCAAGTTCAACCGCAAGCGCACGGTTCCGATCACGATGTTCTTGCGTGCTATCGCTGCTGTGGACGATGGGCTGGGCAATGCGCTGATTAAGGAAGGTACCGACGACGAAATTCTGGCGCTCTTTGCGGACATCGACACCAATGGTGATCACCTTTACATTCAAGGGAGCATTGAGCAGGAACCCAAGTGGAACGCTGATTTGCCTCTCTCTGAGCAGGCGTTGATTGAATTCTACAAGCGCATGCGTCCCGGAGACCCGCCGACCAAGGAAAACGCTGAAGATTATTTGCGTGAACAGCTTTACGACCCACGCCGTTATGATTTGGCGCGTGTCGGCCGATATAAGATCAACAAGCGGCTGCATTTGGATGGCCTGGTGCCACTTGAGCATCGCACGATTACCCAATACGATATTGTCCGTCTTGTGCGGCGTATGATTCTGATCAACAATGGCCAGGAAAAAGGTGACGACATCGACCATTTGGGCAACCGTCGCGTAAAAACGGTCGGTGAGTTGTTGCAGGCGAAATTGCGCGTCGGGTTGCGTCGTATGGAACGTGTTGTTCGCGAACGCATGTCCATTCGTGAAGCTGAGAATCTGACGCCGGTATCGTTGGTCAATATTCGCCCGGTTGTGGCGTCTATTCGCGAGTTTTTCGGCAGTTCACAGTTGAGCCAGTTCATGGAACAGGCTAATCCGCTGGCTGAATTGACGCATAAGCGCACGGTATCAGCACTGGGCCCGGGTGGTTTGCGTCGGGAGCGTGCCGGCTTTGAAGTGCGAGATGTTCACCACAGCCACTATGGCCGTATTTGTCCGATTGAGACACCGGAAGGCCCGAATATTGGTCTTATCGGCCGATTGGCAACTTATTCGCGCGTCAATTCCTACGGCTTCATCGAAACACCCTATCGACGTGTACGCCACACGTTGCCGACTGCCAGCCCAATGCTTGTCGGCCATGATGTCGATGTCAATATAGTGCATCCGGAGACGGGTGAAATATTACTGGAGGCGGATGGCGAGATCACCGAAGAGATCGCAGCTATTATTCGGGAAACCGAACTGGAAGAAGTCAGTGTACGACCGTTTGTTACGGACGAAATCGTCTACATGCAGGCCGACGAAGAAGATCAATATTCCATTGCACAAGGCAATGCTGAACTCGACGGCAAAGAACAGTTTATCGGCCGACGTGTACCCGTGCGCCGTGATCAACAATTCCGGTTTACTTCGGTGCAGCGTATTGACTACATAGACGTAGCGCCACGTCAGATCGTCGGTATTTCTGCGGCATTGATCCCGTTCCTCGAGCACGATGACGCCAGCCGTGCCTTGATGGGGTCCAACATGCAGCGCCAGGCTGTGCCCCTATTGCAACCCGATGTGCCCATTGTCAGCACCGGCATGGAATTCCATGCAGCGCGTAACTCCGGCATGGTCTTGCTGGCAGCTGAAGACGGCGAGGTGGTGAGCGTATCCGGTGCTGAAATCACCGTTATGGGTGAATCCGGCCCACGCACCTACAACTTGCGTAAATATGATCGCTCAAATCAAAGTACTTGTGTCGACCAACACCCAATCGTTTATAAAGGACAGCGAGTCAGTACCGGCGACGTGCTTGCTGACAGTTCCTCCACACAATTTGGTGAGTTGGCGCTGGGTCAGGACGTAGTCGTCGCATTCCTTTCCTGGGAAGGCGGCAACTTTGAAGACGCCATTTTAGTGAGTGAAAATCTGGTCAAAGGCGATAAATACACGTCTGTTCATGTCGAAAAACACGAACTGGAAGCACGTGATACAAAGCTGGGACCCGAAGAAATCACTTACGACATCCCGAATGTCAGTGAAGAGGCGTTAAAGGACCTTGATGAACGCGGTATTATTCGCGTCGGGGCAGACGTCAAAGAGCATGACATCCTGGTCGGCAAGATTACACCAAAAGGTGAGAAAGAACTGACACCTGAAGAGAAATTGCTGCGTGCAATCTTTGGTGACAAAGCGCGTGAAGTCAAAGACTCCAGCCTGCGCCTGCCGCACGGCGCGCGCGGAAAAGTTGTTGACGTTCAAGTGTTTGACCGTCAGCAAGATCGCGATCTGCCGGCCGGCGTAGAAACAATGGTGCGCGTCAGTGTGGCACAACGCCGCCGCCTCACAACAGGCGATAAGATGGCAGGTCGGCACGGCAATAAAGGTGTTATTTCCCAGGTCGTCCCGGTTGAGGATATGCCGTTTTTGGCAGATGGTCGTTCAGTTGACATCATTCTTAGCCCCATTGGAGTACCTGGCCGTATGAATTTGGGTCAGGTTTTGGAGACACACCTGGGTTGGGCGGCCCATCATTTGGGTTTCCGAGCTATCACACCTGTGTTTGATGGAGCTAATGAGCGTGAAATTCGTGCTGAATTGTCCCGTTCTTGGTTGTTGCAACGTGCGTGGGTAGAGGTGACGGAATGGGCTTGGGATTGGCTCAAAGAAGCCAACTACAAGCTGGAAACATTGTCGAGTGTTGATGAAGCCCGTCAGCTTTACCTGAATGCCTGGCTTGGTGAAAGCTATGATTTGGAGCGTCTTAATGACGATGAGTTTTACGCCAAACATGCTGCCACGAACGAATGGTTGCGCTTGCAGGGATGGGATCCAGAGAGTATCAGTCCTCCAATTGATGTCGAATTGCCGAAGCGTGAATGGGAACAACTGGACGTTGAAGCGATTAACGTTTGTGCCCGTGAATGGTATCGCTGGATAAACGACAAGTTCGGCTACAAGCTGCCTGATGCTAATCTTCTCGATCCATTGACTACTGATTTGGATACGCTGTTTGACAACGCGGCAGACGTTACTTTCTATACCGGCATTCCGTTGCCCATGTCTGGAAAAGAACAACTATTCGACGGTAAGTCGGGTGAGCCGTATGCGCAATCGGTGACAGTGGGTATCATCCATATGCTGAAGTTAGCGCATTTGGTCGAAGATAAAGCACATGCCCGGTCTACTGGTCCATACTCGCTGGTAACACAACAGCCATTAGGTGGTAAAGCCCAATTCGGCGGACAGCGTTTTGGTGAGATGGAAGTGTGGGCGTTGGAAGCGTATGGTGCGGCGCACACGTTGCAGGAAATGCTGACGGTTAAGTCTGATGATGTTCAGGGTCGTGTCAAAGCATACGAATCAATTGTCAAGAATGAGTCGATCGATGCCCCCGGCATTCCGGCATCGTTCCGTGTCTTGGTGAAAGAGTTGCAGAGTCTGGGTCTGGCCGTGGAAGCGGTGACTGTGTCAGGCGAGGTGATTCGCTTTGGTAAGGAAGACGATAAGCGTGGGCGGCAGCATGTAGGCACGGGATTGATGGATTTGGCTCGTAGCCGACGATGATCGATTGCTGGTTACCATTGGCGAAAGATAAACGACCGGCAGCGAAATTTGACTTTAACTATAGCTTAGCTATAATTACTAGGTTGGATTTTACTCACGCGGGCAATTTAAGTCGCCAAGTGCGTATTGGTTACGCTTTTGACTGAAACTGGATTGCTAATCGCATAATTGAATTTAAGGTGAGGCCACCGAAAGTACGTTTCGGTGGCCTCAGTTTGTCGAAAAGACAAGCGTTTCGGAACCGGGAATCGGCCGAAACAGATTGTATGAGTTTAGTTTAGAAGGAGAAAGAGCAGAGTGCCTACGATTAACCAACTGGTACGCAAAGGGCGGACGGCGAAACGCAAGAAGAGTACCGCGCCTGCATTGCAATACTCATTCAACACATTTAAGCAACGTCGTACGATGCAGCCAAAAGGCTCACCGCAGAAACGCGGCGTGTGTACAAAAGTACACACAATGACACCGAAGAAACCCAATTCGGCCTTGCGTAAGGTTGCACGTGTCCGTTTGTCAAACGGTATTGAAGTGACGGCTTATATTGGTGGTGAAGGACATACCTTGCAGGACCACTCAGTGGTATTAGTGCGTGGTGGTCGCGTGAAAGACTTGCCTGGCGTTCGTTACCATATCGTACGCGGCACTTTGGATGCGACCGGCGTCGACAAACGCAGTCAAGGTCGTTCAAAATACGGCGCGAAACGCAGTAAAGGTTAGTTGCTAACCGGAGTGAATTATCATGCCTAGAAGATACCGCCCCGAAAAACGAGTCGTCGTGCCTGACGAGAAATATCAGAGTACAAACGTCTCCATGTTTATCAACCGCCTGATGTATGGTGGCAAGAAAAGTGTAGCGACACGTGTGCTTTACGAGTCGTTTGAGATTATGGAAAAGCGTTCCGGTCATCCGGCGCTCGAGATTTTTGAGCAGGCTTTGAAGAATACACAACCTGCAGTGGAAGTCCGTCCTCGGCGGGTTGGTGGTGCGACATATCAAGTTCCGCTGGAAGTTGATGCCCGCCGGCAACTCACATTGGCTATGCGTTGGCTGTTGACTGCTTCGCGCAATCGCAGCGGGCGTTCAATGGCTGAAAAACTGGCTGCGGAATTTATTGACGCAGCCAATGAGCAGGGTGCAGCGGTAAAGAAGCGCGACGATACCCATCGTATGGCTGAATCGAACCGTGCATTTGCTCACTTCCGCTTCTAAATTAGCCCAGACCTGGCTAGTAGCGGTTTAATGGTATAAACAAATGAGTCGGTTTTCGCTAGATAAAATTCGCAACATAGGCATTATCGCGCATATTGATGCCGGTAAGACGACGACGACTGAACGTATCTTGTATTACACAGGTCGTATTCATCGTATTGGTGAAGTCCATGAAGGCACCGCAACGATGGATCACATGATACAAGAACAGGAACGTGGAATTACCATTACGTCGGCGGCGACGACGATCTATTGGCGCGATAATCAGATCAATATTATCGACACGCCAGGGCACATCGATTTTACAGCCGAAGTGCAGCGCAGCCTACGTGTTCTCGACGGCGGTGTGGTTGTGTTTGACGCTGTTGCAGGCGTTGAACCGCAATCAGAGACGGTTTGGCGACAAGCGGACGAATACAAAGTGCCGCGCATCTGTTTTGTCAACAAAATGGATCGTACTGGTGCAAACTTCGAGCGCACGATTGGCATGATTGTCGACCGGTTGAATGGAAATCCGGTTCCTATCCAGTTGCCCATTGGCTCTGAAGCCGATTTCATCGGCTCGGTTGATTTGTTCACGATGCAAGCGCACACGTGGAAAGTTGACGATTTGGGTGCTGCTGCAGCCATTGGTCCAATTCCTGCTAATTTGGTTGAAGAGGCTGAATTAGCCCGTGAAGTGATGGTTGAAAAGATCGTCGAAACGGATGAGGAATTGACGGACCGCTATCTGAATGGTGAAAATATCGAGGTTGCTGAGCTGCGGAGCGCATTGCGCAAGGCCACTATTTCGGGTGCAATTACGCCAGTTATGTGTGGTACGGCGCTTAGAAACAAGGGTGTTCAGCCTGTTTTGGATGCCATCGTTTATTATTTGCCGTCTCCAATAGAAGTCCCACCGATTGAAGGTATTCACCCAGATACAAATGAACCGGAATTTCGGCCGCCGTCTGATGAGGCGCCGTTTGCAGCATTGGTTTTTAAGATTGTGACAGATCCGTATGTGGGTAAACTGGCCTATTTCCGTGTCTACTCAGGCAAAATTGAGGCTGGTGGTTCGGCAATTAACGCAGGTAATAAGCGGAAAGAGCGTTTCGGCCGAATTGTGCGCATGAATGCCGATAGTCGTGAAGACCTTGATGCAGTTTATGCCGGTGATATTGCAGCCGTTTTGGGCCTGAAGAACACGTTTACCGGTGACACATTATGTAATCGTAATTATCCGATTCTGCTGGAATCTATCGATTTTCCGGAGCCGGTTATCTCATTGGCAATTGAGCCAAAGACTAATCTCGATCAAGACAAAATGGGTATTGCACTGCGTGCGCTGGCAGAAGAAGACCCTACTTTCCAGGTCCGCTTCGATGACCAGACGGGTCAAACAGTCCTGTACGGAATGGGCGAGTTGCATTTGGACGTGTTGGTCGACCGCATGTTGCGTGAGTTCAAGGTTGCTGCCAATGTCGGTAAGCCACGTGTTGCCTATCGCGAAACTATCACGCGCGAAGTCGATCGGGTTGATATGACTTTCAAGCGTCAGACCGGTGGTAGTGGCCAATTTGCCCGTGTAATTCTCAAAGTGGAGCCTGGCGAAACAGGATCAGGCTTTGAGTTCGTCGATGCGATTCGCGGTGGTTCCATTCCAAAGGAATTCATCCCACCGGTTGAAAAGGGTGTGATTGAAGCGCTGTCAAGCGGTGTAAAAGCCGGGTACCCTGTTGTAGATGTTAAAGTCACACTGGTCGACGGCTCTTTTCACGAAGTCGATTCTTCGGAAATGGCTTTCAAAGTTGCTGGTTCCATGGCAATGAAAGAGGGTCTGGAAAGAGGTCGGTCTATCATTTTGGAACCGCTGATGGAAGTCGAAGCGGTCGTTCCTGAAGAGTATGTCGGAGATGTTATTGGCAATCTTTCGGCCAGTCGGGGTCTCATTGAAGGTATGGAAATGCGATTGGAAGGCATTCAGTCCGTTCGCGCTATGGTACCTCTAGCTGAAATGTTCGGCTATGCGACTAGATTGCGCTCAATGACCCAAGGACGTGGTACGTTTACGATGGAATTCGATCACTATGCGCCGGTTTCAGAAAATATCGCTGCAGATATTGTTCGCGGCATTGCGTAAGGTTTGATCGACGGAGTGCATTTGTTATCAGTAACTATTTGGCGTGTTCGACAGCGCCTTGTTTTTGACACGATTAGACAAGAGTTCAGCAATCAATAGAGGGTATTGAAACATGGCAAAAGAGAAATTCATACGCGAAAAGCCCCATGTAAACATCGGCACGATTGGGCATGTCGACCACGGCAAAACCACCTTGACAGCCGCAATCACGAAAGCACTGTCACTGAAAGGCTTTGCAGACTTTTCGGCATTCGACCAAATCGACAACGCGCCGGAAGAAAAAGCACGCGGCATCACAATCGCGATTTCGCACGTTGAATACGAGACCGAAAACCGGCATTACGCCCACGTCGACTGCCCGGGACACCGTGACTACATCAAAAACATGATCACCGGTGCTGCGCAGATGGACGGAGCGATCCTGGTTGTATCAGCACCGGACGGGCCAATGCCGCAGACACGCGAGCACGTGCTGCTGGCGCGGCAGGTCGAAGTGCCGTCGATGGTCGTGTTCCTGAACAAAGTGGACATGATGGACGACGAAGAACTGTTGGAACTGGTCGAGCTGGAACTGCGTGAGCTGCTGGACAGCTACGAATTCCCAGGAGACGAGACACCGATTGTTCGCGGCAGCGCACTGCAAGCGCTGGAGTGCGAGAGCAACGACACCAGCGACGAAGCGTACGCACCGATCTACGAGCTGATGCGGGTGGTGGACGAATACATACCGCAGCCGGAGCGTGAGATAGACAAGCCGTTCCTGATGCCGGTAGAAGATGTGTTTACGATACAGGGTCGTGGCACAGTGGTGACGGGACGCGTCGAGCGCGGGACATTGCTGCCGGGCAAAGAAGTGGAAATCGTGGGATTGCGCGACGACATCCGCAAGGTAGTGGTGACATCGATGGAGATGTTCCACAAAGTGCTGGACAAAGTCGAAGCAGGCGACAATGCGGGATTGCTGCTGCGCGGCATCAAGCGCGACGAAATCGAGCGTGGGCAAGTTATGGCTGCGCCGAAAAGCATCACACCGCACACGACCTTTGAAGGTGAAGTGTACGTGCTGCGCAAGGATGAAGGTGGACGGCACAAGCCATTCTTCCCTGGCTATCGGCCACAGTTCTACATCCGCACGCTGGACGTGACGGGTGAGATCACACTGCCGGAAGGGGTGGAGATGGTGATGCCGGGCGACAACGTAAACATGAAAGTGGAGTTGATCACACCGGTAGCGCTGGAAGAAGGTGGACGATTCGCCATCCGTGAAGGTGGACTGACGGTCGGTGCTGGTGTTATCACCAAGATTTTGAAATAGTTTACAGCATGAGGGGTAATGGTTTATTGTCCAGTACCCCTCATTATTGAGGCTTAACATGGCTCAGAGAATTCGAATCCGCTTAAAGGCTTACGATCATCGTGTATTGGATCAATCGGTACGGCGTATTGTTGGTACGGCTGAGCGCACAGGCGCTCAGGTTTTGGGGCCGATTCCGCTACCGACCCGCAGAGAGCGCTTCACCGTGCGCCGTAGTTCGTTTATCGATAAGGATTCGCACGAACATTTCGAGATTCGGACGCACAAACGTCTGATCGACGTTGTGAATCCCGATGCTAAGACAATTGACACGCTGATGCGCCTGAATTTGCCGGCGGGTGTCGATATTGAGATTCGTCTCTAGTTTTTCGGCCGAATCTACGTTTGCCCAATTCCGTAAGCGAGCAAACGTGTCATTGAATTGAATGGGATGATGCGACCCAGATAGGGTGATTGGCAGTCCCTGGAGGTATGTGATGAAAAGTATACTGGGCATCAAAGTAGGGATGACCCAACTATTCGGTGAGAATGGTGCAGCGATACCTGTCACCATAATTCAAGCGGGACCATGCTACGTGACTCAGGTTAAAACAGTCGAGTCCGATGGGTACAATGCTGTACAAGTTGGTTTCCATGAAACGAAACCAATGCGGGTCAATAAACCGCAACGTGGACATTTGGGTCAACTCAAACCAAATAAAAAACATCCAACACGTAAACAAGGCGCTGATATCCCGCCAGTACGTTATTTTCGCGAATTTCGCACACGCACTGCCGAAGAGTATTCAGTCGGACAACAACTCACCGTCGAACAATTTGTACCCGGAGACAAAGTAGATGTAACCGGCAAAACAAAGGGGCGTGGTTTTGCCGGTGTCGTGAAACGTTACGGCTTTGGCGGTGGCCCAAAAACACACGGTCAATCTGATCGTTGGCGTGCCCCTGGTTCAATCGGAGCAACATCTGGCAACGCACGCGTATTTAAAGGCAAACGAATGCCTGGACGATATGGTGGTGATCGTCACACAGTTCAAAATCTTGAAGTTGTTCGTATTGATAGCGAAAAGAATTTGATTGCAGTGAAAGGTGCCGTTCCCGGTGTGAAAGGTGGCCTTGTAATTGTGCGCGACGCAGTCAAGGGTTAGGGAGAAAGCGCAAATGGAAGTCCCAATTCATAACACGGCAGGTGAACAAGTTGGCGAAATAGAATTGCCGGCCTTCATCTTTGAGGCAAATATCAATCGCGGATTGATGCATCAAGCATTGGTGCGTCAACTGGCGAACGCGCGACAGGGCACTCACAAAGCCAAAAGTCGCGGCGAAGTTAACTATTCGACAGCCAAGATATATCGTCAAAAGGGTACTGGAAATGCACGGCACGGCAGCCGTCGCGCCCCTATCTTCGTAGGTGGCGGTGTGGCACACGGGCCGAAGCCGCGTGACTATAGTAAACGGATGCCACGCAAAATGCATCGTGCTGCCTTGCGGTCGGCTTTGTCGGCCAAAGCACAGAATGCAGATATCGTCGTGTTGGATCAAATTGAATTGGATGCGCCTAAGACAAAAACAATGGCAGCTATTCAATCAACTTTGGTCGGCAACGATAGCGCCTTATTGTTGTTGGCAAATCACAATCAAAATGTGGAATTGTCTGCACGCAATTTAACATCAGTGAAAACGCTAGGTGCCACTTACCTCAATATACGCGATTTGCTTGGCTATCGTAAGTTGATAGTACCGATGGATGCGCTGGAACTACTCAGTGATTACCTAGGCGAGGAGAAAGCATAATGCACTGGCGAGAAGTATTACGTCGTCCGGTGATAACCGAAAAAAGTAACCGTCAGTCTGATATCGGCCAATATACGTTTATCGTTGACGAACGTGCCAACAAGATGCAGATTGCAGAAGCGGTTGAACTGGCCTGGCCTAAAGTTAGAGTGGGTAAGGTGCGCGTTATCAACATGCCGGCAAAGCGGTCACGTCGTTTTCGTGCCGTCACAGTACGTAAAGTTGGATTCAAAAAAGCAATTGTTACTCTGAAAAGTGGTTCGATTGACTTGTTTGAAGGGGTATAACCGACCCTGAGTGAAGGGTGCAGTGTTATGTGGCGCTGCCAACTTCGGAGGATGAAATGGCTGTAAAAGTTTATAAACCGACTTCCCCAGGCCGCCGTGATATGAGTGGTTATTCCTTTGAGGAAATTACGCGCACGCAGCCTGAGCGGTCTCTCGTTCGTGGCATGCGTAAACATGGTGGTCGCAATGCGCGCGGGAAGGTTACTGTTCGCCATCGTGGTGGTGGTCACAAACGACGCTATCGTGAAATCGATTTTAAGCGTGACAAGTTTGGCATTCCTGCCCGAGTCGCTTCGATTGAGTATGATCCGAACCGCACGGCACGGATCGCGTTACTGGTATATGCTGACGGCGAGAAGCGCTACATTCTTGCGCCGCTTGGCCTCAAAGTCGGTGATAGTGTGATGAGCGGTAAGGATTCCGAAATTCGTTCCGGTAATGCGATGCAGTTGAAGGACATTCCGCTCGGTACGCAAGTGCATAATATTGAACTTGAGCCGGGTAAAGGTGGGCAGATGGTGCGTTCGGCCGGTACATCAGCTCAGGTGCTGGCGCGTGATCATGCACAATATACGACTTTGCGTCTGCCTTCTGGTGAAGAGCGGTATGTGCGTCATGAGTGTATGGCAACTATCGGGCAGGTTGGTAACCAGGAGCACGGCAATATTAAGCTCGGTAAAGCGGGTCGCAAGCGTCATCGTGGTATTCGGCCGACAGTGCGCGGCTCTGCTATGAGTCCTAGAGACCATCCACACGGGGGTGGTGAAGGGCGGTCGCCGGTTGGCATGGCCGCACCGAAAACACCTTGGGGTAAGCCTGCACTGGGTAAGCGTACACGTCGTAATAAAACGACTGACAAGTATATCTTTCGTCGTCGTTCCAAGAAGCGCCGTTAGAAGATAAAAGGGTTGTGGTAACAGTATGTCACGTTCGTTAAAGAAAGGGCCTTATATTAGCCCGAAACTGTTGAAGAAAGTTGATAACCTAAACTCGACGAATAGTCGGCAGGTGATTCGTACCTGGTCACGGGCGAGTACCATCTTTCCCCAAATGGTGGGACACACCATTGCTGTCCATGACGGTCGTCGCCATGTGCCGATCTATATCACTGAAACAATGGTCGGCCACAAACTGGGCGAGTTTGCTCCAACTCGTACTTATCGCGGTCATATCGCCAAGTCTGAGCGGAGAAGGGGTCGTTAATCATGGTTGAGGCATTTGAAGTCAGAGCAATCGCTCGTCATCTCTCCATCTCGCCGCAGAAAGCTCGCCTTGTGGTTGATGTTGTACGTGGAAAAGACGCACAAGAGGCGTTGGATATTCTGCGCTATATGCCAAACAAGGCTGCTGAACCAGTATTCAAGTTGATTCAGTCAGCTGTCGCCAATGCCGAGCAGAATTACGGACTTGACGCAGAAGAACTGTATGTGCACCGGATTTATGCAGATGATGGACCACGGCATCGGATACGCCCGTATGGTGGTCGCTTTGGTGGCCGTGGCCGTTTTAAGCCGATGATGCGTCGTTCTTCGCACATTACCGTTGTGTTGGCGGAACGTGATCCGGTTGATTTTGATGAGTAAGGAGATACGACGTTGGGACGAAAAGTACATCCTGTAGGCTTTCGCCTGAAGGCGATTCGAGACTGGAATACACGTTGGTATGCTGAACGCGATCGTTATCGCGTCCTCCTCAATGAGGATCGGCAAATACGTGAACACATCACAGAGAATTTGGGACATGCGAGCATTTCGCTTATTGAAATAGAGCGCTTTCCAAATCAGGTGCAGGTCATGATTCATTCGGCAAAGCCGGGAGTTGTGATCGGCCGAAAAGGTGAAACTGTCAAGAAGCTGCGTGCTAATCTGCGCAACTTGACCGGCAAATCTGTAAAGGTTGATATTGCCGAAATTGCACAGCCTGACCTTGATGCCAAGCTTGTAGCTGAAAATATTGCCGGGCAACTGCAGCGGCGTATATCGCACGGTCGCGCGGTTAACAGGGCCATCATGCAAACAATGCGCTCCGGAGCCGAAGGAGTTCGAATCGAGGTCAGTGGCCGTTTGTCGGGTGCCGATATGGCCCGTCAAGAAAAGCAAAGTGACGGGCGGGTTCCGCGCAACACGATTCGGGCAGACATCGATTTCGGTTTCGCTGAAGCGCTCACAACATTTGGCAAAATCGGTGTTAAGGTTTGGATTTATAAAGGCGAGATTTTGCCGAAGAAGATGGAGACCACTGACGTCTATATCAGTGAGTAAGGCGCATATTGATTTGCGCGTAACGGAGACAATGCAATGTTGATGCCAAAGCGAGTGAAATATCGCAAGCAATTTCGCGGACGCATGCGTGGTAACGCGAAGGGCGGAACAACGCTTCTGAACGGCGAGTTTGGTCTACAAGCGGTTGAACCCGGTTGGATTACCAGCCGCCAGATTGAAGCAATGCGTGTGGCCATTGTGCGTCACATGCGTCGGCGCGGACAATATTGGATTCGCATCTTTCCCGATAAACCTGTTACAGCCAAACCGGCTGAAACACGGATGGGTAAAGGTAAGGGTTCAGTTGATTATTGGGTGGCAGTTGTAAAACCGGGACGAATCATGTTTGAAATCGCCGGTGTGCCGGAAGACGTGGCTCGTACGGCTTTGCTGCGCGCAAGTTATAAATTGCCGATTCGCGTGCAGGTCGTCTCGCGTGAAGACTCATAAGGAGTATGCAAGATGGCTAACATAGTGGAATTGCGCGACTTCAGCAGTGAAGTTTTGATCGAGAAATTGGAAGATGCGCGGGCGGAGATGTTTAATCTGCGTTTTCAGAACGCTGCCGCTCGACTCTCGGATACAAACCGTATTCGTATTGTAAGACGCGAGATTGCCCAGATGGAAACGTTGTTGCATCAGCGTCAACTGGCAATTGATCTGGCTGCAAAACAGCCAGATACTGAGTCTTTGATTGCCGGGAAAGCTTGGACAGCAGTTGCAAACTTCAATTATGAAGATAGCGCCTGGCTTGTTAAGTTTAGCGATGAGAGTGGCAGTGAATTGGCTGTTACGCATGTGAATTTGAACAAGAAACGGCCGAAGACCAGACGTGAGCGTCGCGCTTAGTTGGTTGATGCTTATCAAAATGGTCTAGGCTGGGATAGGTGCAGCGATGAGAGAACAACGTAAACATTTAGTTGGTACAGTTACAAGTGACAAAATGGATAAGACTGTTGTTGTCACTGTGGAACGCGCCCGGCGTCATCCTGTTTATGGCAAGGTTGTGCGTACCGTGAAGAAATATAAAGCGCATGACGAACGAAACGAGTGTCGTATGGGTGATCGTGTCGAAATAATTGAGTCGCAACCGATCAGTCGCCATAAGCGCTGGTCTGTGGTTTCGATTTTGGCCCGCGCCAAATAGGAGAGCATCATGATACAGCAGGAAAGTCGATTGAAAGTAGCCGACAATTCTGGTGCGCGTGAATTGCTCGTCATTCAGGTTATGGGCGGTTCGGTTGTGCATTATGGCGGAGTTGGTGACATTGTGACGGCCACGGTGAAGAAAGCTGCTCCCAATTCGGCCGTTAAGAAGAGCACGATTGTTAAGGCAGTAATTGTGCGTACGAAGAAGGAAATGCGACGTGAAGACGGCAGCACGATTAAGTTCGATGAAAATGCAGCTGTTTTGATTCACCCCGATAATCGGCCGATAGGAACCCGTATTTTTGGTCCGGTTGCACGTGAATTGCGTGAAAAGGGATTTAGTCGCATTCTGTCCCTGGCACCCGAAGTGCTTTAACGAAACAGAGGTTTTAACCATGCGTATCAAAGTAGGAGATTCAGTTGAAGTGATCGCCGGTGAGGACAAAGGAATTCGCGGCGATGTACAACGAGTGATACCCAAGAAAAATCGAATTGTTGTTTCCGGTGTGAATGTCGTCAAAAAACATCAGAAGCCACGCCAAATCCCCGGTAGCAGTCAGACGCAGGGCGGTATTATTGAGTTTGAAGCACCGGTGGACATCTCCAACGTCATGCTCGTATGTCCGCATACAGGTAAGCCAACCCGCGTTGGCATCCGCCGAGATGAAAATGGACGCCGCATTCGCTTCTCGAAGCAAAGCGGCAAAGATATCGATTAATTTCATGGTAAAGCGAAAAACAGGTGAGCCAGGTAGCTTACTAATCTTCGTAGGAGGCGTCACAGGCGCCCACCCGGGATTACAGCGGGCCTGCCACTTAACCTGGAGAGTAAAAAATGGCGTTTAAACCGCTAAAAGAAAGATATACAGAAGAGATTGTGCCGACGCTCATGAGAGAGTATGGGTACGAGAACATTATGCAAGTTCCACGCATTACCAAGGCTGTGGTTAATGTTGGTCTTGGCGAGGCGCTGGACAATGCAAAAGCTATTGAGTACGCCGTCAATGACATGATGACGATTACGGGACAAAAACCGATTGTGACGATTGCTCGTAAATCCATCGCAACGTTCAAGTTGCGCGAAGGCCGCGCAATTGGCGCTAAAGTGACGTTGCGTAAAGACCGCATGTGGGCATTCCTCACGCGTCTCATTCATGTGGCGCTGCCGCGTACGCGAGACTTTCAGGGTGTATCGCCCTACGCATTTGATGGACGTGGCAATTACACGTTAGGTTTGCGCGAGCAATTGATCTTTCCGGAGATCGACTACGATAAAATCGACAAAATACGCGGCATGGAAATCAGCATTGTAACGACTGCAAAAACTGACGAAGAAGCACGTCGCTTGCTGGCGCTGCTAGGGATGCCTTTCAAGCAAGATATGAGTTGAGGAAAAGTGATAAATGGCGAAAAAATCGATGATCGCACGTGAAACAAAACGCAAATATGCTGTGCGTGTTCACAATCGTTGCAACAAGTGTGGACGGCCACGTGGCTATATCCGCCGTTTTGGTTTGTGCCGTATTTGCTTTCGCGAAGAAGCGTTGAAAGGCAACATTCCGGGTGTTGTGAAATCTAGCTGGTAGGGTAGGTGCGCTATGACAATGAGTGATCCAATTGCTGATATGTTGACGCGTATTCGCAATGCACAGATGCGGGTGCATCCCGCAGTGGCAATCCCGCATTCGCGGGTAAAAGAATCGATTGCACGCGTGTTGAAGGAAGAAGGCTACATTCAAGATTATGAAGTCATTCCGGAACATCCGCAGCCGATTTTGCGAGTTACGCTGAAGTACGTCGGAGACCGTCGGCGTCGGCGTTCGGTTATTTCTGCGCTTGAGCGTGTGAGTAAGCCGGGACGACGCGTCTATGTCGACAAGAAAAATATCCCGTGGGTGTTGCAGGGAATGGGTATTGCCATTCTGACGACTTCCAAGGGAGTGATGACTGGTCAGCAGGCACGCCGCCTGGGTGTAGGTGGCGAAGTCCTCTGCCGAATTTATTAACGGAGGTTGGCATGTCCCGAATTGGAAATTTGCCAATTGAGCTCCCGAAGGGTGTGAAGGTCGAGATCAATGGCCGTAATGTCCAGGTGAAGGGCGCAAAGGGTACGCTGTCTCAGGCATTTCATCCTGATATGACGATTGAGCAGAAAGATGGTGTGCTGTCTGTGTCGAGGCCTACCGAATCCAAGCAGCACAAGGCATTGCACGGCTTGACGCGCGCTTTGTTGAGTAATATGGTGCACGGTGTAAGCGAAGGCTTTATGCGTGAACTGGATGTTGAAGGTGTCGGATATCGCGCCGAGATGAAGGGGAACGAGCTTGTACTGAATGTCGGCTATTCGCATCCTGTTATATTCACACCTTCGGCCGATTTGTCGTTTGATGTGCAGGACCGCGGTAAGAAGATTATTGTCTCTGGAATTGACAAGCAAGTTGTCGGTGAAGTATCGGCAAATATCCGCAAGACACGGCCACCGGAGCCATACAAAGGCAAAGGCATTCGCTATAGCGGCGAGCATGTTCGTCGTAAAGCCGGCAAGGCTGGTAAGGTATAGAAGGTGTGTAGATGGCAGTAAAATCACGAATTGCACGTAAGCGCCGGCATCGCCGGGTGCGCAGGAATATTTCGGGAACGTCGCAGCGACCACGCCTGAACGTTTACCGCAGTCTGGATCACATTTACGCGCAGGTCATTGATGACACGGTAGGTCACACATTGGCGGCTGCGTCTTCTCTGGACAAGGACTTGGCAGCCGGAATGGCGGACAAAAGCAAGCTAGAGCAGGCAACTTTGGTCGGTAAGGCAGTGGCCGAACGTGCACTTGAAGCCAATATCAATACGGTTGTATTTGACCGCGGTGGTTTCATTTATCATGGACGTGTCAAAGCGTTGGCCGAAGCGGCGCGCGAAGCAGGCTTGAATTTTTAGGAGCTGAGCATGGGAAAAAGACGAGGAGAGCAACAGCGCTCTGATTTTGATGAACGTATTATCGATATCAATCGCGTTGCCAAGGTTGTCAAAGGTGGTCGTCGTTTTGCTTTTCGCGTAACGGTGGTTGTTGGCGACAACAAGGGTAATGTCGGTGTCGGTATTGGCAAGGCACGTACTGTTCCGGACGCGATCCGCAAGGCGATTGAACGGGGTCGGAAGGCAATGCACCCGGTGCCAATGGTCGGCACGACTATTCCACATGAGATTGTCGGCCGATATGGTGCTGCTAAAGTATTACTCAAGCCTGCGTCACCCGGTACGGGTGTTATTGCCGGCGGTAGCGTTCGCGCTGTGGTACAGGCTGCCGGATACCATGACATTCTGTCCAAATCATTGGGCAGTAACAATGTGTTGAACGTGATACAAGCAACGATGAACGGTTTGGAGAATTTGCGCGATGTGCGTGATGTGGCCTCTGACCGTGGTAAAGATGTTGTAGAAGTAGCGCCGTTCTGGAGCCGTGGTCGATAGGACTGGAGTTGCTAAGATGAGTAAGTTGAAGATCACGTATAGAAAAAGTGCGATTGGGTACACACAGCGCCAAAAGGGCACGATTCGTGCGCTGGGATTGCGCAAGCTCAATCAAACAGTTGAACATGATGATACGCCCGTCATTCGCGGTATGCTCGATAAAGTATCGCATCTGGTTGACGTGCAAGAGGTGAAATAAGATGGAACTACACGATCTGCGCCCAGATCCCGGTTCGCGGAAAAAGCGTAAGCGAGTGGGTCGTGGTATTTCTGCCGGGCAGGGTAAGACTGCCGGTCGTGGTACCAAAGGTCAGGGCGCTCGCAGCGGTGGTGGTAAAGGTGTTTATTTTGAAGGTGGTCAGTTGCCTTTAGCGCGGCGATTACCGTATAAGCGTGGCTTTACCAATACGCGCAAAATTTATTACAAGACGATCAATATCGGCCGATTAGCACATTTGGAAGCTGGCACGCAAGTTGATCCTGAGTTCCTGGTCGGACTAGGCTTTATTAAAAGGCCGTCAGACCCTTTCGTCATCCTGGGTGACGGGAAACTCGACGTGCCACTCACGGTGAAAGCGCATCGTTTTTCAGCCTCCGCCAAAAGCAGTATTGAAGCTGTGGGCGGTTCGGCCGAAATCATTCCGCTGCGCTAGCACGTGCAGACCTTCCACAACCGCTAAAACGGGAGTTAGTGAATGGTTCAATCAATACAGAACGCCTTCAGCTTGCCAGATCTGCGTCGGCGCATCTTGTTTACGCTGGGTATCCTGATTCTTTACCGGCTACTGGCAAATATCCCTGTTCCCGGCGTTAACGCAGCTGCGTTAAGCGTTTTAAGCGAACAAGTTTCGGGCAATGCGCTGATCGACACGCTTAACTTGTTGTCTGGTGGAGCCGTCACCAACTTCTCGGTGATGGCAATGGGCGTGTATCCGTATATCACTGCATCCATCATCATTCAGCTTGTCACGCCTATTATTCCTTACCTGGACGAACTGTCCCAAGAAGGTGAATCCGGGCGTAACAGAATCAACAAGATCACCTATTATCTGACGATACCAATGGCATTGCTGCAAGCGATTGGTCAAATCAATCTGATCGGCATCCAATTTGGTGGCGTCGACTTAATAGTGCCCAATTTTGGATTTGGTTCGATTGAGGATATCGTTACAACTGTAACTATTTTGACCGCCATGACGGCCGGTACCATGGTCGCCATTTGGCTTGGTGAACAGATTACACAGGACGGTATTGGTCAAGGCGTATCACTTATCATCTTCAGTGGTATTGTTGCTCAGATTCCGTCCAACTTTGCACGCATCCTGGCGATACCGGACGAATTCACAAAGTGGTTTACCATCATATCATTCATCATATTGACGCTTGTGACCTCCTACGTCATTGTGATGATTCAGGAAGGTCAGAGACGGGTGCCTGTACAGTACGGTCGCCGGGTACGTGGACGAAAAACGTATCAAGGCCAAAATACATACATCCCGCTTAAGGTTAACACAGCCGGCATGATCCCGATTATCTTTGCGCAGTCACTCCTCGCATTTCCCGGTTTGATTGCTCAAATATTCCGTGATCCTGCTGCGACGGACCCCAATGCAATACAACAAGGTTCCGAATGGGTTTACAACACATTCGGTACCCAATCCGGTTTCTTCTACTGGTTCGTCTATTTCTGGCTGGTAGTAGGCTTCACGTTCTTTTACACGGATGTGATGGTTACTCAGCAACGTCTTCACGAAACACTGCAGCGACAAGGTGGTTTTATTCCCGGTATCAGACCAGGAAAACGTACGCAAGAATACATTAAAAAGGTGGTGCGACGCATTACGTTTGTTGGTGCATTCTTCTTGGCGATTGTCGCCATTACGCCTGGTATCATGGAATTCATTGGGGTGGTGCTGTGGCCGCTTATCTTTGGCACCGAATTGATTGGTCTTGAACAGAGCGCGTTGGTAATCACTGGCTCCGGTTTGATCATTGTTGTGGGCGTTGTGCTCGATACGATGCGCCAACTCGAAGCTCAATTATTGATGCGCAACTACGAAGGTTTTATCAAGTGACCTGGCTGATACAGATCGCCGCGTCAAATTCGATCAACGTTTGCTCTGTTTACATCAGTCAAGTAGCAAGGCGTCAATCATTTGAACCGGCTTAGGCGCAGTGTTTTGGACAGTTTGGTTAACTCGATGTTAGATAGTCAGTTTATTGACTGAGTTGTTGGACAAATCTCGGAGTCTTTGCGATAATTATTGATCGCGCTTGTGGTGGCCGAGTGCGGTCACATTGTTTAATTACCAGTGATGTGATTAAGCTTCCGCAAGCCTCGCAACGCAGGAACAACAGTGAGAACAATCGATGAGCGATTGTTCTCTGGAGAATTGAAACATGAAAGTGTCGGCATCTGTAAAGCGTCGGTGTCCTAAATGTAAAATCATCAAACGCAAAGGCATTGTGCGCGTGATTTGTGTCAATCCAAATCACAAACAACGGCAAGGGTAAGAAGGTAAGATGTTATGGCTCGTATAGCTGGTGTTGATATTCCGCGAAACAAGCGGGTAGAAATAAGTCTGACATATATTTACGGGATCGGGAAGTTTTCCAGCCAGGCAATTTTAGCCGAAGCCGGTGTTGATCCTGACACACGTGTGAAGGATTTGGCGGAGTCTGAGGTTACCCAATTGCGTCAGATTATTGAGCGCGATTACAAGGTTGAAGGCGATTTGCGTCGCGAGGTTAATCTCAATATCAAACGTCTGAGCGAGATTGGATGCTATCGCGGTTTGCGTCATCGTCGCCATCTTCCCGTACGCGGTCAACGTACCCGTACCAATGCCCGTACGCGCAAAGGACCGAAGAAGACAGTAGCAGGTCGCGGACGTCGCGGCGGCAAGTAGTAAGTGGTTTGCTGCCAATTGATAGTGTAACTACATAGTGTATGTTTGCATTGTCATTTAGAGCATAGAGTAGGCAACAAATGTGATTTCTTGTTCAAATCTCTTTTAAGGGTATTTGTTTTGAGAAATTTCGCTAGCTGAGGAAAAAATGGGTCGTAGAAGAGCACAATCACAGACGAGAAAAAAAGCCAAGAAACTGGTTGCGGAAGGGCAGGCGCACATTCGTGCTACCTTCAACAACACGATTGTTTCCATGACAGACAGTAACGGTAACGTGCTGTGTTGGGCAAGCGGTGGCAACGTGGGCTTCAAAGGTTCGCGCAAGAGTACACCATACGCAGCCCGCTTGGCTGGGCAGAACGCCGCACGTACGGCTAAAGATGTTTTTGGAATGCAACGGGCAGACATTATTGTCAAAGGTCCCGGGCCAGGCCGTGAATCGGCTATTCGCGCTATCCAGTCATCTGGCATTGACGTGCGCTCAATCTCTGATGTAACGCCGGTGCCACACAATGGCTGTCGTCCCCCGAAGAAGCGCCGTGTTTAGAGTAGTTTGTAACTGCACATAGTTCATCAATTATTGTAAGTATCAATTACACTTTTAACTGAGGGATGAAGGGACGCCAAACCTGTAAACCTCATTTTAATCAGGTGTAGGAGGCAAAATTGGCACGATATACTGGTCCAGTATGTAAACTTTGTCGCCGTGAAGGCGAGAAGTTGTTTTTGAAAGGGTCGCGTTGTTTGACTAACAAATGTGCGATGGAGCGCCGTGCATACCCACCCGGGCAGCATGGTCCGCAACGACAATTCCGACGTGGGCGTGCATCGGACTATTTGTTGCAGCTACGTGAAAAGCAGAAAGCTCGTCGTATTTATGGCTTGCTTGAGCGTCAGTTTAGTAACTATTTCAAGAATGCAGAACAGCAACCTGGCCTGACGGGTTCAAACTTACTCATTTTGTTAGAGAGCCGTTTGGACAATGTGGTTTATCGCATGGGTTTGGCTAGTTCGCGTGCTCACGCCCGCCAATTGGTTTCACATGGACATGTTGTCCTGAATGGCCGAAAAATTGACGTGCCTTCTGCATTGGTAAGTGCCGGTGATACAGTGGCGGTACGTGCGGAAAGCACGAGTCGGCCGTATTTCCGCGACTTGCGTCAGGAATATGACGATCGTCAAGCGCCACGTTGGCTATCGGTTAATCCGGAAGCCTTATCGGCCGAAGTCATTGACTTGCCCAAGCGCGAAGATATAGACGTGACACTTAACGAACAGCTGATCGTCGAGTATTACTCCCGTTAAAGCATAATAGGTCTGGCATTCATACTTAAATGAAATATGCTTGCCGTTGGAGGAAATGGTTTGGCCATTGATAGCCTGGTTTTACCTAAAATAGAAAGTGACGCGCTTTCGCAGCAGTATGGTAAGTTCACAATTGCCCCACTGGAAAGAGGATTTGGAACGACCGTCGGTAATGCTTTGCGTCGTGTGCTTCTATCGTCGTTGCCTGGAGCAGCCGTAACATCAATTCGTGTGAGCGATGTGCCTCACGAATTCTCGGCAATTCCGTACGTGCGTGAAGACATGATGCAGATGATTCTGAATATCAAGCAGTTGCGCATGATTTTGCATGACAGTGACACAGCCCGATTGCGTTTAGAAGTTCACGGTGCCGGTACAGTTACGGCCGCTGACCTGATTAGGCCAGCTGAAGTCATCGTTGTAAATCCGGACCTGTATATGTTTACCGTCGACTCAGAAGAAGCGTTTGTCGAAATTGAAATGACTGTCGAGACTGGTCGGGGTTTCTCACCGGCCGAAGATCGAGGACGCTTGCCGATTGGTGAACTGCCAATTGATGCGATCTTCAGCCCGATACGACGTGTTGCCTACAGTGTCGAGCAAACACGTGTTGGTCAGGTTGCTGACTACGACAAGATCGTGATGGAAGTCTGGACAGATGGCACAATCAAGCCGGAAGATGCACTGGCACAAGCTGCGCAAATCATGATGCAGCATTTGCGTCCTCTGGCCGGTGTAAGCGAAGAGTCGTTGGCTCCTGTCGAAGAGGAAGAAAAAGAAGAATTCATCCCCAACGAATGGTACGATACGCCCATTGAGCAACTGGACCTTAGTGTTCGGGTGTTCAATTCTCTCAAACGTACGGGTATTACACGCGTGGGAGAGATGTTGGAAATGCTCGATCGTGGTGAAGAAACTATGTTGGCAATTCGCAATTTTGGCGAAAAATCACTGGATGAGTTGAAGCAGCAATTGCGTGCCAAGGGATTCCTGGCACAAGAAGATGAATAATGGTTGCGACTGAGGCTGTCCCAATGAGGACGTGCCGTTATCGGCAGACATTTGCCTAGAGCAATTTACGAGGAACAGCGATGCGACATCGAATATCAGGACGACGATTGGGACGCGATACAAGTCAACGCAAGGCATTGCGCAAAAGCTTGATTGCTGACTTGATCGCCCATGAAAAAATTGTAACGACAGAGGCGAAGGCACGCATGTTGCGTCCGGCGGCCGAAAAAATGATTACCGTGGCTAAGCGTGGTGTTGTTCGCGGGAAAATCGATCCGGCAAATGAGGTCCATGCGCGGCGCATTGCAGCTGCACGCATGGCCAGCACGCGGATTATTACCGACGAAGAAGGTGATCTGTACGAAGTAGATACGGTACGCAAGTTGTTTGATGAGATTGCGCCCCGTTTCGCTGATCGTCCCGGTGGTTATACACGCATAGTCAAATTGGGCCGTCGTAACGGTGACAATGCCAAAATGGCTGTTTTGATGCTGGTTGAGGAGAATTAGGGCTGACGAGCAATGTGACACAGCAACGCTATAAAGCGTTGATTGCCTATGATGGAACAACATTTAAAGGCTTTCAGCGCCAGGTTGGTGTCCCGACTATTCAAGGTGAAATTGAACGGGTTGTGTCTGAAATTGCGCGAATGCCGGTAACGATCACTGGTTCAGGTAGAACGGATGCTGGTGTCCATGCAACTGGGCAGGTCATTAGCTTTGATTTGGATTGGCGACATGGACAGCACGATTTGCAACGGGCTATCAATGCAAATTTACCGGCGACAATTGTCATTTGTGATGTCCGACAAGTTAGCGCTGAATTTCATCCACGATTTGATGCCAGGCGTCGAACGTATGAATATTCGATTTACAATGCTGAGACGCGCCAACCACTATATCGCTTGAGCAGTTGGTATGTGCGCAAGCCGCTTGATATTGAGAAAATGAGTGAGGCGGCGCGTAAATTAGTTGGTGAACATGATTTTGCGACGTTTGGACAACCGCCACAGGGTATGAATAGTGTGCGGCATGTGTACACAGCGGAGTGGCGACGCCAAAATCAGTTTTTGGTCTTTAGAATTACAGCGAACGCATTCTTGTATCGCATGGTGCGTAGTATCGTTGGAACGCTGAAGGCGGTTGGAGATGGAACCTGGCAGCCTGAGCAGTTTGTTGCTGCTCTGAGTGGAGCAGAAAGACGTTTTGCAGGTCAGACAGCGCCACCTCATGGATTGGTTCTGACCGCTGTTGAGTACGATCTGGATTTCTGAGCGGGTGGCTCGAATTGGAGAATAGGTTATGAAAACATATGTAACAAAATCGGCCGATATTGAGCATAAATGGTATGTGGTCGATGCTGATGGGCAGACATTGGGTCGCCTGGCGTCTCGTGTTGCAGCCATCCTGCGTGGCAAACACCGCCCGTATTACGATCCATCTGTCGATTGCGGTGATTACGTGATTGTGATTAATGCTGACAAGATCCACGTCACGGGGCGTCGTCTGGAACAAAAAATGTATTATCGGCATTCCGGCTATCCGGGGGGTCTGACAGCGATTTCGTTGCGTGATCAGCTTGAAAATCATCCTACGCGACCAGTTACGGCTGCCGTACGTGGCATGCTGCCAAAGAATCGCCTGGGTCGTAAAATGGCCAAGAAGTTAAAAGTTTACGCGGGGCCAACCCATCCACACGAGGCACAAATGCCCGAAGTGTTGGAGCTTTAGTTGGGAGTTCTCGTCATTACAGACGCACAGTGACGAAACGAGCAAGACAATCTGTTGTGCAGCCTATACCGGGTTGCGATCAAGCAGGATAGCTTGATATTCACAGGAGTTGATTGATGGAAGAATTGCAGAAGCAACAATATTTTGAAGGTATCGGCCGACGAAAACGTTCTACCGCTCGTGTTCGTATTTATCCGACGGGTGAAGGCGGCGGACAGTTTATCGTCAACGGCAAGGAAGTCAAAGAGTACTTCACGCGTTTTGGAGATTACGAAACATTGGTCGGTCCGTTGACTGATACCGATTTTGCCGGAAAAATGGATGTCACTGTGCTGGTGATGGGCGGTGGCGTTACTGGTCAAACGGCGGCTGTACGTTTGGGTTTGGCGCGTGCATTGGTCAAATATGACGAGAATTTGCGCAGTCAACTGCGTGTCAACAACCACATGACGCGCGATCCACGTGTGAAAGAGCGCAAAAAACCTGGCCTGAAGCGTGCCCGCAAGGCGCCGACATACACGAAACGTTAAGCGCTGCGATGGCCGCATGTAGATGTTCGGCCGAAAATCAAGAGCTTTATTCGATGCGCGATCTTGTATGAGGCTGCAACTTTGGGCAAAGTTCTTTTCAAGACAGTTCAAAGGCGAGCGTAAGTGCTCGCCTTTTTGCTTTACAGGGTGTTGTGACAAATGGATTCTGTGATTGCAGACATTACGATTATTGGTTTGGGTCCCAGTGACGCGCGATTTGTCACACGTGAAGCATGGGAGCTACTTGCCGGTGCGGACCGGGTATTTGTGCGCACGGTTGATCATCCTGTTGTTGCACAGCTTCCCTGTTCTGTCGAAGTGATCGGTTTTGACGATTTGTATGTTGTATCGGCCGATTTTGAAGCCGTTTACACACAGATCGTTACCACTCTTCTCGAATTGGCGCAGCAGCAGCCGATTATCTACGCCGTACCCGGTCATCCCAATGTCGGTGAAGCAACTGTATCAGGCATAATTGCCAACGCGCCCCAGGGCACTGCTGTGCGCATCGTGGCCGGTCTTAGCTTTATCGAGCCGGTGTTGACGGCAGTAGGTTATGATGGGATGAACGGCTTGCAACTGTTTGACGCTATCGATATCGCACGTTTTGATCATCCGCCTCTTAATCCGGATACACCTGCGCTATTAGGACAGGTTTTTAGTCGTTTTATGGCGTCCGAGTTGAAGCTGGCCTTGATGCGCATTTATCCTGATGAGCACGCCGTTACGCTTGTTCATGAGGCCGGCGGCATTCAAGAATCGATTGAGAGTACGTTCCTTTACGCCATTGATCGCAGTGAGCACATACGCAATCTGACCTGCCTCTACATTCCGCCCTTACCGCGCGTAGGTTCGTTGGCCGGGTTTGCGCAAACCATCGCTATTTTGCGCGGACCTGACGGTTGTCCGTGGGATCGAGAGCAGACGCCACAATCGATGCGTGCCGGATTTATCGAAGAAGTTGCTGAAGTCATCGAAGCGCTCGATGCAGACGATATGGATGCACTGCGCGAAGAGTTAGGTGACGTTTTGCTGCATATCGTTTTCCAGGCACAGATTGCGGCTGAAGTGGATGAATTTACTTTAACTGAAGTAGTAGCTGAGATTGACGCGAAAATCAAGCGGCGCCATCCTCATGTGTGGGGAGATGCGGTAGTCAATGATATTGACGATCTGGTTAAAAGTTGGGAGGCGATTAAAGCTCAGGAGAACTCCTCGACAGCGCTTTCGGCTCTTGATAATATTTCGGGGACATTGTCGGCGCTGGCTCGCGCACAAAAGATCCAGAAACGAGTCGGCAAAGTCGGGTTTGATTGGTCGACGATCGACGAAGTATGGCAAAAGGTGGATGAGGAAATTGCCGAGTTGCATTCGGCCGAAACGCCGGAACAGCGACATGCTGAGTTGGGGGACATGCTCTTTGCCATAGTGAACGTAGCGCGTTGGCTCGACATCGACGCTGAAATTGCACTGCGGGACAGCAATCAACGCTTTATAACTCGCTTTCACACGGTTGAACGCCTTGCTGCTGATCACGGTTTAGTATTGACGCAGCTCGGTATTGAGCAGTTGGAAGCGTTGTGGCAGGAAGCCAAAACAGGTTACGAATAGTTTAAGGTGGAAAAACTGGCGTGCCAGACTTTATGCAGATCATCAATATTGCCATCCTGCTCCTGGCTTTGTTTTTCCTCGTATTGGCTGTCGTTTATTTTGTGCGTGGGTTTGTTGCTCGTGGGGACACAAAGGGACGCCGTTACAATGTGGGGCGACAAGAAGCGCGTATCTCGATGTTGGGATCGTGGCTTACCGCCATTGTGTTTTCCGCAATAGGCATTGTGTTGTTGGTTATTGGCGGTGCCAGCATATTGCCGTCAGGTGCATCGGCCGAAGAGCCGGTTGCCTTACCTTCGCCAACGCTCCCCGTTAGTACCCCAACAGAAGATCGAGATGCCGCCGGTTCCATGCCAACACCCACAGCAGACGCGACGCCCACAGCACCGCCTACACTGTCTCCAGAAGCCACTGTTACGGAGATAACCGATGATGCGCTTGCCCCGCCACCGACTTTCACGCCTGCTGCCAGTGACACAACTGACACAACACCAGCCCCTGTCGCGACACCGGTAGAGACACCCACACAACCGCCGAATTCAGCACCATCAGCACGGGTTAACAGCCCCAATGGGCTATACATGCGTACTGTGCCGGGTGGTGAAGTGGTAGAGTTGATAGCGCATGAAGCAATTGTCTTTTTATTGGAAGGGGAGCAGACAGTTGATAATGTTGTGTGGCGTTTGGTGGAATCTCAGAATGGAAATCGGGGATGGGTTGCAGCCGATTATCTGGTCAACGAATAGCTCGGTCTAGAGATTTAGCCTGGTGCGGAGTGCGGCCAGCATCTGAACAGCACGGTTGATCAATGCCTGGTTTTGTGGTTTGTTAGGCCATAGACTTGCGCCGGATGGATGGGGTAGGGGGACGATATATCGGCCGAATCCTTCAATCACGCCGTCCACCGGTCGAGCCAGCGTGATGTCATAAACAACCCCACTGTGCTCCGCAACAATTTCTGGCTCAAAGTAATGAGCTGTGCCAATAATCTGGTTCAACTTGTATTTGGCTGGGAAAAAAAGCTTGATAGCCAGCCCACCGACCGGCACAATGACGCGGGGATTGACCAATCTGATCTCTTGTTCGAGATACGGTCGGCAAAACGCCTGTTCATGCTTGTCAGGAACGCGATCCCCACGCCCAGAGCTCGTCTTGCCTGGATAACATTTAGTGACGGATGTCATGTAATGGCGTGCGCGAAAAGCGGTTTCGTCCCAGCCGGCTTCGCCCAGCCATTGGAACAGCCTTCGTCCACTGCCGGCATTGAAGGGGCGTTTAGCTTCAACCTCGGTAGCACCAGGTGCCTGCCCGATGAGCAGCAACTTTGGATCGGTGCCGCATGAGAAAACAGCGCCAGGCACGATATCGTGACCGGCATCGTAGCACAGCCGACAGGCACGCATCGTTGCGTGCAGCGCAGACAGTTGGTTTGTCACGATGCCTCGTCGGTTGCTTCCCTACTGTTAGTAGAGCAGGAAACGACGGCAACGACTTCGTCACCGCGCAGGCTCATACAGTTAACACCCTGGACGACGCCGGTTTTTGTCGGAACCTCATCGGCCGAAAAGCGAATGATTTTACTCAAGCGCGAAATCAAGAACAGATCATCTCCGGCTGACACAGAGGTCGCACCTACCAGATGTTCAGTTTTGATGACGACTTTTCCACCGGCGCCCGGCGCCTTGTTTTTGCGAAAGCCCTCCATTAACCGCACTGTTCCTTTACCATCATCACTCTGCAAGAAGACACCACCGTCGTCATGGGTAGCTACTACAGCAATCGCTTCATCATCAGGTGCAACGCGCAATCCCAGGCAGCCGCGTGCCGGAATTTGCTGTTCGTCGAAGCGAATGCCGAGCCCATTTCGTGTAGCGATAAAGATATCACCATCACCATTGCTCCAGGCGGCCCCGGTCAAATAGCCACCCTCGCTGAGTTTGTGAAATCGCTGGCCCTGATACATGCGTGGACCCAGGTAAGTTCGCTGTACGCGTCGCGTCCACCCGCGTTGACTGACCAGCAATACATATGTGCCGCCATTTTCGGGTAGGGCAGCGATAATGCGCTCGTCGGCAAGCAGGTTAAGTGGTTCGACCAATGATGTGCCACGCCCTCGCAGTTGGGTTTCCGGTAGTTTTGCGACCGGATAGCGAAATGCGCGTCCCTGATCGGTAAACAGGATTATGCTCTCGTCGACATCGGCAATTGCCAACAAGGCGGGCGGCGCTTCTTCGTCTGTTTCAATGTCGAAGACGCCCATACCGGCGCGTCGTTGGCGTAGATAATTGTGACGCGGTGTGCGTTTGGCGCAATTATCGGCCGTAATTGAAATGACGTTCACTGTTGTTGGTGGTTCACTGGGCTCAAGAGGCGTAGTTTCGGCCGATGTGCGGTCCGTTTTCGCACTGCGTAGTTGCGACAATTCATCTTCCAGATATTCGATGTAGGCTACAATCGCCGGTTTTTCGGCCGAAAGGTCCGGACGCATTACTTCCATGATCTGAATGTCTCCCTGTCAAAAACTTTGCTCCAATTGTAAGCAAGTTTTGCTCAAAGAAAAAGCGCCCTCACAATTGTAAGAGCGCTTTACAAATATAACTAAATCGATCGGCCGATTACAGTGGTAATGCCGGTTCTTCCATTTCTTCGTCTTGATTCTCGAGTTTGCGCAAGACGATACCGTCATCCTCAACATACACGACAATGGTGTCGCCTGCACTGAAACGCTCAGACAGCATCGCATCAGACAATTTGTCTTCCACTTCGACCTGGATCAAGCGGCGTAGCGGTCGGGCACCGAATTCCGGATCATATCCGTGTTTGCCCAGCCAATCTTTTGCTTCCGGTGTTGATTCGATAATCAAGTCATAGTCGATCAATCTTTCATTTAGCTGTGAAAGCAGAATATCAACAATTGAGATGATGTTTTCTTCGGTCAACTGTCGGAAGACAATCACACTGTCGACACGGTTCACAAATTCGGGCCGGAAGCGACGCTTTAACTCTTCCATCAACTTCTTGTGCATTTCGCGATGGGCACTTTCTGCTTCAGTTACCGGATCACCAGTAAAAGCGAAGCCTAAGTCCGGTGTGCGTTTCAATGTCGAGGCACCGACATTTGATGTCATAATGATCATGGCATTGCGGAAATCAACCATGTGACCTTTCGAGTCCGAAAGATGACCTTCTTCCATGATTTGCAGCAAGATGTTGAACACATCCGGATGGGCTTTCTCGATTTCGTCAAACACCACAATGGAGTAGGGACGACGGCGCAATGCCTCAGTAAGCTGACCTGCATCTTCGTAACCGACGTATCCGGGTGGTGATCCAATCAAGCGTGAAACGGTGTGGCGTTCCATGAACTCCGACATGTCAAGATGCACCAATGCTTCCTCACTGCCGAACAGGAATTTGGCCAATGTTTTCGTTAATTCAGTTTTGCCGACGCCTGTTGGGCCGAGAAAGATAAATGAGCCTATCGGCCGACGTGGATTTTTGAGTCCGGCTCGAGCACGTCGCACCGCTTTGGCGATTGCTGTGATGGCCTCATCCTGGCCGACGATGTTGAGTCGCAATTCATCTTCCATGCGCAACAAACGGGATGATTCCGCTTCTGTCAACTGGAATAGGGGAATACCAGTCCACATTGACAGCACCTCAGCGATATCCTCCGGTGCAACGTGCAGCCGATTTTCTTCTTCATCGACGGCACGCATCGCATCGAGTCGATGCTGTAATTCTTCCTCATCTTCGCGCAACGCATTGGCGCGATCGTATAGGCCTTCTTCTACTGCCTGGTCACGTTCTTCACGGATTTCGCGCAACTCTTCAAAGATTTCGCGCATATCACCGACTTGCGTACCCCGGTACAGACGGACACGCGATGAACTTTCGTCGATCAGGTCGATGGCTTTGTCAGGCAAAAAGCGTTCGGTAACGTATCGTGTCGATAATTTCACCGCCGCTTCGATGGCCTCGTCGGTAATGACCAGATTATGGTGTTGCTCGTAAGCGCTTTTGATGCCAAGCAAAATCGATACAGCATCTTCGGGCGATGGCTCGTCAACGCGCACAGGTTGGAAACGGCGCTCGAGGGCAGCATCGCTTTCTATATTTTTGCGGTATTCATCGAGTGTCGTTGCACCAATGCACTGCAATTCACCACGCGCCAGGGAGGGTTTGAGTATATTAGCCGCATCGACTGAACTGCCGGCAGAACCGGCACCGACCAGCATGTGGACTTCGTCGATGAAGAGGATAGCGTCGCTGGCTTTGAGTTCATCGATGACGCGTTTAAGGCGTTCCTCAAATTGGCCGCGATACATTGTTCCAGCTACGAGGCTGCCGACATCAAGTTGTAAGACACGTTTGTTAAGCAATGTATCAGGAACTTTGCCTTCAACAATGCGCTGCGCCAGTCCTTCGACGATGGCTGTTTTGCCGACGCCGGGTTCACCGACGAGGGCAGGGTTGTTTTTGGTGCGCCGGGCCAGTACCTGAATAACGCGTTCGATTTCGGTTTTTCGGCCGATAACCGGATCCAGCTTACCTTCTTCCGCCATTTTGGTCAGATCTGTCGCCAACTGATCGACGAGAGGCGTTTTGCTCTTTTCTTTGGTACTGCGGGTAGGCGTACGTTGTGTTTTAGGTTTGCTTTCAGAACTGCTTTGAGGACTTTCACGCAAAACACGTCGTGTTTGACGACGCACCTGTTCCGGGCTGACGCCGAATTTGCGCAGCACTTCGATAGCAACGCCATCATTTTGCCGCACCATGCCGAGCAACAAATGCTCGGTACTAACATAATGCTGTTGCATGCGCTTCGCTTCTTCCAGCGCATATTCCAACAGACGCTTTGTGGTTGGTGAGAGTTCGATCTTTGAAAACGGTGTACTTGCGCTTTTGCCGCCAGACAAACGTTCCACAACCGCGCGAACGCGATTTGTTTCCAATCCCAACTCACGCAAGACTTTACCGGCTACCCCACCGTCTTCGCGCATCAAGCCAATCAGCAGATGTTCACTACCAATATAGCTGTGGTTCAATCGCTTGGCTTCATCTTGAGCCAGCCGAAGAACCTCGCGCGCCCGTTTTGTAAACCGTTCCCAGCTACTTGAGTTCACAGCTTAACACCTCATATGGTTACTATTAAAGGTCTAGTATAGAGACATGATTCCATGCCCTGCTTTCGATACCTTCCAACGTTACCACCACCACATAAAAATGCTATTAAAAAATCGTGATGTTGTGTTCAATGCTTAGATTTTCTCAGTAGATTCACCTAATCGCTGACAGGTCGAAAAGATGTCTGTACAAGCTTCTATTCTGACGCCATCTCGAGATCCAGGTCGACATATTTCTCTGAGCTTACTTGCTTGAGACTCAGTCCGATCTGCTTTTGATCCACATCAATGCGAATAATGCGTGCAGTAACCTGATCACCTTTTTTGACGACATCATTGGGGCGGCGGACGTGTTCCTCCGACAGTTCGGATATGTGAATCAACCCTTCAAAACGATAGTCGTCGTCGATGCGGGCAAATGCGCCGTATTTCGCCAACTGCGTAATCGTCACCTGGGTTAATTGACCGACCTGATAGAGATCCTCAATTTGCTCCCATGGATCGGGTTCAAGATGTTTCATGCTCAGTGCAATGCGTTGACGTTCACGATCGATATTGAGGATTGAAACTTTGACATGATCTCCGACTGAAAGCACATCCTGAGGTCGTCTGACGTGTTTGTGGCTCAGTTCAGAAAGGTGAACAAGGCCTTCGATTTCACCAATATCGACGAAAGCACCAAAATCGGTGACATTGATGACTTCACCTTCGTATATCTCGCCTTCTTGCAAGTTATCCATTCGTTCCTGGCGCAGGATATTGCGAGTAGATTTTTCTGCTTCCTGTGCAGAAAGAATCAAGCGACCACGTGCCTGGTCAGCTTCGAGCACACATGCATCCATCGTTGTCCCGATGAGTGACTGGTATTGTTGCTCTGACGTCGCGCCGCGACTGCCGTTGACTGCACTGCCAACCTGTGACGCGGGCATAAAACCACGTAAATTGAAGAGACGAACGAGTAAACCGCCCCGGTTGAACCCGGTGACACGGCATTCACATTGTTCGCCACTTTTCATCAGTTCACCGACGCGTTTCCAGTCTTCCTCTTCAGCGACCTTGAGATAGGAGAGCACGATATTGCCGTCTTCATCTTCGGGATCAACGACAAAAACACGAATTTCTTTGCCCAAAGCCAGGAGTTTGTTCTGTGCTGTATCGAGTTGTTCGACTTCTTCAGCAGGAATGATGCCTTCGGATTTAGCACCGATATCAACGAGTAAGACGCCATTGCGGTTTGCTACTATTTCGCCAACGCGAATGTCGCCTTTTTGGGGTACGCCGAAGCTGAGGTATTGGTCCAGCAAGGCATCCATGGGGTGGCTTTCACCAGTTACAGATTGATCATTCATACACTTTTCTTCTCGAATTTTCGTATCCGATACAGGTGTAGCAATCACATGGAATGCAGTACACCCCGGACCCTAGAGTTGGTACATTATACTTTGTTTAGGTGGTTTGGCAATAATAGTTTGCCGGAGGAGCAGTTTGTTTTGGTTATGCCGATGAAGCGAATTCGGCCGATTGAAGGTGTTCGGATTCAGGTAGCTATTTTCATGCCACAGTTGTCGATGTCAGAAGCGTTTTCCTGGCGTTGGTGTTACCATTGCAAAATGTTCACACTGGAGAAAATTTCGTGATTGCTTTACCAGACGAATTCGTACTACCCGATTACACAGGCAATACTATTGGCAATATCCCGGCAACCGTCGCTGCGCTGCTCAATATTCCGTTTACCGGACTGCCACCGTTGCGTGATGCGTTTTGGCGACCATTGGCGGGCGACGTGCGGCGCGTCATTGTCATTTTGCTCGATTCGATGGGTGCAAATATTTTGGACCAAGAGCAGGAACGGATGCGTTTTTTCACTGACGAAGCAGCCGTTTTCGGCCGAATCACCTCAGTCTTCCCGTCGACAACCGTCAACGCGCTCTCCAGCGTTTGGACAGGAGCCGCGCCGGCGCAGCACGGCTTACTGGGTTTGCGTCTATTTCATTCAGAACAAGCCGTTTTATCATTCATGATCACGTTGAGCCCCAACTTTAAGCGCATATCAGATGCACTGGTCGATGCCGGTCTGGAGCCAGAATCCTTTCTCGCCTGGCCGGGTGTCGGCGAGCAGTTTACAGCAGCAGGGGTGCCGACCTACGCATTCAAAGGACAAGCTATCCTGGATTCGTCGTTGAGCCGAATGCACGGGAGGGGCTTGACCGGGAACTACGGCGTTTTCAGCATGGCAGATATGCTCGTGCAAATGGGCGACTTGCTGGAACAAAAGCCAGGTGAGCCAATGTATATCAACGGCTATTGGCCTACGATTGATACGATAAGCCATTTTCGCGGACCATTGAGCGCAGCCACATGCAGCGAAACGCGTACCTTGCTGAGCCAAATCAAGGCGCTGCTTCTGGATGGATTGTCGCCACAAGCCCGTGTTGGGACTGTGGTTTTTCTGGTTGCCGACCACGGTCAGATTGTTGGCCCACATGATCAGCACGTTTATGTGAAGGATTATCCCCAGATTGTGGACGCGCAGTTGATGCGTTCGGCCGGTGAGCCACGTGTCGCCTATCTGTACGCACGGCAGGGCCGGGTTGAAGAGTTAATTGCACTGATCAATGAACAATGTGGCGATCGGTTGCTTGCTGTTTCGGCCGAATCCGTACTCAAATCCGGTCTATTCGGCCCGCCACCCTATGCACCGGAAACCCGGCATCGGATCGGTGATGTTGTTGTCATTGCACGCGATCAGGCACTCTATCTCAACCCCGACGAAGAAGACTTGGCGATCAAGCGTATGGTCGGGCACCACGGCGGTTTGCACCCTGATGAGATGATTGTGCCCTGGATTGGTTTCCGGCTTGACCAGGTTGCCAATTAAAGAGGTGCGCGCTTGACAGGTAGAAGGACATTCGTTAGCATTCGACGAGATTCGACACGTGAAGTTGAGAGACCTTTATGACGACATCCAGCTCCCCTAAACATGAGAAAACAACACTGACGGATCTGCTGCGTGCCAATACAAAGTTCATCATTGATCCCATCGTATCGATGTTGGCACGATTGCATGTTTCGCCCGACTTACTGACATTGATCGGGTTGTTGGCGCATGTTTTGTTTGCATGGCTGATTATCAACGAACAGTTTCTCTATGCTGGTATTGCCATTATGATCTTCTCGCCGCTGGATGCGCTGGACGGTGCACTTTCGCGGAAATTGGGCCGTGTGCAAAATGGATTTGGCGCGTTTTTCGATTCGACGCTTGATCGTATTGCTGAGGTGATCCTTTTTGGGGGTTTCGTCGTTTATTTCACGCAGCTCGGTACAGAGCGTGGTGATTGGTTAACGCTTGCCGCATATCTCGCTCTGGCTGGTTCGATTATGGTGAGTTATTCTCGTGCGCGTGCAGAAACACTGGGATTCAATTGCAAAGTCGGTTTGTTCAGTCGTGTGGAACGCTATATTCTCATTATCATCCTGCTGCTCATCGGCCGACCTGATTGGTTGGTCATTATACTGGCCGTAGGCACCTGGTTAACTGTAGTCCAGCGGGGCATACACGTGTGGAAACAGGCCCAGACCCGCAAATAGTTACAGCTGTCGATCACTTGCCACTATTCCAATAAGGCCCTATGAGTCAAAAACGCATTGAACCGTACTGGTACGTCATTGTCTTGTTGCTTGTCGTCATGGCGGGGCTGTTCGGCACACATCTTGTAACAGGATGGATGCCGAATCGTGTAGCATTTGCGATTCCTGTGGTGGGGCTGAGTGTCTATTGGTATGGCGTTGTCATCATGGGCGGCGTCATCCTGGGTTGCTATGTCGTAGCCAGCCTGGCCGAACAACGCGCACGCCACCTTTTCACGAGCGCAGTACCTGCCGCTATTCGCAAGCAACCCATCGACCAGCTCAAACTGGATAAAGAAATCGTCGCCATTTTGCGCAAAGCTAAAATCCAGACAACAGGTGAGTTGTTGTATCAGCGGGGATTGAATCCGCGACGACTGGGACTCAGCAAAGAAGGTTTGGCTGTAGTGGCAGCGCAATTGCAGGCGCAGCAGGATATTGACGCTGCATGGATGGATGATCCTGTCTGGCGCAGCTGGAATCCCGAGTATGTCTGGACAGGCGTCATCTGGTGCATTGTGTTTGGTGTTATTGGGGCGCGTCTTTATCATGTGTTTACGCCGTCGCCGAGTATGGCGGCTTTTGGCATTGAATCACCGGCCGATTATTTCCGTAATCCTGAACAGTTGATCAATGTGCGTAACGGCGGATTAGGTATCTATGGCGGCATCGTCGGTGGTTTGATTGGTTTGTTGCTCTTTGCGTGGCGAGCCAATATTTCATGGGTGCGTTGGGGTGACCTGGCTGTTGTCGGTCTGGCGCTGGGACAATTTATCGGCCGATGGGGGAACTTTTTCAATCAAGAGCTGTACGGACGTCCGACCGACTTGCCTTGGGGCATTGCCATTGATCGCCCGCTGGCAGGATTTGAAAGCTTTACGAATTTTCATCCTGCCTTTCTCTATGAGTCATTGTGGAATTTGCTGGCGTTCGGTGTTTTGTACTATCTGGCCCGTTATCGCGAAGATCGTTTGTTGCCGGGTGATTTGATAGCGTTGTATCTGATCTTTTACGGTATCGGCCGAATATTGCTCGAAACAGTGCGACTTGACAGCCGTGCTATTGTTGTCGGTTCGGTTGCGCTACCGACGGCAAGCGTCGTATCCGGATTTATCGTGCTGGCAATGATCGTGTTCTTGATCGGCCGAAGGCTGCGCAAACGCAACTAACTGTCCTACTCCTTTTCCCGACACAGATCAATCGCAAAACAAGCCACTAGATAGCAGCGAAATTCGTGCTGCGTTTAGCGTCCGGCATCCATAACATGAAGGTTTAGCGTTGGGCAAGCACCGTTCGCCTGGCCTGATACGCTTTGGTAAACTTGACATATGAATGCGAGTACACGCACATCTCTCGTAACGATAGTCATTGCTGTTGCGCTTGTCGCTGTTGCATTGCTGGCAATTACGCGCATTTATCGGGGTGACGGTCAGTTGCTGCGTGATGTCTCCGTAAGCCTGGATACCGTTACGCCCAATGCGGATGGAGACAGTGACATTACACCGATTGTGTACGAAATTACGCGCAATGCTGATGTCTCGATCTATTTTGAAAATGAAGACGGCGACCGCTACTATTTTCGCCAGGCCAAACCGCGCGGCGTTGGACAATATCGCGTTTTATTCAGCGGCGTCGTCGATGGATTTACCCTGTCGGGAGAGCAGATTCAGGGTGAAATCATGGCACGTCTTTTGCCTGACGACACATATAAATGGGCCGTTGAGGCAACCGATGAAGCAGGTCACAGCGAAGTAGTGTCAGGCACACTTACGGTTGCTGAGGGTGATACGGCACTGCCCGAAATGCGCGATTTTGTCATCGATAACACGATCTTCACACCGAATCGCGACGGCATTGCTGACCGCACCCAAATTCAATTCAATCTGCAAAAAGAAGCTGCGACGCGTGTTTATCTAGAGATGCCTGATGGGGCGCAGATCGACATCAGTGAGTTGCCGCGTGATGTTCCTCCAGATGAGCCGGGATGGCATATCTTTGATTATGAAGGCGGTGTCGATTTTGGCGCACAACCGCCGCCGGACGGCACCTATACTATTGTCGCGCTTGCTGAAGATGCTGAAGGGCAGAAAATGCGCGTCAGCGATGCGTTGACGATTCAATATGGCGGTGTGCCGCGAGCACGCATTCTCAGCCCGGTGACGGGTGACACATTTGAGTTGAGTGCCACGGCGGTACAGTTGTGTGACACGATTTTTTTTACGGTCACACTGGAGAACTACAGTGAAACACCGATTCGCACGACAGGGCCGGAACCAGGCACGGTGTACGATTCGGACTGGAACTACAACACCCTGGGTTGGCACACTGAATCAGGTGCGTGGCGTCTGGCGGTCGGCTACGAGAATGAGATCAGCAATTATCCGTATCGCTGGGCGGTGGGGACGGATGCTGATCTGGAAGAGATCGACGGCTATCGTTACCTCATGCCGGGTGAACGCGCAGTGATCACCGGGGGTATTCGCATGACTGGTCCGTTTGGCGTGCGCAATCCTCAGCCGGTTTGGGTTGGTCTGATTCACGAAGATGTGGAAATCTCGCAATTCAATAATCGTGTTGATCCGCATAGTATTCTGCTCGATTTGCCGGATGAAGGCAATTGGGAGACGTGTGAGCCACGTGTCATTCCGGAGCGATCCGATGAAGGATGAGCAGCAATTCGCTACTCGGCCGAATCATTTCCGACAAACGTGAAGCCATTATTAGCAGGCTTTAGCTGCATAACTGGACACCACTTATTGGTGGTAGAATCAGGCGAGTTTCGTAACCAAAACGAAACTCGTTTTTATTTTCTGCGGAATGACAACGTGACAATCAAGCAATCCCATCCCAACTCTTTTCGCGTGATTTTTCCGGTTATTTTGCTGTTGTTGGTGTGCTTGGGCGTGCTCATGTCAGGTTGTCAGTCATCTGATTCGGCCGAATCTGTTGTGACAGTTGAAACAACTTCCATTGTCGAGGTAGAGGTGACCCGCGAAGTATTTGCAACGGTTCAGGTGCCGGTTGAATTGACCCGCCAGGTGTTCATCCCGGTCACGGAAACGCCTGTGCCATTGGGGTCAGTCGATCGGCCGATTCGTCTCGTATTTGCACCCGTCACTGAAGCAACAGCGCTGGCCGCTCGTTCTGTCGCTTTGGCTGCAGACCTGGAAGCCGCCAGCGGCCTGAAATTTGAACGCGTTACGCCGGCGACTTATGCAGAGTTTATGGACGTAGCATGCACCAATTCGGCCGAAACCGTTGTCTTTATGCCCACACTGGCGTATCCATCGCTGGCAGACCAATGTGACCTGCAAGTGCAATATACAGGTCTTCGCGACAATTTGCCCTGGTCGGCATCCATGATACTTGTCGAGCGCGAGGGCGGCCCCATAAGCGAACTTGCCGATCTCAATGACAGCATTTGGGGAACAGCTGATGCCAATGATTTGATTAACAGCCTCTATTTCCGCGCCTTGTTTGCTGCCGAAGACATAAACATTGCATCAACGGTCAATTTCGATTCTTATCCCTCGGCTTTGATTGCCTTTGAGAACGGCGATTCCGAACTGGATTTCGTTACCGCACCGTACGTGCCGCCGATTTTGCCGTATGATGAGCGCCCCTGGCACTTTGGCGAAGACGATCCCGAGTTGTGGCGCGTTGTCAGCAATTTTCCGCGCCGCAGCGGTCAGGGCTTTGTCGTCGTTTCCGGTTATGTTGAAGACGGCGGTTATCATATACGCGATGCGCGATCGACCGTTTTGGACACTGCTACCCGTATTTTTATCGATACGGCTATTCTGGATTTATCGGCCCAAATGCCCAACGGAGCGGTAGCATTTGGGCCTGACATGCCCCTGGGATTGGCGAACGAGGTCGGTGCTGCACTGACATCAATAGGCAGTATGACAACCTGTCCGCAATCGCTATGTGCGGGAGATTTGTTCGATTGGGAAGGCGTTGCCCCTGTCTCTAACGCCGCTTACGATCCGGTACGCTTTATTATCGATCAACTGAATCTCGATGAAGAAGCTATTATCAACACTCTTGAGAATGGACAATAACAACAGCAACGGCAAATTGTCGACGGTTTCTGCTGCAAACCCGGCAGTAACCGGTAGCTCGCTCGATGTTGCCGTCATTGTTGTCAGTTGGAATGTCCGCGATTATCTCGCAGATTGCCTGCAGTCGGTCAATGCCGAGTTGTTTCGTGCCGGATTGCGGGGCAAAATCTGGGTGGTTGATAATGGTTCAACTGATGGCACTCCGGAAGTGCTTCGCTCTTTGTTCCCCAACGTAGCCTTGATTGCCAATGACGGCAATCCTGGTTTTGGTGCCGCCAATAATCAGGGTATTCGCGCTGCACTGACCGCTTCACCCCGCTATCTGTTTGTTCTCAACCCTGATACGCTTATTCGACCAGGTGCCATTAAGGAACTGGTTGCCTTTTTGGACACACATCCCAATGTCGGTATGGTAGGGCCGAGCCTGATTTATGGCAGTGGCCGGTTTCAGCACAGCGCCTTTGCCTTTCCGGGTCTGCGACAGTTGATGTTTGAGTTTTTGCCATTGCCCGCACGCCTGTATGAAACGCCGTTGAATGGCCGTTATCCCCGACGTGCTTACAGAGGGACAGCGTTTGAGGTCGATCACACATTGGGTGCTGCGATGCTGGTACGGCGTTCGGTAGTTGAATCGACAAACGGCTTTGACGAATCGTTTTTCATGTATTGCGAGGAAATTGACTGGTGTTGGCGTATACGGGAAGCGGGGTGGGAGATTTTTACGGTTCCTTCGGCCGAAATCATTCATTACGGCGGCGAAAGCACCAAGCAGATACAGAGTGAGTCGATCGTCAACCTGTGGGAGAGTCGTGCGCGGTTTTACCGCAAACACCACGACCGAATCCGGCTGCGTCTGGCACGACGTATCGTGCGTGCCGGCTTGACACGCAAAGCAGCTCAGGAAACGTTGCCTGAGTTAAAAGATGCGTATGAACGGGCGGCTGACGCGTGGGCGAAGCCGTAAGTTGGCTGAAGACGGGTACCGGTTTGGCACAGTTTACAGATTTTTCTCCGGCAACGCTTGATTCGGCCGACCATTCGAACCAGCCCTCCATCTTTCCTGCCGCACAAACAGCTTCGCGGTGTCCCGAACTGACCACAATTATTTTGACCTATAACGAAGCTGAACACATTATCGCGTGTATCGCCAGCATGAGCTGGAGCGACCGCATCGTCGTGTTTGATTCGTATAGTGATGATGATACGGTGGCGTTGGCACGCGATGCAGGTGCGGAACTGTATCAGTCGCGGTTCGAAAACTACGCGCAGCAGCGCAATGCGGCGTTGGCAGCAGTGGAGACGGATTGGGTCTTTTTTGTCGATGCGGATGAGCGGGGTAGTGAGGCGCTATCGGCCGAAATTCGACAGGTCATTGCAGCACAGTCAGAGATGGGCTGGTACGTGCCGCGCCACAATTACATCTTCGGCAAGCTGACGCTTGGTGCCGGCTGGTATCCCGACTATCAATTGCGCCTTTTTCGCCATGGGCACGTGCATTATGAGCGACCGGTGCATGAAATCGCCGTCGTCAATGGCGCAATCGGCCATTTGAAAAACCCATTGGTCCACTACAACTATCGCGATCCGGCGCATTTTCACGCCAAGCAACGTGCCTACACCGACTATGACGCCGGGATTCTGTATGAACGCGGGATTCGGCCGAAACGCTACACACCGTTTACGCAGCCGTTGCGCCACTTCTGGTGGCGTTATGTCACGCTCAACGGCTATCGCGACGGCTTACACGGCCTGCGTCTGAGCAGCTATATGGCGTACTATGAATGGATCAAGTACCGAAAACTGGCAGCGATCAGCGGATAGCTGTCAGCTTACAGCCGTCAGCTTTCGGCTAAACGGTTGTGCGTTGCTCGCGATTGGCTCCTACTGTTTCCCAGGTCAATGTTTCTCGATTTAACAGCAATTCGCCGACATGTCCGTCGGGCAACATGACGAGAACGTGGAGGCCATCATCAGCAAACCAGTGACGGCCTTGCGATACGGTGATCCAGGTTTCGGCCGATTGAATGCGGTGGATTTGGATGTGGGCATCGGCCGAAAACGTACAAGCAACACCAGCGAGATCGTGCGTTGTCATCTACTTGATCGCAATTGGCACATACGCTTGCGGCGGCGGCAATTCATCCACGACGTAGATATCCAATGTCGTTATATTGGCTGCATCGCCTTGATTTGTCCCATTGCCGTTAACCGAATTGCCTGCGCCATACAGTGTTTCAGTTGATGCGCTTCCCGGTGCTGTCCACTCAAAACTGAAGAACACGTCGCCATTGGCATCAACCGGCTTGCGCATCGTGTGCGTGATTTCGCCGGATTCGACCCGCGTGTCGGTCGCGCCGGCGAGAATGTTGAGTGCGCCGGCTGACGCTGCCACATCCAGGCCACCACCTGGCGCAGGTGCGGCAGGGTTCAGCGCCTGGCCACCGGAAATTTTCAGCGTGTAGGTATGCGTGCTGCCGGGCAGGACAATTTGTGGGCCAAACATCGTCACGGTCGGCACAATGGCTGTAGCGTCATTATGGCATGCGTTGCAATAGATGCTGTCCTTGCCCGAAAAACCTGAAATACCGGTTGACAATGCGCCTACGCTGTGTGTCTGTAAGAGAAAGGCAGCGATCAGCAGCATGGATAGTGTCGCAATGATGGTGATCTTGAATTTCATAACATACTCCTTCGTGTTGGTGTGCTATCGTTTCAATTTGTGAAATTTGGTACACACGCCAGCCTATTGTAACGATTTTGACAGGCCGAGGCTACAGCGCCAAAGCAGGCACGATGTAGCGAAATAGTGCCATCAAGCTGAGCCCGGCCAAGAAAATGCCAAAAAACAGCGGTATGAGCATGGCGACGGAAGGATACCGACGGCGTACAGGTGACGACAATGCCGCCCATGCCCAGGCGACGATAACGGCGATGGGGATCAGTGACGGAAAGAGATAACGGGCCTGATGTTGCACGTACGTGACGTTGTAGACGAGATAGAGCATGATATTCAGGCCGAGTAATGTGAGCAGGACGAGCCAGATTGGTTGGAGTATGGGCGGTTGGATAGTGGTTTTCGGCCGAAAAACCCCAATTCCCGCACCGATCACCGTCAGTAGCGTAAACAACAGCAACAAGCCGTATACCCATGACGGCATCGGCACACCCATCCAGCCAAACTGGCCCCAAAAACTCTGAAATGTCGTACGCACAAATGCCTCACCAGTGTAGCCAAATCCGTACTGCTCAATCCATGCCGCTGTCGTTGGCTGCCCGATTACAATGCTGTCGTGGCGCTGCGTTCCTAGAAAATCGAGTCCGGGATAAACGGCGACATTGCGACCCCACCACAGCACACCCAGGAGCAAGGCCGGTACAAACGCCGTCACGCCTGCACGCAGCAAGTCATGCCATCGCCCCCAATAGTGCAGCAGCAAGGCGACGCCGATCACCGGCCCCATCAGGTATACAGTCACTTTGGTCAGAAAACCAAGCCCCAGCAAAACACCAAGTGCAATTAACTGATTCCGCGACAAATGGGGCGGTTTTGCGGCAAAGCTGCGCACCAAAATGAGCAATATCATGGCGATCAACGCCTCGCTCAAGCTGTCATTGTTGACAGAGGCGAGCATGGCGATGTGTTGCGGCAGAAATGCGACAAAAGCGGTAATAGTTAGCGCAAACCAGCGCTGCTTCGGTGCCAGTCGGATGCCGATCAGATATGCACACGTCACGACGACAGCGCCTAAAAGGACAGAAACGAGGCGTACTGCCTCCAACGTGCCTGAAAAAGCGCTGTATATGGGTGTTGCCAACAAATAGTAGAGTGGCGGTTGATAATCTTCGTACTCGAAAGATTCGACCGAATAAGACGGATCAAAGCGGCTGCCAATGACGGCGTTCTGGTACGCTTGGTCGTAGTCACCTGCTTCCATCACGGGAAGCGAACCGGCAGCCAATTGGCGTATGTAATTGTAGTGTGCCGGTTCATCGGGTGCCTGCCAATCCGGCGTGTAAATGGCGTAAAGTGTGGCTACAAGTAAATAGCCGACAAGCAGGATGATGAAAGCCAGGTGCGCACGCATGGCGCGATGATACCTGATTTCCTAAGCAGGGCGAATACGACATGGTAACGTTTAGACGATGAACCCGACGCGCCGGCGCGAGGTTGCAAAACCACGTACTGACTGCAATTGTTAGACGTTGGCGAATCGTTTAGCGTCGCTGCCCCGGCAACGGTACTATAGGACGATTATGGTCAGTTCAACGGTGGAAAAACGTCTCATTGCGCTGCTCGTAGCCGTTCATGTGCTGCTGGGCGTTGTGTACGCCATTAAGACACCTTTATTTGAGGCGGGTGATGAGTTGTGGCATTATCCGATGGTACGCCATCTGGCTGATGGTAATGCTTTGCCTGTGCAGGTTTTTGATCCCGCACAGGCGGGACCTTGGAAGCAGCAGGCCAGCCAACCGCCGCTCTATTATTATCTGGTAGCTGGTTTAACGTTTTGGATTGACGCTTCTGACATGGAAGAGGTGCGTTGGCTCAATCCGCATGTCGATAACGGTATTATCACCACCGACGGCAATATCAATCTGGTTGTACACGATCCGGATGTGTCTCAATGGCGCAGCACGGCGCTGGCGGTGCGTATCGGCCGATTGTTTTCGGTCGCTTTAGGCGCAGGCACAGTTCTGTTAACCTGGGGAATCGGCCGAAAATCTGTTCCCAAGCGCCCGGACATAGCCCTGGGTGCGGCTGGTATGGTCGCCTTTCTGCCGATGTTCCTTTTCGTCAGCGGTGCCGTCAACAACGACAACTTGATCATGATGTTGGCAGCATTGGCGCTGTTCCTGATGGTGAGGATGGTGCAAAAGACGCAGGATACAGGAGCAACCGTTAGCCAGGTTGTGTTGCTGGGCGTTGTCATTGGCGCGGCGGCGCTGTCCAAACTGAGCGGCATCGGGCTGGCAGCGCTGGGGCTGGGATCGATATTTATGGCGCAATGGTCGGTGCGTCGTCGCGAACGTGCTGTGTGGCCGGCAATCGGCCGAACCATTCTCGATACGATTTGGCGCTTTTTGATCTTGCTCATTCCCGTCGCGTTGATCGTCGGCTGGTGGTATGTGCGCAACATGCAGCTTTACGGCGACTGGCGTGGTTGGTCGGCGTTTTTTGCTGTGTTGGGTCAGCGCGCGCATCCGGCGACGTTGGCGCAATTGTGGGATGAGCGTTTCGGCTTTATGATGTCTTATTGGGGCTTGTTCGGTGGCGTCAATGTACCGATGAGCGGCTGGATCTATCGCGTGTTGAATGGGTTGCTGGTGGTTGGATTGCTGGGTTTTGCTGTTTTTGTCGTAAGAGAGATGGTGCGATTCTATCGCGAATGGCGCACTGATCATTCCGGATTATCGATTGGAGCGGTTGCCGGTGGTATGCTGGATTTTGTCGAGCGTTATTTTGGTCTGGTGGCTTGTTTGCTGTGGACTGGGGCGGTCGTATACGGCATCATTGATTGGGCGACGACGACGTGGTCGAGCCAGGGACGGCTGGTTTTTTCGGCGTTATCGGCCGAAATGATCCTTCTCGCTACCGGATTGGCAGGCTTGTTCAGCTACCGTAGCGGGCGCTGGATCATGGGCGCAGTCGTGGGTTTTCTGTTTGTGGTCGCCGCTTTGGCACCGTTTGTGTGGATTGCACCGGCGTATTCGGCCGAAAATGTCACGCAATCGGCCGAATACATGCCCGTCAATTATACGTTCGGCGATGTAATGGAGTTGACCGGCTACCACGTCAGTACGATGGACGCCCAACCGGGTGATGCCGTAGACGTGACACTTGAATGGCAGGTGTTGCAAGAGATGGATCGCGACTGGAGTGTCTTCGTGCATTTCACCGATCCGGTGACAGAGACTCCCGCTGCGCAACGCGACATGTTTCCCGGCCAGGGCTTGCTGGCTACGCGCTTGCTGGAGCCGGGAAACACCCTTGTCAATCGCTACCACGTCGTCATTCCACCCACTGCCACGTCTCCCGCTACGCTGGCCCTTTCAGTCGGTTTGTATGATTATGCTACGGGTGAGCGGCTGCAGACTGAGACAGGCGCTGATACGGTTGTGCTTGATGCCATTCAGCTCTTATCTCGTTCGGGTGAAGTGCCGAATCCGACCAATGTCAATCTGGGCGATGAATTGGAGATTGTCGGGTATGAGATTGACGAACGGCGCGTTGCGGTTGGTGGAGAGGTGGTGCTGACGGTTTATATTCGGCCGATTGATGCTCTCGATCGGGATTACACGATATTTGCCCAACTCATCGACCCAGGAGACAACACACGGTGGGCAGCCTTCGATCTGCCACAAGCGACAACACAATGGTCAAGCGATACCGTCCAAACTGTTACCTTGCCGCTCCACGTCGATCCGGCAGCGCCGGCGGGGGTCTTTCCGCTGATCGTCGGCGCGTACACAAGTGCCGACGGTATTTTTGAGAACTTACCCATTGTTGTCGATAAGCGCATTACCAACGATAATTTCTACCAGTTGACCCAGGTCCGAATCGATGAGTAATCGCACTGTGGAAACGGAATCCAAACTAGGCGATCGCCTGGAAGCATGGCAGCAACCGGTGTTGGTTGCTGTATTGTTGGCCGTTTTTGCCATTCTCGGTGGGCTGGTGCTGGCGTTTGGCGGCCCGTTGGCTGCATTGGCGCTGGTATTGGCTGTCGTGGCTGGTTTTATCGTTTTGCGTGACATTAACATCGGTTTCTGGGGCATCATTGGCGTCATTTGCCTGCTCCCGTTTGCGACAATTCCTGTTGACATCGGCCTAACGCCAACCTTCCTCGATTTGGCGTTGGCTGCATTTGTCGGTGTCTGGCTGTTGCGCTTGGTAACTGGTCGCCAGCGCGAAATTGTCACCTCGCCTGTGACATTGCCACTCCTCATTTTCTTAATCATCGCTATCTTTGCTTTCATATTTGGATTACAGAACGGACCTTTCACGCCGACTCTGGCACGCAAATTTGCCGAACTGCTGTTGAGCATTGGACTCGTGATCGTGATTGTCGATTACTGTCGCTCGTGGGAAACGCTGGAGATTGGCATAAAAATCATCTTGTTAGGTGGAGCAGGGGCGTCGTTGATCGCCATTGGGCTGTGGATTATGCCTGATGATATGGCCAATCAATTGCTCAACTTGCTGACGCGGGTCGGATATCCGGGTGGCTGGGTGATTCGCTATATTGAGGAAAACCCGGCGCTGTCAGAACGCGCCATCGGTACATCGATTGACCCGAATGCGTTTGGCGGTGTGCTGGTGCTGGTTGGTGTGTTAGCTGTACCGCAGTTTTTTGCGGTCAAACCATTGTTTCGCCGTCCGGTTACATTATTGATTCTTGGCTTGATTTTCGTTGCATTGCTGCTGACGTTTTCGCGCGGGGCGTTTCTGGCGCTGGCAGCCGGTGTTTTCTTTTTGGCGGCGGTTCGGTATCGCAAGCTGTTTGTCTATGGCTTGATTGTGCTGGTAATGATTTTAGTACTGCCGTGGACGCAAGAGTACGTCGTGCGGCTGGTGCAGGGATTGAACTTCTTTAACTTCTCTCAAACCGATTTGGCATCACAGATGCGGCTGGGCGAGTTTCGCGATGCGTGGTTCTTAATTCAGCGCTACCTACTGTTTGGTGTCGGCTTTGCCGGTTCGCCGGACATCGATTTGTATCTCGGTGTGGCGAATGTGTACTTGAGTATCGGCCAGCAGATGGGCTTGCTTGGATTGGTTTCGTTTCTGGCGATTTTTGTCACGTTGTTTGGCGATGCCTGGTTGAAGCATCGTTTTTTTGCTGGTGTCGCTCACCTGGAGCCGGTTTGGTTGGGATTGTTGGCTGCGGTTTTGGCCGGTTTAGTAGCGGGTCTTTTTGATCACTATTTATTCAATACGGAATTTCACCATACGGTAACGATGTTCTGGATGTTGGTGGGGCTAACTGCGGCGGCCACGCGCCTGGGCAGCTTGAAAGACAATTCGGCCGAAACAACTCATTGACGTGCGGAACCGGTAAACCCTCCGCCCACTTTTCCCAAACGTGACAAACGACACTGGTCAGCACGTCTACTTCTGATTTACAATGTAAGCAAAAGTCGGTTGGGTTGGCTACTGTCCACTCCTGTTCACGTTACACCTTCCACAACACGCGATCTCACCGACGAGGGGAGTCGCCAATGTCCACAAAACCATGGCTAAAGAGCTACGATCGAAGCGTCCCTATCACGCTAAAACCATATCCTGACCGCACGTTAGTTGACGTTCTCATTGATAGCAGCCGACACAAGCCTAACTATCCGGCCATCTCATTCGAAGGGACAACCCTTTCGTATCGGGATTGGCAGGAACAGAGCGACGCGCTGGCGGCTGCATTGGTTGCCAATGGCGTGGCTCCCTGTGACCGTGTTGCCATCGTGCTGCCCAATTGTCCGCAATTCCTCATCGCTCAATTTGGTGCGTGGAAAGCGGGTGCTCTGGTCACGCCGCTCAACCCCTTCTACACCGAAGCCGAGTTGGCACATGCGTTGGCTGCGACCGGCGCGGAAGTTGCCGTCGTGCTGACTCCGTTTTATGCCAAGCTCAAGTCGATCCAGCCACAAACGGCATTGCGTTTGCTGATCGCAACCAATATTAAAGAGTATTTGCCGTGGCCCAAACAGTTTTTGTTTAGCTGGACACGTGAGCGCAGAGAAGGCCATCGCATTGCGTTGCAGCCAGGTGATGTCTGGTTGCAGGCATTATTGCAGGCGTTCGAAGGCGTTTCGGCCGAATACATTCCCAAACCGCACGATCACGCCTTACTGATGTTTACCGGCGGCACAACCGGCAAGCCCAAAGCGGCGATCTCGACTCATCACGGGCTGCTGATGACCGGCATGCAGCTTGTTGCCTGGATGGGCAATCTGGCAGAGCCTTGGCACGATAAAACCTTGCTCTATATGCCCTTGTTCCACACCTACGGCAACGCTGGTGTACTGAGTGCGGCACTCATTGCCCACACAACCTTGTTGCCGGTTGCCGATCCGCGTGATATTGATGGTCTGATAAAGACGATTCAGCGCCGTCGTCCTCAATACCTTACCGCTGTGCCAACGGTGTTTATTGCTTTACTGACCCATCCAAAGGTGCAGGCGGGTAAAGTGGATTTCACATCGATCAAACTGTGTTTGTCCGGTGCAGCCGCCCTGTTGCAGGACACGAAAGAGAAATTTGAGGCTCTTACGGATGGGCGCATTGTCGAGGGATATGGCCTGACTGAATCAGTGATGGCGGCTGTATTGACACCGGTTTTTGGCACATATAAGCCGGGATCGGTCGGTATTCCACTGCCGGATGTCGAGTTGCGCATTGTCGATGCAGCGACTGGTGTTGATGTAACGACGATGGGGCAGGTTGGCGAAGTCTGGATGCGTGCACCGCAGCTTATGGTTGGCTATTGGAACGATGCAGAGGCAACTGAAGCGATTTTGCACAATGGCTGGCTGCACACAGGTGATGTCGGTTTTCTGGATGAAGACGGCTATCTGACATTGGTGGATCGGCAAAAAGACGTGATCAAGCCGAGCGGATTTCAGGTGTGGCCGCGGGAAGTGGAGGAGGTGCTGCTAACACATCCCGCTGTGCAAGAGGTTGGTGTTACCGGTGTGCCCGATCCGGTGCAGGGTGAAGCGGTTAAGGCGTGGGTGGTGTTGGAAGAGGGCGATGGGGTTTCGGCCGAAGAACTGCGCACCTTCTGTAAACAGACTCTGGCTGCTTACAAAGTGCCGCGATATTTTGCTTTTGTCGATTCGTTGCCGAAATCGACCATCGGCAAGGTGTTGCGGCGTGAATTGGCGGCGCACGACGTTGAATAAATGGGGTTGCCGATTTTTAGTTTAACAGCGTTAATGTGCCCCATGTTGCCGGTTGGAGATAATGGCGGTCGGCTACGTGTGAGTAAAGCGCTTCCTGTACAGCTGTTCCGGGCACATCGTTGTCAGTCACGTTGAGAGCGAGACCCACGACCATGCCGGGTGCGGGCATGACGTCGATTACCTCCCAGGGGATAGCCGCTTCGACAATATAGCCGGATGGCGTCTGTTCGACTTGGAGCGGGATGTCCAAACTGACTTCGAGATTAAATTCGCCTGATGCGCTTCCCTGGAAACAATATGATGAAGGTTCGATTGGTCCGAAATCGCCCGGTGACAGCACAATGATGTAATCATCACTATCGACGTAGGATGGATCGTCACTCATATCCGTGTCGATTTGGAATTCAACGCTGTCGCCCAAATAAATACCTCGGCCGACTTGCGTTTGAACATGCACATCATCATACACTTCAACAGCCACATAAATATAATCATCATTCCAGCCAATGCGCCATATAGCAGAAAGCGTCCCCAAATGCGCCGTTGCCAGAGTTCCCGTGTATACGCGATAAGATGATAGAACAGAAGGGACGCGATCCCATTCACCTAAATCGCTATTGATTTCAATCGGAGAGTCAAAATACACGGCACCAACAGCGCCCGGCTCAGTTGGAAACGGTATAGTTGTGGGTTCTGGTGTTATGATTGGCTCGACAGGTACGGAATTGGCTGCTGCTGGCGTCAAAAGCGAAGGAGCTGCTTCATCAGGACCGATACCTGTATTCGTTGCATCGACTACGGTATCGGTCGAGAATGACTGGAAATCGCGAATTATCGTGAAGGCCAGCGCTGCTATCAGCAATGCAGTTATCACACCCATACCTGCAGCTATTTCACGGCTGTGTGCCTCGATAAAAGACTCAGACCGCTGCGGTGAATTCTTATCAGCTATCCATGAGACGGCTTTTTCGCCTTCGTGGAACTCGATGGTCTGGCTGTGTGCGCCACACAATGTATTGCGGATATCATTGCGGTCTGCTTCGTCCACATGTCCCATTGTGAACAGGATTGCTTTGTTGGCACGCTGACTGTTGGCCAGTCGACACAATCGATGAATTGATTCTATCGGGACTGCGCCTTCATCTTTAGTACAGAATGCAATCGACTTGGCGCGGCCTTTGTCCAGTATGAGATGACCAAACCGGTCAAGAGAGACTTTGTATCCCTGTTGTTGATACAGATAGCCGATGAGTCTGTCGAACTCGCGTGGATGTAGGTTTCTAATTGCGTCAGCGGTGAATATCTGGCTGTATCTGGTGCGCTCCTGCTTACTGAGGCGCAAGAGCGTGAACTGCGAAGGCGCCACGTTGTTACCCCTATTCCCTACTTCTTTCTGGAACTACCCCTTGCACTATGAGAAAAGTATACACAAACGATGGCGATCTGTCTATGTGGAAATCAGTCAAGTTTACTGACGAAGCATTTCAAAAATATCTGTGACACGACAATAGTGATTGCCGGCCAATCGGCCGATTGGTTGCAATGATGCCAACTGCACATAGCCGTCCACATAAACGTCGTCGCGAATATGGATGCGCTGCACTTCGCCAAAGACAGTTGCGCCGCCGCCCGGCGCGTCGTTGACATAGACAATTCGCTGCAACGTGCATTCAAACGCAACCGGCGCTTCTGCCACACGGGGGACGCGCACCACTTCGCTGGCTGCCGGCGTCACATCGGCATAGTCAAACTCCGATTCCGACGGCGGTAGAGCAGTTGCCGTCAGGTTCATTTGGGCAGCCAATGTTTCATCGGCAATGTTGATTACAAACTCCGGCACCATTTCAATATTGTTGAGCGTATCTTTCTTGCCCGTGCTGCCTTCGGGCATTTGAGGGCAAAAGAGCAATGTCATCGGCTGTGAGCAGGCAATTGTGAAAAATGAAAACGGCGCCAGGTTCAACGTGCCATCGGCCGACATGGTGCTGACCCAGGCAATGGGACGCGGCAAAATGGTGCCAGTGCTGAGTTTGTAGCGATCTTTGCGGCTAATGGTGTGTGGATCGATGATCATGGTGACGCGACCTGGCTAAAACGATTTTGTATAACGGCTGGCAGTCACTCTCAACAAATGAAGTGACTGCCACCTTTCGGAGATTAAATTGCTTTTCGGCCGAAACCAGCCTACAAATTTCCGCGCAGCGCCTGTTCGCGCTCCAGCGATTCAAACAACGCCTTGAAATTACCCTTGCCGAAACCCCGGCTGCCATGGCGCTCGATAATTTCGAAGAACACAGTCGGCCGATCTTCTACCGGTTTCGTAAAGATTTGCAGCAAATACCCTTCCTCGTCACGGTCGACGAGGACGCCCAGTTTTGCCAACTCCTCTATGGGTTCATCGATCTTGCCGACACGGGCTTCCAGATCGTTGTAATACGTCATCGGTACACGTAGAAATTCAACGCCACTGTCGCGTAATTGTGTCACTGTCGCGACAATGTCGCCCGTTGTACAAGCGAGGTGTTGCGCGCCGGGTCCCTGGTAATAGTCGAGGTACTCCTGAATCTGCGACTTTTTGCGCCCTTCGGCCGGTTCATTGATGGGGAACTTGACTTTTCCATTGCCGTTTTGCATTACTTTCGACATCAGTGCCGAATACTCTGTTGAAATGTCCTCGTCATCAAAATGCATCAATTGGGTAAACCCCATTGTTTTGGCGAAGAAATCGACCCAGCGATTCATGGCTCCCAGTTCGACATTGCCGACGATGTGATCGATACTCGCCAAACCGAATCCCTTGTAGCGATTGCCGTTGACGTTTTCGGCCGACCAGCGTGTCGGTGAATAGCCGGGGGCAAAGACCCCATTGTAGTCTGAGCGGTCGACAAACTTGATCAATGTGTCGCCGTAGCAGCGAATTGCTGAGTAGCGGAATGTGCCGTATTCATCGCTCACTTCAGTGAAGGGAACGGCACCGGTGGCCTCGTTGTGTACAGCCGTTTCATACGCATATTGGGCATCCGGTACTTCCAGAGCGATTACGGCGACGCCGTCACCGTGCACAAAGCAATGCCGGGCAATTGGGTGGTCAGGGCCAAGTGCCGTTGTCAATACGAGACGGATTTTGCCCTGTTCCAGCACGTAAGACGCGCGGTCACGCGTACCGGTTTCCAGGCCTAAATAGCCGGTATGGGTGAAGCCGAACGCTGTCTTGTAGAAATGGGCGGCCTGTTTGGCGTTGCCGACATAAAACTCGACGTGATCGACGCTTTTGATGGGGAAATTATCTTCCATGGTCACTCTCCTCGGTTGCTTTTGTCTTTTGTTACTCTTTCTTTGTCATGACGGGGTCAGAAGTGAACAAACTCGCAGTTTAGTCGAGCGCCAGCGCTGCCGCCATCTCCATTTCCAGGTCGCGGTACCGTTCCTTCTCTACCGACACCTCCACAAACTGGATAGTGCCGCCAGTAAATTTGCCCTGGGTTTCCGGCGTGTACTCTGCCGCCACAGCGTCTGCACTGTCGCGGCCCACGCACAAACCATCTCCACATAAGGTGAACTTGCCGGTCTGCGTACGCATCGGGCCTTCCGCCACAACCTTGTCGTTGACATACAGCTTGGCCGTGCCGTGCGATTCACCGTACTCGCCGGCCTTCTCGCGAATGAATTCCACACCAAGCGTATATTTGCCTGGCGTCAGCTCTTCAGCGGAGACAATTTTCTGCTCTGGCGGGATACCCAGGAAGTTGTAGACGTAGTAGAGCTTCTTGTCGTGGATGAACAACGAATGCCCGCCAAAGCGCGACCCATGCGCAAAGATAACGCCTGAGCAATCTTCACCCACCTCGACGTTGCCCAGGATTTTGTAGGAGCGTCCGCGAATGTTCGCCGCCACGCCTTCGGGAACGGCCGTTGTGTCTGGGTAGTAAATGTATCGTTCGCGGGGTGGTTCGGTAGACGGCCGTTCAACACTGAGAACCTCAATCGCGGCACGATCATCAAGCGGCAGCACCAGATTTTTACGCGCCTCATCAAACCACAACTGCTTCAGATGTTTCAGCTTTTCTGGGTATTTGTCAGCCAGATTCGTAGATTCCGAGCGATCTTCATCTACATGGTACAGTTCCCACTCGTCCTCGGCAAAGCGTCCACGCCCCGTCAATGGTGCATGAACGGTGGAGGCACGCCAGCCATCTTCCCAGATGCCGCGCGTACCCAACATTTCGAAATACTGGTGCTTCTTCTGGGTTCGTGCGTCTGGGGCAGCCTTAAAGCTGTAGCGCATGGAAACTCCAGACAGCGGGTACTGTTCCACACCGCGATAGGTGTCGGGCATTTCCAGCCCGCACACATCAAGAATGGTAGGCACGATGTCGGTGGAGTGGTGGTACTGATGCCGCACCTCGCCCTGCGCCTTGATGCCCTGCGGCCAGGAAATAATCAACGGATCACAAGTGCCGCCAGAATATTCCGAGTAACGTTTGAACATCTTGAACGGCGTTGAAAAAGCCACTGCCCAGCCGGTCGGATGATGGTTGTATGCATCGGGACCGCCAAGCTTATCAATCATTTTCATGTTTTCTGCCAGATCATCGGGGAAGCCATTGAAGAACTTGTTCTCATTAACCGAGCCATCCGGCGACCCTTCACCCGATGACCCATTGTCGGCGGCATAGAGTACCAGCGTGTTGTTGAGCTGGCCTGATTCTTCCAAATAGTCGATGAGGCGGCCGATTTGGGCATCGGTGTACTCGGAGAAGCCGGCGAATACTTCAGCCATCCGCGCGAAAAGCTTCTTCTCGTCGTCACTCAAGGTGTCCCACGGTTTGACCGCATCCGCCGGGTTTGCCACTTCGTCGGGCATGGGGTTGATGTCGGTCAGTTTGGTGCTTTCGGGCAAAATGCCCTTCTCGATCATGCGGGGCAGCGCCCATTCGCGGTACGCTTCGTAGCCATCATTAAACTTACCCTTGTATTTGTCGATGTATTCCTGCGGGGCATGGTGCGGCGCGTGGTTAGCGCCCGGGCAGAACCACATATGCAGGGCTTGGAAGGATTGCTCGCCTTTTGGTCACGGGATCAGGCGAATGGCCTGATCCGCCAGGTCTTTGGAGAGATGATAGCCTTCTTCGGGCAGGTAAGGTTGGTCGATGTAATGGTTGTCTTCGACCAGGTCGGGATACCACTGGTTCGTCTCGCCGCCCAGGAAGCCATAGAAACGGTCGAATCCCTGCTGCAACGGCCAGGTGCCTTTGTAACCGCCGGGGCCGAGGTCTTGCTCAGGTACGTTGTGGTTTTTGCCAATCCAGTAGGTACTCCAACCCGCATCCTGGAGGATGTGGGCTACGGTAGCGCATTGTTCGGGAATACGGCCGTTGGCCGGGGAAGCCAGCAGACGCTTCGGTGATACAGGAGAAGCCGTTGAGGTGATGATTGCGACCTGTGAGACAGGTGGAGCGGGTGGGTGAACAGATGGCGGTGGTGTGCCATTGAGAGTAAGTCAGGCCACAGTCAGCAAGTTTCTGCGCCGTTGGCATGTTGACTCGCCCCCCAAAGGGTGACCACGTCGCCAGACCTGTGTCATCGTAGAGGATAAAGAGGACGTTCGGTGCATCTTTCGGTGCGACTGGCGGGCTGTATGGTCCCCAATCTTCAACCGAATCGCGGATGTCGAGTTCGATCTTCCCTTTGAAGACCGCCTCGGTATGCCGTTCAGCTAATGTTTTCTTTTCAGTCACTATAAACCTCACTTTTCCGAAATCAAGTTTGTCAGATTCAAGCATAAAATCTGGTATATTTCTTGTCAGTGATGATATTGTTGCAGTACACGACCCAATCGGCCGATGCCGTCTTCAATCGCTGTGACAGAACAATTAGAGAAATTTAGGCGCAAGCAGTTACGCGAGAGACCCGGTTTGACGGCAAAGGCAAAGCCGGGAATAAATGCCACTTGTTCCTGCTCAATCGCCAGTTGCAGGAAGTCGGCACAGTCGATTGTGTCATCCAGTTCAACCCAGATAAACATGCCACCGCTCGGTATCGTCCACCGGGCACTAGCCGGAAAGTGCTCTTCCAGTGCGACCAGCATGGTATCGCGTCTTTGTCGATAGGTGGTGCGCAGCAGGTCGAGATGGGTGGGTAAATGCCCTGTGTCCAGATATGCTGCGACAGCGCGTTGCGTCAACGCCGACGTTTCCAAATCGCTGGCTTCTTTGACAACGGTTAGTTTGGGAATCAACCACTCAGGCGCAATTGTCCAGCCCAGCCGCAAACCCGGCGCGAGGATTTTTGAGAATGACCCGGTGTAGAAAACCCAGTTCGGTTCCAGTGAGCGTAACGTGGGCAGCCTCTCGCCGTCGTAGTTGAGAAATCCGTATGGGTCGTCTTCGATGATGGGAATTTGAAATTGGCGCGCCAATGCAACCAGTTGGTACCGTTTGTCCAGACTCATGCTGACGCCCAACGGATTGTGCCCATCAGGAATCACATAGAAGAATGCAGGTCGGGCACCATTGCTCAATAACTGTTCAATTCGGCCGATATTGATTCCGCTCTGCAAATCAGTTGGAACCGTGACGATGTGTGGCTGAAACGGCGACAATGCCTGCTGCATTCCGGTGTAGATATTTTCTTCGAGAATCACCAAATCGCCGGGATTGACAAACAGGCGTGTAAACACATCGAGCATCTGTTGCGCACCGGTCGATATGAAGATGCTGTCCGCGTTACACGTGATACCGCGTTCGGCAACGAGATCGACGATGTGCGCTTTAAGCGCTGCTGAAGGCGGGCCGTATTGCAATGCTTTCGGATCGGCCGTCAGCACGTTCGTGACGGCGGCTGCATACTCAGTGGCAGGAAACAGCGCCGGATCTGGTAAGCCCCCGGCAAACGACAGAATACCGGGACGTGATACGATGGCGATCATTTGGCGCAGGACGGAGCGCTGCATCGCGTGTGCCCAATGGGCGAGGGCAGGTGTTTCCATTGCGGGCAGAGTTGGGATCATGGGATGATTTCGGCCGATAACACCTACAGCGGAATGTCGGTTGTCGATTTGATCTCGCGCAGTGCGATACTGGTGCGCAGCTTGTCGATTGCCGGGATGGGCGTCAGTTTGTTCATCAGGAATGATTCGAGATGCTTACGGTTGCGGACGATGATCTTGAGCAAATAGTCGTACTCGCCGGTAACATGATGGCATTCGAGTACTTCCGGTAACTGCTGTACTGTATCGCGGAAATTGGTGACACTATCCAGTTTGTGACGTTGCAGCGTGATGTGGACGAAGCAGAGCATATCATAGCCGATTGCTTCGCGGTCGAGAATTGCCGTATAACGCTGAATAATGCCGGCATCTTCCAGTTTGCGCAGCCGCTTTTGCAATCCGCTGGGAGACAGATCGACGCGGCGTGCCAGATCGGCATTGCTGGTGCGAGCGTCTTCTTGTAATTGCCGCAGCAAGGTGCGGTCAGTTTCGTCGAATCCGTTATCGAAATCGGTCATAATCGCGTATTGAGTATATGTTATGTACTCATTATACACCTGTGGAACATGAAATCAACCATGCAATCAAAAAACGTGCAGAAATGTGTGTATTTGGGCGAAGAATGGAGATCGAGCCATGTGTTGAGCAAACGGGCTGCTTCGGCCGAAATGTGAATGCAAATTCGATGTAACTGCTCATTATTTTGCCCGATTCAATGAGTTGTTACAATAACGCTATGCAATTCAGATTATGCTTGGTTACAGTTATTTTGAGTGTTTTCCTTTTGTCGGGATGTCGTGAAGCGGCGCTATCGATTCCGGTAACGCCGGGGATGACAGCGACTGCAACCGCGGTGCCGCAGATATCACCGCCGCCTGCAACACCTGCCGCACCATCGACGCCGGTACCGACAGCGTCGCCAACGCCAACGCCGACGGCGACGGCTACGTCGACAGCGACGGCCACGCCGCTACCCACCGCGACCCCTGATCCGTACGCTGCCTTGTCCATTGATGCATTGGCTAAGCGCACCTATGGCGGCGGACAGCTTGAAATCGTCGATCTTCTATTGGAAACGGAAACGTTCAAACGCTATCTGATCACGTATCCCAGTGACGGTTTGACCATTTACGGTTTTATGAATGTGCCGAACGAAGGTGTGAAGTTTCCCGTCGCGTTGGTCTTGCACGGTTACATTGATCCTGAAGCGTATGAAGTTGAGGCGTATACGACGCGTTATGCCGACAAACTGGCTGAAGCAGGCTACTTCGTCATTCATCCCAACTTTCGCAACTATCCGCCGTCTGACAATGGCCCGGATCCTTACCGCATTGGCTACGCAACCGATATTTTGAATCTGATCGCTATTTTACGCGAGCAAAGCCGAGATCCGGATGGCGTTTTACGCCGTGCCGAAGCAGACTATATTCATTTGATGGGGCACAGTATGGGTGGTGGCGTGGCGCTGCGCGTGGCGACGGTTTGGCCCGATGCTGTCAAAGCGGTTGTTCTCTACGGTTCAATGAGTGGTGATGAGCGGTTGAACTACGAACAAATCAGTGAATGGACGGACGGTCGGGTGGGGGCGTTTGAACTGGACGCTTCGGCCGAAACGCTGGCTCAAATTTCACCCATTGATCATCTCGACCGGTTGCAAAGTCCCATTGCAATTCACCACAGCCACGCTGATACGGTCGTGCCGGTGGCCTGGTCTGAGGCATTGTGTGCTGAATTGGAAGCGCTAGGCCATCCTGTGGCGTGCTATTTCTATAACGGTGTGCCGCATACGTTCAATGGCCCCACTGACGAGCTGTTTATGGGACGGATGATCGATTTTTTCCGCGAGAATTAGCCGCCGGTTGCAATTGGCATGCCGTAGACATCAGTGTGGGGATAGATATCAGTCCACGCAAACCAAAAGACGAGTGGAGCAGAAAGGCGCGAAAGTCGTTGGCCCGCCAAAGGACCTGATTGCGCGATTCCGGTACGTATCTCCCACTTTGAATTTGTCTCTCGATCACGCACAACTGTTGCATCGTCAGTGCGTTCAAATGATAACATACGGTCGTCAACAAGGCGGCTGTAAGCGTGAGCGCTCTGGAATCCGCTATCGTAGAAGACGACGATTGGTATTGCATCAAGCGTGTCGTTGATCACGTTTTCCGCAGCGATTGCTTGCAAGTCGTAGGCGCGAGCCTGGTCGTTGAGGACGAGACCGGTTACCAGTTGTTTGGCGCTGAGGGTTTCGTTGCGTTCAGCTCCTGTATCGAATCCGGCAGCACCGCCCACATAATAGCTGCTGTACGGATCGACGATGTCGGCCGCACGCAGGCCGAGTTTTTCGGCCGAAATAATACGCGTTTGTGGATATGCCGTTTTCCATTCGCCCCAACGATTCAGCGATGAACTGTAGAAATCGAGTTGTGTGCCGCTTTGAGCGCCACGCAGCCCTTCACCGAGCAATTGGCTCCACAACGTGTTTGTCTGGTGATCGTACATGACCAGATTATTGCGGTAGAGAAATCCTGAAACCCCAAACGTTAGCTCTCGCGGCGTGTTGTGTGTGGTCACGACGCGATCAAAGACGATGGCCGTAAAACAAAGCGGGCACCAGGTGACGGCGACAGGCTGTCCACCAATCGTGTCGTTGGCGATTTCGTGCAAACTGAGCAAACGAATGGGGTAAGCACGCGCATCGCCATTGATTGCCACGCCGATGACGAGATCATCATCCCGCCATTCGCGGCTGCCGTCTTGTGCTGAGACGAAGACGGTGTCGTCCAGAAATAGAGCGGGAATGGCGTCGTCATCGGCCGCGAGCAGGAGTTCGCCTGGTGCCAGGCGTCGTGTGGCGCGGTCTTGCGTAATCGGTTGGTCAGTAACAGCAGCGTGCGGCAGTGTACTATTGCAGGCTGACAGGACTAACAACAGGATCAAAAGCAGAATTAGAGTGGTGAGATTTCGGCCGAAATAATGTCGAATTGGCATGTCCTGATCTTGTCACAAGGTAGCCCACATGACCGTATACGTGCTTACAAACGAAAAAGAGGTGATCATCATTGACGACCACCTCCTTTCGTTACGAAACTCAACGTACAAATAGCTCAAATCGATCTAGCCGTCCGTATTGATATGATCGAGTGAAATCCAACCAACACCACCAGGGGACTGAATCTGATACCATTCGACACCATTTACACGTGTAACTTCGATAATTTCAACCTGATCACCACGAGGTGCTTGCCCACTCACAGTGCTTGTTCCGGGTTCGGCAACAAATAAGACCAGAAAGCCACCACCGGGATCTTTAATTGTCACGACATCGCCAATAGCATAGGTCGTTGCGGACTCATCTGCCGTCAAAGTAGGCGTAGCTGTCGGCAAAGCACGTGCAGTTGCTTCTTCTGGTGTCAGAATTTCGCCAGCTTGGCTACATGCAAGTGCTGTCAACACAAGCAAAGCAATGAGCCAAATTACCGACTTGCGTAGATTCATATCGTTTTCATCCTCCTGATTGTGACCTAAGAACGTGCTAGGCGGCTTTACTTACCGCGCAGTTGTGGGTCAAACGCATCGCGTAAACCATCGCCCATGAAGTTAAACGCCAGCGTTGTGAGGGCCAGCGCAATGCCCGGGATCAATACGAGATGCGGATTAGACTTGAGACCCTGGTAACCCTCATTGATCATCGCGCCCCAACTCGGAGTTGGCGGGTTGACGCCCAGTCCAATAAAACTCAATGTCGCTTCAAGAAAAATGTAACCGGGAATCGCCAGACTCTCCGCAATCAGCAATGGACCAATAATATTAGGCACTAGATGCTGTTGGATAATACGTCTGTCAGAAGCGCCCATGGCTGTTGCCGCCTCGACAAACTCCTTTTGCTTGTAAGAGAGTACTTGGCCACGCGCCAGGCGCGCCAATCCAATCCAGTTCAACGCGCCTACAGCGATGAAAACAAACATCAAGCCGCCGGTAAGCTGGTTAAGATTGATCAGCACCCCGGCGACGCCTGAATCGACGCCCGCACGGGCCAATGCCTGGAAATAGACCGTCATGAGAATGATGATGGGCAGTACCGGCACAGCGTAGAGAAAGTCGACAATGCGCATCATGAGGTTATCGACCCAGCCGCCGGAAAAGCCGGAAATCGTCCCATAGATGATGCCAATGATCAGCGCCACGGATGCCGCCACAATGGCTACTGCTAAGGAGACACGCGAGCCATATGCGACGCGACTCCACAAATCGCGCCCTAGCGAATCCGAACCAGCGAGGAAGATGGTACAGCCCCACTCGATGGGTGTGTCTTTCCAGTGACACGCCTCTAGTTTGTCCGTGGTGACAATGTAGCCGGTCATTGGTTTCTGGCGTGTGTAGGCGTTGTTCTGGTGAGCAAAGTTGTACGGTGTGATAAACGGAGCCAGTAAAGCGCCCAACAGCAATATGATGATGAACACCATACCACCAACAGCAACTTTATTGCGTCGAAACTCACGCCATGCGTCCTGGGCAGGACTACGCGATGCAACTTTTTCTTCAACGACTTCAATTGGTTTTACAGCAGCCATGTGGTTCTCCTGAATCAAAGCTGAAGGATGGGGGATGAAGGCTGAAAAGGCTTTCCGCGTACATCCCGCCGCCTTCTTTTTTTAGTCGTAGCGAATTCGCGGGTCGAGCCATCCGTAAAGAATATCGACAAACAAATTACCGGCTACCAGCAGGACGGCATAGATAATCGTCAAACTGGTCAGCAGGAAATACTCGCGCTGACCGATGCTGGAGATGAACTTGCGTCCCATCCCGTTTAGAGCAAAAATCTGTTCGATAACCAGGCTACCGGTCACGGCGCCTGCCAGCAATGGGCCTAGTAGGGTGGCGACGGGAATAAGTGAGTTTTTCAGTGCGTGGACAATGATGATTGAGCGTTCCCGCAACCCTTTGGAGCGGGCCGTACGGATGTAGTCAGCGCTGAGTACTTCGAGCAGACCGGCGCGCGTCAGGCGGGCAATGACGGCAGACATGCCGGTTCCCAGTGCAAAAACGGGTAGTACGGCGTGCCAGAAGAAATCGGCCGAAAGTTGTGGAAAGATGCCCAGTACCCATGGCGGTTCAGCTCCCCAGAACGCCACCGGAAACCAGCCGAGCGATACAGCAAATACATAGATCAGAATTGGCCCCAACACGAGGTTGGGGATGGACACCCCCAGCACGGCAAAAAACGTCGCCGTGTAATCAATGGGCGAATTATGGTACAAAGCCGCTAAAATGCCGGCGGGAATACCTATGATAAATCCCAGCATCACCGCCATAATCCCCAGTTGAAACGAAACGGGGAACGTCTGCGCGACAATATCATTGACATCCTGTGCCTGGGAGCGCATCAATGGACCGAGATCCCCCTTGGCGATGTTGCTGGCATAGAGGACAAACTGTTCCATGACCGGTTTATCCAGCCCATAGCGTCGCTCCATAATACGGCGCATGTTCTCGGGCATCTCGCGTTCGCCGACGGTGTCAAATGGGCCACCCGGCAAAGCCTGAACCAGCAAAAATGACGCCAGTAAAATGAAAAATAATACTGGTATCGAAATCAGGATGCGGCGTATGATGTATTGAATCATGTTTGCCTCCTACGCATTGTGTAGATTGACTATCAAAGTGAACGATTTTGAAAAAATAGTACTGGAAGTTTCGTAAACTGCCAGTTTGATACCAAGGAATTATAAATGACAGGTGATAAGGCAGTAAATGATCGGCCGATTGAAATAGCGACTCAGACTGCCCGCTGATCAACCAATTTATAAGACTGTAAACGGTTTACCTGCTGCGGATGGAACGAAGGTGAGGAGCAGCCGAGAGGCTACTCCCCACCTCTTATAGAAAGTTACAACAGACTATTGGCCGCGAGCCGTTAGCTGTGTGTCTTGATCGATGGTCCAGTTATACCACTGGTTGCCACCGAACAGAGAACGCGTACCGTCGAGCCAATTGTGGCGAGCCTGCGAAGCGATACGCAGGTAGATCGGCATAATCGGGAAAGTTCCCTCTTCGCCGAACAACGCCTCTTCGATGGCGCGGTATTTTGCAATACGGCTTTCGGGATCCGGATCGGTGCGGGCATCGACGATCATCTCATCGACTGCATCACACTCGCGTTTCTGGCGGTTGGAACCTTCACACCACAGCACGTCGCCAACCCAGTTGTTCTGGTCAGCGTAGTCCGGGCCCCAGCCCAGTGTCCACATGTGCGGCGCTTCAGCCGGATCGTCGGAAGCAGTTGCGTCAAGCAGTTCGCTGAACGGCAATTGCTCGATTTGAATCAGGTCGGGTGAACATCCCAGATTCTCGGCCCAGTTTGCCTGAACAAATTCGATCCAGTTCAAGGTGCTTGCGCCACTATAACCCAACAATGTTATTTGCGGGAAGCCTTCGCAATTCGGATAACCTGCTTCAGCTAAACGCTCGGCAGCATACTCTGGATTGAAGCCGACACCAACCTCATCGATTGGAACAGCACCAAAGATGCCGGGAGGCGCGAGATGCTTCATCGGCAAGCCTTCACCCTGGCGCACGACTTCGATGAATGCTTCGCGATCCAGCGCAGCTGAGAAAGCACGGCGGACATTCGGGTCATCGAACGGCGGTTTGTCAAAGCGGAAACCTTGATAGAAAACGGCCAGGTCAGCAACCTGATCAGTTTCATCGGCGAAGTTTTCTTTGTGAGCTTGTAGCTCAGCATCGGGGATGGCCGACTCTTCGACTTCACCGTTGAGCCACAGAGCGTAGCTGGTTGTGCTGTCTGGGACTTCGTTGGTGATGATGCGGTCAATGTTACCGGAACCTTGCATATCTTCCGGCATCAGCGGGTTGCGCAAAATGGTGCGGCGTACGCCGTGGACCCATTCGTCGAGCACGTAGTTACCACTGGTAACGATTCGACCGGCTTCAATCCAGTCTTCACCGTATTCGTCAATGACCCATTCCGGGGTAGCTGCTAATGTCCACAGCGGAGTCATCGACAGGAAGAAACCAGCTGGGAACTCAAGCTCAATGATCAGAGTTTCGGCGTCTGGTGCACTGACGCCGATGGCATCAATCAACTCAGCCGGAACATTGTCCGGATCTTCTGCATTCAGAACAGCTTCACAGCCTTTGATTGTCGGAGCGACAACGCTGCTGTAATAGGAACCGGTGTTGGGGTTGCACGCACGTTTGATGCCGTAGACAAAGTCATAGGCGTCAACAAATGCAGGTTCTTCACCAGTCACTTCGCCGGCGTCATCAGTGACCGGACGCATTGCCTGTGTGGTTTCGCCGGTTACTGGATTGTGATAGACCCATGGAATATCGGTGCGGATGTTGAAGGTATAAACCAATCCATCATCGCTAACCGACCAAGATGTGGCTGCTTCCGGAACAACTTCGGCCGTTTCGGCATCATAAGCTGTCAGGTGGGCAAACAAATTCTTGATGTATGCGATGGAGACTGAGTCTTCACCAGTTTGCGGGTCAAGCGATGGAATGTCAGTTGTGGAAGTAGCATACATGGTCACAGGCTCTTTTTCAGCCATGACTTCTTGCGTTACTTCAACTTCAACGACTTGCGTGACGACGACTTCCTGAATCTCAGGCGTGCCTTCGACAATCACCTCTTTCTCTTCAACCACAACACGGGTTACTTCTACGACTTCGGGTTCTGCGGTGCCACCGCAGGCTGCTAACAGCACACCCACAAAGACGAGCATGGCTACAAGCAGTAGCCCTTTCTTTGAATTGAACATAACAAACTCCTCCTAAGAGTTTTTCAGAACATTTTGACTACAAATTGACAGGTCACATGATTTATCTTTCTACTATTTGTCAGCATCACCCCCTTTGGTTCAGGAATAAGTGCAGTACCGGTAATACAGTGGAGAAACTGAGTTTCATTGAGAAACCCGGCTTCCCGAATCTACTACTAGAGAAAATCCTCTGCGTGATGACAAGCAACGTAATGAGCCTGAAGCGTTGTCCCTAAATTGCGAAATTCGGGTTCTTCATTTTCGCATATTTCTGTAGTGAAACGACACCGGGGATGAAAACGGCACCCGCTAGGTGGATTAGCTGGGCTGGGAACATCACCCTTTAAGACAACACGGTTCGCTACGAACGTGCTTTCGGGATCGGGAACGGGAATTGCGGAAATGAGCGCCTGTGTATATGGATGCAGCGAATGCTCGTAAACTTCATCGCAATCACCCAACTCGACGATTTTACCCAGATACATGACTGCCACGCGATCACTGATATAGCGTACCATCGACAGGTCATGGGCAATAAACAGGTAGGTCAGGCCATATTCCTGCTTGAGGTCATCGAGCAAATTGACAACTTGTGCCTGAATGGAAACGTCCAATGCCGAAATCGGCTCGTCAGCAACGATAAAGGACGGATTTGTCGCCAACGCCCGCGCGATACCAATGCGCTGTCTCTGCCCACCAGAGAACTGGTGAGGATAACGATTTATCATGTGCGGTGCCAGACCAACAATCTCCAAAAGTTCTCGGATTCGTTCGGCTCGACTTGCGGCTGAGCCAATTGAGTGAATTTCCAGAGGCTCACCGACGATTTTACCGACGGTCATGCGCGGATTGAGCGATGCATACGGATCCTGAAAAATCATCTGCATGTTGCGGCGTACACGTCGCAAGTTGCTGGAACCAAGAGACGTGATCTCCTGACCTTCAAACAAGACTTCACCTTCAGTGGGTGCTAGTAACTGCAGAATAGTGCGTCCGGTTGTCGATTTGCCGCAACCGCTTTCACCAACCAATCCGATAGTTTCACCGCGCTTGATGTCGAATGAAACGCCATCAACTGCTTTGACTGCTCCGGCTTCGCGTAAAAGGATGCCTTTCCGAATTGGAAAATGCTTCTTAAGATTGCGAACCTGGATGATGTATTCTTGTCCGTTTTCCTTGCTCATGCTTCCGCTCCGAATCGAACTTCTTCCCAACGCCAACATGCAGAGTAATGCCCCGCACCAGCCTCAAAAAGTGGTGGGAGTTCTTCCCAGCAGCGTTCGATGGCGTAGCGACACCGTGGGGCGAACGGACAATAAGTCGGTTTTATCATCAAATCGGGTGGCGAACCCTCGATGGGAACCAGACGCTCCTCGCGCCCTTCTACCGAGGGAAGAGATTCGAGCAAGCCTTTTGTGTAAGGGTGGCTCGTGTGTTTGTACAGGTCATTTACAGGCGCTGACTCCACGATGAAACCGCCGTACATAACGGCAACCTTGTCTACCAATCCTGCAACAACGCCGAGGTCATGGGTAATCCAGATGACCGCCATGCCCAATTTCTCTTGCAGTTTTTTGACGAGATCGGTTATTTGCGCCTGAATGGTCACGTCGAGCGCCGTGGTAGGTTCGTCTGCGATGAGGATAGACGGGTTGCAGGCGAGTGCCATCGCGATCATGATGCGTTGTCGCTGGCCGCCGGAAAATTGATGCGGGTATGTTTTGAGGCGATCTTCAGCGTTGGGGACGCCAACCAACTTCAGCATTTCTACGGCGCGTTCACGCGATTCATTTGTGTCCATGCCCAGATGTAATTTGAGCGCTTCCGTCATTTGCCTCTCGATTGTCAAAACCGGGTTGAGCGATGTCATTGGGTCTTGAAAAATCATCGCGACTTCACGCCCGCGTACCTGGCGCAATTCTTCATCGGAAATTTTGAGGAGGTCACGCCCATCGTATAAGACTTCACCCTCTTCTACGCGGCCGGGTGGTGTTGGGATGAGGCCCATGATCGACATGACGCCTACGGATTTTCCGGAACCGCTCTCGCCCACTATGCCAATGGATTCACCCTGGTCTAGCGTATACGATATCCCATTAACGGCATGGACGATACCGTCTTCGGTATGGAATTTCGTCACAAGGTTACGTACGTCAAGTAGTTTCGTCATGACCCCTCTATTGGTATCAGTGTATTCGGTGAAAAACTGGGTGTTTCAAAATGATCCCCATGTTAGCATCCCCATTGTGAACCGATAACTTGGCCACATAATTGATTGTACACCTGTACCGGGAAAATGCAATCTTGGTGGCAATTTGGTGGCAATTCTCATGAAAATGCGTGTACTCTATGGTGAATTAAAGGTGCATTGATTTCGATGAGGCGCGCCAACCTCACACATGAATGTTGAGGTTTTGGTTTGCGATATGAGCATAGTGTGTGTTTGAAGACTGCTTTGACCAATGATGAGGTAAGGTAAAGGAGTTGGAATACGATGGGGCGCTTGTATGCATGATGATGAGCAGTCTGATGAACCTGTTCGCGCAAAATGCTACACAACAGTTGGGAATTGTTAACAGATTCTAACACGCGAGATTATGCGTCATGTTGGAGTGTACGTCAAGCGAATGTGTGGATCGATTTTTGGAAAGCTATATTGGAGATGGGGAATTGTCCTGGTCTTCATTGGTGTGTTACTGAGTGGGAACTTTGGTTGTGTGCGTGTAGACAATTCGGCCGAATTGACCACCACAACTCGTGTACCTGTTACGACACCTGTGTCCGGTTCGGCCGATGCCCATGTCGAAATGGTGCGTGCCGTGCAAGCCAATGACGGTTTGTGGACCTTTCACGTGACTGTACGGCATCCGGACACCGGTTGGGATGATTACGCCGACGGATGGGATATCGTGCTGCCCGATGGGTCTGTGCTCAAGCGCAACGAAGACGATCCGTTCACGCGCTTGTTGACACATCCGCACGAAACTGAGCAGCCGTTTACGCGCAGTCAAAGCGGACTGCTGATTGTGCAGGACGTGATGCGTGTAACGGTACGAGCGCACGATAGCGTCGATGGGTTTGGCGGGCGCGAAGTGGTGGTGGATTTGACGCAGCCGGCAGGGGACGGCTTTGTCGTACAGCGGTAACGGTTATTCGGCCGAAGCATGCATCCAGTCGAGCCACATCTGACGCGCAGCCCGTGCCCGAGTGATGATGTCGGCCATCGGCTGCTCTGCATCCAGATAAATGTCATTGACGCAAACCAACCGCAAGTCAGATTCGAGTGCGGCGTCGATAAAATCGAGGGGAATTTGATTGCCGATCAAACTGATTTCTGTCGGCAGCCTTTCCTGGATGGATTCCAGACTTTCCGCATCGACATCGTCGCGGATTTTTTGCCACAGCGACCCGGCGCGATGGGCGAGGAGTGCCTGTGCCGCAGCATGGATTGTCGGTAGATAGAGGAAGTGGCGCTTTTTTGCTGCGGCCATCAACGGCAGCATGAAATCGGCCGAAGATGATGCAAATTGTGCGCCGGCATCGATGACGGCTGCGAGTTGTTCCACCGTTTCGACGCGCCCGGCACCGACGAGCATATTCTGACCTGCTCGCCGCCGGAATACGTCGAGCGTGTCAAGTGTGTTGGGACCGTTGGGAACGATCTCGACTGCTTCAACCGGTGAGGCCAGCAAGGCATCGGCGACGGCGATGACCTGGTTGGTTGGAATTTCGCCGGGAACGAGCGCAATGATGCCCAGATGCGGCAGACGCTCGAGAACGTATTCGGCCGATTGCACCGTTGCAATAGACATGCTCACTCCAGTTTGACTGCACCGGCTGCGGCCGGATCGTAACCGTCCGGCCATTTTGTGTCAGCATCATAGGTTGCACCGGATAAGTCGGCGCCGGACAAATTGGCGCTGGTTAAAATGGCACCTTCCAATTGCGTCTTTTCCAGGCTGGCACGCACCAAATTGGCACGGCTCAAATCAGCGTAACTCAGATCAGCGTGAGACAAATCAGCCTTAATGAGGCGCGCCTCTTGCAAACCTGTTGTAACAAGTGAGGCATGTTGCAGATTGGCGTTGATCAATTCTGCTTCGTTCAGATTAAGCGCGTCCAAATTGCGTCCGGATAGATCGAAATCACGCATGCTTTCACCGGACCAGTTCCGTGCGGTTTCGTATTGCTCATCGCGTCGCTTGTCGCCAGTATGCAACGCTTCATCACCTGTGCTAAATGTATTTATCATGTCTTGACCGGCAAATTGGCTGTTGTCGATGTTAGCTGTGCCGGCATTGATAGTGATACCGCCGTTGCCCGTATTACCGGTTTCTGCCTGGGGCGCATGATCGGCCGATCGGCGACCCGCGTCGGCAAATGTATCGGGCAGCGCTTTCAGCTTCCTGTTCGTCGGAACTGTAGCCTTTGCGCCGGCGACGAGCGCATCGACCTGGTCTTTGCGTTCTGCATCCGCAATGACCTTGCCCACCATCGTCGGGAAATCGGCGGCGGCTGTGATGTCGGAAAGTCGGATACCGAGTTGGGCATTCAACATCGATGCCAGGCTATTGGGGCTAAATGCGTCGAGCAGTGCTGCGCTGATCTGCTGTAAATCGGTTGGCGCTAATTTCATTTTGTTTTACCGTGTGTTGCTGATTTTCGGCCGAAAAGCCGCTCTCCACAAATAATACCGCTGAACACGTCGCCGGCGCAAGCGGTGATTGCTCGCAGCTAGACAATCATCTGGTGTTATGTCATACTTGGCGTGGATTTGTCGCAAAACGCGACATATTAGCAAATCATATCGAACTACAGAAACCGGGTTTTTTCCGCACAAAACCCGGTTTCTTATTCATATACGAATGATGTCATCGCAGAAAAACGGCACATTGTCTCGCCCACAAATGGCACCTTCCGGTCACTTCTTCAATAATATGCTATTGTTCGGCCGAATTTTGCACAATGCGGGACTCGACATCAATCCGGATCGCATGGTCGATATGGTTCATGCACTCGATTGGGTCGCCATCGGCAAAAAGTCGGATTTCTACTTTGTTTTGCGCACGCTATGTGTGCAGCGACGCGAAGCACTCCCGGTTTTTGACGCAGCATTCGAAATTTTCTGGAATCAATTCGGGCAAGATATGCTGCCCAGCGTAGCAGCAGCAGAGCCACCGGTTTTGTGGTCGGAAAGGCCGGCGTTGGCATCCAGTTCGGCCGAAAAGCGCGCAGAGTCAGATTCGGCCGATACTCGCGGGAAACTACCTGTTATCGAACTTACACCTGTCTATAGTCGGCGCGAGCAATTGGCGACCAGAGAGTTTGCCGCCATGACGCCGGAAGAATTAACGGCGGCGCGACGCTTGCTGAGTCAGTTTGTGTGGTCACTGGGTACACGACGTACAAGGCGTTTGGTGGTTGGCCCCGGCCCGTTACTCGATGTGCGGCGCAGTGTGCGGCGCAGCTTGCGCTACGGCGGTGAACCGTTTGAATTGGTGCAGCGCCGACGCAAAGTCAAGCCACGCCCACTCATTGTGCTGGCCGATATTAGCGGATCGATGGAACGGTATTCACGGTTGTTACTGCACCTCATTTACAGTTTATCGCGTGGTCTGGGCCCAAAGGTCGAAGCATTTGTATTCGGCACACGGCTGACGCGCATCACGCGCCCGTTGTATAATCGCGACATGGATCAGGCGCTGGCAGATGTCGCCCAAACGGTCGTCGACTGGTCGGGCGGCACGCGCATCGGCGACAGTATCAAGACATTCAACCAGGAGTGGGGAAAGCGCGTTCTGCGTGGCGGTGCGGTTGTGCTGCTGATCAGTGACGGCTGGGATCGCGGCGATCCCGACCTGTTGCGTGTACAAATGGAACGACTCAGCAAAAGTTGTTACCGGCTGGTCTGGCTCAACCCATTACTCGGTTCGGCCGATTACGAGCCGCTGACACGCGGCATGCAAGCGGCATTGCCCTACGTCGACGACTTTCTTCCGGTTCACAATGTGGCGAGTCTCGAGGCGTTAGCCGCGCATCTGGCGTCATTGGGCATGCACAACCGGCGCCGCGTGCATATCGGTGAGGCGGCCTTCATTGGAGCACGATGACGCATTCAGCAAAGCGTATTGTCATTACAGGTGCAAACGGCTTCATCGGTGCAGCGCTGGCGCATCACTTCGCGGCAGGCGGGGCTGAGGTCGTCGGTTTTGTGCGGCCCGACTCTGAATTGTGGCGACTCGACGATGTGTCGCTAATGCTGCACACGGGTGATATTCGCAAACCGGCCACGCTGGCCGGTGTTTTTACTGGTGCCGACTGGGTCATTCACACAGCGGGTAAGCTGGGCGAGGCGGGTGTGCCTGAAGAGGCTTATTACGATGTGCATGTCAACGGGACGCGGAATGTGTTGCAGGCAGTTTCGGCCGAATCACCTTCTGCCCGCGTCCTGCATATCAGTTCGCCAGGCGTTCTCGGTCCGCTGCTGGGCATCAGTCCGACGCGCTTTCCCGACGAAGCCACGCCCATTGCGCCTTCCAATCCGTACGAACGCACCAAAGCTGTGGGCGAATGGGTGGCGCAACAATTTGCAGCCAGCGGGCTTGATGTCGTCATCGTGCGGCCTGAATTTGTCTACGGTCCCGGCGACGTCCATGTGCTTGGTTTGTTCAAAATGATCGAACGCGGCCTCTTCTTCTATATTGGTGACGGTGATAATTGGTGTCATCCCAGCTACATCGATGATGTGGTTAGGGGCATGGCGCTGGCGCTGGAACGAGGCCGCAGCAGCGAAATTTATCACATTACCGGTGAGCGTCCGCAGCGCTGGCGGGCGTTTGCGGAGGCAATTGCCTCCGCGCTGGATGTCAAGCCACCGCGTATCCACGTGCCGCGCGCGCTCGTGTTGGCCGGTGCCATGGCAGGCGAAGGTGTGGGCAAGTTTATCGGCCGAAAACCACCGCTCAGTCGTACCGGTGTCGATTTCTTCAGCGAGAATCGCGGCACGTCCTGTGTCAAAGCACGCGTAGAATTGGGATATACGCCTGAAATCGACATTGTTACCGGCACACGTCGGGCGGTTGCATGGTATCGCGAGCGTGGTTTGTTGTAGCCTGTTCCTCGACACGCTTCAGTGATAATTGACAGTTCACGATGAAACCTTATTCTGAACTCACAAAACGCGGACAAATCGGCCGAATCAAACAGTTGGCACGCACCGCCCTGAGCAACTACGATCTCGATGTCGTCAATGTGCAGCCGCTCGTCCACGGCGAAAACACAACATTTCGTATAGACACCGACTCGGATCGTTTTGTACTACGCGTCAACCGACCCGGTTACCGATCGTTGGCACAAATTTCGGCCGAAATGGCATGGTTGGCCGCCATTAATCACGACACAGCATTGATCGTGCCGCGACCAGTCGCCAATCGCGCCAGTGACTATGTTACATCCGCAGCCGTGGTCGGTGTACCTGAGACACGCCACTGCGTCATTTTCCAGTGGGTTTACGGACGCTTTCATCGCCGCAATCCGCGCCCGGTATATCTCGAACGTGTGGGCAGAGCGACAGCCGTTTTACACCGCCATGCCCAAACGTACCCGCTGCAGCCGGGCAATGGTTTGCGCGATGTGGAGTGGAACGGTGAGATGCAGCGCATTTGGGACAAGGGGATCGATCAGGCGGCCATTACAGAGGCGGATCGGCCGATTTTTGAGCAGGTACGTGACATCACGCGCATCGCGTTTGACCAACTCGGCTACAATGAGGATGTTTACGGCCTGATTCACGCCGATTTGCATCTTGCCAATGTGCTGTTTGCCGACAGCGAAGCGCGCATCATTGACTTTGACGATTGCGGGTTCGGCCATTTTCTCAACGATCTGGCGATTACGTTGTGGTACTTGCGCACCCGGCCCAACTTTGAAATGTTTCGCGAGGCGCTGCTCAACGGATATGTTGCCGGTGGAGGCGTGGTTTCGGCCGATGCATTTGCTCTCATCGACACGATCAACGCCTCACGTACTGTGTTGATGGCGCTTTACATAGCCGGCCGAACTGATCATCCCGTATTTCGTGAGGTCGCACCGCGTTACACGCACCGGCTGGCTGATGATCTTCGCCGATTCCTCAATGGTGAGCCGCAAATCGGTGCCGGATGGGGATGAGTCGTGGGGAGTGATCAGTAAATAGTGGTCAGTGATCGGTGATCGGTGATCAGTGATCAGGAATCTATAGTTAATGTCTGAACAACGCATGCCTTACATACCGCCCGTCAATCCCGGTCAGGTTCCGCGCCTTAGTCCGGAAATCTATGCGGTCATGGGAGAAGCCAACATCTTTCAGATGCTCGAAGATTTCTACAGGGAGCTGGAGCAGTCGTCAATTCGCGACCTGTTCCCGCCGGACATGGTCAGAGCCAGTCGTAAATCGGCCGCTTTCTTTGTCGGGTTGCTCGGTGGTCCGCCGCTCTATCAGCAGCGCTACGGTGCGCCACGCATGCGTGCCAGGCACATGCCGTTCAGCATTACCTACGAACGACGGCAGGAATGGCTGGATTGTTTCTTGCGCGTGCTTGAAGATGCCCCAACCAGGTACAATTTCCCGGTTGACCATTTACCCGTGTTCCGCAGTTTTTTGACCCACTTTTCCGAATGGATGGTTAATACGCGGGAATAAGAAATTTGTGTGTTAGCAGCCGAAAACGCGGACACCCTGTGAAACTGTTTTGCCTATCCGGAATAACCGACGCATTTGAAGCAGGCCCATTATGAATTGCGGACCAAAACCCTATGACAAGATCGATTAAATCGCAAAGCCCGCTGCGCCGTCTGATGCAGTATGCACGCCCGTATCGACGCCGTGTATTCCTGGCGACGCTGTATTCGATACTGAACAAGCTCTTTGATCTGGCACCGCCGATTTTGATCGGGTTGGCGGTTGACGTACTGGTTTTGCAGGATGATTCCATTCTCGGCCGAATGGGTGTTGAGAATGTGACCACCCAATTGCTGATCGTTGCCGGTCTGACGTTGGTTGTCTGGATTCTCGAATCGGTATTTGAGTATTTCTACTCGATTTACTGGCGCAATCTGGCACAGGATTTGCAGAACGACGCCCGTATGGATGCCTACAAGCACGTGCAGGAACTGGAGATGGCGTATTATGAAGCACGCAGTACGGGTGGCTTGATGGCAGTTCTCAATGACGATGTCAATCAGTTGGAACGCTTTCTCGACATTGGTGCCAACGAAATTATCCAGTTGATGGTAACTGTCTTCGCCATTGGTAGCTACTTCATGATCGTTGCACCGAGCGTGGCGTGGATGGCGGTGTTGCCGATGCCGTTTATTGTCTACGGCTCGATTCGCTTCCAAAAAAGACTAGAACCGCTCTATGCTAAAGTGCGCGAACAGGTTGGGTGGCTCAATACGCAGTTGTCCAACAATTTGGGTGGCATTGCCACTGTCAAGAGTTTTACGGCGGAAGCACACGAAATCGGCCGAATTGGAACCCTCAGCACTGCCTACGCAGACGCCAATCGCAACGCCATTACCTACAGCTCTGCCTTCACGCCCCTGATCCGCATGGTCATCGTCACCGGTTTTATCGGCATCATGATTTTCGGCGGACAACTTGTCATTGCGGGCGGGCTGGCTGTCGGCGTTTACAGCACCATGATCTACATGACGCAGCGTCTGCTCTGGCCGTTGACGCGCCTGGGGCAGACCCTCGACCTCTACCAACGGGCGATGGCATCGACCGCACGCATTTTCGACGTGATCGACACGCCGATTCACATCGTCGACGGTGTGCAATCGCTGCCGGTCGAGTCGGTGCGCGGTGATGTGCGCTTTGAAACGGTTGAATTCGCGTACGATCCGTCTGTGCCGGTACTGCAGGGCCTGTCGATTGATGTGCCGGCGGGCCAAACGGCGGCATTTGTCGGGGCAACCGGTGCCGGCAAATCGACGATCATCAAACTACTGCTGCGTTTTTATGATGTAAACAGCGGACATGTGACGCTCGACGGCCACGATGTGCGCGAACTTAAGCTGCAAGATTTGCGCAAAGCCATTGGCCTGGTCAGTCAGGATGTGTATCTGTTCCACGGCACGGTGCGCGAAAACATCGCGTACGGTACGTTCGACGCGTCGCTCGACGACATCGTTGCGGCTGCCAAGATTGCCGAAGCGCACGATTTCATTACGGAACTGCCTGACGGCTACGACACGGTTGTGGGTGAACGGGGGCAGAAGCTATCCGGCGGTCAGCGCCAGCGTCTGTCAATTGCCCGCGCTGTACTCAAAGACCCGCCGGTGTTGATTCTGGACGAGGCGACGAGCAGTGTGGATAATGAAACGGAAGCGGCGATTCAACGCTCGATGGAACGGATCGCCATCGGCCGAACGACCATCATCATTGCCCACCGTCTGTCGACGATTCGCAATGCCGACATGATCTACGTTCTCGAGCGCGGCCGATTGCGCGAACAGGGTCATCACGAAGAGTTGGTTGCTGCCGACGGCGTTTACGCCGATCTGTGGCGCATCCAGACAGGCGAGCGGATTTCGGATTTTTGATTTCGGAATGTCTGGCCGAAATCCCGCATCCGAAATCCGAAATGGAGACAACCATGGAGTATGCAGATTACCAACACATTCTCTTTGAACGGCGCGAACCGAATGTGCTGTGGGTGACGTTTAATCGGCCGAAAGTCCTCAATGCAGCCGATGTGCGTCTGCACACCGAATTTGTCGAGTTGTGGCGGACCATAGACCGCGATCCGACTGTCCATGTGGCTGTCGTCACCGGGGCAGGACGGGCATTTTCGGCCGGCGGCGACCTCGAAATGGTCGAAAACGCCTATCACAACTACGACGAAGTGCTGCGCATCCTTGACGAAGCCCGCGATCTTGTCTACAACATGCTCCATTGCAGCAAGCCGATCATCTCCGCGATCAACGGCGTCGCTGTCGGTGCCGGACTGGTGATCGCGCTGCTGGCTGACATCAGTATCATCGGCGAGAGTGCGCGTCTGGCCGATGGGCACGTGCGCATGGGCGTAGCGGCGGGTGACCACGCGGCTATCATCTGGCCGTTGCTGTGCGGCATGGCCAAGTCGAAATACTATCTGATGACGAGCGGCTTTGTCTCCGGCACAGAAGCTGAGCGAATCGGGTTGGTCAGTTTGTGTGTGCCGGACGATGAGGTGATTGCGAAAGCGGAAGCGGTCGCGACTGATCTGGCAAACGGGCCGCGTCATGCGATTCGCTTCACGAAACGGGCGCTGAATCAATGGCTGCTCAATGCCGGGCCAATTTTTGACCATTCGCTGGCGCTGGAAATGCTCAATTTCTTCGGCCCGGATATGATGGCCGGTGTGGAAGGCATTCGCAACCGTCAGAAACCGATTTATCCGTCAAGTCAAGACGGACAGGCGTGAAGGGAGCCGGGTATTTCTAACAAACTCGATTTCTGGAGTAAAAAGGTACGAAATCATGGCATTTAATTGGCTCAACAGATTTCAGAAAGAAATGGAAAAGCCCGCGAATTATGCGGAGAAAACGCTGGCGCAGTATCAGCTCGGCATGAAGGCCAAGGGATCGATTGCCGGTGTACGGATCGTGGTGGATGCGGATGGCTGTGCTGCATGTGGCGCGATCTCGGCCGAAACTATCTACCATCCTGACAACGCCCCACGATTACCTCTGCCAGACTGCACCAAAGGCAGCCATTGCCAATGCATCTATCGACCTGTCATGACCTACGAAGTCGACGCTGACGGTAGGTACGATCCCGACGCGATGCCGCATTCATGAAGCCGTTTCTGAAATGGGCCGGCAATAAGTACCGGATTATCGATCAGATTTGTGCCGTTTTGCCGCCGGGCAATCGGTTGATCGAGCCGTTTGTCGGCTCCGGTGCTGTGTTTCTGAACACCGACTATCCGACTTATCAACTGGCCGATGCCAACCACGATCTGATCAATCTGTTTGAATATGTCCAGCGCGAAGGTGAGGATTTCATCCGGTATGCGGAGAAATGGTTTCGGCCGAAATACAATCAACCCGACGCTTACTATGAACTTCGCGATCGTTTCAACAAAACGCGCAGCAAACGCTTCAAGGCAGCGCTCTTTCTCTACTTGAACAAACACGGTTACAATGGCCTGTGCCGTTACAATCAGCAGGGCGGCTTCAACGTACCGTTCGGCCGCTACAAACAACCGTACTTCCCGGCGGCTGAAATGCGTTACTTTCACGAAAAAGCACGCCGGGCACGCTTCGCGGTCGCCGATTTCCGCGACACGATGGCGGCAGCACAGCCGGGCGATGTCATTTACTGCGATCCGCCCTATGTTCCTTTGTCGGCGACGGCAAATTTCACCACGTACAGTACGGGTGGTTTTGGGGTCGGGGAGCAGGAAGAATTGGCACGAATGGCAAAACAATCGGCCGAACGCAGTATCCCGGTCGTCATCTCCAATCACAACACACCGTTTACACAACGCGTCTATGCAGCGGCTGACCTGATTGAGTTCAGTGTGCAACGCTACATCAGTTGTGACGGCGCCAATCGCGGCAAAGCGGCCGAATTACTTGCTGTATTTGCACCACCGCGTTAAGGGCTATGGCTCATATCGGCACACTGACCGAATCATCTTTGCATGCTGCACTGAAGCGCGGCTTGGCGCAGCCCGGCGATCGCCTGGAACATGAGGTTGACGGCTATGTTATCGATATTGTGCGCGATGATCGCTTGCTGGAAATTCAGACGGGAAATTTCTCCGGTTTCAGGCGCAAATTGGCCGCGCTGCTGCCGTCTCACCCCATCCACGTCTATCTGCCCCTGGCTCTCGACAAGTGGATTGTGCGCGTTTCGGCCGAAAATCAGCCCATCTCGCGGCGCAAATCTCCCAAACACAGCCGTCCAGTCGATGCATTTAGTGAACTCGTCTACATCGGTCATTTGCTACCTCATCCCAACCTGACCGTCTCCCTCGTCTTGACGCAGGAAGAAGAACTGTGGCGCGATGACGGCAAAGGGAGTTGGCGGCGTAAGCGCTGGAGTATTGCGGATCGAGTATTGCTCAATGTAATCGGCGAAATCACGCTGCACGATTCGGCCGATTATCTGGCTTTGTTACCTGATCAATTGTCGCAGCCGTTCACCAATCGCGATCTAGCAACCGCGCTGGCATGCCATACGCGTTTGGCGCAGAAGATCACCTATACTTTGCAGCGTGCCGGTTTACTCGTGATTGTGGGCAAACAGGGCAACGCGCATCAGTTTGGGTTTGAATCGGCAGAATGGTAGCCGGCATCAGGGGATGGCTTTGACGACATCGCGCAGTAAATAGGCAAACTGGCTGATCGGCCGATTGCCCCGCAGAATGACCTGTTCATCCCGAAACGCTGACCGACCTGGCCACATCGCATCGGCCTCATTTTGGGGTGCAAATGCCAGAAAGCCGCCATTTACCGTCAAGCGGTATACGAAACGTGTCGCCCGTGGATCACGCGCCAGCGCTTGAATGCAACCTAATTCACCTGGAATCACCACCAGGCCCGGTAACATAGTCGTTTCCAACTGACTGAGCGATAAATCCGGCACAATCGAAATCCCGTAGCGCCCTCTAACTGGATGGGGCGTCGCGCCTATCAGCTCGACCTTGATCCCGGCTTCGCGTAAGATTGACATACATGTGACAACGGTCCGCTCGGCAAAGTCGTCTGCGACCAAAATTGCTGCTGATTGGTTGATCGGCGTAGGAGCTTTTGTCTGCATTGCCTGGTGGCTTGAGGTATAGTAGGCATCATGGAAAGAGTTGGTTGCAAGGTTCGACATCGACATCACCACGTTTATCATTTTGCTGTTCTTGTACACAATCAATAACATGAAATAATGATGGAAAACGGCACAATGTGATAGTATCATCACAGTTCCGCGCAAGTGCGCGAATGTGTGCCAACCTGTGACATCATAGTTGTTCCCATGTACGACGAAAGTGATCTCAATCTAGATAAAGTAGCATTGCGTGAAGCAGTGCAGTCCGGCCTTAAGGCATGGGGTGCGGCAACCGATTCTGCAAGCGAGATGTTGAATGAGTTGCTTATTGTTCAACGTAAACAGGAAGAATTGACCGCGTCGGGAACTGTAGTTCTGCCACGCTTGGCAATCAACAACGTGTTGCTGGATGCAATTGCTGTGCTGAAACGGCAAAATTCCCAATTGGGCAATATCCTCAACGCACGTTTTATCGATCGCGACACGGTGCGGATGGTTTCCAATCGCCTTAATCTGAGCGTTGATCAAGTCAATCGGCGTCAGGCTGACGCCATTGATGATTTGACCGCATTGATCATGCAGTCAGAACTGCAATTGCGCCAGATGCTGATTGGAGAATTGGAGACCGTACTGCCGCCCGCATCCTATGATCGCCTGTTTGGCTTTAACGATGCGCTGGATGATCTATCGGGGCGGATGATGGCTTCGGATGATCATTGGCTGGCGATGATTGTCGGTATTGGTGGTATTGGTAAAACAGCGCTTGCCGATGCATTAGTTCGTAGCTTGATACGCCGTTTGCGATTTGCACATGTTGTTTGGGTGCGTGTCGATCCCGGTACACTGAGCGGTGCATTTGCGGACGCTGATCAGGCGCAGCGCACTCTTGTAACGCAGCTGCATCCGTTATTGTTCCCCGATGCGCCTGGGGGCACATTGGCGCAAGAGCGGTTGCGGCAAATACGCGCCCGTCTCAAAGAAATACCTCACCTCATCGTTGTCGATAACCTGGAGACGGTAGAGGATACATTTGCTTTGCTGGCTCAGTTACGTGATTGGACTGAGCCAAGCAAATTTCTACTGACCTCGCGTACTCGCCCGGCAGGTCAGGCCGGTGTCTACATTCATGCTTTGTCGGAGTTGAGCCAACGCGATGCCGCCGACCTGCTGCGCCACCACGCACGCAAAATTGGTCTACAGGATTTATCTGATGTTGGAGATGCCGATCTCCAACGCATTACGAGCTTGACTGGTGGTAATCCGTTGGCGCTCAAACTTGTCGTGGGTCTAGCCCAAGTCATGCCGTTGCCACATATCCTGGAACAACTCGGTATGGTGCCATCTGGTGAAATTGCTGCCATGTACCGCCATGTTTATTGGCAGACGTGGCAAGCGTTGAGCGATGTGTCGCGTCAATTGTTGCAGGCGATGCCACTGACTGGTCAGGAAGGCGGTACAGTGGAGCAACTGTGTGCGATCAGTGGCCTTGAAGGCGACGCGATTTGGACAGCGATTTCGCAACTTGTGTCACGGAGTCTGTTGGAAACGCGGGGAACGGTGTGGGAACGACGCTACGGCATCCATCGTTTGACAGAAACATTTCTCAATACTGACATTAATTTTTGGGATCCGGAAGAATCGCTGTTTTGATGAAGCAAACGCGTCCCAACCCTGCATTTATACATAGTGTTGCCAAGAATCTGGAATTCTGGACACAAAAGCTGGTGGATCTGTCTGAGTTTGAAGTCGCACAGCTATATGGTGACAAAGATAATTTAGTTCAGGCAATTCGCTTTGGATTGCGTATACCGGAAACACGCGAGGCTGCTTCTAAACTCGCTTTGGACGCGTTTCATTTTGTCGATCGGGCAGGGTATCAGCGCGAGTGGACTCGCATATTGGAGGCGATTGAGACGAAACTGTTGCCGTTGGATCCGGATCTGAGGATTGCCATCTTGAATCGCCTGGGTCAACTGTATCGCCATACGGGTCAATATGATGAAGCTGTGATTTACCATGAGCAAGCTCAATCACTTGCCAAGCAACATGGTAAGGAGCTTGAATACGGTATAGCGTGTTGGCAAGTGGGGGCTGACTATCGATGGCTCAATCGATTGGATTCGGCCGAAACTGTACTCAATGAAGCCCTGTCTGTATTGCGTGAAGTTGACGAACACCGACTCTGGTTGCCGGCAGCAATGAATGAGTTAGGCATATTACATGAGAGGCGTGGCAATTTTGAACGGGCCGAGCAACTCTGGCGTGAAGCGTATGCAATCTACTTGGAAAACGGCAAAGTAGTTGATGCTAATCGTATTGTCCGCAACTTGATTCTGTTACTGGCCCGGACAAAACGCTTTGATGAATGTGATGACTTTATCGCTATAGTGAGTGCAGAGTTGGCGGATAAGCGTCTTGTCACCGAACGCGCGATGATGCTTTTAACTGTCGGCGCAGCGTACGCGCAACAAGAAGAGTGGCAAAGGGCTGAGACAGTTTTCCGTACAATTGATATCGATCCTTTGATACGCGCCGGGCAAACTGATTGGGCAGCTTCGACAGTTGTCAATCTCGGTATTGTGCTGGCACGTCAACAACGATACGAAGAAGCCGAGGGCTACTTACGTGAAGGGCTGCGATTAGCACAGGAATACGGTGATGATATTCGTGTGGTCAGTGCTGCCATCAACCTGGGTGATGTGCTGGCTGCACAACAGAATTATCAGGCTGCGCTCGATTATTACGATGTAGTTGAACGATACGCCGGCAAATATCCTGAACACAGCTATTTTACGAGCGAATTAGCTGAGGCGCTGGCGAGCCGGTCGCGTGTCCAGATGAAATTGCAGAGTGGGGACGATTCGGCCGAATCATCCCCATAAACTAACCGATTACCCGCCACCACAACTGGCTGACGGTACGGTGCAGTTGCTTTGCATTGACGGCCCCAGGGCGACTGGTGATCCGACCAACAAAGCCATCAGAAATACAGAGAGCACCGCACGAACTGCGGCTGAACGACGTAGCTGCGACATACTATCCTCCCGCGACGGTGAGAGAACCGCCATCGGCACGCGCCAACCCACCTGGCAGTGGGCGGCCCGAAGCACGAACTGAAACGAACTGTCTACGTTGTTTGGTTGCTCTTTGGCACAAGAGCGATCAAAGTCACGATCAGCTTATCAGTCTGTGTAAGGATTTATTGGCAGTTTTATGCGGATTTGTGCGAAAGTCTGGGGAGGGTTGTCTGAATTTAGCCGGATGGATTTGCCGCACAACAGCGCACAAGTGCGCACTTTTCCACACGGCTTGTCATCTAAACTAACAGTATAAGAGCCAGAGAGGGAATATGGAGAAGAGTGAGTCGAGTGCGGCACTTAGCAGTACTGACTCAGTGTTGGTCTAGCTTCGGCTGTTCCGCGCTAGTGCGCAATTAGGTTTTTTACCTGGTTGCGCACTTTGTCGTTGAGGCTCGTTGAATCATATTATAGGCTGGCAAGAAAACAGGCGAGTTGTGCCTTGTCTCGGCCGAAGACAAGTGCCGCTGTGTAATCATGGGGAATGGGAACCGTCGTGATGGTCCACGTTTCATCTGATCGCCCTGTTTTCAGTTCCGCCGGTTCGTCAGGCCGCAGCGTCACATCAAATTGGTCGAGCGGATGTGACAAACCCTCGCCGCGTGCCTTGATGTACGCTTCCTTGCGTGTCCAACAAGTGTAAAATGCCGCTGTTTTCTGTGTATCGGGGAGGCTGTGCCATGTTGCGATCTCGGTTGGGGAGAAGAAACGCGCAACGATGTGGGGGGCGTCGGCAATCGGCCGAATCAATTCGACATCGATCCCGACCGGCGCATCATCGGCAAATGCTAACAGAACGACATCACCGCTGTGAGAAACATTGAATTGCAAGCTGGATTTCGGGTCGCTGACAAACGGTTTGTCGTATGCCGTATAGCCAAAGCGGATGGCGTCTGGATCGACCTGTAAGTAACATCCCAATTGACGCCGCAACAGACCGCGCGCGATAATGTAGGTCAAACGATCACGCTCAAAATGGAAACGCTGCGCCTTTCGCCGCTCGTCATGATTGAGCAGGCGATACAACGCATCGTACTGTGGTCGGGCCGCAGAAGGTTGAATGGCCCAAACATGGAGTTGCGACCCCTGCGGCACCAAATCGGGCGTAATGTGCTGCCACCGGTGCGGCCAGGCAAGTGCCTGTGTCACGGTGTCTATGCCTGGCCGTTGCTGTGGGACTGTTCTTCGGTCAGTCGGGCATCTTCTTCAACTGAAATCAGGCGCCGCAAGCCCGTCATGGCAAAAAGCAAGGCGATGACGAAGATGCCAATAATGAGGCGTTGGACGCCGCTGGGTAGCTGCTGAAATCGGCCGATGATGTTGAGTTTGGGTTTCGATTCGGCCGAAGGGGTTGATTCTGTGTTCATGGTGCTGCCTCCAATTTGTTAGCTTGTGCCTGATCTTATCCAATTTGATTGTTATGGGCGACTCCGGTCAGACTGATGGCCACATTTCTTTGATAAAGCTTATGACCAGAATGATCCCGGTTAGCAGCCGTTGTAAATATGCGCATTGGCGCTTAGAATTGGATATTGATTCGACCAAATCGTCTTAGGCGGAAGCACTATGGAAATTCCAATTGACCATCCTTTGGCCGGGCCGCTGATCCTTACTCTCGTGCGCATTATTGGCGCGGTCATCATCATTGTTATCGGCCGATGGCTGGCACGCCGGTTGCGTGGATTGACTGAGCAGGCATTGAATCGGGCGAAATTGTCCGAAACGATCGTGACGCTGTCAAAAAACATCGTCTATTACACTACGCTGATCCTCATGCTCATGGCTATTCTGGCCGTATTGGGCGTGCCGATTTCGATTATCATCACAGTCGCCGGCCTCATTGTCATTGTTATCGCCATTGCGTTGCAGCAATCACTGGGCAATTTAGCTGCGACGATCAATTTCAGCCTGTATCGGCCGTTTGAAGAAGGTCATCTGGTCGAAACCAACGGCATACTGGGTATCGTGAAGGAAATTCAATTATTGACCACTGTTATTATTGGCCCGGACAACAAGGTGCACGTCTTGACCAATGGCGCGATTCAGAATGCTGGACTGGCTAACTATTCAAAATTGGGTTGGGTACGGCGTGACTTGTCATTTATGATCAGTTACAGCGATCAGATTGGAATGGCCCTGCAAGTTATTCGGGATGTGTTATCGGCCGATGAACGCGTCCAGCAAGATCCGCCGCCACACGTTTTTGTCGAAAACCTGGGGGATCATGGCGTCGAAATTGGCGTCTGGCCGTTTATCGAACCAGCCAACTATTGGGCCATCCAGTTTGACCTGGTCGAACAGGTCAAAGCCGCCTTCGACCAGGCCGGCATCACCGTGCCGTTTCCACAGCGCGATTTGCATGTGCGCAGCGGTGTGTTATCTGTCAAATCAGAGACGGCATCATGACATAAAAAAACCGAGGTTCTGTCAGGACCCCGGTTTTCTATTTTATGGGGAGTGTTTGCAGTCAGGAAACCTCGACCAAAACGGTGTTGCGCACGACGCTGTCGCCCGGTTTGACCCGTATGGATGTGACGACGCCGGAACGCGGTGCGCGAATCTCGTTCTCCATTTTCATTGCTTCCAACACAATTAGCGCATCATCCGCACTGACTTGCTGACCTTTTTCAACCAAAACGCGGGCGATCAATCCCGGAATGGGCGCTTTGACGCGGCCGTCACCGCTCTCCGGTCGTGTGATTGCTGATCGGGTGTCGCGCACTTTGATATGGTGTTTGCCGCTGTAGACGCGCAACGTTTTGAGGTCTTCGTCAAACAGAATCTCATAGGGCCTGTCTCCGACGATCATCCATTCGTTTGGCCCTTGTTGTCCCGGATCGGGCACAATCACGTCGTGTTCTATGCCATCGACTTGCGCTGCAAAACGATCTCCGTTGGGCGATGTTTGTTTAATCGTGACTTCAAAATCGTGGCCACCCACTGTGACAGCAATGGTGTACATCGTCTACTCTCCTCTCATCGCCATGCGGCGTGCTGATTGTTTCCAGCCGCCATTGCGCTGTGTGGACATCTCGTTTTTCGTGTGTGCCTGGTTGCGCTTAACGTATAGCGTTGCTGCAATGATAGCCAGATCGCGGTAATGCTCTATGGGTTGCCGTCGGTCGCCAAAAGGTTGTACATCCAGATCGGTACTGTAGGTACCGTCGCAGAATTCGGCCGATTCCAGTATCCGTTGTAAATAAGCGATGTTGGTTTGAATGCCGATCAGTTTTGTGTCTTGCAGCGTCGTTTCCATTCGGCCGATACACGAAGTCCGATCCCGATCCCATGCCGTCAATTTGCCGATTAAAGGCTCGTAGATCAGTGGAATTTCAGCGTTGCAATAGACATACGTGTCCACACGCACCTGAGCGCCACAGGGGAAGCGCACACGCGTCAGCTCACCGGGCGCGGCCATGAATTCAGCCCACGGATCACGTGCCAGCACACGACACATGATGGCGTGACCGCGCAGCGTAATGGTGTCCTGGCTGATCGCCAGTGGTTCGCCCGCCGCGATACGAATCTGCTCACGAATCAAATCGACGCCACTGCGCATCTCGGTCAGCGGATGTTCAACCTGGATGCGTGATTTGATCTCCGTGAAGTGGAAATTGCCGTCTGCATCGACAATGAATTCGACTGTTCCGGCGTTTTCGTAGTTGAACAGGCGTGCAATTTCCAATGCTTCTGCATGCAGGCTTTGCCGTTGTTCGTCGGAGAGGCACGGCGCGGGCGACTCTTCAACGATCTTGTTGCCGCGCGAGATGATCGACCCTTCGCGTTCGCCCAGATGGATCAAATTGCCGTGTTTGTCACCGAGGATTTGCACGCCGACCTGGTGGGCGGGCAAAATGCCTTTTTCGAGGTAGACGCGTTGGTCTCCGTATCTGTCCAGCGATTGGGCCTGGGCGTTGCGTACGACGGTTTCCAGCTTTTCGGCCGAATCGACCCACCGTTCACCCAAACCGCGCCCACCGCGACACGACTTGATCACCAGTGGAAAGCCCATTTTGGCGGCTGCCTGTGGAATGTCACTCAGCTCGTCATGTCCATAGGAAAACTCAGAGTATTCGACGGTGGTGAAGCCGGCAGCCGCGACGACGTAGAGTGCGTTGATTTTACTGCGCACCTGTTCCATTGTATCGGCCGAAGGGCCGATAAAGACAAGGCCGGCCGCAGCACACGCCTGTGCAAATTCCGGCTCTTCAGCGAGAAAGCCGTAGCCCGGATGGATAGCGTCGGCGTTGACCTGTCGGGCGATGCGGATGATAGCCTCCATATTCAGGAAGCCATCCGGCGCATCCAACAACACACATTCATCAGCAAGGCGCACGTGTAACGAGCTGATGTCTTCACTTTCGTAAAGTACGACAGACAATATGCCCATTGACCGACATGCATGCACAATGCGCGTAGCAATTTCGCCGCGATTTGCAATCAGGATTTTTTTGAACATAGTTTTTGTTCCTACATCGGCGAGATGCCGTGCTTCTTGGGCACGTGGCTTTCGCGCTTCAGCAATGAGAATTCCAGCGATTCAATCAGAATACGGCGCGAGTCACGCGGTTCAATCACTTCATCGATCAAACCGCGCGATGCGGCCACATACGGATTGTTGAACTTCTTTTCGTAATCCTCGACCAGTTCAGTGCGTCGTGCTTCCGGGTCTGCGGCAGCGTCGACGTCGCGGCGAAACAGGATATTGACCGCGCCTTCCGCGCCCATTACCGCAATTTCTGCATTGGGCCAGGCGTAGATCAGATCGCCGCGCAAGCCTTTACTGCTCATGACACAGTACGCGCCACCATAGCTTTTGCGCAAAATGATCATTAATTTGGGCACGGTCGCTTCGCTGTACGCGTAGATCATACGGGCCCCGTTGCGAATAATGCCGCCGAATTCCTGCTCTTTACCGGGCAGGAAACCGGGCACGTCCTGCAAAGTCACAATCGGCACGTTGTAAGCGTCGCAAATGCGGATGAAGTGCGTCGCTTTGATGGAGGCTTTGATGTCGATACAGCCCGCCAGCACCATGGGCTGGTTGGCGACGATGCCGACGACATGTCCGTTGAGCCGCGCAAAACCGACAACCATGTTTTCAGCCCAGAGCGCGTGGACTTCAAAAAAGCGCCCATCGTCGAAGATGCTACTGATGACCTGGCGCACATCGTACGGTTTGTGCGGGTCGGTGGGAACGATTTCTTCGAGTTCAGAGCAGCGCCGTTTGGGATCGTCAATCGGCCGAATATATGGCGGATCATCTTGATTGTTGCCTGGCAGATAACTGAGCAACTGACGGACGCGGTCAAGACAGTCGGCGTCGTCGCCTGTCAGAAAGTGGCACACACCGCTCTCCTGACTGTGCATCAAGCCCCCGCCCAAATCTTCAAAGCTGACCTCTTCCTGCATCACCGCTTTGACCACATTCGGGCCGGTAATGAACATATAGCTGTTATCCGTCATAAAGACGAAATCAGTCAGTGCAGGGGAATAGACAGCACCGCCGGCACACGGCCCCATGATCACCGAGAGCTGCGGAATGACGCCGGAGGCTTCGCAGTTGGCGTCGAAAATCTTGGCGTAACCGCCCAGTGAGTCAACGCCTTCTTGAATGCGCGCGCCGCCTGAATCGTTGATGGCGATAAACGGACAGCCATACTTGAGTGCCATTTGCATTGCTTTGACGATTTTGTTGGCGTGCATTTCGCCCAGAGACCCGCCCATCACGCCGGCATCTTGCGACGCAACGACGACATGCCGTCCATTGATCAGACCGAACGCTGTAATGACGCCATCACCGTAGCGCGACTCTTTGCCGCCCAGATAGCTTTCGTAGCGCGGCGTCACGAGCGAGTCGATCTCGGTGAATTCACCGTTGTCGTAAAGTATTTCCAGCCGCTCACGGGCGGTCAAACGCCCTTTGCGGTGTTGCCGAATAGCATCTTTTTCCGTACCAAACGAAATCTCGCGACGTTCTCGCAAATCTTCGATATATGTTTGCATGTCTTTTGCCATGCGTCTCTCCTCACACGTTGCCTCACGCAAAGGCGTTGAGGCGCAAAGAATTGTGATGCTCTTTTTTGTCCAAACTTGATGCGACAGTCAATACGAATTGGTTGGAAACGCACCAGGAACCGGTTAAATTGGGTGAATCAGGCAACCGTTTCGGGTCGATTTCAATTGTGAACGATTGCCATTCGGCCGAATCAGACGCGTTCACCGCAATCAGACAACTGACAGACCGCGTATCGACGCTTAATCCTTTGTGCAGCGCTTTTAATGCCGCTTCCTTGGTGCTCCAAATGGCAGTGATGAGGGTTGACTGCATTGCGGCCGAAGCCGCTGCAACGTGTTTCTGCTCCTCAATCGTAAAATAGTCGGCCACAAAAACGGGCTGACGCGTTTCGATCAATTCTATATCCGCCCCCAAAACAGCCTTATCATCAGGCAAAAAAGCACAGAAAGCATGCCCATGCGAATGACTGATCGACAATTGCCCTGCACTTTCCCCAATGCCTTTTACAAACGGTTCACCACTTACCCGATTGGCAATCTCAATATCGCGTAACGCAATCGGCCCAACGACGCTCGCGACCAACTGCTTGGCCGTCCAGCGGCCCAAAAGCCAATCGCGCTGCCGCTTTTCAATCTTGAACGCGCCGGCTTTTTCCCTTTCGGCCGAATTGAGCCACTCATACGTTGTTGGCATATTTTCGGCCGATTGCACAAGCGAGAAAATCATCAGATTTCGGAGTTACGATTTCGGATTGCGGAACGGCTGGTGCCGAAATCCGCAATCCAAAATCCGAAACGGTTTACTCAGGTCTTCCGACCGTGCGATATGCTTTCAGTGAGACAAAGACGTTGCCGTTTTCATCGACAACGGTGCCGTCGAATGTTTCGCCGTCGTCAGCCGTCGTCACTGTCGTGTATAGACGTTTACCGTCCGCTTCATCCGGCTGGCGATACGCTGTCACCGCATCGTAACCGAGCGGGAATGCCATCGCGCCTTTTATCTCGGTATGCCACAGCGCTGCGGCCTGGAAGCACGACTCGATGAGGCGCGGAGCCATCAGCGAAACGGCATCCGCCGGGTCTGTGTTCGGCGGTAAATCGGCCGAAACCAGTGCTTTCACGCTATTGCCGTCGACCAATGCCTGTTCCAGAACCTGGTACGCCGGGCCGTGGAAGAAGGGCGGGTAGATGGCGGCGCTTGTGATGGGGAGTGATTCGGCCGAAAACGGCTCAAATGCTGCCGTCGGCTTGTCAATCTCATCCGTCGTCAGACGCACAGTGGCCGCGAAATGTTGTTTGACCTGCGTCGGCAAGCCTTTGCGCTTCGGTTGCAACACCGACTTGAGTGTTAAGCGCGCCAGCAGATCGCCATTGGCTTGCGGCACAAATGTCGCGTTGAGATATAGCGTCCGCGCTTCCATGCGGAAGAATTTGAACGCACCGCTCATCTCGATACCTTCAACAGCGGCAACATGATAATCCGGCGCGAGAACGGTCGCCACCTCAGCCAGTGCTTCGGTCGCCATCACACCGGGCAGCCACGGCGTGTTTTCATCCGGCACATGGTCAAACAGATATGGTTGCTTTTCCGGATCGACGGTCGTTTCGACTGACCAGCCGCCATACAGATTGGCGCTGGTGATCTTGCTGACCATGCTAAAATCGCCGCGTTTTTTGCGCAGCCATTCGTTCACCTCATCCAGGTCAAGACCACCGGTTTCATCGAATTCCTCAACCATGATGCCCAGCGCACCGCCGACCACGATTTCACCGCTGAAGTTCCCGGCTACCAGTTCACGGCGCACGGTCGGCACGCCCGCTTCCGGTGGCAGCATGTCGATGCCAGCCGCTTTCATGATCGTCGGAATCGAACCGCGTGTCGCCATGCCGATGCCGCCCCAGGCGGTCCAGTCGATGACGATGCCGCGTGTCTCCGGACGCCAACGGCGCAAGCTGCTGGTCAATTTGCACAGCAGGTCGTTGGCGGCACTGTAGTCGGTCTGGCCGCTGTTGCCGAAGCGTCCGGCAACGGAGCTGAACGAAACGATGGCACCGATCGGCATGCCGGCAGCCGCTTTGAGCAGGCTGAACATGCCGTCGGCTTTGATGTCAAAGACGAGGTCGAATTGGGCGGTCGGTTTGTCGTTCAGCGCTTTGCTGATTTCGATGCCGCCAGCGTGTACGAGGACGTCGATTCGGCCGAATTCAGCACGAATTTCGTCCACAACGGCTGTCAGCGCCACATCATCCAGCAAGTTGACGCAGTGATAGTGCGCTGTGCCCCCCGCCGCTTCCACCGTTTCAATGGCCCGCAGGGCCGCTTCCTCGCGCTCAATCGCCATCAATGCTTTCTCGATGACAACCGGTGTCGGGCGTTCGCCGCGTGCTTTGGCTTCATCGATCAGCGTCGCTTTCAAGCCGTCTTTGTCGTTCCGGAATTGGGCGATCTTGGTGTCGCTGCGGTTTGGTTCTGGTGTCAGGTCAAGCAGGTAGAATGTGCCGCCACTTGCCTGTGCCAGATCGCCGACGATGGCGCTGGTGATGCCGCCTGCCGCGCCGGTGACGAGGAAAACGGTTTCTTTGTCCAGCACCAGGCCGGGTTGTCCGTTTTCGGCCGATTGTTCCATCAAGGTCACGGTAAAACGCTCGTCATCGACATAGCCGACTTCGACAACGCCAGGGTCGTATTTCGTCTCATTGACCAACAGCTTTGCCAGCGCCGATGTCTTGCGGCTCGGTGCAAAGTCAACTGCTTTGACCAGAACGTCGCCGCGTTCACGCTTGTACGCCTTGGTGAAACCGGTAACAGCGCCGCCCAGCGGAGCCGTCGCGCCTTCGGGTCCATAGCCGTGCATGCCGCCTAGCCGCGTCGCTGTCACGAGGAAGGTGCCCGGCTCACTGATGGATTCGTAGAGCGCTTTCATCGTCGCGAACAGCTTCTTGACGCGCAGCTCATTGGCAGCCCGCCATTCGTCCAGTGTCAATTCTTCGACTGCCGGCTCGGTGTCGAGCGCCGGCAGCCAATAGACACCTTGAATGGGGTCGTCTGCCAGCCAGCCTTCGATTTGCTCTGTGATTTCCTCGCTCGTCATAGTCGCTGTCAATTCAAGTACAGTCACGTCTTCTTTTTCGAGCAGTTTGATCAACGACTTGCCGACACCGCCGTCGTCGGGCATGATGATGACGCGGCTCTCTTTATTGAGCTTGACCCCGGTCTTTTTGTACCACTCTTCGGCCGAACGCAGTGCTGCCGTTGGAACACGGCGCGGCATCATATCGGCATCTTCAAGTCGATAGTCGGAGATTGAGTGGCGGGTCGACTCGGTGGCCGTTTTGGCAACGATTGATGACTGATCGCTGCTGGCTGATGGCTGTCCGCCAACCGCTAAATCAGGCCGTGACTCTTTGACAAAGCCGATCACTTTTTCCAATGTGTTGTACGACCGCAGATCCAGATCATCACTACGGGGAATGTCGAATTCCTCGCGAATCGTGGCAAATGTTTCAGCCTGCTTGACTGTATCGACACCCAAATCGGCTTCGAGATCGAGATCGAGTTCCAGCATGTCTTCGGGATATCCAGTCTGGTCAGCCACAATCGCCAGGACGCGAGCCGCAATCGGATCGGCTGCGGCAGACTCGGTGACTAGGTGACTGGGTGACGCGGTGACTGGTTCGCTGACCGCTGCCGGCTGTGTGCTGACCGCTAATTCCGGTCGCGATTCCTTGACGAAGCCAATGACTTTTTCCAGCGTGTTATACGACCGCAAGTCCAGATCATCGCGGCGTGGAATGTCAAATTCCTCGCGAATCGTGGCGAACGTCTCTGCTTGTTTGACCGTATCGACGCCTAAATCAGCTTCGAGGTCCAGGTCGAGTTCCAGCATATCTTCAGGATAGCCGGTCTGCTCAGCCACAATCGCCAGAACACGTGACGCAATTTGATCAGTTTGCGCGGCGCCAGTGACTACAGGAGCAGGAGATATTGCTACTGGCGCACTGTCCACTGACCTCTGTTCACTGACCACTGGCAACTGCCCACTGTCGGCTACCAAATCAGGCCGCATCTCCCTGACGAAGCCGATCACTTTCTCCAGCGTGTTGTATTCGCGCAGGTTGAGGTCGTCACGACGCGGAATGTCGAACGTCTCACGGATAGCGGCAAATGTTTCCGCTTGTTTGACCGTATCGACGCCGAGGTCGGCCTCCAAGTCGAGGTCGAGGTCGAGCATGTCTTCGGGATAGCCAGTTTGCTCACTGACGATGCCGAGGACTTGCGATGCGATAGCGTCAGTTGTTGGCGATGCGGAGACGGGTTGACTCGGTGATTCGGTGACTGGTTCGACAGCAGGGGTAGGCGTGCTGACCGTTGTTGGCTGAACGCTAACTGCTAAGTCAGGCCGCATCTCTTTGACAAAGCCGATGACGCGCTCCAGTGTGTTGTAATCGCGCAGACTGACATCATCGCGACGCGGAATGTCAAATTCCTCGCGAATAGCGGCAAACGTCTCAGCCTGCTTGACGGTGTCGATACCGAGATCAGCTTCCATGTCCAAGTCGAGGTCGAGCATGTCGGACGGATAGCCGGTTTGCTCGCTGACGATGGCGAGGACGCGGGACGCAATTTGATCAGTCGTTGCAGAATCGGAGATTGCGGTAGCAGGCGATACAGCTTCCGGTTCACTGTCCACTGATAACTGTCCGCTGATCGCCAGGTCTGGCCGCATTTCTTTGACAAAACCGATCACTTTTTCCAGCGTGTTGTAATCGCGTAAGCTGACATCGTCGCGACGCGGAATGTCGAATGCCTCGCGAATGGCGGCGAACGTCTCGGCTTGTTTGACGGTGTCGATGCCGAGATCGGCTTCCATGTCGAGGTCGAGATCGAGCATGTCGGATGGATAGCCGGTTTGCTCGGCGACGATTGCGAGGACTTGATCGGCAACTTGATCAGTGACCGGCGACTCGGTGACTGCTTCGACAGGCTCCGCGACGGGTTCGCTGATAGCTGCAGGCTGTTCGCTGACGACCGGTTTTGGTTCGAGTTTGACCGTGTCCACCTTGATCGGATCCGTTGCCGGAGCCGGTGTTGGTGGTGTTGGTGCTGACTCCGTGATTTTGGGCATGATCATGCGAGCCGGCATTTCGGCCGAAACCACACCACTGCCACCATGCGCTCTCACAACAGGTCCTGTTCCGTATTCCCAGCGGCTCGGTGCCGGGGCGCGACCCGGTTGACCGGTCGCTTTGATACGCAAGACGCGTTTCTCAACTTCCAGTTCGGCATTGTCAATGCCGCTGACAGCATCCAGCCAGTACTGGTAAGCACCCTGATTGTCGATGCGATTTAGCCCGCCCGGAATGCGACGTGTCAATGTCATCGAAATCTGTGAGCCGAAGCCGGCTGCCAGATGGACAGCATATTGCACCGGATAGCGTCCGCCGCGACTCAGGTTGAGCGGCCCCAAATCGGGGTCGATTTCCTTGAAGTTGGGAACCGGAGGCACAATACCGTATTCGAGAATCTTGACTGCGATCACGTCTTCTACGCCGACACCCATCGGATGACCGGTGAATCCCTTCGTGTTGGAGATAATCACGTCGTTGGCGGCGTCACCAAATGTTGCGCGTAGAGCTGTCACTTCGGCCGAAGCGCTGCCACCGCGTGCGGGTGTGTAGGTCTCATGCGACATAAACACCGTTTGTGCAGCCATGGCATAACGATTCAGGCCAAAACGCCGTTCCGCTGATCCAACCAGGTTGTTCATCACTTGCGCGATGTGATCCACATCCAGACGCGTACCGTGGAAAGCACTGTTATTGGTTTCACTGCTCAGCAATTCGACAATGCCGCGCATACCGCGTTCACGCACTGCGTCTTCGCTCTCGACGACGAGTCCGCAAGCACCCATACCCATGATCGTGCCGTGACGGCGACGGTCGAAAGGCAATGCCGCTTCCTCAACTTTATCGTTGGTCGTCACGGCGCCTACGGCCAAGAAGCCCGCACCGACCCATTCCATCAGGTTATCGCCGGTGACAACATCGGCACCAATGACGATCACGCGACGACAGCGACCGCTGCGAATCCAATCTTCAGCGATGGCGATACCTTGAGCCGTGCTTGCACACGCCGCGTTGACTTGTGTATTAGGGCCGCGAGCGCCGATGTATTGGGCGAATTGACTGTGTCCCATCGCCAGGATGCGAAACAGAAAGCGGCGGTCAAAGTTGTATGGATTGCGTTCCAGTTCAGCGCGTAGTTCATTGATGCGACGGTTGATTTCGTTGGTCGTGTCGGCATCTATTGCGTAGCGTCGCAAATCTTCCAATGTGTTGATCTGGTCGAGTCGGTTCTGATGCACGTAATAGTTGCTGAATTCCTCGGCAAACCGGTCACCACCTGGGAAGGCGCTGGCGAAAATAACGCCGGTTTCGTCGCGCAGTGCTTCGGGCAGCATCCAGTTGACAGGCAAGTATTTGCCCGTCGTCGTCTTTTTGTATGTCATGACCAGTGGAATGCCTGCTTCGCGCAGCGCGTCAAGACCTGCCGCCATTGCCAGTTGGGTCGTCATGTCGAGTGCTTCGATCAATTTCTCTGGTACGCCGTATTCTTCAGCCAGGTCGAACGAACCGGGTCGCCCGGCGAGTTTGATCACATCGTCGGTATCGTCAATGGTGGCAAAGCTGCCGGAACCATCTTCGGCTTTGACCAATCGAACAATGCGTTTGTCGACCATTTTCTTGCGGAATCGGGCCGGAATCAGGTCGACGAATTGTTCGCCTTGCAGAATGCGCAGCGCATTGTCGGGATCCATGACCGATTTTTCAGAGCCGGGCAAACCGAGACCGGTGCCGCTGATAATGATGGAACCTTGCGGCTCGTCGTTGCGGTCGTAGGGTCGATTAGACGGCTGCGCCACGGGTTGATAGGTTGGCTGGTTGACCGGTTGACTGTTTTGTTGGATAGATTGGGCAACAAGTCTGGAAATTGCTTCAATATCGAGCAGAGCAGCAGCGCCGTTGCTGCCGTTGCCGGTTCGTGTAACCATCGCTTCTTCTCGCTTGGAAGAGGGTGTCGTCTCTTCGGTAGTATTCATGTCTTCTGGCAAATATCCGGCAGCGTAAAGGCCGCAAATTGCTTGATTGAACGTTGCCAGTTCGCCCCATTTGGGATGATTGGTCATCAGCGCGACGACTTCGGGATTGTCGGCAAATACGTCGTTGGCAAAACCGCGCAACGCCCGTTTTGGGCCAACTTCCACGAAGGTGCGTACGCCATTGGCGTAGAGCGTCTGCAAACCTTTGACCCATTGCACAGTTGAGGCAATTTGCTTCTCCAGCAAATCTTTGATTTCCTCAATGTCATTGGGGTACAGTTCGCCGGTCACATTGGCGACGAGCGGCAGTTTGGGCGGTTTGATATGCAGACGATTGAGCATCTTGCGCAATGGCTTGGATGCCGGGGCAACGATGTCGGTATGGAAGGCGTGACTGACCGGCAGTTGAATCGCCATGTAGCCGCGTTTCTGGAACAGTGCAATCGCTTCTTCGACTGCCTTGCTGGCACCACCGATGACACTCTGACTGGTGCTGTTGATGTTGGCCGGAATGACGTAGCCGTCGATTTCCGCCAGCGTCGCCTCGACGACATCGTAAGGAGCCATGATCGCGGCCATCCAGCCGTTGTCTTCAACTTTGATGTCGCCCATTTCCTTGCCGCGGGCGGCGGCTGCTTCGAGCGCTTCGGCAAACGGCATGATGCCGGCAGCAATCAGGCCACCATATTCGCCGAGCGAATGGCCCATGACCATGTCGGGCTTGAACCCATAGTCGGCGAGCAACTGGTACATGGCTGTGTCCAGGGTGAGCATGGCCGGCTGGGTGATCTGCGTTTGCATCAGGTCCATGTTAGCCTGGCTGACAGCGGCTTTGTCCTCCGGATCAACAAAGATGTAATCGGTGAGTGGCTTTCCTAGAATAGGCGTCATCACCTTGTCGGCTTCGTCGAAAACGGTTTGTACGGTCGGTGAAACGGCGGCCAGTTCGCTGCCCATGTTGACGTATTGGCTGCCCTGACCGGGGAACATAAAGGCGACTTTGCCGGACGCTGCGCCGCTGCCCCGGAAAATGCCCTGGCTTTGCAGCGCTTTCCACGCTTTGGCTGTGTCAGAAGCAAAGAATTTAAGTGCTTTGTTGGCGCGGTCGAGCAGTTCGTCGTGGTCGCCGAAGTCGATGAGGAGTCGTTCGGATTGTTGCATTTCGGCCGAATCGGGCAATTTAACCGGCGGTGTCCACCCTCCATTCAGCCTGTCAATCGCAGTTTCGAGTTTGGCTTTCAATTCGGCCGAATTGCTTGCGCCAAGCGCGAAAATACCGCGCACCGGTTTGGGGCGGGATGGAGCGATTGAGGGAGTGGAAAACGCTGTGAGCGCGCGTTCTTCGGCGTCGATTTCATCGAGATAGCCCGGCACATACTCTTCCAGCACAATGTGGAAATTAGTGCCGCCGAAGCCGTAGGCGCTGACACCGGCACGGCGCGGTGTGCCATTGTGCTTTTCCCACGGTTTGGCGTTGTGATTGACGTAAAACGGCGCATTTTCAAAGTCAAAATTGGGGTTGGGCGTTTCGGCATTCAGCGATGGCGGCAATACTTTGTGGTAGAGTGCCAATGCAGCTTTGAGCATACCCGCCGCGCCTGCACCTGCCTTGAGATGGCCGATGTTGCTCTTCACAGAACCGAGTGCGATGCTGTGACGCGGTGCAGTGCCGAACACTTCACCGAGCGACTGTAGTTCAACGGCGTCACCGACACTCGTACTGGTGCCGTGTGCTTCGATGAGTCCGGCCGTCGCTTGATCGAGTCCGGCGTTGGCCCAGGCGCGTTGCATTGCTAATTTCTGACCGATCGGGTTGGGGGCGGTGATACCTTTGCCCTTGCCGTCGCTGGCACCGCCGACGCCGCGAATGACGGCGTAAATGGTGTCACCGCTGCGCTCGGCGTCTTCCAGCCGCTTGAGAAGAAAGACGGCCGCCCCTTCGCCCATGACGAAGCCGTCTGCGCCTGCGCCAAACGGACGTGTGCCGGTGGCGCTCAGTGCGCCGATTTTGCAGAATTTGACGAAGCTGCCGATGCCCATGTTGCGGTCCACGCCGCCCGATAAAACGGCATCGACTTTGTGCTCGGTGAGCATTTCGATGGCGGCTTCGACGGCCGCCATACTGGAGGCGCAGGCGGCATCGGTGATGAAGTTGGGGCCGTTGAGATTGAGGACGTTGGCGACACGTCCAGAGACGATGTTGGGCAGTTCGCCGGGCATCGAATCTTCGGTGATGGGGGGCAGGTTTGCGTCGATGGCGCCGTGAAATTCGTGCACGATTTGTTGGCGCACGGATTCAGGGAGTTGCCGGAAAGATTCGGCCGATTCCAGCGCATTGGCGTATTCAGGGAAGTTGATGCGCATCATCGTGTGATAATGCAATTCGCCGCCCATCGCCGTGCCGAGAATGACGGCCGTATTTTCTGTGTTGAGTGGTTTGTCCGGGTAGCCGTAATCGGCCAGCGCATCGGCCGAAATTGACAAAGCCCATTGCTGACCTTCATCAATTGCAGCGGCCACCTTAGGCGGGATGCGGAACTGCCGCCAGTCAAACTCAAACCCGTTGACCCAACCGCCGATGGTCGTATACGTTTTGTCCGGCGTGCGCGGATCGGGATCGTAATAATCGCCGGTACCCCAGCGGCCCGGCGGCACATCGCTGATACTGTAGCGTTTGTTGACAATGTTCTGCCAGAATGTGTCCACGTCCGGCGCATCGGGCAAAATGCAGCCCAATCCAACAATTGCTACGGCTTTGTCTTTTACACCCATGAGTAAACTCCAAATCTAGAGGTGACAGTCACTTCCAAAGTGATTGTCACCTGCTACAACTTGCTATCCTATTGAAAATGCTTTGTTCAACTGCTCGCTGACGAAATCCATGTCGGCAAACAGGCCGTCTTGCGCCGCATAGATCGCGGGTAGATTGAGGCTGTTGGCAAGATCGGGGTTCGTTTGTCCGGCGCCAATGACCCAGCGCAAGCCGTCGCAACCGATCTTCATCGCCGTATCGCGGGCGAAAATGCGCGACATTGCTTGCCGTGTCGGCACGTCGAGCGCGATGGCGACGGTTGGCTTGTCTACCACGCGTTCAGCAAACACAGCAGCCGCTTCGACGTAGGCAATCATTTCGCCCAGGCGGAACAAAATGTGCTGCTGACGTGTCAGGCGATCAACCCGGCATTGGTCGAGCACGGCTGCCAACGCGCGCATGGCAACGGCGGCAATACCCGCACCGTTTTCCGGCTGGTTGCGGTTCAGTGCTTCGAGACGGGCAGCCCAATCACGATAGTAGCTGCCGCGTGTTTTCAGATGTTCTTGCCAGCGGTCACGCGCGATGGTCCATTCCATAATTTCAGACGTGCCTTCATAAATGGTCGTGATGCGCACGTCGCGTTTGATCTTTTCGACCATGTACTCTTTGGTGTAGCCGTAACCGCCGTGACCTTGAATTGCGTCTTCGGCCGATTTGTTGCCGGCTTCAGTCGCCATGTATTTGGCAACGGCCCCTTCGGTTTGCAGACCGTGTTCCCCACCATCAAGGCGTTCAGCAACCCATTCGATATAGCTGCGGGCTGCTTCCAGACGCACCGCGTTCGGTACGATCAATTTGTGTGTGTAGCCTTGCTTGTTAGACAGAGTCGCGCCGGCCTGCACCCGTTCCTGTGAGTAGCGGATGACACGGCGCAGTGCTTCCCAGCCGGCTCCCAGGCCAAAGGCACCGACCATCAGGCGCGTGTAGCCGAAGACAGCTTGCGCCTGTGCCAGACCTTGCCCTTCGACGCCGCCGAGCAACCGATCCGGCGTAACGAACACATCTTCGAGGAAGAGGGCGGCGGTATTGCTGGCGCGGATGCCGTGCTTTTCTTCCGGTTTGCCCGCTGTGAACCCGTCCGCGCCGCGTTCGACGACGAACCAGGACGGCCCACCGGGTGCCAGAGCCAGGATGGTGACAAAGTCGGCCACACCGCCGTTGCTGATCCATTGCTTCTGACCGGAAATCTTGTAGCCGACCAGTTCGCCGTTCTCTTCGACCGGCACAGCCCTGGTTTTGAGCGAGGCCAGGTCGCTGCCCGCTTGCGGTTCGGTCGCGCCGTAGGCGACGAGCAATGCTTCATTGGCGATCTTGCCCATCCAGTGCGCTTTTTGTTCCGGCGTACCGCCGACCGAAATCGGATCCGAGCCGAGGAACGTCGCCAACACGCCGGTCGCGACGCCGAGATCGATGTTCGCCATCAATTCGGAGACGCGATAAATGTCGTACGCGCCGCCGCCCAGGCCGTCGTATTCTTCCGGAATGAACAGCAAGTGCAGTCCGAGGGTCATCGGATCGTACAGTTCCTGCAATACGTCGTGCGGGAATTGGTCGTTGTGATCGAGATCGAGCAGGAATTCAGGGGTTAATTTGCGTTCTGCATAGGTTTTGAGTGCGTCCAGGACCATGTCGAGGGTCTCGGTATCTAGGCCGGCCATAGGTTTGTCTCCTCACTGTTACGGACAAGGTTTGTGAAAACCGTAACAATCGAATTTTACCGGAGACGGGATCACTTTCTGAGTGACATTCGTAATATGATTTGTATCCAAATGGCATGACGCGGTGTGTCACTGACACTAATGTTGCAGGATGAAGGTGGAAAGAGGAAAGGGGAAAGAGGAAAGCGGAAGGCGGCAGGTCCCGGTTATGGCAATGAGATCGGCCGAATCGCCAAAACTCATTTGCTGTGCTTGTCGCGTAACACCTTGATTTCATGATTGTGAAGCGTTCCAGGAGCGCGAGCATCTTGCTCGCCTTTGATGAAGCGACCAGGATGGTCGCGCTCCGGCCCACAAATATGGAACCTTACGGGGTTAATGTCGCTGGTCTAGGTTTCCGGTCGGGCGGAGTCGGGCACGGTGGGATGGACGGACCGGTTGGGGCAGGTTTGGTGGTACGGCTCGTTGGGCAAATAGCGCTGCCACTCATCCCATGACAGATTGCGACGCACCATTTGGCAGCCGATCTCTTTCAACTGCCACAGCCACGGCAACCACAGGCGCACCGTGCCATCATTACTTCCACTGGTCAACCACGTCCCGTCGGGTGAAAACGCAACCGATTGCACGAAATCCTCATGACCGCGCAACGCCAGCGGCTCCGCAGTCGGGTCGCTCATCTGCCACAGGCGCACCGTCTGGTCATCGCTGCCGCTGGCCAGCCACGCTCCGTCGGGCGAAAATGCCACCGATTCCACCCAAGTCTCGTGACCGTGCAAAACAAGCTGCGGTGCAACTGGGTCAGTCATCTGCCACAAGCGCACGGTTTGGTCGGCGCTACCGCTGGCCAACCAGGCACCGTCGGGCGAAAACACCACCGTTAGCACCCAATCCTCGTGACCGCGCAACACTAGCGGCTCCGCAGTCGGGTCGCTCATTTGCCACAGGCGCACGGTCTGGTCATCGCTGCCACTAACCAGCCAGGCACCGTCGGGCGAAAACGCCACTGATCGCACCCCAGACTCGTGATCGCGCAAGACGAGAGACAGCGCATCCGGGTCAGCTATCTGCCATAAGCGCATGGTCTGGTCATAGCTCCCACTAGCCAACCAGGCACCGTCTGGCGAAAATGCCACCGACAGCACCCATGACTCGTGACCGCGCAAGACGAGAGGCGGCGCATCCGGGTCAGCCATCCGCCACAAGCGCACAGTCTGGTCAGCGCTGCCGCTGGCCAGCCAGGCACCGTCGGGTGAAAACGCCACTGATAGCACCCAATCCTCGTGACCGCGCAAGACAACAGGCGGTGCATCCGGGTCAGCCACCTGCCACAAACGTACCGTCTGGTCAGCGCTGCCGCTGGCCAGCCAGGCGCCGTCGGGCGAAAACGCTACTGATAGCACCCAGTCGTCGTGACCGTGCAAGACCAGCGGCAATGCATCCGGGTCAGCAATCTGCCACAAGCGGACGGTCTGGTCAGCGCTACCGCTGGCCAACCAGGCACCGTCGGGTGAAAACGCCACTGAACTCACCCAATCCTCGTGACCGCGCAAAACGAGCGGCGGCGCATCCGGGTCAGCTACCTGCCACAAGTGGACCGTCTGGTCATCGCTACCGCTGGCCAACCAGGTACCATCGGGCGAAAACGCCACTGATTGCACCAAATCCTTGTGGCCGCGCAACACGAGTGGCTGTGTAACTGGATCAGCCAAGTGCCACAAGCGGACGGTCTGGTCAGCGCTGCCGCTGGCCAACCAGGTACCGTCGGGTGAAAACGCCACCGATGACACCCCAGACTCGTGACTACTCAAGATGAGCGGCGGCGCATCCGGGTCAGCTACCTGCCACAAGCGCACCGTATGGTCATCGCTGCCGCTAGCCAACCAGACACCGTCGGGCGAAAACGCCACCGATCGCACTACAAACTCGTGACCGCGCAAGACGAGAGGCGGCGCATCCGGGTCAGTCACCTGCCACAAGCGTACGGTTTGGTCATCGCCACTGCTAGCCAACCAGACACCATCGGGCGAAAACGCCACCGATAGCACTAAATCCTTGTGACCGTGCAGGATCGCGCTGAAATTCGATTGGGTCAGCGTACTTCGCAGTGATTGATCGACTAACCATTCAATTTTGCCTTGATGTTGCTTGTTCAATCTTAGTGACTCCAAGGCTAAAAGAGTCGCCAACTCATCATCTTGACTAAATACATTCTCAGCTTGAGGCGGAGCTAAAGCCGCAAGCGATTGTGCTAGCGCCAACTTTGACTGCCGCTCAGCTTCAGCTTGCTGAACTCTCGCTTCTTCTGCATTCGTTTCAGCTTGTCCCTGAGCTACGGTTGCAGTCGCTTCGCCTGCTATGGCTCGCGCACTATCAACTTGTGCCGTTTGTTCAGCAGCAATGGCTTTCGCTTCCGAATTTGCGGCATTGATGCTGAAAATAATCGCAATCAAGGTGGCAATCGCCGCCACAACCAGTGCCCCGGCAACATAGTACAGGCGTCGCCGGAGCCTACCGGCAGCCACTTCCGCTTCTTCAGCCCGTTTACGCTGCGCTTCGGCCAGCGCCTGCTCCTGTTCCAGTTGGCGTTGCTGTTGGGCTTCCCGTTCGCGTTCGTGGCGCTGCGCCAATTCGCGGCTCGCTTTGAGAAACGCCATTGACCGCACAGTTGGCTTGAGCGTGCCCGCGGCCACGAGTTCGAGAGCCTGTGCCAGGCGCGCTCCGCGATAGAGTGCATCCTCATCTTCGTCCAACTCGTCGCGCCAGATTGCGGCATCGTGTGCCAGTTGCCGTTCGAAGCGCAGGCGTTCGCGGTTGTCGGGTAGCCACTCGTCCTTGAGCCGGGGCCAACGACGGATCAGCGCTTCGTGGGCGACTTCGACTTCACCCGCGTCCGTCGTGATCAGGCGTGCCCGCACCAGCATTTCCAGCACATTGGCTACCGCCGCAGCGTCTTTTCCCGCCTCCAATTCAGTCAATGAGGCGACACGGCGCGTATCTTCGGCGCCTTCGCCCAATTCCGTCAGGCTGAGGAAAATGTCGCGGGCGATTGCTTGTTGTTCGGTTGACATGTGCGCCAGTGTGGCATCGGCCGTATGGGCAATTGCCCCTTCAACGCCGCCGGCCGCGCGATAGCCACCCAGCGTCATGACGACGCCGCGCCGTCTTTCCCACGTCTCCAGCAATGCATGCGACAACAGCGGCAAGCGTCCCGGCTCGTGGCCCACATCGTCCAGGATTTGCTCGACCAGCCCGTCAACCAACTGCCAACCGCCGCGCTGGGCCGGTTCGAAAATTACGCGCACCAGGTCTTCTTGCGCCATCGGCTTGACGTATTCCTGTTGCTGCGACACGAGGTCGGTCAGCGCGGGAAATTCGCTGACGCGGTCGTAGAAGTCGGCGCGCAGGCTGGGCAGCACCGTGATTGCACTCTGAGCACCGGCGGCATGGACGAGATTGGCGACAAAGGCGGCGCGCTCCCGTTCGTCCTTGCACTGCGTAAACAGTTCTTCAAACTGGTCGATGGCGAGGAGCAGCCGGTCGGCGTTAGCCTGGGCGACGCGTTGCGACGCGGCGAGTTGCAGCGTTTCGGGATCTTCTGCCAGCGCTGATCGCAGTGCCTTGATTGCGGCGGGCGCTGCTGCATCGGGAACCAGGGTTGCGGCCAGTGCCGTCAACGGCTGGGTGCCGGGCTTGATGACGTGGATGCGCCAGTTGCGGGCGCGCAGGCGGGGGATGATGCCGGCACGCATGAGCGACGATTTGCCGCTGCCGGAAGCGCCGATGAGGGCCAGAAAGTGTGTGGTTTGGAGTCGCGCTGCGAGGTGGTCGCTGAGTTGTTCTCGGCCGAAATAATTGTCCTTGTCCTGCTCGGTGTAGTACGCCATCCCTTTGTACGGCGGCTCACCCGCCACCGGCGGCTGATCTTCGAAGTTATCGACCCGAATGATGATTTCGTGGTACTGGTTGATGACTTCGACGATGTCGCGGCCGGCAATTTTACTGTCGACAACGTTGATGTCCCCGTCCGGCGCGTGCATGTCTACACGGCTGTGCGTGGTGGTGTTGGTTTCGGCCGATGCCGACTCTGTCCGCTTCTCTTCCGCATCCATTTGTTGATTACTCTACATCGTGGCAACGCTGGGCTGCGCTTAGGATACAGATAAGCGGTGCCTGTGTCAAGATTATGCTCGTGTGCGTCCGGCACGCGAACACGGGGCACTTTCTCGCCTTGCCCATGCGATTTACTATAATTGTATCGGTGCTGGGGAGATTTCCCTGGCTTTTTTTGTATCTTGTTTGTGTAAGCAACCACATCAGTTAACACACACGGGAGTAACATGAATACTTTGTCTAGTATTGTACGCGACAATCGTTTTCGACCGGAGGATGTCTCCAAATTTGAGTCAAAACTGTTTTTTGAAGGGACGAGGGCACGACCGTATCTGGAGCGGTTCTTCACCCTGCTCACGCTGGCGACGATCATTGCTACCGCCGGCGTGCTGGCTGATTCAACCGCCACCGTCATCGGTGCCATGATTGTCGCGCCGCTCATGATTCCGATCATGGCAACGGCGGCCGCGCTGATCATGGGCAACATACCGCGTGCCCTGAACCGATTGACGCTGGTGGCCGTCGGCGTTGCCGTCGTCATATTGTTGTCCTGGCTATTCGGCGTTTTTTACACGGGTGCGATTGTTTTCACGGAGAACTCGCAAATTGTTGCGCGTACCTCACCGCGCCTCATCGATCTGGTTGCGGCGTTGGCATCCGGCGCGGCGGGTGCGTTCTGTCTCAGCCGCGATGACATTGCCGATTCGCTGCCGGGTGTTGCCATCTCGATTTCGTTAGTGCCGCCGTTGTGCGTGACGGGTATTTCGTTGTCTGCCGGTGAGTGGAATGCTGCTGCCGAGTCGTTCCTCCTGTTTACCACCAACTTCCTGGCAATTTTGCTGGCAGGCGGTTCTGTTTTGGCGATTCTGGGTCTCAACAGCGCCGCCATGAATCAAGTCAGAGGGACGGGGCGGCGCACCGCTTTTACAATGATTATTCTTGCTGTGGTCCTGGTTGCCATTCCGCTCTTTCTGACCGGGCAACGCGTATCGCGCGAGACATATACAGAAGTCAAGACGCAGCAGGTGGCATCAGATTGGGTAGCCGGAACGGGTTATACGGTGCGACAGGTTCGTTCTGTGAAGAATAACGTCTATGTTGGCATTATTGGACATGGAGAGCCGCCGGTGTTTGATGATTTGGTTGCAGCAATTGAAGCCTCTGTCGGACGCCCGTTAACGGTTCAGATGGAGATGATTCCCTCCGAAGTCAGAACGAATGCGCTGGAGTAATCGGCCGATATTACGACATCAATGGGGATATTTCGGCCGAAAAATCGTCCAAATCAGCAGTTTGCTAGGTGATTGTAACAGTTCTCAGGGTGCCGATCCGTATACACAACCGCGCAAATATGCTATGCTGTAATCAGATGCTAAACAAATCAGCGTAACAAAACCACACATTGGAGGCCACCATGACCGAAGGTTTTTTGCCCGGCGCCGACACACTGTCGTATGGTCTTTTTGAAACAGTATGCGGCAACGACACCCGCGTCCAAGTCACACAGACTAACACCGCACCCTATCATTTCGCTGCACACCTGCGTATCAGCTTCAACGAAGGCGATTACGTCGGCAGCGCGTTTCCCATCATTCGCAGCGACAAACACATCGTTTTCGCCACATCGGGCCATTGCGTCTACGCAAACGGCCGGTTCGCCAATTCGATTCAGCTATCTGTAGCACGCAACGCCGCAGAAAAACCATTTGGCACGTTTGTCGTCAATGGCAGCGAATTGCGCACTTCTGCCGGCTGGAAAGCGGGCGGTAATCAGCGCGAGCAGTTTGACTACGGTGCGCTGCTGATCTCGGCCGACAGCGAAATCGCCGGTATATTGGAACCGATGATTATGTCCGACGATGACCTGGAAAATCTCGTGATCAATGATTGCGGCTATCCGGCGGACAAACCATATGCGACGATGTGGTGGTGCGGCGGCCCCGTCACAGGGGTTGAACCACGCATGATCCGCTACATGGCCGACACGTATGGCGGCCAAAGTGGCAGCCCTATTTACACCTGGAATAAAGACAACGAGTTGCGTGCTGTCGCCATTCACGGCTATGGCGGCTGTCCCAACGGCGCCGTGCGCTTTATCCAAGCCGTCTATGATGATTTCCTGGCGTGGGCTGAGTCGTAAGCGTATTGAGAAACCGGATTTTTCCAAAAAACCCGGTTTCTGGTTTCAGAATAGCCAATGGAACTTGAAGGGGAGATCGTCAATGTGATGGAGACGTGGCCGTTGCAATTGACTGTGGCTTCGGCCGAAAAACAGATCCACGTCAGTCTTACGCTGGATACGACCGTCACAAAAAATGGCGCTGAGATCAACGCCAGTCAATTGTCGCCCAATCAAACGGTGCGCATTCGGGGTAAACAGGTAGCGAGTGGCGGCGTTATCGCCGCCGAGATCGTTGTCACGAATGCCACCTGAAAATTGAGCGGAGTTATTTTTGTTTCGGCCGATCGCCGGTTTCGGCCGAAGCATTTTGCGCTTTTAGTTCCTCGTCAGTCAATTCACGATCCTCCACGCCTTCCAATTCCGCGACAAAATAGATCGCCATGTCAAACGCTGACCGCGTGTAATCCAGCACCTTGGCAAAGCCTTCGTCCGACAGCTTGCGTGCCGCATCGTGGCGACGCAGAATGCTGACGAACTGCCGTTCGCGCTCGTATTGCAGCGACACGCGACCGACGCCCCAATTATTGAGAATACGCCAGATGCCGGGATTATAGGCCCGTGTCGTGCGCATCACGAACGGCACCGGATCATGCCGGGCGATCAGCGCCGCCATGCGCAGCAGTAGCTCGAATGAGAGCGCCGCTGTCCCGTTTTCTACACCTTCGAGCAGCGATTTGTCGTCGAGGTTCATCGCCTCACTCAATTCATCCAGAGTCAATCCGGCAACCTCGCGTGAATCGCGGATGAATGCGCCGGTTTCCTTCATCAGATCGAGTTGTGCGCCGACGCCGGGAATGAAGGACCGTTCACCGGCGAAGATATACTCACCGGCACGCACAGCTGTGCGAAACGCGCCGACGGTCATATCGGCCGGTAGTTGAAACAAACGCCCGATGACGCCGGTAGGGCTGGCGCCGACAACGCGAAAGATGGGCCGATCGGCCGATTCTGTTTGTGATTGCTCGTTTTCCTGTGGATTTTCAGTAGATTCAGACATTGAATGCTCCCAAATGCTGTTAGCGATTGTCCACATTTTAACATACTCTCACGGCGGGACACCACGCTTGGTTCGGCCGAATCAGTTGCTTCAACGACACCGCCCCTTTATCATATTCAAATGACTTCAGCGACGGTATCGAACGTAACGCAAGTGGACGTGGTAGGGTGTTGGCGGCTGCAAACGTGTACATTCCAGGCTGCCGACAACACGATCTCTTATCCGTTTGGCGCACAGCCGGACGGTCTGTTGATCTATGCCGCTAATGGCTGGATGTCGGTACAGATCATGCGCGTCAATCGGCCGAATTTTGCATCCGGTATTCAACTCGGCGGCACAGATGCAGAAATCCGGGTCGCTTTCGAGGGATACAATGCGTATTTCGGCCGCTATGAAGTCGATGTAAGCGCCGGTATCATCACCCATCACGCTGTCGGCAATCTCTATCCCAACGGCATCGCCACCGTTCGCCGCCGTTTTTTCCGGCTCAGCGGCGACACCCTGACATTGACCACACCGTCCATGCACCTGGGACGTGACGCAGCGGTGGGTACGCTGATCTGGCGGCGCATTCACAATCAGCCCCATTGACCTGATCGAACCCGGTAAAACAGGTAAAATGGGGCAAAAATCCATTCATCTACAAAATCTGGCGTTCAGCACCATTCGGCCGAAACGCTGTTTTGGAGTTACTTTATGACCAATTCCCCAAACTATGTGACAGCAGAAGGATTGCAAAATCTGAAAGACGAACTGACAGAGCGCACCGAGGTGCGTCGCGTCGAGATTGCCGAACGATTGCACGCGGCAATCAAGATGGGCGATCTAAAGGAAAATGCTGACTATCACGCCGCCAAGGAAGATCAAGCGTTTAACGAAGGCCGAATTCAGCGCCTGGAAGACGCCATTCTCAATGCGGTGCTCATCGATGAGAATACGCCAACCGACCGCGTGCGTTTGGGCAGTACGGTTACCATTGCCGAAGTTGATTACGAGGACGAAGAAGAAACGTATCGCATTGTTGGCCCGCAGGAAGCTGATCCCGGTGCCGGCTTAATTTCCAATGTGTCACCTATCGCCACGGCGTTGTTGGGCGCTCGCGTTGGGGATGTCGTGACCGCTGCGACGCCCGGCGGTGACATCGACTTCAAGGTGATCAGCATTTCCTGACAACGTAGCCGTAGAAACCGAGTTTTTTCGGAGAAACTCGGTTTCTCAGAAAGCATAACTTATGGACATCCTGCGCACACCAGACAGCCGTTTCAAAAACCTGCCTGATTTTCCCTACGAACCACATTACACTGAGGTCGATGGACTCCGAATGGCGCACGTCGAAGCCGGGTCACGGGATGGCGAAATCGTCCTGCTGCTGCACGGCGAACCGACATGGTCGTTTCTCTACCGGCACATGATCCCGATTGTTGCGGATGCCGGTTTTCGGCCGATAGCCCCCGACATGCCCGGTTTCGGCCGATCAGACAAACCCGCCGACCGCAGCATCTACAGTTACCAGCAACTGGTCGACTGGATGACCAACTGGCTGCTCGCCAACGATTTCAGCGACATCACGCTCGTCTGTCAGGACTGGGGATCGCTGATCGGTTTGCGCATGGCGGCAGAAAATCCGGAACGCTTCGCCCGCATCGTCGTTGCCAACGGCGGTTTGCCGACGGGCGACTTTCCGATGCCGCCGGAGTTTTTGCAATGGCAGTCGTTTTCACAGCAGGTGTCGAAATTTCAAGTCGGCCGATTAGTCAGTCGTGGCTGCACAAATCCGCTCAGCAACGACGTAATTGCCGGTTACGATGCCCCATTTCCCGATGAGTCATACAAGGAAGGGCCGCGCATTTTGCCGTCGCTCGTGCCGACCGCAGCGGATGATCCGGCGACCAAACCAAACCGCAAAGCGTTTATGGCGCTGCGCCGCTGGGATAAGCCGTTTCTGACCGCATTTAGCGACGGCGACCCGATTACGCGTGGCGCTGATTTGCTGTTCCAAAAGCATGTACCCGGCGCGGCAGGGCAACCGCACACAACCATTGTCGGGGCCGGACATTTTTTGCAGGAAGAAAGAGGGCCGGAACTGGCGCGGATTGTTGTCGACTTTATGCAGCGCAATCCACTGCCTGATCAGGAGTAAGTGATGGCTATTTGGAATGAAGAACACCAAATGTTTCGCGACGCGATGCGGCAGTTCGTTTCGGCCGAAATTGTGCCTCACTACGACCAATGGGAGAAAGACGGCATTGTCGCCCGTGAAGCCTGGCTGAAAGCCGGTGCAATGGGCTTTTTGTCAATGGATGTTCCCGAACAGTATGGTGGCATGGGCGTCGATGATTTTCGCTTCCATGCCATCGTCATTGAGGAACTTTCTCGTGCCAACTGCAACAGCATTGGCTTCGCCATCCATACCGACATGTCCGTACCCTATATTTTGCGGCTTGGCACTGAGGAACAAAAGCGGCGCTGGTTGCCCGACGCGGTAGACGGCACAGGCATCGTCGCCATCGCTATGACTGAACCGAACGCCGGTAGCGATCTGCGTGGCATCCGCACGACGGCAGTACGAGACGGCGGTGACTTCGTCATTAACGGCCAAAAGACGTTCATTTCCAACGGTATTTTGGCCGACCGCGTCGTCGTTTTCGCTAAAACCGATCCCGACTCCGGCTCACGCGGCATGTCGCTGTTCGTCATCGAGCGCGGCATGGACGGTTTTGAACGAGGCCGCAATCTGGAAAAGGCCGGTCTGCACGCGCAAGATACGGCCGAATTGTATTTCGACAATGTGCGCGTTTCGGCCGACCATCTGCTGGGCGAATTGGGACAGGGCTTTTTCTATTTGATGCATGGCTTGCCGCGCGAACGGCTGGCGCTGGCGATTGGTGGTCTGGCAAATGCCGAAGCTGCATTCGAATGGACGCTCATGTACGTCAAGGAACGTACCGCTTTCGGCCGACCGATCGGCAAGTTCCAGCATTCGCGCTTCGCCATGGCGGAGATGAAAACGGAGTTGACGATTGCCCGCACGTTTATCGACGCGTGTATCATGGCGTTGGTAGAAGGAAGCCTATCGGCCGAAAAAGCTGCCATGGCCAAATATTGGATCACTGATTTGCAAAATCGCGTGGTCGACCAATGTCTGCAACTGCACGGCGGTTACGGCTACATGGAAGAGTATCCCATTGCCCGTGCCTGGCGCGACGCCCGCGTACAGCGCATTTACGGCGGTACCAATGAGATTATGAAGGAAGTGATTGGACGCTCTTTAGGTCTTTAGCAGGGAATTGGGCAGAAGGGAAAGGAAAAAGTGCCCTTTCCTCTGCTCCCTTTTCCCTTTTCTCCGAGGTGATTATGTGTGGACGCTTTAACCTGTTTGCTTCGGCCGAAGAAGTCGCAGCCCTGTTTGATCTGATGGCGGTGCCGTTACTTGCGCCGCGCTACAACATCGCGCCAACTCAGCCGGTCGCCGCTGTGCGCCTCCATCCGCATACGCGCCAACGCGAGCTGACCCACTTCGTCTGGGGTCTGATTCCGAGTTGGGCGCAAGACCCCAAAATCGGATTGCGCATGATCAATGCCCGATCAGAGACGGCGGCAGAAAAACCGTCATTTCGCAATGCATTCAAGCGGCGGCGCTGCCTGATCCCGGCCAGCGGTTTCTACGAATGGGCAAAGTTGAACGACGGCAAACAGCCGATGCATATTCAGTTACGAGATCAGTCGGTTATGGCGCTGGCGGGATTGTACGAATATTGGAGCAGTGCGGACGGTTCGGAAATTGAATCGTGCACAATTTTGACGACACGACCTAATGAATTCATGCAGACGATTCACAACCGGATGCCGGTGATCGTTGATTCAGCCGATTTTGATCTCTGGCTCGATCCCGACGCCCCACTGGCCGCATTGCCGGCGCTGTTTGAACCATTTTCGGCCGAACGCATGACCGCTTATCCCGTCAGCACTGTCGTCAATTCGCCGCGCAACGACGATCCGGTGTGCATCGCGCCGCTAACAGTATAAAACAGGTGACAGTCACTTGCAGCATGTAAGCGTGTGATACGCGCCCCTGGAAAAAGTGACTGTCACCCAAGCGCTGCCTCCAAATCGGCCGTCAGATCATCGACATGCTCCAGCCCAACCGACAGGCGCAGCAAGGTATCCGGAGTCGGACTGTGCGGCCCTTCGATTGAAGCGCGATGTTCGATCAGGCTCTCGACGCCGCCCAGGCTGGTCGCCCGCGTGATCAACTTGACGTTGGCGGCAACGTGCATGGCTGCTTCGGCCGAACCGACCACCTCAAACGACAGCATCGCACCAAAGCCGCCTTGCATCTGCCGCTGCGCCACGTCGTGATTGATGTGCGCCGCCAAGCCGGGGTAATGTACCTGACTCACGCCGGGATGTCGGGCTAGAAAGGCAGCCAGTGTTGCTGCCGTCGCTGTTTGCTCCCGTACCCGCAGCGGCATTGTCGGCAAACTGCGCAGCAACAGCCAGCAATCGAATGGTGAGGGGACGGCCCCCGACAAAAGCTGAATCGAACGCAATTGTTCTGCCAAAGCACCATCTTCAGCTAGTATCAACGCCCCGCCCAGAACGTCACTGTGTCCGCCGAAATATTTCGTCGTCGAATGCATGACGACATCGACGCCGAGTGCCAGCGGTTTTTGCCAGACTGGCGTCGCCCAGGTGTTATCGACAGCGGTTAAAATATCGCGTTCCTGGGCAATGGCGGCAATGGCGGTGATGTCGGCAATGTTCAGCGAAGGGTTTGTGGGAGATTCGATCCAGATGAGACGCGTATTCGGCCGAATAGCCCGTTCCACATTTGCCGCGACACGCATATCGACTGCAGTTGCTGCCAATCCCCAACGTGCCATGATGGTCGTTACCAGATCACGCGAGCCGTGATACAAGTCAGTCGGGATAATGACATGGTCGCCCGAACGCAGCGTCTGTAGCAACGCAGCAGTTGCGGCCATGCCGGAGGCAAACGCCATGGCTGCTGCGCCGCCCTCCATGGCTGCCAACGCCTCTTCCCACTGCATCCGATTGGGATTTTCGCTGCGCGTGTAGACAAATTCATGGATGTAACTGCCGTCACGATCCCGTTCAAATGTGGTTGACAGTGTAATCGACGGCGTCACGGCGCCGGTTCCGGATTCGACAGCACGACCGGCGTGGACGGCTATGGTTTCTATGTGTTCCATTCTGCTGCTCCTGTTATGTTGTGCGTGATTGTAAACCGTAATGCTGTCAGCAACGACATACCGGATGCCTTGACGCTGTCGGAACAACCGTTTGAATGGTAAATGAAACGGCCATGTCTGATTTGACAGGGTGGGGCGTCGTCGTTACACTAAAGTGACATTGACAACTTGATAGCAGTTTCGGCCGAAAATCGGCCGAACTCATCCAGAGAGGCAGAGGGACCGGCCCGTTGAAGCCTCGGCAACCCCGCAAGGCGGTAGGTGCCAACTCCGGACAGATGAGAGACCTTGATAGCCTCTCATGACGAGAGGTTTTTTATTGTAGTTTGATGGTGAGTTAGTTTGATAGTTGGATGGTGGGTTGGTTTGTCGATTGGTCAGCCAGACCGTCAAACCATCCAACCAATAGACTATCAGCCTCCTTTCCGAAATCCAAAATCAAAAATCCGATATTCTTTATGTCCCAACTCAAACAACTCCTCGACGAACGCATCCTGATCATCGACGGCGCAATGGGATCGATGTTGCAGACCTATCGGCTGAATGAAGCTGATTTTTGTGGTGAACGCTTTGCTGACTGGCCCAGCGACATTCAGGGCAACAACGAGGCGCTCAATCTGACACAGCCCGACATTATCCGCGCCATCTACACGGCATACCTCAAAGCGGGTGCGGACATCATCACGACCAACACATTCAACGCCAACCGCTTCTCGCTCGGTGAATACGGCATGGGCGATTTGGCGTATGAAATTAATATCGCCGCCGCGCAGCTCGCGGTTGAGGCGCGTGCGGAATTTCAAGCTGAGCAACCGAAATCTGACACCTCAGATCCCAAATTCATCGCCGGTTCGCTTGGCCCGATGAACAAAACGCTGAGCATTTCGGCCGATGTCAATGATCCCGGTTACCGCGACGTGACGTTCGACGAAGTGGCGGCAGCGTACAAAGACGCCGCGCGTGGCCTGATGGACGGCGGCGTAGATATTCTGCTGATCGAGACGATCTTCGACACACTCAACGCCAAAGCTGCCATTTTTGGCGTACTCGACCTATTCGAAGAGCGCGGCGCAGAACTGCCGTTGATGATCTCGATGACCATTGTCGACAACAGTGGCCGCAATTTGTCCGGTCAGACCGTCGATGCGTTCTGGTACTCAATTCAGCACGCCAAGCCGCTGATAGTCGGCCTCAACTGCTCATTAGGCGTCGAAGCGTTTCGCGACTACGTGCATACGCTGGCGAATATCGCCGACACCTACATTTCGCTCTATCCCAACGCCGGATTGCCTAACGAGTTCGGCGATTTCGATGATACGCCGGAACATATGACGCACTTTTTGCAGGAGTATGCCGAAGCCGGATTGCTCAATCTGGCCGGCGGTTGCTGCGGCACAACCCCGGCACACATCAAGCTGTTTGCCGAGACGATTCGCACCGTCGCGCCCCGTCCATTGCCGACCGATTTGCCCCGTTTCGCCACATTTAGCGGCCTTGAACCGCTCGTCGTGCGCCCTGAGAGCAATTTTATCAACGTCGGAGAACGCACCAATGTCACTGGCTCGCGCCGTTTCGCTCGTCTGATTCGCGAGGGTGATTACCAGGCGGCGCTGAGTGTGGCGCGGCAGCAGGTGGAGAGCGGAGCGCAAATTATCGATGTCAATATGGATGAAGGGTTGCTCGATTCTGAGGCGGCGATGGAACGGTTTTTGAAGCTGGTTTCGGCCGAACCCGATATTGCCCGCGTGCCGATCATGATCGACTCGTCCAAATGGTCAGTCATCGAAGCGGGGTTGAAATGCGTACAGGGCAAAAGTATCGTCAATTCCATCAGCCTCAAAGAAGGTGAAGCGGCGTTTATCGAACACGCCAGGCTAGCACGCAAATATGGTGCAGCGGTGATCGTGATGGCGTTCGACGAAGATGGTCAGGCTGATACGATTGAGCGTAAAACGTCGATTTGTGCCCGTTCGTACCGCATTTTGACCGAGCAAATCGGTTTTGCGCCGCAAAATATCATCTTTGATCCCAATATTTTCGCCATTGCTACCGGCATCGAGGAGCACAATCGCTACGGCATCGACTTTATCGAAGCGACGCGCTGGATTAAGCACAATTTGCCGCATGCGTTGGTCAGCGGCGGTGTCAGCAACATTTCGTTTTCGTTTCGCGGCAATGAAACGGTGCGCGAAGCGATTCACGCGGCTTTCCTTTATCACGCAGTGCATGCCGGCATGGATATGGGCATCGTCAATGCTGGCCAGATCGAAGTGTACGCCGAGGTCGATCCGCCTTTGCTGGAACGAGTTGAAGACGTGCTGTTCAATCGACGGTTGGATGCAACTGATCGCCTGGTGGAGTTTGCGGAAACGGTCAAAGGCACGGCGAAGACACGCGTGGTTGATCTGAGTTGGCGGGAAGCACCGGTGCAGCAGCGGCTGGCACATGCGCTGGTAAAAGGTATTACGGACTGGATTGTCGAAGACACTGAAGAAGCGCGGTTGTTGTATGATCGGCCGATTGAGGTGATCGAAGGGCCGCTGATGGACGGCATGAACATCGTCGGAGATTTGTTTGGCTCCGGCAAAATGTTTTTGCCGCAAGTGGTCAAATCGGCCCGTGTCATGAAACAATCAGTCGCCCACTTGATTCCGTTTATCGAAGCGGAAAAACTGGAAAGCGGCGATACGAGCAGCAACGGCAAAATTTTGCTGGCGACGGTTAAAGGAGACGTTCACGACATCGGCAAGAATATCGTCGGCGTTGTGCTCGGTTGCAACAATTACGATGTGATTGATCTGGGCGTGATGGTTTCGGCGCAGACGATTCTGGAGACGGCACGGCGCGAAAATGTTGACATCATCGGCTTGAGCGGGTTGATTACGCCGTCGCTCGAGGAAATGAGGCATGTTTCGGCCGAAATGCAGCGCCAAGGGTTCACCATTCCGCTGTTAATCGGCGGTGCAACGACGTCCAAAGTCCACACCGCGCTGAAGATCGAACCTAACTACCAAAATGGCCCAACTGTCCATGTTGTTGACGCATCACGTGCCGTCAGTGTGGCGTCACACTTGTTGAGCCGCGATTTGCACGACGACTACGTCGCAGAAGTGCGTGACGAATACGCTCGTTTGCGCGAATTGCGTGGCAATCGCACGGCACGCAAAAAACTGGTTGCAATCGAGCAGGCACGCGCCAACAAGCTCAAGATTGATTGGGACGATTACTTGCCGCCGGTGCCAAATGTGCTCGGCATTCAGGTGTTCGACGATTATCCGCTGGAAGACATCGTATCGTATATCGATTGGACGCCGTTTTTCGCAACGTGGGAACTGGCGGGCAAATATCCGCGCATTCTCGACGATCCCACAGTGGGCGAGGCGGCACGCAACCTGTATGCAGATGCGCAGACGATGTTGGCTCGCATCGTGTCCGAGAAATGGCTGACAGCCAAAGCGATGATAGGATTGTTCCCTGCTTATAGCGATGGTGATGACATCGTCGTTTCATCTGTCCACGAAGTGCGCGAAGTACACGAAGAAAACGGCATAAATCCGCGAACATCTGTAGTTTCCGCGTCATCCGCGCTTCCATTAACGACGATTCACTGCTTACGGCAGCAGATGGAAAAGCCGCCGGGTCGGCCGAATTTGTGTCTGGCTGATTTTGTCGCACCGCAGGAAACTGGTGTGCCGGACTACGTCGGCATGTTTGCTGTGACGGCCGGTATTGGGCTGGAAGCGATTGTGACACGCTACGAGGCGGCACACGATGATTATCACGCGATTATGGCGAAGGCATTGGCGGATCGGTTAGCAGAGGCGTTTGCCGAGTTGATGCATGCACGCGTCCGCCGTGAGTTTTGGGGATACGCTTCCGCTGAAGCATTGGACAATGACGCGTTGATTGCCGAGAAATACGTCGGTATTCGACCGGCGCCGGGTTATCCGGCATGTCCTGATCATACGGAGAAAGGTGAGTTGTTCCGCGTGTTAGATGTGACGGCGAACGCGGGTGTTCGTTTGACTGAGAGTTTCGCCATGTGGCCTGCCGCATCGGTAAGTGGCTACTATTTCAGCCACCCGCAGAGCGCTTACTTCGGCATCGGCCGAATTGATCGCGATCAGATTGCGGATTATGCGCAGCGCAAGGGGATCGATGTCATGTCGGCCGAACGGTGGTTGGCACCCAATCTAGGCTACGAACGTGACTTGACGATAGTCTCAAGTTAGCTTTGCATCTGTTAGAACGGCATCAAATCCGGTATCTGATTTTGGCAAAATTGGTATGGTATACTATACTCCCCCACAGTATCATTCGATATGGGAGTTTTTTTATGCCGATGTATTCTTTTGTCTGCAAAGCTTGCGGACAACCATTTGACAAACGACTGCGCATGTCGCAATCTGATGTGACGCAGGAATGCCCGGCGTGTGGCAGCGGAGAAACGCGTAAGCGGATCACGTCTGCTTTTGCTGTTGGCGGCACTGTGACAGAGCGTATCCCGCAGCGACCGGCAAGCAGCCCGTTTACCTGAGCCAGTGGCTGCTAATCAGGCCGTGAGCTTGTACATTGAGTGAGAATGAAGGGGCTTGATGCATCAAGTCCGTACACAAATATAATTACCATGAAAGTGACAAACAGCGACGCGACAGCCGATTTGCATAAGCGCTTACGACGAGTCGAAGGGCAGGTGCGCGGCGTGCAGAAAATGTTGGACGATGAACGCGATTGCCGCGAGATTATTCAGCAACTCAACGCCATTCAATCTGCGGTGCGCAATGCATCGGTTGTGTTCATGCGGACATACGCACGTGATTGTCTGATCGATTCGGCCGAATCCACTGCCGCCGATCGCACTGCTGTCGCTGACGAATTGATCACACTCATGGCACAAATCAAGTAGAGGAACATTATGGCAAACATCAAATCAGCACACCTTGATTGGGCAGGGGAAGGCCTCGATTACAACATCACATTCAGCAATGGTTACCAGGCCAACTTTGGCAGCCAGGGCGCAAGCCCGATGGATTACATGCTGGCGTCTGTCGCCGGCTGTACCGGCGCCGATGTGATGCATGTGTTGAACAAAAAGCGCCAGAAAGTACACGATCTGAGCATCGATATCACCGGCAAACGCGCTGATACCCATCCGATGGTGTACACGGAAGTGGATATTACGTTTGTCATCAGGGGTGAAGACATTTCACCAGCCGCTGTCGAACGCGCCATTCAATTGTCGCAGGAAACGTATTGCTCTGCCAGCATAATTTTCCAGCGCGCCGGTGTTGATGTCCGTACCAGTTACCGGATCGAAGAAGTTGAAATAGCCTGATTCGGCCGAATTCTGCCGCACATTCAGCCCCGACCAGCCAACTGGCCGGGGCTTTGTGTTTCCAGACTAGACGCGGCACAAAGTTGCTGTGTTACAATGGGCGCCATGGCAAAACTTGCGCACCGCGTCATTGTGACCCACCAGCTTCCTGAGGAATGGATCGCCGACCTGCGCGATAACTGCAACGCATTGGTCGGTCCGCCTACCAGTGAAGTTGCCGGCTTGTCGGCCGAATTGCAGCGCCACCTCCCATCGGCCGATGGACTCCTCACCCTGTTGACTGTCAAAGTCGATGCCGAGTTGCTCAAAAAAGCTCAAAACCTTCGCGTAGTCAGTCAAATGGCTGTCGGCGTGGATAATATCGATCTCAATGCATGTACACAACGCGGCATTCCGGTTGGTCATACGCCGGGTGTGTTGACCGATGCCACCGCCGATCTTGCCATGTTGCTGCTTTTGGCAGCATCCCGGCGTTTGCTGGAAACAAACCGTGATGCGCGTGAAGGGCGCTGGGGCACCTGGCAGCCGGAGCGCTGGCTCGGTGCTGATTTGGCGGGCAAGACGCTGGGCATTGTCGGCATGGGTGCGATTGGGCAGGCGACGGCACGACGGGCCAAGGCGTTCGGCATGAATATTATCTATACCAATCGGTCACCAAAGCCTGCTGCGGAACGTGAATTTGATGCGACGCGGTTGAAATTAGATGAGTTGTTGACAGTGAGCGATTTTGTCAGTTTGCACACGCCGCTTTCGGCCGAAACCCGACACCTGATTGACGCCGCAGCCTTAGCTCAGATGAAACCAACCGCCATTTTGATCAACACAGCCCGTGGTCCGGTAGTCGATACAGACGCACTGGTCGCCGCTTTGCGGGCCGGGCAAATCCGTGCCGCCGGATTGGATGTAACTGATCCCGAGCCGCTACCGCCCAATCATGCGCTGTGGTCGCTGGACAACTGTGTGATTGCGCCGCATATCGGGTCGGCTACGGAGAATACGCGGCGTAAAATGGCTCAATTGGCGGTTACTAACCTGTTAGCTGGTTTGCGTGGTGAGCGTTTGCCGCATTGCGCCAACCCCACCGTCTACGAAAAGTAGCTCTGCATCCGAGATCGCAAATCCGAAATCGATTCTACTCTTCGTCCTCTACCTGCGCTTGTGGCACAAATTGCAATGACGCTGAATTGGTGCAGTAGCGCAAGCCGGTCGGCTGCGGCCCATCGGTAAAGACATGCCCTAAATGCGCACCGCAACTGGTGCAGACGATTTCGGTGCGGCGCATGAACCAACTGTTGTCACTTTCCTCGCCCACGTTTTCATCTTTCAACGGTGCGTAGCTCGGCCAACCACATCCAGCATCGTATTTGGTTTCGCTGCTAAACAACTCGGCACTACAGCAAACGCAGTTGTAGACTCCGGCTTCCGTGTTATCCCAATATTCACCGGTAAATGGGCGTTCGGTGCCTTTTTCGCGGGCAACTTTGTATTGAATTGGCGTCAGTTGATTGCGCCATTCAGCATCTGATTTTGTAAATTTTGGACTCATGGATAGTCTCCTGGTCGAGTCAAATGAAGACATTGGTCATCAAGATATCCCATCTTTTGTGAAAAAATGGAAGCCTGAATGTCGAGTTTGTAGATGGAGTACAGTATAGGGGCACTGTATTGGAGATGTGTTAGCTGTAATTGTTTCGTAATCAGATCGATGCGTTCAGCGCAATTTACCGCAGCTCACAGTCAGCTTAACGACCATATTCGGCCGATCATATGCTCGCAATATTCGCAATCAAGTATAATGAGATTGACATGTCAATTTGAACAAGATGAGGACTCTATTCACAATGGGTACACAGCGGTTTCGTTATAGTTGGTTATGGGTGATTGTGTTGTGTGTTGTCTTGTCGAGTCTGTCTGCCGGGGCGGTGCGCGCTCAGGTCGATGGTCAAACTAAACGCATTCAAGAAGTGCACGGTTCGATTAACAAAGGCACAGGCAGTGAAACCTATTTGCTGGCCGACCTGAAAAAAGGTCAATTCTTAACTGTTTTTGTTGAGGGAACGTCAGGTGACTTCGATCCGTTTGTAGCGCTGTTCGACGAATCGCTCGATCGTGATCTGATGGTTGATGCGTTCTATGCGGAGGTCAACACGGCAATAGCCGAGAACCGCGATCCGCTGCTGGTTATCCCGGAGTTCTCAGATGCAACGTTTATTGCCTGGGATGATGACCAGCCGAACAGCTTCGCGGCGTCATTCAACGTCATGATTCCGGCGGACGGCAATTATCAGCTTTTTGTGACCAGCACGCCGTTGCAAGATACATTGGGTGACTATCGGGTCCAGATTGGCCTGAATGCACCGGAAGTTGCCGACGGCAATGCGACGGAGACAGGTGACCCCATCGCCACGTTTTTGCGCGCAGGCCGTGATACCGAGGTTGCGGTTCAGGAATTAACGGGCGAGTTATCGGCCGAAAAAAGCGAAATTACGTACAATTTGGACCAATTCTTGCCAAAAGATACATTCTATGCCTATCTGGAAAGTACGGATGCTGGTTTTCGGCCGAAAATTGAGTTGCGTGCGTTTGGCGCGAAAGCGATTCGCAACGGCAACTACAATCAAACCGGAAACGTTGGCACACTAGATTATTACTTGCATGAAGGTGGAGAAGGTTACGAGCTAATCGTTTCTGCGTGTTGCGGCGATGACGCAACCTTCGGCTCTTATCGTTTACTGCTGGGCCGCAATGTGCCTGATGTTTTAACCGGTATGGCAGCCGTTGGAGGCAAGCCGATTGCCGCTGCCCCGATACCGGTTGAAGTCGGTGTCAAACTGCAACAGCTTACCGACATCAATCAGAAATCCGAAAACTACGGAGCTGTCTATTCACTTCGCTTGCAGTGGAACGATCCCTTATTGCGTTTTGATCCTGAAGAATGCCAATGTGATTTGCAGGTATACAGTGGTGATGACTTTGCCCGAATGATGTCGGAAAAAGATTATCTATGGCCTTTCTTCACCATCTTTAACCAGCAAGGCAATCGCTGGAGCCAAAACAAGAATGTGGTTGTCCAATCAAATGGAGATGCAGTTTACTTCGAACGTTTCAGCACCACTCTGCAAGCACCCGACTTCAATTTTCAGCGGTTTCCATTTGACAAGCAGGAGTTTTTCATTGCCGTTGATTCACTTATCCCGACCGACAGCTTCTATTTTGTACCAAGTAAAGACTTTACTGAGATTGGTGAGCAATTAGGCGAAGAAGAATGGTTTATTACCTCAGTCGATCTGTCAGTTAGTGAACAAAATGCGTCAACACTCAGCGAAACATCTCGGTTTGAGTTGCGGTTTCAAGCGCGTCGCCACGCCATTTTCTACTTGTTCCGCATCTTTCTTCCGCTGGTACTCATTATTGTGGTTGCCTGGATTACGTTTTTCATGGACGATTACGGGAGGCGTGCCGAAGCTGCCGCAGCCAATTTACTTCTGTTCATCGCATACAATTTCACCGTTGCCAATGATTTGCCGCGACTGGGTTATTTGACGTATCTGGATACCTTGCTCGCTTGTACGTTTGCTGTCAGTGTGTTGGTTGTCGTCTACAATGTGATTCTCAAGCGGTGGGAGAATCATGGAAAACTGGAACGAGCCAGAAGGGTAGATAGCTTTATGATTTGGCTTTACCCTATAGGTTACTTGTTGGCGTTTGCTGGGGCAACGTTTTGGTTTTTCTCTGGAAGTTGGGGCAATTTTAGCGGCGTTGTATGATGCAGCTTGATTAAGCTGGTTCAATGTGATGTGATTGTGTTGCCAGTTGAAAGAAGGAACAGGTGTTGGCCTGCTCCTTCACATAACGCAGAGTTCAACAAGTTTCTT
>JAMLHW010000007.1 GCA_023954475.1 Anaerolineae bacterium
TGGCAGCGACGACGATGCCCTCGTCGAGTTCCGGCGAGATGGCATTGTAGATGTCACAGCCGATACCGGCGTGAGTCACCCGCACCGGCGCAGCCAGCATCAGCCAGGCTACCAGTGCAATGACTCCATAGCTCACCCGCCGCGCCAGACGGCGACCACGAGTTTGATCAATGGCTGCCAATCTGGTTGTCAATCTCTGTTTCAAATTCTTCATCAAATAGTTCTCCTCATAAGTGTTGGGCCGGTAAGCTGACCGCGCCCAGGTTTTTAGCCTGCCGACAACTAGGTCCGCAGGAAATGAACGAAACGAAAGAAGGGCGGAAGGCGGAAGGCGGAAGGCGGAAAAAGCACATCCTGCGAAGATCGAATGCATCTTTCCCCTATTCCCTTTCCCCTCTATGGCGGTAAATCAGACAACTCAAGCCAGGCTGCGTCCTCTGTGAGTACGGTGGCCAGGGGTGCAGTCGGCCGGAAACGCAGCACCACGGTTACCGGCGCATCCGGCGTCACGGCCAGCGGCAGCACCGGGTCGATGCGGACGGCGACATCACCACCTTGCTGCACCACGCGCAGTTCACCGGCTTCGAGCAGCGCCTCCCCGTCACTGCTCACCCGCAGCGTCGTCACGACCTCACGGGCAGCTGCATCCCAGGCGACATCCAACAACTCGTAGCGCTGTTCAGGTGGCACGACGTCAAACAGCACCAGTGCCGGCAGCGCGTCATTCTCGACAAAGGCCAGGGCTGCACCCGGTTGCGGCTTGTCCGGCAAGACAAACGACCACGTCGCCTGTTGGGGCTGGCCGGGCATGACGCGGACGATGCCGTTGCCTTGCGGGTAAGTGATGATGCCGTCGCTGTCCTGAAAGCGGACGACCAGTTCGACGGGCGTCTCACGGTCGGTGGCGAGCGTTGCCCGGGCCGTGACCAGCAGACTGCCGGTTGGCGCTTCGCCGGTTGTAACGGCGACCTCGCCAATCGCCACGTCGCGGTAGGTGAACGGCTGTCCGACCGGATAGACGGCAGGTACAGCGACCTGCTCGTCGAGGACGCCTTCAGCCAGCTGCACCGTAGCGCCGTCGGCCGGCAGGGAGAAGAGCAGCAAGCCGGGTTGCTGCGCCTGGTCGAGCAGCGTCGCCACCTGACGCCGGTCAACGGCATAGACGACGCTGATGGTATACACCCACGTCCGGTCGCCGGTGCGAATCGTCACAGTGTCACCGCTTGTGATCGCATCCAGCAACCGGCCCGTGACGCCAAACACCGGGCGCACCCACGTGTCGGCCAGCCAGGCGGCGTGGTTGGTCAAGGTGTCCGCTTCAGGCAGTTCCTTGAAGTTGCCGTGTTTGTCGCCTTCAATGTTGACGACACAGAACAGGTACGTCGTGTCATGGGCCGCAACTTCGACAAACAGGGGCTGACCGGGACGCACACTGCTGCCGTACCCATCGGCCTCGCCCGCGCATTCCCCACTACCCAGAGCCGTTGTCGTGGCGGCTGTGGTGTCATCGCTGCCAAGCAGGGTAAAGCCGAGCCAGAAGAGCAGGACGGCCGGAATGAGCAGCCAGAGGACGCGCCTGCGCCTGCCGCGTGCCGGGGCAGCCAGGGCGTTCTCGAGCGCGTCATCGAGTCTGTCCAGCGGCCCGGCATAGGCGTACTGGCCCGCTTCGGTGACGATGTTGCCGGCCAGCAGTTCGGGAATGGCGGTCTCTTCCAGATAGCGGATGCGATCGGCAACGGACAACAGGCGATTGTCGGTACAGCGCTGCTGCCATTGCTCGCGCAGGACATCGAGGTACCCCGGATCTGCCTCTTGCAGCAGCCGGGTGCGTTGTTGCGTCGTCAAAATAGTCTGCATTGAATCTCCTGCCGGCGCGTCGGTGAGGACGCACGCTGCACTACGAAGTAGATGGCGTTCATCCTGATGATCTGCCTGACTCGCCGGGCGTGGCGATGGGGTACACAGATGCACACAGAAGACACAGATTGAAACCCTGGGCCCATGCAACAACTCTCTCTTCTCTTATCCCTGTTTTTCCGTGAAATCCGTGTCCGTTTCATCGCACTAACCTTCATGGCAAAATGGCCGGTAAAACGGGCACCGGCAGCTCGATGTGCAGCGACACATCTTCCCCGGCATCGACGAGCCTGTTCCAGCCGTTATAAGCCGGTGCCAGAATCGTCTTGACGCGCTGGGCCGTCGCCCAGGTAACGGTGCCGTATTCGTTGGTCGTCAGAAATGCCAGCAGCTCGCCGCGCGGATTGAGGAAGTAGACGCGCATGCCGGGCACGCCTTCGCCCAGTCCGGCGCGGTTGTCGCTGTTCTTGTCGAGGAAAAACGTCAATTCAAATGTGCGCTCCAGCGGCTGTGGTGCGGCGACCAGGAGCTGGGGCACGATGGCGACGGTGAGAGCCACCTCTGCGTCCGGCATGGCCCCTGGGTCAGTCGTTGCGACACCGGCTTCCGGTAGGGGTGTGGTACCGGCTGCAACCGGCGCTGTGGCCGGCGTCGCGGTCATGACGGGCGGTGCCGGTGGCACCAGAACGGGAACCGGTACGGGCGTCTGTGTGGGAACAGGGGTGTAGGTCGGCACCGGGGTATAGGTGGGCAGCGGTGTGTAGGTGGGCAGCGGCGTATACGTCGGATAGACAGTCGCCGTCGCTGTGGGTAGCGGTGTCGATGTCGGCGGCGGGGTCGGCGGTAGCGGCGTGTTGGTCGCGGTTGGCGTCAGGTTGATGACCGGCGGCGTGGCCACTGCCTGGCGTGTACTCAAGAACAGACCGAGGCAGACGAGGCCGACAGAAAGGAATGGGATTAGACGTCGCATCGCTATGACTCCCTGCAGAAAAAGGTAAATGGAACGCGGATAAAACGGAAATACACAGATGGCATGGCGGTTCTCTACTCTCCGGATTGGGCGGTGACGATGACAGCGGGCAAAAAGGTCAGGCGGCGCACCTCGGTGACGGCGGTACTCCAGAAGAAGTCGGTTGCCGTGCGGCCGAAAACAGTCGTCTGCACGGCGGCACGGGGATCGGCAGACGCTGTCAGTGCAAACGGCAGCGTCCTATGTGCCGCCGCCGGATCGCCGTAGAAGTGCGGCTGCCACCGGATCGCGCTGCCGGATGCGGGCAGGTAGCCGACCGGGTCTCCCTCTCCACCGGCGGGCGGGGCGTAAGCCTGCAAGTAGCCGCGCTCGCCGTCAGTGTCTTCGAGACCGATGGTGTACCCGGCAGCGGCGACGTCGGCGGGGGCGGCAATGTGGTCGTAGACGAAGGTGACGTGACCGGAATCGCCGAGGTCGATGGCGACGCCGTATGCGGCAATGGCATGGGGTGCATCCCGCAGTCCCACATGCCAATTGACATACAGTGCCTGTGCTGCGGTGGGGGTGAACTGCTCGATTACCGCCACATACACTCCTTGCTCCCCTGTGACGTCGAGCGTATTGTCACGCCACAGGGGAGCGATAAGTTGGTTGAGTGCATCCAGGGTCGGTACCGTCAGATTGATGCCGGTCGTATTACTGATAAATGCAGACGGATCCAGGGCGGCCGCCGGCCCGGCCACAAAGCCGTTGGCGCCGATGAAGACGTAGTCGAGACGCCGCTCAAACAAGGTGGCGTAGGTGTCGAGTTCGCCGAGGTACGCCGTGACGATGAGATCGTCACACCGTTCGTCGACCGGCAGCGTCTCGCAGATGGAGGGGATGCCGTAGTCGGCCAGGTCGATGTAGGGCAAATCGGTGGTGGAAGGGACATAGGCGAGATGGGCACCGGGCACTGTATCCTGCCAGGTCAACACATTGTCGCCTACCGAGAAAGGGCCGGCATCGGCCAGTGATGCATTGGCCGGCAAGGGTGCCGTCACCGTGACCACCTGCGCTGTTTTGCCGTAGTTGGTGAGCTGGACGGCGTAGGGCACAGTCCCGCCCGGCAGTACAGCCCCGGCCGGCGCATCCAGAGTCAGATACGGCGACGAAGATGCGGACGCCACCCCGCGTGGGACGACCGGATACGTGGTGAGCGGATGCACTGTGAACGGTGTCGCCTGCAGCGTCCAGTGCGTGACGGCAACCAATGTTGTCACCAGGGTGACGAGCAGCATGAGCAGAAAAATGCGTTTCACAGAGAATCCTCCTCCCCTGTTACCGGTGGTGCGGGTAGCGCTGTTGGCGCCGCTGTCTGCACCGTTACCACCGCGGGGCGTGTCACCAGAAGGGTTGTGGCAGCCGTACCGGCACCGGTGTCGTCCAGCGGCGGCAAGTCCGGCCCGATGGCGACGTCCCGGTACAGTGGCGGCAACGTATTGAGCAGCACGCCGACTGCCTGGGCGCTCGTTGGGTCTGCCTGACTGTTTGCTGTAATGACTTGAGCTGCTTCATCCAGTCGACCGTCACGGGCATAGGCAGCGGCACGCACCAGGGTCTCGCGCGGAATGGCATAGTCCGTCACTGCCTGGCGCAAAGCCGTCGTCTGGTGGGCGGCTTGCTCAGGCGTCATCCTGAACCCGGCAGCCTGTAGCTGCGCCGCCAGGGCCGCGTTCGGCTCGGCTGCATCCAGCGTGTCGTAGACGGCATTGACAGTCGTTTCAGCAGGAGCCGTTGTCCGGGGTCGCATCGCGGCACCGGCCAGCCCGCGAATAGCATCCGGCTGCGTGCGGTAGGGATTGTCGGCTGCCAGACGACCGGTTACAGCAGCTATCCCAGCAGCGGTGCGTAGCCGTTCGACGATCTGCCGGTTGCCGTAGCCCGCTTCCTGCAATGCCCGCGTCTCGCTCTGCAGGGCAGCGACCGTCGCCCGCGTCGCATCCGGTACAGCGCCGACTGTGTCAGCATCAGCCGCAGCCAGAATCCGGCGCACAGCACGCGCTGCCTGTCGCCGTTGGGGCGGCAACCCGTCCGGCAGGGACGGCACTGTCCCTGTCTCCCGGAAAGCGGCAGTTGTGCGGTCGGCATAGGTGCCGGCAAACGGTGCCGGGCTGGTTGAGAGCATGACCGGCGTGTCGTCGAGATAGGCGGGGGCGGCCACCTGCGGCAGGTTGGCGAGGACGACGGCGACGCGGCGTGCCGTTTGGGCATCCAGGTCACTGTTGGCGGTGATGTGGGCAGCGGCTCCGGCAAAATCACCGCGCATGGCGGTAGTCTGGGCGGCGTGCAGCACCGGTCGGGACACGGCGCCTGCCTGTATCTGCTCGCGCAGCATACGTGCCTTGCCGCCCAGTTCACCCAATGCAGTCACGCCGAGCCGGTTGGCCAGTGCCGCGTCAGGTGCCGCTGCTGCGGCCGTCTCGTAGATGGCAGTGACTGTTTCGGCCGCACCAATGCGGCGTGCCGGCTGCAAGACCGCATCGGCCACAGCCCGCACCGCTGCCGGATGGGAGCGATAGGGATTGTCCGGTTCCAATCTGTCGACGACGGGCAAGAGACCGCTCTCGCTGCGGTAGCGGGCGGCAATAGCGGCATCGCTGTACCCGGCGTCACGCAGGGCGGCGACATCATCGGTGACCGCCTGGGCGACGGCAGCCGTTGCCGCCGCAAACTGCGCCCGGTCGGCAGGCGGCAGGGCAGCGCGAACGGCCCGCAGCCGGCGCCGTGCCCGCGTTGCCCGTGACTGGACGTGTTGGGGCAAATTGTCGAGCGGGTCGGCTCCACTAGCTTGCGGCGCGACATCAGATGCCAGTGACTGCGCCTGACGGACGATGGCGCTGCCGTCTTCTGTCGTAAAACGGATGGCGGGCGCATCGCTCGCACCGGCAGAGGGCGTGGGTGGAACAGTGCGGCTCACAGCACTGTTGCCGCCACCACCTGACACAGGGCCTGTGCCGTTTCCGTTGGGGCCATTCCCCGATCCATCGCCATTCCTCGATTCATCGCCATTCCCCGATCCATCGCCGTTCCCCGATCCGTCGCCATTCCCCGATCCGTCGCCATTCCCCGATCCGTCGCCATTCCCCGATCCGTCGCCGGTGACAGGGCCGCCCGAACCGGAGCGCCCAGTTGCATGTCCGTCTGCTTGAGAGCCCCCGCCGGCATGCCCGTTGCCATTTGCGCGCCGGCGACCGGTCAGCAACACGGCCAACCCCGGATTGCGTGTCACCTGTGTGCCGATGACGGCACTGCTGAGCACATCCTTGACGCCCTGCGCTACATCCTCGCGCCCTTCGGCAGCCAGATAGCCCAGCGTCAGCCCCGTCGTCGCCCGGCGGCTGCTGCCCAACAACGCGCCACCAGCAGCGGCGGTCAGCGAAGAGCCGCCCTCGTTGTCGGCAGTGCGGGCAGCATGGGCGATGAGACCGGCACCAACGGCTGTGCGTGCCGCTTTCCCACCCGCCCGCACAGCGCCGCTGACCTGCTCATCCACAGCGCCCACTGCGGCAACTCCACGTTGTGCCACCTCAGAGACACCGGCAGTCGCCAGTGCCACACCACTCCGTGCCGCACTGGCCGTTGCTGCTGCCGCTGCCCCAGACCCCACCGACATACCGCCAATGCTGTGATTGGTCGTCTTCAGCGCACTGAGGAAACGCCAGCCGACAGGAAACAGGGCGAAAAACGCCAGGCCGACAAAGACGAGGTCGCTGCTGTTGGCGGCGGCGATGAGAGCGTAGGTGATGATGCCCAGAAAGGCAGCGGTGATGCCCGTCTCGATGAACAACTCGCCGCCGCGCAGCAGGGTATTCACGGCAAAATGCTCGGTGCGCCGGAAGAATGCCAGCGGCAGGGTGATGGGCAGCGCCAGATAGACGAACAGGAAGGCGAATGTCAAAAACACCCACAGCAGGGCATCGAGACCGCCGAGGAAATTGGGCAGGATGCCGAGTCCCATGCGGAACATCCCGTCGCGGGCCAAATTGATGGCATCGCTGCGCTCACTGTCACTGAGATTGCCGAAGGTCGTCGTGTCGCCGTACGGGAAAAAGACAGTGGTAAACGCCGGGGGCAAGGCCGTATCGAGATCTGAGATGGTCTCGACGCCGACAAAGCTGGCGCTGATGTCGCCAATCTCAATGCACGGCGGTGTCGCCACGATCCACACCGGGCAGCCGTCGATGTCGTAGATGGTAAACACATTCCCCGGCAGCACCGGCAACAGCGGCGTTCCCATCGCCGCCGTCGTCGCGTTGCGGATATCCTGACCGAAAGTGATCCGCCACTGGTCGACCTGCTGGATGATGACGATGGGTGCGCCCATCAGGAAGGAGATGAGAAACCAGCGCGTGGCGAAGTGGAAAAACGGCATCCCCTCAGCGGTGGCGGGGAAGATCGTCTTGACGATGCGCAGTACCAGCAGCCCGACGGCAGCGAGGACGACAAAGACGACGATGAGCTCATCGACCGCCAGCAAAAACGCCTCGAAAATGTCGGGCAGCGCATCGAGTACCCATTTGTGGAAGTAGTGGGTGACCTGAATGAAACCGAGTTCGATCAGGTTGATGAGCCACAGCACCGTCGTCACCGCTTCGAGCAGGAAGAAGATGAGGGTGTCAAACGCTTTGTCGATTAAGGCGCCCATCGTTATGTGTTGCCCTCCCCGCGACGGCGTGCGGTGTAGACGACGACAACGGCCAATAACAAGGTGCCCAGCAGCAACGCCAGAGCCAGACCTGTCCAGTGTCCATTGCCGCTTTGTTCGACCTGTGTCACGGCAACGGCGGCGGCCGGCGGGACAGGCGCAGTCGGCGCTATGATGAGGGTCGGCGTCACCTGCAAATGGCGCGAGGCTTCACCGGCGTCCGGGATGTAGGGCACGGACGGGTCGGCGGGATCGGCGATGGTGACGTTGCCGTCGCCAATGAACAGGGTCTGCACATGGTCATCTGTGCCCAGCATGACGCCCAACCCGCGCAGCCCGGCGTCGCCCAGGGCCAGTGCCGTTTCGGCCGACACCCCCTGCCCGGCAACCACCACCTCGTACAGGCGCAGCCCCGGCACCTGCCAGTGACACCGCCCGTCAGCATCGGTCGTACAGGGCGCGTAGGTCTCGCCGGACGGCTGCTGGGTCAGGGTCAGGCCGATGCCACTGACGGGCTGGTTGGCGACGGTGCGCAGTTGCACCGTCAAGGTCACCAGCGGTGCCGGCGCGAGCAGGAAACGCATAGTGAGTACGAGCACGGAGATTAGTACCATCTCATTTCACTCCACAATAAGCCACAGCGTGCGCAGATTGATGCGGACGGAATACGAAGGCAGCGGAAATAGCCGCGGATAGCGCGGATTGATACAGAGCAAACCGTGTTTTCTTCTCTCTTTGCATCCGTGTTCTTCCTGCCAATCCGTGTCCCATTTTTTTCTTTCCTGAACGGGCCACGGATGCACACAGAAAACACGGATAGAAGAAATTTGGAGTCGTGTCATATCCTGTCATGCTGCTCGTCCTTCATCTCAGCGCAATCTGCGCCAATCTGCGTCCCATTTCTCACGGCACCAATAACGCCGGATCGATGTATGCGCCGCCTGTCGCCACACCCCAATGCAGATGCGGTCCTGTCGAGCAGCCGGTACTGCCCTCGTAGCCGACCACCTGCCCCTGACTGACAATGCCACTCGTGACAGCGAACCCGCTCTGATGCGCCAGCACGTGCAGGTAGCCGCCGGCTGTCAGCTGCTGGTAATTGCCGTAGCCAAAATGCGGTGGGTCAGAGCCGTCCATCGCGGAGCAATCGACAAAACTATCGGCTCCGGCAAAGGTGATGCGCCCAGCCATCGGCGCGACAATGCCCGTACCATGCGCCGCAGCCAGGTCGATGCCGTTATGCCACCACGGTGCTGCCGGCGGACAGCCGTATGGTGTGCCGTCGATGCCGGTGAAATACGGCTGGCAACCAAAGCCGCGTACCAGACTGCCTGCCAGCGGCCAGACGGCACTGTCACCACCAGGGCCGGGCGTACCGTCGCCACCAGGCACACCGGCGTAGATGTCGCCGTAGACAGCCGGGGTGGGCAGCGGCGGGATGGGGTCGGCCTGACCATGGGGACAGGTGACGGGATCCGGCTGCAGCACGATCCAGACCGGCACCGCACCCTGCAACCCCGCCGGATCGACGAACTCGCGCTGCCAGCCCGTCGTCACACCCAGTTCAGCCACTGCGCCGGTCGGGGCGATGACGGCAATGGGATAGCTGCGCGTCGCACCGGCAGCAAACACACTCTCCTCCAACGGGACGGCTGCCGGCAGGCCGAGATGTTCCAATCCGGCATCATCCCCGCGCCACTGCCCGCGCACCGTGTCACCACTTTGGTCGATGTCGCGGATAAACAGAAAACCCGACAGCGGCAGCAACGTGTCCTCGCCGCTGTAATTGGTGACGGTGACATCGAAGCGGTGTGTCGTCCGGTCTGCTCCCGGTCCCGGCACCGTGCTGTGTGCATCGAGGCGCAGCAAGAACACCTGCCCTGCCCCGTCATTGAGCCACACATCCTGGCCGAGGTAATGCTTGCCCACAGCGTAATACGGCGTTTCAGTCGGCGGAACGGTCGCCGTCGGCAGCATCGTCGGTGTCGGTACCATTGTCGGCGTCGCACCAGCCGCCACGCTCACGTACACAGTCAACTCACCGACCGCCGTCCACGGCCCACCGTTGACTTCACTCGTCGCCGTCAAACGCATGTACCGCGCCGTCGTCGGCCACACCGAGATGGGGACGGTCGCCGTCGTATCGGGCAGGAAACCGGTGGCCGCCGTCGCCCAGGAAAACCCGTCGCTGCTGAAATCGAGGATGAAACCGGCCACACGGCCATTGGCGTCGGCTTGCTTGGGCGTGTAGTCGAGTTGGACGATGGGGCCGTACGCGGCACCGAAATCGAGGATGAGCAGGTGCGGGTGGGGCGGCGCACTGCCCGACCACGCCGTATGCCAATTGGTCCACGGACTGCCGTCGAAAACCTGGCTCGCCCAATCGCCCGGTTCTTCGCTGTCCACATAGGTGACAGACCAGCCGGCTTTGGGAATCTGGGCCAACGTCGCCGGTGGTGGCGTGTAGGTCGGTTGCGGTGTGTAGGTCGGCTGCGGCGTCGGCGTCGGCACCGGTGTCGCCGTGGCACAGGTGCTGTACGTCTTGCCGTCAAAGGCGGCATACTCACCGACAGTCGCCGTGACGGCCGGCGTCATGGCCGGGGTCGGCGTCTGGGCGGCAACCGGCAGCAATAGCAACAACAAACCTGCGCAACTGACCACAGCCGTGAATATGAGTAGCCGCCACTTCATACGCCCTGCCTCCCGCCCGCTGTCTCTCTCCTCTCGCTCCGACCTCTCTCCTCTCCACGCCTCTTGCTCTGCCCCGCGTCCTCTATCTCCATCCTCCCGTCTCTATCTCCTCCAATCCACGCCAGCGCTTCCTCAAAACGCGTGGCCGGCAATTCCTTGTAACCGGCAATGCCGAAATGGCGGTACAGGCGGCCATAGAGACGGCCGAACGGATTGCCTGAACCACCGCTTTCCCCGGCAGCCAGTGCGGCAGCCTCGATTGCCGCACGCAGTTGCTGCGCCTGCCCTGCCGAAATGCTGGGGGCGGATTCTGTGTTGCCGATACCGAGGCGCCCCCCACCGGCACCGTTATGGGCAGCGGTTGTTTGCCGGCCCGATCCGGTTGGCGCAGACTGCCACGGCGTGCGGCTGTAAGGCAGCCTGGCAAAGCGCCAGCGCGGTGGCCGCGGCAAGGTCGCCAGCGCATCCACCGGCCACAGCCGCTGGGCCAGCAAACGGTAGCGGCGCTGCAGCTGCACCAGTACCTGGTCATCCGGCAAACCGACGATGTCAGCCGGGCTCAATGCCGCTTTCTCGGTCAGCCGGGCGTGCTGCGAACGCGACTTGAAGCCGAAATCCAGTTCCAGCCGCTCTTTGCGCCGGCCGCTGGTGAAGCTCGTCTCGGGCGCCAGTTGGGTGCCGTACAACTCCGACATGCGCTGCGCCGTCTGATGGTCTGCCGGCGGATACCACACCTGATTCTGGCAATTGGAGAGAATGGTATTGGCCTTGTCCTGCCCATAGCGGTCACGGAGCTGGCTGAATGTCTGGGCGTAGAGCACCAGCCATAACCCGTAGCCGCCGACCGTCGCCAGATACGTATCGATATTCTCTAGTCCCACTGTCGGCAGCTCATCGACCAGCAGCAAGGCCGGTTGGACATAGCCCAGCGCCATCTGCTTGCGCATCAGCGCCGCCAGAATGGCACGCATGGCACCGGATGCCCCGGCGAGGTCGGCAAAGCTGAAGGTGACGTAAATGGTGGCGTTGCGGGCAATCCAGTCGGTGGGAATGGTCTCCCCCTGCCCGGTCAATGCCTGCCGGTAGGCGACGTAATAGCCGATGCGGGTCTGGAACGTCCCCCACGCCGAGGCGGCAAAGCGGTCCAGCGGCTCGGTCGGATCTGCCCCGTTGGTAAACTGGTAAACGGCGTCCCGGTCTACCGTTGCCAAAGCGGGCAAGGTCGTGCGCGGGTCCATCGTGGCCAGATCCAGCAGTACATTGAGCGGGTGCAACCCAAAGACGCGGGCGTAGCGGTCGCAGGCGGTAAACAGTGCCAGACTCTTCTCGTAGAAAATCGGGTCGCGTTCGCGCCGCGGCATGACGAGGTGGGTGTGCAGTTCGGCGATGTCGGCAAATCGGCCGAAGTCGTAGTAAGCGGCGAGGTCGATGCTGTGCCGTGCCGGAATGTTGAAAATGGGGCCGACGTGCCGCTGCCGGTCGGTCGCCGTCCGCTCCCACAACTCCCGTTTGGGGTCGATGACCAGCGCCGGGCCGGCAAAGGTCAGCAACATCTCGGTCGCCTGCATCCCTTTGCCGCAGCGGGTGGGACCGACGACGAGGGTGTGGCCGCCGCTGTGCTGCAATGCGGCCGTCGGCACGCCGATGACGTCAGTGTGACGGTCATGCGCAGTTGTCGCCAACGACGCCAGCGGCAACCCGCTCGTCTTGAGCACCAGGCCCAAACGGCGCGCTTCGTCCGGAGTCAACCGGTTCTGCCGCCGCCGGTGTTCGGCACGATACACCTGGTACAGCTTCTCCGGCCGTGCCGGCTGCTGCAGCCACCAGACAAATCCCAGGAGCGGTGTCAGCACACCCCCACAGGCACACAGATGGACGAGAAAGGCAAACACAGGCAGGGATAATGCAGCCACACGCTGCGTGTTCTGCACGACGGTCAGCAGCGGCACGGCAGGCAGCGTGACAAAGCCGAGCAGTGAAAACAGAATCCGCTGCGGGTTGTCCAGTTGGCTGGTCAGCGGATGCCACAGATACGCGGCGATGGTACTGGCAGCAAAGACAGCGGCAAACACCAGACGACGACCCCGCCGCCCCTGCCCACCGCGCAACCGCTTGCGCACCACTCTGTTACTCAACGCCTTCAGTTCCATCGCTTATCCCACTTCATTCCGTGACAATCCGTGCAATCTGTGGCCACTCATTCGGCCGATTACAACGCCGCAGATGTCGCCGATGACACGGCTGCTTATCCTGCTGCTGCATCGCTGCCGTTCGCTGCCCGCTCTTCTCTCTTCACCTTCCGCTTTCCGCCTTCATCCTTTGTTCTCCCGCCTTCAGTTCCATCGCTTATCCCACTTCATTCCGTGACAATCCGTGCAATCTGTGGCAACGCATTCGGCCGATTACAAAATCCCAGATGAGGATGATTCTCCTGTTGCTGCATCGCCGCCGTTCGCTGCCTGCTCTTTTCTCTTCACTTTCCGCCTTCATCCTTCATCCTTTGTTCTCCCGCCTTCAGTTCCATCGCTTATCCCACTTCATTCCGTGACAATCCGTGCAATCTGTGGCAACTCATTCGGCCGATTACAACGCCGCAGATGTCGCTGATGACACGGCTGCTTCTCCTGTTACTGCATCGCTGCCGACATTCGTGTCCTTTCGCATCATTCACTGCCCACGCTTCTCTCTTCACTTTCCGCCTTCATCCTTCATCCTTCATACTTCATACTTCATACTTCATCCCTCCTCCTTCATTGTCAGCACCGTCGCATAAATCTCCTGCCCTGCCATATCCGGCTGCCACGCTGACCACATCAGGGTGCAGTAGTGGTGGTAGGTCGCCCCACACTCGGCTGCCACAGCCGTTGCCGGACGGATCGAAGAGCGGGCAATGACCAGGTCACCCGGCGCACCCGTGCAATCTGCCAGGTCGGAGCGACAGGCGACCAGGGTCGGCCGGCCGAGCCGTAACAGTCCCGGATTGGCCAGAGTCGGATCCCCTTCCTCGTAGAGGGTGACGAACAACACGGCATCCTGGCCGCTAGCGACGACGGGATAGACGGCGTCGGCATAGGCACCGGTGATGCGTCCGGCCACGTCGTTGCGACTGACGATGAGCGGATTGCTCCACGTGCTGCCGTTATCGGCCGAAACCGATCCCAGCACCGCATACACGTCACCGGCGCCGGGCGTCACCGACTCAACGCGATGCAGCGGCGTCCACCCTGTCCCGATTTCCTGACTCGGATTGCCGCCATAGAGCACAAAGCTGTCAAAGGTCGTCGTGCCCATGAGGACGGCACCGGACACCGTCACTGAATCCCACAGCGCCGTATTCTCCGCTTTGGCCGTATCCGGATCGGCTTGCAGAAAGACGGTCACCGTCGTCGTCAACGCCGTTGTGCTGACAGTCAGAGGCACATATCCGGCTGTCGGTGACTGTGCCGGACTCCATACGACGCTGACTGCTGCCGGGTCATTGCCGCCGTTGGGGTCAATGCCGACCCGCATGCGCATGTCGGCCGGAGCGCACGACGTACCCGGCGGCACGACGCCGCAACTCGCATCTACTGAAATCCCCCGTCCCTGCACCGTCACACTCACTGTTTGACTAATCGCCGTCGTCGCCTGCGTCAGCAGCGTCGTCTCAAAACGGCCATCCGCAATCGTCACCCGTTGTGCCGCGCCGGTCGCCTGTGGCCATGTCGTCTCTGCTGCCAGGGTCGCTTCCCGCGCCAGTTGCGTCGGGTCGGTGGCGGCAGGCGCATGGGTAATCCAGGCCAGCGCCGCGCTGCGGGCATGCATGTCGATCCGGGGGCGGCTGCTGATGGATGCGGGGCTGGTGAGCACGGCACGTAAAATCCATGTCCCCCCACCCCCGATTTTCTTGAGTACGGCCACCTGGGTCGGCGTCTGCTGCACAGCGAGGACGAAGACATCGCTTTCCGGACCCGCGTACGCCAGGTGGGCCTGCGTACCCGGTAAAATAACATGGCTGACCCATCCGCCCGGCGTCTGCACGTGTTCACGCAAAGCAAGCGCCGTGTCGCTGTGGATGACGGTCGCGAACCCGTCGCGGTCGACCTTCACCTGGGGTGCGCTGCCAAACCCGAGGGTGCTCTCGCTGCTGCTGCTCTGATCCAGCGGGCGATTGTCGACGCTGTGGCGGTAGCGCAATTCGCCCGACGGCAACTGATAGACGAGATGCAGACGCCCCTGCGCATCGTAGGCGATGTCCGCATCGACTCCGGTGAGCGTGCTGGTGACGTAGTAGTCCGGTCTGCCCGCATCCGATTCGGCAATGTGCAGGGCTGGCCCGGAACGCCAGACAACGGCCGATTGCCCGTCGCCGGCAACAGCGGTGATGAGCTGCTCGTCGCCCGGCGTCACGGTCAGGTTGTTGACCTGGCCTGCCTGCCACCGGATACCGTCTGCGGTCGCGGGTGGATTTGGGGTTGCTGTCGGCAACGGCGTGACCACAGGTGGTGGACAAAACAGACTGCCGACGACGGGGGGTGTACTGCCGGTTGGCGGTGTTGCCGGCGTGCTGCCCGGTCGGGTGGCGGTTGCCGCCACCGCGCCTGGGAATGGCAAACATGTGCCTGGTGCAGGGACCGTCGGCGTGCAGGCTACCAGCGGCAGCCAGCCCACAAGGGCGATGAACGTGGCGGTTACTGTGATAGAGCGCGTTTCTGCCATGTGGTATCCTCTCTTCGACAAGGCTCAAGGCAAGCACGCAGACGCAATGCATCACCACAGTCCAATCGGGGCAGGAATGGTAGCGTCCAGAGCTATTTGAGTTTGGGCAGATGGGGGCAGAACGCTATACTTGAAGCTGTCCTGCCCTTATTCCGGGTCAGACATCTGGCGAACGTTTGTGGCTGCAAGCGTTCGCCATTCTCTTATTTTGTCGTTGTCGCTATGTGGTTTTGATTCTACACTCAATAACGGGTAATACAATACTACCGATGCCTACTTCGACATGCGCATAAGTAGTAGCATGAGCCAATCCCGTTCTCACCTTACGTCATGGTCGGTGACCAGAAATCAATCGCCATCACAGCATTGGACAAAACGCACAACAATTGAAATATGGTAAGATATTGACTACTGGCCTGCTGCCAGATCAGGAGATTTCGTGGTCATATTGCCGCGCAACCATAGCCAGGAGCACAAGGGTGCAGTACCAAGATTTTGACGTCAGTATAGAATTGATTGCAGGCCGCAGTTACCGGATCGCCGTACTGCACTCACCGGCCGGCGAAGCTGCAGAGGTCGCCGATTTCCCGTTTGATGCCGTCGCCGTCAAACTGCATCTGACGCAACTGGAAAATGCCCTGCTGAAATCCGGCAACCGGCGACGGCATGTCCCAACCGAAAGTGAACAGGCACAACGAAGTTGGCTTCCGCTGCGTAGGCAGTGCTTTCTGAGATGCTGGTTTCTGGAATACTGCGGGGGTGGCGCGTCAGCAACGCGTTGGGTTCTCCCCACCGTCATCCCGCGTCAGCGGGTCGCGACAAAATTTCGGCAAATTGGCCGTTTGGACTACGCTAGAGGTACGCGCAATGCAACCGTCGTCCCCTGGCCCTGCGACGTCACGGCGACCGCCCCACCCACTGAACCGGCCCACGATTTCATCCCGGCAATGCCGTAATGCCGCTGACGCAAGAGGTCGGTCAACGGTAATGTGGCTTCTGTCCGTTCTTGGCCATCATCAGCCACAATTAATTCGAACTGCTGCTCACAACACGCGGCGCGAATCGCCACCTGCGTCGCCTCGGCGTGTTTGACCACATTGTTTAACGCTTCCTGCAATATGCGGTAGACAACCTGAGCCAGCCGGTCATCGTTCGCCGTTTCGACGACTTCTAAATCAGTGAGCTCGGTTTCAATCGCTAACTTATGCTCGACGCGAAACTGATCGGCGAGCGAGAGGATCGTTGCCTCAATACCGTACTCTACAATACGCGGAAACGCATTTTCATAGACGCTGCGCAATTCCTGATCGAGATCCGTCAAATGGTCGGATAATTCATCCAGTTGTTGCACTGCAACGGCATCGGTCGTTTCCAGATTGCGCACTGTTTGGCCCAGCAGCATGCGCACCGCAGCCAGCCGCTGCAGCGGCTGATCGTGCAACTGCGAGGCAAACACACGCCGTTCTTCCTCCTGCACCGTGATGATCTCACGGCTCAAGGTTTCGGCCGAGTCGAGCAGAACGATGATTTCGCTACCCATCGCCAGCGTCGCGGCGGCGTGCTCGAGGAAGGCGATCGCTTCCTGATTGAAAAACCCGTCGCGCGGCCGAGACAAAACCCAAAGTCCCAATGTTTGCTCACGCACGCGCAGGGGCAACGCGACTTCGGCCCACGGCAATGCGTGGAAGATAGGATGCAACGCACCTTGACGCTTTTGCACAGAGCGTATGATGGTTTGATCGAGCAACCACGTTTCATCGGTCGCCTCGCTCCATGGCGGTCGGCCGATGGTGGCGGTCGGTGCGAGTAGTTTGTTGCCGTTCTTGAGGGAGAGGGTCGCCTTGGGTACATCGAGCAGGGCACACATATTGGTCACGACGCGCTCCAGAGTGTCGACATCAGGTTGGTGGGCCAGTTCGTTGGCAAATCGGGTCAATTGTGTCGCAGATGCCGTTTTTCGGCCGAAGAACAAGCGCTGTATCCAGTTAGTTAACAGACGTGTGCAGGTCGGTGCCAGCGCAGCCAGGACGACAAATAGCAGTACGGCAGGCAAGATCAGGCTTAGACCGTCGCCGTAGCGTTGGTTAAGTGTGTACAATCCCAACCCATACGCTGCAGCAAATGTGATGATGAGGAGGGCGTAGGGTGTAATTCGGCCGAAGGTGCCATCCAAGTCAAGATAGGCGTGGCGAAATATGACGTACAAATAACCGAGTGGAACAGCGATGAGACCGACCATGGCCAGAGGCATCGGCAAGATGACGCTACCCCAGATCGCCAGTGGAATGAATGCAAACAGAATGGCCGGCAGGAAACCAATACTGACAAGCACGAGTAAAATGTTGAGCTGCTGGCGCAAATAGGGTGACGCCGCCCTATACCGCCGCGTCACGAGCAGAACGAGCATCGCGACTCCGCCCATGGCCTGTGCGGCGGCACCGAGTTTGTAAATACTGACACCGATCAACCCTTCTACGCTCGTACCGCGCGGGAATAGCATTAGCCCTTCCAGAAATGCGACGATGCCTAACAGGGTGGCGACTGAAATTAGCAGTTTGAGCAGTGAGCGTGTTTTTCGGCCGAGAGGTTCATAGTATGGCAACAAACCCAGATATACCCACCCTGCGGCAAGTAGAAACAGAAACGGTTGCGAGGTGATCCATGTCAACGGGACACCCATCAATGTCCCGGTCCAGCTGATGACGACGACGCTGGCTAAAAGAAAAATGTAACCGAGCCAAATCGCCTGTCGATTTTCACGCCATGCATAGTGCAACGCAATTGCGCCAACACCCCACGAGATCAAGGCTAATATGGCCGGAGCGACGCGAATAGCAAAGGCGTAAGCATCTGGCGCAGGTAGATATGGAACTGATACAGAAACATCATGCCCATTTCGGCCGATTGTTAATTCGTAAACATCTTTGCGATCGATTGGTGGAAGAAAGTTAGAGGAACGCTGAACAGGTTGCCCGTTGATCGCAAGAATTTGATCACCTGTCTGAAGAAACGGAGCAGCAACCGACTCACCTTCGATCAAAGCCACCTGCATCATGTGATCGGGACGCCATTGTGTTTGGAAAGCACTATACGGTATATACAGCCACCAATAAAGATTGCAGTAGAGCAATATGAGCAGCACTGCAATAATGGCTGCATGACGCAATCGAAACAGTCGATCAGAAAACATAATCGCACAATGGAAGCATATTCTCATCAGTGAATCCGTATAACGCAGCTTTTGCACGCTGTCGATACTCGGCAGCGATGGTTAAAGACCATTCAGTCGCGTGCATTGACTGCATAATAGCCATCGTATGCTCAACACGACCTGGTTCTTTGCTGCATTGACGCAACAAAGCAGCCATTTCATCATGACGGGGATGCTCATTCAGCGACATTGCGTAGATTACCGGCAGTTTGTAGATACCATCAGCAACATCGTCTTGTAGCCCATGGCAATCACTGGTTATGGCAAGGGCAATGCCGGCATTCAATCCATATTGCGTGAACGCTTCCAAAACCAATGAATCATCTGTAGCCAAACGCGCACCTGACCATGCTGCAGTCGCAAATGGCTCGGCGGTCGATGCAATGATGTTGGCAAAATAGGTTTCAAGTGCCAGATCGTTCTGTGGGTCAATTTGTGACTTTGCGGCTAGCGCCCACGCTCGGCCGAACGCCAACAAAATCTCGGAAGCTACTTCGCCCTCTGTGAGATATGAGATACTTGAGTTACCAGTGGCTATCAAAGCCAGACCAATCGAAATTGCTCCCTTCGTTCCAGCATCCATCCATGGTTGATCGTAGTTTTCATCGTCTTGAATACTGTCAAAGACCTTGCTGGCAAGAAAATAGCAGGACCAAAAAGCCGCAACAGGAACTGCTGCTTCTCCTGAGCCGCCAGCTGCAACACATGTCAGGCACGGCAGGACATCTATTGCAGCAAGCTGACGATTCCTATGACGTTTGAACCAGTGTTCCAAGACCCGATTCAATTCAGGATAGGCAAGTGCAGTCAGGAGCTCATCCGTGATGAAATCGCGAACCAATCGGCCGAAATACTCAACTTGCATAGCTGCTGGCTTATTACCGATTAAACTGGGCCAGGTGGAGTCCACAAATCAGTCATCTCACCTATGTGTCCTGCAACCATCGCGCCAGTGACAACGATTGGGCAGATTACGCCAAATCCTCGTGATTTCACTACCTCAACGACATTCTTTGTAGCTTTCTGGATCTCTTTTTCTGTAAGTGCGGTGGGCTGTCCATCAGAAGGGGTTTTGTACTCTGCAGTCATTGATCGATTTCCTCATTGTCATTTGCCCCACCTAAAACTTACGACACACAACTATGCAACAATAACTCATCGTGGATATAAAACACGCTGAGTGGCAATAATTACTACCGTAGTAGTAGTTTTCGGCCGAAGCCTTGCACTGAATTTAGAGCAGCCCTAACCTTTCTGCGTATTTGATGCCGGCTAATTTGTTGTTTGGGGTTTCCAAACGAGCCAAAGCCAAAGAGAGGTGCTTTTTGAATGTGTGAAGCGAAACGCCAAGATCATCCGCAAGTTCAGAATATTCAGCAGTGGGATTTTGATTGATTGCAGCCAGAACCTCAATTTGTCGTTGAGTGAGGCCAACAGCATTCTGACGAACATAGGCACTATTCGCGGCTTCAGACAAATACACGCTGTTTTTCATGACAAGTTTCAGAGCCTGCGTAATATCCTGCTGTGAGTCTTCTTTGCTGATGAAACCGTTGACTCCAGCTGCCAGTGCCTGACGCACAATTCCCGGATCTGCCCATGCTGAATGAATTACAATGCGAACAGTTGGACAAATACGTCGAATCATTCTGATTGTTGGGATTGGCCTGAATCGCTCCTTGCGTGAAGGATCAGCGTATTGGGGCATACGCTGATCAAGCAGCAGAATGTCCGGATGGTATTTCTTAACCAACGGCAACGCTTCTTCACCGACCCGCCCTAAAGCCACCATTTCTAACTCTGGATCGGCGTTAATAATATTGCTCAATGACAGTAGCATCAATTCATGATCTTCGACAGCAACTACCCGAATTCTTGACATCGTTTCGCTCCAATACAGTAGAATTAATACACAATGAAACCAATAAAAAAGCGCGAGAACCATAACAACTTCTTCCATTTGATGCAAATACTCTCAGTTCCACGCCTCAACGGCAGTGAGGCTCTCAAACAGACTCGACAAGCTCTGAGCGACTGGTTAGTAGAACATGAGATCAATCACACCATTCACCGATTTCGTCTCTATCCTTACTTCATTGAAATCGGCGGGATATGGCTCGTTGTGACTCAAATCTTGCTGGCCGTTTCTATTTGGTTTCGTTGGGGATGGGTTGCGCTAATCGTAGCTTTTGCAAGCTTAGTGGTTGTCATTCTGGAAACCATGGGCATCCCGTTGGTTTCGCGTCTATTATCTGATACAGGTGAAAACATTGTAATCGAACTTGAGCCCCAGGCTTTATCTGAACAAGAAATCATTCTCTCTGCACATTACGATAGCAAAACAGAGTTGTTCAATGATCAGCAACGCATATTTTTTATGGGCAAGTTACCCTTGGCTATGGGGCTCACGCTGCTGCTAGGCACGCTAGGCATTGTCAACGAACTACTACAGAATTCCACCTCAAAGGGTACAGAAATTTTGTACATTGTTTCGATCGCTTTGACTGTGCCACTCTTGGCATTATTTATCCCATTAGGTGTAAATTTCGTTTTCGGTCGATTTGCCTCCCCTAGTCAAGGTGCAATTGATAACGGTGCGAGTTGCGCTATTTTGTTAGACATTGCGGATCAAATAAACAAAGGCGTTATAACGTTGAAGCAAACGAAGATTTCTGTCGTGCTATTTTGTGGCGAAGAAGTGGTTGTTCAGGGATCAAGAGCATTCGTATCGAGTCGCACGTTTCCGCTTCCCACAGCGGCGCTCAATTTAGAGCTAATGGGGCAAAATGGTGATTATGTCATCTGGGAGAAGATTGGGAGCCCGATACAATCATATCAGTCAGATTCCAGTCTGAACGTGCTATTGACGGAAATTGTCAATCATCATGCCGAAACCAGATTAAAACTTCATGATGGGCCAGCAGGATCAGACTCTTTACCATTCCTGACAGCAGGTATTCCAGCTACGAGCCTTGCGTCTTTGGATGGCGAACTGGGGTTTAGCGGATTACACAGTCCACAAGACAATCTAGAACGTATTGCATATGAGAAGCTACCGAACAGCATTGCTCTTGTTGAAAACCTACTTTACAAGCTAGACTCAATCGGGGTTAAAAATATCACTCACTCTCCTCGTGATGCTAACTCGGCCGAAGCATGATTTCCAGAAGAAGAACTTCCTAATTAGTGATTTCGCAAGCATCAAAAAGGTAACAAGTCATTGTCTACCAAACTACTATACCATTGCGTGAGAAAGTTCATCGCCTCGTCATACTTATTTGCTGGCAGTTCACGATAGCTAGCAATATCAAAGCGTCGGTACAGTTCCCCATTCACACCTCCAAACTCATTTCGACCGCTGCGCTTGCCCAGCTCTAACCCAATCGCCTTGACTGCCTGGCTGAGGCGGCTTACTTGAGCGGTGGATACATAGCGCGATGGATTGCCAAGCATAGCTTCGATCTGGTCGAGACGTACCGTGTGGGCACTCAATGTTGGTCATGCCCGGCTAGTCGCTGCTCCTGCTCCCCAATCTGGTAGCGCAGCAATAATTGCTGCCGCGCTATATTGGCAATCGCTAATGCCATGCGGTAGGCTTGCGCTTCGGGATCCTGCCCGGTGCGCAACAGCTCGTCCACATCAAAACCCACCACACGCGGCGCGGCCGTGACCTGATTATGGGCAAATGCTTGTGCTAGCACCGCATAACATTCTCTTTGATACTGCAGCACCCGATCCCGGATTTCCAACTTAACACGATTGGCATCAATGCCAAACAGCCAGCCATTCAAATAATCGAGCGGGAGCGCAGTCATCAACGTGCTCCGAGGTGCACGGCTGCTTGGCTCGATGTCTGTTCGTGTGACACGAACAGACATAATTAGCTCTGACAAAATCGGATTGCGCTGGATACGTTCGTATTGTGCATTCCAGCGCACACCCAGAGCCGTACAAATTGGTCGCAAAGGGACAAAGACCTTGCCTTCCTCGGAAAGCACAGCCACAATATAATCTCCATAAAAATCAACTTCGCGTTGTTCAACAACAACTAAAGCTTTTTCTTCACTCATTATCAACCCTATTCTTCCCAGCGGGGCAACTGGACCTGACGCTGCACCGTCTGCACAAAATCTGGACGTACGCCTTGTTCATAATAGGCCAGCAGACCCTGCCCAATAACCCAACGCTCAGCATCGGCGATGCTCATGATTTCATCGCCCGCGATCTGTCGAATGAGTTGCAGGTACTCCGGCGGTATCCGAAACGTGCGCTGTGCATATTGACCCACCATCGTGCTGCTTTTGGTTGCTTTAGCTGCATCTACGGCTGAGACATTCCGCTTGATGAGATCGTCAAATTCAGCATTCTTGCCGCTCGCAGACTGACTCCGCTTTTCTTATAGCTGTTCCTCACGCAATGCGCGCAACTTCGACATGGGATCATCAAATTCAGCCATTGTTGTAAATCCTCTCGACCAGATCCCAATAAGCGGCTGCAGGCTTGGAATCAGGTGCGGGTAGTGGTTAATATGTGACTGATGAGGGTAGAATCCCGTCATGATCACGAACAAAACAACCTATGAATGTACAGATTGTGGCCGCCCTGATATTGTCAAAAACGGGCACACCAGGAAAGGCAAACAGAAGTTTCACTGCAAGACGTGTGGCAAGTATGGAACACTCGACCCTGAAGTCAAGTATCCACCCGAGCGCAAAGCAGAAATTCTGCGTGCCTACCACGAGCGGTCAAGCCTGCGCGGTTTGGAACGGACGTTTGGTGTCCGTCGCCAGACGGTGAGCAAATGGCTCAAAAAAAAGTGACCAGCTACCACCATTGGCCGCCACATTGGTGGCGAGTGACCCAGATGATGTGTTGGAATTAGATGAAATGTGGTCATTTGTTGGTAACAAACAGAACAAACGCTGGATTTGGATTGCGCTCTGTCGTCAAACTCGCCAAGTGGTTTCTTACTTCATTGGTGACCGTAGCGAGGAAAGTTGTTGGCGTCTTTGGCATTGGATTCCTGCTTCGTACCGTCACTGTCAGACATTCAGTGATTTCTGGGAAACGTACCAAGCTGTGTTTGGCACATTGGGAACTGACCATCAATCAGTCGGTAAGGAAAGCGGTGAAACCGCACACGTTGAACGATGGAACAACACTTTGCGCCAACGTATCGGCCGCTTTGTGCGCAAAACACTCTCGTTTTCCAAATCGGATGAATACCATGAAATTGCTCTCAGACTGTACATTCATGAGTACAATAGAGCGGTCATCAGTTAATACTTAACCACTACCCACTACCCGATGTTCATGGGTTTACATACGGTTGAGCAACGTGGTTTCGGCCGAATGCCTGTCAGAAAAAATTGCTCCGGAGATCATCGTCTGCGGCTGCGCTTGCCACCCGGTTTAGCCCAACGCTTTCTTCAGCAGGGCGACGATCCGTTCTTCTTCGACAGCGGATAACTCCTTCAATGCATAAGCAGTCGGCCACATGGCACCGTCATCGAGATTCGCCACATCACTGAAACCCAATGTTGAGTACCTCGTCTTGAACTTGTCCGCACTTTGAAAGTGGCAGACGACCTTACCGTCTTTGGCGTATGCCGGCATTCCATACCAGGTCTTTGGCCAGAGAGTCGGCGCAGCCTGCGTGATGATTGCATGGAGCCGCTCGGCTATGGTGCGATCCGGCTGCGACATTTCCGCAATCTTCGCCAGCACATCGCTCTCACCCGCAGCCCTATTCTTGGCGGCACGCGCTTCCGCTTTCAACTCTCGGGAGCGCTCTTGCATCGCAGCTTTTTCCGCATCCGTAAATCCCTTGGTCTGTTGCTTATCCGGCTCTGTACTCATGGATACCTCTTTAATGTTCATTGATTGTCGTTGAAGCTGCATTTTAGCAACCCAAATTCGATATGATGCGATTTTAGAATATTTGTTCCATACGGTCAAGTTGTGAAGCACCTATTTTCACCGTTTCTCGAATCGTAAAACGACCATATCTATTTCCCGTATCGACCCGGCACTCACGTGTATATGCCCTTTGTATGAGCACTACCCTGCATGTGGGGCTTTTGCCCAGTGCAGCTATAATTGACACAATGTGATTTGTCGGCTTCGGCCGAATGTACACTGTGGAGGCAACTTTTGTCTGGAATACAACGCGCAACCGGCATGCAAGACACCTTGCCCGACGATTGGCCTTACTGGGACCTCGTCATGAACACGGCGACCCGCCTGGCTCGTGACTACGGCTTTGACCGCATCGACATTCCCATTCTCGAATACACCGAACTGTTCGAGCGCGGTGTCGGCACAGCATCCGATGTCTTTGTGCAAAAAGAAATGTACACCATCGCTGAGCCGAACGGCAAGGACCTTTCGCTGCGCCCCGAGTTCACAGCCGGAGTCACCCGCGCGTTCCTCGAAAATGGCATGGGCAGTTGGTCGCAGCCGGTAAAGTTGTTCATGTTTGGCCCCATATTCCGGCGAGAACGACCGCAGGCAGGGCGTTATCGCCAACACAGCCAGTTCAACGCCGAGATTATGGGCGAAATGGACCCGGCGTCCGACATCGAAGTAATGATGTTGGCGATGAATCTGTACCGTGAGCTTGGCTACCGTGGTTTAGCCTTCCAGCTCAACAGCACCGGCTGCCGCGCATGTCGTCCGGCCTATGTCGCGAAGTTGTCCGCCTACCTGCGCCAATTCGAAGATCAACTAGGCGATGTCGATAAAGAACGCCTCGCCAAAAATCCACTGCGTGTCCTAGACAGCAAAGCGCCGGGTATGGATGAATTACTGGCTGATGCACCGCATCTCGTCGATCACTTGTGTGACGATTGCGCCGATCATTTTGGTGAACTGCGCCAGTTGCTCGATGCGCTTGACCAGCGTTATACGGTGAATTTTCGATTGGTGCGTGGTCTCGACTACTACGAAAAAACAGTTTTTGAAGTGTGGGCCGAGGGCATCGGAGCGCAAGCGGCGCTCTGCGGCGGGGGTCGCTACGATTTGTCACCGGAAATCGGCGGGCATTCCGTTCCCAGCGTCGGTTTCGGTAGCGGTGTAGAGCGCATTATTCTCGGCCTGAAAGAAGCTGGTATTGAGCCGCCGGCGGCAGTTGAGCCACCTGTCCTCATCGCCCATTTCGGCGGTGTAACCAAAGTGGCGGCAACCCAACTGGCGTTTCGTTTGCGTCACGCCGGTATCGGCACATGGGTTGCTTTTGCCAGCGGGCGACGCAGCATGAAAAGTCAGATGCGCGAAGCTGACAAACGGGCCGTGCGTTATGTGCTGGTACTCGGTGAATCGGAAATCGAAAAAGGCGTCATTGCTGTTCGGCCGATGCAGGGCGGCGAACAAACCATTGTCGATTCAACACAGATTGTCACCTGGCTCAAAGAGGCCGGTTGCTAAACGATGATCGGCATCTTGCGCCACCCACACATTCCGGCCTCACACCCGCTGGCTGACGAAATCGGCCGATGGCTGACAGAACGCGATTGTGTTGTATGGCACGGATCGGTGTGGGATTCGGCCGATGTCAAAGCACATATCGCCAATCTCTCACTGCTAATCGTTTTAGGCGGCGACGGCTCCATTCTGCGCGGCGCACGCATAGCTGCACCATCCGACGTGCCCGTTTTCAGCGTTAATTTGGGCAAAGTCGGCTTTTTAAGCGAAGCCTCACCAGATGATTGGCAACGTCGGCTCACAGCCTATTTACACGATGAACATTGGCTGGAATCACGCCTGATGCTGCAAGGGCAAATCAATCGACACAATACAGAGATCGAAGTCCTTGGCGCACTCAACGAAGTCGTCATCGGGCGGGGACGGCAGGCCCGGTTGATCACCACCGATTTGTATATCAACGATGATTATGTCACGACGTACACCTGCGACGGCTTGATCATCGCGACCCCAACCGGCTCCACGGCATACTCGCTGGCAGCGGGCGGCCCCATTTTGCCGCCACGGCTGGAAAATTTTCTGATCAATCCGGTTGCACCACATCTAAGCCTCAATCGGGCAATCATTTTGCCCGGCGACGCCGTCGTGCGTGTCGTATTGAGCATGGATCACGAAGCATCGCTGACCGTAGACGGGCAAGAAGCAGTCTCGTTGGCCGACGGCGATAACATCACAATTATCAAGGCGCCGTTTCAGGCACATTTCGTACGTGCCGGAGATGACAGCTATTTCTACCGGCGGTTGATGGGTAACCTTGGCCTGGACGGTAAGCGCTCATTTAGAAGCGACTTGTAACGCATCGCTGCCGACGCAATGTATATGTCGCTGTGGTATGGTAGACGTTCGCGAAAACCCAAACCAATAGGTTTTCAGCAGGGAATCGGATTATTGGGTAGCAATTTACTACCGGGCAAGGATATTAAAATCAATGGCTAGAAAATATACGGCACGCGTGCGCACACAGTTAAGACAGGCGCAACGCGTAGAACGCAACAATAAACTATCAGCAGCAGAAGGATTGTACCGTGAGATCTTGCAGGAGAATCCGGAAGTGGCGGAAGCGTGGGTTGGTTTGGGGAATGTGACCAAAGATTCGGCCGAAAAAGAAATGGCCTATCGCAAGTGCCTCGAAATCGATCCCGATAACAACGTTGCCCGACGTGCACTGGGCATGGAACCGGTCGCCACAAAGGCAGAGCCGCCGCCCAAAGCAGAGCCGGCTAGCGAACCGGCTACAGTGGACACTAAAACGTCAAAAGCAGCAGTGACGCCCAATAAGGTCAAGGAATCGCGTACAACTTCTGCGGGAGCAGCAGCAGTCGCTGCCACACAATCAACTGCACCGACAAGTGACAAACAACCGCCCGCTGTCCAGACAAAACAACCCGAAGCAGCAGAGACAACACAAAAAACGACACGTCCCGAGAAATTCGAGGTTGTGTCACCGAATCAGGCAACTGCAGATGTAGCCACTGTCGATGCCGACACGGTTGACGAGATATTGTTTTGCAAGAATCACGCCGATCGCGAGACAACACTGCGCTGCTACCGTTGTAACGAACCAATTTGCATGTCGTGTGCCAAACGCACCTCGGTCGGCTATCTCTGCCCACAATGTGTTTACGAAGCTGAAGAAAAATTCTTCTCCGCCACCAAACTCGATTACATCATCGGTGGCGCCATTGCGTTGGTATTGTCCGGCATTGCGGCGTGGTTTGCGTCCATTTTGGGCTTTTGGGTTATTTTTGTCGCCGCCGCTGTCGGCACACTGATTGGTACAGCAACATTTTATGCGGTGGGCCGCAGACGCGGTCGCTATCTGCCACAAACAGTCGCCGCCATGGTCGTTATCGGCGTTGCGCCGGCTATTCTGGGCAGTCTCGTGTTTAGTTTAGGCTCATTCAGCGCAGTCTGGCTCATCGTCTACGTTGTGCTGGCAACTTCTTCAGCGTATTATCGCATGCGCTATTGACAAAATACGCCTCCCGACTGATATTTATGCTAGGCAAAGGCTTACAAACCGAGTTTTTCAGAAAAAACTCGGTTTTTAGATTCCAACAAGCAACAATTACTGACCAATCGTGTTAGCCGAGCTTTATATACGCAACTTCGCCATCATTGACGATTTACGCCTGACTTTTCACAACGGTTTCAATGTATTGACCGGGGAAACGGGTGCAGGGAAATCGATTATCCTCGACGCTGTCATGCTGGTCCTGGGTGAGCGTGCCGACAAATCGATGGTGCGCGCCGGGTGTGATCGCGCTTATGTTGAAGCCCAATTTACGCTTTCGGCCGAAATCCAGCTCGCCATCCAACCGCTCCTCACAGAAGAAGGCCTCGAAGGTGATGAAGACGACATCATTGTCATCGGGCGTGAAATACGAGCCAACGGGCGCAGTCTGGGACGCATCAACGGCGTTTCCGTCAACACCAAACTGCTACAAGAGATCGGCGACTATCTGGTTGATATTCACGGCCAGGGATCGCACCTGAGCCTGCTCAAACCCAAATCCCATCTGCCATTGCTCGACGGCTATGCACAACTGGATAGCGTTCGCGACGCATTAGGGCGTGAGGTTGCCGAATTGCGCACATTGCAACGCGAGTTGGCCTCACTGCGACAAGACGAACGCGCCATCGCACAGCGCGTCGAGATGCTGACCTATCAAATCGAAGAGATTAGTGCAGCGGCGCTGACGCCGGGTGAAGATGACGAGTTGCTGGCTGAGCGCAAACGGCTGGCCAATGCGGAGCAACTGATGCGCTATTCGGCCGAAGCAGTAGCCCTGCTGCAAGGATTCGATGACGATGCCCCATCGGCTGTCGATCTCATCGGACAGGCAGAACGTGCCCTGGCCCAACTGGCCCGTTTCGACGGCACACAAAATGAACTTCTGGCCCGTTTGCAAGGTCTTGCGTCTGAGCTGGACGAATTAACAGTTGAAGTCGCCAATTACCGCGACGCTCTGGAATTCAACACAGATCGCCTCAACCAAGTTGAAGAACGCATCGAGCTGATAAACCGGCTCAAGCGCAAATACAATGGGTCTATTGAGGCGATCAATGCGTATGGCGCTGATGCATCGGCCGAATTGCAGTCAATTGAAAACAGCGAAGCGCGTATGCTGGTGCTGGAAGCCGAAATCGACAAACGCCTACGCACCATTGGTAAACATGCCGCTGCTTTGTCGCAAAAGCGGCACGTTTCGGCCGAAAAACTGGCACGAGCCATCGAACAGGAGTTAGGCGATCTCAACATGACGGCGCGGTTTAGCGTCGATTTTGCCACCGTGCCTGATCCGGAAGGCGCGTTTGTGGGAGATGAACGGCTCGCTTTTGATGCTACTGGCATCGATCGCGTCGAGTTTTTACTCAGTACCAATCCCGGTGAGCCGCTCAAACCGATGGCTAAAGTTGCCAGTGGTGGTGAAACGGCACGGCTCATGCTGGCATTAAAAACGGCGCTGGCGCGTGTCGATGCCACGCCAACCCTCATCTTCGACGAGATCGACCAGGGTATCGGCGGTCGTATCGGCGATACAGTTGGGCGCAAATTGTGGCTTTTGGCAACGGTCGGAAACCATCAGGTTGTCGTCGTGACCCATTTGCCGCAAATGGCAGGCTACGGCGATGTTCACTACCATGTCAGCAAGCGGGTCGAGGACAACCGCACCAAAACCCATGTCGATCAGCTCGGTTACGATGCGCGTGTGACTGAATTGGCAGCAATGCTGGGCACAAAGGGCGAACACGCACGCGGTGGTGCCGCCGATATTTTGCGCAATGCGGATGCGGTCAAGCAACGCATTGCGGAGAGTTAATAATCAGGGCGACAGACACCGCTCCAGTGGCTGTCATCTGATTTGTGGTTCGTCAATCCCCGAAAATGTCAAATGATTCGGCCGAAAATGGCGCTTGAGGTACTACCAGCGTCCTCGACATAACGCCGCCTAAAAAGACATGGTCTGCCTTGACAGCGTGCAATACGGTTAACGTGTATTCGCCTGCTCCGCTCGATGGTATCAACCACTGTACCCGGCCTCTATTATTCGTGACACCGCTTACCGGCAATGACGATCCGTCCGGCAATGTCCATTCGGCCGAAACAGTTACTCCCGGTGCGGGACTGCCATTTTGTTCCACTATGATTATCCGGCCACCAATATTGGCACCGCCGGAAAGCACGCCCATTTGGATGCGTGACGAACGCAAGAACAAATCCGTTTCAAACGCGAAATAGAAATCATCGGCAAAAATATATTTGGCGTCTTCCTGCACCCCTTCCATCTCACGGAACTCGAACTGATCAAAGCCAGTCGGTGTGATGACGCCGACAAACTGATATTGTGTACCGAGGACAATGCCAAAATCAATGGGGGCGTTCATGTTCCCGTCCAGAAACAGGTTAATGCTTGCAAACGGTGTATTGGTTTCAACCCAGCCACCGACTGCTACCATTCTGCCATCCCCAAAGCCACGCCAGCCGTCTCCACAATTCCCCGGAATGTTACAATTCTCACCAGTCAAATAACTGCCATGAGGCAGCGTAAAAAAGCCCCATTGACCGCGTCGGGCTGGCCCTTCTCCGGTCGTGACCTCGCCTTGGTCATTATTGGCTGTCCACGTGATGCCCTGATTGAAAACAGTCGGCGCAGTGTATTCGCCGCCGACAATTGTCGTGCGCACATCGCCCCACACGGCATCATCCTCAAACCCTTCAGTGAAAGGCGTATACCCTGCCGCCACCAAATCATTCAGGAACGTGGCCTGATCGGTGTACGTGGAAATGCCAAGTGTCCCTGTGACGATGAACGTAATGGTGGCTTCATTGCTATCGGCCGAACCGTCATTGGCGACATACGTAAACGTATCAGTTCCGATAAACGCCGGAGCCGGCTCGTATTCAAACGAACCGTCATCATTGAGCACAAGCAATCCATCAGCTTGCGAACTGTCCACCAAAATAGCTGTCAACGGATCGCCGTCCGGATCGCTGTCGTTGCCCAACACACCCGGTGCATCGACGCTCAGTGCATCGTCGGGCGCTGTATGATACAAGTCATCAACGGCAACCGGGGGCGCGGCTGCATAGGCCATTGCGCCAAAAGCGACCAATCCCAATGTGACTAATAACCAACTCAATACGCTTCGTCTATATCTCATCATGGCTGCATTCCTCAAACCTATACCTATCAATACGCCTAGTCGTCTTCGTCCGGCTCGTCGTCCTCATCCGGTTCATCATCGTCATCCGGTTCATCGTTTTCATCCGGCTCGTCGTCACCTGAGTGTGAAGAACTGTCACTATCGTCTTCGCTGTCGTCGTTCTCATCGGCCGAATCATCGCTGTCCTCGTTGTCGGCGGCGTCATTTTCTTCCTGACTGTCATCGTCACCGGTTGCGGCTTCGTTGTCCCTGTCATCCCTTGCATCGTGGTCGGCATCTTCTGCTTCAGTCTCATCGGCATCTTCGGTATCATCGGCCGAATCGTTATCTTCAGCATCGTCACCACGTCCTGGCCCGGAATGATCATCCGCTTCGTCATCGTCGTCACTCTCGTCCGGCCTGTCAGTGGCGTTACCGGGACCGCTGTTATCACGGCTGTCATCGGCCGAATCATCGGCTTCGGGCGTGTTTTCGATGAGTGCACCCGGGTCTTCGTCAACGCCATTTACCGGTGTCGGCTGCAACTCACGCAGGGGTGTGTGGCTGTCTTCATCTTCCTCAGGACCATCTTCGATCTCGACTTTGACTGCAAACAACACATCGTTGCGCGTCACACCTTCGATTTCAGCATGCTGACCAACGGATGGCTGCCCTTCGATACGGGTATCGGCCGAAATCACCACTGTGATGCCATCGACAGTCCATTCGCCGTCACGGATCGACTCGATCTCGCCAATATACTCCGCCTCTTCCTCGCGCCCGATGCGCAGTAGTTGCTGAACTTCCTTAACCCGTTCCGCCTCCAGCTCCGATTTCAGGGCGGTGGGATTTGCAGTCAATGATAACCGGACATCTTCTGTCGTGCGTTTGAGACGGTAGAGTGGGTCGCCCGGCAGCGAATCGGCCGAAACTCGCACGACGCCCAATGACGCCACCAGCAACACGACAACAATGCCAAATGCAACGGCAAACCGACGCACCCAACTGCCGGTACGTCCTGTCGAGCCATTTTTGAGCACCGCCGCTTGCGCCAGAAACACATCGGCCGATAATGCTTGTGCGGTTGGTGATGGTTCAGCAGCCAATGTCTGCAATCTGGTTGTCAGCTGCAGAATCGGCCGAATTGCTGCTGCTTCAGCCGGGTGGCGGGCGATAATCTCTTCCAGCGCGACGCCCGCTTCTAATTCATCGAGACACGCAATGAGAAGCGCTTCCATGTCCACGTTCATCCGTTCACATCCTGTGCAGCGAGTTGTTGTGCCAGTGCCGCCACTGCACGTAATTGCAATTGCTTGACGGCACCTTCACTCTTCTGCAAGAAATCGGCAACCTGTTTGATGGGCATACCTGCTCCAAAACGCAGCGCCAATACTGTCTGTTGATCGTCGGTCAGGTTGGGTATCACGGCGTGCAATGATTCGGCCGAAAGGTTCTGCGCTACGATCTCCTCCGGCAACGCATCACTTGAAGTTACCCGTTCATCCAACATGATTTCGTCCGTTTTTCCCATTTTGCGGTAATGATCGACTACCACACGCGCTGCGACGCCGTACAACCAACCGCGAATCGTATTTTGCGGCGCATGTTTGTCGCGCAGCGCGTTGAGCAGGCGCAGAAATACCTCACTGGTTAAATCCTCCGCAACCATGGAATCCGACACACGGAAACTGATGTAACGGTACAGTGGTGGATAATAAAGTCTGTGTATTTCTGCCAGCGCATCCTGGTCGAGGCGTCTTGCTCGTGCCAGCAGTTGCAAATCGTCTTGCACAGGTGATTCTCGTTGTTTCGATGTTACAGCCCTTATCTCCCGCCAAGTGTGCCACGATTGTCCAACTTATTCCAATGTGACCGATTTCATTCATAAGGTCGTCATGTAGCTCAAAAAGTTACGCGACAGCTTCAGACAGGTTTTCAGAATTATCGCAGATTCCACACAACAGTATCCTGAAGAGATACGCATTCTCTCTTTCATAGTTTGTGCCTTTGCGATAAATTACACGGCATTATGTTGTCAGTGGGCATTAACGCACATTTACTCTCCGGGCAGGCGGGCTATCGTCGTGCCGGAATTCACACCTACATCGCACAAATTTTACGGCGGTTGCCGTCGGATGGTATCGATTACACTATCTTTACCGGGCCGGATGTATCATTTTCGGCCGAATCCCCGCTTTCCATTGTCAACAGCCACTGGCCCACACACAAACGCGGCGCACGGATCGCCTGGGAACAAACAGCATGGCCGCTGGAAAATCTGCGGCGCAAAATCGACCTCCTGCACAGTATGGCGTTTGTCACGCCGCTGCTAAACCGCATCCCCGCCATCATCACCGTCTACGATCTGAGCTTCATGCATTATCCGGAACGGTTTCCCCGTGCGCAACGGCTCTATTTGCAGACGCAAACGCGACGCTCGGTGCAGCGTGCGCAGCGCATCGTCACCATTTCAAAGGCGGGACGTGACGATGTTCACCATTTTTTTGGCATACCTCTGGAGCGCATCGAAGTCATCTATCCCGGTGTCGATAAACGCTTTGATCCCGTTTCGGCCGAAATGCTCGCCGACTTCAAAGCCCGTGTCAATCCACCCAAACGCTTCATCTTGCACGTAGGTACGTTGCAGCCACGCAAAAACATACCCACCCTGATCGATGCGTTTAGTCAATTACCCGATCAATCAATCCATCTCGTCCTGGTTGGCGGCAAAGGATGGCTCTACGACGATATTTTTGCCCGCGTAGCTGAGTTGGGGATGAGCAACCGCGTCCATTTTACCGGCTACGTCGCAGATGATGCGTTGCCGTTGTGGTATCAATCAGCCGCCATGCTGGTCTTTCCGTCTGTCTACGAAGGGTTTGGCCTGCCGGTTGTCGAAGCGATGCGCGGCGGTACACCGGTGATCGCTGCGAATACGTCATCAATCCCGGAAGTTGCCGGAAACGCCGCCCTGATGTTTAATCCGCACGATTCGGCCGAACTCGCGCATTGTATGCAAAGCGTACTGAACGACCAGGCACTTTGCACTACAATGATCCGTAACGGTAAATTACAGGCACAGAAATATACATGGACTTCAGCCGCCAACAACACAGCGGCGCTCTATCGCAGCGTGGCAGCACAAAACAATTTTCGATGATCAACCGTCGATCCCGTCGCGCGATCCGCACACTGACCATTGTGACGGATATCATGCTGTTCAACATCGCCTTCCTGATGGCATATCTGGCGCGTTACGAATGGCAGTGGCTCAGCGAGGTCGAGCCGCAAAACTTCGTCCCCTACGCCAATTATCTCAGCCAGCAACTGCTGCTGACGCTGATCCTGGCGCTGACTTTTTCGCAAAGCGGTGTATGGCGACGACGGCGTGGCGAGTTCTGGATCGATGAGGTTGCGCGCATCGGTTATGCAACGGCCGCCGGATTCGTGCTGATGATGGCGTACACATTTTTCTTCCGCCCGCTCGCTGTCTCGCGTTTGATGCTGTTCTGGGCAGCGCTTTTCACCATTGTTCTGGTGGCGCTAGCGCGTTTGGCCCGGCGGTTGCTGCTGCAAATGGCTTACCGGCGCGGTATCGCCACCGATCGGGTGCTGGTAATCGGGTCTGGTGAAGTGGGTCGGGGTCTCATCCGCACGCTGTTGGCACGCCCTGACCTCGGCTACGAAACAATCGGATATCTGCACGACGGTCAGTCAGAAAACAATATCGGTTTGGGGCGCATTCCACAGTTGGGGACATGGGAAAAGCTGCCACAGTTGTTGGAAAATCGGCCGAAACTGCATTCCATCTTCATCGCCCTGCCCGGCGAACGCCACCGCGACATCACCCACCTCATCACCATCTGCCAACAATTCGGCGTCCGTACCCAGGTCGTTCCCGATCTGTTTCAATTGAGCCTGTCGCATGTCGAACTGAGCAACATGGGTGGCATTCCCATTCTCGGCGTACGCAATATCGGCATCAACCGCGTCGGACGCATTACTAAACGGCTTCTCGATCTGACATTACTTGCCATACTGGCGATTCCCACCCTGATTCTGTCGGCCGTCATCGCCGTCGCCATTAAGCTGGACTCCCCTGGCCCAATTCTGTTTGTACAGGAGCGAGTCGGCCAGGGCGGCAAACAGTTCAAGATGTTCAAATTCCGGTCAATGGTGGCCGATGCAGACGCGCAGAAAGCGTCTTTAATGGCATACAACGATGTGGACGGCCCGATTTTCAAGATTAAGGAGGACCCACGACTGACACGGATCGGCCGAATTATTCGCCGTCTCAGCCTCGACGAGTTACCCCAGTTTTATAATATTCTGATCGGGAATATGAGCTTTGTCGGGCCGCGACCTCCGCTGGAAAGCGAAGTCATCCAATACCAGGCGTGGCATCAACGGCGCATGGAAGTAAAAGGGGGCTTGACCGGACTATGGCAGGTGAGCGGACGCTCTGACCTAACATTTGACGAACAATGTCTGCTCGACATCTACTACATCGAAAATTGGTCGCTGGCGTTCGACCTACGCATCATTCTGCAAACAATACCGTATACACTTTTCGGCCGAGGGGCGTATTAAATGGCTGTTGGGGCGACTTACGCAATTGAAAGAGGCGACAAGCGGAAAGACGAAGTTCAATTTTGCCCGTTTTTAGATACGTAGATGTTAGCCTTCATCGAAATACTTTGCAGGAATGTCCGCCGTCAACACTTCGCGAACGCGTAGGATTCAACGTGCCCGAGCGTTGCTCTCAATCGCGAGCTTCGATCTTAAATGGAGAATCTCACTTTGCCCAGTATCGAACATGAACAAGTAGTCGAAATGATGAATGGAGGCCTTGGCCTGGAAGAGTTGTCAGTAGATGAGCAGCGTGCTGTTATGGAAGCCTCAGCGGACATGTTTCCAGCTGAGGCGGACGTGCTTGCCAGCGAAGTTGATGCAGGCGGCGTACCCGCAGACTGGGTAACTGTCAACGGAAGCAATGTCGACCGTGTTATCCTCTATCTTCATGGAGGTGGGTACACGATGGGCTCGAGGAACACCCACCGTGGACTTGCTGGACGGATCGCACGGGTGGCACGGGCCCGAGTGCTTTTACCGGACTATCGACTTGCGCCCGAACATCCATTTCCCGCAGCGGTTGAGGACGCCACAACGTGCTGGCGCTGGTTGGTTTCAAAAGACCATGCTCCAGACCGCATGGCTATCGCTGGCGACTCCTCGGGTGGAGGTTTAACATTGGCGACACTACTAGCGTTGAAGGCCGCTGGCGATCCTCTACCTGCCTGTGCTATTGGACTATCACCTTGGACTGATCTTGAGGGGCAAGGACCGACTGCCGAACCGGGTGCAGTCGACGACCCGATGCTGACTCCTGAAGGTGTGCGCTCAAGTGGCCGACAATACGCAGCCGCCAATCTGCACAATCCGCTTGCGTCACCATTACATGGCGATTTGCAGAACCTTCCTCCACTGTTGCTCCAAGTCGGCACCAGAGAAATTCTATTGTCTGACAGCACTCGCTTCGCTGAAAAAGCTGAGGCTGCGGGTGTAGAGGTGACACTCGAAATCGAGGATGGCCTGATCCACGTCTGGCATATGTTTCCGGACATTCCAGAAGCACAGAGTGCCATCGAACGAATAGGCGCGTTTATTGAGCAAAACTGCTGATGTTCACTGGAAGCCAGAAACAGACATTGGAGTTTTCGAGTATCCTAAAATTGACTTGAGAACACCGCGCTCCAAGCAGGCGTTAACTGTTAGCTTTATTCCCCCCACCCTTCCGGCAACTGCGGCGGATCAATATTGACCAGTTCGCCACGATAATTGATGATGATGCGGAAGCCCATCATACCCAACATGTCACGAGCCTGGGGCGGAATACCTTGCGCCAAAATGGCGTCGGCGTCCACATTGCGCAACTGCGCATCGACCGCTGCTTTGGTAAAGAGGTCGTCTTTGCCCATCATCTGCAGCGCCTGCGCGACAGCCAAATCCTGATTGCCTTCCAACTGACCCAGGAACATATCGAGAATTTCGCGGTCAACTTGCTCGGCATCGATATGGCGGCGGAATCCAGCATCATCGATCACGTAAAATGCTTCACCACCGACATAGGCAACATCGACTGGTTTTTCCAGTTCATCATAGACCAGGTCTTCAAACATTGCTCGAGTAGCCATAAAAGTTCTCCTTCGGCCGATTCGAATCACCAGATGAGTGAACTCCATTCGGCCGAATGCAACCCTATCGTACCAATTCCACATCGGAAAGCTATAAACACATAATAAGAAACCGGCTATTCCTCATGGAGGCAGACGTACAGAACGCTATACTTTCCCGGTTGTTTTACACCCTCTCGCCTGTGGTATAATCGCATATTGATTTTCCACGGTGAGCGATTCAAGCTGGGTTCGCCACTCAGGCATATAGTTATCGTCAAGCCCAGGAAGGCATTCTTTGTTCAGGCCACTTGACTGGTTATTAGGATTATTCTCACTCGATATCGGCATCGACCTCGGCACAGCCAACACGCTGGTCAGTGTGCGTGACCGCGGTATCGTCATCAACGAACCGTCGTGGGTGGCAATCAATAAACGTTCCCGCAAACCGCTTGCAATCGGTGCCGAGGCACGTGAAATGGTCGGCCGAACTCCGTCTGACATCGTCGCCATTCGCCCATTGCGCGATGGGGTCATCTCCGAGTTCGAGATCACCGAAGCGATGCTCGACTACTTCATCAAGAAAGCCCACGAACAGATGATCGTCCCGTTTCCTCGTCCACGCGTCGTCATCGGCGTACCCAGCGGCGTCACAGAGGTTGAAAAACGTGCTGTGTACGATGCAGCCATATCAGCCGGAGCACGCGAAGCATTCCTCATCGAAGAACCGATGGCGGCAGCAATCGGTGCCGGTCTGCCGATTATTGAGTCACGCGGCAGCATGATCGTCGACATCGGCGGCGGCACAACTGAAGTTGCCGTTTTCGCAATGGGTGGCATCGTCGTCAGCCGTTCGATCCGCGTTGCCGGCGATGAAATGGATGAAGACATCATTCAATATGCCCGCAACAAATACAACCTGCTCATTGGTGAGCGCATGGCCGAACGGTGCAAAATTGCTATCGGTTCCGCATTTCCGCTGCCTGAAGAGCAGACGATCACGCTACGTGGGCGCAACCTGATCAACGGCTTGCCGCAATCGGTGGAAATCAGTTCCATCGAATTGCGCGAAGCGATGGCACCTTCAGTCAATATTATTGTCGATACGGTCCGCGATGCCATCGATGAGACACCGCCGGAATTGGTAGCCGACCTGATGGAAGTCGGCGTCTGTCTGGCAGGTGGCGGCGCACAAATCAAAGGATTGGCCGAACGCATCGAAGATGTGATCAAAATGCGTGTCTGGGTTGCCGAAGATTCAATGACTTGCGTAGCACGTGGAGCAGGTCGTGTATTGGAAGATTTGGATAGTTATAGTCGTGTATTGGTGGGATTGCATCGCGGCAGCACGCATCACTGAGTCCCCACTGAAGTTGCCCTGAAATAAACGATGGATTTGAATAATTCTCGGCCGAAATTGAGCTGGCGGGTATTCGTTATTCTCGCTGCCATCGCAGTGCTGCTGTTTTTGTTTGACGCTACCGGCAACTCATTTGCCATTGTCACCGATCCGCTGACTGCCCTAATGAACTGGACTGACTTGCGCCGCGATGCTGTCGTCGATTCGATAACCGGCCCCAACGACCTCGAAACGGCACTGCAGGAAAATACAGCCCTACAATTTCGCATCGACCAACTGGAACGTGAAAACGAAGAACTACGCAACGTCGAAGGTGAATATCGCCGTTTGCTCGAATTGTACAATCGCACATTGGAAACACCCGATCTGACCAGGGTATTGGCGTATGTGATTGGCCATGGACCCAACCCATTATTCCGTGATGTGATCATTGACCGGGGTGCCGGTGACGCGGTGCGTGTTGGGATGGCCGTAGAAAGTGCCCGCGGCCTGGTAGGTCAGGTGTATCGCACGACACAAAACTCAGCCCAGGTTGTCCTGCTCACAGATAGCATCAGCCGTGTTCCGGCACGATTAAGCGACTCGCGTGCTACCGGCATAGTGCGCGGTGGCGGCACAGGTGGCTTCCTGATCATGGATTGGGTCGATCTGGAAACGCAAATTACTGTCGGCGAAATTGTCGTCACATCTGGTCTGGCGGGCGACTCGGTGCAAGAGGAAAGTGCTGACCGTTTTCCTGCCGGTATTGTCATCGGCCGAGTGATCGAAGTCGAACGCAACGAAGCTGAACTGTTTCAACGCGCCATCATCCAACCGGCAGTCGATTTTGACGAACTGGAGCTGGCCTTCGTCATCACCGAGTTTACGCCGGTCGACCCGGGGCCACTGGATGATGCGGAGCTTGCTGAATGAGTACGGTTTTTATCGCGATCCCGGTGCTTTTGCTGCTGACTGTTGTGCAGAGCACTATTCTGGCTCAGGTGACGATACTCGGCGCGACACCGCAACTCTTGCCGTTGTTCGTTCTGGCGTGGGCGATGGTTCGCGGTTCGGCCGAAGGCCTGATATGGGCGTTTGTCGCCGGCCTGTTTATCGATCTGTTTTCAGTCAGCCCGCTGGGTATCAGTTCGCTGGCATTGATGACCGCCGTCCTTCTGGTAACGACATTGCAACAAAACATTGCTCTCAATCGGTTTTTTATCCCGATGATTCTCGGCGGAATCGGCATGTTTACCTTTTCATTAGTAAGTGTGCTGTTGTTGCGTCTTTCAGGGTATCCTATCGTCTGGTCAAGTGTGGCTACTGTCCCGGTAACAGTTGTTTTGCACGCTTTTATGATTTTACCGATTTACTGGATTATTGACAGTTTGAACAACAGATTTATGGCGCGTCGGCGGATCCCGACGACATAGATTGTGGCAAGTTGTGGGCCGGATTTCGGCCGAAACGAGGATAAGTAAGCATGTCACGTATGGGGTGGGAACGCCCTGAAGACTGGGAAGAACAAGAGCAATTTGAGAGCGAAACCGGCCTTCGCGGTCGTCTCTATTTCTTCCGTCTCGTCATTGTGGTCATCATCGGCCTGCTGCTCTTTCGCGTCATTTGGCTACAGCAGACACAGGGTGAAGAGTTAACCGCTGCTGCCGGAGACAACCAATTTGCAACACTGCAATCAGACGCTCCGCGTGGGGTTATTTTTGACCGCACCGGCCTCCCATTAGCCGAAAACATTCCCAGCTTTAATGTCACTATCACGCCTGCCTTCCTGCCGGATGACGATGCGGCGCGTCAGGCAATTTTCGAACGTCTTTCGTTTCTGACCGGTGTGCCCGTCACCAACACGGTCCAACAACGAGAACTTGCCAGACAGGCTAACCCATACAACACCGCCGTCAACAGACAGTTAGCAACGCTGTACAACGAACCGATCACAAAAACACTTGATCTCGCCGGTGTCGTGCCGCAATTGCCGGATAGCATCAACACGATTGTCGACCGTTTCAGTTTCGCCGAAAATCTGCCGGCCGAAATCGTTGCCAATGTTCCCTATACAATAGCGCAGGTCATCGAACAGGAATCTGTCTACATGCCTGGGGTACGTGTCATACCGGAACCAATTCGCAATTATCCCAGTGGTGAACTGACTTCACACATTGTCGGGTTTATGGGACCTCTACCGGATGAAAGCTATCTCGATCAGGGCTATGCACGGGATGATCGCGTCGGACTCTTCGGCGTGGAATCGTCACTCGAAACATTCCTGAAAGGGGTCAAAGGTCAGCGCGAAGTTGAAGTAGACTGGCGCGGTCGGGAAGTGAGGCAAATCGGTGTGGAAACACCGCCGCAAGCCGGTTATAACCTGCATTTATCAATCGATATGGCGCTACAACAGGCGGCGTTTGAGATTTTGCAAGCACAGATGGAACGTCGTGAGGCTACGCGCGATTCCCGTACCGGCGAATTTGTTGAAGTGCAGTCCGGCGCAGTTGTGGCACTAAATGCTAAAACCGGCGAAGTGCTGTCTATGGTGAGTTTGCCGACGTTTGATAACAATCGGTTTGCCACGGAAATCCCGGTCGAATACTACCTCGGACTGGCACGTAGTGATTACCAACCGTTGTTTAACCACGCGATCGGCGGCCAGTATCCGCCAGGTTCAGTCTTTAAGGTTGTCACCGGAGCGGCTGCATTGCAGGAAGGTATCGTGTCACCGAATCGCTTTCTGGATACGCCCGGTTCTATCGTCATCCCCAACCGCTTTGCGCCAAACGATCCTGGTCGCGCCCAACAGTTTGTCTGCTGGATTTGGAACACAATTGACCCGGAAACGGGTCAACGCGGTGAACACGGCAGCATGAATATGTACCGAGCGCTGGCCGAATCATGTGACATTTACTTTTATAAAGTTGCAGGCGGATTTGATCAGGATGGCGAGGTGGTCGATGTGCTGGGTATTGACCGGCTATCGCGTTATGCCAACCAATTTGGCATGGGTCGCGTTCAGGGAGTTGAGTTGCCGGCAGAGGCGCCGGGCAATATTCCCACCCAGGCTTACAAGCGCACGAATTTTGGTGAGCCGTGGTCGACGGGTGACGATTACAACTCGGCCATTGGGCAGGGATTTGTGACAGCGACGCCGCTGCAGATAGCGCAAATGGTAGCGGTCATTGCAAATGGCGGCTTTCTTTACAGACCGACTGTAGTCAATCACATGACTAATGATAAAGGTGAGGTGGTGTTGTTTGATGAGGCAAATCCGGATCGGCCGATTTTTGCCTCACCTGACGAAAACAACAATCCTGTATTGCGCGATGCAGACGGCAATATCATCGATCCTGAAGATGTCAATATCAGTGTATCGTTCGACGAAAACGGCGAATATATCTACCAGCCGGAAGTTCTCAATGTGCTGGAAGTGGATCGTGAATATCTGGATGTGATTGCCGAAGGGATGTTCCTTGTAAACCAGGAAGGCGGTACGGGCGGATTTATGACATGGCTGGACGAATGGGGAATTACAACAGCAGGAAAAACCGGAACGGCCGAATTTTGCGACAATATCGCCTTGAAACGGGATTGGTGCAAAGGTCCTGGCGAAATCCAGCCAACACACGCCTGGTATGTGGGCTACGCACCGTATGATGACCCTGAAATTGTTGTGGCAGCATTTTTGTATCACGGTGGCGAAGGTTCGGAATGGGCCGCACCGGTTGTGCGCGATGTGATGAAAGCGTATTTTCAGGTAGACCAGTATGCCCCGGTGGAGCCGACGCCTGAAGATAGCTCTGAACCGGTGATTATTCCTGAATTTGTCGAGCCTGCCACCGACGAATCTACTTCTGAAACGACCACGCCATAAGTGCGTTCTACAGGTGACGTAAGCGTATAAAATATGCTATCATCACTTTATGACTACAATCCTGCTCGTACGCCACGCACAGAATGATTGGGTAGACAAAAATCGATTGGCCGGTTGGACGCCTGGTGTTCATCTGAACGCTGAAGGACGGCAACAAGCCACGTTGTTGGGCGAACGGCTGGCGCATTTGCCCATTGCAGCGATATACAGCAGCCCATTGGAGCGCTGTATGGAATCGGCCGAATTCATTGCCGCTCATCACAATCTGCCCCTGACCCAATTGCCTGAGATCGGAGAAGTCCGCTACGGCAAATGGGAGGGCAAGAAAATTGCCAAGCTGGCCAAAAAGCCGGAGTGGCACGCCGTACAGTTCTTTCCCAGCCGCTTCGGTTTTCCCAACGGTGAAACCATGCGTGGTGTTCAAGCGCGTGCAGTCACGGCATTGGAACAAGTCGCTGTAAACCACCACGATGACATGATCGTCGCCGTTTCCCATGCAGATGTGATCAAGCTGGTTTTGGCCCATTATCTGGGGATGCACATCGATCTGTTTCAGCGGATTGGATTAGCCCCGGCATCGGTAAGCGTGGTACATTTAGCGGATAAGGGGTGGGTGCGCATCGGCCGAATTAATGATGCCGGCCCCATTCAGGCGCCCAAACGCCCGCCACCTGTAGATAACGAAAATACCAAACAATAGGATTTGCATTTACGAGGATTTGTGCAGCTATGCCACAACACATCGAACTCAATCCGGTTTCTCATTTGACCGTTGCAACTGTCGGCAAACCTGGCCAACGTACCTTCTACTTGCAAGGAAGCAAAGGCAATGATGTCGTATCCGTCGTGATCGAGAAGTTCCAGGCCTCGACACTTGCCGACAGCTTTGAGAAATTGATCGCCGTTTTGCGCCGTGAACACCCTGAAATTCAAGATGCGCTGAGCAGATCGGCGAATTTCGATCTGCGTTTGCGTGAACCAGTCGAAGCATTGTTTCGCGTGGGCAATTTGGGATTGGGCTATAATGAAGACGTGCAAAAGGTCGTTCTCGTCGCATACGAATTAGTCGATGAAGAAGAGGCGGAAGAGGCCAGTGCTGTCAGTTTTTGGGCAACACCGGAACACATTCTCGCACTGATTGAGCACACGCGTCATGTTGTCAAGGCTGGGCGGCCAATCTGCGGCAATTGTGGGCAACCTATCGATCCGGAAGGGCATTGGTGTGCGCAGCGCAATGGACACAAAGCATAGTTTGTACCGACTGTTGGGCAGTTGATGGATGATCAAGCCGTCGCAACCTATCTGACGAATTTGAACCGGGGCGAAATCGAGTCGGCCGGTTTGCTGGATTGGGGATCTAACTACACGTTTCTCGTCGAAATCTGTCTTTCGGCCGATGACAAGCACACGGGAAATGCCCTGCGTGCTGTCTATAAACCACAACGTGGCGAACGACCTCTGTGGGATTTTCCGGCAGGCTCCCTCTATTTACGCGAACAGGCCGCTTTTGTTGTCAGCGAATTGTTGGGCTGGCGTTTGGTACCACCGACGATAATTCGTGGCGGTCCTTACGGTAAAGGGTCTGTGCAACTCTTCATCAATCACGATCCCGATGAGCATTATCTGACTTTCAGCGGTCAATTTGTCGATCAATTACAACGCATTGTGCTGTTTGACGCTGTTATCAACAACGCCGACCGCAAGAGTGGTCATGTTTTACTCGACCACACGGACCGGCTTTGGTCAATCGACCACGGCATTTGTTTTCACAGCGAGTACAAATTGCGCAGTGTCATCTGGGAGTTTGCCGGAAATGACATTCCCGAAGCGCTGGTCGCAGATTTGCTCAAACTGAAATCGGCACTGGAAACGGATACGGAATCGGCCGAATTGCGCACACTCCTTTCAGATAGAGAAATGAACGCCTTGCTTGTTCGGACACAACAACTGGCAGACCAGCGCATCTTTCCCCTTCCAGGCCCAGGCCGCCATTATCCCTGGCCTCCCGTCTGATGAAGACAATCTGCTCCTGAGTAAACATGTCGCAAACGATATTGGTTATAGACGATAATCCGGAAACGCTACAGCTTACCGCTCTCATTTTGACCCGCCACGGATACCACGTCCGACAGGCTCTCGACGGTGCCAAAGGTATTGAGATGGCAGTTGCAGCTCCACCTGATCTGATCTTGCTGGACATCATGATGCCGGGTATGGATGGATTTGAAACGTGCCGCCAGTTACGGAAACACGATCAGCTCAAGGACGTACCTGTCGTGATGTTCACCGCACGGTCCCAGGCATCAGATCGTCGTGAAGCGTATGCCGCCGGAGCTAACGAGTATATTGTAAAACCACTGCGCCCCACGGTACTGACGCAATACGTGCAATCGACTTTGGAGACCGCCATTTCAGCGCAGGAGTTGACCACAACGCCCACGAGAGAGAAGGTTGTATTAGGGTTGATGACCGTACAGGCTGGGATGGAGAGCGGTTTCATTGGTATAAATCTGGCTGCGTGCCTCAGTGAACTGGATTGTAATGTGTTGCTCGTCAATGTCGCGTCGTCTGAAGCAATCGAAACAGGCGGATGGTCGCGTGTTCAGCCGTTCGGCGCCACTGTGACCGATGTGGCAGGTGTCAGCGCCGTCGAACAGGTCTGTCAATCATGGGAACACATTTCGGCCGATACCACCAGCCAATCGCCAGTCAAGAAATCCGTCATTATCCTCAATCTAGATCATCTGGATTATCGCGAATTACATCAATTATCAATCCCAATCGATCATTTGATTATCTGCTTTCCCCCTCATCTGGCAGCCATGTCAAAAACACAGGCACTGCTCGAAGAATTGCAAAATGCACAGCTATTTGTAGCTGGGCTGCATGCGCTGTTGATCAATTTACAAAGCGAACGCCAACTGACCAAAACAACCGTCACCAGTCTGCTGCAATATCCGCTGCTGGACATTGTTAACATCAACGCAGTTGATTTGGCTGCTGCAGAGACAACACAACAACCATTTGCATTGTTGTATCCACAGCATCAGGCAGCACGGCAATTGCGACAAATCGCTATCCAACTCATCGAAAACTAATGCGCATGCGTGCATAGGAGCACGCCTGGTAAATGTCATGGCAAGTGAGCAGTTGTTGGAACGGGCCAGGGAATTGCTGGGTGCATCACGCCATACTGTGGCTTTGACTGGTGCCGGCGTCAGTACGCGCTCCGGCATTCCCGATTTTCGTACGCCCAATTCCGGCTTGTGGCACGATGTTGACCCGTTGGAAGTAGCGAGTATTGCAAGTTTTCGCGCCCATCCCGAACGATTTTATGCCTGGTTACACGCAGTCGCATCCAAGGCCATTCATGCGTTACCCAATCCCGCACACGTTGCATTGGCACAGTTAAAGCAGTTCGGCCCATTGCAGAGCGTCATCACACAGAATATTGACGCGCTGCACACGCGTGCGGGATCGAAAAAGGTTTTTGAACTGCACGGCACACTGCGCCGTGCAACTTGTATGCAGTGCCAGACCAATTACGATGCGCGGGCTTTGTTCGATCTGTTTCTGGAAACAGGCGCTGTGCCCCATTGTCCGCGTTGTGACGGTGTACTCAAGCCCGATGTCATTTTGTATGGTGAAACGCTACCCTGGCGTGTATGGGCAGCAGCACGGCAAAGTGTGCGTCTTTGTGATGTTCTGCTGGTGGCAGGATCGTCGCTGGAAGTGGCACCTTCGGCCGATTTGCCTCTGCTCGCCAAACATACGGGAGCCAAATTGATCATCGTGAACTATACGCCGACATTTGCCGATGCCTATGCCGATGTTGTCATTCACGACGATGTTGCCGACGTGCTGCCGCTCTTGGCCGTACCATTCCTTCATGCCGACGACATCGCGTAAAATCTGATTTTCGGCCGATACCTATACATTTCTAATTGCCGCCCCCTCATTCCCCGTTACAATCGATCTCGACGTAAGAAAAACAAGCATCCGCTCGTCTATTAAGCGGATTCATTGACAGGTTACGATTAAATTCTGATCGGAGTTCCCTCTTTTCAATAAGCGGCAACTCGATACACAATAGACAAGGGAAAGAAGGCATGCAAAAAGAACGCGTCATTATTATTGGTTCTGGCCCCGCTGGCCTGACCGCAGCATTGTATACAGCTCGAGCACAAATGGACCCGTTGGTCATCGTCGGCCCTCAAATGGGCGGGCAGGTCGCGATTACACACGAAGTGGAAAACTATCCGGGATTTGTCGATGGTATCTCCGGCCCCGATTTGATTGACGTGATGTCAAAGCAGGCGGAACGCTTTGGAACACGCTATGCGTATGAAGAGGTTGTGGAAGTCGATTTCACCTCCGGCTCGCCGTTTACGGTCAAAACGCACCAGAATGTCTATTCGGCCGATGTCGTTATCGTGACAGCCGGTGCATCCCCCCGCAAGTTAGGCGTCCCCGGTGAAGACATGTTGACGGGGCAAGGTGTAAGTTACTGCGGCACCTGCGACGGCTTCTTTTTCCGTGGCAAAGACATCGTCGTCATCGGTGGCGGTGACAGCGCGCTGGAAGAAGGTATTTTCCTGACACGCTTCGCCAACAAAGTCGAAATCATCCATCGGCGCGATGAACTGCGCGGCGGTGCCACACTCCAGAAACGCGCATTCAACAACGACAAAATCTCATTCATTTGGGATACAGTCGTCACTGAAATTCGCGGCGACGGCATGGTGAACGAAGTCGTTCTGGAAAACGTCAAGACAGGGGAGCAAACCGTCCATCCGACCGAAGGGATTTTTATCTTCATTGGCCACTATCCCAATAGCAACTTCCTCGTTGACCAGTTGGAAATGGACGAAGAAGGCTATGTTCTCACCGATGAGTTGATGCGCACCAGTGTGCCGGGCGTTTTTGCTGCCGGCGAAATTCAGGATCCGATTTATCGCCAGGTCGCAACATCAGTCGGCCAGGGTACGGCTGCGGCGATGCAGGCAGAAAAATGGTTATCGGAACACGAAAGTGAACTGCTGGAAGCGGTAACTGCCGATTAGAAGCGACAGGCAAATGTCTAGCATTCCGGGGCGAACACAACAGTTCGCCCCTATTTGTTTTCTACGGTTTCCTGCAATTGTTCAAACGTCGTAATCGTGCCAATCGTGTCCATAAAATCACGTAACGAAATGCTATTTTCGCGCAGTTCGACCACGAGCGGCCCGACCGGATCACCACCACTGGCACCCGGTTCGTCAGCGTATGCACCGTAGAATGCGAAGTAGGCCTGATTCAGTTTGCGAATGTTGTAACCGTTGGCAACAAACAGTTGCCGACGTTGTTCCATGTACGTTTCGGCTTCTTCGATTTGCCCTGCGGCCAGAAGCTCATCGACACGTTGACGGGTAATGTTCATTTCAGCACGAAAGTCAAAGGTGGGCGGCTCAAATTCGGCCGAATCCTCCACTTCCACATTCTCTACTGCAACCGGCACCAATGCAGGATAGAAACGTTCAATTACCTGTCGGCCGATCTCACCACCGACAATCGACGCCGTCGTTTCATTCATTGTCCGTACGCCCCGGCCTAGTTCAGACAACGGCGTCAGAAATTGCAGACCGAGCGGCTTGAACGCCAACCAATGGTGCGCCCATTCGTGAGCAAAGACATCGGCTAACCAATTGAGATTGGCGCTTTCCTGAATCATCGCGGGGTATATGCCCAGCCCACCGATGGGTACAACCAGTGCCGCATACCCCAACTCTTCAAATATAGCCTGCTCTACTACTTCGTGCTCAGCAATGGATAGATCGGCCTTGAGCGGAATCGAGCGCAAAGTGCGAATTTCATCGCGGGGTGAGATGATCAACATCGTCGGCAATGGTGTCATCGTAGCGGAAACAGGAGGCCAGGTTCGGCCGAAAACGTCAAACGATTCTTCAGTGAGAATAGTCGAAACTTGTTGCTCCAACACTGCTTCTGCTAGCGGCTGCAACGCTTCCATCTGCAACCGCAAACGCTCCCATTCGGCCAGGGCGGTTTCGATATGCAACGCATCACTATTGGCATAAGCAAGCTCCAATTCATATGTCGCCCACTGCCTTTCTGTTACCAAATCCAGATAATCGAGAACCACGGCTTGTTGAGCGTCACCATCCAGCAAATGATGCGTTCCGATCAGAGCAGCTTCAGCTTTGTTGAATAATGTTGCTATTTCCCAGCTTACGAAATCATAGCGGCGATCACCGACAATCAGTTGGATTTGCAATGACTCATCATTTCGTGCTGACCAGGACGGCACCAGAATCACTAGCATGGCGATGATTACCCCAACCCACACAAATAACCGTCTGTCTATGCGTATCCTGCGAAATTGATGCATGCTGTTCATCCGTACATTAAGGCGCTGTCTGCCGATCATAAGACTAAAACAGTCCACACTCCATCGACATGCTGCCATCATGAGTCAGGCATGAGCCTCAATGGAAATCCAGCACAAGCAGCACAGGACAATTGCATTCTATTTGCCGAAGAGAATTCGCTCCATATAGGCATTGTCCCAACCAGCCTTCAATCGTTTGATAGCGATACTTGCTTTGACCGAGTCTTCCTGCCGAATAAGATTGAGCGCCCAACGGCGTAAAGCTGCCATGTTTTCTTGACCGTTCCCTTGTCGCAACCGGCTTTCATCCTCGCGAAACGCAATATCCAGCACCCAATGCACCTTGTTTTCAACACCCCAGTGCGAGCGTGTGGCCGCTAAGATACGTCGAGCGTCAGGTTCCAATGAAGTGATGTAGTAGCGTGTATCCGGTCTGCGACGCTTATCATCCGTTGAGCGTTGCCCGACCACTTTGACAATGCTCCGTAGTTCGGGCCAATGATGTCTGCGACGCAAGAAAGCTAACCATTCCGGGTCAGCGATCACCCAACAACGACGTGTCTCGACGCGACCATGCCCTTTGCTTGCCTGAGCAACAAAATCCATATTCGGCTGATTGAAGTTGTCATCGTTGGCAAAACGAAACAGGTGGTCAACATCTTCGAATAGTGTGCCTTGGTTCTTTTTCAGTGCGAGCACGTAATCTCCCTCGAGGTCAATCACTTGTTGGGCAATCTCACGCTGACAACCCATTGCGTCGAGCGTCACAATACACCCTTTCAACAGTAACATGTCCAGCAACTGTGGTATTGCCGTGATTTCATTCGACTTGGCATCAACTTTCACCTGACCCAGTACCAATCGATTCGCCTCAGACCACGCGTTGACCATATGGATTGCACCCTTTTTGCCACCTTTTGTGAAGGCGCGACGAATTGTCTTGCCATCAATCGCTATGATGTCGCCATCACTCACGTCTTGGACATCACTGATCCACTGCATGAAGCTATTTTGGAGTTGATCAGGATCGAGTAGCAGGAACACGCGGCGGAACGTGTATTGTGTCGGAACATCATGTGGCATTTCCAGGAACTGGCGAAACCAACGTTCTTTACTCCTATGATGTAGTTGAGCGAGAGACTATTCTCTCGCATATAATTCTCGTAGTAGCTGAGGCCGATGTTTTTCTCCTTGAATACAAGATTCGGCACACAGAGTATCGCCTCGGCTCTACGAGGGGTTTCGTATTAGCTGGTTGTGGTCAAGCCGCGCATCACCATCTAGGTTGTGAGCCTCGTAGAGTGCAGAGGTCGCCTCAGCAAAGCCGCTGAATGGAGGTAACCGATGGTCTACATAGGAATCGATATTGCCAAACGTAGCCACACAGCGTTGGCACTCACGGCTGACCGCGATATCGTCTGGTCAGATGTGTCAGTCACCAATGATCGCGATGGATTCGAAGCATTGCAGCAACGCCTTATTGACCTGGACGCTGATATCCTGGTCGGGCTGGAAGCGACCAGCATTTACTGGTTGGCGCTGTATGCGTTCCTGATAGAGCAGGAGATTGCCGTCGTTGTTTTCAATCCGTTGCAGATTCATGCTTACCGCAAAAGTGGTATCCGTAAACGCAAAGATGACCGCATTGATGCGTTTTGGATTGCCGACTACATGCGCGTTGGCCACACTCAGATGCCACCGCAGTTTGAACCACACTTGATGCAATTGCGTGAGTTGACGCGCTTTCGTGCTGGGCTTACCGACCAATTGGGACGTGTGAAGCGCCAGATTATCGGTGTGCTTGACCGCATCTTTCCCGAGTATGAGACGTTATTTTCCAGCATCTTTATCCAGTCCTCGCGTCGATTACTGGCTGAAGCCGTCTCGCCTGTTGAGTTTGCTGATTGCGACCTCTCTGAACTGGCTGACCTGCTTCAGCGCAGTAGTCGTGGCCGTTTTGGTTCGGTCAAGGCGGCTGAGATTCAAGCCACTGCCGCACGCTCTATCGGCGTTACTTTTCTGGTCGATGCCCTCTCTGTTCAGATGCGTTGCCTACTTGGCCAACTCGACCTACTCGAAGCCCAGTGTGCTGATATCGATGCCGAGATTGCCGCTTTTGTCAACCAGATGGAGCAATTTATCACCACCATCCCTGGCATTGGCCCTGTCACTGGTGCCACAATTCTGGCTGAAATTGGTGACATTGAGCGTTTTGCCTCTCCGGCTAAACTTGTCGCTTATGCTGGTATCGACCCTTCCGTCTATCAAAGTGGTCAATTCAACGCCTGGCACACTCGCATGAGCAAGCGTGGCTCACCCTATTTGCGCCATGCTCTCTGGCAAGCTGCCGTGTCAGCCATCCGGTTTGACCCGCAACTCAAAGCATACTACGAGCGCCGTCTTGCTGAGGGCAAGCACCGTAATGTCATATTGGGAGCTGTCTGTCGCCAATTGCTCAATCGCATCTTCGTCATTCTCAAGGAACAACGTCCTTACGAAATACGCAGCTAACTTGTTAAAGTTCGGTCTCTGCTACGTCAAAGTTGGTCTTGACTTTTCATAGCAGGTCTGGCATATTCTTCCACTGCTGGCCAACTATCAGCGTGCGCAATCACCGCACACAACGCCATAGTGATGACCGTGACCAGCGGGTGACGCGTCCCCTCTCGCCGTCTTGGATCCTCCACTTCTTCAAAATAATCTGTGATTGGAGCAGTTCTGTTTGGAAACATCGGCACATCCCTCGTTTTTCCTAAAACTACTCCGTTATTTTGAGAATGCAATTGCCCTGACGAGCAGCACACGTTAACCCGTTTGCACCGCTCGTTGAATCCAGAGACAATTGCCGTAGACAAAAATTTTCCGCATTGTTTACGATGCACTATGCTACAATGCCCATGCGGAAATCAGGCAAATTTAGATGATCTCACAAAGAAGGTGATTGTTTATGCGTTTCTTGGTTACAGGTGGGGCAGGTTTTCTGGGTAGCGCATTGGCCAATCAACTGACCAAAGATGGACACGAAGTACGCGTGCTTGATGATTTGAGTAACGGGAACCGGTCGCGCCTTGCGCCTGAAATCACATTTATCCAGGGTGACATAAACAATATTCCCCGGCTGTGGTCGATTTTGCAGGGCGTCGATTGTGTCTATCATCTGGCAGCGCGTGTCTCAGTCGCTGAATCAATCCTTTATCCGCGTGATTACAACGCGACGAATGTCGGCGGAACGGTGAGTTTAATGGAAGCGATGCGTGACGCGGGTGTACGCCGTGTTGTCTTGACTTCCTCAGGCGCTGTCTATGGTCATCACGAACAGCAACCGGTACACGAACTCGATCCGTTGCGTCCTGACTCGCCTTACGCCGTGAGTAAGTGGTCGGCCGAACAATACGTCCAGACTATCGGTATGCTGTGGGGCTTGGAAACGGTGGCACTGCGGATTTTCAATGCATATGGGCCGGGTCAGCCGCTGCCCGTGTCACATGCGCCGGTCATTCCGCGCTTTTTGCAACAAGCAGTGAGCGGCGGTTCGCTGGTGATACATGGTGATGGCACACAATCACGCGATTTTGTCTATGTGCAGGATGTAGTCGCCGCACTGGTCGCAGCCGCAACAGCCCGGGATGTGGATCGAACGGTGATCAATGTAGGGAGTGGGATAGAAACGACAATTGCTGGATTAGTTGAGGTGATCGGATCCGTTATCGGCCGAAAAATCAATCTTATCTATAACAAAAGCAAGCCAGGAGGCGTAAGCCGCCTCGTTGCCGACATCAGCAGAGCTCGCACTTTACTTGAATTTAGCCCACAAGTCTCGTTGGAAGCAGGATTACGCACGATGCTAGAAGTCGATCCGCGTTTCCAAACGAACCCACAGTCACTTTCTCCGGCACGCTAATACACAACACCAAATAACAAAGAAGCCGGAGTATAAACTCCGGCTTCCAAGTCTGCCTCATAGTGCCCAGGAGAGGACTCGAACCTCCACGCCCATAGGGCATAGGCCCTCAACCTACTGCGTATGCCAATTCCGCCACCTGGGCATGTTAACCGCCCAATATTATACATGTCAAGCGCCAGTTTTCAAAGCAACAATTTGTCAGAAGCAGTGCGCACACACTTACTCTGACGAACACGATCACGCAACACGACAACAGAAAAACAAACCGCCAAACCCCTATGATGACCCCGGCGGCTCTTTACATTAGTACAACCTGAGATTATAATAAAGCCTAGGGCTACGGGGTAAAGTGATCAAATTCTGGTAAAAAGTTTCGGCTTCGTTTGCATCCTATTATCAAAAAACTCTGTAGATACATTGATCTTGGTCATGCATTCAGACTCGATCGAATCAATCAGCATTTGATTATCTTTCTAACTGACGACCTTGATGCAAGGAGTTACGCAATCCTGTTAGATCGTCTCCCGAAACAATACACTCGGTATCGGAAAACTGTCAGGTCTTCAGCCCAACTGCGTAAATCTCATCACGACAGATTCTCACCACAAAGTGAAAGAGAGGTGCCTATAGAAACGAGATTCAAATTGTTGACACGCAATATCTTACATCCATATCGGTGCGTCAGAGACGATTCGTTCCCATTGCACCGTCATTTAAGGCGATTTGTACAAGGAGGTACAACGTGCGTCGACATATAGTTATTCCAGCTCTTCTGTTAGTCATGGTATTATCCATGGCACCTGCATTACTGACTACTGGATCAGCAGCCCCTGCTGAAAATGGCCCCGTCGCATCCGGTATTTACCGCGGCGTGAGTACTGCAGAACGATTCGACATTTCTCCACCTCTCAGTTCGATGGTGACTTCTGAAGCCGTAAAATCCAGTCCCCATCGTGAAATTCCCGAAGGCTTGCCGACTGACATGATTGGGGAATTTGGTCCCCAAAGTTTCGACACAGTCGTCCAATCAACACTCGGTTCCGGCCGAATTCCCGGACCTACTCAAAGCTTTGATGGGCCTTCTAACCTGGCTGGCGTCTCACCGCCTGATCCGGTTGGAGATGTAGGTCCCAATCATTACGTTGCCATGAGCAACCTCTACTCGGCCGTTTACGATAAAACCGGCACACTGCTATTAGGCCCATTCCCCAACAATGATTTGTGGAATGGCTTCGGTGGTGACTGTGAGACTGACAATTCTGGCGATCCCATAGTGCTGCATGATCAGATAGCCGATCGCTGGATGCTGTCACAATTTACAGCCTCAGGCCCAACTTACTTCAACTGTGTCGCTATCTCGACGACCCCGGATCCCACAGGCACTTACTACCGTTACGCCTTCAGCACCGGCACCAATTTCCCGGACTACCCCAAGTACGGATTCTGGTCTGATGGCCTGTATATCAGCACGCGTGAATTCGCTGGTGGCGTAACTTATGTCGGTGTTGGCGCTTACGCGATTAACCGAAATGATCTCATTTCCGGTAATCCTGTGCCGCAAGTGATTTCTTTCCTGGTCACCAACGCATCAGCCGGTGGTGCCTACAATATCGGTGATGGTTTGTTGCCCACCGACTTTGACGGCTCAACATTACCACCAGCCGGCACACCTAATTTCTTTGCCGGAACGATGGATGATGGCGCACAATATGGCGCACCGCAAGATGCTATGACGCTGTGGGAATTTGATGTCGACTGGGCTGTTCCTGCTAATTCGAGCTTCCTATTGGCACATACACTGACCGTCGCACCATTTGACTCCCAGTTTCCCTGTACTCCCACTTCTCGCAACTGTATTCCGCAGCCTGACACAAGCAACAAAGTTGACATTCTGTCATATCGTCAGCGTCCGTTGCACCGTCTTGCATACCGCAATTACGGTTCGCATGAATCGTTGGTAACCAATCAATCGGTTGAAGCTGCGCCTAATATGGCCGGTGTCCGCTGGTATGAAGTCCGCGACCCGAACGGCGCAGCCAACATCTATCAACAAGGAACGTACGCACCTGGTGTCACCGATGGCATCTACCGCTGGATGGGTAGTGTTGCTATGGATAACGCAGGTAATATGGCGCTTGGTTATAGTGCCTCGAATGCTACCAGTGTGTATCCCAGTGTCTGGTATACAGGGCGTCTCGCCAGCGATCCGTTGGGAACAATGCCTCAAGGTGAAGGAAGTATCATTGACGGCACGGGTTCTCAGACTGGCAGTGGGCGTTGGGGCGACTATACGTCAATGAATATCGACCCATCCGACGATTGTTCATTCTGGTATGTCAATGAATATGTCCCGACCACCAGTTCAGTCGGTTGGCGTCTGCGCATCGGGTCGTTCCGGTTTGACGAATGCGGTTCGCCGGACTACACGATGTCGACGTCACCGGCATCACAGGATATCTGCGAACCGGACGACGCCATCTACACCGTGTCCACCGGCTCCATCTCCGGTTACAACACGCCCATCGACCTCTCCACCGTCGGCAACCCCGGCACAGAGAGCTTTGTCCCCAATCCGGTGACCCCCGGCAACGACAGCACGCTGACAATCAGCGGTGCGACTGCCGGCAACTACACCTTCGATGTCGTCGGCGACAGTGGCGGCAATATGAAGACCAATACGGTCTCGCTCAACGTCTTTGACGGCGTACCCGCTGCCCCCACCCTGGTCTCTCCGGCTGACGGCGCTGTCGATGTGCCGGTGCTGCCGACCTTTACCTGGAACGCGGTAGCCGACGCCACCGACTACACCATTGAAATCGCCGATGACGCCGGTTTCACCAATATCATTGATTCCGCCACAGTCGCCGGGACGAGCTACACGCCCGGTGCACCGCTCGACATCCTCACCACCTACTGGTGGCGGGTGACTGCCAACAATATCTGCGGGGTCGGTGCGACTTCGGCCGAATGGAGCTTCACCACACTCGAAGGCGAAACCATCTCCTGCAACGGACCTGCCGTCGGCTTTGAACTGGGTCTGCCCGACAGTTGGGTCGTCGACACCCCGTTCGGTCCCGTCTACTGGTCGACAACCGACGACCTGGCAGCCTGCGACAACGGTGGCAACCAAACCCCCGGTAGCGGCGCGGCAGCCTGTGCCGATGCAGACCAAACCAACCAGGCCGGCGATCCCTACGACACCTCCCTGGTGACCAATTCGTTTGACCTGACCGGCTACAGTACAGTCTCCCTCGATTTCGCGGCAGCATTCCAGATTTACATCAATCCGGATGACTACTTTGCCGTTGAAATCTCCACAGACAACGGCGCGACCTGGACCCAGGAACTGTTGTGGGATACAAACCACAACAACGGCGGCGAAAACGTCTCGCTCGACTTGAGTGCTTACGCCGGTAACGCCGACGTCCAGGCACGCTTCCGCTACTACGGCGAAGGCTGGAACTGGTGGGCACAAGTCGACGACGTAGCGCTAACCTGTGAAGCGGGTGGCGGCGATCCCATTATCAATGTCAACCCCGGTTCACTGGCCGCGACACAGCCGCCAGACACCACGACCATGCAAGACCTCGACATCAGCAACGTCGGCGGTGCCGACCTCGACTGGAGCATTTACGAAGATGCTTCCGTCATGCGCCCCGTCAGCGCGGGTCGTGAGATTGCCACCGTAGGTGCCAACGGCGTAGCGGGACTGGCCGCAGCCGGCACCGGCACCGGCGTCCGCGCGACACCGGAAAGCCAGGCCAACCGCGACCTGGTCACCATCACCCACTCGGCGACCAACAACATCGTCCAGTTCAACTCAGTCTCCTGCAACGCCGGCGGACTGCACACAGACAACAGCTACCTGCGCGTCTTTGACCTCGATTCGTTCGGCATCACCGACAACTTCGACGTCACCGAAGTGGAGATCGGCATCGAACAGGCACTGGGCGCTACCGGCAGCCAGCCGATCAGCGTCAACCTGTACACCCTTACCGACCCCAATGCGCCGTTGACCTTCGGCAACCTGACGCCAATCGGCAGCACCGACACCACCGTGAGCGACCAATCCCTCACCCTGTGGACAGCGTCTGTCACCGGCACAGCGCCGGCCGGTTCCGTCCTGGTCGTGGAAATCTTCACACCAGACGGCCAGACAACAGGCAACAGCTTCTTCATCGGTTCCAATCCGGACGGACAGACAGGCCCGAGCTATCTGGCCGCAGCTGCCTGTGGCGTACCGGAACCACTGCCGACCGGCGACCTGGGCTTCCCGGGTATGCACATCGTCATGAATGTGACCGGTGACACCACCATGGGTGGTGGTGGACAGGCATGTGATGCCCCCGAAGACATCGGCTGGGCCTCTGTAGCCCCCGACATGGGCACGACGCCACCGGCAGGCACAGACACCGTTTCCGTGACCTTTGACTCGACCGGATTGGCCGACGGCACGTACGAAGGTGCCCTGTGCGTCGAGAGCAACGACCCGGTCACCCCATTGGTCGAAGTGCCGGTCTCACTGACCGTCGAGACACCGGTTGGTGCCGACCTCGTCTGCAACAACGATCCAATCGCGTTCGAAAGCGGTCTGCCGGCAAGCTGGTCGGTTGACACCCCGTTCGGCACCGTCTACTGGTCGACAACCGACGACCTGGCAGCATGCGACAACGGCGGCAACCAGACATTGGGCAGCGGCGAAGCAGCCTGTGCTGACTCCGACGAGACCAACGTCCCCGGCGATCCGTACGACACCTCGCTGGTGACCAACGCCATCGACCTGACTGGTTACAACTCCGTTTCACTCGACTTTGCGGTCAACTACAACGACATCGACGCGTCCGGCGGCGACATGTTCTCGGTGGAAGTCTCCACTGACGGCGGTGCCACCTGGACGAGCGAACTGTCGTGGAACAGTGACCACAACGAAATCGCCTCCGTTGACCTGAGCAGCTATGGCGGCAACGCCAACGTCCTCGTGCGCTTCCGCTATGCCGGCCTGGGCTGGGACTGGTGGGCGCAAGTCGACGACGTGTCGCTGACCTGTGCTGATGCCGGTGTCGGACCGATCATCGAAGTCGACCCGGACACGGTCCACTCGTCACAACAGACGAACACGACCAACGATGAGACGTTCAACATCAACAACCTGGGTGATGCCGACCTCGACTGGAACATCTACGAAGATGCCGCGTTCCCGGCCATTCCGGCCAGCGACGGCAACTTCCCGCGTGGCCCGTACGCTGCGTCGGCCGGTGCACCACCGGCGGCTGCCAATGCCCCGGTGAGCAAAGGCCCCGGCTTGAACGCGCTGCTCGGCTCGATGGCTTACGGCACGGAAACGCAGACGAATAACTTCGACGGCTTCGACCTGGATGTGCCGGAAGTGTTGACGCCTGTGGCGCCGTACGTCTGGACGACGTTCCCCGGCGCGGGTGCGATGGATGACGGCACGGACAACGTTTACTTCTTCGACGGACAGGTGGCGTATGAAGCCAATGTGATGACGGGTGTCATCACCCCGTTGGGCCCTGTGGCCGGCTTTGCGCAAGACCCCAGTGGTATGTCGCAAGACCCGAACACCGGTGTCTTCTACGTGGTGACGACCGATGTCGCGTCGTCAAACCTGTACACGGTTGACTTTGGCAGTCTGACGGCGACACCGGTGGGTACGGTGACCAATGCGCCGGCGGCGATCGCGCTGGCGTTTACGGATGCCGGTGATTTGTACACCTATGACATCGTCAATGACGTGCTGCTGTCGGTCAATCCGGCGACGGGTGCGGGCACGGTGATCGGCTCGATTGGGTTCGATGCCAACTTCGGTCAGGGGATGGATTACGATTCAGCCTCCGGCACGATGTACATGGCAGCCTTCAACAGTGGTACGTTCCAGGCTGAGCTGCGCTCGGTGAATCTGGGCAACGGCAATACGCAGTTTGAGGGTATCCTCGGCTCAGCGGTACCGGGCGGTTTGACGCAGCTTTCGTTCCTGGCTATCGAGGGTGGCACGCCGCCACCGCCGGAGGTCTGTGACGTGGCTTCGGACATCAGCTGGGCTTCGGTTGCGCCGGATATGGGCACGACGCCGGCGATGGGCAGTGACACGGTGACGGTGACGTTTGACTCGACCGGTTTGCTGCCGGGTGAGTATGAAGGCACGTTGTGTGTCGAGAGCAATGACCCCCAGAATCCGTTGGTGACGGTCTTGCTGCAACTGTGGGTTGAGGAACCGCCGACGGCTGTCGAGATGGCGGACCTGAGCGCGACGGTGAATGCGGACGGGTCGGTGACGGTGGCCTGGGAGACGGCTGCGGAAGTGGCGAATGCGGGCTTCAATGTCTATCGCAGTGTGTCGGCCGATGCGCTGGGTGAGATGGTGAACGGTGCGTTGATTGCGAGTACGGCGTCGGCTGGTGCCGGTGCGTCGTACAGCTTCACGGACAGTGCGGTCGGTGCCGGTATCTTCTACTACTGGGTAGAAGCGGTGGCGACGGATGGCACGACGTTTGCCCATGGCCCGGTGGAAGCGGTGACGCAAGCGCCGACTTCGGCTGGTTTGTCCGGCTTTGGTGGTGGCAGCAGCACGGCGTTGCCGTTGGTGTTGGTCGCTGTCCTGGCTGTGGCCCTGCTTGGTGGTGCGTTTGTCTCGCGTCGTAAGGCGTAGTATCTGATGAGGTGGGCAGGGTTTCGGCCGATATCCTGCTCATTCACCTATAAAAAAGGCGGTACGGGAAAGCCCGTACCGCCTTTTTGTTTGCACTGAGGGGAGAGAGAACCCAAGTATCAACGCAATGTGTTGTTGATGATGACGCGCAAACCTAAACCAACCACCAGAACCGGCCAAAATACATTCCAACTCAATCCAAACAGAAACAGACCAGCAACCAATAGCAAAATCACGCCCCATCCCAATGCTTCACGCGCTTCCTTGGGATAGTGGCCGGTTCTATCGCGAATGGCGAAGGCTTTTTTGATGCTGCCGCTGGCTGGAAGCAAAATAAACAATGCCCACCAATTCATAATCTGCCAACCAATTGTGTTGGACGCGAGCAACGCGATGCCAACTGCGATCAGGATCAAGCCGAATCCCCATTGCGAGTGACTGTTGTGGGTGTGGTGGCGACCCGTGTAGCATGATTGCCTTGACTTGACTGCAACTATATCAGCATCATCAAATTCGCGTAACAGCTTTTCTTTCTCAGCAGCTTTCAAATCATCTACACTGGCGCTCATGTTATTTCCTTGTGTACTATTGCACATCTTCCATGCATAGTGGAGCCTTGATTCGGCCGAAACCACACAGCATACTCAATATCGGTTAAAATCAATACGCTGTAACGTGACAAAAGTTGCAGGAGCACGCTGAATGCGTTAGATTTCGTCGTTTTAGAATGCAGTGTCCTGCATCTGCACGGCGCTTTAAGCTTGGAGCACCTGTTGTTTATTGGCTTGATTAAAACCATGCGGCCACGGCAGTGGCCCAAAAACGGCTTTGTCTTCGTCCCTCTGCTATTCGACGGCAATTTCACCACCGAACGCGCCATGCGGACAGTTTTCGCTTTTGTGTTGTTATGCCTGATGTCGAGTGCCGTCTACATCATGAATGACCTGGCCGATATCGAAAGCGATCGTCGCCACCCCACCAAACGCAATCGCCCTCTACCTGCCGGTGAACTCAACCCGACTGTAGCAGCGATTGCTGCCGTGCTGTTCGCTGTGGGCAGTTTGCTGGCCGGCGCAGTATTGGCACCTGAATTTGCTGCCGTCCTGCTCGCTTATCTCATCGTACAAGTTGCCTATACTTTTTGGCTGAAAAACGTCGTCCTGCTCGATGTGCTTGTGGTGGCGACCGGATTTGTGCTGCGTATCGCAGCCGGCGTCACGGTAATTGAAGTGCAACGATTTTCCCCATGGCTATATGTATTCGGTGGCTTTCTGGCGCTATTCATGGTTTTGGGCAAGCGACGGCATGAATTGGTATTATTAGGCAGTGAGGCATCTAATCATCGGCCGATTCTCACAGAGTACAACCTCGATCTCGTCGACAGACTGATTACCATTGTGACGACAAGCGCCATTGCGTCATACAGTCTGTATACGTTTTTGGCTGAAGGTATTCCGGCCAACCATCTGATGATGGCGACAATTCCCTTCGTTCTCTACGGCATATTCCGCTATATGTATCTGGTATTGGTCAAAGAGCAAGGGGGCGCGCCGGAAGAGATTTTGCTTACCGACCGCGCGATGCAACTCGATCTGGTTCTGTGGCTGATCCTGGTAATTTTGTCGCGACACGTCTTGTGAGCGAGAGCGTTATATGACCACAGCAACAGCTCCAGGCAAAATCATCTTGTTTGGCGAACATGCAGCCGTTTATGGGCAGCCGGCCATCGCACTTCCGCTTTCAGACAAGCAAGCAACGGTCAAAGTTGAAGATGCGGCGGATCGGATCACACTGTTGTTACCCAATCTCGCCACTTCCTATGTGCTTGAATCGGAACCCAATTCGGCCGATGGCGATGTGCCCTTGGTTGCTGCTTTGCGCCTGGCTCAGGCAGCCGCTAATGTCGCCCAGTTGCCACCGCTGACCATTACGGTGGACAGCACCATTCCCATCGCCGGCGGCATGGGTAGCGGCGCGGCAACGGCAGCCGCCCTCATCCGCGCCGTGCTGCAACATCTGGGCATTTCGGCCGATAATCAGCTGATTTCGTCATTAACATACGAAGTCGAACGGCTCCATCACGGCACACCCAGCGGAATCGATAATACTGTTGTCAGCACCAATCAAGCGGTCTGGTTTGTCAAGCAAGCGCCGGAAAACCTCATCGAACCCATTGTCATCGGCGCACCGTTTCGCCTGCTCATCGCTGACACCGGGATACGCAGTGCCACAAAAGATGTCGTCGGCGATGTGCGCCGACAATGGCAAGCGAACTCTGAATATTTTGACTCACTTTTCGGCCGATGTGGTCGGCTGGCGCGGCGGGCACGCGTTGCGTTGAACGCGGGCAATCTGCTCGAATTGGGAGCCTTGATGACACTCAATCACGTACAACTGCGCCGCATGAGCGTCTCCAGCCGGGAACTGGATGACCTCGTCGACAACGCCTTGAAAGCCGGGGCACTCGGCGCAAAACTCAGCGGAGCGGGACGCGGCGGCATTATGCTGGCTTTGGTGGACAGCGAAAAGGAAGAGACCGTGCGCGAAGCGCTGGAAGAAACAGGAGCGACATCAATCTGGCACAGCGAAGTCGCCGCCGGTTGAAAATGTCAGTAATGTCGCATTTTCTCCAATTGACTCAAAGCAATCGTCCAAAGATCGATACTGCGGCACCATGGCAAAGAAAAAGCCGACTCATGTCGGCTATCAACTACAAAAGTTTGGTGAAATAAAACAGAAGCGAATCCGCTATCTCATTTCAAACACAAAAGTAACAACTAAACGTCTATACTTTGACCGATGTGCGCAAGCAGCGCGTACAAACGTGTTTGCGAACCATGCGACCATCTTCATAAAAAGTTGCGCGCTGAATGTTGGGCTTGAATTGACGCTTGGTCTTTTTCTGCGAGAAACTGACATTGTTGCCCGACATCGGTTTCTTGCCACAAATTTCACATTTAGCCATAATAACCACCTTAACCTTGCAAATTAAAAGCGACCTTTCTGGTCGCAGCGAGTTAGAATTATAGGGTTGTCAAATCGATTTTGCAAGCACCTTGACAGATGAACGCAAAAATCAGAAATAGCCCTAATATTTTGGTATTTTGACGCTTGTCTGGCTTTGTTGCAAAGGAATCGGCCGAATTCAGACACCGTTCGGCAACCTGCAACAGCGACACAGACAACGCAAACAGGACAAAGCGACGGATGAGATCATGACAGAAGAGAAAGAATTTCTGGGAACGATCGATATTGCACCGACAGCAGTTGAGACCATCGCCGGGCATGCCATCAACCAATGCTACGGCGTTGTCGCCATGGCCGGCAAAAGCAGGCTCGACGACCTGGCTCAGCGCTTTTCACGAGACAACCATCCCGGCATAGAAGTCAAAGTGGAAGATGACGGCGTCACAATCGATGCCTATGTCATCATTCAGTACGGAACCCGCATCCGGGCTGTCGCCGAAAGCATACAAAACACGGTCAAATTTCACGTCGAGAAGGCCATCGGTATGCCGGTCAAAAAAGTCAATGTCTATGTACAGGGGCTACGACAACACAAAGATTAATAGAATCAATTTCTTCAAGCTCAACGACCCGGATACCGGCAAGTTTCATATGCCGCCATTTTTTGCCCAAGGAACATGTTCGGATTGATACCATGCCGGAATCATCTGTCAGGCACAACGACATTATGCGTTGAGGAGCAGGCCTAGTGAGTCAGGAACACCTATTAGAAATGCCGCCCACCACTGAAAAATGGTTTACTTGTGACGGGCAAAATCTGCGCAATTTGGCGTTGGCGGGCATGTTATGGCTGGATCACAACCGGCAACATGTCAATGAACTCAATGTCTTCCCTGTACCGGATGGCGATACGGGCACGAACATGTTATTGACTATGCGTTCAGCTTACAAACGCATCGACAACATGACTGACGAGGACCATGCCGGCAGAATGGCCGGCGAAATTGCACGTGGAGCGCTGATGGGCGCACGCGGCAACTCCGGTGTGATTCTCAGCCAAATCTGGCGCGGTCTTGCCCATTCTCTGAAAGACAAACCTGTTTTCAACACGCGCGATTTGGCAGCCGCTATTCAGGAAGCTTCTGATACAGCTTATCGCGGTGTCATGCGTCCCGTAGAAGGCACGATTTTGACTGTAATCCGCGACAGCGCTGAAGCTGCTCATGATGCCGCGCGCAAAAGTCCTGATCTGCGCTTTGTACTCGAACGCGTTGTGGAACGCGGTCGTCAATCGTTGGCGCGTACACCGGAGTTGTTGCCGATTCTCAAACAGGCAGGGGTCGTCGATTCCGGCGGTCAAGGATTGCTTTATATCTGGGAAGGGATGTTGCGTTGGGTCAACGGTGACATGGGCGATTTGACCGTGGCACAGCATTCGGCCGAAACAGCGCCAACATACGGCGGTGTAACAGCCCAGGAACTGGCGCGTCCATCCGACGGCACTATCGAAAATCCGTACGATGTACAATTCATTCTCATGGGCCAAAATCTCGATGTTAACGCCGTGCGTGAGCGCATCGATGCCATGGGCGATTCGACCGTCGTCGTCGGTGATGAAACGACGATCAAAGTGCATATCCATGTCAAAGACCCGGGTGAACCGCTATCCTACGGCATTTCGTTGGGACATATCACTGATGTCGTCGTTGAAAATATGCAGGAGCAAATGGAGGAAATGATCGCGATGGGCGGTGTCAGTCGCGATGAATTATCGGCCGAAATAGCTCCCGAAGCGACAGTCGAACCCGGTCAGATTGCCGTTATCACCGTCGCACCGGGTGCCGGCTTGGCCAACATCTTCCGCAGCCTGGGTGTCGCACGCGTCGTCGACGGCGGACAGACCAACAACCCCAGCACAGAAGAATTGTTTGAAGCGTTGCAAGATGTGCCTACAAACAAAATACTGCTGCTTCCCAACAACAAAAACATTATTCTGGCGGCTGAAGCTGCGCGTGATTTGAGTACGAAAGATGTCATTGTCGTACCAACGCGTACGGTTGCGCAGGGATTGAGCGCCATGCTGGCTCTCAATCCGGATGGTGATCTCGATGCCATAGCGGCCGAGATGCTCGAGATTATTGAAGAAGTCGCAACCGGTGAAATCACTACGGCAACCCGCACGGTGCAACTCAACGGCGTTGATGTGGCGGCCGGTCAATATATTGGTATTGCTAACGGCACATTATGTGCATCTGGTTCGGATATTGGAACTGTGCTGAATGCCACATTGACGGCAATGGAAGTGGCTGACAGGGAGATATTGACCATCTATTACGGGCAGGATGTATCGGCCGAAGATGCTGAATCACTCGCTGCGGACATTGAGAACCTGTATCCAGACCTGGAAGTCGAAATTCATCACGGCGGCCAAGCGCATTATTACTACATTTTGGGGGCGGAATAACGCACAACAGTGCGCAACAGGGAGCCACTATGTCCATTCGCATCGTGACCGATAGCACAGCCGATTTACCGACAGCCATTGTCGAACAATATGGAATCACGGTCGCGCCGGCCTATATCAACATCGGTGAAGCCAGTTATGTTGATGGCGTCGATCTGACACGGCAAACGTTTTACGAAAATCTGGCTTCCTACGATCCACCGCCGACTACAGCTGCGGCCTCGTCCGGGCAATTTTCCGAGATTTATACGCGATTGGCGTCAGAAGGTGCCTCGGCGATTATTTCAATTCATCTCGCCACAGAACTCAGTGGATTTCTCAACGCGGCGCGTCTGGGTGCAGAATCGGCCGAATCTGCGCCCGTTCACGTCATCGACTCCCGGTCGATCAGCATGGGTCTGGGGTTGCAAGCCCTCGCTGCAGCAACAGCAGCCGCTGCCGGAACCGAGTTGACCACGATTCTGGCAATGCTGGACGCGATGCGCACACGTACCTATGTCTATGCTGCCATTGACACACTCGAGTTCCTGCGTCGCAGCGGTCGCATCAGCCTGACCGAAGCCGGTTTGGGCACGTTGCTGCGCATCAAACCCATCGTCAAGGTTTACGACGGCGTCGTGACAACGATAGAGCGTGTGCGGACGCGCAAACGTGTTCCCAACGCATTGGAAACGCTTCTCGAACAGACGGGACCCATCAAACAACTTTCCATTTTGCATACCAATGCGCTAGATCGCGCCATTGAGCTCAAAGCCCACTTACAACCTTTATTCCCTGATCAGGGTGATGACGCAATTATTGCCGAAGTAGGCCCTGGTATCGGCTCACATGTCGGCCCTAACGGACTGGGATTCGCTTGTATTGCCGCATGAGCTTACAATCACAACACTATGGCAAACGCATTTGAGCGCCTTGAGCGCATTCTTCAACTGGAAATAGAACAAGGCTACCAAAATAAAGCAGTCGTCGGCGGTATGCATCAATTTGCCGCTTACTGGATCGATCAGGCTCGCGCTGACTCATCCGGCGAAGCGGACGCTTTCTTCATCGAACAGATTGCCGAGACCCTGGCCGGCTATGATCGGCTGCCCGGGCGTGACGCGCGGAGTAAAGCTATCGATGGCATACTGACGCAATTGAAAAACCGCACAGAGCGTGCTGCCACCCCCTCGATTGAGCAGGTTGCACCTGTTGCTACGGTACCGGAAGCGGCAGAGCCGATAGCACAAGTCGTCGTTGAGGAAAGGTTACAAACATTGCCCACTTCGGCCGATTATGAGCCGCTGGCCCAGCCCGTTACAACGATACGTGGCGTCGGCCCCAAAAACGCAGAACTGCTGGGCAAATTGGGAGCCGAGACTATTCTCGATCTACTCTACGTCTTTCCACGTCGCTACGACGATTACACCCGCCTCAAACCGATTCACCGTCTGCAATACGGTGAAATCGTCACGATCATCGGCACGATTTGGGACGTGCGAGCGCGGCGTACGCGTAGCGGACAGGTTATTGTCCACGCTGTGATCAGCGACGGCAGCGGCAAAGTGCAAGCGACCTGGTTTAACCAACAATGGCTAGTCGATAAACTCAAAGCCGGGATGCAGATCGTGATCAGCGGTAAAGTCGACCAGTATCTGGGCAAGCCAGTCTTCAACAATCCCGAATGGGAGCCGTTGGCAGAAGAACTCTTGCGTACAGGTCGCATTGTGCCGGTTTATCCGCTCACCAAAGGATTGTCAGCCACCCAAATGCGCAAAATAATGCAGGCCGTCACCGAGCAATGGGCGCCACGCGTTCCAGACCCGTTGCCATCATCGATCAAGCAGCGGTTGCGCCTCATGGATTTGCCGCGAGCATTGGCACAAATTCATTTTCCCGATGATCAACAACAACTGGAAGCAGCGCGTCAGCGACTGGCGTTTGACGAACTACTCCTGCTTCAGCTAGGCATGTTGGGTCAACGCGCAGATTGGCAATCGCGTCCGGCAAATGCGCTGGTTCCACCTGACCACATTATCACTGAGTTTATCAATAGCTTGCCGTTCAAGTTGACCGATGCACAGCAACGCGTCATCTTTGAGATTCGACGCGATTTGGGACAAACCGTGCCGATGAACCGTTTGCTACAAGGGGATGTAGGTGCAGGTAAAACGGTCGTAGCGGCAACAGTTATGGTTGCCGCTGTCAAAGCGGGAGCACAGAGTGCGTTGATGGCGCCGACTGAGATTCTGGCAGAGCAACATTTCCAGGGATTGAATGCGTTGTTGTCGCCTCTAGGCATACACACCGAGTTGCTGACAGGCAGCACGACGACGGCCGAACGCGACCGGATTTATGCGGCATTGGCAGACGGTTCGGCCGAAGTTGTCATTGGCACACATGCACTGATTCAGGATAACGTCCTATTTAAGCACTTGGGATTGGTGGTCATCGACGAGCAACATCGTTTTGGCGTCGACCAACGCGGCGCGCTACGTGACAAGGCGCCGTCGGGGGTTAGTCCACATCTGCTGGTCATGAGCGCGACGCCAATACCACGCTCCCTGGCATTGTCGCTGTACGGCGATTTAGACCTGTCGATCCTCGACGAAATGCCACCAGGACGCCAGGAAATCACAACACGTTGGCTGCGCCCGGGCGAACGTGAACGTGCGTATCGCTTTGTCGAGCGTCAGGTCGCGGAAGGTCGGCAAGCATTTGTTATCTGTCCGCTGGTTGAAGATTCGGACACGTTGGATGAAAAATCGGCCGTTGCCGAGTATGAACGCCTGCAACAGACGATTTTCCCCCGACTCAGATTGGGATTGATCCATGGTCGCATGAAATCGGCCGAAAAAGAGGCCGCAATGCGTGCGTTCAGCGCGGGCGAGGTTGATATTCTCGTCGCTACAACCGTCATCGAAGTTGGCATTGATGTACCCAATAGCACCGTCATGCTCATTGAAGGTGCAAACCGCTTTGGCCTGGCGCAATTACACCAGTTGCGTGGCCGCGTTGGACGCGGTGAGCACAAGTCGTATTGCATTCTCGTGTCAGACAGCACATCAGAAGATGCCGCTGAACGCCTTACCGCACTGGAAGACACCAACGACGGTTTCCAATTGGCGGAAAAGGATTTGGAACTGCGGGGGCCGGGCGAATTTTTCGGCCGACGGCAGAGCGGCATGCCGGAACTGAAACAAGCCTCCTTGTTTGACACGCGCACGTTGGCACAAGCGAGACGTGAAGCCCAGGAGCTATTTGAAATCGATCCCCACTTGCAGCAACCACAACACGCACTGCTCCACCAGCAGGTAAGCGTGTTTTGGGAAAATGCGGGTGATATTAGTTGACACGGGTTGGCATGACAAGTTGTCAGTTGGTTGACTAGGGAGATAATCGAGCAAGTTCCAGACCAGCCACCCAACTATCTATCCAACTACGACGGAGACATCTATGAACATTCGCGCCGTCTATCCCGGCACTTTTGACCCGATTCACAATGGACATATCGACATCATCAAGCGGGCGGCCGAAATTTTTAGTGAGCTGACTGTGGCAGTGTATGATCATGGTCGGCCGATCAAGTCGGTTTTATTCTCAGTGGAAGAACGTGTCGAGATGATCGAATCGGTCGTCGGCAATCGGCCGAATATCACAATCTTGTCTTACGGGGGCCTCACCGTCGATTTGGCGCGAAAAATCAATGCCAAAGTTATCGTGCGCGGATTGCGCGTCTTTTCCGATTTCGAGTTCGAATTCCGCATGGCATTGGCTAATCAACGTCTCGCACCCGAAGTTGAAGTTGTCACATTGATTGCCCGTGAACAAAATACATTTCTCAGCGGTAGTACTGTGCGCGAAATCGCCTCATTTCACGGCGATGTAAGCAGCATGGTGCCTCCAAATATCGCAGCAGCATTGGCTAATAAGTTTAACGGTGAACAGGAGCAGGCGTTTAGCGCTCCAATTTCATTGCGCGACTGATCAACTTCCCTATAATAGCGACATCATTACAGCGCGTAACCTGCGTAGGTCAACCATTCGATTTTCTCCATGAGGTAAGCAAGTGGACATTCAGCATTATATAGACCGCCTGGAACAACTTTTGCAAGATAGTCGCAAACTTCCCTTTTCGTCCAATGTCATCATGGATGAAGATCGTCTGATGAATATCATCGACCAGATGCGTGTTGCGATTCCAGATGTCGTCAAACGGGCCGGTCGCGTCGAGGCCGAACGCGAGCGCATTTTGGCCCAAGCGAAGGAAGAAGCCGAACGCATTCGCGAACTGGCTCGTCAGGAAGCGATGGAGTTGGTCGACCGCGACATGATCATTCAGAATGCCCATAAGCGAAGTGACAATATTCTGGAACATGCGCATCACGAAGCAGCGCGTCTGCGTCACGATGCCGACGATTATGTGATGCGCAGTTTGGCTCAATTGGAGCAGGATATGACACGCTCGCTGGCCGTTATTCGCAACGGTATCCATCGGTTACAGGCGGAGTTGCAGATTGAGCAAGCGTCCGAAGAGATTTCGGCCGAAACCGACTCAGACAACTTGATTATTGAAGAAGAAGGTTAACCTGCGCCTCACCCGACCACGAATTAAGCCTCCGCTAACCGCTTCGGCTTGACTCTCCCCAGAGCAGCGCTATAATTTCGTGTTGCGGCGTTAAGCCGATTTTTTTTGTGAAGAACTAAAGCGTTGCGCACAATCGATCGCTTTTCTATTTGAGAGGAACTGTAAAATGGCTGTACCAAAGCGAAAAATGTCCCGTACGCGTCGTGATCGGCGTCGTGCCCACGACCGTCTGCAAACGACACAACTCGTTGCCTGCAATAATTGTGGTGTGATGAAGCTGCCGCATGTCATGTGTCCAAGCTGCCGCACCTATCGGGGTCGCCAAATATTGCCCGAATTTGAAGAAGAATAGGCCGGCGTCACAAATGGCATAGATGTGGTGTTGCAGCGTATGCAACACCTGTTGTGCTGATTGTTTTTTGCCATGAGTGTTGTCTACTTGTTCCCTGGTCAGGGATCGCAGTACGTGGGCATGGGACGCGCTTTATATGAGCGTGAACCGGCTGCACGTGCTGTTTTTGATCAGGCTGACGCCATCCTGGGCTTTTCATTATCCCGGCTCTGCTTTGACGGGCCGGAAGATGCGCTGACTGATACTGTCAATCAGCAACCTGCCCTAGTCGCTTGCAGTATTGTCGCCTGGCAGCTAATCGAATCACAAGACGCATGGCCTCGTGCCGATTACGTAGCTGGTCACAGTCTGGGTGAATTTTCGGCTCTGGTTGCCGCCGGCAGTATCTCATTTGCTGACGGATTGCGTCTGGTGCGCAAGCGCGGTGAATTGATGAAGCGTGCAGGTGAGATCGCACCGGGCGGCATGGCGGCATTGCTGGGTCTGGATGCGGATCGAGCGGCTTCCATTTGTGCTACTGCTGCTGACAAGACTGGTAAACCGGTTCAGCTTGCCAATGATAATTGTCCCGGTCAATTGGTTATTTCAGGTGATGTGGCAGCTCTGGAAGAAGCGATGCATCAAGCAACCACTGCAGGCGCGCGGAAAGTGGTGCGTTTACCGATTTCGATTGCGGCCCATTCTGAGTTGATGGCATCAGTTTCGGCCGAATTTGCGGCCGTCGTCGATTCCATACCAGTCAACACACCCAACATTCCAATCATCGGCAATGTGACCGCCACACCGCTGCCTTCTCCACGTCACATCCGACAGGAATTGAAAGAGCAACTAACCCAATCAGTACGTTGGACCAGTTCAATGCAACAGTTGCAAACACGTGGCGTCACCACATTTATCGAGGTTGGGCCAGGCAATGTTCTCACAGGGTTGATGAAACGCATCGACCGGCAAAGCGTCCGGCAAACGTTCGATTTTGGTGACGAACCAGGATAGCTTTACGCAGTACGCTACTGACTTCAATTTCCAACACTTCATCAGGTAGCGAGCCTGCCTGACAACAAACAGAAAAAGGTGATACGATGCTTTTAGATGGAAAAGTCGCACTGGTTACCGGCGCTTCGCGCGGAATCGGACGCGCCATTGCCGAAGATTTGGCAGCCAACGGCGCAAGAGTCGCGGTCAACTACCACAGCAACGCCGAGGCAGCCACCGTAGTCATTGCGGCAATAGAGGCCAGTGGTGGTACAGCAATAGCTATCCAGGCCGATGTCAGCCGCTATGATGAAGCGAATCGCCTGATTGTCGAAACGATAAAACAATTTGGTCACATTGACATTCTCGTCAACAATGCCGGTACCACACGCGATACCTTGCTGATGATGATGAATGAAGATCAATGGGACACAGTGCTTGACACCAATCTCAAAAGCGTGTTTAACTGTTGTAAAGCGGTTGTGCGCCCGATGGTGCGCCGCAAACAAGGTGGCCGTATCATCAACATCACATCCGTTGTCGGGTTAATGGGCCAGGGCGGCCAAACGAATTATGCAGCGTCAAAAGCAGGTATTATCGGCTTTACAAAATCACTGGCAAAAGAGATCGGCTCGCGCAATATCACGGTAAACGCCATTGCGCCCGGCTTCTTTCCGACAGATCTGACAGCCACACTTGATGATGAGATGATGAAAGGCATCATAGATTTCACACCATTGGGTCGCATGGGTACACCGGAAGAAGTAGCTTACATGGTGACATTTTTAGCGTCGGATCGGGCGGCTTTCATCACCGGTGAAACTATTCGTATCGATGGTGGATTGGCGATGTAGGATAAACAACGAATGAATGAACAGGCTGAAAATCAGGAAATGCAGATAGAAGAGACGTCGGGTATCGGCCGAATTGAAGTCGTACCTGAAGTATTGATCGATATCGTTGCCCAGACCGCACTGTTGCAGGATGGTGTGGCTCGTTTGGCAGATTTGCCACCCGGCGTCGCGCGGCGTACGAAGCGCCGTATGCGCCAGGACGGCGTCACACTTGAGCTGGATGACGACGGTGCAGCATTCGATCTCTATCTGATCATGCAGCCCCATGTCAATATGCTCGAAACGGGTCGCGCAATTCAGGTTGCATCCATAGATGCGGTGGACAAAATGGTCGGGATTCCGGTCAAAGCGGTAAACATTCACATTGAAGACATCGTCTATTCAGCAGATGACGCCAACTAAAAACCCACCATGATAAATTCCAGGCATCACGCCCGTTGTCTCGCCCTCGAAGTATTGTACGAGTGCGACATTGCCGGACACGACGCAATGCTGGTTCTCAGACGTCGCGTAACAGACGATCTCCAGAACCACGAAAATGTCGCCTGGGATGACGATGCAATCGTATTTGCAGAAAAACTGATACGTGGCGTTCAGGCACATCAAAACCGCATGGACATTATCATCAAACGCTACGCACCAGAATGGCCACTCTCTCAAATCGCCGTCGTTGACCGCAATATTCTGCGTATCGCATTTTTCGAAATGCTGGGCGATGTCGATACACCACTAAAAGTCGCTATCAACGAAGCGGTCGAGCTATCAAAAGCATATGGATCGGATAGTACCTCCCGGTTTGTCAATGGGGTTCTAGGTAGTGTAGCCGAACATCAAACTGAATTGCGTTTTGTACAGAACTGATCGGCGGCGGCAGGCAATGTATTTTTCAGAACATGGATAGTATTTTTGGCATTGGTATTCCAGAGTTGATTCTGATCCTCGTGATTGCAGGATTGATTCTGGGGCCAAAGCAAATCCAGTCCATCGCACGCAACCTGGGTCGTTTTACCGGCATGATTCGCAATATGTCGGGTGACATCCGCGATATTGCCCGCGCGTTGAGCATGGAATTGGACGCTATTGAAGACGTCAAGGCGGCCAAAGAGGATTTGGCGCTGCTTCAGGCAAACCTCGCTGCCTTACAACGTGATGTCGATGCCGCACGTCGTGAATTGATGAAGCCTGTAGCAGATGCTGAGAGAGATGTCGAAGCTACGCGCAATGCTCTGATCAAGTCAGGCGTTGATCTGCAAAAAACTGACGTTCAGGAAGATGATTCAGAGTCAGAGCAGGCAACCAGCGCAGACTCAGATGGTGCGGATGATTCCAGCGAAGCCGACTACTCGATTGCGCCTCCGCACATTGTCGAGCAACAACAGACAACTGCTACCCCGTCAGTCGATGTGGATGAACGCAATGGCAATTCGGCCGATATACCCCTCCCCAACCCGATTCCAGTCCCAGGCGACGAAGAATGAGCGAGCAACAAACAACTCCTTCCGGCCAGGAACTCCTGCAAGGCTGGCTCTTCCATCTGCGTGAATTGAGAACGCGCCTTCTGTGGGCATTTCTTGGACTGGCTGCAGCCACCATTCTCAGCTTTATTTTCGCCGAGCAGATCTTGCTCATTTTGATGGAACCATATGGCGAAACATTGCAGACGCTGCGTCCCACCGAAGGCATTGAGACGTATTTTAAGATTGCCCTGTTATCCGGCGTCATCATTGCCATGCCCTGGATTGCACTGCAATTGTGGATTTTCATCTCCGAAGGACTTGAATCCAACGAAAAACGATATGTCTATGTCTTTGTACCGGCTGCAACCGTGTTGTTTTTGACTGGTGTCGCCTTCGCCTGGTTTATCCTCATTCCCACGGCGATCAGCTTCCTGTCAACATTCCTGCCCGATGTTTTCGACACACAATGGACGAGCCAGGAATATATCAGCTTTGTCACTGGTTTCATCTTCTGGCTAGGTGTCGCCTTCCAAATGCCGCTGATTTTCTATTTTCTGGCACGGCTGGGCATTGTGACCGCCAAGGCACTGCGCGATCAATGGCGTATCGCCATCGTCGGCGTTGCCGTTATCGCCGCAATCATCACGCCATCCATCGATCCGGTGACTATGCTGCTAACGATGACGCCGCTTTTAATCTTGTATCTGCTCAGTATTGTGTTGGCAAAAGTGGGGCAGCGTCAATTTGACGCCAGGATGGTAGCCGACGCTGATGAGTAAAATGTAACTATCGCGTTTCACCGGAGAAACGCGATTTTTCTGTGCGTTATTTCTACGCAGCACGCTCCAATGCAACGGCATCTGCTGCCAGCTTGCCGGCTTCATCTAATCCCTGATGTGATTGACCTTTCGCATTGATCCAGGCAATTTTGTATTCGGCCGATAACCGATCCAACTCCTGCCATAAATCCGCATTGGCAACCGGTTTGCCATCCTTCTTCTGCCAATTGCGTCGCCGCCAGCCGTGAATCCAACGCGTCGCGCCCTGAAAAACGTAGTCTGATGTCGTGAAAAGCTGAGCGTGACTGCCCACCGGAACAAGCGTCAACGCATTGATAGCTGCTTCCAACTCCATGCGGTTATTGGTTGTCTGTGGTGTGGAACCACTCAATTGGCGCGTTTCATCCCCTTCTTCAATGACGACACCCCAACCACCCGGACCGGGATTTCCCTTGACCGACGAACGCAAGTAAATGCGGGGAGATTCGGCCGAAATTTCAGCGCCCGGCGTAATCTCCAACCGTGCCTGCCGCGCCAGGCGATCCACGCGCTCATTCTGTGGATCACCGGAATGGCCGCGCACCCAATGCCATTCAATAGTGTGCTCCTTACTGAGCGCCCACAACGTCTGCCATAAGTCCGCATTTGGTACGGGCTGACCACCTTTGTGCTTCCATCCCTTTTCTGCCCAGCCCGCAACCCATTCAGTGACGCCACGCCGCACATATTCCGAGTCAACGATCATTTCGACTTCGCTTGGGCGATTAAGTGCCTGCAATGCGTTAATCGCCGCTGTCAACTCCATGCGGTTATTTGTAGCATCGGGATCATTCCCAGTCAGCACTTTTTCACGTTCGCCGTAAGTGAGGATGGCCGCCCAGCCGCCAATTCCAGGGTTGGGATCCGCACCACCGTCGGTATAAATAACTGTTTTCATAAGAGCTACCCGTGCTGCTTTACGTCACCGTGATCGACGAAAATCGATCACGGTCTGTGAACGCGATGCAATCTGCGGCTGTTTTCACGATAGTGTGGCAGAGTCCCGCCTCACACTCTATACAGCTTGCGTTCCATTTTCGTATCCATCGGGGTTCATCGTTTGCCAGCGCCACATATCGACACACATGTCGTGCAGAGAGCGGTGCGCTCGCCATTCCAGTTCCTGTTCCGCCTTAGTCGGATTCGCCCACGCTTCAGCCACATCGCCTGGACGCCGCGCTGTAATCTGGTATGGAATCGTAACACCGGTTGCCTGCTCAAAGGCAGTGATGACTTCCAGCACCGATGAACCGCATCCCGTGCCGAGATTATAGGCAATGACACCAGGGTTACGGGTCAATGCAGCCAGCGCCGCCAGATGCCCTTGCGCCAAATCAACAACGTGAATGTAGTCGCGTATGCCAGTTCCGTCCTGCGTCGGATAATCGTCGCCAAAAACGCGCACGTAATTCAGCTTGCCGATGGCAACCTGAGCGACATACGGCAGCAAGTTGGCCGGCACACCGCGTGGATCTTCGCCAATCAAGCCGCTTTCATGCGCTCCAACGGGGTTAAAATAGCGCAGCAACACGATGTTCCACTCCGGATCAGCACGATGAACGTCTTCCATGATGCGTTCCATCATCAATTTAGAACGTCCATAAGGATTGGTAGCATCCTTTCGCGGGGCGTCTTCGGTGATCGGCACACTGTCCGGTTCGCCATACACGGTACAGGAGGAACTGAAAATCAGGTTTTTGACGCGGTGTGTGCGCATCGCGTCGAGCAGATTGAGTGTGCCGGTGAGGTTGTTTTGATAATATTCGAGCGGTTTCTCTACTGATTCACCGACTGCCTTCAGAGCAGCGAAATGGATCACGGCATCGATATGGGATTCGGCCGAAAATACCCCGTCAATGCCATCCCGATCACGCAAATCGACTTCGTAAAAAGTGGGCGTCTTGCCGGTTATTTGGGCAATGCGATCGATAACTGCCACTTTGGCATTGCTAAGATTGTCGAGGATAGCGACCGTGTGGCCCGCTCCCAACAATTCAACGACAGTATGGCTACCGATGTAGCCGACACCACCGGTCACAAGTATATGCATAAATCTCTCCGTTTTTCGTCGGCACGATGTATTGCTACAGCTCGGCCATCATGCGCATCAATCGGTGACCGGATCATTTGCTGCAGTACCTTGCAGCTTCTCGAAACGAATCGCCAATTTTTCCAGTGCCAGTTGATTCATTTCCTCTTCGGTCATGTTGTAACGACGGAAGAAGTCATGTTCACCTGTCAAAGTCATCAAGCGCATATGCAACGGTCGGCCATCGGCCGTTTCCCAGGCGAGCGTCACGCGTCGGTCGACCAGATCGAGCACCAGCGGCCAATACTCAGTGCTGCGCTCGTCGCGTGAGCGTGTGTGTTTGCCGTCGGCCGATTCCTGTCGTCCAGCCCTGAAGGCGGTCAAGCGCACGAAATATTTTTGCGCTGCTTCGATGATGTCAAGAACTTCGGCCGAAAACACCGCGCGCAAATAGTCACCATCCGGCAGTTGCCACACAAACTGAATATCAAACGAGTCACCCACCGCAATCAAATCATCCATAAGTCGGAGTGTATACCAGTGACCGATGTGAATCAAGCCGCACTAAAAATCGGTCATAGAGACATCGTCTTGGACACCTTAACGCGATCCGGACGCCAATTGACAGCCCAAACACCAATGACAATCAAGGCACCGCCCAAAATCAACAACACCGTCACCATTTCACCGAGAAACACGACACCGCTGATCACACCAATAACCGGTAGCAAATACGTTACCGTCGTCGCTCGGGTCGCACCCCACTGCTGTAGTACGTAAAAATAGCACAAATACGCAAAACACGACCCCAATAGTCCTAACCAGATCAGCGCAAACACCGTCGCCCCATTCACACTTTGTGTACTGAAATCTTCTAACAGCAACGCTGCAATCCACACAAGAAAGTCAGCGACCAGCAGTTGGGAGAATGCGAGAATCACCGGACGCACCCCTTGTAAGTAACGGCGTGCGTAGATCGCCGAAAATGCATAACATAAAGTCGCCACCAAAATAGCAAAATAAGGCAACAATCCAGCGATTTCGCTACGCCCCAATTCCGGCGCAAACAGCAACACGACACCGGCAAAGCCAAGCAACAGCCCCACGACCTTGCCGCCCGTCACCGCTTCCGTGTGAAACACAAAACCGGCCAATATAATCGTAAATAATGGCACTGTACTGTTGAGCACCGACGCTGTACTGCTTTCGATACCGCTCACGCCTGACTCCGCCCAGGTGAACAACACAAATGGAATCGCCGTGTTGAACGCCCCCATAAAAGCAAAGTGCCGCCACATCATGCGGTCACGCGGCAAAGAGAGGCGTTTCCATTTCAGGATCGCCAACAAACCCAGCCAGCCGATCAACAAGCGAAAGCCCACCATTGTAAACGGCTGTAACGTCTGCACGGCGATCTTGATAAACATAAACGACGTACCCCACATCAAAGCCAACGCCAGAAATGCGATCCAAACCTTGTTATTATGTCTTGTTGAATTCACAGGCCAATTCCATTGCAGCCATCAATCAATGTTGGTCGTGTTAACCATCTCCAGTAAACAAAAAAGAACCGGGTTCCTGGATGAAACCCGGTTCCTTCAGTTGTCGCTGCTAGGTGCAGCGTGTCGTTAACGAATCGCTTCTTCCGTGTCTTTGTCAAACAAGTGCATATTGTTCATATCGCCGACAAGTGACATGCGCTCACCGACATGTGTCTGCACGCGAATATCAATCGTAGCGACAAAGCTCTTGCTGCCCGAATTCAGGTAAAGATGCAGCTCATGGCCCAACAATTCAACAACTTCTACCATCGCTTCAAACGGTGCAGGCACGATGTTGGGCGCCGCAAATTCAGCCTGGTAAATATGCTCAGGACGCAAACCAAAGATGACTTGTTTACCGACATAGGCTTCGTACGGTGCACGGCGAGCCTCCGGCACTTTCATGCGGAAGTCACCGGTATCAACATACAAGTTTCCTTCTTCACCGACCAGCGTAGCGTCGAAGAAATTCATGCTGGGGCTACCGATGAAACCGGCAACAAACATATTGGCCGGCAAATTGTATAAATTACGCGGTGAGTCGACCTGGCGCAAATAACCGTCTTCGAGTACAGCGATACGGTCACCCATCGTCATTGCCTCGACCTGGTCGTGCGTGACATAGATGAATGTCGTTTCCAGATCGCGATGCAACTTGGAAATCGAAGCACGCGCCGAAACGCGCAATTTAGCATCCAGGTTGGAGAGTGGCTCGTCCATCAAGAAAACGGCAGGGTCACGCACAATGGCGCGACCCACGGCAACGCGCTGCCGTTGACCGCCGGAGAGTGCCTTCGGTTTACGGTCGAGCAAATTAGCCAAACCAAGGATTTCACCCGCTTCTTTGACGCGTTTGTCGATTTCGTCTTTGGGTGTCTTGCGCAGTTTGAGGCCAAACGCCATATTGTCGTAGACGCTCATGTGCGGATAGAGAGCGTATGATTGGAACACCATGGCGATGTCGCGATCTTTAGGCGGCACGTCATTGACAACGCGATCGCCAATATAGATTTCACCTTCGCTGATCTCTTCCAAACCAGCAAGCAAGCGCAAGTTGGTCGATTTTCCGCAGCCGGACGGCCCGACAAAGACCATGAACTCTTTGTCGGCAATGTCGAGATTCATGTTTTTGATGACTTCGACATCACCAAATCTTTTGTAGACGTTCTTGTAAGTTACGCTTGCCACAGGACACTCTCCTTTTGTATATGACGATTCAGTTATTGGACCAGTTATTCAGGAAATCTGCGCTTAAATAAAGCACTGACAAAACTATAGCGATGCAAAACTGATACGTCAAGCAATTTTGTTGACACTGCAACAAAATTGGTTAAATTAGTTTACTGTCCGGCTGAACTACCTGCTATCTGGAACGTTTTAGAGAAAAGTGGCCAGCAATGCGATCAGTAACAGGATAATTGCAGATGCAACGAGGGCACGGTTGGCTTGTAATGCGTCGAGAACAGTTTCGGCCGATTCCTTCCTCTTCATTGCTTCACGACCATGCCCACGCAACGCATCTCCGAATTGCTCAATCGTAGCCGGTCGATCATCGGGATGCATCTCCATCGCCCACAATATCGCGTCCGCCACGGCATCCGAGATAGACGGATTGACTTTCTGGGGTGGCGCTAACGTTTTCGGCTTTAAGAAACGCGTTTTCGCCTCAGGTGGCGGCTGCGTCGTCAGCAGGTGATAAAGTGTTGCCCCCAATGCATAAATGTCTGATTGTGCATTGGTGTGTCCGCTATCACCACCATATTGTTCCAATGGCGTGTACAGTGCCGTGCCTCGCCCTTGCAACAAGGTGATCGTGCGATCATCGGGAGCCAATAGCTTCACCAACCCAAAATCGACTAGTTTGATGCGGTTTTCCGGTGTCAGCTTGATATTCGACGGCTTGATGTCGCGGTGAACGAGCGGTGGATCCCGCCGATGCAAATAGGTGAGTACATCGACGAGCTGCGCAGCCCACTCCAGTACAGTTGCTTCAGGAATAAATGTGTTGCGCTTGACGTGCTCATCCGTAATTTGTTTCAAATCCTGCCCGGCGACAAAATCCATCACGAGATATTCGCGATTGCCATCGGTAAAAAAGTCTGAGACTTTGGGCAATGTCGGGTGATCGAGTTGAGCCAAAATACTGGCTTCACGCAGAAATTGATCGTGTGCCTGGGCGCGCATTTCGGCCGATTCAGACGGATTGATCTGCACTTCTTTAATCGCACATAAGCGGCCAGGTAATCGCAAATCGGCTGCGCGGTAAACACAACCCATACCGCCCTGACCAACCAGGCCGGCGATTTGATAGCGATTGCGTAGAATACTGTTATCGGGTAGCGGCGGAAACATGCAGAATCAAACCAGTCGTTTTTCAGCCGGAATAAAACGGCACAACGACCTCTTCCATTTTGTGCATTGCTCACCACAAGCAAGGGTAAAAACGGTGAGCAGTCGCATTTATTTTACAATTTGTCCATCACGATTTATTATACTATCAAATGCACAACACCCGTAGAGAGGCGCCATGAACGCAAAACCAGTCATTTTTGTCCGTGAAGGTGAACTGTCCGGCCAGAGTTGGCCCATAGAAGGCGATGCTTTCCTCATCGGCCGAGGCAGCGATTGCAACCTCATACTTCCGGAACGGCAAGTCTCACGACACCATGTCCGCATACGCCACGAGCAAGGCGCATACGTTCTGTATGATTTGGGCAGCAAGAATGGTACACACCTGAATGGCAGCATCATCTCCGAGCCGACTGTTCTGCGCGACGGGGACGAAATTCAGGTTGCCCTGTCTGTGCGCCTGGTCTACATCGGGACAGACGCCACGATTCCGCTCACGTTTGAACCGCCGACACCTGCCCAGCGTTTGGAACTCGACGAGGATCAACGTACCGTCATCATCGACGGCAACACGCTAACGCCACCTCTGTCATTAGCCCAGTTCCGTCTCCTCAAAGCACTTTATGATGCTGACGGCGCAGTATGCACACGTGACAGCATCGTCGAGACGGTCTGGCCGGGCACAGAAGGTATCGGCGTTTCGGAGCAGGCAATTGATGCGTTGGTACGCCGTCTGCGCGACCGTCTGGCCGAACTGGATGATTTCAACTACATCGTTACCGTGCGCGGCCACGGCTTCCGGCTGGAAAACGAAAAACTGAACTGAAACACCTTTTTCACAAATTGGCAATTCGTTGGCAGCGTCGGCGGAACCGGTCGGTCTGTCGGTCTGATTGACCGTCAGATTTGGCTTCGACTGTTCCTGACCTGCCCGCCAATTCTGTCTGCTCCTGTCGATTCCCCACAATTCAGTTAAAATTCACTCTCTGACCACGCATTCTTGAGCAAGGGCGTGTATCATGCAAGGATACTCAGGGCATTATCGATGCTCGAGTGTATTTTGCTTGAATTTGACCTGGAAAAGACAGAATCACAATGGACGTGATGTGGAAGAGAGAGAATACGGATTCAACTTTCACCGTGTTCTCTCTCATCATGTCAGCAAAATAATCGCTAACTGTACAAGAATTCCGCTTGTAACGGCAGAATTACGCATTGTAACGGCATGACAGAAACAGAAGCGGTCGAGCCATCTTCGGCCGAATATCCACCAGATCAACAATCGGGTACTACACGCCGTTTTAGTTGGGAAAACGCCGGTGTTGTCGCACTGTTGCTGATCCTGCTGACCGCTGGCCTGCTGCGCTTTAGCGGCCTTAATTGGGACGATAACCAGCATCTGCACCCGGACGAGCGGTTTCTGACTGATATTGCGGCGCGACTGTCCACGACAACCAATCCGCTGACCTACCTCAATTCGGCCGAATCCCCTCTCAATCCCTACAACCTCGGCGAACGCTTTTTCGTCTACGGCAACTTGCCCGTTACGGTGACGCGTTTTGCGGCTGAAGGCGTACAAGCGCTGTGCAAGTGGAGTTGGGTAACGTGTTCGGCCGATTACACCAGTTACGACGGCATTCACTTCGTCGGGCGGGCGCTTTCCGGCTTGCTCGATCTGGTCACCATCGGTTTCCTCTTTCTGCTGGGATACCGCCTTTATAGTTGGCGCGTCGGCTTGCTCGCCGCCCTGCTCATGGCCCTGGCCGTCCTGCCGATACAGAGTTCGCACTTCTACACAGTCGACAATTGGGCGACGGCATTGACGACGGTCAGCCTTTACGCTGCGGTTCGCGCCAGCCGGCGAGCTAAATGGGTCTGGTGGATAGTGTCCGGCGTTGCGCTCGGTCTGGCTGTGGCAACACGCATCAATCTCGCCCCCCTGGCCGTCATCGCCGTCGTCGCTGCCTTCATCTGGCTCAGTCGCTCAGTACACAACGGGGAAGAATTGCGTGCACCGGACGGCCTCAAACAGGCACTCAAAGCAGCGGCGTTTGTCCTGGTGGCGGCTATCACGGCGATGATCACTTTCCGGCTGGCAATGCCGTATGCTTTCGGACCATCGGCAACGATGACGTGGGATATGTTATCGGCCGAAACGCCCACATTCATCCGTACTATCCAACGCACCATCGGCCTCAATCCACAATGGATCGCCAATCTCGCCGAAATCAGCGGTCAGCAAGCGCCAACCTCAACCCTGCCGCACGGTCAACAATGGATCGGCCGCACGCCGCTACTCTATCCCTTAACCCAAATGGCACTTTACGGCATGGGATTGACTGCCGCCTTTGCTGCCTGGTTGGCCTTTTTCTGGGCAGCGTGGCGCACCGTCACCGGAAAGCGCAATTGGCGCACACACCTCATTCCGGTATCCTGGATCGCCGTCTATTTCCTGTTCATGGGCACGCGCTGGGTGTTAACCATGCGCTATTTTCTGCCGATCTATCCGGCGCTGTTTTTGCTCGCAAGCTGGGCGTTGGTCGCGCTGTGGCAACGCGCCGGATCAAATCAAACGCGCCGCATTGTCGCCGGTATTGCCATTGCCGCCGTCATCATCCCGTCCGTACTGTGGGCGTTCGCTTTTACCGAAGTCTATCGCCAACCGATGACGCGCGTCGCTGCATCCAAGTGGCTGCTCGACAACGTGCCTAGCGGGGCGACGTTGCTTTACACAGCCGACGGTACGCCGCACGAATTGCATTTGCCGCTCAAATCAACCCGTTTTGAGCCGGGTAGCACAATTTCGCTGCCATTTACGTTACCGGAAGACGGCATCGTGACCGGCGTGCGCTTCAATTCGCTGACAGCCGCTTCGGCCGAACTTCCTTCCACCGTCAGTCTGGCCTTCTTCGACGGCAGCGGACAGCCACAGGGCAGCACCTTTGCCCAACTTGAAGCAATTGAACCGCAATCGGCGCACATTGCCGAGTTTGACCATATCGGATTGGTTGGCGCGATGCCTTATACGGTGCAAGTTACGCTAGCGGAAGGTGGCCCGCTTTCGGCCGAATCGAGCGTCATCATGACGGAACAATGGGACGATGCCCTGCCGTTACGTTTACCCGATCGCGACGGCTACGCTGCCTATTTTGACACGATACGCGATCCGCAGCTCACTTTCGAGGGATCGATTCCAATTACGTTTGCCGATTCGGCCGAAAAACAGGATGGATTGGTGCGTTGGCTCAATTCGGCCGATGTCATCGTCATTTCCAGCCCGCGCAATCTGTGGGCGCTGCCACGCAACCCGCTCACCTATCCACTGACAATGGCGTATTACGCAGCGCTGTTCAACGGTGAACTCGGCTTTGACCTCGTGCAACAGTTCGACGCCGACCTCAACATCGGCCCACTGCATATCGACGACACACGCGGCGCACTTACCTGGGGCGATCAGCCGACTGCCGGTTGGCCTCCCCCCGGCGAATTTGCCGCCGAAGAAGCGTTCAGCGTCTATGATCATCCACCCGTCTGGATTTTCGCCAAGCGCGACGATTTTGACTTGCAGCAAGTTGCAGCAACGCTCAGGGCAGTCGATGTATCCGGCGTGGTCAACCTCAATCCGGCGCAAGCGGCGGCAGCACCGACCGGCCTGGCATTGAGTGACGCCGCTTTTGCCACGCAGCGGGAAGGCGGCACATTCCGCGAGCGCTTCGCTCTTGACAGCGTACTCAACCAAAATCCGGCGCTGGCGGCGGTTGTCTGGTGGCTGCTGACCATCGTTCTCGGCTGGCTGGCGTTTCCGATTGCATTTGTCACCTTGCGCGGCTTGCCGACACGTGGCTATGCGTTGGCACGCATTTTGGCGCTGTTATTGATTTCGTACGGGGCATGGTTATTGGGCAGCGCAGGATGGGTAGATTTCGGCCGAAGCAGTCTCCTCCTTGCGCTCGGCCTAATGACCGTCATTAGCGTCATCGTCGCCGTGCGGCAGCGCCATGCTTTACAGAGTTACTTCAAGAAAAACTACCGCTACGTCATTTTCGTCGAGGTGCTGGCGTTGGCGCTGTTTTTGCTCGGTATTGTCATCCGGCTCGGCAACCCGGATGTGTGGGACGTCATTTGGGGCGGTGAAAAACCGATGGACTTGTCCTACTTCAACGCCGTACTCAAAAGCACCACATTTCCTCCGTACAACCCGTGGCTCTCCGGCAGTTACATCAATTATTATTATTACGGCTATGTTTTGGTCGCCGTGCCGACGCTGTTGCTCGGCATCGTGCCGACGACGGCATACAACCTGATCATTCCGATGTTGTTCAGCTTCACCGGCATCGGTGCGTTTGCCGTGGCGTTTAACCTGGTCGCATCGCGCCGTCTGGCGCGTCGCGCCAGTCCCGACGAGATCCGCTCGGTCATGCACCGCAAGGCGGTCGGAGCCGGTCTGGCAGCCGTGACGCTGTCGATTTTGCTCGGTAATCTGGCGCAACTCAAAGTTATCTTTACATCGTGGCAACGCGCCGGGGACGTTTCGTTGAGTGGCATTCCGCAAGCGGTTGACGGACTTTTCAAGCAGCTCAGCGGCCAACCGTCACCGCTGTATCCGGGTGACTGGTTTTTTACGGCGACGCGGGCACTCAATTTTGTCGAAGGGGAAGCGGTTCCAATTACTGAATTCCCGTTTTTTACGTTTCTCTATGCCGACCTGCACGCGCACATGATCAGCTTGCCGCTGACCATGCTGGCATTGGCGTGGGCGATCTCGTGGGCATTGTGGCCGGTAAAAAACATGGAAGAAGGCAGTCGGTTCGGCCGAATTCTCTCCTTATCCCTGATCTTTCTCGTCGGCGGCATTGCTATCGGCGTTCTCTATCCAACCAACAGTTGGGATTGGCCGACCTATCTCGTACTCGGCTTTCTCGGTATTTTGCTGCACAATTTCCGGCGTTTCAGTGGGTTGAATCGGCCGATGTTCGGTCGCTCCGCCGTGCAAATCGCCATTCTCGCTGTGTTCTCGTACATCACATTCCTGCCCTTCTGGCAGACATTCGGCTCAGGCTACACCACACTCAAACCGTGGGACGGGTCGCGCAGTAACCTGCTCAGCTTCCTCTCCATCTACGGCCTATTCCTGCTGCTCATCATCACCCATCTGGCTCGTGAAATGCGCAGTTGGACAGCGTCATGGTCGGTCGAACGGCTGGAGCGCATGGAAAAATGGGTTACGCCACTGATTTTCGGCCTGATCGGATACATCGCGCTGATGGCCTTGTTCATCTGGGCCGGTTATCCGATTGCACCCCTCGTCATCACCATCATCCTCGTCGCCGGTCTGCTCAGCTTACGCGTCAACCTCGGTCCGGAACGCCGCATCGTACTCGGCTTGATCGCCGCCGCCTTTTTCTTCACGCTTTTTGTCGAAGTGGCCGTTCTCGACGGCGACATCAGCCGGATGAACACGGTGTTTAAGTTCTACATGCAGGTGTGGCTGTTGTTGAGCGTTGTCGGTGGCGTGGCGATGGCGTGGATGTGGCGAGCATTATCGGCCGAATGGGGCAAAACGCGCCGCCGGGTCTGGCTGGGCACATTGGGAGTCCTGCTCTTTCTGGCGCTGCTCTACCCCGTGCTGGCAACCAGGGCCAAATGGGAAATCCGCATGAGCGACGAAGCACCGACAACACTCGACGGCATGGTGTTCATGGAGACGACGAGCTACCAAGACAACAACCAGACAGTCGCGCTCGGCCCGGAATACGAAGCGCTGCGCTGGATGCAGCGCCATATCGACGGCTCACCGGTCGTCATGGAAGCGCACGGCAAGAATCCGTACCGTTCGATAGCGTCCCGCGTGGCAATGTACACGGGTCTGCCGACTGTCGTCGGCTGGGATTGGCATCAGCGCCAACAGCGTGCCGTCTTGCCTGATGCCGGGGTCTGGTCGCGCATCGCCGATGTCGACAATTTCTACAACACAACCGATTCGGCCGAAGCGCAGCGCATTCTCGACAGATACGATGTGGATTACGTGTACGCCGGATCGCTGGAGAACGTGTATTACACACCGGAAGGCGTTGCCAAACTCGACGCAATGACAAACGACGGCACGCTGACCCTGATTTACGACGCTGATGGCGTCAAAATTTACGAAGTCGGAAGGCAGGAGGCGGAATGATGAAAAAAGCTTTCCGCATTCCGCTTGCCGCCTTCAGCCTTACTTATGCCTACTGCTGACATCCTCGCCGCCGCACGTTGGTGGCTCGCTCTCATGGTGATCGGCGCAGCGGCAACCCCGCTGGCGTTGGTGATTTTCGGCCGACTACCGGATCGCGGCTACGCATTCACCAAAATGTTCGGCCTGCTGCTCGTCAGCTACCTGTTCTGGATTACCGGTAGCCTCGGTTTCATCGGCAACAATCCCGGCGGCATCGCATTGGCGCTGGCTGTTGTGATCGGCGCATCGTGGTTTGCGCAGCGCCGGTCAGCCATTTCACTGCGCGAATGGTTTGGTGCACAATGGCGCTACGTCCTCGTCGTTGAGGTGATCTTTCTGGCGTTGTTCGCCCTCTGGGTGATGGTGCGTGCTTCCAATCCCGCCATCATCGCCACCGAAAAGCCGATGGAATTCGCCTTCCTCAACAGCCTGGGCCGCACACCTACCTTCCCGCCCGCCGATCCGTGGCTCTCCGGCTTTGCCGTCAGCTACTACTATTTCGGTTACGTGATGAGTTCGCTGCTGGCGCGGCTGGCATTTGTCGCTGAACCAATCGCATTTAACCTCTCTGTCGCGTGGCTGGTTGCCGGAACCGGTGTTGGCGCATTCGGCGTCGTCTACAATCTAATTGCCGGCCAAGGAGCCGGAGCAAAACGCGTCGCATATGTGCTGGGCGTCGTCGCCGCCGTCGCGCTGCCGTTGGCGGGCAATCTGACGGTACTACTGGAAACGGCACATGCGAACGGGATCGGTTCGGCCGAAATGTGGCAATGGCTCGACATTCAAAACCTGAACACAGCGCCGACCGACAGCGGCATGGGCGATACCGGGCCACGCTTCTGGTGGTGGTGGCGTTCTTCCCGCGTCATCAACGAACAAACCATCGCCGGCAATTCGGCTCTGGAACCGATTGCGGAATTCCCCGGCTTCAGCTTCGTCCTCGGCGATTTGCACCCACATGTGTTGGCGCTGCCGTTTGCTTTCCTCAGCATCGCGATGGCGCTGGCATGGTATTTGCCGTCAGAACGCCCCACACCGCTCAAGCCAACGGGCGGAAGACCGGTCGCCGCACAGCTTGTCTTCACGGCGCTGATCCTCGGCGGTCTTTCGTTCCTCAACACGTGGGATGTACTCATTCACCTGTTCGTCGTCACCGGCGCATTTGCGCTGGCACGCTGGCGCGATAATGGACGCTGGACCGCACGTAAATTGGCGCAGAGCATCGGTTTCGGTGCCGTGCTGGCTGTCGGCGCGTTTATTCTTTATCTGCCGTTCTATCTCGGTTTCAGTTCGCAGGCAGGCGCACCGTTTATTTTGCCGATGATCAATCGGCCGACACGCTTGCCCCAATTCCTGGTCATTTTCGGTATGCCACTGCTCATCATCACCGTGCTGGTACTCACCCTGGTCATCAAGCAGAAATTCCGCGCCTGGAAAACCGGCTTGGCTATCTTCTGCGGCTTGCTTGGCGGATTGCTGCTCTTGACACTGCTGATGGGCTGGATCGTCGCCAGTTCATCCACAGCCGACGCCGTCACATCACTTGCTGCCGAACTAAACATACCACTCAATCCGCGTCAGGGCGGCCTGCTCTGGGGTTTGAGCGCCATTGCAGCATTGACGCCTTCACTTCTGGGCGCGCGTGTGCTAACGCCGGGCGTCACGCTGCTCACCGCAGGGCTGATTGCCGGTGGGATTATGGCACTCTCAGTCCTGTTCCGCGAGCAAAATCCCGCAGAGCGACAGACGCAAACCGTCTCACTGCTGCCTTTTGTTCTGTTACTGATCATTACGGGCGCGTTGCTCACGCTCGACCCGGAATTTGTCTATATCAAGGACAATTTCGGCCAGCGTATGAACACGGTATTTAAGTTTTACTATCAAACGTGGGTACTCTGGGGCGCGGCGGCACTGGCCGGGCTATACTATTTGATGGTCCGTGCACGGGTGGTGGCAATTGTGTTAGCCATCCTCTACGGCGTACTACTGGTGGGTGTCATGCTTTTTCCGTGGTATGGGGTGGCGGCGCGTTCGGCCGAATTTCCGTTCGCCGACACATTGGACGGTCTGGCCCACGTTGCGCAAAACAATCCCAATGAATATGAGGCGATTGTGTGGCTGCGGAACCAGGCAGACGACAGATCCGTCGTACTCGAAGCAACCGGCGGTCAATACAGCGATTTTGCCCGCGTCTCAGCCAACAGCGGTGTGCCCACCGTTCTCGGTTGGGCTGGTCACGAATACCAGTGGCGCGGCAACACAACCGAACCAGTTGCTCGCGAACAGGTGATCAACGCCATTTACACCCAACCCGATTGGGCAGGCGTACCGGAACTGCTCGATCAATACGGAATAACGTACATCTACGTCGGCGATTTGGAGCGCAGCACCTACGGTGAAGATGGTCTGCAGAAGTTTAGCGATAACCTCAAACCTGTGTTTGAAAACGACGATGTGACAATTTATGTTTGGCGGGGTGAGTAAGAAGGATGAGGGCAGAAAACGCCGTGACAGTCTCTAGCATCCAGCAATCAGCTGCCAGCGCGCAGCGGATTACCGTGGCGCATGGTGTGCTGTTTGTGATTGGGGTCGCGGCCGCGATCATGCGTCTGACCGGACTGGATGCGACGCCACTCAATTCGGCCGAAGCAATTGCCGCCCTGTCTGCTCACAATTTCTGGCAGCCAGGCGCAACAGGCAGTGAAGCGGTCAGTCCGCTCTATTTTGCGTTAACCGCGCTGCTCATGCCCATTTTCGGCAGCAATGACGCGGTGGCACGGCTCATTCCGGCGCTGTTCGGCATCGGGTTCGTGCTGCTGCCGTGGCTGTTGCGCCACAGATTGGGCACAATCGGTGCGTTAACAGCCAGCGCCTTGCTCACGGTCTCGCCCATTTTCGCCATCCTGTCGCGCACAGCCGGCGGCGATTCAGCGGCACTGTTTGCCGGTTTGTTACTGCTCATCGCCTGGCTGCGTCTCGCTGATGACAACAACGAAACCTGGTTGTTGGTGGCAGGAGGCGCGCTCGGTTTGGGCCTGACAACGACGCCGCTATTTTTTACGCTCGTTCTCGCCTGGGGCGCGGCGTGGCTACTGCAACAAGCGGTGGGCTTACCGCTCACTGAGCAGCGCCCGACGCTTTCGCGGCCTGTGCGGCGCAACGCGATCATCGTGGCCGCTGTCGTTTTTCTGGGCATCACGACGCTTTTGCTCTGGTATCCGGCGGGATTGGGTAACGCGGCCACGCAGTTTGTGGATTGGTTAGGGCAGTTTTCGTTTTCGGCCGAATTCCTCGCCCGCCTCAACCCGTTGCTGGCCCTGTTCCGCTATCAGCCGGGCTTGCTCATTCTCAGCACAGTAGGCATTGTCCTGGCAGCGTTGCGAGTTGATCGCTTCGGCATCTTTTGTACGAACTGGATCATCGCCGGGCTATTGCTCTTGTTGCTGCAAAACGGCGTAACGGCAACGGCATCCGTCATCGCGCTGCCGCTGGTATTCGTCGTCAGCACATTGTTTAAGCAGTGGTTTGCCGAGCCAACCGGCTGGGAAAAATGGCTCGTCGCCGGTGGCGTGACACTGTTCGGTATGTTGCTGCTCGTCAATATCGGCCGATTCCTGCGTTCATACAACGTCAACACCGACACCTTGCCGTTCATCTTCATTTTGGCGTTCGGCGTCTTGCTCATGGCAGCGTTGTTGCTGCTGATTATCAATCTGAGCAATGACGCCTATGTCCTTGTGCAAGGCATTTTACTCGGTGTGCTGGCATTGCTGCTGTTCACTGGCTGGGGTACAGCGTGGTGGCTGACGCACGACGCTGCCAACGATGTGCGCGAACGCTGGCTGGCGACGACCACGGCGACGCATGATGATATGCAGCACTTTGCCCAGGTAATCGCCGAAGTTTCGGCCGAAAAAACGGGCGCACCCACCGACCTGAACGTCGTCAGTGCCGTCGAGTCACCTGTTTTGCGCTGGTATTTGCGCGACCTGCGCACGGTAGCATTTGCGCCCGGTGTGCCCTTTACCGGTGATGCCGAAGCTATCATTACGCCAGGCGACGCTGAGCAGCCTTTTGTGGGCAATTATCTCGCCAGGCCGTTTATTCTCAGTGAACACAACAATGCGCAGACCACGTTACCCGGATTCGACCAGCTTGTGCCCACGTTGCGCTGGTGGTTTTTCCGTGACGGCGTCAATTCGGCCGAACAACAACCAATTATTCTGTGGGTAAAGCAGTAAGCTGCCCGCTATTTGAGACATCGGCCGATGGAAAAACATCTCACCGTTCACCACGCCAACGCAGCCACGCCCGATGGCCTCATTGTGCGCTGCCTGCAGGGTGACGAGCACGCCTACGCCACACTGTACAGGCAGTATGCAGGCATGATTTACCGGCTGACCTACGGCATGTTGCAACACAGCGAAGACGCGGAAGAGGTATTGCAAGATACGTTCGAATACGCCTTCCGTCGGCTGCACAAATACGATCCCGAAAAAGCAGCGTTCAAAACGTGGCTCTATCAAATCGCCATCAGCCGCTGCCGCAACAAGCGCCGGCGCAAATGGCTGCCGACCTTCTCGCTGGATCATGCCGTCGCCACCAACCACGACATCGGTGACCCGGATGCCATTGCACCAGACGCCGCTGCCCAACTGAACGCCGAAAAACAGCGCGTCTGGCAGGCGCTGGGCAAATTGTCGCCCAAGCTGCGCGAAACAGCGTTACTGCGTTATCACGAAGGGCTGAGCTACAACGAAATCGGCGTAATTCTGGATATTTCGCCGAAAACGGTCGAGTCGCGGATGCGGCTGGCACATAAAAAATTAAAAGAACTGCTACAAGGTTCGATATCGGAGTAGAGAAACTGAGTTTTTGGCAAAAACTCAGTTTCTTAACCTGGTAGGTTGAATGATGAACGAACAACACGTAACAACACAGATAAGCGATTATGTTTTGGGGCTGTCGGCACCGCAAGCCCGGCGCGATGTGGAACGGCATATGGCGCATTGTGAGATGTGTCGCGCTGCCTTGCAACAAGAGCGTGCGTTGGTGCAGTTGGTACGGGAGACGTTGGATGAGGCAATTCGGCCGAATCCGGTCCGACTACAACAATTCACCCCTCCAACCCTGACCAGTCGCCGCACCCGCCGTCAACTGCGACACGCTGTCGCTGTCGTCACCCTGCTGCTCGTCGTGTTTCTCGGCAATCTCGGCCTGCTCCAAAGCGGAACAGCCGTTGTCTACGCCGAACCCGCACCTGCACTCGCCCAACCCATCGTCGGCACACCGACCGCGTCCGGAACGCCGGCCGTCACCGCGCAAGCGCAGCCTGTTTTTGCGTGGCCTGAGCTTGTCGAAGGCCAGGCCCCGCCACCAATTCCGACGCCGGCGACACCCCATCTAAAATAATACGACCCGTGATTCTGAAATCTGCAATCACAAATCCGAAATCATATGTCTGAATTGACCTCAACACCGCAAGAGCCGCAACAAGATTTTCTCTCGCGTTCGCTGTTTGCAACGCTCAACCTCGATCTGGAGAAAGGACTGTACATCCTGTTCATCATTCTGGCGCTGATCACGCGCTTCTACGCGTTGGGCGACCGCGTTGTCAGTCACGACGAGAGCTTGCACACGCAGTTTTCTTATCAATTTTACAACGGTGACGGCTACGTCCATCAGGCGTTGATGCATGGCCCGTTCCTGTTCCACGCCACCGCCGCCTCGTATTGGCTGTTTGGCGACAATGATTTCACATCGCGCATTCCGGTCGCTTTGTTGGGCGTCATTTTGGTGGCTTTGCCGTATTTGCTGCGCGACTGGCTCGGCCGAAAAGGGGCGCTGTTTACCAGTTTCATCTTCTTGATTTCACCCTACCTGCTCTACTATTCGCGCTACATTCGCCACGACATCTACGTCATCACCTGGGCGCTGATGGTATTCATCGCCACGATCTACTATCTGCGCCAGACCAAGACGAAATATTTGTGGTGGTTTGCCGCCGGCCTGGCGTTGATGTTTGCCACGAAAGAAGTAGCATACATCTACGTCGCGATTTTTGGCAGTTTTCTTGTGCTGCGTCTGCTGGCAAAAATCATTGCATCTGACTGGTTCACAGAGGAATGGCGCAAGATCGTGCTGCCGCTCGGCATCATGCTTCTAGGTGGCGTCATGCTTGGCGTGGGCTATTTGCTGCATGGTCGCATCGCGGAAACCGATCCGGGATCTTCGACCTTGACCTTTCTCAACTGGGTGCAGGTAACCGGCTTCTTTGCACTACTGATCGGCGTGTTCATGGGCATGAATCAATGGCAACATCGCCTCAAAGAATACGCGTCCTATGATTTGATCGTTCTCTACGTGACCTTGTTGCTCCCGCTGATGAGTGCGTTAGTGATTACGCTGTCCGGTCTTGATCCGCTCAACAAGGCGATGCAGACGTGTTCGGCCGTCGACGGCTCCACGCTGAATTTCTTTCAGAAATTATTACTGGCCGATTGCTGGTCAGCATGGTTTAGTTCCGGTCCGATGCAGTCCGGCATTTTCGTCACGTTGCTCCTGGTTATCGGCGCATTGATCGGCCTGTGGTGGGATTGGCGGCGCTGGATCGTAGCCGCATTGGTCTTTCACACCATTTTTGCCGTGCTATACACGTCAGTCTTCACTAATCTGGGCGGCTGGGGCAACGGCATGGTCGAGTCGCTCGGCTACTGGCTGGTGCAGCAGGAAGTGGCGCGTGGTGGTCAGCCAGAATTCTATTACCTGCTGGTCGTGCCGTTCTACGAATTTCTGCCGGTTATTTTCTCGCTGGCGGCGATCTTTTTCTGGTTCCGCAAGACGCAGTTTCAGCGCACGGTTGGTTTTTGGGTGTTGCTCTTCATCATTGCTGCGATTGCGTACAGTTTTTTCAACTGGATCTTCAATCGGCCGATTGGCGGCACACTGCCCAACCTCGGCTCATTACTCTTAACACTGGGCATCATCGGCGCGTGGCTGGCGTTTCGCTGGCTGCGCCGTAATCTCAATCTCGACGATCCCGTTTTCAAGCTGGTCGACATGGCGTTGCTAATCTGGGCAACAGTGCGGGTTATCTTCTTTTTCGCCACCTTGCCGATCAACGGCGCTGTGCGCGAAGAGCCGGTGTCATGGCCCGGCATTTTGACAGCGCTACTCGTCGTCGTACTCGGTGGCGCGGTCTGGTTCCGCAGTTATCGGCAGCAAAAACGGGATTCGGCCGAAGTTCCCTCGCCTGCCACCATCAACTGGCGCACCTGGCTCAACGACATCCTGTTTGAATTTGTGCCGCACCTCATCTGGTGGATGCTGCTCACCTGGGTTGCGTACACCGTTGCCGGCGAAAAAATGCCGTGGCTCAGTACCCACTTTGTCATTCCGATGGGTTTTCTCAGCGGCTGGTATCTCAACGAAAAGCTCAAAGACACATCGGTGCGCGAGCTGTTCAGCGTACGGTCGCTGCTGCTGATCGGTCTCGTCGTCGTCGCCCTCATCGCACTGGGGCTGATGGTCAAGACGCTGCTCGTCGATGTGGAATGGGGCAGCAAGACATTGGCAAACCTGACGAATACAGGAATGCTAATCGGCCGATTGATTCTCGTCGTCGCCGCGTTTGGCCTGATTTACTATCTGGGACGCCGTTCCAAGCGCAAAATCGTGCGCCATGCGTGGCTGTTGGGCGTATTCACTGCTCTGGCACTGCTTACCATTCGCTTCAGCTTCATGGCCAATTATGTCAACGACGACAATAGCAACGAGTTTCTCGTTTACGCGCACGGTGGGCCGGCGACGAAGGCCGAAGTGCTGCGCCAACTTGAAGCCGTTTCCATGCGCCAATTCGGCGACAAGAGCGTCAAAGTAGCGTTTGACAACGATTCATCGTGGCCGTTTACCTGGTATCTGCGGGATTATCCCAACCGACTTTACTTTGGCGAAAATCCGACTCCGGATATCCTCGATGCGCCAGTGCTGATTGTCGGTAATGACAATTGGGGCAAAGTCGATCCCATCGTCGGCGATGATTATGTCCACGATACCTACGTATACCTGCAATGGCCGATGGAAGAATATCGCCAACTCGGCTGGGATGCCTTTTTCGGCCTCAAGGCGCAGGAAGGGCAGGAACGCGGCCTGGGCAGCCGCCAGATTCGCCAGGCGTTGAGTGACATTTTCCTCTACCGTGATTACAGCAAATACGGCGAGATCTTCAACGGCGACCCCAACTACTATCGGCTGGGCAAATGGCCGGTACGCGATGAACTGCGCATTTACCTGCGTCGCGACGCACTGGAAGAGTTGTGGGATAGCGGCACGAAAGCCGGACGCTACGAGCCGCCGGTTGATCCGTACGAATTAGGTGACCTGGCGCTGCAAGCCGAGCGCGTCATTGGTCAGGGCAGCCTGGCTACTCCACGTAATGTGGCGGTTGCGCCAGACGGCACTCTGTTTGTCGCCGATTCCGGCAATCACCGCATCGTCGCGTTCGATGCCGATGGCACCATGCTCACGAGTTGGGGCTCGTTTGGCGCCAATGTCGGCGAGTTTAACGAGCCATGGGGCATTGCTGCCGACGATGAGTTTGTCTATGTAGCCGATACGTGGAATTATCGCATCCAGAAATTTACCCATGATGGTGATTTTGTGGCGTCGTTTGGCTCCGGCGGTACGGTGGACGATGGTTCGGCCGAAACCGGCAATGTCTACTTCGGACCTCGTTCGATTGCGCTCTACGAAGACGACAAGTTGATCATCGCCGATACCGGCAATCACCGCTTGCAAGTCGTTGATCGCGACGGCAACTTCATTCAGTTTGTCGGCGAGTTCGGAGCGCAACTCGGACAATTTTTCGAGCCAGTCGGTGTCACCGTAGGGCCAAATGGCGCGGTCTACGTCGCCGACACATGGAACCGGCGTGTGCAGGCATTGACGCAGGATTTGCTGCCGTTTATCGAATGGCCGATCGACGGCTGGCGCAGCGATTCGCTGGAAAACAAGCCCTATGTCGCTACGGACAGTGCCAGCCAAGTGTATGTGACTGATCCGGAAGCGCACCGGGTGTTGATCTTTGATGCGGCGGGATTTTATCTGGGTCGTTTCGGCCGATTTGGACCCGAAATCGACAACTTCAACATTCCCAACGGCATCGCAATTGGACCTGATGACAGCATGTATGTCGCGGACGTTCAAAATAATCGCGTGCTGAAGTTCGCGCCGGTTGGGGCGTTACTGCCTCCGGTCGCACCTGCGCCGGCAGAACAATAACTGGATAGCGCAAGCGGTTGGCCGTAAACGACCAACCGCTTTTTCATTGTGCCAGACGGCAATTTATACGTGTTGTCATTCGGCCGAATTCACTCACTGCACAATACAGGCAGGCGCGTACGCAAACTCCATTGGGTCGCAACCCTGCCAAACATCTTGTGCGCCGTCGTAATAACCACCCCAAATAACGCCACAGTTTGCCATGATTGCGACAAACTCAGGCGGCATGGTCGTTGCCAACTGCATTTTGGAACCGCGTGTCAGATTGCCGTAATTGTCATGGACATTGATATCAATAGCTCGGCAGTAGTTTTCATAGCGATGCAACGATCCGTCAACCGCACTGTGCGAACACGACAATTCAATATCAAGTGCCTGCGCTCCGGACGGAAAGTCGAACAACCAGTTGCCGGTCTCCGTTGTACCGACAATCGGGTAACGTTCGAGCAGTGCCGGTTCGACACAGGTAGTCAACGCCTGGCAAAACCCATCGACCACGGTGATATTCTCGCCCAGAAATTCGCACCATACGCGTCTTTGAACAAATCCCCGCTGCGTCAGTAAACATTGTTCGTCGATTTGATAATCAAACGTGGCATAGTCACTGTACCCTATGCCGTTTACTGTCGTACCGGCACACAATGTGTCCGGTGTGCGGTAAACGGGCAAGTCATGCTCGATTATGGCGCTGAGAATCGCATCCATATGGCGCTGGCAGTTGACTTCAAATCCCTGTCCGCAGTATGAAGCACGCGTTTCGGCCGAATCCCCTGCCTCAATCCGCGCATTTTGCCGACACGCGGCCTGTGCCAATCGGGCCGAATAGCAGTCATCATCCGCGATACCCGACCAGATAGACGTTGTCGCTAACGGAGCCGCATCAAGATCGTAAACACAGCGCGATCCGATAGTGAGTTCGGGATCGTAAAAAAGCGGCTCGTCACGAAAACGGTCGCACGTATTATTGGGTGCCGCTGCCAACGGTGGCGCAAAAACCAGGCGATCGATCACGCTGTAGGTGATATTATCCAGCCGTGGGACAGTTTTCACTGTAGCGATGCGGTCACCATTTTGCTTGAGTTGGGGTGTTGTGGGTGGGATTGCTGTGGGCGTCACCAGCACATCGTCGTACCGAGGGGATGCGCGGACAACCCGCCCATCAACCATCGGCCGAACGAGGAGAACGACTATCACCAGGCCACTGATGACACCCAAAATCCGAAATATAAAGTTGTGCATGGAATGAGTGCAATAGACCGCTAAATGAATATTGTTCAGATTTGCGAGGCTGCCTGAAAGATAAATGAGGTCAAGGCAACACCCGCCGGTTCAGCGATCTTTCTGATTCAGATAATAACAAAAATGAGGGCAATCGGGGCTAAAGCTTGCGTGAAATTTCGCAATTGCCTGCGTCGGCATCTGCTTAACTGCTGACACAGTGCCCACGCCTGACGCCGTGACAGTGCGCAAACCATTTGCCTGGATCAATTGTTGCGGTTTAAGGGATTTCGACTTCCAGCAACAGAACCGCATCGGCCGAAAATGCATCCCCACCCCGTACCGGCAAACGCGGAAACTGACCGTTTCCCAAATCCCGATAGAAACCGGCGATGAGTTGATACGTGCCCTGAGGTACATCGATCAATGCAATCGTTGCGGGATCAGAAACGATTTCACCTGGCGACCATTGACTTGTCGGGTAGGTGTCGTAGCGCGGCATGGCGTCGTGCTGGGCGATGACAGCACCATTTTCGTCGACGAGATGGACAAAATGGATGTAATCGGCCGAATCAACCGCTAACGCTTCCCAAAACAATACCGCATTGAGTTGTTCACTGTCCTGTGTCAACTCATAACCACGCAGCGCAAACACGTCGCCAAACGTCGCATCGATCAGTTCTACGCCCGGCGACAGTTCAAACTGCGGTTCGGTTGGCGTGAACTGGAGCGTACCGGAGCGCCAATCGATTTCACCCAGACGGCGTGTGAAGATAAAGTCGCCGGTATCGGCCGAATACAAGCTCGCCGTCAACACATACGGCCCGATACCGTCGTCCAACACGTTGCCGTCGTCGTCCGTCACCCACGCCAGATTGACCCAGTCGTCAACCCATTCACCGGCCGACCAGGTCGTCGTCGGCAAAAAGCCGTAGCCCGGCTGCGCGTCGTGCTGCGCATAAAACAGGTTGCGGCTGTCGAGCAAACGAATGACGGCGATGTAATTCTCGCTGAGCGATTGTGCCGTTCGCCACGCCATCTGCACCCGTAAGTCGCCGTTTTCCTCGCCCGCAACATCGGTAACGCGCGCTGCAAAGGGGATTTGTGCGGTTTGCGCAGCCTGTTCCACTGCCACAACGCGCACCGGTCGCAAATATTCCACGTCGTCGCCGACGGTCAAGCGTGGCAGATAGAGGCCGGGCGGCGCGTTGGCGGGAATGGGCAATTCGTACGTGACAGGACCAATGGTGATCGGTTCGGCCGATTCCGCAATTACCGGCACATTGTCGTAGCGATAATCGGCCGGTGTCACCAGTGACAACGTCGCCTCGCCTGTACCGGCAACCCATTCCAGCGTCGCCTCCAGCGTTGCGCCGGCCTTCACCCGTTCAGGCATTTCGTAAAGCAACAGACGCGCCCCACCAATGGCAATGCCGCCGGGATTGTGATGCAAATACGCTTCTTCATCGAAATTCCACGAGCGCGTTTCGATGCCGGTGTAGAACTGGCTGCTTTGCAATCGATTGCCGATCAAGAGCAGCAACATCACGACAACGAGCGCAACGACACTCCAACGCACGACCCGTCGCCAGTCGAACCCAGCTTTCCGCCACAAAACGACAACCAGCACCACAACCAAAATCAACGCCAGCAACGAAATCCACTCGCCGATCAAACGCGGTGCGGTTCGAGTTAAGCGCAATTCGACCACGTGGCCGCCTTGGGGCAAGGTGAGTTGCATCTGCCCGGAGCCTGCTGCAGCGGTCAGTGGAATGGAGCGGCCGTCACTACGCGCTTCCCAGCCGGGCCAGTAGACGGTGGGCAGCATGATAGTCGCTTCGGCCGAAGCCACATCAATCTGCCACACCTGACGCTGTGTCTGCATCAAATCGATGTGGAATGGCATACCCCGCGCCTCGCCTGAGAGAATCGTCGCTGGATACCCCGGATCGTGCCTCTCCGGGTCCAATCTCACGCTTGTAAACGTGCGCGGTTGCACAGTAGACGGTAAATATTCCGCGCTGATTGTCGTGCCGATGTTACCCGTGAACCATTCATATTCCATAAGCCGCTCGGCTGTCACGTCGGCGTCGCGTATGGCGATAAACTCTGTACGCAGCGTGCCGAAAGCGGCGATGATCAATACCGTCATTGCCAGACTGCCGAACACCGCACAACCGTGTCTGTCCAGTCTGGATCCCAACAACACGACGCCCGCAGTCGCCAACGCCCCGGCAAATGCTTGCACCGACAAAAAGCGCCATGGGAACTGGGTAAAAGCCAGCAAGGGTACTGTTTCCCACAACCAGTTTGAAGCAGGCAGGATGAGGAAAGTGGTGAGGATCAGGGTGGCAAAGATGAAGGCGGTACGATAAGAGCGGCGCATCGTGATGAGCAAACCGACGACTCCGATACCAATCAAAACGGCCTGCACCAGCCCCATACGAAACGCGCCGCCGTCGGCCACATCGTAATCAAATGTGATGTTGCGCTGCACCAGTTCGCCCAGATTGCGGAAATGTTGACTGAAGTGAAAATACCCTTCGGTGACCGGACCGAGTTGCGCCAAATTCTGCTCTGCCAGCGCCGGCATCCAGAACCACGCTGACAGTGCTAATCCCAACACACCTGCGCCCAGTGCCATCAGGACGAGTATCCAAAATGGCGTTTTCCTATCATGTTGCTGTCGATTTCGATGTGTGACAAATAGGGAAATGACAATGTACAGTCCTAAAAATGGCACAAAAATGAGGGCTGATACATTGTGTGTGACAATTAATAGTGCAAATATGAGGGAAAATGCAACCAAAGCGCGTAATCGACGACCGGGTTTGGCGTTGATCAGGGCATCGGCCGAAACCAGCAGCCATGGATACCATGCCATCGCCCAAAACTCCGCCAACGAGTCGCCACGCACATATACATTGACCATGTGGAATGGCGCGAACGAATAGGCTACCGATGCAACCAGCGCCGCCCATTGATTCTCAAACCAATGCCGCGCCAGCACAAACATACCCCACGCTGCAACGACAAAGCCCAGTAATTGTGCTGCCTGAATGCTGTGCGTAATCGGAAAACCAAGCAGCCGAAAGACGGCAGCGATGTAGATCGAAAGCGGAGCGTAGAAATTAAAAAACGGGTAGCCGAAACCGTAATTGGCATCCGGCATCCAGCGCACAGGAAAATGACCGTCTTGCAGCGCCGTCACCAATTGATGGACGCGTTGCAGCAAAAACGGGCTGTCACCGCCGCCACGCGTGTTGAGAAAACCGTTCAGGCTCAATAAAGGCAAAGCGGCTGCCACCGCCAACAGCAGTGCAGCCGCCAAATACCAGTTAACGTGAAACCGTTTGGTCACGACCCGTCACCCTGGGCCGAACTCAGGGCCGATGAACCTAACGCCGCAGTAAAAGAACCACAATAGCGCCCAACAAGAATATAGCGACCGTCAGCAATACAATGCCGACAATCGTAATGGTGCTGAGGCCACTATCCGCTGTGCCCGTTTCGGCCGAATTGTCTCCATTGTCAATCGCCCCGTCATCTACGTCGGGTTCAGTGCCGTTATCCTGCATGATTCGCGCACCAAATTCAAGTCCAATCGTCTGCCCTGCCTCAAGGCCCAACTCGATGTTACTCGCCGTAGTCGGCTCCAGCATCGCCGGTAGCTGCTGTGCAGCTTGATAAACACCAGGCAATAAATCGGAAAAACAAACCGGCGTTTCTGACCCGGTCGAAACCCCTTGTGCCAAAATCTCATTATTTTGAATCACCGATAAGGTTACGCCGGCCATAAAACCTTCGTTGGCATCCCGGACTCCGTTGGCATTGTCATCTGCAAACGAATTGAGACAAATAATGCCCGTTGGAATCGGCGTTTCAGTCGGAATCAGCGTCGCGGTGGGAGGAACAGGCGTCGCGGTTGCTTCGGCCGGCACCGGCGTTGCAGTCGGTTGCGGTGCCGGTGGCAAGGTTGGATTAGGTGCGGGCGGTGCCGGCGTATTGGTGGGCGGCGGGGCAGCGGTAACGGCTGTCAACGATGCCGCATCAAACCAGGAGTCGATGTGAGCGCGGCAATTGCCCGGCCCCGATGGGTTAGCCTGGATAAAAACCGTCACCTGTCCACCCGTCGCCGTTGCCTGAACGGCAGGGATTTGCAACCACTGTCCAGTCGGATTAATCGTCGGTCCCCAAACAATATCTCCATCGTTCCACAAACCGCTACCATTGGGATCGATGCCGACTCTCACCTGGAAATTGACGTTCGGATCGCCCGGTGCCGGATATTGATCATTTGATGCCCGTGTCCAGGCATATGCAGTTGCCTGATAGGTCGTGCCCGGTGTAACCGGCACATTTTGAAACACGCCGGCATTCCAGGTCGCCCACTGGTTACCAACCACTTGCGAACGTGAACCTTGATAAATCAATGCCTGCGTTGCCAATTCCGGACCCCAGCTTGGCTTGCGCGCCATGCGTGTGGTCGTACAGTCCGCATCGACATTGGCTTCTTCATGCCAGGGCGCCCAGCTTTGAGCCAATCCGTTGTTATAGGGCTCTTCAAATCCCGGGTTCTGCAACAAATTGCCGTCCTGCGCATGTACCGATTCGGCCGATTGTGAATACGTCAGCCCGAAAATGGCGACCAGACAGAACAAGAGCAATGCGTGTTGGTATGTTTTCATAAGCCCTCTATTTCATGCAATTTCTCGATAACGCACTACGCTCCCCGACGTCCGAGAAGGATGAAGCCAACGGCGGCGACCAGCAACAACAAAACCACGATGACGACGAGTAGTATTAAGCTGTTCGAGTTGCTGCCATCCGTTTCGGCCGAATCAGTGGTTTGTGTTTCGGCCGAATCTATATCCGCTGTCGTCACAGAAGCGTCAGCCAATTCAGTGCCATCCGCAGGTACACCGCGCACACTGCCAAAACTCAGCGCCACAGCCCCTTCCGGCGTCAACGCCACCGTCCAACTGCTATCCGTCGTCAAACGCTCATCATCAGCCACCGAGCGCGAAATCTGGTAGACGCCGGCATCGAGACCAGTCACACAGAAAGGCTCCGAAACACCATCACTGATGTAGTTACTGACAACCGCACCATCTTTGGTAATCGTAAACGCCACACCGGCGAGCAACTGCTCGGCAGGGTCCTGAAACGCATTTTGATTCAGGTCATTAAATGCCGCGAGACAGATACGTCCGCCCAACGACTCGACAATCGCTTGCGGTGTTGGTGTCGGCAGTTCAGCCGGGGGCTGTGAGCTGTCTGTGCCGCCTTCCGGCGCATCGGATGCAGCCGTGTCAGCTTGTTCATCAACTTCAGCTTCCGGTTCACTGCCGCCCGGATCGCCATAGCCGATGACCAGTCTGTCGCCGACGACGATAAAATCATCCTTGCTCAAGTTGTTCAGTTCGAGAATTTCATCCAGCGTCAGACCGGCTTTGGCTGCGATACTCCAGATCGAATCACCGCCGCTGACAACCGTGTAAATGACGCCTTCTGCATCCGGCGTCGATGTCGGTGGAATGGCAAAGGAGGCCGCGGGGGCAGCAGCAGCTTGTGTCGCGCCACCGGAACCGGTTGCTGGTGCCGGGGCTGGTGCGCCGCCGCCTGCCGTGAGTGAAGCAGCATCCCAGTAAATATCGTTGTGCTTGCGCAGTTCTTCCGGACGAGAATAGACAAACGCAGTCACTCTGTCGCCTTGCGCCTGGGCATTGACGACAAACTGGACATAGGCGTCAAACGGGTTGGCTGTGCCTGACCAGACAATGTTGGGGCTGAAGGGATCAGTACCGCCAGTCGGATCGATGCCGATTTTCATGTTAACCGGTGTCGGTTCGGCCGAATAATTGACATCGCTGAGTTCACCGTCCCACGATTTACCGGTTGACCAGGCTTGACCCCACACGCTGAACGTGACACTTGAATTGGCCGGCACCGTTACCTGCTGGTAAGAACCGGCTGTGTGTGTGCCGCCAAATGTGAAATATTGCATGGCGCGACTACCTGACAGAATACGCTGTGCAAAAGGTGCCGTGGCCGGCTTCCATTCAGGCATGCGATTGTACCAATTTTCATCACCCGGTTTCTGCACCACCCACCATGGCGTCCAGCCCGCCGGCATCTGGGCAGTGCTGCACGTGCCGACAGGGCAAGCGGCAATGGGTGGATTGGGAACATAAGCTGTATATTCGCCTTCAAAATCAGGATTGACAAGCAGGTTTTGTCCCTGTGCCTGTGTTGGGTTGGTGAATAGGGCCAGCGCCAGACCAAAAACGGCCAGCAATCCTACGATTCCCCAAATTCGCCTGTAACTCATTCTCCCACTCCTCGTTCACCTTGAACGTTACTTGACAATACGAGCCTGTTTTTACGGCAGTTGTAATTGCCAATAATCATCAATTTCGCGTTTTGCTTCGTCGAGAACCGGTATCCGATTGCCGTTTGGCCGGTATAACCCGACGATTAGTTGCTGTTCTTCTTTGTCAAAAGGCGCTGTCAAAACAATATGATGTGTTTGCTGAAGCTGCATATCCTGTCGCAACCACGCCTGCGGCCATAAGCCACGGCCCAATGGCGCGTCATCTTGTGCGACAATGCCCTGCGCATCGACTAGCTGGACGAAAACGCTCACATCATCCTGTAACGCATCCAGCGGCTGCCATGTCAACGTGACTGCCAATGTGTCATCGGCCGAAAACGCAACATCAGCCCCGTGTAATTCAAGCATATCACCAAAATTCACACCTGAATGTGCCGCAACCATGCCCGGCTGCAACGTGTAGCGTGCGTACAACGGCAACGCCGTATCATCCAGATCGCCACGTGCCAACGGTCCCGATGCAACCGCGACCGTAACCGGCCCGGCCACATCCGTCAAATAGGACGGCGGCTCAAACGGCCAGGCAAACACAGTAGCCGGTGGCATCACAGACACATTCTGTTCAGCATCAGTGAGTGTGACGGCAACATCCGTCAGAAATCGAATGGACGGCCACCCGTCCCACAAGCGTTCGTCGATGATAACGTTCCCATTTGCCGCCGCTGTATTGGCCTCTTCCGCCAAATGACGCGCCGACCCTTCAAACAAAAGGCTCGTCTCCGTCTGGTTTGCATAGGTCTGGAAATAAGCGTTCCATGTCAGTGCAAAGTTTCCCAGGATCAGGAGCAGAGCCAGAGTAATCCTTAAAGCGCCCGATAGTTTAGACCAACTGAGTAGCAGGGACAAACCGAGCGCCGGAAATATGAGAACCGCCGGTAAAACGCCCACTGCGCGGAGGAAATGCGGTGCATCTTCGGCCAAAATGGTCGGCAACAGCATGACGCCGACCCATAACAATGTTAATGCAGCGGCGGGCTGACGCCGGCGCAGTAGACACCAGATTACACCGGCAATAGCCGGCAGCGCCATGAACAGGTCGAAGACTGGTCGCCCCGGCGGATTGTGGCGTACGATATCGTCGCCGCGCCACAAGAACATGCCCGCAGTTCGGCCGAAATGCTGCCACAACGTTCCCCACAAATCACCCTGATTGATATCGGGATGGAACACGGACACCTGCCCACTACGACCCAAAATCGTTTCCGGCGATGAGACAAACAGTATTGCCATCGGCAACAGCGCCACACAGGCACCGAGCACAAACCAGAGCACGCCCGGCCACAGTCGCCGTCCGCGTCGCTGCCAAATGAGGTACAGAAAAAACAATCCGAGCAGCAACGGCGTCATGCGCACGGCGAGATAACTGTACCAACTCAGCCCGTAGACCACTCCGGCGACCAGCCACAACCACCATTTGCCACGCCGATACGCCTCAGTTCCCAGCCAAAAGAGCAATGCCAGAAAGAATGGCAGCAAAATGGCGCGAAAGCCGATGCGGCTGAGTTGGATCGGCCAGACAGTGATCGCCCACAACAACGCCGTCAGTAAACCAACGCGCCGCCCAAACCAGCTCCCGGCCATCAGAAATACGGGAATGGTGGTCAATGTGCCAACCAGTGCGGCGGCGAAACGGACAGCAAACGCGGTTCGGCCGAAAAGCGAAACAAACACCGCCGTCAAATAAATGTAAGCCGGTTCACGACCGTTATTGGCTGCGAAAAAGAGGGCGCGGTTGCCGTCCAAAACAGAGAGTGCATCGAGGCCATTGAACGCTTCGTCGCGATACAAGCCGGGTGGCAGGTCGCCTAACGCCCAAAAGCGCAACACAGCGGCCAGCAATACGATGCCGAGCAACGCCCAAACAGGCGCGGAAACACCCCACTGCGACTTGATTGTTTCATCTCGATCTGCGTCTGCCCCGGCTAATTGCATGGCCTGTTTCTCCGGCGCGGCAGTATAACAGAGCGCAAATCGTGGGGCAAAGCTGGTAAAAACCGAATTTGAGCGCGTCAGATGATGCGCGAGATGATGTCAGTGACTGATGCGACCAGACTCGGCAAGCGATGGGCGTTGCCGATGACGTAGAGCATACTCAAGTTGATTACCTGTTCACCGACACCGCCTGCCGTCCCCTCCAGAAACGCGTGAATGATCTGCTTGAAGCTCAACTTGTGCTTGGCTTTGACCGTCGCGTTGATGTCATCGACAAATCGTTCTACTTCTGCTTCGCTGAACATCGAAGCGAGCAATTCAGCAAAAGCATCGTAGGTGACACGCAAGATTTCGCGATTGAATGAGTAGTCGGCGAAGTTACCCATCGCTTTGAGCCGCGCCTGGATGCCGTCACGGAGAAACGCATCTTCAACGACAAAGAGTATCTTTTCCTGTTCGGCTACGAGTTGCGTTTGTTCCAGCAATCGGCCGAATTCCGTGCGGACATAGGTGTCGACATTGGAGACATAACGCAGTTTGGCCTCGTGACGCAATGAACGTACACGCCGCTCCGTCACGCGAAAAAGTATACTCAGTTCGTAGTTCGAACGTCGCTCCAGATCACCGTATTTAATCAGCAAATGCATCAGTAAAATGTCGATTTCACGTTTGGACAAACTGCCAAAACTGAGGCCGAGATAATGCTCCAAAAACTCATCGAGAAAACGTTCGCTGTTGCTGATCTCCACTAAGGTTGCTGACATGAGTTGCCCCCGGAAGTACCATTGTGTGTTGCTGTGCAGACTGCGATGAATGCGTTTGATAAGAGCAGTATAGCAGAGCCAAATACCGGATTCAATACGAGCGTCGGGTGTTGTGTGCCGGGTTCGACCAGCCGTCAACGCGGTTCAGGTGCCGGCAAAAACAGGGTGTCAAGGCGCACAAACGTGTCCTCAAAGCTGCCGTCAGCGCGGAAAACGCCCTGAAGTGCGCCCTCGCTGTCAAACAGGGTCATGGTCAGGTCATACGCTGCGGGCGGCAGGTCAGGCGGGAGATGGAGGGTGTATTCGGCCGATTGCAGTTCCCCCTCAGACCACGCCCGACTCGGCAACCCGGCGCGATTAGCCAGCGGCTGTTCGACACGCACCCGGTGCGCTCCATCAGGACCGACCAAGCTGATCTGTACCACGCCATCGGCCGATTGCAGCGGTATCCACCCTGCTCGAACAGTCACTTTGTCGCCAGCCTCAGCAAGCCGCCACCCGGCCCATTCAAGCTGCGCCAACGTGTCAAACCGCTTGCTGAGCGGTTGCAATTGCAATGGCGAGGCTTCAATATGATCCGGCATCATGCCGGTGTAGACGGCCATCCGATCACCGCCAATCGTGACCAAATGAACCGGTGACGAAAAATCACCTTCATCGTCAGGCAACATGACAAAATCATTTGGCTCAATTTCGCCAACGCGCATTTCGTCTAGTCGAATTGTCTCGCCGGGGAAAAACGGAGCCGCCGATGGCACATCGGCCGTAAACAATGTCGCATTGGCAGCACCCGTCTGCTCTCCTGCCCAGCGTGCCGCCGCACTGGCCGTTTCGCCCCACCCGGTCGGAATGGTTTTGGCCACCGTTTGCCGTCCACCGGCCAGCCAATTGGCCGCATAGAGCGGGTAGTGCCAATTGACAACGGCAAACGCCACCGTGAGTAAAGCGACCGCAGCCAACAAGAGACGCTGCCGGCACAGTGACCGAGGCGCGATGATCAATGCCCAGCCCAGAGCAGCAAGCAAAATCAACAGCAGCAAATTGGGCAACATGTAACGATCAAAAACGCGTTCTGACACAGACAAACTTATTGTGAACAAAACGATGAATAACGGGGCGAAGATGACAAATGGGCGCGGCGCGATTTTGTCGCGCATCCAATTCCCTACTGACAAGATGACAAGCAGCGCCAAGCCGATTGTCGTTGCGGGCGAGATGCGGAATGCGGCGGCTACGGGGTAAAAGAGCAAGCCGGGATTGGGGGTATTTCGGCCGAAAAAGAATGTCTGACTCACCAACGCCACTTCCAGCGACGTACTGCGCTCAATGACAGCGCGCAGCTCTCCCGGTGCAAAAATGAGGGCCGGTAGCAACAGAATCGCCGTGACGGCAGCGGCGGCCAACCAGAGAGCGCCGCGTCCGATCACGACACGCGCCTGCGATTGCCATAAACGGCTGCGCAAACCGATAAGTGCCGTGATGAGCAAACACAGCGGCACAAAAAGCAGCAGCGTAGCGCCCGGCAGCTTGCTCAACACAGCCAGCGCCGTAAAAACGCCGCAGAGCAGCATGGCGCGACGGCTAGGCAATGCATCCCACTGCGCCGGTACGACGAGCAAAATGGTGATGACGGCGAACGTTGCCAGCAGCGCGTCGGTGTGCAGCAAGCCGGAAAGACCGGCGGCAAACGGATCCAGCGCCAGCATAAAACCGCCGATAACAGCCGCCATAACGCCCAATTTGCGCCGGACGAGCAGGAAAATGGCGACGACGCTCAGACTGGTGACGACGGCGATGGTAATTCGGCCGAATTGCAACAGCGGAAACAATCGTTGAAACGCTTCCCCGTAATCAGGCGTCAACCAGATCAACTCGCGCGCCCAGGCGACATCAGCAGCCGACGCCGGAGTCAGCCACAGTTTGATCTGGACGGCCAGCGCGCCGAGCCACGTCGTCGTTACGCCGGGATGGCCGACCTGCGGCAAGGCGACGACCCCAGAATCAAGCAATGCCGCACGCCACAAAATGCTGCGGTGCAACCATGCCGTTTCGTCGGGCGTGACGTAGCGGCCGATTGGCGACAGGCGATAGACGAGCGCCAACACAAAGAGAAAAACCGCGTAGAGTGCAGTGAATTTGCGTCCGCTCAGCGTCGATCGTGTCATGGCGCGGACAGTATAGATTTTTTCGGCCGAAGCTGCCACTCGGGAGGAGCTATCAGCTTTTAACCACCAGCTTGACTTGACATCTTTTCATCAGGCGGATGCCAACCAACTGCGACCCAGCGCCTCAGGAACGATGTGATCGAGAATCATCGGTATGCCGATGACGACTGTTTGCGTTTGGCAGTAGCCACAATGTTCGGGTGCATGTTGGAGAACGCTTTGGCGCAAAGCTTGCGGAATGTAGGTTTTGGTCATGCCGCGAGAACTTGGGGATCATCGAGTGCATAACCTCTGCTCTTGAGCAGCATGGCCGCGTGCGCACGACGGAGAATCGTCTCGTCATATTCACGACTGAGTTGCTGCTTACGCTGTTTCTCAGCAATGGTCAATGCGCCTTGATGATCGGCGTCGATGAGCGCATCCCATTCGGCGAGGCTTGCGGCAGGAACTACACTGCGGGCAAGAGACCACAAAGAAGCATCAGACAGTTGTTCCATCGCCTCAAACTCAGTTCGCAATGACGGCGGCAAATCATCTTCGAGCGGTACGAGCGGGGCAACGCGACGTGACAGAGCTTCGCGCACATACTCATCAATGGTGCGCTGTTCGGCTTATGCCTGCCGTTGCAATTGCTTGTAAAGGTTTTCGGGAACCTGTAACGTGTAAGTGGTCATGGATCCATTGTAACATTCCTTGTAGCATATGAGACAAATATGGCAAGTACAAGCGTTACTTCATTCATGTTGGCATAGAAGTATTCCTTGTACCAGCTCAAGCTATTCAGAATGCAACACAACCGGCAAGGACATGTGCATTTCGAGCAGGGTTGCCAGATAGATGCCGTCCTCTCTAATACCCCATGCCACCTTATTGCCTTCGGCAAACGGCACGTAGGGGATCAAATCTTCGGGATAAGTGAACACAGCGATCTCTTCATTCGTTTCCAGATTTTTGGCGTACGCAGTAGCCTGACCCCAATTGTGCCAATGCAACCATTTGCCGTCAATGGTGACGGTATATTCATTTTCTGGCCCCACAGCTACAGGAAACGTCTCACCCGTTTCCAAATCGTATCTGTAAACATCCCAATTATCGGGATTGCTATCGTTTTGTTCCCAGATAATACGTTGACCATCGGTATAGGGAAACGACTCAGTATACAGCGTGTTTGTAATGCGCCGGTGTTCATCAGTTGCCAGATTGAGGGCATGGATATCTTCGGTGAGGTACCCTTTCCAAACGACCCAATCGCCGCCAATGTCGGCCGAGACTTCGATCTGTGCTTCGCAATCATCGGTCAACCGTATATCCTGCCGCGTGTTGAGATCGTAGAGGTAGAGGTCGAGTTCACACGCCTCGGTTTGGCGCGACCAGAGGACGCGCCCGTTGTCGATCGCCCAGATATAGTAGAGCGCTTCGCGGTCGTAGGGAGCGATGAGTACCTGTTCTTCTGTCTCGACATTGTAGGCAACCAGCTCTGCATAGGGATCGGGCCACCAATCGCTGTTGTCGTGAAGAAGGGCAATCCATTCCTGATGAAAACGATGGTCGTCAATGAGTCCGGGAAACCGATCGGATAACGATATAACTGTACCTGATACCAAGTCTTTGAATTCTAGCCATCTGTGCGGATATTCTTTTGCAATCCACACTACTCTATGTTGGCTGGGTATCGGTCTCACGTAATTTTGACCGTACGGTATAGCTTGGACAAGCGTGATAACGCTGGCAGTGTGCATAACGGTCGACTCGCCAACACCCTGGCTGGTTGTAATAGATCCTTCAATATTTACGGGTCGTCTAGGCGTGTAGTCTGGAAAAATACGTCTCTCTAATTGAACTCCTGGATCGAATGCTGTGCTCGCGATGATGACAGGAAACACGGTCAATAGAGATAGAGCAATGATGAATGTCAGACATGAGGCAATTGTCTTCATAGATCAATTGTCGTTCCCAGTAGTGAGGGATTGATAGCGCTCACCAAGAGGAGAAAGTGTAAAAGCGTCGCGGTTCCACAAGTCAGTGTCTTCCGGCCAATGGGGATCTAGAATGCCGGTAAAGGAATGCCGTGTTACATAGTAAGCATAGCGGGTCACGTAATCATAAGTAGCAGTTTCCAGTGCATCGATCAAATCTTCTAATTCTCCAACAACGCGATCGTCCCGTGCGGTGGAGTAAGGAATACGGTCAAATCCGAATTCAGTGAGCCATAATTCTTTGCCTGGATCTGTAACATTGAGTGCAATGTAGAAATTGTTTAGAGGTCCTAGAATGTCAGTTTCGTCCTCTGCTGGAGACAGTGCATAGGCGTGAACGCCATAACCGTCTGGCAAGGGGACGCCGAGGTCGTTGACGGCAGCGATCCAGTCGAGCAACCAACCTTCCGGATTGGCACCCTCAGCCATTTGCGGGCCGATCAGTTTGGCATTCGGCAAACCTACGCGCAATTGTGCATAGATGTCAGCGGCTGTTGCTATTGCCAATTCACGGTCGTAATTGTTACCGGAACCACCGCCGATGATCGCGCCACACTGACCTGCTTCATTGTTGGGTTCATTGACGAATAGCAAATAGCCGTCATAATCGGCACCGATTTGCTGTATGGCATAGGCAATACTATCGATCTCGTTCTCGCTGGCGTTGCTCGGGTTGTCGTCAGGACAGTACGTATTGGCACTGCTGCAACGACACCACACCATCGGCACATACTCCATCCAAGCCCAGGCGTACGGCGCCGGGTCGTATTGCCAATTGTAGTACCAGGCTGAATTGAATGCATTACCGTCTTGTCTAAAACGCGGATCGTTATAGCTACCGTCGGGTATGCCACCCATAAACCGCCAACTCCATCCGATGCCTTTCCTAGGTTATATTTCCGGTATTTGGGCAACGAGCGGCAGGAAACTGTGTGATATGAGTGATTGCCGCTGCTGTTCGGATAGTGGCGGCGGAGCGTTGGCTGGATTGCGTGCGTCACTACTCGAATCAGGTCCAGGATATGCCGGTACAACGGTATCGTCGTCTTGGCTGGGATATGCTTGTAACGTTGTTGTCGCAGGTGATGGGAATTGTAAAACGATGACGGCCAGAATGATGATGCCAATAACAAACGTGAAAAATGCAATGCGCTGGAACATTTGGGGGGCCTCCTGTCAGTTTGTCAAAACCTAAATAAAACGAGAGCGATCTATTTGCCATTGTAGCGCAAGTTGATCTGGTAAACCAATTGAATTCAACTGTGTAATCGTGTACAAGTTGCCGTCGTACCTATGGCCGACTAAACTTGGGTGGTTATGCGAGTACTCATGGCGTCCAAAGCGTGCCTGGTCGGCGCGTACCAAACCAAGCTGGAAGCAATCGGCCGAACTGATGACATCGAGCTCACCGTCATCGTCCCGCCCGTCTGGAACGATCCATCCGGCCCCGTGCTGCTCGAACGCGCTCACACCGACCATTACCACCTGCTCGTCGATCCGCTGCGCTTCAACGGCAAATTCCACCGCTACACCTTCCCTACCCTGCCGCGGCGTCTGCGGGAAATCCAGCCGGACATCCTGCATATGGACGAGGAACCGTACAATCTGGCGACGTGGCTCGGCGTGCGCCGCGCCCGCAAATTGGGCGTCAAGACGCTCTTTTTTTCGTGGCAAAACATTCTACGCCGCTATCCGCCGCCGTTCAACATCATGGAAAAGCAAGTGCTGGACTGGGCCGACTACGGGATTATGGGCAATCAGGCTGCCGTCGACGTGTGGCAGGCGAAGGGTTACACAGGACCGTATCGCGTTATTCCGCAATTTGGCGTCGATACTGCACTGTTTCGGCCGAAAACACCCACGCCATTGTTCATCCCTCAAGAACGCCCGTTCACCATCGGTGCCGCCGGACGACGGCTCGTACCGGAAAAAGGGATCGATCTGCTGCTGCGGGCAGCGGCACAGGTGCCGGGCAGTTGGCAGGTGCGCATTGCCGGTGACGGGCCGATTCGGCCGAAACTGGAATCATTGGCACAGGATTTGGGCATTGCTGATCGCGTCTTTTTCAGTGGGGCGTTGCCTTCGGCCGAAATCGTCCCGTTTCTGCACAAACTTGACGTCCTCGTGCTGCCGTCGCGCACATTGTCTAACTGGAAAGAACAGTTTGGCCGCGTTCTCATCGAAGCAATGGCCTGCGAAGTACCCGTAATCGGTTCTGATAGCGGCGAAATTCCCCATGTCATTGGCGACGCCGGGCTGATTTTTGCCGAAGATGATGTCGCCGGTCTGGCCAACCATCTGCGAACCTTAGCGGCCGATGCCGCTCAACGCACCCGGTTGGGAGCGGCAGGCAGACGACGGGTAAATGAAACCTATACGCAAACACAGATTGCTGCACAAACGGTTGCCGTTTATCGCGCAATGATCGGACAATAACCAGCGTGCAAACAGAAAAAACGGAACAAACACACGAAAAAAACACAACCGGAAGCCGACGCCTTCGGACAATTGGCCTGATTCTGCTCGGCTTGGTCGCCGCTACCATCATTCTCGGTGCCGCTGCCTATCTTGGCTGGCAAAATGGACAGGCGGATCGCGCTGCTGAGGCAGAAAATGCATTGCGTGCTCAACTTGACCGTCAACTCATTCTGGCACAAACTGATTTACAAAACGGCAATATCTCTCTGGCAGCCGCCCGAACTGACTGGGCACTGGAAAATGCGCCGCAAAATGCAACAGCCGTCGCTTTGCGGGCCAATATCGATGATGCCTTGCGCAGTACACAACCGACAACACCGACGCCCACACCGACACCGTCGCCCACGCCGGAGCCTGCTGTTTCGGCCGATGATCTGGCACAGGCGTTAGCCTATTTACAGCAGTTAGTCGCAACAGAAGCATGGGACGAAGCCGTCACAGCTGTCACCGCATTTCAGGTTGAACACCCTGACTTCCAGCGCGAAACGACAGACAACCTCCTTTTTGAGGCGTACTTGAACCTGGGCATGGAACTGGCGTGGAGTGACCGCATCGAACTGGCGCTGACCTATCTGGAGCAAGCCCAACGACTGGGAACATTGCCGCAAGTCGCACTGGATCAGCAGGCGTTGTCAAAATTGTATCTCGACGGACTGAGTTACTACGGTGTGCGTTGGGAAGTGGCTATACCCAATTTTCAGCAAATCTGTGACGTGACGCCATTCTATCTCGATTCATGCGAGCGGCTCCTGACAGCCAAAATCCTGTATGGCGACCAGTGGGCCTTTGCCGACGACTATTGCCCGGCGGCATCCTGGTACGCTGATGCGATCCTGACTGAAAATACACCAGAACTGGCGGCAAAACTGAGCGATGCACGCACAAAGTGCGCGGAAGCAACGCCCATACCGGAGCCGACGCCGGAAGTGCCGGAGGGCACAGATGGATCAGAGTCACCCGAGGCACCAACGCCAACACCAGAACCATAATCGGAAATTGGCAGCGCACCGATGATTGCGCCCAATTCCTAATCCAGTCTGAGACGTTTCGCAGCCCAAGAGACCGTTCTATATAATTGCAGCGATGGCTGAACCGGGAGAACCACTAAGCGAGCGCGAACTAGACGTGCTGACCTGTGTTGCATCGGGCGCTTCTAATAAAGAAGTGGCCGAGCAATTGTCGATCAGCCCGCATACTGTCAAAGTCCATTTGCGCAATATTTACGCTAAATTGGGCGCGTCGTCGCGTACTGAAGCGGTGACATCAGCCATGCAGCAAGGTTACCTGGCTGAATTTGCGCCGACTGAAGACACGACGCCAACGTCTGAAAGCGCTACGGCTGCATCGGCCGAATCATCTTTCCCAGTCGAATCCACAGCGGCCGAAATGGAACCAGCAGCGGCCGAAGCGAATAACCCGGGGCAAAGACGTAGATGGATTGTCATAGCCGTGGCCGCTCTGTTGCTCGTTGCCGTTAGCGCCATCTTTTACGCCACACGGGTGGTGGATACCAGCACCAGCACGCCAACGCCGGCAGGCGAATTTGTCGAAGAACCGCTCGGCACTTCCCGCTGGTTCGTCAGCCGTCCCATGCCACAACCAGCCGCTAACATGGCATCAGCTTCAATAGGTCTGGATGTGTACTTCGTCAGCGGCGAATCGGCCGAAGGTGTGCGCAATGCCGTCGACATCTTCAACACCCGTGACAAAACCTGGATCACTGCAGCCGACAAACCGACCCCCGTTGCTGACGCCGCTGCTGCCGTGCTGGCCGGTCAAATCTATGTCATGGGCGGCACCAATGCAGACGGACAACCGACCAATACCGTCGAGGCATACAGTCCGACCAATAACGCGTGGCGCACTGTCACCGGATTGCCATCCGCCACAAACGGAAGCGTTGCCGTCGCCTCGGACAGCGAAATCTACCTGTTTGGTGGGCAAGATGAACAAGGCGACTATCTGTCCACTGTATATGCCTATAACCCCGGTGCCGATAGCTGGCGACCCCTGCCGTCATTGACAGCACCCAGAGCCAATGCAACAGGTGGATTGGTACAAAATCAAATTGTGGTAACAGGCGGAGTAAACGAGACAGGCACGTTGGCAACATGTGAGTTGCTTGATATTGTCAGCGAAACGTGGTCCGAATGCCCCAGTATGCTGTTGCCGCGCAGCAACGCACAGGGCGCCGTCATTCTCGACCGGTTTTACGTCATCGGCGGTGACGCCGGCAGTGAAACGCTGTTCAGCGAATATTACGACGCCAACAACCGCTCCTGGCAGGTCGTCAATATGCCTATGCTCGACGACGCTACAGATTGGACGGATTTGGGTGTTGCCAACGTGGAGACACGTATTTATGTAGTCGGCGGACGCATTAACTCAAAGTTATCTGATGCCAATTACGTCTATTCGCCACTCGTTTATCAATATTTCATTCCATCCGCAACATCGGACTGAAAAACTGCCGTTGCACGTTGCCGGATGGGGTTACTTGTCTTCTTCCCAGGCTTCAGCGTAGAACCAGGTGATCAGTTTGCCGTCGTACCACGTCCTAAGTGCCTGCATCAGCTCGATTCCCGCATCTGAAGCAAGTGACTTTTCGAACGCAGCTGCCGAATCGAAGTACAACTCAACTGACATGTAGAAACGGGAGTCGCCACCCGGTTTACCTTTCATGCGGCTAATTTCAACTTTGCGCAATCCGGCTAGTTGTTCACCCAGCCGCAGATGGACAGTGGAGAAGAACGTTTCCAACGTATTGACATCATCTACTTGCCGGTACAGGGTAACAAATTTGAACATGGTGCCTCAATGGATTTGAAATCGGTTTCAGCCGCGATTGTAGCGCGAACACTGGGCATTCGGCCGAATTTCATTACTGTAGCACCAGAAAACAATCCCCAGAACAGCAATTATCCCCTAATACTCTAAGATAATTTTAAGAATAACGTGTCAATAGGGACATGAAAGTGTCTTTCAAGTGGCATTTCACTCTTTTCGGGGGACGGCAGTTGCTTAATAATTGCCGGTTCCTTATAATGTTCGTGGATTTTTGCACAATCTAATTGTGGAAGAGGCGAACAATTTGTTAGATTCATTAGGTGGATCGATAGCAGTTTGGGTTTTATCAGGGTTGTTATTTGCAATCCTCGTAACACTTATACTGACCATCAAAGCGTGGCGTGAAGCCAAGCGCTCCCCATATTTTTTCCAACGTCGGCAGGCTTTGCAAAGTATGCAAAGCTATTCGATGATTAGTTTGGTATTGGTTATCATCGCAGTAGCGGCTGCTGCGTATGGGTGGCCGTCAACGTCGGACACAACGCCGCGTGTGGCGATCATCACCAACGCAAAACCTGTTTCGGCCGAAATCGCCACACTTGTCACTAAATCCCAGGTTGCTGCACTTGATGTTGAAGAAACCTTGCAGCCGGTCACACTCGACCAAACACCCGCCGATTTGACCTCTAGATCAACCGTTCTTGCACTCCCGGAAGAATACAATCAACTAGACTATACCGTTGACATGCATCCCGATACGGCCATTGCTGATTTGTCGTTTACAACGGAAATCGATGAGCAATATCGGCCGATAAGCACACGGTCATTGTTTGGGGAAGGATTCTTCACGCTGTACGCTACATTTGCGTACGACAAAATGGCCGACGGCATGGAATGGTCGTGGGTCTGGCGCTATAACGGCGAAGTCATCGACGGCGGCAACCAGTTGTGGGCTTACGGCAATGACGGGCCAGGTTATGTCTATCTGCGACCGGAAGAAGGTTTCAGCGAGGGCGATTATTCGTTGGAGATTTGGGTAAACGACCAATTGGTCGCCCAAAATTCCATGACGATCACCGGCAACGCAGCCAACAACTAGACAAACGCCACACAACTTTTGCGCTTTTCAAGCTCGGCATCGCCGGGCTTTTTTGTTTTCTACACGGATCAACTTGTCGGCCACTCAATCCCAACGCACCGACAATGACTCCAAACCGCGAAACAGCACACCGCCCCGCCATTGCAACGCAGCCATCGGAACAGCCAACCGTAATCGCGGCAACCGCTCGAATAACAGCGGCAGCGCAATCCGGCCCTCCAGGCGGGCCAGCGGCGCACCCAAACAGTAATGGATACCAGTACCAAATTGCAGATGGCGATTGTCACTGCGTTCAATATTCAGTGTGTCAGGTGCGGCAAATTGGGCCGCATCCCGGTTGGCAGATGTGATGACAACGCGTACGAGATCGCCGCGCTGCATCGCATGGCCTTTAAATGTGAAATCGCGGCGCACCCAGCGCATCGTCGACGTTTCCACCGGCCCGTCGTAGCGCAGCAATTCCTCAATCGCACTGTCGATCAGGTCGGGGCGACGACGGAGTAATGCTAATTGCTGCGGATGGAGCAGTAAGGCCAACACCCCGTTGCCGATCAGATTGACGACGGTTTCGTGGCCGGTGACAAACAACAAAGCAACCATACTCGACAACTCGGCTTCGCTCAACCGGTCGCCTTCCGCTTCAGCCTGCACCAATGCAGTGACCAAATCATCTTGTGGGTGCCGACGGCGGTCGACAAACATCTGCTGCAAATAAGCGACCAATGCCTGCATCTTGCGCTTGCGCTCACGGCTGCGCAATCCGCGTGCTCCGGGTGAAATAATGGCCTGAGACCAGTCGCTGACCTGAGAATAATCGCTGTCGGGAATGCCCAACATCCCGGCAATGACGCGCAGGGGCAGAGGCAAGGCAAACGCTGCGATCAATTCGGCCGAATTGTCTCCAGACACCATCGCATCCAATAATCCATCCGCCAGCGCTGCAATGCGTGGGGCCATCTGCGCCACACGTCGCGGCGTAAATGCCTGACTGACCAGTGCCCGCAAGCGCGTATGATCCGGTGGGTCAGCAAATAACATATTGCGATTAATGGAAGCGTGAACGCTAAGCGTAGGCTGCACTGGTGGTGTTTCGTGACGAGGTTGTGTGTTGCGATAATCCTTGACGAAATTCACGTCATCCTTGAGAACAGAGACGACATCTTCGTAACGCGTTATGTACCAGATCGTGCTGCCGGTGGGGGATTGATGGGCGTAGATGGGGGCATCGCGGCGCATGGCGGCAAATGTCGGGAACGGATCGGCCTTGAATTGGCTGCTGAACAAGTCGTAGTCGGGAATTTCAGCCGAAAAGGACGCCTGTTCTGGTCGTTCACTCATGCGTCATCGCCTCACTCGTCGCATGGCAACGCCCACAATCGCGCTCAACTCACGCACCCGCAGCAAACGACACACGCCCAAATAAACGATACCGCCCGCCAATGACGGCAGCAACAGTATCCACAACAATTGCCACAGCGTCGGATCGGGTTGGGCAGGAAATGCGGAAACGGTCGTCCACATGGCGAGCGCCATTGCCAGCGCAGCCAGCCCCATGCGCCAGACGCCTGACCACATCTGCTGCGCGCCGATGCCGTGCATCTTGCGGCTGAGTAGCAGGAGTAACGCGATTAACTCGAGCCAGTTGGCGATGCTGAAGCCGAGCGCCACGCCGCCAAACGACAACCAGCCCTGCTCCGGAAACACAATTCGGCCGAGCCAGATACTCAGTAGATACATGAGAAGCAACTGCGCCGCACCCAGCACAACCGGCGTCACCGTGTCCTTCATCGCGTAAAACGCCCGCGCCACCACTTCGATGCCTGCCAGGGCAACGACGGCCGGTGCAAAAAAGAGCAGCGCCCATGCCGTGTAAGTGATCGATTGTTCATCACCCTCACTAAACAAAAACATGAGTGAACTGACGGGAATACTCAGGAAAACGAGCGCTGTGGTGATAGGCAGACCGAGGAACACGATCAAGCGCACTGTGTCTGCCAGAATAGTGCGCATTTCCGGCAATCGGTTGGCCGCTGCCAGGGTACTGAATGTCGGAAATGATGCGATGCCCAACGCTTGCCCAAAAATGGCGCTGGGCAATAACATCAGTTTATAGCCCAACTGCAAGGCGCGGATGCTGCCGTCTTCCATTGTTTGCGCGACATAGGGGAAAACGGCCAGGTTGAGAAAGCTGAAGGAAAGACCGAGAACACGCGGCACCATGAGCACCACTACCTGACCAATACTGCCGTCATGTGTCCGGATAATCGGCCGATATTGCGCACCAATCGGTTTGAGACTCGGCAACTGAATCAACAGGTAACCCAATGCGCCCAAAATGGAACCGTACGCGATGCCCAACACATCGGGCTGAAACGCCACGATTCCCAGGATGATACCCAGATTGTAGACAATGGGTGCCAGCGACGGCCACAAAAATTGTTGGCGGGCATGCAACGACGCCGTAACGACGCCGCCGGCCCCGAATAGCACCGGCGTCACCAGCAACAAACGCAGCAATGCGATCATCGTCTCGCGCAGCGCCGGATCAGCCGCCAGTGCGCTGAAAAATGTATCGATGATCCAGGGAGCCAGCAAAGCGACGACCAGTGACGTTATTGTGGCAGCGATGATCACCAGATTAAAGATGGCAGAAAACAAACGCCAGGCACCTTTGGCATCGCGCCATACAAAGTAAGCGGCGAAAATGGGAATAAACGCAGAACCAAGCGCACCACCGGCGATCACGTTGAAGATCAGCTCGGGGATCCAACTGACGGTAGCAAACGCCGTCGCCGCTGTGCTGTCAACGGCATAGTAGTTGTTGAAAACGATTTCACGGGTAAAACCGAGCAGCCGGCTAACGGTAAATGCCACGCCGACAATGGCAGCAGCATTGAAAACGCCGGAACGCGTATCGGCCGATTGCATCTCATCATCAGGCATAGCCGAATTATAGTCGTGGGTATTGAAATACACGAAAAGCCGACTTTTCAAATTGCTGCGTCAACCACATACATGGCGGCGCAAATAGCTTAATGATGCAAGATGATCAGCTCTGCGCCGCGTTAGCTGCGTGTTTGCGCCTTTACCTTGCAATATCTCCAACTAAAAAGACGAAGTGGACAAATTGCCATTACCCTGAGAAAATGCAGGCACATACTCAAACAAACCGCATGGCTAACCAAAGGAGTCTTTCATGCGTCTCATCCTCGTCGGCCCACCGGGGGCCGGAAAAGGCACACAAGCAACCGCACTCGTCAACCGCTACGGCACACCGCACATTTCGACTGGAGATATGCTACGCGGTGCCGTCAAAGCCGGGACTGAACTCGGCATTCAAGCTGACGGTTACATGAAACGGGGCGATCTCGTTCCCGACGATCTCGTCATCGCCATGGTCATCGAACGGCTGCAACAGCCGGATTGCACCAACGGTTTTTTGCTCGACGGCTTTCCGCGCACCCGCGCCCAGGCTGCCAGTCTCGACATCGCCCTGGATGAAAACGACCTGGCTCTCGACGCCATTGTGCTGATCAGCGTACCCGATGACATGATCGTCGAACGCATTGTCGGCCGAAGGATGGATCCGGAAACGGGCGACATTTACCACGTCACATTTAATCCCGCGCCGCCAGACATCGCCGACCGGCTGATTCAGCGCAAAGACGACACGGAAGAGGCGGTGCGCACCCGACTCGCCAAATATCACGGCGAAACAGCACCCATTATTCCGTTTTACCAGGACAAAAGTATTTTGAAGCGCGTGAATGGCGTCGGTACACCGACTGAAGTCGCCAACCGCATCGCCGCTGCCTTGTCGATGTAATCTGTCGCTTTCAGGAGCAGAATATGACCAAATTTCGGGGAAAGAAGGTATTGATTACCGGAGCGGCGAGTGGTATCGGCCGATTGATGGCCCAGAAAATCGCTGCTAAACAAGCACACGTTGTCCTGTGGGACATCAACCAGGCCGGCCTCGACACCGTGGCCGAAGAACTGCGTACTCAAGGTCGAGTTGTCAGCACCTACGCCGTCAACCTGGCCGACCGCGAAGCCATTTATGCCGCGGCCGAACAAGTAAAAGACGAAGTGGGCGCAATCGATGTACTGATCAACAACGCCGGTATCGTTTCCGGGCAACCGCTGCTCGACAACCCCGATGAGCGCATCATGTTGACCTTCAACGTTAACACGTTAGCCCTATTCTGGATGACCAAAGCGTTTTTGCCCGACATGCTAGCTCAAAATCGCGGCCACATCGTCACCGTCGCATCGGCAGGTGGAATCGTCGGCACAGCACGGCTGACCGATTATTGCGCCAGTAAATTCGCCGCGATCGGTTTCGACGAATCACTGCGCCTGGAACTGGAACGACTCCATTCCAAAGTGCGCACCACGATCGTCTGTCCGTTTTACATCGACACCGGCATGTTTGAAGGCGTCAAGACGCGGTTTGGTTTCCTGCTGCCGATTTTGAAGCCGGACTATGTCGCCGACCGTATTATCAAGACAATTGAATCAAACGGGCAGCGCCTGATCATGCCCCGTTTTGTCTATGCCAATTATCTGGTACGCATCTTACCGGTTTCAGTACAGGATTTTCTATTTGGCTTCTTTGGCATCAACAAGTCAATGGACGATTTTACCGGGCGCAGCGGCGCACATTGATGCAACTTGCCGTGATACAATGATTTCACGATCAACAGAAGCAAAACTGCCGTTGTTGAATCACTGAAAACCACCTTTTTAAGCCATAAACAACAGCAAACTCAATACCACAAGTGGAGGAAACCTGATGAAAGTCAAGCAAGCACACGAATATAGCCAGGATGTCGACACCGTATTTGCGAGTTTTCACGATGAGAAATTCATCAAAGCAAAGATGGCTGCCATCGGCGCACGTAATGTCAACATCGAAAGCATTACGCAAAGTGGCGACACCGTCAATGTCAAGCTGACGCGTGAAATGCCGGCTGAGGCACCTAGTGCGTTGAAGAAATTTGTCAAGGACTGGAACAAATTGACACAAACTGAAGTGTGGACCGGCAGCGCAGGCGGCCCGTATACCTGCTCCATCAAAATCGACATTGACGGCGTACCGGTCGGCATGCAGGGCAAAATGAAGTTGTCGGCAACCGGCAGCGGCTCTGTCAACAATATCGATATGGATATCAAGAGCGGCATTCCAATTGTCGGCGGCACACTGGCGAAGTTTGTCGGCCAGTCATCCGAAAAGGCAATGCAGGACGAATACAACTACATCAGCCAAAATCTGTAGACAATACAGTTATCACAAGAACACGAAAGAAGAGCGTGGCGCTCTGCGCGTACCACGCTCTTTTTTGTTGTGTGTGGTAAAATGAGCGGGGAGTTCGCATCATGAGCCAGGCTGTCGACATCATTGCTTTCTACAAATTTATCACGCTAACTGACACGGTCGCGCTGCGTGATCGATTGTTTGCTTTCTGCGACTTGCACGCCATTCGCGGCACGATTTTGCTGTCGGAAGAAGGGATCAACGGCACGGTGGCGGGCAGTCGTGCTGCGATTGATGCGTTGCAAGCGGAGTTGCGGGCTGATGCGCGTTTTGCCGATCTGCAATTCAAGACGTCTTCGGCCGATTTTATTCCCTTTCAACGCCTGAAAATCCGTCTCAAACGCGAAATCGTCGCTTTAGGCGTGCATGACATCGATCCGCGTGAACAGGTCGGCGTTTACGTGCCGCCCGGCGAATGGAATACGCTGATCACACAACCTGATGTCGTCGTCATCGACACGCGCAATGAATACGAATACGCTGTGGGCTCGTTTACCGGCGCTGAGAATCCCCATACGGAATCCTTTCGCCAGTTTCCCGATTATGTCACCCGGCGGTTTGGCACAGATCGGCCGAAAGTCGCCATGTTTTGCACGGGCGGTATTCGCTGCGAAAAGGCAACGGCCTTCATGTTGGCACAAGGATTTTCCGAGGTCTACCATCTGAAAGGCGGTATTCTCAACTATCTGGAAACGGTTTCGGCCGAAAATTCACTGTGGCAGGGTGAATGCTTTGTCTTCGATGATCGGCGCACCGTCGATCATCAGTTGCAACCCGGCACAGCATTGACCCACACCGACTAATTACGATGCCACACATCCACGAACGCGCTTTTGTTGTCCGCCATTACGAATGTGACGCTTACGGACACGTCAATCACGCCAATTATTTGCGTTATATGCAGGAAGCGGCGTATTCGGCGTCAGCCGCAGCCGGATATGATATGCAGCGCCTCTTTGCCATGAATCGCATCTGGCTCGTCCGCGAAACCGACATTACCTACCACGAACCACTCGTCTATGGGGACACGGTGGTGGTCAAAACGTATGTGCAGGATTTTCGACGCGTGCGCTCGCGTCGCGCCTACGAATTGCGCAAGGCTGTGTCAGGAGCGATGGTTGCAACAGCCACAACGGATTGGGTTTTCCTCGATCGCGAAACCCACCGCCCCGCCACCATTCCAGACGAGATTACCCAGGCATTTTTTCCCGAAGGTGTGCCGGCGTCGGGGAAACGCCGTGACCATTTTCCGGAGCCGCCGGCCCCACCGCCGGACGTTTTCACCATGCAACGCATGGTCGAATGGCGCGATCTCGATCCGGCACAACACGTCAACAACAGCAATTATCTGGTGTATCTGGAAGAGGCCGGGGTACGTGCTGCCGCTGTCCACGGCTGGCCGATGTCCCGCTTGCTTGCCGAAAACATGGGCGTCGTCGCCCGCAACTATCGCATCGATTACGTGCAGCAAGCGTTGTTTGGCGACGAGTTGGCGGTGGCGACCTGGGTATCGGATATGAAGCGATCTACAGCATTGCGCCATTACACCATTCACCGCATAGAAGATGGTGCGCTGATGGCACAGGCGCGGGCGTTATGGGTCTGTGTATTTCTCGACAGCGGTAAACCACGGCGGATTCCTGCTGATTTTTCGGCCGATTTTGCTCCCAACAGCGTCACGTAACACACTAATTAAAGGAGACACTCTGTGGCACGCATCGAACTCAACTCTGTTGCACCTGACTTCACGCTGACTGATTTCAATGGTCAATCGGTGACATTGAGCGATTACCAGAACGACAAAAACGTTGTCCTCGTCTTCAATCGCGGCTTCACCTGACCATTCTGCCGTGCGCACATGGCGCAGTTGCGTCAGGACTACGACAAATTTGTTGCAGAAGACACGGAAATTCTCGTGCTGGGGCCGGAAGGGCCGGACAAGTTCGCACAATACTGGGAAAAGGAGAACCTGCCGTTTACAGGCTTGCCCGATCCGAAGCATACGGTACTGAAAACATATGGGCAGGAGATCAAGCTATTCAAATTCGGCCGAATGCCGGCGCAGCTCATTGTCGATAAAACTGGCATCGTCCGCTTTGTTCATTACGGCAATTCGATGAGCGATATTCCTGACAATGATGAACTACTGACGCTGGTAACCAGGATTGAAGCCGGCGATGTTAACCAGTCGGCTGCTTAACCCAATAGACACGGAGAACACAGAACACAACAATGGACAGCACCTGATTGTGCTTGGAAACTTTCGCCGACTTCCGTTACAATGTCGGCAGTCTGAGTCAAGACAGTGACTGTGACTGTCAAAGACAATTCGTTCGCTTCAGTTGACCAGTTTGGAGGGTTAGTTGTACCTCGTTACCGCGTGCCAAAACCGTTTGTTGTCACTTCGACGTTGCAAAACACGGTATATCGCGCAATTTTTGGTATTGGCGGCCCTGCTTGTCATGGGCTGTGGCCTGACCATTCCACCGCCGGACGATCATCCTCCAACGCCTACCCCTCTACCTGACAGGGTACTCAATGCACAGACTGAGTGCGGTGTGTTTGACGACATCTGTTACATGGTGATAACGATTGTCGGATTGCAGCTTGAATTGCAGGCTTACATCACCGTTGAGGTCGTCGGTGGCATTGTTTTCAAACCGTGGGATCACGATTTCTGGATCATCAGCGACGATTACCGATTCCTCCAATCGGCCGAACCCGTTACCGTTTTGCAAGGCGAAACCCGCCAACTGCGCATACCCTACGATTTAGCAAAAGATGTCCACTTTCCCGGAGAATATTCAGTAATCGTCCGCGCCAAAGATATAATGACCGGCGATGATGTCGAGTCCGTTCCCGCCGCGATTGGCAAGGCGTATGTTGGTTTAAACAAAGAAGGGATGTTGGTACTGCTCTACACCCAGGACGCATTTAACAAACTATACGCGGAAGGATTTCTGGCCGGCGCAAATGAGCGGCTGCTCTACAAAATCGAATTGGAATCAATCGTAGAACCCATGCGCGGCAATCTATACGTCAAGGTAATCGCCCCCAACTACAACTACTATCCCCGCGTCACCGTTACAGTAGACGGCGCAGTATTTTTCCGCGTACCACACAACGCCGAACAAATCGGCAAGGAAACCCGTACCGTCACATTCGCTGCAGATATGCTGGGGCCGATGAATACCAATGGATCTCGTGTGATGATCATCCCGTTTGACCTGGATCACGACAGCCCGCCCGGAATTTATGCCATCCGCTCAATATTGGACGGTACCGATGAACAACTGCAAGTGGTAGCGCAGCAAGAAGAAATCGCGCCACTGCGTCTCGAGGTCAAAGAATCTATTGAAAACATGCGTAATCGCTGGCTAGTCGTAACTGCAACAGGTGCGGTTGCCATCCCCACTCCGACACCCTTCCCCACACCTGAAGACAGCGGCAGTGGCGGCGCAGAAACAGTGGAACTGGTATGGGCGTGTTGCCTTTCAGGCTATCAGGGCAATTTGTACCAGGCCTACAACGATCTCATACGCGATCAGATTCCACTCGACTATGCCAGTTTTCGAGCTGGTATGATCGAAAGAAATGAACAACTGACTGAGGAGAATGACGTGTTGGTACGGGACGAAGAATATATTGCCCCTCAACCGCCGCAACCATAATGTCATGTTGGGAACATGACAACGGCTATAACGCACATTGCGGTTCGAGTTCGCGGCAGGAAAATCAAAACCTCCCCAAAAACATTCAGCCCCGGTGCAGGAGGGGAACACCGGGGCCGAACATTCTGTTTGGCGACTTCACTTAGAATAATAGTTGGAAAACGTGAGTCTAACCTGAGATAACGTTAAGGAGACAATAAGAAGCGGCCGATTTTTACAAGCAATCCGCGTTAAAACAGCAATTCTTCGCTGCCTGCGTCCTTGCACACAGCTTCGTGTTTCCATCACGACGCCACAGTTTCTTTGCATAGTGCGATTATCAAACAACCGAACTCACCCACCGCAAAGCGCCGACACTTCGCGCCAATTCCCCTCAAATGGAAATCTTGCCCAGCCTGACTCTCTGGACCAGGAAGTATATATTTTGTGTAAGCACAAAAAAAAAGTATAATAATTTTCAATTAACAATCGTATTGATGTAAATCAGTACATGTCAAAGAATTCCTAAACACTTTCAAGGAGAAGAAAAAGAATGTTTAAGCGCATTAGCTTGCTCATGGTCATCCTGGCACTCGTGAGTCTGGTTTTGGCCGCCTGTAACAGCTCAGACCCAGAGGATTGCAGTAGTGATGAGGTATTCTGTGTCGGCTTAGTAACTGATGTCGGTGAAGTGGACGACAAGTCTTTCAATCAATCTGCATGGGAAGGCGTACAAGGTGCGGAAGGTGTCGACAAAGTTGAATTCATTGAGACTGGTGATGCCAAAGACTACGGTGCAAACATCGCTTTGTTTGCAGAAGACGGCTATGACGTAATTGTCACCGTTGGCTTCGCTATGGGCGAAGCGACAGCAGAAGCAGCCGCAACATACCCTGATATCGATTTTATTGGCGTCGACCAGTTCCAGGGAGAAGCTATTGACAATGTCGCCGGTTTGATCTTCAACGAAGACAAAGCCGGCTTTTTGGCTGGTGCCCTGGCTGCAATGCTCAGCGAGACAGGAACCATCGGTGCTGTACTCGGTACGGACCTGGTCCCGCCTGTTGTGGCATTCAAAGAAGGGTATGAAGGTGGCGCGCGCTACATCAATCCGGACATCAATCTGATTTCAACCTACCACCCTGGCGGTATGGATGTGGCGTTTACTGATCCTGAATGGGGTGCCAGCACAGCCAAGCAAGCACTTGACCAAGGTGCAGACGTCATTTTCGGTGCGGGTGGCAAAACGGGCAACGGTGCCCTTGGTGAAGTCGCCGGCGCTGAAGGCGCCTATTGCATCGGTGTTGATACGGATCAATGGGAAACGGCACCGGAAGCACATGGTTGCCTTGTTTCGAGCGCGATGAAGCTGATTACACCCGGTGTACAGGCCTTAATCGCCGCGTCCAAAGCAGGTGAGTTACCTGCAGGCAACTATATTGGTGACGTTGGCCTGGCATCGTTTCACGATTTCGATAGTGAAGTATCGCAAGAAATCAAAGATACGCTGTCTGACCTCGAACAACAGTTGGCAGCAGGAACACTTGAAACCGGCTACAATCCTGGTGGCTAGCAGATAGTTGTAACTCTGAAGCATGTGCGGCGTACTGGAAAAATACGCCGCACATTTTTGTTATCGAGCAGATATTTGTGCCTGATAGATTTTCGAAACGATCCAGGACATGAAATTTGCGGATGACAACGTCTATCTGTCTGTTATTTTGTACTCTGTTTGCTGTTGGATTGGCTTCTCCAACAGGTTTGATAACCCGGATGACCAGCGCACAACTCAAGGATAATCACTATGGCTGCACAAGAAACTGAGACGATGCAAGAGCGGGAATCAGTCGGCAAGCGGCTTTGGCGATCTGCCAGTGTCCCGGTCTTGTCAATTATTCTGGCTCTGGTGATCGGCGGTGTTATTTTGGCGCTATCGGGTAACAACCCGATTGCTGCCTATGTGGCGTTGTTACGCGGGTCATTTGGCAGTGCTGAGGCATTCGGCCGAACCCTGGAAAAAGCGACTCCGTTGATATTTGGCGGTCTGGCCGTTGCCTTTGCCTTTAAGGCCGGTTTGTTCAATATTGGTGGTCAAGGCCAGTTACTGATTGGTGCCATCATTGCCGCCTACGTCGGCTTCGCGTTTGACGGGCTGCCGTTCATCATTCACATGCCGTTGGCACTGATCGCCGGCGCTGTGGCCGGTGGTCTGTACGGTGCCATTGCCGGTGCACTCAAAGCATACACCGGCGCGCATGAAGTCATCACGACCATCATGCTCAACTACGTCGCCATTAACCTGACAGACTATTTGGCCGACGGACCGTGGAAAGACGAAGGTATTATTGCCCGCACACCCGCCGTGCTGGAATCGGCCGTCATTCCCACGTGGGGATTTCTGCCATTCGGCTTTTTGCTGGCGGTGCTGGCCGCCATTGCCACCTGGTATCTTGTCTACCGGACGACATTTGGCTATGCGATTCGCACGACCGGTATCAATCCCAATGCGGCACAATATGCAGGCATTAAGGTCAGCCAAGTCATCATCTTGACAATGGGCATCAGTGGTTTTCTGGCTGGTATGGGCGGTGCGGTAGAAACACTAGGCGTAGTCGGACGCTACCAGCCGGGTTTCAATCTCGGGCTCGGTTTTGACGGCATTACAATTGCATTGCTGGCGAAAACGAATCCGTTGGGCGTGATTCCGGCGGCAATTTTGATTGGCGCGATGCAAGCCGGTTCAAGCCAAATGCAATTTAGCGCCGGCGTGCCGTTCCAGATTATCGACGTGATTCAGGCATTGATATTGTTCTTCGTTTCGGCCGATATTATCGTGCGCAAAGTCTTCCGCATGCGCGAAACGGGCGGCGAAAAAATCACGCTCAGCACCGGCTGGGGTTCGTAGGAGGTTCAACATGACATCAACGACTGTTACAACCGCCGAAAAACCGAGTTCACGGATTAGCGGACGCACTATTCTGATTGCCCTGCTCGTCGCCATTGGGATTGCCATCGTCTATTACTACATTGTCGATCCGACAGCCACCACATCGGTCCTGGCCGGTACGATCCGGCAAGCCACACCCCTGATTCTAGGCGCTTTGTGCGGCTTAATCGGCGAACGTTCCGGCATCATCAATATTGGTATTGAAGGCCAGATGTTGATGGCTGCCTTCGTTGCTTTTATGGTCAACGTCGCACTGGGGCCCATTATGCCGTTAGGATTGGCTTTATTCTTGGGTGTTGTTTCCGGTATTCTCGTCGGCGCTCTAATGGGCGGTTTTTTAGCCTGGATGTCGGTCACGCTGAAGCTGGACCAAATCATCGGCGGTACGGTGATCAATATCCTGGCGCTCGGCTTGACCAGCTATTTTTATGTGATCGGGTTGACGACGCGCGGTAAGCTGCCCACCTTTGCACTCGGCCCTCTGGCGGATATTCCGTTGATCGGGCCGGTCTTGTTCAACCGCTCACCGATACAATATCTGGCGATCATTCTTGTTTTTGTCGTTCAGTTTGCCCTTTTCCGCACCGTATGGGGATTGCGTACGCGATCGGTGGGTGAACATCCCAGCGCAGCCGATACGGTTGGCATCAGTGTCAAAATGACTCGCTATATGAATGTGATCATAGCCGGCTGCTTTGCCGGTCTCGCTGGAGCGTATCTGACGCTGGAGTCTGTGGGCACGTTTGAGCGCGGCATGACCAACGGGCGTGGCTTTATCGCGCTGGCGGTGATGATTTTCGGCCGATGGACACCACTCGGATCATGGGGTGCAGCATTGCTTTTCGGCTTTGCCACGGCACTCAAAACCCAACTCGACTTCATGGGGCTGAATGTTCCGCCACAGTTGACCGGTTCCATGCCGTACATCCTCACTATCGTCGTACTCGCCGGATTTGCCGGCCGTGCCCGGCCACCCGCCGCCGTCGGGCAACCCTACGAATCAGAATAGGGAGTCAATACAAATGGACAAAACAGCCAATCCCATTGTGTTAGAAGCCAAAGGCATTACCAAACGCTTTCCCGGTGTATTGGCGAATGACAAGGTGGACCTGCTCCTCTACGAAGGCGAGATTCTGGCACTGCTCGGAGAAAACGGGGCAGGCAAGAGCACGTTGATGAACATGCTGTATGGCCTGTATCATCCCGACGAAGGCGAAATCTGGATCAAAGGCGAGCGGGTTGAGCTGAAGAATCCGCGCGATGCCATCGATCGCGGCGTCGGCATGGTGCACCAACATTTCCAGCTCGTTCCTGTCATGTCGGTTGCCGAAAACGTTATGCTCGGCTCAGAGATTACCCGTGGCGGCGGCATTTTGGCACTGAGCGAAGCAGAACGCCGTGTTCGGGAGTTGTCGGAACGATATGGGCTGGAAGTTGATCCGGCAGCGATAGTCGAAGATTTGCCGGTCGGCGCACAGCAACGCGTTGAAATCATCAAAGCCCTCTATCGCAACGCCGACATTCTTATTCTGGACGAACCGACAGCAGTCTTGACACCACAGGAAGCCAACGAATTGTTTCGCATCATGCGCGAGTTAACGGCTCGCGGCGTTTCCATCATTTTCATCACACACAAGCTGAAAGAAGTTCTGGCCGTCGCCGACCACATTGGCGTCTTGCGTCAGGGGCGTCTGGTGGGCATTGCCAAGCCGGAAACGTCTACGGAAGCCAGTCTGGCCGAAATGATGGTAGGCCGCAATGTGATTTTAACAGTCGAAAAAGACGAAGCGCATCCGACTGAGCCGGTGCTGCGCGTCGAAAATCTGATGGTTAAAGATGATCGCGATCATTTCGCCGTCAAAGGCGTTTCGATGGCAGTGCGTGCCGGGGAGATTGTCGGCATTGCGGGTGTACAGGGTAACGGACAGCGCGAACTGGTCGAAGCGTTGACCGGACTACGACCAGCGGATAGCGGGCATGTATGGCTGGAGAATACGGACATAACGGATTTTTCGCCGCGCAAGATTACGGAATTGGGTGTGGCACACATTCCGGAAGACCGTGAAAAACATGGTCTCGTCATGTCTTACTCGTTAGCCGACAACATGGTGTTGAGTAATTATTACCGGCCGCCGTTTGCCAAACATTACGTCATCGATAGGGATGTCATCAACGAGCAGGGTGAGCGCCTGGTGAAGGAATACGATGTGCGTACGCCCAGCGCACAAACGCCGGCGGGCAATCTATCCGGCGGCAACAAACAGAAGGTGATCGTGGCGCGTGAGTTTTCGCGCCCGACGAAGTTGTTGATTGCAGCACAGCCGACGCGTGGTATTGATGTCGGTTCGATTGAGTTTATTCACAATCAAATCGTGGCGCAACGGGATCGAGGCGTGGCTGTGTTGGTGGTTTCGGCCGAATTGGATGAGGTGCTCGGTCTGGCAGATCGCGTCGCCGTCATGTTCGACGGCCACATTGTTGCCACGCTGGATGCCGCAGACGCCACCCGTGAACGCGTCGGATTGCTCATGGCAGGTTCGGTTGAAGAGGCCGTGGGATAGCTTGTCAATCGGCAGCAAGCGCAGCGATCGGTTCGGTTGCTGCGCTTTTTTGATCGGATTCGGCCGAATCCGTATCTGACGCATTGCCCATATCCCGACACAATTGCAGCACACGAATGATGTGTTCACGCGTTTCGCGCCGGTGCCACATGCCGCTGACATGCGAACTGCGAATCGTCGTCACATCACATTGGTTGAAGATCGGCGCGTGGCTGCCGTGTCGGAAAAAGCGGTCATTAATGCCCATCAGCGGATAAATGCGCGTAGGATCGATGTGATCGTAACAACGTGAGAAATCCAGACGTGCTTCGATTTCCTCGAGCGGAATAGTGACATTCCGTTTGGTTTGTCGGCTGATATCCCACAACAATTGGGCAAAATTCGGTGAGGATAGAATGGGAATGACAGCCCGGGATCGGCCGAAAAAACCTTCATAGGTCAGCGTAATAATCCCGCCAAGACTCATGCCCGCCGCCACGGCGTAGGGTGTACCCAGCGCCAGATAGTGATCGACCACCATCTGCATCATCCGCACCGAACCGGCAATCATCTGATACAAATGGTGCAGATTCTGGAATCCCAGATCCAGCGGCTGCAATGGGCGGCGATGAAACGGCGCCTGCAACAAGACAATATGCGCATCAAATGGGTCTCGTGGCCGGAAAAACGCCTGAGCGCGGGCGTGATAAGGCACTTCAAAGAACCCGTGATGATAGACTAGCAGCGGTGCATCTGGTCGCTTTGCCGGCAGAACACGCAGGCGCGTATGGATGCGGCCAATTTCGGTGTGCAGCCAGAAGCGATATTCCCGCTCCTGCAAAAACCCCATGTCAGGCATCAACGGCAACGCAACCCTGGTTGTGTCGAGTACCTGTTCAAATGGCGGTGCCTGACGGTATGTCTCTTCAAATGTGAGCGGTACACGATAGCTGAACCCGCTCTGCACGAGATGATCCAATCTTCTGGATAATGCGCTGCGTACCGCTCTGAGTGATGACACGTTTCCGCTCTTCTCTGCTGAAATCATCTGACAATAATCTGATCGGCTTATTGACACCCAACACCTCCATTGTAATGGTTTTCTGCATTATATTCAAAGTCAACTGATGTTGTACGCCCAGACCAACTGTGCTACCGTTAGGCGGCGATCAGTATCGCTACCAGGATCGAATGTTTACCACGGTGAAACGCTACTGGATCACCCTGCTGTTGCTGGGTGTGGGATTGATATTTTTTGCACTCTATGCATGGATGACGCAGGGTGCTTTTCGGCCGAATGCAACCCAACCGTCCTATCCGGCCATCAGCCCGACAGCGACAAGCACATCCGCTCCCCAGTCGCTCATCCCGTCGCCAACGGTTGAGCCGACGGCAAACAGCACGACAGCCACCACACTTGCCGCCACGGAGCCGCTGCCAACGAATACACCCACCCCCACGTTGACTTCATCCCACGCAACACCGTTATCGGCCGATTCAATCAGTACCATTCCCTATCTGGAGCGCTTTGGCGTTGCCGATGGGTATCAGCAACTGGAAGCAGCACATCAGGCCGGGTTGCGCTTCGGCTCCTACTTGAACTGGCGCACTTCATCTGAGCCAATGAGCGGCGTCAACTTCTTCCAAATGGTGCGCGTCAGCTCAGACGGTCTTGAAAGCAGCTACGATGCTCTGGCGCAGGTTATCGCCGACCAGCCCGGTTCAACCTATCTCATCGGCAACGAACCCGACGTGCGCATACAAGACAACGTTCCACCGGCACAATACGCCATTGCCTACTACGACATCTATGAATTTATCAAAGCACGCGATCCGACTGCGTTGGTCGCTATCGGTGGGGTTTCGCAACCGACGCCGTTGCGTCGTGCTTATCTGGACATCGTACTCGACACGTATCGCAACACCTATGGCGCACCGTTGCCGGTCGACATCTTCAACGTCCACGCATTTATTTTGCGCGAGGAACAAGACAATTGGGGCGTCGGCATTCCGCCAGGCATGGACGGCTGGACAGGTACGCTGTATGAACTGGAAGACCATGACAATATGGCCATTTTTCAACAGAACATCATTGATTTTCGGGCATGGATGGCGGAACGCGGTTATGGTGATAAACCGCTGATGGTGTCCGAATATGGCATTCTAATGCCCGCCGAATACGGTTTTCCACCGGAATCAGTGGCGAATTTTATGACGGCATCGTTCGATTTTTTTCTGTCAGAAGCGAACAGCACCGGCTATGCACCGGATGGAGACCGTTTAGTGCAGTGGTGGGTGTGGTACAGCGTGCATGATCCTGTAGAGTTTCCAAACAGCAATCTTTACGACGCGGCAACGGGTCAGTTGACATTACCTGGGCAGGTATTCACGGATTATGTCGAATAATATCGGCCGAATTACCCCCGTTGAAACGACTGTTGCCGTGCCTCCTCAACCATTGTCGGCCGGCAAACTTTCGACCAGCACCAAATTTTTCTACGGTATTGGTGATTGGGGGACGGCGGCAGCAACATTGGCGCGTCAATTATTCTGGTTTGTGTTTCTCACCGAAGTTGTCGGGCTGCCGGCTGGTGTCGCCGGGATCGTGTCACTTTTCGGCCGAATTTGGGACGCGATCAACGATCCGCTAATCGGCACTATCAGCGACCACATTTCCAGCTGCTGGGGTCGACGACGACCTTTTTTTCTGATCGGTGCCATTCCGTTCGGCTTCAGTTTCTTCCTCATGTTCGCAGTACCTGTCCTGCCCAATCTGGTTTGGTACACTATTTACTACATCATTGTCTTTTTGATTTTTGACACCAGCTACACATTGATCAACGTGCCGTATACCGCGTTGACAGCCGAACTGACCGAAGATTACGACGAGCGCAGCTCACTGACCGGCTGGCGTATGTCTGTTGCCATTCTGGCCAATTTGATCACAGCCGGACTGTTCAAATTGCTGGCAGAAAACGTTTTTGCCAACTGGTTTGGCGACGCACCACATGCATTGCAATACGGTTACATGGTTTCGGCTGCACTGTGGGGGTTGTCGATGACCCTTTCGACCCTGATCGTGTTCACCTTTATTCGCGAGCCGGTGCGAACAGAAGCCCAAACGCCGCCAATTCGGCCGATTCAAACGTTCAAAGAAGTATTCAGCAATCGGCCGTTTCGCCTGGCAGCGACCATTTACCTGCTCACACTCGTCAGCGTCGATATTGTCGCCACGGTGATGGTGCCATTTTTGTTGTTTTACCTGGGATTTGACCGGGGATGGGACAGTGCCATGCTCGCCGTCGTCATGCTGGTCGGCTTCCTGACGATGCCCCTGACCGTTAAGATTACGCGCACATTCGGCAAGATCAACACGTATATCGCCACGATGTTTCTGTGGGGAATTGTCATGCTGCTGATGGGGCAGGCGCCGCCGGGCATTGCGCCGCAAATCTTGATCTTTTTCGGCATGATTGCGGGCCTGGGATTTGGAGCAGCCAATATCATCCCATGGGCGCTCATTGCCGATGTCGTCGAGGTCGATGAATGGCGTACCGGACAAAGGCGTGAAGGCATTTATGCCGGCTACCTGGTATTTTTCCGCAAGCTAACATCTAGCGGCGCTGTATTTGCCGTCGGCTTGATTTTGTCGTTTTTGGGGTATGACGAGGTTGAAAAATCGGCCGAATCGATCACAGCCCTGCGCATCATGATCAGCGTCGTACCCGCCATCCTGCTAATTATGGCGATTCTCGTCGCTCGCCGCTATCCGCTCAACAAACAAGCCCACGATGAATTGCGCCGCAAACTCGCTGTCCGTCGCGCCTTGCAACAAAATCAATCCATCGAAGACGTCGAGAGCAGTACCTGATAAGCCAATAACCGGATTACGACGGAACAAAAAACCGGGTTCCCGTCAAGCAACCCGGTTTCTGCAACCGTTCAATGATATCTACCGAGTTGTCAGGCCAGCACTTTGTTGCTAACCTCAATATCCCGACCAACAGCCTGGGCGATTGCCTTCATTTCCAATACCAAAGCAGCAAACTTTTCCGGCTTCAATGATTGAGCGCCGTCCGACATCGCCTTTTCCGGCTCAGGATGTACTTCAATAATCAAGCCATCCGCACCGGCAGCCACCGCTGCCCGTGCCGCAGCGCCGACGTATTCCCATTTGCCTGTGGCATGGCTCGGATCGGCAATCACCGGCAAATGTGACAGGTGTTTGGCAACTGGAATCGCGTTGATGTCAAATGTATTGCGCGTGTACTTTTCAAATGTGCGGATACCGCGCTCGCAGAGCATGACGCGGGTGTTGCCGTGACTTAAAATATACTCAGCGCACATCAGCCACTCTTCCATCAAACTGCTCATGCCGCGTTTGAGCAAGACCGGATGCTGTGATCGGCCGACGGCGTGCAACAGAGCGTAATTCTGCATGTTACGTGCGCCAATTTGTAAAATGTCAGCATATTCGCAAACAAGCGGCACAAGAGCAGGCTCCATCACTTCCGTGATGATCGGCAAGCCGGTCAATTCGCTGGCTTCCTTCATGTAGCGCAATCCCTCTTCGCCCATACCCTGGAAAGAGTAAGGTGACGAACGGGGTTTGAACGCGCCACCACGTAAAATATGTGCACCAGCTTCCTTGACAGCGTAAGCCGTTTCGATTATCTGGCTGCGGCTCTCAACAGAGCAGGGCCCAGCCATGATTGCCAATCCATGACCACCGATCATCACGTTACCAATTGGAAAATGCGTGTCGTCGGGATGGAATTCCCGGCTAGCAAGTTTGAACGGCTTACCGACTGGCACAACCCGATCGACACCAGGCAAGAGCTGTATTGGGTCTTTGTTAATGGGCGCGCCACTACCGATGATGCCCACGATTGTTCGTTCTTCACCTTCTGATAAATGCACGCGATACCCCTTTTCTTCAATGAGTCCAATAACGGCCGAAACCTGACTCATTGTCGCTGACGGTTTCATTATTACGATCATCATTCGTATACCTCTCTTGAGTTAAATTGGGGTTTGCTGGCGCTAAATCGCGTGGAGAATGTGTTGATCACCTGAAATATCGTTTCCCGTTTATCACGCAGCATTTGCCGCTTATCATTGATTACAGTTGACATGTGATTGTACACTCTCATGCCACTTTTTCGCGCAAACTCATGCGTACGGGCGGATTATCTTTCAATGTGCTCAGATCAAAATGTTTGACAGCGGCTTCGATTTCTGCGACAGGAATAGGGGGCAGCGTGGCGCGGTCCGGGCGCAAACTTTTGGCTTCACGCAGATAGACGTGATGCAGTTCCTGTGGGGTGCGCGTCGTATTCCAGTGGAGCAGAATGCGGATGCACAACGGCAAGCCATCGGGCACTTCCATTTCGTGGCCGCAAAGCAGAGCGACATCGTACCAGCCCAATTGCCGTGCCGCCAATGCCGGATAAGTGACGTTCAGGTCAGCTGTGGTGGTGAAGACAGCGCTGGCAACATCATCGGGATGAATGCCGTTGGCGCGGATGATCACATAGAGCAATTCGCGTGTCGCTTCCAGAATCGCTTCCGGCGTATTGTCTGTCGTAGTTGTGGCACCACGTACCCCACGACAGGCAAGTATTGGGTGATACACATGTCCATTTGATTGAATTGTCGTCTGCATCTTGTCACTCCTGTAAACACATAAGCAAAAAAAAACGCGACCTGTTGGCCGCGTCTCGCTAGTGTCTGTGTCTGTCCCTGCTTTTAATCAGCGCAAACTGACCTCTCGCGTGGTCGCGGCGGTTGTGTGGCTAAAATAAAAGCTAAAAAAGAAGTTGCGGGACAATTTCTCGTTCATGGGCAACATCATAACATCCGAAACGCGATGCGTCAAGCATTTGCTATACAAGAACATTCTGCGATTTTGGGACATATTTGCCGTTGACAGGGTGTCGGCGATTATGGTATCTTGAGGACGATTGAGCGACTTTTGTTGTGAATAAGCCTCGGATTCAGCACTGCACACAATTTCATGTCATATTTTCACGGCGACCGGTTGCTATACTATTGAGGATGGACACGGCGTCAATATGATTGGTTTCGGCCGAATTTGTTGTTTCTGCAATCGGCCGAATCCAGAATCCGATATGCCTTTGTCAAGCGACCGTTGATATCCAATCAATCCAAAACCAGGGAGGTGTCTATCGATTAAATTCGATTTCAGCCAATTTGTCCGACTACTGCTGCAAGATGTAGCACACTATCTGACAAAATTTACTTATTCCTTGGAGGGAAATATGCAATTCAAGAAATTAACCAAGCGATTACCGGCTATTTTACTTGCCATCCTCTTGTTAACCGTGGCGATGGCGGTCCTTGCCGATGGCTATACCGACGCAGAGCTCGCAGAACTGGCAGCCGATGCCGATCACATCGATACACTGATTGCGCCTATTCCGCAGGAACCCATTGATTGCACCGTGGGGCAACCAACCGATTTTTACTTCAGCGACTTTGAAGCGAATGATGGCGGCTGGGCTGTCACGACGGCTTATGATGAGTGGGAATGGGGTACGATTGTTCCGGGCGTTCAGGATGGATGTGATACGACTCGGCCGAATGAACCCGCCGGCGCACATTCCGGCGTCAATGTTTGGGCGACTGATCTGGACGGTTGCTATGATAACCAGCCGGCAACCGACAGCACCGTCCTTTCCCAATCGTTTGATTTGAGCGGTCTAACTGCGCCGATCGAGTTATCGTGGTGGAATTGGTACGAAGTTTTCGTTTCATTCGACAAGGGTGAAGTGTATGTCGACGGCAATCTGGTTTGGGAAGTGACCACAACCGCCGCCACAGATTGGACACAGGAAGTGGTTGACTTGTCAGCTTATGCCGGTGATTCCGACGTGACAATTGATTTCAGCTTGACTTCAACCACAGTTGTCAATCGCATGGGCTGGTATCTAGACGATGTCGCCATCACATATTGCGAAGAGCCACCAACGGCTGTTGAACTGACTGCTTTTTCGGCCGATGTGAATCCGGACGGCTCGGTAACCGTCAATTGGGAAACCAGCGCCGAAGTCAACAGCGCCGGATTTAATGTCTATCGCAGCACCAGTGCCAACTGGGATGCAACAGCAACATTGCTGACACCCGCTTTAATTGCATCGCAGAGCGCCAATGGCTCTGGGGCCAGCTACAGTTTTGCCGATGCGCCAGGAGCCGGCGTGTGGCATTACTACCTGGAAGAAGTTGACTTGAGCGGTGCGACGCATGTCTACGGACCGGCAACGGCTGTTACACAAGCACCGACATCGGCCGCCCTGACTGGCTTAACCGGCAATGCAAACAATCTGACATTGCCGTTGGTGCTGGCAAGCTTGCTGATCGCAACGCTCGTCATTGGCATTACTGCCTATCGTCGTGAAGACGCTTAGTTTGAAGGAGTTTATCCTATGAAAGATTATGAGAAACCCGAACTGGTTACAGTTACAGAGGCCGAGATTCTGGACACATTAGGCGCAGCGCAAGCTGTCTCGTAACGATCTGGCCGTTTAATTTCGGCCGATAAACCACAGCCCGGTAGACGCGAGTTTGCCGGGCTGTTTGTTTTATCGCGTCCGGCAAAGCGCAAAGCATCCGTCCATCTAAAACCTGCCCTTATCATCCCGCCATCTCGCCAATTTGCAAACCGCTGAATTGAGGTATGTGCGGGAGTCACCGATTGGCTATAGAATACATTGGGATCGATTCCGGCCAAGGCTTGAGTCTGCCAAAGCCCGCTTTTGACGCAGCCGCCTTCGACAAAATCAGGTGACGGTTGGCGTCGTTACGGCTAAAACGCTGCGACCAAGTACCGTTGGAGAGCAATAAATGACCGATTTTGATGCAATTGTAATTGGCGCCGGTCACAACAGTCTGACGGCAGCAGCTTATCTGGCACAAGCGGGCTACCGCGTCCTCGTCGTCGAACGTCGCGCGGCGACGGGTGGAACGGCAACGACGGCGATGTTTCACCCCGGTTATTCGGCCGATACCGTTCAGCACGATGCGGGTCTGCTGCGGCAACGCATTATCGATGATCTGCAATTGACACAATACGGATTGAAATTGACGTTTCCCGATCCCATCGTTTTTGCGCCGACACGAGACGGGCAGCATCTGGCAATCTGGGAAGATGAGGTTCGCACGACGCAAGCTATCGGCCGATTTTCTGCTCATGACGCCGCCAATTACCCTGCCTATCGCGCGGCCATGACGAACTGGTCAGCCTATCTCGAAGCGCAACTCGCCCAACCGCCAAGTATTGATTTGTTGCGCCAGCGCGATATGATGCTGCTGATCCGGCAATGTTCCATGTCGGCCGAACAATTTTTATCACAATGGTTTACACATCCGTTTGTACAAGGTGTGTTGGCCGCGCCGGCCATCACCGGCATTTGTCAGGGTCCCTATTCCGGCGGAACAGCATACAATCTGTTGCACCATCATCTGGGGCAACGGCGTGCCGGCAGCGTGGCAACAGCACAAGTGCAGGGAGGCATCGGCCGATTAGCCGACGCATTGCAACAAGCTGCCCAAGCACACGGAACAGAAATTCGGCTCAACGGACATGTCGATCAGATCACCGTTGTCAATAATCGAGTAACCGGAGTGCGCTTGCGTGACGGCACGCAAATTTCGGCCGAAACCGTCCTCTCCGGTGCCGATCCGCAAGCTACGTTTATCGGCATGCTTGACCCGTTTGACCTGCCGCCACGCTTCAAAAAAGCAGTGCGACACATCAAAATGCGCGGCGCCGTTGCCAAACTCAATCTGGCACTGCGCGGTCTGCCGACAGTAATCGCAGCACCCAACGGCAATACCGATTATTTACGCGGTCGCATTCAAATCAGCCCGTCGCTGACTTACCTTGAACGTGCCTACGATGCGGCCAAATACGGTGAATTTTCGGCCGAACCGTACCTCGACATCCGCATTCCCACCATAGCTGACCCAACATTAGCTCCCCAAGGCCACCACGTCATGTCCATCTGGATGCAATACGCACCGTACAAACTGCGCCACGGTACATGGGCAACGCGACGCCATGCGCTTGCAGAAACAATTCTCAACACAATCACCCACTACATGCCCGACATACGTGACCTAATCGTGGCACAGCAATTACTGATGCCATCCGATCTCGCAAGCGACTTCGGTTTGACTGAAGGCGCACTCTATCACGGGGAACTGATGCTCGACCAACTGCTCTACATGCGTCCCGTTGCCGGATGGAGCAATTACGCAACGCCCATTGAAGGCTTGTACGTGTGTGGTGCAGGCGCACATCCAGGCGGTGGCATCACGGGCGAACCGGGGCGTTTGGCAGCAGCGCAACGCATCTCACATGACATAATACCCGTTCACGCCTGAATAGACTGTCATTGCATTGCCATCTAGCAATGACAAACAGCACGGCCATACGGATCATGCAAACACAAGTCAACACCATCACACACACGTTTGGCAGCCGTGCCAAAGAATCGTTGCGCTATTTTGCACAACCGGCGGCGTTGGTGCGCGAATATCGACTCAGCGATATTCGCCCTGATTTCATTGCCGGTCTGACACTGGCGGTTATCGCGTTGCCGCAGGCGATTGCTTACGCACTGATTGCTGAATTACCGCCGGAGATGGGCTTATACACGGCCATTGTCGCAGCCATTGCCGGCGCATTGTGGGGATCATCGCGCTTTTTGCACACAGGGCCGACCAATACGTCGGCACTGCTACTCCTGTCCGCATTGCTCGTTGTCGCTGAGCCGGACACGCCTGAATATATTCTTTATGCATCACTGATGGCTGTCCTGGTGGGGTTGATCAAACTGGCTTTAGGGGTGCTGCAACAGGGCTATCTGGTATATTTCGTGGCGGATTCGGTAATTGTCGGCTTTACGGCAGGTGCCGGCATCTTAATTATCGTCAATCAGTTGAAACACGTGTTGCGTGTGCAGATACCGAATACACCGTCGTTTCCGCTGACAATGTATTATCTTTTTCCGACGATAACGACGACACATCTGATCACGTTGGGCTTAGGTGTCTTGACGATGGTGTTAATCGTGCTGATCAAGCGTTTTCGGCCGAAATGGCCCAATGCGCTGCTCAGCATGGTCATCACCTCTTTCGTTGTCTTTGCTTTTAACCTCAACGCGCGCGGCGTCATCACGCTAGGTGAATTGCCCCGTGCTTTGCCGCCATTGTCCAGGCCACCGTTATTTGACTTGAACGTACTCGAAGCCGTGTTCTCTGGAGCATTTGCCATCGCCTTGATGGGTCTCATCGAAGCCAGTGCCATATCGCGCACCATAGCCACCGAGTCAGGTGAGCATCTCGATAACAACCAGGAATTTGTCGGTCAGGGATTGGCAAGCTTCTTCAGCGGTTTTTTATCCGGATTTCCCAGTTCCGGCTCACTATCACGCACAGTCGTCAATTACGATGCCGGTGCCCAAACACGCATGGCGGCCATCCTTTCCGGTGTTTTGATCGCCGTTTTGTCGCTGGTTTTTGCGCCACTTGCCACATATTTGCCGCGTGCCGCATTGTCTGGCCTACTCATCATTACCGGCTGGAATCTTATCAATCGCGAAGAAATGGTTCGAATCTGGCGTTCTTCACGCGGAGACAGCCTGATCATGATGGCAACGTTTGCCGCCACCTTGCTCATACCGCTGCGCTTTGCGGTTGTGGCCGGAGTTGCCGTATCGTTCCTGCGCTACATCCGGCGGACTTCAACGCCCGATGTGCCTACCGTCCTCCCCAACGAAACATTCGAGCATTTCACAATCAGCGATGATCGACCTGTCTGCCCACAATTGGGTGTACTGACTATTCAAGGATCACTCTACTTTGGCTCGGTGCACCACATCGAGGAACGTATCCGTGCCAACTTGGAAGAAAATCCGGAACAGAAATTCTTGCTGCTGCGCATGCAGCATGTCAATCATTGCGATGTAACCGGCATTCATTTGCTGGAATCTATCATGAGACTGTATCGCGGATTCGATGGCGACCTGTTTTTGATGAATGTGCGCACGCCCGTGCTGGAGTTGATGCACGATACCCAGTTCGATGTACGCCTGGGTGACGATCATTTTCTCCCGACAGAACGAGCAATCGCGTATTTGTTCAATCGCGTGCTCGACCCGGTCGTGTGTGTCTATTCCTGCAAGGTGCGAGCATGGCGGGAATGTCAAAATTTGCCCAAAGCGGAAGGGGCAGAGTTAGAAACGTTAATCCGTCTCGACCCTGATGAAGAGGTTCCTACGATGAGTGTACGGCAACTGTATGAACGTATTCAGGCAAATGATCCTCCGTTCATCATCGACGTGCGTGAACCGACCGAATGGCAGCAAATGTACATTGCCGGTTCGCAATTGATCCCGCTGCCGAAATTTTTTCAGCGACGGCTAAATCTGCCACCTGGGCGAGATGTGGTCTTTGTATGCCGATCGGGACGACGCAGTAGGCAGGTTACCGGTTTGCTGCGGAAACAAGGATGGACCAATGTATACAATTTGCGCGGTGGGTTGCTGAGCTGGCAATCGGCCGAATTACCGCTCGTCACACCTGATTTACCTGAAACTACAACCCAATCAAGGGAAACTTCGTAATACTTTCCATGCAAACTTATCCAAAGGATCGCCGTAATGAGTGATCGCATCAACCGAATCGTCGCCTGGGCCTCACGACATTGGCTGGGCATCTTCAACACCATCGTCGGTATCTACGTCTTCCTGCCTATCCTTGCACCGATGCTCATGGCCGCCGGCATCGAACGCCCGGCACGCTATATCTACACAGCCTACAGCCCGATGTGCCATCAGATGGCATTTCGATCTTTTTTCCTCTTTGGCGAACAGCCCGTTTACCCGCGTGAGTTGGCCGGCACCGACTTTGTCCCGTTTGAAGCTTACATGTCACAAATTACTGAATTTGCCGGTATTGATGCTGAGGACTGGCCGACTTTGTTCTTGCAGGCACGTCAATTTGTCGGTAACGAGCAAATGGGCTACAAGACGGCGCTCTGTCAGCGCGACATGGCAATTTTCGGTGCCTTGTTTTTCGGGGGGATACTTTACGCCGTTCTGCGCAAACGACGCACAGTCAAACCGCTGCCGTTTCTCTGGTTTGTGATTATCGGCATGGGGCCAATCGCGCTCGACGGCTTCAGCCAGTTATTCGGCTATTACGGTGAATTGCTGCCGTTCCTGGACTTCATTACGCTGCGCGAAAGTCCGCCGTTGACGCGTACATTGACGGGTGCATGGTTTGGCTTCTGCGTAGCGTGGATGGTTTTGCCGTCGATTGATCGCGGAGTGCGCGCCAATGAAGCTGAAGCTGCGCGGCGTGCAGCCCGGCTGCAATCAGCAACAGAGGCAGCGATAGTTGACGCTGCTGAACAGGATGAACTGTAATGTCACAGATCAAAAAAAGCCGGTTCTCTGACAGAGTCCCGGCTTTTTTGTTGGACAAAAGGTGATTATTCCTCAATTTCGGCAGATACCATGTCCGGCGTATCGGTTTCATCCATGTCGTCGTCTGCGTAATCGTTCACTGTACTGTCTACAACGCCTTCATCCAACGGTTCGGCCGATTCCTCATCGCCATTCTTCGTAAACCGCCCTTCACGCACAACAGCCACCGACGCCACCACATCATCATCATTCAAATCCATCACACGTACACCGCGCGTATTGCGGCCCTGACGTGAAATGGAAGCCACCGACGTGCGCAGCATAATGCCATTCGAAGAAATGCAAGTCACCTCATCACTGCGCGATACAACACGAGCGCTGACAACACGATCGCCAGCTTCGCGCAACACCAGGGCGCGCACGCCGGAACCATAGCGATTCTGCAGACGATAATCATCCACGGACGTACGCTTGCCGTAACCGCGCTCAGTGATAATCAACAAATCTTCACCCGAACTGACGACACCAAATCCTGCGACATAATCATTGTCTGCCAGCTTGATAGCATTGACTCCCGCCGCCGTCCGTCCCATCGGCCGAACATCTTCCTCATCAAAACGAATGCCCTTGCCCATCTCGCTGACCAAAATCAGATGCTCGCCGCCATGCGTCAACTTCACCCAGCCCAGTTCATCATCAGGCTCCAGCGATAACGCAATAATGCCGGTCTGGCGCACATTGTCAAATGCCGTCGTTACGACACGCTTAATTCGCCCTTTGCGCGTCGCCATCATCAGGTATTCTGCATCGCCAAAACCGGTAACAGCAAGCAGCGCTGTCACTTTCTCTTCACTTTCCAACGGCAATACATTGTTAACCGATGTTCCCCGCGCTGTCCGGCTCGCCTCCGGAATCTCATATGCCTTGCGCGTGTAAACCTTGCCCTTATCCGTAAAGAACAAAATCGTGCTCAACGAACCGGCCGCCTGCAAATGTTCGAGGATGTCCTCTTCCCGCGTGGACATACCGATTAACCCTTTACCACCGCGGCCTTGCAGACGATACTCTTTCAAAGGCGTGCGCTTGATATAGCCGCGCTGTGTCATCGAGATCAGGACATCCTCGTCCTGGATCATATCCTCGATATTGATCTCACCTTCACCGGGCTTGATTTCAGTACGCCGGGCATCACCGTATTTTTCGCGCAATTCCAGCACTTCATCGCGAATAATCAGCAGGATTTTGTCGATATGTGCCAGCAGATCACGAAAGTAGGCAATACGTTCGGTTATTTCAGCGTATTCTTCTTCGATTTTCTGTCGCTCCAGAGCGGCCAGACGGCGCAACTGCATGTCGAGAATGGCTGTCGCCTGAACCTCTGACAGGCCAAACCGGCTCATCAATTCCTGACGGGCACTGTCAGCGCTGTCCGATTGGCGAATCGTCTCAATGACAGCGTCGAGATGGTTCAACGCAATGCGCAACCCTTCCAGGACATGTTGGCGTCGCAGCGCTTTGTCAAGTTCAAACTGAATGCGGCGGGTGGTAACTTCGACGCGGTGATCGATGTAGACCTGCAAGGCGCGTTTGAGGGACAACAATCTCGGCCGATTATCGACCAACGCCAACATCTGTACACCAAATGTCGACTGTAACTGCGTGTGCTTGAATAACAAATTGCGCACTTTTAGCGGTTGTGTACCGCGCTTGAGATCAATGACGATGCGCAGCCCGCTGCGACCACTCTCATCACGCAAGTCAGCAATCTCTGGAATAACACCCCGCTGCACCAATTCGGCAATGCTCTGAATGAGATTAGCCTTGTTGACCTGGAACGGAATTTCCGTAATGAGGATGCGATCCCGCTGCGCTTTCTGCGACGGCTCCACGATCTCCATCTTGGCCCGCATGATTACGCGACCGCGTCCTGTCGCATACGCATTGCGAATGCCTTCAATTCCCGTGATTTCTGCCCCAGTGGGAAAATCCGGCCCCTTCACAAATGCCATCAAATCATCCAGCGTCACATCGTCCGACCGGTGTTGGTTGTCGATCAAATGGACAATCGCATCACATACTTCAGTGAGATTATGGGGTGGAATATTGGTCGCCATACCGACGGCGATGCCGGATGATCCGTTGAGCAACAGATTTGGCAGCCGACCCGGCAGAACTACCGGTTCTTGCTCTGAGCCATCGAAGTTATCGCGGAAGTCGACGGTCTCTTTGTCCAGGTCTTCCAGCAATTCGTTGGCGAAGCGCGAAAGACGTGCTTCAGTGTAGCGCATGGCGGCAGCACCGTCGCCGTCGATACTGCCGAAGTTGCCTTGTCCATCAACGAGCATATAGCGCAGTGAAAAATCCTGCGCCATGCGTACCATCGAATCGTAAACGGCCGAATCGCCGTGCGGATGGTATTTACCGAGCACTTCGCCGACGATACGGGCGCTTTTGCGGTACGATGAATTGTAGCGAATGCCCATATCGTGCATGGCATAGAGGATGCGGCGATGCACCGGTTTGAGACCGTCACGGGCGTCGGGCAATGCACGGGCAACGATTACGCTCATGGCGTAGTCGAGATATGATCTGCGCATTTCCTCGTTAATATCGATGTTGTTGACTTCTCCGATTTCCAAGGCAACCTCTCGTAAATTGGTTTTCAGCAGCGTGTTTGATTGGGATGTGCATCCTGTGAGTTGCAAATCGGGGCAATGATGAGCTTTCTATTTGCTAATTGCTGCACGGCGACGTTGTGACCACACAGAACTCAGCTACAACTCAACATACAATCATTGCCCTGCTTCATTCACATAAATGAAATACACCCGGTCGCCTGCGCAATGACATGTGAATCAGTCAAAAAAAAGGCCACCGCTTAGGGGTGGCGTGTCATTTTTCCCACAGGCGAACACCTATAGAATTATACCTGATTTGGGCTGAAATGGGTAATTTTCCTGAGCGACACCGCAGATGGTTAATGCAGCTCAGAAATGAGCGTCAGCGGCGTTTCACCAGCAAATAAGCGCGTGTCTGGGTCGCTTAGTGCATTGGTTTTTACATAGCCGAGTGCGTAGGTGATGGATTCGATACGTGCAGCGGATGTGATCGAGCCAACGCGTTTGCCTTCGGCCGAAATATTGTCACCAGCCGCAACTGGTTCGTCGGCACGAAGCTGCACCAGTTTTTTTGCCAAACGACCGCGACTTTCCATACGGGCAATGATTTCCTGACCTGTGTAACAACCTTTGGAAAACGACACGTCATCCCACAAATTGGCTTCCAGTGGAATGTATTCGCCGGTCAGTTCACGGCCAAAGCGGGGCATTCCGGTTGCGATGCGTATGGCGTCAAATGTTTCGGCCGAAATCAATTCGCTACCGGCCTGTTGCAGCGCCGTACCAACCGCTGCCTGATGCTCAAGCGGCCCCCAAATCAGGAACCCGTCGCCGTCTATCGGGTCGGTGCGCTGTATGCTAACGACTGTGCCGTCAATGGTGGCACTGCGCCAATGATAACGCGGCAAATCAGATCCAGGTAGATTGGCAGCCGCCAGAACGGTCGCGCTTTCTGGACCGTAGATTGCCCAGACAAATGTCGCTACCGATTGATCTACCAGTTGAAAATCGTCGTTGAAGAAGACGAAACGCAGCAAATAACGGGCGATGTTATCGCCATTGTTTTCACCCGTGATGACGGTAACTGAATCAGTGTCTACGCTAAGCAGCAAGCGGTCGATAATTCGGCCGATATCGGTCGTCAACACCGTCGCTGCACCCATTCCCGCCTGCAAAGAGCGCAAATCCTGTGTCGACATGCGGTTCAACAAGTCGAGCCGTGTCGCCCCTGTAATCTGCAACACACCCAGATCAGACCGGTCAGCCAGCAGCGCACCTTCATAATTCATCATGGTCGAACCCATCGTCGCTTTCATCGTCATACAGTTCAGTTTCGAGATCGTGCTCAGCCGCATAGCGTTGAGCAAAGGCAATCAAAGGAGGCAACCACTTTGCCTCGCGTTCGTACGTGTTGCGTGCCAGAAACGGCCACAGTGGTTTGCCTTTCAACCAGCGGAATTCGCGTGGATTGTTCAGATCGCGATCAGTTAAATCTTCCAGTCGCACTTCAAGCTGGATGCGTGCACCTTGCAAATCGTCAAAAACAGCGTCCAGTGACCGGTCTTCAAACTCAAGCTGCCAACTGCTGATCAATTGATCATAACTGTCAATCGCACGCAGCAATTTGGTGGGCTTTTTGCGCCTTTGAATTTCGGCCAGACCGGTGACGACTTCTGATTCCCAGGCTGCAATCACACCCAGAATGTCGGCAATACGCCAATTATCAAATACGATGCCCGGCTCCAGGAGGGCCTCGTCCGGCAAATCATCGATAGCGTCCAGCAGATTTTCCCGCACACGGGTTAAGTTGTCTTGCAGCGTTTCTACATTCATATCGCATTATGCCAAATAAAAACGAGGCAAGTAAACAACTTGCCCCGCCGCTTTATCTGTTTCCAATTTCGGTGAGAAGGGTAAAAGTTACCCCGACAAAACGACAAAGACCATAACACCCAGCCCCAGGCCCACAATGACCAGGCCGCTGATGATGACCCAAATCGAACTCCAGGGAATAGCGGCACTGTCTTTACCTTCAACAGCCAGCATGCGTCTGGGAGATAGTAAAATGACGCTGACAATGAGACCCAGCAAACCAAAAGCGGCTGCCCAAAGCAGCAATTCGGCCGAATTCTGAGCCACATTCCAACCGAGCGCAACACCACCAAACATAAAAAACATGATCGTAATCAAAGCGGTGCTGACCACCGACCAACGCGTCCGCTCATGAGATGGAATCGGATCAGGTGGCTGCGATTCCAGATGCTCTTTGATAAATGCTTTTTCCCGATTGTCCAATTCAACAACGGCTGCCTGATAGTCGTCATCCTGTTTGGTGCGCGTCACCCATTTATCCAGGAATCGGTACAAGAGCGTGAGAATCAGCCCAAAGACAACAACAGAACCAACCGTAAAAACTGCTACGGAGACAAAGGCCACCCATGTATTGACTGGTTCAATCCCCAACGAAATATCAAGACCAATCATCTTGCCTAAATCATTGACCAACAAAGCGACATCGACTGTGTCAGGTGTCGCTGAGCTGAGCATAACGCCGGACGATCCCGATACCTCAGCTGACGACGAATCGCCGGAGATAGCAGCAGTCAATGACGGCCAGAGAACGGCCAGCAACATGCCCCCAATAATGACCAATATGACGACGATCCAGGTGATTGCGGTGTTTCTCTTGCTCACGAGAATTCCTCGTTCGTTGTGGAGATCTTTTTCGACCAAACAAAGATGGCGCAGGACAGCACCATCGAATGTGCATTTTAGCACAATCAAAAGACGCCAGCAAAACAACTGGCAAGTTAAATTGGGGTTTTCCACTCTTGTAAGCGTGGCGACTCGATAAAGCGCTGTGCATTGTTTCTGACGTTGAAACATAGCGTGGCTTCGAAAATGGCAAGTGGCCACGTTATAATAAAGCCGCAATTTCTATGCAAACAGGTTCCAGATATGACAGATCTATCTCCAATGCTGCGTATTGAAAAACTGGCAGCACAATGTGATCGGCAAGTACAGTTTGCCAGTGACTATGCCCCTTTATATGCGCGTTTGTTTGGACTCCTGGCAGCCTGGTTACGCGCTCCCAATGCAACTACTGATTCGCTCGTACGCTGGTTTGTTGAGGCAGGTAAGGAACGGGCGGTGTTTGACGTGCCGTTGTTGCTGTTAGCTGCGTTGCATCGCGAAGTTTTATCGGGAACGGTCCCGGGCCTGGTTCGATTTTATCCAACTGTCGGCGGCAATGCCGATTACAATGCGTCTGAATTTGAACTGATTGTACGCGATGCCATCTTGCATCGGCCGAAACCCCTCGCTCACTTCATCCAAACCGCCAACGTGCAGACCAACGAAACAGCACGCGGCATGATCTGGCTATTGCCACTGCAAGCATGGCATGTTCCAGCCGTCCATCTGGTCGATTTAGGTGCCGGTGCAGGGCTGAATCTGGTCGCCGAGCAGCGCAACTATCGCTATTACGCCGACGACCATCTGCTTTTGCAAATCGGTAGCGGTCAACCGCCCCAATTTTCGACGCGATGCAGCGGTGGAATCGACACGCTGCCAACGGCGACAGCTCATGTGCCGCGTATTGCCTCGCGCCTGGGCTGTGACATGCTGCCGTTTGCGCTCGATTCGGCCGAAAAGGAACTCAACCTCTCTGCTTACGTGTGGGGCGATCAGGCGGATCGTTTACAGCGCCTGCGCGAAGGCATTGCAGCCTTTCATACTAACAATGCCACTGCAGAACCAGTGCAGATGTCTGCGGTCACGCTGCCCGAACAACTCGATGCTTACCTGCATACCGTCGTCTCGCCCCGACTGGCGGCAGCAAATTCGGCCGAACCGATCATTTTCTACAACACATACATCACCAACTACCTGCCTGACAAGGGCGCATCGTTGCGCGACATCATTGGTCGTTGGGCAACACACCTGGCGCGATCTGTTTTGTGGCTGCAATGGGAACCGACCTACGGGCGTTTGCCAGAGCCAGAATACGGCTGGATTGCATATTCGGCTGATTTGTGGCATGGCGCAACGCACGATCAATGGCATCTCGGCTGGGTGCACCCCCACGGCATTGATTTTGCCGTCGACCCTTCGTGGACGTCGTTTTGTGCCGCACTGCAGGAATGAAAATTCGGCCGAATGCCGTCAAGTTATTATTAGATGATCACACCGAGAACTGCGCTTTCATTGCCACCGCAGTGAAACCAACTATACTCAAAATAATGTCACGCTACAGAAGGCATGATCGATAATATTATGGCAACCTCTACAGTTGAAGAACGACCGCTCGAAACCGTCTCGACATTCTCACTGGGACGCATACTGCGTCTCAGTTCCTTTCAGATCGGTTCGGCACTCGTTGAAATCCTCACCGCCAGCATCTGGAACCGCATCGTCATCACCGAGTTGGGCAAACCCGCCACCTTCGTCGGCTTGCTGCTGGCGTTGCAATACATTCTACTTCCCATCAGCTTGTGGGCCGGCAACCGATCAGACACAACACCCATCCGCGGTCGTCGCCGCACACCTTACATCTGGATTGGACGCGGCATCGTTCTACTCTCACTGCCCCTGCTCTGGTTCAGTATCACCCCCCTCACCGAAAACAATGATTGGCTCGGTTGGTCAATTGCTTTTGTGGCCCTGCTGCTCTTTGGTGCCGGCAAGCTGTTATCCGGTAGCGTGTTTCTCGCTCTCGTGCGCGACTCGGCACCACCACGCAAACAGGGTGTCGCATTGAGCATGGTCGAAACCACCTTGATCATGTTTTTTCCGATTGCTGCGATTTTTTACGGCAGTTGGATGGAAGTATACGATCCGGCTGTTTTTCGCCAGATGATTATCGGCACCATTATCATCGCAGGATTCTTCTGGTGGTTTGCGATATTTCGCATCGAACCCAAAACGTCCCAAGCAGCTACACCCCGCGAACGACGCCCATTGCGGTTGACTTTCAATACGATGTGGAGCGATGCGCGAGCCCGCAGTTTCTTCGCATTTTTGGCGTTGGCAACATTGGCCGCCTGGATGCAAGACAGTATTTTGGAACCGTTCGGCGGTGATGTGCTTGGTCTGGAAGCAGGCGATACGACGCGGTTCACAGCCTATTGGGGTACGGCGACAGTCGTCGTCCTCATCATTTGTTTTGTCGTCTGGCGCAATCGACCACCGGAAAACCAGACTCGTGTGACGCGTATAGGGTTGCTGATCATGGCGCTGGCTATGGTGTTCTTTGCAGTTACGGCCTGGGCGGCGGCCGATTCGCTACTCACATTGGCGCTACTGGTATTCGGAATCGGCTTTGGATTCTACACATTTGGTGGGTTCAGCTTGATGACGGTCATGTCGCCGGCAGCCAGTGCCGGTGCCTATCTCGGCTTGTGGACGATTGCTATTCTGCTGTTCAAGGGCATCGGGACGTTTCTCGGTGGCGCACTGCGCGATTTGTTGTTGTTGGTCATCGAATTGCCGGCCGGTACGGCATACGCGCTTGTTTTTGTCGTGATAGCGGCTGGATTGGCAAGCGCGACGTTTTTGGTGCGCAAGAATGACATTCTCAGCTTCGCGCGTGAACACGGACGCATGATAGACGTGTGACAGGTAGCTTTAGCTTAAATCGGCAGTTTTCTTAACCTAGAGTCACAGGGTAGTGTGTGGTTTTGGCTCGCGTATCGGCCGAAAATTGCAATTGCCGCTTTGGTCGCTATAATTCAGATTTATCGACGTCAATATCGTCATCTGCGGGCGCTTAGCTCAGTTGGTTAGAGCACTTCGTTTACACCGAAGGGGTCGGGGGTTCGAGTCCCTCAGCGCCCATCTATCTCTCCAAAAATTGCAATCCAATAAAAAGTTAATGTTTTGCGATCAATTTGTGACTTTGCTATAATCCGCTTGTGATAAAAAGCACATATTGGACAAACTAACGTGCGACTCTATCACAATCTCAGCGGACATCATCTACTCAATATGCTGGTAGAGAAGTGTAGAAACGACATTTGGTTTCGCGCTTTTGATGTCACAACTGAGACAATAGAGAGGAGAAATCTATGGCAACCGTAACAACCACTGACACCCCAGGGATTTCGAGAAGAGAATTTCTCTACTATATCTGGGGTTCATCCATTGTTCTCATCACATTGCAGGCTACAGGTCTCTTGGTGTGGTTCTTATTGCCTCGATTCCGCGAAGGCGAATTCGGCGGTACATTTACATTGCCTGTGGACACAGTGCCACCAACAAATGCACCGCCCATTCCAAACTCAGCCGGACGCTTCTGGCTTTCGAACCTGAATTCACAAGAACCCAACAACCTGATGTATCGTGCAGAAGGTGAAGAGCCCATCGTAGGCGTGGTTGCCATCTACAAGGTTTGTACACATCTGGGTTGTATTTACGATTGGAACGGACCAAATGATCGGTTTGAATGCCCATGTCACGGTTCCAAGTACCGGCTAGATGGTCGTCGCATTCAAGACCCTGCACCGCGCAATCTCGGCCGATTCAAATTCTACGCTCTGAATGAAAACGAAGAAGTCCTCGCAGAATCGGCATCAGGCCCCGACGGCTACGAACCCCTGATCTTGCCGCCAGAAACAGTGTACATACGAATCGATACCGGCGATCTGGCAAACGGCCAAACACAAGTATTACTCGAGAACGTTCCACCTGCGAATTAGGTACATCAAAACCTCGACAGACACGCTTGCCTGAGCTCGGAGAGAAAACATGGCAACATTCTTTGAACAAGTACGCGAAATGGGTGTGAAACAGGCGACTATCGCCAAGACAGATGAGATTGTCGAGCGCATGACCGCCGGCATGAACATCAACGATATCCGCAGTGCACTGCGCGGTGAGGAAGCTCGTCGGCCGAATCCACGCTTGCGACCCCATGCAGACGGTTTCTGGTTCCATATCCGTCCCAGCTTCTATCACGCAGAAGTCACACACATTTACCCCACTTTCCGCCTTGGCTGGTTATCTACATTCATGTTCGTGTGGGAAACGATAACCGGTATCTTCCTCATGGTCTTCTACACGCCATCGCCGCGTGCCGCTTACAGTGATCTCTGGAACATCATGGGCAACGTACCGCTCGGCCAACTCGTGCGTAACCTGCATCGCTTTGGCGCAGAAATGATGGTGTTGGTAGTGGCGCTCCATATGCTGCGCACATTTATCACCGGCAGCTACAAAAAACCGCGTCAGTTTACCTGGCTTACCGGCATGTTGCTGTTGTGCCTGACGTTGATTCTCAGCTTTAGCGGCTACCTTCTGCCCTGGGACCAATTGGCGTACTGGGCTGTTACCGTGGCGGTCAGCGCTACCAGTGCACTGCCGATTCCGGCAGTAGCAAGAACACTCGACTTGCTCGTACGCGGTGGGCCGGCCATTGGTGAAGGCGGTTTGCTGCGCTTCTACCTGTTGCATGTGCTGGCTTTACCCCTGATCACGGGCATCTTCATTTTCGTTCACTATTACAAAGTCGTTCTGCATGGTCATTCATTGCCACCGGGCCGCGAAGCAATTGGCGAAGATACAGCCAAACGCGTACCCAAAAACGAACGTGTGTATTTCACTCCCGACATCTTCACCAGCGAAGTGATGTGGACAGCGCTGGTCGTTCTGATACTCATTGTGGGTTCATACTGGTTTGCAGCTGTACCGATTGAACATCATGCTAATCCGCAGATTACACCGCTGCACGTCGTAGCACCCTGGTATCTTTCCTGGTCGCAGGGATGGCTGAAGCTGGCACATCCGTTTATTGTGGCCTTTGTCTTCATTCCAGGTCTGGCGACGATCTTCTTCATCTTTCCCTATCTCGAAGTTGGAAAGAGTCGTCGCTATGCCGACCGCCGTGTTGGCTTAAGTGTTGGCATGCTCTTCATCGCATTTATGCTTGTCTCTAACTGGATGGGTTCACCGAAATACAAAGTACGCGGCTCCTCCGACCAGGAAGTGGCACAGGAAATCATGCCACAGGAAGGCCACAGCCCTATTTTGGAAACCCCGTTTGAAGCCCTGGCACCCGGCATCTATTATCCTGGGCAGGAGACCGAAAACGAACACTTCAATGAAGCCTTACACGAATATTTTATTGCTATGGACAAGTTCAGTTGTAAGCTAAACGACGAGAACAGCCCATACAGGCCGTGCGAGCCGTGGGTCGATGAATCAGGACGTACTCGATACCGCAACTGGTTCACTGAGGATGCGATGCCTGATCCGGGTGAAGGCGTCTATATGCAAATCAGCGACCAGCAGGAAACGCTGCGTCGCATTGACTTGATTTTCCAGGTGGTCGATCCAGAAAGTAGCGATGGCGCATTGCTCTATGATTCTGTGAGCACGTGGTGGCGTCACGAAGACTCAAACTACGAGAACTACTAGGCAAAGGCATATAGCAATACAAAGCACCAAGTGACACGCCGTCTATCGATTCACAAGCGTGGCCACACCGTCACATGAGGAAAAAGGGTAGGAGATGCAAGTAAAAGTCATCATTGGAACCGTTGCCTTCATGCTCTCGATGATCATTTTGGGCTTGATCACATTATTTGAGCCTGTACGTATGGAGCAGTTTGCGGCGGCCGAAGTCGGCCGAAATGTTGAGAGTGGCGCTAATATCTTCTTTAGCAATTGCGCCGAATGTCACGGGATTAACGGTAAGGCTGAAGAGTGCTATGATACTACCGGTGAGCAGATCGGCTGTAAAGGACGTCCTCTCAATAGCGCCGCGTTGCTCTGCGGTGAGCCATCGCAACGCATGAGTGACATGCAATGGACCGGCACCAAGTACGCTTTGATTCACGGTACGGTCAATGCTGGCCGTCCGGCAAATGGTATGCCTGTATGGGGCCAGGATTATGGTGGGCCATTGCAATTTAATGATGTCGCCAATGTCACCGAGTTTGTTCTCAATTATCAGACTGAGGAATTGTGTGCCATACAGCCGTTTGTCTTCCCGTGGCCGGGAACAACGCTTTCGGCCGATTATCCTGATCCGGCGCCTGAAGATTACAATGTCTTCCTCGGCATGACGATGGATAACATTACACTGGATGAAGGCCAACAAGTCACATTTGAACTCCCGGTCACGGTACCGGGTGACGCCGAGCGTGGCAGTGGCCTGTTCGAGGTTACGTATGGTTGTCAGGCATGTCATGGTAACCCAAAGACTGGTGATCCTGCTGCAAGCATTGGTCCATCGCTATCAGAAATTGCTGTGAACGGCAATGAGCGCGTACCGGGCTATAATGCCAGCCAATATGTGTATGAGTCGATTTTGAATCCCGCGAACTATATCGTCGAAACGTGTCCCAACGGCCCCTGTGCCAATGCGATGCCCAACAACTTCGCTGAGCGCATGAGTGGTTCGCCACAAGATTTGATTGACATTATGACTTACCTGCTAGGCGAAGACATTGGTACGGTAGCCCTCCCATATGGGGTTGGCGAGTAACGACCAACTTACGTCAAATCAAAAGGCTCGACCACATCGGTCGGGCCTTTTTTTCTGGCATGCAAACTAAACGGGAATTGTTCCAGCGGATAGTGGATTATCGACCGCGCAGGCGGATACGGTTGGAGCGACAATGCGGACATTCAATATCGACGTAGTCTCGTCCACAGGTACGGCAGGTACGGGTTTGCACATCGCGTTCATCGGCCGATGATCCCAGTATAAACGTGACTTCCTCACCTGTGTGTTGATCAAGCCAGGCAATTAGATCGTGCTGGCCGATAAACCAGCGTCCGTCTTCATCGCAATGCAACGATCCCGTCATGACGTCGAGATCGATTTCGTAGGCATGAGAAGCCATTCTATGAATGATGGAGCGTCGAACTGAAGATGACATAATGTGTCGTTGGTTGACGAAGCCGGAATCGCCTGTCATAATGCAGCTAACGGCTTGCCAACGCGAAAATTATAGCAGACCAGTGGCAGCCACCGCGAACACGCAGGTCACTATCACGAGGTACTCATGTCGAGTGGAATAGATAAACTCAGGAAAGATTTGCAGATTCTGGACAATTTTTCGGCCGAAATGCACCTCTATTTACCGAGCGATATTCTCTTCTATCCGGTTGGTAGTGGGCCACGTCTCACACTTGGCAGTTATCTGATGCGACAACATCGCCTACTGTTGCTGCGTGATTATCTGGATTCGGCCGAACAGAATACCCTCGACCATGCCGTAGGCCGCGCACAAACTATCTTCTCTGCCAATCTGGTACGCTTTGAACACCACGCCCACGAAGAAATGGATGCACGCTACCGACAATGGCGCGAATATCTGCGCGATGTCAATCGAAGCGGAGACGAGTACGCCGCTTATTACGCCACATCGGTTGAACCACGCGCCATGCTGGAGGCGTTGCTGACGCAGTTTCGCTTACCGCCCTACCAACTCAATTCAACCGTTCCCGAACGGCTGGCAACACTCGACAAAAGTCTGCGTGCCCGCTGGCGTTCCGGAGACTTTGTCTGGCCTGAGGAATGGCAACCTGCCTATCCCCAGGATCAATATTGGTGGCTTTACGGCACACCCATTTGACTCGGGCAAATACCGTCAGTTGCAGAGACGCGGATTCGGGCAGCCGCGTCATACAAGCGGTTCAAACAAGACGCGCCCGTGACCGTTGCGAATTTAGTATAAATTCTCGACTAAAGTTACTGATTTCTGCTACACTGTTACTCACCTGCGGTGGAAAGAATCGGAGCCTTTTGCACGTCTAGATAGCGGGTCTGTTGGCGGCGATGGGGAAGAGCCTCAAATAATGCTGTTCGACTGCTTATCCGAGTTGTCGTTTCGGCCGAATAACAGAAGAGGTATTCACCATGCAGAAAATGGCAGACGGCGTCTACGCGCTTACAGCTCCCAAAGCCGGTTATTTCAAAGCCGGATACACGTACGCCTTTCTGATTGAGAGCGACGATGGCTTGATCGTCATCGATACACTCTACGATACAGACGCACGCGACATCATCAAGGCAATCGAGGCAATCGGCCGAAAACCCGACGAAATTCGCCACATCCTCCTGACCCATGGACATCGCGGCCACCTGGGCGGCGTAAAAGTGCTCCGCGACCTCAGCGGTGCCGCTGTCTATGCTCATCCATGGGAAGCCGACATTATCACCGGTGACCGCAGGCGCCAAAACGTTTCCAAATTCAACTTCAGTCCAATCCAGACGTGGCCCATCGTCTTTGTCGGCGAACTGACCAATGCCATGCACCCACCCTGCCCGGTCGATGTCCTCATTGAAGGCGGAGACAAGGTTGGTCCACTCGAAGCAGTCTTTACGCCCGGACACACGCCAGGACATCTCGTCTTTTATTGGCCCGAACGCAAAATCCTGTTTGCCGGTGACGCACTTGCTACCTGGCCCATTCTGTGTCCAGGCTGGGATAATTCATCACTGAACATGAAACAATCATGGGAGTCGCTAGCCAAAATGGCAGCACTCGATGTGGAAATTATCGGGCCGGGTCATGGCAAACCAATCCTCAAAAACGGTGGCCAAATCATGCGCGATTTATCAGCGCGAGGTCATGTGTAGTTGGTTAAATTGGTTAAGCTGGATTGTTGGTCGCTAACTGGACGATCATTCAGCCGGCTTCCCATTGAGCCAACCACCCAACTATCCAACTATCCGACTTCCTCAGGAGCAAACATGTTAGCGAAACCCCGTTCCCTGAACACAATTGGCATCATTCAGACGCTTCTGGCATCGGCATTTGTTATCTGGCTCGCATTCCTTCCCGATACAGCCGGAAACTTTGCCTGGCCCATCGACATTCCCCTGATGGCCGTATTTATCGGTGCCGGTTTTACGGGGCGCGCCTATCTCGGTTACCATCTGTGGCGCGAAAAGGAGTGGTGGCGGCTGCGCTGGCAAGTGTGGGGCAATATGGGTTTTCTCGCCATCGTCTTTGTCGCTACGTTCTGGCACCTGAGCGAGATGAACTGGACGACGAGCATCATCCTCGTTCACATCTGGGTGGTCGCTTACAGCACGGAGCCGTTGATCTTGTGGTTAATTGAGCCACGTGGAGACAAGGCGAATGAGCCGATTTCGGCCGAATTGCGCGAAGGTCCTATCTCTCGCGGACTGCAACTGACTATGGGTATTGTATTCGTCAGCATGTTCATCGTCTCGGCGCTGTTGTTCATCACGCCGGAGTTCGCCGATACACGTTGGCCGTGGGAACTCGATCCATTCAATTCCAGAATTGCCGCCGCGTTTCCGATGTTGGCTGCCTTGTGGGCGGCCCGGGTCTACTTTATGGATGATTGGGCCGAGGCCAAGCTGGGCGTGCGCGGCTTGCTCATCATGGGATCAGCTTACATCGTAGCGTACTTTGTTTACTTGCCGCGCTATGACTTTAATCGCCACAATGGCATCGTCTACATTGTTACACTGGTCATTTTCACCGCGATCATCGCATACTTCTACTGGCGACAGGAGCAAACCAGGAAAGAGTTTATTTCGGCCGAAACCAAACCATCTGGCTAATATGACTATCCAAGGATTGTTGCGAGAACAAAATTCGGCATAATTCAGCAACCCTGATTCACCGTACAATACTCAATTCACAACCATTTTCGTCGGTAGCCGAGCCGGAACATAGGCCGGGTCTTTGAACGGCGTCAATTTCACCACAAAGCGTGCCGCCACCCAGCCGGCACGTACGATGCGCGGATATTTCATCAAATAGGCAAATCGCGCCAGGCGCACGCGAATATCCAACTGCTTGAACAGGCGTTCCGCCATCAACCGATCGCGATACGAATCAAAACTGAAATCTTGACGCTCAAATGCGTCGGCAATCGCGGCAGAAGCCGGAATGCCGTAACCCAGAGCAAACGAAATGCCCTCGCCCATCAGCGGATCGACTCCAGCTGCGTCCCCAATCAATATGACACGCGGCATGGCGAATTTACCATTTCGGTTAAACGTGCGGATGGGGTGTCCCTTCAGCTTATAATCGTCCAAATTGCGGTCGCGTTCAGCCAACAAGTCGTGCAAGTCTTGTTTGAGATCAGCCTTTGGCTTTTCCGGTCGCACCCGGCTGTCAAACACGCCGCGATTCATGATCGGCTTGCCATCGACGTAACTCGGAAAGTCCCAGTAGTAACCCTGCAGCCGGTCGGTCATGCGTGTGAAATCAAAGACCGCAACGCCATTCTCAAATTCCCATGTCTCGGCCGGATTTTCCGGCGTATCGACTTCCAGCAAGCGTGCCACACGCGAATCATCATCCCATTTCAGGCGGCGGCGCACAAAGCTCTTTGATCCATCGGCCGCAACGACAATTTTGGCGTGAATAATGGCTTTTTCAGTTCTGACTTCGACATAATCCTGCTTGTGGATAACATCCTCTACCGCCTCGCCCTGGCGTACAGTAGCGCCGCGCGCTTCGACCTGCTGCAGCAGCCAATGGTCAAATTCGCGGCGACGTACAATGCGAAATACGGGATTGCCGTAGAAAGAGTAGCTCTTGTCTTGATAGGTCAGCCTGACTTCATTGACGGGAAAATTATTCGGTTCAAACGGCAGCCCGAGATCGGCCAGAATATTTTGGCCCATGTGTGTGATACCGCCGCCACACAGCTTATCGCGGGGATGGATAGCTTTATCGACCATCAGGATACGATCTGCCCACGCCTGGTCTTTTTGAATCAGGTGCAGTGCCAGTGACGAACCGGATGGCCCTGTCCCAATAATTAAAACATCTACATATTCAATATCCTGCATCAACTACTCCTCATTTACGCTGAGAAACCGAGTTTTTCCGCAAAAACCCGGTTTCATCCGATGCCTGATTATAATGATTGATGGGCGAGTGAGCTAATTTAGAGGGCGGCAAGGTGAGATGGTCACGGGAAAAGCGTTGTCGGGGAGCGACGTTCCAGCGCTGTCCGCAGCAGGGTAACGGGTTGCAGTAGTGAAATCGTAAGCGCCGATGACGAGCGATTGTGCGACAGCATCGTGTGGCAATTGAATGGTGCGATGGTCGATGATCTGTTGTCCGCTATTCAAATTGAGCAGTTCGGGACGAATGGAGAGCGGTGGGCGGTCGATTTGGGCAATGAGCCGGGCGTCGGCATCGAGCAGTTGGGCGAAAAGTGAGAGTGTCGGCGGCATATCGCTGGTTGGTTGGAGTGTGATCTCGGCCGATACGACACCATCACACAGCACCGCTTCGGCCGAAACCAGCCCATACGGCCCGATCAGCCCGGCCCATGCTTCACCGTCACCATCTGCGTTGACAATCCGACCCGTCCATTGTGGCTGCGGACCTTCCGGCGTGTAGTATGTCACAAAGAAATTGTTGTCGTGTTCCCAATCAATCGCTGCCCACGGTGCCTGATTGTGAACGGCATAACCGTAACCCGCATCGGTCAAGAGTTCGTCGAGTTGAACGGCTGCATTCGGCCGATTGCCCCCCAGATTGTGATCGAGCCATTCCTCAAAAAACAGATAATCACCCAACTGCTGCACAAATTCGGCACCGAGTGGATACGTGTTGCGTGCCGGAGCCGTCCACTGCGGGAAATTGACGACAACGACACCTTCATCGATCGGTCGGTCAGCCAGCGTCGTTGCTAGCACCTGTGCAGCGGCTGTCAGATCAGCATACGCTTGAAGTCGGTCGCGCACAAACGCCCAGTTAGTCACAAAAATGACGGTGATGATGGCAAGTCCCGTAAAGACAAGCAGTGCAGACAAGCGCGGATTTTTCTCTGGTTTCGCTGTGTCTTCTCGCGTTTTTCGGGTGAACATCGCTTCGAGCAGCACAGGCCAGACGATTGCCAGCCCCACGCTGCCCAAATAGAGCAAACGCGGGCCGCGTGTCAGATAACTCGACGGCAGGGGAATGGCAATCAAGACAGATGCTGTCAGCCACCAGCCCCAACCAAAGACGAGTGCAGGCCAGAAGCGCCGCCACGCGAATAGGGTGAGCAGAACGGTGACGGCAACGGCGACGAAGATGATGGTTTCGGCCGAAATACCATCCACCCATCGTGCCAACCACGTCAACGGATACGCTGCCGCTTGCAGCAAATACAACACCTTTTGCCACAAATCACCCGATTCGGCAGCTAATTGCGGGGCACGGGTGATTGGCAGGAATTGGTAAAGGATGTAGTAGCTGAGTCCGGCAACGACGAATAGGACAGGCGGCAGCCAGAAACGGCGACTCAGAACAGTGTCACGGCGGGTTTTCCAATCGGCCGAATGCAGTCCCCACACCGGATCAGCAATCTGCATCAGTCCCGCAAACACGCCGAACAAAATCACCGACTCATGTGTCAGCAAACCCAGGACAAAAATCAACGCCGTTACGATCCACCAGATCGCCTTCTCCGTTTGTCGCGCCGTCAAATACGTGTGCAGACCGAGCAAAATCAGGCCGACCAGCGCAGGATGCACGTTGTGGCCATACACAGCAACCGCCTGATAGGAGAATGGAAAAATGGCAAAAAGCAGACCAGACAGCGTTGCGCGACCCAGTTTGCGCCAGAGTCGCCACGTCAACCACGTCAGCAATGCCGCATTGACGCCGTGTTGGACAATGTTAATGCCATGCAGCAGCCAGTTGGGATAGCCACCAAACAGGTAACGCACCAGAATCAGAGGGAAGAAGGTCATCGGCCGATAAAAACCAAAGTCGGCCGTCGGCAGCCACACAGAAACGAGATCGAGGTTGCCCGCAATACGGATATGCAACAGCGTGTCGTAAATCAGCGGCAGGCGCAAGGTGGGCCAATACAGCACAATCGCCACCATTGCGGTGGCGATACAAGCCAAAAGCACAAGCCAGCGATTGTCAATGTCGTTTCGCGCCATCCGCCCTTCCATACCTACATTCGGCCGAATTCACGTGCCAGTTGCGCCACCGACAAATGGATCATCGTCGGCCGACCATGCGGACAGGTGTGCGGATTGGCGCACGCTTCCAACTGACGCACCATCGCCTCCATTTCCTGCCCCGACAACGTCTGCCCCTGCTTCACCGACGCCGTTTTGCACACACGCTTGATGATCTGGGCTTCAATCGTCTCTTGCAGTGGCTGCGCGTCCTGTTCCAACTCCTCAACCACAGACAACACGGCCTTGACCGGATCGGTGCGCGACAGCAGCGCCGGAATCGCGCGCACCATAAACGTATTCGGACCAAACGGCTCGATTTGGAATCCCAAACCCGCCAACCGCTCAATTTGCGCTTCCAGCAATGTTGCTTGCGCCGGTGTCAGTTGAATCGTTGCCCCGGCTACCAGACCTTGCGATGCAATGGTGTGATTGGCTTGCGCAGCCATGAACTGTTCGTAAATGATGCGCTCATGAGCGGCATGCTGGTCGATGAGAAAGAGGCCGTCCGGCCCTTCGGTGATGATATACGATGCACCGACTTGCCCCACGACGCGCATAATCGGCAGTTGTTTACCGCCGAGTAGCGTCGCCGGTTCGTCTTCGGCCGAATCGCCATAACCAATCTCCACATCCGGCCCTGCCGGGTGCGGCAAATCAAACGGAGCCTGATTCGGCCGAACAAACGCCTGTCTGTCCAGCGAACCGCCCCAACCGGCCACATTCGCCGTCGGCGTCAATTGCGCAAACGGACGCACTGGCGTCTGCACGACCAGCGCATCGCGCACAGCGCGTTGCACAGCGCCAAACACGCGATTGCCGTCGCGGAAGCGCACTTCAGTCTTGGTCGGATGCACATTCACATCGACCAGCTCGTGCGCCATCGTCACAAATACGACCGCCATCGGATAGCGACCCACCGGCAGCAGCGTATGATATGCCTGCACAATGGCGAATGTCAGCCGCGTGTCTTTTATCCAGCGCCCGTTGACAAACAACGTGATCTGATTGCGATTTGCACGGTGCAGACTGGGCGGACCAACGAAACCGGAAACGATTATAGATGATTGGCTGCTGGTTGCCGGCTGATGACCGTCGTTATCGTCAATAGACAATAACAGTCGGGCAACATCTGCACCGTATACTGCGACGAGCACATCGCGCACGCTGCCGTTGCCACTGCTTTGGAAACTAATGCGGCCATCGTGGGTCAAGCGAAAGCGAATCTGCGGATATGCGAGCGCGTAATGGGTGACAATTTCGTCGATAACGCGTTTTTCCGTGGTGATCGATTTGAGGAATTTGAGCCGCGCCGGCGTGTTGTAAAAGAGATTTTCGACGGCAATCACAGTGCCCTGTGGTGCGCCGACATTGTCTTGGCTGCGCCGATGTCCCCCTTCCAGGGCCAGACGCACGCCGGTTGTGGCTTCGCGGCTGCGCGTGACGACGGTGACGTGGCTGACGGAGGCGATGGCGGCGAGTGCTTCGCCGCGAAATCCGAGTGTGCGGATCGCAGTCAATGATTCGGCCGAATCCAGTTTCGATGTCGCATGGCGCAAAAACGCTAATTCAACCTCTTCGGCCGCAATGCCGTCGCCGTCATCGGCCACTTGAATCAGCTTGCGCCCTCCCTCACGGACATCGACATTGATCGTCGTTGCACCGGCATCAATCGCATTTTCGACCAATTCCTTAACGGCCGAAGCCGGTCGTTCGACTACTTCACCTGCCGCAATCTGCGATGCCAATTGTTCCGACAACACCTTGATTTGCATGGCGCGATTATAGCACAGGCAACCCTGTCACAGCGGTACAATAAGATGGCATTTAGATCGGGAGGCGTAACAATAAATGGGTAAATGTGTGATCTGTTGCGCCGTTCGCCGTTGAACAGTTCATTAGTTCAACTCATACGAACGCTGCATAAAGCGACTCAGCCGCAGCCAGTTCCAACAAGCTCAGCCGTCAGAATATCGCGTAGGTGCGTCAGTCCAGATTTAGTTGTGGTTCCGCCTTCAGTACTGACTCACTCCGACCCAACTTCATCGCCCACTGATGTCTCTTCCAACAATTGCTGCAACAATTGCTTAACTTCAGCTACATCCTTAACCATTTGGTCGAAGTCATCTTGCCGACTGGACCCGCCTTGAAAGCTCTGCGTCACATAACTCGTCGCAACTGCCACAATGATGATACCGAGTATCGTAATAATGCCGGCTAATGTCCGACCTTGAAATGTGACCGGCACAAAATCACCATATCCGACTGTCGTAATCGTGATCAAGCCCCAGTAAAACCCCTCAGTAACTGTATCAATTTCTGCGCCCGGTGCACCAGATTCAAAACGGACGATCAGAAAACTGGAAATGACCAGTAAAACACCGCCGATCAAAATCATACCTAACAACGTACCGCGTGCGCGTTGGCGAATAACATCTGTCCACAACTGCCGTCCGGAGCGCATTCGCAGCCTGTGCAGAATTTGTACAAGCCTGATGAGTCGCGCAAAGCGTACCAGATTGAAAATCGGTGGCATACTCGGAAAGACTGGTATGCCTGCCAACAGCGCAATCCAACCCCAACGCATGTATTCCAATTTGTGTTTGGCACGAAAGAAATTAAAGATAAAGTCAGCCATGAATGCCAGCGCGAGAAAAATATCGACAAAACTGATAAACACATATTCCTGGCTGTCATGGGGAAGAATGAGCAACGCAATGATATTGAGCAACGAGATGAATGCTAGTGCTGCCAAAAACAAATCATACAAGGTACTTTTCTGTTCGGTGGCATCATCTTCCAGCTCAGTAGTGGGTGTCTGGTTCAGTTTTTCGGGCATTAACTCTACCTCTCTGACTTTCTAATGCCAGTATACGCAAGGTGCTTGATTCAGCAAGCGAGACGACAGTTTCTGATCTATATTGATGTACAGCGATGTGTTACTGTCTGACAGGTCGATTGTTTGTCCATCAATTTCGGCCGAACCATCGCGCCACACTGTGCTAAACTAGAGATAGTCTGCTCTCGTCAATCAGGCGGAGACAGTAGACAGACGATATGACGACATCCGAACCAATTTCTGGGATGAGTGACAACGCTCGCAATGCACTGGAAGCCACACTGGCTGCCGAAAACGCCCGCCTGCGACATCAAGCCGCCCAACTGGCAGTTGTCGAGGAACGCAATCGGCTGGCACGTGAACTGCACGACTCAGTCACACAATCGCTTTACAGTGCATCGCTATTTGCTACGGCGGCGCAACGTGTCGCTGCATCCGGCGATCTCGAACAAACACAGCAATTTGTTGCCGAGGTAGCTCATACCACACAACAGGCGCTAAAAGAGATGCGTTTACTCGTACACAAATTGCGCCCGTCGCTACTGGAAGATCAAGGGCTTGTCGCCGCACTACAGCATCGTCTACGAGCAGTTGAGGGTCGAGCAGGCGTTTCTTACGCATTTTCGGCCGAAAATCTTCCGCGTTATTCGCGCACGCTGGAAGACGCTGCCTATTTCATCGCACAAGAAGCACTCAACAACGCTTTGCGCCATGCCATGGCCGGTTACGTCGAGGTCATTCTGGAACCACTGTCCGATGGCTTGCACCTTACCGTGCGTGACAACGGCTGCGGCTTTGACCCCAACAACGCAGCCGATAGTGGCGGTCTGGGATTGATCAGCATGCGCGAACGAGCTGCGGACCTGGACGGCTATGTCACCATCACATCACGTTCCGAGCCTGAAGAATCGCGAGGCACGTGCCTGACAGTTATGTTGCATGAATCGGCCGAATCCGAGATAGAACATCAGACAGACCGGCAACAAACCGGGTGAACAATCCTTATGGATGAGACAATACGCATCTTTCTGGCAGACGACCATGCTGTCGTTTTGCGCGGCTTACAGGCATTGATCGGCACTGAACCCGACATGGAAGTAGTCGGAACAGCCAATAATGGTCGTAGCGCTGTCACCGGCGTCAGTAACACCCAACCCGATGTGGTCATTCTCGATCTGGAAATGCCCCACATGACCGGTCTCGAAGCAATTGAGCCGATCAAAGCGGCCCATCCACCGGTCAAAATCCTGATCGTAACCAGCTTCAGTGATGACGAACATGTCTTTACGGCAATCAAGCGCGGTGCCCTCGGTTACCTGCTCAAAGATGCTTCCCCAGAAGAGCTATTGCGTGCGATTCGCGATGTTCATGCTGAAAAAACGACATTGCATCCGGATATCGCCCTCAAGTTAATCCGCGAACTGAAGGGGCAACCACAAAACGCGCCTGACTCCGACATTGAACCGCTTACTGAACGTGAAATAGAAGTGTTGCAGCTCATCGCTCGTGGTTGGTCCAACCAGCAAATAGCAACCCATCTCGTCATCAGCGAGCGCACCGTGCGCACCCATATCAGCAACATCCTCGGCAAATTGCATCTGGCCAATCGCACACAAGCGGCACTCTACGCCATGCGCGAAGGGTTGGCCCGGCTTGATGATGGCGCATAGCCCTGCCCGACTTTTCTACGTCATTTGTTGTAACGTGAATAGACTTTTCGGCCGATTTTCTGCGTCCGGCATCGCGGTATCCTTCGCACATCTCATTGGGAGGTCGGGTGTATGGCGCAACCGATTCGGACATTGTTGGCTGACGATTACGCCGTTGTGCGGCAGGGAATACGCGCCATCCTCTCACTCGATCCCGACATTGTCGTTGTCGGCGAAGCAGAAGACGGGCGCGCAGCCATTCGTTTAGCTGAAGAATTGCAGCCGGATGTACTGGTAATCGACATGGTCATGCCCCATTACGATGGGCTGGCAGCTATCAAACGCATTCGCCCCATTTGTCCCGATATACGCATCATTGCGCTGAGCGATTTTTCCGAACCGGAGCGCATACAAGCTGTCGTCGCTGCCGGTGCGGATGGTTACCTGCCAAAAGATAGCGACCACGATCAGATCGCGTTGGCGATCCACAGCGTTATGGCTGGACGACCGTTTTTCAGTCCACGCGTCATTGAACAGATGCACAGCGCACCGCCACTGCCCTCGCCCACTTTAGATACCGATGATCGCGCCTTGCTCGCTCTGGTTGGTCAAGCGTACAATGACGATGAGATTGCGGCGGCCAGAGCCATGACTCCGGAAGAGACAATGGCACGGCTTGACGATCTGTATACCGAACTGCATTTGCGCAGCCGTGCACATGCCGCCCTCTACGCCATCCGTCAAAAATTGTAGACAAAACCACACACTTCGCACATGACATTACCTATTCTCAATTTGCACGGTACGCCTTTTGAACAAGGCTTACTTCATGGACGCCAATTACGCGATGCCATTTTGCACAATGTCGCGCTTTATCGCGAACGATTCTGGCTGGAAAGCCACATCGCCTGGCCCGACATTCTCGACCGCGCTGCACGTTATTTGCAAGCCATTGAGATTCAAAACGCAGATTACGCAGCCGGAATGGCCGGTATCGCGGCTGGTAGCGGCGTCGATCTAAACGTGATTGCGGCGCTCAATGTGCGCTACGAAATTCTCTATCACGAATTCAGCGTCATTCATGGGGCTGATGGTTGCACAGCGTTTGTAATTGAACCGAGCCGTTCGGCCGATAATCAACTCTACTTCGCGCAAAACTGGGACTGGATTCCCGATACAGCTTGTGCCGTCGTCAGAACAACCGACACAAACGGCCATGTGACACTGGTATTTACTGAAACAGGCATCTTCGGCGGCAAAATCGGGATAAACAATGCCGGATTGGGCTTGATGATCAACGGGCTTAATTCCACCACTGACAATTGGGCTTCGCTGGAAAAGCCATTTCACGTGCGCTGCTATGAAATCTTGCAGCAACAGACATTCGATGATGCTGTTGCTGTTATCACCGACACGCGCCGCGCCTGTTCTGCCAATTACATTATCGGTCATCGCGATGGACAGGTGGTCAATCTGGAAACGGCACCCGATGCAATACGCGCCACACACTGCCGCAACGGCTGTCTAGTCCATACCAATCATTTTATCGATCCTGAAAGCATGGGAATTCAGGTCGTGCGGCGCGTCGGTTCGTTTACCGTGCATCGCCTGAACCGCGCAGAGACATTGATCAACGGCAACAGGCGCATTAGTCAAGCCGACATTGAAGCGATTTTATCGGACCATGACGGGTATCCCAATGCTGTCTGTCAACATCGTGACCCCAACGATCCGCCACACGAATGGGTTGTGACTGTGTCATCATTGATTCTCAATCTGACGCGCGGTATGCTTTACGCGACCGATGGGACACCATGTACCCATCCGTTTGCAGCGATCGCACTCTGATTCGGCCGAATCCCGTTTGTCATCGGTCAAATGACGTATTTCACGACAAATTTCAAATCAGACTTTCGGCCGATTTATGCTGCCGGCAAGTCACTTATACTTTTATCAATCTGGCTGGGATGGCGTAGCATGCCAAATTAAGCCGTTGACAATCAATTTGAAAGAAACTGTCTAAGGAGACACGATCATGGTATCCCGTAAACCAATGCTTGTCGCAGATTGTCCGGAGTGCGAAACACCCGTACGCTTCGAGAGAATGCCCAGAATGGGGCAACTGCTCGAATGCAATGCCTGTGGCACGCACCTCGAAGTCATTGATCTTGAGCCAATCGAACTAGATTGGGCTATCGACGCAATCGAAGATTACGACGACGACTACGACGATGACTACGACGACGATGACGATTATGATTACGATGACGACGATGACGATGATTATCGGAAACCATCCAACAATAAGCGGCGCTAGCGGCCTTTACGTTTAATCGCATTTGATCCTTTCATCACATTCAATGGCCAAACACCCCGGCTCATTTCCCTGGCGCATCGCGCTGACCGCCAACATTAAAGATAACTTCGTCAAATCGGCCGATAGCCCACCCGATGCTGGGGCAGAATTTGACAGCCGACGTACCGTCGAGACAATTGCCGACGCAATGCGTGCCGATGGCCACACCGTCACCATTTGCGAAGCCGACCGCGCCCTTCCCATTGTTTTAGACAAATTGCAGCCCGATATCGTCTTCAACATTGCAGAAGGGTTGGGCCACGACTCACGTGAAGCCCATGTTCCTGCACTGTGTGCGCTGCTCGGCATTCCGTACACGGCTTCGGCTGTCATGGCCAACACGATCTCGCTTGACAAAGCGCACACCAAACGCATCTGGCGCAGTTTTGGCCTGCCGACACCCCGTTTTCAGGAATTTCGCACCGGTGACGAACGAGTCAGTCGTGCACTGCGCTTTCCGCTGTTCGTCAAACCGGCGAACGAGGGGACCGGCATGGGCATCGGTCCCGATTCGATTGTGAGTGACGCTCGCCAGCTGCGCCGACAGATACAACATGTCATTCACACTTACCATCAACCTGCGTTGGTTGAGGAGTTTATGTCGGGTCGTGAGTTTACCGTGGGCTTCATCGGCAATCGGGGTTCGGCCGAATCCCGGCGCAATTCAGCCCTGTACAACGGCAGTGGCTACCACATTTTCCCGGTACTTGAAATTGATACGGAAGATATTGAGACAGAAGGCGTCTACGGTGTTGCCGCCAAATCAATTGACGTGCGTGCTGATGATGCGCCCGGTTACCTTTGCCCGGCTGACATTCCGGTAATGATGTATGATCGCCTGGGCGATTTGACTATTCGTGCAGCCGAGGCAATTGGCACACGCGATGTCAGCCGCGTCGATTTCCGTCTGGACGAAGATGGTGTCCCGCATTTGCTGGAGATCAACACACTGCCCGGCCTCAACCGGGAGCAAAGTGACTTGTGTATTATGGCCGCCGCCGAAGGCATGCCTTACGAAACGCTGATTACTGAGATTCTGTATCTCGCCGCTGAACGCTACGGCATGCAGATTCCTGTTGCCGCATAGCGTGCTTCAAAAGATCTGGAGAAGAAGGGAAATGGGTGTCGGTTGGTGCTGATACCCATTTTTCGATCTGGCTGCTTGACACAGCAGGTCTAGCATGGCGACGGCTGGCTGTGGCAGCCCCAGTTTTCTACAATCGCCCATAATCACGCATCACGGCGATGAGATCGTCTTGCGGCAACGCGTAGACCATACGACCCAGATACCCTGTCATCGTTTCGGCCGAACACAACGCATTCAAAATCGCTTCTTCCACCACTTCGGCAACGGCATCAAACAGCGGGTTGAGTGACACATGGGTCAACATCGACAAATCGCGTACCGGATCAACGGCACGGGGCAGATGATTGCCTGTCGCAAAGGCGAGGAAAATATCACCGCTGCCATTGTGTCCCGTTCCACCCACCCGCGCCAGCCCAACTGTAGCCCGTCGTGCCAATCGCTTGCACTGCCCGGCTAACAGCGGCGCATCAGTCGCCAGAATGATGATGATCGAACTGGTGTCGAGCGGTTCACGGGCAGGAACGGGAATTTTTTCGGCCGAAAGCGCCCGCCCCACCGGCACCCCGTCTACACGCAGCAGGCGACGCGAACCATAATTGGCCTGCACCAGCGCACCCAGCACAAATTGCCCCGCTTTGACCTGCACAATGCGGGATGCCGTGCCGATACCGCCCTTGAATTCATGGCACACCATGCCCGTGCCACCGCCGACATTGCCTTCCGCTACCTTTCCGTCCGAAGCACTGTCCAGCGCCGCATACACATCCGCCTTAGTCAGGTGAAACGCATTGATGTCGTTGAGCCAGCCATCATATGTCTCTCCGACCACCGGCAGCAAGAAACTGCGTGTATACCCCAGCGCTACCGAGTATTCGACCAACGTGTCTCGTACCAGGCCGACCTGATGCGTATTGGTCAGCCCGATATAAGAGCCGAGCATACCTGACTCTTCCAGCCAATGCAGGCCGGTTACCTCACCGTTGCCGTTGAAAGAATGGTAGCCAGCAAACGCGGCATCATGCCAGATGTCATCGCGTGGAATGACCATCGTCACGCCTGTGCGGGCCACACGCGGCGCATCGTAGATGACAGTGCTATGACCGACGCGCACGCCAGGTACGTCGGTGATGGCATTGTACGGGCCAGTCGGCAATTCACCGATGACAATGCCCAGTTCACGTAAACGTTTGCGCATATGGTAGCCTCTGTGTGCAGTTCGTGAAAGGCGTGATTGTCACACAGGGATGGGAGGAAGGCAATTGGATTTTCGGCCGAAACAGTCCCATCGATTGAGCAAACGCTTCTTCTACAGTATGCTATACTGACCAAAGTATACGCTGAACCATTGGGCGCAAGTCAAATGGAAACAACTGTCAAGAGTATCAATCTGTGCAAGATAACTGGATACCGGCGTTTCTGAAATTTACGCGAAGCAAGACCCTTAGGGTTTTGTTCACGAATAGGGTTGACCAATCGAGAGGAAACCCTAAGGGTCTCGATTTTCGCCAGACTCCAGTAAGATAAATCTGGTCACAATGGAATGAGTACGTATGTCTACATGTTTTGGGAAGTGCGCGAAGCAGGTGCATGGACCTACGTCGGCGCATTCATTCACGATGACGAGTACGACGGCGCTCTCGTCCCACAAAATAGTGCGCCCGATTCGTGGGGCAGATACAATTTCTCGGTCTACTATGCTGTTTCCGGCGAGCGTGGATTTCCCGATGATCTGAGTGAGACGCTCCAGAACTTCGTCAACACATATTGGGTAGACGCCAATCGACCTTCGTGGATGACGATTGAAGAGATGCGGGCGTTTTATGAACAAGAAGGCAGCGAGCAATACGCGCATATCGACTTCGAGACCATCCAGCAAGAAAACGGTCACCAGTCCAGTGACATACGACTCGTATTTTGGGCTGATCAGTGAGTGGGTTGGGATTCGGCCGAAAATCACACAAGATTATCCTCAATCGAGGTGGAAATAATGAAAATCGAGATTCAGTTTTCCAACAATGAACAAACGATAGTTGGCAAATTTCATACAGCAGTTGAAAAATCGAGTTCTCGGCCGACTTTATTGCTACTGCCCGGCTTTCCTGGAAACGAAGATGATGTACTCGGCCTGGGGCAATCACTGGCAGCACATAACATCAACGTTCTGACGTTCAATTATCGCGGGACATATCGCAGCGAAGGCGCGTTCAGCATCGAAAACAGCCTGGAAGATATTCGCGCTGCGTTCGACTTCCTGCAGGATGAAAAGACAAGAGCCAAATATCGCATTGACCCAGACCGCTTGGCGCTGGGAGGCTGGAGTTACGGTGGAGGTATTGGCCTAATCTACGCCAGCTATCACCCAGACACGTATCCTGTGTTCTCAATTGCCGGTAACGACTTTGGTGCTATTGCCCGCGAGTACCAGAGCAACAAAGCATTTGCCGACATGATCGACCAGGTCTTTGCGCAGATGCGACACTCGGATGGCCCGGTGCGATATGCATATGACCTACCTGTGCGAGCAGAGCTACTACCAAATCAAGATAGATACGATATCGTGCGATTGGCGCCGAAACTGGTGGCGCGTAACCTGCTTCTAATCGGCGGCTGGGATGATCTCGAGACCCCACTTGAAAGTGAAATCATCCCGCTCTACCGTCGACTCAAAGCACTGGATGCTCAAAATGTGCAGATTCGCGCTTTTACTGACGGTCACAGATACGAAAATAGCCATGCCCAGATCGTCGATACGCTGTTGGAGTGGATCACTAGTTCGTGAGACGGCAATTTTTTCAACCACCTGACAAATCATACGACGAACTATAATCACAGGAGATTCGATGAAACCGTGTCCTGAATGTGGATCAAAAAATATCTATCGTTACAAAGAACCAGTCGATGCCATGGGCGGGTACGGCCCTGATCTGTTGCCCAAATTGGCACCTGGCTTCCTGAAATCCGCAAAATTGCTACCTGTCGTCTGTATCGATTGCGGCTACATTCGTCTCTATGCAGCCAAAGAAACACGCTACAACCTCGAAGATTCCAAGCATTGGGAACAGGTATAGGAGTATATCAACATGTCGGATGAGTTGGACATTCGCAACATGACACGCGCTGAGGTCGATACGCTGGTTGATTGGGCTGCTCAGGAAGGCTGGAATCCCGGCTTGCACGATGCTGACGTATTTTGGGCAGCCGATCCCGATGCGTTCATCGCCGCCGATCTGAACGGCGAGCTGATTGGCGGCGGCGCGATTACATCTTACAACGGTGAATTTGGCTTTATGGGCTTTTTCATCGTCCGACCCGAATATAGAGGGCGTGGTTTCGGCAACACATTGTGGCATACCAGACGCCGTCGTTTGCTGGATCGGCTGCGTCCCGGCGCGAGCATCGGCATGGATGGCGTTTTTGACATGCAAAACTACTATGCCAAAGGTGGATTCACGTTCTCGCATCGCACTATGCGTTTTCGCACTGAAGTAACAGCGCAACCAACATCTGCACCAAATGACGATACACGCTTCGTTCCGCTGGATGCCGTTCCATTTGAGCAGTTGCTCAATTACGACCGCACCTGTTTTCCTGCCTTTCGGCCGAATTTCCTCACAGCATGGATTGCACAACCGAACGCACTTGCATTGGGGTATTTGGAACAGGGGCAACTGCAAGGCTACGGCGTCGTGCGTCGCTGTCGTGACGGCTGCAAGATCGGGCCACTGTTTGCCGACAATGGCGATGTTGCCGAAGCACTCTATGCACATCTTGCCCGGTTTGCTGCCGGCGGATCGCTGTTTCTCGATGCGCCGGAAAACAACCCGGCAGCGATGGCATTTGTGCAACGCCAGCAGATGGTTGATGTGTTCGGCTGTGCGCGGATGTATTTGGGTCCTGCGCCCGATCTCGCGCACGAACGTATTTTCGGCGTGACGACGTTCGAGTTGGGTTGATGGCTGAACGCGATCTGGTCGGTTACGGCGGTCAACCACCCCATCCACACTGGCCGAACGATGCACGCGTGGCAGTTCAGTTCGTCCTCAACATTGAGGAAGGCGCGGAGCAAACTATCCTCAACGGTGACGACCAATCAGAAAGTTATCTGCACGAACTACCGGGTCGTCCACCACGCACCGGTGAACGCGATTTAAGTGTTGAAAGCATGTACGAATACGGATCGCGTGCAGGCGTCTGGCGAATTCTGGCGTCGTTTAGAGAGCGTCGGTTGCCGTTGACTGCATTTGCAGTTGGCCGAGCGTTGGAACTCAATCCTGAAATCGGCCGAAAACTCGCTGCCGATGGTCACGAAATCGCCGGACATGGCTACCGCTGGATCGATTATCGCCACATCGCTGAAGACGAAGAACGACGTCATATCCAGCTCACCACAGAAACCATCGAACGCATCTGCGGCAAGCGTCCTGTCGGATGGTATACGGGCAGAATCAGCGCCAATACACGCCGTCTCGTCCATGAAGCAGGTGGATTCCTCTACACATCAGACGCGTACAACGACGATCTGCCCTATTGGCTGCCGACGTCGCCGCCGCAGTTGGTGATCCCGTACACACTCGTCAACAATGATTTTCGTTATCTGCTGCCGACCGGTTTTGCTTCCGGTGCAGATTTCTTTCAGCTGCTGAAAGATGCGTTTGATATGCTGTGGCTGGAAGGTGCAAAAAGCCCCAAAATGATGAGCATTGGTCTGCATGGACGCGTCAGCGGGCATCCGGCACGTGCGCTGGCATTGGCGCGTTTTCTCGACTACGTTCTGGATCACGACCATGTATGGATCTGTCGGCGCGAAGAGATTGCCCGACATTGGATGCACCAACATCCGTACTGACAACGAGTGCTGGAACGAGATTCGGCCGAACCTTGATATGTACAACATAGGTGTAGTAATATTGCCACAACCTGTTAATCAGAAATCAATACAGGTTGTCCCTTAAAAGCGAGCGTTTCATGAAAGAGAAAAATAGCATCTCGCCGCTGGTCACCTTACTGATCGTCGTGACGTGTACCTTGATCATGCTGCTGGCTATTCGTGCGACCCGAGAGATTATTTCTCCGATCATACTCGCCTTGTTACTCGCAATCACGGCTTCTCCGCTTGTCGATTGGTTCAAGCGCAAAGGTATTCCAAACACAATTTCTGTTTGGCTCGTCATTCTTATCATAAGCATCATTGTCGTCGGATTTGTGGCTTTGGTCTCATATTCAGTGGTCGGCTTCGCTGACACATTGACAGCTTACAGCAACCGCTTCGTACAACTCGGCGCGAGTGCGGATTTGTTCTTGTCCAGGGTTGGATTGAGTTTGGAAGCCCTGGTAGCGAATAATACGTATTTTACTCCAGAAGGACTTGTTGCTCTTTTTGTTACCTTCCTACGAGAATTCTTCGACAGAGCGTCCAATTGGGTATTAGTTCTCGTTATTACAATCGTATGGATCCGTGAAACAGCCTATATGCCACAGAAGGTGCGGAACATTGCTGATGAACGCAATCCTGACATTCAACGCTTCATTCACTTCAATCGTGAAGTGCGGCACTACATGTCGATTACAGCTGGATTGGGGTTTGTCGCCTCGGTTTTTGAGGTAATCTTGCTATTACTATTGGGTATCGAATCCGCTATTCTGTGGGCACATTTGCCTTTTTCATGAGCTTTGTGCCGCAAATTGGTATTTACATCGCGATTATTCCACCGGCTATCCTGGCACTTGTGCAATTTGGTGCCATTGAATCGCTGAGCGTGGTTATTGGATATCTCTTGATTGATGGCATCATAAACCGCTCAATCAAAAGACAATACTTTCAACGTAAGCTAAACGTCTCCATGCCAGTGATATTTATTTCGTTGGTCTTGTGGATATGGGTATTAGGCTCTATTGGGGCGATTCTTGCTGTACCAATGGCAATGTTGGTGCAAGCATTGCTCGCCAGTCGCAAAGATACACTCTGGATAGCTTATTTGATGGGGGGTGGTCAGAACTTGTTTGAACCGGACGTTGTGACTGATGCGGTTGAACGTGAAGATGAGGAAAAGTAAGCTCGGAAATAGGTAGCTCAGGTTGTTTTTTCGGCCGAATTCCAACAAATTCAAACGCCTAAACAGACGATTGCTTTGTCTGCCCTGGATTTACGCCATGTGATACACTTGCGGGCCTGAATAACGGCGCGCGAGGAACAACAATGTCGTATGTGATTAGTCCGGAAATTCCCGAAGAACGCAAACCCTACACCAAACAAGGTGGCCCCACTGGTATTCTGATGCTGCATGGCTTCATGGGCAGCCCGCTCAGCTCACGCGATATGGCAACCTACCTCAGCGAACGCGGCATCACTGTCCACTGTCCGCTGCTGCCCGGTCACGGTCATTTGCCGTCGCGGATGAAGGGGGTTTCGCGCAAGGATTGGCTCGCTTCGGCCGAAAACGCCCTCACCGAAATCCGCACACTGTGTGACGAAATCTTCGTTATCGGCCATTCAATGGGCAGCGTATTGGGCGCACATTTGGTGACGCACAACGATGACATTCGCGCAATGGCTATGCTCGCACCGCTCTACGAAGAACCCGACAAGCGGATGATTCTATTCGCCGGCTTGCGTTACGTCATGCCGTGGTTCTACCCGCTCAAGATGCTCAAACGCCACAAGGACATGATCTACCAGCGCGTCCTTGACTTCGACCCCGGCCTCGACCTCGATGATCCTGAGGTGCAAGCTGCCCTGCCTGATGCGACTAAAATTCCGACAAGTGCACTCGACGAAATGCGCAAAATGGCGAAATACGGTCGCAAATTGTGGCCGCAATTCAACCGCCCAGCTTTGATTTTGCAAGGCGACCACGATCCTGCCGTCGACCCGGAAAAAGCGAAAGAAATCTACAACGCCATTCCCCACCCGGACAAGAAATTGCGCTATTTTGAGGGATCAGGTCACGAATTGATGCGCGACTTCGATCCGGCACACAAAGCAGTCTGGCCTGCGATTTACAATTTCGTTAAAGACCGTTCTGAGATTCTGACTGTGACAGGCTAAGAAACCGAGTTTTTGACAAAAACTCGGTTTCTCTGATCTGACTTCAGTTCCGGCTGCTATCGTTCCAATTTTAACAATGCCAGTGCGAAGTTGAGTGCGTGATCCGTACCACCAATCTTGCCGGCAAAGAGAGCTTCGCGTACCTGGGTCAAAGGAACCCAGTTGAGCGTGTATGTTTCGAGGTCACCCGTCCCACCTTCCGCCACTTTGGTCGGATGCCGCGCCAAAAAGAGGTGACCGGTTCCGAAATAGCGATTTTTGCTGCCCACAAATCTGCCCAGCGCTTCCCACTGCGCACATTCGAGACCCACTTCCTCGAGAAGTTCACGCTTGGCGGCGGTGAGTGGGTCTTCTCCGGGATCGATCAGACCACCGACGACCTGCCAACATATTCGGCCGAAACCATGCCCATATCCTTCCAAAACCAACAGCTCATTTACTGCATTGAGTACGACGACATTGACATAATCCTGCATCGACGCAATCGGCCAATCGGGAATCACTGTGCCGTCCGGTAATTCAACGGCATCGAGCGTGACGCGCAAATAAGGGTGCTCGAGAACGAGTCGACTATCCAATGTTTTCCATTTTGTCATAGATATTTTCCTTCTCGTGACAATCGAACTCAATCGATGTAATCGGTGCAATCTGCCGCTCTGCTTAACCACGCTCAGAACGCGCTAACAAAGCAATCAACACCAGCAGCAAAACGAGCGCGATGACGAGTGTCCACAACATGGCGCTGGTCAGATCAAATTGCTCCGCTCCAAAGGCAAAAATAACACTGAACGGCACAAAGCCAAACAGTGATTGCGCAGCCGACACTGTGCCCCCTTTCCCCGGCGCACTGGCCAGCGACTGCGCTTTGCTGATCGGCCAAATGACAGCTTGCAGAAAAATCAACGGTAGCACCAGCAAGAAACGTGACCATATGCCGGGCAGACCTAACCAGAGCGGATACAACAGCAGCAACCCGGAACAGGCAACGGCCAAAATACGCAAATGATGGGTGCGCTGCAACCAACGGTCGAGAAACAGGAGCGATACAATGCCGACGCCCATCTCCAACGCAACATAGACCCCGATCAACGCTTGACTCATGCCGACCTGTTCATTGAGCCAGATGGTTTTGAAGACAAACGGCGTCTCAAAAATCTGAAAAACAAACAGGAACGCCAACCACAGCAAGGCGCGGCGATTGCCGAGCACATCGCGAATATTTCGGCCGAATGCCCGCCACACCGATTCCCCTTCTGCCAATTCACCTTTTTGCGCAGCAAACCGGGTACGCCAGATAATCAAGGCGTAGACAACGCTGGACGCACCAGCAGCCACAAGCAAGCCGCGCCAACCCAGTCCGAGCAGCACCGTCACCGTCACCAGTAGCGGCGCGAGCAATGCGCCGACTGTGTCGATAAGCGTAGAGCGCGCATAAATGCGATCCGGCGCCTGGGGATGAGTCTCAACGAGCGTCACATCGGCCGAATGTGCCAGTGGTCCACTGCCCACGCCGTACAACGCAAACCCGAGCAGCATAATCGCAAAGGTAGGCGCGATACCCATCACCATCACAGCGACACCGACCACCGCTGCGCCGAATGCCATCAACCATTTACGCTGCCACACATCCATGAGCAGCCCGGCAAAGGGTTCAATCACGGCTCCGACGTAATTCAATGCCAACGGCAGTAGCGCTACTTGCGCGTAACTCAGCCCCAGCGTCGCTCGAATCGTTGGCATGAGCACATCGGGTAAGCCACTGAGCAATTCATCCATAAATCGCGCTGCCAGCGTGACAACAGTTGCACGATAGGTCACGCCTGCGGCACGGGGAATTGGCTGCGGCTTAAAGCGGTTGAGGAGAGACACGATGGGGGAAGGGGAAAGTGGGAGTGGGGAGTAGAGATTGGAGGTTGGACAGTTCTCTCAATCTCCAATCTTCAGTCCCCCCATCTCCTGTCAACTGCGCAGTTCGGCGAGCAATGCCTGTACCGCTTTTTGCCGTTCGGCGCGGGCTTCGCGGCTACGCAGCACACGCGGTGGGGCAGCGCGCATCGTGCATTGTGTTTCGGTGAGCGGGCAACGTTCGCATGTCTCGTTGATCACCGTCACAGGCACGTCGGGATCATCGACGAAGTGGATGGTTGAGCCGAGATCGGCGTCGACACGGAAACCGATAATGACACTGGTATTGACGTGGGGCGATAGCGCCAACGGTCGACCGAATCCCATGCACAAGAAGCGCGTTCCAGAGCCAAAATATTCCGACAATTGCACGCCGATGTGCGGTTTTTCTATTTCCAGTGTGCCGTCACGTTGGGCATAGATGCCGTTGGACGCCACCATTTCGGCCGAAACCGGCACAGCATCGACCATCTCCTGCAACAAGCGCGTCGTCAACCAGCGGCGGCAGTAATGTTCGTTGAGACCAATGCCGCTGGGCAAGGGCAACTGGCTCATGTTGAGCTGTTTGACCAGATGGTAATCGCCATCGGCGTCGTGGAAACGCAGGAAATGGATGCCGATGCCGAAATGTTGCGGCACGAGTTCGCTGAACCGATAAAGCAGCATCTCTGGTGTGACGCGATAGTTGGTAAGCATATCTTGCAACAAATTCGGCCGAAATGTCTCCTGCCCAAAAAACGCCTCAATATCTGCCAAAATCTCCACACGCGGCATCAACAACGCCCCCGCAAAATAGGACGCCTGAAAATCGTTAAATACCTGCTCAAATGATTCAACCACTTCCGGTGGGGATGTGTAAGCACGCCCTTTGAGCTTGAGAGTCTGGTACCCTATTTCACGCAACAGCAGGAATTTGATCTGCGTTTCGTTGAGATGATTGTTGACGAGAATTCGCGGTGGACGACCCTTGACCATCAACGAACGGTAGCCGGACAGCACACCATCATCAGCCAACGTGTCCATATCGATGTCATAATTGTACTTTTTCTGCAACACGGCGGCTGCGTCGCCGAGTGATATGGGCACGGTCAAATCGTGTTGCACTGCAAACGTGACCGCAGCCTCTTCAAGATCGGGGAAGTAATTGTCGTTGATTTCTTGATACGAGCGCAGGGCGGCACGCAAAAAGTGCTCATCCTTCATATCGTACCGTCGGCCGATTTCCAGAATGGTCCGTAACAATGCGCTGGCCTTGTCCGGAGCGCGAGTGAGCAAGTTGACCAGATCGGCAATGTCCAGCCCAAACTCGTCGAACGGGAACGCCTGTAACAACGGTGCGGACAAGGTTGATTCGAGATGACGCAGCGACGGATCAAGCCGAATCGAGACGAGATCATCGTAATCTTTATCCAGAACTGACGCCATTTTCATAATTTTGTCGATCTTGGGATATTTGCGTCCTTTCTCGATTTCAGTAATGTAAGACGCCGACATCTCGCAGCGGGCGGCGAATTCCTTCAAACTCAACCCCTTTTTCTCGCGCGCCTGCCGCACTTTCAAGCCAAAGATGATAGTTACAAGGTCTGTTCTCATGGCGATTTCTCACGGCGATTTCTCATCGCGGATAAGACAGAGAAGGCCGGCAAACCGTCCTGCATTATCCATTTTTAAGCGTCATCTGTGTTCTAAATCACCCTCCACTTTACCACAATTCGGTCGTCTTTGGGTTGGTTTCGACACGAAAACAATACATTGAATTTCCTTGACACATCGCGTCATGACAGTTATACTCTCAGCGAATATTCGCTGATAAAGGATATTCGCGAATGATTAGCAGCCCTTATCGAACATCGCGCGCTAACGAAATTCGCAACAATTATCGGCCGAAAAGCACATCAAAGACAGTGAGGAGTTCGAGATGATGCCACAAGGCATTGAAATTACAGGCCCCATCACCCCCGCATACAGTGACATACTAACCCCTGACGCCATGGCCTTTGTTGCCGAGTTGGAACGCGCCTTTGGCGACCGTCGTCGCCAATTGCTGGCCGACCGCGTTGACCGTCAAATGATGATCGACGGTGGCTCCATGCCTGACTTCCTGCCGGAAACAGCCGCCATTCGTGCCGGTGACTGGACAGTCGCACCCATTCCCGACGATTTGCAAGATCGTCGTGTTGAAATTACCGGTCCTGTCGACCGCAAAATGATCATCAACGCGCTCAATTCCGGTGCCAACGTCTTCATGGCCGACTTCGAGGATTCACATTCTCCAACCTGGGCCGGCTGTGTTGAAGGCCAGATCAACCTGCGCGACGCTATAAACGGCACCATCGACTATTTCCACCCGACTAAACAGGTCACTTACCGCCTCAACGACGACATTGCCACGCTGATGGTACGTCCGCGCGGCTGGCATCTCGAAGAAAAACATGTCCTGGTCGACGGTCGGCCGATGTCCGGCGGCTTGTTCGATTTTGGTCTCTACTTTTACCACAACACACGCGCTTTGCTCGACAAAGGCAGCGGACCGTACTTTTATCTGCCCAAACTGGAAAATCACCGCGAAGCCCGGCTCTGGAACGATGTTTTTGTGCTGGCGCAGAACAAATTAACCATACCGCAAGGCACCATCCGGGCCACTGTGTTAATTGAGAACATTCTGGCATCGTTTGAGATGGACGAAATTCTTTGGGAACTGCGCCATCACTCCGCCGGCCTCAACTGCGGTCGCTGGGATTATATATTTAGCGCTATCCGCAAATTCCGCAATATCCCTTCATTTTACTTCCCCAATCGCGCTCAGGTCACGATGACGACACATTTGATGCGTTCCTATTCGCTGCTACTGATCCAGACCTGTCACCGCCGCAACATCCACGCGATGGGCGGCATGGCAGCACAAATTCCGATCAAAAACGATCCTGAAGCGAACCGCATTGCCATTGAAAAGGTACACCAGGACAAGCTGCGCGAAGCCCGTGACGGACACGACGGGACATGGGTCGCCCACCCCGATTTGGTCAGTGTTGCCAAAGATGTCTTTGACGAGTATATGCCGCAGCCCAACCAGATCAATCGCAAGCTGGAAGATGTCCACATCACGCGTGACGATTTGCTGGCTGTACCAGACGGGACCATCACAGAGGACGGGTTCATTGTCAATATCGATGTTGGCTTACAATACCTGGAATCATGGCTGCGTGGCAACGGCTGTGTGCCGATTTACAACTTGATGGAAGATGCGGCAACGGCCGAAATTTCTCGCTCACAGTTGTGGGAATGGCTCCACAATCCTAACGTGAAGCTGGAAGACGGTCGGCCGATTACCGTTGAGCTATATCGCTCGTTCATTCCGCAGGCGATGGCGCGTATCCGTTCCGCTGTCGGTGAAGACGCGTTCGCACAAGGCAAATTCGAAGAGGCGGTGGCACTGCTCGATGAACTGGTTACGGCGGACACGTTCACTGATTTTTTGACCATTCCGGCTTACGGTCATCTGGATTGAGCCGGTTCACAAACCACTATTCTAACCACTTTGATGCAGAGGGAGGCAGATTTTATGTTTGATCAGAAAGCGATTGCGGCCTTGGAAAAGGAATGGGCAACCAATCCACGGTGGAAGGGCATTGAGCGTCCGTATTCGGCCGAAGATGTCATCCGTCTCAGTGGCAGTTTCAAAGTCGAGCACACATTGGCAAGAATGGGCGCTGAGCGCCTGTGGTATCTCATGCACAATCGGCCGTTTGTCCGTGCGTTGGGTGCAGTAACCGGCAATCAAGCTGTGCAAATGGTACAGGCCGGCCTCGAGGCGATTTATCTAAGCGGCTGGCAAGTCGCCGCTGACGCCAATGGTGCGTCGCATACCTATCCCGACCAGAGCCTCTATCCGGCCGATAGCGCTCCCAAATTGGTTGCACGCATCAACAATGCCATGATGCGCGCCGACCAGATTCATCACCAATACGGTAAAAACGGCATGTATTGGATGGCTCCTATCTTTGCCGACGCCGAAGCCGGTTTTGGCGGCAACCTCAACGCCTTCGAATTGATGAAGGCGATGATTGAAGCTGGGGCGGCTGCCGTTCACTTCGAAGATCAACTTTCCTCCGCCAAAAAATGCGGTCACATGGGCGGCAAAGTGCTGATTCCCGTTCAGGACGCCGTCAACAAACTGGTTGCCGCACGCCTTGCCGCCGACATAGCCGGGGTGTCAAGCATTATCGTGGCACGTACCGACGCTGAATCCGGCAATTTGCTCAACAGCGATATCGATCCACGCGACCGCGATTTCATCGTCTCCGAAAATCGCACAGATGAAGGGTTCTTCCACGTGCGCAATGGTCTCGACTACAGCATCATGCGCGGTTTGGCTTATGCGTCGGTCGCCGATGTACTCTGGATGGAAACAAGCAAGCCCGATCTCGAAGTGGCACGGAAATTTGCCGAAGCAATTCACGCCCAATATCCGGGCAAATTGCTGGCCTATAACTGCTCACCCTCATTCAACTGGCGCCTCAACCTCGACGTGGACACGATCGAGACGTTCCAGGAAGAGTTGGGCAAGATGGGTTACAAATTCCAGTTTGTAACGCTGGCTGGTTTCCATTCACTCAATTTGGGTATGTTCGACCTAGCACAAGGTTACGCCAAGCGGGGCATGGGTGCGTACACCGAAATGCAGGAGCGTGAATTCGCATTGCAGGACGTTGGTTTCAAGGCGATCAAGCACCAGAGCTTTGTCGGCGCGGGCTACTTCGACGATGTGCAGCAAACGATCATGTCGGGCAAGGCATCGACAGCGGCACTGAGCGGCTCAACAGAAGAAGAGCAGTTCGCACCGGTTGCGGCCGATTAGTTTGATTTCGGATTTGTGATGTCGGATTTCGGCATAGTTCCGAAATCGAAAATCCGAAGTCCCCAAATAAGTTTTCCTCCTCACTGTTCGGCAGGGGCGGCCCGGGCCACCGGGCTTCCTCTGCCACTCTTTTTATCTATCCTCCCAAAGGCAGAAGATTGACGTGTCTGCTTCCCGTGCTATACTGCTTTTTATGTTGAAGATGATGCAGGACATAATGCACCTATGTAACTGTCTTAAGCGAGGGTACTGTGGCCAACCATCCCCGGCCCATGACTCTCGCCGTAGCTCCACCTGTTCTGCATAAACCACCCCCCGAACCTGCACACAAACCGGTTTAGCGAACCCAAATCAATTCATACGTAGCTCAGGCAGTTTGTCTGAGTCTGAACAGACAGGATGCCTGTTCTACCGTTATCTGTCGAGAGAAATGCTATGCCACTCGTAGCTCATACTAACCTGCCGACGTTTGAGCGCCTGCGCCAGCGCGGTGAAGAGATTGTCGATCTGAACCGTGCTGTGCATCAGGACATTCGCGAACTGCATATTGGTCTGTTGAATATGATGCCGGACGCAGCATTGGAAGTTACGGAGCGTCAGTTTATGGCACTGGTCGGCAACAGCAACCAGATCGCCCAGTTTTATGTACACCCGTTTACTATTCCGGGTCTGGAGCGCAGCAGTGACACGCAAACGTATATCGACACTTATTACACGACATTCGAGCAAGTGCGCACAGACGGTCTGGATGCCCTGATCATTACAGGCGCAAATGTATCGAATCCGTCGCTTGATCAGGAGCCGTTCTGGGAACCGCTGGCAGATGTGATGGCGTGGGCAGATGACAATGTTACGTCTGTTTTGTGTTCGTGCCTGGCAACACACGCGCTGGTAAAGTATTTCTACGGCATTGAGCGCCAATTGATGCCGGCCAAGAAATGGGGCGTCTACAGCCATCGCATCAACGGCACGAAACATCCGTTGCTGCGCAACATCAATACGCGTTTTGACACACCGCATTCGCGTTGGAACGAGATTTCGCGACAGCAATTGGAAGCTGCCGGGCTTGTCATTCTGGTCGAGAGTCGCGACGCAGGTGTGCACCTGGTGGTCAGCCCGGATCAGTTCCGCAAGGTGTATTTTCAGGGTCATCCGGAGTACAGCATCAATAGTTTGCTCAAGGAGTACAAGCGGGAAGTGCTGCGGTTTCTGCACGGTGAGCTGGACAGACCGCCGCCGTATCCTGAGAACTACTTTTCGGCCGAATGCATCACCATCGCCGAAACCTACATTGAACGCGCCTTGCTGGCCCAGCAACTACGTTTGCCCATACCTGAATTTCCGGAAGACGCCTTTCTCCCCTATCTCGACAACACCTGGGGCGATACTGCCAAAGCCATCGTTAACAACTGGCTCGGTTTGGTCTACAAACTGACCCATCTCGACCGCCGCAAACTGTTCATGGATGGTATCGATCCGGACGACCCGCTCAAATTACGAAAACCATCAACAGCTGAGGGCTAATCGCTGTCAGCTAAAAGCTTTAAGGAGACACCATGAAAGACGAAACATTAGCCATTCACGCCGGATTCCAAAGCGACCCGACGACCAAAGCGGTCGCAGTGCCGATTTATCAAACCGTGGCCTACGAATTTGATGACGCCCAACACGGTGCCGACCTGTTCAATCTGGCTGTACCCGGCAACATCTATACCCGGATCATGAATCCGACGCAGGATGTGTTGGAGCAGCGGCTGGCGGCGCTAGAAGGCGGTATTGCCGCACTCGTGACCAGCGCAGGTAGTGCTGCGATCACCTACGCCGTCCTGACCATTGCCGAAGCAGGAGCCAACATCGTCTCGGTGCCGTTGCTCTACGGCGGTACGGTGACGCTGTTCACCCACATGCTACCCAAACTCGGCATCGACGTGCGTTACGCTGCCGATGACAGCCCGGAAAAGATCGAGGCGTTGATCGACGACAAGACCGCCGCTGTTTTTTGCGAGACCATCGGCAATCCGGCGGGCAATATCGCCGATGTTGAAGCGTTGGCCGCCGCTGCGCACAAACATGGCGTGCCGCTGATAGTCGATAACACGGTTGCCACGCCGTCGCTGATCAAGCCAATCGCATATGGTGCGGACATCGTCGTGCATTCATTGACCAAGTACATCGGCGGTCACGGCAACTCGCTCGGCGGCGTCATCGTCGATTCGGGCAACTTCCCGTGGGCAGAACATGCCGAGCGGTTCCCGATGCTCAGCACACCGGAACCATCATATCACGGCGTGGTTTACACGGAAGCGTTGGGGCCGGCGGCGTTTATCGGCCGAGCCAGAACCGTCCCGTTACGCAACACCGGTGCCGCCATCAGCCCGTTTAACGCCTTCCTGATTTTGCAGGGACTGGAGACATTGCCGCTGCGGATGGAACGCCATTGCGACAACGCGCTAGCCGTCGCCAATTGGCTCAACAAGCACGATGCGGTCGAATGGGTCAGCTTCGCCGGATTGCCCGATTCGCCATACTTTGAATTGGCACAGAAATATACGAACGGTCGTCCGTCTGCGTTGTTGACGTTTGGCGTAAAGGGTGGATTTGAGGCAGGCGTCAAGTTTTACGATGCGCTGCAGTTGTTCAAGCGGCTGGTCAACATCGGTGATGCCAAATCGCTGGCTGCGCATCCGGCCTCGACAACCCACCGACAGCTAACAGATGATGAATTGGCACTGGCCGGTATTACGCCGGATACGATTCGTCTGTGCATCGGGATTGAGCATATCGACGATATTCTGGCAGATTTGGAGCAGGCGCTGGCGGTTTCGCAGGCATAGCGCAGGGTTGGTGCGTTCCAAAGATTGGTTGCAGATGGAGAGCATCATGATGTGGCGAACTTCTGACTGCTTTCGGCCGAATTCTCGATACAACTCCATTGGTGCCGGCTCAAGAACGTGATCTGAATGCGTAATCGATCCGGTGAATGCCTGATTTGTTCCAAAATTCACTAGCATCAGGTAACAATTTTGCTATACTGGTAGTATTCAGCAAATTGACTACCTCCTCTAATGTAAAGGCTCTGCAACATCAATTGTTGTGGAGCCTTTAGCTTTACGGCTAGCTACGTTACTCGGTGTGCCCCTCAAATGCCACGGAAAAATCACCATAACGAAGTGAACTGCCACTGGCAATATGATTCCCGATCTATTACTATGATAATAGAACATACCGCTCCTCCATTAGATGTTGCCCCGCAAGCCGGCCGGTTTGCGGGGCAGTAATTTTTCTGACCAAATCCCCTGCCCTTCACGACAATTTCACGTACAATGGTGGCGTTATCGGCCGAAATTGCTCCGGCTGACAACAATAACGCTGCTTTCGGCTTCTTGCAAATCGTGCACATCGTTTCGCTGAGGACTCGACCATGAATCAAGCTCAATTTGTCACATTCCATACCACCCATGATCTCGACGGTGTCCCGGAAGGAACTGTATTTGAGCCGACCTGGCGCATGCGCAACACAGGCGCAACAACGTGGGATAACATATTCACAGTGCGCCTCATCAACATCGAACAGGGCAGCAAACTCATGGCAGCCCGACCCACGTTCAATTTGGCCGATGTCACCGACAGGGCGACAGTCGCGCCTGGCGAAGAAGTCAACATCACGATTCCGATGGAAGCGCTGCCGCCGCGTGACACGCTGCAATTCACTGACTGGCAGTTGACAGACCCCGGCGGCACACAATTCGGCGACATCATGTGGCTGCGCATCATCGTAACCGATCCGCCGCAGCCACCGGACATTTTCAAATCGAGCGACAGCCAATTCCTGGCCGATCTAACCATCCCGGATGACACTAAAATCGTAACCGGTTCGACCTTCAGCAAACAATGGCAAGTACGCAACAACGGCGAGCGCATCTGGAACGATGGCTATCGCCTCGTATTCACCGGTGGTGACGCCTACATGTCCACACAAGTCAGCATCAAAGTGCCGCATACTCGCCCGGGTGAAGAGGCTGTGCTGACTGTACCAATGATGGCACCTGCGCCACGGTCACAACCCTACATTAGTTACTGGCGCCTTCAAGACGACCGCGAAGTACTCTTCGGCGATCAATTCTGGGTCAAGATTGAGGCAACACCGCAACCAAACAACATAAAACTATACTCGCAAAACGATATTCGCTGGCGCAATCGCGTTCTGGGATACGGACCGCGCACATTTGGCGACTATGGCTGCCTCGTCACCTGCTTCGCCATGATTCTCAACGGGTTCGGCGAAAACGTGACACCCAGAACAGCCAATGATCGCTTTCTGCAATTGCCGCCGGGGCAAGGATATGTCGGTTCTGACATATTTTTCATCGCGCCGGCAGCCGCCTACGACCACGTTCAATTTCACGGCAACTATAAACCAAAACTGGACACAGGTGCGCTCTACGCACAACTGGACGGCAATTTGCTGCAACGCATCGACGCCAGTCTGGCACGTGGCGACATGGTCATTTTCCAGGTCGATGCGACCCCATTGACGCCTTACAATCCCGATCTCGACCAGCATTGGGTTGTCTGCAAAGAGCGCCAGGGTAATGATTACCTGATCTACGACCCGATCACGGGCGAAGCGCTGACGTTGTTGTCGCGTTACGGTCGGCAAACACGCGTATCAGACGGCGAACCTGCCCTACTCGAAGCGATCAAATCGGCATTGTTCTATCGCTCAACGACAACGCCTTCCGGGATGCAGCCGGGCGAGGACGGCATCAGCGATATTTCCAATACGTTAGTCTACACAGGACCAGCATGGCCTTTCGGCCGAACGCTGTCCGGTATACACGATCGCGCCAACCGCCATCCACAATCATGGGACTTTGAAATTACCGACGGCCAGTTCGACACCGTCAAAGTGATGAGCGGCATCACTACATCTGAACTATTCGGCTACGACCTCAACACCGACTTTGTGCTGGCACGCCTCTACGAATCGTGGGGCGGGCGCGATTTGTCCCCGCAGGATTTTGTCGACGCAGTCGCGCCCGATATGGAACGCCTTGTCAACGCCGGAGTACGCTACTTCGAGATGCACAACGAACCCAATCTGACGCACGAAGGGCTGGATGCAGCAGGCGTAAACGGATCGTGGAAAGACGGTGCAGAATTCGCCGATTTCTTCATCGAAGTACAACGCTTGCTCAAATTGCGCTTTGGCAGCCACATCAAGATTGGTTTCCCTGGTCTGTCACCCGGCGCGGATACGTTCTATCAAGTTGGCCCGGACAGTGGCTTCCGGATGGACAGCAAACGGTTTCTGGCAGATGCAGCACCGGCCGTTGCAGCAGCCGATTTTGTCGGTTTACACGCATACTTTGCCAATATGGATGAGGTGCGTTCTGGTGCAACGAGACTGGTACGTGAATATCGCAAACAATTCCCTGATAAACTGCTCTTCGTCACCGAATACAGCAATCCACTAACGCAAGTGCCATCGGCCGAAAAAGGCCGCCAGAATAAGGAGTTTTTGCGCTTGATCAGCGATATTCCGGGTGTCGGCGCTGCTTACTATTTTCTTGTATCCGGCAACGGATGGGAGCATCAGGCGCTGCGCCGCGAAGGCAGCGCCCAATCGACAGGCATTCTTGAGGCGATGGTGTAGGAGGTGACTGTCACTTCTTACGAACGCGGTTCGCCAGTGACAGTCACCTGGACGATGCTAACCGGAAAGGAATGCTTCGAGATTCGCCTTGGAAATGCGGTAAGCGCTGCCAATCTTGCGGGCTTTCAAGTCGCCGGATTCGATGGCAGAGATGATGTCGGCCTCACTGACTTGCATGATAGCAGCGGCTTGCTCCGGAGTCATCACATCGGGCATGGCGCCACCACTCGTTTCGGCCGAAGGCTGTTGCTGTGCCATCTGCTGCTGCGTCATCTGCTGTTGCATTAGCTGCTGATTCATCATCTGCTGCTGCGCCGCCTGCAAACCAGCCAAACCGAGGCCGGTTTCTGCCAGACTGCTGCCGGAAGGATTTTCTGCGGCAGCCTGTGCTGCGTCCAACGCCGCGACTTGTGAATAACTCGTGCCGTAGCCCATACGCGTGACCACTTCCAGTGAATTGGGATGGGGGCTGAGTCGAATGTTGAAATCTACCAACGTCATGCCCAATGCATCAAAATCAGTCTGCAGCAAGCCGCTCAGCAGATCGTTTAATTCCTGAGAGAACGACTGAATCTGCGCTGGACTCAGATTGCGCGCAATCGCCAACTCACTGAGCTTGTCTTGCATCATGACACCGATAGCCGGGTCGAGGCGATCCTTGATCTGCGGGAATCGGACGACATCACGGAATGCGTCCATCGCTTGCAGGAAACGCCATGGATCTTTCACCTTCAGGATGAAATTACCGTTACCGATCATGGCTGTGGCACCGGGACTACGCTGCGGATGCTCGACAATGATGGGTTGCGCCGTGCCCCACTTCAATGTCATGTCAGATGTTTTGACATAATACACGTCGGCGGTGAACACATTCTTGCCGCCAAACAAGCTGCCCTCAACCAGATTGGTCAGGAATGGGACATTGGCGGAGGTCAAGACATGGGTTCCTGACTCCAGCGTGCCCATGGCCTTGCCGCTACGCACAAACACGGCGACTTCATACGGATTGACAATACACGGTGAGCCGAGCTTGATGTCGCCCAGGCCACCGCGCGGGAATTTGCGTACAATTTCGTCCCGGCCCCAATCGTCGATTGCGACGCGATCAAATACTGCCATTTTGTTTCTCCTTGTGCAGCCAGAAGCGCCAACGCACCTCACACTGCCTCAATTTGCAATTGACTTCCGGTTTCAGTCGGCTTATACGTGACTGTCACCTCTTGTTACTTCTCTCTATTCTATGTATCTTCTCAAATTCCCGGGGAAAAGACCCCAGGGGTTTCGCAATAGAATGAGTTTACTTCCGGCAATACGCCCAAACCCCTGGGGTCTGTCGCGCTTTTCTGAGAAGTTACTATTCTATGCCCGCAAGCATATCTTGTCGGGCTGCAAATACAGTGTTAGCCTCTGTGACGGCGTTGTTGAGATCACGAATGGCACTGCTGATATCGCCGTCATCGCGTACTGTTTTGCGCAAGGCGGCCACACCGGCAGTGATGTAATCGGCATGGTCAAGCATGGCAGCGTCAAAGTCGTAAATTTCTGCCAGTTCTTCTTCCTTGATTTTGACGGCGTCGAACAGGCCGGCGTAGCCGACCGGCGCATCGTCGATTTTGCCGATCAATCCCATGAGACGGGTATCAATTCGGCCGATTGGTTCTGCATAATCAATTGCCTTGAGAATGTCGCCGCTCATATCTGATTGCACATTACCCAACTGCAACCGGGCTTCTTCCAATTGCCTGACGATGTACGAACGCACCATCTGGTCTGCTTCGCGGCGACGGCTTTTCTCCACCATGCCGCTAAAACCCGGTATTTTGGAGAGGATTTTGCCGAACACTGTCGATTCGGACTCGATTTTGTCATAGATCGTACCGCTTTCTTTTTCGGCCGATTCTACCGGCTCCTCATCATCTCCAAACAGATTAAAATCTAACTTGCTGTCACTCATGTTCGCTCCTTGCTCATAAGAAATATTCTGTGCCACAGTAAGGACACGTCACAACACCTTTGCCGGCCAATTCCAATTGACCGCCACAATTGCGGCATGCCGTCAGCTCACGCAACTGGCTTGCCTGCTCCGAGTACAAAATACCATCATTCCAGTTAATATAACCGGAATACAATCCCTTGCCGACAAGATCGTGGATCATGTGCTTGACCTCATCCTGCGTCGAATTCATCTCAATGACAACATCACTGATGTTGGCCTGCCCGCGCGTTTGAATAATGCTCAGCAATTCCCGCTGTTGCTTGACATGCGCCATCTGCTCGGCTTCACGCTGCCCGGCATACACCATGTAAACGCCAAATCCACCCAGAATGAGCACAAGAGGTATGACGATCATGCCAAAGCCGAGCATCGAAGCGCCAAATGAGCGCCCTTCTGCCCCAAACATGATCAGCGCCCCAACGATGAGTACAACAACTGCTGCACCGATCAAGATATAACCAATTGTTCTTCCCATGCGTCTTGTCCTGTTGCTATGTTAGTCGGCAAAAAAGCTGAAAGCGTCACATCAAGCTATGAGAATTGCGATTTAGCCAAAACCGCGCGAGCCACCGCCGGAGAAGCCACCGCTAAACCCGCCTGAAAAACTACCCCCACCTGAACTACTGCTCGTCGAACGGGTGCTTTGCAACACGGTTGAAGTCGAATCGAGCATCCGCGTCAACCCTTTGGACATGCCTTCCAGGCCACCGGTCATGCTTTGCGACATACCTTCCAACGTGGGCATTGACATGCCTCCCCCACTGGTTGACGTCGTAGCCGGGCGCGGACTGCCGCCCATATGATAAATCGGCCGAGGATAGCCAACCGGACCGTACCACGGCGGAATCGGCGTCGTCGCCAAACGCGAAAACTTACTGATCCAACTGTGTTCCAGTCCAAAAGCGATGGCATACGGCAAGTAAGTGTCAAAAATGTCAGTCGCCTCCTTCAAATCAGTGTACCGTTCGATATCCATAAGATAATTCTTGAACGCTTCCCACTTGGCCGCTTCCAATGCACCCAGTTCCGTTTTACGCGGCATGTGGCGACTCGCAACGGCCAGCGCGATGATAGTGGGAACAAAACCGATACCGATGCAAACAGCCAGACCAACATCAGTCAACATAGACGGGATCAAGAACAGTAGAAAGCCTACTACTACAGCCAGGCCAGTTAAACACCCAAAGCGCGTGCGAATGGTCTGTGGCGAAACGGGTACAAGACCCTCTTTTTCCAGTTCTTCATACAAGCTGCTCCGCAGCGAGGGCAACGCATTGGAAAACTTATAGCGCAAATCGCTGAGTTTTCTCTCCGTTTTCTTGCCGAATAGACGTGTGAGCAATTGTCTTTCGTAGGAGCGCAAATTTTCGGCCGCTTTTTCTGTTCTGATGTACAGATGATCGCTCTTTTCTTCCTGAATAATGATGTAACCACGCCGCGCCAGATCGACGATGGTAGCGACAATATCTTTCATATCCGCTCGCTCATCGATCAGCGTACCGGCAACACCGGGTGGCAAGTTGGAAGGCGGCTCCGGCAAATAATCGGCCACGATGCCGACTTCGGGATCACGACCCAGTGAATACCAGATTGCCAGTACCAACAATGGGCCACCGACAAGAATGAGTAATGCCAATACGAGGAAAGTCAGATTAAGTGCACCCTCAATCGATTCGCGTTGCTGCCAATCAGGCGTAGCAATGGGAAGCAAACCATGCTCAAAACGCACACCGGTGATGAGTGTATCGCCGTAAAGCGGTTGAGTCGTTGTGAATGTGGCGCGACGCCCATCCTCGCTCACTGAGATGATAACACTGTCCTCGTCGATGCCATTGACCGCGCCCCACGTACTTAAGACCGGCACATTGGGTGGCATGGTAAACGTAACGGTACTGTTGTCAATGCGACCCGGCACATCCTGTGGTATAGCCATCCAGACAATTTCGTCCCCATTGTCATTGACCTGGGCTGCGCCTTCAACCGTGTAACCGAACGTGTACGTGTGTTCGCCTTGTGTCGGTGGAAAATACCAGTTTATCGTGACGCTGTCGCGATTATCTTCGACAGAAAACGTGTAGGGCGCCTGGCTGGCGGATTGGGTGAAAACGCGGTCACCTTCACGCACAGTAATGTTGCTGATAGCGTCAAGTCTGTTTTTGTCAATGGTGGCGTAGCCGTAGGTGAAGTCATCCCCGCCAAATACAATGGTTTGGTCTTCGGTGATGTCGAGATCACCGTTTGTCAGAACGTTAACGGCAACGTCAAAGCGATCCCAATAAAATGTTTTGGTTTGCGCGGTAGTCGTTGTGACGGTGGCAACCAGCAAAATTGTCAACAGGAACGCGGTTGTCAATACTGGAAAGAACCATTTTCGCGCAGAAAGGTGAGTCATAAAAGCTCCTGATTCAAACCTGATTATAGTGGGTTTCGGCCGAAATTTGTAGCAACCGGACAGCCTGTGACACAAATAGCAGCGTCACTTGCTCGAATTTCACGATCTTCGCGTTCAAGGTCGCATCCAATGACTGATTATCTGTTGCAGCTTACCCGATTCCGCCACCTTTTGCAGCACTTCGTCAAGCCGGCGCAATAACTCCTCGTCTTCTATACGGACAACGGCGGCAAATGGTTCCACGGTTACGGCTTCATCAACGATGATCAAGGCTGGTTCAGCGGCGAGGAAGAGCTGTGCACTGATGTTGTCGACCAGCGCTGCATCGGCCGATTCGTCTAGTACAGCTTGCAGCGCCGCTTCCGCGGACGCCAACGGCACTACAGTCAGGTCAGGAAATTGTCGTTGCCATTCGGTAGCTGTTACATGGCCGTCAGCGCCCAACTCGACAGCAAGTGTGCGGTCAGCCATCTCTTGTATTCGGCCGATAGCGCTGTCTGCACGCGTGATCAACACCAATCCGGCATTAAAATACGGCTCACTGAAGGCAAAATCCTGCGTGCGGCGCATATCGGGCACGATGCCGGAAAGCAGCACATCGTAGCGCCCCACCGCCAGCCCATCGTACAAGCCGTCGTAACCTAAAAAGACAAACTCCGTTGTCAACCCCAGTTCTGTAGCCAGCGCTTGCGCCAAATCAACATCAATGCCTTGCACGGTATCAAAGGCAAATTCCTCAAAGGGGGGAAACGTCGGATCCATGCCAATGCGCAGCACACCATCTTGCGCAATGCGCTGCCAAGTTGCATCTTGCCGCGTGCAAGCCGCTGCCAGAAGGAGCAGAAACAGTGTCGCACAGTGCATCAGGTGCTTATTCATTGCCGGTCAGACGCTTCAACTCAGTGTAAATCGGTTTTTCAACAAATTCCGGTGTCACTAGCGTGTAATAATCGCGGTAGCTGTTGTCGGGATACGGCGTGCGCAGTTTCCACAGTACGATCACATCGACATACGGCCAGTTGGAGATAGCGTAACGGATTGAATCGGCCGAATAGCGGATGCGCTCGGCCGGGCTGACTGCCAACGACCAGCGCGGATGATCATTATAGCCGGTTTCAGTAATGTAGATTGGCGTATCGCCATCGCCATAGCGAATCATGATGTCGCGTAACAATTCCACGCGCCGAAAGTTGAGCAAATCTGGCCCAGGTTCCGCATCAGGCGGAAAGGTAAAACCGTACGTGTGGACTGCCAGCGCGTCGAAAAAATTATCCGCGCCCTGCGCGTACAGTTCTTCGAGATAGAGCAAATCGTTGAGGCCATTGGCTGAACCTGGCGGCTCCAATGTCGGTGCCAACGCACCGGCTAGGACGACGGCATCGGGATTGGCCATCTTGATTGCCGGATACACTTTGTGCAACAATGCTACATAATCGGCCGAATTCACGGGCTGCATGCCCCACTCAAAGCTCAAATTAGGCTCATTTCCGACGATAATGTAGTCTACACGTCCACGGTACCGTTCGGCAAACGCGGCAGAAAACGCGGCAAAATCATCATACGCGGCGGCTGCCAGAAAGGTATCGGGGGTATCTGCCGGGCGTGCCCAATACGGTGTTAAACCCAGCCGCGCGATGACGGTCAAGCCCTGCGCCTCGGCGTGGTCAATGATCAGGTCAGCCTGCTGCCAGCGAAATTCGCCCGGTTCCGGTTCAAAATACGCCCACGGAAAAAACTCAACGATCCACGGCGCACCCATTTCGCGCGCGAGTTGCAACGTGCGCTTGATTTTCCACGGTTCTACTTCATCAGAGAGGCGTGTATGGACACCGAGTTGCGGGATAGTTGTCGTAACGGTTTGGGGTGCACCAACTGTGACCGGTGGCGCCGGAGGACGCATCAGGGCGATGAAGGCGAACAAGAGAATGAGAGCCAGGATACGTGAGAAGCGCGTGGCATTCGGTCGAAAATCTCTATTTTTGTCACGTAATCGGTTGATCCGGCTCAAGCGTCTGCAACACCTCATCATACAATCTGTACCATGCTGCCAGATGTCGTTCGATCCGCTTCATACGCGTAAGTGGCTCTTCACTAAGCTGGTAACGCCATTGCGGCGCACGTTGTACTGCCATGACACCATGTAAACACAGCACTTCATATTGTAGCTGAATCTTGAGCAGTTGGTTTTGTAGCGCGTGCAGTCCCTGGCGCAGTTGTGGTTCATCCATGCCTAAACAGGTGGTTGACAACACCTCTGTTTGCAGCTTGACAATATGGCGCTGAACCTGGCGCACAACGGTAGTCAGTGAAAACGGCTGGGCTTGCAGCATATCACGTCCCCAGTTGAGAACATATTGTCCTGTAAAAAAGGCAGGCGCCAGTTCATAGTGTGCAATCAGGCGCAAGTGACTGACAGTTGTCACCATAAGATGTCGAAATTGACTTTGATAAAGACGAATGACTGCGGACCAATCAATGGTGGCAATCTGTGGCACAATCGAATCAGGCACCACTAGGATAGCCGTATCCAGTTCTTCATAGACGGCACACAGTCGAAACGGAACCGGCGAGACGTCTTCACACACTTCAGTGGAACCAATATCAGTTTCGCCAAAACGTTGGGTAACAGCTCGATGGATGGCAGCGATCATCGTTGCCGGTATAGACTGCTCCAAGTCAAATGCATTTGCCAGTCCGTTCAACAGCGCAGTTTGCTTTTCCTTGTCCGCTTCTATTTGTACTTGCGGAAACAACAGTCTGGTCGCAGCCATGAGCTGCAAAGCGATGTACGCGGTCTGTTGGGCAATAGACAATGCCGGCGCTGCCGGAAGGGTGAACGGGGCGGCGTGTGTTTCGGCCGAATCTGTCACACAATGCCCCATCATTGGATTGAGTGTCAGATAAGCTTGTAGTTGACCGGCACGCACAACCGTTAGCACAGCCTCATCACTGGCTCGTAATGTCGCCAACATAGCGTGTATCCGATCCAACGGCAAATTATCCGCAACAACCGCCAGCCAGGGCGTCGCAGGACGATACCAGCCCAGTTGATGGCTGCAATCAACGGCGTACAATGCCAGTAATGATGGACCCAGCATGGCATAGAGATGGCGTTCAATAGAGTGCATATCTTTATACTACAGGACAGATTAATACCAATCGAGTCAATTAGAGCTGATAACTTTGGGCAAGTTTTACAACTCTGACTGGCATTTAATTATACGTATGCTGACGCAATTGTCCTGTGAAGACTTCATCAACCCTAATTAGCCTACAGGACTAAAAATGTTCGCGTCCATCATACTCCTGCATGACTGTTCTGTTCTCGGTATAATACGATGAACATCGTATTGACGATGTGTTAAACAAAATCGCCACCGCCGCAAGTTCACAGCAGTAAGTACTCTGTAACAAAAGAAGCCTAGCTTTTTCGTCTGGTGCAAACTCTACTCATAGCAAAAGCTAGGCTTCTGAAAACTTCCGTTACAGTGTAGTAAGCAGTTATGCGCATCTTTTTCACAGGTATTACAGGTTTTGCCGGTTCCCATCTGGCTGATTTGCTCTTGGCAGCCGGACATGATGTGTTTGGTCTGGTTCATGCTGCATCGAGTACGCAGGCAACGCCACAACATCCCTGTTTTCGGCCGATACCCGGTGATTTACTCGATCTGGACGGGTTGAAATACGCAGTCGCAGAAACGCGCCCGGATGTCATTTACCATTTGGCCGGGCAGCCCTACCCGGCACGTTCATGGGAAAATGCAGCGCGTACGCTGGTAATCAACACCGGCGGCACAGCAAATGTATTGGAAGCGGCGGTCAATTTCGGCCGACCGCGCGTGCTTGTCGTGACCAGCGCAGAAATTTACGGCAAGGTGCGACCAAATCAACTGCCACTCAGCGAACGCTCGCTGCCCAAGCCACGTCACCCATATGGTGTCAGCAAAGAAGCTGCCGGTAAACTTGTTCAGGTTTTCGCCGAACGCTATGACTTACCGGTTATCGAAGCGCGCCCATTCAACCACATTGGCCCACGGCAGGCACCCGGTTTTGTCGTTCCCGATTTTGCCGGACAGTTGGCGGCGATACAACTCGGCCACCAACCGCCAACGATGCGGGTCGGCAATTTATCGGCCGAACGCGACTTTACCGACGTGCGCGATGTTGTCCAGGCATATCGTCTGCTGGCCGAACGGGGCCAGCCCGGACAAGCCTACTTGATTTGCTCAGGTCAACCGGTTGCCATCCACACGATACTCAATATCCTGCTCGAATTATCCGGTTTAACTGTCAATGTCGAATATGATCCGGCGCGAATGCGTCCATCTGATGTTCCCGTCTTGTACGGTACACCGGCCAAAATTTCGGCCGAATTGGGATGGCGTCCACAAATACATCTGCGCACCACGCTCAAAGACGTATTGACGGAATGGCGCGAGCATTATGGGGAACGGAAAAACGTGCCTGCATCGTCTCCAGGTTAGGACTCATTTCTCATGGCAAAAAATCGCGCAGGTGATAAAGTGCGCCTGGACAAGCTGTTGGTTGATCGCGGCATCGTGGAAACACGCAGTAAAGCACAAGCGCATATTATGGCAGGCGAAGTGCGCGTCGACGGTGAAGTCATGACCAAAGCCGGCACACGGTTCGCTTCTGATGTAGATGTTACACTGGATCGGCCGATGCCTTACGTGAGTCGCGGCGGCTATAAGCTTGTCGGCGCTCTCGACAGCTTTGGTATTGATCTGACGGGACGGATATGTGCAGATGTTGGTGCTTGTACAGGCGGTTTTACCGACGTCATGCTGCAACGCGGCGCAGCGCACGTGACTGCAATTGATGTCGGCTATGGTCAATTGGCGTGGAAACTACGGCAAAATGGGCGCGTCACCGTCATGGAGCGCACAAACGCCCGTTATGTTGAGGCGTTGGCGACACCGGTTAACTTTGTCGCCATCGATGTCTCGTTCATTTCACTGAAGATAATCCTCGCTGCCGTTAAGAAATGGCTTGATGCTGAATTCGACATCATCGCTCTGATCAAGCCGCAATTCGAAGCAGGGAAAACGCAGGTCGGCAAAGGCGGCATTGTCAAAGACCCGGATGTGCACCGCGCTGTATTGTCTGATATAGCAACATGGTGTGTGTCACAATCGCTTTTTCCGGTCGCTTTGATGCAGTCACCGATCACTGGCTCTGAGGGCAATATCGAGTTCTTGATCTGGCTGAGAGCACAGCCAACGCTGGAATTTGACCTGGCAACAACTATCATCGATGTACTAAATGACACATCAACTGAACGTCTCACAGAAGAAAATGATGGAATTACACTCGAAAAGTAGCCAACAGCGTGGCCAGGTCGGTTGGTTTGCAGCAGCGCTGACACAAAACCTGGCATCAGTTTACGATGCACACCATGTATGTGCCACCACGGCACAACTCCTGCACGAACGCTTGGGCATGGCAGCAATTGTGGGGCTACGATCTACAACCGGGCCGCATTTTAATGTCTGGTGTAGTGGTATCGATGGATTGGAGGCAGCCGTTACTCAATTGCGTTGGGACGGCCCCAACTCTCTATTGGATGATGCGATTGCAAGTGGTGTACCGGCGTTGTGGGAACGGGGTGATTTTTCGGCCGAATCTCTGGCTGAACACCGTTTCTGGCAGTACGCAGAACAAACCATGTGGTGCGTTCCCTTTGGCATCACCGACGGCTCTGTGGTGTACAGTACATCCGGCGTCATTTTGCTGCCGGACCAAACTCCATCAGATGTGATTTCGGCCGAACAGTTGCAAACGATGGCAGCACTCGTCAATATCTTCGTCGACCGGGCATTGCTGCACCAACGACAGGCCGCGCAAGCCGTCTACTCCGAAGTCATCCGATCTATCAGCAACGAATTGACGTCAACGTTGAGCATTGATGAAATCCTCGATACCGTTGCCAATCCCGTGCGAGCTGTTCTGGATGTCGCTTCTATTTCGATTGGCCTGATTGATCCCGAGACAGAAGATATCGTTTTCGTCAAAACACTCATGGGACCGCTGTTTGAAGAACTGCCACTTGTGCGCCTGGAAAAAGGCGCCGGTATCGTCGGTTGGGTGGTCGAGAATAATCAGTCGATCATCATCAACGATGTCTACCGCGATCAGCGCTTTTACACGCGAATCGACCAACAATCCGGTTTTCGCACAGAGCAAGTCGCATGCGTACCGCTACGGACCGACAATCACGTCATCGGCGTTCTGGAAGCGATCAACAAACAAACCGGTCGATTTGACCATGCCGACCTGTTCTTGCTGGAAGCTTTGGCCAGTCCGTTGGCAATTGCGCTGCGCAATGCCCAATTACACGATACAGCGTTAGCCGACAAGCGCCGCATTGAGACGGTTTTTAGCCGCATCGCGGAAGGAATGCTGCTGCTTGACGATAATGGTCAGATCACGGATGTCAACGAGGCAATGTGTGCATTGTTGCGCGCCGATGCAACGGAACTTATCGGCCGAACGATTGATGAAATCATCATGACACAGTCCGGATTGATCATCGATTTCTTCAACACGCTGGTCCAGCAAAACGCAAAGATACACAATCTGACCAGTGATATTCGCAGCGGGCATGGTCAATGGATACCTGTTCTCATCAGCGGCACGGCCATTACTGACGAAACGGGAGCCATCAGCGAGATTATTCTGGTCTTCAGCGACTTGCGCCCGGTACGCGAAGTCGAGCGTATGCGAGAGGATTTCTTTCACAATATCATTCACGAGTTACGCACGCCATTGGCGACGATACTCATGTATGCTCGTTTGCTGCGCGATCGCAAGGGATCGATTGATGCTGAACACGAAAACCGCTGGCTGGAAATTATCGAACACGAAAGTGATCGGCTTCAAAGTATGATTCGTCAGATGATGGCAGTAGCTCAACGTCAGTTGAATGGCCAGCGCGACCAAATAAAATTGATCAACCTCAATGAGATGTTCGCAGAATTGGCAGAGCCAATGGCAGACATGGCGCAGATCAAAGGGGTGACTTTGGTCAACGATATACAAGCTGACCTGCCAACTATTTCGGCCGATTACGATGAACTTTACTACGCATTTAAGAACCTGTTGGAAAACGCTGTCAAGTTCACACCGCATGGTAAAATTGAGCTTTCCGTATGGGTAGAAGACGGCAACCAAATTGTCGTGCGCGTGCGTGATCAAGGCATCGGCATACCTGATGAAGCTATCCCCAATCTTTTCAAACGCTTTTATCGGGCACAGACAGCTGTGGACAGCGGTATGGCCGGTACCGGATTAGGCTTGTACATGGTAGCTGAGTGCATCCAACGCTACGGCGGCTCTATCGACGTTATCAGTGAAGTGGGTAAAGGCTCAACATTTGTAGTGACGTTGCCAACTGCTTGAATCTGAAAATACTGTGAAGCAAACAGGCATTTTATTGCCTGCATTGATGCTACCCCTATCTCACAAAAGCTGTACCGTCCCTTCCCTACCTCGTCCATCGCCACCGGGATTTCGGTCATAAAACGCAAGAGTGTCTCCATGAATCAACAACGAATCTATCTCGATCATGCAGCAACCACACCCGTACATCCCGATGTCGTGGCCGCCATGCTCCCCCTTTGGACAGAGTATTACGGCAACCCGTCGTCTGCACACGCTCAAGGTCGTGCGGCTGCAAACGCTCTGGATCAGGCGCGGGCAACGGTGGCACAGTTGCTCAATGCGTCCCCTGATGAAATTGTTTTCACCGGTTCAGGATCAGAAAGTGACAACCTAGCGTTGCGCGGCATAATGTGGGCCGCACGGTCGGCTGGACGTGGCGATCACCTCATCACGACTGCTATTGAGCATAAAGCTGTGCTGGACACAGCCAGGCAATTGCGCGACTTGTTTGGTTTTGCGCTGACAGTGCTGCCTGTGGACGCGTGGGGTCGCATTGATTTGCAGGAATTGGAAGATGCTATTCGGCCGAATACCGTCCTGATCTCGGTCATGGCTGCTAACAACGAAATCGGCACATTGCAACCCGTCAACGCGATTGGCCAGATCGCCCGACGACACGGCGTGTTGTTCCACAGCGATGCGGTGCAAGCGATTGCACAGCAATCATGGGATATGCAGCAGCAACCAATCGATCTCCTCAGCATTGCGCCGCACAAATTTTACGGCCCTAAAGGCATCGGTATCCTCTATGTGCGTGACGGGATCAAACTCATCCCCGCACTGACCGGAGGTGCGCAGGAAAATGGGCGACGACCCGGCACTTCCAATGTCGCGTTTGCTGTCGGTGCAGCCAAAGCGTTGCAAATAGCACAACACGATTTGCCACAGCTAGGCCCACATTACCAGGCACTGCGTGACAGGCTTATCGGCCGATTGTCTGACGCATTCGACGGTGTGTGCCGGTTGACCGGTCACCCCACCGAACGCCTGCTCAATCACGCCAGTTTTGCCCTGCGTGGCGTCAATGCCAACGATCTCCTCATGCACCTCGATGTCGGCGGGATTTCAGCAGGAAGCGGATCAGCCTGCGCCACCGGCGATCCACGCCCGTCCGACGTGCTGTTGGCGCTGGGGCTGGACGAAGAATGGGCCAAAGGCGGCTTGCGCTTCACCGTCGGGCGTGACAACACGATGACAGATGTGGATCAGGCTATTGGCACATTGCACAAAACCGTTAGAAACCTGAACAGGCTGGCACTCTACAATTGACGATTCGGCGGTAGCGGTCTACGATCACAGCATGACGAACCCCGGTGGCAATCCTGACCGCTCCCAGACACGTGTCGTCGTCGCGATGAGCGGCGGCGTCGACAGCTCTGTCGCCGCTGCCTTGCTGGTTGAGCAGGGCTATGATGTGATCGGCATGATGCTGCGTTTGTGGAGTGAGCCGGGACGCGAAAGCTTCAACCGATGCTGCACGCCTGATCAGATGGCTGACGCCCGTCGTGTGGCCGAACATCTCGGCATCCCCTTCTACGCAATTGATGTCAAGGATTACTTCCGCAAGACAATTGTGCAGTTCTTCATTGACGAGTATGCAGCTGGACGGACACCCAATCCATGCATTGAGTGTAATCGCCGCATTCGTTTTGAGTTCTTGCTAGACCATGCAATGGCTCTGGAAGCAGATTATCTGGCAACCGGGCATTATGCCCGCATTAAACAATCTGAGACCGGTTTTGAATTGCTCCAGGGTTTGGATGCACATAAAGATCAATCCTATGTGCTGCATATTTTGAATCAACCGACGTTGTCGCAAGTACTGTTCCCGGTAGGAGCTTATACAAAGCAGGAAGTGCGTGCGCTGGCAGCGCGCTTCGGCCTGGTCAGCGCCCAAACTGGTGACAGCCAGGATTTGTGCTTTTTGGGACAGGATGATTATCAGGCTTTTCTGGAGCGCAATGCGCCGGAAATCGGCCGAATCGGGCCGATCATCACGACACACGGCGAGCAAATCGGGTTACACCGTGGGTTGCCGTTCTACACAATCGGCCAACGCAAGGGACTGGGTGTCAGCGCTGCGACCCCGCTGTTCGTAGTCGCCAAAGATATGGCACGCAACGCGCTGATCGTCGGCACACGGGAAGAATCAGGCAGCCTGTCTTTGCATGCAGAGCGCGTCAACTGGATAAGCGGCAGCGTACCGACACAACCGTTCCGGGCTCAGGTCAAAGTCCGCTACAAAAGCATCGCCCACCCGGCAACGGTGACAACACAGGCCAATGACTCAGCTTTCGTGCAATTCGACGATCCGGTAACCGGCATTGCTCCGGGTCAGGGTGCCGTTTTTTATGACGGCAACCGTTGTTTGGGCGGCGGATTGATTGCTTCCGGCAAGATGGCATCTTCTGATTTGGCGGCGGCGGCAACGCAAGTGAGCCGGCAACCATGAGCATTCTGGCGGCACCTCTCATTCTGGGATTTCTGTTGGCTACAGCCTATGCGGCTGCTTTTCACCTGTTTTTTGGGGGGAGCGGCGGGCGGATTGTGTTGTACGTGCTGGCATCGTGGGTCGGGTTTGTGATCGGCCAGCTTTTCGGCCGATGGCTGGGAATCGACTGGTTTTCACTCGGTACCATCCATCTCCTCAGCGCCAGCATCGGGTCATGGATATTGCTGTTCTTTAGCCGCTGGCTGGCGGCAGCCAGTGCCTGAATGACCGGATTCACGTTGATGGCAGTACGAACCGCTGCAATGCACCCTGTTCGTCATTCACTCTCAGAAATGATATACTCCAATGGTTGTATGATGGGTCAACCCATCGCGATTTAGCACAGATCAAGACCGAAAACGATGAGCTTACAATCAGATGTAAACAGCACACCGTCCGAGTCCAGCGACGCTTCGCGATATGAAGTGCCGTTAGGTGTACCCCCGCCTGCAGATCGCAGCGAACTCGTTCCACGATTGTATGTGGCGATTGGCGTTATCATCGTTTTGCTTCTGGCTGCACTTGCTATCTGGGGCACTTTGCTTCTGGCAAGCAATTATGCGATTGAGGTTTCAGTCATACGCGATTTGTTCATCATTGCGCTGGCGCTGGAATCCTGTATTTTCGGCGTGATTATCATGATTATGTTGATCATGATGATTCGACTGGTGAATACAGTTGAGTTTGAGATTAAGCCGTTGTTGCAACGCACTAACGATACGGTTGGTCTGATACGTGGCACAACGCAATTTGTGGCAGACAGCGTGGTCGAACCAACTATCAAGGCACGTAGCTATGTGGCCGGTGTGCGACAGGGCGTCAAGGTATTATTCGGACAACCGAAAGACGACTTGTAATGATGGGGAGAGCCGATTAACACCGTCCTTTGTAGGGAGATAATTCGTTATGAGCACAAATAACGACAGCAACACCGGTGCATTTTTGGCCGGGTTTATTATTGGCGGACTCGTTGGGGCAGCGGCGGCCATTATTCTTGCGCCGCAATCAGGCGACAAGACGCGCCAACAGTTGATGCAGCAGGGTGACTGGCTGCGGGACAGTGCTTATCGCCAACGCCAGGCAATGGAACAGGAAAACAGTTCCCACCTGTCGGCCGATATCGAACACAATGACGACACAAATGCGGTTGAAGATGCTCCCAGAATTGTTTTGAATGGGGGACATAACAGCACAACCGAGTCCGCAGCCACAGACGAGGAAGCTGACAACTAGGCGCTAACTCACCCAATTTGCCAGCATCTTTTTCGGCCGAACCTCATATCCTTCAATTCTGTTGCAGGATATGTGAGATAAAACTGTTTTCAGGCGTCCCCATTTCCGGGCACGCCTTTTTTATGTTAAGACGATAATGACCGCCACAGAGAATCCACAATTACAACTAAACGAACTAATCGATGCTCTACCGGGCGGCGTGGTTGGTGGCGCAGGTACGCGTGTACTGTCAGCATACGCTACAGCCAAGCGCATTTACGCTGGACGGCCTGCCGAACAGAAAACGCTATTGGAGCATGCGATCGGCGTAGCAATAACGTTATTTGATCTCGGTATGGATATTGACACGCTCGTAGCAGCGATGTTGATTCATACACCTCTCGAAAGCGACACGCTAGACGAGATTGAAGCGCAATTCGGCCGAAATGTGACTGACATCTTGCGTAATCTCAATAAGCTGGACAAATATACTGAAGGAAAACAATCTGCCAGCGAACATACACTGGAAGCCATTCGACGCGCTGTATTGACCATTGTTGCCGGCGATGTACGCGTGGTTTTAATTCGACTGGCAATCTGTTTGCAAGATTTAATTGCGGCAAAAACAGCATCGGCCGAACAGCAGCAAGCCGTCGCCCTCGACGCTCGTAACATTTATGCCCCGCTCGCCAATCGCCTCGGTATCTGGCAACTGAAATGGGAACTCGAAGACCTCGCATTTCGCTATCTGCAACCCGAAGAATTCAAAACCATTTCCAAGGCACTGAGCGAAAAACGTGACATGCGCAACGCCCGCGTGAAAAGCGCTCGTGACAAACTCAGCGAACATCTGGGACGTGAGGGAATCCGTGCCACAGTAACAGGGCGTCCCAAACACATCTACTCCATCTACCGCAAAATGGAACGCAAGAGAGTTTCGTTTTCTGAAATCAATGATGCCCAAGCCTTGCGGGTGATTATCAATGAAGATGATCCGGAAAAGCCTGGTTTGACTGATGAACAACGCAAGCAGGCCAATTACACGCAATGTTACCGCGCACTGGCCGTCGTTCACGATATCTGGGATGCTATGCCAGAGGAATACGACGACTACATTCAACATCCCAAGCCCAACGGATACCGTTCGCTCCATACAACTGTGCGCGACGAATCCAAGCACAGACTGGAAGTACAAATCCGCACGCAACAGATGCATGCGGAAGCGGAGCAGGGAATCGCCGCCCATTGGGCTTACAAAGAAGGTGGGCGCCCCAGCCCGGCGCTGGCACGTCAGATAGAATCGCTACGCAATTTGCTGGGCACAATGGTAACGACAGCGGAACACGATGAGATAAACGAAAGTATCGGTGAAGAAGTGCTGGCCGACCGTATCTTCGTCCTTACTCCCAAAGGAGACGTACTCGATTTACCGTTGGGCGCAACACCGCTTGATTTTGCCTATATGGTACATTCGCAAGTGGGGCATCGCACACGTGGGGCAAAAGTAAACGGCAAAATGGTCTCGTTGACGTACCAGTTACAGACCGGCGACCGTGTTGAGATTATCACCGCCAAGCAGGCGAAACCGAGTCGTGACTGGATGAATCCCAACGCCGGCTATACAGCCAGTGCACGGACACGCAGTCGGATTCGACAATGGTTCCGCAAGAATGAGCGCGAGCAAAACATCGAGTATGGTCGGGCTGCTGTAGAACGTGAGATGAAGCAGTATAAGCTCGGCAAAACAGTATCGGCCGATGACCTGGCGCGACATTTCAAAATTGACAAAACCGAGGATTTTCTGGCTAAAGTAGGTTTTGGCGATATTACGACAGCACAGGTCGGAGGCGCGTTGGCGTTGCTGCAACGCGATATGCGGGCAAATCTGGCTGCAGAAAATGATACGGACGTAGTCGAAATCGAATCGCGGCACAGTGAGCCGGATCGGCCGAAACACAAGGGCCTTACCGTTTTAGGTGTTGCCGGATTACACACGACCATCGCCGCCTGTTGTCGGCCGATTCCCCCAGAGCCAATTGTCGGCTATATTACACGAGGACGCGGCATTACCATTCACCACATCGACTGCAAGCAAGTCCAGGCCAAACTCGTCCGTGAGCCGGAACGAATCATTGAAGATGTCGACTGGGGCAGTGAATCCGGCACATTTTCTGTGCCGTATACTATCGAAGCGTACCGCGACACCAACCTCGTCACGAAAATTGCCGACATTCTCAAGGGTCAAAACATCAATTTGCTCAAAACCAAGATAACCCACAAACAGAGCGGCACATCGGCTTTTGTGCTGGCAGAAGTCAACGATCTCGAGCAAGCCAACTGGATCAAAGGTCGGCTGGAAAAAATCGATACGGTCATCACGGTTCGCAGCCGCTAACCTTGATGATGCGTCGCGTGAAAACAACACGGTACAGGCAGACGACTTGTTCTCAAACCATACCTTGCAAATGCAACCAAGGATGATACAGCCGAGACAACATGCGAGTAACCTTCTCACTGGTTCCGGCATTGCCCGGATAGAGGATTGATGAAACCACTCGTTTACTGGTGTCGCTGGCATGACGCACGCTTGCGCCTCGCCGGACGGGATGAAACGGCTGTTTGGGGCGAGATTGTGCTGCCGGACGGCGCACAACCGTTTTATTTTGACCTGCGGCAGTGGATTCTCACTCTGGGCACGGGTACCGCCACCCGGCGCATACAACTCGATGAAATGGGCGTTGAACGCACAGACGCCTGACAAAACGAGCTTCCGGCGGAAGCTCGGCATTTAGTCAGGATACGGTTTAGCGGCCGATTGGCTCCAGCGGCACTTTGACGTTGGGCGCATTATTGATACCGGTTACCGTATTGTTGCCGCGAAATGCAGCCCAACGTACGCCGTTCAGGATGACTTGCTGCACTTCCGGCTGATAGTAGATCGGATATGTTTCGTGGCCGGGACGGAAGTAAAAAATGCGGCCCTGACCACGTCGCCAGGTCGCCCCACTGCGAAAGACATCGCCCCCCTCAAACCAACTGATGAAGATCAGCTCATCGGGATCGGGAATATCGAAAAACTCGCCGTACATTTCGGCCGATGGGATTTCGATGAAGCGATTCAGTCCATGAGCAATCGGATGTGCCGGATTGACAACCCAGAGCCGTTCCTTTTCCCCCGCTTCTCGCCACGTCAACCCGCAACTCGTACCCATCAATCTCTTGAACACTTTGGAATGATGGCCGGAATGCAGCACGATCAGTCCCATGCCGGTCAATACACGTGCCTGTATCCGGTCGACAATGGTGTCAGCGACACGAGCATGGGCACCATGGCCCCACCAGAGCAAGACATCGGTTTGCGCCAGCACAGCTTCAGTCAGACCGTGTTCCGGTTCCTCAAGCGTCGCCGTGCGTACCGCGAGATCATCATGTTGGCTCAAGCCGGCAGCCAACACCTGATGAATACCGTCAGGATAGATGCGGCGCACCGTTTCATTTTCCCGTTCGTGAATAAACTCGTTGAAGATAGTTACGTTGATCATGTTGGTTTAAACCAAGTCCTGTGCTCGTATAGCGTGCGTTACACAGCTAATAAAGCTTCGATTTCCGGCGGCAGGACGCGCACTGTTTGCCCACTCTCGACTGCCTCAACAGCCGCAAAGACGGTCCTGATGCTGCGCAAGTTGTCAGTCACATCGGTTTCCGGACGTGTACCGGCGTTGATCGCCGCGATAAAGCGTTCCAGTACGGCGCTTTGCTCCGTCAGTGCCATTTCGTCAGGCACAACACTCTCTGTTCGGCCGATAGTGTAACGACCTGCTGCGTGGTTGAGCGTAATCGTGCCGTTTTCGTAGACAATGGACCCTTTGTCACCCTCGATGAGCCAATTGCCGTTCCAGTCGCAAAAATCACCTTGAGCGCACCAACTGGCCGAGTAGGTAAATCGCGCCCGGTTATCCAACTCGATACATAGCGTCGTTGAGGTATCGCCACTGTTGTCTGACCAGGGCGGGTTCCACGACTCGCCGCGGACGGTGATTGGCTCCAGTCCGGTGATACAGCGCAACAAATCGAAATGATGAATGCACATATCGATGATCAACGGGTGTGCCATTGTGCGCCGGAAATTGTCTGTGTCGAAATACCAGCCTTTGTAGAAATCGAGCTTGATCTGGCCGATTTCACCGATGGCTCCTTCACGTACCAGACGGGCCATTGTCTGGATTGCGGGACGGTAGCGATAATTCTGGCTGACAGCGAATTTTCGGCCGAATTGTCGGGACGCCTGCAACATTGCTACACAATCTTCGATCGTGCTTGCCATCGGTTTCTCACACAAAACGTGCAAATCGGCTTGCAGCGCCTGCGTCACATGTTCGCGATGCACCTGGGGTGGCGTGACACAGATCAATATATCGGCCGAAACGTCTGCCAGCGCTGCGGTCAGTGATGTATAGCAGACGGTTTTTGCGTAGCCGAATTCCACACAGGTTTCGTCAAGTGCATCCTGGCTGTTATCGACCAGTGCCACCACTTCGACCATGTCCTGGTTGGCGGTTAAGATGCGTGACCAATGTCGGCCGAAGCCGCCGACACCCATTTGAATTACTTTCATGTCATTTCCCCAAAAACCGGGTTTTCGTCAGCATGTTTCGGCAACCTGCCGGGAACAACCCAGTTTATGATATGGTGGCGGTCAACGCAGATTACTTATCGTCCAGTGCAGCGATACCAGGCAGCAGCTTGCCTTCCAGTAATTCCAGACTGGCGCCACCACCTGTGCTGACATGGGTCATGCGTTCCGTGAGGCCGGCTTTCTTGACGGCAGCCGCCGAATCGCCGCCACCAATGATGACTGCTGTGCCGCTGTCCGCCGCATCTGCCAGCAGAGCCGCTAGGGCGAACGTACTACGGGCAAAAGGCGCCAGTTCAAACGCACCGGTCGGCCCGTTCCAAATCACAAGCCGTGCATCGGCGAGTTTACCGGCGAACAGGTCAACGCTGGCCGGACCGATGTCAAGCGCCATCTTGTCGCTTGGAATCGCATCAACCGGGACGGTACGGTGATCGGCATCGGCCGAAAAGGCATCGGCCACAACGACATCAACCGGCAGTACCAGCCGGTCACCGGCCAATGCCAGCAAGCGGGTTGCTTCCGGTACGGCATCGGCTTCCACCAATGATGTTCCCATTTCGTAGCCTTGCGCCTTAAGGAATGTGTTCGCCATACCCCCGCCAATGAGAATCATATCGGCCGAATCGAGCAAATTCTCGATCAGCTTGATCTTGTCAGAGATTTTTGCACCGCCCATGATCGCCACATACGGGTGTGGCGGATTAGAGACTGCCATACCCAGTGCGTCGAGCTCCTTCTGCATCAGGAAACCGGAGGCGCACGCCCCGCCCTTGGCGCGAATTGCCTGCGCCGCACCTTCCGTGCTGGCATGAGCGCGATGCGCTGAGCCAAATGCATCGTCTACATAGACATCGGCCAGATCAGCCAGCGCCTGTGACAGCATGGGATCGTTTTTCTTTTCGCCCGGCTCGAAGCGCGTATTTTCCAACATGATCACATCGCCGGATTGTGCCGCAGCAACAGCGGCAGTCACACTGTCGCCTACCACTTCGTCGAGCTTGGTTACAGGTCGGTCGAGCAATTCGGACAGTCGCGCCGCAACCGGATCCATGCTGAATTGGATATCGGCAGCTGATACCGGCCGTCCCAGATGCGAACACAAAATCAGCGTTGCGCCTTGATCGAGCAAATAGTTGAGCGTCGGCAGCGCCGCCCGAATGCGCGTGTCATCAGTCACTGTGATGTTGTCTTCCGGATTCTTGCTGCTTAACGGCACGTTGAAATCGACGCGTACCAGCACGCGTTTATTACGCACATTGATGTCAGTTACACTTTTCTTGTTCATTACCTATCCTTTTTTGAATGGCTTTTATGCAGAAGTCGTCGCTCGTGAAGACGAATCAACTTCTGCTGGGGTTTTCGATTTGTCCGTGACGATGTTGACGCCGCGCAACGGCGAATAGCGATCATCAAGACCGTCAATGCCCAATGTTTCACGAATCAGGCGAATGCGGGGCAGAAGTTGTACCAGAGGGACACCGTATTGCTGACCGACAAATGCTTGCGCCGTATCGATCAGCGCCTGTTCACTCATCAAATATTCGACGGCGGCGGCCCACAGTGCGGCCAGGCCGATTTCCGGTTTTGCTTTGCGTACGTAGTCGCGCCAGATGCGCCGTCCACTGACCAATGCCATCGCACCGTAACCGCGTTCCTGCATACCGGGCAACAGCAATTGCTCGACTTCATCTTGTAATGCATTCGGCCGAAACGCCAGACGCACAGCACCCCCGACAAACGCCAGCGGCAAAACCCACGTTTCCTGGGGCATACGACCTTCGTTGCCCTCAATTATGTTCGACAGCAATGCGCGTGCAGCCGGGCCGGTCAGCCATTGATCCATGGAAGACGGGTTAATGTCGGTCACGCGCCATTCGTGACGATACGGACGCAGCACAACAGTCACCGCGTCGGTGAAAAGAACGCTGTCTGACTGATGCTCCGTATCGGGCCAGATGTATTCGGTGTAGACGGTTTTGCCCTGGCGCGCACGAATAACACGGGTCAAAGCGACATTATCGCGGTCGAGTATGGTTTTGAGCAACAGATCGAGGGCAATGAGGCCAAACAAGTCGACCATTTCGGCCGAAACGGAGCGCGGTCGCAACAACTTCTGCGCAGCAACTTGATCCTCTTGCAACGTAGCCGTGATCAACGCCGTGACAATCGGCCAAATCACATCAGTCGCCAGGTTTGAATCCGACATAGCTCCCGTCAAACCCTTATCAATGCCGCATCCTTATGGTATGCACAGCACCGTATTAAACCGCACCGTGTAATTTGCGTTCAAACCATTCGCCAATGCCAATGACTGCAACGAAATGCCGTACTGCCCTGCAATAGACGCTGCTGTTTCGCCTTCACCGACAATATGCTCTAGCTGTGCTCCACAGTATTGAGGATTAGCTATCGGAACACTCAGTGGCGCGCCGACAATAATGTCAGCCTGATCAATATTGTACGCTGCCAGCAAACTGACACGTGAATTATGCTTTTCAGCAACACGATACAAATTGTCTCCCGCAACAACCACATAAGGCACAGTGATAAATTGCGGTTCTGTACCCGGTAATGGCGTGGCGATCAACGGTGAAGGTGCCGGCGGCGTAAACGTGGGTGTTGCCGCGGCAGCAGCCTCAGCAGAACTGTCACTGGGTTGTGGGGGAACAATCTCTGCATCCGGAAGTGCCTCCGTTGGCGAAGCGGTCGCTTGCTCTGGGGCAGGCTCTGTTACAGTCACCGGGGCCGGCGCGGCAGCCTCGCTTTGCAGTTCGGCCTCCTGATTGGGATCAGGTACAACGACAACCGGAATGCCTTCAACCACAACCTCCGTCGCCACGCCATTGGGTGCTGACGTTTCAACTGAGGCTGCTTCGTCACCGTTGCTGAAGAACGTGTTGATGATCAAATAGCCGAACAGCGCGAGCAGTCCAGCTACTACCACCAGTCCTATAATCCATTTCCAGTTCGTCATGCAATCGCTCCTTTGCAATCGCTCCTTTGTGTAATGTTACACTTGCGCTAAGATTATGACAACAGCCGTCATGAGGAGTCACATGCGGTCAGTGCAGTTTGCGCTATTTCTCGACAAGGTATGAACCATGATAATGAAACGACAAGACCTCGAAAAGTTTGAATCCCAGACATTAGCACCTTACGCTTTATTGAGCGCGAATTCTTCCGGAAGGCAGTTTGCTGAAAACGAATCAGCAACGCGCACCGCTTTTCAGCGTGACCGTGACCGGATTATCCACACAACTGCGTTTCGTCGCCTGGAGTATAAAACCCAGGTGTTTGTGTACTATGAAGGCGATCATTATCGTACGCGCCTGACGCATACGCTGGAGGTTGCCCAATTGGGACGTTCTCTAGCCCGTGGCCTCGGATGCAATGAAGACTTGACTGAGACGATTTGCCTGGCGCATGATTTGGGGCATCCACCGTTCGGGCATGCCGGCGAGCACGTCCTTAACAGATTAATGACTGAATTTGGTGGCTTTAATCACAACACGCAAAGCTATCGCGTCGTGACAAAGCTGGAACACCGCTACCCGCAATTCATCGGATTAAATCTGACGTATGAAACACGTGAGGGCATGATCAAGCACGAAACGACGTACGACAAGAGTGACGCAAGCGGGTATGCGCCGGAGCGTCGTGCTTCGTTGGAGGCGCAACTGTCAAATTACGCTGACGAGATGGCGTACAATGCCCATGATCTGGACGATGGCTTGCGGGCCAATCTGTTTAGTGTGGAGGCGCTGGATGACCTGGCCATCTGGCAAGCGTTGCGGGATCGGGTTGGCTGGCATCATGGTCCGCTGGATCAGTTGACACGCCACGCGCTAATTCGGGAGCTGATCGGCTGGACGGTGACGGACGTGATTGCAACGACTGCAGCACGTTTGGCGGCTGCGGGATTGGATTCACCAGATGCGGTGCAATTGCACGATGTGAATGTGGCTGGTTATTCGGCCGAATTGGCCCCGAAAGTCGCTGCACTCAAGGCATTTCTCTACCAAAACATGTACCAGCATTACCGACTGGTGCGCATGCATGTCAAAGCAGAACAGTTCGTCGCTGACATTTTTAACGCCTATGTCAAAGAACCGATGATGTTGCCGTCAGAAACACAAGCTTTGTTAGCAGATCGGCCGAAGCACCGCATCATTGCCGATTATATAGCCGGTATGACAGATCGCTACGCGCTCAGCGAATGGGAAAAACTATTTAGTCCGTACCAACGGGTATGAAAAAGCGCCTGTCGGAAAAACAGGCGCTTACTGATTGCTAAAAACCGGCGTTCTGGCAGAAATTCGGTTTCAGGCTGACATTGATACATCACACACGCGTGATGTATTCACCGGTGCGCGTATCGACACGCAGCACATCTCCTTCCTTGACAAACAACGGCGTGCGCACAGTCAGCCCGGTTTCCAGCGTCACTTCCTTGGTCGCGCCGGTTGCCGTATTGCCGGCCACCGCCATTTCTGACTCGACAACGGACATTTCTACCGTGATCGGCAACTCATAGTCAATCGTCTCGTTTTCATACGACAACAATTCCACTGACAGGTTGTCCTTCAAATAGTAACGGTCGTCGCCAAAGACGTGATGTGCTACCTGAACCTGAGAATAGGTCTTCTCGTCCATGAAGACAAAAAACGTGCCGTCATCATACAGGTATTGAAACACGCGCTTTTCCAGACGAACATCTTCAACCCGATCGCCGGAATTGTAAGTAATTTGTGTATTTGAGCCCGTCCGCAAGTTGCGCACGTTGACGCGAATAGTTGCTTTGCCACGTCCCATTTTGCGATGCTCGTATTCAGTCACTTTGTAGAGATTTCCGCCTTCACTGTATGTCGTTCCCCGGCGGAGTTGCGATACTTCCTTCATTGTTCTTCCTTCTTTCTTTTCCTCAGTTTACAAACAAAACCCGCGACCAAACAGGCTCGCAGGTTACTATGGCGCACTTATCGGCCGAAATTCACACTTACGCGAACGGATCAGGGCGAGATCGATTGTTCCAGCGTAAGAAAAAGTAGGTTACACCTGTTAACACCAACAGACCCAAAACAAACCAGAGCAACTCGCCTAAAGACGTGAAGCTTCTCAGCTGAAAATCACCCAGCTCAATAGACCACAATGCAACTAGCAGGACAGTCATCACTCCAGTTTACCACAAATATAATACAGTGCGTGCGCCCTAACGCCATGTTCACGACGCTTATATGAGCACCGCTTCGATGTGGTCCACAGCCCAGTCGACTTGCTCTTTGGTAATGACTAACGGTGGTGCAAAGCGGATGACAGTTTTATGCGTTTCCTTACACAAAATACCACGCTCCCGCAATGCTTCGCAATAGCGGCGTGCCGGCTCATGTAATTCCATGCCGATGAATAATCCTTTGCCGCGCACCTCTTTGATCACATCACTTTCGATGCGTTGTAGACGACCTTTGAAATATGAGCCTAATTCGGCCGAATTCTCGAATAGATTTTCATCGATTAGCACATGTAGAGCAGCCTGCGCTACCGCCGAACCGAGCGGATTGCCGCCAAACGTGCTACCGTGGTCACCCGGTTTGAGCAAGCCCAACACCGGCTCATCAGCGACGACCGCCGACACCGGATAAAAACCGCCGCTCAACGCCTTGCCCAAAACAAGGATGTCCGGTCTTACAGCCTCGTGTTCACAAGCTAACAGTTTGCCGGTACGTCCCAGCCCGGTCTGGATTTCATCGGCAATAAACAAGACGTTGTGACGCTCACACACATCTTTGGCTGCCCGCAGATAACCGTCCGGCGGCACGACGACGCCCCCTTCTCCCTGAATCGGCTCAACCATGAATCCCACCGTATTGGGCGTTATTGCTGCCTCAAGCGCGACCACATCACCGTACGGAATCATGACAAAACCAGGGGCAAATGGGCCAAAATCAGCCTTGTATTGGGGTTCGCTGGAGAAGCCGACTATCGTCGTCGTACGTCCGTGGAAGTTTCCGCTGCAAACAATGATTTCGGCCGAATTGTCTGCCACGCCCTTGACCTGATATCCCCATTTTCGGGCCATTTTGATTGCCGTTTCCACCGCTTCCGCACCCGTATTCATCGGCAGCGCTTTATCGTAACCAGTCAGTTCACACAATTGCTTGAGAAACGGCCCCATCTGATCATTGCGAAACGCACGCGATGTCAGCGTAACCTTGTGCATCTGTTCAGCCATTGCCCGCACAATACGCGGATGGCAATGACCCTGGTTGACAGCAGAATAAGCACTGAGGCAATCGAGATATTTCTTGCCGTCAACATCGTAAACCCAGACCCCATCAGCGCTGCTAATGACGACATCGAGCGGGTGGTAGTTATGAGCGCTGTAACGCTCATCGAGTTCTATGTAATCCTGAGTGTGCATCAATTGCTCCGGAAATTGATTTGGGTAGATTGGTTGCCGCAATTGCAATCAACCCGGTTGGTTTGTGTTGGTGCAATTTTACCTGACACGCCCGTAACGTACACTTAACTGCATCTGTCCCTCAGTAGATTGTAAGTAGGCCAGGAAGTCGCGAACGCTGCCCTGTGGTTCGGCCGAATCGAGATTGACAAAAAACAGCGGCACCGTCAGCGGATAGCTTTGGTCAGCCGTTGATTGCGGCGTCGGTGCAATCCCTTCCACAGTCACAAAACGCACTGTCCCTCCAAAATTCGCCAATCCGCCCATCATCACATAGCCAATTGCACCGGGATGCGCTGCGACATAGTCACCCACAGCGTCACTCGACGGCTGGATAACGGCATTGATCGTCAGCCTCTGCTCTGCCATCACGCGCTGTGCCAACAACGTACGCGCCCCCGACCCTATTTCCCGGCTGACCACCTCGATTGGTAATTGCGGCCCGCCCACTTGCGCCCAATTGTCGATTTTGCCACTAAAAATAGCCTGCAACTCGATTAACGATAGGTCTGCGATTGTATTATCAGGGTGGACGATAAACGTCAAGCCATCCAGCGCCACCGGATTGAACCAACGCGCGGCCGACCGCTCGATCTCCGGGGGAAGCGTATGCACCAGGATCGCATCCAATGCACCTGTATCCAGATCGGCGTAAAGGGTAGCGCCATTGGAAACAAGGGGCGTTACGTTCACCGGTAGCGAGCCGTCCAACAGCGTTGGCAGGCTGGCGGCGCTGCTCGTGAGGCCAATTGTTACGGTTTGCGGTGCAGACAGGGTTCGTTCCGGCAGCGGGACCGGTTCAGCACGACAACTCATACAAAAGAGTAGCAGACAACTGAACGCGACCACGCTGCGCCACGATCCCGTATGATGCCGACGACAATTAGCCGATAGCTGCAAACAGCGGTTACGCATCGGCGAGTAGATAGTGCAGCAGCGCCCGTTCATCACCTTCGTCTGTGACATCGCCATCGAGACGCGCAGCGAGTAATCGGTCGAGTAATACGGCGTACTGTGGGCCGGGTTTAATCCCCATCTCGCGCAAATCTTCTCCGGTGAGCGCTGATCGGACGGAACGCCATTCACGTTGATAGGCATCGAGCCAATTTGCAACGGGCGTGTCGTCGAATAGTGTGCGCACAGCCAGTAACGCACGGGGCCGCTGTGCAAAGGGACGCAGCAAACGCTCTATTTCGCTGGGACGTGGGTCAGCAGGCAGTTGCTGTAAAGTTAAGTAAAGCTGGTTCAAGCTGTGTACGTCGGTCTCGGTCGTTTTGCGAACACGAAGGCGCTTGAGCAATGTATTCTGAACGGTAGCCGGCAATGGAGCCAACCAGAGGAAGAAGTAGGCGGGTACTGTAGACTCGTCTTGCAAGGCTGCCTGCCATACGGGATCGCGCAGAATGCGAGGCAACCGGCGAAAATAATCGGCCGATGCGACATCCCAATACAATCCGTCGCAAATATGCTCCAGAATACCCAGTATATCGAGCCGTTCCATCACGGCGATGCGTGGCTCTTCGGCGAGGGCTAGCTCAATTTCATGGCGAATGCGACCGCCGGTTACGTGTGGCAGCAAATCGGCCGAACTGCGCAACAATTCCAACGTGCGCGGCTCAATTGTGAAACCCAGGCGCTGCTCAAAACGCACGGCACGCAAAATACGCGTCGGATCATCGATGAAACTGAGACTGTGCAGCACACGGATGATGCCGTTATCCAAATCGCGGCGACCACCATAGAAGTCGAGCAATTCACCGAGATGAGCGCCATCGAGTCGAATCGCCAACGTGTTGATGGAGAAGTCGCGGCGGTGCAAATCGAGCTTGATGGAACCTTGTTGCACTGTTGGTAGCACGGTCGGCTCGGCATAGAACTCGGTGCGGGCGGTTACAAAGTCAATCGATGGCAGTTCAGTCTGAGGCGACAACTCCGCCACATCAGTTCCGTCAAGCACCTGCTGCCACACTTCGGCCGAGAGCAGCCACTTGGCTGTTCCAAAGCGCTTGTGTGTGCGCAAATCGCCGCCAAATTGATCGACCAGTGCCCGGACGAGAGCGATGGCATCACCTTCAGCAACGATATCAATATCGGCCGAATCGCGTCCCAGCAATAAGTCGCGTACAAGCCCACCGACAAAGTAAATCGGATTGTTCAACGCGTCGGCAGCACGACTTATCGCATTGATCATGTGCCAGATGGCCGGTGAGAGCGCCGTAGCCAACAATTCGTAACAGTTGGATTCGGCCGAATCCTGATCGGGGCGTGCCATCAAGCGCAGTAAGTCGGTACGCGTCACAATACCGATAATCAGCTCGCCGTTATGGTCTGCTACTACCGGGATTTGGCCCCACCCTTCTTCGATCATCAACTGTTGCACACGGGTAATGCTGTCGGACGGGTACACAGTTACCGCACCGGCACGCATCACCTGACTGACCGGCAGGTGATCCAGTTTGTGTGCCAACGTGCGATCTACTTGATGCCGCGTCAGCAACCCCACCAATTTGCCGGCTTCATCGACAACCGGATACCCTTCATGCCCGTGACGGCGCATGGTGATGGCCGCCTCGCGCACGGTCTCATCGGCTGCAATCGTTTTTACACCTTGCGACATCATTTCGGATACGCGCATAATCGGCCGAATCAACTGCGGCAACAGGTCAAGCACCTGACGATGCGCCGTTTCCAGATCGGTCTCCATCAGCATGGCGGCCGCTGCGCGATTGTGCCCGCCGCCGCCAAAACGTCGTGCCAATTCGCCAACGTCGAGGGCATCGTTGGTGCTGCGCGCTACGAGTTGTACATAGTGCGGCAAGGCAACGAGCAATACCATGACTGACGGCACGAGAGCGTCGCGCATGCGGTGCGCCACGGCCGAAATTTCATCGGTGAAGTCTTCAGGTGCAGCCGTTGCCGCCAGCAGAACGGTCTGACCCTCGAGGTTGAGCCATTCGGCGCTGCTCTGCAACAGTTGCATCAATGCTTGCTGCTGCGGCGACAGCGGAATTTCCAGAAAGCGGCGGACAACACTGAGTTGTGCGCCGTTTTCAAGCAGCCAGGCGGCGGCAGCGGCGTCACGTGGTGTCGTGGTGTCGTAGGTCAGCGCACCGGTGTCTTCGTAGATGCCGAGTAGAAAGAGGGTGGCTTCTTCGGCCGAAATTGCCAATCCAGCTTGCCTGACAGTCTCAATGAGCAGCGTCGTTGTCGCGCCCACTGTTTCGACATGATGAACCCAGTCGGGTTTCGGTTCATCGTGGGCGTGGTGATCGATTACTTCAGCGACCATATTGTCGCGCAAGCCGCGCACACTGGGTAATGATTGCGTATCGACGAGCAGGACGCGGGTGAGATGTTGTCGCCGCCATTCGGCGATTTGCCGAAAGCGATAAGCGCTTTGGTACAGTGCCAGAAATTGGCTGACGTTGCGGTTGATCCGTCTCGGCAATAAGGGTACGCCGTCGGGATGCAGACGATGCGCGGCCCAAAGGGAGGCGATGGCGTCAAAGTCGGCATTTTCGTGCGTCAGGATGATGAACATGACGCCATTATACCAGTGGGATCATGAGTTAAACAGGCTTCAAGAGCGTACCCTATAAAAGAGGAACGAGGACAGCTTGGGGTAACTGTCCTCGTATAGAGGGGGAATATGGTCTGTCCAGGTCGGACAAATCAGATAATCAGTAGGGCCGGGGTAAGACCCTGAGGGGAAATATGCTTCTAAAAGCATTATACTCAAGGACTCTTACAAACTATCTTAAGATATGAATCGAGTTTTTTGCCGCTTCACATTACTGTTTTCGCTTGTTGCAGAGCGATTGAAACAGCGTCTCGTAAGCGTCTGTTACAGCATCCCATGAATAGCATTCTTGCGCACGAGCTTGCGCTTGTCGTCCATATGTCGCGACTTGTTCAGGATCGGCAATCAATTGTTCCAGTACTGCTTGCAAGGAGGCAGCGCCTTCAGTGCCATCATATTTGAATCCCGCAGATCCGATTGTTTCAAGGTTTTCGGGCGTATCGTTGACGACCACACAGTTGCCGAATGCCATTGCTTCTGTCAGGGCGGGATGGGTTCCGCCAACTCCGGAACTTTCGACGAAGATCGAAGCATTTGAGCCCAATTCGTGATAACCCTTGCCAAAAACGTAGCCTGTAAACACGATCCGCGGATCATTTTCGGCCGATGCTTTGAGTGAGGCTATGTATTCCTGAGAATACGCCGCATCGCCAACAATGACACATTTCATGTCGGTATCAATGCGGCGAAATGCGTCGACAATATGATGGGCGCAATTTTCCGGTACCAATCGGCCGACAAACAACACATAGCGCCCCGGCTCCAAATCATATTGCTCAATATATTCACCGGGCGGCACGATCTCCACTTCGCTACCATAGGGGATATAAGGGGGAATACTATTAAAGCGGTCCTGATAATAGCCTTGTACCACTTCAGAATCTGTTATGTATACATTGGGCAATTTGGTTGCGAGGTATTCAGCGAACTGAATGTATTTTTTGGCCGGTTTCGGCCATTTTTCCCGCTTCCAATCCAGGCCGTCGACGTTCAAAATCGTCCTAGTTCCGACCATGCGTGGAATCCAGGTGACAGGACTGTTACCTGCAATGAAATAGGTCGCGATGTCATAGCGTTGCGGCAATGCGTGGATTGATGACACAAGCGAATGGACGATTGTGTCCAGGTATTTATTGGCAACCGTGGGGAGTTTAACGAGGCGCATCCCTTCATAGTGGTTGCCTTCATACGTGATGTGGTGTGAGCGGCAGTAAACGGTGACATCGTGGCCACGTCGCACAAGGCGTTTGCCTAATTGCTCCACACAAGTTTCAAAACCGCTGTAAGAAGCCGGTACGCCACGTGTACCGAGCAGGGCAATTTTCATCATATTTTTTCTACGCTCATTTGCCTATTTCATTCTGGCCTAGGCTCCGATAAACAGACTGCCACTTCTCCATAAATGCTTGCAGAGAAAACTCCTGGTGTAACCGTTTTCGGCCGAATAAACCCATTTGACGACGTTTCTCCGGGATCGTGATCAAATCGCGAATTGCGTCCGCCAGCATTTCTGGTGCTTGCGGAGCAACTAAATAACCTGTCTCTCCATCAATCACCATTTCAACGCTGCCACCATGCGCATTGGCAACCACAGGCTTACCGGCAGCCATAGCCTCCAACACAACGGTAGGAAACGGATCGGGCTGAATGGAAGGCAACACAAATATATCAAATGCATCCAGAACAGCAGGAATATCGCTGCGAAAATCGCTAACGATAACGCGATCCTGAAGCTCCAATTTTACAATCTGCTGCTTAACCTCTTCAAGCAGGTCCTCCTGTCCCGGCGCCACGCCACCAACCATCGCAAAACGCGTGTCGGGAAATCGATTGCAAACAAGACGTGCCGTGTTGAGAAAATATGATTGCCCTTTCCAGAAACTCACGCGGGCAATCATACCAACTAAAACCACATCGTCCGGTATGGTCCATTCGAAGCGCACATTCTTTCCTGAACCAGCACTTGTTTCAAATCTCTCAGTTTCAATACCGTTATGAATAACGATTGCTTTTTGCCTGTTTAGCGGTTCGCCGGCGCATAAATGATCGCGTGTGGCTGCAGATACGGCAACAACGCGTTGTGAGAGCCGTGGCACAAGCCACGAGGTGAATTTCCACAAAGAACGTGGTTTTACAATTATCTCATGAACGTGCCAGACGTGTGGCGTGCGGGTGAGCCATGCAGCGACCGCCCCCGGCATGATGCTGACTGTGTTTGAATGGACTATGGCTACGCGTTCACGGTGGATCAGGCGGATCAGATAAACCGTTGTGAGAACGAAGCGCACAATATATAGTAGCATACCGCGCAACGTGAAATATTTACGACGCAGAATAGCTGTTTTCCAGTGGCGCACATCAATCGCCTGCTTTCGCAATGCATTTGTCAGCAAACCATCGTAGGGCACATCTGTGGGTATGATGACTATCGGCCGAAACTCCGACCGGTCTAAATTCTCAACAAGTTGGAGCAAAATACGATCCGCACCATACATCTCGTCAGACGAATGTACATACAAAATCGTTTTAGGTTCAGCGCTTCTGTTCATGCCTGTTACCTGCGCCATACGCTTAAATCACGTTCCAGCGCAGCTTCCAAAGCGTTTATATCCTCTCTGTAAAGTTTGGCAACTTCTTGTGTAAGAGGTGGCGATAAAACGGGTCGTTGCGCATGAAAGAGGCGAGCTAACAACAAACGATCGACGGCCACAAAACCATAGTACGGTATGCGTAGCAGGCGACTTGCTTTAGGGCGTAGTGCAATCTGATTGACTGCATAAGGCACTTGTGTATAAAAAAAATGGCGGTTGGCAAATGCAAACCACCGCAAGCGCTGTGGTGCGTAAACAGATTGTTTCGGCTTTTGCTCCAGGAAAGCTGGTATGTAAGTCGAATCAACTCCCAAAAATTGATAGGCACGCTGAACCGTTGTGAGTGGATCGGCCCGCAAGTCATCATACAAGATGATATGAAACTGGTCTCGTGCAAAGAGGTTCCAATAGCGGACGATGTGTTGATAATAATAGCCATACTCGATAAGATCTTGAGCCTGTGGGTATCTGGAAATGAGGCGCCCATCAGTTAGGCGCTCAAATCCGATATCGAGGGGCATCACCGGCAGCAAACCCACCTGTACATACCAGAAAAAAGCTGAGATCATCCGGGCAATGGGTTCACGCAAGACCACGATAAATTTGGCTTGTGGAAGGTGTAATTTCAAACGCGCAGGGCATTCTGGTCGTGGCAAATAGTCAGGCCGCTTAATACCTCGCAATTGATCGGTGCGACAGTTCTCAAACAGGGCTTCCAGTTCAGCTAGTTGACTTGAGTTGTAGAAGGGATCTTCAAAGAACTCTGTCTCAAATCTAGGCATGTAAAGCCGTGGATGCTCTTTCAGGCATTCGAAGATGAATGTTGATCCAGCTTTTTGTGCACCCAGTATCACGAACTGCGGCAACATAATCTATCCGAATAAACGCCGTTTGATTGAGGGGATGATTTTACCCATGCGATCAGCATTGAGTAGCAAGGCGAGACCGAGCTTGAAAGGCCAGAT
>JAMLHW010000008.1 GCA_023954475.1 Anaerolineae bacterium
CTGTGAATGTTCTCGCCTCTACGTGAGTTGCCCTGCGGCATGGCCGTCAGCGCGTGGATCACTCCCTCCCCAAAGAACGCCGTGTTTGTCACGAACAATTGCTTGACCTCGGCCGAAAATGGATCGTGCAAATCCATGCACTGGATAAATCTGATGTCCCATGCGCGCCAGATTCGACATCGTTTCTACTGTCAATCCTGTTTCAAGCGCTATTCGTCCGGACGATTTCCCATCCTCAATGCAAAAACGTGGTTGATTAAGCGTTGTTTGCGGATCGAGACCGTCATCGATCATGTTGACAACCACTTGCATGTGACCTTGTGGTTGCATAAAACCACCCATGACGCCAAAAGGCCCAAACAACGTATCGTCAGTTTCCCGCGTCAGCATAGCCGGGATAATTGTGTGGTATGGGCGTTTAGCCGGAGCCAATGTGTTGGGATGGTGTGCATCTAGACTAAAATTGTAACCTCGATTCTGTAAAGAAAATCCCCAACCCTCCGGCACCAGTCCTGTTCCGAAGCCCATATAGTTGCTGTTGATGAATGAACAGGCATTGCCCTGGTTGTCGACAACACACAGGTAGACAGTGTCTGAGCCAGACACGGGAGAGCCATGTGACCAGTTGACAGTTGCTTTCTCGTGATCTATCAGTTTGCGACGTTGGGTGGCATATGCTTTGCTGAGCAGAGCAGACAGTGGTGGCTGGTGGTTTGAAGTGCTCGGATCGGTTACGTACCAACGGGTATCAGCAAAGGCCAGACGCATTGCTTCGATTTGCAGATGGAGTCGTTGAGGGCTTAGCGGAGGAAGGGCAGATAGGTCAAACTCTTCAAGAATGTTGAGTGCCAGCAGAGCAGCAAGTCCCTGACCATTAGGGGGGCATTCCCAAACGCGTACATTACGATAGGTTGTGCTGATTGGTTCGTCCCACGTTGAGGTATGTGCTGCTAAATCTTCTAAAGTCATGACGCCGTCGTGAGCGCTAATTGTCGCAACGATAGCTTCAGCGATTTCCCCTTGGTAAAAGCCTTGCATGCCTTTTTCGGCCACTATACGTAGAGTACGGGACAAGCTGGGATTGCGGAAAATCTCTCCGGGATGAGGCGCCCTGCCGTCTATCATGAGTTCGCTGCCACCGGATGATTGGCTGAGTTGACGTGAAACGCCGTTTTTCCAGAAATGGGCAGTGATAGGCGCAACCGGGAAGCCACGCTCGGCTAATTCTATTGCGGGTTTGAGGATGTTAAGCATTGCCATTGAGCCGTGGCGTTCGATCAGATCAAACCAGCCGGCACACGCTCCGGGCACGGTAACTGTGAGTGCGTGGAACGGGGGTAATTTTTCACTAAGTCCTTTGTCGGCAAGTAGCTCGAGGCTGAGATTTTTGGGTGAGCGACCAGAACCATTGAGTGCCGTGATCTGGCCGGTCGACGCTTTGTAGTACAGTGCGAAGCAATCGCCGCCAATGCCGGTCGATGTCGGCTCGGTTACGTTCAGAACGGCTGCCATTGCCACGGCTGCATCGGCCGAATTGCCGCCTGCGTTGAGTATTTGCAGACCAGCCGTGGATGCCAGAGGCTGACTACTGGCAACCATGCCGCCTAGTGACAGGACAGGGGAACGGTAAGAGTCGAAAGTTGGTTCGTTCGTCAAGTTGAAGCTCATGTTGGTCTCGTTTGAATTTGTCGTTGCTCATCTCATCACGATCAAAGTTAACCATACCATATTTGCCCGCTACATTCGACAGCGTGGGCAAATCCGACACTTAGCGCGTGGTAATCGCGTTTGCAGGGCGATCTCGACTGGGCTACACTCGCCACGCTCATGATAAACCGACCTGATTGGCGCAATTCGATCTGGCCTGACGTCTTGGTCACAGGTGTGCTGTGGCTGCTCGTATTGCTGTTTGTCGCGCCTGCACTAATGCCAGGCAAGGTACTGATGCCGCTGGACATCGTCACTGAGCTTTGGCCACCGTGGCAGCAACCACAGCAATCGGCCGAAGTGCACAACATGCTGATCAGCGACGTCGTCAACTACATCTATCCCGTCAAAACATTTGCTGCAGACGCGTTGCGTGACGGCACATTTCCACTGTGGAATCCGCACACGCTAACCGGCTACCCTTTCACCTACAACACCCAGGCCGGCATTTTCTATCCCCTGTTCCCCTTATATTTGTTGCTGGATGGCGCACAAGCCGTTGATTTGACGATTGTCATGCAAATGCTGCTGGGCGCATTGTTTATTGTGCTCTATTTGCGTCAGATTGGTCTGCGGCGTTTAGCGGTACTGTTTGGCGGTGTGTTGTTTCTGTTTAACGGGATGATGGTGGTTTGGCTGGAATGGCAGGTTGTCCACGCAGCTGTCATCTGGTTGCCGTTACAACTGTTTTTTGTCGAACGCATTGCTGTTGCATTGGCACATGTCGGCGCGGACGTCGGGCGAGCCGTGTATCGTTATGCTATTGCAGCAGGTATTGCGTTTGCCGTTCCGTGGCTGGGTGGGCATTGGAACTGGGCGCTGTACGGCAGTATGTTGTTTGGTGTATATGCAGTGTGGCGGTTGAGTCTGTTTGTGCGACAACGGCGGCGGACGGTGGCCGGAATGTGGGCATGGATGTTTGGTGTTGGTGTGGGACTGAGCGCTGTGCAGGTGATTCCGGCATTGGTTTATCTTTCACAGAGCCATCGCACGGCATTTTCGTGGGCTGATTCGGCCGAACGTGGTTTGCTTTCAATCGCCAATATCATGCTCGTGCCCAATTTCTACGGCACACCGCTGGAACGCAATTACTGGGGTCCGGAAGCGCTCAACTTCAACGAAGCGACGGCCTATCTCGGTGTGATTGGCGTTTTGTTGGCCGGTATGGCGATTTTTCTAAGGCGCGACCGCTTGACAAAATTCTTCACCGTCTTTGGCAGTATCGGATTGCTGTGGGCTTTAGGCACACCGGCGTATCGCGTCTTGCACATTTTGCCGGTATTTAATGGCCTGTTTCCCAGCCGGGCAGGGTATTTGCTCCTGTTTTGCGGGACGATTTTGGCGGCACTGGCGCTGGATCGCCTGCTTTCGGCCGAATCACTAGTCCACCTTTCACCATGGCGACGACACGGCGCGGTGATCTGGTGTGTAGTTATCGGCCTGGTCGTGAGCGGATATGCGTTAGCCTACCGTGCTGACGTAGTGGACTCATGGGCATTTGTCCGGCGCTATCTGATCTGGTTCGTATTTTTGTTTGGCAGCAGCGCGTTACTGATGTGGGCGCGATGGCGCGGCATATTGTCGGCAGCGGCGTTTGGCGTCGCAGTAGTTGGACTGATCATTGTTGATCTGTTTGCGTTTGGTATCAACTACAATCCAGTGACTTCGGCCGAACAATTGTATCCACTGACCGATGTCGGCCGATTTTTACAATCTCAACCCGATCAATTCCGCATAGTCAGCCTGGCTGAAGGTGAAGCGTATCCGCCAAACACCTCACTAGTTGACCGTTTACACAATGTCAGCGGCTACGAACCGGGGATTTCCACGCGCTATGTCAACTATATGGCGGCGGCCGAAGGCGGCGATCCGGTGCGGTTTGAACGCAAGCTGCTGCCGCTCAACGCCATCGACTCGCCGCTGCTCGACGCCATTAACGCACGTTATATTGTGACCATTGCGGATTTGTTTGGCAATGAACCGGTACCGGATGCGACTGCCGGCAGGCCGCCAACAGGCAGTTCGCTCATTCCGCTGGAGCCGGGTAATGCGGTCGGCCTACCGTTGACAATGTCTGAGGCGGGTTTGCAGCGCATTGACGTGCCTCTGGCGATACTCGACGGCGCGAATGGAACGTTGCAAATGCGGGTGTTTGCAACGGATTTATCGGCCGAATTCGCCAACGACACGGTAGACGTGACAACAATCGAAAACGGCATGGCTTCCTTCTATTTTACGCCGTTCCCAGCAGAATGGGGGCGCGATTTCTTCTTTGACCTGTTGTTCGCAGGGGAGGGCGAAGTATTGGTCGGTACGACGGCGGACGGTGGGTTGAGTTACCAGCCGTATTATTTGCCGCGCCCATCTCTGGCATTTGAGGAAGGCAAGACACGCATCTTCGACAATGCGGGCGCATTCGATCGGGCATTCATCGTGTCGCAAGCTGTCGTGGCCGCAGATGGTGACGACGCGTTGGCGCAGGTTGTCGCCAATCAGGAGCGGCTGGACGAATTGGTGGTCATTGAGATGGATGGACAGGCAATGCCGCCGCAGCTAGTGGGCGATTCGGCCGAATCGACCGTCACGATCACCGACTACAATCTCAACCATGTAGCTTTGCAAACCGATATGGCCGCACCCGGTTTTGTCGTGCTGTCGGATGCGTGGTATCCGGGCTGGCAAGCTAGGCTTGACGGGGAACGCATACCGCTCTACCGGGCCAACTCGATTCTGCGTGCTGTATTCGTGCCGGCCGGCAATCACGAGATCGAAATGGTTTTTCGGCCGAATGATTTCTTCTTCGCCGCAGCCATCAGCGCAGTGACCTTGATCGTCGCGGTCATCGGCCTAGCCTGGCCGGAGCAGAAATTGCAACGCAATGGCGCAGAGGAGCAAAACGAACAAGATGACACAATCGGGGGTGCTCATGAATGAGCGTCGCTGGTTGGCGTTGATCATCGGCGCGTATGTTGTGCTGGGCGCAGCGATGAGCGTCATCGTGCCGCTGGGCGAGTCGCCGGACGAGATCGACCATTTCCGTTTTATACAGGCGCTACTCTTTGAACGTGCGCTGCCTGTCATGCAGCCGACAGCCGCTGATAATGTGACGATGGAGGCCAATCAACCGCCGCTGTACTACACGCTCGGCGCACTAGTTGCTGCGCCTGTGCTGCAAAGCGACTATGTTGATCCGCAGTTTGTGACTTGCTTCCTGTTTGAAACGGGTGCACCAGGCCGACAGCATTTGTATGTACACGATTCGGCCGAAGCATTTCCCTGGTCTGGTACGCCGCTCGCTTTCCACATCGTACGACTGTTCTCCGTTGCTCTGGGCGCGCTGACTGTCTGGCTGGCTTATAAGCTGGGACGCCTGCTCGCCCCACATCAACCTGTAATCGGTTTGCTCGCCGCCGCATTACTGGCCTTCAATCCGCAGTTCATTTTCATCACCGCCAGCGTCAACAACGATGTACTGACAGCGCTGCTTGGCGCGGTGATTGTCGTTGTCAGCGTGCAACTGGTTGTCGGGAACAGATCGCCTGACTATGCTGGATGGCGCGATTTGCTGCGGTCGCCGTTTTACCAGCGCATTGTGTTGTTGGGGGTGTTGCTGGGGTTAGGAGCGTTGACGAAGTTGGCTTTGTTTGCGTTGTGGCCGGTGGCGCTGCTGGCGGTAACAGGAGCATGGGCTAAACGAAAAGGAGAAGCGGGAGTTGGGTTCAAGGAATTGGGTACAGGTCTCGTCTTGCTTGGTGTGCCGCCACTTTTGCTGGCCGGATGGTGGTATGGTCGTGGACAATGGCTCTACAGTGATCCGTTGGCTTGGGATGTGCATCTGGCGGCAAAGGGCGACAGTGTCCTGCGCGTCGCTCCCTTTGGGTGGTCGGATTTGGTCGAATTCGGCCGAATCCATTTTCAGAGCTACTGGGCGTTGTTTGGCTGGCTCAATATCGCGTGGCCCGGCTGGGTGTATTGGTTGGTAGGATTGTTGGTAATTGGTGGGGTAGTTGGTGTTGTGCGTTTTGTAGTGCAGCACCGACGTAGTTGGCGCGACCTGCTGCCGTTGAGTTTGACGATTCTGGCCGTGCTGGCCGTTTATGCTTCGCTTTTCCGTTACATTCAGACGATCAACTGGAGTGGTTATCAGGGCAGACTGGCGTATGCTGTGGCTGCGCCGCTTGCTGCTTTACTGGCGCTTGGGCTAGTGACGTTGTTCGGCCGAATGGGTGCTGTCGTGACGGCCGGCGGCATGGCGCTGCTCGCCACCTTGACATTGCTGCTCGTCATTGCTCCAGCCTATCCGCGTCCGCTGATCTACGAACCGGACGCGACGCTGCCGCGCACATGCATTCACTTTTCCAGCGGGTTTACCGTTGAAGCGTTCGCAGCACCGGCTGTCATTCGGCCGAATGAGGTCGTCACAGTGACGCTGCATGGTTACGGGTATACGGATCATGCCGGTTTGCCGCTGCAAGTGCAACTGGTCGGTGCTAACGGCGCAGTTTTAGCTACAGCCGAGGCTCCAAGTGGCGCGTGGCAGCACGACATGTTGAACACTGTCTCATTTACGGTTCCGATTCCCAAAGCCTTGGCTGCCGGTTCGGCCGAATGGCGTGTCAGCATGTTGCGTGAGGGCGAGTTGCTGACGGCCAGCGATGTGTATGGGCGAACGTTGTCAGTGCCAACACCATTAATGCCTGTTGAAATCGAAATCGATTCGGCCGATTAGGTACACGTCTTGCGCCTCTAAGTGTATGTGAAAAATCCCACAATTCCATTGCTTGACTATATAGCGGTAGTATAATCGGTTGTTGTCGCTATGATGGCGGCGGGGTGCATCGACATGATCAAACGCATTGCACACTGGATTTTTCTGTGCCTGATTTGCGCCGTTCTTTATGGCGCGATTGCTTATTTTGCCCGGAATAGCGCGTCTCCCATTGTTGCCGCCGGCGGTGAAACCGTCTTTTTGCCGTTGGTCAGCACACCATTGTCTCCTGGCGTTTGGGAACCGGTTGTTGCCCGCAATAATCCGAACAGCCGCCATGAAAACGGCTATGTACAGGCCGACGGATTGTTCTATCTGCTCGGTGGCCGTGGTATCAAACCGGTCGATGTTTATAATTCGGCCGATAACGGATGGCGTGGAACCAGTGCACCGCCCATTGAGCTGCACCATTTTCAAGCCCTGATCATCGACCAGTTGATTTACGTCATCGGCGCTTATACCGGTGGTTTTCCGTACGAGAACAATGTCAGTACCATCTATACATTTGACATGACGACGGAGCAGTGGCAAGCGGGTCCAGCGATACCGGGCGACCGCAATCGTGGCAGTGCCGGCGCGGTGCTGTACAACGGCAAAATCTACCTTGTCGGCGGTGTTGTCGGTGGACACGGCCCACACGCGACGACGGTCAATTGGTTTGACGTTTTTGATCCGGTTACCGGTAGCTGGCAGGTATTGCCGCCTGCTCCCCACGCTCGTGACCATTTCCATGCTGTCGTTGCCGACGACAAACTCTATGCATTGGGTGGCCGCATTACAGGTTCTGACAACTTCGCTGATAACACGGTTGCTGAAGTGGATGTGTATGACTTTGTGACCGGTCTATGGACGACACTGCCGTCACCGCAAGGGGACGTGCCGACAGAACGTGCGGGTACTGCGGCGGCGTTGCTAGGCGACGAGATCATCCTCGTCGGTGGCGAAGGCTTTGGCCAGGCATGGGGATCAACTGAGGCGCTCAATGTAAATACGCATCAGTGGCGTATTTTGACGTCGCTGTTGCAGCCTCGTCATGGCACGCAGCTCGCCGTATGCCGGGATAGTTTGTATATTGCCGCTGGCTCTGGGGCGCAGGGCGGCGCGCCGGAATTGTTTACACAGGAACGTTTTTATTTTGGCGATCCGCAACCATGTACTGAAGCGCCGTGAGTGGTTGGCTTGGTTGTCTTTGCCTGTTTATACCAAAGATACAGGACTGAATCATGTTTGAAGAAGATGTTTGTGTTGCGAAGCATTTTAGTCGAAATCGTATTTGGATTGTTGCCTCAATTTTGTTGGGATCATTGATGGTGATTGGTGTTGCGTTAGGGAGTGGGCGTCTTTCGGCCGAAAGTGTATCGGCCGAAACCACAGCAAATGATGTGTTCGTACCGTTGGTCGCCACCGCATTGCTGCCGCCCAACAGATTGACCGTAACCCCTTATGCAACATTGGGCATTACGACACACACGCCGACCGTCACCGATATTGCCCATGCTGGGGATGGTCGCCTGTTCATCGCAGAACGCTCCGGCCTGATTAAAATCATCATGCCGGGCGGTGCGACACGTGCCCAGCCTTTCCTCGATATTTCGCATCTTGTGAAAGGGTATCCGGACGTACAAGCGAACTGGGAAGAAGGATTATTGGGCCTTGCTTTCCACCCGGACTACGCCACCAATGGGTACTTTTATGTCGCCTATACTGGTGCAAATCCGACCTATCCTGTCAACGGTGAATCCTATCAGATCATCTTGCGCCGCTTCCGTGTTTCGGATAGTGATCCCAACGTAGCCAATCCCAATCCTGATCCACAGGATGCGCTCATGATAATCAACAAACCGAGCGTACAGGATGAGTCTGTTGCCAATCATAGCGTTCACAATGGCGGTGATCTCAATTTCGGTCCAGACGGCTATTTGTACATGTCAGTTGGCGATGGCGGTCCGGATCCGCTTAACCCCGATGATCCCAATTATCAGGTTGGCGATCCGTACAATCACGGGCAAAGTCTCGATGTCGCATTGGCAAAAATCCTGCGTATCGATGTCGATCAGACTGGATCAACACCCCCTGATGCGAACCGCTGTGCACGTGGTCGGGCGTATGCGATTCCATCCGACAATCCGTTTGCCGATGGTGCAGGCGGGAATTGCGATGAGATTTGGGCGTATGGATTACGCAATCCGTGGCGATTCAGTTTTGACCGCGCTACGGGTGACATGTATATTGCCGATGTCGGCGAATGGGAATTTGAGGAGGTTGATTATCAGCCTGCCAACTCTTCCGGAGGAGCCAATTACGGCTGGCATTGCTGGCAGGGGTTTGAGCCATATGTCGATTGTGAAGCGGAAAACTACGTGCCGCCGTTGCTGACTTATCCGACTGGCGGCTACGGTGAATGCTCGATTACGGGTGGCTACGTTTATCGCGGCAGCGAGATGCCGGGTCTGAACGGCTATTACATTTACGGCGATTTCTGTACGGGTCGTATGTGGATCACAGCGTATGCGGGTGCAGCGACAACGGCGACTGAGATTGCCGATATCCAGAATAATTTTCTGTCAACGTATGGTGAAGACATCAATGGTGAGCTGTATGTTGGCGGTTTCTTCAGCAATACTGTTTACAAAATTGTCAAACAGTAGTTCTTGACAAGTTAGAAGTTGAGGGGTGATTTCGGCCGAAATCACCCCTTTTTCTTTATGCTGGCTACCGTTCACTGCACACAGGCGATGTCGGGCCGTCAATATCACCATCCAGCCCCGTCAATACCAGTGCAAACCGATCCAGTCCCATGCCCGGCGACCGCGCCGCAAAGCCGATGAAATGCGGACCATAACTCAGGAAGTAGCGCGGCTGCGTACAGTTGTGGTCTATCTGGCATGTATGCCATGACCATGAAAACGGATTGCTCGTGTATGTCTTCACCCACGGCCCACCGTCAACGGAGACAAATACATCGTTGTTTTCTGTAATGTCCTCGCCATCGATAAAACTGCGAATCAGGAGACGATATTCTCCGGGATTGGTGATTTCCATGTGGTAGTACAGCGGCGCAACCGGGGGATTGAGGTGTTCCGGAAAGCCGCGCCAAATCAGATAACCCAGATCGTAGTAACCTGGTTCAGTTGTTTCAAACCGCCATAGTTCAGGTGGAACGTGGTCTTCAATTTCAGCGACGACGCGACCACCCTCTCCGACATAGCACGTTTCCGGCGGACCGATGTGGAGAATCGAGGGCAGAAACATAGACATTGTTTCTGTAGTTGACGCATCAACCTCGCCATCATTCATGGTGAACAAGACGACGAGCAAAAAAACAAAGACAGCGAATACGCTGCCAGCTACCATAGTCAATTTGCTTTGAGTGACAAACATAAATACTCCTTTTGGGATCAGGATTACGATCAGATTAGGTAGTGCTTTACTGTGTCCATGGCGCCCAGCGCAGCACAGGAATGAGCCAGATAAATGTCGGCACAATCCACCACAGCACGAAGATATGCCGCAGCCATATGGTCAGCAGGGGAAAGGCAAACAACGCGGCCAGCACCAGCCCGTTGGCGTTGCGTGCGCCATGCATGACGTGGTCAAAGACATCGGTCGGCAGCAAGACGACGAAGACGGCATTGACGAACAGCATCCAGGCGACTTGCGATGTGAGTTGGCGACGCAAAAGCCAGATGGCGATGCCTGTCAGCAGCAGGGCAGGCACGGCGACAAAGATGAGGCTGGATATTCGGCCGAATTCCCCTGTCAACTGACTCACAATGCCCTGCAATGGAATCAACTGCACCGAAGAACCCGATCCGACCGGAATCGTGTCGAAACGCAGCCACAAAACGACATCCCAAATGAGCAGCGGTACGGCGCTCAACGGCAGCAGTGCGACTTGACGCCAATTGCGGGCCAGCAGCGCGGCGATACCCAGCCCAATCGGCAGCAGCAGCGCCTGTTCTTTGGCAAGTGCGCCCAGCGCAAACAACACCAGCGCCGGCCACAACTTGTCGTCCAGCCAGAGAATGATGCCGATCGCCGTTAGTCCGAATGCCAGCGGCTCAGTCACATCGCGCGAATAGGCCATGAATGTGCCCAGGTACAAGCCGTAGCCGAGAGCGTACCACGGGGAACAATTATTGCGCCGCAGCCAGACGGCCAGTGCGCCGGTTGTTGCGGTGATAGCGACGAAGTTGACCGCCAGCATTGCCCAGGGCAGCACATCGGGATTGTTCAACGATACGACGCGGGCGACAACCGGATAGAGAATGCGTTGCAGGCGGTAGGCGGGAATGTCGAGTTTTTCGGCCGAATCCCAGCCGTCCTGCGCGATGTAATAGACAAACTGGCCGTCATAGCCGAGATTGCCCTGCGGATCGCCAGCATTAAACCGGTCGCCGATCCAGACGAACCACAACGGATCGCCATTGTGCTTGATCAGCGCCACGCAGGAAAACACGCCATAAAACAGTGCAACGACCAGGACGACCACTCGCACCGATTTGGTCAATGCTTCGAATTTCTCACTGTGAACGAATTGCATCGGCATTCCCATGGACAAAACGGCAGTATTGTAAGCGCCCGTCGCCATTTGGACAACACGAGGCTCCAGTCAAATGAGACGACCAATCGTCGTGTACGCGCAGGAGCAGCGCACATTGGCGCGGCTCACCATTTCGCCTATACTTGCCGACTTGGGGCAGGGTGCAGCCGTCTCCTGTCCTTGAGTAGCCGCCATGACACGATTGCAGACACAACGCAGCAAGGATATTTTATCAATATTGTTGCTGATCACCCTCGCGTTCCTGTTCTGGGGCGCTGCGCTGCGTCCCGAAGAAGGGCGAATCCTCTACGGATTTGACCTGGAGCGGTTGTTTCATCCATTTGGCGATTTCATGTACCAGGCGTTCCGCGATGGTGACCTGCCGCTCTGGAACCCGTTTGTTTTTCTCGGCTTTCCGCAATACGCCGAACCGCAATTATCGACCTTTTACCCGTTGACGTGGCCGATGCAGTGGCTGCCGCTCACCGTTGTGCTGCCGCTGCAATACGCGCTGCATTTTGCACTGGCTGCTGTTGGCGGCTACGTTCTCATTCGCCAACTGGGCGGCAAAACGGGCGGCGCGTTATTGACGGGCATCACATTGGCGTTTATGCTGACGATGACGGTGCGTATCTATGTCGGCCATATGCCGCATATTATGACGCTGGCGTGGATGCCCTGGATTCTCGCTTCGGCCGATTGGTGTGTCAAAAAGCGCAGGTGGACGGCGACGATCATCGCTGCCTTGCCGCTGGCATTGGCCTTTCTCGTCGGCTACGTGCCGTTTTTGCTCTACGTCATCACCGGATTGAGCCTCTACATGTTCTGGCTGGCGTTTCTTGCCTGGCGCAGTGCTGGTCGGGCTGCCGGGTTGAAAGTGCTGGGCCAATGGGTATTGATCGGCGTGTTTGCTGTGGCATTGGCGGCGGTGCAATTGCTGCCTTCGGCCGAATTTACGCTCCTTTCCAATCGCGCCGGTGACCGTTACAACTTCGCCAACAGCTTCCCGATTCAGTTCAACCATTTGCTCACCGTTCTCATGCCCGACATTTTCGGCGCACCGGTGGGCGAAACCAGTTGGTGGCTGACATTGCCCGACGCTGTTTATTGGGAATGGGCGATCTACGTCGGCATCTTGCCGCTCGTGTTCTACGTTCTGACATGGTCATATGGCCGCAAAGCATGGCGCTTCTGGGTTGTTGTCGGCCTGATCGGCATTGTCGCCGGACTGGGTGATGCGGCGGCGCTGCACCGGCTGCTTTACGACTATGTGCCCGGTGCGAATGGCTTTCGCTTTGTCGGACGCGCCGTCTACTTTTTCAGTTTTGCGGCGGCTGTGCTGACCGGACTGATGTTTGATCACTGGTTTGATGTTTCGGCCGAAACACACGAAACACGTGCCGCAACTCTACGCAAATTCCTGCGCATCTTTATCCCGATCATGCTCGTGCTGATCATGCTCTCGGTGTTGTGGCAGGGAGCGCAGACCGATGCAGCTCAAATCGGCATCGTCAGCGGCATCACTGGTCAACTGGTGCGTCTGCTGTTGTTGCTCAGTGCGTCACTGGCGCTGCTTATTTGGGGTTACGGTCGGCCGAAATGGGTGTTAGTCGCGCTGGCGGCGGCGCTGCTGCTCGTCGATTTGTGGGGCGTGGGCAACAAATTCATCACCGATCAACGCGACGAAACAGAATTGGCGTGGCAAACGGCCGATGTCGGGTTGCCTGAAAATCGGGCCGATTACCGTGTCTGGACACGCGCTTTGCCGGAAAATGACGGTTATTATCACGGTTTTTACGCCGTTTATGGGTATGATGGCTTTTCGGCCGAAGCGAGCGAGGTATTCAACGATTTGGCAGCGCGTGATGCCCGCATTGCCCGGCTGCTCAGCGCCCGCTACCTGATTTACGGACCTGATTGGAGCGATCCGCCGACTGCGCCCGGCTGGGAGAAAATCGGCGAACCGGCCGGCGGCGTCTTCTGGGAGCGCAGCGATGCCGGACCGCGTACGTTTATCGTCCACGACGTGATCGGCGTTGCTGACAGCGAAGAAGCGCTCGCCGCGATGGCACATCCGGAGCTTGACTTTACGCAGACGGCGGTGGTTGAAGTGGTGCCGGTCGCGAACTGTGACGTTGAATCGGCCGATGCAGGCACATCCACCGCAACTATCCTCAGCTACGAACCGCAGCAAGTTGTCATCCGTGCCGACGCCGCAGCGACAGGCTGGTTGGTTCTCAACGACCTGTTTTATCCCGGTTGGGAAGCGACGGTTAACGGCACTCCAGCCATTATTCAACCGACCGACTACGCGTTACGTGGCGTGTGTGTCCCCGGCGGCACATCCGAAGTCGTCTTCACTTTCCAGCCGCAGATTCTCGTCACCGGTGCTGCTGTTTCAATGATTGCGGTTGTGATTTGGATCGCGGTGGTTGTTGTGTGGGTTGTGCAGCGGCGTCGGCGTCATCGTGCAGCGGCAGATTGATATGCGATCTCGACGGGCTGTCACGATTGTTTGCGTCGGCTTGCTGTTGGTTCTTGGCTGGGCGTACAGCCGCCCCGTCTGGATGAGCGGAGCGAATTCAGACGAACTTTTCCTCCCGCTTGTTGTGTCACCACCCGGACCGCTGGAGAAAATCGATCTGGAGCCGTTTATAACGGGTATTGGGGTCGTCACAACGATTACGCATGCCGGCGACAATCGCCTCTTTGTTGCGCAGAAAGACGGCGTCGTTATCATCATTGAGAATGGTATGCCGTCTGCTACACCATTTCTGGACATCAGCCATCTCGTCCTCTCCGGCGGTGCTGAAACCGGTCTGCTCGGCCTCGCTTTTGCGCCTGACTATGCCGAAAGTGGCGTATTTTATGTGAGCTACATCGATTTGGAGAACCGGTCGGCGATGTCCCGCTTCACCGTCAGCGCCGATCCAAATGTTGCCAATTCGCAGCCGGAACTGCTGCTGGCGATTGAACAACCGTCGTATCCGGGTGCGGGCAATATTCACAACGGGGGCGACCTTCAGTTTGGGCCGGACGGCTACCTGTATTGGACATTGGGAGACGGTCAGCCAAGTGGCGCGGAAGGGCCGAATCGCGCCCAGAACCTCACGGAAATGCTGGGTAAAATCCATCGCATCGATGTATCGGGTGGGGCGGGCGATTCGGCCGATTGTTATGATGAAGGCAATGGCGCGTACACGATTCCGCACGACAATCCGTTTGCCGACGGCCCCGGCGGCGATTGTGATGAAATCTGGGCATACGGCTTGCGCAATCCGTGGCGCATCAGTTTTGACCGGATCACGGGCGATATGTTTATTGGCGATGTCGGTCATCACACCCAGGAAGAGATCGATTTTGAGCCATCGACATCTCCTGGTGGGGCGAATTACGGCTGGCCGTGTTATGAAGGGATGGTGCCGCGTGAACCGGGGTTGTGTGATTCGGCCGAAACGTTGGTTTTTCCGGCGTATGCGTTTGCGCACGAGGATGCGTGCGCATCAGTTACGGGTGGCTATGTCTATCGCGGTGCGTTTGATCCGACGTTGTATGGACACTATGTGTTTGCTGACTTCTGCTCGGGCACTTTTTACGCGGCGGCTGTGGATTCGGCCGAAACACCGTGGGCAGTCGTCACAACCGTTTATCCCGGTGTCAACCCGACAACGTTCGGTGAAAATCTGGCCGGTGACCTGTTTGTCGGCACGGCATCCGGTACGATTTATCGCGTACAATCAGGAGATTAGAACCAGGAGGAGCAGCATGCGTTTTCGTGGGATTCTTCGTATCTCAACCATATGTTTGGCAGCAAGTTTGCTGACCTTGATGTTGTCCCGTGTTGCCGTTAGTAGTCGTCACTTTGAATCGGCCGAAACAGTGCATCTGCCCTTGATCATCAAACCACACCCGCCGTTACAGCAAATTGGTTTTGAATTAATCGTCGATGGTATCGTCATTCCCACAGCCATTACACATGCCGGTGATGATCGCCTGTTTATCGCTGAAAAGGCCGGACTGGTTCACATTGTCGAAAACGGAACGCGGTTACCGACGCCGTTTATCGATATACGCGCTTTGACTGTCGCCGTCGATGGCAGTGCGGGGTTGCTGGGTATGGCATTTGATCCCAACTACATCGAAAACGGGCGCTTTTTCCTCGTCTACACCAACAGAAATGATCAGACGACACTGGCACGCTTCACGGTCAGCGCCAATCCCAATATTGCCAACCCCACACCGTCTGTTCTCATCACCGTCGATCAACCGATCTGGCCGGAAGAAGGCAATGTACACAACGCCGGCGACATTCACTTTGGTCCGGACGGCTATCTGTACTGGGTAATCGGTGACGGCAAACAGCCGGGCAGTGCCGGCCCCAATCATGCGCAGGACCTGAACTACATGCTCGGCAAAATGGCACGTATCGATGTGTCTGAAAATGCGACCGGCGTGGCTCCCGATTGTGTCGGAGACGGTAATGGGGAGTATGCGATTCCTCTGGACAATCCGTTTGTGACCGGATTTGGTGACGCCTGCGGTGAAATCTGGGCGTCTGGTTTGCGCAATCCGTGGCGTTTCAGCTTTGATCGCGCAACCGGTGACATGTTTATCGGCGATGTGGGTAACAATCAATACGAAGAAATCAATCATCAGCCTGCGGGAGCGCCGGGCGGTCGCAATTATGGCTGGGTGTGCTATGAAGGTCCGCTGTTTACGAATTCGCCAAATTGTGAACCGATTGGCGATTATACGTTCCCGGCTTACTATTACCCGCATATCGAAAGCGGCTGTGCCTCTGTGACAGGCGGATATGTCTATCGCGGTGTTCGCGAGGTGCAAATGCTTGGTTATTATTTGTTTGCCGACTTCTGCGACGGGAAGTTTTACGCGACAAATAAATTTTCGGCCGAAACGCCCTGGCAGGTCACACTAGTCGGTGGCGGTGCCGGCAACCCGACCACATTTGGCGAAGCGGCTAACGGCGAACTGTACGTCGGTATGGCATCAGGCAATATTTATCGCATCAAATCGGCCGAATAAAACAGTGATAGCCGTGAAAACTCGTATAATTAGCTGCCGCCATTGAAAAAACAGAAGCGCGGCACGAATCGCATTACACAAGGACAGCAACTCCGGATGCAATCAGACCTCAAAGTCATCGTCGTCATGCCCGCCTACAATGCGGCCAAAACACTCGTCGAAACGTACAATTCCATACCGGCCGATTGGGTAGACGAAGTGATCCTGGTCGACGATGACAGCATAGACGAAACGGCGCTCGTAGCGCGCGATCTGGATTTGCAACTCATCGTCCATCCACACAATGCCGGCTATGGCGCCAATCAGAAAACATGCTATATGGAAGCATTGCGCCGTGATGCCGACATCGTCATCATGCTGCACCCCGACGGTCAGTACGATCCCAAAATCATTCCCAACATGATCTCGGTACTGGCCGATGGCAAAGGCGATTTTGTGATGGGTTCTCGATTCTTGCCGCCGAAATCGGCGCTGGCCGGCGGTATGCCGCGATACAAATACATTTCCAACCGCTTTCTGACTGCGTTTGAGAATTTGATGATGCGCACCAATCTCAGCGAATGTCACACCGGCTATCGTGCCTACAATCGCAAGTTGCTGGAGACCGTTCCATTCTTGCGCAACTCCAACGATTTTGTTTTTGATACGCAGATGATCTTTCAGGCAGCGCACTTCGACTTTCGTTTTGCTGAAGTGCCAGTCACCACAAAGTATTTCAACGAGGCGTCGTCGATCAGCTTTGCTGCCAGCGTCAAATACGGCCTGAGTACGCTGTGGGTGGCGCTGCGTTACCGGCTCCATCGTCTTGGCTTGTGGCATTGGGACATATTCAATGTTGCCCATCGCAGTTGAACCACAGAAGACGCGTCAGGCACGTATGACTGCTGCCAAAATGCATGTTGATGAGATTGAGACCGATGCCATGCTGGTGCGCAGCTTGCTTGCTGCACAGTTTCCGCAGTGGGCTGACCTTCCAGTAACTCGGATTGAATCTGACGGGACAGACAATGCGATTTACCGGCTGGGCGATGACAAGGTTGTGCGGCTACCCATCATTTACTGGGCAACTGAGCAGATACACCGAGAACATCGCTGGTTGCCGCAAATCGCGCCGCTGCTGCCGCTCGCTGTGCCGGTTCCAATCGCCAAAGGAGAACCGGGTGCAGGCTATCTCTGGCATTGGTCGGTTTATCAATGGCTTGAAGGCGATAATGCGGCAATCGACCGCCTGGTTGATCCGTGTGCAGCCGCGCTGGACCTGGCACATTTCATTTTGGCTCTGCAAGAAATAGATACCGACGGCGCACCGGACGATTCCAATCGCGGTCAGCCGCTCACAAGGCATGACGCACAAATACGTGCCGGCATCATGACTTTGCAGGATACGTTCGACACCACTGTCTTGAGCAGGATTTGGGATGAAGCTGTCAACGCTCCGAAGTGGCAGGGGCCTCCTGTCTGGTTTCACGGCGATTTGAAGCCGGGAAATTTGCTGACACAGGACGGTCGTCTGAGCGCAGTGATCGATTTCGGATGTATGGGTGTGGGCGATCCGGCCTGCGATATGATGGCAGCATGGTTGTTTTTTTCGGCCGAATCCCGCACTGTATTCCGCACCGCATTGCAAGCTGATGATGCAATCTGGGCGCGTGGACGCGGTTGGGCGCTGTATGTCGGCGTCATGGCGTTCCCTTATTACCGCAAAACCAATCCGGGATTTGCTGCAATAGCCGGGCGTACGCTCGATGAACTCATTGTCGATTATCGCGTCAACGGTTGAATGGTGTCGAGATGCAGGTGAGTGAACAGCCGCGATTTGATTCGGCCGAATGGCGTGATTGGCTGCTGATCATACTCCTGTTCTTGTCCGGATTTGCGTTGGTGGCCCCGGCACTGTTGCGCGACTCCCTCGTCGCCGGCAACGATCTGCTCTGGCTGTTTTACCCGTTCCTGTCCTTCAGCCGCGACGCAATTCAGAACTTTCAAATTCCGCTTTGGAATCCCTACCATTTTCTCGGTTTTCCCCAATACGCAGAACCGCAATTGGCGGCTTTTTATCCAATTTGGTGGTTGTTTGCGTGGTCGCCGCTGCCCACCGCGCAATTGCTGACCTGGTTGTTTGCGTTTCACATTGGATTGGCAGCAGCCGGTGTCTTTGTCTTGGCACGACAGGACGGGGTGGGGCGACCCGGTGCGTTGCTCGGTGGCCTGCTTGGCGGCTGGATGGCGTTTATACCGGCGCACCTGTTTGCCGGGCATTTGCCGCATTTGTGGACGCTGGCTTATTTGCCGTGGGTTCTCGTTGCCGCACAGTGGGCAGTGCGCCGGCGTTCCTGGTTAGCTGCTGTCGTCGCTGCTGTGCCGTTGGCGCTGGGCATTTTGGCCGGATATGCACCGTTTATGCTTTATCTCGTCGGTGGACTGCTGGTGTGGATGGTTTGGCTCGGTTTTCTGGCGCTGCGCGATGCCGGTTGGCGGGCAGCATTGCGCGTGGCTGGTCAGACTATCGTGATTGGTTTATCAGCGGTGGCGTTGACGGCGGTGCAGCTCATACCGACGTTGATGTTGGCGGCGCAATCGAGTCGTGTGGCACGTTCCGACTATGCGTTTGCCAGTTCGTTGTCACTGCCGATCTCGTATCTGGTGACGTTGTTTGTGCCGGATGCGTTTGGGTCGCCGGTTGAAGGATCGTATTGGGGTACAGAGCCGATTTATGCGTATTGGGAGCTGATTCTGTATGTCGGTGTGCTGCCGCTGCTGTTTGTGGTGTTGATTCGGCCGATTCCGTGGCAAAAGATGGCGTTTTGGTGCGTGTTGGGTGGCGGTGCATTGTTGCTATCGCTCGGCCCGGCTGCCGGTTTGCACCGCGTTTTGTTTGATGTGTTGCCCGGTTTTGGCTTGTTTCGCGTACCCGGACGCTTTGGCTATTTCATTGCGCTGGCATTGGCTCTCATCACGGCGCATCTCTGGCAGACGTGGCTGCAAACCCGCCACAGCGCTGCCGTGTGGCGACCGCGACTCGTTTTTGGCATCGGTGTCGGATTGGCTGTGTTGTTTGGTCTGCTGGGATTTGCCGGTGATTTCGGCCGAATTGATGACCTGCTGCTGCAGTTGGCCCGTTTTTTCGCATTTGCCACGGCGACATTCGGCTTGCTTACTTTCGGGCAGACGCTCAATGTGCGACCGGCGACGCTGTTGGCGCTGCTGATCATCGTGCTCGATCTGGGCTGGTTTGGCGTACGCTTTGTCGGCGACGTGTCGCCTGACGCCACAGCGTGGGCGACGGCGGATAAGGTGCTGCCGGATGGACGTGACATGTATCGGGTTTCGGCCGAATTCGACAACAACGGCGCACGTTATGGCTTCTACGAAGTCAACGGCTATGACGATTTCCGCACAGAGAGCAGCTTTGAACTGGCGGAACGGCTCAAGGGTGATGGTCGCATCGCCCGGCTGCTCGGCGCTCGTTATTTGCTCCAGTACGCCGACCGCAAACCACCCCAAGATGCGCTAGGCTGGTCGTTTGTCACGGAAGACGACGATATTGCCGTCTACGAACGCGGTGATGTGCTGCCGCGAGCTTTCATTGTCCACGATGTGATCGGTGTCGCTGACCAGACGCAAGCGTGGGCGCTGATGGCTGATCCGGCCTGGAACCCGGCGCAAACGGCGATTGTGCAAGTAGAAGCAGGCACGCATTGTGCCGTCGAGCCGGTGTCGGGCGTCAGTCAGGCGACCATCACGGCCTACGACGACAACAGGGTTGCGCTTGCGACGAAAAGTGACGCAGTCGGCTGGCTGGTGTTGTCGGATCTGGATTATCCCGGTTGGGAAGCGACCATTGACGGCGAGCCGACCGCCATTCAAACGACAGACGCCGCATTGCGCGGCGTCTGTGTGCCCGCTGGGGAGCACGAAGTTGTTTTTGCATTTCGGCCGAATGTGTGGCGTGACGGCGGCTTGGTAACATTGGCCGCCTGGGTTGCCGTGGGCCTGGTTGCCGTTGTTTTATGGATTAGACGCAGCCGCTCAGTCGGTGACGGAACGGATAATGGTTAATGCTGCACGTCGGTCGCACACCTCGATGTTTCGGCCGAATGGATCTGTCTCAAGGTGGAACGCTTTGTTGGCGACATAGGCAGTGTGTGTGACCGGATCGACATCGACCCACATTGGATCTTCAAATCCTTCGAGCGTTTCCACGACTTCCAATTCCTTGATTACTGATACCGTTTCATCCTTGAGATTGACGACAAACACATAACCGGAATACGGATCGACAGAGATCGACCACGGTTGATCGCCTACCGCAATGTTGGCAATGACATCGGTTCCCTTCAAGACAGTGACGGTGTTGTTGTTGGGATTGGTCACATAAACGTACCCGGTGTATGGGTTGCTGTCGATGCCAAATGAGCGCGCGGCGGTGAAAATGGTAGCGATGACAGCCCGATCCTTGAGAATGCTGATATTGTGCGGGTATTCAGGGCTGGGTGCGGAATGGGTGACGTAAAGCAAGCGCGTTTCCGGAACGTAATGTACATAGTCATTACCCCATCCAGCCTGTACCAGTGCGGTGGTTTCCGTGTCTTCGATGTACGCCACGCGCCCCAATCCCCAGTTGGCAGCGTAGACTTCGCCGTTGATCGGGTTCACAGTTAACTCGTGCAAATCACCTGCACCAGTATCGAACTGCTTCACCAGCTGATAATCGGCCGAATCAAACACACCCATCAAACCGTTGTGCAGATCGCTGACATAAACATAGTCGTTGACCGGGTTGTAGACAATGCCGTAAGGATCGTAAGGTGTTATCAGTTCGTTCACAATGACCTCATTGTGGAACACGCTTACATTGCCGTGCAAATTGGTGATATATGTCTCGTTGGTTCCCGGCTTGTCGGTAGCGTGTGACGGCCAGTCACCACTGTAAACGAGCTTGACGAGTTGATCGTCCTTAACCACAGAGACCCGGCTAATTGGCTCTTCATTCAGCGCGGCAGACGTCACGCCAACTGAGGGCACATAGACATAGCCGCTGGTCGGGTTGACATGGACGTAATGCGGACAATACGCTCCGGTAAGAGGTACGGAATCCACAACTTGCGGGATCGGCAAATCGACCAGTGGTGAAAGTTCATACTGGACGAGTGGTAGAAAGGTGTCGTTATCGGCAGCGGTTTCTGTCTGTGCCGGCGATGGTGTCAAGATCAAAATGGCAATCACGCAGGCGGCCAGGATGGCGACGACTGCAATTCGGCCGAATGTGCGGCTGATTTCCGCATCTGATGAGTGCTGCTGTTGCGGCATGAAGATTTAACTCCTGCATCGGTGTTGGTGAATGATGCCCCCAGGTTGTGGTCGCTAACCGACCATCTCACCGTGGCGAGACAAATGCAGGATGATAGCAAACGCATTCGGGCAAGTCAATGAGCGCACCCGCTGTTCACCACCGGAAACGCGCTTATTTACCGACGACTTAACATCGGCCGATTGTCGATTGTCTTTTGCCGCCCGGCAGAGAAGCGTTGTGCATTTGAGTTGATGTTGCGGAAGCTTAACATCGGCCGATTGTCGATTGTCTTTTGCCGCGCGGCAGAGAAGCGTTGTGCATTTGAGTTGATGTTGCGGAAGCTTAACATCGGCCGATTGTCGATTGTCTTTTGCCGCCCGGCAGAGAAGCGTTGTGCAGTTGAGTTGATGTTGCGGAAGCTTAACATCGGCCGATTGTCGATTGTCTTTTGCCGCCCGTTCCCAGATAATTGCCACGCTATGGACTATCGCAAACCAGTCGTTTTTGGCGAAAATTGGTCAGCATCGCGCTACAAAGTGCTGCCCTACTTCGCTCATGAGCGCCGTTACATCAAGCCGGGCGCGACAATACTCGACCTGGGCTGCGCCAATGGCTGGAACATGAGCCGGTTTGTGCAATACGGGGTTAATCGGCCGATTGGTCTCGAACCAAATGCCGCAACTATCAAATTAGCGCTACATCACGGTCCGGTCACGCGTGCCAGCGGGTTGCAACTGCCGTTTCCCGATGCCGCATTTGACGTTATCTACGTGCAACACGTTCTGCATCACATTGGCGATGTCGACAGCGCATTGGGCGAAATCCGGCGCTGTCTGCGTCCTGACGGCGTGCTATTTCTCATCGAAACTGTTGAAGACAATCCCCTCATTCGCTGGGGACGCCGACTCTATCCGAGCTGGATGGGCGACGAAATCAACGCGCCGTTCACCTTTGACCAGTTAGGGCACCAGCTCAATGCGACCGGTTTCCAAATCATTCACGGTGAACCGTACAGCGTTCTCTTTTGGCTGTGGGAGACATTGCCCGATCAAATCGACATCATGGAACGCTTGACACCGGTTTTCGTCCGCCTTGAGCAGCTGCTCATGCGCTTTTTTCGCCGGCAAGCCGCCCATTGCTTTTACATCGCGCACCGATCATGAATCGCTACGGCATTGATCCGCGTTTGCAGCGCCGCGAATGGCGTTTGATTGCGCTGTTGTTCGTGATCATGGTACTCAAAGGTGTTCTCTGGTCCGTGGCGTTTCCACTGTGGCAGGGTCCGGACGAGGACGACCATTTTGCTGTCATCCAGTTTGTTGCCGAAATGGGGCGCCTGCCGGATGAAGGTGACGAATTCCTACCTGATGAGGTGACATTGTCGCGCGAGATAGCTGATGTCGGCCGATTGGATTACAACCCGGAACAGCGGCAAGCGTTTAGCAATAGCGCCACTGGCCCCAACGAAGCCGAATTTGCTGCATTGTCGCCGCAAACGCGCACCACGTTTGACCTGGGAACAGTCGGCAAGCTGATGCACGCAACGCCGCTTTACTACATTCTGGCAGCGCCGGTTTACAACCTGTTCGACGGCGGCACATTGCTCGACCGCGCCTTTGTGCAGCGCCTGTTTGCTGTTCTCGTCAGCAGTCCGATTGTCATCGTTGCCTATCTGATCACGCGCCATTTGTTTCCGCGCCGCGCCGCGATGCGTCTGACCATACCGACGCTTGTCGCCTTTCATCCAATGATCACGGAAATCAGCGCCGTTGTCTCGGTGGATGGCTTGTTTTTTGTGTTGTACTCGTTGGCGATCTACATCGGTTTGCTGATCATCAGCGATGGTCTCACGCGCAAGGTAGCGGTGTGGTTTGGCGTGGTTTTCGTCGTCGGCTTTCTGATCAAGCCGACGATGAACGGATTTGCGCCGCTGATCGCGCTCATTGTCCTTTACGACTGGTCGCGTGCCGGTGACCGGTCGTCGTGGCGTGGTTGGCTGCGTGTTCCGAAAGGCAGTCGTCGCCGTGCCGTTCTCTGGAATACGCTCCTCATGGGCGTGATTGTCGTTATTCCGGCGTTGTGGTGGGTGCAGCGCAGTTTGCGGCTCAATGGTGATCCGCTTTACTTCAATCCTGTGGAAAAAGGACATCGCGTGCTGGAAAATCCGTTTTACGATTACGGTTTCTGGCAGCACATGGTCGATTATTATCAATCGGTGTTTGGTGGTCTGTTTGTGACGTGGTGGGCACATTTTGGCTGGATCGATACGCCGTTGCCGCCATGGGTTTATACGTTGCTGCGCGTACTGACGTTTGTGGCGATGGCTGGTGTCATAGCCTTGTTTGTGCGTTATTGGCGGGGCAATCGGCCGATTCGATCCCATCTGACGCCGCTGATTCCCTGGTTTTTCCTTGCCCTGTCGGTCATCTTGCCCGTGATCATGATTCAGTATTACGATCTCACGTTTTGGCGCAGTTACGGTGTGGGACGTGGTTTACAGGGGCGCTACTGGTTGACGACAGTTGTGCCCATGTTGACCTTTTTCGTCGTCGGCTTGCTGGCATGGCTGCCGCGCAAATGGCATCCGCCCGCGCATGTCGTTCTTCGTGTAGCCATGATCGTGTTTAACATCATGGCGCTACTCGGCTACATTGTGCCGCGTTATTATCTGTGAGGCTGGGATCGATGCTGCGTCTTGTGGAGCGGTATGCACATTGGTTAGCTTTGGGGTTGATCGTGCTATTTTTCGGCCGATTACTCGTCACCGCTGCCGTGAAATCGAGCACCTTCGACGAACCAATTCACATTTTTCAGGGCGCCCTCTACTGGCAACACGACGAACTACGTCCACTGACCTACAATCCACCACTCGTCAATGCGTCGATTGGGTTGCCGGTTAGCCTTGTGTTGCATCCCGACCTGCCACTCGACGATCCGCTGTGGCCGACCGAATACTGGCTGGAGATGAGTCAGGCGTTTTTTTGGAACGCCAACGCCAACGGCTTACAAATCCTGTGGGTAGGGCGGGTTGCCGTCATGCTGCTGCTGGCGCTGGCTGCTGCAATTGTCTACCGGTGGGCGGGGCAGTTATGGCACCATCGCCTCGCCGGCTTACTTGCCCTGATTGTGTTTACATTTGATCCCAATATCCTTGCGCACAGTGGCTTGGCGACGACCGATGCGGGCAGCACCTTCTACATCGTCGTCGCGGCGTACCTGGTATGGCGTTATTGGGAACAGGTTGGCAGCAGAGAACCGCATACATCCCAGAACCGAAGTGCCGGTGTTGCGTCTTCTGACCTACCTGAGACGAAAGCGACTGCAAGCTCGACTATCTGGAGCAAGCTATTATACGTGGCCGCCGGTGTTGCGCTTGGTGCTGCATTTGCTGCCAAGTTGTCGGGCTTCATCTTGCTGCCGGCACTCGTCGTCATGGTTGGTTATCGGCTGTTTGTCTCTGACGAGGGTCATTGGCAGCGCCCACAGCGGCGCGACTGGTGGCGCTTTGTCGAAATAGGGGGCTGGCTGTTGATTGCGGCCGTTGTGTTCCTCATTGCCTACCGCTTTGAATGGACAGCGCTGGCCCGCGATTTTCGCGAACAGAGCACCCATTACAGCGCTGGACACAGCTCGTTTTTGTTGGGGGAAGTCAGCCGGGAGGGTTGGTGGTTCTATTTTCCCGTCCTCATCGGCATCAAGACGCCACTGCCGACCCTGCTGCTAATTTTACTGGGTCTGATCGCTTACTTGTGGCGCCGCCGGTTTGCCTGGGAGACCGTATGGCCGCTGCTGATTGCCGGCGGCATATTGGCGGCTGGCATTAACAGCAGTGTCAATCTCGGCTATCGTTATTTGCTGCCCATGCTGCCGTTGCTGGCGGTTTTTCTGGGCCAATTGGCGACTGACGCTGCATGGACGGCGTTCGGCATTCGAGGACGGCGTTTCGTGTCGGGTCTTGTCGGATTGGCTGTAATCGGCTTGGTGGGGGTGAGTTTGTGGGTGCATCCCGATTATCTGGCTTATTTTAATGTGGTGGGCGGTGGTATGGAAAATGGTTGGCGCAATGTGGCCGATAGTAATATCGATTGGGGCCAGGATGTACAGGCGTTGGCTGATTTTTCAGCCGAAAACAACATCGACCACATGACGACTGCTCTCTTTGGCGGCGATCCGCTGCCCTACGGCGTTCCGGCCACACAGTTGCCCGTGTGGCCTATCGGCAAACCGGGCACGCTCGACTATCTCGCATTCTATCCACCACGGCCTGCGGCCGGTTGGTATGCAATCAGCGTGACCAATTGGCACGGCGTGTACCATGATGATCCCACCTATCTTGACTATTTTCGCCAGCATGAGCCGACCGAACGCGTGGGACAATCGATTTTTGTCTACGATGTCGCGCCGGACGGACCGTTGACCGGCGTCGTGTTGGCCGGGCTGGGAATTGTCGATGTCGATTCGGCCGATTACGATGCGACCATTGCTACGAACAACATTGTGCTGCGCTGGGCGGACACCCGTGCTGCGTTTCTGTGGCCGGATACCATGGTCAATTGGGCCGTCATTGGCAATGGTCATCAGCCGCAGAATCCGTTATTGGTTCAGTTTTACCATGAACCGGTCGCGAGCGGTGTTACGGTGCGCGATGATGGACAGCGCATTGGCTATGACCTGGTGACATGGGATGCGAATCCGTTGGATACGGTAGAATGGCAATCGGCCGAAGCACTGTTCCGCGATCCGACGACAGGTGACGTCATCCTGCAATTGAGTGGATTTATCGATAACGATGCCGATCTGCTGACGCGTTGGCAAGTTGTCACACCACCTTCCGGCGAGTTGCGTCTGTTTGTCCATGTACTGGATGCCGACGGCGCGATAATTGCGCAGCACGACGGCCTTGATCTGCGCGTCAGCGCCCTGCAGACCGGTGACCAATTCGCCCAGTTGCATCCGCTGGCGCTCGACAACTTGCCGCCGGGGACGTATGATGTGTGCGTCGGTGTCTACGACCCGGCGACCGGCGTACGTTTGCAGTTGCGTACAGGTGAAGACAGCGTGATTTTACAAACGCTGACGTATGGAGATAGTGATTAGCTGATGGCGCGTCTTGAGGGTAAATGGCACTGGGTAGTATTGGCAGCGGCGATTGGATTGCTGCTGCTATTGGTTATTGGCGGCGTGTGGCGGGCCACCGGCACGGGGCCACAGGTTCAGGTTCCCATGTTTTACGATGCCCATTACCTCTATCCACGCCCGTGGACGCAGGAGCAGGAAGCGCCTGGCGTGCCGGAGCCGGCGTCACTGGCGTTTTTCGGCCGAAATCACATCTCACAACCATTCACCAGCGCCGTCGACCGGCTAAGTAGCATTGAACTGTGGCTGGATGGTGCGGCGGGAACCGAAGTTGAGGTGTCTTTGTCTGCGTTGGATTCGGCCGAAAACCACACGGCAACCGTCCTTCTCGACGGCAGTGGACGCTACCATCAACTGATGTTTCCCTCCATTGCAAATGCGGCCAACCGGCCATTCATCTTAACGCTGTCCGCTCCGTCTGCATCGCGTGAGCAGCCCGTGTTGACACACACTGTGGGTGGTGACCGCATCGGCGGCTCCGTCATGATCAACGAGTACAGCCGCCCGGGCAATCTGGAACTGTTTACGTACGTTGATCGCGTTATGATTCCCGCTGTCGTTGAACAACTCTTGCCCGACACATTTCAATTGCGCCTGCAACAATACAAACCTGACTGGTTGAAAGGCAACCTGTTCGGCTGGTTGTTGCTTGGTGTCGTTGTGTTGAGCGTGGCGTTTTTTGTGTTGTCTTTGCCTGCAAAATACAATCGGCGTCATGCGCTGGTGTGGACGGTGGCACTGCTGCTTTTCTGTTTTGTCGGCTGGCAATTTGTTTCCGGTCGTGTTGTGGTGGCGGACAGTGGTGCCATTATGATGACACCGGCGGCTGCAGCACTACCTGTTTCGGCCGAACCGGACGACGCGTATCGCCTGTTCAATGACCTTGCCACAGTGCTTTGGACAACCGACCGTGCGCCGGAAAAAAGGTGGGCAGTAGCAACAGTCGGCGATGCGCAATCAGTCATTGACGTGCCGGGTAACTTTCGCATAGAACACGGCATAGTCGTTCCCCCGGCGAGCCGTTTGCTCGTTGGCATACGCTCCGACGGACCGGCAACGGCACGTGTGCTGATCGGCGACACCGTTGTGACCGCAACAACAGTTCAAGCGGATGCTGCACCCATCCGGCTGGAGATCGATCTGTCACCGTGGGCAGGACAAACGCAGTTGTTGTCGCTGCAAACTGAATCGGCCGATGCAAACAGCACGGTCCAATGGGTTCAGCCGCAACTGGAAACCCGCGCATCCTGGCTGCTGCCCGACCAGGAAGCGATTGATGGCATGGTAGCGGCAAACTATGTGTTTGGCGATACGATTGAGTTGCTGGGCTATACGTTGACGGAGGACGCGCTAGTTTTATACTGGCGGATTGCGGAACCAACTGTGCAGAATCCAACTGTTTTTGTACATTTTCTGGATGGTGACGGCGACCTTGTTGCGCAGGACGATGCGCCGCCGCTGCGTGGCGCGTATCCGGTCAGCGTGTGGCAACCGCAGACGATCATTGCCGATACGCGACCGTTGCCGCCTGACTTATTGCCGGGAACGCATGACGTTGCGGTCGGGTTGTATAATTCGGCCGATTTTGTGCGTTGGCCGGTCGTCGATTCAGCTTTACAGCCGCAACCTGACGACCGTGCTATCCTGCCTGACATATCCATTGGAGAGTAGAAATCAACCGATGCTATCTTCCGCGCAATCTATTCCAGTCGGTAGCTGATCCTCGATGACGAATGCACACAAGAAACTCGGCGCGTGGGGCGAATCGGTCGCCGCCACCCATCTCGAAGCGCACGGCTACACCATCGTGGCCCGCAATTGGCGCTGTCCGGTTGGTGAAATCGATCTCGTAGCCCAAAAGGGCGCTTTACTGGCCTTTGTCGAGGTCAAAACGCGGCGCGGCGGCAATCCTGAAGATCAGATTACGCCGCGCAAAGCACAGAAACTGCTCGAAACAGCACAGACTTATTTGCTCGAAAACAATCTGGACGACATCGATTTTTCCATTGATGTCATCGCCGTCGCCCTCGACCGCAGCGGCAAATTGTTGCGCTGCGACCACTATCCCAATGCCGTCACCGCCTGGTAAACCCTTGCCACCGGTATTGGTGATCGTTGGGCCGACTGCGGTGGGCAAGACGGCGCTGTCGCTCGATTTGGCGCAGCGCTTCCATGGTGAGATCGTTTCGGCCGATTCCAGACTCTTCTATCGCGGAATGGACATCGGTACTGCTAAACCCAGTTCGGCCGAACGCGCCACCGTACCGCACCACTTCATCGACATTTGCAATCCGAATGAAACGGTGACACTCGGCCAATATCAGGATGCAGCCTATGCCACCATCGACGCCATTCTGGCACGCCGTCAGTTGCCGATTCTCGTAGGTGGAACCGGGCAATATGTGCATGCGGTCGTCGAAGGGTGGGGGATTCCGCGCGTGCCGCCGCAACCGGTGCTGCGGGCTGAACTGGAACTAGTCGATTCGGCCGAATTGCATGCACAACTGATCCAACTCGATCCCGCCGCCGCTGCCAAAATCCATCCCAACAACAAGCGTCGTCTTGTCCGTGCACTGGAAGTTTGCCTGGTCGCCGGTCAACCCATCAGCGACTTACAGCGCAAGGCGCCACCATCCTACGACATATTTGTGCTTGGTTTGACATGCGAACGTGAACGGCTCTATGCGCGCATTGATGCCCGTGTTGATGAGATGATCGCGGCGGGGTTGCTGGCCGAAGTGGAAGCGTTACACAGCGCAGGCTACGGCTATGATCTGCCGTCGATGAGCGGTCTGGGTTACAAACAATTGGGGGCGTATTTGCGCGGTGAGATGGGGCTGAATGAAGCGGTTGAACGCATCAAATTTGAGACGCATCGCTTTGTGCGGCATCAAAACAACTGGTTTGAGTTTGGGGAGTTGCCGATTGCGTGGTTTGATGTTTCGGCCGAAACATATCCTGCCAGCGTACATCACGCCGTCGCAAACTGGTTACAGCGGCAGCCATAATCGAATGCACTCGCCGAAACGTCACCGCACGCTGTTTACTGACTCAATGACGCCGTGATGCCAGTTCTTTTTCAACGTCGTCCCAGGCTATGTTCCGCGCCTCTAGCAGTACGAGAAGATGATAGATCAGGTCAGCACCTTCCTCGATCAGGCGCTCATCGGATTGCCCCAGCGCTGCCACGACGACCTCAACCCCTTCCTCGCCTACCTTTTGTGCGACTTTGTGCAAATCGTTCAGGAGCGTGACTGTGTAAGAGTTCGCTGTTGGATTGAGTTTGCGGTCCGCGATCAGGGCAACCAATTCCTCAATGATTGTGGTCATAAGATTCGTTAAGCAGGTTTCCAACCCGTAGCTCGCCAGGCTTACAGGAATTTGATCATGTGCATGATGTCGTAATAGCGTTCGCCGACGCGAATCATCCGTGGTTCCACACCGAAAGTGACGAATCCACGTGACTCGTAAAGCGCAATCGCAGGCTCTTGCGTTGTCGTGACGCCCAGCAAAATTTGCATGACACCGGGCATGGCACGGGCGCCGTCGATCAATACATCGAGCATTGCACCAGCGATGCCGCGACCGCGATAATTCGGATGTACGAAGACACCGACAATATCTGTACGGTGGCGCACTTTGGTTTTGGCATGGCGATATAAGCCTTGTGTGCCGACCAGTTTTTTGTCAACAAATGCACCGACAAACAGCATGTCAGTAGAGAGCTGATTACTGTGTAATTGGTGTCGGATTTCGGATAGTGGTTTTCGGCCGAATTCAGTTGCCTCTGTCACAAACGCCTGCGGACTCTCAGTCAGTGCCATCAATCGCATCTCGCGATAGGCGGCGGCATCATGTTCGGTCAATTCTCGGATTTCCATTTGTTACGTCTCCAGAGTGCGATAAAAACAACTGCGTTCGCCGGTATGGCACGCCGGGCCGGCCGGATCGACGAGCAGTAGCAGCGTGTCAGCGTCACAATCGATGCGAATATCGCGCACCCGCTGGACATTGCCGGACGTAGCCCCCTTGTGCCAGATTTCACGGCGGCTGCGACTCCAGAACACAGCTTCGCCCCGTTCCTGCGTCAGCCGCAAAGCCTCGGCGTTCATCCACGCCATCATCAACACATCGCCCGTCGTCACGTCCTGGACAATGGCAGGTATGAGTCCCTGTGCGTTCCAATTGAGCGTGGGGATGAAAGACAATGGATTTTCACTCATGGCGGCCTACTCTAACTGGAATATGTTGGCTGGCGAGATAGGTTTTGACATCGGCGATGCTCAGTTGGCGGAAGTGGAAAAGTGAGGCCGCGAGTGCGGCATCGGCCGAACCGTCTGTCAGCGCTTCGGCAAAATGGGCCAATGTGCCTGCGCCACCGGAAGCGATCACCGGAATCGTCACGGCATCAGCCACGGCGCGGGTCAATTCGATGTCGTAACCGGCTTGTGTACCGTCGCCGTCCATGCTGGTGAGCAGGATTTCGCCTGCGCCCAGTCGCTCCGCTGCGGCCGCCCAGCGCACAGCGTCGATCCCGGTCGGTGTGCGTCCGCCGCGCACATACACTTCCCAAGCACTATTCTCGTCTATGTGGAGCGGCGAATCGTCAGCGAGCCAATCGGGTTGGGCAATGCCGTAACCTGTGTCGAACCGGTCGGCGCGTCTTTCGGCCGAAATACGACGCGCATCGATCGCCACAACGATTGCCTGTGCGCCAAACTCCATGGCTCCGTCAGTGATTAACTGCGGTGTGCGTACGGCGGCCGAATTGATGCCGACTTTGTCAGCGCCCGCCCGCAGCATCTGGCGCATGTCTTCCACGGTACGAATGCCGCCACCGACGGTAAACGGAATAAAGACCTGGTCAGCGACAGCGCGGGCGACGTGCAGCATGGTGTCGCGCCCTTCGTGCGTGGCGCTTATGTCGAGAAAGACGAGTTCGTCAGCCCCTTCGGCATCATAGACGCGGGCTTGCGCGACCGGATCACCGGCGTCGACGAGATTGACGAAGTTGACACCTTTGACGACGCGGCCATTGTGAACGTCGAGGCATGGAATGATGCGTTTTGCCAGCATAGTAACAGATGCGCCGATGCCGCAGATTAGGCGGATTCGTGCGGATAAGATGTTGTTTGTATGGCGACTTTCAGATCGAGACGGTTGTCATAGATGGCGCGGCCAGTGATGACGCCGGTGATGTTTTCGGCCGAAAAGCACGCCTCAATATCGGCCAGCGACGCCACACCACCGCTGGCAATCACAGCGAGGCTTGTTGCGGTTGCCAGCGACTGCGATGCCTGCCAGTTGACACCGGTCAGCACGCCATCGCGGCCTATGTCGGTGTGAATGATGGTTGTGACGCCGAGGGCGGCCATTTGTCGGCCCAATTCGCCGGCGGCAATCCCGCCGTCTGTTTGCCAACCGCGTGTTTTGACGATGCCGTCGCGTGCATCAATGCCGACAACAATAGCTGCTGATCCGTATCGGCCGATGGCAGACGCGACCAGTTCCGGATATTCAACTGCCACCGTACCCAAAATGACGCGCGTCACACCCAGCGACAACGCGCGCTCGATGTCCTCAAGTGTGCGGATGCCGCCGCCGAACTGCACTTTTGCGCCCAGTGCAGCGATGCGGGGCAGGGCGTTCCAATTGGCGCTGCCCGCTTCGTCAAACGCGCCGTCGAGATTGACGACATGCAGCCATGTTGCTCCAGCGTCGATCCAGCGCTGTCCGGCTACGGCGGGATCATCGCCAAACGTCGTCTGCCGGGCCGGATCGCCGTACTTGAGCCTAACGACGTTGCCGTGGCGCAGGTCGATGGCGGGAAAAATGGTAAATTCAGTCATAGTGTGGCGTAGTTTCTCAGGATTTGCAGGCCGACATGCTGTGATTTTTCGGCGTGAAACTGAATGCCGAAGATGTTGTTGCGGCCAATGATTGAACTAAATGCTTTTCCATAGTCGGTGGTTGCAATGGTATCGGCCGAATCGACTACATCACAGTAAAATGAATGAACGAAATAAGCATAGTCGCCATCAGCCACGTCTTGCAACAGCGGTGACGTATCGTCATGGTCGAGCTGATTCCAACCCATGTGCGGAATCTTGAGCTTATTATTGGCTGGAAACTTGCGTACTTTACCTGGAATCAAACCCAAACCGCTGTGCCGCCCCAATTCCTCACTTTCATCGAGCAAAAGCTGCATACCGACACAAATACCGAGCAGCGGCGTGCCTTGCGCAACTGCGTCTTGGATCGGCTGCTCCAGTTTACGCTTGCGCAGGGCGTCAATCGCCGCACCAAATGCGCCAACACCGGGCAAAACCAATTTATCAGCATGCTTAATCGCTTCGGGATCGCTTGTAATTACGACGTCTGCGCCGACGTATTCAAGTGCTTTTTGCACCGATCTGTAGTTGCCGATGCCATAGTCGATCATTGTTATCATGCCGTTGATCCTGTTTCAATCGGTCAATGTGCCTTTGGTCGATGCGACGCCCGTGCGGCCTGGATCGATGGTGACGGCCAGACGCAGCGCGCGACCTAGCGCTTTGAACAGCGCTTCGGCTTTGTGGTGGTCATTGCGCCCGGTGACGCTGGCGTGCAGCGTTATGCGCCCGTGGACGGCGATGGTTTCAAAAAAGTGTTGCACTAGATCGGTGGGAAACTGACCGATGACGGGTGTGTTCCATTCGGCCGAAAAGACACAATACGGTCGTCCACTGAAATCCAGCGCGACAAAGCCGAGCGCTTCATCCATCGGCACATAGGCGTGGCCGACGCGGTTGATGCCGCTGCGGTCGCCAAGTGCCTGATCGAACGCTTTGCCCAGCACGATGGCTGTGTCTTCGACCGTATGGTGGTTGTCGATCCACGTGTCACCTGCAGCTTTGACCGTCAGGTCAAGCAGCCCGTGAACTGCAAGAGCCGTAAGCATGTGCGTCAGAAAGCCGACCGGCGTGTCCACTGTCGCTGCACCGGATCCGTCCAGATTGAGGTCAATCGCAATTTGCGTCTCATTTGTTTTGCGTTTTACGCTTGCCGAACGAGCTGTCATGTTGTCACACCTTCTCTCTGTTACCCAATCTCTCTTAGCGCCTCAACCAATCTGTTTGTATCTTGTGGCCGTCCGGCACTGATGCGGATGCAGTTGTCGACGCCTGGTTTGGCGAAGTGACGGACGAGGATGCCGTGTTGTTCGAGGTTGCGTTTGAGATCGAGGGCATTTCGGCCGAAAACGCGAAATAACACAAAATTAGACCGACTCGGATAGGGCCGCAAGTAACGAAATGGTGCCAGCAGGCGCACCATCCGATCCCGTTCAGCCGTTATCGCGCTAACTTTTTCGCGTAGCCATTCTTTGTCATCCAGCGCACCGCACGCCGCCAGTGATGCTGCCACGTTAACATTGTACGGTTGCTTGATCTTCATGATGTGCGGGATGCTCCATTCCGGAAAAATCCCGTAGCCGACACGCAGCCCGGCTAACCCGGCCAGCTTGCTGAACGTGCGCAGCACGACCAGATTATCGTATTCCAGTGCCCATGCCATGCGGCTGTTGCCACTAAAATCGACATAAGCTTCGTCCAACACGACCAGCAGCGGTAGCTCGAGCAAACGCCGCAGGTCGGCGTCAGCGACGACACTGCCGTCCGGATTGTTAGGCGAACAGACAAACAGCACCTTGGCATGCGGCTGCCGCGCCACTTCTGCTTCAATGGCGTCAACGTCAAGCGAGTAATCGTCGCGTCTCGCGACGGCGACATAAGCACCGGCATTGACGGCAGTCGAAAACGGGTACATGCCGAACGAGGGTGGACAATCAATAACGGCGTCACCTGGTTCGAGCACCACGCGCAGAACGAGGTCGATCAATTCATCTGCGCCCATTCCAGCGAGAAGACGCTCCTTCGGCACGCCGGTAAAGTCCGCTAGCTTGTCGCGTAGCACATTGGCCTCCGGATCCGGGTAGATGTGAAAGTAACGCCCCGCCTGCAGTGCGGCAAGTGCGCCTGGAGCAGGCCCATACGGGTTTTCATTGGCGTCGAGCTTGACGATGTCGTCTGCTGTCCGACCCAATCGCTGCGAAAGCACCTCAAACGGTACAATCGGCGTGTAGGGCTGCATGTCGATGATGTCGCGACGGATGAACTGGTTCATAAGCGTTTGCGTGCGGCGTTACGATGGGCGTACAGCCGTTCGCTGTCGGCAATGCGTGCCGCGTATTGGCTCAGATGTTTGGCTGTGTCGGCATCGAGGTCGATGATACTGTTGATCTTGATGAAATCGGCGACGTTGAGCGGCGAGCTGAAGCGGGCTGTGCCTCCGGTGGGCATGGTATGGCTGGGTCCGGCTACGTAGTCGCCGAGGACTTCAAACGAACGCTCACCCATAAACAGGCCACCGGCGTTTGAAATTTTCGGAGCCAGCGCGTGCGGATCGCGCACTGACAGACATAGATGCTCCGGCGCAAAGGCATCGGCCAGGGCGCACGCTTCGTCCAGGTCCGTGGTGACGATGATCCCGCTGTTGCGGGTTAGTGATTGCAGCAGGATGGCGTGCCGATCGGGCAGATCGTCGAGTTGGCTTTCGATTTCAAGTTGGACGGCTTCTGCCAGCGCGCGTGATGGTGTGAGCAGGATGGCGCTGGCGAGGATGTCGTGTTCAGCTTGTGCGAGCAAATCGGCCGAAACCCAACGCACATCGGCCGAATCATCTGCAATAACCATTGTCTCGGTCGGTCCATACAACCCGTCAATCCCCACAACGCCGTACACTTCCCGCTTCGCCAGCGTCACATACAGATTGCCCGGTCCAAAAATCTTGTCGACAGCGGGCACGGATGCGGTGCCGAATGCCAGTGCACCGACAGCCTGTGCACCGCCGAGCGCGTAGATCGTCTCCACACCGGCGATGGCTGACGCCGCCAAAATCACGTCCGGAACCGTACCGTCCCTGGTCGGCGGCGTAGCGATGACAATTTCAGGGCAGCCGGCGACCTGTGCCGGGATAGCGCCCATCAGCACAGACGACGGCAATGGGGCTGTTCCACCCGGCACGTAAATGCCGACGCGCCGGATAGGCGTCACACGCTGTCCGAGTACGCCACCCAGTTCGGTCGTCGTCCAGTCGGGCAACGGTTGCAGTTCGTGGAAGGCGCGTATGCGGCCGGCTGCCAGTTCAAGCGCTTCGAGTAGGTCGGTCGGAATGCGGTTGCGTGCAGTGTGGATGGATTCGGCCGAAACGGCCACGCTCTCCAGCCGCACGCCGTCCAATTGCTCCGTCCAGTCGAACAGGGCCGCATCACCACGCTGTCGTACATCGTGCAAAATGCGCTGTACCGCTTTTGTCGCAGCCGACACGTCCTGGTCGAGGAAACTGCCGCGTTTGAGAATCGTCTCCCGTGCCTGGGTGACAGTGTAGATTGTGAGCATCACGTCACCTCCAATGCGGCCAGCATCGCCGTGTAACGCGCCGGTTCTTCTTCAAAGATATACGTGACCGGCGTGACGATGACGCCGCTGCCGCCCACGGCGCGTAATGCTGTAATCGCATCTTTCAGATCGTTCTTCTTGACGACGATGTGAACGGCAAACCAGTTCGTTGCCGTATTGTGGGATGGGTAGACGTTAGAGATGGTCGGACCTTGCAGGCCGCCGAGTGCGGGTTGGTCAAATAGTTTGCCGGCTACCGATTCGGCCGAATCGCCGCGCACATTGGCGACAACCGTAAAGCACGATTTGGCACGCAAATGGGCCTCGAAATACTCCAGCAACGTGCGTGCCGTGTCCAGCACATACGGGCGGCTGTGCAGAGCGTGGCGGTTGGCAATGAGGACACTTTGCGATGTCAGAATCTGGCCGCCTTGCAGCGGGTGGAGATGGTTGTCGCGCAATGTCATGCCGGAAGAGACGAGATCTACGATTACATCCGCATAGCCGATCGTGGGCGCGATCTCCAGCGTACCTTCCGCCGTGATCAATTTGTACGGTCGAATGGCATGACGGTCGAGAAAGTCAGCCGTCAATCTGGGAAACTTGGTTGCGACGCGCAGCATGGTACCGTTTTCGGCCGATAATCGTGCCGCAAACTCCCGCAATTCGTCAACGGTAGAGACGCCGGCCAGTTCATCAGGTGTGGCCACGTTGAGTGTGCATGCACCGAAGCCGAGTTCGTCGTGCAGGACGATGGCACGGTCGTCGCCCCACGTCTTTTCGCGCACAATGTCGAGGCCGACGATACCGAAGTCGAGGCTGCCTTGCTGCACACCGACGGCGATGTCTCCAGGTCGCTGGAAGATAGCGGTGACATGGGGCAGCGTGGGAATGGAGGCGATGTATTGACGTGGATTCGGCCGATAGACAGCCAGACCACACGCTTCCAGAAACGCGAGCGCTTCTTCCGACAGCCGGCCTTTGCTCGGCAACGCCAATCGTATATCTGTACGTTCCATCAATAATGCTCCCGTACCAAAGAAAAACGCCCTTCCCGGTGTCCGAGAAGGGCGTGATTTACAAAATCAACGTGCGTCAGAGTCGCACTGCCTCATCCCAGAGCAAGTGTCGCATAAGCATGATGGTGACCATGCTGACAGAAAGTGCTGTGGGCGTAGAAGATAGCGTTCATGACTTGTGCGAGTCTAGCATAGCTGTGGTAGCACGTCAACGGATTCATACGCCTTGACGCTTTATGCAAATAATCGGTCGATGCGCCTTTTGTCGATGGCGAGTTCGGCCATCTGTCCGCAAGCTTGCACCGCGTGCAACAGACCAGCAAAGCGTGGGTCTTGTGTGTGACCTTGAACATAGCGTTTGTAGATTTGTTGCACGATGACAGCGACCTTGAACAGACCATATACATAGTAAAAAACGATGTTCGGCACAGCGCAGCCACTTTTCCGTGCATACATCTCGACAAATTCTGCGCGTGTCGGATTGCCGGGCAGGGTGGTCGGGCTGAGTGCCAGCATTTTCATGACGGGTGGATCGTCTGCTTCAACCCAGTACCCAAGCGATGTGCCGAGGTCCATCATCGGATCGCCGATAGTCGCCATTTCCCAATCGAGCACAGCGATGATGTGCTGCCATTCGGCCGAATCGAGTACCACATTGTCGTATTTGAAATCGTTGTGAATGAGCGCAGCACCTTGCTCAGACGGCATATTGTCGTGTAGCCAGCGTGCAGCCCGTTCGATACTGGGCACATTATCCGTTTTGGCGCGCAGATAACGTCGCGCCCAACCTTCAATCTGGCGCTGCACATAGCCGTCCGGTTTGCCAAAACCGGTTAACCCGACTGCATCCATATCGACGTAGTGCAAATCGACCAATGTTTGCGCCAGGCTGTCAGCGATTTGCGCCATCAGGAGGGGTGTCGGCTGCATATCAGGTTTGGCTTTCGCGCGCAGAATCACGCCTCGTACGCGTTCCATCACGTAGAACGGCGCACCGATCACGGTTTCGTCTGTGCAATAGAGCAGGGGACGCGGAACTCGGCCGAAAACAGGGTGCAAATGGGACAAAATCGTGTATTCACGCCCCATATCGTGGGCAGATTTGATATTGGCTCCAAACGGCGGCCGGCGCAGCACCAATTCTGTCTCGCCCAGCCGCAACATATAGGTCAAATTGGAAAAACCACTGGGAAACTGTTCGATCGTCAAACCGCCGGACAGGTCAGGCAGTTCGGTCTGTAAGTAGGCAGCCAGTCGGTCGCCGTCCAGTTCCTCACCGCTGCGCACACTTTTCGGCCGATCTTCCCACTCGCTCATCGCAAACCTCAATGCGTAATCCGCAAGCCGTATTTTTTCAATTCCTGCCGCGCCACGACGGTTTTGTGGACTTCATCCGGGCCGTCATAAATACGCGCGCCGCGTTCGTGACGGAACCAGAACGACAACAGGGTATCGTCGGTAATACCAAGTCCGCCGTGAACCTGAATGGCCCGATCGAGTACCCGTTGCAACATGCCGGCAACATAGAATTTGATCGTCGAAATCTCAACCCGTGCCTGGTAAGCGCCGACGGCGTCGATCTTTTCAGCCGCATCGAGTACCATCAAACGGGACGCGTTGATTTCCGCACGGCTCTCCGCGATCCAATTCTGCACCGTTTGCCGTGTTGCCAGCGGTTTACCGGGTGCGACTTCTCTTTCGGCCGAATAGCGACACATCATGTCAAACGCACGCTCGGCAATGCCGATCCAGCGCATACAATGATGAATCCGCCCCGGGCCCAGCCGTTCCTGCGCGATGAGAAACCCGGTGCCCTCGTTGCCGAGCAGATTGCTCACCGGAACACGCACGTCGTTGTAGCGCAGTTCTGAGTGGCTCAGCCAATCTTCACCCGTGTCACCCATAATCGGAATCAGGCGCACGTGTTCGACGCCCGGCGTGTCAAGCGGCACGATGATTTGACTGGCGCGCGCGTGGCGCTGTTCGGCTTCGGGATTGGTGATCGCCATAACGATGGCAAACGCCGCACCATCAGCTGCCGTTGTGAACCATTTGTGGCCGTTGATGACGTACTCATCGCCATCGCGCGCCGCCGTTGTGCTCATCCACACGGGATTTGATCCGGCATGTTCCGGTTCGGTCATTGAAAAGCAACTGCGGATATCGCCTGCCATCAATGGCGCGAGGAATTGTCGTTGCTGTGCTGCCGTGCCAAATTGATGCAAGATTTCCATGTTGCCTGCATCGGGAGCCTGGCAGTTGAACACGTAATGGCCGATGGGTGTGCGGCCGAGTTCTTCACTGATTCGGCCGAAATCAGCCAGGCTCAGCCCCATTCCTCCGGCACGCTCAGGCATCTGCGGCGTCCAGTATCCCATGTCCATAACCTGCTCGCGTTTTTCGCGTAGTACGGGCAAAAGGGATCGGAATCCGCCATCCGGCGCGATCAACGCCTCCTCGAGAGGGAGCAATTCTGTTTCCACAAAAGCGCGGATTTCGGACAAGATCGCAGGGATATTTTGTGAGTGACTCATAATTAAATGCCGTTTGTTGTGTGTCGTACTACACGAATAATTGCGCAAATCATGCAGTAAATCCACCGTCCACCATAAAAACGCCGCCTGTGCAATACGCTCCGGCGTCCGATGCCAGGAAAACGGCCAGTCCGGCAACCTCATGCGGCAGTCCAATACGACCGAGCGGTACATTTTGCAAAAACATCTGTTTGATCGGGTCATTTTGCCACAAGGCGCGACTGAATTTGGTCTTGATCAGGCCAGGGCAAATGACATTGGCGCGTATCTGGTACGGGCCCCATTCCTGGGCAAACACTTTGGTCAGATTGATCAACGCCGCTTTGCTGCTGCTGTAGATGCCAATGCCGCGTTCTGGTGTAATCCCGCCGATGGAACTGATGTTGATCACGGAACCGCGTGATGCCTTCAATTGAGGGAAGGCGCGTTTGCATATCTCAAACGGTCCTTTGACATTGACGGCCATGATTTTGTCGAATGCACCTTCATCTGTATCGACGACAGCACCAAATACCGGGTTTGTTGCGGCGTTGTTGACGATGATGTCAATTCGGCCGAAAAGAGTCACCGTTTCATCCACTAATGCGTGCGCCTGATCGACATAGCCCACATTGGCCGCCATCGCGCTCGCCTGCCAGCCGCGCTCCCGGAACTCAGCAGCGACTTCATCGACCGCCTCCTGTTTGCGGCTGCTAACGACAACGGTTGCGCCCAGTTCGGCCATTCCGGCGGCAATCGCCTTGCCGATACCTTTGCTGGCACCAGTCACAACGGCGACTTTACCGCTCAAATCAAACAATTCACGCATGGTTGGTTCTGAATCAGTCATAGTACAGCTCCAGGTTACTCGACGGTTTACCGCTATTGTAGAGGATTCGTCAAGAAAGGCGAAAGGGCAGCGGTCATGGGCAACAAGGCATCCGGTTCCATTCCAGGCTCAGAAAAACTCCTACCCGGCGTGTGTTGCCGACAAGAGTTGTCCGTCCTGTAATTCGTATACGCTGTCAGCAAATGTATCGACTGTCAAATCGTGTGTCGCGATAAGTAATGTTGCGCCTTGCTTGTCGACGATCTGCCGCAGCAGCGAAAGAATGTCGCGGCCCGTTGCCGTATCGAGTTCACCGGTCGGTTCGTCAGCCAGAATGATCGCCGGGTGGGTGGCGATGGCGCGCGCAATGGCGACGCGCTGCTGCTGGCCACCTGACATTTCGTATGGACGATGGTCAGCCCATTTTGACAATCCGACCAATTCGAGCACTTCGGCCGAACGTTTCACCCTTTCTTTGTGCCCCATACCGGCCAAGCGCAGCATCAAATCAACATTTTCCAGCGCTGAATAGGACGTCATCAGCGAAAAAGATTGGAAGACAAATCCGATTTGTTGCCGTCGCAGGCGCACCCATTCGCGATCCGACAAATCACTGACATCGCGACCGTCGATCCGGACACGCCCCGCCGTCGGCCGATCAAGGCCACCAATGATGTTGAGCAGCGTCGTCTTACCCGATCCGGAACGCCCACGCATACTGACGAATTGGCCGCGACCAATGGCGAGATCGATACCGCGCAGGGCGTAAATCTCCCGTTCGCCCACTTTGTAGGTGCGCGTCAAGCCTTCGGTTTGGATGAGGTAATCATTCTCACTCATATCACGTAGCGCTGATTGTGAAGCCGCGAATTGAACGGGTTAGCCGCCAAAGAACAAGTTAAGTGACGGATCGACTTCCTCGAGGCATTCATCTTGCACATCTCCGTTCCCAATGCCATCGTTGGCAATAATGCAGGCACGGTAATCTTCAAACATCAGTTGCGCGTTTTCGAGGGCTTCCTCAACGGTCAACTCGCCGTCGATGACCTCCGCATGGGCGCGTCCGAGCCAGAAAATGCCCGGCCCCATCCAGTCGTTTTCTCCGGAGAAAAGACGGAAGATGCTTGAATCTTCGGCGTCGCTGATACTTGCCAGATAGGCAGCGGCTCGTTCTGCACCTACTTTGTTGCGGTATTCGGCCGATTCTGCCACCGAAATGCGGCCCGGCAAACCAGTCACCGCGTCCGGTGATTCACTCAGGAACGTGATCCATTCCCAGCAACCGCGACGCTGCTGCGTGTCCGCATTGATGTAGTACCCGTTGGCCGACGTGAAGCCACCGCCGCCCGCGCGCCCGCGTGGCATCGACGCCACGCCAATATCCATCGTTTCGCGATTGCCCAGACCAAATCCGCCCACCTGCGGGCCGAACGTCGTCCACATACCGGCGCGCCCTTCGTCGATCATGCCTTCGCGTTCGATGAAATCGGTGCCGCCGCCCGCGCCCAGATCGGCCGGATCGGTGGCAAAAGCCGGTTTGATGCCCAGTTCACTGCTCAGTCCGGCATACCAGCGCAATGCTTCTACCGTCGATGGATCGGTGAACGCCATTGTCGGTACTTCGTCTGACTCATCGACCAATTGCGCACCTTGCCGTTCCAGCATGAGCAGCATTGTGTTCAACTCAAATGCATCCGGCACAAAACCATACGTCTTGAACTCGCCGTCACCTGCGGTGAGAGCTATTGCTGCGTCGAGGAAATCGCCAATCGACCAGCCGGGTTCGGGGTAATCGACTCCGGCAGCGTCAAACAATTCGCGATTGTATTCGAGTACAGTCGGGTTGAGTTCGGCCGGTAAGCCCCACAGCTGCCCCTGATCCTGAAACTGGTTGAGCAGCGCCGGGTAGAAATCGTCGAGATCAAAAGCGGCATCGGCATCGACAAATGGATTGAGCGGCAGCAACGTGGCGCGGAACTGCGGATCGGTGATACCGGCCTGGCTGATGAAACAGTCGGCACCTTGCGCTAATGTTGCCAGGTCGAGTGTTTCCTGATTGAAGTTCGGTGCGCGTACCTCGATATCGTAGTCGGGGAACTGTGTTTCAAATTCGTTGGCGAGATCGCGATACTGGCCCAGGTCGAATGCGCCACCGGCAACGGTGAAAATGATCGACTCGCGGTTTCCGTCACCGTTTTCGGCCGAATCGGACACCACTGTAAACGGTTCGATGGTTTCTGACTCGCTCTCGGCTGCTGCGATGTCGTCTTCGGCCGCCGTTTGCGCATCAGCCAGCGCATCTTCGAGTGTTTTGTCACCATTGAGAATATCGATGACAGCGTCGCGCAATGGCCCGTAGCCCGGCACAAAATCGATGTCTAGGGCGTGATTGACAGCGAACTCAATTGCCGCGCCCAGTTCGGGATCAATATCGTCCCAATAACCGCTGGCATTGGCGACTGATTGGCGGGCCGGCAGTGACGACGTGCCGCCAAAGGCAAAATCAGGCTGTTCCTGGCTGCTGAGGAAACTGATCCATTCCCACGCAGCGGCCGGGTTAACCGTACCTGCGCTCATGACAAGGCCCTGGCTGAACATGGGCGTTGTGCCGGAATCGGCCGAATCGACCGGAAACGGCACGACACCGGTATTGCCGTCTACATTGCGGAAAGCGAAGTTGGCCGACACATCGGGCCACATGGCTGCTTTGCCGTCATTGATCAACTGAAAGCCGTCAGGTGCTTGAAAAGATGCCGGACTGTCGGCAGTCTGCGGTTCGAAATAAGGTGCAACCTGGTCGTCGAGGTAGAGACTGGTATACCAATCGATGGCTGCGGCGACATCATCATCTTCGTAGCGGGGCGTGTACGGATCGGTGTTTGTGTTGACGAGCGGGCTGTCCAATCGGCCGATAATATAATTCAGCGGCGACAAATTCGCTTCGGCAAAGCCCCATTGCGTCACTTCATCCCCGCTGCGCTTGGTCAACGCATTGGCCAACGTGCGGAAATCATCCCATGTCCAGCCGGGTTCAGGATAAGCGAGTCCGGCCTCGTCGAATTTCGCCTTGTCATAGTAGATCAGGTTGAAGTCAAGTGTGGTCGGCAAGACGTAGAGCGCTCCATCCGTTGTCGCAAGCGCGTTGGGATAAAAGTCAGCGGCATCCATGCTGCTGTCGCTGTCGAGGAAAGGCGTCAGGTCACGCAATGTCTGCGCGAAATTCTCCAGCGGGACATTGTTGCTGAGCACATCGGCCGATTGCACCAGTCGCAGCGCGGCGTCATCGGGGAATGGCTCACTTATGCCAATATCGAGGATTTCTTGCGTGGAGATCAGCCTGATGTTGATATTGGGATGCTCTTCCTCAAACGCTGTGACGAGTTCGGCGTAGTTGCCGAGCGAAAATTCGTTCACGGCAAAACGGATGGTGATCGGCTCGTCAGAATCAGATTCGGCCGAATCGACAACTGGCGCCTGTGTCGGCTCCGGTGTCGGCGTCGATTCCTCGTCCTTGCCGCCGCAGGCGACCAGCGCCAGTGTGAAAATCAGTAAGAATAGCCGTTTTGTGTTCATGTTGTCATTTGCTCCCGATTTCGCGCCGGAAATGATATTCCGCGCATCCAGACTACGCTCCGTAAATGGAGCCAGATGTCATTTTTGTTTCCGTCTGCGCTTTGACCATCGACCTCGCGACGCGGGTGGTGGTTCATCTTCACTTAGCGCGGTCGGCGGCGTTACCGACCGACCTGCGACGGGTTTTATCAGAATGCCGGCGTCGGTTTTTTCGAGTGTCACGCGGTCGCCAATGGTGCCGTCTTTGAGCAGCACATCGGGTAGTTGTAATCTTCCAGCGGCATCGACGACGAGAAATTCTTCAAAGGTCGTGTCGGTTTCGGCCGAATCCTGCGCCAATTGTTCTTCAACGTCGGCCACGCGGCGCACCGTTTCGCTGCTCGTGCGCCCATCGCGAATAGTGACAACGCGATCGACGGCACGCGCCACACGCGGATCGTGCGTGACGATGATGACGTTTACACCGAATAGCACGTTCATCTGTCGCAGCAGTGCCATCACTTCATCGGATGTGGCTGTGTCGAGTTCGCCGGTCGGTTCGTCGGCGAGGAGGAGTTTCGGCCGATTGGCCAGCGCCGTCGCAATGGCCACCCGCTGCTGTTGACCGCCCGATAACTGCTGCAAACGACTCTTGCGAAACGCCCACAGCCCAACCGCTTCCAGCAGCTCTTGTGACCACGCTTTTTTGTCACGTCCGCCGATGCCGGCCAGTGTCATCGGCAATTCGACATTTTGCTGGGCGCTCAAATACGGGACGAGATTGCGTCCCGTTTGCTGCCAGACGAATCCGACTTCCTGCCGCCGGTAGCGATCCAGTTCAGACGCGGACAGCTTGAGCAAATCCTTGCCGTCCACCGTGACGCGACCGGCCGACGGGTGGTCGAGACCGCCCAGCACGTTGAGCAGCGTCGATTTACCCGATCCGGATGTGCCGACGATGCCCATTAACTCACCGCGTTCGACGGTCAGGTTCAATCCCTGCAAAGCGACGACTTCCATGTCAGCCACTTTATAAATCTTAACGAGATTATCGCAAACAATCATGTTCTGTCGTGGCACAGGCAGCTTGCCTGCGGTAATTCAAAGCAGACAAACTGTCTGCTCTACATTTATTCGCCGACGATGACATCGCCTTCTGCGACACCAGCTTCGATTTCGACGCGATCGGCGCTCTCGATACCGAGTCGTACATCGACGCGCCGTTGGCCGTCATCTTCCTTGATGACGACGAAATCGCGTCCCTGGAATGAGCGCAGCGCGGCAGGCGGCAGCCAGACGACGTCTGCTTTTTCTTCGAGCACGATGGTTACCGTCGCCAACTCGCCAATATCGAGCGGAACCTCTGTTTGATCAAGCTCAATGCGTACTTTGTCGTCGTCCGCACTGCTGATCGTGCTGCCGCTGTACGCCGCCGGAAGCTGGCGCACGGAACCGGTCAGCGCTGCTTCGGGCCGGTTGCGCAATTGGATTGTCGCGATCTGACCGACGCTCATTTGCTCAAGGTCTTCGCTGCCGAGATCGGCGGTGATCTCCAGTGCGTCCGGTTCCGCCAGTACCATGACAGCGTCAAAAGCTTGGGCCGAATCGCCCGCTTTGATGTTGAGCGACAGGATCACGCCGTCGAAAGGCGCGATCAATTGGGCATCGGCGATTTTACGCTCAATTTCAGCTACGTCGAGCTGTGCTTTTGCCACATCGAGTTCGAGCTGCGGGTCAATGCCGCGCTGCAATTGTTCGACCTTGAGTTGGTTGAGGGCGACTTCGTTTTCGATCAGACGGCGATCATAGGAAGTGGAGCTGGTCTTGCCGAGGGCAGCGTTGTATTCGGCCTCGGCGATGCGCAAATCTTCCTGCGCGCGAATCCATTGATCGTAGTAGGAATCGACGACTTCTTGCGGCTCCCAATCCCGGTCGAGCGCTTCGTTGTATTCGCGTTCGGCATCGACGACCCGTTCCTGGGCACGTGTGAGGTTGACCTCGGCACTGACGACGCTGGAATCGGCCGAACCGGCTCGCGCTTGCTGTAATTTCAATTCGGAGTTTTCCAGTTGAATTTGTGCTTCGGCAAGTTGGTCGGCGATATCCTGCTCGGCTTTGGAGAGGTTGAGTTCGGCCGATTCCAGTTGCAATTGCGCGTTTTCCAGTTGCGATTGCAACTCGCCGATCTCCAATTGCGCCAGCACGTCGCCGGTCTGCACCGCATCACCCCGTGCCACAAATACATCGGCGACAAAACCATCGGATCGGAAAAACAACTCTTGCTCTGTCACAGGCGACACGCGACCCGTGAATTCCAGTTGCTTGATCACTGTACCGCGTTGGGCGGTGTATTCCGGCTTCTCCGGCACGACCGGTGTCGGCAATGGCGTCGGCGTAGCGCCCGTCTCATTAGCTGCACTCTGTGAGCAAGCAACAAGAAGCAGGGTACCCAGATAAACACAGATGACACAGATTTTTTTAGTTTTGACGAAGATTAGGCTTTTTGTCATTGTCGTAAACTCTGCGTTGAACGTCCGCTTCTCGGCCGAAATTGAGCAGTAATCCAACCTCGTATGGTGTTGCCTTCAAATAGTTCAGTAATTGTGCCTCGTGAACATCGAGTAGTTTGCGCACCGATTTCACTTCGACGAGAACTTTTTCATCAATCACGAGATCCGCGAAATATTCACCAACAATCTGTCCCCGATAACGTACGAGAATGCCAAACTGTTGACGCACATTGTGACCCCGTTCCTTAAGCTCAATTGCCAGTGCATTCTCGTAAACTTTTTCGAGAAATCCAAAGCCTAATTGATTGTAAACATCGTAAAATGCACCAATGATCTGTTCTGTAATATCAAAGTGCTTACCTTTGAATGATGCTTTTGTGATACCCATCATATCCTCCTTTCCGTGAACATCCGTAACATCCGTGTCCTAGACTAAACCGCCTCGCCCAATTTTACAGCTTCGAAGACCTTCATGCGCAGCAGCAGGATAATGAGAATGACGACGGCGACGACGAACATGCCGCCGAAGATGGCGTAGATGGTCAGAAGTTGATCCCAGGCGATTTTGACTATAAATGGCGGTACTTGTGCGGCGCTGCCGAGACCGACTTGCAGGAATGGAATGAACAAAGTGCTGGCAGCCACGCCGATCAGTGTGCCCAGCCCCATACCGCTGATGACGATGAAGGCTTGTTCGGCCGATAAATACGCCGACATCTGCCCTACCGACAACCCAATCGCACGCAACATGCCCAACTCGATAAAGCGCCGCTGGAAGCTGACAATGGCGTAGACGAGAAAGCCAAGCACGGTCAACGCAGCGGCGGCGACGAAACCGACCGACAGCAGGCCGAAGACGCCTTGCCGTTCCGGGCGCAGTTGTTCTTCGGCAATAATGCCGCGGGCTGATTCGGCCGAAACCACCACTATCCCCAGGTCCCGCACACCAGACACAATCTCATTCGCATCTGCCAACCGATCTGTCCGCGCCCACACGTTGTACGGATATTGACCGCCCATCCCTTCGTGAACATAATCGAGATTGGCGACAAACAGCGGCCCTTCGTCCGGATAATAACTGGGAAACAAATCGACCGCCCCCGCAACCGTAAACGGCACATCGGCGAAGTCGCCCGCCGCGCCCACCGTCAGGCGCAGCGGATCGCCGACCTCCAGATTGTTGCGTGTCAAATAGGCGCGACTGACCAACACGTTGTCACGTGCGGCCCCAAGCCGGTTGAGCAACGCGCCCAACGATTCATCGTTGGCAAAGTCGCTGCGGAAAAAGGCCACATCGCCGAAATCAATGCGGTCAATACCCAGCAAACGGCCCGCTTGCTGCCGTCCACCGATACTCGAAGTCGCGGTGTAGTCAGCTACCCGCGCCACATCGCGCACGCCGGGCACGGCCAAATGCTCGGCAACCGGCAGGAATAGAAAACGTGGTCCGTCTTCGTCACCGGTCGTCGGCGCCGCTTCCTGACCGGGCAAAAGTGGCTGATCGGGCGTTTCGGTATTTTCGCCCAGTTCAACCAGACTCATATCCGCACCGACAGCGTAGTAGATTTCGTCAGTCAGATGGTCATCGAGCGTCAGCGCCATTGATGCTGTGAAGGCAGCCAACGAAATCGTCAACGCGATTAGCAGCAATGGCCCTGTATACTGGTTGGCGGCACGCGCCAGTTGGCGCATTGTCAAGACGCTCGACACGCCCGGCAAACGCCCTGTTAGCCACGCAAACCCGTTCATCAGCAGTGGGAAAAAGCGAATGAACAGCAGCGATAGCGCAAAACAGAACAGTGCCGGAACAAGAAACAGCAGCGGATTGGAAAATGGGTCATCACCGCGGCTGAGAATGGCGACGCTACCTTGCTGGCTGAGCAGATACCAGCCATAAAGCGGTGGAATCAGGAGCAGTACATCCAGATAGAAGCGCTGCCACAATGGCTTGCGCAGCGATCGGGCCCGTTCCCATTTGAAGGTGACGATAGTGAAACGGGATGCAGCCAGCGCGGGTATGAGGAGGGCGATGATCGCCAGTCCGACGGCGATGAGGGCGTATTGCCACGCGGTTGGTGAAAGGACGATAGCGAGGGATTCGGCCGAATTACTCCACAATCCCGTATCGAGAAATGTGCGTGTCCGGCTCATCAACTGTGCCAACCACTGGCCCAGCAACAAACCGAGCGCCAGACCAATTACGCCGATGAACATCCCTTCCAGCGCGTAGACGCCAAGGATTTGCAGCCGCGTCGCGCCGCGACTGCGCAAAACGGCGATTTCGTTCTGGCCGCGCTGGACGACCATGCCGGCGATCAGGCTGATGAAATAGAGGACGAGACCGACGATAGGAATGGCGAACGCGGTCAGCAATGTCGTCAGCAGCCGGGCGGCGTCACCGTAATTCTCCAACGCACCGACCGGCGAGGTGTCGAGCGTGGTGCCGTCGAGCAGGGCGGTGGCGCGTGCTTCGGCCGAACGCACCCCTTCCAACAACGCCGCTACATCCCCTGTGCGCACACGGCTCCCGTCGAACAGTTGATACCAAACCGCTTGTGAAATCGGATTCTCCAGCGCCGACGACACTTGCTCCCGGAATGCGTCTTCGGTAGTCAGCAAAACATCGTCAAAGGCATTGGGCTGGTAAAACCAGAACGGATCGTTCAGATCGAGCGCCCGCCAAACGCCGCTGATTGTCACCGGAATCTGTGCGCCGTCGCTGCCCTGCCCGAACAAAACGTATCGTTCGTCAACTTGCAGGCCGAGTTGGTCGGCCAGAGTTTGGCTGACGAGAACAGGGATGGCATCGTTTTTGGCCGAATGCGGAAATTCACCCTCGATCAACTGAATGTGGTCGGCCAGATCGGTGATGAAGCCGATGCTGCTGAAGAGTAGCGGTTCATCGGGTACAAATGATTGCGATTCGGCCGAAGGGAAGAGACGAAGCTGGGGTGTGCGTTGGTGGCGAATCAGATCAGCGAGTGGCAAGCCAATGACTTCCGCTGCCTGTTCTGTCAAATAAGTGTCAAGCGGTTCATAGACATCTTGATCGATGTCGCCGTTCCACACGCCGATGTAGCGCCAGACAAAGGCAAACGGCGGCAAGCGCGTACCTTGGTCAGTCAGTTCGCCTTGCAGCAACCGATTGTTAACCGCGTCAGAATAGAGCGGAATGCTGGATAGAAGTCCAACGGCAACAGTCAGGCCTATAAGCAGACACAGCATCAGCAGGCGATGATTCCACAGGCGGCGTGCTGCGAGCGTGACGGCGGCTAGTAATGTGGCGACGGCTTTCATCAAATCAATTCCAATAATCCAACGCAACCCGGTTCGGCTGGTTACAGTTGAATTATATGACGTGACCAGGCACGGGAGAATCGTTATTCGGCCGAAATAACCTCACGCCAATATTGTCAGCCGCTGCAACTTGTTTGCATGACGTGGTAGAAGCAGTTGAGATTCGGCCGATAACATTTTATACTGCTATCAGGTAGCCGTTTACAGGGAATAGCTACCACAAACGTATGATGTAACCACCGGACAAGCTCATGAAATTCAAAACCATCATCGAACCATTTCGCATCAAAACTGTCGAACCCATTCGACGAACCTCATTCAGCGAGCGGCAGCACGCTCTCCTGGCTGCCGGCAATAACCTGTTTCTCTTGCATGCCGAAGATGTGCTGATCGATCTATTGACCGATTCCGGTACGGGCGCCATGTCCTCGGCGCAGTGGGCCGGCATGATGCGCGGCGACGAATCATACGCCGGTGCGCGTTCATTCTACCGCTTTGAGGCGGTTGTGCAGCGCATAACTGGCTTCAAGCATGTCATTCCCACGCATCAAGGCCGCGCGGCGGAACGCATTTTGTTTGGTGAAGCGGTCAATCGAGGCCAAATCGTGCCCAACAATACGCATTTCGACACGACCCGCGCCAATGTGGAAAACCAACACGCTGAAGCTCGTGATATTCCGGTTGCCGAAGGATTGCAACCAGCATTGATAGCGCCGTTCAAGGGCAACATCGACCTCGCTGCACTGGAAACGATCCTGCGCGAAGAAGGCGACCGCGTGCCGTTGGTAATGATCACCGTCACCAATAATTCGGGCGGTGGACAACCGGTTAGCATGGCTAATATTCGCGCCACATCTGAATTGTGTCGGCGTTACGGCAAGCCATTTTTCATTGATGCGTGTCGCTTTGCAGAAAATGCGTGGTTCATCAAAATGCGTGAAGCCGGGTACGCTGACAAAACGCCGTTGGAGATTGCTCAGGAGATGTTCAGCTACGCTGATGGCTGCACGATGAGTGCCAAAAAAGACGGCATGTCCAATATTGGCGGTTTTCTCGCACTCAATGACGATGCGCTGGCCCAACGCTGCACCAACCTGCTGATTTTGACGGAGGGGTATCCGACGTACGGCGGTTTGGCGGGCTACGATTTGGAAGCGATTGCCGTTGGGCTGGAGGAAGCGTTGCACGAGGATTATTTGCAGTATCGCACGCGCTCAGTTGCGTACCTCGGTGAAAAGATCACGGCGGGCGGCGTGCCGATTATGCAACCGCCGGGCGGCCACGCGATTTATATCGACGCCAAAGCGATGTTGCCGCATATTCCGCAACACGAATATCCGGCGTGGGCGCTATCGCTTGTGCTCTATCTGGCGGGCGGGATTCGTTCCGTCGAGATCGGTTCGGTGATGTTTGGCTTGCAGCCCGACGGCAGCGAAAAACCGGCGGTGATGGAGTTGGTCAGGTTGGCATTTCCGCGCCGTGTTTATACGCAGAGTCATGTCGATTATCTGGCTGAGGTGCTGCTCTATGTCAACAGCATCAAGACACACATTCGCGGTGTGAAGATTGTCGAACAGCCACCTACTTTGCGTCACTTTACGGCGCGATTGGAACCGGCGCACGGCGCGCTGTTGGTTGGATTGGATTCGGCCGAATTTGAGTAATAGACGCGTGCTAGCGAGATAGAGGTCAAAATGGCTAATTGTCAGGCGCAGTGACAATACCCTGCGAGGCTGCCCACAGCTGTAGATCGCGCCGATCGAGCACCGCTGCCATCAAATCGGGAAAAACCTGCGGAGTGCAGGCAAACGACGGCACACCCAAATCAGCCAACTCCTGCGCAATCTGCCGGTTGAAGCGCGGGGCTCCCTGATCATTGAGCGCAAGCAACACGACGACTTGCACGCCATCGGCGACGAGCGTTGCTACCCGCTTGCGCAAGCCTTCCCTGTCGCCGCCCTCGTACAAATCCGTGATTAAGATCAGGATGGTATCGTGTGGACGCGTCACCTGCTGCTGACAATAGCCGACAGCACGCTCAATATTGGTGCCGCCGCCGAGACGAATGCCAAACAACAGCTCGACTGGATCGTGCAGTTGGTCGCTGACATCGACGACGGCGGTGTCGAACATGACCAACCGTGTCGTCACAGCGTTGAGCGACGCCAGCACAGCCGCATAGATGCCGGCGTAGACGACTGAACTCGCCATTGAGCCGCTAGTATCCATGCAGATGATGACATCGCGTAGCGAATGGCGCTTGCGGCTGAAACCAACCAGTTTCTCGGGAATGACGGTGCCGAAGTCGGGCTGATAGTGCTTCAAGTTGGCGTGAATGGTGCGTTGCCAGTCGATCTCGTTGAATTTCGGCCGATTGGTGCGCGTTGCCCGGTGTAGACTGCCGTTGATAGCGTGTTCCAATGGATAGCGCAACTGGGCCTGCAATGCCTCGACGACCTGCCGCACGACTGCTTGCGCCGTTTCTTTCGTCTTGGATGGCATGACCTTTTTCAATGCCAGAATATTGGCGACGAGATCGACATCCGGTTCGATCTGCGCCAGCAATTCCGGTTCGTCGAGTACTTTGCGCAATTTCATGCGTTTGAGAGCGTCTTGTTGCATGACTTGCACGACAGGAGCCGGAAAGTACGCGCGAATGTCGCCCAGCCAGCGGGCGATGTCGGGTGCCGAATCGCTGAGATCACCTTGATCACTGTCGCCATAGATGGTTTCGAGCGCTTGATCCAGCGCTGCGTCCTGCTCTGACAACGGATCGTCGCCAGCTGAACCTTTGCCTGAATCGGCCGAATTGTCACCACTTTCGGCCGAATCATCCTGGCCCAAAATCAATCGCCACCGCCGCTGCCGTTCATCCGCCGCCGTAAACCAACCGGTCAAATCGCTCACTTGTCACTTACTCCCAACAACTGTGCGACTAAAGGCAAAACCGTTCTGGCCTGCTCATAGTCAAAGCGCGGTTCTGCCGCACTGGTCGTCTCTTGACGTGTCCGGGCAGCCCGCACGCGGTCGTGCATTTTGGCTCGCGCAGCTTCGGAAAACGACGAGAATGTCCGGCGCAACAGCGGCAAAATCGACAGAAAGCGCTCGTCGTGCAACTGTGTGATCCAGTCGTCAAGTAACTGCCACAAATCGCGGTCGTGGATGATCAACAGTTCGCTGCCCTGCAAAAAGCCTTCCAGCCATGTGGCTGCCTGCATCAACTGAGACAAATCCTGCGTGCTGAGCGTATCGGCCGAAAGTGCCCGTTCGATGCGCAGCGCGGCGTCAGCCCGCGACCAAAAGCGGCTGTCGAGCAGCAGCCGACTCGCCCGACCTGCCAGCAAACCATGCGTCTGCGGATCGTCGGCTATAGTCGCTAATGCTTCGTGCCAATTGGCTTCGTGTTCCGTATTGCGTAGTGTGGTGACAATGGCGTGGACGGCATCGATTTTCGTGAGCAAATCGGCGGCGGCTTTGTCGTCGAGCATCCGTGCCGTGCTGGGTAAACCGACGCAGATGCGTGTCAGCAAGCCGTCGACGACGTGTTCCACGACGTTTTGGTCAGTCTGGCGCACATCGCCGTAGCGCAAAATGCGGGCCAGCGGCGGCAGTGCATCCATCATGTGCGGTACGTCGCTGCTGATTGCGGCCTGTTCTTCAATACGCGCCATGATGTGCAGCACCGTTTCAGGTAAATCGGCCAAAATCACGTCATCGAGCAACTTGGTCAGGGTGGGCAGATCGGTGGCTTTATCGGCCGAATCCCTGGTGACAGCATCGGCTGCTTCCATCACAGTGTTACCCCAAATCGTGGCCTCGATGATACGTACAACCAGTCCGGGCTGCCACGTCAACTGCCACACTTCCGCGTACGTGCCTTGCTTGCTGCGCACGCGTTGCATTTTGCCCCACGGCACATTGAGCATGTTCAAACGGTGCAGCAGATAGCTGCGTTCGCGGTGGCGTTCATGGCGCAGGTCGAGCTTGAGTTTGCTCGGTGTCGGATCGGGTCGCAGTCGCAGACGGCGCTGTTGTGTGCGCAGATCACGCTGCAAGGGTGTGAGTGGCACGCCTGACGGCACTGCGCCCATTTGGTCACCGATGGTCAAACGGGTGCGAATCATGGTCAACTGTTCGACATCACCGCCGCACATGACCGTCTGGATCGCTTCGTTGAGTTCCGGCAAGCCGGGGAAGGGCAGGTCGCGCAGGACAGCGACTGCTTCCGCAAGCCGGGTTGCTTCAATGACATGTGCCGCCGATGTATCAAACCCTGCTTCGCGGAGCAATGCAGAAGCGCGGCTGAGCCATGCCATGCTTGCCTCGGCCGGCGTCGCGTTTTGGCGGCCCATTTGCCACAAATGATCGTACCAACCGGGCGAACGAATGCCGGCACCGTAGCCGCTACGTGCGGCCAGCCGACCATATGTCCAGGGTGCCCAAGCGGCGGTAACGGTGACTGCTGCCAGGCTGTCGAGCAGGGCGTCGTCATCGGAATGGGTGTTGAGATCGATGAGTGCCGGGGCGTGCCACGCTCCAACGACGACGGCGATGCGTTGGTATCCGTTGGCGATGGCGGCGCGGATGGAGTTGCGCATGGCTGCTTCGCGGCGGTCGGCCCACAGCTGGGCGCCTTCGTTCGTGTGTGATGTGATTTCGGCCGAAGCGCGCAATAGTGTCATCAAGTCGAGAATACCGTCAAACAAGTCGGTCGTATCGCGGCGCTGCTCGACGGCAGCGTTCCACCATTGCTCGTAATCGCCGTAACCGGCGGCTGCACCGAGTTGTTGCATCACATCGGCGTTGGGTGGCAGGATGGCTGCATCGGTTGCCATGCGGTTGGCAACGGGCAAATCGATAAAATGCACGGGTATGCTGCGTTCGACAGCATAGCGGATGGCCTGAAATTCGGCCGAAAAATCGGCATACGGGTAAAATGCGGCCTTGCTCGGCTGATCTGGCCGGTAGATCAACAGCGCAACCGGCGGCTCCATTTCTGCGTGTCCGGCCCAATGCAACAGGTCATTAGCATCGGGTGGCCCTTCGACCAGCACGCAGTCTGGTTGCAGCTTGTCCAACGCGTTGAGCAGTGCCCGCGCCGAACCGGGTCCGTGATGTCGAATGCCGAATACGTGGTGCTGTTGAGCCATTGGGCGTATTGTAACCGAAACCGGAGAGTTGACGGCGTGTTTTCATGAAGATCGTTCCCGTGTACAATGTTGACTAGCTTGTTGATTACGCAATACGATTTCAGGAGAAACCTTATGTTGACGCGCAGCCAGTTAGTAGAGGCACAGGAGCGGGCCGCAGGCATGCTCGATGCGGCCGGAATCCGGCTAACGGATGAAGAACGCGCCCGGATGGAGATCGCCGAATTCGGGCTTGGCGAACTGGAGCGCACTGGTCTCGCTTTGGTCGTTTACGTCAACACAGATCGCTATTGCGCCAAGGAGTTGGTTTTGCTTCCGCGCCAGACGTGTCCGGAGCATTTGCATCCGCCGGTTGCCGGAGAGTCGGGCAAAATGGAGACGTTTCGTTGTCGCAGAGGCACGGTCTGGCTTTATGTGGAAGGAGAGCGTTCGGCCGAAATTCATGCCCATATTCCGCCCGGCAGCGAAGCATATTACACCGTTTTCCACGAGATCACACTGACGCCCGGTCAACAGGCCACCATTCCGCCAAACACTTTGCATTGGTTCCAGGCCGGCGACGATGGTGCTATTGTGTCGGAATTTTCCAGTACGAGCCGCGACGAATTCGACATTTTTACGGATCCGCGCATTCAACGCATGCCGGAAATCGTCGAGGATTGATGCAAGTAAATCGAGGTGGTGGACAGTCACATAAAAGGACGACCAATGCGATCCGGGCAACCACTTCAGATCAACAAGTCGTTGGCATTCCTCGAGGCGGTGTTGATCGTCGCGCTGGTTGTGATCGCCAATCTGTTCCCTGAATGTGTTGGCATCACCTACCCACTGGAGAACGGTGAGCGTGTATTTCTGCCTTTGCTTTCGGCCGATTTTAGTCGCTATTTACCCTGGTTGAATCTGTTGTGGGCCGCGATGATCGCGCTGATTGTGCTGAAAATGCGGCGTGGTTACTGGACGCGTGCCATGTTGTGGGCCAATATTATCATTGCCGCCTATATGCAGTTATTGGCATTTGCGATGGTGTTAGGTCCGTCGATCATCGGGTTGAATCCTTCCTATGCAGCAGTGCAGGCGTTGCCAGAGTCGATGTTGCTAGGGCTTGAGGCAACGGTCATCCCGCGTTTGTCGACGGTGGTAGATGCCATGTTGACGATTTTGGCTTTTATTGCGTTGATCGACGCTTACTTGAAGCTCGTCAAAGTGGCACGGTTCAACGATTTGGCCGCATCACGCTAACTTTTGTTTCACATAGCTGGCATTGCGAAGCAACTGTAAATGTCATTGTTACAACGGCGACATAGCTGACTGATCGATTTGTTCGCGTTGATCCAGATAATCAGCAAGTAAGAACAGCACGCCTGGCGTCGAAAACAAAAGTATGAGCATGACAATGACATTTGCTGGCATGGGTTCGCCTCGGCTCAAAGACGCTGCGAGGATGGCACCGAGATGGCAGCAAATCATAACCAATCCTCCGGCACGTTCCCATTGCCACGAAAGCGCAAACCCGATTACTACGCCAGAAAACAGCAGGATCGGCCCCACCCATTCGTGCCAAGGAACCGGGCGTGTGACGTCCGGTTCGATCACCTGCAGTAAGCCAAAGCCGATGAGCAGGATTGACCAGATTCGTGCAACCCAGCGCACTATTTGAATGCGTCGCTTTGTGTGATTCATAGCCGTCCCCCAAGAAACGCTTGCAGGGTTGGCTGCATTGAAGTGTTGACGAACGATTACTTATCGTTGTGTGATGGACAAGCGTTTACGTTCATTATAAGTTCGATGCAGGCGCGCGTGAAGTGTGGTTTGGCATGTTGTGCCGGTGATTTTTGACACAATTCGGCCGAAAACTCCAAAACTGTTGTCAACCAACAAGTCGTCCTCGATGTGTCATTGAGTGTAGCGGTGTAGGATGAGGTGTTCCCTGGAAATTGTAGGTTTCCAGGGAACGGTTGAGACGTATTGCTTATTCCAAGATAATTGGCAAGTAGATATATGCTGGCTGCACAGTAACCGTGACCGCATCGGTGTTATTTGCTGTGTTAGGGTCATTATCGTCTGAAACCACATCGGCCGAATTATTGATGTCGCCCACCATAGTAGGCTTTAAGCTAATGGTAACCGATTCTGTTTCCCCAACAGCCAAACTGCCTAGATTGCATGTTACCGTTCCGCTGACCTCGCTGCATGCTGGAGATGCCCATGCGAACGCCAATCCGGCAGGCAGCACATCTGTCACAACGACATTGGTAGCATCTGATGGGCCGTAATTAGTCACATTGACTTCGAACGGTGCAACGATACCAACAGTCGGGTCCACGGGTCCGGTTTTTTCAACTGACAGATCGGCTACCGGTACGAAATACAAACGCACCGAATAGAGCCGAATTAGCGATGAGAGAACGCATGTTGTGACATAGTAACTATAATCTGGATAGACGGTTTGTGGTTCGTCAATACTGTTGTCGTTTAACACCTCGATGCCTGAGAATGTGCCTGTTACTGTCGTGGAAACCGATGCCATGGTATCTGTAACGCCGGAAAAATTATTGACGCGCCTTAAGTTGACAGTGATACCTCTTCCAGGGTCATCATCGTATACAGACACGAACATGTCAGTGATGAGCACGCCGTTTGGTAGATAAACGGGTGCTACAACACAGCCATAGTTGGTTGCATCACCTTCAATATAGCCGCCACTAAAAGGGAAAAAGTAGCTTTCCGGATCGTATCCATCGCTGACAAATGCCGCAGCCGGAATCACGTGTGGTGAAAGGCCATCAAACGAGTGCACCGTGTTTATTTGCTGCGCCCCATCACCCACAGTTGCTTCGGCTCGATCAACGCTAGCAAGCAATTGACCCATGATTGCAACCATTAACACGGTGATGAAACCGCTCACGGCAAGTGCACGTAAGTTAGATCTATTCATCTTTTGCCCTCCTTTAAGGCTCTGTGTAATAGAGTCGTAAAGAGTAGAGCCTTAGACTTTCCGACAGCAAGCATGTGGTAGCATAGTAGGAGTAATCAGGATACTGGACAATCGCATTGTCAATAGTAATGTCTGAGATAACCTGAACGCCGGCGAAATCTCCGGATGAGCTGGCCGATGCTAATGTGTCGCTGCCACCGTTGAAATTATCGACGCGTCGCACATTGACGGTGAGATTTCTGGTTGTGTCGCTGTCATACACTGATACAAACATCTCGCTAACGGTTGCATTGGCAGGCAGATAAACAGGGGCAATCATGCAACCGTAGTTTTCTGAGTCACCTGTCCAGTAGCCGCCACCGAACGAGAAGAACATGCTGTCCGGGTTAAAGCCATCGGCCGAAAAGTCAGCCGCCGAGATCACTAATGGTGAAGTGTAAGCGGCAGCTGCCATAGCTTCGCGCTGCATTGTTTCGGTTGACGAGAGCGTGGTTGCCGGTTCGTTGCCCTCGGGCTGGGTCAAATTTGTCGCAGGCGAATCTGTTTCTGCTAGTGGAATGCGTACACGACCAGTAGGATCATCGGTGCGCCCTGTAGTCGTAAAGGCTGTATTGGCTTCGGCCGATAACTGATTGCTATCCGACAACTGAAGGTCGTCAACTGGAACATAATTACGCCCTGCGGGGTCGTCAGTGCGGCTGGAAATCTCACCGGCAGGCTGTTGAGCATCTCGATTGTCGGAATTGCTTTGGGTCAATGCTCTGAGCGGATAAAGAACGACAGTAAGAAGTAGCAGCATCACGACGAAGCTTCTAAATAACCACTTGCGCATCACGGTTTGATTCATCTTGTTTTCTCCTTGTTGAAATCTGTTACTCTAGCACCTGATAAACAGCATACACCAAACATGTAGGCCGGCACAATAGCAAAATACCCCGCAGTAGGTCGAATGAAACTGCGACCGGGTCGTATCGCGAGTTGACATTGACATGTTCTTTTTATGGCGCTATGCATACTTGCGTCAATTGGGAGACGATAAGGCAGTGTTTTTTCTTTCCTTAACCCGTACAATCCTGCGTTAACAAGACACTAACAGCATCTTGACATAGCGTTAAAACGAGTAAGTTATACTGGGGACATCTTCTCCTCCTCCGCATAAGGGAATTGGGCAAAACGTTCGATTCCCTTTTTGTGTTTCGGCCGAAACTCACCCCCTCTATATGACCTTCTACACTGCTGTCACACCATGATTGGTACTATACTGGAATTGGCGCAACATTTGATCGAAAACCAGCGTATTGATCAATAGTTGTTGGTATGGCAACTAACAACAAGAGGTAACATGGCACAATCGACGGCAATCGTCGCCACAACACTCTCTAAATCCTTTGACGAACTCAAAGCAGTTGACGCCGTTACATTTACTGTGGCGCGTGGTGAAGTGTTTAGCCTGCTAGGCCCAAATGGAGCTGGCAAAAGCACGACGATTTCCATGTTGGCCTGTCTGCTACGCCCCGAATCGGGCGACGCAACTGTGATGGGGTACTCTATTCTCGATGATCCACAAGCAGTCAAAGCCTGTATCGGCGTTGTGCCCCAGGAAATTGCCCTCTACGAAGACCTCAGCGCGCGTGAAAACCTCGAATTCTGGGGCAAGATGTATGGTTTGCGCGGCGCTAAACTCAAACAGCGCGTTGATGATGTTCTCGCCCTGATTGGGCTGACGGATCGGCAAAAAGATCGCGTCGATAAATTCTCGGGCGGCATGAAGCGGCGCGTCAACATCGGCGTCGCGTTGCTGCACACACCCGATGTAATCATTATGGACGAGCCAACGGTGGGCATTGACCCGCAAAGTCGCCGCCACATCCTCGATGGTGTCAAAGACCTCAATCGGCAAGGCGTCACCGTCCTCTACACGACGCACTATATGGAGGAAGCGCAGGAACTATCCGACCACATTGCCATCATGGATCAAGGAAAGATCATTGCCGGTGGCACGCATGATGAACTGGTGACAATTGTCGGTGAAAAAGACCGCATTGAAATGGAATTGAGCCATTCAGCACCTGAGCTATTGTCACAATGGGGCGCGTTGGAGGGAGTCGAAGCTGTTTCGGCCGAAAATGGGATCGTCACTGTCCTCGTCAACGACAGCAACCGAATCTTGCCACACCTATTCGGAGCTGCCAGTCAACACGATGTGCGCATCACATCGGTCACCATCGAAGAACCCAATCTTGAAGCCGTCTTTTTGCATTTGACCGGTCGTGCACTACGCGACTGACAAGCACCTTGAAATTGAGCATGAAAATAGTTGCGATAGCCGTCAAAGATATGAAACAGTCATCGCGGACCGCGTTGGTCTGGGTGTTCATGTTCGTCGTACCGTTGGGCATCACACTGCTGTTCTATTTCATGTTTGGCAACATTGCAGCCGGTGATGAGTTTGAACTGCCCCAAACTGCCGTTGTTTTGGTCAATCAGGACAGGGGTTCGCTGTCCGGCGGTGGCTCGATGGGTGCGACCGTGGCCGACATTTTGCAGCAGGAAGCTTTTGCTGAATTGATCGTCGTGACAGAATCGGCCGATGCCGACGCAGCTCGCGACCGCGTTGATAAAGGCGAAGCGGATGTCGCTTTGATAATTCCTCCCGATTTAACCGACGCACTGCTGCAAGGCAATGGTTCAGCCACCGTCGAATTGCACAAAGACCCGACTCTGACGATAGGTCCGGCACTGGTTGAAGGAATTGTCAGCCAGATTCTGGACGGGTTTGCGGGGACAACTATCGGCACCAAGGTGACGTTGGAGCAGTTGGAGGCGCAAGACGTTGCTATTACGGCCCAGATTGCACAAGAGGTCGGGATGGCATTTTCGGCCGATGCACAGACACCGCCAGAGGCGTTGATTGCACTTTCCACGCCCGACAATCAGGTTGAACAAAACCCACTAGCCGATTTGTTGGCCGGGATTCTGGGTGGCATGATGGTCTTCTTTGCCTTCTACACGGGCGGCGCAACGCAGCAGACAATTTTGATTGAAGAAGAACGCGGCACATTGGCGCGGCTGTTCACGACACCGACGCCTATTCGCACCATCATGGGCGGCAAATCAATGGCGACGTTGTTCAGCCTGATCGGCCAGGTAGTTATTTTGATGGGGGCTGGTGCCCTGGTTTTTGCCATTGATTGGGGTGAGCCGTTGCCAATGCTGCTAGCTGCAATTGGTTTGATATTGATTGCGGCTGCGACGGGCGTTTTTCTCGTTTCGATGCTGAAAAATACCCGCCAGGCAGGCACTGTTTTCGGCGGTGTGCTAACCATAACCGGCATGGTGGGTCTTCTACCCATATTCATGAGTGGTGCAGGGGCGCCTGACGCGGTCATTTTTGCATCACTGCTGGTGCCGCAAGGGTGGGCGATGCGCGGATTGACGCTGAGCGCGCAGGGAGCCACCGTCACCGAAATGTTGCCGACATTTGGCGTGCTTCTGCTCTGGTGCGCTGTGTTCGTAGCGATTGGTCTGACCCGGATGCGGCGACGTTTTGCTTGAGGTAGTGTGATGCGCATTTTTGATTTGGCAGTAAAAGACATCCGGCAGATTGTCCGCGATCGCAAGGCGTTCCTGTTCTTGCTGGCGATGCCCATCACGTTTACTGTTTTGTTTGGCATTGGCTTTGGCGGGTTTCATGCCGGCGAAAATGCGGATTTGCGCTTGCCAGTTGGCTGGCTGGATGAAGACAACTCTGCTGCAAGCATTGCCATGCACGCTATGCTTTCACAATCGCAGGTGGTGCGATTGGTTGATGCCGGCATCATGCGCAACGAATTGATGGCGCAAGTCGATGAAGGCACCGTTGCAGCCGCTGTGATTGTGCCGTATGGTTTTGGTGGGCAATTGCGTGATGGTGACGTGATACCTTTGGATTTGTTGGCAGATGGCAGTAGTCAGGCAGGATTTTCGGCCGAAACCGAGATTCAGGCAGCCGCTCAGCGCCTCTTTGCCGCTGCTCGTGCCGCTCAAATCAGCGCAGCAATCGCGGAAGCTCACGGCGTTTCGGCCGATTACGATGGCGCATTGGCACGTGCCATGGCTGCTTGGTCATCGCCGCCGGTTACTGTTTATGTGACAGAGACGGGATTTTCGGCCGAAGATCAAACGTTGCTGGGATCGGCCAACGCGTTTGCCAATACCTCACCCGGTATGATGGCGCAATTTGCCATCGCCGGCCTGTTGAGCGCAGCTCAGATTTTGACACTGGAGCGCAAATCCGGTTCTTTGAAACGGTTGCTGACGACTAATATGAGCCGCAACGCGATATTACTCGGTCATTTTGTGGCGATGTTTCTGATCATCTTCGCGCAAATGTCGTTGCTGGTGTTGTTCGGCCAACTGTTTTTGCGGCTCAACTATTTCAGTGCGCCGGTGGCGACTCTGCTCCTGATCACCATGTCGGCCTTGTTCTCGGCCAGTCTCGGCTTGCTAATCGGTGTGCAAGCCAAATCGGAAGAGCAAGTTGTCATGTATGCGTTGGTGGCGATGTTTGTGCTCGCCGCTTTGGGTGGGGCGTGGCTGCCATTGGAGTTTACGCCGGAGACCTTTCAGCGTATTGCGTTTATGACGCCGATAGCGTGGATGATTGACGGGTTTCAGGAAATCAGCGTACGGGGGCTGGGTCTGACGGCCATTGCAGATTCACTACTGGTGTTGCTGTTGTTTTCGGTCGCGTTGGTTGGTCTGGCGTTGTGGCGGTTTCGGTCGGAGGAGCGGTAGGAATGAAAATTCGGCCGAATTGCCCACTTCAACTTAACCAACCGCACGCACGCATTCTGTTGGCTACCACAAGGCTAAAACCAATAATCAGCGACACAACGCCCGTCACGTGGTAGGTCCTCAAATGTGTTCAACCCGTCAAAGCGGTCAATAGGTATCTGCGCCACAGCATCAGGCTCAGCCAGGCGTAAGTTGACAGCAATGCGTCGACGCCCCTCCTCGTTCGGCCGCTGTGCACGCCAAAAAGCGACGCAGCCGCAAACAGGACAGAAGTGAAACTCAATCGTTTTGCCTCGAATGTAATAGTGCGTTTTACCTGAGACATGAATACCTTCATTCTCGTAATCGTACGCCCACAGTACCCCGTAGCGACGACAGATTGTGCAATTGCAGACAGTCGCGCCATCGGGTTGGCCTTCAAAATGCCATTTCACGGCGCCGCAGTGACAGGACCCTTCGATCATCTTGTAATTTCCTCTGGTAACAACGCGTTCTAGACTCTTAATGAGCCACGAAAGCCTCTAGCGGCATAAAAAGACGACGCACCATTGTGATACACGAAAACATGACCGAAGCGCCGGTCACAGAAGATGGCACCGCCAAGGTCTCTGATATCGTCTGGGGTTTGTATCCAACTCGAGGTCTTGGTGTCAAATTCGCCAAGTTTTTGCAATTTACGGTATTGATCTTCAGTCAATAGCTCGATTCCGATCGCAGCAGCGATGTCAACGGCATTCCCTCCCGGAAAAACCCCTTTCTTAATTCGTTCATTTTCCGCGTCGCCATCGTAACAGATACTTCTGCGATTTTTAGGACTTTCCGCGGAGCAATCGTAAAAAATGTATTCGCCCGTCTTTTCATCTTGACCAACGACATCCGGTTCACCGCCGGTATGCTCCATTGCGTGTAGTGATGCTAACTTTTCAGGATGGGCTTTCAATTTAGCTTGAACTGTCGACCATTCCAGTTGTTTGTGACGGTGCATATTTTTCTCAAAACGTTTCTTCAATAGGCCGAGTAGGTCTTCAGCTTGTTTTGATGATATATCCAGATCGATTTCAACTTTGGCAATAGACTTGCCACTACCTTTCGATGATTGCTTTGCCATGAATTGACTCCTTTGCGCTCTTACAAACGCTGTAACCTGTCACACTTTGCTGTGGCACGCTGGTTTTGCCTTTATCGCGCGTTGACTTATGATCCATTTTGGGAAGGGTCAGGATTGAGTTGCGGCTTCATCGTCCGCAACTCATCACTAGAGCTGATTGTAAGAGGATAAGGTGTTACCTGAGATCTGTCAACTCTAAGCAAGCCCCAGTGTCTTGAACATATTGCGACAGAGTCTTGCCATGTTGTAGTGAAACGCGATTTCTTTGCCAGACTTTAACGCGTTGTTATCCAGCCGTTAACACGCATTCGCTATACTTTAAATCAAGATGACGATTCGCTGTGACTGAAATACAGTACCCCCAGTCATCGGCTTGTCACGGGCATGTACAAGCCTCCGCTACAATTGATGGCCCTTCCACACAAGATCGCCGGGTCAGGTGCCTGCCTGATTCGGCGGTCGCACTTTACCCAAACAAAAAAACGGGGCAGATTTAACGCTGCCCCATGGATCCCCATCCAACAAAGGTGGTGTCTACGAATGTAAACACGACTCATGTGCGCCGCGTCCTTACCCGCAAACCATAGACTGCGAGCGCGTACATGGCAATACCTAACAGCAGACAGGCAAGGAAGCCTTGCCACAAAGCGGTTGCGTCCCAGCCTGTACTGAGTGTATTGCGCATTGCCACCAGGACATAAGTAATCGGATTGAATTTGGCTGCAACTGACAACCAGCCGTCCAGCAGTTCGAGCGGCACAAAACTCGCTGTCAGAAATGTGAGTGGGAAAAAGATGAAGCTGGCAGCTTGCGTGACGGCAGCACTGCCACTGCCTAAAGCGGCTGATACAGTGAATCCGGCAAATCCGATACCTAATGCAACTGCCAACCCCACGACAGCCAATAATCCGAGCATGCCCGTGGCTGATTGTAGTCCCATGATGAGTGCCACGCCGATGACGACACCGGCCTGGATGCCAAGAATGACGCCGCCAGCAATAATCTAAGTTTTACCCATATCTAACAGAGGATCGAGAATCAGCCACATTGACAGGGCATCCTGGAGTCGCTGCCACCCACGCCAAATCACAGTGACGCCTGGGGCACCATCTCCTTTGCGGCGCAGAAAGCCACCCAGTTGCGCTATCCAGAGAATGACCTGCTCCACAGAAGGGATATTGTCGGGGTCGGCTACAGTCCGCGTCGCCAGGGTGTACAGAGCCCGCCACTCACCATCAGCCAAAACAGTCGTACACGGTGCATCAGGCTGAGCACGCAGCATCCAGGTCATCCAATGGATGCGCCAGGCAATGATCGAGAACAGAGCGATACAAGGTTGCAGGCGGTCGAAATGGTTGAGCCGACGCTGTTCAACCTGGCAACCGCTCTTGAGAATCTTGTGGAAAATCTCAACCTGCCAACGCCGGCAATACCACTCAACACATTCCAGCGCATCCTCAATCGACGCCACACTCACATTGGTCAGCAACAGCCACTCAACGCGCGTCATCCCGGCTGGCGGATTGTCCTCACGCACCAAAATGGCGGTGATCGTCACTGGTTCCAGCGGTGTTTCCCTTTGTTCGTGCGACCGATAAGGCGGTTTGAGCGTCACCTGTCGATAGCGCACGCTGATGGTTGCCTCACGAGCCGGTTCCAGTTTCTTGGCCGCCACTGAAATCGTCAACTGCGCTCTGTTCTTGCGGGACGACACGGCGCTCCATAGTTTTTGCGCTTCTGGTTCCAACAACGCTCGGTCCTGAGCAGCACGCAGTAGAAATGGCACTTGACATGCCTGCGCCTCATGCATCAGTTCATACACGTCGCTCTCTGCATCACTGACAGCGACGAGTTGCGTCTGTTCAGGAATGTGGGGGGCGAGCGCTTTCAGGCTCTCAATCCATTTGTAGCTTTCTTTCTCCTCAATCGGTCGCGCCCGCTTTTCCTCGACCGTTGCTTCCGTTTCTGGTCGAACCCACAACTGTTGGTGCAACTCGCCTAACGGCAACCCTGCTGCTGTGACGGCCAGCGTATTGTGCATCACGATGCCTCGTAGTTTCTGTTGCCTGCTACCGATTGGTCCCAACCCCTCGATTGAAGGGAAGTGCGTGTAGTCCAAATAGGTTGTATCCTGCACCGCCAGGACACACTCATGACGCCCTACTCGTTCCCAGGTCCGTGTCTGATGCGGCTTCAATATCTTCGCCGCTGTCACTTTCTTGTTCTTGAACAGTCCGTACGTTGCCTTTGTATCGGCCCACTCATCACACCCCTGTGGAATTGACCCACTTGGACGCTTGCCGAGCTTCGACATCGTCTCCCTGGCGCGACGATTGAGACGTTCGTCTCCCAGAGCGAGCCCCTGCATTTCATCCACACTCCAATCGGGTGGTTGCTCCACAGGGGGAAATGATCCCAGCTAACCGAGTTTGTTCGTTCATGTGCATGACCTCCATCTCTTTGTTTCCTCCTACCTTACTCGACTTCGCCCTCTTTGTGAACCCCCGTCCAAGTTATGGGTAAAACTAAGAGCAATAATGGGGCCAAGGAGCAGGGCAGCACGGCTAACTGGCGTCAGTAATAGTTTGTCGAAGTAACCGGTTTCAATGTCACGGACAAGGTTCTGCGCAGCAATGCCGGCGCCCGAAAGTGATGAACTGACAATGGAGAGCGGCAATATAAAAGCGAGATAGCTGTTGCCTGCGAGTCCGGGTATGAATCCGGCTGCTCCCCCTAATGTCGATTCATAGATAATGAGGAAGAAAATGCTTATTGCCAGCGGGGGGATAAGTGCTGCCGGTGTGCGGAAAATGGTGATGAGGTTGCGCCACGTGACGAGCGCGATCTGGACACCTAGTCCGGCACGGCCGATCGTTTGTCGTTTTGCTGTTACAGAGCGTATTGAAGTTGCCTGGGTAGCCATGGTTGTTACTCCTGATGCTGAATCCGGATTACGCGGGTTGCAATTCGGCCGATTTTTCTGCTTCGAGCCGTTCACCGGTCACTTTTAGAAAGACATCGTCCAATGCCGGTTGCGTCAACGTCAACGAAATCGGACTGTTGTTGGCTTCGCGGAGACGATTGATGACCGCAGGAATGCTTTCAGCCGCCTGATTGCGATACAGACGTACCGTACTGCGATCGATCTGGATGCGTTCCGCCATGTCCGTTAGTTCGTCAGCCGCCAATTCGGCCGATGCGCGGTCGTCAAACGCCAGGTTGATCGATTCTGTGCCCATCTCTGCTTTCAGACGGGCAGGGGCACCTTGTATCGCCAGCTTGCCCTTATTGATAATAGCAATCGTATCAGCCAGTTCATCAGCTTCTTCGAGATACTGCGTCGTGAGAAAAATGGTCATGCCTAATTCGCGATTGAGACGGCGCACCTCTGTCCAAACATCGCGCCGGCTGGCGGGGTCAAGCCCGGTTGTCGGCTCGTCGAGAAACAAAATGTCCGGATCGTGGACGAGCGCAAGCGCCAGATCGAGGCGGCGTCGCATACCACCGCTGTAAGTGCCGACTCTGCGGTCTACAGCCTCCGTAAGGTCGACCAATTCCAGTAATTCATTCGCGCGCAATTGGGCTGCTTTGCGACTTTCACCGAACATCTGCGCTTGCAGTGTGAGTAATTCCAAGGGTTTCATCAATGGGTCGATGCCAATATCCTGCAGCGCAACACCGGCAATTCGGCGTACCTGACCTGCTTCCGAGATGATGTCATAACCGCCGACCGTTGCAGAGCCAGAGGTCGGTAAGCCCAGTGTGGTCAGAATTTTGATCGTCGTACTTTTACCGGCGCCGTTCGGGCCCAGGAACCCAAAAACATCCCCGGCATTCACGTGAAACGAAATGTCGTCTATGGCTGTTACCCCACCGGGATAAGATTTGACCAAATTTTCCACCGTAATTTCGCGGTTACTCATCCATACGCTCCTCACAAGCATTGAAATCTTGCTTCAACGCCTAATTATAAACGATTGAACAACAAATGTCAATAATTTGTCGATATTTATCTGTGCAAAACAACTTTCTAGTCGATTTCTGTTAAGAAGGTGTTGCGGTCGGCTTGACAAATACAAAAACGATATTATTATTGATAATGATAACGATCTTACCTTCTGTGCAGAATACGATTTGCGCAAAGTTGGTTTTGGCACTGAGACACAGTGATGAGCACGACTGCAACTGTCAATGCGATGATGCATCCCGTACGCTTGCGCATTCTGCAAGTGTTGGGTAGCGATGAGCTGACGACAAACGAAATTGCCGAACGCATGCAAGACATTCCCAAGTCCTCAATTTATCGGCACTTGAAGGTGTTGCTCGGCGCTGAACTGGTTGCAATTGCTGGCACACGGCTGGTGAAAGGTATTGAAGAAAAGCGCTATGTCGTTGCCCGTTCGCTTTATCTCAATGGTGACGATGTGGCCGGTATGTCGGTTGACGATCATGTACGTGCGTTTGCAACTTATATGCTGCTGGTGCAGCAGGGGTTTACAAACTATCTACGTACTTCGGCCGATTCCGACAAGCATATCGACATGACCGAGGATCGTGCCGGTTACACAGAGGTTCAATTCTATGCAACGGATGCCGAATTTGATGCTGCCATGTTGGCGTTAAATCAAGCGTTGCGTCCGCTGCTGCACAATTCGGCAACTGACAACCGTCACGCACGCAAATTGATCACAATTACCCATCCAATAGAGTAACAAAACATGATGTTCAACTGGCTCCTTTGTATTCTCTTAATCGCCATTTCCATTCCCGGTACACTCGTTGTCCTGCCACGGACCATGCGCTCACTGCAACCAACCATTGAGAAAAACCTCAAACCGGGTCAGCCAATGCCGTCTGCGCGCGCATTGCTGCTCATCAGCTTGCTGCAAGCTGTCGCACTCGTCGCCATTGCCGCTGTGATTGGAACATTGCTGACGCCGGAAGTTGGCTTGAGTGCGCCGTTTTTCGAGGCAGTTACTGCCGGTGATTGGTCAGTCGCGTGGTCGAGTCTGTTGGCTCAATTGCCCATGTCGTTGTGGATTGGCGTTGGTGGGGCGCTGGTTTTTCTGGTGATCTACTATCGCGTTTTTCGGCCGAAAATGGATCCGTTTAACGTAGAACTGACCGAAAAAATGCGCAGCGAACTAGGTCTGGCAGGCCGCATTTTGTATGGTGGCATTTATGAGGAAGTGCTCACCCGCTGGGGATTGATGACTTTGTGTGTCTGGCTGATTTCACTGATCATTGGTCTCAATACAGCGTCGTTGTGGCTGGGGATTTTCGTTTCCGGTGTTTTGTTCGGACTAGGCCATCTTCCGGGGCAACTGGGTGCCGGTGCCCGTCGGACACGGCTGTTGATCATCGCTGTGATCTTCCTCAATTTGTGGGCATCGATTATGTTCGGCTGGCTGTTTTGGCAAGTCGGCTTGCTCAGCGCGATGATAGCGCATATGGTTTTCCACATCGTCTGGTATCCGCTCGATCAACGCCACCGTGTGCCGGATGCTAATAATAAGCCAATCGCCAATAATAAGCGGACCACCAGTCGTAAAAAGAAAGTGTAATGGATGTATCCCTTCGCGTAGTACTAACGAGGAGACTCTTTTTCGGCCGATACCGTTTCCTCACTCTCCATCCACTACCAAAGGTACTTAACCGCAGATCGGCGATTGCACAGCATGTGGAACAAAAATCAGACATGCAGCGTCTCATGTGCAATGCAATTTAACTGGAGGCGCACAACAATGCAAAATCGGCCGAAATGGTTTGTTTCCTGTCATCTTATCGTGCTAGCGCTGGCGCTAGGTTTGCTTCTCGGAGCATGCGCACCCGTCCCTGAGCCACGTTCAACTGATACCGCAACAATACCGGCACCGGATGTAACGACGCCGGCGACTGCCCCAGATGAACTCCCATTGCCCACGCTCGAACCAGGTGTTCCGACGTTACAATTCAGCGGAAAGGCAGAGGGCTGCGGAGATGTCTTTGTCTACAAATCCAATGCCGCGACGACCGAGTACATCACCGCATGGATATCGGGTCGCACTTATGGTTTGTCGTCAGAAGAAATGGTGTTCGACCTGGCTGAATCCGGTGACGACCTGCGCGTTGTCGTCGATGTCTATGTCGACGCCGTGCGCAATGTGGGCGAATTTCCCTATTGCAACGACATTGCACCCTGGGCTGAACCCATTACCCAATGGCAGGCTGTGGCCGGCACAGCAGCCATCACCTTGTCGACTGATCCGCCGGAATTCAACTGTGTGGGTGAGCCGTACCAGGCGACTGTGCACCTGCGCGACCTCGTGCTGACAGATGGGGAGCAAGAAATCACGCTCGATGCGGTTGAATTCGAGAATGTCATTGTCGGCTGGTGCGCCGGATAGCAAAAGTGCGTTGTGGAAGAGAAGTCGGGTATGTTCAATTAACCTGACTTCTCAAGTGAGGATCATGGGTTCTTCAGATTTGCTTCCAGAAAAGCCAGTGTCTGTTGCCAGGCATCCATCGCCGTGCCCGGTTCATCATAATTATCTTCATTCAAAAACGCATGGCCGACTTCAGGGTAAATCGTGATTTCGTTGGGAATGTCGAGCGTATTCAGCGCAGCTTCAAACTCGATCACGTCCTCCACAAAAATCTGTTGATCCTCCTCGCCAAAGATGCCCAAGACACCTTTGCCTTCTGTCAGCGGGCGCAGCAAATCCGGATCGGTGACAACGGAACCGTAATATAAAATGGTCAGTGCGAGGTTTTCGCCCTGGCGCATACCGAGCTGCAAAGATTCGCCACCACCAAAACAGAAGCCCATCGAGGCAACGCGCTCAGCATCGACGCTTTCGAGTCCACGCAGATGGTCGAACGCTGCATCGACGTCAGCAAAAATCTGCTCCTGTGGTGTTGTGATGCGCAGCCACAAAGCGCGGGGGAACATGCGGGTGGTTTCGCCCCGGTAAGCATCGGCTGCCAGTACGACATACCCTTCTGCAGCCAGGGCATCTGCCAGCTCAGTGATTCCATCGTTGAGGCCCCACCATTCGTGAATCAGCAACACGGCGGGATGAGGACCATCGCCGTCTGGTGTTGCCAGGTACCCGACGCGTTCGACACCGTCTGCACCGGTAAAGGTGATGTTGGTGTAATCGCTGGCACTTCGGCCGAAAATCGCGTCAACAACGATAATCCCTCCGAAAAGCAATACGATCGCCGTCAGCAATAGCAATAAGCCAACCAGAATGCGTTTGATCCAAACCATGGTGATTGCTCCCTTGTTTTCCGGAAGTATAGGGTGCCGAATAGTCGATTCAAGCAGTTGTGTCGACCGCTAACTCACATCTGATGCAGGCTGTCGGCTAACTGAGCTAGCTTGCTGCCTGATGGCGATCGGCATATGCGTCCTGAATTTGCTGGTGTGCCGCAATGCCCAGATAAGATTGCCGCATTGCAGGATCGGTAATTTGGGCGGCACGAGCTTGCAGAAGTGCGTGCGTTTTGTCGAGCAGGTCAGACGCGCCGGGATCATCGCCGGCTGCCAACACACGATACGCTGTGAGCAATATGTCCAATCCCAGCGTGGTGCGCCCACCGCTCCATTCGGGATTTGTGGCAAAGTGATCGGCAATCTTCTGCGCATAGGTGAGTGCTGCGCTGTAATCGCCGTCGCCACCTCGTTGTAACAGAAATGCAGCGTATCCGGCTTGTGTTCTGAGCGCGCCACGTGGGTCTTCGAACGCCGGCCAGGCGGCGAGCGCCCGCGTAAATGCGTCGTTGGCGGCATCCAGGTTGCCGAGCGCTGTTTCGATGATACCGGCACTGCCCAGCATGTAGGCTTCGCCGTAATGGTCATCGAGTTCGCCGCTGACTTCCAGGGCGGCCTGGATGTAGGTCTGAGCCAATTCGGGACTCTTGTCGAGTAGGGCGATTTCGGCCAGATTGGCTAGCAAAAACTCCTCGTTGAGCTTTTCGCCGATGGTTCGCGTCAAATCCAGCGCGTGTTCGGCGATTTGGGCGGCTTGCTCATATCGGCCGATGTTCGTAAATGTTTCTGCAATGTTGGTCAGCGCAGCCGCTTCCCGTCGGCGGTCACCGGTCGTTTGCGTCAGACGCAGCGCCGCCCATAGATGTTCGAGCGCTTCGCTGTAACGTCCTGTCATCAAGGTTGCCATACCCAAACTGCTCAACAACCACGCTTCGTCGCGCTGATCGACAAAACTCTTGCTGGCCTCCAGGGCCTCATGAAAGGAAGCGACCGCCGCTTCATAATCGCCACGCGCCCACGCAATCAAGCTCAACTGTTGCAACGCTTTTACTTCCCGGACAGGATCGTTGGCGCGTCGTGCCCAATACAAGGCCAGTTCTGTTTGCGCGGCCGCCTCATTCGGCTGGTTATGCCTGAGAAGCGCCTCGCCCAGGCATATGCGGGCATCAGTTAACACGTCACCATCCGGACCGGTAACCACTTCATCGCTGTCCAGCGCGGCAACGGCGACCGTAGCCATGGCAATGGCGCGTTCATAATTGCCGGTGCGATTGGCGTACCAGGCGTGACGCAGCGCAGCCGTTGCGCGTGCGCCTGCCGTTCCGATTTGTGCCGCCAGTTTTTCCATTGCTAACAGGTCGACCGCTTGTTGCTCACGCTCACCTCGAGCATCAAACAACGTCTCGCGCTTCAATAACAAATCGAATCGGCTTTGCAAGTCGTTTTTCGGTATGATTGTCAGCGCCCGTTCGTAAAGCTGCAGGGCTGCGCCGAATGCCAATGCATCTGTCGCTTTATCTCCGGCTATGGTGAGATAGTGTGCGGCTTTCTCGTTTAGCTGGGCCAGCTCAAAATGGTTTGCTAATTGGGCAGCAATCGTGTCAACTTCATCGCCGTACAAGGCTTCCAATGCATTGCCGACATCTTCGTGTAGATAAACGCGTTCCACCTCGTCCAGTTTGCCGTAGAGATATGTGCGGATCAATTTGTGCGTGAATTGGTAGGTGGAGATACGTTGTCGGCCGATGCGCGCAACGCCGATACCTTCGATGAGCCGGTGTTTGTCCTGCAAATCACCGCTCAGGCGACGTACCAACTGGCGCACATCGCTGTGTTGCAAGGCGGCGATAATTTCGGCCGAAAATTGTTCGCCTTGTACACTAGCCAGCTCCAACGCGTCCTGCAACGCATCATCAATGCGCTGCAACCGTTCTTCCAATGCGCCTTCAATACGTGCCGGCAAACTGGCCCAGTCAATCGTCGCCGCAGCAACCCACTCACCCTCGGCATTCCGGACAAGATCACCGCGTTCGCGCATCGTCTGCAACACTTCAGTTGTAAAAAGTGGGTGGCCACCTGTCTGCTCAAACAAGCGCTTCTCAAACGTCGGCGTCAGGTGGTGCGGTTGCAGGCCCAGATATTGATGCACAAACTCCATGCCGCGCGTTTCGATCGCTTGATCCAAGTCCAGCGTAATGTTGCCGTAGTAGCGCCGCAATTCGACAACTGCTTTTTCCAACGGATGGCGTTTGCCGTCCCGTCCTGCTGTCAATTCTTCCGGCCGATACGCACTGACAATCATGACGGGTGACGATTCCAACCGGCGGCACAGCCTGAAGAGCAAAGAGACAGAATCGGTATCCGCCCAATGGAAATCGTCCAGCGTGACGAGAACAGGCGCGCGTTGTGCCAGGCTGCGCAACACATTCGCATATTGCTCAAATATTTGCGTTTGCTCAATTCCTTTACCGAGTAACTTCTGACCTTGGGTAATGTCGGCCAGCTTTTTAAGTCGTTCATACCAGTCGGTCTTTTGCACAGCGACAGAGCCGACGCCAAGCCAGAGCTTGGCTCCAGGAACAAACGTACCGACAAGATCAGGCCCGCTCTCGACCAATACCTGAGCCGATAAACTCAGCAAACCTTTCAGACGCTGGCGATTCTCGCCCCCAAGCGAACCGATACCGCGGCCATCTTCGACATCACCTGTCAATGTGGTGAGCACTTCGCGGAACGGCAAGTACGGATCGCCACTGCCCATATAGGCATCACAATTGCCCCTGGTAATCAGCAACTGCTCGTGCTGTTCGCGTGCGCGCCGGATAAATTCGGCGATGAGTGCTGTTTTACCGGAACCAGCCGATCCGGTGAGCAAAAGCACTTGATTGCTGCCAGCCAAAGTTGCGTTCAATGATTCGTCAAGACGGTCAAGCTCTTGTTCGCGCGCAACAATACGGTCTGGCATAGTTTCGATATGGTGATACGGGTGAAAAGAATCAGGCGATTACGGTACTGTCTGGGATGTCTGTTTGATGGCGATTTATCAGTTAAATGGTGGCATGACAAAACCACCGTGGATGAAGATAAGCTCGACACCTGCCTCACTGATGTTAAATCGATAACGCCCTTTTTCAATCAGAATGTTCCAATCCATTGTCAGGATTGTGGTTGCCACTTCACCGGGCGGCTCCTCATCAATTGCATCGGGATCGGGTTTGTAGATCATGAGCGGTTTGAACGCTGTCTGCGTCCGCGCCCAAATTGTAAACGAAGCCGGCAGCGGGTTTTCTTCCGTATCTTTGTTGTCGACCGGCTGCAGCGATTCCCGACCAGTCAGATCCTGGATATTTTTGGCATCGTCATAACTGTCTATTTCCCACATGAGTCGTGCATTCCATGTCGTATAGATGGGACTGATCTGCATTGTGGTTTCATCTGGTTTCACGTCGGTAACGAAATATTCTCGGCCGTTTTCGGCCATCATGGACAAGCGCAGCGTCATTTTTGACTTATTGGTGAAGTCAATCAGGGCGTAATCTTCAGACATGGTTTTCTCCTCGTGATATGGGAATTGATTCTCGACGCAGTTTAGGATGCAATCAAGTCGGTGATGATGCACTAAACGCTATCGTATCAAATTAGTTGAGTAATCGTCAATAGGTTGGCCGTCATGAAACTGGTTCGGCCGAAAATGTCAGCGGATAGCCTTCCAGTGCAGCGGCGAAATGCGCACGCCCTACGCGTCGCTGCGCGTCGTCTCGGGGATAGACACCGACCAATGCTTCGCCCATGTAGTGCGCCGTCAGCATCACCTTCATCGCTCGGTCGCTGTCAAGATCGAAAAAGCGCAGCAAAGCCAAAACGACGAAATCCATGGGTGTGACGTCATCGTTGTGAATGATAACTTGCCACGGTGGTTCGATTTCCTCGGCTTGCTCAACGATCTCTTCGATTTCAGGGTCGGCGATGAGCATGTCCGGCGTGCTATTCATGGTTGAATTGTAGTGTGTCTTGGGCGCGGTGTCATCCGGCTCAATCATCCCTGATCGCTGCCCATGTTGCCCGCACGGCGCTGTCTGTCACTTCGGCCGAAATAAACACGTCACCGACATCCCGGATCAAAATAAAGCGCACGGTGCCTTGTGCCTTCTTCTTGTCGCTTCGCATAGCCACCATAAGTTTGTCGATGTCGAGATAACCGGGAACGCGTGTAGGCAGCTTGACGTGATGCAGCGTGGCTTCGATGCGCTGTTGCAATGCGGCCGAAGCCAAGCCCAAACGCGCCGATAGATTGGCTGCGGCCACCAAACCCATCGCCACACCTGCGCCATGACGCACAGCGTAGCCGCTGACTTGCTCGATGGCGTGGCCGAATGTGTGGCCGAGATTGAGGACGGCGCGGCGACCCTGCTCAAATGGGTCTTCGGTGACGATGTCGCGTTTGACCTCGATGGCGGTGGTGACGATTCGGCCGATTTCCGGCAGCTTTTCTAAAAGTGGTTGATCGACTGACTCCAGTTGTTCGAGCTGTGCAAACAAATCAGGTGCGGCAATCAGGCCATGTTTGACCACTTCTGCCATGCCCGCGGCCAGTTCCGCTTCCGGCAGAGTGGCCAATGTATCGAGATCGGCGACGACGGCCAGCGGTTGCTTGAATGCACCGACCAGGTTTTTGCCTTGCGGCAAATCAACGCCCGTTTTGCCGCCGATACTGGCATCGACCATCGCCAGCAGGGTGGTCGGGCATTGCACAAAGCCAATGCCGCGCATGTAGGTTGCGGCGATAAAACCGGCCATGTCACCCACCACGCCGCCGCCCAGTGCGATTATGACGCTTTGGCGGTCGATGCCTGCATCGAGCAGTTGGCTGTACAGGCCATTGACCGTGGCGAGGGTCTTGAATTGCTCTCCCGCAGGCACGGTGAAGCTGTGTGCCTGCTCGAATTGGCCAGCGACTTGCGCGGCGTAAAGTGGGGCGACATGGTCATCGCTGATGACGGCAACGGTCGTTTTTGCGCCGATTATTTCGTGTAGCGACAATATTGCGCCGTTGCCAACGAGGATTTGGTAGCTTCCAGTGGGGTGCGGGACCGTTATCGGCCGATAAGTTGCAACAAGTGGCATGATTTCCTCAACGATTGCCGCAGGTGATTTGCCCGTCGTATCGATTTGTGGGAATTGATTGTACAGTGTGCGGCGTGCGGTGAGCAGTTCAGTGATGCGCCGGGTCGGATTAGCGACAGCAAGCAGGGGACGATTCGTATTATCCTTGATGCGGTCGTAAATGGTGTCCGCTTCGGCCGACAGACAGATGATTGTCGTTTTTGGCTGCACCAGCGCCACATTGTCCGGATTGGTGAAAAATCCGCCGCCGGTAGCCACGACGAGATTGTTTGCAGCGGCCAATTCCCGCGCTATAGTCGCTTCCCAGGCGCGAAACGCCGCTTCACCGTCGTCGGCAAAGATGGCCGAAATCGGTTTGCCGGAACGCTGCTCGATCAGGTCGTCGGTATCGACAAACGGACGGTTGAGCCTTGCAGCCAGCATTCGGCCGATAGTCGATTTGCCCGTTCCCATGAACCCGGTCAAGATGATGGTTTGCGTCACGCCGGCTTGACCTCGATGGTGTATTCGTCGTATTGGCGTACCTGCGTCATGCCGACACGCTGATAAAAACGGTGTGCGTCAGGCCGTTTGGAATCGACGCTGAGCGCCACCGACTTGACGCCGCGCTCGTAAAATCGGCCGAACGTGTGTCGCAGCAGGCCGGCTCCAATGCCGTTGCCTTGCCATTGCGGCAACACGCCCAGTTGACGCACCCAGCCGCCTGTCTCGTAGTTGTAAGCGAGGCTGGCACCGATGACTGCATCGTCCGCAATGGCGAGAAACCAGAGGTCTGGTTCAAAAATGTCGGCGCGCAGCATGTGGTCACACCACGCAGCGAACGGCGTGGCGGTGCGCTTCGGGCGAAAAAACGCGCTTTCGATGACGTGATGGACTGCGCGTTCGTCTACGCCCGGCTGGAATGTGCGGACGGTGACGCCGACGGGCCAGGTGGGTTGTGTGGGCGGCGTTTTGGCGACGAATGCCATCTGATGGTAAAAGGAGCCGGGCGCAAAATGGGCGTCGCGCAGGAGTTGGGCGTCGCGTTGGTTGACGTGGCCGACGACGGCGTGAGCGGTTGTCGGCTTGTCGATGACAGTTGGTCCACACGCGATGCAAAAGGCTAGCATCCGGGCACTGAGATCGGTTTCGGCCGAATCGGGATCGACGTAAAATTCGTAGTTGAGGTCGTCGCCCCACGGCAGAACGGCGGCGTACCCTTTGAGTGTGCCGTCGGCAGCAAAGACCAGTCGGGTACGTGTGGCGATGTCAACCTGCTGCCAGTAGTGGGTGACGTCTTCGAGGTCGGTGTCGGGGGAACCGTATTCGGCCGATTCGCAGCGGCAAATCAACGCCAGCACGGTTGCGGCATCGTCCATCGTTGCCGGACGAAAGGTCAGTCGATTTTCGTGTTTCATGTTCAGTCGCTGAGCCGGACGGTCGCGTCCCGCTTGAGCCTCACGGGCGCGATTTGAGCACCGGCAACTGTGCGCAGGCCCATGCTTGTATCTAGTCCCTTTTCCCGTTTAGCGTTGCCCTGACTGTAGCACGAAAGCAGCGGCAAAGGCAAAACAAAAGCCCCGTCTCCATTCTGTTGAATGGCAGCGGGGCTTTTTTGCATCAATCTCTCTTGAGTACCTTCGGCCGAACCAACGCAACGAGTTAAGGTCGAGACTCAAGGTACGATTCGTTTCAATCTCTCTTGAGTACCTTCGGCCGAACCAACCCCACATACAAACCCCAATAGCAGGTGTCTGCCGAGTTTCAATCTCTCTTGAGTACCTTCGGCCGAACCAACGGTGGTTGGGATTTTGTTATCTTGGGTATTGGTTAGTTTCAATCTCTCTTGAGTACCTTCGGCCGAACCAACGACAAATGATCAAAAAGCCGAATCTCCAAAGAGATGGTTTCAATCTCTCTTGAGTACCTTCGGCCGAACCAACGATTGCTTCGGCGTTCGGACCTCTTACCCTGCTGAGTTTCAATCTCTCTTGAGTACCTTCGGCCGAACCAACTAGCGGCAGCGGTGACATCAAAATTAATGGTGGACAGTTTCAATCTCTCTTGAGTACCTTCGGCCGAACCAACTTGTTTGACCTGATGGTATATTGCACTCTTGCTTTGGTTTCAATCTCTCTTGAGTACCTTCGGCCGAACCAACGCTGTCGATATGGATCGGAAAATCAAGGTAGTTGGTTTCAATCTCTCTTGAGTACCTTCGGCCGAACCAACTAGGTAAACTAGCCCTAAACTAGTTTAGCCTAGCTAGTTTCAATCTCTCTTGAGTACCTTCGGCCGAACCAACCTTGCACGCAATTTTCAACACAGCGGTTGTGAAATGGTTTCAATCTCTCTTGAGTACCTTCGGCCGAACCAACTCATTACAGCCTTTGACCCAAGTTCGGGTGCAGAAGGTTTCAATCTCTCTTGAGTACCTTCGGCCGAACCAACCTGGTGGGGCAAGAAGCTACGGTTGAATGCACATGGTTTCAATCTCTCTTGAGTACCTTCGGCCGAACCAACACCCACATTCATACGAATGGTGGTCGCCACGGATTGAGTTTCAATCTCTCTTGAGGGTTGGGCATGGGTGAAGCGTGGCTACGTTTTTCGTATCCACGGCTACGTTTATTGTAGCATAGGAGAAGAAAAACGCGGCAGGAGTGAAACTGACACCGCGTTTATCACCCGCAGAACGTAGCTGCCACGTCGCCGCAGTCGCGTTTTTCGCGGCATTACAGAACCTGGGCTACGTTTGAAAATGTAGCGGTGTCTCTCCATCAGGTACACTGTAATCGCGACAAAACAGACCCATCAAGGAGAGACACCCTAATGAAACTGTATCACACTATGATGACAAGACGTGCTTGGAAAGCATGGCTGACACCACAAACGCCATGGCCGACTCATCTACCCCGCTTGCTTCTATCTCACCAGTATCAGCCCCACTTTGTACACCACTGTCCGGTCACACAAGCGGCTGGCTTGTATTTACGCTTGCTGGATTGGGAGCAGTTGCCAACCACACTGGCCATGCAACATATTGGCGAACGCACAATCCCACTGGCTGCCTATGTGGGCGCATACCTTGTCAAACTCGACCAGCAGTTAGCCACATTCGGCGCGTTGCGACGCTATTTGCGCGAACATCCGGCATTGGTCTGGGCACTCGGATTCCCGCTGGTAGCACAGCGTTCACATACCGACCGGCTGGATGTTGAAGCATCGTTGCCATCGCAACGTCATTTCAGCAAGAAACTGAGCACATTGCCCAATGAAGTGCTGCAATTGCTGCTGGACGGACAAGTCACCTGGCTCATCGAACAATTGGGTGACAACTTTGGCGACATCGTCAGCACCGACACCAAACATATCCTCGCCTGGGTCAAAGAGAACAATCCAAAGGCGTACATAAAGGAAGGCCGCTTCGACAAAACACAGCAGCCGATAGGCGACCCCGATTGCAAATTGGGCTGCAAACGCCGTCGCAACCAGGTCACACCGACTAAAGAAGGACAACCGGTCAGCGAAAAAGTCAGCGTCGGTGAATTCTACTGGGGCTATGCCAGCGGCGTTGTGGCGACCAAAGTACCCCGTGTTGGCGAGTTTGTCCTGGCTGAATTGACGCAGACCTTTGACAATGGCGATCTGAGTTACTTCTTGCCGCTAATGGCACAAGTCGAACAGCGTCTTGGGCGTCGTCCACGTTACGGAACGGCCGATGCCGCGTTCGATGCATTCTACGTCTACGACTACTTCCACAGCGACAAGCATGACGGCTTTGCCGCCGTTCCCCTGCGGAAAATGGGATACAGTCGTACTTTCAATGAGGAAGGATTGCCGTTGTGCGAAGCAAGTTTGCCAATGCCTTTGACAGGCACATTTGTCAGCCGCACTGGACTGGTGCAACATCGACGCGGTCGTTACGGTTGTCCGCTTCTGCACCCACAGCCCAATAGTCTCACTTGTCCGATTGACCACGCCAAGTGGCCCAATGGCGGCTGCAAAACCACCATGCCCACGGCTGATGGAGCACGTCAACGTTATCTGCTAGACCGAGAGAGCGACCGCTTCCGCGCCGTTTTCAAGCAGCGCACCGCTGTCGAGCGCATCTTCAGTCAGGCGGTGGCGCTAGGCATTGAGCGCCCCAAACTGCGTAACCGACTGGCGATCACCAACATCAACACGTTGACCTATATCCTCATCAATTTACGAGCCATGCACCGTGTGCTCGCAAATCCTGACTCTGACATTTGCTAGTTTCAATCCCTGATTGATGTAGAGCGATGGTGTGTGTTTTGTCGCAATTTCACGCCACTGTGCTATTTGTGTACTTCAATCGCTGGGACGTTCTACCAGAGAGGAATCTGAAAACGTAGCCAGGGTAAAAGCCTTTTTACCTATGCCCAACCCTCTTTTCACGACTAATTTGAAGCCCCACTTTATCCTCTGATCGCCGCTAATCGCTGTCACTCACCCCGAAATCGATGTTTGCGAGGTCTGTACACTTGCGCACACAAAATTTGCATTTTTCAATAAAATGTGTTAAGCGCCTTGCAATGGGTCGGTGTACAGACCTCTGCTACCGCGAGTTGTCACCATGCGACGCAATCTTCTGCCAGGATTTTATCCAGCGTTGCCACGACGCGGTCGGCGTTTTCGGCCGAAAAACAGAGCGGCGGCTTCAACTTCAAGACATTGTGCAGCGGCCCGTCTGTGCTGATCAAGATGCCGTGTTCGCGCATGCGCAGCGCGATAGTGGCCGCTTCCTCGGCCGCCGGTTCCAGCGTGGCGCGATTGCGCACCAGTTCCACGCCGACAAACAGGCCCAGCCCACGAACGTGACCGACCAGCGCATGACGTGTCTGCAAAGCGCGCAAGCCGTCCATCAGATAGGCACCGACGCGCAGCGCGTTGGCCTGCAACCCGTCTTGCTCAACGGCGTCGAGCACCGCCATGCCGACAGCGCACGATACGGGATTGCCGCCAAATGTATTGAAATATTCCATGCCGTTGGCAAATGAAGCCGCGATGGCCGGCGTGGTGACGACTGCGGCCAGCGGATGGCCGTTGCCCATCGGTTTGCCCATCGTGACGATGTCCGGAACGACGTTTTGCGTTTCAAATCCCCAGAAATGCGACCCGACTCGGCCGAATCCGACCTGCACTTCGTCGGCGATGCACACGCCGCCGGCGGCTCTGACGTGTGCAAAAGCTGCCTGCAGATAGCCGTCCGGCAGCACAATTTGTCCGCCGCAGCCGAGCACCGATTCGCAGATAAATGCCGCAATCGGCCGATCAGTTGCCTGAGCGGCGGTCAGTTTTTCGCGTACATCCAGACCGTAACGTTGCCCTGCTGCCACATCAAACCCTTTGTACTGTCCACGATAGCCGTCCGGCAGCAGCGTTCGGTGCACATAGTCGCGCTGGCCTTCACCACCGGGGCCGTCGAATTTGTACGGGCTGATGTCGATCAACGAACCCAGATTGCCGTGATACGCGCCATCGACGATGAGCAAATCGCGCCTTCCGGTGTGGGTGCGGGCCAGACGCAGGGCGAGATCGTTGGCTTCACTGCCGGAGTTGACAAAAAAGCAGACGGTGAGCGGATCGGGCAGGGTGGCCGTAAGCCGTGCGGCATAGGTGACGAGATGGGGATGCAGGTAGCGGGTGTTGGTGTTGAGGACGCTTTGCTGCTGCCCGGCGGCCTCAACGACGAGCGGATGGCAATGGCCGACGTGGGCGACATTGTTGACACAGTCGAGGTACACCTGTCCGTTGTGATCGTAAAGATACTGGCGCGTGCCGCGCAACATGGTGAGTGGTTTCGGCCGATAACTGACACTCAAATTCGATCCAATCCGCCGCGCTCTTTCTGCTGCAATTTCCGTTGGCATCATGGTCGGCGTTGGAAAAGCAGCTTCCGGTACGTTCAGAATGAGGTTTGGATCAGGGCACAGACTGTGCCAGACGGCACGTTGGCTGGGCGGCGCGACGCCATGGAAGCCGCCGGCCATGCCGAGTATGTCGGTGATGAGTTGAAAATGCAGATGGGGCGGCCAATGGCCGTTCTCGTCAAGTCGGCCGATTTCCGCAATTTTCTCGCCCTGTTGCACCGGCATTCCCTGTTCAAGGCCGATCAACGACTCTCGGCTGAGATGGCCGTACAGCGTGTAAAACGGCGTGCCGTCAGCGCTATGCTGCAGAATGATGGTCGGGCCGTAGTCGAGATGGGCGTCGTTGTCGCGGTAGCTGTGGACGAAACCGTCGAGCGGTGCGTATACCGACGAACCGGCCGGCAGAAAGAGGTCGATGCCGATGTGAATGGTGCGCCGTTCAGGAAACTCGTCGGTGTTTTGCGCGTAGGCATCCGTGGCGTACGCCAGGCGTGGTTCATCGTAGCGTCCAATGCCAACTTTGGCGCCGCCGGCTGCCATTCGGCCGAAAATCCACGCCGACCACGCTTCCTGATTTTGCGGCGTCCAAACGTTGCCCAAATCGGGACTGCCCACACTGAAGTCAAACACCGCCAGCGGCGTCGTGCGCAAATCGTAATCTGTCACGGGTGCCAATGCCGTTCCGCGTGCAGCCAGCCAACTCACAAGCGCCGGCGCGTTGACAACCGGCGGCAAGCCACATGCATGGCGGAAGACGGCAAGGGCGAAAGAGGGTGCCATGTCTGCCCAACGCGCCAGCGCTGCCCAAGCCGGGTTTTGGCTGATGGTGAGGTAAGCGTTGTCCGGTTCGACGGTTTGTTGATATGCGGAGATGCACACACTGACACACAGGCGCATGGCGATCAGATTGTAGAGCAGACTGATTTCCTGTTCCGTAAGTGCAAACTCGGTGTTGTAACCGCCAATGACGTGTGCGGCAGCGGTCAGCGGATCGCGTTTGTCGAGAATGACGTAGGCGGCGGCAACTGCCAATTCAAAAACGGTGCAACTGTACACGGCGTCGCCGAAGTCGATGATACCACCGATATGTGGTGTGCGCGTTTTGGCACCGGTGACGAGGATGTTGTAGTCGTTGGCATCGCCGTGAATGACGCTGCGACGCAGGTCAGGCAAACAGGGTGCAATCTCTGTCGTGAACCGCTGCCGGAACCGGGTGACGAGGACGCGTTGTTCGGCCGAATCTACGAATTCAAGATGCGCTTCGACCTCACGACCGGCGTGCTGCAAATCCCAATGCAAATCGCGGTGCGCGGCGGGATGATCAAAGTCGACCAGTGCGCCGCTCAGCCTGCCCATAAATCGGCCGAAATCAGTCAGCAATTCGGCCGAATGGGGCTTAAACAGCGCCAGTGGTTTACCGGGCAAATAACTGATCAGGCGTATAAAATGCGTCTTCTCTTTTGCCCCGTGTACAATGCCGACTTCATCACCCGTCACCGTCTCCACAACTTCCGGAACCGCCACGTGCCCGTTCAAATGGGCCATGATCGCGTTTTGCATCGCCAGGGCAGCGCGATCTTCGCGCGCGTTGGCGATTTTGAGCACCCATTCGCGACCCGTGTTCGTGGTCACGCGAAAGTTCTGGTCACGGTCACTCGGTAATTCGTTGGCAGCACCAGCGATACCGTAAAGGTCATGTGTGATGCGTGCGGCGGTTTCGGCCGAAAACGCAGGACGATCATCCAGTAGCGTCATAGAATCCTCGATACATTGCAAACTCAACTCCGATTCTAGCGAGTTGTGGGCAATCGTCCAACAGCGCGTCCACCGTAAGGCGGATTGCCAATCCGTCTCCCCGTGGGGCTGCCCGGAGATGGACAGGCGCGAAGCCGTTCCCTGCCACCTGTTCGCGCACCTCGGCAGTTTGGCAAGCCAATCAAATCGGGTATGATTCAGGCCACTTGAGAATCCGTCTGCAGAATAGCACGTATGAACATCGCCAACATCATTACCCTTTTGCGTTATCCGCTTCTCATCATCGTCGTCTACCTGCTCTATCAGGACAATCCGACATGGCTGTGGATCGCCTTTGTCCTCAACATCATCCTGCTCATGATGGACACAATTGACGGCGTCGTGGCACGGCGCTACAACATGACGACGATGTTGGGCAGCGCACTCGACATTGCCACCGATCGCGCCGTGGAGATCGTGCTGTGGATTGTCTACACCGATCTCGGCTTGATTTCGGTCGTGATTCCGATCATTGTCGTGATTCGCGGGATGTTGACCGATTCGATACGCAGCGTGGCAATGCAGCACGGCTATACGGCGCACAAAATGATGCAAACAGAATGGGGCAGGTTCATCGTTGCATCTTCTGCCATGCGGACAACGTATAGTGTGACAAAAATAGCGGCATTTCTGTTGCTGAATATGGGATTGGCGCTGCAGGCCGGCGGCAGCGGCAGCGCGGAAACTGTGTTGACGATCGGCGGTGTGTTGGCATGGCTGGCCGCGATCATTTGTGTCATTCGCGGGTTGCCGGTCATTGTTGAAGCACCCCGCTTTTTTGCCGGACTGGAAGATAACGGCGTATAAACGAGAAAACCGCATTCTGGACAGGAATGACGAGATAACCATGCGATTTCAGGACTTTTTGAGCACGAGTGCTGTCACACGAACCGGTTTTGCGGTGGCGCGATATACACCGCCGTTTGGAGGGCGTCTGATTGCAGATGTGGCCGGCTACAGTTTGGGGCTTGCCAAACCGGAGGTGTATTGGACCGTACGCAATAATTTGCGCGTTGTCCTCGGCCCGACAGCGACCGAAAAAGACCTGCATGAGACGACGCGGCGTGTTTTGCGCCATGCTGCTCTGACGTATTATGATTTTTTCCATGTCATTGATCGCTCGTCGGCCGAAATTCGTGGGTTAGTTAAGCTTGACGACGATTTTCTACAAAAAATCCACGATACGGTTGCAGCGGCTGATCGCGGGTTATTGGTTTTATCAACCCATATGAGCAACTTTGACCTTGCAGGTTTCGCGTTCGGTACGCATAATCTACCTTTGCTCGGTCTGACTGTGGCTGACCCGACGACGGGATTTTTGCAGTTGAATGATGTGCGGCAGCGTTTTGGTTTTGACGTTGAACCGATCACGCCGCAATCGTTGCGCAAGGCGATTCGGAGATTGAAAGCGGGTGGGGTGGTGGCAACGGGAGTCGATCGGCCGATACCTGACGATGACATTGCTGTTGAGTTCTTTGGCAAACCGTCCTACTTACCTGCCGGCCCGGCACGATTAGCGGCATTGACTGGGGCCAAGGTCGTCATTGTCAGTTGCGTTCACGACAAAGAGTTCGGCTATCGCCTGCAATCGACCGATTTCCTCGATCTGGTCGAGACTGACGACCGAAAACAGGACATTATCGAGAATACTCGGTTGTTTGCCGGTATCGTCGAACAATTCATTCGCGCTCATCCGGAACAATGGATGATGTTTCATCCACTTTGGCCTTAAATGATGCTTACACACCAATGCGCCTGTGTGAGCGCAGCAACTGGGCTGCCGCCGTGTACGACGCGATGCACTATAATTGCACTTAATGAATGCGGCAATTGAGTTTTTGCGAAATCTGATCCATTCACTTGAAGCGGGCGAAATACCAGAATGGGGGTGGTGGTCGTACGTTCTGCTCTCCATTTTAGTATTGCTTGAAGGTCCCATGTCAACGCTGATCGGTGCAGCGGCAGCAGCGGCAGGATTGATGCGCGTTAGTGCCGTCTTTCTGGTAGCGGCTTTTAGCAATCTGTTTGCCGACGTCATCTGGTATTCAATTGGTGCCAGCGGCAAGTTAGAGTGGTTTCGTCGTCGCACCAAAGTTACCGACGCGCAAATGGATGAATTACAGCAAGGCGTTTCTGACAACGCGGTCAAGATGCTGTTGGCTGCCAAGTTATCGGTTGGGTTTGCTGTGCCGACGCTAATCGCCGTTGGTTTAGCACGCGTGCCCTGGCGACGCTGGTTGCCCGCTGTGTTTGTCGGTGAGCTGATCTTTACGGGCTTTCTCGTACTTGTCGGATATTATGCCGCAGAATTGATTTCGCAAGTGGAACGCGGTATTTATTATCTCGGAATCGTGATTTCGCTGGTGTTTATTGTGACAATTGCCATTGTCATCTGGCGATTTTTCAAGCGCAAACCAATTCAGACAACGTCACATGAAACAGTAGAGTAACAGCATGTCGGTCATTGCTAAAGCAAGAAAAGGGTTGAGCATATTCTATCATCGCATTCGCTATCAGGGGCTTGGCGTGACGCTGGCTTGGGCCATCGGGAGAGGCGTGCCAAAACTGACCGGCGTGCCGCTACTGCGCTACAGTCGCATTACGCCGACTGTCTATGTCGGGCCGCAATTCAACCAACGCGGCAAGCGGGCACTCGAAAAAGAAGGTATCGTCGGCGACATCAACATGCGTATTGAGTTTGATGATGCCGCTCACGGGTTGGCGCTGGCTGAATATTGTTATTTGCCGACGATTGACGATGCCGCTCCGACGATGGCCCATTTGTTCGAAGGTACGGCGTTCGCAGAACGGATTGTTAATGCCGGCGGCAAGGTGTATATCCACTGTGCGGGTGGCATCGGCCGAGCGCCGACCATGGCAGCCGCCTATTTTATGAGTCAGGGGATGTTATTGGATGAAGCCCTGGCGTTGATCAAGAAGACACGCCCCTTTATCAACATCATGCCACCCCAGATGGCGCGTCTGCGCGAAGTGGAAGCCCATTTTGCCAACCAGACTGATGGTTGACCAGATTTCTCGACGAGACAGCCAATCTTTTTGTCATGACAATTGAACGCCGTTGGAGACAGCTCGCGTGGAGCGCCGTTATCGTTGCCTGGGCGGTGATTATCTGGGCCGGTGCGCAGATGTCACCAGAAAGGGCTTATGACGATGCGTTCATCACGTATCGCTACGCGGCCAACCTGCGCGATGGCCTGGGGCTGGTTTACAATCCCGGGGAATGGGTACTGGGCACGACAGCGCCGTTGTACGCTTTGTTGCTCGGCATGTTGGGGAAAACCGGTGTCATGCTGCCGACGCTGGGCCATGTCATCGGTGTCGCTGCCTGGGCTGTGACGGCATTATTCTCTGCCGCGTTGTTGTGGAATGATTCGGCCGAAAATCCCATCCGCCGCTTTTTACCTGCCGCCCTCGCGCCGCTGCTCATCGCCGTGCAACCTGCCCTTTGGAACAGCCTGGGCATGGAAGCGGCGCTCGTCGTCGCCTTGATGCTGGTCAGCGCCGTCAGTTGGCTGCGTGGTCATCGCGTCGTTGTCGTTGTCGCATTAGCCGCGCTCATTCTCGTCAGGCAAGACGGCGCGTTATGGGCGCTGGTGCTTGGCCTGGAGATGTGGCGGCGCGAAAAACGACTTCCATGGCGCGAAGGACTTGCCGTTGTCTTGCTCACATTGCTGTGGTTCGTTTACGCGCAATGGCGTTACGGCTCCTTTTTGCCCAACAGCATCGCCGCAAAAGTCGGTCAAAACGAGCTGATGGCTGTCACTGAGGCAAACGGTTTCGGTACGTTTGTTCGCGATTTCTGGCAGACAGTGACGGTTGGTTCGATCTTGATTGCCCTGTTGTTTGCTCTGTTGCTGCTGCTGAGCGTGGTCGCTGTGCGGCGACGGCGTCAGTTTGGCTGGTTGTGGGTGTGGCTGATCGGCTATCTGCTCGTCTACTCAATTTTGGATGTGGCGACGTTTCCCTGGTATTTTGTGCCGCCGGTTGTAATTGCCTGTCTGTTGGCGGCGTTGGGGTGCGGCGAATTGGCGCCGTTATGGGATCGGTCTTTCGGCCGAATTGCCTTCGCACTACCTGTAATCCTGATCGTGAGTTTAGGCGCTAATCTGGTCGCACAGGTGCAGGCACAGCCGGAGCGCTATCGACCGGCCTACCGTGCTGCTGCGGCATGGCTGGCATCTGAAACCCGGCCTACCGATGCCGTCGCAGCGATTGAGATTGGTGCGCTCGGTTTCTTCAGTAATCGGCCGATAGTGGATACGATGGGTCTTGTTACACCGGCACTGACGGTGCGTCAATTTGGTTGGGGTGAAACGCTGGTCTACGCCATCAACGCGTTGCAGCCCGATTACGCGGTTGTTTTGCCTGACACAGCATGGGACGGCATTGTCGGTCAGCCGTGGTTCGAGGCCCTGTACGCACCTGCGGCGACGTTTGACGGTGTTTCGATTTACCGCCGTCAGGAAGTTCCGCAACCGGCTCACGTTATCACGCCGAATTTCCCATTTGCCGAAGGAATCATCCTGCGCCAGATCGCCTATGATGGGCAACGTCTCGAAACGACGGACACATTGCAGCTCGATTTGACCGTTGATGTGACTGCCGACCAGTCACAATCGCTGTATTTTGACTTGTTTCTGGCCGACGCGCAGACGTTTGAACGGTTCGCGCCGACCGCGGTCATGCCGTTTGCCGGAGGGTACGGAACACAATTCTGGCGTGCCGGGGATCGATTTGTTGTACCTGCCGAACTGACTGTTCCTGCATCACTTAACGATGGCGTGTATCAAATTGGTGTGGGCTTGAACGGACAGGATGTGCTGGCCGGATGGTTGCGGTACGGCGATCCGCCTGTGTTGGAGCCGGTTGTCACTGACGCAGAAGACATCGCCTGGCTGGATGGCCCGGTTTTATTGGGCCTGGATCCGGCCGAAACTACGGTCCAACCCGGCACAACGGCGACATTTACCGTTAGCTGGCGGCTTCCTGAAGCGCAGACCCGTGATCTGAAAACGTTTTATCATCTCGTGGACGAATCAGGAACCATCGTCGCGCAGCGCGATCAGCGTCCGGTGAATGGGCGCTGGCCGTTGCCGGTATGGCAAGCGGGAGAAGAAGTCACGGAAGTGGTGTCAATTGTGCTGCCGGCAGATGTGCCACCCGGCAAGTACGATTTGAATATTGGTTGGTATGATGCGGCGGGACGGCTGTTGCTTGAGGAAGATTCGGCCGATAGGGTGCAAGTCGAACAGGCGCTGACTGTGATTGCCAAATGACCTCACAGGTTGTTGGCGCTTGTCGTTCGATCAGGTGTTGGGTGTTTTCGGCCGAAGCACAGCGACAAGTGCCATGGCCGCGAGCAGCGTTATCGCAAACAAGCCATAAAACGTCAGTCGAATCGCGTCCGAATTGGAACTGCCAATCGGATTGTCCGGGTGCAGAATCAGCGTGGCCGAGCGCGTAGCCCAAAACGTGAACAGCGCCCATACGAGATAAATGCCACCCAGTACCCGCTGGTTCACTCGCCAGAGCGACAGCACCATGACGATGATGCCGGCTGCGATGACCTGCAAAGTTGACAAGGTGCGTGGCTCTGCCAGCGCTAACCCACCCCAGTTGACGATTTGTGCGGCAATGCTGGCAAGACTGCCGCCTAAGTAAAACGCCAGCGCCACCAGACCGATGATGCGCATCCAGGCAGCAAAGTCGTCTCGTCCGGTCAGTGCCACGATCAAGCCAATCAATCCGGCGACATAGATGCCGACCATGCCGACCCACATCAGGGAAACGTGCAGATAGACGGTCGCAATGCCGGAACCGAGTGTGGCTTCACGCGGTGCAACCGCAATTGCAATGGCGGTGAGTGCAGCGTAGACCAGTACAATGGCCAGTACCTGGGCGGAAGTCGGCAGGGAGCGAAAAGCGTTCATTGTGGTTCCTTATTCGCTTGTAATGGTACGCCAAACCGGGAATGGTGACAATCTATCACGGGGTAGCTGCGTGTTGTTCATCTTAAAACGCAAAGTGAGCCTGGTGTAAGACCAGACTCACTTCGCGATGAGGAATACGTCTCTCTGGCCGAACCGCCACAATTCGGCCGAAGCTCGTTGACTTGGGCAGGGACTACCGCTTTATGTGCAGTCAATCATGTTGATTCGTATTGAAAAGTCGGTTCCTATGCCTGTGCCTCCTAACAATCAAAGGCTATGTACTCCGGCTTGCCATGGTCACTAAGTAATCAGTCATTACAGTACTAATATTAGTATTGTAGTACTTAAATCATAACGAGTTTAGCTTACGATTTAGCTTACGAATTACCGGTAAAAAGTTGGGAGTTGCTTGTAGATAGTAAATGCCGGTGTTCAGCGTGCAGTGTCGTTCTGATTGTGACTTCGGCCGAAGCGACGCGCTGGCAGCCAACGACTGAAACGGTCATACTCAGCATACCGTCTTCATGGTTTTTGATCGCGTCCTACTTGATGTCTCTTTCTCCTGAGAATTCACGTTGCATGACCGTCGTTTCCGGTACCACAATACCAAGACACTGGCCTGGAAAAGGGATGTTTGTTCCATTTTCTACTGTACGCAATTACCCTATCTGGTACCGAAGTCCTAATTGTGCATCTGCCCAAGTTTCGTAAGTTTGACTGTAAGGTTATGGTACTACGATACCAGAGTACAACGCCCGCAAAGGCAGTGCTACATACATCGTTGACTGTCGTAGAAGAGAGTAAGTGACATGAGCAATCATCAATCTGATTATCAATTTGGACATCAAGTAATTATCCTGAGCCGTATCGCGCTTTTCTGTCTGGCAATGCTACTGGTCACAGTAGTCATGCGTGGCAGCGGCGCAACCGAAAGTACATCATCCCGTCTAAACGGGTCAATTGTGTCTGTTATCGTTCAGATGGACTCAAATCTGGGTGATGCCGCGAGCGCAGTCAGCGCACTCGGCGGTGTCGTAACCGGCGAGCTACCGATCATCAATGCGCTCGTTGTTGACTTGCCTGAAGATGGCATTGCGCAGCTCGAAGCCATCCTCGGTGTGCAGAACGTTTCCATCGACGGCGTGGTCGAAACTGCCGCTCACGGTGGTGGCAATGGTCACCACAAAGCGCGTGATGCGTTTGCTGTGTCTGGCTACAGCAATGACCACGGCACAGCCCATTGGGCTGACGCCTGGTCGGAGATCAACGATGACAACAATATAGTCGGTGGCAAAGTCAAGCACGATAATGACCGCTTGAAATTGGAAAATGAGGACCATGGGGCACAGCGCTCCTTCTCTCTTGAAAGTGCGACTGCGGCCACACTCAACCTCAGTTACGAGCGCGATCACTTTGATGCGAGCGGAGACTTTGTCACGATTGATTTCTCCACCGATGGCGGCGCAACCTGGGCTGAAGTTGGTCGTATTAGCGGTCCCGGCGATGACGATCAAGATTTTCCAGTGGCGAGTGCCTGGGATTTGAGTGAATATCTGGGTCTGGAAGTGACCATGCGTTTTATGACCGGCCCCAATTTTGATGCCAAACTGTATGTACATGCCATCAGCATTGATTTCCAGACGGCAGACGGCACTTTTGCGTATGCCGACGAATTTGGCCCACGTCCGTACAGCAATAATCAGGGCAGCGCATGTTTCACCACTGCCTGGAACGAAATCAATGATGACAACAAATCCGACGGCGGCAAAGTCAAAATCGACAACGAACGCCTCAAGCTGGAAGACGCCAATCACGGCGCATGGCGGGCATTTGATTTGACACAGGCAACCAGTGCCAGTGTGAGTTACACGTTTCGGCGCGACGGTTTTGACAAGAGTCATGAATATGTCGCGTTTGAGCTTTCGGCCGATAACGGTGCGACTTGGACTGAAATCGGCCGAATCGCCGGACCGCCCAATAAAGACGATTCCCCAATTCCTGCGAGCCACGACATCAGTAGTTTTGTCGGTGGCCCGGTGCGAATGCGCTTTATCGGTAACAGCACCATCGATGCCAAATTGTACATTGACGATCTCGTTGTCTCATATGAAGATAGTGCGGGCGCCCCACGCACCTTACGCGATTCATTTGGTCCCAATCCTTATGGGGCTACCTATGGATCAGATGCGTGGGATGGTGATTGGGAAGAACTCAATGACGACAGTTCGCCTGAAAGCGGCCATGTCAAAATCGATCTGGACAGGCTGCGTCTGGAAGACAAGGCGAAAGGTATCAAGCGGCGCGTCGACCTGCGTGACGCCAACGCCGAGGCCACGCTTGCTCTGGTCTATACGCACGATGGTTTTAACGCCAATTCCAAATACATTTCGCTGGAGATCGCGATTGATGGCAGCAACGAGTGGGTCGAACTGGATCGATTTGCCGGCGATGCGACTGGTGACACGCCGGTTGCCGTCAGTTATGATATCAGCGCGTTTGTCGGCAACAAAGTGACAGTGCGCTTTTTGAGTTCGGCCGAATCGGACGGCAAATTGTGGATTGACAACCTGGTTATCGATTATGTCGTAAACGGCGCAACTGGTTCAGACGGCACATACAACATCAATACGATCAGCGACTACTTTGTGCGCGACAGCTTTGACGACCTGAGCTACAGCGGCAACAATAGCACAACTGCCTGGACAAGTGACTGGCAGGAATCCGGCGAGAACGACGGCGCAAACAGTGGTGTCATCCGCGTGGTGTCGCCTGATACGTCCTCCACCACCATCGCCCGCTCCATCACGCAAAGCAGCGACGATGCCGAAGAAGAAGGGCCACAAGGTGAAAACTTCGGTCCGGGCGGTATGTACTTGCATAGCAGCGATTTGGAATTAGTAGACGATTTGGAGCCGAGCACATCCGGCACGCAAAAGGTTGGCCTGCGCTTCAACAATCTCGACATTCCGCCGGGCTCGCTTATCGTAGGCGCCGCAATTGGGTTCAACGCAGTCTCCGCTGACGCGCCAAACAGGAATGACCAGGACACACATCTCATTATTAGCGGTCAAGCGGCTGACAATCCGGGCACGTTTACAACCACACGTTATGACATCAGTAATCGCGCAAAGACAGACGCGGAAGTTGCATGGATGCCCATTCGCTGGACACCGGATTTTACCTACGGTACGCCGGATCTCAGTCCTGTCATTCAGGAAATTGTGAACCGGCCCGGATGGGTCAGTGGCAACAGCATGGTCTTTTTCATTGAAGGTGAAGGATCGCGTTCTGCACGCAGTTGGGATAATAACCATAGCAGCAGTAACGCACCGTATCTCAAAGTTGCTTATTCAAATGGAAACGCCGGTTATTGTTCCGACAGTAATTGCCTGACCATTGGCGGGTACGATGTCGATTTCGGTAATTACAGCATTGCGCGTTCGGCCGACCTGTTTGGCGCTAACTCAGCGACGTTTTCGTTCAATTATCAGCGCTTTGCCGTAGGCGACAGTTCAGGCAAGATCAAAGTGGAAGTATCGGCCGATGGCGGCAGTCATTGGGCTGAACTGGATGTGATTCGGCTGGATACAACAGATAGCGGCCCCGTGGCGGTGAGTTATGACATTACCGAGTATGCCGGCATGTATACGCAGATTCGCTTCCGCGGTGACCGCAATACGAGCGGCTACCGGTCGATTTCGATTGACAATGTGAGTATTGAATACCAGACCGGGGTTGATGCGCTCGTTTCGGCCGATGATTACCTCGAAGTGATCAGTGCCGATGCCGTCCATGCCCAAGGCGTTACCGGCACAGGGGTTACCGTGGCAGTCGTCGATACCGGCGTCAATAGCACGTATCTGGAAAAACAACCCATTGCAACCTATGATGCCACCGGCGGTAGCGGTGACGATGCCAACGGACACGGCACGTATATGGCCGGTATCATCGGTAGCGCCGTCACCATCAGCGACAGTCTGCCGATATCTGTCGCACCCGATACCGACATCGTCAACGTCCGCGTGCTCGACCACGAAGGCAAAGGCACCTATGCGCAGGTCATCGACGGCCTCAACTGGATTTTGACCAACAAAGACACCTACAACATCCGTGTTGTCAACATGTCACTAATGGGGCCGGTCGAAGGCCCATACTGGGAAAATCCGGTCAATCAGGCGGTTGAAGCATTGTGGGATGCAGGCATTGTCGTCGTCACGGCCGCCGGTAACACCGGCCCGTATGAAGGCTCGGTGACGACACCGGGCAACGACCCGTTTGTCATTACCGTCGGTGCGATGACAGATAATTACACGCCGCAAGACAGCACAGACGATTACATTCCGCCGTTCAGCGCCACCGGCCCATCGGAGACCGGCTTTGTCAAACCCGACATCGTCGCACCGGGTGCGCATACGTTGATGAAAGTCGATCCGAACAGCGTTTGGGGGCAGGCGAATGTCTCCAGTCATGTCGGTGATGGATTTTACGTCGGCTCAGGAACATCCGTTGCTTCAGCTGTGACATCCGGCGTTGTCGCACTGATGCTCGAGCAGAACCCATCAATGACACCCAATCAGGTCAAATTTGCATTGATGTCCGGTGCGCAACCGGCCACTCATGACGACGGCACACTGGCTTTCAGCATCTTCCAACAGGGTGCAGGCCGGGTTGACGCGTGGACAGCGACGTTTGATGGTGTTTCCGGTGAAGCCAATAATGGGATGGTTCCCGGTGAGCAATACGTCGGTCGCGTCATTTACGATGACCTGATGGGTGGCTATCTCCTGGTTGATGAAAATCGCGAACCGTTACCGGAAGGGGAAAATTATTTCTGGGATGGTGGCTATTACTGGAACGGCGGCTACTATTGGAACGGTGGTTACTTCTGGAACGGTGGTTACTTCTGGAATGGTGGCTATTATTGGAATGGCGGTTATTATTGGAATGGTGGTTATTTCTGGAATGGCGGCTACTATTGGAATGGGGGCTATTATTGGAATGGCGACGCGTATTGGTACGGAGATTACTATTGGAATGGATTACTCCAGAGAGGCTAATAGCAGTTGATGTTAACCGCTGCTGCGTCGAGCAGTAAGTAATGCAGCACAGCACCGCAGTATTGAGTACTGGTTGACTAGAATGACTCGTTACAAACAGTGGTACATCGGTGCCGTTAGCCTGATTGGCGTTGGACTCGTTGTCTGGGCACTTGTCACTCCAACCACATGGGAAAACATCCCGCTTCTCCTCGGGTTTATTGTTCTCGCAGCGCTGTCACAGGTTGTTTCGACGATCAGCGCTCGCTCGGGGATCACCTTTAGCGTCAGCCAGGCCATTGGCCTGGCTGTTGTTGCTGTTCTCAATCCTGCAGCGGCTGTTCTCGTGGCTGCTGTCGATGGCATGGCTATCTGGGTGATCAACGCCATCCGTGATGACAAACGCGTTTGGAAAGGTAGTTTTGAGCAACTGGTTTTCAATAGCGGTATGATCGTGATCGCCACGTTTGTGGCGGGCATGACGTTCGTCGGATTGCAGAGGGCATTTTCGGCCGAAACACCGTTCACCCAGTTTTTGACATGGGTTGTCGCTGCCATTGTACTGGATCAGGTCAACGTCTGGTTGGTGGCCGTTGTCATTGCACTGCAACACAACGTCAGCCCACTGCAATTCTGGTTGCAGCAGCGCTGGGCCATGCCCATCAACGTCATGATTATTGTCGGGGGTGGCATTCTCGTGGCGTATGGGGCTGACAAGCTTGGAATTGGTGGCCTCGTCTTGATCGCCTTGCCCGTCATGTTGTTGGCTTATCCGTTTCGCATCTACATCAAGCACAAAGAAGCCCAACTCGCCGCGCTGGACAAAGCCAATGAAGAGCTGCGCGCTGTCAATGTCGCTATAGAACGTTTGCTGGCCGTGATCAGCCACGATATGCGGACACAGATCGGCACGATACGCTTGTATGCGAATCTGCTGCTCGACAGCGGTCAAAAATTGGATGAAGCCAAACAAGAACGCATGTTACACGCGATTATAAACAGTGAAGAGACGCTGGCGCGTATAGTCGACAATATTGTGGAACTGGAGCGCATTCGTTCGGGTCAAACGTTGGAATTGCATCTCGATTCAGTGGACTTGCTCGACGTGATCCGACGTGCTTTGTATTCAGTTGAGGCCCATGCCAACGATAAACAGATTGCCCTTTCTGTCCAGGACTCACCTGATCCGGTTTTGATTGAGGCTGATGCTGAGAAAATGACCCGCGTTTTCCAAAATTTGCTTTCCAATGCCATTAAGTACAGTCCCGAAGGAGCCGCGGTTTCGGTATCTGTTGCACAAGGCGACCAGTTAGCGACAGTAGCTGTATCGGATACCGGCTTTGGCATCCCCGAAGAGGAACTGGCCACTGTTTTTGAGCCTTACCGTCGTGTTGAAGCAAACAGCAGGGCGAGTGGCGGTAGCGGTCTTGGTTTGGCAATTGTCAAGGAATATGTGCTTGCTCATCACGGCAGGGTGGATGTTTCCAGTAAGCAAGGGGTTGGGACGACGTTCACGGTCGAGATTCCGCTGTCGAATGGGTTTGGCTCAGTTGCGGAAAGTGATCATCCCACGATATCGCCACTGTCCGTCTGATTTGCTGTATTTCGGCCGATTTTGCTTTTTTACGCAAATGGTCCACACTGTTCCATATCAAAGTAATTAGAGGAGGATTCGGCCGAAATCCGTCAATAAACCTGTTTCATGTTCAGCTTCAGACACGAATGGTCAAATAGTGGCATCACCTACACCTTTACCGGGCTGGAAACACTTACCGTGCCGCCCGATCGCGTCAAGACTGTCGCATTTACACGCGCCGGCAAGATACTCCTTGTGACTAATTCCGTTTGGTCACCGCAATGTTGGCTGCCGGGTGGGGGCGTCGAAGATGGCGAAACGCCAGAAGAAGCGCTTGCGCGTGAACTCGTCGAAGAGGCCAACGCCACACTGCACCAACGGGTCAAAATTGGCGCACAACGCATAGACGAATCCACTGGCAAAACGTGGTACGAGACCTTCTATTGGAGTCGCGTGACGGTTGCACAATCTTTTGCACCCCAGACAGAGGTCACGGAAAGACATCTTGTTACCCCCGATGCCTTTCTCGACAGGCTCTTTTGGGGCAGATTGGACCCTAAAGCCCCGATATTGCTGCAACGTGCCCAGGATGTCGAACGACGGTTTAGCGGACTGTAGCGACACACAAAAAAAGGCGGTGAGATCGAAACCCCACCGCCTTCTGATTTAAGTCAGTTTGGCTTGTTCAGAGTATTACGCTTCGTCGGCCAAAGCTGCGTGGGCTGCCGCCAAACGCGCAATCGGAACACGGAACGGCGAGCAAGAGACGTAGTTCAGGCCCAGCTTGTGGCAAATCTGAATGCTCTTTGGATCGCCGCCGTGCTCGCCACAAATACCGACTTCCAGGTCATGACGTTGTCCACGACCCAACTCAACGCCGATGCCCATCAGCTTGCCGACGCCATTGGCATCAATCGACTCAAACGGATTCTCCGGCAAAATGCCGCGCTGCAAGTATTCCATCAGGAAACCAGCTTCCGCATCGTCGCGGGAGACACCAAACGTCGTCTGCGTCAGGTCATTTGTACCGAATGAGAAGAACTCGGCGACCTCGGCAATTTCATCGGCCGTCAGGGCCGCACGCGGAATCTCGATCATCGTGCCGAATTTGTATTTGACTTCGATGCCTTCTTCTGCCATCACCTCTTTGGCCACTGCTTCGAGCGTGCGCTGCTGCACTTTCAACTCGTTGACGTGCGATACGAGTGGAATCATCACCTCAGGATGAACATCGACACCGTCTAAAGCGACGCGGCAGGCGGCTTCAAAGACGGCGCGGACCTGCATCTTGGTGATTTCGGGGAACAAAACACCGAGACGAACGCCGCGCGTGCCGAGCATCGGATTCATTTCGTGTAGCGCTTCGACACGCTCCAGATAATGCTCGCGAATGCGAATCTTGCCCAGTGCTTCGTCAATTTCGCTCAGCGTGTGGAAGTGCTGCATCTGCACCTTGAGGTCGGCCAATTCCTGGATCAAATCGTCGCGTGCGGGCAGGAACTCGTGCAACGGCGGGTCGATGAGGCGGATGATTACTGGCTGGCCGTCCATGGCGCGGAACAGGCCGGCAAAATCGTTGCGCTGTAGCGGCAACAGTTTGTCGACCGCTTCCTGACGCTCTGTCGTGGTTTTGGCCATGATCATCTTGCGCACAATCGGCATGCGTTCAGTTTCAAAGAACATATGCTCCGTGCGGCAGAGACCGATACCTTCAGCGCCGTATTCACGGGCACGTATGGCGTCATCCGGATAGTCAGCGTTGGCCCAGACGCCCAGTTTGCGGATATCGTCGGCCCAACTGAGCAGTTTGCTTAGGTACAGGTTGTTGATGTCGGGCATGACCGTCGGCAACTGACCCAGATACACTCGGCCGAGGTTGCCGTCGAGTGACAGCCAGTCACCTTCTTTGACAAAGGTGTCGCCATCGATGGTCATCTGGCGTGAATCGAGGTCGATCTCCAGTTCCATGATGCCGACGACTGCCGGTTTGCCGAATTGGCGGGCGACGAGGGCGGCATGGCTGGTACGACCGCCACGGCTGGTGACGATGCCTTCTGCGGCAAGCATGCCGTGTACGTCGTCCGGTTTTGTCTCTGGGCGCACCATAATCACTTTGCGACCCAATTCTTTTGCCCATCTTTCTGCTGTATCGGCATCGAATGCGGCCATACCGACGGCAGCACCGGGCGAAACGTTCAGCCCTTCGGCGTAGATTTCAGTTTTCTTGAGCGCTTGTTTGTCGAGCTGCGGGTGCATGAAGAAATCGATTTGCGCTGGTTGTACGCGACCGACCGCGGTGCGAATGTCGATCAGACCTTCGTCGACCATGTCTACAGCAATGCGAACTTCGGCTTGTGCCGTGCGCTTGCCGTCGCGAGTTTGCAGGAGCCACAATTTGCCTTGCTCAATGGTGAATTCCATGTCTTGCATGTTGTGGTAGTGCTTTTCGAGTTTGTTGGCAATGCTCTCGAATTCGTTGTAGACAGCCGGATTCCATGTCTGCAATTCCTGAATGCGCTGCGTGACGCGAATACCGGCGACGACGTCTTCACCCTGAGCGTTGATCAGGAAGTCGCCTTCCAGTTCTTTTTCGCCAGTCGAGGCGTTGCGCGACATGGCGACACCGGTGGCCGAGTCGTCACCGAGGTTGCCGAAGACCATTGTCTGGATGTTGACGGCCGTTCCGAGGTTGTGGGCGATGCCAGCCTGATTGCGGTAAGCAATGGCGCGGCGGCCATTCCACGATTTGAAAACGGCTTCGGTTGCCAGTTTTAGTTGCTCGTACGGATCGCTGGGGAAATCAATGCCGGCGTAAGTGTGGACGATGACTTTGAAGCGCTGGGTTAGATAGCGCCAATCTTCGGCCGATAAGTCGGCATCTTCCGTCACGCCTGCTTTCTTGCGCTGCACACCGATGAGTGCTTCAAACGGTTCGTCGGGAATGCCAAGTACGACACTGCCGAACATCTGCACGAGGCGGCGGTACGAATCGTAGACGAAACGGGCGTCATGGGTCAACTTGATCATGCCTTCAGCCACGGCATCGTTGAGTCCGATGTTGAGGACGGTGTCCATCATGCCTGGCATGGAGAATTTTGCGCCGGAGCGGCAGGAGACAAGTAGCGGTTTGTCCGGGTCGCCAAATACCTTGCCGGTTGATTCCTCAATCGCGTTAACAGCGTCCAGGACTTGCTCCCACATTGTCGATGGGAATTCTTCATTGTTTGCCAGATAGGCGTTGCACGCTTGTGTACTGACGGTAAATCCGGGAGGTACCGGAACGCCCAGGCGGGTCATATCGGCCAGATTGGCACCTTTGCCGCCCAGCAGGCTGCGCACGCCGTCCCAGTCGCCGGCCGTTTTCTCGGCCGATTCAACTTCACTAAACAAATAGACCCATTTTTGAGCCTCAGGATTGCCATTCGTACCGAATGCTTTCGATTTCTTTCCTTCGATTTTTGCAGCAGATAGTTCACTCATGGTTATTTCTCTCTCTAACTAACGGTGTTGGGCGACCCCATCCCCACTGTTCTCAGAATGGGTTTATGCATGTCGCATACACAAATCAATGTTCGTGGCAGCAATGCTCACGCCCACCATTGTATGTTGGTGACAGTGCAACAAACAGTGACAGAGTACACTAATGCGGGTGACAAAAGTCATTGGCATGGTTGACGCCTGAGAAAAAATCGGCCGAAACGGCGCACACCTTGGTTGCCTCCGTCTCTCAATCTTAGTATAATTTTGCCTCGTCTAGCCTCCGTAGCTCAACGGCAGAGCAGGAAACTCTTAATTTCAAGGTTATAGGTTCGAATCCTATCGGGGGCACTACGACGACCTCAGCCAGTGTCAATTGGCTGAGGTTTTTTATTGTCACAGCCGCTCAATGTGTGTCGCCGCGACACTCACAATCCCCTATAATTGCGGCAAGCCTGCCCAATAATACAATCACCGTACACAGGGAAGAGTCCATGGCACATGTATCCCGCAAGCTGTCCAATGCGTTTGAAGGCGCACTAGCCGGTGGCGGTGATCCGGCTACTTCACCACTTTATGTTTTTGGCCCATTCCTGCGCCTGATTGTTGTCGCAGGCGTCGCCCAAATCACGTTCGGTGCCAGCATCTGGCTCGTCATCTTCACCATTGCGCTCGTTTCCGCCATGTATCGGCTCGTCATGGTCTGGATAACGGATGGCAGTGGTGGAAGTGGTCTTAACGAGGAAGAGTTTGGCGGTTGGGCAGTCAAAGTCAACGCGGGCATTACTGTTGTCGAATATACGCTGACGTTTCTCGTCAGTATGGCAGCGTTGGTCACTTTTGTCGCTGACCGGGTGCCGACACTCAATCAAACGTTTATCGGTATTGAATTGCGTGTGTATGTCGCCATTGCACTGAGTGTATTGACGGGTTGGTTGGTCAATCGAGGTCCGAAGGTAGCGGCACGGGCATTTGGACCGGCCACGCTGGGCGTGTTGATTTTGCTGTGGGCGATGATCATCAGCACTATTTTCAAGTTGGGGTTCCAGCTTCCAGATTTTAATCTGGAGGCGTTTTCGGCCGAAAATATTCGCTATACACTTGGCGGTTATGCGCGTATCCTCGCCGTCATGACCGGCATTGAGATTTTTGCCAATCTCGTACCCGCATACAATGGTACATCGGCCGAAAAGAGCCGCAAAGCGTTCAACAGTTTGCTCATCATCATGGGCACGACCGGTTTGACCATGCTCATCGTCGGCCCGGCCATCTTCCAACTGGCCGACCCAACCAATACCGAAGTCTCGGTCTTTACGCAGACGATGGATCAATTGCTACCTGAGCCATTGGCTTGGCTTGGCACTATTGTCGGTGTCGCTGTGTTGTTGTCTGCATCAGCTGCCAGTGCGCAAGGGTTACAAAACCTGGCGCTCGGGCTCAAATATCGCAATTACGTTCCCGCCTTTATCGGCCAGCGCAACCGGTTTGGCGTGGCTGATAAACCGGTCTGGCTCGAAGTAGCTGTCGTATCGCTTTGTTTTGTGGTGTTTGGTGCGGATGAAGAAACGTATCTTGCAATCTATGCGGCCGGCGTGTTCATTTTGCTCAGCATGACCGGCTGGGCGGCGACGCGGCGGCTGTTCCGCAATCTACGAAGCGACAGGCGCATTGGCGGTTTCATTGCGTTGGTAGGCACGGTGGCGGCCGCATTGTTGACTTCAGTTGCGACCCTTATCATTTTTGAGGAACGTTTTTTTGAAGGCGCCTGGACCTACCTGCTCTTTCTGCCATTGCTCTACATTCTCTTTACATGGTTCCGTAGGCATTTAGGTGAGCCAACCCTGGCTGAAGAGCATCTAGGCAAAGTTATTCTCGACCGCAAATACCTGAGACCTTTCCACGAACTGCGTGTCGGCGAGCATCTTTCAACGGAATTTGAGCAGATCATCGTGCCGCTCGACGGCTCTGATTTTGCGGAACGGCCGCTTTCCTTTGCGCAGTCGATTGCACATGCGTACGACGCCCAGATGACACTGATGACTGTTGCACCACCGGCAAAAGCCAAATTTAGACGTGCCGACGCAACTGAGCGCGATCAAGAATGGCGCCAACAGGTTGCGTACCTCGACAATTTGGTCCAGGGATTGCAACGGGCAGGGATAAACGCTGACTTTGTGATTGAATCCGGTTCTATTGTCGAGCAGATCGATGCGTTTGCCGCGGAAAGCCATGCCGATTTAATCCTCATGAGTACGCACGGACGATCTGGCATGGAGCGATGGCTTATCGGCAGTGTTGCCAATAAACTGACTCGGCAGACGTCGACGCCTGTGTTGTTGGTTCGGCCGACTGTGGCATGGCGCAGTCGCTGGTCGCAGTTCAAGCGGCTGCTCGTCGCGCTGGACGGTTCTCAAAACGCCGAATATATCCTGCCGTATGCGGTTTCATTTGCCCTGCACTTTGACAGCGAAATAATCCTGCTGTCTGTGCCTTCCGGCCAGGAAGACGCCATCAGCAGCGCTCATTCCGAATCAATCAGAACCTATCTCGAACACATTCTGGACGTTGTCCGCGCCCAAAATATTGAAGCACAGGCGATTGTCACCGGATCTAGCGCGGCCAGCACGATCATCGATGTCTGTGAAGGTGAGGAAGCCGATTTGATCATGATGACGACACACGGCTTTAGCGGATTGGACCGCTTTATGTTGGGCAGTGTGGCAGAACGGGTAATTCAGCACACGATTGCACCGGTTTTTCTGTTGCCGAGCCGCTAGCGGGAAGGGAGTGTGGTTAACAGTGCGGTTATTTACGGGCGAACCGGGTGATGAGGGAACTGTCCCATAATTGCGTCGGATCGATTTGGATCTTCCGCAAAATCTGCGAGCTGATAAAGGCGAGAATGATCTCGGCCGAAATTTGTCGCAAAAGCACACCATCCGCTTCTGAACTGACTTCAAGAAAACCACGATTGGGAATGGCAACTGAACGGTAAAAGGCTCTGATCATCGCTTCGATGTGCAGTTGCGCTATCCGGCGCGGGGCAGGGTGCGGTTGCCGCCCCAGAGCGTCCGGATAAGGCGATCAGTCATTTCCTGCCCAAACAGACGTACGGCAATCGCATTGGCCGGATCGCGTTCGGCGACGGTGCGCCGGATGTATTCGTCGCGCTGTGCGATAGCAGGACGGTCGGCAACAGGTGAGGGATCGGCCGAATCGACCCAAACCAGCCAGCGATCCAGCATTTCGTGCGCCGTTTCGCGAATAAGTGCCAGCGTTTCGTCGGTTGGCGGCACCATGAAACACAGGCTCGTCGGCGACTGATAGAGGCGCATCGATGCATCCTGGCTAACGAATGGCGAGAAGCGGCTGTCGTTGCGCAATTGCAGAAACCGTGCATTGGCTGGCTCGTAATAGGTGTCGAAATAGGCCATGTCAGTCCACGGATCAGTGCGCGGCAGATAATCCATATACATGAAGATGTCGGGCGCCGTGCCGAGCGCGAAGCCAAAATTGGGCACATCGATCTGTGGGCCGAGGCTGATGGTCAGATGCATATTGGTGAAGCTGGTCTGCGGCGTGCCGATCCACGAGTAGACGAGCCAATCGATTTCCGGGTCGGCGAAAGTACTCAGAAAGCCTTTGGCACCAGTTGAGGAGTGATAGGGTTGAAATTCGGCCGAACACGGATCCATCGTGAGGTCAAAACGCGCATCGACTTTTGCCTTGAGTTCGCTGGTAATGTGCCAGAGCGCATCGAAAGCTTCCTGATTGTCAACCGCCGGCCGATCTTCGATCATTTCCGCAATTGATCTGGTTGTATCTTTTGTCATCCGTATTCTCCTCGTCAGACAAACCGGGTTTGAATTGGTTACCATTCCCACGGCATGTCGTACCAGTGGATAAATTCCTCAAGCGCATTGTCGAGTACACTGTACTGATTGCCGCGGCTGTTGGTTCGTTCGGTGGCGACTCCGGCATCGTAAAACAAGCGCATTGTGGCATCAATCAATGCACGCGGCACAGAGTCGGCGTCGTGCGCTTCATCCATTTGCATAAAAGCTTCCACCAGATTGCTCTTTTCGGCCGATAAATCCTGCCCACAAAGGGCGGCATACGTCAGCATACCGGCTACCAGCGGTGCGATGCGATGCGTCCGACCGTCAGGACCGAGTGCCGCCAACATATCCGTCCACACCTGATAAGTGGCATTGCCGACGATTTCAGCCAGCGATTCTTTAGCATGTGGCATGAGGTTTGCTCCTGTTAATTTGGGCAATATCGGCCAAACATTGTCGGGCGTTTCCGGAAAGGCGCTGCCGATGATATGTGCTACAGGAATGCCGCCATCGTGAAATGCGCCCCCGGTGATTTGCCCTGCGGCCGAATCCAGAAATCCAAACGACACAAAATCGTGCCCAAAGCGCGGCCAGCGGCCGCGCCCCGTCATGATACCGTCGGCCCATTGCACGCCCATACCGACCACATCAGGGCCGTGATAATGGCGCTTCGGCCCGTCAATGTGCAGGTCAAATACCCATTCACCGGCAAAAGCAGCCATCGGGTGATCAACCAATTCGGCCGAAGGGCGGCACTGCTGCACCACGCGCATATGCCCATTGGTTGACTGGTGCAACGTGCGCCGCTGCTGAATGGTTCCGGCAAAGCGGCCGTTGGGTTCAAATACGTACTCTGTGACACGCCATGCGCCCAGAAAACCATCACCAATTGACACGTGTCACGCTGCCTAAATTGTGATTTGATATTTGAAGCGGCTACCGTCGAAACAGGCTTCCAACAGTTCGATCGGTGTTCCGCTTGTGTCGTAGACGATCAGTTCGATGCTGAGAACCGGCACATCGGCGCGCACGCCGAGTAATTCGATTTCGGCCGAACGCGCCGGCATTGCTTCAAGTGTGCGTTTGACGTGATAGCCGGGAGTCAACGGAGTCTGGCGCAGACGTTCCTGCCAGGCGTCGTCCTGTAGCTGAGTCGCGTCGTCTTCTGATACGACGGCGGCAGGGAGATAGGCAACGTGATGACCGATGGGGGTAGTATCGGCCGAAAACAGCCAGCGCAGGCGATACACCTGTTCACTGCCCAAAATAGCGCTGACGTGACGCGGCGCATCTATCCATTGCCGGTCGCGCAATTGCCACTGCGGATTGACACCTTGCTGAACGAGATACTCAGAAAAGCCGACACCGGCTCCCGGATCGTGGACGAGCTTGGATTGCGTGACAAAAGTCCCGCGACCGCGATGCCGCAGCAGCACGCCTTCGTGCACCAGATCGGACAGTGTTTGCCGCACCGTCGTGCGGCTGACGCCGTATGTCTCCTGCAACTCATGTTCACTGGGAATGAGGTCACCCGGCGACCAAAGACCGCTCTCTATCTTTTCCAACAGAATTTGTTTAAGTTGATAGTAGAGCGGCAGTGGTGAAGATCGATCAATCTGTTGTGACATGAAACTTGTCCTGAGTTGATTGCCAGGTCAACTGCACTGATCGCGTTGAACAGGCGTGTGCCGACCGCCACAAACAGCGCAAAGTGAAATGTTATAACATTGTGACAATAATACGACTTTCGCGATCGGGTGTCAACGCGGCAAGATGACCGGTCTGACTTACGCTTCGGAGTTTTGCACGTCGCCCGCATTCATCAGAATGGGGTTCCTGTTTGTTGCGGTTTCGGCCGATTCCATGCCTTGTAGCCGTTCAAGTTCCATCTCGTACACGGCGTCAGCGACGTTTTCAATGGCTATGCGCTGCTTGCGGTACAAATCCGACTCGCTCATCGCTAGCCGTCTGGCCACATCGCGCACTTTGCTTCCTTGCACGAACTTCAGCTCCAGAATGTTGTAGAGCACCCACTCAGTGCGCGTCATGCTGCGGTCACCTTCCGGTTTCTGATATTCGATAGCCCGTTGGAGCACAGCGCGTAGCGCTTTGGCGGGATTGCCGTCATGTTCCTGTGCTTCGTCCTGCACCACTTCTAATTCCAGTAGGGGGCTTTCCGTGAGCTTGGGACCGCCCCAATAATGGGTGAGCGCATCCTTGACCATTTTGTTGAATTCATCGTCCTGGAGTAACTCTGACTGTACCGGTTTTTCGGCCGAAGGTGTCAGCGTCGGCCGACCGCGCATGCCGGCCGCACTGCGCCGAATTTGAAACGCCGTGATTTCCGGCAACAATCCCTCGACGGCTGTAAAGACGACCTGCTGCAACAAGCGATCTTTAAGCGCTGTCGCTGCTTGTGTGGACAAATTCGCGAGTACCAGCCGTTCCTTTACGTTCAAATCAGGCTGCGGAGAACGCGATTCAATACCCATGATGCCGAGAAGCTGGTTGTTCTGGCGGTCGTAAAGCGGCTCGATCCAGTAATTGCGCCATATGATCAGACCCCCGGCAGTGTCCAGCTTGTCGGGTGTTACCAGCGTTTGCCAATCGTCATCACGCCACAACTGCGCGAAATATTCCGGCTGGCCGATAATCGCTTCCAATCGCGGCCCATCGGCCGAAAAACTGGCAATAAACGCAGTAGGTACCTGGAATACATCGCATCCTGCCGCCAGCAGGCTCTCCAAATACTGATGCAAATCGTGACTGGTCAACAGCCTCTCGCTCAGTTGTTGAATGCGGCGCACATCCGGTTCATTGTTGAGCTGCAACACGCGCTCCAGCGGCAGCTTGAAGGCATGGATAGCCCATTCGACGATCATCACTGTGCCCACGACGGCGATTGCCAGCGCTGTCTGCGATGGAATGCCCAGGATCGGCCCGGCACGGTCGACGAGTACATAGACGAGCAGCACGATGGTGCCGGTCAGCGGAACGCGAGCCATAAATTTGTAGAGACGTACGCGCACGACTCGGTCGGAGGAGAGGGCGCCGAAGTAGACGAGGTTAGCCGTCAACGTAGCAAACATCAGCGCGACCAGGACATTGCCAACGATTAGCAGTAGCCACATCAGCACTGTGACCTGTTCCGTCGATGATCCGGTGAGTGTCAAATAGGGGAAAACGCCGAGTGGAGCAGCCAGGCTGGCAAGGAAGATGTTGCGCATGCGCTGCCGCGTCGTTGAAGTGATTGTCCGACGGTAGGCACGCCAGATATTGTAGATGCTGCCTGCGCTGAGGATGATGAAGAAGATGACAAAAACGAAGAACAGGGGACCGGCGGCAAAATGGGGTGCACGCGAGGTTGTGACGATGGGACCGACAATCCAGTCGGTAAACAGCACGAGGATGAAGAATAAACTGCTGAAACCATAACCGAGCCAGACAGCGACTCGACGTCGGCGGGAGAATTTCCCGGTGGAAACGAGCAAGGCATTGCTCAAATGCAGTTGCGCTGCCGGTACGAAGCAGATGCCCAACCATTCAACTGCAAGCCACGGTTCGGCCGAAATGGAGACTGTTGTCCGACTGACCAACAACTCCGTGAAATAAACCGTAACGACAAATGCCAGCAGCAGACTAAATGCACGTGTTACTTCGTCTCTGATGAAATATTTTGTGTTATAGAGAATCACCGACGAGCCAAAAATGACAATCGTCGCCTGCAAGACATCGTTTATGAGCGCCAGTGTATCCAGCGAAGTCATCAGGTTAAAAAAGGAAGACGTGATTTGTACGCCGTTGGTCTATGCCGGTGAAGGTGACGGGTTAAACGTAGGTGGTTCCCAATCGCGTTTGTCGCCTGCGCTAGTTGACGGCTGTGATGTCGATTGCGTTGGCGTTTGCGTGGCCGGTTCCCGACCTTCTACCAGTGCCGCAAATTCTTCGGCGTCTAGTGATTCAACTTCGAGTAACGTTTGCGCGACCAACTCCAGCTTGTCGAAATTTTCTTTGAGCAGCGTGTACGCACGCTTGTATTCTGTGTCGATGATGTCACGAACTTCTGCGTCGATCTTCTCTGCAACGGCATCGGAGTAATCGCGTTGTTCCGAGATTTCACGACCCAGAAAAACCATTTCTTGCCGTTCACCGTAAACGCGTAAACCCAGATCCACACTCATACCGTATTGGGTCACCATCGCCTGCGCCATTTTGGTCACAGCGCGTAAATCACTACTTGCTCCGGTCGTGATCTCTCCGAATACGAGCTCTTCGGCAATGCGTCCGCCCAGTGCGCTGGCAATGTAAGCTCGGAATTGTGACTCGCTCATGAAAATCTGGTCTTCGTCCAGATACCATGTCGCGCCACCAGAAACACCGCGCGGAATGATCGTGATTTTGCGAATAGCACGAGCATACGGCAGTAAATGACTGACGACAGCGTGTCCCGCCTCGTGATACGCGGTAATTTCGCGCTCCTCAGCACTGATGACGCGGCTTTTGCGTTCTGGTCCCATTTGCACCCGCTCGACTGCTTCGTGAAATTCCGGCATGCCGATATTGCGTCGACTGCGCCGCGCCGAGAGCAAAGCAGCTTCATTGACTGTATTCTCAATATCTGCGCCGGAGAAGCCCGGTGTGGCCCGTGCTAACACTTCAACGCTGACATTTTTGGCGATTGGTTTGCCGCGCATGTGAACACGGAATATCGCTTCCCGTCCCTTGAGATCGGGCCTGTCGACGACGACGCGCCGGTCGAAGCGCCCTGGCCGCAGCAGCGCCGGGTCGAGGATGTCGGGTCGGTTTGTGGCAGCAATGATGATGATGGCTGTGTCTGTATCGAAGCCGTCCATTTCGACGAGAATCTGGTTCAGTGTTTGTTCGCGTTCGTCATGTGAACCACCTAAGCCAGCACCTCGTTGTCGGCCGACAGCGTCAATTTCATCGATAAAGATAATGCAGGGACTGTGCCGTTTTGCTTGCTCAAACAAGTCACGTACGCGGCTGGCACCAACGCCGACAAACATTTCCACAAATTCCGAACCGGCAATACTGAAGAAAGGAACACCTGCTTCACCGGAAACCGCTTTGGCGAGCAATGTTTTGCCTGTGCCCGGCGCACCGACGAGCATAACGCCTTTGGGAATGCGCGCACCGAACGTGACGAATTTCTCCGGTTGCTTGAGAAATTCGACCACTTCCATCAACTCTTCTTTGGCTTCTTCGACGCCGGCAACATCGGCAAAAGTCACAGTTGGGTGATCACCGGTGAACATCCGGGCCTTGCTTTTGCCGAAAGCGCTCGCCTGGTTGTTGGCTCCCTGGCTTTGCCGATACATGAAGTAGAAAAAGCCGATGATCAGCAGCACCGGGAGGAAGGCGAGAATGATGCCGAATACGCTGGTCAGTTGGCTGGGTTGCTTGTAAATAATGGTGGTGCCACCGTCGCCAAAACTACTTTCGTCCACGCCATAAGCGCCCAGTATTTCTTCCAGCGAACTGGAGCCGCTGGTACGCGATGTGACGACGCTATCGTCCTTGTACAGAATGGTCAAATCGCTACCGTCACCGGAAACGGTCACTTCTTTCACAGTGCCCGCATTGATGTCAGTCGCTAGTTGGGTGATAGATATGTCGTTGCTGGGCGCCAGATTGAGGTTGAAAAACCATAGCATAAGGATCAATGCCAGCGGTGCGAGCAGAAACAAGAGGATGCGGCGGTAATTGATACTGTTCATAAGCGTTTCAAAGTGTAGCCGTTACTGCCAGGCCAAGTACACGGCATACCATAGTGGAATGAGTCCAATCAGGGCAATAAAAGCGACGATTCCGAGCAGAATGGCGATCCAATCAGGATCGTCCACGCTAGATGCGCCGGTTTCAGGTAGTGATGCCGGCTGGGGGTTTGCAGTTGTCGTTGTTGATTGAACTGCGGGCTGCTGGTAATCGACAGTTGGTGCTTCGTCTTGTGTCGGTGGCGGCACCGCAATTGATTCGGCCGAATTGGCGATAACGGCGGCTGTTGCGACGCCGGTCATGGTGTGGCGATTGTTGAGACGGTACGACTGCAGAATTCGGCCGAATTGACCTGCAGTACGATAGCGCTGTGCCGGTTCTTTGGATAATACTTTTTGCACGATTTGATCCAACTGCTTCGGTGCAGCGGGATTGTATAGCGCGATTGAGGGCGGCACAGCTTGTATATGCTGTAGCGCCATTGCCGTGTGATTCTCGGCTTCAAACGGTAACTGGTTCGTGAGCATCTCAAACAAGATGACGCCTAGCGAATAGACATCCGACGCCGGTGTCGGATGTCGTCCGGCCGCCTGTTCCGGTGAAAAATACTGCGGCGTTCCCCATACCTGGTCCTGATGGGTCAACGTCGTTTCTGTCATGGCGCGAGCGATGCCAAAATCGGCGACTTTCACGTGATCGTCCTGGCTGACCAGGATATTATGCGGCTTGACATCACAGTGGACGAGGCCGGAACGATGAGCGTAACCAATACCACTGCACATCTGCATCATCAAATCGAGTGATCGATCAATAGGTAGCAGCCGTTCCTCTGCTGCCTGACGGCGAATGATTTGCTTTAGCGTTGCCCCTTCCACGAACTCCATGACAATGTAATAGCGATCCCCATCCTGACCGATGTCATGAACGGTGACAATGTTGGGGTGGGACAGATTAGCCGCAGCGTGCGCTTCTTTTTGAAAGCGCTTCAGGAACTCAGCGTCATCCGTCAAGCTGAGGTGTAACAGCTTGATGGCGACGATGCGCCCCAAAACCAGGTCTTCGCTTTTGTAAACAGCTGCCATGCCACCACTGCCGACCCGCTCCAGTAGTTTGTAGCGCCCGTTGAGAACGTGTGTGTCGCCCACCGGTGATCGTTCCATAATGTCATTTTAACATAGTTGTGAGTGTGGGGGAAAGCGGTTAAGGTAAGTGTGAGTGTGGCACCGCTTTGCACTGTGTAGATTACCGTTTTTGCCGGATCAAAACGGTAATGTGACAATTGATCGACTCATTTCGCGTCGCCACTTCTGTGGTTGTATTCATGTCAACCAAATTCAACGGTGAAGTTTGTGGTTGGCTGGCTGCTCATGCTGCGAATAATCGACAATGTGTTGATTGGAAATTCCCAGACAAACTCATATTGATCGAGCCAGGCGATGAGTGGGCCAAGGATTTCGGCCGAAATGGTGAGATGCGCCAGTGTGACGTGAGGAACCCAGGTTGTCGGTGCAAAAATCGGCACCGGATTTACCGCATACCGTTGTCCAATGGCATAAATACTTTCGTGTAGCGATGATATTTGCTTCGTTCGCGTCACGCCGATGAAGATGACAGTGCGATCACCGCTAAAAACGCCGACACCCCATGTGCGAATCGTACGGGCAAATGCCGTCTTCGCCCAATTCGTTAGCTCTTGCTGTAATGGAGGTTGTGTGTATGACGTCGCAACATGAAACGTGATGTGAGGAAACGCTGTTGATTCGGCCGACGTACTGATGCCGAATTCGCGATTCAATCCGTCCCACAGCAACTGAACGCGTTCTGCAAAAGGCGGTGGCAAGATGGTCACAATTCCGGTAGGCATAAGGATTTCAACTTACTCAAAGCAAGGGTCATAAAGCGCTGTTCTGATGGTTGAGATTGTTGAACCCGGCTTCGAGCGCAGCAGCGACATCGAGCAGTGTGCCTTCGGCACCCGGTGCACAGGCCAGCATGATACCGGGCACGAGACCTGTGGGCGTGTCTCGATTGGTCCAGGCCGGCACAGTGATGGCCGGTAAATCCATCATGTTGCAGAATGTCATCGGTGTCATTGTACCGTTAACGCCGGGTTTAAGCGTACTGCGATTCATGCCACCGTGGCGTGGTGCGAGCAGCCCAATTGAAGGCAGTAAAACAACGGCATTGTCTCCAAGCCGTGTCCAATATTTCTGGCGTGCTTTCTTGTAGCTGTCGATGATGGTGTTAATTCGCTGCGGTTTGGCACGCACGAGCGGCATGGTAACCAGCATCTGGTACAAACCTGAGTCGATGGTCGGCCGACCGCTGAGCTGACGTATCATTTCGGCCGATTTGCGGAATTTAGTGCCATCTGCCGTTGTTAGCAAGTCGCGCATCGGGCGTTCAAAACTGGCCGTGATCAGGCGCAGCAAATTGTTGTAAAGCGCCGACACATCGTCAAACGGTTGCGTTTCTGCTACCAAACCGGCGCTCATGAGAATGGTTTGAGCTTCCACTAGCGCTGCATCGATGACGCTATCGACAATAGTCATGAAAAACGGGCGCGGCACGATCAGGCGCACACCGTTGACAGGTTGCGGATTGGGTAAAGCGGCATCGGCAATGACGTTGTAGACGAGGCGTGCGTCGCGTACTGAGCGTGTGATCGGGCCGACAGCGAGGAGTGAATCGACGAAATGTCCTGACAAATCTGGCCAGATACCATCTTTGGGCACAGTGAATGACGCCGGTTTGAAGCCGACAACGCTGTTGAACGATGCCGGAATGCGGATGGAGCCGAGAATGTCATTGCCGAGTCCCAATGCACTGCTGCCGGAACCGACGAGTGCGGCTTCGCCACCTGACGATCCGCCGGCTGTATGCATTGGATTGAGACAGTTATTGGTTCGACCGAAACGCAGGTTGGTTGTCTCGCCCGTCATGGCGAATTCGGGGACATTGCTCCGGGCGATGATGATCGCTCCAGCCGCCTTGATGCGTTTAACTACAGTCGCTTCGGGCAACTGCTCCGGTGGCATGCGCAGCGATCCGACCGTCACTTGCTCGCCATCGAAGCCAAACGTTTCCTTCACACTGATGGGAATGCCTGATAGTGGCCCAGGGCGAGGATTGCGTGCTTCTCGCAAGGCACGTTCGTGAAAAATCTGGGTTGCCGCATTGATGCGGTGATGCTGCTGTTCAAGGCGTGCCAGAAAGTCGCTGACAATGCGATAAGGCGTCGTTTCGCCGGCCTTGATTTGACGGCGCAGCTCAGTGGCATCAGGCAGATTGTGGTGCGATGCTCGATGCGTTGTGCGTTGTTTGTCCTCTGTAGTGTGCTTCATTGCAAGGCGAGCGGTTCCGGTGTAGGTGTCGGCGGTTCAAACGGTTTGGGTTTGGTCACGTTGATCACGGTCAATTCGAGGATCATTTCGCGGTCCAGACCGATTTCATCTTGCAGCCTTTGGCCAATGACGTCGCTCAATGTTTGTACGGCAATGATCGGTAATTCGTGCGTACTGCGCAATGTCAAGTCAAGCACGAGCGGCGCCGATGGATCACTGTCGGTCTCGATGACGAGGGAATCGTATTCGATTTCGATGGCAGGAAATGCCGTATTCACACCTTCAACGGTTTGCTGGACAATCGTGTATGTGTTTTGGTTGATGGTGTTGGTTTTGGCGAGTGTATAAGTAGCATAACTCAGGAAAATGCCAATTCCCAGCAGCAATCCCAAAGCGATGCGGGTTGTGCGTTGTTGGATGGTACGGCGCGCTTTCTGGCTGGTTTTCGGCCGAAAACCAAACGCGAGGAAAACCAGTGTGGCGGCTGAACTGATGGCGATGAAGTTGGTTATGAACAACAGCAAAGCGCCGGTTCCGTCGCCAAAGCGCCCTTGTGAATACGCGAGGCCCGAACTCGCCAACGGTGGCACAAGGGCAGCGGCAATGGCAACACCAGGCAACGCGCTGGCCGCACCTGTGTAGGCAATGGCAAACGCACCAGCCAACCCCGAAAAGAGTGCGATCATGAGATCGATAAGCGTCGGCTCGGTACGTGCCAAAATTTCCGGCGTCAAATTGTTGTTGCCGGCTACCAGTCCGATCAGAAAACCGACCAGAAGCGCAATAAACATGCCGCGCAGGGCCGACCCCAGTGCATAGCGCAAGAAGCGCAAATCTCCCAGCACGATGGCCATGCCGCTACCAACAATTGGTGACATCAGCGGTGCAACCAGCATGGCGCCGATAACAACCGCCGGACTGTCCTGCAGCAAACCCAATGAAGCAATCGCAGCGGACAGCGTCATCAACACGAAATAGTCAAGGTTGGGCCGTGAGTTGCGGCGCACGCGCATGTAGACCTGGGCGCGTTCGCTGACGCTCAGATGGGGAATGATGCGCTGCAAACCATAATCGAGCCAATGCAGCGCTCCACCGAGAACAGGGCGTGTCGATTCGCGTGCAATGATCACCGGCGTTTTGCTTTCGCGGACGACGGCATCGACGATGTTCCCAAACAGGAATCGATCCAGCGATCCCTCGTTGCTTGCTCCCATGATGACGAGATCGTAATCATTGGCGACAGCTTCCAAGATGCCTTGCGTTGGGCTGGTGGCTTCCACGACTTTTGTGTTGATGCGATCTTCAGCATCAAGTGATTGCACAATGCGTTTAAGCTGTTGATTGCCTAGCGCGACTTCATGATGACCTTGATCGGCACGTGCAACATACAAGATGTCCAGTTCAAATGTGCGCGGTAATTGAACCAGCATGCGCAGTATGTTTATCGTAGCCGGACCACCCGCTGTCGGGATGACGATGCGCTGGATTGGTTTCTGCCTGATTTCAGGATTGCTGTACGAACCGCGCATGACCGCTATGGTGCAGGGCAGGTCGTTGAGATTGTTTTGTGCCGTGTTTTCGGTGTCGAAGAGTAGGAGATCAATTTTGCCGCGCGTGACCAAATTGCGCAGGTCGTTGCGTGTTTCATCTATTTTGACGATTAGAACATCGCATTTCGCAGCTCCCTCACCGTAAGATTCCAATTCGAACGCTGTCGCCCGTGCGCGTTCCAGAAGCTCGGGTGTCTGATCAGGGACAATTACGGCTGCAATGACGATCCCGTTTTGTGCTTTTGACAGGGCTTCACCGAACCGATAGAGGTAGCTGTCCGCATTATCGGCCGAAAACAGCACCAACGTGCGCCATACCTGCGTTGTTGGAAATGCGCCCTGCACAATTTGCATTCAGTCTGCTCCGTTTACTTAATCGTCATTCGGCCGACTTCTACCCATGGGGCAGCGGCAACAATTACTTCATCGAGAACGGCAAGCGGCTGCTTTGTAAAGGCATCGTACAAGCGCAATGTGGCTAACACCGTTTGTCCGGCGACAGCATTTGCTCCGGTTTTTACATTGCGTTGTTCACTCACTTGCGAACCGGAAATCCATTTCAACGTTGGAATCGCGCCCAAAGCCGGAATGCCGTCGTTTTGCGTCACCCAGGCCCAGGTTGTTTCGTCTGCTTCCAGTCCGATGAGAGCATTGCCGACGACATAATCGCGTGTTAAGGGTATTGAACTGCCAAAGTAGTTGGAAAAGACAACCGTGCGATTGGCTCGATACGTGTCGTCGGGAGCGAAGCTGTTGCCGTACCACACGATGCCCTGTCCAAACGGAATATAGTTGCAGGGCAGTTTGCAGTCACTCGCTCTCAAAGTCAACGAACCGATTTGTTGAAAGTTGCTGTCATATGTGGTTGTGACGAAACCGCCGTCCGCCAGTTGTGTATGGACGTAGAGTCTGGGGTGATTGGGATAGGTTAAATCCCAATCGTAGCCGCGCACCGTATCGCCGTTGGCAAGCTTCTCTATGACTGTGTTTTGTGTGAATGGCAATATCGACATCGGCGTCACCCTCAGGCGGGTCACCGAGACACGCGACGATGGGTTCTCCGTTGTGTCACCAACTGCGCTGCCTCCGATTGCGATGGTATGGATGTCGGGTATAGTGCCGGGGCGCGGCGTCAAACGGAAGCGTGTTAATGTCAATCCCTCCGGTTGGGCGCGAACGGTGAGATCATCCTGTGCCCATAATCTCCCATCGGCCGAAATAAGATGGGCAAACAATGTGGCGTCGGCGGTTTCGGTGAGTGGTTGCCAGGCTATGGTGAAATAGACGTCGCTCCAGATTTCGGCCGAATCGCGATCCAGCATATAACCGACAACTTCAACGGCTTCATTCAATTGCGTAGAAAATGGTGTGAATGATGCCGGCAGCGTTACGCGCGGTGTCTGACTGTACAGAAAAGCGTCTCCCAACGGCTCCGCAGGCGGCAAGGCGGCAAAGGCAAACTCGTCGAAATCGGTCGCTACCACATCGTGACCGGCTTGCAATGCGCCGGCAATTTCTGCTGCCCAGGTCTCGGCGTACGGTTCTGAACCTGGTTCAACATAGTCAATTGTCAGATCGGGCCGCCGCCCTTCCACTTGCTGCAAATACCACAAGGGTGTCACCCAATGCCAATTAGCCAATACCATGGCGTTTTCCGGTGCGCCTTCCAGGATAACTGCTGCATAATTTTCGGCCGAATAATCATGGTGCAGATAGGTATAGCTACTGCGATTTTGCACGCCTTGAAAAAAGGCGAGCGCCAATGCCGCTATGAGCAGCGATCCCGCTGCGATTTGCCATTTATCCCCAAGATCTACCCACCACCACGACAACCCACAGCCAAATGCTATCACAGCGGGGATATAGGCAGGCAGCATGTACTCAACTGTTTGCGGGGCACGATAAATGGCTGTCACGAGCATATGTGACAGAAACGCGCCGCTCAACAAGACCGAAAGTCGCCAATCGGTCATGGTCACAACGATCAGCCCTAAGAGGATTCCCAGCAGCAGGATAGCTAGAAACTGAAATTGCAAAACGATCATCATGACCCGTAAACGGGCTAGCAGGATATCCGGCGCCGAAAATCCGAAAAAATCGCCACGAAAGCCAAGGGCGAGTACGTAATTGAGAAACGCACCCAGCGTACGCAAATCCGGGTCTGTGAGCGGCAGATATAGTAAGGGTAACAATCCCAGTAAGCCCCACGGCAATGCCCGTCGCCAGCGATCCAGATGGCGCCGTCCATCGATCAGCCACAAGTACAGCATCCAGAATACGGCCATGAAGACAAGCGATAGGTGGTGGGTTATGCCAAAACCGACCGCTAGGGCGAAAGCGATCAACCAGCGCCGCTTGGCCGTTTCGCCTTCGGCATCGCGATAGCGAATGAGTGTATAGAAAGCCAGTGCCGCCAACAATGCAGTCAGCGCCCGAACGTTGGCGGTCGTTGCCTGCGACCACACTGTCGTGGCGGTGCCGAGTGCCACCGCAGAAATCAGAGCGGCCAGGTTCGATTGGGTGAGTTGGAATGTTGTCGCGTAGACGACGAGCAGCATCAGGACGGTAAAAACGACCGAAAGTAGGTTAACACGGTAGGCGATTGTCGGGCCAATCGGCAGCAAGGTCATAGCATGCGCCAGCAATGTATACAGCGCAAATCCCGGTGGGTGAGCGACACCGGGTTCGGCCGCCACGAGTTGGAATTCACCGCTGTCGGCGGGCAGTACGCCCGGCGCTAATGTCGACCAGTAGAGGACAGCAAAGGCAGCACCTGCCAGCACGAGCATGATGTGCACATTGTGATTCTTCCAACTGTATTGCAACCGCTTCGAGATCATTGACGCGTATTATACCGTACGCGGTCTGCAAGCTGTAGCGGAACGCTTCAGCCGTCGAGGCCGCAGGCTTTGCGGAGTCGCATGCCAAATCGGGCCTCTGCATTCGTTTACCCATTTTGTGCTTGCGATCAGTATGTTATCAGCTTGGATAAGCATTGGAATGGGTGGCTTACAGCTTGACGCTGTGCTGCGTCATGCCTATACTTCGTAATGAAAAAGTAGATAGTTGTCGCGGGAGCCTGGGCAAACCAGGCTGAGATTCCTCATTGGTGAGGTAAACCGTAGAACCTGATCCAGGTCATGCTGGCGTAGGAAAGACGAAAAGAAGTCAAAACGCCACTCGCCAGTCAGGGTGGCGTTTTTTTGTTGGTCATCCTGCTTGCGCGTGGCTGTGAGGGAAATCAATGATTGTGAAAAAAGTCGTTTTGTCGCTTATGATGCTATTGTTTCTGGCAGGTTGTGGGCCTGATTCGGCCGAACCGGTGACGTTGCGCCTGATGACACACGACAGTTTTGAGATCGGTGCAGAAACGCTGGACCAGTTTTCGGCCGAAACCGGCATCGCTGTCGAGATTTTCAAAGCCGGTGACGGTGGACAAATGGTCAATCAGGCTGTTCTCGCCAGAGACAATCCTCTCGCCGATGTCATGTACGGCGTCGACAATACATTTCTCAGCCGGGCGCTCGCCAACGATATTTTCCTGGCTTACGCATCGCCTGAGTTGGCTAACATCGACGACGCGCTCAAGGTCGATCCGCAAAATCGCGCTTTGCCGGTTGATTTTGGCGATGTCTGTCTGAATTACGATAAGGCGTGGTTTGCCCAATCTGAACTGGATCCGCCGGATTCGCTCGATGATTTGATCGATCCGGCGTATGCAGGATTGACCGTGGTGCAGAATCCGGCGACATCGACACCGGGTCTGGCATTTCTGTTTACAACAATTGGAGCCTATGGTGAGGATGGATTCGAGGCGTACTGGCAAGCGTTGAATGCGAATGATGTGCTGGTGACCAACGGTTGGGAAGATGCATATTGGGGACAATTCTCGGGTGCATCCGATGGTGATCGGCCGATTGTCGTCAGCTATGCCAGCAGTCCGCCGGCTGAGGTCCTCTTTGCCGAAGAGGAATTGAGCGAAGCGCCGACAGCTGCCGTTACGGCAGACGGCACCTGTTTTCGCCAGATCGAGTTTGTGGGAATTCTCAACGGTACGGCCCACGAAGCCGAAGCGCAGCAGTTAGTCGATTTCTTGCTCGGCCGGACATTTCAGGAAGATATTCCGTTGAACATGTTTGTCTATCCGGCCAATAATTCGGCCGAAATCCCCGGCATCTTCGGTGAGTATTCCGTCTTGCCCCAAAACCCGGTCACGCTGAATTACGACACGATTGACCAGAATCGCGAGGCCTGGATACAGGCATGGACCGAAATCGTACTCCAGTGATGTGCTATAATCGACGCCGCAATTTTGCACGAGACGACAGTTTTCCGGATCAGACGTTGACACGTTTGCCTGACTGAATTTGCAAATCGTCTTGATGTAATTGCCGTCTGTTTATCTAAACTGCAACTGCGTTGAAATGCGCTAAATCATATGTTTGAAACGGCTCTTGTCATCGCTATTCTGGTTGTGGCCACCATACTGTTCATCACGGAATGGTTGCGTGTTGATGTCGTGGCGCTGGGCGTTGTCGTCGCGCTGATGTTGACGCGGGTGCTGACGCCGAGCGAAGCAACCGCCGGATTTAGTGATAGCTCTGTGCTGACCGTCGCCGCATTGTTTATCGTCGGCGGAGGCGTGATGCAGACCGGTCTGGCGGCTGTCGCTGGGCGACAGATCTTGCGCTGGGGCGGCACGGGTGAAGTGCGATTGCTCGTCGTGCTCATGATCGCGACGGCGTTTATGTCGGCGTTTATGAGCAGTACGGGCACTGTCGCCATTTTGCTGCCGGGTGTCATGATGCTGGCGCAGCGCGCACGCATTAAGCCATCGCGGTTGTTGATTCCATTGTCGTTTGGCTCACTGCTTGGCGGTGCTCTGACGCTGATCGGCACGCCGCCCAACATTATCGTCAGCGACACGCTGGCGGCAGCGGGGTATGCGCCATTCGGATTTTTTGCCTTTACGCCGATGGGGACAATTTTGCTGATCATCGGTGTGATTGCGGTAGTGACTTTCGGCCGAAAACTACTCCCTTCTCATCCGTCCGTCCTCGATACCGACGCCGTTGCCGATCAACAGCAGTTGGCCCAGGCATACGACCTGGACGACGATCTGTATCGCCTGCTAGTGCCGGTCACATCCACGCTGGCCGGTAAAACCATTGCCGATTCCCATCTTGGCAGCGATTATGATGTGACTGTTTTGAAGATTATGCGCAAGCCGCAACCTGAAAACGGCAAGCCGCTTGCGCTGCGTACTCAAGACCCGATTCACGATCAACCCGTTTTGGTTACTGCCCAAACACACGTCAGGGCTGACGATACACTCATCGTTCGAGGTGATCGCGTCGACGTAGACAAAGCAGCTGCACACTGGGAGTTGCTGGTGCAGCCCGCTAAACCCAAAGACATCAAGGCATTGGTTGGCAGGGATGTCGGCATCGCTGAAGTGTTGTTTCCGCCGCGATCGCAACTTTTGGGGCGGACGGTCGCTGATGCGCTCTTTGCCCAGCAATATGGCTTACAAGTCTTGGGCATTCATCGACCAGGGCGTGACGATCTCATCGATCCGCGCGGCGTGCGCCTGCAATTCGGCGACACGATCATTGTGCAGGGATCGTGGGACAACATTGCCCAGTTGAAAAAGCGGCGACGGCAATTTATCGTGCTCGGCGACCCGGAAACGATGGAAAGCCCGCCACATCGTGAACGCTCGTCAATCGCGCTGATCATCATGCTCGCGATGGTGCTCGCCATGATCTTTGGCAGCTATACGACTGTTGTGGTGACGATGACGGCGGCTTTGGCCATGATCGTCTTTCGCTGTTTGACGATGGACGAGGCGTACCGCTCGATCAATTGGCCCAGCATCATTTTGATTGCCGGGATGATTCCGATGAGTACGGCGTTGGAGAAAGTAGGTGTCGTCGATGCAGCGGCTAACGGTTTGGTAGACACGCTGGGTGCTGTGGGGCCGATTGCTGTCATGGCTGGTTTGTTCGTGTTGACAGCCGGATTCACTCAGGTCATTTCTAACACGGCGACGACGGTGATTGTCGCACCCATTGCGCTGACGGCGGCGCAATCGCTGGACGTGCAGCCACAAGCGTTTATGATGGCTGTGGCGATTGCGGCATCGATGGCATTTGCCACACCGGTTGCGTCGCCGACAAATACACTAGTCATGAGTGCGGGTAGTTATCGTTTCAACGATTTTGCGCGTATTGGTTTGCCGTTGCTTGTAATTTCGTTAATTGCATCGCTGATTTTCCTGCCGCTGTTGTGGCCGTTTTAATGCACGATACTTTTCACACGATGTTGCAACAAGAGAATTCGGCCGAATTGCATTCCATGCTCGAGGCAATAGAGACTATGGCACTTGGTGAAACACATCGCTGATCGACCTATGTTCAAGCGCATCAATTGGCGGTCGTTGTGGTGGTTACTTCCCGGCATTCCGCTGGCTTTTTTTACTCTTTTTTACTTTTATCCCCTGCTCTCGATCTTCAATCTCAGCTTTACGACAGACGGAAAACTCGATCTAAGCCCGCTCAACCAGCTTTTTTCTACATCGTACTATGCAGGATTGCTCTGGTTTACGACATGGCAAGCAGTCATATCGACGCTGTTAACCTTGCTTTGTGCGTTGCCCGGTGCGTACGTGTTCGCCCGCTACCAGTTTCGCGGTAAAGGTACGTTACTCGCAGTGAGTACCCTGCCGTTTGTATTGCCAACGGTTGTCGTGGCTGCGGCGTTCACTGCGCTGTTCGGCCGATCAGGTGTTCTCAACGTCTGGCTGATGCAAGTGTTTGATTTGACAACGCCTCCCATTCAGATTGAACAGACGATTTGGATCATCTTTTTGGCGCATATCTTCTTCAACTACAGTGTCGCGCTGCGCATGATCAGCAGTTACTGGTCTAATCTGGATCCCGATTTGGCGAACGCCGCGCAGTTGTTGGGCGCATCGCCGCAGCGTGCGTTCTGGACCGTTACGTTGCCGCTGCTGCGCCCGGCGGTGACGGCAGCGGCGGTTCTGGTATTTATTTTTTCGTTTACCAGTTTCGGCGTCATTCTCATTCTGGGTGGACCGCGCTTCGCCACGCTGGAAGTTGCCATTTACCGGCAAACGGCTTTTTTATTCAATCTACCTGTGGCGGCTGCACTCTCGATCATCCAGATTGCATTCACGTTTCTGTTGATGTGGCTGTATACACGGACACAGTCACGCGTTAATCGGCCGAAACGGTTGCGGTCGGCGATGAGTACCGTTCGGCCGATAAGTACACGACGCGACCGCCTCATCGTCAGCTTCAATCTGGTATTTATGCTGGCACTGTTGGCGTTTCCGCTGGCTGCACTGGTCTTGCGCTCATTTGCCGGTCCTAATGGCTGGACAGCGCTGTACTATCGCGAACTGTTTGTCAATCGCCAGAACTCCCTATTTTTTGTGCCACCGGCGACAGCTGTATTCAATTCGCTGCTCTTTGCTGTTGCCACCGTTGTGCTTGCCGTCAGTTTGGGTCTCATGGTCACGATTGTTGTGGCCGGCAGCGGACGCCCGACACGGCGCCGCGGTACGGGTTGGGTAGGGCACTTGCTCGACCCGCTTTTTATGCTGCCGTTGGCGACATCGGCTGTTACTCTGGGTTTCGGCTACATCATTTCACTCGACAAACCGCCGCTCAATCTGCGCAGTTCAATTGTGCTCGTACCTATTGCGCACACATTGGTGGCAATGCCGTTTGTCATCCGCAGTACCTTGCCGGCCGTGCGCCGCATTGCGCCCAGTTTGCGCGAAGCTGCGGGAATGTTAGGCGCTGAACCACAGCGTGTCTGGCTGGAAATTGATTGGCCACTCATCCGGCGGGCGCTGCTGGTTGGTGCTGTGTTTGCCTTCACAGTCAGCATGGGTGAATTTGGCGCGACGCTGTTCATTGCACGTCCGCAAACGCCGACGATGCCGGTCGCCATTTTCCGCTTTCTCGGCCGACCCGGTGCGCTTAATTACGGGCAGGCACTGGCAATGAGTACTCTGCTCATGCTGGTGTGTGCTGCCGGCTTTATCGTCATTGAACGTTTTCGCCTGGGCAACGAAGGGGAGTTTTAGCCGTGGATGCACTCCTGAACGTCAATTCGCTGACGAAATCCTTTGACGATCACATTGCGCTGCGCAGCATCGATCTCGCCGTTGCCGCAGGGGAGATTGTCTGTTTGCTGGGGCCGTCCGGATGTGGCAAGACGACGTTGTTGCGCACAATTGCCGGTTTGACGCTGCCGGACTCCGGTACGGTTGCGTTTGCCGAACGCGATTTGGCGGCAGTTCCACCTCACAAACGCGACTTCGGTATGATGTTTCAGGATTTCGCGCTGTTTCCGCATAAAAGCGTCTATGAGAATGTGGCATTTGGACTGCGCATGCGGGGTGATTCGGCCGAAAAAGTGCAGCAGCGCGTCGCCGAAATGCTGGAACTCGTCGACATGACTGCGTTTGCACAACGTCGCATTGAGCAGTTGTCGGGCGGTGAACAGCAGCGCGTGGCGCTAGCACGATCGCTGGCTCCCGGTCCGCGCCTGCTGATGCTCGATGAGCCGTTGGGTGCATTGGACCGGGCTTTGCGTGAACGCCTGATGCTCGAATTGCGGCGCATTCTCAAGCAGGTCGGTGTCACCAGTATCTATGTCACCCACGACCAAACGGAGGCATTTGCGATAGCGGACCGCATTGTCATCATGCACGCCGGAAGAATTGAACAGATCGCCTCGCCAACCGTGTTGTATGAACATCCGGCAACAGCCACGGTGGCACGGTTTCTCGGTTTTTACAATGTGCTGCCGGCGACTATCGTTGCGTCAGGGGTAGTGGATAGCACTATCGGCCGATTTACCGTTTCGACTGCCGGCTATGAGGATGGAAATCGTGTCAATCTGCTGATCAAACCGGACGCAATCCAGGCGTTTCACGGCAACACAAGCCAAAACAGCCTTGTTGGTCGTGTCATCGCGCAATCATTTCGTGGTCGGTACGTGCAATTGTGGCTTGATTGCAGCGGTGTCACGTTGTTGTTCGAGCTTGGTTCCGTTACCGATCTGGCGGTTGATGAATCAGTGACAATAGCGCTCGCGTCTGATCGATTGTCTGTACTCCCCAGCGACTGACTACTTGCTCTTTCGGCCGAAAGAAACGCCTGCTCCTGTGCTACTGGTTGACTTTGTCGGCTGAACAGGTCAGATTATTCGGCATCTCACCGGCCACTAACGTGAAAATTGCGATCAAATACCTCTCTTCGCTAGTACCCTGCCCATAATCGTGCGTAAACTCTCTGTTTGTAAGCACAATTGAAAGGTAAATTGCGTATGATGTTCGTAGCAATTCGCAGTAAGTTGACTTCGATCCGCATGTCGAATCGCCCCAGACATTGAATTTGTTGGGCGTATCAAGCCATTTTCGTAGCTTTCGAACAGAAAGGTTAAAAAATGGTTGTAAAATGACTGCACAGTTTGTATAATGAATTTTGTCGAATTTATGTCGGTCGGTCTCATTTAGTTGGCATCATAATTGGGTAAGGAACATGCAATGGCAAACCAAGAAACTGTCGTCACAGTCATGGATGTCAATGCGCCGATACAAATAGCGCGCATTGCACTCAATGGATATAACATTCAGGCAGGTAACGTTTTCGGCCGAAGTGGAGCCATGCGTAGCTTCAAGGTTGTTTCCGGAGACGTATGGGAATTGTGGGATCGACAGTCACCCGCCGTCATACAGGATGAGCACGGAAATCGCTCTACCATTCGCATTTTTGCCATGCCGGCCGAAAAGAATTCATCCGGTTTCGTTGAATTTCTGTAGACAACTTCCCAGATTGACCACCTTCTTGTACACTAGAGCCTCGACTTCGTCGGGGTTCTTTTGATCCCGACACCAGGGCTTGCGCACGGGCCGATCGACTTGTGAGTTGGTATGTTGCGCAACAAACTTGAGTGATTAAAGGATGTAGTTTGAGCAACGAAAAATTGAAGATTCTATTTCTTAGCGCCGAAGTCGCGCCTTTTGCCAAAGCAGGTGGGTTGGGAGACGTTGCCGGATCACTGCCTAAAGCTCTCCAGGCTCGTGGGCATGATGTTCGTGTAGTCATGCCGGCCTATGCCAATATTGAGGCAGGCTATCGCGATGTATCCCCGATGGTAGGTCACCTGACGGTGCCGGTGCGTAACAGCACACTTCCGACCGGCGTGTTTCATGGGACATTGCCCGGCAGCAATGTGCCCGTCTACTTCATCGCAGAGCGCAATTTGTTTAATCGGCCGAATGTTTATGGTTATGGCGACGATGCTTACCGTTTTGCCTTTTTCAGCCGCGCGGCACTGGAACTGACGCTGGCGCTGGACTGGCGACCGGATATCGTCCATGCCAATGACTGGCATACTGCACCCGCAGTTGCCTGGTTGGCCACAGGCGCACAGGGTCACGACCGTCTGCGCGACATACCGACCGTTTTCTCGATTCACAATATCGCCCACCAGGGCCTTACAAGCTGGGATATTTTCGACTACCTGAACATTATTACGCATGGGTTGCGTGAAGAGCGGTTCAACGAAGTCAATTTCATGGCGCGCGGCATTTATCATGCCAGTCTGGTCAATACGGTGAGTCCCACCTATGCTCGTGAAATCACGACATCAGAGGGTGGCGCCGGTATGGATGGCCTGTTGCGTCATCGCGGTAGCGATCTGTTCGGCATTCTCAATGGCATCGACACGGATGTGTGGAATCCGGCAACAGATGATCGCATTCCGCACCACTATTCGGCCGAAACTATTGACGACCGTTGGCGCATGCGCCACGCACTGCAAGCGTTAGCTGGTTTGCCCCAGCGCGACGGTATTCCGGTGGTCGGATTGGTGTCGCGGCTCGATTGGCAAAAAGGATTGGACATAACCGGTGAAGCGATTCACCGGCTGATGAACAATTGGGCGGGAGAAGCGCAATTCGTCGTATTAGGCACAGGAGCACCGGAATACGAGCAGATGTTTGCCGGCCTTGCCTACTATCATCGCGAGAAAATGACGGCGATACTTGAATACAATGCCGGTATGGCGCCTTATATCTACGCCGGCAGCGACATGTTCCTGGTGCCGTCCCGCTTTGAGCCGTGCGGGCTGAGTCAGCTAATTGCCATGCGTTACGGGTCGGTGCCGGTTGTGCGCAGCACCGGTGGTCTGGCGGATACGGTGTTGGACAGCGTGACAGGCTTTCAATTTCACGATTACAATGCCGATGCATTGTGGCATGCGTTGTCACGCGCCATTTACGTTTATAACGTCGACAAACCGCGCTGGCGTGAAATTCAACTTGCCGGTATGCACGCTGATTTTTCATGGCAGCGGTCGGCGGCGGAATACGAACACATGTATCGGCTGGCAATCGGCCGAAATCAAGCATAATCATCATGAACCATAGAAACCGGGTTTCTTTCTAGAACCCGGTTTTGCGGGTCTGGCAGGAGATAGTTCAAAATGCGATTCACGCGTGCGGGTGGCGTTCTCGTTCATCCAACTTCATTTCCAGGCCGTTACGGCATCGGTGATTTAGGCGATGCCGCTTACGGATTTGTCGATTTTCTGGAACAATATGGTCAGGGGTTGTGGCAGGTGCTGCCATTAGGTCCGACCGGTTATGGCGACTCACCGTACCAGAGTTTTTCAGCTTTTGCCGGCAATCCACTGCTGCTCAGCCCGGATCACCTCGTTCGCGATGGTTATTTACCCGCCTCGGCGATTGCTGATGTTCCCGATTTGCCTCATGATCGTGTTGATTTTGGCCCGCTGATCACGTACAAAAATGCGCTGCTCGATCAGGCATTGCACCACTATCGCCTGCACGGTTCGGCTGAACAGCAGCAGGCTTATGCCGCATTCTGTGTTGAAAATGCCGCATGGGTTGACGATTACGCGCTGTTTATGGCACTGAAGACTGCACATCAGGCGCACGAAGGTGGTGTCTGGAACACGTGGCCCTCAGAACTGGCTCATCGCGACCCCGTCGCATTGCAGCAGTGGCATGACACCCACGCTGAAGATGTGGAGCGCTATCGCTTTCTACAATTTCTGTTCTTTGAGCAATGGTCAGCGCTGCGCCGCTATGCCAATGCGAAAGGTATCAGGATTATCGGCGACGCGCCTATTTTTGTCGCGTATGACAGCGCTGATGTGTGGGCCAATCCGGGCTTGTTTTACCTCGACGACGAGGGCGCGCCGGAGGTGGTGGCGGGCGTACCGCCTGATTATTTCAGCGCGACCGGTCAGCGCTGGGGCAATCCACTTTACCGTTGGGATGTCATGCATACGAACCGATATGCGTGGTGGCAGGCGCGGTTACGCGCTATTTTCCAGCAGGTGGACATTGTCCGTCTCGATCATTTCCGGGGATTTGCTGCGTATTGGGAGATTCCGGCCGATGAACCGACGGCTGTAGTCGGCCGATGGGTCGATGCACCGGGAATGGATTTCTTCCATACTCTCGAAGCTGACATGGGTGAATTGCCGATCATTGCCGAAGATTTGGGCGTCATTACCGAAGATGTCGAACTGCTGCGCGATACATTTGCGTTTCCCGGCATGAAGGTGCTGCAATTCGGGTTTGGCGGCGAGCGCAACAATGCGTTTTTGCCGCACACGTACACGCAAAATGCCGTCGTTTACACCGGCACGCATGACAATGACACGACGTTGGGCTGGTATTTATCGGCCGAACCCGGCGAACAGGACCACATACGCCGTTACGTCGCGTCTTCCGGAAATGACATTGTCTGGGATATGATTCGTCTCGCTTACGCTTCTGTTGCGGATATGGCCGTTGTGCCATTGCAAGATTTGATGATCCTGGGAACAGAAGCGCGGATGAATTTCCCCGGTAAGCTCGGTGGTAACTGGCAGTGGCGTTTCACAGCGGACATGTTGACTGAACAGATTGGGTGGCGCTTACGCGAACTGAGCGAGCTATACGGACGTTTATTGCTTGTGGAACAACCCTAAGCAGGATTGAAGGTTTCAGCGCAACGGAACAGAAACGTTATAGATGTGAAGAAAAGCAGCAGCCATGCGTCTGTTTCGCCCTTTGCCTATTGCTTGCATATCGCAGATAGGTACGTCAAAGCTCATTGATCTGTGTCTGGAAACACCTCTTCGTAAAGCTCAAGCCGATTGCCATCCAGATCGCGAAGCCAGCCGTGTTTACCGCGTTCCCATTCCAGTGTGCGATCCTCGACCGCGATGCCTTTAGCACGTAATTCTGCCAGGAACTCATCCAGATTGTCGACGCGCAAGCCAAAGATGAAGCCGCGACCCGTCCGGGCTAACGGCTCTTTCGCCTGATTGATGGCAAACACTGGGTTCTCGCGCAAAATGCTGGTTTCCACGTCGCGGGTGTAAAAGACGTGGTAATAGCTTGTGCCGTCGGGATGTGCTTCCATCGTGATGCCGAGTACGGTTTCGTACCATTGCGCGAGCCGTGAGGCATCACTGCTTTCGAAAAACATGCCGCCAAAGCCTTCTATGGTTGCCATTACCCACTCCTCTGAAATTGGGGCACGAACAGCTTGTCGGCGCCCTGCGGTTTGGAAGGCCGCGTTGCTCTCTATTACGTCTGGCGCGTTAGTGTGATGACGGGGATGACACGCGTTGCTTGCTCCCGGTATTGGGTAAATGAGGCGAACGTGGCCTCGACTTTGGCGTACAGTGCGGAGCGTTCCGGTTCAGTGGTGACGGTCGCGTGGGCTTTGAAGCGGTCAGTGCCGTACTCAACTTCGACTTCGGGATTGGCGACGATGTTGTAATACCAGTCGGGGTTACTCGGTGCGCCCCCTTTGGACGCGATGATGATCAGGCGGTCGCCGTCTTTGACTGTGACCAGCGGATTGACACGAGGCTTGCCGCTCTTTGCGCCGGTTGTATGCAGGAGTAGCAGGGTTGCATTGGCAAAGGGGCCGCCGACTTTGCCGTCGTTAGCGCGAAATTCATCGATGATTTGTTGGTTCCAATCGCTCATGTTGTTGATCTCCGTCACTATGGGTTGTATGCAGGCGAGTTGTAGCACAAATCGGCCGAGTTGGTGATCGACTCCTATGCGATTCTATTGTTGGTTGGGTTTCGACTAGCGCAATTGTGCTAATCGTTGCGTGGCAGCGTCTAGCAACTCGTCTGTTTTACAGAAGGCAAAGCGTGCTAAATTCGCGCCATCGGCCGAATGGTGATAAAAAGCACTCGGTGGAATGGCAGCGACACCGATTTCCGTCGTCAAATAACGGCAAAACGCCACGTCGTTCTCGAAACCAAGATCGGAAATATCGACCATGACGAAATAAGAGCCGCGCGGCACGAGTGGCTTGAGTCCTGCGCTGCGCAGACCGGTAACGAGCATATCGCGTTTGGTCTGGTACATCGCGGCTAACTCGGCGTAGTAATTGCTTGAATCGGCCGATTCAATCGCAATCGCCGCTGCCTCTTGCAACGGTGCTGCCCCACAAAACGTTACAAACTGGTGAGCCTGGAAAATCGCCTGCGTCAATTCCGGCGGCGCAATCGTCCAGCCTACCTTCCAACCCGTTACGCTGAACGTCTTGCCCACGCTCGACACCGTTACCGTGCGCTCGCGCATGCCGGGCAGCGACGCCATATTGATGTGTTCCGCGTCGTCAAAGACGATGTGTTCGTATACCGTATCGACCAGGGCAATGGCGTCAAACTCGCGGCACAAGTCGCCGATCAGCTCCAATTCGTCCCGCGTAAACACTTTGCCCAGCGGATTATGTGGTGTGTTGACGACGACAAGCCTGGTTTTGGGCGAAAACAACGCTCGCAACTGTTCCGGATCGATGCGCCAGTCAGGGGCGGGCAGGGTGTAGAAACGCGGCACGCCGCCCGCCATCAGCGTACACGGCACATAGGAATCGTAGCATGGCTCAAACAGGATCACTTCATCGCCGGGATCGACCAAACCCATAAACGTGGCAAAAATCGACTCGGTCGCGCCGTGCATGATGGTGATCTCGCGCTCGGGATCGACGCTCATACCGTAGTGCCGCTCCATTTTGGCGGCAACGGCGTGGCGCAGGCGGGGACGTCCGTTGGCGGGAGCATACTGGTTGATTTCGGCCGAAATAGCCTCAATGGCCGCCTGCTTAATGAAATCAGGTGCAGGAAAGTCAGGAAAACCCTGCCCCAGATTGATCGCATCGTGCTCCTGCGCCAACCGTGTCATCGTCGCAAAAACTGAGGTACCAAATCCCTGAACTCGTCGTGCCGTTTTTGTCATTGTTTTACATGTCGCACAGGATGTCATCCTGTGAAAATAAAAGGTTAGCAGACTGAACAGCGTTTAGGCGTAAACCGTATGCGACCGTGCCGGGCCGACCGATACCATCCGTACCGGCGTTTCCACTACATCTGCAACAAAATTGATGTAGCCTTGCGCAGCGTCGGGCAGATCGCGCATACGCCGCACATCGCCGATCTCCGTTTTCCAGCCGGGTAGATTCACATAAACAGGCATACACTGCGCTAAAATAGCGGGATCGCCGGGCAAATGATCCAGTCGCCGCCCCTGGTAGCGATAAGCGACACAGACTGGAATTTCAGGCAGACCGCTCAGAATGTCCAGCTTGGTCAGTACCAGTTCGGTCAGGCCGTTGATGCGAGCAGCGTAGCGCAAGACGACGAGATCGAGCCAGCCGACGCGTCGCGGTCGTCCGGTTGTCGTGCCGTATTCATCCCACGGATTAGCACCGCTGCCGCGCAACCGATGCGCCTCGTCACCGTCCAATTCGGTTGCAAACGGGCCGCCACCCACACGGCTGCTGAACGCTTTGGCCACGCCGACGACGCGTCCAACGACGGATGGTCCCAACCCTAGCCCGACGAGGGCACCGCTTGCTGTGGGCGCAGAACTGGTCACAAAGGGATACGTACCGTGATCGATGTCGAGCATTGTGCCTTGCGCACCTTCAGCGAGAATGCGGTCACCGTTGCGCAGTGCATTGTGCAGCAGCAACGAACCGTCGGTCAGGTGCGGAGCCAGCCTGCGGGCGTAAGCCAGATATTCGACGGCCACGGCTTCTGCATCCAGCGGTTCGGCCGAATAGAGATGGCGCAATACGGTATTTTTGGCCGCAATGTGATCATACATGGCGTCTGCCAACGCTTCCGGGTCGGCCAATAAGCTGGCACGCAAACCGGAACGTGCCGCTTTGTCGGTATAGGCAGGCCCGATACCGCGCTGAGTTGTCCCGATAGCATCGCTTCCCTTGAGCCGTTCCGATGCGCGGTCGATGGCGATGTGGGCCGGTGTGACCAGGTGTGTATTCGTGCTGATTTTCAGCCGAGCCGGACTGACATCAACACCGCGTGCCGTCAGCGCATCCATCTCGCGCAGGACAACGGCCGGATTCATCACAACGCCGTTTCCAATCAGGCAAACGACGTTTTCGTGCACGATGCCGGACGGGATTAAGTGTAGTTTAAACACATCAGCACCGATAGTGATCGTGTGTCCGGCGTTGTCGCCACCACTATAACGAGCGACGATATTGGCCTGGGCAGCGAGTAAATCCGTGATGCGGCCTTTGCCCTCATCTCCCCATTGTGTGCCGATAATAATGTCCAGAGGCATGATTTTCTCCAGGAAAGGCTTTGCAAAATACGACCGGATTTGGCACGCCAAACCATTGCAAATGCAGACCTTTACAGACGTTAGGCAACAAAAAACCCGATAGGTAACATCGGGTTAGGTCAATTATAATTCATTATGCGGATTGCTGTGTTTGCCGCTTAACCACGTTGCGTACGTCAACTCATCAGTAATGTACGTTGACCAGGGTGCCAACGTCTGTGAAATTATACAACCATTGGGCGTCGATGGGCGACAAATTGACACAGCCGTGGCTCATCGGTATGCCAAAGTTGTTGTGCCAATAAGCACCATGCAGCGCGTAATCTTCGTAAAAGTACTGCACATATGGGACGTCTTCCACGTAGTAATCGTATCCCAGCAAATAGCCGTTCATGTCCTGTTCGGGCAAGCGGTAGTAGATACGAAACTGTCCTGTGACGGTCGGATATTGGTACATGCCCGATGAAATGTATGTGCTGAAAACGGGAATGTTATTTTCGTAAGCGATCAATGTCTGATTTGTCAGATCGACATCGACCCAGCGCCACTCATCGAAGCCGTCAGCGGTGGCGACGATGGGTTCGGGAGTTGCCGTGGGTGGAATGGGTGTCGGTGTGGGGGGGAGCGGCGTTGGTGTTGGAGTAGGCGTCGGTGTCCAGCGCGGCAAGGCGGCGAGCGCTGAGCCTGAGATGGCTTTGGGCGGCAGGTTAGTGTAGGTGATGGCTTCGGCCGAATTGGGTTCGACCGCAACACTCTCATCTATCTCCAGTTCACTCGCGGCACTGACCAGTTGTGTGCCGATTGAATGATCAAACCATTCATTGAATTGTTGCCCGGAGCGTATTTCCCTGATGAAGAGATAAACCAGCCACAGAATCATGACGATGACCAAAACGATAGCAATGCGACGTATCCATTTGAGCGAATCATTCGTTTTTGCAGTGCTGGGTGCTGCCGGTGGCGGCGGCGTTGAACTGCTGTTCGTATCACGTACCGGACGCGCAGGTGGGGTAGTGGTAGCAGCAGCGGCGACGGTGACAGGGCGTGCGACTGTCTCAACTTGTTGCGCAGTGGTCGGTGGCGGAACTGTTTCGGCCGATTGTGCTGCCACCCGTTCTTTTGCCCACACCAACGCTGCTTTCACCGTCTCGTCCTGCGGCGCGATGTCCTGCGCGAGCTGCACATAATTCAAGGCAGCCGAAGGTGACTCCGTGATGCCGGCAAGCCAGAGCCAGGCGCGATAATTGTCTGGATCTTCCTGCAATATGTTGCGCAAGAGACGACGACCCGTGCTGTAGTCGCCTGATTCGATAGCGTTGAGCGCTTCTTCCATTCCACTCACTGTTGTTGCTCCAAATAACACAAAATACCGATCTCAATGCCTTCAGCCGGAACATCTGACTGGTCGGTGAGAAGCGCCATATCCCGATTCATAAAACCTGTCTCAATGATGACGGCGGGTGTGTCAGGTGCAATTTTGCGAAAAACATGATAATCGGTCATGTGTTCGGTGATGGTGTTGACGTGATAAAAAAGCTGTGTTGTCGTCGCGTACGCCTGGTACATACAGTTTTTCAACCCAAGCGAAGCACGTGTATCCGGTGCAGCCAGTTTGAAACCGGTCAGCGAATCGCCGTAGTCGCGACATGAGTCGGCATGAATTGAAACCAGCACGTCAGCCGCGTAATTATCCAGTCGCGGGTCGAATTCGTCCAAAATATCGACGACGATACTGTCTTCCTGCAAGCGCTCGGCCACCTTGTTGGCGATGTTGCGATTGACATCCGCTTCCGTCAAGCCGTTGTCACAGACTGCGCCGGCGTCAGAGCCCTGATGACCCGAAATAATGCCGACGTGAAATGGTTCGCCGTCGGAAGCAATCCAGCGTTCTCTAAAACCTGCGCTGCCGAGTTCCAAGATGTTGGTGTCTGGTTCGGCCAGGGCGACGACAGCGTATGAGTTGACCGGCGTTTGCGTCATTCGGCCGAAAAAGAAATACGCCATCAGCATGCCAAACGCCGCTACGGCGATAAAAGCTATCGCCAACAACGGTTGACCAAACACGATGCGTTCACTGCGTGACCCTTCTTGGTCGGTGTCACGGTAAGAAGATGATGCCATGACAATATCTTACACGAAATTTCGCATAATAGGAAGGATCAGCGAACATGCGGTCGATAATCGGGTAAATTGTGCTATTGAGACGTTAGAATTGGTTTTGATGAGTTGTCAAGATGCGTGAAACCTGACATGATTCAGCCAAACTGCGCTGCAAATCATACGTAAAAACGTGTCCCTATGGTTTTACCGTGGCCATTGCAGCAAGTTCTTCCGACTAATTACTCTGTAACAAAAAAAGCCTAGCTTTTTGGTCTGTTGCGAACTCTACTCTTAGTAGAAGCTAGGCTTCTGAAAACTTTCGTTACAATGTACTAATCATTCAACTGTCGCCCAAGGCAAAGATTAGGGGCGCAACGAGAGGGAAATCTGATGGCAAAAGCAATTTGGAACGGGGCCATACTGGCTGAAAGCAATCAGACCGAAATGGTAGAAGGCAATCATTATTTTCCGCCCAATTCAATCAACCGTGCCTATTTTAAGGCAAGCAATAAGCACACCACATGCCCATGGAAAGGCGTTGCCAGTTACTATGACATTGTTGTCGATGGCAAAACGAATGAAGGCGCTGCCTGGTATTATCCCACACCGTCGGCTGCTGCGAGCCAAATAAAGGATCATGTGGCGTTTTGGCGCGGAGTTCAGGTAGTAGATTGAGTGCGGTGCCTTCTTCCCTGACCTATCTGGTGGCTGACTACCAGATTTTTAGCAGCAGAGTTTTTGCTTGCAGCCTGGAATCGTTGGCCCATTGAACCCATGGAAAATTACGCATTACGTACTTATTGGGAACAGCCGTCATCTGTCCAGCATTGGAATCGCGATGTAGAAGCGCTTGATTTAGCTACCAGATTAGCTTGGGCAGACGTGCTGCGTCGCAATTTGAATTTGGGCCGGCGACATGCAAAAGTGCTTGATGTTGCGACGGGAACCGGATTATTTGCGTTGATCTCGGCCGAATTGAACTGGCAAACGACAGCTGCTGACATCTCTGCTGCAATGTTACAGCAGGCAATGATTAATGCAGATAGTCGCGGCTATGCTATCGACTTTGTGCAGGCAGATGTGGTATCGCTTGATTTTGCCGACGGTGCGTTTGATGCGATTATCGGCCGATTTGCGCTCAGTTGCATGGATCAACCCGTTACTGCACTGCGTGAATGGTATCGAGTGCTCAAACCGGGCGGGCGTCTGTTACTCGTTGAAGACGCCGCCGACACCAGCTCACATATCACAGACCCATTGATTCGTTGGCACTTTGGCGACACGCCCGCCTATGGCAAATTGTATCAGGAATTGGCCGTGCAGAACGGCGCTGACACGCCTGCGGTCGAATTGACGAACCTAATTACCCGCGCCGGTTTCCATCTTCTTGTCGCCGGTCAGTTGAGCGGTCAATTACAGCAGCAACTTGAGTGGTTGCACTTCAAAATGCAGCGACCTTACCTCCTTGTCGTCGCTGAGAAACCCGAGCGCAGTAGTTAGCGATGGACTATTCAACCATCGAACTGCTGTATCGTACAAACCACGCGTCAATCGATGATCTGTTACGCGGCACTATTGGCTTACTGGAAACGGTGTTCCCCAATCGCATTCGCGGTCACTTTTTGACAGGCAGCTATCGCCAAGCAACACAAACATCGGGCAGCGATATCGATCTGATTGTCGTTTTCAAAGGCGAATTTGCGGCCGATGAAGCCGATCAGGTCCGCGCTATTCGGCGCTACGCATCGATGATCAGTCCGGTTCGTCTGGACATTGTGCCCACTTGTGAAGCCGGTTTGCGGCAGACCGGTTCCGTTGGCTTAAAGCGCACCGGTTTGCTGCTCTTTGGCGACGATACGCGTGACCAGATTCCGTTGCAGCCTTTTGACAGCTACATACGCGATGTCATTCAAGGCGTCATTGGTTATCTGTGCGAGTTGCGCGGTGATCAGCCGTTGTTGCAAATGCCGCTTGCACCTCCAGACCCGGATGGTGAGTTTTTGGGCTACGAACGCTTTGGCATTTTCACCGGCTATGCTGTGCAACCAGGCTTGCGCACGTTGATCAACGCGGCTGCACTGGCCGCGACGGCATTAGTCGGCTTGCAAAGTGACGCAATGTGTGACTCAAAAAGCGGAGCTGTGGCTGCATATCAGCGTAGCGCCAATGATGAGTGGTCACAACTGGTCGAGACATTGTACACGCGTTGCAAAGGTGACTGGCACTATCAAATACCGAAAGATGCGGCAGATCGCCACGCGTTACAAGCGCTATGCATCCAATTTAACGCATTTGAAAATTACGTGCTCAACACAGTGCGCCCATATATTTTGGTGCAACTGAACAGCGACGATGTGTCTGCCAGACAATGGGCGGTAGATGTGCTGAAAACAGTTGGTTTTAATGAGGTGTAGATTATGAGTGATCGCCCTGATCCTATTTCGGCCGAAATCGTCAACAAATTCGTCATTGCAGCACACGGCAATCTCGATCTGGTCAGAAGTATGCTCGTCGAGCAGCCGTCACTGGCCAATGCTACCTGGGATTGGGGTGGCGGCGACTTTGAAAGCGCGTTAGGAGCTGCGGCACACACGGGCAGCCGCGCAATCGCCAACTTGTTGCTCGCCGGCGGCGCGCGTTTCGATCTGCCGTGTGCCGTCATGCTGGGTCAGGTAGATGTCGTGCGGGCGGTGCTAAACGACAATCCGGCACTGGTCAAGACGCCCGGTGCCCACGGCATTCCCCTGCGTACGCACGCCCAAATTGGCGGAAACGACGAGATGTTGGCATTGATTGATTTCTTTCTGGCGCAAACTGCGTAGGTAGCTGAGGAGTAGTTATGTTGAATTCAGCAGACCCGGTTGTGATCGAACGTATTTTGGAACGCACGAAAACGATTGCCGTCGTCGGTTTTTCGTCAAATGTGTACAAGGCAGGTTACTACGTGTCTGAATACATGCAGCAGCAAGGTTATCGCATTATTCCTGTCAACCCGAATCTGACTAAGGGCCTGGGTGAGACTGCTTATCCCTCATTGCAGGCGATTCCGGAACCAGTCGATCTCGTGCTGATTTTCCGTCGTCCCGCAGCTGTGCCACCGTTCGTTGACGCGGCGATTGAGATCGGTGCACCCGTCGTGTGGATGCAGTTGGGCATTGTGCATGAGGATTCGGCCGAAAAGGCGCACGCAGCCGGTCTCGATGTCGTCATGGACCGCTGTATCCTCGTCGAACACCGCCGTCGCGCAGCTTACAGTGCCTGACAAATTAACACAACTACAGTGACGAACTGAGAAAATTCAGGACAAGCTGGTTGAACTCGGCCGATTTTTCCATATTGGGATAATGTGCCGTACCTTCAAAGACAGCTAACTGTGCGCCAGGTACACGTTCTGCAACAGCGCGCATGGCGGCATTGACCGATTCTTCATCCAACGTGCCCAGAATTGCCAGTGTGGGCGTGTTGATGGTGTGTAATCGGCCGAATGCGGGCGGCTCCAATCCGACTTCCGTTCCCGCTTCTTCCGGCAGTGCCATCAGGTGTAAAAGCATATCGTACGCGCGTTGCCGGATGGTGGGATCACTTGTATCAGGCGCACGACCACGCCCGTCAAACCAATACTGCGTCAAAAGCTCCGCACACGCCGGCAGATCACCGGCATCCCATGCTGCGCCGAGTTTGGTGTTGAAAGCCTTTTTGAAAGCCTTGTCGTCTGCGCTGTCTTCATACTCAAAGCCGCCCACTGCACCGCACACGACGACGAGCGCTGCGATGCGTTCCGGGTAGCGCAAGGCGAAATTGAGCGCCGTGCCGCCGCTGAAGGAGCAGCCGATGATTGCGGCCTTTTCGATTCCCAGATAGTCGAGCATGGCACGCACGTCGTCATAGTAGCTGAACGGCGTGGCGGGATACGATGTCAGACCGCTGCCGCGTTGATCAAAGCGCACGACGCGATGATTGGCGCTAAATGCCGCCATTTGATCGTCCCAAAAGCGCAAATCGGACACGCCGGAATGCAGCAGCACAATGGCGTTTCCATTGCCGCTGTCCTGATAATGAATTGTCGTGCCGTTGAGTTCGGCGAACTCATAAGTTGGAATGCTCATCATGGTTCCTCTTGGATTTCAAGTGTCCCGTTTTCGTTATCGTTTGGTAGTGAGCGTGACGGGATCAGATTCGGCCGATACCTCATCGCGCCTGACTGTCATCCGGTACGCCCTGCGGTAGAGTAGCAGAGTTGGCAAAAGCAGCAAACCGACGCCGATCATCGCGAACCGCAAGCCCAACATATTGGCGAATATACCAATCAGAATACCGCCCACAATTTGCCCGATTGCATCGATTTGGCCCAGCATTGACAACACGGTGGCGCGGGCTTGCGTCGTTAACTCCTTGTTGATCCAGGCTCCGAAAATCGTCTGATTAGCGCCACGAAAAACACCATTGAGCATGATCAGGGTTGCCGCCACCACAAAGTTCTGCGCCATACCAAACAGAACGATGGCACCGATGACCAGAGTATTGAGGACGAATTGCACGCGAATGGCCGCTGTTTGTGACTCTGCGTTAATGCGTCGCCGGATGAATTCTGTCGCTACCAGACCGGCTAGCAGTCCGGCGACAGCGATGACAGCAAACCAGAAAACAGTATCCGTCGCGCCGAATGTGGGAAACGTGATATTTTCCAGCATTTGGGCTTCCCACAAGCGATCCCGCCCTTCGCTCGCGAAGCCGAAAAACAGGGTGATGCCGACGACGACCACGAGAAGAGCGTTACCGCGTACAACGCCGACGCCATCGCGGAAGGTCGCTGTCATCTTGCCCCACGTCGTGCGTTCGCTGCTGGGAACCGGCTTGAAGCCGCTTTCCGGCATGAACAGCGTCAGAAACAGGGCGAGACCGACGATGCCGATGCCGCCGATCAGAATGGGCAAATGCAATCCGCCGCGTGCCAACAGTACCGCTGCGCCGATGGCGAATAATGCACCCATTCGGCCGAATTGACTCGTTCGCAGATAAACCGCCGTCAACCCGTCTACGCCCCGTTCATCTGCCAGCCACGCGTCGAGCGCACCGCTGATAAACGTATAGCCAAAGCCCCACACCACTTGGGCCAGCAGCACCGGCAAAAAGATCGGCACGGACGCTTCCAGAATAAAGCCCGCGCCGATCAACGTGTAGCCGATGATGACCGACAGACGGCGACTGACGAGATCGGCGACGATGCCGGTTGGAATCTCGAAAATAAAGGTTGTAATCTCCAGCGCCGTGCCCAGCAGAATCAACTGCAAGGGATTCAGCCCCACCGTTTCCACGCGATAGATGGCGCTGATGAACGCCATCAATGTGAAGCAAAAGCTGAATGTAGCTGAAATGATCAGGAAGATGGTTTCGGCCGAAAAACGGCGGCGCATCTACTCAGATACCTCAATTTCGAATCGCGATTCATCCGCCAGCCGGTCATCTTGTCGCTGACTGAAATGCCGCTGCCATAAGTCATGCGTGAATACGCGGGCATCGACATGCATGCGCTGCCGGGCAAAGTAGTCACAGACGCGCTGCACGTCGCGCAGCAGCAGGTTGTAAGCGTCTCGATTGCGCGTTGGATTGATCACTTGCGGGAAATCGATGACAGTTACATCTTCATGCCAGTACAGCACATTGAATGCAGACAAATCGCCGTGTATCCAGCCTTTCGTCAGCATCAATTCGATGTTGAAAAGCAATTTTTCCAACAGGCGTTTGGCATGACGCTTTTCCAGACGCACGCTTTGCAGGGTCGGTGCGGCCATCGTGGCATCGCCGACATATTCCATCAAAATCGCGTTGTCACCTACTTCATAGGGTTGCGGTACGGCGGCACCTGCTTCCCAAAGCTCGCTCATGGCGACAAATTCATGCACCAGCCACGAAGTATGCTGGATGTTGATGCCGAAACCGGACTTTTTGGCAAGTGCCCTTAGCTCACGTGAATCGCGCACTTCGTTGCCGTCGTTGTCCAGAATTGTGCGTCCCTGACGGTAGACGGCGTCGTTGCGGATGGTGCGGAACTTGCGCGGGCGGTACACTTTTGCAGCGAGTAAATCGCTGCTGCTGCCGACGCCGGCTTTGCAGCAGTAGACGTTTGCTTCCTTGCCGCCTTTGACCAGCATCAGTACATCGCTAATCAACTCTTCCGTGTAGAATGGGCGCACCGCTTCGAGCAGGAAGGTTTCTTCGTGTAGCGATGGTGTATAAGTGGTTTCAAAACCACCTTCGAGACCAATGGTCTCTGCAATTTCGGCAATAATGTCGTCTTCACTCTTCTTAGCGACATGGTGTGCTACTTTTTTGCGCTTGCGTCGGCTGCGCCGGTCGTTGGGACGCGTGTATTGCTCTTGATAGTCGCTGTAACGTTCGTAATAGTCGTATTTATCGTTCAAGTTCGTCTTCCTCTGACAATCGTAAAACAGGGTTGGATGCACTGAAAGAATGTGGCTGTTTGATTGCAGGGAAGACGGAGAATCGGCCGAATCCGGGCAACAAAAAAGCCACGAGCGGGCGCCCGTGGCTTTGTGACAAAAGGTGATCGGCTAACTACATTGAATTAGCTGGAGTTGGCACAACGGCAGGGGACACCCAAAGGGCAGGTAAAGCGTATTTCTTTAACTTGCATGCTCTAAGTACCTCCGTTGCGTTAAGATTCAAGAACAGTTTAGCAGAACGACGCGCATTCGTCAATTTCTTGGCAATGTCTCCGTGATTGGAAAATGTCGCTGTCACTAGCCGTAGTGCTTGCGGACATAGATGCAGCCGGCTTTTTCGGCCGAAAACCCATGCGGCCAAACCGTCTCTTCATTGTAATATGCACCGTCCAGATTGGCGTCTGTGAGATTGGCCCAGCGCAAATTGGCCCAGCTTAGATTGGCTTCAGCCAGATCAGAGCCACCTAAATTGGCACCGCTCAAATCGGCCCAGTTGAAATCGGCATTAATGAGATTGACGTTTTGCATACTTGCCTGGCGCAGTAGTGCGCCGTTGAAAATCGCGTTTTCGCAGTTTGCACCGCTCAAATTGGCGTCAGTCAGGTCCGCGCCGAGCAGATTGGTGGCTTTCAGCGTTGCGCCGCCCAAATCGCTGCCGCGCAAGTCAGCCCAATACAAGCCCGCTTCTGATAAATCTGATTCACGCATGTCGGCTTCACCGAGGTCGGCTTTGCGCAGGTCGGCGTGCGCCATGTTGCTCTTGACGAAGCGGGCGCGGTGCAGCTTGGCTTCGCGCATGTCGGCATAGGAAAGATCGACGCCAGACATGTCGGTTTCGTTGAGCATGGCACCCGCCAATGTCACGCCTTTGGGTTTGATTTCCGGTTCCGGTTGCGGGGATTCGCCGACGAGAATCGGCCGAATTTCGCGTGCCCACGCCTCAATTGCATCAAAATCGCGGAAATCTGATTCCGGCTCCTGGTCGGCAAAAATCTTCACGCGATGATTGGGATCGAGCGATCCGGCGAACATGCCAATGCTCACGGGCTCCACGGCCGGTGCCAGGCTGCGAATAGGTGCCAGGTACGCCTCTACTTTGCGGCGGTTGTCGTCCGTATCGTGTACCATGGTCAGACATGTCGTGTAGTAAGCGACGGGTATGGCAGTCAGTGCCTCTTCATTGCGTTCGATCAGACGGATGGCATCCGCCAACCAGCGCCCCACCCGAATCGAACTGCCGATGATAGCGGCAGTATACCCTTCCAGACTTTCTACTTTGCGGGCGGGTTGCACCGTTGCGTTTGCGCCGTTGCGTTGCAACTCCAGCGCAATTGCTTCGGCAACTTCCTGTGTTGAGCCGCTTATGCTGGCATAGGCGACGAGAATGTGATCACTCATATTATTCCTTTAGACGTAACGCATCAGATTTCGCAGAGAAATCGGATGTCTGGTGTGTATTGCATCACTAGTTTAACATGGTTCTATTGGCTGCTGCAAAGCAAAAAAGCCGGCTATTGCAACAATGCCGGCTTTCAGGAAGTGGAGGACGCGGGGCTTACGTCGTCCTCCGCGTTGTGCGATGCACAAGAAACAGCGCTCCGACAAGCAAGATGCCAACGGTCACGGCCAGCACCCCAACCGGCACTGTTTGCAGTGAGAATCCGCCAGTGACAATCGCAGGGCTGACGGTAACAGGCTTTGTATTCGGCCGAACGTTAAGTGTGTCCGGCGTTAATTCACCGGCTAGCGGCGTTGCTTCAATAGTCCATTCCCATTCGCCGGCATTGGGAATGGTCACTTCAGCCATAAACCGTCCGACTTCTTTCATCGGCTGGCCTGTAAACTGTAGTTCCTCGCCTGTAGCTCTGTTGACCAGCGTGACGGTTGGTTGCAACGGCAACGCTTTGCCGTTGTCCCAACCGGACAGTTTATGGACGGGTGTTTGGCCGTGCTGCCAGATAGTGAATTCGATCGGTGTGACTGTGTCGGCTTCTACATCCTTTGGCAGTGTGTGTAATTCGATAGTTGCCCAGCCGCCGGCTGCTACAGGTAAGGTGATGAGCAGCATAATAGCCAGTGTAGTGAGTGCGAATGCTATTCGTTTCATCGTTGTTCTCTCCTTCGATTTCGGGTTGATCTTCTGGACAGAATACACCGCTGCGCTGTCAGAGGTTCCATTTTGCTGTGATATCAGGCGAAGTTAAACGCCAGGTGTTTCGTGTTCACTGTCTTCGGACTGCTTGTGCGAGCATATCGTTAGTCAAACCCTGCTGCGATTTCCAGCGCCTGTTCTTGCGTCAGATCGCCTTCCAGCCGTAACGTGGTGCGACCGTCGACCCAAATCAATACGTTGCCTTGCGCTACAGCATCCCGGTCGACAATGCCTGACTCAAATTGCACTGGATGTGGTCCTTCGATCCAGATGCCTGGCTGTCTATTGACGGTTATTTCTTCGATTTGTTGGCCATATGCCCATTTGAACACAAACCCGGGCGAGTTTATTTGAGTGACGGCGATTTGCGGCGTGTCGGTTCTTGTGTTTGGCTGCCATAGCATGGTGACGGCAGCGATTTCGCCAAAGATGTCGTGCACAAAGAAGGCGTTGGGTTGGCCCAATTCGGCCGAATGTCGCAATGGGCCAGCAAAATGGGTCAGCGCATCCGCTTCTGTGACCGGTTCGCCGAGATCGACGATTGACAATGCGGCTGCATCGATAATCGGTTCACTCTCCAGCAGACGGATTTCGATAGCTCCGAGCCGCAACGCTTCCAGCACTGTTGCCCGGGCTTGCGGCATACTCAACCCAATCAGCAGCAGCACGGCAACCAGGGTGAAGCCGACTGCCAGCGCCGGTCGCAATCGTCGTCGCCGGGCATTTACTGGACCTTGTTGCCGGGATGCGCTCAGGTCGGGTGTGGGCGGATAGCGATAATTGGCAGCACGCTGCCGCACTTCCAATTCCCATTCGTGATTTTCATTGGCGAGCATGGGGTTGCTCCATTTCGATCAGCACGCGCAATTGTTTCAATGCGCGGTGCAATCGTGATTTGACTGTGCCGGGCGCGATGCCCAGCGCGTCGGCCGTTTCAGCTTCTGACAACTCGAGAAAGTAGCGCAGATAGACAGTTTCTCTGCTGGCGGGTGTGAGTTTTTGCAATGCGGCATACAATTCGGCCGAATCATCATTTTGCGGCAGGGTCGTATGCGGTGGCTGTGTTTGCCAGAACCGGCGCAGTGCAGCCATGTATCGGCCGAAACTGCGAAGTCGATTACGCGCCAGATTAGAAGTAATGCCCAACAGCCAGGGACGCAATGGACGCGCCATATCGAACTGGTGCAATTTGCGATGGGCGCGGATGAATACGTCCTGCGCGACATCCTCAGCCTCATCGGCATCACCGAGAATCAGATAGGCCAGCCGAAATACCGGATCCTGGTGATGACGCACGAGCACAGCCCAGGCATCACCATCACCTGCCAGTGCACGGCCGACATGTGCAGTTTCAGTCGCATCGCTACTTTTTGTACTATTCACTAACTCAGTTTACACCGGCCAGACCGTATTGGTTCCATTTCGCTGCATACTCGATATAATGCGTGCAACAGTCAACACTTTTTCAGGAGCTTCACCTATGAAGATTTCATTGCAGATTCCATCTTTTACATGGCCTGGTGGTTCGGCCGAATTGGCCCCGCGCCTTAAAGAAATCGTCCAGACAGCAGACGAAGGCGGCTTCTATAGCATTTGGGTCATGGACCATTACTTCCAGCTTGATCCGATGCTCGGCCCTGCCGACCAGCCCATGCTCGAAGCGTACAGCGCATTGACCTACATCGCAGCCGTAACCAGCAATGTCAAACTCGGTGCGCTTGTGACCGGTGTCCACTATCGCTACCCGGGATTTCTCATCAAGCAGGTCACCAATCTCGATGTACTTTCCGGCGGACGGGCCTACTTCGGCATCGGTGCGGGGTGGTACGAACGCGAATCGGTTGGCCTCGGCTTTCCATTTCCGGCAACAAAAGAGCGCTTTGAGCGGCTGGAAGAAACACTGCAAATCACACAGCAGATGTGGTCGGACGACAACGGCGCGTACAACGGCAAACATTATCAACTGGCCGAAACGCTCTGCAACCCACAGCCAGTCGCGGAGCCACGCCCACCCATCATGATTGGCGGCATGGGCGAGAAGAAGACACTGCGACTTGTCGCACAATATGCCGATGCGACCAACCTGTTTGCTTTTGCGGGAACTGATGTACTGCGCCACAAATTAGAGGTGTTGCGCGGGCATTGTGAAGCAATCGGCCGAAATTATGACGAAATTGAACGCAGCGCACTCGGTACTGTGCACGTTGCTGCAGATGCGAGCAGCGCAGCCGACATCGTCGCGCAATGCGCTGAGTTGGCCGACGCCGGAATACAGCACGCCATCTTCAACATGCCTAATGTCCACGACATCACGCCGCTGGCGACGTTTGCAAGCGAAATTATCCCGGAGGTGACTGCATTTTAAGTGAGTTTGCCAAAGGCAACAGGATCGTGTTGATACAGCCAACAAGGCAATAAATCGATCCGCCTGTTAACATGGCGATGATGCGAATCTAACAGTCATCTGTCACAATCGGGCAGCGTTGCGACGATCATTAAGGTTGATTCGTCGCTGCTGGAGTATGACTATGTTGGATAATATGGCGCATGATGATTTTCAGCGAGCCTATCGACGCGGTTTCTGGCGCAAGCTGTCCTCGTGGTTTACTGGAAACAATAACGAATTGCTGGTGTACGATGATGTGCGCCGGCAATTGCCTATTGCCGGTCAGCGCGACATTGGATTACACGAGGTTCCCCTCGATAAAATTGTAGGCAGCGTCGGTCGTTATCGTGATTTCGACCGGGCATTTTTACCGACGCAGAAAGTGACGTCACAGCGCTGGATCAATATCGATAAAGCCCGGTATCAAGAGATAGACTTGCCGCCGATTGAAGCGTACAAGGTGGGCGATGTCTATTTTGTCAAAGACGGCAATCATCGTGTCTCCGTGGCACGCGAGCGCAATCAGCTTTTTATCGATGCATATGTGACTGAGATCGATATTCCGATTCGCCTGACGCCCGACATGGACATTGACGATGTGGTTGCCAAGCGCGACTATGCTTTTTTCCTGCAAGAATCGCGTTTGAACAAGCTGCTGCCCGACGCTGATCTGGAGCTGACATTTTCGGCCGAATATCCGCGCCTCCTCGAACATATCAAGACGCATCGCTGGTTCCTGAGCAATGAGCGAGGCACAGAGGTCCCGTACGAAGAAGCAGTTACATCATGGCATACCCATGTCTACCACCCTCTCGTGGCGGCGATCATCAAACACGATCTACAAGCGGCGTTTCCCAATCAAACGGAAACCGATCTCTATCTGTTGGTGAGTGAATACAGTTGGCTGTTACGCGAATTGTATCAAGGTGCAGATTCGCTGAATGAGGTTGCGAGCGGTTTGATGCCGATGTACAGCGAAAAGGCGGTGCGCAGTGCGCTGCGGACGTTGCGCAACGCCGAATGGATCGATCAAATGATTCTGGAGCAGGACAGGGCAGCGTTTATGGCTGCGACGCACATTGATCAAATTCGGCCGAATGCCGCGATCATACTCAGCGAGCCGGGCAAATACGATAACCTGTTGCGCCATATCAACGCCCATCATTACTATCTGGGCTTGCAACGCAAGGCCGATGTTCCATTCGACGAAGCCGTGGCTTCCTTCTACGATGATGTCTACCTGCCGTTAATGCGCATCATCCACGAGCAGGGCCTAATTGCCGATTTCCCCGAACGCACCGAAGCTGACCTCTGCTTATGGGTACTCGACCACAGACAAGACCTGGTTGCGGCGCTGGATTCTCTGCCCACAACATCGCAATAAATCAATCAACCATTTTGCAAGCAACCGAAACCGGGTTTTTGAAAAAGCTCGGTTTCGGATTACACTATTCCTTTACAAGAACATTTGTGCTATCATACTGTTATGGACGTAGCGCTGAAACTGGAATCGGTGGCCTCCCAAATGCATCTCGAACCGGCTGAGGAAAAGCAGGTTGTCGTCGACGATGCACCGCAGATTGCGCCATGCGGCATCACGGTGGGCAAACAGGCCAAACGTGAATCGCTCGGCATCTATAATGCTGCCATGCCCGGCGGCAAGACGATTCCGCTGCTCAAGACGATGCTCACCACTGCTTGCGAGCGCAACTGCGCCTATTGTCCGTTTCGTGCTGGTCGCAATTATCGCCGCACCACGTTTAAGCCAGAGGAGATGGCAAAAACGTTTCACCAAATGGAACAGGCCGGCATGGTTCAGGGTCTGTTTCTGAGCTCCGGTATTATCAAGGGCAGTATTGTGACCCAGGATAAGTTGCTGGAAACGGTAGAGATTATACGCAAGCGCTATCGCTTCAACGGCTATATTCATCTCAAAGTGATGCCGGGCGCGGAAAAGGCGCAATTGGAACGCGCCATGCAATTGACTGATCGGCTGTCAGTCAATCTGGAAGGCCCGACGGAGCAGCGCCTGGCTACCTTGGCACCGATGAAGCAGCTTTCGGCCGAATTGATCCGGCCATTGCAGTTGATTGAAGAGATTCGGCGCACACAGCCGGCTTACACTGGCTGGAAACGGCGGTGGCCGTCGACCGCGACGCAATTTGTGGTGGGTGCGGTAGGTGACACAGACCTGGAATTATTGCAGGCGACCGATTATCTTTATCATCGGTTGCAGTTGCGACGCACTTATTTTTCGGCGTTTTCGCCGATTCGGGACACGCCACTGGAGAGTGTAGCGGCGACGCCACCGATTCGCGAAGCACGCCTCTATCAGGCGTCGTTTCTGCTACGCGATTATGCGTTTGATCTGGAGGAATTGCCGTTTTCGGCCGATGGCAATCTCCCTCACGAAGTCGATCCCAAAATGGCGTGGGCCAACGTCCACTTGCAGGACGAACCGGTCGAACTCAACCACGCCGAACGCCGGCAATTGTTACGCGTGCCCGGAATCGGGCCGTGGAGTGCCGACCGCATCATGGAAGCACGGCGTGCAGGAAAGCTGCGTGATTTGCGTGATTTGCAGCAATTGGGTCTCAAAACGAAGCGGATGGAGCGATTTGTGCTGCTCGACGGACATCGGCCGAATCATCAACTGCGATTTTTCTAACAACGCCGACACAGGTGACAGTCACTTTCGGCCGATGTGTTCATACAGACTCTGGGTAAAGTGACTGTCACCTCCAGTAAGGTTTCGATCAGGGCAGGTAATCTAGCGGATTGAATGCAAATCCTTGCCAGCGAATCTCGAAATGGAGATGCGTGCGTCCTGCCGTACCCATCGTGCCAATTTGCTGGCCACGCTGTACCACTTCGCCACAACCGACATCGATAGTCAGTAGATGATAGTAATGGGTTTGCCATGTATTGCCGTGGGCAATGACGACCGAATTGCCGGTGCTTTTGTGTGACGAGCCGGCCCAAACGACAATACCGCTTTCAGCTGCGTAAATCGGTTCGCCACTTTCACCTAATATGTCGAGTGCCGTGTGGGAGATGCGAAAACCGCGCTCAGGATTGAGTTCTGTTCCCAGGGTCGGCCAGGTCGGTGCGCCAGTCCAGCCAAACCCATCCTGTGGATTGCACCACCCAGCATCGTCCTCCGCATTGCGCCAAATCGGTTGACTGGAAGGCAGTATGGCACCGGGTGGCGGTGTTCCGGTTGGCAGGATGGTATAGATGCTGTCGGAGGCAGGAGGTGCTGCGTCGACGATAACTGATTGACCATTTTCGGCCGAAACACCCACACTCAGAAAGACAGGCGGTGCTGAGCCGAACGATGTAATTCCGGTCAAATTGACCTGCGGCGTAAAGACACGATCACCTGTTTTCAGCAGCGTGTCACTAACCGGTTCACCGTCCCAGAAGTAAACATTCTCCGGCGTGGTGTCGTGATAGTTGGCTATAAAGCTGACGGTGGTATCGTCAGACGTAACCAAAAATCCAGCACCACTTTCTGACGGTATGGTCATGAGCAGCCCGTCGGTTCCGAAATCGCCGTTCTGAATGGCATAAATGTACTCGGGCTGCAGCTTGAGAAGGGTGGCTGCCGACAGACCAAAGTAATCACGTAAGCAGAGCAGTTCTTCACGTGAATGGATCACTATCTCAAACACAACCGGGCCGACGCTTTCTGTCGGTGGAATCCGGGCCAACACGTCGTCGCACAACGGTTCCCGCGCTTCGGAGTTGGGGTTGACACGCAGTTCCCAGCCAATATTGAGCAAATTGATGTCCGTCAGCAGTTCTGGATTAAGGCGTTGCAATTCGGCAGGCGTAATGTTGTGTAAAGCGGCGATCAAATCGGCCGATTCCCCTGCAGCGACGATATGCACATTGACAGGAATGCGCAGCACAGTGCCTGGAAATAGCGTGTTTGGGTCCGGTAATTCGTTCAATGCAGCATAGTAGTTGAGAATGCGATCGCGATCAGCCGGATCATAGACGCCGTACAGTTGCAAAATCCACTCCAGCGTATCGCCTGATTGCACGATATATGTGAACTCATGTGCCAACGGTGGGATCGGAGTCGGTGTTGGCACTAATGTTGGCGTGGGTGTAGCCGGTGGAGTAGGAGTGGCAGTAGGTATGGCGGCAGGCGTCGCGGTTGGAGTACTCGATTCACTTGTAATAGAGGTCGTTGCAGTTACAGTTGGAGAGGGAGTTATGTCTTCTGTGGTGCCACCACAAGATGTCAGCATGATGGCAAGAAGCGCTGTACCTAACCATTTGAGCGTGTATTTCAACGACATACGGCAAAATCCGATGCAACCGAAAGCAAGTCGAATTGTATCAGTGGTGTGACGGTGCGCTGCTGGAGAGCGGGAATGTCAACCAAATTCACATTTTCGGCACGATTGGTGGATTCGGCCGAATTCAGACAGTGCTACATCGCGACCAGACAAAAAAAGCGGGTCGGTTATAGCCGACCCGCAAATAAATCTCTGAGAAAGGAAAGTTGGACTGTCTGCTACCGGGCAGCGCCCATATCCCAGTCGACTGTGCCGGCATCCGTGATGCCACTCAGATCTTCAGCATCCTTCTCCAGCATGCTGATAGCGATGTCGTCAAATTCAAACACAGTCCATACATTAAACGGATTAAATTTCATGCCTGCCGCCAAATGGAGATATTGGCCCGGCTCAATGGTGACGCGCTCATAACGGCCCATCTGGGCGCACGATTCAAGCCCATTCGGGCAGGGGACGACACCAGGTTCAAACGGCGTGGTGTAATCTGTAATATAGAGTTCACGCCATTCGCTGGAATCGACCATCGTCGCATCGGCTTCACTACTAATGGCATAGAAAGCTACGGAGTTGGCGACAGTACCTTCCTGAACAAAAGCTGAATTCGGACCGGCCATCCACCAGCCAAATTCACCCCACATCGTGCCGTGTACCTGAACCCAGTAGTCGCCTGCGTGCGTGATATCGCTGAGTTCGTTGGTTGCATACATAAAGTGCGGTCCGTCACCACCAACATTGCGCACAAACATACCTAACGCATCGTCCATGCCAGGCATGTCTGCGGTATCACGAACATCTGCCATGTTGATGTTGGCGTAATGCGAAACCCAACCGCTGGCATCACTGTCGTAGCCTGTCCAACATTGGGCGAGGTTGGCAACGCTGTCACCCCAATACATGGGATCGAATGCACCGTTACAAATCAGACTGGGTCCACCGCCTTCGAGTTCGACTGCGCTCTTTGTGTCATCATAACGGGTAAGGTGGCCGTCAGCCAGCACAGTGCCGCCGACAAGCAATGCCAATACAAATACGAGAAGTGATATGACTGCAAATCGCCTAGACATAGTAGTCCTCCTAGAATGTCTTATTGTTGGTTGTATAGAAGTTTTGGTAATTGAAAGTGGTGCAAACGAATTCACTGTGCACTACATAGAGTCCCTCCGGTGATCGGTTCACGCAAGAAGACTGGATTGAAGTGGTGTTATGTTGCGTGAATTGGCTACGATGTATGGTACACGCTCTGTGTACTTGTCAAATTTATACTACATCCCACGAACTACAATTGTCAAGCAAATGAGTAGTAGATTAGACAATTGTCACTGTTTTTTGGTGACACGCTGATGCATAAAATGGTTGGTTTTGGTCGGGCAAGTGAGTCAGTCGGCTGAAATTGTCAGGCATTACACTGCGGTACAGTGACAGCCTGTGCAAACTGAGGAAAGCGTAGTTTATGATTCGACAAGTGCTGCTTCCAACCGGCTTGCCAGTGATGTGACATGTGGCTCTTCCAGGATATTGCGATGACTTCCAGCAACCATACACACGTTTACGCCGCCGAGTGCCAGATTAGCCCAGCCCATCAGTGGGTCGCCTGCCCGCAGTAGAGAAAGACGCTTGACGCGGTAAAGTGTCACGACACCGGGATATGGCTGTGGTTTATAGCGGATTTGCGCCTGAATCTGTGTTTCAAACATGCGGCGTGCATGGGTGGGAATTGTTTGCATTTGATCCCCAAGGATGTCCGTGGAGGTGACTGGTTTTTTTCGGCCGAAACGTCGCAACACCCTGTTGCCTGTCATCCGCGCCCGACGTCGCACAGCAGACCACGATTCTGTGCCGCCCTGCTCAATATAATCGCCTATCCAGTAAGGTAGATTACGTGCGAAATTGAGCCATTCACGTGGGCGTCGCCAAATCGCCCGACCTCCTGGCCCCAGCGGAGCATAGCCTTCAAATATAGCCAGATGGGCAACGGCTTCACCCTGTGCAACTAACCGACAGGCCATTTCATACGCTACCAGTCCGCCAAAACAATAACCGCCGAGACGATACGGACCTTCCGGCTGAACGGCACGCAGCAACGCCAGATAACGCTCCGCCATCGCTTCTACCGAGGTGTCGGGCTGCTCCGCCCCATCGATGCCGACTGCCTGTAGTCCGTAAAACGGCTGATCCGGCCCTATGTTTCGTGCCAGCGCAGCGTAGCCGAGCACGCCGCCACCGATGCCGTGCACGCAAAAGAATGGTGGCCGCTCTCCTTGCGGCTTGATGGGCACGAGGATCGACCAATCGGCCGAATCTTCTTGTGACCGCAGCACATTGGCCAACTGACCCACCGTCGGTGCGCGAAACAGGGCTGCCAGTGGCGCACGCACACCGATACGCTCCTCGATTGCCGCAAACAGGCGAATCGCCAGCAGCGAATGACCACCCAAATCAAAGAAATTGTCATCGCGGCCGACCGGGTGAACTGCCAGTATATCCTCCCAGATGTGGGCGAGTTGCGTTTCCAGACCATCTTCAGGGGGCAGATAGACAGCGACGGCGACATCGGCGCGACCCGGTTGTGGCAGTTGGCGCATATCGATTTTGCCGGTTGGCGTCAGCGGCAAAGCGTCAATCAGCACAATGGCCGCTGGAACCATGAACTCGGGTAACTGCGCCAACAAATAGTCGCGTAGCGTTGTCGTTGTCGGCTGTGTACCGGCGGCCGACACAATGTAAGCAATCAATCGCGCCTGACCGTTTGTATCGGTATCTGCGCGGACCACGGCACTTTGGACAGCGTCGTGCTGCATCAACACGACCTCGATTTCGCCCGGCTCTACGCGATAGCCGCGAATTTTGACCTGGTGGTCGGCACGACCGAGGAAGTGGAGGTTGCCGTCGGCGCCATAGCGGGCGAGATCGCCGGTCTTGTAAAGAAGCATGGAGGATGAAGGATGACGGATGAAGTGATCGGCGGTGAGCTTCGGCCGATTCCAGTAGCCACGCGCCGGCAAATCGCCGCCAATATAGAGTTCACCTGTTACGCCGACGGGAACAGGCTGCATGTGCGCGTCGAGCAAGTGGATGGCAGCATTGGCGATGGGTCGGCCGATAGGAGGCAGCGTCGGCCAATGATCGAGCGAGTGGCTCAGCGTGTGGGCCGTGGCGACATGCGTTTCGGTGGGGCCGTATTGATTGGTCAGTGTGCAGTTGGGCAATCGGGAGAAAAATCGGCCGATTGCCGGTGTGATGCGCAACTGTTCACCCGCTGTAATCACTTCGCGCAGCGCGTCAGGTGTTATGTGCGTCTGTCGATCCGCCGCTTCAGCCAGTGCGTTCAGTGCTACAAACGGCAAAAACAGGCGTGCAATTTGCTGCCCGGCAACGAGGCTGAGAAGAATTGACGGTTCGCGTCGCACGACATCGGCAATCAGCACCAGTGTACCGCCAAAACAAAGGGTGCTGAAAATCTCCTGAAAGGCGACATCAAAACTCAATGAAGTCAATTGCAGCGTACGCGCACCAACCGTTAATTGCGATTGTGTCTGTTGCCAGGTTACGAGGTTTACCAATGGCCGATGTGGCATGGCAACCCCTTTCGGCCGACCGGTACTGCCTGACGTGTACAAAATGTAAGCCAATGAGTCTGGTGTCGCATAATGCGTCGGCGCAAGCGATTTTCGTGGCAGGTAAATGGTGTCGAGATTGACTATCAAATCGGCCGAATCGGGCAAACGCGCTACAGTCACATTTTGCGCAAGAATTAATAGGGGACGGCATTCTTCGATCAACAGCGACAGCCGCGCCGTCGGAAACGTCGGGTCGAGCGGCACGACTGCGCCACCCGCTTTCAAGATAGCGAGTACGGCCACGATTTGTTGCGGCGAGCGCACTAACGCCACGCCTACGGGAATATCCGGGCCCACACCTCTGTTTTGCAAGAAATGGGCCAACCGGTTAGCCTGCTCGTCCAGTTCACGATAACTGACTTCGCGTTCATCGATCAACAGGGCACAGACTTCAGGCGTTCGCGAGACTTGATCCGCAAAGAGGTCCTGCAGACAACGGTTTGGATAAATTGCATTCGTAGCGTTCCAGGCAGCAAGTTCAGCACGTTCTGCATGCGTGAGCAGCGGCAGCGCCATGACCGGCTGCTGCGGATTGGCCAAAGCACCGGTCAGGACTGTCTCCAAATGGCTGAGCAGCCGTGTCATGGTCGATGTGTCGAACAGATCGGCATTGTATTCGAGGAGGAGCCGCAAGCCGTCGTCGCGCGGAATGGCAAACAGCGTGAGGTCAAATTTGCTGTAGGTACGCGTTAGAGGGAAGCGCGTAACGGTCAAATCGCCAAATTCCGGCAAGGTATCGGCTTGCTGCAAGACGAAAAGCACCTGAAACAGTGGATTGCGTCCCAGATCGCGTTGCGGTTGCAGTGCTTCGACGATTTGCTCGAATGGAAACGCCTGGTGCTCAAAACCGTCCAGCACTGTCATATGAACCTGCTTGATCAGTTCCTCGAAGCTGGTATTTTCGTGTAGTCCGCAGCGCAAAACCAGAGTATTGAGAAACAAACCGACCACATTGGCGACTTCAGGCTGCTCGCGGTTGGCAATAGGGCTGCCGATCAGGACGTCGTTTTCGGCCGAATAACGGCCCAACAGTACTGCAAACGCACTGAGCAGCGTGGTAAATAATGTGACGCGATGCTCACGGCTAAACGCCTGCAGTCGGTCGAGCAGATCACGTGATAGGTGATGATCCGCCGCAGCTCCGCGCGTAGTCAATTCGGCCGGGCGCGGTCGATCGGTGGGCAAGGCCAATTGGGCTGGTGCATGTGCCAATTGCTCGATCCAATATGTTCGGTCAACAGTGAAGGCATCGCTGCCGACTTGATCGCGCTGCCATTGCGCGTAGTCACTATATTCAATTGGGGAGCCTTGCAGTTTTGCCGTCGTGCCATTGCGCTGTGCAGCATACAATGCCGCCAAATCGCGCAACAAAATGCCCATCGACCACTCATCACCGCAAATGTGGTGTAACGCTAGCAACAGCACGTTGTCGTCATGGCGCAAGCGGATCAGGTTACAGCGAAAAAGGGGACCGGTTGCGAGATCGAAAGGCTCGTTGGCAGCCGTTTGAATGAGTTCGCGTGTTGCGAGTTCACTTTCGGCCGAATCGATCGCACGCAAATCATGTACAGTCAGCGGCACACTTTCCCATTCAGTCAGACACTGCACGGGCACGCCTTCCACTAAGGGAAACGTCGTGCGCAGTGCTGCATGACGGGCAACCAATTGCGCTAGCGTTGCTTGCAGAGCGTTCACATCGAGCGGCCCGCGCAATCGCAAAGCGGGTGTCATGTGATAGGCTGCGTTGGCTTCACCCAGTTGATTGAGAAACCAGAGACGTTCCTGAGCAAACGATAACGGTGCGGGACCCGCATCCGAACGATGCGCAATGGTTGGCACGTTGCCTGCTAAATCAGTTTCCGCCAGCAGTTGATCGAGGAGCGCCCGCTGGGCGTCAGAAAATTCAAACGACGCCGTCACGCTTTGTCTCCAGCTGTTTGCAATTGGGCTTGCGCCTCTGCATCAGACAGCCGCGCCACGTGGAGGACGATTGCTGCGGTTTTTTCCAGTCGCACCTGATCGGCTGCGGTAGGCGCCAGGGCAGTCAGCAAACCGGCCGGTGTCGGCGTGTTGAACAAGGCACGCAGGGTCAGCGGTATGCGCAACGTGGCAGTGATGCGTGAGACGAGCTGCACAGCTAGCAGGGAATGGCCGCCCAAATCGAAGAAATTGTCGTGCAAACCGACGACCGGCAGATTGAGCAGTTCAGCCCAGAGGCTGGTCATGACAATTTCGGCCGAACTGGTTGCTTTCGACTCGATTGGTATTGCAGAATCGGCCGAATCAGTCGCGATCAACGCTTTGCGGTCGATTTTGCCCGAAGTCGTCAGTGGCAGCGCTTGCAGCAACGCGATGGTAGCCGGTTGCATGGCGCTCGGCAGCAGCGTGGCGAGATGAGTGCGAATGGCTTCAGAAGCAAGCGCCGCATTGCTCGGCACGACGTAGGCTGCCAATTGCAGGCCACCGTCATCCATTTCACGCGAAACAACGACGGCCTCGGCGACATCGGGATGTTGGCGTAGTGCTGCTTCGACTTCGCCTAATTCAACGCGCACACCGCGAATTTTGACTTGATCATCGGTTCGGCCGATAAACTCGAGATTGCCGTCGGGCAGCCAGCGGACGCGGTCACCGGTGCGATAGGAACGGGTTGTAGGTGAAGGATGAGAGATGAAACGGGTTTGTGTGAGCTCGGGTTGATTGAGATAACCGAGTGCTACGCCCGCGCCGCCGATACAAAGTTCGCCGGGAATGCCGATGGGAGCGGGATTGCCGTAGTGATCGAGGACATAGGCGCGGACATTATTGAGCGGTCGGCCGATTGGCATTGTATGTAACGACTTCGTGTCGCTCGGTTCAAATGCGGTGGCGACGACGGTAGTTTCGGTCGGCCCGTAGGTGTTGACCCAGCGCACATCGGTACCGGTGCGTTCACGCCATTGCCGGTATGTGTCCAGCCGTGCCGCTTCACCGCCGACGATGACAAGGCGCACACAAGCCGGAAACATGTGCCGGTCGCGTTGCATTTCCGCTACCCAACTGTGCCAGAATGCCGTCGGTAAGTCGAGTACGGTGATGGCATTGCGTTCTATCTGCCGGGCGAAGTCGGCAAAGGTGTCGGGTAGATCAATCGGGCGCAGCACCAGTGTACCACCGGCAGCCAGCGTCGGGAAAATTTCCTCGACGGCGGTATCAAACGCCGGCGACGCAAATTGCAACACGCGATCTGTCGGGCCGATGTCGTATCGTTCAATCGCGTCCGCTACAAAATTGACCACAGCGCGATGGGATATGGTGACACCTTTCGGCCGACCGGTGGAGCCGGAAGTGTAGATGACGTAGGCAGCAGACGGCGGAAGACGAAAATCGGAGGGCGGAAGGCTGCAAACTGATAGTTGACTGTCAACACCTGATTGCTGCAAGCTGATCTGCGCGCCGGAATCACTGATTTGGAAGTCGCGCCTGGCAGTTGGCATTTCCGGATCGAGTGGCAGATAGGCAGCACCAGACTTGAGCACGCCGAGGATGGCAATAATCCATTCGGCCGAACGGGGCAGCTCCAGCGCCACAACAGCTCCGGCACCAACGCCTCGGCTCTGCAACAGCGCTGCCAGTTGATTGGCACGTTGATCGAGTTCGGCGTAACTCAGCGACCGATCGCCGGCGATGAGCGCCGTCGCGTGCGGTGTGCGGACAGCCTGTGCCTCAACCATCTGGTGAACGCCGTCAATATCGGGTAGCGGCATCGTGGATCCTGACCACTGCATCAACTGTGCTTTTTCGGCAGTGGTCAGGAGTGGCAGCGAACCAATCGGCCGATTCGCGTTTTCCAAAATGCCGTCGATCAATATTTGCAGGTGATCAAGCAGCCGCGAAATGGTTTGTGGTCGGTACAAATCAGTGTCGTATTCAATCGTCAGCGCCAACCGTTCCGATTCGTCATGAATGACAAGAGATAAATCGTGAGATGCTGCCTGATCGCGCATCGATTGCTGTTCGACTTCCAGCCCGGCCAATTGCAGCGGCTGCATTGGCGTGTTGAGGTAGTCGAACATCACCTGGAACAGCGGCGTATGGCCGGGAATGCGGTCCGGTTGTAACTCTTCTACCAGTTTCTCGAAGGGCAGCGTCTGGTTGGCAAACGCGTCCAGAGCTGTCCGGCGCACCTGCCTCAACAAATCGATGAAAGTCGGATTGCCGGATAAATCGGTGCGCATGACCAGCGTATTGATAAAAATGCCGACAAGCGGAGTGGTGTCAACCGGGGTGCGTCCGGCAATCGGGACGCCGATGAGCAGGTCGGTAGCGCCCGTATAGCGATGCAGCAGCACGTTAAACAATGCCAGTATGGTCATAAACGGCGTGGCTTCGTGTGCATGGCTGAATGACCGGATGGCGCGGGATGTTTCGGCCGAAAGTGTTGCACGCTGTGTGGCCCCGGTCATCGTCGGTATGCTCGGTCGCGGAAAATCAGTTGGCAGTTCGAGAAGCTGCGGTGCACCGTCCAATTGGCGCAGCCAATACGACAGTTGTTTGTTTTCGGCCGAACTGTCTGTCTGTTGACGCTGCCAGACGGCGAAATCGACGTACTGAATCGGCAAATCGGGCAGATCGGGTGCCGTTCCGCTGCTAAACGCGGCGTAATAGTGGGCCAATTCGCGGTTGACAATGCCGACTGACCAGCGATCGGACGCAATGTGATGTGAAATGCGCAACAAAACATGATCGTCTACTGCCAGCCAGAAAAGCACGTGGCGCCACATGGGAATGGCCGCGAGATCAAACGGGCGTTGTAATTGTTCTCGGATCAATTCCTGCAGACGGGATTCCTGTTCGGCCGAATTCAGATCGCTCAGATCGACGACCGGCAAAGGGATCGCGGTAGGCGGTTGTACGGTTTGCAGCGGTTCGGTGTCACCCATCGCGTACGTCGTGCGCAACGCGCTGTGGCGGTTGACAAGCGCGTCGATAGCCCGGCGCAGCGCAGCGACATCGAGTGAACCTCGCAACCGGTTGACGCTGTAGCGGTGATAAGCGGCATTGTCCGGTTCGAGTTGCTGCAGAAACCATTGACGGCGCTGACTGAACGAGAGCAGCGCGGGACCGTCGTCCGGGCGACGCGGGATGGTTGCAGCAGACGTTGCAGCGCGGGTCTTTTGCCGCAGCCGTTGTTCCAGCAGCGCCCGTTGTGCAGGTGTTAATTTGGCAAGTCGTTGGTCAGTGGCACTCATCACTCGTCTGCGGCAAGTAATTGGGCGATGTCGTCATCGCTCAACCCTGCGATATCGTTCAGGAGATCGTCGAGTTCATCGGCCGAAAGCTGGTCAAGTTGTGCCTGTACGACGAAATCCGCCAATTGACCCAATTGGGGCGCTTCAAACAAGGCTGTTTCGCTCACATTCAGACCGAGATCGACGCGCAGACGTGAAATGACTTGTCCGGCACGCAGTGAATCGCCGCCAAGAGCGAAGAAATCGTCGTTGAGGCCAACCTGTTCCAGATTGAGGATGTCGGCCCAAATCGCTGCGATTTGCTGCTGCAGCGGTGTTTCCGGTGCAACGAACGGAGCGGACGCTTCCCACTGCGGCTGCGGCAATGCTTTGTGGTTGACTTTGCCGAACGGCAGCAGCGGCAGTGCGTCGAGCGTCATAAAGGCGGATGGAATCATGTACGGCGGTAATTTGCTGATGAGATGGGCACGGAGTTCGGCCGAATCGATCACTTTTCCCGATTGTGGCACATTGTATGCGGCAAGTGCCAACTCGCCCGGTTCCCGTTCGAGCGCCACAACGGCCGTTTCGCGAACGCTTTCCAGTTCGAGTAGCGCAACTTCAACTTCGGCCGTTTCCACGCGATTACCGCGAATCTTGACTTGTCCATCCGCCCGTCCCAGATGCATCAACTCCCCGTTGGGCAGCCACTGGCCGAGGTCGCCGGTCAGATAAATGCGCTCATCGCTGCCGGGTACAATGCGGTAGGAAGCGGCTGTCGCTTCCGGATCGCGCCAGTAACCGGGTGAGAGATAGCGGCTACGAACGGCGATTTCACCGCTCGTGCCTTCCGGAACCGGATTGCCGTCAGCATCGACCAGGTCAATGTGCATATCGGGCGTGATAATGCCTAGCGACACCAACGGTGCATCGACAACGGAGTCGTGATCGAGGATCTTGTAAGTTGCCAGGTACGTTTCCGTAGAACCGAGTCCGGATCGTAGCACCGCGCCGCGTGGAAAATGGCGTTTGAAATTGTCGATGTCGTGCCGGTAGACCGGTTCGCCACCCAACTTGAGAATGCGCATATCGGGAAACATGTCGTTCGGGCCAAGTGTAAATATCAGGTGGCGAAAAACGGTGGGGACGGAATGGTAAGTCGTAATGCGTTCACGGCGCAGCCAGTCCGCCAGCCCATCAATGCCTTGCCGCTTGACGCTGTAGGGCAGCAGTTTACCGCCGAGCAGTAGTGCCCCAAAGGTGTTGATGACCGATGCGCCGAAGGAGGGTGACAGTAATTGGGCAAAGCGGTCGTCGGACCGGTGGCGCAAGACCGGCGCCGTGATGAACAGGGCATGCAAGGTGTTGCGCTGCGCCTGAATGACGCCTTTCGGCCGACCGGTGGAGCCGGATGTAAACATGACATTGACGTAGGCATCGGGCGGTACGGGTAGGCAAAGATTTTCGGCCGAAGTCGGCAGTGTGACCCTATCGACATCGATCCAACTGCCGTCGCCGACCAACTGCGCTGCCATCGCAGCATGTTGTCGGTCTGTCAGGGTCACCTGTGGATCCGCTGCGTTAAAGATGGCTGCCGAACGGGCTGCGGGATGCTTGGGATCGAGCGGTACATAATATTTGCCCGCTTTTAGCACGGCCATCATCGCCACATAGAATCCGGGACCAGCGCCAAAGAGCAGGGCAACCGGGGCCGGATCTGGTCCGAAACGGTTTACGAGTAGCCGGGCTATCTGGTTGGCTTTCGCATTGAATTCAGCGTAACTGATTGCGTGATCGTCGACTTTGACGGCGATGCGATCGGGAAAATGTGCAACAACTTGCTCAAATCGCGGTGCGATGCCGGCTTCGAGATCGGGTACTGCTTCGAGGTCTATACGGGTCTCTGGTATCATGATTCCCTGTGCTGTCTCAGGTTAGCGGCGCTTGCCAATAAAGGGCCGATGCCCAACCGTAATGGACGATGCGCCCATCCGGAAAATGCGCGCCGTATGTCATTTCAAATGTATCAGGTGTCAGACGCAAACCGCGCGAGCGATGGCGCAGCCACGCTGGATGTAGTTCGAATTTTAGCAAACGCAGCGCCGTTCGCACATCATAACGACGCATGTACGATGGAATGCGTTTCAGCGTGCGTGCTATCTGGTAGGGAGTTGAGTGTGATTGGTGTGAATCTTTTGCGACCAGATCGCGCACCATCAGGTGCCCGCCGGGGCGCAGCAATCGTTTTAGGGCGGTCAGTGCCGGGGCCAGTGCTATGTCGTGCAGCGCGTTGTCGCTGCCAATGAAGTCGAATTGGTGCGAAGGCAGCGGAGCACGGAGCAGGTCGCCCAAGACGAAGGTGATATTGTCATGCGTTTGCCGAGCAGGATTCTGTTGTGCGCTTTTCAGCATGGCGATTGACAGATCGAGGCCGATGACTGAATCAAAGTGCTCGGCGAGGTAGTATGTAAGATAGCCGGGACCGCAACCGACATCGAGGGCGCAGCGGCGCTCGGCAGGCAGGAAGGTATCGAGTTCGGCCGAATAATTGCGCGGTGTAATGTGTGTTGCCCAAAACGCGAAGTCGTCTGCAAAGCGGTTGAATACGTCTGTTTCTTTGGAAGTAGTGTGTGGCATTTTCAGGTGACAAGATCAGGATAGAACGCTTCAAGCAGCTCGAAGGGGACGCAGCCGCTGCGGATCGCTTCAACCTGATCCGGTGTCAATTCGTCCCGCCATTTGTCTGGCTGGTCGGCGGCGACACGCGAGACGGAAAAAGCGGTCTCGTCAGGACGGAGAGGGCGATTGTGTGACTGCAAAAAGGCGCGACCACGCGCGGTCTGCTGCAATCCAAAATGGGTCAACAAGTTCGCAAAACCCGTTTCCGGGTCAACGCACAGCGATTCGTGTGTGACCCAGGCCCATTCGGGATGCTTGGCAGCGATGCGCTGCATGACAAAATAGGATGCACCCCAAAAGACGCCCAATCGGTAAAAAGAATCGGAGGAGGCGTGCATGTGATCGACAAACGGTGCCAGGTGATCGGCGATGAGTCGGGGTTGATTGAGCAGCAAATCGACGCGTTGGTTGGTGTTGAAGTTGACGCGTTGCCAACTGGCGGCAAAAGCGAACGGATTGCGGATGATGATGACGATATTCGGCCGAAATTGTTCCCAAATATATTCCGTCGCCAACCCTGCGTGCACATCTTTGAGGATAATCGCTTTGGCGCGCATCGCTTTAAGCATGCGTCGCGGTCGCCACGGCGTGCTCAATTCTCGTTTGAAGATAGAAAGAAAAGGCGCATCATCCGCACCGGCAGGCAAATAACGCATCTCGAACGCGCGTCGTTCGGGATGGAACTCTGCATTGTACGGCTCGTAGATCAACAGGCCCTGCAGCGCTGCCGTAATGGCGGCGGCTGTCCACGAACTGCCCGAACGCGGCAGACCTGTAACAAAAAAGAGAGGCTTGCGGCGGCTCACGGTCTTACTCCGTGCGCTGGTGCCAGGGCGTAAGCAAACGCGTCAGCCAATGCATACACCCATTGAACAAGACTCCGAGAATCATCAAAACGGTGAGACTGACGTACATCGTTTCTGTGCGCATCGTTTGCCAGGAAAACCAGATAATCGAACCCAGACCTTCTTTCGCCGTGATAATTTCAATGGCGACCGTCAACAGTAGCGTCAGATTGAGTGCAAGCAGCACGCCGGTCAGCACAGACGGCAAACTGCCCGGCAAAACGACGCGCGTAAACAGTTTGAATCGGTTCGCGCCGTAGTTGGTCGCAACCTGAGTCAGAATGGGATTGATCTGGCGCACACCGGCTGCCGTACTGAGCAGAATCGGAAAGAAAGCACCAAATGCCGCAATAAAGATTTTTGAGCCTTCACCGACACCTAAAAAGACCATGATCAACGGAAAGATGGCGATTTTGGGAATGGGGTGAATGGCGGCGATGATGGGGTCGAGGACTATCGCCAATCGGCGCGACTGTCCCATCAGCAAGCCGAGGATGAGTGCAGGAACGCCGCCGATGAGCAGGCCGAGCAGCACGCGGAGCAGCGTCGCGCGTGTATGAAGCCACAGATCGCCGCTAGCTGCCATGTCGAGCAGCGAGCGACCGATCATCGTCGGTGCGGGAAACAATAGTGGCTTGATTAAGCCAATACGTGAGCCAGTTTCCCAGATGAGGAGCAGCGACAGCAATATAACTGCCGGCAGTGCACGCTCCCAGCGAAACTGTTTCCAATGCGACGTCATGCGCTCGCTGTTGCTTCTGTATCCGGCAGTGCCAGATTGTGCCTCACGTCGGCTTCGATGTTCTTCCAAATGCGCCATGACAACTCTTGTACGTCAGGGTGATTGCGGTTGCGCATATCGCGCGGTCGTGTGGTCGGCACGACAAATTCAGCTTGAATGCGTCCCGGTCGGCCGCTCATGACCAGTACGCGGTCACCTAGCAGCACGGCTTCCTCAATGTCGTGGGTAACGTAGACTACGGTTTTTTGATGGTCTTTCCAGATGCGCAGCAATTCTTCCTGCATGACGAGTTTGCTCTGCGCATCGAGGGCACTGAATGGCTCGTCCATGAGCAGCAAGCGCGGGTCGCTGAGGAAAGCACGGGCAATGGCAGCGCGTTGTCGCATGCCGACCGATAGCTGATGTGGGTAGTGGTTGGCAAAAGCGGCCAGACCGACCTGACCCAGAAAATCACGCGCCAAGGTATGTCGTTTCGGCCGATTGACACCCTGCATTTCTAACCCAAACGCTACATTGTCCAGAATTTTCATCCACGGAAACAGACCGTGTTCCTGAAAAACCAGTGCATTGGGCAAGCGGCCATCTTCAGGGTTATCGTCAAATTGCAAAACGCCGCTGCTGGGTTGCAGTAATCCGGCCAGGAGCTTGAGCAACGTTGTTTTGCCGCAGCCACTCGGTCCGACCAGACACACAAACTCACCGTGGCGTACACGAAAACTGACCTCGCCCAATGCGGCGACGATGCCTTCGCGTGCATCGTAACGCTTGCTGAGATTGTGGCAGGTGACGGCGTACGTTGTCTGACTCACGGGAAAAGGTCAGAAACCGAGTTTCTGGCTGAAACTCGGTTTCTTGCTGCTGGCTAATTGCCCAGAGCAGCGTTAGCGGCTTCGACGAAGGACGGATCGTAGATTTGCTCAGCGGTCAACGGTGCATCCATGACGCCGTTGGCAACAGCCCAATCCTGAAAGTCGAGAACGCTTTCCATATTGACGGTTCCGTCGTCACGTAAAGTGGGCCAGCAAATGTTTTCGAGCAGATTAGGATCCATTTCAATATGGTTGAGTAGAATCTCCAGATTGCGATCTGTTTTACCTTCGTTATATTGTGCTACCGACTGCAAATAGGCGATCATGAAGCGTTCACCAATGGATGGATCGCCATTGAGGAGATTGGGGCCGAAATACATGACGGCGTTTTGAGAGTCAGCCATCAATTCAGTAACGGGTGACAAGACGGGTACGTGGCCGTTGTTACCGTGAATGACGATCCACGGCTCGCTGTTGAGTGTGATGTCAATCGTACCATCCGCCAGTGCCTGTGGCTCTGCGGGAACGGGCAGGTCTGATTGCACAATTTGATCTTTGGCAACGCCGATTTCTGCTAACTGTTTGTCCAGATAGTATTCGAGCCAGGTAGCGGGTACGACATCGACTTTCATGCCGTCCCAGGCAGTCGGATCGTTGAAATCGGTCGATTCGACTAATTCCTTGCGTGCGATCAGCCCATAATTTTCACAGCCATCCGGATCGACGAATCCTTTGTCAGAGACGAATTTCAACTCACCACCGCGTGCGATAGCGTTCAGCACACCGGCGGATACCAGTCCGGAAGCGACGTCGACCTGTCCGCTGGCAAGCGCCGGCACGATGTCGCGCAGCACGGTCATATTGACCAATTCGACATCGAGACCCTGGTCGGCAAAATAGCCTTCGTCCACGCCGATGTAGTATGGTGCAAAGGAAATGAACGGCAGAATGACAACTTTGAGCGGCGTCATTTCAGTTGTTTCGGCATCGGCCGAATCAGTGTCGGGTTCATCACTTTCGGCAGCAGGTTCGGCCGATGTGTCTTCTTGTGCAGCCGTGGTCGGCTCAGCCGTAGCGGCCGATTCAGTGCTATCATCCGTTGTGCCGCACGCGACAAGTAAGAGCAGAATGGTTAACAACAGAAGCCAACGATTATTGAAACGCATTTCCAATCCTCCGCATAATGGTTATTGATTGTTGTGGTAGAATGGCTCCAGATTCTTCCACATACAGGTCTTTTGGTGTCAAATCTATGGATGTTCGCAATCAACTGTGTGCGACCTAGATTTATTTGATGCAGTCGCAGCCCAACTTCGGCACAGTTTTCATTGTCAGACCGTGGCAATATCTGAGAGCGGCTATCGGGACTCGAACCCGAGATAACAGCTTGGGAAGCTGCTGTGTTACCACTACACCATAGCCGCAAGATGCCGGCGATTATATTTCGGCGCTGATGGCGTGTCAAATCGCAGTTTGACTACTCAAAGCCATATAGTAGCGCGTTTTTGCTATTGCAGACATGGCTGTGAATGGCCGAATAATGGCGGAAATCACAGTCGCTCAGCATGTGGCCCATCATTTGCTGCCGTCTTATGAATCTGCATCAGTCGCGCGTTCATTGTGTTGTTGGCTTCACCTGACTGTTGTGGGCGGTGGTGAAAAAAGTTGACGTGGTCTAGGCTAACTGAGTTCAGCTTGCCTTGACGCCACAAGTTTTCGAGCTGGCACAAGATCGTTTGTTCCTCGATTTGATAAATGCCGCCGCTCCAGCCGTGATTGCCCAGCGTCATGTGCCAACGTTTGGGGAGTGGCGGCAGCGCGCAATAGCTGAAATAGGCACCGGGATCGGATACGGACGGAAAGAGCGGGTCGAAAAGCGCGAACTCACCGACGTGTCGGCGGATGGACTGGAGCAATCGGCCGAAATCCTCAGCAGAAAGCGCGTCACCAAACTGAACGCGCCCGTTGCGATCCAGGCTCAGGCCGGCAATTGCGGTAATCCAGCCGCTGTCTTCCGTCATCTATTCAAGCGCTCCACCTGGTGAAAACAGTGGTTATCGGTGTCGGTTTGCGGTCGAGCAGCCGGCTTAGGGCCGTGGCGCTGCCGATCAGCCCATAATCGGCATAAAACCTGAACATAGCGAGCAAGGTGTTGATCGCGTACTCGTTGAGACCGGCCGCACGTGCGTTGCGTTCCCAGTCGGAGAGCGGCACTTCACGCGCGATCACATTTCGGCCGATGACACGCCCAATCAGCGCAGCGACATCGACCTGCGTGAGTGGCTCACTCCCAACTAATTCATACGTAGCGCCGGTGTGCCCACTTTGCGTCAACACCAGCGCAGCCACTGCGGCCACGTCGCACAAATCGACCAGGCTGATGCGTGTCGTGACCGGATACGGCATGGCAAAGTCACCGTCTGCGACGATGGTTTGCCATTGGGCGCGGATGTTTTGCACGTATGCCGTCGGCTGCAAAATGGTAAACGGTAAGCCACTCATGAGCAGCATCTCTTCGACGAGCAGTTTGTTCCAGTGGTGCGGCATTGCCTGTGTCTGCGGATGTAGAACAGAATGGTAGACGAAGTGCGAAATGCCTGCATTTTTGGCGGCAGTGATTGCTTTTCGGCCGATTTCAATCTCGTCCTCGTGCATGTTGGGGCAGATGTGGTACAGCTTGTCACAGTTGGAGAGTGCACGCTGCCAATCGGCCGAATCGTTCATATCCCCGACAATCAATTCAGCCGCGCCATCGACTGCCATCCCGCGTCGCACCCACGCCCGTACTGCAACACCGCGCAGCGCCAACGCCCTCGTCACCGCGCGGCCTGTCTTGCCGCCTGCACCAGAAATAAGCACCATTTGCGATGTGGAATTTCGGATTTCGGAACTGCTTCACTCCGAAATCCGAAATCAAAAATCCGAAATCGCCTTACTCGCCGCCGGGCGCCAATTCGACTTCGATCTTCTCGAAATTTGCGCCGGTCGTATCGCCGTCGATACCTTCCAGCGCGGCCAGCGCGAGATCAGTGCGCAATGCATCATCGCCCGGGTTTTCTGTGATAACGCCAAACTCGGTTGCGATGGCCACAGTCTGATCGTACAAAGCTTGATCCATGACGCCGACGCCGTTGGGTGACGGCCAGATCAGGTTATTGATCTCGTTCAACTGCCATTGCATGTGGCTTTCCCCCAACGTTGGGCCAGCGTCGAGAACGATTTGAACACAATCATCGAAGTTGTCGCGGCAGAATATCCAGCCCTGAAACGCGCCGCGCAAGAAGCGTTCGGCGATGTCCTCGTTGCCTTCCTCGGCCAGCCAGTCACCGCGCACAAAGATATGGTCCTGCAACATCGCTGTGCCGACATCGTTGTAGTCAAACACGGTAAAATCTTCCGGCTGGTACAGTTCGCCCGTTTCCGGATTAGTCGCTTCGAGCAATTGGGCGTACTCGTTGTATACCTCGGCCTGAGCGACATCGATTTCGCGATTGAGCAGCAGCGACATGTCGAACGGCTGCTGGACGATGGTGACCTGGCTGGTGTCATCCGGCTCAATACCGGCCTGACGCAGTGCGGCGTACACTTCCCACTCGTTGCCGAAGCCCCATGTACCGACGCGCTTGCCGGCCCAATCAGCGACGGAGGTGATGCCGGAGTCGGCCCATGCTACCTGCTGTGTGCCGGAGCGCTGGAAAACCTGCGCAATGTTGACCAAATCCGCGCCCTGTTCGCGTGAAGCGAGCATTTTGGGCACCCAGGCGATGCCGAACTCGGCATCACCGGCGGCGACGACCTGCTGCGGCACGATTTCAACCGCGCCTTCTTTGATGGTTACGTCGAGGCATTGGTCAGCCCAGAATCCTTCTTCGAGTGCGGCATAGTAACCGGCGAATTGGGATTGCGTGACCCATTGCAATTGCAAACTGACCGGAGTGAGTTCGTCACATTCGGCCGAATCACTTGTCTCAGTTTCCCCACTTTCGGCAACCGTTTGCCCATTATCTGTATCTGCGCCACTGCATGCTGCCAAACTCAGTGCGGCAAGTGCAAGTAATAAAATCATCAACCAAACTTTGCGTGTCATGTTTCCTCCAGATTTTCTCCCAAACAACAATGTCAGAGTAACTTTTTCGTCTCGATAGGAACCTCCTTTAGTGGGCACATTCTGCTGGTTGGCTGAAATCATCCCACAATCCGACTACTTTATGTCGTTTGTTTGCGCACCGAACTGTGCCACGGAATGATGAGCCGTTCCGCCACAAGAACCACGGCGTAAAGGGTGATACCGACGATGCAGGCGATGATGATGCCGGCCCAGGCGTTGGCAAACCGGAACTGCGCCGCTTCCTGCGTGATGAAAATGCCCAGCGCCGAGCGATTGCCGCCGAAATATTCGCTGACCACCGCGCCGATCATACTCAGCGGCACAACCACCTTGAATGCATTGAAGATGTAGGGCATCGCGTTGGGGATACGCAAATGCCAGACGATGCGAAAGTCGCTGGTTGCAAAGGACCGCATCATCTCTAATGCATTGGCGTCGACCAGCGTCAGGCCGCGCACCGTGTTGATCATCATGGGAAAAAAAACGATAACGGCGACGATTACCATTTTGGACAGGGGATTGTCGACGCCGAACCAATTGTTGACGATGGGTGCAAACGCCAGAATCGGTACGGAGTTTGCGGCGATGGCAAATGGCATCATGGTTTCGCTGGCAATCGTCCAGCGTGCTGTAATCAGCGCCACGCCGATGCCGGCTGTGCAACCGATGAGCAGGCCGCCAAGTGCTTCTTTGGTCGTGAACCAGCCAATGCTGACTAATCGGCCGAAATTATCCGCAAAAGCCCGCCCTATCACCGATGGTGCCGGCAGCAAAAACTGCTGAATATCGAACAACTGCACAAACAGTTCCCAGACCACTATGGCCGCGACAAACAACACAACTGCGGGCAGATAAGTGCGGGTGTGACTCATGCGCTGAAAGCCTCCGCCTTGCGCAGCCATTCACGCACAGCCCGTTCTGCTTCAAACAACGCCGGGTCTTGCCGTGTATGCTCGCCGCGTGGAATCGGCAAGTCGATGTCGACAATCTGCATTATTCTGCCAGGGCGTGCCGACATGACAATGACCCGATTTGACAAGAACACCGCTTCCGAAATGCTGTGCGTGACAAAAATGACAGTCGTATCCGTCTGTCGCCAGATGGCGTGCAATTCCATGTTCATGCGTTCACGGGTCATCTCGTCCAGCGCTCCGAACGGCTCATCCATCAACAACAATTTCGGTGCCGTTGCCAGGGCGCGGGCAATCGAAACGCGCTGCTGCATTCCGCCTGACAATTGCCACGGCCGATGGTTCTCAAAGCCGCCCAATTCGACCATTTGCAGTAGCTCTCGTGCCCGTTGCTGCCGCTCAGCCTTGTCAAAACCGTACACTTCAAGCGGCAGCTCGACATTGCGCTGAATGGTGCGCCAGTCGAACAATACAGGTTGCTGAAAGACCATACCATAATCGTGGTCGAGTCGGGCCTGGTGCGCTTCTTTGCCGTTGACGGTGACCGTGCCGGCTGACGGTGCGATCAAATCGCCGACGAGGCGCAGCAAGGTTGATTTGCCGCAGCCGGATGGGCCGATGATGGAAATGAATTCACTCGGCCGAATGTCGAGATTGATCGACTTGAGTGCGACCGTTTCATCAGCGCCACCGCGATTGAAGATTTTGTCGACATTGTCGAATGAGACGACAGGGACTGCTTCCATAACCTGCTCCAAAGCCTGTTAAACGGGATCAGGTGCCTGACGATCACGCAAAACCAGTCGCTCGGCGAGCGTCACCAGACCGAAAAACAAGATACCGACCAATGCGCTGGCGATGATGGCCGCCCACAGTCGGCTCGGACTTGTAATGTAATAGGAGTTGAAATTGAGAATAGCGCCGCCAAGACCGTCGCGTATGCCGGACGGCAGTTCACCGATGATGGCCCCGACAACGCTGGCCGTTGCCGAGATTTTGAGTGCTGTAAAAATGTAAGGCAGCGCGGCAGGCAAACGCAGTTTCCACATAATGTCGCGTCGTGTTGCTGCGTAAGATGCCATCAGTTCGACCGCTGTCGGCTCGGGCGAGCGGAGACCGCGCAATGTGTTGATCGTGACCGGAAAAAAGGTCAAGTACGCGGCAATCACGGCGACGGAAACCCAGCCGGCTTTGAGCCAGATGATGACCATAGGTGCTATAGCCAGAATCGGAATGGTTTGCGACGCGACGACGTAGGGCATACAGCCACGATCGAGCAGTGCGTAGCGCTGAAAAATGAGAGCGAGGATAAAGCCGAGGACACCACCGAAAATAAAACCCATGATTGCTTCGCGGAAAGTGAACAGCGATGCACTGAACAGCACTGAAATCAGCGGCGGGCCGTTGCGGCGGGATTCTTTACCAAATGCGGCAAAAATATCCCATAGGTGCGGCAGATTGAGGTCGGAAGCAATTTTGAACCGGTACGGTGGGTTGTGGTCAAGGCCGAAGGGATTAGCGTCGGGTCGCCAGGGGTCACCGCTGATCCACTTGAGTGTTTCCCACAGGGCTGCCAGCAACAATAACAAAATCAACAGCGCGAAAAACTGCCGGATAGCGCGTGGGAGTTTGGTTGGGTCCGATTGTGGTCGGGCTGCTGCCATTCTGTTCCCGATCTGAATTTGATATAGGAGGCTTGTGTGCGTTTACGTTGTTTCGAAGGTGTGCTGGGAAAACATTGTACACGCTTGCACGAATCCTGACCATGCATCGGCTCCGGAAGTTGCACCGACGGCGAGAATGCGTTCGACTGCGGCTGGTTTGGTGTTTGTTTCGGCCGAAACCAGATCATGCCATGCAGCAACCGCTTCTCCTGCCGCCGCTGCTTGCAAAAAGTTGGCAGACACGGCCGTCGTGCGCGGCGCGGCCACGTCGGCGATTTGCTGGGTCAATGCGGAATCGGAGCGCCAGACGTGCAGCGCGAAGAGTACGCCCATCAAAACATCATCGCCGGTTGGGGTGAGACCGGCGCCACGACCGGCGAGCCATGCGGTTGACATGGAAATGGGTCGCGGGTCATTGGCTGTGATTGATGCGAGTAGTTTGGTCAGCTTTTGATCAAATTCGGCCGAAAAGTGATGCGGCTGTGGCAGCGCGGCGAAATTGAGTGTGCGCAGTCGCGGCCAGTCAGGTTTGGCATTCCAGATCGCGGTGTTGTCGATGGTAATCGTGGTTCGGCCGATGTGGATAGTTCTGTCTGTAATTGTTACCGGTGTATTTGTGTGCCATTCGGCCGCAACAGATTCGGCCAACACCACAGAAAAAGGGCCGCACCCGATCTCTGGTGCAACCAGCGACACCATCTCATCATCGTCATTCACCAGATTACATACTGCATCAAACCGGTTGTGAACATGTGCGCAACGGGTGGTATCGAGCCATTTTAGAACTCGCGCAGTCGGAAAAAGTGCAATCATCGCGGTTGCCTCTTTGAAGTGGGACGATCTCATTGTAAACTGTAACTGAAACTCCTGACAAGCGGAACGCCCTATGAAACCGGCCCCTTTCGAATACATCGCCCCCAATAATCTCGACGAAGCGCTGATCGCGATGGAAGTCAATGGCTTTGACGGCAAGTTGTTGGCGGGTGGCCAAAGCTTGATTCCTGTGATGAATTTCCGTTTGGCACAGCCTGCGGTCATCGTCGATTTGAACGGTGTGACGGAATTGGACTTTATTCGGCCGAATCCAGGCGGCGGCGTCACCATCGGCGCACTCACACGCCAGTCGCGACTCGAACACGATGCGATTGTCCGCGACCGCGTGCCATTGCTGCACGCTACGATCCCGTTCATCGCCCATCCACAAATTCGCAATCGTGGCACAATCGGTGGCAGTCTGGCCCACGCTGATCCGGCCGGCGAACTGCCTGTGCTGTCTGTGGCGCTGCAAGCGCGTTTCAAGCTGCAACGGTACGACAAGGAACGATGGGTAAACGCAACCGATTTTTATCAGGCGCTGTTTATGACCGCGCTGGAGCCGCAAGAAATCATGACCGCAATCGAGATTCCACCACTACCACCGCGCACCGGCTGGGCGTTTCAGGAGTTGGCGCGACGGCATGGCGACTACGCACAGGCCGGTGTCGCAACGTTGATCGCGCTTGATGATGATGGGGTTTGCACGTATGCGCGACTGGTCTTCCTCAATGTCGGTGAGATTCCAATGGTGGCGACCGAGGCGGCCCAGTTGTTGGTTGGCGAGCGGATTTCGGCCGAATCGATTACTGCCGTTGTCAATCATGCAATCCAACACGAAATTGAGCCGACGTCTGATGTGCATGCTTCGGCCGATTACAAGCGCCATCTCGCCGGTGTCCTCACCAAACGCGCCATACGACAGGCTGCCAACCGGGTGACTTCATGACTTTGCATACCGTAACTTTGATCGTTAACGGACAGGAACTATCGGCCGAAGCTGAGTCGCGTTTGCTATTGTCCGACTTCATTCGCCACACACTGGGTTTAACCGGCACGCATGTCGGTTGCGAACACGGTGTTTGTGGTGCATGTACGATTTTATTCGATGGCGAGCCGGTGCGCTCCTGCCTCATGCTTGCCGTACAAGCCCATGGACACATCATTGAGACGGTTGAATCGCTGGGCACACCCGACAACATGCACCCGTTGCAGGAAGCCTTTCACGCAGCCCACGGCTTGCAATGTGGCTACTGCACACCCGGTTTCCTCATGACACTCAAACCGTATCTCGAACAAAACCCGAATCCAACCGAAAGAGAAATCCGGGAAGCAATCTCCGGAAATCTGTGCCGCTGCACCGGGTACCAGCATATCGTCGATGCTGTTTTGCTGGCCGCGCAGAAGAATCACAAACAGGAAAACAAGCACCAATGAGCGACTTACCTATCGAAGAACGCTATCCTGACGTACTGCAAAATCTGGAGTTTGCGATTGCTTCTGTTTATCGCGAACACCCCGACGAAATGATTGATTATGATGTCGATTTTGTTGTGTCCAGGTTGATTAGCTACTATCAGGCTGAGCAGCGAGGTCATGTGCCGCAAACCATTCGATTGAATGGTGTACGCGAAGAACTTCGAGATCGTATTGAGGCGATGATCGAATTGCGACTCGGACGCGGCTCAATTGAGGAATCTGACCGGCTATTTGGCGCCCCAATACCATTGGATGACATGATTCTGTGCCTGAAACGGATTCGCAAATCGATCAAACGGTGGAACAAAGAGTATGGGCGACAAGGCTACCTGGAATTTGTGACCCAGTTTGTCTGAATCGGCCGAAACGACGTTGAGAATTAAGATGGCAACTGACTTGATTGAGAACATCATCCGGCTTGAAGACCGATTTGCTGCACGTGAGCCGACTGTACTTGCATTTGTTCCGGAGCCGCGCCGCTTTGAGCGGTTGCGCCGCGAAGCCGATGCGTTGTTGCGTCTATATCCGCTGGCCGACCAGCGACCAGTGCTGTTTGGGGAATTGGTGGGTGTCAAAGACATCTTTCATGCCGACGGCTTTGTCACGCGGGCCGGATCGCAGTTGCCGGTTGCTGTCTTGCAAGGGGCTGAAGCGGTTTCTGTTACAGCGTTGAAAGCAGCCGGCGCGTTGATCGTCGGCAAAACGGTGACGACCGAGTTTGCCTACTTTGGTGCGGGGCAAACGCGCAACCCGCACCAGATGTGGCATACGCCAGGTGGTTCGAGCAGTGGTTCGGCGGCTGCTGTCGCTTCAGGGCTAAGCACGTTGGCATTGGGTACGCAGACAATCGGCTCGATCAATCGCCCGGCAGCGTTTTGTGGCGTCGTTGGATTCAAACCGAGTCACGGTCGCATATCGGCCGAAGGCGTCATTCCCCTCGCGCCATCGCTCGACCACATCGGCCTGCTCGCGCCTGACGTTTCGACGGTTACAAGGGGCGCGGCAGTTTTGGTGACAGAATGGCGTTCGGCCGAGACGGATCGCCTGCCCGTACTCGGCGTGCCGGAAGGACCGTATCTCAAGGAAGCTGCTGCGGTGGGAAGGGCGCAGTTTTCGGCCGATTTGCAACAGCTTGAAGCGGCAGGCTACACCGTCAAACGCGTTCCGCTCATGGAAGATTTTGCCTATATTCGCGAACGCCATCTCGATTTGATGGCGGCTGAAGCGGCACAGGTTCACGGAGATTGGTATGCTGAATACGGATCGCTGTACCACGATGTGCTCGTGCAGTTGATCGAGCGCGGGTATGGCGTTTCGGCCGAACGCGAGGCCGAAGCACGCGCCGGACGCACAGATCTGCGCAACGGAATGCATCTTGCTATGGATACGCACGGGATCGATCTGTGGATTGCACCTGCGGCACCCGGCACTGCGCCAAAAGGATTGGCGAGTACCGGCAATCCGATCATGAATTTACCGTGGACGTATGCCGGTTTGCCGACCGTCAATGTACCGTGTGGTTGGCATGCCGGTTTGCCGTTGGGCTTGCAGTTGATCGGCCGATTTAACAGCGACGAAACACTCCTGGCATGGGCACAAAACGCTGAAGCTGTTTTGCAATCCGGGTGAGTTATGAGCACAATGCAATACGAGATTCGCAGCGGCGCCTATTACGATTCGGTCGTTTTGATGCAGTTGCAGAAAGGGTTGGCCGCACTACCCGGCGTTGAAGACGCCGGTGTGGTGATGGCGACACCGGCCAACAAAGAGGTTTTGACGGCGGCCGGTTTTGATCTGGAGGAGATTGCGGCGCAGTCGGATGATTTGTTGATCATGGTGCGGAGCGATTCGGCCGAAAGCGCCGCTGCCGCGCTCAGTCAGGTTGACACATTGTTGAAGCCTAAACAGTCAGACGGTGGGGTTGCGTTTCGGCCGAAATCACTGACCAATGCCGCCAAAATGGTACCTGACGCGCAATGGGTTCTCATCTCCGTGCCCGGTCGCTATGCGGCACAGGTCGCCGACGATGCGCTCGATCTCGGTAAAAACGTCTTTCTCTACAGCGACAACGTGCCGTTAGACGACGAAATTCGACTGAAACAAAAAGCGTCACAAATAGGGTTGCTCGTCATGGGGCCGGATTGCGGCACGGCGTTGATTGACGGCGTTGGTCTCGGCTTTGCCAACCGCGTGCGGCGCGGGAACATCGGCGTGGTCGCGGCGTCGGGAACCGGCTTGCAGGCGGTGACGAGCGCCATCCACAACCTCGGCGGTGGTGTTGCGCAAGGTATCGGCACGGGTGGGCGCGATCTCAAGGATGCGGTTGGTGGCGTGACAGCGCTGCAGGGCTTACATTTGCTGGCAACCGATGCGGAAACCGACGTCATCGTGCTCGTTTCCAAACCGCCGTCACCCACTGTGGTCAACAAGCTGCTGGCCACCGCCTTGACTATTGACAAGCCGGTCGTCATCAACTTTATCGGCTACGCGCCACCTGCCAGACAATTCGGCAATTTGTGGTTTGCGAATAGTTTGAGTGATGCGGCTCGATTGGCGGTAGAGATTGTGGCGATTGGCGCCTCAGATTCTAACCAATCTCCTGTTTCCTCAATCGGCCCTACTCGCTTTTTCCGAGGTCTTTTTTCCGGCGGGACGTTGGCTTACGAAGCGACGCTGGCGCTGCAGGCTTTTGTCGCACCGTTGCACAGCAATGTGGCAGTCGGTGCAGCGCTCGAATTAGCGAATCCATTTGTCAGTGAGGGTCACACGATTGTCGATCTGGGCGAGGATGACTTCACGCAGGGGCGCTTGCATCCCATGATGGACAACGATTTGCGCATCCGGCGCTTGCGCCACGAAGCGGCTGACCCGGAAGTTGGGCTGATTTTGCTCGATGTCGTGCTGGGTGAGGGGGCGCATCTCGATCCGGCGAGTGAGTTGGCACCGGTTATGGAGGAAATTGGGAGTGCAGGCGATGTGGAGATGGTCGTGTTGGTGGTGGGGACGGATGATGATCCGCAAAATCGGCCGAATCAAATCGGCCGATTCCAGGACGCAGGTGCTCACGTCTTCACCGACCCAACTGCTTGTTTTGCCGCCGTCGCCCGTGCTCTTCTCCCCGTCCCCCAATCCCCGATCACCAATCCCCAATCACCGTTTTCTCCGCCTTTCGCTGCAATAAACGTCGGGTTGGAAACATTTTACGATAGCTTGATCGACCAGGGGGCTATAGCTGTCCATGTCGATTGGCGGCCACCCGCCGGAGGAAATGAACGCATGATGGCTTTGTTGGCTAAACTGAAGCGTTCATGATTGACACGGTTCCAAAATGGTTGCATAATGAAACCATCGAGGTGAACAATGGCAACATTGACGATCAAGAACATACCTGACGATCTGTACGAAGCGTTCAAGCAGGTTGCACGCAAGAATCATCGCAGTATCAACAGCGAAGTGATCTACTGGCTGGAACGCGCTGTCGAACAACGTGAACGCGATCCAGAAGTTATCTTGAGTAACGCACAACTTGTTCGTGAGGCTTTGGGTATTTACACAACAAATGAAGAAATCAATGCAGCAATCGATGAGGGCCGTCCGTGATCGTAGTCGATACGAATGTTATCGCACATTTGTTTATTGCCAGCGATTTTACGGCAGTAGCACAGGAGATTGTGCGTAGGGACTCAGATTGGATCGCCCCAATTCTCTGGCGGAGTGAATTCCGCAATATACTTGCCAACTACTTACGAGTTGAACGAATTTCACTGCGACAGGCACGATTTGCAATGCGCAAAGCCGAAGACATGATGCGAGGCGGTGAGTACGAGGTGGAGTCCAATGCAGTTTTAGCGCTTGTGGCAGCCACACAGCATTCAGCCTATGATTGTGAATTCGTGGTATTGGCTCGGCAACAGGGTAGACCGTTGGTGACTGCTGACCCGCGTTTGTTATGCGTTTTTCCTGATGAAACAGTTTCGATGACGCGGTTTTTGGAATATTGAGTGGGTGAGATGATGATAGATATTGAGCAGGCTAATCGCACAGCTGTCGAGCGCATGATGGCGGCTCGGCCGATTTTGCGTACAGTAGCACCGGCGCGGGATGTGATTCCGGGTATGCGCGACAATCTGCTGCTACATGCCGGGCCACCAATTACATGGGAACGGGCTTCAGGCCCGATGAAAGGCGCGATTGTCGGGGCGTTGATCTTCGAAGGGTTAGCGGACGATTGGGATTCGGCCGAAACCTTCATCACATCCGGCCAGATCGATCTCGAACCGTGCCACGAACACAGCGCCGTCGGTCCGATGGCCGGCGTCACCTCGTCATCAATGCAGGTCTATGTCATCGAGAACGTCACACATGGCAACATGGCCTATTCCAATCTCAACGAAGGGTACGGCAAAGTGCTGCGTTACGGCGCTTACGCCCCCGATGTGCTCAAGAAGCTGCGCTGGATGAACAACACGATGGCGCCCATTTTGGCCCGTGCGCTGGAACTGAATGGTGGTCTTGACATGCGGGCATTGCTCGCCGAATCGCTGCACATGGGCGACGAAGGCCACAACCGCAACAAGGCCGGTTCGATCATTTTCACCGCGCGACTCGCGCCGCATATCGTCAGCGCGACAGATAATCGTTTCGTCGTAGCGACCGTGCTTAAATTCCTCGGCGACAATGCGCTTAGCGTGCTCAATCCTGTGATGGCGGCGTGTAAAGCGATGGCTGACGCCGGTCATGGTGTCGCGGGCAGCACGATCATGACGGTGATGGCACGCAACGGCACGGACCTGGGCATTCGCGTCAGTGGTCTTGGCGACCGCTGGTTTACTGGACCTGTGGGACAGCCGGACGGCCTTTATTTTCCTGGATTTTCGGCCGAAGATGCGAGTGGGGACATCGGCGACAGCACCATTACGGAAACGGCGGGCATTGGTGCGTTTGCCATGGCGTCTGCTCCGGCCATCGTCACCTTCATCAGCGGCACGCCGGAGATGGCGATCAATACAACCTTGGAGATGTACGAAATCTGTTCGGCCGAACACAGCGCCTTCACCATTCCTGCCCTCGGATTTCGCGGCACGCCGGTCGGCGTCGACATCCGCAGGGTGATCGAACTGGGCATTCGACCGCAAATCAACACCGGTATCGCTCACAAAGACCCCGGCGTCGGGCAGATTGGTGCTGGACTTGTTTTACCACCAATGAACGTTTTCGAAGATGCACTGGTCGCTTTCGCAGAACACTATATTGCATGACCAGATGCTCCGGAGAGAGGAGAATTATGACGTCAATACAGTATACCGACGTACTGCAACGTTCACAAAAGTTGTCCGTTACTGAACAGCTCATGCTTATGGAGGCATTGGCACAACACATTAAGCAGAAGGTCGACTCGACAAAAAGGCACTCGATCATGGAATTGGAAGGACTTGGCGCCGAGCTATGGACTGACATTGATGTGGAAGCCTATATTGATCAGGAACGGGATTCATGGCAATCATAGAAGAGTTAAGGAATACGATTGTCGGTACCGCACCATTCATTTACTTCATTGAGCGCAATGACAATTTCCACACAATTGTGCAGCCAGTTTTTGCTGCGTTGGATGCTGGTACGCTGCAAGCTGTAACTTCCACAATCACGCTGGCAGAAGTCTTGGTTCAACCATTACGAAACAATCGGCCAAAATTAGCACAACGCTATCGCGAAATCTTGCAGGATTCGGTAGGATTGTCACTGATTAATGTCACACCTGATGTGGCTGAACGGACTGCCCAGTTTCGCGCCGCTTATCAACTGCGCACCCCGGATGCGATTCAGATAGCAACAGCTCTGCAAGCCAACGCCACCCATTTTCTAACGAATGACCGCCAGTTACGTAAGATAACAGAAATCAAAGTTCTGCTTTTGAGCGATTTCCAACGAGAACTCAAATGAAATTCATCGATCTGACCATTCCATTAGGTATCGGCACACCTGCATGGCCGACTTACGAACCCTTGCAGGTCAAGTATTTCAAGCGACTGGCTCCTAATGGCGCAAACGGACAACTCGTCACACACAGCAATCACGTCGGCACGCACCTCGACGGCGAGATTCACTTCTACACACCCGGCAAAGATATCGCGTCACTCGATTTCGATTTTCTGGCCGGCGACGCCGCGATTGTCGATCTGAGTGATTGCTGCGGCGATTATGACATCTACACGCCGGAGATGATCGAGGAACGCGTTGAAGTGCGCGAAGGCGACATTCTCATCATCCATACTGGCTATCATCACTTTGGTTGGGATCAGCCGTACGGCAATGAAGTGCGCTACATGGTCATGCATCCCGGTCCGGACGCGCGTTTTGCTGAGTGGTGCATCGCCAAGAAAATCAAATGGATTGGTGTCGATTGCGGCAGCGCCGATCACCCAATGAATACGAAGATTCGCGACTGGATGCCGGCACAGGCCAAAGATTGTGACGCACATATGCGTGCCAAATACGGCAAGGCGCTGACCGAGATTTTCACGCCGGATATGTACCAGATGATGCATTTGTGGCTGTTTGACAAAGGAATCATTCACGCGGAATGTGTGGGCGGCGACATCGACTTGCTGGTCAATCGACGGGTACAGGTTGGCTGTTTTCCGTGGCGCTTTGTCGATGGCGAAGCGAGCATTGCACGCATTGTGGCAATAGTGGATGATGATGAGTATGATGAATTGATGGAGAAAAAAGATTCGATGCCCATGACGAAGTACGGGGATTGTTATGATCCTGTTCATGTTGAGCGTCTTGGCGGACGTGGTCGGGTCTTTTAAGTTGTTGATGGGTGGTGCAGCTAGTTGGCGTTTGGGGGGAACCGATTGTGAACTTGAAACATGTCGTTGTAATTTGTATGAGTGCAATGTCAATGGTGCTCGGGTTGACTTTTGACAGGGCAGATGCGCGTGAGAACAGTTTTGAAACTTTTTTGCCCATTGTGACCGTGACGGAGCCTTTGGTTTTTGCCGCCGAACCGTCAACGGCGTTGTTTGAAACCGTGACTGATATTGTTCATGCGGGCGATGACCGGTTATTTGTGGTTGAACGCATCGGCCGAATCCAGGTGATGCAGTTGAACGGCGATGCATCCGTTTTTCTCGACATCACACATCTTGTCGATGACAATGGCTTTGAGCAGGGCATGTTTGGCCTAGCTTTCCATCCTAATTATGCGGCGAACGGCTACTTTTTTTTGAACTATACAGGACGTGATGTGGCGACGGGCGAATTGGCACTGTTTTTAGCCCGATTTACTGTTTCGGCCGATCCCAACGTAGCACAGCCGGACTCGCTGGAAATCCTTCTCCAATTCAACATGGGGTATGAAATCCATTTTGGCGGTGCACTACGCTTCAGCCCGGTTGATGGGTACCTGTACATGGGCGTCGGCGACAATTCAGAGCTGGGAAACGGTCAGGACAGCAATAGCCCCAAAGGTAAAATATTGATGCTTAACGTCGATGAAAGCGTTGTGCCTCCTGCAGAAGCGTCGACGATTGACGGATTCAACGCATCTTATTCGATTTGGGGTAAGGGATTGCGCAACCCGTGGCGAATAGCATTTGATCCTTTTTACGGTCACACGTATATTGGCGATGTCGGCGATCGCGCATTCGAAGAAATCGACATTGTTCCAGTCGGTACACAGGGTCCCAATTTTGGCTGGGCGTGTATGGAAGGCCCGTTGGTTTTGTACACCGGATGGCCTTGCGAGGATTTGACTTTGTTTGTGCCACCAGCATACTATTACTCACACGATACGGGCTGTGCCGTCGTCATGGGTGAAGTCTATTATCCGAATAACGATCCGGCAGCACAGTCTATGCCACTTTTCAGTGACTTGTGTTCTGATCGAATACGAGTTTTGCGCAATGACAGCGGAAGAGCGTATGCTGAAGAGTTGGGTATTTTGCCTGAAGGCGGGATCACATCATTCGGCCGAGATAATCAAGGAAACATCTATGTCGGCACGATATCAGCCGGGCCGATCTATAAACTGTTCATACCGCCAATGAACTGACACAACAAAGTCGCCCTGTCACACAATGGCCATATTCAAGGAGAAAACTCTATGATGTCATCAACTTTAATCGATATTGCCGTGAAATCACAGTCGGATGCGCCGATGCAACGGGTGGATATGGTTTCGGCCGAAGTCTCAACCGGACTGCATGGCGATTATCACACACGCGGCAACCGTCAAGTCACTGTGGTGTTCAAAGACGCATGGGAAACAGCCTGTGCCGAATTAGGTGTCGCATTGTCGTGGACAACGCGACGCGCCAATCTATTTGTCGATGGCGTCGTACTGAGCGATTGTGCCGGAACGCGCATGGAAATCGGCGACGTCGTCCTCGAAGTGACTGGCGAAACGAAGCCATGCCATGTCATGGACGAAGCCTACATGGGTTTGCGCGATGCGTTGACGCCTGATTGGCGAGCGGGTGTGACGTGTAAAATAGTGCGGAACGGTACGATGCGCGTGGGAGATGCAGTGAAAGTTTTGTAACAGCAGCTTTGCCGTAAAGGGCAAGCAGTGGGGGTGTGAGATGCTTAAATGGGGTCTTGCGACCAGGTTAGTAACTGGACTGTTTGTGCCTGTTGTGTTGTGGTTTGGTACAGCATGTGGTTTGCTATCACCACCGCTTGAAAACGTGGATTTGAGTTTGCCTCGTTCCGACGTACGCGATGCTGTGCGCGAAGGGGCGACATTGGGCAACGGCGAGCCATTGTTTGCGCAAATCGAGAATGATTATGGTTTTGTTGACGACCATTTTCACCTGGACGGCGTGGCAAACACCAACGATGGAACAACATATGATGCGTCTATGGACCTGACTTTTGCAATTGAAGACGGCGTATTGCGTTTTGAGATTGTCAATGATAATTTGCAACTGGATGCGGCTACGCTCGAACGAATAAATGATGACATTTCGGCCGAATTCATGCGCTCGATTGCTGACACAATCGGCCGAGAAATTCACCAATACGACGCTGTGGACATCAGTGAGAATACCCTTGTCGTCACCATGCGCGTTGAGCCGATACCGGGAGTGATTCCACTGAATCCGTAGTTCACATTGAGGAGATGGCGGCAATGACAGTAGCAGGCTTATTGCAGACAGCGACTTGGTATGATTTGACGCAGGCGCTGAGCATTTTCACGCCGCCGTTTCCCGGCGAAATGCCGCTGCAAGTTCATTTCTTCAAGCGGCTGACCGGCGCGTTCGGCGGTGGACAAGGTGCCAACGGCCAATTGATCGAGTGGAGCAACAATACCGGCACGCACATTGTCGGGCCACGTGCCTTTCACTCCGGCGCAGAGGCGATCAGTGACATTCCGTTGTCGCGTCTGGCTGGACCGGGCGTCGTCGTCGATATTTCCGACACCGTTTCAGATTACAGCCTCTACACCCCGGAGATGATCACGAGCCGTGCCGATGTGCGCAAGGGCGACATTCTGATCATCAACACCGGCTATCATCGCCATACGTTTGACCAGCCGGATACGCCTGACGCCAATGCACAGGGCGGCATTGAGAACAAGGAATTCGGCTATTACGTGCGGCATCCGGGACCTTCGGCCGAATTTTTCCAGTGGGCGCTCGACATGGGATTGAAAGTGATCGGCGTCGATTGCGGTTCGGCCGAACACCCGATGAACACCAACATCCGCTATCAACACGCACGTGAATTCGACAAAGCCAACGCCAAATTGCAGACAACAAATGGCCTTGCATGGGATGATCTGTTTTCGCCGGAAGATTATCACTACCTGACACACATCGTCATGCCCCAATCGGGCCTGTTGTTCGCTGAAGGATTGGGCGGTCAAATTGCGGAAATGGGCACGCGGCGCGCGTATTTCATGCTGCTGCCGATTCCGTTTATGGAGGTTGAGAGCGCTTGGTGTAGGGCGGTGGCGTTAACCGCGCCGGATGGGATGACGCAAGATCAGTTTGATGAGCAGCTCGATTCGGCCGAATGGCTTGACATGACTGTTCCGTTCAGTGTGCAAACACCACAATGGGCCAATTACGAACCGCTGTCGGTCAAGTACACCAAACGGGTTGGCGGCCAATACTTTGGCCTGGGACGCAACAACGCCCATTGTCGCGCCAGTTTCCACCTGGGCACGCATATGGACGGCGAGAAACATTTCCACGCCGCCGGTCGCACCATCGGCCAAATGCCGTTTGCAACGTGGTTTGGCCCAGGCGTGATCGCCGACATAGGTCATCTGGTCAGTGATTCGAGCGTCTACACACCGGCGATGGTCGAAAGTGTCGTCGCTGTGCAACCGGGTGACATCCTGATTATCAAAACGGGCTACTATCGTTACGGCTGGATCAGCCCTGAATCGGATGAATTCCGTTACATGATCAAACATCCCGGTCCGTCACCCGATTTTGCCGACTGGTGCCTGGAAAAGAAAATCAATTGGTTGGGGGTCGATTGTGTGGCGATGGAACATCCGATGAACACGATCCAACGCATCTGGCATCCGCAGACGTTTGCCGAAGCCAACCAGAAGCTGATCGACCAATATGGCGCGGATTGGGACGCGATCTATCCGCTCGACAAATATTATCAGGATATGCACCTCAATTTGTTCAATAAAGGCATCATTCATGCAGAAAATCTGGGGAATGATATTGGTTCGGCCGAATCCGGACGTTACTTCATCGGCTGCTTTGTCCAGAAAGGAATGGAGCTCGCCTCTTGTTGGGGTCGCTTCGTCGCCTGGAGGTAGTTGGATATAACCATGACAACACGGCAATTTGGCAAGAGAGTGAAGCGCAACGAGGATCCGCGGCTGCTGACAGGGCAGGCGTTGTTTGTCGATGATGTCGATTTGCCCAACATGGCACATATGGCGTTTGTGCGCAGTCCACATGCCCATGCGCGTATTCTCGCCATTGATACGTCGGCGGCGCTCGAGGTTGAAGGCGTCGTTGGCGTCTATTCGGCCGAAAGCCTCGGCGACTACTGGCAGCACGGCCCACTCCTCGTATCTCCGCCACCGGTCAAAGACATTATCTTCAACCAGCGTACACAAGTTCCATTGGCCAAAGGCAAAGTGCGCTACGCCGGCGAGCCTGTCGTGTGTATCGTGGCTGAGAGCCGTTACATCGCGGAAGACGCCGCTGATCTCGTCTACGTCGATTACGAACTGCTCGACGCTGTGGTCGATTGCGAGGCTGGAACCAAACCCGACGCGCCGCAAGTCTACGACGATCTCGAACTCGCATTTAGTCACTTGAACAATGTCAACGCCCACGTCGTGCAGATTAAAGGTGATGGCGCAAACTTCGACGCGATTGCAGCACAAGCTGCCCACATTATCAAGCGCCGCTTTTATTACGATCACGGCGCATCAGCACCGATGGAAACACGGGGCATCGTTGCCGACTGGGATCGCCGCGCTCACCGCCTGACTATTTGGGACACGACGCAAGCGCCCGTCTTTATTCGCAACGGTATGGCGGCATTTCTGGGGCTTTCAGAGAATCAGGTGCGGGTGATTGCGCCGCTCATCGGCGGCGGTTTTGGGCCGAAGATTATGATGTTTTATCCGGAGGAGATGCTGGCACCGTGGTTGAGTATGAAATTGAATCGGCCGATTAAATGGATCGAAGATCGTTCCGAACATTTCGTCGCCACCACACAGGAACGCGACCAAATCCACTACGCTGAAATGGCGCTCGACGCAGACGGCAAAATCCTGGCCGTGCGCGACCGTTTCTTCCACGACGCCGGAGCCTACGCACCCTACGGCTTGACAGTGCCGCTCAATAGCCAGTGCACGCTACTCGGTTGCTACGACATCCCGGCTTACCACAGCACGTTTACCAGCGTCTTCACCAACAAACCCATCGTGACACCGTATCGCGGTGCAGGGCGGCAGCACGGCGTTTTTGTCATGGAGCGCTTGCTCGACATCGCGGCGCGTGAAATGGGCATCGACAAAGCCGAGATTCGCCGCCGCAACTTCATCCAGCCTGACCAGTTTCCCTATAACAACGAGATAATCTTTCAGGATTTTGCAGCACTTCGCTACGATAGCGGCAACTACGAACCGGCATTGGACACCGTACTAGAGCGAATCGGCTATCATGACTTCTACGAATCAGACGCGCGGCGTTTAACTGAAGATGGCCGTTTGCTGGGACTCGGTCTTGTCAGCTACGTCGAAGGGACCGGCATCGGGCCATATGAAGGGGCACGCGTCCAAGTGCAAAGCAATGGACGCGTCAGCGTTGCCACCGGTATTGGCACGCAAGGACAGGGGCATTTCACGTCATTCGCCCAAATCGTTGCCGACCAACTCGGTGTGGCGGTGACCGATGTCGATCTCGTCACGGGAGATACCGATCAATTTCATTGGGGCGCAGGCACATTTGCCAGTCGCGGCGCGGTTGTCGCTGGGAATGCCATCAACGAGGCGGCGCGGGATGTGCGCGACAAGATTCTCAAACTGGCGAGCGAAAAACTCGAAGTTGCAGACGCCGATCTTGAGCTGACCGGCGGCACAGTGCGCGTCAAAGGTGTGCCGAGCAGTGCTATATCGCTGGGTCAATTGGCGCAGGAAGCTAATCCGATGCGGGGCGCGGTCAGGCCGGGTACCGAGCCAGGGTTGGAGTCGAGCAACTATTTTGGCCCTGAATACGGTGCGACCGCCAGTGGTATCCATGCGATGATCGTCGCTGTCGATCCTGAGACGTTTGATGTTGAAATTCTGCAGTATGCCGTGGTACACGATTGCGGCGCGGTGATCAACCCGTTGATAGTTGACGGTCAGATTCACGGTGGCGTTGCCCAGGGTATCGGCAATGCGTTTTACGAGAAGTTGGCTTATGATAGCAGCGGACAACTGCTCAGTGGCACGTTTATGGATTATTTGCTGCCTACAGCGCTGGATGTGCCGCGGATGTCAGTGGCGCATATGGAAACGCTGTCGCCGCTCAATCCGCTGGGGATCAAAGGTGTTGGCGAGGCAGGTGCGATTCCCGTGGGGCCGCTGTTTGTACAGGCGGTGGAAGATGCGCTGCATGTGACCGGCATTGAGATTCTGGAGTGTCCGATCAGTCCAAGCCGGATATGGGAACTGGTTAACCTGTTATCATGAATGATTTTACTGGAGGCGGGATGTTGAGTTCGGCCGAAATGGCTGCAGCACGCCATCATACGTACACATTGTTGAGTCGGCTGTATCATGAAGGCGTTTCGGCCGAAACAATACCGTATGTTGAAGCTATCCCGACACTCGCTCGCCATTTGAGTCAGTTTGACGATTTTGCCGCAACTCACCATGGAATCTTTCGATTCGACATTTTTCCCTACGAGAGCATGTTTCGTGGCACGACGGGACTTGTCGGCGGACTAATCACCGAGGCAGTTGGCGCTGCCTGGCACAGCAGCAGGATAATGCCACCGTCAGAACCTGATCACATTGGCAATGAAATGGCTTTATTGGCATTTCTGGCCGGCTCAGAGGCGGACGCCACTGTTGCAGAGAAGCCCATCGTAGCGCGTCAGATGCAGGCAAAGCAGCACGAATTGCTAATGAACCACGTGCTGCCGTGGTTGCCGTCTTTCCTTACGGCGCTGCGTGTCAATGGACATCCGTTTTACGTCGCCCTGGCTGATCTGACATGGGAAGTTGTTGCAGAGCATATGGCGGCCCGGCCGCCGCTAACTGATTTGAATGATGTTTTGCCGTCTACACCCAATATTTTGGATGATGAACGATCCAGTATCAAAGACATCGTGCGTTTTTTGGCGATACCGGCTTACAGCGGTTTGTGGTTCGGCCGAAATACGATCATCAAGCTGGGACGCGACTGCAATTTGCCGCGCGGTTTTGGTGGACGCATTGACATGGCGATGGCTTTGTTTCGCTCTGCCGTGGCCTACGATGAAGTAGAAACATTGCTGTCGGCAATTGGCGCGTTGGCAGCACAATGGTCAACGCACTACAGAGCTATGCAAACAGGCGCAACCCATTTGGAGTCTTTCATCGCTTTGTGGGATCGGCGCGTTCAGGATACGGGTAACATGCTTGCGCGTATGGTGCAGATTGTCACTTCTGAACCGTTGAATGGGAATTCGCAATTAATCCGTGAAATCGATTGATCGATCATTTCCGAGAGGTATAATGGAGATGGGTAACCGGCAGTGTCGGTGATCATGTGTCACCGACTACTGCTCTTGGCAGGAGGACCGGTCCCGCTTGGGCGGAGAATCGAGATGCCATCGCTTTCGATTCTCCGTTCTGTGTTATATGCAGCTATTTGACATTCGGCCGATAAGATAGCGGCACCCATTGTATTCCCGTTTTACTCTTATGCTTTCCACCATCGTCGTAGTTGAAGGGAGTGAATCATGATCAAAAATTTCTGGTACGCCATTGAATTTAGCGAAAAGGTTACCCGCGAACCGATGCGACTGACCATTCTCGGGCAGGAATTGGTACTTTATCGCGATACACAAAACAATCCGGTTGTCATGAGCGATCTGTGTGTCCATCGCGGCGGCGCACTGTCTGATGGTTTTACCGAAGGTGACTGCATCCGCTGTCCGTATCACGGTTGGAAATACGAACCAAATGGCGCTTGCATTGAGATTCCCGCCAATCCGCCCGGTCGCAGCATTCCTAAAAAAGCGCGCGTCGATGCCTATCCTTCAGTTGACAGATACGGCTGGATCTGGGCATTTCTTGGCGATTTGCCCGAAGCAGAGCGACCACCGATGCCCGAATTGCCCCACTTCGACAATCCCGATTTGCGTCGTACAACCGGCATCTATGAGTGGGACGTCCACTACGCACGCGCATTGGAAAACGGTATCGACTTTTCGCATGGCGCGTGGGTTCATGGCGGTTCATTCGGTAACCGCGACGAACCGGAAATCGAAGATTACAATGTCGAATACATCAACGATCTGTCTGCGCGCGCGACGATTGATTTTATGCCCAACCGCGCCAAAGGTTTGTGGAGCCGTCTTTACAAGAGCGATAAGGAACGAGCGCCTATCAAGGTCACCAATACATGGTGGATGCCAAATGTCACCTTGCTTGAAGTGCAGTTGCCGTTCGGATTTCAACGGCTGTTCAACGCCCATGTGCCGGTCAACGAAAACAAAACTATCACTAAATGGCAGTTGTTGCGTGACTTTTTCAAAGGCAAATGGGCAGACCGCGACGCAGAGCGACGCGTGATCAAGATTTTCAACGAGGATCGGCCGATGGTGATGGCGCAGCGCCCCGAATTGTTGCCGTATGATTTGGCGGCAGAATTGCATGTCAGGTCAGATGCTATTCAAGTGGCGTTCCGCAAAACGCGCAACAAATATCTCGACATGGGATGGGGTATCGACATGCACCGCATTCGCGCCGAATACGCTAACTACCAGGCTGTGGTCATTCCGTCTCCGGCGCGACGCGAAGTGCCGGAACTGGCTAATGCGTGGATCATGAAGGAAGTTCCGGTAAAAGGTCAGGATGAGCCGGACGATAGCAAATTGCGCCGCCCGGGCGACCCACGCCGGTCGGCAAAGCGTTCAACTAGCACCAATGGCGCTGATTCCGACGTGTATGAGGACTTTAATTAGTCATGTCGCTTGCACATCGGCTTGCGCAGAACACACTGGACGCCATTATCGGCCGATTTGACCTGACTGAGCACGGCAACCCCTACAAAGTGCTGTCCAGCCCAATGTCGCCGGAGTCGGTCGGTACGGTACGCCTCTTTTCCGGAGGGCCGATTCACAAACTGGTCTACATTGGTCTTGCGGTGCCAATGATCGGCCTCGATTCGCACATGGTGTTTGCCTTTACGGCGCCGGATAGTGCTGTCCCGCATTTCACGCTCGACTCCGTGCTGGCGGGACCTCACTTTGCGTTCCATCTCGACTTGATTCCACGCGTTGACCTGGGTGCGAATCTGGCGTATATCGACGAAGTGATGCATCCGCTGACGCCGTTGGTCGAAACAGCACGCGATATTGAAGGTCTGGAGCGCGCTCATCTGACGCCGCGCCAACTGGCGGTTATGTCGCCGTGGATGTTGGCATATCGCGCCAGTGAAGATGCATTTGCGCAGATTGACGGACATGTTGCGCAGTACATGGCGCACTGGTTTGACATTGTCAGGCGTGGTGTTTCGGCCGAAACCATCGCCTCACTCAACCACACCGATTTCGCTGCACGTGATCAGCGCAATCGCAACGCCATCTTCGATCCGGAAGTCGACAAAGTGTGGGCACAGGTCGCCCGTCTCGTCGGTGACGACACCAGCGAAGAACTGCGCGAATTGCTGCGCACGCAAGCATTGCCTGCCTGACTCAGGAGTAGCGACACATGGTATCGCTTGTTTACATTGGTTTTGGCATCCTGAAACTGGTCTTACTCATCATGGCCGTGCGCGAACTGATCGTATACAAGCGTCTGTATTTATTGTTTTTGGTGCTGACGCTGTTTGGTCTGGCGTATGATAACTTCAGCGTGGGATTCGGCCGATTTATCGGTGAAGGTGACCTGCTGCAATCACTGAACACACCGCGCTACGTGATCCACGCCCTGATCACACCGCTGTTAATCCTGGTAGGCTTGCATCTGGCACGCAATGCCGGCGTCTCATGGGCATTCGGCCGAAAGACTACGGCGTTTTTCATCGTCGTCACGATTTTGCTGATTTCCCTCGGTGCATTTCTAGATATAGCCCGTCTGGACCTGGAAGTCGCGTTTGACGGCGATGCAATTCGCTACGCCAACGGCGCATCAGTCGGGCCGCCAGTACCCGCGATTGTGACCGTAATCATGCTCATCGCTTGCGGTATCGGCATTGCCCGCAAAACGGGTTGGTATTGGCTGTTGGCCGCGTCGATCTTCATGTTTGTTGCTTCGGCAGCGGGTGCGACAATCGGTCTGATCACAAATCTGGACGAATTGGTGTTTGCCCTTGGACTCGTGGCAACGGCTCGACACTTGCCACCACCCGTACCGGAGCAGGCGCAACCGGTTAACGCACGACAATCGCCTGCCGAGGTCTAGATGCCCTACTGGCAATTGTTTTACCATCTGGTCTGGTCGACAAAACGCAGGGAACCGTTGCCCAATTACATCGCGTATGTGAAGCGACAAAAGGAACATCACGAAAATGGGACGACGATTCCAATTTTGGAACGTCTGGCCGACGGTGACGGTGTGTTGTATGTTCGAGAGCATCAGTCGATTTATCTTGTTGAGGATGCGCGTTGGCGGGATGAAATAATGGCGATGGATCGGCTGGATTCATGAGTTCTTGACGGTTCATCGTAGCCCGGCGACAAATCACCGCGCTACATTAGGCGCCCCATGAATGGGGCTGATTGCATCGGCCGAATTGAAATTAAAATGCGAACACAACGACCATCACCAAGCCGGATTTATCCGGTGCAACTTTGTAGCCCGGGCATTCATGTCCGGGCAGGCGCAGCGACGAATTGACGATCATCGCCCGGCGATAAATCACGGGCTACAAAACAGCACCCCATAAATGGGGTTACGAACTAAGGAACAACGTGACAGAAGCAAAAAAACCAAGCCAATGGCAGCAATCGATCGCCGGCGAATGGCATGGCCGCCCGTCCGTCTTTGACGCGGCGGGCAATCACGTCGGTTACAACAAAGTATATCGTTCGAGCGTCTTTGAAGGCGACCGGGTAACTTATTACATGGATACACGCCTCGACGCCGTCGGCCCACTGCGAGCCCGCTTTGAAGCGCAAAAATTTGCGTTTGGCGTCGCCGACAACGGTACCGATCGCATTTACATGGGGCCTGACTTCATGGGCGCAGGCCATCCGTACGGCTTACTCGTCGATGCCAATTACTACTCACCGGCTTGGACGAGCGACCTGCGCACGATGGTGCACGTCATCGACAATGGCACAACGCAAGTCTATTCGTCGCTGCTCTACGACGGCCCGACGATAAACGGCGTGTTCAACGGCATTTACAAAGTCGCCTTCGACTATCAAGAGAATCCTGAGACACGGGCGATCATTGATGCGTTTGTCGAAACGGAAGTTGCCAACGGCAAGAAGCCGCATGTGTTGCCGATGAAATACGCCGGTACGTGGCACGGCGCAATGGACGTTTACAATGCAGCGCAGGAAAAAGTAGGTGTGAATCAGGTTGAAATACATTACGTGCCCAAGACGCTGCTTTCGGCCGAAACCACCATCTCCATATCCGGCGTTATCAATCGCGAGTTCACATTTTTGCGCCGTCGCAGCGGCATCTACCACACGTATGAAGGGCCGGACATCTTCGGCAATAGCATCGGCTATGGTCGCGCCCTGTACACCAGTCAACACATCTACGGCGAGGCGCTCAAGATTCGAGGACGCGAGTTCCTGATCGATGACACCTATCGCATGAGCGTCGTCTGGGATTTTCTCGCTTCCGACAAGCGTCAGTACATGACATTCGGCGTGCTGGAGTGGCAGGTGGAAAAAGAAGTGCTGGCGGCGACTTACTGACAGGCAGATACAATGAAAACTATCGTCATTACCGGAAGTACACGCGGCATCGGCTTTGGGCTGGCAAATGCGTTCCTGGAGCGCGATTGTCAGGTTGTCATCAGCGGCCGTAGTCAGCGTTCAGTTGATGCGGCCGTTGCGAAGCTTTCGGCCGAATATCCCGATGATCGGATGCACGGTTGCCCATGTGATGTCGCTGATGCAGCACAAATAGCTGCCTTGTGGCGCTCGGCGGCCGATCATTTCGGCCGAATCGACATCTGGATCAATAATGCCGGCATCGGTCATCCCATGCTGCCCGTCTGGGAAGTGGACCCGGCACAAGCAGATGCCATTGTCGATGTCAATATCAAAGGGGTGCTCAACGGATCGCGCATTGCCATACAGGGGATGCTCAAACAGGGCGGTGGCTTTCTCTACAACATGGAAGGCTTCGGCTCCAACGGTCGCACACGCGACGGCATCAGCGTCTATGGTATGAGCAAAGCGGCCGTCACATTTCTCACCAAGTCGTTGTCTAGTGAAGTCAGTAATACACCGGTCAAAGTCGGCAGACTCAGCCCAGGGATCGTCATTACAGAGTTCATCACCGATCAATATGCCGATGATCCCGATGGATTGGAGAGCGCCAAGCGCATCTTCAACATTCTCGGCGACCGGGTTGAAACCGTCACACCGTGGTTGGCTGATAACGTGTTGGCAAATGACAAAAACGGTGCGGCCATTGAGTGGCTGACACGCGTCAAAATTACCAAACGTTTCCTGACGGCAAATTTTAACAAACGCGATCTTTTTGCTGAGCCTGCGAGGTGACAATGCATATTGCCGTTTCCAGCGATGAGCATACTGAACTGGTTGATTTTGTCCTGAAGACCTTGCAACAGCGTGGCTATGAAACGTCCTACTTCGGGCCGCAAGCAGACACAGAAAGCAGCGATGCGACCGATTGGCCGGTCGTTACAGTTCAGGCCGTGGAGCGGGTGATTCAGGGCGAAGCGGATGAAGCCATCGTGATGTGCTGGACGGGCACCGGGGCCAGCCTGGCCGCTAACAAAGTTAACGGCATACGGGCGGCGCTGGTTCACGACGCCGAAACGGCACGTGGCGCGCGCAAGTGGAATCACGCCAACGTGTTGGCGCTCAGTTTGCGGGCGACGCCGCTGCCCATTGCCGACGAAATTCTCAATGCATGGTTTGAGACCCCGTTTACTGACGACGAATGGAATCTGAAGCAGATCGCGCGGATTCGGGAAATCGAGGCGCGTCAGTAACAGCAACGCTATGATTATTTCGGCCGAAACATTCAAGCAAGCCATGTCCCAGTTTGCCTCAGGTGTGACTGTCGTGACAACAAGAGTCAACGACACACCAATTGGCGTCACCGCCAGTTCATTCAACAGCTTGAGCGTTGACCCGCCGTTAGTGACTGTATCGCTCAATAAACGCATGTTTTCCCATAAAGTGATCGCTGACAGCGGTAATTTTGCCGTCAACGTATTGGGTGCGCATCAGGCAGAATGGGGAATGCGTTTCGCCGGGATGATGCCGGATATGACCGATCGCTTCGCCGGCATCGACACATTTGAGGCGGTGACCGGCTGCCCGATTTTGCCGGATGTGCTGGCGTGGGTCGATTGCGATGTGTGGGCGACTTATGACGGTGGCGATCACACCATATTCGTCGGTCAGGTGGTCGATTTGGGTGTCAGCGACAGTGACATGCCATTGCTCTATCACAACAGGTTGTGGCGTCGTAGCGAAAGCCTCGATGAACCTACTTTGCCGTCAACAGCGACAATCATTGAGGTTGGTCCGCGCGACGGATTGCAGACACAGGAAAAATATGTGCCGGTCGACAAAAAACTGGAGCTAATTGAAGGGGTCATTGCAGCGGGCATGAAGCGCATTCAAGTGACCTCGTTTGTCCACCCCCGTCTTGTTCCGCAAATGGCCGATGCCGAGGAACTGTGTGCCCGTTTGCCGCGACACGACGACGTGATCTACAACGGGCTCGTCCTCAACATGCGCGGGCTGGAGCGCGCCCATGCTGCCGGACTCACACATGTCGATATGGGTGTGCCTGCCAGTGAAACCCTGAGCCAAAAAAACGCCAATTCGTCAATTGAAGAAGGCATGCGGCGCATGGAAGCTATGGTCATGCAGGCGCGTGAATGGGGCATGTGTGTGCGCGCCGGTGTACAAACGGCGTTTGGCTGTGTCTACGAAGGTGACATTGATCGGAGCAAGGTTGTCCATCTGGCCAAGCGATTTCTGGCAATGGGCATTGATGAGTTGTCGCTGGCTGATTCGGCCGGATTGGGCAATCCACAACAAATCAGGCGTGTCGTGCAGGAAATTCGGCCGATAGCCGGCACCATACCCATCGTACTCCATCTGCATGACACACGCGGGATGGGATTGGCTAATTTGCTCTCGGCACTCAAAAGCGGTGTAACCCATTTCGACACGTCGTTTGGCGGGTTGGGTGGCTGCCCGTTCATCAAAGGCGCCAAAGGCAACATCGCTACTGAGGATACCGTAAACATGCTGCAGGCGATGGGCGTGGATACCGGGATCGACGTGGCCGGTATCGCTGCCGTCTCACGCACTATCGAGACATTTTTGGGTGAGCCGCTACCCGCAAAAATGCACCATCTCGCGTAGCGCCGCCATTTTACAGCAATAATCAGCGATAAAGGAAAGACACATGCATCCAATTATCCCGGCCATGCGACAGGCTCTGGCCGATCAAGCTGATGGGGAACGGGCGGCGCAAATGGCAGCGTACATGAAAACCGACCAGCCATTCTACGGCGTACAGTCGAAGCAGTGTCACCAGGTATTTCGTGTAGCGTTGAAAAAATACCCGATCAAGGCAGTCGCTGACTACGAAACGGTCATTTTTGAGTTGTGGAATGGCGTCCATCGTGAAGAAATGTACCAGGCACTGCGCGTGGCTGAATCGAAACCGTTTTACGCCATTGAGCAATGGTCAGTTTATGAGCGTCTGGTAAAGTCGTCTGACTGGTGGGACACGCTTGACTGGATCGCAGGCAAGATCGTAAGTGGCCTGTACAGGAAGCATCCCCGGTTTGTCGAGCCATATCTGATGGCGTGGCGTACTGATGACGGAATGTGGGTGCGGCGTGCCTCGCTGCTGGCTCATCTCAGGCAGAAAACCAGAACCAACTGTGATCTGCTCGCTGAAACGATTCTGATGCTGGCACATGAGCCAGAGTTTTTCATTCGCAAGGCGATTGGCTGGGCGTTGCGCGATTATTCGTATAGTAATCCGCAATGGGTTGAAGCATTTGTGGCCGAACACGACGCCGTTTTGTCCAATTTGAGCAAGCGCGAGGCGTTGAAGGCAATTGAGAGACGACGGGCGAAAGGAGAATTGAGCGATGGATGAAGTTACAACTGCTTCGACGGTAACGTTGCGACCTATTACGACCGATAACCTGAAAGCCGTGGCTGATCTGGAAGTGGCTGAACACCAGCAGCGGATGGTGGCGACTAATGTTGTCAGCCTGGCGCAAGCTCATTTTGCCGGAGAGACAGCATGGTATCGTGCCATTTATGCTGATGAAACGCCTGTCGGCTTTGTGATGTTGTCGGACAAACCGCGCAAACCGGAATATTTTTTGTGGCGTTTGATGATCGACAAACGGTATCAGCGCATGGATTTCGGCCGAAAAGCAGTCGAACTCGTCATCGCCTACGTCAAAACGCGCCCCCAGGCTACTGAATTGCTGGTCAGCTACAATCCGATTGAAGGCAATCCCGGCCCGTTCTACGGCAAACTCGGTTTTGTAGAGACGGGCGAAATGGAAGGCAACGAACGCATCATGCGGTTATCGCTGAGCTACGAGGACGGTGAAGCGCTGGCACCTCCATTTGGCAAACCGTTGGTTCATGTTGTGCTGTTCAAATTGAAGGACGTGAGTGACGCCAACGTGCAGCGTACCATCGACAAATTGCGTTCGCTGGAAGGGCGCGTACCGACTTTACGCGCCATCGAAGTGGGCAGCAACGTCGTCGCTGCGGAACGCGCTTACGACATTGCCTTGATTGCGCGTTTTGACGATTTGGCCGGCATGGAAGCTTACCAGACGCATCCGTATCATCAGGAAGTTCTTGCATTCATGCGTACAGTCATGTCATCAGTCGTTGCCGTCGATTATGAAACAGACGCATGATTTGACTGTATCCGCTACCACAACCAACCACCTGCCGCTTGCTTAGGACACACATGACAGCCTCATCACAACACCCACTGACCGCCTCCCGTTTTTTAGAGCGCATGACATCGGCCGAAATTGAACGTGCACACGTCATCGAAAGCGTTTTGCCTGCCTTGCGCGAACATGCTGCTGAGGCCGACGGCAGCGGCGAATTCTATCGGCCACATGTGCAATTACTTTCCGATTCCGGTTTGCTGGGATTGATTGTGCCTGAGCAATACGGCGGTATGGGTGGCACATTGCGCGATTTGGCCGGAGCGACTTTCGCCATGGGCACAGCGTGTCCCAGCACGGCGCTGGCATACTTCTTCCATTGTAGCAGCGCTTCCCGTGGTTTGCTGGCACTGGAAGCGCTCGAAGCAGGCTTGTTTGACGCCGACGAAGCGCCTAAAGTACGTGAATTTGCCGAAGGGGTTCTGTGGCGGATGGGCAAACAGCGCCGTTGGTTGGCGAACTTTGCCAGCGAATCGGCCAAGAGCAGTCAAAGCGCCGTCGTCATTTCAACCGAAGCGACGCAGGCCGCCGGTGGTTGGACACTTTCCGGCGTCAAGTATTTCGGGTGCGCAACCGGTGTGGCGCATGAATATCTGGTGACAGCCAAAATTGCCGGCACGGAAGATGCCGGCGGTATTGCGCTGTTTTTTGTCGATCAACAGGCAGCAGGTGTGTCAGAAAGGTCGCAGTGGGACGCTTTGGGAATGCGTGCCACTGCGACGCAGGGCATTGTGCTGGAAAACGTGTTCGTGCCGGATGAAAACGCGCTGGCAATCCCCGGCGCTTTTGTGCGTATGATGCAGATGAGTCGCGGCAGTTTTGTCGGTAATCAGTTGGCCGGAATTGCCGTCTATCTCGGTGCGGCGCAGGGCGTTTATGATTTTGCGCTCAACTTTTTGCTGCAGCGCACCTTTCGCGACACGGGTCGGCCGATTGCGACCAGTCCGTTCCATCAGGAATTGATCGGTCAAATGACGGTGCAACTGGAAACGGCTTATTTGTGGCTGCGGCGCCAACTCGAACTGGAGACGGCGGAACCACCGTTGCTGCCCAAAGAACGTGTCGTGCAGCAATGGCGCATGTGCAAAGGGGTCACCTGTGAAGCGGCGTTTGAGGTTGCGCAACTGGCGCTCAAGGCATGTGGCACGAGCAACACCGGCAACGATGGTGTGATCGCACGTGGCATCCGCGATTTGTCGATGGGGTTGGTGCAGGCGTTTCCGATGGAGCGTGGACGCCTGGAAGTTGCTAAAATGGTGGTGGAGACGCAAGGACAGGCTTTGTTTTCGGTATAAATTTGTAGGGCAGTAGAACGTAAGGTGCTGGACGAATCTATTTTTGACGAATTCCCGGTTTTGGAAACGGTACGGCTGCGCATGCGGGCTATCGATTCGGCCGATATTCCCGCCCTTTACCGCCTGTTTTCCGACCCCGAAGTATGCCGCTACTACGACCTGGAGCCACTCACCGATGAATCCGGAGCGGTGGCACTGGTAAAACGGTTTGCCGACCGCTATGCCGATGACGTCAGCATACGCTGGGGCATTACGCTCAAGCCGTCAGACGCGTTGATAGGCACGTGTGGTTTGTATATACACTCCGACTGGCGGGGCGCAATTGGCTATGATTTGCTGCCGGCCTATTGGGGGCAGGGTATCATGACGGAAGCGGTCAGTGAACTGACGCGTTTCGGTTTTGAAGATGCAGGATTAGTGCGCCTCGAAGCGTTTGTGATGCTGGAAAATGTCGCGTCAGATCATCTGCTCAAAAAGATCGGTTATGTCGAGGAAGGTGTGTTGCGGCAATACATGTACATTAAGGGTCAAATGCACGACATGCGCTGTTTTTCGCTGGTTTCGGCCGAATATGAACAGATCAAACGCACGTAAATGTCCCCTGAACGGCCCATGACGAGTTTTGTTCCTGGTTCTGTCGGCCATAGCCTGTTGCAAATGAGCGGTGTATGGCACGATCACGTCGAGATATTTGATTTGGCGGGCAATCCGCTGACCGCCGATCGGCACAGCGGATCGCCCGGCGCCGCACCCTACCACAACCTTGTCTACATCGATTTTGACGGCAAAGTTTACCGACAGACCAACATCGCATTTCGCGGTCGTCCACTGCATGTCCGAACGTTCAGCGGGCGACTGGTAGACGGTATCCTCGTTTTCGACCGATTAGGTCCGCAGGCGCCTGAGCATATCGGTGTTTCCGGTGGGCCAGGCGTGCTATTTTTCTGTGCCAGGCGGCTGGATGCACCGGCAGTATTGCGCTACGCTGAACCGGATTGTGTGCGCTTGATCGGACCCAATCAGCGGACGCGGACAACGGTGTTGTACCGGGATGGCGTAGCCGTGCGCACGTTGACTGCGACTGGCATCAGGGTTGCACCGACCGCTGAATTTCGTGTAGCAAACGATCCGCGCGGTGCTCACGGACCAGTGCATTCCGATCAGCGTTCAACGCAAGTGTTTGTCGAGCCAAATTCGGCCGAATAGCGCCATAAACCCATTACCGCACACCATTTCCTCAGCAGTCGATCATAGAATTTTGCCATTCATAGCCAGCGCCAGTGAAGATGGTATGATAGCGTGTTGGCCGCATTGGAACAGCTATCAGAGGTGGCAGTCACTTCCCCGAAAGTGACTGTCACCTGAAGAATATCATGGACACAATTTCTGAATGGATTGAAACCACGCTCAACCTGTCACCTGACCTGCAGGTGAAGTTATTTTATACTGCACTCATCATCTTGTTGCTGATGCTGGTGCGCTTCGTCGTAACCAGGGTGGTGGCGCGGCGTACCGATAATCCGGCGACGATTTATGCATGGCGCAAGGGCGTTGAATATGTTGGCCTGGTGATTGGCTTGTTGCTGATCAGCCGTGTCTGGTTCACCGGTTCCGGGTCTTTTGTCACTTATCTAGGCCTCTTGTCAGCCGGTTTGGCAATTGCACTGCAAGATCCAATTACAAATTTGATCGGATGGTTGTTTATCGTGTCCCGTCGCCCGTTTGAAATGGGTGATCGCATTGAGATCGACGGCGTGGCGGGTGATGTGGTTGATATTCGTTACTTTCAATTTACTCTGCTGGAGATTCGCAATTGGGTAGACGCTGATCAGAGTACAGGGCGGCTGGTTCATGTTCCCAATCGACTGATTTTCAGCCATCCCGTGGCCAGTTTTACTGGTGCTTTTGAATTTATATGGAATGAAATCAATGTCTTGATCACGTTTGAAAGTGACTGGCGGCTTGCCAAGCGGCTACTTCAAGAGATTGCCGAACGCCATTCGGCCGAAATGATTGCCGATGCTCGCTCGGAAGTGCGTAAAGCGGCGCTGCGGATTCCTGTCCGTTATGATAATTTGTCATCGCGCGTCTACACCAAGGTGTTGGACAGTGGCGTCTTGCTGACGATTCGGCATGTTTGTAATCCGCGCCACCGCCGCGCTGCCGTTGAAATGTATTGGGAAGATATTCTCGATGTGATTGCCGAACACGATTCGATCGATCTGGCTTACCCGACACAGCGTATCTACTATCAATCGGCCGAAAATGACTCTATCAATGCGGCTGTCCGCAGAGGTGACAGGTGAGCAGTTTGATCGACTTCATCCGTTCAACGCTGAACAGCGATACGCTTCTGGGTTTCTGGATTAGCGTCGCCATCGTCATTTTGATCGCATGGCTGATTCATCGCCTTTCCACACCATTGGCGCGCCGTCTAGTACGTCTCAGTGCGATGGCACGCAGTAAAAAGCCGGTTAGCCGTGAGCGCGTGCGCACGCTCCAGGGTCTCATCAGCAATGTCATCAGCATTTTCGGTATCGTCTTTGCCATTGCTGCCATCTTAGTGCTGCTCAATGTGTCGACCAATACCATTATCTGGGTCATAGGCTTGTTTACTGCTGGTTTTGGCCTGGGTGCCCGGCCTTTGGTCAGCGATTATTTGACTGGCATCAGCTTTCTGTTCGAGGATCCGTACACCATTGGTGAAAAGGTCGAACTTGTCGGAGATGTGCAGGGCATTGTCGAGCATGTCGGCATTCGCACGACCACAGTGCGTTCGTATACCGGCGAGCTGTACACCATTCCCAACGGCGAGGTGCGTGTCATTCGCAATTTCAGCCGTGGGCGTTTTTCGCTGGCTGAGGTGACATTGAAGGTCGATTCGGCCGATTTAGAGCACACATTGATCCTGCTCGAAGAACTCAACCGGGAAGCGTCTGAGATTCTACCGAATTTGCTGGAACCGTGGCAGGTGATCAGTAAACACGGTGAACTGGGCGGTCATACCGAACTGACCATTGTTGCCAAAGCGCGTTTCGGCCGAGCGGCCGAAATGCGCACCAATATGCTGGCGTTTTTGCAGAAACGGCTGGCGAATGCCGAAATCGAGCTTGCCGGCTAATTTGAGTCGTGCTGTGATTTGCGTAAGACTGTGAGGAAGGTAGGTTTGTATGAACGCCGTGAACCGCTGTGATTGGTGCGGAACTGACCCGCTTTATGTAACCTACCACGATGAGGAATGGGGCGTGCCCATCTACGATGACCAGCTTCTGTTTGCCAAACTGATTCTGGATGGCGCACAGGCAGGCTTGAGCTGGATTACCATCTTGCGCAAACGCGAAGCGTATTGGCAAGCATTTGACAATTTCGACCCCGCACTCATTGCACGCTACGATGAGGCGAAGGTCGAAGAACTGATGGGTAATGCAGGCATCGTCCGCAATCGTCTCAAGATCAATGCCGCGATCAAGAATGCGCGTGGTTATCTGGAGATTATGGAAACAGAAGGCTCATTCAGCGATTATTTGTGGCAATTTGTCGATGGTCGGCCGATACAAAATGAATGGAAAACAATGGCAGATATGCCGGCACAAACCGCACTGTCAACGGCTATGAGCAAAGCACTCAAAAAGCGGGGCTTCAGTTTTGTCGGGCCGACCATCGTCTACGCATTCATGCAAGCTGTTGGTATGGTCAATGACCATACGGTTACTTGCTTCCGGTATGCAGAGTGCCAGGCACTGGCATCTCGTTAGCTGGGCTGAAGCTGCACAATCGCCGATCCCCAGGTTAGTCCGGCACCAAACGCCACCATCAACACGGTGTCGCTCGGTTTGATGGTGCCGTTTTCCAGATTCTCGACCATGAGCAGAGGCACCGACGCCGCCGACGTGTTGGCGTAGCGCTCAATATTGATCAGGAATTTCTCCAGCGGAATGCCCATCTCACGCGATGCCGATTGAATGATGCGCAGGTTTGCCTGGTGCGGCAGAATCCAGTCGATGTCATCGAGTGTCATGCCCGCTTTCATCAATGTTTTGTAGCACGATCGGCCGACAACCCGGGTGGCAAATTTGAACACTTCACGCCCGTTCATGTGTGTCTGGTATTTGTGTCCGTTGGTCGGCCAGACCTCATCGATCTCATGCGACTCGCCCATCGATATGACCAGATTATGCCCTTGTGATCCATCTGAGCCGAGTTCAAATCCTTTGAGACCACACGGTTCGTCTGTGGCTTGAATGACAACAGCGCCTGCGGCATCACCGAACAAAATCGCTGCTGAACGGTCGGCCGATCCGATATAGCGCGACATAAATTCAGCCGCGATGACGAGGATCGTTCCATAGGCGCCGCTTTCAATAAACTGATAGGCCGTTGCCAGTGAATAGACAAATCCGCTGCAGCCAGTCATCAGTTGAAATGCCGGCACATCGTTTGCGCCTAGCGATGCCTGCACCTGACTGGATAACGCCGGTGCCATAAAATCGGGTGAGGTCGTTGTCACAATGATGAGATCGAGATCGGCTGCGCTAATGCCGGCTGTGTCCAATGCTTTTTGCCCGGCGCTGACAGCCATCTGGCGGGTTGTTTCGCCGGGTCGCGCGAAGCGGCGCTCAGCGATCCCGGTACGCTGCACAATCCAGTCGTGTGACGTGTTGTATTCCTCAGCCATGTCGTGATTGGTAACAATGTTATCCGGGGTATAGGCGCCCCAACCGATTATTTTTCCGTAGGTTTTTCCCATTATTGATTTCCTTGCAGATATGTCGGTGGACGCATATCTTATATGGGATAACACGTTTTCGGCCGATTCGATGTGTTATTTGTCGCGATTTCCCATTTATGATCTAGCGTGGCTGCATTTTGCGACAACTAATCGCTATCCGCAGGCGCAATGACAACGGCTTCTCCAGTGATGACCACTTTTCCGTCCTGATTGTGCACTTCTGTTTTGAGCGTCGTGATGCGCTTGTCTGCGCGATATGCGATGACCTCGACCGAGGCCGTAATCGTGTCACCGATGTAAACCGGCCGCTTGAATTGGCATGACTGGCTCAAATAGATCGTGCCGTATCCGGGCAACTGCTGGCCTAAGACGGCCGAAATCAAGGCGCTGGTCGGCGATCCGTGGGCGATTCGTCGGCCGAATTGCGTGTTGGCCGCATACGAATCGTCGAGATGAACGGGATTGTGGTCACCGCTGATCGCGGCAAACGTACGCACATCGGCATCGGTGATGGTTTTGGATAGGGAAGCCGTTTGGCCAATTGTTATCGCGGTCATTGAATGCTCCATGTTTTGTACAGATTGTACCATCGTTTTTTTGTTAGCTGGCCTGAGGTAGAATTGCCCAATGGAATCGCATGCGCCTATGGTCATAACCACCAAATTGACGCCGCCGCGACGTTCGCGCCAAACGCTGCATCGGACGCGACTCACGGCCCGTCTGCAAGAAGCAACAGGTTATCGATTGACCATTGTGCAGGCAGGCGCAGGCTACGGCAAAAGTACGGCACTGGCTGCGCTGCTCGATACGGGAGATGCTGTGGTCTGGTATCATCTGGAAGAAGAGGATGCAGAGCCGCTGCGCTTTCTGGCACACTTGTTGCATGGATTCACCGTAGCACTGCCTGCATTTTCACAGACGCCTCAGGCGTTGCTGGAGCAATGGGAGCGCAGCGGTGAGGCCGGCTGGTCGTCCATCGTTTCCGCGTTGGTGAATGCATTGGCTGAGACAGACGCGGTGCCGCTTTATTTGGTGCTGGACGACGCGCATCATCTCAACCTTTCGGCCGAAACGCGTGCCATCGTCGAGCGCTTGATACAGGTTGCCCCGGCCCATTTGCACATTATCATGGCGACGCGCTACCCGCTGCAGCTCGGCACGTTGTCAACCCTGCGCGTTCGCGGGGCATTGCTCCATATCGGCCAGGATGAACTGGCGTTTACCGCGCCTGAGATCATAGAGCTATTCCAATCCCGTTTCGACTTTCCTCTGACATTGTCTCAAGCAACGCTGCTGGCGGACAAAATCGACGGCTGGGCGATTGCTTTGCCGCTTGTCTGGCAGCAGTTGCAGCGCGGTGATCGTTCACTGCCGCTGGCCCTGTCGCAATTATCCGGTTCGGCCGATGATCTCTTTACATTTTTGGCGCACGAAGTCTTGTCGCGCCAACCCGAACATGTGCAGCGTTTCCTGCGCGAGACAGCGCTGCTGCGCCGGCTAGACGCTGCCATATGCGACTGCGTGCGTGATGCCGACGACAGTGCTGCCATCTTGCACTACTTGCAGGAATACGGTTTGTTTGTCACCGCAGCAGCGGGCAACGCGCTGCGCTATCATCACCTGTTTCGGGATATTTTGAGCAGCCGGCTTTCGGCCGAAACCACGCTCGCCATCCACTTTCGGGCGGCACAATGTTATCACCGACAAGGAGCCGTCGAAGAAGCGATTCATCACTATCTGGCGGCGCACGCAACCACAGAATCGGCCGAACTGCTTGCCGAACATGGTCGCAACCTGATATCCATGGGGCGGCTCGATACCGTTGCCAACTGGATAGCGTCGCTGCCGCCGGGAGAATTGGTCGAGCATCCCATTTTGTTGATTTACATGGGCGATGTTGCCCGGTTACACAGTCGTTTTGATGCGGCGCTGGGCTGGTATAAACAGGCCGAATCCCAATATCGTGTGCAGCGCGATCTGATCGGCGTCGGTCTTGCACTGCGGGCTCAGGCCCGTGTCTATCTCGACACCGTCGATCCCGCCCATGCCGAACGCCTCTTGCAAGAGGCATTGCGCTTGTCCGACCGGCAGGAAGACCGCGAAAGCCGGATGCGCTTGTTTGAACTGTTAGCGGAGAATGCACTCAATCGCGGGCGCATGGATGAAGCAAATCGCCTGCGCAGCCAGGCTCATGCGTTGAAGCAAGTGGGTCACGATGAATCCGAACTACCTGTGCGCATGTTGTTGCGTACCGGCCGTCTGGCACAGGCGCGTAGCTTGCTGGAATCCAAACTACAAGAAGAACGTCTCAACCCGGTGATGCGCTCGCGTGCGCATCGCGAGACGCTGTTGGTTTTGTCGTTGATCTACAGCATGATGGGCGAACAAGAGGCCGCACAGCGCACGGCAGTAGCAGGCACGGAGCGCGGTGCCGTACTTGAAGCGCCGTTTGTGACTGCGGTTGGAGTGATGCGGCAAGGGCACGCCGCAGCGCTTTGCAAAGATGAGGCAGGTTATAAGCAGGCAGTGCAATTGTTTGAGCAGGGGATTCAGATTGCCGATGAATTGGATGTGCCCCGTCTGAAAGTTGAGGCTTACTGGGGACTGTGTCAGGTGTATGGTTTTCGCGGACAGTTGGACATGGCGCTCGATTCGGCCGAATCGGGCATTGCGATTGCTCAACATGCCGGTGATGATTGGGTGATAGCCGGCATTCGCACGTCAACCGGCGCAAGTTACGCACTCGCAGGCCAATACGATGCAGCGCTGGGCTGGTTGGCACACGCCGTAACGTCTTTTCGTGATTGCAGCGACACACATGGTGAGGCCAACGCCCTGCTGTGGCAATGCCTCGTTTGGTATGCTACAGATGATGAGACGCGCCTGAAGCGCGATCTCGACACCCTGCTGCAACTTGTACGCGATCACGATTATGCGTTCTTGTTTCAGCGTCGTACCCTGATGGGGCCACCTGATCCGCGCCGGCTGATGCCGCTTCTACTCTTTGCCGCCCGCCACGGCGCGTTGGCTGCCTATGCCCAGGCGCTGCTTGAAGCCATGGGCATGGATGGGCTTGAATTTCATCCCGGTTATCAACTTCGAGTGACATCACTGGGCGCATTTCGATTGTATTTTGGTGTAAATGAGTTGCCCGGAAACGTTTGGACGCGACAACAGGCGCGTCAATTGCTTCACCTGTTTCTGACGTATCGCCGGTCGCAGATACACCGCGAGCAAATCATGGATACGTTATGGCCGGATTTGCCACCGGAAGATGCCTCGCGCAATTTCAAAATTACGTACAACACACTGTGCAAGGTGTTGGAGCCTGAACGCAAACGCAATGCGCCGTCAGCATTTATTGTGCGCGAAGGCAGCCGCTACGGGCTGAGGCCGGAGGCGGATATCTGGTTTGATGCGGCTGAGTTTGATGCCATGATCCGTTCTGCTGACCGCTTGCTGCATACCGATGAAGGTGCTGCACGCGAGCAATACCGGCATGCGCTGGCACTGTATCAGGGTGATTATCTTGAAGAGTTCCCCTATGAAGAATGGGTTTTTCAGGAGCGCAAGCGCTTGTTGAATCGCTATCTGCGTTCGGCCGAACGTTTGGCACGCTCGTTGATTCGGGCCGGAGAATGGGACGAAGCCATCGAAGTGTGCAACGACCTGCTC
>JAMLHW010000009.1 GCA_023954475.1 Anaerolineae bacterium
AATACGACAGATTGACCATGAACAATGAAAGAGCGGCTGCATTGGTGACGGCTGTTTTCTGGGTATTCATGAAATCTTCCAGACCCCAATACTGTTTGGCGTCGCGGAAATTGAACTCGATTTGGAAACGCAAGCTGTAAAAATCGATGATGCATGCGTAATCCAGGTTCAAATCACTGCTGAAAAAAACGACATGCCCCCGGTTACCAGTCTGGAGATTGGTTTTGACAATCACAACTACATTGAGCGGTTGGGCAAACTCCTTGTGCAGCATCTGCATCTGATAGACGTCAGTTCGCACCCCTTTTTCGGTTACGGTGGCTTGCCGATATGTGTCAGGAATGCGGGCATAGTCCAGCTTAGCCCCATACTTTTTCGGTGCTCCACGCCCGGCATAGGGGCCATCATAATGGAAGTACAGGGCGGAATCGACCCGCAGTTTGGAGGTCAAATGCAACCCACATTGTCGTACCATTTGCAGGGCGTTGTTGTTGCCAAAATGACCATCCATCACGATATGCTCTAGTGGCAGCGTGCCCAGAATCAGCACGAGTAGCTTCTGTATCATCTGCTGAATCCGTGTCAGTTCCGCTGTCAGCGTCACTTCGGTCTTATCCCGGTTCTTACTGCCTTTGGGTCGACCCGGCTTCCCTTTCTTCTGCTTCTTTTGCGCTTCCTTTTTTGCTTTCGCGGCTGCCTTTTCTTCCTCGGTGCGCACCATCTGCTCCACCATAATGGGATAGGAGCGACGTTCCCCAACATGAATCAATGACAAGGCGAAGAAGGCCAGGCCAGGGACTGGTTTCCCATACAACGAGGAAAAGAATCGGTCTAATCCGTATGTTTGCTTCCCTGCTTTGGTGACGATGCTTTCATCGCCGGCCAGAAGATAGGTGGCTTCTGCATCAAACAGATGGTGCCGAAAGAACAGCCAGAATACAGTTGCCCAGGGAATGGCTGTATGGAAGAAGCGTTGTATGGTCCGGTAACTACCTCCTTTTTCTGCCCAGCGGGAGATACCCAACATGGTGACCCGTCCAGTCATTGCCAGCAGAGCAGGGACTATGACGCTCAATTGGCGGATCGTTGTCTTGGTCAAGCAAGGACTCAAACTCTGTAAAAGTGCTAGAATATCTGTCATGAGCGATTGGTTGATCCGTGTTTTCTTCGTGGTTGTTGATAAACACGTATCTTACCCAATCGCTCTTCCTACGCTATTTTTGGCGAAGGTATTGATTTTGACATGATGTTTCCCCCTTTGATTATTGAGTTACGTCAAGAAATTAGAGTGACTATTTGGACAGGTCAATGCTATAAGTTTGCCATTGGCGACCAAGACAAGCCCTGTCCAACAATTCCAGCATAAAGGTGGAGTCGGGTAATAATCGTGAACTTGAAGCATTTACCCCTACGTCTATGAAAAGTCCATCTAACGATATGTTATCTTTTTGCGCTACAGTGATTTTTGCGACTATTCCGTGATCATATGGTGACCAGACAAAATCATGCCAGGAACTATTAGAGGGATTATGTTTAAACACTTGGATCAAACCATTATCAAAATCAATGATTGTTAATTCAGTTGAAGACACCAATTGTCCTGGATAATTTACAGTAGTTATTATTCCCAAATAGCGATTATCTGAACTCCATTGTGCATCAATACCCCATCGGTTCCCTTGTTCAGTAATGCTACCTAGATCCAAGAGACAAGTATGTTTTGTGTCCATATCAGACAACAAAAATCCATGAATGTTATATTGTGCTAACCATCTTCCGTTAGAAGACCAAGCAAATTTATATGCATCGTCAGAACTAAATGGAATCGAACTAAGCCCAATCTGGGATTTTTCATCAAACAGTTGCTTTACTTCCCCCGTGGATGTAAGAGATACTGGTGGCATTTGGGGTAATAAAGTCGTCACTTCCTGAAGCTTTGGATTTAAAGACAAATAGGCAGAGGCCAAATTAGTTTGTACAGTTTCGACAGAATTATTATCGCCTTGACTCAACTTCGCTTCCCACCCTTCTTCTGTTACATCAATGAACATAACCGCTTTTTCATTTTCTAACCATACAGGCTGACTAGGGATGTCGATCCTATCTGCGAAATGTTGAATCTCGCTATTGGTGATATTGATTGCAGAAATTGTCCCAAGGGATGCGTCACCAGTGCGTGAACACTAAAGACTGATTGTCTGGAAGCCAGTTTGCAATACCAAAGCCAAACATTTCTTGTTTTATAGGCAAGATTCTAAAATTAGTAGCCTTAAAGTGAGTCGCTTCCGATGAAACTAAAGGAATCTCGACAGGAGGTTTAAAATCACAAACTGGAGCACGGGCGGGGGGAGGTGCTGTTGCTGAGGCTGGAGTTGTGTTCTTTTGAGGCCCAGGGTAACCAGATTGCAACCGTTCTTCAACGAGTTGCTGTTCTGTTGCTGGATAAGCCTCTTGGACATGAGAGTCACCGACATCTGAATCTGGCATAGATTCGATGCCTGGTTCTAAAGATGGAGTACTACATGCAGTGAAAACTAGCATGATGAGTAATAACCAAATGGGAATACATAGCTTCTTGAAAAAAATGGATGTTCTTGTCATTTTTTAGCTCCTTTTGACTGACATAGACTGACACAAACTATTATGCCAATTTTGGCAACCTAACGCCCGCTTCACCTGCCGATAGGTCAGGTGCAAGCCAGGCGGCGCGGCGGTATCTGTACCTAGATTACAAGCCTAAAACTTACCATCTTTCTCATCCCAATCAATGTTATCAAGCATTTTTCAGAAGCAAGTCGATAAACACTAAAATCGCCCCGCCTACTTCTGGGTCAGGATCAATAATTCGATGTCCATATGGATTCCGAAAAACCGACATCACACCTGAATAAAGATCTCGATATGCTTGGAGTTCATTGGCCTTTAGTTTTCCACTTAAGATTGATTTCTTGGGAGCGAAAATCAGATTTACAATGTTAGCACCAGTTGCGTTAGCGTCGATGGTATCAATCTTGCCTAACTTTCTAAGTCGCTCTTCTAATACAACTGTAGCCATCCTAACTGCATTGTCCCACGTCTTTGGATCGTTGCCCGCATTACTAAGCGGAATTCTACATCTTTCCCACAACTCAGGGTCAAAGATGTTTTACTTCAGTTAAAGGAATCAAATGCCTGTTACAGCAGACAAATCTGGCTCATTGACTTCTTGTATGGTTGAGTTTTTTCGAGCTCGCTTAACTGCATCAAGATTTGCAGTTTTCTTTATCGTCTGCCTCTTTTGCTTCCGGGTGCTCCACCTTTAACCCCCACCATTCCCTACAAAGTTCACGATATGATCTATTTCGCTGTTTATTTCTTCAAGCGTTAAAGATGTCAGAGGTTTTCATTCATGGAATTAGGCAATATAGGAAGGAAAATTTAAACTCGCCAGCGTCCGCCATTCCAGTTTGCATAAGCCCGCAAAATCTGTGTGCAGTTTTGTCGGCTTAGCTGTTGTTGGGACGGCAGCCTGATTTAATTGCGCCTAAAATATATTTGACCGTCCCAACTAGTTATTCACCTGCACGCATCACCTGGGTAATCCGCTCCTATCGCATTTATCCCGCAAAATCTGCAGCATAAACCCGCAAATCCGGTAAAATAGCTGCATAATTAGCATGGTAACAATCATATCGTGTGTTTATGCTGCACAACACGCAGTATAAACCGTCAAAACGAGCAAAAACCGACTTCTTCATTGTACGCTCAATAATCGGCAAGTCAAGGCAATTTACTATGTCACAACCACCCAAACTACTCGACCAGATGCGCCAGGCCATCCGGCTCCGCAACTACTCCTACGAGACAGAGAAATCGTACGTCCAATGGGTTAAACGGTACATATACTTTCACGACAAGCAACACCCGGTGACGCTGGGTCGCGCACATGTCGAAGCGTTCCTGGCGGATCTGGCAGTGAAAGGCAATGTCGCCGCATCGACACAAAATCAGGCACTGAGCGCCCTGCTGTTTCTGTATGCCCACGTTCTCGATCAACCGCTGGGCAATGTCAGGGTACTGTGGGCCAACAAGCCGAAACGCCTGCCTATCGATGTGCTGACGCAAGACGAAGTAGTCGCAGTCCTCGTGCAGATGATCGGCGTGCCGCGATTGGTAGCCGAGTTGCTCTACGGCAGCGGGTTACGCGTCAAAGAGGCGCTGCAACTCCGTGTGCAAGATGTTGACTTCGGACAACGGCAAACTCATCGTCCGCGACGGCAAGGGCCGGAAAGATCGGGTGACACCCCTGCCCGATGCTGTGACAGCACGCTTGCAGGCTCAACTGGCACGCTGCCGCAAATTGCATCATCGCGACTTGCAGCAAGGCTATGGCTACGTCTCCCTTCCCGACGCATTGGCCAGGAAGTATCCGAATGCCGAACGCGACTGGATCTGGCAGTTCGTATTCCCTTCATCAAACTTGTCGCACAATCCGCGCGAGGACAATGAGCGTCTGTATCGCCACCACCTGCATGAGAGCACCATACAGCGCGCCGTCAAAGTCGCGGCACGCAAAGCCAAAATCGACAAGCGTGTCACCCCACACATCTTTCGGCACAGCTTCGCCACGCACCTGCTGGAACGCGGCACCGACATTCGCACCATTCAGGAGTTGCTGGGCCACTCGGATGTGCGCACTACCATGATCTACACGCATGTTGCCAATCGCGGCGCGTTCGGCGTGCGCAGTCCCCTGGACATGCTGCATTCGGCCGAATAGGTTTCGTCCACACCGGGTCATCGTGATGGCACGACCGCCTAAATTGCGTAAAATCGCTGCATGAAGCCTGATTGGTCACGCAGCCGGCACGCAGGGGATCGCAGCAAAATAATGGTCATGGCCGCTCTCGTGGTGGGGGTGTGCGTCGGCTGGTTGCTGGTGCAGGGAATGGCAGCACCTTCGGCCGAATCTGCTGCCGGCCAGACCATTCCCACCGTGACACCCGCAACCCATAATCTGCCGCTCATCGTCTACAATCCCGCCACACCGACACCGGTCTGCCTGCCCTCGCCACCACTTCCGTCCAGCGACAGCGCCAATAGAGCGCGTATTGCGGCAGGCATTCAGCAGCAGCGCAGCGCCGCCGGGCTGGCTCTGCTGCAATCGCAGACCACCACCATCACCGCGATGGTCTACGGTAGTATCATGTTGCCGCTTCGCCGCATGGCGCCGAAGGTGCCACCGATGCCATGATCAACTGGTGGCTCAACAGTCCGCCGCACCGGGCGACGATTCTGTCGGCGGCGTATACCGATTTCGGCGTCGGTTATATGGTGCAGCCGGGCAGTGAATGGGGCCATTACTGGACGGTCGATTTCGGCCGACCGGCAGCCGCCCACACAACCGAAATGCCCTACCTCTGCCGCTACGAAACGAGCGGGCCGGACGGCGGCAGCATCCTGACGTTTGTCTCGGCCGAACCGTGCCCTGAGTAACATCACGCCATTTGCATGACGTTTCACCATTGTCCCACAGCGCCGACCACGCGTATACTGGGGTTGAGCCGTATTGACCCTGCATTTGCCGGAGGCACAGCGTGAACCCTCACTACGACGACCTGAAACACCGTATCCGCGACATCTACGACATCGATTGCGCCCTGCGCCTGCTTCACTGGGACCAGAACACGATTTTGCCGGTGCATGCTGCGTCAGGACGCGCCCGCCAGCGTGCCACGCTGCAACGCATGTTGGAAGAGCGCTTTACCGACCCGGAAATCGGCCGACTCCTCGACCAACTCCAACCGTGGGCTGACGACACATGCCGACAACGACAGCGGCACAATGCGTTCCTGCACCATGTCGCACCATCTGTTGCTGCAAACGCCGCGTGCCCAAAGAGTTCATCGAGCGACGCAGCCGGCATCTCTCCGACACCTATCAGGCATGGACAAGAGCACGCGCCAACGACGATTTTGCCGCCGTTTTGCCCTATCTGGAGCGCACCCTCGAATTGAGGCCGCGAGTACGCCGCCTTCTTTCCGGAAGCCGAACACGTTCTCGATCCGGTGCTCGATCTCTCCGATCAGGGGTTGACCGCCGCCAACGTGCAAACGCTTTTTGCCGACCTGCGCACTGCGCTTGTACCGCTGGTGCAGGCGATCACCGTACAACCGCCACCGGACGACGCCTTTTTGCAGCAGCCGTTTGACACCGGCAAGCAAATCGCCTTTGCCAGGCAACTGACACAGGCGTTTGGCTTTGATTACGACGCCGGTTACATGGCGCCGACGCCCCATCCGTTCGCCATTCCGGTCGGGCCAAGTGATGTGCGCATCGCCTATCGACAGGGCGCGACCAAGTTCGACGATGTGCTGTTCGCCACGCTGCACGAAGCGGGACACGGCATTTACATGCAGGGCATTCGGCCGAATCTCGAAGTCACGCGCATCGAATATTGGGGCGGCTGGCTCTCGACCGGCGTCAACGAAAGCCAGGCGCGGTTGTGGGAAAATCTCGTCGGGCGCAGTCACGGCTTCTGGCAACATTTCTACCCGCGCCTGCAAGCCACATTCCCTGGGCAACTCGACGACATCCCGCTCGACCAATTTTATCGGGCCGTCAACAAAGTGACGCCGTCCCTGATCCGCGTCCGTGCCGACGAAGTAACCTACAACCTGCACATCATGATCCGCTTTGAGCTGGAAATGGCGCTGGTCGAAGGGCGGTTGGCGCTGCGCGATTTGCCGGATGCGTGGCGCGACGCTTATCAGCGCTATCTCGGCATCACCCCGACGGACGACAAAGACGGTGTGTTGCAGGATGTACACTGGTACGCCATCGGCATTGGCGGCTATTTCCAGAGCTACACGCTGGGCAATATTCTGAGCGCCCAGTTTTACGACGCTGCCGTCGCCGCACATCCCGAAATTTCGGCCGAAATCCAACACGGACAATGCACTACTCTGCACCGCTTCCTGCGCGAGCACATCTACCAGCACGGCTCCAAGTACGTGCTGGACGAATTCACCCAACGTATCTGCGGCGGCCCCATCGACATTCAGCCTTACCTGCGCTACCTGCGCACCAAATACGGCGCACTCTACCATCTGGATAATGTATGATCGCGATTCGACCGGAACGTCCCGACGACTACGCTGCAATCCGGGCTGTTGAACGCGATGCATTCGGCCGAAAGGATGAAGCAGATCTCGTCGACAAGCTACGTGCAGCCGCTGCCGTCACGCTGTCGCTGGTCGCAGAAATGGACGACCACATTGTCGGCCACATCCTGTTTTCACCGATGACGCTAAACGGCAAACCGGCCCCCGTCGTCGCCCTCGGCCCCGTTGCGGTGACGCCGGTGCACCAGAATACCGGGATTGGCGGCGCGTTGATCAGGGCTGGGCTGGCACGCTGCCGGGAAATGGGCAACGAAATCTGTGTTTTGCTCGGTCATCCCGGCTATTACCCGCGCTTTGGCTTTGTTGCGGCCGCAGCGCACGGTCTCACCAATAATCTGCATGTCTCCGGCGATCCGTTTATGGTTGTGGAACTGGTCGCCGGCACGCTGGTCCGAATACACGGTGAGGTCGCTTTTCACCCGGCATTTGACGAGGTGTAACCTAGTGCAGCGGGTTGCCAACCTGCTCACCACACGGAGAAAACATGGAATTCAAACAATACTACGTCGCCTTTCTCAAGAAAGGTCCCAACTGGACTGGCGATCCATCGCCTGAACTGGATGCGCTGCAAGCGCGTCACCAGGCGCATCTGCGTGTGCAAGGGGCAAGCGGTCAACTATTGCTGGCCGGGCCGGTGCAGCCGCACTTGCCGTCTGACATGCGCGGCATCAGCATCTTTGACGCAGCACAATTTGAGTCGCTGGAGGCTTGTATCGCCGGCGTGGAAGCCGATCCGATGTTCCAGATCGGCCATCTGGCAGCCGACTACGTGACCTGGTACACGCCGGCGACATCGGTTGTGCATCACGGGATGAGTGACGCCGATGCATGACGATCCACTGCAACCGCACAGCCACGAAAACAACAGCGAGCCGCCTTCGGCCGATGCCGGCATCGTCGTCACCACACCGGACGGCAAACAACAGATGTTTACGGTCGGCGAATTGCGCAAGCTGCCGCAGAGCGGCCTGCCTGCCTACACCATTGCGACCGATCACGGCGTCCACGGCCCGTACCGGCTGGGCGGCGTGGCGTTGCTCGATTTGGTGCATGCGGTGCTTTCGGCCGAAACGGGTTGGTCACAGATCGAAGTGATCAGCGGCGACGGCTTCGGCAATCGCATTTGGGCGCACGAACTACAGCAACCAACGGCACACGGTCCCATTCTGCTCTGCCTGACCAGCGACGGGCAGCCGCTGAGCCGTGCCCACGGGCTGGTGCGCCTGATCGTCCCCAGCGAAACGGACAACGCGCTGCGCCAGATCAAGTGGGTACGTTCAATCCTCATCGCCTAAAATACCGATTCCATTGAGCAATCCCCATCTACAGCCTATAATGCAACTGTCTGATCCTGATTTGCAATCCACTTTCCCACAAAGGAGCTCGTCATGCACCCTTCCCGTCGTGTTCTGCTATTCAGCTTGCTCGTATCCATTCTCGTTCTGATCACTGCGGTGGTCGCTTCGGCCGAATCCGGCCCCCAACTGACGCGCAGCAGTGAACGTGTTCCCGTCGCCGAACGATTGGCAGCCATCACGGCCGATCTGGACCGCAGCGCCATTCCCAGCGGCATCCTGCACATCCCGGCGATTGCGACCGACACACTCTCCGGCAACGCGCTCTCACCTTCCAACTGGTACCAGGCATATCTCGAAATGCAGCGCAGCGTACTCGACGGTTCCGCTCTGGCAGCGCCGGCCGACGTGCGCGAAGCGGCCCGCACCGCCGCCCGTCAGGACGCCATTCCGCTTGGCGTACTCCATTTTGAGTACCAGGCAGTGCGTCCCGATGCCGTTGAAAATGGCCTGATCATCGTCGATGGCGACCGCCTGCGCGACGCCCCGGATCGCACTGAATCTCCCTACGAAACCCACCGGTTATTCGCTGTGGCACCGCTGTGGGAGCAGGTCTACGCCGGTATGGAGACGACATTTGCGCTGGATGACGCCTTCTTTTTTGGCAATCAGCCTACCCCCGACGCGTTGCGTATCGATTTGGGCGACGGTAGCGGCGTGCATGAACTGCGCTTTGGCGACAGCGTGACAGTGACGTATCCCGAAGCAGGTTCGGCCGAGATCACCGTCACCGCCCGCTTTGCCGACGGCAGCGAACAAACCGCCAGTGCAAATCTCGAAATCCGGCCCAGTGTCCCCACCGAACCCGATGTAAGCTGGGAAAACCTCGTCGCCGCCCTGCCCTACCTCGGCGAAGCAGCCGTCTACGATGCGTACATTTTCTACGCCGACGGCCACACACAGATCGAGAAACCGTTGATCTTCGCCGAAGGATTTGATTTTGAGAACAGCATCAGTTGGCCCGAAGTGATTGCCATCGTGTCCGAATATGGGCTGGTCGATTCGCTGCTGGCCGACGGCTACGATTTGATCATCATGAATTTTGAAGACGGCACCGATTACGTGCAGCGCAACAGCTTCGCGCTGGTCGATTTGATCGAGCGCGTCAAGCTGGAGCAAGTCGGTGATGAGCCGCTGGTCGTCGGCGGAGCCAGCATGGGTGGCATTATCGGCCGCTATGCCCTGGCCTGGATGGAACAAAATAGCATGGATCACGACACACGCCTGCTGCTGACATTCGACACGCCCCACCAAACGGCCAATGTGCCGTTGGGCGTGCAGGAATGGGTCGCCTTCTTCTCCGGCTACAATGCTGACGCCGGTTTCTTCCTCGACGCGCTCGACGCACCGGCAGCGCGTCAATTGCTCGTCTACCACCACTTGTCCACGCCCGATCCGACGCAAGACGCACTTCGCGCCCAGATGTTTGCTGATCTGGCGGCTGTCGGCAATTATCCGGTTGAGCCGCGCCTCGTCGCCATTGCCAACGGCAGCGGTGCCGGTGCAGCCGGTGGGCAAACGGGCAACGGTGGCGCACCAATGCTGCCCGGTACGCAGATTGTCGATTGGGAGTACGGCATCATCCTCGTCATCGATGTAACCGGGAATGTGTGGGCTGTGCCGGACATCGCGCCACAGACACAGATTTTGGAAGCGGCGGTCGATATTTTCCTCTTCTTCGGCGACAGCCTCAATGTGTACGCGGAAGGGACATTGCCTTATGACAACGCGCCGGGCGGTTTTCGGCCGACACAGCAGCAAATGTCAGAGTTCGATCCGACATATGATTTCCTGGGCTTCGTCATCGAACTGGGCGACATCAACACCAACTTCCCCAACCATGCCTTTGTGCCGACAAACAGCGCTCTCGACGCCCGCGACAACCAGGGCAATCCGCTCAATTTGTTCTACAACTTCAACGGCGACAACAACGCGCTCAAGCGGACGCCGTTTGATGCGATTTTCTTCCCGACAGGCGCCAATGAGGAGCATGTGGTCGTTTCGGCCGAAAATGCCGCCTTCCTGCTCGAACAGCTCGCCATCACCACCGACGTCAGCGGCACGATTGAACCAATCGGTGCGCCGATCGTGATTCCGGCAAGCGGCGGATCGTTTCAATATGACCTGATGTTACAGAATAATATGAATGGAGTGGAATCGGCCGATATCAAGCTGGAAATTCGCAACAGCGGTGGCACAACCGTGCGCACCCTATTGCAACGAACTGTCAACCTGCAGCCTGCCGCCGCAATTGCGCGCACGCGCACGCAGCAAATCAGCGGCGTAGTCCCGGCCGGCGACTATACGCTGGTCTTCACTGTCGAATCAGACAGCGGCACAACAGAGAGCAGCTTCCCGTTTACCAAGCTGGCACCGTAACTATGACAAAAAGGGGGTGACGCGGAGACTGATTTCTGTGTCACCCCTTTCTGCGTTGTCCAGACGACCCTACGTCTTTTCTGCCAGACCCGGATCAATCTCTCGCAGCAGCGTCCACGTATAAATCCCCGTACTATGGCCGTCGCTCCATGTCGGCTGCAGCGCGTAGGACCCGACTGTCTGCAAACTCTCCAACTGCAAATCGGTGACGGGCGCATTGGCGACGACTGAGCGCGGCGTCGCTTTACCCATATTGACGTGTCCACCCTTGCATTCGACGCAGGGACAGGCAATGCGCAGGCCATCGAATGTAAACGTACTGGCAACGCCGTCATTCCAAGTAATCGTAATGGTGCGTTCAACGCGGTTGGCTTTGATGCCGGTGGGAAGATAGGTATTCATGCTGCAATTCTAGCAAGAAACCGGTCAGAGCGGCAGATTCAGTTGCATTTGCATGGGCTGCGCTTCTGATTCGGCCGAACCGACCACCCGCCAGCCTGCTAAGTAAGCGCTTACCGACTGCGCAAAAGCTAAATCGAGGTCGCCGCCGCGCTGTAACTGGCGGTTCAACTCGAGCATCACAAAGCCGTGAATCAAGGCCAGCGCCCCCCGTAGCGCTGCCAACGACTGCCCGTCACCGGAAATTTGCGCCATAATGCGCTGAATCGGCAATACCATCTGCACGAGCAAATTCTCATCCGGGCGCTCATCCGGTGTTGTAAACGCCAGTACATACGTTTGTGGATGGGCATGGGCAAAGCGCCGATAGGCCAGCGCCAGCGCAAGAAATTGCGCCTCCGGATCGGCCGAAGCATCTGTCGCAGTATCCAGTTCAGCAAAAAGCTGCGCCAGTGTCACTTCGTTGACAGCGCGAATCAAGGCCGCTTTGCTGTCCACATACCGATACAACGATGGCGCTTTGACCCCCAATGCTGCGGCAACTTTGCCCAATGTCAACGTTGTCGCGCCCTGCACTTCCACCAGCGTGAGCGCTTGCGCCACAATCGTGTCTCGATCAATTTGGCTGGGATATGGCATCAGCTCCCTTCCAGACTACACACGGCTCAAATGGGTATCGTGGCGTTGGTCGGAATATTTCAGCCCGTAGCCGACAGCGCGATCCATACCGATATGTGCCAACCAAATCAGGGCGAGTTGTACGCCGACAGGCCAGCCCAGCAGGAGTGCGACGATGCCGAGCAGTAGCGGTAACGTCAATGTATGCATGACATTGTATACGGCAATACCGACACCGCGATTGACGGCGTAGGGAATCAAGGCCAGGTCCGGCGCGAAGAAGAGGATGGCAAACATTAGCCAACCATAGTCTGCGTAGGCATAAAGGGCGACCGAGGCGCTGAGGATGACGATACCTTCTAATCGCAACATGTTGGAGACCGACTTACTTTCGTTTTTCATGGCAAAATCCTTATAACTAATATTGTTAATCTTCATGACTAATAATATTAGTTTTCATTTGTTTTGTCAACCCCCACTATCAAAGATTGTGTCGATTGACATGTGTGGTAGGTTATAATAGGCGCATGATCCATGCGAACAACAGGATGATGCACTGTGCGACCGTCTGACTATCCGGTTGATCTCGACTACCTGAAGCGCTGCTGGGAACAGTATATGCGTGCGGGCGTATTGGATTCGGCCGAAAATGAGTCAGGCCGCGAGATCGATCCGCTGGTACTGGCATCATGGCGACGCTGCCGGGCGCGACTCGATCCACACAGCATGGCACTGCCTGTGCGTCAGGCAAAAACGGCGCTGCAAACCTTGTTGGCGCAGCAAGCTGACATCATCACGCTCGCTCTGCCCCATCTCGAAGACATATGCGATTTTGCCGCTGGACAACACCTCATCGCCTTTCTGGCCGACCGAGCCGGCTGCCTGCTGGCAGTCGAGGCACACAATCAGGGTCGCGCATTTGCCGATAGTTGCGGCTTGCGCGTCGGTCATTATTGGGCAGAAGATCAGGCTGGTACAAATGCAATCGCCCTGGCTTTGACAAACGCCATGCCGGTTCAGATTGTCGGGCCGGAACATTACGTGCATCGCTTACACGATTTGGTAACAGCGGCAGCCCCATTTCACGACATCCATGGCCGTGTTGCCGGACTCATTGGCATCGCCTGCCCTGCCACCTACCTGTCTGCGCGCGATTTGCCCCTTGTCATGGCCACTAGCCGTGCCGTCAGCAATCAGTTACAGACCGAAAGTCTGGTCGATGAAACGCTGCAGCAGCTAACCCAGGTCAACACGATTCTGGGTGCTGTGACCGAAGGTGTCATCATGTGGGACGAAGAAGGACGTATCCACCACTGCAACCGGCAGGCAGCGAAGATGTTTGGCACTGACACGGCACAATTGTTGGGCGCATTGTGGAATGACAAATTGATTTGGCCTGAAGAACTGCGGCTGGCGGTACGGGCGAATGCCGATGTGGTGCGTGCAGAAAGCACGGTGCAACTCGATAACCGGCGCGTCACGTCATTGGTGACCCTGCGTGCGATTAAAGGCGGCAAGGAGCAACCGCTGGGGTATGTGGCACTATTTCGGCCGATACAACAAATACGCCAACTGATTCACGAGCAGGTCGGCACCGAAGCCACATTTCGACTGGAAGACCTCGCCAGCCAGTCCCCTCCCCTGCAACGCGTGTTGCGACAGGCACACATCGCTGCCCGCGCCTCCATTCCGGTACTCCTGATCGGCGAAAGTGGCGTCGGCAAAACTTATCTGGCCCAGGCAATCCACAACGGGGGACCACGTGCCAATCGCCCGTTCCTGTCTATCAATTGCCGCGCGATCCCGCACGAATTGATGACGGCGGAATTACTCGGCATCGAACGCGGTGATTCACGTGCCGGTCGGCCGAGTAAATTCGAATTGGCAGACGGCGGCACGCTCATGCTCAATCAGTTGCACTATCTCACATTGGAACTGCAAACAGCGCTGCTCGAAGTCATCGATCGGCGGCAGTTGATGCGTCTCGGCGGCACGCGGCCCATCACGCTGAATGTGCGCATCATCGCCACGTTGCCCCCCAATGCCGACGATCTGGTTGCCGACGGAACGATTATTCCCGAGTTGTATTACCGCTTTGGCGTCTTTCGCTTCGTCATGCCCCCCCTGCGGCAGCGCATCGAAGACATACCGCTGCTGGTCGAGCGAATTCTGGATCGGCTCAACGGTGACGGCCACACTGTCCGTGTCGCCGATGATGTGCTCACCGTCTGTGAACGCTATCCATGGCCGGGCAACGTGCGTGAATTGGAAAGTGTGCTGGAGCGTGCGCTGGCACAAAGCCGTGACGGTGTGATCCGGTCAGAGCATTTGCCCGAGAACGTTCGCACCAGTCGCGTACTACTCGATTCAACGCCAATTCCGAAACCGGTCATCACCGTGGACGAAGCCGAACGCGAAGCAATCATGCGTGCCGGATATGCTTGCAATGGCGTCGTGACCCAGATGGCGCTGGAATTGGAAATCGGCCGAACCACCCTCTGGCGCAAAATGAAGCGCCTCAACATCTCCCCGCAACAATTCAAGTAACGCGTTTCATTTTGCAACATCGGTTCAATTTTGGCGTTTCATTGTGAAACGTTTTTAATATCATAATTGTGTTAGCGCCACACTTCCGTATCATGGTCAATGGCGATTGGCTAAAATAGCTAAACACAGTTCGATAAATGTGTACAGCATGCACGAAACCATGCCCTGGTGACATCGTGTCCCAATCGCTGCACAATCGGCATTGCTCACGGAGCATCTATATGCAACCGCTTCTGTCCCACCAACATACCTGCACACGCTTTCAACACCGTGTGCTTGGAGGTATCTGCCTATCGCATCATTTCATCCTACCCTCACCTCAGGCGACTTCAACGCAAACCATGCAACCGACAACACATTTTTCTCAAACACAACAGGAGTGAAACATGGATAATTTGTTAGGTGAATTTCTGGGTACACTGTTCCTTGTACTGCTCGGCGATGCAGTTGTAGCCAACGTCATACTCAACAAGACGAAAGGCAACAACAGCGGCTGGATCGTGATTACCGCAGGGTGGTTTATCGCCGTTATGGTTGGCGTCTTTGTCTGCATATCGGCCGGCGCACCGCAGGGCGATATCAATCCCGCCGTCACATTCGGCAAATGGATTGTCTTCGGCACATACACAGCAGGCGAAGCGTTGGCCACAATGGCAGCACAGCTCATCGGCGCGTTTGTGGGCGCCATTATCGTTTGGCTGGCGTACTATCAACATTTCGACGATACAGAAGATCAAGGCGCTATTCTGGGCACATTTTCGACCGGCCCCGCTATCCGCTCCCCCCTGTGGAACAGCATGACGGAAATCATCGGCACAATCGTGCTGTTGGTTGGCGTCGGCGCCATTTTCGGCATTGCTAGCGGTGACCTCGGCCCTGCTGCCGGATTAGGCCCGTTCCTGGTTGGCGCACTGGTCTGGGGCATAGGCCTCTCGTTGGGTGGCCCCACTGGGTACGCCATCAACCCGGCACGCGATCTCGGCCCACGTATTGCCCATGCCATTTTGCCCATCAAGGGTAAAGGCGGTTCTGACTGGGGTTACTCATGGATTCCAGTGATTATGCCATTGATCGGTGGTTTGATCGGTGCCTTTATTTGGAGTGTCGTATTCTAGTCAACAATCCGAAGTGCAAAACGTGAACTCGTTCCAATTCGGGCTAAATTCGACGACAGTACAAAGCAAATATTGTGCTCATTTTCAGGAGAGAGCACCACATGAAAAAATTAATCAACGGTATTGATGATGTTGTACGCGAACAGTTACAGGGAATGGCAGCAGCCCATCCTGAACTATCCGTACACATCGATCCACATTACATCGTACGCGGTGACGCGCCGGTAGCGGGCAAAGTTGCCGTCATCTCTGGTGGCGGTAGCGGTCACGAACCGATGCACGGCGGCTTTGTCGGTGTCGGTATGCTCGACGGTGCCTGCCCGGGCGAAGTGTTTACATCACCAACGCCAGACCAGATGTACGAATGCGGCATGGCTGCCAACAGCGGTGCAGGCGTTTTATTTTTGGTCAAAAACTACACAGGCGACGTCATGAACTTCGAGATGGCGGCTGAAATGTTGGCTGCCGAAGGCGTACCTGTTCAATCGATTTTGATCGATGATGATGTCGCTGTAAAGGACAGTCTCTACACAGCCGGACGGCGTGGTGTCGGGACGACGGTAATCATTGAAAAGATCGTCGGTGCAGCCGCTGAAGCCGGTTACAACCTGGATCAGTGTGCTGATTTGGCCCGTAAGGTCAATAGTTATGGCCGCTCGATGGGCATGGCGTTAACCTCTTGCATCGTTCCGGCAGCCGGAAAGCCGACTTTTGATCTCGGTGATGACGAGATTGAAATCGGTATTGGTATTCACGGGGAACCGGGTCAAAAACGGATGCCAATGACTTCGGCCGATGCGATTACAGAAATGATGGCGCTCGAAATCATCGAGGACGACGCCTACACCCGCACCGTCCGCGAATGGGACACCGAAAACGGCATATGGGTTGAACTCGAACTCACCGATGAGCCATTGGCAGCCGGTGACAGCGTCATCGCTTTTGTCAACAGCATGGGCGGCACACCGGTCTCTGAACTGTATGCCGTCTACCGCAAGCTCGCCGCCGTCTGCGAGGACAAGGGCATCACCATAGCACGTAATCTGATTGGTCCATACATCACATCGCTGGAAATGCAGGGCTTCTCCATCACGTTGGTGAAAGTCGACGATGAGATATTGAAGTTCTGGGACGCGCCGGTAAATACACCTGGCTTGCGTTGGGGCGCTTAGCCGTCTGAATCGACAGGGTCGGCATGTTATCTGTGCTGACCTTGTCGCAAAATCTCATGACAGTTACAAAAGCAGAAATCTTGAAATGGATCACACTGTCGGCCGATGTGATGCAGGAGAACAAGCAATACCTGACAGACCTCGATTCACCCATCGGCGACGCCGATCACGGCATCAACATGGCACGCGGTTTCAAAAAGGTATTGGAGCGCCTGCCTACGGTCCAGGATAAGGACATTGGCAACATCCTCAAAACCACGGGCATGGCATTGATCTCCAGCGTGGGGGGTGCCAGTGGGCCTCTTTATGGCACGTTCTTCATGCGTGCAGCCGCACCGGTCATGTCCAAAGAAGTGCTGACTGACGACGATCTTGTCGCCATGCTGGATATGGGTTTGGAAGGGGTGATTAGCCGCGGTCGCGCCAATCTCGGCGATAAAACGATGGTGGATGGCTGGACACCGGCTTTGGAAGCACTTCGCACCGCTTTTGCCAATGGCGCTGACACGAAAACAGCCATGCAGGCGTGCGTAGCCGGCGCGGAGCAAGGAATGCAGGACACCATACCGATGTTGGCGAAAAAGGGCCGCGCCAGTTATCTCGGCGAACGCAGTGTTGGTCATCAAGATCCGGGCGCAACATCGACGTACTTTTTGTTGAATGCATTATTGGAAGCTATTAGCTGACAGCTAACAACCGTCATCCAATAGCAATATAAACACAACCACAGGAGCTAACTATGGCTAAATACGTAGCCGCAATCGATCAAGGTACCACCAGCACCCGTTGCATGATTTTCAATCATGCCGGTGCATCGGTCGCCGTTGATCAAATGGAACACGAACAGATTTACCCCAAACCAGGTTGGGTCGAACACGATCCAATGGAAATCTGGGCACGCACACAAGACGTCATCAAAGGCGCATTGCGCAAAGCCAACATCACGCACAAGGATATTGCCGCCGTTGGTATCACCAACCAGCGCGAGACGACTGTTGTGTGGGACAAAAACACGGGTAAACCACTGCACAACGCTGTCGTCTGGATGGACACGCGTAATGGCAAACTAGTCGCCGATTTGACCGAAAAACTCGGTGGGCAGGATGCACTTCGGCCGAAAACCGGTCTGCCACTTGCCACCTACTTCTCCGGCCTCAAAGTCAAATGGCTGCTGGAAAACGTCCCCGCCGTACGCGAAGCTGCAGAAGCGGGCAACGCCCTGTTCGGCAACATCGACACCTGGGTCATCTGGAATCTGACCGGCGGCGTGCATGGCGGCGTCCATGTCACCGATGTGACCAACGCCAGCCGCACGATGCTCATGAATCTGGAAACCCTCGACTGGGATCCGGAACTGTGCGCTGCATTGAGCGTACCGATGAGCATGTTGCCTACCATCAAATCGTCCTCCGAAATATACGGATACACCTTGCCGGATGGCCCGTTTGGCGGACGGCTGCCCGTTGCCGGTGACCTGGGCGACCAGCAAGCGGCGACTGTCGGCCAAGCATGCTTCTCCCCCGGCGAAGCCAAGAACACGTACGGAACCGGCTGCTTCATGATCATGAACACCGGCACCGAAATCGTGCCGTCTAACAATGGCCTGCTCTCCATCGTCTGCTACAAATTCGGCAATCAACCGGCTGTTTACGGATTGGAAGGTTCAATCGCCATCACCGGCGCACTCGTGCAGTGGTTGCGCGACAACCTGAAACTGATCGACTCTGCTCCGGAAGTTGAAAAATTAGCGGCAACGGTTGATGACAATGGCGGTATCTACTTCGTTCCGGCGTTCTCCGGCCTGTATGCACCATATTGGCGTGACGATGCGCGCGGTGCTATCGTCGGCATGACTCGCTACGTCAATCGCGGCCACTTTGCCCGTGCAACACTGGAAGCTACCGCGTATCAGACACGCGAAGTTCTGGACGCGATGAATGCAGATTCAGGCGTTGATCTGACTGCGCTCAAGGTTGACGGCGGCATGGTCATGAATGAGATGCTGATGGAGTTCCAATCGGACGTGTTGGATGTTCCTGTGATTCGGCCGAAAGTTGCTGAAACCACCGCTCTCGGCGCAGCTTACGCAGCCGGTCTCGCCGTCGGCTTCTGGAAAAACACCGACGAAATGCGTGCGAACTGGGGCGAAGACAAACGCTGGAATCCCGATCCGGACAGCAACGCCAGCACCGAACTCTACCGGATGTGGAAGAAAGCGGTCACCCGCACCTTTGACTGGGTCGAATAACGACATGCCTTGCGACGACAGTTGACACAAAGCCCTCCAAGCAACCACCCCAACTGTCGTCAGCCAATAAACCGCCGGTCACCTCGCATGTGTAAGGTGGTCGGCGGTTTCTGCTTAACAGTTTGCTAGAATATTGATTAGGTGGCCAATTGGTTGACGGGAGTGCATTTATGGGCAACGATCCGGTCACAACCCATTTGACCAAATGACGATTCAGGCAACTTTAGGGGAGCAACCCGTATGCACAAGCTACAAACTGAAGTTCTTGTTATTGGTGGCGGCGCAACCGGCACAGGCGTCGTCTGGGATGCGGCACTACGTGGTTTCAAGACGATCCTGGTCGAACGACGCGATCTGACACACGGTACGACCGGGCGGTTTCACGGCTTGCTGCATAGCGGCGGACGGTATGCCGTCAAAGATCCGCATGGCGCGGAAGAATGCATTCGCGAGAACCAAATTTTGCGCAAAACCCATGCCCATTGCATCGAAGATACCAGCGGTTTCTTTGTAGTCACGCCGGAAGATGAAGGTGACGATTACCCTGAGAAATTTGTAGCCGGATGCAATGCTGTGGGCATTCCCTGCAGCGAGATCCCTGTGGCAGAGGCATTGCGCCGGGAACCACTACTCAATCCGCGCATCAGCCGCGTTTTCGAAGTACCCGACGGTAGCGCTGACGGTTTTCTGGCAGCGCATGCGACCGTCAACGCCGCCCGTGTCGCCGGCGCCCAAATCATGACCTACCACGAAGTGGACGAGTTGATCGTGGAAGAAAGAAGCGGCGAACGGCATGTCGTTGGCGCACGCGTACACAATGTCGTGACAGGCGAACACATCGTGATTTATGCCGATATCATCGTCAACGCAGCCGGTGCCTGGTCGGGCAAATTGGCTGCCATGGCCGGTGCCGAAGTCGTCATTTTGCCCAGCAAAGGTACGATGGTGGCAATGAATCATCGCCTGGTCAACACCGTCATCAATCGCTGTAAAATGCCGTCTGACGGCGACATTCTCGTGCCCAGCCACACTGTATGCATTATCGGCACGACTTCAGTGACAGTTCCCAATCCGGAACCGTTGCGCATTGAGCCGTGGGAAGTGCAAAAAATGCTGGACGAAGGCGAAAAGATCGTGCCCGGTTTCAGCAAAGCGCGCGTTCTGCGTGCGTGGGCCGGCGTGCGACCGTTGTTTCAGGAAACATACACCGGCGGCGGACGCGATGTGACGCGCAAACTGGCGCTGCTCGACCACAGTCAGCGTGAGGGCATCAAAGGTTTTCTCACGATTACCGGTGGTAAATGGACAACGTTCCGACTGATGGCTGAAGCCACAGTAGACACGATTTGTGAACATCTGGGGACACAACGGCCTTGTACGACGGCGACGACGCCTGTTCCCGGCGCAGAGCAAGGAAATTATTGGGTCGGGCATCGGTTGCACGATGTCGAAGAACAACGTTTGCAGGGCGATTTGATTTGTGAATGTGAACTGGTAACGCGAACGATGCTGGAAAACGCCGTGCAGCGCAATCCGGCTTTGACACTGGATGATCTACGGCGTGATGTACGGTTAGGTAAAGGGCCATGCCAGGGTGGATTCTGTACCTATCGCGCGGTTGGCATTCTTAACGAAATGGAGAGTGCCGGAAACTGGAATCACGATATGCTCGACGAATCGGCCGATACGATGCAGTGGAATGCTGCCCATTTGCAATCGCCGGCGCACAATTTGACGCGTGATGTCACCGCTGGAAATGGCAAGGGGCATTCGGCCGAATCGCCCACCGTCTTCAACCCCAACTTGCTTCTGCGCGACTTCCTGCAAGAGCGCTGGAAAGGGGTAACACCTGTCTTGTGGGGTCGCCAACTCAAACAGGAACGGCTCGACGAATTGATCTATCTGAGCTTGATGAACATCGATCATCTGCCGGATGACGAATTGGCGAGTCCTGTGACTGATTTTTACAATTTTGACACGACACCAGGCCCATTTGAACCGGAGCCAAAGAAGGTAGGCTAGTTGGTTAGTTGGAAAGTTGGTTAGCTGGTTAGTGCTAATATCATCCAAACCAATCATCAAACTACCTGACCATCAAACTACCTTGAGGAGTTTCAATGCTTGATTTAGTTGTTATCGGTGCAGGATTAAGCGGTTTGATGGCCGCCTACACAGCTGCGCAGTCGGGTCTCACCGTGCGTGTCATCAATAAAGGGCTGGGCTCGATGCATTGGGGTGCGGGAACTGTCGATGTTCTCGGCTATGCACCCGACGCACCAGAGAAGCCGGTACAACATCCATTTACAGCGCTTGCAAACCTGGTCGTGCAATATCCGGATCACCCGTATGGCTTGTTGTCCTCAGACGAGATTCGGGCGGGATTGGCCAGCTTTGTGGCTCTGACAGAGGAGATTGGTCTGCCGTATCGCGGTTCGGCCGAATCCGATCAAAACCTATTCCTGCCTTCCCCTGCCGGTGCAGCGCGACCCGTTTATCTCGCGCCCGAAGCGCAATCAGCCGGCGACCTGAGCCGTTCGGAGCCGATGCTCATCGTCGGCTTCAAAGGTATGCGCGACTTCTTCCCTGATTTGATCGTACAAAATCTGGCAAAACAAGGACATCAGGCGCGGTCCGCCTTCCTGCCGTTGAGCCTTGTCACCGATCGCATCGATGCCAACACAGTCCATCTGGCTGAGGCATTGGATGATCTGGAACGGCGCACGCGGCTGGGTCACGAACTGAAAAAGCTGGTCAAGATCGGCGAACGGATCGGTCTGCCGGCCATTCTGGGCATGAATGACCACTCTGTTGTGATCGCCGATCTGGAGCGCTTAAGCGGTGTTCCTGTTTTCGAGATTCCGACATTGCCGCCAAGCGTGCCCGGCATTCGCCTGTACAAGGCGTTGCGCAGCCGGTTGTTGGAATTGGGTGTGCGCATTGAAGCAGGCATGGAAGTGGTATCGGCCGAAATGACAGCGCGACACAATGGAACGCCCGGTTCAATCCAATCAGTAATAAGTGCAACCAGCGCCAGACCCTACAAACACCGCGCTCACAACTATTTGCTGGCAACGGGCGGTATACTCGGCGGCGGTTTCAACAGCGATCACACAGGCCACGTCTGGGAGACTATCTTCGATTTGCCCCTCACAGTGCCGCAAGATCGCAGCATGTGGTTTGCAAGCGGCTTTCTCAGCCCAACCGGGCACCCCATTTTTCATGGCGGCGTCGTCGTCAATGACGTGTTTCAACCGGTCGACGGCGGCAAACTGATTTTCAGCAACTTGTGGGTGGCAGGTAATATTCTGGCCAACGCCGATCCGATTCTGGAACGCAGTCTGGAAGGGTCGGCCATCGTCACCGGTATCGCGGCAGGCAAGGCAATAGCAAACTTGTAGAGAAGGATAGAAATATGCACACTGAATCCTGGCAGTCAGTTGGCCCCTCATTGGATGAATGCATCAAGTGCAATATTTGCACCAGCTATTGTCCGGTAGCGTCCGTGACCGATTTGTTTCCCGGACCGAAATATGCCGGGCCCCAGTCACAGCGCTTTCGTGAGAATGGGCAACCGCATTCACCCGATCACTCAGTCGATTATTGCTCCGGTTGTCGCGTCTGCAATGAGGTTTGCCCAACCGGTGTCAAAATTGCCGAAATCAATGCCCGCGCCCGCGCACACATGGCCGCTGAAGAAGGCATTCCGCTGCGCAACAGGCTGCTGGGACGCAATGAATTGCTGGGCAAAGTCGGCAGCATTGCACCGCCGTTAGCTAATTTTGGTTTGCACAATCAATTGAGTCGTGTGCTGGCAGACAAGGTATTTGGCATCGCGCAAGACTCCAAGTTACCGCGCTGGCCGAAGGGTGGCACTTTTGGTAAATGGGTCAAGAAAACGCAGGATCAACGTCTGAAATCGGACAAAAAGGTCGTCTACTACCACGGCTGCGGGACAATGTATTATGAGCCGTTCATCGGTCAGGCAACGGTCGCCGTGCTGGAACACAATGGGTATGAAGTTATTGTGCCGCCTCAGAATTGCTGTGGGTTACCGCTGTTGAGCAACGGTGAATTTGATGAAGCGGAAAAATACCACGACAACAATGTGAACAAACTCGTTGGATACGCACGCGATGGATTCGATATTATCGGTACGACGCCGAGCTGTACGCTGACGTTGAAAGAGGAAGCGCCGGAATTACTGGACAAACACGATGCCGACAGTACCGATTTGAAAATGGCAGTGTGGGATATTTTTGAATGGATCCGGGAACGATGGGAGGAAGGGGATTTCAGGACAGATTTTCGGCCGATAAACATGATCCTCCCCTACCATGCACCGTGCCAATACCGTGCCCATCGCGTCGGCAAGCCTGCGCTCGAAATCCTGCAACTGATCCCCGAACTCGATGTACGCGAAAGCTGTGCCCGTTGCTGCGGCAGCGCCGGCACATACGGCTACAAAAAAGAGAAACATCTGATTGCAATGGCCGTGGGCAAAGAACTGTTCGATTTCGTGGCGGTGCAGGGGCCGGGTGTAACGATGACTGCTTCCGACACCGAAACTTGCCGTTGGCAAATCGAATTGGGCACCGGATTGCCCAGTCGCCACCCAATCGAGATCGTCGCGGCAGCATACGGGCTGTACAATTTGGAGTCAAGACAACTAACCAATTAACATCGCACTATTTGCACCGATCTGGGGTTTTGGATTCAGCGGTTTGTTCCATCCCATCAATCCCAACTATCTCCAGATCGTTTTGGTCTTATCTTATGGTTTCTCTTGTAATCGTATCTCACAGTGAAACTTTGGCTAAAGGTGTGTGTGAACTGGCTAACCAGATGGCGCAGGGCCAAGTTGCGATTGCCGCCGCCGGTGGCATTGCTGACCCCGAAAACCCGATTGGCACCGATCCAATGCGCGTCATGGAAGCCATTGAAGCGGTCTACAGCGATGACGGCGTTGTCGTCCTGATGGATTTGGGCAGCGCGTTGATGAGTGCCGAGATGGCGGTGGAATTTCTCACTCCGGAACAACAAGCGAATGTATTCTTGTGTGCCGCACCGCTGGTAGAAGGTGCTGTCTCAGCCGCGGTCACAGCTATGTCAGGTGCTACACCGCAGCAAGTGATGGCTGAAGCGCAGTCAGCGCTGGCGGCAAAACAAGCCCAACTGGCTCCTTTGCTGGATGAAAGTATTGCGGCAACAATTGCCGAGGCTGAGCCATTGGCTGACGCGGTTGAACTGACGTTGACCGTGCCGAACAAGTTGGGACTGCATGCACGACCTGCGGCGAAATTGGTGGCGATTGTGAATCGATATTCGGCCGAAACGACCATCACCAAAGGGACAAAACGCGTCAACGCCAAGAGCATCAATCAAGTCGCCCTGCTTGCGGCAAAACAAGGTGAAGCTATCGTCATTCGTGCGGCTGGTGATGGCGCAAAAGCGATGTTAGCCGAAATTCAAGCACTCGCTGAAAACAATTTCGGTGACCGCGACGGCGAGTTACCAGTCGCAACCGAATCATCGGTCAAGATGGTACCGGACGACAGCAACGGCATCGTCTACGGCTTACCTGCTTCGGACGGGATTGCCATTGGCCCCTTCATGCGCTATGAGCCGATGCTGCCGGAAATCGAAGAGCATTGTGTTGACAGTGCAGCGCTTGAGTGGGAACGGCTGCGCAACGCGATTGATGCAGCCGTGGCAGAACTGGAACAGGTACGCAAAGAAGCAGAAAAACAGGTTGGTTCGGCCGAATCCGCGATCTTTGAAGCCCATCAACTGATCCTCACCGATCCTGACCTCGACGGTAATGCCAAACGCATCATCGAAGAGCACTGCATCAACGCCGAAGCGGCCTGGTCTCAAGCTGTCAACACCACAGTTGACGCATACGAAGCACTCGATAACGACTACATGCGTGCCCGCGCAGTTGACGTCAAAGATGCTGGTCAACGTGTGCTGCGCCAACTCACAGGCGTCGAATTACCCCCATTGACCTTTGAAGAACCGGCCATCCTCGTTGCCCGCGAATTATCTCCCTCTGATACGGCGCGTATGGAGCCAAAACACGTACTCGGTATCGTTACGGAAATTGGTGGAGCAACCAGCCATAGCGCAATTCTGGCGCGTGCGTTGAGCATTCCCGCTATTGTAGGTGCTGACAGCATACTCGAAAAACTGGCCGGCGAACAGGCAGACATCATCGCTATCGATGGCGGTAGTGGTCAAGTATGGCTTGATCCCGATGCGGCAACACTAGAGCAATTGCAAACGCGTCAGGAAACATGGTTGGCTGAACAAAAAGCGGCAAAACTGGCAGGTCAACAACCTGCCATCACGGCCGATGGTGTTCAATTTGAGATTGCGGCCAATATCGGCGGTCCGCACGATGTGTCCATTGCGCTGTCATTTGGGGCCGAAGCAGTCGGTTTGTTCCGTACCGAATTCCTGTTTATGGACCGGGACGAAGCACCAACAGAAGATGAGCAGGTTGCCGCCTATGTCGCCGCCGCACAAGCGCTTGGCGAGCGCTCACTGATCATTCGTACACTCGATGTCGGAGGTGACAAACCGATCAGTTACCTTAATATCGCCAAAGAAGAGAATCCATTCCTTGGATGGCGAGCAATACGCTATTGTCTCGACAACACGGAATTGTTCATGACACAACTGCGTGCTATCTGCCGCGCCGGAGTCAATCACAACGTCAAGGTCATGTTTCCCATGATCGCCACCTATGCGGAACTGCATCGCGCCAAAGCACTCCTTGGACTGGCGATGGCGGAACTGGATGTCGAAGGGGTTGCGGTCAACTACGACATGGAAGCTGGCATCATGATCGAGATACCATCGGCCGTTCAAGTAGCCGATCAGCTCGCCCAAATCGCCGATTTCTTCAGCATCGGCACCAATGATTTGACACAATATCTCATGGCAGCCGACCGGGGCAATGCCAAAGTTGCCGATTTAGCCAATGCGCTGCAACCAGCCGTCCTGCGAGCTATAAAACAGACAATAGATGCAGGTCACGCCAATGGCATTTGGGTAGGCATGTGCGGCGAACTGGCCGGCAATCCGCTGGCAACGCCGGTACTGGTCGGGCTCGGATTGGACGAGTTAAGCATGAGCGCTCCGGCAATTCCACAAGTCAAGCAAGCTATCCGCGAATTGGATACGAGAAAAGCACGCGAAATTGCCGAAACGGTTCTGACACTCGATTCGGCCGATCGGATTGCCTACTATCTGAACAACTTGTCACGACTCGATTACTTACCCCAATAGGGCATTATGACCCACGAATTTGACGCGCCGACATTGCATTATTTGCGCTTGTTGGCCCAACAATATCCGACTATCCAGGCCGCTTCGACCGAAATCATCAACCTGACAGCCAATCTCTCGCTGCCCAAAGAAACCGAGCACTTTTTATCAGACATCCACGGCGAACACGAAGCGTTTGCCCATGTTTTGCGCAACGGTTCCGGTGCGATCCGCAGGCGCATCGATGAAATCTTCGGCAATACGCTCTCTGACTTCACTCGCAGCAGTCTGGCGACGCTGATTTATTATCCCGAACAAAAGCTGCCGCTGATATTGCGCACGGTAGACAGTCATGACGAATGGTATCGACTGACACTGTTCCGACTGATTAAGCTGTGTCGCGTCATGTCATCCAAATACACGCGCTCAGCCGTGCGTGAAGCGCTGCCGGACGATTTTGCCTATATCGTCGAGGAATTACTACACGAACAAGAAGGTGTCGAAAACCGGCTTGTCTATTACCAAAGCATCATCGACACGATTATCGACATCGGTCAGGCGCGGGCGTTCATTATTGCTTTGGCCGAGTTGATTCAGCGTCTGGCAATCACGCATTTGCACATCATCGGCGACATCTATGATCGGGGACCAGGCGCTCATTTGATCATGGACATGCTCATGCAGCATTACGCAGTCGATGTCCAATGGGGCAATCATGACATTGTCTGGATGGGCGCGGCAGCGGGCAGTCAGGCATGTATCGCCAATGTGATCCGCGTCTGCCTGCGCTATTCCAACATGGAAACGCTGGAAACGGGCTATGCTATCAGTATCCTGCCCTTGGTGACGCTGGCGATGGATGTGTATGGCGATGATCCGTGCGACCAATTTCGGCCGAAACCCAATCCCAGCGAAGAGTTTACCGACAACGAAATTGCCTTACTCTCACGCATGCATAAGGCTATCGCCATCATCCAGCTCAAACTTGAAGGCCAGATCATCAAGCGGCGACCACACTACCACATGGAGGATCGCTTGTTGCTGCATCACATCGACCACAAAAACGGCACAGTAACAGTCGGCGAAACGATCTATCCCCTGCAAGATACACATTTTCCGACCATCGATCCTGACGACCCCTATGCGCTGACAGAACACGAGAAGAACGTCATCGACCGCTTGACTTTGTCCTTTGCCAACAGCGACCGCTTACAGCAGCACGTGCGTTTTCTACTCGCCAAAGGCAGCATGTATCTGACTTACAACGACAATCTGCTGTACCACGGCTGCATTCCCATGCATCCCGACGGTTCATTCATGAGCTTTGACACGGGCAGCGAAGCGCTTCAGGCTCGCGCCTTCATGGAACGCATCGATCGCTGGGTAAGACAGGGTTATTTTGCATCCGATCCGACACGCAAAGCATATGGTCAAGATGCGATGTGGTATCTCTGGTGCGGGCCTGTGTCACCGATCTTTGGCAAGGATAAAATGGCGACATTCGAACGCTATTTTATCGCCGACAAAGCGACACACAAGGAATCGCTCAATCCATACTTTGAGTTGCGCGAGCAAGAACCGTTTGCCGATGCGATTCTGCGCGAGTTTGGTCTCGATCCGGAAAGGGCACACATTGTCAACGGCCATGTACCGGTCAAAGTCAAGAAAGGCGAAAATCCGGTCAAAGCAAACGGTAAATTACTGGCAATTGACGGCGGTTTTGCCCGCGCTTATCAGGCTCAGACCGGCATCGCCGGCTATACATTGGTCTACAATTCGTATGGGCTGCTACTTTCGTCGCATGAGCCGTTTGAGTCACAGCGCAACGCGATTGAGGAGGAAGTTGACATCGACTCCAAGACATTTGTCCTGGAGTCGAATTACCAGCGCATCCGCGTTCGCGATACGGACGCAGGACGTGACATGAAGCGGCGGATCGATGAGTTACAACAATTGCTGCAAGTATATCGTCGCGGCATTATCAAAGAATCTTGAACCTTAGTCTCGTTCGCCGATGACGACATTGAGTGACTGCAATTCGCCACCGCGGATGATCGTAAACGGCGTTTTTTCGCCAATCCGCTCTGCACTCAACTGGGCCAGTAAATCATGGTGATTGCCGATAGACTGATTAGCCACGGCAACGAGCGTGTCGCCCATGACAACGCCGGCTTCATCGGCCGGACTACCCGATTCAACGCCGACCACCAGTAAACCCGCTTTCTGGCTGAGCTGCTCGCGAAAAGCGCGTGGCAACCGGACAATCTGCGTGCTGACGCCCAAATAACCGCGCCGGATGTGGCCGTGTTCGACAATTGCTGCGGCGGCATTCTGCACGGTGCTGAATGGAATTGCGAGACTGACGCCGCGCATCAGGCCCGATGTGTTGAGTCCGACCATTTCCCCAGCCGTGTTGACCAGTGGGCCGCCGGAGAAGCCGGGATACATGATGACATCGGTCTGGACGTATTGGTCGATGACGCCACCCATGCCGGTGCGCCATTCACCACCAACGGCGCTGATGATGCCAAATGTGGCTTGCACCGTGCGCCCCGGTCGGCCGAGTGCGAGAACGATACTGCCCACCGGATCGACAGTAGCCGAAAATGGCATTTTGGCCAGATCGGCATCGGTTTTGAGAAAAGCGAGGTCGGTTGAGGGGTCGCGACCAATCATTTCGGCCGATGCCGTTTCGCCGCTCTCCAATCCAATGGTAATGGGACCGTCTGTGCGCACGACATGGTGCGCGGTTGCAATGACGCCATCACCGAGCACGACACCCGTTGCACCGAGCCGCTTGCGGCCCTCAATGCGCACGATGTGAGGTGCAGTGGCAGTGACGATAGCGGCAAGTTCAGATGAAATTGTTTGTAATGTTGACATGTGCAATCCTTTGTAGAGGGTAGATTTGTGTTGTTCGTGGTGTAAGGATAGCACGGTGACTGATGCGGTTACATCGGCCGAAATGTGAGTGGCGACCTGCCTGTTTGGGCAGGTTACCCTGTCCATGCGGTTAAAGGGAGAGCAATCCGGCGCGAAGCGCGTTGACAACTGCTTCTGTTCGGCTTTGGGCAGCGAGTTTGGTCAGAACGGCGTTGACGTGAAACTTTACCGTGTGGTCGCTGATGTGCAGTGCCTGGGCGATGGCTTTGTTGGTCATGCCTTCGGCCAATTTTACGAGCACTTCGACTTCGCGTGGCGTCAATGGTTCAAGCGGCAACTCGTCAGATTCGGCCGAATCGGGCACAAGCGCTGCAACAAATTCAGGATCGATGACAGCAAATTCATGCGCAGCAGCCAGGAGAGCGGCTGTAAGCGAATCGGCCGAAACCGATCGGCCGACAACTGACCGTACACCCTTGCCCCAGGCGACCAGAGCGGCTGCTTCATCCGGCACAATCGCTACGACGGGGATCGGTGTATCCGGGTCAGCCAAATCCGTGTCCATTTGCCGCCCCACATCCAGCAGTACCACATCCACCGCATAAATGGCAGCTTCATCAGCCCAGGATAACGCCGCATCCATTTGAACGGCAACGTCAACCAGGTCAGAATCGGCCAGCATCAAAGCCAGGCCGCTGCGAGCTAACGGATCAGGGGCGGCGATTAAGATACGAATCGGTTCCACGCTTAAATTGTAAATCGGTCACATTAGAAACATAGTGGCAAGAAAAAAGCGAGGCTACACAATGGTAACCTCGCTTTATTCAACTCAGTGCGCGGCTGTCAGGGCCGACGCAGTCCGCTCAGTCCGAGCTTAGGGGCATTGACCGAGTACATAAGCCAACTCAGTCTGTTCGGCCGATGCATTCGGCAGCGCTTCCCACGGGAAACCCCAGAACGTCGCATAGCCCGCCCCACTGTCCTCGGTGGCCGCATTACCTGCATTGCCAGTCCACGTCACACTGGCACCATTGATAATGTCACTCCAGTTTGTAAATGGATACGCCAACGTATAATTGTTGATCGGTCCAGTCACAGTTGTTTGAGCGACATCACTTGTGGCCGACGTGACGCCGAGATAGTTGGTCATGAACGCCGTCAATCCTCGATCATAGTAGTAATCCTGACTACTGATGAACAAACATCCGCCGGCATCGAGGTACGCACCCAGGGCAGCTTCACCAGCTGCTCCTGGCCCCGCAAAACCACCATACTCATCACCGGTGAACCAGATAACGGCGTCATAGAGGCTCAATTCGGCCGAATTTGGCTCATTGTCACTGTTTGCCGTATCCCAAACGACATAGCTTTCACCAAGTGCGTCCAGTGCAGCAGTGTAAGTACCTTGTACATTGGGGCTGTTGTCATCGTCATCGACAAGCAAAATGCCCAACGTATCACCAGTCGTGAACGCAACATCTTTGAACGAAATCCTGCGGCCACAATCATTGACTGCACGAACACCCCAATAATAGGTCGAAAGGGGATCGAGTGCCGATTGTGCAGTATAAGACGGTGATGTCAAACCAGTCGCGGCTTCGACCAGACTGCCGGACGGGTTACCGGCCACGGTATAGATCACAATGTCATAAGTCGCGTTTTGTGCGCCGGGTGTCCAAGAGAACGTGGGCAAACGCGAGACATCAGTGGAACCATTTGCCGGCATCGGGCTCGTCGCCTTGCCCGGTTTGTTATTGTAAACGTCCAGATTGACAACTGTACTTTCGTTGTTAGTACCATCATCACCGGTAACGGTAATGGCAAAAGCACCAACATCACTGGCAACGACATCCACTGTCATCGTGGTACTGTCCGGGAACGGCCCATTGACAGGATTTTGGCTCCAGGAAACAGTCGCACCGGCAGGCTCACCTGCAGCGCTCATCGTGACCGGGCCGACAAAGCCGGCGTTGACATCAATATTGTAGTCGACGCTGCCGCCGTTGAACGAACAAACAGACTCAGATGCCGGAGTCGCATTCAGAAAGTCACAGGAAGCGGGAATGTCAAATGATTCTACTTCACCGCCAAGTCCGTTTCCGTTGTCATTGGCATTGACACCCAGACCGCGTTTGGCAAACGCTTCCCAGAGCAAACATTGATTGGCACCGCCGTAATGGACAACATCAGCCGCCAGGATCGCATCGCGTGCGTCCACAAAGCTGGGTGAGCATGGCTGCAATTTCAAACCTTCAAGCACCAGTTGCATTGCCATATTGTTGCCGCCGGTTCCATTGTAGAAGTCAGCATCATAGCCGTACTGGTCAATCAACGCCCAGGTCATTTCCCAGATGATCGACGACCAACCCCAGCCAACTCCGTGCGGCACGATTTGGCTACTGACTTGACCGTAAGTGAAGTTGTTGACGCTAAAATCTGTGCTATAGGGCTGTGGGCGGATGCCGGGGCCCGTTGGCGGTTGACCAAATAGCCATGTGCCTACGCCGCGTGAGTCTGTGCCCATATCACCGGGTTCGATTGTCATGACGATACCGGCCCAGTCGCTCCACCCTTCACCAGCCTGCTCACTATTATTGAGGCAGCTCGTAGTCGATGGACCACCCGTCAAACGAATGGAAACACCATGCCAGTATTCGTGGACAATGACGAGATTGTCGAGATCGCCGTCGCGTGCCGGTGACACGTTGCCACAAGTATACATCTGCATACGCGGATTTTGTCCGTCAACCAATGTCAGCATATTGGCGTTGCAGGAACCGGAGCCATCTTGCGCTTCAGCGTTGACCGAGTCGCTACCAAGCCCACCGTTGCCATAGTTGTTTTCCTGGAAATTGCCGCTGGCTTCATCAAACCCGTATTCGTACCAGACATCGTGAATGATGTTGTTCCAGTAGAACAGATTGGTGATCGCCGCCGCCTCATATGTATCGGGTGACTGGTTCAAATCGATGGGGAAATCACAGTTGAGCGTCGGCCCACAGTCGGGTTGGAATCCGGGATTGTTACCGTCTTCGTAAGCGTCGACATTGTTACCCTTGGTGACAGTGTACTCGGCACCTGCAGCACCGTTGGTATCGTGCCAGCCAAAGGGTGATGCTGATGTTGCCGGATTGACTTCCAATGTACGTGGGCCATGGCCTGGGCTCTCTACCGGCATGGCATAGACGTTGTATTGGTCTGGGGCTGTCGGCGCAAATGGATCATCCTGCGCAAATAATGTTGTGGCGCTTTTACCGTCGGCATGCCAGTTATCGTGAACAACGTAATTGTATTTGTCCAGGATTTCGCCTGTGGCAGCGTCTGCCCGAATACTCCAGTAGTTCTGGGCATCGAGTTCAAAGATGTCCATATTCCAGGTCAAGGCTAAGCTGCCGTCGGCTAAAGGCTGGTAGACAAGTCGTACCGGAATGTTTTCCAGCGATATACCGCCTGTGCTGAGCATGGCTGACTGGTCTGCACCAGCCGGGGCCTCAATGACGCGCAATGGTTCAGTAATGGTGTAGCGCATCTGATCGGCGACTGCTGCGACGGCGTCGATAGCTGAAATAGTTAGTGCGGCACTGTTAACCTGATTCGCAGCGTCGGAAACGAAGCGATTGCCTGCCAACAGAATGTTGCCATCGGCCGTTACATTAATTACCGTGATGGCGTTGAAAATCTGAATGCCGTTCAGGTTTTGTTGTAGATAAACGTGGGTAACGCCACTGGTCGCGCTGGTAACTGTGTCAGTTACAGATACATCAGCCAAATCGCTGGTCGTCAAGCCCCAGGCAGCACGCTGGCTGGCAACGTGGTTGAGGGCGATGTCACGGGCGTTACTGGATTCGGCCGAATCTCTGCCTTGCGCAAACGTCGAACTTGCCAGCACTAAAGTCAATACGAGAAGCAATCCGGCCACGATTGTGACCACGATAGGCGCTCTTGATTTTGGATTCACTACAATCTCCTCATGTGTGTTCAAAACAGGTCTAGGATGTTATTTTGACATCGTAAAACATCAAAGTGCGTCTGTGGCGAAAGGATCTCGGGTTTACATTTAGACCATGCAACCTCCTCAAAGCGACCAGAAACACATGCGATAACCTGTAGGTTGGCAACAGGAAATTCTAATTGCCATAGGTATGCATTTCAATTGTCGACAACTGGATGATCGATAAGCTCGTACAAGGGAAAATGGTGTTTGCACACAGATTTACCCAACTACCGTATTGGTGCAGAGTGACAACAAGTTTGTGCAGCTTTCGTTAATTCGAAATTTGATGGAAGTCCGTTTTCCTACATTGTACAAGTCTGTAGAAGCAAACGCATTATAGGGTGATAGGTGCGCCTTGTCAATCACTCGATTGTACTAAAGTCGGGATTGATTTTCGGCCGAAAACATCTGATTTGAGACAAACTATAGCTTATGGCAATGATGCCAGCACGACTTGCAGTAGCCACAAAGCGACCATGCCCGCGCCAATGGTCAACAGCACGTTTTTCGTGCGCCAGGCCACACCTATCGCCAATACGCCGGCCAACAAACGCGCATTGCCAAGCGACACATCCAACACGCCGGTAGGCAGCAGCAACTCAGGGACGATGATGGCCGTGAGGACGGCAACGGGCACATAGCGCAATGCCTGGCGCATACGTGACGTAAGCGGCAATCTGTCTTGCAGCGCTATGGGCACGAGTCGAATCCCGTAGGTGATCAGACCCATACCGATGACAGCAAGCCACAGTTGCGTTGTGCTCATCGACCTGCTCCGTGTGTTTCACTTCGGCCGAACCGTGTTTCAACCAGCACACCGGCGACGATGCCCGTCAATGCCGCCAGCAGCAAACCGAGCTTGTACGGCAACGAGAAGGTCAACACAGCGACCACACCAGCGGTCAGTGCAGCGATCAGATTCGGCCGATTGCCCAGCGCCGGTACGATCAAGCCGATAAACGTCAACGCCAACGTAAAATCCAGCGCCCAACTCACCGGAATCTGGGCGCCCAGAAAAATACCGGCTGCCGTACTCAGTTGCCACACCGTCCACAATGTCAATCCTGCACCGAGATAGTAAAAGTGCTTGTGGCGCGGTGAAACTGTGTCGTCATCATAATGCAAAGCTGCCATCACATAGGCTTCATCGGTGAGCAGGTAAGCGAGAACAGCCCGCCACAACCTGGACAACTGGCGAATGTGGGGCGCAACCGATGCGCTGTAAAGCATATGGCGTAAATTGACGACAAATGTAGTCAGCCAGAGTACAGCGAGCGGTGTGCCAACGCCAATCAACTGCACACCGATAAACTGGGATGATCCGGCAAATACAATCGATGACATGCCCTGTGCTAGCATCGGTGGCAGCCCGGCGGCCAACGCCAATACGCCATAAATCATGCCAAATGGAACAACACCGACGGCGATGGGCAGTTCGGCCCTAATACCGCTTCTGAATTCAGCGGATCGCGTTGGTGAAGCTGATCTACGGTGCTGTGCGGTTTCGTCAGCCAAGATGGGACGATAATAACAATGTGAGGAGGACAATGCCAGACCGAATATGACAAACATCATGCGCCAGACATGTAGAACGCTACTTCTTTTGCATGAGAACGTCGTGCTACTCTACAGATGATTGGGGGACTGTGCCACAGCGCCAAATTCATAGCAGCCAAACAGTCCGTAGGTAAACACGCATGGGAGGTGAGCTATGGCTTTTCACAGAGTCATCGATCCGGTGACTACCCACACTATTCGGCCGAATTTACTCAATTATCACGCAACCCGGGCAACGTTCACGTGGGATGAGATTGCGGCCGAACTTGATTTCCTGCCCGGCGGGAGCGGTCTCAACATTGCCCACGAAGCTGTGACCCGCCACGCAAACAATGCCCACAGCGAACAAGTCGCCATCCGCTGGATCAGCAAACACGACGCCATCTACGATTTCACCTATGCCGATGTCGAAGAGGAAAGCAATCGCTTTGCCAACGTATTGCAAGAGCTTGGTATTGGCAAAGGTGAGCGCGTATTTGTCCTCGCCGGGCGCATTCCCGCACTCTACTTTGCAGCATTGGGCACACTCAAAAACACGAGTGTATTCTGTCCGCTCTTTTCCGCATTTGGTCCGGAACCGATTTTGCAGCGCATGCAGCGTGGCGACGCCCGCGTTTTGTTGACGACACAGAAGTTGTTCAAGCGCAAAGTCAAAGAGATTCTTTCTGAACTGCCTGATCTGAAGTTTGTACTGATAGCCGATATCGATGAACACATTTCTGATCATATCTTGTCATTGCCGCTATTGATGGACACAGTTTCGGCCGAATTCGTCATTCCACCCACCGATCCCGAGGACATGGCCATCTTGCACTTCACCAGCGGCACAACTGGCATGCCCAAAGGCGCCGTCCATGTCCACAACGCCGTTTACCACCATTACATGACAGCCAAATACGCCCTTGATCTGCATCCGAATGATGTATTCTGGTGCACGGCTGATCCGGGCTGGGTGACCGGCACAAGCTACGGCATCATCGCTCCGCTCCTGCACGGCGTCACCAACATCATCGACGAAGCCGAATTCGATGCGCAGCGCTGGTACCGCATTCTCGAAGAACAGCGAGTAACGGTTTGGTACACGGCGCCAACCGCAATCCGGCGGCTGATGCGACTCGATTTCGATCCGCTTGAGGAATTCGATCTGAGTCATCTGCGCTTCGTCGCCAGCGTCGGCGAACCACTCAATCCGGAGGCTGTTGTTTGGGGGCGCGACGTGCTCGACCTGACCATCCACGACAACTGGTGGCAGACTGAAACGGGCGGCATCATGATTGCCAATTTCGCCGGTCAGGAAGTGCGCCCCGGCTCAATGGGGCGACCGCTGCCGGGCATTGAAGCGGCAATTGTGCGCCGCATCAACAGTGAAACGGTTCAGGTGATTGAGAAACCGAATGTAGACGGCGATCTGGCTCTCAAACCGGGCTGGCCGTCAATGTATCGGGCTTATCTGCACGACCAGGCACGCTACGACAAATGTTTTGTCGATGGCTGGTACCTAAGTGGTGACCTGGCTTATCGCGACGAAGACGGCTACTTCTGGTTTGTCGGTCGAGCCGACGACATTATCAAGACATCGGGCCACATGGTTGGACCTTTCGAGGTGGAAAGTGCGCTAATGGAGCATCCGGCAGTCGCTGAAGCCGGCGTCATCGGCGTCCCCAATGATGTGATTGGCGAGTTAGTCAAGGCATTTGTGGCGCTTAAACCAGGCTATGTGGCCAGTGATGAGTTGAATCGCGAGTTGTTGGGTTTCGGCCGAAAGAAGCTCGGTTCAGCCGTTGCCCCCAAAGAGATCGAATTCAGGGACACCCTGCCCAAGACACGCAGCGGCAAAATCATGCGCCGCCTGCTCAAGGCTTGGGAACTGGGTTTGCCTGAAGGTGACGTGTCAACACTGGAGGATTGATAGTTGGATCGTCGGGAGGTTGGATGGGTGGAAAGAACCACCTACCAAACCAGCTAACTATCCAACCGATCCCAACAGGAGTTCATTATGAAAACCAATCTCACTTTACCCGAAATGACGGTCGAGATTGATCGCGAACACGGGCTACATCTGTTGCATCAGATGTTACGCATCCGGCGCTTCGAGGAAAAATCGGCCGAATTGTACACACAACAAAAGATTCGCGGTTTCCTGCACCTTTACATTGGCGAAGAAGCCGTCGCCGTCGGCGTGATGGAAAATCTCGATCCAGACGACAACGTCCTCGCCACCTATCGCGAACACGGTCAGGCGTTGGCGCGTGGCGTCTCAATGGGCGCTGTGATGGCCGAAATGTACGGCAAACAGGAAGGTTGCGCCCGCGGTCGCGGCGGATCAATGCACCTCTTCGACAAAGAGACGCGCTTCTTCGGTGGCAATGCCATCGTCGGCGGCCATTTGCCGCTGGCAGTCGGTATGGCGCTGGCAGACAAAATGCGCGGCGATAATCGCGTCACCTGCATCTTCTTCGGCGACGGCGCCGTGGCTGAAGGCGAGTTCCACGAGGCACTCAACCTGTCCGCACTCTGGGATCTGCCCGTTCTATTCGTCTGTGAAAACAACCGCTACGGCATGGGTACGGCACTCGAACTGAGCCATTCCGTGACTGATTTAGCCGCGAAAGCTGCAGCCTACGGCATGGCTGCTGCCTCAGTCAACGGCATGGACGTGCTGGCGATGCATGCTGCCGCACGCGAAGCGGTGACAGCGATTCGGCATGGCGGCAGCCCCTGGTTCATTGAGGCGCGCACCTACCGCTTCCGCGCCCATTCGATGTTTGACGCGGAACTGTACCGCGAGAAGACAGAGGTCGAAGAATGGAAAGGACTCGACCCGATTCAGAGCTTGATCCGCACGCTAAAAGAGCGCGATTTGATCACCGATGATGACATCAACCAGTTGGAATTAATGGTCGGTATCGAAGTCGATGAAGGTGTGCGCTTTGCCGAAGATGGCACATGGGAGCCAGTAGAAGACCTCGAACGCTTCGTCTACTGGGAGGAGGCAGTCGCATGATTACCAAAACCAAACCAAACAACCTGCTCGTAACACCCGGTGTCGAAACGTACACGTTGACCTATCGTGAAGCTGTGCGTGAGGCGATGCGCGAGGCGATGTTGCGCGACGAGCGCGTCTTCCTCATGGGTGAAGATGTCGGCAACTACGGGGGCTGTTTTGCCGTTAGCATGGGCATGCTCGAAGAGTTTGGCCCAATGCGCGTGCGTGATACTCCGCTGTCAGAATCTGGTTTTACCGGGGCTGGCATTGGCGCGGCACTGAACGGCATGCGCCCCATCGTTGAAGTGATGACGTGCAATTTCAGCCTGCTGGCAATGGATCAGATCGTCAATAATGCGGCGACGATCCTGCACATGTCTGGTGGCCTGTTCAACGTCCCGCTCGTAATTCGCACGGCAACTGGCGGTGGCAAACAGTTGGCAGCCCAACATTCGCATAGCTGGGAAGGCTGGTATGCACACGTTCCCGGCCTGAAAGTTATCGCTCCGGCAACGGTCGAAGATGCTCGCTGCATGTTGTGGACCGCTCTCGAAGACCCCAATCCGGTCATGATTTTCGAGAATTCGCTGCTCTACAACTTGAAAGGCGAGATTCCCGTCGACCCGCAGCCAATCGACATCGACAAGGCACGCATCCGACGTTATGGCGATGATATTTCGATCATCACCTTCGGCCGATCACTGTTCAAAGTGCTCGACGCCGCTGAAATTCTGGCGGAAGAAGGTATCGAATGTGAGGTGATCGACCTGCGCTCTTTGCGCCCGCTGGACGACGAGACATACATCGATTCGGTCGTGAAAACCAACCGCGCACTCGTGGTTGATGAAGGGTGGAAAAGCGTCGGCATTTCGGCCGAAATCTCTGCCCGCATCATGGAGCAGGCATTCTACGACCTAGATATGCCGGTCGAGCGCGTTTGCGGCGTTGAAGTCCCGATTCCGTATGCCAAACACATGGAAGAAGCGTCGCTGCCACAAGTCGAAGATATCGCAGCAGCCGTGCGCAGGATGGTGGATCATGGGTAACTTCGTCATGCCCAGTTTGGGCGCGGACATGGAAGTCGGCACGCTGGCGTCGTGGCTGGTCAAGGTCGGCGACGAGGTCAAACGCGGTGCGGTGATCGCGGAAGTCGAAACCGCTAAAGGATTGATCGAGATTGAAGTGTTTGAAGACGGCGTCATCACCGACATTCTGGTCGAAACGGATGTGGAAGTGCCGGTTGGTACGGTGTTGGCTGAGATTCGGCCGATTGGAGAACCGGTCGCAGTCGAAGAAGTCAAGCCAGTTCCTGTTTCGGCCGAAGAAGCCCATCCGATGGACCACCGACCGCTGATCAAACGGACGAATGGCACAGCGGCGGTAAAGCGTACAAATGGTCGCAAATCCAGGAAGCGCATCAAGGCGTCGCCAGTGGCTCAACGATTGGCCCGGGAATTGGGCATCGATTTGGCAAACGTAGTCGGAACAGGACCAAACGGCGTCATCAACAAAGAAGATGTCGAACAGGCGGCCCAGGTGAAACAACCACCGGTCATTGAAGCACCTCCCCCACCCCAAAAGCCTGCTGTTGAGAAGCGAGAGTTTCTGGTTCAAAAAACCGACAAAGCGGATAAAGTGGCAGTAAAAGCCGCGGAGAAAGCAAAAGCTGAAAAGGCGGCGCTTTCGATGAGGCAAGCCATTGCGGCCGCCATGGCACGATCCAACCGCGACATACCGCACTACTACCTCGAAACCGACATCGACATGAGCGCAATACAGGCATGGCTAGCGGCCGAAAATCTGAAACGCTCGCTTCGCGAACGGCTGTTGCCCGTGGTGCCGCTGATCAAAGCGACCGCGCTGGCGTTGGCCAAAGTGCCGGTGCTCAATGGGTTCTGGCTCGAGGACGAATTGCAGGCACAAGAGGCGATCAACATCGGCTTTGCGATTGCGCTGCGTACAGGTGGACTGGTAACCCCGGCTTTGTTCAACGTCGATTGCAAGAGTGTGGACGAGATCATGGCGGACCTGAGCGACCTGATTCGGCGCACGCGTGCCGGTCGTCTGCGTAGTTCGGAGTTGACTGATGCGACGGTAACGTTGACCAGTCTCGGCGACATGGGCGTACGCAAAGTGTACGGCGTGATTTATCCGCCACAGGTGGCGCTCGTTGGTTTCGGCAAAGTGATGGATCGTCCGTGGGCTGTCAATGGCTTGCTGGGCGTTCGGCCGATAATGACGGCCACCATCGCCGGAGACCATCGCGCCACAGACGGACGTGTCGGGGCGCAATTCCTCGACGAATTGGACAAACTTTTACAGGCGCCGGAGGCGTTGTGAAATAGTTGGGAGGTTGGATAGCTGGATGGGTTGAGCGAACTCACCAACTATCTAACCATCTAACCGGCAAACAATCGAACTAAACCGAAGGTTTCACCATGAAAATTGCAACAATCTCACGAGACGAACTCACACTGAAAATCTTTGATCTGCTGGCGATGATCGCGCCGGAGGCTGATTTTGACGATTTGGACCCAAATGTCGATATGCGCGATGAACTGGACATCGATTCGTTCGATTTTCTCAATTTCCTGATTGATTTGAACGACGAGGTCGGTGTCGAAATTCCAGAGGCTGACTACGGCAAACTGGTGTCATTGAACGATTTGCTCGACTATCTATTGGCGCGTATGTAGATCCGATTGTCTACCTGTTCCTAAACGGGGAAGCGTCCCACATGACACGCGCCTGGACTCATCACAATCGAATGATGGGGATTTGCGCAGTGATGCATCACTGATGCGTCCTGCAACGAGGTATGGCGATGAAAAACAAAGTTAATCCCGGGTTGAAAGGAACGTTTTGGGTGCATGCACTCATCGCCGGTGTCTTCGGATTGATTTTCCTGTTCATTCCGGAGCAATACGGTGAGTGGGCTGCATGGGATATGAGCGATGCAGCGTATCGGCTGATCGGCGCTTTTGTTGTGGCGCTTGCGGTGTCATCGGTGCTGGCGGCCCTGGCTGAAGAGTGGATCGAAGTGCGGATCAAGGTCGGCTTGGAACTGGTCTGGACAGCATTGGCGATCGTCGTCATGATTTGGGCATTGCTCACCGATCAGGTGTCATCAACAGGCTGGTTGTTCGTCGCGATCTTCACCATCTTCTTTGTCGTGTTCGGTTACTACGGTTTAGTCGAACGCCGGGAAGAGGCAGAACTGCAACTGGCTGTTGAATAGATAGAATATGGTTCGGCCGAAATCTAGTGAAGTGATTTCGGCCGAATTATCATCCCGCAACCAATCTTCGATTTGATCGTGGTATTGGTCGCTGTCTCCGCTACAATTGTCGCAGTTGTCAATGGATATTGACAAGCAACATTCGGCCGAATCCGTTTTGAAAATATAGCATCCAGGTAATTCCCCATGCAAACAACACTCAACCATATCCAAATCAATGTGCGATCAGAAAACCTGAGCTTCTACGCCGACTTATTCGAGCAGTTAGGTTGGCAAACGCTCTACGCCGACGGTTCGATGCTCGGTATCGGCGATACAAACCGCAGTTCTGTCTGGTTTATCGGCCGAATCAAAGACGTGATCAACGATTACGACGGCCCTGGTATGAATCACCTGGCAATCGGCACTGCGACGCAAGCAGATGTGAATGTGATGGCCGCTTATTTGACCGGACGCGGTGTCTCGCTGCTCTTCGACACACCACGCCATCGACCCGAATTTGCCGCCGCTCCAGATCAAACCTATTACCAGATCATGTTTGAATCGCCGGACAGGATTCTGTTTGAAGTCGTTTACACCGGCGTACGCGACAACTGAGAGACGGCGCAAACAGACATTTGGCAATCAGCAACTATCGGCCGATAATGGCTGTTGTGCAACTGTCACGCCCTGAGCCGCGTAGAGTATGCGCCGGGCGTGACCCGCACAGCAGCATCATGCAAACAATCGCAACACCCCCTTCAGCGCTCCTGCCCCCGACCTGGTCGGCCGAACACATTTTCAGTCTGGCCCCAACGCTGACCGTAGCCAAGTCCAGCCAAACAACAGCAGCATCGACACGCTGGCGCGAATTGAGTCGTGACGATGTACGCATTTGGGGCGTTTATCCCTACAACCTGCAATCCGTCATTCAGACATCGGTCAACCTCAACACCTTTGCGACAGCTTGCTCCTGCACCAATCGTGGCCGGCCATGCAGCCATATCCTCGCGCTCATGCTGATTGCGCTCGATCAACCCGAGCGGTTTACGGTTGGCCCGGCGCCAGACTGGCACGTCGATGCGGCCACCACAGCCAAAGACAAAGAGGACATGGGCCAGGCAGACACCGAATCAGACCGACTGGGTCAAATGCAGACAGGCATGGTTGAACTCGAAACATGGCTGGGTGACATGATTCATCAGGGGCTTGCTGAATTGCCCAATCGACCGAAATCCTACTGGCAGCGCATGATCGACCGGCTCACCGATGCGCGTGCGCACGAAGTCGCCCAGCAACTACGCGAAATTTCAACAATTCCCAACTCCAATCCCGACTGGCCCGATCACTTGCTCAGACAAATCGGCCGACTGTATTTACTCACGCAGGGATTCCGCCACATCGACCAGCTCCCAGTCGTCAACCGTGCCGACTTGTTGGCCGCCGTGGGCTGGACACCACCGCTCAATCCGGCTGACCGTGTTGCTGACCGCTGGGTCGTACTGGGATCGTCCATTCGGCCGATGGCCCGGCAACAGCTGCAACAAACCTGGCTGTTCGGCTGCAATTCCGAACGCTTTGCGCTCCACGAACAAATCATTCGTCACACAGACCCCGTGCAGTTTTTGTTACCGGGCGGCGCGACATTTGCAACGACTCTTACATTTAGCCACAGCGCCCATCCGCTCCACGCCCGCTTGCCGTTGCCCACAATGATCACCATTGACACACCTGATCTAGACAAGCTCGGCTCATCCATAACGGAAGCACACCGACGTTATCGCAACGCCGTGAGTGTCAATCCGTGGCTGCGCCGTTTTCCGATGTTACTCTCACAAATCACACCAACACTTCAGTTCGAACAATGGGAAGTGCATGGCAATGATGGGGCGCGTCTTCCCCTGCCGCCAGATTTCGGCATGGGCTGGCACCTGCTGGCGTTTAGCGGCGGACGTCCATTGACTCTGATCGGTGAATGGGACGGCACACATCTGCACCCGCTCACCGTTTACACAGCAGATGACTGGATCGATTTGCGCACGCTGCGAGCCATTCGATGAGTGATCAACGTCCTTTCGTTCAGACAGCCCTGCTCGGCACACGCCGCGCAGCCGTTCCGCCAGTGGACGATGAATTAGCAGCCGTGTTAAAGCTGGAATCAGACCAACCGGCTACCGCGCTGCTCGCCGCTGCCGGTGCACAGGCATTCCACGAACAAGCGGGTACTTTGCCCGCAGTGTGGGATGATTCGGCCGAATCATCCATCGCACCACCTGACACACGGCCACAATGCAATGCGCGTGCCACCCGTTTTCTCACCACCATGCTCGAAGGGTCGCTGCGCACCAGCTTGCCCGAATTTCTCACCGCTCTCAATGAGCGGCAACTGCGTGCACCAGAACGACAGCTACCCGCTCTGCTGGCCCACGGTGCCCGACATGCCCCGCAACGCGCTGACATCGTGACTGTACTGGGCGCGCGCGGTGTTTGGCTGGCGGGACACAATTCGGCATGGGCCTACGCATCGGCCGAAGGGCAATCGTGGCCAGGTTTGACAGCCCAATGGCGCAGAGGCGACTTGAATGCACGGCTGGCGCTCCTCCAGCAGTGGCGTGAAACCGATCCTGCTGTGGGCCGCAACCTGCTTGCATTGACCTGGAAACGCGATCCCGATAACACGCGACTGCGCCAACTTAGAGCATTGAAAACGGGATTGAGTCTGGACGACGAGCCGCTGCTGGAAGCGGCACTCGACGACCGCTACCATCTCGTGCGCCGTGAAGCGGCAACTTTGCTGTCGGCACTGCCGCAATCCCGCTTCGGCAAACGCATGATCGACCACATCGGCCGAATTGTGGCCTGGACACCTGACCAACCGACACAAATTACGCTGACCTTCAGCGACCCCACACCAGCCATGCTGCGCGACGGCCTCCCGCACAATGCCGACATCAAACTTGCGCGGCTGCGCGAAAAACAAATCGTGCATATGATCGGCGCTGTTGCGCTCGATCATTGGACAACGACATGGCAGACCACACCCGATGCCGTCATCACCGCCATAGCCACCACCCGCTGGCAGCGCACGCTGACCACCGGCTTCACGCACGCCGCCCTGCGACAACGGCAGCCCGATTGGGCCGCCGCCATACTGAACCACAGCAGTCCAACGTCTCAGACTGACCAATTGATTGCTGTATTGCCGCCAGACATGGTGCGGAAACGCATTCGCACTCTGGCCGACAATTCGGCCGATACGCAGCCGCTCGACAGTGACAAACCGCTGCTCGCCTTGTTACAATACGGTGAGCACGCTGTGGACGAAGCAATCGGCCGAATCTGGCTCCGACTCATCGCCGTTCATATTAAAAACGATGCCCAACCAGAACGGATCAAGCCCCGGTTACGCGCCGCCATCATTAAGCTCGCTCGCACCATGCCGACAACACTGGCCGTCGAGTCACAGGATTATCTCTGGCCGACACTGAACAGCAACCCGGCATGGCAAGCGTTGATCAACGAATTCCTGCGCATCATCACATTCCGGCGCGACATGCTGGCAACACTGGAGCCAACCACATAATTTGTGCAAACAACCTGGTTTCACCACACCAAGGACCTGTCATGACATCCATTTTGCGCGCTCATGCCGAACAACAATATGCTATTGAACTCGATGCGTTGGCACGTTCTGACCAACGCCTACGGCCACCGAACTGGCGCTTGTCGCCATGGGCTGTCGCCACCTATCTGCTGGGCGGCACACTGGACGACGGCTTTGAAATCACGCCGAAGTACATCGGCAACGGTCGCCTGATCGAGATTGCCATTGCCACATTGACCACTGATCGCGCTTTACTGCTCATGGGCATCCCCGGCACAGGTAAAACCTGGGTTTCGGAGCATTTGGCGGCTGCCATTTCCGGCGATTCCACGCTACTCGTTCAGGGGACGGCTGGGACAGCCGAGGAAGCGATTCGCTACGGGTGGAATTACGCCAGCCTGATTGCACGCGGTCCGTCAGAAGATGCGCTCGTACACAGCCCTGTCATGCGTGCCATGCAAAACGGCCAGATTGCACGTGTGGAAGAATTGACGCGCATTCCGGCTGACGTACAAGACGCTCTGATAACCATTCTCTCTGAGAAACTGCTGCCGATCCCGGAACTGAATACGGAAGTGCAAGCGGTGCAAGGATTTAACGTCATCGCCACAGCCAATGATCGCGACCGGGGCGTCAATGATCTGTCGAGCGCTCTCAAGCGTCGCTTTAATACAGTCGTGCTGCCGCTGCCCGCTTCGGCCGATGAGGAAGTGCGCATCGTCAGCAAACGGGTTGCGGAAATGGGCAGCGCACTGGCGTTGCCCGTCGAAACACCGGCCCTCGACGAAATCCGGCGCGTCGTCACCATCTTCCGCGAACTGCGCAGCGGATTGACCACCGACGGCAAATCGCGCCTCAAATCACCGTCGAGCACACTCAGCACAGCCGAGGCGATCTCTGTCGTCAACAGCGGGTTGGCGCTGGCCGCTCATTTTGGTGACGGCATGTTAAATGCTCAAGACTTGGCAGCCGGATTGACGGGCGCAGTCGTCAAAGACCCTGTCCATGACCAGGTAATTTGGCGCGAATATCTGGAAACGGTCGTCCGTGACCGTGACGATTGGGCTGACCTGTACCGTGCCTGTCGTGATTTGGCGTAAACGCAAACGACTACGGCAGCCGCTAAAACCGGTCGAATGCCGGGCTGATTTCCGTTACAATAGAACCATCACCCATCGTCAGGAGTCGCCATGCACGCCGATCTGATCGCTCTAGCCGAAGCTGCCCGTGAAACGTTGTTGCAGACAACGGACATGCTTTCGGCCGAATTGCCCCTCAAATTCCTGCGCCAGCAAGCCCAATACACCACGCCCGCTTCCAACTTCAAGCTCGCCAATGGCGCCGCCGGTTCAGGCTTTGCGCCGACCATGCGCATTCTGGGCAAATACGACATCGGCGTCGCCGATCTGGCCGAGACGCTCGCAGTCGATGCAGCCACCATTGAAGCGCTGCTCGACAGCGATCCGCACGCGCCTTTGGTCATGATCGACGGCGAAGATGCGCAAGCGTTGAATGAAGAAACGGTCCAAATCGGCCGAAAAAACGCGGTCAAAGTCTTTCGCGAAGCCGATTGGGGACCGACATTGCGCTTTTATCGCCCCAGCGGACTCAATCTGCCGTACGGTGCAGGCGATTTGGTGACCGTGCTGACGCAAGCGGCGGAAGGGTTGGATTCGGCCGAAAATTATCCCATCGACGGCATCATCTTCCCCAAAATCGAGCATGCGGCCGAAGTGGAATGGGTTTTCGACCTGCTAAGCAACATCGAACAGCGCATCGGCTTGCCACAAAACCAGATCAAGTTCCAGTTTCTGGTTGAATCGGGTTGGTCGGTCGCCAATCTGGCAGCCATTGCGCGTGCCGCCCTGCCACGCTTGACCGGCATCATCTTCGGCATTGCCGACTATTCGGCCGATCTCGCCCTGCCCGACATTCGTTACGACCATCCGGTGTGCGACTGGGCGCGGGCACACGTCGTCAACATGGCAGGGGCGGTCGGCGTACCGGCCATCGACGCAATGACGGTCAACTATCCGGTTGCAAGCCGGCAGTTGACAGACGCCCAAAACCGTCGGCACATTCTCGACCGGCTCAAAGAATGCTACGACGATACCCTGCACAGCATCGCGCTGGGTATGAGCGGCAAATGGGTCGGCCATCCGGCGCAACTGTTCGTCGTGCTACTCGCCTATCGCGTTGCTTTGTCCACCGGCACAATGCAAGCTGAGTTGGACAAAATACTGACCTACGAACAAGCTGTGCAAGCTAATATCGGCGCGACGATTATCGACGGCGTCATGAGCGACCGTGCCACGGACCGGCATGCGCGAGCGCGATTGCGGCAAGGTGTAGCGTTGGGACTGATTTCGGCCGAACTAGCGCTACGGCTGGGCATCATCACAGAGCAGGAAGCGGATACTGTAGGGTAGAGGATTGCGCTAGAGAAAGAGTTATGAACTTCACACTTTCAAGCACACAACAAGAATTGGTTGCTTCTGCACGGACGTTTGCATTGGCGGAGGTCGCGCCGTTTGCCGCCCAATGGGACGCAGATGAAGCAGTGCCGCGCAGCCATGTGCAGAAACTCGCCGATGCGGGCTATTTCGGCATGACGCTACCAATTGAATACGGCGGGCGCGGGCTAACAACGCTCGATGCGATTCTGGTTATCGAGGAGATCGCCAAACAGTGCGCCATCAGCGGGCGTTTGATCGTCGATCACAACTTCGGCGCGGTCGGCACGATTCTCAACTTCGGCACAGAGGAGCAACGGCAGCGTGTTCTGCCCACCGTTGCACGTGGCGCAAAGCTGATCAGCATCGGCATGACTGAACCCGAAATCGGCTCGGCACTGACCGACTTGACGACAGCGGCACGCGTCGAAGGCGATACAATTATACTCAACGGGCGCAAGCGCTGGATCACCGGCGCGGGTGAACGCGAATACACGCTGGTCTATGCCCGTTTTGACGCTGTACCGGGCGCAAAGGGAATCGGGGCGTTGCTGGTCGAGCAGGGCTACCCCGGCTATCGACCCGGGCCACGCATTCCGACGCTGGGCGTGCGCGGCGTGCGTGAAGGGGAATTGATCTTCGAAGACGCACGGATTCCGCTCGCCAATCTGGTCGTGCCGCCGGGCAGTGGTTTCGGCCGATTGATGTCAGCCTACAACGGGCAGCGCGTCGGGGCGTCGGCAGTCGTGCTCGGTATCGCGCAGGGCGCATTCGATTATGCGCTGGCATATGCCGACAACCGCGAACAATTCGGCCGAAAATTGACCGATTTTCAGGCGATTCAATTCAAATTGGCCGACATGACAATGGAACTGGAAGCAGCACGCTGGCTGATCTATCGCGCGGCGGCCAATGCCAAAAAGACCATCGCCGATCGCTATGAGTCGAGCGTGTGCAAGGTGGTTTCGGCCGAAATGGCGATCCATGTGACTAATGCGGCGATGCAACTGCTGGGCGGCAACGGCTACAGCCGTGAACATCCGCTAGAGCGGATGCTGCGCGATGCCCGTATGTTCACCTTTGGCGGCGGCAGCAGCGAGATTCAGCGCATTGGCATCGCCTCACACATTCTGGGACGACCACTGCCACAGCACCGCGAACCGTAGGGCGGATTGCTAATCCGCCCACTACATCAGCCGGATTAATCCGGCGCAATCTCGTAGCCCGAGCATTCATGTCCGGGCGTTGATCGGATTTGCGGAACTGGCGACTTGGTCGACCAACATCGCCCGGAGATAAATCTCCGGGCTACAATGCGGCGCCCTATAAATGGGGCTGAATATCAACATGGGTGAATTATGGATATTGATCTGCAATCGACACACTCTGCATTGAACGAAGCGGGCGGCATTGTTGATGAAGTTGCGAGCCGGTACGCGAAGTTGTGTGCAGTGGATGGCAAGATTTCGGCCGAATTGATCGACCAACACCAAATCAAACTCGTCACCCTCGCCCATCTCGCCACCCAACTTCAAGCTGCAGCCCAATTAACCCGACACGCGCACAACCAGCCGGCCAACGGTACATTGCGGCAACAACTGGTACGCAATTTGGCAGTTGTCAACGCTTCTACTGTGTTTGAGCAAGTTTACATCTGGTCACTACACGAAGAGACACTACCAAGTTTACTTACCAAAAGCATCAAAGCCGACCATGACACGGCATTGCTGGTACACACGACAACATTGATCGATGAGACAGGCGGCGTTGGTGCGGATGATTTTTCGGCCGAACACCGCGCCGTGCGCTCCGCTTTCCGCCGTTTCGCCCGTGAACAAGTCGCGCCCATCGCCGAAGAGATTCACCGTGAAGACCGCGACGTACCGGAGTCGATCATCAGTGGATTGGCCCAAATGGGCTGCTTCGGTCTGTCCATCCCCGAACGGTACGGCGGCTTTCAGGACGATGCACATCCCGAACACATGACGATGGTCATTGCATCCGACGAATTGTCGCGTGCCTCATTCGGCACGGCAGGCAGCATTCCCACCCGCCCCGAATTGCTGGCTAAAGCACTGCTCAAAGGCGGCACAGAAGCGCAAAAGCAATCTTGGCTGCCGCGTATCGCATCGGGTGAACGACAAGCCGCCGTTGCCATCACAGAACCGGATGCCGGGTCCGACGTGGCCCGTGTTAAGCTGGCCGCACGCAAAGTCGTCGGTGGCTGGCTGCTCAACGGCGAAAAAACGTGGTGTACGTTTGCCGGTCGCGCCGATGTACTCATGGTACTGGCCCGCACCGATCCTGACATGGAAAGCGGTCATCGCGGCCTGACCCTGTTCATGGTTGAAAAACCGGTCGCCGCAGGGCGTGAATTCGCGTTTCAGTTGGGCGACGGCAACCTGTCCGGACGCGCCATTCCAACGCTGGGGTATCGCGGCATGCACTCGTTTGCGCTGGCGTTTGAGAATGTGTTTGTGCCAGACAGTCACGTCATCGGTGAGGAAAGCGGGATCGGACGCGGCTTTTATCTGCAAATGCACGGTTTTTCCGGGAGTCGTTTGCAGACGGCGGCACGCGCTTTAGGTGTGATGACGGCGGCGTTTCAAGAGGCGCTGGCGTATGTGCAGGAGCGGGAGGTTTTCGGCCGAAAGTTGATCACCTATCCGCTCGTCCAGCATAAACTGGTCCACATGGCAGCCCGGATTCAGGCTGGTCGCCGTCTGACCTACCACGCGGCCGCCGAACTCAATGCCGGACGTGGTGCCGTGACAGCGGCGATGGCCAAGTTGTTGACGGGTAAATCGGCCGAATGGGTCACGCGGGAAGCATTGCAACTGCACGGCGGCATGGGGTATGCTGAAGAATTCCCCGTATCGCGCCATTTTGTCGATGCGCGCGTGCTGTCGATCTTTGAAGGCGCCGAGGACGTGCTGGCGTTGCGCATTATCGCCCGCGCATTGCTGCGCGACGCATTAATCTAGCCCTGGTGTGTTGATGGATACAAGACCAGTTCAAGCACCTATATTTCGGCCGAACAATAGAGAAGTTTGGACTAAGCGCCACCTTGCAACACCGTTTGCGCTCAAACAAAGGCACAATATCAAAATCAGGATTCTTGTTCTTTTTCGACACCGATCGAGACCGCAGATTTGTCAGATGAGTCCATTTCATCGTTTTTGGCAATCATCTCAGCTTCCTTGTTCATCTTACTCGACCAGGAACGCAAAGCCACAAATACACCGAGCGCAGCTATCGGCAGCGCAATGGCAATGCCGTAATTGAGCAGATTGGCCGTTTCGACGCCACCAGCAAACATGGCGCCCATGAAATTCACGGCCAGGACAACGACGGTTACGCCAATGAGATTGGTTTCTAGCTCTTCGGTGCTGCCAATTTTTAGCCAGCCGGGGAAATTTATCTCTTTGATAAAGAGCTGGAAAAACCCGACGGCCGTAATGAAGAGAACGGTACCGATGAGAAAAGTATGGACGTATTCAACCACTTCAAACACTACAATTCCCTGCTGATGCACCGATTCTACTTCGCTCGGAGTCAATCCCTCGACAACGAGCTCAAAAAGCAGTCTGATTAGTCCAATGCCACCGAAGACAAAGAAGAAGGCGGCCGCAAGAGCCAACCCCAAAATAGGGATGATGATTAAATAACGTGTGCGCAGCAGGAATCGTGACATTGAGCTAATCCTTCTATTGTGTGTTGACTATCTTTTGTATGCAATTGATCACAATCTGTTTTTACAGCAAGCCATGATACAGGCCGCCGTCAACCTGCATCATGACACCGTTAACGTAGCTCGCCGCAGGTGAAACGAGGAACGCGGCCACTCGGCCGAATTCTTGCGGTGTCGCCATGCGTTTCAGCGGAATCGCACCGGTAACTTTCGCAGTTTCAGCGTCAATCGTGGTGCCATTCGTTTTGGCACGGTTCTCAAAGATATATGTCACCCGCTCCGTGCTCGTCCAACCGGGTAAAATCGAATTGGCGCGAATCCCTTCCGGCCCTAATTCCTGCGACAATGCCTTGGTCAAGCCGACCACAGCCGGACGAATGACATTGGACAATAACAATCCGGTAATCGGTTCTTTGACAGAAATACTAGTAACCGTCAGAATGCTGGCTGCCTCACTTTGACGCAAATAGGGTAATGCCGCCTTGACCAATTGCGCTGCGCTCATCAAGGTCAAATCGATGCCGCGCTGCCATGCTTCCAAATCGGTCGAATCAAAACTGCCGCCTGGTGGGCCGCCGGCATTGGTGATCAAAATGTCTAGCCCACCAAATTGCGCTATGGCGAACTCAACGAGGCGTTGATTATCGGCCGAATTCAGCACGTCCATTTGCATTGCCGCTACAGTGCGTTCACCAAACTGATCGCGCAACGTCTGCGTCGCTGCCGTCAACCGCTCCGCATCACGGCCACAAATGACAACCCGTGCGCCTTCGCCCAACAATGCCTCTGCCGCCGCAAAGCCTAATCCCGACGACGACGCGACAACCAATGCAATTTTGTTCTGCAAACCTAAATCCATGTCTCACCTCATCTCGGATGTCGGATGTCGGCATGAGTCTGCCTACTCCGAAATCGCACATCCCAAATCCGAATTCGCCCTATTCCCACTCGATTGTACCTGGCGGCTTAGAGGTCACATCGTAGACGACGCGATTGATGCCCTTGACCTCGTTGACAATGCGACGGCTGACCCTTGCCAGCAAATCGTATGGTAGCCGCGCCCAATCGGCCGTCATGAAATCTTCCGTCGTCACCGCACGCAGCGTTATTACCTCTTCGTAAGTACGCCCGTCTCCCATAACACCGACGCTTTTTACCGGCAGCAGTACGGCAAATGCTTGCTGCGTACCGCGTCGCAACATGCTGTGCGCCGCCAACTCACCGGTGAAAATCGCATCCGCTTCGCGCAATTTTTCCAGCCGTTCCCACGTAATTTCGCCGAGACAGCGAATAGCCAGTCCCGGCCCGGGAAACGGCTGCCGCCAGACGATACTCTCCGGCAAGCCCAATTCTTCGCCAATACGGCGCACTTCGTCCTTGAAGCAGAGACGCAACGGCTCGACCAGTTCAAACGTCATATCATCAGGCAATCCACCGACATTGTGATGTGATTTGATCGTATGCGCATCTGGTCGGTCTTTGGACGCACTCTCGATCACATCAGGGTAAATCGTGCCCTGTGCGAGAAAATTAATGTGGCCTAGTTTACGCGCTTCGCGCTCAAAGATGCGAATAAATTTCTCGCCAATGATCTTGCGTTTCTGTTCCGGATCGGTGACGCCTTCCAACGCTTCCAGATAGTCCTCAACAGAGTTAACGGCAACGAGGCGCATCCCCTGTTCGCGCTCAAATGTCTCGACCACTTGCGCCGCTTCGCCTTTGCGCAACATGCCGTGATCGACAAACACACAGGTCAACTGGTCGCCGACCGCGCGGTGAATTAACGCGGCGACGACAGAGGAATCGACGCCACCGCTGAGACCAAGCACGACTTTGCCGCCGCCGACTTGCCGGCGAATGGCAGCGACCTGTTCGTCGATGTAGTTGGCCGGTGTCCAATCGGGCGTCGCGCCGCAAACATCGTGAACGAAGTTGCGCAGCAATGTGCCACCTTGCGGCGTGTGGACGACTTCAGGATGGAATTGCACCGCGTAGAGTTGGCGTGTCAAATCGGCCGAAGCAACAAACGGCGCATTCTGACTGTGGGCCAGCGGCGCAAAACCAGGCGCGAGTTCATCGACCTTGTCACCGTGGCTCATCCAGACGCGCAGCGCCAGTTGCTCCGAATGCAGATCTTCATCATGGAGGCCGCGAAACAACGGGTGATTTTCCGCATCAATATAAACTGCTGCCGGACCGTATTCGCGCTTAACGCTGCGCCCGACTTTGCCGCCGAGTTGGTGCGTCAGCAACTGCATGCCGTAGCAGATACCCAGCACCGGCACCCCACTTTCGAGCACATAAGCGGGCAGCGTCGGTGCGCCGTCCTCATAAACGCTGTTGGGGCCACCGCTAAGGATAAATCCCTTGGGCTGCAACGCCAATATGCGTTCGGGGTCGGTACGCCACGAAAACATTTCACAGTACACATTGGCGTCGCGCACGCGCCGTGCAATCAGTTGACTGGTTTGAGAACCGTAATCGAGGACCACAATCGTATCATGTGCCATGGCGCAACATCCCTACGTGCCCGCTTATTTTCGGCCGAATCGTTCGCAATCCGATCCTTGGGCAAGCAGATTATAACACCAGATGATGCCGTTTTCTGCCCATTTGTGGCACGTAAGAACCGTTGCAACCCATTTTACATTTGCTTGACGCACATCCTTTACCCGCCTATAATTCGATGAATCATACAATGTGTTCAAAAAATATTGAAAGTTGTGAACACTAGTAAAAGGAAAAGCAATGCTTGCAGCTCAACTCAACCAGGGTCTTGAATACGTAAATATGTCGTTGGTCAATGTGCTCGACAGCGACGTAGATACTTTGGCCGATGCGAGTCGACACATTATTCAGTCCGGTGGCAAACGGATTCGTCCCCAGGTCGCCATTCTTTCCTATCTGGCAGCGGGCGGTGATGATGTCCAGCACGTTGCCGACGCGGCAGCGGCACTGGAAATGGTGCATACAGCCACGCTCGTCCACGACGATATCAACGATCACAGCATGTTGCGGCGTGGCAAGGTGTCTGTTCATGCTCGCTGGGGGCGCACGTTTGCACTGCTGGCCGGCGACTACATGTTTGCCAAAGTGTATCAGATGATGGCTCGTTACGGCATTCGCTGTAATCAAATCATGTCGGACGCGTGCGTCAATCTGGTCGAAGGTGAAACATTGCAGGCGCTCGCCGCCAAAGCAGGCGATATGGATCGCGAAACGTACAAAACGATCATTGAGCGCAAAACAGCGAGCCTGTTTACTGCCGGCACGCAAATTGGCGCGATCGTGGCCGGAGCAACTGACGAAGTCATTGAAGCATTGGGCAATTACGGGCGCTATCTGGGCATGACGTTTCAAGTTGTCGATGACATTCTCGATATCGTCGGCGATCCGGAGAAATTGGGTAAACCGGTTGGCCTGGATGTGACACAGAATCGCGGCGTCCTCGTGGCCGATGGCGCAGTGCCGAGCAACGGCGCCCCTTCCATTGCGGAGCCGGCCGATCCGATTGAAGCGCTGATGAACAAATTGCGCGAGTCGGGCGCGGTCGAAATCGCCCGTTTGCAGGCGCAGGAATTGGCGCAGCGTGCGCGTGAGGCGCTGACGATTGTGCCGCCGTCACCGGCGCGCGATGAACTGTATGATCTGGTCGATCTGGTCCTGGAACGGGATCGATAATCGGCCGAATCACTTCTATTCACAATCCGCGGGTAGCCAACAGCTACCCGTTTTGTGTCCTATGAGCCATTTTCAAACCATCATTTTTGATCTCGACGGAACCTTGTATCCGCGCAACTCGCCGGTCATGACCGAATTGGATCGGCGCATGGGTCTGTACATGGAGCGCGTGACCGGTTTGCCGCCTGCCGAAGCGCACACATTGCGCAAGCATTACTGGCGCACGTACGGCACGACGCTCAACGGATTGCAGAAATTCTATCATGTCGATGCGGAAGATTATCTGGCGTATACGCACGGGTTTGACGCACGTGACCTGATTCGGCCGAATCCCGCGCTCAATGCCATGATCGCCCACCTGCCCCAACGCAAATTGATTTTCACCAACGGCACGCGTGAACACGCAGACAACATCCTGCGCGCTCTCGATCTGGAAAATGCGTTTGACGACGTGTTGTCGCTGCGCGACTTCGACTATCGGCCGAAACCGGATCCCAAACCGTACGACGTATTGCGTCGGCGTTTGTTGCACGCGCCACAGCAAGCCGTATTTGTCGAAGACAGCGTCTATAATCTGCCGCCTGCTCACGCAATGGGCATGACAACCGTGTGGCTGACACCTGATTCGGCCGATATACACGATGGTGTGGACTGCATCATCCACGATATCATCGATCTCGAACAGTTTCTGTGAGCGAGCGGCTGCCTCTTGCCTCTGGCCTGCTGCCACGCTATAGTGGCAGTCAATTTACACGCATCGAGGAGATCGCATGTTTTCACAACTTCTCAGTCGCATTCGCCGCAATCACGGCCTGGAACACGCTACTATCCACATGCTTAGCAAGCGGCACAGCGGCTTTAGCGCACAAGGTAACTCCAATCATCGCGGTTTTTATCTCAACATCTTCGGTAACATCAGTGAAGACGCCGTTCGCGCCGCCGTTCAGGAAGCATTCGACCGCTTGAAAAACGGCGAATCAGAGTTAGCGGTGCATCCCAACTGCGGCACTGTGCTGCTGACAACGGCAACCATGACGACATTGGCTGCACAAGCTGCGTTTGCCGCAGAAGGTATGCGCCAAAAACGCACCAATCTCGACCCGATGCTGCTGGCGAGTGCGCTACCCAACGCCATTCTGGCGGCGGTGGTGGCGCTGATCATTTCGCGTCCGGTCGGTCTCTATCTGCAAAGAACCTACACAACGGAGGGTGATCTGGGCGACATGGAGATTGTGCGCGTGAGCCAAATTCGGCCGACGTTGGTTACGCGGATTTTCCAGGTGCTGTTGGCACAGCCCAATCGCAACACCGCCAACTCCTATTTCATTGAGACCATGGGCTAAACGGCAGCCCGAGTTATTGTCTCGTCAAATGGCCGACATTCACACACCCAGAACAATGATGGCGGTTTTCGCCAATGCGTTTCGTCTCGATTCGGAAACCTCCATTTTCCTGATTCAGGGCATTTTTCGGAACCAGAATCGAAGCGCCTACGGTAATTATTACTACGATCGTTTACGAGATGCCGCCACCGGGACAATCATCCGGATAAAACTTCCAGCCAGCATAAAACAGCAGCTCAGAGATGGTGATGTCTACACATTCAAAGGCATCATCGACAAAAGTGTGCGTGATGATGGCGTGATCGAACCGCTATTTATTGTGGTTGAGCTTCAAAATGATGTGACTGTAGACAATCAGCAGTCAGAAGCCATCGAGCGCGGATTAGCCCTTCAACGGCGCAAAGCCAATGCCGGTTTTCAGGATGTCGACAACACATTGCAGAGCAAACTGCGTCGCGGCATCAAACCACATCTCATCGTGATTCACGGCTCAACCAGTGAGGCCGTTGCCGACATAAAGGCTGCACTCAACGACGCAGCCGCCAGTTACCGCCTCGATTGGTGTGCTATCAACATTACGGACCGTGACACCATTGTCAGCACGTTTACTGAGTTGCGCTCCAGTTCGGCCGATGCGATTGCCATTACGCGTGGAGGTGGGCTGGCACTTGAAATCTTTGATGATTTGCGTATTGCAGAAGCGGCTTTGCTCATCAAATCACCGTTGATCACGGCGATGGGCCACGCACGAGATGAAACTCTGCTGCAAAAGCTGGCTGACAAAGGGTTGGAAACACCGACAGCGCTAGGCAACTATCTGCGCTTGTGCGTCTCGGAAAGTCAACTCCAACAATTTGTGCCAGTTGTTTCGGCCGAAAAATCGACCTCTGCCTCTTCCAAGTCATCACAATCCTGGTGGTGGCTGATCTTCGCCGTAGTCGTGACCCTGGCTATCGGCATTGTAATCGGCATGTATCTGCTGTAATCCCATGTTTTACCTATTCCACGGCGACAACGCCCACGCGCAACAAGAAGCGCTCGCCATACTCCAGGCTAAATCAGGCGATGCGGACATGCTCGCGCTGAATACGACACGCCTCGACGGCAAAGGATTGTCGCTGAACACGATTCGCAACACCAGCAGCGCCATGCCGTTCCTCTCACCAGTGCGTCTGGTCATCGTCGAGGATTATTTTGCCGGTAAACCGGCAAAAGAAGACGTCAAAGCGCTGGTCGACTGGTTGCCAACGATACCCCAATTTACACGGCTCGTTTTCCTCGAATCAAAGGCACTGCGTGCATCACATGCCGTACTAAAATTAGCTCGTGAAAAGGGTTCCAACGGTTACGAACGCGCCTATGACTTGCCGAAAGGTGGTCAACTCGACCGCTGGATTATGCAGCGGACGCAGGAAAAAGGGGCTGAGATCGCGCCACGTGCTGCCAATGTGCTGGCAACCAATGTGGGCAGCGATTTGTTTATACTCGACAATGAAATCGAGAAACTGGTTTTGTATCGCAATGGGCAAACAATTCGGCCGATTGACGTAGAAAAGCTGTCACCCTATGTCGCCGAAGCCAATATCTTCGACTTGGTCGACGCGTTAGGCAATCGCAATGGCCGCCAAGCAGCGCAATTGTTTCAGCACACACTTGACGACGGCATGGATCCATTCTATCTGTTTGCGATGTTTGTGCGTCAATTCAGGCTGCTGATTCAAGTCAAAGAATCGGCCGAAGCCGGGCTGCGACCGCCCGACATTGCCAAAGCACTCAAGCAACATCCCTTCGTCGTCGGCAAACTGTATCAGCAGGCAAAAAGCTTCTCAATAGCGCAACTGGAACAAATCTACGCGCACCTGCTCGATATCGACGTCCAGGTTAAAACAGGCAAGAGCGACATGACGACTTCACTCAGCTTGCTGGTTGCTGGACTCGCTGATTGAGAAGTGGCGATTTGAAGATCATCAGATGCCTCACTCTACCACTCTCTACCTCTCTCCCTACACACGATCGATCACATCGGCTACAAGGTCATATCGTCCAAACGCAGGCATGAGGTAGACACCGTGAATAATCGGCCGAATTTCAGCCACGATCTCTGCCGCAATCGCCACGCCCTCCGCTTGCGGGTCTGCCGCCGTATCCATCCGCTGCCGGTACATCTCAGGAATAATGATTCCCGGCACTTCATTGTGCAAAAACAGTGCATTGCGACTGTTAAACAATGGCATAATGCCGGCAATCAGCGGCAACGTCAACGGGCCGTATTCCGCTTCGTACAACGCAATGAAATCGCGGGCCTGCTGTGCATCAAACACCGGCTGCGTCAACGCGAAATCAGCGCCGCTGCGAATCTTTTTTGCCAACAGCCTGGCTTCATGCTCCGGCTTCGCCGGGTTGAGCGACAATGCGCAGCCGACGACAAAATTGGTCGGCTGATCCAGTTGCGCCCCGGCCTTGTCCAATCCACGATCAAATTGCTGTGAAATCAACTCGATCAAGCCGGTCGGTACGATGTCATAGCTGTCCATCGCCTCCGGATAATCGCCGATCCGCGCCGGATCACCCATGGTCACGAACAAATTGCGAATTCCCAGTGCATGGGCTGCTAACAAGTCGGACTGCACACGCAACAAGCTCCGGCCACGTGTCGGAAAATGCAGGATCGTCTCCAGGCCGATTTCTTTCTGGATGAGGTGCGCCGCCGCCCACGCACCCATACGCATCCGTGCCAGCGGCACATCGGCGACATCGAGGAAATTCGCACCGACTTCCTTGAGCATTTGCGCACCGGCCAGCATTTTCTGCGCGGCGATGCCTTTGGGTGGACGCATTTCTGCGGTAACGACAAATTCGCCGTTTGCCAACGCCCGCGCCAGGCGGGTCGGCGGATCGGCAGGAGCGGAATCTTGCTGTTCACCATGTACAATGCGTACAACGGGCAATGCGACTGAACTGGCCTGTGGCGCATCCAGCGCTGCACGCATGGCGGCAATATGGCGCTGATCGGTGCCGCAACAACCGCCGACGATGGCAGCGCCGGCTTCGACGAACGCGTGTGTGTAGTCGGCAAAATAGGCAGGCGTCGCCGGATACATGACGCGGCCACCGGCTGTTTGTTCGGGCCAGCCGGCATTGGGCACGGCGGCGATGGGCGTGTCGGGAGCCAGTTCGCGCATGGTGACGATGAGGCGCAACACTTGTGCCGGGCCGCCGCTGCAGTTGACGCCAATAACATCCACATCGAGTGCGCTGAGTTTGATCGCAATTTCGGCCGAACCCAAACCCAACAGCGTGCGATCATCGCGTGAAAACGTCATCATGACGATAATCGGCATGTCAGGTGCAACCTCACGCGCTGCATTCACAGACGCTTTGATTTCCATCAAATCCGACATCGTCTCGATTATCAGCAAATCGACACCCAAACCATCAGACGGATTGACAAGTGCCTGAATCTGCTCGGTAAAAGCCAATTGCGCCTGCGGCAGCGGCACGCGGCCCAACGGTGCCAGGCGCACGCCAAGCGGCCCGACCGATCCTGCCAGCAAGATCGGCTTAAACGAACCGGCAATCACACGTCTGGCGACATTCACCGCTGCTGCGTTTACTTTGGTTACGCTGTCTTCAAGACCATGCTCAGCGAGCTTGAAACGATTGGCGCTGAAACTGTTTGTCTCAATGATGTCGGCTCCGGCGTCAATGTAGGCGCGATGAATAGCGGCCACAACCGCCGGTTGGCGACAGTTGAGAATGTCAAAACTCTGGTCCAACGCTACACCTCGACTGTGCAGGACGGTTCCCATTGCACCGTCGAGCAATAGAGCACCTTCTGCAAGTTTTTGGCGAAAGTCAATTCGATTCATATGCACAACTCATCAGCCATATAATTCTGCGATCAACGGCTGGACTTTCTCCGGCAGGAGGCGCAAGACGCTGCCGCCTCCCGGCGATGTCCAGCTTTCAACGTAAGTATAGTCTAGCACTTCTGACCGAATATGGTCAGTCGGAATATCAGAAGCAGTGCTAGCTATTACGAGGAGCTGGTCAAGAGTTAAGTCGGTGAAGATACCTTCTTCAAGCTGGCGGTAGAGTGTGGGCGCACGCAGCAGGAGATCGGCAAATCCCAAAGTGGCGGCTTGACTGCGCAAGGCCATGATGATTTGTTGTTGACGTCGCGCTCGGCCGAAATCACTGTCACTGTGACGGGTACGCATGTATTTTAGCGCCATTTCGCCGTCCATTGTTTGGACACCGGCGGGAACATACAGCGGATCGTAACCGGTTCCGTGGTCAGGATACGTCGGATCATAGATTTCATATGGGACATCGACGGTGACTCCGCCGAGGCTGTCGATGACATTCGTCACCGCCTGGAAATCGATCAGCAAATAGTGATCGACGGGAACACCGAGATTGGTGCGTAATGTTTCCATCGCCAGGGCAGCGCCTTCGGCCGAATTGCCGCTGCGTGCGCCGTTGAGAAACGCCGTATTGACCCGATTGACACCAATGCCCGGAATATCGACCCACAAGTCACGCGGAATCGACAACATTGACGCCGTTTCGGCACCGGGATCGATGGAAAGGAGCATCATGGTATCGGTACGCGAGATAAACGGCTGACCCGGCCGCCGGTCGATACCCATTACAAGTACATTGATGCGTTCGTCGTCTGCCAGCTCAGGCAATTCCGGCATTGTTACGGCAGGCAGCGCCGTCATTTCGGCCGAACTAACTGTAATCATCGGTGGCACAGCGGCCAGCGCATCGTCGTCTACCAATGTTTCACTGTGCAGCGGATTGAGCGGACTTTGCAGCATCGCCTCTGCAGTACGCACGACCAGCGCAGTGACAACACCAGCAGTAAACACAACTGCCAGAATGAGCGCATAGTAAAGCCAATTCGGTAAGATTTGTTTAGAACGATTCACAAACACTCCATACTGGTGACCAGCGGCATAAACCCGCTTTCATTTTTGATCGCCAACGGCTATTATAGTCACTTGCTCGGCCGCACGGTGGACGCTTGGTCTACCTCAGACCGCCGACTTCATGTCGCCGTCGGCCGATTTGGCGTTGACGACAGCCGCACGCAACACGCCATAGTACGTCGCTGCGTGATGATTTGTTCATTTAATTGGATTCCGTTAATCAAGCCGTAACAATTATTTGGTATAATATTTATCATAAATTTAAGAGAAATACGCGACGACTATGTCATTTGACCGCTTTGGCCGCAACATCACCTATTTACGCATTTCCTTAACTGACAAGTGCAACTTGCGTTGCGTCTACTGCATGCCGGAAGACATGACCTTTCGGCCGCGCCACGAACTGCTGCAAGACGATGAAATCGGCCGATTGGTACGCATTTTCGCCCATCTGGGCTTCAACAAAATTCGTTTGACGGGCGGCGAACCGACTATTCGCAGTAATTTCATCGACATAGTCCGCGAGATTGCCGCCACGCCAGGCATTGAAACAGTGGCGATGACGACCAATGGTGTATTGCTCGGCGATCTGGCCCAGCCGCTGGCAGACGCCGGGATGAGTCGCGTCAATGTCAGTATTGATACACTCGATCCGGAAAAATTCCACCGTATCACGCGCTGGGGGCATGTCGACGAAGTGTGGGACGGCATTCAGAAAGCCGAACGCGCCGGGCTGCAGATCAAGCTCAACTGTGTCGTCGTCCGCGGCTACAACGACGGGCAGGATGTCGTCGATCTGGCACGATTGACGCTGTCACATCCGTGGCAAGTGCGCTTTATCGAAATGATGCCGTTCGGCGATGTGGCGGACTTTCAACAAGCCGGCATGGTGACGGAAGAGGAATTGAGGGAGCGCATTTCGGCCGAACTTGGCCCCCTCACCTTGCAAAACGACGGGCAACTGGACGGCGAAGCACAACTGTACACACTGGAAGACGCACCCGGTACGGTTGGTTTTATCAGCTCCATCAGCAAACCGTTTTGTGCCGGTTGTAATCGCGCCCGCTTAACGGCCGACGGCAAATTGCGCCTCTGTTTGCTACGCGAAAAAGAGGTTGATCTTCTGACGCCGCTGCGGGCTGGAGCCAGTGATCAAGAACTCATCCAAATCATTGAAGACGGTATCTGGCACAAACCGTGGGGCCATGATCTGGCGCATGATATTATTCCGCTGAACCGCGTGATGTCAGAAATCGGTGGGTGAGACCTACGTTTCGTCGTCCCATTTCTGCTGAACGAGATACAAGGGACGCTGCTTGACTTCATCGTAAATTCGGCCGAGATACTCCCCGATAATCCCCAGTGAAATAAGCTGTACACCGCCCAGAAAAAGCACAGCCACCAGCGTTGTCGCCTGTCCCAGCAGTTGGCCGCCAGGCGTCATCAAGCGCAGGATGATGACGGCAATAATCGCGAGCAGGCTGATTCCCGCTATCAGAAAACCCAGATACGTCGCAATTTGCAGCGGAAAATAAGAGAAACTAGTAATCGCATTGACGGCAAACGGCCCCATTTGGCGCACACTGGTGAATTTAGAGCTTCCGGCAACACGTGCAGCGCGATGATACTGGACACCCGTTTGCCGATAACCGACCCACGGCACCATGCCGCGCAGGAAGCGATTGCGCTCCGGCATGCGCTTGATCGCCTCGACGACACGTCGATCCATCAGACGAAAATCACCCGTATCAAGCGGAATGTCGATGCCGGTAATGCGGTCAATGATGCGGTAAAACGCTTTGGCCGTGCCCTTTTTGAACCACGTCTCCCCTTCCCGTGTGGCACGAATGCCGTAGACAACGTCGTAGCCTTCACGCCACTTGGCGATCATGTCGGGGATGACTTCAGGCGGGTCCTGCAAATCGGCATCAATCAAGATGACGGCATCACCGCGGGCCATATCAAGACCAGCCGAAACAGCGACCTGAAAGCCAAAGTTACGTGAGAAGCTGAGCCCACGGACACGTGGATCGCGTGCATGGAGTTCGTTGATAATTTCGGCCGATTTATCCCGGCTGCCATCATCGACCAAAATCAGTTCCCACGGCTCACCCATGCTTTCCAGCACGGCCGACACGCGTTCGTACAACAGATGTAGCACCGGTTCCTCATTATGAACAGGCGCAATGACGGTAACAGTGAGTTTATCAGTGGCGGGCAAGGTCGTTTCTTCCATGGGTAATATACGTTGAGCAAGCAAATATGCTGGACTGCCTATTTTACACAACCGACTGCGCTTTGGCGCATTTTCGCGAGAAACTATATCTCGACTTCGGCCCAAACACCCACATGATCAGATGGATACAACGTATCATCTTCAACGGCTGACGCCAATCCAAATAACCCGCTGCGAAAAGCTTTCCCGGATGCCGACGACAGAAAAATATAGTCACGGCACTCACCGACACGGTGCGGCGTTGCCACGAGGGCTGTCGGAAAAGTCGCTGCCGGTTCGTGCCCATTTGTTGCGGCATGGGCCGACCGGTAACGATAAAACTGTTGTATGCGGCGCAGAGCTAACTGTCCAGGCACGTCTTCATAACTCCCGGCAACGATCTGGTACGCCACAGCGCCTGGACCATTGAGCCAACCCAGCAGCCTCATGATTTGCTTTTCACGCGTTTCATGTGCCCCGGGAGTGGGATTGAGCTGTACTGATACAAAATCGAGTGATTTGCCGTTGGACAGAACTGTATTGATGCGCAGCGCCATCCGACCGTCCTGGCCTAACATTTGAGCATCGGCCGAAATGACGGGCAGTTTCGTCAACACACCCACCCCCTCTACCAAACCCCAGAGTGGATGGCGTCCTGATCGTTGCACCAGCTTGTATGGCGCATGTGATTGACCGCTCAGTCGCAAATTGAGTTGCTTGCATAGCCATTGTCCCTGACGCGCCACAATCGAAAGCTCCTGCAACGCTACCAGATCGGGATTCACATCCAGCAGTGCTGACAGCAACACCTCGCGGCGCAACTGCCAGCGGTCCAGTCTGCGATGGACATTGAACGTAGCTACGCGAATCGTAGACATGACATGCGCTGAACAAGCTGTCGCCGTTTTGGCAACCTAAGTGCGCGGTTGTGGTTGTAATGGCGGCCTATACGGAATGTAAACCATCTCGCCTGTGCCGGAAAGTTGTAGTTCAGTCTCCGAGGCACTGGTGATCACGAGGTTGTAACGGACGTAAATGTTCTGACCCAACTGTCCCAACCAGTTCAGTGAGTTGCCTACAGAGGAAATGGGGTATTGACTGGTACCAGAAAACTGCACTTCTCCGTTCGATGTGCCCTGGTACACCATCGTCGTGCCGGGTATGCGCTGACCGATCGGAACCACATATTGCAACTGCAAACCGGTGAATGTTCCGGGATTATTGAGCAGTGGCAAATTGAAAAGTTCCACCGGCACAGGATTAAAAACGACAATATCGACCGATCCTTGGGTAAACATATCGATTTCCGATCCGGGTGACACGATCAACTGGTAGCTCGTATACAGACTGGGTGCAACCAGTCCACGCCACGAGATCGTGTCGCCGGAACGGACAAAGGCCGCGAATCCGTTGATATTCAATTCAAACAGATCGCTTTGTTTGTTAGCATAGCGGATTTGCGTATTGGGCACGCTCTTCGTCAATGAGACCATCGCCGTGTATGAAGTGGTGCGATACGTTAGCATATCGGTGGGAATAGCGGCCTGTGTCGCTGTAACAGCGACAGACGTCTGGGTCGCCGGTGCCGGCGTCGGCGTCGCACCTGTGCCGATACTGCAACCGGCAAGCAATACAAAGAGACATACAGAACTCACAATGAGTGCCCATGTTTCCCGCCGCATAGTAATTCTCCCACCACACCAGCTTATGAACCGAATCTCCGGCAGAGTTTCGGTTTTGCTGGTGTGTCATTCACTAACTATTGTGATTGATTTGATGCGATCACCATCGCCGGCATTGGGATTATCCGGATCGCGTGGTGCAATTGCTTGCACAACATCGAGTCCATCCACAATTCGGCCGAAAATCGTATAACCACCATCGAGCGACATCAACGACTGATCGCCATCGGCCAACGTAATGTACCACTGACTGCCACTCGTATCCGGCCCACTGTTTGCCATCGCCACCATGCCGGCTGTGTCGTGACTCAGTTCCGGATCGATTTCATTTGGCAGCATGTAGCCGGGTCCGCCACGCCCTGTTGCGCTCGGATCACCCGTCTGGGCGACAAAACCGGGAATGACGCGATGGAACATGACGTCATCAAACCATCCGGCTTCCGCCAGAAATACAAAGCTGTTCACTGTCTGTGGCGCTGAGGACGGCAGCAGTTCAATCGTGAATGTCGCGCCATTCTCCATTTCTACAATGGCCTGGTAACTGGCATCGACATCAATCGACATCGGCGGAGCCGCATCATATTGTCGTGCTTCCAGATCGGCTAACGCGATTTGCTGATCGATGTAGTTTTCCCAGATGTCCTGGCTCGGTATACTGCCAACGGGAAAACCGTCGACGATAGCGGAAGGCGTTCCGGGCAATTGCAGATTGACTGCTTCCTGGTAACTATTCTGTATGTAGTCATCGTGAATGCCGTCGTTCATTTCGGCCGAAAACTGATCACTATCCAACCCCAATTCTACAGCCAGTTCGACAAAATAATCCTGTGCAGCTGATGCAGCCAAGCCAGACCATTCACGCTGGCGCTCAAATAACAAGTCATGATAAGGCCAAAATGCGTCCTGGGTGGCAGCAGCCTCAGATGCGGCAGCAGCGGCGCGAGCATTGGCGTGACTGTCAAGCGGAAAATGACGATAGACGATGCGTAGGTCATTGGGATAAGCCTCTACCAGAGACTCGAGCAGCGGTGCAAACGCTGCACAACCCGGTCATTGAAAGTCGCCGTATTCGATTATCTCGACTATCGGTTCTTCTGCCCCTTTGAAATGATCAGTCGCACGCAGCACGGCGGCCTCTTCAAACGTGGTCGCCGGAAACGCTACAGCATCGTCTGATGCAGGCTGTTCTATTTCCTCGCCAACTTCCGCTGCCGTCGTATCGGCCGATTCAGATACAGCCGTATCTTCACTGTCTTCGCTGTCTGTCGCTGGAGCAGCCGCCTGGTCGACTACCGCCGTTGCCTCTGTCACCGTTTCGGCCGAATCAGGCTCCGCAGGCGCACAAGCTCCCAGTAACATCAGCAGGCAAATCAGCAAAAGCCAAACTCGTTTCATAAAGCCTCTCTTATAGACAGTCGCGGCTTCGTTTATCGGCCGCTCTGTCTTCTCAATTTGATGAGCGCATTCTACCACGTCACTCCGCTTGAGGTAAAATCCTGACACGTAGATCTTCACATTGGCGTTAACCAGGCTGCTATGCGCCATCACGACTGACCCAGTCCAATCTGTATCCATCGATCATGCAGTTAGCGGCCACATTCAGGAAGGTACAACTATGCTCAGGTTTCTGACCGCCGGTGAATCCCACGGGCCACAATTGACTGCCATTCTGGAAGGATTTCCCGCCGGACTAATTGTCGACAGGGATCGACTCAATCGCGATATGACACGTCGTCAAAAAGGGTACGGGTCGGGCGGTCGCATGAAAATCGAAAGCGACACCGTGCAGATTACCAGCGGCATCATGGCCCACAAGACAACCGGCGGCCCAATCGCCATGCACATCGTCAATCGCGACTTCGACAAATGGAAAGATCGCGATATAACGCCCATTACAATTCCGCGACCGGGTCACGCCGATTTGACCGGTGCGATCAAATACGGCTATGGAGAGTTGCGCCTGGCCCTGGAACGCGCGTCGGCGCGTGAGACGGCGGCGCGGGTCGCAGTAGGTGCCTTGTGCAAGCAATTATTGGCGCACTTCGGCATTGAGATCGGCAGTTATGTGGTGTCTATTGGCCCTGTCATAGCAGAGATTGCCCCGGAAATGGCGTATGAACTGCGTTTTGCATCGGCCGAAACCAACGACTTGCGCTGCCCCGATCCCGTCGCAACCGAAGCCATGCGCAATCACATCCGCGACATCATGCAGGCCAAAGATACCGCTGGTGGCATCTTTGAAATCATTGCCCTCAACCTGCCCCCCGGTCTCGGCAGCCACGTCCACTGGGATCGCCGACTCAGCGCCCAAATCATGCAGCACATCGGCTCAATTCAGGCAATCAAAGGGGTCGAAATCGGCCGTGCATTTGCCAACACCACCCTGCCCGGTTCGCAAGTCCACGATGAAATGGTTCTCGATGACGACGGAAACACGCTGCGCCGCACAAGCAATCGCTCCGGCGGACTGGAGGGCGGCATCACCACAGGTGAACCGCTTGTCATTCGTGCCGCGATGAAACCGATCTCGACGGTACTCAACCCACGTCGTTCAGTCGATCTCGCCACAGGTGAAGACGCCCTCACCGTCTATGAACGGTCAGATTTTTGCGCCGTACCACGTGCCGCCGTCGTGGGTGAAGCGATGTTGGCCATACCGCTGGCAAACAGCTTGCTGGAAAAACTGGGTGGCGACAGCATCGCCGAAATGGAACCGCGTTTTGCCGGGTTGTGCCGGGCACGGCTGGAAGATTTGCCGATGGACAATACGGCATGGCGCTTTGACTATCAGGACGTGTGATTGAGTGCTCTGTAACAAAAGAAGCCTAGCTTTTTCGTCTGGTGCAAACGCTACTCATTGAAAAAGCTAGGCTTCTGAAAACTTCCGTTACAGTGTATTCAGGGCGTCAGTTGCAGTGAATTGACAATGCGATCCACGGTGTCATCGTAACGGTCGCCGTCGCCGGTGCTGACAAGCAATAAAGCAATCTGATCGTCGTCGCGCACAATCAAGAACCGGAAAAGACCGCTCTGTCCCCCAATCGTGCCGCGCATGGTTGTCGTCGCCCCGTCATATGTGTTGATCGCCATCGGCCGAATCTCCTCCAGCACTTCCACGTCTGTCCCTACCGTAAACGCATCGACAAAAAGCTGCAGAAGCTGTTGCGAATCAGATAAACCTAGTTCAGACGTCGAGCCAGTTAAAAACGTAATGGCCGCACCATAGCGGACGTCTTCGTCCAATGTGCGCGGTGAATTGGCGACAGCCAACGCACCCGCCTCTTCACGCACAATCCAGCTTTGCGGCACTTCAAAAGTGAGTCCGAAAACCTCGCTTTCGTAACCAATCCACGTTTCCGGCTCCGGTTGGCGTCCACATGCTGCCAACCCAATTGCAACAGCCGCAACTATCAGCAAATACCTGATACGCTTCATCCGATTTTCCTCACAAAAAAACGGTCGCTCCCAGGGTAACGACCGCCAATTGGTTCAGATCGTCGCGAGGCGATGGTTACTCTTCATCCAGTGTAATGGTGCCGATATCCAACTCTTCACCGGCGATGATGGGCACGCGCTCCGATCCCAGACCAAACTCGGTGGTGATTTGTGCCCAGCCGTCGTCCGTCTCAAAGACAATGATGTAAAACCCTTCCGGCACATCGTTGAAGGCAAATGCCCCGTCGGCATCGGTCACTGTCTGGAAGAATAACGGCTGATCGGAACACGGTGTGTCGCCTCTGAAACTACTGTAGAGCGGTTGAACACATATTTCAACACGGGAATCGGCCGAAGCCGCCCCATCTAATTCAACACGGCCAATCATACTGCCTGTACCTTTGTCCACCGGCTGTGGCAATGCTGCCGGACCATCACCGAGAACGGCCACGGTAGCGATGTCGTGATCAACCATCTCCGCATTGTCCAGCCGATAAATTGTCCAATTATTGTCAGCATCAACCACGTTGAGACCCCAGGTTGTGCCGATCCAGGCGCGTCCCGTGTCGTCGAATGCGATTGCCTGCACACGTTCGATGCTCAAATCGCTGTTATCCAATGACACTGATTGCCAATTCCCGTCAAACACCTCAATGCCATCGCCAAACGTCCCGACCAGCGCAGCATCATTGGGAGCAAAGGCCAGGGCATTGGCAACGAGAAAGCTCGGGTGTTCATGCACTATCCACTGACTGCCGTCAAACTGCAGCAACCCATCACCTTGTGCAATCCACGGTAATCCTGTTGAATCCAACGCAATCGCATCAATAAACAGTTGATCGTCGAAACCCTGACCGCCCTGATACACAGTCCAATCGCTCCCATCGTAGGCGGCAACACTGTTTGCCGTCGCTACCCAAACGATACCGTCCGGCGCGATGACAACATCTTCCACCAGATCTGTGGCGGATTCACCGCTGGAAAGCAAATCAGATGCAAATGTCGTCCATTCTGAGCCGTCATAGCGGCTGACGCCTTCGAAGTGTGCAACCCAGATGACACCGTCGGCGTCACATGCGACACCAGTCGGCGTTGCGAAGCCCCAACCGGCGTCGAGTTCACCCCATTCCGCACCGTCAAAAAGCGAGAGACCGCTTGTATGAGCGATAACGAGTCTACCATCGGCGCAGGTGCTCAGCGCCGTGATGTAATCACCACCCAGCGACGAATTATCAGTCGTATAGGTTTGCCAGCTACCGTCCGCATCGATACAAGACATGCCCAATCCTTGCGTGCCCAGACACGCCATTCCTGGGCCAGAAACGGCTTCGCCTGCCGCAGTTAACGTGGATGCGGAATCAACATCGTCGACCGCACCAGTCAAGACAATCGAACGGGCAATGGTATCGAGTATGTCCATCCACGACGCAGCGGCGGCTGGTGATGTGATACCCATCAGACTGACTAATTGCTCGCCGTCCGTCAGGATGTAGATGACGATGTGTTCATTTTCGCCTGCGCCATCTACATCGGCCGAAAATGTGGCACGCGCTGCCTGTAAATCGGGCATGTCAAACAATGTCGCAGCTTCGATTGGTTCGCCCTCAAAATCGTTGACAATTGAATCATCGGTCCAGCCGGTCAAATCATTGAGGTCAACACCTGCCTCTTCGGCCGAAGAAACGACGACGTACGTGCCTAATCCCTCATCAAATTCATCCGCTACAAACATTGCTTCATCGTTGGCAAAGATGTAGAAACCGTCGCCAGATTCAGGATCGAGCACCCATTCCGGTGGATATAAAAAGCGAATACCGGCTGCGACATCTTCAAATGTCTCGTAGTTGGCAGCGGGATCGGGTGTAGCCGTCGGCTCCGGTGTGGGAGTCGGCTCTGGTGTTTTGGTCGGTTCAGGTGTGTCAGTCGGCTGTGGTTCGGGAGTTGGATCTTCGGCCGATTCAGTTGAATCACCATCCATGTTATCAATCGCAGCAACATCACTTTGGGTTGTTTTGGTCTCTTCTGCGGGCGCTTCTTCATCACCGCCGCACGCCACAAACAGCAATACGACCAGTATTAGGGTAATTATCAGGAACGGGTGGTTACGATGCATGGGGTTTTCCGTAAATCAGTTTGTTAGTTTGTTGGTTGGTAATGGTTTGCCTTGTTTGATCGGTGAGGTGGTCTTGACAACCACCCCACCGCCATCACATCTAGGCCGTGGCGGCAGCCCGGATGGGACGGGCAAACAAACAGGAAATCATGAGTTATCGATGCAATCTTCTTGCGCAGGATGTTCCGGATCAGTGTAAAGCCCAACGTCAACGGTCTGATGCATTGTCTTGCTGAGAATCGTTGAAGAAGGTCCAGATAAGCAGAATGGTCAGTGTCAGAAAGAGTAGGCCGGTCATGATTTCTCCACAGGCATAGAGGCACTCGGTAAGTGGCCTCAATTCATTAGACCGCACTTTTTCGGTTTAGTGACACCGAGTTTCAAAATTGGTTTTCAGTGAGGTCCTTATAAGTTGAGACGCACATGACCAATATATTCTTTCTCCGGTTTTCGGCCGATGATGACTATACTCTCCCGGCTTGCACTAAATCACGAGTCGTTTTGAATGGTTCTTTACTCCTTACCAGAGTCTCGCCGACGAGAATAGCATCAACACCGATTTGCTTCATCGTGCGCACATCGTCGGCCGATTTCAAACCGCTTTCGCCAACTGTCACAATGTCGTCGGGAATCAACCGGCGCAGCCGGGCTGTGTTGGCAAAATCAACCTCAAACGTTTGCAAATTGCGATTGTTGACACCAATGATCCGCGGCTTGAGTGGTAAAACCTGTTCGATTTCTGCTTCGCTGTGTACTTCGACCAGCGCATTCATACCCAACTCATGCGTCAATTGCAGCAAATCGCGCAGTTCAGTAGGAGCCAACACGGCGGCGATCAACAACAGGGCATCGGCGCCGGCAGCCCGCGCTTCGTATACTTGATACGGATCAAAAATGAAATCTTTGCGCAGCACGGGAATGCCGATAGTAAAGCGCGGATCAGATTTACCGATAAGCAGTTTGGGCAATTCGGCCGAAACGACCTCCTTCACATCGCGCAGATCGGCCAACGACCCCTGAAAGTGACGGGCATCAGTCAAAACCGAAATGGCAGACGCGCCTGCGCTCACATAGGTGCGCGCCAACGCCACTGCATCGTAATGGGGAACCAGTAATCCTTTACTCGGTGACGCCTTTTTGCATTCAGCAATCAATGACACACCGGGACGCCGCAACGCCGCATAAAAATCGAGTGGCGGCGGCGTCACCATCGCCAACGCGCGCACGGTATCTTCTGGCACGTCACGCTTTGTCTTCGGCAGTCGCTCACGATGATGCCGCATGATTTCGTCGAGAATTTTACCGCGCTGGATCGATTTGTTGGATACGCTCATGGGATATAGTTGAAATCGGATCCGCAATCCGACCTACGATTGAAAACTGTTGGTTTTGGCAATCCAGGCGTCGAGTTTGGCGAGGGCGGCACCGCTGTCGATGGCATGACGTGCTTCTTCGAGACCGGCGGCAAACTCACCTGATTCAGTCGAAAGTGCCGCTGCTGCGTTGAGCAGCACAATGTTGCGGCGTGGTCCGCGATCTGCGCCGGACAGTACATCGCGCGTAATGATGGCATTCTCTGCAGGCGTGCCGCCAATCATGTCCTCAAGTGAGGCGCGCGGCAGACCCAATTCGGCCGAATCGAGTTCAAACGACCGTACGCGACCGTCTTTCAGATGGCTGACAATGTTGATACCGCTTGTGGAAAATTCATCGAGTCCATCCGCACCGTGGACGACGTAAGCCGCCGTTTTGCCCAGTTCAGCAAGGACTCTTGCCAATGGTTCCACCAATTCGGCCGAATAAACGCCGATCATCATGTGCGATGCCTGCGCCGGATTGGTCAGCGGGCCGAGCACATTGAAAATCGTGCGCTGCCCTAGTTCACGACGCGGTCCGATGGCGTAACGCATCGCCGGATGGTGATTGACGGCATAGAGAAAACCGATGCCAACCTCATCGATACACGCTGCAACCTGATCGGCGTTCAGGTCAAGATTGCCGCCCAGTGCCAGCAACACATCGGCCGAACCACTTTTACTGCTCGCCGCACGATTGCCGTGCTTGGCGACCTTGTAGCCTGCTCCCGCCACGACAAACGCCGTCGTCGTCGAGATGTTGAACGTGTGCTTGCCGTCGCCGCCCGTGCCGACCACATCGATCAATGGTTCGCCGTCCGCCAATGTCGGTGTGACTGGCACGACATGTGTCAACATCGCCGCCGCGCTGCCGGCGATCTCTTTCCACGTTTCGCCTTTCATGCGCAGCGCTGTCAGATAGCTGCCAATTTGCGCCTGGGTCGCCGCGCCGTCCATGATAATGTTCATTGCTTCGGTCGCCTGGGACAGTGTAAGATTGCGCCCGTTAATCGTCTCTGCGATATATGGTTTCAGATCCATAACGTCCTCTATTTGTCTTGCATGATGGCGACCGCTTCGATTTCGACTAACATATCGGCCGAAACCAAGCGGCTGACCTCGACCAACGTCGCCGCTGGACGAATATCGCCGAAAAACTCACCGTGTGCGCGGGCAAATTCCCCAAATCGGCCGATATCCGTCACATAAGTCCGCGTCCGCACCACATCAGCCAGCGTAGCCCCAACCTGCTGCAATGCCCACTCGATATTGCGCAGTGTTTGCACTGTCTGCGCGTACAAATCGCCGATACCGACGATGTTGCCCTCGGCATCGGTCGCTGTCGTACCGGCAACATGGATCGTATTGCCGATTCGCACCGCACGCGAATAACCAGCCAACGGCTCCCACGGCGTGCCTGATGAGACGTTTATTCGCTGCATTATGCGCTCCGTTTTCCACTTCCAATGATAAAGAATTGTGCGGTCTGTCTTACTGAAACAGTCCATCCCACCGCTTCCAGACGCGCTTGCAACTGTTCAGGCACGTAGAAAACCTTGACGATCTCGTATTGCGTTCCATTGTTTAGTCGCCGCGTGACAACGGTATCCTCCGGTTGGCGCAGAAACTGATCGCGTGCCGTCGAATTGGGGTCGTGCAACGAATCGACGAATGCAACCCGTCCGCCAGGCGCTAAACAGCGCGCAACGAGCGCCCAAAACGCGTCAAATCGTTCCGGCGGCACATGCGACAACCAAAAGCCGAAGAAGACGAAATCGTACTGCTGATCCGGTTCCCAACTGAAGATGTCAGCTTGTATGAAGCGTACTGTGTCTGAGTTGATGCGGGCGCGGTTGATAGCGATCATTTCGGCCGAACTGTCAACCACTGTGATCGATTCGACCGAATCGACAAGCCGTTCCGTCCACAACCCTGTGCCGCCGGCAAACTCCAGCAAGTGTCCGTATGGTGCGAGTTCAGCGACAATCTGCTGCGCTTCACTTACCTCGGCGAACCACTGCTGCCTGTGCTGTGCGCCGCGATCATATCGGCCGATGCGCAAAAACCACTCATCATACTCGGCTGCACGCGCCCGATAGTATGCCTTTTGCTCTTCAAGCAACGAATCGTGATTACTCATACCGATCTTATGGATTCAGAAACCGAGTTTTTGAAAAAAGCTCGGTTTTTCAGACATGACCGTACTACTTCATATCCAGAAAGTTCTGCAAAATCCGCTTGCCATGCTCGGTCAAGATGCTTTCAGGATGAAATTGCACGCCGACGACCGGATATGTCTTGTGTTCCAGTCCCATCACCTCACCCTGACTCGTAAATGCCGTCACGCGCAACTCATCCGGCAATGGTTCCTCGACGATCAACGAATGGTAGCGGGTTGCCTTAAACGGACTCGGTACGCCATAAAACAAACCGTTGCCTTTGTGATAGACGTTCGACGTTTTGCCGTGCATAAGGCGCTGCGCGCGGTTAACCACGCCGCCAAACACAGCGCCCATGCATTGATGACCCAGACAGACACCCAACGTCGGCGTCGTTGGCCCAAATTCAGCAATGACGGCATTGGAAATGCCACCGTCATTCGGATCACCCGGCCCAGGACTAATGCAGATGTGTGTCGGGTTCAGTGCCCGAATTTCGTCAAGCGTGACCTGATCGTTGCGAAAAACGCGAATTTCTGCACCCAATTCGCCGAAGTACTGCACCAGATTGTAGGTAAATGAATCGTAGTTATCGATAACGACCAGCATGGCTACGCTCCAGCGGGCAGCACAAGGCCCATGACTTCTTTCATCTGCGCCAGCTTGGGCATCGATACCGCCGCCGCCCGTTCTGCGCCAAGCGCCAGCAAACGATCCAATTCGGCCGAATCATCCATCAACTTGGCGTGCTGTTCCTGCAGCGGCGTCAACAAATCAATGACGACCTCCGCGACACATTTTTTCAAATCGCCATAGCCGCGTGCATCCGCAAAATCGGCCAGCACATCCTCCTCGCTCTTTCCGGTCACCGCCTTATAGATACCGAGCAAGTTGTTGACACCTGCTTTGTCGGGGTCATCCGAAAAGACAATCTCATTACCTGAATCGGTGACGGCACGCTTAAATGAGCGCATGATTTCTTTCGGATCGTCCGCTAAGCGAATCGCATGACCACGGCGATGCGCCAAACTCTTGGACATCTTGTCGTTGGGATCATCCAATCCCATCAGGCGCGCGCCGGTCGCCGGAATTCTGGGTTCCGGTACGACGAAGAATTCCTCTTCGTAGCGGTAGTTAAAGCTTTGGGCAATATCCCGTGATAGTTCAATGTGCTGCTTCTGGTCTTCGCCGACCGGTACCTCATCGGCATCGTAGAGCAGAATGTCCGCTGCCTGCAATACCGGATAATCGAGCAGCGCTGTCAGCACGCTTTCCTGCCTGGCCGATTTGTCCTTGAATTGGGTCATGCGCTGCAACCAACCGAGCGGCGTCACGCAGTTGAGCAGCCAACACCCTTCAGCATGGGCTGATACGTGGCTCTGAATGAACAACGTGCTCTTTTCCGGATCGATGCCTGCTGCCAGCAGCCACGCCGCCAATGAGCGCGTCTCGTGACGCAACTGCACCGGGTCTTGCGGCACAGTTAAGCTGTGCAAATCGACCACGCAGAAAAAATTGATCTTTTCATCTTGTCCGGCAACCCATTGGCGAATTGCCCCGAGATAATTGCCCAGATGGATGTTGCCACTAGGCTGTATGCCACTGAATACTACTTTCTTTTTCATAATCATTGTCGCTAACGTTTACAATAATCCTTGCTCGGCGCGTTTGACCGCTTCGGCCAGTGCGCCGGCTTTGTTGACACATTCCTGATGTTCGCGCGCTGGGTCGCTATCAGCGACGATGCCGGCACCGGCCTGCACATAGACAGTACTGCCGTTCATCAGCAGTGTGCGAATGGCAATACAGGTATCCATACTGCCGTCGTAGCCGAAATGACCGACTGCACCAGCGTATAAACCGCGTCGTTCCCCTTCCAAATCTTCGATAATCTCCATGGCGCGCACTTTGGGGGCACCGCTGACGGTGCCGGCTGGGAAAGTGGCTCGCATCAGGTCGAATGCATCCATGTCAGGCTTGACCTGTCCTTCAACATGGCTGACGATGTGCATAACGTGGCTATAGCGCTCGATGACCATCAAATCGCTGACTGTAACGCTGCCGTATTCAGAAACGCGACCGATATCATTTCGGCCGAGATCGATCAGCATGACGTGTTCAGCACGCTCCTTGGGATCGGCCAACAGTTGAGCCTCAAGCGCTTCATCCTCGGCTTCGGTCTCACCGCGTGGCCGCGTTCCCGCAATCGGCCGAACTTCGGCCACGCCGTCTTCATAACGGACGTGCATCTCCGGGCTTGCGCCGATCACCTGCATATCATGGTCGGGAAAGTCGAAGTAAAACATATACGGACTCGGATTGAGCATCCGCAGCGCGCGATAAATCGCAAACGGGTGCGCGTCTGTTTCGCGACTGAACCGCTGACTGAGCACCACTTGAAAGATGTCGCCTGCCGCGATGTGTTCCTTAGCTGCCATCACCATCGCCATATACTCGTCAGCGCCCTTGTTGGAGTGCAACGTGCGATCTCCCGATGTGACGCCCCAGCGACGCTGTGGAATCGACGGCAGCGGACGCAGCAACTGCTCACTGACCTGCTCAATGCGCTGAATTGCCGCAACGTATGCCGCTTCGGGGTCATCGTCGACTTGTGCATTGGACAACAAAATCAAGCGATGGCGCGCATGGTCGAAAACAACCAGTGTATCAGCCAGCAAGAACAATGCATCGGGAACATCGAGCACACTTTCGGCCGAATCGGGCAGCCGCTCAAAAAAGCGCACACAATCATAGCCAAGGTAGCCCACAGCGCCGCCACTCAAACGCGGCAAGCCGGGTATACGTGCCTGCTTGAACGGTGTCAGTTCTGACTTGATCACGTCGAGAATATCTTCGCCGTCTGTCAACACACGATCGGTCACCATATCGCCGGCACGCCGGGTCACCGTTTTACCTCGCAGTGCCAGAGTCGCCTTGGGATGGACGCCGACAAACGAATATCGGCCGATTTGCTCGCCACCTTCTACTGATTCCAGCAAAAAAGACGGGCCAACATACTCCATCAACTTGATATAAACCGATACCGGTGTTTCCAGATCAGCCGCGAACGTCCGATAGACCGGAATCAAATTCACATCACCCTGTGCCAATTCGCGATACTGCGCCAGCGTCGGTTGATAAACATCTCTACTCATAAACTCTCCTACAAAGAAGAAAAGACTGGAGATTAGAGATTGGAGATTAGGCAATCAGAAATCACGCTAATCTCCATCTCTAAACACGATCTCGTTTTCATCCTACTTGCGGTGCACCTGCAATCGCTTGCTGAATCATTTCGTCCGGATATTCAAAGTCATCCAGTTCACCCTTCATATACGCGTCATACGCTGCCATGTCAAAGTGACCATGACCACACATGTTAAAGACGATCACCTTTTCTTCACCAGACGCTTTGCATTTCAGCGCTTCTTCGATAGCCACAGCAATCGCGTGAGTCGGTTCCGGAGCCGGAATGATGCCTTCTGCTTTGGCGAACATCATACCTGCCTTAAACGTATCCAATTGGTGTACGGCGCGTGGTTCAACATAACCGTGATGCACCAATGCGCTGACCTGTGGCGACATGCCATGATAGCGCAGACCGCCCGCGTGAATCCCTGGTGGCACAAACGAGTGACCCAACGTGTGCATTTTCACGACCGGAGCCATCATAGCCGTATCGCCGTAGTCAAACCGGTAGCTGCCTTTGGTCAATGTCGGGCACGAAGCCGGTTCCGCAGCAATGACGCGCGTGTTTTTACCATTGCGGAAATTCTCCTGCAAAAACGGGAAAGCAAAGCCGCCGAAGTTCGATCCGCCCCCCGTGCAGCCGACAATGATGTCAGGATACTCATCGGCCATTTCGAGTTGCATCAAAACTTCCTGCCCGATCACCGTTTGGTGCATCAAAACGTGGTTGAGTACCGAACCAAGGCTGTATTTCTTCTCACCGTTCGACATGGCAGCCACTTCAACGGCCTCTGAAATGGCAATGCCGAGCGAACCGGGCGAATCCGGATCTTCTGCCAACACGGAACGACCGTAATTTGTGCGGTCGGTCGGGCTGGGGTAAACCTCAGCGCCGTAGGTATGCATCATTATGCGACGGTACGGTTTCTGCTGGTACGACACTTTTACCATGTAGACTTCAACATCGATATCAAAGATATTTCCCGCAAACGCCAACGACGATCCCCATTGTCCCGCACCTGTTTCCGTTGTCAGCGCCTTTGTGCCGGAGATTTTGTTGTAGAACGCTTGCGGAACGGACGTGTTAGGCTTGTGCGACCCGGTTGGACTGACACCTTCGTACTTGAAGTAAAGGTGCGCCGGCGTGTCAAGCGCTTTTTCGAGTCGACGCGCTCGGATGAACGGTGTCGGTCTCCACAATTTGTACACCTCGCGCACTTCTTCCGGAATCTCAATGTAGCGCTCGGTGCTGATCTCCTGCATGATCAGCGGCATCGGAAAGAGGACGCTCAGGAAATCGGGCGTAACCGGCTCCAGCGTACCGGGATGCAACACGGGTTCCGGCGGCACCGGCATATCGGCATTGATGTTGTACCAAAATTTCGGCAGCTTTGATTCGTCGAGTAAATACTTGGTCTGACTGGACATGTTAGCTCTCCTTAATTGTAGCTGTCAGCTATCAGCTAACAGCGAGATCAAAAAAACGCCCTCATCCCTCACTTGGGACGAGAGCGTAAATTCTCCCGTGGTGCCACCCACATTAGGCTGGTTGCCATTAAAAAACGCACTATGAAAGCGCGTATCAGCCAGCCTCACTCTGCAAACAATAGCGTCGCTGCGACGGTATTGTCCGTGCCATGATAACGGTGGCATTTCCGAATCAAGCTAATAAGCGATGCTTTTCACCTGATTGACTCCTCAGTCCATTCACCAGTCGCGTTGCCGTCGGTTTTTCAGCACTTGAACCGACTCTCTATGACTCGCTTGACCGATTACTACTCTGATTCGCAGTCGATGTGTTTTCAATTGTTCGCCAAAATGGTAGCATGGACACAGATCGGTGTCAAGATGAATTAGTACTTAACTCAACATCAAATTCTTAGCTTTTCGGCCCCTTATTCTTGTTAATGGTCCGCGCAAGCTTTCGCACATCCTTCTTTTTCACGTAAATTTGATTTAACAATTCTTCCAAAATCTCATATGCGTCAAGGACATCGTCCTTAGTTATTTCTTGATGTGTATGACTACCTGCATTACCCAACCACTTTAGTGCCAATAATAATTCTTTTTGCGAATCGTATTTCGCAGGCAACAATTGAATTCTATCATGTAAGCTAACGTAACGTCTTTTTTTAGGAGTTCCAACATACTTGTATCTTTTGATCTTTAGCGCCGTAAGCAATTCTTCAACGCTGCGCCGAACATGATTGGCTGCCGAAGATGGCGCACAAAAAAACAATGAAAATGATTCATTGATCTCGACTAAGACCGTTTTCGGTGTGCGCCCGGGAATTTGAAAAAATTGCAGATTTGGCAAAAAGTAGATTGGAACAAATTTGTAATCCCAATCTTGGCGTACACCACCATCAGGATCATTGGGAAAGACAGGTTCGAGGTATCCCCTGCCAGAACTCGATATTACTTCCCTGCACTTATTATTATTACATCTGAACAAACATGAATACAGGTGCTCACGGTTGATTGGGTACGATTCAAAGGCATTTTCCTTTACCGATTTGGCTGTCTCACTTACATGTAGTGTGCCCTCTTTGATCTCTAGCTTGCCTTTGCCACAGGTTGGACATTCCCAATTCAAAGCACCTCTCTCATGAAATGAATATGTGTGTCGCCTCTTATTCATATTCAATATATATACCTCCGGATTTCAAAAATATGGTCAACGATTGGGAAAGATACAGTGAAGACAGTGCAAAATATGTAGCTATTAACGCAATACTACGTGTGCTTCAGGACATATAGTGGGGGTAAAACAAGCACAGATTTTCGGCCGAAATTCCTACTTCCCCAGCGACGAACGCCTCAGCACACCCATAAACACGAACGGTAGCAACAAGGCCACGATCAACAAAAACCAGGCAACCCAGCCTGGCGGGTTAACCGGCGTGTACAGTTCATCCGCTTCGGCCGCAAAAGCCAAAGTCGGGACAGCAAACAGGATCAGTGTGGCGTAAACAGTATAGAAACGTTTCATCATCTGGCTCCAACGTATTAGGTGACGGTCACTAATTCTTTGCGGTTCATCCAACCTGAAGCGATTAATACCTCAGGGATTAAAGTCAATTGTACACGATTCGGCCGAAGCGATCACGGCATTTCGCCGAGCAATCCACGGTACGTCGCTACAATTTTCTGTGCGGCATGCGACCAATCGTATCGCGCCCGCGCCCGTTCGCGTAACTGCGCCCCCAGCACACGACGTCGTTCCGGATCGTGCAGCAACTCGCGAATTGCCGTCGCCAACGCTCCCACATCGGCCGATGGCGCATACACACCGAGGTCGCCCAAATATTCACGATGCACCCGGTTGTCATACGCGACAACCGGCTGAGCCATCGCCATATAGTTGAGCACCTTGCCACTGCCCTCCGTCTGCGACATCTTGGCCGAGACGGCAATGGCGCCCAGCGATAAATGGATCGGTGCCAGATCGTAATTCATGCGACCGGTAAACGTGATGCGGTCGGCGACATCGAGTTGCTCAGCGAATGTGCGGTATTTTTCGACGTTGGGATAGCCCATGATCAAAAAGTGCACCTTTTCACCGCGTCGCTTGAGAATGGCAGCCGCTTCCACGAGATGATGCGTACCCTGATAATCGGCGAGCAGGCCCAAATAGGCGACGACCGGCGCATCGGGCGGGATGTTCCAGTCGCGGCGCAATTGTGCCTTCTGTGCAGGGGTGAATTGCGTCGGATCAAATCGGCCGAGATCGACACAATCTGGCAATGGATGGATCTTATCGGCCGAAACACCAAACGTCCCCACCAAATCGTCACGCGCACGCACTGAACTGGTGAGAATGGCTGCAGGGCGGTTGGAAATGAACCGCTCCAAACGCATAAACGCCCATTCACGCCGCCCGGTTGGACGCAGAAAACCGTGATCGAGCATCTCGCGCGTCAAACTGCCCTGATAATCAAAGACGAGCGGCACACGCAATAACCGTGCCGCCGGCCACCCGATCAACGCGCCTTCATGCATGTGACCGTGAATAATGTCCGGCTTGATGCGCTGCGCCTCGCGCAGCACTTTGGGCAGCAAATAGGCGTCAAATGCAAATTTGTGGCGCGACGAACCGACTTCGTAGTCGGCGCGATAGGGCAGCGGCGCAGTGCGGCGAATATCAATTCCGGGCAAATCGCGCCCCATGTAGTACGTCACCAGCGTTACGCGATGCCCTAGCCGTTGCAGCGCCAGAATCTCTTCCAACATGCGGATATGACCGCCGTAATCGCCAAAAAACGACGTCGGCGCGATCATGAGGATGGTGAGCGGGCGTGACATGGTATGGATTAGAGATGAAAGATAAACTATGATTGGTTGTCAGCTGTCTGGAGCAGTTGCAACAAGTGATCTTCTTCCGTGATGATTTGATCGAGTTTATCTTGATGGCGTCGGATGAGTGCGACGGTTCGTGGTGAACTGCCGGCATCGGCAGCCATTGCCGCCCCCCACGCCGGATGGTGCGCTTTGACAACAAATCCTTTGTGCAGGGCGTGTAAATCGGCCGAATTGCCCCATTCCGTCGCTTTTTTCGGTGCAAACCGGCAGCCCAGCACGACCAGCGACCGATCCCAAACGCGCAGCCTGGTACGCGTTTTGCCGATGTCGTGCAGCAGCGCCGCCTGCAACAAGTCGGGCTGTGTGTGCTCGTTTTGCTGTAACTGGTGCATGACACGATAACTGTGTTGCTGGTCGCCCGGAGAAAAGCGGCAAAACAGATGGTATTCAGCAGCGCTCAACAGGGATTGCACTTCGGCCGATTGGCTCGGCGACAACGGTTTTGCCCACACTTCCTGCCAAAATTGCCGCAAGCGATAGCGCACGCGCATCTCAGAAAAAACGATAGAACGGCTGACCTGTCAATATAGGGTAGAAAAATCCAATAGAAGTTGCCAGCAGCGTATTGAATACGTCCAGATTGGGCGTAATACGTGGCAGTAAAATGATCATGCCAATGATCAGCAGACTACCGTAGCGCCGCAACGGCTCCAACCGGTACGCCATTTCGGCCGGCAACAATCCCATCAAAATCGTAAAGCCATCCAATGGCGGCAACGGAATCAAATTGAACGTCATCAGCAGGATATTGGTATAGACACCCCAGAAACAGAGATCATAAGCGAGCTGCAGACCCGGCGATGTCGCCAGCGTTGTTGCCGGCACGGCAAACGTCAACGCACGCATCCCTATGCCGAACAGCGCGGCCATAATTAGATTGGCGAGCGGTCCGGCAGCGGCGACAAGTGCGTACGACTGGCGCCAGTTGCCGCGCAAATTGTACGGATTGACCGGCGTGACCGCCCAACCAAAACCGATCAAGGCGACCATCAACAATCCGAAGGCGTCGAGGTGTTTGAGCGGATTGAGCGTCATGCGCCCGGCTGCGCGTGGCGTCATGTCGCCTAACCGGTCGGCGGCAATGGCGTGTGCAAATTCGTGGTAGGCAAACCCCAACACGATGGTAATGAAGTAGAGAACGACGGATTGAACGCTTGCGCCACCCGCCAACATGATTAGCATAGGTTATTTTGTCTCCAATCAGACATCTTGACGGCTATTATACCGCTGCCGGCAGGCAACGCTATCTGAGCAACTGGCGGTATACATGCTGCTAACAGTCGACACATAGGCTGAACTGACGATGAACAGGGCAATGGACAGATGCCGCACAGTGGCCGAAACGCTATAATCACCCTCTTATGAGCACAGAAAACCCGCTACCCCAGGTCGACATCGGCAACAAAGTACAGCTGCGCAAGAAGCATCCCTGTGGCAGTTATATATGGGAAGTCACCCGTGTCGGCGTCGACATTGGCCTCGTCTGCCAGGGTTGCGGTCGCCGCATCATGCTGACGCGTTCAACCTTCAATCGCCGCGTCAAAAAAGTGCTTACATAATCGCTGCGACTGCAGCACCACCATGGATACACTGCTTGTTGCCGTCTACGTGCTCGTCCTGCTCGGTCTGGCTGTATACGGCAGTCTGGGTCTCGTCACGCTCGCCCTGTACATGCGTCACCGCCACGACGACATCTCTTGTCGGCCGATTGCCGATGATGAACTACCTTCCGTCACCGTCCAACTGCCGATTTTTAACGAGCGGTTCGTCGTCGAGCGGCTGATCCATGCCGCCGCCGCGCTCGACTACCCAGGCGAGCGCCTGCAAATCCAACTGCTCGATGATTCAACTGATGACACGCCTGTTGTCGCCGCTCGTCTCATTGAGCACTATCAGGCAGAGGGCATCGACATCACCTTGCTGCATCGGGAAACCCGGGCGGGCTACAAAGCCGGTGCGCTCGCCGCCGGACTAGAATCGGCAACCGGTGAGTTTATCGCCATTTTTGACGCCGACTTTTGCCCGCACCCGACATTTCTGCGCGAAACGATGCCACATTTCAGCGGACGACCGCGATTAGGCATGATCCAGACACGCTGGGGTCATCTCAACGCCGGCAACTCCTGGCTGACCGGTGCGCAGGCGATAGCGCTCGACAAGCATTTCGCGATGGAACAGACGGTGCGCCATCGAGCAGCCATTTTCCCCAAATTCAACGGATCCGGCGGTGTGTGGCGGCGTGCCTGCCTCGAAGATGCAGGTGGCTGGCAGGACGATACTGTGTGTGAGGATTTGTGCCTGAGTACACGGGCGATTTTGCGCGGCTGGGAGTTTCGCTTTCTCAATGATGTCGTCGCTTCGGCCGAATTGCCGATGACGATTGCCGCTTATAAAAACCAGCAAGCGCGCTGGGCCAAAGGGTCGCTGCAATGCCTGATCAAATTTTTTGGTGACATCATGCGCAGTCACGAACACCCGCTGGTAGCGCGACTTTATGCCGTGCTGGCTATGTCGGGCTATTTTGCCAGCGCCCTCGTCATGCTGCTGCTCTTGCTACAAATCCCGATCATCTTGTCAGGCGTGACGCTGCCGTCGGGTCTGATTGTGCTGAGCATCTTTGGCCTGGGTCAGCCGCTGCTCTTCATCATGGCGCAGCAGGTTCTCTACCCCGACTGGCGGCGACGGCTGCTCAACCTGCCGGCGATGCTCATCATTGCTATCGGCATGGCACCGAGTCAGTGCCGGGCGATGGCACAGGTATTCGTAGGCAAGCTGTTTACGAGCGCCGACCAGCATCCGTTTATCCGCACGCCCAAAGGCGCAGGGCAACATGCCCATTACAAGTTGCCGTTTGACTGGATTGTGCTGGCGGAAATCGGGATGGCTTTCTACGCCGTGAGCGCTATTGTGCTGGCATTTGCGCGCGGCTTCTATGCGCCAATATTGCTGTTGGTGACATGTGCTATCGGGTTGTCGTACGTCGCTTTTTTGAGCTTAACTGATTGAGTTACCGGCCTGTTGTCCTGCTCAAAGCGACGCAAAGACAACGCCGGCGCATTATTTTCGGCCGAAATCCCTCAAATTTTCTCAATTATTCCAAAAATTTAATATTCTTTGCATATATATCAATAAAATTTACATCAATATTGATTTTTCTATTGACATATCAAATTTTCTTTTGTATTATTTGACTAAATAGCAAGAAAGTAACCATCACGCTCGCAGCAATTTGCTGCAAGCTGACCGTTAACAGCTAACAAAAGAGAGAGATCAATGTATTCTGTAATGGGTCACTGCCCCGTTTGTCACGACCAACTCCACGTTACGCGCCTCAATTGCCACAATTGTGACACAACCATTGAAGGCCGCTTTTCCCTGGGCCGACTCTACGAACTCAACAGCGAACAGCTCGAGTTCGTGGAATTGTTCATGCGCTGTGAAGGCAAGCTCAACCGGGTCGGCCAGGAACTCGACTTGTCTTATCCGGCTGTGCGGGCACGCTTGACTGATGTCATCCGCGCCCTCGGCTACGAAGTCGATGAACCGGAACCCGAGACGACAGGCGTCATTTCGGAAGCAGAACGGCGGGAAATTTTAGGGCGCGTCTCAGCCGGAGAATTGGCGGCAGACGAAGCTATCGAATTGCTGCGCCAAAAAAGCAGCTAATCACACCTTTCCATCAGAGAGCTATTGCGATAAGGAGATCAACAATGAGCGAAGAACGTATGAAAATCTTGCAGTTATTGGCTGACGGCAAAGTCACAGCAGAACAAGCTTCTGAGTTGCTGGCAGCGACAAAGGATACAGATGCTGCCGCGAAATCGGCCGAATCGGACGCACCGGACATCGACGCATTGAAAGAAGCCGAATCGGCCGATGTCACCGACGACAACACCATCCATATCACCGAAAGCGATCTCGAAGGCGACAAAACAACCAACGTCACCTTCAAGAAAAGCGAACGCAGCGTCAACAACGGCAAAGCACGCTGGCTGCGTATCCGCGTTGCCGACGCCAACAACGAGCGCCAACGCGTCCGCATCGACATCCCGTTGGGACTGGTTAGATTTGGCCTCAAATTGGGTCAGAAATTCAGCCCCGATATCGACGGCCTTGAATGGAGCGAAATCGAACAAGCTGTGACTTCGGCCGAAGGTGGTCTACTCATCAACGTCGAGGACGAAGACGAACACGTACAGATTTACGTGGAGTAAACAACATGAATCAGGAACGCATTGAAACAATTTCCAATCCACAAGTGACGATCACATGCGCCGGCGATCTCGTCATTCGCAGCACGATAGAGTCGTCTGTCATGGTGCGCGGCGATGATTTTCGCATGGCCGTAGCCGGCAGCACAGAGCAGCAATCCAAAGAAAAGGAAGCGTCTTCGGCCGAAAACGGCACTGAATACGCAGGCGAAGCAGTCAAAACGGCTCTGGCCGATAGTGTTGACATCACCGGCAGCGGCGATCTGGTCATTCAGATGCCGCGCGGCGCGTCAGTCGTCCTGCTCGACACCGTCAGCGGTGATGTCGTCGTCAAAAACATCGACGGCACGGTGACAGCCAACGAGATCTCCGGTGATGTTTCGCTGTCAACCATTGGCGGCTCGGTGACACTGGACAGTGTTCATGGCGATTGCGCAGCATCGGGCATTGGCGGTGATTTTGCCATCAACGCGATTCACGGCGATCTATCCGTCAGTCGCATCGACGGTGATACGACCATCGGTTCTGTTCACGGCGATTTTGCAGCAAAAACGCTGGGCGGCGGTCTGTCGATTGAGGCGATTATGGGCGATATGTCTGTGCGCAGTGTCACGGGCGATCTGACGATTGAAAACGTCCACGGTGACTGCAGTCTGGCCAATCTCGGCGGCATCAATAACGTTCATGTCAGTGATGATCTGCGCATTGAAGGGGGCATGGCGTACGGCAAACACACGTTTTCGGCCGATTCCACACTCACCTTCCGCTGGCCGGACATAGAACCGATTACACTCAATGCCGTGGCGCCCGCTATTCGCAATCGCATCGCGTTTGATTCGGCCGAAGAAAGCGACGGCACACTGAACGGCTCTATCGGGTCGGACGGGCCGGTTGTCAATCTGGAAGCGGGTGAAAAAATCACACTGCGCGGAATTGGCGAATCAAGCAAGCAAGCCGGCTTTGAGTTTGACTTTGATGCCGGCAATTGGGCTGGGTTTGGCGAAATGATTTCGGCCGAGATCGCCACCAAGATGGAAGCATTTGCCGAAAAAATGAACTCACAATTCGGGCCGGAATTCAGTGCCCGTGTCGAACGGCAGGCGCAGCGGGCGGCGGAACAGGCCATGCGTGCCGCCGAAGGCGCCATGCGCAAAGCCGAGCAAGCCATGCGCAAAGCGGAACAGCGGGCCGAACGCGATGCGGCACGGCAGGAGCGCCATGCACAACGCCGTCCGCCGACACCGCCCACCCCGCCACAGGCGCCATCCAAGCCCAACGTCGACACCAAAGCAGAGCAACTCAAAATTCTGAAGATGCTCGAAGACGGCACAATTTCGCTGGATGATGCCAATACATTGTTAGAGTCATTGGGGTAACCACTACAGGTGACAGTCACTGACGAACAGGGTTCGTTTCAGTGACTGTCACCTCGCTACTTCTCATTATGAGCACAATGACGGCTACACCGACTAATAAGACAATGCGAGCCTTCCTGACCCTCTGGATCGGGCAGGCGCTGTCACTGCTGGGCAGTCAACTCGTCCAGTTTGCACTGATCTGGTATCTGACCAGCACGACCGGCTCGGCAACAATCCTGGCCGTAGCCTCGCTGGTCGGCCTGCTGCCACAAGTCATATTGGGACCGTTTATCGGCCCTTTGATTGACCGCTGGAATCGCAAACGGATCATGCTGGCTGCCGATTTTGTTGTGGCGCTGGCAACGGCGGTATTAGCCCTGTTGTTCTGGACAGGCACTGTAGAAGTCTGGCAGATTCTGGCGTTGCTGTTTGTCCGGGCATTGGGCGGCGCTTTTCATTATCCGGCGTTTTCGGCGTCAACGGTATTGATGGTTCCGGAGCAGCATCTGACGCGCATTCAGGGTCTGAATCAGGCGTTGATGGGCGGTTTGAATATCATCGGTGCGCCGTTGGGGGCGCTGCTGCTGGAAATTATGCCAATGCAAGGCATTCTGGCAATCGACATTGTGACGGCGATGATCGCGATTGGCGTGTTAATTTTCATCAAAGTGCCACAGCCGGCAAAAAGAGAATCGGCCGAAACCGGCGTGGCTTCCACCTACAAAGAAGATCTCGTTGCCGGTCTGCGCTACGTACAACGCTGGCGTGGATTGCTGTATCTGATCGGCCTTGCCGTCCTGCTCAACTTCTTGTTGACGCCGGCATTCGCCCTGCTGCCACTGCTCGTTACCGACCATTTTAACGGCTCAGCCCTTCAACTCGGTTTGCTTGAGTCAACGTTTGGCGTCGGCGTTCTGATTGGCGGCATTGGTCTCGGCGTCTGGGGTGGTTTCAAACGGCGCATTGTGACATCGCTAATCGGGCTGATATTGCTAGGTAGCGGTGTAGTGGCACTGGGCATGGCCCCTGCGACACTATTCGTCATGGCGTTGGGGGCCGCATTGCTCGTTGGCCTTGCCCAAGTCATGACCAACGGGCCAATCATGGCACTTTTTCAGGCGGTCATTGCACCGGATATGCAGGGACGTGTCATGACCCTGACAGTCAGCATGACAACGGCAATGACACCTATCGGCCTGATGGTTGCCGGGCCCGTTTCTGATCTGCTCAATGTGCGCATCTGGTTTGTCGGTGCAGGTACAGCATGTATCCTGGTTGCAGTCATTGCGTTTTTCATCCCGGCATTGATGCAGATTGAGAGCAATCACGTCGCTGAACAAACAGCGATGGTAGCGCAGCCAACAACTATGACGCAAAGCCATGAATATGAGCAATCAGCAGCCCAGATCGGGGCGGAATTGTGAGTATTAAAATCGCTGGTTTTCATGTATGTATGAGACTGTACACGAACCATACGGGGTGAGGTAGAATGGGCACTATATCACAATTGACCGTCACCAATTTAGCTGAGGTGTCGGTTCCCGGTTCATACATGGTTCTCACGCACCCAAACGAAACGGATGGCGTTCACGGCCAGGTACGCCCAATTAACCTGAGCCGTGATGTTCCGCAGCTCATGCGCTTATTGCGGCTTGTTTTTAGTCCTACGCTGGATGCTGATGGACGACGTGCGCTCAATGCCTTAAGTTCCAAACCGGTGACGTTGTTGCGACTCAACCGGCTTGCAGGTGGTTTGACACCTGGGTTTGTCTGGGAAGTTGACGGCACACTCGTCGGCAACATCTCAATCATTCCAACGCAACAGCGCCATCGCGCCATTATTGCCAATGTCGCCGTCCATCCTGATTATCGTCGGCAAGGGATTGCGTTCCGGCTGATGAACGCTACGCTGGCGTATTTGCGGCAGCAAGGTGTCAGTATGGTTATGCTCCAGGTAGATGTGAGCAATACGGGAGCACGCCGCCTGTATGAGCAATTTGGCTTTGACTGGATTGGAGCAACGCAACTGTGGCGAGCGACATCATCACAGTGGGAAACAGTTCGTGATGACAGTGGCGTTGTCATTCGGCCGATAAAACGTGGCGAGCATCAACAGGCATACACAGTCGATACAAATTGCTTTGCCAGGGAGTTAAATTGGCCGGAACCACTGCAACCCAATCACTACAAACATTCCTGGTGGCAGCGGATCAGTAACCTGCTCAACGGCAAGCAATTTGAAGCTTGGGTTATTCCCGATGCACATGACAGGCCACTAGCCGTGGGCAGTATCAGCGGTGAATGGGGTCGTCCCTATCACCTTGCTGTACGCGTGCCAGAGGTCTGGCGGGAAGAAATGACACGTCCGCTTCTGGCGAAGCTGCTGCGACGTCTGACATATTTGCGACAACGGACGATCTTTATCGAACATGTAGATGATGACGATGTAATGCAAACATTGCTGCGCAGTGCCGCATTTCGGCCGACACGGCGCTTAGGCACGATGAAACTGATATTTGACGGTTGAGGGGAGCTGGTTCGTTAACGCAGATTATTGACGAGATTATCGCAATCACGCAATGCGTTGAACAAACCTATCTGGAGTAATAATATGGCATCAACTGAAGAACGAATGCAAATTCTGAAAATGATAGAAGAAGGCAAGATCACGGCCCAAGAAGGCGCAGAGTTGATCCGTCTGTTGACATATGAGGAACCTCAATCGCCCAAAGCCCCGCTGAAAGGAGCAAGTAAACCGCGTTGGTTCCGCGTACGCGTTACCGATATGAACTCGGGTCGCAAGAAAGTGGATATCAACATTCCCATCGGGTTCGTCGAGACCGGAATGCGCATGGGCGCGCGTTTCATCCCTGAACTGGAAGAAGCACAATATGTCGACTTAATGGAAACAGTCAAGTCAGGGCGTCAGGGAAAGGTGATCGATGTCTATGATGACGAAGGCGGCGAACACGTCGAAGTATTTGTCGAATAACGCTTAGCTACGAATTCTGTCCAGTGTAACGAAACGGTACGGATAGAGATTGGTCGCATCGGGGGAAAACGTTTCGGCCGAAACGACCTGCCATTCAGCCGGATCGAGCGTCGGGAAAAAAGTATCTCCCTCAAACTCTGCCGCAATTTGCGTCAAATAGAGCCGGTCAGTCAGCGGCAGCCACGTTTCAAACGCCCCAATCACCATCAATTCTCGTGCATCACCCGCCGCTGCAATCGCCGCTTCGGCCGAATGCACCACGATACAGCCGTCAGCCTCAAAATTCAGATTGCGTGTCAACACAATGTTGGTGCGCTTTGCCAGTGGTCGGCCAATTGATTCGTATGTGCGCCGACCCATAATCACCGGTTTGCCCAGAGTCAGCTCGCGAAAACGACGCATATCGGCCGGCAACCGCCACGGCAAGCGATTGTCGACGCCGATTACCCCATTGGCAGCCACTGCCGCAACAATAGATATTTTCGGCCGAAAACCATCCTGCTCAGTCACAACCATAATTACCGTTCCATAGCTCCGTTACTGACCGACATGCAGCAGGTGATGGCCGACGTCACACCGCAATCGGTGCTTTGATACGAGGATGAAACTGGTAATCGACCAACTCAAAATCATCATAGCGAAAATCGAACAACGAAGTCACAGTCGGGTTCAGGCGCATCGTCGGCAACGGATAGGGCATACGCGTCAGTTGCAAACGCGCCTGATCGAGATGATTCAAGTATAGATGAGCATCGCCAAACGTGTGGACAAATTCCCCGGGCTGTAAACCGGTCACTTGCGCCATCATCATTGTCAGCAAAGCATACGACGCAATATTGAACGGCACGCCGAGGAAAATGTCTGCACTGCGCTGGTAAAGTTGGCAGGACAATTTACCTTCTGCCACGTAAAATTGAAAGAGACAATGGCACGGCGGCAACGCCATGTCATCGATTTGTGCCACATTCCACGCGCTGACAATGTGGCGACGAGAGTCGGGTTTGTACTGAATACTATGTAACACTTGCCGGATTTGATCGATAGTGCGGCCATCGGCCGATACCCACGAACGCCATTGCGCTCCATAAACCGGCCCCAAATCTCCGTTTTCGTCTGCCCATTCATCCCATATCGACACGCGATTGGCATTCAAGTAAGCGATATTGGTGTCGCCCTGCAAAAACCAGAGCAGTTCATGGATGATCGAACGCAAATGGAGGCGCTTGGTGGTCACAACTGGAAACCCGGCGCTCAAGTCAAACCGCATTTGATACCCAAACACGCTCAGTGTACCGGTTCCCGTTCGGTCACCGCGCTCGACACCGTTGTCCAGCACAGTGCGCATCAAATCGAGATATTGTTGCATCGTGTCTCCTCAACATTCATAGCAGCGACGAGTTGACTAATTGTCAGCTTGTCTGTTGTACGGTCGGCCGACCGTGCTAATGAACGATATGCTTATCATAACCCGAGTTGCAATGTGCTACAATGGAACAGCATAGCTTGAACAAGGAAATTGAACATGACAAACGCTATTCCCGCGCAGTTACAGGAGATCATCGACGATTTCAGCTACTGCGTCGGACAAGAGAAACTGGAGTATTTGCTCGAATTATCGGAGCAATTGCCCCCTTTGCCTGATCATCTGCAGGCAAAAAGTGATCAGATGGAACAGGTGCACGAATGCATGACGCCCGTTTTTGTCGAGGCAGAAGTCAAAGACGGCACGATGCAATTTTATTTTGACGTACCGGTTGAGTCACCGACAGTACGCGGCTTCGCCACGATCATGATGAAAGGTGTCAACGGTGCAACACCAGAGCAGGTGCTGGCTATTCCCAACGATTTCTATTTGCAAACCGGGTTGCAACGCGTGCTTTCTGCCCAGCGCATGGCGGGCATGAGTACGTTTTTGTTGTACATGAAACGCCTGACCACGGCGCACTTGGCCGACAGCGCGTAGCTTAATGGGATGTGTGAGATGTTCAGCAAGGCATCTGCATTTCGGCCGAAAAATCAATCATGAGTCGCTCACGGAAACTATGGGCCGGGATATTGCTCGTTGCGGCATTGGCTGCCGTTGTCGTTCTGGCATCGAGCATCTCCGAAACGACCTATATTTTAGGCGCCAATTTGGGCAGCGAATCGGCCGAAGCCATTCTGCCGCAAGAACCACTGCCCGAAAAAATCGAGAACGGACTAAAACTGTGGCAAATCTACCTCGTTGTTGGCCTGTTTTTTGTGCTCGCAGTCACCAATCTCACATTGAACCGCAGCAACTTTCTCAACCGCAAGTACCTGTCGCTTGTCGGCGGCGCTATACTGCTTTTGGCTATCGTGGTCTACATATCAAATCAAAGCGACGGACCACTTGAGCCGCCGGTTGCAGAACCAACTGCCATGTTGAGCAATGAAACAGAACCGACCGAACCGGGAAAACGCATTGAATCGCCGATCTTCGACCAGGAGGATGCCCCAGAAACCGGCGTCGCCATCATTTCCTATTTGCTGATCGCGGGAGTGGTCGCCGTGATTGGAGGTGGCATCGCCTTAATCGCATATTTTTACTTCGATCAACCGCAGGAAACACCTTTGGACGAGATCGTTTCCCAAGCTGAAACTGCCATTGCCGCTATCGAGGCAGGTGGCGATTTGCGCGACGCGATACTGCAATGCTATGTTGAAATGACGCATGTGGTGCGTTCTAGTCGCGGTCTGCGCCGTGGCGAAGCCATGACACCACGTGAGTTTGAACAGAGTCTGATTACCGCCGGATTACCAGCTGCATCTGTCAATCGGTTGACGCGCCTGTTTGAAGCGGTGCGCTATGGCGGCATGGAACCGGGCAAACGCCAGGAATTGGAGGCGCTATCAGCATTGCGCGAGATAGCCGACGCCGTCAACAAAGAGACAGCAAAAAGACCGGATTCGGCCGAAACAAAACCGATCAAAACAGCACTCAGCTAGCCTGCAACACACATCATGCAGACGAACCGCATTCCCCTCCTCGTCATCGTTGTCGCCGTTGTCGCCGTCATTGTGCTGCTTGTCTCCAGCTTGCCTTCCCTATCCTACAATACGGCCGAACTCAACTTCGACCTGCTTGCACCTGCGTCACAAAACGATGAAACTGAGAGCGTCGACGCGACCGAACCGGAGCCGTTTGCCGTACCGCCTGTGCTGATCAGCGTATTTTTATGGCTGGCTGTCGGCATGGTTGTATTTTACATTTTGTCATCGCCGGAAACCCGCGCGCGATTGCGCCGCCAAATTCTGGCCGGCATCAGCCTGTCCCTGACTATCTACGTGTTGCTGCGTTTTGTGCTGCCGGCGCTGCTCGTGCCGCAAGAAATGCCGGCCGGTAACTCGCCCAACGGCCTGGGCATCGTCGTGCCGACTAATCCGCTGCTGATTTACGGTACAAGTACAGCAATCGCCGCATTAATCGTCGGCGGTGTCTGGTTCGCGGTCATCATGCTGCAGAAACGTCGTCATCCACTGGATGCTGTCGCGCGTTCGGCCGAAGATGCACTCGCCGATCTGGAATCCGGCAAAAATGTGCGTGAAACCATCATGCGCTGCTACATTGAAATGAGCAACGCCGTCGGCCAGACGCACAACATGCGCCGCCAGGCTGCCATGACACCGCGCGAATTCCAGGAACGGCTCGAACGCGCCGGCCTACCTGCCCGGCAAACGCAACGGCTCACCGGGCTTTTTGAGAAAGTGCGCTACGGCGGCCATCAGGCCGGTGAAGCGGAAATTCGCGAAGCCCGCGATTGTCTGACCGATATTCTATTCGCCTGTGAGCGTCAATAATGAAGAGACGGGTAAGCTACATCATCGCCTTCATCATCGTCGTCGCTCTCGTTGCGGCACTGATAAACGGTTTCGTTCAAGATTCCGTCTATCCTGTCATCGCTGAGATTTATGTTTGGACGCGCTCTCTCATCACGGCATTACAGTCACTCATTTGGATAGCCATCGTCTTCATCGGTGTCAATCTGGCTATTCAAAGCTTGTTGGCAGGTAGAAAACGCAAACGTATTGTCGCGCAGGACAAACGGGAATTCTCGGGACGAATCGCCGCCGTTTCGACCTGGGTGCAGCGTGTCGATGAAGATTCATTCTTTCAATGGCGCGTTGCCCGCCATATCGCCACCATCGCGCGGGAAGCGATTGGACACAGCCAGACATTGACCCCGCAGGAATTGGAAGCCGTCTTGACCGATGGAAGCATTGATCCGGAAGTCGCGCATTATCTACGCAAAGGATTGGCAGTGCGGTCAGATAAACTGGATATCAAGCAGTTTGGCGAACGCGTGCAAGAATTGGTTGAGCGGCTTATACCACGGCGCAGACCACTGTTTTCGGCCGAACCCGGCCTCATCAAAACCATCGAATATCTGGAAGCAGAGCTGGAGGTTCCTCGTGACAGACATTAAACAAGTCGCCGTCATCAGCAACAAGGTCATTGCCGAAGTCGAAAAAGCAATCATCGGTAAACACGACCTGATTCGCACCGTCATGACAGCCATCCTGGCTGATGGACACATTCTGCTCGAAGATTTCCCCGGTTTGGGCAAAACATTGCTCGCAAATACATTTGCAACCGCCCTGGGCATAAAGTTCAAACGCATCCAGTTTACACCCGATTTGCTTCCCGGTGACATCACCGGCGGCTACATCTTCAATCGCGCCTCCAGCCAGTTTGAATTGCGCAAAGGCCCGCTGTTTGCCAACATCGTCCTCGCCGATGAAATCAATCGTGCTTCACCGAAGACGCAGTCGGCACTGCTGGAAGCCATGCAGGAGCATCAGGTGACGCTGGAAGGTGAAACGATGCGTTTGCCCCAACCGTTTATCGTCATGGCGACGCAAAATCCCATTGAGTACGAAGGGACCTTTCCGCTACCGGAAGCGCAGCTCGATCGCTTTATGATCAAGGTCTCGGTCGGCTACCCATCGGCCGAAGAGGAACAGGAAATCCTGCGGCGGCGGCAAGCACGCCGACAAGAACGCGTCGATCTCAACGCGGTCACCACTGCCGCCGAATTGCAACAATTGCGCGACGCCGTTGAAACTGTCTTTGTCGATCCCGACATGCAGAAATACATGGTCGATCTCGTCACTGCAACGCGCCGCGACAGCCGCGTCGCCGTCGGAGCCAGCCCACGCGGCTCGCTGGCCCTGCTCAAGCTGGCTCGTGCCTGGGCTGCTTTGGACGGTCGCGAGTACGTTTTGCCGGATGACATCAAAACGTTTGCGCATCCGGCTCTCATGCATCGCATTATCCTCGAACCCGATTTGTGGATGAAACGCAATGCAGCCCGCGATGTGATCAACACAATTACCAAAACCGTCCCCGTTCCTGTTATCGAGGGTGCCTGAAACCAGTTTGACACCGTTTTAAGGCTGCTGTATGGCCCGCTCTATCGTAGTCAGTACGCTGCTGTTCCTGATCGTCTTGACAGGCGTGGCACTGCTCAACGGCCCGATTCTGGCGCTGGCGCTGCCGCTCGTGCTATATCTCGGCGCTGGCGTGCTTTTCGGCCCTGAGCCGCTGCAACTTACATTTGAGCATCGTCTTGATAACGAACGGGTAGCGCAGGGGACGCCTGTAACGGTTACAGTGACAGTAACCAACCATGGCCGCTACCTGGAAGAAGTACAGATTCGGGATCACATTCCGGATAAAGCAACCGTTCTCGATGGGCATACTGCCGTGATGGCCTCTTTGCGTTCAGGTGAGTCGGTGACGCTGACCTACTCGCTCGATGCCGCGCGCGGATTCTATGAATTTGGTACGCTGACGGTTGAAGCGACTGACCGTCTAGGCATTTTTCGTCGCCAGGCAACGTTAACGCTTGAAGAAAGTGAGTCGCTGTTTGTCGTACCACCGGTCAGAACAGTCGGACAGATTCCTATTCGGCCGATGATGACGCGCGTATTTGCCGGATACATCCCTGCCCGCATCGGTGGTCCCGGTATCGAGTTTTTTGGCGTGCGCGGCTATCAACCCGGCGATTCACTGCGCCATATCAACTGGCGCGCCAACGCTCGGCATCCCGGCAATCTCTACACCAATGAATTTGAGCAGGAACGCGTCGCCGACGTCGGCTTGATTCTCGACGGCCGTATGCGGGCGGTGGTTCACAACGGCAATCAAGCGCTGTTCGATCAAGGGATCATGGCGACTGCTGCGCTGGCCGATTCGTTTCTCACGTCCGGCAATCGGGTCAGCTTACTGCTTTACGGCCATTACATCGACTGGACATTGCCCGGTTACGGCAAACTACAACGCGAGAAAATCCTGCAATCGTTGGCACGCGCTACGGTCGGCGACAGTCAGGTATTTGAACGGCTGCAAAATATTCCCGCACGGTTGTTTCCGTCAAAATCGCAACTGGTTCTGATCAGTCCATTGCTGCCGGACGATGTCCAGATTTTGCGCCGATTGCGCTCCCAGAGTTATAAACTCATGGTTGTCAGCCCTGATCCGCTGGCATTTGAGGAGAGTTTAATGTCGGCCGAAGAGCGTGCGAGCGAAGCAACTCAAATTGCCATCCGCATTGCCCGTTTGGAACGGGCACTCTTGTTCCGTCAATTGCGACAGGCCGGCATTCAAGTGGTCAACTGGCGCATTGACGAGCCACTGGATCAAGTCATACGGCAAGGCATGGTGCGTCCGGTCATGCGCGACATTGGAGGACTGCTATGAGGCTGCTGGACGGAGCAATCGCGGCGGCGCTGCTGGTCGCTGCGGGTGCTTTGGCTGTCGGGTTTTTCTTTTACTCGGGCAATCAGGCAATTGTCTTCAGCGTGGTGCTGCCCATCGCGATTTGGGGTATCGGCCGATTTTTCAAGTTCTATTGGACGACTTTGATCGCCTTCACGTTGTTTGTCTTGCTCGCCTTGATCGGTGTCATGATCAATATCAATACAACGTCAGCCATCGTCGCTGTCATAGCTGCGTTGGCATTGCTCGATCTCGACGCGTTTCGCGCCAAACTATTGCAGTTTGATCGCATAGATGAGGAAAGCCGGTTGATCGGACGACATTTCGGCCGATTAGGAATGATCTGCGCCCTCAGTCTGCTGCTCTACGGTGCGACCTTTCTCATTAACATCAATCTCGGCGTCTGGTCAGCCCTGCTCCTCGCCATCATCCTCTTCTACGGACTTTCCCGCGCTGTCACCTACCTGCGCCGCGAAAGTGACTAGATATACTGGCTGAACGCGCCTTGCCGGTTGCATGGCTGCTGCTATTGCCAAAAACAATCCCGTTTGGTATCGTTCGCTCGTAACCAATAATCTGTGCGGGCTTAACACAACAGCCCCTCTTACTCTGGAGCTATCCAATGAATTACAAACCGGTCGCTCTCATCATTTGCGATGGCTGGGGCATCCGCGAAACACAATTCGGCAACTCAGTCACACGAGCGCATACACCTAATTTTGACCGCTGGCTCACGGCGCTGGAACGGTCTATCGTCGATGCGTCCGAAGAAGCTGTCGGCCTCACCAAAGGGCAAATGGGCAATTCTGAAGTCGGCCATCTCAATCTCGGCGCGGGCCGCGTCGTCTATCAGGATATCGCCCGCATCGATCTGGCGCTGCGCGACGGATCGTTTTACACACATCCCGACCTCCTGGCTGCTATCGATGCTGTAAAGAAAAACGGGTCGAAATTGCATTTACTAGGGCTGCTTGGTCCCGGTGGCGTACACAGTCACAGTGATCATTTGTTTGCACTACTCAAGTTGGCCCATGCACATGGTGTCGAGCCAATTGTCCACGTCATCACCGATGGCCGCGACACGCCACCGACCAGCTCTCTCGGCTTTTTGAGCGACCTTGAGGCGGTCATCGTTGAGAATCCAGCGACAATTGCATCGGTCAGTGGCCGCTACTACGCCATGGATCGCGATCATCGCTGGCAGCGGACTGAAAAGGCGTATCGTGTCATTGTCAATCACGAAGGTGTTTCGGCCGAATCAGCCCAATCAGCTATCGAAGCCGCACACGCAGCCGGTGTAACAGACGAATTCATTGTGCCCGTTCCCATCGACACAGGCGCTAAAAACGTCCGCATCGAAGACGGCGACGCCATTGTCACCTTCAACTTCCGCGCCGACCGAATGCGTCAAATTGTGCGTTCACTGTGCATCGAGCAGTTCGACGGCTTCGAACGCGACTACATACCCAATTTGAACATTCTGACGTTCACTGAGTACGAAGAAGGATTCCCGGTCACTGTATTGTTCTCAATGCAGATCGTCGATTTGCCGCTTGCTGAAGTCATAAGCAATCATGGTTTCAAACAAGTCCATGCGGCCGAAACTGAGAAATATCCCCATGTGACCTTCTTCTTCAACGGTCGTGGTGAAGAACCATTCTCTGGTGAAGATCGCATTCTGATACCGTCGCCCAAGGTCGCCACATATGACCTGCAACCCGAAATGAGCGCCTACGAATTGACGGAAGCCATGCTGGAACGGATTGCAACCCATGATGACGCATTCATCCTCGTCAATTTTGCCAACCCTGACATGGTCGGCCATACCGGTGTTCTCGAAGCATCAACCCGTGCTGTCGAAGTTACCGATGAATGTGCGGGACGATTGGTCAGCGCTGTGCTGGCGAAAGGAGGCGCAGCAATCGTCACCGCCGATCACGGCAACGCCGAGCGCATGATCAATCGCGCCACCGGGCAGCCACATACCTACCACACGACCAGTCCGGTCTCGCTGTTTGTCATTTTGCCGGACAAAGTAATCGGGCAGCGACCACGCGGCAAACTGGCTGATGTGGCACCGACTGTACTGGAGTTGATGGGACTGGAGCAACCGCCTCAGATGACTGGGGAAAGTTTGATCGCGGTGGGCGAGTAAATCAGCTACCGGGTGACAGCCGCAATAAAAAACCCGAGTTCTTGCCAGAACTCGGGTCATCTATTTAGCATCTGTCGCGGATAATCTGCTCAGGCATTCAGGAAGTTGCGCAAAACGGTGTGCAGAATACCGCCGTTGCGATAGTAATCGACTTCAACCGGGGTATCGATGCGGCAGATGGTGTCAAAAACGATCTCGGTACCGTCGGCTCTGACTGCTTTAACTGTCACCTCTTGTAAAGGTTTTAGATCATCGGTCAAATTCAGGGTTGAGAATGTCTCGCTACCGTCCAGCAACAGTGTTTCGGCCGATTCGCCTGCTTTGTACTGCAACGGCAAAACACCCATACCGATCAAGTTACTGCGGTGAATCCGCTCATAGCTCTCCGCGATCACCATTTTGACACCAAGTAACAACGTTCCTTTGGCCGCCCAGTCCCGCGAACTGCCCATACCATAATCCTTGCCGGCCAAAACGGTCAGCGGTGTGCCGTCCTGCTTGTAATTCAGCGACGCATCATAAACAGTCATCACTTCACCCGTCGGCAAATAGGTGGTCCAACCACCTTCAGTTCCCGGTGCCATCTGGTTGCGCAAACGAATGTTGGCGAACGTGCCGCGCGTCATCACGCGGTCGTTACCGCGCCGTGATCCGTACGAATTGTAATATTGCGGTGCCACATCGCGTTCATCGAGATATTGTGCGGCCGGGCTATTGCGCGAAATGGCACCAGCCGGCGAGATATGGTCGGTCGTGATTGAGTCGCCAACTTTGATCAACACTCGGGCGTTCTCAATATTGGTAATCGGTTTCGTTTCGGCCGACATGCCGACAAAGAACGGCGGTTCCTGAATGTACGTCGAACTTGCATCCCACGGATACAACTCACTTTCACTCTTCGGAATCGCATTCCACTCTTCGTTTTGCGTATACACCTCACCGTATTCCTTGTGGAACATTTCCGGCCTTAAGGTTTTGTGTACGACATCCAGGACTTCCTGATTGCTCGGCCAAATGTCCACCAGGTAAACCGGCTCACCGTCTTTCCCCGTGCCAATCGGCTCAGTCAGCAGATCGATGTCTGTCGTACCGGCCAGCGCATAAGCGACAACCAGCGGTGGCGAAGCCAGGAAATTGGTTTTGGTTTTGGCATGGACGCGGCCTTCAAAGTTGCGGTTTCCGCTCAACACCGACGAAACAACCAGATCACCTTCGTCAATAGCACGCTCTACTTCTTCCGGCAGTGGCCCGGAATTACCGATACACGTCGTACAACCATAGCCGACAATGTGAAAACCGAGTTGTTCCATATACGGCATCAAACCGGACTCTTCCAGGTAGTCACGAACCACTTTAGAACCGGGAGCCAGGCTGGTCTTGACATACGGCGGCACCGTCAAGCCATGCTCAACCGCTTTTTTGGCAACCAATGCTGAGCCAAGCATCACCGACGGATTGGACGTGTTGGTACAGCTCGTAATTGCCGCAATCACAACATCACCGTGTTTCATCTCAACTTCCGTGCCGTTGCGATACATCGCCGTGCGCGTCAGTTCATCCTCTCTGAGACCGATGCCTTGTGGACCTTGTGGCGCGAGCAACATCTTGCGATAACTATCTTTCATATCGCTCAAAGCGATTTTGTCCTGCGGGCGTTTCGGGCCAGCCAAACTGGGAACAACGGTACTCATATCGAGTTCCAGTGTGTCGCTGAATTCCGGATCGGGTGTCGTCGGATCGTAGAATAAGCCGTTGAGTTTACAATACTGCTCGACACGCTCGACTAAATCATTCGGCCGACCGGTACGCCGCAAATAAGCCAACGTCTCATCGTCAACCGGGAAAAAGCCCATTGTCGCGCCGTATTCGGGAGCCATGTTGGCAATCGTAGCGCGGTCTGGCAAACTCATCGTGCGAATGCCGTCGCCGTAAAACTCGACAAATTTCCCGACTACGCCGCGTGCCCGTAACATCTGCGTCACGGTAAGAACGAGGTCAGTTGCCGTCGAACCTTCCGGCAGTGAGCCGGTCAATTTGAAACCGACGACATCGGGTGTCAGCATGTATATTGCCTGACCGAGCATGACAGCTTCAGCTTCAATGCCGCCAACGCCCCATGCAACAACGCCTAGTCCGTTGATCATGGTCGTGTGTGAGTCGGTACCGACGAGCGAATCGGGGAACAAAACAATCGAGCCATCGTCTTCTTCGCGATCCATGACGACTTTGGCCAGGTATTCGAGGTTGACCTGATGGACGATACCGGTAGCCGGCGGCACAACGCGGAAATTCTCGAACGCTTCCTGACCCCATTTGAGGAATTCGTAGCGCTCACGATTGCGCACAAATTCGCGCTCAGCGTTGAAGAAGAGCGCGAGTTTTGACCCAAAACGGTCTACCTGAACAGAGTGGTCGATCACGAGATCGACAGGAACCTGTGGGTTGATTTTCTTTGGATCGCCACCCATACGTGCCATCGCTGAACGCAATGCAGCCAAATCAACAACGGATGGGACGCCAGTGAAATCCTGCAAAATGACGCGCCCAGGCATGAAGGCTATTTCTTTTTTGTCTTTTTCATGTGGATTCCAGTTGGCAAGCTGCCTGACGTCGTTTTGGGTAATGACATATTCGTCGGTGTTGCGCAGCAGTGCCTCGAGCAGGACCTTGATGGAATAGGGCAGCTTGTCGACGTTGGCAATACCGTCGTCCTGTAATTTGCCGAGACGGTAGTAGTACGTATTGGCTTCACCGGGCATGGACGTGCGTGCGTTGAAATAGTCTTGTTTGGGCATGAGAACTGTACCTCGGGTTAATTGCTCAAGTGCGGTGAAATCACCGGCGGTGAAATCACCGACACAGAAAAGGTCGTTGAAAAGTTAATGTTATTGGCCGAATGCAGATTCTTTCATTTGCTGCTGACTGAGGCCATCTCAACCTGTGCAGTTCAGGTCAAATAACACCTTAATTGATTATAACCCAATCCACACGGCGCGTCCGTCAGAAAGACAACAAAAAGCCGCCCGACTGGACGGCTCAAAGAGGTCGGTCAGTTTATTCGTTTGTAAGTTTGATAGGGGCGTGTCTCTTCAACCATCCAACTATCAAACCGGCCAACGATCCAACTATGCAATACCGGAACGGGCGCGGCCACGCCGTGAAATGGCGTCGATCAAAACAGCAGCCAGCAAAACCAGGCCGGTAACGACAAATTTGACACCGGAACTTAATCCAAGCAAACCCATGCCGCTCTGCACGCTGGCAATCACCAACGCACCCAGGAAAGCGCTGATCACGCGACCGCTACCGCCAAACAGGCTGGTGCCCCCAATGACGGCAGCCGCAATCGAATTGAGCATCAAGTCACCGCCACCTGCAGCTGTATCTACAGAACGCAAGCGCGATGCCAGAATGATGCCGCCGAAACCGGCCATCGTGGCGGAAATCATGAACACGGCAATGCGGATGCGATTGACGTTGATACCGGCGCGTCGGGCCGACTCTGCGTTACCACCAATGGCGTAGACATATCGGCCGAATTTCATCCGTTCTGCCAAAAAGGTAAAACCAACCAACAACAGCAACAAAATCACACCGACGAACGGTACGCCACGGTCGAGATTGGCAACATAGACAGCCGCAAACGTAATAACAGCCAAAATCACAATCTGGGCAACCACCACCGCTATCGGCGTCGTGACAATGTCGCGACGTTGCCGCGACCGCCAGCGATTGAGTAACATCAGCGTGTAGAGAACGACAATCACGATAGCCAAAATCCAACCCTGGGTGGCCGTCAGGAAATGGTTGGCAAGTCCAATTACAACATTGTCCTGGATAATGACCGTGCCGCCGTTTCCGATTAAGATCAAGACAACACCATTCCAGACCATCAAACCAGCCAAAGTTACAACAAATGATGGCAGCCTAAACTGAGTAATGATCGAGCCTTGAATCAGCCCAATGATGGCAGCGAATAATAGCGCTGCACCAATTGCCATCAACCAGTGCCAGCCGTCTGGCGGACGCAGACGCAATGTCATAAAGACCGCTGCGACAGCGCTCACGTAACCAATTGAAAGGTCAATTTCGCCCAACAACAACACAAAAACAACGCCAATCGCAATGGTTGTGATACCGGCCATCTGCACAATCAAGTTGACAAAGTTGCGCGGTGTCAGGTAATTCTCGTTCAGCGATTGGAAAATGACAGCGATGACGAGCAAGCCCAGAATGATGGGCAACGCACCAATATCGCCCTGCTTGACACGGCTCAAATAAGTCCGAAAATATTCTCCTACAGACGTCGATGATTTTTCTGCCAAAGTCGGTGCGGATGTTTGTTGTAATTCGCTCATGCTTCTGCCATTCCCGGTACCAGGTTTAGTTCGCCGGCGGTTATTGCGTGTACCACCTCTTGTTGTGTCGTTGCGCGTCTCTCGAGAATATCAACACGCTGACCCAAACGCAAGACCATGATGCGGTCCGCGACTTCAAATACGTCGTGCATATTATGGGAAATCAGCACGACTGCCAATCCTTTTTCAGCCAAGCGATGCACCAGATCGAGAACCTGGCGCGTCTGTGCTACACCGAGTGCTGCTGTTGGCTCGTCGAGAATGACGAGTTTGGAATTCCACATTACGGCTTTGGCAACTGCAATGGCCTGCCGCTGACCGCCGGACAACTCAGCAACGGCTTGACGTACAGACCGCAATGTTGAGACAGATAATGAATCGAGTGTTTCGATACATTTCTGTTCCATTGCCAGTTCATCGAGTCGGAGTGGCGCTTGTATCATTTCTCGGCCGAGGAACATATTGGCAACAACGTCGAGATTATCAGCCAGGGCGAGGTCTTGATAGACGATTTCAATACCGAGTGCTGATGTGTCTTTCGGCCCATTGATCTTGACTTCCTGCCCATCAAAGTAGATTTTGCCTTCGTTGAACGGATAAATTCCCGCAATACCTTTAATCAAGGTTGACTTTCCGGCACCGTTGTCCCCCACAAGCGCCATGACTTCTCCGGTTCGTACTTCGAAATCGACTTTGTAGAGGGCCTGAACCGCGCCGAAGTTCTTCGATACGCCTTTGAGTTCGAGTAAGGGTGTTTCTGCCATGCGCCACTCCGCTGCTTTGTATAGGGGTCTGGCACGCCAAACCGCTAAACGGAAATCAATAAAGGGTGAGGGTATCGGCCGAAACCAATTCCCTCACCATGATAAACCCGATAAACTAACGATCTGTCGGACAGTACTGCTCAAAGTCACCGATGCAGATCTCTTCCCAGGTGCGGAAACCATCAGCAATCACGGTGTCGGCAATATTGTCAATTGTCACAGCCAACGGTGTCAGTTTGATGAACGGCACTTCATTTTGACCATTGTTCAGCGTATCGCTGGTCAGGTCAGTGACATCACCACCACAGAGCAACGTCACAGCCGCTTCGGCAGCCGCATCAGCTTCGAGCTTGATCGGCTTGTAGACGGTCATCGTCTGGTCGCCGGCAAGGATATTCTGGATACCACCGACCGTCGCGTCCTGACCGCTGACCGGAACCGGACCGAGTCCCTGGCCCTTCAGCGCAGAGATGACCGAACCTGCCAATCCGTCATTGGCTGCAAACACGGCATCGACTTCACCACCGGCCGCGGTCAATATCTGCTCGAAGATGACCAATGCCTGCTGGTTGTCCCAATCCGGTACGGCCTGATCGTCGACCAGGGTCCAGTCGCCCGCATCGTAGCGCGGTGATGCGACAGAGAAGTAGCCTTCACGGAACAAGGTCGCGTTGTTGTCGGTCGGAGATCCGTTCAGTTGCACGATTTGCGGGTTGTCGAGGCCCAAACCGTCGATGATTGGTTCGAGTGTCTCGCCCATCAATCGGCCGACAGCCACGTTGTCAAAGCTGACATAGACGTCCGCACCCGGCCCTTCGATGGTCAGGCGGTCGTAGTCGATGACCTTGACGCCTGCTTCGCGTGCCTGGGCGATGATGGCTGCACCGCTACCGCTGTCGAGATTGACGAGCAAAATAACCTTCGCGCCGTTGGTGATGGCCTGTTCAGCCTGGGTCTGCTGATTGCGGGCGTCACCTTCCGCGTTGACGATGGAGTATTCAACACCGGCTGCTTCAAATGCTTCTTCAAAGAAGCGGCGGTCGTCCGCCTCCCAACGCGCTGATGAGGCGCTGTCGGGGAGCAATACGGCGATACTGCCTTTGTCGGCCATTGCGTCATCGGATTCAGTCGTATCGGCCGAATCGCTTTCAGTTGTGTCGGTCGTTTCAGTCGTATCGGTGCTATCCGAATCAGTTGTCCCTTCATCACTTGCAGTTGAACAAGCCGTAAACAACAGGAGGCCCAACACCAGGGCTAATAACAGGGTCAATAACTTACGCATATCTCTTCTCCTTGAAATTTGAGAAATGGGTTGGATTTTCGGTTGAAAGCTGATTTGGGGAGTAATCCAAGGACAAAAGGAAGGTGACAGCGCAACCTGGGGGAAAGATGATGCGAAGATGGTGTGTCGCAAAATGTAAAGAAGCTGCGTCATACACTGTTGAAATTATCCAATGATCCACCACACAAATCAGGCAATTCGCCCAATCATGTTAGCATAACATAAGCAATCATGAGACGATATAGGTGCTACCCCCACAAAATGCCACGATAATGTAAGGGAAATCCCCTAATATTCGGCCGAAACCCGTATTCTTGTAATGAAACCATGGCATATCGCAGAAAGATAAAATCTCCGTGCTACAAAACAACGGTCAATGATCCAGTCGCAGAACCCAAATTAACGGTTGCAGCCGAATCGATCGGTGATTCATCTTCGGCCGATCAGGTATAATGTTCAGCATGAGCAAAGCAACCCTGCTGCTGGCCGATGACCACGCCGTTGTCCGCGCCGGCATTCGCAATGCGCTGGATGAGCTAGACGAAGTCGAGATTATCGGCGAAGTCGGTGACGGCCCATCGCTGGAAGCAGCAATCCATCAACTACAACCCGATTGCCTGCTGATCGATGTGACTATGCCGGCGTTCGAACCGATTTCGGCAATTCGACGCATTCATCAACTGTATCCTGATATGAAAATTCTCGTCGTTAGCGCTTACGATGACGATATTTACGTGCAGGGTTTGCTCAGTGTCGGCGTCAACGGCTACCATCTCAAAGATCAGGCATTGAGCGATTTGCGCATGGCCGTGCAGCGCGTGCTGGCCGGCGATCGCTGGTTGTCGAGCCGAATTTTGGACAAATTGCTCGCACCGGGCGGCATAACGGTTGAGCTGCCCCATTTGACACGCCGCCAAAAGGAAATCCTGCGCCTGCTGCTGCAAGGCTACGACAATCAAACCATTGCGATCGAGATGGGTATCAGCATCAAAACGGTGGAGAATCACTTGACAAGACTCTACCGCCAACTCAATGTCCAAAGTCGCCTGGAAGCAGTCAACTATGTCCGTGAGCATCCTGCCGTTCTACAAGATGTGCCAACCAAGGCACCTTATTCGTTTCCACCGACAGCACACAGTTCGGCCGAATTGCACATCCTCCTTGTCGATGACAATCAACGGTTTCGCAGCCAACTACGGCGCACGATACAACGGATTCGGCCGAATGCGAGCATAAGCGAAGCTGAAAACACCGCCACTGCCGTTCGACTAGCGCACCAGACACGCCCACACCTCGCTTTTGTCGATGTCGTTTTATCATCAGAAGACGGCATCCGCTGCACACAACGCATCAAGCAGCAGACACCCGATACGCGCGTTATTTTGATCAGCGCCTATCCCGACCGCGAATTTCACCGGCGCGGTATGAGCGTCGGTGCAACCGCATTTGTCGACAAGAAAGACCTCGATTCGGCAACATTGCAGCAAATCATTGCCGACCTGACCCACTATGGCGACGCATAGTCTACTGACATTTTCATCGCTCTCGACGCTGTTATACGTCTCGCAACTCGTTAAACGATACGGCGGACTAACAGCGCTCAACGCCATCGATCTCAAAATTGCACCGGGTGAAGTGGTCGGTCTGACCGGCACAAGTGGGGCCGGCACAACGACGTTGCTTAATGTCATTTCGGGACGCGTGCGGGCTGATGACGGCGAGATGTTTTTTGACGGTAGACGTTTGCTGTGGCCGTTTGATGCGAACAGTGTCGGCATTCGCGTCATCCACCAGCGCCCGGAGTTGTCGGAACAACTCGACATCACGAGCAATATTTTTCTGGGGCACGAAATCGGCCGAAACCTCTTCAAACGCTGGCTGCACCTCCCCGACATGAGCAAAATGGATGAACAGGCGACAATCCTGCTCACCCGTCTGGAAGCCCCTTTCTCATCGCTACGCGAAAAAGTAGTCAATTTGTCGAGCGAAGAACGCCAACTGGTCGCCATCGCACAAATCATGGTAGCGCCGCCGCAATTGATCCTGATCGACGATCCGTCGCCGCAACTCAGCTATCCTTACCAGGAAAAATTGTTGCAACTCATCCGCGAATGGCAGCAAATTGGCAGCGCCATTCTGTTCAATAGCAAAAACCTGGATGAACTGTTTGCCGTTTCTGATCGGCTCATCGTATTGCGCCAGGGATACAAAGTGCTCGATGAGCGTGCCGATGAGACCAACCGCGAAGAAATCGTCGCCGCTCTGGTCGGTACAGCCGATCGGCAGAAGCGCACGCCGGTTATCTGGGCGCTCGACAGCTATTATCGCGCACGCCGCCAGGCTGAAACATTGCGCCACAATCAGGGATTATTGCAACGTGACCTGGCTGATCGCGATCTGATCAATCGCCAACTGGTCGATCAGCTCGCCGATCAGGTGCAAGCACTCGACAGTGCTAATCTGGCGTTGCAGGATGCCCAACGACGCCTGCTGACTGAACGTGAGCAAGAACGCAAACATCTGGCACGTGAACTTCACGACCAATCGATTCAGGATTTGCTCAGTCTGAACTATCAACTGGAGGACATCGGCGAGCAGATCAAGGACGACAATGCCTTACAATCTGAAATTGCCGATGTACGCGAGCATATTCGTACCCTGGTTGCCGAATTGCGCCGCATTTGCGGCAATTTGCGTCCACCTACCATCGACAGCCTTGGTCTGGGTGCCGCATTGCAATCGTATACGCATGATTGGAGCCAACGCACGGGCATCATCATCGATTTGCAGATGGAGGACAGTTTCGGCCGATTGCCCGAGGCCACCGAACTCTCCATTTTCCGCATCGTGCAGGAGGGGTTGAACAACGTCTGGAAGCATGCCGAAGCCACCGCAGTCACTGTCGCACTGCGCAACACCTCGCCGCGCATGTTGCAGGTTTCAATCGCCGACAATGGGCGCGGATTGGATGAAGGGTTTGACCTGGCCTCATTGAGCAGCGCAGGACACTACGGCCTGCTCGGCATTAGCGAGCGTGTCGCGTTGATGGGTGGCCGTCTGCAATTCAAAAATCAGCCCAGCGGCGGTCTGCGCATACGTGTTGAAATCCCCCACCCGCGCGTGATAGAATCCGACTTCGGTGATACGCGCCAATAATCAATGCGTATTGCCCGGTCAATGCGTGACAAACAACTTCGTTCAGGGAGCCAACGATGCACTATCGACAATTGGGAAAAACCGGATGGAACGTATCCGAAATCAGTTTTGGCGCGTGGGCGATTGGCGCTGATTGGGGCCACGTCAGTGACGATGACGCGTTGGCAACGCTGCACACTGCTCTCGACCACGGCATCAACTTCTTCGATACTGCCGACGTTTACGGTGACGGGCGTAGCGAACGTTTGATTGCCCAACTGCGGCGCGAACGGCCGAGCGACACCTTTTGGGTCGCCACCAAGGCCGGTCGGCGACTCGATCCACACGTTGCAGCGGGCTACAATCGCGACAATATCACCGCGTTCATCGAACGCAGCTTGAAAAACCTCAAAGTCGAAGCACTCGATCTCGTACAACTGCATTGTCCACCAACTGAAGTCTACTACACGCCGGAACTGTTTGATGCGCTCGATGACTTGAAACAACAGGGCAAAATCAAGCATTACGGTGTCAGTGTCGAGAAAGTGGAAGAGGCGATCAAGGCGATTGCCTATCCCAATGTCGCGACGGTACAAATCATCTTCAACATGTTGCGCCAACGCCCGGCAGACCTGTTTTTCCGCGAAGCTCAGGCGCATCATGTCGGCATTCTGGCGCGTGTGCCGTTGGCGAGTGGCTTGTTGACGGGCAAGTTTTCGGCCGAATCCACCTTCTCCCCAAACGATCATCGCAACTACAATCGCCACGGCGCCGCCTTCGATGTCGGCGAGACGTTCTCCGGCGTACCGTATGATGTCGGTCTGCAGGCTGTGTCGGACATCGAAGCACTCAAGCCGGACGGCATGACAATGGCGCAATTTGCTCTGCGCTGGATTCTGGAATTTGACGCCGTGACCTGTGCCATTCCCGGTGCGAAACGCCCATCTCAGGTAGTCGACAATGCGGCGGCAAGCGATCTGGAGCCATTATCGGCCGAAACGATGGCTGCCGTCAAAACCATCTACGACGAACAAATCTACCAATACGTCCATCAGCGCTGGTAAGCACGAGGAACATTCATGGTCAAGCAACTGGCTCACATCTGCATCATGTCACGCGATTTGGCGGCGACACAACGCTTCTATTGCGATCTCCTCGGCCTGGAACGCACATTTGATTTTTACAAAGACGGCACACTCATCGGATTCTATCTCGGCCTGGGCAGTCGCACCTTTATTGAAGTGTTCCACAATGCACAGGCCACAGCCGGCGACACACCGCTGATCGATCATCTGTGCCTGGAAGTGGCAGACATGGACGCCACCATCGCCCATATCCGCGCCCAGGGTTACGAAATTAGCGATAAATCGTTCGGCTGTGACAACACATGGCAATCGTGGATCACCGATCCGGGCGGCGTGCGCATCGAATTGTTCGAATACACAGACGCCAGTTCACAGTTTAGTGGCAACGATTGTCTCGTCGATTGGTAGGTAGCAAGTGGCCGAAAATACGGAGCGCGGACATCCTTGTCCGCAAAGAGGCGGGCAAGATGCCCACGCCCCTGAAAACGACAAGAGATTATTCGGCCGAAAAAATCTTGCCCGGGTTGAGAATGCCGTTGGGGTCGAGCGCCTGCTTCAACGTCCGCATCACGTCCAGTGCTGCGCCGTGTTCGCGACTCATGAATTTTGCCTTGCCAATGCCGACGCCGTGTTCACCTGTTGACGTACCGCCCAACTCAATTGCCTTGTAGACAATGGTGTCGTTAGCCACTGCGGTGCGCCGCCGCGTCGCTTCGTCATTGTACGGCATCGTCACATGCACGTTGCCGTCGCCCGCATGACCGATGACAAAGCCGACCAACTCGTTGTTGAGCAAGGTCTGCGCAACGTGATCGACAAGCGCAGGCAAGCTGCTGATCGGCACGGCAATGTCCATCAACTGCCATTTGTAGCCGGGGAAAACCCGGACCAGCGTCTCAAACAGGTGATGGCGTGCCCGCCACATTTGCCTGCGTTCGGCCGAATCTGTCGTCGCTCGAAACGCCATCACGCCCAACGCCATGCAAATCTCCTCAATGAGCGCGAGATCCAATTCGGCCGATGCCGCGTGTGTGGCATGTACCTCCATGAGCAAGATCGGCCGTTCACCCCATGCCACACCTTCCTCACGCGAGATCAATGCCGCCGTTGGCCCGTCGATGAATTCCAGCGCGGCCACATCGAGACCGCTGCCGCGAATGGCAACCACAGCTTCAACCGCCGCCGCGACCGTCGGAAACGACGCCAACACGCCGCTCATCACCGTCGCGATGGGCATTAACCGCAGCGTCGCTTCCGTAATCACCCCCAATGTCCCCTCGCTGCCGATCATTAAGTGCGTCAAATCGTAACCGGCCGATTGCTTGATCGAACGCGACCCCGTGCGGATCAGCCGTCCGTCGGCCAAGGCAACTTGCGTAGCCAACACATTGTCGCGTGTCGCACCGTACTTGACCGTGCGACTGCCGGCCGCATTGTTGGCCAACATGCCGCCAATCGACGCATTGGCACCTGGATCAGGGGCAAAAAACAGGCCGTCACGCGCCAAAATCGCATTCAAATCCTTGTAGCCAATGCCGGGTTGAACAGTCACCTGGAAGTCGTCGGCGTGCAGTGCGACGATGCGATTCATGCGCTCAAACGAGAGTGAAATGCCACCAAACAATGGAATGGGATTGCCTTCGAGCGATGATCCGGCACCCCAGGGCGTGACGGGCACCAGCGCTGCGTTGGCGATGCGCAGCACGTCGGCCACTTGCCGGGCCGTCCTCGGCCACACGACCAGTTCAGCCATATGGGGTGCGTGGTGCGACATATCGTGCGAGCGGAGGCGGCGTTCGGATTCGGCCGAAGACAAATTCTCAACTCCGACAACAGATTCCAGTTGCTGCAAAACCTCTTCCGACACTGGTCTGAACTGCGTCATACAAACCTCTCAACCTTTTGAAAACAATCGGCCGATTATCCGCCAAAAGAACCTATTGGCAGCCCGGTCACACCCAGCTCAACCATAAACAAGCTGCCGGCCAAAGGATGTTTACGCAGTTGCCCGGCACTCATACCGACACTAGCTGTCGTGACAATCAGCTTGTCCAGTTTTGGGCCGACAAATGCGCAGCTCGTCACATTGGGTACCGGCAATGGTACGATCTGCAATACCGCACCTTGCGGCGAATAGCGCGTCAGCCGTCCGCCGCCGTAGTGAGCGAGCCAGATACAATTGTCGCTGTCCACCGTCATGCCGTCAGGCGCACCTTCACTCGGGTCTATCAGTTGCACGAATAGGCGCTTGTTGCTGAGGTTGCCCTGTTCGTCACAATCAAATGCGTAAATTATGTGCCTGGTTGAGTCGGTGTGGTATAGGGTGCGCCCATCACGGCTAAACGCCGGCCCGTTACTGATGCAATATCCCGTGTCCATACGCTGCAGCGACAGGTCAGGATCAAGGCGATACAAGACGCCTGTCTCAGCTTGAGCCGAGGTGTGCATGCTGCCTGCCCAATAACGCCCGGCGCGGTCGATTTTGCCGTCGTTAAAGCGATTGTTTGGCATGTGCGCTTCCGGCAACGCGATGGGCTCGATTGTGCCGTTTTCCAAATCGAGCCAGGCGAAACCATCGGTAATGGTGCCGACAAAGCCGCCTTGTGCGCGTGTGGCGAGACTTGTCACGGCTGTGTTGAACGTCCACGTCCGGCGCGTGTCGTCTGCCAGGGAAAGTCGGTGCACGTTTCGGCCGATAATATCGACCCAATACACGGCATGTTCTGCTGCGACCCACAGCGGTCCTTCGCCTAGCGCGGCTCGAATCTGCCAAATGCACTGTACAGCGCTCATCAAACTGTCCTGTTCAAATCAATTGTGACCGCTCGCCAATCGGGAAAATGGTTCGCGATCACCAAATTATTGCAGTCGCAGCGCGCTCGTGTCAAGCGATGCGCCGGATCATGGTGTCCTGTCGGCAACCGGCTCAACCGATTACATGCTGATAGCTGCATTTTTCCGTCAGCGGTGCGTTCAGTGCTGGTCTACCCGGCCAATCTCTTCTTCCACCTCATGGGCTGCGTATAAACCGACCAGCCGGGCCACAATCACTGCCATATACAGTACGCCAATTACGGCCTCCAACGTCGCAACCGACCGTGCCCAATAGGTTGCAGGCAGCACGTCACCATATCCGAGCGTCGACAAAGTCGCGTAGCTATAGTAGACAATGGTCTGCCACGGGAACGGGCCGTCCGGATACGTGTTCAGCCCGTCGCTAAAGGCGTGCGTCATCTGGTCAGGAAACCACGTCATCGTCTCGATGAAACCATAAATCGGCACGAAAATCGCGCCCAGCAACAGATACACGGTGCAAGCCGCCAACAATACATCGAAGTTAACGACCCTGGCACGAAAAATGTACTTCAACAACACCACAGTCAAGGTGATCTGGAAGTAGACAATTAACAGGTAGCTAACGATGTTGGCCCACTGTAACTCTGGTCGAAACGCATACACTGTGCCAACCACGATCCAGGCGATGCTGGCGGCAATCAGGGCATTCATTTGCCGTCGGTTGCTGCTGACGAGGTAGATTCCGGCCACGAACAGGCTCATGTAAAACAACTGGTATCCGATTTGGATGAGTGGCACGGCATCGGCCGAAATCGGATAGAGAAACTGCACAAGTAGCGTCATGATCAACACGTAGATGATTTTGCCTTCGAGTGGATCGCGGCGAGCGGTCGGGACTTGATCTGGTGTCATAATTGTTATTGGGTTTGGTAGACGATGACGGTTTTCGGCCGAATAGTACCATTCTTGCGGGAAGTACGCAGTATGCTCATCCAATTGGATCACGCAACCCGTCATTCGCGACGCCGCTGCCGGCGTATATGCTCTTGCAGAAAGTCAAAACGCTTCAAGCGCGTGACTCTGCCTGCGTTTTGCTCTGGACGTGAAGCAACCGGGATTCTATAATCACACGCTGGCGTATATAGCTGCCGTCGGTAGAATCGACACCCTGTTCGGACAGGTGACGTTAGCCGCTTCTGCTGATTACGGAAGACGATACGCCGGTCGAGAATACATTTTCAATCCATGTCGGTTAACAGGCTGATTAATTCGGCCGATAACCGCAATCAACCCTACACAAGTGAACCATGTACACACCAAAACCTGAGCACAAATTCTCCTTCGGACTCTGGACCATTGGCAACACCGGACGTGACCCGTTCGGCGAACCGGTGCGTAACGCCCTCACACCGGCCGAGATCGTCTACACCATCGGCGAAGTCGGTGCGTGGGGCGTCAACTTCCACGACAACGACCTGATTCCCATCGACGCTACCGCAGCGCAAGCGGCACAGATCAAAAGCGCTTTTCGCAAAGCACTCGACGACACCGGCGTCATCGTGCCGATGGCGACGACCAACCTGTTCACCGATCCCGCCTTCCGCGACGGCGCGTTTACGAGCAACGATCCTCAAGTCCGCGCCTATGCCCTGCACAAAACGCTGCGTGCCATCGACCTCGGGGCCGAGTTTGGTGCAAAGACCTACGTTTTCTGGGGCGGTCGTGAAGGAACGGAAACCGATGCGGGCAAAAATCCGCTCGACGCCGGCAAATGGTTCCGCGAAGCGCTCAACTTCGTCTGCGAGTACGTGATCGACCAGGGTTACGGCATGCGCATTGCCCTGGAACCCAAGCCAAACGAACCGCGTGGCGACATCTATCTGCCGACGGTCGGCTCGATGTTGGCGTTTATCGAGACGCTTGATCACTCTGAGATGGTCGGCGTCAATCCCGAAGTAGCGCACGAGCACATGGCGGGTCTGAATTTCGTCCACGCCGTCGCGCAGGCGCTCGATGCGGGCAAGCTGTTCCACATTGACCTCAATGACCAGAGTTTCGGCCGATACGACCAGGATTTCCGCTTCGGCGCACACAACATCAAATCGGCATTTTTCCTCGTCAAACTACTCGAAGACAATGGTTACGACAATCCGCGCCACTTCGACGCCCACGCCTACCGCACCTCTGACCGCGAAGACGTGAAGGCGTTTGCCCGCGGCTGCATGCGCACCTACCTGATTCTGAAAGAGAGAGTGGCGCAGTTCAACGCCGATGCCGAGATTCAGGCATTGCTCGCTGAAATCACAGCGGATGACGGCGCGATGGATGCGTACAAAGGGGCGTATTCGGCCGAAAAAGCCGCCGCCCTCAAAGCGCACACCTTCGACCGCATCGCCCTCGGTCAACGCGGTCAGCCGTATGAGCGGCTCGATCAATTGACCATCGAACTGCTGCTCGGCGTCCGCTAAACCCATCTCGAAGAAACCGGGTTTTTCCGAAAAAACCCGGTTTCTCAGGTTGTCTGACAATCCCATGACCTATTTCATCGGTATTGACTCATCAACGACAGCGACCAAAGCGTTGCTGATGGACGAACACGGCACAGTTGTGACGGTCGCGTCGTCTGCATACGATTACGAAACGCCGCAGCCGCTGTGGAGCGAGCAACATCCCGATTTGTGGTGGACGGCGACGATTGCCGGCGTCAAGCAGGTGATTGCGCAGTCGGGAGTGGATTCGGCCGAAATTGCCGCCATCGGCCTTACCGGGCAAATGCACGGTCTCGTCCTGCTCGACCAAAACGGCCAGGTGCTGCGTCCCGCCCTGCTCTGGAACGACCAGCGCACCGCTGCTGAATGCGGCGAAATCCGCGCCCTCATCGGCAAACAGCGCCTGATTCAAATCACGGGCAACGACGCCCTGACCGGATTCACCGCACCGAAAATTGTCTGGGTCAAGAACCACGAACCGGAAATCTACGCCCAAATCCGCCACATTTTGCTGCCCAAAGATTACGTGCGCTTCAAGCTGACCGGCGACTACGCCATGGACAAAGCCGGTGGTGCCGGGACGCAACTATTCGACATCAGCTTGCGCGACTGGTCGCCGACTATTGTCAAGGCGCTGGGCATCGATCCAAATTGGTTGCCGCCAACGTTTGAAGGGACGGGCGTGACAGGGGTGATTTCGGCCGAAGCAGCCGCCTTGACCGGTCTGCAACCGGGCACACCAGTCGTCGCGGGTGGCGGCGATCAGGCTGCCGCCGCCGTCGGCACCGGCGCAGTCAGCGCGGGGATCGTCTCGCTCAGTCTGGGCACGTCCGGCGTCGTCTTCGCCACCACCGACACGCCCGCCGTCGAGCCGGAAGGCCGCTTGCACGCCTTCTGCCATGCCGTGCCGGGCAAATGGCACTTTATGGGCGTGATGCTGTCGGCAGCGGGGAGCTTGCGCTGGTTCCGCGATACGCTCGCGCCGGGTGTGGATTTTGCCGACCTCGTCGCGGAAGCGGCAGCAATTCCGGCGGGCAGCGATGGCTTGCTGTTCCTGCCCTACCTGACCGGCGAACGCACACCGCATCCCGATCCGTTGGCACGCGGCGCGTTTGTCGGTTTAACCGTGCGTCACACCCGCGCCCACATGACGCGCGCCGTGCTGGAAGGCGTGGCGTTTGGCTTGCGCGACAGCTTTGAGTTGATGAAAGCGTCCGGCCTGGAAGGAGTTGGGCAGGTGCGTATCACTGGCGGCGGTGCGCGCAGTCCGCTGTGGCGGCAGATTTTGGCCGATGTGCTCGGCGCGGAGATCGCGACGGTCAACGCCGAAGAGGGGGCGGCGTATGGCGCTGCGCTCCTGGCGGCAACGGGTGCCGGTGTCTGGTCGAACGTGGCGGAGGCGTGTGCGGCGACGATTCGGGTGACGGGTGTGACGGCGGTGGATGAGGGGCAGATCGGCCGCTATGACGCCCTCTACACCGTCTACCGCGACCTCTATCCGGCGCTACAACCGTCGTTTGCCCAAATCTCTACAATCAACTCATTGTTACGTCAAGACGACAAAGCACCGAAATCCGACATCCAAAATCCGAAATCGAGCAGCTAATCGACTAATTTTAGGCTATAATTAGGCGATGAACACTGTTTTTGCACCCCAGTATCGCATCACGCCCACGTTGCTCAACACCATCAAACGCGTCGCCGTGCTCGTCCATGAGCTCAACCGACACAGGTTGCCCGACGTGCTGCTGGCGGAACTGCAAACGGAAGCGGCTGCGTCTGCTACGTTCGCCTCTACCAGCATCGAAGGTAATCCGCTGCCGCTGACGGAGGTGCGGCGGCTGCTCAAGCAACAACCTGCCAACCTGCGCGACAGCGAGCGCGAAGTGATCAACTACAACACGGTGTTGAGCGCGTTGCATGGCGCTCCGGAGCGGCCAGTTTGATGAAGCCGGTTTGCTTGCGATTCATGCCGGTGTCATGGATGGATTGTTGCCGGGGTATCAGATCGGCCGCTATCGCCGGGAACCGGTCGTCATCCGCGACCCACGCACCCGTGACCTGATATTCCTGCCACCTGACTGGCAGGACGTTCCCGCACTGATGGCGCAGCTCGTCGCCTTTGTGCAGGAACAGCGCGGCATACTCGATCCGCTGTTGTTGGCAGGCTTATTTCACAAGCAGTTTGTCATCATCCACCCGTTTATGGACGGCAACGGGCGCACAGCGCGCCTGGCGACCAAGCAACTACTGGCGGCGCTCGGTCTCAACCTGTTTCCTTTGCTCAGCTTCGAGAACGGCTACAACCGCAACGTGACGCGTTATTTCCAGCAAGTAGGTTTGCGTGGCAACTACTACGATGTGGCCACGACCGCTGACTTTACCGACTGGCTAGAGTATTTTGCTGACGGCATTCTTGACGAGTTGCTGCGGCTGCAGGAAACGGTCAGCGCACGCAGCAGGACACCGGACACGCGCCTACAACCGCATCACGAAGCGCTGCTGGCTTTCATCGACACACATGGCTTCATCACCGACCGCGACTACGCCCAACTGACTGACCGCGCCAAGGCGACGCGGACGCTGGATTTCAGGAAGCTGATCGACTTGGGCCTGATCGAGCGGCGCGGGCGTGGGCCGCAATACGCATTACGTCCGTGGTACATAGAAACCGAGTTTTTTGGAAAAACTCGGTTTCTGGTAACTTACGGTTGCCGGGCGGCGAGGTCGTCGTCAAAAAGGGCGAAAAGCGCGTCAACGGTCCGCGGACAACTCGCCAGGTCGTCGCGGAAAAATGATTGGCACTCCGCGTCGGTGAAGCCGCGCGACAGCCGTTCACGGGCCACAGCAATCTTGCTTTCCAATGTCGGATAAATCGACCACACCTTCGCGCTCCCATCCCAACTGGCAGTGACTATCAGGGCGCCGTCTGGGCTAAATGCTGCCGAGTTGACCTCATCCGCATGCCCGTCCAGTGACGCCACTGCCAAGCCATTCGCCACATCCCACACCTTGGCGCTCTCGTCATTACTGGCCGTGACGACTAGGGTTCCATCTGGGCTAAATACCGCCGAGTTGACCCAATCCGTGTGCCCGTCCAGCGACGCCACTTCCACGCCACTCGCCACATCCCACACCTTGGCGCTCCCGTCCCCACTGGCAGTGACGATCAGCGCCCCGTCCGGGCTGAATGCCGCCGTGTTGACCGAACCCGTGTGTCCGTGCAGTGACGCCACTGCCGCACCGTTCGCCACATCCCACACCTTGGCGCTCCTGTCCCCTCTGGCGGTGACGATCAGCGCCCCGTCCGGGCTGAAGGCCGCCGACAAGACCGCATCGGTGTGCCCGTTCAGTGATGCCACTTCCACGCCAGTCATCGCATCCCACACCTTGGCGCTCCCGTCAGAACCGGCGATGACGACTAGCGCCCCATCTGGGCTGAATGCCGCCAAACTGACCCCACTCGTGTGCTCATCCGACGACACCAATTCCCTACCGGCCACATCCCAAACCTTGGCGCTCCCGTCCCCACTGGCGGTGACGACCAGCGCCCCGTCCGGGCTGAATGCCGCCGAGTTGACCCCATCCGTGTGCCCGTCCAGCGACGCCACTTCCGCGCCGCTGGCCACATCCCACACCTTGGCGCTCCCGTCCTCACTGGCGGTGACGACCAGCGCCCCGTCCGGGCTGAATGCCGCCGAGTTGACCCCACCCGTATGCCCTTCCAGCGACGCCACTTGCCAGACGCGCGCCACTTCCCACACCTTGGCGCTCCCGTCATCACTGGCGGTGACGATCAGCGCCCCGTTCGGGCTGAATGCCGCCGAATTGACCGGACCCTCGTGCCCGTCCAGCGACGCCACTTCCCTGCCGTCAAGATCCCACACCTTGGCGCTCCTGTCCCCACTCGCGGTAACGACCAGCGCCGCGTCCGGGCTGAATGCCGCCGAATAGACCGAAAGCGAGTGCCCGTCCAGCGACGCCACTTCCGCCCCGCTCGCCACATCCCACACCTTGGCGCTCCTGTCATCACTGGCGGTGACGATCTGCGACCCGTCCGGGCTGAACGCCGCCGTGTTGACCCTATCCGCGTGCCCGTCCAGGGAAACCAGTTCCACACCGTTGGCCACATTCCACAATTTGGCGCTCCTATCCCCATTGGTGGTAATGATTAGCGCCCCGTCTGGGCTGAATGCTGCCGAAAAGACCGCATCCGTGTGCCCGTACAGCGAACGACGGAATGGCGCGTAAACGGCATCGTAGAAGCCACGCAAGCTGTCTGGTTGTTCATTGAGTCCCAACGCTGTTGTAGCGAGCATAAGCGCCAACTCCTGATTGTCTTGCAGCTCTGCCCGGGATGCTTGCGCCAACTGGCTGGCTTGAATCGAGGTTTTCAGTTGCGCTACCTGCGCTTCACTCGTCGCAGCCACCCGGGCATTGGCATCAGATGTGGCCTGAGCAATGGACGCCAAGGCAGCATTGGCATCAGACGTAGCTCTGGCATTTTGCGCCACATTGGCGCTGCTGTTGGCTTGAAATGCCAACACGACCGCAACGATCAGCAATAAACCAACGACGACAGTTGCCCAACGCAAGATGCGCCCGATGCGCTGCTGGCTACGCAGCTCTTCATCCTTGCGCCGGTTGGCTTCGGCCTCCGCTTCACGGCGCTGGCGTTCCGCCAGGCTTGCCGCCACAAACCGGTTTGACAAATCATCGAGATTCGGCTGCAACTGTCCCAGCTTCTCCTCTATTTGTAGCAGTCGCCCGCCTTGATACAGGAAACCGCTGTCATCGTCTTCCGCCCAGGCAGCAGCATCGCGACTGATCTGGTTCTGCAAGGCGATTAGATCGCGATTTTCATCCACCAGCGCGCGCAGCCACGGCCAGGCGTCGATCAGCTTCTCATGCGCGATGGTCACGGTGCGTGTAGCGCTTTCCGGTACGTCCTTTGTAGCGTCGCTGGCTACCCGATCCGTAGTCAGCAGGCGTACGTCTTTGTGCGCCATAGCCATGACGACGGCGCTCACTTCCGCCGGATCAGCACCGGCCGGAATCAGCTCGTCAAAAGACGCCGTGCGCCGCGTGTCGACACGTCCCTGCCCGACTTCGATCAACCGCGAGAATACATTGCGCGCCAGCGCCTTTTGTTCATCGGAGAATGTGGCAAAAACCGCATCGGCATGGCGCTGCAGCGCTTGCTCCAGCCCGCCGCGATCGAGATACTCCTGCAGCGTCAGGTCCATCGGCCGGCCGGACCGGCTTTGTTCCGCTTCGAACAGATCGCGCAGGGCAAAGCTCATCAGCGGCAACGCGCCCGGTTCACCGTGCATGTCGTCCATGATGCGCGACACCAGCGCCGCCTCGATCTCCGCGCCGACTTCCAGTGCCGGCAGGCTAATCGCTTTCACGAGGTCGTTGGGCTCCATCGCGCCCACGAGCTGGAACTCGCGGCTCAGCAGCTCGCGCAATGCCGGGTAGCCGGCGCAATTCGACACGAAGTCGGAGCGCAACGACAGCACGATAATCATACGGCTGTTCTCCGGCTGGGCGGCACCGGTCAAGAGGCCGATGAAGGTTTGCCGCGTAACCGGGTCTTTCGTCTGGGTGAAAATTTCCTCAAACTGGTCGACCAGCAGCAGGCAGCGCTGGCGCGGGTCGTCCGTAAGATACATTTCAATTGCTGTGGCCAGTAGGTGGGGATCGTTCCCGGCTTCCCCGGCAATCTTGGCGCCAATCGCCTCCGCTCCGGTGGCGCGCTGCAGTGCCAGCGCGAGATTACGCAGCGGATCGCCTTGCGGACTCATCGTCGCCAGCAACCAGGTCTCGCTGCCGTCCAGCTTGCCCTGGCGCAAGGCGTGCAGCAGCCCGGCACGCGCCGCCGACGATTTGCCGCTGCCGGACGGACCGGACAGAACGACAAAACGCGCTGTCGCGACGCGAGCTAGCAATTGGTCAACGAGGGATTCTCGGCCGAAGAAATACCTGGCGTCCGACTCCTGGAAAGCACGCAGGCCGGGATACGGATTGTGGCCGTTCCACACCTTCGGCATATCGGCGTGCTTGAGTTTGACGACTAGCGCGGCGACCTCATCGGCCGACAGGCCGTAGACGTTGATGTCGCGCCCGGCAACCTGGCTATCGACAATGTTGATTTCTTCGGCGGCAAAATTGACGTTGCTGTGGTTGTCGGAACGGATTTCGGCCGATCCGCCACCTTCTATAGTGTCTAACCCAGTGGATTCTTCACCCATGAACACGCCCTCTACAGCACGTTGGCGCAATACCGCATGCAAAATCGCTCTCTGGAACACGCAACCAACTGACCTTTATGGTAGCATAAATCACCTCGAAGAGAAACGCACACGGCTACTTTGGTATTGCCAATTGCCGTCATTCAGCTACCATTGCCGCCATGCACGACAATCACATCACCCTCATTGCCGTGGACGTGGACGGCACATTGCTCAACAGCCATCACGCCTTGACACCACGCGTTGCAGCAGCCATCAGGGCGTGTCAGATTGCCGGCGTCCATGTGGTGATCGCCACCGGCAAAACGCGTTCCTCTGTGGAACCGCTTCTCGACCACCTCCAATTGGATACACCCGGCGTCTACTCGCAAGGTCTGATCATCCACAATGCCGACGGCTCGATCCGCTTCCGGCGCACGATGGAACCGGAACAAGTCGCCCAGGTCATCGCGTTTGCGCAGGCGCGTGCCATGCCTTTTCTGGCTTACAGCGGCGACAGGCTAATCGTCCTCGAGCGCAGCCCGTACACCGATTCCATCACCAATTACGGTGAACCGCTGCCGCTATTGCTCGCTTCTTTTGACGGCGTGCCGGTGGAAAAGTTCATCCTGATCCACACGCCGGAGACGATTGCGCCACTGCGCCATGCGTTGGAGCAGACGTTCGACGGCCAACTCACCATTGTGCAGGCGCTCGATCACATGATTGAGATCGTGCCGCCGGGTTCATCAAAGGGGGATGGCTTGCGGCGCGTTCTGGCTGCGCTGGGTGTCGCGCCGGAACAGGTCATGGCGATTGGCGATGGTGAGAATGATATTGAGATGTTGCAACTGGCCGGACTGGGGGTGGCGGTCGGCAATGCAAAACCGGCATTGAAGGCGGTCGCGGATGTAATCGTGGCGGACAATGATCACGATGGCGTTGCTGAGGCGATTGAGCGCTTTGTTTTAGCAGGCAGGGAGGCATGATGCATCATGCCCGCACACAAGGATCATGGTATGAACACAGTACGGTGGGGTTTACTTTCAACAGCAAATATCAACCGCAAGCTGATTCCGGCGATTCGGGCGTCGCAACGTGGTGAGTTGGTGGCGGTGGCGAGTCGGTCGCTGGCTTCGGCCGAATCCTACGCCGCTACATGGCACATCCCCCAAGCATTCGGCAGCTACGAAGCGCTACTGGCATCTGACGAAGTCGATGCCGTCTACATCGGCCTGCCCAACCATCTGCACGCCGCATGGACAGTCAAGGCGCTCGACGCCGGTAAGCACGTGCTCTGCGAAAAGCCGTTTGCTTTGTCGCTACACGAAGTTGACACCATGATCGATGCGTCCAGGCGCAATCAGCGCGTGTTGATGGAAGCATTTATGTACCGCCATCACCCGCAGACGAAGATCGTCGGCGAGTGGGTACATAGCGGCAAATTGGGCGAGATCGCAGCCTTTCAAGGTGTATTCAACTTCAGTATGGGCAGCCGCGACAACGTGCGTCTCGTGCCGGAATACGGTGGCGGGTCGCTCTGGGACGTCGGCGTTTATCCGCTGAGCTTTGCCCAATACATATTTGGTGGACCGCCGGTCGCCGTATCTGCGCAGCAATGGCTCGGTGCAGAAGGTGTTGACGAGTCGTTTCAAGGGCAAATGGTGTACGCTAACGGTGGGTTGGCACAGTTTACATGTGGTTTCCGCATGCCGTTTCACACTCATGTGACCATCATGGGCACAGCGGGGCGAATCGAAATCGATCGGCCATTTATCGGCGTGGATGTACCCAACGAGGGCGCGATTTATTACGACCGTGACGGCAAGCAGCAACGCATCGATGTGCCGCACAAAGAATTGTATCTTGGTCAGGTGCAAAACATGCACGCGGCTATTCTGGATGGGGAGCAGACGTATGTGACCCTGAACGAAACGCGCAATCACATCAAGACGGTGTTGGCACTGTACAAATCGGCCGAAAACAACGGTAGCCTCGTAACCTTGCGCGAAATCAACTGATCTGGGATCAAAAAACGGGCAGACTGTCACCACTCTGCCCGTTACAATTGGTCTACGCAATATTCTACACGTCGGACCGTCGCTCGTGGCGCCGCACACGAATGCGGCGCAATTGCGCCTGCATTTGCTCGCGTTTGAAGACAAATAAAGTCAACAACACCAGACCAGACAATGCCAGCAACGTACCAATGAGCGGTGCAACCGGCGCTTCGACCACGGTATCCGCCATGGTAACGGCCAGCGCACCTTGCGCGTTAAGCGAAAAATGCAATACAAATGAAGAAGGTGCAACCGGTTCCTTACTGCCGTCCAACCCATATTTCATGATTTCCACAAAATACGTCTGACCTGACTCGAGCATATACCCGTCGATCATCGATGTCGCACCGACACCGCTGTCGTCATCACATACCAGTTCGACGAAGTCGCCGCAGCTACCGTCAAACACCGCGATGACCGTATCGTAACCACTGCCACTTGTATCAAAAACCGCCTCAAAGTCAGTCGTTGGTTCGAGTTGATACCAGACGGTATGGCTGTTGCCGGCTGCAGCGCCACACGCCGACACTGGATCATCGGCCGAACTTGTCGCCCCGCTGACGTCTATCGTATCGGCAAACGTCGTCGCATCACCGGAAATAATGGTGGCGTTGCGACACAGATCGTTAGATGGTGGTAATCCATCCCCGTCAGCCGCAACCACTCCAACCGCACATAGCAAAATCATGAAGCTAGCCAACACAGCGAGAAATCGGAGCCGGTTCGTCATTTTGGTAGTCATATCTGCTTCCTTCCAGGCAGGTGATTATCACCTCTGATTAACACTGCCAACGTTTACAGTATAACATGAAATTGGTCGCAAAACGGTTCAAAAATGGTTGTGATTTTATGTAAACCTGGTTTTTCATCGCACTTATATTCGCAACCAGTAAACGATTCCCTTCTGCCGAAAAGTTATTGACGCTGACGGTAGCGGCAGCTATACTCGCCACAGCAATCCGGGAAACGACGAGGGAGATCATGAGTGCACAAACAGTAATGCAAGCAAAACGGTATGGAGTGTATACGTGCCAGGCCGGCGACACATTGCTGCGTGCTGCAACGCGCATGGTCGATGAGTTTATCAGCGCATTGGTCGTCGTGGATGATAGCGGCAGTCTGGTTGGCGTGATCTCGCGTGTCGACTTGTTGCGTGCCCGACTCGATTCGGCCGAATGGAAAACGTCAACCGTCGGTGACTACATGTCCACAAACGTGACAACCATTGCGCCCGACGCCCCGCTGCTCGACGCGGCCCGCCTGCTGGTCGACCAACGCATACACCGCCTCGTTGTCACCACACAGGAAGACGGCAGCAATCGGCCGATTGCCGTCATTTCAACCGCCGATCTCGTCTACCACATGACACGTGCAAATATGCGCAGCAGCAAAGGCGGATTGCTTACCGACAGGTAACAAACTGATCGGCAAACGAAACAGTCACCGGTTCACCAAACGTCGTCGCCCACACACCCGATTGAAGTTCCCCGGCGGCTACGCCTGTAAACGGCATCTGCCACGCTATCTCGCGGTTGAGGCGCACCGTCAATTCCCCATTGTGCCAATCAAACCAAAACTCGTTGGGCAGCGCCGCACGCTTGACGTGCACCCACGGCTGCCACGGCAATAGCGTGATGGTCTTATTTTCGGCCGATTGCCAAACCGTCATGTAGCCCAGTGGGGAAACAGCGACACCGACATAATTTTCCGGACTCCCCAGCAACACACCATAACCCGCATTCTGTTCACCGTCGCGCCACATGGCCGTCAGTCGCACGCCCGTTGCACCATTTGGCAGTGGATCGAGCCAGGTCGTTTGCTCCTCGGTCATTGCGGCCAACGTCAGCGCTGTTGTCGGCAGTGGGCAGCAAGGCAACGGCGGATCAAATACGCCTGCCAACACCGCGATTACGCCGAAAACAACGACCAGAGCGACGCCGCCAAACATTACTTTTGCCCAATGAGCTGACCCATCTGCTTTGCGCGGTTTCACGCCATCATTATAGCAGTCAACACTATTGAGTTGAGCCACGAGTCATCGGTTGCCCGTTTCGGCCGATGCGGAGACAATTACACGCCGACCATGCACAGCTTAACCAAAATGATGCGCCTGTTTGTTTTGATCGCCGGCTCACTCACGGTGGTAATCGCCTGCACGCCGCAACAGCAACCGACGCCGACAGTTACACAAGCGCCAGTCGCCGAGGTTGCAGCAGTGCAACAGCCGTCGCCAACGCCCGAGCCAAGTGCCACCGCGACGCCCGCACCTGTCTTGCTGCCCACACCGATTCCAACTGAGACGCCGACGCCGACACCAACCGCAACCCCATCGCCGACAGTTGAACCGACGCCGACAGTCGATCCGGTTGATCGCACCTGCCCCGACCCGATCCCGCTCAAACCGATTTACGACCGGTATTTTGTACCTGCGCAGCCGTGGCCGACACCGGTCCCTGCGCCGGAGCTGCATTTCCGCCTGTCAAAGCCTTTGCCGCCGGGATTCGGCCGAATGCTGCACAATGAAGATTATCCGTACGGCTTTGATTATGACGGACGCCTACTGCTGCACAACGCGGTCGATGTCAGCATGGAACTGGGCACGCCGGTCCTGGCCGCCGGTGACGGCACCGTAATTGTTGCCGGTGACGACTACACAGCGCTTTACGGCTGGCGCTGCGATTGGTACGGCCACCTCGTCGTCATCGAACACGACGAATTATGGCTCGATCAGCCGATCTATTCACTCTACGGCCATGTGCTCAACATCAACGTCGAGCCGGGACAACGGGTCAAACGCGGGGAGCAAATCGCCGAAATTGGCGTCGGCGGTGCGGCGACGGTACGCCACCTGCACTTCGAGGTACGTGTCGGCAGCAATGAGTTTGGCGCAACGCGCAATCCGCTATTGTGGCTCATTCCCGGATTCAATCGTGGGATCATTGCCGGTCGCCTGGTCGATGAAGCGGGCCGACCGTGGCAAGGTGTCGTTATCCACGCCTTCAGTCAGGAAGCAGACGGTGAAGCCAAAAAGACGTGGACCTACCTCGGTGATCCGGACGACATCAGTAATCCGGACGAACATCTGGCCGAAAATTTCGTCTTTGGCGACCTCAAACCGGGCACGTATCAGATTTACACTGAGCTAAACGGTGAAAGCTATTCGGCCGAAGTGATCGTGATTCCCGGTGAGTTGGCGCAGGTTGAAATTGTGGTCCCGTCACCCATAAATGAAGGGATTGCTGATGAAACGCCGCAGCCGGAAGAAGAACCGACCACAGACACGCCTTGACCGGTCCCTTACTTTGCAGCAGTTAATACACTGAAATACACGCACGATGCTACCAACCACCGTAACAAAGAGGTCACTATGACAGTCAGCGTTGATCAATTAGAACGGATCGACCACCTTGTTCTCCTTATGCTAGAGAACCGCTCGTTCGACCATATGCTCGGGTACTTATCACTACCCAAGTCAGCCGGTGGGCGTGGGCGCACAGATATCGACGGTCTCACTGGTGCAGATGATCAGTTCAACGCTTACGACGGCGATATTTATAGGCCGCAGCCCTTGCACGATTACCTTAGCTTCCCCTGGGATCCACCACATGAACACAAATACGTGGTCAAACAAGTGGCGCACAATAATAGTGGATTCGTCGAACAATTCGCCAAGCATCATCACCAACTTTACAAACATATTCCGTTGGAAGACCCAGGTCTGGTGATGGGATACCATACAGCAGAGCACGTACCCATATTCGATCTATTGGCACAACAATTTTGTGTCTGCGACCGTTGGTTCAGCTCACTGTTAGGACCGACATTCCCTAACCGCTATTACGCAATGGCCGGAACATCAGATGGATATGTTCATGATCCCGATGAAGACGATCCGGCACCGGTCAATATGAAGACAGTTTTTGACTACCTGCCTAAAGATTCGTGGCGATTCTACTACCACGATGTCGCTTCGTCCTGGTTATTCAAAAAACACCGGCGGATTATTACGGGAAAGGAAGCACGCGGTATTCGTCACTTCCGCAAGGATGCGAGGGAGAGGACGCTCCCCAGTGTCAGCTGGATCGATCCTTACTTTTATATTAAGCGAAATATTGCAAACGACGATCATCCGCCGTCTGATGTTCGCAAGGCGCAGAAATTCGTCGCAGAAATCTACAATCAACTGGTTCAAAGCCCTGCTTGGGACAAGACGATGCTGGTGATCTACTACGATGAGCACGGTGGATTCTACGATCATGTTGTACCGCCTGAGGTAGAAGATGATTATGATCATCTGACACGCTACGGCGTGCGCGTGCCTGCCATCGTCGTCTCGCCGTGGGTAGCCAAGCAGTCGGTATCCCATACTGTGTTTGATCACACATCGATAGTCAAGACGATTTTGCGGCGTTTCGGCCGAAAACCAGATGGAAGCATACCGTCTATCAGTCGCCGTACCGATGCAGCAACGGATTTGAGCTGCCTGTTGACTGAAACGACGCCCCGCAAGTGTGAACCGATTGAACATGATGTTACATCTCACAGTTTTCAGTTCCATGAACGCGGCGAACCGGATGAAGACTGGGGGCTGCGCAAGCTGATGAAAGGCGTACACGAAAGCGCCAAGCTGGGTGCGGCCAGATGATAACATGATTTTTGAAGCAAGGAGAGTTAGTCGGATTGACAATCCGACCTCTGCTTGCAGATAGGAGTAAACCCATGGAACTCATCATAGCCTTGATTGGATTGGGATTCGTGGTCGAGGCACCACGCTTGCGGTTGTTACGCCCCGTCGCAAAAGCAGTTGTCAAGGCCGGGATCGTTGCAACCGATGCAACGACAACTGTCGCTGCCGTTGCTACAGAACAGGTCAGCGATCTTGTGGCGCATATTAAAATCAACCGCACCAATGAGTTTACGGCAGATGGCATTCCAACCTGGCTCGACATCACCGATTTATTGTTAATCGATGGTGTCGGACCGAAAGTGAGCGGCCATCTAAACAATGCCGGTGTCAGCAGCCTCACGCAATTGGCAACAACTCCAGTTGAGAGATTGCAAGAGATACTTGATGCAGCTGGCCCAAACTTTGGAGCTATTGATTCTACCACCTGGCCTGAGCAGGCTCAGGCGTTGCTCGCTGGCTCCCGTGTTTGACAGTTTACTTTCAGCATTGGAACACGAACCAATTGTTAGTCAAATCGATCTTGCTACCTTGAGCGAAAATTCGCTCAGGCAGATTTGATGTCAAGGACAACCAGACCTGGAAAGTCGTTCATAGGCCAGACAACAAACAGTATCTAAACATCTTCAACTGAGCTTGCAATGGATTGTGGATAACGGCTTTTCTGTAGAATCCACTGCTATAGAAATGGACAAGGCGCGGTAAAAACCGCGCCTTGTCGCTTGAAGAGGGAGGGACATGAGGAGTTGTTACATCTCTCTTACGACAACACCAGGCTGGATTGGTGTTGTCATGTGATAGATAATAGCACGAATTCGATATTATGTCAAGTAATTGTAGATTTATTTTCAATATATTCGCAATAAGCCAGTTTTCCAGAGGGAAACTTCTCTTGAATACAATACATCGGAAAGGCCCCGCATTTACGGCTCGCATGACTCCGGATCAGCATAGCTTCATCAATCGTGCAATCCCTCTCTTGCACACGATTAAATGACCTCAAAAATTAGGCAAGACCGACACCATCTGCTTTGTACCGGTTTAATGTACTGGTACAATTCTGTGGTAACTAACACAACCCATCATTTCCTTCGAGCGTTCAAATTTGACGCTCGTCAACGCACATTTGGAGGACAACATGAACATCAACTTGGCCGGCTGCGGTCCCATCGGGCGTGACATCATTGAGCGTGACAGACATGCCACCAGCACATCATATGCTCGCGAATATGCTTTGGTCATCGACCACGCTCAAGGCGCAGAAGTCTGGGACGTAGACGGTCGTCGTTTTGTCGACTTGATGGCCGGCGTCGCCGTCATGAACGTTGGCCATCGCCATCCGTATGTGGTCGAAAAGGTCAAGGAGACGCTCGATAAATTCTGGCACGTCTGCCTCACCGATTTCTATTATCCGCAGGCGATGGAACTGGCAGAAAGATTACAAACTATTGCGCCGATGCGTGGCAAAACACGCAGCTATTTCGGCAATTCCGGCACTGAAGCGGTTGAAGCAGCGATCAAGTTGGCGATGGCGCATACACGTCGTCCTTACTTCATCGGTTTTCGCGGTGCATTTCATGGTCGCACATTGGGAGCACTCTCATTTACATCGAGCAAATATCTGCAGCGTTCGCACTATCGCGTCGGCGTGCCGGTAACACACATACCCTATCCCAACCCATATCGGCCGACGCTGCATCGTGAAGCGGGCCAGGACGCAGCGGACGCCGTGCTCAATTTCCTGGAAAACGAAATCTTTCGCACGACGCTCGATCCGACCGATGTTGCCGGCATCCTGCTCGAACCAATTCAGGGCGAAGGCGGTTATGTCCTGCCTCCCGATGGCTTTTTAACCCGCTTGCGCGCACTGTGCGACAAATACGGCATCATGTTGATGGTCGATGAAGTCCAGAGCGGTGCTGGTCGCACCGGAGACATGTGGGCTGTCGAACACGAAGGTGTCGAGCCGGACATCCTCTGTTTTGCCAAAGGCATTGCCAGCGGCATGCCGCTAGGTGGCATCATAGCCAAAGACGACGTCATGACCTGGAAACCGGGTACGCATGCCAGCACGTACGGCGGCGGGCCGGTAGCCTGTGCGGCTGCTCTGGCTACATTGGACGTGATTGAGGAAGAAGATCTGCTGGCGCGTGCTGACGAAACCGGCGCCTACATCCTGGATCGCTTGACCGCCATGCAGCAACGATATTACACGATGGGCGACGTGCGCGGGCGCGGCTTAATGATCGGCGTGGAGTTTGTCAAAGATCGCGAAACGAAGGAGCGCTATCCGGAGATGCGCCATACCGTTATTCAGAAGGCGTTTGAAAAAGGCGTCCTGATGTTGCCGTGTGGTGCCAACACGATTCGTTTGACACCGGCACTCAATATCGGCCGAGATCTGGTCGACGAAGGACTCGATCTATTCGAATCCGCCCTCATCGAAGCTGAAAGGCTGCATCCGTATCAGGGACACGTTCATATCGTTCCCGCCCTCGCCTAATCCGGACAAAACACGGCGCGACCCGATAATTGACGGGTCGCGCCGATTCCCTACCCCATGCATATGACAATTGAAACACTTACCGCACAGCTTAGCGGCCATGTCGCCCCGGCAATGGCTACACCTTTGACACCAGACGGCTTTCGTCTCAATGCAAACGTCATTCCGCAACTTGTCGACTTTCTGATCGAGCGTGGCGTCGGCGGTCTGTTTGTCGGCGGCACGACCGGTGAAGGCATTTTGCTCAGTGATGCTGAACGCAGACAGTTGCACGCGCTCTCTGTAAGCGCCGCAGCCAGGCGCGTTCCCGTGCTGCTCCACGTCGGCACGAATGACACGCAGAGTGCCGTAGCGCTGGCGCAACACGCGGCCAGCATCGGTGCGGATGCCATCGTCGCCGTCACGCCGACGTTTTACGGCGTGTCTGACGAAGCGCTCCTGACTCATTTTGCAGCGATAGCTGGTGCAGCACCGGAAACACCTTTTTTTGCTTATGACATTCCGCAAATGGCCGTCAACGGCATCTCGACGGCGCTTGCACAACAAATGATAGCGGACATTCCGACATTTGCCGGGGTCAAATGCAGTCGCACCGACATGCAGGCAATCCGTCGCCTGATCGATGCGGTCGCCGACAGCGTTCTTATTCTGGCCGGCAATGAACCCATTATGCTGGGATCGTTGGCCCTGGGTGCACACGGCGCGATCAGCGGGTTGGCAACGGCGATTCCAGAGCCGTTTGTGGCGTTGTTAGCAGCTTTCGCTGCCGGAAATTGGGAAGCGGCACGGCAACAGCAACGGCTGATCAACCGCCTTTTAGCGCACATGGCAGCAGGACCACGCATCGGCAATATCAAGGCGATTTTGCATGCACGTGGTGTACCGGTCAATCGGCCGATGCCTCCTCGTTCACCTGGTTCGGCCGAATTGTGGGATGAGCTGCAACTAATTCTGGACAATCCATAGCAGCTTTCCGGTTGCGGGGGTTGATTTTTCGGCCGAAATCCGTCATCATACAATCATACCCTACCGTCACCTGCGTGTGCTCAAAAGCTTGCCAACAATTGCGGCAGGCAAACGAGCAACCCACAAACCTGGAAAAGGAGAACGCCATGACTACTGTCAATCAATTGTTGCGCGTCAAAGGCTACCAGGTCATCTCGATAGAACCGGATGACACCGTCTACAACGCACTCGTTCGTATGGCAACTAACAATGTCGGCGCGCTCGTGGTTTTGCGCGAAGGACAACTGGTTGGCATTATTTCAGAACGTGACTACGCGCGTAAAGTAATCCTCTACGGCAAAGCGTCACGCGCTACGGCTGTCAGCGAAATCATGACCACACAAGTGCAGTGCGTCGGCCCCGATCACACAATGCAAGAATGCATGAGCCTGATGACTGACAAACGTATCCGTCACCTGCCTGTCCTCCGGGATAATGTGGTCATCGGCATCATCTCCATTGGTGATGTTGTCAAAGCGATCATAGAGGAACAGAAAATCCTCATCAGTCACTTGGAAGATTATATCGTCGGTCAGTAGGATAGATTTACAATCTGGAGACCGGATTTATTTATAAACCCGGTCCTCAAGATCTAAATCGTCGTGCCATCAGGAATAATGGCATTCTTCGGCACGATGACAATCCCTTCGCGCGACACCCAATTGACTTCAGTGCCTAATTCGCCACCTGTCTCAGGTGTATCAGGACGCTCCGCCCAGGAACGAATGACAACACCATTACCAATGCGCGCATTTTTGTCGATAATCGCGCCTTCGATAAACGAGCCTGAGCCAATACCGATATTCGGTCGGCCGATGCGCTGGTTTTCTGCACGATCTTTATCGTTCTCGTAAATATCACTGCCCATCATGATACTGGAATCCAGCGTGACATTATTGGCAATAATCGAACGCAAGCCGATGACCGAATTGCGAATGGTTGCATCTTGCACGCGGCAACCGTCGGAAAGCAAAACATTGTGAATGCTGCCGCCCTGCACTTTGGAGCCAGGCAAAAAACGAGGACGCGTATAGATTGGGTGATCGCGATCGTACAGATTAAAGCGCGGTAGTGCCGCTGCCATCTCCAAATTGACCTCATAAAAGCGGCGAATGGTTCCGATATCTTCCCAGAATCCGTCGAAACGATAACCGACAACTTTGTAATCACCGATAGCACCAGGGATAATCTCTTTGCCAAAGTCATCTCCGGGACGCGACAGCATCTCAAAGAGCAATTCAGTGCGGAACAAATAAATACCCATCGAAGCCATCAACGGCTTTTCCGCACCGGGCATGCTCTCCAATTCTTCGATACGTGCCGGATCTTTGGGCTTCTCTTCAAACTCTGTGATGACACTATCAGGATCCATCTTCAGGATACCAAGCCCCGGTGCATCGATGCGGGTTACAGGCTGTACAGCGATGGAAATGTCCGCTTTTGCTGCGATATGTTTCTCCGCAAAATCGCGATAGTTCATGCGATAAAGATGATCGCCGCCTAAAATAAGTGTATATTCTGAACCCGCTTCGAGTAATTCAATAGCCTGCTTGCGCACCGCATCGGCCGTTCCCTGATACCATTCGCCACTTGTCGGTGTTTGTTCAGCAGCGAGAATCTGTACCCATCCCCGATGGAACATATCGCGTGTGTAGGTACGATACAGGTGGCGATGTAAAGAAGCTGAATTGAATTGGGTCAACACAGCGATCTTGTCGATGCCGGCATGAATGCAGTTGCTCATGGGGATGTCGATCAACCGGTATTTGCCCGCCAACGGTACAGCCGGCTTGGCGCGCTCCGCCGTCAGAGGGTACAGACGTGTACCACGCCCACCACCTAGAATAACACCCATCACTTTTGACATGTCTAGCATAATAGTTCTCCTGTTCTAACTGCTCAAGTCGCCCCTTTTTCGCGTATTATACCTGTTTTTTCGGCCGAAATGCCCATTCGCCATCGCCTTACACGTTCTTAACTTGCAATGCTCCCAATCGCAGTAATTGCGATAATTATACGGTGCTTTCTTCCAAATCCAGCGCCATTAAATAACCACGGGCACGCTCAGTGAGCGGATAGCGATTGACCAGTGCCCAGAAATCGGGCCCGTGGTTTGGCTGCACCAAATGGGCCAACTCGTGCACAAGGACGTAGTCAAGTACCCAGGCAGGCAATTGGGCAACCCGGTCGCTGATCCGTATGGTGCCATTCGCCGGTGTACAGCTTCCGTAGCGATGCTGCTGATTGGTGACGAAGCGGATAGAGTGCCAACTGAGCTTGCCGTCAAAATAGGTTTGATTGAGCTGAACAGCGCGTTGCTCGAGCTCTGCATCAGCTGGCTTCTGCTGCCGACGCTGCATCCGCCTACGCAACTTTGCAATGATTGGTTGTAGCTCGGCATCAGACAACGTCGCCGGCGCTAGCACCACAAGAACGCCTTGCTCCAGTCGTGCCTGTACCGTTTTCTTACGACGCTTGCTGCGTACTACACGAATTTCAATCTCTTCTGTCTCAGTATCTGGAGCTGTTTTTGAATGAGTTTCAGGTGTCATTAGTGTGTCTTTTGTAAGCTGTACGTATAGCGCGAAATAGATCAATCAGAGCCGAATAGTGCGACTTTTCTCAGGTTTCCATACATTGCAGAGAGCAGCTCAACAAGGGCGATTTGGGCTTGATGACTATCAGTACACGAAATCAGCGTATCACTTGACAGAAATGCGACTATCGCTTATTCTGGTTATAGCTCTATACGAAACCTTGACAGCCTGAACTACGCATGAACAGTCGGCAACAATCGCCCTTATTTCCCGAATCATCTCTCCCACCCGAAAAAGACAGTTTGCAGCGTCTTGTATCGGCCGATACGTCGTTGAAAGCTGCTATCGGTGTTTTCGAGCAGCACATGCGGCAAGAGGGTTTCTCCATCCACACTATTAAAGCATTTACCAGCGATTTACGCTTGCTCGGTAAATTCCTGGGCATCGGACAGCCCGTCGGCAACATCGGTTCAAAAGAACTCAACGATTTCCTGTTTTGGCTGAAAAACGAACGTGGCGTGCCATGCAGCCCTAAATCATACGCCCGTCGTGTGACGACACTCAAAGTGTTTTTTGAGTGGCTTAACCAGGGCGACGTTTTGACACACAATCCAGCCACTGCCGTCATTCAGGAATCAGTCACCAGCCCACTACCCAATTTGCCGACCGACTCTGAAATTGAGCAAGCGCTGGCAGTTTCGACAGCCTGGTTGACGGGCGAGAATCGGCGCAAACCAGATGCTCGCCCCCATTTGCTGCTCACGCTGTTGCTCAAAACAGGCATCAAAAAAGGTGAAGCGATGACCATTCACCCCAATCATATCGACCGGGGTGATGAAGACAACGAACCGACGCTGTTTATCCGTTATAAAAGTCCCCGTATGCGCTACAAAGAGCGCAAAGTACCGTTGGATGCGAGTTGGCTGGAGACGCTCGATCTCTATCTCGAACAATACGCACCGCCCGATACGCTGTTTACGTGTACAGCACGCAATTTAGAATACATTTTGCGCGATATTGGTGACGAGGCAGAGTTGGAACGCGGCAAACTGTCGTTTGAGAATGTGCGCTGGGCATCGGCGCTGCGCGATTATCGCGCCAATGTCGATCCCGACCAAATTCGTCAGCGTCTCGGCCTGTCCAAAGTAACCTGGCGCGAAACCAAAAACAAACTGGACAAGTTGGTCGCCAAACTCTACCCCACTTAAATGGGTGTAACGCTACTGCAACGTCACCTGCTTTTCGCCCGGCTCCAAGACATCAAACGTCACGACGCGCCGATCCACTTCCATACGCGGAAATCCGTCTTCTAACACAGCATAATAGACGACAACCAACAATTCATACGTGTCGGTACCGTCACTGTCGCGCAAGAACGTGTTGAGATGAAAATTGGACTCCGGCGTCTGCACAACGGACAACTGACCGGCCCACTCACCGCGTGCATTTCTGATATCGACATCCAGCGACGGGCGCTCGATAAAGGGTGTCAGGTCAAAGCCAACGGCGATGCGGCGACCGCCCGGATGGACGTAAATGCCAATGTCGTTGATCCGCACGTCTTCCCGGCTGCGTGGCGTGCGTGAGGGATCGTCAAAAAAGTCGATTTGCATCATAGTATTGGCATTATAACGCAACGCAGCCAGACCGCGTGATTTTCGGCCGAAAACAACGCATTTCGCACCCCTACACGAAATTAAGAGTCGTTTTCTGACTCCAATTTACGCAGCAACCGCTCAGCACGATGTGCCAACGCCTGACGCTGTATCCAATCACGCGCCGGAACCAATGCCTGTGCCGCTTGCGTCCAATGTAAAGCCTGCGCCAAATCGCGATCGTGCCATTCGTAATATTTCGCGAGTTCAACATGGGCGGGCGTGAGTTGCGACGACGTATGGGCTACCTGCTGCCACAACGGCACCGCTTCAGCACGGCGGTCGCGCCGTTTGATGACAGCGCCTAATTCAAGCAAAATGGCATGCCATTGCTCAATATCGCAATCGAGTGACGCCGCATAACGCAAATTCGCTTCGGCCGAATCCCATAACCCCAATTGAGCTTGCCATTTCGCCAGGCTCAGCAAATCGAGCGGTTCGTGCAACTGCCGATAGTCGGCAAACGCCCGCACGATGTGTGTCGTCAACACGACCATCGACATCAAATCAATGCGATTGCGATAGAGCATGCGCTGTATGTCAGTTGCATCACCGCTCCGCACAAATTCAGCGTAGATCAACGGAATCAGGTACCCTTCAATGTCCATGGCGCTGCGTTCCAGCCCCAAAACCGCGTTTTCCAGCGCGTGCAGCGAGTAGCTGCCCAGACGCCGGTGCCATAAACGCCGCGCAGGCAGCATCAAATCAAAATTCGGCAGGTCAGACAGCGGATCACGCATCCGATTCATGAAGTAGCGATTTTGCACCAGCGGAACATCAAAACTACGCCCGTTGAACGTCACCAGGCCGACGCGATCCGGATCAGCAGTCAGGTCGGTAAACGCATGTAACACGGCGCTTTCTTCACCCGGATCGCGGGCAAAAAACTGCCGGGTAACAAATGTGTCACCGGAGAAAAAACCGGCACTGATGGTATGTGCCCATGCGCCAGCTCCGGCTAACCCGGTTGTCTCTACGTCGAAGAACAGACATCGGCCGAATTTTACATCGCTCAATTCGGCCGACGTGTACGGCACGACGACTGCCGCGTCACATGTCCGCACATCGCCCAGCGCAATTTGGCCGTGTGTATGCTGCACCGGATAGACTGTATCGATGACAAAACAGGTGCCCATCCCGTTTTCAACCACATCGCCATTGGGAAACAACTGCTCGAGCGTCGTCTCTGCGCGGCGCGACGGCAGCGACATACGTGGTGGACGCGGCGGCACTTTCAGGTCCCGTGTCCCTTTGGTCACACCCAGTCGGCGCAATTTTTCTTGCCAATCCCCGTTCATTTCGTTTCTACGGTATCTGCTTCGAGCCTCAATACATTGTAACGGAAGTTTTCAGAAGCCTGGCTTTTGCCATGAGTAGCGTTTGCACCAGACGAAAAAGCTAGGCTTCTTTTGTTACAGAGTACTCAATGTTTAACTTCTCACGCATTATAACAAAAGTTTGAATGCAGTCGGGTACAATACGGGGCGCAATGTATACGCTGCAGGACTTGCCAAACCATTATGTCAGCACCGACCAGAGAACTTCGACAGGCCACTTTAGCACGTCAAATTGAACGCGTTGCGACTCAATTGGAGAAACTGGAGCACACCAGTCGCATCTTCCATCGCGTGCGCCTGTCCGTGTTTTTTGTCGGTGTGGCGTTGGCGGTGATTGCTTTCTTTCAAGTTGGCATCGTCGCGTTCTGGCTGCTGATCTTGGCAACGGTCGTCGCCTTCTCAACCATCGTCTATTTTCATCGTACGCTGCTGCGCCAGATTGACCGTTATCGCGGGTGGCAGCGCATCAAATCGACGCATCTGGCGCGAATGACACTGGATTGGGACGGTATTTCGGCCGAAATGCCCATCCGCGATCCACTGCCGCTGGAAACTGACCTCGACCTCGTCGGCGTGCATTCGCTGCACCGGCTGCTCGACACCACCGTCACGACCAGCGGCAGCGAACGCCTGCGCGCATGGCTCACTGCGCCCCGCCCCGACCCTGATCGCATTGCAGCGCGACAGGCTTTGGTCATGGAACTCGTGCCACGCCCGTTGTTCCGCGACAAACTCCTGTTACAGGCGCGTCTGGCAGCCCGCTCAGACGAAAAATGGTCGGCCGATACGCTGCAAAAGTGGCTGGAAAACAATCCGGCTACCGGATCGCTGCGACCCTGGCTGCTGCTGCTGTCGGCGCTGAGTATCGCCAATATCATTCTGTTCAGCCTGTATTTGGCAGGCATTGCCGCGTCGTGGTGGCTGGTCACGTTTTTACCGTATGTGGCTTTGAGTTTGCTGCGTTCACGAGATGTACAGCCCGTTTTTGCGCAAGCGGCACAGATGCAGGATGCGTTGGGACAGTTAGGCGCTGTTTTCGGCCGATTGGAACGCGATTCCTACCACAAGATGCCCAACCTGCGCCGGTTGTGCACGCCGTTTCTCGACGCCGATCATCGGCCGAGTCGGTATTTGCAGCGCATTGGCCGCATTGTCAACGCCATGGGCATACGCGGCAACGGCCTCGTCGCCTTGCTGCTCAATGCGGTCGTGCCCTGGGACATCTACTTCACACACCGGCTGGCGGTAGAAAAAAGCGCCATTCGGCAGTTCCTGCCCGTCTGGATGGACACATGGTTCGAGGTCGAAAGCTTGTGCGCCCTGGCAACCTTTGCGTACCTGAATCCCGACTACGCCTTCCCGACCATATCGGCCGATGGTCCTGTACTCAGCGCGACCCGCCTGGGGCATCCGCTGATCCCACACGCGCAAAAAATCGCCAACGATGTGACCGTCGACAAAGTCGGTGAAATTCTACTCATTACCGGTTCCAATATGGCCGGCAAAAGCACATTTCTGCGCACCGTCGGGCTGAACGTCGCTCTGGCATACGCCGGCAGTGTCGTCGATGCAGCGGCGCTCGATTTGCGTCCGTATCGCCTGTTTACCTGTATTCGCGTGTCCGACTCGGTGATCGACGGCATTTCGTACTTTTACGCTGAAGTGAAGCGATTACGCGCTCTGCTTGACTCGCTACGCGAAGAAAATGACCTGCCCTTACTCTATTTTATCGACGAGATCTTCCGGGGCACCAACAATCGCGAGCGCCTGAGCGGCAGCCGTGCCTATGTGCGCGCTCTGGCAGGCGGTCACGGTGTGGGATTGATCTCGACGCATGATCTCGAACTGGTCCATTTAGCGGATGAGATGCCGGAACTGCGCAACTATCATTTCCGCGAAGCTGTCATCGACGGGCGCATGGTGTTTGATTACACGCTGCGGCCCGGCCCCTGCCCGACGACCAATGCGTTGCAGATCATGCGGCTGGAAGGATTGCCGGTTCCGACTGAGTGGCGCGATGAGACTGAAAAGCTGGAAAGCACATGACACCGTTTGAGTGCCACCGCGACCCGTTCACGCTGAGTACAGACAAGGCACGCCTCGATGTCACTGTCATTCACGCGTTTCTGAGCAACAGTTATTGGGCACGCGGCATTTCACGTGCAACTGTGGAACAGGCGATTGCCGGAGCGCTGTGTTTCGGATTGTTTGCGGGCAATGAACAAGTCGGCTTTGCCCGTGTCATCACGGACCGGGCGACATTTGCATATTTGAGCGATGTGTTTATTTTAGAAGGGTATCGGGGAAACGGCCTGGGTAAATGGCTCATCGAGTCGATTTTGGCTCATCCGGAGCTGCAAGGATTGCGCCGGTGGTTACTGGCTACAGCGGATGCACACGGATTGTATGCGCAATTTGGCTTTGCACCGTTAGCGCATCCTGAGAAATACATGACGATCCATCGGCCGAATAGCGATCAAACAGCAGTATGACCAGACGCAGAATCAACGAATTTTATACACGCGGCGAAGAGATCGCCAACGCATCGACTCATGGGTTGGGTGTCGTGCTCGCCGCTGTCGGCCTGGTGACGCTGACCGTCATGGCGGCACGCTACGGCAGCACATGGCACGTCGTCAGCTTTACCGTCTACGGCAGCACCCTGCTCCTGCTCTTTCTCGCCTCGACGCTCTATCACACCATTCAGCAGCCACGCGTGCGCCACTGGATGCGCGTCTGCGACCATTCGGCCATTTATCTGTTTATTGCCGGGACGTACACGCCGTTTCTGCTGGTGACGATGCGCAACACGACCGGCCTGGTGCTGCTGATTGTGGTCTGGACGCTGGCATTTTTGGGGATCGCATTCAAGACGCTGTTTATCGGCCGATTTCACAAGCTTGAAACAGCCGGTTATGTCGCGATGGGATGGCTGTGCGTGCTGGCATTCCGCCAGATGGTGGTCAACTTGCCCCCCGGCGGACTGTACTGGCTTTTTGCCGGTGGTATCGTCTACACCGTCGGCGTGATTTTCTTCATGTGGGAGTCGCTGCCGTACAACCACGCCATCTGGCACCTGTTTGTGCTGGCCGGCAGTGTCTGCCATTTCTGCGCCATCGCTTTCCACGTGTTACCGGCGTGATAATTGAGGTGGAGAACCGGGTGTATTGAAGCCGTTGGTTTCGCGTGGCTGGGGGCTGCCGCCCCCAGACCCCCGCCAGAAGCCAGAAAACAGAAACCAGCAGATCAGAAAGACGGGGCGCACACCCGAAACCCGAGGAGGTTGAGCGAAACCTCGGGATCGAGCCTGAGGACAAAGGCGACGCGCGCACCGTCCTGATAGCTGTCAAACGAGCCGCCACGCAAGCGATAACCCCCTTCAACCAGTGTGGCTGTCCACTCCCAGACGTTGCCTACCATGTCGACACAGTCGTAGGGGCTATCGCTAATCGGTGAAAACCGGCCGACCGGCGTCGTGCCGCCGAATCCTGCTTCCGACGTGTTGCAATAGCCATTCACCCACTCATCACCCCAGGGGTAGATACGTCCATCGGTACCGCGTGCCGCCTTCTCCCACTGATGGTCTGTCGGCAACTGTTTGCCTACCCACTCGGCATACGCCACGGCATTGTGCCAACTGACATGCACGACTGGATGAATGTCCTTACCTTTTGGGTATGTCCGCGATGAAGTATCCCAGTCCCATGGAACTTTGTGAATTGGGTTCGCGTCGAGGAAGCGTTTGTATTCGGCATTGGTCACCGGCGTCTTGTCCATCCAGAATGGCGGCAAATACCACTTAACTTTGTCTTTACCGAACAGGAATTCGCCGCCGGGGACGAGCACCATCTCCTTGCCGTCGATCCGGCTGCGAATGCGCGTTGCGCTGATGAAGTCGTAATCAAGCGCCGGTTCCGGCCAGTCATCCGGTACGACCGGGTCTACTTGAGCCGGCGTTTGGCGGCTGGGAATCGGGTCGCTGCTATCGGGTGGCGGTTCGCTGCGGCGTGGCAGCGCCGTGTCGCTGAACCCGGCGTCGGGAAAGTGGTCGGGCAATGCTATCACGCGTTTGTTGCTCGGATTGCTGCGCTTGAGGGCGGCGATGAGGCTGTCGATCCAATCGGCCGAAGCCGCTTGCTCAATGACGAAAAAGACGACTTCGGTGTAGTTGGCCGTCAATGGGACGAGTTGGGTCAGCGATCGGCCGATGCCCCGCAGCGCCGCAGCCAGCGTCGTTGGCGTAAAGCCATCCAGCATGGCATCGCGCAATTGGTCGTAATGTTCGGGAGCGAGTCTCATGGCTTACGTTTGGTCGGCATTTTCCGTGACCTGCTCATTATCCATCGTCCACGGCTCATTGTCACGCGTTCGGTAATAATACGCCTCGAGATCATCCTGCGTCGTGCGTTCAAACAGCGACACACTGCGCTTGCGGTACGCGGCACGGGCAATGACATGAGCGCCCACCGGCGCCGTCACCAACAGGAAAACAATGGTTGCAACGACCTGCGTCTTAACACTCAGACCGGCAAAACTCAATGCCGCCGCCAGCAATAACGCAGCCGCTCCGACCGTCGACGCCTTCGTTGCCGCCGACATCCGCATGTACAAATCCGGCATGCGCATAATGCCGATACCGGCCACGACCATGAGCAGCGTGCCCACCACCAGCAAAACAGCGGCAGTAATCTCTAAAGCCGACGGACTCATCGGAATCGCTCCAGGTAGAAACCGAACGCTACGGTCCCCAGAAAGCTGAGCAATGCCAGAACCAGGGCAATATCAAGCACCTGTGGATTGTCGCTGGCAATGGCGTAGACGGCAATAATGCCAATCGCCAACGACGCCATCAAGTCGATGGCGACGACACGATCAGCCATGGTCGGCCCACGCAACACGCGGACAAACGTCAAAATCACAGCCAGCGTCAACCCCGGCAGTGCAAAGTACCAACTGATAGTCTGCAACATTATTCAAATACCCTCATCACCCGACGCTCGTATTGCTGTTTGATCTCGTCGCGAAATGCCGTGACATCTTTCCCGCCGACAATAGTGTGGATGAACAGCGCATCGAACTCATCGGACACATCCAGGCTGAGCGTGCCAGGTGTTAACGTAATCCAGTTGGCGAGCAATGTAATGGCAGTGGGGTCTTCAAGTGACAGCGGCACGCGAATAATGGCGGGATCGAGTCGAGACATCGGCAGCAAGACAGCGGCAAACATACGCAGGTTGGCGGTGATCACCGTCCAGATGAAATACAGGATCAGATCGATGGCAGCGAAAACACGACGGAAGTAGCTGAGAGCACGCTCGCGCGGTTCGATAGTGCGCTGGACGATATAGAGCATGCCAAAGCTGATGATGAAGCCAAAAATGAAGTTGCTGACGGTCGCTTCACCGGTGAGCGCGATCCAGACTAAGGCAAAAAGCAGGTTGAGTGCAAACATCAGGTCTTCCTATGAGCCCAGAACGGCGCTGATATAGAGTGCCGGATTCATGAGTTGATTGGCAGTCGCCTGCGCCAATGTGTAGACGGGTTCGGCCGATAATCCTATCAATACAGTAATCAACGTCAGCACCGCGATCGGCACCAAATGCCAGATTCGTTCCCGCCGCGAATAATTGCGCGGATGATAAACCCGCTCAGGCGGACTACCCCAAAATCCATTCGACCAGATTTTGATCACCGAAAATAGCGTCAGCAAACTGACAAACAGCGATATGGCCACGATTAAAAACTGTTGCGCATCGAAACCACTGGTGATCAAAACCAATTTAGCCCAAAATCCGGACAACGGCGGAATGCCGGCCAGCGCCAATCCGGCTACCAGAAATGACGCTGACACAAGCGGATTCGTCTGCAACAACCCACCCAACCGCTTCAAATCAGTCGTTCCGCGCAGCCAGCGCACCATGCCGGCAATGAGAAACAAATTCGTCATCACAACGACGTGATGCATGATATAAAACACCGTTCCCGTCATGGCTTCTACGGTAAAAATAGCCAGTCCCATCACCATAAAACCAATATGACTGACGATGTTAAACGACAATATGCGGCGCATTTCCATCTGTGATATGGCGCCGAAAATACCGACCAACATCGTCGCCCCGGCAATGAGCAGCAGCACCGTATGATGCGTAAATCCGACATTGACCACATCACCGTTGAAAAAGAGCGTGTAAGTGCGAATCAGGGCGTAAATACCGACTTTGGTCAACAGGCCGGAAAAGATTCCGGAAACAGAGGCAGGTGGCGTGTGGTAGGATGCAGGCAGCCAAAAATAAAAAGGAAAAACGGCCGATTTTATGCCAAAAGCGACTAGCAACAACATGGCCAATGCCATGACAATGCCCGGTTGCGCAACCTCACGCAACTGAACAGCAATGTCAGCCATATTCAACGTGCCAACCGTGCCGTATAACATGCCCAGCGCCGTCAGAAAAATGGTTGACGCCACCAAATTGATCATGACATATTTCAAAGTGCCCTGCAACTGATCGTGTTCTCCGCCCAGACCCAACATCACGAATGATGAAATCAACAGCACTTCAAACCAGACGTAGAGATTAAAGATGTCACCCGTTAGAAATGCACCGCAAACACCCATCAACAAAAAGCAGACAAGCGGATAATATGCCACTGCGACGGGTTGTCGATCGATATTGACCAGTGAAAATGTGACAACGGTTATGCCCATCAAAGCGGCCAATGTCACCATGATCGCGCTAAATAAATCGGCGACAAATGTGATGCCCACCGGTGCTGGCCAGCCGCCCACTTGCACAACCTGAATGCCGTCGCGCCAAACCAGAGATAGCAACATGATGGCGACAGCCAACAATGCTGTCATACCGGCCATCGTCACAACGCGCTGCAACCTGAGCACGCGCCTGGCGAGAATGGAAAAGACGCCGGTAACAAACGGTATGACGATGGGAGCGATGAGGAGTGTGGACATGGATATTGGTCAGGGGACTTTTGCTGTCACAAAGTAGCTGGCAACTCCGGCTTATCTGTCGGAAAGTCGCATCTCCTGCACATCTCCTGTATCTGAAACGCGCACTGTCTCGCGAAACAGCACCAGCGCAAACGCCATCACGCCAAATCCAATCACAATGGCCGTCAAGATCAGCGCCTGTGGCACGGGATCGGCATAGTTTGTGATTGACTCCTCACCCGCGGCAATGATCGGTGGTTTTGTCGATTCAATTCGGCCGAGTGTGAAAATGAGCAGATCCGCGCCGTGTGCCAACAGGCCAATGCCGATGATGAGCTTCATGATGCTGCGTCGCATGATCATATAAATACCGGTGGCGTACAAAACACCAATTACGACTGCTAAAAGTAACTCCATAATCTTTTCCTCGTCTGGCTATCGCCACCCGTTTACATCTCAACCGTCTCTTGTTCTTCAGCCAGTGTAAACACAATCGTCAACACAACGCCGACGACGACCAGATACACACCCAGGTCAAACAAGAACGGCGTACCAACTTTGCCGATAGCCGGGAGTGGATACGCCAGCCATTCGCCTTCCATAAATGCATCCCGGAAAAACAAGGGCAACAAGGTGCTAATCGCTGCTAGCAACAGTCCGATGCCGATCAAATCGCGATTGCTGATGCGAATGACCTGACGGGCACGGTCAACCCCGTACGCGATGCCGTACAATGCAAATGCCGATGCTGCTACCAGTCCTCCGGTAAATCCACCGCCCGGCTCATTGTGTCCACGCAGGAGAACAAAAACCGAAAAGAGTAGCAACAGAGGCAGCAAGTAACGCGCGGCTGTTTTCAGAATCAATGATGGCATGACAGGTGATTATCCATCGTCGTCCGGACGACGACGCTTTTCTGATCGCAAACGTGACAAGACAAAAACGCCGATACCGGCGACAGAAAGCACCGTAATCTCGCCAAACGTATCCACGCCGCGAAAATCAACGAGAATGACGTTGACGACGTTGCGGCCTTTGGCGATGAGATAGCTGTCAGCTACGATGTCCGGTGTAATCTGCGATGTCAGTGGCGTAGCCGTAATGACCAGGACAAACAGCGTCATGAGCAAACCGGCCGCAACAGCGATAACTACATCTTTGATGCGGTCACCACGTTTGGTCAAATTCTCAAAGTACGGCAGTTTCCAGATAACAAGCACAATGACAACGACGGTCAACGTTTCGACAGAGAACTGCGTCATAGCCAGGTCCGGTGCGCCAAACAATAGAAACAAGATGGCGATGCTGTAACCGATTACGCCCAAGACAGCGATGGCAGCAAGGCGTGAACGAAACAGGGTAGCAGAGATAGCCGCGACAATGATCATACCCGATAGACCCGCGGCAATAACAGATACATCATTTATATCGGTATTGAGCGTCATGTCAGGCAGCGTGTAGAAGAGAAATACGCTGCCGACAAGAAGGACAGCCGTACCGATGATGACGTTGAGATAGACGCGCAGATTGCCGTTTTGCAGGAACAAGGTCAATTTATCGGCCGAACGCAACATCCAGTCCAACGACCATTCGTAGAAATGTGCCGGTCCAAAGCGACCGCTCGTCGTTCGCTTTGTCATGACCTGCAAGCGGTTGCGCAGCAGATAAACGACGACGGCCAAACCGATTGTCAGCACGCTCAGCCCCATCGGCACGGTCAGCCCATGCCACAATGCCAGATGCTCGAGTTCCGTTGCACCGGTCACAGCCACTGTGGCCGGCACGATGAGGGTGTCGTCGACGAGAGCCGGCATCAAGCCAAACAACAGACCCAAAGCGGCCAGCAGCAGTGGACCGAGCCACATGGAGAGCGGCGACTCGTGGGGATCGCGTTTCAACATCGGTTTTCGGCCGAAAAATGGCTTGATCACCACCAGTCCCGCCGCTACTCCAACCAGCGCATTGGCTGCAACCAGCGCAACGATCACCAGAACAGGATATGCGCCTGCTTCATGGAGCAGCGCATCGTACTCCAATTCCTTGGCGATAAAACCCAGCAGCGGTGGCAATCCGGCCATCGACAGCCCGGCAACCAACGCGGCGACAAATGTGACAGGCATCTTGGCAAGCAAACCGCCTAACCCGTCGATGTTGCGCGTCCCCGCCGCTTTGTCCACCGACCCGGCGACCATAAACAAGGCCCCCTTGTACAGTGCATGTGCCAGCAAAAAGACCATTGCCGCCTCAACTGCCAGTTCAGTTCCAATCCCGAGCAGCAACACAATCGTTCCCAGTACGCTGATCGTGGCATATGCCAGAATGCGTTTGAGATCGCGCTTCTGCCACGCGAGATAGGCGCCGAGCAGCATCGTCAACCCGCCGATGCTGACAACGATGGTCGTCCAGGCTGTTGTCCCGCCCAGAATGGGCGTAAAACGGGCCAGTAAATAGATGCCGGCTTTGACCATCGTCGCTGAGTGCAGGTAAGCGCTGACCGGTGTCGGCGCTTCCATAGCATTGGGCAGCCAGAAATGGAACGGGAACTGGGCTGATTTCGCAAATGCTCCGAGCAGGATCAAGATCAGGACAGCGCCGTACATGCTTGAAGATGAACTAAACAGGTTGTCGTTGATGATGGTGGATATGGTGGCAGAATCGGCCGAAGCTGACAGCAATACAAAACCGGCCAGCATCGCCAGACCACCGCCGGCCGTGACCAACAAGGCTTGCAATGCTGCATCCCGTGACGTCTGATAACGGTATTTGAAACCGATAAGCAGGTACGAGCTGATGCTGGTCAGTTCCCAGAAAATAAACAGCGTAAAGAGGTTATCAGACAGAACCAGACCCAGCATCGACGCCATGAAAAAGAGCAAATAGGCATCCAATCGGCCGATTCCAGGGTCATCGCGCATGTATCCGGAAGTATAAATAAGGATCAGTGCGCCAATACCGCTAACCAGTAAAGCCATCAACAACGCCAGGCCGTCCAGATTGAAAGTCAGATTGACCTTCAGTGACGGAACCCACACGATTTCAGTGACAACGGTTTGACCATCTGCAATAGCCGGAATCAGGCGCACGAGATAAGCAAAAATACCCAACGGCAATAAAGCCAGCAGCCAACCGGTCGCTCGGCGCGCGACGTGGGCAATCACCGCCGCGATGAGTGCCAGTAAAAATCCAGAAAATACAATCAGGGGAAGGGCCATGCTACCGTCGTTGCTCCGCTACCAGTTGCGCATTCAATACCGCCCACAAAGGGCTTATTATGCCGTCTTTGCAGCCAGGCAACAACCGACTCGTGCGCCGCAAGGCGCTATCACAACAATCTGCACGTCAGCGATTTCGGTTTTGTGAATATCTCCGCTCTGGTTTCACGGCAATGACTACCAACCCACAATAGCAATTCGGCCGAATCAATAGTTGCATTGGCCTGCTTTCCCCACTAACATACACGCATTGGTAACAGGGAGAATTTTGCATGTTGAATCCGTTAACCGGCAATTACACTTATCGAGAGTTGGCAACGGATGAATTTGTACCGCTGTTCGAACAATATCGCCAGCAGGTATTCGCTTCAGAGCTGCACTTTGATCTCAACGCGCCGCTCGATGCCGACGAATTGCAGCGTTTCGGCCAGCTTGTCAAAAATATGGGTACGCCGTACCGTCTGCATATCGGCATTTATCACGACTCCGAGTTTGTCGGCTGGACGACCGGCTGGCAGCGCGACGGACGCAGCTTTTACATGGCAAACAGCGGCATTTTACCTGCTCATCAGGGCAACGGCATTTATACAGCGCTCCTGCCCATTGTCATCGTCAAACTGCGCGACAAAGGGTTTCAGACCATCTATAGTCGACATCACCCCGGCAACAGCACTGTTTTAGTTCCGAAGCTGAAAGCGGGCTTTGTCATCACCAGTTTTGAGTTGTCGCCCATGTTTGGATTGCTCGTCCATCTGACCTATTTCACTAATCCAGTACACCGCAAAGTGATCGATTTTCGTGCCGGCGAGCGCTTCGACGATGAATTGCGCACCTATTTTGACTTTTGATGCACGCAGCCAGGCCCGAAATCGCAACCGGGGCCGACAGCAGTCAAGAACCGAATGAGTAGCTTGTATCAGTTTCGGGAATGTCAGAACAGCTTGTGCCGCTTTCGGTTTCCGGTCGATGCATCGGCCGAAAACGGCGATCACTGTCCACTATGCAACACACCGACACGCTTCGCCGCACAATCGCTGCCGCAATCACCCACCATGTCTACAAATGGTGCCGCGCACCGGCAGGTCGTCGCCGTACTCGATAATTTGCGCAGTGTCCTCAATGTCGGTTCCATTTTCCGATCGGCCGATGGTGCCGGCATCGAGCATCTGCATTTGTGTGGCACCACGGCAACACCCGACCACCCCAAATTTGCAAAGACTGCATTAGGCGCAGAAACAAATGTATCCTGGTCGTACCATCGCAATGGTGTCGATCTGATCGAAACGCTTCAAGCCAACGAGTATACAATTTGGGCACTGGAAGCCACACAATCATCGCAATCGCTATTTACCACTCTGCTACCCGATACGCCGCTCGCACTGGTGGTCGGCAACGAACGCGCCGGAATCGATCCCGATATTCTGGCTCTGTGTCATCGTGTGCTGCACCTGCCGATGTGCGGTGTTAAAGAGTCGCTCAACGTCGCCGTCGCCTTTGGCATCGCCGCCTACCACCTGACATACCAAATGATTGACCAGGAACCAAACTAATCCATGCCGTATATCAAGGTTTTTTCCCTCGCAGAAGCACGCGGCAATCTCAGACGCGAATACGAAAAGGCGCTCGACCGTGCCGGACGTATCTGGCATATCGTCAGCATCATGAGTCAAAATCCGCGAGCGATGAAAAGTTCAATGGACTTTTACAGCGCCATTATGACCGGCAAATCACCGTTGAGCCGGTCGCAGCGCGAAATGCTGGCAGTCGTCGTTTCAGTTACAAACGGCTGCATTTACTGACTGCGTGCCCACGCATATGACCTCCGTGCTGAGGTTATGGAAGATTTCGGGTTTGAAGACGAAGTAGAAGCGGATTTGTTTGTACACCACATTGCCTCTGATTGGCGCAAAGCAAATCTAAATGCGGCTGATCGCGCATTGTGCCGTTATGCTGAGAAGTTGACAAAGGAGCCGGAGAAAATGGATTCGGCCGATATCGGGACTCTACATACCTTTGGCTTCGACGACCGTGCCATCCACGATGCGACACAAGTGATCAGCTACTTCAACTACATCAACCGCATCGCCGATGCACTCGGGGTCGAGCAAGAAGAATTCATCCGCCCGTGGGAAAAATCACCTTACCTCAATCATCAGAACAAGGAGTAACCATGTCTTATCCAATCCGACGCATTGCACTGCTTTGCAGTTTATCAGCCGGCGTACTACTGACCCTGCTTGTCGTTATACTTGCCGCAAGCGGCTCAGTCACTGCTGCGAGTGAAGCGACAGCAACAGCGAAAAAAGTTATTGCCACTGACATCTTTACCAATGTCACCGGGTCTGCCGGTATTTCGGCCCCCCACAACAAGGATGAATTGGGCACAGGCCAGGTGTTTTTCGATTTCGATAATGACGGATGGCTCGATCTATTTTTGACCAATCAGCTCGGCCCGAACCAACTGTACCGCAACAACGGCGATGGAACATTCACGCTCTCACCGCTATCCGCACAAGTTGCCATTACCGATTCGCTGAGCCTGGGTGCATCGGCCGCCGACTTCGACAATGACGGTTATCGCGACCTGTTTGTCGCTGTATGGGGCGGGCCAAATGCATTGTTCCACAACGATAACGGCACAGGATTTACCAATGTCGCCGCCGACGCGGGCGTTGCCAATATCGGGCCGAGTGAAGCCAATGCGTGGGGCGACTACGATGATGACGGTTTTCTTGATCTTTATGTCGCCAACTATTCTTGCGACACGTGTGGCACATCTCTGCCGGACCAACTGTATCACAACAACGGCGATGGCACATTCAGCGATGTCAGTCACCTGCTCAGCCTGGAACAACGCAGCAAGATGGGTTTTCTCGCCGGCTTTGCGGACTATGACAACGACGGTGATGCTGATCTATACGTTATCAACGACCGCCTGCTGGCTAACACGTTGTGGCGCAACGATGGCGCAGGCTGTGGCGGTTGGTGCTTTACCGATGTCTCGGTTGCGGCTGGCGCTGATACGCGCGTCTATGGCATGGGACTGGGCACCGGCGACTACGACAACGATCTCGATCTCGATTTCTACTTTACTAACATTGGGCCGATGGTGTTATTGCAAAACCAGACCAGCCAGGGTTCGGCCGAATTCATCGACGTAGCCCCGGCAGCCGGCGTTGCCTACGATACTGTCGGCTGGGGTGCGATCTTTTTCGACTACGACAATGATAGCTGGCTCGATCTCTATTTCGCTGCGATGGCATCTGACAACATGAACCGTCTATTCCACAATGAGCAAGACGGCACGTTCAGCGATGTCACAGCCAGCAGCGGGGCAAGTGACCCGCTCGACTCAATTGGCGTCGCTTATGGAGATTACGATCAGGACGGCCTACTCGATCTGATCGTCGGCAATTTTGACACCGACTATCGACTGTATCGCAACACAGGCAGCACAAATGCCGTCACCAACAACTGGCTGCGCGTCAAACTGATTGGCGCTGCGCCGATCAATCGCGATGCTATTGGCGCACGCGTTTACCTCACCACCAGTGACGACTTGGTCCTCATGCAAGAAGTGAAGAGCGGATCCAGCTTCGGTGCAGGTAGTGATTTGGCACTGCATTTCGGACTGGGGCAAGCAACTATCGCTGAACTGACTGTGCGCTGGCCTAACGGGGAAGAAGAGACCTACAGTGATGTGCCGCTCAACCAGCAATGGTCATTGACATACTCACCAGCCGAACTGGCGCTTGCTCCCAACTATGATCTGACAGCAGAGCCAAATACAGTCGTGACGCGTACCCATTGGCTGACGAATAGTGGCATCACAACCGACACGATCACGTTAACGGTTGCTTCTGCGCAGGGCTGGACGGCGATTGAACCAGCAGAAGTCACATTGGCCAGCGGTGCTTCGGCCGAAATTATCGCCACCTTTACTGTCCCCAACGTTATCGAAACAATGGAAACAGCCTCGATCACCGCCAGGTCAACACTGGACAGCGCCGTTTCGGCTACCGTCACCGATACCGTGACAGTCGGATCGCCTGATGTCGGTGTCGTCCTGATACCAGATCACGCCGTGACTGCTGAACCAAACTCGCTTGTCGTGTTGACGCACACGCTGACCAATACGGGGACATGGACAGATACATTTGCGGTCACGTACGAGTCTGCACAGGGCTGGACGACGGTGGCACCACTGTCGGTTGAACTGGCGAGTGGCGCTTCGGCCGAAATTACGGCACTCGTCACAGTTCCGGCCGTCGTCGCAATGACTGAGGTTACAACCATTACGGTGACATCGTCCCAGGACGGCGCTGTTGCGGCCGAAGTGACCGACACCGTGACGGTACCACCACCGACAGCCGCTGTTGCGCTGTCACCCGGCCAGCAAATTACGGTTACACCAGGCACAACGGCGCTATTCACGCACACCATCACGAATACCGGCACATGGACTGATACGTTTACCGTAGAAGCTGTTTCCAGTCAGGGATGGACGGTTACCATACCGGGAATGGTGACGCTGACATCCGGTGCATCAGATTCTCTCGTTGTGCAACTGAGTGTGCCGGATGATGCCACCGGCATCGACATCGTGACAATTATGGCTACCTCTCAAACTGATCCGACCGTTACTGCGTCGGCAATCGATTCGGCCGAAGTCGTCATCCCACAAACGGATGTGGTGATCTTCCTACCTGTGGTCACGAGATAATTGTGTAGCGCAGGATTGTAAACCGCGCTGTCGGATGCAATCCTGCGCTACAAACGCACCAGCGTGATCTCTGTCACTTCCGGTGCCGCATCGAGGCGAAAATTGCCACCGGTCGTGCCAATACCGCGATTGACATAGAGTTGTGCAGCGCCCAGGAGATGATGACCGCGCACGTATTTACGCCCGTAGCGTGGCAAATATGGCGCACCGAAGATGGGCAGATTGATCTGCCCACCATGCGTGTGACCGGACAGCATCAGGTCAAGGCGCGGATCGGTCGCAAACAAATCGAAGAAATCCGGCTCGTGTGCCAGTAGTACGACCGGCTGCTCGGCTTGAATGCCTTCCAGGGTTGCTGCCAAATCGGGCATACCGCTCCAGGGATCATCTAGCCCGGCGATGACAACGCCATTGGGCAATGTCACATGCTCATTCTGTAACAATCGAATGCCTTGTTCGGCAAATCCTTGCGCAATCACGGTCGCATTTGTCCAGTAATCGTGATTGCCCATCGCTGCCAGGAAAGCGGTACGCGGATTGAGTTGAGCCAGGGTAGGCGCGAGATCGAAGATCGCTTCGGCCGATTCCAGCACATAATCACCCGTCAATACGATTACATCCGGCTCCAGGCTGTTGGCTAACACAATCGCGCGCTCAATGTGTGGCAATTTGGTGAACGGGTAGAGGTGAAAGTCGGAGAGCTGGACAATGCGCATGCCTTCAGCCGCAGACGGCAAATTGCGCAACGCAATTTGAACGCGCTCAACAACCAGGCTGTACGGTCCGGTAACTGCCGCCAGACCGACACCGCCAGCGGTGAGAATGCCTGCTGCAACAGTGCCGCCAACGACCATTTGCAAAAACTGGCGACGCGTAACTTGCGCTTCAAGATTGTCTGACATACTCTGTGTCGCACGCTGGAACTTATTTCGGCCGAGCATACATCCGGATAATCTTACGCTTGATCGCCACCGGCCCAGCATTGATGGACAGCAGATTCGCCAAAGGAACCCATTCCAGTTGATAGCGATTAGTACTGGACTGCCGCATTCGTTCCGGTCCACCCAGATGCAGTTCGCCGCGAAAAGCGTTTACGGCGAAATAAACATTGCGATTGCCGTAACGCCATAATTCACGACCCAGTGTCACATCAAGCCCGGTCTCTTCTTTGGCTTCACGGATCGCAGCAGCTTCCAGCGTCTCTCCCGGCTCAACCCCACCACCCGGTATGGTGTAGTACTCGGCACCGTTCTTGAAACGATGCAACAATAGAATCGCATCGTCTTTTATGATGATTACACCGGCGCGTTGGCGTTGATTGCCGCTCAAAGCAGCGCTCCATACCGTCTCAGTCGTCGCGATCTGCGCAAATTCACCTTTGAGATTGGCGAGTGAGATGTTGTGGACGATTTCGGCCGAATACATCACGCCGTTCAATTCGTTTTCGTGAGCCGCTGTTGCATCTGACACGATTATCGGCCGAAATCCAATATCCGACGCCATACGCACCGTTGTCGAGACACAATGATTGGTTGTCAGCCCGACAAACACGACAGTTTCCGCACCAATACCACGCAATCGCGCTTCCAAATCGGTGCCGACAAACGCATTGTTGACTTGTTTGTGCAGCACCGGCTCGCCTTCATGCGGGGCGACATCCGGTTTGAAATCCCAGCCCGGCTGGCCGGGGCGCAGAGGCGAATCGGGTCTCGTTGAACTATGCTGCACATGGAAAATCGGCCGATTTGTCCAGCGCCACGCCCACAGCAACAACGACGCGTTTTCCTCAGCGTGGAGATTGCACCGCTTACCGTAAACCGGATCATCAAGTCCCTGCTGAATATCGATCAAAATCAAGGCTGCATTGGCCGGCAAATCCATACCTACTCCGCAATCCTACAGGCTAATCGTTCTGACAGTATAAAGGGTCAACGGCATTGTGTCCCGACGTTTGACCTACTCTCATGGTGTCATTAGAGTGAAAAGTCGCTCCATCTGGCGTCATTCCTCATATTTTACACGTGACAATCATCATCAATCCTGGTAGCGTCCATTTTCACCATTGATCTATGCATGACATCTGATTTAGAATGGCAGGAGCAGCCGTCTGCGCTGCGGATGGGGGGTGACGCAGTACCCTATCAGCGCTCCCCTCAATGCAATCTTCGTATTACCGTCATCTACAAGATCATTAACAACCTAGCCAACACCTTACAGATCGGCCTTTGCCGACTGCTTGCGGAGGAACAATGGAACTCGCCTGGGTAATTCCGGTTTCAGGTGTCATCACACTCATCTTTGTCACTTTCCTTTCCTGGGATGTATTGCGGCGCGATCGGGGCACGCCCCAAATGCAGGAAGTCGGCCAAGCGATTTATCAAGGCGCAGTGACCTTCATTACGCGCCAGTATAGCACTATCGCCATTTTGGCCATTGTCACTGCCGTCGTCGTCGGTTTTCTCGTCGGCCTATTCGAGCGCGTTTCAGAAACCGGCGTTGTCGGAGTCGAATTGGGTTGGAAAACGGGTGTTGCGTTTCTCGTGGGTGCGGGCATCTCCGCCTTGAGTGGCATCATCGGCATGACCGTCGCCGTCCTCTCTAATCAGCGTGTCGCATCAGCCGCACGCAACGGAGTTGTGCCTGCTTTTAACGTCGCGCTGCGCGGCGGCGCTGTCAGTGGCTTCCTCGTTGTCGGCTTGAGTCTAATCGCTGTTTATGTCATGTTCGCCCTCTACGGCGGTTTTGAAAACCCGGAAATTGCGCCGTTTCTCATTGTCGGGATGGGATTTGGGGCCAGTTTCGTTGCCCTTTTTGCCCAGTTAGGCGGCGGCATTTACACAAAAGCGGCCGATGTCGGCGCGGATTTGGTGGGCAAAGTCGAAGCCAATATTCCTGAAGACGATCCACGCAATGCTGCTGTCATTGCCGATCTGGTCGGCGATAATGTTGGTGACTGTGCCGGACGAGGCGCTGATTTGTTTGAATCAACCGTCGGCGAAAACATCGGCGCGATGATTCTGGGCATCGCCCTTTACGCCGCGACCGGACAGGAAGAATGGATTTTCTTCCCGCTTATCGTACGGTCATTCGGTCTGCTGGCATCCATCGTTAGCGTGTTTGCAGCCACGTCATTGCCGTGGTTCAGACTGCGTGAAGACGAAGAACCCATGAATGCACTGTTTCGCAGTTACGGTCTCGCCGTTATCCTCTCTGGGATCGCGCTCTATTTCGTTGTCAACATAATGTTGCCAAACGCATGGTTTTTCTGGGCCGGCATAGTTGGGCTGACCGCCAGCGTCGCCTTTGTGCTGATCACCATGTATTACACGGAAGCACGCTGGCGTCCTGTACGCACCATCGTTCGTGCCAGTTTGCGCGGCAGCGGCCCCAATATTATCACCGGTTTATCAGTTGGTTTTGAAAACACGGCAGCACCGGTCATTGTAATCAGCGGGGCATTGATTGCCAGCTACTGGATGGGCACGCAGGGTGCTACTGTAATTGATATGCCTACCCATATTGGCGGCATATACGGCACAGCCGTAGCGACGATGGGTATGTTGATGACGGCAGCGTTCATCCTGACGATGGATACGTTTGGCCCGATTGTCGATAACGCGGGCGGTATTGTCGAAATGGCAGGAGCACCAAAAGAGATTCGCGCAGGTACGGATGCGTTGGATTCGGCCGGTAATACAACGAAAGCACTGACCAAAGGGTATGCCATCGGATCGGCAGCGCTGGCAGCGTTTCTCCTGTTTAGCGCGTATCTGGACAAGATTGCACTGGTAAGGGTGGCAAATGGGGAATCGGCCGAAATCATTGGCTCGTCCAGCGTCGTCGATCTCGGCAAAGTCAACGTGTTCACCGGAGCCATGATCGGCGCCATGTTGATCTTTCTCTTTTCGGCATTGGCTATGCGCGCCGTATCCGCCGTAGCCGAAAACGTCATCGAAGAAGTGCGCCGTCAATTTCGCGAAATTCCCGGGCTGCTCGAAGGACGAAAAGACGCTGTCGCTGACTATAGTCGCGCCGTCGACATCACGACGCGCGGCGCACTCCAGGCGATGATTCTGCCCGGCGTCATCGCGTTGGTCACACCCATAATTGTCGGTGTGCTGCTGCGTGCCGAAGCGGAAGCCGGTTTCCTCATGGTGGGCACAATCTCCGGTGTGCTGCTGGCAACGACGATGAACAACGGCGGCGGGGCATGGGACAATGCCAAGAAATATATTGAAGCGGTGGGCGTCAGAGATCACGACGGTGTTATTCAAGGGAGGGGATCTCATGCTCACAAAGCGGCCGTGGTCGGTGATACGGTTGGCGACCCGTTCAAAGATACGGCTGGGCCGAGTGTCCACGTATTGATTAAGTTGTTGGCGACGATCACATTGGTGTTGGCACCGTTGTTTGTCTAGAGATTACATTCGGCCGAAAATCGTCAGCAATTTCTCGGGGTAGTCGGACATAATGCCATCAACACCCCACGCTTCGAAACGGCGCATATCTGCCTCTTCATTTATCGTCCACACATGGACATGCAAGCCCAGCCGATGCAGATTGCGAATGGATCGCGGTGACACGATGCGCCAGCGCCCATGCGTTTCCGGCACTTGAAACGCGTACGCTTGTGTGCGAAAAAGACGCGACAATCCCACCATATCGAGTAGCGTGAACCGGCGCACTTCCTGAGGGGAAGCCGACGTGGGTATGTCCGGCGCTAGCCGGCGAAACGCGGCCAACGTATCGTCGTGAAATGACCCGACCATCACGTTTTGTTCCATTGCATGTCGTCGAATCAAGGCGATAAACGGCTCGACAAGTGGCGGTTGGCGCTGCTTGATGTCGATATTGAGACGCAGATGTCCGAAGCGTTCAAACATTTCTGCCAATGACGGCAATGTGTAGTCGAGATTGCGATAGGGGAATGTGGTATTATCGGCCGAATACCAGTATCCTGCATCAGCCTGCCTGACCTCAGCCCACGTCTTTTCGCGAATCAAACCCTTTCTGTCCGAAATACGGTCGAGTTTCTCATCGTGTGCCGTGACTAAAACACCATCTATCGTGCTGTGAATATCCAGTTCCAACCCGTCGACACCCATATCGGCTGCCATTTGAAACGCCGGTAGCGTATTTTCAGGCAAACGTCCACTCGCGCCGCGATGGGCAAAAACAAGCGGCTTCTGATCACGCTGTAAGTAAGGAATGGTGTGTTTCATAAATGCGTGTTCCCCACGATATGATTTCAAATCCACGTTAACACGAAAAAACGAATTGAGGCAAGCAATTACTGCATGTAGTGCAACTACAAGCAGTATTGTCGTAGTTGAAGCCGAGGAGAATCAGCTTAATCGGATTTGTCCTGTGTCGTCGTCGAATAGTATTCTGAAAAACGCAGATAGAAAACAACACAAAATAATCCCCAATATCCGGCAAACAACTCACTACCACCCGATATTCTGGCTATTTTGTACAACTTCCATATAGTTGTTTTGTGCGTTATTGGCAATAGACGACACCCGCCCAAGACCAGTACACTACTATTAGTCTGTGAAAAACAGAACAAATAACATGAGTACCAACCTGCTTGCCCTTATTATTGTCGTTCTTATTGGGATTCTCATTGAGAATCCTAATACCGCATGGGCAGCTTACAAACGCTAAGCACGACAGGAACCACTCTGAATTCTCAAGAGGCTGCCCACAAAAGGCAGCCTTTTTTGTTATTTGGAATCGTTCAGAAACGCATGCAATCGCTGAACTCGCAGAAGTCAAGGAGATATTGATGGAAAAGACAGGAGCCGAAATTCTCTGGGAATGTCTGGTACGCGAAGGAGTCGAAGTCGTCTTTGGATATCCGGGCGGTGCCATCATGCCGGTGTATGATGCCATGCTCGACTATCCAGTGCATCATGTCCTTGTGCGCCATGAGCAGGGCGCTGCCCACATGGCTGACGGGTACGCCCGTGCCTCCGGCAAAGTGGGTGTTGCAATTGCTACGTCTGGTCCGGGCGCAACCAATCTCGTCACCGGAATCGCCACAGCGATGATGGACTCCGTGCCCATAGTCTGTATCACAGGCCAGGTTCCAATCAGTGCAATTGGTGGGGACGCGTTTCAGGAATGCGATGTGACCGGCATCACCTTGCCCATTACCAAGCACAACTTCCTGGTCACATGCGCTGATGAAGTTGCCCAAACTGTGCGCGAAGCATTCTACATCGCCCGCAGCGGTCGTCCCGGCCCCGTCCTCATCGACTTCCCGAAAAACGCGCAGATCGCAAAAACTGAATTCGTCTATCCTGCTGAACTGAAGCTTCCAGGCTATCAACCTCCCAAACACGCGCCGTTGGTTGATCTGGAACGCGCGGTCGAACTGATCGCTGAAGCTGAACGCCCTGTGATTTTGGCTGGACACGGTGTACTCAAATCTCATGCTTTTGACGAGCTGCGCGAGTTCGCGATGAAAACGCAAACACCGGTTGCCATGACGCTGTTGGGCTTGGGCAGTCTACCGGCATCACATCCGCTGAGTCTGGGGATGATGGGCATGCACGGGGAAGCGTATGCCAACAATGCCATCCAGAATGCCGACCTACTGCTGGCTTTTGGCATGCGCTTTGACGATCGGGTGACGGGTAATTTGCGCACATATGCGCCGCGAGCACGCAAGATTCACGTGGAGATTGACGCAAGTGAAATCCACAAGAATGTACATGTCGATGTACCGCTGGTCGGCGATTTGAAGACCGTTCTCAGCGATTTGCTGCCGTTGGTGCAGCCGACTGAACACGAAGAGTGGATGGATCAAATTGCCGAATGGAAAGCGGACACGGAAGCACGCGACATTTTGGCGTGGCCGAATGACGGCTTGCTCTATCAATCGCACGTGATCCGCGACATCTGGAGCAATACCGGCGGCGATGCGATTATCACGACTGACGTAGGCCAACACCAGATGTGGGCGGCCCAGTATTACCATTTGGAGCAACCGTATCGCTGGCTGACCAGTGGCGGTGCGGGCACGATGGGCTATGGGATGCCGGCAGCCATTGGTGCGTGGTTTGCCACCAGGGACGAGCGCGAAATTTGGGCCATCGTCGGTGACGGTGGTTTCCAAATGACGATCACGGAGTTGGGTACAGCCATGCAGGAGCAAGCCAATATCAAGGTGTGCATTTTGAACAACAGCTATCTCGGCATGGTGCGCCAATGGCAGGAGTTTTTCTTTGACAAGCGCTATTCGGCCGTTTATATGCAGAATCCCGACTTTGTGAAGGTGGCGGAAGCGTATGGCATCGCCTCCCGGCGCGTGACGAGGCGCGAGGATGTGGTGGGTGCGCTGGAGTTCGCGCGCAGTGTCAACGGCCCGGTTGTGCTGGAGTTTGTGGTCGAAATGGAAGAGGCTGTTTTCCCAATGGTGCCGGCGGGTGCGGACCTGGACGACATGATTCGTCGGCCGATTCGTCGCACAGATTCGGCCGATTAATCGTGCAAATCGGAAAGATTATCCAAACAATGCGGAGAGAATATCATGCGTCAAACCTTAATCGCAATCGTAGAAAACAAACCGGGCGTCCTCAACCGGGTCGCCTCCCTCTTTCGCCGCCGTAACTTCAACATCGACTCGCTCAACGTCGGCCGAACTGAAGACCCGGACCTGTCACGCATGACCATCGTCGTCGACAGTCGGGATGTGCCGGCCCGTCAGGTCGAGGCCAACCTGTACAAACTGGTCAACGTCGTCGATGTGCAGGATGTAACCAACCAACAGGCAATCGTTTCCGAGCTGGCGCTGATCAAGATCGACTGTTTGCCGGAGCGTCGCTCCGAGGTGATCAGTCTGGCCAGTGTCTTTAACGCCACGGTCGCCGATGTCAGCAAGCACACGATGGTAATTCAAATTGCGGCCGAGTCGGAAAAAGTCGACAGCCTACTGAACATTCTGCGCCCGTTTGGCATTCGCGAAAGTGTGCGCACAGGCCATGTAGCCATGACGCGCGGCTCGTCTTCCGGTGTGCGCCACACACCGGGTGCAGTGGGCTATTCGAATGGGAAGAGTGCAGTTTCGGCCGATTAAGAAGTCGTTGGTTTGATAGTTGACAAGTTGGAAAGCTTGATCTACTCCCACCAAACCATCCAAACCAAGCAACAGGATTCTTCATGGCAACAATGTATTACGAAAACGACGTCAATCCCAAGCTGATCAAGGCGAAAAAAGTCGCCGTCATCGGCTACGGCTCGCAGGGACACGCCCACGCCCTCAACATGCGCGACAACGGCGTCAACATCATGGTCGGCTTACGCGAAAGCAGCAAGTCGCGAGCCAAAGCAGAAGCGGACGGCCTTAGAGTCGGCACAGTTGCAACAGCGACTGAATGGGCAGACGTCATCATGGTGCTTGCACCCGACACCATGCAACCTGAAATCTATCGCGAAGAAATCGCGCCGAATCTCGCTCCCGGTGACACGCTGATGTTTGCGCACGGCTTCAACATCCACTACGAGACAATTGTGCCGCCCGGCGATGTCGATGTTAGTCTGTTAGCGCCCAAAGCGCCCGGCCATCGTGTACGCCAGGTCTTTGTTCACGGCGGCGGCACACCGTCGCTCGTTGCCGTCTATCAAGACGCCAGCGGCCAGGCGCTCGACAACGCCCTCTCGTATGCCTGGGCAACCGGCGGCACGCGCGCTGGCGTGTTGTTGACGACGTTCAAAGAGGAGACAGAGACTGACCTGTTTGGCGAGCAGGCTGTATTGTGCGGTGGCGTTTCTGAATTGGTCAAAGCCGGTTTTGAAACATTGGTCGAAGGCGGTTATCAGCCCGAACTGGCTTATTTTGAGACGATGCACGAGCTGAAGTTGATCGTCGATCTCTTCTATCAGGGTGGCCTCAACTACATGCGCTATTCCGTGTCTGATACGGCCGAATACGGCGATTACGTTTCCGGCCCGCGTGTGGTCGGCGAGCAGGCTAAATACGAGATGAAGCAAGTATTAGCCGACATTCAGAGCGGCAAATTTGCCCGTCAGTGGATTGCCGAAAACGAATCGGGTCGCGTTGAGTTCAATCGCATGCGACAAGCGGATCAGGACCACATGATCGAGCGCGTTGGAGCCAAACTACGAGCGATGATGCCGTTTGTGGAACCGGTTGAGGTCAAGCCGGGAGAATAAGATAGATAGAGCAAGGAGATAGAGAACAAAGTTTATCCCCTCTATCTCCACACGCCAGCTCTATCCGGAGCAAAGCGATAATGAGTGATAATTACGTACAAATTTTCGATACGACCTTACGCGACGGTGAACAAAGCCCGGGCGCGACGCTGACTTCGGCCGAAAAACTGCAAATCGCCCGTGCCTTGTCAGAACTCGGCATCGACATCATGGAAGCCGGTTTCCCGGCAGCGTCGCCGGACGACCTCGAAGCAGTCAAGCAAATCGCCATCCAGGTTGGCAACCAGATGCGCGGCGACCGCGAGCCACCCGTCATTTGCGGCCTGGCGCGCGCCGTCCAGCTCGACATCGACCGCTGTTGGGAAGCGATTCAATACGCCAAACACCCGCGCATCCACACCTTCCTCGCCACATCGCCGATCCACATGAAATACAAGCTCAAGATGGATCCGGAAGAAGTCGTCGAACAGGTGCGCGAAATGGTTGCCTATGCGAAACAATACTGCGACGACGTCGAATTTTCGCCGGAAGACGCCGGTCGCAGCGATCCCGAATTCCTCTATCTCGTTCTCGGTGAAGCGATCAAAGCGGGCGCAACGACACTCAACATTCCCGACACCGTCGGCTACACGACGCCGGAAGAGTTTGGCGCGCTGATCAACGGCATTATGCAAAACACGCCCGGCATCGAAAACGTCGTCGTGTCCACGCATTGCCACAACGATTTGGGGCTGGCGACGGCCAACACGCTGGCTGGGGTGCAAAACGGAGCGCGCCAGGTCGAAGTGACCATCAACGGGATTGGTGAGCGTGCCGGGAATACATCTCTGGAAGAAGTCGTGATGGCGCTACAGACCCGTGGACAGGCATATGGACAGATGACCGGTATTGATTCGACACAGATCACAAAGGTCAGCCGGATGGTGTCCAGTTTGACCGGTATGCCCGTCCAGCCAAACAAGGCGATTGTCGGTGCCAACGCGTTTGCGCATGAAGCCGGCATTCATCAGGACGGCATGCTCAAGCACGAAGAAACATATGAGATCATGCGGCCAGAGTCTGTGGGCTTGAACAAGTCGGAATTGGTTTTGGGCAAGCATTCGGGCCGGCACGCGCTCAAAGTGCGTATGCAGGAATTGGGTTACGATCTGGGCAACGACGCACTGTATGAGGTTTTCGGCCGATTCAAAGACCTCGCCGACAAAAAGAAAGTCGTTACCAACGCTGACCTGATCGCCCTCATGCAGGATGAACTATACCAGCCGCGTGAAATCTTCGCGCTGCAAGATTTGCAGGTCACCTGCGGCACCATCAACATGCCGATGGCGTCGGTCCGGCTTCAAGGGCCAGATGGTGAACAGTACACCGCAGCCACAATTGGCACCGGGCCAGTTGACGCCTGCTACAAAGCCGTCGATCAGATCATCGGTCTGCCAGTCAATCTCATCGAGTATACCGTGCGCTCCGTCACCGATGGCATCGATGCCATTGGCGAAGTGGCAGTACGGCTGGAACCGCTGGACGCCAGCACACGCACATCGCCGCAAACGGGCGTGGCACGCCCGGTACAGTTCAGCGGACACGGGGCGGAGACGGATATCGTCGTCGCCAGCGTCAAAGCATACTTGTCGGCGTTGAACAAAGCGCTCGTTGGAACCGGCATGTTTGTCGATTCGGCCGAAAACGAGCCGGTAATCGCATAGGAAATCTCACCCCAAACCAATATGACCGCACCGCAGACATTACTCGACAAAATCTGGGACTCTCACGTCGTTCTCGCCGAACCCGGCGCACCGACTGTACTCTATATCGACCTGCATCTCGTCCACGAAGTCACGTCGCCGCAAGCCTTCACAGGACTGCGGGCGAAAGGGCTGAAAGTGCGCCGCCCTGACCGCACGGTGGCGACGATGGATCACTCGACGCCAACGCGTGACATGGCTGATCCGACAGCGCGGCTGTTACTGGTCAAAGATCAGATGGCGGCAAAACAGTTGAATATGCTTGCCAAAAATTGCACTGATTTTGGCATTCGACTCTATGACATGGCGAGCGATCACCGCGGCATTGTCCACGTCATTGGGCCGGAGCGTGGGCTGACACAGCCGGGCATGACCATCGTTTGCGGTGACTCGCACACGGCGACACACGGTGCTTTTGGCGCGCTGGCGTTTGGCATCGGCACGTCCGAGGTCGAAATGGTCTTGGCGACACAAACTTTGCTCCAATATCGGCCGAAAACCTTCCGCGTCAACTATGAAGGCCGCCTGCGCCACGGCGTTACATCAAAGGACATGATTCTCGCCCTGATCGCTAAAAACGGCGTCGGTGGCGGCACAGGTCACGTCTTCGAATACATGGGCGACGCTGTGCGCGGCCTGGGTATGGAAGCGCGCATGACGATGTGCAACATGTCCATCGAAGGCGGCGCACGTGCCGGCATGATCGCACCCGACGATACCACGTTCGAATACATCGCGGGACGCGACTTTGCGCCCAAAGGCGTAGCGTGGGACAAAGCCGTCGCCCAATGGCGCACACTGCGCAGTGACGATGGCGCAACTTACGACAAATCGATCACAATTGATGTCGACAAAATGGAGCCGATGATCACCTACGGCACCAATCCCGGGATGGGCATGCCGATCAACGGACGCGTTCCCGATCCGGCGACCATTCGCGACAGCAACCAGCGTCAATCACTCGATAAGGCACTAACTTACATGGATTTGCAGCCGGGCCAACCACTGATCGGCCAGAAAGTGGATGTCGTTTTTGTCGGTAGCTGCACCAATTCGCGCATGACCGATTTGCGCGAAGCGGCGGCCATGATCGACGGGCGCAAAGTCGCCGACAACGTACGCATGATGATTGTACCGGGTAGCGAAGATGTGCGCCGTCAAGCTGAGGCCGAAGGACTGCACGAGATTTTCCAGCGTGCCGGAGCCGAGTGGCGCAGCGCAGGCTGTTCGATGTGCATCGCCATGAACGGCGACCAGTTAGCTCCAGGACAATACGCTGTCAGCACGAGCAATCGCAACTTTGAAGGGCGCCAGGGCAAAGGCGGACGCACGTTTCTCGCCAGTCCACTGACTGCCGTTGCCTCAGCCGTGAATGGAGTAGTCACCGATCCCAGAACATTAGGATAGAGCCTCTATCTCAAAACTCTATCTCTACACTCAAACATGCAACCATTTAATACACTCAACTCAACTGTGATGCCGTTGCCCATCAATGATGTGGACACGGACCAGATCATTCCCGCCGTTTATTTGAAAGTTACCAGCAAGGATGGGCTGGTCGATGGGCTGTTTTCGCGCTGGCGCTATTTGCCGGACGGCTCACCCGATCCCGATTTCGTTTTGAACAAGCCGGAATACGCTGGTGCTAAAGTGCTGTTGGCCGGTGACAATTTCGGCACCGGCTCATCCCGTGAACATGCACCGTGGGCGTTGACTGGCTGGGGCTTTCGCGCTGTGATCAGCACGTCGTTTGCCGACATTTTCCGCAGCAATTCGCTCAAGAACGGCTTGCTGCCCATCGCCGTTGACGAGGAAACACATAAACAGCTATTTTCGCTAACGGCTGAGGACCCAGGGGCTGCTGTTGCAATCGATCTGGCGAAGCAAACGCTGACGCTGCCCGACGGGCGTGCCGTCCCGTTTCCCATCGATGCATTCAGCAAGCAATGTATGCTCGACGGCGTTGATCAACTCGGCTACTTACTAAACCAAACAGAAGCCGTCGCTGCCTACGAAACAAACACCGGCAAGTAGATTGATCCGAGAAGCCGGGTATTTGCGAAAAAATCGGTTGTTTTGAAATGATGACAGAAAGAGACCGCGCTGCGCTCATAGAAGAAATGAGAAACTTTCCGGACAGGCTCGAACTGTTAGTAGCCGGGCTTTCGGCCGAACAACTCACGACAGCCGTCATCGACGGCGAGTGGACAATAGCGCAGAACGTGCACCACGTTGTCGATTCACACATGAACAGCTACGTGCGCTGCAAACTCATGGCAACAGAAGACAATCCACCGCTCAAGCCGTACGACGAGGTCGCGTGGAGTCGGTTTGTGGATGCCAAATCGGCCGATTTGACGGCCACATTCCAACTCCTGCACGGTCTGCATGCACGCTGGGTCATCTTTTGGGAAAACCTGCCCGACGCAGCATGGTCGCGCACCGGCGATCACCTGGCGAGCGGGTCGGTCACTCTGGCCGAACAATTACAGCTATACGTCGACCACGGCAACGCTCATCTCGACCAGATCAGGCGTACCCTGCGCGCCATGAACAGGTAAAAGCATGTCAGACACAGTGTTCATCTATGACACAACCCTGCGCGACGGTACACAGCGCGAAGGAATCTCGCTCTCGCTTGCCGACAAGCTCAAGATTGCCCGGCGGTTAGACGAATTTGGCGTCCACTACATCGAAGGTGGCTGGCCCGGCTCCAATCCGAAGGACGTCGAATTCTTCAACGCCGTGCGCACGATGGATTTCAAGCACGCCAAAATCGCCGCTTTCGGCTCGACGCGTCGCAAAGACACGCGTCCTGAAGATGATCCCAATTTGCGTGCGTTGCTCGACGCCGGGGCACCCGTTTGCACCGTTGTCGGCAAAAGCTGGGATTTGCACGTGCGCGATGTGTTGGTGGCTGATTTGGAAGAAAATCTGGCGATGATTGCCGAGAGTGTTGCCTACCTCAAGTCACAGGACAAAGAAGTCGTCTACGACGCCGAGCATTTCTTTGACGGATACAAAGCTAACCCGGAATACGCGCTGATGACGGTCAAAATTGCGGCCGAAAACGGCGCAGATTGCGTCGTGTTGTGCGACACAAACGGTGGCTCGCTGCCGTGGGAGATTGCCCGTATCACCAGAGAGGTGATGGACGCGATTGATGCGCCGGTAGGCATACACACACACGATGACGGCGGCTGTGCTGTCGCCAATTCGCTGGCAGCCATTGATGTTGGCGCGATTCACGTGCAGGGAACGATCAACGGGTATGGCGAACGGGTCGGCAATGCCGATCTGTGCAGCATTATCCCGGATCTACAGCTCAAAATGAGGCGAAACTGTGTTTCGGCCGAATCCCTCACCCACCTCACCGATCTCGCCCATTACGTCGCCGAAATCGCCAATCTGCCGCACGACACACACGCGCCCTACGTCGGTGACAGCGCCTTTGCCCACAAGGGCGGCATTCACGTCGCGGCCATGCGGCGCAATGTCCTCAGTTACCAGCACATCGACCCAACCCTGATCGGCAACCAGCAGCGCACCGTTGTATCGGAGTTGTCCGGGCGCGGTAATGTGTTGGACAAGGCGGCTGAGTTCGGCGTGGATGTCGATTCGGCCGAAGCACGCGCCATTCTCGACCAGATCAAACAATTGGAAGCTGAAGGCTTTGCTTTCGAAGCCAGCGAAGCATCCATGGCGCTGCTCATGCGGCGCATGAAACCCGATTATAAGCCACCGTTTGAACTAATCGACTTCACAACCTGGATCACGCACCGCAGTGGCTTGGGCATGGTTTCAGACGCTTCGGTCAAAATCCGCATAGACGGCGAGCAAATCCACACAGCATCGGATGGCAATGGCCCGGTGAATGCACTCAGCTACGCACTGCGCAAGGCGCTGTTCACCAAATACCCGCAGTTGCAAACGGTACATTTGAGCGATTATAAAGTGCGCATTCTCGACGGCGAAAACGGCACCGGCGCGCGCGTCCGCGTCCTCATCGATTTCATCGACGGGGAGCGCCGCTGGAGTACGGTTGGCGCCAGCACAAACATCATCGAAGCCAGCTACCATGCGTTGGCGGATAGCTACGAGTACGCATTACTAAACGGAAATTAGAAGCGCATTATGCAAGCAAACATCGTCGTATTGCCCGGTGACGGTATCGGGGTTGAAGTAGTGACCGCAGCGCTGGCTGTCCTGGAAGCAATCGGCCGAAAATTCGGTCACGAATTCGATACCGAAGAATATCTGATCGGTGGCTGCGCCATTGACGCACACGGGACAGCATTGCCGGACGAGACGAGACAGGCGTGTTTATCGGCCGATGCCGTCTTACTCGGCGCTGTAGGCGGACCCAAATGGGACGATCCCAACGCACCGGTGCGGCCTGAACAAGGGCTACTGGCGATTCGCAAAGCGATGGGACTCTACGCCAACCTGCGCCCAGTCAAACTCCATCCCGACCTCATCGACGCATCCCCGCTGCGACCGGAGCGGCTGGCCGGCGTCGATCTGCTCGTCATCCGCGAGTTGACCGGCGGTCTCTACTTCGGTGAAGGCGGACGCTGGGTTGAAAACGGCGAAGAATGGGGCAAAAATACGATGATCTACAGCGCCGGCGAGATTCGTCGTATTGCCAAACTGGCTTTCGACGCCGCTCGTGGTCGTCGTAAGAAGCTGGCCTCCATCGACAAAGCCAACGTACTCGATGTCATGCGACTGTGGCGCAAGACGGTTGCGGAAGTCGCCGAGGATTATCCCGATGTTGAACTCGAAAACGTCCTCGTCGACGCTGCCACGATGCATTTGCTCAGCCGTCCGGCGTCATTTGATGTCATGGTGGCAGGCAACATGTTCGGCGACATCATCACCGACGAAGCATCCATGCTGTCCGGATCGATGGGGAATTTGCCATCGGCGTCACTTGGTCAACATCTCAATCGGCACGGCAAACCACAAGGCTTGTACGAACCGATACATGGCTCTGCACCTGACATTGCCGGACGTGGCATTGCCAATCCGATCGGCACAATTTTATCGCTGGCGCTGCTGCTGAGACATTCCCTGGGGCTTGAACTTGAAGCGACAGCAATCGAAAACGCGGTTGACCAGGCTCTGAGTGATGGTGTTCGCACGGCCGATCTGGCAAGCGACGGCAAAAAATCAGTTAACACGCAACAAATGACCGCAGCAATTTTAGTCCATATTTGAACGGTGTAGAATCAGAGGGACACGCAATGACAACTAATTACGTATGGTTCGATGGTGAATTTGTCGCGCTGGCAACGGCGCGGGCTTACTTCAAGGATAACCCTCGGTATCAGTCACCGAGCATCGTTGAAGGGTTGCGCTGCTACGCAACGGAACGGGGTGCGGCTGTATTTCGGTTACAAGATCATGTGGCGCACTTCGTTTCTCGAGTTGAAGAGATGGGCTTCACGTTGGATGCGTATCGTGAATTGAGCCTGGCAAGTGCTGTACTGCGTACCATTATGGTCAACAATCTGTACGAATCCCATGTGCGGTTGCAGTTGTTTATGGAGCTGCCGGACCAGTCGCAACCTGCCGGCAATATTCGGCCGAAAATTCTGATCACGGCCACAGCCATCGACAGCGACCCGCTCACCTTGTCGGTAGACGGCTATGAAGCCGACTTCACACAACCAACGCGCTTTGTCGTGTCGGACAACATTGTGTTTACGGAACCGGCGGTCGATTCCTGTGACATGGTTGCACGCGAAACGGTAATCGAATTCATTGCGAAAACAGGATACAAACTCGTCGAAACACCCTTTTCGGCCGAATTACTGCACGCATGTGATGAGGCTTTTCTCTGCTCGACACAGGATGAAATCAAGCGCATTGACACGGTAGCCGGCATCGCCATTATCGGCCCGGAAACCCATCGTATTACCAATGCTTTGCAGGAACAATACCGGGCAACAGCACGTGGCGAAACGCAACGGTCATTGGGCTGGGTCAATTATGTCACAATGGAGCCATTATTTTAGGCAATTGACTGGCTGCCAACTGTCTTTTCCTGCCGTCTCTGTTGGCTAATCATCGCGTTAGCACCCGATTATGATGGTTTGTCGCACCAAAACGATACAGTATAATCTTTAGCGAATGCGTCGCGTTTGCCTCTAGCGTCAACCAGCGACCAATAACTGACCATTCAGAATCGATTTTTCGGAGCATTTATGGCCCGCCGAGCAGTTTTTCCGTTTACCGCCATCGTCGGTCAAGACAAAATGAAACGCGCTCTGATTCTCAACGCGGTCAGCCCTCGCATCGGCGGGGTGCTGTTGCGTGGGGAGCGTGGTACAGCCAAGTCAACGGCTGCCCGTGCGCTGGCAGCGCTACTACCCGACATCGAAATTATCAAGGGCAGCCGCTTTAACAGTGATCCCAATCGGCCGAATCAGTGGAGCGATGAATGTGTCACCAAATTCAGCGACGGCAACTACGAAGTGATGATCCGACGGACCCCGTTCGTCGACCTGCCCGTCAGCGCCACCGAAGACCGGGTTGTCGGCACCCTTGACATCGAAAAAGCAATTCAATCCGGAGAAAAACACTTTGAACCCGGTGTACTGGCTTCAGCCAATCGCGGCATCCTGTACGTCGACGAAGTCAACTTACTCGATGACCATGTCGTCGATCTGCTCCTGGACTCTGCCGCCATGGGCATCAACATTGTAGAACGCGAAGGCATCAGCTTCACCCACCCTGCCAAGTTTGTCTTGATCGGGAGCATGAATCCTGAAGAAGGGGATTTGAGACCCCAGCTTCTCGACCGGTTCGCTTTTTCCGTCAACATCGGCGGTCTGCTCGACACACGTCAGCGCGTCGAAATCATGGATCGCCGTCTCGGCTTTGAAATTGATCCCGACGGTTTCTGCGAAGAGTGGCAAGATCGCGAAGCTGAAATGTCAGAACGCATCGCCAAAGCCCGCGACATTGTCAACGATGTGCATCATACGCGGCGTGACCTACTCAAAATCGCCACATTGACCAGCCATTTCAAAGTCGACGGGCATCGCGGTGACCTCGTCATTTTACGTGGTGCTCAGGCTCATGCCGCCTTTCAGGGTCGCACACACATCACCGACGAAGATATCGCGCTTGCTGCCGAATTAGCCCTGCCCCATCGCATCAAGGGACGCCTGTTTGAAGATACCAGCGTGTCGGCGCAGCAATTGCAGGATTCTCTGCAACAGATCAGCGACAGCATGGAAAGCGGTGATGTCGAGCAGATCCAACAAGACGACCAGGAAACGGTCCCCAGTGACGTAAAAAAAAAGCCCTGGACGTGGACTCAGAAGTAGAGGACGGGGCTGACGTTGCCGATACTGAAGCAGGCGCACAATCCGTTCCGACCACACCACAGCAAGGCAAATGGTGGGAAGGCGGTCAGAAAAAACAATCACAGCAGGAATTTGACGCCCGTCGTCTTGACACACCGCTCGACCGGTTGATGCGCAAGACGTCTGGACGTCGCTCTGTTACCAAGACCGACCGCAAGCGTGGACGCTATATTCAAGCCAAATTACCCAAGCCGGATCGCAAAGTAAGAGACCTCGCTTTTGATGCCACCATTCGCGCTGCCGCTCCCTACCAGAGAGAACGCGATCGTTCACAAATGGCGCTGGCGCTGCGCAGGAGCGATTTGCGCGAAAAAGTACGCGTGCGTCGTTCGGCCAATCTGATTTTGTTCGCTGTCGATGCCAGTTGGAGCATGGCGGTGTCTGAGCGCATGGAAGCAACAAAAGGGGCGATCATGTCGCTGCTGACTGATGCTTACCAGCGCCGCGATCGTGTGGGGCTGATCGTCTTTCACAAAAACGATGCCCACCTTGTCCTGCCACCGACCAACTCTGTTCAACTTGCTAAAGATGCGCTGGAAGACATCGCTGTAGGCGGTAAAACACCGCTATCGGCCGGTTTGATGATGGCGTTGGAAGTGTTCCGCAAGGAAGCATACACACATCCGGATGTGATGCCAATGTTGATCTTGCTGACGGACGGTGCCGGCAACGTGAGCTTGGGCGATTTGCCACCGCAACCGGAAGCGCACCGCATTGCCGGCATGATCAAAGAGATGGGCGTGCGTTCTATTGTCATCAATATGGAACATCCGGCATTTGATCAGGGGCTAGCCCAATTGCTGGCTGACAAGCTGGACGGACCATGTCATACGCTGGAGGATTTGCGCGCTGAAACGCTGTATCAAACTGTGGTCAGCGAACTAGACCACAAACCACGCCGCTAAACAGAAAGGGCGTGACTAATTGGCCGCGCCCTCGTTCTACCACCCACGTTTCACCCTTTGTTAAGCTATCGTTGTTGTAGTAAGCCGTTATCGGCCGAAATGCATTGGCATAATGATATGCGTAAACTTCTCGCTGCCGACGGGTTTAATCACGCCGGGTTCTGTCGCTGTCGTCGTCTCCAGCGCCACCTGCGGCGTATCAATGACATTGAGTACATCTGTCAAATACTTGACATTAAATGCGATTGAAATGCCATCTCCATCGACATTGGCATCGATCACTGCTTCATTGTTACCCGTTTCCGCACTGGTTGCTGAAATAACCGCTTGCGGAGGTGTCAACTCATCGCCGGGTTCGACATGCAAACGCGCCGTATGACTGGATTCACGTGCAAAAATATCGGCCGTTTTGCTTGCGTTGAGCAATGCCATCGTACTGAACACTGTCCGCGTCGTATACTTCGTCGGGATAATAGGCGTAAAGTCGGGGAAATCGCCATTGATCAATTGACTGACAATGACGATATTTTCTAGACGAAAGATGATTTGTTTGCGTTTTTCGGGCAATAGCAGTTCCACAATTTGATCATCGTCAGATATGACACGGGCGACCTCACTGAGGGTACGAGCGGGCACAATTATCGTGCCTTTTTGGCTGTGGGCAGGGATTTCGGCCGAACGGACAGACAAGCGAAACGCATCAGTCGCAGCCATACGCAGCTGATTGCCTTCAAATGCCATCATGACCCCGGTGAGAATTGGCCGCGTATCATCCGTTGCCGCAGCAAACGCGACCTGCTGAATCATGCGTTTGAAGCCACCTGCTCCGATACGAACGCCATCTGCGCCGTCTGCTTCAGGCGTCAACGGAAACTCCTGTGCGTCAATTCCTTTGATGTTGGCTTCCGTGCGACCACATGCCACATGTACCGCTTGCGTCTCTTGCGATAATTCCAGTTCAACGCGCGCTTGTGGCAAGGCGCTGACCAAATCGCTAAACGTACGAGCCGGTATGGTGATGGCCCCTTCTTCTTCGACTGTCGCATCGATCCAGCACGTAATAACGATCTCCAAATTGGTAGCCGACAGCTTTAGGCGTCCATTGTCGGTTGCCACAAGGACATTGGCTAGCACCGGGAGTGTGGAACGTGTGCTAACAGCACGCGCTACAATTCCCAGACCTCGGGCCAGATTTTCTTGTAAAATGGAAACCTTCATAGCAACTCTCCAAAAGTTTTGTTGTACTATCCCGCATAGGGAGCATAAACCTAGTATAGCGAAAGGTCGGCCGAACGGCAATAGTACGCTCTATTTTTCGGCATTCGCCCAAGGTCAATGTGCGGCAGCACGTGATCAGCGATCAAATCAAGGGGCAGTATGCAAAACGTGATATGTCGTGATGGCAGCGGCTACATGAACATTGAGCGAGCGACCTTTGCCATACATGGGCAAAAACACGGCAGCATCGCAAGCCGCTAATGTCGTTTTTGTAATACCATGATCTTCATGACCAACGACGAGGCAAACGCGCTCGCGAAAATTAAACTCATAATATGGCACTGCACCGGTAGCGAGTTCAACGGCCACTATCTGATAACCACCGTCACGCAGTTGGGCAATTGCAGTCAACGGGTCTTTCTCGTAGCGCCAATTGAGACGTGTGTGCTTGTTGCGGGCAATCTTGTCGATTGTCGGATGCGGGGGTGTCGGGGTTATGCCAGTCAGGACGAGTTCGGATACATCTGCACCGTCAGCCATTCGTATGATGGAGCCGACGTTGGCGGGATATTCAACACTTTGTAACAAGAGGGCGACTATGCGCTTCGGCCGATACACACGCTTATAATCCCGCAAAAATCGCTTCAACTCCGTTCCAATCAATGGTTTCATCGACATTGTGTATAACGAAAAACAGGGTTACGAACCAACTACGGCTCATAACCCTGTCCTTTTAAGCTTCTAATCGCGCTTGAACTATGATACAGCTTGCGCTGTGCCTAATTCTTCGCGAATCTGCTCATCAGAAAAAGTTGTCACAACGGGCGATTCGTACACTTTCGTGTTTTCCATTTTTCTCTCCGTCTATCACAATTCCAGACTGACTCCGAGCAAGCCCGGAGCCAGACTGAATTGAGATCATAACTATGCCTTGCGGCGATTGACAAACGCAGCGCCAAGCAGGGCCACAGCCAGGACAGCGACCAACACCAACGGCAACGCCGTGCTGCTGCCACCACCAAAGCCAGACAAACCAGCCGAAGTCGGCGCTTGCGTCACCGCTTCCACCGGGCCATGGGCAAACGTCGTGCCATCCGTCGCCACCGCTTCTACCCAGTAGTAGAAGATACCGGCACCGACCGCACTGTCCGTGAAGCTGTACGACGCACCGGCACCAGCCGACGCCGTACTCGCAATCAACGCACCGTTCACCATCTCACCCAGCGCATCGGCCGACACACTGCGATAGACATTGAAGCCCGCATTCGCCACTTCCGCAGCCGTCTCCCAGGCCACCGTCACCGACCCGTCCGCATTCACCGTCGCGCTCAGGTCCGCCATCTCGACAGCCGTCGGCGGTTCCTCAACCCACAGTTGCAGCAAGACCGTCACCAACGGATTCTGGGGGTCATTGCTCTCGACACACAACGTGCCTTCATACTCACCCGGCAGCAAACCGGTCGAGTCAAACGTCACCGTCACCGTGTCACTGCCCATCGCCGGCGTCGTGCCCATATCCGGTGCAACCGATGCCCAGCTGATGTCCGAAGCCACGTCACAGACGTCTGCCATCGGCGGTGTCGTATCACCCGTCACATTCATGACGATGTGCATGCCTGGGAAGCCCAAAGCAGCTGTATCCAGCGGTTCCGGTACGCCACAGGCAGCTGCGGCCAGATAGCTCGGGCCCGTCTGTCCGTCCGGATTGGAGCCGATGAAGAAGCTGTTACCCGTCGTCTGCCCATCCGGTGTGAAGATTTCTACCACCAGCATTGAGCCGGCCGGAGCGGTTCCCATTACCGGTGTTGACCACAGGCTCAGGGATTGATCACTTACCATCGTGCTTGTGCTGCCAATCGGCGTCAGATTGCCGAAGGTCAACGGGGCATTCGGATCAGTGAGGATATACAGATTGACGTCTATCGGTTGGCTACCTGTCGCGCCAAGTGCTTGCTCGACACCGATTTCAACCTCGGTAACGTCAAAGTCATCTGTAATACCATACGACATCAGATCGAATACACGCAGATAGCTGTTGTCCGTGTGCAGACCACCGGCGTTGCAGGAGACTGAGTTGAACTGAACGATGTTGTTCGTAGCCGACTGAGTAATCGTAACCAGATCGCGGTTAGCCTGGCTTTCAGGTGTCGCGCGAACGCCGGTATCTGTACCCGCAGCAGTGAAGCTTGCATCGCCAATTGCAGTACCATCAATACCCTTTGCATTCAAAGTAGCAACGGTGCGACCAGCGGAGACTGGCCCCATTGGGAACGCCGCATCTTCGTAGATGTTCCAGTCGAGGTCGGCATCACCCAGGTTGTTGATGTTGAACGTCTCATCGTTGGTCGTGTTCGTCTGTTGTGACGAGTGGACCGTGTCCGGGTCGACTTCGATGATCGGTCCGACACCGGCATCAGCACAGGTCAGCGACACGTCGTCGACTTGCGCCCACCAGTCCCAGCCCAGGCCGGCATAGCGGAAGCGCACGAGGACGTTGGCGTTGCCGCCATAGCTGCTCAGGTCAACGGAGGCGATTTCGTTGTGGTCACTGTTCCACGACAGTTCGCTCGTCCAGGTGGCACCGCCGTCAGTGGAGACTTCCACCGAGAACATGTCGCCGCCGGACGCGTCGATGTCGTTGTAGTTGACCGCAAAGTCGAGTGAAACGGAGTTGTATCCGCTCAGGTCGATGGCGTTGGTCACCAGCGAGGTGTCGTACGGATCGCCGGGGACGTTGGTCTCGTCGGAGTCAGCACAGGCTGCTTCGCCGCTGCCCAATGTCTGGTTGCCGCCGTTGTCGCACGCTGCCAGGTCGTCAGTTGTCGACCAGTAGACGGTGCCGAACGGGGTGTCAACCGACCAGCTTGCCGGCAGACCGCTTTCGAACGCGATTGGGTCAATGTTACACGCCAGGTCTCCACCACCTGCACCTGCATCCACGATCAGTTCAACTGGAACTTCAACCAGTGGTTGAGCTGCATCGTTGCTTTCAACACACAGGGTGCCATTGTACGTGCCTTCAGCCAATCCGGTCGAGTCGAATGTTACATCAACTGGCGTGCTGCTATTACCAGCAGTTGAACCTGAGGTCGGATTGACGCTAACCCACGGGATGTCGCTAGACAAATCACAGGTACCGGCTACTTGCTCAATGAGGCTCATATCGTCATAGTAGACAGATGTGCCCGTATTGGCGAACAGGTCAACCGCGCCTATGGAAGTGATACCACCACCGGAGACACCGTCAGACCAGGAACCGGAGTAGAGCAATTGGTTATCGTAGTAGAATTCCTGGAAGTCGTTTACCAGGTCGATTTCCACACGTAGCTCTACCCATTGATCACGAATCAACGGCAACTGTGAGCCGGCTCCAATACCATCGGCAAGAACAAGGTTCGTGTCGCCGTTCATATGGACCTGAACAGACCAGTTATTTGACGCGCCGGCATCATCGTACTGATTGAGCAAGATGAAGAACGAGTCACCGGTCATGTTACCCGGGACATACTGGTATGCAGTATAGGTCCAGAACCCGTCATCAACACTGTACTCGTGAACAAGGTCAGCGGCGCCAACAATATCCACAGAATTAGGTGCACTCAGAGCTTGTGCATCCGTTGTCGATGCGGAAGCAGCCGGATCGTTGAACCAACCTTTCCAGCCACCAACGCCGTGCAAATCCTGACCAGTAGCATAACTATCGAAGTTATCCATCCAGTCGACGAAGTTACGCGTGGCACCGGCATCCTCGTAGATCGACCAGTCAAGCGTCTGATCACCGACATTGCCGACATTCAGGGTCTGCATAGTCGTGGTATCTGGCGCTTGTGTCGCGGAGAGTAGAGCCGGATCAAGTACGATGCTGGGCGGTGTACCTGAACCAGACGGTATGATGGCAATTGGCATGTGGGCTGCGAGAACATCACCGCCGCCACCACCAGTGCCGACCGTACCTTCAATAACGAAGGGGAAACCTTGCTGCGTCGCTGAACCAGTATCGTTGGCAGGGGCCCACGCATTAGTACCGGCAAGGGACTGCAAACCATTACCTGTCGTCGTTTGACCATTGATGGTGATCGGTGGTGCCCATGGGCCAGATGCCAAAGTGCCGTCAGTTTGCCAGGCGAGCCAGTAATTGCCGGCAGGCAAGCTTATTGCACCCAGACCAACAGTCGTCGCCATAATCGGACGTGCGGTGTTACCGGCACTGGTCTCCGAGTCACGATAAATACCGGACCAAACACTGGCATCGATGCCACTACCGGAGTAAATCATCGTACCACCGGCACCGGGTTGACCATCATACAGTATCCAGTTGACATCGGTCATCGTCGATGTTGTGGTTGAATTGGTCTGATAGGCAAAGAATGTCACACTGTCGAGCGTCCAGCCTTCAGCATCGGAAACGGTAAAGTCATCAGCGACCCAGTTATCATTGAGAACCTGATGGCCGAAACCAAGGGTGGTCATACCCAAGCTGCTTTGAAGACGACTGGCATCAGCACCACCACCGCCGCAACCGGCGCAGTTGACCAATGGACCATTGTCATACAGCACTGCTGATGGAGCTTGCCATATTTCAACACCTGCCGGAGGCAGAACGTTATTGGCACCTGCGTTATCAGTAACTTCGTCGGTCCAAGTGTCCGGTGTACTGGCAGCAGTTGTTTCAGGAGCGGAAATCGGTGCCCGGGCAGGAGCCGGATCGAGGTTCAGCTGAGCAAAGGCCCAGCTTCCTGCTGGCAAGCCGCTTCCATCAACTTCAATTGTCAGTTCCTGGGTTGCGCCTGGAGCCAGCGTAAAGTTGCTAGGAGTCACCGAGCCGGTCATACCTACAGGCATTACCAGTGATGCATCCCACTCTTGTGTCGTATCGAGGACGCTTTGTACCGTCCGTGTCCAACTACAGGAGCCGGCGCAGTCACTGTTCTGCATGCTGGCAACGTTCAATGCAGCCGGATCGCCACCAAGTATTGGATTGGCAGCTATGAAGTTGGCGGTGGTCTCGTTCAAGGTCAAACCGGCGACGGCTGCCTTGTTAACACGTACGCTACCAGCGCCTTGATCAAACGCATCGGCCGGTGTTGATCCGTCTTCTTTGACCACCGTGGCATTCACGGCTGACATCATGATAGCCGATTTGATTTGATGCGGTGTCCAGTCAGGATGTACCTCAGCCATGAGCGCGCCGGCACCGGCTGCATGGGGGCTGGACATCGATGTACCTTGCAGGTAATCGTATTCCGGAGGGCTTTCTGGATGACCAACACCACCGTCGGCGACAGCCGCCAGAATGGTAACGCCTGGAGCAGTTACGTTAGGCTTCAAGACATCAAAAGTATTATTGGGCCCACGCGAACTGAAGTCAGCCATAATGTCGCCATTGGCCGGATCGAGATCCGTACCGAGGAACCCTTCAATTTCAGCTGTCAGAGAACCAACCGGATTGGCTGCAAGCCAGGCACGCAGTTGGTCACCATTGGTATCACCGACGTGAACGGCCGGCAAGAAGTGGCGATCTCCGGCGATAGATTCACCCTGAGCATCGACATTAGCCAGCACAAAGCCACCAGCACCACCGGCGAGGACGTTGGCACCCTTGTCAACACGCGCAATCGTACCGCGGTCGCAGACAACGATTTCACCATTTGTCCACGTTCCAGGGGGGAATGGATTGAGGCATTGCTCTGGGTTGGGATCGCCGTTGCTGAAGTCACCAGCATAAACGATGGGAGCCGGGCCATAACCGTCGGTGATGCCGGCACCGTTCATATCAGCAGGTGCTGCGCCACCGGCCATGTTGATTAGGCGGTTAGGATACGTGCGGTTGTGGGTTGAAGCTGCTGTCGTATTAACCCAGGGGGAGACATGGGCAACTGTACCAGGGGTTGGCCCACTGTTACCGGCAGAAGCTGACACAAACACGCCCAAGTCTGAAAGGTTCAGGAATCCCAATTCGACTGCATCGTTGTAGGGATTCGAACCACCGGAAATGGAGTAGTTGAGTGCGCGAATGTTTGCGCCGTCAACCATGATGTTCATGGCTACAATGTCGGGTGCTGCAGCCAGAGCTGCACCTGAGCAAGATTGTCCACCGTTTGAACTACATACGTCATAGGTGATCAGGTTAGCATGCGGGGCCACACCAGAAATCTGCGAAACCAGATCTCCTGTCAATGCGGGCGCCTCAACGACAGCATCAACAAAGTTACCGCTGGTTGTGCTGGCTGTATGGCTGCCATGACCATTTTCGTCTTCACCATTGGGAAGCGTCGGGCTGCCATTCAACACGTCATATGCACCGATTAGCTTGCTGTTGCAGGTGGCATTGGGATCGTATTGTTCCACGTTTGTGGGGTCACAGGCACCGAGGTAAACGCCATCGCCTAACGGATTGGTGATGGTGTAACCAAATTTGTCGGTTGCGGCAAATGAAATGTGGTCGTAGTTGACACCAGAGTCGAGCACGGCGATGACTACACCGTCCCCGAGGGCTTCCATGCCGGTTGCCGTGCCATCCCACACTTCGTTTGCTCCAATCCAGGTTGGACCGGCGTCAGTGAGGATTTCTTGATCTACTGCACGCTCTATGTGAGTTACAGCAGGGTTTGACACCAATGCGACGGCTTCATCGGGTTCGAGCACCATGATGACGCCGTTGAGTGCATATTGCATGGTGGTGACGACATCGATGTTTCGGCCGAATTGCGTCTCGATGCCGTTTACAAAATCATTTTGCTGTGCCTGGAGATACCCGGCATAGGCCAATGCTGCATCAGCACTGGAACGTGCCGGAGCCAGACCCTGAACACCGCCAGTATAAACGGCGGCCGCTGGTTCATCCAATAAAACGATATATTCGGCCGCGCCGCTTGTATTCGCTTCATGGTTTATGACAGCATACCAATTGCTGGTTTGACCATCAGCTGATCGATTACCAGAATCTGTTGCCGCACCAGCCGTGGCTGCGATTGCAAAAAGAGCCACGAGTATTAACAGATATTTTACTTGCTTCATCTCTTGGGAGTTCCTCCAACTTGTGAATTAAACATGTCACTTATTGACAGGCGAACGATCAATTGAAGTCAGTCGCCATTGCCAAACATCAAACACATGCACTTTACATTTCAGGTCGTATATACACCTCCTCAATTGTCACTGTAACCGTATTTCAAGCCGATTAGTCGTAGGCTAACAAAATTCTGTCGCTGCATTTGGGGATCATTCAACGTCGCACATCACCCTGATAAGGCATAATGCGTGTCGTAAATGCATAGCTAATAAGGTTATCTTCATTTATTGAAAACAACATGTATCAGAATAGGACTGGTACCATTGGACATCTGAACCATCTTTGTAGTTATTGTCAATACTGAAAAGCGCTGAAAGGCGCTTGCAGATAGGTCACTTGTTAAGACCGAAATGCATATTCACAAATAATTACTGTTATGTTACCCCTGAGACGGCTCCATTTGTTACTTGGCAACTGCAAGCTATTTTAGGGTGAGCAAGTTGGAAGCAATACTCCAAGTTACTCAAATAGCTTGCGCCAACTCATTAATGGCTCATAGAAACATTGTATCATCTAACGAAGTTGCGTCAAGTAATTTTAGCGTGCAAACGAATTGTCCATGCGCAGCCAGGCAAAGCACACGGACGATTTTCGGCCGAATCTGTTATACTCCCGACCATGTCATTGCCACCTGTCAATTGGGGTACGATTCTACTGGCACTATCGCCTATTTTACTCGTTCTCTTCCTCATGATCGGGCTTAAATGGGGCGGCAGCAAAGCGGGTTTGGCAGGTTGGTCGCTCGCAATTCTCGTCTCTGTCCTCTTTTTTGGGTCAGGAATTGACCTGTTGGTGATTGCTTTCGGCAAATCACTTCTTTTGTCCCTGTTCGTCCTCTATCTGATTTGGATGGCACTGCTGCTCTACAATGTCGTCAATGACGCCGGTGCGATTGATGTTATAGGCGCCGAATTACCTCGTTTGGCCCACACGCAACCGGCGCAAGCATTGTTGCTCGCGTTTGTTTTCGGATCGTTTTTGCAGGGTGCGACTGGATTCGGCGTTCCGGCCGCTGTAATCGCGCCACTTCTCGTAGGCGTTGGCTTTACGCCGACAACGGCGGTGGTGGTGGCGCTGTTGGGCCATGGTTGGGCGGTCACCTTTGGTTCGCTCGGCTCATCCTTTATTTCATTGATGGCGGCAACAGGATTATCGGGTGAACAATTGGCGGGCAATTCGGCCGAATACCTGTTCTTTTGCTGTCTGCTCTGCGGAATCGCCGTATTGTGGGCGACAGCGGGGAAAACGGCACTGCGGGAACAATGGCTGCGGCTAATCGTCCTCACAGTCGTCATGGGTAGTACACAATGGGCTTTGGCCGTAGCCGGATTCTGGAACTTGGCAGCGTTCGGCGCCGGACTGGTCGGACTGACCGTTGCCATCATCGATTTCCGCTACGGCATTTTCGAAATCGGCCAATCACGCAAGACCTACACAGGGCAAACCGTCAACATCAGGCGATTGGCAATCGCATTTACGCCGTATTTCATTCTGATAATTGTCATCCTGGTTGCTTCATTCCTTCTCAAAGAACCGCTAAATGCAATACAACTCAACTACGAATTCCCGGCAGTGACAACCCGATTCGGTTGGCAAACGGAAGCCGGGCCCGGTCGTTCGATTAGCGTGTTCGGTCATCCCGGTGCGTTGTTGCTGTACACCAGTCTACTGGCATTTTTATGGTTTCGCTGGCGTGGCACATTCGTCAAACGCGAATCGGCCGATCAACCACATTACAGTTTCGGCCCGCTCGTCAGAAAAACGATACAAGGATCACGCAAAAGTACAGTCAGTATCGTCGCATTGGTTGCGATGGCTGTCACAATGCAATATGCCGGTATGACACAACTGCTGGCCGAAGTCTTTAGCGCCAATACAGGCCAATTCTTCCTGTTTCTCAGCCCTTTCATTGGCGCATTGGGCGCATTTATGACCGGCAGCAACACAAACAGCAACGTCGTTTTCGGATCACTGCAAATGCAAACAGCAGGCGCGCTAGGCGTATCGATCTCTGTGATTCTGGCAGCACAAACAGCAGGCGGCGCAATCGGCAGCATTTTTGCACCGGCAAAAGTCGTCGTCGGCGTCAGCACGGTGAAAGACGGAGACGAATCGGCCGTTTTACGGCAGGTGACGATCTACTCCCTGGCGATATTGTTTATTCTGGGAATCGTAACGTGGTTTGCAGCATAAAGAAATGGGAACGGTTTACCAAAGAAATCACGGCAAAATTCGCAGATGCGCTTAGATCAAAAGAAGCCGAGTTTTATCAGGAACTCGGCTTCTGAGAACGTCAAACGATAACGGTTACTCTGCTAAATTCGCAGTGCCAGATTGGCGTTAATCATGCGTTGCACAGCGCGAACGCGCTCAAGCAATTCAGGATTGCCCTGGGCAGCCGGGTTGTTTTCGAGTTGCTTCAAAGCCTCTGCCAATTCCGGTGTCACCATGTGGCTGTTTTCATTGAGAATGCGGCGGGCTTCCGCTTCTGACTCGGCGCTGATCATGTCGTTAATCATGCGAATCTCCGGAGGCACCGATTCCATTGCCAGTTCCTGTAACGTCTCCTGAACCTCGGTCAAACGGGCCAGGGCAGCTTCATTGCCGGTGGCTTCAGCCTGATCAATATTGGCAGCCAACACATAAGTGAATGTTTCATCCAGATCATCCAGATGTGTCAGCAATGCCTCACGTATGTCCGGCGCAGTGATGACTTCCTGCAATATGTCGGCCGCATGGCGCACGATTTCTTCGGACGCTGAGCGCATTTCGTCGTACACAGCCAGGAGACGGGTACGCAGCGCGGTGAGCTTTTTAACGGTGGCTTTGTCATGCGCGCGGGCTTTGCTTTCAATTTCGGCCGATAATTCCGCAAAGAACTCGTAGTTTAAGGCGCTGCCTCCGGCCATGACCAGTGCATCGACCACATCATCATCGTCAACATGACGCAAAATGTGCTCTAGCAACAGGCCCGGCGTGAGTGCATCGTCTTCCTTGGCTGCTCTCGTCAGGGCGTGCACTGCCAGTTGCTGTCTTTCCAGCCGCCGACCTGTCTCAGTTTCAGTCATCAACCGCCACTGCAAGTTCGTCATCTTGACCAATTGCTCCGTTTGCCCGGATTGGGATGCACTTTCCATGGAAGAGCGCAGCACGGAAAAAGCTAGTTCTCCCAACTCATCACCGCGCTCGCGAATCAATATGTCCAGCGTTTCTGTGTCAGCGTCGAGCATTTCCTGCAATAATTGAACTTGTTTTTGTTGATCGGCCAACATCTCGGCAGTGACACCTTCTGTCTCCAATACTTTTTCAACAAAAGTTTGCCAGCGCATCACACGCATGGGGGGCTGCAGCATGTAGCCGCGCCGTTTTTCCATCGGCGTCTCGTCGACAATGGCACGCGTCAATCGGCCGATTAGCTGTTGTTCGTCCATATGCGACAATCCCATTTCAGACGGGATAAAGGCCATGAACAACTCATGTGCCGACTCGTGATAAACGAGCGGTGTCCCCACCTGCCCTGCCCAACCACACGTCGGGCATTGCGCTACATTCAGTTGCCCGGAAAGCAGCATATTCTTGAGCTGTGGATAGCGATCAACGTTGATCACTTGAATGATTTGCGCCGTAATCGGCGTGCTGCATTGCGGGCATGTCAACTGTGTCTGCATGAAATCTCCTGTTTGTTGCGCTGTAAAAAAGCTATCCGGTTTGCTCACGTGCAATCCGGACAGTTTGTGTACTGTGTTTACGAATTGAAAACCGTCACGACATCAATTCGGCCGAACGCGGCAATGAAAACGTGAACGTCGTTCCCGGCTCGTCCCCGTTATCGATAAACCAGATACAGCCATGATGCGCCTCGACAATTGCCTTCGTCAAGTAAAGACCAAGTCCTGTTCCTTCCGTCTTGCGGCTCAGCGCATTGTCCAGACGTGAGAATTTCTGAAAAATCCGATGTTTCTCGTGTTCCGGAATGCCAATACCACCATCGCGAACTGAAACAGTGACATATTCAGGCAGCGCACTACCTGAAATGACAATATCACCACCGTCAGGCGAATACTTAATCGCATTGCTCAACAAGTTATTCAATACTTGCGTCAAGCGCTTCTCATCGCCTGGCACAACGGGAAAATCGTCGGGGAAATGCACCTCGAGATCGTGGTTGTCTGTTTGTGTCGCAAATTTACGCGCCACGCTGTGGGCAACTGACGCTACCGAAACATCGCTGTGCAAATCAAGCGAAAATGTACCGCCCTGCAAACGCGATGCCTCCAACAGATTGTCGATCAGATCAGTCAGTGCATCCGCTTCTTCTTCAATCGTTGCCAGGTAATCATTGACCAGTTCACGTGGCCAATCGACATCATTGCGCAGCAGCGTACCTGCGTAACCTTTGATAATTGAAACCGGCGTTTTAAGCTCGTGGCTCACTACTGAAATAAACGTCTTTTGCAGACGCTCTTCCTCTTTATAACGCGTCAAATCACGCACATTGGCAATGATGTTTACCATATTGCCTTTATCGTCAATAAGCGGTGCATAGGTAACACCCAGACTGATGGTTTTGTCACCATTGCACCGGAACTCGCCTTCAACATACAACGGATCTCCCGTCGCATATGGCCATCCCTCTTCCAACGCTTGTGCCAGACTCATCGCCGAATTCAACGAACACCACTTAAAAACGTCGTGATGCAGATGACCAATCGCATCTTCGGCCGAAATTCCGGTCATACGACTCAAAGCAGCATTAAAGACTGTGATGCGCAGTAGCGGATCGAGAATCATTACGCCTTCTGCATTTTGCTGCAAGATGGCGTTGAGTCGTCGTTTTTCGGCGATGACCGCTTCGTACAAACGAGCGTTTTTGACGGCAATCGCAGCCTGTGCTGCAAAGCTCTGCAAGAAACGCGCCAGGCTATGAGTGATATGGTATTGTCGCGTGTGGAAAACGAAGATCACGCCAACAATGGCATCGCCGTCGTACATGGGTAAGCCAAGCGACTGCGTCAAAGTCGGATTCGTCGCCTCTGCCATCGACTTGACCAGTTGCTTTACCGTGTCGAGCGTATCTTGTTTTGTGCCGTCAGCGTAAGGGATTCCGATCAACAATTCGTCAAAGCGGCGAAAAACGCGCGCAGGAATGCCGTAGGAAGCAACCGCCCGGAAGGTCTGATCGGATGGCTCGGCCAGCATGACCACGCCTGCGCGGGACGAAATCAATTCGGCCGAAGCGCGTAAAATAACCCGGAGCACCTCAGTCAACTCCAATTCTGCCGTCAATGCCCGACCAATGGCGAGCATGTATTCGCGTTCGCGCACACGCGGATCGAGAATTGCGTGAGTGGTGTTTTCTTCTTCCTCTACAACCATTTCCTCTACAACCATGTTGGCATCCTATACCGTTCCATGCGACTTGCAAGCCACATCGCGTTTCCCAGATTCTCAACACGACAGTTATACACCAGGCACCATAGAATCCTGTTAACATTACGGGCATGCATATGACTTTCAATTGAGAGGACGCGGTATAGGGTAAAAGAGTAAAGGAAAGAAGCAAACAGAGCGCACCAAGTGCGCTCTGTCAAGTTAGATCTGAAATGCTGTTCTGACTAGATCGTTACGCTGCTCGGATCAATTCCGGCTGCTTTGAGTGCTTTCTTGTATGCAGACGTTGCCTTGGAATTGGCAATACGCGCCGCACGGATGTCTTCAGGAGCCATATCATCTGTTATTTCGATGAGTTCGGGTTTGGGAATGCCAGACACGTCAGCGCCACCGGTTTCCGGTTGTGCCTCTGCTGGCGTAGCGGCAGGGGCAGTTGGTGCAGACGCAACCGCACTCACTGCACTCGGATCAACGCCGGCCGCTTTGAGCGCCTTATTGTAAGCTGACTTGGCTTTTGAGTTGGCGATGCGTGCCTTGCGTTTGTCATCGGCCGACATGTCGTCAGTTATTTCAATATATTCCGGTTCCGGAATCGCGGTGGCTGCAGCGGGAACAGCGGCAGTCGCAGGTGCAGCAGGCGCAGCCACAGTTTCGGCAACCATCATCTGACCGGATTCTTTCAACGCTTTATAGGCGGCCGATTTGGCTTTGGCGTTGGCAACGCGTGCCGCACGTTTCTCCTGCGGCGACATGCTGTCTGTAATTTCCGTAACCGGATAATCTTTGCCCGGTTCCAGTTTGCGTTTCACCATTTTGGTCGAGCCTGTCGCCGCTGCGGTTGGCGTGGCTACTTGAGTCCGGTCAATTTGCAATCCCTGCCACGTATGGAATTTTGCGATCTTGACGGCAGTGATGGGATCGCTTTCAACGCCTTTACTGGCTGTCTTTTTGTTTTCGCGGGCATCGGTCGTATCCAATCGGCCGATACCGAGATTGCCGCCACGTGGTAAAGCAGCCGCCTGCTTTGCAGCCAACAGACGCGCCTGTCTCAACTGCTCTTCACTATCACCCTGTAGATTGATGGCAAAACCAGCCGTCGCTTGCGGATTGACCGCTTTACGCGCCCGATCTTCCGTTTCAATGGCAATCGAGTTCCTTTCAACGGCAACGCTGAAACGCGTAAATAAAACCATGAAGAGAAACCCTAGCAATATTGTCACTATGGCAATGGCTGCAGCCAAGACGATGACGTTCATACAATTGTCCTCATTGTGCCCATTTGACAGGGATTGAAAAGCGTGACGCAAGCCTTTACACTCTGTAGTGTTTCCCACGCCCTATCGACAACGCGATTATAACGGTTTGTGCAGGATTTCTCAAATGATTTGCTCGGTTGCAAAGCATTGTTTTCTGAGTTTGGTGTTGTCTCACACAGAGGCGGGTTGAAACAGAGAACCCCGGCTGTGACCGGGGTTTTGTGTGCCGAAGGTGGGAGTCGAACCCACACTCCTGTAAAAGGAACTACGCCCTGAACGTAGCGCGTCTGCCTGTTCCGCCACTTCGGCTGAGTAACGCGCATTTTATCAGGCATGCGTGTGGATGGCAAATTTCAAATCGGCCGAAAAACACCAGTCAAACAGGCAATCAATTTGGCAAATTCGGCCGAATTCCAGCCCCATATACCGACCCGGCACCACCAATTTCGGCTAGGCTTTGCTTCGAATTGTGTTACAATTCACAAAGCCTTCGTTTGATTTTCACTAACACTTTGGAGGTACGTCCATGGGTACGCTCATCACAACCGTCACTGAGAGCATCCGCTACCGTGGTCGATCCGGTCAATACACCTGGCTGGCTCACCGCCTCGCTGGTCTCGGAATCCTCGCCTTCCTCGTTATCCACGTTTGGGACACAGCCAATGCCAGCTTTGCGCCAAACGTCTACGCCTGGACAATTGAGGTGTTCAAAACCCCGTTTTTCGGTCTCGGTGAAATCGCCGTCTTTGGTGCCGTCTTATTCCATTCCTTTAATGGGCTACGCATCACACTGCTCGACTACAAGCCAACCTGGTGGCATCAGCAAAAACGCAGCGTCACGATTGTCTGGGTTCTATTCCTGATCGTCTTCGTACCGCTCGGCCTTTATCTGCTCCTCGGCATCGTCGATAGTTGCCAGCATCCACCAGTATGGGAATGGGCAGGTCAAACAGCAACCGGCGCAAGTTGCTTCAGCTTCCCTCCAACCAGCTTGTACGGCATCGGTTCATAGAGGTACAAATCATGGCAACAACGATTAGCAACACTGACAGCAGAACCATACGCAATGTCCGTGTCAAAGCCAACTTCGAACGCACAGCCTTCATGTTCATGCGCTCATCAGGCATCATACTGGTCATTCTGGCCGTCGGCCATGTGATGCTGCAACTGATCTTCAACAATGTACATTATCTCTCCGTAGAATTCGTCGCCGAACAATGGTCATCCTGGGGCTGGAAAGTGTATGACATGGCCCTGCTCGTTTTCGCACTCACGCACGGCATCAACGGCTTCCGCAATGTTCTTGAAGATTACATTCACAATCGCGGCGCGATGAAAGTTATCAACATTTTATTGGTCATCTTCCTCGTTGTCAGCATCGTCTGGGCCGGTTATGCAATCGCTTCGGCCGATCCGGCTGCGATGGATGCCGCCGCACTAGGCCAATAATCAAGAGAGTTTTACAATGGCAAACCCCACCGTACACACTTTTGACGCAGTCATCGTCGGCGCAGGCGGCGCAGGCATGATGGCTGCGCTCTATGCCGGAAAGTCGGCCAATGTCGCCGTCATCTCCAAACTATATCCAACTCGTTCCCACACCGGCGCTGCCCAGGGTGGCATCGGTGCCGCCCTTGCCAATCTGGAAGAAGATAAATGGGAATGGCACGCCTACGATACCGTCAAAGGTTCTGACTACCTTGCAGACCAGGATGCCGTCGATGTACTCTGTCAGGACGCTATTGATGTCGTCGTTGAACTGGAGCACATGGGCTTACCATTTGATCGCATCGAAAACGGACGCATTTCACAACGTCGCTTCGGCGGTCACACCAACAACGAGACCAATCGTCCGGTCTATCGCGCCTGCCATGCTGCTGACCGCACTGGTCACATGATTTTGCAGACACTCTATCAAAACTGCCTCAAGAATAAGGTCAACTTCTTTGATGAATATCAGGTCGTCGATTTGATCCGAGTTGATGACACGGTGCGCGGTGTCGTTGCCATTAACATCGCCGATGGCTCGTTCCATATTTTCCACAGTAAAGCGGTCATGTTTGCCACAGGTGGTTGGGGCCGCTGCTGGGAAGTGACTTCCAACGCGCACTCACTCACGGGTGATGGAGCAGCCATTTGTATGCGGCGTGGCATCCCGATGCAGGATATGGAGTTCTTCCAATTCCACCCGACCGGCATCTTTAAGCTCGGCATCCTGATCACCGAAGGTGTACGCGGCGAAGGGGGTGTCCTGATCAACGGTGAAGGCGAACGGTTCATGGAACGGTATGCGCCTTCGATCAAAGACCTCGCCAGTCGTGACGTGGTCAGCCGCGCTATTTATCTGGAAGTGCAGGCCGGGCGTGGCATCAACGGCAAGAATTATGTCCATCTCGATGTGACACCAGAAACGGTCAACCACTACTTCGAAAAAGACGGCGAAGATATGCGCATTTCGCGCGAGTACATTGAGCAGAAGTTGCCGGACATCGCAGACTTTACGCGCACTTACCTCGGTGTTGATCCGGTGAAAGATCCGATGCCGGTTCAGCCGACGGCTCATTATGCGATGGGCGGCATTCCCACGAATGTGGACAGTGAAGTGTTGCTGGATGCAGAAAATCGGGTATTGCCCGGTTTGTATGCAGCAGGTGAAGTCGCCTGTGTGTCCGTACACGGCGCGAACCGCCTCGGCACAAATTCGTTGACGGACCTGGTTGTGTTCGGCAAACGGGCCGGGGTCAGAATGGCAGATTTTTGCGATTCGGCCGAATTGCTGCCACTACCCGACAACCCCGCTGAAGAAATCATGGCCGAGTTTGACCGCATCCGCAACAACGAAGGCAACATGAAAACCTACACTTTGCGTGACCGGATGCAAAAGACGATGACTGCCAACGTCAGCGTCTTCCGCGTTCATGATCAGATGGCCAAAGCCATCAACGACATGGACGAAATTAAAACCGACTACACCCGTTTCATAACCGTCGATGACAAAGGCAAACAGTTCAATACCGATTTACTGGAAGCGTGGGAGTTGGGCTGCCTGATTGACCTCGCTCGTGCGACAGCCGCTTCTGCCATCGCCCGCACCGAGAGCCGTGGCGCCCACGCCCGCGATGACTATCCGGAACGCGATGATGACAATTGGCTCACGCACACGTTTGCCACTTTACAAAGTGATGGATCGTTTGAATTGACGTACAAACCGGTCACATTGGGACGCTACGAACCCAAACCGCGCGTCTATTAGGAGTGTCGCCATGCAAGTCAATATCAAGATACGACGCTACAATCCTGAAAAACAAGCCAAGGCATGGTGGGGGGAATACACACTGCAAGATTGCAGTCGCACCGACTCCGTGCTCGACGTTCTACACCGTGTCAAATGGGAAATCGATGGCACGCTGGCGCTGCGCCGTTCCTGTGCGCACGGGGTGTGTGGTTCTGACGCCATGCGCATCAACGGTGCCAATTCATTGGCCTGCAAAATGCTCATTTCGCGACTGGGCAAAGAAGGTGCCGACTCCATTAACATACAGGTCGAACCGATTTTAGGTTTGCCGGTACTGAAAGATTTGATCGTCGATATGGAGCCGTTCATGGAGCATTATCGCTCTGTACTGCCGTACTTCATCAACGACGAACCCGCACCGGCCGACGGGCGTGAACGGTTGCAGTCACAAGCTGATCGCGAGAAGTTCGACGATACGACCAAGTGCATTTTGTGCGCTGCATGTACGACATCGTGCCCCAGCTATTGGGCCAACGGCAAGTATGTCGGTCCGGCAGCGATTGTCAATGCGCACCGGTTCATCTTTGACAGTCGCGACGAAGCGGCCGAGTCGCGGCTCAACGTCGTCGGTGACACGTTTGGCGTGTGGCGCTGCCGCACAATATTCAATTGCACCAATGCTTGTCCGCGTGAGATCGAGGTGACGAAAGCGATTGCCGAAGTCAAGGTAGCCTTGGCGACCGGCAAAGTTTGACGGTCAGCAATCTCAATCAATCGTCAAGCCTCTGACAGCAAATTGCAGTCAGAGGCTTTTTGATTTATGCGTCGTCGGCATCAATAACGATACGAGTCACAGTTTCGATCTCGTCAAGTGAAGCGGTACGGGCGCTTTCAATTCGGCCGATACGCTTCTGAAATTGCCCCAACGCATAGGCGACGAATTCATCTTCGGTCAAACCAAACGGCATGGGATCATATCGGCCGAAAATATCCCCAATCACCGCCAGGGTCGGCATGAGCAAGGCGTTCATCGTCTCCTCAACCACCGCCCACAACGCCGGGTCTGCCGCCACCAATCGCGAAATCAGATAGACGCCGTACGCGATGTGACGCGACTCATCTTGCTTGAGCAGCCGCACCCCTTCGCGCACGCCGGGCATCAGATTGTTGCGCTCCAGCACCGTGAAGTACGCCTGGTAACCGGTCTCCGCCAACACACCTTCCACAATCATGTTGTACGTCACCGAAGCCCGCAGTTGCGCTGCCGGGGAGCGATCAGTTTGCAGCGCGTGCAGCGCAGTCGGCAATGCGTCGAAAAAGATCAGGCGGTAGTTGTCGTCGATAAACTCGCTCAAATCGCCGTCATGCCCAAAGACATCGCAGAGTACGCGATTGAAAAAGTCGACGTGTTTCGCTTCTTCCCACAAGAACGTCGTCAAATACATTTCCTCTTCAATGCGCCCTTCCTGCGCAATTGCCCCGATTAACGGCAACAGATCGAGTGTCACTGCTTCTTCACCGGCCTGGAAGAGCGACGTGAGGTGTAGCATGACTGTTTTTTCGGCCGAATCCAGTTGCTGCCAATCCATCCCATCCTGTGCCATGTCAATGTCACTTGGATTCCAGATACCCAGTCGTTTCGCCTTTTCAAACAAGCGCATGGCAGGCGCACTGCGTTGCAAACGCCTTGATGTCGTCGCATAACTTTTTCGTGTCATTATCAACTCCACAATTGATCAAATTTCTATTGAGTATGTTACAATGCATCAACTCTTTCGATACAATTTTATGTATTCTACCCATTGCTCGGCAATGGCTGTCAATTTACACTTCGTACCATGAGCAACATAGATGTTGAACGCAGCAAGGCGCGTGAAGCGTTTATACAGGCACGAAAACAAGCCCGCCGTCACCAATTGGGTGCCAAATTGCGCGGTGAAGGCGGTCAACTGCTTCCGTTTGATGCGGTACGTACGGAGCTGAGACTTAACAATCCAATGTATCGGGGCATTCAGGAAATACCTATCGCTCAGATCATCGGTAGTGTTGGCCGCTATCGTGAATTTACACGCGATTTCTTGCCCCTCAATGATAACCTGCGCGACCGCTGGATCACAGTCGAAACCCTTGCCGCCTCGACCGGCTGGCCGCCAATCGAATTGTATCAGGTTGGCGACGTCTATTTTGTCAAAGACGGCAATCATCGTACCGCCATAGCACGCAGTATGGGCTTGTCGACAATTGAAGCGCATGTCTGGGCATTTCCAAAAGATCTCGAACTCGATCCCAGTGCACCGCTGGACGACATTCTCATTCAACTAGGCGAACGCTCTTTTGAATCTCAAACAGGTTTGCGCGAGTTGTTTCCAGAACACACCATTCGCTTCACTGCTCCGGGTCGTTACAATGAATTATTCGCCCAAATCGAGGCGTTACGGCAAAAACTCCAGATCATCGACAACGAACCCAAACTATTCAAAGATACTGTGCCGTTTTGGTATGAAATGGTCTATTTGCCCACGGTTCAAATCATCCACGAATCAGGCATGATGGCGTCTTTTCCCGGTCGTACGGAAGCTGACTTGTTCGTATGGATGTCGAAGCATCGGGAACAGCTTGCTGATTTATACGGTGATTATGATTCTTTGAGTGATTTAGCCGCAATTCTGATCGACCTCTACGAGGAAAGCGTGCTGAGCAAAGCGACCCGCAGTGTCAAGCGTCTGGTAGGTGTTGATACGTTACCGGTGTTAGTTGAGCCGGAAGAAGCGCGCCCACAATTGGCAGCAGAGCAGCAGGTAGTTGAGCCGGGCATCGTTGATTCGGCCGAATAACCGATAACGCTCTTTAGCGGCGCCAACTCGCAAACACCCGCCTGTTGCTAACACCACGTTGCCCCCTACAGCCTTTTGCTGCATACTGGTATGAAGTAACCTGCGTGCGAACACGCGGGGTGATTATCAGACCACAGACTAAGGAGAAAGAAGAATGAAAAACCGCAAATTCCTGATACTGTTTACTGTGTTAACAACAATACTGCTCATGCTCGCCGCATGTTCGTCGAGCGATTCAGATTCATCAGAAACCGCCGCTGATGAAACGACGACTGAAAGCAATGATGCGGCAATGGATGATGCGCCTGATCTGGGTGGCCGTGAAATTACCGTTGCTGTTGAAAACGCCTACCTGCCGTTCAACTACATCTCAATTGAAACCGGTGAAGCGGCGGGCTGGGATTACGACGCCATCGACGCGATTTGTGAGTTGATCAATTGCACACCTGTCTATGTCGAAGCAGCCTGGGAAGGCATGATTCAAGCAGTCGCCGACGGCCAATTCGATATGGCCGCTGACGGTATTACCATCACCGAAGACCGTGCTGAAATAGTGGCCTTTTCCGATGGATATATCAACATCGATCAGCGCCTGCTCGTTCGTATCGACGAAGATCGCTTTGCCAATATGGATGAGTTTGCAGCCGACGATAGTCTGATCATCGGCACACAGACCGGTACCACCAACTTTGAAACCGCCTCCAACATCCTGCCCGAAGACCGCATTCAGGCATTTGAACAATTCCCGTTTGCCGTTGAAGCGCTAATCAATGGGGATTTGGATGCCGTCATCATCGACGAAACCGCCGGTCAAGGCTATCAGGGTGTCAACTCTGACGAATTGAAGCTGATCGGTGACTCATTGTCGAGTGACAAACTCGGTTTCATTTTCCCGCTGGAAAGTGATTTGGTCGAACCAATAAACTATGCGCTCAGAGAATTGGCGGAAAACGGCACCTTAGATACGTTGGCGCAGCAATATTTCACCGACGAGTTCACGATTACGTACGACGATATTCAATAGACACAACTCAGAAACCGGGTTTTCAGAAAAAATCTGGTTTCTGTGTGCACAAGAGCGTCAGATCGATTGGTTTGGCGCTCTTTTTGTTTTCGGCCGAAATCACGCTATCATTCGCCAACCTACCACCGACGGAGACACTATGACCGGCCCCGAATTACAACTCCAAACCGAAACCGATTGGCGTTCAGCCTGGCAGGAATTCCCCTATTGGCTCATTGCCATTATCGGATTTCTCGTCCTCGTCGCAATACTTATATTCGTCAACCCCGAATATAGACAAGCTTTTGACTTCATCGTACCCGGCATCGCGCTCACGGCACGCATCACCTTCTTTGGCTTTGCCATTGCAATGGTCATCGGTTTGATGGCTGGTTTGGGGCGTGTGTCCCGCAACACGATCATACGCAATACAGCCATCACGTACATCGAGTTTATTCGCGGCGTGCCTACACTCGTTTTGATCCTGACAGTGTCATTTACCGTTGTGCCGGCAGCGAGCAATTTGTTCGGCTTCGAGAATTCCAGCGTCCCGCCTGAGGCACGCGGCATCATTTCACTGGCCATCATCTACGGCGCATTTATGGCGGAAATTTTTCGTGCGGGGATCGAATCAATTCCCTCCGGTCAGATGGAAGCCGCCCGTTCGCTGGGCATGACCTACACGCAGGCAATGTGGCGCATCATTTTGCCACAAGCCGTCCGCAATGTCTCCCCGGCTCTCGGCAACGATTTTATCGCCATGCTCAAAGACTCATCATTGTTGTCGGTTTTGGCTATTCGCGAAATCACGCAGCGCAGCCGGCTCTACGCAGGCAGCACTTTCCGCTTTGATGAAGCGTATCTCGTACTGACCTTCCTCTATCTCTCAATGACAATAGGATTGAGCCTGTTGCTGCGCTGGTACGAACGCCGCCTGGGCAAGGATGGACGCTAACATGACCGATCGTGAAGACATCATTGTAGTGGAAAGCCTGCACAAGTATTTTGGCGATGTCCAGGCAGTAAAAAACGTCAATTTCACCATACGGCGAGGCGAAGTCGTCGTCATCGTCGGCCCCAGCGGTTCCGGTAAATCAACCGTCTTGCGCTGCTTGAACCATCTGGAAGTGCCCACCCACGGCGCCGTGTACATTGACGGTGTGCATCTGGAAGACAAAAAAACCAACATCAATGCGGTGCGCGCGGAAGTGGGCATGGTATTCCAGCAGTTCAATCTGTTCAACCACTTGTCCGTGATCGACAATGTCATGATTGCCCAGCGACTGGTACGCAAACGCAGCAAAGAGGAAGCGCGATCCATCGCGATGCAACAGTTGGAACGCGTCGGTATTCCGGAAAAAGCAGACGCATACCCGCGTCAATTGTCGGGTGGTCAACAGCAGCGCGTCGCCATTGCGCGGTCACTGGCAATGGAACCTAAAATCATGCTCTTTGATGAGCCGACGAGCGCCCTCGATCCGGAAATGATCAAGGAAGTGCTCGATGTCATGCTCGATCTGGCGAAAGCGGGGATGACCATGGTGGTGGTAACGCACGAAATGGGCTTCGGCCGATCAGCAGCCGACCGCGTGATCTTCATGGACGACGGCCAGATTATCGAAATCGCCCCACCCGACCAACTCTATGCCAACCCGCAGCACGCACGCACCAAGCTGTTCCTGAGCAAAATTCTCAAGCATTAGCACTGCAACAGCGTCAACTGCCGTCCGCAATTTCGTGCGCCAACTGAGACAAATAGCCGCGCATATACGCTGTGCGCCGTTCCGCTTCAGCGCGACCTGCGGCAGTATTCATCGTCGCCGCCAATTTGAACAGCTTGGTATAGAAGTGATCGACTGCATAAGCGTGGTCGTCGAGCGGCCTGTTAACGGGGAACGGCTCTTCGGGATGGTAAAGTCGGCCGCCCATAGCCACGCCGGTCATGATGCAGCGCGCAATACCGACCGCGCCGAGCGCATCGAGCCGGTCGGCGTCCTGGACAATTCGGGCTTCGAGCGTGCGCGGGGGAATTTCGGCCGAAAAACTGTGTGCCGCAATCGCATGCTCAATCTCCGGAATTAACGCCGCCGGATAACCGGCTTCGCGCAAAAAACGGCCCGCTGCATCCGCCGCCAACCGCGACGCCTGCGACCGCAACGCAGAATCTTTGGGCACAAGCACAAAATCGTGCAGCCACGCCGCAGGTATAACGATTTCAAGTCGCGCCTGTTCGTCACCTGCTAGACGCCGCGCATTGGTCACGACACGCGTTACGTGCTCCCGATCATGCGCTGCATCTTCTGTCACTGATTCATCGAGAAACGCAGCAAAACGCCGCTCCCAGTCGGACAACGCACGCTCTCTCATCACTAATCCAACCGTGCCCCGGGCGTCATTCATGGCTCTCTTTCTGCAGCAGCACATCCAACTCGCGCCGCAGCTTTTCGATCTCATACGCCTGCTGCACCAAATCGAGCTTGGCCTTCTCTACCTCGCGCGATTCACGCCGCCACGCCAGAATCGTCGTTGACACAAAACCGATCAACGTTGCCAGCGATGCCAACAGCGACAAGACGGCTGCCGTCGTCGATTCTTCCAATTCCGGTGCATGCGAGCCGCTATCGAAGGATTCGGCGACTGTAACAATGCCGCTCAGCAATTGGTTGTAAAAAACAGCCGATGACACCACCAGTAACGCAGCCAATACCACCCAGATAATCAAAATCGCTCGTCTGCTCATTTCACTGCTCCAACTGGTCAATGACACCGTTGATGGTTGGGAAAAGGTTGCCCAGACCGGCGGTGATTACGCCGTTGACGTCAAACACCGGCTGGCTGGTGATCCCGCGCTCGCGACGCAGTGCGTCCAACGCCTGTACGCGTGCCAGACCGCTGCCGTCATCATAGCATTGTTCAAAGGTTGCGCGATCGGCACCAATCGCGACCGCCGTATTGACATAGTAATCGCGTGTCGCCGACCACAATTGATCCTGTTCCTCGTAGAGACGCCCATGCATCTCCCAAAACAGACGCGGATCCTGGTGCGCTACACAATCGGCCGAAACCGACGCTGCCACACTCGGATTGCCGTGATTGAGAACCGGCACAAAAACGACCTGCATCAACCCCGTCTCGACATAATTGCTCATCACTTCCTTTTCTGGCCCTAACACGTAGCGCCGGCATGTGCCTCAGAGGAAGTCCGAGTAATCGATCATCGTCACCGGGGCATCGGGGAAACCGACGACATACGCGCCCTCTTCCGTCAATCCGTACGTGAGCGCCGTTTGCGGTTGCGGCGTATCTGTGGGCAACGGCGTTGCAGTCGGTTCAGCAGCAGCGGTTACGACTTCGGTCTCTGTCGCTACAGCAACAGCCGTCGCAGTCGGCGGCGGCGCAAGTGTTGCCTCGGCGACAGGCGTCGTGCCGACTTCCGTCGGCGCACTTACACGCGTAGCCGCAACTGATGTCACAGCGGGAACCGATGTCACGGTCAGCTCGGCCGATTGCGCAGTACAGCCAACCGTCAATAAACCGAAGAGCAAAACAAGTCGTGTGGGAGATAGTCGTAGAAAGCGGGTTTTTGGCAAAAACCCGGTCTTTTTACGTCGCGCTGATCTAGATAGCTTCATAAAACCTCACCTGAACGTTTTTGCCATTATAGATGATCCACGCTGTTACAACGAGGAGTCACCGCCGAAAGTTCCTGCACACAGGCGACAATCATTTCCAGTCAACGTAAGTTGCAAGTGACCAGCATCACCAGATACGTTACAATGACGCAGCGACTACCGGCTTTTTCCAAATCTGGCGAGGTTTCTCATGTCGCACAAACTGATATGAATAAGATTCGTTTCAATCGCCAAACAGAACTCAGCCCGAACACGCCCGTCGATCTCAGCCGCGTCAAAATACCGCGTTTCGGCCGATTTCTCGAAGAATTTGAGCCGGGCGTCACCTTCCACCATCCGCGCGGCCGGACCATTCCGGCGTCATTTGCCCTCGAATTTGCCGGCACGTTCATGCAGGCCAATCCGCTGTATCTCAACCGCGAGTACGCAAAGGCGTGTGGCTTTGCCGACCTGCTCGTCTCGCCGCTGATGGTGCTCAACGTCGCGCTTAGCCTGGGTGTACAGAACAATTCGGAACAGGCGATTGCCCATCTCGGCTATTACGACGTGCAGTTTTTGCGACCCGTTTACGCAGGGGATACACTGCGGTCGCAGTCGCTGGTGCTCAGTCGCCGCTGGCGCGGCAGCAAACCGGGCATCGTGCGCGTCAGGACGACGGCGTTCAACCAGCACGATCAACCGGTCGTGCAATACGAACGGGCGATCCTGATTCCAACACAGTCGCCTTCAACCAACACGCATACCGATGCAGTGAAAGTGGGATCGGCCGAAACGTTCACCGTCGAATTGCCGCAACTGACCACTGTCCACTCACCACTCACCACTGCCCTCCAAGCGGGCGACATCATCATCCACCCCAACGGACGCACCGTAACCGACGAGCACATGGCGTGGAGCTATCGTCTCGGCAACACGCACCCACTGCATTACGACCGCGTCTACAGCAATGCCCGTTCCGGCGCAATGAGCGGTGAACCGATCGTCTACGGCGGACTGGTCTTTGCGTGGCTGGAAGGGTTGGCGAGCCGTGATACGAGCGAAAATGCGTTGTGGGATGTGGGTTATACGGAGGGCTACCACACGCAACCGGCAGTCAGCGGCGACACGCTCTACGCCGTCTCGCGCGTCCTGTCATCTGAAGATGGCCCACCGGGCTTAAATGCCGGAGTGGTGACGCTGCAACTGATCGGCGTGAAAAACATCGCGGGAGAGGTCGCTGTCAACCAGTTCGGCGCAGCGTTATTCGAAAGCGAAGCGACCAAACCGCATTCAGAACGCATTGCGCACAAGCTCTTTGAAATCATGCGCCGCCTCCTGGTGTTGAAGACAGGCTGAGGATTATTGTATCGGGAGGGGGCGTATTGGTTTATAGATCGGAGTCATGTCTGTCAGGATTCTGGCGCTAGGCAGGGCACAACTTTAAATAAACCGCCCTTACGGCGCGCATCAGCCGCCACGCCTTAGCGGTCGGCTACATGCGCCCGTTATGCCTCATGTAACTCCTCCCGATCGTCAGCTTCAAACTCAAAGTCCACCAAGTAGGCCATCCGTAGGTTGATTCCATTATCAGCGAGTGCTGAATCGAGCTCGTCTCGAATCAGCATGGACTCGGTCATGTTCTTTGCAACGTCCTCGGCGATTCTGAAGACTCGGTCCTGAAGCTCTTGATCAACATCTGCTGGGAACGAGATGTTGAACCTGAACCGACGACCATTCGCTGCTCGTGCATAGAGTCCCCTGGAGTGCATGAAGAGCCGCCTCTGTGGAGCAACCCCGACGAACTCCTCGAGTTCTTCTGCTATAGCCAGCAGCATCACGAGACACTCATTCTCGCTGAAACGGGCACGCTGATGCGCGATCTCGTTTCTGCGGTTTCGGATCCGATCTAGCAGGGGAGCGTCCCGCCAAGCGAACCCAGCATCCTGGCTCGCTCGCATCAGGCCGAAGAAGGAAGAGTCTCTGGTGCTGAAGTAGCCTTCACTACGTGATCGAAGTAGCGCTCTTTCAAGGACCGAGAGCCCGAAGACTACGCAGAGGTTCAGCGATAAATCGGTTAGCTCTCGTGAGAACTCGAACTGTCCGTAGCCAACGTCCACTTCTGTCCAACTCCAGCGAGCGAGTTCTACCATGTCCTCGACAGCGCACCACTCGATTGCGCTCTCTTCACGACCATCCTGACTCAGTACGCTTGGCACAGTTTCAATCTCAGCAGGCATAACGTGGCGCCGGCTTTACCGGCGTCCGACTGCATGCACTTGTTAGCTGGCACCACTCGGTTCCAGTAACATTTGAAAGGCTCCCAATACAGACTGAAGCTGACCTCGCTCAATTTCAAATCCTCCTGTGAGAATGGTGGGGCTATAAGGGTCTTCAGTTGTTCGACAAACTTAGTTAGGTCTGGTTGAGAGAGCCACACACCAGAATAACTACCACCAAACTCCTGAATCTTAACTGTTGCCCTAACATGCACATCGCCAGGTGTCGGTGAATGCTCGGAAACTTGTTCTAGCAACTCAAGCTCAATGTGTTCTTCTTCTCTACCGATTAGCATCATCTTAAATGCCAGCTAATGTGGCGCGGTTTGACCTGTTTCACTACCGCTCACAGGTCAAAACCGCTGTTAGGTCGCGCAACGGTAGGCTGCGCGTTCGTGCAAACAGTGGTTTCGCCGCGTCAGGCTGAAGCCCTGCGTAACCATACGTTTGCAGTTTCCATCGCTTCAAAACGGTCGGCAATGGCGTTATCAATCGTATCCTGCACCTGCTGCTTGGCAGGCTGATTAGCCATGAACATGTTGTTAAGCTTCGCTCTCAACTTATTTGCAAATTCGTCCTGGACTTGCCGCTTGCCCGTTCTTTCTCTGTGCGTAACTTTGGCCATTATCAAATTGATCCGTATCTGAGCCTACGGGACTTTATTTCGTCAATTGAACAGATAAAGGCTAACTTTTAATGATAGGATGTATTATTATAGCGAAGTGAAGAATGAAATGTCGAGCTAGATGGAAAACAGACTTTATGCTACCTTTTAATTCAATCGATCCTGAGCAATTTCAAAATCTTTGTCTTGAATATCTTGTAGAGGAAGGATGCTACAAGGTATTAGGAGGGGGGCGAGGGCCGGATCAAGGCAAAGATATACTCTGCAATGTAACCTATGAATCAATATTTGGCCAAGAGACTCGACGGTTTCTCGTAGAGTGCAAGCACAAACACACTGTTGGAAAACATGATTTTGCAGCCGCCAGCCTATCGATGGCATTACATCAAGTTGATGGAGTTCTCTTCATTACAACCGGCAAGTTTAGTGGCACCACAATTTCACATGCCAATGCTCTAGAACATAGTAGCAAGAATCAGTATATCTACCAACTATGGGATGGAGAAGCGTTTTCAAAGAAGCTCGAATCGCACGGTCATCTGGTTAGAAAATACTTATATAGTACTCCCACGGATGCCACTGAACCAGAATATTTGATGGTTAACTTTCTAGAGGAGTACGGTAAATTCCCCGAGTTAAATAGTAAACTTTCAGCCAAGACCTACCCTGTATTTTCAGATAATTCTGAAGTAGCCGAACTGGTTGTTGATTATGCAGATGTATTTCAAAAGACCCTCCCTCCAATTACCCTTCTGACTGGTGGAGAGGGAAACGGTAAATCAACTTTTGGCTATTTTTTACTCAGATTGTGCAAGGAAAGGGAGTTAGACGTTGCCGAGTTTTCTAGCTCCGAATTTACTCGGAGATTCTTCAACTATCATCTAAGGAAAAGAGGTGACTTCACAGCATTCTTTCATTGTTGTGTTAACGTAGATGCTCTTTTCATTGACAATGTAGGTATGTTTGACCATTTACGGGACGCATCATTTTCGCAAGATAAAGCAGCTGACTCATTTTGCAATCTTATTATGGACCGCAGAAAGCAAGGCAAAATCACAATTGTCGCTTTTGGACGTGATCAGGAGCTTGGACACAAGTGCAAATCGTTCTTTGAAAGTTTGTCGAAACAAACGCCTCGACTTGATATGGGAGATGTGAATCTTTTTCATCGATTGTATTCATCAAATGACATATTTGCAGGTGAGGACAAAAAGAATCAACATATCGAAATCACTGATGAATTACCAGAATCAACTGACGAGCAACATATATACAAAATGCCCGATCGCTCTTTTCAGTATCTAAGCGAAAAGTTAAAAGCAGTTCACGATAGTATGACTGACCTTAAAGATTTTGTGCTGAAATCTTCGACAGAAGACGAGGATATTCGAAGGATATTCCGAGAGATCCAAGGTTATGAACGCACTTCAACTCGCGATGAAGACATTCTTGGATCTGTTGAATATGCGTTGAAGAGGCTTGAATTATTTAAGAGGCTTTTTGCGTACTACACTTTTCAAGATGTTGCGATTACATGAGCTTAATACTCCCCTCGGATTTTGAACATAACTTCCTTTGACTAATGTCAGGAATTCTTCATTGTTCATCCGCACGGTTGATTATTCCTTACTGTACAAAACCCCTAGAAATAGCGATTGAATAACTTCAGCAAAAGCGAATCAGCGGGTACGGGTACGGCTTTCGATAAATGGCTCAATAATGAGGAATTGTGAACGGTCAATGCCGATTCTCCGAAACGGACTGAATCGTGAATGAAAATATCCATCGTTAATCAGCGCTAGAAGTTTCAAGAGAGATTATCATATGGGGGAGAACACCGAATTAGCGATTTTGGCTACCAGATTGTGGCTGCTTCGTTCACAACTAACCGTTAGCCGTTCACAATTCATTTGCTCAACTCAATTGAGCATCGTTCCTTAATAAAGTACCTAATGTGGCGCGCAACATCGACTCGCGCTAGATTCAGCGGGCAGCCAATCGACAGTCCCCTCGGCTTGTTGAAGCTATGCTGAAAAACTTAGGACCTGCTGCACCGCTGCAAGCCACGTTAGGTGGAGGCCCAGGGATCGTAGGAGCCGAAGTTCCAAACGTGCCCTTCGCGATCGAGGCAAGAGTAACCCCGACCCCCGTAGTCCTCGT